>NZ_JBBOUA010000001.1:0-7500 GCF_038005845.1 Priestia sp. FSL P4-0332
TTGGAAAACATTCATGATTTATGGGATAGAGCTTTAGATCAAATTGAAAAAAAATTAAGCAAACCTAGTTTTGAAACCTGGCTCAAATCGACAAAAGCTCATGCTTTACAAGGAGACACGCTCATTATTACTGCACCTAATGATTTTGCACGGGACTGGTTAGAATCTAGGTATTCTAATTTAATTGCTGAAACACTTTATGATCTTACGGGGGAAGAGTTAGATGTAAAATTTATTATTCCTCCTAACCAGGCCGAGGAAGAATTCGATATTCAAACTCCTAAAAAGAAAGTCAATAAAGACGAAGGAGCAGAATTTCCTCAAAGCATGCTAAATTCGAAGTATACCTTTGATACATTTGTTATCGGATCTGGAAATCGGTTTGCGCATGCAGCTTCTTTAGCAGTAGCAGAAGCGCCGGCTAAAGCGTATAATCCGCTTTTTATTTACGGGGGAGTAGGATTAGGCAAAACACACTTAATGCACGCCATAGGCCACTATGTGTTAGATCATAATCCTGCCGCGAAAGTCGTGTACTTATCATCTGAAAAATTCACAAACGAGTTTATTAACTCTATTCGTGACAATAAAGCAGTAGAATTCCGCAACAAATACCGTAATGTAGATGTTTTACTGATTGATGATATTCAATTCTTAGCAGGTAAAGAGCAGACACAAGAAGAATTTTTCCATACGTTTAATACGCTTCACGAAGAAAGCAAGCAGATTGTCATCTCAAGTGATCGACCGCCGAAAGAAATTCCTACACTTGAAGATCGACTTCGCTCTCGCTTTGAATGGGGCCTTATTACAGACATCACACCACCAGATTTGGAAACACGAATTGCTATTTTGCGTAAAAAAGCCAAAGCGGACGGCTTAGTTATTCCAAATGAAGTTATGCTTTATATCGCCAATCAGATTGATTCAAATATTAGAGAATTAGAAGGCGCACTTATTCGTGTAGTAGCTTATTCTTCACTAATTAATAAAGATATAAACGCTGATTTAGCAGCAGAAGCATTAAAAGATATCATTCCTAGTTCAAAACCTAGGGTTATTACGATTCAAGACATCCAACAGATTGTTGGACAAGAATTTAATATAAAATTAGATGATTTCAAAGCAAAGAAACGTACAAAGTCAGTTGCGTTTCCTAGACAAATTGCCATGTACCTTTCTCGCGAACTAACGGATTTTTCGCTGCCTAAAATTGGAGAAGAGTTTGGCGGGCGAGACCATACTACTGTCATCCATGCTCATGAAAAAATCTCAAAACTTGTTCAAACAGATACTGACCTACAAAAACAAATTAAAGAAATAAGTGAATCACTAAAAATATAGGCTTTTTTTACTTGTATTTTGTGTATAAGTGAGTTAGGATTGTACACAGTCTGTCCACATGTGGATAGGCTGTGTTCTCACGTTTTTAGGGGTTATCCACATTTCCACAGCCCCTATTACTACTACTATCTTAAAATATAATAAATAATAAGCTTTTAAACCTACTTTTAAGGAGGATTAATTATTATGAAATTTATCATACAGAAAGACTATCTAGTTCAAAGCGTTCAAGACGTTATGAAAGCTGTATCTTCTAGAACAACAATTCCAATTTTAACGGGGATTAAAATTGTAGCGACTGAAGAAGGTGTTACCTTAACAGGAAGTGATTCCGATATCTCGATTGAATCGTTTATTCCAAACGAAGAAGAAGGAAAAGAGATTGTTGATATCCAAAAACCAGGAAGCGTTGTTCTCCCAGCTCGTTTCTTTAGTGAAATCGTAAAAAAGCTTCCTAAAGACATTGTAGAATTAGACGTCCAAAGTCATTTTTTAACAATCATTCGTTCAGGAAAAGCTGAATTTAACTTAAATGGTTTAGATGCAGAAGAGTATCCTCATTTACCACAGATCGAAGAAAACAACATGTTTAGATTACCGACAGACTTATTAAAAAACATGATTCGACAAACTGTCTTTGCGGTGTCCACCTCAGAAACACGACCTATCTTGACAGGTGTAAACTGGAAGGTCGATGGCAAAGAATTAACGTGCATTGCCACTGACAGTCACCGTCTAGCTTTGCGAAAAGCGACCATTGAAACTGGAAATGAAGCAACGTATAATGTGGTTATTCCAGGTAAAAGTTTAAGTGAATTCAGTAAGATCCTTGATGATTCTCATGAATTAGTAGACATTGTTATCACGGAAAATCAAGTATTATTCAAAACAAAACATTTACTATTTTTCTCAAGATTATTGGACGGAAATTATCCTGATACTTCAAGATTGATCCCAGCTGATAGTAAAACGGATGTTATATTGAACGTAAAAGAATTCTTGCAATCGATTGACCGCGCTTCTTTATTAGCTCGTGAAGGAAGAAACAACGTAGTAAAACTATCTACGCTGGATGAAGGAATTGTTGAAATCTCTTCTAACTCTCCTGAAATCGGAAAAGTAATTGAAGAGGTACAAAGTCAGTCTATCTCAGGAGAAGAATTAAAAATTTCTTTTAGCGCAAAATATATGTTAGATGCATTAAAAGCGCTCGAAGGAACAGATATCAAAATCAACTTCACTGGTGCGATGCGTCCATTTGTCATTCGAACATTAGAGGATGATTCAATGCTGCAGCTGATTTTACCAGTGCGAACATATTAAATCTCAGAAAGCTACTAGCATGCCGTACTAGTAGCTTTCTTTTCTCAAGGAGAATTATTTAGTAAAATAGAGATACATCATTAGAAAGTGAGAGAGTCGCATGAAAACAGAGGTTAAAATTTCAACTGAATACATTACGCTTGGCCAGTTTTTAAAATTAGCAGACGTCATTCAAACAGGTGGAATGGTAAAATGGTTTTTAAGTGAGCACGAAGTATATGTAAACGGGGAGCTAGAAGAGCGCCGCGGACGTAAATTATATGCAAATGACGAAGTGGATATACCGGCTGCAGGATCATTTGTTATTACTTAAAGTTGGTGAAACGTTTGTATATTAAAGAAATTACTTTAACAAATTACCGAAACTATACGAAGACAACGATTCCTTTTGAAAATAAAGTAAACGTCATTTTGGGTGAAAACGCACAGGGTAAAACAAACGTGATGGAATCGATCTTCGTATTATCTATGGCTAAATCTCATCGTACATCCAACGATAAAGAATTAATTAAATGGGACTGTGAGTATGCAAAGCTATCCGGCATTGTAGAAAAGCATAGAGGACCTGTTACACTGGATTTAGTCATCTCAACAAAAGGGAAAAAAGCAAAATATAATCACATTGAGCAGAAAAAACTCAGTCAATATATAGGGTCAATTAACACTGTCATGTTTGCTCCGGAGGATTTGAACCTAGTTAAAGGGAGTCCGCAAGTAAGGCGCAAATTTATCGATATGGAAATTGGTCAAGTTTCGCCTGTTTACATGCATGATTTAAGCAGGTATCAAAAGATTTTGCAGCAAAGAAATCAATATTTGAAGCAGCTGCAGACAAAAAAACAAACGGATCTTTCACTTTTAGACGTACTTACGTTACAGTTAAGTGAAATGGCGGCGAAAATCTTAAAAAAACGTTTTGAGTTTTTACAGTTACTTCAACAGTGGGCAGAGCCTATTCATAAAGGGATCAGTCGAGACTTAGAAACATTAAAAATTGAGTATAAGAATTCAATTGATGTATCAGAAGATGCAGATTTGTCGAAAATGTTAGAAGCATATCATCAAAAGTTTGATAAAATAAAAAGTAGAGAAATTGATAGAGGTGTCACCTTAGCAGGACCACACCGTGATGATCTTCTTTTCTACGTTAATGAAAAAGACGTTCAAACATTTGGTTCACAAGGGCAACAGCGGACGACTGCTTTATCGTTAAAGCTTGCTGAAATCGAGTTAATTCATCAAGAAGTAGGTGAATATCCAATCTTGCTTTTAGACGACGTATTGTCTGAATTAGATGATTTTCGTCAATCACACTTGCTAAATACCATTCAAGGAAAAGTTCAGACGTTTGTAACGACAACGAGCATTGAAGGAATTCATCACGAGACCTTAGAAAAAGCCGCTACATATCACGTAGAAGCTGGCCAAATTCAAAAGGTCAAATAGCAATTGATCTATCTAAAAACTTTTCGCAAGGCAATCTAACTGAAATATGATATCATTATAGTTTTAAGTCTATATATTTCAACTCGTACCCTCGATTATGAAAATTTTGTGCATAAGTAAACAAATTGCAAATACATTAAAGGCTCCGTATTATTTCCACATAATATTCGAAAAACATAATACAAAATGATAAATACAGCAGTTTGCTGTTAAAAAAAAGTGTAGGTGATACATTTGACGATGGAACAAAAAGAAGTACAAGCATATGAAGCTGATCAGATACAAGTATTAGAAGGATTAGAAGCTGTTCGTAAACGTCCGGGGATGTATATTGGATCGACGAGCGCAAAGGGTCTACATCATCTTGTATGGGAAATTGTAGATAATAGTATTGATGAAGCGCTGGCCGGCTATTGCGATGAAATTAATGTTATTATCGAAAAGGATAATAGTATTACAGTCAAAGATAACGGTCGTGGAATTCCGGTTGGTATTCAAGAAAAAATGGGCAGACCTGCCGTTGAAGTTATCTTAACGGTTCTTCATGCCGGAGGTAAATTTGGCGGCGGCGGCTATAAAGTATCTGGTGGATTACACGGTGTAGGTGCCTCAGTTGTTAATGCACTTTCTACCTCTTTGGAAGTGCACGTACATCGTGACGGTAAAGTTCATTATCAAAAATATGAACGAGGTGTACCGGCTGCTGACTTAAAAGTAGTTGGAGAAACAGATAAAACAGGTACTGTTATTCAATTCCGTCCAGACGGTGAAATTTTTACAGAAACGCTTGAATACGATTTTGATACGTTAGCTAATCGTCTGCGTGAGTTAGCTTTCTTAAATCGCGGCATTAAAATTACGATTGAAGACAAACGTGAAGAAGATAAAAGACGTGAGTATCACTATGAAGGTGGAATTAAGTCTTACGTTGAACACTTAAACCGTTCGAAAGAAGTGATTCACGAAGAGCCAATCTATATTGAAGGTAATCGAGACAACATTTCTGTAGAAATTGCTATTCAATATAACGATAGCTATACAAGTAATTTATATTCTTTTGCAAACAATATTCACACATATGAAGGTGGAACGCACGAAGCAGGATTTAAAACAGCGTTAACGCGTGTAATTAACGACTATGCACGTAAAAACAGCGTATTTAAAGACAGTGACGCCAATCTAACAGGTGAAGATGTTCGTGAAGGAATTACAGCTATCATCTCTATTAAGCACCCAGATCCGCAGTTCGAAGGACAAACAAAAACAAAGCTGGGAAATAGTGAAGCAAGAACAATTACTGACTCTGTGTTTGCAGAACACTTAGAAACTTACTTGCTAGAGAACCCTATTGTGGCGAAAAAGGTAATTGAAAAAGGTTTAATGGCTGCAAGAGCAAGAATGGCAGCTAAAAAAGCTCGTGAGCTTACACGCCGTAAAAGCGCGCTTGAAATTTCAAACTTACCGGGTAAATTAGCAGATTGTTCATCAAAAGATCCTTCTATTAGCGAACTCTATGTAGTAGAGGGTGACTCTGCCGGAGGTTCAGCTAAGCAGGGAAGAAGCCGTCATTTCCAAGCTATTTTGCCTTTACGTGGTAAAATTATCAACGTAGAGAAAGCGCGTTTAGATAAAATTTTATCTAATAACGAAATTCGTACAATCATTACCGCTCTAGGAACGGGTATTGGTGACGATTTTGATATTTCGAAAGCCCGCTACCATAAAATTGTGATTATGACAGATGCAGACGTAGACGGTGCGCATATTCGTACGCTTCTTCTAACGTTCTTCTATCGCTATATGAGACAGATTATTGAGCACGGATATGTGTACATTGCTCAGCCGCCTCTTTACAAAGTTTCACAAGGTAAAAAAGTGGAGTACGCGTACAACGATCGTCAATTAGAAGAGGTATTAGCTTCTTTCCCTGAAGGCGCAAAACCAAACCTTCAGCGTTACAAAGGTTTAGGAGAGATGAATCCTGAACAATTATGGGAAACAACAATGGATCCAGAGTTCCGTACCCTTCTTCAGGTGAACTTGCAAGATGCAATTGAAGCTGATGAGACATTTGAAATTTTAATGGGCGACAAAGTAGAACCACGCCGTAATTTCATTGAAGAAAATGCTCAGTACGTAAAAAATCTTGATATTTAAATGAACGGTAATACCCTTTATATTTTTTATAAAGGGTATATAAACGTCAGGATGGAGATAGGTTCTATCCTGCGTTTACATATATATGAATTACTATACTGAACTTCGCGAAGGAGGTTCTTATCGATGTCAGATAAACCAAACTCTCAAATAAGAGAAGTAAATATTAGTCAAGAAATGCGCGCATCCTTTTTAGATTATGCAATGAGCGTAATTGTATCGCGTGCTTTACCAGATGTAAGAGACGGACTTAAGCCTGTGCACCGTCGTATTTTATATGCAATGAATGATTTAGGTATGGGATCTGATAAGCCATATAAAAAATCAGCTCGTATCGTAGGAGAAGTAATTGGTAAGTATCACCCACACGGTGACTCAGCTGTATATGAAACAATGGTTCGTATGGCACAAGATTTTAGCTATCGTTATATGCTAATCGACGGTCATGGAAACTTTGGATCTGTTGATGGAGATGCAGCAGCAGCTATGCGTTATACAGAAGCAAGAATGTCAAAAGTTTCGATGGAACTGTTGCGTGACATCAATAAAGATACAATTGATTACCAAGATAACTATGACGGTTCTGAACGTGAACCAATTGTATTACCTGCTAGATTTCCAAATTTACTTGTAAACGGTTCAGCCGGAATTGCGGTAGGTATGGCGACAAATATTCCTCCGCATCAGTTAGGGGAAGTCATTGACGGCGTTTTAGCTGTAAGTCAAGACCCTGATATCACAATTGCAGAGTTAATGGAGATTATTCCAGGCCCGGATTTCCCAACTGCAGGACAAATTCTTGGCCGCAGCGGAATTCGTAAAGCTTATGAAACTGGAAAAGGTTCTATTATTGTTCGCGCAAAAGTAGAAATTGAAGAACAAAGCAATGGTAAACAAACTATTATTGTTCATGAACTTCCATACCAAGTAAATAAAGCAAAGCTAATTGAAAAAATTGCTGAGCTAGCTCGTGATAAGAAGATTGATGGAATTACGGATTTACGAGATGAGTCTGACCGTTCAGGTATGCGTATTGTTATTGAAGTAAGACGTGATGCAAATGCAAATGTTTTATTAAACAACTTATATAAGCAGACATCTCTTCAAACAAGTTTTGGTATTAATACCCTTGCATTAGTAGATGGACAGCCAAAAGTATTGAACTTGAAGCAATGTCTACAGTACTACTTAGACCATCAGGTAGTGGTTATTCGTCGTCGTACTGAATTT
>NZ_JBBOUA010000001.1:12500-30000 GCF_038005845.1 Priestia sp. FSL P4-0332
GGTTGATATTCCTGTACCACCTCCCCGCCGTTTGAGTAATGGGGGGACGCAGTAGGATAGGGTAAGCGCGCTGCTGGATATGCGCGTTCAAGCAGTTAGGCTGATGAGTAGGCAAATCCGCTCATCATAAAGGCTGAGCTGTGATGACGAGGGAATTATAGTACCGAAGTTCCTGATTCCACACTGCCAAGAAAAGCCTCTAGCGAGGCGGGAGGTGCCCGTACCGCAAACCGACACAGGTAGGCGAGGAGAGAATCCTAAGGTGATCGAGAGAACTCTCGTTAAGGAACTCGGCAAAATGACCCCGTAACTTCGGGAGAAGGGGTGCTCTGGTAGGGTGTATAGCCCGAGAGAGCCGCAGTGAATAGGCCCAGGCGACTGTTTAGCAAAAACACAGGTCTCTGCGAAGCCGCAAGGCGAAGTATAGGGGCTGACGCCTGCCCGGTGCTGGAAGGTTAAGAGGAGGGGTTATCCTTTGGGAGAAGCTCTGAATCGAAGCCCCAGTAAACGGCGGCCGTAACTATAACGGTCCTAAGGTAGCGAAATTCCTTGTCGGGTAAGTTCCGACCCGCACGAAAGGCGTAACGATCTGGGCACTGTCTCAACGAGAGACTCGGTGAAATTATAGTACCTGTGAAGATGCAGGTTACCCGCGACAGGACGGAAAGACCCCGTGGAGCTTTACTGTAGCCTGATATTGAATTTTGGTACAGCTTGTACAGGATAGGTAGGAGCCTGAGAAGCCGGAGCGCTAGCTTCGGTGGAGGCGTCGGTGGGATACTACCCTGGCTGTATTGAAATTCTAACCCGCGGCCCTGATCGGGCCGGGAGACAGTGTCAGGTGGGCAGTTTGACTGGGGCGGTCGCCTCCTAAAATGTAACGGAGGCGCCCAAAGGTTCCCTCAGAATGGTTGGAAATCATTCGTAGAGTGTAAAGGCACAAGGGAGCTTGACTGCGAGACCTACAAGTCGAGCAGGGACGAAAGTCGGGCTTAGTGATCCGGTGGTTCCGCATGGAAGGGCCATCGCTCAACGGATAAAAGCTACCCCGGGGATAACAGGCTTATCTCCCCCAAGAGTCCACATCGACGGGGAGGTTTGGCACCTCGATGTCGGCTCATCGCATCCTGGGGCTGTAGTCGGTCCCAAGGGTTGGGCTGTTCGCCCATTAAAGCGGTACGCGAGCTGGGTTCAGAACGTCGTGAGACAGTTCGGTCCCTATCCGTCGTGGGCGTAGGAAATTTGAGAGGAGCTGTCCTTAGTACGAGAGGACCGGGATGGACACACCGCTGGTGTACCAGTTGTCTTGCCAAAGGCATCGCTGGGTAGCTATGTGTGGACGGGATAAGTGCTGAAAGCATCTAAGCATGAAGCCCCCCTCAAGATGAGATTTCCCATAGCGCAAGCTAGTAAGATCCCTGAAAGATGATCAGGTTGATAGGTCAGAGGTGGAAGCGTGGCGACATGTGTAGCTGACTGATACTAATCGATCGAGGACTTAACCAAACTTTTAAAAGCGTAAGCTTTACTCAGCAAACTGTTACCTAGTTTTGAGAGAACAAAACTTTTCAAAAAAGTCTTGCTTTCTTTTGAAAATCATGTATAATATAATATGTCTGGTGGCGATAGCGAAGAGGTCACACCCGTTCCCATACCGAACACGGAAGTTAAGCTCTTTAGCGCCAATGGTAGTTGGGACTTTGTCCCTGTGAGAGTAGGACGTTGCCAGGCACTTGAAAAAAGACTAGCTATTTTAGCTAGTCTTTTTTTGTATGTTCATTTAAGTAACAAGAAATTAAGTAAGGAATCTTTTGAGCCGTAACTTCAAGGAACCTCAAGATAAATGGGTAATCTTTCGAAGAGTATGTATGCAATAATTCATACCACCACTCTGTTTCATAACGTGAAATCATACTTAAATTATAAAGTAATAAGTAATGTGCCAACATCTCAGGGAAATATAAGCAGCTATCTTTTTCCAAAGGTGCATGCAGCGTGTTATTTTGGAAATTGTACATAAAAGGTGAACAATTATATAAACAGCTTGAAGGATCAAGAATACATACCTGATCTTCTGACAGAGACAATGATAGGCGGGAACGCTCTTTTAAAAAAGAGTAGAGCCTTTCGTGATTCATATGATAACACCGTGTAACTTGTTCAGGAATAGACAAAGAGGTAGCTGGAAGCGATCCAATAGTTGTTAAATGGGAAAATGACCTAGTACCCAAATTTAAAAATAATGTATCTAATTCCGGTACGCACGACAACAGATAATTCATTGTATATTTACTACCTTCCATTTGTTTCACATGAAACAATTCTTCTCCTACTTGTGAAAACAAACCGCTTTTTTGGATCTTAACTTCATCATCTAAAAAATCATAACTTTGTTTTTTTCTTTTTCGTGTTGATACTCCATGTGCTAACACCGCCGTATTTTCTGGATATACTGGGTTTTGCGTTAACAAACAGGCTTTTAACAGCTGTGACATTCCATAAAATAATAAAACTGGTTGAACTGATACAGGAGATTGTGCCGCAACTTGATAATAATTTTTACTGTGTTCCAAATAATAAATAAATGGGTAACTGTTTTTAAAGCTATGTTGCTCTGCATCGCTATAATTCAATTTTTGATAGCGCTTTTTTAAAAAGTCTTGTACAAAAGGAACGGAGAAAAATAAATTGTAGGACGTCCAAACATCATTAAATTTATGCAACTAAATCACCTTTTCTTTTTATTAGAATTATCTGATATCTAGTGAAGTTATTGACAGGTACATATCTGCTTGTTAATCTACTAATAATATTCTGTCGTTTAAAGGAGGATTCTATAATGTGGGAAAGCAAATTTTCTAAAGAAGGCTTAACATTTGATGACGTTTTACTGGTGCCAGCAAAATCTGAGGTACTACCTAAAGACGTTGATATGAGTGTTGAACTAACAAAAACATTAAAATTAAAGGTGCCGTTCATCAGTGCAGGAATGGATACAGTTACAGAAGCTGAAATGGCTATTGCGATGGCTAGACAAGGTGGTTTAGGTATCATTCACAAAAACATGTCGATTGAACAGCAAGCAGAACAAGTTGATAAAGTAAAACGTTCTGAAAGTGGTGTTATCACGGATCCTTTCTTTTTAACTCCTGAAAACCAAGTATTTGCTGCTGAACATTTAATGGGCAAATATCGTATCTCAGGTGTGCCGATTGTCAACAACGAAGAAGAACAAAAACTAGTTGGAATCCTTACAAACCGCGACTTGCGTTTCATCCAAGATTATTCAATGCAAATTGCTGATGTAATGACAAAAGAAGAATTAGTTACTGCTCCAGTAGGAACGACTTTAGAAGAAGCAGAGAAAATTCTACAGCAATACAAAATTGAAAAGTTACCTCTTGTAGATGACAATGGCGTATTAAAAGGTCTTATCACAATTAAAGACATTGAAAAAGTAATTGAGTTTCCAAATGCAGCTAAAGATCAACAAGGTCGATTATTAGTTGGAGCAGCTGTTGGCGTAACAGCTGATTCAAATGTTCGTATCGAAAAATTAGTACAAGCTGGCGTTGATGTTATCGTTATTGATACAGCGCATGGACATTCACAAGGCGTTTTAGATACGGTACGCAGCATTCGCGAGGCATATCCAGAGTTAAATATTATTGCTGGTAACGTAGCAACTGCTGAAGGTACAAAAGCATTAATTGAAGCGGGAGCAAACGTAGTAAAAGTAGGAATTGGACCTGGTTCAATTTGTACAACTCGTGTTGTAGCCGGTGTAGGCGTTCCACAAATTACAGCAGTATATGACTGTGCAACTGAAGCTCGTAAGCACGGTGTAGCTATCATCGCAGATGGCGGTATTAAATACTCTGGAGATATCGTAAAAGCACTTGCAGCTGGTGGACATACAGTAATGCTAGGAAGCCTTCTAGCAGGAACGACCGAAAGTCCTGGAGAAACAGAAATCTACCAAGGTAGACGCTTTAAAGTGTACCGTGGAATGGGCTCTGTAGGAGCCATGGAAAAAGGAAGTAAAGATCGATACTTCCAAGAAGATAATAAAAAATTAGTTCCAGAAGGTATCGAAGGCCGTTTGCCTTACAAAGGACCTGTAGCAGATACTTTATATCAAATGATTGGCGGTTTACGCGCAGGAATGGGTTACTGTGGTTCAGCTAACTTAGAAGCGTTACGTGAACAGGCACAATTCATTCGTATGACTGGAGCAGGTTTAAGAGAAAGCCACCCACATGATGTACAAATCACAAAAGAATCTCCTAACTATTCTATGAGATAATCATGAATGTTTAAAAAACACGTTTCCCTATTAGGGAAACGTGTTTTTTATGTCATTGATCACGAATGTAACAGTACTTCTTTATCTATTTTTTTAAATTTTAGTATGATAAAATTACATTTATGTGAGTTTACGTTTGGAGGGTATAGAGTGAGAAACGCAGTACAGAAACAATTAATTTGTGTCATTGCTGTTATGTTAATGGCCAGCGTATTTTTTGTCTCTACACAAGCATCAGCTGCTCCTAAAACAGATGATATTGGCGTTGAAGCAGATGCAGCGATCTTAGTAGAGGCAAGTACGGGGAAAGTATTATACGGGAAAAATACGGATGCTTTATTAGGTATTGCAAGCATGACAAAAATGATGACGGAATACCTAGTATTAGAATCCATAAAAGATAAGAAATTATCTTGGGATCAACGTGTGCCAGTTAGTAAATATGCAGCTAAAATTTCTCAGGATTATGGATTATCGAATGTACCGTTAATTGAAAACCAAAAATACACGGTGAAAGAATTATATGATGCCATGGCTATTTACTCAGCTAATGGAGCTGCGATTGCTTTAGCTGAAGCTGTCAGCAGTTCCGAAGAAAACTTTATTAAGTTAATGAACGAAACGGCAAAAAGATTAAATATGGGTGAATCAAAATTTGTCAATTCCACAGGTCTTTCTAATTCTTTGCTAAAAGGAATGTATCCAAAAGGAACGAAGGAAGAAGATGAGAACCTTCTATCGGCTCGGGCAGTTGCTACCCTTGCTTATCACTTAATTCATGATTATCCAGAATCTTTGGAAGTAGCTAAAACTCCTTCTAAGATGTTTAGACAAGGGCAACAAGGCGAAACAAAAATGAACAATTGGAATAAGATGCTCCCAGGTTTTTCAGCTGCCTACAGCGGCGTAGACGGTTTAAAAACTGGCCATACAGATTTTGCAGGTCAATGTTTCACTGGGACTGCAGAGCGTAATGGGGTAAGATACATAACAGTTGTAATGAATGCTAAGGAAAACGGCAAGTCTACGGAAGCTGCTCGTTTTTCCCAAACGAAAAAGATATTGGATTATGCTTTTAGTCATTTTCAGTTAAAAGAAGTAGTGCCTGCTAACGGCGAGATTAAAGGGCATGAAACAATTGATGTTGCTAAAGGAAAATCAAAAGAAGCTTCCGTTTCTCCAAAGAATTCGGTAAAGATTATTACCGAAAAAGGTCAAAAAGATCATACTAAAATCAACTTTAAGTTAAACGATAAAGTTATGAACGATCAAAAAGTTGTTGCTCCTATTAAAAAAGGAGAAACAGTTGCTTATGTGAGTGCAACAAACAGCAATCTTAAAGATTTAGGCTATGTAGGAGGTCAAACTACAGATAGCATGACGCCGGTTGTGACAAACGAATCTGTTGAAAAAGCTGGATGGTTCTCTCTCGCTATCCGCAGTATTGGCAACTTCTTCAGTGATATTTGGATGAATGCTGCAAATACAGTGAATAACTGGTTTTAATGATAACTCAAGAGAAAGAAGAGATACTACAAGAGAGTATCTCTTCTTTTTATTTTTAGATTTGTTTGTATATAATCTATAAATTAGATAGGAATTTTCCGAAAAATGCGGTAAAATAGACACTAAGTTTTGAATTTTGTATATACACTAAAAATTATTGTGAAACACTTGATACAGGAGGAAGACAAACATGAATAACATTACAGGTACTGATCGTGTAAAACGAGGAATGGCGGAAATGCAAAAAGGTGGCGTTATCATGGACGTTATCAATGCAGAGCAAGCAAAAATTGCAGAAGCAGCAGGCGCTGTTGCTGTTATGGCATTAGAGCGTGTTCCAGCTGATATCCGTGCAGCAGGCGGCGTGTCTCGTATGGCAGACCCAACAATTGTTGAAGAAGTGATGAATGCTGTGTCCATTCCAGTTATGGCAAAAGCTCGTATTGGCCATATTGTTGAAGCACGCGTGCTAGAAGCGATGGGTGTAGACTACATCGATGAAAGTGAAGTGTTGACTCCAGCTGATGAGGAGTTTCATTTGAATAAAAATACATTTACGGTTCCATTTGTGTGCGGTTGCCGTGATCTTGGCGAAGCATCTCGTCGTATTGCTGAAGGAGCTGCAATGCTTCGTACAAAGGGCGAACCAGGGACAGGAAACATCGTGGAAGCAGTACGTCATATGCGTCAAGTAAACGCTCAAGTACGTAAAGTTGTGGGCATGGACGAAGACGAGTTAATGACAGAAGCTAAACTATTAGGTGCGCCTTATGAGCTATTACTGCAAATTAAACGTGAAGGCCGTTTACCGGTTGTAAACTTTGCAGCAGGCGGCGTAGCAACACCCGCAGACGCAGCGTTAATGATGCAGCTTGGAGCAGACGGCGTGTTCGTTGGATCAGGAATCTTCAAATCAGACAACCCTGAAAAATTTGCGCGAGCAATCGTGGAAGCAACAACACATTATCAGGACTATGAGCTTATTGCAAACTTATCAAAAGGGTTAGGAAGTGCAATGAAAGGGATTGAAATTTCATCATTATTACCAGAAAACCGCATGCAAGAGCGTGGATGGTAATTTAAAGGGAGTTTTGACAAAATGGTAAAAGTAGGCGTGTTAGGATTACAAGGTGCCTTTCGCGAGCATGCACAAGCATTAGAAGCAGCAGGCGCTGAAGCCATTATCATAAAAAAAGTTGAACAGCTAAACGAAATAGATGGTTTAATCCTACCGGGCGGCGAAAGCACAGCAATGCGTCGTCTGATCGACAAATATGACTTCATGGAACCTCTTCGCCAGTTTGCACAAGCAGGTAAACCGGTATTTGGTACGTGTGCGGGTTTAATTTTACTCGCAGGACAAGTCGTTGACCGTGAAGAGCCCCATTTAGGTGTTATGGATATTACGGTAGCTCGCAACTCGTTTGGGCGTCAACGGGATAGCTTTGAAGCTGCCCTAAATATTAAAGATATCGGTGAAGGTTTTATAGGCGTATTTATCCGCGCTCCGCATATTGTAGAAGTAGGAGAAAACGTTGAAGTCTTAGCAATGCATAACGACCGAATTGTTGCGGCAAGACAAGGTCAATTCTTGGGATGTTCGTTTCATCCAGAATTGACAGATGATGCTCGCATGGCACAGTATTTTGTAGCAATGGTTGAAGAAGCTTCAAAAAAACCTGTATAAATGAATTGCATCTTGTAAAGACTTGTAGTACATTATGATTAATAAAAATGATATTGGTATAAAGCGTTGATAGGAAATAGTAATAAGATTTTTGATTTCAAGAGAGTCGATGGCTGGTGTGAATCGATAATCAATTCTTATGAATCCGTCCTGGAGCAAGCTGTCGAAAAAGTAGTAGGCAGTTTCGGTTCATCCGTTATCTGGTTTAAGAGGAAGGCTTATTTTAGCTTTCAATTAGGGTGGCAACGCGGGTAAACTCTCGTCCCTTTCATGGGGATGAGAGTTTTTATTTTGCCCTTTTATACTAAAGGAGGTACTAAGTATGTTAGATTTAAAATTTTTACGTGCTAATTTTAATGAAGTAAAAGAAAAGCTCAAGTTTCGTGGTGAGGACTTAACGGACTTAGGTCGCTTTGAAGAGTTAGATGCAAAACGCCGTGAGCTAATTGCTCAAACAGAAGAGTTAAAAAGCAAGCGAAATGAAGTATCACAGCAAATTGCACAATTGAAGCGTGAAAAACAAGATGCTGATCATTTAATCGTTGAAATGCGTGAAGTAGGAGATCGCGTAAAGCAATTGGATGAAGAGCTTCGCAGCGTTGAAGAAGAATTAGAACTATTGCTGCTTTCAATTCCTAACGTTCCACATGAAAGTACGCCTGTAGGTGAAACTGAAGATGATAACGTAGAAGTTCGCAAATGGGGAGAAATTAAACAATTTGATTTTGAACCAAAACCGCATTGGGATTTAGGAACAGATTTAAATATTTTAGATTTTGAAAGAGCTTCGAAAGTAACGGGAAGCCGCTTTGTATTTTATAAAGGGTTAGGTGCAAGATTAGAACGTGCTCTTATTAACTTTATGATGGATTTACATATGGATGAGCATGGTTATGAAGAAATCCTTCCTCCATATATGGTGAATCGCACAAGCATGACAGGAACAGGGCAGCTTCCTAAATTTGAAGAAGATGCATTCAAGATTAAAGAAGAAGATTATTTCTTAATTCCTACAGCTGAAGTACCAGTTACAAATTTACATCGTGATGAAATTTTAAGCGGAGATCAGCTTCCAATTGCTTATACAGCGTATAGTGCTTGCTTCCGCTCAGAAGCAGGCTCTGCAGGAAGAGATACACGTGGTCTTATTCGTCAGCATCAGTTTAATAAAGTAGAACTTGTTCGCTTTGTTAAGCCAGAAGATTCTTATGATGAATTAGAAAAATTAACGGGCCATGCTGAAAAGGTTCTTCAACTATTAGGTTTACCTTACCGAGTTCTAAGCATGTGTACAGCTGACTTAGGTTTCACAGCAGCCAAAAAGTATGATATTGAAGTTTGGATTCCAAGTTATGAAACGTATCGTGAAATTTCTTCATGTTCAAACTTTGAGAGCTTCCAAGCTCGCCGTGCTAATATTCGCTTCCGCCGTGATACAAAAGCAAAACCAGAGCATGTTCATACACTAAACGGTTCTGGCTTAGCAATTGGCCGTACGGTAGCTGCAATTTTAGAAAACTACCAGCAGGAAGATGGATCAATTCAAATTCCAGAAGTGCTGCGTCCATATATGGGAAATAAAGAATTTATTTCTAAATAAAAGTAGAAGATGTTCATTAAGAATTAATTCTTAATGAACATCTTTTTTAAAAAAATCAATAAAAGAGTTGACTTCATTATTTGTATATGATAAATTAATACTTGTCGATACGGAGGAATACCCAAGTCCGGCTGAAGGGATCGGTCTTGAAAACCGACAGGGGTGTTAAAGCCCGCGGGGGTTCGAATCCCTCTTCCTCCGCCATATTTGACTTATAATGCAATTAACATAGCGCGATAAATTGGAGATTGGAAAACCGTTACTTATAAGTAACGGTTTTTTATTTGTTAAAAATGCCGCTTTATCTATTAAAGCGGCATTTTTTTATAGATGACGACGTTTTAGCTTTTCATTATGTTGTAAAAAGCGAGCCACTTTTTCAACAATTGATTCAATTGAATCAGGATCCTTGATAAGGTCGTATTCTCTAATATCTAAACGAAGAATAGGACAAGCCGTAAAGTTATTAATCCAGTCTTCGTATCGGGCGTGCATCTCTTTCCAATAATCAAGAGGCGTTTGTTGTTCCATTGGTCGCCCTCTTTCTTGAATGCGATCTACAATATCTTCGAAGCTGCCTTCCAAATAAATGAGCAGATCCGGATGAGGGAAATATGGAGTCATAACCATTGCATCGAACAAGCTTGTATATGTTTCATAGTCTACTTTAGACATCGTTCCTTTTTCAAAATGCATCTTAGCAAAAATACCGGTATCTTCGTAAATGGATCTGTCTTGGATGAAGCCGCCGCCATACTCGAAAATTTTCTTTTGTTCTTTAAAGCGTTCCGCTAGAAAATATACTTGTAGGTGGAAGCTCCAACGTTCAAAATCCCCATAAAATTTGTCCAGGTAAGGGTTGGAATCTACTTTTTCAAACGATGTGCGAAATTGGAGAGCATCAGCCAATGATTGAGTCATTGTAGATTTCCCAACTCCAACTGTGCCCGCTATCGTCAACACAGCATCATTAGGAATGTTGTATTTCGATCGTAAGTTTACCATTACATACTCCTTTTTAACATACTCTCTTGAACCTCTGATAAGATTCTATTTAAGTGTTGTTTATTTTGTACAAAATCTATTTCATCACCGTCATAACGTAAAATGGTTACATCAGGGTTATTTTGTTCAAACGCCGTCATAGCTTTTTCATAATCATCACTTAGCCTCGCAAGGTAGTGAGGATCGATGTTTCGTTCAATTTCTCTTCCGCGCATTTTAATACGCTTTAACAAGGTATCTAAACTGGCATTTAAATAAATAATAATGTTCGGAGCTGGCATATCAGCCGTTAAGATGTGGAAGATTTGTACATATTTTTTATACTGTTCATCTTTTAACGTTTGCTCAGCAAAAATCATGTTTTTCATAATATGATAATCTGCTACAACAGGTTTTTTATAAGATAAGAACCCTTTTTGAATATCCTCCAACTGCTTATATCGATTACATAGAAAAAACATTTCGGTTTGAAAACTCCACTCGTTGATATTTTCATAAAATTTCCCGAGAAATGGATTTTCATCTACGATTTCTTTTAAAATTTCGAATTGAAATGCTTGTGCAATCTCTTTAGCTAGAGAGGTTTTTCCGACACCGATGGGTCCTTCTACTGAAATAAAAGGTGTGCCTTGCATTCATTTGCCTCCTTCATGACCACTCGTTCAAAAAAAACAGACAAAAAATATTTTAACATAGAGAAGGAGAATAAGGGGAAAAGAAATTTCTTTCAGTAAGAAGAATAACAAAAAGCCTACTGTTAACAGTAAGCTTTCCCTATTTATGGCTGTGTCACTCTTTTTGTAATTTTGAAGTTGTCTTCAATCAAGAGCCAGTTTTGCGGGAAATCTAAGCCTAGTTTCCAGTAAGCCATTCCTCTAAGTTTTAATTCTTTGATTAAATCAAACTTGGCCTGAATAGACCTAGCGTCTTCAAACCATACTTCGTGGGTGCGCTGCTGTTCATCTTTATACCGGAAGAAAGGAGCTTGTGCTTTATTGTCGTATTGAATAGCTACTTTATAGCGAGCTGCCAACTCAATAGCTCGTTGAGGACTAATGGCTTTGGCATATTCTCCTCCTGGTTTGTAAGGAAGTGTCCAATCGTAACCGTATAGGTTTTGGCCCATGATAATTTTTGAACTAGGTATTTCAGATACTGCATATTCTAAAACATCACGTACGGGACCAATAGGAGAGACGGCCATAGGAGGCCCACCGCTATATCCCCATTCGTATGTCATCGGAACAACGAAGTTAGCAATCTCTCCAATGGCTTTATAATCATGTGCTTCATACCATTTGCCTTTTTGATCTCGACTTGTCTTCGGAGCTAAAGCGACAGACATAAGAAGTTGCTCATCTTGAAGACGCTTTTTTGCTTTCTGTAAAAATGCAATATAGGCTTCTTTATCTGCCGGACGCAAAAATTCGAAGTCAAAGTGAATGTCTCTGAAATTTTGTTCTTTCGCTGTTTTTACAATATTATTTAAGAGCGTATCTTGAACGTCTTTATTATTTAAAATTGCTCGGCCGACTTCGTCACTGAATGCGCCGTTTTCAATATTAGCCAATACCATTAAGAAAATGACGTCATTTTCTTTAGCAATAGAACCTAAATTGTTAAGTGGAGGTGCCTTTAGAGAACCGTCTTTTTGCACTTCGAAGTTCGCTGGCCCGAGATAAGTAAGGTATTTTGCATTTTGATTAATCATTTTCTCTGTTTGAGGAGTGATTTTTCGATTGCTTGTTTCAACATACCCTAAAAACTCACCGTTTCTTTTGTTGGGGGAAGGGGGAATTAAGATGCGGCGGCCAGGTGTTAAGGGTGCTGTAACTGAAACATTGTTCGCATTGGCAATAGCCTGATAGCTAACGCCTAATTTTCTTCCTACCTTCCATATAGTGTCCCCAGCTTTTACTGTGTAGTAAGTACCGTTGATTGGAATAACCATAGATTGCCCGATGACGAGTTGATTTGGATTAGGTAATTCATTTGCTCTTATAATTTTCCCTGCGTCAATGCGGAACTGTTTTGCAATACTATATATACTGTCACCTGCTTTAACAGTGTAAATTTGCATAATAAAAAGCCTCCATTTCATATGACTTACTTCCATCATATGAGAAGGCTTTTTACTTAATTCATCAACTCGGTATGTTTGCAAATACGAGCATTTAATACGTTATGCATCATTCTCAAAGCAAAGGTATTGTCTTCATCTGCGTTTGAAGCAATACAATCTTCAGGCACAATTAAGTTATACTCACGCATATAAGCATCGTTGGCTGAAAAAAGCACGCATATATTTCCCGCAATTCCTGTTAAAATAAGTGTATGCACATCGAGCTGTGATAGCAAAATATTTAAAGCTGTCCCATAGAAGATAGAATGCTTTGGTTTAATTAAAAAGTAATCAGCGTTTTGTGGTGAAATGTGATGTAGAATGGGTGAGCTTATCTCATTTGTGCAGTGTGTTAAAATGGTTTCTAAGTTTGCTTGCCATAGCTTATAGTGGTCATTGACATAAATGATAGGGATATGTTGAGACGAGGCATATTGTTTTAATTTGGAAATGTTTTGAGCAATTGTTAAAGATTTTTCAGCAAGTATTTTGCCGTTTTTAAATTGAAAATCGTTTAGCATATCAATAATAATTAAAGCAGTTTTAGCGTTCTTCACATAAGGTCTCTCCTTTTCCTGATGTACATAGTAAATAGTTTGACTCAGAAAAAATATAATATGTAAGGTTGGATAAAAAGTGTTAAATGATGAAAAGTATATGAGGTTGGCAATTGATGAAGCATTAAAAGCCAAAGATAAATTAGAGGTTCCCATTGGAGCAGTTATTGTTCAAAATGACGAGGTAGTTGCTTCAGCTTATAACTTACGAGAAACAGAACAGCGATCAGTTGCTCATGCGGAACTTTTAGCAATTGATGAAGCATGTAAGAAACTAGGAACATGGAGATTAGAAGACGCTACGTTATATGTCACCTTAGAACCATGTCCGATGTGTGCAGGTGCTATTGTATTATCAAGAGTGAAAAGAGTTGTGTTTGGCGCTTATGATCCTAAAGGTGGCTGCGCGGGAACATTGTTAAACTTATTAGAGTTTGAAAAGTTTAATCACCAAGCACAAGTAGTAGGAGGTATGCTAGAAGAAGAATGCGGGAGCCTCTTAACGACCTTTTTTCGTGAGTTGCGTCAACGAAAAAAGGCTGGAAAATAGCGCTAAAAAAGTAAGTTTTCTATAGCGGTTGCATTTTTGAATGAAAAGACGTATACTTGTAAATGCATCAACTTGATGCCCAAACTATTGGTTTCAACTTTGCCGTGCTAAGCGGGGAGGTAGCGGTGCCCTGTACTCGCAATCCGCTCTAGCGAGGCCGAATTCCTTCTTGAGGTTAGCTCATCTTAGGGCCTGCCTTAAGTAAGTGGTGTTGACGTTTGGGTCCTATGCAATGGGAATCTGTGAACCCTGTCAGGTCCGGAAGGAAGCAGCAGTAAGCAGAACCTCTCATGTGCCATGGGGTCGCCTGAACCGAGCTAACTGCTTAAGTAACGCCTGGGGTGGCTAATCGACGGAAGGTGCACGGCAGTTATATACATAAGTTTAGTCTACTCTGTTGGAGTAGGCTTTTTATTTTATCTCTCACTATTTTGAAAAAAAACCTCATAATACGCTATAATGATAACTAATGAATTATATTAAAAGGAGAGGATGTAGTGGCATATCAGGCTCTGTACCGTGTATACCGTCCTCAAAGCTTTAACGACGTAGTCGGTCAACAACATATTATCAAAACACTTCAAAATGCCCTTGTCCAAGAGAAATTTTCGCATGCGTATTTATTTTCTGGACCTCGAGGGACAGGAAAGACAACAGCTGCTAAAATTTTAGCGAAAGCCGTTAACTGTGAAAAAGCACCCATTGCTGAACCCTGTAATGAATGTGCAACTTGTCGGGGAATTACTGATGGTTCCATTTCGGATGTAATTGAAATTGATGCAGCCTCTAATAATGGAGTCGATGAAATTCGAGATATCCGTGATAAAGTAAAATATGCACCTAGTGCTGTTCGATACAAAGTGTACATTATTGATGAAGTTCATATGCTTTCAATTGGAGCTTTTAACGCTTTATTAAAAACGTTAGAAGAACCTCCTGCACATGTTATCTTTATTTTAGCTACAACAGAGCCGCATAAAATTCCATTAACGATTATCTCTAGATGTCAGCGCTTTGATTTCAAACGCATTTCGCCAGAAGATATCGTATATCGAATGAAGGAAGTATTGGGTTCTGAAGAGCTAGAAGTAAGCGAGGATGCTCTTTACGAAATTGCGAAAGCTTCAGAAGGCGGCATGCGTGATGCACTTAGTCTTTTAGACCAAGCCATCTCGTATAGTACGGAGAAGGTGAGCTTAGAGGATGTTCTATCCATAACAGGAGCAGTATCACAGGCTTTTATTGTGAAGATCGTCCAAGCTATCTTTAATGAAAACATCGTAGAAGCGCTAGACTCTGTTGAAAGTTTGATCAAAAACGGAAAAGATCCAGCGAGGTTTGTAGAGGACCTCATCTTCTATTATCGTGATGTTCTGCTTTATCAAGCTTCTGAAGAAAATGCATATTTACTTGAAAAAGCAGCGGTTAACGAAGAGTTTAAAGAACTCAGTTCAAAAATGGATAGTGCCTTTATTTATAAAGTCATTGCTGAATTGAACCAAACTCAGCAAGAGATGAAATGGAGCAATCATCCTCGAGTGCTACTTGAAGTAGCTTTAGTAAAATTAGCTCAAAGTTCTACAAAACAAGAGGATACTCTTCCATATCAAGACATTTTGCAAAAAATGAATCAAATGGAAGCAGAACTGCAGCAGTTAAAAGAAAAAGGTATTCAAGTTGATCATACAGCTCAGGCAGCGCAAACAGAGAAAAAACAGACAAGACAGTCCAGAAGTCAGTACAAAACGCCTGTTGGGAAGGTAAATGAAGTTCTAAAAAATGCCACTCGGCAGAATTTAGAAACGATTAAGCGATCTTGGGCGCAGGTGTTGGACACATTGAAACAACAAAATAAAGCTTCACATGCAGCGTTGTTATCTAACAGTGAACCAGTTGCGTCTTCAGATCAATCATTTATACTTAAATTTAAATATGAAATTCATTGCAAAATGGCTTCTGAAAATAACAACAATGTACGTGATAATTTAGAGAATATCTTATATACTTTAATTGGCAGCAAGCGTGAAATGGTTGCAATTCCAGAAAGCGAATGGGATAAAGTAAGAGAAGAGTTTCTTCAAGGACAGCAAAGTGATGGGTCATCAGGTCAACCACAGGAGGAAGACCCTGTGGTTGCAGAAGCGAAAAAGCTATTTGGAGAAGACTTAATCGAAATTCAAGAGTAAATTTAGGAGGAATGTTCATATGATGAAAGGCATGGGCAATATGCAAAAAATGATGAAACAAATGCAAAAAATGCAAAAAGATATGCAAAAAGCGCAGGAAGAGTTAGCTGAAAAAACTGTTGAAGGTACAGCTGGCGGTGGAATGGTAACAGTTGTGGTTAACGGTCAGAAACAAGTAATTGATGTAAATATTAAAGAGGATGTAGTAGATCCTGAAGATATTGAAATGCTACAAGATTTAGTACTAGCAGCAACAAATGACGCATTAAAACAAATGGACGATTTAACAAATAACACAATGGGTCAATTTACAAAAGGTTTAAATATTCCAGGACTTTAATAAGGTGGTTGCCACGTGCATTATCCAGAACCAATATCAAAGCTTATAGATAGTTTTATGAAGTTACCCGGCATTGGTCCAAAAACAGCTGTTCGCTTAGCGTTCTTTGTTTTATCTATGAAAGAAGATACAGTATTAGATTTTGCAAAAGCATTAGTCAATGCGAAGCGAAATTTAACCTATTGTTCAGTTTGCGGGCATATCACAGATCAAGATCCTTGCTACATTTGTCAAGATCAGCGCAGAGAGCGAAATGTGGTATGTGTCGTGCAAGACCCTAAGGATGTCATTGCAATGGAGAAAATGAAAGAATATAACGGCTTGTATCATGTCCTGCATGGCGCAATTTCACCTATGGAAGGAATAGGGCCTGAAGATATCAAAGTACCAGAGTTATTAAAAAGACTTCAAGATGACGAGATTCAAGAAGTGATTTTAGCTACTAACCCGAATATAGAGGGCGAAGCTACGGCTATGTATATCTCTAGGCTCTTAAAGCCGACAGGAATTAAAATTACTAGAATTGCTCATGGGTTACCCGTTGGAGGAGATCTTGAGTACGCAGATGAAGTAACATTATCTAAAGCCCTAGAAGGTAGAAGAGAAGTATAACGAGGTACTTGCATATGTTTTTTAAAAGAAAAGGTTGGTTACGCAAAGAGTACGATGATGAATTTGTGAAGACTTTTATGCAAGTAAAGCAGGAATGGAGTCACAAAACTTCAATGGTAGAAAGAAGTGTAGATCCTTCAGAAGAGGTAATGGTAGATATTCGATTAGCCAAAATGAAGTATCTTTTTCTATTAAAAGAAGCCAAGCATCGAAATATTTCAATTAACAGGATGTCATAGAGGCATCCTGTTTTGTTGTCTTTATAAAATAAGGATTTCCCTCCGTGAAATAGTGCTTTTTTTGAATGCTTGGACATACATATAAGATAACTTATCTGCTTTAAGAAGGAGGCAACATGCTAAATCATCCCATTGTAGTTGTGTCTTTTTTAATAGGACTAATCATTCTACTCTTAGTAACAGGTGGTGTTGAAAAAATGCTTCGAGTCATTGGAAATTTATCGATTAAGCTTATTATTGGCGTTCTGCTGCTTTTCTTTATTAACATTTTTGGCGTACAGTTTGGTATTCATATCCCTATTAATTTCCCCACAGCCATTGTTTCAGCTATTTTAGGTATTCCAGGAATAGCTGCCTTACTTGTTATTAATAATTTCATATTATAATTTGGAGGAATATCCAAAATAAAAGTTTTCTGGAATCTTTTCGAGAAAACTTTTATTTTTTTTAAAAAAGTTGTTGACCAACAAGTTAACAGATGTTATATTTATATACGTCGCTAAGACAACAACAAAAAAATAACTCGAAAATAACTTAATGAAAAAAGTTGTTGACAAGTTATTCTTGAGGTGGTAAGATAAGAAAGTCGCCTTGAGACAAGAGTTCTTTGAAAACTGAACGAAATAGTAAACGTCAACGTTAATTTTTATTTTTTAAAATTGAGCAAGTCAAACATTTCTTCGGAGAGTTTGATCCTGGCTCAGGATGAACGCTGGCGGCGTGCCTAATACATGCAAGTCGAGCGAACTGATTAGAAGCTTGCTTCTATGACGTTAGCGGCGGACGGGTG
>NZ_JBBOUA010000001.1:40000-92500 GCF_038005845.1 Priestia sp. FSL P4-0332
GAGCAGGGACGAAAGTCGGGCTTAGTGATCCGGTGGTTCCGCATGGAAGGGCCATCGCTCAACGGATAAAAGCTACCCCGGGGATAACAGGCTTATCTCCCCCAAGAGTCCACATCGACGGGGAGGTTTGGCACCTCGATGTCGGCTCATCGCATCCTGGGGCTGTAGTCGGTCCCAAGGGTTGGGCTGTTCGCCCATTAAAGCGGTACGCGAGCTGGGTTCAGAACGTCGTGAGACAGTTCGGTCCCTATCCGTCGTGGGCGTAGGAAATTTGAGAGGAGCTGTCCTTAGTACGAGAGGACCGGGATGGACACACCGCTGGTGTACCAGTTGTCTTGCCAAAGGCATCGCTGGGTAGCTATGTGTGGACGGGATAAGTGCTGAAAGCATCTAAGCATGAAGCCCCCCTCAAGATGAGATTTCCCATAGCGCAAGCTAGTAAGATCCCTGAAAGATGATCAGGTTGATAGGTCAGAGGTGGAAGCGTGGCGACATGTGTAGCTGACTGATACTAATCGATCGAGGACTTAACCAAAACTTTAAAAGCGTAAGCTTTACTCAGCAAACTGTTATCTAGTTTTGAGAGAGCAATCTCTTGTCTGGTGGCGATAGCGAAGAGGTCACACCCGTTCCCATACCGAACACGGAAGTTAAGCTCTTTAGCGCCAATGGTAGTTGGGACTTTGTCCCTGTGAGAGTAGGACGTTGCCAGGCACCTGAAAAAGGACTAGCTATTTTAGCTAGTCCTTTTTTTATTATTCACAGAGTATAAGCTATCTACATAAAATGGGTTAAATGAACTGCATAAAGAAGTTGCATCTTGTCGATACTTATTTAGTGGAGGTGGAGAGTAATGGAAAAACAAATTAAAACATGTTCCGTTTGTCATGAACAGCATACAAAGGGTATTGAGGTGTTTTCCAGCTTTATATGCCAACACTGCGAGGTAGAGATTGTAGAGGTGGATTCATCTCATTTTCGTTATCAATTGTTAGTAGATCAATTAAAGAGAATATCAGGAGCGTTTTCTTACTAAAAGCCCTTTTTTATAAGGGCTTCTTTATATGGTTCAAAAAAATCATCTAAGTTTGTTATAATGAAAGAAAAATGAATTTTGATAGGAAAAATACTTACATATTATATTCTTTTATCAAGTTAGCAATGTTATATTTACAAAAAGTAAGGAATGGATGTATGGATACATATTTACCTTTATATAACTGTTTAGTAAGGCACAGCGAAAAGAGGTCACTCTCTTATCACGTGCCCGGCCATAAAAATGGTCAAATTCTACCTTCACATATTCAGTCTTCTTACGCAGACTTTTTGCAATACGATCTAACAGAAATTAGCGGATTAGATGATTTACATGAAGCAGAATCTGTTATTAAAGAAGCACAAGAGTTAACGGCAAAGTTGTATGGAGTAGATGAAAGCTTTTTTTTAGTTAATGGTTCTACTGTAGGCAATCTCGCAGCAATTTTATCTCTTTGTCAAGAAGGAGATAAAATTGCTGTCCAAAGAGATTCTCATAAATCTATTTTTAATGCTATTGCTTTATCAAAGGCATCACCTATTTTTTTAGCTCCTGAAATAGATTCAAAAACACATCTTAGTACAGGTGTATCCATTAAAACAATTAAGGCGGCTTTAGAGCATTCTGAGGATATAAAAGCATTTGTGTTAACAAATCCTACTTACTACGGGGTGGCGCGAGATTTAAAGGAGATCATTGACTTTATTCATGGCTACAATATTCCTATAATTATTGATGAAGCTCATGGAGCCCATTTTATTTTAGGCAATCCTTTTCCTTCTTCAGCTGTTACGTATGGAGCCGACCTTGTCGTTCAGTCAGCACATAAAACGCTGCCAGCTATGACAATGGGTTCTTATTTACATATGCAAGGAACATTAGTAAATAAGCAAGCCGTGCGGCATTATCTACAAGTACTGCAGTCAAGCAGTCCTTCATACCCTATTATGGCTTCTCTCGATTTGGCACGGTATTATCTTCAGCAGTTTACACAGCATGATATCGATAGAATGACTGACAATATTCATTCGTTTGCTGAAAAAATTAATGAGATTGATACACTTTCAACTATCGATGTGGAAACAGATCAAACTGCTACCGACCTTTTGAAAATGACGTTGACTTGTTCGGCGGCAACAGGATATCATTTGCAAAAGGAACTGGAAAAGCAAAATATTTATACAGAACTAGCTGACGTTAACTATGTATTGTTTGTTCTACCGTTAAGCAGCAGTTGGGATTTTAATGATACAATTAAGCGGGTTAGACAAGCAGTAGAGAATATACAGCGTAAGTCATATGAAAAACCACTAATCAAACCATTTCGTTTTTCAAGAGCAACCGTTCTCCTGTCTATGGAAGAAAGAAAACTAAGATCAAAGCATATGTGTTCGTTTGAAGAAGCGATTGGGTGTGTAAGCGCACAATCTGTTATTCCATATCCTCCTGGAATTCCTATTTTAATGGAGGGAGAAACGATTACGAGCAATCATATTGACTATATTTTGCATATTCAAAGGTTAAACGGTCATATTCAAGGCGGCTCTTGTATGGAAAAAGGAAAGATAGAAGTATTTAAATAGAGAAAGGAATTTATACATGTCAGGAACGTTTATTACATTCGAAGGGCCAGAGGGTGCTGGTAAGACGACCATCATCCATATGGTTCAACAAAAATTAATACAAGAGGGCTATACCATTGTATTAACAAGAGAGCCTGGAGGCATACGAATTGCTGAACAAATTCGTGAAATCATCTTAAATCCATCTAACACGGAAATGGATGCCAGAACCGAAGCACTTCTTTACGCTGCGGCTAGAAGACAACATCTTGTGGAAAAAGTGATTCCTGAGCTAAATAAAGGGAATATAGTATTATGTGACCGTTTTATTGATAGCTCACTTGCTTATCAAGGAAATGCGCGGGGTATAGGCGTAGAAGATATTTTTGCTATCAATCAATTTGCTATTGAGCAAACGATGCCACAGGCCACTTTATATTTTGATATTGAGCCTGAGGTAGGGTTAGAAAGAATTAATAATGGTCGAAAAGATGAGATTAATCGATTAGATTTAGAATCCTTAGACTTTCATTACAAAGTACGAGATGGATATTTATCTCTTTTGAGTGAATTTCCAGAGCGTATTCGAAGAATTGATGCAAATCAATCCGTTGAAAAAGTCTGTGAAGAAGCTTATAAACAAATAAAATTGATTTTAAAATAAATACAGATGATCGTTATTCTTGCTATACTATTCTTAACAAAAAAGTAAAATGAGGTGTTATTCATGAAATTAGTAATGGCCGTTATTCAAGATTCAGATAGCTCAAAGCTTTTAAATGCACTTGTAGAAAGAGGGTTTCGTTCAACCAAATTATCAAGTACGGGCGGATTTTTAAAATCAGGGAATACAACAATTATGATTGGTACAGATGATCATAAAGTAGATGAAGTACTTGATATTATTAAGGGCCAATGTGAAAACCGCAGACAGATGATTTCTCCTGTGGCACCGATGGGCGGTAATGCAGATTCATACATTCCGTATCCTGTTGAAGTTGAAGTGGGCGGAGCTACAGTATTCGTACTACCAGTAGATCAATTTCATCAATTTTGAGAGAGAAGATTTTAAATAGAAAGTGATGATTGAATGGGAAATACATGGGAACAGCTTGAAGCTCTTCAGCCGAACGTATTAAAGATTTTGCAAAACAGCTTACTTAAAGAGCGAGTTGCTCATGCTTATTTATTTGAAGGAAGCAAAGGAACAGGTAAAAAACAAATTAGTTTTTTGTTTGCTAAAGCGCTGTTTTGCCAAAATCCAGTTAATCATAGGCCATGTCATGAGTGCAGTAACTGCCGGCGAATTGATTCAGGTAATCATCCAGATATTCACTTGATTGAGCCAGCTGGTCTATCGATTAAAAAAGAGCAAATTCAATTCTTGCAATCAGAATTCACAAAAACTGGTGTTGAATCTAATAAAAAGTTATATATTGTGAATCATGTTGATAAAATGACAGTAAGCGCAGCAAATAGTTTACTGAAATTTTTAGAAGAGCCTGGCAACGGAACTTATGCAATTTTATTAACAGAAAATATACAGCGCTTATTAGATACGATTATCTCACGTTGCCAAGTAATATCATTTCGATCTCTTACACCAGAACAGTTAGCTGAAAAACTAGTAGAAAATGGCCTTTCGGCAGTAGATGCGTCCATCTTGTCTAATTTAACAAACAGCATTGATGAAGCAATTGAATTAAGTAAAGATGAATGGTTTGGACTTGCAATAAAGTTAGTGATACAATTATATGAAGTGTTAACAACGAGACCTCAACAAGCTCTTCTTTTTATTCATGAAAAGTGGGTAACACATTTTAAAGAAAAAGAACAAGCTCATATTGGTTTAACTTTATTGATGCTTCTTTATCGTGATTTGTTGACGCTGCAAGTTGGACAAGAGTCTAAAATCGTCTATCGTCATAAAATAGAAGAATTAAAACAGCAAGCTCTTCAGACAACGCAGGAAAAAGCGATTTATCGCTTAGAGGTTATCTTGAAGGCCAAAAATAAATTAAATTCAAATATGAATCTACAGTTATTAATGGAACAGCTGGTGTTGGATTTGCAGGAGGGATAAAAGCTTGTATGATGTAGTAGGCGTTCGCTTTAAAAAAGCGGGAAAAATATATTATTTTGACCCTGGAGAACTTACAATTCCAGATGGTGAGTTTGTTATTGTAGAAACAGTTCGTGGTGTTGAATTTGGCAGAGTGGTTATTAATAAAAAGCAAGTAAGTGAACATGATGTCGTACTTCCTTTAAAAAAAGTAATCCGCATTGCCGAACAAAAAGACAGGCTGATTGTGGATGAAAATAAACAAGCTGCTAGAGAAGCGTATGACGTATGCGTGCAAAAAATTCAATCACACGATTTAGATATGAAGTTAGTAGATGTAGAATATACGTTTGATCGTAATAAAGTCATTTTTTATTTTACAGCAGACGGCCGTATTGATTTTAGAGAGTTAGTTAAAGATTTAGCTGCTATTTTCCGTACGCGAATTGAGCTTCGTCAAATCGGTGTACGAGACGAGGCAAAGCTGTTGGGCGGGATAGGTCCTTGTGGACGTATGCTATGTTGCTCAACGTTTTTAGGTGATTTTGAGCCGGTTTCTATTAAAATGGCCAAAGACCAAAACCTATCGCTTAATCCAACGAAAATTTCTGGTTTATGCGGACGTTTAATGTGTTGTTTAAAATATGAAAATGATGAGTATGAAACGGCAAAAGAACAGCTTCCTGATATAGGCTCAACAATTAAAACTTCAGATGGTTCAGGACGTGTAGTGGGGTTGAATATTTTGGAAAGAATTATTCAAGTGGAACTGTCAGATCACGAACAAATTTTAGAGTATACTCTGGATGAGATCAATAATGAAGGTGCTGTTTCGTTTCAAGCCACAGATTAACGAGGTGGGCAAAGGTGGATAAAAAAGAGATTTTTGATTCGGTGACAAACATGGAGGAACAAATTGGTCATTTATATAAGCAGTTAGGTGAGTTGAAAGAGCATCTTGCTGAGCTAATTGAAGAAAATCATCACCTGCAAATAGAAAATGATCATTTGCGCCGTCGCCTTGACCAGACAAACTTCGAAACGAAGCTGAAAAATAGACATTCAAAAGCAAGCGCTCAAACAAAAGAGCAAAAACAAATTGATATCGGAGAAGGATATGACAATTTGGCTCGCCTTTACCAAGAGGGTTTTCATATTTGTAACATTCATTATGGAAGTGTGCGTAAAGATGGAGACTGTTTGTTTTGCTTGTCATTTTTAAATAAAAAGTAACAACACCTCTCCCTTTTGGAGAGGTTCTTTTTATGAGTAAAAGATATAAATAATAGATGTACAAGGAGAAGAACGACTATGGTTGAGTTATATGGAGATGAACGTTTAGATTATCTATTAGCCGATGAGGAGATGCGCATTATTCAAAGTCCGTCTGTCTTTTCCTTTTCATTGGATGCTGTGCTTTTATCTCACTTTGCTTATGTCCCAATTCGTAAAGGTAACTTGGTTGATTTATGTTCAGGAAACGGTGTAATCCCACTGTTTTTATCTAAACGAACAAAGGGAAAAATCATTGGTGTAGAAATTCAAGAGCGGCTACACAGTATGGCGCAAAGAAGTATTGCGTATAATCAGCTGGACGGACAGATTAAAATGATACATGGCGATTTAAAAAATGCGCCTCAAGAACTGGGTTATGGAAAATATGATGTTGTAACATGTAATCCTCCTTATTTCACCACATCCAATAAAGAAGAGATAAATGAAAACGAACACTTTGCAATCGCTCGCCACGAAATTCATTGTTCGTTGGAAGATGTGATTAGAGCCAGCAGTCAACTAGTGAAGCAAGGCGGAAAAGTGGCATTAGTTCACCGTCCAGGAAGACTATTAGATATCGTTACGTTAATGAGGCAGTACCGTTTAGAGCCAAAGAGACTTCAGTTTGTCTATCCTAAAGATGGGAAAGAAGCAAATACACTTTTAATTGAAGGTACGAAGGATGGAAGTCCAGATTTAAAGATTCTTCCTCCGCTTGTGGTCTACCAAGATAATGATGAATACACGGACGAATTAAAAAGGATTTTATATGGAACAAAATAATCATTATTTTTATGTAGTTGAATGCAAGGACTGTACGTATTACGCTGGTTACACGAATAATTTGCAAAAACGTATTTCTGTCCATAATGAAGGAAAAGGGGCAAAATATACGAGAGCAAGAAGGCCTGTTTCACTAATTTGGCATGAGGTGTTTACTTCTAAAACAGAAGCTATGCAAAAAGAATATTGGTTCAAACAGTTAAGCAGAGTGCAAAAACAGGCTTACATTCGAAGGGAGCAAGAAAAGCAGAATGAAATCACAAAAAAGTTATGATGTATCAAATGAGCGAGGCGTTTTATATTTAGTTCCCACTCCTATTGGAAACTTAGAGGATATGACATTTCGTGCGATTCGAATTTTAAAAGAAGTTGATTATATTGCCGCAGAAGATACGAGACAAACGAAAAAACTATGTAACCACTTTGAGATCGATACGCCTATTACAAGTTATCATGAACATAATAAACATACAAAAAGTGAACAGCTGTTAAGCGACTTAGACGGTGAAAAAAATATTGCTTTAGTAAGCGACGCGGGCATGCCTTGTATTTCAGATCCCGGTTATGAGTTAGTGGTAGCTGCCGTTAAAAAAGGGTATACGGTTGTTCCGCTGCCGGGGCCTAACGCAGCATTAACAGCTTTAATTGCTTCGGGACTACCTACAGGGCAGTTTTATTTTTATGGATTTTTAAACAGAAATAAAAAACAGCGTAAAGAACAGCTTCAAGAGCTTCAGTATATTAAGGAAAGCATGATATTTTATGAAGCCCCTCATCGATTAAAAGAAACACTAAAGAGTATAGAAGAAATTTTAGGGAACCGATCTATTGTGTTATGTAGAGAGTTAACAAAACGCTATGAAGAATTTTTAAGAGGAAGCGTATTAGAAGCAATTGAATGGACAAATGCCACAGATATTAGAGGCGAATTCTGCTTAATTCTTGAAGGGACAAATGAAGAAGCGCCAGATGAAAGTCATCTATGGTGGGAACAGCTCACCATTATCGAGCATGTTGATCACTATGTAGAAGAAGGACTTTCAAACAAAGAAGCTATTAAGCAAGTGGCAAAAGACCGAGATGTGTCAAAGCGAGACATTTATAGTGAATATCACGTACATTAAAAAAAGCTGTCTATCATAGACAGCTTTTCGTTTTATTTAGAAGCTTGTAAAGAATCTTGAAGTTCTTTCATGATTTGTTCTGCACCTTCACGGCTTAGAATTAATTTGCCGCTAGCAAGTTGAATGTTATCATCAGATACTTCACCTGTTACTTGGCAAGTCATGTTTGGTTTGTATTTTTTTAAGATGATGCGCTCTTCATCTACATAGATTTCTAGAGCATCTTTCTCTGCAATTCCTAATGTACGACGTAATTCAATTGGAATTACTACGCGTCCTAATTCATCAACTTTACGAACAATACCTGTAGATTTCATGTTAATCGTTCTCCTCTCAGTAATCATTTTTCTATGTTATTACTTTCGTCATTATTCGACAATTTCAACGTACTTTCATAATACCAGCGTTTCCAAAACTAGTCAATCATTTTATATGTAAAAAAATGTAGCTGGTAAAAAATTTTTTTTCGACTTGTTTACAAGCTAATTGTGACCGTCAGTCAAGGAATGACAAGGGGTTTCATTGGAAAAAAGATTAATCGTCTAAATAGCTTGATATTAACTATTTTGAAGATAGGGTAAATATAATTCGACATAAAACGACAAAATTAGACCTATTTGTCGTTTTCATCAAAGTGACTTTTTGAATGAGGGTATATTTTATATAAAAATAGGGCGAAGCTGATACAATTAACAGGATTATTTTTTGGAAAAATAACGATTATTTAAAAATGAAGTGAATCAGTCATATTCCCGTGTATATAGGAAGAGAATGTTTTGAAATTATCATGTAAAATAGTATGATAGATAGTAGAATAAGAAGACAGGGTTTATATGATTACATACATATAAATCAAAATGTTGAAATGGAATGTTGGAGGTTATGAACATGGCAGATGGAAATAATACATTTTATATTACTACGCCGATTTATTATCCGAGTGGTAAATTACATATAGGGCATGCATACACGACGGTAGCGGGAGATGCAATGGCTCGTTATAAACGTTTGAGAGGGTTTGATGTACGTTATTTAACAGGTACAGATGAACATGGTCAAAAAATTCAGCGAAAAGCAGAAGAGAAAAACGTGACACCTCAGCAATACGTAGATGATATTGTATCTGGAATCAAAGAGCTGTGGGATAAGATGGATATTTCGTATGATGATTTTATCCGTACAACGGAACCAAGACATAAAGAAATCGTGGAAAAGATTTTCGCACGCCTTTTAGAACAAGGTGATATTTATCTTGATGAATATGAAGGCTGGTATTCAGTTCCCGATGAGACGTACTATACAGAGCATCAGCTAGTAGATCCAATCGTTGAAAATGGAAAAGTTGTAGGCGGAAAAAGCCCGGATAGCGGACACCCTGTAGAGCTCGTTCGAGAAGAGTCCTATTTCTTTAAAATGGGGAAATACGTAGATCGTTTACTAGCTTTTTATGAAGAAAACCCTTCATTTATTCAACCAGAGTCCCGTAAAAACGAAATGATCAATAATTTTATTAAGCCTGGCCTTGAAGACTTAGCTGTTTCTCGCACGACGTTTGATTGGGGGGTAAAAGTTCCAGGTAACCCAAAACACGTTATTTACGTATGGATTGATGCGCTTTCTAACTATATCACCTCTCTTGGGTATGATACAGAGAACGATGAAAACTATCGAAAATATTGGCCGGCTAACGTACATTTAGTAGGAAAAGAAATCGTACGTTTCCATACTATTTATTGGCCAATCATGTTGATGGCACTTGATTTGCCACTTCCTAAGAAAGTATTTGCTCACGGCTGGTTATTAATGAAAGATGGAAAAATGTCGAAGTCAAAAGGGAATGTAGTAGACCCAGTGACATTGATTGACCGCTATGGATTAGATGCCCTTCGTTACTACTTACTTCGTGAAGTTCCATTCGGTTCAGACGGTGTATTCACACCAGAAGCGTTTGTTGAACGTATTAACTTTGACTTAGCAAATGATCTTGGCAACCTAGTTAATCGTACAGTGGCGATGATTAATAAGTATTTTGATGGTGTTATTCCGACTTATGAAGGCAATGTAACAGAGTTTGATGCACTTATCGTCCAAGCTCAAAAAGATACAGTGAATAAATATGAAGAAGCGATGGAAGATATGGAGTTTTCAGTGGCTCTTGCTTCTATCTGGCAATATGTAAGCCGCACGAATAAATACATTGATGAAACGCAGCCTTGGGCGTTAGCAAAAGATGAGAATAAGCGTGCAGAACTTGCTTCCGTTATGACACATCTAGCTGAATCAATTCGTCACATTGCGGTATTACTGCAGCCATTCTTAACGCGTACGCCTGAGAAAATTTTTGCTCAGATTGGTGTAAAAGAAGATGTATTAAAAACGTGGGAAAGCACGACGCGTTTTAATATGCTTAAAGAAGGCACAAAAGTAGAAAAAGGTGAGCCAATGTTCCCTCGTCTAGATCGAGAAGAAGAGGTAGCGTTTATTAAAGAGCAGATGCAAGGGAGTGCTCCAAAGGAAGAAAAACCTGTTGTGAAGGAAGAGCCTTCTGAAGAGATTATGATTGATGATTTCATGAAAGTAGAGCTTCGTGTAGCGCAAGTTACGCAAGTAGAACCAGTTAAAAAGGCAGATAAACTATTAAAGCTGCAGCTTGATCTTGGCTATGAAAAACGCCAGGTTGTATCAGGTATTGCCAAGTTTTATAAGCCTGAAGAATTAGTAGGTCGAAAAGTAATTTGTGTAACCAACTTAAAACCTGTGAAACTGCGCGGTGAACTATCACAAGGAATGATTTTAGCGGGGGAAGATGAGAATGGTCTTTCACTAGCAAGCGTAGATCAAAACTTAGCAAACGGCACGAAGATAAAATAAGTATAGGTAAAAGGGGTGTTTCACGTGTAACATGCGAGGACCCCCTTTTATTCATGGAAAGGATCGATTAGATGTTATTTGATACACATGTTCATTTAAACGCAGAACAGTATGAAGATGATTTGCAAGAAGTAATTAATCGTGCGTTAGAAAAAGGTGTTCAAAACATGGTAGTTGTTGGATTCGATGAACCTACCATCAAAAAGGCTATTCAAATAGCTGAAACGTATGACTTTATCTATGCTAGTGTAGGATGGCATCCAGTAGATGCAGTTGATATGACGGATGAGCACTTAACTTGGATTGAAGAGTTAGCTCAGCATCCGAAAGTTGTTGCTTTAGGAGAAATGGGATTAGACTACCATTGGGATAAATCACCTAAAGAAGTTCAAAAAGACGTATTTCGCCGTCAAATTCGCTTAGCTCGCAAAGTGAATTTACCTATCATTATTCATAATCGTGATGCAACGGAAGACGTGGTAACCATTTTAAAAGAAGAGCACGTAGAAGAAGTAGGCGGGATTATGCATTGCTTCACGGGCAGTATTGAAGTAGCGAAGCAGTGTATGGATATGAATATGTATATTTCTTTTGGCGGACCTGTTACTTTTAAAAATGCGAAAAAGCCAAAAGAAGTTGCTACAGAGCTTCCTTTAGATAAACTATTAATTGAAACAGACTGTCCTTATCTAACTCCTCATCCATTCCGCGGCAAGCGCAATGAACCTGGTTATGTTTCATACGTAGCAGAGCAAATTGCAGAGTTAAAAGGTATAACGTATGAAGAATTAGCTGCTATTACAACAGCTAACGCCAAAAAGCTATTTGGCATTAATGATTAAAACTTTTTCTCATATAACAATCATTTTCGTGTTAAAGTAAAGATAGGCGCAGAGGAGAATGTTATCCTCTGCCTTTTTCAGTTAAAATAACAGGTAGATGTTTTTTAATTTAGTTGATAATAAGATAAAACGTTGATTTCATAGAAGAAAAATGATGTGCGTAACGAGCATTTCATTTTTACTGAAAAGCAAATGAACAAAACTGAATGTTTTGGAGGAAGCAATGAAGATTAAAGAAATTATTGTAGTAGAAGGCCGAGATGACACTGTAGCGATTAAACGTGCAGTGGATGCGGATACCATCGAGACAAATGGATCAGCTGTAAATGAAGAAACCATTGAGAAAGTAAAATTAGCTCAAAAAACAAGAGGCGTGATTATTTTTACAGATCCAGATTATCCAGGACAGCGAATTCGAAATATTGTTTCAGAACGTGTTCCCGGATGTAAACATGCATTCTTAGATAAAGAAGAGGCTCGCCCTAAAAATGGCAAAGGTATTGGAGTTGAACATGCTTCTATTGCATCTATTCAAAAAGCACTAGAAGATGTGAAGCAAGAGTGGATGGGGGCAGCTATGGAGATTTCTCAAGAGGATTTAATCGTAGCTCGTTTGATAGGAGATAGTAAAGCCAAGTCTCGACGTGAAAGAATAGGGAAGTTATTAAAAATTGGTTATGCCAACGGAAAGCAGCTCCATAAACGATTACAGATGTTCCAAATTTCAAAAGAGGACTTTATCAGAGCTGTTGAGCAGATAAATAAGGAGGAAAAGGGATCGTGTTAAAAGATATTGCAACGCCTAATCGAACCAAGGAAATTTTAAAGAAATACGGTTTTACATTTAAAAAGAGTTTGGGACAAAATTTTTTAATTGATACGAACATTTTACATCGTATTGTTGATCATGCGGAAATAACAGAAGAAACGGGAGCTATTGAAATTGGACCTGGTATCGGTGCCTTAACTGAACAGCTAGCAAAGCGCGCAAAAAAAGTGCTGGCATTTGAAATCGATCAGCGTTTGCTTCCGATTTTAGCTGATACTCTTTCTCCTTACTCAAATGCAAAAGTTATTCATCAAGATGTGTTAAAAGCGGATTTAAAAGGGACGCTCGAACAAGAATTTGAAAACATAGAAGATTTAATGGTCGTTGCGAATTTACCGTATTACGTGACGACACCCATTTTGATGAAATTATTAGAAGAGCAAATTCCGGTACGTGGAATCGTCGTTATGCTTCAAAAAGAAGTTGCCGACCGTATAGCAGCTAAACCGGGAACAAAAGAGTACGGTTCACTTTCTATTGCGATTCAATACTATACAGAGGTTGAGACGGTTATGATCGTGCCTAAAACAGTGTTTAATCCGCAGCCTAATGTAGATTCAGCTGTTATTCGATTGTTGAGAAGACCAAAGCCCGCGGTAGAAGTACAAGATGAAGCATTCTTCTTCCAAGTTGTACGAGCAAGTTTTGGACAGCGTCGAAAAACAATTTTAAACAATCTAGTGAACAACTTGCCAAATGGTAAGCAGAAAAAAGCGGACATTGAGCAAGCACTTTCAACTGCTGAAATTGATCCGAAACGAAGAGGCGAAACTTTATCTATTCAAGAATTTGGAAAGCTAAGTGATCAACTTTTAAAATCATTTCGCTAAATCATCACATTTTTATCATGAAGTCATAGGCTATGAAGAGAATTTATTTTTGAAGTAGCAAAGACGGAGTGAAGCATATGAACATCAAAATTGGTGATATAGTTACACGACCTTCTTATCAAAGAGATTTGCTTTTTCGTGTTATAGCTATTAATGACAGCGAAGCGGGGAAATATGCGACTTTAATAGGGGAAGACGTTCGGTTGATCGCCGACGCTCCTTGTACAGATCTAGAGGTTGTGGATGCTAAAGAACAGGATCAAAGAAAAAAACAAGAAGAAGAACTTTTAGAAAGATCTTTGGAGCTTATTCAACAGGATTATCGGCTCGTTCGAGAGAAAACTGAATATAGCATGACAAATGGATACAGCCATTCACATCGCTTATTTCAAATTCCAGGAAAGGTCCTGCACGTAGACGGAGACCCTAATTATTTACGTAAATGTTTGTTGGTTTACGAAAAAATTGGTGTTCCTGTTTATGGTGTTCATTGCGTCGAGTCAGAAATGCCGGAGAAAGTTGGAAAGCTAATTGAGGATGTAAGACCCGATATTCTGGTGCTGACAGGCCATGATGCCTATTCCAAAGGAAAAGGAAATAAAGATGATCTCCTTGCTTATAGACATTCCAAGCACTATATTCAAACAGTCCAAGAAGCAAGAAAAAGAGTTGGTAATTTAGATCAGCTGGTGATTTTTGCAGGTGCCTGTCAATCGCATTTTGAATTATTGATTCAAGCTGGAGCAAACTTTGCTAGTTCACCTTCACGTGTAAATATTCATGCGCTTGACCCTGTGTATGTAGTAGCAAAACTAAGTTTTACTCCTTTCACGGATCGTATTAATGTATGGGACGTCTTACGTAATACATTAACGGGTGCTAAAGGTTTAGGAGGAGTAGAAACAAAAGGGCTGCTTCGCACGGGCATGCCTTATGAAAGCGATGAGTAGAAATAAAAACAACTGGTTACAGCATGTACACGCATGATGTGCAACCAGTTGTTTTTTCGTATGAAGCCAAAGTATACGCTTAATTATACAAAATCATTTTCAATATTTGCTAAAGATATACATATTTCGTTGAAAAACGAGCATACTAACAGCGAAATGTAGATTCATGTTGAAAATTATTTATTGACACAATTAGAGATAGATTGTTATAATTTTATGTTTTTGACTATTTTTCTAACATGTGTTACACTATACATAGTGAGGTGGACCAATATGGCGAAAACTTTGTCTGATATTAAGCAAGCGCTGGATTTGCACCTAGGCCAACGATTAACTTTAAAAGCAAACGGTGGTCGTAGAAAAACAGTAGAACGTTCAGGTGTATTAACAGAAACGTACCCATCTGTTTTTATCGTTGAATTAGATCAAGAGGAAAACTCTTTGGAGCGCGTTTCGTATAGTTACGCAGATGTGTTAACGGAAACAGTGCAACTAAAATTTTTCTAAGAATGACATAGGCAATATAGCAAGTGGTGATGAGCAGTGGACATTGGTTTACTGCTTTTTTATTGGTCTTTTTTTCAAATTATATATGCATTATTTTTTATACATACTATACATATCGTCCTCGCGTTTCTTATGTAAAAGAGCGAGGAGATTCAGGTTGAAATTTCATTTTATACGTAAAGGAGCCATGTGCAATGTCAAGGCGTAGAGGGATTATGTCATCGAAGCTGAAAGAAGAACTGGCTAAAGAACTTGGTTTTTACGATACTGTACAAGCAGAAGGCTGGGGCGCTATTCGGGCAAAAGACGCAGGCAATATGGTGAAGCGAGCTGTAGAGCTTGCACAGCAGCAGCTAAAGCAATAGCATAGTGAAAATCAATGCTTATACGACTATTTAAAGTGAAATGAGGAAAACCGAAGTGTATAACCGCTTCGGTTTTTTTGTCCCAAAATGAAAGATAAAACAGAGGATTAAACAAAGATGTTTAAATGAACAGCTATATCTTGTTCATTTTATGATAAAATAGCGTTAAACTCGATAAGATGAAGTAGGTGAAGTAAGTTGAAATTAATGGTGAAAGCACCGGCTAAAATAAATTTGTCACTTGATGTGTTACATAAACGTCCAGATGGTTACCATGAAGTTAAGATGATTATGACAACAATTGATTTAGCGGACAGAATTGAACTTTCTGACCGTGAAGATGGACGAATTGTTATCTATTCTCATAATCGCTTTGTTCCAGATGACCAGCGAAATCTCGCTTATCAGGCAGCGCAGATTTTGAAGCGACGTTATAACATTTCAAAAGGTGTAAATATATTAATTGATAAACATATTCCAGTAGCTGCTGGATTAGCTGGAGGCAGCAGTGACGCGGCTGCTACATTACGCGGTTTAAATACGTTATGGGAATTAGGGTTATCATTAGACACACTTGCAGAAATAGGGGCTGAGATTGGCTCTGACGTATCTTTTTGCGTGTACGGAGGGACAGCTCTTGCTACAGGGCGCGGAGAGATTGTAGAGCATATTGAGGCACCTCCAAGCTGCTGGGTGATTTTGGCTAAGCCTGAAATAGGTGTTTCTACAGCAGATGTATATCGAAACTTAAAAATTGAAGAGATGGATCATCCTAAAGTAGATGAGATGGTTCACGCCATACAATCAGGAAATTATGATCAAATGTGTAGCCTTGTAGGAAATGTATTGGAAGCAGTAACGCTGAAAATGCATCCGGAAGTAGCTCTCATTAAAGAACAAATAAAGCGTTTTGGCGCCGATGCTGTGCTCATGAGCGGCAGTGGGCCAACTGTATTTGGACTTGTACAGCATGATTCACGTATGCATCGCATTTATAATGGATTACGTGGCTTTTGTGATAAAGTTTATGCAGTTAGGCTACTAGGTGAACGAATAACGCTTGAATAAATCCGTATGTTAATGTTATATTTACATTAAAATATTCGGATTTTCAGGAGGATGTTATGAAGTTTCGACGTAGTGGACGATTAATTGATATGACCAACTATTTCATTCAAAACCCTCAGCGCCTTATCCCTCTTACGTATTTTGCAGATAAATATGATTCCGCAAAATCATCTATTAGCGAAGATATGGCGATTATTAAACAAACTTTTGAACAGCAGGGTATCGGAACTTTGGTTACGCTACCAGGGGCTGCCGGCGGAGTTAAATTCATTCCAAAGATGACGAATGAAGAAGCCGGTCAGCTTGTTCAAGAATTATGTGGGTTGATTGAAAAACCTGAGCGTTTACTGCCAGGTGGATATTTATATTTAACTGATATTTTAGGGAACCCCCGCGTTGTGAATAAAATCGGTCGCTTGTATGCATCGCTTTTTGCTAACCGCAAAATCGATGTGGTGATGACTGTAGCAACAAAAGGTATTCCTATTGCGTATGCGGTTGCTCAGTATTTAGACGTGCCCGTTGTTATTGTGCGCAGAGACAGTAAAGTAACTGAAGGATCGACCGTTAGTATTAACTACGTGTCGGGTTCATCTAAGCGCATTCAAACGATGCTGTTAGCTAAAAGAAGTTTAGCGGTGGGGTCAAATGTACTCATCATTGATGATTTCATGAAAGCTGGCGGTACTGTAAATGGAATGGTTAGCTTGCTTGAAGAGTTCGATGCAACTGTTGCTGGTATTGGAGTTTTAGTAGAATCAGAAGATATTGAAGAACGTTTAGTGGATGAGTATGTGTCCCTTGTACAATTAACAGATGTAAATATCAAAGATAAACAAATTCGTGTACAAGAAGGCAATTACTTAAAATATATTTGATCAAGTAAGGGAGAGGAACATATGTTACAGGTTCAAACAAAAAATGCACCGCAAGCTATTGGTCCATATTCACAGGGAATTGTTGTGAATAACTTGTTTTACAGTTCAGGTCAAATTCCACTTCGTCCAGATGGTACGTTGGTCGAAGGAGATGTTCAAGTACAAGCTACTCAAGTATTTGAAAATCTAAAAGCAGTTCTTGAAGAAGCTGGAGCTTCTCTAAATACAGTTGTAAAGGCAACCGTGTTCATTAAAGATATGAACGACTTCGCAGCGTTAAATGAAGTCTATGGCGACTACTTTGGCGACCATAAGCCGGCACGTTCATGTGTAGAGGTAGCGAGACTACCTAAAGATGTACTTGTTGAAATCGAAGTTATTGCGCTCGTTAAAGGGTAATTAAATTAACAAATTTCTAACAAAAAGCAAGTAACTTCCAATTGTTCACTTTTTTTGCGAAAATTTTCTAAAAATTTTTTCTGAATAGCAGGAAAACACAAAATTCTGTGGAATTAAGTATGTAAAGCTTCGCATAGAAAAAGGTGGTGAACAAGATGGAAGTAACTGACGTAAGATTACGCCGCGTGAACACTGAAGGACGTATGAGAGCGATTGCTTCAATCACATTAGATGGTGAATTTGTTGTTCATGATATTCGTGTGATTGATGGTAATAATGGCTTATTTGTAGCCATGCCAAGTAAACGTACACCGGATGGTGAGTTCCGTGATATTGCACATCCAATCAATTCAAATACTCGCGGAAAGATTCAAGATGCTGTTTTAGCAGAATATCATCGTTTAGGTGAGGTAGAAGTTGAATTTGAAGAAGCGGGTGCTTCGTAAACATATGATACATTAAGAGTCTACTGAAAAGTAGACTCTTTTCTTTTTGATTACCACTTATATAATTTCACACCTTTGTAAAACTTTAGCATTACCAAAAAATAAAATTCATGACTTATAAATGATTCCTTGAAATGCTGTCATTTTTGATATAATATTCTTAATGGATAAAAAGGTAAAATTGGAGGCCTGTTATGTCAAAAAGATATGCAGTCATATTGGCAGCTGGTCAGGGTACACGTATGAAGTCATCTTTATATAAAGTGTTACACCCTGTGTGTGGCAAACCGATGGTGCAACACGTAATTGATCAGTTATCACGTTTGGATTTAACAAATTTAATTACAGTTGTAGGTCACGGTGCCGAAAAAGTGAAATCACATGTTGGAGATAAAAGCTTATTTGCTTTACAAGAAGAGCAGTTAGGAACAGCTCATGCAGTAATGCAAGCAGAATCTTTACTTGCACATGAAAAAGGTACGACAATTGTTGTATGTGGAGATACTCCGCTTATTACAGCTGAAACAATTGAATCTTTATTAAAGCATCATGAAGCAACAAATGCAATGGCAACTATTTTAACAGCTCATGCAGAAGATCCAACAGGATATGGACGCATCATTCGAAATGAACAAGGTTCTGTTGAAAAGATTGTTGAGCATAAAGATGCCACGGAACAAGAGCGTCTTGTACAGGAAATTAATACTGGTACGTATTGTTTTGATAATGAGAAATTATTTGAGACACTTTCAAAAGTTTCAAATGATAATGTACAGGGAGAGTATTATTTACCTGATGTTATCGAAATTCTAAAAAATGAAGGTCAAATTATTTCTGCATATCAAACATCCGATTTTGCTGAAACATTGGGCGTTAATGATCGATTTGCTCTGTCTCAAGCAGAAGAAACAATGAAAAAGCGCATCAACAAGCAGCATATGTTAAATGGAGTGACGATTGTGGATCCTTCTAACACGTACATTTCAGCAGATGCTGTCATTGGCAGAGATACGTTTATTTATCCTGGTACGGTTATTCAAGGAACAGTTGTAATTGGAGAGAATTGTGAAGTAGGACCTAACAGTGAAATTAAAGACTGCAAAATAGGTAATAATACTTCTATTCGCCATTCTGTTGCTCACGATAGTGAAATTGGTCACGAAGTCACAATTGGCCCATTTGCACATATTCGTCCTCAATCATTAATTGGAGATGAAGTGCGCGTAGGAAACTTTGTAGAAATTAAAAAAGCATCTTTTGGCAAAGGTAGCAAAGCTTCTCATTTAAGTTATATTGGAGACGCAGAGGTCGGAAAAGGTGTAAACTTAGGGTGCGGATCTATTACAGTTAACTACGATGGGAAAAATAAATTTTTAACAAAGATTGAAGATGGGGCATTCGTAGGATGTAACTCAAACTTAATTGCACCTGTAACAATTGGTGAAGGCGCCTATGTTGCAGCTGGTTCAACCGTAACGGATGATGTGCCAAGAAAAGCATTATCAATTGCTCGTGCGAAACAAGTAAATAAAGAAAACTATGCTGAAAAGCTTGATATTAATAAAAAATCCTGACGGAGGTTTCACAATAAAATGTCAAATGTATATGCTGATGAAAATTTAAAGTTATTTACGCTAAATTCAAACAAGGCTTTAGCTGAAGAGATCGCAAAAGTAATTGGTGTGGAATTAGGTAAATGTTCGGTTGATCGTTTCAGTGACGGTGAAATTCAAATTAACATTGAAGAAAGTATCCGTGGTTGTGATGTATTTATCATTCAATCAACAAGTGCTCCAGTTAACGAACACTTAATGGAATTATTAATTATGATTGATGCATTAAAACGTGCATCAGCTAAAACAATTAACATCGTTATGCCTTACTATGGCTATGCTCGTCAGGATCGTAAAGCTCGTGCACGTGAACCAATCACTGCCAAATTAGCAGCAAATATCATTGAAAAAGCGGGAGCTACTCGTATTATCACATTAGATTTACATGCTCCTCAAATTCAAGGTTTCTTCGATATTCCAATTGACCATTTAGTAGGTGTTCCAATTTTAGGTGAATACTTCAAGAGTAAAAACCTTGATGACGTTGTTGTTGTATCTCCGGACCACGGTGGCGTAACGCGTGCTCGCCGTTTAGCGGAACGTCTAAAAGCGCCGATCGCTATCATTGACAAACGTCGCCCACGTCCAAACGTAGCAGAAGTTATGAACATTGTTGGACAAGTGGAAGGAAAAACAGCAATCTTGATTGATGACATGATTGATACAGCTGGTACAATTACAATTGGTGCAAGTGCATTAATTGAAGCAGGTGCAAAAGAAGTATATGCTTGTTGTACACACCCAGTGCTTTCAGGCCCTGCGATTGAGCGTATTCAAAACTCTACAATCAAAGAGCTAGCTGTAACAAACTCTATTGCTTTAACAGAAGATAAGAAAATTGATAAAGTAACAGAACTTTCAGTAGCTCCGTTAATCGGTGAAGCGATTATTCGTGTTCACGAAGAGCAATCAGTTAGTACATTATTTGATTGATAAATAGAACCTCTTTCCATTTGGAAAGAGGTTTTTTTGAAAAAAATTTAAATGTGCTAACCCTTGATTTTAAAGCGCTTTGGACGGAATGACCAAAGATATATTACTGTTCAAACTGGGTTTCATGTTTAGCAACCTTCTAAAAAGGGTACATTTTAAGTAGAAAACATACTGGAAGGTGAATAAAATGAGTATTTCAATTCAAGCAAATAAAAGAACGGATTTCAAAAATTCTACAAATAGAAAGATTCGCGACGAAGGAAACTTCCCAGCGGTTGTTTACGGAAATAAAACAGAATCCACACCTATTTACTTAAACAGTGCTGATTTTATTAAGACTATTCGTGAAGCAGGACGCAATGGAGTGTTAACATTACAAGTGGATAAGCAAAAATATTCCGTAATGTTACATGATATTCAAACCGATCCATTAAAAAACGAAATTGTCCACGCCGATTTCCAAGTGGTCGACATGAAGAAAGAAATTGATACTGAAGTTTCTTTATCTCTAGTAGGAGAAGCAAAAGGAACAAAAGAAGGCGGCGTATTACAGCAGTCCCTACATGAAATTTCATTAAAAGGCTTGCCTCAAGATATCCCATCATCTATTGATGTAGATGTATCAGGTTTAGGAATTAATGATACAATCACAGTAGCGGATATTAAGGTAGATAAAAAGCTAAAAATTACGCATGATGCACAAGATACAGTTGCTTCTGTACTACCTCCTCAACAGGAAGAAGAGCCGGACAGCGGCGAAGTTCAGGATGCTGAAGGCGATGTTGAAGCAACAAAAGAAAAAGATAACGAAGAATAATATAAAAAGACGTAACCAAAAGGTTACGTCTTTTTGTGTGAATTGATTATAATAAAAGTGATACTATATAGTAATGTAAAACATTAAAGACATTTACCTATTATGTACAACTTACATAGAGTGGAAAGGAGTATCTATTTTGAAATTAATCGTTGGTTTAGGAAATCCTGGAAAAGAATATGACCGTACTCGTCATAACATAGGATTTATGGCAATTGATAAAATTGCTGAACAGTTTATGATTTCATTAGATAAAACAAAGTTTAACGGAATATATGGAACAGGTATAATAAAAGGAGAAAAAGTCATATTATTAAAGCCTCTAACATATATGAATTTATCAGGAGAAAGTATTCGCCCGTTAATGGACTATTTTGATATAGACGTCGAAGACTTGCTTGTTATTTACGATGACTTAGATTTACCGTGCGGAAAAGTAAGATTGCGTACAAAAGGAAGTCCGGGCGGCCATAACGGAATAAAATCAATTATTCAGCATTTAAAAACCCAAGAGTTTAACCGAATTCGTATTGGAATTGATCGTCCGAAAAACGGTATGAAAGTAGTTGATTACGTACTAGGGCGCTTTACAGAAGATGAAATGGTTCATATGGAAGAAGCGATGAAAACGTCTGTACACGCGAGTGAAGATTTTTTAGGTAAAACGTTCTTAGAAGTAATGAATCGCTATAATTAAGTAGAATAAAATTTCTCTCAATCGTCCATACTAACACTAAAAGATTTGGGAGGATTTGTATGTCTATTCATTATTTCTGTAGACATTGTGGCGCAAAAGTCGGTATGATAGAAAAGACAGCTCACAATACAGAAGCACTCGGTTTTAATCACCTAACCGCAGATGAACGAAAAGACTTTATTCACTACCATAATAGTGGAGATATCGTGGTTAAAATTATTTGTGAAGACTGTCAAGAAGCGCTAGAACGAAATCCAGACTATCATCAGTACGAAACATTTATACAATAAAAAGCTTTGGTCTCAAACCAAAGCGTTTTTCTGTTTAGTTTAGACATATCATGGGAGGAGGGAATTCCTTTGCGAGGGATTAGACAGCAATTTGAAGAAAATAAAGAAATTGGAGCTGTTGTCAGCAGTTTAGAAGAAGGTTTGAAAGAACAGTTAGTAACGGGAATTTCCGGTTCAGCTCGATCTGTATTAATGGCACTCTTAAATGAGGATAAAAAATACCCCTTATTAGTAGTGACTCATAATTTATATCAAGCTCAAAAAGTGTATGAAGACCTTTTGCATCTTTTACCGGAAAAAGACGTTTTCTTATACCCTGTTAACGATTTAGTTGCTACAGAAGTGGGGATTGCAAGTCCAGAATTAAAGGCTCAGCGAATTGAAGTACTCAATTATTGGAGTCAACATACAGGTGGAGTAGTTGTAACACCGCTTGCAGGAATTCGAAAGCTGCTGCCTCCTAAAGCAAGATGGGAGCAAACGCAGCTGCCGTTTCAAATGGGAATTGACATCGACGTTGATCATTATTTAAAAAGGTTAGTTGAGTTGGGTTATGAGCGGGCATCGATGGTTTCAGCTCCGGGTGAGTTTAGTGTGCGCGGAGGAATCATTGACATTTATCCGTTAACAGAAGAGCTACCTGTCCGAATTGAACTATTTGATACGGAGATTGATTCCATTCGTACTTTTACAATCGAGGATCAACGCTCTCAAGAGCAGTTAAAAGAAATTTCAATCGGCCCTGCTACGGAAATCATTGTGAACCGAAATGAAGTGGCCCAAGGAATTGAAGAACTAGAAGCACAGCTGGCTTCGACGCTGCAACAAGTGAAAAACGCAGCGCTAAAAGCTACCTTAACAGAAAATATTAAAGGTGAAATTGAACAGCTGCGTCAAGGTCAACTTCTTGAAAATATGTTCAAGTATTTATCATTCTTCTACGAATCGCCTGCTAGTTTACTAGATTATTTACCAGAAGACGGCCTTGTCATCTTTGATGAGACAACTCGAATTCAAGAAACGTCTGATCAGCTTGAAACAGAGGAAGCTGAATGGATAACAGAATTATTAGGACAGGGGCAAATTGTTCGAGACGTTCAATTATCTCATAAGCTCCCATCTCTTATTCAGCGAGCAAAACATCAGTTTTTATACTTATCGTTATTTTTGAAGCACGTATCGTATACGAGTCCGCAAAATATTATTAATATTTCATGTAAGCAGATGCAGCAGTTTTACGGCCAAATGAACTTATTAAAAAATGAAATTGAACGTTGGAAAAATGCTAATTATACGGTAGTCCTCTTAGGAGCAGATAAAGAGCGCGTGAAAAAACTCGAAGGTGTGCTAGCAGATTATGATATTGATTCATCTATTTTAGATGGAAATGGTCAGCTTGTGCCAGGTCTTGTTCAAATTATTGAAGGCGATTTACAAATGGGCTTTGAACTGCCGATGCAAAAATTAGCTGTTTTAACCGAGGAAGAATTGTTTAAAAAACGGGTAAAGAAATCAAAGCGTCGTCAAAAGCTTTCCAATGCAGAGCGTATTAAAAGCTATTCAGAGTTAAACGTAGGTGACTATGTCGTTCACGTGAACCACGGTATTGGCCGTTATTTAGGAATGGAAACGTTAGAGATTAACGGTAATCATAAAGATTATATCCATATCAAATATGAAGGCTCTGACAAGCTGTACGTTCCTGTTGAACAGATTGATCAAGTACAAAAATATGTAGGCTCTGAAGGGAAAGAGCCAAAAGTATATAAACTTGGCGGAAATGATTGGAAGAAAGTGAAACGAAAAGTTGAGTCTTCTGTTCAAGACATCGCTGATGACTTAATTAAACTGTATGCAGAGCGTGAAGCAAGTAAAGGTTATGCATTTTCCCCAGATGGCGATTTACAGAGAGAATTTGAAACAGCTTTCCCTTATCAAGAAACCGAAGATCAGCTTCGTTCTGTACAAGAAATTAAAAAGGATATGGAACATGAAAGACCAATGGATCGTCTGCTTTGTGGAGACGTTGGATATGGAAAAACAGAAGTAGCCATTCGTGCTGCGTTTAAAGCTGTGACAGATGGAAAACAAGTGGCTATTTTAGTGCCAACCACTATTTTAGCTCAGCAGCACTATGAAACCATCCGTGAGCGTTTTCAAGACTATCCAATCAACATTGGGCTATTGAGCCGCTTTCGCAGCCGTAAACAGCAGCAAGAAACAATTAAAGGGCTAAAAAACGGGACCGTAGATGTAGTGATTGGTACACATCGTTTACTATCTAAAGACGTGATTTATAAAGATTTAGGATTGTTAGTTATCGATGAAGAGCAGCGTTTTGGTGTAACGCACAAGGAAAAAATCAAGCAAATGAAAGCAAACGTTGATGTCCTTACACTCACAGCAACACCTATTCCACGAACATTACATATGTCTATGCTGGGCGTAAGGGATTTGTCTGTTATTGAAACGCCGCCTGAAAATCGTTTTCCGGTTCAAACATATGTAGTGGAGTATAATCCGGTTTTAGTTCGTGAAGCGATTGAGCGTGAGTTAGCGCGTGATGGCCAAGTTTACTTTTTATATAATCGCGTAGAAGATATTGAACGAAAAGCAGAAGAAATTTCGATGCTCGTGCCTGATGCTAGGGTAACGTATGCCCACGGAAAAATGAATGAAACCGAACTCGAAGCGGTTATCTTAAGCTTTTTAGAAGGCGAATATGACGTGATTGTGAGTACAACCATTATTGAAACAGGAGTAGATATTCCCAATGTAAATACGCTTATTGTCAATAATGCTGATAAGATGGGATTATCACAACTGTATCAATTAAGAGGGCGTGTAGGTCGTTCAAATCGCGTGGCATATGCGTACTTTACGTATCACAAAGACAAAGTACTGACAGAAGTAGCTGAAAAGCGTCTGCAAGCTATTAAAGAATTCACCGAATTAGGTTCTGGTTTTAAAATTGCTATGCGTGATCTTTCAATACGTGGTGCCGGAAACTTACTGGGTGCTCAGCAGCATGGATTTATCGATTCTGTCGGTTTCGATCTCTACTCACAAATGCTTAAAGAAGCGATAGAGGAAAGACGCGGGTCTGACGGAGAAAGTGTAAAATTTAATGTGGAAATGAATCTGGATTTAGACGCGTATATTCCTGATCAGTACATTACAGACGGCCGCTTGAAAATTGAGATGTATAAGCGCTTTAGAGGAATTGAAGGACTAGAGGATATTCAAGAATTGCAGGATGAAATGATTGATCGTTTTGGAGAGTATCCGGCTGAGGTTGAGTATTTGTTTAAAGTAGCTGAAACAAAAGTATATGCAACGCAGAACTTAGTAGAATCTATTCTTCAGTCAAAACAAGAAATTTCTATTCTGCTGTCTGAAGAAGCGAGCTCAACGGTAGACGGCCAAAAATTATTCATGCTAGGTGATCAATTTGGCAGAATGGTCAGCTTAGGTATGGAAGGCAAGAAAGTAAAATTAGTGGTTAATGTAAAAGGACTTGCTCAAAAAGAATGGCTCAATATTGTGTATCAGTTAGTAAAAGGAGTAGCCACTGTTAAAAAAGAACAAGTTACGAATTAAAACAGGCAAGACAAAAGTATTTTAGTTAAAGGAAAATCCGAACGATGAATTGAGGTTCTTGATAAAGAATCCAACTCGTTCGGATTTTTTTATTGATATGGTGAACGCAGGTTTCATGTATGTGGCTGCTTCTAGCTGGTGTCTCAAGCGGTTCACCTCATTTCTCCTATTTGTTCGTCTTTAGGCGAGATAGGTTTAGTTATGTCTCAGCCTCTTTTGTATAGTCAAATAAAAATATCCAAATCCCCATGTTTTGGCGGTTTTTTGGACATTTTTTTAATAAAAGCACACTTTTTAACAAAAAAAGAGATGGTTGGTGAATAGAAGTTGTAGAGTGAAGAATACTAACCTCAACAAAGGTGAACCTTTTATCATATAGCCATCAGTGATATTCACCAACTATTTTAATCATCATATGAAAGAGAGGCTTCAATGAATGAAAGCAACAGGTATTGTTCGTCGTATTGATGATTTGGGTCGCGTTGTGATTCCAAAAGAAATTAGAAGAACGCTTCGTATCCGAGAGGGAGATCCGCTAGAGATTTTCGTCGATCGCGATGGAGAAGTTATTTTAAAGAAATATTCGCCAATTAGTGAATTAGGAGACTTTGCAAAAGAGTATGGCGAAGCGCTATACGATAGCTTAGGTCATCCTGTACTTATTTGTGACCGCGATGTATTTATTGCGGTAGCAGGAAGTTCTAAAAAAGAATACTTAAATAAAAACATTAGTTCGTTAGTGGAATCTGTTATGGAAAGCCGCAGTTCTTCTTTAGTAACTGATGGGAAAAACCTGGAATTTGTCGATGGATACGAAGAAAATATTTCTTCTTACACAATCGGTCCGATTATTGCAAATGGAGATCCGATTGGAGCTGTTGTCATTTTCTCAAAAGATAAGTCTCTTGGTGAAGTAGAGCATAAAGCAGCCGAAACAGCAGCTAGCTTCTTATCTCGTCAAATGGAGCAGTAAGCGTAATTATCTTTATTTTACATTATTTACTGAAAAGGTAGCAGTTTCTGCTGCCTTTTTTCATGCTGTCTTACCTTAGAAATAAAGAGAACATGATATAATGGTACGGTATTTTATTTATTGGAAAGTGCAGGATGTTTTATAAGAACAAAGCTCTATTCTATTGCGGTTAGAGGCTAATAAAAAGAGTTGTTCATATCATTACAAGCTGCAGGTGAAAGGTGTAGGAATGCAGAAACAATCAAAGCTCTATTCTATTTTTAACGGCGCCGTTATTTTAACGCTCGCAGGTTTATTTACGAAAATCTTAAGTGCCACTTATCGTATTCCATATCACCATATCGCGGGAGATATAGGGTTTTATATCTATCAGCAAGTTTATCCGCTATATGGAATTGCGCTACAGCTAGGTACATATGGTTTCCCTGTAATTATTTCAAAGTTAGTAGCTGAGTATGCGGTAACAAATCGGAGAAAGGAAATCCGAGGAATACTTCAAGTTTCGTTTGCTTTTTTATTTATAGTAGGCTGCACGATATTTGCGTTCGAATATATTTTCGCAGAAACGATTGCCGAATGGATGGGAGATCGTAAGTTAACAGTTCTCATTCAAATTATTTCATTTTCCTTTTTACTTATTCCGTTTATTGCTGTTATTCGTGGTTATTATCAAGGGTTACATAATATGTTTCCTACAGCGTTGTCTCAAATTGCAGAACAAGTTGTACGGGTAGGGACTATTTTGTATCTGTCTATTTTCTTGATCCAACATGGTTATGATTTATATACTGCAGGGGCGGGAGCTATTTTTGGTTCTATAACAGGCGGTATAACATCCCTTGTTATTTTATTTTTATTTGTTTTTAGAACAAAGACAAATTCTAAGGGAGTATTTCAACGCATAAAAAAAGCAGACATCAAGAGAATATTTAAAATCCTTGTTATTCAAGGCTTATTAATTTGTATTAGCGGTATGGGTCTGCTGTTTATCCAGCTTATTGACTCCTTTACTTTATATTCTAGTCTAACGGCGCACGGCATGGCTGAAGAAGCAGCACAAATTTTAAAAGGTATTTACGACCGTGGTCTTCCGTTGATTCAATTAGGTACAGTAGTAGGTACAGCTTTTTCGCTTTCGCTTGTACCTGTTATTTCTTCAGCCATTGCGAAAAAGAACCTGTCATTTGTGGTTGAAAAAGTTCAGCTGTCTCTCCGTCTATCGCTTGTAGTCGGAGTTGGAGCAGCTTTTGGCTTGATTGCGCTGATGAAACCCATTAATATGCTTTTATACGGTGACTCCCACGGAACGGACGTTTTACAAATTTTGAGCTTGTTAGTTATATTTACAACAGTAGCAGCAACTGCTGGAGCTGTGCTGCAGGGGATGGGCGCTGTTTTCGCGCCTGTAATAGCCGTCATCGCTGGCATGGCAGTCAAACTGATATTGAATCTTTGGCTAATACCAGATTTTCAAACCATAGGAGCAGCCATTGCTTCCTCAACTGGATTCGCTATCGTTGCAGCAATCAATCTATTTTGTCTGTATAAAAAGCTAGCTGTACTTCTTGTTCCGAAAAAGGCGAGTGGAGGTATTTTTATAACGGGCATAGCAATGGTCGTTCTTTTGCAAAGCTATTTATTTTGTTTACATCACTTTGCATGGTCTAATGGTTTAGATACAAGCAAACAAGTGGTTGAAACAGGAGCTGGTGTTTTAATAGGCAGTTTGTTTTATTTGTTTATCATTATGAAACAAAATATTTTTACCGAAGAAGAATTACGTTTACTTCCAATGGGAAGTGTTTTAGCTAAATACGTATTAAAAAATAAATTAAGAAGGTGAAGCAATGACAGGTAAAGTAACAGTTATTGGTTTAGGAGCAGGCGATTTAGAACAGCTACCTGTAGGCATTTATCGCTTGCTACAGCAGGAAAAGCATATTTATATGCGCACAAAAGAACATCCTGTAATCAAAGAATTAGAAAGTGAAGGCTTGACGTATGTATCCTATGATGACGTATACGAATCTTATGATGCATTTGAACAGGTATATGAACATATATCAAATGATTTAATCGATAAAGCTTCAATAGAAGAAGTAGTGTATGCCGTTCCCGGGCACCCTTTAGTGGCAGAACGTACGGTTCAATTACTTTTACAAAAAGGAAAAGAACGAGGCATTCCTGTTGAAATTAAAGGAGGACAAAGCTTCTTAGACCCAATTTTTGGTGCGCTAAAGATCGATCCTATCGAAGGGTTTCAGCTACTAGACGGAACAGATTTAAAGCGAAGCGAAATAGAGTTAACCGGTCATGTTCTAATTGCTCAAGTGTACGATCAGTTCGTTGCCTCAGAGGTAAAGCTAACGCTGATGGAACATGTTCCTGATGATTACCTCGTTTACATTGTAACAGCAGCGGGAAGCAGCGAAGAAAAAATCCAGCCGGTCAAGCTGTATGAATTGGATAGAGAAATGTCGCTCAATAACTTAACGACTATTTATGTCCCTCCAGTAGCAGATGAAACAATTTTATACCATCAATTTGACGCATTCAGAAGGATTATTGCCACGCTCAGAGGACCAAACGGATGTCCTTGGGATCAAAAACAAACGCATGAATCGCTCAAGCGCTATTTGTTAGAAGAGTCTTATGAGTTATTAGATGCAATTGACCGTCAAGATGACGATAATATGATTGAAGAGCTTGGTGATGTATTGCTACAGGTATTGCTTCATGCACAAATCGGTGAAGATGAAGGAATGTTTTCAATTGATGATGTCATTCGCAGTGTTGCAGAGAAAATGGTAAGGCGCCATCCGCATGTATTTGGTGAAGTAAGCGTAAATGATGCAGACGAGGTCTTAAAAAATTGGGATGAAATCAAAAAAGAAGAAAAAGGAGAGGAACCTTCTTCTCTGTTAGCTTCTGTACCTGGGGCTATGCCTTCTTTAATGAAAGCGCATGGATACCAAAAACAAGCTGCAAAAGTTGGTTTCGATTGGTCAGAAGTTGAACCAATGTGGGAAAAAGTACAGGAAGAACTTGCTGAATTCCAAGAGGAAGTACAGCATGCTGATAAAGAAAAAATGAGCGATGAATTTGGAGATATTTTATTTGCTTTAGTGAATATTGCAAGATTCTATAAAATCGACTCTGAAGCTGCATTAGCCAAAACGAATACAAAATTTTTAAATCGATTTCAATATATTGAAGAAAAAGTGAGAGCTTCTGAAAAACCATTTGAATCTTTTTCGTTAGAAGAGTTAGATGAATTTTGGGAAGAAGCAAAAAAAACAGGTTTGTAAAACAGAAAGGTGAGGGAATTATGAGGTTAGATAAATTTTTAAAAGTATCACGTTTAATTAAGCGCCGTACATTAGCAAAAGAAGTATCAGACAAGGGCCGTATTACCATTAATGGAATCGTTGCAAAAGCAAGCACAAATGTGAAAGTAGGAGATGAATTAGCGATCACATTTGGCACGAAGAAAATTACCGTTAAAATAGAGGCTCTTCAAGAAGCAGCTAAAAAAGAAGAAGCAGCTAATTTGTACTCAATTGTCAAAGAAGAGCGTATTTCATCTGAAGTATAACTGATGAAGGCTTGTTCTAAATCACCTTTCTCATTCATATGTTTTAAACAACAGATAACAAGAGCGAATGCTCTTAATGAATGAGGTGGGGATGAAGATATGAGCCAATTTTACGAAACAAGCAATTCAAACAAAGACCATACTCCAAATCATGATTTAGTGATGAAGGGTCGGCGTCTCTTAGATATCACGGGTGTGAAGCAGGTAGAGAGCTTTGACAATGAGGAATTTTTACTTGAAACAGTGATGGGTTTCTTGTCAGTTAGAGGGCAAAATCTGCAAATGAAAAATTTAGACGTTGATCAAGGAATTGTATCGATAAAAGGAAAAATCTTTGATATAGTTTACTTAGATGAGAACCAATCGGAGAAGGCTAAAGGATTCTTTAGTAAGTTGTTTCGATGAGTTTAAACATTCAGCTCTATACAATGCTTGCGATGGTATCGATGGGAAGCGGTTTAGGTGCTTCTCTCGATACTTATCGTTACTTTGTTAATCGCTCTAAATCACGCCCATGGTTTGTATTTGTGAATGACGTATTGTTTTGGATGGTGCAAGCTCTTCTCATTTTTTATGTGTTGTTTTTAGTGAATGAAGGAGAACTGCGTTTGTATGCATTTCTTGCTTTGTTTTGCGGCTTTGCCGCGTATCAAAGCTTATTTCAATCACTGTATTTAAAAGTATTAACATTTACTGTCTCGAGCGTATTAAGTTTATATCGAGGTGTTTTAACGCTTAGTAATATTTTTTTGGTCAAGCCTATCCGCTTCTTTATTCATATTTTAGTTGTAGTCGCTTTAGGGATCTACCGAGCTGTTCATAAGCTGCTCGTATTCTGTCTAAAGCTTATTTACGTACCGACCAGGTGGGTTCTTTTCGTATTTTGGAGAATGATGCCTAAACCTGTAAAACGATTTTTACATATGGGTTTTCGGTATATAGAAGGAATTTACAATCGTGCAAAGAATATGATAATGAGAATCGTTGCATGGGTGAACACTTTAAAAAACAAGGGGGACGACTAATTCAATGAGTGCGGTACGAAAAAAAAAGGTCGCGAAGTTAAATACTGATTATAGCCATAAACAAGAGCAAATTAAACAAAATACAGATCGAAAGCGTATCGGTTTAATTAGGCGTTTGACTGTTTTCGGAGTGTTGGCCTTAATCATTGGTGGATTGATGGTATCAGCTTTAATTACGCAAACCTCAGCTATTGAGAACAAAAAAGCTGAGAAGGTGAAATTAGAACAGCAGCTGACAAAATTACAAAGCAAGCAAAAACAGTTAAAAGGTGAAATCGTCAAGTTAAATGACGATGATTATATTAAAAAGATTGCCCGCAGAGATTATTTTTTATCAGAAGACGGGGAAATTATCTTTAATGTAAAAAAAGACTAAACGTATGGTTCGTTGACAGTGTATTTTTGCTTTTTGTATAATATAATAAATTGATTTCTTTTATCATTTAAGGAGGAGCATTTTTTTTATGTCAATCGAAGTAGGCAGCAAGTTACAGGGAAAGGTAACAGGTATTACGAACTTTGGAGCTTTTGTTGAGTTACCAGGAGGTTCAACAGGCTTGGTTCATATCAGTGAAGTAGCTGATAATTACGTAAAGGACATTAACGACCATTTAAAAGTGGGCGACGAAGTTGAAGTCAAAGTAATTAACGTTGAGAAAGATGGTAAAATTGGTCTTTCAATTAAGAAAGCGGTAGACAAACCAGAACGTCCAGAAAGACCAGAGCGTCCTGCAAGAGCGCCACGCTCAGACCGTCCACGTGATTCACGCCCACAACGTAATAATAATCGTGGTGGCGGTAATGATTTCCGTACAAAAGAAACATTCGAACAAAAAATGAATCGTTTCTTAAAAGACAGTGAAGAACGTTTATCTTCCCTAAAACGCCATACCGAATCAAAACGCGGTGGACGCGGTGCAAAACGCGGTTAACTTGCTGCTTATATCAAATAGATAGCGAGTTTTTGGAAAGTACCTTTTATTTAAAAGGTGCTTTTTTTATATGTAAAAAAGAGTAGAAAAAAAGCATGTACTGTTGTACATGCTTTTTGATGACCCGTACGGGATTCGAACCCGTGTTACCGCCGTGAAAGGGCGGTGTCTTAACCGCTTGACCAACGGGCCGTTATTCGAGTAGCGGCGGAGGGGATCGAACCCCCGACCTCACGGGTATGAACCGTACGCTCTAGCCAGCTGAGCTACACCGCCATTATACGTTCTCTAAAAGACATTTATAATAATATAAAAAAGCAGGGTTATTGTCAATAACTTTTTTGTTATTTTTATAGACTTTTATTTGCTTTTAAAAAAGCATGATGAGCATAGGCTTTCTCTGAGGCAAACAGTATCTCTGATATTTTTTAAATTGCCATGTAAGATTGTACATCTTTTTGTATAGTTTTCAATATAATACTAGAAAATAGTCGAACGATTATAGGTATTTTGCTAGTCCGTTTGACAAAATTTCACCTTTCGCCGCGATATAATAATGAATAAGTATAATTAGCGGGTGGTGGGAGAATGCAAAAGACGGAAAGAGATTTTGCAAGTCCAACAACAGAGGCGGTATTTAACCGAACTAGATTAGAAATGTCCCGTGTGTTTACAAAGGCGGGTATGAAAACGGAAAAGGTGTTATTTCAATGGGGATTGTTGCTGCTAGTCGTAGGTTTTTTATTAGGACGAGCGTTAATTTTAATGAAAATCATGCCATTTGCTTTGCCATTCTTTGCAGCTGTAATGGCTATAAAGAAAGAAAAAGCACCGCTAGCAAGTTTAGCCGTATTGGCAGGGGCATTTAGTGTTTCCATTCAAAATGGAGGTACCGTATTTGCTACACTATTTGTTTTCTTACTAATTCATCGATTTAGCGGCATACTGACAATGGATCCGTTAAAGAAGCTGCCGTTCACTGTATTTAGCGCGATGTTACTTACAAAACTAACTATTTTTTATGTGTTTACCAAGGAATTCACCATGTATGATTTTACATTTGTGGCAGTAGAAGCAGGGTTGAGCTTTATCTTAACAATGATTTTCTTACAAAGCGTGCCTTTAATTTCATACCGAAAGCGAAAACAATCATTAAAAACAGAAGAAGTGATTTCTCTAATTATTTTGTTGGCATCTGTTATGACGGGGACAATAGGGTGGATGATTTACGGGCTTTCGGCCGAACATATATTATCTCGTTACTTAGTATTAGTTTTTGCGTTTGTATCTGGCCCCACGATAGGAGCTACGGTAGGGGTCGTAACCGGTTTAATTTTAAGTTTCGCGAATGTTTCTAGTTTGTACGAAATGAGTTTACTCGCTTTTTCAGGCTTGCTTGGAGGACTTTTAAAAGACGGTAAAAAGCTAGGCGCAGCTCTTGGGCTGGTTGTTGGTTCATTGCTAATTGGCCTATATGCTCAGGCAGATCAAGGATTGACGACTAATTTGTATGAATCACTGACGGCCGTTGTCCTATTTTTATTAACCCCATCTTTTGTTTTGAAAAACTTAAGTAAACTCGTACCAGGGACATCTGAAAACATGCTTGAACAACAGCAGTACGTGCGCAAGATCCGAGATGTAACAGCGAATCGCGTAGAACAGTTCTCAAATGTTTTTCAAGCACTTTCCAAAAGCTTCACGCAAAATGGATTTTATGATGAAAAACCAAGCGCGGATAAAGAAGTCGATTATTTCTTAAGCAGCGTTACCGAAAGGACGTGCCAATTTTGTTTTAAAAAAGAACAATGTTGGGCACAGCAGTTTGATACAACCTATGAATATATGAAGGAAATTATGCTTGAAGTTGATAATGGCACTCTTGAACAAAATCCAAGACTAATCCGAGAAATGGACAAACATTGTGTGAAATCGAAAAAAGTCATCGATGTGATTGAGCATGAACTTACGTATTTTAAAGCCAATCAGCACTTAAAAGCCCAAATTCAAGAAAGTAGAAGGATTGTAGCAGAACAGCTTCACGGTGTTTCTGAAGTCATGGGGAATTTTGCAAAAGAAATTAAGCGAGAGCGCGAAAATTTAAATGTACAAGAAGAACAGATTTTAGAAGCTCTTCGTAACTTTGGGATGGAAATCAATCAAATTGAAATTTATAGCTTAGAACCTGGAAATGTAGATATTGAAATGTGGGTGCCATATTGTCACGGAAGAGGAGAATGCGAGAAGATTATTGCGCCAATGCTTACAGATATTTTAGGTGAAAGTATTGTAGTAAAGAACGAAGAATGTGCTAAATATCCTCAAGGCTATTGCCACGTTTCGTTTGGCTGTACAAAAGCGTACGTTGTTGATACAGGCGTAGCACATGCTGCTAAAGGCGGAGGGTTTGTATCCGGTGACAGCTACTCCATGATTGAGCTAAACGCCGGTAAATATGCACTAGCTATTAGCGATGGTATGGGGAATGGAGAGCGTGCCCACTATGAAAGCAGCGAAACGCTTCAGCTGTTAAAACAAATTTTACAAACAGGAATAGAAGAGACAATTGCAATTAAATCGATTAACTCTATTTTATCGCTGCGTACAAACGATGAGATCTTTTCTACGTTAGATTTAGCGATGATCGACTTACAAGATGCCAATGTAAACTTCTTGAAAATCGGTTCTACGCCAAGCTTCATCAAACGCGGAGATAAGGTGATTAAAATACAGGCAAGCAATTTGCCAATGGGCATTATTGAAGAATTTGAAGTGGATGTTGTGAATGAACAAATGAAGGCGGAAGATTTATTAATTATGATGAGTGACGGCGTATTTGAAGGACCGAAACACGTTGAGAATTACGAAATGTGGATGAAGCGAAAAATTGGCGAGCTTCAAACAAACGATCCACAAGAAATTGCAGACTTAATTATGGAAGAAGTTATTCGAACAAAATCAGGTTTAATTGAAGATGATATGACGGTAGTTGTGGCAAAACTTCAGCACAATACCCCGAAATGGTCATCGATTCCTTCTTACGCTTATCGTAAAAAAGCACAATAGTTAGATAGAAGTATATTTTATCTCCTCCTCGTCTATCATGTTAATACTGATAATGAGGAGGGGATTTTTTTATGAAAAAAGGTACATTGAAACAGATGTTGGTCATTACGGACGGTGGTTCGAATACAGGTGAAGATCCGGTAGCAATGGCGGCACTGGCTAAAGAACAAGGGATTAGTGTAAACGTTATTGGTGTGATGGAAGAGGACACAATTGATGAGCAAAGCACGAATGAAATAGAAGGCATTGCCATGTCAGGCGGTGGCGTGAGTCAAATTGTTTACGTAAAACAGCTGTCTCAAACTGTTCAAATGGTTACAAGGCAGGCAATGACGCAAACACTTCAAGGCGTTGTAAATAAAGAACTTCAGCAAATTCTAGGTTCCTCTAATTCAAGATTAGAAGAGTTATCTCCTGAGAAGCGAGGAGAAATCATGGAAGTTGTTGATGAACTTGGGGAAACGGTTGACTTAGAGATTCTTATTTTAGTTGACATGAGCGGAAGTATGAAAAATAAGCTTCCTACTGTAAAGGAGTCGCTGTTAGATTTATCGTTAAGCTTGAATGCTCGCATGGGGCATAATCAATTTTCAATCTTTTTATTTCCTGGGAAAAAGAAAGACGTAGAGAAGCTAATGGACTGGAATCCAAGGTTAGAGTCGCTTTCAACGATTTTTCCGAAACTAACAGCAGGAGGTATTACGCCTACTGGACCGGCTATCAAAGAGGCTACTCATTATTTCACCAAAAAGCGCTCATTGAGAGGGTTGTTAAAAAATAATGAACAATACATTGAAGAATCAGGTATGTAACCTATCTCCGGGAACAGAAATTCAAGGAAAATGGCATCACGTCCATTATAAAATTCTTGAGAAATTAGGCGTGGGGGCAACTGGAGTTGTCTATTTAGTTCAATTAGTAAACGGAACGCTAGCGGCGTTAAAAATAAGCTTTTCCAACATGTCCGTTACAGCAGAAGTGAATGTATTAAAAAAGCTCTCTCAAGTCAAAGACAAAGTGCTAGGACCGCGCTTACTTGATGTAGATGATTGGAGCTATGGTTCTCACGCTCTTTCTTTTTATGTAATGGAATATGTGAAAGGGCAGCCTCTCCTTTCCTTTATCTCAACAAGAGGGACAGAATGGCTGCAAGTATTTGCAAGTCAGCTCTTAACAGACTTAGAAAACCTTCATGAAGAAGGGTGGGTATTTGGCGATTTAAAACCAGAAAACCTGGTCGTAACATCTAACCCCGTAAAAGTTCGGTGGATTGACGTCGGGGGAACAACTCTACAAGGGCGGTCAATAAAAGAATTTACCGACTTTTATGATCGAGCGCACTGGGGGCTTGGCTCCCGAAAAGCAGAACCAACCTATGATTTGTTTGCTGTATCTATGGTTTTGATTCACGCAGCTTATGGCAAGCGAATTAATAAAACAGACAAACCAGCTGAACAATTAAAACAATTTATATTAACAACAAAGCAGTTAGAACCTTTCGGAGACGTTTTGTATCAAGCGGTTACGGGAAAGTATAAGTCAGCTAAAGAAATGAAAACAGAGGTGTTATCGGTCGAAAAAAGAAGAGGGGCAAAAAGTAAGGGAACAAAGCCTCAAAACGTTCGTCAACCGTCTGCCCCTCGTGTTAAAGTAAAGAAGAAGCGTTCTCACATGTTAGAGACGCTACTACTTTGTACGTCTGTAATGTTGATTTATATTTTGTATCTATTTATTCAAGTGCTATAAAGTTTGGAGAAATTGTGAAACTTTCCTTATAGTCATTCGTATAAAGTAAATTAATGATACATTATTGCGTGTACATTATAAGGATGAGTCATTCCTATGGAAAAGCAAGTGAACAATTTTATGACAAAACATCAGTTATTATCCGCAGGCTCTACAGTGGTTGTAGGTATTTCTGGTGGTCCTGATTCTTTAGCACTGCTGCATTTCTTATGGAGTCTGAAAGAGCAAAAATCTCTCACGATTATTGCTGCTCATGTTGATCATATGTTCCGGGGCAAAGAGTCACAGCAAGATATGGAATATGTGCAGAACTACTGCAAACAATTGAATATTAAATGTGAGGCGAAGCAGATTGATGTTACTGCCTATCAGAAGGAAAGAAAGTTATCTTCTCAAGTAGCAGCCAGAGAATGCCGCTATACATTCTTTACTCATGTTATGAAGAAGCACAAAGCAAATCTTCTTGCATTAGGACATCACGGAGATGATCAGATTGAAACGATGTTAATGCGAATGGTCCGAGGCAGTACGATGAATGGATACGCAGGGATGCAGCCCAAGCGGCCATATGCGGATGGATTTATTATTAGGCCGTTCCTAGCCGTAACGAAAGAAGAAATCAATCGCTACTGTAAGCTACATGGCCTTACCCCTCGGATTGATCCGAGTAATGAGAAAGACTCGTACACAAGAAATCGGTTTCGTCATTACGTTTTGCCATTTTTAAAGCAAGAAAACGCAGCTGTACATGAAAAATTTCAACAATTTAGCGAGAACTTGCATGAAGATCAAGCATACTTAGAGGAATTAACGACCGGTGTGATGAATAAAGTAATGAGAAAGAAATTGCAAAATGAAATTCTCATTGATAGAGATTGTTTTCTAAGGATACGCAAGCCTTTACAAAGGCGTGGTATTCAACTAATATTAAACTATCTCTATAAAGAAATTCCTCCAACCCTTTCCTCAGCGCATATTGACATGTTAGTAGGATTTTGTGAAAGTGAAAAACCGTCTGGTACGCTTGACTTTCCAAATGGTTTGCGCATTATCCGATCTTACAACGACTGTCTTTTCACCTTTAATGAGGGGAACATCGAGCCATATGAATTTATTGTTCCGATTCCAGGGGTCGTCGAGCTTCCAAATGGTCACCAGCTTATTTGTGAAATACATAATAAAGTCGAAGATATAAAAGGAAACGATGTTTTTCTTTTAGATGAAGCTCACGATTTACAATCATTAAAGGTAAGGACACGAAAAAATGGCGATAAAATGCGAGTAAAGGGCATGAAGGGACATAAAAAAGTAAAGGATATTTTTATCGATGAAAAAATTCCTTTACAATTCAGAGATCATTGGCCGGTAGTGGAAGATAGCCAAGGAACTATTTTGTGGCTACCTGGTTTGAAAAAATCTGCTTATGAACTGCATACACATAAGTCCAGATATGTTATTTTATACTATAAGTAGCGAAAACTTCTAGGAGGCAAGTAAGGAATGAAGCAGGATATTCAAGAAATTTTGATTTCAGAAGAAGAAATACAACAGAAAGTAAAAGAATTGGGTAAGCTATTATCTGAGGAATACGCTGACCGTTTTCCCTTGGTAATCGGTGTATTAAAAGGCGCTATGCCTTTTATGTCTGATCTAATTAAGCGTGTTGATACATATTTAGAAATGGATTTTATGGATGTATCAAGTTATGGCAATGCGATGGTTTCTTCTGGTGAAGTAAAAATCCTAAAAGATTTAGATACATCAGTTGAAGGTCGAGACATTCTTATCTTAGAGGATATTATCGACAGCGGCTTAACGCTTAGCTATCTTGTAGAGTTATTCAAGTACCGTAAAGCTAAGTCAATTAAGATTGTCACACTCTTAGACAAACCAACAGGTCGTAAAGCATCTATTAAAGCAGATTACGTTGGATTTGAAGTACCTGATGCATTCGTAGTAGGGTATGGATTAGATTATCAAGAAAAATATCGTAACCTGCCGTATATTGGGGTTCTTAAACCGCAAGTATACAGCAATTAATAAGCACATATCCAAGTGCAATTTATTGGATAGGATAAATGTTCTATGTTAGTATTGAATACAGTATTTGTTTATCGTGGGAGGAGGTAAGAAATGAATCGGATCTTCCGTAATACCATCTTTTATTTACTTATATTTTTAGTCATTATTGGCGTGGTAAGCTTCTTTAGTGGCTCTAATCAAAAAGCAGAACCAATGAGATACGATACATTTGTTCAACACTTAGACAAAGGTGATGTAAAATCACTCTCTATGAAGCCTGAAAGAGGCGTGTATGTTGTGCAAGGGAAGTTAGATTCTTATAAAAAGGATCAAACGTTCCAAACTTACATCGTAGATGGTGACAAAGCACTTGATCGTATTGACGCTGCTTCAGAAAATAATCAAGTAGAAGTTGATTTTAAACCTGCTGATGAAACAAGCGGCTGGGTAACGTTCTTTACGTCAATCATTCCGTTTGTTATTATTTTCATCCTATTCTTCTTCTTACTGAACCAAGCTCAAGGTGGCGGAAGCCGCGTTATGAACTTCGGTAAAAGTAAGGCTAAGCTTTACAGTGAAGAAAAGAAAAAGGTTAAATTTAAAGACGTAGCTGGTGCAGACGAAGAAAAGCAAGAACTTGTGGAAGTTGTTGAGTTCTTAAAAGATCCTCGTAAATTCGCAGAGCTAGGTGCAAGAATTCCGAAGGGTGTCTTACTTGTGGGACCTCCTGGTACTGGTAAAACATTATTAGCAAGAGCTGTTGCTGGTGAAGCAGGCGTTCCTTTCTTCTCTATCAGTGGTTCAGACTTTGTTGAAATGTTTGTTGGGGTCGGTGCTTCTCGTGTTCGTGATCTATTCGAAAATGCGAAGAAGAATGCTCCATGTATTATCTTTATTGATGAAATCGATGCTGTAGGTCGTCAACGTGGCGCAGGTCTTGGTGGCGGACACGATGAGCGTGAACAAACATTGAACCAATTGCTTGTTGAGATGGATGGTTTTGGTGCTAACGAAGGTATCATTATCATTGCAGCAACAAACCGCCCGGATATCTTAGATCCAGCGTTATTACGTCCAGGCCGCTTCGACCGTCAAATTACGGTAGATCGTCCAGATGTAAATGGCCGTGAAGCAGTGCTTAAAGTACATGCTCGCAATAAGCCTTTAGATGAATCAGTAAACTTAAAAGCAATTGCTATGCGTACGCCAGGTTTCTCAGGTGCAGATCTCGAAAACTTGTTAAACGAAGCTGCCTTAGTAGCTGCTAGACAGGACAAAAAGAAAATTGAAATGGTTGACATTGACGAAGCAACAGACCGCGTAATTGCAGGTCCAGCTAAGAAAAGTCGAGTTATTTCTAAAAAAGAACGCAATATTGTTGCTTATCATGAAGCAGGACATACAATTATCGGTGTCGTATTAGACGAAGCTGATATGGTACATAAAGTAACCATTGTTCCACGTGGGCAAGCTGGTGGATATGCTGTTATGTTACCAAAAGAAGATCGCTACTTTATGACGAAGCCAGAGCTGCTGGATAAAATTGTTGGATTGCTTGGTGGTCGCGTAGCTGAGGAAATTATTTTCGGCGAAGTGAGTACAGGTGCTCACAATGACTTCCAGCGTGCAACAAGCATCGCTCGTAAAATGGTAACAGAATACGGTATGAGTGAAAAGTTAGGACCAATGCAATTCGGTCAATCACAACAAGGCCAAGTATTCTTAGGTCGTGATTTACACAGTGAACAAAACTACAGTGATGCGATTGCTCATGAAATTGATAATGAAATCCAACGTTTCATTAAAGAAAGCTATGAGCGTGCGAAGCAGATCTTAACGGAAAACCGTGACAAGTTAGAGCTTGTAGCTCAAACATTGTTAGAAGTAGAAACGTTAGACGCTGAGCAAATCAACCACTTAGTAGATCATGGAACTCTTCCAGACCGTTCTAGTCACGTAACAGATGAAGATGTTAAAGTAAATATCCAAACAAAGACAGACGATGAAGAGCCAAAAGCATAAGACAATAAAAATCAGTGGAGATATTCTCCACTGATTTTTTTATGAGCAAAAGTTAGATTTGATAAAAGGTTTTCGTATATATGGTGGATAAGTAGGATATCCACTAGAGAATCGTGTCATTATATTCCTATTTTATCTAGAATATACACGTCTATTTACCAGTTATGGTATGATGGTTTCAGTGTGAATACTGAATTTATATAAAGTGGTGATTGAAATGATTTTTGTATTAGATGTTGGAAATACGAATACGGTATTAGGTGTATACGATGGAGATGAATTAAAGTATCATTGGCGTGTAGAAACAAGCCGTAATAAAACAGAAGACGAGTATGGCATGACAATCAAAGCCTTGCTTGAGCACGTTAGTTTATCTTTTAAAGATATTCATGGTATTATTATTTCCTCTGTTGTTCCTCCTATTATGTTTGCATTGGAGAGAATGTGTCAAAAGTATTTTCATTTAAAGCCGCTTGTTGTTGGTCCTGGAATTAAGACGGGTTTAAATATTAAATATGAAAATCCGCGTGAAGTGGGAGCAGACCGTATTGTAAATGCTATTGCTGGAATTCAGCTATACGGAAGCCCTTTAATTATCGTTGATTTTGGTACCGCAACCACGTATTGCTATATTGATGAAAATAAGCAATATATGGGTGGTGCGATTGCCCCTGGTATTAATATTTCGACAGAAGCTCTTTATTCAAGAGCATCTAAGCTTCCGCGAATTGAAATTGCGCGACCAAATAGCATTGTGGGAAAAAATACAGTATCTGCGATGCAAGCAGGTATTTTATATGGATACGTTGGACAAGTAGAAGGAATTGTAGCAAGAATGAAAGAGCAAGCAACAGTAAATCCTAAAGTTATTGCTACTGGAGGACTCGCAACATTGATTGCTAAAGAGTCGGATATTATTGATATTGTGGATCCATTTTTGACTTTAAAAGGATTGCAAATAATTTATACAAAAAATATGGAGTAAGAGGTGTATATTATGGGTGACTATTTAGTAAAAGCACTAGCTTACAATAGTCAAGTTCGCGCTTATGCAGTAAAAACAACGGATACAGTTGGAGAAGCGCAGCGCCGTCACTATACATGGCCTACAGCCTCTGCAGCATTGGGACGTTCAATGACTGCGGGAGTCATGATGGGGGCTATGCTAAAGGGTGAGCAAAAGCTAACAATTAAAATTGAAGGTCGCGGCCCAATTGGCGTTATTTTAGTAGACAGCAATGCTAAAGGGGAAGTGCGCGGATATGTAACGAATCCACAAACGCACTTCGATTTAAATCAGCATGGAAAATTAGATGTAGCACGTGCTGTAGGTACAGATGGTACGCTAAGTGTCGTAAAAGATATCGGAATGCGTGATCAATTTAACGGACAAGTACCTATTGTATCGGGAGAATTAGGAGAGGATTTCACGTATTATTTTGTGACATCTGAACAAGTCCCATCTTCAGTAGGTGTAGGTGTACTTGTTAACCCTGATAACACGATCTTAGCTGCGGGCGGATTTATCATTCAGCTTCTGCCAGGAACAGATGATAAAACGATTACAGCTATTGAACAACGCTTACAGACGATTGAACCAATTTCAAAACTGATTCAAAAAGGTCTTTCTCCTGAAGAAATCTTAGAAGAAGTTCTTGGAAAAGAAAATGTAAAGTTTCTGGAGACAATGCCTGTAGAGTTCAAATGTCAGTGCTCAGAAGAAAGAATTGCCAATGCTATTATCAGCTTAGGACAAGAAGAGATTCAATCGATGATTGAGGAAGACGGCCAAGCTGAAGCCCAGTGTCATTTCTGTAATGAGACCTATCGTTTTGATAAAAAGCAGCTTGAAGAAATGAAAGAACAAGCAATTTAAATGAAATAAAAGATTCTTAAAAGGCGTCATTTTATAAATGAGCGCCTTTTTTATAGATATTAAGTTCTATTTCTGTATATATTGATCTAAAAATATAACAAAATTAGGTAAATGGAAAGACAAAATGATTGACAATTTAGAAAATATCTGATAAATTGTATACAAAATCAATAAAATTAGTTGGTATTAGGAGTGGTCATATGGCACGTATTGCAAATTCAATTACAGAGTTAATTGGTCAAACACCAATCGTAAAACTAAACCGTCTAGTTGAAGAAGATATGGCGGATGTATATTTAAAATTAGAATTTATGAACCCGGGGAGCAGCGTAAAAGATCGTATAGCATTAGCGATGATCGAAGATGCGGAAGCAAAAGGTGTGTTAAAACCTGGCGACACAATCATTGAACCAACAAGTGGTAACACAGGAATTGGCTTAGCAATGGTAGCTGCAGCAAAAGGATACCGTGCTATTTTAACAATGCCTGAAACGATGAGTATTGAGCGTCGTAATCTGCTTCGTGCGTACGGTGCAGAGTTAGTGTTAACACCAGGTCCAGAAGGAATGAAAGGGGCGGTTAATAAAGCAACTGAGCTTGCAAAAGAGCACGGCTACTTTATTCCTCAGCAGTTCCAAAACGAGGCGAACCCAGAAGTGCACCGTCAAACAACGGCTAAAGAAATTATCGAGCAGTTTGGCGATCAGCTAGATGGATTTGTGGCAGGTATCGGTACTGGCGGTACTATTACAGGTGCTGGTGAAGTGTTAAAAGAAAAGTATCCAAATATCAAAATTTATGCGGTAGAGCCAGCTGATTCTCCGATTTTAAGCGGTGGTCAACCAGGACCTCATAAAATTCAAGGAATTGGTGCAAACTTTGTTCCGGATACGCTTAACACGGAAGTATATGACGAAGTTGTCGCTGTTCAAAACGACCAAGCTTTTGAATATGCCCGTAAAGTAGCAAAAACAGAAGGTGTACTAGTAGGTATCTCTTCTGGGGCTGCGATTTATGCTGCGTTAAAAGCTGCAAAACAGCTTGGAAAAGGTAAAAAAGTGTTAGCGATTATTCCAAGTAACGGTGAGCGTTACCTAAGTACTCCATTGTTCCAATTCGAGGAACAAACACAAGCATAAAAACGATAAAAAAACAGCTTCTATATGAAGCTGTTTTTTTTCATCTAAGAATCATGTAAAATGAAAGCAGGTGATTTATTTTTAGGAGAGTGAACAAATGCAGCAAAGAATGACTTGGGGCGAATCTATTTCTATCTCTAAAAACCAATGGTTCAAAAAATATCAAGAGTTGTCAAAAGAGGAACCGAATCATATCCTGCTTGAAAGCGGTCGAGGCGGAAAGTTTCAAATGATGGGATTAAAACCTGTAGCCATTTTGCGAGGCGAACAAAACGAGCTTCATATCAAAACGGATGACCAAGCTACTGTTCAAAAAGGTAATCCGCTTCATCTTATGCGAGACTGGATGAAGAAGTTTGAATCAGAGGTGAATCCAGATCTACCTCCTTTTCAAGGTGGAGCAATTGGCTTTATTAGCTATGATTATATCCGCTATGTAGAAACCATACCTGACCTTGCTGAAGATTCATTGAAAACGCCGGACGTTTATTTCCTTATTTTCGATGACGTATTTGTATACGATCAAGAAAAGGAAAAGCTCTGGATTATCGTTAATGACGAAGCAGATTGTAAAGAGCAGGCACATAAGCGTATTGATCAATACAAAAAGGACTGGATGGAGGCAAGTGCTGAAGGACTCTCATATGAGCGGATTCATCGTGTTGCCGAAAAGAGTGAGGTTTCGATGTCTGAAGCTGCTTTTTCAGATGCCACAACTCGCGTACATGAGTACATTGGGCAAGGCGATGTGTTTCAAGTGAACTTATCTGTTCGACAGTCTCAACAGCTTCAAACTCATCCTATGCATATCTACGAACAGGTACGAAAAATCAACCCGTCTCCTTACATGTCTTATATGCAGACAGAAGAATTTCACATTGTGAGCTGTTCACCAGAACTATTAGTGAAAAAAGCTGGTGATGAAATCAGTACGAGACCGATTGCGGGAACGCGCTCTCGCGGTAAGGATGATCAAGAAGACCAACAGTTAGCGGATGAGCTTATTCATAACGAAAAAGAGCGTGCAGAGCATGTGATGCTTGTTGACTTGGAGCGTAATGATCTTGGTAGAGTAAGCGAATATGGTACCGTACATGTTGACGAGTTTATGGTTATTGAAAAATATTCACATGTCATGCATATTGTGTCTAATGTAAAAGGCAAGCTCGCGCGCAGCAAAGATTTTGTAGATATCGTAGATGCGGTTTTTCCTGGAGGGACGATTACTGGAGCACCTAAAGTTCGTACAATGGAAATCATTGAAGAACTTGAACCAGTTCGACGAGGAATTTATACAGGATCGATTGGTTGGATTGGGTTTAATGGAGATATGGAATTAAATATTGCGATTCGCACTATGATTATTCAAGACGGCCAAGCTTATGTGCAGGCTGGTGCGGGTGTTGTGATTGATTCAAATCCGAAACACGAATACAAAGAATCACTGAAAAAAGCAATTGCACTATGGAAAGCAAAAGAGCAGAGCGAAAATGAGCTGAGTGAGGGTGAGTAAAGATGATATTAATGATTGATAATTATGATTCTTTTACGTTTAATTTAGTACAGTATTTAGGTGAGCTAGGGCATGAGCTTCTTGTAAAAAGAAATGATGAAATTACACTTTCTGAAATTGAAGTGCTAAATCCAGATTTCTTGATGATCTCCCCGGGACCATGCAGTCCTAACGAAGCGGGAATCAGTCTAGAAGCCATCGAGTATTTTGCAGGTAAGATTCCAATATTCGGCGTATGCTTAGGGCATCAGTCGATTGGGCAAGCTTTTGGAGGGAATGTGATTCGTGCGGATAAATTAATGCACGGTAAAACATCTGAAATGCATCATGATGGCCGTACTATCTTTAAAGGTCTTGATAATCCGTTCACGGCAACGAGATATCATTCTTTGATTGTAGAAAAAAGTTCACTGCCGGATTGCTTTGAGATTTCAGCGTGGACAGCAGAAGATGAAATTATGGCGATTCGCCATAAATCATTACCTATTGAAGGAGTACAGTTCCATCCTGAATCTATCATGACTTCTTACGGTAAAGAAATGCTGAAGAATTTTATTGAAACTTACGAAAAAAAGCGAGTGTAATGATATGTATATATACGTAAATGGCGAAGTAAAGCCTGCGTCTGAAGCCACTATTTCTCCATTTGATCACGGATATATGTATGGCCTAGGGCTGTTTGAAACGTTACGAGTTTATGAAGGTCATCCATTTTTAGTTGAAGACCATCTGGATCGACTGTGTAGCAGCTTACGTGAATTAAATATTGTATGGGACTACTCTACACAGGACGTGTTGGGAATCATTAATAGTCTGTTAATGAAAAACAATGAGAGAAATGCGTATGTTCGATTAAATGTCTCAGCAGGAAATGGCGGAATTGGCTTGCAGGTGGAAGAATACGACAAGCCATCTACAATCGTATATATGAAATCAATGCCTCATCCATCGAGCCCCCTTGTAAAAGAGGGGCTTATTCTTGAGACGAAGCGAAATACGCCCGAAGGAACCATGAGATTAAAGTCTCATCATTATTTAAACAATGTACTAGCTAAGCGAGAAGTTGGTTCAGACTTAAATAAAGAGGGTATCTTTTTAACAAAAGAAGGGTTCTTAGCCGAAGGTATTGTGTCAAATTTATTTTTTGTAAAAGGTGATTGTGTATATACGCCGTCTCTTGAAACAGGTATCTTAAATGGAATTACGAGACAGTTTATCTTTACGCTTTTACAAAAGAAAAACATAGAGGTTGTAGAAGGCTTATTTACGGTGGAACAGCTCTTGGAGGGTGATGAAGCTTTCGTTACAAATTCCATTCAAGAAATCGTACCTCTTCGAAGTATAAAGGATAAGCAGTTTTCAGTAGGAGACCATACGCTGACAGCTCAGTTGCAAAAAGAGTATAGCTCTTACACTATGTCGCTAATGAGTCGACACGAGCTACATGTATAAAAGCGAAAGGAGAGGCTAAAGATGGATAAAATTTATGTGAACGATATGCGTTTCTATGGATATCATGGCGTATTTCCAGAAGAAAATAAATTAGGGCAGCGTTTTCACGTGGATTTAGCTGTAGAACTGGATTTAAAGCAAGCCGGTACTACGGATAATTTAGAATACTCGGTGAGCTATGCAGATTTATACCAAACATGCCAGGAAGTCGTAGAGAAGCGCACGTTCAAGTTAGTTGAAACGGTGGCCGAAACGATTGCATCTGAATTGCTTGCTAATTACGAACTCGTGCAGGCTTGTACAGTAAAGGTATATAAGCCCGATCCGCCAATTCCCGGTTATTATCAATCGGTAGCAATTGAAATTAAAAGGAGCCGTTGAATGACAACAGAAGCATATATTGCATTAGGATCAAATATTGAAAATCGAATGGAACATTTGAAGTCAGGAGTTACTGGCTTGATGAAACACTCTGAGGTTAAGGTAGTGGCTGTTTCATCTGTTTATGAAACGGCCCCGGTCGGGTATACGAATCAAGCAAGCTTTTTAAACATGGTAGTAAAAATACAAACAACGTATTCGTCAGAGCAACTTTTAGATTGTTTGCAAGCCATTGAACAAGCCGCAGGTCGAAAAAGAGAGATTGTATGGGGGCCTAGAACCCTTGATTTAGATATCTTACTTTATAGTAATGAAATCATTCATACGGATAGATTGAGCGTCCCTCATCCCCGAATGTTTGAACGGGCGTTTGTGATGGTTCCTCTAAACGAGCTAGCTCCATCTCTTATTCTCCCTGTAGCAGAAGAAAAAGTTGAAACCATCACAACACGTTTATCGGATTTAAAAGATGTAAAATTATTTCGAGAGCAAACAACTGGTATAATAGATATGTTCGAAAATAATAGTAATGATTTACATAAGTAAAAACGAATCTTATTAGTTGATTCATTTTTATATTGGCGTAAAGTAGAGTTCAGAGTAAAAAGTTTAAGGTTTGGGTTCGCAGGTTGTTGGTTTATTCGGTAGCTTGTTAGAGAAATCGAAGAAAAAGAGAAGCGAAGCAAGAATAAAGCGATTTGACATAGAGAAACGACTGAACCTATAATAATTTTAAAGAAACGTAGTAGTTGCCAGTAAACATGCTGGCCTTTTTTCTGTTTCGGAAAACTTAATTATACGATGGAGATGAGTAAACGATGAGTCATGAAGAATTAAATGATCAATTTCTCGTTCGTCGCGAAAAAATGAGCAACCTACGAGATCAGGGTATTGATCCGTTTGGTCAACGTTTTGAACGTACACATACATCACAGCAATTAATTAGTGAGTATGACGAGTTAACAAAAGAACAGTTAGAAGAAAATGAAGTGCCTGTGTCACTAGCTGGTCGTATTATGACAAAGCGTGGAAAAGGAAAAGCAGGTTTCGCTCACGTTCAAGATTTAACAGGACAAATTCAGCTTTATGTACGTAAAGATGCAATTGGCGAAGAACAGTACGAAATCTTCAGCAGCGTAGATATCGGTGACTTGGTAGGGGTTGAAGGTGTTTTATTCAAAACAAAAGTTGGCGAACTTTCTATTAAAGTAAAAGATTTTACGTTACTAACAAAAGCGCTTCGTCCACTTCCAGATAAATATCATGGTTTAAAAGATATTGAACAGCGCTACCGTCAACGTTACTTAGATTTAATTACAAACCCAGAAAGTAAACAAACATTTATCTCAAGAAGCCGCATTATTCAATCGATGCGCCGTTACTTAGATAATCATGGATACTTAGAAGTTGAAACACCGATGATGCATTCAATCGCAGGTGGAGCAGCAGCTCGTCCGTTTGTGACACACCACAATGCGCTTGATATGGAACTTTATATGCGTATTGCGATTGAACTTCATTTAAAACGTTTAATCGTAGGTGGATTAGAAAAAGTATATGAAATTGGCCGTGTATTCCGTAATGAAGGTGTATCTACACGTCACAACCCTGAATTTACAATGATCGAATTGTACGAAGCGTATGCGGACTACAAAGATATCATGGCTTTAACAGAGAACTTAATTGCACACATTGCGCAAGAAGTGCTTGGTACAACAAAGATTCAGTACGGCGACCAAGAGGTGGATTTAACTCCAGAGTGGACAAGACTTCATATGGTCGATGCTATTAAACAATATACGGGCGTAGACTTCTGGGGAGAAACATCTGTTGAAGAAGCTCGTGCTTTAGCGAAAGAACACGGGGTAGAAATCACTGAACATATGCAATATGGACATATTGTAAATGAATTCTTTGAACAAAAAGTAGAAGAGCAGTTAATTCAACCAACGTTCATTTACGGACATCCTGTAGAAATCTCTCCATTGGCTAAGAAAAATGCGGAAGATCCGCGTTTTACTGACCGTTTTGAGCTGTTTATCGTTGCGCGTGAACACGCGAACGCATTTACAGAGCTAAATGATCCAATTGACCAACGTGAGCGCTTTGAAGCTCAGTTGAAAGAGAAAGAACAAGGAAATGATGAAGCGCATGAGATGGATGATGACTTCATTGAGGCATTAGAATATGGTATGCCACCTACAGGTGGTCTAGGAATCGGTATTGACCGCCTTGTTATGTTACTAACAAATGCACCGTCAATCCGTGATGTACTATTATTCCCACACATGCGTCAGCGCTAAAAAAGAGATGGCTACGGCCATCTTTTTTTTAGTTGATAATATTAGAAAATTTAAACTTTTAATTTACCTCTTGTTTTTATGAAATTGATTTGGTATATTTATATCTGTTGCTAACGCAGACAAGCGAAAACAACAAAAAGAAATAAAAAAATTGTTGACATTACGTTAATAACTTGATAAGATAGTAAAGTCGCTTAAGAGCGGCGGTTGAACTTTGAAAACTGAACAAAGCGACAAACGTCAACGTTAATTTTTATTTTTTAATTGAGCAAGTCAAACATTTCTTCGGAGAGTTTGATCCTGGCTCAGGATGAACGCTGGCGGCGTGCCTAATACATGCAAGTCGAGCGAACTGATTAGAAGCTTGCTTCTATGACGTTAGCGGCGGACGGGTGAGTAACACGTGGGCAACCTGCCTGTAAGACTGGGATAACTTCGGGAAACCGAAGCTAATACCGGATAGGATCTTCTCCTTCATGGGAGATGATTGAAAGATGGTTTCGGCTATCACTTACAGATGGGCCCGCGGTGCATTAGCTAGTTGGTGAGGTAACGGCTCACCAAGGCAACGATGCATAGCCGACCTGAGAGGGTGATCGGCCACACTGGGACTGAGACACGGCCCAGACTCCTACGGGAGGCAGCAGTAGGGAATCTTCCGCAATGGACGAAAGTCTGACGGAGCAACGCCGCGTGAGTGATGAAGGCTTTCGGGTCGTAAAACTCTGTTGTTAGGGAAGAACAAGTACGAGAGTAACTGCTCGTACCTTGACGGTACCTAACCAGAAAGCCACGGCTAACTACGTGCCAGCAGCCGCGGTAATACGTAGGTGGCAAGCGTTATCCGGAATTATTGGGCGTAAAGCGCGCGCAGGCGGTTTCTTAAGTCTGATGTGAAAGCCCACGGCTCAACCGTGGAGGGTCATTGGAAACTGGGGAACTTGAGTGCAGAAGAGAAAAGCGGAATTCCACGTGTAGCGGTGAAATGCGTAGAGATGTGGAGGAACACCAGTGGCGAAGGCGGCTTTTTGGTCTGTAACTGACGCTGAGGCGCGAAAGCGTGGGGAGCAAACAGGATTAGATACCCTGGTAGTCCACGCCGTAAACGATGAGTGCTAAGTGTTAGAGGGTTTCCGCCCTTTAGTGCTGCAGCTAACGCATTAAGCACTCCGCCTGGGGAGTACGGTCGCAAGACTGAAACTCAAAGGAATTGACGGGGGCCCGCACAAGCGGTGGAGCATGTGGTTTAATTCGAAGCAACGCGAAGAACCTTACCAGGTCTTGACATCCTCTGACAACTCTAGAGATAGAGCGTTCCCCTTCGGGGGACAGAGTGACAGGTGGTGCATGGTTGTCGTCAGCTCGTGTCGTGAGATGTTGGGTTAAGTCCCGCAACGAGCGCAACCCTTGATCTTAGTTGCCAGCATTCAGTTGGGCACTCTAAGGTGACTGCCGGTGACAAACCGGAGGAAGGTGGGGATGACGTCAAATCATCATGCCCCTTATGACCTGGGCTACACACGTGCTACAATGGATGGTACAAAGGGCTGCAAGACCGCGAGGTCAAGCCAATCCCATAAAACCATTCTCAGTTCGGATTGTAGGCTGCAACTCGCCTACATGAAGCTGGAATCGCTAGTAATCGCGGATCAGCATGCCGCGGTGAATACGTTCCCGGGCCTTGTACACACCGCCCGTCACACCACGAGAGTTTGTAACACCCGAAGTCGGTGGAGTAACCGTAAGGAGCTAGCCGCCTAAGGTGGGACAGATGATTGGGGTGAAGTCGTAACAAGGTAGCCGTATCGGAAGGTGCGGCTGGATCACCTCCTTTCTAAGGATTTTTACATGACGTACGTTTTGACACTTTGTTCAGTTTTGAGAGTTCAATCTCTCAATTATAGAAAGCACACTACTTTCTTCTTATCTAATAAGAAGAATTTTGGTTGCGATTGTTCTTTGAAAACTAGATAACAGTAATTGCTGAGGAAAAGTGAAACTTTTCTTTAATCAAATCAATAAATAACACAACATTATGTTGTACCATTTATTCGCTAATGGTTAAGTTAGAAAGGGCGCACGGTGAATGCCTTGGCACTAGGAGCCGATGAAGGACGGGACTAACACCGATATGCTTCGGGGAGCTGTAAGTGAGCTTTGATCCGGAGATTTCCGAATGGGGAAACCCACTGTTCGTAATGGAACAGTATCTTTATCTGAATACATAGGATATTGAAGGCAGACCCGGGGAACTGAAACATCTAAGTACCCGGAGGAAGAGAAAGCAAATGCGATTTCCTGAGTAGCGGCGAGCGAAACGGAATTAGCCCAAACCAAGAGGCTTGCCTCTTGGGGTTGTAGGACACTCTATACGGAGTTACAAAGGAACGAAGTAAATGAAGCGACCTGGAAAGGTCCGTCGAAGAAGGTAACAACCCTGTAGTTGAAACTTCGTTCCCTCTTGAGTGGATCCTGAGTACGGCGGAACACGTGAAATTCCGTCGGAAGCTGGGAGGACCATCTCCCAAGGCTAAATACTACCTAGTGACCGATAGTGAACCAGTACCGTGAGGGAAAGGTGAAAAGCACCCCGGAAGGGGAGTGAAAGAGATCCTGAAACCGTGTGCCTACAAGTAGTCAGAGCCCGTTAACGGGTGATGGCGTGCCTTTTGTAGAAT
>NZ_JBBOUA010000001.1:95000-210000 GCF_038005845.1 Priestia sp. FSL P4-0332
AAAAAGGACTAGCTATTTTAGCTAGTCCTTTTTTGTTTACAATTTATTTGTTTTATGAAAAAGTATAGTAAGAACAATAAAATTCACGATTTGCAGGTTTTGAAATAAATTTTAGTGGCAACGATAAAAGTAAAGAATAAACTTTAATAGTACATAGTTGAAAATTTTTTCGTTTCCTTTTATATTTAAATTAAGGTCAAATATAGTCAAAGTCAGAAGGAGGGGGCAGCGTGCCAAATATCTCTGACATTATCGAACAGTATTTAAAACAAGTACTTGAATTAAGTGAAAGAGAAATTGTTGAAATAAGGCGCAGTGAGATTGCTGATAAATTTCAATGCGTTCCGTCGCAAATTAATTACGTTATCAATACCCGTTTTACAGTTGAGAGAGGTTATCTTGTAGAAAGTAAGCGAGGCGGCGGCGGCTTTATTCGTATTGCAAAAGTAAAAATGCATGATGCAGCGGATTTGTTTCAGCAAGTAATTGAGATGATTCAAAATGAAATTTCACAAGTAAGTGCTGAAAACGTCATTATTAGGTTAGTTGAAGAAAAAGTCATCACAGAACGAGAAGCAAAAATCATGTTGAGTGTTATCAATCGTTCAGTTATTAATATTGAACTTCCTTATCGTGATGAGCTAAGGGCTAATCTTTTAAAAGCAATGCTTAATTCATTACGCTACCGATAAACTCATGATCTATTTTATTTAGAACAGGGAGTGATGACAGGATGATTTGTCAGCAATGTGAAACGAGACCTGCAACTCTTCACTTCACAAAAATTATTAATGGTGAAAAGACGGAGATGCATGTATGTGAACAATGCGCTTCAGAAAATGGAGATACATTTTCTTTTTCAAATCAGCAAGGTTTTTCAATCAATAACTTACTAGCTGGCCTACTTAACCTAGATCCAGCAGTAACTGAAAATTATAAGCAACAAAGTCAGGAGGTTCTTTCTTGTCCTACTTGTGGTATGACATATCAAAAATTTGCTAAAATCGGCAGGTTTGGATGTGCAGATTGCTACAAAACATTTGAGCGACCTCTTATTCCTTTCTTGAAGAGGCTGCATGGAGGTAATTATCTGCATCATGGAAAAATACCAGCAAGAATTGCAAGTAATCTTCATTTAAAAAAGGAATTACAGGCATTAAGATTGAACTTAAAAGAGTATATCGAAAAAGAGGAGTTTGAGAAAGCAGCCGAACTCCGAGATCACATTCGATTACTAGAAAAGAAGATGAACGAATCGAGAGAGGAGGAAGCGTAATTCATGTCCCAGGATTTGTTCTTTTCCCAGCCTGTTAGCTCTTGGATGCGTCAAGAAGCTTCGAATTCAGATATTGTTCTAAGCAGTCGAATCAGGCTGGCTCGAAATTTAACTCATTATCTTTTTCCAACTCTCTTTTCTAAAGAACAAGCAGTTGAAGTGGTTCGAGTATTCGAGCAAGTTTTTCAAAAAAGTGAGAACACCAATCAGTGGAATTTGCATTTACTAAAGATGAACGAATTACAGCCTCTTCAAAAGCAAGTGTTGGTTGAAAAGCATCTTATCAGTCCTAACTTGGCTGAAGGAGATAACAACGGAGCTTGTTTTTTATCAGAAAAAGAAGATTTGAGTATTATGGTTAATGAAGAAGATCATTTACGCATACAATGTTTATTTCCAGGCCTTCAATTATCTGAAGCTTTAAGCACAGCGAATAAAGTAGATAATTGGATTGAGAAATACGTAGATTATGCGTTTGATGAAAATAGAGGGTATTTAACCAGCTGTCCCACAAATGTGGGTACTGGGCTACGTGCATCTGTGATGATGCATCTGCCGGCTTTAGTGATGACCCGTCAAATTCATCGTATTATTCCCGCTATTAACCAGCTCGGCTTAGTGGTGAGAGGAATTTATGGAGAAGGTAGCGAAGCTTTAGGGAATATCTTTCAAATTTCTAATCAGATAACCTTAGGGAAATCTGAAGAAGATATTGTGGCAGATTTAAATAGTGTCGTACAGCAGTTAATTACACAAGAGCACTCTGCACGAGACGCGCTGTTTAAAACATCTCATGTAGAGTTAGAAGATCGAGTGTATCGTTCATATGGAGTATTGGCCAATAGCCGTATTATTGAGTCAAAAGAAGCTTCACAATGTTTATCAGATGTTCGATTAGGAATCGATTTAGGGTATATAAAAGGACTGAGTCAAAATATATTGAATGAACTTATCATTATGACGCAGCCAGGCTTTTTACAGAAGTATTCGGGAGGTCCCCTAAAGCCTCAAGAACGTGACATTAAAAGAGCCACCTTAATTCGAGAACGTCTCACTATAAATAAAAACACAAATTAAACGTGGAGGGTGACGATTATATGATGTTTGGTAGATTTACAGAGCGCGCACAAAAAGTATTAGCTTTAGCACAGGAAGAAGCACTACGCCTAGGTCACAACAACATTGGAACAGAGCATATTTTATTAGGTATCGTTCGTGAAGGTGAAGGAATTGCAGCAAAAGCTCTTTCTGCTCTAGGCCTAAGCACTGAAAAAATTCAAAAAGAAGTGGAAGCATTAATTGGCAGAGGCCAAGAATTAACGCAGACCATTCATTATACACCTCGAGCGAAAAAAGTCATTGAACTTTCAATGGACGAAGCCCGAAAGCTTGGTCATTCTTATGTAGGAACAGAACATATCTTACTAGGCTTAATTCGTGAAGGTGAAGGCGTTGCAGCACGCGTTTTAAATAATTTAGGTGTCAGCCTAAATAAAGCTCGTCAGCAAGTGCTTCATTTATTAGGTAGCAATGAAGCTGCTTCAAGCCATCAAGGCGGAGGCTCTTCAAATGCCAATACACCTACGCTAGACAGCTTAGCACGCGATTTAACAGTTGTAGCGCGCGAAGGAAGTTTAGACCCTGTTATCGGACGTGGGAAAGAAATTCAGCGTGTTATTGAAGTGTTAAGCCGACGTACAAAAAACAATCCTGTATTAATTGGGGAGCCAGGTGTCGGTAAAACGGCAATCGCTGAAGGTTTGGCTCAGCAAATCGTCAACAATGAAGTTCCAGAAATTTTACGTGACAAACGCGTTATGACTTTGGATATGGGAACGGTCGTTGCTGGTACAAAATACCGCGGAGAATTTGAAGATCGCCTGAAGAAAGTAATGGATGAAATTCGTCAAGCAGGTAATATCATTCTCTTTATCGATGAGTTACACACATTAATTGGCGCTGGTGGCGCAGAAGGAGCTATCGATGCTTCTAATATTTTAAAACCTTCTCTTGCTCGTGGAGAACTTCAGTGTATCGGTGCCACCACTTTAGATGAATACAGAAAGTACATTGAAAAAGATGCAGCGTTAGAGCGTCGCTTCCAGCCAATTCAAGTGGATGAACCAACGTTGGAAGAGTCTATTCAAATCTTAAAAGGGCTTCGTGACCGTTATGAAGCGCATCACCGAGTATCTATTTCTGATGAGGCAATCGAGCAAGCGGTGAAACTATCAGATCGCTACATTTCCGATCGTTTCTTACCGGATAAAGCAATCGATTTAATTGATGAAGCTGGTTCAAAAGTGCGTTTACGTTCATTTACAACGCCGCCAAATTTAAAGGAATTAGAGCAAAAATTAGAATCAGTACGCAATGAAAAAGATGCGTCTGTTCAAAGTCAAGAATTTGAAAAAGCAGCATCTTTACGCGATACAGAGCAACGCCTACGCGAAGAATTAGAAGACACAAAGAAAATTTGGAAAGAGCAGCAAGGTAAAGAAAACTCAGCTGTAACCGTAGAAGATATTGCGATGGTGGTATCTAGCTGGACGGGTGTACCGGTCTCTAAACTGGCACAGGAAGAGACAGAAAGACTGCTGAACATGGAAGAGATTCTTCACTCTCGTGTAATTGGGCAAGAAGAAGCGGTAAAAGCAGTTGCAAAAGCTGTGCGCCGTGCTAGAGCAGGCTTGAAAGATCCAAAACGTCCAATTGGTTCATTCATTTTCTTAGGACCAACAGGGGTTGGTAAAACAGAGCTTGCACGTGCATTAGCGGAGTCAATCTTCGGCGATGAAGATGCAATGATTCGTATCGATATGTCTGAGTACATGGAGAAACATTCTACTTCACGCTTAGTAGGTTCACCTCCAGGGTATGTTGGATACGAAGAAGGCGGTCAGTTAACGGAAAAAGTAAGAAGAAAACCTTACTCAGTTGTTCTTTTAGACGAAATTGAAAAAGCGCATCCGGATGTATTTAACATTTTATTACAAGTGTTAGAAGATGGACGCTTAACAGATTCAAAAGGCCGTACAGTTGATTTCCGTAATACGATTTTAATTATGACATCAAACGTAGGTGCTGATACATTAAAACGAAGCAAGCACTTAGGGTTCACAGTAGAAGCAGAAGGGCAAGACTACAAAGATATGAAAGGAAAAGTAATGGCGGAAATGAAGCGCGCGTTCCGTCCGGAGTTCCTAAACCGTATCGATGAAATTATCGTCTTCCATTCATTAGAGAAACCTCACTTAGCTGAAATCGTTAAATTAATGGCGGATCAGTTAACAAAACGCTTAAAAGAGCAAGAAATTGATCTTGAATTAACAAAAGAGGCAATTGATAAGATTGCAGAGGAAGGTTTTGATCCAGAATACGGTGCTCGTCCACTTCGTAGAGCAATTCAAAAACATATTGAAGACCGTTTATCTGAAGAGCTGCTAAAAGGGGTTGTTCAAAAAGGTCAGAAAGTGACGCTAGATGTAGACAAAGGAGAATTTGTTGTTAAATCCTCCGCTCCAAGCAGCATCAGCTAAATTTACTCAAACCAAGACGAGGCATACGAAAAAACACGTATGCCTCCCTTTTTATTTTAGCTTAGGAAATAGTGTACAATAGAGATAGAAATCGATTGAATGAACGGAGAGATTGATAACATAATGGCGAAACGAAAAACAAAATTTGCATGTCAGCATTGCGGATATGAATCAGCAAAATGGATGGGGAAATGTCCCGGATGCGGAAGCTGGAATTCTATGGTAGAAGAAATGGAAGAAACGAAATCATCACGCCGAGGAGCTTTTTCCGGAGCTACTGCTTCTAAAGTTCAAAAACCTCAGTCAATTACAGCGATTGAATCTACAACAGAACCACGAATTTTTACACCTTCTGCAGAGTTAAATCGTGTATTAGGAGGAGGCATTGTCAGAGGGTCACTCGTTTTAATAGGGGGAGATCCGGGTATCGGAAAGTCTACTTTACTTTTGCAAACCTCTGCGCAGTTAGCAATGAAACAAAATAAAGTACTATATATTTCGGGAGAGGAATCAACCAAACAAACGAAGTTAAGAGCGGACAGGCTAGGTGTAAAAGCTGAAGAGCTTTATGTTCACGCAGAAACAAACTTAGAATTAATACTAGAGGCCATCTCAAGCATGCAGCCTGATTTTGTGGTGATTGATTCAATTCAAACCATTTACCATGCTGATGTGACATCAGCGCCAGGAAGCGTCTCACAGGTGCGAGAGTGTACGGCTGAACTAATGCGTGTTGCTAAAACGAATGGAATTGCCATCTTTATTGTGGGTCATGTAACGAAAGAAGGGGCCATTGCAGGTCCAAGACTTCTTGAACATATGGTGGATACGGTTCTTTATTTTGAAGGAGAGCGCCATCATACGTATCGTATATTAAGAGCGGTTAAGAACCGGTTTGGATCTACAAATGAAATGGGCATTTTTGAAATGAAAGAAAGTGGGCTAGAAGAAGTATTGAATCCATCTGAAATCTTTCTAGAAGAACGATCTCAGGGAGCAGCAGGATCGGTTGTTGTCGCTTCAATGGAAGGGACAAGACCCGTATTAGTAGAGCTGCAGGCGCTAATCAGTCCAACGAGCTTTGGAAACCCTAGAAGAATGGCGACGGGAGTAGATCATAATCGCGTTTCGCTTATCATGGCTGTCTTAGAAAAGCGTGTAGGAATGCTGCTGCAGAATCAAGATGCTTATTTAAAAGTAGCAGGTGGAGTGAAATTAGATGAACCAGCAATCGATTTAGCTGTAGCCGTTAGCATTGCTTCAAGCTTCAGAGATGCTGCTTCTAGCGCTACAGATGTTATTGTAGGAGAGGTAGGATTAACAGGTGAAGTACGCCGAGTGTCTAGAATTGAACAGCGCGTTCAAGAAGCGGTAAAATTAGGGTTCCAACGAATTATTATCCCGGAGAAAAATTTAGGAGGATGGAAAGTCCCAGATGGTATTGATGTGATTGGGGTATCAACAGTAGCGGAGGCTCTGCAATATACATTAGGAGGATAAGCAGTGGAAGGAGAAAAAACAACAGTTAGTCAAAAACAAATATCAGAAATTCTGCAGTTTGTAGCACCAGGAACCCCTATTCGTGACGGTATCGATAACGTCTTGCGGGCAAAGACGGGCGGCTTAATTGTTATGGGCTACAATGAACAAGTCAAAAAGATGGTAGATGGAGGATTTTCGATTAATTGTGCATTTACACCTGCGCATTTATACGAGTTAGCCAAAATGGATGGAGCGCTTATTTTAAACGACAGCGGAAGCAAGATATTATTTGCTAATGCTCAGCTCATGCCAGATCCCTCTACTCCTTCTTCACAGACAGGAATGCGTCACCGTACAGCAGAGCGCGTAGCTAAGCAGTCAGGTGTATTGGTGATAGCCATTTCACAAAGACGAAATGTGATTACGCTTTACAAAGGGTCTCTGCAGTATGTATTGAAAGACATTAGTGTTATTTTAGCAAAAGCGAATCAAGCGCTTGGGACACTTGAAAAGTACAAGGCGGTATTAGACGAATCGATTACAAGTCTCAGTGCATTAGAGTTTGAAGAGCAAGTAACTCATACAGATGTGCTGCAGTCGCTTCATCGTACAGAAATGGTTCTGCGTATTAAAAATGAAATTTTGAGCTATATTAGCGAGTTAGGAACAGAAGGAAGACTAATCCGTCTCCAAATGAATGAACTACTTTCCCACTTAGAGGAAGAAGCAACTTTATTAATCAAAGATTATATGTATGATCTCAGCTTTGACCCTTACCGAGTAATTGAACGCATGCAGCAGCCGTCAAATAATGTTCTTCTCGATGACCAAACGCTCCTTCGCTTAATGGGATATCCTATGTATACAAGCTTTGAAGACAGCGTTATTCCTAGAGGGTATCGAATGCTTCATAAAATTCCAAGACTTCCATCGATTATTATTGAAAATCTCATTGATGAATTAGGGGATTTAAAAACGATAGCAGATGCGTCGGTAGAAGAATTGGATGAGGTAGAAGGCATCGGTGAAATTCGAGCAAGGAAAATCAGAGAAGGCCTAAAAAGACTAAAAGAGCAGCATCTTACAAACCGTCAGCTATAGGATATTAATTGACATTAAATGTTTGATTCATTAAGATATTGTGAAAATACAAAAAAAGTGACAGTTTGTTTACAAATTCTGTTTTTTGGTTAAATAACAGGTTTCAATCATTGTAAACTGTTTATAATGATAAAGGGAGGTGAAGGCGTGTTAAAACGTTTTGTACAGTTATTTTTTATTATTACAGGTGGTACATTGGGCGTCTTTTTTATACCTGAACTTATTCAATTATTAAATCTGCAAGATGTAGCATTTCTAGAAAAGCCTTACGTCGATGCAATACTGGGAGCCATTTTGTTTTTCCTTGTCACGTTTTGGATTGTTGATTATATAGTTGAATTAATTCGCCGAGTGGAAGAGGCGTTACTGAAGGCGCCTGTAACGGATGTGCTTTTCGGGAGCTTAGGATTGATTTTAGGGCTTATTGTGGCCTACTTGGTCGGAGCTTTTTTAGGTAGAATTCAACTTCAAGTAGTAAGTACCATTTTACCAATCTTTCTAAGTATTCTTTTAGGTTACTTAGGGTTTCAAGTCGGGTTTAAAAAACGTGATGAACTTGTAAGCGTGTTTTCGATGCCGGCTCGAATTGGGAAGAAAAAAGGACAAGAAGAAGAAACAGATAACGAAGAATCATTAAAGTCTCTTAAGATTTTAGATACAAGCGTTATTATTGACGGCCGTATCGCAGATATTTGTCAAACAGGATTTTTAGACGGAACGATTGTTATTCCGCGCTTTGTGCTTGAGGAACTTCAGCATATTGCTGATTCGTCGGATGTTCTAAAACGAAACAGAGGTAGACGAGGTCTAGATATTCTAAACCGTATTCAAAAAGAACTGGCAATGAAGGTAGAAATTTATGAAGGCGATTTCGAAGACATTCAAGAAGTAGACAGCAAGCTGGTTAAATTGGCAAAGCTGACTTCCGGTTTGGTCGTGACAAACGATTTTAATTTAAATAAAGTATGTGAACTTCAAAATGTTGGCGTTTTAAATATCAATGACTTAGCAAATGCCGTCAAGCCAATTGTACTTCCAGGAGAAGAAATGAACGTATTGGTTATAAAAGACGGTAAAGAGCACAATCAAGGTATTGCCTATCTTGATGACGGTACAATGATCGTGGTAGAAGAAGGAAGAAATTATATTGGAAAGCAAATTGATGTACTGGTGACGAGCGTACTCCAAACCTCAGCAGGCCGTATGATTTTTGCGAAACCCAAGTTATTAGAAAAAGCACTGTGACGTAACAGGTAAAGGGAGTATACCTATGAAGTATGAAATTATCGTGTTAGCTGCAGGTCAGGGGAAGCGAATGAAAGCGGGGCGGAACAAACAATTTTTAACTATTCAAAACGTTCCGCTTATCATTCATACGCTGCAAAAATTCGAACAAGATCCTTGGTGCAGTGGAATTGTACTAGTCGTAAACGAAAAAGAAGTGGAGATTTTTGAAGAGTTATTAATCGAATATCCAATTCAAAAGGTTCAATCATTGACAGTTGGGGGCGATGAACGTCAACATAGCGTTTATAACGGTCTTAAAAGTTTAAAGCAGGCTCAGATGGTATTAATTCATGATGGCGCTCGTCCATTTGTTCAACAAAACACAATCCATGAGTTAGTAGAAAAAGCTGCTAGTGATAAGGCTGCTGTGCTGGCTGTTCCAGTAAAAGACACAATTAAGCGTGTGGAACAGGGTACTGTCATTGAAACAGTTGAGCGCTCTAGCTTGTGGGCTATTCAAACGCCGCAGGCTTTTCTTTTTGATGTAGTAATGAATGCACACGAAAAAGCAAAAACAAATGAATACTTAGGTACCGATGATGCAAGCTTAGTAGAAAGAGCGGGGCAAAAAGTATCGATTGTAGAGGGAAATTACGATAATATAAAACTAACAACACCAGAAGATTTGTTATATGCAGAAGCTATATTAACAAAGCTAAACAGGACTGAAGGAGTGGAAAAATGAACATTCGAGTAGGACAAGGTTTCGACGTACATGAATTTGCAGAAGGAAGACCTTTAATCATCGGCGGTTTAGAAATTCCGTATGAAAAAGGACTATTAGGCCATTCAGATGCAGATGTGCTGTTGCATACAATCGCAGATGCCTTATTAGGAGCGGCGGCTAAAGGAGATATCGGAAAGCATTTTCCGGATACAGACCCTGAATTTAAAGATGCTGATTCAGCAAAGCTTCTTCAACACGTATGGAAACTACTAAAAGATGAAGGCTATGAATTAAGCAATGTAGATTGCACAATTATCGCGCAAAAACCTAAAATGGCTCCTTACATTGAACCAATGAGAGAGCGTATTGCGCAGCTGTTAGAAGCAAGCATTTCTCAAATTAACGTCAAGGCAACAACAACAGAAAAGTTAGGTTTTACGGGACGTGAAGAAGGAATTGCCGCCCAAGCAGCCGTTTTAGTTTATCAAAAATAAAAACAGTTGACTTTGACAGATACCTATTTGGTGATAAAATTAGAACATGTCTAAAATATCTAAATACATACTATAAGTAATATTAAATTGGAGGTCATCTTAGTTATGTCAAGCGAAGTAAGAGTTCGTTATGCCCCGAGTCCAACTGGACATCTTCATATAGGGAATGCAAGAACAGCACTATTTAATTATTTATTTGCACGAAATCAAAACGGTAAATTTATTATCCGTATTGAAGATACAGATCAAAAGCGTAATATCGAAGGCGGAGAAGAAAGTCAGCTGCGCTATTTAAAATGGTTAGGTATTGAATGGGATGAGAGTATCGACGTAGGCGGCGAGTACGGTCCTTACCGCCAGTCTGAACGTACGGAAATCTATCAAAAATATACGGAAGAACTTCTTGAAAAAGGATTAGCTTATCACTGTTACTGTACGTCAGAAGAGCTTGAAAAAGAGCGTGAAGAACAGCAGGCAAACAGTCAAATGCCGCGCTATTCAGGGAAGTGCCGTAACTTAACAGCTGAACAGCGTGCTGAACTAGAAGCAGAAGGCCGTGAGCCAAGCATTCGCTTCCGTGTTCCTAGTAACAAAGAAATTAAATGGAATGATATTGTCAAAGATGAAGTATCATTTGAGTCTGAAGGCATTGGTGACTTCGTTATTGTGAAAAAAGACGGTACACCAACATATAATTACGCTGTAGCCATTGATGATTATCTAATGAAGATGACACATGTTCTACGCGGAGATGACCATATTTCTAATACACCGAAGCAAATTCTTGTGTATGAAGCTTTAGGCTGGACGCCTCCTGTATTTGGTCATATGACATTGATCGTAAATGAAAATCGCCGTAAGCTAAGTAAACGTGATGAGTCAATCATTCAGTTTATTGAGCAATATAAAGAATTAGGCTACTTGCCGGAAGCACTGTTTAATTTTATTACAATGCTTGGCTGGTCACCTGTGGGAGAAGAAGAAATCTTCTCTAAAGAACAGTTCATTGAAATTTTTGACCCAGCTCGTTTATCAAAATCTCCAGCACTATTTGATACAAGCAAATTACGTTGGATGAACAACCAATACATGAAACAATTGGATTTAGACGAGGTAGTAGCTTTATCAGTTCCTCACTTAGTGAAAGCTGGAAAAGTTGAAGAAACGCGCGATGCAGAAACAGAACAATGGGTACGTGACCTAGTCGCTCTATACCAAGAACAAATGAGCTTTGGCGCCGAGATTGTTGAACTTACTGAAATGTTCTTTAAGAAAGAAATTGATTACAGTGAAGAAGCAAAAGCAGTGCTTGCTGAAGAGCAAGTACCGGAAGTGTTAAAAGCATTTGCTGAAGAGATTTCTTCCTTAGAAGAATTCAGCGCTGATGAAATTAAGGCAGCAACAAAGGCTGTACAAAAAGCAACAGGTCAAAAAGGTAAAAAACTATTTATGCCAATTCGTGTAGCAACAACAGGCGAAACACACGGTCCTGAGCTTCCAAAAGCTATTTCTCTTTTAGGGAAAGAAACAGTTTTAGCTCGTTTAGAAAGCATTTATAGTTAACAAATTTCTATTTTGCCCATATGATAAAATAATCAAATATGGATATCGTTGAGAAGGAAGAGTAGGCAAGTTCATTGCATATCAGAGAGGGTTATCACCGGCTGAAAGTAACCTATGACAAAACTTGTTGAAGTGCGCCTTTGAGTCTTTTGTTGAATGCTACTAAGTAAGTAGGCAAAAGCGGGTACTTTCACGTTATGAGAGAAGAGTTGGGATCGTTTGTTGATCCAAACAGAGTGGAACCGCGTATATACGTCTCTGTGTCATTTGACATAGGGGCGTTTTTTTATACAATCAATGAGTAGATAGAGGAATAGCGGAATTGGGGTGAGATGATGCTAAAGTTGTTAAAGGAAGACATTGAGGCCATATTTGAACAAGATCCTGCAGCAAGAAGTTATATTGAAGTGATATTAACCTATTCGGGGTTGCATGCTATTTGGGCACATAGATTAGCTCACGGGCTTTTTAAAAGAAAGTGGTTTTTTCTGGCACGTGTAATCTCACAAATTAGCCGATTCTTCACAGGGATTGAAATTCATCCGGGTGCGAAAATTGGCCGCCGATTTTTTATTGACCACGGAATGGGAATTGTTATTGGGGAAACGTGCGAAATTGGAGATAATGTAACAGTATATCAAGGAGTAACACTCGGAGGAACAGGGAAAGAAAAAGGAAAGCGTCACCCGACGATCGAAGACAATGTCTTAATTGCAACAGGTGCTAAAGTACTAGGGTCGATTACGATTCATGCGCACTCCAAAATTGGAGCGGGCTCAGTTGTGTTAAATGACGTCCCAGAAAACTCAACGGTTGTTGGTATCCCTGGCCGAGTCGTCATTCAAAATGGCGTCCGGATTCCAAAAGATTTGAATCATCAAGATTTACCAGATCCAGATGCAGAGCGTTTCAAACAGCTAGAGAAAGAAATTTTACACCTGCAAAATCAATTAAAGGAATTAAAAGAAGGGAAGATTCACCATGGCAATTAAGCTATATAACACGTTAACACGTCAAAAAGAGACGTTTGTACCGCTAGAAGAAAACAAAGTCAAAATGTACGTGTGCGGACCGACCGTGTATAACTATATTCATATTGGAAATGCGCGTCCTGCGATCGTATTTGATACGGTGCGCCGCTATTTAGAATTTAGAGGCTACGATGTAGAGTATGTCTCAAACTTTACAGATGTGGATGATAAATTAATTAAGGCAGCAAAAGAGTTAGGAGAAGATGTTCCAACGATCGCAAACCGCTTTATCGATGCCTACTTTGAAGATACGTCAGCTCTTGGATGCAAGCATGCCGATGTGCATCCACGCGTAACTGAAAATATGGATATCATTATTGAGTTCATCGATGAACTGGTGAAAAAAGGATATGCATATGAGTCAGAGGGTGATGTATACTATCGTACACGTAAGTTTGAAGGATACGGAAAATTATCACATCAGTCTATTGATGAATTGCAATCTGGTGCTCGTATCGAAGTTGGAGAAAAGAAAGAAGATCCATTAGACTTTACTCTTTGGAAAGCAACCAAAGATGGAGAGATCGCATGGGATAGCCCTTGGGGTCAAGGAAGACCAGGCTGGCATATCGAGTGCTCTGCGATGGCACGCAAGTATTTAGGTGATACAATTGATATCCACGCAGGCGGCCAGGATTTAGCTTTCCCTCATCACGAAAATGAAATTGCCCAATCAGAAGCGCTCACTGGGAAATCGTTTGCGAAATACTGGCTTCATAACGGATATATCAATATTGATAATGAAAAGATGTCTAAATCACTAGGGAACTTCGTGTTAGTTCATGACATTATTAAAAAGCATGATCCTTCCCTACTTCGATTCTTTATTTTATCTGTTCACTATCGTCACCCAATTAACTATAACGAAGAAATTTTAGAGAATACGCGCAAAGGGTTTGAGCGTCTGCAAACAGCTTACGGCAACTTAACTCACCGTCTAGAGGCAGCAACAAATCTTCAAGAAGATGCTTCAGAATGGTTCGAAAAGCTAAAAGAGCTTCGCGAAACGTTTGTTGAAGAGATGGATGATGATTTTAATACGGCAAATGCCATTTCTGTTCTGTTCGAGCTAGCAAAGCAAGCTAACTTGTATTTGTTAGAACAAACAACGTCTACAGATGTAATTGAAGCCTTTATTAAAGAGTTTAAAGAATTAGGTGCTGCAATAGGCATTACGTTTGGAGAAGCTGAACTTCTAGACGAAGAAATTGATCAATTGATCCAAGGTCGTATTCAGGCTCGTAAAGATCGTAATTTCCAATTAGCAGATCAAATTCGAGATGAATTAAAGGCTAAAAATATTATTTTAGAAGATACGGCGCAAGGAACAAGATGGAAAAGAGGATAATAGTGTTATGAGCAGCAGTAAATTAGATGTAAAACAGCTAAATAGCTTAGCTCTTGCTTATATGGGTGATGCGGTGTTTGATTTACATGTTCGCCGCCACCTGTTGGTGTTAGGGACAGTGCGCCCTAACCAGCTTCATAATAAAGCTAAAAAATATGTATCAGCAAAAGCACAAGCGCAAATCGTATATTATTTTAAAAATGAAAACTTTTTTACTGAAGAAGAAGAAGGTGTACTGCGCCGAGGACGCAATGCAAAGTCCGGTACAGTCCCTAAAAACACAGATGTGCAAACGTATCGCTACAGTACGGCATTTGAAGCGGTCGTAGGCTATTTGTATCTTTTAGGTGAAGAAGAAAGAATGATGGAACTTATTACTAAAGCTATCTCTTTCGTCGATGAAGGAGAGGGAGGAATGAATCATGGAACATGAATTTATCATTGGACGTAATCCGGTCCTAGAAGCCCTAAAGTCTGGGCGCGACATTAACAAACTATGGATTGCCGAAGGATCGCAAGGCGGTTCTATGGGGCAAATCACGCAGTTAGCAAAACGTAATGGTGTATTGGTGCAGTTTGTACCGAAAAAGAAAATTGAGCAAATGGTAGACGGTATTCATCAAGGAGTAGCTGCACAAGTTGCTGCTTATCAGTATGCAGAGTTAGATGATTTATTTAACTTAGCGGAAAAACGTAATGAAAGTCCGTTTTTTCTTCTGTTAGATGAGCTTGAAGATCCCCATAATTTAGGTTCTATTATGCGAACAGCTGATGCCGTTGGCGCACACGGTATTATTATTCCAAAGCGCCGTTCAGTTGGATTAACCGCCACTGTAGCTAAGGCCTCTACAGGAGCAATTGAACATGTTCCCGTAGCAAGGGTAACAAACCTATCAAGGACGATTGATGAATTAAAAGATCGAGGCGTATGGATTGTTGGAACAGATGCGAAAGAAAGCGATGATTACCGCAACTTAGATGGAGGTATGCCGCTTACGTTAGTGATTGGAAGCGAAGGAAAAGGCATGAGTCGTTTGATTCGTGAAAAATGCGACTTCCTTGTACAGCTTCCAATGGTTGGGCATGTTACATCGTTAAATGCATCTGTAGCAGCTAGTCTTCTCATGTATGAGGTTTACCGAAAACGCCATCCTCTAGGTGAATAAGAATGGATATTCTACTGGTGGATGGTTATAACATGATAGGTGCGTGGCCCGACCTAAGAAAGCTTAGAGATAATGATTTAGCCGGTGCTCGAGACCTGTTAATCGAAAAGATGGCAGAGTATCAAGCATATATGGGTTATCGTGTCATTATTGTCTTCGATGCTCATATGGTCGAAGGAATTGAAAAGAAGGCAAAAAATCATAAGGTTGACGTTGTATTTACAAGAGAAAATGAAACAGCGGATGAGTACATTGAAAAGCTGGCTCAAGAGCTAAACAATGTAAAGACACAGATTCATGTTGCTACATCTGATTTTACGGAGCAGTGGGCAATCTTTGGACAAGGTGCGCTTAGAATTTCTGCTCGAGAATTGTACAACGAAATTGAGCAAATTGAGAAACATATTAATCTTGATGTGAAGTCTATTCAAAATCAAAAGCCAGCGGCACGCATTCAACTTTCCAATCAAGTAGCCGAAATTTTCGAAAAATGGCGCCGGGGACAGCGGTGAGGTTATTGACGGTACGGAATTAGCTACTGTATAATATTTCTATCTACTGTGCGGTCGGGGGGATCGATATGGGCGATAATTATGGGAGAAAACTGCATGCTCATTTCGAACAACAAGAGGATGAAACAGTTGTCGATCTTGTGCATAAAGGCGATATTGACGCATTAGAGTATTTGATTCATAAATACAAAAACTTTGTGCGAGCAAAGGCGCGGTCATATTTTTTAATTGGGGCAGACCGTGAAGATATTGTACAAGAAGGTATGATAGGGTTATATAAGGCAATTAGAGATTTTAGAGAAGATAAGCTAACTTCGTTTAAAGCTTTTGCTGAACTTTGCATTACGAGGCAAATTATTACCGCTATTAAAACCGCAACAAGGCAAAAACATATTCCATTAAACTCTTATGTATCATTGGACAAGCCAATATATGATGAAGAGTCCGACCGAACCTTAATGGATGTTATTTCGGGGACAAAAGTAGCAAATCCAGAAGAGTTGCTCATTAATCGAGAGAAGTTTGATGATATTGAATTAAAGATGGCTGAACTGTTAAGTGATCTTGAGCGAAAAGTTCTCGTTCTTTATTTAGATGGTCAATCTTATCAAGAGATTTCAGAAGAGTTAAACCGCCACGTCAAATCCATCGATAATGCACTTCAGCGTGTGAAGAGGAAATTAGAGCGCTACCTCGAGATTCGTGAAATCACAATGTAGCCTTCTATCCTCATATTGACATGCTAAGAAAGTCTGTGATACTTTTTTATAGACATTATCACTCTATAGGTGGTTGACATTATGCGTAAAAAAGTTGTACTTGCGTGTGTGCAATGCGCTAGTCGTAACTATACGACTATGAAAAACACACAGCAAAACGAAGATCGTTTAGAAATGAAGAAGTTTTGCAAAACGTGTAACGCACATACGATTCATCGTGAAACAAAGTAGATCAATAATCTGCACAGACTAATACCCCTTTTAATTTATTGGAGGTTACAAACATGAACCGTGTAGGAAATTTCTTGCGTGATGTTGGGCGTGAGATGAAGAAGGTAAGTTGGCCTAAAAAAAATGAGCTAACTCGTTATACAATTACTGTTATTTCTACAGTTGTATTTATGACACTCTTTTTTGTAGTAGTTGATTACGGAATTTCGTCACTTATTCGTTTAATCCCTTGAATAAATTGACTTAAATCATGGTATAATAAAGCTAAATTATGTTTTTTTCAGAAAAGCCCGGAGACGGGTTTTTTAATTTGCTTTAAGAATGATTGTGCTAGGAGTCAACTATTTTCCTAGTGCGTTGTCTGTGCAATAGATTAGGACATCTTATTTTATAGTGAGCTGGGAGGGAAGGACGTATAGTCCTCAGAAATGGAGAAAAATTGGTATGTAGTCCATACTTATTCTGGATATGAAAATAAAGTAAAAACAAATTTAGAAAAGCGCGTAGAAACAATGGGTATGCAAGATAAAATTTTCCGCGTTGTTGTTCCCGAAGAAGAAGAAAGAGAAATTAAGAACAACAAAGAAAAGATTACAAAGAAAAAAGTATTTCCAGGGTACGTGTTAGTTGAAATCATCATGACGGATGATTCATGGTATGTAGTTCGTAATACACCTGGCGTTACGGGCTTTGTAGGTTCAGCAGGTTCTGGATCAAAGCCAACTGCTCTTCTACCAGAAGAAGTAGAAATGATCTTAAAACAAATGGGCATGGACGAGAAGCATGCTGACTTTGACTTTGAACTAAAAGAAACAGTATTAGTTCAAGAAGGTCCGTTTGCAAACTTCGAAGGTACCATTGAAGAAATCGATACAGATAAACGTAAAGTTAAGGTTCATGTGGATATGTTCGGAAGACAAACGCCAGTAGAGCTAGACTTTACACAAATTGAAAAAATATAATCTGTAAGACCTTGCAATTCATGAAGTTTAATGTTAATATTTCATAAGTCAGTATGTCTCAAAACTAGAGACTAAAACAACTATTTCTTTATTTTATATATAAAGAACATTGAGTGGGAGGGCATCGCCCTATTACCACATCACGGACTTAAGGAGGTGTGTCTCGTGGCTAAAAAAGTAATTAAACTTGTTAAGTTACAAATTCCTGCAGGTAAAGCAAATCCAGCGCCACCAGTTGGTCCTGCATTAGGTCAAGCCGGTGTTAATATCATGGGTTTCTGTAAGGAGTTTAACGCTCGCACAGCTGATCAAGCTGGTCTTATCATTCCTGTTGAAATCACGGTATTTGAAGACCGTTCATTTACATTTATTACGAAAACTCCACCTGCTGCTGTACTACTTAAGAAAGCGGCTGGTATTGAGTCTGGTTCTGGTGAACCAAACCGTAATAAAGTTGCAACAGTCAAGCGTGACAAAGTGCGTGAGATTGCTGAAACTAAAATGCCTGACTTAAACGCTGCTAGCGTTGAATCTGCAATGCGCATGGTAGAAGGTACAGCGCGCAGTATGGGAATCGTAGTTGAAGACTAATTCCATTTGATTGGGTGTTAGAAGGTTGCGAGAAATGGAAGTTTTCCTATGCTCGCAACCTTTATTAGTGGGAGGTTATTCCGTTAAAACCACATAAGGAGGAAACAAAAATGGCTAAAAAAGGTAAAAAGTACGTTGAAGCTGCTAAGCTTGTAGATCGTACACAAACTTATTCAGTACAAGAAGCGATTGAATTAGTAAAGAAAACAAACACAACTAAATTTGATGCAACTGTAGAAGTAGCATTCCGTTTAGGAGTTGACCCTAAGAAAGCTGACCAACAAATTCGTGGTGCAGTAGTACTACCAAACGGTACAGGTAAAACTCAACGTGTATTAGTATTCGCTAAAGGCGAAAAAGCTAAAGAAGCTGAAGCTGCAGGCGCTGACTACGTTGGCGATGCTGACTACATCAACAAAATCCAACAAGGTTGGTTCGAGTTCGATGTAATCGTAGCTACTCCAGACATGATGGGTGAAGTTGGTAAACTTGGTCGTGTATTAGGACCTAAAGGTTTAATGCCAAACCCTAAAACTGGTACAGTAACATTTGATGTTCAAAAAGCAGTTAACGAAATCAAAGCTGGTAAAGTAGAATACCGCGTTGATAAAGCTGGTAACATCCACGTACCAATTGGTAAAGTATCTTTCGAAGAGAGCAAGTTAGTTGAAAACTTCACTACAATCTTCGAAACTATGGTAAAAGCTAAGCCGGCAGCAGCAAAAGGCACATACATGAAGAACGTAGCTGTTACTTCAACAATGGGCCCTGGTATCAAAGTTGATACTGCTTCATTCTCTGCTTAATAAATTTGGAAATAAATCGGTGTTGACTTTTTGAAAGTCCCTGATTATAATAGATAATGTTGTTAAAAAGAATAACATTTGTACCGTAGACAGTAGGTGCTGCAAAGCTTAATTTCCTACCGAGGTGTGTGAGATAAATTAGTGAAACGTTATGGTTCGCTTACTACACCTCCATGTCTTTATTGTCATGGAGGTTTTTTATTGCACCTTGTCTGAGTGTACGGAAGGAAATCTACAGGAGGTGTAAAGATGAGCAACGTAATTGAACAAAAGAAACAAGTCGTAGACGAAATTGCTGAAAAACTTCAAGCGAGTAACTCAATAGTTGTCGTTGACTACCGTGGTTTGAATGTTGCTGAAGTTACTGAACTTCGTAAGCAATTACGTGAAGCAGGCATTGAGTTCAAAGTTTACAAAAACACTTTAACTCGCCGTGCTGTAGAAAAACTTGAACTAACAGATCTTAATGATGCGTTAGTAGGTCCAAATGCAATCGCATTTGGTGGAGAAGATGTTGTTGCTCCAGCTAAAATTCTAAACAACTTCGCGAAAGAACACGAAGCGTTAGAAATCAAAGCTGGTGTAATTGAAGGTAATGTTGCATCTGTTGAAGAAATTAAAGCACTTGCAGAACTACCATCTCGCGAAGGCTTACTTTCTATGTTGCTTAGCGTGCTTCAAGCTCCAATTCGCAACCTTGCTCTTGCTACAAAAGCTGTGGCAGACCAAAAAGAAGAACAAGGTGCATAATCTAGTCTGTTATATATAACACAATCACAAGGAGGAAATTAACAATGACTCAAGAACAAATCATTGAAGCAGTTAAAAATATGACTGTTTTAGAACTTAACGATTTAGTAAAAGCAATCGAAGAAGAATTTGGCGTAACTGCTGCTGCTCCTGTAGCTGTAGCTGGCGGTGCTGCTGGTGAAGCTGCTGCTGAGAAAACTGAATTTGACCTAGTACTTGAAAGTGCTGGCGGACAAAAAATCAAAGTTATCAAAGTAGTACGTGAAATCACTGGTCTTGGCTTAAAAGAAGCTAAAGAAATCGTTGATAACGCTCCAAAAGCTCTTAAAGAAGGTATTTCTAAAGAAGAAGCTGAAGAAGCAAAAGCTAAACTTGAAGAAGTTGGCGCTTCTGTAGAAGTTAAGTAATTATTGCTTAACAACTGATATAAAAAAGCTCGCTTGTACAAGCGAGCTTTTTTGCTTCTGTCATCCTTTTCATTTATAGTAAAGAAGAACATATTGATTAGGAGGTTCTATTTTGACAGAACATTATTTTTCTAATACACCATCGTCTGCAAGTAATGAAGAGCGCTTTTCATTTGAATTGAGAGGAACCTCTTTTTCATTTACGAGTGACCGCGGTGTTTTTTCAAAAAAAGAGGTCGATTTTGGATCGCGCCTGTTAATTGAAACGTTTCAAATGCCCGAGAGTCCCGGCCCGCTTCTGGATGTTGGATGCGGATATGGTCCAATTGGGTTGGCACTTGCAAAAGAGGACAGCCAAAGAAACGTTCATATGGTTGATGTTAATGAACGTGCATTAGCACTAGCTCAAAAAAATGCTGAAGTTAATTCAGTATCAAATGTTTCAATCTATCAAAGCTCTTGCTATGAAAATGTGAAGGAAACGAATTTTGCAGCTATTCTTAGTAATCCGCCGATCCGTGCGGGTAAAAAAGTTGTTCATGAAATTCTAGAAAAATCATTAGATCACCTTGCTGACCAAGGAGAGCTTTGGATTGTGATTCAGAAAAAGCAAGGAGCGCCATCTGCTCTTGCGAAATTAGAATCTCTATTTAATGAAGTAGAAGTAGTAGAAAAGAAAAAAGGGTATTATATCATATGTGCTAAAAAATGTTGACTAATATTTTTTAGTATGTTAGCATTATAAAATGCCAATATATAAATATTCCATATAAGCTCGGGTTATACATAAAATAAAAGGTATAATTTTGAATTATATGGGAAAAACTAATAAAATCAATAGTACGTTTTTATGAAATTGTGGTTTTCTATTTAAAGAGACCATTTTTCTTTTGTTCAATAATAAACATATGGTTTATTATATATTTTGAATAATAACGCTTGATTTGAGGGGTGAATCAGTTGACAGGTCAACTAGTTCAGTATGGACGCCACCGCCAACGCAGAAGTTATGCTCGTATTAGTGAAGTTTTAGAGTTACCGAACTTAATCGAGATTCAAACGGCTTCATACCAATGGTTTTTAGATGAAGGTTTACGAGAAATGTTCCAAGATATTTCTCCAATTGATGATTTTACAGGTAACTTATCACTAGAATTTATTGATTACAGCTTAGGTGAGCCAAAGTATTCAGTAGGAGAGTCTAAAGAACGTGATGTAACTTATGCAGCACCTCTTCGTGTTAAGGTGCGGTTAATTAATAAAGAAACAGGTGAAGTAAAAGACCAAGATGTGTTCATGGGAGATTTCCCATTGATGACCGAAACAGGTACCTTTGTAATTAACGGTGCTGAGCGTGTTATCGTATCACAGTTGGTTCGTTCACCAAGTGTTTACTATAGTGGAAAGCTTGATAAAAACGGTAAAAAAGGATATACAGCAACTGTTATCCCTAACCGTGGTGCATGGCTAGAATATGAAACTGATGCAAAAGATGTAGTATACGTGCGTATTGATCGTACTCGTAAACTGCCAGTAACAGTGCTGTTACGCGCGCTAGGTTTCGGTTCTGACCAAGAGATTATCGATTTAATCGGTGATAATGAATACATCCGTAATACGCTTGAAAAAGATAATACGGAAACAACGGAAAAAGCGCTATTAGAAATCTATGAGCGTTTACGTCCGGGTGAACCACCGACAGTTGAGAATGCGAAGTCTCTATTAGTATCTCGCTTCTTTGATCCAAAACGATATGACTTAGCGAACGTAGGTCGCTATAAAATTAATAAAAAGCTTCATATCAAACATCGCTTATTTAATCAAAAGCTAGCTGAAACATTAGTTGATCCTGAAACAGGTGAAATTATTGCAGAAAAAGGCGCAATGATTGACCGCCGTCTGCTAGATCGCTTGATTCCGATGCTTGAAGGTGGAGTAAACTTCAAAACTTATAGTCCGGTTGGTGGAGTAGTAGAAGACGATGTTACATTACAATCTATTAAGATTTATGCGCCAAATGATCCAGAAGGTGAAAAAATCATCACTGTATCAGGTAACGCATATGTAACAGAAGAAGTTAAAAATATCACACCTGCTGATATTTTAGCATCAATCAGTTACTTCTTTAACTTGCTTCATCAAGTAGGAGACACAGATGATATCGACCACTTAGGTAACCGTCGTCTGCGTTCTGTAGGTGAATTGTTACAAAACCAATTCCGTATCGGTTTATCTCGTATGGAACGTGTTGTTCGTGAAAGAATGTCAATTCAAGACACGAATACAATCACACCTCAACAATTAATTAATATTCGCCCAGTTATTGCGGCGATTAAAGAGTTCTTTGGAAGTTCTCAATTATCACAGTTCATGGATCAAACGAATCCATTAGGTGAATTGACGCACAAACGTCGTCTTTCAGCTCTAGGACCTGGTGGTTTAACGCGTGAGCGCGCTGGTTTCGAAGTGCGTGACGTTCACTACTCCCACTATGGCCGTATGTGTCCGATTGAAACACCAGAGGGTCCGAATATCGGGTTAATCAACTCACTATCTTCTTATGCAAAAGTAAACAAATTCGGTTTCATCGAAACACCTTACCGTCGTATCGATCCTGAAACAGGTAAAGTGACAGAGCGAATTGACTACTTAACAGCTGATGAAGAAGATAACTATGTTGTAGCCCAAGCGAACGCTCGTCTAGGTGATGATGGTTCATTCTTAGATGAAAATGTCGTTGCACGTTTCCGTGGAGAAAACACGGTTATCCGTCGCGATCGTTTAGACTATATGGATGTATCACCAAAACAAGTTGTATCTGCCGCTACAGCATGTATCCCATTCTTAGAGAACGATGACTCTAACCGTGCATTAATGGGTGCGAACATGCAACGTCAAGCAGTACCTTTATTAAATCCTGAAGCACCAATCGTAGGTACAGGTATGGAATACGTATCTGGTAAAGACTCTGGTGCAGCCGTGATTTGTAAATATCCTGGCGTTGTAGAGCGCGTAGAAGCAAAACAAATTTTTGTTCGCCGCTATGAAGAAGTAGACGGACAAAAAGTTAAAGGTAACTTAGATCAATACAAATTATTAAAATTTGTTCGTTCTAACCAAGGTACTTGTTACAACCAGCGTCCAATTGTTTCAGTTGGCGACGAAGTAGTAAAAGGTGAGATCTTAGCCGACGGTCCTTCAATGGAAAAAGGTGAGCTTGCTTTAGGACGAAACGTAATGGTTGGTTTCATGACATGGGATGGTTACAACTATGAGGATGCCATCATCATGAGTGAACGCCTTGTGAAAGACGATGTATATACGTCTGTTCATATTGAAGAATATGAATCTGAGTCTCGTGATACGAAGCTTGGGCCTGAAGAAATTACGCGTGACATTCCAAACGTAGGTGAAGATGCGCTTCGCAACTTAGATGAGCGTGGAATCATCCGCATTGGTGCAGAAGTAAAAGACGGAGATCTTTTAGTTGGTAAAGTAACGCCAAAAGGTGTAACAGAACTAACAGCTGAAGAACGTCTTCTACACGCTATTTTCGGTGAAAAAGCGCGTGAAGTTCGTGATACTTCTCTTCGTGTACCGCACGGCGGCGGTGGAATCATTCTTGATGTTAAAGTCTTCAACCGTGAAGATGGCGACGAATTACCACCAGGTGTAAACCAATTAGTCCGTGTATATATTGTTCAGAAGCGTAAAATTTCTGAAGGTGACAAAATGGCCGGTCGTCACGGTAACAAAGGTGTAATTTCACGTATTTTACCTGAAGAAGATATGCCTTACCTACCAGACGGTACGCCAATTGACATCATGTTAAACCCATTAGGGGTACCATCTCGTATGAACATCGGTCAGGTGCTAGAGCTTCATTTAGGTATGGCTGCTCGTAAGCTTGGCATTCACGTTGCGTCTCCAGTATTTGATGGTGCGCGTGAGGAAGATGTTTGGGCAACAATCGAAGAAGCTGGCATGTCTCGTGATGCTAAAACAGTTCTATATGATGGTCGAACAGGTGAACCATTCGATAACCGTGTATCAGTAGGAATCATGTACATGATCAAACTTGCTCACATGGTAGACGATAAACTTCACGCTCGTTCTACTGGACCATACTCACTTGTTACACAACAACCACTTGGTGGTAAAGCGCAGTTCGGTGGACAGCGTTTTGGTGAGATGGAGGTATGGGCACTTGAAGCATACGGTGCTGCTTACACATTACAAGAGATCTTAACAGTGAAATCAGATGACGTAGTAGGTCGTGTGAAAACATACGAAGCAATTGTTAAAGGTGAAAACATTCCAGAACCTGGCATACCTGAATCGTTCAAAGTATTAATTAAAGAACTACAAAGTTTAGGTATGGATGTGAAGATGCTTTCTGCTGACGAGCAAGAAATTGATATCATGGACTCAGAAGAGGACCATGAGCAACCAACAGAATCAATTATTGCAGATAACGAAGAAAGTCTTTCTGAAGGACAAAAAGATCCTGTCACAAAAGAGTAAGGAATTACTTTCATATAAACGTTAAGGGAAAAAACCTGTAGATTAAAAGGGAGGTAGGCTCCTTGCTAGATGTAAATAACTTTGAGTATATGAAAATCGGTCTAGCTTCGCCAGATAAAATTCGTTCTTGGTCGTACGGTGAGGTAAAAAAACCTGAAACGATCAACTATCGTACGTTAAAACCTGAAAAAGACGGCTTATTCTGCGAGCGTATTTTTGGTCCACAAAAGGACTGGGAATGTCACTGCGGAAAATATAAGCGCGTTCGTTATAAAGGTGTTGTATGTGATCGTTGTGGCGTAGAAGTTACGCGCGCAAAAGTTCGTCGTGAACGCATGGGTCACATCGAGCTAGCTGCACCTGTTTCTCATATTTGGTACTTTAAAGGTATTCCTAGCCGCATGGGACTTGTCTTAGACATGTCCCCTCGTGCGCTAGAGGAAATCATTTATTTTGCTTCTTATGTAGTAACAGATGCTGGTGATACACCACTTGAAAAGAAACAGCTTTTATCAGAGAAAGAATACCGTGCGTATCGTGAGAAGTACGGACAAACTTTCCATGCAGCAATGGGTGCTGAAGCTGTTAAAAAATTATTGCATGACATCGATCTTGATAAAGAAGTAGATGCTTTGAAAGAAGAATTGAAAACTGCTCAAGGTCAACGTCGTACACGTGCTATTAAACGTTTAGAAGTACTAGAGGCTTTCCGTCATTCTGGTAACGAACCTTCTTGGATGATTTTAGACGTTCTACCGGTTATTCCGCCAGAACTTCGTCCAATGGTTCAATTAGATGGTGGACGCTTTGCTACGTCTGATCTAAATGATTTATATCGCCGTGTAATTAACCGTAACAACCGCTTAAAGCGTTTATTAGACCTTGGAGCTCCTAGCATTATCGTTCAAAACGAAAAGCGTATGCTTCAAGAAGCTGTAGATGCATTAATCGATAATGGTCGTCGCGGCCGTCCGGTAACAGGACCAGGTAACCGTCCATTAAAATCTCTTTCTCACATGTTAAAAGGTAAGCAAGGTCGCTTCCGTCAAAACTTATTAGGTAAACGTGTTGACTACTCTGGCCGTTCGGTAATCGTTGTAGGTCCGAACTTAAAGATGTATCAATGTGGTCTTCCAAAAGAAATGGCGTTAGAGCTTTTCAAACCTTTCGTAATGAAAGAGCTTGTTGAACGCGGTTTAGCTCATAACATCAAGAGTGCAAAACGTAAAATTGAACGTGTGCAACCTGAAGTATGGGACGTATTAGAATCGGTTATTAAAGAGCATCCAGTTCTTTTAAACCGTGCACCAACGCTACACAGACTAGGTATTCAAGCATTTGAACCTACGCTTGTAGAAGGTCGCGCTATCCGTCTTCACCCGCTTGTATGTACAGCATATAACGCTGACTTTGACGGTGACCAAATGGCGGTTCACGTTCCATTATCTGCAGAAGCACAAGCAGAAGCACGTATCTTAATGCTTGCTGCTCAAAATATCTTGAACCCTAAAGATGGTAAACCAGTTGTTACACCTTCACAGGATATGGTATTAGGTAACTACTACTTAACACTTGAGCGTGAAGAGGCAGTTGGAGAAGGTATGGTGTTCAAAGATACCAACGAAGCACTATTAGCGTACCAAAACGGTTATGTGCATCTTCATACACGTGTAGCTGTGTATGCAGGTTCTTTAAACAACGAAACGTTTACAGAAGCACAAAATCAACAATTGCTTGTTACAACGGTTGGTAAATTAGTTTTCAACGAAATTTTACCAAAATCGTTCCCATACATTAACGAACCAACAAGAGAAAACTTAGAAGTGAAAACTCCTGAGAAGTACTTTGTTGAAAAAGGTGCAGATGTGAAGGAATTCATCAAGAATCAACCGGCTATCGCACCGTTCAAGAAAAAAATCTTAGGTAATATCATCGCTGAAGTATTTAAACGTTTCAAAATTACTGAGACTTCTAAAATGCTTGACCGTATGAAAGACCTAGGTTTCAAATATTCTACTAAAGCTGGTATTACAGTTGGTGTAGCTGATATCGTGGTTTTAGGAGAAAAAGAAGTTATCTTAACAGAAGCGCAAGCTAAAGTAGATAACGTACTAAAACAATTCCGTCGCGGTTTAATTACTGAAGATGAGCGTTATGATCGTGTTATCTCTGTATGGAGCAGTGCGAAAGACGTTATCCAAGGTAAATTAATGGCATCATTAGACAAACGCAACCCAATCTTCATGATGAGTGACTCTGGTGCCCGTGGTAACGCATCTAACTTCACTCAGCTTGCAGGTATGCGTGGACTAATGGCCAACCCGTCTGGTCGTATCATTGAGTTACCAATCAAATCTAGTTTCCGTGAAGGTTTAACAGTATTAGAGTACTTTATCTCTACCCATGGTGCACGTAAAGGTCTTGCCGATACGGCTCTTAAAACAGCTGACTCAGGTTACCTTACTCGTCGTCTGGTTGACGTGGCACAAGACGTTATCGTACGTGATGACGACTGTGGTACAGACCGCGGTATTTTGGCTGTTGCAATCAAAGAAGGAACAGAAGAAATTGAGAAACTTGATGAGCGTCTAATTGGACGTTATGCAAGAAAAACAGTACTTCACCCAGGAACAAACGAAGTGTTAGTGAAAGAAAACGAACTAATTACAGAAGACCTAGCTGAAACAATTGTGGATGCTGGTGTTGAAGAAGTATGGATTCGTTCTGCATTCACTTGTAACACTCGCCACGGTGTATGTAAAAAATGTTACGGTCGTAACCTTGCAACTGGTTCAGAAGTTGAAGTGGGTGAAGCAGTTGGTATCATCGCTGCTCAATCTATCGGTGAGCCAGGTACACAGTTAACGATGCGTACATTCCATACAGGTGGGGTTGCTGGAGACGATATCACTCAAGGTTTACCGCGTATCCAAGAGATCTTCGAAGCGCGTAACCCTAAAGGTCAAGCCGTTATTTCTGAAATTGAAGGTACAATTGCCGGCATTTCTGAAGGACGCGATCGTCAACATGAAATTACTGTTCAAGGAGAGATTGAAACTCGTTCTTACACAGCTCCGTACAGTGCACGTCTGAAAGTTATTGAAGGACAGCGCATTGCACGTGGTCAAGAATTAACAGAAGGTTCAATTGATCCTAAAGAATTACTAAAAGTAAAAGACATCACGGCTGTACAAGAGTACTTGCTTCGTGAGGTGCAAAAAGTTTACCGTATGCAAGGGGTAGAAATTGGAGATAAACACGTAGAGGTAATGGTTCGCCAAATGCTTCGTAAAGTGCGCGTAATGGATTCAGGAGATACAGATGTATTACCAGGTTCATTACTTGATATTCACCAATTCACTGATGCAAATGAAAAAGTATTACTTGAAGGCAATCGTCCAGCGACAGGCCGTCCTGTATTACTTGGTATTACAAAAGCATCTCTTGAAACTGATTCCTTCTTATCTGCTGCATCATTCCAAGAAACAACGCGTGTTCTTACGGATGCTGCAATCAAAGGAAAACGTGATGAGTTGCTTGGACTTAAAGAGAATGTTATCATTGGTAAGCTAGTTCCGGCTGGTACAGGTATGACGAGATATCGTAATGCTGAACCGATCAAAAACCAAGCTGAAGAAACGGTAACAATCGACTAATTATAAAATCATTACTCTAGAATGGATGTTTTTTAAAAAAACTACAAAACGTTAGTTGACATCCATTCTAGGGAATGATACTATATCAAAGGTGCTCCTATAAACTACCTGTTACTTTGGAGGATATGATAATGTCTTATGAAAAAGTATTACAGGCTGATCATATTATTGTAGGAACAAAGCAGACGGTGAAAGCATTAAAAAAAGGTACAGTAAAGGAAGTCATCATTGCTGAAGACGCTGATTTTTATGTCACATCTATTGTGGCAAAAACGGCACAGCAAGAAAACGTTCCGTATACGTATGTCCCTTCTATGCGAAAGCTTGGTCAAGCTTGTAGGATAGAAGTTAACGCTGCAACTGTTGCAATTATTAGTTAACACGTTTTTGAACTTTTAGTTTCAAAGACTTTGTTTTTTGCTAAAAAATGAACCACCTGGATGTGTGGTCTTACAAAAGGCGAAAGGAGGAAAATTTAAATGCCTACTATTAACCAATTAATCCGTAATGGTCGTGTGAGTAAAGGTAAAAAATCTGACTCACCTGCTTTAAACAGAGGTTACAACAGCTTCAAAAAAGCTCAAACTAACCAATCTTCTCCACAAAAACGTGGTGTATGTACACGTGTGGGTACTATGACACCGAAGAAACCGAACTCGGCTCTTCGTAAATATGCTCGTGTACGTTTAACAAACGGTATCGAGGTAACAGCTTATATCCCAGGTATTGGTCACAACTTACAAGAACACAGCGTGGTACTTATCCGCGGTGGACGTGTAAAAGATTTACCAGGGGTACGTTACCATATCGTACGTGGTGCACTTGATACTGCTGGTGTGGATGGCCGTATGCAAGGTCGTTCTAAATATGGTACTAAGCGACCAAAAGCAGCTAAAAAATAATAGCTTAACAATTAATAGATAAACTTTTAAAAGTGAAAGGAGGAAGTAGAATGCCACGTAAGGGACCTGTTGCAAAAAGAGACGTATTACCAGATCCGATTTACAATTCTAAGCTTGTATCTCGCTTAATCAACAAAATGATGCTTGATGGAAAGCGCGGTAAGTCACAAGCTATTCTTTATAGAGCATTCGATTTAGTACAAGAGCGCAGTGGTAAAGAAGCTATGGAAGTATTCGACCAAGCTCTTAAAAACATCATGCCTGTACTAGAAGTTAGAGCACGCCGTGTAGGGGGTTCTAACTACCAAGTTCCTGTAGAAGTACGTCCAGAGCGTCGTACTACTCTAGGTCTTCGTTGGTTAGTAAACTATGCTCGTCTTCGTGGAGAAAAAACGATGGAAGAGCGTTTAGCTAACGAAATCCTTGATGCAGCTAACAACACTGGTGCTGCAGTTAAGAAACGTGAAGATACTCACAAAATGGCAGAAGCTAATAAAGCATTTGCTCATTACCGTTGGTAATCTTTTAACGAAACTTTTTGAAAAACAAACTAAAATATGGAAGGAGAAATACCTAAGATGGCAAGAGAGTTCTCCTTAGAAAACACTCGTAATATTGGGATCATGGCTCACATTGATGCTGGTAAAACAACAACAACTGAGCGTGTTCTTTATTATACTGGCCGTATCCATAAAATTGGTGAAACTCATGAAGGAGCTTCACAAATGGACTGGATGGAGCAAGAGCAAGAACGTGGTATCACTATCACGTCTGCTGCGACAACTGCTTCTTGGAAAGGTCACCGCGTTAACATCATCGATACTCCTGGACACGTAGACTTCACTGTTGAAGTTGAGCGTTCATTACGTGTACTTGATGGCGCTGTGGCAGTTCTTGATGCTCAATCTGGTGTTGAGCCTCAAACAGAAACAGTATGGCGTCAAGCGACTACGTACGGTGTTCCCCGTGTCGTATTCGTTAACAAAATGGACAAAATTGGTGCTGACTTCTTGTACTCTGTAAAAACGATCCACGATCGTTTAGGTGCAAATGCTCACCCAATCCAATTACCAATTGGTGCTGAAGATGAGTTCGAAGCAATCATTGACCTAGTGGAAATGAAAGCATACTTCTACGAAGATGACTTAGGTACTCGTTCAGAAGCTCGTGAAATTCCTGAGGAATACAAAGAGCAAGCTGAAGAATACCGTGCAAGCTTAGTAGAAGCTGTTGCAGAACTTGACGAAGAATTAATGATGAAGTACTTAGATGAAGGCGAGCTTACAGTTGAAGAACTAAAAGCTGGTATCCGTAAAGGTACTTGTGACGTTGAATTCTACCCAGTTATCTGTGGTTCAGCATTCAAAAACAAAGGTGTACAATTAATGCTAGATGCGGTAATTGATTACCTACCATCTCCAGTTGATGTACCAGCAATCCAAGGTATCGTACCTGAAACAGAAGAAGAAGTTACGCGTGAGTCTAGCGACAACGCTCCTTTCTCAGCATTAGCGTTCAAAGTTATGACGGACCCTTATGTTGGTAAATTAACGTTCTTCCGTGTTTACTCTGGTGTACTAAGCTCTGGTTCATACATCAAAAACTCTACAAAAGGTAAGCGTGAGCGTGTAGGTCGTATCCTACAAATGCATGCTAACTCTCGTGAAGAGATTTCTGAAGTATACGCTGGAGATATCGCGGCAGCTGTAGGATTAAAAGATACTTCTACTGGTGATACTCTATGTGACGAAAAGAGTCTTGTAATTCTTGAGTCTATGGAATTCCCAGAGCCAGTTATCTCTTTATCTGTTGAGCCAAAATCAAAAGCTGACCAAGATAAAATGACTACAGCTCTTCAAAAGTTACAAGAAGAAGATCCAACTTTCCGTGCGGAAACTAATACAGAGACTGGTCAAATCATCATCTCTGGTATGGGTGAGCTTCACCTTGATATCATCGTTGACCGTATGCGTCGCGAATTCAAAGTAGAAGCAAACGTTGGTGCTCCTCAAGTAGCTTACCGTGAAACTTTCCGCGCTGGTGCGAAAGTTGAAGGTAAATTCGCTCGTCAATCTGGTGGTCGTGGACAATTCGGTCACGTTTGGATTGAGTTCGAACCTAACGAAGAAGGAAAAGGCTTTGAATTTGAGAACAAAATCGTTGGTGGTGTAGTTCCACGTGAATACATCCCTGCAGTTCAAGCTGGTCTTGAAGATGCATTACAAAACGGTGTTCTTGCTGGTTATCCATTAATCGATATCAAAGCTGCTTTAGTTGATGGATCTTACCATGACGTTGACTCAAGTGAGATGGCGTTTAAAATTGCCGCTTCTATGGCTCTTAAAAACGCAGTATCAAAATGTAACCCAGCTATCCTTGAACCAATGATGAAGGTTGAAGTTGTTATCCCTGACGAATACTTAGGAGATATCATGGGTGACATTACGTCTCGTCGTGGACGTGTAGAAGGTATGGAAGCACGCGGTAACGCTCAAGTTGTACGTGCATTCGTTCCACTTTCTGAAATGTTTGGTTATGCAACTGCATTACGTTCAAACACTCAAGGTCGCGGAACATATTCTATGCACTTCGATCACTACGAAGAAGTTCCTAAATCAATTTCAGAAGAAATTATTAAAAAAAATAAAGGTGAATAATTGATTTTCACTCTTTATTGAAGTATAACTACTTATGTACGCTGTGAAAGTGGAGCTCATTCCCTTTCACGGCCTCATAAAACATAAACTACATGAATTTTAAGGAGGATTTTCGAATGGCTAAGGAAAAATTCGACCGTTCAAAAACACATGCCAATATCGGTACAATTGGTCACGTTGACCATGGTAAAACAACTTTAACAGCTGCTATCACTACTGTTCTTGCTAAGAAAAGTGGTAAAGGTGCAGCAATGGCTTACGACATGATCGACGCTGCTCCAGAAGAGCGCGAGCGTGGAATCACAATCTCAACTGCACACGTTGAGTATGAAACTGACACTCGTCACTATGCACACGTTGACTGCCCAGGACATGCTGACTATGTTAAAAACATGATCACTGGTGCTGCTCAAATGGATGGCGGTATCTTAGTAGTATCTGCTGCTGATGGTCCAATGCCACAAACTCGTGAGCACATCCTTCTTTCTCGTCAAGTAGGTGTACCTTACCTAGTTGTATTCTTAAACAAATGTGACATGGTAGACGACGAAGAGCTACTTGAATTAGTAGAAATGGAAGTACGTGACCTTCTTTCTGAATACGACTTCCCTGGTGACGATGTACCAGTAATCAAAGGTTCTGCTCTTAAAGCTCTTGAAGGCGACGCTGATTGGGAAGCTAAAATCATCGAGCTTATGGACGCTGTTGATGAGTACATCCCAACTCCAGAACGTGACACTGAAAAACCATTCATGATGCCAGTTGAGGACGTATTCTCAATCACTGGTCGTGGTACAGTTGCTACAGGTCGTGTAGAGCGTGGACAAGTTAAAGTTGGTGACGTTATCGACATCATCGGTTTAACTGAAGAGCCAAAATCTACTACTGTAACAGGTGTAGAAATGTTCCGTAAGCTTCTTGACTATGCTGAAGCTGGCGACAACATCGGTGCTTTACTTCGTGGTGTAGCACGTGAAGAAATCCAACGTGGACAAGTATTAGCTAAACCAGGCTCAATCACTCCACACACTAAATTTACTGCTGAAGTATACGTTCTTTCTAAAGACGAAGGTGGACGTCACACTCCATTCTTCACAAACTACCGTCCACAGTTCTACTTCCGTACAACTGATGTAACTGGTATTTGTAACTTACCTGAAGGCGTAGAAATGGTAATGCCTGGCGACAACATCGAAATGACTGTTGAACTTATCGCTCCAATCGCGATTGAAGAAGGTACTAAATTCTCAATCCGTGAAGGTGGACGTACAGTAGGCGCTGGCGTTGTAGCTAAAATCAGCGAGTAATTTCTCGTTTCAGTAAAGGGAGTAGGGTAACCTACTCCTTTTTTATTTGGTGATAAAAGGTAAAGATAGTTTTTACTATTACACTTGCAAAATGATCTCCTTTTATATATAATGAAAAAAGTGTGCGACACATGAAAAAGTTTTTTAACTTTATTGTTGCAATATGAACCCATTTTTAGTATAATAAAAATGTTGGTCTTTGACTGCGATGATGCGGAAGGTTGCCGACACACCCGGCCGCTTTGCCATGGCGAGTGTGGGGAAATTTCCGCGGAGAATGTCTATTGTAAAATAGGCGAAAAAGGAGGGAAAATAATGGCAAAAGAAAAAATTCGCATTCGTTTAAAAGCATATGATCACAGAATTCTTGATCAATCTGCTGAGAAAATCGTAGAAACTGCAAAACGTTCTGGTGCGGCTGTATCTGGTCCGATTCCATTACCGACTGAAAAATCAATTTATACAATTCTACGTGCAGTACACAAATATAAAGATTCTCGTGAGCAGTTCGAAATGCGCACGCATAAACGCTTAATTGATATCGTGAATCCAACACCACAAACTGTTGATTCATTAATGCGTTTAGACTTACCATCTGGTGTAGATATCGAAATTAAACTTTAATTTAAAATAAAGAATGAAAAGATACTTAGGAGGTGTGACTAATGGCCAAAGGAATCTTAGGAAGAAAGATCGGTATGACTCAAGTATTTGCTGAAAATGGTGACTTGATCCCAGTAACAGTAATTGAAGCTTCTGCTAACGTAGTTCTTCAAGTTAAAAACGCTGAGACAGACGGTTACGAAGCAATCCAATTAGGTTTCGAAGATATCCGTGAAAAACTATCTAACAAACCTGCAAAAGGACATGCTACTAAAGCTAATACTGCTCCTAAGCGCTTCATCCGTGAGTTACGCGGTGTGGACGCTTCAGCATATGAAGTTGGTCAAGAAGTCAAGGTTGATATTTTCGCAGAAGGCGATGTAATTGATGTAACAGGAATCTCAAAAGGTAAAGGTTTCCAAGGTGCTATTAAACGCCACGGACAATCTCGCGGACCTATGTCTCATGGTTCTCGCTACCACCGTCGCCCAGGTTCAATGGGTCCTGTAGCTCCAAACCGCGTATTCAAAGGTAAATTATTACCAGGACGCATGGGTGGAGAGCGCATCACTGTGCAAAACTTATCAATCGTTAAAGTTGACGCAGAACGCAATCTTTTATTAGTAAAAGGTAACGTGCCAGGAGCTAGAAAATCTCTAGTTACTGTTAAATCTGCAGTTAAATCTAAATAATAATTCTTCGAGAAAGGAGGAATAACCAATGCCAAAAGTAGCATTGTTTAACCAAAACGGTGAAAACGTTGGAGAAATCGAACTTCAAGATGCCGTTTTCGGTATCGAACCAAACAACAAAGTACTTTTCGACGCGATCGTAATGCAACGCGCATCTCAACGTCAAGGTACTTCTAAAGTTAAAAATCGTTCTGAAGTAAGAGGCGGTGGCCGTAAGCCATGGCGTCAAAAAGGTACTGGTCGTGCTCGTCAAGGATCTATCCGTTCTCCACAATGGCGTGGTGGTGGCGTAGTATTTGGTCCAGTTCCAAGAAGCTATAGCTACAAATTACCTAAAAAAGTTCGTCGTTTAGCAATTAAGTCTGCATTATCAACTAAAGTTCAAGATAACAGCATCGTTGTTCTTGAAGCTCTTTCTTTTGATGCTCCAAAAACAAAAGAAATGGTAGCAGTTCTTAAAAACCTAACAGTAGAACGCAAAGCATTAGTAGTAACTGCTGATCTTAACGAAAACGTTGCACTTTCAGCACGTAATATTCCTGGTGTAACAGTTGTTGCAGCTAATGGTTTAAGCGTATTAGACGTTATGAACCATGATAAGCTTGTAATCACTAAAGACGCAGTTGAAAAAGTAGAGGAGGTGCTTGCATAATGAAAGATCCTCGTGATATTATTAAGCGCCCCGTAATTACAGAACGTTCAACAGACTTAATGGCTGAGAAAAAATATACGTTTGATGTTGATGTAAGAGCTAATAAAACTGAGGTTAAAGATGCTATCGAAAAAATCTTTGACGTAAAAGTTGAAAAAGTAAACATCATGAACTACAAAGGTAAATTCAAGCGTGTAGGTCGCTACAGTGGTCTTACTAACCGTCGTCGTAAAGCGGTAGTAACACTAACTCAAGAGAGCAACGAAATCGAATTCTTCGAAGCTTAAGATTACTAGAGAAGGAGGGAAATTGAGATGGCGATTAAAAAGTATAAACCAACCTCAAATGGTCGTCGTGGCATGTCAGTTTCTGATTTCGCTGAAATTACTACTGACAAACCAGAAAAATCGTTACTTGCACCTGTCAAGAGAAAAGGTGGTCGTAACAACCAAGGTAAATTGACTGTTCGTCACCAAGGTGGTGGGCACAAGCGTCAATACCGTATCATCGATTTTAAACGCGATAAAGATGGAATACCTGGACGCGTTGCTACAATCGAATATGATCCAAACCGTTCAGCTAACATCGCATTAATTCATTATGCTGATGGTGAAAAACGTTACATCCTTGCTCCTAAAAACCTAAAAGTAGGTTTAGAAGTTATGTCAGGTCCTGAAGCTGACATTAAAGTAGGTAACGCGCTTCCTTTAGCTAACATTCCTGTTGGTACAGTAGTACACAACATCGAATTGAAACCTGGTAAAGGTGGACAATTAGTTCGTTCTGCAGGTACATCTGCTCAAGTACTTGGTAAAGAAGGTAAATACGTATTAGTACGTTTAACTTCTGGTGAAGTACGCATGATTCTTGCAACTTGTCGTGCAACTGTAGGTCAAGTTGGTAACGAACAACACGAGTTAATCAACATCGGTAAAGCCGGTCGTTCTCGTTGGTTAGGTATCCGTCCAACTGTACGTGGTTCTGTAATGAACCCTAACGATCACCCACACGGTGGTGGTGAAGGACGTGCTCCAATCGGACGTAAGTCTCCAATGAGTCCATGGGGTAAACCAACACTTGGTTACAAAACTCGTAAGAAGAAAAACAAATCCGATAAATTTATCGTTCGTCGTCGTAAAAAATAACGGGATTGAGCTACGGTTCAAACGAACCGTAGGACAATCACGAAGGGAGGTTCATTTATGGGTCGCAGCTTAAAGAAAGGACCTTTTGTAGATGACCATTTAATCAACAAAATTGAGAAGTTAAACGAAACTGACAGCAAGCAAGTAGTAAAAACTTGGTCTCGTCGTTCAACTATCTTCCCTCAGTTCATTGGTCATACAATTGCTGTATATGACGGTCGTAAACATGTACCAGTTTATGTTACTGAAGACATGGTAGGTCACAAACTTGGTGAATTCGCACCATCTCGTACTTACAAAGGTCACGCAAGTGATGATAAGAAAACAAGACGCTAATATGAGAGGAGGCTTTTAAATGCAAGCTAAAGCTGTCGCGAGAACAGTACGTATTGCTCCTCGTAAAGTTCGTTTAGTTGTAGATTTAATTCGAGGTAAGCAAGTGGGTGAAGCGCTAGCAGTGCTACTTCACACGCCAAAGGCTGCTTCTCCAGTCGTTGAGAAAGTATTAAAATCTGCTATTGCCAATGCAGAACACAATTATGAAATGGACGCTAACAATTTAGTTATTACTGACGCTTTTGTTAACGAAGGTCCAACTTTAAAACGTTTCCGTCCACGCGCTATGGGACGTGCAAGCCAAATCAACAAGCGCACAAGCCACATCACAATCGTGGTATCAGAAAAGAAGGAGGGATAATTCATGGGTCAAAAGGTAAATCCGGTCGGTCTTCGCGTCGGTGTCATCCGTGATTGGGAATCAAGATGGTTCGCTGGCAAAGACTACGCTGACTTATTACATGAAGACTTAAAAGTACGTGAATATATCGCTAAACGTTTAAACGATGCAGCTGTTTCTAAAGTTGAAATCGAACGCGCTGCTAACCGCTTAAACGTAACGATCCACACTGCAAAACCTGGTATGGTAATTGGTAAAGGTGGTACTGAAGTAGAATCACTTCGTAAAGCTCTTAACCAATTAACAGGCAAGCGTGTACACATTAACATCCTTGAAATTAAACGAGCAGATTTAGATGCTAAACTAGTAGCTGAAAACATCGCTCGCCAACTTGAGAACCGTGTATCATTCCGTCGTGCTCAAAAGCAAGCTATTCAACGTAGTATGCGTGCTGGCGCACAAGGTATCAAAACAATGGTATCTGGTCGTTTAGGCGGAGCTGATATTGCTCGTTCTGAATATTACAGTGAAGGTACAGTTCCACTTCATACACTTCGCGCTGATATTGACTATGCTCACGCTGAAGCAGATACTACTTATGGTAAACTTGGTGTGAAAGTATGGATCTATCGTGGAGAGGTTCTTCCTACTAAAAAGAAAACTGAGGAAGGAGGAAAATAATTATGTTATTACCAAAACGCGTTAAATATCGTCGCGAACACCGCGGAAAAATGCGTGGACGCGCTAAAGGTGGTACGGAAGTACATTTCGGTGAATTCGGTTTACAAGCTACTGAAGCTTCTTGGATTACAAACCGTCAAATCGAAGCTGCTCGTATCGCAATGACTCGTTACATGAAACGTGGCGGTAAAGTATGGATTAAAATTTTCCCTTCTAAACCTTATACTGCTAAGCCTCTAGAAGTCCGAATGGGTTCTGGTAAAGGTGCTCCTGAAGGTTGGGTAGCAGTTGTTAAACCTGGAAAAGTAATGTTTGAAATTTCAGGTGTATCTGAAGAGGTTGCACGTGAAGCTTTACGTTTAGCTGCACACAAGCTACCTGTAAAATGTAAGTTTGTAAAACGTGAAGAAATTGGTGGTGATTCTAATGAAAGCTAATGAAATTCGTGACCTTACCACTGCTGAAATTGAACAAAAAGTTAAGGCTTTAAAAGAAGAGTTGTTTAACCTTCGTTTCCAATTAGCGACTGGACAATTAGAGAATACTACTCGTATTCGCGAAGTGCGCAAATCGATCGCTCGTATGAAAACTGTAGTTCGTGAAAGAGAGATTGCTGCTAATAAATAATTAAGTCTGAGAGGAGGCTTTCAGAATGAGTGAACGCAACCAACGTAAAGTTTACACTGGCCGCGTAGTTTCTGACAAAATGGATAAGACTGTTACTGTTCTTGTTGAAACTTACAAAAAGCATTCGCTTTATGGCAAGCGTGTAAAATACTCAAAGAAATTCAAAGCTCACGATGAAAACAATACAGCTCAACTAGGCGATATCGTGAAGATCATGGAAACTCGTCCGTTATCAGCTACTAAACGTTTCCGTCTAGTAGAAGTTGTAGAAAAAGCTGTTATCATCTAATAGTTAAGATAGATCGGATAAGAATGATTCATCCGAAGGGAGGTTTCGTACATGATTCAACAAGAATCTCGTTTAAAAGTTGCAGACAACTCTGGTGCACGTGAGGTACTTACTATTAAAGTACTTGGTGGTTCAGGTCGCAAGACAGCAAACATTGGTGATGTTATCGTTTGTACGGTGAAACAAGCAACACCAGGAGGCGTTGTTAAAAAAGGTGACGTTGTTAAAGCTGTTGTTGTACGTACAAAAAGTGGTGTTCGCCGTACTGACGGTTCTTACATCCGTTTCGACGAAAATGCTTGCGTAATCATCCGTGACGACAAAGGACCACGTGGTACTCGTATCTTCGGACCAGTTGCTCGTGAATTACGTGATAACAACTTCATGAAGATCGTATCATTAGCTCCAGAAGTTATCTAATTGATATATAGAACAAATACAAAATGCCTTTTAAGGAGGTGCGAATAGGATGCATGTTAAAAAGGGCGACAAAGTAGTGGTTATCTCTGGTAAAGACAAAGGTAAGCAAGGTGAAGTACTTGCAGCTTTCCCAAAGAAAGACCGTGTACTTGTTGAAGGCGTGAACGTTGTTAAAAAACACTCTAAACCTTCTCAAGTAAATCCACAAGGTGGAATCGTTAGCCAAGAGGCACCTATCCACGTATCAAACGTAATGCCGTTGGATCCTAAATCTGGTGAGCCAACTCGTGTTGGGTACCAAGTTATCGATGGCAAAAAGGTACGTGTAGCAAAAAAATCTGGTGAAACTTTAGATAAATAATTAATGAAATGTGAAGGGAGGTTTAGTTCACATGAACCGTCTTAAAGAGAAATTTACAAAAGAGATTACTCCTGCTCTAGTTAGCAAGTTTAATTATGAATCTGTAATGCAAGTGCCAAAAATCGACAAGATCGTAATCAACATGGGTATCGGTGATGCTGTTTCTAACTCAAAAGCTTTAGATAACGCTGTTGAAGAACTAGCTGAAATCACTGGTCAAAAACCTGTTGTAACTCGTGCGAAAAAATCTATCGCTGGTTTCCGTCTTCGTGAAGGTATGCCAATCGGTGCGAAAGTTACTTTACGCGGCGAGCGTATGTACGAATTCTTCGATAAACTAGTATCAGTATCACTTCCACGTGTGCGTGATTTCCGTGGTGTATCTAAAAAAGCATTTGATGGTCGTGGAAACTACACGTTAGGTGTTAAAGAACAATTGATCTTCCCAGAGATCGATTATGATAAAGTAACTAAAGTTCGTGGTATGGATATCGTTATTGTTACAACAGCAAACACTGATGAAGAAGCTCGTGAGCTTTTAACTCAGTTCGGTATGCCATTCCAGAAGTAATAACTGCCAACGTTAAGCAGAGGAGGCGAAAATGTGGCTAAAAAATCAATGATTGCGAAGCAAAAACGCCAGCAAAAATTCCAAGTACAAGAGTATACACGTTGCGAACGTTGTGGACGTCCACACTCAGTACTACGTAAATTCAAGCTTTGCCGTATTTGTTTCCGTGAGCTTGCTTATAAAGGTCAAATTCCTGGTGTTAAAAAAGCTAGTTGGTAAAACCCAAGTTTGGGAAGGAGGTAAATTAATATGGTAATGACTGATCCTATTGCAGATTTACTAACTCGTATCCGCAATGCGAACATGGTTCGTCATGAGAAAATTGAAGTTCCTGCTTCTAACATTAAGAAGCAAATTGCAGAAATCCTTAAGCGTGAGGGTTTCGTACGTGATGTAGAATACATCGAAGACAACAAACAAGGTATTATCCGTATCTTCTTAAAATACGGTTCAAATAACGAACGTGTAATTACAGGCTTAAAACGTATCAGTAAACCTGGTCTACGTGTTTATGCAAAAACTAACGAAGTACCACGTGTACTTAACGGTTTAGGTATCGCAATCGTTTCTACTTCTCAAGGTGTTTTAACTGACAAAGAAGCTCGTCAAAAGCAAACTGGTGGAGAAGTATTAGCGTACGTTTGGTAATAAGTTTTAAATGTGAATGGAGGTGTAACTATGTCACGTGTTGGTAAAAAGCCTTTAGAACTTCCAGCAGGTGTTACAGTTACGAACGAGAGCAACACTGTAACTGTAAAAGGACCAAAGGGTGAATTAACTCGTACATTCCACCCTGAAATCGAAATTAAAGTTGAAGACAACGTACTAGTTGTTAATCGTCCTAGCGACAATAAAGAGCACCGCGCTCTTCACGGAACTACTCGTAGCCTTTTAGGTAACATGGTTGAAGGTGTTACTAAAGGATTCGAACGTGGTTTAGAATTAGTCGGTGTAGGTTACCGTGCACAAAAATCTGGTAGCAAATTAGTATTGAGCGTTGGATACTCTCACCCAGTTGAGATTACTCCTGAAACAGGAATCGAAATCGAAGTTCCTTCTCAAACTAAGATCGTTATTAAAGGTATTGATAAAGAACGCGTAGGTGCATTAGCTGCAAATATTCGTGACGTTCGTCCACCAGAGCCTTACAAAGGTAAAGGTATTCGTTACGAAGGCGAATATGTACGTCGTAAAGAAGGTAAAACTGCTAAGAAGTAATGCCGGTTAGGTAAAAGAAAGGAGTGCCCGAAATGATCACGAAGCTTGATAAAAACAAAGTTCGTAAAAAAAGACATGCTCGTGTTCGTGCGAAGTTATCTGGAACTGCAACTCGTCCGCGTTTAAACGTGTTCCGTTCTAATCAACATATTTACGCACAAGTTATCGACGATTTAAATTCAGTAACAATCGCAAGTGCTTCAACGTTAGATAAAGACCTGACTTTAGAAAGCACTGGTAACACTGAAGCTGCTATCAAAGTTGGCGAATTAGTCGCTAAACGCGCAGTAGAAAAAGGTGTAAACGAAGTAGTATTCGACCGTGGCGGTTATTTATATCATGGCCGTGTTAAAGCATTAGCTGACGCTGCTCGTGAAGCTGGATTACAATTCTAATTGTAAAAGGAGGGAAAATCATGCGTCGTATTGATCCAAATAAATTAGAGCTTGAAGAACGTGTTGTTACCGTTAACCGCGTAGCTAAAGTTGTGAAAGGTGGACGTCGTTTCCGCTTCGCTGCATTAGTTGTAGTTGGTGACAAAAACGGTCACGTTGGATTCGGTACTGGTAAAGCACAAGAGGTACCAGATGCAATCCGTAAAGCTATTGAAGATGCGAAGAAAAACTTAATTACTGTACCTATGGTTGGTACAACTATTCCACACGAAATCCTTGGACAATTTGGTGCAGGTCAAATTTTCTTAAAACCTGCTTCTGAAGGTACAGGAGTTATCGCTGGTGGCCCAGTTCGTGCGGTACTAGAATTGGGTGGAGTAAGTGATATTCTATCTAAATCTTTAGGTTCAAACACTCCAATCAACATGGTACGTGCAACTCTTAACGGTTTAGCTAACCTAAAACGTGCTGAAGATGTTGCAAAACTACGTGGCAAGACTGTAGAAGAACTGTTAGGATAAGGGAGGGATATAGAATGGCAAACAAACTAGCAATTACCCTTACTCGTAGCGTAATTGGTCGTCCAGAAGATCAACGTGTAACTGTTCGTACACTTGGCCTACGTAAGTTAAATCAAACTGTCGTTCAAGACGATAATCCTGCAATTCGCGGAATGATTAACAAAGTAGCTCACCTTGTTACAGTAAAAGAGCAATAAGTATAAATTGTCACTCTAAGGAGGTGCTCCGGAATGAAACTTCATGAATTGAAACCAGCTGAAGGTTCACGTAAAGTACGTAACCGTGTAGGTCGTGGTACTGGTTCAGGTAACGGAAAGACTTCAGGTAAAGGTCACAAAGGGCAAAACGCTCGCTCTGGCGGTGGCGTAAGACCTGGCTTCGAAGGTGGTCAAACTCCTTTATTCCGTCGTCTTCCAAAACGTGGGTTCACTAATATCAATCGCAAAGAATACGCGATCGTTAATTTAGAAGCTCTTAACCGTTTTGAAGATGGAACTGAAGTAACACCAGAATTATTAATCGAAACTGGTTTAGTAAGCAAAGCAAAAGCTGGCGTTAAAGTACTAGGAAACGGTACATTAAACTCTAAGCTAACTGTTAAAGCTGCTAAATTCTCTTCAACTGCTAAAGAAGCTATCGAAGCTGCTGGCGGTACAGTTGAGGTGATCTAATGTTTCAAACAATCTCCAATTTAATGCGCGTGCGTGAAATAAGACAAAAAATCTTTTTCACTTTGTTAATGTTAATTGTCTTCCGAATTGGTACATTTATTCCTGTACCAAGTGTTAATACGGATGTACTAAAATTGCAAGATGGGTTAAATGTATTCGGAGTTCTGAATACATTTGGCGGCGGCGCGTTAAAAAACTTCTCCATTCTTGCTATGGGCATTATGCCTTATATTACAGCATCCATCATCGTCCAATTATTGCAGATGGATGTTGTACCTAAGTTTACAGAATGGTCAAAGCAGGGAGATGTTGGGCGCCGTAAATTAGCTCAAGTAACTCGTTATGGAACAATTGTGCTTGGATTTATCCAGGCTTTAGGTATGTCTATAGGATTCAACAATATTTCGGGCGGACAATTGATCGCTAATCCAGGAATTTCTACGTATCTTCTAATTGCTACAGTGTTAACGGCAGGTACTGCCTTCTTAATGTGGTTAGGAGAGCAGATTACTGCAAAAGGCGTAGGTAATGGTATTTCTATCATTATCTTTGCTGGGATTGCAGCTGGTATTCCGACAACATTAAATCAAATTTATGCACAGCAATTTGAAGACGTTGGGGATCAATTATTCATTCGTATCGTAACGGTAGTTTTAATTGCAATTGCAGTTTTAGCTATTATTGTTGGGGTTATTTATTTCCAACAAGCGCTACGAAAAATTCCTATTCAATATGCAAAGGGTTCAGCTGGTCGTAATCCTGTTGGAGGTCAATCCACTCATTTACCGTTAAAAGTAAATGCTGCTGGGGTTATTCCTGTTATCTTTGCAGTTTCATTTATTATTACACCACCAACAATTGCATCATTTTTCGGTCCAAATGATGTAACGACATGGATTCAGAATACATTTGACTATACTAAGCCAATTGGTATGATAGTGTATGTAGCGTTAATCATTGCTTTTTGTTACTTCTATACATTTGTTCAAGTTAACCCTGAACAAGTAGCAGAGAACTTGAAAAAGCAAGGTGGCTACATCCCAGGCATCCGTCCTGGTAAAAGCACACAAGCTTATTTAACGAAAGTGTTATATCGTCTGACATTAATCGGCTCGATATTCCTTGCGTTAATTGCTGTGTTGCCGGTTCTGTTCATCAAAATTGCAAACTTACCATCATCTGCTCAGATCGGCGGTACTAGTTTGTTAATTGTTGTCGGTGTAGCTCTTGAGACAATGAAACAGCTTGAGAGTCAATTAGTGAAACGCCATTATAAGGGATTTATTAAGTAAAGCTGTTTAGTGGGAAGCAAGCTGCTTTCCCATTAAACGGATAAGATACTGAGGGGGAAGCAAGAAATGAATTTAGTGTTAATGGGCCTTCCTGGTGCTGGGAAAGGTACTCAAGCAGAAAAAATCGTTGAGCATTACGATATCCCTCATATCTCAACAGGAGATATGTTCCGAGCTGCAATTAAAGAAGGAACGCAACTAGGTTTAAAAGCTAAATCATTTATGGATCAAGGTAACCTTGTTCCTGATGAAGTAACAATTGGAATTGTGCGCGAGCGTTTAAACAAACAAGATTGTGAAAACGGCTTTTTACTTGATGGCTTCCCAAGAACAGTAGCCCAAGCAGAAGCTCTTGAAACAATTACAAAAGAACTAAACAAGCAAATTGATTATGTGATTAATATTGATGTAGATCAAAGCATTTTAATGGAGCGTCTTACTGGACGCCGCATTTGTAAAGATTGCGGAGCTACTTACCACTTAGTATTCAATCCTCCTGCGAAAGAAGGAGTTTGTGACAAATGTGGCGGAGAGCTTTACCAACGTGCAGATGACAATGCTGAGACGGTTTCAACTAGACTTTCAGTTAATGTTAAACAATCTCAACCTCTACTTGATTTCTATCAAGAAAAAGGTTATCTACGCAATATTAATGGTAATCAAGATATTAACATTGTGTTTGAGGATGTTCGTCAATTACTTGCTGGGGTTAAGCAATGATCATTTGCAAGACACCAGAGGAAATTGAGGTCATGCGTGAAGCTGGACGAATCGTGGCTTTAACTCATCAAGAGTTAAAAAAGCATATCGCTCCAGGTATTACGACTATAGAATTGGATGCAATTGCTGAAAATTTTATTCGTCAACATGATGCAATTCCGTCTTTTAAAGGGTATAATGGTTTTCGCGGCAGTGTATGTGCTTCTGTGAATGAAGAATTAGTTCATGGTATTCCGGGTGAACGCAAGCTTAATGAAGGGGATATCATCAGTTTAGACATCGGAGCTAAATTCGGTGGCTATCACGGTGATTCAGCTTGGACATATGGAGTAGGAAAGATTTCATTAGAAAATCAAGAGCTGCTTGATGTGACTGAGCAATCTCTCTACAAAGGATTAGCAGAAGCTAAGCCGGGTGAGCGTTTGTCGAATATTTCACATGCTATTCAACAGTACGCAGAATCACGTAACTTTTCGATTGTAAGAGAATATGTTGGCCATGGGGTCGGCAAAGACTTACATGAAGATCCGCAAGTACCTCATTATGGTCCACCGAATAAAGGACCGCGTCTACGTCCAGGCATGGTATTGGCAGTTGAGCCAATGGTGAATGCTGGTATGCGATATGTAAAAACATTACCTGATAACTGGACAGTTGTCACAGTAGATGGTAAAATGTGTGCGCACTTCGAACATACTATTGCAATTACTGAGACGGGATATGAAATTCTGACAGCATTGTAATGTTAAAGGATGTTATCTCTATCCATTCCTCGCTAGATGCACTGGACAGTAAACAGTAATTATCTAAATTCACGATGATCGTTTTTCGTCTGAATTGCTGTTAAAATGGTAAAGATGTATATTAGCGTCAATCATCTTGAATTTAATGATTACGATCTCCGGATGTTCAGAACAGGTTCTTTTTAAGTCGTTTAATGATAGCTTGTTACTGTTTCAAAGAAAGGAGAGCACTTTAATGGCAAAAGACGATGTAATTGAAGTTGAAGGTACAGTTGCTGAGACTTTACCTAACGCTATGTTCAAGGTAGAATTAGAAAATGGTCATACAGTACTTGCTCACGTATCAGGAAAAATTCGCATGCATTTCATTCGAATCTTACCTGGTGATAAAGTAACTGTAGAATTGTCACCATACGATTTAACTCGCGGTAGAATTACGTACCGTTTCAAATAAAACCTATGCACTCCGTACTATCAAGGAGGTATGAAACATGAAAGTCAGACCATCAGTTAAACCAATCTGCGAAAAATGTAAAGTTATCCGTAGAAAAGGTAAAGTAATGGTAATTTGTGAAAACCCTAAGCATAAACAAAAACAAGGTTAATCAATAAGGAGGTGCACTATTCATATGGCACGTATTGCTGGTGTTGATATTCCTCGTGACAAGCGTGTAGTAATTTCATTAACATACATTTTCGGTATTGGTCGTCCAACTGCTGAAAAAGTTCTAGCTGAAGCTGGAGTTTCTGAAGATACTCGCGTTCGTGACTTAACAGAAGAAGAATTAGGTAAAATTCGTGATATTTTAGATAGCTATAAAGTAGAAGGCGATCTTCGTCGTGAAGTTTCTTTAAACATCAAACGTTTAATTGAGATTGGTTCATACCGTGGTATCCGCCACCGTCGTAGTTTACCAGTTCGTGGTCAAAACAGTAAAAACAATGCTCGTACACGTAAAGGCCCACGCCGTACTGTAGCGAACAAGAAGAAATAATTAGTAAGGGAGGTCATTAACAGATGGCACGTAAAACTAATACACGTAAACGTCGCGTGAAAAAGAATATTGAAGCTGGTGTAGCTCATATTCGCTCAACGTTTAACAACACTATTGTAACAATTACAGATGTTCACGGTAATGCGATTGCTTGGTCTAGTGCAGGCGCACTTGGCTTCAGAGGTTCTCGTAAATCTACTCCATTTGCTGCGCAAATGGCTGCTGAAACTGCTGCTAAAGTTTCTATGGATAACGGAATGAAAACTCTTGAAGTTACAGTTAAAGGCCCTGGTGCTGGTCGTGAAGCAGCTATCCGTGCTCTTCAAGCTGCAGGTTTAGAAGTAACAGCTATTAAAGATGTTACTCCTGTACCTCACAACGGATGCCGCCCACCAAAACGTCGTCGTGTATAATTAATATGTATAGATTCTATTTCGTTGTCTATAATGATGATGGTGTAGAATTTATTCATGCAACGAAATGTTTTCCATTTGTTGTGCACATTCGGGAACTGTCTAATAGGGAATTTCGGTTAGGCATTTGAGAAATCAGCCGTCTAGCCGAGGTTTCGACGTTTTGAAGGAGGGTTTATATTGATAGAGATTGAAAAGCCAAAAATCGAAACGGTAGAAATCAGCGATGATAGAAAGTACGGTAAATTCGTCGTCGAACCACTTGAGCGTGGATATGGTACTACTTTGGGTAACTCCTTACGTCGTATCCTATTATCCTCACTCCCTGGTGCAGCTGTAACATCTATTCAAATTGAAGGTGTATTACATGAATTTTCAACAGTTCCTGGAGTTGTTGAAGATGTAACAAACATCATTTTAAACGTTAAAAAGTTAGCGTTAAAGATTTACTCTGATGAAGAGAAAACACTTGAGATCGATGTTAAAGGTCCTGGTACAGTAACGGCTGCTGACATTCAAGCAGACAGCGATATCGAAGTTCTAAATCCGGATCTTCATATTGCAACACTTGAGTCAGATGCTCATTTCCGTATGAGACTTACTGCTCGCACAGGTCGAGGTTATAATCCTGCCGATGCTAACAAGCGTGAAGACCAACCAATTGGTGTACTTCCAATTGATTCAATCTATACGCCTGTTACTCGCGTATCGTATTATGTAGAGAATACTCGTGTTGGTCAAATGACAAATTACGATAAGTTAACGTTGGATGTTTGGACTGACGGTAGCATCGAGCCAGAAAAAGCTGTTGCTTTAGGTGCAAAGATTCTAACGGAACACTTAAATATCTTCGTTAACTTAACAGATGAAGCTCAAAAAGCAGAGATTATGGTAGAAAAAGAAGAAGACCAGAAAGAAAAAGTTCTAGAGATGACGATCGAGGAACTAGATTTATCTGTTCGTTCTTACAACTGCTTAAAACGAGCAGGCATCAATACTGTACAAGAGCTTGCTAATAAAACAGAAGAAGATATGATGAAAGTTCGTAACTTAGGCCGTAAATCTTTAGAAGAAGTTAAAGCTAAACTTGAAGAATTAGGTTTGGGTCTACGTAAGGACGACTGATTATATCTACCTGTTTAACTACTTAACAAAGGAGGGGACCTCACATGTCTTACCGTAAATTAGGTCGTACAAGCGCACAACGCAAGGCGCTTCTTCGTGATTTAACAACTGATTTAATCATCAGTGAACGCATTGAGACAACTGAAGCTCGTGCAAAAGAATTACGTTCAACTGTTGAAAAAATGATTACTTTAGGTAAACGTGGAGATCTACACGCTCGTCGTCAAGCTGCATCTTACATCCGTAATGAAGTAGCTAACGAAGAAGCTGGTCAAAGCGCTTTACAAAAACTATTCAGCGATATCGCTACTCGCTACGAAGATCGCCAAGGCGGTTACACTCGTATCTTAAAAGTTGGACCTCGCCGTGGTGACGGTGCTCCAATGGTTATCATTGAATTAGTTTAATATTTTTAATACAGATAGAAAAGGGCGAGACAGTGTGTAACTAGTCGTTGCCCTTTTTTTATACCTAAAACCGGGTAAATAGTGTAAAAAATCAATGTAGGCAATGCTGCAATAGAAAAAGCTGAGAGGAAGATAGCGTTGAAAGAAATGTCTTTAGAGGTAAAAGATTTATGCTTTCGATACGATCCTGAAGCAGACCTAACATTAGATCACCTTTCTCTCTCTGCTTATAAAGGTGAATGGTTAGCGATAGCTGGACATAATGGATCTGGTAAGTCGACGCTGGCACGAATTCTAAACGGCCTTTTGCTACCTGAAAAAGGAACGGTTCGAGTGGGCGATACTCTTTTATCTGAAGAAACAATATGGGATGTGCGCAAGCAGATTGGAATGGTGTTTCAAAATCCAGATAATCAATTTGTTGGCTCAACCGTTCAAGATGATATTGCGTTTGGGCTTGAAAACAACGGGATTCCATTTGAGATTATGGAAAAACGTATACCTGAAGCAATCGAAATGGTCAATATGAGTGCTTTTCTGGATCAAGAGCCTCATCAGCTATCAGGTGGACAAAAACAGCGTGTGGCCATTGCGGGTATAATTGCCGTACAGCCATCTGTCATCATTCTAGATGAAGCAACATCTATGTTAGATCCTATTGGGCGAACTGAAGTGCTTGAAACTGTTAGAAAATTAAAAGAAGAAAAACAACTGACGGTTATTTCAATTACTCACGATTTAGATGAAGTAGCAATGGCTGACAGAGTCGTTGTGATGAACAAAGGGAAGATATATGCAACAGGTACTCCACGCGAAGTATTTGCATTAGGTTCCAAGTTAACGGATATTGGACTAGACTTGCCGTTTTCCGTTAAACTAAGCCATCGTTTTGCTTCCGTAGGAATTCCTTTATCAAAAATTCATTTAACAGATGAGGACTTGGTGGACGAACTATGGACATTATATTCAAAGAAGTAGAGCATCGTTATCAAGTTAATACACCATTTGAACGAATTGCTCTACATGACTTAAATTTAAACATTCAATCAGGTACATTTTTGGCTGTTATTGGCCATACTGGTTCTGGGAAATCAACAATCATACAGCATCTGAATGCCTTATTGAAGCCAACTGCTGGTGAAATTCAAATCGGTGAGCGCACCATTAAAGCCAATCGAAAAGAAAAGAATTTAAAAGCTATTCGTCAGCAAGTAGGCGTGGTGTTTCAATTTCCAGAACATCAGCTTTTTGAAGAAACGGTGGAAAAAGATATAGCTTTTGGACCAATGAATTATGGCGTTTCGGAAGAAGAAGCAAAGCAAAAAGCAAGAGAGCTTATCAAGTTAGTAGGGTTGCCAGAAGACATTCTCACCAGATCTCCTTTTGATTTGAGCGGTGGACAAATGCGTCGTGTAGCGATAGCAGGTATTTTAGCGATGAATCCTAATGTGCTAATTTTAGATGAACCAACTGCTGGATTGGACCCTAGAGGGCGTCAAGAAATTATGAATATGATTTATCGTCTTCATAAAGAAAAAGGCTTGACGACGATTCTCGTGACTCACAGCATGGAAGATGCAGCTATGTACGCTGATGAGCTAATTGTGATGAATAAGGGAACGGTTGCGATGAAAGGGTCACCTAGAGAAGTGTTTGGTCAGCATACGCAGCTAAAAGAATATGGATTGGATGTTCCAGAATCGCTTCGCTTTATGCTGAAGCTGCAAGAGAAATTTCAGCTTGAAGCATCGGATACGGTAATTACCTTTTCTGAAGTGGTAGAGAAAGTGCAGCACCTTATGCAGCAAGGTGAACGATTATGATGAACTCAATCATTATTGGTAAGTATGTGCCGGGTCAATCGGTTGTCCATCGAATGGATCCTCGGGCCAAGCTGCTTCTTGTGTTTGCGTATGTATTAATTGTGTTTTTAGCAAATAACCCTATCGGCTATGCTTTTTTAGGTGTGTATACCCTTATGATAGTGGCCATGAGTAAAGTGCCCCTTTCGTTTATTTTAAGAGGGTTAAAGCCCGTTATGTTTATTATTATCATCACGTTTCTTTTGCACATTTTTATGACAAAGGAAGGTCCTCTTTTATTTGAATGGGGATGGTTTTCTGTCTATAAAGGCGGCCTTATTCAAGGTGTTTTAATTTCCTTGCGCTTCTTGTTCTTAATTTTAATTACGACGATGCTAACTTTAACGACTACGCCTATTGAAGTAACAGATGGAATGGAAAGCTTGCTGAATCCATTTAAAAAGCTCAAGCTTCCCGTACACGAATTAGCTTTAATGATGTCCATTTCTCTTCGCTTTATTCCTACATTGATGGAAGAGACAGATAAAATTATTAAAGCGCAGACAGCACGAGGAGTGGACTTTAGCAGCGGCCCCGTTACGGATCGTTTGAAAGCTGTCGTTCCTTTGCTTGTTCCTCTATTTATAGGTTCATTTAAGCGTGCTGAAGAGCTAGCTATTGCCATGGAAGCAAGGGGTTATAAAGGCGGAGAAGGGCGTACAAAGTATCGTCAATTGAAATGGGGAAGCATAGATACAATTATGCTTTTACTTCTGCTGGCAGTAGCAGTTGTTTTAGTGCTGATTAGAACGTAAAGATTGTTTGGTGAAAAGATGAAACGTTTAAAATGTATAGTTGCATACGACGGCACACACTTTTCAGGTTATCAAGTTCAGCCCAATAAGCGAACTGTTCAACTGGAGATTGAAGCCGTTTTAGAGAAAATGCATAACAAAAAAGTGCCGATTTACGCCTCTGGACGAACGGACACAAATGTTCATGCACAGGGGCAAGTCATTCATTTTGATACAAACCTAAATATTCCATGTGATAAGTGGAAAAAAGCATTGAATTCAATGCTACCAGATGATATTGTAATGAAGAATGTATGTGAAGTTGATGCACATTTTCACGCCCGGTATGACGTTACTTCAAAAGAGTATCGCTATCATATTTTGCGCGGCGAAGATCGAAATCCTTTCACTCGTTCTTATGCATACCATTACCCTTATCCATTAGACTACTCAAAAATGAAAAAAGCCATCACATATTTACTCGGTACACACGACTTTACAAGCTTTTGTTCAGCGAGAACAGAAGTGGAAGATAAGATTCGTACGATTTACAAGATTGATATGTATGAAGAGAATAGTCAGCTTGTGTTTAGATTCGTTGGAAGTGGCTTTCTGTATAATATGGTTCGTATTCTTGTTGGAACGCTTTTAGAAGTAGGACAAGGCCGTATTGAACCAGATGCTATAAAAGATATTCTAGAAAGCAAATCACGTCCTCGTGCAGGGAAAACTGCGCCTTCGCAAGGACTATATTTATGGCGCGTTTTCTATGACAACTAAACCTGGTGTAACATTTTCTTGACATTAGTAGCTTAAAGATATAATATATCATATGGTATGTATTTTAACCCCACGGTTAGCCCCGGAAATTAATCGTGTTGAAATAGAAGGTTGAAATAATTTTATAATTGATGATGAAAATTAGGAGGGAAACTCATGCGTACAACTTTCATGGCGAAAGCAAACGAAGTAGAGCGTAAATGGTATGTTGTCGATGCTGAAGGTAAAACTTTAGGTCGTTTAGCAAGTGAAGTAGCATCAATCTTACGCGGTAAACATAAACCAACTTTTACACCACATGTTGATACTGGTGATCACGTGATCCTTATCAATGCGTCAAAAATCGAACTAACAGGTAAAAAATTAACTGATAAAATTTATTACCGTCACAGCATGCACCCAGGTGGTTTGAAACAACGTACAGCATTAGAAATGCGTACTAACTACTCTGAGAAAATGCTTGAATTAGGAATCAAAGGCATGCTTCCAAAAGGTAGCCTAGGCCGTCAAATGTTCAAAAAATTACATGTGTATGCTGGTGAAACACATCCACATGAAGCACAAAAACCAGAAGTTTACGAACTTCGCGGATAATTAATAAGAGGAGGTTATTATCTTGGCACAGGTACAATATTACGGAACTGGTCGTCGTAAAAGCTCTGTTGCTCGTGTACGTTTAGTACCAGGTAACGGTCGCGTAACAATCAACGGTCGTGAAATCGAAGAATACATTCCATTTGCTGCACTACGTGAAGTAGTAAAACAACCACTTGCTTTAACTGAAACTGTAGGTAACTATGACGTATTTGTAAACGTTAATGGTGGAGGTTATGCAGGTCAAGCTGGCGCTATTCGTCACGGAATCTCTCGTGCTTTATTAGAAGCAGACCCTGAATACCGTGGAACATTAAAACGTGCTGGTCTATTAACTCGTGACGCTCGTGCGAAAGAACGTAAAAAATACGGTCTTAAAGGCGCTCGTCGTGCACCACAATTCTCAAAACGTTAATTTTATATTACGTTTCAAGCCTTGGTCTTTGGACCAGGGCTTTTTTTATTTGTTGTTTGCGTATGAGACGAAGGCTTGTGCAGACAATATGTAAAAAAGGGAGGCGTTATCGTGAATGAGGTTACATATTTAAAAGAAAAACGTTATGAAAAAGAAATGAAATATGAACGCAAAGTCCTAAGGGAACTGTCGTTTGATTTGCTTCAAGAGAGGCTGCGCCGTTATTTTCATCCAATGTTTCAGTGGAATATGCTAGGAGACGAACATGTGGAGGAGTACTGTCTTGATATTGCCATCGAATCATTTTTATTAGGTGCCCGGGTGAGTAAACGTGGTAAAGGCTACGAAGACTTTCAGAAGCACAGTAAGCAAGAAGAGTCTCTTTTAATTGATACATTGTACGGAGCCGTCAGCATGTCTGTAACAGATCTTTATCAAGATGGTCTGTATTATTTGTGTCAAGGATATGTGCAAGACTGGTGGAAAGAAGGTTATCGAACCGCAGAAAAAAGACGTCGGTTACGTTTGCATTAAAAAGTACTCATAATTCCCGTTCTTGTCCCATATAGAAATAAATAGGTGAGGCAAGAAGGGAAGGGATAAAATGTCTAAAGTAAAAATAATGAGCACAATTATAGCGCTTCTCGTTCTTTTTGTCATTGTACAATATCAGATAGATCATAGAACATCATCCGGTTCGCTTTCACTTCCTCTTAGCGGGAAAGTTATTGTACTAGATCCTGGACACGGCGGTGTTGATGGAGGAGCCGTAGGAGGGGATGAAGTGCTTGAAAAAGAAATAACTCTTAAAATTTCGTTAATGCTTCGGGACTATCTGCAAGAGCAAGGGGCACTTGTTATTATGACAAGAGAAAAAGACGAAGACCTAGCGGCCAAAGACACAAGAGGATACAGTCGCAGAAAAGTAGAAGACTTAAAAAATCGCTTAACGATGATTAATAAATCCAATGCTGATTTGTACTTAAGTATTCACTTGAATGCTATTCCATCCTCTGCGTGGAGAGGGGCTCAAACTTTCTATTACGGGTCCCTAAAAGAAAACGAGCAAGTGGCCAAACTCATTCAACAAGAGCTAAGAAATAATCTGGATAATACGAGTCGTGAAGCAAAAGCTATTCAAACGCTTTACCTTCTTAAGCATTCCAAGCCACCAGGTGCTTTGGTTGAAGTAGGATTCTTATCAAATCCTACAGAACGTAAAATGCTTCAATCGAAACGCTATCAAAAAAAGTTAGCTGAATCCATTTATGAAGGAGTCAGCCGGTATTTTACTGGAGAAAAGCCCAAATAAAAAGCATAGCATCCTTCTATTCAGAAAAATCTAATATGTATGATATACTTGATAGTATAAATAAATAGATTTTAACATGGTGGTGGGAGTATGCTAACGGAAAAGCAAGTAAAAGAAGTAGTAGGGGAAATTACGGATCCATTTTTAAATAAAAAACTATCAGAAACAGATGCGATTAAAGAAATAACAATCAAAGCTGAAAAACAGCATATAAGCCTGAAGATTGCTGTTGCAAAAACAGGTACTAGTGAACAGCTGGGCCTTCAAGGCACGATTGTAGAAGAATTAAAAAAAGCAGGTGTACAGTCGGTTGGACTGCGATTTGTTGAGTTTACGCCTGAAGAACTTCAGCAGTACCGCGCTGAGCAACCGAATACTGGCAACTTACTAACTAGTCCGAATGCACCTGAATTTATTGCTATTGCCAGCGGTAAAGGAGGCGTTGGTAAATCAACAGTCTCTGTTAACTTGGCCGTTTCTCTAGCTCGTTTAGGAAAGAAAGTTGGTTTAATTGATGCTGACATCTATGGATTCAGCGTCCCAGATATGATGGGAATCACACAGCGTCCTGTAGTAGAAGGTGAAAAGATTATTCCAGTTGACCGTTTCGGAGTAAAAGTTATTTCCATGGGCTTCTTTGTAGAAGATAATTCACCCGTTATTTGGCGAGGACCTATGCTTGGAAAAATGTTGACGAGCTTTTTTACAGAAGTTGAATGGGGAGAATTAGATTATCTTTTACTAGACTTACCTCCCGGAACAGGTGATGTCGCATTAGACGTTCACTCCATGCTTCCTGCTTGTAAAGAAGTCATTATTACGACACCACATCCTACAGCCGCATTTGTTGCAGCTAGAGCGGGTGCTATGGCTTTGAAAACTGATCATGAGGTAATTGGAGTTGTAGAAAATATGGCCTACTTTGAAAGCCAGCTAACAGGGGAAAAAGAGTATGTATTTGGTAAAGGCGGAGGTCCAAAACTTGCTGAGGAACTTCAGACAGAGCTTTTAGGACAGCTTCCGTTAAGTCAGCCCGACTGGAATGAAGAAGATTTTGCACCTTCCATTTACGATGAATCGCATCGTTTAGGTAAAATATATGGAGAGATTGCAAGCAAGATTGCATTTATTTGCGAAAATGAAAAAGCAGCAACAGGAAAATAACAAAAAGCACGCGCTGTTCGAGCGCGTGCTTTTTGTTATTATACAGAGAGTTCAATCTGCGCCTTTTTTAAATCAAATGCAAGGTTTTGTTTTAAGAGAGCTAAAAATGTTTTTCCAGCTGTACTTACGGTGTGAGACTGGTGCTTTAAAATGCCGATTGCAGGCCCGTCATGCAAGTCATGAATTGTTTTAACCACCACTTGATCTGGCGGAAGAGTTGCGCTTATTTGTGGAACAACGGCTATTCCTAAGTTTTCTTTTACAAAATGCTGAAGTGTGCTAATAGTGCCTAACTGGACTTTAGCAGGCAGCTGGCCTGTTCGCTCAAAGAGTAGCTGCTCAATTTTCTTTTGAACGGAAGATTGCCCAGCTGTAATCAGCGTTTCGTGTATTAAATCTTTTGCAAAGATTGTTTTTCTTTTTGTTAGAGCATGATTGAATGGTAGTAGCAGCACAAGTTTTTCCGTTAGTAATGCCTCAAATTCTATATCTCTGAACGATTCTGAGACAGTGCCAATCGCGAAATCAATTTCTTGATTGCGTATATGTTGATGAAGGTGCTTTTCGTCTGCAACGAGTAAGCTAATTTCTGTGTTGGGATATCTTTTTTTAAATAATGAGAGAATGGAAGGCAGTCGACTGCTTGCTGTAGGTTCCGCAGCACCTATACGGATCGTGCCAGCTTCGCCTGTTGAATAATCCTTTAAGGTGTTATTTAGATATTCATATTCCTTTAGTAAAATATTTGCCCGCTCGTAAAAGATTTTACCTGCTTCAGTAAGTTTAATGCTTTTTCCTCGTTCTAAAAGCTTAAATCCTAGTTCGGATTCTAACTTTTGAATGTGCAGCGTAATGGTAGGCTGAGAGTACTTTAAATATTCAGCGGCTAATTGAAAGCTTCCTAAACGAACAATGGTTTGAAACGTTTTAATAACGCGAAATTCCATCAAATTCCCTCCTTTTGCTATAAAACGATTGTGTTAATTTCTAATATTTTACCATAAAGCTAAGAATTAAAGTTTACAATTCCAATAAAAATACTAAGTATTAAAAAATATAAAGAAGTCATTTAGGTTTTTTAATAAAAATAAATGACATAATTAAATACGCACCTCATATGAGATGCGTATTTAATCACTGCTGTTGCTGTTCTCCGCCTGAATCAGATCCAGAGGAAGAAGAACCACCGTCGTCGCTGCTTTGTTTTTGTCCACCTTGTGTTTCTTCAGCAGCTTTCAAAAGAATGTCTTGAATTTTAGATTGATAAAGAGGGCTATCAAACGTTTCGGTCATAATCTTTTGTAAATAAGTGCGATATTCTTTACTCTTTAAAACAGTCAGTACTTCTTTTTCCATAGCCGGATCCTTTAAAACATCTTGAAGCATTCCTTGATATTCAGGATCTTTCATCAGTTGTTTGATGACCGTCTTATTTTCTTTTTCCAAACTTTTAGCAAAGCTTTCAGCAAACTTCGGATCATCCATGGCTTTTTTCCAAAATTCCACGCCTTTATCTGATACTAGGGTTTGAGAAATTGTATCTTTTATCGCGTTTTGATCCATTAAAATATCTTGTCTAACAGAAGGGTCTTTCATAATTGCCTCGACTGCTTTTTTTCCTTCATCTGTTTTTAAAATATCAACAACCATTTTCTTTGTTTGATCATAATCCATACCATTGTTCTCTTCATCTTGCGGTGCACAGGCTGTAGCTAAAAGCATACACATTCCTATATAAATGAGGAGCATGAGTCGCTTTTTCATAGTAATGAGCTCCTTTCCTAATATGCTTACGCTTAATATGAGATAATCAAGGTTTTTTATTCATAAAAGAGCTCTAGATTTTTCAAAACGTGATTGGTACAATTTATGAAAAGGTACAATTTTGTAACTTATGGGGGAGATGGAAGTGAATAGTCGAAATTGGGTTCGTCTATTTCTAACCACGTTAGCTGTCGGGGGTATAAGTACAGCTGTTGTTGGGTTTGCGGTGCGCTGGGGGGAATACGGTCACTTATTTCAACAAGGAAAGATAGGAGAAATTGTTGCTGTTTTAACATGGCTCGTAGGCGTAGGGTTTATTTTTAGTTTAATTAGCCAAATGGGTTTTTTTGCATATTTAACTATTCACCGATTTGGGTTGGGAATTTTTAAATCTGCATCACTTTGGAAATCGGTTCAAATTGTATTTGTTTTATTTGTATTATTTGACGTTGCTTATTTTCGATATAAGTTCTTTCAACAACCGGGAGAAGGCATAGGCAAGTATATTTTGTTAAGCGTTTTCTTGTTAGCGGTGGGGTTATTAGTGGCGTATGCAAAGAAAAAGCAGACGAATAAAGAGGCTTTTGTACCAGCGCTGTTTTTTATGATTGTTGTAACGACAATTGAATGGTTCCCAGCGCTGCGAACGAACGAAGAAAGCTGGCTTTACCTTATGTTGTTTCCACTTCTAATTTGTAATATGTATCAACTTCTTATTTTGCCCAAACTTCTTACGCACGCAAGAATAGCAAAAGCAGACAAATAGCATATTTGTCTGCTTTTGCTTTCCATATGCAGTGGAAATAGATCTCAGCGTATATCTTTTACTTGGGTTTTTGAATTTGAAATTAATGTTGAAACACTTACGTTTGAGACTTTTTTATTTTGTAATGAATTCTTGATATATGGAATAGCCTTTGCTGTTTGTTGAGCGGAGTCAGACGCGTGCAGCAATATAATATCCCCCCCGTCTAAAGGCTTTGTAACATTCGAGACAATTTTTTCAACCCCTGGATTTGTCCAGTCTTTAGAATCAATGCTCCAGTGAACAGTAGTATATCCTATATCTGCCGTTAATTTTAAGATGTCTTTATTAAATTGCCCGTTAGGAGGACGAAGAAGGTGAACATCTTTAAGGCCTAGTGAATCAAAGACTTTCTTTGATTTTGCAAGATCCTGTCTAATCTCATTAGGTTCTAGGCTTGTGTAAGAAGTATAGTCATAGCCCATTGTGCCAATTTCGTGACCTTCTTTCTTAATGCGCTCTACAATATCTGGATGACGCTCAGCCCATGAAGCAGATAAAAAGAAAGTAGCATGTTCAATATGCTGTCTTTTTAGTTCATTCAGAATGGGAATAGCTCTTTCATCTCCCCAGCTGATGTTAAATGTAAGAGCAACTTCCTGATTTTTGTCATCCGCCTTATAAACAGCTCTTGGACCGTTATCTGTTGAAAACACGGGAAAGTGAAACGTCTGCTGAGCATAGAGAAAAAAGCTTGTAAAAAACGCAGCAACTACGATAAGCATTGTTTGTTTGATTCTTTTGGCTCGAATAGTATAAAACATATTCATTTTGTCACCTCATTTAATAAGTAGTACTTGTCTAATTTGTATGCGTTTTGTCTACAATTAATAACAGGTAAGGAAAAGAAGAAGTGATTTTATTTTGATGTTTGAGAATCAATGTCGCAAAAAGCAGGTGAATCAATGAAAATTTGTTTATTTAATCAGGTGGAGTGTTTAGAGTTAGAAGCACTACTTAGAGAAGAAATGAAGAGAACAAACGTTGCTTTTCAACAAAGTTTGAATCATGTAGTTCTTGAACGAAACATTCAAGAGAAGTATCAAATCCTTTCAAAGATCTTGCTAAGGTTCGGTGAAAGCAGGGAAGTAAATAAGGTTTTTTGATGAAATGAAAAAAACTTTTCAAAAAGTGTTGACTTTATATAGTATAGATGTTAAATTATTAAATGTCGCTGATGAGTGATTGGAAAACAATCGCAATTCATCAGAAATAAAATATTGAAAAAGTTGTTGACAAATGAAAGACAACTTGTTAATATAAAAAAGTCGCTCAAGAGCGGCGGTTGAACTTTGAAAACTGAACAAAGCGACAAACGTCAACGTTAATTTTTATTTTTTAAATTGAGCAAGTCAAACATTTCTTCGGAGAGTTTGATCCTGGCTCAGGATGAACGCTGGCGGCGTGCCTAATACATGCAAGTCGAGCGAACTGATTAGAAGCTTGCTTCTATGACGTTAGCGGCGGACGGGTGAGTAACACGTGGGCAACCTGCCTGTAAGACTGGGATAACTTCGGGAAACCGAAGCTAATACCGGATAGGATCTTCTCCTTCATGGGAGATGATTGAAAGATGGTTTCGGCTATCACTTACAGATGGGCCCGCGGTGCATTAGCTAGTTGGTGAGGTAACGGCTCACCAAGGCAACGATGCATAGCCGACCTGAGAGGGTGATCGGCCACACTGGGACTGAGACACGGCCCAGACTCCTACGGGAGGCAGCAGTAGGGAATCTTCCGCAATGGACGAAAGTCTGACGGAGCAACGCCGCGTGAGTGATGAAGGCTTTCGGGTCGTAAAACTCTGTTGTTAGGGAAGAACAAGTACGAGAGTAACTGCTCGTACCTTGACGGTACCTAACCAGAAAGCCACGGCTAACTACGTGCCAGCAGCCGCGGTAATACGTAGGTGGCAAGCGTTATCCGGAATTATTGGGCGTAAAGCGCGCGCAGGCGGTTTCTTAAGTCTGATGTGAAAGCCCACGGCTCAACCGTGGAGGGTCATTGGAAACTGGGGAACTTGAGTGCAGAAGAGAAAAGCGGAATTCCACGTGTAGCGGTGAAATGCGTAGAGATGTGGAGGAACACCAGTGGCGAAGGCGGCTTTTTGGTCTGTAACTGACGCTGAGGCGCGAAAGCGTGGGGAGCAAACAGGATTAGATACCCTGGTAGTCCACGCCGTAAACGATGAGTGCTAAGTGTTAGAGGGTTTCCGCCCTTTAGTGCTGCAGCTAACGCATTAAGCACTCCGCCTGGGGAGTACGGTCGCAAGACTGAAACTCAAAGGAATTGACGGGGGCCCGCACAAGCGGTGGAGCATGTGGTTTAATTCGAAGCAACGCGAAGAACCTTACCAGGTCTTGACATCCTCTGACAACTCTAGAGATAGAGCGTTCCCCTTCGGGGGACAGAGTGACAGGTGGTGCATGGTTGTCGTCAGCTCGTGTCGTGAGATGTTGGGTTAAGTCCCGCAACGAGCGCAACCCTTGATCTTAGTTGCCAGCATTCAGTTGGGCACTCTAAGGTGACTGCCGGTGACAAACCGGAGGAAGGTGGGGATGACGTCAAATCATCATGCCCCTTATGACCTGGGCTACACACGTGCTACAATGGATGGTACAAAGGGCTGCAAGACCGCGAGGTCAAGCCAATCCCATAAAACCATTCTCAGTTCGGATTGTAGGCTGCAACTCGCCTACATGAAGCTGGAATCGCTAGTAATCGCGGATCAGCATGCCGCGGTGAATACGTTCCCGGGCCTTGTACACACCGCCCGTCACACCACGAGAGTTTGTAACACCCGAAGTCGGTGGAGTAACCGTAAGGAGCTAGCCGCCTAAGGTGGGACAGATGATTGGGGTGAAGTCGTAACAAGGTAGCCGTATCGGAAGGTGCGGCTGGATCACCTCCTTTCTAAGGATTTTTACATGACGTACGTTTTGACACTTTGTTCAGTTTTGAGAGTTCAATCTCTCAATTATAGAAAGCACACTACTTTCTTCTTATCTAATAAGAAGAATTTTGGTTGCGATTGTTCTTTGAAAACTAGATAACAGTAATTGCTGAGGAAAAGTGAAACTTTTCTTTAATCAAACCAATAAATAACACAACATTATGTTGTACCATTTATTCGCTAATGGTTAAGTTAGAAAGGGCGCACGGTGAATGCCTTGGCACTAGGAGCCGATGAAGGACGGGACTAACACCGATATGCTTCGGGGAGCTGTAAGTGAGCTTTGATCCGGAGATTTCCGAATGGGGAAACCCACTGTTCGTAATGGAACAGTATCTTTATCTGAATACATAGGATATTGAAGGCAGACCCGGGGAACTGAAACATCTAAGTACCCGGAGGAAGAGAAAGCAAATGCGATTTCCTGAGTAGCGGCGAGCGAAACGGAATTAGCCCAAACCAAGAGGCTTGCCTCTTGGGGTTGTAGGACACTCTATACGGAGTTACAAAGGAACGAAGTAAATGAAGCGACCTGGAAAGGTCCGTCGAAGAAGGTAACAACCCTGTAGTTGAAACTTCGTTCCCTCTTGAGTGGATCCTGAGTACGGCGGAACACGTGAAATTCCGTCGGAAGCTGGGAGGACCATCTCCCAAGGCTAAATACTACCTAGTGACCGATAGTGAACCAGTACCGTGAGGGAAAGGTGAAAAGCACCCCGGAAGGGGAGTGAAAGAGATCCTGAAACCGTGTGCCTACAAGTAGTCAGAGCCCGTTAACGGGTGATGGCGTGCCTTTTGTAGAATGAACCGGCGAGTTACGATCCCATGCAAGGTTAAGCTGATAAGGCGGAGCCGTAGCGAAAGCGAGTCTGAATAGGGCGTTTAGTATGTGGTTGTAGACCCGAAACCAGGTGATCTACCCATGTCCAGGGTGAAGTTCAGGTAACACTGAATGGAGGCCCGAACCCACGCACGTTGAAAAGTGCGGGGATGAGGTGTGGGTAGCGGAGAAATTCCAATCGAACCTGGAGATAGCTGGTTCTCTCCGAAATAGCTTTAGGGCTAGCCTCATGTTGTAAGAGTCTTGGAGGTAGAGCACTGATTGGACTAGGGGCCCCCAACGGGTTACCGAATTCAGTCAAACTCCGAATGCCAAAGACTTATCCATGGGAGTCAGACTGCGAGTGATAAGATCCGTAGTCAAAAGGGAAACAGCCCAGACCACCAGCTAAGGTCCCCAAGTATACGTTAAGTGGAAAAGGATGTGGAGTTGCTTAGACAACCAGGATGTTGGCTTAGAAGCAGCCACCATTTAAAGAGTGCGTAATAGCTCACTGGTCGAGTGACTCTGCGCCGAAAATGTACCGGGGCTAAACGTATCACCGAAGCTGTGGATTGACATCTTAGATGTCAGTGGTAGGAGAGCGTTCTAAGTGCTGTGAAGTCAGACCGTAAGGACTGGTGGAGCGCTTAGAAGTGAGAATGCCGGTATGAGTAGCGAAAGACAAGTGAGAATCTTGTCCACCGAATGCCTAAGGTTTCCTGAGGAAGGCTCGTCCGCTCAGGGTTAGTCGGGACCTAAGCCGAGGCTGAAAAGCGTAGGCGATGGCCAACAGGTTGATATTCCTGTACCACCTCCCCGCCGTTTGAGTAATGGGGGGACGCAGTAGGATAGGGTAAGCGCGCTGCTGGATATGCGCGTTCAAGCAGTTAGGCTGATGAGTAGGCAAATCCGCTCATCATAAAGGCTGAGCTGTGATGACGAGGGAATTATAGTACCGAAGTTCCTGATTCCACACTGCCAAGAAAAGCCTCTAGCGAGGCGGGAGGTGCCCGTACCGCAAACCGACACAGGTAGGCGAGGAGAGAATCCTAAGGTGATCGAGAGAACTCTCGTTAAGGAACTCGGCAAAATGACCCCGTAACTTCGGGAGAAGGGGTGCTCTGGTAGGGTGTATAGCCCGAGAGAGCCGCAGTGAATAGGCCCAGGCGACTGTTTAGCAAAAACACAGGTCTCTGCGAAGCCGCAAGGCGAAGTATAGGGGCTGACGCCTGCCCGGTGCTGGAAGGTTAAGAGGAGGGGTTATCCTTTGGGAGAAGCTCTGAATCGAAGCCCCAGTAAACGGCGGCCGTAACTATAACGGTCCTAAGGTAGCGAAATTCCTTGTCGGGTAAGTTCCGACCCGCACGAAAGGCGTAACGATCTGGGCACTGTCTCAACGAGAGACTCGGTGAAATTATAGTACCTGTGAAGATGCAGGTTACCCGCGACAGGACGGAAAGACCCCGTGGAGCTTTACTGTAGCCTGATATTGAATTTTGGTACAGCTTGTACAGGATAGGTAGGAGCCTGAGAAGCCGGAGCGCTAGCTTCGGTGGAGGCGTCGGTGGGATACTACCCTGGCTGTATTGAAATTCTAACCCGCGGCCCTGATCGGGCCGGGAGACAGTGTCAGGTGGGCAGTTTGACTGGGGCGGTCGCCTCCTAAAATGTAACGGAGGCGCCCAAAGGTTCCCTCAGAATGGTTGGAAATCATTCGTAGAGTGTAAAGGCACAAGGGAGCTTGACTGCGAGACCTACAAGTCGAGCAGGGACGAAAGTCGGGCTTAGTGATCCGGTGGTTCCGCATGGAAGGGCCATCGCTCAACGGATAAAAGCTACCCCGGGGATAACAGGCTTATCTCCCCCAAGAGTCCACATCGACGGGGAGGTTTGGCACCTCGATGTCGGCTCATCGCATCCTGGGGCTGTAGTCGGTCCCAAGGGTTGGGCTGTTCGCCCATTAAAGCGGTACGCGAGCTGGGTTCAGAACGTCGTGAGACAGTTCGGTCCCTATCCGTCGTGGGCGTAGGAAATTTGAGAGGAGCTGTCCTTAGTACGAGAGGACCGGGATGGACACACCGCTGGTGTACCAGTTGTCTTGCCAAAGGCATCGCTGGGTAGCTATGTGTGGACGGGATAAGTGCTGAAAGCATCTAAGCATGAAGCCCCCCTCAAGATGAGATTTCCCATAGCGCAAGCTAGTAAGATCCCTGAAAGATGATCAGGTTGATAGGTCAGAGGTGGAAGCGTGGCGACATGTGTAGCTGACTGATACTAATCGATCGAGGACTTAACCAAAACTTTAAAAGCGTAAGCTTTACTCAGCAAACTGTTACCTAGTTTTGAGAGAACAAAACTTTTTAAAAAAGTCTTGCTTTCTTTTGGAAATCATGTATAATATAATATGTCTGGTGGCGATAGCGAAGAGGTCACACCCGTTCCCATACCGAACACGGAAGTTAAGCTCTTTAGCGCCAATGGTAGTTGGGACTTTGTCCCTGTGAGAGTAGGACGTTGCCAGGCTTTTATTATTCCACAGTAGCTCAGTGGTAGAGCTATCGGCTGTTAACCGATCGGTCGTAGGTTCGAGTCCTACCTGTGGAGCCAACTGGCCCGTTGGTCAAGCGGTTAAGACACCGCCCTTTCACGGCGGTAACACGGGTTCGAATCCCGTACGGGTCACCATTTATTTTTATCTACATAATAGTGGAGGATTAGCTCAGCTGGGAGAGCACCTGCCTTACAAGCAGGGGGTCGGCGGTTCGATCCCGTCATCCTCCACCACCGTGCCGGTGTAGCTCAACTGGTAGAGCAACTGACTTGTAATCAGTAGGTTGGGGGTTCAAGTCCTCTTGCCGGCACCATTTATATTGGAGGGGTAGCGAAGTGGCTAAACGCGGCGGACTGTAAATCCGCTCCTTCGGGTTCGGCAGTTCGAATCTGCCCCCCTCCACCATTTTTATTGGGCTATCGCCAAGCGGTAAGGCAACGGATTTTGATTCCGTCATGCGTTGGTTCGAATCCAGCTAGCCCAGCCATAGAGAGCCATTAGCTCAGTTGGTAGAGCATCTGACTTTTAATCAGAGGGTCGAAGGTTCGAGTCCTTCATGGCTCATTTTAATAAGCGGAAGTAGTTCAGTGGTAGAACACCACCTTGCCAAGGTGGGGGTCGCGAGTTCGAACCTCGTCTTCCGCTCCATTTCTATATAAAAAAGATATTGGGGCCTTAGCTCAGCTGGGAGAGCGCCTGCCTTGCACGCAGGAGGTCAGCGGTTCGATCCCGCTAGGCTCCACCATACATATAAACATACAACCTTTAAGCAAATTGCTTAAAGGTTTTTTTATGTAGTTTCTACAAATTAGAATTGTATATATATTCAAAAAAGTGTCGAGTTGAGCCATCGCTCATTTAGCCGTTACAATAGGAGAGTAGCAACATTTGTGATGGGGGGACATATTATGAATAAGCTTTCAATTATTGGAGTACCAATGGATTTAGGTCAAACTCGCCGAGGGGTCGATATGGGGCCAAGTGCGATACGATATGCAGGTGTTATTGAACGCATCGAGAATATTGGATATAGTGTAGAAGATAAAGGGAATATTGAAATTGCCTTAGCTGAACGAGTACATAGTGATGAAAATACAAACTTAAAGAATTTAAAAGCTGTAGCAGATGCTAGCGAGAGGCTTGCTCAGACCGTAAGTGATGTTATTACAAATAAAAGGTTTCCTTTAGTACTGGGGGGAGATCACAGCATCGCTATCGGAACACTAGCAGGAGTAAGTCGTCATTATAAAAACTTGGGCGTGATTTGGTATGATGCACACGGAGATTTGAATACAGCAGATACGTCTCCTTCAGGAAATATTCACGGTATGCCATTGGCGGCAAGTATAGGTATAGGAGACGACGCATTGACTCGAATTGGTGGTTATACACCTAAAGTCAAGCCGGAAAATATTGTGATTATCGGAGCACGTTCTTTAGATGAAGGAGAAAAAGAGTTAATAAAGGAAAAAGGGATTAAAGTGTATACGATGCATGAGATAGATCGAATGGGTATGACAAAAGTAATGGAAGAAACAATTTTATATTTGCGTGATAAAACAGATGGCGTTCATCTATCACTCGATTTAGATGGATTGGATCCACATGATGCACCTGGAGTAGGAACGCCAGTTATCGGTGGAATAAGCTACAGAGAAAGTCATTTAGCTATGGAGATGTTAGCAGAATCTCAGCTAATCACTTCTGCTGAGTTTGTGGAAGTAAATCCTATTTTAGATGAACGGAATAAAACAGCTACCGTAGCTGTTGCATTAATGGGCTCACTTTTAGGAGAGAAATTAGTATAAAACATTAGTACCTACCAAAAGGTACATGAAATATATATGAAGATAAAAAAAAGAAGCTCTTAGTTCGGATTCGAGAGCTTCTTTATATAGAGAAAAACTTTTCATATTCATTTAATAAACCATCTAGCTCTGAACTTACTCTCACTACTGTTAGTGATGATAAAGGGTTTTCTGCTGCAAGAGTGACCATGTTATTTCTACATTCTTCAATTTGATTCAAAAGGTTCTCTTTTGTATGAGTCAAGCTTTCCACTCCTCTTCTTTTCATCTATACTAATTACATAACCTACGTACGATCTTTTTAAACGTATTTGACAAATTTTTGTTAAAATAATTAAGCATAAGTGAAACTTTATGATAAAGTACACGTATATATACTATCCCGCAATGGGCGGAGGTAACCGTTACATGGATTTATTATTAAAAAGAAAAATAAAAAAAGTAAAAAAAGGTGACCAGGATGCGTTTGCTGACATAGTAGAATATCACAAGGATAAACTTTTTCATCTATGTTATCGAATGTTAGGAAACCGGGAAGAAGCGCAAGACGCTGCCCAAGAAGCGTTTATTCGAGCCTATGTAAATATTCATAGCTATGACACGAGTAAAAAGTTTTCCACCTGGTTATATCGAATTGCTACAAATCTTTGTATTGATCGAATTCGTAAAAAAAAGCCAGACTATTATTTAGATGCAGAAGTAGCCGGGACCGACGGGTTAAATATGTACTCTCAAATAGCTGCCGATCAGGCCTTACCAGAAGAAGAACTAGAGCAAGTAGAATTGCAAGAATTCATTCAGTCGGAAATATTAAAGCTACCTGAGAAATATCGAACTGTCATTGTCCTAAAATATATAGATGAGCTGTCGTTAAAAGAAATCAGCGATATTTTAGACCTGCCTCTTGGTACGGTAAAGACTAGAATTCATAGAGGACGTGAAGCTTTAAGAAATCGACTTCGCCACTTGTAAGGAGTGAACTAAGAATGAAATGTCCAAAAATGTATGTAAATCTCATTCATGAGCATTTAGATGGAGATATTACAAAAGAAAATGAACTGTTATTAAAAGAGCATTTGCATCAATGCAAAGATTGTCAGCAGCATATGCATCAGTTAAAAAGAACCATTGCATTTGTGCAAAGCACTTCTCATATAGAATTACCTATGAACTTTACAGCAGGTGTCATGGCTGGGTTACCACGTGAGAAGAATCGAATTCGAATGAATAGATGGTTTACAAACCACCCGATTCTTAGTGCAGCTGCTGTATTTGTGCTGTTAATGTCCGGCACCGTGTTTTCAGCTTGGGAAACGGATGAAGACTTTTCTGTTTCAAAGCAGTCGAACTTGGTCATTCACGATAAAACAGTCGTTGTACCAAAAGGTGAGACCGTCAAAGGTGATATTACTGTGAGAAATGGCGATATTAAAATTGAAGGAAAAGTAGATGGAAACGTTACTGTTATACATGGTGATAAGTATCTAGCTTCTGCAGGAGAAGTGACAGGCAATATTGAAGAGTTAGACAAGATTTTTGACTGGGTATGGTATAACGTCAAAACTCACGCCAAACAAGCTGTTGACTTTTAATAGTTGAAACATAAAATCGTCCGCTTATCTTGTTAGAGAGGAACAGTGGACGGTTTTATTTATATAAAAAGAAGGCTACATTATATAGGAACAAGGATTTAAAAATAAGATGTAATTTACAGTGTAATTTTGTTTTATGGTATAATAAAACGGTTATGTTATCTTTATTACATATATAGAGGAAGTGAGAAGATGCCTATTGGAGACCTGCCAATCCTCTCATATTTAGGAAAAATTGTTGATGTTCTCCTGGTATGGTTCGTCATATATAAATTAATTATGGTCATAAGAGGTACAAAAGCAGTACAGCTTTTAAAAGGAATCACGGTGATTTTAGTTGTTCGCTTTATAAGTAACTTCCTTGGACTAAATACGCTGCAATGGTTAATGGACCAAGCGTTAACGTATGGGTTTTTAGCTATCATTATTATCTTCCAGCCAGAGCTGCGCCGAGCGCTTGAACAGCTTGGGAGAGGACGTTTGTTTTCACGCAGTAATTTGCCTGAAGAAGATGAGCGTACCGTTACGATTGAGGCGATTATAAAAGCAACGCATTATATGGCTAAAAGACGCATAGGTGCATTGATCTCAATCGAAAGAGAGACGGGTATGGGTGATTATATTGAAACAGGTATACCGCTCAACTCGAATATTTCTTCTGAATTATTAATCAACCTATTTATACCAAATACACCACTTCATGATGGAGCGGTTATTTTACAGCGGGATCAAGTAGCCGCTGCAGCATGTTACTTACCTTTATCTGAAAGTCCTTTTATTTCAAAAGAATTAGGTACTCGCCATCGTGCTGCTGTAGGAATAAGTGAAGTAACAGATAGTGTGACTGTTATTGTATCTGAAGAAACTGGAGGCATTTCCGTTACCAAAAATGGTGAATTGTATCGTGAATTGACAATTGATACATTAAGAGAAATGCTAGAAAAAGAATTAGTCACAACTTCTAAAGCAACTTCTTCCACTCGTTGGCAATGGAGGTTGAAGAAGAATGGATAAATTGATGAATCGATCGTGGGTTATGAAAATTATCGCGTTGCTGTTAGCCTTCATGTTATATTTATCTGTTAATTTAGATGATGGTGCCAGTTCATCAAATAAGATTCTGAACCGAAGCAGTTCTGCCAACACTGGAGTAGAAACATTAACAGATGTTCCAGTTCAAGTATCCTATAATGAGAAGAACAGAATTGTAAGAGGTGTTCCGGATACGGTTATTATGACACTGGAAGGTCCTAAAAATATTTTGGCTCAAACAAAGTTACAAAAAGATTATCAAGCTTATATTGACCTTGATAATTTAAGCTTAGGGCAGCATAGAGTCAAGGTTCAGTATCGAAATATCTCTGATAATTTAAACGTAGTGGTTAAGCCTGATATTGTAAACGTAACAATTGAAGAACGCGATTCAAAACAGTTTTCAGTAGAGGCAAGCTATGATAAAAACAAGGTCAAGAATGGATATGAAGCAGGGGAAGCAACCGTTAGTCCAAGAGCCGTCACGGTAACGGGCGCATCAAGTCAATTAGATCAAGTTGCTTATGTGAAAGCTATTATTGATTTAGATAATGCTTCAAAAACAGTGACGAAACAAGCAACTGTTGTCGCACTAGACAAGAATTTAAATAAATTGAATGTAACAGTTCAACCAGAAACGGTCAATGTAACAATCCCAGTGAGAAATATTAGTAAAAAAGTGCCGATCGATGTGATTCAAGAAGGCACGCCAGGCGACGGTGTCAACATTACGAAGCTAGAGCCTAAAACAGATACAGTGAAAATTATCGGTCCATCTGATTCTTTAGAAAAAATCGATAAAATTGATAATATTCCAGTCGATGTTACCGGTATTACGAAATCTAAAGATATTAAGGTGAACGTCCCTGTTCCAGACGGAATAGATAGTGTAAGTCCTAAACAAATTACCGTTCATGTGGAAGTAGACAAACAAGGTGATGAGAAAGACGCAGAAGAAACGGACGCAAGTGCAGCTGAGACTAAGTCATTTAAGAATTTACCGGTTTCTTTAACTGGTCAATCCTCAAAGTACACGTATGAACTGCTTTCTCCTACTTCAGTAGATGCGGATGTAAAAGGACCAAAATCTGATTTAGATAAGTTGACGAAAAGCGGCATTAGCTTGTCAGCGAATGTAGGGAATTTATCTGCCGGGGAGCACACGGTTCCTATTATAATAAATAGTCCCGACTCCGTTACATCAACTCTATCGACTAAACAGGCAAAAGTTCGTGTAACAGCGAAAAAACAATCAGGGACAAATGATGAGCAAACAGATGATAAAGAAACAAGTGGAAGTACGAGCGATAAAGAAACAAAGCCAGACACGGGAACTGGATCAGGAACAAATCCTGGGACGGGAAATTCAGGTGATTCAGCTGATTCAGCTGATAAACCAAGCGAAGAGACTGATACACCTGAAGACAATACAGATACACCAACAGATAGTACAGAAACTGGTGACGACAGTAGTAATCAAAGTGATGAAAATTCTACACCCGTAGATGGACAGACAGATAATACATCAGGAAACTAAATGTTTTGACATGAAGGAGAGAAAATTAATGGGTAAGTATTTTGGAACAGACGGAGTACGAGGAGTTGCCAATAGTGAATTAACTCCTGAGCTTGCTTTTAAAATTGGACGCTTAGGTGGTTACGTTCTAACAAAAGATTCAGAGCGACCAAAAGTATTAATCGGACGCGATACACGCGTTTCTGGTCATATGTTAGAAGGAGCGCTTGTTGCAGGATTGCTTTCAATTGGAGCAGAAGTTATGCGACTAGGCGTTATTTCAACTCCAGGGGTAGCGTATTTAACAAAAGCACTTGGCGCACAAGCAGGAGTCATGATCTCTGCTTCGCATAACCCAGTTCAAGATAACGGAATTAAATTCTTTGGTCCAGATGGATTTAAACTTTCAGATGCCCAAGAGAATGAAATTGAAGCGTTAATGGATAGTGACACAGATCAATTACCAAGACCTGTTGGGGGAGACTTAGGTCAGGTAAATGACTACTTCGAAGGTGGACAAAAATATCTTCAATACTTAAAACAAACGGTTGATGAAGACTTCTCAGGTATTCATGTGGCATTAGACTGTGCGCACGGGGCAACGTCATCTTTAGCAGCACATTTATTTGCAGATCTAGATGCAGATATTTCTACAATGGGGGCATCTCCAAACGGATTAAACATCAATGACGGTGTAGGATCTACACATCCGGAAGCATTAAGTGCCTTCTTAAAAGAAAAAGGAGCAGATGTTGGGTTAGCATTTGATGGAGACGGAGATCGTTTAATCGCAATCGATGAAAAAGGCGAGATTGTAGACGGTGATCAAATCATGTTCATTTGTGCAAAATACTTGTATGAACAAGGACGTTTAAAGAAAAACACGCTTGTTTCTACCGTTATGAGTAACTTAGGCTTCTATAAAGCACTAGAAGCTAGCGGGATTGAAAGTGCACAAACTGGTGTGGGCGACCGTTATGTAGTGGAAGAAATGAAAGCTAATCAATATAACCTAGGTGGAGAACAGTCAGGTCATATTATTTTCTTAGATTACAACACAACAGGTGACGGTATGCTTTCAGCTATTCAGCTTGTAAACATTATGCAAGCAACGAAAAAGCCTTTATCAGAATTAGCAGCTGAAATGAAGAAATATCCTCAGCTTCTTGTAAATGTAAAAGTAACAGATAAGCATCATGTTACAGATAACGAGAAGGTAAAAGTGGTTATTGAAGAAGTGGAAAAAGAAATGAACGGTAATGGCCGAGTACTTGTACGCCCTTCAGGAACAGAGCCGTTAGTGCGTGTGATGGTTGAAGCACAAACACAAGAAGAATGTGAAACTTATGTAACGCGTATCGTAGAAGTAGTAAAAGAAGAAATGGGCTTAGAGTAATTCATTAATTATATGCATAAGCGGTGACGTTTCAAGCCGTTTATGCATATTTTTATATTGTTGAGAAAAATTCTTGGAAATTATCTGATGCCAAAGGCTGTTTTTGCAGATAATAAAGAAGATAATTGACGTTTTCTCACTTCTTATTGTAATATTAAATCTGTTCGTCTCTTAATTTATGTAAAGGAGTGAACAATCTATTTTAAAAGTGAATACAAAGCGCCTGAACTAAGTAAAGGGACGGAAACGACTTAGTTGACGAGGAGGAGGTTTATCGAAGTATCGGCGGATGCCTCCCGGTTGTTGATTATCACGGCCGAAAACTTGATGTGAAAAACAATGAGGTGACTTATTGGACAAAAGCATTGAGATGATAATCATTGATGATGAAAAGAGACTCTCTTTTCATACATGAAGGAGGATTTTATCTATGTGCGGAATTGTAGGATATATTGGAACAGAAGATTCGAAAGAAATTTTATTACGTGGTCTTGAAAAGTTAGAATATCGTGGCTATGACTCAGCGGGTATTGCAGTTGTTAACAATGAAGGCGTACACGTATTCAAAGAAAAAGGCCGTATTGCAGAATTGCGTCAGGCAGTAGATAACAGTGTTGTAGCACCAGCAGGTATCGGTCATACGCGTTGGGCAACTCATGGTGTACCAAGCCAAGAAAATGCTCACCCGCATCAAAGTACATCTGGACGCTTCACACTTGTGCATAACGGTGTAATTGAAAACTATGCTATTTTGAAACGTGAATATTTACAAGATGTAACGTTCAAAAGCGAAACGGATACAGAAGTAATCGTTCAGTTAATTGAAAAAATCGCAGCAGAAGGCTTAGATGTAGAAGAAGCGTTCCGTAAGACAGTGAGCTTGCTTCACGGTTCTTATGCACTAGCTCTTGTTGATAACAAAGATAAAAATACAATCTACGTAGCTAAAAACAAAAGCCCGCTTCTTGTAGGTGTTGGCGAAGGATTTAACGTTGTAGCGAGCGATGCTATGGCAATGCTTCAAGTAACAGATCAATACGTAGAATTAATGGATAAAGAAACAGTAATTGTTACAAAAGAAGGCGTAACAATTAAAACGCTTGATGGTGAAGTGGTAGAAAGAGCACCTTATACAGCAGAGCTTGATGCAAGTGATATTGAAAAAGGTACGTACCCTCACTATATGTTAAAAGAAATTGATGAGCAGCCTTTAGTTGTTCGTAAAATCATTCAAGAGTATCAAAATGAGAACAATGAACTGCACATTGATGCAGACATTTTAGGAGCAATGGATGAAGCAGACCGCATCTATATCGTAGCATGTGGAACAAGCTATCATGCAGGCCTAGTAGGTAAACAATTCATTGAAACGTGGGCGAAGGTTCCAGTAGAAGTGCACGTAGCAAGTGAATTCTCTTATAACATGCCGCTTTTATCTGAAAAGCCATTGTTTATCTTTATCTCTCAAAGTGGAGAAACAGCTGACAGCCGTGCAGTATTAGTTCAAATTAAAGAACTAGGTTACAAAGCGTTAACAATCACAAACGTTCCGGGATCAACATTATCTCGTGAATCTGATTATACGTTATTACTTCATGCAGGTCCGGAAATTGCTGTAGCATCAACAAAAGCTTACACAGCTCAATTAGCAGTGCTATCAATTCTAGCGGCTGTAACAGCAAAAACACGCGGCATTGAATTAGAATTTGATTTAGTTCAAGAGTTAGCAATCGTAGCAAACACAATGGAAGTACTTTGCGACGACAAAGAAGAAATGGAAAGCATTGCTCTTCAATTCTTAGCAACAACTCGCAACGCATTCTTTATTGGACGTTCTGTCGATTATTATGTAGGTTTAGAAGGTGCGTTAAAACTAAAAGAAATCTCTTACATCCAAGCAGAAGGATTTGCTGGAGGAGAGCTTAAGCACGGAACAATCGCTTTAATTGAAAACAATACGCCAATTATTGCATTAGCAACACAAGAGCATGTAAACTTAAGCATCCGTGGTAACGTAAAAGAAGTAGTAGCACGTGGAGCTAATCCTTGTATCATTTCAATGAAAGGATTAGAAACAGAAGAAGATCGCTACGTGATTCCGAAAGTTCATGAAACACTTTCACCATTAGCAGCGGTTATTCCTTTACAATTAATCTCTTACTACGCTGCACTGCACCGCGATTGTGATGTAGATAAACCACGTAACTTAGCAAAATCAGTTACTGTAGAATAATAAGGTTCTAGACACCCTTCTACTATAGAAGGGTGTTTTTGTATATCCGAGAAAGAGAACAAACACTTGTTTTATCATAAGTCTCATTGAGCTAAAAAATATATTTGCTTGCTCCATTTATTTTATATAATGAAATAGGTAAAGGAACGAACCTCAGCTATTAAAAAGGATGTGGAAAGCATTAGTGGATTGGCTCAAAGTATAAAGTACGTGTTGAGAGGCATCTTTTTTGTCTTGTATTTTCCCTTTTATTTTGTATTTCAAGTCTTTTGTAAAATATGGATATATTTCATCGCTCAGCCCCTCATGTGGATAGGAAAAAGAATCATTCAACCTATCTTTTATTTCATTTGGATATACATCATACGTTTTCTGTTCGTCTACCCTATTTCTTGGCTATGGAATGAGATAATATATCCTTGTATTCTCTTTGTTTGGAAACGATGTTTTTTGCCTATAACTAGATTTATATGGAGGTATGCCGTATATCCTATATTGTATTTAGTTTGTTACCCTTGTTATCTTTTTTGGAAATACCTTGTGCTGCCTTTTTACAATGAAATTGTTCTTCCTGTGCTTTCATTCTGTCAGCGTATCTTTTTCTGTTTCTGGAAGGGATTTAAGTGGATCGGAATTCATATAATCTATTACCCTTTACGCTGGTTTTGGATGACATGTATATATAACCCCCTTAAAAAAGTGTATATCAAAATCATTCAGCCTGTTCTCAAATGGTTTTCTCATTTATTTAGTTAACGAAATATACCAAAAGATTGCTTTTCTTTTTTAAGTATTAAACTCGAAAGATAAGAGGGAATTGATGTATAATAAAAACGGATATATCATTGCCTATTTATTTTATTAGATTCAATTTTGAAAGAGAGTGAAACAATATGGGCCGTAAGTGGAACAATATTAAAGAAAAGAAAGCGTCAAAAGATGCTAATACAAGTCGTATATATGCCAAGTTTGGCCGTGAAATTTATGTGGCTGCGAAACAAGGCGAGCCAGATCCAGAATCAAACCAAGCGTTAAAAGTTGTATTAGAACGCGCGAAAACATACAATGTGCCAAAAGCAATTATTGATCGTGCGATTGAAAAAGCAAAAGGCGGATCAGAAGAAAATTACGATAATCTTCGTTACGAAGGTTTTGGACCAAATGGCTCAATGGTTATCGTAGATGCTCTTACGAATAACGTAAACAGAACAGCTTCAGACGTGCGTGCTGCTTTTGGTAAAAACGGCGGTAATATGGGAGTAAGCGGATCAGTAGCGTACATGTTTGATCCAACAGCTGTTATTGGTGTAGAAGGTAAGGATGAAGAAGAGACGCTAGAACTGTTAATGGAAGCAGATGTAGACGTGCGTGACATTTTAGAAGAAGAAGATTCTGTAATTGTTTATGCTGATCCGGATCAATTCCATGCGGTACAAAAAGCGTTCAACGATGCTGGTATTACGGAATTTACAGTAGCTGAGCAAACGATGCTTGCTCAAAATGATGTCACTCTTCCTGAAGATGCACAAGCTCAGTTTGAAAAAATGATTGATGCATTAGAGGACTTAGAAGACGTGCAGCAAGTATATCACAACGTTGATTTAGGATAATAGTGAAAGAGGCAGACCTATCAAAGAGGTCTGTCTTTTTTTTATAGGCCGTGTGAAAAGCATCTATTGACCCTTTCTCTTCGTTTGGAATATGGTAAGATAATGAATTAAGAATAGAAAATAGTAGAATTTTATAAGAGATAAATGGAGGGAAAGCAGTTGAAAAAATTAATGGTGGGGATGGCGTTAACGGCTACACTTGCAACGGCTGTAACGCCTGGCTTTGGCTCAATTGGGGGAAATCAAGGAAAGGCATATGCAGCGACAGTTACATATAAAGTAACGGCAAGCAAGCTAAATGTGAGAAGCGGAGCGGGAACGAATTACGGGATTATCGGCAGCGTAGTGAAAGATCAAATGCTATCTGTGGTGAGTAAAAGCGGAAGCTGGTACAAAATTAACTATAACGGTCGCACGGGCTACGTAAGCAGTGATTATGTACAAGCATCAGGAACAACAACGCCGCCAGCAGAAAGCACAACGTACACAGTAACGGCAAGCACGCTGAATGTAAGAAGCGGAGCAGGCACTAGCTATGCGTCTATAGGAAGTGTGACAAAAGGCCAGAAGCTGTCTGTGGTGAGCAAAAGCGGAAGCTGGTACAAAATTAACTATAACGGTCGCACGGGCTACGTAAGCAGCGATTATGTACAAGCATCAGGAACAACAACGCCGCCAGCAGAAAGCACAACGTACACAGTAACGGCAAGCACGCTGAACGTAAGAAGCGGAGCGGGCACTAGCTATGCGTCTATAGGAAGTGTGACAAAAGGCCAGAAGCTGTCTGTAGTGAGCAAAAGCGGAAGCTGGTACAAAATTAATTACAACGGCCGCACAGGCTATGTAAGCAGTGACTATGTACAGGCTTCAGCTACAGCGTCTCCAAAGCTCGTAGTCGATTCTTTTAAAACGTTAGGTAACGCTCAGCAAGTCATCTTGGTTACAGCAGATAACTACGATACGAAGTCTGCTAAAATTCAAACGTTTGAAAAAGTTGATGGGAAATGGAAGCAAGTTTTAACTGCGAACGGTGTACTTGGGCAAAAAGGATTCGCTTTATCGAAAAAAGAAGGAGATATGGAATCTCCGACAGGGAAATATACAATTGGCACAGCATTCGGACGCTATGAAAATCCTGGAACTAAGCTTCCATATCGAAAGATTACAGCAAATGATGTGTGGGTAGACGATTCAAAAAGTTCTCTATATAATACGTGGCAGCAAAAGCCGGCTAATGGCCGCTGGACGAGCGCTGAGAACATGGACATCCCGGCTTACGATTATGGGTTTGTCATTAATTATAATGAATCTAGAACGCCAGGAAATGGAAGTGCAATCTTCTTCCATGTAGGAACAAATTATACCGCAGGATGTACGGCTACTTCTAAAGAACAAGTTGTCTCTATTTTAAAATGGTTAAATCCAGAGAAAAATCCGGTTATTATTCAATCTCCTGTAAGTGAATTAGATAAATATTAAGTTAGAAAGCAGCTTAACTTTTACAGTTCAGCTGCTTTTTTATGTAATTAAAAGCTTTGTCTGTCTGTGGTACGACAAAGTTAGTTTTCCTATTCATTGAATGAAAGCGTTTAATCTCTTACGATTAAAGTATCATCACGTAGAGAAAGGAAGAGAGCAAATGGCTCAATCTAATATAAAAGTAGCTGTACAAAAGTTTGGGAACTTTCTAAGTTCAATGGTTATGCCAAATATCGGAGCATTTATTGCATGGGGACTTATTACTGCTTTATTTATTCCAACAGGCTTTTTTCCAAATGAAAGCCTTGCCAAACTAGTGGATCCAATGGTCAAGTATTTGCTTCCGCTGCTAATTGGCTATACAGGAGGAAAGCTTGTACACGATCAGCGCGGAGGCGTTGTAGGTGCTATCGCGACCATGGGCGTCATCGTTGGATCTGATATTCCGATGTTTCTAGGCGCTATGATTATGGGACCGCTTGGCGGTTATATCATCAAGAAGTTTGATCAGTTTATTGAAGGTAAAGTCAAAACAGGATTCGAGATGTTAATTAATAATTTCTCAGCAGGTATTCTTGGAGGAATTCTAGCAATTCTAGCCTTTTTAGGAGTTAGTCCAGCAGTGGACGGATTTACAGGTGCGCTTGTAGTGGGTGTAGATTGGATGGTTGCACATGGCCTTCTTCCACTTACAAGTATTCTAATTGAACCAGCTAAAATTTTATTCTTAAACAATGCTATTAATCACGGTATCTTATCTCCGATCGGAGCAGAACAAATTCGAACAAATGGACAGTCCATTCTATTGTTATTAGAAACAAACCCTGGTCCGGGGTTAGGAATTCTGTTAGCGTATTGCTTCTTTGGAAAAGGAACAGCAAAACAGTCAGCGCCGGGAGCGGCCATCATTCATTTTATTGGCGGAATTCACGAAATTTACTTCCCTTACGTTTTAATGCGTCCGCTTCTAATCATTGCGGCTATTTTAGGAGGAATGAGCGGCGTATTTACATTTGTTCTTTTAGGCGGAGGCTTACAAGCGGTTGCTTCACCAGGAAGTATCTTAGCTATTTTGGCTGCTACACCAGGTAATGCAGGCAGCTATGTTGCAAATATCTCAGGTGTTCTCGTTGCAGCCGTCGTATCGTTTATTGTAGGATCACTCATTTTAAAAACAGGTAAGCAGTCCGAAGATTTAGATGAAGCAGCTCGCAAAATGCAAGAGATGAAGGGCAAGAAGAGTTCTGTAGCAGGAAGCTTTACAAAACAGCAAGGCGAAGTACCAGCAAGCGTTCAGAAAATTGTTTTTGCCTGTGACGCAGGTATGGGATCGAGTGCGATGGGCGCCTCTCTTCTTCGCAAGAAAGTTAAACAAGCAGATTTAAATATTTCGGTAACGAATACAGCGATCAGTAATATTCCAAGTGATGCTCAAATCGTTATTACACAGGAAGAGCTAACGCCAAGAGCTCAAAACAAAGTTCCAGATGCGTATCATATATCGGTTGATAATTTTCTATCTAGTCCGGAATATGACAAACTAATTGATCAACTAAAAAATGATCATACTACTTCTAAAGCGGAAGAAGAAAAGAGAGTATCTGCAGAAAATAATACAGATAGTAATGATGGTTTATTAAAAGAAGAAAACGTTTTCTTGAATCAGCACTTTTCTTCTAAGGAAGAAGCAATTCGATTTGCAGGAAGCGTGTTAGTAAAAGGCGGATATGTAGAAGAAAACTACGTTGAAGCGATGATTGATCGCGACAATATGACTTCTACTTATATGGGAAATGACGTAGCGATTCCGCACGGTACAGAAGAAGCGAAAAAGAACGTTTTAAGATCCGGTTTTACAGTGATTCAAGTGCCAGAAGGCGTTGATTTTGATGGTGAGAAAGTTCGTTTGATTTTTGGAATTGCCGGAAAAGACGGCACCCATTTAGAAATTTTATCTGGTATCGCGATTACATGTTCTGATATGGAAAATATTGAAAAGATGGTTCATGCCAAATCAGCTAAAGAATTAATGGCTATTATTCAAAGTAACTAACGGGATAGAAAGGCATGGAGATGCCTTTTTATCCTTTGTTTATAAATAAGAAAAGAGTTGATGTTCTTGTTTATTACTTCAAGAGAAAAATCAATCATTGAGTTAATTATTAAAACGGCAGGAAAGCATACAGCACTTACACTTGCTACTTTTTTGAATGTAAGTGTAAGAACCGTTCACCGAGATTTGAAGGCAATTGAATCAATACTTAAAAAATTTGATTTGGAGCTGATTCGTACACAAGATGAAGGCCTAATGATTGAAGGTAAAAATGAACAAATTTTTCGTCTTATCCAAGAGCTGATGAAGATTAAAACGACGGATCAGTCTCCACAGGAAAGAAAATTAATTCTTTTAATTCTTCTTCTAGAAGAAGGAGATTCATTTAAATTACAAACGCTGGCTAAAGACTTAGAAGTAAGTATCACTACACTAACTGCTTATTTAGATGAATTAACAGAGTGGTTAACCACATTTGACGTTCTCCTTCATCGAAAAAGAGGGGTGGGAGTAGAGGTTCAAGCTACTGAAGCCAATAAACGGAAAGCATTAGCTAATTATTTTCTTGTTCACTTTAATGAAGAGTTAATTGAGTGCTTGTTTTTAGCAGAAGATCAGCAGCATACGGATGAAACAATTTTGCATTATTTTTATCCGGATTATTTGGCAGAAGTAGACCGAATTGTACATCAAGCGATTAATCAGCATCATTCTAAGCTGGCTGACAGCGATTATATAGGGCTCATTGTTCATATTTGCATTATGATACAGCGAACGAAAAAGCAAATGTATCTAGAAGACGACGGCGGCCAAACGGAAGAGCTGGTAAGTGAAATGTTCTTAATGAAGGATATTTGCCGCGAAATTGAAAGGGTATTTTCTCTTTCTTTTACAGAAAAAGATATTCATTTCTTAGCAGTGCGGCTACGTGCAGCAAAATTCCAAACTACTAGAGACGTATATTACGACAGCGTAGTGGTTGGGCAGATTATTAAGAATATGATTGCTCATGTTTCTGTTCAGCTTAACACCGACTTAACCGGTGATTTTTCCCTTTATCAAGGGTTACTTGCTCATATGGAACCGGCAATTTTTCGCCTTAAGCAAAAAATGGAGCTTTTTAATCCATTAACAGAAGAGATTAAGAAAAAGTATCCTGTTTTATTTATGGCTGTGAGAAACAGTATCGATCAAGAGCTGCCGGATTTAGTTTTTCCAGATGATGAAGTGGCATATCTTGTTTTGCATTTTGGTTCAACGCTAGTGCTAAAAGAAGAAGTCATGGAAATTCAGGCACTGATTGTATGTCCAACTGGAATTGGCACCTCGAAAATGTTAGCTAGCCGTATTCGTAAAGAGATTCCGGAGATTAATTCAGTTGTCATTAAATCGGTAAAAGAAATCAAAGAAGCCGCGCTTGAAGGGTATGACGTAGTGATTTCAACAGTAAGACTGCCTTTTTTAAATGTCGATTACATTTTAGTCAATCCACTCTTAACCGAAGAGGATATTCAATCCGTCCAGAATTTTTTACAGAAAAACATTCAAAAGTTAACCAAGGATAAGGACTATCGTTCGTTCCAATATAAAAATAAGACCGTTTCTACAGAAAAGCCGTCTTTTGAGGAAACGATGAAACAAATTAAAGATGTGCATGGAAGTATCGAATCAATTCTTCAAAACCTTAGAATGTATCGATTTTCGGATGCAGTGAGTCACGATCAAGTGATTTCGCACGTAGTACGCGCCGCTGAAAAAGAACGTTTAATAACCAATGCCAGCTGCGTTATTCATCAGCTTAAGGAACGAGAAAACAAAGGCGGTTTAGGCATTCCGCAAACGAGTATGGCACTGTTCCATTGCCGTGAACATCACGTGAAAGAGCTGATTTTTCAAGTTTCACATTTAGAACAGCCTTGCACAGTTAAAGGTATGGACGGAACAAACATGCAGGCGCGTAACCTTCTATTAATGCTCGCACCTGAAGAGTTAAGTGAAGCACAGCAAGAAATCTTAAGTTTAATTAGTACCAGTTTAATTGAAGACCATGAAGCAATGATGATTTTTTCGTCTTCGAACGAAGAGATAATTCGCAAAAAGCTAGAGGATACGTTTCATGAGTACCTTCGAAATAATTTGATAAAGGAATGATTTTTGTGAAGCAAGCAGTTCATTTTGGAGCAGGCAATATTGGTCGAGGATTCATTGGGGCATTGTTTTCTCAAAGCAACTATCACGTCACATTCGTAGATATTGCTGAAAAGGTTATTAATCAGTTAAACGCAGATAAAGGGTATAACGTAGTGACAGCTGCAGAGCACGCGGAGACATTAGCTGTTCAAAACGTATCTGGTTTAAATAATCTGACACAAGAACAAGCCGTCATTAAAGCGATTAAAGAAGCAACGTACATTACGACGGCCATCGGACCGAACGTTCTGCCGCGAATTGCTCCTTTAATTGCTAAAGGTTTGGCTGAACGTGTAAAAACAAGCGACGAAAATGTATATGTGATTGCATGTGAAAATCAAATCTCTGCGACAGATTTATTAAAAGGCTATATTTTTGACGCGCTGGATGAAGAGACAAAAGCTCATATGATAAATAAGGTCTTTTTCTTTAATTCAGCTGTAGATCGTATCGTGCCTATTCAGCATAACCAAGGTTCGCTTGATGTTTTAGTAGAATCCTATTATGAATGGGTAGTAGAGGCACCTGAAGATATTCCTTTTGTAGAAGGAATGACGATTGTGCCTGACCTTGCTCCTTTTATTGAAAGAAAGTTATTTACAGTGAATACGGGACACGCGGTAATTGCATATTTTGGTTATTTAAAAGGAAAAGAAACGATTGATCAAACGTTAAGAGATTCAGATATTTACGAACAAGTACAGCAAACGCTACAAGAAACAGGAAACTATCTAATTAAAAGATATGACTTAGATAGAGAGGAACACGAAGCCTATATTACTAAAATCATTGAACGCTTTAAAAATCCTCATTTAAATGATTCAGTTAAAAGGGTAGGAAGAGCGCCAATTCGCAAGCTTGGACCTCAGGATCGCTTGATTCGTCCAGCGCTAGAAGCAAAAAAAGCGGGCCTTTCTTACACCTACTTGGCAAAGGCTATCGCCGCTGCGCTTTTATTTGACCCGCAAGAAGATAAAGAGGCTATGAAGCTTCAAGCGAATATTCATGAGTATGGTATTGAGTACGTGTTAAAAGAGGTTAGTGGGTTAGAGGCAAGTGATGATTTAACAAAAGAAATCATTGCTCAATATAATGCTTTAAAGTCGTGAATGAATTTAGTGCGTGTAAACAGTCCATTTTAAATGGGCTGTTTTTCTTTTAGCAGAAAGGGAATGTTTGTGTATAGGAGGATGATAAAATGGTAGCTATTACACACGTTGGGTTAGCTGTGCCTGATGTAGAAGAAGCCGTGCAGTGGTATGAAAAAGTTTTAGGTTTTAAGCTGATTGCTGGTCCCTATACGTTTAATGCGGAGGAAGAACAAGCTGAAAATATGACTCAAGATTTACTGGGGTCTCATATCAAAAAAATGAAAAATGCTCACATGACAGCTGACAACCAGGTAGGCATTGAACTGTTTGAATTTAATAAGCCGCAAATGCCGCTTGTATTAAAAGACAGCGATGAGCAGTATCAAAGTTATTTTCACATGTGTTTAATAGCCGATGACGTGGAAAAATTAGCGGATAAAATTGAACAATCAGGCGGTAAAAAGCGCAGCCAAGTATGGAATACAAGACCTGAAAAACCTTATTACTTAATTTATTGCGAAGATCCGTTTGGGAATATTATTGAGCTATATTCACACAGTACGGAGCTCATGTATGGGAATAGAGAAGAATAAAAGCTTATCCAGATTTCTTGGATAAGCTTTTATTCTTTCATGGCTGCCCGTAGCCGTATACCTTTGCCAGCTCTTCGAAGGTTTTTGATGAATAGGTAATAGTTACAGATGTTCCTACTGCCACTTTATCAAATAATTCTTCGATATCCGCATTATGCATTCGTACGCAGCCGTGGCTTACATATTTGCCGATGCTATCTTCTGAGTTATTGCCGTGAATAGCGTATGTGTCGCCGGTTGTGCCGTTTGCATTAAGCCCTAGCCAGCGAGAGCCAAGAGGATTATTAGGAGCGCCTCCTGCAATATGCCCTGTATAGTAAGGGCGATTTTTAATTTTGTTAACAATCTTGAAAAAGCCTACCGGCGTATCGCTCCATGTTTTTCCCGTAGCTACTGAATACGTCTTTTCTAACTTTCCATTATGAAAATAAGCAAGCTGATTTGTTTTTTTATTAATAATAATTAAATCTCCACTTGTTGCGTTTTCACTTGCATTCGCCGCACTTGCTGTATAAGAAATGCTGATAATAGCTGCGAGGCATAAAGCAGCTGCTCGCAGTATAATTTTTCTCACGTTCTAGCCATCTCCTCTATTGTTCGTTTACATATTTGATGAATTACATGCTATTAGTGTATAAAAGGAAAATGGACTGAATATGAACCTTTCCTGAATGAAAACTGAAAGTGCATTTTATTTATAAGCGAATATAAAGTGAAAATCTGGGCAGAAATACAACTAAAGGTCTGGTATATATCTCATAAAAAAGAGAAAAGTGAAAATGCACCTTGTATGTTTAATTTAGGATGTATTATCATGAAAGTTTGAAATGAAGGGCAGGAGGTGGAAGAAACAGATGCTTAAAGAATTTAAAGAGTTTGCTTTGCGTGGAAATGTATTGGATTTAGCTGTCGGTGTTATTATTGGAGCGGCATTTGGAAAAATTGTAACGTCTCTTGTAAATGATATTATTATGCCGCTGATTGGTTTGTTGTTAGCAGGGATAGACTTTAAAGATTTATCCTTCACGGTTGGAAAAGCTACGGTATTATATGGATCTTTTATTCAAACAATTGTTGATTTCTTAATTGTCGCATTCTCGATTTTCTTATTTGTTCGTTTCTTTAATCGTTTTAAGAGAAAAGAAGAAGAGAAAGTAGAGGAGGAAATGGCTGTTCTGTCAAAAGAAGAAGAGATTTTAACAGAAATTCGTGATCTGCTAAAAGCAGAAGCAGTGAAAGAGCGTTCATAACAACAATTTTTACATATGTATAAAACGGCTAAGAGGCCCGTCTTTTCATAAGAAAAGCGGGCTTTTTTCGTGTGAAATTTCTCGGGAAATGTTAGTGGTATAATCATGGGAAAATTAGGCGTGAAAGTGAGAGAGATAGGAATGTTAAAATCATATTAAAAGTGTTAAGATATTGTAAATAGGAGGCTTAAGGTTATGTTTAAACATTTGTATCGTTCTTTGCCAATGCTGGCAGCGTACGGCCTGCTTAGCGTTTTTTTATACAGTGTTGTTATGTTTAATGTATCAAATGACACAAAAATGTTGTTTGACTGGGCCCAAATCCATACAGCTGGGTTCGTAGTATTAATAGGGGGATGCTCACTTGTCTTATGGGCGCTCACTTTCTATTTGCTACTTCGATTTAATCAGATAGAGAGAATACAAGGTTCGCAGTGGTATGCCATTTTTACGGCAATTGTGTTTTCAATTGCGGTAGCAGCGGTTTCTGCTATGGTTTTTGTTATATATCATATTGATATACATAATCCAGGCAAAACAATAGAGTGGATGCAAGCATATCCCGAACGCTATCTTTTTACGGTATTTTTACTTTCGCTGTTAACACTAGCGATCATTATGCTAGTAGGAGAAGCTTATTTAGGGGCTGGGATTACCTTTGTTCTGTATTTTATTTTAGCTCTTGTAAACTATTATAAAAAAATCTTTCGAAATGAACCATTGTTCCCGAACGATTTTATTCAGGCGAGTCAGTTAAAAGAAGTTATTCCGATGATTAAAGATTCGATTTCAATTCCTATTGTAATAGGAGTTATTGGATCCATTGTCGTACTGATCGCTCTTTGGTTTTTCTTGCCGAAAATTAAAATTCGATGGTTTCTTCGAATTATTATGATTCTGCCGCTCATCTTTTTAATGAAATCATTTTTATTCTTTGAACACTCGTTTGCTCAAAAATATTATGATCAATATGCTGCGCTGATGCCTTGGAATCAGCAAAATAATTATTACTATAATGGACCTGTTATTGGCATGATTTCAAATGTTAAAACAGATGTGCTGCAAGAGCCGGATGACTACTCACAAGAAGTAATGGCCAAAGTGGCAAAGCGGATTCAGTCAAAGGAAGAGAAAACACAAGAAAGCAATGCTGAAGTCAAACCAAACGTCGTGTTTGTGATGAACGAAACGTTTTGGGACCCAACAAAGCTTAGCGTGACGTTCTCTGAAGATCCAATGAAAAATACAAGAGAACTTCAAAAGAAATATCCTTCTGGGTGGTCTTTAAGTCCTTCATTTGGCGGGGAGACAGCTAATGTGGAATTTGAAGCGCTGACGAGCTACTCTTTGTCTTTCTTTAACCCTGGAGGCCTTCCTTATCAGCATGTATTGAGTAAAAAAGAATATCCGTCTTTTGTTTCTTATTTAGAAAAACAAGGCTATGCTACAACAGCTATGCATCCAAACAGCGGTATGCTTTATATGAGGCAAAATGTGTATCCAAATTTGGGATTTGATCAAGTGAAGTTTATTGATCAAATGAAGCATACGCAAAAAGATAACAAAGAATTTGTTTCCGATGAAGCGGTAGTTGATGAAGTACTCGATACGCTTCGTCAGTCGAAAAAGCCTGCATTTGTGCATGCTGTAACGATTGCAAATCATCTTCCTTATTCAGCGGATAAGTATAACGGTCAGGAAACCATTAAAGTAACCGGTAAAGGGTTATCACCGGAAATGCAAAAGGAAATTGAAATTTATGCTGAAGGAATTAAACGTTCAGATGCTGCTTTAAAACGATTGAACGATGAAATTCAAAAGCTGGACGAGCCAACCATTGTAGTATTTTGGGGAGATCATTTGCCAGCACTTGGACAAAACCTTCAAGCTTACAAAGAAACGGGTTTTGGAAACGAGAAAACGCAGCAAACATCTCAAAAATTTTATGAGACGCCGCTCTTATTTTTATCTAATTACGATACGAAAATAGATAAAAATCTCGGTACGATGAGTCCTATTTATATTGCTCCGACGCTTGCTCAATCTCTTGGTTACAAAAGTAATCTGTTCTACGATCAGTTGAATCAAATGAAAACAGAAGTGCCGGCTTTTCGTTCAAATATGTATATAGATTCAAAAGGAAAGCTAGTGGATGATCCGGCAGCGCTATCTAAAAAAGCTGCAAAAGACCTTCAAGATTACCATGAAGTTGAGTTTGATACATTATCCGGGAAACAGTACGAAACGCATAAGTTGTATAAATAAAAATAAAAACTCCTTTTAAATAAAAGGAGTTTTTATTTTTTAAGTGTTTAAGGTTGTACTAAAAAATAATTCATGTATAATATTTTAAGGTTAAAAGTAAACTTTAAGTTAAGTAAAACAAAACTTGAGTTTGGAACAGCATGAACAATCATTCATGCTGTTTGCTAATTTTAAATACAGTTGAGGATCGAGAGTATGGAAATAGGAAAGAAAATTAAAAATTTACGATTAAAAAAAGGTTTAACACAAGAAGAGCTAGGAGAACGTACTGATTTAAGCAAAGGCTATATTTCGCAGCTAGAGCGCGATTTAAGTTCGCCGTCTTTAGAAACATTTTTTAGTATTTTGGAAGTGCTAGGATGCGAACCGAAAGAATTCTTCGAAATTGATACGCATGTTCAAAAGGTTGTATACAGAGAGGAAGACTACACGAGTTATTGCGAAGATGAAAAAGGTTACCATATTCAGTGGCTTGTGCATGAATCAAATGAAAAAGAAATGGAGCCAATTCGTCTTATTCTTCATGAAAAAGGTGCATTTAAGAGATTTGAGCCTTCCCTTTCAGAAACGTTTGGCTACATTTTGCGCGGGTGTGTGAAGGTGAAGCTTGGAGGCAGAATATATGAAGCCAAACAAGGAGAAACCATCTATTTTCAAGCTTCTGAAGAACATCAGATTTTAAATGCTCATGACGGAATAACAGAGTTAATTATCGTGGCGACAGAGTCTTATTTATAGAACAAAAGAGGTGAAGTGAAATGACATCTACGAATACAATTATTCAATTTGAAAATGTGACCAAGCAATATGATAATGATTCAGTTGTATTGGATCATGTAAGCTTTGAAATTGAAAAAGGGAAATTTTATACCCTCTTAGGTCCATCGGGATGTGGAAAGACAACGATTTTACGATTAATTGCAGGCTTTACGGAAGCCTCAAGCGGAACGATTTATTTTAATGGGAAAAGAATTAATGATGTTCCGGCTAACAAACGTCAGGTTAATACGGTTTTTCAAGACTACGCGCTTTTCCCCCATTTGAATGTATTTGAAAATGTAGCATTTGGTCTTCGAATCAAGAAGATGAAAAATGCTGATATTACAATAAAAGTTAAAGAAGCCCTTCGTTTTGTTAACTTAGAAGGATATGAAAACAGAGAAATAAAGGAAATGTCGGGCGGCCAAAGACAGCGCGTAGCAATTGCACGAGCAATTGTAAATCAGCCCGAAGTCATTTTGCTGGACGAGCCGCTTTCAGCTCTTGATCTAAAATTGCGTACGGAAATGCAATACGAGTTAAGAGAATTACAGCGTCGTCTAGGTATTACGTTCATTTTTGTTACGCACGATCAAGAAGAAGCGCTTGCGATGTCCGATGAAATCTTTGTTTTGAATAAAGGAAGAATTCAGCAGAGCGGGGAACCTACAGATATTTATGATGAGCCAATTAATCGTTTTGTTGCCGATTTTATTGGTGAATCAAATATTGTACCAGGTAAAATGATTGCTGACTTTTTAGTGGAGTTTGGCGGCCAGCAATTTGAATGTGTTGATCAAGGATTAAACCAAAATGAGCAGGTTGAAATTGTGATTCGTCCTGAAGATTTAGCCATTACAAGCTCCGATCAAGGAAAGCTGCAGGTTCGTGTAGATTCACAGCTGTTCAGAGGAGTCCATTATGAAATTTTAGGCTATGACCATGCAGGGAATGAGTGGCTCGTTCACTCTACGAAAAAGGCAACGGTTGGCGAAGAAATTGGTTTATATTTTGAACCTGAAGCTATTCATGTTATGCGATTTAATGAAACGGAAGAAGAATTCGATAAGCGACTCGAAGGTTATGAAGAGGATTACGATGCAAACTAAATCAAGAAATATTTACTTAGTCCCTTACGTGTTATGGATTTTGCTTTTTGTAGTTGCTCCCATTGTATTAGTTGTCTATTATTCTTTTTTCAGCATCGATAATGAGCTGACGCTTGAAAACTATAAGAAATTTTTTACCCCAGTTTATTTACAGATGACACTGAGTTCATTTTGGTATGCTTTTTTAATTACGTTATTTTCATTGGTTTTTTCTTATCCTACAGCTTATTTACTAACGAAGCTTAAGCACAAGCAGCTTTGGCTTCTACTGATTATTTTACCGACGTGGATTAACCTATTATTAAAAGCTTATGCTTTTTTAGGTATATTTGGCACGTATGGTACGGTTAATAAGTTTACTGAATTTCTGGGACTTGGTACTCATCAAATTTTATTTACTGACTTTAGTTTTGTATTTGTATCGGTGTATATTTTTATCCCCTTTATGATTTTGCCGATCTTTAACTCTTTAGAAGAACTTAATCCCTCGCTTATCTACGCTTCGCGAGACTTGGGGGCATCTTCATGGGTGACATTTAAGCGCGTGGTATTTCCGCTAACGCTAGAAGGGGTTAAATCAGGTTGTCAGGCTGTTTTTATTCCAGCACTATCACTCTTTATGATTACGCGTTTAATTGCTGGAAACCGCGTCATTACACTGGGAACAGCGATTGAACAACATTTTTTAGTGACGCAGGATTGGGGCATGGGCGCCACAATAGCCGTCTTTTTAATTATTGCGATGGCCGTTATGATGCTCATAACAGGCACTGGAAAGAGAGGTGTGTAAAATGAAGAGAAAGTGGAAGTTCAGCCACCTTTATTTATTTTTTGTGTTTTTCATTTTATACGCGCCCATTTTTTATTTAATGTATTACTCTTTTAACAGCGGAGGGAACATGCGTGAATTTGAAGGGTTTACGTTAGATTGGTACAAAGAAGTGTTTCAAGACACACGTTTGCTTATTATTGTCTTGAATACCCTTATTATTGCTCTATTGTCTTCGGTTATTTCAACTATTATTGGCGTGATAGGGGCACTTGCTATCGTATACGTGAAGCGCAGACGTGTTCAAAATACGCTGTTAACATTTAATAATGTGTTAATTGTGAGTCCAGATGTTATTATTGGAGCATCTTTTTTAATTCTATTTACCATTATCGGTGTAAAGCTCGGATTTATATCGGTATTATTAGCGCATATTGCATTCAGTGTACCGATTGTGGTCATCATGGTTCTGCCTAAGCTGCAGGAAATGAGTCCGACACTGCTCGATGCAGCCCGTGATTTGGGAGCAAGCCGCTTTGAAGTACTTTCGAAAGTGGTATTGCCATTTATTCGTCCTGGTATCTTTGCAGGCTTTTTTATGGCTTTAACTTACTCTTTGGATGACTTTGCGGTTACGTTCTTTGTGACCGGGAACGGTTTTTCCACGCTTTCAGTAGAAATTTACTCGTTAGCAAGAAGAGGGGTCTCGCTGAAAATCAATGCTCTTTCTACTCTTATTTTCATGTTTACCGTGCTGATTGTAATTGGTTATTACTTTATCAGTCAGCGATATAGCAATAAAGTGAAAGGGGTGGCGACTGGAAAATGAAGCAATTAGCAAAGCCGTTTATCTTCATCGTCATCCTTTCTTTCGTTCTTATGTATGTGGTTCATCATTTGAACAATGCCGAAGGATACTCTGGAGGAGATACGCTGACTGTCTATAATTGGGGAGATTATATTGATCCTGATTTAGTGAATCAGTTTGAAAAAGAAACCGGAATTAAAGTCATTTATCAGACTTTTGATTCGAATGAAGCAATGATGACCAAAATTGAACAAGGCGGTACGACATTTGATATTGCTGTGCCTTCTGAGTACGCGATTAGCAAGATGCGTGAAGAAAATTTACTATTGCCAATTGATCATTCGAAGCTGCCTAATCTAAAATACATTAATCCGCGTTTTTTAGACTTATCCTTTGATCCTGGCAATAAGTACTCTATTCCTTATTTTTGGGGAACTGTGGGTATTGTGTATAACTCTGATATGATTCATGGTAAGAAGATAAAAAGTTGGGATGATTTATGGGATCCTAAGCTGAAAAATCAAATTTTACTTGCAGATGGCGCTAGAGAAGTGATGGGAATGGGGCTAAACAGCTTAAATTATTCATTAAATGATACGAATAAAGCCCATCTTCAAGAAGCAAAAAGAAAGCTTGATACATTAACACCAAATGTTAAAGCCATTGTAGGAGACGAGATTAAGATGCTCCTAGCAAATGAAGAAGCGGCAATTGGCGTTGTTTGGTCAGGCGATGCTTCTGAAATTATGAGTGAAAACGATAAGCTGAATTACGTTGTTCCAGAAGAAGGTTCAAATTTATGGTTTGATAACATGGTTATTCCCAAAACGGCTAAAAACGTAGAAGGCGCACATAAATTCATGAATTTTATGTTAGATCCTAAACACGCTGCTCAAAACGCGGAATATGTAGGGTATTCTACGCCTAATAAACAAGCGTTAGATTATTTGCCGAAAGAAGTAGCGGAAGATGAACGTTTTTATCCAGAGGAAGAACTAACAAAAAAGCTTGAAGTATATAATAACTTAGGCAAACGAATGCTTGCTTATTACAATGAATTATTTTTAGAATTTAAAATGCACCGTAAATAAAAGGAACTTAATTAGGTCTTTCTACTTAAGTTCTTTATTGTTTTTGTAAATTCAGTTGCGTGATAGAAAGAGGAAAGATAAAATACAAACGAGTAAAGCTAATAACATTTATTTTATGTTATTAGCTTTTTTATTTGTAAAACGGGAAAGATAAGAAAAAATTGAATGTTCTATTATTCATCTAGAATTTATATTTCACATTATATAGGAGAGAAAAAGTGAAGCAAAAACAAAAGCAGCATATTCAATCCATTTATTTTTTACGATTATTCGCTATGATGATGGTTGTGCTCGTACATGTAACAGCAGCATATGCAACGGTACTGCCATTTGCAAGCGAAGCTTATCAGAAATATCATTTTCTTAACCGAATTGTTCGAATTGAAGCAGGGATCTTTATTGTGATCACAGGTTTGGTTTTCTTTTATAGTTATATTAACAAGCCTTTAACAAAGACTTTATGGAAAACGTATTATGCTCGAAGAGTGACATATATTTTGGTTCCCTATATTATTTGGGCACTTATTTATGAATTTTATTCGTACTATGTAGGAGCAACAGAATTAAATGCAGCTGATATTGTGAAACGTATTTTACGCGGAGAGTCCTACTATCAGCTTCATTTTATCTTTTTAATTGTACAAGTTTATCTCGTGCTGCCGGTTTTTGTATGGCTAGCACAAAAAGTAACCATTTTTAAAAAATACATGTGGCTGTTTGGCATTATCATTCAGCTTGGTTATTTAATGCTTAACAATACGTATCATATCACTTCATTTAATTTATTTTTAAATACAATGGCTACGTTTTTACTCGGCGGTTGGATTGGCATTTATTATCGTGAGCAAGTGGATAAAAAGTACAGTCGTTCGAATATTGTATTATTTCTAGTGACGCTCGGATCGGGAATAGCTATTTCACTGTTAAATTATCACTTGTACACAATGAAGACAATCCAAATTTCAGGCTTTACGTATGAGGCTGTTAATACGCTTTATTTGGTCGCTGGAAGTTATTTCTTCTTCCGAATTGCAGAGATATTAGCTGAAAAGCTTTCTGTGAAGTCTGTGACGATTGTTAAAAATATTGCCATGTACTCGTTTGGATTTTACTTGATTCACCCAATGGTTTTAAACTTTGTGGCAAAAGCATTACCAATACAAGGCAACTACATGTTTCACTTTGAAACCTTGGCACGCTATATTCTAACATTAGCGGGCTGTTACCTCATCATTTGGGGATGTCATCGTCTTTTACCGTTTGCTAGCTTTTTGTTTGGTAAACTGCCAAAAGAAGCGGTGTTCATTTACCGACGTCCGGATCATAAATAGCGTTTAGTTAAAAGTTATGTCTGCTTGCAGGCATAACTTTTTTTATAAAGTATAAGAGATGATAACACGCTAGTTTTAAAATTTTTTTAAAAGTGACATGCTAAGATAATGCTTACTTAGGTACTCACAAAAGGGGGAGTTTGATATGCGTGTACTTGTGGTAGAAGATGATGCTTCATTATTACACGGTATCGTAGAAGGCTTAAAAGAAGAAGGATATAAAGTTGATTGTGCGTCTGAAGGAGATGAAGGTTTGTTTTTAGCAGAGCAGAATATTTATGATGCCTTGATTTTAGATATTATGCTGCCGGGTATGACAGGGCTTGACATACTAAAAAAGCTAAGAAAACAAAAGGTGCTGACGAAAGTTATTTTTCTCACTGCAAAAGATAGTGTAGAAGATCGAGTGAAAGGGCTCGATTATGGAGCTGATGATTATTTGGTTAAGCCTTTTGCTATGGCTGAACTTTTTGCAAGGTTAAGGGTGATGCTCAGAGACTTGCAGGCAGAAGAAGGCATGATTTCATATGGTCCCATTTCTATACGAGAAGCCAATCATGAAGTTATGATAAATGGGAGTGCCCTAACGTTAACGATTAAAGAATTTCAGCTTTTGGAATACTTTATTCGAAATAAAGAACAAATCCTTATTCGAGATCAAATTTTTAATCGGGTATGGGGATTTACATCTGACGTAGGAGTGGGTGTAGTAGATGTCTATGTTCACCATTTAAGAAAGAAGCTTCAGCCTTTTAATTGTGACGGTTATGTACGTACAGTGAGAGGCGTAGGCTTTATGTTAAAAGGGGAAGAGCATGTTTAAAAAGACGAGAATCAGGCTTGTGTTATTTAACACAATCGTGCTGATGGTTATTTTGAGCATTTTTAGTTTAGTTTTATATGTTTATATGCAGCATGTTATTTTTTTAAATCCAGACAATCGGTTAAGTGAGATGAGCGAGCAAGTTAAAAAAAGAAACTTACATGAAATTCAGGAAAACAATGAGAGAGAAACAGAAAGACGCGTTGCGTTTTTACTTTGGAGCAGTGATAAAAAACTAATCAAAATCACACCTAAAAAAGGTTTATATACAAACGATATTGACGACTTTAAGCCTGCGCTCTCAGAAGGAAAAACCCAAACGTCGCAAGAGGTAAACGGTCATGCTTATCGAGTGATGAATGTGAAAAACGAAGGATATATAAAAGACCAAGACGTTTCAACGATTCAACTTGTCTTAAACGTAGATCCAGAAACTCAAACCTTAGAGCACCTTGCTTTTCTTCTTATCATTTCAGCGTTTATTGGACTGCTTCTTTCGCTTATAGCGGGCTTGTTTTTAGCTAATCGAGCGCTTGTACCTATACAAAAGTCGTGGAACAAACAGGTCGAATTTATTGCAGATGCTTCCCATGAGTTAAGAACGCCTCTTTCCGTGATGCAAACGCATCTCGAGCTATTGTTTAGACGACCAAATCATACGATCGAGCAAGAAAGCGAAAATATTTATCAAAGCTTAAACGAAGTGAAGCGGATGACGAAGCTGGTGGGTAACTTACTAACACTGGCTAGATCTGATTCAAGTGCGCAGCTGCTAAACAAAACGGTCTTTAATATGGGCGAGCTGGTTGATAAAGTAGCTAATCAATTTGAGCCCATATTTGAACTAAAGGAGCTACACTTCACAAGGGAAATTGAATCGTTAATGTGCGGAGGAGATCAAGAACGACTTCATCAGCTATGTATGATTTTATTAGATAACGCTTTTAAACACACCCCATCTGGAGAAAGCATTCACATCTGTCTAAAGAAACACCATCACTCTATGACGTTAATCGTTAGGGACACAGGCGTTGGAATTGAAGCGAAAGACCTTCCATATGTGTTTGATCGCTTTTATCGAAGTGATAAGAGCCGAGCACGTGCCGAAGGAGGGTCAGGTTTAGGTCTCGCGATTGCCAAATGGATTGTACAAGCTCATGACGGAGAAATTAAGGTTTTTAGCCAAAAAAACGTGGGTACGGAATTTCATGTGAAAATTCCGCTATGAAAAAAGCTGCCTATTATCAGGCAGCTTTTTTCATCACTTTTTTGTTGGCAGTCTTCCACGCTTTCCATGCATTAGCAAGTAACAGGCCAATTAATAAATAGGCAAGGCCGCCAAAAACTAAGTAATCTACAGCGCTAATCGCCCCCGCAAGCAGTCCAAATTTTATTTGGTCTTTATACTTGGCAGGAGAAGTTGGCGGATCAGTCACCATGAAGAAGGCTAAAAATAAAGCGGAATTGACAAAAGGAGCTCGTAAAGCATCCGCTACATCGCCTACTCCTATTAATGACATAATCGTAAAAATAGCAAAATACACGCCCAAAAAAGCAAATACTTGAGGGAATTTATTTACCTTGCTGGTCACAAGGTACCCCGTCACAAACACGAATACAATGAGCCATACGGGTAGTAAAGATAAGCTTCCCCACCAGCTTTGGCCGTTTGAAAAGACAATAAGTGAAAAGAGAAGACCAAAAGCGGCAGGGTTAAAAATAGGCTTCTTTTTTACTTTTACTAAGTGCTTCGATAAAATCGCAACAGCTACAGTGCAAAATGTGACCCAAGCAGGTGTGGAGGTGCTGAGCACTAAGGCAATAATTAATCCAGTAATAATTCCGCCGTCAGGAAGCTGAATTTTCTTTTTATAGGCAAAAGAAAATCCTAAATCTAAGGCGGCTGCCGAGCATACGGCAAGCAGTAGGTGTCCTAATCCTTGAAAGGCAGAAGAGTTGAATTCACCTAATAAGGTTAAAAGCAGCAGCATAGCCATCACGTATCTTTTTGGTGTTTTAACTAGCTGCGCCCAAGGACTTATTTCTTTTGGTTTGTTTTCATCTACAATAATATAACCTTTTGGTGTACTAATATATTTAACACCGCTTCTTCGTTCAGAACGTGTGGTCATAATTCATTAATTCCTCCATATCTGATGTAAAAAAAGGAGTGAAACTAGAATCGAAGAGTACGCCGCCTATGTCGGCATCATTCAATAAATTTATTCCTTTTTCCGCTCCTAAAATAAAAGCTGACGTAGATAATGCATCGGCCAGCATGGCAGAAGGAGAAATAGCTGTACAACTCAGTAGACTGCTTCCAGTGGATGGAGATAAGGGATTAACCAAATGATGCATGAATGGTTGCGTCTTATTTTTTCTAGCATAATTTCCTGATGTGCAGACAGCCGTATCTGTTACACGTAAAGTCAGTAATGACTGCGTTTGAATTCCAGGGTGCTGAATCCCGACTTTCCATAACTCTCCGTGTTGATTGCGTCCTTTAACTAGGATGTCTCCTCCTGCATTAATCATAAAATGCTGATAAGGAAGGGAGCGGGCAGCCAAATCAATCGCCAACCCTTTGGCGACCGCTCCAAGATCTATAATCATCGGTTTTTGTAAACAAACCGTTTTTTTATGTGTATCCAATACGATATCTTTATAACTTCCAGAATCGACTGCTTCGTCCACTTGTACGGGCTTTCCATATAAGTAGTGTTCGTTAAAACCGCGGTTTTCTAATTGTTTTCCTACCGTTGGGTCAAAGATTCCATTTGTTTCATTTGCTACTAAGACAGCGAAATGAAGGGCTTCAAATAATAGAGGACTAACAGAAACGGGTTCTTTGACATGTCTAATTAGTTTCATAACTTCGCTTTTGGCATCAAATCGACTGCACGTCGTTTCAACGGTTTTAAAAATAGTAAATGCCTTTGAGATGTGGTGAAGGACATTTGCCTCATCTGATTGCGGAGCAATTACTTGAATGGACACGGTTGTTCCCATACATAAGACAGAGCGGCTATACGTTTTTATGGACATCATTCGTTTCTCCTTTATGCATTCATTGCTTGCTGAAGTGCGTCGTCCACGGCATTTTGAAAATCTTCTGTACTAAGCGTTGCTCCGCTCACGACGTCGACATCTGAGCTTTGTCTTTGTGCGACTTGAGACGGAAGGCCCTCAATGTAACTTTCCGAATAGTGAGTATCCGCTTCTGTAATTTCAACGGTATCAATTCGGTCGTTTTTAATGGTCACGGATACGTAGACAGTTCCGATACGGTTGCTTCCTTGGCCAGAATACGTTCCATCTTTGTATTTTGTTTTAGGAGCAGAACTTTCGGCACTCGCTGATGACTGTTTCTTATGAGAGGAAGCAATATCTTCTCCCCAGCTGTCATTGACAATCGTTTGATTGTCTGTCTGATCTGTCGTTTTCTTCTGATGATGAGCAGGTGTGACTTGAACAGCTTGTGCATCAGATAGAGTGTTTATATAACCAGTTGCATAAATACTTCCAATGGCTACGCTGCATGCAGCAATCATCTTCTTTCCCATTTTACTCATGTTTGTTGAACCTCCTGATTTGTACCAGAACTATAGTTTCGATTATTGATGGTTGTCTTTAGCATAAATAAACTTTACAAATAAACTTTTAAAAAAGATTTAAAATCAAGAAAGTTTTTTCAAAAATAAATGGGCCAAAGGAAAAGATGATTCTAAATAATAAAGGTAGGCGATGGAATTTCTTTCACAAGCCTAGCTATTTTGACATACGTAATAATAGTTAATATTTCTGTTTACTATCTAAACGTGCATGATAAAATAGAAAAGATGAATATGTGTTAGGAGGAACATCAGTGAAAATTAAGCTTGGCCTTTTATACGGAGGAAAATCCGCTGAACATAAAGTATCTTTACAAACAGCTCTAGCAGTTTCAAAAGCAATTAACCACGATAAATATGAAGTGCATCCAATTTACATTACAGAAACAGGAAAGTGGATTCGCGGCACACAGCTGACTGGTCCGCTTGAAACAGTTGCTCAATTAGAAATTCAAGATAACGGAACTGCTATTTCACCAGTTTCATTGAATACGGAAATGTTTGCATTAACAGATTCAAAAACAGATGATCAGCTAGATGTTATTTTCCCACTTCTTCATGGTCCAAATGGAGAAGATGGTACGGTACAAGGATTATTAGAATTATTGAATATTCCTTATGTTGGAAACGGTGTATTAGCTTCAGCAGCTGGTATGGATAAAGTTGTAATGAAGCAGCTGTTTGCACAGGCAGGTCTGCCTCAAGTAGAGTACGTATCATTTATCCGCCGCGAGTGGGAAGCAGATCGAACGGCTGCTTATGAAAAAGTAGAAACACTTGGATACCCTTGCTTTGTTAAACCAGCAAACTTAGGTTCAAGCGTTGGGATTAGCAAATGTGATAACCGCGAAGAGTTAGAAGCGGCATTTGTTGAAGCTTTCTTATTCGATCGGAAAATCATTGTAGAAGCAGCAGCAGTTGGTCGTGAAGTTGAAATTGGTGTGTTAGGGAATGATGAAGCAGCTTGTTCAGTAGTTGGAGAAATCTTACCTAAAAAAGCGTTTTACGATTACAAAGCCAAATATGAAGACGGCGATACAGGTCTTATTATTCCAGCTGAAATTACAGAAGAACAGCATCAAGAAATGTCAGCACTAGCAATCAAAGCATTTAAAGCAATTGATGGATCTGGCCTTGTACGTGCAGATTTCTTCTTAACATCAGAAGGTAAATTCATTATTAATGAAGTGAATACGATGCCTGGTTTTACACCTTTCAGTATGTTCCCGTTATTGTGGAAACACGCAGGTGTTGAATATCCAGATTTAATTGAAAAACTTGTATCACTAGCAATTGAACGTCATACCGAAAAGCAGCAAATTAAACACACAATGTAACTCACACAACACTATTCATCATGAATAGTGTTTCTGTGTTTAGTTTCAATTAATGTTATCCATAGTTTACTTTATATCGAGAGGAGCAAACCAACAATGATTAAACGTACGCTTAAACAGCTAGCTACAATGATTCCAGGAAGTGTATTTCATAGCGGGAACGAAGCAGCTGTAATTGAGGGAGTCTCAATTGATACGAGAACCATTCAGCAAGGTAATTTATATATCCCAATCAAAGGGGAACGTTTTAACGGGCATACATTTGTTCATAAAGCAATTGAAAACGGAGCGGTCGCTACACTGTGGAACAAAGATGAAGAAAATCCACCGACAGACATTAGTGTTATTTTAGTCGATGATACGCTAGTAGCTCTTCAGCAATTAGCGAAATCTTATCGTCACGAGTTAGATATTAAAGTAGTGGGCATTACAGGAAGTAACGGAAAAACAACGGCAAAAGACATGGTGAAAGCTGTGCTCGATACAACTTACCGTGTGCTGAAAACAGATGGAAACTTTAATAATCACATTGGCATGCCGCTTACTATTTTGCGTTTAGATGAAACTCATGATATTGCAGTTTTAGAAATGGGCATGAGCAGCCGAGGGGAAATTGAGTTTCTTTCTAATTTAGCGGAGCCTGATGTGGCCATTATTACAAATATCGGAGAATCGCACCTTCAAGACTTAGGAAGCCGTGATGGAATTGCGGAGGCAAAATTAGAAATTACAAGCGGCTTAGCGCCAACAGGTCAGCTTGTCTATAATGGTGATGAGCCACTTTTAACGTCGCGCGTTGTTAATCCAGTATTTGAAACGGTGACATTTGGCAGCTCAGAACAAAACGATTTGTATCCAAGTGCTATTTCAGCTGAAGAGTTAGGCACAACATTCACTGTTTCACGTGAAACAACATGTTCATTCTTTATCCCGGTATTAGGTAAACATAATGTTCACAATGCGCTTTCTGCTATTGCGGTAGGTCATTATTTTGGACTAGACAATGAAACAATCGCTAAGGGATTAAAAGAATTAAAGCTAACCAATATGCGTATGGAGCTCGTGAAAAGAACAGATGGCCTGACCTTCATTAATGACGCATATAATGCAAGCCCAACGTCCGTTAAAGCTGCTATCACGTTGATGCATGATTTAGAAGGCTATAAGCAAAAAATTCTTGTTCTCGGCGATATGCTTGAATTAGGTGATCAGGAAAAAGAGTTCCACAAAGAAGTGGGAGAGTTTATTCAAGCAGAAAAAATTGATTATGTTCTAACATACGGCCCCTTATCTGTTGAAATTGAGCAAGGAGCAAAAAATAATTTTGCAGAAGATAAGGTAATGCACTTTGAGGAGAAAGATGAGCTTGTTAAAAAATTAACAGCGATTACAACAAGAGAAGATGTGGTTTTAGTGAAAGCATCTCGAGGGATGAAGCTTGAGGAAGTTATCTCAAAAATGATGCATAAATTACCGTGATATTAAAAAGAGTATAAGTAAGCTCTATTGCAAACGGAAAGCCATAGTGTTATGATGTAGTCTGAGTGTCTTGAGGCGCTTATACTCTAAACGTTGAATTTATTGAAGTAGTCGTTTAGAGCATTTTCCGTTTCCTCGGAGAATGCTTTTTTTTGTAAAATATAGATAGTCTAAATATAAAAGGAGTTTGAAAAACTTGGCATTATTTCAAGATTTAGGATTAAGTCAACAGCTTAATAAAGCTGTGAGTAAAATGGGTTTTGAAGAAGCAACACCAATTCAATCAGAAACTATCCCATTAGCACTAGAAGGTCACGATTTGATCGGACAAGCACAAACAGGAACAGGGAAAACAGCGGCATTTGGTATTCCTCTTATTGAAAAAGTTGATGTAAACGTAGATGCAATTCAAGGGTTAATTATTGCTCCTACTCGTGAACTTGCTGTACAGGTATCTGAAGAACTTTACAAAATTGGTCAAACAAAGCGCGTACGCGTGCTATCAATTTACGGTGGTCAAGATATCAGTCGTCAAATTCGTGCATTGAAAAAGTACCCTCATATCATCGTAGGGACACCAGGGCGTATGCTAGATCATATTAATCGTCGTACACTTCGTCTACAAGATGTTCATACAGTTATTTTAGATGAAGCAGATGAAATGTTAAACATGGGATTCATCGAAGACATTGAAAAAATCTTATCAAACGTACCTGAGAACCACCAAACACTTTTATTCTCAGCAACAATGCCTACTCCAATCCGTCGCATTGCTGAAAAATTCATGAACGAACCAAAAGTGGTAAAAGTAAAAGCAAAAGAAGTAACGATGCCAAACATTACGCAGTATTATTTAGAAGTACAAGAAAAGCGTAAATTTGATATCCTTACTCGTCTTTTAGATATGCAATCACCTGAATTAGCTATCATCTTTGGTCGTACAAAGCGCCGTGTTGATGAGCTATCAGAAGCATTAAATATGCGTGGTTATTCTGCACAAGGTATCCACGGTGACTTGACGCAATCGAAACGTCTATCTGTACTACGTCAATTTAAAGAAGGTTCTATTGATGTATTAGTTGCGACGGACGTAGCTGCACGCGGACTTGATATTTCTGGTGTTACTCATGTATACAACTTTGATATCCCTCAAGATCCAGAGAGCTATGTACACCGTATCGGACGTACAGGACGTGCTGGTAAAATGGGTGCTGCTATGACATTTGTAACGCCAAGAGAAACTGGACAGTTACACAATATTGAGCGTACAACAAAACGTAAAATGGAGCGTCTTACTCCTCCAACGCTTGATGAAGCAATGGAAGGTCAACAGCGTATTGCAGCTGACAAATTAACAGAATCTGTGACACAAGGCAACTTATCTTACTACAAACAGTTGGCAGAAGAGTTACTTGAAGAGCACGATTCAGTTTCATTAGTGGCAGCAGCAATCAAATTATTTACAAAAGAACCAAATGAATCACCAATTCAATTAACTGCTGAACCACCGGTAATTGCAAAAGGTGATAAAAACAAACGTGGAAATGGCGGAGGTCGTTCACGTTCTAACTCTAAAAACTACTCACAGCAAAATCGTCGTGGAAACTCAAAGCGTTTTGGTGACAAGCGTCGCGGTGGAAGCAACGGCAGTGATAATAGAAATCGTAAAGATTCTCGCAGCAAAGCGTAAAATAAAAACGAGCCTTAACAGGCTCGTTTTTTTATGTGTTAATTGCTATTTTATTGGTGCACACTATGAGTAAAATAAAATGGGGTGTTCACTGATGTCGACCATTGTTCGGTTAGGTTATGTGGCGATGAGCGTTCATTTGGAAAATAGTTCTCCTTCTCAAACAATGACTTTTGCACAATTTCAGCGTGTGAAAGACCATGAAGCGGCCATTCGCAAGCTCGAACGTATTGCAATATCCAACTTAGAAAACTGCTTACGGTTATTAAAACATAATGCGTGGAGTGAAATTGAGTTTTTTCGATTCAGTTCTAAGTTAATTCCATTAGCTAACCATGAGGCGCTAAAAGATTGGAACTACATAGCTCCTTTAAAGGATGCTCTTCAGCGTATTTCTGTATTTTTGAAGGAACATCCAATGCGAGTAGATTTTCACCCGGATCATTTTGTTGTTTTAAACTCAACGGATAAAGAGGTTTTTAAGCATTCTATCCAAACTCTTCGCATGCATCAAAAGTTGCTAAAAGGAATGGACATTCCGCTTAAAAATCGCTGTGTTTTACATGTTGGAGGGGCTTATAATGATAAAGAAAAAGCACTGGAGCAGTTTATTCATAATTGGGGGCTTGTACCTCAATCCCTTCAGCAAATGATTATGTTAGAAAACGACGATACAACCTTTCATATAAAGGACGTCTTGTATTTATGTGAAAAACTAAATGTCCCAATCATTTTTGATCTTCATCATCATCAGGCAAACAATGATGAAACTTCATGGCAAGAGCATTGGGACCGTATCATTAGAACGTGGGAACAGGAAACGCTTCCTCTAAAAATGCATATATCTAGTCCTAAAAGTGATAAAGAATTTAGAGCCCATGCAGATTATATCGATGTCAATGGGTTTTACAGCTTTTTAAAAGAAGTAAATGGAACGATACCGCAAATTGATTGCATGATTGAAGCTAAGAAAAAAGATGAAGCGCTCTTTCAGTTAGTAAGAGACTTGAAGTCTTATAAAGATGTGGAATTTATTAACTCATCCACTTTTTATATTAAATCTTAAAGCAGGCCTCATATCTGTGGCTTGTTTTTCTGTTTGAACGCGAGAAAAGCGAGAAGAAATCCAGCAATACCTCCAATGAAATGAGCTGTGTTGTTGGTTCCTGGCGTTAGCAGACCTGAAAGTAATCCAATAATTAAAAAGACGACAATGATTTGCTGGTTACTTTGAGAAAGCATATGCTTTTGTTTTATTACAAGGTAGAGGTAAAACCCAAGCAGCCCGAAAATGGCACCGGATGCACCCACATGGCTGTAAAAAGAAGATTGGATTAAAAATGTAACGATATTTCCAAGCAATCCACACGTAAGGTAGAATAGAAGAAACTTATAAGAAGAAAGAATACGCTCAGCACCTGGCCCTAACAAGAACAATGAAAATGAGTTAAAAAGAAGGTGTGAAAAGCTTAGATGCAAAAAGATAGGTGTGAAAAGTCGCCAGTAGTCTCCTTGAGAAATTAAGCTATTCACACCAATAAGCTGATGTATAAAAGATTCTGCAAGGTGTGAGGGAAGAGCGGCAAGTAACCATAGCGCAATGTGGATGCAGATAAGCGTGAAGGTAACAGGGTAAAAACGTTTAAATTCAGCTGCATTTTCTGTGCGTACGAACATATTTGTCACTCCTTTTTATAAAGGCATTTTTATATACTATTCTGTAAGAGAGGATTAAATGAAAATGATTATAGGAACTGGAATTGATATTACAGAGTTAGAGCGGATTGAAAAAATGGTGCAGCGTCAAAGTGCTTTTGTTACTCGGATTTTAACAAAAAATGAAAGAGAACGCTATGAAAAGCTATCAAGCCGACGTAAGGTCGAATTTTTAGCAGGAAGATTTGCTGTGAAGGAAGCATATTCGAAAGCTCTTGGAACAGGAATAGGAAAAGATTTCAGCTTCCAAGATATCGAAATTATGAATGATGAAAGAGGAAAACCCCACATTGTTACAAAACAACCACTGGACGCGTCCGTACACGTATCTATTTCCCACAGTGCGCACTATGCGATTGCTCAAGTAATTATTGAACGCTTGTCAAGCTAGTCTGCATATTCACTATTTCTTGTTCATATATTCATAGTGTGGATAGGGGAGACAAGATATGTTCTTGCTTCTCCGTTTAGCTGTGAATATACGAAATAAAGGAGTTGGGGAAATGCATAAAAAATGGATTGGCTTATTTGTTTGCGCCTTTTTTCTCTTAGCCTTATCAGCATGCGGTGAAAAAAGTCAGCAGGATGTAACAGATGCATTGGATGCCAAGGTACAAGAAATGGCGGGGTATAAATCAGATGCTAAGATGACATTGAATACAGGGAAAGATGCTCAAGTATACGATGTAGAGATTTGGCATAGTAAGCCTATGTATTATCGAGTGAATTTGAAAAATACAAAGAAAGATCAAAGCCAAATGATTTTGCGTAATGATGAAGGGGTTTTTGTTTTAACGCCTGCCTTAAATAAAAGCTTTCGTTTTCAAAGTGACTGGCCGCAAAATAGCAGCCAAGCTTATTTGTATGAATCCCTTGTCCAAGATATTGTGAAGGATGAAAAGGCAAGTTTTAAATCAACGGATAAGCATTATATTTTTGAAACAAAAACCAACTATCAAAATAGCACGATGCTTCCTAAACAAGAAATTACGCTGAACAAAAGTGATTTAGCGCCTGTTTCTGTTAAAATTATGGATACGGATAATAAAGTGTTAATAAAAGTTGATTTCTCTAAGGTGAAATTCGATTCTAAGTTTGATAAAGGGGCTTTTGATACAAAAAGAAACATGACAAGTGCAAAGATTGACGTTCCGACATTAGCTCAGCAGAAATCATTTAGCGTCCTTTATCCTAAGGATGTTCCAAAAGGTACAAAGCTGTCCAAGGAAAAGAAAATTGAGACGGAAAATGGCGAGAGAGTCGTTTTAATGTACAAAGGAGAAAAGCCGTTTACGCTTGTACAAGAAAAAGCGCAAGTAGCTAAAACAGCAACATCTACAGTTACTGCCGGAGAGCCATTTGATTTAGGTTTTACTGTGGGAGCTTTAACGGATAAAAGTCTATCTTGGACATATAATGGAGTAGACTTTATGCTGGCTTCTGATCAGCTAACACCAGATGAATTGAGTACAGTTGCTAGATCTGTGCAAAGTCAGATGGGAAAATAAGAGAAGCTTACAAGCCTGCATATATGTAGGCTTGTTCTTGCTTAATTTGAATAAAGATCGAGATGAAGTTTGGCTATAGATGTATTATACTAACAGAGGAAAGTACGTTTAGAATGGTTCTGAAAAAAGGAAGTGTCGTAGTAATGGATGCATTTTATAGAGAAACATGGGCAGAAATTGATGTAGAAGCCATTTTTCAAAATGTGAATCATGTAAGAGAACTGATACCGGGGCATAAAACGTTAATGGCCGTAGTGAAGGCGAATGCGTACGGGCATGGAGATAAAGAAGTAGCAGAGATTGCGCTTCAAGCTGGTGCTGATATGCTAGCTGTAGCTTTTTTGGATGAAGCTATTGCTCTTCGGAAAAAAGGGATAAAGGAATCCATTTTAGTATTAGGCGCCGTGCCTACCCTACACATTCAAACTGCATTGGAGTGGGATGTAACGGTCACTGCTTATAGCAAAGCTTGGATTGAAGAAGCGGCGTCCATTCTAGATGAAAACAGTCAGCTGCATATGCATTTAAAAATAGATACAGGCATGGGTCGCTTGGGAGTTAGAACAAAAGAAGAATTACACGAAACGATGAAGATCATCGCTTCTCATTCGGGATTCGTGCTGGATGGAGTGTTTACACACTTTGCAACAGCAGACGAGCTAAACTCGTCTTATTTTGAAGAACAATACACATTCTTTGAAGAAATGGTTCGAATTGTGAAAGAGTATAATTTTACACCTCCGATGATTCACTGTGCAAATAGCGCAGCCTTGCTTCGTCGTCCGAAAGATATCTTTAATGGCGTACGCTTAGGTATCTCTATGTATGGTTTGAGTCCTTCTGAGGAATTAAAAGAAGTCTTGCCAATTCCGTTAAAACAAGCTTTTTCGCTGCACAGCCGTATTGTGCATGTTAAAAAAGTCAAAAAAGGGAGTCATATCAGTTACGGAGCTACTTATGAAGCTAAAGAAGATGAATGGATTGCTACTATTCCAGTAGGATACGCAGACGGCTGGATTCGTAAATTAAGCAATTTTGAAGTATTAGTAGATGGAGTTAAAGTGCCAATTGTTGGTAGAATCTGCATGGATCAATTGATGATTAAATTACCTAAAATGTATAAAATGGGTACAAAAGTAACATTTATTGGAAAACAAAAAGGTGCTGAAATTACAATTGATGAAGTAGCGAAGCATCTTGAAACAATTAATTATGAAATCCCTTGCATGGTTGCAGCAAGGGTTCCGAGGGTTTATACAAGAGATTCGCAGCATATTGATGTTAATAATTATATCTTGCGCTGAATATACATCTTCCTGAGTCAACATAAAAAGTCTGCGAACAAAAGACAATAAAATAATAACTTCCATGCATAAAAGAGGGTATCAATTGACGATAATAGTGTAGAAATTGACAGAATTAACTTTCCATTAAAGCTAATCAATGTTATGATAAGGAAAGATGAGACTATTGGTGTGTGTATTGATGTTGGAGGTGTATGTTTGTGTCTGAAGCGAGCGCAACTACAGAAATCCTAGTAAGATTACCGAAAAATTTAGTATCGGAGCTCGATCTTATGGTTAAACAAGAAAATGGCAACCGAAGTGATTTTATTCACCAAGCAACAAAATTGTACCTTCGTGAGCGAAAAAAACGCCATATTCGCGAATCAATGAGACGTGGATATATGGAGATGGCAAAGATAAACTTAAATATTGCTTCCGAGGCTTTTCTAGCAGAGTATGAAGCTGATCATACTGTGGATCGTTTAGTAAGCGGGGGGTAATGACTTGGTAGTCAAACGTGGCGACGTTTATTTTGCTGACCTATCTCCTGTTGTTGGCTCAGAACAAGGAGGCGTTCGCCCTGTACTTGTCATTCAAAATGATATAGGCAATCGTTTTAGCCCAACTGTTATTGTAGCTGCGATCACTGCTCAAATTCAAAAGGCAAAGTTACCTACGCATGTTGAAATTGATGCAAAGCGCTATGGATTTGAGCGAGATTCAGTTATTTTACTAGAACAAATTCGTACTATTGATAAACAGAGGCTAACAGACAAGATTACCCATTTAGATGATGAAATGATGGACAGAGTGGATGAAGCCTTGCAAATCAGTGTAGGACTTATCGACTTTTAGAATTATACTTCCATTTATACTAAGTTGCTCCTTTATGAGCAACTTTTTTAATTTGACTAGGAATAATCAGTAAACGTATATTGTAATAAGAAACGTTTTAAAAATGATAATATATATATAGATATAAATGAGTGTATTGACTCACAAGGAGGACCTCATGAATCAAGATTTATTCAATTATATACAAAATCATAAATCAGAAATTTTTGATCGATGGCTAGTGTTAATGAATGATGTGGAAACAGAGCGGATTAAAAATATTGTATCCGAGCAAGTGTACGTAAATGTAAGCTCTGATTTTGTAAATTTACTTTTGGCAAAAGCATTCCGTGATCAGGAAAATTTTGCAGAGGAACTAGAGGAAGTAGTAGGACGAGTCGTGAGTTTAGGATGGCCTCTTGCTTATTTGACACAGGGTGTACGTAACTTGGGTCACGTAGTGGTTGAAGGGTATGTAAACAGTGAACATGTGAAGGCTGACCAAACTCATTCTGAATTATTCTATCGGTTTGATAAGTGGTTAAGCCCTATTTATAACAAAATAGTAGAACAATACTCCAACTCGTGGGAAAATACAGTTATGTTGCAAAAAGTTGCACTTCAAGAATTGTCTGCTCCATTAATACCGGTATTTGATAAAATTACAGTAATGCCGCTTGTGGGAACAATTGACACTGATCGTGCGAAGAAAATTATGGAAAATTTATTGCAAGGTGTCGTAAAGCACCGATCAGAGGTCGTATTAATAGATATTACCGGAGTACCAGTAGTGGATACGATGGTTGCCCATCATATCATTCAAGCTGCTGAAGCCGTACGTTTGGTTGGAGCCAAGTGTTTGTTAGTAGGAATTCGTCCGGAAATTGCTCAGACTATTGTGAACTTAGGTATTAACTTAAACGAAATTATTACGAAAAACTCATTAAAAAAAGGCGTAGAGTTTGCGTTAGAAATGACTGAGCGGAAAATAGTTGATATAGAATCGGAGGAATAAACGTGAGAATACCCATTTTGAAATTGTACGACTATTTATTGGTATCCATTCAATGGGAGCTGGATGATCAAACGGCTATTCAATTCCAAGAAGATTTGCTAAGTAAAATTCATCAAACTGGAGCAAAAGGAGTGGTAATCGATTTAACTTCAATTGATATGATCGATTCATTCATCGCAAAAGTGTTAGGTGACGTGGTTAGCATGTCTAATTTGATGGGGGCTAGAGTAGTATTAACAGGTATCCAGCCTGCAGTAGCTATTACACTTGTTGAGTTAGGGATTGGCCTAAATGATGTTCTTACTGCACTCGATTTAGAAAAAGGTCTTGAGAAACTCCAATCGGAATTGGGGGATTAGTATATGGAATTCCAATCCAGCGTAAAAATCGTAACAGAATGGGACATCGTAGCGGCACGCCAATTAGGTAGAAATGTGTCGAAAGAGCTAGGGTTTGGAACAGTTGACCAAGCTCGTATTACAACCGCCATTTCTGAATTAGCTCGTAATATTTACCTATATGCGGGTAAGGGTCAAATCTATATTGAGAAATTAAATCGTGGAGGAAAAAACGGTCTTCTTGTCGTAGCAACAGATGAAGGGCCAGGTATCCCCGACGTTCGCAAAGTAATGGAGGATGGATACTCAACATCGGGTGGACTAGGAGCTGGGCTTCCTGGGGTAAAACGATTGATGGATGAGTTTGACATCGAAACAAATGTCGGAGAAGGTACTGAGATTAAAGCAGTTAAGTGGCTCCGGTAGGAGGAAATAGATAATGTCTTTTGATAAAGAGATGAGAGATTTATACAAAGATATTTTGGGGAACTATATCCAAACACAAAATGAACAAATTTTGTATCAAGGACAAAAACTAAGTAGAAAATCTTTAGAGAATGAAATATCGCCAGAAGATATTGTGAGCATTCATAAAGAAGTGATTGAAGAAATTTATTCTGATATTCCAGAAAAAGTGCTGCATTCTCTGGACTTTTTACTTGAGGTAATGATTAGCTACGGTCTTGCTCTTCGTGAGCATCAAACATTAAAAAATAAGCAGCGGGAACTTCGTTCTGAGATTGAAGTTGCTGCTAACGTCCAGCAGACGCTGTTGGGGACAAAGGTTCCGGCTAGTTCAACTTTAGAAATTGGTGCGATTAGCGTACCGGCTAAACAGATGAACGGAGATTATTTTCACTTTGTAGAAGAAGAGCACGGTGGGTTAAGTATTGCCATTGCCGATGTGATCGGAAAAGGAATTCCAGCTGCAATGTGTATGTCTATGATCAAATATGCAATGGACAGCTTACCGGACTCAAGAAAAAATCCAAGTTATGTATTAGAGAACTTGAATAATATTGTAGAGCGAAACGTAGATCCAAGTATGTTTATTACGATGTTCTACGGAAGCTATAATCCCGAGACAAACTTATTTGATTATGCTTCTGCAGGGCATGAGCCAGGTTTTTATTATGATGCAAAAGCTGATTCATTTGAAGATTTGGAGGCAAAAGGACTCGTGCTAGGAGTCGATCGCCATGTGAAATATCTTCAGTACGAGCAGCAGCTTTCAAAAGGCGATATGATTGTTCTGTTAACAGATGGCGTAACAGAATGCAGAACTGAAGAAGGATTTATTGAAAGATTGGACATCATAAAATTAATTCGAAAATACATGCATTTGTCTCCTCAAGAAATTGTAGAATCTGTATATAAAGAGCTGGAAAAATTACAGCATTTTCAATTGAGGGATGACTTTACATTGATTATTTTGAAGAGTTTAGTTTAAGTATTCTAAAAAAGGGTACAGAAAAGATAGCACAAAATTAGAGGGGGTCTACTAATACGATGAATTTAAAAATAGATATACAAAAGGACGGTCAAGCATATCGTATTAAGCTGGCTGGAGAGATTGACGCATATACAGCACCTAAGCTAAAAGAAAAATTCATGGAAATTACTGAACATACTGAACCGGAAATTATAGTCGATTTAACCGATGTATCATACATGGATAGTACAGGACTAGGTGTATTTATTGCATTGTTAAAAGCCAATAAGAAAAATAACGGCTCTTTGAAATTTGTTGGTGTATCAGAGCGCATCAAGCGCTTATTTGATATTACGGGCCTCACAGACATTTTAAACGTGAATTCACAAGTAGAAGGTGGCGTAAAATGAAACAGCCTTATGACTTTGTTGAGATGAAGATTCCTGCTAAGCCAGACTACGTAGCGATTATTCGACTGACGCTGTCTGGTGTAGCGAACCGGATGGGTTTTTCTTATGATGAAATTGAAGATATGAAAATTGCTGTGAGTGAGGCATGTACGAATGCCGTGCAGCATGCTTACAAGAATGAAGAAAATGGTGAAGTGAGAGTAGGTTTTGGTTTATTTGATGACCGTTTAGAAATCATGGTGGTCGATAAAGGTGAAAGTTTTAATTTTGAAGAGCTTAAGGAACATATAGGACCTTATGAAACATCAAAAGAAGTTGAATTTCTTCCTGAAGGTGGACTAGGTTTATATTTAATTGAAACACTAATGGACGAAGTGAAAATGGTCAATTCAAAAGGTGTAACGCTAATGATGACTAAGTATGTGCAAAGAGAGCAGGTGGAGAGTGATGAAAACACAGTCTCAACCTATGAAATTAACTAAAGAACAGGTTCAGGAACGAATTGAGCGCTTTCAAAAAACGCAGGATGAAGAAGCACAAAGTGATCTAGTAGTACATTACAAGAACCTTGTTGAATCTATTGCACGTCGTTATTCAAAAGGCAGAAGCTTACATGAAGATATTGTGCAGGTAGGGATGCTAGGACTGTTAGGAGCTATTAGAAGGTATGATGCTTCATTTGGAAGAAGCTTTGAATCGTTTGCTGTTCCTACAATCATTGGAGAGATTAAGCGATTTTTACGCGATAAAACGTGGAGTGTTCACGTACCGCGCCGCATCAAAGAATTAGGTCCTAAAATTAAAGCAGCTGTCGAAGAGCTAACAACCCGTTTACAGCGATCTCCTCAAGTGAAAGAAATTGCTGATCATATCGGAGTGACAGAGGAAGAAATTTTAGAAACGATGGAGATGGGGCAAAGTTATCAAGCGTTGTCTGTTGATCATTCCATTGAAGCAGACTCTGATGGAAGTACTGTTACAATCCTTGATTTAGTAGGTGAACAAGAGTCGGGTTATGAGAAAACTGATCAGCGCTTAGTGTTAGAAAAGATTCTTCATGTATTAAGCGATAGAGAAAAAGAAGTGATTCGCTATACATTTATTGAAAATCTGAGTCAAAAAGATGCCGGTGAGAAGTTAGGGATTTCTCAAATGCATGTATCTCGACTGCAAAGAAGAGCTCTTGATAAGCTAAGGACTGCAGCTCGCTCAGATTCTAACGATTCGGAGTATATGTCGTGATGACAGTAGACCCTAATACAAAGTTGATTCAAACTCATATATACCAAGAGCCAAAGCAAGGGAACGTATGTTGTGGAGATAGTTACTATGTCAAAGAAACGGATGACTATTTTCTATGTGCAGTGGCAGATGGATTAGGAAGCGGTGAACAAGCTAGAGCCGCTTCTGTAGCTGTTACGGATGTAGCGAAAGCTCATCATCATCTAGATGTGGATGAAATCATTTCTAAGTGCAACAAAGCTACTCGACATACAAGAGGCGCGGCAGTAGCTATTTTGAAAATTGATAAAAAACATAACGAATTTCATTATACAAATGTAGGCAATATCCGCTTTTATCTGTATTCTCCGGAGGGGAAATTAACGTACCCTCTGCCAATTCAAGGTTTTTTATCAGGGAAAATTCAAAAGTTCCGCACACAAACCTTCCCATATGACTCCGGTTCTAAATTTTTGATTCATACAGATGGCTTAGAATTAAAAGAGATTAAATCTGTTTTTGCTAACTCGATGAATGTAGATCAATTGTCGACACGGCTACAGGCAGCAATTCGATCTCATAATGACGATATTACGTATATCGCTGGTCATCTTCCAACTGCATAGCCTTTCTTTTTAGCTCACATGTGTTATTGCATGTGAGTTTTGTTACAATAGAGACAAAGTTTCATTTAGGTAGGAGGATAAGCTGTGTCTGTTGCAACGAAATTAGATAATCAAATTGTTCAACGTGTAAGTAAAGAGGTGGAGATTTCACAAAAGCAAGTACAAAACGTAATTGCTTTAGTAGAAGACGGTAATACAGTTCCCTTTATTGCTCGATATAGAAAAGAACAAACTGGTGCTTTGGATGAAGTCCAAATCCGGAATATTTTAGATTCCTGGAACTACTTAATGAATTTAGAGGAGCGTAAAGAGGAAGTTCTTCGATTAATTGAAGAGCAAGGGAAATTAACTGAGGAACTGGCTGCTCAAATTCATCAAGCGAAGAAATTGCAGCAAGTAGAAGATTTATACCGCCCTTTTAAGCAAAAACGACGTACAAAAGCAACTGTAGCAAAAGAAAAAGGTCTTGAACCATTAGCAGATTGGCTACTAAGTTTTCCACGTTCTGACGTAAAGAATGAAGCGCAAACATACATAAATGAAGAAGCGGGAGTTCAATCTTCTGACGAAGCTATTCAGGGAGCCCTAGACATTGTAGCGGAACAAATTTCTGACGAAGCATCTTACCGTCAATGGATTCGTACGACCACTGTAAAAGATGGCATAATTGTTACTTCAGTCAAAGATCCGGAAAAAGATGAAAAAAATATCTATGAAATGTACTACGAATATACAGAAGCGGTAAAGCGAATCGTTCCTCATCGTATCTTAGCTATGAATAGAGGAGAAAAAGACGGTATTTTAAAAGTGAGTATTGATGCGCCTACAGATCGTATTCTTTCATATTTACATAAACAAGTAATCAAAAAAAGGGATTCTTCAGCTGAAAGTTATATCATCTCAGCTATAGAAGATGCTTATAAACGCTTAATAGAACCATCTATTGAACGCGAAATCCGTAAAGAGCTATCAGAAAAAGCGGAAGAAAGAGCCATTCACATCTTTTCTGAAAACTTACGAAAACTTCTTCTCCAGCCTCCATTGAAAGGGAAAGTGGTATTAGGAGTAGATCCAGCTTTTCGAACAGGCTGCAAATTAGCTGTAGTAGATGAAACAGGCAAGGTATTAAAAATTGATGTTATTTATCCACATCCTCCTGTGAGAAAAGCAGCTGAAGCGCAAAATAAATTAAAGAAAATGTTCGCTGAATACCCTATTGAAGTAGTAGCCATTGGAAACGGAACGGCATCTCGCGAAACGGAGCAATTTGTAGCGGATGTTCTTAAAGAAATTGAAAACCCAGTTTATTATTTGATTGTGAATGAAGCGGGAGCAAGCGTATATTCGGCTTCTGATGTTGCTAGAGAGGAATTTCCTGATTTTCAAGTAGAAGAGCGAAGCGCTGTATCGATTGCCAGAAGGCTGCAAGATCCGCTGGCTGAACTTGTGAAAATCGATCCTAAGTCGGTAGGAGTAGGGCAGTATCAGCATGATGTGTCTCAAAAGCAATTAAATGATTCACTGACTTTTATTGTAGAGACAGTAGTAAATCAGGTAGGAGTAAATGCAAACACGGCTTCTGCTTCGCTTCTACAATACGTTGCTGGTCTAAATAAGACAGTTGCTCAAAACATTGTAAAATATCGGGATGAAAACGGAAAATTCTCTAACCGAAAACAGTTGAAGAAAATTCCGCGTCTAGGCGCTAAAACGTATGAGCAGTGTATTGGGTTTTTACGTATTATAGAAGGTGAAGAACCTTTAGACAGAACGGGTATCCATCCTGAAACGTATGGAGACGTTAAAAAGCTTTTAAAGAAGGCGGAAGTGAAAGAGACTGAGCTTGGAACGGAGAAAGTAAAAGAAGCATTAAAACATATTTCTTTACCTGAAATATCAGAAGAACTAAGTATAGGGGAGCTTACTTTAAAAGACATTATAGAAGCGCTCGTAAGACCGGAAAGAGATCCTCGTGATGAACTGCCAAAACCTTTGCTCCGTCAGGATATTTTGAAGTTAGAGGATCTTGCCAAAGGTATTCAGCTTGAAGGTACGGTGCGAAACGTCGTAGACTTCGGAGCGTTCATCGATATAGGAGTTAAGCAAGATGGTCTAGTCCATATTTCTAAATTAACGAATCGGTACGTTAAGCACCCCCTCGATGTCGTTTCAGTAGGAGATTTGGTGAATGTGTGGGTAGAAGACGTAGATATGAAAAAAGGAAGAGTCGCACTGACGATGATTCCGCCTCATCAATAATAAAATTGCCTTTTCAGAAAATCTGAAAAGGCAATTTTATTTGTAAAAAGAAGTGATTTAAGAAGCGGAATTATTTTTTTGATAAAAAAACCAACATTGATTGAGCAATTTTATTTGTGCACGGTCTTTTTCAGAATAAGCGCGCCTCATTTGTTTTTGTAGCCACATTGGCATAAGGACAATCACTCCTTTTCATTTATGATAAGGTGAATAGTGAGTATGTAATGAAGTGTATGCCCAAAGAGCTAGTCAGGTGATTTCATACAGTAGAGGAGTATATAAGATGAATGATAAGGATTTACAAATACTTGTAGAAGAAATTTCATTGAAGCTGTTTCACAAACCATTTCGTCATGAAGCCACTTTTAATTCTCGTTTACGTACGACAGGTGGAAGGTATTTATTACGTACATCTAATATAGAAGTAAACTACAAATACTTTGAACAATATGGCAGACAAGAAATAGTAGAAATTATTAAACATGAGCTCTGTCACTATCATTTGCATATTGAGGGGAAAGGGTATAAGCATGGAGATCAAGACTTTAAAAGGCTAATGAAAGAAGTAGGCGCCCCCCGCTTTTGTCAGGCATTGAAAAAAGAAAGTGATGGAAAGAAAAAAGAGCACATATATGTATGTATGCAGTGTGATCAAAAATATGTTCGAAAAAGAAAAGTGAACACGGTTAAATATGTTTGTGGAAAGTGTAAAGGTAAATTAAAAAAAATGTAGAAGATGCTTGACTAAAATAGATTGATTATGATAAATTAATAAAGCCGTCTCAAATAAACGGCAAAGAAATTACAAAAACTTATTGACATTACATATAATGTCGATTACAATGTAAGAAGTCTGATGAATATTATTCCACAGTAGCTCAGTGGTAGAGCTATCGGCTGTTAACCGATCGGTCGTAGGTTCGAGTCCTACCTGTGGAGCCATATGGAGAAGTACTCAAGTGGCTGAAGAGGCGCCCCTGCTAAGGGTGTAGGTCGTGTAAGCGGCGCGAGGGTTCAAATCCCTCCTTCTCCGCCATTTTATAATGGCCCGTTGGTCAAGCGGTTAAGACACCGCCCTTTCACGGCGGTAACACGGGTTCGAATCCCGTACGGGTCACCATTGATTTTTATTTACATATTCTGTGGAGGATTAGCTCAGCTGGGAGAGCACCTGCCTTACAAGCAGGGGGTCGGCGGTTCGATCCCGTCATCCTCCACCATTTGACTGTTTTATACATAATTTTGGATGGTCCCGTGGTGTAGCGGTTAACATGCCTGCCTGTCACGCAGGAGATCGCGGGTTCGATTCCCGTCGGGACCGCCATTTAAATTATTGGGCTATCGCCAAGCGGTAAGGCAACGGATTTTGATTCCGTCATGCGTTGGTTCGAATCCAGCTAGCCCAGCCATAAAGAGCCATTAGCTCAGTTGGTAGAGCATCTGACTTTTAATCAGAGGGTCGAAGGTTCGAGTCCTTCATGGCTCATT
>NZ_JBBOUA010000001.1:215000-235000 GCF_038005845.1 Priestia sp. FSL P4-0332
AGAGGACCGGGATGGACACACCGCTGGTGTACCAGTTGTCTTGCCAAAGGCATCGCTGGGTAGCTATGTGTGGACGGGATAAGTGCTGAAAGCATCTAAGCATGAAGCCCCCCTCAAGATGAGATTTCCCATAGCGCAAGCTAGTAAGATCCCTGAAAGATGATCAGGTTGATAGGTCAGAGGTGGAAGCGTGGCGACATGTGTAGCTGACTGATACTAATCGATCGAGGACTTAACCAAACTTTAAAAGCGTAAGCTTTACTCAGCAAACTGTTACCTAGTTTTGAGAGAACAATCTCATATAAATGTCTAGTGATAATGGCAAAGAGGTCACACCCGTTCCCATACCGAACACGGAAGTTAAGCTCTTTAGCGCCGATGGTAGTTGGGACTTTGTCCCTGTGAGAGTAGGACATCGCTAGGCATTTTTATTTTGCTTTTTTATCATCGCGGGGTGGAGCAGTTCGGTAGCTCGTCGGGCTCATAACCCGAAGGTCGCAGGTTCAAATCCTGTCCCCGCAACCAACATGGTCCCGTGGTGTAGCGGTTAACATGCCTGCCTGTCACGCAGGAGATCGCGGGTTCGATTCCCGTCGGGACCGCCATTTTTTAGAAACGAAACAATGTGTTTCGTCTTTTTTATTGTTTGAACCATTTTTATATAAAACTTTACCGTCCTTAGGAGCAATCCTAAGGAATTTTTTATATACAAAGAAATTTCTTTATAGAATTGCGATGTTAAAGATTGTTGGATTTCTTACTGGATATGTATAGTCCACAACGTTTACAATATATATATACAGATTGAAATGAGGTTCTGAATGAATGACAGAGATTAACGAATTTACGTTTATGTCTACGTCTCCTGATGAAACTAATCAGCTGGCTGCTCGTCTAGCAACTTTATTAGAAGCTGGTGACGTGCTGCTGCTCGAAGGCGATTTGGGGGCTGGAAAGACAACATTCACAAAAAGTTTAGCTAAAGGATTAGGAATTGAACGCAATGTGAATAGCCCGACATTTACTATCATTAAAGAATACAAAAGCGGTCGCCTTCCTCTTTATCATATGGATGTGTACCGTCTAGGGGATGAATTTGAAGACCTAGGGTTCGATGAGTATTTTGAAGGAGATGGCGTGACGGTCGTGGAGTGGGCTCATCTGATTGAAGAGCAGCTTCCTAATGAATATATTCAAATCAATATTTACCATGAAAACGAAACGACTCGTAAAATCCTTGTAAAAGCGATGGGGAGTCGGTACGTTGAAATATGTAAGGAGCTTTTTAAAAGATGAAAATGTTAGCCATTGATACATCCAATTTTGTCATGGGTGTTGCTGTCGTTGAAGAAAACAAAGTGATTGGAGAAATTATTACGAATCTAAAAAAGAATCACTCCGTTCGTGTGATGAACGCTGTGGAATCTCTGTTAAAAGATTGTGATATTGCGCCAAGCGAGCTAGACCGCATTGTAGTGGCGCACGGTCCTGGGTCTTATACAGGTGTACGCATTGGCGTTACCATTGCCAAGACACTTGCTTGGACTTTAAATATTCCTTTAATAGGTGTATCTAGCCTTGAGGCACTAGCAGCAAACGGTCGCTATTTTGATGGATATATTGCCCCGTTATTTGATGCGCGCCGTCAACAGCTTTATACAGGACTATATGAATGGAATAACGAACGAGGTCTTCTAGAAGTTGAAAGTGATCGACTTGTTATTAATAAGGACTGGGCGGAACATTTAAAGTCATACAACAAACCTATTTTATTCATAGGCAATGATCTTCCCATGCATGAAGAGGCGTTAAAAGAAGTGTTGGGTGAACAAGCTGTATTTGCTCATGTTCAGCAGTTTAATCCAAGACCAAGTGAATTGGCTTTCTTAGGAATGAAGAAAGACCCGCAGTCTGTGCATACTTTTGTTCCGAACTACATTCGTTTAGCTGAAGCCGAAGCCAACTGGCTTGCTTCACAGCAAAAAGGATAAAAGAAGGTATAAACATGAAACTAACAATTAAGTTTCGTTTAATGGAAGTTAAAGATATTGATCAAGTAGTGAAAATCGAAGAGAAGTCTTTTACGACACCTTGGAGTTCAGAAGCGTTTCAAAATGAGTTAACCAATAATCAATTTTCAACTTACATTGTGATGGAAGAAGGAGAAAATATTATTGGGTATTGCGGAACGTGGATTGTTATTGACGAAGCACATGTAACCAACATTGCGCTATTGCCAGACTACCGAGGTAAGGGACTCGGTGAATTGCTGCTGCGCAACGTGATGGACGTTCTTCGAAAACTAGGTGCTACGTCAATGACATTAGAAGTTAGGGTATCTAATCATATTGCACAATCATTGTATCAAAAGCTAGGTTTTAAACCTGGAGGTATTCGTAAGAATTATTATTCTGATAACAATGAGGATGCATTAGTTATGTGGGTGAATTTATGAGTAAAAATCAATTAATTTTAGCATTAGAAACAAGCTGTGATGAGACAGCAGCAGCCGTGATTCGAAACGGTCATGAAATTGTAGCCAATGTGGTGGCATCACAAATAGAAAGCCATAAACGATTTGGCGGTGTCGTACCGGAGATTGCATCTCGTCATCATGTAGAACAAATTACGGTAGTAGTTGAAGAAACTTTAAATCAAGCGAACTTGACGTTTGCAGATATTGATGCAATAGCTGTAACGGAAGGACCTGGGCTTGTGGGAGCACTTCTTATTGGCGTAAATGCAGCCAAAGCGCTAGCATTTGCACATCAGAAGCCATTAATTGGTGTTCATCATATTGCAGGACATATTTATGCAAATCAGTTAATCAAAAAATTAGAATTCCCGCTTTTATCACTAGTTGTATCTGGAGGGCATACGGAGCTTGTATACATGGAAAGTCACGGTCAGTTTAAAGTGATTGGTGAAACGAGAGATGATGCAGCAGGAGAAGCCTACGATAAAGTAGCCCGCACGTTAAACCTTCCATATCCAGGCGGACCGCATATTGACCGCCTTGCACATGAAGGAGAGCCATTAATTGATTTGCCGCGTGCTTGGCTAGAAGAAGGATCCTATGATTTTAGTTTCAGTGGGTTAAAATCAGCAGTTATTAACACTGTCCACAACGCGAAGCAAAAAGGTGAAGAAATTCTTCCCCAAACGCTTGCTGCTAGCTTTCAAGCGAGTGTTATTGATGTGTTAGTAACTAAAACCGTTAAAGCTGCAAAGGAATATAACGTTAAGCAAGTGTTAGTAGCAGGAGGGGTTGCTGCTAATAAAGGACTTAGAGCAGCGCTAGAAGAGGCATTTGCACCATTATCAAACATTGAGCTTATTATCCCGCCGCTGTCTCTATGCACGGATAATGCCGCAATGATTGGAGCAGCAGCAAGTGTACGATTTGCTCAAGGAAAACGTTCAGATATGTCATTAAACGCAAACCCCGGTTTGGACTTGGAAGAGTAAGAGACGAATGAGATTCATTTCTCATTCGTCTTTTTTGTGGATAAAAATGATTTATCAACAATATTCAATAAATTTAGAATTAACTGTGGATAATTATGTGGAAAAGTCCGTGCACTCAGTACACGGACCTGTTATCAACAAGTTTTAATTATAAAAATCAGACAGATATCCACTATTTATTCACAGAGTGGATAAAGCTTGTTCTAAAGCGCATGAACAAGTAAATAGGATGAATAAATACGAAAAAATATAGGCTATTCTTCTAGAAGAAGCTGTAATTCTTCCCACTCTTCCATTAATGTGGATAACTGTGAAGAAATTTTTTCATTTTCACCGTTTAATCTTGATACTTCTTCGTGGTTTTGATAAATTTCGGGATCACAAAGAAGTTCTTCATTCTCCGCTTGTGCGGCTTCTAATTTGTTTACTTCAGTTTCAATTTCTTCAATGCGGCGCGTTCGCTGCCTCATCAATTTCTTTTGTTCTTTATCTTGTTTATAGGACTGTTTATCTACTTTTACAGTACGTTCTTCGTTTGCTTTTATATTTTCTAATTCTTTGATTTCCTCTATTTCTGCTTTCTTTTCTACATAATAGTCATAATCTCCAAGAAATTCTTCTACTCCTTCAGGAGATAGCTCTGCTATTTTGTTTGCAATACGGTTAATAAAATAACGGTCATGTGAAACAAATAACAGAGTTCCTGGGTAATCGATTAACGCATTCTCGAGTACTTGTTTGCTATCTAAATCAAGATGGTTAGTAGGTTCATCTAAAATTAAGAAATTAGCTTTTTGAAGCATAAGCTTCGCAAGAGCCAAACGTGCTTTTTCACCACCGCTAAGCGTGGAAACGATTTTCAGTACATCATCACCTGAAAACAGAAAATTTCCAAGCGCTGTACGAATTTCTTTTTCAGGTTTGGATGGGTAGTCATCCCAAAGCTCATTTAAAACGGTCTTATTAGACGTTAAATTAGCTTGCTCTTGGTCGTAATAACCAACCATTACGTTTGAGCCAAAAGAAATGGTTCCAGTCTTGAAGCTTAGTTTATCCACAATACCTTTTAATAACGTAGATTTCCCAACTCCATTAGGGCCAACCAACGCAAGGCTTTCACCTTTTTTAATCCGAAGGTTTGCCTGCTGAACAATATATTTGTGTTCATCATATCCAATAGACACGTTTTCGAGATTTAAGACTTCATTTCCGCTTTGACGCTCAATTTCAAACGAAAAACTAGCTGATTTTTCGCCTTCGTTAGGTCGATTTATTAACTCCATTCGATCGAGCTGTTTACGTCTGCTTTGCGCACGTTTTGTAGTCGATGCGCGGGCGATGTTTCGCTGAATAAAATCATTCAGTTTTGCGACTTCATCTTGCTGCTTTTCGTACTGACGCAACTCTTTTTCATATCGCTCTGCTTTTTGTACAAGGTATTTAGAGTAGTTGCCCGTGTACTTCACCGTTGTTTTTTGTGTGACTTCATACACTTGATTTACGACTTTATCAAGGAAGTAACGATCGTGTGAAACAATTAAAATAGCTCCTTCATACCCTTGCAGAAACTGTTCCAGCCATGCTAAAGTTTCAATATCTAAGTGGTTGGTAGGCTCATCGAGAATAAGCAAGTCCGGCTTTGTTAAAAGCAGTTTTGCAAGCGCCAAGCGTGTTTTTTGTCCACCGCTCAAGGAGGAAATAGGGGTGCTATAGTCAAAGTTTGAAAAACGGAAACCGTGAAGAATAGATCGTGTATCCGCTTCATATTGATAGCCGCCTAAATCTTTGAACGTTACTTGAAGCTGATCGTACTCTTTGGTTAGTTTTTCGTATTGAACTGAATCATTAAAAATGTCTGGATCGCCCATCTTCGTTTCAAGCGTACGTAATTCTTTTTCCATCTTCTTTAACGGAGCAAAGACAGTCATCATTTCTTCCCATATGGAGAGTGTTGACTCAAGAACTGTATCTTGTCCCATATAATCAATGGAAACACCTTTAGGTTTAATAATTTCTCCGCTGTCATAAGAAAGCTGCTCAGCAATAATTTTTAATAAAGTTGATTTACCAGCACCGTTTCGTCCCACTAGGGCAATGCGGTCTTTTGATTGTACTTCTAACTTTATATTCGATAAAATGGGTTCTGCCCCATAGTATTTTGTAATACCGTTCAATTGTAGAATAATCATTTTTTCACCTCTAGTAGTATATCCATAGTGTATTTTAACATATTTTCAACTACAAGTTCTTCCTACAAGCGTTTGTAATTTGTACAGGGACAAGGACAAATGGTGAAGCGAATGTTTTGATTCATGAAATAAAATGATTTTACGTGCACATTTTATACAGGATACTATGTTAAAATAAGAGATAAGTGCATCTCTGAACTTATATATGATGGATGTAGAAAATCCGTCATGACTAACAAACGAATCCTTTGAAGGGCTAATTGCTTCGTTCTAGCTAACGACTTTAAATAGTGCTGGATAGACAAAAGCCGTCGGGGTGTGAAGCGGAGTATATATAAAACAAGAGAAAAGAGAGAGAATTGGAAGCGCTACCTCAAAGCGGTTGATGCTTTGTGAAAGGTAATGCAATATGACTTGAAAATGTTAGTAATGACATACATGAACTGAGGGGGTACAACGTGAACACTGAACAATTAAAAATACCACAAGCAACGGCTAAACGATTGCCGCTTTATTATCGTTTTTTAAAAAACTTGCATGCTTCTGGTAAACAGCGTGTTTCGTCAGCAGAGTTAAGTGAGGCAGTGAAAGTTGATTCTGCTACTATTCGTCGGGACTTTTCTTACTTTGGAGCATTAGGGAAAAAGGGATACGGCTACAATGTGAATTATTTACTTACATTTTTCCGTAAAACGTTAGACCAAGATGAAGTAACGAAAGTAGCACTGATTGGCGTGGGGAATCTGGGAACGGCCTTTTTAAATTATAATTTTATTAAAAATAATAACACCAAAATTGAGTGCGCTTTTGATGTGATAGAAGATAAAGTCGGTACAAAAGTAGGTGACGTGCCGGTTTATCACCTTGACCAATTGGAAGATTATATGAGTGATGATATCTCAGTGGCGATTTTAACCGTTCCTGCCACTGTTGCTCAGCAAATTACCGATCGTTTAGTGAACTGCGGAATTAAAGGGATTCTAAACTTCACTCCTGCACGCTTAAACGTACCGGATGAGATTCGACTACATCATATTGATCTTGCTGTAGAATTACAGTCGCTTGTCTATTTTTTGAAAAATTATCCTGTTGAATAAGGTGGACTGTGTTACGATTTCCTTAAGTCTAAATTAATAAGGAGAGTGGGAATATGGGGATTGGAGCAGGCAGTTGGATTATTATTGCGATTGTAGCACTGCTTATTTTTGGACCGAAACGGTTACCGGAGCTAGGAAGGTCAGTCGGGCAAACGCTTAGAGAGTTTAAGCATGCCGCTAGCGGTGCATCAGAAGATCGTGAAAAAGATAAACAGCGTCAAGTAGATGACAAAGAGTAAAAGGGTGATCATAGTATGACTGAACAAGAAATGTCAATATATGATCATATAGGAGAGCTGCGAAAACGCATTTTAATTGTTTTATTTTTCTTTGTCATTGCCACAATTGGCGGCTTTTTTATAGCGGATAAGGTTATTGTCTATTTACAGCATGCTGATGAGGCAAAAAATTTAACGATGAATGCATTTAGGCTAACAGATCCAGTTAAGATTTATATGCAGTTTGCTGTTATTATCGGCTGTGTACTTGCAGCTCCTGTTGCACTGTATCAACTTTGGGCATTTATTAGTCCTGGTTTATATGAAAAAGAGCGTAAGGTAACGCTTGGATATATTCCTGTTTCCATTTTTCTCTTTATCGGCGGTGTCTCTTTTTCTTATTTTGTGTTGTTTCCATTTGTCGTCGATTTTATGACGCGCGTTTCTGATGAGCTGAATGTAAACCAAGTGATTGGCATTAATGAATACTTTTCTTTTTTAATGCAGCTCACACTGCCTTTTGGCCTGTTGTTTCAGCTTCCTGTCGTCGTCATGTTTTTGACGCGATTAGGAATTATAACGCCTATGTTTTTATCTCAAATTCGAAAGTATGCCTATTTCGTACTGCTAGTTATTGCCGCACTTATTACACCACCGGAATTGCTCTCGCACATGATGGTGACAGTGCCGCTCTTAATTTTGTATGAAATCAGCATCATTATTTCCCGCATTTCGTATCGCAAAGTGTTAAAGGCAAGGGCAGAGCAAGAAAGAGAAGATGTTAGTATGTAAAAAAACCACTGAAACAGTGGTTTTTTTTATTTAGATGAATCATCTTGATTTTTATATTGCTGCTGCAACTTTTTAATTTTATAGTGCAAGATAAAAATGCGAACCGCAAATCTGAAATCGAATGCGGCTACGAGTGCAAATAAGATCGTAGGGAAGTTCCACACGGTTTCCTGAGCATTTTGAATGGCCAGGTAGGTGAATAAAATCCCCATAATAATATAAATAAACCCTCGTGTTAAAGGGATATTCTTCATAAAAACATGCCTCCAAAAATAAACTGCATTTGTTCTGCTTGCTTTTGCATTTCTATAATTTTATCTGCAAAAATAGTTTGAGATAAAATAACGATTGTATTCATCAACACGTGAGCAATAATGGGTACAATAATTAGTTTTGTTCTTGCATAAAGGAATGCAAATACAAATCCCATGGCTGTATACACGAGCAAATGTTTAAAATCCCAGTGTACGGCAGCGAAAATAAGGGAACTAATAAATGCAGAGATAAAAAAATTATATCGTTTGTGAAGAGAGCCGAAAATAATCTTTCGAAAAATAATCTCTTCTAGAATTGGTCCAATAACAGACGTAACGACAATGAGGAACGGCGTTGCTTTAACAAGATTAACAATATTTTGTGTGTTTTCAGATACTTGGGTAATGCCAAGAGCGTGCTCAATCATACCTGCTACAGCTTGACCAGCCATAGCCAAGAACACCCCAAGGACTGACCAGACAACAGTTACCGTTGTTCCCGCATGTTCTATACGCATGGACATGTCACGGCGCAGCAGCAGTAAGACAATAAGTAAACCAAGGATAAAGCTAATGATGGTCCAATAAGTCAAAAGCATGACATTCGCTGTTCGAACTGGATATTGATCAAACATTCCTGTTAATTTTAACAGCGGTATACCAACAACTCCTGAAAACTGCATAAGGATGTAGGTGAGGATAACATACCAATAACGTTTTTCCAATCTTCTATACTCCTTTAAAAGGTTTTTATGTATATATGTCGAAGAAGTACTGTGAAGTTAGTAATTTCTTCTTGCTCGTATTGTAACATACATATTATTGAACAGAGAAAAGAATGCTTTATTTCTCAAAATCGTCGAAATCTAAGACTATTATATGTAGTTGTCGTAAATTTTAAATTTTTTTTGTTTAATACTTGCAAAAAAAACCCACTTTGTTTTAATATAATAATTGTGTTAGCACTCGTTGAGGTTGAGTGCTAATAAAAATGCAAACATATTATTTGAGGAGGTTGTTTCACTTGTTAAAGCCATTAGGTGATCGCGTAGTGATTGAACTTGTAAAATCTGAGGAAAAAACAGCAAGCGGTATCGTGTTACCGGACAGTGCAAAAGAAAAACCACAAGAGGGTAAAATTGTGGCTGTTGGTACAGGCCGAGTATTAGAAAGCGGTGAGCGTGTAGCTTTAGAAGTAGCTGCAGGCGATCGTATCATCTTCTCAAAATATGCAGGTACTGAAGTGAAATATGAAGGTACTGAATACTTAATTTTACGCGAAAGCGATATTTTAGCTGTAATCGGCTAATTTTAACCACAAACTTATCATACGTAAAAAATAGATTATTAAGAATATCTTGAGGAGGTCAAAGAACATGGCAAAAGACATTAAATTTAGCGAAGAAGCACGTCGCGCAATGCTACGTGGTGTAGATACATTAGCAAATGCGGTAAAAGTAACGCTTGGACCAAAAGGTCGTAACGTTGTATTAGAAAAGAAATTCGGTTCACCGCTTATTACAAATGACGGTGTAACAATTGCAAAAGAAATCGAATTAGAAGACGCATTTGAAAATATGGGTGCTAAATTAGTAGCTGAAGTTGCTAGCAAAACAAACGACGTTGCTGGTGACGGTACAACTACTGCAACAGTTTTAGCGCAAGCAATGATCAGAGAAGGCCTTAAAAACGTAACGGCTGGTGCTAACCCAATGGGTATCCGTAAAGGTATGGAAAAAGCTGTAGCTGTAGCGGTTGAAGAACTAAAAGCAATCTCTAAACCAATTCAAGGTAAAGATTCAATTGCTCAAGTAGCGGCTATCTCAGCGGCTGACGAAGAAGTAGGTCAACTAATCGCTGAAGCAATGGAGCGCGTTGGTAACGACGGCGTTATCACACTTGAAGAGTCAAAAGGTTTCACAACTGAATTAGAAGTGGTAGAAGGTATGCAGTTTGACCGTGGATATGCATCTCCTTACATGGTAACTGATTCAGATAAAATGGAAGCTGTATTAGATGACCCGTACATCTTAATTACAGACAAAAAAATCGGTAACATTCAAGAAATCTTACCGGTATTAGAGCAAGTTGTTCAACAAGGCAAGCCTCTATTAATCATCGCTGAAGACGTAGAAGGCGAAGCTTTAGCAACATTAGTTGTGAACAAACTTCGCGGTACATTTACAGCTGTAGCTGTTAAAGCTCCTGGTTTCGGTGATCGTCGTAAAGCAATGCTACAAGACGTTGCGATCTTAACAGGCGGAGAAGTAATCACTGAAGAGCTTGGTCTTGACCTGAAAACAGCAAGCATCGACCAATTAGGTCGCGCTTCTAAAATTGTTGTAACAAAAGAAAATACAACAGTTGTAAACGGTGCAGGAAACGCAGAAGATATCCTAGCACGCGTAAACCAAATCAAAGCTCAGCTTGAAGAAACAACTTCAGAGTTTGACCGCGAAAAATTACAAGAGCGCTTAGCAAAACTTGCTGGTGGCGTAGCTGTAATTAAAGTTGGTGCGGCAACTGAAACTGAGTTAAAAGAACGTAAATTACGTATTGAAGATGCATTAAACTCTACGCGCGCTGCGGTTGAAGAAGGTATCGTAGCTGGTGGTGGTACTGCATTAGTAAATATCTATAATAAAGTAGCAAGCATCGAAGCTGACGGTGACACTGCTACAGGTATCAACATCGTATTACGTGCGATTGAAGAGCCTGTACGTCAAATCGCTCACAACGCTGGTTTAGAAGGATCCGTAATCGTTGAGCGTCTAAAAGGCGAAGCAGTTGGAACTGGATTTAACGCTGCAACTGGCGAGTGGGTAAATATGCTAGACACTGGTATCGTTGACCCAACAAAAGTAACGCGTTCAGCTCTTCAAAATGCTTCTTCTGTAGCGGCTATGTTCTTAACAACTGAAGCAGTTGTTGCTGACAAGCCAGAAGAAAACGCAGCTCCTGCAATGCCTGACATGGGCGGCATGGGTGGAATGGGCGGCATGATGTAATCACTGCCCTCTCTGAAAAAGCGATCAAGTACTCACTTGGTCGCTTTTTTGCGTGCATTAATATTTTCAGATTTTTTTAAAATTTGTTAAGATAGTACTATGTTTATTGAAAAACATACTAAACTCAAGGCTTAACTGAGTTTTAAGGGGGAGCTTCGTTGATTCAGCTCGATCATATTAATAGTAAATTAAATCAAGTATTAGAAAACATCGATCAAATTGTAATTGGAAAGCGTCATGTATCTACGTTGAGTTTAGTTGCTTTGCTTGCAAAGGGGCATATTTTGCTTGAAGATGTGCCGGGTGTGGGGAAAACGATGCTCGTGAAGGCACTGGCCAAATCGATTGATGCCGAGTTTAAACGAATTCAATTCACGCCTGATTTGCTGCCGTCCGATGTAACAGGTGTTTCTATCTACAGTCCGAAAGACATGGAATTTCATTTTCGTCCAGGTCCTATCATGAGCCACATTGTACTCGCTGATGAGATTAACAGGACTTCTCCTAAAACCCAATCGGCGCTTTTAGAAGCAATGGCTGAGCATCATGTAACAACCGATGGTATCACCCGGGAAATTCCAGCACCTTTTTTTGTGATGGCTACTCAAAATCCTGTTGATTTTGATGGGACCTATCATTTGCCGGAAGCGCAGCTGGATCGTTTTTTATTCAAATTAAGCATGGGGTATCCTACGCAAGAAGAGGAGCTTCAAATTTTAAATGGCGTATCCACCCAGATCAATCTTGAAGATGTCAAACCCGTCATGAGCATTCCAGAATTAGTACAGGCTCAAAAAGCTGTAAGCAGTATTTATGTAGACGATGCGATCAAGCACTATATCATTGAAATCATTCGTAAAACGCGCTCTCATCCACATGTTTCGTTAGGTATTAGTCCTCGTGGAACGGTTTCATTTATGAAGGCCGTTCAAGCATATGCTTTAGTGAAGGGAAGAGATTACTGTCTTCCTGATGATGTTCAAGAGCTTGCTTCGTATGTGTGTGCACATCGATTAACGCTAAGACCTGATACCCAGTACAGCGGCTTAACAGCGAGTGATGTGATGAAGCAAATTATGGCTGATACGAAAGTACCTGTTAAAAGGTAAGAGGGTACTTTATGAAACAGTATATAAAAGTGATATGGAATAAATGTAGAGACTGGTTCGTTTTATTTTGCATCTTTGCTGCTACGTTTTCTTACGCCATGTTTCAAGGAGGATTTGTCAGCTGGTTTTTATTTTATAGCTTCTTACCTTTTGGGTTATATGCGGTAGCCGTTTTGCTTTATCCGTTAAAGAAATGGAATGTTACTCGTGATGTGAAGCTACAGCCTCGATTCGCTGGAGATCATCTTTCGTATGACATTCACATTACACGCTCCTCGGCTTTTCCTGTTTATATGGCAGCAGTGAAAGAGGAGATTAACTTTTTAGATCAAGAAGAAAGAACAATTTATCCGCTTTTTCAACGAAACGCCGTTATTCCGTATAAAAGATCGTTTGTAGAAAGAGGAGAATATGAATTTTTTACGATTTCGATTGAACTGAGTGATTTATTAGGAATTGTAAAAAAGAAGGCATATTATCCGCTGCAGCAGCGATTTATCGTTTATCCTCAGATTCATGAGATAGATATTCCGTTTCTTTTAGCAGGAATAGAAGAAGGGAAAAATGAAGTTTCGACGGGGAATCAATCTACTACGTTAGTGACAGGCATTAGAGAATATCAGCCGGGTGACCGATTAGGGTCTATTGATTGGAAGGCCACGGCTCGTAAAGCTACGCTGATTTCTAAAGAGTTCGGTCATTATCATGAACGGAGTATGATTATCATTGCAGATGTTATAAGCTCTCTATACTTTGAAGAACGAATGAGCTTTCTGGCATCCATGCTCATTCACGAAGAAACCAAGCGTAAAAAAGTCGATTTTCTTTTAGCTGGAGATGCAATTTTTTCACCAAAAACCTCTGAACAAAGTGAGTCTGATAACCTGTTGTATCACTTAGCACGTGCCCAGCCTGTTAACAATCGAGCATTCGAAACAGAATTTAAGAGTATTGCCATTCAAAAACAGCATTCTTTTATGGTCATTGTCAGCCAAGTTACAGGGACTCTTATTGGGCAGGTTCAATCTAAGCTGAGTCTCCATGCTAAGGCATCAATAATTGTCGTTAAAGATGAAGGAGCAGGGCTTAGTGACGAAGAGACGGTTATTGTAAATGGAATACAATCTTCTGCTTTAACGATTGAAGTCGTTAATATTCCTCTTCCTCTATCATCTAAAGGAAGTGAGGGCGGAAATAAGTGAATAAATCAGCTTTGTATGTAAAAAACATCTTATTGTACGCGGGAGCATTCTTTTTATTAGTGGAATGGCTTCTTCCTTTAAATGAAGTGACGGATACCAATCAAATTCAGTACTTTATCTTGTTTGTTGCTTACTGTTTTTTGTGTTTAACGTTTCGCTTGCCGTTTATCGTGATGACGTTAGGGAGTATATTGTTTATTTTGTTTTCGCTTCACAATCTTTATTTTCAAGGAGCCTTCTTTTCTTCAGACTGGCTTCCGAGACTGTTGGGAATTCTTCAGTCAGATGCACAAAGTATCATGGAGTGGAATATAGCGAATTTATCATTTGAAATGAGGAGCACTTTATTTTTTGTGCTGCTTTGGATTATGGCTTATTTAATTCGATATTGGATCTTTTATCAAAAAAGAATTTTCTTCTTTTTCTTCTTAACCATTTTGTATATTACCGTGTTGGATACCTTTTCTACTTACGATGCGGGAGCTGCTATTATTCGTGTGACGATTATCGGATTTTTATTAGTAGCCATGCTTCGCATAAATCCTGAACGTATAAAAGCTGCGAGCACTGAGCGTTTAGAAAATAGAAGACGATCGTTTCTTTTTCTGGGCAGCTTTTTAGCTATCGTCATTGTGCTGGCTTATCTCGCCCCTAAACCAGGGCCGCAGTGGCCAGATCCCGTACCTTTTATCACAGCGCATACAACAAATCAAGGACAGGGAGAATCTCCAAACGGCCAACGAATTGGCTATGATATGGACGATTCTAAATTGGGGGGATCGTTTGTCAATGATGATACGGTTGTGTTTACAGCCAAAGTAGAGGATGAGCACTATTGGCGTATTGAAACGAAGGATGTTTATACAGGTAAGGGGTGGGAGCTGTCTAAAGAGGAAGAAAAAGTGCCCTTTAAAGGAAATGAAAACTTACTCCCTCAATATGACTCAAGTGTAGCAGGACAAGTAAGAAAAGCAGAAGTTACCTATTCGCAGCCTTCTGTTCATCTTATGCATGTTCCTCAACTGCTGTCGCTAACCTTAAAAAATGGCATTCAAACCGATGTTACACCGACAAATGAAAAATTATATCCTTATCAAAATGACAAGCTTGTTACTGTTCAGTCGTATGAGCTGACGTATAAATATCCTGTATTTGATATTGGACTTCTTCAGCAAGCAGAGGAAAAAAAGGCAGAGAGTCTAGAGAATAATAACGGATTTATAACAAGGTATACACAACTTCCTGCTAACTTGCCGAAACGATTAAAGGATTTAGCTCGTGAGGTAACAAAAAATAAGAACAATCGTTATGAAAAAGCGAAAGCCGTTGAAGAATACTTCCGATCAAATCCATATGTATATGATACTGAAAATGTTCCAATTCCTACGAAAAATAAAGATTATGTGGATCAATTTTTATTTGATACAAAAAGAGGGTACTGTGATAACTTCTCTACTTCTATGGTCGTGCTGCTTCGTTCATTAGATGTTCCTGCTCGGTGGGTAAAGGGCTATACAGAAGGTGATGCCACCGTCATTTCAGGAAGTAGTAAGTGGACAACCTATGAAATTACACAAAATAATGCTCATTCTTGGGTCGAAGTCTATTTTCCAGGAGCGGGTTGGGTACCTTTTGAACCAACAAAAAGTTTTTCTAATCCTTATGATTTTGTAGATAGCCAATCTAACAACTCTAGTGAAAATAGTCAGAGGGAAGAAGAGAAACAAGAAACGCAAGTGAAGGAGCAGCCTAAGGAAAAAGAGCTTCCGGCACAAGAAGAAAAAGCGAAAGAAAAAACAGCTTCTCTTCAAAATGCTAAGTTGTCTATGAAGTGGAAAGTGCTTTTTTACGGACTGATTGTAGTTATGTTAATAGTAATATATCTCAATCGATTTAAATGGTTTTTACCTTTTTATATCTCTTTTTATAAAAAGAAAGAGAGAGTGGAAACCTTTGAATCAGCGTATGCTTTTTTACTTAAAAGACTCGCTGCAAATGGACTAAAGCGGCAAGAAAGTCAAACGCTGCGCGACTTTGCAGGAGAAGTAGACGAAAAATTAAATACGGTAAATATGCTAAAATTAACGGAAAAATATGAGCGGGTTTTGTATCGAAATGCAGATTCCATAAAAGAATGGAAAGAGTCGATTGAATTGTGGGAAAATTTAATCAAAAAAACGAGTTCTTGACCATTGTTTCGCGGATTGATAGAATATTCTCGAACTTACTATAAATGTTTCGTATACCTTCATATATCCTCGATAATATGGTTCGAGAGTCTCTACCGGGTCACCTTAAACGATCTGACTATGAAGGCAGAACAGTCTATTTGACGATAAACGTCGTGCTCAACTAGACTTCTGCCTTTGTTTTTTGAGGGAGAAGTCTAGTTTTTTTTATATTTTAGGGCATAATAACAAGTGATTATTTACACATTCGGAGAGGTGAACAAGATGGAAGGCATGATTGTTGTATTAGATTTTGGTAGTCAATATAACCAACTGATTACGCGTCGCATTCGCGAGTTCGGAGTATATAGTGAATTGCATCCGCACACAATTACAGCAGAAGAGATTAAAGCATTAAATCCAAAGGGAATTATTTTCTCTGGAGGCCCAAACAGTGTGTACGGTGAAAACGCATTTCACTGCGATGAAAACATTTTTGAATTAGGTATTCCTGTTTTAGGTATTTGTTATGGAATGCAATTAATGACTCATCATTTTGGCGGGAAGGTAGAAGGTGCTAGCCATCGTGAATATGGTAAAGCAGCGATTAACGTACAAAACGATTCATTAATGTACCATGAGTTGCCAAAAGAACAAGTTGTTTGGATGAGTCACGGTGATTTAGTTGTAGAAACACCAGCTGGTTTTGAAGTGGACGCAACTAGCCCATCTTGTCCAATTGCCGCAATGAGTAACAAAGAAAAGAATATGTACGGAGTGCAGTTCCATCCAGAAGTTCGCCATTCAGTGCACGGTAACCATATCTTAAAGAACTTCGTGTTTGAAGTATGTCATGCTGAAGCAAACTGGTCAATCGAGAACTTCATTGAAGTTGAAATGGATAAAATCCGTGAAACAGTTGGAGATAGAAAAGTACTTTGCGCACTTAGCGGTGGAGTAGACTCTTCAGTAGTAGCTGTATTAATTCACAAAGCAATTGGTGATCAGTTAACATGTATGTTCGTAGATCACGGTTTATTACGTAAAGGTGAAGCGGAAAGCGTAATGGAAACATTCAGCGAAGGCTTTAATATGAACGTAATTAAAATCGATGCAAAAGATCGCTTCTTAGAAAAATTAAACGGCGTATCAGATCCTGAACAAAAGCGTAAAATCATCGGTAATGAATTTATCTATGTATTCGATGACGAAGCTGCTAAATTAAAAGGGTTTGATTTCCTAGCTCAAGGTACGCTATACACAGATATTATCGAGAGTGGGACAGCTACAGCTCAAACGATCAAATCTCACCACAACGTAGGTGGATTACCGGAAGATATGCAGTTCAAACTAATCGAACCGTTAAACACGCTATTCAAAGATGAAGTACGTGCATTAGGTTCTGAATTAGGTATCCCTGATAACATCGTTTGGCGTCAACCTTTCCCAGGACCAGGTCTAGGTATTCGTGTACTTGGTGCAATTACGGAAGAGAAGTTAGAAATTGTACGTGAGTCGGATGCTATTTTACGTGAAGAGATTGCAAAAGCTGACTTAGAGCGCGATATCTGGCAATACTTTACGGTTCTTCCTGACATCCGCAGTGTAGGTGTAATGGGAGATGCTCGTACGTATGATTACACAATCGGTATTCGTGCTGTTACATCGATTGATGGTATGACTTCTGACTGGGCGCGTATTCCTTGGGATGTGCTTGAAGTTATCTCAACGCGTATTGTAAACGAAGTTAAGCATATTAACCGCGTAGTGTACGATATTACAAGTAAGCCACCTGCAACAATTGAATGGGAATAATATGTAAGAAAACCGAACAAACGAACATTCTTTTATAAGAATGTTCGTTTTTTGTTGACTTTTTTAAAAAGTTAATGGTAGGATAGTAACATAAAATAGCGAGATATAGCTTTAATGTCGTATAATCTTGGGGATAAGGCCCAAAAGTTTCTACCGAGCTACCGTAAATGGCTTGACTACGAGAAAGTAATACATGTATGTATAAAAATCTTTTGTTTTTTTTGGCTCATACATTTCTCTTTTAGTCGATTTTATGCCTTTACGCGCCATAGTGTAGAGGCATTTTTTATGGCTTGCCTAAGTGCATGCGGCTTCTATAAAGGGAGGAAAAAACGTGAAGAAGTATTTTCGTTTTGAAGAGCTGGGTACTAGCTATCGAAAAGAGTTTATAGCTGGCCTTACAACTTTTCTATCTATGGCTTACATTTTATTTGTTAATCCATCTGTGCTATCACTAAGTGATGTAAAGGATCTACCTGACAGTATGAGAATGGACCAAGGGGCTGTATTTACAGCTACTGCTTTAGCTGCAGCTTTGGGATCAATTGTTATGGGAGTGCTTGGTAGATATCCAATTTCATTAGCTCCAGGTATGGGATTAAACGCATTTTTTGCTTATACAGTTGTTCTGACAATGGGAATTCCATGGCAGACGGCTTTAACAGGTGTTATGATATCAGGTGTTATTTTTATTCTTTTAACATTAACAAGCCTGCGAGAAAAAATTATTAATTCTATTCCTATTGAATTAAAAATGGCTGTTGGAGCAGGTATTGGTTTATTTATTAGTTTTATTGGTATGAAAGGTGCCGGAATCATCGTCAAAGATGATGCCACATTTGTTGGACTGGGTGATTTAACTAACCCAACAACGTTACTTGCGGTTTTTGGGATTGTAATTACTATTGTATTAATGGTGCTTCGAGTAAATGCAGCTGTATTTATCGGTATGATTGTAACGGCTGTAGCAGGTATGGCTTTTGGTTTAATTGATACACCTAAAGCAGTTGTTTCATCAGTTCCTAGTCTTGATCCGACGTTTGGGGCAGCTTTTCAAAATATCGGTGATATCTTTACTGTAAAGATGCTAGTCGTCATTTTAACTTTCTTATTTGTTGATTTCTTCGATACAGCAGGTACGATGGTTGCTGTAGCGAGTCAAGCTGGGCTTATGAAAGATAATAAACTTCCGCGAGCGGGCAGAGCGTTATTGGCAGATTCTAGTGCGATTGTAGTTGGTGCTGTTCTTGGTACCTCGTCAACAACAGCTTATGTAGAGTCTACGGCTGGAGTAGCAGCGGGCGGACGTTCAGGATTTACTGCAATCGTAACGGCGGCGTTTTTCTTAGTTGCACTGTTCTTTTCTCCATTGTTAGCGGTCGTAACACCAGCTGTTACTGCGCCAGCTTTAATTACGGTAGGAGCTCTGATGGTGTCAAATTTAGGAGAAATTAATTGGAAAGAGTTCGAAGTAGCAGTTCCCGCATTTTTCACGGTAATTATGATGCCATTAACATACAGTATTGCAACAGGTATTGCGGTTGGTTTTATCTTTTATCCTATTACAATGTTATGTAGCAAGCGTGGAAAAGAAGTTCATCCAATTATGTATGCTCTCTGTATCATCTTCATACTCTATTTTGCATTCTTAGCAGAATAGTTTAAATAAAAAAGCTCAGTTTAATGACTGGGCTTTTTTTTTATGGTAAGATAAGAAAACTGCATAGCGGCTAGATTGCTATTGTAATAGAGAGTATTCAATCGTTTTACTGAAGGTTTACTTCATTAACTTTTTTATTTATAAAGTTTTTTAGAAAAACGATTGACTCTATATGTTATATATGGTAAATTATTAAATGTCGCTGATGAACAGCGCAGTTGAGAGAAACATCTTAAAAAAGATGTTGACATCAAAATGATAGAATGTTATACTAATAAAGTTGCTTCAGAGCAACGGTTGAACTTTGAAAACTGAACAAAGCGACAAACGTCAACGTTAATTTTTATTTTTTAAATGAGCAAGTCAAACATTTCTTCGGAGAGTTTGATCCTGGCTCAGGATGAACGCTGGCGGCGTGCCTAATACATGCAAGTCGAGCGAACTGATTAGAAGCTTGCTTCTATGACGTTAGCGGCGGACGGGTGAGTAACACGTGGGCAACCTGCCTGTAAGACTGGGATAACTTCGGGAAACCGAAGCTAATACCGGATAGGATCTTCTCCTTCATGGGAGATGATTGAAAGATGGTTTCGGCTATCACTTACAGATGGGCCCGCGGTGCATTAGCTAGTTGGTGAGGTAACGGCTCACCAAGGCAACGATGCATAGCCGACCTGAGAGGGTGATCGGCCACACTGGGACTGAGACACGGCCCAGACTCCTACGGGAGGCAGCAGTAGGGAATCTTCCGCAATGGACGAAAGTCTGACGGAGCAACGCCGCGTGAGTGATGAAGGCTTTCGGGTCGTAAAACTCTGTTGTTAGGGAAGAACAAGTACGAGAGTAACTGCTCGTACCTTGACGGTACCTAACCAGAAAGCCACGGCTAACTACGTGCCAGCAGCCGCGGTAATACGTAGGTGGCAAGCGTTATCCGGAATTATTGGGCGTAAAGCGCGCGCAGGCGGTTTCTTAAGTCTGATGTGAAAGCCCACGGCTCAACCGTGGAGGGTCATTGGA
>NZ_JBBOUA010000001.1:237500-240000 GCF_038005845.1 Priestia sp. FSL P4-0332
TCCGCTCAGGGTTAGTCGGGACCTAAGCCGAGGCTGAAAAGCGTAGGCGATGGCCAACAGGTTGATATTCCTGTACCACCTCCCCGCCGTTTGAGTAATGGGGGGACGCAGTAGGATAGGGTAAGCGCGCTGCTGGATATGCGCGTTCAAGCAGTTAGGCTGATGAGTAGGCAAATCCGCTCATCATAAAGGCTGAGCTGTGATGACGAGGGAATTATAGTACCGAAGTTCCTGATTCCACACTGCCAAGAAAAGCCTCTAGCGAGGCGGGAGGTGCCCGTACCGCAAACCGACACAGGTAGGCGAGGAGAGAATCCTAAGGTGATCGAGAGAACTCTCGTTAAGGAACTCGGCAAAATGACCCCGTAACTTCGGGAGAAGGGGTGCTCTGGTAGGGTGTATAGCCCGAGAGAGCCGCAGTGAATAGGCCCAGGCGACTGTTTAGCAAAAACACAGGTCTCTGCGAAGCCGCAAGGCGAAGTATAGGGGCTGACGCCTGCCCGGTGCTGGAAGGTTAAGAGGAGGGGTTATCCTTTGGGAGAAGCTCTGAATCGAAGCCCCAGTAAACGGCGGCCGTAACTATAACGGTCCTAAGGTAGCGAAATTCCTTGTCGGGTAAGTTCCGACCCGCACGAAAGGCGTAACGATCTGGGCACTGTCTCAACGAGAGACTCGGTGAAATTATAGTACCTGTGAAGATGCAGGTTACCCGCGACAGGACGGAAAGACCCCGTGGAGCTTTACTGTAGCCTGATATTGAATTTTGGTACAGCTTGTACAGGATAGGTAGGAGCCTGAGAAGCCGGAGCGCTAGCTTCGGTGGAGGCGTCGGTGGGATACTACCCTGGCTGTATTGAAATTCTAACCCGCGGCCCTGATCGGGCCGGGAGACAGTGTCAGGTGGGCAGTTTGACTGGGGCGGTCGCCTCCTAAAATGTAACGGAGGCGCCCAAAGGTTCCCTCAGAATGGTTGGAAATCATTCGTAGAGTGTAAAGGCACAAGGGAGCTTGACTGCGAGACCTACAAGTCGAGCAGGGACGAAAGTCGGGCTTAGTGATCCGGTGGTTCCGCATGGAAGGGCCATCGCTCAACGGATAAAAGCTACCCCGGGGATAACAGGCTTATCTCCCCCAAGAGTCCACATCGACGGGGAGGTTTGGCACCTCGATGTCGGCTCATCGCATCCTGGGGCTGTAGTCGGTCCCAAGGGTTGGGCTGTTCGCCCATTAAAGCGGTACGCGAGCTGGGTTCAGAACGTCGTGAGACAGTTCGGTCCCTATCCGTCGTGGGCGTAGGAAATTTGAGAGGAGCTGTCCTTAGTACGAGAGGACCGGGATGGACACACCGCTGGTGTACCAGTTGTCTTGCCAAAGGCATCGCTGGGTAGCTATGTGTGGACGGGATAAGTGCTGAAAGCATCTAAGCATGAAGCCCCCCTCAAGATGAGATTTCCCATAGCGCAAGCTAGTAAGATCCCTGAAAGATGATCAGGTTGATAGGTCAGAGGTGGAAGCGTGGCGACATGTGTAGCTGACTGATACTAATCGATCGAGGACTTAACCAAACTTTAAAAGCGTAAGCTTTACTCAGCAAACTGTTATCTAGTTTTGAGAGAACAATCTCTTGTCTGGTGGCGATAGCGAAGAGGTCACACCCGTTCCCATACCGAACACGGAAGTTAAGCTCTTTAGCGCCAATGGTAGTTGGGACTTTGTCCCTGTGAGAGTAGGACGTTGCCAGGCTGGAAAAGATCTCTCTTTTCTTTTAAAAAAGTTGTTGACATTACGTTGATAACTTGATAAGATAGTAAAGTCGCTTAAGAGCGGCGGTTGAACTTTGAAAACTGAACAAAGCGACAAACGTCAACGTTAATTTTTATTTTTTAATTGAGCAAGTCAAACATTTCTTCGGAGAGTTTGATCCTGGCTCAGGATGAACGCTGGCGGCGTGCCTAATACATGCAAGTCGAGCGAACTGATTAGAAGCTTGCTTCTATGACGTTAGCGGCGGACGGGTGAGTAACACGTGGGCAACCTGCCTGTAAGACTGGGATAACTTCGGGAAACCGAAGCTAATACCGGATAGGATCTTCTCCTTCATGGGAGATGATTGAAAGATGGTTTCGGCTATCACTTACAGATGGGCCCGCGGTGCATTAGCTAGTTGGTGAGGTAACGGCTCACCAAGGCAACGATGCATAGCCGACCTGAGAGGGTGATCGGCCACACTGGGACTGAGACACGGCCCAGACTCCTACGGGAGGCAGCAGTAGGGAATCTTCCGCAATGGACGAAAGTCTGACGGAGCAACGCCGCGTGAGTGATGAAGGCTTTCGGGTCGTAAAACTCTGTTGTTAGGGAAGAACAAGTACGAGAGTAACTGCTCGTACCTTGACGGTACCTAACCAGAAAGCCACGGCTAACTACGTGCCAGCAGCCGCGGTAATACGTAGGTGGCAAGCGTTATCCGGAATTATTGGGCGTAAAGCGCGCGCAGGCG
>NZ_JBBOUA010000001.1:247500-407500 GCF_038005845.1 Priestia sp. FSL P4-0332
CGTAAGGACTGGTGGAGCGCTTAGAAGTGAGAATGCCGGTATGAGTAGCGAAAGACAAGTGAGAATCTTGTCCACCGAATGCCTAAGGTTTCCTGAGGAAGGCTCGTCCGCTCAGGGTTAGTCGGGACCTAAGCCGAGGCTGAAAAGCGTAGGCGATGGCCAACAGGTTGATATTCCTGTACCACCTCCCCGCCGTTTGAGTAATGGGGGGACGCAGTAGGATAGGGTAAGCGCGCTGCTGGATATGCGCGTTCAAGCAGTTAGGCTGATGAGTAGGCAAATCCGCTCATCATAAAGGCTGAGCTGTGATGACGAGGGAATTATAGTACCGAAGTTCCTGATTCCACACTGCCAAGAAAAGCCTCTAGCGAGGCGGGAGGTGCCCGTACCGCAAACCGACACAGGTAGGCGAGGAGAGAATCCTAAGGTGATCGAGAGAACTCTCGTTAAGGAACTCGGCAAAATGACCCCGTAACTTCGGGAGAAGGGGTGCTCTGGTAGGGTGTATAGCCCGAGAGAGCCGCAGTGAATAGGCCCAGGCGACTGTTTAGCAAAAACACAGGTCTCTGCGAAGCCGCAAGGCGAAGTATAGGGGCTGACGCCTGCCCGGTGCTGGAAGGTTAAGAGGAGGGGTTATCCTTTGGGAGAAGCTCTGAATCGAAGCCCCAGTAAACGGCGGCCGTAACTATAACGGTCCTAAGGTAGCGAAATTCCTTGTCGGGTAAGTTCCGACCCGCACGAAAGGCGTAACGATCTGGGCACTGTCTCAACGAGAGACTCGGTGAAATTATAGTACCTGTGAAGATGCAGGTTACCCGCGACAGGACGGAAAGACCCCGTGGAGCTTTACTGTAGCCTGATATTGAATTTTGGTACAGCTTGTACAGGATAGGTAGGAGCCTGAGAAGCCGGAGCGCTAGCTTCGGTGGAGGCGTCGGTGGGATACTACCCTGGCTGTATTGAAATTCTAACCCGCGGCCCTGATCGGGCCGGGAGACAGTGTCAGGTGGGCAGTTTGACTGGGGCGGTCGCCTCCTAAAATGTAACGGAGGCGCCCAAAGGTTCCCTCAGAATGGTTGGAAATCATTCGTAGAGTGTAAAGGCACAAGGGAGCTTGACTGCGAGACCTACAAGTCGAGCAGGGACGAAAGTCGGGCTTAGTGATCCGGTGGTTCCGCATGGAAGGGCCATCGCTCAACGGATAAAAGCTACCCCGGGGATAACAGGCTTATCTCCCCCAAGAGTCCACATCGACGGGGAGGTTTGGCACCTCGATGTCGGCTCATCGCATCCTGGGGCTGTAGTCGGTCCCAAGGGTTGGGCTGTTCGCCCATTAAAGCGGTACGCGAGCTGGGTTCAGAACGTCGTGAGACAGTTCGGTCCCTATCCGTCGTGGGCGTAGGAAATTTGAGAGGAGCTGTCCTTAGTACGAGAGGACCGGGATGGACACACCGCTGGTGTACCAGTTGTCTTGCCAAAGGCATCGCTGGGTAGCTATGTGTGGACGGGATAAGTGCTGAAAGCATCTAAGCATGAAGCCCCCCTCAAGATGAGATTTCCCATAGCGCAAGCTAGTAAGATCCCTGAAAGATGATCAGGTTGATAGGTCAGAGGTGGAAGCGTGGCGACATGTGTAGCTGACTGATACTAATCGATCGAGGACTTAACCAAACTTTAAAAGCGTAAGCTTTACTCAGCAAACTGTTATCTAGTTTTGAGAGAACAATCTCTTGTCTGGTGGCGATAGCGAAGAGGTCACACCCGTTCCCATACCGAACACGGAAGTTAAGCTCTTTAGCGCCAATGGTAGTTGGGACTTTGTCCCTGTGAGAGTAGGACGTTGCCAGGCCAATAAAAAGACTAGTCATTCAATGACTAGTCTTTTTTGTTTCTAAAAATTACAGCGTGAATTTAACTTTTAAATTATGTTACACTATAGTGGATTCATTTAATTTTTTATTATAAAAGTTCTTTTTGACGTTGTAAGAAACTTCTTTCGAACTGGAGGCTGCATTTTGGGTAAGAAATCAAAAAAAGTACTATACGAATTACAGGAAAATGAAACAATCGCAAGTTGTTTAGATCGGATGAAAAAAGACGGGTATATGCCCGTTCGACGTATGGAAAAGCCTATCTTTGAAGAAAAAGAAATAAATGGTAAAAAAGAGTACGTTCCAGTAAGACAACAGATTGTTTTCGAGGGCAAAAGTCTCTAAATACGAACATTTTAATGATAAAAATAGTAAACATTCGATTTTTGGGTTGACTTTTTTCTGGTTTGGCTGTTATTATTAAGTTGTCAATTGAGATATCCGAAACCTCATATAATAGTGGGAATATGGCCCACGAGTTTCTACCCGATGACCGTAAATCATTGGACTATGAGGAGAGTACAATTACTAAATAGGTAAACAAGATTCCTTTTCAAAAGGAATGTTGATACATGAAACCTAGGGTAGTTGTGGCTTTCCTTTAGTGAGCCATAACGTACCCTAGGTTTTTTTATAACGTGAAAAAGGAGCTTTTATTCATGAATGTAAAAGTTGCTGTTGTAATGGGCAGTCAGTCAGACTGGAGCACTATGAAATATGCGTGTGACATTTTAGATGAATTAAATATTGAATATGAAAAGAAAGTTGTATCAGCACATCGAACGCCGGATTATATGTTTGAGTACGCTGAAACTGCTAAAGAACGAGGGATTAAAGTTATTATTGCTGGCGCTGGTGGCGCTGCTCACTTACCTGGTATGATTGCTGCAAAAACAATTTTACCTGTAATAGGTGTACCGGTTAAATCAAGTAACTTAAACGGTTTAGATTCACTTTTATCGATTGTTCAAATGCCAGGCGGCGTACCGGTAGCTACAGTAGCTATTGGAAAAGCTGGTTCTACGAACGCTGGGTTGCTAGCAGCACAAATCTTAGCAACACAGGATCCAACGTTAAGTGATCAACTTGAAAATCGTAGAGAGTCTATTAAATCATCTGTGTTAGAAAGTAGTGATCAACTTGTCTAATTTACTTATACCTCCTGGTAAAACAATTGGAATCGTAGGCGGTGGACAGCTTGGGAGAATGATTGCACTATCTGCTAAAGAAATGGGTTATTACATTGCAGTGCTTGAACCAACAGAAGATTCTCCTTGCGGTCAAGTAGCAGATATTAAAGTCATTGGCAACTATGATGATAGAAAAGCGGTTGAACAGCTTGCTGAAGTGTCAGATGTCATCACCTATGAATTTGAAAACGTTGATGTTGAGATGATGAAATGGCTAGAAACAAAATGCTACGTGCCACAAGGCAGTCATTTACTAGCCGTTACACAAAATCGTCGTTTAGAAAAAGAAATGATTACAAAGCTTAATCTAGACGTTCCTGACTACGCAATCGTTACGACTGAAGAAGAACTTTTAAAAGCTGTCGAAACAATTGGTTATCCTTGTGTTGTAAAAACTTGCCGAGGCGGATATGACGGTAAAGGGCAAGTTCTAGTGAAAAATGAAAATAATATTCGTGAAGCAGCTGAGCTATTAGCGCAATCGGAATGTATTGTAGAACAGTGGATGAATTTAGATAAAGAAGTATCAGTTATTGTGCACCGCAATGCAAAAGGCGAAACGGTATGTTTACCAGTAGCTGAGAACATTCATAAGCATCATATTTTACACCAAACAATTGTTCCGGCACGTATTACAGCAGATCAAGAAGCGAAAGCTCTTCAATATGCGCAAGAAATAGCAAAAGGATTAGATTTAGTTGGTACATTAGCAGTTGAGATGTTCCTAACTGAAGAAGGTCAGCTTTATATAAATGAAATGGCACCTAGACCTCATAATTCAGGTCATTATTCAATCAATGCTTGTGATCTTTCTCAATTTCAACAGCACGTAAGAGCCATTTGTAACTGGACCCTAGCACAGCCGACTTTATTAAAACCTGCTGTTATGGTTAATCTATTAGGGGAACATATTGAGAACACAATGGCAAAAATCGAATGTTTAGATGATATGCACTTGCATTTGTACGGAAAAAAAGTTGCAAAAGAGAAGAGAAAAATGGGACATATCACGGTATTAGCTGATAAGATAGATGAGGCGATAGAAAAAGCCGAATCTCTAGGAATTTGGGAAAGAACGGAGGAAGTAACAACATGATTGAACGTTATACAAGACCAGAAATGGCAGCTATTTGGACAGAAGAAAATAAATTTAAAGCTTGGTTAGAAGTTGAAATTCTAGCTTGCGAAGCATGGTCAGAATTAGGACATATTCCGAAAGAAGATGTGAAGTTAATTCGTCAAAATGCATCTTTTGATATTAACCGCATCAATGAAATTGAACTAGAAACGCGTCATGACGTAGTAGCTTTCACTCGTGCAGTATCTGAAACGCTTGGTGAAGAGCGCAAGTGGGTACACTACGGTTTGACTTCAACTGACGTAGTTGATACAGCTCTATCTTATTTATTAAAGCAAGCTAATGAAATCTTGCTAAGTGACGTAGAGCGCTTTGTAGAAGTACTAAAGGAAAAAGCTCAAGAACATAAGTATACGGTTATGATGGGACGTACGCACGGTGTACACGCTGAGCCAACGACATTTGGTTTGAAAATGGGATTATGGTACGAAGAAATGAAGCGTAACCTAGAGCGTTTAAAACGTGCAGCAGCTGAAGTGGAATTCGGTAAAATGTCAGGAGCAGTTGGAACGTTCGCTAACATCGATCCTTTCGTTGAAAAATACGTATGTGAGAAGTTAGGAATTTCACCAGCACCAATCTCTACGCAAACATTACAGCGTGATCGTCATGCACACTATATGTCAGTCCTAGCGTTAATTGCGACATCTATTGAGAAATTTGCAGTAGAAGTTCGAGGTCTTCAAAAGAGTGAAACACGTGAGGTTGAAGAGTACTTTGCAAAAGGTCAAAAAGGATCATCTGCAATGCCTCATAAACGTAATCCAATCGGTTCTGAGAACGTAACGGGACTTGCTCGCTTAATTCGCGGCTATATGGTTACAGCTTATGATAATGTACCGCTTTGGCATGAGCGTGACATCTCTCATTCATCGGCAGAGCGTGTCATCTTACCTGATGCAACGATTGCTTTAAATTACATGTTAAATCGTTTTGCAAACATTGTTAAAAACTTAACAGTATTCCCTGACAACATGAAGCGCAACATGGATCGTACACTAGGATTAATTTACTCACAGCGTGTACTGTTAACACTAATCAATAAAGGCATGGTACGCGAAGAAGCATACGACTTAGTACAGCCAAAAGCAATGGAAGCATGGGAAACGCAAGTTCCTTTCCGTTCTTTAATTGAAGGCGAAGAACGTATTACTCGCCACTTATCACCAGAAGAGATTGAAGATTGTTTCGATCATAAGCACCATTTAAAAAATGTAGATATGATTTTTGAACGTTTAGGTCTTTAATAAAAAAGGCAAGGCACGTCCTTGCCTTTATCTAAGAAAGTGTATCTGAATATTCTGTATGTAGAGGTGACAGCATGGAAAAGCAAGAGTTACTTTATGAAGGAAAAGCGAAAAAGATTTACGCTACTGATGAGCAAGATGTATTGTGGGTTGCTTATAAAAATGAAGCTACAGCATTCAACGGTCAGAAAAAAGCGGAGATTAGCGGAAAAGCACAGTTGAACAATCAAATTAGTAGTTTACTATTTTCAATGTTACATGAGCAAGGGATTACAACTCACTTTGTGAAGCAGCTTTCAGATCATGAACAAGCGGTTAAGAAAGTAGAAATTGTCCCGCTTGAAGTTGTTGTACGAAATGCTACAGCAGGAAGCCTTGCGAAGCGAATTGGCGTAGAAGAAGGTATTCGTTTTGAACAGCCAATCGTTGAACTTTACTACAAAGATGATGCGCTTGGTGATCCATTAATTCTTGCAGAACATGCGATTTTCCTTAAAGCTGCAACTCAAGAAGAGATTGATAGTTTAAAGGCACAAGCACTTCAAATTAACGAAATATTATCGAAATTTTTCAAAGATAAAGATATTTTCTTAGTGGATTTTAAATTAGAATTCGGCCGTACTTCTCAAGGCGACATTATTTTAGCGGATGAAATTTCACCTGACACTTGCCGCTTCTGGGATGTTCATACGAACGAAAAATTAGATAAAGATGTATTCCGCAGAGATTTAGGCGGTTTAACAGAAGCATACGAAAAAATCTTACAGCGAATCGGAGGATAACCCAACCATGTATAAAGTAAAAGTATTTGTCACATTAAGAGAAAGTGTATTAGACCCTCAAGGAGTAGCCGTTAAAAATTCATTGCACCGTATGTCTTATGAAGAAGTAGAAGAAGTACGCATCGGTAAATTTTTAGAGCTAACAATCGACAGCACAGATTCATTAGATGAACGCGTAAAAGAAATGTGTGAAAAGCTTTTAGTTAATACAGTAATTGAAGATTACCGTTACGAGGTTGAGGAGGTTGTCGTACAGTGAAATTTGCTGTAATTGTTTTTCCAGGATCAAACTGTGACGTCGATATGTATCATGCTATCAAAGATGAGCTTGGTGAAGAAGTAGATTACGTTTGGCACGATACAGAATCATTAGATCAATATGATGGTATCTTGCTTCCAGGTGGTTTCTCATATGGAGATTACCTTCGTTCAGGTGCTATCGCTCGCTTCTCAAATGTAATGGACGCTGTAAAAAAAGCAGCAAGCCAAGGAAAGCCAGTACTAGGTGTATGTAATGGATTCCAAATTTTATTAGAAGCAGGATTACTGCCAGGTGCTATGCGCCGTAATGAAAACTTAAAATTCATCTGTAAAACAGTGAATTTGAAAGTAGCTAATAACGAAACAATGTTTACAAATGCTTATGGCAAAGATGAAGTAATTGCTATTCCAGTGGCACACGGTGAAGGCAACTACTATTGTGATGAACACACGTTACAAAAATTGATTGAAAACAACCAGATTCTTTTCCAATACGCAGGTGATAATCCAAACGGAAGTCTTCAAGATATTGCAGGGATTACGAACGAAACAGGCAACGTATTAGGAATGATGCCTCACCCAGAAAGAGCGGTAAGCGATCTTTTAGGAAGCGCGGACGGACTTAAATTATTTCAATCAATCGTAAAGCAGTGGAGGGAACAAAATGTCGTTACTTCTTGAACCAAATGTAGAGCAAATTAAAGAACAAAAGTTATATCGAGACATGGGATTAACAGACGAAGAGTTTGCGAATGTAGAGCAACTGCTTGGTCGTACTCCTAATTATACAGAAACAGGCTTATTCTCTGTTATGTGGTCAGAGCACTGCAGTTATAAAAACTCTAAGCCTGTACTGAAAAAATTCCCTATCACGGGTGAAAAAGTATTACAAGGTCCTGGTGAAGGAGCTGGTATCGTTGATATTGGTGACAACCAAGCCGTTGTATTTAAAATCGAAAGTCATAACCATCCATCAGCGATTGAACCTTATCAAGGAGCAGCAACTGGTGTAGGTGGTATCATTCGTGACGTCTTTTCAATGGGAGCAAGACCGATTGCACTTTTAAACTCTTTGCGTTTTGGTGAATTAACTTCTCCAAAGGTTCGTCATTTGTTTGAGGAAGTAGTAGCGGGAATCGCAGGTTACGGTAACTGTGTAGGAATCCCAACAGTAGGCGGAGAAATTCAGTTTGAAGCTTCATATGAAGGAAATCCGCTTGTTAACGCTATGTGTGTGGGTTTAATTAATCACGAAGACATTCAAAAAGGTCAAGCTAAAGGCGTTGGCAACACGGTTATGTACGTAGGAGCAAAAACGGGCCGCGACGGTATTCACGGGGCAACATTCGCTTCTGAAGAACTATCTGATCAGTCAGATGAAAAGCGTCCTGCTGTACAAGTAGGAGATCCATTTATGGAAAAACTTCTTCTTGAAGCTTGCTTAGAACTTATCAAGTGTGACGCTTTAGTCGGTATTCAAGATATGGGTGCTGCGGGCTTAACAAGTTCTTCAGCAGAGATGGCAAGTAAAGCAGGTTCTGGTATTGAAATGAACCTTGATCTTGTACCTCAGCGTGAAACAGGTATGACACCATATGAAATGATGCTTTCAGAATCTCAAGAGCGCATGCTCATCGTTGTTGAAAAAGGCCGTGAAAATGAAATCGTAGAAATCGTAGAAAAATACGGATTAGAAGCGGTTTCAGTTGGTCACGTAACCGACGATAAGCGCCTTCGTTTAACTCATAACGGAGAAGTAGTCGCAGATGTTCCTGTAGATGCATTAGCAGAAGATGCACCGGTGTACCACAAGCCATCTCAAGAACCAGCATACTATCGTGAGTTCCAAGAGCAATCAGCATATGCTCCTACTGTTGAAAATCACAGTGATATGTTAGTAACACTTTTAAAACAGCCTACTATTGCAAACAAAGAGTGGGTTTACAACCAATATGACTATCAAGTACGTACAAACACAGTTGTATCTCCTGGATCTGACGCGGCGGTTGTTCGTGTACGTGATACAAATAAAGCATTAGCGATGACAACAGACTGTAACTCTCGCTATTTATACCTAGACCCAGAAGTAGGCGGCCGTATTGCAGTAGCAGAAGCTGCTCGTAACCTTGTATGTTCAGGTGCACAGCCTCTTGCAATTACAGACTGCTTAAACTTCGGTAACCCTGAAAAACCAGAAATCTTCTGGCAAATTGAAAAAGCAACAGACGGTATGAGCGACGCTTGCCGTGAGCTATCGACTCCGGTTATCGGCGGTAACGTATCTCTTTACAATGAAACAAAAGGTGAAGCAATTTACCCAACTCCTGTTATCGGAATGGTTGGTTTGATCGACGATATCAACCATATTACAACTCAATATGCGAAGCAAAAAGATGACTTAATCTATGTTATTGGTAAAGCTGAAGCAGAATTCGCAGGTACTGAGCTTCAAAAAGTACTAGAAAACGGTACGGTATTTGGGCATTCACCTAAATTAGATTTAGCAGTTGAAAAAACACGTCAAGATCAGCTTCTTCAAGCAATTCGTGAAGGTGCAGTTCAATCTGCTCACGATATTGCAGAAGGAGGATTCGCGGTAGCCCTAGCTGAAAAAGTGATGAACGGCAGCGGATTAGGTGTGGACGTAACGGTAGACGGCGAAGCAACAGCAGAGCTATTCAGTGAAACACAATCACGTTTTATCGTAACGGTTTCTCCAGAGAATAAAGAAAAATTCGAAATGCTTGTACAAGATGTAACATTAGTAGGACGCGTAACAGAAGACGCAACATTAACTGTTAAACATCAAGAAAATGTTCTTGTTCAATTATCAGTTGAAGAATTAACTACTGCTTGGAAAGGAGCGCTTCCATGCTTGCTGAAATCAAAGGCTTAAACGAAGAATGTGGCGTATTCGGTGTATGGGGACATGAAAATGCAAGCCAGATTGCTTATTACGGTTTGCATAGCTTGCAGCACCGCGGACAAGAAGGCGCTGGTATTGCTGTAACAGACGGAGAAAAAGTGACAGTAATGAAAGGCGTCGGTCTTGTTAACGAAGTATTTGGCCACGGAGAGTTAGAGCAACTAAACGGTAAAGCAGCAATTGGACACGTTCGTTATGCAACAGCTGGAGGCGGAGGGTTTGAAAATGTTCAACCCCTTCACTTCCGCTCTCATAGCGGAAGCCTTGCGTTAGCTCATAATGGAAACTTGGTTAATGCAAATGCATTAAAGCATCAGCTGGAAAACCAAGGGAGTATTTTTCAATCAACATCGGATACAGAAGTACTGGCTCACTTAATTAAACGAAGCGGCTATGAAGATATGAAAGATAAAGTAAAAAATGCTTTATCAATGGTTAAAGGCGCATACGCATTCGTTATCTTAACAGAAGATACGATGATGGTTGCACTTGACCCTCACGGATTGCGTCCGCTATCAATTGGACGATTAGGTGATGCTTATGTAGTAGCTTCTGAAACATGTGCATTTGATATTGTTGGAGCAGTTCATGAGCGTGATGTAGAGCCGGGTGAATTACTCATTATTAACGATGAAGGTATTCAATCAGAACGTTTCACATTAAACGTAAACCGCGCAATTTGCAGTATGGAATATATTTATTTCTCAAGACCAGATAGTAATATTGATGGAATCAATGTCCACTCTGCACGTAAAAATTTGGGGAAACAACTTGCAGTTGAGTCACCAATTGAAGCAGACGTTGTAACAGGCGTTCCAGATTCAAGTATTTCAGCAGCGATCGGTTTTGCAGAACAGTCAGGTATCCCATACGAATTAGGTTTAATTAAGAATCGATACGTAGGCCGTACATTCATTCAGCCTTCACAGGAACTGCGTGAACAAGGTGTAAAAATGAAGCTGTCTCCAGTACGTAAAATTGTAGAGGGTAAACGTGTTGTTATGGTAGATGATTCTATCGTTCGTGGCACAACAAGCCGTCGCATTGTTCGTATGCTTCGAGAAGCAGGAGCAACTGAAGTACATGTACGCATCAGTTCACCACCTATTAAAAATCCATGTTTTTATGGAATTGACACGTCGTCATCTTCTGAGCTAATTGCTGCTACGCGCTCTGTTGAAGAAATTCGTGAATTAATTGAAGCTGATTCACTTGTTTTCTTAAGCAACGAAGGATTAGTAGATGCAATCGGCAGACAGTATGAAGGCAACGGCGGACAGTGTATGGCATGTTTCACTGGAAAGTATCCAACTGAAATTTATCCAGATACTGTACACCCTCATGAAAAGGTAACTTGTTAGTTTTAACGTAAAAAAGGAGTGACAACATGTCATATTCATATAAACAAGCTGGAGTTGACTTAGAAGCAGGATATGAAGCTGTTTCACGTATTAAAAAGCACGTAGAACGAACTGCTCGTGCAGGTATTATGGGAACAGTCGGCGGCTTTGGCGGAATGTTCGATTTATCTACATTGAATTTAAAAGAACCTGTTCTTGTTTCTGGTACAGATGGAGTAGGAACAAAATTGAAGCTTGCTTTTCAAATGGATAAGCATGACACAATTGGTGTGGATGCAGTTGCCATGTGTGTAAACGACGTGTTAGCACAAGGAGCAGAGCCTCTTTACTTCTTAGATTATATTGCTTGCGGGAAAGCAGTTCCTGAAAAAATTGAATCGATTGTAAAAGGAATTGCAGACGGCTGTGAACAATCCAACTGTGCGTTAATTGGCGGAGAAACAGCTGAAATGCCAGGTTTGTACGAAGAAGATGAATATGATCTTGCTGGGTTTACAGTAGGAGCAGTAGAAAAGTCAGAAATTATTACTGGAGATGAGATTGAAGCTGGTCAGCTGTTGATCGGTATTTCATCTAGCGGTATTCACAGCAACGGCTACTCTCTTGTACGTAAAATTGTTGATGATCAAGGATTAAATCTTCACGAAACTTACTCTGGTTTTAATGAAAAGCTTGGAGTTGAGTTATTAACACCAACAAAAATATACGTGAAGCCGGTCCTAAAAGCATTACATGCAGCTAAGATTGCAGGTATGGCTCATATTACTGGAGGCGGATTTGTTGAAAATATCCCTCGTATGCTTCCTGAAGGTTTAGGTGTAGAAATCGATTACGGTTCTTGGCCAATTCCATACGTGTTTGATTTCCTTGAAGAGCAAGGCAAGCTGGACCGTAAAGAAATGTTTGAAGTATTCAACATGGGAATCGGATTTGTTTTAGCTGTTGAACCTGAAGATATGAATAAAGTCATTGAAGCAATTGAAAACGAAGGCGAAAAAGCATTTGTTATCGGACGTGTAAAAGAAGGAACAGGTGTTGAATTTGCTGGAGGGACGTTTGCATGATAAATATTGCAGTGTTTGCTTCTGGAAACGGCAGTAACTTTCAATCCATCTACGAAGCAACTCAGTCAGGTCGATTAAAAGCAAATATTGCGCTTGTTGTTTGTAATAAACCGGATGCATACGTAATTGAACGAGCAAAAGCATGTGGAATACCATGCTTTGTTTGTTCGCCTAAAAACTATGAAAATAAAGAAGCGTACGAGGAAGCAATTCTTGCAGAGCTTACATCAGCTAAAGTAGAATTTCTTGTTTTAGCAGGATATATGCGATTAGTTGGTTCGACGTTGCTTAAGCCATACAAAAATCGTATTGTTAATATTCATCCGTCGCTTTTACCTGCATTTCCTGGGATTGATGCTATTGGTCAGGCTTTTGATGCAGGAGTAAAAGTGATTGGAATTACCGTGCATTTTGTAGATGAAGGAATGGATACAGGACCAATTATTGATCAGCAGGCTATTCGCATTGAAAAAGGCGATACAAGAGAAACAGTTGAGGCCCATATTCATGAAATTGAACATCAATTTTATCCCGCGGTACTAAATGAATTATTTGAACAAGCCGCAGTTAAATAAATAGGATGTAACCTTGTCAAAAAAGTTTTAATCCTTTACTATGGTAGAGTAGTAGTGAAAGAAAGATTTTAAATGAGAGATCGGATCAGGAGGAGTTTACAAAATGACAGCAAAACGCGCACTTATTAGCGTATCTGATAAAGAAGGTATTGTTTCATTTGCACAAGAATTAAAGGACTTAGGAGTAGAAATTATTTCAACTGGCGGTACAAAGCGTACTCTAGAAGAAAACGGTATTGACGTTATCGGAATTTCTGAAGTAACTGATTTCCCAGAAATTTTAGACGGCCGTTTAAAAACATTGCATCCTAACGTTCACGGTGCTTTATTAGCGTTACGCGATAATGAAGAGCATCAAGCACAAATGAAAGAGCATAATATCTCGCCAATCGACTTTGTAGTTGTAAACTTATATCCATTTAAAAAGACAATTGAAAAAGAGGATGTAACGCTTGCTGAAGCGATTGAGAATATTGACATCGGTGGACCTACAATGCTTCGTTCAGCTGCGAAAAACTATCGTTCTGTCTCAGTTGTAGTAGATCCAAGCGATTACGCAACCGTAGTAGAAGAGTTAAAAGCTGATGGCAATGTTTCATTTGAAACCAATCAACGATTAGCAGCAAAAGTATTCCGTCATACGGCAGCTTATGATGCATTAATCGCTGAATACTTAACAAACATTACAGGTGAAACAACTCCTGAGAAATTAACAGTAACGTATGAGCGTGTTCAAGGCTTACGATACGGAGAAAATCCTCACCAACAAGCTTCTTTCTATAAAAAGCCGTTAACACAAAAAGGTTCTATTGCAACAGCTACGCAGCTGCATGGAAAAGAGTTATCATACAATAATATCAACGATGCAAATGCAGCTCTTCAAATCGTAAAAGAATTCAAAGAGCCGGCTATCGTAGCGATTAAACATATGAATCCTTGCGGTGTAGGTGTGGGTGAAACAATTGCTCAAGCTTATCAAAAAGCATACGAAGCGGATCCTACATCTATCTTTGGCGGTATCGTAGCAGCTAACCGTCCTATCGACCGTGAAACGGCTATTCAGTTAAAAGAAATTTTCTTAGAAATCATCATTGCTCCTGCGTTCGATCAAGAAGCATTAGATGTATTAACAGCTAAGAAAAACCTTCGTTTACTAACGATAGAGCTTGATGAAAAAGCAGAAAAAGAAGCTTTCTTAACATCTGTAAAAGGCGGCGTGCTTGTTCAGGATGAAGATGTGTTCGGATTTGATGATGCAACGATTACTGTTCCAACGAAACGCGAGCCAACAGAAAAAGAGTGGGCAGATTTAAAATTAGCATGGAAAGTTGTTAAAAATGTTAAGTCTAATGCTATTGTACTTGCAAAAGATGACATGACAATCGGCGTAGGGGCTGGTCAAATGAATCGCGTAGGCGCTGCAAAAATTGCGATTGAACAAGCTGGTGAAAAAGCACAAGGTTCAGCTTTAGGTTCAGATGCGTTCTTCCCAATGGGGGATACAGTAGAAGCAGCAGCTAAAGCAGGAATCACAGCTATTATTCAGCCAGGCGGATCAATTCGTGATGAAGAGTCAATTGCAAAAGCAGATGAATACGGCATTGCAATGGTATTTACAGGCGTAAGACATTTTAAACATTAATGAGGTGAAGAACGTGAATGTTTTAGTTATTGGAAAAGGCGGAAGAGAGCATACAATTGCATGGAAAGCTTCAAAAAGTCCACTTGTTAACGAAGTGTTTGTAGCACCAGGAAATCCGGGCATGAGAGATGTGGCAACGATTGTACCAATCGATGAAAGCAGCCAAGAAGAGCTTGTGCTATTTGCAAAAGAAAACAAGATTGGATTAACAATTGTTGGACCAGAAAATCCGTTAATTGAAGGCATTGTTGATCGATTTGAACAAGAAGGTCTTCCAGTCTTTGGACCGCGCAAACAAGCAGCGATGATTGAAGGAAGCAAAAGCTTTGCAAAAGAGCTCATGAAAAAGTATGATATTCCAACCGCAGCGTATGAAACATTTACGTCTTACGAGGAAGCAAAAGCATATGTGGAAAAGCAAGGCGCTCCAATTGTTATTAAAGCAGACGGCTTAGCGGCTGGTAAAGGTGTAACTGTTGCTTTAACAGTGGAAGAAGCTGTAGATACATTACGTGATTTTCTAGTTGACCAAAAATTTAAAGAAGCAAGTGCAAAAGTAGTTGTAGAAGAATTTTTGGATGGTGAAGAATTTTCATTAATGGCATTTGTACGCGGTACAAATGTATATCCAATGGTAATTGCACAAGATCATAAGCGTGCTTTTGACGGCGATCAAGGTCCGAATACAGGAGGCATGGGAGCTTACTCTCCTGTTCCGCAAATCAGTGATGCAGAAGTACAAGAGGCTGTAGAAAACATCTTACTTCCAATGGCTAAAGGATTAGCTGAAGAAGGCTGTGAGTATACAGGAATTCTATATGCTGGTCTGATTCAAACACAAAAAGGACCAAAAGTTATTGAATTTAATGCGCGTTTTGGAGATCCTGAAACACAGGTTGTACTGCCGCGTATGAAAAGCGATTTAGTCGATGTGCTTCTTCGCATTTTGAAAGAAGAAAAAGTAGAAATTGAATGGGATGATGAAGCGGCTATCGGAATCGTATTAGCAGCAGCAGGCTACCCAGAAGATTATCAAAAGGGTGCGCCAATTAACGGATTGGATGCGATTAGTGAAGACGCGCTTGTTTTCCACGCTGGTACAGCTTTAGAAAACGACACATACGTTTCAAACGGCGGCCGTGTTCTATTAGTAGGTGCTAAAGGAGCAACTCTTCAAGAAGCGCAGCAAGAAGTATACAAACAAATGGCTCATATCGATTTAGAAAAAGGCTTTTTCTACCGCAAAGACATCGGCCATCGTGCATTAACAAAAGCAGCTTTAAAATAAAAAAGGAGAGCTTAGGCTCTCCTTTTTACCTTACGAAGGATTATACGTTTCTTCATTTCCATTTGGATGGTGTTCATGTTCATCGTGTTTTTGACATGAATCATAAGCGTACGTAAGGGGGCAAAAACGTGTGATACCTTCTGCCACTTTTAAAGCTCCCATTAACCCTAGGAAGATGTATGAATCTTTGTACGGTCTGCGAGATAAACGAGATGTTGTCCAAGAAAGAAGGGTAAAGCCCAGTGTAAGTCGAATTAATGCGTTAACAATGCCGATATTTGGTTTCATGTTTTATCACCTTTATTCATAAAATTAATAACAGTTTCTGAATGCGTTTACATCAAGGATGTGTTACGATAAAAATACATAGTAAATTAGGGGGAATTTAGCATGCCGGAACAAAGATACCGCTGGAAAAGCAAACATATTAGACAGCAGCTCTTAGTATTAAACGGTCAAAAAGCACCAACTATTGTCTTAAAAGATGCAACATATTTGAACGCTCGAATGAAGCAGTGGAAAAAAGCACATATTTGGGTTTACCAAGATCGTATTGTATACGTTGGCTCACAGATGCCTAAGCACACAGACGCTTCTACAGAGATTATAGACTGCAGTGAGAAATATGTGGTTCCTGGGTATATTGAGCCGCATGTTCACCCGTTTCAGTTATATAATCCCCAGACTTTTTCCCAATATGCAGCCAAGCACGGAACAACGACTTTATTTAATGATAATTTAATTCTCGCTTTACAGCTTGAACAAAAAACGGCATTTTCATTGATTGAAGAAATGAAAACGTTACCACAATCGCTGTACTGGTGGTGCAGATTTGATTCGCAGACGGAAATTGATGAAGAGGCTGACATCTTCTCACATACGAACATTACTTCTTGGCTACAAAATGAAGCTGTCTTACAAGGAGGCGAACTGACAAGTTGGCCGAAGCTTTTAGACGGGGATGATTTAATGCTTCACTGGGTTCAAGAGACAAAAAGGATGAGAAAGCATATTGAAGGACATTTCCCGGGGGCATCAGCATTTACCTTGGCAAAAATGAAATTACTAGGGGCAGACAGCGATCATGAGTCTATGACAGGGGAAGATGTTGTTGCTCGGTTAACGCAAGGCTATGACGTTGCTTTGCGCCACTCTTCAATTCGGCCAGATTTGCCAAAATTGCTACAGGAGTTAAAAGAGCTGCAGGTAGATTATTTTGACCATATTACGATGAATACAGACGGTTCTCCGCCTTCTTTTTACCAAAATGGCGTGTCAGATATGTTAATTACATTAGCTATTTCAGAAGGGGTTCCCGTGTTAGATGCTTATAATATGGTGTCTGTAAATATTGCTCGCTATTATAACATGGAACATTTGCACGGGCATGTAGCAACAGGCTGTGTGGCTAATATTAATATTTTAGAAGATCCTATGCGGCCTACTCCGGTCTCTGTACTAGCAAAAGGAAAGTGGATGAAAAAAGAAGGCAAAGAACAAGCATTAGCCTCAGTAGAATTTCCTTGGGGAAAGTTTGGTTTTTCACCGCTAGAGTTGGACTTTGATTTAACGATGGACGATTTTCAATTTTCCATGCCAGTAGGCGTAAAAATGAAAAATGCTGTTATTATGGAGCCGTATTCAATTCACTTGAATGTGAGCGGAGATGTATTAGCCTCTGATCATGATGAAAGTTTTTTAGTGCTGGTGGACCGAGAAGGCAAGTGGCGGATCAATACGCTGTTAAAAGGATTTGCGACAAATGTATCGGGACTGGCGAGTTCATTTTCAAATACAGGTGATTTTATTTTAATTGGAAAATCGAAAAAAGATATGATGTGTGCATTTAAACGTATGAAAGAAATTGGAGGCGGTATTGTCATTACCGAAGATGAGAAAGTAGTATACGAACTGGATCTTCCGTTAAAAGGAGTCATGTCGAATCTGCCGATGGAGGAGTTAAGTAAACGAGAGGTAGAACTCAAGAAAGTGCTGGGGGAGCGAGGATACAAACACGATGATCCTGTCTATTCACTGCTGTTCTTTTCGTCTACACATTTGCCTTATATTCGTATCACGCCAGTAGGAATTTATGATGTTATGAATAAAAAAGTACTTTTTCCGTCTATAATGCGTTAAAATATAAAAGTATCAAAGGAATTTGAAATTTGTATGAAATTGGCTGTCTTCATACAGAATGAATGTATGTGCAAATAAATATAGAAACTGTATTTTATAGATAGAAACAACCAGTAAAGAAAGCCAATGATAAAGGAGTTCGATACGATGCAAATCAACAAACTACGAGGAAAAGAATTAGATCAGCTATTTCAAGCGATTTTATCATTAGAAAACATTGAAGAATGCTATCAATTTTTTGATGACCTATGTACAGTTAATGAAATTCAATCATTAGCACAGCGCTTAGAAGTGGCAAGAATGCTAAGAGAAGGCAACACGTACCATAAAATTGAGACGGAAACTGGAGCAAGCACAGCAACTATTTCCCGTGTTAAACGCTGCTTGAATTATGGAAGCGATGCGTATCAAATGGTGTTAGAACGCCTTCAAGAAGATTCAAATCAAAAGTAAAGCGTATGGCTGAAGCAGCCATACGCTTATTTTTTAATTAAAATTGAGTTGCTTCTTCAATGATATTTTTAAGGTCGCTAATTGCAACACGTTTTTGTTCCATTGTGTCGCGGTTACGGATTGTTACTTGATTGTCTTCTAATGAATCGAAGTCGAATGTAATACAGAACGGCGTACCGATTTCATCATGGCGACGGTAACGTTTCCCGATTGAACCAGCATCATCATAGTCAATCATAAAGTATTTTGCTAAATCTTCAAAGACAGCGCGAGCTTCGTTAGAAAGCTTTTTAGAAAGTGGCAATACAGCAGCTTTAAATGGTGCTAAAGCAGGGTGAAGCTGCATAACTGTACGAGAAGAGCCATCTTCTAACGTTTCTTCTTCATATGCATCAATCATATAAGCTAATGTTACACGGTCAGCGCCTAAAGAAGGCTCGATGCAGTAAGGTACATAGCGTTCGTTTGTTTCTTGATCAACATATTGGAAGTCTTCTCCAGAGTGTTCCATATGCTGCTTTAAGTCATAGTCTGTACGAGAAGCTACGCCCCATAGTTCGCCCCAGCCGAATGGGAACTTGTATTCAAAGTCCGTTGTTGCATTACTGTAGTGAGAAAGTTCATCATCATCATGGTCGCGAAGACGAACGTTTTCTTCTTTCATACCAAGAGAAAGAAGCCATTTGTTACATGTTTCTTTCCAGTAGTTAAACCACTCTAATTCAGTGCCTGGTTTACAGAAGAATTCAAGTTCCATTTGTTCAAATTCACGCGTACGGAATGTGAAGTTACCAGGTGTAATTTCGTTACGGAAGCTTTTACCCACTTGGCCGATACCGAACGGAAGCTTTTTACGCATTGAGCGCTGAACGTTTTTAAAGTTTACGAAAATACCTTGAGCTGTTTCAGGACGAAGGTAAATTTCATTTGTTGATGTTTCAGTTACACCTTGGTGCGTTTTGAACATTAAGTTAAATTGACGAATTTCAGTGAAGTTAGCTGAACCACACTCAGGACATGTAATTTCATGTTCTTTAATTAAGTCAGCCATTGCATCAAATGAAAGGCCGTCTACGATCATTTCAATGCCTTTTTCTTGAAGTTTTTCTTCAATTAATTTATCGGCACGATGACGAGCTTTACAATCCTTACAGTCGATCATTGGGTCATTAAAGTTTCCTAAGTGACCAGAAGCTTCCCATGTTTTTGGGTTCATCAAAATCGCAGCGTCTAAACCAACGTTGTATGGAGATTCTTGAATGAATTTTTTCCACCATGCTTTTTTAATATTGTTTTTTAATTCTACGCCAAGCGGGCCGTAATCCCATGTATTTGCAAGACCGCCGTAAATTTCAGATCCTTGAAATACAAAGCCGCGGTGTTTAGCGTGAGATACGATTTGATCCATTGTTTTTGACATTCTAATTCCTCCTGTAAATGGTAGTGATTCAAGCGAAACAAAAAGAGCGGGTACAAAAAAACTCTCGTCCCTGGGCATATCAACAATATGCCCAGGGACGAGAGTTTTTCCCGCGGTTCCACCCTGGTTGATACAAAATGTATCCACCTTCGTCTGTATATACTCCAGATTGCCTTTTCCTTAAACCATTCTCTAGGCTCCCACCGTCCCTAGTTCGCTTTGTGAAGAGGATTTAAGTACTATTGATCCTTCAGCGTATATCATATGAATTTTAGTAGCTATATATTAGCATATCCTATGCAGAGAAACAATAACCTTGTGCAAAATGGGCTTTTTTTGTGATGTTTTCTTCCGGAATTTGAGGATAAAACCATATCTTTTATACATATTTTTTGAAAACAAAAAACGTAATGAAAAGTTCGGTTTTCCTTTCATTTCACCCTCTTAGTTTTGTTATAATGAACAAATGGACGAGCGCGAACTTTTAAGTGTAAAGAAATGGAGGAACATATATGTATGATATTAAAGAGTGGAGACATGTCTTTAAATTAGATCCTAATAAAGAGATTTCAGATGCAGATTTAGAAAAAATTTGCGAATCCGGCACGGATGCGGTTCTTGTCGGAGGATCTGACGGAGTGACTCTAGACAATGTACTGCAGCTGTTAATGCGGATTCGCCGCTATACGGTGCCGTGTGCGCTTGAAGTATCAACAATTGACTCTGTAACACCTGGGTTTGATTCTTATTTTATTCCGACCGTTTTAAACAGCAAGGATCCAAAGTGGATTGTTGATTTACATCACGGGGCGATGAAGGAATACGGAGAAATCATGGACTGGGATGAAATTTTTGTAGAAGGATACTGCGTACTTAACCCCGAAGCAAAAGTAGCTGCGCTAACGGAAGCGAAAACAGATTTGAACACAGAAGACGTTGTAGCGTATGCTCGTATGGCTGAACGCATGTTTCATTTGCCCGTTTTCTATCTAGAATACAGCGGAACGTATGGAGATCCTGAATTAGTGGCAGAAGTTAAAAATTCGCTAAATGAGACGAAGTTATTTTACGGCGGAGGTATTGAGACAAAAGAGCAAGCGAGTGAGATGGGAGAGCTAGCCGATACGGTTATTGTAGGAAATGTTATTTATACAAATTTAGCGGAAGCGTTAAAAACTGTAAAAGCAGTAAAAAAGAATATTGCACAGTGAAAAATAAATAAAGTAGAATAGAGAATATATGTTCGATATAGGCGGTGAAAACGTGAATTTTTTAAGTGAAAAATTATTAACAGGATTAAACCCTCAGCAGCAAGAGGCAGTTAAAACAACAGACGGACCACTATTACTTATGGCCGGTGCAGGAAGTGGAAAAACACGTGTATTAACGCATCGAATTGCGTTTTTAATGGCAGAAAAAGAAGTTGCACCTTGGAATATTTTAGCCATTACTTTTACAAACAAAGCAGCTCGTGAGATGAGAGAGCGTGTGGCAAGTATCGTTGGCGGAGTAGCGGAAGATATCTGGATTTCAACGTTCCACTCGATGTGCGTACGTATTTTACGAAGAGATATTGATCGTATTGGCTTTAATCGCAACTTTACGATTTTAGATTCAACGGATCAGCTGTCCGTTATTAAAAATATTTTAAAAGATCAAAACATCGACCCTAAAAAATTCGATCCGCGCTCGCTATTAGGAAGCATTAGTTCAGCTAAAAATGAGCTGAAAGTAGCGGAAGAATTTGATAAAACAGCAGCGGGACCATATGAAGAAGTTGTAAGCAAAGTCTACAAAGAGTATGAAAAGCGCTTAAAGAAAAACCAAGCGCTCGATTTTGATGATTTAATTATGACAACGATTCAGTTATTTAAACGAGTTCCTGAAGTGTTAACGTACTATCAGCGCAAGTTTCAATATATTCATGTGGACGAGTATCAAGATACAAACCATGCGCAATATATGCTTGTTCGTTTGCTAGCTGCACGATTTGAAAATGTATGCGTAGTAGGGGATTCAGATCAGTCTATTTACCGCTGGCGCGGGGCTGATATTACAAATATCTTGTCATTTGAAAAAGATTACCCAAAAGCCAAAACCATTTTGCTTGAACAAAATTATCGTTCAACGAAAACGATTTTGGCTGCGGCAAACGGCGTCATTGCAAACAATATGAATCGTAAAGTGAAAAACTTATGGACGGAAAACGATGAAGGCCAGAAGATTTATCATTACCAAGCAATGAGTGAGCATGATGAGGCACAGTTTGTAGCACGTAAAATTAAAGAAGCAGTAGACAGCGGAAAGCGTAAATACAGTGATTTTGCCATTTTGTATCGTACAAATGCACAGTCTCGTGTGATGGAGGAAGTGCTGTTAAAATCCAATATTAATTATACAATTGTCGGCGGCATTAAGTTCTACGACCGCAAAGAGATTAAAGATTTGCTTGCGTACTTGCGCTTAATTGCCAACCAAGATGATGACATTAGCTTAGCTCGTATTGTGAACGTTCCAAAGCGCGGAGTTGGAGCTACTTCAGTCGATAAAGTAGCCAATTACGGAAACGTTCATGACATTTCTATTTTCAAAGCGCTTGATGAAGTAGAATTGATGGGGTTAACGGGCAAAGCAACAAAGGCACTTCGTGACTTCCAATCAATGATTTCAAACTTAGCTCAAATGCAAGACTATATGTCTGTAACAGAGCTTGTGGAACAAGTATTAGAAAGAACAGGATACCGTGAAGCGCTTAAAGTAGAAAAAACAATTGAAGCACAAAGTCGCTTAGAGAATATTGATGAGTTTTTATCTGTTACAAAAACGTTTGAAGAAGCAAGCGAAGATAAAAGCCTAGTAGCATTTTTAACCGATTTAGCACTTGTTGCTGATATCGATAAGCTTGATGATGAGGAAGAAGAAGAGAACGAACAAGTGATTCTGATGACGCTTCACTCAGCAAAAGGTCTAGAGTTCCCGGTTGTTTTCCTAATGGGTATGGAAGAAGGCGTATTCCCTCATAGCCGATCATTATTCGAAGATAATGAAATGGAAGAAGAACGACGCCTAGCCTACGTAGGGATTACACGTGCTGAACAAGAATTGTATTTATTAAATGCTCAAATGCGCACACTATTTGGTAAAACAAACGTTAATCCAAAGTCGCGCTTCATTGGGGAAATCCCAAGCGAGCTTGTGGAATCTTTAAATGAAGCAATGCGCAAACCTGCTGCTGGTCGTTCAGGGGCTTCAGCTTCGCCGTTTGCAGCGCGCCGACAAGCGGCCGTGGCAAAAACGAAGCTTGTGTCAACAGGCAGTGAATCAATTGGATGGAGCGTTGGAGATAAGGCCGAGCATAAAAAATGGGGAATTGGTACAGTTGTAAGTGTAAAAGGAGAAGGAGATTCAAAAGAATTAGACATTGCTTTTCCTAGTCCTACAGGTGTAAAAAGACTGCTTGCTAAATTTGCCCCGGTTACGAAAGTGTAATCGTGAAAAGGAGCTAGAATATGGAGTTTGAGACAGCAAAATCACGCGTTCAAGAATTACGTGACTTATTAAATCAATATGGCTATGAATATTATGTGTTAGATCAGCCATCTGTTCCAGATGCAGAATACGATAAGTTAATGAATGAGTTAATTGAGATAGAAGAATCATTTCCAGAATTAAAAACAGCTGACTCACCTACTCAGCGCATCGGCGGCCAAGTGCTCGATGCGTTTGAGAAGGTTCAGCATCAAACGTCTATGCTAAGTTTAGGAAATGCATTTAATGAAGAAGACCTTCGGGATTTTGATCGCCGAGTGCGCCAAGCCGTTGGAGATGAGTTTTCTTATGTATGCGAACTTAAAATTGACGGCCTAGCTGTATCTCTTCGCTATGAAGATGGATACTTAGTACTGGGGGCTACGCGCGGAGACGGTACGACGGGTGAAAATATTACTGAAAACTTAAAAACAATTCGCTCTATTCCACTGCGAATTAAAGAACCGTTATCAATGGAAGTTCGCGGAGAAGCATTTATGCCGAGAAAATCATTCGAAGCACTTAATGAAGCAAAAATGGAAAGGGATGAAGTTCCGTTTGCTAACCCGCGTAACGCAGCTGCAGGCTCACTGCGTCAGCTAGATCCTAAAATTGCGGCAAAACGTAATTTAGATATCTTTGTATATGCCATGACTGATACAGGAGAATTAGAAATCGACTCTCACAGCGAAAGTTTGAATTTGCTCGATGAGCTCGGTTTTAAAACAAATAGAGAAAGACAGACGTGTGAAACCATTGATGATGTGATTGCTTACATCGAAAGCTGGCAAACGCAACGTCCAGAACTATCTTATGATATTGATGGCATTGTTGTAAAAGTAGATTCATTTGATCAGCAGGCTGAGCTTGGAACAACGGCCAAAAGTCCACGCTGGGCTATTGCTTATAAGTTTCCTGCTGAAGAAGTTGTAACCAAGCTTGTAAATATTGAGCTGACGGTAGGCCGGACAGGGGTCATTACGCCAACAGCTATTTTGGAGCCGGTTCAAGTAGCAGGTACGACGGTACAGCGTGCGTCTCTTCACAATGAAGATTTGATTCGTGAAAAAGACATTCGCATCGGAGATTATGTCGTAGTGAAAAAAGCAGGAGATATTATTCCTGAAGTAGTGAATGTGATTGAGGAGAAGCGAACGGGAGAAGAGCAAGAGTTTACGATGCCTACTCACTGCCCGGAATGTGAAAGTGAACTGGTGCGTTTAGAAGGAGAAGTTGCGCTTCGCTGCATTAATCCAAGCTGTCCTGCTCAAATTCGTGAAGGACTTATTCATTTCGTGTCCCGCAATGCGATGAACATTGATGGACTTGGTGAAAAAGTTATATCGCAATTATTTCGCGAACAGTTAATTAAAGATGTAGCGGATATTTATACGCTGACAAAACAGCAGTTAATCGAGCTTGAGCGCATGGGTGAGAAATCTGCTGATAATTTGATTGCGGCCATCGAAGCATCGAAAAAAAATTCGCTTGAGCGTTTGCTTTTTGGCTTGGGCATTCGCCATGTCGGAGCAAAAGCTGCAAAGACGTTAGCTCAGCACTTTGAAACCATAGACAAGTTAACAAAAGCAACGTATGATGAATTAGTGGCAATTAATGAAATTGGTGCCAAAATGGCTGATGCTATTGTCGCTTACTTTACACAAGAAGAGGTTCAAGAACTTATACATGAATTAAAAGAGTATGGAGTAAACCTTACATACAAAGGACCCAAGCTTGTAAGTGTAGAAAATGTAGATTCTGTTTTTGCTGGTAAAACCGTTGTATTAACAGGTAAGCTTGAACAGCTATCTCGCAATGAGGCAAAAGCACAAATTGAAGCACTTGGCGGTAAAGTCACAGGAAGCGTAAGTAAAAAGACAGACCTTGTTGTGGCAGGGGAAGAGGCTGGTTCCAAACTGACAAAAGCTAACGAGCTTGAAATTGAAGTATGGGATGAGGCAAGGCTACTTACGGAATTAAATAAATAAGAGGTGTGTGTAGTTGAAAAAGATATTGTTACTTTCTCTTGCGGTCATGCTTGTAACTTCAGCGTGTGCACCGAATCTTTCGGACGATAAAGAGACTGTTCAACAAACCAACAACAAGAAAGAAAAAGCAGTTATTCCGAAGTATAGTATTTCAGATGATTATTACCGAACAATTCTTCCATTTAAAGCGGGAGTGGCAAGAGGCTTAGTAGCAGCAAACTTAAACAACCGCTTGGATGCGCAAGAATTTGAAACAGGTTTAATGCGCTTATCGACAGATAGCTATTCTCCGAAAAAATATGTGTATCAAGAAGGCCAGTACCTTGATAAAGATACTATTCGCTCATGGTTAAGCCGTAAGCTGAGCGATAAACAGTTTAAAGATCTTCAAAGCAAAACAAAAGATGCTACGGCGAAAAAGAAACTTAAGAATAATGGATTAAACCCAATTGATACAGAAAAAGGCGATTTGAAAACTCGTAACGAAACAAGTCCAATGTACTTAGCGAACATTACTGAGCAAGATTACCTTATCCAAGACGGAGACGACAAGGTAAAACTTGGAGGCGTCACAATTGGCCTGGCGATGAATTCTGTTCATTATTATACAGAAGAAAATGGTTATGCTCGTGAAAAACAACTAACTGATAAAAATATTGAAGAGCAAGGCAAAAAGATGGCCGATGAAATTGTGCAGCGGATGCGTAATATCAAGGGCTTAGAAAACGTTCCAATTCGAGTAGCGTTATTTAAACAAAGTGCTAAGGCTTCTTTAACGCCAGGTAACTTTATGGCTGTCGGAAATGCAGGTTCAAATGATACGGCCGTTGGCAGCTGGGATGATTTAGACGAGAAATATTATTTATTCCCATCATCAGATGCAACAAAAGATCACCGAGATGATGCGATGAAATTTGATGAGTTCAAAGCGCAAATCGAAGACTACTTCCCGAACTTTACAAGCGTAGTAGGGAAAGGGTATTACAAAGATGGACAGCTTCAAAAAATGACGATTGATATTCCCGTCCAATTTTACGGAAAAGGTGAAATTGTAGGATTTACTCAGTACGTTGCTGGTTTAATGCTTGATCATTTCCCTTCATATATGGAAACGAGTATCTCTATTAACTCAGTAAGCGGACCTGAAGCTCTCATTGTTAGAAAAGCAGATGAGGACAAGCCGTTCGTTCATATTTACGAAGAGTAAGCAAAAAAGACACTGCTCAAGCAGTGTCTTTTTCTAATTCTATGAAATTGCCTCCTATGAAGGAATGGCGTGAGAATTTTGTCTTGTAAACTTAGCAAGATAATAAGCAGCAAATGCAAATGCATCTTGTTCAGTTGTCCGCTCTTCATACGGGCGCTTTTTATCCAGCTCAAATTCTTTCTGATAATAAGGGATGTGATCTTGAATATAGTGGCGCAGCTCGTGAAAGATCGTTTCAATAAGCGGAAGATAGTCATCAAATTTAAAAATAAATATAATGCCGACTTCTCGCCAGTAAACGCCTGATGCAAACTGCAGGTATTCTGCTTCTTCTTCTCCAAGAGCAGAGACAATTTTATTGGCTTCGCATGAATCACAAAAAATTATAGGAATATGAAAGGCTTTATTTAAACAAGCAAAAACATCTTTTTGCAAGGTGGACAAATCCCACTTGAATTCTTCATCTAATACAAACCATCTTCCGCTTTGCTGATACTCAGGGCGCTGGTGGATGACTGACTGTATAAGTATTTTATTCAATTTTTATAGCACCTCTTTTACGGTAAAGTAGTTATTCGTTTTCTTTACTTTCCCAAAGACTAGTGAAATTAAAACATGGTGGTGTGTTCATCTGAAGCATGTTTCTCTTTCTATCTATCTTTTCTAAAAAGAAGGTTATTTTATACCTATGCAAGAGAGAAATATTTTATGACGAAGGAAAAGTATGGAATGTTGTTTGAATGAAATGGATTTGGTATAAAATAGAAGTGATAAATGTAAGCCCTGTCTTGCCTGGCGGGGTTTTTAATATTTTAGGAACTAGTCTCAGAAATGTTGCCTGTTGCTAGTGAAGTTTGGTATTATCAGTATATTGTAGTGGGACGAATATTCGGAGGTGAAGGAACATGTCAAGAATTTCTGTTGATCAAGTAAAACACGTTGCAAACTTAGCGAGACTTGCGGTGACGGATGACGAAGCAGAACTATTTACAAAACAATTAGATGCTATTATTACATATGCAGAACAATTAGATGAGTTAGATACTACAAATGTAAAACCAACTTCTCACGTATTGGATATGAAAAACGTAATGCGTGAAGATAAGCCAGCTAAAGGTTTACCAATTGAAGACGTAGTAAAAAATGCGCCAGACCACAAGGATGGCTACATTCGAGTACCAACTATTTTAGAATAAGGAAGGAGGCTTTACGATGTCTTTATTCGATCGTAAACTTTCAGAACTACATAGCCTTTTACACAAGAAAGAAGTACGTGTACAAGATTTAGTAGACGAATCATATAAACGTATTAATGAAGTAGATGATAAAGTAGGTGCGTTCTTAGCGCTTAATGAAGACAATGCTCGTGCTTATGCAAAAGAGCTAGATGAAGCACTACAAACAAAAGATGAATTTGGCCTATTATTTGGTATGCCAATCGGTGTAAAAGATAATATTGTCACAAAAGATTTACGTACAACTTGTTCTAGTAAAATTCTAGCAAACTTTGATCCGATTTATGATGCAACAGTTGTTCAAAAATTGCAGGCAGCTGAAGCGGTAACCATCGGTAAATTAAATATGGATGAATTCGCAATGGGTTCTTCAACTGAAAACTCAGGTCTTCAGTTAACGCGCAACCCATGGAATTTAGATTACGTACCAGGTGGATCTAGCGGTGGTTCAGCTGCAGCTGTAGCAGCAGGCGAAGTTCCGTTTTCTTTAGGTTCTGATACAGGTGGTTCAATTCGTCAGCCAGCTGCTTATTGCGGTGTTGTCGGATTAAAACCAACGTATGGTCGCGTATCTCGTTACGGATTAGTGGCATTTGCATCTTCTTTAGATCAAATCGGACCAATCACAAATTCTGTTGAAGATAATGCATACTTACTTCAAGCAATTTCAGGCGTAGACCCAATGGATTCTACTTCTGCTAATGTTGATGTACCGGATTATGTATCTGCTTTAACAGGTGACGTAAAAGGTCTTAAAATTGCTGTTCCAAAAGAATACTTAGGCGAAGGTGTGGGCGAAGAAGCTCGCCAGTCTGTTTTAGATGCACTAAAAGTGTTAGAAGGACTAGGCGCAACTTGGGAAGAAGTATCGCTTCCACACTCTAAATACGCATTAGCTACGTATTATCTATTATCTTCTTCTGAAGCGTCTGCTAACTTATCTCGTTTTGACGGCGTTCGCTACGGATATCGTACAGATAATGCTGAGAACTTAATCGAAATGTACAAGCAGTCTCGAAGCGAAGGCTTTGGAAACGAAGTAAAACGCCGTATCATGCTTGGAACATTTGCGTTAAGCTCTGGTTATTATGATGCTTACTACAAAAAAGCACAGCAAGTACGTACGTTAATTAAGCAAGACTTTGAGTCTGTATTTGAAAACTATGACGTTATCATTGGACCGACTACACCAACTCCATCATTCAAAATTGGTGAGAAAACAGACGATCCATTAACAATGTATGCAAACGATATTTTAACAATCCCAGTAAACCTTGCTGGAGTACCTGGTATTTCTGTGCCTTGCGGCTTATCAAATGGATTGCCATTAGGGTTACAAATTATCGGTAAGCATTTCGACGAAAGCACAATCTATCGTGTTGCTCATGCATTCGAACAAGCAACTGAGCATCATAAAGCGAAACCAGCACTGTAAGGGGTGAGATAAAGATGAACTTTGAAACGATTATTGGTCTTGAAGTACACGTTGAGCTTAAGACAAAATCTAAAATTTTCTCAGCAAGTCCAAACGCATTTGGTGCGGCTCCAAATGCTAACACAAGTGTAATTGACTTAGGTTATCCTGGAGTATTACCTGTGTTAAACAAAGAAGCAGTTGATTTTGCAATGAAAGCAGCGCTTGCGCTAAACTGTGAAATCGCAACAGATACAAAGTTTGACCGTAAAAACTATTTCTATCCGGATAACCCAAAAGCTTATCAAATCTCTCAATTTGATAAACCAATTGGCGAGAACGGTTGGATTGAAGTAGAAGTTAAAGGTGAAACGAAGCGTATTCGTATCAACCGACTTCATTTAGAAGAAGATGCTGGTAAGTTAACGCATACAGGCGATGGCTATTCACTAGTAGACTTCAACCGTCAAGGTACACCTCTAATTGAGATTGTATCAGAAGCAGATATGCGTTCTCCTGAAGAAGCATATGCTTATTTAGAAAAATTAAAATCAATTATTCAATATACAGGCGTATCTGATTGTAAAATGGAAGAAGGTTCACTTCGCTGTGATGCCAATATTTCTTTACGTCCAGTTGGACAAGAAGAGTTCGGTACAAAAGCTGAGTTAAAGAACTTAAACTCATTTAACTATGTGCGCCGCGGTCTTGAACACGAAGAAATTCGTCAAGAAAAAGTGTTATTGTCTGGTGGCTTAATCGAGCAAGAAACACGCCGTTTTGACGAGTCTACGGGCGAAACAATTCTAATGCGTGTAAAAGAAGGATCTGACGACTACCGCTACTTCCCAGAGCCTGACTTATTAGAATTACACATCGACGAAGAGTGGAAAGAACGCGTTCGTGCTTCGATTCCTGAACTTCCAGATGCTCGTAAAAAGCGCTATGTAGAAGAGCTTGGTTTACCTGCTTATGATGCAATGGTATTAACGCTAACAAAAGAAATGTCTGATTTCTTTGAAGCAACGCTTGCTGCGGGCGGAGACGCGAAGCTATCTTCTAACTGGTTAATGGGTGAAGTTTCTGCTTACTTAAACTCAAACCAAAAAGAACTTTCAGATGTAGCCTTAACACCTGAAGGTCTAGCTGGTATGATTCAATTAATTCAAGAAGGTACAATTTCGTCTAAAATTGCGAAAAAAGTATTCAAAGAATTAATTGAAAATGGCGGAGATGCAAAGAAAATTGTAAAAGAAAAAGGTCTTGTACAAATTTCTGATGATGCAACTTTACGTAAATTCGTAACAGATGCATTAGATGCAAACCCTCAATCTATTGAAGATTTCAAAAACGGTAAGGATCGTGCAATTGGCTTCTTAGTTGGTCAAATTATGAAAGCTTCAAAAGGCCAAGCGAACCCACCGATGGTTAATAAAATTCTTTTAGAAGAAATTAATAAACGCTAAATTTGATAACTAAATGTGAGGTGGATATCCATCTCACATTTATTATGAGTAAGGGCGATCGCGCTGAAGGTATGAATAAAAACCGAAACGTGAATATTGTATATCAAGGTTAATTTCTTTATAATATGTTTGTTCATGCCCCCTCTTGTTGATGATGTAATGTGAGGGGGCATTCTTTCACTGATAAAAGTAGGCAAAGATTTGTGACAAATTATCATTATTAGGATGATGAATATGAAAAGAGCGAGAATTATTTATAACCCGACATCGGGCCGTGAAATTTTTAAGAAAAACTTACCGGAAGTCTTGCAAAAGCTAGAGCAAGCAGGCTACGAAACATCTTGTCATGCTACAACTTGTGCTGGTGATGCAACAGAAGCTGCTAAAGTAGCGGTAGAACGTCGTTTTGACGTTGTAATTGCAGCCGGTGGAGACGGTACCATCAATGAAGTCGTAAACGGTATTGCCGGACAAGACTATCGCCCGCAGCTAGGTATTATTCCTGTTGGAACAACCAATGACTTTGCTCGTGCCATTAATGTGCCGCGCACGATTGAAGGCGCTATTGATGTCATTGTAGAAGGCGTAACAAAGCCAATTGACTTGGGCTGTGTAACAAACGACGGAGAAACGCATTACTTTGTAAATATCGCCGGAGGCGGCCGTTTAACTGAATTAACATATGAAGTGCCAAGCAAGTTAAAAACAATGCTTGGACAGCTAGCTTACTATTTAAAAGGCATGGAAATGCTTCCTTCTATTAAACCAACATCTGTTGAAATTGAGTATGACGGAAAATTCTTTGGCGGCGAGATTATGTTCTTCCTCGTTTCCTTAACGAACTCAGTCGGCGGCTTTGAAAAGCTGGCACCAGATTCTTCTTTAGATGACGGTATGTTTGATTTGATTATTTTAAAGAAAGCAAATTTAGCTGAATTTATTCGAATTGCGACACTTGCGCTGCGAGGAGAACATATCAATGATCCTCATATTATTTATACAAAAGCGAACCGTGTTAAAATTCATACGAATGATAAAATGCAGCTAAACCTAGATGGCGAGTACGGAGGGTTATTGCCTGGAGAATTTGTAAACTTATATCGCCATGTAGAAATCTTTGTTCCAAAAGCAACAGCTGAATTGATGGAAAAAAATGAGATCGCCTAATTGCGATCTTTTTTCATGCTTTTCTTTGTTTGGCTTTCGCTCTTATGGTACAATCAGTTCAGCATTTTCAAATGATTAAAAGGATGTAACGATAAATGGAAAAATTAAAACCACCTGTAGAAAAAAATGAATATATAGATGTTGCGTTTGAAGATTTAACGCATGACGGAGCGGGTGTAGCGAAAGTGAACGGATTTCCTGTTTTCGTTCAAAATGCGCTGCCCGGCGAAAGCGGCCAAGTAAAAGTCATTAAAGTAAAAAAAGGCTATGCGTTTGGCAAGCTTATCAAACACCATACAATTAGTGAACAGCGTGTTGAAGCACCTTGTCCGGTCTACAAGCAGTGCGGAGGCTGTCAGCTGCAGCATGTAAGCTATGAAGGACAGCTGCAATTTAAACAAAAGCAAGTAAAAGACGTCATGGCGCGAATTGGTCATTTACCTGACGTTCCGGTACATTCGACGCTAGGAATGAACGATCCTTGGCGCTATCGAAACAAAGCTCAAGTGCCCGTAGCAGAACGAGAAGGCGGTTTGGTCGCTGGGTTTTATCAGCAGCGAAGCCACGACATCATTAACATGGATGCCTGTTTGATTCAGCAGCAGGCAAATGATGATGTTGTTCAAGCAGTCAAATCAATCTGTGAAAAGCATGGCGTTTCTGCTTATCAAGAACAAAAACATAAAGGCTCGCTTCGTCATATCATGGCGCGTTACGGGCTTGTAACGGGTGAAATCATGGTTGTAATTGTGACTCGTACAGCTGAGCTGCCAAACAAAAAGCGTATTATAGAAGACATTATCGAAGCCGTGCCGAACGTAAAATCAATTGTTCAAAACGTAAACAGCAAGCGTACAAACGTCATTTTAGGGAACCAAACGAACGTACTTTGGGGAGAAGAATATATTTACGACTATATCGGCGACGTTAAATTTGCCATTTCAGCAAAATCATTTTACCAAGTAAACCCTGAGCAAACGAAAATGCTTTATGACAAAGCGCTTGAGTATGCAGATTTAACAGGAGAAGAAACGGTAATTGACGCCTACTGTGGAATCGGAACAATCTCGTTATTTCTCGCTCAAAAAGCGAAAAAAGTATATGGCGTTGAAATCGTGCCTGAAGCGATTGAAGATGCAAAGCGAAACGCTGAGCTAAACGGTATTCACAACGCTGAATTTGAAGTAGGCGAAGCAGAAGTCGTCATTCCAAACTGGTACAAACAAGGCATCAAAGCGGACGTCATCGTCGTAGATCCGCCGCGAAAAGGATGCGACGAAGCTCTTTTGAATACCATCATTGACATGAAGCCGAAAAAAGTTGTCTATGTGTCATGCGGACCAGCAACTCTTGCGCGTGATTTAGCTATTTTAGAAAAAGGCGGATATGAGACGGTTGAAGTTCAGCCTGTTGATATGTTTCCGCATACGACACATGTGGAGAATGTGGCGGTCTTAAAATTAAAATAACTCTTCATCAAAGCTGCTATCTTAGTAAAGATAGCAGCTTTTTATTTTGAATAAGCAAGAAAAAGACAAAGTTAGAGTGCTCATACCAAAAGCAGATAAAACTCGATATAAAAGCGCTAATTGCCGTTATGTCCGTTTTATTTTGCCGTTTGTCCACCCCACCAACACAACAAATTTCTGAATATACTTTTTTTAAGGTTTTCAATATTTTAGGAATTATAATAAAGAAGCAATAAATGAAAACATTATATTTGTGGTAAGAGGTGAAGGGACATCATGTATAGAGCAATTGCTATTATAGCAGGTTCTGTGTTAATTGGATTTGCATACAATTGGTTTTTAATCCCCCATAAAGTGTTAAGCAGCGGCATTAGCGGTATTGCTATGATTATAGGAATTTTAACGCCTGCAAGCACGGGAACAATGAATTTTTTGTTGAATTTACCCCTTTTAATTATTGGTTTTATGAAGTTAGGAAAGCGGTTTGTTTTACATACCCTGCTGTCCGTTGTGGCTTTATCAATTGCTTTATACGTGATTCCCTTGAGAGCTGTTAGTACAGATCCTATTCTGTCAGCTGTTTTTGGAGGAGTTTTAACTGGAATTGGCGTAGGGTTTGTTTTTCGTCAGTCAGCTTCGACAGGTGGATTTGATATTATTGCGATGCTTCTTACGCATAAAAAAGAATTCCCGCTTGGCGCTATATTATCAGCGATGAATGCCGTGGTTGTGTTTGTTTCAGGTTTTTTTGTGAATTGGGACGCGGCTTTATATACGATGCTTTCGATTTTCGTCACAGGAAAAGTAGTGGATGCAATTCATACTCGCCATATTAAGCTCACGTTAACCATTATTACGAGAAAAGGTGAAGAAATGAAGCAGCAGCTTCTTACGAATTTGGTGCGCGGCGTGACGTTAATGAACGGTGAAGGAGCTTATTCAAGAGAAGACCGTAAAATATTAATGACGGTGATTTCACGCTATGAGCTTGCAAACCTCAAGCAGTTAATTCAATCGGTGGATCCTGAAGCTTTCGTAAATATTACGGAAACGGTAGAAGTAATGGGGCTGTTTCGACGGGATGCCTATTAATATATTTGTTATTTCAGCGCCCATTTATGATAAATAGCCATTTTTATAGTATAAAAGTTATAAAAAAAGCCTTAAGAGTAGTTCTTGAGGCTTTTTTTGCGTAAAATATGAGTAAGAAAATATCGTGTATGAAAAGTATAAAAAAGGGAATTTGATAGAGTACATAAAATATTGACATCAAAAAGGAGAGACTATATGACGGTAGAATATCAGTTAACGAAAAAGAAATATTACGAAACGTTTATGCAAGAAAATGAAAATCAGCCGCCTGTAAAGGTCCTTGGACAAGCTTATTACGAAGAGCAGCAAAAAGAGTGGTACGACTTATCGCTCGTTCGCTTAGCCCAGGGAGAAGTTTACTTCCATAATCAAGATTTTGAGTCCGCGATTTTTAAGTGGGAGAATGTAAATGGTGAATTTAAGCTGTGGGCGAAGAAAAATACAGCCGACGCGCATTATGAGTTGGGATTGTCTACGCTAGCTGAAGAGCTTTACCTATCCATCGAAACGGATTCAAAAGTATTAAAAGCTGAAATAGCGCTAAAGCTGTTTTCGCTTTATACGGACCATAACAATATTGAACGAGCTTATGAAGTCATTAACGAGCTGGTTGCTTCTCAGCCGGATTATCCAAACGTCACGGCGATTGCACGCAGATTTTATGAAGAGCAAGAAGACTTTAACAGCGCAGTGGAGCTTGCGGTAGATGAGTGTATTCGGACAGAATCGTTAAATTGGTTTGCGGTATTAAAGACTTACGTAGATAAAGGATATACAGCAAACTTTATCCCTAACTATTTTTATCAAGTGATGATTGCATTTTACAAAGTGGATCAAGTGTATTTCAAACAGCTTGTCTCAGCTTTATGGAAACAATATAAGAGCCAGCCTCCTTATCTTGCTTGGATTAAAACTATCAATGATATTTTCTTGAATATTGAAGTGGGCCTCTATGATTATTGGCAAGAGATTTCAACTCTTTATCAAGAGACGTATACCGACTTAATGGAAAGTGATCATTCTGTAAAGGAATTGCATGAAGTCATTCCGAACGTATTAACAAACTGGCTTAAAATTACCAATAAGTCACGTGCGTTATTTCCGTCTGCAGCCGTACTTTCATGGAATGAAAAGTTTCCGTCAACTATTGATACCATTACAATCGAAAATGCAGGCAGATTAATTTTTGAGGCGCGTAACGACATTGATGGTCTTGAATATCACTACAAGCTTTGCCATGGCATTATTAAATGGGCTAATGAAAATGGTTTAGAAGTGGGGCACACCTTTAAATGGTGGGTAGATTTTTTATTAGATGCTCATACGACACACTTATTAATTACAGGAACAAATGCTGCAACGTCTTCATTTGTGGGATCGATTACAGAAGAAAAGGTACCGCAAAATCACGAAACAACCTTTGTGTTCATTCATGATGAGGAAGAATCTATCCAGCAAATCGCTGATCAAGAAATCATTCCGATGGAAACGATTGACGGAGCGGAGCAATCTCCTCACCAGGCGCTTGTAGAAGTGAAAAAACCTTTTGCGTTCCTTGATAAGCATAATTGTTCATGCATTATTACGCCAAGCTTTACAGAACAAGAGGCACGTGAGCAGGATGCATTTAAATATGCTCCTTTAGCAGATGGTTTACTGTTTGTGCTTGATGCAAAAGAATCGCTGCTTGATGAAGAAAAAGAATTATTGCTGGAGATAAAAGAGCATGCGCCAAATACGCCAGTTCATTTTGTCATCAACAATATGGACAGTCTTTATAATCAAGCAACGATTGAGCGAATTACAAAAGAATTTGAAGCAAGCATTGGAGCTGATTTCCCGCAGGCACATGTATTAGCCTATACGCCTCACTACGTATCGAGTCAGCACCACGGAGACTTGGCTCAGTTTATTAAAGCTAATTTCTATTACGATCCAAACGACGTTGGAGTAGAAGAGCGTGCGCGCAGACTGCTGTTCTTCATTCAAAGCATGCTAAAGAGCTTAGTGGAGAAGAGAAATCAAACAGAAAATCATTTGATTGAAAGCATTAAATGGAACGAAGATATGCTTGTGCGATTAAATGGCTTCTTGCATCGAGTAGATGACTTAGAACAAGAAAAAGCGAGTAGTATTGTTTCGGCTTATCACGGAATCAAAGAGGATATTAGCAAAAAGCTAAAAAATAAAATTCCTCGTTTACTCAAAAAGTCTTCAGAATTAGTGAAGGAAGACAGTGATTTTAGTACGGTTCATATTGAGCTAAATAAACAAATGAATATGCGCGTGGAAGAGCACTTGCAGCAAGATGTCCTGCCCAAGTTCCGCATTTCTTTAAAGGACTGGATTGCTACATCAAATGAAGAGCTGATTGCGAGTCAAGTAGACATTGAAGAAGTAGCAGAGTCATTAAATAAGATGTACAATGAGCAAAAATTAACGTTAGTCTGCGATTTTAAAGTACTGGACGACTGGCGTCGCGACGTTAATCGTATGGCTAATCGGGTTCAGCTGGATGAAGAAAATATTTTACTTCGCGTTAATCCAACGCAGCTCTTGTTAAAAGGAGCAGGAAAACTGTTTTCTTCCATTCTTCAAAACCAAACGCTGCTTTATAATCAATATAAAAAGTACATTGAAAGTCAAGACTATCAAGATATCACAGAATCAATGCTGGCAAAGTTTTTTATGCAATTTAATTTATTTGAGAAAAATTTAGAAGTTGATATTGAACTATTCTTTGAAAAGCCAAAAGAGGTTTTAAAAGAAACGATTGAAGAAACACAGGCGCATATTAATGAAAATCAAGACGTGTTAAGTCATATGAAAGCCAATCCTGAAGCTTACCATGATCCTTTAACATTATTCCAGCTTCGCTTGCGTCAGTATGAGTTAATGGTTAAAGCTACAGAAGAGGTACACTACAACGTATAAAAGGTGGAGCAGGATGTATTTAACGATAAAAGAAGCAGCAGAGTATCTATCTTTTCCTGAAGAATATGTGCAGAAATTGATTCAAGAAGGAAAAGTACGAGCTATATTTGATGGTGAAAACTACTTATTAAATAAAGAGCAGTTTAACACCCATTTAGAGCAAATGGAAAAGTACAAAAAACAAATTGAAGAATACCTAAATGAGCCTATCCCTGAAGATATGGATGTAAAAGATGAAGATTGAAGGCAGAAGCAGAAAACAGATGTTTTCTGCTTTTTTCTTTTGGAATGAAAGTGTTAAAAAAGGTAAGATATGAAAGAAATGTCGAAAAAAGTTGGAATTTCGTTAAAGATGTAGTCTTTTTAGATGCTTTTTTTATATAATGAAAGTATGCTAAACAAAAAGGAGAAGGTCTATGCAACGATCAAGACAGTTAAGGCTGATTTTATTGCTTGCCCTGATTGTTGTCGCTTCGTTTTTAATTATTATTATTTCGAAAACACAAGGGATTATAAGTCAGCAAACGACAAAAAAAGTAGAAAACACAAGCGTTGCAATTCTCACCTCTGATGTACTGACAGATCAAAGCTGGGGCAGTCTAGCTTATAAAGGAAAAATCAACATCGAGCAGCAGTATCCTGTTTCGGCTCAAGTTATTAGCGAAGTAAATACGAACCAAAAAATGAAGGAAGCTGCTGAAAAAGTTATTCAAAATGGAACAAAAGTCGTAATTGGACATGGAAGAGAATTTTCTACCGTTTTTACAGAACTAGCTCCTAAGTATCCTCATGTTCATTTCGTCACCATTCACGGTACTTCAATGTATAAAAACCAAACTGTATATACATTTGATCAAACAAAAATAGAGCACCTGGCAGGCACGGCAGCTGCCATGAAGACAAAAACGAAAAAAATTGGATTACTTGATACATTTGCAAAAGAAAAAAATCCAGGATTCGAACAAGGAATCAAAGCGTATGATTCATCGATTGCTTTTTATTATCGAGTTGTAAACAGCCGAGACGATGGAGCAAAAGCAGTAAAGCTGCTCCGCGAGTTAAAAGCTCAAGGTGTCGATATCGTCTATGCTAAAGGAAATTCGTATAATCAAGAAGTTATTCAAGAAGCGAAAACACAAGGAATGTACGTAATAGGATATTTAGATGATCAGGCGTACATGGGTAGGTCTGTTATTTTAACAAGTGTGATAAATGATGTTCCTCAAGCTTACAACGTGATTATGAAAGACTATTTTAGTAAAAAAGGTCTTCCATCTGGAGAAGTCAAACTTGACGCCAGGGACGGTGTTTATAAACTAGCGCCTTTTGGACCGATGTACAGTAAGCGGGAAAAACAAATTTTATATTCGAAAGTTAGAATGTCTACACAGCCGAAGTAACTATGAAAAAGAAAGAGATGATTATGAATCAATTATTTCGCAACATGTCATTCCGTAGCCAAATATTAACGATTCTTCTTTTGATTACATTCATGTTAAGCGGGTTCTCTTTAGTTTTAGTGCATGCCATTGATAAAATGAATCATGTAAGCAACGAAATTAAAGATGAAGATGTTCCTCAAATGGTGTGGCTTTCTTATTGGGAAGAGCAGCTGAACATAAAAGAATACATTGTGAAAAATAATCTAAAGAACCCCACTGTCTCTTTGATAGAAGAATATCAATCATATGATACACGAGTTATCGAAAATAATGAAAGATATAAGCAGCCTGTGCCAAAATCGTTGATTCCACTAAAGGAAAAAATTGAGCTGCTGGATTTTAAGATTTCTAATAACGTGCAGGGACTGCTGAAGTACGGAGATATAGAGGGAGCAAAAGAGTATCTTAAGAGAAATTATTTGCCGGATCTGCATCAGATAAAAAAAGATATTAATAGTTCAAAAGAAGAGACGGTTGATTCACTTGATACACTATCAGATACACTGTCTGTCATTATTAAAGATTCATTAATTTTACTATTGATTTTAACAGTAAGTGCTATTGTGGCTTCTCTTTATGTTTCTTATCGTATGAGTGCGAGCCTTACGAAACCAATTGAACAAATGATTGAAAAAGTGAATGACATTGCAGACGGAGAATACGGTCTTGTTCTTCAAGACACAAAGCAAATCGAGCTGAAGCAGCTTTCGGCTTCTATCAATCAAATGTCGGTTAGTTTAGAAGATTCATTTTGGAAAATCATTAAAGATAAAGCATATCGCCAGCAGATCTTAAATTCACTGCCTGTTGGAATTATCACAATAGAAGATGAGACAAATAGTATATTTGCCAATACCTCAGCAAAGCAGTTTTTAGATCTCGACGAAAAGGATATTTGCGGGTATATGGAGGAATGTCCTGAATATAATACTGAATTTTGGAGCATGGTGAATTCGGGAGAAATTCACGAAAATAAAAAAGTATTATTTGGAACGAAAGAGACGTGCTATTGCTTTTTAGCCTCTCAAACGCAGCTGTTTAATGAGAAGAACGAGAGCATCGGAAGAATTTTTTATTTCATTGATATATCGGATACCGAAGAATTAGAAAAGCGAATGCATCAGTCTGAGAAACTTGCTCTAGTTGGAGAAGTGGCAGCCGGAGCTGCTCATGAGATTCGTAATCCTCTTGCCGTGATTCATGGATTTATATCTCTTATGAATCAGTCTCTCTCTGATGAGGAGAAAAAGCGTTTTTACCTGCCTCTGCTTATGAAAGAGTTAGAGAGGATTAATTACATCATTGAAGAAATGCTGCTGTTATCAAAACCAGGAGCTCCGGTAATGAAAAAAGTCAGTATGCAGGATATTATTAATGAGCTATTGCCTTTGATTACTCACTCAAGCAAATTTACAGAAAAAGATAAGCTTATCTTTGATGTGAAACTGCAGCCGCATATACTAAAGGTAGATGAAAAACAAATCAAACAAGTTCTTCATAATTTAATTCGAAACAGTATGGAAGCCATGGATGGAGAAGGAGTCATTACAATCTATTCACAGGTTCATGATGATAATTATTGTCTGTATATTGAAGATAATGGAAAAGGGATTCCTTTGCATATGCAGCAGTCGCTGTACCAGCCGTTTTCCACTTCAAAAGATAGTGGAACAGGTCTTGGTCTGCCAATTGCTCAGCGTATTCTAGAAAGCCACGGAGGACAGATTAAATTATTATCTACTTCTTCCCGCGGCACAGTTTTTGTTATTAAATTTCCTCTACATTAAGAAAACAGCCTCAAAAGGGCTGTTTTTTTAATGTGCTGTTAAAATAAGAGGACCGTTTTTCGTAATCGCAAGTGTATGTTCAAATTGAGCGGATAATTTACCGTCTGTTGTACGAGCCGTCCAGCCGTTTTTATCCATTTTAGAATGCCATGTACCAGCATTCACCATTGGCTCAATTGTAATAACCATACCTTCTTTTAAACGTGTACCTTTGCCAGCTTTTCCGTAGTGAAGAATTGTAGGCGCTTCGTGCATGGTATTTCCAATTCCGTGTCCTGTGAAGTCGCGTACGACAGAGAATTTTTCGCCTTCTACATAGCTTTGAATAGCGTGGCCAATGTCACCTGTGCGATTTCCTGGCTGTGCTTGCTCGATTCCTTTTAAAAGCGCTTCGTATGTAACATCTACTAGACGCTGTGCTTCGTCTGAAATGTCTCCAACGGTGTGAGTCCATGCGGAATCTGCTAAGCCTCCGTTTAAATTTACAACCATATCGATGGTTACGATATCGCCGTCTTTTAACGGTTTATTTGTTGGGAAGCCGTGGCAAATTTCATCATTTAAAGAAGCGCACGTTGCATATTGATATCCTTTGTATCCTTTTTGTTCCGGCGTTGCTCCGTGCTTTGCTAAGTACTCTTCAACAAATTTATCAATTTGCATTGTTGTTATGCCTGGTTTGATCATTTTAGCGATTTCTTTATGACAAGAAGCTAATAATTTACCTGCTTCGTGCATTAAATTAATTTCGCGTTCACTTTTTAATGTGATCATTGTTGTTCACTCCTTTTTTGATGTAACTTTACGAAAAAAGTTGAGCAGCGGTTATAGCGATGAAAGTCGACTATTCATCAGTTCATTCTTCTTTATTTGAAAATCCAGGAAATACAGAAGCCGTCTGCTATGGGGCGATATAAAATCATCCTTAATCATAACGCCCCATGGTAGGAAAATGCAAGATGCAGGCTTAAAAAGGAAGGGTTTGACGATAGGCATGTAGGGAAAACTGATAAATGAACGTTGAATTGGAGCATTCTCTATAACAAATGCGGTATGATATAGTAAAATAAATGAAACAAAACAATTCTTTAGGAGGGGTATAGGAAAATGAGTGAACATGGAAAATTTATTGGATTTGCAGGTACATATACAAAAGCAGGCAGTGAAGGTGTCTATACATTTACGTTAGATACGAAGGCTAAAAAGATTGTAGAAGTAAAAGCCGTGGCTAAAATTGAAAATCCTACATACTTAAATGCAAGCAAAGACAACGAACATCTTTATACAGTTATTAAAGAAGGAGAAAAAGGCGGAGTAGCTGCTTTTAAGGTTGATCCAAACACGGGGCAACTAAAGTTTGTAAACAAACAGCTGCTAGACGGCGCGCCTCCTTGCTATGTTTCAGTGAATGAGGATAATACGCTTGTTTTATCTGCTAACTTTCATAAAGGGAGCGTTGAGACGTATTCTGTTAATGAAGAAACAGGGGAAATTGAATATGTAGCATCTGTAGTGGAACATCCTCATTCAGATCTCAAAAAAGGACAACAAGGAAAACCGCACGTACACTATGCCGATTTTACTCCTGGAGAAAAGCACGTGGCCGTTGTGGACTTAGGTATTGATAAAATCGTGACATATGAAGTGGAAGAGAATAAATTGAAGGAAGTCAACAGTCTTTCTACATCTGTTGGTTCGGGCCCTAGACATTTAACGTTCCATCCAAATGGCCGCTATGCGTATGCAATGACAGAATTCAGCTCTGAAGTTTTATTTTTCACTTATGACGAAAGCAAAGGAAGCTTCACTCAACAACAAGCTGTTTCAACAATTCCAGCTGATTTTACAGAAAATAATCAAGGGAGTGCTATCCACATTTCTTCAGATGGCCGCTTTGTCTATGCAGGAAACCGCGGACATAACTCAATTGCAACATTCAAAGTAGATCAGGATTCTGGACAGTTAACATTCATAGAATGGACAGGCACTGAAGGCGACTGGCCGCGCGATTTTGTTTTAGATCCAACAGAACAATTCATTGTAGCGTCTAATCAAGAAACAGGAAACTTGGTACTGTTTGAAAGAGACCAAGAAAGTGGAAAGCTAACGCTTCTTCAATCTAACGTTACGGTTCCAGAAGCTGTATGCGTAAAGTTCCTCCATTATAAGTAATCGATGTAGAAAGCCAGACCTGATCAAAGAACAATCAGGTCTGGCTTTCTAAACTTAAGCGGCTGTCACTTCCCTTACGGAGTTAGTGTCATCCACATAGGTGAACCTTTGAGGGAATAATCAGGCAGTGCGCGTTCCTTAGCATCATTTATGATCTCAATTTTTGAAACGAGCATAATCTATATATGGAAGAAAAGCCCTTTTGGAGGGCTTTTTTTTCTGGGGTTATAGTAAAATGAAGAGAGAACGCATGAAAGGCTGAGGTGAGAAGTGTGGAATATATATGTAAATATCCAATTGTACAAGCTCCCATGGCAGGAGGAGTTTCGACGCCTAAACTAGCTGCAGCAGTATCTAATAGCGGAGGACTAGGGTTTCTAGCTGCGGGATATAAAAGTGCGCGTGAATTGGAGCAGGAAATTATAGAGATGCACTCACTTACGAAAAAACCTTTTGGAGTGAATCTGTTTGTGCCGACAAATGAAAAAGTAGCAGTTGATGCACTTGATTGTTATCAAAAAGAACTGTCAAAAGCAGCTGAATATTTGGAGTGTCAAGTTGATATACCAAAGAATGATGATGATGAATGGAATGCCAAGCTCGACATCATTCAAAAACATCGAGTACCTGCTGTGAGCTTTACATTTGGGTGCCCGGATCGAGAGATTGTAGCAAGTTTAAAAGGAATTGGAAGCCGTGTTTTCGTTACGATTACAACACCTCAAGAAGCCGAAGTGGCTTTGAGAGCAGGAGCGGATGCGCTATGTTTGCAAGGCATTGAAGCCGGCGGCCATCGATCTACTTTTTTAGAGAGTTCGGTGGATTACCCGCTTATGAAATTGCTGAAAGAAGTTCGCTCAATCACTAAAAAGCCATTGATTGCTGCGGGAGGGTTGATGACGGGGTCTGACATAAAACGTGTGTTACAAGAAGGAGCTTCTGCTGCCCAGTTAGGTACGGCTTTTATTTGTTGTCCAGAAAGCGGAGCGAGTGCTCTTCATAAAGAAAGCATTCTTCATAAGCGTTTTAATGAAACAGGTGTCACACGAGCTTTTACAGGGAAACGTGCTAGAGGATTTGTGAATGCCTTTTTTATTTCCTATGATAAATCAGCACCATCCGCCTACCCTCATATTCATTACATGACAAAGCCTATTCGAGCAAAAGCTACACAAATGAATAATCCAGAGTACACTTCTTTGTGGGCAGGAACCGGATTTACGCTGGCAAAAAAACTGCCTGCACATCTTATTGTGGAAGAGCTTGTACAAGAACTAAATGAATGACGAGAATTACGGTGTTGCTTGCTTTAAGTGCAAGCAGCTTTACATAAAGAAGGTGAACTTATAGTGCAAAACAAATTTACGATTGGACAAATGGCCAGACTGCATGATATTCCGGTTAAAACACTTCGCTATTATGATGAAATTGGCCTGTTCGAGCCTTACGAAGTTGATCCACAAACCGGTTATCGATATTATACGTTAGAACAATTTAAGAAATTAGATATCATTGTCTATTTAAAGCTGATGGGAGTTCCTTTAAAAGAAATTAAAAGAAAGATGGAGCACAGCAGCTTGGATGAATTTATTGAAACTTTAGCGGAATATGAGAAGGTAACAAAAGAAAAAATTCGTCACCTTCAAAGAGTGAATGTGCAGTTAACAACTCGAATGAAGGAATTAGAACAGACGAGACATATTAACCAAATAGGAGCCCCGTTCATAAAACACCTTCCTTCTCGTGAAGTTGTGCAAGTAAAAGCAGAGGTAGGTACGTTAGACGGGACTGAAAGTGTTCTCCGTGATTTAAAAAAGAAAATTAGTCATATTACCCCGATTATGATTGGGAAAGTAGGGTTTATGCTATCGGTAGAAAACGCGAAAAAACAACAATTTACAGATTACGATGGCATTTTTTTATTGGTCGAAAGTGATGTTTCTTTTAAGCATGAACTCGTTACGTTAATACCTGAAGGAGATTACGCATCTATTTATATGAGAGAAAAGAGAGATACCACAGGAGTCTATTACGATGCATTACTGAACTTTATTAAAGCGGAAGGATACAAAGCAGAAGGTCCTTTCTTAATTCGGCGGATTGTAGATTCATTTATTTCACATCATGAAGAAGAGCGGCTGACGGAAATTCAAATTCGAATTACGTCTTGACTATCCAGTAGCTGGAGGGTTTAAGATGAGACTATTGTAAAACTGCTGAAGGGAGAGACAACAATAGATGAATCAGCAAAGTATTTCCCAAGGAATGTCTTTAAGCCGAGGAAATCGTATTTTATTTATTTTAATTTTGGGTTCACTGAGTGCATTTGGACCGTTATCAATCGATATGTATTTGCCAGCGCTGCCGACGCTTGCGAAAGAATTGCATACTTCAGCTTCTTTAGCGCAGGTCAGTCTGACAGCTTGCTTATTGGGCTTAGCATTTGGGCAAGTGGTCATGGGGCCATTCAGTGATATTCGCGGAAGGAAAAAGCCGCTTGTAGCAGCATTAATCACCTATGCAGTTGCATCTGTTTTATGCGTGTTTGCACCGTCTATTTGGATTTTTATCGTTTTGCGATTTATTCAAGGTATGGCAGGAGCAGCAGGAATGGTTATTTCAAGAGCGAGCGTGCGAGACTTGTTTTCAGGTTCGGATTTAACAAAGTTTTTCTCCATGCTTATGCTTGTAAATGGCTTAGCTCCTATTTTAGCTCCGGTTGCTGGTGGACAGCTGCTGACGATTATGTCGTGGCGAGGAGTATTTGGTGTGTTAGCAGTGATTGGTGCACTAATGTTTTTTGCCGTTTTATTTGGTTTAAAAGAAACGCTTCCGCTCGAACGCCGTAAAGAAGGTGGATTAACAGAAGTACTGCGTACATTTGGCGTATTGCTAAAAGATGGTGTCTTCGTGGGATATGCGCTGGCGCAAGGTTTTATTATGAGTGCCATGTTTGCTTATATTTCAGGTTCTACATTTGTCCTTCAAGACATTTATGGACTATCTCCGCAGATGTTCAGCTTTGTTTTTGCTATTAACGGTTTTGGACTAATTATAGCTACTCAAGTGACAGGACGTTTAGCGGGTAAAATAAAAGAAGCAACTCTTCTTATGTATGGATTGCTTCAAGCAGCTGTTGGAAGCGTGCTTTTAGTGGCCGTGATTGTTACTCACATGTCCGTTATTTTGGTCTGCATCTTGCTTTTCTTTGTAGTATCGAGCGTAGGAATTGTGAACACAACCGTTTTTTCACTCGCTATGGAAAATCAAGCTTCGAACGCGGGAAGTGCTTCAGCGCTTCTAGGGTTGCTTCCGTTCTTGCTCGGAGCAGCCGTAGCTCCTCTTGTTGGTCTTGGAGGAGGGCAAAATGCTCTGCCGATGGGCATTGTGATTATGGTCTGCGATTTATTAGCATTAGGTGTGTACATGACGTTAGTGAGAAGGAAAACTGCATCATAAAAAAGCTACTTGGCTTTCAACAGCCAAGTAGCTTTTTTAGTTATTGAGCTTTGTGCTCGTGATTTTCAAACGGCATTGTAACGCCAAGATTTTGTATTTCTTTTTTTGCATTTTCCAAAATGGTTTCAGCTTTCGCTTTTGTTTCAGCATCTACCCCGCTTAGAAAATCTTTCTTTTTAGCAGGAAAATTCACGCCAAGTTCTTTTAATTTGGCTTCCGCTTGTTCTTTAGTCAGCGTGCCGTCGCGAAACTGATCCATAATAGCTTTCGCTTTTTTCTTTGTAGCCGCATCTAAATTGTTAAAAGGACCGCCTCTATGTTCAGGAAAATTCACGCCAAGTTCTTTTAATTTGGCTTCCGCTTGTTCTTTAGTCAGCGTGCCGTCGCGAAACTGATCCATAATAGCTTTCGCTTTTTTCTTCGTAGCCGCATCTAGATTGCTGAAGGGGCCGTCTTTGTGCTGAGGCAAGTTTACGCCGAGTTTTTGTAATTTTTCCTGTGCTTTTTTCATAATATCATCAACTTTTTGTTGTGTTGCATCATCCGTATTTGTTGTACTGCCATTTGTTCGCTCTACAACTGTTGAAGAGCTTGTTTCATCTTTGCTGGCTGCAAATGCCGTGGAGTTTGCAGCGGCCATAACTCCTAGTGTTAAACCGCTTGCCATGATATAACCGAATAGTTTCTTTTTCATGCTGTTGTCACTCCTTAAAAGTTATAGGGGTGTGGTACAGAGCTGTCCACAATTGTTAATGTAACCACCAATAGTGAAAAAATGGTGAAAATAGATAAAAAACGAAAAAATATAGACGTTTGTTGAACACTACAGCTCTTTTATTGGATAACAAAATGAAATTCGATATGATTTTATCTAAACAACAGCAAAAAAGAATGGAGACTTTATATAGATGAACGTTCTTAAAAAATTGGGAATAGCTTTGATAGTTACGATAGCGGTAAGCCTGGTATTTTTGTTTCGCGATGAGTTAAAGCCAGGTCCAACGCTAGAAGATTTTTCAGGAGCAACTGATTTGCATCCTGTCGTAGAAGAAAAGAAAAATAAACTTGTTCAACAAGCAAGTGACCAAGGAATCTCGATTGTCATTACGGAAGGTTTCCGTTCAAAAGAAGAACAAGATAAGCTTTATGCAAAAGGCAGGACGGAAGAAGGCAATATTGTTACCTATTCAAAGGGCGGCCAGTCTTATCATAACTATGGACTAGCTATTGATTTTGCTATTCAGTTAAAAGACGGACGAGTTATTTGGGACATGGAATATGACGGTAATAATAACAATCAGTCTGATTGGATGGAGGTTGTAGATATCGCAAAAAATTTAGGATTCGAATGGGGAGGAGATTGGCAAGGGTTTAAAGACTATCCACATTTTCAGATGAGTCTGGAAAATATAAAAGACCACACACGCTAATAAAGCGTGTTTTTTTTAGAGGGATAATACAATTTCACTATATCTATGTCAGAACCTCTAACACGAATAGAAGCTTGTATTTTCTTTTTTTGTTAATTTACCGTTAAGAGAATTATATATATTAATATAATAAAGATATAGACGGATAATTAGAAAGAGGGGTGATTAGAGAGAACTGCCCCCTAAAAATGAAAGACAATTCGTATAAAGATATGCGTTAACTAATATAATCTATTGATTAAGCTTATACAAGTACCTTCAGCCTGGCGAACGTATGCTTACATATCGGCAAATGCCAACAAAGCCTTTTATTTTTCTAGCATATTTTATTTGAAGATAGTTCATTTTGATTACAAAAAAGAGATAATTTGTCAACTGTTGACTTTGCTTTAAGGGTAAGAATATAATTTTTAATATATTTTAAATATTTTAAAAAATTTAAATATTTATTGTTGTTCGCAAATTAGGAGGGGGAAAATGATTGTTTTTGACGGAGTGAATAAATATTACGGTGATTTTCACGTATTAAAAGATATCAATTTAACAATTGAAAAAGGTGAAGTTGTCGTCGTAATTGGACCTTCGGGTTCAGGTAAAAGCACGATGCTGCGATGCATAAATTATTTAGAAACAATATCTAACGGACAGTTAACGGTAAATAATATATTGGTCGCGGATAAAAAAACAAATATTAATAAACTGCGCCGCAATATAGGTATGGTGTTTCAACATTTTTATTTATATCCGCATAAAACAGTTTTAGAAAATATCACTTTAGCACCTATGAAAGTATTGGGACAGTCGTCAGAAGAAGCTAAGAAGACAGCCCTATACTATTTAGATAAAGTCGGAATCGGTGAAAAAGCTAACGCCTACCCATCCCAGCTGTCAGGCGGCCAGCAGCAGCGTGTAGCTATTGCGAGGGGACTTGCGATGAAGCCAGAAATTATGCTTTTTGATGAGCCTACCTCTGCTCTTGATCCAGAAATGATTGGAGAAGTGCTGGATGTCATGAAAACATTGGCTAAAGAAGGAATGACCATGGTAGTTGTAACTCATGAAATGGGGTTTGCAAAAGAAGTAGCGGACCGCATTGTATTTATGGATCAAGGAAAAATCTTAGAAGAGGCAACTCCGGCTGAGTTTTACGAAAACCCGCAAGAAGAAAGGGCACGTTTATTTCTTAGCCGTATTTTAAATCATTAATTGTTTAATAGGGGGAGTAATATGAAGAAATCAAAAACGTTTTTAAAGGCAGCTGTGCTTTCATTAGCAGCGGCTATGATGTTAGCAGCTTGCGGAGGGAAAAGTGAAGAAACGAGTGGATCATCAGCTAAAAAAGATGCGCTCACTGAAATCAAAGACCGAGGGAAAATCGTCATTGGAGTTAAAAATGATACGCGTTTGTTTGGCTTAAAGAATCCAAAGACGGGTGAAGTAGAAGGTTTTGATGTTGATATTTCTAAGCAGCTGGCTAAAGAGATTTTAGGCGATGAAAACAAGGTAGAATTTAAAGAAGTTACGTCCAAAACAAGGGTTCCTCTTCTTCAAAAAGGAGATATTGATGCTGTTGTTGCAACAATGACTATTACAGATGAACGTAAAAAAGAAGTAGACTTTACGGATGTATATTTCCAAGCTGGACAGTCTCTGCTTGTGAAAAAAGGCAGTAAAATTAAAAGCGTTGATGATTTGAAGAAAGGTACTAAAGTGTTGGCTGTTAAAGGATCAACTTCAGCTATTAATATTCGCGAAAAAGCACCAGAGACAACGGTATTAGAGTTTGAAAACTATGCAGAAGCATTTACAGCTTTAAAATCTAAGCAAGGAGATGCTTTAACAACTGATGATGCTATTCTTTATGGAATGGCTGATGAAGATCCTTCTTATGAATTGGTAGGAAAGCCGTTCACAGAAGAGCCTTATGGCATTGCTGTGAAAAAAGGAAACAAAGAGCTGGTAGATGCCTTAAACGATGCGCTTAAAAAGATAAAAGACTCTGGAAAATATGATGAAATTCACGACAAGTGGATCAAACAATAAGCGTACAGTTTTCTTTTCTCAGGATGAGCAGCATTATGCTCATCCTGCTTGTTTAGTTGAAAGGAGGAAGAAAATTGCTGGATTTTTCAATTCTGACGAACAATATGGATCTTTATTTAGAAGGTTTTAAGTACACCATTATCGCCAGTCTGATCGCTTTAGTGGCCAGCTTTGTACTTGGCACGATCATTGCGGTAATGCGAATAGCCCCTCTCAAAATAGTAAATGTAATTGGTACGGTCTATGTAGAGTTCATTCGAAATATTCCCCTTGTGGTTATCGTCTTTTTTATTTTTATTGTGGCGGGAATCAGCGGTACAGCTGCCGGAGTGCTGGGACTAACTATTTATACGGCAGCTTTTATAGCCGAAGCCATACGAGCGGGAATTATGGCTGTTCCAAAAGGACAGCTTGAAGCGGCACGTTCATCCGGCCTTACGTACGGTCAGGCGATGCGGTTCATTATATTGCCTCAAGCCATTAAAATCGTCATTCCTCCTCTTGGAAATCAATTCATTAATTTAGTCAAAAACTCATCCGTGTTAGGGATTGTTGCTGGTTTTGATTTAATGTATCAGGCAGATCTTGTTTCCTCTCAAACTTACGTAGTGTTTGATGTGTATATTTTTGTGGCTCTGTTCTATTTAGTTCTAACCATTCCGTTAAGCTTAGGAGTTGGTTATCTTGAGAAACGTCTTGGTAAAACAAGCTGAAAGGAGTGAAAGTGATGGATTTTATGGGTGCTTATTCTCCTGATCACCTTTCCTTCTTAATGGAAGGATTTTGGGTCACTTTAAAAGTGGCATTCATTTCGATTGTGTTAAGTTTTCTTATTGGAAGTATAGTAGGTATTTTAAGGTATGCCCGCATTCCAGTTCTGTCTCATGTACTCGCTTTTGTCGTAGAAATTATCCGGAATTTGCCGCTGCTTTTAATTATCTTTTTTACATACTTTGCTTTACCTGAAATCGGAATTGATATGGAAATTACGTCAGCAGCGATTGTGGCCCTTACTGTATTTGAATCTGCTATGATTTCAGAAATTATCCGAAGCGGATTGAAATCAATTGAAAAAGGACAGATCGAAGCGGCGCGTTCATCAGGTTTAAACTATTATCAAACGCTTCGTTTCGTTGTGCTGCCTCAAGCTTTGCGGAGAATGGTACCTCCTTTAGTTAGTCAATTTATTTCCTTATTAAAAGATACGTCGCTTGCAGTAGTGATCGCACTTCCTGATTTGCTGCATAACGCTCAAATCATTTACGGACAGAAACAAAGTTACGTAGTCCCAATGTTTTTGATCATCGCGATGATGTATTTTATTGTAAACTATGCTTTATCCATCATTGCAAGAAGACTAGAAGTCAAAAGGGTGTAGATACTCTTTTGACTTTATTTTTGGAAAATAAATAACATTGACAATGTATTAATTCAACGCATAAAATGACTAAAGTAACAGTGGTAAAATCAGATCATTTTCATTCAACATAGAGAAGAAAAACAGTGTTGGTTCACCCCCTACTGAATATCCGGTAGGGGTTTTTGCGCAAGAAGTGATTTGGTTAAACTAACACGTAAAATGAACAGAAGGGACGGGCATCATGGAAAAACAAGATCAAAATTTAAAAAAAGGTCTGTTGCCTCGTCATGTGCAGCTCATTGCGCTTGCCGGTATGATTGGGACAGGTATTTTTAAAGGTAGTGCTGATACGCTAGGTATTGCAGGACCAAGTGTTGTACTGGCGTATTTATTTGGCGGTCTTATCTTATTTATTGTAATGACAGCATTGGCGGAGATGGCAATTGTCTATCCGAATATGAACGTACAAAATTTAGTGCATAAGGCATTCGGTACGCAAACCTCTTTTATTGTAGGGTGGCTGTACTGGGTGAACTGGATTGTCGTGACAGTTGTTGAACTGCTTGCGGGAGGAAGCTTTTTGAAGTTTTGGTTCCCTTCTGTACCTCTTTGGCTCTTAAGCTTTCTCTGTGCAGTGCTGATTGTAGGGATGAATTTATTTCAAGTTAAGTATTACGGAGAAATTGAGTTTTGGTTTGCCGGTATTAAAGTAATTGCTCTTACCGCTTTTATCATTTTGGGAGCTTTCATTTTATTCGGTGTGATTCCAAGTGATGTGCAAAACCCCTGGGCAAATTATACGGCTCATGGAGGCTTTTTCCCTCACGGCATGAGCGGTGTGCTGAGTGCCTTTTTAATTGTGATGTTCTCTTACGGCGGAGCTGAATTAATTGGTGTGGCCGTAACGGAAACAAAAGATGTGAAAAACGTGTTACCGAAAGTGATCAAAGGCACAGTATGGCGGGTGATTGGCTTTTATATTTTGCCTATTTTAATTATTTGCGGCCTTATGCCCTGGAATTCTGTATCAGGACAAGACAGTCCATTTGTGCAAGTGTTTAGTATCACCGGACTGCCGGGTGCGGCTCATATTATGAACTTCGTTTTATTAACGGCTGTTTTATCAGCAGCGAATTCAGGGATGTATGCAACTTCGCGTACGCTCTATGCTATGGCTCAAAGCGGAGAAGCATCAAAGCGCTTCTTGAAAGTTTCGAAAAACGGTATTCCGATTAATGGTTTGATGATTACGGCTGTTTGTATTTTAATGGGTGTGTTTTTAGCTTATAAAACACCGGATAATGTAATTAGTTATTTAATGACCATTCCCGGCTTCACGATTATTCTTATTTGGGTAAGTATTTGTTTAGCTCAATTAAAGCTGCGTAAAGGGTATAAAGAAAAGCCGTTTTTCGCATTAAAGTGGTTTCCTTATACAACGCTCTTTGCAACAGCAGCACTGCTTGTTATTTTTGTATCATTTATGTTTAACAAAAACAATGTGATTGGATCCAGTGTATGTGCGGTTATCTTGGTCGTACTCCTCATTTTTTCATTTATTAATAAAAGTCGAAAAGAAAAAAAGTTTGAAGTATAGCAAAAAGGCAATATACTAGAAAGACGAGGGTAAAAGCTTGTCTTTCTTTTTTTTGCGGAAATTTCTGTATCACGTTACATATTTCTAGATGAAATGTTTAGTTAAATAAATAAAGGATGAGGACTACAATGGAATCAAATAATGTATTTACAACAAATCCAAAGAAGAAATCAAAGCACTTAGCCGTGATTTCTTTGGCGATTATGGGAGTGGGCTTCGTTGCCACAATGCCTTTTGGTGATTCAATTTGGGGTCGGTTGCTTCAAGGTGGGTTCGAAGCTGGATTAGTCGGCGGATTAGCGGATTGGTTTGCCGTTACGGCTCTTTTTCGTCACCCTTTAGGCATTCCTATTCCACACACTGCGCTGCTTCCTAAAAACAGACAGCGTATTACAAGAGGGCTAGTCTCAACCCTTGAAAACGACTGGCTGTCAAAAGAAAGTATTCAAGAAAAAGTAAAAAGAATTGCGTTTACACAGCGTTTGCTTCCGATTGTTCGAAAAGGTGTTCATTCGGAAACGATTCAACAAAAAGGAACCGCACTGCTTGTTGATGCGATTAATCGTGTGGATACAGAGAAAGTCGTTCCTATTATTGAAAAAGAGCTCAAATCATCGCTTTCAGCAATAGAGTTAAAGCCTATTGTGCATTCGATTGTTGGAGAAGTGGTGAAAAATCAGTATGATGAAAAAGCGCTTGATGTTCTTTTAAATAAAGGGGAGAGCTGGATTAAAAAAGAAGAAACGCAGTATCAGCTCGGAAGTATTGCTAAAAATGCGCTTGATAATATTGAGCTTGATGGTATTTTACAATTTGCTCTCAAATCATTTCAAAGCATGATTAATGAAGAGAAGCTAGGGTCTATTTTGCAAAATTTATTGCTTTCTATTACAGGGCGTCTTCGTAACGAAGAGGATGAATACCGCCTTGCTTTGGTAAACGGAATTAGAAAAGAGCTGCAAGGCTTGGAGCAGAATGAAGAACTTCTTGAAAAATTAGAAGCATGGAAACAAAAAACGATTAATGAATTAAACGTAACGAATAAATTAACAGAAATCGTCGATAAAATGAAAGCGAAAGTGATAGCATTCATTGAAAGCCCTGAATTTATGAAAAGCTACGCCGTTCCTTACGTAGAGAGCTGGCTGAATGCTCTTGAAGAGGATGTACAGCGTCAAGAAGCAATTGATACGGCTATTCAAAAGCAAATCATGAGCTTTGTAGACGAGAATCATTCGAAAATTGGACAGCTTGTTCAAGAAAACTTAGATAAATTAGATGATGAAACACTTGTGGATATGATGGAAAACAATGTCGGAAAAGATTTGCAGTGGATTCGAGTGAACGGAGCTCTATGTGGATTCTTGATTGGTATTGTATTAACGGTTATTAAATTAGCGGTATAAAAAAAGAAGCACGCTCCTTTTGGAGTGTGCTTTTTCTATTAATCATCTATTTCTACACTGATCACGCCGCCGTTTTTGGCATCTACTGAAACAGTTGCTTCACGTTTATCGGCTGTGTCAATTTCAATTTCATATACTAAACGGTTGTTTTCTTGGTCTAGATCCGTTTCATTGACGGTTCCTTTAGCGCTCTTTAAAGCTGTTTTTATCGCTTGATCTAATGAAATAGCAGGGGAAACGTTTTGAAGTTCCTCTTCTTTCTCATCTTCACCGTCTTTTTGCTCTTCATCAAATTCAATGATTTTACCGCTGCTGCTGTCAATGTCTACATCGTATTCTTTATTACCTTTTGTGATGTCTACTTCATATTGTTTAACGCCGTCATCTACGGCTAATTGGATATTTGTAATGTCGCCGCCGTCTGTTTTTTGAAGGGCAATGTCTTTTGCCTTTGCTTCTTCAATCGTTGTGGTTTGCTTCTTATCATTGCTTTTGGACTGGTCTGTCATTGCATATGCGCTTGCACCTAATCCACCGACTAGTACTGCACTGGCTAAAACGGTTGTAATAACTTTCATATGTTATGGCCTCCTCGATTTGTTGTTAAGACTATCTTAGCTAATGAACTTTAAAGGAAAAGAAGAAGAAGTTTAAAATTTTCTTAGAAATAAATAAAAATGGATAAAAAAAGCACAGCTTTCCGCTGTACTTTTAATCATCGTCATTTTCATAGGTGATGGAATCTACATGTCCGGAGTAAGCATTTATCATCACTTTAGCTTCTCTTGTTTTAGACTGATCAATTTCGACTTCGTAAAAGGTTTGGCCTTCTTCCTCTTCTATTTCAACTGAAGAAAACGTTCCTTTTACTTTTTGTAAAGCAATGTCTCTTGCTTGTTCCATTGAAATGAGAGGCTCGTCGGATGTAGGAGAAACTAGTGGTTGCTCGCTCTTTTTTTGCTCTTCTTCTGTATTATTTTTAGTTTGAGTAGACGTTTGTTTCTCTACTTTTTGTTTGATTAATGACTGGACTTCTCCATTTTCTCCATTTACTGTGATGTGGTATGGAATATCATCTTTAAGCAAAGTGATTCGATAAATCGGTTCATCATCTTTTTGAGAAAAGCTTGTATTTTCAATAGTGCCGCCATATTTTTGCTGAATCATACTGCTGACGTCAGATTCGGATAAAAGTGTATCAGGACGATTCACTGCTTTTGCTATTCCGTAAAAGCAAGCTGAACCAACAGCAAGAAAAATAAGTATAAAAAGCACCGTTTTCTTCATACATTCACCTCCAGTATCTTAAAAAGTAGTATAGCAGGCAATTCTTAAAAATCTCTAAGAAAAGGCGAGAAATCAAAGAGGAAAGGAAACCGTTACTGATGTCCCTTTTCCTTCTTGGCTGTTAATCTCAATACGCCCGCTATGAGCTTCTACAATCTTTCGAGCAATGGATAATCCAAGTCCAGAACCACCGGTTTCTCGATTTCTTGCTTTATCTACGCGAAAAAAGCGTTCATACACGTTTGATAAGTCTTCTTTTGGAATACCAATTCCTTGATCTGTGACCGTAATCATAAAGCTTTTGCTTCTTGTTATGGTTACCTCTACCGCTTTTTCACTATATTTAATGGCATTATCTAAGAGGATGTACAGCAGCTGCTTTAAGCGTTTTTCATCCGCTGTTACGACGGGATGATCCGTTTTTATATTTAAATAAATGGTTCGTTCAAAGGCTTGTTCTAGATGCTTGATTGTTTGGTTACAGACCGCCGCCGCATCTACGTGTTCCAGGTGAAGCTCCCACTGCGACTCATCTTTCGCAAGCACCAGCATTTGAGACGTAAGCTGTTTCATGCGTAAAGACTCAGAGTGAATAGCTTCGATGGCTTCTTCTAAAATATCCGGCCGCTTCATTCCCCAGCGTTTTAGCATATTGGCATAGCTTTCTACAACGGTCAGGGGTGTTTTTAATTCATGAGAAGCATCGGATACGAACTGCTCTTGCTTTTTATAGTTTTCCTCTAATAAATCCATCATATTATTGAAGGTGTTGGCCATTTGATCTAACTCATCTTTAGAAGGAGAAGAGAGGTCAATTTTTTTGAATGTGCGAGACACTTGAATTTCTTCCATAGTATGAATAAGAGATTTGATAGGCCGCAAAATAATTTTACTTAAAAGCCGTCCAGCAAATATAGTTGGAATTAATATAACAAGAGAGGCAATGAGCAAGATAAATTTTAATGTCTGCAGAGATTGTTCCACATCTGCCAGTTGTTCCGTGACTTCCAAAGAAACAACTTCACCGTTCATCCAAATGACAGGGGTGTGTGAAATCGCGTATAGATGACCATCATCTTCTTTGATGCTTGTTTGTTCATTTGAATAATAGGAATAAGGTAAGTCCTGAAGCTCTTTCGTTTGATCCGTAACGGATACAACTAAAGGACTGCCGGATTTAGGTAAAATACGAATCATCCCGTTAGGAGGCAAATAGGCACGAAGCAAATTGGCTTGTTTAACCGTCGCACTCGTTTGCTTTAGCCCATTTGTTACATTGCTTGTTTCTGCTTGCAAACGTTCAATTGCGTTGTCTTCCATGGTCTTCTTGAAAATGAAGTAAATCGAACTGTTTGCAATTACTAGTAAAATAAAAAGCAGTGCAGTTGATGTAAGAATAATCTTTGTTTGTAGTTTCATAAGCTACTCCTTCAGCATGTAGCCAACGCCGCGCACTGTTTGAATGTAAGGAGTTGAAAATGGTGCATCAATCTTTTTGCGCAGATAACGAATGTATACGTATACAATATTGGTGTCTCCGTAGTAATCGAATCCCCACACGTTTGTAAGAAGCTGTTCAAAGCTCAGCACTTGATTGTTGTTTTGAAGCATATAGACAAGCAAATCATATTCTTTAGGAGTCAGCTCAATAGCTTCATTTTCACGCGTGACTTCTCGCGTTTTTTCGTTAACGACTAAATTGCCTAGTTGAAGAGTGGCCGTTTCTTGTTCAGCAGGCGATGTTGATGCAGGATGGCGAAGCCATACGCGAATGCGTGCAAAAAGCTCTTCAATTTGAAAAGGCTTTGTAATGTAGTCGTTCGCTCCTAAATCTAGTCCGCTTACCTTATCAGGAAGGGCGTCTCGAGCTGTTAATAAGATAACGGGCGTTTGATCATCATTTGCTCGAATGCGACGAAGTACTTCGAGTCCGCTCAGTTCAGGAAGCATCACATCTAAAAGCAGCAAATCCCAATCGTGTTCTTGAAACTCTGCCAATCCTTCTGTTCCAGTGTAAGCCATGCCCGTTTCGTACCCTTCATGTTCAAGCTCGAGCTGAATTAAACGAGCAATTTTGCGCTCATCTTCTACAATTAAAATTCTGCCTTTACTCAACAAAAATTCCCCCTTGTGTCTATGTATAGTTGCGTACATTATAGCACGGAGAGATTGGAGGTGTATAAAAACAGCCGGAGGTTAGTCCGGCTATTGATCTGCTGAAAGAGGAAGGTGCAAGATAATGGAAGTGCCTTCGTGAAGAGTAGAACTTACTTCGATATGTCCTTTATGAAGTTCACAAATAGCTTTTGCGATGCTCATGCCAAGTCCAGCACCTTCTGTTTTTTCGGTTGTATTTGTGCCGCGGTAATAGCGGTCAAATAAATTTTTCTGCGTTTCTTCATCCATTCCAATTCCATCATCTTGAATCGTAATCAAGACGCAGTCACTTTTTATCGCGGTCGAAATCGTAATGGTAGTGTTCTTAGGGTTATGTTTAATAGCGTTAAAAATTAAATTATCAAGCATTCGTTCAAACCAGCGCGGGTCAGCTTGAATAAAAGGTTGAAGATGAGCGGGCACATAAGAGAAGTGAACATTTTCAATGGTTCTATCGTTAACGAATTTTAAAACAATATGCTGAAGTAATTGATGAACGTCCACTTTTTTTGTTTCTAAAACAACCACGTTATTTTGAAGCTTAAAGGCCAATGAAAAATCCTCTACAAGCTCCACCATGTATTCACTTTTATCACGGAGTGTTTGGCCAATTTCTTTTAACTCTTCTTCGTTCCAATTGTAATGGCCGCTTTCAAGCATATGCCCATATCCTTGAATCGTTGAAAGAGGTGTGCGCAAATCATGTGATATTCCCGTCATCCATTCTTCGCGAGTAGTTTCTAGCTGCTTTCGTTCTTTTTCAGCTAAGCTAAGCTGCTCCGCCATCTCATAAAAGGCTTTAATTACTTCTGAATACAAACGATATTGTAAGCGTACTTTTCCATTCTTCCGAAAGACGCGCTTCCGCTCTTTTTCTGTTAGCACTTCTGAATAGTTTCCGCTTCCCATGCGCCCGAGCCAGCTCGTGAAGAGAAGTAAGGGGCCGCCATAGCGAAAAGCGTTCCAGATGGAGAAAGCGATGGTGGCTATAAGAACAGAAACAGCCACGATAATGGAGACCATCCAAGCTTTTCGAATAATAGATTCATCGGTTATACTGTGGTAATTATTAGGAGTGTAAAAAACCCATGAAATTTTCTTCTTTGGATCATGGAATACAGTAGCTGTTGAATCATATTTATCTTGTTCAATTTTTCGGGAAATAATTTCTAAAGGATCGTAACGTGTTTTTTCTTTAGACATTCTAATTGAAGCTAAGATATCACCTTTCTCATTTAAAATTTGAAGCGAAGCATCTTTTTCTTTTAACGCCTTTTTGATAAGAGGGATATCGCTTTTGGGAGGCACATTTTGTTTATTATATTTAGCATACAAAGCATATAGCTGGTCTTTTAAATCACTTTTATAGCCCAAAATATAATAAGTAGGTGTAGTCAAAAAGGTATCAAGTTCTGTTACTACACTATAGCCTTTAAATTTTTTGGTTTTATCCATTTCTAATAATTCGGAAAGACCGTATTGGTGGGGCAAGTCTTTTGGGGAGTTAATTTCTCCAATTACTTTTCCTTGTTTGTTCAGTACTTGGTACCATAGTCCTTCTTGTTTAAGTTGTTTTGCTAAATCATCTGAAACGGTTGCTTTTCCACCTTCAACTGTTGTATCCCCGGTTAATACGCTAAGTGATCCAGAGGGTAAGTCTCTTTTTATATCTTGCTTTGAAAGGTAATAAGCTAGAAACATTAAAACGCAAAAAAGAACGCAGCAAACACATGCAATAATCGCAATAAACTGAAATGAAAAATGAAAGGTCAACCTTCTTTTAATTGATTTCATAGCGCTTTTCCGTTCACTAATTTATATCCAAGTCCGCGCACCGTAACTAAATGCTTTGGACTGCTAGGATTATCTTCAATTCGTTCTCGAATTCTTCGAATATGTACGGTTACTGTATTGTCGTCTACAAACTGATTATATCCCCAGACGGCTTCAAGCAGCTGTGATTTAGAAAGAACAATATTCATATTTTTACAAAAGTGAAGAAGCAATAAAAACACTTGTGCGGGGCAAGAAACCGTTTGACCGTCCACAATGAGTTCTCCTGCCGATTCATCTACAGTAAAACGATCAAACTCATAGCGATTTGACGATTGTGGTTCCGTTCTTATAGAAGTTCCTTCAGTCAGCGCTTGCTTTCTGCGCAGTCGTGCTTTAATTCGTGCTGCAATTTCTAAAGGATTAAACGGCTTAGTTACGTAGTCATCTCCTCCCATGGCGAAACCCGTTAGTACATCCAGGTCGGATACTTTGGCTGTTATGAATAAAATATACGCGTTTGAGAGCTCACGAATTTTAGGACAGATATCAAATCCGCTTTGATCGGGAAGCATTACGTCCAACAAAATAATATCAATTGTTTGATTATGTAAAACATCCAGCGCTTCTTGAGCGGTGTGAGCTTTATAAATTTGGTTGAATCCTTCTTTTTTTAATACTGTCTCCAGCATTTTGACGATGGCAATTTCATCATCAACTAGCAATATAGACGCATCTTCCAACGTAAATCACCTCTGTTTCATTTCATACGTATTCGATTTTAGCATAAGAACATTACGAAAAGATTAACAAAATTGGAAAATGTTAAGGAAAAGATAATCTCCTGGTTATTTTCTTGAAAACTTCATTTCATATACTAAATGCACAGACACATAGTAAAGGAGTTAAAAGGATGAGTAATGATTTTAGGCGGGTTAAAGTAATTGATAGTATGAGAGGATTCAGCTTGTTTGGTATTTTACTAGCGAATATGCTGATTTTTCAATATGGCATTTACGGAAAGGATATGATTCATCTCTTCTCGCTATCACCAAGTGATTCAGCAGCCTATGTCTTTTTAAAAGTCGCGGTAGAAGAAAGTTTTATGCCGATTTTCACCTTTTTATTTGGCTATTCAATGGTGAAGATGAAAGAAAGCTTAGAAAGAAGGCAGCTAGGCGTGAAAAGGCATTTCTTTCGCCGTTTTCTTCTGCTTCTAGGGTTTGGACTACTGCATGGAGTGTTTTTATGGGAAGGAGATATTCTTACGTTTTACGGAATGATGGGAGTATTTTTACTACTTTTCTTTTTAAACCGTAAAGCCAAAACACTATTGGTGTGGGCATCGATGTTGCTGATTCTTACGGGAGCAGCTGGTTATGGTTCATTAAACGATAATATGTATCTTCTTAGCGATAAACAAACGCTTACGACATATGTAAAAGATACGATTCATGTGTATGGAAGCGGAACTTATGAACAAATTAAAGACCACCGCAACAATGCTGATCCGGTGAATATGGCAGGATATAAATTTGCTTTTGCCTTCTTGTTTACGCCATTTATAATGGGCGCTTTGTTTTTATTTGGTATGTATGCAGGAAAGAAAAAGTGGTTTTACGACGTTTCAGCTAATCAAAAACAGTATGGCCGTTGGGCGGCCGCGCTGATTCCGCTTGGCTTGCTGTTAAAAGGAACTATGTACCTGTGGCCGGATGCTAATTGGGCTGGCGCTACACATATGTTAGGTGGGAGTCTTCTATCTCTTGGTTATATTGCAGGCTTTGCTTGGCTATATGCGAAATGTGAAAAGTCATTTTTGATGAAGGCTTTTGAAAGCGTAGGAAGAATATCACTTAGCAATTATTTAATGCAAACGGTTATATGCACGACGATTTTTTATGGCTATGGCTTAGGCTATTTCGGAAAGCTTGGCATGATTGCAGGAATTTTTGTCTGCATCGGTATTTACGGAATTCAGCTTATCGGCAGTTATATGTACGTGCAAAAATTTAAAACTGGACCCGTGGAAAAGCTGCTGCGCATATGGACAAATTTTTCTTGGAGTGGAAAGCCAAAAGAGAAAAAAGCTTTACCGATAGAAGTAAATCATCCTTTTGTTGGATGAGAGGGGTCAAACTTATGTGAAAAGGAGATTTTAAAAATGTGGGCTATTAGTGTAAAAGAGTTTCAAAGCTTATTTAAAAGTATTAAATCAATTATCGTTATTTTAATCGTATGTGGTGCTTCCTATGGAATAGCCCATATAGTTAGTCAACTTGGAGGTCAACTGACGAGTGCACAGGTTCGAGATGGAGCCAACGGGGGAATTTTGGTGATGCTTCTCGGGTTCGGACCTTTATTTATTTCAAGTCTTTCTCATAATGTTATTAATCAAGAAATTAAAACAAGAACAGCAAGGTTTTTAGTTACCAAAACATCAAGAGAGCGTATTGTATTAGGGAAATTCTTAGGTATTTGTTGCTTCTGGCTTGTTTGTATCTCTATTTCATTTCTACTAATTGCGTTTATTTCGCATCATTTTTCTTTTTATATATTTTTAGAGTGCCTGCTATTCACCGTTTGTATCATTTCATTTGTTTTAATGCTTTCAGCTTTAACGCCAAGCCCAACTCATACTATGTTTTTATCAATTATTTTATCGTTTGTTCTACCGGTACTGAGTGGATGGAGCATATTTTCATCAAAAGCGTACATTGCATGGTTTAAGTATGTGACACCTTACTACTATTTAAAGCTGGAGAAAGGGTATCTAACAGTTCTTCTTATTTTTGCAGCACTTTGTTTATGTACGGCACTTTGGAGTTTTAAAAGGAGAGAAGTATAATATGTATGCCATTGAAACAAGTAAATTAACTAAAAAATATGGATCTAAAACAGTTGTTAACGGTATTAATTTACAGGTACCACAAGGAGAAATTTACGGGTTTTTAGGAAGAAACGGAGCAGGAAAGTCTACCTTTATTAATATGCTTACCGGCGTTTCATTTCCTTCAGCAGGAGAATTTACGCTGCTGGGACAGAGTGATATTGATTTAGAGCTTCAGAAGAAAATAGGTGTGCTTCCTGACTATGCTAACTTTTATGATGAGATGACAGCGCTCAATCATTTGCGCTATTTTTTAAAGATAAACGGCCATCGTTTTTCGAAAGAACATTGTAGTAATGTACTGAAGAAAGTAGGATTAGAAGGACATGACCATCAGAAAGTTGGAAAGTTTTCATTTGGAATGAAAAAGAAGTTAGGAATTGCTCAAGCAATTGTAACAGACCCAGATCTTATCTTTTTAGATGAACCGACTTCTGGAGTAGATATTGAATCTGCTCTCTACATTCATGAACTAATAAGAGAACTCCAAAATCAAGGCAAGACAATTTTTATGACGTCTCATAATTTAAATGAAGTTGAGAAGATTTGTACACGTGTAGCGATTATGAAAAATGGGGTCATCTTAATAGAAGGTACAATGGAAGAGCTGCGCTTTCAATATCAAGCGAAAAAAACGGTGATGATCAAACATGATCCTTATCCAAACAGTCACAAAGAATACATTCAACAGTTTTTCCGTACGTTGAGTCCCGAAGTTGAATACCATCACATGTACACAAAAGTGATGCTTCAAAAAGAAAGAAATATTCCTCTTATTATTCGCGAATTGATTCAATGCGGCATCGACATTTATCAAGTTCACGTCGAAGAACCTTCTTTAGAAGAAATCTTTTTGCAAAAAAATATTGTGGATCACTCACAGGTGAGTTAATGGGCGAAAGGCCGTTAATTTACTACTCAGCCTGAATACATTATTTATAAATACCAGTTAGGAAGCTTCTGACAAAAACATGTTCATTTTCTCAAGAAACTGATAAGATAGCTAATGACATTTAAAAATAAGAAAGGATTTCGATTATGTTATCAGCTATCAATTCAGTAGATTATACCATTTTCCACGCGGTGAATCAGTATGCCTCACACGTAAAGCCTCTAGATTCGCTGATGGTATTCTTTGCAGATTATGCCCAGTATGTACTTATCGTTTTACTCGGCTTGTTTTTACTTATTAATAAAAACGGCAGCCGTGTTGTAGCATTTCAAGCTTTATGTGCTTGTGCCACAGGAGTCATTATCAATAAAGTGATTAGTTTATTTGCTTATCGAGATCGTCCGTTTATCTCTCACCACGTGAATCAGCTTATTGATCACGCCGCAAATTCTTCATTTCCAAGCGATCATGCTACATCTGCATTAGTTATCACTTTTACCATTTGGCTGCATTTCAAACGTTCAGGGCGCATGTGGGTTGTCATGGGCGTACTCATTGCCTTTTCACGCGTATGGGTTGGCGTTCATTATCCATTCGATGTGTTAACAGGAGCCGTTTTAGGCTGCGTGCTGGCGCTGTTTATTCATTATGTTATTTTTAATACGAAACTGATGAGGGCTATTACCAACTTGTCTATTTTTCGAAAATCAGCTTATGACGAACAGTCTCAATATTATTAAGAAAAAGTCGCAAATACGCGGCTTTTTTTATTGGGAAATTTTTAATGTATTTAATACTTGTTTTTTAAAATTAAATTGTGTACAATTAAATTACAGAAACGATAAATAAAAAACTTTTAATAAAATTAACGAAAAAGAGGAGAGGTTTATACATGAAAGCTTTATATGAAACAACAGTCGTTAACACAGGTGGAAGAACAGGAGAAGTTCACTCTTTAGATAACATCTTTAACTTAGACGTTGCAACACCTCCAGCGCTTGGTGGAGAAGCAACAACAGCAACAAACCCAGAGCAGCTGTTTGCAGCTGGATACAGTGCTTGTTTCAACAGCGCGTTAGAATTTATGTTGAAAAAACATAACGTAGAAATCAAAAGCAGTGAAGTAAAAGCTACTGTTCAGCTGCTTCCTGATAAAGCTGATCAAGGAGTGAAAATTGGAGTAGCGCTTGAAGCTCATATCGAAGGCTTAGATTTAGAAACAGCGAAAAAATATGTAGACCTAGCTCACTCATACTGCCCGTATTCAAAAGCAATCAGCGGTAACGTAGACGTAACGGTAGAAGTAGTTTAATTGCTTTAAAAAGCCCTGCTAAGCATGTAAAGCTTAGCAGGGCTTTTTTATTTGAATTTTCTCTATTCATTTGTAAGAAGTACTAGTATAATGAGGAAGAAAATGAATCATTCGCACAGTTTAGGTGCTCTTACATAGCGTAAGAGGTAACAGGGAATCGAGTGCAAATCTCGAGCGGTCCAGCCACTGTAAGCAGGGAGTTTTCTATCTTATCGTCACTCAAAACGGGGAAGGCGGTAGAAAATGATGATCTCAAGCCAGGAGACCTACCTATTCTGTACACTTGACTCTTCTAGGAAAGAGGCGGTGTATCAAGGTACGCAGTGAGCAATTGCTGTTTATTTTCATATGCCGACACATCCTCAATTTCTATAGAATTGAGGCTTTTTTACGTTTTATTTTTAAAAAAGGAGTGTAGGAAATGGAAGGTTTATCAGTTTTTTTACTTGTCTTTTTATTAGGAATCAGGCACGGATTGGATGCAGATCACTTAGCTTTTATTGATGGCCAGACTCGATATAATTGGCGAATGGGCAGCCGTTTTGCCCCTTGGGTCGGAACGCTGTTTTCACTAGGTCACGGAGGAATGGTGGCCGTCACGGCCGGAGTGCTGGGCGTGGTGATGAAGAATTTTACGTTTCCATCGTATTTCGATCATTTTGCATCTTGGGTATCCATCATCTCTCTCTTTCTAATCGGGACATTAAACACGTATCATTTGCTTCGAACCAAAAATAAAGAGGAAGAGTTTCAGCTGAGCGGGTTAAAAGGAAAGTTTATTCCGAAAATCGCAAAAGGAACAACGAATCCTTTTTTAATTATTCTTGTAGGAGCATTGTTCGCTTTAGCAGCCGAAACGGTCAGTCAAACGGCCGTGTGGTCTCTAGCTGTAGGGAACGCAGGCAAGTATACCCCGCTTTTGTTAGGACTAGTGTTTATGTTTGGTATGATGCTTACAGATACAATCGATTCGATGATTGTACATAAAATGGTGAATGAATCGAGTAAATTTGGACAATCTGCTTCCCGCTTGATGGGCTGGGTTATTGTTGTCCTCGCGTATGGTGTGTCATTCTATTTAGCATTCACTTTCTTTAACCCATGGGCCGAAGTAAACTTTGAAATGGTTGGCGTTATTCTGTTTATTTTTTTAGTGTCTATGTTTGTTTTTGTGAGTGTGAAGTCAAAAGGGAAAAATATTAAAATAAATGTCAATTAGTCAAACGAAAGCTTTAATCTGTTGAAGATTGAAGCTTTTTTGTATGAATTTGTTGAAGTTTATGGCTATTTTCGGTCGGTTATGAATAAGTTAAAGTATTATCTGTATTTAAAGGATGGAAAATTGTCTGAAAACCATTATAATTAAGGATAATTTAAGGTCGTTATGTGAAACGTAGAACATAGTTATACGTACGATAAATAAAAGCATTTAATGCAAGCAGCAGGGGTTGTTTGGAGGAGGAATTGATTTGAGTCAGGTAATGGTAGAACAAAGCGTGTTTAGTTATTTAAAAGAACACGAACAAGAGATGCTTGAAGATTTAGTTGGATTTGTGAAAAAAGAATCACCGTCCTACAGTAAAGAGTTAGTAGATCAGTGTGGAATGTATTTAACGCAGCTGTTTCATAAACGGTTGGGGGTAGGATACGAAATCATAGAAGAAAAAGAAGTAGGAAACCATTTGAAATTTACGATTGGAGAAGGAGAAAAGCAGCTTTTAATTATCGGTCACTTTGACACGGTATGGGAAAAGGGAAGGCTGAGTCTAAGAACAGAGGGAAACAAGCTGTACGGTCCGGGAATTTTAGACATGAAAGGCGGCATTGTGCAATCTATATGGGCGATTAAAGCGATTCAAGAGCTTGGCTTATCGCTCGATAAAAAAATTGTGTTTTTCTGCAATTCGGATGAAGAGATTGGGTCAATTTCTTCTAAAAAATACATTGAAGAAGAAGCACAAAGGAGTGAAGCAGTGCTAGTAGCGGAACCGGCGGTGGCGGGTTCAGGCGCGTTAAAAACGTCGCGCAAAGGAGCGGGAATTTTCACCGTAAAAGCATGGGGACGAGCAGCACACGCGGGTAATCACCACAAAGAAGGAATCAATGCGATTGAAGAGCTGGCGCGCCAAGTGATTTTCTTGCAGGGCTTAACAGATTATGAAAAAGGTACAACGGTGAACGTTGGGACATTTACGGGAGGCAGCGGTACAAATGTAGTGCCGGAATATGCAGAAGCGCACGTGGATTTACGTGTTTCTACAGAAGAAGAAGCAAAACGCATGACGGATATTATTTTGAATTTAACACCCATTTTAAAAGGGATTAAGCTCGAAGTAACGGGAGGAATGAATCGTCCTCCGATGGTCAAGTCTAAACAAACGGAAGAGCTATTTGAATGTGCTCAATCAATCGCGGCCAAACTGGGTATGAAATTGGAAGAAGCAGCTGTGGGCGGCGGAAGTGATGGCAATTTTACAGCGGCCATTGGTGTTCCCACGTTGGATGGATTAGGAGCATGCGGAAAAGGAATACATGCGGAATATGAACATATTCAAATTGATACGTTGTCCGAGCGTTCTTCTTTATTTGCCAATTTGCTGCTGCAAATATAAAAAAAGCCCGCCTTAAACGGCGGGGACTAATCTGAAAGCTTATATTGGGAGAGTATAAGCTTTCTTTTTTTATTTACTGCTTTCTTCTTGAAGAGAAAAGGCAGTTTCTTTCTTTTTGAATACCACTGCATCAAGAGCAAGGAACTGGCTTCCTGCAAGAAATAAGTGAGCAGACATGGCAATTAAGGCAATATCAAACTCAAACCCGCCAACAAATCCGCTTTTAAGCTTGGCTGTAAAAATGGCGCCAAGCATAACTGCCACAAATAAAGCAGATACAACTCTTGTTGCTAGGCCAAGAATAATAAGAACCCCACCTACAAGTTCAATGGTTGCAACAATATATGCCATGAAACCAGGGATTCCTAAGCTATCGAAGAACCCTACTGTATTTTCAATCCCGCCTTGCCATTTTTGAAAGCCGTGTACTAAAAATGTAAAACCTAATACTAAACGAATAATAAGTGAACCAATTTCGACGTTTTTATTCACTTTACTTCCTCCTTTAAGTGTATTTGAAAAACACTACATTATGTAGTGTAAAAGCCCGAAAAAAGAAATGTAGTAATTAAATCAGAAAGTCTTTCTTATTTGGATAATTTTACAACATTATGAACATCACACTACACATTGTAGTGTGATGTTTGTCCCCAGTCAAGTGAAAATATAAAATTAGACCATTTGGCATACAAAAATTTTCTGAAGAGCACTTGAAAAATCCTTTAATTATGTACAAGTTAGTCCCTTATTTTCAATCTTATTCTCCAACATGCTATACTGATGGCGGAGGTGTTACGATGCGTTTAGAAAATAAAAGAGTTATTGCGCTTGTTAGTGCAGACTTTGAAGATCTAGAACTATGGTATCCAGTGATGCGTCTTCGAGAAGAAGGAGCAGAAGTACATTTAGTTGGAGAAAAAGCAAACGAAACGTACATGGGGAAATACGGTGTTCCAGCCGTATCGGACTACGCTTTTAAAGATGTTGATCCAGCTGAATATGACGCTATTTTAGTACCTGGAGGCTGGGCGCCGGATAAACTGCGCCGCTACCCTGAAGTAATTGAAATGGTTCGTCATATGGATGAACAGCAAAAGCCAATCGGCCAAATCTGCCATGCAGGATGGGTATTAATCTCTGCAAAAATCTTAGATGGCCGAAACGTAACAAGTACGCCAGGAATCAAAGATGATATGGAAAATGCGGGAGCTATTTGGCATGATGAAGCAGTCGTAATCGACGGTCACATCATCTCAAGCCGCCGTCCGCCAGACCTTCCTCCTTATGCAAAAGCATTTGCTGATGTACTAGCAGAGCAATAAGAAAAAGCCGAAACCAGTGTGGTTTCGGCTTTTTTGTAAGATCCGCTAAAAAAGAAATGATAAAGTAAATAAAAAACCATCATTAAAAAAGCGAGCAGATGCATCTGCTCGCTTTTGTTCGTGTTTCTTATCAGTAACTTGCTTTTGCAAGTGTAAAAACAAAATGATTACTTTCTTTATAAAATCCATGATTACGGTTTTTGTATGTTTCGTTGTTGTTAGGGCACAATTAGCATTGATTGTGCTTGCATGGATTTCATCCATTGCCGCGGTTTGTTTTTCCACATGATCGATTAACCTAAACGACGCAAGCCCTACCTCTCTTGCATCCTTACGGCTCCGAAGCCGATCCAGTGTGAATAAGTTTTGTTCAAAGACATGTGTCGAATGCCAGTATTTTTACCTTGCATTGTACGATACATCCTTTCAAGTTACTTTCACTATGTCCAGCTCTTAAAGAAAAGCCAGAAGTCTAAATATAACACCTCAGTTGATCTATGTCAAATAGAAAATATGATTTTTTCACGTGAAACAATTGCAGCTAAAACATAGTTAAGTAAAGGGATATCCTTTTTATATAGAAGAGTTTTTTGATACGATAAGCTAGAGGAATCCTAGAGGAGGATTAAATATGAATAAAAATGAACAGTTTCGAAATGACGTATTGAGCAGTGTAGAATCATTAACATATGAACAATTAAATCAACAGCCAGCATCTAATACATGGAGCGTTATGCAAGTATTAGAACATTTATATTTGATGGAGCGCATGATTGTTTCACGTGTAAAGGATCAGTTAGAAAACGGTGTGGATCAGCCGACGGAAGATAAGCCGTTTCATTTAGCGGTAGACCGTTCGCGGAAAGTAGATGCACCGGCTCAAGTTACGCCTTCTAATGAAAAGCAGACATTAGAAGAAATGAAGAGTAAGCTGGCAGAATCAAGAGCGGCTTTAATAGAGCTAGAAGAAACAGCAAGTGAAGACAAGCTAAAGCAAAAATCATTTCCACACCCTGTGTTTGGGTTAATGGATTTAAAGCAGTGGATTGATTTTATTGGCTATCATGAAAAGCGTCATCAAGAACAAATAGAAGAAATCAAAGCAGCAATTGGTGCATAAAAAAAACAGGCAGTCCGCCTGTTTTTTTATTTTTGGACCAAAATAGGATAGTCCGACATCATCCAAATACCAACACTGTATGTTTGGGGATTATGGTTCCCTACGGTAGAGCCTGTTTGAATCGTAAACGAGAGTTGCAGAGGATCCTGATCGTAATAAATTGTTTGCTTGGTGGAAGGGGAATAAAGGCGCTTCGGCGGGATTTTAGGAACCGTATCCGTCGTGTTAACAAAACAGCGGCTATTTGAAACAAGATTTGTGTATGTTTGAACGAATTGAGGATCACCTACTCGAGGAGCTCCGTAGTTGTACATTGTAACTTCTGGAAAAGATGCGTTTGTGGCGACATCTAAGGCATGAAGAACAGCGAGTGCGCCACCTAGGCTATGCCCCGTTATATAAAGTGGCTTGGGGGCAAGGGACTGATACGTTTCAAAAATTTCATCACGGCATGATTCGTAAACGGCTAAAAAACCTTCGTGGACGAGACCGGCTTGTTGATTGTATGGATAAGGGCGCTGCCTAATGCGAGCATCAGCAATCCAGTCTGCCTCAGATTGAGTTCCTCGAAAGGCAATTACGATAGAGTCATCAGATTCTAAAATAAAACCAAACCATTCTTGCACCCCTACGGCAGAAGCTTTAAACGATTTAATAAGCCGGTAGCCTTCAGGTACATCAAATGTGCCTCCCTGTGCGTATTGCTTATAAGCTAAGACGCACGCATAAAGAAGGTCTAGAGCTAAAGGACGATAAAATAAAGGCTCTATTCTCATCATTGTTTTTCACACCTTCTAATAGAAAATAACTCCTACAGCCTATGTGTTCCTGATAAGAAAGGTGCAGATATCTCTCTTTTGAAGGCGATAATTACGGAATGTAAACGGTTTATCGTTGGATGTTTTTGAGGATTTTATAAGTTTTTTGTGTATTTTAACTAAAAATTAGTTTTAATTTAGAGTTTTATTGTTAAAATTTATAATTTAACTTATAATTTAAAATAGTCTGAATAGAAAATAAGGGGGTTATCGTTTGGAGCAATTTGTAACGAGTTTGAATAATGTGCTATGGAGCACACCTGTTATTTATGGGTGTCTTGCGATCGGCCTGTTTTTCTCAATTTTAACGAGGTTTTTGCAGGTAAGACACTTAAAAGACATGGTTATGCTGATGTTTCAGGGTAAAAGCTCAGAAGCAGGAGTTTCTTCCTTCCAAGCCCTGTCTTTAGCGCTGTCGGGACGAGTCGGAACAGGAAACATTGCTGGAGTTGCAACAGCTATCGCTTTTGGAGGTCCAGGAGCTGTATTTTGGATGTGGGCAGTTGCTTTTATTGGTGCTTCTAGTGCATTCATCGAATCAACACTTGCTCAAATTTATAAAGTTAAACAAGATGGCCAATATCGAGGTGGTCCAGCGTACTACATTGAAAAAGGAACAGGTATGAAATGGTATGGCATTTTATTTGCTATTGCAGCACTTGTTGCAATGAGTATCTTAATGCCGGGCGTTCAGTCTAACTCCATCGCGCTTGGCATCGACAACGCATTTGGCGTTAGTCCAACGGTTACAGCAGTAGGATTAGTTATTATTCTTGCTTTTATTATCTTTGGAGGCGTTAAGCGTATTGCAGGAGTGGCCCAATTCGTTGTACCTTTTATGGCACTTGGGTATATTATTTTAGCTCTTATTATTATTGCCATGAACATTTCCGAGTTGCCGGGAGTTATCGCTCTTATTTTTAAAAGTGCTTTTGCATTAGATTCTGCTTTTGGAGGAATCGTTGGTTTAGCTGTTTCTTGGGGAGTTAAGCGCGGTATTTATTCAAACGAAGCAGGGCAAGGAACAGGTGCACACGCAGCAGCTGCAGCAGAAGTTTCACACCCAGTGAAACAAGGTCTTGTACAAGCTTTTTCGGTTTATATTGATACACTGTTCGTTTGTTCAGCGACAGCGTTTATGATTTTATTTACAGGCATGTACAATACGGAAGGACCAGGCGGTTCATTTATTATTTCAAATCTACCGGGTGTAGAAGCAGGACCTGGATTTACACAAGCTGCTATTGAAACAGTGTTGCCGGGGTTCGGAGCTGGCTTCGTGGCAGTTGCCCTATTCTTTTTCGCGTTTACAACGATCATGGCTTATTATTACATTGCTGAAACAAATATTGCTTACCTAACTCGCGGAAAGAACGGAAAGTGGGCTATGTTTGCATTAAAGCTTGTCCTTCTAGGAGCTACGTTCTACGGCTCAGTTAAACAAGCATCACTAGCTTGGGCGTTAGGAGATGTCGGGCTTGGTATCATGGTATGGCTAAATTTAATTGCTATCTTAATTTTAGCTAAGCCTGCGTTAGTTGCATTAAAAGACTATGAAGCTCAGAAAAAACAAGGGGTAGACCCTGTATTTGATCCTGTTAAGCTGGGAATTAAAAATGCAGACTACTGGGAGAAAGAATATAAGAAAGATGAGTCACAAGTTTCGTAAACAAGAAAATCCTCACATATGTGAGGATTTTTTTATGAAGAAAGTGAGACAGATGAGTTATTTAAGTTATATCGATCCTTCAAACAATGAATACGGTGTAGTTCTTCAAGCAGATGGTGAATTGCAAGCAGTTCGTAAAGCATTGTTGTTTCTGTTGAAAAAGGGTGATCCCCTCTGTTTTCCTCCTGCTTATGTGCCCAAAACCTTTGTTTTAAAGTCAAAACAAGCGTTTGATGCTGCAAAGAGCTTTTATATTGTTCATTTTGTAAGACATTATGAAAGGAAGTGAATGTATCCCATATTACTTGATGTCTTGCACTTTGCAGCTGATGAGCAGGCAAGTAAATTAAATTACCAATATGGTAGACAAGCTGCCTCATAAGAGAAAGTTTCTTATATTCATAGTGGAATTTTCTCATAGCTGTACGAGTGAAATGATGAAACTTCCATTCTTTTCGCTGATACTCACAAAGCGTCTCAATTTTTTCAATTTCAGCGGAAAGCTGCTGAAATTGAAGCTTTGTTTGTTTATGACAAGCATGTACTTGGGAAAGTTCGCTTCCTCTTTGCTGTAAAACGCTGCTCATTTGTTTTGAGAGATTTTGAATTTTCCTCGTAATAATCGGTGTATAATTAGGAGGAAGAACGATGATATTCACAAGTGAAGAAGTAAGCAGCCCAATACTGGTGGTCGCTAACCGAATTAAAAACGAGATGAAATAATGATCGTGCACAATCGTCAGCATAGCCACCCCTGTTAGCGTGGCAACGAGTGTTCCTGCATGCAAACGCAATTTAGAACAGGATATAATAGTAGAAACAGCAACAAGCATATAGGTAAGCGGCGTCACTCCTAATAGAAATGTGTAAAGCATGGCAAAAGCAGCTCCGATTGCTGAAGCAGGAAAGCGGATGAAAGCTTTTTTAATAGAATCGGCAGCTGTTGGTTCAATCGTAACAATAGCTGTAATAACAGCGAGCATATACGGCCAGCCAATGGACTGGCAAATGAGCGCAGTTAAAAAAACGGCAATGCCTGTTTTAATAATACGACCGCCTAAAAAATTGAATTTTTTTATGTTAATCATTATGCATACCTTCTTTAAAACAGTTAGTAATTTAATTATAAGGCATATTAAGGTGATAGGAAAACCCGTCTTAAAAACTAGCTTTTAAAAAACGAATAAATATACTATAATTTGTTTAAATATTTAAAAGAGGAGTACAACTAATGAAACAATTAATAAATGAAACAATTAATAACTTACAGGAGACATTTTATGAGGTAAGCAAATATATTGGGCAAAATCCTGAGCTTGGTCACGAAGAATTCAAAGCGTGCAAAGCATTAACGGATGTTTTAAAAGAACAAGGGTTCACAGTTGAAATTGGTACATGTGACTTGCCAACGGCTTTTACTGCTGTTTATGACAGTCAAAAGCCAGGTCCGTCGATTGGGTTTATGGCTGAGTACGATGCTTTGCCGGATCTCGGACATGCATGCGGACATAACTTAATTGGAACCATGTCGATTGCAGCTGGTATTGGTCTTAGTAAAGCAGTTGCAGAAACAGGCGGTAAAGTATACGTATATGGAACGCCTGCAGAGGAAACACGAGGCGGCAAAGTAACGATGGCCGAGCAAGGCATTTTTAATCATTTAGACGTAGCTATGATGGTACATCCTTATTACTGCCACCAAAAAAGCGGACGTTCTCTTGCGATGGATGCAATTCAGTTTGAGTTCTTCGGAAAATCCGCGCACGCAGCTGCTGCTCCTCATGAAGGAATCAACGCGTTAGACGGCGTATTACAAACGTTCAACAGCATTAATGCGCTTCGCCAGCACGTGAAGCCGGATGTACGCATTCATGGAGTGATTACAGAGGGAGGCAAGGCGGCCAACGTTGTACCGGATTATGCAGTAGCACAATTTTATGTCCGCGCTTCAACTCGTGCATATGTAGATGAAGTGACAGAGAAGGTGAAGGCATGTGCAAACGGCGCTGCTCTAGCCACGGGAACAAAATTAAAAACCTCAAACTATGAGTTTTCTTATGATGATATGCAAACGAATCAAACATTATCCGATGTCTATACAAATAATCTCATCTCATTAGGCGTGAGCGAACAAAGCATTACGGAAGACCAAGGCGATCATGGATCTTTAGATATGGGGAATGTAAGTCAGGTTGTTCCGGCTATTCATCCGTATATTCAAATTTGTGATGATTATTTTGTTTGTCATACGCACGAATTTAGAGAAGCAGCTTTAAGTGAGCAAGGAAGAGAAGCAATGATACTTGGGGCACAAACAATGGCATTAACAGGGTATGACGTATTAACAAATCAAACGCTGCTCCAAAAAATCAAAGAAGAATTTAATGCTACAAAGTAAGAGATAATGATAAAACCATACCAAATAATACGCTTGCGATTGCAAGCGTATTATTTAGTATGAGAAGCGGGACTGAATGGTTTGGAAAATTTGACCGTGGCGCTGTTCATCGCTCGCAGCTCGAACAATGCGGCTTTGAATTCGAGCATTTGTGATTCTTCTAGCGATTGATTGATAAAATGGAACGGTTTCTACTTCATCTTTAATGGATTCAGAGATCCCTTCTTGAAAAGTATTTGGCAGTTTTATGTTTAATGAAATCTGTGGGTAGCTGCCTGATAAATCATAATAGGCTTTAGAAAACCAGTCAAAGTGTTTAATTTCATCCTGCCGAATACCTAATATAGCTTGTTGAAACTGATTATTAGGAGCCAGTTCTGCTAAGCGTGTATAGTAGTGAATAGCGGAAAACTCATCGCTTACAGCTTTGTTTATATCTCTTAGAAGCTGTTCGTCTAGTCTTGTATCATCTTCCCAATATTCTTCATGCCGGGAGTAAAATTCATACATATGGATATACCTCCTCACCGTTTTGTTCTCTTGTCGTCACCATCATCGTATGTATAGACGAGAAAAGGCGTACATTAAAAGAAAAAAGTTTAACAAAATGGTAAAAAGGGTATGTGCAGAGAATAGTATCAAAAAAGACAGAGGTTATCTTATGATTAAAATTGTAGCTAAAACCAAAGAAGGAGCTATTAAAGAAATAGAAATGAATGAGATTCGTTCAAGCCATGACTTTCAATGGTATTGGGTTGATTTTTACAATCCCACCGAGGAAGAAAAAAAGCAGCTTGAACAATTTAATTTTCATCCTTTAGCAGTTGAGGACTGTTTAAATCAAGGTCAGCGCGCTAAATTTGAGCTGTATGATGAGCATTATTTTTTAGTCTATTATGCCCTTCATAAAGAAGAGCTTGAGCACTTAGAAGTATCTGCGTTTGTAGGGGATAACTTTTTAGTCACTTACCATATGGATAAGCTAACGAGCGTGGCTAGGGTGTGGGAGCTTATCAAAAAAGACCCTGAGGCTACCGAAGATGGAACATGGGATATCATGTATGAACTCTTAGATCATACCGTTGACGAATACTTCCCTGTGCTTTATAAATTTGAAGATCACATAGACGACATTGAAGACAATGCAAAAGACGAACCTATGGATGAATTAATGAGGCAGCTTTATGACATCCGAAGTGATTTGTCACGAATGCGCCGCATTTTAAACCCCATGAGAGATTTAATGTATCGTATTATGTCAACTAATGCGTTAAAAGCAAAAGAGCAGGTTCGCTATTTTAATGATATTTATGACCACTTATTAAATATGATTGAAATTATGCAAGCGAGCAGGGATTTGTCAAATGATATTCGAGAAAGCTTTATGTCCATTAACTCGGATCGTATGAATTCAATCATGTTTACGCTAACGCTTATGTCAGCTATTTTCTTACCGTTGACGTTTATTGCTGGTCTCTATGGCATGAACTTTTCATATATGCCGGAACTGAAGGGGAAATATAATTATTTTATTGTACTTGGCATTATGATTGGGCTTGTAGGCGTAATGGTCTTTGCCTTTTATAAAATGGGATGGTTCAAATATCGAAAAGGACCTAAACTATAAAGTAGATTGTTAACCTTCCTGTATAAATGTTAATCAACTCAGTAAAACTGAAATTAAATAAGCGAAGATCTTATCTGACTCTAGATAAGATCTTTTTCTTGTGCTATAAACAAGAAAAGCAGGGAAGCGAGGAAAGAATGTGAAACACGGAAGAATGGGGCTGCGAAGCATCACGGTGCTGCTTGTATGCATGGTGGTGATTCTATCGCTATTGTTAACGGATTTATTAGTTAGCAGTTCAATTGGAAAAAATATTCGAGATCAACAGGCTGAAAAAGCTCGGACTATTGCTACGATTATTTCAGAATCAACGAACGTGAAAGAAGGACTAGAAACAAAAACACCTCAGTCAATTCAAGAATTCACTAAACGAATTCGTAAAAAATCAAGCGTCTTGTTTATCGTTGTTATGGATATGAATGGAATTCGGCAATCTCACCCAGATCCTAAAAAGATAGGAAAGAGGTTTGCCGGAGGCGATGAGCAAAAATCATTGCACGGAAAATCTTATGTATCTGTATCAAAAGGAACGCTCGATAAATCTCTGCGCGCTTTTGCACCTATTTATAATGAAAAAAATCAACAAATTGGCGCAGTAGCTGTGGGGATTTCTTTGAATAATGTAAATGAAGCAATTAGAGATGGGCATCGCCGAATTGTTTTAGGTTCATTAATTGGTTTACTTGTAGGCGTTCTTGGTGCTATTTTATTAGCGAATTACATAAAGAAAATTTTATTTGGCTTGGAACCTTCTGAAATTGCTAAAATTCTAGAAGAGAGAAGCATCATGCTGCAGTCGGTTCGTGAAGGAGTGATAGCTGTTGATAAAGAAGGTAATATTACACTTGCTAATCGTTCTGCACGCCGCTTATTTGTTAAAGCAGGGTTAGCACCAGAGCCAATCGGTTTGTCTATTCGAGAATATATGCCCACCTCCAGGTTGGACGACGTTTTGTCTACGGGGGAATCTCATTACGATGAAGAGCAAGTCATAAATGGAGTAGCCATTGTGGTTAATAGGGTTCCGCTAGTAGTAAACGAAGAGATTGTAGGGGCACTTTCTACGTTTCGGGATAAAACAGAAGTTAATATCTTAGCAGAACAGCTAACAGGTGTTAAAATGTATGTGGAAGCGCTTCGAGCACAATCGCATGAATTTATGAATAAACTTCATGTGATTTTAGGAATGGTGCAGATGAATTATTATGATGAGCTAAAAACGTATATTCATCAGCTTGTTAATCACCGTGTCGATGAATCTAGTTCAGTGACTAAATCTATTAAAGATCATGCGTTGGCAGGGTTCCTCATGGGCAAAATGAGTTATGCTAGAGAGGAAAGCGTAGAACTGACGTTTTCCGCTGATGAAGTTATTCCAGAACCTTCAGATCCACAAGTTACTCATCATCTCATTACCATTATTGGAAATTTAATTGATAATGCAATTGATTCAGTTTGTCATCAAGCCTCTAAAAAAGTGTCCGTTATGCTTGTGTATAAAAACAATAAACTTACGATTCAAGTCACGGATACAGGCTGCGGCATTCCTTCCGATACAATGAATCAGATTTTCAAGAAAGGCTTTTCTACAAAAGGCACGAGCAGAGGGTTTGGGCTGCATTTAGTGAAGCAAACGATTGATGAACTAGGTGGCCAAATCGTCATTGACTCATTTATAAATAGCGGTACCACATTCTATATTGATATTCCGTACGAAACAAGGAGAGATCAAGTTGATTAAAGTATTAATTGTTGAAGACGACCCAATGGTTGCTCAGTTTAATCAAAAGTACATTGAAGAGATAGAGGGGTTTACAGTGGTCGCTGTTGCTCATTCGGGTCATGAAGCCTTGGTGAAGGTAAATGAATATCAAGTTGATTTAGTGCTGCTTGATGTCTTTATGCCTGGACAAAATGGTTTGAAAGTTTTACAAAAGATTCGAACAAAACAAGAGGAAATAGATGTCATTTTTATCACCGCTGCTTCGGATGCCCAAACGATTCAGCAAGCTCTACGCTACGGAGCGATTGATTATTTGATTAAGCCTTTTACATTTGAACGCTTTTATCAAGCACTTTCGGCTTACAAACAAACATTTCGTACGTTAAAACAGCAACCTCAGCTTAATCAACAGGAATTAGACGGGCTGCTGTCTAATAAAAAAATAAAAGAAGCTCCGGTAGAGCCGTTGCCTAAGGGTTTAACGACAGGAACATTAGAAGTTATCGTAGAAGCCATTGAGCATCTTAAAGATCACCCTTTTTCGACTGATGATGTAGCTGAAAAAACGGGAATTTCAAGAGTGTCTATTCGGAAATATTTAAAATTTCTAACAGATATAGGTCTTCTTGGAGAAAGAATGACTTACGGCACAATAGGACGACCTGTGTATGCGTACTTATACAATGAACAGAACCGTCACTTGCTGCATCACTACCTCGTTGACTTTGAAAAATAAAGAGATTGACTTGTCAGAGACGTCCGGTGCTATTTTGTCAGTGTGAGAATATTTTACTGTAGAGTGCGGGTGAGTTAAGTGGTATGGTTGATAATAACAAAGGAAAAAACAAGTCGTTTGACTGAAAAAGAGGTGGTTTCTTGATTGAAAGCATAGAACGCTTGACTGAATTACTGTTATCAGGGAATCAAGATGAAGCTTGGAATATTGTGTGGAAAAAAAGACAGCAGGGTTTCGATACATTTTATATTTTTCAGCAATTCATTTCAGTGTCAATGGCTCAAATCGGTATGATGTGGGAAGAAGATGAAATTTCAGTGGCTGATGAACATTTAGCTACTACTACCTGTGACTATGTTTTGTCACGCTATCAATTGTGTATAAGACAAGAAGTTATTAAAAATGAAAAAAAAGGTCTGTTTTTGTGCATAGAAAATGAACAGCATTTTTTAGGTTTAAAAATGATTTCCATTCTCTTTGAAGAGCACGGATGGCAGACGAAACTTTTAGGAGCAGATTCTCCGCTTTTACATGCAACGCACGCTGTTGAACAATGGAAACCTGATTTAGTAGGAATCTCGTTCAGTTTAACTCATCATATAGAAAAAGCAAGCGAATATATAGAAGGATTACAAAAGACAAAACATCAGCCGCTTATTTTAGTTGGAGGCCGAGTAGTTTCAAACTATAAGTTTCCTCTTGTTCAAACAAATCAAGTTCGATTTATTGCACAGTTAGAGGAGTTGAAAGAGTTTTTTCATTATCAATCAATTAGGGGGATTAAGGTTGTCGACTATTAAATATGCTCCGCTTCCTGTTTTTATTATGGATGAGGAAATGAATATTCTAGCGCAATCTGATGAAGCAGCCGCTTTATTCGGAGAGGTTCAACATTTTTTAGAAATTGTTGACGAAGATAGTCAGAACAAAGCTAGAAAACGATTAGGGCAGAAGAAAAAAATAAAAACAGAATTAGTCATGCATTCGCGCAAAGCTAAAATGTCTCTTTATACCGTGAATTGCAAATGGGAGCAAGATAAGGCACATGTAATATGTGTAGAGGAAGATTCTCAAATTAGAATTCTTTCAGAAAAAATCGAACAACATACAGCGCGTTTATCTGAAACAGACTTAGAACTGCTGCTGCAAAAAGAACGATTAGAAAAAGCAATGAACCGAGTTATAGAACTGTCGGGACCGTTTATTCATTTATCGAACAACATGGTGCTTATACCTCTGTTTGGCGATTTGTTTGAGGAAGTCATCATGAAAAATGAACATCGGCTGCTCAGACAAATAGATGAAGAAACGGTTGATCGAGTTATCATTGACTTTAATGGAATAGGTCAAATTGATGAACGAGGTGTTGCAGCCCTAGAACATTTAATATGGGAATTTCAGCTAATGGGTGTACAGATTTATTTAACAGGTGTGACACCCGATCATAGTCAATGGCTTCACCAGTATCATTTTCAAGCAAATGTAAAATCTATTAGTAACTTAGGTCAGGTCATTCATCAATTTTTTACAACGGCATGAAATGACTACAAAAAGTGAACACTTCATATAAAGACAATAAGACAGGGGATCAATACTGATAAACAGGTGATTAAAATTTGGTGAAACACGCGCGTAAAGTAGCTTTAAGAATTTCGATTATATATATCATTATTGGCGCTGTATGGATCTTGATATCTGATAATATATCTAGAACATTAGCGCAAGGTCGTTTTGAAGTATATATTTTTTTTCAACAATACAAAGGTTGGTTTTTTATTTTAGCTACGGGGATTATTTTGTATGGGTTGGTATATAGGAGAGCTTATAAACTAGTGGAGTCCCAGCAAGAGCTCGTAGTAAAAGAACACGAACTTCAAACGAGCAATCAGCACTATCAATCTTTATTCAAACATAATCCCGATGGCGTTTTTGAAATAAGTAAAACGGGTGAAGTTCTTCTTGCTAATCCAGAAGGTGAAGCAATCGTTGGATACTCCAGTGAAGAATTACAAAAGATGAAACCTTCAGCTCTTATCGCAGCTGAAGAGTTTGATATGTGTAAAGAGTATTTTAAAGAAGTGCTGAATGGAAAAGGTGCTAAGTTCGAAATGAATGTGATCAATAGAAAGAGAGAAAGACGGTTGCTTAGGTGTTCTTTGCTTCCCATCATCGTTCATAAGCAGGTAGTAGGTGTATTTATGATTGCACGCGATATTACTACATACCGTCAAGATGAAGAGCTTATGATAACCTCGGAAAAAATGTCGGTTATTGGACAAATGGCAGGTGCCGTCGCACATGAAATTAGAAACCCGCTTACTTCTTTAAAAGGCTTTGTACAGGTTATGCAAGCCTCTAAGGAAACAAATGACACATATTTAGATATTATGATGTCTGAAATCGACCGCATCAACTTAATCTCCAGTGAAATGCTCATTCTTGGAAAAAAGCAGCATGTATCTTTTGAAAAGACCAATTTATGCGAGATTTTAAAACAAGTTATTACCCTAATGGAAGCGCAGGCCAATTTAAATAATGTTTCTATTTTATTGAAAGAAACAGCCAAAAGGCCTATTTATGTTTCAGCTGATGCAAATCAGTTGAAACAAGTGTTCATCAATGTGATTAAAAATGGTGTAGAAGCTATTATGGAGAAAGGTCATATTACAATCACAGTTGAAGAAAAAGATACACGAGCATTGATTCACTTTGAAGACAATGGAATCGGAATGAGTCAAGAGAGGATTGAACAAGTAGGAACGCCGTTTTATTCTACAAAAGAAGCTGGCACTGGCTTAGGGCTGGCCGTGTGTTACAAAATCATGGAGCGTCATCAAGGTACCATGCATTTTAAAAGCGGTAAAGGAAAAGGGACAACGGTTACTATTGATATGCCAATTATAGAACGAAACAGCCGCCTCTCGTAGTTCAGAGAGGCGGCTGTTTTCTTGAAAAAGAGGCAGTAAGCAGATGAGCCCTTTGCGTCTGGATCCATATAGGACATAAAACCTCCTTCTTATACAAGTTTTCGTTCATAATAAAGAGGATCATATTGTTTTCTATAGAAGCAATAGTGTATCATAGTTGAAGCTATGTTTATTGATGTAGAAAAGTTAAGGCAACAACCGATTTTTCTACTGACGGATTGACAGGGTCCCTTGGGATAAGGAAGGTTTATTTATAAATGGAAATTAAGGTCAGTATTAACGCACATCACATGGCGACTGATACATTCGTTTAATTGAAATGAAGAAAATCGTTTATAATATCGAGAAAAGCATGGAAAAGGAGATAGATATGAGTCAGTTTATAGAGACTTTACAGCCTTTTTTACAAGAGGCGTGGAAAAAAGCAGGGTTCAATGAGCCTACTGCTATTCAAACGAAAGCTATTTCAGAGATTTTAGCTAATAAAGATGTAATAGGAGAATCCCCAACGGGAACAGGAAAGACGCTGGCATATTTGCTGCCTGTCTTACATCGCATTCAGCCGGGACCATCTCATATTCAAGCAGTTATTTTAGCATCTTCCCATGAATTAGTTATGCAAATTCACGGTGAAATTCAAACTTGGTCGCAGGGAAGCGGTATTTCAAGTGCTGCGTTTATTGGCGGAGCAAATATGAAACGACAATTAGAAAAACTCAAAAAACGTCCTAATATCATTGTTGGTACCCCAGGACGTTTGAACGAGCTAATTAAAATGAAGAAATTAAAAATGCACGAAGTCAAAACAATTGTGATTGATGAGGCGGATCAATTGTTTGTACCTGAGCATTTTCAAACGGTTCAACAGATTGTAAAAATGGCGTTAAGTGATCGTCAAATCCTAGTCTTCTCAGCTACTGTATCAGAACGTACCAAATCGCTAGCGAAAGATATGATGAACCATCCTCTTGAAATAGAGGTAGGAAGAGACGAACTTCCAGCTTCGAAGGTAGAGCATGTATACATCAAAAGTGAAGCTAGAGATAAAGTGGACGTGCTTAGAAAACTAGTTCGTCAAGAACAAATGAAAGCTTTAGCCTTTTTTAAAGGGATTGATACTCTCATCGAGTTTGAAGAGAAATTAACATTTAAGCGTGTAGAAGCAGGCTCTTTACACAGTGAAACGAAAAAAGAAGATCGTGCTACGACGATTAAAGGGTTTCGAAAAGGAGATTTCCCTGTCTTATTAGCAACGGATGTCGCAGCTAGAGGATTAGATATTAAGGGATTGACGCATGTAATTCACATCGATGTTCCTCAAGATGCAGATCAATACGTACATCGCTCAGGTAGAACAGGCAGATCGGGAGCAGAAGGTACAGTCATTTCTCTTGTGACTGAACGTGAAGAACGAAATTTAAAACAAATCGCACGTGAACTTCAACTTTCATTAGTGAAAAAAGAACTTTATATGGGTGAAATCGTGGATGACGGAACAAAAGAGCAGTCCCGTACAGCTAAAAAACCTTCAAAAAAGCCATTTAACAAGAAAAAGAAACAAAAAGGTCGAATGTAAACTAGGTATTATTCCTTTTTATAACAGCAGTGTCACAACCTAAAAAGCAACGTCTACTGCTTTATTACAGCAGCCTGGCGTTGTTTATTTTCTCTATTTTACCTGTATAAATAAGTAAAAAAAGAGAAATGTAGATATTTTTTCCTAGGTATGAAAATAGTTTGAATGATGGATTTTGTTTTTTGTAACCTTATTTTAACATTACTTTAAGAGACTTCTAATAAAAGAGGAAGAAGGACGTGGGGACATTTTATGGATGCAATTGATGATCTCTTTGACGACATAGAGCGAAGAAGAAAAAGTAAAGAATATAGTCGAGATGCAGATCAATTAGAATCATATTTACATGAAGTTCAACGTATCATGGAATTTCTTGAAGAGGGTATCTATCTGTTTCAAAATTCGCACCAACAATATGCGTCAGATTGGTCAGGGCGTTCTAAGAGCTCATATGAGGATATTTATAATGATATTACGCAATCTACTTTTCATCTGTACGACGTAAGGGATGAATTGTTTCAAACTTTACGCTTAGAAATTTCACGATTAAGAGAGTTAGCATCGGCGTAATAAATAACATTATCGACTCACTCCTTTAGAAAGTGAGTCTTTCCGTATAGGCTTAAAAAATGTTTGGATGATGACTGAAGGCTTACAAGAGATAGGGGGACGGACATACATGGAGATAAAAGTAAATCCAGAGGTGCTGCAGACATTTGCAGAGCGAATTCAGCAGTCTCATTCACAGACGGCTGATGCACTTCAAAAACTAAGCTGGGAAGCTACAAATCTACATTTCTTGTCTGTTGCAGATATTGATAAAGTGCTGGACTTGCAGGAAGAGTTACAGCATATGATTCGCAAACTTGATTCGCTAACGGAAAACGCACATTTATTAGTAAAAGACACTGCAGAACAAATGAGAAAAGCAGATGGAGAGCTAGAAGGCTCTTCAGGCTGGACGGAGTTTTGGTCGAGCGTGTGGAGCGATGGGAGCACCCATTCACAAGATACATGGAATGACATAAAGAACTTAAAAGAATGGAATACGTATGACAATATGCATAGAACGATTGAAAAACCTTTAGGTACTCTTAATGTTATGTGGAATTCGCTTTCTATGTCTTGGGAAGAAAAAGTAGTGAATGGTTCTACATGCAGTCGAACGGAATTTTTTACTTATGGCGTTATTCAAATGGGGTTGGGCATTTTAAGTCAGGAAATGAATTCTTCAAACATTATGTTTAGTGACAGCACAGAGGAAGTGAAGAGAGAATGAATGAAGTATATGATGGCGCTGGAAGTGAAATGGTACAGTTCCTTACAGGGTTGTCTCGGCAATGAAATATACATTTAACTTATTAGAAAAATCATTAATTGAAGCAATGAAAGATAATAAGAAAATTGCTCAATTTTATAAAACTTTAATGAATAGCAATTTATGGCTAGTTGTTAGTTCAGAGCATGGAGCATCAGATATATTAATTGCAGAGCACTACGTTCAGACGATGAAAAGCGCAGCGTACCGATATTTACCTGTTTTTTCGTCAAAATATCCGATTGAACAGATGCTGAAAGATGAAAAGACCGTATGCGTATCATTTAAGGATATGCTGCCTGTATTAAATGAAGAAATAGCGATATTACTTAACCCTGACACGCCTCTCTCAAAATTATTCATCCCCGAAGAAATAAGGATGTTAAAAGAAGATCAAAATTATTTTAAGCAGTAGCCAAAAAATAAAAAGCGCATGTGCTTTTTCAAAGCATGTCTGAATCTTAAATAAATAGAAGATATATAAAGAGGCAGGGCCTTAAATAGGCTGCTGCTTTTTTATTACTAGTAAATAGTTCTGTAGATAATGAACAAAAATGTAATTTAATAGTCTTATAGTTTTTATTTTCCTTTAAATAGGTACCTATAGATCAGATAGAAAAGGTTTAAATGAGAACAAAATCTTGGTTATTTAGGTTTTATTTGCATTTTTTAGGGGTATTTGTAGATACATATTCTCATTTTTGGAGGCTTTTGCAAGTAACCTTTGACCTTAACACTAGAGTTTCTTACAATAATAGTAAATATATAAACCGAAGGAGAGATATGTATGTCAGGGATTATTCGCGTAACACCAGCAGAGCTTCGCGACATGGCAGGTCGTTATACTAACGAAAGCGGTCAAGTTCAAGAATTAGTAAGCCGTCTTGATACAATGAAAAATCAACTTCAAGACATGTGGGAAGGTGCTTCAAGCGAAGCGTTTGCTGCTCAATACGAAGAATTAAAGCCTTCTTTCGTTGAAATGTCTAACCTACTTACAAAGATTGCTAAGCAATTAGATGACTCTGCAAATGTTCTTGAAGATACAGATAACCAAATCGCTAGCCAAATCCGCGGTTAACTTCATCTAATAATCTAAGTGAAGTAATAAAAGGAGCGCCCTATTCTCAAAAGATGAAGGCGCTTTTTCTATGTTTTGAGGTGATGAAACCCTATGTATATAGAAGTAACAGTAGACTTAAAGCACTATACAGGTGATCGGTTCGATTTGCGACTATCAAACTATCATTCACTCAAAAAAGTAGTCGAGATCGTTTGGCAAGCTAAAAAGATTACTCAATCACCAAAGGACGGTGCGTGGATACGTGTTTCAAATAAAAATCTTATTTTCTCGGGAAATGAGACGATGATTAACTGCGGAATTACCACAGGTGATTGTATCGAAATTCTCTAAAGGAGTCTATTAGAATGTCAGAGAAGAAACCGACTTACTTAGAAGAACAGCTCGAAGCTGTAATGACACGTCATAATAATGAATATACATTTATTTTTCAAAAAGAAAAAATTCGACTTAATCGTTCTGTTGAGATTGAAATGTTAAAGGATGTAAACACGGCTTTTCAAAAAGAAATCATGATGAGCGATGATGAACTTAAAATAACAATTAAGCCTACTTCTGAATTTCAACCTTTTACAGCATTAAGAGGAAAAGAAGAACAGCAAAAATGGCTGTTTGCAGATCAGCTTATCAAACAGGTAAAGCAGCATTCTTTTTCAAGGCTGCATTTGTTGATTTGTCCAGAAAATATCATTTTTGATAAAAGTTTAAGTCCGGCTTTTTTACATTATGGAGTCAAAGAAAGTTTACCTCCTTATGAGTCTAACGAGGAACAAAGCTTTCAAGAGTTAAAGGCTACGATAGCAGCGGCCGTTGACTCATCGCATACATTTGAACAGTATTTTAAGTTATATGAGACCTTGCAATTAAAAGAAGACGCTAAAAAAATAATGCATATCAGCAATGAGGAAGAGTTGAGTCAATTTGTTCAGCATAAGCTAACCCAAATTGAAAAGCATCAAAAGACACTCGTTCAACTTCCTCAAAAACGCTGGACTATTTTTAAGTTTTCATCTGTGGGTATACTTGTCTTATTAATTCCAGCTCTTATTTATACTTTTTACTCTTACTTTTTTGCTCAGCCGAAACAAGAAGCATTTGTAGAAAGCAACGAATACTTTCTTGAAAAAAACTACAGCAAAGTAGTCGACACACTTGAAGATTATGACATTGAAAGCATGCCTAAAATTGTGCAATACGAAATAGCAACTTCCTATCTTGTTAATGAAAAGTTAGGGGAGGAGCAAAAAGCAAATGCTTTAAAGACTATTACGCTTCAGTCAGATCCTCAGTATTTTGCGTATTGGTTTTACATTGGCCGAGGAGACAACAAAAAAGCGCTAGAAGTCAGCAGGTTGTTAGAAGAACGTTCATTAATTATCTATGCACTAATGAAATACGAAGGTCAGCTAAAGACAGACAACGATTTAGCGGCTGATAAAAAGCAAGAGGAGCTTGATAAAGTAGCGAACGAACTTGAAGAATTTAAGAAAGAAAATGATCAGCAAGAAGCGGAAGCAGCCAAGCAGCAAGAAGAGAAACAAGCTGAGGAGGCACGGGCGGCCAAGCAGCAGGAAGAAGATCAAAAAGCTGCAGAAGCCGAGAAAAAGAAACAAGAAGAGCAGAAAAAACAGCAGGAAGACCAATCGAAGTAGGGAGGTAGTTGTATGAATATGCTTTGGGTAGTTAGTGGGCAAACGTATCAGCAGCTGCCTGTAGATTTTAAAACCTTTCGCCAAGCAACGGTTGGAAACACTCAGCATCAAACTTTTACGTTTTCCTATCCGTTTGAGAAAGGGCAAATGACGCTGTCATCTGAAAAGAACGGCCGGCTCTTAATTTCCTACGGAGAAGAAAGGATAGCAGAGCTATCTGTTTCTGAGTCGTTTGTATGGCGAGAACAAGGACATGCTTTAACCTTTGTCCTTACAGAGACGGCTGTTAAAGAAGCTGTCTATTATATTGATTACGGATCAGAAGTTTCGTTTTCCACAAGTGATGAAGCAGCTGATGTGTATCAGCAGAAACAAAAGTGTGTAGTAGAGCCAAAAGAAGGATTTTACTTATCGAAGATAAACGGGAAGTGGAAGGTCTTTTATAACCAAGAACTGCTTTATCTTAACGGACACCGACTAGAAGAGAATACGAACCTTCAGCCCGGAGATCTTATTTTATGGTCTTCTATGACGATTCAATTGATCGAAAAAGATTTGCTGAAGATTCAAAGCTACTACGATTATGCATCTAAGCTTCCAGCTACGGCACAGCCTATTTCTGAAATGAAAAAGAAGTACCCGGTTTATAGACGGACACCGCGCATGATATATGATTTGCCTAATGATAAGGTAAGCTTGTCCTTTCCATCTCAGGACAATGATGAAAATAACCGAAGCTTATGGCTTACTATTTTACCGCCATTAGTCATGCTTTTAGTCATGGGTACGGTCTCGATTATTCAGCCTAGGGGAATTTTTATTATTATATCTGTCGTGATGTTTACGACTACGCTGATTGTATCTACCGTTCAATACTTCAAAGATAAAAAACAGCGCAAGAAGCGGCAGGAGCGTCGTCGTCGAATTTATACAAAGTATTTAGAAAACAAGCGCGAGGAATTACAAGAACTAGTATCAGTTCAACGAGATGTATTATCTTATCATTTTCCGACGTTTGAACGAATGAAATATTTAACAGAACAGATTTCTGATCGAATTTGGGAACGAACTGTAGAAAGCAGTGATTTTTTACAGGTGCGCCTTGGAACAGGAACAGTTCCGGGAAGCTACCAAATTTCTTTGAATAGCGGAGATATGGCTAATCGAGAAATTGATGATTTGCTTGAGCAGTCTCAGCACATGGAAAAGGTCTATCGAGAAGTGAAAAATGCCCCTGTTACCGCTCATTTAGGTTTAGGCTCTATCGGTCTGGTAGGAAAGATGAAAACGGTGAAGAATGAACTGCATCAGCTTGTAGGACAGCTGGCATTTTCCCACAGTTATCATGACGTAAGATTCGTATTCATTTTTGATGAAGAAGAATATAAAGAGTGGGAATGGATGAAATGGCTTCCTCATTTTCAGCTTCCGCATTCTTTTGCGAAAGGTTTCATCTATAATGAACAAACGAGAGATCAGCTTTTATCTTCTATTTATGAAATGCTGAGAGAACGCGATTTAGATGAAGCAAAAGGAGAAGGGGTTTTCTTGCCTCACTTTGTTTTTATTATTACGAATCAGCAGTTAATTGCAGATCACGTTATCTTAGAGTATTTAGAAGGATATCACCCTCACCTTGGGTTCTCTGCGATATTTGCGGCAGAGACAAAGGAAAGCTTAACGGAGCATGTTCATACACTCGTCCGTTATATTAACGAATCCGAGGGGGATATATTAATTCAAAAGCAAAAAGCTGTGAATATTCCATTTCAGCTTGATAAACACACGCTTGATTATAATGAAAGATTTGCAAGGATGCTGCGAACATTGGATCACCAAGTCGGCATGACCAACTCAATTCCAAATAGCGTTTCATTCTTAGAATTATTTAAAGCAAGAGAAATTGGTGAGTTGGATATCGTGCAAAGGTGGCAAAGCAATGAATCAGCTAAGTCGCTAGCAGTTCCCATTGGTTTAAAAGGAAAAGAAGATATTGTTGAACTAAATCTTCATGAAAAAGCTCACGGCCCTCATGGATTACTTGCAGGTACGACGGGGTCAGGGAAAAGTGAATTCTTACAAACGTACATTCTTTCTCTAGCGGTGAATTTCCACCCCCATGAAGTTGCGTTTTTATTGATTGACTATAAGGGCGGAGGAATGGCTCAGCCGTTTAAAAACATGCCTCATCTGCTTGGAACCATTACAAACATTGAAGGAAGTAAGAATTTTAGTACAAGAGCCCTAGCTTCTATTAAAAGTGAATTAAAACGACGCCAGCGCTTGTTTGATAGATATGAAGTCAATCACATTAATGATTATACAGATTTATATAAGCAAGGTATGGCAGAAGAACCTCTGCCTCATTTATTCTTAATCTCGGATGAATTTGCCGAGTTAAAAAGTGAAGAACCAGAGTTCATTCGGGAATTAGTCAGCGCGGCGCGCATTGGACGTAGTCTGGGCGTTCATTTAATTTTAGCGACGCAAAAGCCAGGCGGTGTTATTGACGATCAAATTTGGAGTAACGCGCGCTTTAAAGTAGCTTTAAAAGTCCAAGATGCCGCTGACAGTAAAGAAATTTTAAAAAATGCGGACGCTGCTTCTATTACGGTGACGGGTCGAGGCTATCTGCAGGTTGGAAATAATGAAGTGTATGAACTGTTTCAGTCAGCTTGGAGCGGCGCGCCGTACATGGAAGATACGTATGGGGCTGAAGATGAAGTCGCCATTGTCACAGATCTCGGGTTGATTCCTTTATCTGATGTATCTACTCAGCAGACGTCATCTAAACAAGCGGAAGCAGAAATTGATGTTGTGGTGCAAAAAATTGAAAAAACGCAGCAGGAACTAGCTATCAAAAAATTAAATAGTCCATGGCTGCCGCCTCTTAAAGAAAGATTGCTTCGCAGTGAGTACAAAGAGAAGCGAGACGGCGTATTCCCAATTGGCTTGATTGATGAACCGGAAAAGCAAAGCCAAACGGTATATAACTATCAGCTGATGGATGATGGAAACATTGGTATATTTGGTTCGTCAGGATACGGTAAATCGTTTACAGTCATGATGTTGCTTCTTAGTCTAGCTGAAAGACAGAGCCCGGAGCAGCTTCATTATTACATTTTTGACTTTGGAAACGGCACGCTGCTGCCGCTTCGTCAGCTGCCTCATACGGCGGATTATTTCTTAATGGATCAAATGCGTAAAATTGAAAAATTCATGACGATTATCAAACAAGAAATCGCAAGGCGAAAGCAGTTATTTCAACAGCGGGAAGTTAGCAATATCAAAATGTATAATGCTCTAAGTTCAGAAGAGCTTCCTCTAATTTTTATCACGATTGATAATTTTGATCTTGTCAAAGAAGAAATGCAAGATCTAGAAATGCAGTTCACACAGCTCGTGCGTGACGGTCAGTCTTTAGGAATTTATATGATCTTTACCGCGACGCGCGTGAATTCTATTCGTCAGTCGCTTATGAATAACTTGAAAACAAAAGTTGTTCATTATTTAATGGATCATTCAGAAGCGTATTCTATTTTAGGACGTACGCCGTATGCGCTAGAGTCTATTCCAGGCCGGGCTATTATTAAAACGGATCAACCTTATTTTGCGCAGCTGTTTTTACCTGTGGAAGGAAAAGATGATTTTGAAATCTTTGATGCAGTTAAGCTGCACATTCAACGATTAAAGAATCAATATGCTGATGCTACTGTTCCGGAGCCTGTACCAATGCTGTCATCGAAACTTGTACTTGCCGAGTTTATGACGGACAGAAGGGTTATTCGGGAAAAAGGAGTCATTCCTCTTGGATTAGATGAAGAGTTTGTTCGACCGGTGCATATGAACTTTACGAAAAATAAGCATTGCATCGTCATGGGGCAGACGCAAAAAGGAAAGACAAATGTAGTGAAGGTCATACTGCAAACAGCGCTTGAACAAGGCGTGAAGCAAATCGGACTATTTGATTCGGTTGACCGCGGTTTATCAAGCTATGCAGCTGAAGAGCAAGTTGTTTACATGGAAACAAAAGAACAGATTATCGACTGGCTTGATTTAACTGAAGAACGATTGCAGCGACGTGAAAATAAGTATTTGGAAGCAGTGCAGGAAGGAACGGTACACAGTCTTTCATTTGCCCCGATCATGCTTGTAGTAGACGGATTTGTACGATTCCAGCAAAACTTAGACAGCGTCCTGCAGGATCGTATTACAAAATTGATGAAAAATTATAGTCACCTGGGCTTTAACTTGATTGTTGCAGGGAACAACAATGAGTTTTCAAAAGGATTTGACGCGTTAACAACAGAAGTGAAGCAAATTAGCCAAGCCGTGTTGCTGATGAAGAAAACAGAGCAAAGCTTATTTACACTTCCTTATGACCGAAAAGAAGCCGATGTTAACCCTGGCTTCGGTTATTATATTAAAAGTGGAAAAGAAACAAGAATTCAAATCCCGCTATGTGTAAGTGAAAGGAAGATCTTAACATGACCGAACAGCGTAAGTATACACTTAAAGTCATATTAGCTGTTGTTTTAATTTTGGCTCTTCCTTCTTTCTTTTTCCAGTATATTGGAGACAACCCGCTGCAAGTCACAGAAAACTCAACAAGAACGATTGCGGTTGTTAACGAAGATAATGGAGTAAAAGAAAATAGTGAAAAAGCGATAGAATTTGGAGAAAAAGTGACTCCTCTTTTACAGGAGGGGTCGGATTATCAATGGACCGTGCTTGGACGAAGCGCAGCTACAAGCGGTTTACAGAATGGGAAATATGATGCGGTTATCTATATTCCCTCGACCTTCTCACAAAATATTTTATCGTATCAGGAAAAAAATCCAGAAAAAGCTACTTTGGAATACAAAGTTCAAAGTCAGCTTAACGCAGTTAATAAGGAAAAAGTAGTAGGGGAATTAGAAGATGCTACTACAAAGGTTAATAATGAAATGTCCTCTTTGTACTGGAGTTATGTATCACAGGAAGTAGATAAGGTACGCGGACAGTTCGATAAAATTCTAAATAAAGAAATCGCCTTTCAAAAAACAATGGTCGCTTTTTATAAACCGAATTCAAAAGATTTAGCAGGTGAATTAAATGATCAAAAGAAAATTCTTCAGCAAATCCAAGATAATGTAAATAAAGCAGAAAAAGGTTCAAGCGACAGACAAGGCGACGTAGAACAGGTTGAAAAGAATTTAAACAGCTTCATTGAATATGTAAATCAATATCAAACATATCAAGAAACACAGAAACAAATGCTTGAAAAAACGCAGGCTCAAAGCGTCGCTGCGATTCAAGAAGAGTTGTCTTCCCTTGAATCTAATCAGCCAAGCTCTAAGCAAAATTTTAATGAGCAGGCCAATCAAGTGTTTAGTGGTTTATCTTCCATTCAACAGCAGTTGGATCAAAATCAAAAAGCCGTCGGAGAACTTGGAGAACAACAAGCGGATAACGTCAGTGAACAAGAAAAAGCTCTGCAAGATTTGAACGGCCAAATAGTCAGTTCATATAAACAGCAGTCTGAGCAAACAACCCTAAATCAAATTGAAAGTAAGCTAAAGCCGCTTCGTGCGCAGCTAGAGACAGCTTCATCAAATGAGGGTGGCGGAGGCTCAACGGATCCAGGAGAAGATGGCGAAGCTCAGCCAGATCCAAATCAAGGCGGAGAGACGCCAACGGACCCTGGGGAAGATAACGGAACTCAGCCAGATCCGAGTCAAGGTGGAGAGACTCCGACGGATCCTGGAGAAGATGATGGAACTCAGCCAGATTCCGGTCAAGGAGAAGGAACGTCAGAACCAATTAAAGTGGATTTATCTCAGCAAACAGCAAAGCTTGATGATATATCAAAAGGACTTGAAGACTTAGAACAGCAGCTCCAAGGAATGGTGAACGAAACACCTGAAGCGCCTGAAGCGCCTGAAGCACCTGAGACATCTGAGGGAACGGAAACGCCTGAAACATCGGACACAGCGGATGCATCAGGTACATCCAATGCTGTGAAAAGTGCGCTTGAAAAAGTGGCTAATCTGAAAACACAGGTACAAGCAGTCAAAGATGAGCTGCAAAATGTAACCGTTCAGCCGGAAGCTTCAGGAGAAAATACGGATGCGCTGAAGCAGAAAATTGCCAGTTTGGAAGTAGACGTTAAGTCTTTGACAGCACAGAAAAACAAAGCAGAGAAAGACTTAGAAGAAGCAACCAAGTCGTCGAGCGGTCAAATTGCTAAGCTTCAAGAAGAAAATGAACGATTAAAAAAAGAGAATGAAAAGTTGAAAGAAGACGGCAAAAAGCCTTCTAAAGGTAGTGTGGATGTAGACAATCTCATTACGATGATTAAAAACAAAGAAGATAAAATTTTATCTTCTCCAAACCTTTCAGCTTCTCGCAAGGAAAAGTTGAGCAATACATTCTCAGGTAAGATTCAAAGCAGCAGTGCAGAAGATCTGCTAAAGTATTACGGTGATTTATCGCAGTATGATTTGACTTTAGCTCAAATAGGAAATACAGACATACAGAACAGCGTCCTTAACAATGACTCTATTAAAGGAAGTTTGCAGCAGGCGTTAGCTGGCACCGTCTCTTCTCAAGATGCACGTAAGCAAATCCAACAAAACCTGTCTCTAACAAAAGAAGAGTTAGCACAGTTCCAAAGTTCAGTGCAAGATTTTGCTGATCAATATGGACAAACAGTTGATGCTGAACAAGCATCTATTATGGAAGAGCTATCAGCTATTCAAGAAAAAGCAAATGCAATGAATCAAGAGCTTCAATCTAGCGCAGGTGAAGATCAAGCATTAGAAAAGAAAGAAGCTCCGGACGTAACGGGCTTAATGACGCTGCAGCAAAGCATGGGTCAAGAGTTGAAGGGAATGAACGAACTCATTTCATCTTTAGGTGAAAGACAAGCTAATGTTGTCACATACACAGATGAATTGCAGAAGCGTGTAAATGAAGTCCAGGATAAAGCTGACACGCTTAACAGCAAGTGGGCCCAAAACGTGGATTCAACGAAGTTGGTTCGCGGCCAGGTATACCGTTTGTTAAATAATACATTAGTAGATGGACAGAATAATGATTACGTTTATCATTATTTAGCGAATCCTCTTCAAGTAAGCGGTGAAGTGCCGGCTGAAAAAGTAAAAGAGGTTCCACCAGTTGTCATTTTGGTTATTATCTTAATCAGCAGCTTACTAATTGGCTATTTCAGTCAATACTACCGACATGCACCTATGCTTGTGAAAGGTACGCTGTTTGGGTTATTGAATTTGATTGTAGGGTTAATGGTAAGTATCTTTAGCCTTAATATTTATTCGTTATCGGGAGACCGGGCAATGGAATGGTCAATCTTTACAATCGTCTTATTGCTTGCTTCATCTACACTCGTACGTATTGCTTTCTTATTAGGAAGCTTCGCTGGATGGGTGACGACAGTAGGGTTGATTTTATTTTATATTACCCCGCTTCTTAACTTATCTATGCCAAACTTTAATTACGAAGATCCAGTATCTAAAGTATATATGTCAATTCAATATGATACGCAGTCTCTGTTTGGACAGGCGCTTATTGTATTACTGGGAATGACTGCCGTTTTAAGTGTTCTGCCATCTATTATTCGTGCTTTAAAGACGACTAAAGAGGTTGAAAATGATGAAACCTATAGTGCTTAATAAGAAGATTGGAAGTATTGTTCTTATTTTTTCACTTCTTTGTTTCCCTATAGCAGCAGCGGCTGAAGCTGATGACGGAAACGTTGAAGAGATTAAACCAAATGTATATAAGGATGATCCGATTAATTTGGACCCCGAATCTTTGCTAGAAAATAAAAAAGAAGTAGGAAATATTCCGGAGGAAATAAAGGATCTTACATTTGAAAAAGAGGAAGATGCAGAGAAAGAGAGCTTAAAAGAAAGTCTTTTTGCGAACGCATCAGCTGAAGATAATACGATTTCTGCGAAAGCAAAAGAATATAACTTGTTTTCTTCTAAAAACACTTCCTACAAGAAAGAGCGAACAGAACAAACTGTTTCTGAAAAGTCATCAGACCTACAATGGTTTTATTTATTATTGATTGGTGTGGGGGTTGTTATATTATTTGCGGTTTTAATACCGCGCATTAGCCCTCAGCCTTCTGTAAAAAAATGAAAAAACCTCGCTGTTAATCAACAGCGAGGTTTTTTCGTATAGACGCAGGCTTATAGGCGGCGGAAGCCTTCTTCAAACAAATAATCTTCTGCTTCTTCGTAAGATAGAAATGCTGCCTCTAAATTCAAGCCAGAATAAACATTCCACAGGTCATCTTCATGAACAAGTAAAAGCGTTGCATTGTCTGGGCCGTTCCAGCGCTGTTCATTTCCATTCCCTACAATAGCTTCTTCTCTAGCTGTATCAGGAAGGGTAGACAAAGATTCAATAGAAGCTTCAATAATAGAGCGAAGCTCTTCTTCTGTATAATCACGGATATTTACAAGACCTTTGTCATTTGTTTCATATCCTTTTAAAAACCCTGCATATACAAATCCATTTCCGTTAGGATGCAGATGATGCACAACAACCGTTTTATCGTACACGCTTTCTTCATAATGAAAATTCACGCGTCCTAAAGATACATCTTTTCGATGCAGCTCTGGAAACGATGAAATAATAGCTAATTTTTCGTCAAAACTAAGCATAGACAATCCTCATTTCTATTTAAATCATTTCATTTTCTGAAATAGTATAAGCTCTTTTACGATTCGGTTGATTATACCATATATAAAGAAAGACACATAATGCTTTTTCCAATGTGGACTTTTAAAAAGATAACCCTTCGCATAAAGTGGCCGTCACTGTAAAGAAGAATACATCTTTTTCACTATAAAACTTAACAAAAAAGAGGCAGGGAATTCACAGTGAAAAAATAATATAAAGAGGTGGAAGAAAACTAGTTTTCAAACCTATCATAAGGAGGAATAAAAAAGTGAAATTATACGCTCTGTGTAAAAAAACATGGGCAATGTCCCTGCTTATTTTTGTTCTTTTAGTAAGCTTAACTCCTGTTAGTCAAGCAGCCGCGTTTTTATCTGTTGCACAAGCTCTTGAGAATCAAAACAACAGTGTACAAACGGTTAAAGGATATGTAGTAGGTCAACCTACAGGCACATCTACAGTTATTAAGAGCAATTACCCAAACGATTATGCACTTGCTCTTGCTGACAGTTCAAATGAAACCAATACAGACAAGATGGTGTACGTTCAAATTCCTTCAAATTTGCGAAGTACATTTGGACTTCAAAGTCACTCGGAGTTAAAAGGGAAAAGTCTTACTGTTACGGGCACACTCACTCCTTATTTTTCGCACTCTGGAATAAAATCAGTTACTTCTATCAGTACAGAAACAGGAGGAACTGATCCCGCTCCAGATCCCACAGAGCCAACCGTTCCAGTAGAAGACTATTATCGTACTGCAGCTGAAAAAACAGGAAACAGCTTAAAGACAGAGCTTCATAACATTATTGATCATCACACAGAACTGTCGTATTCAGCCGTATGGGAAGCTTTAAAGAAAACGGATGAAGATCCAGCTAACGCAAATAACGTTATTTTGCTCTACACAGGGCGTTCACAGGCTAAGGGTACAAATGGAGGCGGAGTGGACGATTGGAACCGTGAGCACGTCTGGGCAAAGTCTCACGGGGATTTCGGAACAGCTATGGGACCTGGAACAGATCTTCATCACTTACGTCCAACCGATGTGTCTGTAAACAGTACGAGAGGAAACTTAGATTTTGATAACGGAGGGACGGAACATAGCGAAGCACTCGGAAATTATTTTGACAGTGATTCATGGGAACCTCGAGATGAAGTAAAAGGCGACGTGGCTCGTATGTTGTTTTATATGGCCGTGCGCTATGAAGGCGATGTAAGTGATGAGCCTGACTTAGAACTTAATAACACAGTGAATAATGGCACTGCTCCTTATCACGGGAAATTATCTGTGCTTCTTCAATGGAATGCCCAAGACCCAGTAGATGATCGAGAACGACGTAGAAATGACATTATTTATTCAGACTATCAGCATAACCGCAATCCGTTTATTGACCATCCTGAATGGGTGAATGAGATTTGGAACTAATGAAGAAGGCGTCCTGGCGGGGCGTCTTTTTTTATAAAAGAAAAAGGAAAAAACTAAAATCTGCCGAATACCTATAGGTGATTTTGAAAAAATGGAGGGAAGATATGAAACAGCTATGTAAAAAAGGATTGGCTTTCGTTTTGATGTTCATTTTTGTTAACGCTTTCATTTTGAGTCCAATTAACGGAGCGGCTGCCGTAGATGGAAAATCAATGAATCCAGGTTACAAAACCTATTTAATGGCGCCTTTAAAAAAGGTAACAGACTATACAACATGGGAAGCGTTTGAGAACGATTTACGCAAAGCGAAACAAAATGGATTTTATGCAGTGACAGTAGACTTCTGGTGGGGAGATATGGAGAAAAACGGCGATCAGCAGTTCGATTTTTCCTATGCTCAGCGATTTGCTCAAGCAGCTCGTAACGCGGGTATAAAGATCGTTCCTATTATTTCTACTCATCAGTGCGGCGGTAATGTAGGAGATGATTGTAACGTTCCGCTTCCGTCTTGGGTATGGAACTTAAAAAGTGATGACAGCCTTTACTTTAAATCTGAAACAGGTACGACAAATAAAGAAACGCTAAGCCCGCTTGCAACCGACGTTATTTCTAAGCAATACGGAGAGCTCTATACGGCATTTGCGCAAGCGTTAGCACCTTATAAAGACGTGATTGCTAAAATCTATTTATCAGGAGGCCCTGCAGGTGAAATTCGTTATCCGTCTTATACAGCAGCAGACGGAACCGGCTATCCGTCTAGAGGGAAATTTCAATTGTATACGAACTTCGCCAAAAGCAAGTTTCAATCATATGCTTTGACTAAATACGGTTCACTCGCCGGCATTAATCAAGCATGGGGAACCAATTTAACGTCTGCATCGCAAGTTTTACCGCCATCAGATGGCTATCAGTTCTTAAAAGATGGTTATTCAACAGCTTATGGAAAAGATTTCTTAGCATGGTATCAAGGAGCTTTGGAAGATCACACAAAACGTATTGGACAGTTAGCTCATCAGGCTTTTGATTCCACCTTTAACGTACCAATCGGTGCAAAAGTGGCAGGAATTCATTGGCAGTATAATAATCCCACGATTCCTCATGCTGCAGAAAAACCTGCTGGATATAATGATTACAACGCGCTTTTAGATGCGTTTAAAACAGCTAAATTAGATATAACGTTTACGTGCTTAGAAATGACGGACAGCGGAAATTATCCGGAATATTCTATGCCAAAGACGCTTGTACGCCAAGTAGCAGGTATTGCGAATGCAAAAGGAGTTGTTTTAAACGGGGAAAATGCTTTAACTATAGGCAGCGAAGATCAATATAAAAAAGCAGCTGAAATGGCCTTTAACTATAATTTTGCAGGATTTACTTTGCTTCGTTTCTACGATGTTATTAACAATGATACGCTGATGGGGCAATTTAAAAATACGTTGGGCGTTACACCTGTTGCGCAAACGGTTGTAGTAAAAAATGCGCCAACTGCATTAGGAGAAACGGTTTATATTGTTGGAGACAGAGCTGAGCTAGGTCAGTGGGATACGTCCATTTATCCAATTAAATTAACATATAATTCATCTACAGCTGATTGGAGAGGCACCGTCTATTTTCCTGCGAGTCAAAATGTTCAATTTAAAGCAATTGTGAAGAGAGCTGATGGATCGTTAAAAGCATGGCAGCCTTCGCAGCAATATTGGAGCGTGCCGTCAACAACAACGACTTATACAGATAATTGGTAAAACAAAGCCGCATAGCAAACGCTATGCGGCTTTATTTTGAACACAAGAATTATTTCCAGTTCGTTTGAATAAATTCATCTCGCCCAGACTTAGCGCGGTCTTCTTTATAATGCTTTGGATTTTTCTTGTGGAAATCTTGGTGATACTCTTCGGCTTCATAAAACGTAGAGGCAGGAAGAATGCTTGTCACGATTGGTTTTTTAAAACGTCCGCTTTCTGCGACCTCTAGCTTCGTCTCTTCAGCTGCTTGTTTTTGGCTGTCGTTATGGTAAAAAATTGCTGTTCGATACTGCGAGCCGCGATCTTGAAATTGACCTCCGTCATCTGTTGGATCAATTTGCGGCCAATAAAGATCTAATAAACGTTTATACGGAAACACTTCGGGGTCAAATGTGATTTGAACCACTTCGTAGTAACCGCTTGTTCCAGATTTTACTTGCTCATAAGTAGGGTTATCCACAGTTCCCCCCATATATCCTGATACAATGCCGTGAATACCTTCTAGCTCTTCAAAAGGTGTAACCATACACCAGAAACATCCACCTGCAAATGTAGCTTTTTCCATACGTAATCCCTCACTTAATCCGTTGTTATGAAGGGTATTATAACAAATTTATATTGAAACAGCTAGAAAAGGGTTTGTAGTCTGTGTAAAAGCTGTGGATAAAGATGAATATCCACAGCTTTTACACAATAAACTCGACTGTTTTGAAGATTGAAAAATGAAGGAGAGAATAAAGAAAAAATGATAGAATAGATAAGATGTATATATCGATTTAGAAGAAATTGTACAACAGAAGTACAATCTACGGACTGGACTTTGGGGTGCTGATGGCATCTAGATAAATAAAGTTAGTACGTTAGTAACAAGAGGTAAGAAACAGCATATTCGCGCTGTTAAATAAATATACAAAGATAATAGGAGAGTTGAATATGTTACAAGATAATCTCATCCTAGAGCACTATGGATTAAACGAATTAAATTTTGATACGATCAAAAGCTACCGGGATCGGTTTGCTGAAGTAAAACCAGCTCATCCTTGGAATGCGCTTGAAACAAAGGAGTTTTTATACAAAGTAGGAGCTTGGGGAAAGGTTAGAGATACCCATAAAGAAGGAGTCACACTCGCAGGCCTGCTTTTATTCAGTGAAGAACGGATTATCACAGAAGTTTTACCACAATACTTTTTAGAATACCGGGAAAGTAAAGGAAACGAAGAATGGACAGAGCGCTTTACCTCTCAAGACGGGACGTGGTCAGGAAATATCTTTGATTTTTATTTTCATATTCATGAAATTGTTCGTAATAGCGAACCCCAGCCTTCAATCGCTTCCTCTTTAACAGAAGTTTTGATTAATATGCTTATTCATGCAGATTATAATGGCGAGGGCGGCGTTATTTTAGAAAAGCAACCTTCACATTACGTTTTTTCTAATCCAGGTCTTTTGTTAGTACCTACAGATTCAGTTTTTAGCAATACCGTTAGTCAGCTTCGAAACCCAAATATCGTTAAGTTATTCAGTTTACTAGGGTTATGTGAACGTTCGGGCTCTGGTTTGAAAAAAGTAAAGCAAAATTGGAGCTTGCATCATTATAAAACGCCGGCTATTGATCAAGATGTTTCTATGCATCGTACAGTGGTCACGTTATCTCTGTCCACTCAAGAAAGACAGGTAAGTTCTTCTGAAAAAGACACTTACAATACGTCCATAACCGATTCGGGAAATAATTTTAAAGATGTCGAAAAATATCAAAATACACCTGAAAACGATGTCGAAATTGACTCCTATAATAAAAATAGATACTCCTATAATAAAGAATTAATAGAGGAGTTAAAGTCATATAATAACAATGTTAACTCCTTAAATAAAGAAGATAACTACTATAATAATGAGAGTAACTTATATAATAATGATGTTAACTCCTATAATAAAAATCATAACTCCTTCAATAAGGAACAAAAAGAGGATTCTTCTAATTTGGTAAATGTGGAGAATATTGATACGAAGCTATGGGGTATTGCAGCGCTGGCTCGTGAAAAAAAACGGCTTTCGCCGAATCAGATGGAACATATTATTCTTGAGTTATGTAAAGAAAAACCGCTTATGCTTAAAGAGTTTGCTTATTTACTAGAAAGAACGCCGGATGGAGTACGTAATAATTATTTAACAAAGCTATTACGAAAAGGACAATTACAGTTGAAATATCCAAATCAGCCAAACCATCCAAAACAGGCATATTTATTTAATAAGAAAGATATAGAGAAATAAATCAAGCAACCGATAGAACATATAGAGATTAAGCTGCAAAAAATTGATAAGGAGGAGTTTGCTAAAAGCTACAGATTTAAGGGGGAAATTCACCATAAAGTTGTGCCAAGCTGTCAGACTCTCTTTATATGAGTTCTGGCTCGTATAAAGGAGGAAAAAGAGTGTGAAAAGCAAGTGCGTTCTTATTTTTCTGGTAGTTGTATGGCTGTTTAATATGGGGAAAGGAATAGGATGTGGATCAAAGGTGAATGCAGAGATGAATATACCGCTGTCGACGTGGGTGTGGGATACAAAGAAATGGATGCTGAACCAAGAAGCTATCCTCGAAAAGCTTCAAGAAAAAAAGGTCACAAACGTTTATTTACAAATTGATACTCATCTTTCACCTTCCGTATATAGGCATTTTATCCAACAAGCACAAGCCAAGGGCATAAGTGTTTACGCACTTGACGGCGCTCCTTATTGGATAGGGCCTTCTGGTATAGAAGAGCAGGAAGCATTTTTTAATTGGATAACAGTTTACCAAGCAGAAGCAGACGAGCAACAGCAATTTTCAGGGGTTCATTTGGATGTAGAGCCTTATTTGTATAAAAGTTGGGAAAATAATCGCGTGAAAAGTATTCTGCAGTATCAATATGTTATTTCTCAAGCCGCTGTACAGTCTCATGAGTTACACTTGCCGCTTGCTGTAGATATACCGTTTTGGTTTGACGAAGTTCCATTCAAAAATAGCAATGGTTCCGGTTCGCTGGGGCGGTGGGTTATTCAGTACGCTGATGAAGTCACAATTATGGCGTACCGAAACCACGCAGATCAAGAAAACGGTATTGCTGAAATAACAGAAAATGAACGCAAGTGGGGACGTTTACTATCCACTCCGATTGAAATAGGGGTAGAAACGATGGCTTCAGATGAAGGAGAATACATTTCTTTTTCTGCTAAAGGAGAAGAAAAGATGATGCAAGAGCTGGGTATGTTGCTTACGGAGTGTCAAGCTGAAAACCCTCCAAGCAGTATAGCTGTTCATTATTTTGATAGCTGGCTACAGATGAAGCCATGACAACGAAAAGACCGCTGCATCGCTGCAGCGGCCTTTTTGGGTTTAGGGAGTATAGATACAATATAGCCATTTTATTAAAGGACTATACATAAAAAAAGTAACCATTTAAAAAATGGCTACTCACACAAAGGGGGGGAACTTAATCTTATCATTCCCACTTTTTCTAAAAGATATGCCTCTTTTAACCCGTTTTTTTAAAATAATTTAGTCGTCCAAGATTCGCAGTTCCACACGTCTGTGACAACATCTTGATAAAATTCAGGTTCGTGGCAAATAATTAAGATACTTCCTTTGTATTCTTTTAAAGCTCGTTTTAATTCATCTTTCGCATCTACATCTAAGTGGTTTGTAGGCTCATCCAGTACAAGAATGTTGGTTTCATTGTTAATCAGCTTACATAGACGAACTTTTGCTTTTTCTCCACCGCTTAGAACTTCTACTTTACTTTCAATATGTTTTGTTGTTAAGCCGCATTTAGCTAAAGCTGCACGAATCTCGTATTGGGTAAAGTGAGGAAACTCATTCCATACTTCTTCAATACACGTATTGTAATTAGCCGTTTTGATTTCTTGTTCAAAATAGCCAATATGCTGGTAATCTCCTTTTTCTACAGAGCCTGAAATTGGTTTGATTTCTCCTAAAATACTTTTTAAAAGAGTTGTTTTCCCGATTCCATTTGCTCCTACAAGGGCAATCTTTTGACCTCGCTCCATTTTTAAATTCAGTGGCTTAGAAAGCGGCTCTTCGTATCCAATGACTAAATCAGATGTTTCAAAAATTAATTTGCTTGAAGTACGAGCACCCTTAAAGTTAAACTCTGGTTTTGGACGCTCTTGAGCTAGTTCAATTACTTCCATTTTATCGAGCTTTTTTTGACGGGACATGGCCATATTTCGTGTCGACACACGGGCTTTGTTTCTCGCTACGAAATCTTTTAAATCTGCCATTTCTTGCTGTTGTTTTTTATAAGCTGCTTCAAGCTGCTGTTTTTTCATCTCATATACTTTCATAAAATCGTCGTAGTCTCCTACATAGCGATTTAACTCTTGGTTTTCCATATGATAAATTAAATTGATCACGCTATTTAAAAATGGAAGATCGTGAGAAATTAAAATAAAGGCATTTTCATATTCTTGCAAGTAGCGTCTCAGCCACTCAATATGCTGTTCATCCAAGTAGTTTGTAGGCTCATCAAGTAAAAGAATTTCTGGTTTTTCAAGCAGCAGTTTGGCTAATAATACTTTCGTACGCTGTCCGCCGCTTAAATCCTGTACATCGCGATCTAAGCCGATATCTTCTAATCCTAATCCGCGTGCAATTTCTTCGACTTTTGCATCGATAACATAAAAGTCATTGTTTGTTAAGAGGTCTTGAAGCGTACCGACTTCTTCTAATAGTTTTTCGAGTTCTTCTGGTGATACCTCCGCCATTTTCTCATAGAGGCCATTCATTTGAGCTTCTAAATCAAATAAATATTGAAAAGCACTTTTTAGTACATCACGAATAGAAAGGCCGCGCTCTAATGCTGTGTGCTGATCTAAATAGCCAACGCGCACTTTTTTAGACCATTCTACTTTTCCAGCATCCGGTTCTAGCTTGCCTGTAATGATGTTCATAAATGTTGATTTACCTTCGCCGTTTGCTCCAATTAAGCCGACGTGTTCACCTTTTAACAATCGAAATGATACATCGTTAAAAATCGCACGGTCACCAAAACCATGGCTTAGATTTTTTACGTTTAATACACTCATGCTGACACACCTTTTCTTTTAAAATATCTATCGTACGTTTTGTTATAAACAAATTGATTCATAACGATTATAGCGAACTTATATACATAAATCCATATGAGTTTTCCAGCCTTGAAAGTCATATAAAATTCACTCGCGTCTTCCTTTCACTTCATTCATACTATATATATCAATGTAGAAAATCCTTCATGACGAAGGGACGGTTATATCGAATCATTCAAATAGAGTATATAAAAGAATAAAAAGGCAGGGGGAAAAGAAATGAACATTCATACGATACTAGTGGCAGGAAGAATGCATAAAGAGCTGCAGGAGATAATCAATCAAAAGCAGCTGTCTCAGACGTTTCGATTTATGGAAGAGCAAGACGTTACAATTGAAGATTTAGACTGGGCTGACGCGCTTTTATCCTTCGGTCCAACGAATTGCTTTGAAGATCATAGCTTTAAATGGATTCATTCTCTCGGCGCAGGAGTCGACCGGTTCTTAGAAAGCGGTAATTGGAAAAAGAGTGTGATGTTAACACGTACGGTTTGTTCATTCGGTCAGCGAATCAGTGAATATTGTCTTAGCTATATGCTAGCTGAACTTCAGCACCACGCACAGTTTCAGCATCAGCAAAAACAAAAGCAGTGGAAAGTGGTAGAGCCTAAGCAGCTTTCTACTCAAACGGTCATAATTTACGGAACAGGTGAAATCGGCGGGCGTCTTGCAGCCGTTTTAAAATCTTTTGGTGTACGAGTAATTGGTGTATCTAAAAGTGGAAATGAAAAGCCGTCATTTGATCAAGTGGTCTCGATTTCGAAGGAAAAAGAATTGCTAAAAGAAGCCGATTGGATTATTAGTACAATGCCCCTAACACATGAAACAAAAAGCTACTTTGATCCAAAATGGATGAATGTAGTTGAAAATGCATACTTTATAAATGTTGGACGAGGAGCAACTGTAGATGAAAATGCGTTAGTAGAAGCTATTGAGCAAAAACGTATTCGAAAAGCATACATAGACGTGTTTGAGCATGAGCCGTTAACGAAAGAATCTTCTTGGTGGGATCATTCAAACATCATCATAACACCTCATATTTCAGCGGTGACTACGCCTGAAGAAGCCGTCGAGTGCTTTGTTGAAACGCTGCAAAAAGTTGAACAAGGCGAATTGCCTTCTAACTTGGTTAATATTGAAAGAGGCTATTAAAGCATTATGATGCGCGTTTCCGCTATGAGAATGGTATACTGAAACTTGCTTTTCTTGAACGAAAAGAATGAAATCTGTTCTTCTAGGGGGGAACAAACGTTGAAGCAAGAAGAATTATTTGAACAAGCACGTGTATTTATAGAGACGTGTTACGCTGAACTTGAAAAAAGCGAAGCGGATAAAAACAAGCGGTTAAAAGAAATCCATCAGCAAATTATGTCACTCGGACATTATGATCATACATTTGAAGAGTTAGAGCACGGAGCTCGTATGGCTTGGAGAAACAGCAATAAATGTATCGGACGGTTATTTTGGAAATCGCTTAATGTATTTGATAAGCGAGAGGCAAGCACAGTTGAAGAGGTAAGAGACGCGCTTTTTCACCATATTGAATATGCAACAAATGACGGGAAAATCCGGCCTACTATTACGGTGTTTAAACCGAAAATGAAAGCAAAAGAGCCGGTTAGAATATGGAATCATCAGCTAATCCGCTATGCTGGATATGAGACGGAATACGGTATGGTAGGAGATCCTGATTCTATTGCGTTCACGGAGGTTTGCCAAAATTTAGGGTGGGAAGGTGAGAGAACTCACTTTGATGTTCTTCCTCTGGTACTGCAAGTTAATGAAGAGTCACCTCGATGTTTTGAGATTCCAAAACATTTAGTGAAAGAAGTAGCTATTACGCATCCAGAACTTCCTGAATTTGAAGACTTACAGTTAAAATGGTACGCTGTCCCGATGATTTCAGATATGAAGCTAGAAATTGGAGGGATTGATTACGTCGCGGCACCGTTTAATGGATGGTACATGGGAACTGAGATTGGGGCGCGAAATTTAGCGGATACGTATCGCTATAATCAACTTCCAAAAATAGCTTCTATGATGGGATTGAATATGGATTACAACGCGACGCTTTGGAAGGACAAAGCTCTTGTTGAATTAAATGTTGCAGTGCTTTCTTCTTTTAAACGAGAAGGAGTTAGCATTGTAGATCATCACACCGCTGCTCAGCAATTTCACTTGTTTGAAGAAAGAGAGCAAAAAAATGGCCGCGAAGTGACTGGGAACTGGACGTGGTTGATCCCGCCGGTTTCGCCAGCTACCACGCATATTTTTCATAAGCCTTATAAAAATAAAGTATTATCACCAAATTATTTTTATCAAGACACTGCTTATTAAATGAACAAAAAAGAGAGTACGCATTTGTACTCTCTTATTACACGTTAATTAATTTTTGTGTTTATCAAGCAAGTTAGCAAGTACATATGTTTTGTACTTTTCTACTTTGCGGCCCTCGTGGTTGCGAACTCCTCGTTTCTTAAGTTCCTCAACATACCAACCTTTGCTTCCTACGTGCATACTCAAACACCCTTTCGTCATTTTTTTAGGATGAACAGAATGAGGTTCATTGTCTGCTCGAATGGAGACATCTTGTCTTTCCAATACGTGCCTCATTGTAACATCTTTTATTTTATGATGAAAGGGAAAAAGGTTAAAAAAACGAGAATGATTTCAAATGAATTTTAGTTTACTCATTCCTCGTTTTTTTGAGATAGAAGGAGGAGGTTTAATTCATCTTTATTTTGAATTAGATCTTCTAGCGTATATTGATCTAATACCTTAATGAAGGCTTGCATGGCTTCATGTAAAACACTTTTTAACTTACAGACGGGGCTAATAATGCAGAAGTTTCCTTCACGGTCAAAACATTCCACGATATGAAAATCTTCTTCTGTTTGACGTACCACTTTTCCGATATTAATGTCTTTTGGAAGTTGAGCTAAACGAATACCGCCGTTTCGTCCTCGGATCGTTTCAATTAAGCCAAGTTTTCCAAGCTCGTGAATGATTTTCATAAGATGGTTTTTTGAAATATTATACGCTTCAGCAATTTCTTTTATATTGCTTAGTTTATTATTATCGCGAACGCCTAAATATAATAAAACTCGCAGTGAGTAATCTGTATATTGTGTGAGCCTCATCTTTTTACCTCTTCTCTTACCAGCAGCTTATATATCTATAATAGCATGTCTATATCTAAGAAATACAGAAAGAATGCTCACATTTTTGACGAGGCGAATTTGTGAACATTTCTTTAAATGTGTATATAAAATATATCTTTTTGAGTTAGATGTGAGTATTATAAAGATGTATTAAAAATATATCTTTTAAAAATGAATCTTTCGGAGGCGAAAGTTATGAAACAAACAACTATTTCTATTGTAAAAAGTACAGTTCCTGTTTTAGAAAAGCATGGTCAAGCAATTACCACTCGTTTTTATGAGATGCTTTTTGAACAGTATCCTTCTTTAAAAAATGTATTTAACCAAACAAATCAAAAAACAGGACGTCAGCAAATGGCGTTAGCTAATACAGTTTATGCCGCTGCGCAGTACATCGATCGGCTTGAAACGCTGCTTCCAGTTGTAAAGCAAATCGCTCATAAACACCGCAGTATCGGCGTAAAAGCAGAGCACTATCCAATTGTCGGAGAGTTCTTATTAAAAGCAATTAAAGATGTTTTAAAAGAAGCTGCGACCGATGAGATTATGGAAGCTTGGAAAGAAGCATACGGTGCCATTGCGGATGTATTCATAAGTGTGGAGCAAGAATTATATGAAGAAGCCGAAGAAAAAGGATGGAAAGATTATAAAAAACTAATGGTTCATAAAAAAGTAAAAGAAGCAGAAGACGTGTACTCGTTTTATTTAATATCACCTGATCAAAAAGCGCTGCCTGCTTTTCTGCCAGGTCAGTATGTGAGTGTACGAATTCCTGGTCAAGAGTATTTATCCATTCGTCAGTACAGCTTATCTGGCTATCCAAACCAACCATACTATAAAATTACGGTGAAAAAAGAAAAGCAAATGGAAGACGGGGTTGTGTCAACTTATTTACATGACCAATTGAAAGAAGGAGACTTGCTTGAAGTCAGCGTTCCAGCAGGAGATTTTGTCTTAAAAGAAAATAGTAAATCAGTATTTATCAGCGGAGGTGTAGGAATTACTCCAATGATGTCAATGCTTCATCAAGCACTGGAAAACAATCAAGAAGTAACATTTATTCACAGTGCTAAAAATGAGCAGTTTCATGCAATGAAACAAGAGCTTCAATCGTTGTCAGAGACATATACGTTTGAACAACACGTTTTCTATAGTCAAGCGCAAACAGAACAGCATGATGAACATATAACGTATGGTCGCTTAACTAAAAAAGAGCTAGCTAAATATGCCGCCGATAAACATGCATATTATTATGTTTGTGGATCTTCTTCATTTACGCAAATGGTGTTAGAAGGCCTAGCTGAAATGGGTATTTCCCAAGAAAATATCATGTATGAATCGTTTGGCCCGAAAATGAGTATGACTCCTTCCGCATAAATGTATGGAAAAAGGGTAAAAAGCTAACAGTAGACAATACTGTTAGCTTTTTTTATGAAAGGGAGTTTAAAGATGACAAATAAGCAGTATGACATGGTGGGAATAGGAATAGGACCTTTTAATTTAGGCTTAGCGGCCCTTGCTGAGCCTCTTGATGAAATTGATGCCGTCTTCTTTGATAAAGAAGAGAAATTTGAATGGCATCCGGGCATGTTAATTGACGGCACGGACTTGCAGATTCCGTTTCTAGCAGACTTAGTTACATTTGCGGATCCAACAAGCCCCTATTCTTTTCTAAATTATATTCACAGGCAAAAACGCTTGTATCCGTTCTTTTTCTTTAATCGTTTTGACATTCCGCGTCAAGAATACAACGAGTACGCAAAATGGGTAGCGGAGCAGCTATCTTCCTGCCACTTTTCTTCAAAAGTTGTGGACGTGATACCAAAAAATGAAGAAGAGTATTATGAAGTAAAGATAGAAACACCTGAGGGAATTCAAACGGTAAATGCTAAACACGTTGTAATGGGAACAGGAAGCATTCCACTTGTGCCTCCGGCTTTTGAAGAAAAGCTGAATGAGCATATTTTACACAGCAGCGGCTATTTACATAAAAAAGAAGAGATTCAAAAAGGAAAGCATGTAACGATCGTTGGTTCAGGGCAAAGTGCTGCAGAGATTTTTCTTGATTTACTAGAAGAACAGACTGAACATCATTACCACCTTACATGGTTTACAAGATCCTCGAATTTTTTTCAGCTTGATCAATCCAAGCTTGCTCAAGAGTTATTTTCGCCAGACTATGTAAATTACTTTCATTCGCTGTCTTTTGAGGAACGTACAAGCACGGTAGAAGATTTAAATCCTTTACGTCACGGAATTGAATCTTCTACTTTAACGAAAATCTATGATTTACTTTATCATCGTTCACTTAAAGGAAAAGTACCAGTTACGATTCAAGCTTCGACTGAAGTAAGTGATATTCATAAAAAAGGAAATGGATATGAGCTGGAGTGCAAACAATTAAAGGCTGAACGCTCTTTTCAATACGAAGCGGATCGTTTGATATTGTCCACGGGCTATAAGCCAAAAATTTCGCCGTTCATCGAACGAATAAAAGATAATATCGAATGGGAAGATGACAAGCGTTTTAAAGTCACAAAAGATTACCGGCTTGTCTTTAAACAACCCCGTAACCACCACTTTTTTACGTTAACCAATATCGAACATTCACATGGATCTGGCGCAACAAATCTTGGTTTATCCGTTCAGCGCAATCAGCGTATTCTGAACGTGATTGCAGGGAGAGACGTGTATCCAGTTCCAGAAGAGACGACGTTCCAGACATTTAATTTGTTTTGAATTTCTGATTTATAAAAATCTTCAATGTGGTTTTTGATTATTGTAGAAAAGTTTTTTACTCATAAACTATGTTTAAAAGAATAGTGTACGGGTATTTTATTTATAGAACATTAGTACACAAATCAATTAAGGAGTTGCTTAGAATGAGTAAGAAAATTGCAGTATTAGTAACAGATTTATTTGAAGATGTGGAATATACAGATCCAGCCGAAGCCTTTGAAGAAGAAGGCCATACGCTAACCAAAATCGATGTTAAAACAGGTGAAGTAACAGGTAAACAAGGCGAAACAACATTAACAATTGATAAAGCGATTGCGGATGTAAAACCAGAAGATTTTGACGCATTGTTTTTACCGGGAGGTTTCTCACCAGATATCTTGCGTGCGGACGATCAAGTCGTAGCTTTCACAAAATCATTTATGGATGAAGGCAAACCGGTTATGGCTATTTGTCACGGACCACAGCTGCTAATCAATGCTGAAACATTAAAAGGACGTGACGTAACTGGTTTCAAATCAATTGCTATTGATTTGAAAAATGCAGGCGCAAACTTCCATGATAAAGAAGTGGTGGTATGCGGTAATCAACTAGTTACAAGCCGTACACCAGATGATATGGAAGCATTCGTACGTGAATCAGTAAATGTCTTAAAATAAGTAAATAATATTAGTAAAACTTTCTGTAAAAGGCGATAACAGGGTGGTTTACCACTCTGCTGTCGCCTTTTTTGTATGTAACGATTTTGACGAGGAATTTACAGTTATATTACTGCATTGGATGAAGCGGTTTCTAAAAGAATATGAAAACCTTTTACTACCAATAGATAGAAGCTACGTAACACAATCGAAATATTTTTCACATAAATGAAAGTATAATTTTGGTAGCTTAAAAGACGTTGCGAGTTTCATAGTTTTCATGCAACAATGAGGGTGCATCACGAGATTGGCTTGCTACAAGCTTAGATGCGTTGCGGTTTTACAAAAAAACTTTATTATCACATAGGAGGATTTCAAACATGAAGAAAAGGTTTCGTATTGCCACTGTCGCAGGTGCCGTATCATTAGGATTACTAACAGCAGGACAAGCAAATGCAGCAGCTCCTGATTGCAACACTCCAAAACAAATTAACATTAAAGATGCTCAAGCAGCACAAAATATAAATGTAGATGAGCTATTAAAGAAATTTAACGCTCAAGGACAATCTGCTCAAGCAGCAGCTCCACAACAAGAAACACAAGCACCAGAGCAAGCTGAAGCAGCTCCACAGGAACAAGCACAAGCACCAGAGCAAGCTGAAGCAGCTCCACAGGAACAAGCACAAGCACCAGAGCAAAGTGAAGAAGCAAAAGCTCCAGAGCAAACACAGCAAAACACAAAAGCTCAACAATCAGAAAATACTGATAAAGCAGAACAAACAAAAGATGCTAGTCAATTCGAACAAAAGGTCGTAGATTTAGTGAACCAAGAGCGTGAAAAACAAGGTTTAAAACCTCTAACACTTAACAAAAAATTAAGTGATGTTGCACGCACTAAATCAAAAGATATGATGGATAAAGGGTACTTTGACCACAATTCACCAACATATGGTTCACCATTTGATATGATGAAACAATTCGGCATTGAATATACAACAGCAGGTGAAAACATTGCAAAAGGTCAGCAATCTCCTGAAGATGTAATGAATGCTTGGATGAATAGTGACGGTCACCGCAAAAACATTCTAAACCCTGATTTCACTGAAATTGGTGTTGGATACGTAAAAGGTGATACTACGTACTGGACTCAACAATTTATCGGTAAGTAATACAAAAAGAGCAGGATATACCTGCTCTTTTTTTGCGTTTTTAGCTGTCCAATTTGGGTATAGTAAAGTAAGAACACGTAAAGGAGTGCCTTAAATTGGGACGTATATTAAAAAAAATTCTAGTCGCTGTTTTTCCTATCCTTTTAAAAGAAGGATATCGTCATTATAAAAATCGTAAAACTCGAACTACGCCGTCTAAAGGATATAAATAAAAAGGACTCGAAAGAGTCCTTTTTATTTTATGCTTGAACGGTGATATGCTTGAATTCTTTTACGTTAAATAATCCTTTGTCGGTTAATTTTAGACACGGGATAACAGGCAAGCTTAAGAAAGATAGTGTCAGCAGCGGATTGAATTTCTGTGAAATATCAAGCTCATGAAGAGCCCCGTGAAGCTGCTTAAGTAAGCTGTTTACTTCATTATAAGGGTGAGGTGACATTAATCCTCCAATGGAAAGAGGGAGGGAGCCAATCACTTCATTGCCTTTTACAATAACAATACCTCCGCCGATTTCTTCAATTGCCGCAATTGCTTTTGCTAAATCTTCATCATTTGTTCCTACGGCTACGATATTATGTGAATCGTGAGCAATCGTGGTAGCAATCGCTCCGTCTTTTAGCTGAAAACCTTTTACAATCCCAAGACCAATATTCCCTGTTAGATGATGACGCTCAACAACAGCCATTTTCAGCTGATCGTTTTCTACAGAAGACTGAAATTCGTTTTGCTTCACTTGAACTTCTTCTACAATATGATTTGTAAGCAGGCTGTTTGGATTAATTTCAATAATATTAGCGCGATTGTGCTGAAGTGGTATCGTAAGTTTTTTAATGGAAAACTCTTTGAGATGAACAGAATTCATTAGTTCTGTTGGAAGATCAATTTGTTCTTCTTGAACAGAAAGCATCTCTCCATTTTCAGCAATAAGCTCTCCGTTTTGATAGACATGTGCTGCAGATATATCGGTTAAGTCGTCTAATAGAATAAAATCCGCTTTGTAACCAGGAGCAACCGCACCTCTATCTTTTAACCCGTAGCATTCAGCGGCATTTAACGAAGCCATTTGAATCGCAATTAACGGATCCAGCCCGAGTTCAATAGCAAAACGAACATTGTAATCAATAGAACCTTCCGTTAATAAATCATCTAGGTGTTTGTCATCGGTACAGAATAAAAATCTGCGCGCGTTACGTTCATTTACAGCAGGTAATAGTTGTTTCAAATCTTTAGCGACAGAACCTTGGCGGATCAGAACATACATCCCGCGCTGAATACGTTCAATTGCTTCTTCTGCTGTTACGCATTCATGATCTGTTGAAATGTCAGCGGTACGATAAATATTAACGCCCGTAGCATCTAGCCCTGAGCCGTGCCCATCAATTACGCCGTTTGCATCGTTAGCTGCTTGTAATTTATCGAGCATATCGTCATCTCCATCTCGCACAGCAGGGAAATCCATCACTTCTGCTAATCCAAGCACGCGAGGGTGAGAGAAAAATGGCGCTAAGTCAGCTGCTTTTAAGACGGCTCCAGAGCTTTCAAAAGGAGTTGCTGGCACGCTTGAAGGTAAGTTCACAAATACGTCTAAAGGAATGGAATCCGAGTTTTGAAGCATAAACTCAATGCCAGATTTCCCTGAAACATTCGCAATTTCATGAGGGTCCGTTACGACAGTTGTGACGCCTCTAGGTACAAGAAGTTTTGAAAACTCTTTAGGTGTAACCATTGATGATTCAATGTGAACGTGTCCATCAATGAACGTAGGAGAAATGTATTTTCCTTTTGCATCAACGACGTTATTCCCATCGTATTGACCTATTCCAACAATCACTCCATCAGCAATCGCAATATCGGCTTCAATGATGGAAAGCGTAAAGACATCGATAATTTTCCCGTTTTTCACTACAAGATCTGCAGGTATTTTTTTATTGGCAACAGCAAGCTGTTTTTTTAAGATTGTTTTTGTATTTGACATGAATGTGACTCCTCTCATTGTATAACTGAATAACAATGAAGGACTATGTAAGGGAGAACATAAAGAAGAATAAAAATGCAGTATGAATGATGTTCAACCCTCGTAGTCCAACTATTTACGGTAGTTCGGTAGAAACTCTTGGACCCTATTTCCAAGACTATACGAGCTTTAGGTATTTCGATACATTCTATAGACAAATAATAAAAACGTCAATTCCTAATAAAAAAGAAAGATTTTTGGGAATATTTCATCTATGTGTATGTAAACGATTTAACTCTTATTTGCTCGCTAAAAGGTGCAGCATTCATGTATAGAAAAAAATGTAGAAAAAACCGTCAATGGCTATTAGTCATTGACGGAGTTGTCATTAAGCTTGTTTACGCAGTGTACCTAATTCTTCCGCGATTGCTTGCATTTCACTTGGGCTAAAAGAATCTTTTCTCATTACCATATCGTATAAGTACTTTAAGTCTTCATACATTTCTTCGTCAAAAGCTTCAGCTTTAATTGCTCCGATATTTAGCATGCGCAGTTTTTCACTAATGCTATCGACCATATGTTTAATATTTTCTGGAGATTTTACTGATAAATCCACTTTGTTCATCCTTCCAGTTGCGTTTTTTTTATTGTAACATGTTTTTATCGTGTGAACACTTTTATGTCAGGTTCTTATCCAAAGAAGAGTGGAAACGATATAAATAAAAGAAAACTATTTTTTAGTTTGAAAATGATTGTATATAATGTTTGTAATAAGGGAAAGGAGTCGAGACTATGATTAACGTATTATTCGTTTGTTTGGGAAATATTTGTCGTTCACCCATGGCAGAAGCGGTCTTTAAAGATATGGTGAAGAAAAAAGGGCTAGAAGGACAAATTCACGTAGATTCTGCAGGCACAGGAGGCTGGCACAAAGGCAATCCTCCTCATGAAGGGACGCAATCTATTTTAACGAAAAACAACATTGATTTTAAAGGGCAAACAGCAAGACAAGTGATTCAAGAGGATGTAGCTAAATTCCATTATATTATTGGAATGGATGTCGAAAATGTAGGAAACCTGAGAAGGATGGCTGGACATACTAAAACAGGTTATATTGCAAGGCTTTTGGATTTTGTGCCCGATTTACATATTGAAGATGTGCCTGATCCTTATTTCACGGGAAATTTTGACGAAGTATATGACTTAGTTCAAGAAGGATGCAAGGCTCTTTTAGACGAAATTATAGAGAAGCATTTCTCGGAATAAGCGATACTTAAAAAATAAAAAACGGAGGAGAAACGACAAATGGGTAAACGAAATAAGCTAGTAGAAGGTATTGTCATTGGAGCAATTATAGGAGGAGCTGTTTCTTTATTTGATAAAGAAACAAGAAGCTCCGTCATTCAAGGAAGTAAAAAACTGAAAGACAAAACAACAACTCTTATTCAGCACCCTGAACTTGTAACGGATACTGTCAAAGAGAAATATGAAACCATCCGTACGACCATCGAGCAAGTTTCTGAAGATGTATCATTTGTAGCAGGAAAAGTAGAAAAGTTAAAAGAAACAACGCCTCAGGTGATGGAAATTGTAAACGATACAAAAGAAGCATTTGTGGAGAAGTATGGTGATGAACAAAAATAAATAAGGAGGCACATATGGCTGGAATGTACATGAATAACATCGTAAGGTTTGGCAAAGAACTGATGGGCCGCATTCATCGAGATGAGCTGCCCAGTTTATCAGCTGAATTGGCTTATTATTTGCTGCTCTCGCTATTTCCTTTTTTAATTTTCTTAATTACGCTGATTGGATTTTTGCCATTGGAATCAACAGACCTGCTTGACTTGGTCGAAAATGTAGCGCCACAGCAAACGCTGCACATGATTGAAAGCAACGTTTCCCATATCATTGGTTCTCATAATGAAAAGCTATTGTCCTTTGGTATCATTGCCACGATGTGGTCTGCTTCAAATGGAATTAATGCGATCGTAAGAGCATTTAACCGAGCGTATCACGTACAAGAAAATCGGCCTTTTTTAGTGGCGAGAGGTATGGCAGTTCTCCTTACTTTTGCGATGATATTTGTTATTATTGTAGCGCTTTTACTTCCTGTTTTCGGTCATATGATTGGCCTTTATTTATCGTCTACGTTTGGGTTTTCAGAAACTTTTCTCGCTTTATGGTCTGCTTCCCGCTGGATTATCAGCGGCCTCATTTTGTTTACTGTTTTTACGGGGTTATATTACTTTGCTCCTAATAAAAAGCTGCTGATTCGAAATGTTGTAAAAGGAGCGGCTTTTGCTACGGTCGGCTGGACAGTGGTATCGATGCTATTTGCTTATTACGTAAATCATTTCAATAACTATACAGCTACATATGGAAGCTTGGGTGGAATTATTATCCTGCTTATTTGGCTGTACCTATCGGGGATGATTATCGTTATTGGAGGAGAAATTAACGCTATTTTCTACGACCGTCGAGTCAAATCTTCATAGTCACAAATTGGGATGAAATCATTCGCAAGATAATGAGCATACTAACAAAGTGAAAGGGAGGTTTTACATCATGACAAAGCATACAAAAAAAGACGGAAGCAATACAAAGCAGAATAAAAAGAGCCAGCCGAAGCATAAAACAAGCAACAGCCAAAATGGACAAAACGGTTACCATTAAGGCATTGATTTTCATAATAAAAAGCCTAACAAATACGTTAGGCTTTTTTGCGTTAAGATTTTAGCAAGCGAAGGCCGTTTAAGATAACTAAAATGGTGCTGCCTTCGTGACCTATAACACCAAATGGCATATCAAGCACTTGGAAAAAATTCGAACAAATTAATAAAAAGATGACGGCAATAGAAAAAATAACGTTTTGTTTCACAATTGAGTTCATCCGTCTGGAAAGAGCTACTGCATCCGAAATTTTTGATAGATCATTTTTCATTAAAACGATATCCGCTGTTTCAAGTGCCACATCCGTTCCTTCTCCCATGGCTACTCCAACGTTAGCAGTAGCCAGAGCAGGTGCATCGTTAATGCCATCTCCCACCATTGAAACGGTAGGGAATTTTTCTTTTAACGCTTTAATTTTATCTACTTTCGCTTCAGGCAAACATTCTGCAATGTATTCATCGACTGCACATTCTTTTGAAATGGCTTCGGCTGTTTTTTCGCTGTCTCCTGTAATCATGACGGTATGAATGCCCTGCTCTTTAAGAGATTTAACAGCGTCTACAGCTTCTGTTCGTACAACGTCTTTTAGCGCAAGCAATCCCACAATACCATGCTGGTCTTTTGCGTACACAATCGTTTTTCCTTCACTGGCAAGCGTAGATGAAATCCCATTTTCAAATTCAGCTGCATCTTCTTTACCTACAAAATCTGCTTTTCCTATCTTCCACGTATCTCCTTGAAGAGACCCAATGACACCATATCCGGGAACGTCTTCAAGCGAATCTGGCTGAACGAGCGTCAATTCCTGCTTATTTTTCACAAATTCAACAATGGATTGAGCAAGCGGATGATTGGACTGACGTTCAATTGATGCGATTTTAACAAGAAATTCCTGTTCGTTCATATCAGAACGGACAATGACATTTGTTACTTCTGGCTTTCCTTTTGTTAACGTTCCTGTTTTATCAAAAGCAATTGCGCTTAAATGGCTTAACCTTTCCAAATGCACGCCGCCTTTGAACAAAATTCCTTTTTTTGCTCCGTTTGAAATAGCAGACAGCGAAGCAGGGGTGATAGATGCAACCAGAGCGCAAGGAGACGCTACAACTAAGAGAATCATTGCACGGTAAAATGTCTCGGTCCAGCTCCATCCAAGCACATAGTGTGGGAGAAATAGCATAACTGCCACAACCGATAGAACAATTTTTACGTATGTGCCTTCAAATCGTTCAATAAACAATTGAGAAGGCGACTTTTCACTTTGAGCCGTTTGAACAAGTTGAATGATCTTTTGAAACAGCGTCTCAGCACTTGGCTTTGTCATTTTAATGGTAATGGCGCCTTTCACATTCACCGTGCCCGCGAATACTTCATCATCGAGCTGTTTTAGTACAGGAACAGATTCCCCTGTAATAGCAGCCTGATCAATCGTTGTTTGACCTGAGACAACAATACCATCGGATGGCACTCGTTCACCCGGCTTAACTAGCAGCAAGTCACCGATTTGTAAATCCGAAATGGATACAATTTCTTCTTGATCTCCAATCAGACGCGTTGCTTCTTGCGGCTGTAAATTCATCAAGGCGCTAATTTCTCGGTTGCTTTTATTCATGGTGTACGTTTCTAATGCACCGCTTAATGCAAAAATGAAAATAAGCATAGCACCTTCTGTCCAGTAGCCAATTACAGCCGCTCCAATGGCTGCAATAATCATTAACATTTCGACATTCAATTCTTTATTTTCAATCGTTTCTTCAATACCTTCTTTTGCTTTAGCAAATCCGCCTATCACGTAAGCTAATACAAAGAGCGTAATAGATACAGCAGTATCCTGCTGTTTTGACAGCAGCCAGCCGGCTAAAATCAGCACGCCGCTTAACAGTGCAGCAATGAGTTCACCATGTGTTTTTAATACGTTGACAGCAGAAGATGTTTGAGGCGTTTGTTCTTGTTTTTTAGGTAACGCATTTTCCATACAAATCCTCCTTGAACGATAATTGAGAAGAATAATCACAATCATTACCCCTAAAAAAACACGAAAGCTGCCATCTCAGCGATAGCAGCACATTTTTTCAGTTCTTCTCTTTTAAATTGGGATATTTAGTATAGTATAGCACGGAACAAGCAAGGAGGTAACGACTAACGCCTAAAAAATAAAAACAGAATGCAGCTGGACGTCTGCATTCTGTAAAAAACGTACTACATATCTAAATGTTCTTCATAATATTTATAAGCGGAAGTGTAAATGTGCTCGATATCGGCATCCGTCATGTACATTAAGGTTTCACGGTCAATCCCCTTCATTGTTTCAATAAATGTAATCATATTTTTGCGTTCTTGTCTGCTCATTTATTATTCTCCTCTCCATCTGTTTTAATACAGTTTATTATATTTAATTGTATTATATAACAGAAAAAGTATTTTGTGTGGATTTTTTTAAAAAATAGGCAAAAAAATTTAGAAAGACGTAAATAATTGACTATATAGAAAAAGGTGTTTTATAATTTATATATGAACATATGCTCATATACTTGCATATAATGAACGGAGAGATGTTATGAAAAAAGATGAACATTCGTTTTTATCGCCTCAAATAGTAGAAGAAGCGTCAAGAATACTAAAAGCTATTTCAGATCCTACGAGAATGAAAATTCTTTATTTACTATTTCAAGAAGAGTGTTCAGTCGGTCATATGGTTGAAGTGCTTGGTGTTTCACAATCAGCTATTTCACATCAGTTGACTCACTTGCGTCATTTACGTTTAGTAAAATATCGCCGTGAAGGGAATACGTATTTCTATACGTATGATGATGAACACGTGGTCGGAATACTGCATCAAGTAATTCAGCACGTAGAATGCGCACATAACGAGTAAAAGGAGGGGCTTTGCATGAGTCATGATCATCACCACCATCATGGTCACCATCACCATTTTGATACACAGCGTGAAGGCAACAAAAAAGGTCTGTTAATTGCACTCATTATCACAGCGGGTATTATGGTTCTTGAGTTTGTTGGAGGGCTTTTTACAAATAGTTTAGCGTTATTATCCGATAGCGGACACATGCTTTCTGATACAAGCTCACTTGCTCTTAGCCTTGTAGCGATATGGTTTGCTAATCGAGCTGCATCGGCTAAAAAAACGTACGGTTATTATCGTTTTGAAATATTAGCGGCTCTTTTTAACGGAGTGGCACTGTTTGTAATAGCAGGATTTATCATCTATGAAGCCTATCAGCGCGTATTAGAGCCGCAGTCTGTAGCAAGCGGCAGCATGATGCTGATTGCTACCGTTGGTTTACTCGCTAATTTAATCAGCGCCTGGTCACTTATGAGACAAGGCGATGTAAAAGGAAATGTAAATTTACGCAGCGCTTACTTACACGTATTGGGAGATGCTTTAGGATCTATTGGAGCTATTGTAGCGGGATTTCTTATGATGCTGTTTGGATGGTATATTGCTGATCCTATTATTTCTGTAGTTGTGTCTGTATTAATTTTAAAAAGCGCTTGGGGCGTGCTTGCTCATAGCGTTCATATTTTGATGGAAGGCTCTCCTGAAGGGGTAGATCACAGTGAAATAAAAAACCTTCTTGAAAACATTGAAGGAGTCAAAGATGTGCATGATTTACACATTTGGACGATTACTTCAGGACTGGACTCATTGAGCTGTCATATGCGCGTAGAAGATGAAAAAGATAGTCAGCAAATTTTGCAAAAAGCCATCGATTTAGTACATGATCACTGCGGCATTGAGCATACCACGATACAAATTGAAAAATCAGCTCTTCAGCATCGAACGCTAAAAGTTTAAAAAACAAGCGAGAACCTATAGGTTCTCGCTTGTTTTTTGTTGCCTAGGCATCTTTTGTCCGAATACAAAAAGAATAATAAAAATAAAGCCAAGCATCCCGCTAATAATATTAAAAAAGCTGATATGGTGAAAGAACTGAATAAACGTGCCGCCTATGTAAGGGCCGGCAAGGCTTCCGATACTAAAAGCAATGCCGCATAGTAAATTACCTGTAGGCAGTAGACGAGCAGGAATCAAATCCGTCATATAGCTGATTCCTAAACTGAACGTCGAGCCTACAACCATGCCAGCTATAAATAAACAGGCTACTAATGGAATAGCGGTCTCTTCCAAGAGGCTTGCTGTAAAAAACGTAACGGCTCCAATTGATAAAATCCATCCTAATACCAATTTCCGCCCAAATTTATCGCTCAGTATTCCCAGAGGAAGCTGAAATACAATAGCTCCAACTGCAAAGGAAGTCAGCAGCAGTGAAATAAACTCTACTTGCAAACCAATTCGTAAGCCATATACAGGAAAGCTTCCGTTCAGTGATGATTCTAAAAATCCATATCCAAAAGGCGGCAAAAAAGCAATCCAAGCATACTTAGCGGCCTTAGAAAATCGCTTAGCCGTTTCTTTTAATGAATTAACCTCCACTTCCTGTAAGGGAAATTCATTTTTTATCAAAAATAAAAACACCCACGTTATGAGGCAGAGAGCTGAAGAAATCATAAAAGGAAGCGCTTGATTAATTTCAATTAACGGCGTCATTAAAGGGCCAACAGCAAAACCAATACCGAAAAAAAGCCCGTACAATGAAATGTTTCGACCTCGTTTATCAGCAGGTGAAGACGATGTAATCCACGTTTGAGTACCAAAGTGCAGCGCGTGATCTCCTATTCCAATAAATAAACGGAGCACAAACCAAAAAACAACAGATTTCCACAGGGGAAACAAAGCTAAAGATACAATAACTAAAAGTCCGCCTGCTGCGATAATTGGTTTATATCCGTATCTGCGAAGCGGGGCTTCCATGAAAGGAGAAATAAATAAAATGCCTAGGTACAATCCAGTTGCGTTTAATCCGTTTATAGTAGAAGAAAGACCGTCTTTCTCAAAAATAATAGCAATTAAAGGCAGCAGCATACCTTGGCTGAATCCAGAAATGGCGACAAGGCTAACTAAAATCCAGAAACGTTGTTTATGAGTAGCACTCATAGCATTCAACCTCTTTTTATCTATATTTTGTCAATCTAACTGTTTCATCGTACAAGGAAAACGCTTTATTGACAAGGATGTAGACGTGCTGTGCTGTTAATTTGACATCTTTCTATAAGGAAAGTAGAATAAAACATGTAAATAGTTACATGTTTTAATTTACAATCAAAAGGCGATCGCTAGGATACAAACAGTGCTTAAGAAAATAGCGACATTCACAATCAATGTCGGTACAACGAGTGTCATTGGTCATACAGGAAGTGCAAAATATAAACGCTTACACAACTGCGTTTTTCTAGGCACTGCTGTGAGACACTTAGATCGCGTTGTGTCAGACATATACGAAGTGTTATAAATCAAAGGAGCGATATAAAAATGGAAAAGTTTATTGGAAATCATATGATTTACACATACGAAAACGGATGGGAATATGAAATTTATATCAAAAACGAAAATACAATCGATTACCGTATTCATAGCGGAATGGTGGCAGGACGATGGGTTCGTGACCAAAAAGTAGATATCGTGAAGTTAACAGAAGGTGTATATAAAGTATCGTGGACTGAACCGACTGGAACAGATGTATCTTTGAACTTTATGCCTGATGAAAAACGGATGCACGGCATTATTTTCTTCCCAAAATGGGTACATGAACATCCTGAAATTACCGTGTGCTATCAAAATGATCATCTCGATTTAATGCATGAGTCTCGTGAGAAATATGAAACGTACCCGAAATATGTGGTTCCGGAATTTGCTGATATTACATTTATCAAAAATGTCGGAGAGAACAATGAGGAAGTTGTAGCTCAAGCCCCTTATGAAGGAATGACGAATGATATTCGCGCTGGAAAATTAATTTAATACGGAGTCATAAAAAAGGCTGAGACAAAATTATGTTAGCTGAAGGAAGATCCGAACGAATTTGATTCTTGATCAAGAATCAAATTCGTTCGGATTTTTTTATTGTGATGGTGCCCGGAAATAAACAGCGGTGTAACAAGTGATCCATATTGAGAGTAGTGGGTTATATAAAAAGCGGTTTATAATAAAGTAAAGGAGTGAAGAAAATGGAATTTAACATGAAAAAAGAGGCGGGATTTACAACAAATCTTCCTTATGGAGAGCTACATATCGCCGGAGATGAAGAGTATGGCTTTCGTCCGTATCAGCTAATGGTATCGTCCATTGCTGCTTGCAGCGGAGGCGTGTTAAGAAAAATTCTAGAGAAAAAAAGAATCGCTTTTTCCGATTTACGCATCCAAGCTGATGTGACACGAAATGATGAAAAATCGGGGCGAATCGAGAAAATTCATTTGCACTATATCATCACAGGAGAAGAACTTTCATTAGACAAAATTGAAAAATCAATTGAGCTAGCACGAAAAAATTGTTCGATGCTACAGTCGGTTATTGACAGTATAGAAGTGACAGAAACCTTCGAAATTAAATGAGGTTGGGGCAAAAGTATTTTAGTTGAAGAAGATCCGAACGATGAATCAAACTCGTTCGGATTTTTTATGGTGTTGTTACAAGCCGTTCAGCTCCTTGTTCCCATTTGTTCGTCTTTAGATGGAATGGACTTAGCTACGTCTCAATCTCATATTTCCTTCGGTTTGCTTCCGGCTTTATCAAAATAGCGCATACGTTCAGGAGTCAACTGAAGAAGCAAATAATTTGGATCATCTGGACTTTTAATCCACTCTTTTAACTTTTCATTCCAAAATTTCTTTTTTAACTCTTCGTTTGTTTCTACATTTACTTTGGCTTCTACCTCTACATACGGATCACTCCAACCTTGCCCATCATAGCCTAACAAAATATGAACGTAAGGGTTTTTTTCTAGTTCTTCGACTTTATGGGTATCTTTATTGGTAGCGGTGTAGAGCACAAGATCTTCATGAAAAAACATCATAAAGCGTGAATAAGGTTTTCCATCTTGAATTGTAGCTAACGTTCCAATTGTATAGTCATCCAGTACGGATAAAATTTGATTTTTCACATCATTATTGCTCATTTTTTCACTCCTTATTATATCTTTTTACCCTTGGTAGTTTGGCTGATTTTTAACTATCTTAATCAAAAATCAATTAAGGGTTTATCATTTATAAAAATAGGTTAAAAATACTAACATTGACGGTGAGTCTATACAAATTCCATTAATTTGATATGATTGATTTTGTTGTCAAAAAATGAATAAGGTAGGTGTACATATCGATGATCAATCGGATTTTTCTTATAGCGGTTATTCTTGGGGTGCCGCTATCTGTTATTGGGCATATGATGCACTGGTCAGATGTTCTTATGTTTATTATTTACTGTTTAACAATCATTGCCCTCGCAGCTTTTATGGGGAGAGCAACAGAGAGCTTAGCTGTTGTAGCTGGTCCTCGAATAGGAGGTCTATTAAATGCTACGTTTGGTAACGCTGTAGAATTAATTATTTCTATTTTTGCTCTGAAAGAAGGCCTTACAGCGGTGGTGCTTGCATCGTTAACCGGTTCTGTATTAGGAAATCTTCTTCTTGTAGGCGGTCTTTCATTCTTCATCGGGGGATTAAAATTTAAGCGTCAAGAATTTAATGTCTATGATGCAAGACATAATTCTGGATTATTGATCTTTGCCGTTATCGTTGCGTTTGTTATTCCTGAAGTGTTTGCTAGCGAAATGAACGAAGCGAAGACCATGTCCCTGAGTGTCGGAATCTCCATTATTCTCATCATCTTGTACTTAGCGGCATTATTTTTTAAGCTGGTAACGCATCGAGGCGTGTATCAGCATAAAAGTGAAGAAGTGGAAGAACATGAGGAGCCAGAGTGGTCAATGTGGAAAGCGATTACTGTTCTCTTTTTGTCTACGTTAGCTGTAGCTTACGTATCCGAAAGCTTGGTTAGCACAATCGAAATTGTATCGGAAAGCTTTGGCTGGAGTGAGCTGTTCATAGGGGTCATCATTGTAGCGATTGTTGGGAACGCGGCAGAGCATGCTTCCGCTATTATTATGGCCGTTAAAAATCGCATGGGTGTAGCTGTTGAAATTGCTGTTGGATCAACTTTACAAGTAGCGATGTTTGTAGCACCGATATTAGTACTTGTTTCGCTAATGTTCGAAAACCAAATGTCTCTTGTCTTTACTTGGCCCGAGTTGATCGCGATGGTAACGGCCGTATTTTTAACTATTGCGATTTCTAATGACGGAGATACAAACTGGTTCGAAGGTGCAACTCTTTTAGGTGCTTATATTATTATGGGAATTGGTTTTTATCTTATTTAAAAAGAAGAGACTGGAACAAACATGTTTTAGTTGAAGGAAGATCCGAACGATTAATCGTTCGGATTCTTTTTGTGTAAGCAAATAGAAGAATTTCCCTTTCGGTATTCAGGATAAAACAGGGGGTGTTTGAAAAAACTATGGTTGCATTCATTAACGATGTTGAAAGGAGTTTCTAGATGTTACGTAAATTGCTTTTATTTGTGTTTACCATCATTATTTCATTTTCATGTTCAACGAAGATCGCCATTGCTAAAACAGCTCAGCCTACCATCAACGTGCCTTCTTCAGCTTTAAATATTTCAAAAGAAAATACCTATCCAAATGCTAGTCAAGACACGCCATATTTGCAGCCGAGTGAGTTTACAAAAGAGCTCATTGAAACATCAAATGTAAAAATTGAAAACCCTGATTTAATTCGTATATTAAATGAATCAAACATTTCTAAAACTCCATGGGCAATTGGTTTCAGAGCAACCGTCTTTTTAGGACAGTGGCCATTAAATTACGAATCAACAGAAACAAACGTTAACTGGCAGCACCAGCGAATCAATACAAATCATTATGATAACAGAGCAGGAAAAACTCAGTACAAAATGATGTACAGTCAGGAAAATCAAAGTCATGTAAAAGGCGGATTAACAGCAAAAGTGCCTCAGCCTGATCATGTTAAACAAATGATGCTAATTGAAGCAGCTAAAAAAACAAAGCTCACTTTATCATTTCAAACATTTGTAGGTGCCGGAACGAAAAAAGACCAGGTCTATAACGTAGCTCCTAAAAAAGTAGGTTATCTGTATGCGTATACGCCTGCTGTAAGTGAAAAGGGAAAAGTAACATATGGAGAAGTGTATGTCACAGTAAAAGGCAGCAAGCGCGCAATTGTGGTGAGAAATGTAACGTCTCAAGGAATTGGAGCATGGATTCCAGTACAAGATTATGTTTCCTTAAGCTTTGGAGCTTATGACCAGCCGAGATAACAAAAAAGAGATTCCCACGATGGAATCTCTTTTTTGTTATTTTGTAATGCTCGCTTGGAGTTTGCTGAAATCAGTATCTTGATAATAGCTGTTTTTCACCAAAATATTAGGTCCCAAACAAGACACTGCTGAACAATGACAGCTAAGTTCTTTAGAAATTGTGCTTTGCTGCCACGTATCAAAAGCGTCTGTAAGCTTTGTATCTTGAATGTTGCCAAGAGGAGGCGTATCACCAAAATCCGTTACGATAATATCTCCGTCGAAAATATTTACATTTAGGCGAGAGCGCCCGTCTGGATCGTTTCGAACAGTTACATTTTTATTGCTATATAAGCGCTGTAAGAGCGTTAAGTCTTCCTCATTATTGCTGCATGCATAAAATGGTAACGTGCCGAATAGCATCCACACATTTTCATCTCGAATATCAAGAAGGTGATGAATAGCTTGACGCATTTCAGGAAGAGATAATGTTTCTAGAGTGCTAGCAAAGTCACTTGGATACATAGGGTGTACTTCATGACGCTGACAAAGCATTTCATCAACAATTTGACGATGAATCTTTTCCATATGAGGAAGCGTACGTTTATTTAACATCGTTTCAGCTGATACGGTTACACCTGCTTTTACAAGCGCTCGGCTGTTTTCAATCATACGGTCGAAATATTTGGCGCGCTGCTCATAAGTAGGCTTTCGCTCCATCATTGCAAAACCAGCTTCCACAAAATCGTCCATCGTTCCCCAGTTGTGAGAAATATGTAAAACATCTAAATAAGGAATGATTTGTTCGTAACGAGCAAGATCTAATGTTAAATTTGAATTAATCTGTGTACGGACACCTCGTTCATGTGCATACTTTAATAAAGGCACCACATAATTTTTCACAGAAGATAGAGACATCATCGGCTCTCCGCCGGTAATGCTTAACGCTCGAAGAGTTGGAATTTCATCCAGACGTTTTAAAATTAAATCAAGCGGCAGTGCGTTTGGGTCTTTTGGCTGCAGCGTATATCCAACTGCGCAGTGCTCACATCGCATATTACAAAGTGTCGTTGTGGTGAATTCAACGTTTGTAAGCGTCGGTTTGCCGTATTGTTTCATATCTAAATACGCTTCCCACGGATCGAACTCCGGGGTAATTCGTTGTAAAGTGGCCATAAAAAAACTCCTTTTATTTTTCCGTAAAGTGAAATGATGATGAAAACATCTCACGGTCCGTCCTGCTAGACTAAATTATACGTCTCATTCAAAACGGACACCAGTGACTATTATGGATTTTATTGCTTTTAGTTGTCAAATATGAAAGTATTCGTTAGGATATAAAGAAATACGAATGAAAAAGCTATATCAGGAGGGTTTAAAATGGGAAACGCCGTTCGAGATAAAGATTCACAAGTACGTTATTTAAAAGATCGTTTAAATATGTTTGTACACGTATTAGACTCCATGGAGCCTGAAAACACAGATCTAGAAGACATTGACCGTTTGATTACGATGATTGATGACCTTGAAGCAAAATGTGAGCAGTTTAAAAAAGATAAAGAATGAACAAAGGAAAAAGCGCTAGAAAAACTAGCGCTTTTTTGCTTGAAGTGGAAATCCTCCTATAAAGGTCTTTCGAAACAATTTTTGAAGGAGTATAATAAATTTTGAAAGTTGTACGACAGATAGATAAATACATACATTAGCGGGATATGGGAGGAATTAAGTGATGATTGAAGCTTTAAAACAAAGCATGTACGATTTAATTGTTGAAACATCTACAAAATTGCCAAAAGACGTTCGACGTGCTATCGCAAAGGCAAAAGCGCGTGAAAATGCAGGAACGCGTGCAGCAATGTCTTTAGCGACCATTACCAATAATATTAAGATGGCGGATGATAATTTATCGCCAATTTGTCAAGATACGGGTATGCCAACATTTAAAATTAAAACCCCTGTAGGAGTGAATCAGCTTCAAATTAAAGAAGCGATTTATTGGGCAATTGAAGAAGCAACAAAGCACGGAAAGCTTCGCCCTAACTCCGTAGATTCGTTAACGGGAGAAAACAGCGGTAATAATTTAGGCGGCGGCACGCCGGTTATTAAGTTTGAACAGTGGGAAAATGACTATATTGATGCGCGTCTTATTTTAAAAGGCGGCGGCTGTGAAAATAAAAACATTCAGTACAGCCTGCCTTGTGAAGTAGAAGGTTTAGGTAGAGCTGGCCGTGATTTAGACGGCATTCGTAAATGTGTGATGCACTCTGTGTATCAAGCACAAGGTCAAGGCTGTAGTGCCGGCGTCATTGGTGTTGGAATCGGTGGCGACCGTACAACAGGCTATGAATTAGCAAAAGAGCAGCTGTTCCGAAATTTAGATGACGAAAATCCAAATTCTCAGCTGAAAGAATTAGAAGAGTATGTAATGGAAAATGCCAATAAGTTAGGAATTGGTACAATGGGCTTTGGCGGAGAAACGACATTACTTGGCTGTAAAGTCGGCGTAATTAATCGTATTCCTGCTAGCTTCTATGTGTCAGTTGCGTATAACTGCTGGGCTTACCGTCGTTTGGGCGTTAAAATTAATGCCGATACAGGAAGCGTTCAAGAGTGGCTGTATCAAGAAGGCGAAGAAGTAGATTTTAATAAAAATGCAGGCGCAGAAGACAAACAAAATGCGGATGAAACAAAAGAAGTTGTATTACAAGCACCTATTACAGAAGAGCAAATTCGTGAATTAAAAGTTGGCGACGTGGTGCGCATCAACGGTATGCTCTACACAGGACGCGACGCTATTCATAAGCATTTAACAGATCACGATGCGCCAATTGATTTAAATGGACAAATCATTTATCACTGTGGTCCGGTTATGTTAAAAGATGAAGATGAAAAATGGCACGTAACCGCTGCAGGACCAACAACAAGTATCCGTGAAGAACCTTACCAAGGAGATATTATGAAGAAATTTGGTATCCGCGCGGTTATCGGTAAAGGCGGTATGGGTCCTAAAACGCTTGCTGCTCTTCAAGAGCATGGCGGTGTGTACTTAAATGCGATCGGCGGAGCTGCACAGTACTATGCTGATTGTATCAAGAGCGTAGAAGGCGTTGATTTGATGCAGTTCGGTATTCCTGAAGCAATGTGGCATTTAAAAGTAGAAGGCTTTACAGCTGTAGTGACGATGGATTCACACGGAAACAGCTTGCATGCAGATGTAGACAAGTCTTCATTTGAAAAGCTTGAGCAATTTAAAGAACCGGTATTTAAATAAACATACGTCCGGAACGTATGGTAAAAAGTAACGTTCATGAACGAGAAAATTGAGTGGATACTAAGCGTAAAATGACTTCCGAAAGGAGCTTCTTATGCGCCGGTTCACCTTTTTTCTCGTTTTTTTATTCGGGATGTCAACAGGCATAGCATCTGTTGAAGCACAAATGTATCCAAACACTCCGATCAGCTGGGGATTTCAAAAAAGTAAAAATCACAAGCCCGCATCCGCAGGTACAGCTTATGAACAAATTCTTGCTAAGTATGATGCTTTTTACCTCGGAGATACAAATAAAAAAAATATTTATTTAACGTTTGACAACGGTTATGAAAATGGTTATACACCGCAGGTATTAGACGTGCTCAAAAAAAGAAAGGTTCCTGCCACGTTCTTTGTAACAGGACACTATTTAAAAGAAGAGCCTAAGCTAATTAAGCGAATGGTAAAAGAAGGGCATATTGTCGGCAATCATTCATGGCATCACCCTGACTTAACTCAAGTGGATGACGCACGTTTTAAAGAGGAATTACAAAAAGTAAAAGATGAATACAAGAATATTACTGGTCGTGATGAAATGAAGTATCTTCGCTCACCTAGAGGTGTATTTAGTGAACGAACGCTAGCTCTTTCAAAGCAAGAGGGCTATACGAATGTATTTTGGTCACTTGCATTCGTTGACTGGAAAGTGAATGAACAAAAAGGCTGGCGCTACTCATACGACAATATGATGGCTCAAATACATCCAGGTGCAATCATGCTTCTGCATACCGTTTCAAAGGATAACGCAGATGCATTAGATCAAGCAATTGTGGATTTAAAAAAGCAGGGCTATACGTTTAAAAGTATTGATGATTTAATGAACGAACGCAAACAAATGAAGAAAAGTCCTTCTGAAACGAAATAAAGATAAAAACCGACGGGAATGTTTCTCCTGTCGGTTTTTTGCTGTTGAAGTGTTATAATATGCGTTGATGTCTTTTTTAAAGCGATACGGTCTAATAGGTTTTAAGCAGCTAAGGACCGTTAATAACTATATAAAGAATTTAAACTAATCGGAGTTGGTCTCATGAATAAACCAAAAACTGAAATGAAAGTTCAAAAAGGACAAACGTTTCCGTTAACGATAAAAAGACTCGGTATTAATGGAGAAGGCGTAGGATATTTTAAGCGCCAAGTCGTCTTTGTACCAGGAGCATTACCAAATGAAGAAGTGGTTGTAGAAGCAACAAATGTCCAGCATAAGTTTGCGGAAGGGAAAATCAAGCGAATTCGCAAAAAATCTCCTCATCGCGTAGATGCGCCCTGTCCTATTTATGAACAGTGCGGAGGCTGTCAGCTTCAGCACTTATCCTATGAAGGTCAGCTAGAATCTAAGCGCGATATTGTTCTGCAAGCGTTCGAACGTCACAGTTCATTAAAAAAAGTAGAGGAAAAAACACGCCAAACAATTGGCATGGAAGATCCTTGGGGCTATCGTAATAAATCACAGTTCCAAGTAGGTGTAGATAAACAAAAAGTCATCGCTGGTTTGTATGGACTGAATTCTCATCGACTGATTGACATTGAAAACTGTCCTATTCAGCATGGAGCCACGAATCACGTGACAAAAGAAATAAAACGAATTTTACAAGATCTTCAAATTCCTATCTACAATGAACGCAAACGCCGTGGTATTGTACGTACCATCGTATCTCGAGTAGGATTTGAAACGGGTGAAGTGCAAATTGTCTTGATTACGGCTAAACAAGAAATTCCGAAAAAAGAGCTGCTGATTAAAGAAATTCAGCGCCGCCTACCGGAAGTGAAATCGCTCGTACAAAACGTAAACGGCCAAAAAACATCGCTTATTTTTGGAGACGAAACGTTTACACTCGCTGGAAAGTCGGTGATTCAAGAAACGTTAGGAGATATCTCGTTCGAACTTTCAGCGCGTGCATTTTTCCAGTTGAACCCTCTTCAAACAGTGAAGCTATATGATGAAGTAAAAAAAGCAGCTGCGCTAACAGGCAATGAAAAAATTGTAGATGCTTACTGCGGAGTAGGTACAATTGGCTTATGGCTTGCTAAAGATGCCAAAGAAATTCGCGGAATGGATACGATTGAAGAATCGATTGTAGACGCGAGAAAAAATGCCAAAGATCATGGATTTGAGTATGCCACATATGTGACGGGTCCAGCTGAAAAGTGGATGCCGAAGTGGGTAAAAGAAGGCTGGAAGCCAGACGTAATCGTCGTTGACCCGCCGCGAACAGGCTGTGATGACAAGCTTCTAAAAACGATTTTACAAGTGAAGTCAAAGAAAGTGGTTTACGTTTCTTGTAATCCATCCACATTAGCGAAAGATGTGCAGCAGCTGTCGAAGGCTTATCATGTTGATTACATTCAGCCTGTTGATATGTTCCCTCATACGGCGCATGTGGAGAATGTGGTAAGTTTGACGTTAAAGAAATGAATAGAAAAAGAGTAAAGGGCAGATTTGATTCTGCTCTTTTTTCTTTGAGCTGTACTTTTATTAATGGGGGAATTGTTAAAATTAAACATCTGTTCTTTTAGAGTATAAAATATTTTAGTATAGTGAATCGAAATTCCCATAAAGTCTAGATTTAGAAAGTTTTACATCGCTAAAGAGAAATTACATAAGAGGATTAATGCTTTTAAAACAAACTATAATGACGTATTTTATACAAATAATAAACGCAAATTCTATCCCAAAACCCAAACCTTTAACCACATCGATAATACTATATTAATAAAACTAATAAAAAGTATGTACAGAGGTGGCAGAGGTCAAAATGAACTCAATGTTTTTAAAAGGGCTTACTGGCGAAGTGGTAACGCCAAAAGACCCAATTTATGAGGAAGCTCGTCAGGGATGGAATCGTGCTGTTAATAAATTTCCGCTTGTGATTGTATACTGTGAAAAAAAGCAGGATGTTGTGAATGCGATCCGCTGGGCGCGCAAGCATCGTGTTGATATTCGCATTCGATCTGGCGGTCATCATTATGAAGGGTATTCTACGGGTGACTGTGTATTAGTCATTGATATTAGTCGATTAAATGGGTTGAAATTGGATAGGAAACGGAACATTTTAAAGATGAAAGCAGGAGAGGAAAATACGGAAGTGTATGATTTCATCGGTTCGAACGGATATGTGTTTCCAGGAGGAACGTGTCCGACTGTTGGGGTATCTGGCTTTACACTTGGTGGAGGCTGGGGACTTTCGAGCAGACTTTACGGGTTAGGGTGCGACAGCTTGATAGAGCTAGAATTAGTCAATTATGAAGGAAGGCTCATTAAGGCAAACAAATCGTGTAACGCGGATCTTTTTTGGGCATGCCGCGGTGCCGGTGGCGGTAACTTTGGCGTTGTGGTAAGCATGACGTTTCAGCTTCCAAAGCCCACGAACAGCTCTGTGACGCTCGTTCGATTCTTTTATGTAGGTACTACAAAGGAGAAGCAGGCACAAGTGATGAATATATGGCAAAACTGGCTGCCCAAACTGGACAAACGTATGACGCTAGTTGCAAGCATTTTATAATGCAGGAGGAGAAGGGTTAGGCATATTTGCAAACGGATTCTTTTACGGCTCCCCAGAAAGAGCTCGGGAGATTTTGCAGCCTTTTGCAGAAGTAGAAGGGTTTCAAGTAGAGCTGGAATCATTATCTTTTCTTGAAGCGGTAAAAAAAATAGAAGCAACCTATCCTCCGTCTGAAAAATTTAAGTCAACGGGAAGATTTGTGCACAGAAGCTATTCACGTGGTGAGCTTGAAAATCTTGCAGATCTCATACAGCGTCCGGCAGAAGGTTCCGTGTATGATGCGATTTCTTTTTATGCACTAGGAGGAGAAATTCGCCGTGTTGGTAAAAGAGAAACGGCTTTTTTCTACAGAAACGCCAGATATATTATGGGGTTTCAGTCTGTCTGGACAGAAGATGTATTTGCAAGAGCAAACAGAGATTGGCTTCGCAAGCGATTTGAATATATTAAAAGTATTACGGTAGGTTCCTATGTGAATTTTCCTATCAGCAACCTGAGAAACTACGAACGTGAGTATTTTGGAGACAACGCAGAGAGATTAGAAAGAGTGAACAAAAAGTATGATCCGTTTAATGTGTTCAGGTTCCCGCAAGGACTCAGGTAGCGCGAGGAAAAGGATACTAAGTTGACGATTGAAACTGTTCAATTACCTTCTGTCGAAGAAGGTAAATAAATGAAAGTAATCTTTCCTGTTGACAAAGCATCTAACTGGTATTAGAATAAACAACTATTCGACAGTCATTCTATTGATTGAAAAAATTAATACGTAGAAAGCTATGATTGCTATGGATCACACTATAGCAGGAGCAGCTTCTGGAGAGATCGCGATAGTTTCGCGACGCCGAAGGGTTCACAATCTCAGGCAAAAGGACAGAAGAGTACCGGATATTTATTTGGCATGTTACTAATTGGTAGCATGTACCTTAATATTTGTTATTCTTATGACCATGAGATTGGAGCGCATCCAATCTCTTTTTTTTATTGGACTTTATTTGTAGTCCGCACGATCGCATCAAAGGTTTTATTGTTAGGAGGAGTTAGAGTTGGAACAACGAGAATTAAAGAGGGATTTATCCAATCGTCATGTTCAGCTAATCGCGATTGGGGGAACCATTGGTACGGGCTTGTTTTTAGGTTCTGGTAAAGCAATACAGCTTGCAGGTCCCTCTATCATCTTTGCTTATTTAATTGTTGGTATTGCGCTTTTCTTTGTGATGAGAGCGCTAGGAGAACTACTGCTGTCTAAAGCAGGTTATCAATCGTTAACAGATATTGCTGAAGAGTATCTTGGACCGTGGGCGTCATTTGTAACGGGATGGACCTACTGGTTTTGCTGGATTATGACAGCTATGGCTGATGTGATTGCAGTTGGCGTATATGTGAAATATTGGTTCAATATTCCTCAGTGGATTCCCGCACTTATTTGTGTAATCATTTTATTAGGTCTTAACTTATTAACCGTAAAATTATTTGGAGAATTAGAGTTTTGGTTTGCTTTAATAAAGGTTATTACGATTCTTGCATTAATTATTATTGGCGTTATTTTGCTGGTAATGGGATTTAAAACAGACGCGGGATCCGTTACTGTTCAAAACATTTGGAATCACGGAGGACTGTTTCCAAATGGGGTTTCAGGTTTCTTACTTTCATTCCAAATGGTTATATTCGCATACGTCGGGGTTGAATTGGTAGGGGTATCGGCAGCAGAAACATCAAATCCCCAAAAAAATATTCCATCGGCCATTAATAAAATTCCGCTGCGAATCTTATTTTTCTATGTTGGGGCGCTTATCGTCCTTTTATTTATTAACCCGTGGATGGAATTAAATGCAGCAGAAAGCCCATTTGTTAAAACCTTTAGTTTAGTCGGAATTCCGCTTGCTGCTGGAATTATTAATTTTGTTGTATTAACTTCAGCCGCTTCTGCTTGTAATAGCGGAATGTTTTCAACAAGCCGTATCTTATATAATTTAAGTAAAAATGACCAAGGGCCATCTAAGTTTGCAAAACTGAACAAAAACCACGTACCAAGCAACGGATTGTTTGTATCTACGCTGGTCATCTCAGCGGGAGCTCTTTTAAGCAAACTTATACCAGACCAAGCTTTCGGCATCGTCACGACCATTAGCGCTATTTGTTTTATTTGGGTGTGGAGTATCATTCTTATTTGCCATCTAAGGTATAAAAAGACGCGTCCGCAGCTGCATGCAGCATCAGCATTCAAAGCACCGTTAACACCATTTATAAACTATGTTGTGCTAGCTTTGTTTGCGGTGATTCTTGTTATTATGCTGTTTTCTGACGCGACGCGCCCAGCCTTATTGTTGACGCCCGTTTGGTTTATTCTCTTATTTATTTTTTACTGGACTAGAAGGAAAAAGAAAATAAATCTTTAAAGGCTAGAAAATCAGCAGGGAATAAACATGATTTTTTATAAAAGAATATAGTAAATTTCTGACCTCATCACTCCGTGATGAGGTCTTTTTAGTGGAGGATAAATAATTGATTTCTACTGCATGAATAAAATGCAGGAAGCAAAGTTTATAGAAGAAAACTAAAAATTTGTTCTAACAGAAAACACAGTGAGAAAGCTCATAGTTTTCTGATAGGAATGTAGAACAAATTGCTTTTCTTCTGTGTCTAAAGATGGAATTCCGTCATTTATATGGAAAAGTTTTCATTTTGCAGTACAATGGAGGTAGACTTCATTAGATTAAGGTGAACAAACATGAAATGGTTTAAATCTCATACGTTTTGGAAAATCTTCACGATTAATGTGCTTCTTATTTGTACCGTACTGACGCTAATGTTTATTGTTTCAAGAGTGATGCTGCCTAATATTTCTCAAAATCAATATCGACAGGTAACTGATAAAACCGTCAAGAGAATGAAAGAGCAAATTAACGTCGTCATTAAAGATATTTGGAGCCTGGGCGACGAGGTACAGCAAGATCCTATTTTTTTATCGGATGATGAACAAGAAATAGACGAAGAATTGCAGAAAATAGTTAATATTTCACCGTATATCGATAGCGGAACCATTTTTAATGTAAAAGGGTATGTTGAGCATTATTACCCGAATGATTTAAAGAATATGAAACATGTGAACTTAAGTAAAAGAAAATATTTTCAAGAAGCGCTGCGAACCAAAAAAATATATTTAAGCGATGTCGTTTCAGCAGATACAAAGCACTACATTGTGGTGATGGCGATTCCTATTTTGGATGGGCAGCAAAATGTAAAAAAGGTTGTAAATTTAGCGCTGCGAATTGAAGAAAATAAAAGTTTTCAATCCATCTTTCAAACGTTTGATATAGGAGAGAACGGCTATACATTTATTGTAGACCGCAATGGTAGAATTATTTCCCACCCAGAGAAACAGAGAATCGGTGAAAATGCTAAGAAAAATGAAATCGTTCAGAAAACGATGAATCATAAATCAGGATATCAGCGGGTTGTGAACACCGAAGGTAAGTATTTCTTTGCGTCTTTCGAATATATTCCTGTTTTGGATTGGGGAATTGTCGCTGAATTACCCGTTGAAGAAATTTACAGGCCTTATGAAATGTTTGAAAAAACGCTTTGGATCGTTTCAGGCGTTACGATTTTACTGCTTTCTTTTTTTACTGCGTTATATGCAAGGCAAATTGTGAATCCAATTCATAAACTATATGAATTGGCGGGACAAGTAGCGCGCGGGAATTTTAATCAAAAAATTCCGGAACGAGAAATTGAGCGGGGCGAAATCGGTATTTTATCTAAACAGTTTAATGAAATGATTAGCTATATACGCCATTCTAAAGCAAATTTACAGCAAAAAGAAAATCAGCTGCAGGAACAAAAAACGTTTTTAAGACAAGTTATTGACATTAATCCAAGCTATATTTATGCTATCAATCAAAAAAGGGAATTCATTCTCGTTAATGAATCTTTTGCGATGCTCTTAGGTGAAAAATCTGATGACTTAATTGGACAATCGATTGATAAATATCAGTTCAACCTTCAATCAGATCTTTTATATAAAGGGGAGTTTTCAAACTGTACCCAAAAAGGGATGGTATTAGAAGAACAGTTTAAAGATTCGAAAGGAAACCGGCGCTGGGTCGAAACAGCAAAACTTCCTATTATGAATGAAAAACAGGAAGTGATTCAAATGCTGTGCGTATCGACAGATATTACGGAGCGTAAAAAGGCAGAAGAGAAGCTTAGAACTTCTGAGAAGCTTGCCGTGGTAGGAGAACTTGCAGCTGGAGTGGCTCATGAAATCAAAAATCCTTTAACTTCTTTAAAAGGTTTTGTTCACTTATTAAAAGAACAACATCCTAAAGATGCTTTGTATATAGATATCATGGAAACTGAATTAGAACGAATGAATGGAATCGTAGAAGAATTTTTGATGTTAGGAAAACCTCAGGTAATGAAGGTTGAATCTTTGAACATGCAAGCGCTTGTTCAAGAAGTGTGCTCACTTCTTGAACCTGAAGCAGTAGAAAAGGAAGTAGCTTTCATATTTGAAAGAGACGACCAGTTACCAAAGGTGTATGGAGATAAAAATCAGTTAAAACAAGTATTTATTAATATTATTAAAAATTCTATCGAAGCAATGCCTGAAGGAGGAGCTATTCATATTACGATTAAAGTAAAAGAAAACCACCTTTGGCTGCAGCTTGCTGATGAAGGACAGGGTATTCCTCCTGAACGGTTAGCGAAGATAGGTGAGCCTTTTTATAGTACAAAAGAAAAAGGTACAGGCTTAGGACTGATGGTCAGCTATCGGATTATTAAAGCTCACCACGCGCAGATGACGTTTTCTAGTCAGTTAGATAAAGGAACAAGTGTGGATATATTGTTTCCAATCATAAAAAAGTAGGGGAACTTCCCCTACTTTTTATTATTATACTTATAATATATCAAAAGCGTTGATGGTACTAAAATAAATGAAAGTGCTAAAGAAGATATCCACAGGTTAACAAGAAGTTAACTGCTGAATTATATAGGATATTCACAACTTTATCCACACTATTCACATTTTTTCAGAAAATTTACATAAAAATTACCCACTGTTATTTCAAGTTATGAAAGCGGTAATATGCATATCCAATAAAGTTATGCACATTATCCACATAATTGTGGGTAAACTTTGTGGATATAGTAGAGTGTTAAAAAAACGTAAATCATACGCTTGAAATCTTCGTGTTATTATTTTTACATAATATAAAAACGTCCTTCCGATACAAACTGTACAGAAAGGACGTTGGGGTGATCAAGCGTTGGATAGAGATGTTTTGCCTCACTTATTTTTTCGTGTAGCCGCCTGCACGGTCTGCTTTTTTAAACTCGCGGCCGTAATAGATTTCTTGAGCGCTACTTAACGTATTTTTTGCGTTTTCTTTTCGTTTTTTTTCAGACATAAAAAAACCTCCAATTAACGTTTTTCGATCATGCTACTTATTTTTTCCAGAATCTCTCGTTTTTAATCATAAAAAAAGCTCTCCGTGTAACGGAGAGACTCTTACGCTTCTTTAAGCTGGTGATCTTCTTGAACGTCTTGCTCGTGACGCAAGTAATATAATGTATACAAGTCTTTTGGAATTTCGTATAAATCATATACGTCTTCATGTTGATTAATTTCATCGTATAAAGCTTTGTGTGTTTCATTCGCAAGTACTGCATAAGGCAGTTTTTCTGCAGCCTTAATAGACCTAATATTAATTTTGCGAATTCGCATAAAAATTCGCTCTATATTTAACTCAAAGAACAGTTCATTAAAGAACGCTTCTTTTGCAATTTGATTATATCCTTTTCCATGAAACGGTTTGCCAAGCCAAGTGCCTAAAAAACCAGCTTGGTCCTGTACATCAAATAAATTAATGGTGCCGATAGGGTTACCCCATTCGTCTAAAATCGTGCGAGAAATAATTTCTCCATGATCTTCTGCTTCCATCGTTTGTTTAGTCACAAATAAAAATTCTTCATAGGAATGGGCTTTATGACGAACAAAAGGGAAGACATCAGGATGTACCATGAGTTCGTATAGAGATTGACAGTCATTTAGGTCACGTTTTTTTAACATAACTTTTCCCTCCTGATCGAGGGTATATACAGACTCCAATCAAGTCCCCACCCTCGAAATTTTTTAATAATTAAAAAAATTTCGGGGTGGGAATCGAACCCACTAGAACCAGTTACCTGGTGGCGCACCATTTGCCTTCCCATTACAAGTCAACAAACATAAAAAGTCAACGTGTGATGTTTATGCTTTTGTGAAATTCACATGCTTCTAAACGTATCATACTAAAAAAAATAAAAAAAGAAAATAGGTAAAATGTTAATTTTTTTTAAATAATATTTTACCATCTATCATGGTGAAAAGGGGCTTTGCTAAGTAGTGAAAGGGATGATGGCTCCATAGCACTAAATCAGCGTCTTTTCCTGCTTCGATACTGCCGATTCGCTGATCAATACGGAGATTTCGAGCAGCAGCAATGGTGATGCCTTCTAATGCTTTTTGTTCTTCGAGTCCTTCACGTACGGCAATGGATGCACAAATATTTAAGTACTGAATGGGCGTATAAGGGTGGTCTGTTGTAATGGAAACTTCTACTCCTTCATTGCAGAGAGCTTGATAGGTTTTCCACGTTTTATTTTTCAATTCAACCTTTGAGCGGCGTGTTAAAGTTGGTCCCACGCTTACTTTTAAGTTTCTTCCACTTAGCTCTTTAGCAATTAAGTGACCTTCTGTACAGTGTTCAATACGAACGTCTAAATTAAATTCATCTGCTAAGCGCAGAGCTGATAGAATATCATCGGCTCGGTGAGCATGAATTCGAACGGGAATCTCTCTATTCAGTGCTTGAATGAGCGGTTTGATTCGCAAATCATCTTTATTGTCACTGCTTTTTGCATGATAAAAGGCTTCTCTCAGCATCCCCATAATGCCCATTCGTGTAATGGATTCTTTATTGCCATGGCTGTGGATTCGTTTTGGATTTTCTCCTAGCGCAATCTTAAGTCCAGCTGTCTCTTGAATCAACATTTGAGAAATACTTGTTCCGGCTGTTTTAATAACGGACGTTGTACCTCCGATCACATTTGCACTTCCAGGCATAATGTGTACAGACGTAATACCCGCTTCAATGGCATCTTTAAACCCAGGATCTAAAGGATGTACGCTGTCAAAAGCTCGGATATGGGGAGTCATAGGCTCGATTGTTTCGTTAGCATCATTTCCCGCCCAGCCGGTTCCTTCATCATATAGTCCTAGATGTGTATGAACATCAATAAATCCAGGGAATAAGTAGCGCTGTTTGCAGTCAATGACTTCTACTTGAAGAGGAGGCTGCAAGTTTGGCCCAATTAAAACAATTTTTCCATCTTGAATGAGCACATCACTATTATAAATAGGTTTTGACGTAATAGGATAGAGCGTTGCATTTTTCAAGAGAATGGTTTTCATAAAGGATGCTCCTATCTATCGGCAGCTTAGTCACCTGTTTTAGGTAAATATCAGAAAATAACTAGAGTAAATCTCGCAATGCATCTTCTAATACAGTATATGTAAAAATGTAATTCTGTTGAATCAATTTTTCAGGTAAAACACGCTGTCCTTTCAAAATAATCATACTCATTTCTCCCATCAGCAGCTGAAGGCCAAAGCTAGGTACGGGCATCCAGTGAGGGCGATTTAACACTTTGCCAATCGTCTTTCCAAACTCTTTCATTTGAACAGGGTTTGGGGCAGTTACGTTAACAGGTCCTTCTATTTGTTCGGTATGAATACAATAATCAATAATTTTGACGACGTCTTGAAGATGCACCCAAGACATCCACTGCTCTCCCGAACCAACTGTTCCTCCTGCAAATAATTTATAAGGAAGGGCAGTAGAAGGGAGTGCCCCGCCATCTTTGCCTAATATAACGCCGAACCTTGTTAAAACAGTACGAATATTGAGTTCCATCGCTTTTAACGCTTCATTTTCCCACTTTTTTACTGTTTCAGCTAAAAAATCTGTGCCCGTGGATGGAGAAGCTTCTGTGAACGTTTCTGTAGTTGATGTCCCGTAATAACCAACTGCGCTTGCGTTTACATAAAGGGACGGTTTTTCGGGTAAGGCAGCCATAATACGAAGGATTTCTTGAGTAGAAGAAAGGCGACTTTCCACAATGGCTTTTTTGCGCTCGTCCGTCCAGCGGCCGCTGTTAAGTGAAACGCCAGCTAAATTGATAAAAACGTCTGCTCCTTCTACATGCTCTTCAGGTTGGCTGTTTTCTTGCATCCACTCTACATATTTAAGTTTCGGATCTCTTGCAGCTTTATCTGCATTGCGTGTTAAAATATATACATAATGTTTTTGTGTTAAAAAATGTTTTGTTAAAGCTTTACCTACGAATCCAGTTCCTCCAGCAATAACAATTTTCATACGAATTTCCTCCTTTATTGAGATAAATAAAAATGTGTATGATACGTTTGGCGGTTCTTCAGCCATCAATTTAATAAGAAATATGAGGTGAAGGTTATGCCTGTTGTCACAAAAATCACAACGCAAAAGAATAGCGGTGAACGTTATAATGTGTATTTAGATTACGGTAAAGGTGAAGAGTTTGGCTTTGGTGTTGACGAAAATGTCCTCATCAAATATGACTTGAAAAAAGGTCGTGAGCTTGATGAATTTGAATTAACGGAAATTCAGTACGCAGATGATGAGAAAAAAGCTTATAATTTAGCGATCACTTACTTATCTTATCGAATGCGCTCTGAAAAAGAGGTACATGATTATTTAAAGAAAAAAGAAATTAACTCTACTATTATTCAACAAGTTATTCAGAAATTAGTCAGCCACCGTTATTTAAATGATGAAGAGTTTGCAAAAGCATTCGTGTTAACTCAAATGAACACGACATCAAAAGGACCAAATGTGATTCAAAGAGAATTAAAAGAAAAGGGAATTTCTGATTCCATTATTACCCTTAGTTTATGTGAATACCCTGAAGAACAGCAAATTCAAACTGCTGTGAAATTAATTGAAAAATTAAAAGGGAAATATAAAAAATTATCTCAAGTAATGATGAAACAAAAAATGGAACAAGCATTGGCAGTGAAGGGCTATTCATTTTCTATTATTCAAGAAGCATTTCAGCGCACGAATACAGAAAAAGAAAGCGATGAAGCATGGGAAGCTCTGCAATACCAAGGAATGAAAGCTCATCGTCGTTTTTCAAAGTATGAAGGCTGGGAATATCAGCAAAAAATAAAGCAGGCTCTTTATAGAAAAGGATTCTCTATTGACCAAATTCAATCATTTCTAGATTCTATTGAAGAGGAATAAAGGCGGGACAAAAGTATGTTAGTTGAAGGGAAATCCGAACGGTGAATCGAGATTCTTGATGGAGAATCCAACTCGTTCGGATTTTTTCAGTGTGATGGTAAACGTAAACTTCATATGTTTAGTTGCTTCTAGCAGTTGATTGGAGGGCAAGACGAAGACTCCTGCCGTCCCCGGAAAGGGAGAAGTCCTGCACGGAAATCAACCGCTGTGTCACAAGCAATTCCTATAAGATCATTTATACAATTTGTTTATCTTTAGATTAGATTGATGTAGGTATGTTTCACTCTTTTTTAAAACAAAATATCTTCTGAGTCATTCTGCTGTTTATAAATAATCTCAGCAATTTCTGAAGCCGAGCGCAATCGGCTTTTATCTTTAATGTGGTTGTTGTGATCCCAAAAAGGGGTATTCATGCCTCCCATGTAAGCTGCAATCACATGAAGGCTGGTATCTTTGTATTCCACTTTTAAACTTTCTGTAAATCCCCTTACGCCAAACTTACTTGCCACATAGACGCTTTCATTAGCTTTCCCGCGAAGTCCTGCAGTTGAAATGATATTCATAACTTTAGGTTCAGGTCTCGTCAAGAGATGAGGCATAAGCGCTTGTGTTAAAAAAATAGTTCCTTTTACATTTGTATCGATGACTTCATCGATGGCTTGTTTTGTATAATCGGTCAAAGGACCAAAATGTCCAATGCCTGCATTGTTGATAAGGATATCTACTGAATGCTGCACCAGCAGTTTTTCTACAGATTTTCCTACTTCTTCATACTTTGTAATATCTACAGACATCGTATATACGTTGTCTCCTAGCTCATGCTGCGCCTCTTTTAATTTATATTGATTGCGTCCAGCTAGAATGACGTTGTAGTCTTTTGCGTAAAATTTAGCGAGTTCTTTTCCAAGACCCGTCGCACCGCCCGTGATTAGCACTGTTTTCATTCCCAAAACTCCCTTTTCATAGTCTCCCTTTAGTTATACCTTTTGTTATAATAAAATGAAAGCAAACAAGGGGGAAAACAGCATGTCTGAAAAACGTTACAGCGATATGACGACGTATGAACTTCAACAAGAAATTGGGTCTCTTCAAGAAAAAGCACGAAAAGCTGAACAGCTTGGCATGGTCAATGAGTATGCAGTATTAGAAAGAAAGGTAACAATGGCTAGGTCGTATTTATTGGATCCCGAAACGTTTAAAGCAGGGGAAGTATATGAAATTCAAGGAGATCCGGGTTCATATTTTAAAATTGATTATATGAACGGAGTTTTTGCGTGGGGATTTAGGCTTGGCTCACCGCAAAACGAAGAGGCATTGCCTATTTCCATGTTGAAAAAATAAAGGGATAAACAAGCAGCACGAAGTGTGCTGCTTGTTTGATTTCTATATTCACTCTATTTTTAAACGTAAAGCAAGCGGTTATTCTTCGCGCTCATTAGAAGCATGCATACGTTCTTGAGGATGCGTGTTAATAGTTCCATTTGCACGTTTTGAAGCGTACTCAGCTTTTGCTCGAGGTTCGCCTTCAAACTTAGTATGATGTTGGTTTGGAAAATCTTTTGCTTTATTGCGCATCGATACCTCTCCTTTTACAACAGAAAGCGTTGCGGTTATGATATAGTACATGAGGGAGTGAATAACTCCGCATTTATAGTGTAAGTTAAAAGTGCAAACATACTCATAAAGAATTTTGGTAATCGAGGTGTTCTTATGAACGATATATTTGAAAGATTAACGAATCAGCTATTAAATAAAAACAGTTCGCTCTCATACGCTCAAGCTCGCACGTGGGTTGAACTTTTCTGGGAAGATTTTGAGTCATCTTACGCAAAAGCAGGATATGATTATAAAGGTAAAGAAGCGACGGAAAAGGTTGTTACGATGTATATCAACAGCTACGGTGACAAACTTCATGAAATCGCGGTTAAAAACCCTAAATATCAGCATTTATTAAATAACGATGACTATTTAAAACATTAAATAAAAACGAACCGTCTTCTCAAGACGGTTCGTTTTTGGGTTTCATATTTGTTCTTGTTATGATTAGTGCGGGAGGTAATCAAGCTTTTTACGCAATTTTTTCTCACTGAAAATCCAACCTGTGTACGAGCAAATAATATTTAAATCGTAATCAAGCTGGACCACGGCTACAAATGGATAGTAATCCTTGCTGCGGTAGCGTAAATCAATAAAGCGCACTTCAATATGGTCGTTATATTCGTCCAGTTCCCATCTATAAATAGGTGAAAATGAAAGAAAAGCAGATAAATTTTCATCTTTTTTCGCTACTTCAATTACAGCGGATTCAGGGATTGGAACTTTATCAAACGTATCATAAATAAAAATTTCTTCTCCGATTGCTCTTCCTACGTGAAAATACTTTTCGGTCGTCACAGCTAAATGCCAGTGAGTGAAACGCATTGTAGGAGAGATATTGAGCTTGATTACATCAGGAAACTGTTTTCGAAGCTTCTTGGCGATCTGGTGGCGCATATAAAAGCGCAGTCCATAGTAAAACGCCAATAGCACATACAGCGTAATGAATGTTGGTCCCGGCTCTGCTCCAGCAAACCAAATGATAATCGCAAGGACGTGAGCTGAAAAAATCACGTAATCAAACGTGTTGATTACGCCAAGCGCAATCCATTTATTTGTGAAAGGTCGTAAAGCTTGCGTGCCGTAAGCGTTAAAGATATCAACAAAAACGTGAATAATGACGCCTGCAAAGGTCCACATCCATAGATGCAGCAAGTTAGCTCCTGGCAGCAGAAGCGAAAGAATGAGCACAATAAGCAAAGGCCATAAAATAACAGCCGGGATAGAATGTGTAATTCCACGGTGATTGCGGATATACTGTGCATTGTTTCGCAGCTTTAAAACAGTGTCTAAATCAGGTGCTAATGACCCGGCCATTACGCCAATCATTACAGCATCCAGTGTGGCTGTATTCGCAGATACAGTGGGGTCTAATGTTGCAAGGCCGCCTAAAGCGATTCCCATTGCAATGTGTGTACCAGTATCCAGAGCGAACTCCTCCTTTGTAAAATGACAATCTTAGATTATCCTAATTCAGCATGGAAGCTGGATTTAGGGCGAAAAATCTCGCTTTATTACTAACGCAGCAAATTAGCTGTTTTTATTCATTATTTGAACAATTCATTTTACTATTCATATTTGTAGTTGTTATAAGGTTATCATAAAGTTACTAAGATTCAAAAAGCAACACATTGTATATGTATAGTTAATACCTCGGAGGCTATGACGTGAAACAAAGTAAAGATATTGTACAAAATTTCGATATTCGAGCATTTCAAGATGACTTAATCTCTTGGTTTGAGCAGGAACAGCGCATTCTACCTTGGCGTCAAGATCAGGACCCTTATAAAGTGTGGGTATCTGAAATTATGCTTCAACAAACGAGAGTAGATACGGTCATTCCTTATTTTAATAATTTTATTAGCAAATTTCCCACTATTAAAGATTTAGCTTATGCGAATGAAGATGATGTGTTAAAAGCGTGGGAAGGATTAGGCTATTATTCCCGTGCCCGTAATTTACAAACCGCCGTTCGAGAAGTTCACGAACAATACGGGGGAGAAGTTCCAAATACGCCAGCAGAAATCTCTAAACTAAAAGGAGTAGGCCCTTATACAACAGGAGCCATTTTAAGTATTGCATACGGAGTGCCGCAACCTGCTGTAGATGGAAATGTCATGCGTGTGCTATCGCGCATTTTATCCGTTTGGGATGATATTGCAAAACCGAAAACAAGAAAGCTGTTTGAAGATATCGTGCATGAAATTATTTCAAAAGATAATCCTTCCTATTTCAATCAAGGCATGATGGAAGTTGGTGCCATTGTCTGTACACCAACTTCTCCTTCCTGTTTATTATGTCCAGTTCGCGAACACTGCCGTGCATTTGAAGAAGGAGTGCAGAATGAGCTTCCTGTTAAATCAAAGAAAAAAGCGCCGCGTGCTCTTCAGCTTGCTGCAGCGGTGATTAGAGACGAGGAAGGAAATTATCTGATTCATAAACGTCCAAGCAAAGGACTTTTAGCTAACCTATGGGAATTTCCAAATATAGAAGTAGATCTTAGTATAGCGCCAGATCATCAGCAGCTTCACGCATTTATTCAAAATGAGTACGGAGCCGATATTAAAATCCATGCACCGTTTACGACGATTCAGCACGTGTTTTCTCATATCGTCTGGAATATCACAGTATATGAAGCAGAGCTTATAAGTGATATCAGTGCATTAAAAAATTTGAAAGTGGTTTCTGAAAAAGATTTAGAACAATATGCATTTCCTGTTTCCCATCAAAAAATCTTAAAAGAATATTTACTTGTTAAATAAAAGAAGCGCGGATAAACTCCGCGCTTCTTTTTATTTAATCATATGATACATGCGTGCCGTGTGTGTAATCTGCTTCCTGGCGCTGTAACCCGCCCCGTGCTTCAATTTCTTTAATAATTTGCTGATGAATACTTTGTCCTTCAGCATTTAAATACGGCGTTATTTGCTGTAAAGAATGATGGAAAAACGCAAGCTCGCTGTCTTTCCACTCGCTTTTAGAAATCATTGAAAGAGCCGTCATGTCTCTACCTACATACATTCTATTCACCTCATTCATTTCATCAAGTTTTATCTATTTTCCCTATATTACTTGTTTCTTATGCGATAAAATCAGTACAATGTAAAGATAATACGATACATAAGGGAGATGACATCATGTCACAAAAGGTAGCACTAGTTACGGGAAGCAGCAGAGGTATTGGTAAAGAAATTGCCTTACGTCTGGCTAAAGAAGGATACGATATTGTATTAAACTATGCACGAAGCAAAAGTGCAGCGCAGGAAGTAGCAGAAGAAATCAAAGCATTAGGCAGAGAAGCATTAGTTGTTAAAGCAAACGTAGGAAAAGTAGAAAAAATTAAAGAAATGTTTGAGCAAATTGATGAAGTATTCGGTCGCTTAGACGTATTTGTAAGTAATGCAGCGTCAGGAGTTTTACGTCCTATTATGGAATTGGAAGAAACTCACTGGAACTGGACAATGGATATTAACAGCAAAGGATATTTATTCTGTGCACAAGAAGCGGCTAAACGTATGGAAAAAGTAGGCGGAGGAAAGATTGTTACCATCAGTTCGCTTGGGTCTATTCGCTATTTAGAAAATTATACAACAGTAGGCGTGTCAAAAGCTGCTGTAGAAGCGTTGACCCGCTATTTAGCAGTGGAGCTGGCTCCAAAGAATATTGTGGTAAATGCTGTATCTGGAGGAGCTGTGGATACAGAAGCATTAAAACATTTCCCAAATCGCGATGAGCTTCTAGATGATGCACGCAAGCATACTCCAGCTGGTCGTATGGTGGAACCAAAAGACATGGTAGATGCAGTTATGTTCTTAGTGTCCGATCAAGCAAATATGATTTGCGGTCAAACGCTTATTATTGATGGAGGGCGTTCACTTTTAATGTAAGGTAAATGTATTTTGGGCTTGCGCCTTAAAATACTGAAAAAAGTTTGCATACCCTATTTACCTCCCGGGCATATTAATTTTCGTGGAGGTGATTACAATGGCAAAGCAAACAAACAAAACAGCATCTGGTACAAGCACACAACACGTGAAACAACAAAATGCTCAAGCATCTAAAAACAACTTCGGTACTGAATTTGGTAGCGAAACAAATGTACAAGAAGTGAAACAACAAAATGCACAAGCAGCGGCAAACAAAAGCCAAAATGCTCAAGCATCTAAAAACAACTTCGGTACTGAATTTGCTAGCGAAACAAGTGCTCAAGAAGTGAGACAACAAAACGCACAAGCTCAAGCAAAGAAAAACCAAAACTCTGGTAAATACCAAGGTTAATATCAAAAGCGAACTTAACGTCTTTCATACGGCGATGTTAAGTTCGCTTTTTCTTATATAAAAAGCAACAAAGTATGACAAAACTTCTTGAAACTTTACACAACTCGTCAAAGGAATCTGTATCACCTAAACAGAATGTTAACAGAAGTGCCGCGTGTATGGTTAAAGCAAATAGGGAGGAGCTATCGTATGAAAAAATTTGATGAGCTAGTGACTCAACAATTGGAGACCATGGATCAACTTCTGTTTTTGCAGTCTGAGATTGAGCGCTGTCAGGAAATCGAAGGTGAACTAATAAAACTTCATGAAGAAGCAAAACTTCATTCTGTGCAAGGTGAGATTAGTGAAATGAAGCTAAAATTAAAAGAGATTCAATTGACGTTTGAAGCACAAACCGAAGACATTATTCGTACATATAAAAGTGAAGGGGCTTGCTCTACACTTGCTTAATGAACATTGATGTGTCACTTCCTCTCTTTTTTAAGGCTGCCAAGCAAAGGAAAAGTAGGGGGAGTGGCTTTTTTGAACTCAAGAAGGTTAGCACATTTGTGTTAAAATGAGAGAGAAACCGTTATAATAAACATAAGACAAATGGAGACGTTATATGAATTTTTTTAAGTGCTAAAATGAAAGTAGGTATTGGAGATGGGAATTCCGGTGGAAGGAGAAACAATTCAAATACACAGCTACAAGCATAATGGACATATTCATCGCGTGTGGGATCGGACAACCGTATTAAAAGCAACCAATAACTTAGTGATTGGAGGAAATGATCGTACGGTCGTTACAGAATCAGATGGACGAACATGGGTCACAAGAGAGCCTGCAATTTGTTATTTTCATGCTCAGCAGTGGTTTAACGTCATTGGGATGATCCGTGAAGATGGAATTTATTATTACTGCAATATCAGTTCGCCGTTCATTTATGATGACAATGAAGCGCTCAAATATATTGATTATGATTTAGATATCAAAGTCTATCCAGATATGACATACACCCTTCTTGATGAAGATGAATATGAGAAGCATCGAAAAGAAATGAATTATCCAGAAGTGATTGACCGTATTTTACATAATCACGTCGAGGAGTTAAAAGGTTGGATTCGACAGCGAAAAGGCCCGTTTGCTCCAGATTTCATTGACATTTGGTATGAGCGTTTTTTAACATATCGGCATTCTTGATGAATGATCTAGAGAACATTATGTTAGGCCGTCTAAAGCTGACTGTTTGATATAATGTTCTTTTTGGCGTTATGCTCACCATCTTTTAGGAGAGATAAAAGCACTAAAAAATCGACGCGTGTACATATACTAAGAAAGCTTGCCCTCATAGATAGAAAGGGGAGATTTTATGGGAAGTATAAGACGCTACATGAAGTTTGTACAGCCATACAAATGGCAAATTGTCGGCACTGTATTAATTGGTATTATTAAATTTGCTATTCCTTTATTAATTCCGCTGCTTTTGAAATATGTTTTGGACGATATCGTAAATGGACATGGCATGTCTTCTTCTGAAAAAGTTCATAAAATGGTGACGATTATGGGGATTTCGTTTGTTATATTTTTAGTGTTAAGACCTCCCATTGAATATTACAGGCAGTATTATGCTCAGTGGGTATCGAGCAAAGTACTATATGATATACGGGATCAGCTGTTTAGCCATATTCAAAAGCTTAGCTTACGTTATTATGCAAATACTCGAGCGGGTGAAGTGATTTCACGAGTCATTAATGATGTAGAGCAAACAAAAAACTTTGTTATCACAGGCTTAATGAATGTATGGCTTGATATGATGACGATTGTAATAGCCATTGTGATTATGTTTACGATGAATGTACCTTTAACACTGGTATCGATTATTTTGCTGCCGGTTTATGCGTTCTCTGTAAAATATTTTTACAGTCGTCTTCGCCATTTAACAAGAGTCCGTTCGCAGGCTTTAGCGGAAGTGCAGGGGCACTTACATGAAAGGGTTCAAGGGATCTCTGTTATTCGCAGCTTTGCTATTGAGCCTCATGAGCAGAAACAATTTGATAAGCAAAATTCAAATTTTCTACAAAAAGCAATCAATCATACGAATTGGAATGCAAAAACATTTGCAGTAGTAAATACCATTACCGATTTGGCGCCTTTAATCGTGATTACATTTGCTGGATATCAAGTCATCACAGAAAGTCTTAGCGTAGGAACGATGGTAGCATTTGTTGCCTACATTGACCGCTTGTATAATCCGCTTCGCCGCTTGGTTAATTCATCGACTACGCTCACGCAGTCTGTTGCATCTATGGACCGGGTGTTTGAGTTCATTGATGAAGAATACGATATTACAGACAAGAAAGATGCAAAAGAATGCACTGAGCTTCATGGAAAGGTGCAGTTTGAGCACGTTTCATTTGCTTATGAAGAAGAAGAAAAACCGGTGATTCATGATATTAATTTAGATGTAGAAAAAGGAAAATCCGTTGCGTTTGTTGGAATGAGCGGAGGCGGTAAATCCACGCTTATCAGCTTAATTCCGCGCTTTTACGATGTGACAGAGGGCAAAATTCTCATTGATGACATTGATATCAAAACCTATAAAGTACGCAGCCTGCGAGATAAGATTGGAATCGTCCTGCAGGATACGGTGTTGTTTAGTGACACGGTTAAAAACAATATACTGCTTGGAAAGCCAGGAGCGACAGATGAAGAGGTAATTGCTGCGGCAAAAGCCGCAAATGCCCACGATTTTATTATGAATTTGCCTGAAGGATATGATACAAAAGTGGGAGAGCGGGGAATGAAGCTATCAGGGGGACAGAAGCAGCGTATTTCCATTTCGCGCGTATTTTTAAAAAATCCAGCTATTCTTATTTTTGATGAAGCCACTTCAGCTCTAGATTTAGAAAGTGAGCACTATATTCAAGAAGCATTAGCTGAACTAGCAAAAGATCGCACGACCTTCATTGTAGCCCATCGTTTATCTACAATTACTCATGTTGATGAAATTGTACTTTTAGAAAATGGAAGAGTAGTCGAACGAGGTTCTCATGAGGAGTTAATTAAGAAAAAAGGTCATTACTATCAGCTCTTTAACGTTCAGCAGCTTGATACAATTTAAAAACACCACCTATTGTCTAACAATAGGTGGTGTTTTTAATCTTCTTGTCGCTGATGATTAATATCAAATGAGTTATCATCTTTGTGATAGTTTTGGAACGTATCAATCAGCTTATCAAGATGCTCTAACTCTTCACTATACTCAATGATGACAGAGATCAAAGGGAAGATATGATAAATAACCTTATTCTCTTCATCATTATCGTATATTTTGTACTGCATAAATTTATCGATTAAAGCTCGTTTTCCAACGCAGGCTTCGTTTGGTACAGTAGTGGTTGGCTGTACGCGTAATTTCCCAATGAATTTTAATAATACTTGCTCATGATACATTAACAGGCACTCAACTTCAGATTTGATTAAATCTTGAAATTGCTGTGGCATGACCTGGAGATCATTTTCTACTCGGTGGAGTAGCTTCAAGGTTGTAAGAGCTCGTGTTGTTACGGTAATCATTTGACGAAATAAAACGAGCTTGCGTGACTTAACAAAACGTTTTTTGGTTGAATAAGTGCGTTCTTCTTTGTAAAAATCGAAAAGTTGATTCATTTTAGCCACATTGTCTTTCATTTTTTCAATGTCTTCTTTTAACAATGTGTGCTCAGATGCGTGATAAAGATTCATGCGAATCCATTTAATAATTTCTTCCGTTGTGCTTACAATTTTATAATACAGCTTTGTTTCATACTTTGGCGGAATAAAAATAAGATTGACAATAAATGCTGAGAATACCCCAAGTAACACTGTACCAAAGCGTATAAGTGCATATTCAACGAAATTATCTCCTGGATTTTCCATGATTGCAATTACTGTCACAAGCGCAAGCCCAATTGTATTATTAATACGTAATTTTAAGTTGACTGCGATGACAACAACAGCGGTAAAACCAATAATGATGGGATGGGTACCAAAAATAAGTCCAAAACAAACTGCAGAAGCAGCTCCAATCACATTCGCCTGTATTTGCTCCAATATTGTTAAATAAGATCTGTAAATAGACGGTTGAATTGCAAAAACTGCCGCAATTGCCGCAAATATTGGAGATGGTAAACTTAGAAATTCACCTAATAACAATGAAAGTGTAATGGCAATTCCCGTTTTTAAGATGCGGGCACCAAGTTTCATGTGCGTTCGTAGTTCCTTTCTGTAAAAAAGTTTTTTCGTTATGAAGAATGTTCCCCAAAACAAATGATAAATTGCAAAAATCAATCCTTCTTTATTACATAACCTGTTGGAAATAATATAAACAATAACATACTATACAAGGTTTAAGAATGGATATCAAGAGAAAACAAGCAGAAAAATAAGGGTATTTCTCGGGATTTTTCGACAGGCTGACAAAAAGGAGATGACGCGTAAGAAATGGTTATGAAAGGTGGGAATGTTCTATAAGGAAACCCAAAGGTAAAACGAAAAAGAGGTCGAGACATAACGAAATAAATTCAATCTCAAGACGAACAAATGGGATACATGAGCTGAACCGCTTGTGACACAGCAGTTGATTTCCATGCAAGACTTCGCTTTCCGCGGGCGGGCGCTAAGCCTCCTCGTCGCATACGCTCCTGTGGGGTCTCGCCTGTTCTGCTTTTCCCGCAGGAGTCTTCGCCTTGCCCTCTAATCAACTGCTAGAAAGACCTACACGCATGAAACTATATTCACCATAACAAAAAAAACGAACCACAAATCAAACATGTTGATTAATGGTTCATTTTTCACTTCGTCTAAAATTCTTTTATCTCAGCCTCTTTAGAATAAGAATTAGCGTTCTTCACTTAATTGTTTAAATGCTTTTTCTACTGCTTCTAATGTCTCGGCAATATCTTGTTCTGTATGAGCTGTAGTAAGGAACCATGCTTCATATTTCGAAGGAGCTAAGTTGACACCTTGGTGGAGCATTAGTTTAAAGAAGCGTGCGAATAATTCGCCGTCTGTATTTTCTGCTTGTTCATAGTTTTTGACCGTTTCCGTTGTAAAGTAGACAGTAAGAGCGCCTTTCAATCGATTGATAGTGATAGGCATGTTATATGTACGAGCATGTTTTAAAATACCTTCTTCGAGCATCGCCCCTAGCTTATCCAACTGTTCATAAACACCTTCTTGCTTTAGTACTTCTAGGCAAGCAATCCCAGAAAGAATAGAAGCTGGGTTTCCTGCCATTGTACCTGCTTGATAAGCGGGTCCAAGCGGCGCCACTTTTTCCATGATTTCTTTTTTACCGCCGTAGGCTCCGATTGGAAGGCCGCCGCCGATGATTTTTCCAAAGGCAGTCAGATCAGGTTTTACACCAAGTAAATCTTGAGCTCCACCGTACATAAAGCGAAACGCTGTAATAACTTCATCGTAAATAACAAGTGCTCCAGCTTCGTGAGTCAATTCGTTGACTTGTTCTAAAAAGCCAGGTTCAGGCTCAACAATTCCAAAGTTTCCAACGATTGGTTCTACTAAAACAGCCGCAATCTGATCGCCCCATTTTTCTAATGCTTCCTTGTAAGGCTCAATATCGTTAAAAGGAACTGTGATGACTTCATTAGCGATACTTTTTGGTACACCTGCAGAGTCAGGAGTTCCGAGTGTAGAAGGGCCAGATCCAGCTGCCACCAATACAAGGTCTGAATGGCCGTGATAGCAACCTGCAAATTTAATAATTTTATCGCGTCCAGTATAAGCGCGTGCTACACGGATCGTTGTCATAACGGCTTCTGTTCCAGAGTTGACGAAGCGCACTTTATCTAATGCGGGCATCGCTTCTTTGAGCATTTTAGCAAATGTGACTTCATGAGCAGTTGGAGTACCGTAAAGAACACCCGTTTCAGCTGCTTTTGTAATAGCTTTCGTGATATGAGGATGAGCGTGTCCCGTAATAATAGGACCGTAAGCTGCTAAATAGTCAATATATTTATTTCCATCAACGTCCCAGAAATAAGCTCCGCTTGCCTTCTCCATTGCAATAGGCGCTCCGCCTCCTACGGCTTTATATGAACGTGAAGGGCTGTTAACGCCGCCTACAATATGTTCGAGTGCTTCCGCGTGTAATTGTTCTGATTTTGTAAATTGCATAGTATGCCTCCTAATGAAAAGTTCAACTTCTTTATTCTATCAAACTTATTTGTTTCTTGAAAAACATTCGAGAACGTGTATGATAGAAATTTGTGAGCTAACTGCTAGAAAATAGTTCCTCGTCTCTTGGAGGAGTTGCTAGCAAGGGCGCTGGAAACAATAAAAGAAACCACTAATACGTCCACGTAACGGAGGGAATACAATGAAAAATGCTATTGAGGTGAATCAACTTCGTAAAGAATTTAAAGCCTATTCTAGCCGCTCTGGCCTTAAAGGGGCATTCCGGGATTTATTTACCCGTAATTATAGAGTCATGAAAGCGGTGAACGATATATCGTTTACCGTAAAACAAGGGGAAATGGTAGGGTATATAGGAGAAAACGGAGCGGGGAAATCGACCACAATCAAAATGCTGACAGGAATCTTAACTCCTACTTCAGGCGACATTACCGTAAATGGAATGAATCCTCATAAGGAAAGAGAAAAGTTTGCCCAAACGATTGGTGTTGTTTTTGGTCAACGCTCTCAGCTGTGGTGGGATATTGCCGTACAAGAATCTTTTCGCCTGTTAAAAAAAGTATACAAAGTGTCAGATGAAGATTATAACGCTCATATGGAGCATGTTATTCAAACTTTAGATATTGGACCGCTACTAGATAAGCCGGTGCGAAAGCTTTCGCTAGGTCAAAGAATGCGCTGTGAGCTGGCTGCTGCTCTTATTCATAATCCGCCGCTTCTATTTCTAGATGAACCGACGATCGGTTTAGATGTACTAGTTAAATTAAAAATCCGCCAATTTTTAAAAGAAATTAATGAAAAATATAATACGACGATTTTGCTTACGACACATGATTTAGCAGATATTGAAGCTTTATGTGAACGCGTCGTAATGCTGGATGAAGGCAGTATTATTTATGACGGATCGCTGCAAAAGCTGCGTTCGAATTGGGGAGATCTTAAACAAGTTACGTTTGAATTTGGAACCGCGCCAAATAAAGAACAGTTGAAGCTATTGACGCAAGGGATGCCTGTTAACTGGATTGAAGGTGATCAAAAATATTTGTGGACAGCGCAGCTTCAAAATAAAGGGGACTTGATGTCGCAGCTGATTGCTAAAGTGGTGGCAAAGCATGAAATCAGTGATATTAACATTGAAGAAATTTCAACGGAAGAAATCATCCGCAACATTTATGAAGAAGGTGTTGTGAATGGATAAATATATAGAGATGATACGCATTCGCTTTTTAATGATGCTGGCGTATCGGACGAATTATTACAGCGGAATATTGATTTATGCGATTAATATTGGTGCTTACTACTTTTTATGGTCCGCTATTTATGGAGGAAAAGAGAATATTCAAGGGTTATCCATTACCCAAATGACAACGTATGTAGCAGTTTCATGGATGGCAAGAGCCTTTTATTTTAATAACATTGACCGTGAAATGGCAATGGAAATTAAAGATGGCAAAGTGGCAGTAGAGTTAATTAAGCCTTATAGCTACCTTGGTATGAAAACAATGCAAGGACTGGGAGAAGGGATTTTTCGGCTGCTGTTTTTCTCAGTGCCCGGCATGATTATTGTCGCGTTTTTATTTCCAGTACAGTTCTCAGCAAATGCAGCAACATGGCTTTATTTTGGACTGTCTTTAATTTTTAGTTTCATTATTAATACACAAATTAATTTATTAACGGGTATTACGACTTTCTTTCTCTTTAACAATGATGGACTCATTCGAGCGAAGCGCGTTGTTATTGATTTGTTTTCAGGACTTCTTCTGCCCATCAGCTTCTATCCTTTGTGGGCGCAACATATTATGAGCTATTTCCCTTTTCAAGCCATTAGTTATATTCCGAGCATGATTTTCACAAATGGATTTAAAGGGCAGGAAGTAATAAATGCTCTTATCACACAAGCAGTTTGGTCAGGACTTCTATTTATCCCTATTGCATGTTTGTGGAACATAGCGAAGAAAAAAATGGTTATTCAAGGAGGGTAGTCTATGAAAATGTTTTATTTTTCGATTTTTTTTCAGTACATTAGTCAATATATGAAAACAAGGCTTCAGTACCGCACCGACATGGTAGTTGAAATCATTTCAGACTTATTGTTTCAAACAGTTAATTTGATTTTTATTTTAGTTGTATTTGGACATACTCAGTCGCTGCACGGATGGTCACGAGAGGAAATTATCTTTATTTATGGTTTCTTTTTGGTCCCTTTTGCTATTTTTTCGTCTTTCTTTAACATTTGGGATTTCAACGAGCGGTACATTGTTAAAGGAGAAATGGACCGAATTTTAACGCGGCCAATTCACAGTTTGTTTCAAGTTATTTTAGAGCGGATGGAACTAGAATCATTGTTTGGTGGTATCACAGGGATTGCAGTAATGGCTTATGCTGCGTCTTCTTTACATCTTCATTTCCAGTGGTATGATGTTTTTATTTTTCTATTATTTATTTTAGGAGGAGCGCTTGTATACGCAGGAATTTTCATCGCCTTAGCAAGCATAGGCTTCTGGTCCGATGCCAGAACCTCTATTATGCCTACTATTTATAATATTGGAAACTACGGAAGGTATCCTGTAGATATTTATAATAATGTCATCCGATATGTTTTAACGTGGATTCTTCCTTTTGCATTTGTAGGCGTATATCCAGCTGCTTATTTCTTAGGAAGGTCAGAATGGTATGGATATGCATTTTTAACTCCAGTTATGGGAATCGTCTTTTTTGTAATCTCTATTTTCTTATGGAATACAGGGGTCAAAAAATACAGAGGAGCAGGCAATTAAATGCCTGCTCTTTTTGGTGGCTTCGGAGTAGTAATGAATGGACAAGAACGCGCGTATAGTGGTAGTAGAGTATAAATTAAAGGAGTAGAATGATGGTTGTTTTTCTAATCCTCGTTATCATTGTTTTTGTAATTGGTAGTATGAAGTTTCTCTTTGAAAAAGAACTTGGAGAATTTCATTTTTTCTCAATTGGTCATTTCTTTGTCTTGTTTTATTCATATATTACAGTTTTATTGGGATTTAGCCTTATTTATACAGTATGTGAGATGGGGAGTATTCCAGTATTAAGCGGAGGGTTTGAACATGAAGGTCATTATTTTTATACCCTGTTTAACAGTATGTATTTCAGCGCAGCGACGTTATTTTCAGTAGGCTACGGAGATATGTATCCGGTTGGAATTGGGAAATTATTTGCAACTTTTGAAGCGTTTATCGGCTATATTATGCCTGCAATCTTTGTGATGCGAACTGTTACCCGCACTTAAACTTGTCATCTTATCTAATATTGGGTACGCTATTCAAAGAAAATGAAAAGCGTAAAGGAGAAGATAAATATGACAGCTGTAGTTGGAGAAAAAGCACCCGATTTTGTATTGATGTCTACAAATGGAGAGCAAGTATCACTAGCGTCGATGAAAGGCAAAAACGTTGTGCTGTATTTTTATCCGAAAGATATGACGCCAGGCTGTACAACAGAAGCCTGTGATTTCAGAGATCAGCATGAAAATTTTGAAGAGCTAGATGCGGTGATTCTAGGAGTGAGTCCGGATCCAATCGACAAACACCATAAGTTTATTGATAAGCACGGCCTTCCATTCTTACTTTTAGCTGACGAAGATCACAGCGTAGCTGAAGAGTATGGAGTATGGACACTGAAAAAAAACTTTGGAAAAGAATATATGGGCATTGAACGCTCCACTTTTATCATTAATAAAGAAGGAATGCTCGTAAAAGAATATCGCAAGGTTCGAGTGAAAGGGCATGTGGAAGAAGCTTTATCATTTATTAAAGAAAAAATGGCATAAAAACAGGCAGATAACTAGAGCAGTTTTAGTCTTTGAACATACAATATCAGTGTAGGGCATACCTCCTCAGATGTTAATATATTTAAAAGTGTGGATTGATTTCCACACTTCTTTTTTTGCATAAAATATATGAAAAATTTCTACTTATTACATAAAATAGGAATAGGCATCAAGTTGACAAAACGTGGGTAAAACATGTAGACTAATTATAAGAATTATAAAGTAATAATACTTACAGAAGAGGGGTGCATGACGTGTCAAATCATTTACAAGAAGCCCTTGAAACGTTAAAAGGTACTGGCGTTCGTATTACACCACAACGTCATGCTATTTTAGAGTATTTAATCAATTCAATGACACATCCAACAGCAGATGATATTTATAAAGCGCTGGAAGGTAAGTTTCCAAATATGAGTGTAGCAACCGTTTACAATAATTTAAGAGTATTTCGCGAAGTAGGTATTGTAAAGGAACTAACATACGGTGATGCATCAAGCAGGTTTGATTATGTTACAACAGAGCATTACCATGTGATTTGCGAAAGCTGCGGAAAAATTGTGGATTTTCATTATCCTGGTTTAGACGAAGTAGAAAAGCTGGCTGCTCATATTACTGACTTTGATATTAGTCACCACCGAATGGAAATTTACGGAACGTGTCCTGATTGTACGGCTAAAAAAGCGCATTAATAAGCTGATAGTAGTGATACTATCAGCTTTCTTTTTGTTTTTTTCTATTATACTTTTCGTCGAATTGTTTTCCTTCAAGAGACTGGTCAAGCGTAAGCGGCTCGTTGCAATACATACACATATCTACGCGCCCTAGCATTTTGGTTTGCTTTTGACATGTAGGGCAGGTTACTTGAACCGCTTTTGTAGAAAGCATGCCAATCCAGAAATAAACGCCGGTACTAGCTACGATGCACAGCAACCCCAAAAGCATAAAAATAGTCATTAGCCAGACTGAAGACCGAAAGAAAATTCCCCCATACATAACAATGAAACCAACAAAGATCAGGCTGAGTGCAAACGTGCGAATCTTGTTAATTTTATTTGAATACTTTATCCCCATCAGTATCCCCCCTGTTACCAATATATCATAGAGTGAGACAGTGAATGATGATAAAAATTGAATCTTCGGAAAATTATCGTTGGTTTTTGAGCTTTCTGAATGATTTCCATAATTCTGAGTGGGATATCCGTTATACATCGTATATAATAAAAAAAGAAATCTTAGTCCATAGCCTTTAAAAGTTTGAAAAATATTTGTTTATTACAGTTAGGAGAGCTCAAAATGGAAGATGTTTTACGGCCAATATATCAAGAAAGAGCTAGCAATAAAGACACACTAGGTATTTTACTGATTGAAAAAAAGAAATCAGAATCTCCAGTGACGGATAATTTGGATGCTATCTTATTTATTGTGACCAAGACTACAGAAACGTCTCTTTTTATTAAACAATACGAATATGAAAATGAGCGTGCGGCACTTTATATGGCTTCTGAACAGCAAATGAGTGAATGGATTATGAATGGGACGAACCGCCGTATTATTGATTGGATCTTAAATGGTAAAGTGCTATTTGATCGCAACGAATATATGGAAAATTTAAAGAAACGCTTAATTGATTTCCCTAGAGAAGATCGGACAAAGAGAATAGGTGTCGAGTTTGCTAAGTTGATTCGCCGATTTAAAGAAGGAAAAGACTTTTATGCGTCTAATCATTATTTAGATGCATTCAATCATGTCATTCATGCTCTTCATCATTTAGCACGACTGTCTGTGTTGGAAAATGGATTTCACCCAGAAGTGACAGTATGGAACCAAGTGAAAAAAATAGAACCTGAAATTCATCGTCTTTACGAAGAACTAATTATTAGCCAAGAAGAGGTTAGCAAGCGTTTAGAGCTGCTTTTCTTAGCGAGTGAATTTCTAGTAAATAAAAAAACTGAATTGGGTGCCAAGCATCTTGTTCATATTATGAAAAGTGAAAAGCAGGAATGGACGTTTAATGAACTGGTTCATCATCCCGAAATACGCCCTTATGCTATTGATTTAGGAATACTTCTTGAGTTTTTAATTGAAAAAGATATCATTATGGTAAAAAAAGTAGAAACCAAGGGAAAGAGTTTGTACCATAGACACTATGTGGCGAAATGATAGAGAGGATAAAGGGTATCTGATACGGTGCGGTTATGACGTGTAGATACCCTGACATATGACTTTATAGCCTGGATAAAAGGTTTTTCTAAAAAAACACGATTTATTTTAAAAAATCTATTGACGCTTTAAAATATCCGTGATAAATTTATATACGTCGCCGATGAGCGATACTAAATTTATCAAAAACTTGAAAAAACTTCTTAAAAAAGTTGTTGACAAGAAAGAGATAAACTGGTAAGATTAAAAAGTCGCTTAAGAGCGGCGGTTGAACTTTGAAAACTGAACAAAGCGACAAACGTCAACGTTAAATTTTATTTTTTAATTGAGCAAGTCAAACATTTCTTCGGAGAGTTTGATCCTGGCTCAGGATGAACGCTGGCGGCGTGCCTAATACATGCAAGTCGAGCGAACTGATTAGAAGCTTGCTTCTATGACGTTAGCGGCGGACGGGTGAGTAACACGTGGGCAACCTGCCTGTAAGACTGGGATAACTTCGGGAAACCGAAGCTAATACCGGATAGGATCTTCTCCTTCATGGGAGATGATTGAAAGATGGTTTCGGCTATCACTTACAGATGGGCCCGCGGTGCATTAGCTAGTTGGTGAGGTAACGGCTCACCAAGGCAACGATGCATAGCCGACCTGAGAGGGTGATCGGCCACACTGGGACTGAGACACGGCCCAGACTCCTACGGGAGGCAGCAGTAGGGAATCTTCCGCAATGGACGAAAGTCTGACGGAGCAACGCCGCGTGAGTGATGAAGGCTTTCGGGTCGTAAAACTCTGTTGTTAGGGAAGAACAAGTACGAGAGTAACTGCTCGTACCTTGACGGTACCTAACCAGAAAGCC
>NZ_JBBOUA010000001.1:410000-450000 GCF_038005845.1 Priestia sp. FSL P4-0332
AGGAGAGCGTTCTAAGTGCTGTGAAGTCAGACCGTAAGGACTGGTGGAGCGCTTAGAAGTGAGAATGCCGGTATGAGTAGCGAAAGACAAGTGAGAATCTTGTCCACCGAATGCCTAAGGTTTCCTGAGGAAGGCTCGTCCGCTCAGGGTTAGTCGGGACCTAAGCCGAGGCTGAAAAGCGTAGGCGATGGCCAACAGGTTGATATTCCTGTACCACCTCCCCGCCGTTTGAGTAATGGGGGGACGCAGTAGGATAGGGTAAGCGCGCTGCTGGATATGCGCGTTCAAGCAGTTAGGCTGATGAGTAGGCAAATCCGCTCATCATAAAGGCTGAGCTGTGATGACGAGGGAATTATAGTACCGAAGTTCCTGATTCCACACTGCCAAGAAAAGCCTCTAGCGAGGCGGGAGGTGCCCGTACCGCAAACCGACACAGGTAGGCGAGGAGAGAATCCTAAGGTGATCGAGAGAACTCTCGTTAAGGAACTCGGCAAAATGACCCCGTAACTTCGGGAGAAGGGGTGCTCTGGTAGGGTGTATAGCCCGAGAGAGCCGCAGTGAATAGGCCCAGGCGACTGTTTAGCAAAAACACAGGTCTCTGCGAAGCCGCAAGGCGAAGTATAGGGGCTGACGCCTGCCCGGTGCTGGAAGGTTAAGAGGAGGGGTTATCCTTTGGGAGAAGCTCTGAATCGAAGCCCCAGTAAACGGCGGCCGTAACTATAACGGTCCTAAGGTAGCGAAATTCCTTGTCGGGTAAGTTCCGACCCGCACGAAAGGCGTAACGATCTGGGCACTGTCTCAACGAGAGACTCGGTGAAATTATAGTACCTGTGAAGATGCAGGTTACCCGCGACAGGACGGAAAGACCCCGTGGAGCTTTACTGTAGCCTGATATTGAATTTTGGTACAGCTTGTACAGGATAGGTAGGAGCCTGAGAAGCCGGAGCGCTAGCTTCGGTGGAGGCGTCGGTGGGATACTACCCTGGCTGTATTGAAATTCTAACCCGCGGCCCTGATCGGGCCGGGAGACAGTGTCAGGTGGGCAGTTTGACTGGGGCGGTCGCCTCCTAAAATGTAACGGAGGCGCCCAAAGGTTCCCTCAGAATGGTTGGAAATCATTCGTAGAGTGTAAAGGCACAAGGGAGCTTGACTGCGAGACCTACAAGTCGAGCAGGGACGAAAGTCGGGCTTAGTGATCCGGTGGTTCCGCATGGAAGGGCCATCGCTCAACGGATAAAAGCTACCCCGGGGATAACAGGCTTATCTCCCCCAAGAGTCCACATCGACGGGGAGGTTTGGCACCTCGATGTCGGCTCATCGCATCCTGGGGCTGTAGTCGGTCCCAAGGGTTGGGCTGTTCGCCCATTAAAGCGGTACGCGAGCTGGGTTCAGAACGTCGTGAGACAGTTCGGTCCCTATCCGTCGTGGGCGTAGGAAATTTGAGAGGAGCTGTCCTTAGTACGAGAGGACCGGGATGGACACACCGCTGGTGTACCAGTTGTCTTGCCAAAGGCATCGCTGGGTAGCTATGTGTGGACGGGATAAGTGCTGAAAGCATCTAAGCATGAAGCCCCCCTCAAGATGAGATTTCCCATAGCGCAAGCTAGTAAGATCCCTGAAAGATGATCAGGTTGATAGGTCAGAGGTGGAAGCGTGGCGACATGTGTAGCTGACTGATACTAATCGATCGAGGACTTAACCAAACTTTAAAAGCGTAAGCTTTACTCAGCAAACTGTTACCTAGTTTTGAGAGAACAAAACTTTTCAAAAAAGTCTTGCTTTCTTTTGGAAATCATGTATAATATAATATGTCTGGTGGCGATAGCGAAGAGGTCACACCCGTTCCCATACCGAACACGGAAGTTAAGCTCTTTAGCGCCAATGGTAGTTGGGACTTTGTCCCTGTGAGAGTAGGACGTTGCCAGGCTGTTATTATTCCACAGTAGCTCAGTGGTAGAGCTATCGGCTGTTAACCGATCGGTCGTAGGTTCGAGTCCTACCTGTGGAGCCATTTGGAGAGCTGTCCGAGTGGCCGAAGGAGCACGATTGGAAATCGTGTAGGCGGTTAACGCTGTCTCAAGGGTTCAAATCCCTTGCTCTCCGCCATTTTTATTTAATTAGCACAGTGGCCCGTTGGTCAAGCGGTTAAGACACCGCCCTTTCACGGCGGTAACACGGGTTCGAATCCCGTACGGGTCACCATTTATTTTTATCTACATAATAGTGGAGGATTAGCTCAGCTGGGAGAGCACCTGCCTTACAAGCAGGGGGTCGGCGGTTCGATCCCGTCATCCTCCACCATATATTATCATCGCGGGGTGGAGCAGTTCGGTAGCTCGTCGGGCTCATAACCCGAAGGTCGCAGGTTCAAATCCTGTCCCCGCAACCAAGTGGTCCCGTGGTGTAGCGGTTAACATGCCTGCCTGTCACGCAGGAGATCGCGGGTTCGATTCCCGTCGGGACCGCCATTTTAAATTTAATAAGGCTCGGTAGCTCAGTTGGTAGAGCAAAGGACTGAAAATCCTTGTGTCGGCGGTTCGATTCCGTCCCGAGCCACCATTTTAAAAACATTTGTTTTTAAAATGCCGGTGTAGCTCAACTGGTAGAGCAACTGACTTGTAATCAGTAGGTTGGGGGTTCAAGTCCTCTTGCCGGCACCACAGTTATTGTGGAGGGGTAGCGAAGTGGCTAAACGCGGCGGACTGTAAATCCGCTCCTTCGGGTTCGGCAGTTCGAATCTGCCCCCCTCCACCATTTACAGGGGCATAGTTTAAAGGTAGAACTACGGTCTCCAAAACCGTCAGTGTGGGTTCGATTCCTACTGCCCCTGCCAATTATAAAAATAACATTGCATATATACGTGGCGATTGTGGCGAAGTGGTTAACGCACCGGATTGTGGTTCCGGCATTCGTGGGTTCGATTCCCATCAGTCGCCCCATTTATAAATGATATGCATATTTCAATATTGGGCTATCGCCAAGCGGTAAGGCAACGGATTTTGATTCCGTCATGCGTTGGTTCGAATCCAGCTAGCCCAGCCATATATGCGGAAGTAGTTCAGTGGTAGAACACCACCTTGCCAAGGTGGGGGTCGCGAGTTCGAACCTCGTCTTCCGCTCCAATTTTAATAAAGTTATTTAGTCTTGAGTAAATGGCGGCATAGCCAAGTGGTAAGGCAGAGGTCTGCAAAACCTTTATCACCGGTTCAAATCCGGTTGCCGCCTCCATTTATTTACAAGCTGCCGGGGTGGTGGAATTGGCAGACACACAGGACTTAAAATCCTGCGGTAGGTGACTACCGTGCCGGTTCAAGTCCGGCCCTCGGCACCATTTATAATTTTAACTTGCCTTTTTTATTTTGCCGATGTGGCGGAATTGGCAGACGCGCACGACTCAAAATCGTGTTCCTTCGGGAGTGTCGGTTCGACCCCGACCATCGGTACTTTAGCTTTATTTGACAGGATGATTCCTGTTTTTATTTTTACTTATCGGTCGACAAATTTTGATAATATTTGCGGGTGTAGTTTAGTGGTAAAACCTCAGCCTTCCAAGCTGATGTCGTGAGTTCGATTCTCATCACCCGCTCCATACATATTGTTATCACAACGCAGTGTCTCGCTTTCAAAGCTGAGATGTTGCGTTTTTTATTTTTAACGTAAATATAGCGTCTATCTTTTCAAGATAGACGCTATATTTACGTACATCAGTTAATGACTTGATAGGTTGCTTCGCCGCCGTGAATTTGAATGAACATGTCACTTAGGGATTTAGTTAGTTTATAAGCCTGTTCTTCTGAAAGTGAAGGCTTTAAATAAATGAACTGTACAGCTTGTGTTGTCTTTTCAGTTACGTACGCTCGGTTAGAATCGACATAAGGGCTTCCGAAAGCTCCTAGGGCATCTTTTGAAATGATTTTATTTTCTAAAGAAATATTACGTTCATTTAGAGCTTCATAAGACTCTTCTTTTTTACCGATAGTAAATTCGATGGGGCCTTCTAAATTAGAGGAATCATAAATTCCAATTGGGACTTCATATTGCAATGAAAAAAAGTTATTAATGTCCACAGCAGAATTGATAGAAGGCAAATACGTTTGTTTTCCTATTCTTCTAATTAAAGCTTCTATAGAAGGACGGTATTTACTTGGATCAGTTCCAAATGTTTTGAAAAGCTTTCTCCACTCGCTAACACCTTCGAATTCTGTTACTTTTTTTGACTCAAGGTCGAAATAAATGGATTCTTGAAAGAGGCGCAGACGTCCTTTTAGCATTTGAGGAGAATCACCAACTTCAATATTTTTATACTGAATGATTCCCATTTTAAAAGAAGGGCAAAGCTGTTTAATAGCGGGCGATAATGTAAAGTTCATTTTTTTGATCCTTTCTATTATAATTAGTATTTGTTCGTTTATAGATACCATCCTATCATTTCATTGAGCGAGAAAACAGTTCAATGCATGAATATATAGAATTTCTTAGAAAGGAGGCCATTACTCACTATGAATGCGTATCAGTTGAAGGAAGAAATTATTTCATACAGCAAAGAGATTGGAATCGATAAGATTGGATTTGCGAGTGCTTCTATGTTTGATGAGTTAAAGAATCGATTGTTAGCACAGCAAGAGTTAGGTTATGCTTCAGGGTTTGAAGAACCTGATATTGAAAAGAGAGTAGATCCCACATTAGTTGTTCCAAAAGCTAGATCTATTATTTCAATTGCACTTGCGTATCCTTCTAAATTAAAGGATGCACCAAAGAGCACAAAGGAAGATCGCCGAGGAATCTTTTGCCGTGCTTCTTGGGGGCAAGATTATCATACGGTTCTACGTGATAGGCTTCAAAAGCTTGAAACCTTCATAAAAGAAAAAGTACCTGCAGCTATCCTTCAATCGATGGTAGACACAGGCGAGCTGTCGGACCGAGCTGTAGCAGAAAGAGCTGGTATTGGCTGGAGCGGTAAGAACTGTGCCATTATTACACCTGAATTCGGTTCCTACGTGTATTTAGGAGAAATGATAACAGATATCCCGTTTCCTCCTGATAAACCGATAGAGGACGGTTGTGGTACTTGTAATAAGTGCGTTGATGCGTGTCCTACGGGTGCGCTTGTAACAGGCGGTCAGCTGAATTCGCAGCGATGCATTGCCTTTTTAACCCAAACAAAAGGGTTTCTGGCTGAAGAATTTCGAAGTAAATTAGGCAATCGTTTATATGGCTGTGATACATGTCAAACTGTGTGTCCTGAAAATAAAGGAAAAGACTTTCATTTTCACCCTGAGATGGAGCCTGACCCAGAACTTGCGAAGCCTAAATTAAAACCGCTCTTAACGATGAGTAATCGTGAGTTCAAAGAGAAATTTGGACATGTTTCAGGTTCTTGGAGAGGGAAAAAGCCAATTCAGCGTAATGCCATTATTGCACTGGCCCATTTTAAAGATCAAACCGCCGTTCCAGATTTAATTGAGTTAATTAAAAATGACGTTCGCCCTGTCATTCGAGGAACAGCGGCATGGGCGTTAGGCAAAATTGGCGATAAAGAAGCGTTAGATACACTTATGAACTTAAGAGAAAAAGAAAAGGACCAAGAAGTAATTGAAGAAATGTCAAAAGGTATAGAGATGCTTCAAGAGATCTAAACCGTATTTTTATTGATAAAGTTAGCTAATGAGTCATAGCGTATAATAAACGCTTAGAAAAGTGGTGACATTATGCTAACAAAAAGGAATGTATTATATACTTTAATTAAAGCACGTGCGGACAGCTATGTAAAAGGTGAGCTGCATGAAGACTTCAAGCCTTTCATTGAACAGCAGTGTGAGCTAAAGCGGTCTCTTATAAAAAAAAGAGAAGTTGATGTTTTAAAATGTAATATGAAAGGTTCTATTCAATCTGCTCATACGGATCAGGAAGAAACTAGAGTATTATATAAGGTGCACATTCAGGCATTTTTAAAACAAAACGATTTTTTCTATATAGAAGAAGAAATTGAAGATCGTTTAGCTCTTTTTTATAAAGATACGCTTATTCAAGATGAGCTGCTGGTAAAGGACTTTTTTGAAGATGAGGTTGAAATGGATGTGGAAGAAGTAGAGGAAGACGAAGAAAGAGCCTCTTATTATGATCGTCTTGCGGCTGTTCAGTATGCAGAAAAATATTGGGATAAACCTAATGAAAGTTATAAGCAGTTTGAGGTAAACTGCACCAACTATATCTCACAGTGTTTGCATGCAGGAAAGGCGCCGATGCGGGGATATCCTAAAAAAGCAAACGGATGGTGGATGAGAGGGAACGCCTGGAGCTATAGCTGGGCAGTTGCTCATTCCATGCACAGCTATTTAAGTAACTCTAAATCAGGACTTCGGGCTGTGAGGAAATCTTCAGCAAGAGAACTTGTCCCGGGAGACGTTATCTGCTACGATTTTGAAGGAGATGGAAGATGGAATCATACGACGATTGTTGTAGCAAAAGACGGTCACGGTATGCCTCTTGTGAATGCGAACACGTATAATAGTCGAATGAGATATTGGGCCTATGAAGATTCAACGGCTTACACGCCAAAGATTAAGTATGATTTTTTCCATATCGTTGATCGGTAAGTCTTTCGTTTTAGCAAGTTAGTGGTATAATGATGAATAGATTTGTTAGCAGAGGTGAAAATTTGTGGGAGTACACGTAGTGTTATTTCAACCAGAAATTCCAGCAAATACAGGAAATATTGCGCGAACATGTGCAGCAACAAATACGACGCTGCATTTAGTTCGGCCGTTAGGCTTTTCAACAGATGATAAAATGTTAAAGCGAGCTGGATTGGATTACTGGGAATTTGTAAATGTGGTGTATCATGATTCATTAGAAGAAGTATTCGAAAAGTATCCTGAAGCAGGTTTCTACTTCATCACAAAATTTGGTCAGCAGCCACATACAACATTTGATTATAGTGACTTAGAGCAGGATCATTTCTTCGTATTTGGAAGAGAAACAAAGGGTCTGCCAAAGCACATTATTGAAGAGAACATGGAAAGATGTCTTCGTTTACCGATGACAGAAAATGTTCGTTCTTTAAATTTATCTAATACAGCAGCTATTTTAATCTATGAAGCGCTGCGTCAACAAAATTATGCTGGTTTATCTTAAGTAAAAAGCGAGGTTCAAATTTTATTGAACCTCGCTTTTTTATTTATGTCGACGATGATATGTAGTGGTTATTTTTTAACGCCCGGTTTATCATTGTATCCCGCTCTGAAGATGGATGCTAAAAAAGCAATTGTTACTCCTAATACTAAAAGTAAGCGCATTGATTTTCCTCCTCAATGTAATTAAAAGGATTATACAGCTACTGCAGTTAAAACCGACTTCCCATATCCCATGATGATAATAATGACAAAATAACTCTTCTAGAGACATAAGTTCTCTAACAAAGTTTAACCGTTCCTTCTTACTCTTTTATTATAGCTAATAAATACTTCACTGTGAATGCCTAGCAAGGACAAATTTCTGAATTTTACAATTTAAAAAGCATGTTCAAACATTTTGCTGCATAGATTGTATTAATCTTGTTCACTAGCACCATAACTAGTAGGGGAGGTCCTTTAATGGATATATTAAAGAAAGTTGAAAGATACCGCGAAGAAGAGAATCGTCTTAAGTGGGAAGGGACATTTGAAGAGTACCTAAAGCTGATTAAAGATGAGCCTTTAATTGCTCAGCCTGCACACTCTAGAGTATACAACATGATAAAGGATGCAGGAATTGAAGAGGTAAATGGTAAAAGACATTATAAATTTTTCAGTGGACAAATGTTTGGACTTGAAGATTCGCTAGAACGCTTGGTGGAAGAATATTTTCATCCCGCTGCAAAGCGTTTAGATGTTCGTAAACGTATTTTACTTTTAATGGGTCCAGTAAGTGGTGGTAAATCGACGCTAGTGACCATGTTAAAAAGAGGGCTTGAAGCTTATTCGCTTACTGATCGAGGAGCTGTTTACGCTATTAAAGGATGCCCAATGCATGAAGATCCGCTGCATTTAATTCCACATCATTTACGTAAAGACTTCTTTGAAGAGTATGGTATCCGAATCGAAGGAAACTTATCTCCTTTAAATACAATGCGATTAGAGGAAGAGTATGGCGGCAGAATTGAAGACGTCATTATCGAACGCATTTTCTTCTCAGAGGACAAACGAACTGGAATTGGAACGTTCAGTCCTTCTGATCCGAAATCTCAAGACATTGCCGACCTAACAGGAAGCATTGACTTTTCAACAATTGCAGAGTATGGATCTGAGTCAGATCCGCGTGCTTACCGCTTTGACGGAGAGCTTAATAAAGCAAACCGGGGAATGATGGAGTTCCAGGAGATGTTAAAATGTGATGAGAAATTTTTATGGCATTTACTCTCTTTAACCCAAGAAGGAAACTTTAAAGCAGGAAGATTTGCTTTAATTAGTGCAGATGAATTAATCGTAGCGCATACAAATGAAACAGAGTATCGCTCGTTTATTTCCAATAAGAAAAATGAAGCTTTGCATTCACGAATTATTGTAATGCCTGTTCCATATAACTTAAAGGTGAGTGATGAGGAAAAAATTTATGACAAAATGATTCGTGAAAGTGACGTATCAGATGTTCATATTGCCCCTCATACGTTACGTATTGCGTCTATCTTTACTACATTAACGAGATTAAAAGAGCCTAAAAAAGGCGATATCGATTTATTAAAGAAAATGCGCCTATACGACGGTCAATCTGTAGAAGGCTATAACGATGCAGACGTAGAAGAGTTACAAAAAGAGTATACGGATGAAGGAATGAGTGGTATTGATCCTCGTTATGTCATTAATCGCATTTCATCTACCATCATTCGAAAAGATATTAAATCAATCAATGCATTAGATGTACTGCGTTCATTGAAAGAAGGGTTAGCACAGCATGCGTCTATTTCTGCTGAGGATCGAGAGCGTTACCTGAATTATATTTCTCTGGCGCGTAAAGAATATGATGAAATTGCTAAAAAAGAAGTGCAAAAAGCGTTCGTTTATTCGTATGAAGAGTCCGCTAAAACATTAATGGATAATTATTTAGATAATGTCGAAGCATACTGCAACAAAAATAAGCTTCGTGATCCGCTAACAGGAGAAGAGTTAAATCCAGATGATAAATTAATGCGTTCAATTGAAGAACAAATTGGTATTTCAGAAAATGCAAAAAAAGCATTCCGCGAAGAAATCTTAATTCGTATTTCGGCTTATGCACGTAAAGGAAAACGATTTGATTATAATTCCCATGAGCGCTTACGCGAAGCGATTCAGAAAAAATTGTTTGCGGATTTAAAAGACGTAGTGAAAATTACAACGTCCACTAAAACACCAGATGAGCAGCAGCTGAAGAAAGTAAATGAAGTAGTGGCTCGATTGATTGATGAGCATGGATACAATTCAGTATCTGCTAATGAACTGCTGCGCTATGTAGGAAGTTTGTTAAATCGATAACTCAGTACTAACAAGAAAACATGGCACTTCCGATCTGTGCCATGTTTTTCTTATCTCTTAAAATAAACTCTGCATAATTAGGCTAATGTGTAGTACGCATTGCACTTAACCATCATATGATAAGTCATAAACATATACATGACACTAGACACTATAAAATGAATAGTTAATAGTGAAAGAATTAGTTAGCAAGTATACCATTCTTGCGCATAGGATAAGAGTAACCAACCTTTGAACTAAAGGTATTTGTCAGAAACTTTCGGTATAGCTTATGCATGCCGAGTAAAAACGTGCAGGTGTTTTTTAAATAAGGAGGGGAATAGCGTGGGAAAAGAAGTAGATAAAAGTTTTGCTGTCTCAAAAGAAGACTGGTCCCTCCATCGTAAAGGCCACGATGATCAAAAAAGACATCAAGAAAAAATTAAAGAAGCAATTAAAAATAATTTACCGGATTTAATTACAGAAGAAAATATCGTGATGTCCAATGGAAGAGAAGTTGTTAAAATTCCGATCAAATCATTGGATGAATATCGAATTCGGTACAATTATGATAAAAACAAACATGTGGGTCAAGGTGATGGAGACAGTAAAGTTGGGGATGTAGTAGCACGTGATGGATCTGCTGGAGATGGTCAAAAAGGAGCAGGGAAAGGTCAAGGAGCAGGTGACCAGGCTGGAGAAGACTACTTTGAAGCAGAAGTGTCTCTTATGGAGCTTCAAGAGGCTTTATTTGCTCAATTAGAACTGCCTAATCTTCAGCGAAAAGAATCTGATCAAATTGTTGTGGAACACATTGAATTTAATGATATACGACGTACAGGTTTGATGGGGAATATTGATAAAAAACGAACGATGATGAGCGCTTATAAGCGAAATGCAATGACAGGAAAGGCTGCTTTTCATCCTATTTATCCGGAGGATTTAAAATTCAAAACGTGGAATGAAGTTATAAAGCCAGAATCGAAAGCAGTCGTCTTAGCTATGATGGATACGAGCGGTTCGATGGGCATATGGGAAAAGTATATGGCAAGAAGCTTTTTCTTTTGGATGACACGCTTTTTACGTACGAAATATGAAACAGTGGAAATTGAATTTATTGCGCATCATACAGAGGCAAAAGTAGTATCAGAAGAAGACTTTTTCTCCAAAGGAGAAAGCGGAGGAACCATCTGTTCATCTGCTTACCGAAAAGCGCTTGAATTAATTAACCAAAAGTATGATCCGAGCCGCTATAATATTTACCCGTTTCATTTTTCAGATGGCGATAACTTAACTTCAGATAACGCAAGGTGTGTAAAGTTAGTAAATGAATTAATGAAAGTGTCAAATATGTTTGGATATGGGGAAGTGAATCAGTACAATCGACATTCCACTTTAATGTCTGCTTACAAAAATATTCAAGACGAAAGTTTTAGACACTTTATTTTAAAACAAAAATCAGACGTTTTTCACGCGATGAAAAGCTTTTTTAGAAAAGAAACAGAAGACCAGAAATATGCTTAACCTAAAAGGCCTAGACTTGTTATCTAGGTCTTCTTTATGCGGTTTATTCAGCTCTTCTTTGGAGATAGTAAAAGTACGACTTTATCCAAAAGGAGAATAAGTGAATGAACGAAAATATAAAGAGCGAAATGCAAAAACATCAACAAAATCAGCGGTTGAACGCAGCTGAGTTAGGTTACTTATGGGCGCAATATTTAGGTGATACGCTGTATGTATGTGTTCTTGGGTATTTTCTATCTGTTGTAAAAGATGCCGAGATTAAGGAGCTCTTAAAAAAAGCCCATCAGATTTCACAAACTCATGTAGACGAATTGACGGAATTATTCAGTTTGGAAAAAATTCCAATACCAGTAGGTTTTGGAGAACAAGATGTGAACAAAGGAGTTCCTGCTTTATTTGACGATATTTTTATGGCTATTTATGTAAATGAAATGGCAATTGGAGGTATGAAGAAATATGCCAGAGCCCTAAGCGCAGTGAGAAGGCAAGATATTTATGCTCACCTGTCTCGATGTGTAAAAGAAAGCGACAGTCTTTTAGAGGATTCTAACCACGTTATTTTAAGAAAAAGCATGCTGATGAGACCTCCGGTTATTCCTTATCCGGTAAAAGTGAATTTTGTGGACCAGAAAACGTTTATATCACCATTTTTCTCTCAAATGCATCCTCTAACTTCTTTGGAGGTCACGGCTATTCAAGAAATTGTTAATACAAATGTATTAGGTAAAACGCTGATGCTGGCATTTAGTCAAGTAGCTACCACACAAAAATTACGCTCTTATTTTTTTGATGGAGTTAAACTTGCGAGTAAGCAAATCAAGCAATTCACTGAGTTATTGTCTGAAGCTGACCTACCAAGTCCGCGTCTGCTTGATGCATATGTAACCAACTCAACGATTTCACCGTTTTCAGATAAACTGATGATGTATCATACTTCCACAGCGGTGACAATTGCTATTGATAACTGCGGCGCTGGCTTATCTATGTCGTTCCGTTCGGATGTCGCAGTAGAATTTTCTCAGCTAATCGGGCGTATAGGGAAGTATGGAAAAGATGGAATTCGGATTATGATTGAGCAAGGTTGGATGGAAGAACCTCCAATGGCAACAGACCGTAAGAAGTTGGCGGAGAAATAATAAGGAGTATGTTGTAGATTATCATTAATTTTGCGGTATTGAAACATATATAGCTAAGCGAAAATAGATTGCTCTAGACCCACTTGAATGAGCAGTGATAAGATAAAAAAGCTGATTTTTCAAGAAGTAAGTCGAGGTGTGCAAATGAACAACAGTATAAGGGAGTCCATTGCCAAAAAAGTAGCATGGATTAGCGTATGGAGCAATATTGCCCTTACGCTAGGAAAAGTAATAGTAGGATGGATTGGAAATAGTGATGCTGTATTTGCTGATGGTATTCACTCTGCAGCGGACGTATTTGCCTCTATTATTGTCTTGTTGGTTATACGAGTAGCAAATAAACCAGCAGATGATGACCATCCATATGGACATGGAAAAGCAGAAGTGATTGTCTCAGGAATCGTAGGAATTATTTTATTGCTTGTATCATTTTATGTGGTATTTGAAGGAGTCGTTGGTTTATTCCATCCGGTTGAATCTCCAAATATTTTAGCCATGTGGATTGCTGTTATTTCATACATAGCAAAGGTATTGTTGTACCGTTATTCTTTAAACGTAGCGAAGCAGCACCACAGTAAGGCAATTGAGGCAATTGCATTTGATCATAAAGCAGATATTGTTGCTTCTATTGCAGCGGCAATTGGTGTTTTATTATCGATTATTGGTGATAAAATGGATGTTCAACTGCTGTTATACGGAGATAAAATAGCAAGTATCTTTGTTGCTTATTTAATTTTTAACATTGCCAGACAAATGATGGGAGAGTCTTTTCAAATCTTAATGGAAGGCAATATTGACGAAGAGCTACTGAAAGAACTTGAAGAAAGTATTTATGAATTTGAAGATGTGAAGCGGATTGATCGGGTTCGAGCAAGAGAGCATGGCCATTACATATTAGTTGATATACGTATTTCGATTGATCACTTTAAAACAATTAAGGAAGGTCATGATCTGGGACGAGAAATCAAAGCAACACTTATGAAAAAGCATGATAATATTCAGGAAGTATTAATCCATTTGAATCCTTATTATCCAGATTAAATAAGAAGCAGCGAAGTGTTATCTCGCTGCTTCTTATTATTTATAGATGTAGAAATTAATGAAATGAGTAGAATAAAATGATGAGGATTTTTATTTATAAAGAATCAAGTTTAATAAAATTGTATAAAGGGAATTGTATTTATTTATTGATGTGATAGGATAAAAAAGCATGTAAATGCATTCACTACGAATGAAAGCAGTAGACGGGTACATATAGATAATAATAAATGGTTTTGGGAGTCAAAGAAGGTGATGTTGAAGTGAATGTAAGCATCAGGTCAATCGTTAAAAAAGTCATGTTCATTCTATTTATTGCGTATACGGCAGTGGTCATTTATGCTACTCTCATACGGGAAAACGAACATGTTTACGGAAAAGCAATGAACTTGGATTTATTTAGCACGATCCGTCTGATGTGGGACAGCGGGAATATAATGCTCACTCTGACAAATATACTGGGGAATATCGTGATGTTTGCGCCGCTTGGAATGTTTATCCCTTTGTTTATGAAGTGGTTTGACGGTTTTATTCAAGTGTTTACGACAGGTTTCTTAATCAGTTTTCTGATTGAAATTTTACAGTACAAGCTAACGGAACGAGTATTTGATATTGATGATATCTTTTTGAATACGCTAGGTACATTTATAGGCTGGGTTATTATTAAAATACTATATTGGATTAAGAACATGCTGAAAGCACGTTTCAAAAAAAGATGAAATTGAGAGACGTAACGAAATTAATCCAATCTAAAGACGAACAAATGGGATTAAGGAGCTAGTATGGATAGCTTGTTACATCGCGGTTGATTTCCGTACAAGACTTCGCTTTCCGCGGGCGGTGAGTCTCCTCGTCGCTTACGCTCCTGCGAGGTCTCACTTATTCTGCTTTTCCCTCAGGAGTCTTCGCCTTGCCTTCCAATCAACCGCTAGAAATAACTACATGCATGAAATCTACGTTCACCCTACCAATGAAAAAATCCGAGCGAGCTGGATTCTTAATCAAGAATTCAACTCGTTCGGATTTTTCTTCAACTAAAATACTTTTGGCTCAGCCTCTGCTTGTTGTTGATAGAAACACTTAATGCAGCGTCTTACGGAAGAATGTGAGGATTCAACGATAATGTGCTGACAATTTTGCTGAACAAATAATAACTTTCTTTCAAGCTGCTTAATTTGTTCTTTAAGCTGTTCTACTTCATTATTGATAGATATTTGAACCACTGTTAACAAACTCTTTAGCTTTTTCTTTCATTCCTTCTTTTCTTACTTCGTGTACATCTTTTTCATTTTCTTGAGCCATGTTACGAATATCTTGAGAAATACGCATCGAACAGAATTTAGGTCCACACATTGAACAGAAATGGGCTGTTTTAGCACCTTCAGCGGGAAGTGTTTCATCGTGATATTCTTTTGCGCGCTCTGGATCTAGTGACAGGTTAAATTGATCATTCCATCTAAACTCAAATCTTGCTTTAGACAGCGCGTTATCGCGTTTTTGTGCTCCTGGATGGCCTTTTGCTAGGTCAGCGGCATGCGCAGCAATTTTATAGGTGATAACGCCTTCTCGAACGTCTTCTTTATTCGGAAGTCCTAAATGTTCTTTTGGCGTTACGTAGCAAAGCATAGCTGTCCCAAACCAGCCAATCATTGCAGCCCCAATACCTGATGTAATATGGTCATAGCCTGGAGCGATGTCGGTTGTAAGCGGTCCAAGAGTATAGAAGGGAGCTTCCTGGCATATTTCCATTTGTTTATCTACGTTTTCTTTGATGAGGTGCATAGGAACATGTCCAGGGCCTTCAATCATAACTTGAACATCGTGTTTCCAAGCAATTTTAGTTAATTCACCAAGCGTTTCTAATTCACCGAACTGTGCCTCATCATTAGCATCTGCAATGGAACCAGGACGTAGCCCATCGCCAAGCGAAATAGAAATATCGTATGCTTTACAGATTTCACAGATTTCTTCAAAGCGAGTATATAAAAAGTTCTCTTCATGATGAGCTAAACACCACTGCGCCAAGATGGATCCTCCGCGTGAAACAATACCTGTCGTACGTTTGGCTGTCAGAGGAATATAGCGTAAAAGAACACCTGCGTGAATAGTAAAGTAATCAACACCTTGTTCTGCTTGTTCAATTAATGTATCGCGATATGCTTCCCACGTTAGATCTTCTGCTACGCCTTTTACTTTTTCAAGCGCTTGGTAAATAGGAACGGTCCCTACAGGAACAGGCGAGTTGCGGATAATCCATTCGCGCGTTGTGTGGATATCCTTTCCTGTTGATAAATCCATAATTGTATCGGCTCCCCAACGCGTTGCCCATGTCATTTTTTCTACTTCATCTTCAATAGCTGAACGAATAGCTGAATTTCCGATATTAGCATTGATTTTCACGTGGAATTTGCGGCCGATAATCATCGGTTCGCTCTCAGGGTGATTGATATTATTAGGGATAATGGCACGCCCTCTTGCTACTTCTTCACGCACGACTTCAGGATCCATCTGTTCACGAATAGCGATAAATTCCATTTCGGGTGTGATGATTCCTTTTTTCGCATAGTGCATTTGCGTTACATTTTGATTTTTTTTCGCGCGCAACGGTAAACGATTAGTGATAAAGCGCTCGTACTGATCTCTTGGATCACCATCATAATACCCGTTATCCTGTGGCTGAACCGTACGGCCTTGATATGTTTCTACATCATTTCGTTCTGCAATCCACTTTTCGCGCAGAGCCGGTAATCCTTTTTGTAAATTAATTTCATAACAGGGATCTGTATAAACACCGCTCGTGTCGTATACACGTACGGGACTATTTTCTTCTTCACCAAAAGATCCTGTAGTAGGAGACTGATGAATTTCACGCATAGGCACTTTAAGGTCTTCTCTGGATCCTTGGACATATACTTTGTGACTGTTTGGAAAAGGCTTTTTCATAGAAACTGATACATTTTGTTTTGACATTACATATTCCTCCGGTTTCGCATAAAGTGTAGCTATACCGAACCATAAAAAAATCGGGTTCTGTGATAGACAGAACCCGATGGAATAGGCGAAAAAAGAATAAACATATACTATTCTTTTCAAGACTACTTCCCTCCGCTGGTATAACCCAAATCAGGTTCAAAGGGTTAAAGAGTTTTATTGCACTCTTCTCTCAGTCTGAGCTATCAGACACCCCTAGTAGAAATAACATTCAAATTATTCAATTTACGGCTTAAGTTTACCATCATTCGGTAAAAAATCAACCCTTAAATAAAAAAAGCTAGACAATTAACGTTGTCTAGCAGCATCGATTGCAATCACAATAGCTGTAATAATATGCATGATAAACCCTAAAAATGGAATCCAAGCAACCAGTGAGGTAACAATCCCTAGTATGTTTCCATAAGCAGATAAACCTCGTCTATTAGCTAAAATGAGCGTGATAGCATGAAGAATAAATCCAATAAAAAGAGGAGTATAACTAAAGCCCATAACAATCCCCGCGCCAATTAAAGGAATTCCCAGCAAGGCTTCATACCCAGCAGTGACCCATTTCATTGTACGTACATTTCCATTCATAGTAAAAAGCCTCCTAAAAAAGATACTACTATATACGAGAAAAGAGAGAAAAAAGTTTCAAATTACTTAGGGGATATGTCGTATAAGCAAGCACTAGTTGATTAAAATGATAGATAACAGTAAAGGAGATGGAAAAAACATAATGATTTAGTCATATTTTCACACTAAAGAAAAATAGTCTAGATGATTCATTTTTAGCTAAGGGCCCGGAATTTATACCGAACATAGTGACTAATTTCTAAAATAAATAAAAGCTGATATCGTGTTTTTTGGTTATAGCATGTAAGGTTTTTATTACAAATTATTAAAGATTCTTATCTTTTTGCAAATACACATTGTATTTCATAGTTTTAACAATTATGATAAAAAAGCAAGTGTCAAAATAGGAAAATAGTTGAGCATGTAAAACGAAGCGATAAGCTTATTAATTTGAAAGAAAGGCAAGGTACATAGCTTTATGTGGGAAATTATTGTAGCAATCATTTTAGGGATTGTAGAAGGTTTAACAGAGTTTGCTCCTGTTTCGTCAACTGGGCATATGATTATTGTGGATGACCTGTGGTTAAATTCAAAAGAATTATTTTCATCTCCAGTAGCTAATACATTTAAAATTGTTATTCAGCTAGGGTCGATCTTAGCAGTAGTTGTTATCTTTAAAGATCGTTTTATTAATTTATTAGGATTAGGAAAAAAACCAGCTGCTCCAATTGGACCGACAAATCGCTTGAATTTAATGCAGGTAATTGTTGGTCTGTTACCCGCAGGAGTGTTAGGACTTTTGTTTGATGATTACATTGATGAACATTTGTTTTCTTTAAATACGGTGCTAATTGGCTTAGTGGTCGGAGCTGTATTAATGATTCTAGCAGATTTGTTTGGACCTAAACGTCCGCGTGTAGAGACGGTGGACCAAATATCTTATGGACAAGCACTGGGTATAGGACTGTTTCAATGTATTGCTCTTTGGCCAGGTTTTTCTCGTTCAGGCTCAACGATTTCAGGAGGGGTTCTTCTTGGAATGAGCCATAAGGCAGCCGCAGATTTTACATTTATTATGGCAGTGCCAATCATGGCAGGAGCAAGTGGACTTTCATTGGTTAAAAACTGGCAGTATTTCACATCAGATGCACTACCGTTTTTTATTGCTGGTTTTATCAGCGCCTTTATTTTTGCGCTGGTATCTATTCGCTTTTTCCTGAAATTAATTAATCGTATCAAATTAGTACCATTTGCACTATATCGAATTGTTTTAGCAGCTATTCTATATTTTGTATTTTTATAAAATAAACACGCGTGTTCTTTAGTCCCTTAAACTTCTAATAGAGACTCAAAGAGCAAGAAAAAGCTATTGCAATGTTGCAATAGCTTTTTTGCATAAATATATATTATCGCCTTTTGAAAGCGTTTTACAAACATGGGTATTGACAAAACGTGTCGAAAAATAGTAAATTAATATTTGTGCAGTATAAAGTTAAGTAAAAGTAAGACTTCTGTTTAGTTTTATTGACTGTAAAAAACGTATGACAACGTATAGATCGTTTTAATTTTATAAAAACTGAATAATAAGCTTAATCGTATAGAGCGGGGGAATCATTATCGGCAGTAAAGCTGCCTTGGGGTGAATCCTTACAAAAGGTAGGAAACTCTCAATTCCGAATCCGACAGTTAACCCCGTTTGCTTTATTGAGAGAAAGAGCCCAAAATAGCGTAAGTAAAAGGCTGTTCTTTCTTAAGAATAGTCTTTTTTTGTTTTTTCAGAAAAGTATATACAAATGTCATACATCTTTGGGGAGGTACATCTATGAAAAAAATTCGTTTTGGTTTGGCTACGCAGATTTTTACCGGTTTAATCCTTGGTGTTCTTGTAGGGGTAATTTGGTTTAACGATCCGCGTGTAGTAACATACCTACAGCCGCTAGGAGACCTATTTTTAAGATTAATTAAGATGATTGTTATTCCAATTGTTATCTCAAGCTTAGTCGTTGGAGTTGCAGGAGCAGGGAGCGGTAAACAGGTCGGAAAGCTCGGCGTTAAAACCATTCTCTATTTTGAAATTATTACGACTTTTGCAATTGTAATCGGTGTATTGGTTGCTAATATTTTTCATCCTGGGCAAGGTGTAGACATTCATTCAGCACAGAAGAGTGATATTTCACAATACGTTGAAACATCCAAACAGCAAGAAGGAAAGTCAGTGGCTGAAACTTTCTTACACATTGTTCCGACAAACTTTTTCCAGTCAATTGTTGAAGGAGACATGCTAGCAATTATCTTCTTTACAGTGTTATTTGCACTTGGAGTAGCGGCAATTGGGGAAAGAGGGAAGCCAGTTGTACAATTCTTCGACGGCGTTTCTCACGCAATGTTTCACGTGGTAAACCTTGTAATGAAAGTGGCTCCAATTGGTGTATTTGCTTTAATTGGTGTAACAGTTTCAAAATTCGGCTTAGATTCACTCCTTTCATTAGGAAAGCTTGTTATCTTAGTTTACTTAGCGTTAATTTTCTTCCTACTTGTTGTATTGGGAGGAATTGCGAAATGGGCAGGAATTAACATCTTCCACTTATTCCGCTATATGAAAGATGAACTGTTGTTAGCATACAGTACATCTAGTTCTGAGACAGTTCTTCCGCGTATCATGGAAAAACTTGAAAAGATGGGCTGTCCAAAAGCTATCGTATCGTTCGTTGTACCAATTGGTTATACATTTAACCTAGATGGTTCCGTTCTTTATCAAGCGATTGCAGCGTTATTCTTAGCGCAGGTGTACGGTATTGATTTAACGATCGTTCAACAGCTGACGCTCATTCTTGTATTGATGGTTACATCTAAAGGAATGGCTGCCGTGCCAGGAACATCATTTGTTGTATTACTGGCTACTCTTGGAACAATCGGCGTTCCGGCAGAAGGATTAGCCTTCATTGCTGGAGTAGACAGAATCATGGATATGGCACGTACGGTTGTTAACTTAGTAGGAAACACACTAGCAGCAATTGTGATGTCTAAATCTGAAGGCAAATTTGACCCTAAAAAAGGTACAGAGGTCATGAGAGCCGGCTAATTTATAAATTAAAAAGCTACTTATTCTATTCAAAAAATTAGAATAAGTAGCTTTTTTCATAATAATTCCTTTATTATTATGGGAATTGACCCTATAATATGTAACATCAGGTATAAAAATATCCAAATTTTATTCTTACATAAAGCAGTCACTGGTTCCTTTCTTTATCAGTAAATATAGAGATAGCTTAGCTAGTAGGGGGATAGTAGAGTATGTGGAAAAAGCGAATATGGGTCATCGCCTCGATAATAATCGTATGTTTGTTAATCCCTTACAGTTTACCAATTGTGTTTGCTTTATTAACAGCATTAGCACTTGAGGGTATTGTTCAGAAATTGCATCAATCTTTTAAAATGAAGAGAGTCTATGCAGTGCTTATGACCTTCATTTTATATGTTGTTTCGCTCATACTTATTGGATTTTTTATTGTTCGGACAATCGTTACGCAAGTGGTTGCTCTTTCAAAAATAGCGCCTTCCTTTGTAAAAGAAATCTATGAAACCGCGATTTATCCAACTATTATTAAGTGGAAATACTATTCAAACGCTCTTCCTACAGAAGTGATTTCTTCTATCGAGCGCACGCTTGAAAAGACCGTAAATTCATTAGATTCTCTATTAAAAAGTACCGTAGAAATCATCATTAGCTTTGCCGCTACTGTTCCTGGGTTTCTATTAGAGTTTCTTATTTATTTAGTAGCGCTTGTATTTATCAGCCTTGAGCTGCCTGCTATTAAAAATAAAATTAAGTCATTTTTAACAGAAGAAACGAAATATAAGCTACAAGTTGTCATCACTCAGCTTATCCAAGCGGGGGTTGGTTTTATTAAGGCACAAATTATCTTAAGTGTCATGACGTTTGTAATGGCTTATGTAGGGCTTTGGCTATTAGATGTTCCGTATACCGCGCTGCTTAGTTTATTAATTGTAATTGTCGATATCTTACCAATCCTTGGGACAGGATCGGTGCTCGTTCCATGGGGAATTTTTGCTCTTACGCAAGGGCATGACTCATTAGCAATCGGCTTATTTATTCTATTTGGAGTCATTACGGTAGTAAGACGTGTAGTAGAACCGAAAGTATTTTCTACAAATATGGGTATTTCGCCTTTGGCTGCACTAGTTAGTTTGTACATTGGATTTAAACTTTTAGGCTTTGTCGGATTATTTTTAGGACCGGCTTTAGTTATTTTATACGATGCTCTTCGTAAAGTAGGTATTATTCAAATTAACTTTAAACTATAAAAGCGCTGGATAAAACTAGCGCTTTTTTTTATTGAAACTTTTGTAGTACGTAATACGTAAAGAGGGAAAGGAAAAAACTATGCCGCGTTGGTTTTTATCTATCAATCGGCTAAATTATAGTTTTGCAGTCTTAGATTTAATGACATGAGGAGGAGAATTTTTGTTAGAGTCGGTTTTACTTTCTTTAATTGAAGCGCTAAAACAGCTCTCTTATTTTGGCGTAATTTTAGCATTAACGTTTGAATTTGTCCCGGCAGAGCTTGTTTTACCTTTAGTAGGGTATTGGGTGTATCAAGGTGATATGAACTTGTATCTGGCTATCCTTGCAGGTACAGTAGGCGGTGTTTGTGGACCGTTGACTCTTTATGCACTGGGACGTTACGGTGGACGACCGCTGGTTTTAAAATATGGAAAATACTTTTTGGTGAAAGAAAAAGAAATTGACGCCGCTGATCGCTTTTTTAATAAGTACGGCAGCGGGGTTGCTTTTTTTGGACGCTTTATTCCAGGAGTGCGCACGGCTATCTCTTTTCCGTGCGGGATGGCAAAAATGAATGTATGGCTGTTTTCTATTTACACATTTGTTGCGATGCTTCCAGTAACGGCTATTTACGTATATTTAGGATATAAGTTAGGACCTAAGTGGAAAGAGGTGGGGCCGATTGTGTCTCAATATATGCAGCCTATTGGAATCGGAATTGTTGTTTTAATTGCATTGTTTTTTATCATTAAATATGTGCGGAATAAACAAGTAGGGCAGAGCTGATAAATCGAGGAAAAGAGTGAGGATATGTCAGAGCATGAGCAGTTAAGAGTAGAGTTACGAAAAATTGAAAAGTGGGAGAAAGACCAAAAAGGACTTTTTTTCTGGGAGCGGCTGGCTCGCTTGCCTTTTTCAGCTTTAGATAAAGTAACGCCAAAGTTCATTCATCAAAAAATAGAAAAATTATTAGATGAAATTGCTAAGTATGTTGATAATGGAGGCCAGTATTTAGCTAATACGTCTGCCACGCTAGAGAAAGCATCAGCTCAATTACAAGAAAAGAAGCAGCTTTCAATAGAGGATATTCAGCATTTATCTCTGCAAGAAATGGATGGATTGGCGGAGTATTTTATTGAAGTCCGAAAAAAGAATGCACAGCTGCAAGGAGCTACAACCGGGGTAGGGGGGATTTTTACACTGGCGATTGATATTCCTTTTGTATTGGGACTTACACTTAAGACACTGCAAGAAGTGGCTGTTTCTTATGGTTACGATCCCACTGAGCAAGAGGAACGCATTTTCATGGTCAAATGCATGCAGTTTTCATCCTCTGATATTGTAGGAAAGCGTGCGATTTTAGAAGAATTAGCAAGCGGCAATCGAACGCAGAGCTTGCAGCAGCTGCAAGGGTGGAGAGAAGTGTTTCTAACCTACAGGGACAACTTGGGATGGAAAAAGCTGTTTCAAATGATTCCTATAGCAGGAATGGTATTTGGAGCGTATATTAACAAACAAGCGATTAGCGATATAGGGGAAGTTGGAATGATGCTTTACCGTAAAAGACGCATTTTGGAAAAGGTCTCACAATCTTAAAAATAAAAAAAGACTGGTACGAAAGCATTTTAGTTGAAGAAAGATCCGAACGAGTTTGATTCTTGGTTGAGAATCAAACTCGTTCGGATTTTTTCATTGGTATAGTAAATGTACCTTTTTGTTCGTGTTTAGATGGGATTGATTTGCTTATATCTGAATTACTTTTTTTCGACATTATTTCTGGGGAAATATGTCGAGGTGTGTTAAGTCTAGTTCCTTAATCAAAATGAAAAGTAGGAATGGTAATAGTATTTTTTCGTCTAACAATCAGTAAATAAATAATTCCGATTACACTCCATACAATACCGATAAATAAGGATGTTTTTTCTAAGTTAAGCCACATAAAAAATAAAAATAAACTGCCGAGTAAAGGCATAAGTACATATGAAATATATCCACTGAGAGATCGTTTGTTTTGATGAATAAAATAATGGATAAAAACCGCTATGTTCACTGAACTGAACGCAATTAAAGCACCAAAATTAATTAAAGAGGTAGCTTTTTCAAGAGACAGACCTAGTGAAATTAAGGAGAGGCCACCAATAATCACCATGTTCCAAACAGGTGTCTTTGTTTTAGGGTGAATATAGCCAAAAATTCTCCGAGGCAGATAACCATCTTTCCCAATTGCATAGAGAAGTCTTGATGCACTCATATGCGAGACAAGTCCAGAAGCAATAGTTGAAGTCAAGGCCGCTGCTACAAAAATAGATTGAAAAAGCTGGCCGCCAATTTTATAAGCAATTTCCGCTGATGCACCTTCTAAATCATGAAACAAAGAGGCTGAAGGGAAAAGAAGCTGAGCAAAGTAAGAAACTGTGATAAATAAGGCGCCTCCCGTACATGCAATAATGAGAATACCTTTAGGAATGGTTTTCTCAGGCTTAAGTGTTTCTTCGGCCATGGTAGTTACAGCATCAAATCCTAAAAAAGAAAAGCATAAAATAGCTGCTCCGTTTAATAACAGAGATATAGAGGCCGATTCACTTATAAACGGTTTAAATGATAGCTCTTGGCCTTGAGTTGTAGCACTTAAAATAATAAAGATAATAGCGACTAAAATTTGAAAAGCAACTAATAGCGTACCAAAAGAAACGGTTAAATGAACGCTAAAAATATTCATTATGGTCATGATGACAACAAAGCTGATAATCCATACGGCCTTTGGAACACCTGGAAACAGAGAGCTTAGGTAAATATTTGTCAAAAGTGCATTGATCATTGGCAGAAATAGATAATCAAGAAGAGCCGTCCATCCTACCAAAAAACCAATGCTTGGATTCAGTACTTGCTGTGCATATGTATAAGAGGAACCAGCTCCCGGAAAAGCTTTTACCATTTTTCCGTAACTAATGGCTGTAAATAAAATAGCAATCAACGTGAATGCATAAGCGCCTGAAACATGTCCATCTGTTGATTCAGTTACAATGCCAAATGTATCAAAAACGGCCATAGGTGCCATGTAGCCTAAGCCTATCACGACGATATGCCATAATTTTAGTTGTTTAAGAAGAGAAGGTTCATGATTCATATTTGTCATCCTTTCTATGTATAATCATTCTTCATTATTTATTATTATACTATATTATTAGGTTTGTCATCTTTTTTTAAAAAAGAAGAGAAAATTGCGCGCTAAGAGATAAAGATCGTTTAATTGATTGCTAGATAAAGCAAAAAAATGCTTTTTTTCACTTTGATTTTTACCATTGAGTCTAGAAAGTATTTTACATAAAATGAAAGAAAGTAAAAAAGCTTCGTTTAGGGTGATCTACTTGTAATAAATACGAAAACAAATTTTTGAATGCGGTTACATTTTTGTCGGTATACAAAGTTAAGAATGATGGTAAAGGAGATGAAGGAAGTGATTGCTACACCCTATATAAACTTGGAGATAAACAAGGAACCAGGTGTGCATGTCGTATTGGATGAAACAAAAAAAGATGGTGTTTATTTTATTAAATTAACGGTCAAGTCGGTTAAAAAAAGAATTCTTCCAAAAATGAAATTAAAATGGAGCGTTCCGTTGTTAGATATCCAACTATATAAATCTTTACAAACTAGTAAGGGCGATGTGAGTGCCTCTTTTGTTCATTGTTTTATGAATAAGAATGGTTCTAACCGCTACACCATTGCATGTTCAGACATACGTCATCCTATTCTGTGTGCCCCCAATTGGAAAGAAATGTGTCTAGATGTAGAAATGACTTTATTTAGTGAAAGCACTTGGTCTCTTCATAGCTATGAAACTGAACTGCGAGTAGACACAAGAATGGTTGAAACAGAAGAGTTATTCAAAGATTTAGCGAAATGGTATGAGAGAAAAGAGATTAATCTAGCATCTGCTTTTGAGCATGCAACGGCAATAGATGAAAAAGGAAATGTCTCGTTAGATATTCGATGGTAAGGAGAGGGATAAAGTGGGAATCTTATTTAATGAACGTACAAAGGAATTTCACCTGCAGGGACGCGATGTAAGTTATATCTTTTCAGTGTTGAGAAACGGGCAGCTCGGTCACTTGTACTATGGAAAAAAGCTTAAGCACCGTTCATCTTTTCAGCATTTTTTACGTGTAGAAACAAGAGGAGCTAGCGCTTCGGTATATGAAGGAGAACTAGCATTTTCTCTTGAAACAATCAAACAAGAGTATCCTTCTTATGGAACAACAGACTTCAGAGAGCCAGCCTATCAACTTCTTCAGCAAAACGGAAGCCGAATCACAAATTTTGAATACGATAACCATAAAATTTACAAAGGCAAGAAGCCATTAAACGGCTTACCTGCTACATATGTAGAAGAAGAGAGTGAAGCCACAAGTGTAGAAGTTGAACTGATTGATAAATTGCTCAATGCATCACTTATTTTAACGTATACCGTTTACGAAGACCGAAATATTATTACGCGTCACGCACGATTTGAGCATAGAGGGGAAGAAGCAGTCGATATTTTGCGTATCATGAGCGGCAGCATTGATTTGCCTACATCAAATTATGAGATGGTTCAGCTTTCCGGTGCGTGGATTCGAGAAAGACACGTGAAAACACGAATGCTTCAGCCTGGTATTCAAAGTATTTCTAGTGCGAGAGGTACAAGCAGCAGTCAGCAAAACCCATTTTTAATTTTAAAGAACCCAGATGCAACTGAACACAGTGGAGAAGCGTATGGTTTTAGTCTTGTATACAGCGGAAACTTTCTTGGACAAGTGGAAGTAGATCATTACAATGTATCAAGAATAACGATGGGCATTCATCCTTTTGATTTTCAGTGGCGACTAGAAAGTGGACAAACTTTTCAATCACCAGAACTAGTACTGGCTTATTCAAATAGCGGGCTAAACGGCCTTAGCCAAGAGTATCACGAGCTTTATCGCAAGCGTCTTGCTAGAGGAAAATGGCGGGATTTGGAGCGGCCAGTTTTAATTAATAACTGGGAAGCGACGTATTTTGATTTTAACGAAGAGAAAATTGTACATATTGCCAAAGAAGCGCAAAAGCTAGGCGTTGAACTTTTTGTATTGGATGACGGCTGGTTCGGTAAACGTAACGATGATACAACTTCTCTTGGAGATTGGTTTGTAGATGAAAATAAGCTTCCGGGCGGTATGAAGTCATTGGCTCAAAAAGTAACGGATTTAGGTATGGACTTTGGGTTATGGTTTGAACCTGAAATGATTTCAAAGCAAAGCAACTTGTATGAAAAGCATCCAGATTGGTTGATTCATGTACCAAATCGTCATCAGTCTCATGGACGAAATCAATATGTACTTGATTTTTCACGAGAAGAAGTAGTGAATTATATCTATGAACGAATGGAAGCTATTTTAAGTGAAGCGCCTATCTCTTATATAAAATGGGATATGAATCGAAATATAACGGAGGTTGGATCTGTTGGGCTGCCCGCGAACCGTCAGTTTGAAGTAGTACATCGCTATATTTTAGGTGTGTATGATTTGTATGAGCGACTAACAAGGAAGTTTCCGGATATTTTATTTGAATCATGTGCAAGCGGGGGCGCTAGATTTGATCCGGGAATGCTTTATTATGCTCCTCAAGCTTGGACGAGCGATAACACGGACGCGATTGAACGTCTAAAAATTCAGTACGGCACGTCTTTTGCCTATCCAATCAGTTCAATGGGAGCACACGTATCAGCTGTACCAAATCATCAAGTACGCAGAGTAACAAGTCTAGAAACAAGAGGAGACGTTGCGTATTTTGGCGCATTTGGTTATGAGTTAGATGTTACGCTGATGACAGAAGATGAAAAAGAAACCGTAAAACAACAAATTCAGTATTATAAAAAACACCGATCTCTTATTCAAAATGGCATATTCTATCGTTTAAAAAGTCCGTTTGAACAAGATGGAAATGTGACGAGCTGGATGGTTGTTTCATCCGATCAAAAACAGGCAATCATCGGTTATTATCAAGTATTAGCTAGACCAAATCCTTCTTACGAACGCATTGAGCTAAAAGGGCTTCAACCTGATTATGAATATACAGTGATGGAAACAGATCAAACAGCTTATGGAGATGAGCTCATGTACGCAGGTATTGCTCTAACTCATGAGTATTCGGGTGTTGAAGCATACGATGAAAAATCTGGAGACTTTGTATCGGTTATTTACACACTGCAAGCGCAATAAGCAAAAAGCCACTTCTATATCATAGAAGTGGCTTTTTGAGTTAACTATTATTTATACAGTGTTGACATAAAAGGAGAAGTAATGGTAACTTTTAGTTATAATTGTTAACTTTATATTTTTTTAGTTTACTAAAGTGGAGGGGAATCGATGGAAACCACAAGTTTAAGAGATTGGAAAGCACTTGCTCAGTCTATTATTAAAGGGAAAGAAATTACATATAACGAAGCGCTTCAACTTCTTCATGTACCGGATGAAGAAGTGTTAGAGGTCATGAATGCCGCGTACTTAATTCGTCATCATCATTATGGAAAAAAAGTAAAGCTTAATATGATTATTAATACTAAATCAGGTTTATGTCCAGAAGACTGTGGATATTGTTCGCAGTCGATTGTATCAGAAGCGCCGATTGATAAGTATGCGTGGTTAACAAAAGAGAAAATTGTAGAAGGTGCTTTTGAAGCTCAAAAAAGAAAAGCAGGTACATATTGTATCGTGGCGTCAGGCCGCCGCCCTACTGATAAAGAAGTAGCGCACGTAGTGGGAGCGGTAAAAGAAATCCGTCAAAAGACAGACTTGAAAATCTGTGCCTGTCTAGGGTTTTTAACAGATGATCAAGCACACGAACTAGTCGAGGCGGGTGTTCATCGCTATAATCATAATTTAAATACTCACGCTGATAACTATGACAATATTTGTTCTACGCATGGCTATGAAGATCGAGTTGATACGGTTACTACATCTAAAAAAGCAGGTTTGTCACCTTGTTCCGGTGCGATTTTTGGAATGGGAGAGACAAATGAACAAGCCGTTGAATTAGCTTTTCAAATTAAAAAGTTAGATGCAGATTCTATTCCATGCAACTTTCTTGTTGCCGTTCCAGGAACGCCTCTAGAAGACAAAAAGGCGTTAAAGCCAATGCAATGCTTAAAGCTGTTAGCGATGATGCGTTTTGTAAATCCAACCAAAGAAATTCGAATTTCAGGAGGCAGAGAAGTCAACCTCAGATCACTTCAGCCGCTTGGTTTGTTTGCTGCAAACTCAATTTTTGTAGGTGATTATTTAACGACTCAAGGTCAAGAACCTACAGCTGACTGGGGTTTAATTGAAGATTTAGGATTTGAAATTGAAGAATGTGCACTGTAAAGCCGTTGAGAAATCAACGGTTTTTTGATTTTTAGGCAATTTACAGGAACTAAACGGTTTTTTTACAAAACTCAACAGCTTCTTTATATTTCCTTCATAAATAACCATTATTATAAAACATGTGAACGATAAGTGAATAGTGACTAAGGTTATGAAATTGAGAAACCACAAAAAACGATAGGTCTATATCAACATCCTATGCGTTTTTTGTGGTTTTTTTATAAATGAAAGGAATGCATCGTTTTGAATAAGGAAGCCGATTTCTTACAACAGCTTGGGCAAGACCGTTTAATTGCATCCATTAAAAGTCCGAAAAATTTAGAGCAATTTTTAGAAACAGAGATCCAGGCCGCTTTTTTATTAACGGGCAACATTAGTGTAATTAAACGCTACGTAGATTTACTCAAACAGCATAATCGAATGGTTTTCTTACACATTGAAAAAATTCCGGGAATTAGCTATGACCGGGAAGGGCTTAAATTTCTTGCTAAGTTTGTAAAGCCTACAGGTATCGTAACCACTAAAAGTTCACTCATTAATTACGCAAAGCAGGAAGGTCTGGTTGCTATTCAGCGGCTGTTTTTAGTGGATACAGACGCAGTAGCACAAGGGTTAAAAACCGTTCAAGATATTAAACCGGATGCATTAGAACTAATGCCAGGATTAATTCCGGAGATGATAGAGAAAATCGTTAAAAAAACAAGTATCCCTATTATTACAGGTGGACTCATTCAAAATGAAAGCCATATCCAAGCTGCTTTAAAAGCTGGGGCTACGGCAGTTTCTACAGGGAAATCATGGCTGTGGAAAAAATAAGAATGAGAGAGAAAGGAGCGTTTTTAATGAAAAAAGTAGAGCTAGTTAACATTGGAAAGTCATACGATCAAAAAACAAATGTCATTCAAGATATTAACGTCACAATTGAACCTGGAGAATTCTTCGTATTAGTAGGTCCTTCAGGATGTGGAAAAAGTACAATGCTGCGAATGATTGCGGGATTAGAAGAAGTCACGCAGGGAGAACTGCTAATTGGAGATGTAAAAGCAAATAAACTGCTTCCAAGTCAGCGCGATCTGTCCATGGTGTTTCAAAACTATGCTTTATATCCGCATTTGACAGTAGAACAAAATATTCTTTTTGGCCTGCATACAAAGAAGATTTCAAAGCAAGAACAGCAAAAGCGCTGCAGGGAAGCAGCAGAGATGCTTGGTTTAAGTGAATATCTAAAGAGAAAGCCTAGACAGCTTTCGGGAGGACAGCGTCAGCGTGTAGCGCTTGCGCGTGCTATTGTTACTCATTCGCCTATTTGCTTGATGGATGAGCCGTTATCAAACTTAGATGCGAAGCTGCGCGCGAAGATGAGGTCAGAAATTCGCCAGATTCAGCGTAAGTTAGGTATTACGATGATTTATGTCACGCACGATCAAACAGAGGCGATGACGATGGCAGATCGAATGATGATTTTAAATGGAGGAAATATTCAACAAATTGGACGTCCGCTTGATATTTACAATGCACCAAAGAACACGTTTGTAGCATCTTTTATAGGTTCTCCCCCTATGAATTTATCAAACGTTTCTATAGAAAATAACTTACTAGTTTTTGAAGATAGAAGAGCTATTTCTATGAGTACACCACACAGTAACCTTAACGGTAAAAAAGAAGTTGTGGTTGGAGTGAGACCTGAGCATATACAGCTTGCGACAAACGATAATACGAGTTTTATTGTGGAAGTAGATAATGTAGAAATTCTAGGCACGGAAACACTGCTTACATTTCATATGGGAGACAAGCAGTGGATGGCTAAGTGGAACGGTCAATGGAATATAAAAGTGGGAGAGCGCGTCCCTATTTTTATCGATCCAAAACATCTGTTTTTATTTGATAACGATACAGGTTCATGCTTGCACTATGAACCATCAACGGAAGATTTAACTGTAAAGGGGGCATTTGTATGAGTGCTGTTACCAAAACAGCAAACTCGCCTGTTTCTGTTTCATCAAATCCAAAAGAAAAGAAGTCAATGCCTAACCTATTGGTAGGATTATCTTACTTGCTGCCATCATTATTGTTATTTGGTGTATTTCTTTTCTACCCAATGATTAAGACCTTATATTTAAGTCTTTTTATTACAGACACACAGGGAAATCCCTTGAAATTTGTAGGATTACAAAATTTCTCATATCTATTTACAGATCCAAACTTTTTACAAAGTATGAAAGCCACTTTTTTATTTGTACTCTACACGGTGCCTATAGGTTTAATTATTGCCTTATTCCTAGCGCTAATCGCAAATGAAAAGCTAAAAGGAATTGGTTTTTTCAGAACAATGTTTTCATCTACGATGGGAATGAGCGTAGCGGCTTCTTCTGTAATTTGGATGTTTATGTATAACCCAACAATCGGTGTTATCAATAAAGTATTAAATCTTGTAGGCATTCATGATGTGCAGTGGTTATTAGATCCTAAGTATGCGCTGATTGCTGTGTCTATCTCTACGATTTGGATGAATATTGGATTTACTTTTTTAATCTTACTTGGCGGTTTGCAAAATATTGATGAAAAGCTGTATGAAAACGCGCGTATTGCTGGAGTTAGCTATTGGTATCAGCTCCGTAAAATTACGCTTCCTATGCTTTCGCCAACGCTGTTTTTTATCATTACCGTTTCTTTTATTAACGCGTTTCAAACGTTTGGACAAATTGACATTTTAACAAAAGGCGGACCTACAGATTCTACGAATGTCATTGTTTATTCAATCTACAAAGATGCATTTGTGAACTATAATGTTGGTTCTGCAAGCGCTCAAGCTACAATCTTGTTTTTCTGTATTCTACTGGTTACGGCTCTTCAATTTAAGCTTGGAGAAAGGAAGGTACATTATCAATGAGCATCACGAGAAAATGGACAACTTACTTGCTGCTCATTGCAGCTACTTTAGTATTGATGTTTCCTATCCTATACGCTTTTTTCATTAGTTTTATGAGTGGAGCGGAAGTGTTGGAAGGAAAGATTTGGCCGTCATCTTTTTCACTTGAAAATTATCGGGATGCTTTTGAAAAAGTTCCGCTGCTTCATTATTTAATTAACAGTTTTGCTGTATCTATCTTCGTCATGGCTGGGCAGCTGTTAGTTTCAAGTTTGGCAGCTTTTGCATTTGTATTTATTAAATTTAAAGGAAGAGATGCTATTTTCTTTCTCTTTATTTCTACGATGATGATTCCATGGGAAGCAACGATGGTTCCTAACTTTTTAACAGCGCAAAAGCTAGGGTGGATTAATAACTATTTAGGATTAACAATTCCTTTTTTCGCCTTAGCATTTGGAACCTTTTTATTGCGCCAACAGTTTAAAACCATTCCGAATGAGTTATATGAAGCTTCTCAAGTCGCAGGGATCAGTCGCTTCCGTTTCTTTTGGAACGTGGTGCTTCCTGTGTCTAAAACAAGCTTAGTTACGCTTGGCGTATATAGCTTTTTAACAACATGGAATATGTATTTATGGCCACTATTAGTGACAAATACAGAGGATGTTCGTACCGTTCAGATTGGTTTAAAACAAATGCAAACACAAGAGATTTCAACTGATTGGGGAGTGGTTATGGCCGCTGTCGTTGTTGTTATCTTACCGACATTATTACTATTATTCCTAGGTCAAAAACGTCTTCAAAAAGGATTAACCCAAGGTGCAATTAAATAGGAGAGTGAATGTGATGAAAAAGATATTGGCTATCGTAACGGCATGCTTGCTAGTTATTCTAGGTGCTTGCTCAAATTCAACTGGTTCTTCGGAAGCGCAAGAAACAAAAAAAACAGCATCAGGTAAAACGGAAGTCGTATTTTGGCACGCTATGAGCGGTGACCTTGAAAAATCACTCAATAAAATTGTCGATGAGTACAATAAATCTCAGGACAAAGTCGAAGTGAAACCTGTTTTCCAAGGAACGTATGAGGAAGCACAAACAAAATTTAATACAGTAGCAGGAACAAAGGATGCACCCGCTATTATGCAAACGTTCGAAGTAGGAACGAAATTCATGATAGACAGCGGTAAGATTCAGCCTGTTCAAAAGTTTATCGATCAAGACCACTATGATACTTCACAGTGGGAGAAGAACATTTCAAGCTATTACCAAGTAGATGGAAAGCAATATTCAATGCCATTTAACTCTTCAACACCTGTTCTTGTTTACAATAAAGATGCTTTTAAAAAAGCAGGGTTAGATCCTGAAAATCCTCCAAAAACGTATGATGAATTAAAGGCAGCTGCAAAGAAGTTAACAGAAAAACAAGGAAATAAAACATCGCAATACGGTTTTTCAATTCTAAATTACGGATGGTTTTTTGAAGAGCTAGTTGCTTCTCAAGGCGGCTTGTATGTAGATCACGAAAACGGCCGTAAAGGTGATGCTGAGAAGGCAGTATTTAATGGAAAAGAAGGACAAAACGCATTTAATTTAATCAATGATATGTATAAAGAAGGTACATTCTACAATGTAGGACAAAACTGGGATGATATGCGCGCAGCATTTCAATCTAAAAAAATTGCAATGTTCCTGGACTCATCAGCAGGTATTAAAACATTAGTAGACAATGCTCCATTTGAAGTAGGCGTATCAGATCTTCCTGTGCCAAAGGAAGAGGATCGCCAAGGAGTAGCTATCGGGGGAGCATCTTTATGGATGTCTAAAGGAATTAGTGATGAAACATCCAAAGCGGCGTGGGACTTCATGAAATATTTAGCAACACCAGAAGTTCAGGCAAAATGGCACGTGGAAAGTGGCTATTTTGCGGTTAATCCTAAAGCATATGATCAAGAAATTGTAAAGAAAGAATGGAAAAAATATCCTCAACTAAAAGTGACGGTTGATCAGCTGCATAAAACTAAATCAACTCCCGCAACACAAGGCGCTTTAATTTCGGTATTTCCGGAATCACGTCAAAAGGTAGTAACAGGAATGGAAAGCCTGTACCAGGGAGTAAAGCCGAAAGAAGCACTTGATCAAGCTGCAAAAGAAACAAATAGAGCATTAGAAGTAGGGAATCAAAAATAACCTATGATTACGAAGCTCGTCTTTCAAGTTATTTTGAGGACGAGCTTTTTATTTAGTGAATAACTAGTTAGGGGAGATGGAAGACAATGAACACTTCAATTAATCTTTATGCGCATCGCGGCTTTAGTGGACGGTATCCTGAAAATACAATGATTGCATTTGAAGAAGCTAGAAAAATGCGGGTTGCAGGTATTGAATTGGATGTACAATTAACAAAAGACGGGGAAATAGTAGTTATTCACGATGAGCGAATTGATAGAACAACGAACGGAATGGGGTATGTTCAAGAGTTTTCATATAAACAGCTTCGTTTATTCGATGCTGGAAGCTGGTATGATTCTCGTTTTTCTAACCAATCAATTCCTGCTTTAATAGAAGTGTTTGAGTGGATGATGGACAAAAAGGCAAAATTGACCCTGAATATTGAATTAAAAAATGACCAAATTTACTATCCAAAACTTGAAGAAAAGGTTCTTCGTCTAATTGATGAGTTTAATTTAGAAGATCAAGTTATTTTGTCATCTTTTAACTATGATAGCTTGGCTAAAGTGAGATCTCTCCATTCATATATACCAACAGGTTTTTTATTTGAAGGGGTGAGCGAAGATGCGATTGGAAAAGCAAAATCGATAGGAGCGCACCTACACTGTGATATGTCGTTTGCTCTTTCTTCATACGGGAAAAAAGCAAAGCAAGAGGGATTAGACTTACGGGTATATACAATTAATGAAATGAATGACTTTTTGAAGCTCCAGCAGGCTTCAGTAAAAGTAGTGATGACAGATTACCCTAACCGTTTTTCCTCTACAATGTTCAAAGGATGACGTAGAAAGAAGCCGGGACAAAAGTACTTGACCCACAGTGAAAAACGAACCCTTGATCAACATGTTTGATTAGTGGTTCGTTTTTTGTTGTGGTGAACGTAAGTTTCATCTGTTTTGTTCCTTCTAGCAGTTGATTGGAGGGCAAGACGAAAATTCCTGCGGAAAAAGCGGAACAGGTGAGACTCCGCAGGAGCGGAAGCGACGAGGAGGCTCAGCGGCCGCTCGCGGAAAGCGAGGTCTTGCATGGAAATCAACTGCGGTGTAACAAGCGGTTCAGCTCATGTATCCCATTTGTTCGTCTTTAGGTTGGATTAAGTTCGTTATGTCTTAATCTTTTTTTGTAAAAAATTTTATTCTATTCTGAATAGTATAAAATTTATATTGTGAAATTGTTTTATAGATGATATATTGAGAATAGATTATAATGTTCCTTATGAAAGCGAATACATGTTGCGTAGCTCCGCAAACGTTCATTTGCCGGTCCCTAGCATCGTCTGTTATCTCTTTTAGGAGGAATAAAAACTCATGTATGATCAAGATACTATCTACATTATTGGAGATGCCAAAGCTCCTCAAAGCAATCCGATTACTAAAAAGTTCAATCAGTATTTTTTAGGGTTGGTAGTTGATAAAACAAATGGGAAAATTGTTGATGTGGAATGCTCAGCGACGATTGAGTTGACCGTTCGATTTGTTCAATCGATTTTTATTGGACGTCACATAAGTGATCCCACCCTTACAGACGAAATTAACAGCCGCTACTTCGGGTCTTCCCAAAAAGCGCTGGTGGTAGCGTTTCATGATGCACAGAAAAAATATCAGCAAATAACAGCTGCTTTGTCTACATAGACCTAGACGAAATCCAGCCTGACGTTTTCAAACGTTGGGCTGGATTTTGTTTTGTATAAAAATATTTTCGTGGAGATGAAGGGGGAAGAATAAATGATTCAAGATGGATTTATGTATGTGAGTGTGTTAACTGCCTTTGCTGCGCTCATGGTAGGGATTGAAAAAAGATTTAAAGCCAATCGATTTTTCAAATTTATCCCGGGTATTGTACTTATTTATATAGGAGCTGCTCTTATGCAAACGGCAGGGTTATTTGGGGATAGCGAATCAAATGTCGCCATGTATACGGGTGTTAAAAATGCACTGCTTCCGGCCATGCTGATGCTTATGCTGTTAAAGTGTGATGTTCGAAGTGTAATTAAACTTGGTCCAAGAATGCTGGGAGGATTCATCGTCGCGGTTTTTAGCATAATGGTAGGTTTTATCCTCGTCTATGCCATCTTTAAGAATTTCTATGTAGAGGATACGTGGAAAGCTTTTGGTGCTTTATCAGGAAGTTGGACCGGAGGATCAGCTAACATGGTTGCTCTCCAAGGGATTTTGGATGTTCCAGAAAATATATTTGGCTACGCTCTTATGATGGATACGATTAACTATGCCGTATGGGTTATGTTTATGTTTTGGCTTGTACCATTTGCATCTAAATTTAATAAATGGACAAAAGCAGACGTCAGCTTTATTGAGAATAGTATAGATGAAGTCGCAGCAACTTCTGAAAGCGAAAAAGAAGGCCCTCAGTTTCAGCATCTTCTTTATTTACTTGGTCTAGGTTTGTTCGTTTCGGCATTTTCTACATTTATCGGAGGGCGTTTGCCTGAAGTGGGAGCGGTTATTAATGCAACGAGCTGGACGATTATGATTGCTTCTGTCGTTGGTCTAGTGCTTGCTGTAACCCCAGCGGCAAAAATTCCAGGTACGCTCGATGTATCAAACGTTATGTTATACATCGTTGTAGCGTTAATTGCTTCTCAATCAGATTTTTCAAATTTAGCTCAGGCTCCTATTTACTTAGTATCTGGTTTTCTCATTATGTTCGTGCACTTAGTGATCATGCTGTTGCTAGCTAAACTATTTAAATATGATTTATTTACGCTCGGAGTAGCAAGTTTAGCTAATATTGGTGGAATGGCGTCTGCTCCAATGCTTGCAGCTGCTTATAACCGTGCACTGATTCCGGTAGGAGTCATTATGGCTCTGATGGGTTCCTTCTTAGGTACTTATTTTGGTATGATGATCGCCAAAATTTTAGGGGCGATTTAAGAATAAACCAAAAATACGTATGAAAGAATATTTGTGCTGAATCGAAAGGAAGCGATTGAAATGATAATTAAAGACATAACTGTAAAGCATCAAACCGTTCCACTGCTCGTTCCGTTTAAAACAGCGCTTCGAACAGCAACAGAGATAGACAGTATAAGTGTAGAGATTCAGTTAGAAAACGGAATAAAAGGAAAAGGAGCGGCTTCGCCAACATATGTTATTACAGGCGATTCTTTAGAAGGCATTCAAGCTGCACTTCAAGGACCTATTAAACTAGCGCTAATAGGGGAGGATATACGTCAGTTTCAAAAACTCTTAAAAAAAATTCAAAGCTGCTGTATTCACAATTCAAGTGCTAAAGCGGCTGCTGATATCGCTTTGCATGATGCTTATACAAAGTTTCTCAACATTCCTTTATATGCTTTCTTGGGCGATAAGCAGCCTATCTCTACGTGTATGACGATAAGTGTTGATACACCTGAGAAAATGGCTGAAGACGCACAAAAAAGTGCAGCGGACGGATTTGACATTTTAAAAGTAAAGGTAGGTTCAATTCCTGAGCTAGACCTTGAGCGTATTAAACATATTCGATCTGTCATTCCGGATCATGTAAAACTTCGTTTGGATGCAAATCAAGGATGGACTCCAAAACAAGCAGTGCAATTAATTAATGAAATGGAAACTCTCAACTTTGGTATTGAATTGGTAGAACAACCTGTCCCTGCTCATGATTGGGAAGGGTTAAAGTTTGTGACTGAACGAGTAAACGTACCCATTATGGCAGATGAGAGTCTATTTTCTGCCAAAGATGCATTAAGGCTTGTAAGCGGGCGGTACGTGGATCTTTTGAATATTAAGTTAATGAAGTGCGGAGGAATTAATGAAGCAAGAAAAATCGCAAGTATTGCTGAGGCGAACGGTGTTGCATGTATGATTGGAAGCATGATGGAACCCTCACTTTCCGTGGGAGCAGCTGCTCATCTGGCAGCCGCTCATCCGAATATCACGTATTTTGACTTAGATGCTCCTCTTTGGCTTTCAACTGAACTGGATGTGTTAAAGTACAGCGGTCAAGAGGTTTTCTTATCAGATCTTCCTGGAATAGGAGAAATCACCGTTCCTATCTCAAAATAAAAGGATAGTAATATAGTAGAAGGAGAGAGACGATGAATATAAAACGTTGGCTTTTGACGGCAACAACAGTTATTTTAGCTACATTTGGGGTCAGTGCAGTTCCTGCTGTTCATGCTTCTGAAGAAAAAGAAACTGCTTATATAGATGTCGCAGCAGCTACTCTGTGGACAGCACCAAACATCTTGCGTGAAGTGGACGCTCCGTCAGCTACTAATCCTGTAGATATGAAAAAGTGGACCACATCGATGAATTTGAAACAGAAGCAGCAGTTATCTAGCGATGGGATGCTTGAGACACAAGCGTTATATGGAAACAAAGTAACGGTTTTAGACGAACAAGGAGACTGGGTCAAAGTAGCTGTAGACGGACAGCCTACTTCTCGAAATGAATTAGGATATCCCGGATGGATGCCTACCAAACAATTAACCTATAGCAAAAGGTACGAACAGTATGCAAAGAAGCCTTTTGTAATGGTGACGGCTCCGACTACTTATTTATATCATTCGCCTTCTTTAAAAAAGAAAGGTATTGAAGTTAGCTATAATACGCGCTTACCTCTTTTGGCAAAATCAAAGAGTGCATATAAAGTATTAAAACCAAATGGAAAGACAGCATGGATTTCTACAAAAGCAGGAAAAATCTACGCGTCTCAAAAAGATATTCCTGTACCAACTGGCACGGAGCTTGTTGAAAGTGGAAAGGCATTTTTAAATCTTCCATATTTATGGGCTGGCATGAGCGGTTTTGGATTTGACTGCTCTGGATTTACGTTTACGATGTACCAATCCCATGGTATTACGATTCCACGTGACTCAGGGCCACAGTCTCGAGCAGGGAAACCAGTAGATATGAACAACCTTCAACCTGGAGACTTATTGTTCTTTGCCTATAACCAAGGAAAAGGAAGCGTCCACCATGTAGCAATGTATGCGGGAGATGGCATGATGATTCATTCGCCGAACTCCGAGCGGACAGTAGAGATTATTCCTTTAAACACGAAGGGATATATTGAAGAGTATGCAGGTGCACGTCGTTATTTACCTTAATCAGTAAGATAAGCAAGAAGCTCTTTTTGTGAAGGGCTTCTTTTTTAATATAGAGTATAGATAAAAAATTAGAAAATTTAGTTTATTTACGTTTAATTACTTCTCAGTAAGGGAAGAAGTTAAATAAGAGAAAAAATCATTTTTCTTCTTGAAACATATTGACTTTATATGCAAAGCGTCATATTATTATAAAGCGTCGTTGAGACATACTAGTAACAACGAAGCTGAAAAAAGAATTTTAAAAAGTTGTTGACATTACGTTGATAACTTGATAAGATAATAAAGTCGCTTAAGAGCGGCGGTTGAACTTTGAAAACTGAACAAAGCGACAAACGTCAACGTTAATTTTTATTTTTTAATTGAGCAAGTCAAACATTTCTTCGGAGAGTTTGATCCTGGCTCAGGATGAACGCTGGCGGCGTGCCTAATACATGCAAGTCGAGCGAACTGATTAGAAGCTTGCTTCTATGACGTTAGCGGCGGACGGGTGAGTAACACGTGGGCAACCTGCCTGTAAGACTGGGATAACTTCGGGAAACCGAAGCTAATACCGGATAGGATCTTCTCCTTCATGGGAGATGATTGAAAGATGGTTTCGGCTATCACTTACAGATGGGCCCGCGGTGCATTAGCTAGTTGGTGAGGTAACGGCTCACCAAGGCAACGATGCATAGCCGACCTGAGAGGGTGATCGGCCACACTGGGACTGAGACACGGCCCAGACTCCTACGGGAGGCAGCAGTAGGGAATCTTCCGCAATGGACGAAAGTCTGACGGAGCAACGCCGCGTGAGTGATGAAGGCTTTCGGGTCGTAAAACTCTGTTGTTAGGGAAGAACAAGTACGAGAGTAACTGCTCGTACCTTGACGGTACCTAACCAGAAAGCCACGGCTAACTACGTGCCAGCAGCCGCGGTAATACGTAGGTGGCAAGCGTTATCCGGAATTATTGGGCGTAAAGCGCGCGCAGGCGGTTTCTTAAGTCTGATGTGAAAGCCCACGGCTCAACCGTGGAGGGTCATTGGAAACTGGGGAACTTGAGTGCAGAAGAGAAAAGCGGAATTCCACGTGTAGCGGTGAAATGCGTAGAGATGTGGAGGAACACCAGTGGCGAAGGCGGCTTTTTGGTCTGTAACTGACGCTGAGGCGCGAAAGCGTGGGGAGCAAACAGGATTAGATACCCTGGTAGTCCACGCCGTAAACGATGAGTGCTAAGTGTTAGAGGGTTTCCGCCCTTTAGTGCTGCAGCTAACGCATTAAGCACTCCGCCTGGGGAGTACGGTCGCAAGACTGAAACTCAAAGGAATTGACGGGGGCCCGCACAAGCGGTGGAGCATGTGGTTTAATTCGAAGCAACGCGAAGAACCTTACCAGGTCTTGACATCCTCTGACAACTCTAGAGATAGAGCGTTCCCCTTCGGGGGACAGAGTGA
>NZ_JBBOUA010000001.1:455000-590000 GCF_038005845.1 Priestia sp. FSL P4-0332
AAAATGTCTGCTGACGTATGGGATTATAAATAAAGAGGGGATGTTCATGTTATTAAGAAAAATAAAGTCTGAAGAATTGGCAGAAGTCTATCAAATGGGATATGCCGCATGGCCTAAAGGCAGGACGTACAAAGAGTATGTGAGAGATAATCAAAAAGAAGAAACATATGGAATTCGGTATGTATACGTAAATGAAGAGAATCAAATTATTGGTTCATTTATTTTGCTTCTTTTACAAACTCCTCGATTAAAGTTTGCTTTGCATGGTATTGGATCAGTTGTTGTACACCAGCTTTATCAACGAATGGGGTATGGCCGTGATATGCTTGAAGACTTTTTTAAAAAGATGAAGGTAGAGAAGCGCAGCGCTATTTTTATGCTGTATAGCGATATTCTTCCTGAATATTATCATCAGTTTGGGTTTAAGGAGCTCCCTTCTCATTTACAACGTTATCCTCAATCCATTGCTATGGTAAATTGCAGCGAGTCACAATATGAATACTTAAGTAAGCAATCCATAGAAGACATACCGGCCTATTTTTAAAAGGTATGTCTTTTTTATAGTATTTATCGGCACAATCGTTTACAATTTTATGTAAGCGTTTTCTTTATTTGGAAGATAAATGATTTTATTCGTCCTCATAAGCGTAGGCAAATCGTGCAGTTAATATAAATTTTATTACATAAAACCTTGCTATCATCTTACTAGTAACTCTTATTCATTTCCCTACCATACCGATATGTACGTTTGCTGCCAAGTATAACCATATCAATATAAGGAGGAAGCAGGAAGATGAAACGATTATTTATAGCAGGGATGATTTTTATACTTTTTTTATCTTTAGGTGCTGTATCTTCTTCAGCCGCAGGAAGTTTTACCTCTAAAACATATAATGGAAGGACATACAAACTGTACGTACCTAGCAGTTATCAGAGAGGTGCTGCCTTACCTCTAGTAGTTATGCTACATGGCTGTACTCAAGACCCTGATCAATTTGCAGCAGGAACACAAATGAATGAACTGGCGGAGACAGAGAAGTTTCTTGTTCTTTATCCAGAACAACCTTCTTCTGCTAATTCAAATAAGTGTTGGAACTGGTTTGATACGGCTCATCAATCAAGGGGAAGCGGTGAACCAGCGTTAATTGCTGGAATGGTCAATCAAATAAAAAGCAGTTATTCAATAGATGCCGACCAAGTCTTTGTTGGAGGGCTATCTGCTGGTGCAGCTATGAGTGTTATTATGGGAGCTACTTATCCAGACATATTTGCAGCTATTAGCGTTGGAGCTGGCTTAGAATATAAAGCAGCGACTAATGTGACAGGTGCTTATACAGCAATGAGCAGTGGAGGTCCTAATCCTATCCAACAAGGAGATTTAGCCTATTCAGCCATGGGAGATCATAAACGAGTGGTTCCAGTTATTTTGTTTCATGGGACGGCCGACTACACTGTTGCGCCTATAAATGCGCATCAAATATTATCGCAATGGGCTCAAACAAATGATAGAGCGTCTGATGGGCTGGATAATAACAATATTGATGATACGGCAGATCAAACTGCAACAGGTACAGTATCTGGTGGAAGAAGCTATACGCAATATATTTACAAAGATACAGCTGGAAAAACAGTAATGGAAAAGTACATGATAGAAGGAATGGGACATGCTTGGTCAGGGGGAAGTACATCCGGTTCTTATACAGATCCTAAAGGACCAAATGCAACTAAATTAAGCTGGAACTTTTTTAAAAGCCATCCGAAAAATGGTGATGCTCCTAATTCAGGAGATATATCCCCACCGGTTACAGCTGCTTCACCAGCGGGAGGAACGTATGGAAGTTCTGTTTCTGTTTCATTATCAACCAATGAACCTGCCATCACTTACTATACATTAGATGGAAGCATACCAACTGTTAATTCTCTAAAGTACTCAGAGCCTATTACCATCAACTCTAGCAAAACAGTAAAGTTTTTTAGTGTAGACGCAGCAGGCAACCAAGAGGAAGTAAAGACGGAAGTTTATCAAATTTCTGGAACTTCAGAGAAACCTTCAGTATTTTCTTCGCTTGCTGCTGAAGATGGATTTATCGGAAACTTATCAGCTGACGGTATGAGTAGTTCTATTCATAAAATTGGGGATAAAGGAATGTACAATACCGACACATACCGAACCATTTTATCTTTTGACACAAGTTCTTTACCTGATGATGCAATCATTACGGATGTATCTTTAAAAATTTATCGCAAATCTTCAACTGGTAATATTTCATCTTTGAAATGCGATATTAAAAGCGGTGTATTTGGAACTAGCAGTGCTTTAGAACAAATAGATTATCAGGCTTCACCATCTATTTCAGCGGGCTTCCAAATGTCAGTGCCTTCACTCAATAATGGATATACAACTATTCAACTTCCTTCCTCACTTTGGGGATATATGAATAGGACCGGCAAAACTCAATTTCGCTTGTCAAGCTCAGGTCCAGCGGACTTTTTAAGTGACGTAGTTGAAATTTATGGGGGCGACAGTCCTGCATATGCTCCAACTTTAACTGTTTCATATCAGTAAAAAAACCTTCTAAAAGCTAACTGCTTTTAGAAGGTTTTTTTTGCTGATAAGTTACTTTTATCACCGAATACAACTCCAACTTTTTATAGAGTTTTCTTCAAATTTTGACATGATTTTGATGAAATTTAATCATTATTCAAAAATGAATTGTCAGAAATATTACAAGAAAATGTTTAAAATTAATTAAATCCGTAATAAAAGTAAAATATTCCTGTAATGGAAGTGAAATGAACAGGTGGTATCATTCAGTCATTGAGTAAATAAGGAGGTATTCGGAAAATGAAGAAATTTGTATTTACTCTAGGGACAACGGCAATTCTTTCAGCAGGATTTGTAGGTGCAGCATCTGCCTCTACAAGCGGAACGTATGAAGTACAAAAAGGTGACACTTTATGGAAAATCGCTCAAAATCATAATGTGAGCGTAGACGAGCTAAAAGATGCTAATAACTTAACATCAACACTAATTTATCCAAATCAGACACTAAACTTATCTAGCATAAAAGAAATTGTACATACTGTAAAACGTGGTGACACTTTGTGGTCAATTGGTCAACATTATGGCGTAACAGTAGAAGAAATTAAAGAATGGAACGGTTTAACATCAGACTTAGTTTTCCCTGGAGAACAATTTAAAATTAAAACGGCACAAGCAGCTCAATCTCAAACAGCTAGTGCGCCAGTAGCAAAGGCAGCTCCACAAGCGCAGCAGCCTCAAACGGCACAAGCTCAGCAAGAACAAGCAGCACAAGAACAAACACAAAAAGAACAAGAGCAAGCTCAAGTAGCAGCACAAGAGCAAGCACAAAAAGAACAAGAACAAGCTCAAGTAGCAGCACAAGAGCAAGCACAAAAAGAACAAGAACAAGCTCAAGTAGCAGCACAAGAGCAAGCTCAAGCAGCACAAGCACAGGTAGCACAAGAGCAAGTACAAAAAGAACAAGAGCAAGCTCAAGCAGCAGCACAAGCACAGGTAGCACAAGAGCAAGCACAAAAAGAACAAGAGCAAGCTCAAGCAGCAGCACAAGCACAGGCAGCACAAGAGCAAGCACAAAAAGAACAAGCACAAAAAGAACAAGAGCAAGCTCAAGCAGCACAAGCACAGGCAGCACAAGAGCAAGCACAAAAAGAACAAGAGCAAGCTCAAGCAGCAGCACAAGAGCAAGCACAAAAAGAACAAGCAGCTCAGCAACAGCAACAAGCAGCTCAACAGCAGCAACAGCAGTCTCAACAGCAAGCTAGCGGCAAGTCTATGACTGTTGAAGCAACAGCTTATACAGCTAACTGTGCTGGATGCAGTGGTACAACAGCTACTGGAGTAAATTTAAAATCAAATCCAAATCAACGAGTAATTGCGGTTGATCCTAGCGTTATTCCATTAGGTTCAAAAGTATACGTTGAAGGTTATGGTCAAGCTGTAGCAGCAGATACAGGTGGCGCAATTAAAGGAAATCGAATTGATGTATTCGTTTCTTCAGATAGTGCTGCACAAGACTGGGGCAGAAGATCAGTTAAAATTACAGTTATCGACTAATACTAGTCTTATAGAATAGAAGTAAAGAGAGATGTCTTTTAGGAGACATCTCTTTTTTTTATGCTTAAAATGAACGTTTGAAAAAATTAGGTCCGGGCATACTAAAATTTATAGTAGGAATTAGTTTGTTATATTAGTAATTATTTCTTGATTTATATACAATGTTTGAGTGTCCTAAAAAGCTGAAAATATGTCAGGAGTATAGAAATATGAAACTTTATAAAAAAATGGCTTTACTAATAGTGCTGGGTGTTATTGCAGGATTCTCGTATCTAGGCTATCAGGGATTATTTCAGCACGACGATCATTTGAATACGTCTGATCATAATCCTTTATCTTCTTCTAAACAGAAGCAGAATAGTATAGAAATTGTAGGGAACCCAGAATCCATTGCTGTGTTAGTAAATAAACAAAATCTTCTTCCTGATCACTATGAACCCACTGACCTTGTATACCCAGACGTTCGGTTTATATTTAAAGAAAAAATTGAAAAGCGCCAAATGCGTACAGAAGCAGCAAAAGCGTTAGAAAGGATGTTTTCAGCTGCTGAACGAGAAGGAATTTACCTAGCCGGTGTTTCTGCCTATCGTTCTCAAAGCCGTCAAGAATCTCTTTATCAAGCGTATATAAAACAAGATGGAGAAGCGGCAGCTAATCATTACAGCGCTCATCCAGGCAGCAGTGAACATCAGACTGGTTTAAGTATAGATGTATCAAGCAGCACCGGTAAGTGTGCAGCTCAAGATTGTTTTAAAGGTACTCCTGAAGCCAAATGGATTGAAGCAAATTCATATAAATACGGATACATTGTTCGCTATCCAGAAGGAAAGCAGCAGATTACAGGTTATAAATATGAGCCGTGGCATATACGATTTGTCGGGAAAGAACTCGCCTCTAAAGTGTCTAAGAAAGGAATTACGTTAGAAGAATATTATAATGACTACATGCAAGTTGATAATCCAGTTCAATAAAAAAGAAGAGTTATATAAACTCTTCTTTTTTGTATTGCTCGAATATACCCTTACTTTAAAAGGGGGAACGAGGGAAAGATGTAGAGATGAACCACGGGATGCTATATCCTATGCCTTACTAGTAAAAGAGTTAACGTTTATAAATTATAATGAATTTTGTGATAAAGAATACTCATGTTCGTTTTCATTTTCCTTCACATATTCTACAAAAAAGGAGGTGAAAGAAAATGAGTTTTTACGGAGGTTATGGTTATGGGTACGGATACGGAGCAGGTCACGGAAGTAGCTTTGCGTTAATCGTTGTGCTATTTATTTTACTAATTATCATTGGTGCTTCATGGGCAGGGCACTATTAATACGGTGTCCATAAATAAGCTCCCTTGAAATAATTCAAGGGAGTTATCTGTTTTTATCTATAAGTAGGTAACTGTAAGTACGAAGTGCTTACATATCCTTTAAAGCCGTTGTATTCTACAAAAGCCCAATCAAATGAAAGCTTGTTATCTTTTGAGTAGCCCCAAGCTAAGAAGCTGACGCTTTTTCCTTTAGGAATAGTTGTTACAACTTTGTTGCTTGTGCTAGGTCCTGTACGTAAATTAAGGTTAGCAGCTGTATGAACAGTAGAAGGGACTTTCATTAAATAGGAAGTACTGATATATCCGGTGCCGCCAATTATTTTAATAGCAGCCCAATCTGCATTTACAAACTTGACTACTTCAATTTGATCTTTTTTTCTTAATGTATCAAGAATCTTTCCCTGAGTGCTAGGTTTTGAACGTATATTGAGTACGTTTGCGGTCACTTCATATACGCTGAACGGTGCGTTTATTTTTTCTGCTGCACTTGCTGTTTGCTCGTGAGTGAATGGCAGTGTTCCAGATAGAGATGAAAAAGTAAAGCCCGCTGCTAATGCTAAAACCGATATAGATTTTATAATTGTCTTCATACAAATATCCAACTCCTTAGTGAAATAGGTAATAACTTTTCTATAACACTAAGAATAAGGAATACTTGTTTCTAAATTGTTACCAACATATATCCCAGTTGTAAATTTATAAAAGGTCTGTAAAAAGGTTTATTTTACAGACCTTTTAATAGCATTATCGTTACTGTTCCTCGCGATCTTCCGTTGATTTGTAAAAAGAAAAATATACAAAAACAGATAATACTGTTCCATAAATGCTCCACAAAGCTAAAGCGAAAATAAATTCTTTCTGCAGGCAATAAATAATGGTTAAAGCAACTAGTGCAATAAAACTTATTAAAATGGTCTTTTTCATAAGCACCCCGCCTATTTAGTTTGATTACTCTATATGCTTTTTGATCTTGCTTTTACCCTATAATTATTCGACTGTTGCGCTAAAGATGAAAGGAAAAAGTTAAATAAAGCCGAACTTATAATAAAAAGAAGAATGCAGGGGGCGTTTTATGTTAGAACAACATGTGTTAGAAGATATACAAAAGCTACAGTCTATTTGCGAACAAGAAGAGCACATAGAGCTGAAGCTGAATTTTGATATGCTACGAAGTCGAAAACAAAATGAAGTTAACGATTTTTTTCATTATGAAGATAATCAGCTTGTTGGGTTTATTGGTCTTTATGGGTTTGGGAATACAGTAGAAATATGCGGAATGGTCGCTCCTAGCTATCGCCGAAAAAGGATTTTTTCAAAGCTGTTTTCTCAAGCTTTACATATATGTAAGAAGCGTGGGTATACAGAGATTTTATTAAATGCTCCTGGCGATTCGGTTTCAGGCAGGGAGTTCTTAAAGCAAATTCCATGTTCATTTACTTTTTCAGAATATCAAATGAAGTGGACACAAAAAGAATTGGAAGATGATAATCCCTTTGTTACACTTCGCTCTTCCCAATCAGATACCGATATGAAAATGGAAATACAAGTTGATGTGGAATGCTTTGGTATGTCTTTAACAGAAGCAGCTGCTTATTATGAACAAACGAAAACGGAAGAACAGCAAAATCATTTTATCGTAGAGTACAATAGTCAAGCGGTTGGAAAGTTAAGGGTATCTTATGATAAAAGCGAGGCATGGATTTATGGATTTGGTATTTTACCTTCTTATCAAAAATTGGGAATAGGAAAAGCTGCTTTAAAACAAGTTGTTTTAAAGCAGCTTCGGCTAGGATATGATATATTTCTTGAGGTTGAAGCGAAAAACAAACGCGCTTTGCAACTCTACGAAACATGCGGTTTCAATTCATATCACGTGCAGGATTATTACGTATACAGCTTGTAAATAAAAAACACGGAAATCTTAGATTTTCGTGTTTTTTATTTACATATTAGATGATATGTGCTTTTTTGAGTAAATAATGAGAAAGTAGAGAAAAAGTGATATGCCGGTTGATAAAAACAGGAAAGGCCATACAAACATGATAGGAGCGCTGCAAGCAAGGATACACGTAAGAATACCTCCAATAAATGCTTTTCTAAATAATTGATAAGCCGTATACCCCAGGCTAATACTGATAAATACATTGATGAGGCTAAGAAAAATAAAAGAAAAAAACAAATTATTTCCCCCTTGTTTTTAATACACAATAAAAGCGAATATTTTACATTTTTAGTGTGGCAAAAAATAAAAAAACAATAAAATTTGGATACTAAAGATGAAAAAGGAAGCGATCTGTGTTATGTATAGTAAAGTGAATGAGAACGTTAAAAACGGGAATGAGTTAATAAAGCAATGCAGTAGAAAGAAAGGAGTAAAAGGATGGAATTTGCCCATATCTTTACACTAAGTGTATCTGTTGTAACAGCTATTAATATTTTATTAGCCGGTATTCTTATTTTCATCGAACGAAGAGATATAGGATCTACATGGGCGTGGCTTCTTATTTTATTTTTTATACCGATTGTCGGCTTTATTGTATATCTATTCTTTGGAAGACAGCTAAAACAGAAGAACTTTTATAAGTTATCATCTGATGAGCGGGAATATTTAAGATCTTCAGTAGATGAACAATTAAAAGAACTTAAAGCTACCCATGAATATCGAAATGATGTATTAATTCAACATAATAAACTGCTGTTCACTAATTTAAATTCTTCTAAGTCACTCGTGCGCACCGACAATGAAATTGATATCTTTAGTGATGGTAATCAGAAATTTGATGCATTGTTTGAGGACATTCGAAATGCTAAAAAAGAAATTAATATTCAATATTATATTATTCAACGAGATAATCTTGGGAAAAAATTAAGAGATGAGCTAACAAAAAAAGCAAAAGAAGGCATAAAGGTTCGCGTTCTTTATGATGAAGTAGGATCTAGAAAAATGACGCCATCATTTTTTAAGGAGCTTATTTCATATGGCGGCGAAGCACAGGCATTTTTCCCTTCAATTCTTCGCTTAATTAATTTTCGGATTAACAATCGAAATCATCGAAAGCTTTGTATTATTGATGGTGAAGTAGCATACATAGGAGGATTTAACGTAGGAGATGAATATTTAGGGTTAGATCCAAAAATGGGTTATTGGAGAGACACTCATTTTCGCATTAAAGGAGAGTCAGTGAACGATATTCAAGGGAGATTCATTTTAGATTGGCATCAAGCAACAAAGCAGCCAATTGAACTGGAACAATTTTTGCATCGTACAGAAACTCATTCTGGAACGGTTCCTGTACAAATTGTAGCAAGCGGGCCAAACTCGACTACCCAGCATCTGAAAAACATGTATATCTCATTGATTATGTCGGCCAAAGAAAGCGTGTACCTTCAAACGCCTTACTTTATTCCTGACGCAAGCTTTATGGATGCTTGTAAAATTGCTTTATTATCTGGAGTAGAGATTCATATTATGATTCCAAACAAACCCGATCATCCTTTTGTTTATTGGGCTACGTGGTCTCACGTAGGTGAACTGCTGACGTATGGTGCGAATATTTATCTCTATGAAAAAGGCTTTTTACATGCTAAAACAATTGTAGTAGATAGTGAAGTGTCTTCTGTAGGAACGACGAATATTGATCCACGAAGTTTCAGCCTTAATTTTGAAGTGAATGCAGTTGTATATGACCAGCCTATTGCCAAAAAATTAAAGAACCTGTTTCTTGAAGATGTGCAGTGCAGTTCAAAATTAACGCTCGAACGATATAAAGAGCGCTCTCTTCTTATAAAATTTAAAGAAGCGGTATCTCGCTTACTGTCACCAATTTTATAATACAAATCATTGATATCATGAAACAGACTTGAATTTTTAGATTCAAGTCTGTTATTTTATTGGTTTCTCCTTGTAAGGAGAGCTAGAGATAAAGTTAAAAAGTTTTACCAAAAAATCCAAGGGTATTAATACTATAACAAGCTAAAAAATGATAATACCTAGGAGGAATAGAAAATGACAAAAAATGTAGTAGGTACGTATGATTCAGAGGCAGCCGTTATTACAGCGATTCGAAATTTAAAAACACAGGGATATCCGGACAGTGCACTTTCTGTTTTGACAAACAGTGGTCCCCATCATGAAAATACAGAAGCGATTGAGCATTCTGCAGGAATTGATGTGCAAACAGTTGATACAGATCAACACTCAAAGCACCATCAACCCTTTATGGAGAAAATAAAAAATGCTTTTACGCCGTCTGAAGAAAAAATGGATCAAGATGTTAATCGAATCGAAAATCAATTAACCGAATATGGTGTACCTGCTGCAGAAGCTTCCTCATATGTATCTGATCTTAAAAAAGGAAAAGTTTTGCTGATGGTAGACGCAGTTGAGCATGATAAACACAATTCATCTCTAGGACAAACAGTGACACCTGCTGAAAAATCAGCTGACCCGATGAATGAAAAAATGTTATACGGCAATCACGAAAATAAAATAAGGTAATGTTGAAGTAACTAAATGAGATAATAAAAGACTGCGTTCTTAAATAAAAGCTAGTTAACGAAAGGAAGGGGACCGATGAGAAATCTAGAAAAAACGGAATATGAACTTGACTATTTAAAACAGCAGCAAGAAGTTAATCAAGAGCTCATCAAAGTTTCACAGTCTCTTGTTGCTACGTTAAAACAGTATGAAGAAGAACCAGAGAATACGGAAGTGTTAGCTGTTCTTGCTGACTTAGAAGGTCAGCAAGAACAGCTAAAAGCAAAGACCGAAAAGATATCTAAAGAGCTTGCACATTTATAAAGTGAGATAAAAGAAGTTCCTATAAAAGGAACTTCTTTTTATGTTTTATCATAAACACTCTATTGTGAGAGAAAGAGAACCTTATATAACGGGATGTGAACGTTATGGGGTAGTGGTTTTGTTTTAGATACATATAGAGTAGAAGGAACGCGATAAGAGATTATGTAAAAATTGGAAAAGGAAGAACGGTCATTCGCTCTTCCTCCAGCCGTATTGCTTATGATAGTGATTTAGAAACGTCCGCCGCCAAGTTGCTGTTCAGCCATTTGCACAAGGCGTTTTGTGATTTCGCCGCCTACTGAGCCGTTTGCGCGTGCAGTTGTGTCAGGACCAAGAGTTACGCCAAATTCGCTAGCGATCTCATATTTCATTTGATCGATTGCTTGTTGAGCACCGTGTACTGCTAATTCGTTGCTGCTCTTATTTCTGCTGTTTGCCATCATAATCAACTCCTTTTATAAGGTTAAGATTATGATTTGATTAATAGATAGTTTTTATACATAAAATAAAAAATTTTTTTCAGGGACTTATAGAATATGCTTATGGTAATATATAAAACGATTGAATACTTTCGTGATAAAATAAAGGAAGAGATCACGAAGAAAGGAACAGTGAAAGTGAAACCAACCATTTACGATGTTGCGAAAAAAGCAGGGGTATCGATAGCCACTGTATCCAAAGTAATCAATCAAACAGGCCGTATTAGTGAAAAAACGATAAAAAAAGTGAATGAAGTAATGATGGAATTAGATTATCAGCCTAGCAGTGTCGCAGCGGCGTTAACAGGAAAAAAGACGTACACGATTGGTGTTCTAGTTCCTGATATCTCGAATCCTTTTTTTGCAGAGGTAGCAAGAGCTTTTGAGAATAGTGCTAGAGCAGCCGGATACACGCTTTTTTTATGCAGTACAGATCATCAAACTGCGCGCGAACATGAATATATAGATCTTTTATTTAAAAAACAAGTAGATGGAATCATTATCGCAACCGAACTAAATGATACGAAGCTCGTAAAGAAAATTGTGAAGCATGATGTACCGCTTGTATTGTTTTCAGTTGACCATCCTTCTATCTCAACGCATGTAGTGACAATTGATAACGTTCGCGGAGGATATATTGCAGGTACGTATTTAATAGAAAAAGGTCATCAATCGGTAACGATTATGACTGAAAAAGATAGAAAAAGCAGCGAGGGGCGATTAGCGGGATTTAAACAAGCGCTCACAGAAGCAAATTTATCACTAGAAAATCAGTCCATTATCAGCTGTTATTCAACAGTAGAAGATAGCAGGAGAGCAAGTAAACAGCTGCTTTCCTTGCCTAATAGGCCAACAGCAGTCTTTGCATGTACAGATCTAATTGGGGTATCGCTCATAAACGAGGCAAGGAAGCAGGGGCTTTCGATCCCTGGAGATCTGTCGGTAATTGGATTTGATAATACGATATATGCCGATATTGCTGAGCCGGGTTTGACAACGATTGAACAACCTATTTCTCAGATGGCTACTAGTACGTTTGAACAGCTGTTAAAGTCTATGAAAAAAGAAGAGCATGCGAAACAGAGAGTAACGATTATTCCCGAACTAGTAGAACGTGCGTCGGTAAAAAAGTTATAAAGGAGAGAAAATAAAAAAGCTGCAGGTGTTGAGGCACCCGCAGCTTTTTCGGCTTAAGCATATTTATAGAGAGACTGGACTTTTGACTTCGTTTATTGTTTCGCCTTTGATAGTTGTCTCTGTTGGAATCGTAAGGAAACCAGTTAGAAAAGCACCAAAGAAGTATAAGCAAGCAAAGATCCAAATCACGCCGCCCGTGCCCAAAAGACCAATAAAAACGGTCACAATTAAAGGACCTACAAAAGCAGAAAGTCCAGATCCTAAGTTCAACACAGACATTGCCGCTCCTTTATTCTCAGGAGCTAAAGAAGGCACTAACGCTGTAAGAGGAACATATCCTGCTAGTGTTGCACCGTAACAGCATGCGACAATCATCATCACCCAATAATTATGTCCGACGAATTGCGGTACATAGTAGAGAGCAAGTGTTACAATTCCGCATCCAACTCCGCCAAACCATTTGATTGTATTTACCCAGCCAAACTTATCTCCAACAATACCAAAAATAATATTAAAAGCCATATTCACAAAAAACAATGTACCCCAGATTTGCAACCATTCACTCATCGTAAAATCATGTTTCATCATATATGTTGGCAAGAAAACAACAAATCCAAATTGAGCAGCAGAGTTAATAATCTTTACGATGCCTCCGATGCCTACTTTAGGGTTCTCAAATGCGATTGTAATCCCTTTCATTAATTCTTTTGTTTTATTATCGTTTACTTTTTGAACGGTAAACTTGTCTTTATTCATAATAATCGAAAAGGTTCCACCGATCAAAACAAAAAGTAAACCACTCCACAAGGTAGCGATTTCGCCAATTTTCGGAACCATATAACTTGAATAAAAGGCTCCGATTACGCTTAATCCAAGCTGGAAGACAAACCAAAACCAGCCTACTGCTTTTGAAAGCATTTCCTGGGGCGTGCGGTAAGACACCCAGACCAAAAATGAGTAGGCAAATAAAGGGTAACCAAATCCTCTAAGAGCATAACAAATTAGTATAATTGTGTAATTCATAATATGAAGTCCTAAACCTATAAATCCAATTGAACCAATAATAAAGGATATCAAGCCGAATGCCATTGCTTTTCTAGGACCCCACAGCTGAACCAGTACGCCGGAGAACCAGGAAGAAACAGAGACCGTAATGCCGTAAACAGTAAACAGTAAAGCAGCATGTTCAATGGTTAAACCTCGTTCTACAAGATAAGGAGATAACCATCCTTGTTCTAAACCATCGCCAATCATAAAAACAATAATACCTATGTATCCCCACGTTAAATGAGAAGGGATCCCAATCCTGTCTAAAGCCGTTTTTCTGGAAATAAATTCATTCATTTTCCACACCACCAGATCGATTATTTTGTGTAAAACATCAAACTAATTTGGTTAAGCGCTTAATCTATTTGATAAAAAGTATACGCTTACATTTTTTGAACGTCAATTAAAATTTTAAATATATATAATTTTCAATTAAATTATTTTAATCATAAAAATATTAGTACGTAAGGCAATAATCACTGAATTCATGATAAAAATACTGAAATATAAAGAATTTCTTTATATTTCATTGATAAATAGATAAAAATAGTTTTTTTATCGTATACGTTTAGATTGTTAAAAAACCAATATTCTAAATAATCTATAAAAAAAGTTTGCATTTCAGAAAACGTTATGTATAATTGGGATTAGGAAAGCGCTTAACCCATGTAAAGGTTTGAGCGAATGTTTTCTTAACTTTTAATTAAAGGGGAAAATAAGATGGGGATTCTTACAATTGGAATAATTGGTGCTGGACGCATAGGGAAATTACATGCTGATAATTTAAAATTAATGCCGCAAATAAAAATTAAAGCGGTTTCAGATGTGGTAGTAGATCATTTGCATGAATGGGCTGCAAGTAAAGAAATTTCGACGTTAACAACAAATTATCAAGATTTATTAGCTGATCCAGAAGTTGATGCCGTTTTCATTTGTTCGCCAACGAATACGCACGCATCGATTATTAAAGAAGCTGCTCGAGCGAAAAAACATATTTTCTGTGAAAAGCCCGTTAGTTTTTCAGTAGAAGAAACAATCCAAGCGTTAGAAGTAGTAAAAGAACATGGCGTACAGCTTCAAGTTGGCTTTAACCGACGCTTTGATCCCAACTTTAAAAAAGTGCATGATCTTGTACAGCAAGGAGAAGTAGGACAGCCGCACATTCTAAAAATTACGTCTAGAGATCCTCAGCCGCCGAGTCCGGAATATGTTCGCGCTTCAGGAGGATTGTTCATGGATATGATGATTCATGATTTTGATATGGCTCGTTATGTAATGGGAAGCGAAGTAATAGAAGTATCGGCTTACGGCACGACGCTCATCGATCCTGCTATTGAAGAAGCGGGAGATATAGATACAGCCATTGTGTCATTAAAATTTGCAAATGGAGCTTTAGGTGTAATCGATAACAGTCGTCAAGCTGTCTACGGTTACGATCAGCGCCTTGAAGTTTTTGGTGAAAAAGGTGCAGCTGCCGCTGACAATTGCCGTCCTACTACAGTGGAAATATCAACAGGCGAAAATGTAGTTAAAGAGAAGCCGCTGTATTTCTTTCTTGAGCGCTATACACAAGCGTACATAGCGGAAGTGACACAGTTTGCAAGAGCAATTATGGAAAATCAAAGCGTTATTTGTACAGGGAACGATGGGTTACAAGCAGAACGAATTGCTAAAGCAGCAAAAGAATCTTTACTATCCGGGCAGCCAGTAAAGATTGAACATAAAAAATACGCAGTGAATTAATGACGGTAAACGTGGGGATGAAAGAAATTGGTCTTTCTACCCTTTTAGGAAAGCGCTTAACTAAGGAGGAATAAAGATGAATCCGCTTGTTTTTAAAGAAAATCGTGGGTTAGATTTCATCGCTGTTGGCCGTTTATGTATTGATTTAAATGCAAATGAAACGCAGCGTCCAATGGAAGAGACTAAAACATTTACTAAATATGTAGGAGGCTCTCCGGCTAATATTGCGATTGGAGCAGCAAGGCTAGGCTTAAAAACCGGCTTTATCGGAAAAGTATCAGATGATCAAATGGGCCGCTTCATTACTGGCTATCTTCAAAAAAATAAGATTAATACAGATGGCATTGCTGTTGATAAAACGGGGGCCGTAACGGGGTTAGCTTTTACGGAAATCAAAAGCCCTACAGATTGCAGCATCTTAATGTATCGAGATAATGTAGCGGATTTAAAACTAGATCCTACAGAAGTATCAGAAGAATATATTAAGAAGTCAAAGGCTCTTTTAATATCTGGAACCGCTCTTGCCCAAAGTCCTTCTCGTGAAGCCGTGTTTTTAGCACTAGAACACGCACGCAAGCATGAAGTTGTAGTGTTTTTTGATATCGACTATCGTCCATATACATGGGAATCAGAAGCTGAAACGGCAGTCTACTTTAATTTAGCCGCTGAAAAATCAGATGTGATTATTGGTACGCGAGAAGAGTTTGATATGATGGAAAAACTTTTAAATTATAAAGAATCTAATGACCAAGTAACAGCAGAGCGCTGGTTTTCTTACCATGCTCAAATCGTCGTGATTAAGCACGGTGGAGAAGGATCTATTGCCTATACAAGAGACGGCGATTCTCACCGTGGAGGAATATTTAAAACAAAAGTTCTGAAAACGTTTGGCGCTGGTGATTCTTATGCTTCAGCCTTTATTTACGGATTGATGCAAGGGCTTGAAATTCCGCAGGCAATGCGATTGGGAGGTGCCTCAGCTTCGATTGTAATTTCAAAACACAGCTGTTCAGATGCTATGCCGACAAGCGTTGAGCTCTTCAACTTTATGGAGACAGCAACGGAAGTTTTGCAGGAAGCTTAATAAACAAAGGGAAAATCTTGAGAGATTAAAGGAATAGAAGTTTATTAAAATCAGATAAAGGGAGAGATATTCTATGACACAAACAGCAGTAAAAACAGTAAAAAACTATATTGGTGGACAATGGATTGAATCAGCTACATCACAAACAGAACCTGTGTATAACCCAGCGACAGGTGAATTAATCGCACAGGTGCCTCTTTCTACAAAAGAAGATGTGGATCAAGCGGTGCAAGCAGCAAATGAAGCTTTCAAAGGGTGGGCAAAAACAGCCGTGCCTAAACGCGCACGAATTTTGTTCAAGTATCAGCAGCTATTAGTAGATAACTGGGATGAATTAGCAAAGTTAGTGACGGTTGAAAACGGAAAAAGCTTTAACGAAGCGCGAGGCGAAGTGCAGCGTGGTATTGAATGTGTAGAATTTGCGGCGGGTGCTCCTACGTTAATGATGGGGAAACAGCTTCCTGATATTGCAACAGACATTGAGTCTGGCATGTACCGCTATCCAATTGGTGTAATTGGAGGAATTACGCCGTTTAATTTTCCAATGATGGTTCCTTGCTGGATGTTCCCGCTTGCGATTGCTTGCGGCAATACATTTGTGTTAAAGCCGTCTGAGCGTACACCGCTTTTAGCTGCAAGATTAGCTGAGCTGTTTGAAGAAGCTGGTTTGCCAAAAGGCGTGCTAAACATTGTAAATGGTGCTCATGACGTAGTGAATGGCCTTCTTGAACATAAGCTCGTAAAAGCGATTTCGTTCGTTGGTTCACAGCCTGTAGCTGAGTACGTGTATAAAAAAGGTACGGAAAACTTAAAACGTGTTCAAGCTTTAGCTGGTGCTAAAAACCACTCGATCGTATTAAATGATGCAGATTTGAACGTAGCAACAAAACAAATTATCGGAGCCGCTTTTGGTTCAGCTGGTGAACGTTGTATGGCAGCATCTGTTGTTACTGTACAAGAAGAAATTGCGGATCAGCTAATTGAAAGATTAGTAGAGGAAGCAAATGATATTGTAATTGGCGACGGCTTAGAAGAAAATGTCTTCTTAGGACCAGTTATTCGTGAAAATCATAAAGAGCGTACGCTCAGCTATATTGAATCAGGCGTGCAAGAAGGAGCAGAGCTTATTCGTGACGGTCGCACAGATGCAGCAGTAAATGGCAATGGCTACTTTGTCGGACCAACGATTTTTGATCATGTTACGCAAGAAATGAAAATTTGGCAAGATGAAATTTTTGCACCTGTGCTGTCCATTGTACGTGTGAAAACATTAGAAGAAGCTATTGAAGTAGCTAATAACTCTCGATTTGCAAACGGTGCTTGTATTTATACAGATAGCGGCGCAAGCGTACGTGAATTCCGTGAAAATATTGAATCTGGTATGTTAGGAGTAAATGTAGGGGTACCGGCACCTATGGCATTCTTCCCATTCTCTGGCTGGAAAGACTCTTTTTATGGTGATCTTCATGCAAATGGTACGGACGGCGTGGAGTTTTATACAAGAAAGAAAATGGTAACAACGCGCTGGTAAGTGATTCGTTAAAAATCGCATCTCATTTAAAAAGGAAGTATCAGGAATTAAAGATATTCCTTATGCTTCCTTTTTTAAAATCGCAATCTAGTACTAGAAGGGAGAAAGAAGCATGGAAACAGTTAGAATGACGACGGCACAAGCATTAGTGAAGTTTTTAAATCAGCAGTATGTTGAATTTGATGGAAAGCAGCATCAGTTTATTAAAGGGATTTTTACAATTTTCGGGCACGGAAATGTGGTAGGTCTTGGGCAAGCTTTGGAAGAAGACCCAGGAAATCTAGATGTATATCAAGGACGTAATGAACAAGGAATGGCCAATGCAGCGATGGCTTTTGCAAAACAAAAACATCGAAAGCAGATTATGGCTTGCACATCTTCAGTGGGGCCGGGTTCAGCAAATATGGTTACAACGGCAGCCACTGCTTCAGCTAATAATATTCCAGTTTTGCTGCTTCCTGGTGATGTATTTGCAACTAGACAGCCGGATCCCGTTTTGCAGCAAATTGAACAGTCATATGATTTATCTATTTCTACAAACGATGCTTTTCGACCAGTGAGTAAGTACTGGGATCGCGTAAGCCGCCCTGAACAATTGATGACAGCTATGATTAATGCGATACGTGTGTTAACGAATCCTGCAGATACGGGAGCTGTAACTATTTGTTTGCCTCAAGATGTGCAGGGAGAAGCATGGGATTTTCCAGTTTATTTCTTCCAAAAGCGCGTTCACCGCATTGAGCGCCGCCTTCCGACTAGGGACAGTCTAGCAGATGCAATTCAATTAATGAAAACAAAGAAAAAGCCAATCATCATTTGCGGAGGAGGCGTTCGCTATTCAGAAGCTGCAAAAGAGTTAAAACAATTTGCTAGTGAGTTCCATATTCCATTTGGAGAAACTCAAGCAGGGAAAAGTGCCGTTGAAAGTGACTATCGCTATAATCTGGGCGGAATAGGTGTAACAGGGAACTCAGCTGCTAATACAATCGCTAAAGAAGCAGATTTAGTAATTGGAGTAGGCACTCGATTTACTGATTTTACAACAGCATCTAAACAGCTTTTTCAACATCCCAACGTGCAATTTCTTACCATTAACACGTCTGAATTTCATGCAAATAAACTTGATGCCGTGAAATTTGTAGCTGATGCAAAAGAAGGGTTGCTTGCTCTTAGGGAAGAGCTAAAATCAATTGGCTATCAGTCTGTTTATACAACAGAAATTACAAGTGCTAAAGACGCATGGGATACAGAATTAGAGCGTCTACATAGCATACGTTTTACTGGTGCAGATTTTGTTCCGGAAATACAAGGTCATTTAGATGAAAGCTTAGCTGAATATGTAGAATCACTTGGTACCCAATTAACGCAAACAGAAGTAATTGGAGCGGTGAATAAGCTCCTTGATGACAACTCCGTCATTGTTGGTGCAGCAGGAAGTCTTCCAGGCGACTTACAGAGAATGTGGAAGTCTACTAAACCTAATACCTATCATATGGAATATGGATATTCATGTATGGGATATGAAGTATCAGGCGCACTTGGAGTTAAGCTGGCAGAACCAGCTAAAGAAGTGTATGCGATGGTTGGAGATGGAAGCTATCAAATGCTTCATTCAGAGCTTATTACAAGCCTTCAAGAAAGAAAGAAGATAAACATTTTACTGTTTGATAACTCAGGCTTCGGGTGCATTAATAACCTTCAAATGTCAAACGGTATGGGTAGCTTTGGCACAGAGTTTCGTTATCGAAACGATGAAACAGGAAAACTAAACGGAAACGTGATGAAAATTGATTTTGCAGCCAGCGCCGCAGGCTACGGTGTAAAAACGTATCGCGTAAGTTCTCTTGAAGAATTAAAAACGGCGATAGAAGATGCACAAAAACAAGAGGTTTCTACGCTAATTGATATTAAAGTGCTGCCAAAAACTATGACGAACGGTTATGAATCATGGTGGCATGTAGGAGTAGCAGAGGTATCTAAAAATCAGCATGTACAGGAAGCTTATGAAGATAAGGTGAAAAACCTTGAAATGGCAAGAGTTTATTAAGGAGTAGGAGAAAATGAGGTTGTTGAAGAGAAACATTCGATAAATATAAAAGAGGTTTTAATTTTATATAAGGGAGAGGAAGAGATGTTCAAGGAAAATACGGTCAAACTGGGGATTGCTCCAATTGGTTGGACAAACGATGATATGCCTGAGCTAGGAGCTGAAAATACATTTGAACAGTGTATCAGTGAGATGGCCTTAACTGGTTTTAAAGGAAGTGAGGTAGGAAATAAATATCCGCGAAATGTTTCAATCTTAAAAAAGGCATTATCGCTTCGAAATTTGGAAATTGCAAGTGCCTGGTTTAGTACATTTTTAACAACAAAGCCGCTGGAAGAAACGGTGACGCCATTTATTGAACATCGCGATTTTTTATACGAAATGGGAGCAAAAGTAATTGTTGTGTCTGAACAAGGGCACAGCATTCAAGGGCTGCTGGATGTTCCTTTATTTAAAGAAAAGCCTGTGTTCACATCGCAAGAGTGGAACAGACTTGCAGAAGGCCTGCACCATCTTGGGAAACTAGCACGAGAGAAAGATATGCATATTGTCTATCATCACCATATGGGCACAGGTGTACAAACAACAGAAGAAATTGAGCAGCTAATGGAGCTTACCAATCCGGAGCTTGTTTCGCTGCTATTTGATACTGGTCATCTTGTCTTTTCAGGAGAAGAACCTCTTTATATCTTAAAAAAATATCTGCACCGTATTAAGCATGTTCATTTAAAGGATATTCGTCAAGAAGTAGTTGATCGAGTCAAAGAACAAGACTTGAGCTTCTTGCAAGCGGTAAAAGAAGGAGCCTTTACTGTTCCAGGTGACGGAGCTATTGAATTTGATGAGGTATTTACTACGCTTGCCACTTCGGATTATAGCGGATGGTTTGTCGTAGAAGCAGAACAGGATCCAGCCCTTGCTAATCCTTTTGAATATGCTTTAAAAGCAAGAAACTTTATTAAAGAAAAAAGCGGTCTTTAATTTCCATTGTAAAAGATTTTACGCCTTTTATGTGTTTATGAAAGGAAAGGAGGAGAGGAAATGAAGCCAACCATTTATAGTGTGGCTGAAGAAGCAGGTGTATCAATTTCTACCGTATCAAAAGTCATCAATCAAACCGGTCATATTAGCGAAAGAACAAGACAAAAAGTAATTGAGGTTATGGCGCAGTTGAATTACCATCCAAGCGTCGTAGCATCTGCTTTAACAGGAAAACCCACTAAAACGATTGGGCTTCTCGTACCTGACATCTCCAACCCTTTTTTTGCCGATTTGGCAAGAAGCATAGAAGACCGAAGTCATGAGCGAGGTTTCCATGTTGTAATGTGCAATACCGATAACGATGCGGAAAAAGAGAAAAAATATCTATCGCTGTTAATACGTCAGAGAATCGACGGTTTAATTGTAGCTTCTGCTTTTCGCAATGCTAATCTTTTAAAAAATATGCTTAAGCAAGATATACCGATTAGCGTTATTGCTTCAGAAATTCCTCACATATCCGTTAATACAGTGACAGTGGATGACTACAAAGGGAGCTATTTAGCGACTGATTATTTGCTGTCTTTGCATCATAAAAAAATTGCGATTATTACAGAAAATGCAAAAAGTAATCACGCCCGTTTAGATGCTTTTCGAGAAGTTATGCAAGAAAATGGAATCATCGTGCCGCCTCAGCACGTTATTACGACCGAAGCAAGTATTCAAAAAGGATATGAAAGTGCTAAGCAAATTTTTTCAATGAAGGAGAAAGTGACGGCTATTTTTGCTTGTAACGATTTACTGGCTATCGGCGTTATGCAAGCCGCAAAGGAACTCAAAATTGATGTGCCGCAAGACTTATCAGTGATTGGCTTTGATAATACGGTTCTTTCTACTACCATCACGCCCATGTTGACAACGGTAGCACAGCCGACAAAAGAAATGGCTGTAAACGTAGTGGATTTGCTGGTTAGAGAAATGAAATATCCAGCGATGCATAAAGAACATTTGCTTCTTGAGCCAAAATTGATTGTTCGGAAATCAACGGCTCCGTTACGAAGGGAAGCCACAGCATCTACAAATAATTGAACACAATCAAGAATATTGCCGTTAATAAAAAATCCTCATAGTCACATATTCAAAAGAATTTAGAGAGTCTATGAAGAAAAAATGAGTAATTAGTAAATTCTTATTGCGCTACTACATAAAGGAGGAATTTAAGCATGTTAGGTAAATTAGGTGAATTAAATAAAGGATACAACGTACTTACAGAAATGACCGGTCAGCACAAAGATATGCTGATGGATATTGGGATTTATAAAATGGCCCAAGGAAAAGAGGAAACTTTACTAGACAGTAGCAGTGAAACGGCTATTCTTTTACTAGAAGGAAAGGTAAAGCTAGAGTGGGAAGGCCATTCGAAAGAAATTCAGCGCCAGTCCCTATTTGAAGAAGAGCCTTGGTGTTTGCACGTTTCAAAAAATGTGGAGGTTAAAATTACCGGGCTTGCCGATAGTGAAGTGCTAATTCAAAAAACGGATAATGAAAAAGAGTTTTCATCAAAATTATATACGCCTGAAGATTGTCAAAACACAGTGGCTGGTGAAGGAGTATGGGAAGGTACTGCTCAGCGTGTAATTCGAACAATTTTTGACTACAATAACGCTCCTTACTCTAACCTTGTTATTGGAGAAGTTATTTCTTATCCAGGAAGATGGTCGAGTTATCCGCCTCATCATCATGACCAGCCCGAAGTGTATTACTATCGTTTTGACAAGCCCCAAGGATTTGGCTGCGCAATGGTTGGAGAAGATGCGTACCGTGTAGTTGATAATAGTTTTATTACAATTCCTGGTGAATTGGATCATCCTCAAGCAACGGCTCCTGGCTATGCGATGTACTTCTGCTGGATGATTCGCCATCTCGACAATAATCCGTGGACAGACCGTATTATGGAAGAAGAGCATAAGTGGTTATTAGAGCCGGATGCAAAAATTTGGCCTGAAAAATAAATAAAGATCTTTATACGAAATGGGTTTCAAATGTTGAAAAACCTCGAATGAAAAATAATTATGCGTAAAATAATAGTTTATTTTTGTAAAATATGTTTTTATATGTTAAAATGTAGCTTGTATTAATATTCAGGCGATGATATCGCTCTTTGCTGCAGATTCCTTTTTAGGAGTCTCTTTTTTTTGGAAACTGAAGCAAAAGATACAGACGATTCGTATATAAATTAAAAGGAAAAGGAGATAAGCGTAAGCCGCTTATCTCCTTTTCTTTTTAGCGTTATCTAACGCTAAGTTCTTTTTCACTACTTTTTCTAAAGCAACTTCCACGTGAACATTTTTTTCATCGATGTCATTCACAAGCACGACGGTTCCTTTTCGTCCTTTAATCTTTAAATCATCACCCGTAGAAGGAATGTTTTCCCTCAGCTGGCTTAATAGAAGCTTTCTGTTTTCAAAAAAGTGGACAGCCACCATTTTATCTCACCTAATTTCATATGATATGTGTGATACAAAGATGTGTATATGAAATCCTTCCTATACATTATGTCGTCAGGGGTGGTTTTAGAACACATTGAATAGACAATTGTTGCATCGATATATGAAATAAATAGGATGGCATAGTTATAAATCTCCTATCCTTGGACATACTTATACTACTAATCTAAAAAGGGATGTGGATGAAAATGAAGGTGGCTATAGGATTAAGTGTATTTACGGTCGTTACAGGAGCAATTGCGTTAGGGTCTGTTTACTTTTTAGCAGGTATCTTTTCGTTTTTCTTAACGGTTTTTTCATAAAAAAATCCACCAAGAGGTGGATTTTTTTATTTAGCAGCGGCTTTTGTTTCATGAGGCGAATTGCCGATAAATCCAAATTTTCCGCCGACAACTTCTTTTACTTCGTGGATGACAATAAAAGAATTCGGGTCAATTTGCTGGATTTTCTTTTTAATTTTTAATAACTCGTTCTTTTTAATAACAACGTAAATAATACGTTTATCTTTGTTGGCGTAGTAGCCATATCCGTAAAAGATGGTAGCTGCATTTCCAAATTCACTGGTGATGACTTGTGCTATGTCTTTGTATTGATCAGACATAATCGTCATTGCTTTTTTGTTGTGGAAACCTTCAATAACGACATCTACGATTTTGGCACAAAGATAGACGAATATAAAAGTATAGAGTGTGTTGTTGACGCCAATAGCAAAAACCGATGCTAAAATAATGACGCTGTCCATATAGAACATGCTTTTAGAAATATTATAGCCTTTTGTATAGTTTAATAAATAAGCTAAAAGAGTTGTTCCACCGGTAGATCCATCTGCGATAAAAATGAGAGCAAGTCCTGTTCCCATTAGTAAAGCCCCGAATACAATTCCTAAAATCATGTCGTGAACGTGAAAAGGAATATAGCTGACTAGACCGAGGAAAACGGACGTCATGACGGCTCCTAGAATCGTATAAAGAATCGTTTTTTTGGTTAGAAATTTATAGGCTAAGGCAATAAATATAAGGTTTACAAGAAATGTGCTGATACTTGTAGGGATATGAAATAAATAATATAAAACAAGAGCAATACCAACTGTACTGCCGTCACCTAATTTATTTGGAATGACGAAAAAATCAATGGATGCAGCAACTAAAAGTGCTCCAACAATAATTAAGATGATGTCTTTATAGATTGTTTTCAATATACAAACCTCCTTGATTATTAGGATATTTTCACGTGGAATCTTGTTTTTACTAGTGTTTCACAAATAATGAAATAAAAAACGTCTTAGAAATTGTCTAGTTATAAAACTGATCAACTTCTAAGACGAAGAATTACGATACGTGTATAGGTCTTGATCCTGCTTTTCTATGCTTCGATGTCACCGATTATATAAACCTCTGACCGCTATGTCAACGCTGTGAGAGATGTTCAACTTTTCAAAAAATAGAAGGCGGTTTCCTACATAAAAAAAGAATCCTTTGCAATGGCGCAAAGGATTTTCAAATTTATTGGAATAGGGGGAATACGTTATTAGGATTACCATTTTCATAAATTAATATACCTTTATTTTTTAAAAAAATTTATTTGTTAATGACGATTGAAAGTTTGTAATTCACATGCTGATTTAGCTCTGTCAAAAAATCATTTAGTTCTTCATTTGAATGAAATTTGCATTCTAATAAGTAGCAGCCATCGCCGCTGATTTTAAAGTTGTTGATAACGTACTCCTGCTGACTTTCTAAAAATGTAAGGTAGGGGTGATGATGAATGCTCTGCGTATAGATATTTAAAAATGCATGGATGATGTAGCCGAGTTTTCGTTCATCAATGTTAATTGTATAGTCTTTGATAATGCCTTCATCTTCTAACTTTAATACTCTAGCAGAAGCGGCTTGTCCGGTTAAATGCACTTTTTCTCCTAATTCTTTCATCTTTATACGTCCATTTTTTGATAGCTCTTCTAGTATGCGCTTATCTGTATTGTCTAACATCGCTACAAATCCTTTCGTATTTCAAATCAAAAGGGTTAACTACTTGATGTCACCTATGTATACTGATACGTCTTTTATTTTATACTAAAGAAAAGTAAGAAAAAAGAGCAGTCAATATGCAAGATATAGAAACCGGCAGTAGTTTGTAAACAGCTAGATTGACGAAAGCTTAAGCTTGCTGTATGATTCTTTGAGTGTTTACGTGGTTCGTAACCATCCCACGTTAAAAAACTAAGGAGAGAATAGTAAGATGAATATAAGAACACTTTGCGTCAACGGTCTTTTAGCTGCTATGTATATTGCTGTCAGCATGTTAATTCAGCCGTTTGGCTTCACCAATATCCAATTTCGTATATCGGAAATGTTCAATCACTTAATTGTGTTTAATAAAAAGTACGTGTACGGCATTGTGCTAGGAGTATTTCTGACGAATTTGTTTTTTTCACCAATGGTCGCTTATGATCTGGTGTTTGGGGTAGGACAATCCGTGCTATCATTACTCATTACCATTTTTTCTATGCGCTACATTAAAAATATGTGGGCTCGTATGCTTGTTAATACACTTGTATTTACGTTCACGATGTTTATTATTGCGTTTGAACTGCACTTAGCATTTGATTTACCATTTTTCTTTACATGGTTAACAACGGCTGTTGGTGAGTTCATTGTTATGCTTGTAGGAGCACCAATTATGGCGGCAATTAATAAACGTGTACAATTTAACAAGCTAGTTGAATAAAAAAGATGCGGCTGTGATAAATCTCACAGCCACATCTTTTTTTCTTTGTTATTCTATAGGTGTAGTGATAAACCCCTTATTTATTGAAGAGCTTTTCACGCATGGACAAATTACCCATATCTAGCATGTAAAAAGAGCAGATCGCGTTTGCGTTCTGCTCTTTTTGCTTAAGACAATAGGAAGTATCCGGTTAGATTATTTTGAAACAAGGAGTGACAAATCTCACAGCGCATTCTTTTTTCTTTTGTTACGATATACATATAGTTGGCAAACTCCTTATCGAAAAGTTTTTCGCACAACAACACATTACCTATGCGTAGCAATTAAAAAAGCAGACCGATGACGGTTTGCTTTTTTAATTGTATTTTTACCATTAAATAACTTTTTTGAGTTATGATTGTAAAATAACCTTTGTTACTAGAGAGGGGATTATTTTTTGAATAGAAAGTTAGGAATTCTTGTTTTATTAGCGTTAGTCATCTTATTTGCCGGGTGTTCAAAAGAAGAAGACAACGTTCCTTTAAGAGAACTAGAAAAGATAAGTATTAACGTAATCAAAGAACAAAAAATGAAGCAAGGGATTTCATATGAAATGGAATTAGTAAACAAGAGCGATTTGACCATCAAACAAAATAATGTATTTTTATCGTATCCTTTAAAAATGAAAAACGGTTATTCTGATAATAAATTTAAGGTGTTAGCAGAAGGAAATAAATTAAATATCAAGCCAAAACAAAAGGTTAAGTTAACGGCATTTCTTCCTTATAAAGGAACTAATAAAGCAGCGTTAGCTATTGATGAGCCTGACGTAAAGTGCATAGGGTATTGGAATAAGCTTGATGACTACCATCAATTTTCTTTTGGAGGATCCTTGAAGCAAGAATAATATATAACTATTTGTTAAATGGTGGAACTGAGCGTAAGGGATTGATAAAGATGGTGAATGAACAGTGAGTGTAGACACCGATAGATTGATTAGCTTCTTTATTTTATAGGGAACACCCGCTGTTTTTAGTATAGTAGATTACTTTAAACTGAGTAAAACTGAAAAAAAGAAGCTATAAGAGACTTAACATCTGTAAAATCTATTGTAACAACAGGATTTATATTGACCGGAGGAGTTATAGCGAGTTTAGGCAAGCTGCAAGCTGTTATCTCTGCTGCCTCTGCACGTTATAGGTACTTTTATTTTAGTCATTGGTGGTGTCGTGGGCGCTATTGAAGCATGGAAGATAGAAAGAAAAGTATTGTTATCCTTGTTTTAATAGTATCTATGATTGCTCTTACATTTATAATATAAATTCTGCATGTAACAAAAGCTGCTCAAATTGTGAGCAGCTCTTATCAGTTTCTTACTTATTGTGTTTCAAGCTGCTGGTCTTTTTTCTTTAACGTAAGAGCGAGCAGGAACGAAACGACGGCGAAAGCGATGGCTACATAATAGACGGTATGAACCCCGCTTGTCATACTTTTTATTTGTAACAGCGTTTTATTCGTTTCATTTGATTGTTGAATAAAGTGCTGAGAAGCCATGGTCATAATACTTGTATACAAAGCGGGTCCAATCGCGCCTGAAACTTGGTTAATCGTATTTGAAATAGCTGAACCGTGAGCATGAAGCGGTTTTGGTACTTGATTTAAAGCAAGCGTCATCACGGGCCCGATGCTTAAACCTACGCCAATTGTAAAGGCTGCGTATAAGATGGCTGCAGTCTTCGTGTTTGTTCCGCTTGAAATAGTAGTGAACAAACTTAAGATAATTGTTAAAAGGACTAAGCCCGTTAAAAGCAGCGGTTTAAATCCAATTTTGTCAAACAAACGTCCTCCCACCATAGCTGTTAGAGCCAGCGTTACGCCGCCTGGAAGCATAAGAAACCCTGTTTGCAAAGGAGACAGTCCCGCAGCCGTTTGGAAATATAGCGGCAAAATTAACATCATTGAAAACTGAATCATCATAATAAGAAACATTAAGAAAATCGATCTTGAAAACACAGACGATCTAAAAGGCTTCATATTAATCATAGGAGAATTCAGCTTGCTTTGCTGTCTGACAAATAAAGCAAGAGCTATGACGCCAATTATGAGCGTAAGCCATACGATAGGATTACTCCATCCCGTCTCTTCACCAGCTGCGCTAAATCCATAAACAACTCCTCCAAACCCAATTGTAGAAAGAATCACAGATGGGATATGAATTGTTGGTTTAGATGTTTCAGAAACGTTACTGAGCTTGAAAAGAGCAAATAGGAAAATAAGCGCCGCTGCAATTAAAAGACCTAGAAATATAATTCGCCACGAATAATATTGAATAATTAATCCTGAAAGAACCGGTCCTATTGCCGGTGCAAATAAAATAGCTACGCTAAAAATCCCCATTACGGTGCCGCGTTTGCTAACAGGCACGAGTGTTAACATTGTGCTCATCACAAGAGGTAAAATAATGCCTGTCCCTAATGCTTGAATCATACGGCCCACAAAAAGCAGAGAAAACCATGGAGTGATAAATCCAATGAAGGACCCAATTAAGTAAAAGCTCATAGCCGTCACAAACAGCTGTCTTAATGTGAATCGTTGAGTTAAGAAAGCAGACACCGGAACAGAGATGCCGATTACAAGCATATATCCGGTAGTTAACCACTGAGCTGAGCTCGTTCTAATGTGAAAATCTGAAATGATACTTGGCAAGGCCACGTTCATTACCGTTTCACTAATTAAGCATAAAAAATTTCCTAGAATCAAAATGAAAAGGATAAGCTTACTTTGTGTACTCATTTTTTCTTCTGTTTGTGTCATAAGTGACCTCCTTTTACTAAATTAATTTTTGTTTGCAAACAGCTTACCAATTTGGTCAGCTGCAATTTGCATAGGGACTGTACTATTTTTAGTTAATGAAAGAGTATAAGCACCTTCAATCCAAGACTGTATAGCTGAACCTAGCTGTCTTGCTTCCTCTTGTTCATAACCTGAACAAACTAACTTATCTGCATAAACTTGCTCCCACTCGTTATACACGTCTTCACAGGCCATACGAAGCGTTTCGTTTGATGACCATACTTCACTCGACATAGCAGCGAGAGAGATATCCGCTTCATTTTCCACTTGTTCAAACATTCGATCAGCCATCATTTTTATATGATATTGAATAGCTGCCGCGGCATCTTCATGAGAAGCGAGGGATTTTTCGATATAAGCTTTGACTCTTTCTCCCGTTTTTTGAATAGCTTCTTTTGCTAACTGTTGTTTTCCATCCGGAAAATAATAATAAATAGATCCTCTCGGAGCGCTGCTTTCTTTTGTAATTTGACTTAGACTGGTGGCGTGATAGCCTTTTTTGCGAAAAAGTTTAGCAGCTGCGCTTAAAATTTTTTCTTTTGAATTGGTTGGTTCCATGAAAACAGCTCCCTGATATAATTACTAGTTGATCGGTCAGTATAATAGTAGCAACTCTATACTGATCAGTCAATCCAGACGTCTAGGTCTTGTATATAAGTGAAGATTGATGCAAGCTTCACAGGTGTAAGCATTGATTGAAATGTTAAGAATAAGGTTACAAAGTATTTTGGAGCTATACTTCTATTACTGTTAAAAAAATATGATTAAGTAATGAAATTAAAAGCAGACGAGAAGCGTATAGCATGTTACGATAGGGACGGTATAGAAATTGGCATATGTCTGTTTCTAATAGAAGAGACAAATTTTAAAATTTTTAAATGTAAGGTTGTGATTCACCTGAGACTGAATAAATTTATTAGCGAATCTGGAAAGGCGTCAAGACGCGGGGCAGATAAGTTAATTAGTGAAGGAAGAGTAACCGTTAATGGAAAGGTTGCAAAAGTCGGAGATCAAGTTAAGCCTGGCGATGATATTCGAGTAAGCGGCCAACAGCTTCGGATTGCTCGAAATAATGTATATATTGCGCTTAATAAACCAGTCGGCATTACAAGTACGAGTGAAAAAAAAGTAAAGGGAAACATCATTGATTTAGTCAATCACCCTTTGCGTATTCACCACGTTGGACGACTTGATAAGGATTCAGACGGCTTAATTTTACTTACAAATGACGGCGATATTATTAATGAAATTTTACGTGCAGAAAACAAGCATGAAAAAGAATATATTGTTGCAGTAGATAAGCCAATTACACCAGAGTTTATCAAAAACATGTCTGAGGGAGTAAAAATTTTAGGCACAAAAACGCTTCCTTGTGAAGTGACACAGCTGTCTAAGTATGAGTTTCAAATTATTTTAACACAGGGTTTAAATCGTCAAATTCGCCGTATGTGTGAAGTGCTCGGATATGAAGTATACCGCCTTCAGCGCACGCGTATTATGAATATCCATTTAAACAACTTACCTGTTGGGCAATGGAGAGATTTAACGAAAAAAGAGCGTACGCAGCTATTCAAAGAATTAGACTATGAACCTAAAGAGTGGTAAATAAAAAGACACCAGCCTGTTAGACTGGTGTCTTTTTTATTCGCATACAACTACTTGTCTAGAAAATACGCTTTTGCGCGCTACGCAGCGATCTGAAATAGAAAAGCCAGCTTCATGAATCATATGGTCGATCGTATCTACTGTAATCACGACTACTTTATCCGCAAAGCGGCGAGCGTGTTTTAAAATAGAAAGCTGATCTTCAGGCGTCGCGTGGGTGTAGAGATTGTAAGGCATGTCGATGATAGCTACATCATAGTGAGTTGTAACATCTGAAATCGGTCCAGTTTTGACATCACCGCTTAAGCCGAAATGTGCAATATTTTCACGAGATCCGTCGGTCACAAGTGGATTGATATCGCGTCCTACAATATCAATGCCCATTGAAAGGGCTTCTACAAGGACTGTACCGATACCGCAGCATGGATCAATCGCTTTGATTCCTTCAGGGTTTGGAACGGCAATGTTAGCTACAGCTCTTGCAAGGCGGGTACTGAGTGCTGTAGAGTATTCACGCGGTTTCTTCAAATGATGCAGCCATACCGCTTCGCTTTTTTGATATTTCCCAAAATACCAGCGTCCTTCAAATGGAACAATGCCAAACAAATGGTCAGGGTTATGCAAGTCTGCTTCTGCTACAAAATGCCAACCCACATCACGTTCAATAGCACGCTGACCTTTATAACTTATTTTTTGATCTTTTTCCAAGTCATTAATTTTCATGAAAATGAGTTTAAATGTTTTGTCTCCAAGGTCAATATCTTCTACTTGTTTACAAATATCTGCAAGGTCATCTGATTCATACATAATATCTAATCGCTCTTTGATAAAAGGGCTTCTGCTTGGATCAATTTTAACGGCACTTTTTATGATAGGTTTCTCAGTTTCAATTTCAAAAAGAGAGCGTCTCTCTAATTGACATAGTGAGAGTTCCTCTTCGCTGCATGCGTATGTGTAGATATACTGAGGCAGCTGCGTATGGTTATTCAATATCGTATCATCCTTTATCGTATCTAATTATCCTTCTTCTCAAACAATAGCGAGAAAAGAAGAGAAAAGCAACGAATTTAAATATATTTGCCCGTGAATACTAAATTGAAGCGCTACATAGTCCACTTATTTGACAAAACATGCTAAAATAACTGGTGATAACCTGCATGTGCTGCTGTCTATACAAAAGAACTGGATCAAGGTTTCTCAAAAATCATTTACACACTGCTGACATTTTGATGAATAGGAGAGGCTACGTGATGTCTAAAAGTGATCATGAAAAGCAACAGATGAGTCGGGCTGATATGAAAAAACAAGCCAAAACATCCTCGCAAAACCTTGTGATGAACGTACTCATTGCCATTGTATCTGTATGTATTTTAGCTCTTATTATAAATATTTTTGTACTAATGAAATGAGCCGTTATGTTGCTCATTTCTTTTTATTAGGTTCAGCTTTTATTGAAGCGTTTGAGGTCTCTTTCACTAGAGAGCACATTGTGAATAGCATATCTTTTTTTAACAAATGATAGTTGTGATATGATGAAGCAATAATACATTAGACAAAAAGCTGGAGGTTACTTAGTATGCCATTACTTAGATTTGATGTAATAGAAGGAAGAGATGAAAAAGAGTTAAAAACATTACTAGACGCTACTCACCGAGCGATGCTAGAAGCCTTTGGCGTCCCGGAGCGCGACCGTTATCAAATTGTACATCAGCATCCTGCTCATGAAATGATTATTGAAGATACAGGTCTTGGCTTTGAGAGAAGCAAGGATTTGGTTATTATAAGTGTAACGAGTAAACAGCGGACAGAAGAGCAAAAGCAAGCTCTTTACAGATTAATTGTAAAAGAGCTTGGAGAGAGCTGCGGCATTCAGCCAAACGACATTATGATTTCGATTGTTGAAAACGGTAATGCTGACTGGAGCTTTGGCATGGGAGAAGCTCAATTCTTAACTGGGAAATTATAAAACGGTTTATTATCTAGAGAAGCCCTTATTTCTAAGGGCTTTTTCTCATTTTGTCTATAAAAATATTATTCTCTTAGTCACATCTTACTCAAAATTAAATACAGACATCTGTCAAATGAATGATACAATAAGCTTATATGCCATTTTGAGTGGAAAAACCATAAAAGAGTTCGGCGTACTAATTTTAGAACAACAATAAATTTACATAAAGATGTAAAGATTTAAAGGTTAAAAGAGAAGTGTATAAAATCTGTAAAACAAAAGAACAGTTACGCGTTAAACATAGGAGTAAAAGGTTCTTCACGTGTTTTTTCGGATAATAAGAGAAAGTAATTTTGATCATTGAGGAGGAACTTAGAATGTTTGGATTTGATGCAGATGTATCGCCACTAGTGCGAATTAAAGTAATTGGGGTCGGCGGTGGAGGAAATAACACCGTTAACCGTATGATTGAACACGGTGTACAAGGAGTAGAATTTATCGCCGTTAATACGGATGCTCAGGCGCTTAACTTATCTAAAGCAGATGTGAAAATGCAGATTGGTGCGGCCTTAACGCGAGGATTAGGTGCAGGAGCTAATCCAGAAGTGGGAAGAGAAGCAGCCGAAGAAAGCAGAGAACAAATTCAAGAAGTACTGCAAGGCGCAGATATGGTATTCGTAACAGCTGGCATGGGCGGAGGAACCGGTACTGGAGCAGCTCCGGTTATTGCCCAAATTGCCCGTGAACTAAATGCTTTAACAATTGGAGTAGTCACTCGCCCGTTCAAGTTTGAAGGAAATAAACGTACGAAGCAAGCAGTAGGCGGTATTACTGCGATGAATGAATCGGTAGATACCCTTATTGTGATTCCAAACGACCGCTTGCTTGAAATTGTCGATAAAAAGACGCCTATGCTTGAAGCATTCCGTGAAGCAGATAATGTTCTTCGCCAAGGTATTCAAGGTATTTCAGATTTAATCGCTGTTCCGGGGCTGATTAACCTTGACTTTGCTGATGTAAAAACCATCATGTCTAATCAAGGATTTGCGCTTATGGGTATCGGACGAGCTTCCGGATCAGACCGGGCAATTGAAGCAGCGAAAAAAGCGATTTCTAGTCCGCTGCTAGATGCATCGATTGATGGAGCAAGAGGCGTGCTGTTGAACATTACGAGCGGCAGCAGCTTGAGTCTTTACGAAGTACAGGAAGCAGCAGATATTGTCACGTCTGCTTCTGATCAGGACTTAAATATGATTTTTGGGTCCGTGATCAATGAAGATTTAAAGGACGAAATGATGGTAACCGTTATTGCCACTGGATTTGATGATGAAGATGTTTCACCATCAGCTTCTACTTCTAGAGTTTCAAGAGCACGCTACTAAATTAAATAACCAGCTTTTATGGTGGCAATTGTTTTTCAATTGCCTTAAAAGGGAATCCGGTGCAAATCCGGAGCGGTCCCGCCACTGTAACAAGGAGCCTTATGTCAAAAAAGCCACTGTCTATTTAGAGACGGGAAGGCGGTATAAGGCAGTGACTTGAAGCCAGGAGACCTGCCATAAATCGCAGCACACAATAACCTACGAGGATAGGGAGGTGTTTTGGCAGAACCAAAAATAGGATAAACAAGGGATACGTTTATCTGAATTTGTTGTGAAGACAAGCACTTCTTTTTAGAAGTGCTTTTTTGTGTATTAAAATAGAAGGTGGAAAAATCAATGATAAATAATAAAAAACTCGTATCTATGATATTTCTTGTGGTACTTTGCCTCACTGCTTGCGCTCCTAATGAAGAGAGCATAAGTATAAAAGAAAGAAAGAAAACGGATAAAAGTGTGACGTTTTTATTTAATTTTACATCTGCAACGCTTGATCCTCATACGGATGATAATTATACAGCAGTTCGTGCGGGAGTAGGGGAGACGCTTGTTAAAATCAGCAATGATTTAAAAATAAAGCCCTGGCTTGCTGAAAAGTGGGAAACGAAAGATAACGGTCTTACGTGGACATTTACGATAAGAAAGAACATTACGTTTCAAAATGGCAAAGCGCTAGATGCAAATGCCGTTAAGTCTTCTCTTCAAAGAACGATAGATCAAAGTTATGCGATGAAAAACGCTTTAAATATTAAAGAAATGAAAGCGAACGGTCATGCGCTGACAATTACATTAAAAGAACCAATGCCTAAATTTCCTTCTGAGTTAGTGCATCCAAACACAGCTATTATAGATGTTGATGTTTCTAGTATAGCTAAGAAGCCCATTGGCACAGGGCCATTTCACGTTTTGACTTTCGATCAAGGAAATCAAGTGAAGTTAGAAAGATATGAACATTATTGGAATGGGAAAGTAAAATTGAAAAATGCGATCTTTGCATTTAACGAAGATGCTAATGCGCGAGTTGCGGCTCTTCAGTCCGGGACAGCCGATATTATTTATCGCCCGCCTTTAGAAAGCTTGAGCACTTTACAAGCGAATTCGTCTTTCAAAGTAAGTGGAGTACCTAGTGTGCGTACTCATTTATTGCTTTATAATCAAACCAATGACGCATTAAAAGACGAAACTGTAAGAAAAGCTATCGATACCTTACTGAACCGAAAAGAAATTGTCAGCAGCATAATGAACAATCAAGCGGCAGCGGCTCGAGGTCCATTTTTACCCCAATTTCCTTTTGCTGATAATACTGCTAGTGAGACAAAAGGAATAGCATATGCTAAAAAATATTTAGAGAAAGCAGGCTATCAACTCAAAAATGGCAAAGTAATCAAAAATGGAAAGCCATTATCCCTCTCTCTTGTCACATACAGCTCATTGCCAGAACTTCCTTTGATTGCTCAGCTTATACAGTCTAATGCGAAAGAGTTAGGAATTAATATTAAGATTCACCTAGTTGAAGACAGCGATGAATATGTAATGGCAAAAGATGATTGGGATTTAGCATTGTACAGCCTTATCACAGCACCTAGAGGGGATGCCAGCTATTATTTAAGCACGAACTATTTGCCGGGCGGTGGTTTAAATGCTAGCCGGATTAATGACGATACGCTAACAAAAATGATAGAACAGTTAAATTCAACAGTAGATGACGCAAAACGAGATCAGCTAGCCAAGCAAGCAACCGCTTTGATTAATGGGGAAATGCTGACGTCATCGATTGTACATCCAAACATTGTTGTTGCTTATAATCAAAAAGTGAAAAACTGGACAACAAATCCAAGCGAGTATTATATGCTGACTCAGCATTTAGACGTAACGCCATAGTCAATATTGTTGTTCCTATAGGAAAAAGAGAAAGGATACAATGATAGATAAAAGGATGTGACAGTAAACGTGCAAGAAGTACAAATGTATCAAATTAAAGAAGTAAAAGAAAAGGATGCTGAAGTGATTCAGTTTGTCATGAATATGCGGAATGAGCTATTTCCTATGCTGGAAAAAAATCAGCTTTCTGTGGATTTGCTTCATTTTAATGAACATTATGTTCAAGCGAAAGGCGCTGCTTTTTTTGCAGCTGTCACGGAAAATCAACAAGTAATTGGAACAATTGGTTTATACGCTTACGATGGAAGGTTTCATGCATTAAAAAAGCGATATGAACATAAAACTGCAGCCGAGATTGTAAAATGCTATGTCGATCCAGCATACCGGCGTCTAGGCATTGGACAGCAGCTGTTAAAGGAAGTGGAACAATTTGCTCAAAATCATTTTTATGACACGTTGTATCTGCATACTCATCCTTTTTTACCGGGGGCTATCCCATTCTGGATTTCACAAGGTTTTATCGGAAGGCTTGCTGAACAGGATGAGCCATGGAATACGCTGCATATGGACAGAAAAATACAACCGGTCGTAATGTAACGATATTATACAGTAATTACCATGGAATCTAGATAAGAGCTCATGCTATAATGAACGTACTTACATTTATAGCCTGTAGGGCAAGTCCTTACAGAAAAGAACCACGTTTCGAATTGGCTGAAACGTGGTTTTTTTCTATGAAAAACAAATAACAAAATATTTTTGAAAATATATATGAAATCGCTTTCAAAATAATGAAATATATTATATAATTACTAGTGTTGTGTTGTACTTTGTTAGTGTTAAATCAATATCCTACATGTGTGAGCCGATTGCCTTATGGTAGTCGGCTTCCTTTTTTATGGTAGGACTCTAAAGGGAAATAGCATTTGTTAAAATGGCTGTAATTGTCATGACAATAGTTGTCCAAAAGGCCCACTTGAAAAGAAACTTTTGATGCTCGCCGAAATCTACTTCAACCAATTAATTTATATTATAGCATTAGAATTAATGTTAAAGTTTGGAATTTTTAAATAAGATAGCTTCAACCTAAAACTAAAAAAGCCGCCTTATAGGCGACTGGTTTAAGCTAGGTCAGCTGTTATGGACTGCTTTTGAAGGTGATCAGACAGCAGGCTGTAAGCAATAATTTTCTTTTTATACTGTTTTACGACATCGACATGATCATCATAACTGTATACGCATAATCGAACATCTTTTTTTCCTTTTTTCGTATCGATAACCAGTGGAGTTTCACTGTCTTCTAGGTGTTTATAATAGTCCTTATTTCCTTCATGGACATAATATTGTTTTAAAAATGTTGCTTTATTAAAATAATCAATCACTTGCATTTTGTCTTTGCCTTCTAAATGTTTCCCATCAACTGTGACAGTAACATTTTGATCATCAAGTGTTGGATGTAATTGAAATTTAGTCATAAGCCATTTGACCACTGGAGTTGGAAGACACGTTACTAATATTTTGAGTGCACTTACAAGAATGATGGAAAGTAATACAATCCACGTCATAGTTAATCATCTCCGCTATAGTTTAAATGAAATAAGATTACATACTTATTTTACCACAGAGAACATGAGTACTTTTTGTACATTATGTGAACCTTCCTTAGTGAAAAGATGTATATGAAATGCGTTTATTTATGCACATTTAGGGAAATATAGAATTATAACAAATACTACATATAAAAAAGGAGAAAAAATTATGTTGTGGACGATTATTGGACTTTTATTTATTTTTTGGTTATTAGGATTAGTTTTTCATATTGGCGGCGGCATCATTCACATTCTTCTTGTCATTGCAGTGATTGTGCTAATCGTAAAACTTGTGAAACGAATTTAGATATAAAAGGCCTTTCCTTAGGGAAAGGCCTTTTATGTGGAGAGATTATAAAAACAAGACGTATTTTGATATAAAAAATCATATGCTTCCGTTCCAGAAACTCCTTTGAGACGTGCTATTTCCTCAACGGACTGATGTATCATTGATGGAACCGTTGTCTGGTTTTGAAAAGGTCCTTCAAATGGCCACGGACCATCTGTTTCGACCATCAAGTAGTCAAGAGGGTATTCCATGGCAAGCGCTTGGATTTTAGGCTTATATACAATATCAGGTGTAACTGAAATATAGTAACCGTTGTTTTTCATTCGTTCAACGGTTTTTTTAGCTCCTTTGAACCAGTGGAAGTGAGCTTTAGACACGGAATGTTTTTCTAGTAAGTCACACACAATTTCAGCGTCTTCATATACAGCGTGAAGAATTAACGGTTTTCCCCACTTTTTTGAATGAATAATAAAAGCTTCAAGCAGCTCCAAATAGGGCTCTAGAGAAAGAGTATAAGTCTGATTTAAGTAATAAGGTAGACCAACCTCACCAACAGCTATCATTTCTTCATTGTTTTGATCAATCCAGGCAAACAGCTCCGCTAATTCATTTGAAGAAGGCAGTATTTGTTCAGGATGAAATCCGTAGGCGGGTTTCACACAGGAATACAATTGGCTGATTTTTTGATTAAGTTGGCAAGACTGTAATGTGGAAGATACAGAAATAAGCGCTTGTAACGAAGGATCCTTCTCTATTATGTCCTTCCAGCTTTTCGGTTCATATTGATCGAGGTGAATATGAGCGTCAATGATTTGTTTCATAAGTATCGCTCCTTTCAGCCCAATTTGTTTAGAAATAATACGTAAGAAAATGTATGCTTCTGTTAGGCTTCCATCTTATTTTTTATGTGTTTTTTGTTCCCCCATTTAGTAATAGATGAAAACGTATAAACAATAAGAGCTAACCAAATAAAACTAAAAGCAATAACATGAGCTTTTGTTAGCGATTCATGGTATAGAATTACTCCTGCTAGCAGAGATAAGGTTGGTGAAATATATTGAAGAATACCAAGCATTGATAATGATACTTTTTTAGCACTTTTTGTGAATAATAAGAGTGGTAGAGCTGTGACCATTCCACTTCCCATTAATAAAAGACTTGTTGAAAAAGAATCAAAAAACTGCAAGTGTGATTGAAACGTGAGGTAGCCTATGTATGCTAATGAAATAGGGGAGATGACCATCGTTTCAAGAGTTAATCCGATTGTCGAATCAGCTTTAATCTTTTTCTTTGCCAAACCATATAATCCGAAAGTAAGAGCTAAACTAAGCGAAATCCAAGGAACAACACCATAATGAAGACTGAGTGTTAATACGCCGATCCCTGCTAGTATAAATGCAAAAATTTGAGCTCCGCTTAATCTCTCTTTTAAGACAATAACACCTAATAAAACACTTGTTAGGGGATTAATATATTGTCCAAGGCTCGCTTCTACTATTTTTCCATCAATGACAGCCCACATAAAAATGCCCCAATTTGCACTAATAAGTACAGACGCAGTAAAAAGGGACCAGAATAAGGATGGTTTTTTCATTATTTCTTTTACAAACGTAATGTATGTACGCCATTTCTTTGTTATCAATAAAAGAATAAGCATAAAAATAAAAGACCAAAAAACGCGCTGAGCTAAAAGCTCCCCTGGTGCTACGTGGTGAACCAGCTTCCAATAAATTGGCGTAAGCCCCCACATAAGATAAGAAAGGACTGCATACGTTACACCATCTTAAGTTCATTTAAAACCTTCTTTCTAACATGAGATAAATTTGGTAGTAAGAGTGATAGATTAACATAAAAAAACAGCATAAACGATTATATCACAGAGAAAAACGATTCTTCACATGTTGAATGGCTCAAAAAAGCGCTATGCGCAAGGTCATTGCTTTTCCATGTCTAAAATAAAATCAAATTGCATGTTTCTAACAAGGTAAGTGCTTACACAAGTGTGCATGATAAGCGCTCCTTCAGCTTATATTCAAGTGGTTATGAAAAACAGTTGATTTCCCCATTAGAAACTGTCAAGCTTAAGGAAGAAAAAAATCTTAGAGGAAAGAATATATAGGTGACGAATATGATCGAAATAAAAGTGTCTGCGATAAGCGACGGAGAATTTAATAGAGGTGTATTTGCTAAGCAAGATATTAAAAAAGGAACGCTTATTCACGAAGCTCCTGTTATCGCTTATCCTAATAAAGAGCATGATTTTATTGAGAAAACAACACTAGCGGATTATGCTTTTGAATATGGAGTGAATCATACGGCTATTCTTTTGGGATACGGTATGCTGTTTAATCACTCGTATACACCCAATGCTACGTATGAAATTAATTTTGACAATCATACCTTTGATTTTTATGCATATACGGATATCCAAGCAGGAGAAGAAATTCTCATCAACTATAATGGAGATGAAGATGATCAAGAGCTCCTTTGGTTTGATCGTGAAGATGAAGAAGAACAAAAGTAAAAAGTTAAGCCCATCGAAAATCGATGGGCTTTTTATTATGCTTTTTTATCTGGATACATAGTAGAATTCAAACGGATGAATTGATAAATATGCGTAATAATAACTTTTAAAACGGCATATCCAGGGACGGCTAAAATAATACCGATGATTCCGAATAAGTTTCCGGCGGTTAGAATGACAAAAATGACTGTAATCGGGTGAATGTCTAGGCTTCTTCCCATAATTTGCGGAGATATTACTTTACCTTCAAGCAATTGAACAACTGCCCAGACAATGGCTAGTTTTACAAGCATGAAAGGAGAGGTAATAAACGCAATAATAATTGCTGGTATGATGGCGATAATAGGACCAAGGTAAGGCACAACATTGGTTACCATGGCGATAATCGCTAAAAGTAATGCATAGTCTAATCCAATAATCAGATAGCCAATGAAAAGCAGTACACCTATACAAATTGCAACGAAAATTTGCCCGCGAATATATGCGCTTAGTGCATGATTCATATCGGCTAAAATAAACTTAGCCTCAGAACGAGAACGATTTGGAAGCAGCTTCACAATGTAATTAGGAAGATTTTTTCCATCTTTCAACAAGTAAAAAAGAATAAAGGGTAAAACGGCAACCGATAATATTATTTCTGTGATGGTTCCGACAAAATTAACGATACCGCTTGAAAATCCAGAAACATATTTACTCAAGTGTTTGGAAGCATCTTTTGAAAGCTTGTCTAGGTCCGTGTTGGCCGACTGAAGACCCTGCTCGACATATCGGTTATTTGAAAGATTCGTCACCGCATGCTGAACGTCATGCGTCAGCTCTGGGATATTATCAATAAGACGGTCAACTTGATTTTTTAGAGGCGGAATAACCGAGGAAATAATAATGGCTAATGCGCCGATAATCACTATGTATAAAACAAGAATGGAAATAATTCGTTTTACACCTTTTCGTTCTAAAAAGTCAACAAGCGGATTAAATAAATAAAAGCAAATTCCTGCTAAGATAATCGGCAGTGCGATTGTTTTAATAAAAATAGAGATAGGAATTAAAATAAATCCGATTTTTGATAACGAAAAAATAGTCATGCTGAGAATAAAAATAATAATTGTATATACAACAAATTTATTATTTAAGATTTTTTCTCGGAAAAAAGTTCCTTTCTGAGGTCTAGGTTCCAAGCTGTTCAACTCCTTTAAAAAATAAATGTATAGTTATCATACCCTGATTTAGACTAATTTAAGAGGGTTTTTTACAAAGAAGTGTGCATACTAGTAGAAAATCTTCTAGAAAGAAGGGGTGAAATCATTGAAAGAACACAAACCGTATGATGATTTCTCTACAGTAGAAAAAAGCCACGAGTATATAACCGCTGAAGAATTTCCAGACGGTCCTTTCGGCTCTCCTGTTAATCAAAAACTTGGGAAATCTACTTCATGGGAAGAAGGGCAGCGAACGTATAGCGCATTTAATTATGAAAACAAAAATCTTCATGAAAAAGCGCAAAGATTATTTCCAGGCGCGCATCCTGTACATGATAACCCAGAGGAACATGAACAAAATCCAAGTTAATGTCTTTATTATGCTCTGAATATATTGCCCTATCTTTTTGCTGAATTATGTTGACAATAAGCAATTTAGCCTGTAATATAAAACGTAACTTATCACTGTTTCTACAGGATTCGACAAAATTTGATTTACTTAAACTTGTGATCTCAACTTCTATTTACAGCTATTAGAGCGCTGTAAGTAGAAGTTTTATTTATGTTATCGATAAAAAAGAAAAAAGCAGGTCTGCTCAAGCAGGCCTGCTTTTTTTATTATTGAACAGCGTCAAATTTATTTACTTTCCACTGAGAATTAGATTTATAGAATGTGACAGTGCGTTTTACGCTGCCGCCATCTACAGTTGGAACTGTGAATTCATAAGAGCGAACTGTTGCTGTTTGATACACAAGCTTTGTTTTTGCTTTTGACCACTCTAACATGCTGAATCCGTCGCCGATTGGATGTGCAAGTTTGCCGTTATATGTGATATAGCCGTAATTTGTTAATCCTTTTTCTACTGCACTATTTGTAAATGTCTCAGATAAGTAGCTTGATAGCTCAGCTTTTGTATCAAATTCAGGGCAAAGATACACGTACTCAGTTCCTTTATATTCAAATGTACGTTCTGTACATGGTTTGTTTTTATAACCGTGCAGAGCACTCCAGAAATGATTGCTGGCACTAGCTGCAATTTTGACAGCATTTGCATCCGTTAGTGTTGTAGATGTTGTTTGTGCTGTAACTCCAGTGCTTAGTGTAAAGAAAATAGCGATTGATGATAAAACTAGTCCAATTTTTTTCATTTCTAACTCACTCCTAATTAATTAACCTTATTTATGTAACAATTATGTGTTTTATATTTCTTTTGTTACATTTATATTACAATAAATCTATAACAAAAGAAAGTGTTTTGTCTTTTTTTTCTTAAATTTTTTTAGTTTTTTACTAGTTTCTAAAATAGATATAGTAAGGGAATTACCAGTTAAATGTTGATTTATCAACGTTTTCAGGCGTTTCTTTCTACTTTTTAATCTTTTTGTTACAAAAATATTGTTTGTAACAAAACTGTAATAAAAGAAGCTTAATACCTTTACGATACAGAAAAATAAAGATAAAACGGTGAAAAAGTGAATGTGAAAACTGTTTTTTTCCTTTTTTAGGCATATTTCTTTTACCATTTTCAGCTTTTTAGTAGGGTAGATTAAGAGGAGGCGAAATGATGAAAGGCATTATACATAGTGAAAAAAGTGGAATAGCAGGCATGAATTACAGAGATCTTCAGGAGATGCAACCTCAAAGAGGAGAAATAAAAATAAGGTTAAAAACAGCAGGTTTAAACCGGAGAGACTTGTTCGTTATGAAAAATCGAGGTAAAGGAGATAAGCCGTTTATTCCCGGTTCAGACGGTGCAGGTATTATAGAAGAAGTGGGAGAAGGCGTAAAAGGTTTAAAAACTGGAATAGAAGTGATCATTAATCCAAGTCTGGAGTGGGATCGTGTAGAGGACATTCCGTTTACACCTAAAATTTTAGGTGGTCCATCGAATGGAACATTTACAGAGTATGTAATCATAAAAGCGGATAATGTTGTGCAAAAGCCATCTTATCTATCTTGGAAACAGGCGGGGGTTCTTTCATTATCTGCTTTAACTGCCTATAGAGCTCTATTTACAAAAGGGCAGTTAAAAAAAGGAGAGCACCTCCTTATTCCCGGTATAGGAAGCGGAGTCGCGACCTATGGATTGTTATTCGCAAAAGCTATCGGAGCTAACGTAACAGTCACTTCTAGAAGTGATGAAAAAAGAAAGCAAGCTCTAAAGCATGGAGCGGATTATGCTTTAGATAGCGGAAGCAGTCTAAAAGAAGAAATCAACAATAGAAAAGTAGATATCATACTTGATAGTGTGGGGGCAGCTTTATTTCCTACTTATTTTGAAATATTAAAGACAAATGGAAGAATTGTTAATTTTGGGGCGAGTTCTGGAAATGAAGTTGAATTGCCTCTAAGAACTATTTTTTATCCTCAATTCAATATACTTGGCACGTCTATGGGAAGTCAGGAAGAATTTGTGGACATGATGGATTTTATAGAGAAACATCAAATTAAACCAATCGTCGATCGATTCTATCCGTTGTCAGAGGCAGTTGCAGCTTGCGAACGATTAGATAAAGGAAAACAATTTGGCAATATAGGTTTACTTATTTCAGAATAAAAAGGTCCCCAGCGCTAACTGGGGACCTTTTTATATAATCAAACGTTTGTTTAAATGAAAGAAACAAGGTAATAACAGGATTTTTAGCAGTTTTTTATCATAACCACCAAGCTAACAAAAAGGTAACAAATCCCCCTAGTATCAAAAATCCCATGCTGTATTTGAGCGTGTATTTGAACAGTTCACTTTCTTTTCCAGCCAGTCCCACTGCTCCGGCAGCGACGGCAATTGATTGAGGAGAAAGCATTTTAGCCATCACTCCGCCGGCAGTATTGGCCGCTACAAGAATAATTGGCAAAACATTAATTTGCTGAGCTGTAGTTAGCTGCAAGTTGCCGAACAGCGCATTATTTGATACGACAGACCCCGTTAGAAATACGCCGATCCAGCCAAGAAATGGAGATAAAAATGGAAAATAAGCAGCTGATGTAGCGAGCGCTAATCCAAGTGTAGAAGACTGTCCTGAATAATTTGAAATAAAAGCAAAAGCAATGACCATCATAATAGTAATAATAGGTCTTGATAATTCTTTTACGGTTTCTAAAAGAGTGGTCCATGCCACTTTTGGCGATACGTTAAGCAAGAAAACTGAAAGGATACAAGCAATAAGAATTGCTGTACCTGTTGCTGCAAATACGTCTATTTTTAAGACAGCAGCGTAAGGCGTAGGATCTTTTACTAAAGGCGCTGCTTTAATTACGTGATTGTGTAAAAATGGGACGTTAATAAGCAGGTTCATATGTTCAAGCATCGTTTTGACAAAAGAAATGCTCCAAGCCGTAACGAGTATCGTTAATAGAATAAAAGGAGACCAAGCCTTTAAAATCTGTTTTGGTGACAGGCTGAAGCTTTTAGCTGCTGCCGGGCTTGTTCGTTTAATATAAAAAGCAAGAGCAAGCAAACTCACAATAGAAGATGTGATATTTGGAAGTTCAGGGCCAATGTATGTAACAGTTAAATACTGTGTCAGTGCATAGGAAACGGCTGTGATGCTCGTTGCTTTCCATACGTCTTTTAATCCTTTTATCCCATCCATAATAAAGACAAGTAAAAAAGGGATAAGAAAAGAAATAATCGGAAGCTGCGTGCCAAGAAAATGAGCAATTTCTTTTGGATCTATGCCAGATACTTGTCCTGCAACAATGACAGGAATCCCCATGGCGCCAAACGCTCCTGAAGCTGTATTAGCAATTAAACATAGCGCCGCTGCTTTTAACGGTTTGAACCCAAGTCCAACTAGAAGCGCTGCTGTAATGGCAATTGGAGCTCCAAATCCCGCTGCCCCTTCTAAAAAAGCATTAAAAGAAAAAGCAACAAGCAGCATTTGCAAGCGGGGGTCATCGGTTATTGAAATAATAGATTGTCTGATGGTAGTAAACTGTCCGCTTTTGACAGTTAGCTTATATAAGAACACCGCTCCGATAATAATATAGCTGATGGGCCAAAGTGCATACAGAAACCCATAGCCTGTGGCTCCTAAAACCATTGAGGCAGGCATATCATAAAAATAAATAGCAATAATCATAGAAAGAAGCACCGTAATACCGGCAGCAATGTGTCCTTTTAATTTCAAAAGAGTTAAAGCAATAAAGAAAAAGATAATGGGAATGAGTGCAATTAGTGCAGAAAGCCAAATATTATCTAACGGATTATATACCTGAGTCCATGTCATATTCATACACCTCTACTACATATTTAAAACAAGGTAGCGGGGGAGTCCCCCGCAAAAATCTTTAGATGTTACACAAAAGCTCTGTCGCGAGTTTGCTTAAGAATGCTAGCAGAGTGCTCGAGCTGCTGCTGTTCGTGAGGAGTTAAATTCAATTCAATAATTTGACGCACGCCGTTTTTATTAATGATAGCTGGTACGCCGATATACACATCAGAAATACCGTATTGTCCTTCTAATAAAGCAGATACTGTTAAAATAGAATTTTCATCATCTAAAATAGCCTTGGTAATGCGTACAAGCCCCATTGCAATTCCGTAATAAGTCGCTCCTTTTCGATTAATAATATGGTAAGCCGCATCGCGGGTTTGTTCGAATAGATGCTGCATATCCGGTTCTTTTTCAATAGCGGCAGTATTGATAAAATGTTCGAGCTTCACACCGCCAATTTGCGCGTGGCTCCAAACAGGAAATTCCGTATCTCCATGTTCCCCCATAATATAAGCGTGGACGTTGCGAGAATCTACTTCGAAATAGTCGCTTAACAAGTAGCGGAAGCGAGCTGTGTCAAGAATCGTTCCTGAACCAATTACCCGTTCGTTTGGTAATCCTGATACTTTTTGTGTAACGTGTGCGAGAATATCAACTGGATTTGTTGCCACTAAAATGATGCCGTCAAATCCGCTGTTCATAATATCTTTTACAATGCATTCGAAAATTTTAACGTTTTTTTCAACTAGATCTAAGCGTGTTTCCCCTGGAGCTTGATTAGCGCCCGCTGTAATAACTGCTAAATCAGCGTCAGCACAGTCTTTATAATCTCCAGCCCAGATTTTCATCGGTGTGGCAAATGGCATTCCATGATTGATATCACGTGCTTCACCTTCTGCTTTTTCTTTGTTCATATCGATTAACACTAATTCATTGGCAATACCTTGATTCACCATTGAAAAAGCGTAGCTTGAGCCAACAAAACCAGTTCCGATAACGGCAACTTTTCGTGTTTTTGGTGTAAATTGTGTTTTCATTTGTATCATCCTTTGAATTTTATTTTGTGATGTTTTTCACAATGTTAGTGTAACAAGAATAAATAGCTTCAGCTGTGATAAAAATCACACCCTTTAAAAAATAGTAAACAATTTTACAGGGTGATTTAAAAAAATGTCCTTCTACATGAAGTGCCACATTTAGAAAGATCTTAAACGTTTAAAGTGTTGAGTAAAGGCAACTTGTTTTGCAGAAAGCTAAAGAGTTTAACATTCTCTATTTGTATGTTAGCAGCCAATAATGTTTCTATAGACCCACACGAAATCCATTTGTTACACTAAGTTTGCTTATTTTGAATAAAGGAGTGGAAAGGATGGAGAACTACTATGAGCAAGCCCAAAAAGGTGCTTGGGTTAGTATCTTATCATATATCTTTTTATCAGCATGTAAACTTATCATTGCGGGTGTCACCGCTTCCTCTGCATTAAAAGCCGACGGTCTTAATAATGTTACAGATATTATTGCATCAATTGCCGTCTTAGTCGGCTTAAAAATCTCTAAAAAACCTCGTGATAATGATCATCCCTATGGACATTCCAGAGCGGAACATATCTCTTCACTTATTGCTTCTTTTATCATGATGGTCATCGGACTAGAAGTATTGGTCGATGCGGGTCAGTCATTATTTATGGACAAATCTGAAGCGCCTAATTTACTGGCTGCTTGGGTAGGTCTTGGAGCGGCTGCTGTTATGGGTGGTGTCTACCGATATAATATTAAGCTTGCTAAAAAACTTGATAGCCAGTCCTTATATGCGGTTGCTAAAGATAATTTGTCCGATGCACTTGTGAGTATAGGGGCTGTTGTGGGAATTTTCGGCTCACAGTTCGGCCTGCCCTGGCTGGACGTGGTAGCTGCTTTTGCTGTGGGAATTATTATTTGTAAAACAGCCATCGAGATTTTTAAAGAAGCGGCTCATTCCTTAACAGACGGATTCGACGAAGAGAAGTTAGGGCACTACAAAGAAAGCATCGAGCTTGTAGAAGGTGTAAAAGAAGTAGAAGATGTGAAAGCGCGCAAGCTTGGTAATCAAGTCGTGATTGATGTAACTGTTAAAGTAGATCCCCATTTAAATGTTATCAAAAGCCATGAAATTGCTGATCAAATTGAACATATGATGAACGATGAGCATCAAATTAAAGATACGCTTGTTCATATTGAACCTGATGCATACGAAAAGCAAAAATAAGACCAGCACGTTCTTTCGTTATGAAAGGATGCGCTGGTTTTATTTTGCGGGAATTTGAAATAAATCACAAAAACTTCTTCAAAAATGAAAATGAAAAGCCGTTATTAGTAATATAAAGATTTTTGTAGAAGGGTGAGGGAATGAAGAGGTTAAGTGCAAAGCTCGTAGTATTTTTTAGTATTTTTATAGCTATTTTATTATTAGTTGTTTCAGGGGCTGTTTATCAATTTACCAAAACGCAAATAGAAAAAGATGTAGAAGTACAGTCTCAAAGTCAAGTGAAAGAGTTAAAAGAAACGATTCATACGTACTTAGACATGTATAGTCGTTCTTTGCTGACGTATAGTGAAAACGATGTAATTGTTAATTTTGTTAAGCAGGAAGGTGATCAAACAAACCAAGAGAAAAATCCGTATTTTACATGGAACACAGTTCAAAAAGAGTTTACACAGTTTAAAGAAAAGTATCCAAACCTAGCACTTGAATACATAGGCACTAAAAATAAAGGAATGTATTCTGTTCCTAAACAAGAGTTTGGTTCAAACTATGATCCGACTTCAAGGGTATGGTACAAACAAGCAGTAGAATCACCTGAAGAGGTTATTTATACGGATCCATATGAAGATGCAGCAACAAAAAAGACGGTCGTGACAATTGCAAAGGCTATTTTAGATCCAGATACTAAAAATGTGCTGGGCGTTATAGCTACTGATTTAGACTTAGATGCATTAAAAAACATTGTAGGTAAAGCAGAAGTAAATCACGGTGGGTATGCATTTTTATTTGATCAAAATGGCACAGCGCTCGTTCATCCAACAGAAGCTGGGAAAAATTTAATGAATCAGCCATTTATGAAAAAAATGTACGAAGCAGACCGGAATAGAGATTTCATGAAGTATACCTTTCAAGGTGAAGAGAGAGTGATGGCATATGATACTCTCGAAGGGACGAATTGGAAGATAGGAAATGCCTTTATTTATAATGAAATGCTCTCAAGCGCTCATCATTTACTGACTGTTATTGTCTGGATTGCGTTAATTGGCATCTTATTATCAGTGGTGTTAACCATCTTTTTCTCAAGAATCATTACTAATCCGATTCGCCGCTTGAAAAATGAAGTAGCCAAAGTAACAGCTGGCGATTTAACGGTTCAGGTGAAGACGAAGTCAAAAGATGAAATTGGTGAGCTTACTCATTTATTTAATGATATGGTAGCCAAAATGAAAACATTGATCGGCACGGTTCAGACGTCTGTTGAGACAGTGAAAACGTCTGTTGAAGACTTGAGCGCCGTATCTGAAGAAGCAACTGCATCCAGTGAGGAAATTGGCCGGGCTATCCATGAGATTGCGAGCGGTGCCACGCAGCAAGCTTCGGATGCTGACTCTACTAATCATAAAACGATGAGTTTATCTTCGCAAATTGAAGAAGTCATTGAACAAAACGCACAGATTAATAAAATGACGATTGAAGCTGTAAGCATCAATGAAAAAGGTTTAAAACAGATGCAGCTCCTTCGCAACCAAACCACTGAATCGTCTCAAACGATTCACGCTGTTCAAGCTGTAATGGAAGAATTAACAAATAAGATGAAAAAAATTGAATCTATTATTTTCACGATTAATAGTATTTCAGATCAGACAAATTTACTTGCATTAAATGCTAGTATTGAAGCAGCTCGTGCAGGAGAACATGGCAAAGGATTTGCGGTAGTAGCTGAAGAAGTGCGAAAACTTGCTGAACAGTCCTCTCAGGCCACTGAACAAGTTCGCCATACGATCGGAGCGATTCAAGGGGAAGTCGCTGCTGCGCGTGAAGAATGCAACCGTACAGAAGAGCTTTCAAAGTCTCAAGACTTTGTGGTAGGAGATACAGAACGAGCTTTTCATGAAATTGCAACTACGATTGAACAAGTGGCAGCGGCTGTCGAACATGTGACAAGCAGCATGGACAGTATCGATGAGCATAAGGAAGACGTGGTAGCGGCAATTCAAAGCATAGCAGCTATTGCACAGCAATCAGCAGCGGGAACTGAAGAAATTACCGCTTCTACAGAAGAACAAATTAGAGCTATTTCTACTGTTTCTCAATCAGCTGAACATCTGCAAGAGATTAGTGAAGAATTAGCTAACTTGATTCGTCAATTTAAAATTCAATAGAAAAAAAGAGGCTAGGACAAAAGTATTTTAGTTAAAGGAAAATCCGAACGGTGAATTGAGATTCTTGATAAAGAATCCAACTTGTTCGGATTTTTTTTATTGATATGGTGAACGCAGGTTTCATGTATGTTGCTGCTTCTAGCTGGTGATTGGAGGGCAAGACGAAGACTCCGGCCGCCCGCGGAAAGCGAAGTCTTGCACGGAAATCAGCAGCGGTGTCTCAAGCGATCCATATGAGCATATTTCTCCTATTTGTTTGCCTTTAGCTGGTTGTGTCTTAATCTCTCTTTTATGTTTAATAGGAAAACAACTTGCTGTAAGGCAAAAAGACTTGCTGAGTTGGAGGTGCAACAGCTGACACATGCTGATGTGTAAACGGGTGTATAAAAGAAAGCTTAATGGCGTGTAAAGCTTGCTGCTGCTCTTTTAATCTCTTTCCTCCATAAAGCGTATCGCCAAGTAATGGATAGCCGATGTGACTCATATGAACACGAATTTGGTGAGTGCGTCCGGTTTCGAGCGAAAGTTCAATAAGCGTTTCGTTTTTTGCCGTATTGCGTTTTAACACCCGATAACGTGTTTTGGCAGCTTGTCCCGTTCTAGATACTCTTCTTCTTGTAGCATGATGACGATCGCGTCCAATGGGTTCATTGACGATTCCGTCCTCTTTTTTTATGATTCCTTGGACGAGGGCAATATAAGTCCGATTAATTTTACGTTCAGCCAGCAGCTGATCAAACACAGAGCTTGCTACAAAATGCTTCGTGAATAAGATAGCACCTGATGTATCGCTGTCCAAACGGTGAACGTGTCTAGGCTTTGTTTTGAGGCCTACTTTTTGAAAATAAGCAGCTACAGCATTTAAAAGAGTTTTTTGGTCTTGCTCTGATGAAGGATGAGTATCTAGGTTTATTGGTTTGTTTACGATTAGTACGTGCTCATCTTCAAACAAAATCTCTATATCAACATTGTAAGGTGTTATTTCATCAGGCTCTGCTTCAAAAAAAGGGAGTGACATTTTATCATGTTCCTTAAGAGTGTTTCTCCATGGTAAAGGCTCACCGTTTATAAGGACATTTTTATTCATCCGAAACTGATGCAACGTTTTTTTAGGAATACGCCATTTCGTTTTTAAATAATCTTCAATTGTTTGCCCTGCATCATTTTTTGCGATTTTATCTTCTAGCCATTGGCTGTGTATACTCATATTTAATCCCTTCCTTACATACTAGTAAATATCCTTTAATCTTTTAAAAGAACTTGTAAATAATTAGGAGGAAATAACTACCTGAAGTTCTCGTTTTATGTTTATGTTATGCTAAATAAAGAGACATAAGTTAAGAGAAAAAAGGGGGGGTAACCATGAAAATTGCCCAAGCAGCTCCGCCAGAAATGGAGAATTACATAGAAGAGTTGACTGAACAGCTTCGCTATGACTTGTTACCTCGGTATGTATCTGTAGATAAGCTTAATCCTGATGAATTATTAAACCCAGATTATTGTACAGACCATTTATATAATGGCTTACTCGATGAAGCATTGCAAGTCATTAGTAGCCTTCAGACAATAATTGCCGTGATTGAAGCGATTCAACATCGGCCGATTGAAGAAAGCGACTGCGAGCAATTCGAAAAAAATATTTCAATTTTAAAAAAATACGGGTTCTTATTTCCTGTTTCCATTGAGTGTTTTGCAAAAGAAAACAATTTGATTACGTATTCGTATGAATCGTTTTATAATTCATACATAAATTGAAAAGAAAAAAGCATGATTATCCCATGCTTTTTTCTTTTTTTTTTTTGAATTTCGGCTTTCAATTGGATAAAAAAAGAACTTGTGATATCGTTAAGCTCGTATAAAGTTCTTATAGAAATATGAAATCAAATACTATCGTTTTTCATATAACAAATAAATTGAAATAATACAGATGTATAACGAACTGTAAATTATGTAAATCATACTAAATAATGTTATGATTAGACAGGCCGTATAAAGAAGAGCATTTATCTTTCATAAGATTACAAAACGTTTCAATCTTATTACATATGTTTAAAATTAGCCTAAATGGTTTCTTTTTACGCCTATATCATATACAATGCCCCCTAGATGATTTTTTCGAATAGCTAATAATCGTTTAGGATTATGAAAGGAGATTAATCATGAAAAAACTGATGTATACATTGCTCATTGGGTTAATTGCTGCAGCTTTAACAGCATGCGGTTCAAACGATGATGCAAAGCAATCAAAAAGTGATGATCAGAAAACTGCACAAACTGAGAAGCAAAAAGAGGCTCAGGAAAAGCAGGAAAAGCAAGCAAAAGAAATGCAGAAGAAATTAGATAAACAAAAAGTAGATGAGAAGAAAACCGTAGCGGTTGTAAACGGTAAAAAAGTTTCTGGTGAAGAATATAATGCTGCATTATCTTCATCACAAGCCCAATATCAACAAATGGGACAAGACCCAACATCTAAAGAAGCAGCTAAACAAGTAAAGCAGCAAACAATTGACAATTTAGTGGGTCAAACGCTGCTATTGCAAGAAGCTGAAAACAAAGGCTATAAAGCAACTGATGAAGAAGTAAATAAAAAGTTAAAAGAAACGAAAAAGCAGTTCAAAACAGATAAACAGTTTAAAGCGGCTTTAAAAGATGCAGGACTAACTCAATCACAATTAAAGTCTGAGCTGGCTGACAGCATTAAATATCAGCAGTACGTAGATAAAGACATCCAAACACCAGAAGTAACAGATAAAGAAATTCAAGATTATTACGATCAATTTGCAAAACAAAGCCAAAGTCAAGCAAGCGGCGGTAAAGAACAATCTCAAATGCCAAAGCTTGAAGACGTAAAGCCACAAATTAAGCAGCAGCTTGAACAACAAAAGAAACAAGAAGCATTGGAGAAAAAAGTTGAAGAACTTAAGAAAAATGCAAAAGTTGAAGTGAAGCTTTAAATACAAATGAAACGGCTCTTTAAAGGGCCGTTTTTTTGTTATGTACATTTATTGTTTCTTGTCAGTAAAAAGGGGTGCGTGAAAGATTTTATTGTATTTTGACTTATAAGGTAAAAAGTGTTCTGATGGTTTGCCTTTCATCCTATACTTTTCTTATATAGATATAAGAGAAATTGGGGGAGTCGATAAATGAAAAAGGTGGCTGTTTTTTTTGTTGGGCTTGTTTTTTTACTCGCGGGGATGGGTCTGACAGGCAATGCGTCTGCGGCGTCAAATCAACTTATTATTATTAACAAATCTACTAACACCCTTGCTTTTTATGATAGAGGAAAATTAGTAAGGACGTTCAAAGTTGCGACGGGGAGGCAGATGAGTTATACACCAGAGGGTACCTTTAGCATTGTGAATAAAATTAAAAACCGGCCTTATTATAAAGACAACATTCGGGGAGGAGATCCTAGGAATCCGCTAGGTGATCGCTGGCTAGGATTAAATGCGCGCGGAACATATGGAACGACGTATGCTATTCATGGAAATAATAATCCAAGTTCTATCGGGACTTACGCAAGTTCTGGGTGCATTCGTATGTATGATGAAGAGGTACGCTGGCTGTTTGACCGTGTTCAAACCGGTACAAAAGTGGTTATTGGTCAATTCCATTCTCAAAGTTTTGATTCAATCGCTGTTAAAAACAAATACAAAGTAAGCAGTGCTTCAGTCGCCCAGAATCTTTGTAAAACGAAAAAGCTCTCAAAAGGCCAAATTGGTTTTGTAACGATTCAATCACCGATGATTTTATTGAAGGAAGAAAAAGGAAAATGGGTAAAGATTCGTACGTTAAATCGCGGTGAACGCTATAATGTATATAAAATAGATGACATTAAAGTCTCTTTAGGGCCAGGATTTATTGAAAATTATCCTAATAAAAAAACATCCATAAAATTAGATATTTGCAAATAGAAAATACCGTTCATATAGCTGACTATATGAACGGTATTTTTTGAATTTTTAATAATGTTTATTATAATAAAAAACAGGGAAACTAATTGCCTAATGAAGAGAGAGAAAGGGTTGTTTGAGCGTATGTCTACAATAGATTTATCAAAATTCGAGAAAAAAATGATTATTCGTAACATCAAACCGGACGATATAGATGAAATTTTAGCACTTCAAAAGCTATCATTCCCGGGAATGGATCCGTGGAAAAAAGAACAGCTTGAAAGTCACCTGGCCATTTTTCCAGAAGGACAAATATGTGCAGAGTACGACGGGGAAATTATCGGATCTTGTTCAAGCTTGATTGTGAACTTTGATGAGTACGATGATCAGCATACGTGGGACGATATTACAGACGAAGGATACATTACAAATCATAACCCGGAAGGCTACAATCTGTATGGAATTGAAGTAATGGTTCATCCAAAGTATCGCGGCATGAAAATAGGACGCCGCTTATATGAAGCGCGTAAAGATTTAGCACGTGAATTGAACCTGAAAAGTATCATCATTGGAGGAAGAATTCCTAATTACCATAAGCATTCAGCTGAAATGTCGCCTAGAGAATATGTAGAGCAAGTTATTCATCATAAAATTTATGATCCAGTGCTATCTTTTCAGCTAATGAACGGATTTACGCTTATGCGTATAAACCCTGGTTATCTTCCGGATGATCTAGCTTCTAATAAGTATGCAACGTTGATGGAATGGAACAACGTAGATTACGTTCGCCGTTCAAAACGCCATTTTAAAACATCATTCCCAGTGCGTATTTGTGTTGTTCAGTATATGATGAAACAGATCAATTCATTTGAAGAGTTTGCAACACAGGTAGAATATTATACAGATGTTGCTTATGATGCAAAAGCCGACTTCTGCGTATTCCCGGAAATTTTCACAACTCAGCTAATGTCTTTCTTGAATGAAAAGATCCCAAGCAAAGCGGTTCAGCGCGTAGCAGAATATACGGAAGAGTACATTGAGCTATTTACTAACTTAGCGGTTAAATATAACGTAAATATTATTGGAGGATCCCACTTTGTCGAAGAAGATAATGGAGATATCTTTAATATTGCCTATCTATTCCGCCGAGATGGAACAATTGAAAAGCAGTACAAAGTGCATATTACACCTAATGAAAGAAAATGGTGGGGAATTAGCCCAGGAGATAAAGTTGAAGTGTTTGATACAGATTGCGGTAAAATTGCGATCCAAATTTGCTATGACATTGAATTTCCGGAGCTTGCCCGTATTGCTACCGATAAAGGTGCAAATATTATTTTTACACCATTCTGTACGGAAGACCGTCAAGGTTATCTGCGCGTAAGATACTGCTCTCAGGCGCGCGCGATCGAAAACCAAATTTATACGGTTATCGCAGGTACAGTTGGAAACTTGCCTGAAACAGAAAACATGGATATTCAGTATGCTCAGTCTGCTATTTTTGCACCGTCTGACTTTGAATTTGCACGAGACGGTATTGTAGGAGAATGTAATCCTAATATTGAAATGGTAGTTATTGGAGATGTAGATTTAGAAATTCTTCGTCGCCAGCGTCAATCGGGAACGGTTCGTCAATTAAAAGACCGACGCCATGACGTTTACAATATTAAATATAAAAAATAACGCAGTTTCTAAAAACATCATGCAAATGCATGGTGTTTTTTATTTCAACTTTTGCCATAATAAAAACTATTACAATGAATTTTGTGGACTAACCATGGAAAAGAGGGGAAAACATGAGTTTTCATGGACAATCGGTATTACCCGCTGTTCGAGATATGAAGCAATTGGAAAAATTTTTAGTAAGTAATTATGAGTACGGAGTTCTTTTAGACAATCAAGTGGGCATGCTAAAAGGAATTATGAAAGAGGTCCATAAGCATGAAAAGAAGCTAATCATTCATTTAGATTTAATTCATGGCTTAAAGCACGATGAGTATGCGGTTGATTTTTTGTGTCAGGAGTTTAAGCCTGCGGGAATTATTTCGACAAGAACAAACGTTATTTTAAAAGCTAAACAAAGAGGGATTTATGCCATTCAACGGGTCTTTTTATTGGACAGCACAGCTTTGAAGAAAAGCTATGAGTTAATGAAGAAAGTAAAACCGGATTATATTGAGCTTCTTCCTGGAATTGTGCCCACTTTAATCCAAGAAGTTAAAGCTGAAACGGGCATTCCGGTGTTAGCTGGAGGCTTAATACGAACGGCAGAAGAAGTTCATAATGCTTTAGAAGCCGGGGCTTCTGCTGTTACAACATCAAACAGAGAACTGTGGAGTATTTCAACTTAAAAAAACTGTTTGACAACGCTTTCATCATCTAGTAAACTTCTAGATAAGTTAATAGATGTGAGGGAGAATAGGAGATCCACGGTATAGCCTTTTAATGATTTTATTAGGGGGATGTATTGTGGATTTTCTTATTTTCTTGTCATTTTAATCGTTTTCATACAAAGGGGAGGTTATTTATATGCAAGCATTCTTAGGAGAAATAATTGGAACAATGATTTTAATTATCCTTGGCGCTGGTGTATGTGCGGGCGTCAATTTAAAAAAATCGTTTGCTGCTAATTCGGGATGGATCGTTATCACAATGGGATGGGGAATGGCAGTAGCGATGGCAGCATATGCGGTTGGTAATATGAGTGGGGCACACTTAAATCCAGCGTTAACCGTAGCGCTTGCTATTACAGGTGATTTTCCATGGTCACAAGTACCGATGTACATCTTAGCTCAGTTTATTGGAGCCATTCTTGGTGCAACAGTTGTTTATTTACACTATCTTCCACACTGGAAAGAAACAAAAGATGCTGGTACAAAATTAGGCGTATTCGCAACGGGGCCAGCAATTGCTAACCCATTTGCAAACGTTTTAAGTGAGGCGATTGGAACGTTTGTATTAGTAGTAGGAATCTTAGCAATTGGAGCAAATAAATTTACAGATGGATTAAATCCTTTAGTAGTAGGATTTTTAATCGTAAGTATTGGTTTATCATTAGGAGGAACAACAGGCTATGCCATCAACCCTGCTCGTGATTTAGGACCTCGTATTGCTCATGCTATCTTGCCCATACCTGGCAAAGGCAGCTCGAACTGGAAATATGCTTGGGTGCCAGTAGTGGGTCCTTTAGTAGGCGGATCAATCGGGGCAGTATTTTACCAAGCGGCATTTTTAAATAAAATGTCAAGCAGCTTATGGGTTGTTTTAAGTCTAGCGCTGATTGTTTTAGCAGTTATCTACGCTGTTTCTAAACAAAAGGCAGCACAGATTCAATCAGCAGTAGTACCGAAAAAATGAATGAGCTTTACGATCTAACTATGTACAATAAAGAAACGACAATATACAGAGAATAGGGGATATTGATATGGAAAAATTTATTTTATCTTTAGACCAAGGAACAACAAGCTCACGAGCAATGTTATTTAATAAAAAAGGTGAAGTTGTACATGTAGCTCAAAAAGAGTTTACACAGTACTTTCCAAAACCAGGTTGGGTAGAGCATAATGCAAGTGAAATTTGGGGTTCTATCCTAGCAGTTATCGCATCTTGTTTATCTGAGTCAGGTGTTCATGCGGATCAAATCGAAGGAATTGGGATTACCAATCAGCGTGAAACAGCAGTAGTATGGGAAAAAACAACAGGGAAGCCGGTGTACAATGCAATTGTATGGCAGTCTCGACAAACGTCTGGTATTTGTGAAGAATTAAAAGCAAAAGGATTAAACGATACGTTCCGCGACAAAACGGGATTATTAATTGATGCATACTTCTCTGGAACAAAAGTGAAGTGGATTTTAGATAACGTAGAAGGTGCACGAGAAAAAGCAGAAAACGGTGAATTGTTATTTGGAACAATTGATACATGGTTAATTTGGAAGCTATCAGGCGGAAAGGCGCATGTAACGGATTACTCAAACGCATCCCGCACGCTTATGTTCAATATCTACGATTTAAAATGGGATGATGAACTGCTAGATATCTTAGGGGTACCGAAATCAATGCTTCCAGAAGTAAAGCCTTCTTCTGAAGTATACGCCCATACAGTAGATTATCATTTCTTTGGTAAAAACATTCCAATTGCTGGAGCAGCAGGGGATCAGCAAGCCGCTTTATTTGGACAAGCGTGCTATGAAAAAGGAATGGCGAAAAACACCTATGGAACAGGTTGCTTTATGCTCATGAATACGGGTGAAAAAGCAGTTAAGTCCGATCACGGCTTATTAACTACATTAGCATGGGGGATTAACGGTAAGGTAGAATATGCGCTTGAAGGCAGTATTTTTGTAGCAGGATCTGCTATTCAGTGGCTTCGCGACGGTTTAAGAATGTTTAAAAATGCGGCTGAAACTGAAAACTATGCAACGCGAGTAGAGTCTACAGACGGTGTATATATTGTGCCAGCTTTCGTAGGACTTGGAACACCTTATTGGGATAGCGATGTACGGGGAGCGATGTTTGGGTTGACTCGTGGTACAAAAAAAGAACACTTTATCCGTGCAACGCTTGAATCACTGGCTTATCAAACAAGAGATGTATTAAGTGCGATGGAAGCAGATTCTGGAATTACATTAAAAACATTGCGTGTAGACGGGGGAGCAGTTAAGAATAATTTCTTAATGCAGTTCCAAAGTGATGTGTTAAACGTTCCGGTTGAGCGTCCTCAAGTGAATGAAACAACGGCTCTTGGGGCAGCATATTTAGCGGGTCTTGCGGTCGGCTACTGGAAAGATTGCGATGAAATTGCGCAGCAGTGGAATATGGAAAAATCTTTCGAACCAAATATGGAAGAAGAAAAGCGTGAAGAATTATATAGCGGCTGGAAAAAAGCCGTACATGCAACAATGGCTTTTAAGTAATTATTTGATGAAAACACTTTAATTAAAAGCGCATGTATGATATAATTTAATCAAGTTAATAAATTGGTTGGAGAATCGGAGAGACCACAGATCCATATATAGACATACTATATATGTGATTTGTGGTCTCTCTTTTTTGTATATTGGAAAAATTTGATATCTTTAAAAATTGAAAGGGGAATGACGTATGTTTTCAAGTCAAACACGTTCGAATAAATTAGTAGACATGACACAAAATCAATATGATTTACTAGTAATTGGTGGGGGAATTACTGGGTCAGGTATTGCGCTTGATGCGACTCATCGAGGCATGAAAACGGCATTAGTTGAAATGCAGGATTTCGCAGCAGGAACATCTAGTCGTTCAACGAAGCTTGTTCACGGCGGTCTACGCTATTTAAAACAGTTTGAAGTTAAAATGGTAGCCGAAGTTGGTAAAGAACGTGCCATCGTATATGAAAATGGGCCTCATGTAACGACTCCGGAGTGGATGCTGTTACCTTTCCATACGGGTGGAACATTCGGTAAATTCTCAACTTCAATTGGACTGCGCGTATATGATTTTTTAGCTGGTGTAAAACGCTCAGAGCGCCGCAAAATGTTTAGCGCAGAAGAAACGCTTAGCCGCGAGCCATTGGTGAAATCTAAAGATTTAAAAGGCGGCGGTTACTACGTTGAATATAAAACAGATGATGCACGTTTAACGATTGAAGTAGCTAAAGAAGCTGCCGCAAGAGGAGCAGACTTAGTCAATTACACAAAAGTGGAAAACTTTATCTACGATAAAGGAAAAGTAGTAGGGGTTGTTGTTCGTGATCAGCTTACGAATAAAGAATATAATATTTATGCAAAAAAAATCGTCAACGCTGCAGGTCCATGGGTGGACACGCTGCGTGAAAAAGATAATTCAAAAAAAGGCAAGCAGCTTCAATTAACAAAAGGAATTCACTTAGTTATTGATCAAGAGCGCTTTCCATTAAAACAAGCCATTTATTTTGATACACCTGATGGACGTATGGTGTTTGCAATTCCGCGTGATGGAAAAACATATGTGGGCACAACAGACACGGTCTATAAAGAAGACGCTAGACATCCGCGTATGACTGTAAAAGACCGTCAATATGTTATTGATGCGATTAACTATATGTTCCCAACGGTTGATATTACAGTAGACGACGTAGAATCAAGCTGGGCGGGTGTTCGTCCACTTATTCACGAACAAGGAAAAGATCCTTCTGAAATCTCGCGTAAAGATGAAATCTGGACATCAGAATCAGGTTTAATTACAATCGCTGGAGGGAAATTAACTGGGTACCGTAAAATGGCTGAAATTGTCGTAAATCGCGTAGCTGAAGATTTTAAAGCAGAAGGACGCGAATTTGAAAGCTGTCAAACTAAACATTTAACGATTTCTGGAGGTAATGTAGGCGGTTCAGGTGGGTTCCCAACGTTTGTAGAGCAAAAAGTCAAAGAAGGCATCAAACTAGGGTTATCACGTGACGCTGCTGAAAAGCTTGTAAAACGCTATGGTTCAAACGTAGATAAAGTATACCGCTACATGATTGAACGTCCCGATCAGCTAAAAAACAGCGACCTTCCAGCTAGTGTATTTCTGCAAATTCAATATGGCATAGAAGAAGAAATGGTTTCAAAACCAGTGGACTTCTTCATTAGACGTACGGGCGCTTTATTCTTTGATATCAACTGGGTAAGAAGCTGGAAAAAACAAGTGATTGCTCATATGGCCGAAGAGTTAAAGTGGACGCCTGAGCAAACAAAAGCTTATACGGATGAATTAGAACAGCACCTTCATGACGCAGTTGTACCAGTAGATGAAAAAGTTAACCGTATGACAGGTATTTCATGATAAAATAAAAAAGTACCTCAAAATTTGTCAATACAGCCATAATATAATAGCAGGAAGTCAAATTTGGACGAAGAAATATAATATGACTGTTAAAAAAAGAGAAAGACGATTACTCGTTTTTCTCTTTTCATACATATTTACATTTATATAAGGGGGCTTTTTTTTATGAGTTGGAAAGAAACGTATACATCTTGGATTAATCATCCAAATTTAGATCCTGAATTACGTCAAAATTTAGACGCAATCAAAGGTGATGAAAAACAACTAGAAGATAGTTTTTACAAAACATTGGAATTTGGAACAGGCGGAATGCGTGGGGAAATTGGAGCGGGTACAAACCGTATGAATACGTATACAATCCGAAAAGCTTCCGAAGGCTTTGCTGAGTATATTAAACAAGCTGGTGAAGAAGCTATCAAGCAAGGCGTAGTCATTGCGTATGATTCTCGCCACAAATCGCCTGAATTTGCGATGGAAGCAGCAAAAACATTAGCAAGTCACGGAATTAAAACGTATGTATTTGAAGAGCTAAGACCAACACCTGAACTATCATTTGCAGTGCGTGAGCTAAACGCATTTGGAGGTATTGTTATTACAGCGAGCCACAATCCTCCTGAATATAACGGATACAAAGTATATGGTCCAGACGGTGGTCAGCTGCCGCCAAAAGAAGCGGATGAACTAGTTGGCTTTGTAAATGCTGTGGAAAATGAACTTACATTAGCTGTTCAATCTGAAGCGGAGCTAAAAGAAAAAGGTCTTATTGAAATGATTGGTTCAGCGATTGACGAAGCATACAATGAGAAACTAAAAACGATTTTAATTAATCCAGAGCTAGCTTCTGAAACAGGTAAAGACTTAAAGGTAGTGTTTACACCTCTACATGGTACAGCTAATAAGCCAGTTCGCAACGCGCTTCAATCCATCGGTTACGAAAATGTCACGGTTATTGAAGAACAAGAACTTCCTGATCCAAATTTCTCGACGGTTAAATCTCCGAATCCTGAAGAGCCGGCTGCATTTGAATATGCTGTTCGTAAAGGAAAAGAAATTGATGCAGATATCTTAATCGCAACGGATCCAGATGCAGACCGTTTAGGAATTGCTGTCAAAGATCCAAGCGGCGAATATGCGTTATTAACAGGAAACCAAACGGGTGCTTTATTGCTTCACTATTTGCTTTCTCAAAAGAAAGAAAAAGGCGTGCTGCCTGCTAATGGCGTTGTGTTAAAAACGATTGTAACATCAGAAATCGGCGCACAAATTGCTCGTTCATTTGGACTGCAAGTTGTTGACACTCTAACAGGTTTTAAATTTATCGGTGAAAAAATTAAGCAATATGAGCAAACGGGCGAGTATACATTCCAATTCGGTTATGAAGAAAGCTACGGCTATTTAATTGGTGACTTTGCTCGTGACAAAGACGCTGTACAAGCAGCCATTCTAGCAGTAGAAGCTTGTGCTTATTATAAAAAGCAGGGCATGACGCTATATGAAGCGCTTCAGCAAGTGTTTACTAAATATGGCTTCTATCGTGAAGGTCTGAAATCTTTAACGCTTAAAGGAAAAGAAGGATCTGAGCAAATTCAGCATATTTTGGCTACATTTAGAAATGAACCTCCTACTGACATTGCAGGATTAAATGTTTCGGTTGTAGAGGATTATACATTAAGCGAGCGTCAGCAGATTAAAGCAGGAAAAGTAGAAGAAATTACATTACCAAAATCAAATGTATTAAAATATATCTTAGAAGACGGTTCTTGGTTCTGCCTTCGTCCGTCTGGTACAGAGCCAAAGGTGAAGTTCTATTTTGGCGTCGTGTCAGAAGATGAAGCAACGAGCATTGCCCATTTAGAAGCTGTACAAACAGCTGTAATGGGTGAAGTAGAACGGGTATTAGATAAAGTGAAAACGGTATAAAAGTAAAGCCTGCTCAAACTTGAGCAGGCTTCTTTTATGATACTTTATTTGATTGCGTATTTGACAAATACGAAGAAGATCGTAGGGCTTTATAAATTCTCGGAGCAAGCATAGCCCCAAGAACAGTAAAAATAAGATCCTTTACCGCAAACCACGACATAATCTTCCAAGCGGCTGCATATGTCATTGCAGGAGCTTCAAGCCAGTAATTAACCGCTACATACATATACGTAGTACCAATTAAATAAATAACGGCAATACCAACTAGCGATGAAATTAAAAAGATAGAAAAAGTTGGCTTGCCGCGCATTTCCATAATTTTGCCTGTGATAAATGCTGCTACAATATAAGAAAGCAAAAAGCCGCCGGTGCTTCCAAATAAAATACCAATTCCTGCTTTAAATTGAGCAAATACCGGAGCGCCGGCAATGCCAATTAATACATATACAATCATCGAAATAGAACCCATTCGGCTCCCAAGTAAAAGTCCTGCTAATATAACAAAAAAAGGCTGAAGTGAAAGAGGCACGCCGCCTACTTGTAAAAAAGGTGCCCAAGAAGTAATGTTTGCACCAATAGCCATAAGAGCCGCAAACATACCGGCTAGCGTTAAATCTAATGTGCGAAACCTTTTAGTACTCATATATGTTCCTCCCAGTATGTACTGAAATATCTTAGCGTATGTACTGAAGATTGTACGTCGAATTCACTTTTATGTCAACGATAAAAATAAATATGTTTACATATATTATTTAATGTTTTTTGAAATAAAGTATGCATATTTTTAGTGCAACATAAAAAAATAAAGAAGGGAATTCATCCCTTCTTTGTCCAAGTGTGTGTATCAAAAATACTAGTACAATGATTCTTCCAGAAGTTCCGGGTTGTGCTCCGAATATTCCGTTGCATGATCAATGTAGCGTAGTAAAGAATAAAGCTCTTCCTGAATGATGCGGTAGTTTCGTTCAAAATTGTAGGCGTGCAAAAAATGTTCAATCTTTTTTGAAAGAAAATCGTCGTCTGTTCGAACCATTAAAATTAATAAGTTATCCCATTGTGAACGGTGTGTGTAATACAAAGCTCGATCATAATCAATTACATCCATTAATAACGTTCCTCCTTTTGAGGAGTTGAAATTAGTGTATGATATTTGCGGGAATTCTTACGCTGTAAATGTTGGGCAAAAGACCAGTGCATAATTAAAAGAGGTTGTAGTCATTATGCAAGAAGAATAAACGTACAGCACCGGATAAATGATAAGAAAGGCAAAGAATGATGCAGTATAACAGTTATATTACATCCATTATTTAAGACAACTAAATAAAAATCCCCTTTTCTTGAAAAAATAAAGCTTCTTTTTGATGAAAACACATGAATTGACATGTTTGTACATAGATTGAAGTAAGGAGTGAAAGGGGGAGCTGTCGTGAAAGAAGCAGATTATAAGCAATTATACCGTGCGATTGATGAAATTACGGAAATAGCTAGCGGTTTCGGCTTAGATTTTTATCCGATGCGCTATGAAATTTGCCCGGCAGATATTATTTATACGTTTGGTGCATATGGGATGCCAACTCGTTTTTCACATTGGAGCTTTGGAAAACAATTTTACAAAATGAAATTACACTACGATCTCGGATTGAGTAAAATTTATGAATTAGTTATCAATTCAGATCCTTGTTATGCATTTTTATTGGATTCCAATGCGCTTATTCAGAATAAATTAATTGTAGCTCACGTGTTAGCCCACTGTGACTTCTTTAAAAATAACAGCCGTTTTGCCAACACTAAACGGGATATGGTAGAAAGTATGGCAGCGACCGCTGATCGAATTAAAGAATACGAAGTAAAGCACGGTAAGCGTGAAGTAGAAAAGTTTTTGGATGCTGTCCTATCGATTCAGGAACATATTGATCCGTCTCTTATGCGTGCCAAGCTTTCTTGGAGCATAGATGATGTAGAATCATCGGAAGAAGAAATCATTTCTCCTTACGATGATTTATGGAATTTGGATTATAAAGAAAAGAAAAAACCAAAACCTCCAAAGTCTTTTAAAAAATTTCCGCCTCAGCCTGAAAAAGACATCTTATTATTTATTGAAGAATACAGTCCTTATTTAGAGGATTGGCAGCGGGATATTTTAACGATGATGCGAGAAGAAATGCTTTATTTCTGGCCGCAGCTTGAAACAAAAATTATGAATGAAGGCTGGGCTTCTTTCTGGCATCAGCGCATTATTCGAGAAATGGACTTAACGAGTGATGAAGCGATAGAATTCGCCAAGCTAAATGCAGGGGTTGTGCAGCCGTCTAAGACGGGAATCAATCCATATTATTTAGGATTAAAAATCTTTGAAGACATTGAAGAACGCTACAATAATCCAACAGAAGATATGATTCGCCGGGGCGTGGAGCCTGGATCAGGAAGAGAGAAGATGTTTGAGGTACGTGAGGTTGAATCAGATATTTCCTTTATCCGCAATTACTTAACAAAAGATTTAGTCATGCGGGAGGATATGTACTTATTCCAAAAACAAGGAAAAGATTATAAAATCGTCGACAAAGAGTGGACAGAAGTTAGAGATCAGCTTGTTAATATGCGCGTAAACGGCGGATTTCCTTACATCACAGTAACCAATGGAGACTATTTAAAAAATGGAGAGCTCTATTTAAAACACTGGTATGAAGGAATTGAATTAGATGTCAAATACTTAGAAAAAGTGGTACCGTACGTTCATCAGCTTTGGGGCCGCCCCGTTCATTTAGAAACGGTAATGGAAGGCAAGCCAATCGCCTTTACGTATGATGGAAAAACAGTGCATAGAAAACATTTGTAAAAAAGAAGACCGCTTAAACAGCGGTCTTTTTGGGCTTCTGTAATTTATCCATATAAATTGAAAAAATAAAATTACTGTGCAATAATCGAATGAGAATTACTTTCATTTAGAAAGGAAGATAAGATGTTTGTTGTAAACGCAAGTTTTGAAACAGAAAAGAAATTTGAAGAACAGCTCAAGCAAAAAGCTAACAAAAACAAAGCAGAAATTGAGGCAGCCAAAGGAAATTTATCGTTCGAATGCTGGAAAAAATATTCCGCAGATAAAGTTGAATATGTCCTTGTATCCAAGTGGGAAGACAAGCAGTTCTTTCAAGCGTGGATCTCAAGAGAAGAACATGTGAACGAACATAAAGAAGCGAATAGAAAGAAAATGAAAGCATGTTCTGAAGCTATGGAAATCAAGAAAATGCTGCGCTTTTATGAGGCGGTAGAAGAGGACATTCTTTCCTAAAAAAGCATGCTTGACTTTCATAAATGTTGTAACTATAATGATTACAACAAAATAGGAGTGAGAGCAATGAAAATTAGCAGTCGATTCACCGTGGCCGTTCACATACTATCTTTAATTAAAGTAGATAGCAGTCACCCTAGTACTTCAGAGTGGATTGCTAGCAGTGTAAATACAAATCCTGTTGTTATAAGACGAGTAATTGGGATGTTAAAGAAAGCTGGACTCGTGGGTGTAAAAGCCGGAGCTGGCGGAGCTTATCTATTGAAAGATTTAGAAGAGATAACGTTGTTAGACGTTTATCGAGCGGTGGCGGCAGTGGAAGAAGGAGAATTGTTTCAAATGCATGAAAATCCGAATGTGGAGTGTCCTGTAGGAGCCAATATTCAAAGTGTCCTTGAATTGATTTTAAAACGTTCTCAAGATGCCATGGAACAAGTCTTAGCCGATGTGACCATGAAAGAATTAGTGACGGATTTAATAGCAAAAATAGATGTATAATAACATGCTTCTGTTCGTAAAAAAACGGAGAAACCTAGGTTTCTCCGTTTTTTTATAGCTTCACAATTGTTCGTCCTCGAGCTTGTCCTTTTAATAAAGTCGGAAGTACCTCAGGGAGCTGTTGTAGTGAAATTTCCTGCTGAATGAAAGGTTCGAAGCTTTCAGGCTTAAAGTCATTAGCGAGTCTATTCCAAATTTCTTTTCGAGTAGGCATTGGACAGTAAACAGAATCGATACCTAATAAATTAATCCCTCTTAAAATGAAGGGAAAGACGGTTGTTGGCACTTTGCCTCCAGCTGTTAGCCCGCTGACAGCTACAGAGCCTCCGTACTGAATTTGACTGAGAACAGAAGCTAGAGGCTCTCCGCCCACAGGATCCACGGCAGCGGCCCATTTTTGCTTGCCTAATGCTTTTAATTTGCCGTTATAAACGTCTTCACGCGCTACAATAGAGGAAGCGCCAAGCTCTTTCAAATAAGCTGCTTCCGAGCTTTTTCCCGTACTTGCTTCCACTGTGTAGCCTAATTTTGAAAGAATGGCAACCGCAAAGCTTCCTACACCTCCCGTAGCGCCTGTTACAAGCACAGAGCCATTAGATGGACTAGTATGGTTTTCCTCTAAGCGATGCACAGATAAAGCAGCTGTAAAGCCAGCTGTGCCGATAATCATTGCTTCTTTTAACGTTAAATTTTCAGGAAGAGGGACAATCCATTCGCTGCGTATGCGCGCATACTCACTATAGCCTCCAAAGTGTGATACGCCAATGTCATAGCTTGTTGCAATGACACGATCACCTTCTTTAAAATCAGGGCTGTCAGAAGACACAACAACTCCTGCTAGGTCGATTCCTGGGACAAACGGATAGCTTGTCACAATATTGCCGTTTGCGATGCTGGCTAAGCTATCTTTATAATTCACCCCTGAATAATGAACGCGAATAAGTACATCGCCTTCTGGCAAATCGTTTAGCGTCAGTTCTTGGACGGACGCCTCCACTTGGTCTTCCCTTTTTTTATCTACCACTAATGCTGAAAATGATTGCTCCATTTTATTTCTCCTTTCTATACTGAGATGTATATGTCTATACATAGATTACCTTATTTCTATACCCATTATAGAAAATAGTAAAAGAAGTTCATAATACTTTGATTACGAAACGAGTCATTTCATTATAAAATAGTGGTATAGCTAAACATTAGTTAGCAATACATAGGAAAGAGGAGAAGAGAAATGAGTACAAACATATATTTTAACCATGATGCAGGTATTGATGATTTAGTATCCCTTTTTTTACTGCTGCAAATGGATGATGTAAAGGTAACAGGGGTATCTGTTATTCCCGCTGACGGATACCTAGAGCCAGGTATCAGCGCAAGCCAAAAAATTATTGATCGTTTTGGAAGTTATGATATTGAGGTAGCCAAATCTACTTCACGCGGTATGAACCCATTTCCAAAGGAATGGCGCATGCATACATTTTATGTAGATGCACTGCCGATTTTAAATGAAAAAGGGGAAGTGCAAACAAAAATAAGTCAGCTGCCTGCTCACGATCATTTAATTGAAACATTACAACATACAGCCGGAAAAACGACTTTATTATTTACAGGACCATTAACTGATTTGGCAAGAGCACTTGAAAAAGCGCCGGAAATAGAAGAGAAAATTGACAAGTTAGTGTGGATGGGCGGTACATTTCAAGAAGTAGGAAATGTACAGGAGCCTGAACATGATGGAACGGCGGAATGGAATGCTTTTTGGGATCCAGAAGCAGTAGCAAAAGTATGGGAAAGCAGAATTAAAATTGAGATGGTTGCTTTAGAAAGCACGAATCAAGTTCCATTAACACCGGCTATTCGTCAAATGTGGGCTTCACTTCGCAGGTATGAAGGAGTAGACTTTGTAGGGCAGTGCTACGCGGCCTGTCCGCCGCTTGTGCATGTTGAAACCAATTCAACATATTATTTGTGGGATGTACTCACAACAGCATTTACAGGGAATTCAACACTTGTGAAGGTAAAAACCGTTTCGAGTATTGTGCATACAGAAACACCGAGCCAAGGAAGAACAGAAATTTCCCAAGAGGGACGACCTGTAGATGTCGTATATGATGTCACAGCTGAAGCGTTCTTTACGTACATTACAGATTTAATGAAAAAAGCAGTAGCCAAATAAAGAAAAAGGTTGCACATGAAAGTGTGCAACCTTTTTAATGAATCATATTCAAGAATTGACGTGTCCGCTCTTGTTGAGGATTTGAAAATATTTGATCCGGTGTACCTCTTTCCATAATGACACCTTGATCCATAAAAATAACTTCATCCGCTACTTCACGGGCAAAGCGCATTTCGTGAGTTACCACCACCATCGTCATTCCTTCTTTTGCTAAGTCTTTCATCGCTTGAAGAACGTCTCCTACAAGCTCAGGATCAAGAGCTGAAGTAGGCTCATCAAACAGCATAACTTTTGGGTCCATCGCCATTGCTCTGGCGATGCCAACACGCTGTTGTTGTCCGCCTGATAGTTGGAAAGGATAAAAGTCAAGCTTGTCTCCTAAGCCAACTCGTGTTAATAATTCTTTCCCTCTTTTTTCTGCTTCTTGAGTAGAAACGCCTTTTACAATTACAGGACCTTCCATAACATTTTCAAGCGCACTTTTATGAGGAAACAAGTTATAGTTTTGAAAGACCATACCTGTTAGGCTTCGAAATGAAGTAATGTCTTTTTTACGAACAGGTTTGGTGAAATTCATGCTTTTTTTATCAAGTTCAATCGTGCCGTCTGTTGGGATTTCTAAAAGATTTAAGCAACGTAAAAAAGTAGTTTTACCCGATCCAGAAGGACCAATCAATACAATTACCTTGCCCTGTTCAACTTTTAAATCAATTCCTTTTAATACTTGCAAATCACCGAATGATTTATGCAAATTTTTGATATTAATCATATGAAAAACTCCTTTAGCTACTCGAAACGGTTATTTAGATACGTAACGATCTAGTCTTATTTCAATGCGTCCTTGGATAATGGATAAGATTGTGCACATAATCCAGTACAAGAGCGCTGCCTCACTATAAAGAAGTAAAAATTCATAGTTAGTCGAAGCAATTTCTTGAGCTTTACGGAACATCTCAGAAACAAGAATGAGCGATGCAAGTGACGTATCTTTAATAAGGCTAATAAAAGAGTTAGATAATGGCGGAATCGATACACGTGCTGCTTGCGGTAAAATAATCCGTCTTAACGCTTGGGAATAGGTCATACCAAGTGAGTAACCAGCTTCCCACTGTCCTTTAGGAATAGATTGAATCGCTGCTCGGATAATTTCAGATGCATACGCACCTACACTTAATGAAAATCCAATAATAGCAGAGATAAATGGATCAATTGTTATATCTAAATTGGGTAAGCCGTAGAAAATAATAAATAATTGCACAAGCAGCGGTGTACCTCGAATAATCGATACATAGATGCGCGCAATTATATTTAAAACTTTTATAGATGATAAACGAGCCAAGGCTGTTAAGACAGCTAAAATGATACCGAGTACAAACGTGATTAATGTTAGTGGAATAGAATATTGAATAGCTCCCTTTAGCATTGGTAGGAGAGATGATTGAGCGATTGAAATCAATTGATTCAATCGCTCTCCATCAGGAAAAATATTATTTAGGAGAAACATCTTCGCCAAACCATTTCTTAGAAATTTTTGCGTATGTTCCGTCTTTTTTCATATCTTTCAATGCTTTGTTTACTTCATCCACTAACTTACCGCTGTCTTTTCTAAACATAAAGCCGCTTGCAGCACCATCGGATTTTTCATCCGCGATTTTGATAGGTGCGTTAGGGTGCTTTTTCTTATAGTCAAGGAACGATAATTTATCGTTGATTGTAGCATCAACACGGTTTGCGCTCATTAGTTCTACTGCTTGAGCAAAACCTTCAGCACTCGTAATGTTTGCACCATAAGATTGAGCCATGTCTTTATAGTTACTTGTTAATGACTGCGCTGATTTTTTTCCTTTTAAATCTTTAAATGATTTGATATCTTTTTCGTCTTTACGAACAATTAATACAGCGCCTGACTGGATGTATGGGTCAGAGAAATCGTATTTCTTTTGACGATCTTCACGAATACCCACTTCATTAGCAATCATGTCAAAGCGTTTAGCATCTAATCCGGCAAACATGCCATCCCACTGTGTTTCTTTGAACTCAGCTTTTACGCCAAGACGTTTAGCTACTTCTTGAGCCAATTCTACATCAAACCCAGTTAGCTTTTGTTTGTCATCATGAAAAGTGAACGGAGGGTATGTACCTTCAGTTCCAATTGTTAATACACCATCTTTTTTCACTTTATTATATAAATCCCCTTGTGAAGATTTATTGTCTCCATTGTTTGCTTCATTTTTTGAGCTAGAACCGCATGCGGCAAGCACAACTGTGAAAGCTAATAGTAGCGACAAAAGTGCAGCAAATTTCTTCATTTTCTAAACCCCCTAGTATTCTGATAGGAAATGATACTCTGTGATACTAAACAAGAACACAGCAAAAGTCAACAAAAAAAACTTATACGATTAATGTGACTTAAAATAAGGGAAATATACCTTCTATACACGGTTTGTTATAAGGATACAGAAAGATTTTAAAATTTGGATTAAGTGGATTTTTAAGGGAGATTTGAGGAGTAAAAAGGAAGTTTCATGCGACGATTTTCTCTTTCATTTTTTCATGACTTTTGGTGCAATAAACATATAGTTAAATGTTAAGGTAGAAATAAATTCCTTATGGTACACTTAAAGAAGAATTTATGAAACGGAGCGATATGATGAAAGCCATAAACTTAATCTCAATTGCCTTTGGTGCTATCGCTGGTACATATGCACGTTATTTGCTGAATCTTTCCTTATTATACACGGGCTATCCAATAGGAACGGTAATTGAAAACCTATTAGGAAGCTTCATACTAGGCCTATTAACAGGATTTTTTGTGTGGAAAAAGCCAAAAGAATGGATAAAGCTTGGACTAGGAGTTGGCGTGTGCGGCGGTTTTACAACGTATTCAACGTTTGCAGGAGATGTCATTTCTCTCACTCAGCACCATTTATTTTGGGGAGCCATTTATGTAATTGCCTCTTTAGTAGGTGGAATCCTTCTTGCTTTAGCAGGCTATCTATGCGGTGAAGCGGCAGGGGGAAATTTAGTGAAAGTACATGAGGTGAAGTAAATGAGCATAGTGAGCTTGGCACTTGGCGGGGCAGCTGGAGGGATATGCCGTTATCTTTTGGGTTTAAAAGTTACAAAAATAGTTTCAAACCCTCCTTTTCCAGTATCAATGCTGTTTGTAAACTTGCTCGGTGCGTTTGGCCTTGGTCTTTTTTACGGTAGTTATTATGGAAAGGTTCCGAGTCATGCTTATGATGATTCAATATTTTTAATGATTGGCATTGGTTTTTTTGGTGCCTTTACCACTTTTTCAACGTTCAGTGTGGAAACCGTACAGTTAATTCGAGAAAAATCTTATCGAAAAGTGTTGGCGTATGTGGGGATTTCAGCATTTGGAACAGTTGGTTTATTTACAGTCGGTTTACTGGCAGGAACGTTTTTATTTAAGTAAAGAGAACGTTTCTAGTAGGGAAAAACAAAAAGACGGAGAAGTAGAGAATGGATAGAAAAGCAGAAGTTTGGAAATACATTTTGTTGATTGTAGCTGTTGCAGGTCAGATCATCGGTTTTTTATTTTTATTTATAAATGTTGTCGCGGCATTTATTTTTTACGGTTTTTATATTCTAACTTTTATTATGTTACTCCTGCTGTTTATATGGGATCGGAAAAAGGAAAAAGACAAAGAAGAATTTGACGACTATACCGATTACTAACCATATAAAAAGCAGAATGATGCGGTGCGCCGGGCCTCTTACTTACTAAAGAAGCTTAAAAGATACATCTATAAAAGGAAGAGAGCCGTAAGAGCATAAAGAGATATTGTATTTACATCTAGTTGTGTTATAATTTTAAGTGCGAAAACAAAATCAATAAATAGCAATCACTAGGGGAGCTTTTTGAAGCTGAGACGAATGTATTTCGGACCCTTTGAACCTGATCTGGTTTGGACCAGCGTAGGGAAGTGGTGATCATGTTTACATAACGATGCATGCTAACCACTCTACGTTGTAGAGTGGTTTTTTGTATGTAATAAAACCCTCTACACAAGATGAGGTGATTGAAATTTCTCTTTATTCTGAATAGAAAGGTTTCGATCATGTGGATATTCCTAAATTTCATGTCATTACAACAGATAAGCAGCCAATCGAAGAGCTTCAAAAAATTTTAACGGCTATCGCGCCTTTTGCGGGCGCCGTTCATATTAGAGAAAAAGAGAAAACGGCAAAGCAGATTCAATGTTTACTAGAAAGCCTGCCATTTTGTCGCTCTAAAATTATTTTGAATGACCGAGTTGATGTAGCGCATGCTTTAAAAGCAAAAGGCGTACAGCTTGCCTATCATAGTTTAGACGTTTCGGTTGTTATAGACGCATTTCCTTCTCTTATTGTCGGAAAATCAGTTCACTCTGTGGAAGAGGCTTTAGAAGCTGAAAAAGATGGTGCTCACTACATTCTATACGGACATATTTATTCAACACATTCAAAAAAAGGATTAAAAAGTCGAGGGATAGCAGCACTAAAAGAAGTAGTAGACGCTGTGCAGATACCGGTTATTGCCATTGGAGGAATTACACCTGTAAATGCCAAAGAGGTGCTTCAAACAGGAGCACACGGTATAGCTGTGATGTCTGGTGTCATGCTTGCGCAAGATCCCCTCAAAGCGATTAAACAATATTCTCATATATGGACATCTGGAGGTGGAGAAAATGAAGCAGCATTATGATGTACTGTTAATCGGAGGAGGTATAATCAGCTCTTCTATCGCTTATCATTTGTCAAAACAAGGAGTGTCAGTAGCTATTCTTGAACGCAATCAAATTGGTTGTGAAGCTTCAAGTGCAGCCGCTGGTATTTTAGGTGCTCAAGCTGAAATTGATGAAGAAGGTCCTCTTTTAGACCTTGCTATTAAGAGCAGAAGCATGTTTCCTGAACTGGTGAAGGAACTAAAAGAAAAAACGGCCATCGATGTAGAGCTCATTCAAAAAGGCTTATTAAAAGTCGCTGTAACAGAAGAAGATGCACACGTATTAAAGAAAAAAGCCGCTCAGCACCACCGGTGGGATGAACATGTAAGATGGATCGATGTAAAAGAAGCGCGTTTGTTAGAACCCGGGCTCTCTCCAGACATATACGGAGCCATTACAATACCGGGAGACGGCCAGCTAGCTCCGGCTAAGTTAACGCAAGCTCTTGCTCATGGAGCCTTGTATCACGGAGCAGATGTATTCGAATACTGTGACGTTCATTCTCTTATTATGGAAAATAAAACAGTAAAAGGTGTACAGACGTCCAAAGGCTCTTTTTATGGAGAAAAAGTAGTTATTGCAGCAGGCTCATGGGCTAAACGCTTTATTTCTTCTGAACATGTAGGTCAGGTGTTTCCCGTAAAAGGGGAGTGTATTGCTCTTCAAAGTCATAAGCCGCTGCTTTCTAAAACGATTTTTTTAGATGAAGGTTTTTACTTAGTGCCTAAGACTGGTGGAAGAATCGTAATCGGGGCAACTAAGCTACAGCATGATTTTACCAAGACGGTTTCTGCACAAGGTATTCAATTTTTGCTGAATAAAGCTTCTGCGCTTCTGCCGGCTATTAAAGAAGCCACATTTGAAAAAGCATGGGCTGGTCTTCGTCCGCAAACAAATGATGGCTGGCCTTATTTAGGAGAGCATCCTGAAATAGCGAATCTACACATGGCGTTTGGCCACTACCGAAACGGTATTTTATTAAGTGCTGCAACTGGAAAAATTATGGCTGATGCTTTGTTAGGGAAAAAGCCGAATCATTCATTTTTTACATCATTTCAGCTAACAAGAGTAATGGAGGAAGTTCATTGAATCTAATCATTAATGGTAAGACCGTTACTTTTGGAGATGAAATTGAAACGGTCGAGCACTTGTTGCAGGCTCAGAACCTGCATGAACGAGTGGTAATTGTTGAGCTAAACAAGAACATTTTGCAAAAAGAAGAACATAGCGATGCATGCTTAAAAGATGGCGATATATTAGAAGTTGTTTCATTTGTCGGAGGAGGATGAAGAGTATGTTAAAAATTGGACAATATACATTTAATTCACGTTTACTATTAGGAACAGGGAAATTTCCGGACTTTACGACTCAGCGTCAAGCGGTAGAAGAGTCAGAAACAGAAATTTTAACATTTGCTGTGAGACGAATGGATATTTTTGATCAAAATCAGCCTAATTTATTAGAAGCGCTTGATGTGAAGCGTTTCACTCTTTTGCCTAACACTGCTGGAGCAAAAAATGCAGAAGAGGCCGTACGTATTGCTAAATTAGCAAAGGCTTCTGGACTTTGTGACATGGTGAAAGTAGAAGTAATTGGATGTGATAAAACGCTGCTTCCTGATCCAGTTGAAACATTAAAAGCCAGTGAAGAACTGTTAAAAGAGGGCTTTACCGTTTTACCTTACACATCAGATGATGTTTTACTTGCGCGTCGTTTAGAGGAGTTAGGCGTACATGCCATTATGCCAGGAGCTTCGCCTATCGGTTCAGGTCAAGGTATTATTAATCCGTTGAACATGCGTTTTATCATTGAACAATCAACTGTTCCAGTAATTGTAGATGCAGGTATTGGAACGGCTTCAGACGCAGCTCAAGCTATGGAGCTAGGAGCAGATGGTGTGTTATTAAATACAGCTGTTTCAGGAGCAAAAGATCCTGTGAAAATGGCTCGTGCTATGAAGCTAGCGATTGAAGCAGGACGAGCAGCATTTGAAGCAGGACGTATTGAAAAGAAACAATATGCAACGGCAAGCAGTCCAACAGAAGGGATGAGTATCGGTTGATTAATCGTTATTCCCGCCAAGAATTGTTTCAACCTATTGGAAAAGGCGGGCAGCAGCAAATTCAAGAAAAGCATGTTCTGATTGTAGGAGCAGGCGCTCTTGGAACAGGGAACGCCGAGGCCCTTGCGCGAGCGGGGGTAAAGAAAATAACGCTCATTGACCGGGACTATGTAGAGTGGAGCAACCTTCAGCGGCAGCAATTGTATAGTGAAAAAGATGCTGATAAAAGAATTCCAAAAGCAATTGCCGCTAAAAAACGGCTTCACGATATTAATCATGATGTAAAAGTAGAAGCGCACGTAGCAGACGGTACCCCTCAAGTTTTAGAACAGCTTGTTGAGGGGGTAGATGTTATGATTGATGCAACCGATAATTTTGACACACGCCTTGTAATGAATGATTTATCACAAAAATATGATATTCCTTGGATTTACGGAGCATGTGTAGGAAGTTATGGAATTAGTTATACTATCATACCAAGTGAAACACCGTGTTTATCCTGTTTGCTTGAATCTGTACCGCTTGGAGGGTTAACATGTGATACAGTGGGGATTATTAGTCCTGCTGTACAAATGGTAGTCGCTCATCAAGTAACAGAAGTGTTAAAAATATTAGTCGGAGACTGGAATGCGCTCAGGAGGGAACTTGTTTCGTTTGACGTATGGAAAAATGAGTATACGAGCATCAATGTGAACGTGTTTCGCAAATCTGCTTGCCGCTCATGCGGCAGTGAACAAACGTATCCCTTTTTACAATATGAAAATCAAACGAAAACAGCTGTGCTATGCGGAAGAAACACGGTACAAATCCGTCCGGGCAAATCAGCCAAGCAGCCGCTGCAGTCTTTAGGTGAACGATTAAAAGAAAAAGGATATAAAATTGAACAAAATCCGTATCTGCTTTCTTTTTATGTAGATGATTACCGTTTAGTGATGTTTCAAGATGGACGCGTCTTTGTCCATGGAACAAACGATATAGTAGAGGCAAAGTCACTTTATCATCGGTATATTGGGTAAGAAAGAGATGGAGGTTTCAGGCATGACAGTACCAAAAGCATTAACCATTGCTGGATCAGACAGCGGTGGAGGAGCAGGCATTCAAGCAGATTTAAAAACATTTCAAGAGCGTGACGTTTTTGGCATGTCTGTTATTACAGCTGTGACTGCACAAAATACAGTTGGCGTTCAAGGAGTTTATCCTTTAGCAGTAGAAGCAGTTGAAACGCAGTTAGATTCAATTGCCACTGACTTATTTCCTAATGCAGTGAAGACAGGTATGTTGTTCAGTGCTGATATTATTTACGCAGTGGCTCGTAAAATCAAACAGTACGGACTGCAAAATGTTGTAGTTGATCCCGTTATGATTGCAAAAGGCGGTCAGTCTCTTCTTCAAAGAGAAGCTGTACAGGCTCTAAAAGAATTATTGCCTCTTTGTGAAGTCATTACGCCGAACATACCGGAGGCGGAAGTCATCACGGGTAAAGAAATTCACACGATTGAAGACCGAAAAGAAGCGGCAAAACAGATGCATGAGCTAGGTGTAAAGCACGTGGTAATTAAAGGCGGACATGATCAATCTCATCAAGATATGATTGATATAGTGTATGATGGTCATAAGTACGTTGAAATCACGCATGAAAAGATGAATACAAAGCATACACACGGAACGGGATGCACGTTTGCTGCTTGCGTCACGGCTGAATTAGCGAAAGGTAAAAGCGTGGTTGAAGCAGTTCAAACCGCTTCGGATTTTGTTCACTATGCGATTAAGCATACGCTTGAAATTGGTTCCGGACACGGTCCTACTAATCACTGGGCGTATAGAAAATACTTTCGTTCAAACATATAAAAAAAACGTGCCTACAATCTAGGCACGTTTTTTATGAAGAAGGAATATGTGTAGGAATCTCTCCATCGATGCCTAAATAATAATGTCTAAGGGGCTTTAAATTATCATCAAGCTCATAAACAAGCGGCACGCTTGTGGGAATATTCAAGTTCGCAATGCCATCAGGCGAAATGTTATCCAAATACTGCATCAGAGCTCTAATCGTATTACCGTGAGCGGAAATAATAACCTTTTTGCCAGCTTTAATAGAAGGAGCAATAGTTTCGTTCCAATATTCTAGAACCCGCTTTTCTGTATCGGCTAAGTTTTCCGTTACAGGAAATTGTCCCTTAGCTAATTCCTTATACTTAGGGTTGGAAGCTTCATAGCGAATATCTGTTGTCTTTAAAGCAGGAGGGCGTTCGTTCATCGACCTTCTCCACAAATGTACTTGCTCTTCTCCAAATTTTTTTGCGGTTTCTTCTTTGTTTAAACCTTGAAGAGCTCCGTAGTGCCGTTCATTCAACCTCCAAGATTTGTATATGGGAATCCACATGAAGTCCATTTGATGTAAGACAATCCATAGAGTGCGAATGGATCGTTTTAAAACAGAAGTATAGGCAATATCAAAAGTATATTCGTTTTTCTTTAGCACTTTTCCAGCTTCTCGCGCTTCTTGCAATCCATTTTTAGAAAGATCTACATCCGTCCAGCCTGTAAATTTATTTTCCAGATTCCACACGCTTTGTCCGTGCCGAATCAACACAAGTTTTATCATCGTGTTCTCCTTTCAACAGTGACTAAGGACTCTATTCTTTTTTATTATGAGAAGGAAAGAGTTTTTTATCCTAAAGCCGGGGAAAGGAGTTTTTATCATTTAGAAAAAGTGATGCTGAAAAGTAAAGCTTTAACTTTTTTACGCATATGATAAAAATAAAAAAGGGAAGGGAAGATAGTCGATGAGTGACCAAGAACGTCAGATTCAAGCGTTGCACAGCCAGATTGAAGATTTAAAAGAAGAAATGTATCAGATGAAGCTTGATATTAGCACATTAGAGAAAGAAAAAGGAAAGCCTGTTTTGACACCGGCTCTCGTTGGTCAAATAGGGGGTTTTGTTCTAGGTGGATTAGCTATAATTGGTATTTTCTGGATGTAGAACTTCTCGTTTTGAAAACGAAAAGTTCTCCTGGTTTTTCAATAAGCAATTCCAACGCGGCATTTGGAAAATTTTTGAGCCCATATCTCATGGTAGGTAAAGTGAGCGGTATCTCCCGTTGAAATTTTAACGGCATCAGCTGGTAAAATATCTTTTTCCACTCGATACGTGCCTGTTATTTCACCCTCAGGCAAGTATGTTGGGCATATAACCGTCCAGTTTAGATCACTTTCCTTCAAGTGTAAGTATCCTTTTAAATGATCTTCTGCTGCTCTGGTCGTTTTACGCTTTGATTCATTTGATTGAAAACGATACTTTTCTGGTTCTGTTCGTGATTGTAAGATGCCTGCAGTTCCAATAGTAAGAATACGATGAACGCCGTAATACTTCATGCTGTTTATAATAAGCGGCATACTTTTTGAAATCGTCTCTGCACCATCTGTATTTAACGCGCTGACTACGATATCTTGGTGCTTGAGGGCAAAGTTGATATTTTCTTGATGAAGTACATCGCCTTGTAAGATATGTAGGTTTGGATGACTAACCTGTAGCTTAGTGCGGTCTCTAACAAGTACAGTAACGTCGTTTTCATCTTTTAGCATCATTTTTAATAAAGACTGTCCAACTCGCCCTGTAGAGCCTAATAGTAAAATTTTCATTGGCTACACCCCTCTATAAAAGATAGTATCTATTCTTTAGGATATACAATCTGTATACTTATTCATAATAAAAAGCATGCGTAGCATAAAGTAATACAAAGTTGATGAATGAAATATTCAACAACAAAAAAATTTGATATGATAAAAAGACAGAAAAATCAAAAAAATAGGAGAGTGAATGTCTTTTGGGAGACTTGCCTCTGAATCAAATGATGATATTAGTCGTTTTGCTTATGTTATCAGCTTTCTTTTCATCTGCTGAGACAGCCTTTTCAAGCGTAAATAAAATTCGTTTAAAACATTACGCTGAGAAAAAATATCGGGGAAGTAAAAAAGCGCTGCATATTGCTGAACACTTTGAGCAGACGCTATCGACAATTTTAGTAGGAAATATTGTCGTAAACATTGCTGCGTCCTCTTTGGCAGCTAAAATTGCCCTCGATATGTTTAAAGGAAACCTGGCACTTGTGATTAGTATCATCGTTATGACCATCATCATTTTGATTTTTGGTGAAGTCTTGCCAAAATCGTTAGCTAAAGAGCATGCCGAATCTTTTGCGCTGATGATTTCTTCCTTGTTATTTATTATTATTAAATTGTTAACCCCGATTTCCTTCTTATTTTTACAGGTAAAAAAAGGAACTTCTCACTTGTTAGCGTCTGCTCCTACACCAACGATTACAGAAGATGAAATTAAAGTGATGGTAGATTTAAGCGAAGAAGAAGGAACGATTAATAATATTGAAAAAGAGCTAGTTCATCGTTCACTCAATTTTAATGACATTGTGGTGGGGCAAATTTTAAAACCTAGAATAGATGTCACAGCAGTTGACGTAAATGCCGATATTGATTCGGTTTGTCAAATGTTTCTTGAAGAGAGATATTCGAGAGTGCCTGTATATGAAGATCATATTGATAATATTATTGGCATTTTATCAGAAAGAGAATTTTTAACCTGTTTAGTCCAAAGAAAAAAGATTTCTATTCGTGATTTGTTGAGACAACCTATTTTTGTAGTAGAATCCATGAAAATATCTGTTCTATTGCCAGAGCTCCAAAAAAGTAAGGTTCACATGGCAATTGTAGTTGATGAGTTTGGGGGAACGGCCGGTCTTGTGACCTTAGAGGATATATTAGAAGAAATTGTAGGAGAGATTTGGGATGAACATGATGAAGCTGTTAAGTATGTACACCGGATAGGAGAAAAGGAGTACGAATTTAACGCCGACATCCCTATTGATGAATTTTTAACCTATATAGCGGTTAGTTCTCCTGACAGTACGTGCCATACCTTAGGGGGATGGATATATGAGCAGTTTGATCATATTCCTGCTAAAGGAGACTTTTTCTCATATGAAGAGATATTGTTTACCATTAAGGAAGTAGAAAATCGACGTATTCGCAAAGTTTCCGTAAAATCATTTGCGAATAAGAATGAGGAAGCTGATTAAAAGAAACTAGAAAGCGCTCCAAGAAATCTTGGAGCGCTAAAGCCATAATATGAAATTAGTTAATATTAGTACTTGCCGCCTAGGTTTTGCTCAGCTAATTGTACTAAACGTTTTGTGATTTCGCCACCAACAGATCCGTTCGCACGAGCTGTTGCATCTGGTCCTAAGTTTACACCAAACTCACTAGCGATTTCGAACTTCATTTGATCGATAGCAGCTTGAGCACCAGGCGCTACTAACTTGTTTGATGAATTTCTGTTTGATGCGTTTTGATAATTTGCCATGTGTATTCATCTCCTCGTTAGATAAAATAGATTGTAATGGTTGAGTTAGCTGGAGTTGAACCAGCCGAGCAGATGCATCGATTAGATCTGCTTGCCTACTGCGGCGTAACTCAATGTTTGCGAGCTGTTGTGCTCGGTTGTTACTAGTATTATGGCGAAAGGGAAAAAAACATATACATAGAAATTTATTGGTAATTTATAGAAATTTTGTGTGGGGTTTGATAAAGAGTAAGAGAGTTTTATTCCGTGCATATTATAGGTACATATTGATCAGGTAAAGCGAGGTGTGCGGATGTCGATTTGTTCCTTATGTAATGGGTTTAGTGATGTACAAATGACGTGCAAAACATGTGGAGGAGTGCTGGGAGATATGGGAAAAGTCAGCGATTATTTTGATGATTACAGTGCTTACATGGAAATCGATCAGTTAAAAGTAGAAAATGGGTATCCTAGTGATTTAGCAAATCACCAATGTATTCATCTCTTTTACTGCTCTACTTGTCACAGTGAAGAATTGAAGCAAATACAGGAATAAAAAAAGACCCCTAGGGGTCTTTTTTTATTCGTGTTCAGCACGGATGCGCTGTTCAGATTCTGCATCAAAGAAATGCGCTTTGTTCATATCTAATGCTAAGTCTAGAGACTGAAGCGGTTTAATATCTGTTCTTGAATCTACGCGTGCTACAAAATCTTGTCCGCCAAGTTTAGAATAAAGCATGGTTTCAGCTCCCATTAACTCGGATACATCGACTTTGATTGTAACTTTTGTGCCAGGTGAAGATTCAATAAATACAGGCTCATCATGGAAATCTTCAGGACGGATGCCTAAAATAATTTGTTTGTTTAAATATCCTTGCTCGCGAAGTATTTTCATTTTACCTTCCGGAACTGCAAGAAGAGAATCTCCTACTTGAACCTTTCCGTCTTTTAACGTTCCGGTTAAGAAGTTCATAGCAGGAGAACCAATAAACCCGCCTACAAATACATTTTCAGGTTTTTCATATACTTCTTTTGGTGTACCAACCTGCTGGATAATCCCATCTTTCATAACAACTAAACGAGAAGCCATTGTCATTGCTTCGGTTTGGTCATGCGTTACGTAAATTGTCGTTGTACCCAAACGCTGGTGAAGCTTCGCAATTTCAGAGCGCATTTGCACACGTAATTTCGCGTCTAAGTTTGATAAAGGTTCGTCCATTAAGAAGACTTTAGCATCACGAACGATTGCACGACCTAGAGCTACACGCTGACGCTGTCCGCCGGATAATGCTTTTGGTTTGCGCTCTAAATATTGCTCAAGTCCTAAAATACGAGCGGCATCTTTTACGCGGCGGTCGATTTCATCTTTTGGTAATTTACGAAGTTTTAAGCCAAAAGCCATGTTGTCATATACGCTCATATGCGGATACAATGCGTAGTTTTGGAATACCATTGCAATATCGCGATCTTTTGGAGCAACGTCATTTACACGCTTGCTGTCAATATAAAAATCACCTTTTGAAATTTCCTCTAGCCCTGCAACCATACGAAGCGTTGTGGATTTCCCGCAGCCGGAAGGCCCAACAAATACAATAAATTCTTTATCTTGAATGTGAAGGTTAAAATCTTTTACCGCCGTCACATCTTTATCATACATTTTATAAATATGTTCTAAACGTAATTCAGCCATTTCCATTTCCCCCTTGTATGTACTCTGTGAAACCGTTTTCTTAACTCTAGTGTAATTTTTTTTAATGAAACGGTAAATGGGAAACATGCACAAAAAAAAGAAAGAGTTTTCGTGCACTATTTACGAAAACCCTTTCTTTTTATTTTCCATCTTGCGAATTTTTTAAAGCAAGAATGGCTAAGTAAGCAGACACAGCTCCTGTGAAGTGTTTGATATCAAGGTGTGTGCGATCAATAAACTTCTCAATTCTATACTGCAAGCTGTTGCGATGCATGTACAATTTCTTAGCAGCAAGAGATACGTTTAAATTACATTCTAAATAAACTTTAATCGTTTCTAAAAGATCTCCATCATCTTTTACTAAGTCAAGTAAATGTATCATATGATTTTGGATTGCCTCTGAAGACTCTTGCAGAACCAAATGGGGTAAAACGTCGGTAAAATGGATAACATGGTTTTGTTCGACTGTATGCTTAATTTGATAAAACCATTTCTTTTCACGCTCAAAAATTAATCGCGGTGAAGACGGAAAAAAGTGAATTTGTCCTTCAAAGAACTGAATCGAAGTTTCAAAATCATGACATAGCACCTCGATAGAATCTGATAAATTTTCAGTTAAGTCATTAGGATCATCAAAGGTTTCGATAACGATACCTGATTGTTTATCAATCCACAGCACAGTAACAGAGGTAGAATACAAGGCGTGAATCGCATTTTCAAACTCTATTTTTTGTTCAAACAAACGTTTAATTAAAAACTGGGTGAAGCGAAAAGAATGGTGCGTATGATGAGAGTGAATGACTTTTTCAGGTGCTTCAAATAACAGGTTTGACCAATACAATTGCTCTGGCGTCAGTAAAGAAACTTTCTCATCATAAGGAGTTAAAAAAGCAGAAAGTAACGCCTGCTCTTTTTGAGATAAAGCCGTGTGTTCAATTCCAATGAAGCCTTCATCACATGAAAACCATTTGTAACGTTCAAATTGAGAAGGGATTTTAGCCTTAATCATTTTATCCCCAAATAGTGTGTGCAGCTGTTTCATCTGTGCTCGTTCCCTTCGGTGAAAGCTTACTATTCATAAACGTGAAAAAGCATAAGCTCATGAATATAATCAATTAATTGTGTTTCATCTATTTGATTAGAAAGCGCAGTTTTCCATACAATTTGTCCATCTTTTAAATAATCAGCCTCATAATAAACCCGATTCATATAAAACGAGATGTGCCAGCCCGGCATTCGATTATTTTGATACAGTGGTTTAACCTGAAAGTGTGAAACCATAAAGAAAATCTCCTTTCTCAATTAGTTATTATAAGCTTACCATGAGAAAAGGAGATGAAAAATCATTTAATCTAAAAATTTTGTTAATTTGTAAAATATGTTGCATATGTGTTTAGCACCTTGCATTTGAATATCTGTTTCATCAAAAATCATCGGTTTTGCATTCACTTCAAACAAATAATACTGCCCTTGAGCTGACTTTGCCATATCAAGAGAAAATTCTTCAACTAGAGGGAAGGACTTTTGAAGGACTTGCCCGCACGTATTTACAAAAGACGAAAGAAAGGAAGTATCTACTTCATCTTCAAGATCTTGAAAAGGTGAAATGCTTCCGCCGTTTAAAGTATGTGTTGTAATGGATTGATAGGGACTATGTCGAATACCGACGCCGCTAATAACATATCGGCTATCTTTGTGATGCGCTAAAATACGTAAGTCATAGCGCCTGTCTTTGAATGGTTGCGTCTCAATCGCTTCTTGAATGAGATAAGCAGACCTGGGAAGGTCAATTGCTTTTAAAGAAGAAAATTCTTCTTTGCGTTTATGATCTTGGTAAATAATCGTATGCTTATGGGAAGATAATCGAAAAATTCCAGCACCTTTACTGCTGTTAATAGGCTTAAAGTAAAGGGAAGAGTGTTTTTGTAGAAGCTTAGCAATATCAATTTCTGGTGTTAAACGATAGGTTTTAGGAAGGTGAGAAGATAGTAGTGGATCTTTTGAAAATAATTGATATACTTTCCATTTTGAAAAAAAAGCGGAATTAAAAAATGGGATGTGCTTGCCTTTAATTTTTTGATGTAAAGATGTCAGCTTCTTGATTTCTGATTTTCTTCCTGGATAACGATTATATATAACGTTTGGCAGCGGTAAAGTTGTTTTGATCCACTGCTTTTTTGCACTGTCAAAGCAATACCCTTCAAAGAAGTGATGAGACATTGTTTCTTCAGCGAATAAAGCAAGAAGCCCGCCTTTTTCTTGCAGGGTATGATGTAAGAGTTCTAATAAAGGGCGCTGTTTTACATTCAGTTTTTCCAAAACAGCTTTGTTCGTTAAAACTCCCACAATAGGACCGACTTTTTCTCCTTTTAAACGAAGAAAAGCTTGAGTAGAAGAAATGTTTTGAGTAAAGGGAAGTTCAATTTCTTGAACTCCCCATGTGTAAGATGCTGAAGGGTTATGATGAAACCACTGCTGCTTTTCTTTGTGATAGTAAATTGTAATCATATGCTGATGCCTTCAGGTGTATTTAGATAGTATCCAGATAAGTAAATCGCATATTCTAGAGAAAGTTTTCTAGTTTGTTGATCTGCTTTTCGTAAGGCAGGGTGTGAAAAAATAGAGCGACCGGGCTTAGAGTTAGCTTCAAACAGCCATACATTTCCTTGATAATCCACTCCAAAATCGAATCCAAGCTCTCCAATTAATCCGTTCAACTCCTGTTCAAGCACATGACTAATTGAGATAGCGGCATCTTTTAGCTTATTTTCAATTTCTTTCTTGTAAGAAGGGTTGGTGAATATTTTGGCTGTAGCTTCAATTTCTCCGCCGTAATCAAGATGCGTAGTGATGCTGTTGGGACCGGCTACTTTAGCAGCTAAAGCAGTAAGCACCCATTGGTTATTCCCGTCTTTATTCGTATGCACGCGAAAGTCTACACAGCGCTTTTCTTTTTTGATTAATGAAATACCTTGCTGAGCAATGTAGGAGGGATTAGTAAGTAAATATTCAAATTCTGATAATAGATCCTCTAAGGTTTCTTTTTCTTGAACATGAAGACCTTTTTCTCCTTTGTAAGTCAGCGTGTACATGGAATCCTTAAAAGATAGGGTATAAATGCCCCGGCCTAAGCTTCCGTTTTTCGGTTTTAAATAAACGGTTTGATGAAGAAGCAGAAGTTTTTTTATTTGCTCACACGAAGGACTTTCAACTGTGTAAGGTAACAAATAGGCTGTCTGCTCGTTCAGTTTTAAAAGCTCATGAATTTCCCACTTGTTGAAAAAATCAGGATTAAAAAATGGAATGCCGTAATCAGTCATCATCTTTTCTTTAATGAACTTAAAAGGAGCTAACCCCTCTGTTTTTCGATTTGGCAAACGATTATATACAACGTTAGGAAGCGGGATTTCATGCTGTGTCCAGCCGCTTTTTTCATAAAAATAGCCGTTTATGGTCCCGGTTTCCCAGTTGATATGATGAGTTCCAAAAATAAAAGGCAGTCCCCCTGTTATACTTGCAGTAGAAAGAAGTTTAGCTAAGTGAAGGGAACGCTTTCCAATTGGCCGCAGCAGAGAACCAGTAAAACCAGCGGATAACACACCGATTAAAGGTCCTAAGTGAATGGTCTCATTCACAATAATAGGTTGCATCATATGGGCGAAAGGAATTTGAAGTTTTGTCATTAGCTCAGCTGAAATCTGAATTTCTTCACGTTCTGAAGATTGTATAAGGCATGGAGCTGTCATTGTTCCAAAAGCTGCTTGTTTCAAGGAGTCTTTGTAAAGAGATGCAGGAACAGAAAGATCGCAGCCTAGCTGCTCTACTACAACAAGGCGAGTAAGAGTTTTTTTCATAGCATTACTCCTTACGATACGATAGTGTGTTAGCTAAATAGACGCAGTAAGACAGGACATTTTTATACATGACTTCTTTTTGTTCAGGTGCTGTCTCCATTACTATTTTTCTTCCCGGTTTCGAATTTAAATCTAGAATCCAGATGCTGAAGTCTCTCGAGATACATAAATCAATACCTAATTCAAAAAGAGAAGGAAAGTGATTTTCCAGTACGGACGGAATCGTTTTACAAATGGTGTTGATTTCATCCATTACATATTGACGATGAACGCGAGGGATGCGAGGCAGCAAGTTCTCAAAGGGTACAATAGATGCTCCTGAACTTACATTTGTTACGATGGAGTCCCGTTCACCTTGTCTAATTCCTCTTCCAATTTCTTTCCAAGCACCATCGTTTCCTTTTTGTAATAGCAGTCTTATATCAAAAGGAGTGCGTTCATAAGGGAAAAATGAAATATGGGGCTGAGCAATATACAGTACATCACGGGTCGTTTTCGTAAACCAGTTCTTAAACTCCTGAAAAGAGGAAAATAGAATGGTGTTTACAATGTCATTTTGTTGATAAGAAGCTTCAATTTCACGTCCGCGCTGTCTTAATTTCACAATCCCTTTACCTTGTGAGCCGTTGGCAGGTTTAATCATTAGGCTATCGTTTGTTCGAAGCAGCTGAACAAGTTGCTCTACACTTTCGATTGGAGTGGTAGGAGGAATATATGAAGATAAATAGCTATCTTTTTTAATTACTTCATAGACATCTAGCTTATTGGGTAATCCATGGCCTAAAAATGTAACATCTTCCCGCTGTTTAAGCCAGTTTACAATAGGGCGAGCCTTTTTAGACAGAGAGTCTTTTCGATAAAAGCAGCGATCGTAAATAAACGAAGGAAGTAAGAAGGAATCTTCTATCCATTTCTTTTGTTGTAAATCGTAGCGGAAGCCTTCAATATTTTCGGTGTTAGGATGAATGTTAAAAGGAGTAAAACGGTATATTTCAATCGAAAACTCAGAAGCATGTTTAGCAATTTCGGTCACGTACTCCACTTCTTGCTGTGGGTGAATCGTTAAAAAGCCTAATGAAATCATCGTAAATCCTCCTTGGGAAATTGAAAATTCGTTGCATGCAGACAATAATCAAGCAGTGCTTTTGTTGATGGACGGACGGAGAAAGCGCTTGAGTCGGATTGTTTGGAAGGTTTGACATTTACTTCAATAATCCAAGGCTTTCCTTCTTGATCAATCGCTAAATCAATACCGAATTCCGCATAAAGTTCACACGGATGAGAAAGCTGTGTGCAAATTTCAATGGCAATCTCTTTTAAAAGTGAAAGGATATGGCGCGTAGTTTTTGAATCATAGAGCTGAGTTAACACTTGATGAGGAGGATGAATATCTCCTCCACGGGCAAGATTTGAGACGAAATTGCCGGGTTTTGATACACGTGTGACAATGGACGTGATTTTCCACGTCAAGTCGTCTTTTTTATGACAGAGAATGCGGAAATCAAAAGGGCACTGTTTGTATGTCTGCAGTGAAATTCCTTCTTGGATGAGGAATCCTTGCCTTTTTAATTGACTATAAAGCGTTTCAAATAAGTCATAAAGAGATTCATATTCTTTTTCATACGTCTGCGTAAACGTTGTATAGTCTAAAGTATACTTCTCTTTCTTTGAAATTTTAAAAATATTTTTTCCTTGGCTACCATGAACAGGCTTCAAAAAAACATCATCATGAAGTTCCAAAGCGTCAAGAAAATCTTGACGTGAACGAAGCTGATACGTTTTCGGCAAATAAGGAAGCAAGTGTACGACATCTTTAAGCTGTTGAAAAACCGTCCATTTATTTAAGTAGCGTGCGTTAAAGAAAGGAACGTCATGTTCTTTTAAAAATGTTTTAAAGGTTTGAAAATCAGCGGTTTGCTCCGTTTTCCTGGCATGAATCCGGTTGTGTACGATTCCAGGAAAGGGAACGTCTGAATAAACCCATCGATCAGCGCGATAAACATATCCTTTAGGGGATAATGACTTCACGTCGCTTAATTTGCTCACATAGCAAAAACACCCTAACTCCTTGCAAGCTTGAACAAATTCCTTACAAAATACAGAAATGGAGCCAAAGTGTTCTTCATCTTCTCGAACTTCTGTTACGATGCTAATTACGGGTCCCAACCTAAACGTGTTCTCTTCATAAATGCCTCTCAGCTGATGCGTTTCATACGGAAAGCGAAAGTCTGTAAATAGAGCTTCTGACATCATGAAACAGCATTCTCGATGCTGAAAAACGGTGGCTTCGACTTTTTTCGTGATGGAGCCTACTGTTAACGTAAACTCGTGCTTGCACTTCACACGGGAGAACAGAGCAGAACTAATGTAAATGTCGCTGCTCATATGGTTCTCTAGTGGTTTTAGAGAAATGGTAAAAGTATTCATAAACGAATCCTCTTTTTCTTTCCTTTAGTAGGCGAATGCTGATATATACTATGAGGAATTAGCCCAATCTGTGAAGAGAATTTATCGTTTTCTGAGAAAATAAAGGTCTTAAGCTGAATTTTATATAATAATTTGTTATAGTTAGGGAAGTCAAGAAATTATAGAACTTAATTAGGAGGAACTTAACGTGTCTGTAAACTTACATGATGTAGCAAATGATTTAGAAAAAGCAATTCGTCAAAGCGACGATTACACAAACTTAAAAAACTTATATGCAGCAGTAAACGCTGATCAAGGTTCAAAACAATTATTTGAGCGTTTCCGTACAATGCAAATGGAGCTGCAACAAAAGCAAATGATGGGCCAAGAAATCACTGAAGAAGAAGTTCAGCAAGCTCAACAAACAGTTGCAATCGTTCAACAAGATCAAAATATCGCGAAGCTAATGGAAGCTGAGCAACGTATGAGCATGGTAATTGGTGAATTAAACAAAATTATCATGAAGCCACTTGAAGAACTTTACGGTGCGGCTGAATAAGAGATAGAGGAAAAGAGAAATCTTTTCCTCTTTTTTTTATGCGGAAATTCCTTCTAATTGTGCAGTTCTGCTCATAAGCTTAGTAACAAGGCTACACATGCCGACTATCATGAAAAGGTCATTTATAACCGTATCCTAACGGATTAGACATCTATGAAAGAAGGGGTTCTCATATGGCTTATCGATTGCTAGCGTTGAATATTGATGGAACCATTTTAAATAGCCAAGGGCGCGTTACAAAAGAAACGAAAGACGCAATTCAATTCGTGAAAAATAAAGGGGTTTACGTTACGTTAGTAACAAACAGGCATTTTCCGTCTGCTAAAAAAATTGCTCGGTCACTTAAAGTTCATCCAGCAATGCTAATTACTCATAGCGGTGCCTTTATCGGAACATCGATAGACAAACCGGTACTAGATAAGAGAATTAGCGAGGAAAAAACATTTAATCTCATTCAACTTTTTGAAAATTTTAATTGTCATGTCCGCATTTTACATGAAAGGTTTTCAATTGGAAATCGTGTAAAGCTTCCCAATAATATTGTAGCTAAAAGCGTGTTAAAAACGGGAGAACCGCTCTTTTATCCCGTGCAGTTCGTAGATTCATTAGGAGATACGCTTCGTGATGAACCTGTTTCTACGCCAAAAATAGAAGTGTATTTTGCAGATCGTAGAGAAAAAGAATACGCCGAGCAAACAATTGCTAGTGCAGTTCCGGATATTGAATGGTTTTCGTATCCAAATGAAAATAGATGTTATATTACGCCAAAAGGAGCCACAAAAGCTGCCGGCGTTCGTTATGTAGCAAATCGTCTAGGGATACCAATGGAAGACGTAGTAGCAATTGGAAATTGCTATGATGATTTAGAAACGATTGAACATGCAGGAATGGGTGTGGCCATGGGCAATTCACCAACAGAATTAAAAATGCTTGCGGATTGGGTTACTCGTTCTAATAATGAAAATGGTGTAGCCTATATGGTGAAAGAATTATTTAGAAAGCAGCAGCGCCTTGGTTATCTTCATCAAATTGACAGCTTTCGTTTAAAATAAATAAAGGAAAAAAAGAGGCTAGAACAAAAACAGTTTAGCCGTAGGAAGATCCGAACGATGAATCGAGATTCTTGATAGAGAATCCAATTCGTTCGGGTTTTTTTATTGGTAGGGTGAACGTAGGTTTCATATATGTAGGTGCTTCTAGCTGTTGATTGGAGGGCAAGGCGAAGGCTTCTGCGGGAAAAGCGCAAGCGACGAGAAGGCTCATCGGCCGCTCGCGGAAAGCAAAACCTTGCACGGAAATCAACAAAGTGTAACAAGCGGTTCAGCTCATGTGTCTCATTTGTTCGTCTTTAGATTGAATTAATGTAGTTATGGCTCAATCTCTTTTTCCGTTTGTTTCCTGTCTGCGCATTCCCTTGAGCTGAGCACCTTGACCGGACATACGTAGGTTTTGTAAACTGATTACTTAGATAGAATTGATTTGAAAGGTGATTATATTGAACATTTATATAAAAGGTATAGAAGGTGAGCGTTTTTTACGTCCGCTTCACCGAATTTCAGATTTGTTTTTTGAAGAAAGCAACGTCTCCTTTGAGGATGATAACGAAGCTCAGCTGAAGGTCGAAGTAGAGCTAAAAGTTCATGAAGAAATTTATGCGAAAGCAGTGCTGCATGACGCTGAAACGGACAAGGTGTTTACAGAAGAGCTTGCTAAATCGTTTACGCCGTATGAAACAGAAAAAGAAAAATTTAAGCAAATAAAAAATGTGGTGCTTCGCGTCTACTTATCTGTACTACAGGAGTATACAAGCATTGTTCAAAAATGGGGTATTTTAACTGGTATACGTCCGACGAAGCTGCTTCATATGAAACTGCAGTCAGGCAAAAGTAAAGAACAAGCGCATCGTGAGCTAAAGGAAGAATATTTAATCACCGATGACAAAATTAATTTAATGCAGCATATTGTGGATCGTCAACTAGCAGCTATTCCCGATTTACATGAGTTAAAGAACGAGGTAAGCATTTATATAGGCATTCCGTTTTGTCCGACGAAGTGTGCATACTGTACATTCCCAGCCTATGCGATTAACGGACGTCAAGGATCCGTTACGTCATTTTTAGGCGGCTTGCATTATGAGATGCGTGAAGTAGGAAAATGGCTAAAAGACAATAACGTCAACATTACAACCGTCTATTATGGCGGAGGCACACCAACGAGCATTACCGCTGAAGAAATGGATATGCTGTATGAAGAGATGTATGAATCGTTCCCGGATGTACAAAATATCCGTGAAATTACGGTAGAAGCAGGAAGACCCGATACGATTACGGAAGAAAAGCTAGCTGTTTTGAACAAATGGAATATTGACCGGATTAGTGTAAATCCGCAGTCTTATATTCAAGAAACCTTAAAAGCTATTGGACGTCATCATACGGTTGAAGAAACTATTGATAAATTTCATCTTTCTCGAAAAATGGGGATGAATAACATTAACATGGATTTAATTATTGGTCTTCCAAATGAAGGTGTAGAAGAATTTCAGCATACGCTAGACGAATCTAAAAAATTGCTTCCTGAATCTTTAACTGTTCATACGCTATCGTTTAAACGCGCGTCTGAAATGACTCAAAATAAACGGAAATACAAAGTGGCAGATCGCTATGAAATTGGTAAAATGATGGATTTAGCGACTGAGTGGACTCAAGAACAAGGGTATGAACCTTATTATTTATATCGCCAAAAAAATATTTTAGGTAATTTAGAGAACGTTGGATATTCATTCCCTGGTCAAGAGAGCCTGTACAATATTATGATCATGGAAGAAAAGCAGACGATTATTGGTCTGGGATGCGGGGCATCCAGTAAGTTCGTGCATCCAGAAACAGGCATTATTACAAGGTTTGCGAATCCAAAAGACCCAAAATCGTACAACGATGGATTCGAGCACTACACCCAAGAGAAACTCAAGATTTTAGATGAATTGTTTAGGAAATAAAAAGGTCACTTTTTAGTGATCTTTTTTTATTTTCAGCAGGGAAATGTCGGAATCTGTTGAATATATAAAAAAGTTGTAAGCGTTTTCTTATTATGGCGATGCGAGGTGCCGCTTAATGATGAATGTACAGTTAACCGTACCATCTATGATGGAAAGAGCTGAAAAGCTGTTTGGTAAAAAAGAAGTGGTTTCTAAATCTTCAAAAGGAATTCAGCGTTTAACTTATAATCAGTTAATAAAACGGACTCGGCAGCTCTCTAGTATGCTAGAACGAATTGGAGTGAAGCGAGGAGAAAGAGTCGGAACGTTTGCATGGAATCATCATAAACATCTAGAAGCTTATTTTGCTGTGCCGGGAATAGGCGCTGTTCTTCACACAATTAATATCCGGTTAGATTCTGAGCAAATTGTATACATCATTAACCATGCACGCGATAAAGTCATTTTACTTGATGAATGCTTTTTACCTTTATTCGAAAGCATTCATCAAAAGCTTCCACATGTTGAAGCCTATATCATTATGTCAGATGAAGATAAGCTGCCAGAAACAGACTTGCCAGTTTATCATTACGAAAATTGGATTCAGCAAGGGCATGCATCGCATTCCTTTGTTCAAGATTTAAACGAAGAAGAACCAGCAGGCCTTTGTTATACCTCTGCTACTACAGGAGAGCCAAAGGGCGTTGTATATTCTCATCGAGCTATTTATCTGCACTGTATGGCGCTAGGGCTTGCTGATAGTGCTGGATTATCAGAAGCAGATACCGCTATGCCTATCGTTCCAATGTTTCACGTGAACGCATGGGGAATTCCTTTTGCTGCCGTTTGGTTTGGAACAAAGCTCGTGCTGCCGGGTGCTTTTTGTACTTCAGAGACGATTGCTTCTCTGATTGAACAAGAGAAAGTAACTCTGGCTGCAGCAGTACCTACCGTTTGGTTAAACTTTTTACAAGAGATAGAAAAAAGGTCTTACGCAGTCGATAGTTTGCGAGCTATTTTATGTGGCGGATCAGCGGCCCCAAAAAGCGTCATTCGAGAATTTCAGGAAAAATATCAAATTGAATTTATGCATGCATACGGAATGACGGAAACAAGCCCTGTGGTGACCGTCTCCCGTTTAAAAAGCTATCAGTACAGCGAAGACTTTGAGTATCAGCTCAACGTAAAAGCGAAGCAAGGTTTCTTAGTTCCTGGCGTTGAAATGAAAGTAATAGGTCAAAATGGAGAAATTGCTTGGGATGGAGTGGAAATGGGTGAGCTATTACTAAAGGGCCCATGGGTAGCTTCTGAATATTACAAGGATAAAAGAACAGAAGATACGTTTAAAGACGGCTGGCTGTATACCGGAGATATTGTGACGGTTGACGAAGAGGGAACGATCAAAATCGTAGATCGAACAAAAGATTTAATTAAAAGCGGAGGAGAATGGATTTCATCGGTTGATCTAGAAAACGCGCTTATTGCCCATGAAGCTGTTTTCGAAGCCTGTGTCATAGCAGTCCCTCATAAGATGTGGCAAGAGCGTCCAATTGCTTGTGTCGTGTTAAAAGATGCATACAAAGGCATCGTTTCGTCAGAAGAGCTGCTGGAATTTTTAGCGCCGCAGTTCGCGAAATGGTGGCTTCCAGATGACATTTTATTTATGGATGAGATCCCGAAGACAACGGTAGGAAAGTTCTTAAAACGTACGCTTCGTGAACAAGTCCTCAATCATTATCAGAAAGGGTGAGTAAGATGACCGTCGAATTAAAAGTAGTAGAACTAGTTTTGCAAGAGCGTATCGCCACAATTTCGTTTAACAGGCCGGATGCGTTAAATGCATTAAACGAAGAAGTGCTAGAGCAGTTTATTCAATGTTTAAAAGTTGTCGAAGAAAGTGAAGCCGACTTTTTAATAGTAAAAGGAAACGGAAAAGTATTTTCAGCAGGCGGAGATATTAATATGATGATGTCACCTTCACAATCAGAACGTTTTGAGCAGGTAATGGATTTGATTAATGAAGCCGTGCTGACTTTATACAGCCTCCCTCAAATGACGATAAGTGTACTGCACGGTGCGGCAGCAGGACTAGGGCTGAGCATCGCGCTTGCTTCTGATTATATTATTGCAGAAAGACACACAAAAATTGCCATGAACTTTATCGGCATTGCTCTAATTCCAGACGGAGGCGGTCACTTTTTACTAGAAAAGCGCATCGGTGCTCATCGTGCAAAACAGCTAATTTGGGAAGGAAAGACATTAAAAGCAGAGGAAGCTCATCAATTTGGCATAATTGATGAAATAAAAGAAGGAGATTTGGCGAAGCATGTAGAAGATTATCTCTCATATTGGCTAAAAAAACCTTCACGTGCTTTGAAGGAAACAAAGCGAATTTATGTGGAGACATCTGTTTCACAATTAAAGCAAGTGCTTGCGCTTGAGAAAAGAAGTCAGTTTGCTATGAGCCAAAGTTCGGATCATAAGGAAGGTGTACGTGCGTTTCTGGAAAAGCGAGCGCCTGTTTTTAATCAAAGTGAAAAAGATATTTCCGAAAATTAAGTGAACTAGTTTAAAAGCCAATATTTTTGTCTATCATATTGATAGAGCATGTTTAAAAGTTGCAAAACAGTGGTAACACAAGATAATGTAGAAACTAATGAGGTGATTGGAAATGAACAAAACAGATTTAGTAAACGCAGTGGCAACAAAATCAGAGTTAACAAAAGCAGATGCATCTAAAGCAGTTGATGCATTACTAGAAACAATTTCATCAACGCTAGGTGAAGGTGAAAAAATTCAGTTAATCGGCTTCGGTACATTTGAAGTACGCGAGCGTGCTGCTCGTACAGGCCGTAACCCTCAAACGGGTGAAGAAATGCAAATTCCAGCATCAAAAGTACCGGCATTTAAAGCTGGTAAAGAACTAAAAGAAGCTGTAAAGTAATATAAAACGCCGGAAAGCTAAAACTTTCCGGCGTTTTGTATTAACGATGAAACAATACAAGTTTTCCGCTAGAGCTAACGCATCGATGCGTTTTTTCTAAATAGGAAAGCTCTTCTAACTTCTTGGTGCCGATAGTCTTTGCTTCTGTCTCAGAAGCTGCTTCAAAACTTTCATCTATTAATTTTTCTCCAGTCTTTTCAAAAGCGGTTAATGTGTAAGTACTCATAAAATCTACTCTCCTCTTATAGTATAATTGTAAGCGTATTCAACATATTTCTCGTCCTATTCCTCTAAATCCTGCTAAGGTTTACAGATATCATTTTTTTCCATACAATAAACGTAGGTTTATTTACAAAGGAGGAATTAAATGTCTCTTTCTATCCGTGAAGTTTCAAAAAGGTACGGTGAATTTACAGCTGTAAACGAGCTATCCTTGCAAATTCCAAAAGGTGAAGTGTTTGGTTTTTTAGGTGCAAACGGTGCTGGCAAAACGACGACGTTTCGAATGATTTTAGGGCTCATTGAACCAACCTCAGGTCACATCCAATGGAATGATAAATCTTTAACTTACAGTAGAAGTCATCTAGTTGGCTACCTTCCAGAAGAAAGGGGACTGTATCCGAAATTAAAAGTCAAAGATCAGCTTGTATATCTTGGACGGTTGCGCGGAATGAAAAAAGCGAACGTGCTGCAAGAAATGGAACACTGGTTGTCTCGATTTAATATTCCTCAATATGCTTCCAAAAAAGTAGAAGAGCTATCCAAAGGGAATCAGCAAAAAATTCAATTTATTGCCTCCGTTATTCATCGACCCGAGCTGCTTATTTTAGACGAACCTTTTAGCGGCTTAGATCCTGTAAACGTAGAGGTATTAAAAGAAGCGGTGCTTGATTTGAAAAAACGCGGAACGACGATTGTTTTTTCAAGTCATCGAATGGAACATGTGGAAGAACTTTGTGAATATTTATGTATTATGCATCATGGCACGCCTGTAGTGTACGGAAGGCTCCCGGAGATCAAACGTTCATTTGGAAAGAAAAACGTCATTGTACACGGAAAAGGTCCGTTTGAGAGAATTACAGAGCTTGAAGGCGTTGTAAAGGTGAAAAAAATGGTTGAAGGCATGATTGTTCAAATTCAACATGAATCCGTATCACAACTCATTTTTCAAGAACTTAAACACTTTTCATTTGTATCTAAATTCGCAGTGGAAGAGCCTTCATTAAATGATATTTTCATTGAAAAGGTAGGTGCTTCCTATGAATAAATTTTGGGTCATTGTCTTTCATACATATCTTAATAAATTAAAAACAAAATCTTTTATTATTACGACGATTATTACTGCTCTTATTCTAGTTGCTCTTACAAATATGGAGAAAATTATCGACGTTTTTAATTCAGACGATAATGGAACAAATGTGGGTGTCATCTATGACGTGGAAAGCGTATATACTTTGTTCAAACAAAATGTAAATGTCATGGATAAAGACATTCATTTAAAAGAATTTACGTCTGAGTCTAAGGCAAAACAAGCGGTAGAAAGCGGGGAGCTCGATAGCTATTTACTTTTATCTTTAAACGATAAGCAGCTGCCTCAAGCTGTGTACAAAGCTAACTCTTTGGCCGAATCAAACCTTTCTTCTACCTTAGAACAGGCGGTACAGCAAACAAAAGTGGCTATGGCTACAGTAAAAATCGGTTTAGAAGAAAAGCAAATTGATCAGCTTTACAGCCCTGTTTCATTTAAAAAGAAAGCGTTAGTTGAAAATGCCAAAACAGAACAAGAGCTAAATCAAGCAAGAGGTCTTGTGTATGTGCTGCTGTTTGTTATTTATTTTGCCGTTATCATGTATGGGAGCATGATTGCGATGGAAGTAGCTACTGAAAAATCATCCCGCGTTATGGAGATCCTTGTATCGAGCGTATCACCTATTACACAAATGTTTGCTAAAATCATTGGAATTGCACTGCTCAGCTTAACGCAGCTTGCAGTGATACTGAGCGTGGGCTACACATCGTTAAAAGCCAGTGTGGAAACAAATCATAACGGTATCTTTTCTTATCTCGGATTTAATGATGTTCCGCTGACTACATTCGTGTATGCATTTGTCTTTTTCATATTGGGGTACTTCCTTTTTGCTACGCTCGCGGCTTTTTTAGGTTCTCTTGTGAGCCGTATTGAAGATGTACAGCAAATGATTACGCCTATGACCCTTGTGATTGTGGCCGCTTTTTTAATTGCTATGTTTGGACTTGGTGATCCTGAAACCACAATCATTACGGTCACATCTTTTATCCCGTTTTTTGCTCCGATGATTATGTTTTTGCGTGTAGGTATGTTAAATATTCCTGTATGGGAAGTGAGTGTATCGATAGGGATTTTAGTTGTGACGATTACTGCTTTAGCTATATTTGGTGCCCGTGTGTATAAGGGAGGAGTCCTTATGTATGGGCAATCTACCTCTTTTAAAGATATTAAAAAGGCGCTGCAGCTAACGAAAAAAGAAACATAAAGAAGTGAGAGGCTGAGACAAAAGTAGTTTAGTTGAAGGAAGATCCGAACGAACAACCTAGATTCTTGATGGAGAATCCAACTCGTTCGGATTTTTTTATTGCTATGGTGACCATAGTTTTCATATATGTGGCTGCTTCTAGCTGTGTATTGGAGAGCAAGACGAAGACTCCTGCGGGAAAAGCGGAATAGGTGAGACCCCCGCAGGAGCGGAAGCGACGAGGAGGCTCAGTGCCCTCCCGCGGAAAGCGAAGTCTTGCACGGAAATCAACAGCGGTGTCTCAAGCAGTTCAGCTCCTTTATCCAATTTGTTCGTCTTTAGATTGCATTGATTTTGTTATGTCGCAATCTCATCTTGTATGAAAAAGCGTCTACCCGTGCATTCGGTGCCAAGCGATGGTAAAATGAAATGTAAAGAGCTGTAAATAAGCGGACGAAGCGATAAGAGCTTTGCTATCAAATACATAGAATGAAGTAGTAAGGAGGAAAAGATCATGACAAAAGGAATTGCTCAATACGAAGTAGGAGAGCAAGTTGATCTTTATTTTTTAATTAAATCCTCAACGAGAGGAATTGCAAGCAATGGAAAGCCATTTTTAACGGTAATCCTGCAGGATAAAACAGGTGATATTGAAGCCAAGCTGTGGGATGCTTCCCCAGATGACGAGGAAAATTATGCTGCTCAAAAGATTGTGCGAGCTGCTGGTGAAGTAATGAATTACCGCGGGCGCAACCAGCTGAAAATACGCAACATTCGTCCTGCACAGCCGCAGGACGGAGTGCGCACATCTGACTTTTTAGAAGTGGCGCCTTTATCTCAAGAAGAAATGGTCGAACATATTACAAAGAGTATATTCGAAATGAAAAATTCGAATGTCCAGCGCATTACTCGCCATTTGTTTAAAAAATATCAAACGGAATTTCTAGAATATCCGGCAGCAACTAAAAATCACCATGAGTTTGTATCGGGACTTGCCTACCATGTGGTGTCTATGCTGAAGCTGGCTGAGTCATTTTCAACCCTTTATCCAAGCTTAAACCGCGACTTGCTGTACGCTGGGGTTATTCTTCATGACCTTGGCAAAGTATTTGAACTTTCAGGTCCTGTTTCGACGATATACACAGTCGAAGGGAACCTGCTTGGCCATATTTCGATTATGGTGAATGAAATTGGAAAAGCGGCAGAAGAATTAGCGATCGAAGGAGAAGAGGTTATGCTTCTTCAGCACCTTGTATTATCGCATCACGGTAAGGAAGAGTGGGGAAGTCCGAAAAAGCCGTTAATTAAAGAGGCTGAGATGCTTCATTTGATTGACAATGTAGACGCTAAAATGAATATGCTGGACCGAGCATTAACAAAAGTGAAGCCCGGTGAGTTTACAGAGCGTATTTTTGCACTTGATAATCGCTCATTTTATAAACCAACGATTGATTAAAAAGGTATAAGTCTTTCTTCCTTCGCATATAGTGGTTGTAAATAACTGTGATGGGGGATCAATATATGGTGACACTACCAATTTGGATTTATTTAGTTGTAGCAGGCATTTTCTTTAGTGGATTTATGGCGATTCGTGCTGCACAACATGATAAGCAAGTGGATGATTCGTTTATTGAAAAAGAGGGACAAGTCTTCATCGAAAGAATGCAAGTGGAAAAAGAAAGACGCAACAGCGATTCCATCTGATTATATAAAAGAGCCTGTCACATGAGTGACAGGCTCTTAGCATTACTGCTGAGGAGTTTCTACGCCAGATTGACTATCTGTCGCACCTTCTTCGAAAATTGGTTTTACATTTTTATCTTTGACTTCCACTTTTGCTTTATCAAGCTCTTTTTGAATCTTCTTGTTTGCTTCTGCTTGATCTACTTTTGAACGTTTGATTTGCTGCTCAAGTTCGGGTTTCTTTTTCTCAAACGATTCTACTTTCTTTTTATCGACTAGTTTAATGATATGGTAGCCGTACTCTGTTTTGATTGGTTTACTTACTTCACCTTTTTTCAGCTTGTAAGCCGCTTCTTCAAATTCTTTAACCATTTGGCCTTCACCGAAGTAGCCTAAATCCCCGCCGTTAGCGGCAGACTGCTGATCCGTTGAATATTCTTTTGCCAGACTAGCAAAGTCCTCGCCTTTTTTGATTTTCGCTTCCACTTCGTTTGCTGTTTTCTCGTCTTTTACTAAAATATGACTTGCGCGAATTTGAGGTTTTTGAGCTTTATACTCATCATAAGCTTTTTTCACTTCTTTGTCCGATACTTTAATGCCTGCTGTAGCAGCTTTTTCACGGAGAATATCAACTTTTAGCATATCTTTGACTTCTTTTTCGCCTTTTTGCTTAATAACTGAATCCACCTGATCACCGTATTGTTCTCTTAGAATGTTCAGCTGCTGATCAAGCTCTTTATCCGTTACTTTATATTTTTTACTCAATACTTTTTCTTCGGTAACGCTTCGTACGAGTGTATTAAATTGGTCTTGTCCGATTGTATCTTTCATTTGCTTATACAAATCACCTTGAGTGATATTGCCTGCTTTTGTTTCTACAATTACTTTTGAAGCATCGTTTGCATTTGAAGCATCATTTCCCCCACTGCATGCTGATAAAGCAACGAGACTGGCTGCCGTTGTTAGTGCAACTAAGCTTTTTTTCATACGTAAACACTCCTACTCATCATTTTTACTTATGTAGCTTGACTCAAGATTTACTATATCACATTTCCTGATGTTAGCAAATGAAGTTAAAACCACGTAAATTTACATTTATTTTCCACTAAGCATGGAGTGATTATACGCTTATGATAGCTTTTTTATAAAGCGTTTTCAAAATGGTGGACAAACTCACAGAGTAATCTCCAAACGAGAAGCAAGAGAAATAAATTATGGGGTTTGGGCTAAAAGCCTAGACGTTTTTTGAGCTGATGCATAAGATGCAGTATTAGTAAACAAAGGGGGTGCTCAAATGAGCGGATGCGGACATGGAGGCGGTTTTGCACTATTAGTTGTACTGTTTATCTTATTAGTCATTGTTGGTTGTGCATGTTACCACTAGGAAACAGATGAATATAAAAGGAAAGGGGCGATAGATATGGGTTCTTACGGATGCGGATACGGCAGTGGATTTGCGCTATTAGTCGTATTATTCATCTTATTAGTTATCATCGGAGCTAGCTGTTTTTGCTAAGCCTATAAAAAAGCGGTGAGACATCTCACCGTTTTTTATGTAAATGATACTTCAATATAAGATGAAACTAATAAAATGGTAATTAATACATTAATCGTACGAAAAACTTTAGGCTGTTTTTCAGCTGGAATTTCTTTTTGAATACACAATGTATTTGTTAGTGCATTGATGTAGAATAAAATGAATAGTGCAAATACAATAAAGAATATGTACATAAAAATCCCCCTAACAAAATCAGTGTGACGAAGACAAAAAGTCTTATAGTCATTTATATAGTACAGCTTTGTATGAATTTACAAATATCTATATTAACATTACCAAAAAAGCGGTAAAATAGATAGTTATATATACAGTTGAGCAAAGAATTTCAAAAGGTATTTACACAGAAATGCGGTTTTTATTTTATAAAGGGTAGTTAAGAAGTTGAGAAATAGGTTTTAAACGAAATAGCAAAGTGAATGGATAAGAAATGAGTAACAATTAGCCATTGTGCAAAAGGATTGTTAAAAAGGACAGAGGGATTTATATTAATATATGCAGTGAGTACATAATCAGTATATGAAAATCTTTATAAGGTGCTACTCAAACAGGAAATGTGAATGACGAAGAAAGAATTATTTGGAAGAACATGAATGAATCATGTACAATATGGAGTAGAGGTATATGAACGTTGAAGGAGTAGGGGAAGCGGATGGAAACTTTAGAATCTCGAGTATCACGTTTAGAATATTACATAAAACTGTTATCTGGGACATCTGAACAAGAAGCTAAACCATTTATTGATTTAGTGGTAAGAAATCAGCTTACAAAGAAGGAAGTAGAGGAAATTTTAATTCTGTGTGAAGATACAAAAAACGAATATATTGAGCAAAAAGCGGAAGGTCTAACAGACTTTGTTCCGCTTCTTACACAATTTGTTGGCATGCTGAATTATAAATTAAATCCTAGAGAGACGGTCGAATCGCTTCGTTATCAACCTTCTTATCAAGATGTGATGAATGAATTTTTTGAAATTATTCAATGGATAAGGGACTAACCATTAAGAGTTTGAAATAGTCTCCTGGTGGTTCTCTTTATCTTTCTTGACAAGCTTGCCATCTTCTTCAGTGAATTCTTCTTCGATATGATGGAAAGATCGCTCGAAGATATCCATAAAATCTTCACCGTAAATTTTGCGGATGACGGTCATTAGTTCCATAAACTCAGGGAATTTGCCGTACAAGTCGCGCAACGGAAGTGCGCCGCTGAACACTGAATTATTAGAAGGTTCGTAATGTTCCATTAAATCTAATAAAATGGCCTCGCCTTTATCTGTCAGCTGAATGTACGTATTTCGCTTGTCGCTTTCTTTTTTAGAAAACTCAAGTAAACCTCGTTCTTCTAGTTTTTTGGAGAAGTTAAATGCAGTAGAAACATGCATAACTCCAAACTTGGCAATTTCGGAAATGGAAGCCCCGTTTAAATGATATGAAATCCATAAAATATGATGCTCGTTAATATTAAGGTCATAAGGCTTAATCCATTGCTGCCAATCCTTCTCTACGGTTTTCCAAAGGGCTTTACTTAATTGGGCAATGCGTTGGCTAAATAGAAGTGCTTCTTTCAAACTGTAATCTTGATCACTAGTCTTTTTCATCTTCTCCCACCTACTTAGTCTCTTTTTTTATTTATCTTCTATTATGCCAATAAAATAAAAAATTATAAAGATGTAAATTTACAAAATTTTAAAAAATTAAAAAAGAAGGCGTTCTAACCTTCTTTTTTGTCAATTTTTTCATTGGGATTTTTAGTTGTCTGTACATGTTCCTCTAGGTTTGACAAAGAATTTTGGATTTCTTTCAAATGATGCTGAAGGGATTCCTTATGAGGGACAATTTCTTCTTTAAACTGACCAAGGGTAGTAGAAAGGTCACTTGCGATATTTTTCACTATAGTATTTCCTTCTCTGGCGGTCATTTGTACTTGTTGAGAAACAGCTTTTATTTTTGTTGAGAGCTCTTGTTGTGAAGCGTTAACTCGGTCTTTTCGAGAGCTGACACGCTGTTTAAGTTCTCGTCCTGAATATGGAGTAACAAGAAGCGTTGTAATAGCGGCTACGGTGCTTCCGATTGCTGCTCCAGCTGCTAGTTTTTTCATTCTGCTCATTATTTATTTCCTCCTATATAGTAAAGTAATTGCTAACACTTCCTTCTGACATAATCATAAAAAAATAGCATAGATTTATACAAAAGAAGGAGGTTATCAACATGGGGTAGCTTTATTCATTCTTTTGATGATTAGCCTGAGTTTTTTTCTGGCTGCCTTTAAATGGTTTAGCCTTACGACTAGAACGGCATCATATCCACCTAAACATGTGCTGAAACAAAAGTCTCTTACATGTGCGACAGTGGCTTTTGCGAGTTTTTTATTGGCGCTTATACTTTATTATGTAACCTAGGATGGGGAACTTAAACCTTTATTACATAGTAAGTCTTCATACCTATTGTATGAGCTGCAAATGAAATTTAAGTGAAAAGCATCCTGTACCATTTCTTTTTAAACAAAAAGTTAAGAGTCGAACTTTAGGCTGTCTCTAAAAGATCAGCAACATACTATAAATGAACCGTTTTATCTAAAGGTCCGCCACGCTTTGGCGGGCCTTAGCTTTTGGTGTAAAAAAAGAGCCTGATTCTTAATTAAATCAGGCTCTTGACGTTACGATAATTTTGCTTTGATGCTTGTGCGTTTTAGAACGGATTGAACAATTGGATAAATAACGACCATAACGATTGTATTTACTACTGTTGCAGGTAATACAACCGCAGCAACAAGCGCCATGACGCTGTTTCCGCCCGGTAAGCCGACGATTAGCGCGGCAGCTGACAAGAATACGGTTCCTGATACGAGTGTGCCAACAGCTGTTAAAGCAGCGGCAACTGGTGTTTTAATGCCTGTTGCTTTTTTCACAAGCATAAATAATGCAAAGAAAACAAATGCTGTAATTGGTTTATCAACTAAGTTTGCAATTTGTCCGCCAGGAAAGCTTGTTGTTAAAGCAGAAATAGCTGCTGTTGTTAGGGCAACTAACCCAACATTTTTTACGCTAGGAAACAACAGGATTGCCAAAAACATCATTGTTAACATCATATCTGGCTTCATTCCAAATAAAATAGGAGGTACCACCGTGTGGAGAACCGCTCCAATTCCGACTAATAACGCTAAAGAAACTAAAACTTTTGTATTCATTTCTCATCTCTCCTCTTCTAAGCTAAGCTCGAAATATACCAATAGTGCGTCTATGCCCATTGCATATATTTACATACTGATTATAACATATTTATGTGAAAAAAGAATCAGCTGATTCTGCCAATTATACGTTTGCCTGTGCAAATTCATCCATAAAGACGGCAAGAGCTTCACACGCTTCAAGCGGTACAGCATTGTAAATAGAAGCGCGGCATCCGCCGATTGAACGGTGTCCAGCTAATCCTACGAAGCCTTTTTCTTTTGCTTGCTGTAAAAACGCAGTCGTTAACTCATCGGTTGGTAAAGTAAACGTTACGTTCATAATTGATCGGCTTTCCTCTGTAGCGTGAGGGGTATAGAAACCATTTGAACGTTCCATGCTTGTATAGAGTAACTTAGCTTTTTTATGATTTTGGGCTTCAATTGCTTTAACGCCACCTTGTTCTTTAATCCAATCTAAAACAAGTGAAAGCATATAAATGCCAAACGTTGGAGGAGTGTTGTAAAGAGAGTTGCTCTTTACGTGTGTCTCATAATTCAGCATTGTTGGTAAACCTTCAGGAATACGTTTAAGCAATTCTTTCTTCAAAATGACAACCGTGACACCAGATGGTCCGAGGTTTTTCTGAGCACCAGCATAAATGAGTGAGAACTTAGATACATCAATTTGACGGCAAAGAATGTCGCTTGACATGTCGGCAATTAAGTCTACTCCTTCAATAGAAGGATAGTCAGCCCATTGTGTACCAAAAATGGTATTGTTGGACGTGATATGCAAGTACCCAATCTCTTCTTTTGGAAGCTTTACATCATCTAAAGCTGGAATAGAGCGGTAGTTCTCTTCTTTAGTAGAAGCAACCACTGCTGTTTTTCCAAGTTTCTTTGCTTCTTTTAATGCTTTTTCTGACCATGATCCAGTTAGTACATATGCACCGACTTGATCGGGAGCTAAGAAGTTCATTGGAATCATAGAGAATTGCAGGCTTGCTCCGCCCTGCAGGAATAAAATTTCATGTGTATCTGGAATATTAAGCAATTCCGTGAGTGTTTCTTTAGCATGTGTTAATACATCTTCAAACTCTTTGCTGCGATGTGATAATTCCATCACAGACATACCCGTATTTTTAAAATTAACTAGCTCCTCTTGAGCAAGTTGTAAGACAGGTAGGGGAAGCGCAGACGGACCTGCATTAAAATTATAAGCTCTGTTTAACGTAATCACATTAATTCCTCCTCAAATTAGTTCGAACACTCATCATACAAAATGGCTAATGACTGATGTCAGAAAGAATATCATTATACTATCATGAAAACCATTGATTGTGGAGGTAACTTTTCAAAAATTTAAATTAATCTGTAAAGAGAAAATAATAGAAAAAAGATAAATAAAAAGTATACGCAAACATGTTTTGGCAAACATGTAAATGAAATGTTTATATGCTATACTGATGGAAGAAATAATGTGGAGGAACAGAATGAGAGTATTAAAATATGCAATATTAGGGCTCTTAGATCAGAAGGAGCTCAGCGGGTATGACATTACCAGACTTTTTAAAGAAGAGGTCGGTAATTTTTGGAGTGCTAAGCACAGCCAGATTTATCCCGAGTTAAAGCGATTAACAGAAGAGGGATTTATTCGCTATGAAACCGTGATTCAAGGCAAGAAATTAGAAAAAAAGATGTATTCGATAACGGAAGAAGGAAGGGCCGAGTTAAGCAAGTGGCTCACTACAATTGATCCTATTCCTGAAACAACTAAAGATGAATTTATGTTAAAAGCTTATTTTGCCTCATCTATGTCAATAGAAGAGTTAAAGCAACAAATAGATAATCAACTCTCAAGCAGGAAAGTGAAGCTAACTTTTTTAAAGAAACGAATGGATGACCTATTGGAACAAGTTAATCATCACATTACCGTTTCGTCTCCTCAATTTGGTCATTATTTGGTGCTTTCTCGCGCTCAAGACCGGGAGACAAGCTATATCAATTGGCTTGAACGTACGCTGAATTTAATTGAAAAAGAACAATAAGAAAAGGTGAGCGGATCATGACTTGGTGCATAAAATCATTTCAAGAGCTGACAAACGATGAGCTTTATGAAATTCTACAGGTTCGCACCGCTATTTTTGTTGTCGAACAGAAGTGTGCTTACTTAGAAGTAGATGGAAAAGACAAACTTGCTTATCACTTGTTCAAAAAAGAGAATGAGAAAATTATCGCATACCTTAGAGTTTTACCAAAAGGAATTAGCTATCGGGAGGCTTCTCTGGGGCGCATTATTGTGAAACAAGCACAGCGCGGTACAGGTCTCGGAAGAGAGCTAGTAGCAAGAGGAATTGATTTTTTAGAGAATGAGTTGCACGAGAAGACAATTAAAATTCAAGCTCAAAGCAGACTTCAAACATTTTATGAATCGTTTGGTTTTAGACCTATTTCCGATATTTATTCAGATGAAGGGCTCCCCCACGTAGATATGCTAAAGACACCTTAGAAACTTCACCAATTGTGTGAAGTTTTTCTATTTCTGAAACGGGTAAGGTGAAAGAAAGATGTTAGGCTTTAGTACTGCGCAGATAGAATCGATATGACTACTACTAAATTAGTAATTTATGAATAAGATAGATAATGAATTTGTTTCTTTTTGCTTATTCTTTGATTTTAAGTAAGTGATATATTGAAGAAAGTAATAATATTGTATATAATGATTTTTGTAACAAAAATGTAACAATTACGTAATATTCTTAATATTGATTGGGAAAGAAATTTGTTGTACATATTGCTTGGAGGCATTTTTATGAGTGCAAAGGAAAAGAAAAATAGGTATATATATAGTTTGGATGGACTTCGAGCTTTCGCTGTTATGTCTGTCATTGCATATCACTTAGGATTTGGATGGGCATCTGGAGGATTTCTAGGAGTTGACGTTTTCTTTGTATTATCAGGGTATTTAATTACCTCGATTTTACTGGTGCAATCTTGGGAAAATCCTTTGAAAAATTTGAAGCATTTTTGGATCAGCCGAACGAGAAGACTTCTTCCGGCTGTGTATGTGATGGTAGTATTAACTGCAGCTTGGGTTATTTTATTTAACCGACCATTGTTAACAACGCTACGAGGCGATGCATTATCGTCTATTTTTTATATGAGTAACTGGTGGTTTATTTTTCATAAAGTTTCATATTTTGATAGTTTTGGGTCACCGTCACCATTAAAGAACTTATGGTCACTTGCTATTGAAGAGCAGTTTTATATTGTGTGGCCACTTGTTTTATTGTTGGGTTTAAAATTTATCAAAAAGAGAGGAATTCTTTCTCTATTCATTTTAGCTGGAGTAATGGCCTCAGCTATTCTAATGTCTTTTTTATATGAGCCAGGAGGAGATCCTAGCCGCATTTATTATGGAACCGATACTCGGCTGTTTGCCCTTTTAATCGGCTGTTTACTTGCATTTGTCTGGCCGATGTATCGTTTGTCATCAAAAAATCTTCCAGCCGTAGGCAAGCAAGTATTAAACGCGGTAAGTATAGTGAGTTTCTTTATATTTATTCTCTGCGTATGGAGCGTTGATGAGTATATTCATGCATCTTTTCTTTATCAAGGTGGAATGCTGCTGATTTGTTTAAACGCTGCTGTACTGGTTGCAACGATTAGTCATCCTAGTAGTTTTTTAGGAAAAGCTCTGTCGTTTAAACCGCTTCGCTGGCTTGGTACTAGATCATACGGTATCTATTTGTGGCATTATCCGGTTATTGTTCTTACAACACCTGTATCCGAGATTGGCCGCCCGGTCTATTGGCATGCGCTGTTACAAGTAGGCCTTACATTTATCATTGCTGAACTTTCTTACCGTTACATCGAAGTGCCTATCCGCACACGCGGCTTTCGCTATTATTTCCGGCACTACCATCCGAGAGAGCTTTTTAAATGGCGTAATCTCTCTCGTTCGAGACAAGCGGTTTTGGGCAGTCTCATTTTCTTTTTGGCGCTGTTTACAGCGGATATGACAAGCTTTGCTATTAGTACGCAGCAAAAGGATGAAACGACAGCAAAAGAGACAGAGGTTAAAATTCAAACGAATCATAAAGAAAATGCTTCAACTTCTGTCAAAGACAAGAACAAAGCGGATGATAAAAAAGCAGAGAACGCGGAAGAAAAATCTGATGCCAAAGAAAAACAGCAGCCGAATTCTTACAGAGATGTTCTTGCGATTGGAGACTCGGTCATGCTGGATATTGCTCCAAATCTTAAAGAGATGCCGCTTAGTATTACGATTGACGGAAAAGTAGGAAGGCAGCTCAATGAAGCACTGCAGCTAACTCCTAGCTATCAAGCATTTAATAATCCGAACAGCGCAGTGATTATTGAGTTAGGAACAAACGGCTATTTTACAAATGAAGAACTTGAACAACTGGTAAAAGCTTTTTCACACGCGGACGTTTACTTAGTGAATACGCGCGTTCCTCGTTCGTGGGAAAGCACGGTGAACAAGAACTTGAAAGCTGCCTCTGAAAAGTTTGGTCACGTCACGCTCGTAGATTGGTACTCAGAGGCTTCTAAGCACCCTGAATACTTTACATCAGATGGTGTCCACTTGGTACCTGAAGGATCAAGAGCATTAACAAAATTGATTGAAGAACGTATGAATTTAGAAGTTAAGGCGGAAAGTCGTTCATAATAAGTGAAAAGCCGTACGATGTTTTATATCACAAACTGATTAAACATGTGTCAAATGAATAGATAAAACAAAAAAAGCTTACATGTGTAAGCTTTTTTTGTTTCAAGAAAGGCGAGAAGAAATATTGCCAGCGATTTCTTGAAGTTTTTCAGGCGTGTATTCGCTTGTATGCTCTTTCCATACAGCACCGAATCCATCCCCTTCCCCATAGCGAGGAATAATGTGCATATGATAATGAAACACGGATTGACCAGCTTTTTCACCATTATTATTTAAGATGTTTAAGCCGATTGGGCTGTATGTTTCTTTAATTGCATTTGCGATTTGAGGAACCACTTCAAACAAATTGCGCGCAATTTCCGGCGTTAGTTCGTGAATGTCTTTTTTATGTACTTTTGGAATCACCAGCGTATGACCTTTTGTTACTTGACTAATGTCTAAAAAAGCTAATACATGTTCATTTTCAAATACTCTTGCACCTGGGATTTCACCGCGAATAATTTTGCAAAAAATACAGTTTTCATCATGTGTGCTCATTATGTTCACCTTCCGTTACCAATATAAATGTATGGGTATACATGTACGTTTATTTTACCACAAAGTAGAAATGCAATCAGCAGGCAAGAAATAGCTACTGGCATTTTATACACAAAAACGGGATGCAAACGATTATGCATCCCGTCATGTGAAGAAGGAAAAAATAGCCTTTAATGCAGCATATGATCTTTAAGGAACACCTCATTTACGTAATTGCATTGCCTAATGAAACAGTAACTTGAAAAAGTATATTCTCTTTAACAAACACCTCATTTAAGCATTGAGCTAAAAAATATACAATGTGAACGAAATCGTTCTTGGTCTTTGACAAACACCTCATTTACACAGTAATAAATGAACATTATTGTCTACCCATTATATATATTCTTACTACGTTCATGACTACCATCCCCTTATGAATCAAACATACATCGATTTACAATAAGGTTTTCTGAAATATGCCTGCTGTAGACACCTCATCCCAAATGTAAGAAGCTTTGTAATGATTGGTTGTAATCAATAACTTGTTTTCCTTCTTCCCTATATAGAATGTCCTGATATTTCGATTATATTCTGGAAAAATTAACCGAAAAAAATTGAAAACAATGTGAGGAAGAAAAAGATTTGGTACAATAGAGCAAATAGCGCTTGCGCTTGAAGACAAAAAAGAACAAATAAAAGGAGATCGTGATGGGTTCTTTATTGCAAATTAACAATATTACAGGGGGATATACAAAAACTCCCGTCTTAAAAGATGTATCGTTTGATGTAAATGCAGGTGAATTAGTCGGGTTAATCGGGTTAAACGGGGCCGGCAAAAGTACAACGATTAAACATATCATTGGATTAATGGAAGCAAAAAAAGGAAGTGTATCCATTAATAATAAAACCTTTCAACAAGACCCAACAGGTTATCGAAGTCAGTTTACGTTTATTCCAGAAACTCCTGTGCTATACGATGAATTAACATTAAAAGAACATTTAGATATGACAGCTATGGCTTATGGACTTGAGCCTCAAACATATGAAGCCCGTCTGCAGCCGCTTTTAAAAGAATTTCGTTTAGACCGGAAGTTAAAATGGTTCCCTGCGCATTTTTCAAAAGGAATGAAGCAGAAGGTTATGATAATGTGCGCTTTTTTGGTTCAGCCGTCTCTTTATATTATTGATGAACCTTTTTTAGGTTTAGATCCGCTTGGTATTCAGTCTTTACTTGATTTGATGACGGATATGAAAAAGCAAGGTGCAGGCATTTTAATGTCCACACACATTTTGGCGACCGCGGAACGCTACTGCGATAAATTTGTTATTTTACATAACGGAGAAGTAAGAGCGCAAGGAACGCTTAAAGACCTTCAAGAAGAATTTCAGATGCGCAATGCTACTCTTGATGAAATTTATATTGAATTAACAAAGGAAGAAGGCTATGAGTAAGATTGATGCATTATGGAAGCAACGGTTTCAGCAGTATTTAGTGGATGTAAGAAGATATACAAAATATATCTTAAATGACCACATTAAATTAGTGTTAATTTTTGCGATTGGCGGTTTGGCCTACTATTATCAACAGTGGTTGAGTACATTAACACCTGCGTTTCCTTCGGCTGTAGTGATTGCGATACTTATGGGATTGATTTTAACCATGGGTCAAATTCAAACGTTTTTAAAACGACCTGATTTAGTCTTTTTACTTCCTTTGGAGACGAAGCTGCAGCCTTATTTTAAAAAATCTTTTTGGTTTACCTTTACGATTCAGCTTTATATTTTATTATTTGCAACTGGTGCAGCAGCACCTCTTCACGTAAAGGTAATGCATGATTCTTACTCAAACGTTTTTGTGTTTTTTCTGCTATTACTCATCTTGAAAGTTGTAAACTTAGGCATGTCTTGGTGGGCTGTATGGTTTGAAGAAAAGTGGGCGAAGTGGACAGATTATATCGTCAGGTTTTTCTTGAACGCAGTTTTTACGTACTTCTTATTTTCCCATGCATACGTATTGTTTACAGGAGTCGTAGCGGTGATTATGATTGCGCTAGCCATTTATTATCGCTCCCTTACAAAAAGAAAGCCGATCAAATGGGAAAAGCTAATTGACTTAGAAGAAAAGCGCATGGGCTATTTTTATCGATTAGCTAATTTATTTACGGACGTTCCTCAGGTGAAAGAGCGAATCAAACGCCGTAGATATTTAGATTGGCTATTAGCACGTATTCCATTTCGTCAAAGTGCCACTTACCATTACTTGTACACCAGAACATTTTTGCGATCAGGAGATTATTTAAGTTTGCTCGTTCGCTTAACTGTCATTGGCGGATTTTTAATTGTAGCTGCTCCGTTTCAATACGGCAATATAGTGGTTGTTTTATTTGTTGTATACATGACGGGTTTTCAATTACTCCCGCTTTGGAAGCAGCACAAACAGATTTTATGGCTTTCTCTTTATCCGGTTGAAGCTAAAGAACGGAAAAAGGCATTTTTGGCCGTATGGAAAAAAGCGCTGTATGTACAAATTCTTGTGCTCGCCATAGCGGTGGCTTTTTCTAATATAGTTGCTGCACTGCTTTCCGTGGCAGCAGGTGTTATATTTATTCACTTATTTGTAAATGCATATGTAAATAAAAAATTAACGTAAAAAAAGCTCCGAATGGAGCTTTTTTACGTTTTTAGACTACTTTGGAGACGAAGATAATATACGGAAGCGATAGACGTTCATTGCTACTTTTGTGAGATGGTCAAGAAGCTGATAATTAGCATATGCACCTATAACAGCTCCAATTCCCGGCATAAGCTGAAACATTTTTACAACATCAATGTAATCGCGGTATTCTTGTTGAAAAGCTTTCCAATCAAGCTCAAGAAGTTCCTCTTTTTTTTCTTCCCAGTTTTCTACTACTTCGAGCAGCTTCGTTCTATGGTCGTCGCTGCAAAAGGCAAGATGAAAAATATACAGCATATAAATGCGTTCTTCTTTTTCTTTTACATCAAAACCATACGTAGCGGCAATGTCAAATAAGCACTTCATTTTTATGGAAAGAAGAAGCGGGAAATCTGCTGCACCTAAAAGGATACCGCCTGCACCAGTACCAGCTCCTTCTACAGCAGCAGTTTTTTTGTACTTAGGTATGAGCTCCAAAATTCTTTTCTCTTTTTCTTCAAACGAAAGACCGCTGACATCTCTTTTTTTAGTGGTGAAATCGGACCCAACAAGCGTGGTTTCCACCATTTTTTTTATGCTTTCAGTCATAATCTTATGGACTTTAGCAGGGATTTTTTCATTTATTTTAAGTTGTAAAGATTTTGCGGTCCGTTGAAATTTAGAAGGTCGTTTCAACATGCTGAATTTCCAATGTTCAGCTTCTTGTAACACTTTTTCTTCATACGTATTCAAAAAAATCACCTCATTTCAGTCGATATAAATACTACGTTTTAAGTGAGAAAAAGGTTCCTAAAATAAAACAACAAGCACTCGTCTGCTTATCCGTACGAATGCTTGCTGAATGATTAATTCGCTTTTATTACGTTTTTAGAAGGAGCTTGTTCTCTTAAATACTCAACAGCAGCCGTACCAAGCGTTTTAGCTGCGATAAGCATTGCTTTTTCGTTAAAATCAAATTTAGGATGATGATGAGGATACGGAGCATCTACACCTTCTGGCTGAGCTCCTGTAAAAAAGAACGTTCCTTTAATATGCTGCAAATAATAAGAGAAATCTTCCCCAGTCATGTGAGGCTCCGTTTCTTCGACTGTATGAACTTCATCGATTTGAGAAGCAGCAGAAGCAAGAAAGGCCGTTTCTTCCGGATGGTTGACGACGGAAGGATAGCCGCGAGTATAACTCAGTTCATAAGAAGCATCAGCTGTTAAGCATGTACCTTGGACAATTCGTTCGATTTCTTTTTCGACATCATTTCGCACATCTTCATTAAATGTTCTTACCGTTCCAATTAGTCGAGCAGAATCAGCAATAATATTAAATGCATTTTCCGCTACAAAAGAACCTATGCTCACAACCGCTGAATCAATTGGGTTTACACGTCTACTTACAATTTGCTGTAAATTAACAACAAGCTGAGAGGCGATGACGATTGAATCTTTTGTTTTGTGGGGCTGGGCACCGTGTCCACCTGCTCCTTTGATCGTAATTTCAAAGCGATCAGCAGCAGCCATAATAGGACCCGTTCGATATTGAACCACACCAGTCGGAGTTAATGACCATAAATGTGTTCCAAATATCGCGTCCACACCGTCTAAGCATCCGTCTTCAATCATGGACTTGGCGCCTCCGGGAGCGTACTCTTCGGCGTGCTGATGAATGAAGACGATTTTACCATGGAGAGAATCTCTTATTTCAAAAAGCGCTTTAGCAAGGACTAAAAGAGTAGCCGTATGACCATCGTGACCACACGCATGCATCACACCCGGAACAGTTGATTGATATGGTACATCTTTTTCATCTTGAATAGGAAGGGCATCAAAGTCGGCTCTCAAAGCTACAGTAGGACCAGGGTTTCCTCCTTGAATGCTTGCTACAATACCATTTCCTCCTACATTTGCTCGGTAAGAAATACCGATTTTGTCATAAAAAGATCGAATGTAGGCAGCGGTTTGAAATTCTTTAAAAGACGGTTCTGGATACTGATGCAGATATCGGCGGATTTGAACCATTTCATCAAATTTTTCTTCAAGTAAAGTATGTAGCTTGGAATTCACGTGACCATATCCTTTCTGTATAAGTTGAATAAAGTTTTGAATTTTTTGACATTTTAATCATTATATCATTATCTATTAAAAAGAAAAGAATGTAAGCGTTATTATTGAAAAAAGTAATTGAATCATGAAATATTTTATATACATAATAGATACATAAGGTGAGGAATAGGGATAAAGAATGAGTTTTTTACCAATTTTCTCATGAAATAATAGGAGGTAACGATATGGTAGATTCACAAACTGTATCCCTGTACAAAAAATTGATGTGGATGTTTGGGGTTGCAGGTCTTGTTTTTTTAGGAGTGTTGTTTGTTGTGTCGACAGATTCTTTTCAAGGAGACCACTGGCTTGTTTCAGCTATAGATGACAGCACTATTCTTCAGTCATCGTCATCTGTTTTTCATGGCTTGTCTTTTTTAGCTTCAAAAGTGATGATTATGGTTCTTTTAGCTGTACTTCTCGTTTTTTTATTTTTCAAAAAGGACTATATCGGTATGATATCAGCATTTTTACTTATTTTAAGCGGTGATATTATTAATAAAGCAGTTAAAGATGCGGTAGAACGAGGACGTCCTCTTCAAGGCATCGAAGGTTACAGTTTTCCAAGCGGCCATGCGATGATGGGAATTCTTATCTACGGTCTGATTATCTTTTTTCTCACAAAGCATATGAACAGTCAAAAGGTAGCCAAGCGGTATCAGCTTGCAATTACTTTAATCGTTTTATTAATAGGTGTGAGCCGTATTCTATTAAGAGAACATTTTTTAACAGATGTCTTAGCTGGCTACAGCTTAGGGATTATGTGGCTTATTGTAGGCATTTTCTTCTATACGCTTGTTTATGCGTATGTAAGGCCTTCAGCGGAAAAAGAGTTTCCAAAAGGCATGTAAAAAATATATACATATGGAGTCTGGAAAAAAGTAGTATAGCCGAAGTGAAAAACGAACCACTAATCAAACTGTTCGATTAGTGGTTCGTTTCTTTTTGTTATAGTGAACATAGATTTTATCTGTTTCGTTGCTTCTAGCAGTTGATTGGAGGGCAAGGCGAAGACTCTCGCGGAAAGAGAAGCCTTGAACGGAAATCAACTGCGGTCGAGCAAGCTGTCCAGATTATATATCCAGCTTGTTCGTCTTTGGATGGAATTCATTTCGTTATGTCCCAGCCCCTTTTGTTTAAACTAAGAACATCGCGACAATTGTTGTAACGACCAATCCAATCGCTACAGGTTTTAAATTACGTCTGGCGAGTTCAAACGGACTGACTCCGCAAATTGCAGCAGCTGGAATCAATGCCCATGGAATCAACGTGCCTCCCCCAACCCAAATCGCAGCAATTTGCCCTAAAGCAGTTAGGGTGGCAGCGCCCGATCCTAAAGCAGATGCAAATAAATGAGAGACAGAGCCTACAAGTGAAATGCCTGAAAAGCCTGAACCGTCTAATCCGGTAATAGCTCCTAGAGCAGTTATCGTTACAGTAGCAACCTGTGCGGTTAACGGCACAGTGGAAGCAAGCGCAACGCCTAGGTCATTTACAAGTCCATGTGATCCTTTCGGAAGAAAGTCACCAATGATTGTTGTGAATCCAGCATCTCCTAAATAGAAAAAAGCTGCAATGGGAATAACGGGACCGAATACTTTAAAACCAAACTGCAAGCCTTCAATCAAGTAGGAAGTTGTTTGTTCGAGACCTTTTCCTTTGTGAGCAATAAGTGAAACCACCACTAAAATAAACAGGGCTGTGCCGCCAACGAGAGCAGTCGCATCTCCTCCCTGTAAATGAAGGGCGAACATTGCCCATACGTCTATAGCAAAGAAAAGGGGAACTATAATGGCTAAAGCCCGGCGTACTGAAGAAGAAAGAGGTGTGGATTGGACAGAAGAACTGTTTGTTAACATTGTCGGTTGAACGTGAATTCTATTGTGCTTCATATCTTGTTTTAAAAAGTAAAAAGCAGAGAGTGTCGTAACAACTCCCATCACAATGACCAGAGGGACGCTTGCTTGAACCACCTCGTGAACTGGAAGACCTGCTGCGTCAGCTGTTATCTTAGGAGCAGCTTGAATAACAAAGTCTCCTGAAAGCGCAACGCCGTGGCCGAATAAATTCATCGCTACAGCTACGCCTATAGCTGGAAGCCCTACGCGGATGGCCACTGGTAAAAGCACGGCTCCAAGTAAAGCAACGGCTGGAGAAGGCCAGAAAAAATAGGAGATGGTCATCATAACTAATCCAATAACCCAATAGGCAAGAGCAGGCGTTTTAATGAGGCGAGCAAAAGGTGAAATCATCGATTCATTTATTCCTGTAGCCATTAAGACTTTACTCATGGATACAATGATTGAAATAATTAAAATGGTAGGAAGCAGTTCTGTAATGGCATAAATGAAGCTGGAAAAAACAGCGCTGACGGAGTGGCTTAACGAAGAGGTAGCCGTTAAGGAAAGCAAAAAAATCCCGAGTATACAAAGGATACTCGTATCTCGCCGCATAATCATAAAACCGATAATGAAGGCGATAAAAAGGACATACATCCAATGAAGAGCTCCAAGCTCTATGCCCATAAAAATTCCTCCCAATAGGTGATGTAGTATACAATATGACGTTTGTGCCTATTGTGATACTCGCCTACTAGGAGGATGTTTGCTTATTTAACTACGTGGTATGAGGTCACATAAGAAGGGCGAGAGAAAATCGATGGCTGTTGATCCACGCCTTCTGACGTACCGCGTTTTTTGTGTGCTTCATTATAGGCTTTTGAAGACTGCCAATCGCTAAATGAACTTTCATCTTTCCATCCTGTAAAGATAATGTATGTGTCATTTTGCAGTGGACGAAGCACACGAATAGCTGAGAAGCCTGCTTCATTTTCAATTAAACGAGCTCGTTGGCTAAATCGCTGTTCAAACAAAGGACGGCCTTCATCTGTAACTGAAATATTATTTAGTACAGCAAATCCGCTATCTGCAAGATCTCCAGAAGCATCTAATACTTCATAAGCATGTCCTTCTTTAAAAATTGTATCTCCATCTGTTTCGTGGACTAGTGCAAATTGATCGTCATCTTTGTGAAGCAGTAACAAACGTTCACTCGGATGTTCGTCGATCAACTTCTGAAGGTAAGGGCCTGTTCCGTAAGTAATAAAGATCTTCATGGATTATACTTCCTTTCTAATTGGGAATTGCATACAATTTATAATTGTAAATCATACTAAAATTATAAAATTTTACACACAAAAATTCAAAAATTGTGAACTTCTAATGAAGATGGTAAAGTAAAACATTGATGAAGTTGTTTTCCATATTATCAAAAGTTTAGCGAAAGAAAAGGGGTGGCACGATGTACAAAAAAGGCTTATACGCAATTGCTGCCTTAGTTGGAATTTTTCTATTAGGATTGATTGGATATATTATCATCTTGTTTCTTGGAAACTATGTAATTGATGAGAAAAAGATCGTCATGGACTCGGCTACGAGGTTAGTGGACGAAAATGGAGACGAATTAACAAAGCTCTATGTGAAAAATCGGGACTTGGTTTCAATTGATAAGATTCCAAAGCATGTGCAACAAGCATTTATTTCAATTGAAGACGTTCGTTTTTATGAACACCACGGAATCGATTTTAAATCTATTGGCCGAGCATTATACCGAGATATATTGGCTGGAGGAAGTGTTGAAGGAGGAAGTACTTTAACACAGCAGCTGGCTAAAAATGTGTTTTTATCTAATGATAAAACGCTGCTTAGAAAAACAAAAGAAGTAGTGGTGGCCATTAACTTGGAGCAGCGTTACAGTAAGCAAAAACTGCTTGAAATGTATTTGAACCAAATATACTTTGGACACGGAGCCTATGGAATCCAAGCTGCATCCAAGCTTTACTTCAATAAAGATGTCTCCGAATTAACGGTAGAAGAAGGTGCACTGCTTGCTGCACTGCCAAAAGCACCGAATTCTTATTCTCCTATTTTACATCCAGAAAAAAGTATAGAACGTAGAAATGTTGTGTTAAATGCCATGCAAAAAGCAGGTTATTTATCAGCTGAAAAAAATGTCCGTTTGCAAGGAAGAACGCTGGGGTTGAACGTAAAGGAACAGGCTAAAAACCCAGCATATTTAACCTATATCGATATGGTTATTCAAGAAGCAGAGAAGAAATACAGCATTTCGAGCAATGAGCTTCTGCGCGGCGGTTATACGGTCAAAGTACCGATGAGTACAAAAGTACAAGAAGCCGCCTACGAGCTGATGAAAGAAAATCGTTATTTTCCAGGTACAGATAACAGTGCCCAAGGTGCTTTTGTATTAGTCGATAACAAAAGCGGAGGAGTTTTATCTGTTATGGGAGGACGAGATTATGTACAAAAATCGCTCAATCGCCTAAATGTCAAAAGACAGCCAGGTTCTACGATGAAACCTATTGCAGTATATGGCCCTGCGTTAGAAGAAGGTCAATTCAAGCCTTATTCTTTGCTGCAAGACAAGCTTACAAGCTACGGGGGATACACACCTAAAAATGTAGACGGCCAATATGCTAAAAAGGTAACGATGTACGATGCCCTAAAAGATTCTAAAAACGCAGCTGCTGTCTGGACATTGAATCAGCTAGGAGTTGAAACAAGTAAGCAGTACCTCACAAAGCTAGGAATTCCTTTAGAAGATAAAGGGCTTGCGATTGCTCTTGGAGGATTAAAGGAAGGAATTACACCGCTTCAATTAGCAGGAGCGTACCGGGCATTTGCTGAAAACGGAGAAAACATCCAACCGTACTTTATTCAAGAAATAAAAGATCAAGACGGAAAAGTAATTGCAAAAGCTGTTCCCGACACTCACAAAGCATTTTCAAAACAAACGGCTTGGTATATGACAAAAATGCTTCAAGGAGTTGTTAAAGAAGGAACGGCAAAAAAAGGAGAGTTTAAAGGAGAGTTAGCAGGAAAAACAGGGTCTACTTCGTATACGAATGTTAAAGGAGCCACAAGGGATGCTTGGTTCGTTGGATATACGCCAGATGTTGTAGGAAGCGTGTGGATGGGATATGATTCTACAAATGACCAGCATTATTTAACAAAAGGAAGTTCTTATCCGACTCTATTATTTAAAGACATTCTCACAAGAGCTGGTTACGACGAAGCTGCATTTCAAAAGCCAGCAGGCGTTAAAGATTTGCCAAAACCAATACGCTTAGAGCAAGTTAAAGACTTAAAACAAGAATTAACATTTCATCCATTTGGTTTGCTAACGGTAAATTTATCGTGGACACCTTCACCTGATAAAAGAGCTGTTTATTATGTTTATGAGAAAAAAGGAGATAAAGCCGAAGTAATTGGTAAAGTGAAGGGAAAAGGAGCGTTTGAAAAAGAGCGTGTGAATCTGCTCGACAGTCCTACTTATTATGTAGTTCCTTACAATTCCCAAACAAAACAAAAAGGAAAAAAATCCAACGAAGTAACACCTGCTCTTTTTCAATAAAAAAAGGAAGAGTAGGGCGAATTTTTGACATTTTTAGCAGGTGGCTATACAAGTCGTAAAGAAATGGGTATAGTGACAAGTAGAGAATATAACGTGAAACTTTAATCAGTAGAGGAACCGGTATGTTCCTTTGCTGATTATTGTCTGTCTAATCGAAGAAAATACGGATGGAAGACAATCGAGAAAGGTGGAAATTATGAGTCAAGGAACGTTTAACGATACTTTTTTAAAAGCCTGTAGAGGGGAAAAAACGGATCATGTTCCGGTTTGGTATATGCGCCAAGCAGGGCGTTCACAGCCGGAATACCGAAAGCTAAAAGAGAAGTACTCTTTATTTGAAATCACTCATCAGCCGGAGCTTGGGGCATATGTAACACGCCTGCCCGTTGAACAGTACGGAGTGGATGCAGCTATTTTATATAAAGATATAATGTCACCGCTTCCTTCAATTGGAGTGGATGTTGAAATCAAGTCAGGGATTGGTCCCGTCATTTCTAATCCAATTCAATCTTTAAGCGATGTAGAAAAACTAGGAGAAATTACGCCGGAAGAAGATGTTCCATATGTATTAGATACCATTAAGCTGTTAACAACAGAACAGTTAAACGTACCTCTAATTGGCTTTGCGGGTGCTCCTTTTACAGTGGCAAGCTATATGATTGAAGGAGGACCTTCAAAAAATTACAATAAAACAAAAGCATTTATGTATACGGAACCTAAAGCATGGTTTGCACTAATGGATAAGTTAGCAGATATGACGATTACATATGTAAAAGCGCAAATTGACGCTGGGGCAAAAGCCATTCAAATCTTTGATTCATGGGTAGGTGCTTTAAATGTAGCGGATTATCGTTATTTTATAAAACCTGTTATGGAGCGAATTTTCACCTCTTTACGTGAAAAAAATGTACCGCTCATTATGTTTGGAGTAGGGGCAAGTCATTTGGCAAAAGAATGGCATGATCTGCCGCTGGATGTAGTGGGATTAGATTGGAGAACGCAGCTGGATGAAGCACGTGCATTAGGCTTAACAAAAACACTACAAGGAAACTTAGATCCTGCTATTTTGTTAGCTCCATGGGAAGTTATTGAAGAACGTGTAACAGAAATATTAGATAAAGGGATGGCCAGTCCTGGTTACATCTTTAACTTGGGGCACGGCGTTTTTCCACAGGTTCAGCCGGAAACGTTGAAGCGTTTAGCAACCTTTATTCATGAATATTCTGCGAATAGACAATAAATTGTCAAATAATTTGGAGCGCTAAACTTTGAATTTTTCTTTTTATTCATGGCAAAATGAAGACAAGTATTGAATCTAACAAAGAGGTGTCGAACACATGAGTAAAAAAGTAATGGGATTACTTGTAATGGCATATGGAACGCCATATAAAGAAGAAGATATTGAACGTTACTATACACATATCCGCCGCGGACGTAAACCTTCACCGGAAGCCTTAGAAGATTTACAAAACCGCTACGAAGCAATCGGGGGCATTTCACCTCTTGCAAAAATTACGCAACAGCAAATGGAAAGTCTGGAAAAGCGCTTGAATGAAGTGCAGGATGAAATTGAATTTAAAGCGTATCTTGGCTTAAAACATATTGAACCGTTTGTTGAAGATGCAGTAGAAGCCATGCATAAAGACGGAATTAAAGAAGCGGTCAGCATTGTGCTTGCACCTCATTTTTCAACGTTTAGCGTAAAATCCTATAATGGGCGCGCCAAAGAAACGGCTGAAAAATTAGGAGGACCAATCATTCATTCAGTAGAAAGCTGGTACAGTGAGCCAAAGTTCATTCAGTACTGGGCTACACGTGTTAAACAAACGTTTGATTTAATAGACGAAGAGAAACGCCAAAAAGCCGTGTTGATTGTTTCTGCGCATAGCTTGCCGGAAAAAATTATTGCAGCAGGAGATCCATATCCAAATCAGCTTCAAGAAACAGCGGATTTAATTGCACAAGCAGCTGGTATTGAACATTACGAAATTGGCTGGCAAAGTGCTGGAAATACGCCTGAGCCATGGATAGGTCCTGATGTCCAAGATTTAACAAGAGAATTGCATGAAGAAAAAGGTTATACATCGTTCGTGTATACTCCGGTTGGATTTATCGCAGACCACTTAGAAGTTCTTTATGATAACGACTATGAATGTAAAGTGGTGACGGATGAAATTGGGGCTGATTATTACCGCCCTGAAATGCCCAATGCACAGCCTGAATTTATCGATGGATTAGCTACAGTTGTGTTAAAACAGATTGCCCGTTAAGTCAGTATAGATTCTTTGTACATTGAATAGGGACGAAAAGTAACTTATAATCAATATAAAGAAAAGTAAGAAGCGAGCTATGGATTTCCATAATCGCTTCTCTTTATATTGAATTTTACAGAAAAGGCGATGATAACATGACGGATAGACGAAAAAAGGTTGTCATCATCGGTGGAGGAATAACAGGTCTTTCAGCTGCCTATTATTTGCAAAAAAAAATAAAGGATCATCAGCTGCCAATTGATCTTCAACTAATAGAAGCGACGCATCGGCTTGGTGGAAAAATTCAAACGGTCAAACGAGACGGGTATTTATTTGAAAAAGGTCCTGATTCATTTTTAGCGCGTAAGCTAGCTGCTACAAAACTGGCAAAAGAAGTAGGGTTAGGTAGGGAGCTAGTCGGAAATGAAAAGGGAAAATCCTATATTCTAGTAAAAGATACACCGCATGCGCTGCCTGATGGTGCTGTAATGGGGATACCAACCAAGTTATCTCCTTTTATCACAACAGGGTTATTTTCACCTGTTGGCAAGCTGCGCGCAGCAGCTGATTTTTTTATACCGAAGACAAAAAATCAGGATGACCGTTCGCTAGGCGTATTTTTTAGAAGACGGTTTGGTGATGAAGTTGTTGAAAATTTAATTGAGCCTCTATTATCAGGAATTTACGCAGGAGACGTTGATCGTTTGAGTTTAAGATCAACATTTCCACAGTTTTTGCATGCTGAACATAAGTACAGAAGCTTAATTGTTGGAATGAAAAAGCTAAAAGAAATTCACCCACAGCACGGTGATGATTCGGAGTTTAAAAAAAATAGTGTCTTCTTAACATTAAAAGAAGGTCTTCAATCGCTAGTAGATGGGGTAGAAAAAGCAATAGATCCTGATATTATTACAAAAGGAATAAAAGTAGAGAAAATTTATAAAGAAGATACCACATATGAATTATCGTTAAATAGCGGGAAAGTCATAAAAGCAGATAGCGTTATTGTAACTTCTCCTCATGCAGCTGCTCAGTCTATGCTTTCGGAATATAAAATATTCGAGCCGTTGAAGCATATGCCTTCCACTTCAGTAGCTACTGTTGTGATAGCCTTTGCACAAGAAGCGCTGCAAGACAATCTAGATGCAATGAACATCGCCGTTTCAAGAAATAGCGATTACACGATTACGGCGTGCACATGGCTAAATAAAAAGTGGCCGCATGCGGTTCCGGAAGGAAAAGTGCTGCTGAGATGTTTAGTTGGACGAACCGGGGATGAAGCTGTGGTGGATCAGCCTGACGATGAAATTTTCAAAATTGTCCTGGAGGATTTGAAGAAGCTCATCACCATTTCTGCTGAGCCTGAATTTTACGCGGTAACGAGATGGAAGCAGTCAATGCCTCAATATACGGTCGGACATCACGATATGCTAGATACGATGAACGAACAGCTTGAAAAAGAGCTGGCCGGTCTTTATGTAGCGGGAAGCTCATACGAAGGTCTGGGTATACCGGAATGTGTAGAGCAAGGAGAAGATGTGGCTAAAAAAGCGGTTAAATATGTGCAGCAACTGTAGAAGTGGAGCGGTGAATCAATGCTCCGCTTTTTTGTCTACTACCTGTAGAAGAGAAAGGTTATACTAAGAGAAGAGATTGTGGTTGAAAAGCAAAAGAAACTTATGCTATAGTAAAACCGTACTTGTTGACTGGAATATTCATTTGGTCAGAAAGAAGGGGATAACGTGGCTATAGACCGAAAGCAATCAGTTGTGGATGCAGCGTCAAAATCATTTGCGCTGTTTGGATATAAAGCAACGACTATGGAGCAAGTGGCGAAGCTTGCAAATGTCGGAAAAGGAACGATTTATACTTTTTTTAAAAACAAAGAAGAGTTATTCGATGAAATTGTTACACGAATGATTCGAGAAATGACAGATGCAGCTGAAACTGTCATTGATAGCAACCGTCCTTTTTTTGAAAATGCCCAAGCAGCCATTTTTCGAATCTTAGAATTCCGCACTGAGCATCAGCTCATGCTGAAGCTGGTACAGGAACAGCAGTTAGGCACTACAGCAGTGCAAGAAGTGCTGGTGCGAGTAGAAGAAGAGATTTTGACTTATATAAAAAACAAAATCGAAATTGCGATTTCTAAAAAAGAAATCAAACCGTGCAACCCGGAGCTCACAGCTTTTTTACTATTTAAAATGTACATTGCACTCGTCTATGATTGGGAAAAACGGCATGAGCCGCTTTCAGAAGAAAAAATCGCTGAATTAATTGAACTATACTTTTTACGGGGTCTGTCTCAGTGAGATGGGCTTTTTTCATAGAAAAAACAAAAAAGGTCTCATGACGAGACCTTTTTTATTGTTCATTATCATCTTTTTTTACGCCGTTTAATTCTGTATTTCCTGTTTTTGCATCTTCTTCTTTTTGCTCTACTTCTTTTTCGCCTTCTTTTTTAAGATCGAAGTAAGCTTTTATCACGTCACCGGTAACAGTTTTACTTAACGTGTTAGATGTACCGGCTACATAAGCAGAAGGAATAACAACCGCTACTGCTACTTCCGGGTTATCATAAGGCGCGTATGAAACGAATGTAGAGTTACGAACGCTTACGCCTTTATTAAAGGTTTCCGCGGTACCAGACTTACCAGCAATATTATACTGACGGTATTTTCCTGTATTAAGTAAACGCCCTGTACCATGTGACCCTGTAACTACTTGGCGAAATCCTTGTTTGACAAGGTTAATTTCTGATTGGCCCATCGTAATACGGTTTAACACTTCTGGTTCAACAGAACTTTGAATACTTCCTTTTAGTTCGCTATCAAGCTCAGGTTCGCGGATTTCTTTTACTAAGTGTGGCTTCATGCGATATCCACCGTTAGCAATCGTTGAGATGTACTGAACAAGCTGAAGCGGTGTGTACGTATCATACTGTCCAATACCAAAATCCAGCGCTTTACCTGGTTCATTTGTGACGCTGTTACGAATACCCGTTGATTCGTTTTCTAAGTCGATGCCCGTTGAAATTCCAAGCCCGAACTGGCTATAGTATGAGCGCAGCTTATTAAAGATAGACGGTGGAATGTTAAGTTTACCGCCAGGACGGTACGTTTCACCAGCCATGCTCATAACCGTACGGTACATGAATACGTTTGATGATTGTTCCAAAGCATTTTGAATCCCGGTTGCTCCAATTGGGTGAGACGATTTTTTAATTGTTCCTCCAGCAAACTTCAGCGGCGCATCGTAAAAAACCGTACCAGGCTGAATAGCACCTGAATCAAGTCCTGCTAGAACTGTGGCTCCTTTAACTGCGGAACCCACTTCATAAGAAGTGGTCATGTTACCAAGAGCAAAGTCTTGTACTTTACGTGCTCCGGTTTGCTTATCGGTAACAAGCTGTTTTCCGCCCATCGCTAAAATGTCTCCCGTGTGAGGGTCCATCATAATAGCAAACGCGCGATCCATTAATCGCGAACCAGCAGCACCGGATGTCACAGCTTTTGTTAAAACATCTTCGACTTGTTTTTGAAGTTCCATATCAATCGTTAAAATTAAGTCACTGCCCCGCTGACCTTCTGTAACGGTCTCTTGACTCACTAAGTTGCCCGAGCGGTCCGTTACGTTTTGCACGCGAGCTTTTTGACCGCGAAGAACGTCTTCGTACTGCTTTTCTAAATAACTTTTTCCAACTCGGTCGTTACGGCTGTAGCCGTGTGATAAATAGTACTGCAAGTTTTCGCTTGGCAATCCTTCATCTGCTGATGTGATTTTACCAAGCAGCGTGCTAAGTAAGTCATCGTATGTATACATACGGTCCCAGTAAGTTGTCGTATCGACGCCCGGTAAGTCACCCAGCTGCTCACTAATAACGGCAAGCTCTTTATCGGTTAAGCCGCTTTTAATAATTTGAGCAGTTAACGCGTACCCGCCTTCCATCTTGCTTTTAATGGCAATCACTTCAAGGTCATCTTTCACCGATAGAAGTTCATTTTTTGTGATGCGCTTTAGCTGAAGAGGATATAAATCATCTTCAGAAAGTTGACCTTCTTTTACTTTTTGCTTATCCGCTGCGGTAATTTTTTTCGCTGCTGCTTTTGGATGAGTTGCAATCCAATAATCTTTTAAGTCGCGTTCTGTTAGCTTAATCGTATTTTTATCTTTCTTTTTATCCGATTTGCCAAACACGTCTGTTGTAACAGGAACATCAATAAGAGTGGCAAGCTTTTTAGCTACTTTTAGCTTGTCTTCTTGAGTGACGCCTTTCAAACGCGTGTACGTGACAGCGTTCAACGGTTTATTATCCACGATAACGCGGTCATAGCGGTCTAGCATCTTTCCGCGAGGAACCGGTGAATCTACCGTTTCATCTTCTGTTTTTTCAACTTCTCGTTTATAGTTCTCTCCGTACACGATCTGTACGAAGCCTAATCGTAAAATGAGTGCAGAAAAAAGCAGGAAAACCACAATAAACAGCCAGTTAATTCGAAATGAGACATGTGTTTTTTTGCGCTTTTTAGTTTTCATGTAAACCCCTTCACTTTGTTTATACAAGTTAAAAAAATTCATAAATTTTCTTATGAATCTATCACTCTACATATTAACATAATTTTGTCTATAAATGTTATTAGGTGGAATAAAACAGACAAAAAATTTATAGAAATTTTTGCGGAAGAAGAGAGACCTGTCGAAGGGTGCTGAAGGGGGGTGTTCAATATTTTCCACTCGGTTGTTCAATATTGTTACCTGTTCAAATGTCCTAGAATCGGTAAAATAAAGAGAGATAGATATCAAGGGGGGCAAAACGAATGAAAATGAAAAGGCTTTCAATAATGTCTGGCGTGCTAGCAACATCACTTTTATTTGCGACAGCATGTTCAAACTCAGGTACGGATTCAAAAGCAAGTAAATCAACAGGCTCAGGTGATCAAGTTGTTATTGATATGTTCCAGTTCAAAGTGGAAATTGCAGATCAGCTGAAAGAATTAACGGATGAATATACAAAAGAACATCCAAACGTAAAGTTTAACATCCAAACAGTCGGCGGAGGCGCGGACTATGGTGCAGCATTAAAAGCACAGTTTGCCTCTGGAAATGAACCTGATATCTTTAACAATGGAGGGTTCCAAGAAGCGCAAACGTGGAAGGATAAATTAGAAGATCTATCTGATCAGCCGTGGGTAGATAATCTGTATGATATCGCCAAAGAACCGATGACAATGGACGGGAAAATTTATGGTCAGCCGCTAAACTTAGAAGGTTATGGTTTTATTTATAATAAAGATTTATTTGAAAAAGCAGGCATTAAAGAATTACCTAAAACGCTGTCAGAATTAGAAGCAGCTTCTAAAAAGCTTAAAGCAAAAGGCATTACGCCATTTTCTAATGGATACGGCGAGTGGTGGGTGCTAGGCAACCACTTATTTAATATTCCAATGGCACAGCAAGACGATCCAGATGCGTTTATTAAAGGTCTAAACGAAGGAAAAGCAAAATTTGAAGGCAATGAAACGTTTAAGCAATTTATGAATCTGTTCGATTTAACGTTAAAGTATGGAAATAAAAATCCACTAACGACAGACTACAATACACAAGTTACTCAATTTGCTTCTGGGGAAACAGCAATGATGCAACAAGGTAACTGGACGGTAAATATGATTACGAAAATCAATCCGGACATGAAAATGGGCTTTATTCCAATGCCAATCAGCAACGATGCAAAGAAAAATGATAAACTAGCAATCGGAGTTCCAAATAACTGGGTAGTGAACAAAAATGCGCCAGATGCAGATAAAAAAGCAGCGAAGGAATTCTTAAATTGGATGGTTTCTTCTAAAGAGGGTCAAAAATTCTTAGTTGAAAAGTTCAAGTTCATTCCAGCGTTCAAAAACATCGATGGAAAAGGAATCGATTCTTTATCTGATGATATCTTAAAATACTCTGAAGAAGGTAAAACATTATCTTGGAACTGGTTTAAGTATCCGGAAGGAACGGTTCAAGAAGTCGGCGCAGCAATGCAGTCTTACGCAGGCAAGCAAATGACAGAAGAAGAGTTTATGAAGAAATTAGATACAATTTGGGCAAAAATGAAAAAATAACCAAAAAGTCCGCGTGGAAAACGCGGACTTTTTGGTGTGAAAAAATAGCTGGTTAGATTCATAGTTATGAAAAAATAATAGTTAATTGAAAGCGCTTTTAATGTATAATAATAGTCATAATGTATGACATTAGTCAAAGGAGGTTATTTGTGAAAGGCTGGAGCATACGCAAGAAATTAATTTTGTTTTTCTTATTCGCAACGGTTATTCCATTTTTAATTTCGACGATTTTTACGTATCAATACACAAAAGAAACGGTTAAGAACCGATTTATTTCTACCAACTATCAAGTTATTAAAAATGGAAGCAATGATTTGAGCGATTACTTAAATGAAATTGCTAATATTACAAAAAGGCTGTACGGCTACCACCCATTTATTAAAGTGTTAGATGAAGGTGTATCAAGTGACTTAGGAGCCAATCAGCTGGAAATATCACGAACTCTTCTTTATTTATATAATACTCGTCCAGAGATTGAACAGCTCCATCTTTACATTGAAAACGGGCATGACTCATATACAGCTTATAATTCGAAAGTGAGCAGCAGAGGGAAGTACGATGATATTTACACTCAGCCTTACTATTCTTATTTAAATAAAAATCATAAATTTCTTGTGATTGAGCCTACCCATGAAATTTATAGCTACAATAATTTATCAACGTTAATTGATTCACTGCCGAATCAAGTTATTAGCTTTCATCAGCGGATTGATGAGATTCCATCAGACAAGTTGTTAGCTTATCTATCTTTAGACATTAATATGACACAAATTCAATCTATATCGCAGCGTCTATATAATGAAGAGTCAGAAGATTTTTATTTAATGAACAATAAAGGGAAGGTTTTGTATTCCTCTGATTCAAAGGTTATTGGAAAAAATGAAAACTACGCGTGGGTGAAGGCGCTCACTTCTCAAAAAGACCATAGCATGGAATGGGAGGATAAAAGCTTCTCAGGCGTATTAATGTATGAAAAGCTTAAACAGCCCTTTGAGGACTTGTACATTGTGAAACGAATTCCTTACAGTGTTTTATATGAGGATGCAAGAAAGACAGCACTTATGAATGTATTAATTGGCCTGCCATTTCTGTGTATGCTCGTTATCGCTACGCTTTTTATATCAGTACGTTTTACACAGCCGATTAACGTATTGATTCGCAATATGAAAGAAGTGGAAAAAGGATCATTTGAGGTGCGGTTTAAATCGCTTGGAAACGATGAATTTGGTGTTTTAGGAAGGCATTTTACCTCTATGGTAGAAACAATTAATGACTTGATTGAACGTAAATTTCGATTGGAATTAGAAAATAAATCAACGCAGCTAAAAGTGCTGCAGTCACAAATTAATCCGCATTTTTTATACAACGCATTTCAATCGATTGGAACTCTTGCTCTTAAGCATAAAGCAGTTGAAGTATATTCTTTATTAACCTCACTTTCGCACATTATGCGTTACAGCATGAATATGAAAGAGGATATCGTTAGCTTAAAGCAAGAAGTCGATCACGTAAAAGCTTTTTTAAGTCTGCAAAAGCAGCGGTTTGGTTCAAAGTTTGAGTATGAGTTAAATATTGAAAAAGAGGCAGAGCTTATGCGAATACCGAAAATGATTTTGCAGCCTCTTGTTGAGAATTCTTTTAAGCATGGATTCGAAACCCGCACAGGAAGCGGAAAGCTGTTGATTTCAGCGGGTTTGAACGGCGAAGAACTGATTCTAACTGTTTCTGATAACGGAAAAGGGATAGGAGAGCAAGAGTTGAATCAATTAAAAACGAGACTTCAGCAATCGTATAATCAAACAGATGAGCATATTGGGTTGCAAAACATTTATGAACGACTTCGCATCTACTATGGAGATCATGCTTCAATGCAAATTAGCAGTCAAGAAAATCACGATTTTACCGTTGTCATAAAGCTAACAACAATTGAAGAAAAGAGGGATAGTGATGAAAGTATTAATCGTGGATGATGAAGAGCATGTAAGAGAAGGAATAAAGCTGCTTGGACAGTGGGAAGAGCATGAAATTACAGATGTGATAGAAGCTGATAGCGGTGAGCAAGCGATTGCGCTTATCGAGGATCAAGGACCGGAAATCATTTTTACTGATATGAAGATGCCTAATATCGATGGAATTGCTTTGTTGGAGTGGATTAAAGAGAATTCGCCTTCTAGTAAAACGATTGTGGTAACAGGGTATGATGATTACCACTATATGCGTAAAGCTATTCATTTTGGAAGTACGGATTATATTCTAAAGCCAGTGGATCCTTCGATTTTAAACGATACCCTTGTACGAGCTGTAACCCAATGGAAGAAAGAAGAAGAGTCCAGAAAAGTCCATAATAGCAGCTATCGTTTAATCAATGAAATGAAGCCGATTTATCGAGATCGAAAACTGACGCAGTTAATGAACAATTATTTGCTAAATCAATCAATCTATGAAGAGTTTGGTTTCCATCTGACTAGAGAGTATGAAGTGGGGATTGTACGTGTAGATGAATCCATCATTCGTTCTTTTGGCGGTGACCGGGATTTAGCCTATTTTTCAATTTTAAATGTAATCAATGAAATGCTGATGGCAGAAGAAAATGGGGTAGCCTTCCGTTATTTATCAAATAAGTGGGAAATTATCATTATATTTTGGAATGATTTTGAACGTATAACCTCTTTGCTGACAGCTTTACATACAGCAATTCGCCGTACGTTAGACGTGAGCTGTCGGATTGCAAGAGGGTGCAAAGTCTCTTCTATTGATCAGCTAATGAACTCCTATGAAGATGCGAAAAACTCGCTTTTATTAAGCAATGTTCTTGATCGAAATAAAGTGAAGGTCTACGGCAAGCAAGACGTTTTAGCAAGTGCTTTATTAATAAATATGATGGACTATAACAGTAAAATTGAAGAAGCGCTGCAAGTCGGGAAGTTTGAAGCCTTTTTGCCGGTATTCAACGAAATTATCACAGCTTTTGAAGCGCAAAATTATCTCTCATTAAAGCAAATTCTGCATTTTGAGCAGGAATATCAGCTGTTAAGCCAGCATTGGTTAAAAAGATATCACATTCCTTATACGATAAATAACGGTCCTGAATATGTTCTTTCTTTTTTCTATAACCAAGATGGGCAGTTTCAGCTAGCAAAGTATGTAGAGAGAAAGAAGCGTGAAGTAAAGCGCTTTTTAAAAGTAGTAAAAAGGTATAGCAAGCAAAACAATCGCGACGTTATTTATGAAATCGAACAATATTTGCAGCAAAATTTTCATCGAGATGTGAAGCTTCAAGAAATATCGGAACGTTTCTATCTAAGCCGTGAATACATTTCGAGAAAGTTTAAGCAAGAATTTCAAGAAAACATTTCAGATTATATGGTGAAAGTCAGAATGAATAAAGCCAAATCACTTTTACTAAATGAAGAACTAAAAATCTATGAAATTGCGAATATGATTGGATATCATGATGATAAATACTTTCGAAAAGTGTTTAAAAAAGTAGAAGGCATTACGCCAAACGAGTATCGCAGTTTGACCGTATAAAAAAAGCTGAAACTGTTTTATAACAGTTTCAGCTTTTTTTTATTTCATGATATCTAGACAGTGATCACATTTGTTTCCGTAGCATTCATGCTGTTCCTCGATGTCGTTTCCGCATTCTACGCACTTTTTATTGGGTAATCTTTTGAAAAATTCAGTCATTTTTTCTAACATTTTAAATCCCCTCCGTTGTTTTTGTTACTAATATTGTATTATAACAGATGATAAAATGTCAATTATGTTTTATAACAATTTAGCCTATTTTGCTATTCTAAGTGGTTATTTGTTGTATAACAATGAGTTATTTCGATAAAATGGCCGAAACGAGTGCCTTTCAGTTAGTTTTCAAAAAAAAGTAGGGTATACTGAACCTAATAAAAATAGTACGAAAGGGTGATTGAAATGAAAATAACTGTTATTGGTTTTTGGGGAGGATATCCCGCTGTTTCAGAAGCTACTTCTAGCTATTTAGTGGAGCACGATGGATTTCAGCTGCTTGTTGATTGTGGAAGCGGTGCATTGGCTCAGCTGCAAAAATATGCAAAGCCAGAAGAAATAGATGCTATGATTTTATCTCATTATCATCATGATCACGTGGCTGATGTCGGAGTATTTCAATATGCACGCCTCATTCAGACTCATCTAGGAAACGCTGTTAAGGAACTTTCTATTTACGGACATACATATGATCAGGAAAGCTTCAACAAACTTACTCATAAAGGAATTACTAAAGGGGTAGAGTATGATCCGAGTCAAAAACTTGAAATTGGGCCTTTTACCATCGAATTTATGAAAACGAAACATCCAGTCGTTTGTTATGCCATGAGAATAAGCGCCGGCAATCAAACTGTCGTGTACACAGCGGACTCTAGTTATTTAGAAGAGTTTGTTTCCTTCTCAGAAGAAGCAGATCTTCTTATTTGTGAATGTAATTTTTATGCCAATCAAGATGGAAGAGGCGCTGGACACATGACAAGTACAGAAGCCGGTACACTTGCTTCAAAAGCAAGTGTCAAACACCTCATGCTTACTCACCTTCCGCACTACGGAGAACATCAACAGCTAGTAGAGGAAGCCGCTGCTCATTATAGAGGTACGCTTACGTTAGCTGAATCAGGATATGTATGGGAATAACAAGGAGGAAAATGAATGTTATTTATTGATAATCAAAAAAATTATGATCCCCGAATTAACTTAGCAATTGAAGAATATGCGCTCAAGCATCTAGACATTAATGAGACATATCTGCTGTTTTATATTAATGAACCTTCTATTATTATTGGAAAAAACCAGAACACCATTGAGGAGATTAATACAAAATATGTTGAAGATCAGCAAATTCATGTAGTGAGACGTCTATCTGGAGGCGGAGCCGTTTATCATGATAAAGGAAATTTAAACTTCAGCTTTATTACGAAAGACGATGGAAATAGCTTTCATAATTTTAAAAAGTTTACCGAGCCGGTCGTGGAAGCGTTAAAGAAATTGGGAGTTAATGCTGAGTTAAGCGGACGAAATGATTTAATGGCGGAAGGACGGAAAATTTCTGGAAATGCTCAGTTTTCAACGAAAGGGAGAATGTTCAGCCATGGAACTCTTCTTTTTGATTCAGAGATTGAAAACGTCGTATCAGCGTTAAAAGTAAAAAAAGATAAAATTGAATCCAAAGGCATTAAGTCTATTCGAAATAGAGTAGCAAATATCAGCGAATTTTTAGAACAGAAAGTAACGGTGGAAGAATTTAGAGAAATGCTGCTTCGGTATATCTTTGACGGAGAAGAAAATATAACAGAATATAAACTAACGGAAAAAGATTGGGAAACGATTCATCAAATTTCTAAAGAGCGCTATCAGTCATGGGATTGGAACTATGGAAAATCACCTAAATTTAACTTACAGCACTCTCACCGCTTTCCTGTGGGACAAATTGACGTTCGTTTAGAAGTGAATAAAGGAAAAATCGATGCTTGCACCATTTATGGAGATTTCTTTGGAGTGGGGGATGTCCAGGAAGTACAGGAAAAATTAACAGGTGTTCGTTATGAAAAAGCTTCTATTGAACAAGCCTTAGAAGACATCGATATTCCACATTATTTTGGTAATATTACAAAAGAAGAGTTTGTTGAATTAATCTATTAAGAAAAAAGTCTGCTACATCAGGCTTTTTTTCTTTTTAAACAGATGAGTCTTGTCAATAGAACAGCAGTAACATTATAATAGAATAGAAGAAGTTAGAATTTTTACATTATTATGACTTAATAATGAATGGTTGTTCATTCATTCGTTATTAAAAGGAGGAAGTTATGAGATGAATTTGTCAGCACAGCTTCATAAAACAGCTGAGCAATTTCCACAAAAATCGGCATATGTTTTTATGGACCAAGAAACATCTTATGCAAATCTTGATGCATCGGTATCTAAGTTTGCTAATGGTCTGAAGCAATTAGGTGTAAAAAAAGGAGATCATATCGCTTTGATTGTCGGCAACTCGCCTCATTTTGTTATTGGATTGTACGGTGCTCTTCGAGTAGGAGCTACTGTTATACCCATTAATCCTATTTACACAGCGGATGAAATTAACTACATGCTTCAGGATGGAGATGTAAAAGCAGTTATTGCGGTTGATTTACTTCTCCCTATTTTAAAGAAAATTATTGGAAACACTCCATTTTTGGAACACGTTATCTTATGTGAAACGACAGATACAGTGGAAAATATACCTTCTTATTTTCACACGTTTTCCCAAGTTGTAAACAGAGGGGAAGCTACATATGATTTTCTTGAGTTAAAAGAAGAAGATGTGGCCATCATTCTGTATACGTCAGGAACGACTGGAAAACCAAAAGGAGCTATGCTTACACATAAGAATATTTATTCAAATGCCCAAGACGTAGCAGATTATTTAAGTATAAATGGGAATGACCGAGTCGTAGCTGCTTTGCCGATGTTTCACGTATTTTGTTTAACTGTTTCATTGAATGCGCCTTTAATGAATGGAGGAACGATATTAATTGAACCAAAATTCAGTCCATCTTCTATATTTAAATTAATTCAAAATCGACAAGCGACTATTTTTGCCGGCGTTCCCACAATGTATAATTTCTTACTTCAGCATGACAAAGGGAAAAAAGAGCACTTTCACACGGTAAGGCTTTGTATATCAGGCGGGGCATCAATGCCGGTGGCACTTCTAACCAATTTTGAACGTAAGTTTGGGGTAATGGTAGCAGAAGGGTATGGCTTATCTGAGGCTTCTCCTGTGACGTGTTTCAATCCGATTGACCGAGAGAGAAAAGCCGGTTCTATAGGCACATCTATTATGAATGTTGAAAATAAAGTGGTAAACGAACTAGGAGAAGAAGTAGAAGTAGGACAAGTTGGCGAACTTATCGTCAAAGGCCCTAACGTGATGAAAGGGTATTATAAGCTTTCTGAAGACACGGAATATGCTCTCCGAGATGGTTGGCTGTATACAGGTGACTTAGCAAGAATGGATAAGGAAGGTTATTTTTATATCGTTGACCGTAAAAAAGATTTAATTATTGTAGGAGGATATAATGTTTATCCTCGCGAAGTAGAAGAAGTGCTATATGCGCATCCAGATATTGTAGAAGTGGCTGTTATCGGAGTCCCTGATCCTTCTTTAGGTGAATGTGTTAAGTGTTACGTGGTTTGCAATAATCAAGAGATAACGGAAGAGAAGCTTATTGCCTACTGCAAAGAGCACCTTGCTAAATATAAAGTGCCAAGTGAAATTGAATTTTTAAAAGAACTTCCTAAAAATACAACGGGAAAAATTTTACGGCGTGCACTGAAGCAACAAGTATCTCAGGAGCGATAAAATGAAAGCGATTCCAAGTTGGAGGTGGTAAAAGGATGTCATCTATTTCTTATGAAATGAAGGGACACGTCGCCCATTTGATACTGAACCGTCCGGAAGCGATGAATGCTTTTAATTACGATATGCTTAAAGAATTGGAAGAAGTAATTGAAGGAATTCGTATTCAAAAAGATATTCGAGTTGTGACGTTTAAAGGGGCAGGTGAAAAGTCTTTTAGCGTAGGGGCCGATTTAAAAGAACGTAAAACCCTCTCTGATCAAGAAGTAAAGCGCAATATTTACAAAATAGGAGAAGTGTTTTCGAAGATAGAGCAGCTTCCTCAGCCAACGATAGCAATCATCAATGGATATGCATTTGGTGGAGGAATGGAGCTGGCTTTAGCATGTGATTTCCGGATTGCTTCAACCGAAGCGCTTATGGGTTTAACGGAAACAAGCTTAGCGATCATACCAG
>NZ_JBBOUA010000001.1:595000-5135788 GCF_038005845.1 Priestia sp. FSL P4-0332
GGTGGTTCCGCATGGAAGGGCCATCGCTCAACGGATAAAAGCTACCCCGGGGATAACAGGCTTATCTCCCCCAAGAGTCCACATCGACGGGGAGGTTTGGCACCTCGATGTCGGCTCATCGCATCCTGGGGCTGTAGTCGGTCCCAAGGGTTGGGCTGTTCGCCCATTAAAGCGGTACGCGAGCTGGGTTCAGAACGTCGTGAGACAGTTCGGTCCCTATCCGTCGTGGGCGTAGGAAATTTGAGAGGAGCTGTCCTTAGTACGAGAGGACCGGGATGGACACACCGCTGGTGTACCAGTTGTCTTGCCAAAGGCATCGCTGGGTAGCTATGTGTGGACGGGATAAGTGCTGAAAGCATCTAAGCATGAAGCCCCCCTCAAGATGAGATTTCCCATAGCGCAAGCTAGTAAGATCCCTGAAAGATGATCAGGTTGATAGGTCAGAGGTGGAAGCGTGGCGACATGTGTAGCTGACTGATACTAATCGATCGAGGACTTAACCAAAACTTTAAAAGCGTAAGCTTTACTCAGCAAACTGTTATCTAGTTTTGAGAGAGCAATCTCTTGTCTGGTGGCGATAGCGAAGAGGTCACACCCGTTCCCATACCGAACACGGAAGTTAAGCTCTTTAGCGCCAATGGTAGTTGGGACTTTGTCCCTGTGAGAGTAGGACGTTGCCAGGCAATGAATAAGACCCCTTTTTATGCTCTTATAAAAGAGTCTAGGGGTTTTTTATTTGGCTCATTTATAAAAATCTTCTATACAATGAATATTGTGTATGATACGTGGAGGATTAGCTCAGCTGGGAGAGCACCTGCCTTACAAGCAGGGGGTCGGCGGTTCGATCCCGTCATCCTCCACCACCGTGCCGGTGTAGCTCAACTGGTAGAGCAACTGACTTGTAATCAGTAGGTTGGGGGTTCAAGTCCTCTTGCCGGCACCATTTATATCGGAGGGGTAGCGAAGTGGCTAAACGCGGCGGACTGTAAATCCGCTCCTTCGGGTTCGGCAGTTCGAATCTGCCCCCCTCCACCATTTTTATTGGGCTATCGCCAAGCGGTAAGGCAACGGATTTTGATTCCGTCATGCGTTGGTTCGAATCCAGCTAGCCCAGCCATAGAGAGCCATTAGCTCAGTTGGTAGAGCATCTGACTTTTAATCAGAGGGTCGAAGGTTCGAGTCCTTCATGGCTCATTTTAATAAGCGGAAGTAGTTCAGTGGTAGAACACCACCTTGCCAAGGTGGGGGTCGCGAGTTCGAACCTCGTCTTCCGCTCCATATAAAGCGCCCGTAGCTCAATTGGATAGAGCGTTTGACTACGGATCAAAAGGTTAGGGGTTCGACTCCTCTCGGGCGCGCCATAAACGGGAAGTAGCTCAGCTTGGTAGAGCACTTGGTTTGGGACCAAGGGGTCGCAGGTTCGAATCCTGTCTTCCCGACCATTTATGGGGCCTTAGCTCAGCTGGGAGAGCGCCTGCCTTGCACGCAGGAGGTCAGCGGTTCGATCCCGCTAGGCTCCACCAATTAAACTGAATAATTGTAACGAATAATATGGCGGTGTAGCTCAGCTGGCTAGAGCGTACGGTTCATACCCGTGAGGTCGTGGGTTCGACTCCCTCCGCCGCTACCATATAAGTTACATTTGTTATAAATATACGGAGGAATACCCAAGTCCGGCTGAAGGGATCGGTCTTGAAAACCGACAGGGGTGTTAAAGCCCGCGGGGGTTCGAATCCCTCTTCCTCCGCCATTTATTTATATCATATTCATATCATCGCGGGGTGGAGCAGTTCGGTAGCTCGTCGGGCTCATAACCCGAAGGTCGCAGGTTCAAATCCTGTCCCCGCAACCAAAGTGGTCCCGTGGTGTAGCGGTTAACATGCCTGCCTGTCACGCAGGAGATCGCGGGTTCGATTCCCGTCGGGACCGCCATTTACATAAAGGCTCGGTAGCTCAGTTGGTAGAGCAAAGGACTGAAAATCCTTGTGTCGGCGGTTCGATTCCGTCCCGAGCCACCATTTTAAGACGGCGATTGTGGCGAAGTGGTTAACGCACCGGATTGTGGTTCCGGCATTCGTGGGTTCGATTCCCATCAGTCGCCCCATCTTAAGTAACGCGGGTGTAGTTTAGTGGTAAAACCTCAGCCTTCCAAGCTGATGTCGTGAGTTCGATTCTCATCACCCGCTCCAAATGAAGGGCCTATAGCTCAGCTGGTTAGAGCGCACGCCTGATAAGCGTGAGGTCGGTGGTTCGAGTCCACTTAGGCCCACCATATTCCACAGTAGCTCAGTGGTAGAGCTATCGGCTGTTAACCGATCGGTCGTAGGTTCGAGTCCTACCTGTGGAGCCATACTGGCCCGTTGGTCAAGCGGTTAAGACACCGCCCTTTCACGGCGGTAACACGGGTTCGAATCCCGTACGGGTCATCTTAAAAGCAGTTTGCATATGCAAACTGCTTTTTTTGTTTGGAAACAGAGTTTATTCTTTTGTCTAAACTCTATTTTTCGTTTTTCTATGATTTCCTCGCCCTAAATTGCATTTCTTATAGCACATCTATAAACGCTTGTTCTAAATTTCGAAAAAAAACCTACAATAGTAATAACGGCATACTGTTTGTACAAAAGGAGGGGAATGCGTGAAAAAAATTGTTTGGTGGTCCATCGGAGTTTTTCTTGTGTATGGAGCGTGTATTTGGGTTTATTTATTCTATATAAGCGATACCTCTATTCCACAATCATTAAAAGGCACCAGCGTAGACCCGGCTACGTTTATGAATGCACGAGAACTTATGTTAACCGAAAAATATTCAAAAATTAGAGATGCGCTCTTTTTTATCCGAATTCCATATGAGTGGCTAGGGTTTATTTTAATTTTAGTGTTAGGTGTGTCTAAGAAAGTTAATAAGTGGTCTAAAGACGTCAGCCGTTTCAGTCTTCTCCAAACTGCTATTTATGTATTTTGGTTATCCGTTCTGCTGCTGATCTATTCTTTTCCTATGGACTGGATTAGCTATAAGCTTTCAAAGGCTTACCATATTACGACGCAACCTTTCCAAGGATGGATGAAAGATCTTTTTACAGATTTTTGGGTGAACTATGCCACCATGTTTTTAGTGATTGCTGTGTTATATGCATTCATTCGTAAGTTTTCAAAAAGATGGTGGCTGTATGCGTGGATAGTATCTATTCCATTTACGCTATTTTTGACGTTTATTCAACCAGTGGTTATCGATCCGTTATATAACGATTTTTATCCATTAAAGAATAAAGAGCTGGAGACGAAAATTTTACATTTAGCAGATGAAGCTCACATACCTGCTAAGCATGTATATGAAGTAAACATGTCTGAAAAAACGAACTCTCTTAATGCATATGTGACGGGAATAGGTTCTAATTCAAGAATTGTGTTATGGGATACTACTCTTAATAAATTAACGGAACGTGAAATTTTGTTTATCATGGCGCATGAAATGGGTCATTATGTAAAGAAGCATATTTATGTGGGGATTGCTTCAGCATTAGTTTTATCGATCGTAGGCTTATGGCTAACGAAGCACTTAGCTCGCTTTGTGATTAAGAGATGGGGGAAAGCATTAAAAATTACTTCTCTTAGTGATTTAAATTCTTTACCGCTTATTCTACTTATTTTTTCTATTCTTACATTTGCTGTGAGTCCGTTAACAAATATGCAGTCGCGTCATCATGAACTTCAATCTGACACGTACGCCATGGACCTAACAGGAGATAAGCAAGCTGCTATTAAAACGTTTCAGGACTTAACGAAATCAGGACTGTCTCAGGTAAATCCGCCGTATTTAGTGAAGATTTTTCGATATGGTCACCCAACAATACTGGAAAGAATTTCATTTGTTGAGAAGTATGAAAGAAATGAATAAGTGATATAAGAAAAAGTAAAGGATATATGAAGCCTTTTATACGTAGGTATTAATAGAAAAGCCTCCTTGCGAGTAGGAAAAAAATTCTAAAAGGAGGTTTCATTTTCGAAAGTACTGTTATATAATAACGTATGTAAAATAAAAACTGTTTTATAACAATAGGGAGGAATAGTTATTTGTGATTGAAAAGATAGCAGTCTAAATTCTCAGCGTATATTCACCTCAGCTAAGTCTTACTACATGTCCTTCAACTACTTACTTATTTCATCTACGTTCTTGCTAATATTATGGCAAGCTGCTAATTTACTTCATCATGAAACAGACATATTCTAACTGCTGCGTTTTATATTTTTATGAATATAGAATTTTAAATTCATTAGGGGGTATAAAGAATGAAAGACATTCGTGTAAAAAACCTTGAAGAGAACTGGAAAAGCGATGAGCGTTGGAAAGGAATTGAACGTCCATATTCTGCAGAAAAAGTCATTGGGCTAAGAGGGTCCATTGATATTGAACATACGCTTGCTAGAAGAGGAGCCGAAAAGTTCTGGAACTTATTAAAAACAGAGCCATACGTTCATGCCTTAGGAGCTTTAACAGGAAATCAAGCAGTACAACAGGTAAAAGCAGGGTTAAAAGCAATTTACTTAAGCGGATGGCAAGTAGCTGCAGATGCAAATCTTTCAGGAAACATGTATCCTGATCAAAGTTTATACCCGGCAAACAGCGTGCCGCATGTTGTGAAACGAATCAATCAAGCGCTGCAGCGTGCCGATCAAATTCAGCATTTAGAAGGAGAAGGGAATATCGATTACTTTGCTCCAATTGTAGCAGATGCAGAAGCAGGGTTTGGAGGACAGTTAAACGTATTTGAACTCATGAAAGGAATGATTGAGTCGGGAGCATCTGCCGTACACTTTGAAGATCAATTATCCTCTGAGAAAAAGTGTGGTCATCTCGGCGGGAAGGTATTGCTTCCAACTCAAACCGCTGTGAAAAACTTGATTGCTGCTCGTTTAGCTGCTGATGTAATGGGTGTTCCAACACTTCTGATTGCTCGTACCGATGCTGATGCTGCTGATTTAATTACAAGTGATGTTGATCCTGTAGATCGCCAGTTTATTACAGGTGAACGCACTGCTGAAGGTTTTTATCGCACGAGAGCCGGAATCGATCAAGCTATTGCTCGCGGCTTAGCATATGCGCCATATGCGGATCTAGTGTGGTGTGAGACGTCTGAACCAAACTTGGAACAAGCACAAAAATTTGCAGATGCTATTCATGAAAAATTCCCAGGTAAAATGCTTGCTTATAACTGTTCACCATCTTTCAACTGGAAGAAAAAATTAGATAAGAAAACGATTGAAAAATTCCAAAGAGAAATCGCAAAAATGGGCTACAAATTCCAATTCGTTACGCTTGCTGGCTTCCACGCTTTAAATCACAGCATGTTTGAGCTGGCACGAGGATATAAAACAAGAGGAATGGCAGCTTATTCAGAGTTACAAGAAAGAGAGTTTGCTAGTGAAATAAATGGATATACTGCTACAAGACATCAGCGTGAAGTAGGCACGGGTTATTTTGATGAAGTGGCGCAAGTAGTTTCTGGTGGGACTTCCTCTACAACAGCTTTAAAAGGTTCAACGGAAGAAGAGCAGTTTCAAGCCCATAAATAACAAAAAACCTATGGGTGGAACGGTTGGTTACTTCCACTCATAGGAAAAATCCTAACAAAAAAGATTCTTACAGATGTAAGAATCTTTTTTTATGTAGTAAACACGATTTAACAGACAGCTGTTCTTCCTGAGAAGAAAGGATCTGCCTGTTAAACGTACATATAAATCATTAACATGAATTAAGTTCTTAAAATATTAAGTAGATGTTTGAAGCAGGGATTGGTACTGGGCTGATAGCTCATAAAAAGCAATTTCATCACGTTGATCTAATGCCGTGTTAATGTTTGTTTCTAACAGTTCTTTTTGACGCTTAAAAAGCGATTCATCAATTACCATTTCGATATAAACATCCAACATACTCACAGTATCAATTACTTTTTTCTTGCGAGCGAGGGACTTCATCATTTCCGTGTACGATTTTTCATTGTTCATACCTCATCACCTCTGCACCCTTTTTATTATTATATAGATTAAAAGAAGAAAAAACAACTAATTTTCTAAATTTTTAGATTTTTATTTTTGGAAATGATAAAGTAAGAGGGAAACACTACTTTCGTTTTTATCGATTGACTATTTGATTTAAAAATGAATCCTTGGGGGCGAAGAAATTGAATGATTTAAAAAAGCGTACGGTAATGATAGAGGATTTGTATGAATTGAAGTCTGTTTATAATCCTCAGATTTCTCCAGATAGAAAAAGTGTAGTTTATACGGTTCGAGAAACGAAGAAAATAGAAAACGCGTATGAAACGCAGCTGTTTATGTTAGATCTTGAAACGAAAGAAACTAAGCAATTAACGTACTACAAAGGAAATAATCATTCTCCAGTATGGTCTCCTGATGGCAAGTGGATTGCTTTTTTATCCGATCGCAGTCAAGCCGTTCAGCTCTACCTATTAGCAGCGACAGGCGGGGAAGCAGAAGCACTCACAGATCTTGAAAAAGGCGTTAGTAATCCGGTGTGGTCTCCTTATAGTGACGAAATTATGTTTTCTACAAAAGTAGGAGAAAAAGCTGTAAGAGTTGAACAAAATCATGAACATCCCCAGCCGTATGAAGTGGAACGTTTACTTTACAAATCCGATGTTAGCGGTTATTTAAAAGGTGAATATACTCACGTTGCTGTCGTTAAACTTAAAAATAAAGAAGTGACGTTTTTAACGGATGGACCTTATCATCACTCTGTTGGGTGCTGGTCCCCTGATGCAAACTCAATTGTATTTTGCAGCAGCCGAGGAGAGAATCCGGATTTATCATTAACTATGGACGTGTTTATTTTGCATCGCGATACTAAAAAAGTAACATCTATTACAGCAGAAACAGGATATTTTCATCAAGTTTCGTGGTCACCGGATGGGTCATACATAGCATACATTGGAAATGAACGTACATATGGATCAGCTTCAATGAATGACATATACATTTATCAGATCTCTAACCAAAAAACAGCTTGTATCACTGCTGGCATAGACTTAGAAGTAGGAGATATGGTAGCAGGAGATTTTCACTTTGGCAGAACCGCAGCGGGAATTATGTGGGGCAGTAATGAAGAATTTTATTTTGTCGTAAGTGAAAAGGGGTCTGTAGGCATATATAAAGGAAATGTGAATGGAAAGTTAGACCCTGTATTTATGGATAATGCTCACGTATATGGGGTATCTGTTCTTCCAAATTGTGAGAAAGCTATCGTGGCAATCAGTACATTTACACATCCCGGAGATCTTTATTCTCTAAATTTAAAAACAGAGGAATTAGTGAAGCTGACAAACGTTAATGACTCATTTTTAAAGCATGTGCAGCTCACACAAGCAGAATCTTTTTACGCGACTTCTACGGACGGTATACATATCCACAGTTGGGTAGTAAAAGCTGCTGCCACAAACCATGGATCTCCAACCATTTTAGAAATCCACGGAGGTCCGCATCTTATGTATGGTCATACATTTATGCTTGAATTCCAAGTACTTGCATCAAAAGGGTTCAATATCCTCTTTTCTAATCCAAGAGGCGGCAGAGGATATGGTCAAGCATTTACAGATGCGGTTCGAGGGGATTACGGAGGCATGGATTATACGGATTTGATGACAGTGACCGACGAAGCAGTTAAGCGCTACTCTTATATTAATGAAGATAAGCTTGGCGTAACAGGAGGAAGCTACGGAGGGTTTATGACAAACTGGATTGTAGGAAGTACAAATCGATTTAAAGCAGCGGTAACGCAACGGTCTATTTCAAATTGGACAAGTTTTTACGGCGTTAGTGATATTGGCTATTATTTTACCGAATGGGAATTAAAAGCTGATATTTATGAAAATCCGGAAAAACTTTGGAACCACTCGCCGCTTCGTTTAGCGGAGAACGTTAAAACACCGCTGTTAATCTTGCATAGCGAACAGGATTATAGATGTCCAATTGAACAAGCTGAACAGCTTTATGTGGCACTGAAAAGAAAAAATAAGGAAGTAGAATTTATTCGTTTTCCCCAGTCTAATCATGAACTTTCTAGAAGCGGTAAGCCTAATTTACGAACGGCAAGACTAAAATATTTAACAAGCTGGTTTAAACGTTATTTAAAACAGTCTCAGTAAAAAGTGCATGGCTGTTCAACCAAATATGTGTGCGTAAATAAAGGCTGTATGACAAACGTAAAAGGACAGGAAAGGTAAAACGCTGTAAAACTTTTGTTTGGTAAAGGAAAGTAGTACAATAAGTGAAAAGTAGCACAGTTGTTTAAATAAGGAGAACATTCGATGGATTTTGAAACATTAAAGCATTATTTGACATTAGACGGCGTCCTCGAGTTATTAAAACAATATCAATCATTTGGAATCATTCCAGGGCTGCTGTTTCCTATTTTAGAAGCGTTCATCCCCATCTTGCCGCTTTTTGCGTTTGTAATGGCCAATGCTGCCGCTTTTGGCTTATGGTTAGGTTTTTTAATTTCATGGGTTGGCAGCTGCGTTGGATCACTGCTTGTCTTTTTGATTTTTAGAAAATATGGACAGGCGAGGTTTTTACATTTCATCAGCCGGCATGCGCAAATTCGAAAGATTATGATTTGGGTAGAAAGACACGGGTTCGGACCGCTGTTTATTATGCTTTGTTTCCCTTTTACCCCGTCTTCGGCGATTAATGTAGTAGCAGGGCTATCACGTGTTAGTATGGCTCAGTTTATGCTTGCTGTATTAGCCGGTAAAATGGTGATGATATTTATGATGAGCTTTATTGGGGCCGATTTTGTTTCATTTGTGAAACAGCCTCTAAAAGCAGTACTTGTTTTAGTCATCATTTTTGTTCTATGGCTTGTTGGAAAACAAATTGAACGAAGATTAAATGAAAAATCTAAAGTGAAACAGTATGACAAATAGTTTGTTTATATATAACAAATAGTGATGGAAGACTGCTTTTTAATAGGCAGTCTTTTGTTATACATACAGCCAAAAGGGGTATTGTAAACTATAGAAAAACCTTTTCTTATAGGGATACAACAGCATTTTTGAAAGGATCTTAAAATTTTTCTTAAAGAAGTTATTTGTCTGTTTATTCGGTTGGCAGAACAATGCACATGCAGAGTATCTGTCCAGTAATGAACAAGTTTTTTGTTTATCAATTATGAAAAATATGCTAAAATAAAAGAAAAAACTGGGAATAAATTAGACGTCTATTCCTAGTTGCACCTAAGTAATGAACCCTTTGTTTTCTAGAGATATACATGTTTTTTCTCAACATGTATTATCACCTCATGTATTTCAAAACGTTTTCTTAAAAATTATATGAATGATTTTTGAGCTTGACTACTAAGATGTAAGTAGAGGGATCATTACTAGAAAAGCACCGAATGGTCATTAAGACGTGCTTGGCGTCGTTTTGAGGAGGGGAATGCGCTACTAAGATTCAAGCGACTTGCTGATTAATCGTTGTTAGTAAGCATCTTATAGCGCGGGTGACATGAGATTAAAAGATAAAGTGGCAATTATTACGGGTGCAGCAAATGGATTAGGGTTCGAAGCTTCTCGAATATTCGCACAAGAGGGTGCAAAGGTCGCTATGGTTGACTACGATGCAAAAACGGGAGAAGAACGAGCAGCTCAGCTAAAAGAAGAAGGCGGAGATGTAGCATTTTTTCAAGTGAACGTAGCGGATCGAGACAGTGTAGATGCAATGGTAGAAGAAGTAGTGAAACGCTACTCTAAAATAGATATTTTAATTAACAATGCAGGTATCACCAGAGATGGAATGCTAACCAAATTATCAGTTGAAAATTTTCAAGCAGTAATCAACGTAAACCTTACAGGCGTTTTTCACTGTACACAAGCAGTGGTACCGCATATGATTGCTCAAGGTAAAGGGAAAATTATTAGCACATCTTCGGTATCTGGCGTATATGGAAATGTTGGTCAAACAAACTATGCGGCGACAAAGGCAGGCGTAGTAGGAATGACAAAAACATGGGCTAAAGAGTTGGGGCGAAAAGGAATTAATGTAAACGCTGTAGCTCCCGGGTTTATTGAGACGGATATGGTGAAGGCGATGCCAGACAAAATCATTGATCAAATGAAATCCACTATTCCTTTACAAAGATTAGGTCAGCCTTCTGACATTGGTTATGCGTATCTGTATTTAGCATCTGATGAATCCAACTATATTAACGGTACAACACTTCATGTAGATGGTGGAATCATGATGTAAAAGTAGAAAATAATTCGCTTTTCTAAAACTTTTCAGTGGTCTTTTGACTACTGAAAAGTTTTTTTGTTGCATCCAGCATTTCACATATCGGCAAAGTGGAATTTTGTCTGCAAGTTCAGTAAAATAATAAGGAGAGAGATAGAGAGATTTAGATGATTATCACTATAAAATTTTGACGACTGCGTCACGTGTTTACGTGGCGTTTATCCATTTTGTACTTAAACAAATGAAAACATAGAGAAAAAAATGAAGGGGTGAAAACGTGGGGCTACAGTTTTTATTAGGACGTTCAGGAAGCGGGAAAACGGAATATCTTTTAAATAGCATGCGCCAAGAGCTGTTAAATGCTCCGCTTGGGCATCCACTTATTTATATTGTACCTGAACAGATGACATTTCAGTCGGAGTATGCGCTTGTTCAAACACCTGGGTTAGAAGGCATGATGCGTGCTCAAGTTTATAGTTTTACACGTCTTGCATGGCGTATCCTGCAAGAAGTGGGAGGTATTAGCCGCTATCATGTGGATCAAACAGGTATTCATATGATGCTTAAAAAAATTATCGAACATCAAAAAGAAGAGCTTCGACTGTTTGCGAATTCTTCAGAACAAGCAGGGTTTATTGAAGAACTAGAAAAAATGGTTAAAGAATTTAAACAGTACACAGTAGATGCCCCGTCTCTCGAAGAGATGAAGAAAAAGCTTCAAGCAGAAGATGAGAAAGTCCTTGCTGATAAATTACGTGATTTACATCTCATTTACGGAGAATTAGAAAAACAGCTGATGACGAAATATGTAGATGGAGAAGATTATTTGAAGCTGCTGAGTGAAAAAGTAGCGTCTTCTGCCTACCTTGCTCAAGCAACGATTTATGTAGATGGATTTCATCACTATACTCCTCAAGAATTAACCGTATTAGTAGAGCTGATGAAAGTTTGTAGAGAAGTAAAAATAGCGGTGACTTCTGATTATTCATATCAAGATTTTATTCCAAATGACTTGCACTTGTTTCGATTAACGAGCGAAACGTACCAAGAACTAATGGGCCTGGCGGCTGAAAACGGGATAGAGATTCAAGAGCCAATCGTATTTAACGAACAAAAAAGGCATCAAAACAGTCCAGAGCTTGCCTATTTAGAACGATATTATGATGAACGGCCAACGCCGGAATTTCAGTCAGAGCCCGAGAACATTCAGCTGCTGCCGGCTGTTAGCCGAAGAGCAGAAGTTGAAGGGATTGCAAGAGAAGTGCTTTCACTTGTGCGCGATCGCGGCTATCGCTACCGTGATATCGCCTTGATTGTTAGAAATGCAGAAGACTACCATGACTTGCTTCAAACCATTTTTCGAGATTATGAAATTCCGTACTTTATTGACCAAAAGCGAGCGATGTTTCACCATCCACTCGTTGAATTTGTTCGCTCAGTCTTAGAGGTGGTAAGCGGGTCATGGCGATATGAAACCATCTTTCGAGCAGTGAAAACAGATCTTTTATTTCCTTTGTCATCTGATGTGCACCAGCTTCGCGAAGAGATGGATGAGTTAGAAAATTATGTACTTGCTTACGGTATTCAAGGATCTAAGTGGACGAGCAAGGAACCATTTACCTACAGAAAATATCGTTCACTTGAAGACATGAACCTTGGGAAAACGGACGAAGAGCTTGCTTTTGAGCAAAAAATAAATGAATTAAAAAATATGATTGTTCCTCCTATTTATTCGCTTCAGCAAAAATTAAAACAAGGGAAAATAGGAAAAGAAAAAGCAGAAGCGCTCTATCGTTTTTTAACGAATTTAGATATTCCACAAAAGATAGAAGCGCTGCGCAATCGATGTGAAGAAGAAGGAAAGCTTCAAGAAGCAAGAGAGCACGAGCAGGTATGGAAAGCAATTCTTCACTTATTTGATCAGTTTGTTGAAATGATGGGAGAAGAGAAAGTATCGATTTCTTTGTTCGCAGATCTATTTGAGACAGGGCTTGACAGCATGCAGTTTGCACTTGTTCCGCCTGCGCTGGATCAAGTGGTTGTGGCAAGTTTTGAGCGTTCGCGTTTATCCGATATCAAAGCAAGCTTTGTGTTAGGTGTAAATGACGGTGTGATTCCAGCTAAACCAAAAAGCGATGGCCTGTTATCTGAGAAGGAGAGAGAGCAGCTGCTTGAATCAGGTTTATTACTTGCGCCAACCGGAAGACAAAAGCTGTTTGACGAACAATTTCTCATTTATTTAGCACTTTCCAGCTCTTCGGAAAAACTTTATGTTTCGTATCCTCTTGCCAATGAGGAAGGGAAGACCCTGCTGCCTTCACTCGTTATTAATCGAGTAAAAGAGCTATTTCCGCTCCTGCAGGAAAAGCTGTTAATGACGGAACCTACAGATTTAGAAGAAGAAAAGCAAGTTGATTATATAACAAATCCTTTAACGAGCATCGCGCATTTAGCCAGCCAGCTGCAAGGATGGAAACGCCATTATCCGATGAGTTCCGCTTGGTGGGATGTGTATAATTTTTATGTGAAAAATCCAGATTGGAACTCATACAGTGAGAAAGTACTAAGCAGCTTATTTTATCAAAATGAAGCAAAACGGTTAACAAAGAAAACTAGTCAGCGTCTGTATGGAAAGCATATTCAAGCAAGCGTATCCAGAATGGAAAAATTTGAAGCCTGTCCATATGCGCATTTTGCTTCTCACGGGCTCAAGCTTAAAGAACGAAAAGTTTTCAAATTGGCGGCTCCTGACATAGGCGAGTTATTTCACGCGGCGTTGAAAATGATTTCAGACGAACTTCGCGGCGGTCAAAAAGAATGGAAGAACTTAACGAGAAAAGACTGTCAGCAGCTTTCTACGGCTGCGGTGCATGAACTTGCTCCGCGCTTGCAAAATGAGATTTTATTGAGCTCGAATCGCCACCACTATTTAACACATAAGCTGCAGCAAATTATTGAACGTGCGTCGTTTGTGTTAAGTGAGCACGCTAAGATGAGCGGCTTTGTTCCTGTTGGATTGGAGCTTGGATTTGGACCTAGCGCAGAGCTGCCTTCTATGCAGTTCACACTGCCAAATGGCCATACGATGGAACTCGTTGGCCGAATTGACAGGGTAGATAAAGCGGAAAGCTCAAAAGGACTTTTACTGCGTATTGTCGACTATAAATCAAGCGATAAAGCATTAAACTTAGTGGAAGTGTACTACGGTTTATCTCTTCAAATTTTAGCTTATTTAGACATAGTCGTGACGTATGCTGAACAGCTTCTTCATGATAATAGAGGAGCATTGCCTGCTGGCGTTCTTTATTTCCACGTTCATAACCCAATGATCAACAGTACTAAAGCATTACAGCCTGATCAAATTGAAGCTGAAATCTTCAAGAAGTTTAAAATGAAAGGACTGCTTGTAGGAGACGAGGAAGCAGTAAGGTTAATGGACGAAACGTTAGAATCAGGGCACTCACAGGTTATATCAGCTGGCATTAAAAAGACAGGGGGCTTTTATTCCAATTCTTCGGTTGCGAGCGAAGAAGATTTTACACATCTCCGTCAGTATGTGCGAGGTAAATTTGTGGAGGCAGGTACAGAGATTACAAATGGGAAAATTGATATTTCGCCTTATAAACTAAAAGATAAAACACCATGTGCGTTTTGTGAATACCGCTCAATTTGTCAGTTCGATGAATCAATGGAAAACAACGAATATCGTCAGCTTAGTACAGAGAGTCAAAGTGTTATTTTAGATAAAATTCGAGAGGAGGCCAAACGAGATGAGTGAAGATATACACGTAAAACCGGCCGACTCCCAGTGGACGGATGATCAGTGGAACGCCATTGTTTCATCCGGTCAAGATATATTAGTAGCCGCGGCGGCTGGCTCAGGAAAAACAGCGGTTTTAGTTGAACGTATTATTAAAAAGATTACGATGGGTGATGAGCCAATCGATGTTGATAGATTACTCGTTGCTACGTTCACAAATGCTTCTGCAGCCGAAATGAGAAATCGAATTGGAGAAGCATTGGAAAAAGAGTTAAAAAAGAATCCATCTTCTTTGCACTTGCGCAGACAGCTTAATTTATTAAACCGTGCGTCGATTTCTACGCTCCATTCTTTTTGTTTAGAAGTCATTCGAACGTATTATTATTTGATCGATGTAGACCCTGGTTTTCGGATTGCAGATGATACGGAAGCGGATCTTCTGCGTGAAGAAGTATTAGAAGAATTGTTTGAAGAACAGTACAGTATTGAACAGAACGAGCGATTCTTTGATTTAATTGATCGTTATACAAGTGACAGAAATGACTTAGATATTCAGCTTATGGTAAGAAAGCTGTATGACTTTGCAAGATCTAACCCTGACCCAAACGGCTGGCTTGAAATGATCGTGAGTCAATATGATGTGACAGAAGACTCTTCTATTGATTCACTTCCGTTTCTATCTTTTCTTCTACAAGAAGTAACAACGCAGCTGATGGGCATTGAGTCGATTTTAAAACAGGGCTTAGAGTTAACAAAGCTGCCAGGAGGGCCTGCTCCTCGCGCCGTTAATGCAGAGGAAGACCTGGCTCAAATTCATCGGCTGATCAGCGCTTCTAAGCATTCTTTTGCTGATTTGCATGAGGAAATGCAGAATTTGAATTTTACTCGTTTAAAGCCATGTAAAGGAGAAGCATACGACTCGCAGCTTTTAGATGATTTCGGAGAGCTTCGCAAAAAAGCTAAAACAAGTCTTGAAAAACTTCATGCTGATTTGTTTTCTAGGCCTTTGCACGGCTACATGGCTGATTTTGAGAAAATGAAGCCCGTTATTGAAACGCTAATCTTTTTAGTTCAGCGCTTCGGTGAACGATATGAACATATGAAAAAAGAGAAAGGGTTAGTGGACTTTTCTGATTTAGAACATTATTGCCTGCAAATCTTGAGTGTAAAAGAAGATGGAGTGCTTAAGCCTTCGTCCATTGCCCAAAAATATCGCACTCAGTTTGAAGAGGTGCTTGTTGACGAATATCAAGATACAAATATGGTTCAAGAAACACTGATTAAATTAGTGACGAGAGATAGTGAAGAACAAGGGAATTTATTTATGGTTGGAGATGTAAAACAATCCATTTACCGCTTTCGTTTAGCGGAGCCATTTTTGTTTTTAACAAAGTACAAGCGCTTTACACAAGATGGTCGCCAGTTCGGAAAACGTATCGATTTGAATAAAAACTTCCGCAGTCGTTCTCAAGTGCTTGATGCTACAAACTTTATTTTTAATCAGCTGATGGATGAAGAAGTAGGAGAAATTGCATATGACGATGATGCTTCTTTAAAATTAGGAGCATCGTATCCAAAAGTGGAAGGAATGGAAACGGAGCTTCTGCTCATTGCAAAAGAAAATGCAGAAGAAGGAGGGGAAGAAGAATCGGATTCTTCTCTCGTCGCTTTTTCAGAAGCAGAGCTTGAAACGGCTCAGTTAGAGGCAAGAGCAATGGCGCGTAAAATCAAAGAACTCGTTCAAAACCGCTTTCAAATATATGATCGCAAGCTCGATATCATGAGAAATGTGACGTATCGTGACTTTGTTATTTTGCTTCGTTCCATGCCTTGGGCTGCGCAGATTATGGATGAATTTAAGCAAGAAGGCGTGCCCATTTATGCCAATTTATCAACAGGTTATTTTGATGCTACTGAAGTGATGATTATGATGTCTTTATTAAAAGTAGTAGATAACCCGCATCAAGACATTCCGTTAGCTTCTGTTCTTCGCTCACCGGTAGTAGGGCTTTCAGATGAAGAGTTAGCTACACTGAGAGCAGAGCAAAAGAAAGGAACGTATTACGATGCGTTAAAAACGTACTTAGCGGTTTCAGATGATGAAGAACTTCGCGATAAAGTAAAGTATTTCTATGAGCAGTTAAAAGCATGGAGAACACAAGCTAGACAAAGCTCTTTGTCAGAACTGGTATGGCAAATTTACCGCGATACGGGTTTCTTTGAATTTGTTGGCGGACTTCCTGGCGGGAAACAGCGTCAAGCCAATTTACGTGCTCTTTACGATCGCGCTCGCCAGTACGAGGCAACTTCATTTAGAGGTCTGTTTCGATTTTTACGCTTTATTGAACGCATGCAGGACCGAGGCAACGATTTAGGAGCTGCTCGAGCACTGGGAGAACAAGAAGATGTGGTGCGTTTGATGACGATCCACAGCAGTAAAGGTCTTGAGTTTCCTGTTGTTTTTGTAGCTGGTCTTGCTCGCCAGTTTAACTTAATGGACTTGAATAAAGCATATTTACTCGATAAAGAACTAGGTTTTGGATCTAAATATATTGATCCAAAACTGCGTATTACGTACCCTACTCTTCTTCAGCAGACCATGAAGAAAAAAATGAAAAAAGAAAGCATGGCAGAGGAAATGCGGGTATTATACGTAGCTTTGACTCGTGCGAAAGAAAAACTTATTTTAGTTGGAACAGTAAAAGATGCACCAGAAAAGCTCAGACAATGGAGCTCCGTTATGGCACATGAAGATTGGACGCTTCCAGCTCACGTGAGAAGAGATGCAAAATGTTATTTAGACTGGATTGGACCTTCTTTAATTCGTCACCAAAATGTTAGTCATATGGTTGAAGGAGAGGTCCAGCCGGCTGAGATGATTCATCAGCATGCTTCAAGCTGGAAACTTTCAACGTTATTAGCAGGTGATTTAGCCGAACAGCCTCTTGAAGAGCAGCAGCATCATGAAGAGCTTTTAAACGCTCTTCAAAAGCATGAGCCAGTTTCAGAATCGAGCGATTATAAAGACGAAGTGTATAGACGCTTAAATTGGTCTTATGATTATCGTGTAGCTTCCGTTCATCGTTCGAAGCAATCTGTTTCTGAATTAAAAAGGCAGCAGCAGCTGACGGATGCAGGTGGAAGCGACGATCTCGTTCGGGGATCTAAAGCACCTCTTGAAAATCGTCCGCTGTTTCTTCAAGAGAAATCTCTCACAGGAGCTGAAAGAGGAACAGCTACACATGCCGTTATGCAGCAGCTTCCATTAAATAAAGCTTATACCCTTGAAATGGTTCAAGACTTTATTCAATCAATGGTTACCAAAGAATTATTGACGCAAGAACAAGCGGATGCTGTTGATGCAAATGATGTAGCAGACTTTCTAGACAGTGACATTGCACAAGGTATTCGAACGGCTCGCACGGTTTATAGAGAGATGCCTTTTAGTTTAGGTGTCTCCGCTAAAGAAATCTATGATCACTGGGAGCAGGAAGACGAAACAATTTTAGTGCAAGGTATTATTGATTGTTTGTATGAAACGGAAGAAGGCCTCGTTTTACTTGATTTTAAAACAGATAATATTTCGGATCGTTTTCAAGGGGATTTTGAACGAGCAAAACCATTTCTAATTGACAGATACCGCATTCAGTTAGAGCTTTACGCAAAGGCCATTGAGCGGATTGTAAAACAACCTGTGCAGCATCGCTATCTGTACTTTTTAGATGGTGGACATGCTGTTGAAATATAAAAAAAGAAGAAGGCCCTAGTCTTCTTCTTTTTCAACAATAAGGAGAGAGTAACATGCGTTTATTACATACAGCGGATTGGCATTTGGGGCGAACGTTAGAAGGTCGAAGCCGTCTGGCTGAGCAAGCACAGTTTTTAGATGAACTGGCAGACATTGTGGAAGAAGAAAAGATAGATGCTATTCTCATGGCGGGAGATGCCTTTGATACGGTTAACCCTCCAGCAGCGGCAGAGCAGCTTTTTTACGAAAGTATGTCTAGGTTGAGCAACAATGGAAGACGTCCGATTATTGTTATTGCAGGTAATCATGATAACCCAGATCGGCTGTCGGCGGCTTCTCCATTAGCTGTTCATCAAAATATTACGCTTCTTGGTTTGCCTACTACCGATGTAGAAAGCATTCACATTCCTACATCAGATGAAATGTTAAAGGTTGCGGCTCTTCCTTACCCATCTGAATCAAGGTTAAAGGAACTGTTAGCAGAAGAAAATGATGAGCTGGCTCTTCGAAACTCATATGATGCCAGAGTAAAAGGTATTTTCGATAAAATGAGTGAACAGTTCACAACAGATAGCGTTAATATTGCCATGAGTCATATTTACGTAGCAGGCGGAAGTTCAACGGACTCAGAACGTCCAATTGAAGTAGGAGGAGCTTATACGGTGGCGGCAACTAGTTTACCTGCTAATGCTCAATATGTAGCTCTAGGACATTTGCATCGCCCGCAAATGATCAATCGCGCCAGCACCCTTGCAAGATATTCCGGTTCACCTCTTGCCTATAGTTTTTCAGAGTCAGGATATGCAAAGTCCGTTACCATTTTAGACGCTAAGCCAGGAAAAGAGATTGAGATGACTGAAATTCCATTATCTAGTGGAAAGCCTTTGGCACGTTGGAAAGCGAAAAACGGATTGGCAGAAGTATATACGTGGCTTGATGAGCAAAAAGATACGCAGGCATGGGTTGATTTAGAAGTTCACGTAGAAGATGCACTTTCACTAGAAGAAATCCATCGCCTTCGCAAGCTTCATCCAGGCTTTATTCATATTCGTCCGGTATTCAAAGCAGAAGAACTAGCACTTGAAACACGTTCACAGCGCGAAGTGCCGATCGAAGAACTGTTTACAAAGTTCTACAGCAGGCAAACCGGCGGAGGGGCACCAGATACTGAATTAGTCAAACTGTTTTTAACCTTGATTAACGATGAAGAAGTATCGGGAAAGGAGGATGAAAAATGAAACCTATTAACTTGACCGTTTCGGGGCTTCACAGTTTTAGAGAAAAACAAACTGTCGATTTTGAAGCGCTGTGTTCAGGCGGTGTGTTTGGAATATTTGGTCCTACAGGAAGCGGGAAATCTTCCATTTTGGATGCCATTACACTAGCTTTATACGGAAAAGTAGAGCGTGCAGCCAATAATACACAAGGAATTTTAAATCACGGGGAAAATGAACTGAAAGTATCGTTTACGTTCGAGCTGGAAAACGCTAATCATAAAAAACGCTATACTGTTGAACGAAGCTTTAAACGGACGGATGAGCTTCGTGTAAAATCAGCTTCAAGTCGATTGATTGAAATCGAAGATGAAACGTACGTATTAGCAGATAAAACAAATGATGTAAACCAGCAGGTACAGGAGCTTCTTGGTTTAACAATTGATGATTTTACAAGAGCTGTTGTATTACCGCAAGGAAAATTTGCGGAGTTTTTATCGTTAAAAGGAACGGAGCGTCGTCAAATGCTGCAGCGTCTTTTTAATCTCGAGCAGTACGGAGATCAGCTTAGTAAGAAAATACGCTATCAAGTTCAGCAGCTAAAGACAGACCTAGATAAAATCACGGCAGAACAAACGGGATTAGGTGAAGCTTCAACAGAGAAAGTAACGGAAGCGGAGCAGCTTGTAAGTGATAGCATTGTACTTTTGGAAAAACGAGAAAAAGAAGCGTCTGATTTGCAGGAAAGATACGATCAGCAGGCGTCTCTTTGGAAAGCGCAGCAGGAAAAAGCACTGATAGAAGAAAAACTAGTGCATGCTTCTAAGCAGGAAGAGGAGATTAGACAAAAGCAAGATGTGCTGACGAAAGCTCAGCAGGCAGAACGTCTTTTTCCCTATTTAGAAACATTTGAACAAGCTGAAAAACAGCAGAAGCTTTACGAAGATAAAGTAGAAAAATTAAAAGCACAAATTGTTCAAAAAAGTGAGGAATATAAGCGATCGAATAGTTTATATGAGCAGGCTCGCTTACAAAAAAATGAACAGCAGCCCAAATTAGTTGTTCAAAAAGAACAGCTTCAACAAGCATCTGATCTTCAAAAACAAATTAAAGAAGGACAGCAAGAAATAAAAGAAGGGGAAGTTTCTCTTCAGCAAAAGCAGCAGGCACTTCAAGCGAAAAATGATGAATTAATGGAAGCAGATAAGCGGTATCAGCAAGGCTTGACTCTTCAAAAAGAGTTAAAAGAAGCATTAACAAAAGTGGAGATTCAACCTGATTATCGGCAGGCTGTTCAGCAAGCATTTTACCGTTATCAAGTATGGAATAACGATAAAAAAAACCTAGATGAAGGTCAAAAAACGTATAAAGAAAAAGCCGAACAGCTTAAGCATTTGCACACACAAAAACAAACACACCAAGAGAGATATCAGCAAGCAGTAGAACAAAGTAAAGGGTTATTTTCAGATATTCAAGGCTTGTATCACACTGTATGTGAGCGGGAAAAAGAATTTCAGCAGCTTTTTCAACAAGCAGATCGTTTAATGAGCGATCTAAAAAGACGCAAAGAAAAAGAATGGTCACGCCGTCTGGCTCATCAATTAGCTGAGCAGCTGACCCAAGGTGAGCCTTGTCCAGTTTGTGGCTCTGAGCATCACCCTAACCCCGTGTTACACCAACAAGAAGATGACATCACAACTGAATCAGCGGATCAGTTCGAAGATCAAGTTAATCAATTGCGTGAACAGCGATTTAGTTATTCGTCGCTCAAAATGCAGCTTGAACAGCTAGCTAAACCTCTTGTTGAAAAAATACCTGAGTTAGCTGAGTTTATGAACGAAGCTGGCGAAGTTCCTGCTTTAGGAGAAATGGATACAGATGCCTTTGGCCATTATGCTAAGAAAATAGAAGTTGAAATCAAATCTCTTGAGCAGGATTATTTGCAGGTAAGTGAAAAACAGCAAGCAATTCTCGGGCAGATACAAAAGGTCCAGCAAAGTCTTGAAAAGATTGAATTAGAGCTTGCTCATTATCAAAAAGAACAAGCTGAATTAGAAGGAAAAGTAAATCAGCAAAAACAGGCGCTACAAGCGGGAAAAGAAGCTTTTCAACAAGACTATCCTTCCTTTGTATTTGAAGAGATGGAAAAAATTAATGAAAGGCTGACTGAAAGAGAAAAAGAAGAGCAGACAATAAAGGCTCGAATTGAAAAAAGCAGCGTATTTTTTGAAAATCAGCAAAAGAAAATCGAACGTCTAAAAGAAGAGAAATATGCGGGCGAAAAAGAATTTACAGAATTAAAAGCAATGCTGTCTCATAAACAATCTCTTGTTCACTCGCAAATTGAACGCTTGCGTACGCTTACAGATCAAGAAGATATTGAACAGGCGCTGCAAAAAACAGTTCTTTTACTTGCGGAGTTAGAGACGAATGAACAGCAGGCATATCAACATTGGCAGACTGTTCAAAAAGCGTATCAAACGCTGCAAATGGATGAAAAAGCAGCGAGCGAATCTCTAGAAACAGCTCATATGCAGTATAAAAAAGCAGCTGAAAAATGGGAAGAAGCTATAGGGAATTCTTTATTCAGCGAAGGAAAAGAAGTTCAGCAAGCTTTGTTATCACATGATGAGATGAAATTGTTGGATGAAACTGTTCAGGCTTATTGGGACAACATAAAACAGATGAAATCATCAATTGAACAGTTAAATATCCAGCTGAATCACCAGTCCATAGAAGAGCAGCAATTTGAAGAAACTCAGCAGCTGCTTCATGATATAAAAGCGGCTGTGAAAGAAGCCGTTCAGCTCAAGGGAGCAGCTGAGCAAACGTTAAAAAGCGTCAAAGAACGACATGAGCGATTTTTAGTGCTTGAACAAGACCGTGAAGAAAAACAAGCCTTATTTGAACAGTATCAAAAGCTTCAAACAGTATTTAAAGGAAATGCTTTCGTGGAATACATTGCTGAAGAACAGCTGATGTCCGTTAGCCGAGATGCTTCAGAGCGTCTGGGTATATTAACACGTCAGCGCTATGCGATTGAAGTTGATTCCCAAGGCGGCTTTATTATGAGAGATGATGCAAATGGAGGCGTAAAACGTCCGGTTTCAACTTTATCTGGTGGAGAGACGTTTTTAACTTCGCTGGCTTTAGCCCTTTCATTATCTGCACAAATTCAGCTAAGAGGAGAATATCCACTGCAGTTTTTCTTTTTAGATGAAGGATTTGGAACGCTTGATGGAGAGCTTCTTGATACGGTTGTTACAGCGCTTGAAAAGCTTCAATCAAATAATTTATCAATTGGAGTCATCAGTCACGTTCAAGAACTTCGCGCTCGTCTGCCAAAACGTTTGATTGTTGAGCCATCCGAGCCTTCTGGCAAAGGAACTAGTGTAAGAGTAGAAACTTTATAGGGAAGGAAATCTATATGAAGAAAAAAGACAGGCGGATAGGAACATGCGAATTATGCGGAAGGCAGGATGTCTTGACGACCGTACATCATTTAACGCCAAAGGAAATGGGCGGAGCGTTTGAACCAACGGCAAACTTATGTATTCCGTGTCATAAGCAAATTCATGCATTATACACAAATGATGAATTAGCCATTCGTCTTAACACGATTTCTTTATTACAAGCTGATTCTAAAATTAGCTCTTTTATTAAATGGATTCGTAAACAGCCTTCTTCTAAATTACCTAAAACCAAGAAATCAAACAGCCGAAAATCCAAGTGAATAAAAAACCCCTTATCCGCTTTAGTAGCAAAGATAAGGGGTTTTTTTAAGCATTTGCTGCTATATTTTGATCGAATAAATCTGGATCTAACGTATTTGTTCCGGAAATGCCGTTATTTGTATTAACAAAGTTACCTGTATTTAAAGAACCAGAGCCTGACGCTGTTTTAGCAGCGCTTTTTGGAGAAACATAAAACGTATCTCCAAACGTTACGACACCGCCTCCGACGCTCGTGATACTAACGGGTCCAATTATTGCTGGCATGAGATTCACACCCTTTTTTCGTGATATTAATTTAGTATATGAGCCGCTTTTTAAAAGGTTCACTCACTGCTGCTAGCTTGTGAAGAAGCACTACTTGATGTTCCTGCTTCAGCTTCCTTTGAAGGTTCATCGTTGATCAGTTCGCGAATATGCTTAATGCGAGCTTCTGCATAAACATTGCACGTTGAGCCAACATGAATAACTGATGAGAATGAGCATCCCTTTATATCAATTCTGTTAACACGGATCAAAGGTATTTCATTCCATGTTTGAACAGGAATAGGTTCGTAATCGCCATGAGGAATAGGCTCATTAAAGATAGCGTAATCATCAAAGTTTCCTTCTCGACCATAGAAAAACGGATACTGTCTCCGATCAGCTAAAGCTTTATTAAGTAGATGAATTTCTGTTGAATCTCCAATTTGGCAAAAGGAGCTCGCCGACAAGGAATTAATTTCTATATAATTAACAGAAGATGTGCGTGAAAGCATAGGTAAGCTCCTTTATGATAACGATAATGGAACATAAGGGCCGATAATCAAAGATTCAGCCGGCGTATCAAATGTTGAGGATAGAGAGATGTAATTGGCATCACCAATTAAAAAAAGAGAAGAAGAAGATACGCCTGTAATACTAACGTCTCCAACAAGCAATTCGCGGTTTACAACGTTAAAGTTCATGAAGGGGGTCCACCTTTCTTTAAAGATTCAGGTAAATACGTTAAAAATGCGTCAATTCCTTTTTTCATATCTTCATAAAGTTTACCGATAATTTGAGGTTTGATTTGTTCAAAATTTCGTTCCATTTCTTCCAGCTGAACTTGCTGTATATAAAAAGTAATCCGCTGCTGCAGCTGCTTTTTAATATCTTCTAAAATAAACTCGTAGTACGATTCATCAATCATCATCGAGCGCTCATCAAGCACATGTTGAACCATAGAAAATCCATATTGATTAAGTTCAGCTAAAATCGTTTCGTGGATATCAGAAACCCACTGTTTTTCTAGCTGGCGGTCCAATGGTTTTAAGCTAGGATTTTGCGGTCCAGGACCTCCGGGTTGTCCCGGCTGCTCACCTTGAGGCTGCTGCCCTTGCGAAAACGTTACTTCTGGTTTCTCATTGATAATGATATCTTCTAAATTATCAGGCGTAAGAGGATTTAATCCAATATTTAATGTTCCATCTAATGAATCAATTTTTAACTGTTCAAATTTATATTCAATTTTATCAATTTTAATAGGTGGCTGTTCACCTAACTCTTTTATTTTTTGCTGAAGTTCTTGTACGTTTTTTTCAAGCTGAGCAATGCGTCCTTCTTGCTGTTGAATATACGAAGACATTTGCTGAACATACTGATGTACTTGCTGAATATAGTTCATGTTATCCACCTTCAATCACCTCGATTCCCTTATCTTCTGATAAAGAAAATAGTTATATATATACATATGGCGATGAAGGTTGTAACATGTCAGTCGTTGTCTCGAGCTGGAGGAGTTAACGACTGTGAAAAAGGAGCTGGGGCAGTGCCCGCGCCGGTTCCGGGAGTAAAGGTAGAAGGAGAAACAGATCCAAGAATGCCTTTTTTTGTTTCAGTAGGTGCGGCGCCTGTAAATCCTCCTGTATTAAAGAGATTTGAGTTTGGTTTAATGACACCGACGCTTCCAATTTGAAGTACCGAAGAGTTACTTACAGCACTGATTTTCATACTTTGAATACAGATACTTTGATTCACATAAAAGTTCATAAGCATCCTCCTGTATGAGCTTCATTTCTATTATAGATTTCCAGCGACATTTTGATCATTTACGTCATTGTCTGACGTATTGGTTGAGCTCTGCTGATTCACAACATATAATCCGTCACCTGTATTAAACGAACCTGCGCCAGCAAATGTTTTAGCAGTGGAAATAGGGGCTATTGTATAAACATCTCCAATATGAAAGACGCTGGCTGAACCAACACTGTTAAGATTAACAACACCAACAATGGCAGGCATAGGCAAACACCCTTTTAATTTAGTCTAGTAACAGCATATGAAGCCTAGACAAAAAGGTGATTAATGCTTTTTCTTTATCTATATGCCGAGAGTAAGCAAAACATTAAAGAGAGGAATGGAAATAGTAAACATTGAAGAAAAACTTTTGCGTTCGATATAATGTGAAAGCAATAATGAAATAATGTAAGGTGTGAAAGAATGAAACGTTTCAAAATGAACGCAGCTGATAAAGAACAGCGTATTGAGGCAGCGGATGTATTAAAAGGAATCGCGCTTATTGGTATTTTGCTCATGAACATGCCGAATTTTTATTCACCTGCTTCCTATTACGACCATAATTTGTTGGACGGTTCAAGAATGAATTATGTTGCTAATGGATTAGTTGATGTAGTTGTAGGGCAGACAGGCTACGCGCTGCTCGCTATTTTGTTTGGATTTGGTTTTATGAAAATGTTCCAGCGTACATACGAAAGGCAAGTAAGCTTTACTCCTTTTTATGTACGAAGAATCACGGCTTTGCTTCTCATTGGGGCTATTCATGCTTTATTTATTTGGCACGGTGATATGATTGTGATGTACAGCTTCTTTGCTTTGATCATGCTATTTTTTCAAGAAGCAAAGAAAGAAGTGTTATTAGCGTGGGGAACCGGAATATTTAGCATTTATGCTGTGATTATGATTGTTATTTTAACAGCAGCGGCTTTGGTTAATGAAGGAGATACAGCAGCGGGAATTCACCAGCCTATTATTGACCAAGCGCTTCAAGCATATGGACACGGAAGTTTTGCGTCAATCTTTCATCAGCGCTTGCTTGATTGGTACTACGCGTATAATTTAAATACGGTTCCTTTTCTGTTTTTATCGCTATTTCCACTGTTTTTATTAGGCGGTTTTATGGCAAAAAGCGAGTGGTTCGAAGAAATAGAAGAATATATAGTGGAGACAAAGTGGCTTTGTCTTATTTCATTCATCGTGTATGCAGCATCATCTGTATTGCCGTATGTTTTAGATCACAATGTAGCGACATCTTATATTCACGATACAATCGGAGGAACGGCAGGAGCAATTTTTATTGTAACGTTGGTCACATTAGCTATGCGAAGTGTATCTATTCAAAAAGTCATGCAGCCATTTGCCTTTTTGGGGAGAATGATTTTAACTAATTATATTGTCCAGTCCATTGTATGTACATTTCTTTTTTACTCATATGGGTTAGGATACTATGGACATATTTCAATTGTAGAAGGCTTGGCTATTGCGGGGATTATCATTTTTGTTCAACTGCTGGGAAGCTGGATATGGATGAGCCTATTTTCAGATGGACCCCTTGAAAAACTCATTCGGTATGCTACTTATGGACGCAGCCGCTAAAAATCCTTTTCCTTCCTTATATCATTGGTGAAGGAAAGGTTTTCATGATATGATATTTTCAGAAAGGACGTGAGATAAATGGCTCCACTACATATTCATGTAACGCTTTGGACATTATTAATTATCTCGTTTGTGGTTTCGTTGATTTTACATCGAGCAGGTAAAGCTAAAGGTCAAAAAATCCTACATATGGTGGCGAGACTCCTATACTTATTAGTATTAGTATCAGGTCTGCATATGTTAGCAGCTTGGTACCATTTTCAAGGCGCAGCGCTCATTAAAGGGATTGCAGGCGTGTTAGTGCTTGTGGGAATGGAAATGGTACTTGTTCGTACTGAAAAAAGAAAGCGTACAGGCGTTGCTTGGGCAGTTCTTGTAATTGCGCTTATCTTAGTATTCTATTACGGATATGTCGTACTAGGATAAGAAAAAAGCTATCTTGGATAAGATAGCTTTTTTCTTTTGCTTTAATCTAAAAAAAGATTCATTGAACGTTCTCCATCATTAACGGTATATTCAAATCGATCTAGGTGATGCGTGCCTCGTTCGAATAAATGCTGAACGGCACAAATTTTTTCCTCATTGTCATAAATGATAAAATTAGCACCTTTTGTATCACCGTCTGTCGGTAAAAAACATAATGTGTTGTGACAGTAAATACAATCATAAAGAGAGAATTTTAATGAATTTAAGTGCTGAGTGAATGATAAAAAGGTCTCTTTCGGTAGTGATTGAAGAAGCTGTTCGTATGCATAAGGTAGCTTTTTAGTCAGTCTTAGCTTATCCCCATTTCGCAATAAATACGTTCCATCGTGAAGCTTTATTTGACGGTCATCAACCATAATGGCTTTTTCCCAGCGTGTATCAATAAGAAGTTCTAATGTATCATCCATTACTTCATGGAGCATGGAAGCTTCGTCACTTTCATCTTCAAAGAAAATCCACTGTGAATCAACACATTCAACCGTACCAATCACGAAGGAACGCGGCTGATTGTTCAGAGCTTGTTGTTTAGAATAATGATTCATAATCAAACCTCCGTGTGAAATTTATCCATATTTTTTTATTGCCTAAAAAAGCTCTCTTTATAACTCGAAAGTGAAAATAAAATATAAGGACAATTCAACTGTAACTATTGCGTGCATACAATGGCATTATTTCATTCATAAACAAGAGCGTGAAAGAAAGGATGATAAACGATGTGTGGTATAACGGGTTGGGTCGACTTAAAGCGATCGCTTTTAAATGAAACAGCAACAATAACAAAAATGGCTGACACTTTATCGAAAAGAGGTCCTGATGACACCAACGTATGGACACAGCAGCATGTTGCTTTTGGGCACAAACGCTTAGTTGTAGTAGATCCTCAAGGCGGAAGACAGCCGATGACAAGAGAAAAAAATGAACAGCGCTATACGCTTTGCTATAATGGAGAGCTTTACAACACGGAAGATATTCGGAAAGAATTACTAAAAAGAGGTTATCAATTTCAGGGACATTCAGATACGGAAGTACTTCTAACATCTTATATAGAATGGAAAGAATCATGCGTAGATCATTTTAACGGTATCTTTGCTTTTTCAATCTGGGACGAAGCCAATGAAAAGTTATTTATAGCACGCGACAGAATGGGAGTGAAGCCCTTATTCTATCGATCTTATGAAGGTGGAATTCAATTTGCATCGGAATTAAAAGCGATATTAGCTCATCCTGAGGTGAAAGCCGAAGTAGGATTAGATGGATTAGCAGAAGTGTTTGGCTTAGGACCTTCTCGTTCTCCCGGCCACGGCGTATTTAAAGAAATAAATGAATTGCGCCCGGCTCACGCCCTCACGCTTACGCGTAACGGGTTGAAGATTTGGCGATACTGGAACGTAAAAAGTGAGCAGCATACAGATGATTTAGGTGAAACTACAGAAAAAGTTAAATTTTTAGTGCAAGACGCGATTGTAAGACAGCTAGTGTCCGATGTCCCGGTTTGTACATTTTTATCAGGTGGAGTAGATTCAAGCGCCATTACAGCAATTGCTGCAAATGCGTTCAAAGAAAGCGGCAAGGGCTCTCTTCATACGTATTCTATCGATTATGAAGACAATGATAAATTTTTTAAAGCAAATGAGTTTCAGCCAAATTCTGATGGAACTTATATCAAGCTCATGTCGGATACGTTTCAAACAAATCATCACCGCTGCATTATTTCAACGGAGGACCTTGTGCAGCATTTAACAGAGGCTGTAGAGGTGAGAGACCTTCCTGGAATGGCTGATGTAGATTCATCGCTGCTTTGGTTTTGCCGCGAAATCAAACAAGATTTTGTTGTGAGCTTATCAGGAGAATGTGCGGATGAAATTTTTGGAGGATATCCGTGGTTTCACCGAAAACATGATTTGTCTTCGGATACCTTCCCATGGATGCGTTCATTAGATGCTCGAATTGATTTGCTGCAAAGTTCATGGAGAAAGAAATTACAGTTAGAAGATTATGTGCGTGCAAGATATGAAGAAACATTAAAGGAAGTGCCTGAATTAGAAGGTGAATCGTTAGAAGATGCGCAGCGAAGAAAGCTGTTTTATTTAAATCAGATTTGGTTTATGACAACTTTATTAGATCGTAAAGATCGTATGAGCATGGGCGCGAGCTTAGAAGTACGCGTACCTTTTGCAGATCATCGCCTTGTGGAATATGCATGGAATATTCCGTGGGAGATGAAAATGACGGGCAATAAAGAGAAGGGGATTTTACGAAAAGCGCTTGAAGGAATTTTGCCTCATGATGTTCTTTATCGCAAGAAAAGCCCTTATCCTAAAACGCATAACCCAGCTTATACAAAAGCTGTAACTGTATGGCTTCAATCTCTTTTACAAGATAAACAGTCACCTCTTCATGAATTTTTTGATAAGCAGCAGTTAAAGCATATTATTGATACAGGCGGAGAAGGATTTAAAGCACCTTGGTTTGGTCAATTAATGACAGGACCTCAGCTGCTAGCTCATCTAGCTCAAATTCACGTCTGGTTTACTCACAATAATATTCAAATTGTTGAATGACAGGACCCTCTCAGTACAGAGGGTTTTTTTTATGAAATAAGTCATCTGTTTCTCTTTTTTGTACGTTTAACTAGAGAAGAAGACCGCAGTCTATTTTTGTATAACTTTACATAGATATAAAATAAAAGCTTGAAAGCACCGAATAAAGGGAAAGTGTACTGAAACCCTGGAAAAATGGTACAAACGTCATGTTTTAATGGTTTAGTTATTGGTAATTTTATGATTCGAATAAAGACAAGCAGTTTATCGTTGTGTTTAATAATAAAGATTTGTATAATGTTTGTATAACTATTGTATAGGATTAGGAGTGTATGTATGCAAAAAAACGTAATCGTGATTGGAGCGGGTCCAGGAGGACTAGCGGCAGCGATGCTGTTAGCAAGTCATGGCTATAAAGTAGATGTATATGAAAAGCAAGGATACGTGGGCGGGCGAAATTCAGCGATTAAAATGTCAGGTTATACGTTTGATATGGGTCCTACATTTTTGAGCATGCCACAGATTTTTGAAGAATTATTTCAAGCTGCTAATCGCAATGCGCATGATTATATGGACTTAAAACGTCTAAATCTCATGTATGAGCTTATTTTCGATGATGCGCAGATTCAGATGACGGATAACCATAAAAAGATGAAAGAAGAAATCGAACGTTTATACCCAGGAAACGGAGAAGGCTATGAGCGCTTTATGAAAGACACCGAAGCAAAGATGGCGGCTTTGCTGCCTTTATTGCAGGGCGAGATGGATCGTTTTCATCACTATTTAAAGCCTGAAGCAATTCGAGCACTGCCGCATTTATCCTTAGGTAAAACGCTCTATGATGTACTTGGCAAGTATTTCACTGATGAGAAATTGAAATTAGCTTTTACTTTTCAATCTAAGTACTTGGGAATGTCCCCTTGGGAATGTCCAGGAGCCTTTTCTATTTTATCGTTTATGGAACACGCTTACGGTATCTTCCATCCGATAGGAGGAGTAAACCAACTATCTCAAGCAATGGCAAAAGTAGTGGAAGAACATCAAGGGCACATCCACTTAAACCAAGGTGTCCAAAAACTATGGATTGAAAATAAGAGAGTAAAAGGAATTATTCTAGAAAATGGAGAGCGAATAGGGGCAGACGACGTCATTATCAATGGAGATTTTGCTCATGCCATGACGAATTTAATAGATGAAGGTACCCTTAAAAAATATGCAGTTAAAAAACTTGAAAAGAAAAAATACTCTTGTTCTACTTTCATGATTTATCTAGGCATAGACAAACAGTACAAAGATCTGCCTCATCACACGATTGTGTTCGCTGAAGATTATAAAAAAAATGTAGAAGAGATCACAAAAACGCTAGCTCTTTCAGAGGACCCTTCTATCTACATCCAAAACCCAGGTGTAACAGACCCAACTTTAGCACCAGAAGGAAAGTCTGCTCTTTATATTTTAGCGCCGGTTCCAAATAATTTCAGCGGTGTAAACTGGGATGAAAAACAAAAAGATTTTCGGGATGCAGTATTAAAAATTGTAGAAAAGAAAACGGGTTTCAAAGATTTAGAGAGTCATATTGAAGTTGAAAAAATCATTTCACCAAAGCAGTGGGAAGAAGACGTGCTGGTCTATAAAGGAGCGACATTTAACCTTGGACATCAGCTCACTCAAATGATGGTGCTGCGTCCGCATAATAAATTTGAAGAATTAGAAAACTGCTGGCTAGTTGGAGGAGGAACTCATCCAGGAAGCGGTCTACCAACTATTCTCGAATCATCTCGCATTACGACAAAGCTCATCTTAAAAAGAGACGGACAATTACTGAATGAGCCGTTTAAAACCATGAAGGAAATGGAGAGTGCATTATGAGAACAGCAATTGTTGGAGGCGGCATAGGCGGTTTAATTACCGCTTTGTTATTAAGCAAACGAGGATTTTCTGTTGATATTTTCGAAAAAGAAAACAAGCTTGGCGGCCGGTTGGCGTTTGTAGAAAAAGACGGTTATAAAATTGATGAAGGTCCCACGATTGTCTTACTGCCTTTAATGCTTGAACGTATTTTAGATGAAGCAGGCATTTCTGCTTCTCAATATGAACTAATACGCTGTGATCCACTTTATGATATTCATTTTCCAGACGGTACGACCTATACAAAAAAAGCGACTGAAAAAGATCAGTTAGAGGAGATTAGCCGTTTGTTTCCAGGCGAAGAGCAAAACTACCGGCGTTTTATGACTGAATTAAAAAAGCGATTTGAATTAGGAAGTAAGGCATTTTTGGAAAAAACATTTGTAAATAAACGAGATTTTTGGACATGGCAAAACATCAAGGCATTAAAAAAAATGAATGCAAATAAATCAATGAGAAAATTTGTTTCAACGTATTTCCATGATGAACGTCTAGTAGATGCCTATTCCCTGCAATCTCTCTATATTGGAGGAAATCCTTATTCGGCGCCAGCTATTTATTCCCTTGTTCCTTACAGTGAGCATGCTCATGGCATCTATTACGTAAAAGGCGGATACGCAAGTCTTGTGCCACTTCTTGAAAAGGCGCTGATAGAGCAAGGTGTAAACATTCATTTGAATAAGGCGGTTCAAGAGCTTTCTATATCAGGAGACAAGACGGAAGGGGTTATTGTTGACGAAAAACTTTATCCGTTTGATCAAGTTGTTTTAAATGGCGACTTTCCTAATATGGCGAAAATTGCTCGAAAAAAAGAAAAGAAGTATGTGCCTTCGTCCAGCTGTCTGCTGCTTTATCTTGGTTTGAAGAGAAAATATGATCATCACAATGTGCATCAATACTTTATGGGCAATGATTTAGCTAAACATATGGAAGCAGTGTTTAAGCATAAAACGATTCCTGAAGATCCCGCTATTTATACATTTAATCCCTCTGTTATTGATCCATCGTTAGCCCCTGAAGGGAAAAGTGTGCTATATGCACTTGTACCGGTTCCATCAGGTGGCCACATTGATTGGAGCAATCAGCAAGATTTTGTTGATGGAATCATTCGAACTTTAGAAGAAAAAGGGTTTGAAGAGCTTTGTAAAGAAATAGAGTGGGTAAAAGTACGCACGCCAAATGATGCTCAAGCATTTGGACTTTACGAAGGAGGAAGCTTTGGTATTGCTCCTGAGCTGTTTCAATCGGGCGTATTCAGACCCCAGTACCAGCCGTACGAATATAAAAATGTTTTTGCGGTCGGAGCATCTATTCATCCAGGCGGAGGCGTGCCAATTGTTATGCAAGGAGCAAAAATGTTAGCTGATCATCTTATTGAACAATCATCTGTTCAAACGGTTGCAAAGCTTTCTTAAGATCTTGTAAGCCATAAGGAAATGATGGTTTATCCTTTAATAGAGAAAGGGGTCCTATATGATGAACATTTCGTTAGACAAAGCGTACAATCAGTGTGAAGAAATTATTAAAGAAAACTCAAAAACGTTTTACAAAGCTTTTTCCATGCTGCCGTCAAAACAAAGAAAGGCAGTATGGGCAGTATATGCATTTTGCCGTCAAGTCGATGATATTGTAGATGAAGGATGCAACCCTGAAATAGAGCTGCAGCAATTCGAATCAGAATTTGCCCGATTTAAAAATGGAGAACTATTAAACGAAAGCGCCATGTGGGTAGCTCTGCGCAATGTATTTGAACAATATGAGATGAATGTTCAAGCGTTTGATGATATGATTACCGGCCAGAGAATGGATTTAGTAAAAAAAGAATACGATACGCTTGATGAAGTGAAAACATACTCTTATCACGTAGCGAGTACGGTAGGGTTAATGCTTTTACCGATTTTAGCTCCAACTACTCATAAAGAATTAGAAGAAGAAGCAGTTGCATTAGGCATTGCGATGCAGCTGACCAACATTTTAAGAGACGTTGGGGAAGACTTAGAGCGAGGGCGCATTTATTTACCGAAAGACCTTATGAATTCTTACGGATATACGCGCATGCTATTAGAGAACCGGTGGGTCACTTCTGAATTCATAGAGATGTGGGAGCACCTGGCCAAAGAAGCGGAAATGTATTATATAAAAGGACTTCAGTCGATTCATAAATATCCGGTGGCTTCTCGTTTGCCTCTTACAGGAGCGGCGCATTTATACCGAGCGATTCTTGATAAAATTCGAAAAGAAAATTATGACGTATTTACAGAAAAGCACTTTGTCACAAGTCAAGTGAAAAAGAAAATTATGACATCTATTTCTACGGGGTAACGCAAAGGAATTACTTTTCCTTTGCGTTACTTTTTTTTGAAAAGGTATGAAAGCGTTAACTATTATGTAAATAAGAAAAAAGTCTCATTTTTATCACGTATTAACTTGGATATTCAGAAAATTACCCATATGATAATATAAATAACATTAAAGGACATAATATTCTACTTGGCGCATTAGGTGTATTTATCCTCCGGTTTGGATGGTTTGGATTTAATGGAGGAAGTACATTAGCAGCGGATCCTGCCCTTGTACCAGGAATCATCGCAACTACATTAATGTCTGGGTCATGCGGAGTCCTGTCTTCTGCTTTATATACAAAGTTTCGCTACAAACGTATTGACGCTAGCTTAACATTAAACGGTGCCTTAGCTGGACTTGTAGGGATTACAGCTGGAACAGCAAACGTATCGATTCCAGGTGCGATCGTCATTGGGCTAATTGCAGGAATTATTCTAGTAGAAGCTGTGCATTTTATCGATAGCAAAATGAAGTTAGATGATCCAGTTGGTGCTATTACTGTTCATGGAATTTGCGGTATTTGGGGGACGTTAGCAGTGGGACTGTTTGATACAGCTAATGGTTTATTTTATGGCGGTGGCGTACAGCTATTAGGTATTCAAGCTCTTGGAATTATAGCTGTGATGGGCTGGACAATTGGAACGGTTGGGTTATTCTTATTTGTTCTCACGCGTTTTTCTTCTATTCGAGTATCAAGCGAAGAAGAAATTGCTGGTTTAGATTTTGCTGAACACGGTTCATCCGCATACGAATTTCTTGAAAGTTTCGTAGCGACAGGAGATGGTAACCTTCATCCTGAATTTGGTGTTGGATTGATTGATCGATTAAATAAAGTTGGTAAAGTATCGGATAAACCTCATATATCGAACGTAAATGAGACGGTATAGCAGTATATAGATGGAAAAAAGTGATTAAAAGTAAAAACTTTTAATCACTTTTTTTGTTTTTATCAACTTATTTAACAATAATGTAAGCGTTAACGTTATAATGGAAACAAAAGTGAGTTTGAAACAGTTCGTCTATAGGAGGGGAATAGATGAAATGGAAAAGGACAAGTATGCTACTTATACTATTATTGCTTTTTGGAAGCAGTGCCTCAGCGCAAGATCATAAAGATATACGTGATGAGGTAATATACTCATTGATGATCAACCGTTTTTATAACGGAAGTGAACAGAATGATCGAAATGTTAACTATGAACGCTCAGATGCCTATTATGGAGGCGATTTACAGGGAATAGCACAAAAGTTAGACTATATTCAAGAGATGGGATTTACCGCTGTTTTATTAACTCCTTTTATGGAAAATGATGAGACAGGCTATCATGGATATGCGGTGACCAACCATTATAAAATAGACGATCATTTTGGAACGTTAAAAGACTTACAAAATCTTGTGAAGAAAGCACATGAGCGCAATATAAAAATTATGGTCGAATTTCCTTTGACAATCAGTAACAATCATACCTGGGTAGCAGATAAAGGAAAACAAACATGGATAAGTAATGAATCCGGTACAGATAACGAAGTAATTAAAGCATTGCCTCACCTTAATTTAAAAGAAAGTGCTGTGCAGAAATACCTTATTAAAAATGCTGCTTGGTGGAGCAAACAAGCAGATATTGACGGATATTACGTTAAAGATATCGATCAAGCTCCTTCTGCATTTATTTCATCCTTTTCTAAGACGCTAAAAAGCATGGATCCTTCTTTTCTATTAATAGGAGAAATAAACGGGCAACCATTAAAAAAAAATGAGCAGGCTGATTCGTTAGGAGTAGATTTGCTTGTAGATAGAACGCTAGCCGAAGCCACTGCTGCTACGTTTAGCGGTACTAATCGTCCGCAGAAAATGTTGTATGACAAGTGGGGGAAAAGAAGTAATCAGCCTTTAGCCAATTTTTTAGATGATGTTCATAGCACACGTTTTACAGCACAAGCATTAAAGAGTGAAAATCATCCTGGAGCCCGAACAAAGCAAGGGCTTTCCTACCTTTATACTTCGCCGAGTGTACCAATCGTTTTTTATGGAACGGAAATTGCGCTGAATGGGGGAAAGGGAGCAGAAAATTATGGCATGATGAATTTTTTAGCTAATCCCGATATTATAGATCATTTAAAAAAACTGGCTGAACTTAGAGCAAAGTCGCCTTCTCTTCGAAAAGGAAGCTTTACCCTTGTGTCTGAGCAAAAAGGTGTGGCTGTATACAAGAGAAGGTATAAGGACGAAACGACGTTTGTTGTGATTAATAATACAAAGGAAACGTCGGTCATTAATGTCCCGCTTAAAAAAGTTGGAAAAGAAAATGAACTAAGAGGGTTAATAACGGAAGGAATTATACGACCCGTTGACGATGTATACAACATTTCATCGGAGCCTGAGACCACAAATGTATATAAAGTAGTGAAAAAGTCAGGGTTTAATATTGGATATATCGCAGCGGTTGCTGCTGTTTATACGGGATTTGGCATCTTTTTGTACAAAGCATCTTCAAAAAGAAGAAAAGAAAAGAAAATTTCTCAATCTCGTAAAAAGGACAGCGCGTCGTAGTTGTCAAATTATATTGGATAAGTATTAATGAAGAAAACATAATTAAGAGGTGGAATTATGGGTGTAACAATAAAAGATGTGGCAAATTTAGCAAATGTAGCCCCTTCGACGGTATCTCGCGTCATTGCAGACAGCTCAAGAATTAGTGAAAAAACAAAACAGCGCGTGCGATCGGCTATGAAAGAACTTGGTTATCACCCAAATATTATTGCGCGAAGTCTAGCAAATCAAACGACAGAGGCAGTCGGCCTAGTGATGCCGAGCTCAGCAGACAAGGTGTTTCAAAATCCATTCTTTCCCGAAGTGCTAAGAGGAATCAGCACCGGAGCTCACGAAAACAAAAGAGCGATTTATATGTCCACTGGAGAAACGGAAGAAGAGATTTTTGCAGAAGTTGTTCAAATGGTACAGGGGAGACGAGTGGATGGATTAATTTTGCTGTACTCCAAAGTTGATGATCAAGTACTTTCTTATTTGCAAGAACAGAGCGTGCCGTTTGTAGTTATTGGAAAGCCGTTTAAACATAGTGAAAGCATCACGTTTGTTGATAATGATAATTTTAAAGCTGGAAAAGAAGCGACGGAATATTTAATTGAATCTGGGCATGAGCGTATTGCTTTTATTGGCGGAAGTCTTGAATTAGTCGTTACCATTGACCGTTTAACAGGCTATGATAAAGCGATTCAAAAAGCAAACATTCCTTACCGGGACGAGTATGTGATTCATGAAGAATTTCTACAGAAGGGAGGAAAAGAAGCTGTTTGCGAACTTTTATCTCTAAAAGAACGTCCAACGGCTCTGGTAGTAGCAGACGATCTAATGGCATTAGGCGTTTTAAATACATTGGATGAAATGGGGATTTCAGTTCCTGAAGACATTTCGATTGTCAGTTTTAATAATGTTCTGATCGCCGAAATGGCTAGACCTGCTCTCACATCTATTGATATTAATATTTTTGAACTTGGTTATCAGGCTGTACGCTGCTTGATTAAGCAGATTGAAACGCCATATGCTGTTGCAGAACAAGTGCGCGTTCCTCACAAAATGATTAAAAGACAGTCCTGTAAAACTATTCAAATGACGAAGAGATAACTTTATATACAAATAGAAAAGAGGCTGGAACAAAAGTATTGTAGTTGAAGGAAGATCCGAACGAGTTTGATTCTTGATGGAGAATCAAACTTGTTCGGATTTTTTCGTTGGGAGGGTAAACGTAGGTAGCTGCTTCTTAGCTGTTGATTGGGTTGATTTAGGTATGTCTCAATATATTCTTTATGCCAAAGATATTGGCGTTTGAAGTGCAAAAAAAATATACACATGCCAATTATTTTTTCCTTTATCAAAAAGAAAGAAAGAATGATATAAGTGGTGAAAACCTTGATGACAAATAGGCTGTAAAGTTTTATTAAAAGTTGGCACGCTATTTGCATAACTATAAAGTAAACAAAGATTTGCATACTAGGAGGTATATATCATGGTAGTTTCTTATTCTCATGAACCATTTACAAATTTTAAGGAAGAAAACAATAAAAAGGCATTTCAAGAAGCATTAACATATGTAAATACACAGCTTGGCAAAACGTACCCACTTGTGATCGACGGTGAAAAAGTGGAAACTGAAGAGAAAATTACGTCTGTTAACCCAGCGAATATAAAAGAAGTGATTGGATATGTCTCTACAGTAAATAAAGATCTAGCAGAGCAAGCGATGCAGTCAGCTTTAAAAGCTTTTGAAACGTGGAAAAAATGGAAAGTAGAACATCGAGCAGATATTCTTTTCCGTGCAGCGGCCATCATCCGTCGCAGAAAGCATGAATTTTCTAGCTATCTTGTAAAAGAAGCAGGAAAGCCTTGGAACGAAGCAGATGCTGATACAGCAGAAGCAATTGATTTTTTAGAGTACTATGCACGTCAAGTCCTGACGTTAAAAGATGGTTCTCCAGTACAGAGTCGAGACGGTGAGTATAATCAGTACAATTATATTCCGCTTGGCGTAGGTATTATCATTTCACCATTTAACTTCCCGTTAGCTATCATGGCTGGAACAGCAGTAGCAGCTATCGTAACAGGCAACACGATTTTATTAAAGCCAGCTGATGCCACTCCTGTAGTAGCAGCGAAATTTGTAGAAGTAATGGAAGAAGCAGGTTTACCGAAAGGCGTATTAAACTTTATTCCTGGTGCTACACCTGAAATCGGTGACTACTTAGTTGAACATCCAAAAACACGCTTTGTTTCATTTACCGGCTCGCGCGCAGTAGGTTGCCGCATTTACGAAAGAGCAGCAAAAGTACAGCCGGGCCAAAAATGGCTAAAACGCGTTATTGCTGAAATGGGGGGAAAAGATACGGTGGTTGTAGACAAAGATGCGGATCTTGATTTAGCTGCTTCTTCAATCGTATACTCTGCATTTGGTTTTGCAGGGCAAAAGTGCTCCGCTGGTTCGCGTGCTGTTGTGCATCAAGATGTGTATGATGAAGTGCTTGAAAAAGCAGTTGCGCTAACAAAAACATTAACTGTTGGAACCCCGGAAGAAGTTTCAACTTATATGGGACCTGTTATTCACGAGGCGTCGTATAACAAAGTATTATCGTATATTGAAATTGGAAAAGAAGAAGGACGGCTTGTTGCGGGAGGAGAAGCAGACAATTCAACTGGATACTTTATTCAGCCAACTATTTTTGCGGATGTAGATGAAAAAGCTCGTCTCATGCAAGAAGAAATTTTTGGTCCGGTAGTAGCATTCTCTAAAGCGCGAGATTTTGATCATATGATGGAGATTGCAAACAATACAGAATATGCATTAACAGGCGCTTTATTATCAAACAACCGCGAGCATATTGAGCGCGCTCGTGAAGAGTTCCATGTTGGAAATCTGTATTTTAACAGAGGATGTACGGGAGCGATTGTTGGTTACCAGCCTTTTGGCGGATTTAATATGTCAGGAACGGATTCAAAAGCAGGCGGACCGGATTATCTTGTTCTTCACATGCAAGCAAAAACAACATCTGAAACATTCTAATTGGAAAATAAGGAGGAGTAAATATGACAACTGAAACACAAAAAACGGTGAAAATCATTGAGCAAACAGAAAAATTTGGGGCACACAACTATCATCCGCTGCCGATTGTAATTGAAAAGGCAGAAGGCGTATGGGTACATGATCCAGAAAATAATAAATATATGGATATGCTAAGTGCTTATTCCGCTGTTAACCAAGGACATCGTCATCCAAAAATTATTGAAGCATTAAAACGTCAAGCTGATAAAGTAACGTTAACGTCACGAGCGTTTCATAATGATCAGCTTGGTCCATGGTATGAAAAGATTTGTAAATTAACAAATAAAAATATGGCTCTTCCAATGAATACGGGAGCAGAAGCGGTGGAAACAGCCATTAAAGCTGCACGCCGCTGGGCTTACGATGTGAAAGGCGTTCCTGAAAATCAAGCACAAATCATCGCATGTGTGGGCAACTTCCACGGTCGTACAATGACAGCTGTTTCCTTATCGTCTGAAGCAGAATATCAACGTGGTTTTGGACCGATGCTTCCAGGGCTTCAAACCATTCCTTATGGTGATTTAGAAGCGTTAAAAGCTGCTATTACACCAAATACAGCCGCATTTTTAATTGAGCCAATTCAAGGTGAAGCAGGTATCGTTTTACCTCCAGAAGGCTTCTTAAAAGCTGCAGCTGATTTATGTAAAGAACATAATGTGCTATTTATTGCTGATGAAATCCAAGTTGGCTTAGCGCGTACAGGCAAAATGTTTGCTTGTGATTGGGAAGGCGTAGAACCAGATATGCTGATTTTAGGTAAAGCGCTTGGAGGAGGAGTTTTCCCTATTTCTTGCGTAGTCGCTAACGAAGACATTTTAAGTGTCTTTAACCCTGGCTCTCATGGTTCAACATTTGGAGGAAACCCGCTTGCTTGTGCCGTATCATTAGCTGCTTTGGAAGTAATTGAAGATGAAGAACTTCCAGCGCGTTCATTAGAATTAGGTTCTTATTTCAAGCAGAAGCTCCAAAGCTTAAGCAATCCAGTTATTAAAGAAGTGCGCGGCCGAGGTCTATTCATCGGGGTAGAATTACACGAAGAAGCTCGTCCTTATTGTGAAAAATTAAAAGACCAAGGTTTGCTTTGTAAAGAAACGCACAGTACGGTTATTCGTTTTGCTCCGCCGCTAACGATTTCAAAAGAAGAGTTAGACTGGGCAATTGAACGAATTGAAAAAGTATTTGCTGAGTAATCGGTTTAAAATAAATAAAAATAGTACGATATGTATATATCGTACTATTTTTATTCATATGCAGCTAAATGACGTTTTTATTTGATAGGCAGGAGGAATAGAAGTGTATATCCAACTCTCACAGCTAAGCATGGAAGAGCAAGTTGAATGTTTAACAAAGGCGTTAGTGAAAATCAAAAGTATCAATGGGACAAGCGGCGAAGTAAAGATTGCTGATTTCATTAAAAACACGCTTCAAAGTTTTCCTTATTTCAAAGAAAATCCCCTTCACGTTTGGGAACAGAAAATTAATGGCGATACGCTAGGTAGAAAAAATGTATTTGCTTTTATTCAAGGCAGCAAAAAAAATGCTCAAACAATGATTTATCACGCTCACTTAGATACGGTTGGCATTGAAGATTTTGGTCCATTAAAAGACATAGCATTAGACCCAGAAGAACTTCAGCGCTATTTCTCTATGCATAACATTAATGAAGATGTACAGCGAGATGCTCGCTCAGGTGAATGGATGTTTGGAAGAGGAGCCGTTGATATGCAAAGTGGAATTGCTGTACATTTAGCCAATGTGCTGCATTTTACTAAGCATCCAAATAAATTAGAAGGAAACGTCCTTTTTATGGTCAACCCAGATGAGGAAAGTCAGCATGCTGGAATTATTTCTGCTGTTTCTGAACTGAACCGTTTGAAAAAAGAAAAAAATCTTTCATATGTAGCAGCGATTAATACCGACTTTATTACACCTCTTTACGATGGAGATTCCACGCGCTATATTTATACAGGAGCCGCTGGGAAACTGCTTCCATGTTTTTATATTTACGGAAGGGAGGTACACGTAGGAGATACGCTTGCTGGTATAGATCCTAATTTGATTGCATCTGAGATTACGGGAAGCATCCATAACAATATTAATCTAGCTGAAAATATTGAAGGAGAGCTGGTACTGCCACCTTCCTGTCTGTATCAACGAGATAATAAAGAGGCTTATAATGTGCAAACTGCTGTAAGCAGTCATTTGTATTTTAACTATTTCATCTATGAACGAACGGCAAAAGAAGTGATGAGTCAATTAATTGGATTATCAATCGAAGCATGTGAAAAAGTGGAGAAAAAACTTTCTGATTATTACGAACTTTTTGTTCGGAGAACGAATTTACCAAAGCGAAACTTGTCTTGGAAAGTGGATGTTGTGAGTTTGGAAGATTACCTGGAAGAATTGGATCAAAAAGGGATAAATGCTCAGGCTTGTATTGAACGAGCTTTCGAACAGTATGCGCATTTAGAACTTAGAACAAGGTGCTTTAAAGTAATTGAAGAACTTCAAAAGTTAGATCCGCATCAAAGTCCGCGCGTAATTGTCTTTTTTGCACCGCCTTACTTGCCTCATAATCACTTGAAGAAAGACGAAAGCAGAGATCAGCAGCTTCTTTATCCCTTGCAAGCAGCTGTGGAGAAGGTTGGAAAACAGACGGGAGAGACGTTTCAGTTTAAAAAATTTTTTCCCTACCTAGCAGATGGCAGCTTTTTATCTCTTCATGAGACAGATGAGGAAATCGATGCTTTTACACGTAACTTTCCGGGGTGGGGGATTGCAGGGGCGATTCCTTTCCGTGAAATTCGAGAGTTAAATATTCCGTCCATCAATATAGGAGTATATGGGAAAGACGGACATAAGTGGACAGAGCGAGTGTATAAGCCTTATTCGTTCGGAGTTCTTCCTAAGTTGATTCAAGAAACAACTGTTCAGATGCTAAAAAGTAGGAATGCTTGTACAAACCACATATAAGAAAATGAAGAACGGAGGTACCGATGAATAGACATACAGAACAAAACCAATTACAGAGAACAATGAAAAGCAGACATTTATTTATGATTGCGTTAGGAGGCGTGATTGGAACAGGCCTATTTTTAGGTTCGGGTTTTACTATTAGCCAGGCAGGGCCGGGAGGAGCCATTCTTGCATATATAATAGGCGGCTTCCTCATGTACTTAGTTATGCTTTGTTTAGGAGAGCTAGCGGTAGCAATGCCGGTTTCAGGTTCCTTTCAAGAATACGCTACAAGGTTTTTAGGACCTTCTACAGGCTTTATGATTGGATGGCTGTACTGGTTCAGCTGGGCAAATACGACAGGGCTTGAATTTACGTCAGCAGGAATTTTAATGCAGAGATGGTTTCCTGATGTACCTGTATGGTCTTGGTGCTTGATTTTTGGCGTCATTACATTTTTAATTAACGCTCTTTCTGCTCGAAGCTATGCTGAAACTGAGTTTTGGTTTTCGAGTATTAAAGTTACGGCTATTATTCTATTTATTTTAATTGGAGGAGCTGCTGTCTTTGGTTTTATCGACTTCAAGGGAGGAGAACCCGCACCGTTTCTTTCGCATTTCACGCAAGGTGCAGGTCTTTTTCCAAATGGAATACTGGCAGTTCTATTGACTTTAGTAACGGTTAACTTTTCGTTTCAAGGAACGGAGCTTGTCGGCATTGCAGCAGGAGAAAGTGAAAGTCCTGAGAAAACGTTGCCGAGATCTATTCGAAACGTCATTTGGAGAACGCTGTTTTTCTTTGTGTTAGCTATGTTTGTTTTAGTCTCTATTCTGCCATACAAAACAGCAGGCGTCATTGAAAGTCCGTTTGTTGCCGTATTAGATCAAATTGGCATTCCATACGCAGCGGATATCATGAACTTTGTCATTTTAACAGCCGTTCTATCAGTGGCGAACTCCGGCGTTTATGCTGCTTCTCGTATGCTTTGGTCACTGTCAAACAGCAATATGGGGCCAAAATCTTTGAAGAAATTATCTTCAAAAGGTGTTCCAATTAACGCATTAATTGTGACAATGATTATTTCAGGGTGCTCGTTGATTACAAGCATCGTGGCTGCTGAAACCGTATATCTTTGGTTTATTTCGATTTCAGGAATGGTGACCATTATTGTTTGGATGTCCATTTGTGCCTCTCAATTTATGTTCCGCCGTCGTTTTTTAGCGGAAGGAGGAGACATAAAGGAACTGAAATTTAAAACGCCGCTTTATCCGTTCGTTCCTATTCTAGGTTTTTGTTTGTATGGACTTGTATTAATCAGCTTAATTTTTATTCCGGATCAACGAATTGGTCTTTACTGTGGTGTCCCTTTAATCATTGTACTCTACGTGTATTATCACGTAGGAATCAAGAAAAATATTGATCAAAAACAATCGGATTCACCGGTTTATAAAGCAAAATAAAAAAGAAGTGCACTGTGCACTTCTTTTTTATTTAGAGCGGATGTTTAATCGTTTCATACGATACTGCAAGCTTTGTCTGGTCAGCCCTAGTATCTTAGCACTTTTTGAGATGTTGTGTCTGTGTTGTTCAAGCGTTTGTTTAATACATTCTGCTTCGAACGCTAACAGCTGTTCCTTTAAAGGAAGAGAAGGGTGAAAAGCGCTTGGATAAGAAGGTGCGTCACTGCTTGCTTTATTTTCAAAATGTTCATGCTGCTTTAGCTGGAACTTCGTTCTGTATTGGAAAGGAAGGTGAGAATAGTGAATAACATCTTCGTCCATTACCAAGTTCATTGCACCTTCAATAATGTGTTCTAATTCCCGTACGTTCCCTGGCCATTCATAAGAGAGAAAAGAAGACATGACTTGGTGATCTACGGTTTTTACATTCATCTGAAACAAATCATTGTATTTTTTGATGAAAAACTTTGTCAATTCAATAATATCTTCTTTTCGTTCACGAAGAGGAGGAATAAAAAGCGTCACGACGCCAAGTCGATAATATAAGTCTTTGCGTAATCGGTTTTCTGCAATTGCATCGATTGGATCTTCATTCATGTTCGCGATCACTCGAACGTTAACCGGTTTGTCCACTGTATCCCCAATTCTTCGTACGGTTTTTTCCTGCAACACTCGAAGAAGCTTAGCCTGAAGATTTGGGTTTAACGAGTTGATTTCATCTAGCAGTAATGTGCCTCCTTGCGCTTGTTCGAAAAGACCAGGATTATCCATTGCACCTGTAAAAGCTCCGCGTTTCGTACCGAACAAAAGGCTTTCAATTAAATTATCCGGTAGCGCAGCACAGTTTTGTGAAATAAAAGGAGCAGAAGAGCGGCTGCTGCCATTATGTATGCTCTGAGCAAACAGTTCTTTCCCTGTGCCTGTTTCTCCAATAATTAAGACATAAGAAGGAGTTCTAGTTGCACGCTTGGCATCTTCAATCACATCGTGAACCGCTTGACTGCTTCCGATGATGCTATCAAACGTAAAGCGTGTGTTTCCTTTTTGCCTAATGTTTTGCCGGATTAGACGCTCTAGTTTCGTCACGTCCTGAGCAATTTCAACCGCTCCTTGAATGACCCCGTCTTTTAAAATAGGGAAGGTATTATTAATCGTCGTGATTTCTTGTCCTTGATTGTTGAAATACGTTTGCTTGACGTTAACCGTTTCTTTTCCTTTTTGCAGCGCCTGTACAAGTGTGCTTTGCTGATTTTCTTTGAACATAAACACATCTAACAAGTTTTTATGTAAAACGTCTTGTTCATCCATCAGCTCCATCTTTGTCATCTTTTCATTATAAATAATAGTTTTTCCTGTTTCATCGACCGCATGGATACCGGCATCGACTTTATTTAAAATGGTTTCATATATATGTTTAAGAGTGCTTAATGTATCGGTCATTCAAATACTCTCCTTTAGCGGTGTTCATATCTCTATTTAAACAAAAATAACTGAATTCTGATAGTGTTTCCACATAAAAATAAATGAATGACCGAAGAGAAATGTTATCCGTTTACAATGGATCCCCCATTAATGTGCAGAACTTGCCCGGACATATAAGAAGAATCAGAGCTTGCCAAGTATACATAGGCCGGTCCGAGCTCAGAAGGCTGTCCTGCCCGTTTCATAGGTGTATTAGACCCAAATGTCGCAACTTGCTGTTCGTCGAACGTAGACGGAATAAGAGGTGTCCAAATGGGTCCCGGAGCTACGCCGTTTACGCGAATGCCTTTTGTTGCGAGCGAAGCTGATAAAGAACGTGTAAAAGCAACGATAGCACCTTTGGTTGAAGAGTAATCAATCAGCTGATCATGCCCATGGTAAGCTGTCACAGACGTTGTATTAATAATAGCGCTTCCTTGTTTTAAATGAGGCAATGCAGCTTTGGTGAGATGAAAAATTGAAAAAATATTCGTTTGAAACGTACGAGTAAGCTGTTCAGTCGTAATATCCGTAATACTTTTTTGAGGATGCTGTTCAGCTGCATTATTGACTAAGATGTCTATTTTTCCGAAAGTCTGAATGGCCTTTGAGACGACTTCTTGACAAAAATGCTCATCTCCTATATCACCAGCAAGCAATAAACAAGAAGCTTCCATTCGTTCAACTTGTTTTTTGGTTTCATTTGCATCATCATGTTCATTAAGATAGGTTATGACAACATTTGCGCCTTCTTTAGCGTAATGATAAGCGACGGAACGTCCAATGCCGCTGTCTCCTCCGGTGATAATGGCTACTTTGTTCTGTAATTTTCCGCTTGCCTTATAGTCTGGAGCGATAGAGGTAGGGATTGGATGCATATCTTTCTCAATACCTGGCTGAGTTTGCTGATGCTGAGGAGGGAAGTTTTGTTTTTGATTTTGATTCATTGGTATACACTCCTTAATTAATATGAGTATGTAAGCGTATACTAGTATTTGTTAAGAAAGTGTATCTATGCATAGGAATAAGCCTGAACGAATAAAAAAAGGCTTTAAAAGAAAAAATGAATGCCGGGGCATCCATTTTTTTAGCGGTAATTAATAAATTGTACGTCAATAGGTAAATCAGCGCTGCGAATAGCTGAAATAATTTGCTGCAGGTCATCACGATTTTTACCGCTTACGCGAAGCTGATCATCTTGGATCTGGCTTTTTACTTTTAAACCAGTATTTTTAATAATTGTATTTAGCTTTTTAGCGTTGTCTTTGTCGATACCTTGAATTAGCTTGGCGCGTTGTCTAACCGTTCCTCCAGATGCGTTCTCAATTTTTCCATATGAGATATTGCGTGTAGGTACGCCGCGTTTAATAAGCTTAGAGATCAGTACGTCTTTTAACTGTTCAAGCTTAAATTCATCATCAGAAATAAGAACAAGCTCTTCGTTTTCAAGCGAGATTTCGCTTTTACTGCCTTTAAAATCGTAGCGGGTTTTAATTTCTTTTGTTGCCATGGTAATGCCGTTTGTTACCTCTGATAAATCGACTTGTGACACAATGTCAAATGAACTATCTTTAGCCATAATAACCTCCATATGTAAAGAGTTTGTTCTTTTATTATAAATAAAACACAAACTGTATACAACTGATATTGAATAGAGAGCCGGTAATTGATACAATACAAGTTATGCTTTTTGTTGTAAGCTATAGAAGCAGCTTTTTTAAACAATGCATGCATTTAAGTTGATTTGAAATTTAAAATGCTGTTCGATGCAAAGTGAGAAGGTATGTGGTGACGGAATAGTCACTACTAATTTATATAAAGGATGGATAGAACGATGAATGTAGAAGCTGGGATGAAAGCGTATTTAACAGTAAACCGGGAAACGCCGATTGGTTATATGTTAGCAGAAGGTGAAGAAGAAATTTTGCTACATAAAAATGAAACAACAAGAGAACTTGCTGAAGGAGAAGAAGTAGAAGTTTTTCTATACCTTGATCAGCATGACCGTTTAACGGCAACGATGCACTTACCTCTTGTTGAAGAAGGTGTTTATGAGTGGGTCGAGGTCGTAGATGTTAATCCAGGTTTGGGCGTGTTTGTAAATATCGGCATGAACAAAGATATGTTAATTGGTTCAACAGACTTACCTGCGCTAGAAGATCTGTGGCCAGAAGTCGGAAACAAGGTTTACTGTACAATGAAGATTTCAAAGCGCGGTAAGATGTACGGAAAAATTGCTACAGACGATGTGATGAAAGCAATGGCATTAGATGCTCCGCCCGAACTTTTTAATCGTGAAGTGAGCGGATACATCTATCGCGTACTGCGCGTAGGTTCATTTATTATGACAGATGAAGGATATGTTGGATTTATTCATGAAAGCGAGAGACGCAAAGAACCAAAGCTTGGTACGTATGTAACAGGCCGCGTAATTAATGTAAAAGAAGACGGAACGCTAAACGTATCGCTTCTTCCGCGCAAGCAAGAAAGCATGGATGAAGATGCACAAGTACTATACGATTACATGGAAAGCCGCGGTGGCGTTATGCCATTTTGGGATAAAAGCTATCCGGAAGATATTCGCGAGCGCTTTAATATGAGTAAAGCTGCGTTCAAACGTGCGCTTGGTAAACTGATGAAAGAAGGAAAAGTTTATCAAGAAGAAGGATGGACATATTTTAAAAAAGAAGAAAACTAAAAGGAGAAGCCGCTGAAAATTCAGCGGCTTCTTTTTATAAGTGATCAGTTTTTTTAGAAAATGAATGTTTTCCAAGCTCACGGTTATGCTTAGCTTGCAGATTCTTTTCGTGAAGCTTTGCGTTATTATCTTTTGCTTTTTTATCGTTATCGCTCGTTTTTGGCATTGTGATACACCCCTTTTTGATCGTACCTTTAGAATGCCCTGACCTCTTTAAATTATTCGATGGTTTCGTTCAAAAAGAAGACTGCAATCGTCCCTGGGCCAGAGTGAGAACCTATGGCTGCACCAATAATATTAATAATAAAATGTTTGGTTCCAAAACGTTCTTGAATCATCTCTTTCAGCTGAAGAGCTGTTTCTAAATCATCTCCATGGCTAATTCCAATGGTTTGAGAAGAGAGGTTTTTTCCTCGCTCTTCCATTACATCAAGCATGCGCTTAAATACTTTTTTACGGCCGCGGATTTTTTCGATTGGAATCAATTTTCCATCTTCCACATGAAGCAGCGGTTTAATATTAAGCAGACCTCCTACAAAAGCAGAAGCTTTGCTCACGCGTCCTCCTTGAGCAAGAAAATCTAAGTCATCGACCGTAAAAATATGTTCCATATGCAGCGCGTATTGTTTTATTTTTTCTGTCATCTCTACTAGTGAGAGGTTTTGTTGTAGTAATTGTGCTGCATAATAAGTAACTACTCCCTGGCCAAGAGATGCACATTTCGTATCGATTATCTCTAATTGGAAATCGGGATACTTTTCTAGGAGTTCTTCTCGAATCATCATTGCTGTTTGATATGTACCGGATAATTCTGAAGAAAAAGCTAAATAAACGCAAGAATCACCTGATTTAGCTATGTCCTCAAAGACTTCATACATAGTAGTTGGAGCCGCTTGAGATGTTTTTGGCATCTTGCCTTTACGGATGGCTTCGTAGACAGAAGCTGGTTCAATCGTTTGTAGATCTAAAAATTCTTGATTATCCAGGCTTACGCGAAGCGGTAAAAAGCCAACGTTATTTTCTTGAAAAAAGGATAAAGGCAAATCGCTTGCACTATCGGTTAAAAGTTTAATTGACATAAATGTCACCTTCCTAATTGCATTTATAAAATATTAAATGAATTTGATGTATAAACATTGAGAAGCGTTATATACGACATAGTATTAGTGTATAAGCACTTTGAGGAAAATACAATTTTTGAATAAGTTTTTTTAATTCTGCCAAATCGTACATACTATATGTACTAACTATTTTAAAGATGCTGACTTTATTCATTTTATAAATGGGTATAGGAGAGTAAGAAGTTTTAAAAAAGCGGAGGTCGGTCATTTGAATATGTGGCTTGAAACAAAAAAAGCGATAGTCGTCTTGGTAGGAGCATTATTGAATGCGCTTGCGCTCAACTTGTTTTTGATACCTGCTAATGTATATTCGAGCGGCTTTACAGGAGTAGCGCAGCTTGTTTCGAGTATCGTGACAGATTACACCCCTTTTACTATTTCCACGGGAGTGCTGCTGTTGTTGTTAAATATTCCTGTAACTATTTTAGGGTGGAAAAAAGTTGGGAAGTCATTTACTGTTTACAGCTTTATCAGCGTTGCTGCAACAACTTTGTTTCTTGGAATTATTCCTATTCAAGCACTTTCTAAAGACATCATCCTTAACGCAGTTTTTGGAGGCGTTATTTTAGCGGTAGGGGTAGGAATTACGTTAAAATTTGGAGCTTCAACTGGTGGGCTCGATATTATTGCCCTGATTTTGTCTCGAGTAAAAGACCGACCAATTGGCACTTATATGTTCATATTAAACGCAATTATTATCGTGCTAGCAGGTCTTTTATATGGGGCTGAGAAGTCACTCTATACGCTTGTGACGCTTTATACAACTACTCGCGTCATTGATGTTATTCATACGCGTCATGTCAAACTCACAGCAATGATCGTAACGAAAAAAGGAGTGGAGCTAAGAAAGGCGATTCACGCCAAACTCGTGCGAGGGATTACGGCGGTGCCGGCTAAAGGCGGCTTTACAAACGAAGATAAAGAAATGCTAATGATTGTTTTGACCAGATATGAATTATTTGACTTGGAACGAGTGATTAAAGAGGTAGATCCTAAAGCATTTACTAATATCGTTCAGACAACGGGAATCTTTGGTTTGTTTCGCAAGGATTAAAAAAGGGTCCAGGTATTAATTACCTGGACCCTTTGTATTAATGTGTACCTTTTAAGTCATTAGAAAGTTCTTGAAGCTGAGCTTGTTCTTCAGGAGAAGCATTTTGCTGCGCATGAGACAGCATATCAGCTGCAATGTTTTCATCAGAAGCTGCAGACGTATGAGCTTGAGACGTTTGATGATTTTGACCAGCAGCTCCCAATGTATTCTGAAGCTGCTGAAGCTGAGCTTGTTCTTCAGGAGAAGTGCTTTGCTGTGCATGAGACAGCATATCAGCTGCTACGTTTTCACTAGACGTGTGAGCTTCACCGTGAGCATGAGGCTGACCGCCTTCTAAAGTGCTTTGAAGCTGTTCAAGCTGGCTCTTTTCTTCGGGAGAAGCATTTTGCTGTGCATGAGATAATATATCAGCTGCCACGCTTTCACTGGACGTGGGAGCTTTACCGTGAGCGTGAGACTGACCGCCTTCTAAAGTGTTTTGAAGCTGTTCAAGCTGTGCCTTCTCTTCTGGAGAAGCATTCTGAACGATATGAGACAGCGTATCAGACGTAATGTCTGCGCTTTTCTCTTGTGAATGTGATTCTCCATCTGTATCATACGCTTGATGCAATGAGTTTTGGAATTGCTTCAGCTGCTCTTGCTCCTCAGGAGAAGCGTTAGAAGCAATACTATTTAATACGCCTTCTGAAATATCAAGCTCACCATTGCCGTGCTTTTGACGGTGAAGCTGATCTTCTGAATGGCCGGATACTGCATTTCGAATCGCGTCTTTTACTTGACCAAAAAGTGAATTTTTCATAAGTTACTGTCCTCCATGAGGAGTTTGGCGCTGCTGAGCTTGAAATGCTTCTGCCTCTGCCATAGTCATATGATAAGGAATTCGTTCATCATGTTTTTGAACTGCGTCTGCACCTTGTTTCACAAAACGTTTTGATCGATTGCCTCTGCCCATCATAAATTCCTCCTCGTAATATAAATAAAACCGACACCTTAAGAAGTGTCGGTTATAGTGTGTGCTAAATAAAAAAAATGATAGCGATAAAAATTTACCTTGCTTTTCAAAAAAAGCTAAGTTATAAATTTAACGTTTTTTCCAAATAATAAGCAATACCATCATTTTCATTCGATTTTGTTACTTCACGCGCTAGCTGTTTTAATTCGCTAATACCATTTTCCATGGCGATACCGTGTCCTGCAAATTTAATCATTTCAAAATCATTGTCTTCATCTCCAAACGCAATAATTCGTTCGCGTGGAATTTGATAATGATTAGCTACGCGCTCAAGACCTACAGCTTTATTAAGTCCTTTTTTTACAATTTCAACGACATGCCAAGGTGCTCCCCAGCGTCTATGTTCTAGTACTTCTGCATGAACATCTGAAAGGTGAGAGCGTATATCTTGTACATGTTCTTCATCTGCGTGAATTAAAATAGACGTTGGATCGTGCAGCAGCGTATGACGCAAATCACCCATTTGTAATTTAGGATCCCCTAGGCTAAGTACATCCATTAATTTTCGATCTTCAAAATGAAGATACACATCATCTTGTACTTCTGCCATGATATTGTTGATGCGATAGTCTTGCATAGCTGTCACAATGTCATGGACAGTGCGGCGGTTTAAAGGTTCGTGATGCGTGCCGAAATCAGGCTGAAGGGGGTGATGGACAAGCGCTCCGTTAAAGTTTACGATAGGTGTGGATAAATCTAATTCGCTGTAATACATAGCACTGGAACGATAAGGTCTACCAGTTGCAATCATTACAATATGTCCTTCTTGTTTGGCTTTTTCTAATACCCGTTTTGTTGTAGGTGAAATGGTTTTTTCATTCGTTAACAATGTTCCATCCAGATCTAAGGCGATTAAGTGTTGATCGTTTCTCATATAGGGCTCCTTTTAAATTGAAGTAGTTATACGATTATATTGAATTCTACTAATATTCATGCTTGTATTCCCATATTTTACACAACTTTTCCTTAGGAGCAAAGCAGAACGATTGACATGCAAAAGCTGTCTTGTTACGGTGTAAGACATAGTTATTGATTGCTTACGATAAATTGTTTAAGGGTATATTTAATACGTGAAGATAATTACGGAAGTAAAAGAAAGGAGAATGAATATGGATAAACAGTTAGAAGATAAAATCATGGAATCACTAGAAGAAGTAATTGATCCAGAGCTTGGCGTTGATATCGTAAATTTAGGCTTAGTGTATGGTGTAGAAATGGAAGAAAACAACACGGTTATCGTGACGATGACGTTAACTTCTATCGGCTGCCCGCTAGCTGGTGTGATTGGCGAACAAGTGAAAAAACAATTAATTTCGCTTGAAGAAGTAGAAAATGTAGAAGTGAATATCACATTTAATCCGCCATGGGATAAAGATCGCATGACGCGCTACGCTAAAATTGCATTAGGTGTTCAATAAGAAAAAAGCCATCAACGATGGCTTTTTTTCTTACTCAATTCTGCACAATTCCACAGGGCAGTCCTCACAGTCTATTTCTTTCTTTAAAAAAGAAAGCTTATGAATGATAATTTTTCCATCTGCCATTGAAATCACTTCGTTTTTTCGCAACTCAGCGAGCATGCGGTTGACCACTTCTCGAGATGTCCCGCATAGATTGGCGATTTCTTGATTTGTCAACGTTACGTTTAATAAAATACCATTTGGCTTCATTACTCCAAAGCTATTAGACATGCGGATCAGAGTAGAATAGAGAGCACCTTTTTTTCCATTTAGAATTAAGTCTCTAAATTTTGTCTGCATTCGCTTAATTTGTAGTCCCATCCACTTCATATACTCCATAGAAAGAGCAGGGTATTGTGCTAGTTCGTTTTCTAACACCCCTTTTTGAATACTGATTGCCGTACAAGGTTCAATAGCTTTTGCTTGAAGCATATGGGGAGTAGATCCGCAAAATAGCATGACTTCCCCGACTAAGTCTCCTGAACTCGCCAGCTGAAGCGTCAGCTCGCGTCCTTCCGGTGTCACTTTACCTACTTGCACGGCCCCTGACGTAATAAAAAATAAATGAGTTGAAGTCGAACCTTCTTGAAAGAGAAAGTCACCTTTTTTAAACGAAATTTTATGATCAAAGTTCATAAAAAATTGCTGCAGCTCATTCGAAAAAGAATCCGTTGTGATGTTCATCATGTTATCACCTTTTAATTAAAAATTTTTCGACTGCTACTTATTAATCTATTAAGTTAGAACAGTCTGTATATGCTGTACGTCCACTAGCCGTATAAAAAATATCATACGGATGATTTTTATCGATATTCTTATTATACACAAAAACAACCAGTGTTTTCCAAAACTATCTGTGAACAATTTCTAAACAAAAATAGAAAGGTGGTTATAAAAATAAAAACTTATGAATAAATAAAAATGTTTAAAAATATAGAATAAAGTGTTGGATTTTTTAAATATTCATTTGATTTTATTTTTATACGGTATTATAATGATAAATAATTCAAATAGATACGTGGAAAAAGGAGTTTTAAAATGAAAGAATACAAGGTAGGAATTGTTGGAGCAACAGGGTATGGAGGAGTAGAACTGATTCGTTTGTTAGCGAATCACCCACATTTTCATGTTTATGCAGTTTATTCATCATCTCAGGATGGGACAGAACTAGCAGAAGTTTATCCTCACCTTTCTAATACTGTATATACACTGCAAGATATAAACCCTAAGAATATGGCTGAAGAATTAGATTTAGTGTTTACAGCAACTCCGTCCGGTGTTTCTAGCAAACTTGTACCTCAATTAATAGAAGAAGGAATAAAAGTGGTAGATCTATCTGGAGATTTTAGATTAAAAACAGAAGCGCTTTATGAAAAATGGTACAAAAAGCCTGCTGCAGCCGAAGCGTTTTTACAACAGTCTGTGTATGGATTATCAGAATGGTTTGCAGATGAAGTCGAAAGCAGTACATTCGTTGCGAACCCGGGTTGTTATCCAACAGCTACACTGCTTGGGCTAGCTCCCCTCGTTAGTAAACAAATGGTGAAATCAAACTCTATTATCATTGATGCAAAGTCCGGAATCTCAGGAGCAGGACGCGGTCTTTCGCAAATGGTTCATTATGCTGAAATCAATGAAAATATGAAAATATACAAAGTTAATCAACATCAGCATATCCCAGAAATCGAATCTATTTTAGAAAAGTGGGATGAGGAAATTGGCCACGTTACGTTCAGTACGCACTTAGTTCCAATGACGCGAGGGATTATGAGTACAATATACGCTGAACTTTCTGAAGAAAGCTCAGTACAAGAACTTCATCAGCTATATGTAGATACATATCAAAACTCCCCGTTCGTTCGCGTTCGAAAAGCTGGTGAATTTCCGTCTACTAAAGAAGTAAGTGCATCAAATTATTGCGATATCGGTGTTGCATTTGACGAACGAACAAAGCGTGTCACGATTGTTTCTGTCATTGATAACTTAGTTAAAGGGGCAGCCGGTCAGGCCATTCAAAATGCCAATATCATGATGGGATTTGAACAGCAAGCGGGTATCGGGCTACTGCCTGTCTTCCCATAAAGACACAGCATCACTAATCACGATAAAAGCAGGAGGGAACGTATAGTGATTACGGTTAAACAAACGAAAGAAAAGATAAAGAAAATAGAGAACGGTACAATTGTAACGCCGCTAGGTTTTTCAGCAGATGGCGTTCACGCTGGTTTACGTTATGCTAAAAAAGATTTAGGAGTTATTGTAAGCGACGTGCCAGCTAATTGCGCAGCTGTTTACACGCTTAATGCCTTTCAAGCAGCGCCTTTAGCTGTTACAAAAGAAAGTGTAGCGGTGGAGCAGAAGCTGCAAGCGATCGTTGTGAACAGCGCATGTGCAAATGCATGTACTGGAGAACAAGGATTAAAAGATGCATACCAAATGCGAAATACATGTGCAGAAAAGCTTAATATCCTACCTCATCATGTAGCGGTAGCTTCTACAGGCGTAATTGGAGAGCTTCTGGATATGGAAAAAATTGTTAAAGGTATTGGGTTATTAAGTCCTTCGTCGAACAAAGAAAAAGCAGAAGAATTTCAAACGGCTATTTTAACAACAGATACAGTGATGAAGTCAGCTTGCTATGAAACAAAAATTGACGGCAAAGTAGTTACCATTGGCGGCACAGCGAAAGGATCAGGCATGATTCACCCAAATATGGCTACGATGCTTAGCTTTATCACAACGGATGCTAAGGTTGAAGCTTCAGTGCTACAAGATGCGCTAGGTTCTATTACAAATAAAAGCTTTAATCAAATTACAGTGGATGGTGATACGTCAACCAACGATATGGTTGTTGTTTTAGCAAATGGAAAAGCTGGTCACCAGTCGCTTACACCAGATCATCCTGAATGGAATTCGTTTTATGAAGCACTGCGCTTGACGTGTGAAGATTTAGCCAAACAAATTGCACGCGACGGTGAAGGAGCAACAAAACTAATTGAAGTAAACGTATCTGGTGCTCATACAAACGAAGAAGCAAATGTGATTGCTAAACAAATTGTGGGCTCGAACCTAGTGAAAACGGCCATGTATGGAGCCGATGCTAATTGGGGACGAATTATTTGTTCAGTTGGGTACAGCGGAGTAGCGCTTAATCCAGAAACAGTGAATGTTTCGTTAGGCAATATCCAGATGTTAGAAAACAGTCAGCCTGTTTCATTTAGTGAAGAAGAAGCAAAGGCTTATCTAGAAAATGATACGGTCGAAGTCTATGTTGACTTGCAGCAGGGAAATGGAATTGGCAAGGCGTGGGGCTGCGATTTGACTTACGATTATGTCAAAATCAACGCCAGTTATCGAACGTAAGGAGAGAGTGAAATGAGCAGTGAAAAAATCGTCGTTGTAAAATGCGGAGGCAGCATTGTCAATCAGTTAACAAGCGCTTTTTTTGAAAGTATTCAGCAGTTAAAAGCGAGTGGATATCAAATCATTGTTGTGCACGGAGGCGGGCCTGATATTCAAGATACGCTTACCAAACTTCACATTGAAACGGAATTTGTAGATGGGCTTCGAAAAACGTCCAAAGAAGCATTAGAAGTTGTGACGATGGTATTAGCAGGCAAGGTTAATAAGCAGCTTGTAAAAGAACTACAAAAAGCGAACTTAAAAGCGGTAGGACTATCAGGAATTGATGGATTATTGCTTAAAGCAGAGGCTATCGATGTTGAACGTCTAGGTTACGTTGGAGAAGTAAAAGGCGTAAATGATACATTATTAAAACAACTAACTGACAGTCAGTATATTCCAGTTATTTCTTCCATTGGAGCCGATGAAGAAGGCAATAGCTATAATATTAATGCTGACGTGGCAGCCGGAGCCGTTGCACAAGCAGTAAATGCTGAAAAGCTGATGTTTGTAACGGATGTAAAAGGTGTGTTAAAGGATGGAGCATTGCTTCCTGAGCTTACAAAGTCAGAGATTGATGCACTTATTGAAGAAAAAGTAATTTACGGCGGAATGATTCCGAAAGTAACATCAGCGGTAAATGCGTTATCTCCTTTGCTTGAAGAAGTTCATATTATTAGCGGAACTGATGGATTTTTAGATAAGGAAGGAAAGCTGATTGGTACAGCAATTAAATATAGTGGAAAAGGTGGAGAAGATAGCGATGAGTTCATTGTTTCCAACATATCAACGGTTTGATATCCATGTGGAAGAGGCGCAAGGAACAAAATTAATAGATAACAAAGGAAATGAGTATTTAGATTTTATTTCAGGTATCGCTGTTTGTAACGTAGGTCATCGTCATCCTGATGTTCAAAAAGCGGTCGAAGAGCAGTTAAATAAAGTGTGGCACGTGTCAAATTTATTTCATCAATCGATTCAAGAAGACGTAGCAGGTAAGCTTTTGGAACACTCAAACGGTGATGCAGTATTTTTCTGTAACAGCGGTGCAGAAGCCAACGAAGCGGCGATTAAATTAGCGCGCAAGTACACGCAAAAACACAAAATTATTACGTTTACAAAATCATTTCATGGACGTACATTTGCTACAATGACAGCTACAGGGCAGGCAAAAATTCATGATGGCTTCGGTCCTCTTGTTAATGAGTTTGTTTACGTGCCATACAATGATGAAGAAGCATTAAAACAAGAAATGGACGATAGCGTAGCAGCAATTATGGTTGAAGTCATTCAAGGAGAAGGCGGAGTGGTTCCAGGAACCGAAGCATTTTTATTAACCATTCAAGAGCTGTGTAAAAAGCACGAAGCACTGTTTATAGTCGATGAAGTGCAAACTGGAATCGGCAGAACAGGAAAACCGTTCGCTTATCAGCATTTTAACGTGTCACCAGACATTATTACAGCAGCCAAAGGGTTAGGAAGCGGAATGCCGGTTGGTGCGATGATTGGAAAAGGCTATCTCAAAGATGCATTTGGACCTGGTACTCACGGAACAACCTTTGGAGGAAACCCAATTGCACTAGCTTCAGCCAAAGCAACCTTAAACATTATTTTTAATGAAGCATTTTTGGCAGAGGTTACAGAAAAAAGCCTTTATTTTACCAATGCTTTGAAAAATAGCATAGCAGATTATTCATTTGTAACCGATGTTCGTGGAAAAGGTTTTATGATTGGGATTGAATGCGGAGAACATCAGTCAGCATTGCTTGCAGCTATGCGTGAAAAAGGATTGCTAGCACTGGGAGCAGGACCGCACGTAGTACGATTGCTGCCGCCTTTAACTGTAACAAAAGAAGAGTTGGACCAAGCGATTCATATCATTGAAGAAGCGTTTAGCCAAACAAAAATTACTTCATAATACAAATTTTTTTGAATATGTTTGTATAAAAATTCTGTTTTATAAATAATTATTCGAAGAGGGATGCACAATGAACGGATATTTACACTTAGCAAACGGCGATTCGTTCGCCGGACACATTGAACATACAGCAACGCACCAGGCAGAAGGAGAAATTGTTTTCTTTACTGGAATGACTGGTTATCAAGAAGTTGTGACTGATCCATCTTACAAAGATCAAATTATCGTCTTTACGTACCCTTTGATTGGGAACTATGGTATCAATGAAAAAGATTATGAAAGCAAAAAGCCTCATGTAGCAGGCGTTGTCGTATACGAATGTTCAGATGAAGGGTTCCATTACGAAGCGATGTACAGCTTTAAACAATATTTAAAGAAATGGAACATTCCGCTTATTACACATGTGGATACGAGAGCGGTCGTAAAACGAATTCGAAAAGAAGGTACGATGCAATCTGCCTTTTCGACATCTGCTGAGCCGCCAGCATTTACTGCTGAATGCGATGGATATGTAGTAAAAGAAGTATCAACAAAAGAGCCTGTTACTTACGGAAACGGTGAAAAACACGTTGTATTAATGGACTTTGGCTATAAAAAATCAATTTTACAAGAGCTGTTAAATCGAGAGTGCAAAGTAACAGTTGTTCCTTATTCTACAAGTTCTTCAAAAGTAAAAGAACTGCAGCCGGATGGCATTGTCTTATCAAACGGACCTGGAGATCCAACTCAAGTGAGCAGTCAGCTGGATGAATTAAAAGAAATTATTTCATCTTATCCAACTTTGGGAATTTGCTTTGGACATCAGTTAATTGGGCTTGCTTTTGGGGCACAAACCAAAAAGCTGGCGTTCGGTCACCGAGGAGCTAATCAGCCTGTAATTGATTTAACGAATAACAAAGTGTGTATGACGTCTCAAAACCATAGCTATGTCGTAGACGAACAGACGATTACGTCTACGCCATTAAACGTTCGATTTAAAAATGTGAATGACGGATCGGTTGAAGGTTTAATGCATAAAGACCTTCCTGTTATGTCGGTTCAATACCATCCAGAAGCACATCCTGGACCAAGTGACAGCACGTATATCTTTGATGAATTTATGACGAAAGTACAGCAAGTAGGGAGCGGAAAAGTATATGCCTAAAGACCAAACGTTAAAAAAGATTTTAGTAATCGGATCAGGACCAATCGTAATCGGGCAAGCAGCAGAATTTGATTATTCAGGAACTCAGGCATGCTTGTCATTAAAAGAAGAAGGTTATGAAGTTATCTTAATCAATAATAATCCAGCTACAATTATGACGGACACTCACGTAGCAGATCGAATCTATTTTGAACCATTAACAGTAGACTGCGTGGAGAAAATTATTGCAAAAGAAAAGCCGGATGGTTTGTTAGCCACATTAGGCGGACAGACGGGTTTAAACTTAGCCCTTGAGCTTCATGAACAAAACATTTTGCCGAAATACGATGTGAAACTTTTAGGAACACCGATTGAATCAATCAAAAAAGGTGAAAGCCGTGAAGAGTTCCGTGCATTGATGAATGAACTGAATGAACCGGTGCCGGAAAGTGAAGTTGTCACAAAAGTAGAAGAAGCGTTAGCTTTTGCCGAGAAAATTGGTTTTCCTGTTATTGTACGTCCTGCTTATACGTTAGGCGGAACGGGCGGAGGAATTGCTCATTCTATGGAAGAGCTTGAAAAGCTTTCAGCGTCAGGTTTGCGTGAAAGTGCTATTACTCAATGCTTAATTGAAAAAAGCATCGCTGGATTTAAAGAGGTTGAGTACGAGGTTATGCGTGACGTGAACAATACGTGCATCACAATTTGTAATATGGAAAACATCGATCCCGTAGGCGTCCATACTGGAGATTCGGTAGTCGTTGCTCCTTCTCAAACGTTAACAGACGTGGAATATCAAATGCTTCGCTCTGCTTCAGTTAAAATTATTTCATCGCTTGGCATTATTGGGGGCTGCAACATCCAGTTTGCGCTTGATCCAAAAAGCAAGCAGTATTATCTAATTGAAGTAAATCCGCGTGTGAGCCGTTCGTCTGCTCTTGCATCAAAAGCAACGGGCTATCCGATTGCCAAAATTGCTGCAAAGCTATCGGTAGGCTACACGCTTCATGAGTTATTAAATCCTGTCACAGGAGACACGTATGCAAGCTTTGAACCTGCTCTTGACTACGTAGTAGTCAAATTTCCAAGATGGCCGTTTGACAAGTTTTTCTACGCTGAAAGAACGCTTGGTACGCAAATGAAAGCAACTGGAGAAGTAATGGCTATTGACCGTAACTTTACACGTAGCTTCCAAAAAGCATTGTCTTCTTTAGAAATTGACTTACAAGGATTAGAAGTAGAAGAACTGCAAGAACTTTCAACGGATGAATTAAAAAGCAAGCTTAGCGAACAAAGCGATGAACGTATTTTTGTTATCTTAGAGCTTTTACGCCGTGGCACAACGCCTGAGTATATCCATGAAGTAACGCAGATTGATTATTTCTATTTAACACACTTTGCACAGCTGATTAAAATGGAAGCCTCTTTAAAGGAAGTGCGTTTTGATTCGATTACAGCTGAACACTTCAAGCAAGTGAAAGAGCATGGATTTACAGATGCGTATCTAGCAAACGTATGGAATGTGCCTGAGCTTGACGTAAGAGCGAAGCGTAAAGCACTACATATTACGCCGAGTTATAAAATGGTGGATACATGTGCAGCGGAGTTTGAATCTTCAACGGCTTATTTCTATTCCAGTTATTACGGGGAGAGCGAAATTGAACCATCAACGAATAAAAAAGTGGCGATTATCGGTTCTGGACCAATTCGTATCGGGCAAGGAGTAGAGTTCGACTACAGCTCTGTACATGGTGTGCTAGCTCTTGAAAAAGAAGGATACGAAACGATTTTAATTAACAATAATCCAGAAACGGTAAGTACGGATTTTGAAGTAGCAGATCGCTTATATTTTGAACCTGTAACAGTAGAAGACGTATTAAATGTTCTTGATGCTGAAAATGTGAAGGATGTAATTGTTCAATACGGAGGTCAAACAGCTATTTCGCTTGTTAAAGGGCTAGAAGAAGCTGGCGTCAATTTACTAGGGATTACAAATGATGTCATTGATGCACTTGAAGATCGTGACTTGTTTTACAAGCTTTTAGATGAGTGTGATATCCCTCATATCCCAGGTGAAATGGCGAAAGATGAGCAAGAGCTTGTCCAAAAAGCAAAAGATATGGGATTCCCATTACTTATTCGTCCTTCTTACGTAATTGGCGGAAAAGGGATGCTGACAATTCAAAACGAAACAGAGCTTCAGGCTTGTTTACCGGCTATTAAAGCGTCTCATTTCCCAATGCTTATTGATGCTTACTTCCCTGGAAAAGAAGCAGAAGTTGATGTGGTAGCAGACGGAAAAGATGTGTTGATTCCGACAATCGTTGAACATATTGAAAAAGCCGGGGTTCATTCAGGAGACAGCTATGCGCTTTTACCAGCCAACACAGTAGAAGCAGCACATAAAGAAAAAATGGTGAGCTACGCTCAAAAAATTGTAAACAAACTCCAATATAGAGGGATTATGAATATCCAATATGTTATTTACAACGATGAAGTCTACATGCTGGAAGTTAATCCGCGTGCCAGCCGTACAGTGCCTGTAGTAAGCAAAGTATGCAACACGCCGCTTGTTTCGCTATCAACTCAAATATTGCTTGGGAAATCATTGTCGGAAATTAGTGAAAAGCTAGGTTTATTGCCGGATCCGGCTTACACAACTATCAAGTTTCCAGTGTTTTCGACAAGTAAATTATCAGGAGTTGATCCACTTGTTGGACCGGAAATGAAGTCAACTGGTGAAGGAATTGCGATTTCTTCAAGGATTGAAGAAGCAGCAAAAAAAGTATTCCATCAGTATGTGTTAAGTAAAAACGGTGCTGCGGAAGTATATATCAACGGAGAAGCGCAAGGTCTTGAAGCACTTGTGCAAAGCGCGGGCTTAACTCTTGTTAAAGATAAAGAAGTTAGTGAATGGGTGAAAACGAAAGAAGCTTTATTATACGTAAGCTTACAGCCTGAAGATAAAGAAAGCCGTATGTCAGCATTAAAACACGGTTTGATGGTCATGACGGAGGCAGAAACGGCATCGCTATTTTTCCAATCGTTCCAAGTCGATGAATATCAGGTTTCATCACTACAAGAATGGTTTCAAAAAACTAAAAAGGAAGTGACAGTATCATGAGTACAGTATCGGTAAATACCAATTTAAAAGGAAAAGATTTGCTTACGCTTAAAGATTTATCATCAGACGATATTATGTCACTTTTGGAAAGCGCCATTGAGCTGAAACAAAAGCATAAAAATGGTGAAATCGTAACATCGTTAAAAGGAAAAACGCTGGGGCTCATTTTTGAAAAATCTTCAACAAGAACAAGAGTTTCATTTGAAGCGGGAATGATGCAGCTTGGAGGAAACGCCCTCTTTTTAAGCAGCCAAGATTTACAGATTGGACGCGGAGAAACGATTGCTGATACAGCACGCGTACTATCTGAATTCATCGATGCTATAATGATTCGTACGTTTGAACACAGCAAGATCGAAGAGCTTGCAGATTACGCATCCATTCCCGTTATTAATGGTTTGACAGATGATTATCATCCTTGTCAGGCTCTAGCTGATTTATTAACAATTTACGAGCACAAGAAATCATTTGAAGGGCTAAAAGTAGCTTATGTTGGAGACGGAAATAATGTAGCGCATTCGTTAATGATTGCATGTGCAAAAATGGGGATAGATATTTCAATTGGATGCCCTGATGGTTATGAGCCAAAAGACTTTGTAACAGCTTATGTTAATGAAATAGCTGCTACAACAGGTGCGAAGGTTACGATTACAAAAGATCCTGTAGAGGCTGTGAAAAATGCCGATGCTATTTATGCAGACGTATGGACAAGTATGGGACAGGAAGAAGAAGCACAGCAGCGCTTGAAAATATTTGCTCCTTATCAAGTAAATGAAGAACTAGCTGCCTATGCTAAGTCAGACTATTTATTTCTGCACTGTTTGCCTGCGCATCGGGAAGAAGAAGTAACAGCAAGCATTATTGACGGACCAAATTCTGTTGTCTTTCAGCAGGCTGGAAATCGTATGCATGTACAAAAAGCTTTGCTACAAGCCATTTTAGCTTAAGAGAAAAACCCTTTCTGAGAATATCAGAAGGGGTTTTTTGTTTAAAGGGAATTAATTGAGGGAACACCCATTGTATACTAAACAGAACGAAAGGTGATTTATGATGAAAGTATTAGTTGTTGGAGCAAACGGAACAACGGGAAAACAAGTGGTAGAAAAAGTTGCAAACAGCAAGCAGCACGAAGCTTATGCGATGATTCGCGACGAAAAGCAAGCAGACGCGTTAAAGAAGCTAGGTGCCAACGTTGTGCTTGCTGACTTGGAGCAAGATGTTTCAGATGCTTTAAGAGGTATGGACGCTGTCATATTTGCAGCAGGTTCTGGAGGACATACCGGAGACAAAAAGACAATCGCTGTAGATCAAAACGGTGCTAAAAATATCATTGATGAAGCAAAAAATCAAGGTGTAAAGCGCTTTGTTATGTTAAGTTCAATGGGAACAGACGCACCTGAGCAAGGACCAGAAGGCTTACAGCTTTACCTGCGTGCTAAAGCGATAGCGGATGAATACCTAAAGCAGTCTAATCTACAGTATACAATTGTACGACCAGGAACTTTATCGAATGATCAAGCTACTGGGAAAATTGATATCAATAATGATATTGAAGATAAATCTCAGACGATTCCCCGAGCAGATGTAGCAACCGTGCTTGTAGAATGCCTAAACGAAGAAGCTACGATAGGAAAAACGTTTGAAATGCTAGCTGGAGAAACTGAAATCGAAAAAGCTATTAAATTTACTCATTAATATAAAAGAGCGGATCTAAAGGTCTGCTCTTTTTCTCTTCCTAATATGAAAACATCTCCATTATGAAACAGAAATCTTAAGGGAATAGTATAGGAGAACATTTCATTTCAGGAATGAGGAGGCAGGACAATGGGACAAAATCGTCATTTTACACCGGGTCAAAAAGCTCCTAATAACGGAGTGTATATTGAAATTGGTGAAACAGGAAGCAACGTAAATAATCCTCAAAAGGTTAAATTAAAAGCAGGAGAGCGTTTTCCAGAGACGGCCAACGATGATCGCCACTGGACGTACATGCGCAAGCCTTAAATAGTAAAAAATAAAGAAGCCATTCTAAATTGAATGGCTTTACTTGTTTTCCTATTGCTGGGTATAATGAAATAAAGGTCAATAAAGGTCAAATGTATCGAAGGAGGATGTTCAATGGATATAAATAAAATGACCCAAAAATTGCAAGAAGGCGTGATGGAAGCACAGTCCGAAGCTATTAAACGAAATCAGCAGGAAGTGGATATTGCTCATTTGCTTTATACGCTCATTCATCAGCAAGATGGTATTGCTCCTCGCATATTAGATCATTTACATATAGATCATCAATCTTTTCAGCAGCAGGTAAATCAATTGCTTGCGAAAAAACCAGCCGTTACAGGAAGTGGTGCTGAAGCAGGGAAGGTTTATATTACGAATAAACTTCAGCAGCTGTTTGTTAAAGCTCAAGAAGAAGCATCTCGTTTGCAAGATGATTATGTTTCAGTTGAGCACATCTTTTTAGCATTAGCACAGGAACCGTCTTCTAGTGAATATGGCAAGTTATTTTCAAGTCACGGTATAACAAAAAAAGCTCTGCAAGATGTGCTTACCAGCCTTCGAGGAAATCAGCGAATTACAAGTCAAAATCCCGAAGTCACATATGAAGCGTTAGCTAAATATGGAAGAGACTTAGTAGCAGAGGTACGAGCAGGGAACATTGATCCAGTCATTGGACGAGACGGAGAAATTCGCCGCGTTATCCGCATTTTATCGCGAAAAACAAAAAACAATCCAGTTTTGATCGGAGAACCTGGCGTTGGTAAAACAGCGATTGTTGAAGGTCTAGCACAGCGTATTGTTCGCCGAGATGTACCTGAAGGATTAAAAGATAAAACCATCTTTTCATTAGATATGGGAGCTTTAGTAGCAGGAGCGAAATTCAGGGGAGAATTTGAAGAGCGTTTAAAAGCTGTTCTTCAAGAAGTTAAGAAAAGCAACGGTCAAATTCTTTTATTCATTGACGAGCTTCATACAATCGTTGGAGCAGGCCGTACGGATGGAGCGATGGATGCAGGGAATATTTTAAAACCAATGCTTGCTAGAGGAGAACTTCACTGTATAGGAGCTACAACTCTTGATGAGTACCGTCAGTATATTGAAAAAGATCCAGCGCTTGAAAGACGCTTTCAACAGGTGCTGGTTGAAGAACCTTCAGTAGAAGATACAATCTCTATTTTGCGTGGTTTAAAAGAACGATTTGAAATTCATCACGGCGTGAATATTCACGACCGAGCGATTGTTTCAGCAGCGGTTATGTCTGATCGTTATATCTCAGACCGCTTTTTACCTGATAAAGCAATTGATTTAATTGATGAAGCATGCGCAACCATTCGAACAGAAATTGATTCGATGCCATCAGAATTAGATGAAGTAACACGACGTGTCATGCAGCTTGAAATTGAAGAAGCGGCATTAAGTAAAGAAACAGATCAAGCAAGCATCACAAGGTTAGAGGCAATTCGAAAAGAAGTCTCTGATTTAAAAGAACGTGCAGATACAATGAAGCTGCAGTGGGAAAAAGAAAAGCAGTCGATTCAGACGGTGCAAGATGTCCGGGAGCAGCTTGAGAAAGCGAAGCGAGACCTAGAAGAAGCTGAAGGGAAATATGATTTAAATAAAGCAGCTGAACTTCGCCACGGACGCATTCCAGCTCTTGAAAAAGAACTAAAACAGCTGGAAGAAACAGCTGCTGAAAAAGCACAAGAAAACCGTTTGTTAAGAGAAGAAGTAACAGAAGAAGAAATTGCTGAAATTGTAGGAAGATGGACGGGAATTCCAGTATCAAAACTAGTTGAAGGGGAAAGAGAAAAGCTGTTGAAGCTTGAGTCAATTTTACAGCAGCGTGTAATTGGACAAGACGAAGCCGTATCCTTAGTGACGGATGCTGTGATTCGCGCACGGGCAGGCATTAAAGACCCGAACCGTCCGATTGGGTCATTTATTTTCCTAGGACCTACCGGAGTAGGAAAAACGGAGCTAGCCAAAACATTGGCACATTCTTTATTTGACAGTGAAGAACAAATGGTTCGTATTGATATGTCTGAGTACATGGAAAAACATGCGGTCTCTAGGCTTATAGGAGCGCCTCCTGGCTATGTAGGATATGAAGAAGGCGGCCAGCTAACAGAAGCGGTGAGACGCAAGCCTTATTCAGTCGTTTTGTTGGATGAAATTGAAAAAGCCCATCCCGAAGTATTTAATGTGCTCCTTCAAATACTAGATGATGGAAGAGCAACAGATTCAAAAGGAAAAGTCATTGATTTTAAAAATACAGTCATTATTATGACGTCGAATATCGGTTCTCAATTTTTATTAGACGGTTTAACAAGTGAAGGCGAGATTACTGAAAAAGCCAGAGAGCAAGTGATGGCTCAATTAAGGCAGCATTTTCGCCCAGAATTCTTAAATCGAGTAGACGACACGATTTTATTCAAACCGCTAACTGTTCATGAAGTAAAAGGGATTATTGATAAGCTATTGCTTCAGCTTGAAAAGCGTTTATCCGATCGTCATATTTCGTTAACGTTAACAGAAGAAGCAAAAAATTATATTGCAGCCTCCGGGTTTGATCCGGTATACGGAGCTCGCCCTTTAAAAAGGTTTATTCAAAAATATATTGAAACAAAAATTGCCAGAGAATTAATTGCAGGGCAAATTGAAGATTATAGTCAAGTGACAGTTGATGTAAAAGATGATGAGTTTGTTGTCAGCGTATAAGTTTTCTAAAAAGGCCATTCATGATAAATTGAATGGTCTTTTTTTGCTATTAAAAGCAGCTCTCTTTTTAAAAAAAATAAAAAGAAATGAAAGAAAATACGTGAGAGCTAAGCGTAAAAACTTATACAGTTTTAGGTTGTAGAATATATCTAATTCATTTATGATAATACAAAATGGGCAAAGGAGCATGAATGAGCACATGAAGGACCGTATAGAGCTTATATATGACGAAGCATACGATTTTATAGATCAGGCATTAGCTAAAATAAGAGCGCTGGATAAAAATGATCTTCAAGCTGAAAATGAAGAAGTGCAGGAAAAGGCAGAACGGACAGAGTTTGCACTTCAAGCTGCACGAGATATTTTAGAAAATATGATTATCCCGGGTAAAAAATTGACTTTTATTTACGAAAAAGGTTCTGTGGTAGTAGAAATTCCCGATAAAAAATAAAAACGACTTCCTTTTATGGAAGTCGTTTTTATTTTGGCAATGCAAAGTGCTCATCAATGGATGCATCACTTTTTCGATACTGTCCGGGTGTCATATTGGTTGTTTTGCGAAATACTTTTGTTAAATAATTGGCATTTGCATAGCCGACGTTTTCAGCAATTTCTTCGATTGAATACTTGGTTTGATGCAATAGCTCGGCCGCTTTTTGAATGCGAAGCTTCGTTAAATATTGAATCGGCGTAATTCCAGTTGTTTGTTTGAATAACCGGCTAAAATGATAGCGAGATAAATGAGCTGCATCTGCCATTTCATCCGGACCGATTTCTTCATGATAATGATTACGGGCAAATAAAATAGAGCTAATGATACTTTCAGGCCAATCTTCTGTAAAACTGTCCATGCTTTTAATATATTGGTACAGCTCCATTACAAAGCGGTAAGATAAGCTTGAGGCATGAAATGGATCTGCTATATGTTTTTCACTTGCCCGCTTATATATTTGAGCAAGCAGCTGAACAGGTGCTGATTCAGGATGAAACCTAATTACAGGGGAGTGGGTTGACTGAATATAATCCCAGCATTTTTGTACTTCATCTCCGTATAATGTAAGAAAAATAAACTCCCAGTTTTCACTTTCCTTTGGTAAGTAATAGCGATAATTTCCAGGTATATTGACGATGAATGCTTTACCAGCATCCACTTTATATTCTTGTCCATCTATTTCAATCATCCCGTACCCAGAAACCGTGTATTGAAAAATATATTTCCCTACGTCTTTTCGCTGATTTCCGCTCCAGTTATAAAGGGGAGAGAAAACTTCATCCCACCCAACCGACCATAGCTGCGCAACTTCGTTTGTGCGGGATTCTAAAAACCTGTATGCGTACGTTGAATATTCTTGAGCTTGGAAATGTGAGAGCAAATTTTCACCTTCTTTTTGAAATAAAGTAGTACTTAATTCTTACTTTAACGTAATCGCTTTCATTTTTCTATAATTTTTTGAAAATATCGTGATTATTTTTAGGGAATGTCTCTAAATCTATTATTTTCTTATCATTTGCAAGTCAAGGCTCACATAAAGATAACACCTTTTTGGCGCAAGAGTAGTTCATCGTCAATTCAAAAGAATCATTTTTAAAGTGATAAGCAAAAAAGTACCGATTATCGATAGTAATTTTACCATTGAGGCAAGGAAAATTGGACTTTACAATGTACATATGAATCCGTTTCCAAAAAACTACTTAAAATAGGTGATAATAAATGCTGGAAAAATTAATCGAAGAGTTCAAACAAATATTTCATTCGTCAGAAGCTATTCGCTGCTTTTTTGCGCCAGGACGTGTCAATTTAATTGGAGAACATACTGATTATAACGGAGGGCATGTTTTTCCTTGTTCATTGAGTATAGGAACGTATGCGGTAGTACAAAAACGTCATGATCGAAAAATACGTATGTACTCTAAAAACTTCTCTGAAGCAGGCGTTATTGAATCCTCTTTAGAGCAATTAACGTACAAAACCGAAGATGATTGGGCTAATTATCCAAAAGGAGTAATGGACACCTTTAAAAAGCACGGATATGATCTTCCTTTTGGTTTTGATATCTTGTTTTTCGGCAACATTCCTAACGGAGCAGGGCTTTCATCGTCGGCATCAATTGAGTTAGTCACATGCGTACTTTTAAATAAAATTCTTGAATTGAATATTGATATGATGGACCTTGTAAAAATGGCGCAGCAAGCTGAAAATGAATTTATCGGCGTAAGCTGCGGGATTATGGATCAGTTTGCAATTGGAATGGGAAAGGAAAATCAAGCCGTATTGTTAAACTGTCAAACTCTTGAATACCAGTATAGCCCGCTGCAATTAACAGATGCTGTGCTCGTTATTTCTAATACAAATAAGCGAAGAGGGCTGGCAGACTCAAAATATAATGAACGCCGAATGGAGTGTGAAAGAGCGCTGTCAGATTTGCAAACTTCACTTTCCATTAATTCGCTTGGTGATTTAACCAAAGAGCAATTTGAAAAGCACAAATCTTTGATACAAAACGAAGTAGATTGTAAGCGCGCTAAACATGCGGTATATGAAAATGAACGCACAAAAGAAGCGGTTGCTAAATTGCAAAACGGTGATTTAAAAGGGTTTGGTCAATTGATGAATGAATCGCACTGCTCACTGCGAGATGACTATGAAGTAAGTGGGAAAGAACTAGATGCTCTTGTAGAAGCAGCTTGGCTGCAAGAAGGTGTGATTGGATCACGCATGACGGGTGCAGGCTTTGGCGGCTGTACAATTAGCATCGTACAAAAAGCGCAGGTTGATAGGTTTGTTGAAAAAGTAAGGAATACCTATTATGAGAAAACGAGTTTAGAAGCTGAATTTTATGTGGTTACGGTTGGAGAAGGAGCGCGTGAACTCACATTAGAAGCAGTATAAGAGAAAACAGATAGAGAAAGGAACGAGTGTATGTCAGTCAACATTCATGAAGAAATCACCCGACTTATTCAATATGGTTTACAAAAGAATCTATTAACAAAATGGGATATAGATGTGGTGAGAAATAAACTGCTGGAAGTGTTAAGGCTCGACGAATGTATTATAGTAGAAGTCAATGAAGAACGTCTGGAACATCCAGCTGCTATTTTAGACAACATGCTTGATTGGGCTGCAGAAAACAATCGAATCGCCGAGAATTCTATCACGTATAGAGATTTATTCGATACCAAAATAATGGGATGCTTTGCAAGCATGCCTTCAGAGGTTAATCGGACATTTTATGATCACTATCAGCAAAGCCCTCAAAAAGCCACAAGCTATTATTATAAGCTGTCAAAAGACATTCACTATATTCGCAGAGATCGAATTGCTAAAAACGAAAGATGGGTAACAAACACTGACTTTGGAGAACTTGAAATTACCATCAACTTATCCAAGCCGGAAAAAGATCCAAAAGCAATTGCAGCAAGCAAATCATTGAAGGAAAGCAACTATCCGCTGTGCCTTCTCTGTAAAGAAAATGCTGGTTATGCAGGTCGCATTAACCACCCAGCTCGTCAAAATCACCGGATTATTCCTGTGGAATTGCAGGAAGAGCTGTGGTACATGCAGTTTTCACCTTATGTTTATTATAATGAACATGCCATTGTTTTTGCGAGTGAACATACACCCATGCATATTTCAAAGCAAACGTTTAAGCGGCTGCTTGCCTTCGTTGAACAATTTCCACATTATTTTTTAGGATCAAATGCAGATCTACCCATCGTAGGAGGATCTATTTTAACTCATGACCACTTTCAAGGCGGCTATCATGATTTTCCTATGGCTAAAGCAAAAATAAATAAATTGTTCTCTCTTAAAGCATATCCAGACGTGAAAGCTGGAATTGTTCATTGGCCGATGTCGGTCGTTCGTCTTCAAAGTTCGCGCCTTGCACCATTAGTGGAAGCAGCGGATTTCATTTTGAAGAAATGGAAATCATATAGTGATCAAAGTGCTGATATTTTAGCTTTTACAGATCAAACTCCTCACAACACGGTCACGCCTATTGCTCGAAAAAGAGGAGATTTGTATGAATTAGATTTAGTACTGCGAAACAATCGAACAAACGGCAAACATCCAGATGGCATTTATCATCCGCATGCAGAAGTTCATCATATCAAAAAAGAGAACATAGGTTTAATTGAAGTAATGGGGCTTGCGGTTTTACCCGGTCGTTTGAAAGACGAAATGAGTCTAGTGGCCAAAGGGTTAGTTCAGAATAACCTGAGCGAATTAGCCAGCAGACATGATCAAGTGAAAAAACACGTGAAGTGGGCCGAACAAATCAAGAAAAAATATCCACATATTGAAGCAGAAAATGTCCAAAGCATTCTCCAACAAGAGCTCGGTTTGGTCTTTGCAACTATTTTAGAACATGCAGGTGTATTTAAACAAACTGCTGAAGGGCAGTTCGCATTCAGTCGTTTTATGAATTCGTTAAATGAAGCGTAAATCATTAATAAAAACAGGCAGCTCGTAATGAGCTGCCTGTTTTTATACAGTTAGGGCATGCTGTTTTAAAAGGGTATACAGAGCCTGTGTTCCTTTATTATCATCGCCTTGTTTTTCGAGCTGTTCATAAAGCGATTTTGCTAATTTTAGCCCTGGTGTATACAGCTCCATTTCTTCAGCTGATTCAATGGCAATCTTCATATCTTTAAGAAAGTGTTTAATATAAAAACCTGGTTCGAAGTCTCCTTTAATCATGCGAGGAGCTAAATTACTTAACGACCAGCTTCCCGCTGCGCCTGTTTCAATACTTTTTAGAACAGTATTCGGATCTAATCCGGCTTTTTCAGCATAAAGTATAGCTTCGCATACACCCATCATATTAGAGGCAATAGCGATTTGATTGCACATTTTTGTATGTTGACCAGCACCAGCGCTTCCTTGAAGAACGATATTTGTCCCCATTTTTTCAAGTATAGGCGTAACGGCAGAGAATGCTTCAGAATCGCCTCCTACCATAATCGCTAATGTTGCTTTCTGAGCCCCAATATCGCCTCCTGAAACAGGAGCGTCAAGCGCATGAATGTGCTTCTCTTTTGCTGCTTGATAAATCTCACGAGCAAGTATAGGGCTCGATGTCGTCATATCAATTGTATAGCAGCCTTTCTTTGCATTATGTATAATGCCGTCTTTGCCTAAATAAATCTCTTTTACATCGTGAGGGTAGCCTACCATGGTGATAATAACATCAGATTGTTCGGCCACTTCTCGAACGGTTTCTTTCCATTTGGCCCCGTTTTCAAGTAATGCTTGAGCACGAGTTTTTGTTCGTGTATAAACAAGGACTTCATATCCTGCGTCAATTAAATGCCCGGCCATGCTTTGACCCATAACGCCTGTTCCGATAAAACCAATTTTTTCTTTAGTCACAGCAGTATTCACTCCTAAAGTTAATAGTTTGATTATTCTAAAATTATATAGTTAAAGTTTGGGATAATCAATGATTCCGACTATATACAAATCTAGAAAAGTACTCTCAGTCCTGTGTCTTGAATACGAGGTAAGGAAAGAAAGTACTGAGAAGAGCCTATGCCAAAAGATAAAAAAAGCGCTGGCTTTACAGCCAACACTTTTTAGTGGTGATTATTTGCTGGTTTATTCGGTACACCCAGTTCTCCAATCAAAATTACAACTAGCGTGAAAACTACTCCAAGGATGGAAGCGGTTGCGAAACTGTAAGTACCGCCCGTCATTGCAGAGATTACGTACACTGCCATATTCATTAGTAAAAAGCCCCAAACAAAAGCCATTACGACACGCATTCTATTCACCTCGTTTACAGTACAGTTTGATTTCATTTTAGCATATAGCAGTCAAATAAGAAATTGAATTTTTTATGAATAAATAAGGGGCGTGTTCCCACATAGAAACAAAAGAGCAATAAGTCAGAAATAGGCATTATTCTAGTGCGCTTTTTGATGGTTCTATCATACACTGTATGGAACAACTAGTAAGTTACGGAGGAAGAGCTATGATACATCGACGCTTTTTTAGCTTAGATACGCAATGGAATGTCGTACATGTCCCTGAACGACCGAATGGTTTCGGTGTGTTAGTATTGGGTGATAAAGATCATTTTGTTGAAAGTTCAACTAGCTTATGGATTCAGCACGGCGGAAGGTCACAGCTGTTGCAATGTTTACAAGATGAAGGATACACAGTATTTTATTCCAATTTATATGGCCGGCATTGGGGGTCCCCTGAAGCATATCACCTTGCAAAACAACTTTATCATTTAGTAATGAAACAAGAAATTTTAAATAAACGAATTCATATTTTAGCTGAAGGAATGGGGGCTCTGTTAGCGCTGCAGCTAATGGAAAATGACGGGAATACGTTCATTCGATCAGCTGGTTTACTAAATCCATGTATTGATCTTCATACGCATGCAGAACATGAAAAAAACAATAAATTCTTTTATAAACAATTCACGAAGGACTTGACTCAAGCTTATAAAGTGGAGCGGAAGCAAGTATCAAAGCTAATTAAGGAGTACCCTTCTGTTACAGAATTAAAATCAACGCTGCCCGTGAAGATATGGACCGCGCCTAATGCCTCTACTCATTATCCAATTGCACACAGTAAAAAATATGAACTACATCGTGAAGAACTTCACTCTCCGATTATGCTTTCACTTTATTTGCCGGAAAAAAACTATTTGTTTGAACGGTCCCTTCTCCAATTTTATAAACAGCATGAAAAAGTGTTATAAGCAAAGCTTCTATGATTATACATATCATAGGGGCTTTTTGTATAAGAGATAAAAGGAAAAAAAGAGTTCGTGATGCTTTTACAGATGAACTTCTTTGAAATAAGGAATGAGTACTCTCTATAACTATAGGGCTTTAAGCTTTTTGTTGAATAAATGATGAATGAAGAATTGGAGGAAGCGATATGGGAAATGTAGTAGTAATAGGGGCAAACCGCTTTATTGGTTTTCATTTATGTATGGCTTTTTTAGACGAAGGTACAGAAGTAAAAGGATATACACATTCTGCTCATAAAGAAGAAGATGATTTGCAGGAAGAGATGAAATTTTTCTTAGGGCGAAACGCTAATTATGCATCGACTGAAGTAGGAGAGTCATTAGATATGATTACCTCAGAAACGGATATTGTCTACTTCACGTATTTCGATGGAGGAGATTTTTATCATCCTGCTTTTTTAAGACAAGAAATGCAAAAAGCCCAGCAAGTGCTCATTCAAGCACTTAACAAATGCCGTCAATTCAACATTCGATTTGTGTTTGTTTCTACCATGCGCGTATTTGGAGACCAGCAGCGAAAGATTGAAGAAACAACGATTCCAGAACCGGACAGTAGTGAAGGAAGGCTATACGTTCATTTTGAGCGAATGATAGAAAAATATAAAGATGATGGATGGCCCATTATAATTGTCAGAACGCCGACTCTTTACGGACCTTGGCAGCCTTTGTCAATGTGCTATTCTAAAAATATTGCCGGGTACGAAGAAGCTTTTAACATTATGGAAGGCACGGATTTTATTATTTATATTGAAGATGCCGTCAGTGCACTTAGACTCTGTAAAACTGCTGCATATTCATATGAAGTGGTTCATTTAGTTGAAGAAAAGTTACAGCCTTGGAGCGCAGGAGCAAACATTACTCATATGGAGGTGAAGGAAGAAGCGGCTCAAGAAAAATATGAAATCAGCAGGAAAGCGAAAGAACTGCTGCATTTTTCTTCAAGAGTAACGGCTAAAGAAGGCATTTATCTGCAAAAAAAACATATGAGAACATTCTTTTTACCTCTTCATTAAAAGGAGAAAGTTGTACTTATAGAATAGATTCGCTAATATAAGGAGGAATAAATGTTTTTTAATAAAGGAGATTTCACTATGGAAGAGCAAAATATGCAATTCATGCAAATTGCAATGAAGTACTTGCCAGAAGCAAAGCAGATCTTAGATGAAACAGGCGTTGAGTTATCAATGGAACACGTGCAGCCGGTATTGACATTACTAACAAAAGTAATGAGCGACGCCTATGAGCTTGGCAAGCAAGATGCATTAGCTGAAAATGAAAACAACTAAAGAAAACAGCTCGGTAGAATCCGAGCTGTTATTTTTGTTTGGAAAATAAATCGACTAAAGGGGCAAACTGTTTAAGAAGAGGAGCTAGTTCTTCGACGGCGAGTACAATTTCATCGATTTGTTTAAATAATCTTTCCCACTCCTCTCGCTCTCTTTCTTCTCTTGATTTTCTGCCCCTAGCTCCAAACATAAAATCAGAAAAAGCTTCATTTCTTTGTCTTCTTGCCATGATACTCATTCCTTTCACTATTTTAATGGTGGGTAAGTTCTTACCTAATGTCCCATACTAGAGTAAGAGGGTCCCGTATGATTACTATATGTAGCATGATAGATACCTGAGTAGGACGAACACCTATATAGACAAAAAATAAAAAATGAAGTAAAATTAGTACCAACTCATAATAATTGATTATATAATCGATAAATGAAATGACGGATATAGGTTTTATAGGAATATAAGCCTTTTATTTAAAGGAGAGGTTGATATGAACGCTGGTGTTCTAGGAATTGGACGTTATGTACCAGAGAAAGTTGTAACAAATTTAGATCTTGAAAAAGTAATGGATACATCAGATGAGTGGATTCGTACGCGCACAGGTATTCAAGAGCGCCGAATTGCAGCCGATAACGAGGACACATCTGATTTAGCTTATAAAGCAGCAGTTGAAGCTTTACATAAAGCTAACGTCGAGGCAGAAGATATTGACATGATCATTGTTGCTACGGTAACGCCAGATCAACCGTTTCCTACAGTATCATGTATGCTACAAGAAAAATTGGGAGCAAAAAAAGCAGCTTCTTTTGATGTGAGTGCCGCATGTGCAGGGTTTATGTACGGCATGATTACAGCTAAGCAATTTATTGAAACCAATGCTTACAAGCATATATTAGTGGTCGGTGTAGAAAAGCTTTCTAAGATTACAGATTGGGACGACCGTAACACGGCTGTTTTATTCGGAGACGGAGCAGGTGCAGTTGTAATGGGACCTGTATCAGAAGGACGAGGTATTTTATCCTTTGAACTAGGGTCCGACGGTACGGGAGGCAAGCACTTGTATCAAAACGAGCTTGATCATATTGTCATGAACGGACGTGAAGTATTTAAGTTTGCTGTTCGACAAATGGGGGAATCTGCTGTTAATGTAATTGAAAAAGCAGGTTTAACAAAAGAGGATGTTGATTTTCTTGTACCTCATCAAGCGAATATTCGTATTATGGAAGCTGCAAGACAGCGATTAGACTTGCCTGAAGAAAAAATGTCTAAAACAATCCAATACTACGGCAATACATCAGCAGCATCGATTCCAATTTCAATTGTTCATGAGCTTGAAGCAGGGAAAATTCAAGATGATGATTTAATTGTAATGGTTGGCTTCGGAGGCGGCTTAACATGGGGAGCTATTGCTATTAGATGGGGAAAATAACACTACATTTTTAAAGCAACTGAAGGAGATGAATGTACGATGAATAAAAAACGTGTAGTTGTAACAGGACTTGGTGGGCTTACACCAATTGGAAATGATGTAGAAACAGCTTGGAAAAACGCAGTAGCAGGCGTGTCTGGCGTTGGTCCTTTAACAAGACTAGATGCAGATGAATTCCCGGCTAAAGTAGCGGCTGAAGTAAAAGATTTTAACGTGGAAGATTTTATTGACCGCAAAGAGGCTCGTAAGATGGATCGCTTTACTCAATATGCAATGGTAGCTGCATTGGCGGCTGTTAAAGATGCGGATTTGACTATTACAGAAGAAATTGCTCCAAACGTTGGCGTTTGGATTGGTTCTGGAATTGGCGGTATGGAAACGTTTGAAAACCAATATTCAACGTTATTAGAAAAAGGTGCCCGCCGTGTAAGTCCATTCTTCATTCCGATGATGATTCCTGATATGGCAACAGGACAAGTTTCTATTGCTTTAGGGGCGAAAGGCGTGAACTCTTGTACGGTAACGGCATGTGCAACAGGTACAAACTCTATTGGTGATGCGTTTAAAGTAATTCAACGCGGAGATGCAGACGTGATGGTGACGGGCGGTACGGAAGCGCCAATCACGCGTTTATCTATTGCTGGTTTCTGTGCGAATAAAGCACTTTCTACAAATCCAGATCCTGCAACAGCATCTCGTCCGTTTGATAAAGACCGCGACGGCTTCGTTATGGGAGAAGGTGCGGGTGTTATTGTGCTTGAGGAGCTTGAACATGCACTAGCGCGCGGCGTACGTATTTATGCTGAAATTGTGGGCTATGGTTCGACAGGAGATGCTCACCATATCACAGCGCCAGCTCCAGGAGGAGAAGGCGGCGTTCGTGCAATGCGTCATGCGATTGAAGATGCAGGCCTACAGCCAAGTGATATTGATTACATCAATGCTCACGGTACAAGTACAGGATACAATGATAAATTTGAAACAATGGCTATTAAAGAAGTATTTGGTGACCACGCTCAAAAAGTAGCAATTAGTTCAACAAAGTCAATGACTGGCCACTTGTTAGGAGCTGCTGGTGGAGTAGAAGCTATTTTTAGTGTGAAAGCAATTCAAGACGGTATTCTTCCTCCAACAATTAACTATCAAACACCTGATGAAGAGTGCGATTTAGACTACATTCCAAACAAAGCGCGTAAGCAGGAAGTAAAAGCGGTGCTAAGCAACTCACTTGGATTTGGCGGTCACAATGCAACAATCATCTTTAAAAAATACGAAGCATAATGAAAAATTCTAGGCTGATGCCTAGAATTTTTTTATTTTTAATAACCAAAAGAGTAGCAGTGAACATATCATGAAACAAAAGGATGAAGAAAGTGAGGGGAAAACATGCCGATTGTTTCAACTTCTACTTGGACGGAGCCGAAAGAAATAAGCCGTTATCTTGCGCGCTATTTTAAGAAATTAAAAGAAAAAGAATATATGGAATTACTTTTTAACTATGGAATGTGTCCGCCTTCTTTAATGTTTATAAAAGAACTAGAAGAAATGAAGAAAAGACAGGTTTGGAAGAAAGTTAAAGCACATTACGAGAAGCTTAAAAAAGCATGGAATGGGCCCGATGTAGCGGTGTTAGTGCTTCCAAGCAATCCTAGAAATCGAAAAATGCAGCGTGAATTTAACGGAAGAGCAGGTGTCGCTTTTACCGATAAATTATTTGTGTTTATGACAAGTCATACATCCGATGAAGAAATGTTAGCGGTACTTACCCATGAATACCATCACGTTTGCAGGCTAAAAGCCATTAATAAATCTGATGAAACGATTACTTTGTTAGACGCTATGATGATGGAAGGGTTAGCTGAAAGAGCTGTAGAGGAGTATTGTGGTAAAAAATATTTAGCTCCTTGGACAAATTATTATACCATTGAAGAAGCTAAAAAAATGTGGGAAAAGCATGTTAAACCTTATTACAATCTGCACGCTGACGAAAAGAAATATGATCAACTGTTATTCGGTCAAAATTGGTATCCAGAAATGATGGGCTACAATATTGGTTATCATCTTGTTACTTCATGTATGAAGCCTCACACTTTAACTACTACCCAGCTGCTTCCTCTTAGCACCAATACTATCTTAAAAAAATCTGCGTTCCAACTGTAAAAAAACAAGTTCTATATACCTGAAGTTAAAAATAGTAAATTTTATCCTATTTCCAACAAAAAATTAGGAGGTTCGTGCGTTAAAGTGCCGAAGAGATATTCAGAAATCATTATTTTAAAAATAAAAAATATAATTAATTTTCAAAATATATTGATTTTGTAATAAAATTGTAATAATATCTTATTCAAATATAACAATTTTTAGAAAAATGAGGTGTGCACTATAAATGGATAAAAAGCCCGTCGAATCAACACCTTTACTAGAAGTGAAAAATTTACAAACTGCTTTTTCCATTAATGATTCCTGGCATAATGCTGTGGACGACGTGTCGTTTCAAGTCGGACGAAAGCGAATTGTAGGAGTTGTAGGAGAATCTGGCTGTGGAAAAAGCGTATTGTCTTTATCCGTTATTGGGCTATTACCTAAAGTGAATAGTCAAATTAGAAGCGGAAGCGTTTTATTTAAAGGAAAGAATCTTACGCACTTATCAGAAGATGAGATGAATGATGTGCGGGGGAAAGACATCTCAATGATTTTCCAAGAACCGATGACATCCCTTAATCCTGTGTTAACCATTGGGTATCAGCTGCAGGAAGTATTGTTTAACCATATGAATATATCGAAAGCGGAAGCGCGTGAAAAAAGCATTGCGCTTTTAAAAAGCGTTGGTATTTCGAGATCTGAAAAGCTCGTCGATGAATATCCGCATCAGCTGTCAGGAGGAATGAGGCAGCGTGTCATGATTGCCATGGCGGTAGCTTGTCAGCCTAAACTTTTAATTGCTGATGAGCCGACAACAGCCCTAGATGTTACGGTTCAAGCTCAAATTTTAGAATTGCTAAAAGAGATTCAAGAAAGCAATGATATGTCTATTATTATGATTACACATGATTTAGGAGTAGTTGCTGAGATGTGTGATGAAGTGATTGTCATGTATGGCGGAAAAATTGTTGAGCATACAGATGTTGATACGTTATTTTATGCCCCAAAACATCCGTACACGAAAGCGCTTCTTCACTCAATTCCACGCATGGAAGATGATGTAGAAGTATTAAATACGATCAAAGGAATTGTGCCTTCTCTTGTAAACATGCCGCGGACAGGCTGTCGTTTCGTTAACCGATGTCCTCATGCAATGGAAGACTGCAGTTCCGTTACGCCTGTTCTTCGCCAGGATTCACAGGGGCATGATGTCGCATGTCTGCTGTATAAAAATAGCTATCCGTCAAAAGGAGTGAAGACAAGCTAATGACTAAAGCGGTGAAAGATGTATTGCTAGAAGTTCAGCATTTAAAAACCTACTATCCTATTCACGGCGGATTTTTTCGAAAGAAAATTGGTGATGTAAAAGCAGTTGACGGTATTTCTTTTGCTATTCGAAAAGGAGAAACGCTCGGTCTAGTAGGAGAATCTGGCTGTGGAAAATCCACGGCAGGAAGAACGATTCTAAGACTGTTGGAACCAACTAGCGGAAAAATTATTTTCGATGGTAAAGATATCACAGAAGTAAAAGGAACTTCTCTCCGTAAAATTAGACAAGATTTTCAAATGGTTTTTCAAGATCCCTATGCTTCCCTCAATCCAATGCAAATGGTTGGAGATGTTATTTCTGAACCAATTCGGAATTTTACAGGAAAATCAACCAATCAATTAAAATCAGAAGTTATGAATCTACTTACAAAAGTAGGGTTACCGGAAGATGCATACTATAAATATCCTCACGAATTTTCCGGTGGACAGCGTCAGCGGATTGGAATTGCACGTGCACTTGCACTTCGTCCAAAACTTATTATTGCTGATGAACCGGTATCGGCACTCGACGTTTCTGTCCAATCACAAGTTTTAAACCTTCTTAAAGAACTTCAACAAGAATTCGACCTAACCTTTTTATTTATTGCCCATGATTTGAGTGTTGTTAAACATATGAGTGACCGTATCGGTGTTATGTACCTAGGCGGTTTAGTGGAAATTGCTGATAAGAAAAGTCTATACGCAGAGCCATTGCACCCTTATACGCAAGCGCTTGTATCGGCTATACCTGAACCAGATCCGCGAAAGAAAAAACAGCGTATTATTTTACAGGGAGATGTCCCAAGTCCAATTGATCCGCCAAAAGGCTGTGCGTTTCATCCTCGCTGTATACATGCAATGGCAGAGTGCGCCCAAACGAAACCTTCCTTAAAGGAGGTGAGACCTGGCCATCAAGTAGCTTGCCATTTATATAACTCGTAAAAGCTACATACGAACAGATTATTAGTTAAATAGGGGGAACGTCATGATGAAAAAGAAATCGTTTTTATCACTTGTTTCCATTTTGCTTGTGCTATCGCTTTTTCTAGCGGCATGCAGCGGTGGAAGCAGTTCTTCATCTTCTGGTAATAAAGAAGGCGGAGAAACAAAAACTGAAGGTGCAAAAACAGACAAGCCAAAAGATGGCGGAACGATTACGTATGGGATTGACGGAGCGCCGGAAGGGCTTTTTGAGTACGCATTGTATGGTAGTGCGTATGATAGCCAAATCTTAGAATTTATCAATGAAGGTCTCTTTACTTATGATAAGAAATTAAAGATTAAATCTGACTTAGCTACTTGGGACGTGAGTGGTGATAAATTAACTTACACGTTTAAATTAAAGAAGGGCATTAAGTGGCATAACGGAGATCCATTAACTGCAGATGATTTTAAATATACGTATGAAACGATTGCCGATAAAGACTATACAGGTCCACGCTATGTAAACGTTGAGCATATTAAAGGCGCTCAAGAATATCACGACGGCAAAGCGGATTCTATTTCTGGAGTTGAAGTAGTAGATCCGCAAACATTTAAAGTAACGTTTAAAGAAGTTCGTGTAAATAACTTAGACAATCTGTGGCCGTATCCAATGCCGAAAAAGTACTATGAAGGAATTGCTGTAAAAGATCTTGCAGAGTCCAAACAAGTTCGTAAAGAGCCTATTGGTGTTGGACCGTTTAAAGTGAAAAAAGTGGTAGCAAGTGAATATGTCCAAATGGAACGTAATGATGATTATTGGAAAGGTAAACCTCACCTTGATGGTGTTGTTGTAAAAGTACTGGATCCATCTGTTTCCGCCGGAGCATTGAAAAAAGGCGATGTCGACATTATGGATGTTCGCCCAGCTGATCTAGGGCAAGTTGAAAAAGCAGAAAACTTAGACTTTTTGGAAGGGAAATCAACTAGTTATTCGTATATTGGTCTACGATTTGGACATCGTGATCAAAAAGCTGGTAAAAACGTAGATGATTACGAAAAGTTCAAAGATCTAAAACTTCGCCAAGCATTGCTTTATGCAATAGATAGAAAAGCAATGGTAAAAGCATTTATGAACGACAAAGCGGTTGTTTCTAACACAGTTATTCCGTCTGTATTCTGGATTGCTGCTGACCAAAAAGATTTAACAAAGTACAAGTATAGTCCTGAAAAAGCTAAAAAATTATTAGCTGAAGCTGGTTATAAAGACAAGAATAATGACGGTTTTGTAGAAGATCCAAACGGAAAACCATTTACGATCTCATTCGGTCACTATGCTGGTCCAGCCAACTTCGAGGGTCGTGCGAAGGCTATTATGCAAGCATGGAATGATATTGGTATTAAAACAAAATTAGCAACGGGTTCACTTGTTGAATTTAACTTGTACAATGAAATGAAAGATAACGACGATAAGGCGTTAGAAGCGTTCTTTGGTTCTTGGGACACTGGTTCAGATCCAGATCCTACAGGATTATGGAGCTCTGATGCTGAATGGAACTATGGCCGTTGGGTAAATAAGGAATCTGATGAAATGCTTAAAGACGGTTTGAGTGAAAAATCATTTGATGATAAATACCGTAAAGATGTATATGTAAAATGGCAAAAATTCTTTAATGAGCAGCTGCCAGCACTTCCTTTATGGGAAAATATCAATATTTATGCTGTGAATAAGCGTGTGAAAAACGTAACTCTAGATCCATCAACGGTAGTTGTAGATCCGGAGAAATGGTCTGTAACGGAATAAGTATTTTACATGTAAAGGAGAGTCAACGATGCTGCAATACTCACTAAGACGTATTTTAGGGATGATTCCAATGTTGATTCTGATCTCCTTTGTTGTGTTTTCCCTGGCAAAAATGATGCCAGGGGACCCTTTTGGGGGAGAAATCAACCCTAGTAATACAGATCCAAAATACATTGAGGAAATGCGTGATAAGCTAGGATATAACGATCCTATCTACGTTCAATATTGGAACTGGGTAAAGGGAGTGGCACAAGGAGATTTAGGAAAGTCAACAACTCATAAGTTACCGACATTAGATATTATTTTAGAGCGTATGCCTAATACTATCTTTTTAGCTTTGACTTCGCTTTTGATTACGTATGTGTTTGCATTTATTTTAGGTATGTATGCAGGAAGAAAACCGTATACCTTAGCAGATAACTTTATTGCAGGATATAATTACTTTGCATTAGCGGTTCCATCGTTTATCGCAGGAATCGTAGGCATTTATTTATTTTCCTTTCAGTTAGGTTGGTTTCCATTTAGCGGTTCTGTTGAAGTAGGATTGAAAGAGGGATCATGGGAATTTATTCAAAGTAGAATTCATCACGTTATATTACCCGCGCTGATTCTTGGCTTGATGTCGACCGCGCAGTATACCCAATTTTTGCGCAATGATATTATTGAAAACAGTCGCAAAGATTTTGTACGCACAGCTAGAGCAAAAGGGACAAAAGAATCTAAAATTTATAATGTTCATATCTTACGCAACTCAATGATTCCGCTTATTACGTTTTTAGGGTTTGATCTTGTAACAATCATTAGCGGTTCTATCATTACAGAAACGATCTTTACGTATCCAGGAATCGGAAAGTTGTTTGTTGACTCTGTAGCAACTCGTGACTACTCAGTTATGATGTCGCTTACAATGTTGTTTTCAATTTTAACACTGGTTGGGAATCTGGTTGCTGATTTGTTATACGGCGTAGCAGATCCGCGTATTCGTTTGGATTAGGAGGAGAAAGTATGGAAATTGTAACGAAAAAAGATGTACAGCCAGAAGTGAATATGAAAGCTCCTAAAAACCTTTCTCCATGGGCGATTGCGCGAAAGAAGTTTGTTAAAAATAAACTAGCCATGATAAGTTTAGCTTTTATGATTGTGATTACGCTTCTTGCCATTTTTGCACCGCTGCTTACAAAAGCAGATATTACACGTATCGACTATATGGCGATGAATGCAGCGCCTTCTAGTGAGCATTGGTTTGGAACGGATACTAATGGGCGAGACGTATTTGCACGTACATTGTATGGAGGAAGAACTTCGTTACTGATTGGAGTTGCTTGTACAACACTCGTTATTTTAATCGGAACTCTTATTGGTTCGATTGCGGGTTATTACGGAGGCAAAGTGGATCAATTCTTAATGCGTTTTACAGACTTTGTATTAAACTTTCCGCTAATTGTTTTCGTTGTAGTGTTAAATACAATCCTAATTGGAAAGATCTCAGGCGTTTGGACGCTTATCCTAGTTGTTAGTTTCCTAAGCTGGGGAAGTACGGCCCGGTTGGTTCGAAGCAAAATCTTGGCTGAAAAAGAAAATGAATATGTGCTTTCAGCTGTTTCCATTGGGTGCAGCCCGTTTAAAATCATCTTTAAACATTTGCTGCCAAATGTATTTTCAACGATTGTGGTTCAAGCCAGTTTGCAAATGGCGATCCTTATTGTGTTTGAGTCAGCGATTAGCTTTATCGGTTTTGGCGTGCCGGCTGATACGCCAAGCTGGGGGAATATGCTTACAGAAGCAAGGGAATCAGATGTGCTGCAGAATAAGCCTTGGATGTGGGTTCCGCCAGGTTTAGCTATTACATTTACGATCCTAGCTATCAACTTCATTGGTGAAGGATTAAAAGATGCTTTGAATCCCAAATCTCTTCGTTAAAAATCTATCACAAAAGTGTGATAGATTTTTTTAGGTTTGTCAGACCTCCTGACAAACCTATTACTATAGAAGAAACTCGGATTTTTTTCTGCTTATAGGGGTGGATATAGCTCATGAAGCCTTTAGTAATCATTAGCACTGGCGTTATATCTGAGCTTCGAAATAAGTGCATTTGAATAATAGCCAAAAACGAAGGCATTTTACAATTAATTTTTAGAAAAATAACATCATTTGGAATAAAAATTCCTTTCTCTGCCTATACTGATGGATAACAAACAGATAGTAAGTGAGGGGTAAATTATGCTATATCTTCATGATGTATGGGTTAATTGGTTTGAAGGCGAAGAAAACGGTTATAATGTGTGTCATTTCCATGAGTGGAGAAAAGACGATTGTGTAGAACTGCTCGATCAAGCACCATTATTAAAAGTAAATCCGCTTTTATTTCATTACATTGAAAATGATCTTTCCGAGCTACCTCAACAACTACTACAAGATGTCTATCAGAAAGCATACATTCGGAAAAATCATGAACGCACGCAGGTTGAATATTGTTTTATCGTTACAGATGGAACGAATATTTTAGCAATTGATACGATGGGATATCATATTCCGATTCGAAAAAGCCGCTTAATTCCAAGACAAGAACAGTTAGTCTATGAGATGATTGCGGATCAAGAAGAGCTAGAATATAAGTTCAGTGAAGACGAGCTGAATAAAAAAGAGCATCATATTCTTTCGCCGTCTCCTGAAACGATGAGAGGACTAACACGTAAAGAACGTCAGCTAAAACAGCTGTTATTTATGGCACTTGATCAGCTACATACAACAAAAAATACAGCTCAAATCCGCTACTGGTACACAGAGTGGAATCCAACGAAGTACGAAGACATTCAAGAGATGTCGTTTCAAGACGTATGGAATCAGCTATACGATGAAACGAAGTCAGGGTGGTCACCGAAGCATAAATTATTATGCGAGCGCTTAGTAAAAGGACAACCTTTCTTTGAAAAACTTTGGGAAATTGAACAAGAGCCAAAAGTTAATTAAAAAAACGACTGCATAGCAGTCGTTTTTTTAACGTTTACGGCCAATTCCCATTGCGTTTCGCATTTTGCGAAGCATTTTATTAGCCGTTGCATTTGCTTTATCGGCACCTTGATCTAAAATATCATCTAGCTCGCTAGAATCAACTAATTCATAATATCTTTCTTGAATTGGAGCGAGGGCCTCAGCTACTACTTTAGCTGTGTCAGCTTTAAAGTCACCATAACCTTTGCCTTCGTACATTGCTTCAATGTCTTCGATCGATTTATTGGCTAGGATTGAATAAATACTTAATAAGTTTGAAATACCTGGCTTATTTTCTTTATCATAGCGAACAATACCTTCTGAATCCGTTACGGCACTTTTGATTTTCTTTTCAATTGTTTTTGCGTCATCCAAGAGCGTAATGAAAGCTTTTTGGTTTGGATCGGACTTGCTCATTTTTTTCGTAGGATCTTGAAGAGACATGACGCGTGCGCCCACTTTTGGAATACGTACTTCAGGAATAGTGAAGATATCATTGTATTTTTTGTTGAAGCGTTCAGCTAAATCACGCGTTAATTCTAAATGCTGCTTTTGATCTTCACCAACTGGAACCAAATCGGTGTTGTATAAAAGAATATCAGCTGCCATTAATGGAGGATAAGTTAGTAATCCTGCTGATACTGCTTCTTTTCCAGCGGACTTATCTTTAAACTGAGTCATACGTTCAAGTTCACCGATATACGCTACGCACTGTAGCATCCATCCCGCTTCTGTGTGGGCGGGCACTTCCGATTGAATAAATAAAGTCGATTTTGCTGGATCAATTCCTACTGCTACATACAGAGCAGCAAGGCCGCGAATGTTTTTACGAAGTGCTAAACGATCTTGAGGCGTTGTAATCGCATGCTGATCTACAATACAAAAATGACAGTTATAGTCATGTTGAAGTTCAACAAATTGCTTCATCGCTCCAATGTAGTTACCTAAAGTGATTGTACCGCTTGGTTGAATACCTGAAAAAATTGTTTTCATCAAATCTTCCTTTCATCTGCACATATATGATGCTAATTTACGGATACAACATAAAAAGGCCCATCCGCTCCTAGCATAAGCTAGGGGCGAATGGACCGCGTTGCCACCCTAATTAGCACACATAATTGTGAACTATCTTTATTCATATAACGTTGAGGTCAACGTTCAAGCTTTGCACTTGAAAGCTCCAAAGTCCATTCTGCAGGTTTCAATGTTTGTTCTCACCAGCCACAAACTCTCTAAAAATGAAAATTCTGCATACTACTCTTTTTCACAGCTTTAATTATATAGTTATTCGTTATTATAACGCGAAAAAGCAGGAATTTAAACATCTTATCGCTAAAAAGTTTTATAAGACAATTTACTGGAATTTTTCAGCGGCAAAAAAAGACAAGAACCTTTTAATTAAAGCATTTCTTAATGAAAATTTGGTGGAGAATTTGGTAAAAATCTTTTATTTAGTATTTCTAATGGCTTTGTAATACTATTGTAATACCTATACTACAAAAAAGATTTTGGACGTCTGACAAGTAGGCACAATCCTTATAAGATAAGGTTTTTTCTCTCGTGACAAAAAAATACCATTAAATAATAGTATTGCAATAAATTTTTAAAATATTTATAATAGGCGTAACAAACATATTTTTTACAAAGGTATTACAATTTCTTAAGTTTTCAGAAAACACAAAATAGACAATGTTTTGTTTCAATTAGCGAATTTTGTAATGAATGAGTCTTCTACATATTAAGCGCATACATTGGATTTACAGCATGTAAACAATTGATGACAGTTTCATAGGGTAGAAGAATAATTTTGCAGTGAGGTCTTTAATGCTCTACTACGCGAAAAAATAACTGATTATTTTGTATTGAAAGAGGATTAAGAAATTAGTACATATCAAAAAAATATGGTTGCCACACAAACAAAATTTAATAGGGGGTAACACGCAATGAAGAAAAGGTTGTCGATTCTTTTCAGTTTGCTGCTTGTAATGAGCTTGTTTTTAGCTGCATGTGGATTTAACAAAGAATCTGGTGGCAGTGAAAATGCTAGCAGTGATGGCGGCGACAAGAAGAAAGAGCAAGAGCTTCGCGTAAACATTAAAACTGAGCCTTTTTCACTGAACCCAGGCTTAGCTAATGATTCAACGTCATCAAACGTATTATTACAAACATTTGAGGGTTTAACTCGTATCGGTAAAGATGGAAAACCTGAAAATGCAATGGCGAAAGATGTGAAGGTCAGCGATGATCAAACTAAATATACGTTTACTATTCGCGACGATGCAAAATGGTCAAATGGTGACCCTGTAACAGCAAAAGATTTCGAATATGCATGGAAATGGGCGTTAGATCCTAAAAACGAATCTCAATATGCATATCAATTATACTATGTTAAAAATGCACAAGCTGCCAATGAAGGAAAAGGTTCATTAGATGATGTTGCCGTTAAAGCAACAGATGATAAAACGCTTGAGGTAACATTAGAAAACCCAACGCCATATTTCTTAGAATTAACAGCTTTCTATACGTACTTCCCAGTGAATACGAAAATTGCTGAATCAAATGAAAAATGGTACACAAATGCAGGCGAAAACTATACGTCAAACGGTCCTTTCAAGCTTAAAACTTGGAAACATAATGACAAAATCGAGTTAGTTCCTAATGAAAACTATTGGGATAAAGATGCTGTAAAACTTAAAAAAGTTGAAATGTACATGATCAATGATAACAACACTGAACTTTCAATGTTCAAAAACGGTGAATTAGACTGGGCGGGTATGCCTACTGGTCAATTACCGGCTGATGCACTTCCTGAATTAAAGAAAGACGGTTCATTAAACATTCAAGAGATTGCAGGTACTTACTGGTACAAGTTTAATACAGAACAAAAACCTTTAGACAATGTGAACATTCGTAAAGCATTAGCTTATGCAATTGATCGTAAAGGTATTACAGAACAAATTACAAAAGACGGTTCAGTTCCAGCGATGGCGGCTGTACCACCAACAATGTTTGAAGATAACAAAAAAGGCTACTTCAAAGACAATGATGTGAAAAAAGCAAAAGAATATTTAGAAAAAGGCTTGAAAGAAATGGGCCTTAAAGATGCTTCAGAACTACCAGCAATTAAGGTTTCATACAACACGGATGAAAAACATGCAAAAATTGCACAAGCTGTTCAAGATATGTGGAAGAAAAACCTTGGCATTAAAGTACAGTTAGACAACTCTGAGTGGGCTGTTTACATTGAAAAGTTACACCAAGGAGATTATCAAGTTGGACGTATGGGCTGGTTAGGAGATTTTAACGATCCAATCAACTTCTTAGAATTGTTCCGTGATAAAAAAGGCGGAAACAATGATACAAACTGGGAAAACCCAGAATATAAAAAGTTATTAATTGACTCTCAAAAAGAAACAGATCCTAAAAAACGTCTGGAAATGTTGAAAAAAGCAGAAGGTATCTTCATGGATGAAATGCCAGTGGCACCAATCTACTTCTACACAAACGCTTGGGTACAAGACAAGCAGCTGAAAGATGTTGTGATGTCTGGACTTGGAGACATTCAGATTAAGTGGGCTCATTTTGAGTAAGTAACATCAATTGTGACAAAGGGTATATGGGGCCTGGTGCTCCATATACTTTTCTTTCTTGTGCGCGAATTTTGTAAAAATATGGAGGTGTGTCGGGGTGTTCAAATATATAGGAAAACGACTTATTTATATGTTTCTATCATTATGGCTGATCGTAACAGCGACCTTTTTCTTAATGCGTGCTGTTCCAGGAGGTCCATTCACATCAGAAAAGCAGCTTCCCCCTGAAATTCAAAAAAATCTAAATCAGTATTACGGTTTAGACCAGCCTTGGTACCATCAGTACTTTGATTATTTAACATCAATTTTAAAGTGGGATTTTGGTCCATCTTTCAAATATAAAGGCCAAACGGTAAATGATTTGATTAACGGCGGATTCCCTGTTTCATTCATGCTAGGGATGGAAGCTATTTTAATAGCAATTGCTATTGGTGTAGTACTTGGTGTTATTGCTGCTTTAAAACATAATAAGTGGCAAGATTACACGGCGATGGTTATTGCAGTTCTAGGAATCTCAGTTCCGAGTTTTATCATGGCAGCGGTATTACAATACGTTCTGGCTATGAAACTACAAATTTTTCCGGTTGCACGCTGGGAATCTTGGGCACACACGGTGTTACCAGCTCTCGCGCTTGCTTCAACCCCTATGGCATTTATCGCACGATTGACTCGTTCGAGTATGCTTGAAGTATTAAGCAATGATTATATTCGTACAGCGAAAGCAAAAGGTTTAAGCAGAGGCGTTATTACAGTTAAGCACGCCATGCGAAATGCGATGCTTCCAGTCGTATCCTATATGGGACCTTTAGTAGCAGGGATTTTAACGGGTAGCTTTGTTATTGAAAAAATATTTGGTATCCCGGGATTAGGTTCACACTTTGTACTCAGTATCTCAAACCGAGATTACACAACGATTATGGGCGTAACGGTGTTCTACAGTATTTTACTACTTTTTTGTATCTTGCTTGTAGATATTGCATACGGCTTCATTGACCCTCGAATTAAACTTACAGGTGCTAAGAAAGGAGAGTAACTATGCAGCAACTTCCGAAGATTCCTAAAGAAATGTTTGAAACAGCAGGGATTGACCGCGCTCAGGCAGAAAAGATTGAAAAACCGAGTCTTTCATTCTGGCAAGATGTTTTTATTCGTTTTCGCAAAAACAAGCTTGCTATGTTTGGTGTAGTACTAATGGTTCTCCTTGTTTTTATGGCTATATTTGGTCCATTGATGGTGAAATATGATTATGCAACCAATGATTTACTGAATGCTAATCAGGCTCCATCTTCTGAGCACTGGTTCGGTACAGATGAATTAGGGCGTGATGTTTTTGCTCGTACGTGGGAAGGCGCTCGTATTTCATTATTTATCGGGTTAGCAGCAGCTTTAATTGATTTATTCATCGGCGTAGTTTGGGGAAGCATCTCTGGATACCGCGGCGGCCGTACGGATGAAACAATGATGCGTGTTGCGGATATCTTATATGGTGTTCCTTACCTTTTACTGGTTATTATTTTAATGGTTATGCTTGGCCAAGGGTTAGGCACGATGATTTTAGCGATGACCATTACCGGCTGGATTAACATGGCCCGTATTGTGCGTGGACAGGTATTGCAGTTGAAAAACCAAGAGTACGTAATGGCTTCACAAACATTAGGAGCAACAACAAAACGTATTTTATTTAAACATCTTATTCCTAACGCAACAGGTCCAATTTTAGTAACAATGACACTAACGATTCCTTCAGCAATCTTTACAGAAGCATTTTTAAGCTACTTGGGACTAGGCGTTCCGGCACCGCTTGCAAGCTGGGGAACAATGGCTTCAGAAGGCTTACCTGCTTTGGAATACTATCCTTGGCGCTTATTTTTCCCAGGTTTGTTTATCTGTTTAACAATCTTAGCGTTCAACGTAATTGGTGATGGATTACGAGATGCGTTAGATCCAAAACTACGTAAGTAAGGAAGTGAACTCATATGTCACGTTTATTAGAAGTAAAAAATTTAGCTGTATCATTTAAAACATATGGCGGAGAAGTTCAAGCTGTTCGCGGCGTTAACTTCCACTTAAATAAAGGTGAAACTTTAGCAATTGTTGGTGAATCAGGATCTGGTAAAAGTGTAACTTCACAAACGATCATGCGCCTTATTCCGATGCCTCCTGGCCGAATCAAAAGCGGCGAAATGCTGTTTGACGGCATTGATTTAGCTAAGAAAACGGATAAAGAAATGGAAGCTATTCGCGGTAAAGATATCGGTATGATCTTCCAAGATCCGATGACTTCCTTGAATCCAACGATGAAAGTTGGGGCTCAAATTGGTGAAGTCGTAATCAAGCATTCCAAAGTGTCTAAAGCAGAAGCAAAAAAACGGGCAGTCGAGTTATTAACGCTTGTAGGAATTCCTTTTCCAGAACAGCGTGTGAATCAATATCCGCATGAATTCAGCGGCGGGATGAGACAGCGTGTTGTCATTGCGATGGCTCTTGCTTCTAATCCGAAGCTATTGATCGCTGATGAACCAACAACGGCGCTTGATGTAACAATTCAAGCTCAAATTTTAGAATTGATGAAAGACATTCAGAAAAAAACGGATACATCTATTATCTTTATTACCCATGATCTTGGTGTAGTAGCAAATGTAGCAGATCGAGTAGCCGTTATGTATGCTGGTCAAATTGTTGAAATGGGCACAGTGGATGAAGTGTTTTACGATCCAAAACATCCGTATACGTGGGGACTGCTAGCTTCTATGCCAAGCTTAGATAACGAGGCAGAAGAAGAGCTGGCTGCTATTCCTGGAACGCCGCCAGATTTAACGAATCCTCCAAAAGGAGATGCATTTGCAGCGCGAAATCCATACGCAATGAAAATCGATTTTGAGCAAGAACCTCCAATGTTCAAAATATCTGATACGCACTATGCGAAAACATGGCTGTTACATCCCGATGCACCAAAAGTAGAGCCGCCTGCTTCAGTTCAGCGCCGCATGCGTAAAGTTGATAATGTATACAGGACACCTGTACTCGTAGCGAAGGATGGTGAATAACATGACAGATAAATTATTAGAGATTAAAGGCTTAAAGCAACATTTTTTCACAAGTAAAGGAACAATTAAAGCAGTTGATGGTCTGACGTTTGACATCTTCCGCGGAGAAACATTAGGGCTTGTAGGTGAATCCGGTTGCGGAAAGTCAACGACAGGCAGAACGATTATTCGTTTATATGACGCTACTAGCGGTGAGGTGCTATTTAATGGCGAAAATGTACATGGTCGCAAATCTCGCTCAGAGCTTAAAAAATTCAATCGTAAAATGCAAATGATTTTCCAAGATCCATATGCGTCGCTTAACCCTCGTATGACCGTAGCAGATATCATAGCAGAAGGCATTGATATTCACGGTTTAGCTAAGACGAGAAAGGAGCGTATGACAAAGGTTCACGAGCTTCTTGAAACAGTGGGGCTTAACAAAGAACATGCAAATCGCTATCCACATGAGTTTAGTGGCGGCCAGCGTCAGCGTATCGGTATCGCAAGAGCACTGGCAGTAGAACCTGATTTTATCATCGCAGATGAACCAATCTCAGCTTTGGACGTGTCTATACAAGCTCAAGTTGTTAACTTAATGAAGAAGTTACAGCGTGAACGTGGACTAACATATTTATTTATCGCCCATGATTTGTCAATGGTAAAATACATCAGTGACCGCATCGGCGTTATGTACAGAGGTAAGATTGTAGAGCTTGCACCAAGTGATGAACTTTATCGAAACCCTGTTCATCCATATACAAAAGCGTTGCTTTCAGCTATTCCGCTTCCCGATCCTGACAGTGAAAAAACGCGTCAGCGCAAAATTTATGATCCAAGTATCCATGACTATAACGGTGAAGAACCAGAGCTTAGAGAAGTATCTCCAGGTCACTACGTGTCTTGTTCTCAAGCAGAGTTTGCCACATATACAACATAACAAAAACGATCTCACAACGAGGTCGTTTTTTTATTTAGTTATCAAAGAACACTAAGCTTCAAGTTGCAAAAAACATGTAAGAACAAGTAACATTAGCGCTTTACAGGTATTATACAGTAAAGGATTGAAAAATACTATTAAAAATTTTCAGAATTTTATATTTAAGACAAAATATCTATGTATAAACCTTATAACTAAAGGAATATAAGTGATTAATAATGTTTTATTTTGAATAATAATTCAAAAAATACAAAAAGAAGGTAGACGCATGTCTACCTTCTCTTTATAAATCTGCTAAGATATCGCCATCTTTACGATTTTTGTCAATTTTCAGCACTTGATCTGCCGGCTGATAAGACGCACCATATATTTCTTTGTCTTTGTACGTATGAATTAACTCGTACGTTTTTTTCATTTTATTTAAAATGCTTTCCTCTGTTTCAGAGGTAGGAGACCAGTATAGAATTTCCATCTGGTTAATTTCATTTGTAGCTAATGACCGGCGGTTATAGCCAATTGTTTGAGCATGCTTAAAGTCTGCACGTTTATAAAAATGCAGTCGTTTTGCTGAGTCTGAATCTTTATAGTCTACAGGCTCTACTTCTAAAATAATTGGTTTGTTATGCTGTTTTAACTCATCAATTAATTTACCGCCAAGCCCTTGACCTCGAGCGTCTTTTGAAACAAAGAGGTAATCAATAAAGATAAATTGGTCTGTTTCCACGTACATTAATACGTGGTGAGGTCCTTCATTTTTATGATAAATATCGCTGCGTTCTTGTAAAAGCGTTTCGATATGCTTCTTTGATTTCATTTCTTCAATGGGAAAATATTGACTTAGTTTTTCATACCAATTCATAGCACCCTCCTACTGATCGTTTCATGATGATGTTCATAATAGTGTTTAAACAGTTATCTTATCTTTACCCTTTTTAGGGAAAAGTAAGCATCTATAATTGAAAATATAGAAGAATAATCGATTGATTATTCTTAATAGTTAGATAATTATAGTGAGATAAGAACATATAATGTAAAAAATGGTTTTTATTATATTTCGATCGTAAGTTTATTTGTGAAAATCACAAAAAACTATCGCATTTTTTGTGATTTTTGATAAAATGAACAAAGTGAAGTTTTTTTAATATTGTATTTTATAGATGTGATAGCGGTAAAAGTGAAGGTGTGAAACTTGCAATATCAGATTATTAGTACATACACTGCCTAGAATTATTTGGCTGAAAAATAAGTTAATACTATACAAGTAGCCGCTATCGCTATTAAATGAAATGGATATGTTAGGAGAGAGAATTATGCAAGGGAACACGCAAGAAAAAGAATTAAGCCGTGGACTTGAGGAAAGACATATTAGCTTAATGTCTTTAGGTGCAGCTATCGGAGTTGGACTGTTTTTAGGTTCTGCATCCGCTATTCGGTTAGCGGGTCCTGGTATTCTTATCATGTATGGAATCAGTGGTCTTATTATGTTTTTTATTATGAGAGCGTTAGGTGAAATGGCAGTACAAAATCCAGTAGCCGGTTCTTTTAGTAAGTATGCTAACGATTATTTAGGGCCACTTGCTGGTTATTTAACAGGCTGGAACTACTGGTTTATGTGGATTATTACATGTATGGCTGAAATTACAGCTGTTGGAGTATATATGGAGTTTTGGTTCCCAGGTGTACCTCAGTGGATATGGGCACTTGCAGCACTCGTTATCATGACAGGGGTTAACTTTTTAGCTGTAAAAGCATATGGCGAACTAGAGTTTTGGTTTTCTCTTATTAAAGTAGTAACGATTATCCTTATGATTGTGCTGGGACTGGGCATGATTATCTTTGGAATTGGAAATGGCGGTATTGCAACAGGAATCAGTAATTTATGGAGTCACGGGGGCTTTTTCCCGAATGGTATGAAAGGTGTTCTTTTATCACTTCAAATGGTTATGTTTGCTTACCTTGGTATTGAAATGATTGGGGTAACAGCAGGAGAGGTGAAAAATCCGGAAAAAACACTAACAAAAGCAATTGATAATGTACTGTGGAGAATTTTGATTTTTTACATCGGAGCTTTGTTTGTTATTATGTCTATTTATCCTTGGCCAGAGATTGGAACACAAGGAAGTCCATTTGTTTTAACATTTGATAAAGCTGGAATACCCGCTGCAGCAGGGATTATAAACTTTGTAGTGTTAACAGCGGCTTTATCTTCTTGTAACAGTGGAATTTTTAGTACGGGCCGTATGTTATTTAATTTAGCTCAGCACGGAGAAGCTCCAAAACGCTATGCTAACTTAACAAAAGGCGGCGTGCCTGGTGCAGCAGTTATTGCTTCAGCTGTTGTACTGCTAATCGGAGTTGGCTTAAACTATGTTGTTCCTGATAAGGTGTTCACGTGGGTGACGAGTATTGCCACTATTGGAGCAATTTGGACATGGGGAATTATTTTACTTTCTCAAATTCGCTTCCGCAAGGGATTAAGCGATCAGCAAGTAAGTGATTTAAAATATAAGCTTCCGTTCTTCCCGTATACGTCATCTCTCTCTCTTGCTTTCTTAGCGGGAGTAGTAGTGGTGATGGGTTTTTCTTCTGATACAAGAATAGCCCTTATTGTAGGTCCGATATGGTTTATTTTATTGGTTGTTGTCTACTATTCAAAAGGTTTTCATAAAAGATAAAAAATGAGGCTCGGACAAAAGTAGTTTCGTTGAAGAAAGATCCGAACGAGTTGAATTCTTGATTAAGAATCCAACTCGTTCGGATTTTTTTATGGTGATGGTGAACGTAGGTTTACTGTATGTAGGGCTTCTAGCTGTTGATTGGAGGGCAAGGCGAAGACTCCTGCGGGAAAAGCGAGACCCCGCAGGAGCGGAAGCAACGAGAAGGCTCACCGCCCGCCCGCGGAAAGCGAAGTCTTGCACGGAAATCAGCAGCGGTGTAACAAGCGGGATCCATACGAACTCATATATCCCATTTGTTCGCCTTTAGATTGATGTAGTTGTGTCCCAGCCGCATTTTTTTCCAAAAGAAAATGAAGGATTTATTATTTCACTTTTTGCTTTAGTGTGCTAATATATTATATTGTTAAACAAATGAAGAGATGAATGAAGAAACAAATAATTTTTACGTGTTAATAGATTAGCATCGAGCTTTCTATCTCAAAAGTTTAAGCTTTTAGAAAGCAAAAGGAGACAGAGCAAATGAAAGATAAAAAATGGGGACTTTGGTTTTTAACAGCCTTTGTAGTTGGTAATATGGTAGGCGGCGGAGTATTTATGCTTCCTTCTAATTTAGCAAACGTATCAAGTCCAATCGGTTCAACACTTGCTTGGATTGCAACAGGTCTTGGCGTATTCATGATTGCTCTTGTATTCGGGAATTTAGTCATGAGAAAGCCCGAATTAAAAGGAGGGCCTCAAAGTTATGCAGCGAATCTTTTTTCATCGCCTAAAGCAGGTAAAGTAGCAGGGTATAGCATGGCTTGGGGCTATTGGGCAGCTAACTGGGCTGCAACAGCATCTGTCATCATATCGTTTGCGGGATATTTAACAACGTTCTTTCCAGTAATGGAGAGTAAGGATATTTTATTTTCAGTCGGAAATTTTCAATTAGAAGCTGGAAAATTCATTACGTTTTTAGTATGTTCTATTGTCCTATGGGGAATTCAAGCTATTTTGCAGCGAGATATTAATAGCGCCGGTAATATTAACTTTATCACAACGGCAGCTAAAATTATTGGATTCGGTTTATTTATTGTTGTAGCGCTATCGCTATTTAGCGCATCCAACCTGGTCAGTACAGAATTTGTTAATTCAAAGGGTATAAATGTAGGATTGGGAAGTCAGGTCAATGGGGCAGCCATTGCTACGCTGTGGGCGTTTATCGGAATTGAATCGGCTGTACTGTTATCTAACCGTGCAAAATCACAAAAAGTAGTGAAGAAAGCAACGCTGCTTGGATTATTGATTTCAATGGTTATCTATGTGGGGATTACGCTTCTAGCTATGGGGATTCTTTCAACAGCTCAGCTTCAGCAGTCTCAAAAACCTTTGGTAGATACGTTAGAAATGGTGATTGGACATAAAGGTGCTTACGTAATGGCCATTTTAGCACTTATTTCTTTATTAGGTTCTACTGTTGGATGGATTGTTGTTAGTGCAGAAGTTCCTTATCAAGCAGCAAAATCAGGGTTGTTTCCACAGTGGTTTGCTAAAACAAATCAGAACAATAGTCCAGCCCGCTCACTAACATTAACAAATGGCTTAACACAGTTGTTTTTGTTTGCGACTATTTCAGGTACAGTTTCGCAAGCCTATAATTTCGCTATTGTTGTAGCTACTCTCGCTTATTTAGTTCCTTATTTCGTGACGACAGTTTATCAATTAAAGCTTATTGTGACGGGTGAGACGTACGATATCATTAAAGGATCGCGAGTAAAAGACGGAATCATTGCCTCGTTAGCACTTATTTATTCACTTTGGGTGATTAAGACAGGGACAGCTGATTTAAAAACATTTTTCTTAGGTATTGGCTTATTTGTAATCGGGCTGTTACTGTATCCTATCTTAATGAGACGAGGAAAAAGCAGCACATCAGCTATTAAATAAATAAGAGGTTATCTCAAAAGCTTTGCAGAAAAGTCAGTTCTTCTGCAAGGCTTTTTTAGTGACTGAAAAATTTGAGGAATTTGTAAAAGAAAAAAATAATAAAAAAATGAAACTAATCTACAGGTTTATTCGTAATAGTAGTGTGGTAAATAAATAATGAAGAAAATCGGCAATGAAAATAATGACAGTGAAGGAACGAACTAATGTACTAGTTCGCTTCAAAAAGTATATCATTCCGATGAAGTTTATAGTATAATGCAAATAGATATTATTTTTTAAAAGTAATTATAAAGTAGTATCGATTTTCATTATCAGTCATTAAATATTTACACTCGTTGAAGTTTGTATAAAACAACATGATTTACAGTTCATGTTTTAAATGTTATGACCGATTATGATAGAAGGAGTGAAGGAGTAAATGGTTACATTATATACATCACCAAGTTGTACATCTTGTCGTAAAGCGAAAGCTTGGTTAGAGGAAAATGATATTGGATATACAGAGCGTAATATCTTTTCAGAGCCGTTATCAATCGACGAGATTAAAGAAATTTTACGTATGACAGAAGATGGAACAGATGAAATCATTTCAACACGTTCGAAAACTTTCCAAAAACTAGACGTTCAGGTAGACGCTATGCCTTTGCAAGATTTGTATGAATTAATTCAGCAAAATCCTGGCTTATTGCGCCGTCCGATTATCATTGATGAAAAACGTCTACAAGTTGGTTATAATGAAGACGAGATCCGTCGTTTCTTACCACGTAAAGTGCGTACTTTCCAACTTCGCGAAGCTCAAAGACTTGTGAATGGTTAATTTTTATATTTGTCTGTTTAAGATTTAAATAAGAAACCAACCAAGTAACGTTTGCTTGAAGTTGGTATATAAAAAATAAGCAGCAGGGAGCCAAATGGTCTCTGCTGCTTATTTTTTGTCGAAATAGCAGGGGAAATGAAGTATATATGTAATTAGTAAAGAAAGAGAATATTTAAACATATAAAAGTGGTGGTGAACGGATTGGAGCTTTTACAGCTAAAATATTTCCAAGTAGTTGCTAGACTAGAACATATCAGTAAAGCGGCCGAAGAGCTATACGTATCTCAGCCTGCACTCAGCAAAACGATTTCACAGTTAGAAAAAGAGCTAGGCATTCGTTTGTTTGATCGAAACGGTAAATACATTAAATTAAATCGGTATGGTAAAGCATTCTGTGCCAAAGTAGAACTTGCTTTAAAAACATTGGAAGACGCAAAGCACGAGCTAAAGGATATGTCGAACGATCCATGTGAAGAAATTCGCCTTGTTGTATTAGCTAGTTCACATTTACTTCCAGAGCTATTAAGCAGATTTCGTGAGCAATATCCTCAGGTGCGTTTTCGACTGATGCAGCACTTGACTAATTCTAATTCACAGCCTGATTTTGATTTATGTATTTCAGCTTTTCCATTAACAACCCGTCAGATCGAACATACTCCTTTGCTTCGTGAATCGATTTTGCTTGCAGTGCCTCTTGATCATCCTTTGGCCAAGCAATCACGTGTAAAGTTAAATGAACTTAAAAATGAGAAATTCATTGTGCTAAAGAAAGGAAAAGAGCTAAGGAAAATAACGGATGTAATTTGTAAGGAACAGAATTTTGTACCTCAAATTACGTTTGAAAGCGATGATCCAGCAACAGTAAGAGGTTTGATTAGAGCGAAGCAAGGAATAGGTTTTATTCCTGAAGTAACTTGGGGAGGTTCTACAGGCAAAGATGTAAAGCTGCTGAAAATTGAAGAGGGAACATTTGAACGTACTATCTTTTTAGCTTGGAACAACGGGGGCTACGTGACGGATTTACAACAAATCTTCAGGCAGTTTGTGATTGATTATTTTAAACATTTACCCTCCGGTATGCCTCATGAATACATATAAGAATCATGACTAAATGTCATGATTTTTATTTCTTTTTCGAATAAACCTAAAGTGAACAGTAGAGAAAAACTGCATTATGTCATTTTTGATATAAGTATATAACTAAAAATGCATAGGTTATTCAACTTTTTTCCTTTACACTATTTTTAAACTATAAAGTAAACGCTTTCAATAATGGAGTGGGGAGGAAGTAATATGATAATCTTCGGTGTAGCGCTGCTGTCTATTTGCATGTTGATAGGGGTAATTGTAGGGGACGCATTAGGAGGGCTGATGGGAGTCGAAGCCAACGTTGGAGGAGTAGGGGTATCCATGCTTCTTCTTGTACTAGCGGTGGATTATTTAAAGAAGAAAAATAAGCTCCAAGTAAAATCCGAAGAAGGCATTGCTTTTTGGGGAGGTATTTATATTCCTATCGTGGTAGCAATGTCTGCACAGCAAAATGTTGTAGCTGCTCTTGATGGAGGAGGCATGGCGCTTCTTGCAGGGGTGGTAGTAGTCGTAGTAGGCTTTTTATCCATACCATTTATCAGCAGAATAGGAGAGAAAGCGAAGGTGAAAGAACAAGAAATAGAGCTTTCTATTTTACCTAAGGAGCAAATCAAATGATGAATATGATCAAAGAAGGATTAGAAAATAACGGGCTGATTACGGCATTTGCTATTATTGGGATTGTCATGTATATTGCTTATTTTTTATCAGATAAATTAACAAAAGGAAGAGTTCACGGATCTGCTATTGCTATTATGTTTGGATTAATCCTTGCTTATATCGGTGGAGTGAACACAGGAGGAGAGAAAGGAATTTCTGATATACAGTTATTTTCAGGAATTGGTTTAATGGGCGGAGGGATGCTGCGAGATTTTGCCATTATTGCTACTGCGTTCGGCGCCAATTTTAGCGAAGTCAAAAAAACGGGAATCAGCGGGATTACGGCCTTGTTTTTTGGGGTTTTCTATTCCTTTGTAATAGGTGTAATTATTGCTCTTTGTTTTGGATATAGAGATCCCGTTGCTTTGACCACAATCGGAGGAGGAGCCGTGACCTATATTGTGGGGCCGGTTTCTGGAACTGCGATTGGAGCCTCTTCTGATATTATCGCGTTAAGTATAGCTGTAGGATTAATTAAATCCATTTCAGTTATGATTTTGACACCGATATTTGCTAAGAAAATCAAATTAAACAATCCTCGTACAGCAATGATCTATGGAGGAGTTATGGGGACGACGAGCGGTGTAGCAGCTGGTTTAGCCGCGACAGATGTAAAACTTGTACCTTATGGAGCCATGACAGCTACATTTTATACAGGTCTTGGTTGCTTACTCGTACCATCTATTCTTTTTTTACTCACAGAGATTATTTTTTAAGTGTACAAAGTGTTTTATGAATAAAAGACTGCTGTGCTCATTAAACTAAAGAAAAGGCCATACTAAATAAAAATGTTTAGTATGGCCTTTTCTTTATCATTTAGTTGAACGAAAGCTATTAACAACCATGCCGCTTATCAGCACAACAGCAATTGTTATAAACGGAATAAATGTTCCTAGAGATGTATGGTCTGCAAAGAATGAATGTAAGTTCTTTTCATGTCCAATCATATTTCCAGCAGTATAAGCTAAAATAGCTGCCCCACCATAAACGAGCAGGGGAAATCGTTCCATCAAATACAAAATGAGCTTGCTTCCCCAAACAATAATGGGGACGGATACGAGTAATCCGGTGACAACCAAGGTAATATTTCCATGAGCTGCGCCTGCTACAGCTATTACATTATCTAGTCCCATTACAATATCAGCAAATACAATTGTTCTTACAGCGGCGCCTAATGTCACACCTGCACGGATTGAAGATGCATCATCACCTTCTGATACAAGAAGCTTAAAGGCAATGATCACTAATAAAAAACCGCCTATGAGCTGCAAGTAAGGAATAGTTAGTAAATAAACAGCTAAAATAGTAAGTACAATGCGAACTATCACAGCTAAGCCAGTCCCTAAAAAAATAGCTTTATTTCGCTGATATTCAGGTAAGTTGCGGCTTGCTAAGGCAATAACAATAGCGTTGTCTCCACCTAATACAATATCGATACCGATAATAAGAAGAATGGAGGTTATTAATTCTAAATCCAATAGTCTTCCCTCCCAATATGTAAGGATAAGTAGCTCATATTGCTTTATCTGTGTTCATTTTTAACAAAAAGCGTTCATAGGGTAAAGAGATTATGTATATAACAAAGTAAGGTGTAAGGTGGCTATGAGTTGTCAGAGTATTTTTTATTTCCTTTCTTTCGCATTTTGTCATAAAATAGATATACAAGGTTCACTCAAATAGTGTATGCTTGTATATCCCAAGTTAGAATGCTTTACAAAGTGAGAAAGTACATGTAATATTGCTTTAACACGGGGGTAAAATAGTCCCTTCATCGTTTAGGGGTAATGTTCGAAATGGCCGGATTACCTTCACTGATTTTTCCGAAGGGAGAGATGATAATGGAAATCGAACGCATTAATGAAAACACAGTAAAATTCTTTGTCACTTACGTAGATATTGAAGAACGTGGATTTGATCGCAATGAAATTTGGTTTAGCCGAGAGCGCAGTGAAGAGCTATTCTGGGAGATGATGGACGAAATTCATCAAGAAGAAGAGTTTGTAGCAGAAGGTCCTCTTTGGATTCAAGTACATGCGCTTGAGAAGGGGCTAGAGGTTATTGTAACAAGAGCACAAGTTTCAAAAGACGGTCAAAAGTTCGAAGTACCTGTTGGTGAAAATGATAAAATCGATATCCCTGTAGATGGAAAAATTGAAGCGTTGCTTGATCATCAAGCGAATCAAAATAAAAAAGCTGATTTTGAAGAAGAAATTATAGAAGACGAAGGGCTACAGTTCGTCGCACGCTTTCAAGACTTAGAACATTTAATTTCCTTAAGTCACCATTTAGAGTTAGATGATATTATCAACAGCATGTACGTGTTTGAAGGAAAATATTATTTATACGTTGAGTTTACAGATGATGAAGACTTTGTAGCTGAAATTGATAACATTTTAAGTATCATTTTAGAATATGCAAATGAATCAAATGTAACCGTTCATCGTTTAATGGAATATGGAAAAGAATTAATCAGTGAAAATGCACTTGAACAAGTAAAGCAGTATTTTCCTTTACGATAATAGCAGCCGATTTCATGTATATGAAATCGGTCTTTGTTTTGCCCTCTTTTTTGGAAATGCTCTCCGCTCATATCGAACAATATAGGTGGAAAAAGCAGGCGGCTGCTTCCTACACGGGAAAGTGTAGTGTTAAAATAACAAGTTTGAGGATAATAACGGCATAGAGACCTGTTATTAATGATGAAAGATTGGTTTTAGGATAGGTGAAAACAAGTTGAAAAATAGATTACAGCTTTTAATTTTTGTTATTGGTATTATTGCTTTGCTTTATTTTACAAAAGGGTATTGGGACGGTAAATTTATTGGCGTGCTAAGTATCTTAATTACGATTAGTGTTGTTTTCATCGGTCTTGTTATTTCATTAGAAAACCGTCATCCAACTCAAACGCTAACGTGGCTCGTAGTATTAGGCGGTTTCCCGGTAATAGGGTTCTTTTTTTATTTGTTATTTGGACGCAATACGCGAAAACGGCGTTTATTTGCTAAAAAAGCAAAGCTGGATGAACAGGTGCTTTTAAAGATGGAAAGAGATTCCGGTATATTAGAAAATCACTTTGAGCAGTTGGGCACCAGTAGAAAGCAAATGCTGAAGCTAGCCGTCAGGCTTAGCAAGAGTCCAATTTCTTTTTCATCAGATACGCGCGCATTGACGAATGGAAAAGAGACGTTTCACGAAATTATGGAATCATTAAAGCATGCAAGGCATCATATCCACTTAGAGTATTACATCGTACGACATGATCACTTAGGAGAACAAATTAAAGATATTTTAATTCAGAAGGTACAAGAAGGAGTTTATGTACGTTTCTTGTATGATGCCGTGGGCAGTTTTCAGCTTTCACCGCATTATATTCACGAGTTAAGAAACGCGGGCGTAGAAATGATTCCGTTCTTGCCGGTCAGACTTCCATTTCTCAATAATAAAATCAACTTCCGTAATCATCGTAAAATTGTAGTCATTGATGGAACAATTGGATTTGTAGGAGGTTTGAACATTGGTGATGAATATCTCGGGAAAAGTCGGCATTTTGGCTTTTGGAGAGATACCCATTTGATGGTGAAGGGTGAGGCAGTCCGTTCATTGCAGCTTATTTTCTTGCAAGACTGGTATTATATGACAGGTCAGACGATGCTTACTCAAACGTATCTATCGCCGGATTTAATTGACATTGATATGGAAAAGTGCGGCGGTGTTCAAATGATTGCTGGCGGACCAGACCGTGAGTGGGAAATTATCAAACACTTATTTTTTTCGATGATTACGTCTGCGAAAGAGTCCATTTGGATTGCTTCTCCTTACTTCATACCTGATGAAGATATTTTTACTTCCCTCAAAGTAGCTGCTCTAAGCGGTATAGATGTAAGGCTTCTTGTACCTCAGAAGCCCGATAAAAAAATTGTTTTTCATGCATCACGCTCTTATTTTCCGGAGCTGCTAGAAGCAGGTGTGAAAATTTACGAGTATAAAAAAGGATTTATGCACAGCAAGATTGTGATTGTTGATAGAGAAATCGCCTCTATTGGAACAGCTAACATGGACATGAGAAGCTTTCATTTGAATTTTGAAGTAAATGCTTTTTTATATCGCACAGCTAGTACTCAAAATCTTGTATATGAATATATGCAAGATTTAGAAGAAACTAATGAGCTTCACTTTAAAGACTTTGAAAAGCGGCCATTTATACAGCGGCTGTTTGAATCAACAGCCCGTTTGCTTTCACCGCTATTATAATCGCTGTAAACCACATTGCGTATGCTGTAATGTGGTTTTTTTCTGAAAGAAAAGGGTTTAGTAGAAAGGTGTCGAATACAAGGATATAGCTCGCTACTATAGGAAGGAGAAATGTACGATTGTTAGTTGCACAAACAGAAGAAGGCCTCATTTCACTAGCTCAGCGCTTTTCGCTTGAACAGCTTAAGCTGTGGAAAAAAGAAAAGCAGTTCTACTGTCCCTCTTGTCAATCCCCTGTACAGTTAAAGGCAGGTACAAAAAAAATCCCTCATTTTGCTCACCTGAAAAAAACATGCGTCGCTCAGCATGAAGGTGAAACAGATTATCATCTCGACGGAAAACGAAAGCTGTTTCACTGGTTTAGTTCTCATCTTGAAGTCGAGTTAGAAAGTTATCTTCCTGACATTATGCAGCGTCCAGATCTTCTTGTAGATACGCCCTCGCAAAAATATGCAATCGAATTTCAATGTGCTTCCTTATCTTCCTCAGCGCTAACCAAACGTTCTATTCATTATGAGAAAGGAAATTATATGCCCCTTTGGATTATGGGGGCAAAAAGAATGAAGCGCTTATCCACTTATATGTATCAACTTTCTTTTCAAGAGTGGCAGTTTCTTACTCTTTCCGATTATACGCCCACACTTCTTTATTTTTCACCTTCTACTAATCAACTGTTGAAACTTGAACATCTTATTCCTTTTTCATCTCAGATTTGTTATGCACAGCTTGTCGTGCTCTCTCCTCACGAGCATACCTTTCATGATCTTTTTTCTACACATACACAACCTCAATTTTTCTCTTCATGGATAAAGAAAAAGAAGGCATGGAGAACGCATTATATCCTCTATCCTAATCAGAAGCTTCAGCCTTTTTTACACGCTCTTTATGAAAATAATATTCCTCCCTCCCATATTCCAGCAGAAGCAGGCATGCCGCTGCCTTCTTTATACATGGTTGAAACGTCTGCTACTATATGGCAAACGTGGCTGCTTCTCGATTTAATGCAGCAGAAGCAAGTAGGGGATTTAGTTACAGAGAAAGAGTTAGGCCGGCTATGGCTCTACAGAATTCGTAAGAGGCATATTGTATTTCGGTCTTTGCCGATGGCCCCTGTTGCTGTGGAACAGCCCCTGTTTGAGTATATAGAGGTATTATGCCGGCTAGGGATGCTAACGTATATAACTTCTGGGGTATACAAAATCAGAAGGCCCTACACGATTCCAAAGCAAACATCTGATGCTTTTTTAGAAGATGGACAAATGATGAAAAGGTGGTTAAATCAAGCAAAAGAAGTGACATAATCACTGAAAATCAGTACGCTTAAGAAAGAATCCTTTTTTCAAAAGCGTACTGACTTTTGATTAATTCTTTTAAAACAACATACAATAACGAAAGAAATAAAAAGGATTCGCCTTAGAAAAAGCGAACAGTTATAGACAGGTAGAAAAAGATGGAGGGATGACCATGAGTGAACAATCAAAAGTAAAAAAGTTACCAAGTAGAAGCGAGATAAAAGTAGAAGATACGTGGAAACTAGAGGATATTTTTGCTTCAGATGACGCATGGGAAAAAGAATTTGAAGAAGTAAAAGCTCTTATTCCGCAAATGGAAAAATTCAAAGGGAAACTTGGAGAGTCCGCTCAAACTTTATACGACGCTCTTCAAGAGCAAGACGAGCTCACAATGCGCGTTAGTAAACTTTATACATATGCTCATATGCGCTACGATCAAGATACCACTAACTCTTTTTATCAAGGGTTAAATGATCGTATCAAAACACTTTATACCCAAATTGCAAGTGCACTATCGTATGTAACACCAGAAATTTTGTCTATTGAAGAATCAAAAATTAAACAATACATGGCGGAACATAAAGAGCTAAAGTTATATGCTCATGCATTAGATGAAATTACTCGCGAGCGTCCGCACATTTTATCAGAAAGCGAAGAAGCGCTTCTTGCTCAGGCTTCTGAAGTGTTAGGATCTTCAAGCAACACGTTTGGAATGTTAAACAACGCAGATTTAGAATTTCCTTCCATTAAAGATGAAAATGGAGAAGAAGTAGAAATTACGCACGGGCGCTATATTCGTTTCCTAGAAAGCAGCGATCGCCGCGTACGAAAAGAAGCGTTTAAAGCGGTGTACGAAACGTACGGTAAATTTAAAAATACGTTTGCAAGTACGTTAAGCGGCACGGTGAAGAAAGATAATTTTAGCGCCCGCGTTCGTCACTATAATTCAGCTCGTCACTCAGCTCTTAGCACAAATAACATTCCAGAAGAAGTATACGATAACTTAGTTAAAACAGTGAACGATAATTTGCATTTATTGCATCGATATATTGATTTACGTAAGAAAGTATTGGGAATTGAAGACCTTCATATGTATGATCTCTATACGCCTTTAGTAAAAGACGTAAAAATGGAAGTAACCTATGAAGAAGCAAAAGATTATATTTTAAAAGGCCTGAAACCACTAGGTGAAGACTACCTTAACGTGTTAAAAGAAGGATTTGAAAACCGTTGGGTAGACGTTCATGAGAACAAAGGCAAGCGAAGCGGTGCTTATTCTTCAGGAACGTACGGCACCAATCCTTATATCTTAATGAACTGGCAGGATAATGTAAATAACTTGTTTACACTAGCCCATGAATTTGGCCATTCTGTACACAGTTATTACACAAGAAAAACGCAGCCATATCCTTACGGAGATTATTCAATCTTTGTGGCAGAAGTAGCTTCAACGTGTAATGAAGCGCTTCTAAACGATTATTTACTAAAAACGATCGATGATGAAAAGCAGCGCTTGTACTTGCTTAACCATTATCTAGAAGGATTCCGCGGTACGGTATTCCGTCAAACGATGTTTGCTGAATTTGAGCACGATGTGCACGTGCGTGCTCAAAACGGAGAGCCGCTTACACCTGAATTATTAACAAAATTATATTATGACTTAAATAAAAAGTATTTTGGAGACAACTTAGTAATTGACGAAGAGATTGGATTAGAATGGGCTCGTATTCCGCATTTCTACTACAATTACTACGTTTATCAATATGCTACAGGGTTCAGTGCAGCAGCGGCATTAAGCAAGCAAATCCTTGAAGAAGGAGATGCAGCTGTTGAGCGCTATGTAGGTTTCTTAAAGTCAGGAAGCTCTGATTATCCAATTGAAGTGTTGAAAAAAGCAGGAGTAGACATGACAACGTCTCAGCCTATTGAAGAAGCGCTAGCTGTATTTGAAGAGAAATTAACGGAAATGGAACGTTTATTAAATCAATAAAATTAAAATGAAGCAGGAGCTGTATCCTGCTTCATTTTTTAAATCCTCGAAATTTGTTGTGATTGTTAAGCAATGTAAAAATAATAAGAATAGCTAAAAATAAGAGAGGGCCTGCGATAATGAGAGGAACAAGCTGCATAAGAGATAAAATATAGAATAAAAAAGAAACCAAAAGAATAACAACCCCTAGAGTAATTCCAGCAATTTTCATAGTTAACACCTCTATTAAAAGCATAATTGGTTGTACTATATGAGTGAATCTGGCTGTTTATGAAGTTTTTTTATAAAAAAGTGAATAAAATTGAAAAAAGGGGTTGCCAAAAGTCGACATAATTTGCTATAGTATTAATCGTGAAGTTTATCACAAAACAAACATATACCCCTTTGTTTGACCGTGAAAAATTTCTCCCATCCCCTTGTTGTCTTAAGACAAACGAAAAGACTTGGCGAAAGCCAAGTCTTTTTTGTTTATTTGATGCTTAGGATAAGCATCAACATTTAATGATTAACAGCTCTTTTCAGTACTTCTCCAAAAGGTGCCGTATTTGACAGGAACTCTCTCAACCACTTGCTGAAGCTGAAGTTTTTTCAATTCTTTTTCAGCCTCTTCTAATGATAAACCATACACAACCGCAACTTCTTTTGAAGCAACAAATTGAAAATAGCTTAAAAATGAACGAAGAGGCGGAAGACAAGCTGGATCTGGGTCAATTTCTAACATCTCTTTAATGATGTGTACATATGTTTCGTACGAATAGTATCCTGATATCTTAATGCCTTCTTCTTCAACTTTTTCGTTGAAGAACACAAGAGTTGGAATTTCATCGACATCCATTTCCGACGTGATTTTTAAATCACATTGAAAGGCCTTCGCAGCGTAATCTGAATGCAAATCTTTTACAAATTCATTAACATCTAGCCCCACATGTTTTGCACATTGTATTAAGACAGATTCTTCTGTAACATTTTGTTTTTCTAAAAATACTACTTCTTGAAGTCTTCTCAAAAAGCGAATGCCCTGTTTCTTTCCTTGCAGACCGGCCGCTTTAATCGCAATTGATGCAGCGTAAGGAGTATCGATTGGGTTTTCAAGCCACAGATTGCCGTCACATGACATACCGGAGCGGCTTCCAGTTTTCTCCCACGATTTTGCAATATGTTCAAATTTCTGCTGTGCTCCAATATTTAATTGCTGTAAGTTTCCGCCAAGCACATGCTTGAGGGATAACAGCTGACCATATTCTATTTGTAACTTCTTTAGAATAGGCTCGAGTGCCCAGCATTCCGGGCAAAGAGGGTCAACAAATACATAGATTTCAAGCGGTTTTTTATTTGAACCTTGACAAAGCTGATGCAAGGATGGGTATTGGCTATTTAGATTACTCAATGTGAAAATCCTTTCTCATCTGTCTGTTCCGGTGAATTAATCATGTGTTGGGCAGTTAAAATAAGACGATGATAAAGTTCATCTCTCTCAGGGCCTTCTAAATTAATTTCGTCCATTGCTTCATGCATACATGTCAGCCAGGCTTTGGCTCTTGACGGTGTAATTTCAAAAGGAAGATGCCTAGCTCTCAGCATAGGGTGACCATGCTCTTCAGTGTATAACGAAGGCCCTCCTAAATATTGTGTCAGAAATTGCTTTTGCTTTCGTGCTGTTTCTGTTAAATCATCAGGAAAAATTGGCGCGAGCTCAGGATGTTGTCCAACGCGTGTATAAAAAGCATCAACAAGTTTTGAAATCGTATGTTCACCGCCTAATAATTCGTAAGGGGAGTGGATTTTTTCTCTCATGTTGATAACTCCTTTGTTATAAGAAATATACGTCTTAACTCTTTGGTGTTTTTTACTTTCCTTAATTTTAGCAGTGTCATTTCGTTAACTCAAACTATCCGCTTACTTCTTCTACTGGAAAAGAGATAAAGTCGAATTTTACATAAGAAAAGTCTATGATGCTGTGGCAAATCACTAATTATGAGAAACAAAGGAATACTTTCACAAACGTTTCCTTCTATTTATATAGTGTAACCTCGACAAACTACAGCCATTCCATGTTCGAGTGGCGAATGCTTTGGCTCATTTACACAAGATAAGAAGACATAATTTTATTTACATATTTTTGCGTTTCCTGAAAAGGGGGTACTCCGCCGTATTTATCAACGTTACCTGGTCCAGCATTATAGGCCGCCAATGCTAATTTCACGTTTCCGTTGTATTTATCTAACATTTGTCGAAGATATTTGGCTCCTCCAAACACATTTTGCTTGGAGTCATACGGATCTTCTACACCAAGAGCTTTAGCGGTTGCTGGCATTAGCTGCATAAGCCCAGCCGCTCCTACAGAACTTTTGGCAGATGGATTAAAGTTTGATTCTTGTTTAATAACAGAACGAATAAGTTTAGGATCCAGCTGGTAGCGTGCAGCTGCTTCTGTAATTATCGTTTGTACATCCTGAGAACTGGCCTTTGCCGTTTCATTTTTTTGTGCAGGTAAGGCAGCATTTGAAGCCGCTGCTTTACTTGAGGAAGAAATAGATGGCTCGGACTGCATTTGAACCGCCGTAGATGGAAACATCTGCGCTGCCTTCAAGTAAAGATTGGTACTCATTTGAGGCTCTTGATTGACGTAGTCTTGAAAAAGCTGAGCAAATACAGAGAGTAAAGTTGTACCAAGCATCACGTTAGCTGTTGGCATCTGGTTGTTAACTGAAAATGGCTGAGTTCCAGGAAATTGAACGGAAGACATGTAATTGTTAATATTCATGCTCATGAATTTATTCTCCATCCATTAACGTATACTTTCGCTTGTAAAACCGTCGAATTTTATTTTCCGTTGGTTTCTTTTTAATATCAAGCTCCGTAAGCAATTGCTCAAAATATTTTGCTCCTTCATTGGCATCGGTTACTTCGTATTCAAGTTCATAATCCTCAGCACCTAGATAAAAGCTATGATCGAGTACAAGTAACCCGTTTTTATATGGAATTTCTGCTCGACTTGTACGCAAAGTGCCAAAATAAGTTAGCGCATGGCTATCGACTTGTAAATCAGTAATAAGCTGTTGAATTGTTGACGGAATCTTGGCGCTGCCATCTCGCAATTCTTTAGCTTGTTCATTTGTTAATGCTTCATGTGTTTCTAAAAGACCCTCTTGATGAGGCTGTTTGAGCGTGAGAACGGACTTATCTTTTTTGCTTCTAATTCGCAGGGCAGCCCCGCAGTCTTTTAATGAGAAAGCAGGTGTATCAAAATAGTGGTTTTCTTGAGAAACAAACTGATCTTCAGTTAGTTGAAAGTGTGAGCGGAGACGATCAAACTCTTCTTTCGTTACTATATTTTTAAATTCAATTTCAATTTCTTGTTTCAATGAAATCATCCTTTTAATTTAGGTCTTTTGGTAAGGCACTTTCCATCTTAATTTATCACACTTTTTGAGACAGTAAAACTACATTTCCTAACAGGAATAACCATATGGGGAACTTGGAAAATGAAGAAATACGGATTGTTTAGGTTTTACCTTTATTAAACGTTCCTGGAATGTGTTAAAATAGTAACGAATTGTATAGTTGGAAGGAGTTTATTTATGCACAATCGAATTGACATCACTACCTGTGTGATGAAATCAAATGAATTACATTTAAAAGCAGACCCTATTGAGACGGAAATTGAACAATTGGAAGATACAAAACAAATGCTTGTTGACTCAGATAACATGTCATTTGTATATGTTGTAGATATTAATGATCAATTTATGTATGTTGGCCTTAGTGATAATATTTGGGCAAATTTAAAGCACGTCTTACATAAAGATATGAAAGTATTTTTAGAAATTAATAAGAAAGTAATTGAGCTATCAGCCGTTAAAGAAGAGCTATCTTATCTCATCAGTAACATCGAAGGAAATGTGAATTATGGAGACGAGATGGTAGCAAGAGTAGAGGAAGTTTTTTTAGATAAAGAAAATAAGTAATAGAGAGAAAAAAGGGGGGTGTTATTAATGATCAGGCATTGGGATTTATTTTTAGCACCGTATAAACAAGCCGTTGAAGAACTTAAGGTGAAATTAAAGGGAATTCGTTCACAGTATGATATGAAGTCTACACATTCACCTATTGAATTCGTGACGGGACGAGTAAAGCCTATCGCCAGTATTTTGGATAAAGCGACTCGAAAAGGAATTTCTCTCGATCGCTTAGAGGAAGAGATGCAGGACATTGCGGGACTCCGTATGATGTGTCAATTTACGGACGATATTAAAGCGGTCGTAGAGCTCCTTCGTCAGCGAACAGACTTTGAATTGATTGAAGAAAGAGATTATATTCTTCATAAAAAAGAAAGCGGCTATCGTTCATATCATGTGGTCGTATGTTATCCTGTTCAAACAATTAAAGGTGAAAAGAAAATTTTAGTGGAAATTCAAATTCGTACACTGGCTATGAATTTTTGGGCTACAATTGAGCATTCTTTAAATTATAAGTACAGCGGGAAATTTCCTGAGAATATCAAAAAACGACTTCAGCGTGCTTCTGAAGCGGCTACTCAGCTCGATGAAGAAATGTCTCAAATACGAGGTGAGATTCAAGAAGCTCAGGCTATTTTCTCACGAAAAAAAGAATCGGCGGAAGAATCTTAGGTATGACTCAGCAACAGCTTTGTACATTGGATGGATAGGGGGAGAGAATTAGGTGGAGAAAATAAAATTTGCTATTACATCAAAAGGCAACCAAATATCAAATACGCTTATGCAAAAAATGAAAACGTATTTATTAGATTTTCATTTAGAATATGATGAAAACCAGCCTGATATTGTAGTGTCAGTAGGAGGGGATGGAACGCTTCTCTACGCGTTTCACCGCTATCGAAACCGACTTGACAAGACGGCTTTTATTGGGGTTCATACCGGCCATTTAGGCTTTTACGCAGATTGGACACCTGATGAGATTGAGAAGCTGGTGATTGCTATTGCAAAGACACCCTATCAGACTGTAGAGTATCCACTGCTCGAAGTGATTATTCGCTACACAAACGGTGGACGCGAAGCTCGATACTTAGCTCTGAATGAATGTACGGTAAAAAGTGTAGAAGGTTCTTTAGTAATGGATGTGGAAATTAAAGGGCAGCGATTTGAGACATTCCGAGGAGACGGCCTTTGCGTATCCACTCCCTCGGGAAGTACAGCTTACAACAAATCCCTTGGAGGCGCGATTTTACATCCTTCGCTTCAAGCTATTCAAATTGCTGAAATGGCTTCTATTAACAATCGAGTGTTCCGTACGATAGGTTCTCCATTGGTTCTTCCTGGACATCATACAGCGCTGTTAAAGCCTGTCAACGACGCAGACTTTCAAATTACCATTGATCATTTAACTCTTTTACATAAAGATGTAAAGTCGATTCAATTTCGGGTAGCAAGCGAAAAAATTCGATTTGCTCGCTTTCGTGCGTTTCCTTTCTGGCAGCGTGTCAGAGACTCTTTTGTATGTGATGATTAAAGGCAGGGAAGAGAATGAAACAAGTTTTTACGTTGAGTTGGACCGTAGATAATTCTTTCGAGGGTGTAGCGGTTCGTGAATTTTTAAAAGAACATGATATTTCCAAAGCTTCTCTGACGGACATTAAGTTCAGAGGAGGAGCAATTGAAGTAAATGGAAAGCATGCAACGGTTCGATATATTCTGCAAAAAGGTGACGAAATCAAGGTGGCGTTTCCACCAGAAAAAGCAAGTGAAAGTCTTCTTCCTAGAGCTATACCTTTGGATATTGTATACGAAGATGAGTATATATTAGTTTTGAATAAGCAGCCAAACATGCCAAGTATACCTTCTCGAGAACATTTAACGTGGTCACTAAGTAATGCTGTGCTCTATTATTATGAGGAAAATAACATTAACTCGACTGTTCATCTTGTGAATAGGTTGGACCGAGACACATCTGGGCTGCTTATTGTCGCTAAGCATAGGCACGTTCATTACTTATTCTCTAAAGCACAAAAAGAACATGAAATTAAACGCGTGTACCGAGCTTTTGTTCATGGTAAGCTTGTTGGCAAAGAAACGATAGAGGCACCGATTGGCCGAAAAGAGTCAAGTATCATTGAACGGGAAGTAAGAGAAGATGGGCAGTTTGCTATTACACACTATACGGCGCTTCGTCAGTATTCTTCTTTTACAGAAGTTGCTCTTTCGCTTGAGACGGGGAGAACTCACCAAATTCGTGTTCATATGGCTTATAAAGGATATCCACTGCTTGGAGATACCTTATATGGCGGAACGAATCATCTTATTTCTCGTCAAGCTCTTCACAGCTATGAGCTCACTTTTTTTCATCCTTTTTTACAAAAAACTTTGTCTTTTACAGCACCTTTGCCGCCAGATATGCAGAAACTTCAAATCGTAAAAGAAAGTCGCTTTTTTTAATGAAAAGCGACTTTCTTTTTACACGAAGTGATTAAATTTTTCCTCTACGTAAGGCATAGATGAAGGCACCGATATAATATTCCTTTCAGGATACTGAAACGCCGTTAAAGCCCCTCCAAAAACTGCGCCTGTATCAATATTAATGGTATTATGAATTTTTCTGGCTTTTACTACGGGTGTATGCCCATACACGATAAAAGGTTTTCCATTATAATGTTGGGCCCAATCCCGTCGGACAGGCATGCCGTTTAGATGTTTTTCACCCGTAATGTCTCCGTATAGCACAAAGGTTTTTACTTTTTTATCCGTTCTGCCGATGTATTCAGCTTTAAGACCGGCGTGAGCAATAATTAATTGGTTTTGATCAAGCTGCACATATAGAGGCGATTGCTCATAAAGCTCAATGAACTTTTTCTTAATGAATTTCTGTTCTCTTGAAGGTAAAGCTTCGTACTCAGCAACGGTCGTTTCTAACCCATGAGTAATTTGCACTTTGTTACCGCAAAAGAAGCGATATAGCTTATTGCAGTGATTGCCTGGACAGTAGTAAGCTTGCTGATGCTTTATTACAAGTGACCATACGAGCTCAATCACTTTTAGTGAATGAGGTCCTCGGTCTGTTAAATCACCTACAAATCCAAGGCGCCGTCCGTCAGAGTGGACAGGAATCCCGTCTTGCCACTCATACCCAAGTTTTTCTGTTAACGCTTTTAATTCATCATAGCACCCATGGATATCGCCTATTATATCTACTTTCATCTTTTATCCACATCCTTAAAAGGTTTTTCCTTTGACGATATAAAATTACCCTTATATGGAGCAAACTATGTGTAGAACTTATATATTATTGGGAAAAGAGTAAAGAGCTGTGAGTTGAAAAAAAACAAAATTCATCATAAAGTTAAATGAGTTTTGTGCGACAGGGAGGTTGAAGACATGACAGATTCAATTGAAAAAGAAGAAAAGGCATGGTTCGCCGAACATTTATTATCACTTTTAGAAAAAAATGAAATCGATGCATTTCGTGAAGAATTTTTACATATGCATACGTATGACCAAGCTCAATTTTTTGAAGAATTAGATGAGCGTTCTAGATTTGCGCTGTACGAGATGTTATCTCCGGAAGAAATGGCGGATATCTTTGAAAATGTAGAGATACGAGAAGAAGATTATCAAGAAATTCTCTCAGAGATGCATCCCAATTTTGCAGCAGACATGCTGTCGGAAATGTCGGCGGATGATGCCGTTGACGTATTAAATGAATTGGATAAAGAACAAGTGGCGAGCTATTTAACGATTATGGATGAAGAAGCAGCCGATGAAATTAAAGAGTTGCTTCATTACGAGGAATATACCGCTGGAAGTATTATGACGACTGAGTTTGTGTCCATTCGTGAAAATCAAACCGTACATTCAGCCATGCACATTCTACGCAGGGAAGCTCCAGAAGCGGAAACGATTTACTATGTATTTGTTATTGATGAACAAAAGCATCTAGCAGGTGTTATTTCTCTTCGTGATTTAATTATAGCAGATGAAGATACGATGATAAGCGAAGTTATGAATGAACGAGTCGTATCTGTGTCAGTAGCAGAAGACCAAGAAGAAGTTGCGCGTATTATGCGCGATTACAACTTTCTTGCGCTTCCAGTTGTTGATTTTCAGCAGCATCTTCTCGGGATCATTACGGTTGATGATGTGATGGACGTTCTTGATGAAGAGGCATCGGATGACTATTCTAAATTAGCGGGTATTAGTGATGTAGATGATACGATTGACCACAATCCTTTAGTAGCGGCCAAAAAGAGGCTGCCTTGGCTTATCATTTTGCTGTTTTTAGGAATGATGACAGCGAGTTTAATTGGACGTTTTGAAGATACGTTGAATCAAGTAGCTATTTTAGCTGTATTTATACCTTTGATTGGCGGTATGGCTGGTAATACAGGAACACAGGCACTAGCCGTTGCGGTTCGCGGACTGGCGACGGGAGAAATCGAAGAAGAAAGCAAAATTAAGCTGTTAATCCGAGAAGCAGCTACCGGAATGATTACGGGCGCATCATGCGGACTTTTAGTTGTATTAATTGTTTATATTTGGCAAGGTGATCTTATTTTAGGCGCTTTGGTAGGCGTCTCTGTATTTTCAACATTGATTGTGGCTACACTAGCAGGAGCGTTTATCCCGCTTCTCATGCACAGGTTCAAAATTGACCCTGCAGTCGCATCAGGACCATTTATTACAACGATCAATGATCTTATCAGTATTTTAATTTACTTCGGTCTAGCGACAACATTTATGAGTTATTTAAAATAATGAAAGGACTTTAGAATTCGACATGAGTAATCATGTCGGATTTTCATTATCAGTTCATATAGTTGACAGAGAACCTTCAAGCTTTTATGATTAACCTTTAATTTTGAATACTAACGTCTTCGTTTTATAAATAGCGAAGGTAAAAGGAGGGGAATCTAATGGAACAGCACGCGTCCTTTACATCACTTGTTATCGTCATTAGTTTGGCCTTTTTAACGCCTATACTGTTGCATCGGTTTAAACTCAACATTATACCTGTAGTCGTAGCTGAAATTATTATGGGATTAATTATAGGGAAAAGTGGTTTTGACCTTGTGGAGCAGGATATGTGGCTTGAAACACTTTCCACTCTAGGCTTTATCTTTTTGATGTTTTTAAGTGGTTTAGAAATTGATTTTTCTGCTTTTGCTGGAGGAAATTCAAAAGACAAAAAGGTATCAGGAGCGAAGGTGCCAAATGCTTTTTCCATTTCTATACTAGTGTTTGCAGCTATCTTTGCGGTTTCACTATTTTTGTCCTATGTTTTTGTATGGACAGGTTTTATTGATAACGCCTTTTTGATGACGCTTATTATTTCTACCATTTCACTAGGAGTAGTAGTGCCGACATTAAAAGATGCACAGATTATGAAAAAGCCGATTGGACAAACCATTTTATTGATTGCGGTTATTGCGGACTTAGTCACGATGATTTTACTAGCCGTATTTGCTTCCGTCTATGATAAATCAGGAAATAGCAATACATGGTTGATTTTAATCTTATTTGGAGTAGGAGTGATTTTATACTTCATAGGGAAGCAGTTTAAAAACCGATCGTTTCTTGAGACAATGTCTAAAGGCACAATTCAAATCGACACGCGCGCGGTATTTGCACTCATTATTATTCTGGTGGGTCTTTCGGAGTCAATTGGCGTTGAAAACATTTTAGGCGCTTTTTTAGCGGGATCACTCGTTTCTCTTCTTGCGCCTAACAAAAACTTAGTTCATAAATTAGATTCGTTTGGCTACGGATTTTTAATTCCTATCTTTTTCGTGATGGTAGGAGTGAAGCTTGACGTTTGGTCATTGTTCAGTGATAAAAAAGTGCTGATATTAATGCCTTTATTATTCATTGCACTGTTGATATCCAAGCTAGTCCCAGCGTTAATCTTAAGAAAATGGTATGATATGAAAACCGTTTTGGCATCGGGTTTTCTTTTAACATCGACTTTATCACTCGTTATTGCGGCAGCAACGGTTGGTGAAAATATTGGTGTTATTGATTCACAAATGTCCGGTGCGCTGATTTTGGTGGCGATTATTACATGTATTATTACACCTATTATCTTTAGAAAGCTGTTTCCAAAGCCAGAAATCAGTGACAGAAAGCTGAAGGTTAATATGCTCGGTGCAAATCAATTTACACTCCCGGTTATTCGAGAAATGGATCTTGATTTATATGATGTTACGATTTATCATCCTACTCAGGACAAAATTGAAAACCGTACGTCGGATTCCATTTTTAATATCGTCGACATCGATGGATATAGTAAGGAAACTTTAATACGTATGGGGATTTTAGATGCGGATGTATTAGTTGTAACAACAGGGGAAGAAGAAAGAAATAGCGACATTGCTCTATTTGCAAAAGAATATGGTACAGAACGGGTTATTGCCCGCGTAGAAAGTCCTGTATTAGATGAAAAGATGAAAGAAAATAACATTGAAGTTTTTTCTGTGCTGTTATCTACGACTGCATTGCTAAAAGCTTTAATCGAATCGCCAAATATTTTAAATATCTTAACAAATCAAGAAACAGCACTTTATCAAATCAATATGCGTAACCCTAAATATGAGGGGGTAGAGCTTCGCAAGTTCCCATTTACAGGAGATGTGATTTTTGTTCGAATTTTTAGAGGCAAAGATTCAATTGTACCTCATGGTGATACGGAACTTGAATTTGATGATCGTTTGATTGTAACAGGGTCTCGTTCGTATGTGAATGAATTGCGTATGCTTCTTGAGTATAAAATTAGATGATTAGGTGTGGACTTATCCTTCTACCTTATTGAATCAGTAAAAAGCGCTGCATATGCAGCGCTTTTTTTTGCGTTTCTTTCAATGCGGGAGACAAAAGTATAGTGCTGGTTTTACATCAAAAAAGGCTACTGCAAAAAAATAAACAAGTTTTTCCGTGTGCAAGCATACATTTTTAAAAGAACGATAACAAGCAATTGGAGGTATGCTTCATGACTAACTCAAAATCTAAGTCAGAAGAAAACGAGCCGCTAATGTACATTGTCCAGCCAAACGCTAAGCAAAATCAGCGTTCTATGCAATATTATTTTAGTTCAAAACAGCAAGACAATAAAGGAATAGAGAAAGAGCATGTATTAAAAGAAGAGCCCAGCTTTTCTTCTATTCAAGAAGTTAACGAGCCTGAGGTAGAAAAAGTGGAAGAAATTAAGCAGGAAGAAGATATAGAAATTAAGAAAGAAATTAAGCAGGAAAAAGATATAGGAATTAAGAAGGAAATTAAACAGGAAAAAGATATAGGAATTAAGAAGGGAATTAAACAGGAAAAAGATATAGGAATTAAGAAGGAAATTAAGCAGGAAAAAGATATAGGAATTAAAAAGGAAATTAAGCAGGAAAAAGGTGTAGAACATTCAATTGTTCCTGTGAATATACCGCAATCAGAGACTCAAAAGCCAAATAAAATGTTTCAGTCTATGACGATCAAAGAAAAAATTGAGTTTCTATGCAGTTTTCCAGCTCATATGTCTCAACCTATTTGTGAAATTGTGTGTCAAAATCAAAAATATATAGGAACAATTTTAGAACTTAAAGAAGGAAGTTTGTACGTAAGCATCCCTCCTAATAAAGAGAAGAAAGTGTTGACATTTAATGATATTCAGACCATATCTATCATTAAAATTTAAGTAAGCCTAAAAGCTAACAGTGAAAAAGCACGTTAGCTTTTATTTTCATAAGCTTGGGAATGCACGGAGGAATGAAGATGACATGGATTTATCTAACGTTATTTGTCTTTGCGACGTTTCGGCTCACTCGCCTAATCGTTTTTGATAAAATTACGGCTTTTATTCGTAAACCGTTTCACAAAATTGTAGAAGATCAAGATGAAGAAGGAAATAGGATAACATATTTAGAGATAAAAGGTAAAGGGTTGCGGAGATGGATTGGAGAGCTGCTCAGCTGTTACTGGTGTACGGGCATATGGTGTGCAGTAGGAATTTATTTTAGTTATGTAGCTGTTCCGCACATTGCTATTCCTGTCATTACGATCTTAGCTATTGCGGGATGTGCGGGGATTATAGAATCTTTTATGAAATAAATGGACGAGTTAAAAGACATATTGAACATCAATATGTCTTTTAATAATTAAGGGAAATTTAGCACGACTTTATTTAAAAAAGGAATGCCTTCTTGCCACTCTTCACTATAGAAAAAGCCTTCGAGAATAAATGAGGTCGTATCAGAGGATAGAGGAATAACTACTTGGAAAGAGTCAAATAGTAATTTGTCCTTTGGCTTTAATGATGTTTGCTTAATAGGTTTGATCCAATACTCACCGTCATGTTGAATTTTTTCGTTCCATTTTGGATGAGCGTAGCGCCATTCTAAAGAAGAAGATGGAATACTAGAAGCTTCAATGCTTTTCTCATCAACAATCTTCCCGCTTAATGTGGACGAAGCGACGGGTTTCATCTTTAAACAGAGCACGGGAGAGTGTAAAGTACTGCTCGTTTGATTTTGAATAATTACGTTGCCGAATATCATCAGCTCTCTTTCACTTTGTTCTGGCAGCAGTATAGAATGTTGAAAAAAACAGAGGATATCACTCTTTTCAAACCTTTCTACGGGCTTTTCTACAACCTTTTCGATTATTTTTTCCACGATCTTTTCTTCAATAACCGGCTGTTTTCTTGATGCCTTCTCTCGAAATGCTTCGGCAATAATTTTTTGTTCGGAAAGCTCGTTTCTCAGTAAATCCAGCTCTCTTTCTAACCCTTCAATTTCTACTTCTTTTTCAGATGTAGAAAGCGTCTCAGCGTGTTTTTTCTTCCAAAATGATGTATTTTCTTTTTCTCGCTCTAAAGCTCGTTCATAGCTTTTTAATTGGTTTTGCACGTGCCGAATTTCCGATTTATAGTGAATGAGCTTTTGTTTTAATTGAGTTAAATCATCTTTAGGAGAAGGGGAGTTACGACTCATCTACTAGTCTCCTTTCCTGCTGAGCTATGAACCAGCTTTGTAAAACAGAGCTGCTCACAGCAGTTTTATTTATATGTATGCACAAAGCTTGTAAACGATGAAAAAAGAGGAGAAATATTCTCCTCTGAGGTTATCCAGTTAATCAAAGTCACTTTCAAAGTCACTTTCGAAGTCACTTTCATCAGAATCACGATAAGGTCTTCCAGGGAAGATAGCTTCACACTGAGGTGGATATTCAATCGGTGAGAAACCGCTGCTTGTAGAAATAACTTCGGGGCGAGGATAACAGAAGCTTCCTTCTACTTCAATCTTAACATCTTTTTCAATTTGCACACTTAGACCTAACACAAGGTCGAAGCTTAGCTGCTGTAAGTGAATGTCTGATAATCTAATAGAACCATCAGTTCCTTCAAAAGAATCAAGGTGTACAACAGGTTCTGTTCCTTCAGGTGCGCAAAGATAGAATGTTTGATGTATTTTCCAAGGAATAACACTAGATTCGACATCGCTGTATTTATGATGTCCACCTAAATTAATTAACCTAATTTTATAAAAACCGCTAATTGATAATTTTACTTCATGAAGAATAACAATTTCTCCGTCTGGTAAAATGACCTTCTTAGGTTTGCGACCACCTTGTGGTACAAGCTCAATTACATGATCGAGCGCCTCTTCATCAGAAACGTCTACCGAGTGTCCTTTACTATCAGTTAAAATAACTTCTACTTCTACATCATGGCCTAAATCTTCAAGCGCCTCTTCATCAAATAGTGAAGCGTCATTAGTAAAGATTTGTGGCAAAACTACTTGACGTCTGACCCAATCGTACACTTTAGGTACGCGGATACACAATGCTTCAAAATGTTCTCCCATTTTTAAACCTCCTAATTGTAATTGTCCTTCCTTTACGCTGTTCGTTACTAGGTATCGGACTACTATAGTGTATGAATGACTTACTTTTATGTTCCTTAGTAAAAGCGGAATTTATAGCAATAATTTCTGGATGAAGCGAGCATAAAAAATGAAGGAAATAATAAACTCAATTACAGCATATTCATGTTAGTAAAAAGTGTTATTCATCTTTAATTGATTTTCAGAGGTTTGTGCATTGTTTATAATGAAGGAGTGAGCAGCATGAGTGAGGAAAAAGTGAAACAAAAGATCTCTTCATTAAAGTCAGAGCTGGCTTTTTATAAGGAAGAATATCAAAAGTTCAAGCACCAAGAATTTGAATATGAAGATATGAAAGAAGAGTTAGCTGAATTAAAGGAAAAGCATGAACAAGAAAAAAGAAAGCTGCAAGAAAAAATAGATTGGCTTAAGGCATGTGTCAATGAACAAAAATCAAAAAATGAACAGTCTATTGTGCAGTATGATGATCATGATCATGCACGAGAAACGATTCAGGAGCTAGAGAGCAGGCTGGGAGAAGTAACAGAGCAAGAAAGGGTGGAAGCACCAAGAGCAAGGAAACCAAAAAGCAGCACCGATTTATTTTTGTCTATGCAGCGTAAAATGGACAAATAAGAGAGAACGTCTTTCTTTAGTCCTGAATATAATGTTATAGATAGGATGCTGTGAAAAGGAGGGAAACATGATGTATTATAATTATAATCCTAATCAATACCCTCAGCCACTGCCTTATCATCCACAACCTATGACAAAGCAATCGGTGAAGAAAGATCAGTCTATTTCTAAGCCAGTTCAGTACCCTTCTCCCAAACAAGATGGTTGCGGCTGTGGTTCAAAGTTACCAAAGCGATAAGCTCCAGAAGCATTGTCACCCTGACAATGCTTTTTTACATATAGTGAAGAGAGGTGTAAATATGCCGGATTTTTTTGATGAATTTGAACGGTTTTTTGAACAGCATATGATGAGAGAGCATCAAAACAGAATGAAAGAAGTAGAAAAAGCAGAAAAGCAGATGAATCAGCAAGAGAGGAAGCTGCAGCAAAATGTAAAAAAACTTGATGAGCAGGATGCTGAAGATCCGTTTGGACAATGAAATTTACAGAGAACAGTTGAAAAGCCCATACGAAATCATGTGATTGAACATACAGTATAGAGAGTCAAACATAGGGGGTGTAATATTATGGGCTGTGGATTCGGAGGATACGGCTACGGTGGTTGTGGTTACGGCGGTGGCTATGGCGGTGGTTTTGCGTTAATCGTTGTATTATTCATTCTATTAATTATTGTTGGTTGTGTTTGTTTTTCTAATTAATCCCTTCTATGAATAAGGCATCCAAAAGTGCGGGTGAAGTTTCACTCGTACTTTACTTTTTTATGAGATGTAAGGTCACCATCTAGGCACATGATGCATACGATGAAGTATAAATAAAGGAGGTCATGTAGAATGGATAATAATATGTTTAAAAATATAGAGAAGAAAACAGGCGTTAATATGAAGGATATTTTTGAACTTGCAAATTCTGTACAGAATGCTAATTTTAAAGATGAGCAAACGGTGCGTAACATTGTGAAACGAGTAGCACAAATTGCGAATAAGCCAATTTCAAAACAAAAGGAAGAACAAATTGTTAAGGCGATTGCAAATAATAACCAATCCATTGATTTTGGGACTATCGCTAAAATGCTAAATGAGAAAAAGTAATTTAATGTTTTTATATAAAGCCCTGACACGTCAGGGCTTTTTTCCATTTATGCAATTTCATTTGTTTGAAACGCGTTAGAATCAAGATCAAACAGTTCCGGATGCTGTGCTAAGTAATTAATTTCTTTAATACGATGAGCGATAGGGGGGTGAGTTGAAGTAGCTTGATTCAACCACATAAAAAAACCTTTTTCCTGTGAGTGCGTATGAACAAATTCCTCCTGATTTACTTTTTTATTTAGACAATGACCAACCGCAAGTATAGTGAGTGCTTGAGTGGCAGCTTTTGCATCACCAATCGCAACGGTAGCTATGCGATCACACGTATATTCACAGGCCCTAGAGTAAGCTTTTCCTAAAAAAGGAACCCAAAGAGCAGGTAGAATAAGTGAGTGGTAGAGTGTATGCTTACGTTTGATATGAACTAATTCGTGGCAATAATAAAAGAAAGGTCTTTTTCTTGATTATCTTCAATCATTTCAACAATGTCCGAGTATAAAACGACAAAGTGTCGTCCAAAAAAACGTGTAGCAAACGCGTTTAACAAGCCGCCTGATTGAACAATATAAATATCAGGCAGCTCCAAATCCAGCTCTGAAGATAACTGTTTTGCCTGAAGATAACTGTTTTGCCTGATGATAAGTGTGCGGGAACTGCTTTTCTGTCAATCTAACTCCATTATTGCGAATTTGAGCAATAGAGAAGCCGTGGAGTATAAATGTAATTAAAAAACCAATTACAAGGTAGATAATACCAATGAGTGAAATGATTAAAAAGAAATAGGTTAATAAGCTGATAACCATACACAGAATGAAAAAAATCTTTTCATTTTCATGAATAAGCTTTTTGTTCAATAATGGAGCCCCCTAAAATATAGTAGTACAGTACATAACGTAGTGTAACGCATCTATTTATGAATATCTACCTCTTGGTGGAATATTTGGTTAATAATAGAAGTTTAGACGTAACGAAATCAATCCAATTTAAAGACGAGCCAATTGGGTACATGAGCTTGTGTGAATCATTTGTTACACCGCTGTTGATTTCTGTGCAAGGCTTTGCTTTCCGCTGGAGTCTTCGCCTCACCCTCCAATCAACAGCTAGAAGCAACTAAACATATTAAATCTACATTTATATGACAATAAAAAATACGAACCGTTAATCAATAATTCTGATTAACAGTTCGTACTTCAATTTAACTAAAATACTTTTGTCCCAGCCTCTTTTTCCTTTATACTTTTTTTATAAACGACTTCAGGAATCTTGAAGGATAAGCAGTTTTACCTCTTCTAGTTTGCGGAACAGATAAGTAAAGTGAATTCTGTGCACGCGTCATTGCTACATATAAAAGGCGGCGTTCTTCTTGAAGCGGCACATCATCTCCGCCTCGATAAGCTTCGAGTGCATAATCATGAGGCAATCCGCCATCTACGCTGCTCAGTACGTATACATGCTTATATTCAAGACCCTTTGCTCGGTGAATTGTGGTTAGCTGAATACTTTCATTAAATTGCTTGCTTAAAGCTTTCATCTCTGTGTTCATGGCAATCATATGATCCACATGCTCTAAAAGTTCAGGTACGGTTTTGAATTTACGTGCTACAACTTTTAAATCCCGCACGTCATCCGAACCTTTTTCCATCATATTTCCTTCATTTCCGCGTTTTTTGACAAAATCATCGAATCCCATATCTTTAGAAATCGTCTCAAGTGCCAAAGAAGGAGACATTGATTTTAGCGACTTGAATAAAGGAATTACTTTCTTGAGCTTTTTTTGCTGAAACGGTTTTAAATCTTGAAGATATTCAAGTGCATCAATAAATGTACCATCATGAAGAATACTTGCTGCTTTTAAGTCATTGACTGCTGTTTTCTTTAAAAAGAGTGCGTTTACTAAATCTTGTAGCGAACTTGCGTCATTTGGATTCACGCTCAAGCGTAGAAATGAAAGTAAACTTCGAACCATTCGTCTTTTATAAAACGAATCCGCATCTTGTTCGATTGAAAATGGCAGGTTTGACTGCGATAAACGTTCAAAGATGGCGCGTGAAGAAGCGTGAGTTCGGTACAAGACCGCGAATTCAGTTGGAGAAGCCCCTTGCTTAATCTTTTCTTTCATATCCGTTACAATCATTGTTGCTTCTTCTTCTTCGTCGTATGGAAAGAAGAATGTAGGTGGCAACTCATTATCAAACTGGGCAGCCATTTCTTTTTGTCGTCGCGCTGTATTTCGTGCAATGACTTTATTAGCGGAAGAAACGATGGCGTGAGCTGAACGATAATTTTGGTTTAACGTAATAACAGTTGTATTAGCAAAATCTTTTTCAAAGTTTAAAATGAACGAAGGGTCGCTTCCGCGGAAAGCGTAAATTGATTGATCATCATCTCCTACGACACACAAGTTTTTAGAGTCTTCACTTAGCATTTTCATAATTTTATATTGAACTTTATTGATATCTTGAAATTCGTCAATTAAAAAATAGCGAAACCTTTTTTGATAACGAGTTAGTAAATCGGGATTTTGTTTTAGCATTTCATAACATCCATACAGCATGTCATCAAAATCGAATAGCTGTTTTTGCTTTTTGACTTCTTCATAGCGACGATATAAAAAGTGCACATCTTGTTCCCATTTGTCCTTTGGGCGAACGTCTTTCACGCCAACAAGCGTGTTTTTCCAATAGCCGATTTGCTGAAGTGCCTGATCAAACGGAAAATCTTTTTCATCCACGTGGAGCTCTCTTGCTGCTTCTTTCACAATCTGTTCTTTTTGCCAATCCCATTTTAGCAGGCGGTCCATTTGCCACGCTTGAGGATTATGATGAACAATCATACGTAAGAAAATGCTGTGAAAAGTTCCAACTAGCATTTGACGAAGATGTAAGCCGGACATCTTTGGGTATGTAGCCAATCGTTCTTTCATTTCTTTAGCTGATTTAGCCGTGAAAGTCACCAGCATAATGGATTTTGGATCAATTTGTTTTTCTTGTATCATATATGCGGTGCGAGCTGTTAATACACGCGTTTTTCCGCTGCCTGCACCGGCTAGAATAAGGAGCGGTCCTTCTGAATGTGTAACAGCTTTCCATTGGTTCGAATCTAATTCAATACCGCTCTCTTTGAATTCATTTAAATAAGGAGAGTCAGAGTGTTTAGGAACAGCTGGTTTTAAGCGAAAAGCAGGAACACTTGAAAAAGGTGCGGAAGACCTCCATGTCGCTTTCTCTTTTACAGTTGAACTTTTCTCACCAATAGCCCGTCCTTTAGGAATACGAAATCCATTGGTTTCTCTGTATTCAGCCGGATTTTCTTTTATTTGTTGCACAGCTGTTGTTTCTGATAGTGTGTCTGAACACTCTTCTCTTTCATGGGGAACTTGAGCATGATAAAAGTAAGGAGAATGCTCAATCCCCAGATATAATTTAACTGGTTCTCCGCAGTGAGCACACGTTATTTCTCCTCGAAGACTAGCTTCATATAAATATTGAAATCGGTCTCTAGCCGTTATAGCAAGATTAAGTATCTGATTTTGATAAAGTGCACGTTGCAAAAAACATGGCCTCCTTTTTAAAACATGAATAATCAATAGTAAATAGTAAATAAGAGGGAGTTAAAGCAAGAAGCCGCTCTCGTTCTACATCGATATAGATGTGTGTATACGCACAGTTTTTGTTTTATAGTCAAAGTCTATCATATCAAAATCACCTTTTTTTAAAAAGAGCACGGATATTTTTGGAGGGATAGGATGTAAAAAAGGGTATATATTGAATAAGACCTCGCATATGTTCAAAAAAGGCGGTATAGATACAATGCGTCATCTGTTTTGAACAAGTCTAAAGTAGAGGATTTAAGTGAGCTGTTTCAATTTCGATACTTCTTGAGAAAAATACTGAGGTCTGGGAGTAGAAGGTATCTTGAAAAAGAGGAGGGTTCATATGGGATATATACTGCCCGTCACGCCTTATCAATCTATTCAATATGCAAATCGCCTTCAAAAAAATAATGCTTCTTTTTCAAATCGTATTTGGCCTATTGAGAAAAAAAGCTTTGACGAAGAGTTTGAATCGCGTTCTCACTCACTGGAATTGACGCCAAGTTCAGTACAAAAGCGAAAAAAGCTTCAAGCAGCAGAGCGTGTATACAGCAAGCTGACAAATAAGGGCCTAGTGATTAATACACGGGCATAATAGAAAAAATCGTGAACGCAGCAGAATAAATGCGCTCACGATTTTTTCACAAAGTAATGAACAAGTAAAAAACACCTTAGTAAGATTCAATAAAAAGAGTACTGCCCTGCTGCCATTCAGCATAAAGCACCTGTTTATAATCGGTAAATCCCTGTTTTTTCAACTGTGTCTTTAGCCAGTCTTCATCAAAGCCTGACTGAATCAAGTTTTTCAAAAGCAAACGTCCATCACTGACGAAGGCGATAGATAAAACAGGTTCAGAAGGAGGGAGCTGCAGGTCGCTTCTTGTTGGCTTAGCATAATCAGATTTTGGCAATACGCTTAGTGATCCATCTGTTTCTAAAATCGCATATTCAACTTCACGAATGGAAAATATGTCTTTTGAACGAAGCATATGAAGAAGCTGATCGATATCTAATCGATTTTTGCTAAGTTCTTTGTACGAAATTTTCCCTTTTCGAATAATAATAGATGGCCGTCCTTCTAAAAACAAGCGCAGGCGAATATTTTTTTGAGTAACAACTTCGGTGACATAAATAAGCGCTCCCCAAAAGATAACAGCAAATAAAATTTTGCCTATTCCTACTTCTGAGTCATATAACGCATTTCCTACTAACTCTCCTAATACAAGAGCAGAGATAAAATCAAAAGTGGTAAGCTGAGTGATCGTCGCTCTGCCTAAAAATTTAGTTAAAATAAACAAGCAGATAAATCCGATAAAGAGTTCTAGTGCAATTCCGATAAGTTCATCCATATTTTCACCTAATTCACATGATTAGGTATTAGTATAAGCAAAGCGAAGGTTCTTATCCTTTAAAAAAGCAAAAACACCAGGTTCAATTCCTAGTGTTTTTTACTTAGTTTCTTTACCATCTCTACATGTGGAATTCCAGCATCCATAAACTCACCCGAAACCGTTACGTAGCCTAGCTTTTTATAAAATCCTTCCGCATGCGTTTGAGCATGCAGCTTAATCTTTTCAATCTCATGCTCTGCTGCGAGCTCTTCTAACTTATCCATCAAAAGCTTTCCTACACCGTCTTTTCGATAAGAAGAAAGAACGCAGATTCGTTCGGCTTTTCCATAGTCCTCTACCATACGGAAGCGTCCTGCACCAATTGGTGCAGTTCCTTTGTATACAACTAAATGCAGGGCTTCAGAATCGTATTCATCGATTTCTTGCTCTACATCAACCTGCTGTTCTTCTACAAATACTTTTTGACGTACGAAGTAAGCATCAGAATGATCTTGTTTGTTCGTTAGTACCTTGATGTTCACGTATCTTATCCCTTTCCAAGACGAAATGTTTCAAACACAGTCCATGTTTCATTTTCAAGCTGGTACATTAAATGAAAGCGATCCACTGTTTCTTCATGAGCGACATCCACAAGTTTCAACTGGCTATACACATCTAAGTGCTCATCATCTGAAAGGCGTTGACCAATTGTAATATGTGGAATAAATGAATATTCAGTTGGCTGTTCAAGATTGCCTTCATGAAGTTTATTGTAAAGTGACGTCAGTTCTGGCTTTTGTTCCACTTTTAAGTAAATAACGTTATTGGCTGGTGAAAATGAGCTTACTTTCGTTACATTTAATGTAAATGGATTTGTTTCTTCGGCAATTTTACGCAAGTTAGCCGCAATTTCATCAATTTGGTCTTCTGTAGCTTCAAAGACTTCTTTTAATGTAAGATGAGGCGGAATTAATGAATAGTGAGAATCATAGCGCTTTCGATAAGAATTCGCTACATCTTGCAATTTTTTAGATGGAAAAAGTACAACGCCAAATTTCATAAAAAATCCCTCCAAAGTAAGATCATAAAATATGTATAAAGCGAGCTTATTATAACAAATTTTCAAAAAATATGATATCTTTCTACTTCAACATATATTGAAGCGACCGCTTTACGTCTTTTTGCCAGTATTTCCACGTATGATTTCCATTAAATTCTTCGTAGAAAACAGAATATCCACGCTGCTTCATTTGTTCGTGCAACAGGCGGTTAGGCTCAATAAAATTCAATATACCATCTTGTGTTGTTTTGACAGCCGTTTCTTCAGTTCCAATAACATGATACAAATCCAGAAGTGAAGGAGAAGCAAATGAGTTGACCGTTTGTAATACAGCATCGTTCACGAAAGGAGAATGCATAATTACTTTCCCGAACGTGTGAGGATACGCAATGGCCGTCAGCAGTGAAACTGTAGCAGCAAGCGAATCACCAATTAGAACACGTGATTTTCCCATTTGATATGTAGGATATGTTTTATCCAAAAATGGCACAAGTTCATGTGCTAAAAAGCGAATGTAAGCATCTACTTGATTTCCTTCTGGATGATACTTATCACGTCTGTCTTCCACGCTTTTATATGGAATTCCAACAAAAATAGTACGATCGATTTCCGACTCGTTCATTAAATCATCAATTAAACGAGGTGTCCGTCCGTACATAACATAATCTTTTCCGTCTTGGGCAATAAGTAAGGAATACTTATAGAGCGTAGAATAGTTTGACGGCAAATAGACTAGTAACGTGACATCTTCTTGCAGTGCGTCACTATAAAAAGAAATTTCTTCTAACTTCCGCTTACTTTCTGACATGAATAATCGACTCCTATGCATTTGAATGAAAGCGTTACCTTTATTGTAACACATTTTCTAATAACCGTTCTTTATTTTATTGTAACGAATTTTTTAGCGAATGACGAGAAAGAGGCATGCGTCATTAAAAAAGCGCTTCAGAATCGACTGAAGCGCTTTTGGTTAATCTAATTTTTTCATTTTTTTAAACATAGCTTTTTCCGCTTGGCTGGCTTTTTCTAGCGGCTTCTTCGTATATTCTTCTTCTTTTTCATCAATCGAAACCAATTCTGTGTCATTTTTTACATAACTTCGGATATTGCGAGCACCGAAATAGCCGTTTACATCTTCTAAAATAGGCTTGTTTTCTTTTTGATCATAAAGAGTATATGAATTCTCTTCCTTAACGATAGCGTAGTGATTCCCTGCTAGAAGAGCTACGGCTTCTTTTTCGCTTTTTCCAAAAGTAGACATGAGAAACAGAACGATTAAGACGATAAAGAAAAGGGCTGTTGCGCCAATGAAAAATAATAATAAGCCTCTGCTAAATTTACTTTGTTTTTCTTCCACAGTAGACAAACCTCCTGATTAGATAATTTCATTATAGCAAGTAAATGTAATGAGCGCCTAAAGAGATATGTGACGAGTTTATGAACTCAGGCAGATGAACAAAAAAGGTTTTTAGCGCCTCTCATCGAATTTAGTATAAAGAGAGACAACAACTTGAAAAGGAGAGAGAGACATGACAGCGAAAAAAATCCCAACGAGCAAAGAAGTAGCAAAGGCAACATTTGATTTGCTAGAAGAGCGTGGCGTAACAGTTTTGGATATTGCTGAAATTGTGTATGATTTACAGCTTCCTTATCATCCAGCTCTAACCATTCAGGAATGCGCTGAAAGCGTAGAAAGAGTACTGCAAAAGAGAGAAATTCAGCATGCGCTTCTAGTTGGAATCGAACTTGATAAGTTAGCTGAGCAAAATAAATTATCAGAACCTCTTCAAAGTATTGTAGAACAAGACGAAGGGTTGTTTGGTGTTGACGAAACGATTGCTCTTGGTGCCGTTTTAACCTATGGCAGTATCGCTGTGACGACCTTTGGCTATTTAGATAAAGTAAAAGTAGGCATTATTGAAAAGCTGGACTGTAAAAAAGAAAAAGGAGTTAATACCTTTTTAGATGATTTAGTAGCGAGCGTAGCTTCTAGTGCGGCAAGTCGTTTAGCTCACCGTCAGCGTGATGAACAAGAACAGCTGCAAGAAGGCAATCCGGCTACGTAATAAACTTCTTTTAGTATGTATATAAGCTGCGTAAATTAACGCGTCGAAATGATTTAGTCTTTTATTTGAATAACGGAGACTAGGCACGTATCACCTACGTGTCTAGTCTCCGTTAATAGAACGATTTATGGCTGTAGTGAAGTAGTCATAAGGTAGCTTAAGTTTTTCAGCCCCAGACTTTCATAAAAAGCACGTGCTTTCTCGTTAAATGCCCATACGGTAAGCTGGAGGTCATTTGCTCCTTTTTGTACAGCCCACTGTTTTGTAGCAGAAAAAAGACCTTTTCCGACGCCATAATTTTGAAAGCCTTTCTTAACGCCAAAATATTGGATGTACGCTGTGTAGGAAAGAGGAGCTAATGTGGTGGGAGGGTTATATTTTAATTCAACAACAGACGCCCCAATAATTTGATTTCGATATTGAGCTACAAGAATATCAATGGTTGCATAATAAAGAGTAGCTTGATATTGTTCCGGAGATAAAACAGCCATTTGATTATCAAACATAGAAGGAAGCGCATTTGCGTGGAGTTCTAGTGATTCCCCTAATATTTTATTTACTTCTGTATAATCATCTAGTTTTGCAGTGCGATAGATAATATCCATACACACTTCACCTACTTTTTAAAAGTTGTGCTTTATCATATGTAGTAACTTAGAAAATGTTAAATGAGAATTAAAACCTGAAAATTTTAAGCGAAGAACTGCACTAAACAGAGCATATATTCTATGCTCTGTTTGGTGTTATAGTTGAAGAATATATAAGGGCGAAACATTAAATTCTAGTTTCAGCAATGGCATCGCGTACTTTTTCAAGCGAGTGTTTAGAGGCATCTTTATTCGCAATCATTACATTAACGTACAAAGCATCAATGAGGCTTAGCTGTCCAATTCTCGAGGCAAGAGCTTCAGAGCGATATTCTGTTTCTTCTGAACTCGTATAAAGAGAAACATCGACATTTTGGCTTAATGGAGATTTTGGAAAACCCGTAATGCCGATCGTTTTGGCACCGTTCGCTTTTGCTGTATTTAAAATGTTCATCGTGTCTTTATTTGTTCCAGAATGAGAAATCACTACCGCTACATCCTGTTTTGTTAATTGAGAAGCGGACATAAGCTGGAAGTGGGAATCAATAAATGCAAACGTTTTAATTCCTGTTCGAACAAATTTATGAAAAGCATCCATAGCCACTACGGAAGAACCGCCCGTGCCATAAAACTGAACTTTATCCGCCTTCATAAGAAGTTTAACGGCTTTTTCAATAGCGTTGCTTTCTAGTATTTGTAATGTATTTTCAAGCGTTCGCACATTGGAGCGAAAGATTTTTTCAGCAATCGTTTTTTCATTATCCGTTTCAGCAATTTCCTCGTGAATCTGCTGAATAGGCGTCATAATTTCAGCAGCCAGCGCTATTTTCATCGCTTGATAGCCCTTGAAGCCAATTCGTTTACAAAAGCGAAAGACTGTTGCATCAGCTACATTTAAATCGTCTGCCACTTCGTTAATGGTACTGTGAATAATTTGTTCCGGCTGTTCTAAAATATAATTTGCTATTTTTTTCTCTTTTTCACTGAATCTAGCATAGTGAGAACGAATTTTTCCTAAGCAATTTTGCGTCATAACTGATGTTCCTTTCCACGAATTTAGTAGTAAAAAGAGTATAGCACAAAAATATGAGTGAAAAAAATTTTCTTGTAAACGATTGCAAAATGAAAAATAATTCGTATAATGGAGGTAATGTGAAATTTTTTTTCAAAGGGAGTTTGTAAAATGAAAATTGGATTAATCGGTTTAGGAAAAATGGGATATAATTTATCATTAAATTTAATGGACAACCATCATGAAGTAGTAGCTTATGATGTAAATAAAGAAGCGGTAGAAAAACTTTCAAATGAAGGAGCAACTGGCGCCTTTACTGTTGAAGAGTTAGTCAATGAACTTCCTCTTTCACCTAAAGTTGTATGGATTATGGTTCCGGCTGGAGAAGTAACGGAAAATGTTATTACAGAACTAAAAGAACTTCTGTCAGAAGGAGATATTATAATAGATGGAGGAAACTCTAATTATAAAGAATCTGTTCGACGTGCTCAGGATCTTCAGGAAAAAGGTATTTACTTCTTTGATGTAGGGACAAGCGGCGGAATGGAAGGCGCAAGAAATGGAGCGTGTACAATGATCGGGGGAGATGCGGAAGTATTCCGTACAATTGAACCAATTTTTAATGATATTTGCGTAGAAAATGGATTTATGTACGCAGGTAAAAGCGGAAGCGGTCACTTTTTAAAAATGGTTCACAATGGTGTAGAATATGGAATGATGCAATCCATTGCTGAAGGATTTGAAGTTCTGGAAAAAAGTCAATTTGATTTCGACTATGAAGCCGTAGCACGCGTTTGGAATAACGGATCTGTTGTTCGTTCTTGGTTGATGGAACTAACGGAAAATGCGTTTTCAAAAGATCCTAAACTAGACAGTATTAAAGGAGTCATGCAGTCTTCTGGCGAAGGGAAATGGACCGTAGAGACTGCTCTTGATCTTCAAACGGCAACTCCTGTTATTGCTTTATCGCTAATGATGCGCTATCGTTCATTAGAGGAAGATACATTTACAGGAAAAGTTGTAGCAGCACTTCGAAATGAATTCGGCGGCCACGGTGTTGTAAATAAGTAAAGTAGTAAAGTAGGGGGACAGCAGCATGAGCAAAAAATATGCAATAGGTGTAGATATCGGAACAACGAGTACAAAGTCTGTATTGTTTTCAGTAGACGGTACAGTCATTGCGAATCATGGGATTGAGTATCCATTATACTCGCCGACGCCCGCGATGGCTGAGCAAGATCCTGAAGAAATTTTTCAAGCAGTTGTACGTACAATTCAAACGGTTGTAAAAACGAGCGATGTAAAACCTGAGGATATTTTATGCGTTTCATTCAGCTCAGCTATGCACAGTGTTATTGCCGTTGATCAGCAGGGAAAACCGCTGACAAAATGTATCACGTGGGCGGATAATAGAAGTGCAGAATGGACGGAAAAAATTAAAAATGAATACAATGGTCATGAAATTTATTTGCGTACGGGTACGCCTATTCATCCGATGTCGCCGCTTTCCAAGCTAACATGGCTTTCTAATGAACAGCCTGAATTAGTGAAGGGAACGCATAAGTTTATTTCGATTAAAGAATATGTATTCTTTAAGTTGTTTAACGAATATGTTATCGACTATTCGATTGCATCAGCAACGGGTTTGTTTAATCTGAAAAATCTTGCGTGGGATGAAGAAGCACTTAAAGTAGCAGGTGTTACAACCGATCAGTTATCTACTCCTGTTTCAACAATGCATCAGTTAAAAGGGTTAAACCCAGAGCTTGCAGTTGACATGCATTTACTTCCGGATACGCCCTTTATTGTAGGTGCAAGTGACGGTGTATTATCAAATTTAGGCGTAAATGCAATTGAACCAGGCGTTGTTGCTGTGACAATCGGGACAAGCGGAGCTATTCGAGCAGTGACTGACAAGCCAGTAGTCGATCCTAAAGGTCGTATTTTCTGTTATGCGTTGACAGAAGACCACTGGGTAATTGGCGGCCCAGTAAATAACGGAGGTATGATTTTCAGATGGGCTCGCGATCAGTTTGGAGCGTCTGAAGTAGAAACAGCTAAACGCCTTGGAAAAGATCCGTATGAAGTATTAACGGATATTGCGGCTTTAGTGAAACCGGGAGCGGACGGCTTATTGTTTCATCCATACCTTTCAGGAGAGCGTGCGCCGCTTTGGGATGCAAATGCTAAAGGTTCATTCTTTGGCCTAGGTTTGCATCATAAAAAAGAACATATGATTCGTGCTGTATTAGAAGGCGTTATTTTTAACTTGTATACAGTATTATTGGCACTTGAAGAGTTAATTGGAGAGCCTACAAAAATTCAGGCAACAGGCGGATTTGCACGTTCCGCACTTTGGCGTCAAATGATGGCAGATATCTTTAACCAAGAAGTATCCGTGCCGGAAAGTTTTGAAAGTTCATGTCTAGGAGCAGTTATCCTTGGCTTATATAGCCTTGGCGAAGTTGACTCATTAAACGTTGTTTCTGATATGGTTGGAGCGACTAATCATCATTATCCAATCAAAGAAAACAGTGAAGTATATAAAGAGTTAACGGCTATCTATATTCGTTTGGCTCGCTTATTTAAAGAAGAATACGAAAGCATTACGGCTTTTCAAAAAAAATATGTACATTAAGTTTAAAAATCATCGCTTGAAGTTTTCAAGCGATGATTTTTTGTGTGTTAGGTTATCTAACAACAAAAAGAGTTGACACTACACAATATATAAAAGTTCCCTCAAATAATGTTACAATTTGTCCAGTGTATCCCCGTTTCGCATTAAATATAATAAGGGATAACGTTAGTATTTATCACATACTAGAAGGAATCGTCACAAACGCCTTTATATTTCAGAAAATTCAAACAAAATTTGTTTTTTGGAATGAACTTATTTTATGAAAAGGGGTTTTATGGATGAAAACACAAATTGAGCAAGATGGAATTGTGACGCTCACAGATGAGACGCACAACCAGCTGAGCGGCAGTGACCTTTGGAATGAGGATTTACGTCCGACTACGATGAAAGAGCATTCTTGGAAAGGAGTTAACTTTGCCACGCTTTGGATTGGGATGTGTCTGTGTATTCCAGCTTACACAATGGCGAGCGGAATGATGACGCTTGGAATGAACTGGTGGCAAGCAATTGGTACAATCTTTTTAGGAAATGTTATTGTTCTTATTCCTATTTTGCTTAATTCTCACGCTGGAACCAAGTTTGGCATTCCTTATCCAGTATTTGCCCGCCTGTGGTTTGGAGATAAAGGAGCACATATCCCAGCACTGGCTAGGGCCATTGTGGCTGCTGGGTGGTTTGGAATTAATACATGGATTGGAACGGAAGCAATTGATACGCTCCTAAGCGCTTCGTTTTCGTCTTGGAACGGTTTAGCTGGTCATACAGCCATTGTATTTGCTCTTTTTTGGCTTTTAAATGTAGGAGTAGCATATAAAGGACCGCAAGCGATTAAAGTGTTAGGAGCGATTGCTGCTCCGGTTATTGGTATTTCAGCTATTATTCTTTTTATATGGGCTTATACAAACTCGGGAGGGTGGGGCCCCATTTTATCTACGCCTTCTAAATTTACATCAACCAGAGAATTTCTAGCCGTATTTTTCCCAGCTTTAACGGGAGTTATTGCATTTTGGGCGACGCTCGCTTTGAACATTCCGGATTTCTGTCGATATGCTAGAAGTCAGAAATCTCAAATGGTTGCACAAACCTTCTCTTTACCGTTGACAATGAGTATTTTTTCATTTATTGGGATTGCTGTTACCTCAGCAACAATCGTTATATTTGGAGAAGCTATTTGGGATCCAGTGGCCTTAGTAGCTAAATTCCCTCCGTTTATCATTTTCTTAGGAACAATCGTTATCGTGCTTTCTTCTTTAACGATTAATGTGGGAGCAAATATCGTCGCGCCAGCTCGTGCAATTGAGAATCTGAATCCAAAGAAAATCACGTTTGCGATGGGGGCGCTAGTGACCGGTATTTTTGCTATTTTACTTCAGCCATGGTACATCATGTCTAATTTCGGGAACTATATTTTCGGCTGGCTTGGAACATACGGAGCGCTGCTTGGCCCTATAGACGGCATCGCCATTGCTGACTACTGGCTTGTAAGAAGGAGACAGATGGCATTAAAGGATTTATATGAGGTAAACGGTCGCTACAGTTATTCAACAGGTTTTAATAAAAACGGTATTTATGCATTAGTAATTGGCGTGGCCATACCCGTTTTAGGCTTACTGATTCCTGGACTGCGCTTTTTATGGGATAATGCCTGGACATTTGGTCTATTCATTTCTATCATCGTTTACACGTATCTCATGAAAGGAGATAAAAGCGTATTAGCGCCGGGGGAATATGAAGAAATAACGTTAAAAACAAGCGAAAAACCGATTATCGACAGTCAAACGGCTGATCCAACCATCACCAAATAAATAAGATGAATCCAATCATTAACATGATTGGATTTTTTTATGAGTTAAAATTGTATGGAAGAAAATTGATAAAATTTTTTTGAGTTTTTTTGTTGATTTAAGAATTTTTTTTTCATATAATTTAAGTAATAAAAAAATGAAATCGTTTTCTAAAATAATTGATGTAAACGATTTCGATAATTGGAACTTATTTTTTAAAAAATTCACAGGGTGTAGAGCTTTTTTGCTACATAGAGAAAGCGTTTACTTAAAGGGAAGGTGGAAAGCAAGATGGATGCATACTTATTAGCTATTACAGTTGCCGCAATTGTTATTGTTATTGTAGGTGTTTCAGTTTTTAAATGGCATGCGTTTATTAGTTTAACGGTTGCGAGTTTGTTTTTGGCAATTGCTTCTGGGTTATCAATGGATAAAATTGTTGGCGCTTACGAAACGGGAGTGGGCGGTGTTTTAGGCCACTTAGTAGGAATTTTAGCGTTGGGAACAATTTTAGGTAAGCTGATGGCCGATTCAGGTGCCGGCATGCAGGTAGCGGATTATTTCGTAAGAATATTCGGTGTGAAAAGACTGCCATGGGCGATGCTAGTAGCAGGTTTCATTATTGGTATTCCTGTTTTCTTCGAAGTAGGAATTTTAATTCTACTGCCTTTAGTTATTTCCATTCATAAAACGACAAAACAAAATATATTATTGATTGCTCTGCCGGTTATTGCAGGATTATCAATTGTTCACGGTCTCGTTCCTCCTCATCCAGGAGCGATGGCAGCTATTAGTATTTACGGAGCAAATACGGGGAAAGTGCTTTTATACGCATTAATCATTTCAATTCCAGCTGCAGTTATCGCTGGACCAGTTTTTGCAAAATGGATTCACAAACGAGTGATTCCAGAAGGAGAACCTGATCTAATTCGTGTTACGACAACATCAAAAGATCTTCCTGGTACAGGCGTTTCATTCTTTGTCATTTTACTGCCCGTTCTATTAATGGTCTTAGCAGCTATAGCACCTGTTATTAACGGATTGCCAAGCGGCGTAGTGAAGTTTGTAGAATTAATAGGAAGTCCATTAATTGCACTTTTAATTGCTTGTTTTGCAGCGTTTTACCTGCTTGGAAAACGTCAAGGTATGACAAAAGATGTGATTAAAAAACTAACGGAAGAATGTTTGCTTCCTGTAGGATCTATTGTCTTAATTATTGGTGCAGGGGGTGGCTTCAAACAAGTATTAATTGATAGCGGAGTAGGTACAACGATTGGTCAAATGTCTGAACATCTATCTCTATCACCACTTGTGCTTGCATTTTTAATTGCTGGATTAATCCGTATTGCTACAGGTTCAGCAACAGTTGCATTAACAACAGCGGCTGGTATTGTCTCCCCAATCATTGAGCACATGTCCGGTGTTAACTTAGAACTGCTTGTTATCGTTACGGGTGCGGGTTCACTAATGTTCTCTCACGTTAATGATGCTGGCTTCTGGATGGTGAAGGAGTATTTAGGATTAACAGTGAAAGAAACGTTCAAAACATGGACCGTTCTGGAAACGCTTCTATCCTTTATTGCTTTTGCAGGAGCACTTATTCTAAATGCATTAATTTAAAAATAAGACTCTTTTACTCTATGTAAAAGAGTCTTATTTTTTTATGAAAGAAAAGAATTTACAAGAAAAATAATCAAAATATTTTATTTATTCGTTAAATTATGGCAAAATAGAAATAGAAGAATAATAGCTTCTAAGAAGGGAATGACAGAGAGTGAGTAATCAACTAGTATTTTTCACAAACTTTTCAGAAGGAAAATTAGATTCAGACGTTTCTTGGTATTGTCCACCAGCTCAATTTCAAATTGACACAGAAACGAATCGATTAGTGATTAAAACAGACGCTAAAACGGATTTTTGGCAGCGTACTCATTATGGCTTTGAAGCGGACAATGGACACTTTCTTTACCGTGAAGTAGAAGGCGACTTTGAAATCATGACAAAGGTGCATACATATCCAGTTAATCGCTACGATCAAGCAGGTCTCATGATTCGTGTATCAAAAGATACGTGGATCAAAACGTCAGTTGAATACAATCCCGATGGTCCTAACCAATTAGGAGCAGTCGTAACCAACCAGGGCTTCTCAGATTGGTCCAGTCAAAATTTTACTCAAAACAAATCAGCGCTTTATTTTAAAATTCAGCGTAAAAACGATGATTACACCGTTTGTTATTCAAGTGATGGAGATTCTTGGACTCAGCTCCGACTCGCTCACTTATTGAACTCAGCCAAAGAACCTGTTCAAGTTGGTATTTATGCCTGCAGTCCTCAAGGAGCAGGGTATGAAGCCCAATTTGATTTTATAAAAGTAGAAAAAATGTAAATAAAAACCACGATTTAGCCACAGCTAAATCGTGGTTTTTATTTAGAAAGCGCATTATCTAAAGGCTGTGTGGCAGAAGCGGATGTCGGTTGATTGTGTAAAGCAATTTTTTGCTTGAAGTAGCTGATGACAAAACCTGTAATAGCAATGGATATAACAGAGAAAATTCCTTTTGAAAGTCCAATTGAATACATGCTCGACAGCACGACAAGGAAATCAAATGAAAAATTCACTTTTCCAGGATCCCAGCCGAATTTTCGCTGTGCGAATAACGCTAGAATATTAGCACCGCCGAGAGAAGCTCCGTTCATAAATAAAATGGATAAGCCAAGGCCGGCAATTAGTCCGCCCGTAACAGCACCCATCAGGCTGGGAAGTGTAAAAGAAGGAAGCAAGTGATCGAGTGAAGTGAGAAGCGATAGCAAAGACACTGATCCTATAGTTGTGGCGGTAAATTTCCATCCCATTTGAAAGAAGGAAAAGAGATAAAAAGGAATATTAATGAGAAAAAAGATCACCGCAAACGATAAGGGAAGGGCATATGATAAGCTAAGAGACAGACCAGCTGTTCCCCCCGTCACTACGTGAGAGTGCCGCAAGATAAGAACACCAATACTTGCAATCGTACATCCAAGAATAATCCATAAAACTTTTTTCATAAATAAACCCCTTTGTTTGTTTTTTCGGAATTTTCATTTTCAATCATCTACTTTAATGATAGGATATTAAATAAAGAAAACACATGTATAAATGAAGGAAATAATACTTGTTCTGTTATCAACTTGAATAAAGATTTTATTTATTATATTCATTTTGAAAGGAAAGGTTTGTATGGATCAAATCGATGCACAACTATTGTCTATTTTGCAAAGGGACGGACGTATGACGATTAGTGATTTATCAAAAAAGCTGGCTCTTAGCCGTCCAAGCGTATCAGAAAGACTTCAGCGTCTTCAGGAACGAGGAGTGATCCAGCGTTTTAGCGCTACGGTGTCTCCGAAAGCTTTAGGAAGAGATACACAGCTGTTTATTCAAGTAAGCGAATTAAAAAGAAAACCGGAGGAATTTGAAGACTTTATTGAGCAAAATGAAGACGTGCTTGAATGTCATCGCGTAACTGGACCGGTTTCTTACTTTATCAAAGCAGCCGTGTCTGGAATGGATGGACTTAGAATGCTAGTGGATGAACTGATTCCTTATGGAAATGTGAATACCTCAATTATTTTAAAGTCGCCTGTAGAAAACAGGATGATTACTCCTGTACAAAAACCGGCCCCATAAGAGGCCGGTTTTTCGTGTAAGGAGATATTAATAAAATCCTTTAATAATATAAAAATGATTTTGTAAAATATCAGGTATTTCTTCTTCTGAAACGTTCCTTTTCGTCTTTTTTTCTCCATCTGTTACAGTTAGCGTTTCACCAGATAGGGTAATGCGCCCTATAGGGGTTGCGATCGTAACAAGACGTTTGTGTACAAACGGAGAATCGGCTGACGTTTGATTGAACTCACACATGGGAGTAAAGTCAGTCAGTTTCTTAGGAAGCGTAGACACACGGTACAGCGTTTTCCATACATCATCTTCCCATCGCTGCAAATCATACATATGCTCAGCAACGTTTGTCATACGATAAGAGCCGCTTACATCTCTTACTACTTCGCCATTTAGAGGCATTGGTTTGCGCACAGAATCTCCGAATCCAACGTCTACGATGTAAGATTGATTTTCAACCATCACAAGGTTTGTAGCGTGACTTCCTTCAATGGTCCACGTGCCGTCGGGTTTTTTGACGGTAGCTGAAACGTAAGAGACTTCATATCCGCTTTCTTTTAACAGCCAGCCAAATAGACCGTTTAATTCGTAGCAAAATCCTCCACGCAAATTTACAATTACTTTTTGAAAAATTCGTTCTAAATCAATTATGATAGGGGTTTGAGACAGAACATCTAAGTTCTCAAAAGGAACATGAAGCATGTGTTTGTTCTGTAAAGCAGCTAAGCTTTCATACGTTGGGCTATCCGGTTTCTTAGCTAAAAACCGACTAAAATAATAATTAATATTCATCAAATGCACCTCTTAGTAAATCATTTCTCTCTGTCTTTAGCAGAACGTTCATGGAACAGCGCTTTTTCAAGTGTTTCTTTGGAAGCGAATCCTTGAAATACACGGCTGCCAATTTTTAAAGTTGGTACTTTCGTTACATGAGCATCTTCATACGCATGAACTAAGCTATCTTTATGAACTTGTTCGAACGTCCGGTCTTTTAAGATACGTGTAAATATTTCTTGATCTAAATGCAAGGAATCAGCGATTTCTGCTAAGACTTCAATCTGGCTAATATCTTTTTCCTCTTCCCAATAAGCTTTAAAAACAGCATCTATATAGGCAATTTCTTGACCATGTTTTTTAGCAAAATGAAAGCCTTCATGTGCTAAATGAGTGCGCGGGACTGGAGGCATGTCCGGCATATTTATTTCTACGTGCAGCTGTTGTGCTAAGGGAGCTATCGATTGATTCCAAGGTCTCTCTAAAAAATCTTCTATTTGCTCCATCTGCTGGGCTGGCTCAGGACAAAGTTCAAAAGGCTTCCATTCAATCTCAGCTTTTTGTTCTTTAATGACTTCTCTTAAAGGCTTAGTGGCTAGAAAACATAGTGGACAGACAAAATCAAAATAAAATTCAATATGCGCTTTCATCCCGTCACGCTCCTTTATGGCATGTTTTTATTTTATCAAAAGTAAAGACGATCCTTCCAACTTGGGAACTGTGGAAAAATAGTTGACAAAATTGGATAACTCTTTCTATAATAAAGTCAATACATATCACGAGCGATTAGTTCAGTGGGAGAATACATCCTTGACAGGGATGGGGTCGGGGGTTCGAATCCCTCATCGCTCATACCAAAGCCGTTTTCTTATTAATAAGAGAGCGGCTTTTCTCTTTTGTTTGACAAATCAATGCTATATTAAATCTTGAGCGCGTATAGAAGAATTAAAGTATAATGAAACATAGTGCATCAGGTCATGATAAAGATAATCACTAATTTAAAATAAATGAGGGTACAAAATGAATCAAAGAAGTTTTAGTCAATATGGTCTTAGTGACAAGGTAGCTAAGGCGCTTTCTAGCCTGCAATACAATCATCCCACGGAAGTACAAAGCAAGGTACTTCCCATCGCGCTAGAAGAAAGAGATGTGGTCGTGAAGTCTCAAACAGGAAGTGGAAAAACGGCTTCCTTTGGTATTCCACTGTGTGAATTAGTTAATTGGGAAGAAAATAAGCCCCAGGCCTTAGTGTTAACACCGACACGAGAGCTGGCTGCGCAGGTAAAAGAAGATATTACTAATATCGGCCGTTTTAAGCGAATTAAAGCAGCAGCTGTCTACGGAAAATCACCATTTGCCAAGCAAAAAGTAGAGTTAAAGCAAAAAACACATATTGTTGTAGGTACGCCTGGACGAGTGCTTGATCATATAGAAAAAGAAACGCTTGCATTAGAGAAAATTCGTTATTTGGTTATTGATGAAGCAGATGAAATGCTAAATATGGGTTTTATTGACCAAGTAGAAGCAATTATTCAACATCTTCCTAGTGAGCGTGTAACGATGCTTTTCTCCGCTACGCTTCCTGAAGATATTGAAGAGCTTTCTCGCAAGTATATGAAAAAGCCGGTTGATGTTGAAATCAAAGCAAATGGATTAACGACAAGTACGATTGACCATTCTGTTATATCAGTAGAAAACGAACATAAATTTGAACTGCTGAAAGACGTAACCACAGTAGAAAACCCTGACAGCTGCATCATTTTTTGCCGCACGCAAGAGCAGGTAAATACGCTGTTAGATGATTTAGATGATTTTGGGTATCCTTGTGATAAAATTCACGGGGCAATGGTGCAAGAAGACCGTTTTGAGGTTATGAATGATTTCAAAAAAGGTAAATTCCGCTATTTAGTGGCGACAGATGTAGCTGCGAGAGGAATTGATATTGATAATATCACACACGTTATTAACTACGATCTTCCGTTAGAAAAAGAAAGCTACGTTCACCGTACAGGAAGAACGGGACGTGCCGGTAAAAAAGGGAAGGCTATCACATTTGTAACGCCTTATGAAAAGAGAATGCTATCGGAAATTGAGGAATATATCGGCTTTTCAATTCCAACATCTACTCCTCCTTCTAAAGAAGAAGTACAGCAGGCAGCATCCGCTTTTACTGAAAAAATTAATGAGCGTCCAGAAGTTAAAAAAGATAAAAGCGAGTCATTAAATAAAGACATTATGAAGCTGTATTTTAACGGAGGAAAGAAAAAGAAAATTCGAGCGGTCGATTTTGTAGGAACAATTGCGAAATTAGACGGAGTAACCGCGGACGATATTGGAATTATTACGATTCAAGAAAACGTCTCTTATGTGGAGATTCTGAATGGAAAAGGTACCAAAGTGTTACAAGCAATGAAGAACAAGACAATTAAAGGAAAGAAATTAAAAGTTCATAAAGCGATTAAATAGCAGAGGGAAGTCCATCTTTTTAAAGATGGGCTTTATTTATACAGCCAATAAAGGAGTTGAGAGTATGAAGTACATAAAAGAAGCGTGTGTAGAAGGGTATGAGCAGGCAAAAAAAGCAGAGAAGCTAGGAGCAGACCGCATTGAATTATGTGACAATCTCAGTCAAGGAGGCACTACGCCAAGTTACGGCACCATTCAATATGCAAGCGAACATCTTGATACAGATATCAACGTGATTATTCGCCCAAGAAGCGGTGATTTTATATATTCCGAAGCAGAATTTCAAATTATGAAAAAAGACGTTAAAGCATGTAAAGACCTTGGAGTAAACGGAGTAGTATTTGGCATTTTAACAGAAGAAGCTGAAATCGATTACGGACGCACTAAAGAGTTAATAGCAGAAGCTCATCCTTTAAGCGTTACGTTTCATATGGCATTTGATGAGATTAAAGATAAATACAAAGCCATTGATATACTTAGTGAATTGGGAGCAGACCGTATTTTGACCAAAGGAGGGAAAGGATCTGCTTTGCAAAATCTGCATATGATCCGAGAATTGATCACATATGCTAATGAACGTATTATTATTTTGCCCGGCGGAGGAATTCATGAAGGCAACGCAGAGCGGGTTATGAAAGAAACAAAAGCAGCTGAATTACACGGAACAAAAATTGTAGGAGATTTATCTCCTTAAATAAAAAGAGGCTGGGACAAAAGCATTTTAGTCCAAGTGAAAAACGAACCATTAATCAATATGTTTGATTCGTGGTTCGTTTTTTTTGATGGTGAATATAGTTTCATCTGTTTCGTTCCTTCTAGCAGGTGATTGGAGGGCAAGGCGAAGACTCCTGCGGGCTCAGCGGCCGCCCGCGGAAAGCGAAGCCTTGCACGGAAATCAACTGCGGTGTAATAAGCAGTCCAGCTCATCTATCTCATTTGTTCATCTTTAGGTTGGATTCATTTAGTTATGTCTCAACCTCTTTTATTTTGATGTATTTTCTTTTGCTGCTAAGCCGCTCGTCACTTTTGTACGCTGAAAGAAAAAAGAACCTACGACGAGTACAGCAATTAAAAGAGTTAAGAAGAACTGAGAACGTAATGAATCAATAAATGCCATGGCAATAAAAATACTAGTGATGGCAAGGATTGTAGCGTAAGTTAAGTAAGGAAATAACCACATTTTAATTTTTAATGCTTCAGGATTTTCTTTTTCATATTTTTTTCTCATTTTAATCTGTGAAAATGCAATAACAAGATATACAAGAAGCGCTACGCCGCCTGATGCATTCACTAAAAACAAAAAGATTTTGTCCGGTGAAATGTAGTTAAAGATAACGCTAATGTACGAGATAACTGTACATGCTAATATCGCACTAACTGGTACGCCTTTTTTATTTAATTTTGAAAAACTTTTTGGCGCATCGCCGTTTTGAGACATGGAAAACAGCATGCGAGAACTTGTATACAGACCAGAATTCAGACAGGAAAGAACGGCTGTTAAAATAATAAAGTTCATAATTTGAGCTGCGGCCGGTACATTTACTAATTCAAGAATAGATACAAATGGGCTTTTCATTAGGCTTGACGAATTCCACGGAAGAACCGTTACTAAAATAAAAATAGAGCCTAAATAGAAAAACAAAATGCGATAAATAACGGTATTGGTCGCGATGGTAATGGCTTTTTCAGGCTGAGACGATTCACCTGCTGCGGTTGCGACAATTTCTGTTCCCATAAAGGAGAACATGACAAGGGCAATTCCTAAAAATACAGAGCTAATTCCATTCGGTAAAAAGCCGCCTTTGTGCAAAAGGTTGGAAGTGCCGGGAGAATCAATTCCTGGAATGAATCCACAAATAATAGCTATACCTAAAAGTAAAAAAAGAACGATACTGACGACTTTAATGAGGGAAAACCAATATTCAAATTCTCCGAAAGATTTAACAGAGTACAGATTGGTCATCGTTAATAAAAAAGTAAGAGCCAGGCTTACTCCCCAAGACGGCAAAGACGGGAACCAGTATTGAATAATATTTGCACCTGCAATAGCTTCAACAGCAATAACGATAACCCAGAAAAACCAGTAGAGCCAGCCAATCGTGTAGCCTGCCCAAGGGCCTAATGCCTCTTTTGCATAAGTGGAAAAAGAACCGCTGGAAGGATTTGCAGTAGACATTTCTCCAAGCATTCGCATGACTAAAATAACGAGCAAACCAGCAAACGCGTACGAAAAAATAGATCCCGGTCCAGCGGTGTTAATGAGTGATCCGCTTCCGATAAACAATCCAGCCCCGATAATTCCTCCAAGAGAAATCATGGTGATATGCCGGATCTTTAACTCTTTTTTTAACTGTGGCTGTGGATGGCTGTTCATTTGTAACCTCCTATATAACCTGAATTTTTAGTTAATATAGAGAATTATAGTATGTTGTAAGACGTATGGACAGAATGTTGTTAGAGGTTCTTTCATACAAAAAACGGATATGAATTGTTGCATTCATATCCGGCTTACTCTGACACAGACATTCATTATGCGTATAAAGTACCTGATTAGCGTTTTTTTTCTTTTTCATAATAAGCAATGTAGATGAATTTCTTATGAATGGTAGCTGAAAATAAGCTGAATGATTGTTTCAAATAAGTTAATCAAAAGAGGTATACATCCTATTAAAGGATAATGTGGAATGATATTCAAACTCTCTGCAAAGCGTTAAATGCGGGTTTCCCTTTCTGAAAACGGGTATATATAGTAGTAAGAAGTTTATTCTTTTGCTAAGTATAAAAGAAAGATGTGCTATAGAAACAGGAGGTTATAAATAATGAAACATGTTGAAGTAGTAGAAAGCGGAGCGGATATTAACGAAGCAATTAATCAATTTGCAGACAAAGGTTTTGAGAAAAATGAAGTATACGTGTTTACTTATGACAAGGAAGATTCTAAAAATTTAACAGAAGTAACGGACACAAATATTATTCGACTGTCTGAAGAAGGTCCTTTACATTCAGCAGCGAGTTTATTTTTAACAAGAGAAGATGAGCTTCGAACAAAAATGGCTTCACTAGGCTTATCAAAAGACGAAACAAAGAAATATGAAGAAGAGTTAAAGAAAGGCAGTGCGATTGTAGTGGCTGCTACAGGGGAGAGAAAAGACATTTAATTTTAATAGAGGCTAGGGCAAAAGTAGTTTAGTTAAAGGAAGATCCGAACGCGTTTGATTCTTGATGGAGAACCAAACGCGTTCGGATTTTTTGTGGGGACAGTGTAACAATTGATCTATACGAGCTTCTTTATCTCATTTGTTCGTCTTTAGATTCAATTGATTTCGTTATGTCTCACACTTTTTTTGTTTTTTCCACTATATGATTGATAAAACTAATGGTATTAGTTAAAATAAAAACTAATACCATTAGTTTTTATTTTGATAATAGGGGATGAGGAAATGAGAATAGTTCGTGAGAAAATGTTGTATCAACTGACGTTTTTGCCTCGTTTTTTTCCAGTGAATTGTTATTTAGTTGAAGAAAAAGATAGCCTTACATTAATTGATGCAGCTCTTCCGTACAGCGCGTCAGGTATTTTGAAAGCTGCAGATCGAATTGGAAAACCGATTACGCGAATTGTTTTTACACATACTCATGAAGATCACATCGGGGCGATTGATACTTTGAAGAAAAGTTTACCGAATGCTTCTGTTTATATGTCGCAAAGAGATTATCGATTATTTTCAGGAGATTTAACACTCGATTCTGAAGAACCTCAAAACCCAATCCGTGGAGGAGTACCAAAGCTAGGAAAGATCTCAACTGAAGTTGATCATTTCATTGAAGAAGAGTCTTACATAGGCTCACTTGCTCCTATTTTTACACCTGGACATACACCTGGGTCTATGTCTTTTTTAGACCAGAGAACGAACGCATTAATTGCGGGAGATTCTTTCCAAGTGCGAGGAGGAGTTGCGGTATCAGGTCAGTTAAAGCCGCTGTTTCCGTTTCCCGCTTTTGGAACGTGGAGTAAGGAGCTGTCACTTAAAAGTGCAGAAAAGCTATATCAACTAAACCCGTCACTTCTTGCTGTTGGACACGGAAGACTCCTTTCTCGGCCGCTGAAATTGATGGGAAAAGCAATACAACAAGCAAAAGTGAAAATGGAAAAAAGGGGATGAAGGGATGTCGCCACGACAGGGACTAGATTTTAAAAAGGTTATTCAAACAGGTGGAAATTTGGCCAATCGTGAAGGGTTTTATGCTGTTACAATTGCTTCATTAGCCAAAGAATTAGATGTTCGTCCACCGTCTTTATATAATCATATAAAAGGATTAGAAGAGCTGCGCAAAGAACTGGCTTTAAGTGGACTGCAGCAGCTATATCATCTTTTAAAAAGTGCTGTTGAACATGCTTCTGCAGAAGACGCTGTTTATCAGCTAAGCAAAGCGTACGTTTCATTTGTAAGAAAGTCTCCGGGAATATACGAAGCAACAGCAACAGTAGCACCAAGGATACAAGATGAAGAAGTACAAAAAGCATCTGATAACATTGTGCTTTTAGTGCTGGATGTGTTGAAACCGTATCATCTTCCAGAAGATGAAGCCCTTCATGCTGTTAGAAGTCTTCGCAGCATTTTACATGGATTTGCTTCTTTGGAGCAAAAAGGGGGATTTGGAATGCCTTTAAGCACTGATGAGACCCTGGACTTTTTAATTCGTACGTTTGTATTGGGGCTACATCGGTATGAAGAGACCACATAAATTCTATTAATGCCACTAAGCCTAACGCTTTAGTTAAAATTGAAAAAAAAGAGAAAGAATGATAGATTACAAATAAAGACATTTATTCCTATTGTTTTAGGGTTGTTACTGATGAAGCAGGCAAAACCTAAGCTGCAAGGACAGAAAAGGTAGTTTCTGTTTGTTGCTGTTTAGGTATTTTTTGTTTTTGTTTAAAATAACCGGCCCTTTTGATTTGTTTTATAAGGGGGGAAATCTTCTGAGAATGGAGAGAAGCAAACATGCTTAATTCAAGAATGATCGTTATATTAAGAGAACTAATGTCCGTACAGTCTACATTATCAACCGTTACGAGCGAATATTTGGCAACAGTAAATCAAGTATCTTCTCGAACTATTCGAACGGATATAAAACAGCTAGATGACATTTTGTCTCAGTACGGGGCTAAAATTAAATCAGCTCGAGGGACAGGATATGAACTTAGCGTTTTAGATGAAAAACAGTTTCATCAGCTATTAAAAGAACTTTCAGCTAATCAATTATTTGATACAGCGTCTATTCCAACCGTTCCTGATGAACGCGTGCATTATTTGATCAAAAGATTGCTGCTAGCAGACGGATATTTGAAGCTCGAAGATTTAGCAGACGAGTTGTATATTAGCAAGTCAACGGTTCAAAACGATTTAAGAGATGTTAAAAAACAGCTGTGTAAGTATGATATCCTTTTAGAAAAACGTCCTAACTATGGCTTGAAAGCTAAAGGGGACGAAATGAAAATGAGATTTTGTATGTCTGAGTACATATTCAACCGAAAAGATAAAGAAGTAGATATGGTACACAATGAAATATCTATCCTGCCCCAAGAATCAATCTTAACGATTAAAGCCCACATTTTAAATCAAATAAAACGATACAATATTATGGTTTCAGACATTGGATTAAACAATTTAATCATTCATTTGGCTATAGCTTGTAAGCGAATACAAGAAGAAAATTTTATCTCTTTGTATTCAGAAGACCTGCTTGAGATTATGGAGCACAAAGAATATGAAGTAGCAGCTGAAATTGTACGAGAAATTGAAAAGGCATTCAAGGTTCGTTTTCCGAAGTCAGAAACAGCGTATATCGCCATTCATTTGTTAGGGACAAAAATGCTCAATAATGGCAATCATGAAGAAAAAGAAGTGAAGCAGTTTATTGATACAAATATTTATGAATTAACAGCGGCTATATTAGAAGCAATTGAAAAGGAGCTTCATTTAGAAATTAGTGAAGATTCAGAGCTGATCCTTGGTATGAGCTTGCATTTGAAACCGGCTATCAACCGCTATAAATATGGAATGAATCTACGAAACCCAATGCTTGAAGGGATTAAGAGCCATTACCCTCTGGCTTTTGAAGCTGGAATTATAGCTGGAAAGGTACTAAAAAATCGCCTTGAAATCGACATGCATGAAACAGAAATTGGCTATTTAGCTTTACATATTGGAGGTGCCATTGAACGTCGGAAAATTATCAATCAGCCTAAGCGCTGTTTGATTGTATGCGCATCGGGAGTAGGGAGTGCCAAGCTATTATCATATAAGCTGCAGGCTACGTTTGGATTAAATCTGACTATTTTAGGAACAACGCAGTATTATAAGCTTCACCAAATGTCGCTGCACTCTTTAGATTTTATTGTTAGTACCATTCCAATTCCAGATCATCTTCCTGTTCCTGTAGTACAAGTAAGTACTATTCTAGGAAACAGTGATTTTAAAAAAATTGATTGTTTAATGAAGAACAAACCGCAGCCTTCATTAGAATACACAAAAAAAGAATTGGTATATTTACAGCAAGAATTTCAAACAAGAGAAGAAGTGCTTCATTTTTTAGGAGAGAAATTAACTCATCTAGGACTAGTTCCTTCTCAATTTATAGAATCTGTTTTTGAAAGAGAAGCTGCATCACCAACAAGTTTTGGCAATCTCGTTGCGATTCCTCATCCTATGGTTCCTCAAACGGATACGACGTTTTGGGCCATTTGTACGTTGAAAAAACCGATTATGTGGGAAGGAAACCTCGTACAATTTATTTGCCTTTTAAGTGTAAAAGCGAATAATCAAGGCGATTTGCAGAAGATGTACAGTTTGTTAGTCCGCGTTGTGGATGATAAGCAGGTCGTGCAGCGCTTAGTAAAGTGCAAGGATTATGAGGAATTTATAGAGGTGTTTATGAAAAATATTAGATAAAAAAAGAAGTCTAAGAGAGGGGCTTCTTTTTTATCTGAATGTTCAAACATATTTTTTCCGTTAGTAGCGGAAAAAGGTTGTGTATAAATGTAAGCGCTTTTATTTTAAGATAAAACTATCAACAAAACAGATAGCAAAATAAAAAACGGGGGAATGACAAATGAATATTCTATTATGTTGTGCAGCTGGAATGTCTACAAGTTTACTAGTAACAAAAATGGAAAAAAGCGCTCAGGAGCAAAGCACGGAGTATAAAATTTGGGCGGTTCCTGGTGACTCTGTTCGCAACCATATTGATCAAGCGGATGTTCTTTTATTAGGACCTCAAGTGCGCTACTTGCTGCCGCAGCTTAAAAAGCTAGGTGAAGAAAAAGGAGTGCCAGTTGACGTTATAAATCCTGTTCACTACGGAACGTGTAATGGAGAACAAGTGTTAAAATTTGCAGTTCAACTAGTTTCAAAATAGGAGTGTGGACTACATGAGCAAATTTAATAGTATGCTTGAAAGCAAAGTAATGCCTATCGCTGGAAAAATGGCGGGTCAACGCCATTTACAAGCACTTCGAGACGGTATTGTTCTGACAATGCCGCTCATTATTATCGGTTCAGTATTTTTAATACTGTCGAATTTACCGATACCAGGTTATAACGACTTTATGGCAGGGATTTTCGGAAAAGAATGGGCAACAAAAATGGCCTATCCAGTTGGAGCTACATTCGATATTATGGCGCTGCTTGCTTGTTTCGGAATAGCCTACCGGTTAGCTGAAAAATACGGAGTAGATGCTTTGTCCGCAGGGGCTATTTCACTTGCTGCTTTTTTACTTGCTACTCCGTATAAAGTGTCCTTTCTCCCAAGTGGAGCCAAAGAAGCTATTTTAGTAGACGGCGGAATTCCAACCGCTTTAATGGGAAGTAAAGGACTCTTTGTAGCAATGATTGTCGCGATTCTCTCTACGGAAATTTACAGATGGTTTATTCAAAAAGACATTATCATCAAGATGCCTGATGGAGTTCCTCCCGCTGTTGGAAAATCGTTTGCTGCTCTTATTCCTGGCTTTACGGTAATAGCATTTATTTGGATTTTACGTTTGTTAGTAGAACAAACGCATTTTGGAAGTCTGCATAATATCGTTGGAGAATTGCTTGGAAAGCCTTTAGGTGTGTTAGGCGGCAGTTTAGGCGGTACGCTAGTTGCCGAACTTGTTATTATGCTCATGTGGTCATGTGGACTTCATGGAGCGAATATTGTCGGTGGAATTATGGCTCCCATTTGGTATGGAGCTATGGATGAAAACCGAATTGCATTTGCTAATCATGAAGCATTACCAAATATTTTTACACAGCAGTTCTTTGATATTTGGATTAATATCGGAGGCAGCGGAGCCACGTTAGCTCTAGTTGTAGCTATGATTTTAAAAGCACGCAGTCAACAAATGAAGCAGCTTGGTAAGTTAGGAATAGGACCAGCTCTTTTTAATATCAATGAGCCGATCATCTTTGGACTTCCGATGGTGATGAATCCAATGATGCTTATTCCGTTTATTATTACCCCTCTTGTGACGGTAGTAGCAACCTATATTGCGATGTCGACAGGACTGGTAGCAAAACCAGCAGGTATTGCGGTTCCTTGGACTATGCCTCCGATTATTTCTGGCTATTTGGCAACAGGAGGGGAATTATCGGGTGCAGTTATGCAAGCTATTAATATCGGAATCTCTGTTTGCATTTATTATCCTTTCTTTAGAATGTGGGATAAACAAAAATTCACTGAAGAAAATGGTATACAGCCTGCAGCTGAAGGGGTACCAAGTGATACAAAGAAAGATATTGTGTGAGGAGGGATAAAGGATGGAAGGCATTCAAGAATATATTTTTAAATTAATCTTACACGGTGGAAACGGCAGAAGTTCAGCCATGGAAGCGATAGCAGCTGCCAAAAGCGGAAATTTTTCAGAAGCACGTGAAAAGCTTACACAAGCTGCAGAAGAATTAAATGCTGCTCATCATATCCAAACGTCGTTAATTCAAGGTGAAATTAGAGGGGAAAGCACAGAAATTTCTCTGCTCATGATTCATGCTCAAGATCATTTAATGAATGCGATGACGATAAAAGAAATGGCTACTGAATTTGTAGATTTATATGAAGCAATCAAAATTTCTGGGGGGATTACACTATGACAAAAGGTATTAAGATTGTAACGATTGGCGGAGGTTCAAGCTATACGCCTGAACTAATAGAAGGATTTATTAAACGATACGATGAACTTCCAGTTCGAGAACTGTGGCTAGTAGACGTTGAAGAAGGAAAAGAAAAGCTAGAGATTGTTGGTAATTTGGCGAAACGAATGGTGAAAAAATCAGGTTTGCCAATTAATGTTCATTTAACGTTAGATCGAAGAGAAGCACTAAAAGATGCGGATTTCGTAACGACTCAATTTCGCGTTGGTTTGTTAGATGCACGAGCGAAAGATGAAAGAATACCGCTTAAATACGGGGTGCTTGGTCAAGAAACAAATGGACCGGGCGGATTATTTAAAGGACTTCGCACGATTCCCGTTATTTTAGATATCTGCCGTGACATTGAAGAGTTATGTCCAGAAGCTTGGCTGATTAACTTCACAAATCCTGCAGGTATGGTAACAGAAGCTGTGCTCCGCTATAGTAACATTAAAAAGATTGTAGGGCTTTGTAATGTACCAATCGGAATGGAAATGGGGATTGCTAAGCTGCTTGATGTAGATCACTCCCGCATTCGAATTGATTTTGCTGGTTTAAATCACATGGTCTATGGATTAGATGTATATGTAGATGGTGTAAGCGTTAAAGATCAAGTTATTGATTTATTGAGTGATCCAACTAACAGCAGCTTTGTGAAAAATGTAGCGGGACTTGGATGGGAGCCAGAATTTACAAAAGCCCTAAATGCGTTAACGTGTCCATATCACATGTACTATTATAAAACGCGTGAAATGGTAGAAAAAGAGCTTATTAATTATGAAAAAGGTGAAACGAGAGCAGAAGTCGTAAAACAGTTGGAAAAAGAGCTGTTCGAACTGTATAAAGATCCTAATCTAGACATTAAACCGCCTCAATTAGAACAGCGCGGCGGAGCCTATTATAGTGATGCAGCCGTTCGATTGATTACATCCATTTACACGGATAAAGGCGATATTCAGCCCGTAAATACTATCAATAATGGTGCCATAGCAAGCATTCCTGCTGATTCTGCCGTAGAAGTAAGCTGTATTATTACAAAAGATGGACCGAAGCCAATTTCAGTCGGCGACCTTCCTGTACCTGTACGAGGTCTTGTTCAAACAATTAAGTCATTTGAGCGTGTTGCAGCTGAAGCAGCAGTGACCGGAGATTATGACAAAGCTATTTTAGCATTAACCATTAATCCTCTTGTGGCTTCTGATAAGCTAGCTAAGCAAATTGTCGATGAGATGCTAGAAGCTCATAAAGATTACTTGCCTCAATTTTTTAAAACGGTTCAAGCTTAAAATCAAGCTGTGCGAATACAGTACGTATTCGCACAGCTTTTTTTCTATTTGTAAAGCTAGATTTCTGCCACCATCAATGTAACAATATAAAATAGAAACGGACAGCAAAGGGTGGCTAGAAATGATTCATTTATTAATTATGATGGTAGAACGAGTCGGAGTTATTGTCATCTTAGGTTTTTTGCTGGCACATACAAAAGTTTTTCGGCAATTTCTCCGCAAACAGCAAGGGTATAAAGGAAAAGCTGTACTTATTTTTATTTTTTCTCTTTTTAGCATTATTAGTAACTACACGGGAATTGAAATTCAAGGAACAATTATTCGAAATGAAGACTTATTATTAAAAGTAGATCCATCAAGCTCGATTGCAAATACACGAATTATGGGTGTGGAAATGGGCGGTCTGCTTGGCGGTCCATTTGTTGGTTTAGGAGTAGGAATACTTGCTGGCGTTCATCGTTTTATGTTAGGAGGGAGTACGGCGTTTAGCTGTGCAGTTTCATCCGTTTTAGCAGGGGTGTTAACTGGATATATCGGCTATGCCTACCGGAAAAAACATCGAACGATTACACCGCGCTTTGCTGCACTTGTAGGCATAGCGATGGAAACGCTTCAGATGCTGATTATTTTATTATTTGCTAAACCGTTTGATTCGGCATGGACGCTAGTGAGTATTATTGCTATTCCAATGATTATTGTAAATGGCACAGGAAGCTATATTTTCTTATCTATTATTCAGTCCATTTTACGGCAAGAGGAACAAATGAGAGCGCTTCAGACACACAAAGTATTATTAATCGCGGATCAAACTCTTCCACATTTTCGTCAGGGTCTCACTAGTGAATCATGTGAAAATGTTGCAAATATTATTCATCGCTTCACAGGTACGGATGCTGTTTCGCTAACTGATACGCACAAAATTTTAGCTCATGTAGGGGAAGGAATTGATCATCACGTTCCTTCGCATAGTTTAATTACCGGGCTGTCTCACGAAGTGCTGAAGACAGGAAAAATTATGAAAGCAAAATCGAGAGAGCAAATTGATTGTCAGCATAAAGACTGCCCGCTTCATGCCGCTATTGTGATGCCGCTTACTTCTCACGGTACTACCATTGGAACACTAAAAATGTACTTTAAAGATGCGAGCGGGTTAAGCCGGGTGGAGGAAGAGCTGGCAGAAGGATTGGCTAAACTTTTTTCAACTCAGCTAGAGCTCGGCGAAGCAGAGCTTCGAAGTAAATTGCTAAAAGATGCGGAGATTAAAGCTTTACAGGCACAGGTGAATCCTCACTTTTTATTTAATGCCATTAATACGATATCGGCGCTGTGCAGACAGGACGTAGAAAAAGCCAGAAAGCTGCTTTTGCAGTTAAGCATTTATTTTCGTTCCAATTTGCAAGGTGCAAGGCAGCTGTTGATTCCGTTATCAAAAGAGCTTGATCATGTCCACGCGTACTTATCGCTTGAACAAGCCAGGTTCCCTAATAAATACGAAATTGACATGTATATTGAAGAAGGGCTAGATGATGTCTTGCTTCCGCCATTTATTCTTCAAGTGCTTGTGGAAAATGCCATTCGGCACGCGTTTCCGCGTAAACAAAAGCACTGTCGTGTAGAAGTTTATATTGAGACAAAAGATAAATATGTATACGTAAAGGTAAAAGACAATGGACAAGGTATAGACACAAAACGATTGCAAATGCTTGGCAATCAGCCCGTTTTTTCAGAAAAAGGAACGGGGACGGCTCTTTACAATATTAAACAACGTTTGCATGGATTGTTTGGAAAAGAAACAACGCTGGAGTTTGACGTAACAGAAGGAACAGCGGTTTCGTTTGTTATACCAATTGAATTAAAAAGCGAGGGTATGTAATATGCTGCGAGTACTAATAGTAGATGATGAAATGTTAGCGCGAGATGAATTAAAATATTTATTACATCGAACGAAAGAAGTAGACTTCATTGAAGAAGCTGAAAGTATCGAAGAGGCGTTGGATAAAATGATGGATGAAAAGCCGGATTTATTATTTTTAGATATACAATTGTCAGATGACAGCGGTTTTGATATTGCTAAAAGGCTTAAAAAAATGAAAAATCCGCCAGCTATTATATTTGCAACCGCGTACGATCAGTACGCTTTACAAGCCTTTGAAGTAGATGCAATTGATTACATTTTGAAGCCTTTTGATGAAGAAAGAGTGATGCAGGCTATTCATAAATATAAAAAAATGCGTGTTCCTCATCCCGCTGTAAAAGAAGAAGAATCGATAGGAGAGTCTTCTTCTCAAACTGGAAAGTTAGCGATTTCTGTAGATGATTCGATTGTGTTGGTGAGTATAAAGGACATCTTGTTTGTAGGATTAATAGAAGGAGAAGTCACCATTCAGACCATAACAGAATCCTACCATACTGCTGATACGCTTGCTATGCTAGAAAAAAAGCTCCCTTCTCAGTCGTTTAGTCGTGTGCACAGGGGGTATATCGTCAACGTAAATCATATTTCCGAAGTACAGCCTTGGTTTAATTCTACGTATAATTTAGTAATGAAAAACGATGAGCGAGTTCCTGTCAGCCGTACATATGCTAAAGAATTGAAGAAACGTTTAGGAATTTAAGGAAAAAGCAGCTTGCGTATGCATTTTGGCAAGCTGTTTTTTGCATTTCAAGGCTCGATTTTTGTAAGTGAGCACAAATATTTGACTCTTTAATTTGAAAACGCTTTCTTATTGATTTTCATTTTATATAATGAAGTCAACAAACAGAGAGAGGTGAAAGAAATGAGTGCTAAAAAAGTGTATGGCTTTTTAACACAAGCATTTATTTTTTCCGTAATTATGTTGATTTCAGATTTTATTGCAGAGCATTTGCCTTTTCCAATGCCTGCTTCAGTCATTGGACTTGTGCTGTTATTTCTTGCACTCTGCTTGAAGATTATTAAACTAGAGCAAGTTGAATCACTGGGAACGGCTTTAACTTCTTTGATCGGATTTTTATTTGTACCAGCAGGTATTTCTGTTATGAATTCATTAGGTGTTATGCAGCAGTACGGCATTCAAATTTGTTTAGTTATTATCGTGGCAACGATTATTTTGTTAGGCGTTACAGGCTTATTTTCACAGCTTATACTTGGCATGACAAAAGATAATAAAGCAAAAGAAGAAATAAAAGATGCAGATATGAGTGAAAAAACGAAAAAACAAGGTATTGCTTAACATCAATTATAAAGAGACAAGGTGGTTGGAAAGATGAATCCGTATTTTGGAATCGTGGTTTCTTTAGCTGCGTACGGCATTGGAACGTATTTATTTAAAAAGTCAAAAGGTTTTTTCTTATTTACTCCTTTATTTGTGGCAATGGTACTCGGAATTGCTTTTTTGAAAATTGGTCATTTTTCTTATGAGGAATATAGCAGCGGCGGGAAGATTATCAGCTTCTTTTTAGAACCGGCAACAATTGCTTTTGCCATCCCTTTATATAAGCAAGCCGATAAATTAAAAAAGTACTGGTGGCAAATTCTTTCTTCTATTGCGGTAGGGTCAGTTTGTTCGGTAGCGATTATTTTTGCGATTGCTAAAGGTATTCATATGGATGAAGTTGTGATGAAATCAATGCTTCCACAAGCAGCTACAACAGCGATTGCGCTGCCATTGTCTCAAGATATTGGAGGGATTCCTGCTATTACTTCCTTTGCTGTTATTTTTAATGCAGTCATCGTATATGCGCTGGGCGCTTTATTTTTAAAAGTATTCAAGGTGAAGAATCCAATTTCGAAAGGATTAGCTCTTGGAACTTCTGGGCATGCGCTGGGAGTAGCCGTAGGGATTGAAATGGGAGAAGTAGAGGCAGCCATGGCAAGTATTGCAGTTGTTATTGTAGGCGTTGTCACAGTTGCCGTTATTCCACTTTTTGTTCAGCTAGTCATGTAACAAAAGCCTGAAGGAGTCAGAGGTTTTCTGACTCCTTCAGGCTTTTGTTTGTTAATTAATACACCACTCCAAAATGTCGTGATGCGCAGTTTTGACAGGTTGTATGGTCAAAAAGACTCTCAGGAATGATAAATTCAAAACAAAATTGACATTGTTTGAATTGACTTTGTCTATAAAACATTGTCTCTAAGAAAATAGCTGTAATATGTTCAGTTATGTGCTTATGGGAACGTTGTTCTAAAGTGGACCATGGAATAGACTGATGCTCTATGTAAATCGGACAGGAAGTATAGGGTGTATCCCATTGAATGGCTTGATATCCAAACGTAAGGCCATGATGAGCTGCTGATGTAAATATGATTAGGTTTTGATGGAATTCTGGCAGAGGTAATTCTAGTTTTTGATCTTTAAGCGATCTCGTTTTGGAATGAAGGTTATACAATTTAATTTGAAAATGAATCCACTGAGTGGCGTGAACGGTTATTGACATGTTTTAAACCTCCAATTCAGACTCTTTCTTTTATCATAATTGATTTCAAAATAAATAAATAGTAGGCAAAAAGAAGATAACAAAATTTTATATAGATTACTTATAAGGCGTAGGGAAAGGTGATATAAGCATAGCATCCTTTTTTCTACCCCTTTTTAAAGTATAGTAATCTTCTATATAAAAGCTTGCTTTCAACGAATGGTATCGGCGTATTCATACGCTTTAAACAGATTTTAATGTTAGAAGTTATAACAAGGTTCATTTCTTTTAGAGAAGTTTATGAAATAATAAAAACTGTATATTTTACGGTCTGAATCTATGTGTTGGAGGTTTTTATATGACAAAACAAAAGCTGGTATTAATCGGAAATGGAATGGCAGGAATGCGCTGTATTGAAGAAATTCTTATTCATTCTCCAGATTGTTTTGATATTACTGTTTTTGGAAGTGAGCCTCACGTTAACTATAATCGAATTTTATTATCAACCGTTTTACAAGGCAGTACAAAGCTTGAAGATATCAATATTCATTCTTTGGCATGGTATAAGGAAAATAATATCACTTTATTTAAAGGAGAAAGCGTTACGCACATAGACACCAAGAGAAAAATAATAACAACAGATAAAAACAGAGAGACGAGGTACGACAAGCTTATTATTGCTACTGGTTCGAGCCCGTATATGCTCCCCGTTAAAGGGTCTGACAAAGAAGGTGTCCTCGGTTTTCGTACCATCGAAGACTGTCAGGAAATGATTAAAATTTCTAAACAGTATAAAAAAGCAGCGGTTATTGGAGGGGGTCTGTTAGGGCTGGAAGCTGCTAGGGGACTATTGAATTTGGGAATGGATGTTCAAGTCATTCATCATTCGGGTTTCTTAATGGAGCGACAGTTAGACAGAGCAGCATCTGCTATGTTAAGAGAAGAATTAGAAAAGCAAGGCATGAGTTTTCTATTAAACAAACATACAGATGAGATTATAGGGGGAAATCGAGCAGAAGGCGTCCGATTTAACGATAGCAGCAAAATTGCAGCTGATTTAGTTGTAATGGCTACAGGAGTGAGGCCAAATGTTAATCTAGCTAAAAAAAGCGGAATAGAAACAAATAGAGCAATCATCGTAAACGATTATTTAGAAACGAGCATCCCGGATATCTATGCAGTAGGTGAATGCGCTGAACATCGAGGGATGACATACGGCCTTGTTGCTCCTCTTTACGAACAAGGAAAAGTCTTAGCGCGACACCTTTGCCAAATAAAAAACGATGGTTATCGCGGGTCCGTTCTTTCCACTCAATTAAAAATATCAGGAATAGACGTTTACTCAGTCGGAGAGTTCAAGGAAAATCAAGGTGCAAAAGCCATTACGATTTCGAATATGTTAGATGGTATATACAAAAAAGTCGTTTTTCGCGAAGGGAAAATAGTAGGAGCTGTTCTTTTTGGAGATACCAGTGAGGCTATAAAGCTATCACAAATGATTAATGAAAAAAAGGATTTGTCGCAAGCGGAAAAAGTACAATTATTTCCTTCTCAACATGGAAAAGAAAATGCAGTAACTTCTATGCCACTTACGGGTATCATATGCAACTGTAACGGTGTAACAAAGGGAGCCATTATTGAAGCAGTACAGAAAAATGATTTAACGACAGTAGATGAAATAAAAAATTGCACGAAAGCTTCTGGTTCATGTGGAGGATGCAAACCCCTTGTAACAGATCTTTTAACATATATTCAAAGCGATGAGTTTGATGAAATCATTGAACAAAAAACCTTTTGTACATGTACACATTTATCAGAAGATGAGCTGGTAAGAGAAATGCAGCAATATCAATTTGAGACGGTTCAGCAAGTAAGAGAAATATTAAAGTTTAAAGACATGAAAGGCTGTTCGTTATGTGAAGGCGGTCTTCATTACTATTTAGATATGATGAATCCTCATTATGAAAACAATCGACATTCTTTATTTACTACGGAGAATGAACAGGCCGTTTTGCTTCACGATGGGACTTATGCAGTGGTACCGCAAATTCACGGTGGTCTGACAAATGTACAGGAATTAAGGAACATAGCAAATGTAGCTGAAAGGTACAACATCTCTAACATTCGTTTAACAAGTGATCAGCGCATTCAACTTATTGGAGTGAAAAAAGAATATCTTCCGTTGATAAGTGAGGAAATAGATAGAGGACTTCAGCAGCTATATGAACGTACAGTTAAAAATGTATCTGTTTATATAGGAAAAGGAACGTGTATTTGTCAGTATGAACCTGCTCTTGCTTTATCAAATGAATTAGATAAACAGCTTGAATATGTAAAGACCCCATGTGATATCAAAATCAGTATTGCTTCGTGCTCTCACATTGCAGAGAATGTAACAACAAGTGATATAGGATTAAGAAGAATAGACAGAGGATGGGAAATATATGCCGGCGGAAGCAGCGCAGAAGCCAGAAGCGGGGAGCTGTTTTATGTGGCCGAAACAAACGAAGAAGCAGTAGAAATCAGCTGTTCTTTGATTCAATATTACCGTGAAACGGGGAACTATTTAGAAACTGTCGGGAGCTGGATCGAGCGAGTAGGAATTGTTCATATCAGAGAAGTTTTGTTTGAGGTAGACAATCGAGAGTATTTAATGAAGCGGCTCAGCTCAGAACGCTCTCGTGCAATCACATATTTATTATAGGAAAGAAGGGTGACCTACGATGACTGAGATGCTATTGAAATATTTTCGTGAGCAGCAAAAGCAAGTTGAAACCGAGCGTATCTATAATACTCAGTGTCCTTACTGCAGCATGCAGTGCAAAATGCAGTTAGTTGAACAAACACATGTAAAAAGGAAAACGTATAAAACAATTGGAACAGATAACCCTACCTCTCAAGGAAGGTTATGTATCAAAGGAATGAATGCGCATCAGCATCCTTTGCATAAAGATCGGATTCAATATCCTTTATTAAAAGTAAACGGAGAGTTTGTAAAGATTTCTTGGAAAGAAGCTCTTCACTATATTAAAGAAAACGTTACAGAGATTCAAGAGAAGAATGGAGCAGATGCGCTAGGTGTTTATGGAAGTGCCTCTATTACAAATGAAGAAGCTTATTTATTAGGGAAATTTGCTCGAGTTGCGTTAAAAACAAAGTATATTGATTACAATGGACGCTTATGTATGTCGGCTGCTGCTTCTGCTGCTAGTAAAACATTTGGCATGGACAGAGGATTTACGAATAGCTTGCAAGAGATTCCGTTTACTGAATGTATTATGTTAGCTGGAACAAATATTGCGGAATGTCAGCCAACGATTATGCCTTATTTTGAGAAAGCAAAAGAAAACGGAGCTTTTATTATTGCAATTGATCCAAGAGAAACAGCTACAACTAAAATAGCTGATTTACACTTGAAACTTAAGCCGGGGAGCGACGCGGCATTAGCCAATGGAATCTTGAAGGTCCTTATCGAAGAAAATTATCTAGATGAACGATTTCTACAAGAACGTGTCAATGGATTTGAAGAAGTAATTCAATATGTGGCGTCTCTGGAATTTAATATCATTGAAGAAATAACGGGAGTGCCACTTGAAGAGGTGTACCAAGCTGCCCGTATGTTTGGCCAAAGAAAAACGGGAATGATTTTTACTGCTAGAGGGGTAGAGCAGCAAACAGACGGAAGTGCTGCGGTGCAAAATTTTTTGAATATTCTACTTTCTGTCGGGAAAATTGGTAAACCTGGCTGCGGATATGGGGCCATTACTGGTCAAGGAAATGGGCAAGGAGCCCGAGAGCATGGTCAAAAAGCGGATCAGCTTCCAGGCTACCGTTCAATCGAAAACCACGAGCACCGGATGTATATAGCGGATGTGTGGAACATAGAGGAGAAAGATCTTCCTAGAAAAGGTGTTTCTGCATATGAGATGATTGAAAAAATTCATGATGGTGAAATTAAAGGGTTGTTTTTGATGTGTTCAAATCCAACAGTTTCAAATCCAAACGCTAATTTTGTTAAGAAGGCTTTTGAAAAGCTTGAATTTCTAGTAGTAGCAGATATGTTTGAATCAGAAACGGCAAAATTAGCAAACTTGATCTTACCAGCATCTTCCTACTTGGAAGATGAAGGAACCATGACAAATATAGAAGGAAGAGTTACATTACGCGAAGCTAGCTTTCCATGCCATGGCGAAATCAAACACGACTGGGAAATACTATGTGAAATTGCTAAAGTTTTAGGAAAAGAGGAACATTTTTCATTTGCATCAGCTGAAGAAATATTTAATGAACTGCGAATAGCAAGTAAAGGAGGGATCGCCGATTACTCCGGTATTACGTACGAACGATTACGAGAGGAAAAAGGAATTTTATGGCCATGCAGAAGCTTAACAGATAAAGGAACCGAGCGCCTGTTTGAGACGCGTTTTGCTCATAGTGATGGAAAAGCGATGATGGTCCCTGTCTCGAATCAAGCTATTGTTCCTAAAGCAAAAATAACCGAAAAATATCCTCTCTATTTAACAACGGGGAGAGTGATGTCGCACTATTTAACGGGTGTACAAACGCGAAAAAGTGCGTCTTTATCTGCTAGAAATTTCGAATCTTTTATGGAAATCCACCCTTCAACAGCGAAAAAATATGAAATTTCGAATCAAGAATTAGTACAAATTGAATCTTCATATGGAAGGATTGTGGTAAGAAGCAAATTTTCAGAGGGCATTCGGCCAGATACCGTATTTGTTCCTTTTCACTGGGCGGATTCTCAAAATGTTAATAACCTTGTCTCTGAGAAATTAGATCCTGCCTGTAAGATGCCAGGGTTTAAAGTAAGTGCTGTGAATATTAGCCCTTCTGTAAAAAGAAGCAGCTATTAAAAATGCTGATGCAAAAAGCCTCTTGAAAAAAGAGGCTTTTTACATGGAATCAGGCAAGGTGCTTTTGGTTAATACGTACATCTTGTTTTTTGAATCCAGAATAATTCAGTAAGAGACAGAATAGGGCAAAAAGCGCTAGTAAGGAAAAACCGACAACGTAATCTCCGCTTGTATCTTTTATAAAGCCTAGCACAATAGGGGGAAAGAAGCCGCCTACTCCTCCGAATGCGCCTACGATCCCGGTAACAGCTCCAATATTTCCTGTTGAAACAGATGGAACCATTTTAAAAACAGCTCCATTTCCGATACCAAGAGTAATGGCTGCAAGTAAACAACCTACGCTAAATAAGGAGAAGGCAGTGATGGTAAATGCAATAAATAACCCTATTAGTAGCATTCCGGTAAAGACGAAGGTGAGTACTTTTTTTGCTCCGAAGACATCCGATAAATAACCTCCAAGAGGTCGTACAAACGTTGCTAGTACGACAAATCCAGCTGTTTTTAGCCCACTGTCTACAGTTGAAGCATTAAATTGATCATGCAAAATGGTAGGGAGATAGATGCTGAACGTTACAAATCCACCAAATGTTAAAAAATAGAAAATGGATAAAAACCACGTTTCTTTAAATCTTAATACCGATAAAGATTCCTGCAGCGTTTTGGGGGAAGCAGCAGAAGGGTGGTCTGAAGTTCCTACCCATAATAAAAGAGCCATTAAGGCTACCGCAATTGCTAAACTCCAAAATACCCAAGGCAAGCCAAAAGAAGAAAAGATAAGTGGAATACTAAAGCTTGCTACCGCCGATCCTAAGTTGCCCATCCCGGCAATTCCTAAAATAAAACCTTGCTTTTGAGGTGAATACCATTTAGAGACATATGTAATGGAAATAGCAAATGTTGTTCCAGCCATGCCGATAAAAAATGCCCAAAAGAGCAGCATGGAATAAGAATGAGTAAAGCCTGCACAAATGGTAGGGAGTAAAAGAGCCAGCATAGTCAAAGAATAGACTTTTCTTCCCCCGAAGCGATCTGTTAAAATCCCCATCGGAATTCGCATGAGGGAACCTAATAAGACGGGAGTGGCAATTAAGATACTTTTTTCAGCATTGGTTAATGAATACATCACTTGAATATCTGCAGCGATAGGCGCGAAGACAGACCATACTGAAAAAGCAATAATCATAGATAAAGTCGAGATAAGAAGTACAGATAAGGGCCGTTTAGAAAACATTGCTTAAAAACCTCCTTTTTTATATGCAGCGTAAAGCTGTTGCAATATGGTAATTATGATACTACGCTTTCTTTCTTATGTATCATTCTGTGTTAGGTTTTCTTCCGTACTTTTGCTGAAGAACGGACGCAGATAAAAGTGGAGAGATAACTTAGACTTACACTCTATCTAAGTGCTGATGAAGAAACGGTTAAAAAGCTTTGAAAGAACAGTAAGTAGAAATATTGTCGAAAGAATGGAAGAAAAATTGAAATTAGAAGAGATTAATAGAGTAAGCATCTATAAATTTGTGCTATCGAATTATAGCGAAATAAAAAATAATTCATATTTTATATAGAACACAAATTTTTGAAATAGAAGGTGGAAAAAGTGACAGAAAAGCATCCTCTTTCAGGTTATAAAAAGGATGATAACGGAGTGCTCTGGATATGGAGTTACGTTGGACAGGCTAGAGTGACAATGGGGTATAAAGTAAAAAGCCTGCTTCACTATGAGCAATCTTCCTATCAACAAATCAGTATTGTGGATACAAAATGGTATGGGAAAATGTTGGTGCTAGATGGTACTCCACAAATTTCAACAGGAGAAGGGTTTATTTATAATGAAATGATTAGCCATGTGCCAATTATAACGCATTCAAATCCCAAAAAAGTTGCGATGATTGGCGGAGGAGACTGCGGTCCTGCACGGGAGGCCATGAAGTATGACGGAATTCAACAAATTGATGTAGTCGAAATCGATCCAAAAGTTACAGAAATCTGCCGCACATGGCTAACTCCGGCTTCTTGTTATGATGGTGAAACCAGGCTCAATATGATACATCGCGATGGAATAGATTGGATTCAAGAACACAAGGGAGTTTATGATGTTCTCATAATTGATCGGCCTGACCCTGTTGGACCGGGAAAAAAACTATTTCAACCTGATTTTTATCAATATGTCTACAACAGCCTTAAGGATGATGGCGTGGTTGTTTTTCAATCAGGATCTCCTTACTACAATACTTCTACATTACAAGGCACAATTAAAAATCTAAAGGAGCTATTTCCAATTGTCCGCACATATTTAGTGACTATACCTCTTTTCCCTTGCGGCATTTGGAGTTTTACGATTGCTTCTAAAAAAATGGATCCTCTTCAGGCCGATTTGACGAAGCTAGAGCATACAGATACTCAATATATTGATCCTGAAATTTTCCGTGCATCATTTGTTTTACCTAAATATATAAAAGAAATAGTAGACGGAAAAGATTCCTAAAAACTAAGTAGCGACGAATGTTTGTTGAAAGTCATCAATAATCTCGGAAAATATATTTGTTATAGTAGTTCTGTGTTTGCTGCGCAGGGTCCGGGATAATTCAATTTGAAATGTATTAAAATTATGACTGTAACCTAAATAGCCGCTGTTGTCGCCTTTTCTGTGAAAGGCAATTGATTCGTTTCCAACAAATTTATTATCAAATATTACATGGATTTTCGGGAACGAATCTTCAGATTTTTTAGTCAGCGCCTGTTGAAACCAATCTTTAACTTCCTTTGAGCAAGATTGTCCATATAAAGTCCCCACTTCAATTGCATAAGGTCCGTAATGTGTATCCTTCATTCCATGAAAAGATAAATGCAAATAGGGCGTTAGAAGGCGATTATTACTATCTGCTATTTTTAAATATTTAACAATTTCTTGGATTGTTCTTCTATATTCATGTATCCCCTCATGGTTTGTTTCATTTAGATTTCTATTTAAATCTGCTATGGTTCTGGAAACCGTACTAACGATTCCTGCACATCCTGTTTTCTTGACTAAATTTTCTACAACTTTATCCGTAAATAAATCAGCAGCAGGTGGTTCTGCATGAAGTGCATCCACATGACAGCTTATAAAACCAGTTCCTTTGTTGTATTTTAAGTAGTTTCCATGAATGAATTTTAATGTCATTGACTATTTCTCCTTTTATATCGTTTGAAATCTATCCTTTCTATAATAAATGCAGTAAAAATAAAATCGGTGAATTATTACACGTGTTAAATACATACATAAAAAGTTTTTAGAGATGGTGGAGATAAATAGATAAATGTACAGGATTATTTTGAATAGTTACATACTATATGAGTAGCTGATTATTGTTATAGGGCATTAAAGTAGCAAAATACGATAGAAAGTTCTAATTAGGAGGCTTTAAAATGGATCCAATGAGAGAAGAGTTAGGGATATTATCTGATAAAGAAATGACGTTGCAAACTCTTAATCTGAATAATATACCGTCTGTTGAATTAGTTGACCCCAAAACCTGTTCATATCCAGTGATAGGGAGGAAGTATGGGCACCATAGCGGAAGAGATATTGTTATCGTAAATACAAAGGATCAAGCAATATATGAAGGATATGACTATTTTACGAAAATATATGCAATAGACAAAGAATATTGTCTAGAAGTAGAAGGACTGAGCGTAAAAACAGTACAAGTAGTGACCAGTGAACATGTTGTATTTAATGAAATACCCATTCGAACGCAAGCCTTCGGCTGGAAATTAGAACAGGTAAACGGCATGGATGTACCGGAAATGCTGATGAACGTAGCCATTCGAGCGCTCTACGTAACGGGAGCTAAAAGCGGCTTTGTCAAAATGGGGGTATTAGAAAATGGAGAGTGTATCGTCACAGATATTAACTCATCAGAAAGTGAATGGATAGAAAATCCATTAAAGCCTAGCGTTCCTTTTAGCATGGGTGCTGACGTTGAGTTTATGTTAAGTTGTGATGGAGAGCTTCTACCAGCTTCTACTTTTTTTTCTGTTGAAGGTCCGGTAGGCTGTGATGAAAGACAAATAGAGCAAGATAGCGGTGAGTATGCATTAGTAGAAGTTAGGCCTGAAAAAGCAAATTCATCAACAGAACTATTTGAGAATATCCAAAAGTTAATAGAAAAAGCATCTGCACAGGTACCATATGAAAATATTCATTTTCGGGCAGGCAGCATGCCGTTTTCAGGGTATCAATGTGGAGGACATATTCATTTTGGTATTCCGCTTTCTTTATCCTTATTAAGAGCTCTTGACCACTACCTTGCTATTCCAGTAGCGCTGATAGAAGAATCTAAGACCGCTAAACTCAGACGGAAAACGAACCATGGAGGTCTTGGACGCTATCGTGAGAAACCGTATGGATTTGAGTATTTAACTTTAAGCTCTTGGATTATCGACCCTAGAATTACTCTCTCCACTTTAGCTCTTGCTCAGCTAGTTGCTACCCATCATCATGAATTAAAAAGCGAATTTTTATTTCATCCACTTACGCAGCGTGCCTACTATCAAGGGAATAAAATCTTTCTTAAACGAATGTGGAAAGATATCAAAGCAAATCTTATGAAAACATCCAGCTATCCACACTATCAAAATGAACTATCTTTTCTATTTGAAATGATAGAAAAAGAAATTCCTTGTGATGAATCAAATGATATTCGCAGGAATTGGAATGTGAAGATTTCTAAAGAAATCTATGACCGCGGACATATTATCCAAATCCCCAAAAAGCTCCGTTTAAAATACGGCCTCAAAGAGGGGCAGTCTACGATTGTTAGTGCAGGAAAGGCAATATCAACTGCAACTGTTCATTCTTATCCTTTTTCATTTCGCCATCCAAATATGGTTCAACTCTCTAAATCTCTCCGTGATAAACTATCTCTCCCGAAAGATTGGTGCCCCAAGCTATCAGCTTCAGAAGGCATCATAACTTTAGGTCCTATCATTGGCATTCTTGCTAACCGTCCTTTTGAAAGACAAACAACCTATTTCCATCATCTATGTCGCTTAGCAAATGAAAAGCGAATGCTTGTATATGTGTTTGAACCCGAAGATATTGATTGGGAGAAAAAATTGGTTAAAGGAACAACCATTAACGGTGAAGGGCTTTTTCCTTTTCCTGCTGTTATCTATGACCGTTATTTCATAGATAGTAGAAAAAATATTTTAATAGATGAAGTAAGGGCAAAACTTCAGGCGATTTATAAAATTCCTTTTGTTAATTCTTCAAATTTGTTTCAGCTCACGGGAGATAAGTGGGCAACATATGAACTTCTTATGAAAGAATATGAAGAATTTCTTCCAGAGTCACGTCTCGTACAAAAATCTGCTGACATTGCAGAAATGCTTGATAGCTACGGAGAAGTCTATTTAAAACCGCTTGGCGGGGCCTTAAGTAAAGGAGTCATGCGTATCGTTCGCCGACCAACAGGCATCTTTTGGTTTGATCTTAATAAAAAAGAGCTGCATCAATTCAGTAATATGGAAGAATTATTTACTTTGCTCTCTCCTTTGATGAAAAACAATCCTTATCTTGTTCAAGAAGGAATTCGCAGAAAACAGCATAAAGATAAAAATTTAGAAATACGGGTTTATATGCAAAAAAATGAAAAGCAAATTTGGCTTCGAACGGGTATGGTTGCGCGTCTCACCGGTGAAGATGTGCTAACGGAAGATTCTGAAACGAATATGCGCCTCAGTAAAATATTAAACAGTTTATATCCTGATCCAACAGACAGAAGGCTCATTATAAACCAATTAGCTAAAATATCTAAAAATATTGTTGCAACAGTAGAGGAGAAAGTGGGTCCTTTTGGGGAGCTGGCGGTAGATTTATGTATAGATCAGTACGGTTCCATAAAGTTACTTGAAATAAATGCAAAACCAGATAGTCTATTCTCACAAATTAGAGCCTACAAGCTGCGTACTTTGGCGGGGATTCGCCTGCTCAATTATGCGTCTTCACTGGCTGGCTACGAAGAAGAAAAGGAGGATTTAACATGAAGCACTTCACATTAAATGAAATCCTTAAACAAACGGGGGGAGACCTTTGTTATGGATCAGGAAATCCTGTTATTAAACATGCTATAAACTACGCTAAAAAGGATATAGAGGATCATACACTCATCTTTCATTTAGATAGAGAACCGATTAGAGGGAAGTATTGGAAAGGAAATCATTCAATTGTCGTTATAACAGATCACCCTGAGCTGTGCACGAACTTAGAGGGAAATATTATTCTTGTTAAAACAGCTCAATTAGAAGAGGCTTATTGGAAATTTATCGAATACTACCGAGGGCTTTTTGATCTTCCTGTTATTGGTGTTACAGGAACTTGTGGAAAAACGACCACGAAAGAGATGATCCGACAAATATTAATTGAAGATTATAAAGTGAAAGCTACGTGGATGAGTATGAATTCTATGTCTGTAAATCTACGTTATTTAACAGGTATTGATGATACGACAGAAGTAGCTGTTTTTGAAATGCCGGTCGCTTATCCGGGCTATTTAAAAGTTGCGTGTCGCTACTTTCAGCCACAAATACGAATTCTATTAAATATAGGCGTGCACCATCTCGCTGATTGTGAAACACCTGAAGAATATATGAAAGCAAAAGCCGAAATTGTAGAAGGCTTAGATCCAAATAGCGGCATTTTGATTTTAAACGCAGATGATGAAAATATTAAGAGAGTGCTTGATGTTAGTCATCTTCAAGGTGTTGTATATATAGGTAAAGGTGATGATTCCCAATTTCAAGCAAAAGATATTAAATATGCTAAGGGAGGAATGGCTTTCACTTTAAAGTACCAAAACAAAGAGTACGATGCCTTTATCCCTGGATATGGTGAACATAATGTGTATAATGCACTGGCAGCCATTGCTGCAGTATTTTATGTGGGCGTTGATATTTCCGTTGCCATACAAAGACTTAGCTTATTTGAACAAGTAGAAGAACATTTGGAATTTAAAAGAGGACTGAATGAATGTACGGTAATTAACGACACATGGAACTCTTCACCTTTATCGATGGCTACAGCTCTTGGAGTTCTTAGTGATATGTCAAAAGAGCAACAGTCTATCGCTTTATTAGGCTACATGCCTCAACTAGGAGAAGGACCATATGCAATTAAACAATATGAAGATATGGGAAAAAAAGCAGCGGAATCCAAAATTGACATTCTAGTTGTAGTAGGAGATGAAGCAAAAGCTATTGGAACAGGAGCTTTAAAATGTGGAATGGACCCTAATAAAGTCTATTTTTGCAAGACTGGTGATGAAGTATACAATGTGCTAGCTCCATATTTAAATGAAAATACAATAATTTTATTAAAAGTAACGCACCGTGTTATGACAAAACCTACTTTTAAAGAATTAAGAAATAAACTTATTCCAGACAACGAAGAGTAAAAGGAGGATAGACATGAAGAAGACTAAACAGCTAAGAGAGTTGATAGAAAGTAAACAGCTAGAGTTTATTATGGAGGCTCACAGTGCGCTATCTGCAAAGATTGTAGAAGAAGCAGGGTTCAAAGGGATATGGGCCAGCGGCCTGTCATTATCTGCAGCACTGGGTGTAAGAGATAATAACGAGGCTTCATGGACACAGGTGTTAGACATCTTAGAGTTTATGAGTGACGCAACGTCCGTTCCAATTCTTCTTGATGGTGATACAGGCTATGGGAACTTTAATAATGCAAGAAGATTAGTTAAGAAATTGGAGCAGCGAGACATTCCAGGCGTATGTATTGAAGATAAATTGTTTCCAAAAACAAACTCATTTATTAAAGGTGAAGCACAGCCGCTTGCAGATATTAATGAATTTTGCGGCAAAATTAAAGCAATGAAAGATAGCCAAAATGACGAAGATTTTGTAGTGGTATCGCGTGTAGAAGCTTTTATTGCAGGGTGGGGGCTGAAGGAAGCTTTAAAGCGTGCAGAAGCTTATCGCCAAGCAGGAACCGACGCCGTTTTGATTCATAGTAAAAGGTCAGATATGACAGAGATTGAAGCTTTTATGAAAGAGTGGGGAAACAGGCTTCCGGTTATTATTGTTCCAACCAAATATTATTCGGTTCCAACTGATAAATTTAGTGATTTAGGAATTAGCTTGAGCATTTGGGCCAACCATAACTTAAGATCTTCCATTACAGCTATGCAAAAAACGTCCGCTCAGATTTATTGCGATAAAAGTTTGATTAATGTAGAAAAAAATGTCTCTCCGCTTGAGGAAGTTTTCCGTCTTCAAAAAGCTGAAGAGCTCGATATGGCAGAGAAACTTTATTTAAGCTCTGCCAATCATAGCACGAACGCTATGATTCTGGTAAAAGAATCAGCAAATGAAGCTTTGATAACCGAGCAGATAAATCAGTTAAAAAAAGTCGGCGTGACAAATAGTATAAAAGCAGGTTCCAACAAAGATATGGAAGATAAGGCGTTTCCTAATAAAGGAGAATTATATCATCTCTATGCTGCAAGAGATAAGCTAGGAACGGCTACTTTAATAAGCGATAGTAACATCGTATATAAAACACATGTTTTTGAGGAGTTAATTCATGAAAGTGGCGATATCACTATCGTAGCAGGAGCTGATTATGAGTTAAAAGGGAATCAAACATCTTATGTAACTGCTAAACTTCCCTATTCCAAGCAGCTGTATTCTAAAACAGTAGACTTGATTCAAATGTCGTGCAATCCAAACTCTAACAACATTCATGGTGAATTCATTGGTCTTTGGAAAGTTTCTGGAAAAGGCACTGAGGTTGTAAAAAAAGCTTTGGAAGAACTGGCACAAAGAAAAGATTTTGCTCAGCTCACGTTTTCTGATTTCTTTAATTATATTAATCTAATTCACCCAGTTGCTGTTAAATATACGATGGGGTCATGGATAGATACCGAAACGTATACAAAGATTCAAAAAGATGGTGGGAAAAATGATTAGTACGTCCGTATTTGGAACTCAATTAAAAAAACTAGGTTTTCAATTTTATAGCGGGGTTCCTTGTTCCTATCTTAAACATCTTATTAACTACGCTATCAACGAATGTGAATATGTTGCAGCAGCAAACGAAGGAGAAGCGGTAGCGATTGCTGCTGGGGCATCAATTGCTGGCAACAAAGCGGTTGTTTTAATGCAGAACTCCGGATTAGCAAATGCTGTTTCCCCTTTAACCTCTCTTATTCATCCGTTTAAAATTCCTGTCCTTGGATTTGTCAGTTTTCGCGGAGAACCTGGATGTCCAGATGAACCACAGCATGAATTAATGGGAGAAATTACTCCTGCCCTACTAAATACGATGAAAATAAAATGGGAATATTTATCTTTTGATTTTGCGGAAGTTAAAAAACAATTACAGCGGGCTAATCAAGCTGTTGAAAATAATGAAAGCTACTTCTTTATTGTAAAAAAAGGAACGTTTGAGCCAGTTAAGCTTTTAGAAAAATCAATAAAAAACGTTACTCCTAAAATGAAAAGTGAACAGATAACAACCGACGAGTTACCTTCAAGGTATGAGGCATTACAAGTAGTTAATTCATTAAAAGACAACGATACTATTCAATTGGCCGCTACAGGAAAAACAGGAAGAGAGCTTTACGAAATAGAAGACGCAAGAAATAATTTTTATATGGTTGGATCTATGGGGTGCGTTAGTTCCATTGGTTTAGGCTTAGCTTTGAGCAGAAATGAAAAGAACATCATTACAATTGATGGAGACGGAGCGTTGCTTATGCGCATGGGAAATCTAGCAACCAACGGATACTACTGTCCAGCAAATTTATTACACATTCTTTTAGACAATCAAACCCATGACTCTACAGGGGGACAACATACGGTCTCTCATAACATTAATTTTGTAGATATTGCTTCTTCCTGTGGGTATCAAAATTCCATTCATGTTCATAACTTATATGAGTTAGAGACGTATATCAAACAGTGGAAAAGTGATAAAAAATTAACGTTTTTATATCTTAAAATAGCGAAAGGATCTAAAAAGAACCTGGGGCGTCCTGAAATGAAGCCTTATGAAGTCAGAGAAAGACTGCAGGTGTTTTTAGATGATTAAAACAGCTGTTATTCTAGCTGCAGGGATGGGGAGCAGGATTCGTAAAAGAGCTGGAAACCGCCCTAAAGGTTTTTTGATGATTGATGAAAAATCGATTATTGAACATTCCATTTCCAAGTTAATAGAAGCAGGAGTCAAGACGATTTTTATTGGAACAGGTTATATGAAAGAAGAATATGAAAAGCTAATGGTTAGATATCCTCAAATAAAATGTGTTTATAATTCTAGATACGAAACAACGGGAAGTCTGTTTACGCTGTATCAATTTAAAAATTATATTAAAGAAGATTTTTTACTATTGGAATCGGATGTAATTTATGAAAAGAATGCGTTGGAAACATTAGTAAATCATTCGAGATCAGATGTCATACTAGCGAGTAAATTGAACGGTGCTGGCGATGAAGTTTATATTGAAGCTGATGAAGATAATAACCTTAAGAATATGTCAAAACAAAAAGAAGAGTTGAATAGTATCTATGCAGAACTAGTTGGTTTAACCAAACTCTCTTATGCTACATTTCAGAGACTTTGTGATGAAGCAAATACGCTGTTTCAGTTTAATCAAACGATCGATTATGAATATGGCCTCGTTAAAATTTCCGAAAAAGCAAATGTGTATGTTCATAAACTGGATAATTTGGCATGGTGTGAAGTGGATGATGAAGATCACTGGGCAAGAGCAACTACTATTGTTTATCCGATTATTAAAGCTCGAGAAGGTATTCCACATACAGTTAAAAGAAATATACTCCTAAACCCCGGACCGGCAACTACAACAGATACCGTCAAATATGCTCAAATAGTGGAGGACATTTGCCCGAGAGAAAAACAATTTGGAGAGACAATGGAATTTATCTCTGCTGAACTAACAAAATTTGTTGGGAATCCAGAGAAGTATACTACGGTATTATTCGGCGGATCTGGAACGGCGGCAGTGGAATCGATTTTAAGTTCAGTAATTGATAACGGTACGGTTGTTATTATCAATAATGGTCCATACGGTGAAAGAATGTGTAAAATCGCTGAAATTTATGGACTGAATTATTTAGAATATAAAAGCTCCGCCCAGCAGGCTATTGATATGAACGACTTAAAAATTTTTATAAAAAAGATTTCAACGAACGTTTCCTATCTGGCGCTTGTTCACTGTGAAACTTCCACGGGGCTTCTTAATGATATTGAACAAATTGGGGAATTTTGTGCAGTGAAAAATATCGAAATGATTGTGGATGCAATGAGTTCGTATGCAGCTGTTCCAATTGACATGCAAAAAATGAATATAAGCTATCTGGCCGCAAGTGCAAATAAGAACCTTCAAGGAATGGCAGGCGTGTCGTTTGTTATAGCAAATAAAGACCGGTTAGAAAAAACGGAGCAAATAAAGCCTCGTAACCTTTATCTTCATTTATATGATCAGTATCGATATTTCCAAATGAATAAACAAATGCGTTTTACTCCTCCTGTTCAGACTATGTACGCCTTAAAGCAGGCAATTATAGAAACTCAGTGGGAAGGAATTGAGAAACGATATGAACGCTACTCAAAATCATGGACTACTTTAACGGATGGAATTACTCGGCTTGGGTTAACCTATTTGGTTCCTGAAACACATCATTCTAAAATTATTACCTCTATCATCGAGCCTTCCAATAGAAAGTATAATTTTGATATTATGCATGATTTTTTTTATAAACAAGGATTCACCATTTATCCTGGTAAAATTGATAAATTAGAAACGTTTCGAATAGCAAATATTGGTGATATCACATATAGAGATATAGAAAGATTTCTTCACCTTCTTGAACAATATCTTAAAGCTTTAAAAGGAGAGTGAGAAAAAGTTGAATCAAAAATTAGCTGTAGCAGTTATGGTGGTAAATCAAGATCATCACGTGCTTCTAGTCAAGAACCATAGACGGGGATGGGAATTTCCAGGCGGTTTTGTTGAAGCAGGTGAATCAATAAAAGATGCGGGGATACGAGAAGTTAAAGAAGAATCTGGAATTGTTATTGAAGTGACCAACTTTCTAGGAGTAGAACAAGATGTTAAACGATCTACTACTGTTATTTTATTAAAGGGAAAAGCGATTAGCGGAAAAATTTCTGTCTCCAATGAAACGCAGGATGTGGGATATTTTACGTTAGAAGAAGCAAAAAATATAATTAAATTAGATAACTTTAAGGATCGAATGGCTAGATGTCTAAAAGAGACTGAAATACCATTTTTCTATGTTTTAAAAGACACGGGCTCCTTTTACGTATAGGCGGAAGGTTTCTGTGTTGTGCTAGAAATGAAGCCTGAACGCGATTAAATAAAAAACGCTCATCGTCATGCGTGACGATGAGCGTTTTTTTATCAGTAAAAGTATGGTTGTTTATTCAGCCGTGGCAATTTCTTCTTCTACATCATGGTCTTCTAAATTAGCACTTAAAAATTCACTTGTTTCCGATAAATTGAGATTTAATTTCGTTTTTTTGCAGATTTGAATTGTAACATCCTGAACGGAGACATCTAAAACATGCCCCCCTTCTTTTTTATATTCATCAATAAAGTGCAGGTGGTAGCCGGGAACACCGATGCCTGAAGAATATTCTGGCGTGTAAAAACCTGCTAGTGTTCCATTTACATCTGAAGATGTAAATGTAGGCTGATCAGCAGCCGCATCTACCATGGAAGGATAGGGCTTCTCTTGCTTTGCAACCGTGCGCGTTTTTACTTCTTTAAACTTCCCGTCAATGCGAACTGCATAGAATAAATTCGGGCTAGGAATAAGCTCGTTCATTAAGGTTTCTAGTTGTTCACGATTCATTTCCTTTTCTACACGATAAGAGATATCTTCATAAAAGGTTGTCATAATGGCAAAAGGTGTTTTTGCATCTTTACTAATAGGTGAGGCTTTACCATCAGCAATATGATAAAATTCTCCGTCAAAGGCAATCATTTCACCATCCAATTGATTAAAGGTACCAATGCCGAAATCCCCTTTCTTAGCTAAATCCTTGTATGTGACAACACCGTCAAATACTCCGTCTAATAAAGCGATCATAGTGGAAGTTTGGTGAATCGTTAATTTTTCTTTATTGCTCATTCTTTACTCAGTCCTTTCAGTTAATTTGATCTGGCAGTAGCTGTGTATTTAATTTTTCATTATCTTTATAATCTACAGGAACATCGATGATAACGGGGCCCTGTTCACGAAAAGCGCTTGCTAGAGTGTCCGAAAATTCTTCTGGTGAGTTAACTCTAAATCCTTTGGCACCAAAACTTTCAGCAAGCGTAACAAAGTCTACACTGCCAAACTCTACTGCAGATTTTCGGTCATATTTAATCTGCTGTTGAAAGCCAACCATATCGTAGGTTTGATCGTTCCAGATAATGTGAACAATTGGTAAGTTTAACCGAACGGCTGTCTCGAGCTCCATGGCTGAAAATAAAAACCCCCCGTCTCCAGACATGGACAGAACTTTTTTATGGGGGCGAACGAGTGCAGCTGAAATAGCCCAAGGCAAAGCAACACCTAGTGTCTGCATGCCGTTGCTGAATAGTAAATGCTGAGGTTCATAGGAACGAAAATAACGAGCCATCCATATGTAATGCGAACCAACGTCACATGTGATGGTAGTATCATCTTCAACAAAGTTCTGCAGAGCTTCAATTAATTGTAGGGGATGAAGGTGAGTGTCATTAGAAAACTCGTACTGATCGTCAGGTTGTTCAAGTTTGCTTTTTAGCGTTTTTAAAAAAGAAGCACTTTCTTTTGAACGTATTAAATGTGGGAGTTTATCCGCTAATATGTCAATTGTGCTTGGAATATCCCCTACTAACTCAATTTCCGGCTGATAATGGTGGTCAGCTTGTGCTTGTAAATCATCTAAATGAATAATGCTTCTTTGACTTTCTGAGTTCCAAAGAGAAGGAGGGTATTCAACTGGGTCATATCCGATTGTTAAGACGACGTCAGCATGCTTCAATAACACGTCTCCAGGCTGATTGCGAAAAAGACCTACTCGCCCAAAAAAGTGAGTTTCAAGCTCTCGTGAAACAGCTCCCGCACCTTGGAACGTTTCCACCACAGGAAGGTCATGTTCTGCTATAAGCTGACGGATTGATTCCACTGCTTTAGATTTACTTGCTCTCATACCTAAAAGTAAAACAGGTAGTTTTGCTGTGCGAATAGTGTGTATAGCTTGGGCAACAGCGTCTAAATTAGCAGCGCCAATCGTAGGAGCTTTTAAAACGGATAGAGTGGAAGCTGATGTTTCGTTATCCATTACATCCTGCGGCAAGCTGACAAAAGATGCTCCTGAAGGAGAAGAAACAGCTTCGCGAAAGGCGTCTGTTATCACTTCTGGAACGTTTGCAGCGTCTTCTACCTCAACGCTGAATTTGGCGATAGATTTAAATAGTCCTTCATTATCCATTGATTGATGCGTCTTTTTTAATCGATCTGCTCTTGGAACGGCTCCTGCTAGGGCTACCACTGGATCACCTTCAGAAGTAGCAGTGACAAGGCCAGTGGCTAAGTTAGCGGCACCTGGACCTGATGTGACAAGGCAAACGCCCGGCGTACCTGTCAGTCTTCCCATAGCAGCTGCCATAAACGCAGCATTTTGTTCATGGCGGCAAACAATTACTTCTGGTCCTTTTTCTTTCAAAACATCAAATACGCCATCAATTTTGGCTCCTGGAATGCCAAAAATATAAGGCACATTCTGACTTGCCAAACTTTCTACTAGTAAGTCGGCGCCTTTTTTTGTTTGGGTAGTATCAGCATTACTCATCATGCACTCTCTCCTTTATATTTCTTAGATAGGTTTTAAGGCCTACTGATTGGATACCCAATTTGTATGACAACTAACCTAAGGAAAGGAGAAGGTTTAATTTTCCAAATAAAAAACTTCCCTATTAATTAGGGAAGCAGAGATATACCTATTGCGAATAAAACATATCTGTTTTATTTGTAGTTTATGGTACTTGAGGGATAGCAAGTGAAAGTCCTACGCGGCTCTTATTTGGTACGGTTAAAAAGCTTTTGGTAACTAACAATTTTTTGATCTAGCTTTTGACTTAATTTTAAAATCTCACCGTGAGAATAGCTGCTTGTTTTTTTAGCTAATTGGTAAATATCTGATTGTAAGGCTCGAATTTCTTTTTCTAACTGAGGTTGCTTCATTGAAATCCTCTCCAAGTCAGAATACTTCTATCTTCTATGTTGTATCTTTTATCTAATAGTATGAAATTCCTTCATATTTGTAAAATGTTTTTTGTTTTGAAAAATATGACATAGGTGAAGAGCTGCTGACAAGCTTTGTCGAACACTTTTTTTACCTGTTTTCAACAAGTATGATATACTGAGGCTAGGAAAAATGACAATCTGGAGCGCACGTTCAGTTATTCTTAACAAGCGAATGAATTCTTAGCTTTGACAAGTTTAGCTTGTAAGGTGAAGAAATTCATCACATAATCTTATTAGATCTGAACCTTGTTAGCCCGGATGAGGATTTGTCGAAAACGATTCACTAGAAAAAACCTTCGAGACCGCCAACTCGGAGGTTTTTTTATTTTTGTGTATGGGAAGTGAAAAAAAGACATAGACTAATAAAGAAAAAGGTCCCGCACCCATAATTGGCCGTAGTTGATTACACCTTGTCCATTTCTGCAAGGAAGCTGTCTTTTTACTATAGGGAAGTGCCGCCAAACACCATTCCCTAAAGACAATCAGCACACGAGCCTTATGGATGAAGAACCTTTTAGACGATACTTATCGGTGATTACTTATTTTACTACTGGAAAAATAGCAAAATAAGAGCGACTATGGCTCCTAAAAGCTCTACGTAAGCCGTTAGGAGCTGAACATTCTCAGCATCTAGGAAAAATGACTTGAGGATTCGTCTCAGACTATCCACCACCTTTTTCTTCCTTGCGTGAATTCCCAAGGGAAAGAAAGGGGACGACAGTGCTTCTTTATTTTAACAAAAGTAGGAAATGATAAGTAGATTTATTTGAAGTGTAAATTAAAAAAGCATGTAGAATACATGCTTTTTTAATTTGGATAAATTTCTTTTATGCGTCCGACTTGTCCATCTGTTAAACGGACTTTGATGCCGTGTGGGTGAAAGCTTGAATTGGTCAGAATGTCTTTGACCGTTCCGTGTGTAAGTTTTCCAGAACGCTGATCTGCTTTTAAAACAATGTCGACTTCAATTCCAGGAGCTACGTCTTTTCTATTTTGTCCGTTCATTATACACCTGTTCTCTTTCGCTGATTATTCGTTTTTTTTGTTTGTTGACTCGTCAGCTTTTTGGTTGCTTGATTGGTGCTGCTATTTTGAGCTTTACTTGAAGATTGATTTTTCTTATTAGCAAGCTGCTGTTTGATAGCATCTTGAAGACTAATTTTCTTTTTAAGTTGTTCTGTCATATGGGTTCCTCCTGAATATATACATCATCTGAAAAAACAAAGAAAGTAAGGGAATGAAAAAGCTGACTAGATAGTCAGCTTTTTTTAATTAGAAACAGTGACTTCTTCTACAGGCTGCATAAGTACAGCTTCTTTATCAGGATACGTTTTTTCAATATGATGTTCTCCCCAAGAGCATAATGAATCAAGAATGCTTTTTAAAGACCATCCGTAATCTGTTAAAGAGTATTCTACTCGAGGCGGCATTTCATTGTACATTTTTCTAACAATGATGCCGTCTGCTTCAAGTTCGCGAAGCTGCTGCGTTAATACTTTTTGCGTAACGCGCGGCATAATTCTTTTTAATTCTCCAGGGCGCTTTGTCCCTTTAATTAAGTGGCAAAGAATAACGACTTTCCACTTGCCTCCAATGACTTCTAGTGCCGCTTCCACTGGAATATTATATTTTTTCACGTTAACAACTCTCCTTGTTCTAGAGATAACGGTCAAATGCATGTTTTCGCATTTTTTCTGATGTTTATCATATCACTATAGAGCAAAATTTTCTAGGTGTAAGCATTTTTTTAGAATACCCAATAGTTCATGACTTTAGTATTTACGCTTATTGTAACCTCCAGGTGCCTATATCACTTGAAAGTGCGTACTTTTTCTTTGGTTTTACATCGCTCATAATAACAATTGTTGATGGCGAGTTAGCGAATATATGAAAGGTACCTAAGCTAATCAGCCGTAAGAGAAGCTATTATGAAGAAGTTATCATAACGAACAGGAGGCGTTAAGAAGTGAACACACTTTCACAAACACAACAAAGTAAAAAAAGCGGTGCTTTGCCGCTATTAGCGCTAGCTATTAGCGCCTTTGGAATCGGGACTACAGAGTTTGTTCCAGTAGGTTTATTATCATCGCTTGCAGATGATTTAAATATTTCCATTACACTAGCAGGGTTATTAATTTCAGGATACGCAATGGGAGTTGCATTTGGAGCTCCCGTATTAACAGCTTTAACAAGTAAAATGAGCAGAAAATCACTGTTGATGCTATTGATGGTTATTTTTATCGTAGGAAACTCAGTAGCAGCTTTATCAACAAGCTTTGGGCTGCTGCTTATAGCACGAATTATTACTGCATTTTCACACGGAATTTTCTTTTCCATCGGTGCGACTATCGCTGCTGATTTGGTGCCGGAAGATAAGCGAGCAAGTGCCATTGCTTTAATGTTTACAGGTTTGACAGTTGCAACTGTTACAGGTGTTCCGCTTGGTACATTTATCGGACAAGCTTTCGGCTGGAGAGCAACATTTTGGGGAGTAGCGTTACTTGGGGTTATTGCCATTATTGCAAGTGCTCTTTTAGTGCCTAAAAACTTAAAGGAAGCGCCGCCAGCAAAGTTTAGTGATCAATTGAAAATTTTGAAAAACGGGCCGCTTTTACTATCGTTTGCTATTACCGCCTTAGGGTATGGCGGAACGTTTGTAGCTTATACGTATTTAGCACCTATTCTTGAAAAACTAACAGGATACGCACCAAGTGCGGTTAGTATCTTGCTACTGGTATACGGTGTAGCAGTAGCCATCGGAAATACGATCGGAGGAAAAGCTGCGAATAAAAACCCGTTAAAAGCATTATTTTGGATGTTTTTAATTCAAGCAGTTATCTTAGTTATTTTATCGTTTACTGCATCGTTTAAAGTAGCGGGAACAATTACGATTTTTGCCATGGGCTTATTGGCATTTATGAACGTACCTGGACTGCAAGTACTGGTTGTGAACTTAGCTGAAAAGTATGTTCCTTCAGCAGTGAACGTAGCCTCTGCGCTTAATATTGCTGCATTTAACGTTGGAATTGCTATTGGTTCTTTTGTAGGCGGCCTGATTGTTGATTCGATTGGTCTTGTTCATACTCCTTGGATTGGGGGAGTTATGGTTTTAGGAGCGGTCTTATTAACAGCATGGAGCCGCTCAATAGAAGCAAAAGCAAAATAAAACAAGAGATCATCGCCTTTTGCGATGATCTCTTAGCTATAAAAGGAGAGGAAGCAAATGACTACATTTCAACATCATAAGGCATATCGTCGTATATACAAGAAGAATGAGTTAACGTTAGGTTTGCATATGCCACTTGAAAATTATCAATATGCCACGCCTACGATGGAAAAACAAGTAGAGCTCACGCAGCTTGCAGAACAATATGGATTTACAAGCTTATGGTTCCGCGATGTCCTTCTTCAAGATCCATCATTTGGCGATCCAGCCACGGGTCAAATTTATGATATGCTTATTTATTTGACTTATCTGGCCAGTCAAACAAAAGAAATTGCTCTTAGTACAGCTGCTATTGTGTTGCCTTTGCGCCATCCGCTTCGCGTAGCTAAAGAAATGGCAACCATTGATCAGCTTTTTCCTGAGCGTTTGATTATGGGCGTATCTTCTGGAGACCGTCAAGCAGATTTTGGAGGGTTAGGTATTCCTCATGAAGAAAGAGGAAAGCGATTTGCAGAAGCTTTTCATTATTTAGAAGAAGCGTTAAATAAAGAATTTCCATCTATCCAGTCTGCTTTGGGATCCATTCAAGGAGCAAATGTCGTTCCTAAGCCAACGAAACGTATTCCAACGATGATCACGGGATACAGTCAGCAAAATATGGAGTGGTTTGCACAGTATGGAGACGGCTGGATGTATTATCCTCGTCACCCCCATTTTCAAGCAGAAGCTATTACACAATGGAGGAAACTGGTTGACATCTATCATCCAGGCGTTTTTAAACCTTTTACACAACCTATGCATCTAGATTTGGCAGAAGATCCAAATGAAATGCCAACGCCGATTCGTTTAGGATTTCGAGCAGGGCGCAATGCATTAGTTGAGCTTCTTTCTATTTATAAAGAAATAGGAGTTAATCACCTGTTTTTTGCTCTTTTTGATAGTAAGCGTCCGGCTGAGGAAGTCATACATGAGCTTGGTGAAGAAGTGCTTCCGCATTTTCCGTCTCATATGTAGCAAAAAGAGGCTGGGACAAAAGTAGTTTAGTTAAAGGGAAATCCGAACGATGAATCGAGATTCTTAATGGAGAATCTAACTCGTTCGGATTTTTTTATTGGTAGGATGAACGTAGCATTTATGTATGTAGTTGCTTCTAGCGGTTGATTGGAAGACAAGACGAAGACTCCTGGGGGGCTCACGGGCCGCCCGCGGAAAGCGAAGTCTTGCACGGAAGTCAACCGTGATGGAACAAGCAACCCATATGAGCTCCTTTATCCAATTAGTTCGTCTTTAGATTCCATTGATTTTGTTATGTCTCAATCTCTTTTTATATAGATTTCAAGTTATAGGATATATAAGAAATATGTATTAGAGTTATTGATCCTATGTTCTTTATAATAAAATTATCCATTATCTCCTTGGATGATATAAAGTCGAAAGGAGAAACACGATGAGTGTTGCATTTCTATTTCCAGGACAAGGCGCACAATACGCTGGTATGCTTCATGATATAAAAAATAAATGGGGATTAGCCCCTACGTTTGAAGAAGCAAGTGAGGTTTTAAATCAAGACGTATTATCATTAGATTCGTCAGAAAAATTAAAATGTAATAAAAATGTTCAGATATGTCTTTTTATTGCAGGAGTGGCTACGGTTAGGTCGTTTAAAAACAAAGGATGCTCGCCAGACGTGGTAGGAGGGCATTCTATAGGGGCGTTTGGAGCAGCAGTTGCATCTGAAGTGTTATCTTTTAAAGAAGCTCTTCTTCTTGTGAAAAAAAGAGGGGAACTGATGGAAAATGCTTATCCTGATGGTTATGGTATGGGGGTTGTGATGGGACTGCGTGAACATCAGATTCTCTCTATTGTACATGAACTATCAACTGATGCAGCTCCTGTGTACGTAGCGAATCTAAATTCTCCTGATCAAATAACGATTTCTGGCACCTTAAAAGCAATTGAGAAAGTTCTTGAAAAAGCATCTAAAAAAGGGGCTAGAAAAACTAAAATGCTTCATGTAACGGTGCCTTCTCACTGTCCTCTTATGGAAGGAGTTTCGAGTGAATTACGAAAAACCATAACGGAAGTGAAAGGAAAGGACCCGGCCGTTCCTTTTATAGGTAATTGTAAAGCTCGGAAATTATGGAAAGCTGCTGATATTAAGGAAGATTTGGCAGCGAGTGTTGCCCTGCCCGTCCGTTGGCATGATACGACGGAAGTTATGTATGAAATGGGCACAAGATTATATATTGAAATGGCTCCAGGAAGAGTGCTAACGGATTTGGCTGCTAAGAGTTTCCCTGAAGCAAGGGCTATTTCGGCAGCCGAATCTACGATGAAAACTTTGCTGATTTTAATGGAAAAAGAAAAAATGTAAGCGTATTAATTTAGAAGTGTCAGAAAGGAGATAGAACATGAGTGGCATAAAAAAAACTTCAAAATCATGGACAACTCGCCGAGATCAAAAAGCAGTTCGCCTTGCGAAAATAGACCATCTTCTTAAAGGAAAGTTATTGGGTAATGCACACATTATTGAAGCGTTAGAATTGCTTATATCACCCGGAGATAAAGTAGTGCTTGAAGGAGACAATCAAAAGCAAGCATCTTTTTTATCAAAGGCGCTGAATGAAGTAAGCGCTGATAAAATAAACGGCCTTCATATGATTATGTCTAGTATTTCACGTCCGGAACATCTCGACATATTTGAAAAAGGAATTGCTGAAAAAATTGATTTTTCGTACGCCGGTGCTCAAAGCCTTCGCGTGTCTCAAATGATTGAAGATGAGACGTTGAAAATGGGAGAAATTCATACATATCTAGAGCTTTACGGACGCCTTTTCATTGATTTAATTCCGAACATTGCCTTAGTGGCTGCTGACAAAGCGGATGCACAAGGTAATTTATATACAGGAGCAAATACGGAAGAAACACCAACCATTATCGAAGCAACCGCGTTTAAGGATGGAATTGTTATTGTGCAGGTAAATGAACTTGTTGAAGAACTTCCGCGAGTTGATATTCCGGCTTCTTGGATTGATTGTATCGTCGTGGCGGATCAGCCTTATCAATTGGAAGCTTTATTTACGCGAGATCCTCGTCATATTACAGAACTCCAAATTTTAATGGCTATGATGACGATTCGAGGTATCTATGAGCGCCACAGCGTACAATCATTAAATCATGGCATTGGCTTTAATACCGCTGCAATTGAGCTTTTGCTGCCTACTTATGGAGAAAAGTTAGGACTGAAAGGTAAAATATGCAAGCACTGGGCTCTGAATCCTCACCCCACGTTAATTCCGGCTATTGAAAGCGGATGGATTGAGAGCGTGCACTGCTTTGGCGGAGAAGTAGGAATGGAACAATACACAGCAGCGCGTCCAGATGTGTTTTTTACAGGACGCGACGGCAGCCTGCGCTCAAACCGTGCGATGTGTCAAGTGGCTGGTCAATATGCGGTAGATGCTTTTGTAGGATCAACTTTGCAAATAGATGGAGAAGGAAATTCTTCTACCGTCACATCTGGACGTTTGTCAGGGTTTGGCGGAGCGCCTAATATGGGGCATGACCCTAGAGGCCGCCGACATTCTACGCCTGCTTGGCTGGATATGATAAACGAGCAGCACGAACTAGCAAGAGGCAGAAAGCTAGTTGTTCAAATGGTTGAAACCTTTCAATCAGGAAATGAGCCTGTTTTTGTGGAGTCTTTGGATGCGATAAAGGTAGCAAAACAAGCAGGCTTAGCTACTGCTCCTGTCATGATTTACGGGGATGATGTGACGCATGTTGTGACGGAAGAAGGAATTGCTTATTTATATAAAGCACAAAGCTTGGACGAAAGAAAAGCAGCGCTTGAAGCAGTAGCAGGGGTAACACCTATAGGCCTGCGACATAACCAAAATAAAGTGGAAAAGATGCGCAGAGATGGCCTGGTGGCTTTTCCCGAAGATTTACAGATTCGCCGTACAGAAGCAAAGCGTTCATTATTGGCAGCAAGAAGTGTCGAAGATTTAGTAGAATGGTCGGATGGCTTGTATAATCCGCCTGCTAAATTTAGGAACTGGTAAGGAATATGCGTATTCAAAGTATTCAAGAAGAGCCAAGACCAGCTGTGTTTTACTCATGTCTAATAGCTAAAATGGCAGTTACCGCTCTGGTTGATGAAGCGGTGCTTACACCTAAGCCTGGGCTTGTGGATGCAGCAACAACTGGATCTCATCAAGATATGAATATTGAGACGCTGTTAACTTCTGCTTATGCTTTACAACCGACCTTTTTACAGATTGCATTATATAGTCAAGGAAAGCAGCCAAGTCAGATGCTAAGGGAAGAAATTGCTCGAATTGGACGCGAGGGCGAACAAATTATGTACGCGGCTACGGATGGTGTTAATACACACAAAGGAGCCATTTGGGCATTAGGCCTACTTGCGTCTGCAACAGCGGTTTGCGGCATTCAAGCATCACCTGCATCCATCACAGAAGCTGCAGGACAAATTGCTCGTTATGCAGATCGTTTTTGTCCTCTGCATTCATCTAATGGACTTCGTGTGAAAAAGCAGTATGGCGCAAAAGGAGCAACTGGAGAGGCGAAGCAAGGATTTCCTCACGTAATTCATATAGGCTTGCCTGCTTTACATAAAGCTCGCAAGCTAGGCATACATGAAACATCAGCAAGGATTGATACTTTAGTAACACTAATCGCCAACCTTGATGATACGTGTATTTTGCATCGTGCTGGTCCGGTTGTGTTAGAGGAGGTTAAAATGGCGGCATCCAATGTGTTAGAAGCTGGAGGGGTATCTACATCAATGGGAAAACAGCGGCTAGAAGCGTTAGATCATATACTTCTATCATCTAACGCTTCTCCAGGCGGAAGTGCAGATTTGCTGGCTGCTGTATTATTTTTAGATCGAATATCTCTTTTTAAAGAATCGTAAACGTCTGCAGGGAGGAGTGGCTAATGGAAACGTTAGTGTTTAAATATAAAGCCGATCGAAAGTTAACTCAGCGCGCACATGTAGGTGTTGTTGGTTCAGGGGATTTAGAAATTTTAATGGTTCCTTCTGATGAAGAACATGCTCACGTATCAGTACGAACAGGAAGTGAAGGGTTTAGCGAAACCTGGAAAGCCGTATTAGACCGGTTCTTTAGTGTTCATACCATTCAAGCGAAAATTGTAATTAATGATTTTGGTGCTACGCCTGGTGTAGTCGCCTTGCGTCTTGCACAAGCTTTGGAGGTGAGTGAAAATGGGAGTGAATAATCAAAGCTTTATTGAGTTAAATGGAAGAGAACGAGCGCAGGCAATCTTAGATCAAGGAACATTCTTTGAGCTGCTTGGGCCCTTTGACGGAATCGAATCGCCTCATTTACCTAAGCAAAATATTGTTCCTCAAAGCGATGATGGTGTCATTATAGCAGGTGGGCTGATAGCAGGAGAGCCAGCCGTTGTCATTTCAATAGAAGGAGGGTTTCAAGGGGGAGGCATTGGTGAAGTATCGGGAGCTAAAATTGCAGGAGCTTTAGAACTAGCCCTTAATAATCACAAAAAAGGTATTCCTGTTAGACCTGTTTTTCTATTCGATACAGGAGGGGTAAGGCTCCAAGAAGCGAATTATGGACTTTTGTCGATATCTGAAATTGGCTCAGCTGTGGTTGCTTTGCGTGAGCATACACCTGTTGTCGGAGTTATTTCAGGAAATGTAGGCTGCTTTGGAGGAATGTCCATCACTGCTTCACTCTTTAGTTATCTCATTATGACAAAAGAAGCAAGGTTTGGCCTTAACGGCCCTGAAGTGATCGAACAAGAAGCAGGGGTTGAAGAGTTTGATGCAAGAGACCGAAGCTTAATCTGGAAAACGATTGGCGGTATTCAACGCTATGAAACCGGGTTTGCAGATGCCTTAGCACAGGATGATGTCACTGCTATTCAACGAGCGGTTCAAGAAACGTTTCAGAAGAAAGAAAAAGTAACTAGTAAAACAGAACAAGTAGATTTTTACAGACATTTGCTTAGTAAGGTTGATCCTTCAGAAAAACTGGCTTCTGATCAGTTTCAAGAATTGTATAAAGCAACAAAAAATGAACCTATCCCTTCAACAGTCTCTTACTCGCTAAATGAAGTTCCAGGTAACATGCCCAACAGCCGCGGTCGCGTGTGGATCAACGCCTTAATAAATGATGAAGAAGCAGATTTTGAAATTCCTTCCGTTCTTTATAAAGACGCATTGCTAGGAAGAGAAAAGGTCCGATATATCTCCGTTGTACCTAATCCTTATAATCGTTTCTTACGTGCACGGAAAGGGGAAGTAGGACTAGATGAAGGCTGGGCAATTGCCAAGCACGTTCGTGAAGTAATAAAAGAAGATCGAAATCAATCTCCGCGCCCTATAATCGCCATTGTGGACGTACCGAGTCAAGCGTATGGCTATCATGAAGAACTTCTAGGTATTCACTATGCTTGCGGTGCTGCGGCTGATGCTTATGCAGCAGCGCGCTTAGCAGGTCATCCGATTATTACGTTAATTGTCGGAAAAGCAATTTCAGGAGCATTTCTGGCTCATGGATACCAATCAAATCGAATTGTGGCTTTAAAAGACGAAGGAGTGAATGTTCACGCCATGTCCAAACAGTCAGCAGCGCGCATTACTAAAAGAAGTATAAAAGAACTTGAAGAAGCTTCAAAGAAAGTCCCGTCCATGGCTTATGATATTGAATCATTTGCCTCACTTGGCGCTTTATATGAGCTGGTTAGCGGTATTCAAGCAGAGCAGCCCACAGATCGCGACGTTCAAACGATTCAAGATATTTTGACTGGAGCGGTAGAAAATGTACGCCGTGAAGGTTTGTACGATTTAAGCAGCCGGCTATACAGTGAGCAAGCAAGGAAGGAAGGGCGTAAAGCTTCTTTAGTAGTAAGAGGTGAGTTGGAAAGACAATGGAATATATAGCTCATGATTTGCTTCAGTTAAAAGAGGAAGCAAAGCTTATCAGTTATACACCTATCCCCGAGTGGGTGGAGCATTCTTTAGCGAAGGCTCCGTTTGTAGTTGTAAGGCGGGCTGTTCACCGAGATAGCCTGATACCTGTTGGAGTAAGAGGAGAAAGAAGAAATCAGCGTTTTGGAGCATTTGTATCTGAGCAGGCCGTTAAACAAAGAATTAGGCCGGAAGATCTCGTTTCTATTTTTCAAAACGGGCACTTTAGAAACATGCCAGCCATAGGTGCTTTAAAAGAAGTCGCTATTATTTTAAAAGATTTTGCGTGGGGACCAACCGGCAGTGTGGGATTCGAATTTGCAAGTGGTGCCGAAGTTATTACAACAACTAGTGATTTGGATATACTTATTAGCCTTTCTTCTTATTTGTCGGTGGAACAAGCGCAACTGATAGTTAATCAGTTAAAAGAGTGTCCAGTTTCTGTAGATGTACAGGTAGAAACAGAAAAAGGAGCATTTTCTCTGGTGGAATATGCAAGGGGAGAAAAGACGCTGCTTCTGCGTACTGTATATGGACCTTCCTTAGTAAAACTGAATCAATTAGTATAAAAGACGGAAGAGGTATTTGCACCTTTTCCGTCTTTTCTGTCAATACCAGCTTTTTTCCTTGCTTAACAAGCGCTTTGCTTCAAAAAAGAATATTTGAATAAATTTTTTGGTGTTAATGCGAATCGGCAAAATTTTAGAATCTCCCTGTAATTCTTTCATTTTTTTACGAACAGCTGTAAAGTCAAAAAACTTAGAAGCATAATTTTCAAATTTTGGATTTGAAAAGTCTGTTAATCCAATAGAAGCAAAGTGATTTAGTGAGTGAGTAACTGCTCGTCTTATTCGCTGTTCACAGGCTTTGGTTTCGCGATTAATTTCAATGGAAGACGCGTGAGCTCCTAATTTTTTCTCAGCCACATTCACAAAAATATTTTTTAGAGAAGGGAAATGTTTTTCCACACTTTCTCTTTGGTCATAAGTGTACAGAAACTGTAAAATATCCAGTAAATCTTTTGCACCATTTTCTCCTACAATACCTAACTCGGCTAATAAGAATTTACCTACATCGTATAGATGGGCTTGTTTCGTTACCGGCTGACTTGAAGGGAGGGGGTGATGAGCTGTCGCTAAACTATTCAAGGAGGTTTTAATATCATCGATTGATTTCTCAAGGGAGATTCGTTCCATTACTTTTCGAATAACCGTTAAAATTTCAATTCGGTTAATTGGTTTTGTAATATAGTATTCAATTCCTAATGAGTAGGCCTCTCCTATCAATTCTTTGGACTCTACCTGTGAAATCATAATCATTTTTCCTTTAAATGAATCTTTTAAATGACGGATCGTTTCGATTCCGTCCCGTCCTGGCATAAGTAAATCGATAAATAAAATATCAATTTGTTTTAAATTTAACGTAGAGGCATCTAAAAAGCTTCCGTCGACGACTTCTTCTACAACTTCTCCTAAATCCTCATCTTCAATCAGCTGACTGAGCGTTGAACGAATAGCTGAATCGTCATCTGTAATACAAAATCGCATAAACTCATCCTTTCTGAATTAGATTACGAAGGGGGATTTGAATGATAAACGTCATTCCGCTGTCTTCTTGTGTAGCTTTAATCGTACCTTCAAGTTCTTGAACAATATCTTTTACATAAGAAAGACCAATGCCAGTAGAGGGGTTTCCAAATTGATCGTACTTTGAGGTGAAACCAGGCTCAAAGATAGCTTTTTCGTACTTTAAAGGTACTCCAGGACCGTTGTCTTGTACATGAAATTCTACATGTTCAGCTTGTCTATGTACCGATAAAACAATCCTTCCTTCATCTTTAATCGCTTCCACTGCGTTGGCTACCAAGTTATTAATTATCGATAAAATGGTGTAAACGTGGTAGCTGAAATGTTCCCCGTTTACAGAAGAAAAAAAGGTAATTTGTTTGTGAAGAGAATCGGCATATTTTTTGTTGATGCGTACGATCAGCTCGATTAATTCCTCTGCTTTCATATAATTTTGGAAACTTTCATTTGAAATTGTTTTAGATAAGCCCGCAAAAATACGCTGGTTATCTTTTTTTACTTCGTGAATATCTCCGGCAATCCGAAGCGCTTTTTTACTGAGCGTTTGGTTTAGCACAGAATGATCTTTTTCCTGCTGATTTAATACGCGGTATAAATCGTACGAAGCTTTTGTAATCGCTTCTGTATTATGAAGGGTCTTTTTTAAATGAACCGTTTCTTCATAAAGGCTTGTAATGAGCATTAGCATGTGCTCATTTTGTTTGCGAATTTGACGTTCTCGTGACTGTGATTCATAAATCGTCATCATATTAAAAAAGCTAAGTACAATGAAGCTGTGAGCAAAAGCAATAACCGCCATGTCAGATAATGAATCGACATGGATTGTTGTGTGCAAAACTATATACTGCGCAGTTAGTTCCACTATATCAGCAGCAATTTCAATGATGAGTCCAATCAATCCAATTACAATAGCACTATAGTTCATGCGGCTTACCTTAAAAACAAAAAATAAAAGTGCATACGTAAAGTAGAAGAAAAACGTAGGGTAATGCGTATGTGCAGAAGCCGCAAATTGAAAATGATCGAGCATGATATAATCGAGCATGATGCGAAAGAGAACGACGCTTAAAGCGGTTAACAAGCCCCCGGCTAAAACGGTTTTCCGTTTTAAAAGCAACAGGAAAAAGAAAAATGTAGGAGCTCCAAATGTAATTCGAAATGTTTCATTTAACGGATAAAATTTTAACTCTCCCGCCAGGGGGACAGTAATGAGCATGAGCAATAAAATGTACGGATCTTTTCGAATGAAAGATTTAAAATTCAGATAATTTCACCTCCTGAAGTGATTCGTGAATTAGTATACATTGTGACAGCGTCCAGCACAATGGAGAAGAGTGCCAAAGATAAAAATATAATTCCAAAAAGTTTTGTAGGTTTTTGTATGCTCTCGTAGGTTGCATTGTACATTAAAAACGAAAATGAAATCTCGCTTTATGAAAGCGCTTTAAAATAAAAAGTTAATTAAGTGATGAGGTGATTTTAATGAAAAGAGAAATTGAACAGGAAATGTCTTACTTACAGGTCACTGCAAAAGAGCAGTTACATGAGTGGGTAGAGCAAATAAAAGAATTTTCTTCAGAAGGAAAAACGGCTGATTACATTCCAGCTCTGAAAGATATGGACTCGTCTCAATTAGGTATTTGTTTGATTGGTGCTGACGGTACTGTTATCCAGTCTGGAGATTATGAATCGGTATTTACTCTTCAAAGTATCTCTAAAGTTATTAGCTTTATAGCAGCTTGCTTATGCTGCGGCATTCCTTATGTGCTAGAGAGAGTGGATGTAGAGCCAACTGGAGATGCATTTAATTCTATTATAAGACTGGAAATGCATAAACCAGGAAAGCCGTTCAATCCTATGATTAACGCCGGTGCTTTAACGGTTTCATCTCTTTTATCTGGGGAGACGGCAAAAGAAAAATTAAGCTATTTGTTTGATGTGATAACAATGCTTACTGGGAAAACACCACTCATTAATGAAACGGTCTTTGAATCAGAATGGCAAACGTCTCATCGAAATCGTGCGCTTGCCTACTATTTAAAAGAAACGAACTACTTACAAGGAGAAGTAGAAGAGGTTCTAGAGGTTTACTTAAAGCAGTGCTCAATTGAAGTAACGACTGAAGATATTGCACTGATTGGATTAATTCTGTCATTAGACGGATATCATCCAGTGTTTCACAAACAAGTAATTCCAAAAGAAGTAGCTAAATTAACAAAAGCGCTCATGCTTACATGCGGTATGTATAATGCTTCAGGAAAGTTTGCGGCATTTGTTGGTATGCCAGCTAAAAGCGGTGTATCGGGAGGAATCATGTCATTGGTGCCGCCTAATACGAAAAAGCAGTCTCCATTTCCAGACGGATGCGGTATTGGAATATACAGTCCAGCTATTGATGAGTACGGGAATAGCGTAAAAGGCGTTACGCTGCTAAAAAAAATCGCAAAAGAATGGGATTTGAGTATTTTTTAGTCTATTTACGTACTCTTCATTCGCTTCAATAATATAAACACCAAGAGAAAAAACTTTCATGTTTTGCATTTGTTCTACCAAATTTTTTAATGAGGTGATAGGCATGCAACAAGCAGTTGAAAGTGTGATTAGCGTCATCAATGATTTTTTTTGGTCGAATTTATTAATTATTTTACTTGTATCAATTGGTATTTATTTTACGATTCGCTCTCGTTTTTTGCAGTTTCGCATGTTGAAAGAAATGGTACTTGTTTTGAAAGAAGGACGAGCGGCTAAAGGTGGAGGAGTCTCCCCGTTTCAAGCTTTTTGCATAAGCATGGCAGCTCGAGTAGGAACGGGAAATATTACAGGGATAGCGATTGCTATTGCACTTGGTGGCCCGGGTGCTGTATTTTGGATGTGGATTATTGCCATTATCGGTTCAGTATCAAGTTTTGTAGAAAGTACACTCGCTCAAATTTATAAAGTAAAAGGATCAAACGGGTTTCGAGGAGGGCCCGCTTATTATATGGAAAAAGGGTTAAATAAAAGGTGGATGGGCGGGCTATTTGCTGTACTCATTACACTATCATTTGGCCTGGTGTTTAACGCTGTGCAGTCTAATACGATTACGCTAGCATTTGAGAACTCTTTTGGAACGAGCCGCTTGTTGATTGGGATTATTATGACAGTTATATTTGCGATAATTATTTTTGGCGGAATCAAACGCATCGCCAAGATATCGGAATACATCGTGGTCGTATTAGCCGTTTTATACATTGGAATGGCTCTGTTCATTATCTTTAAAAATATTGATCAAATGCCTGAGGTTCTATCTCTAATTGTGAAAAATGCATTTGGGTTTGAACAGGCGCTTGGGGGATCAATTGGTGCAACGTTAATCAACGGAGTAAAGCGCGGACTGTTTTCCAATGAAGCAGGAATGGGAAGTGCTCCCAACGCCGCGGCAACTGCAGTGACGAGTCATCCAGTTAAACAAGGTCTTATCCAAGCATTTGGTGTCTTGACGGATACACTCGTGATTTGTACAAGCACAGCATTTATCGTTCTCTTATCCCCCGCCTATAAGCAGGGACTAAGCGGCATTGAATTAACGCAGGCTTCTCTTAGTACCCATATCGGCTCTTGGGCATCAGGGTTTTTAGCTATTATGGTATTTCTATTTGCTTTTAGTACGTTAATTGGGAATTATTATTATGGAGAAACGAATATTGAATTTTTAAATTCAAATAAGGTGTGGCTTTGGTCTTATCGTGTAGGTGTTTTAGCGATGGTTATTTTTGGATCGGTCGCTCAGCTTCAGCTTGTATGGAATTTGGCAGACTTATTTATGGGGATGATGGTAGTCGTGAACTTGATTGCTATTTTTCTATTATCGAAAGTGGCATTTTCTGCCTTGCATGACTATACTCAGCAGAAAAAGGAAGGGAAAAACCCAGTCTTTTATAGAGATGCGCTAGAAAACAATCAAAATATTGAATGTTGGGAAAGAGAATCTACTCCATCCTCTTCTGAAAAAGAGAATATTATCTAAAAAAAGTTCAGCCAATTGGCTGAACTTTTTTTATGCGTTTTTCTTTAATTCAGATTGGACAGTGTCTTTAGAAAATAATGTTTCTTTCACACCGTTAGTTGCTGCTTTCGTTTTTACCGCAAAAATTGGATTTAAAATAACAACTACGAGTAAGTTAGATAACAATCCCCAAAACCCTTCATAAAGACCAAATGAATTTCCTGTGGCATGAACGGTAAACGTTACAACCAGCCCTACTACTAATCCAGCAATCGTACTTTCTTTCGATTGATTTCTCCAAAACAGGCTGATAACGATAGCCGGGAAGATTTGTACCATACCGGATACCCCTAGTAACTGTAGGGAAACAAGTGCTTGAGGGAATAATAAACCAAATAAAAGTGCCAGTCCAATAACAACGAAAACCATAGAACGAGTAACCATTGTTAATGTTTTACCCTGTACATTTGGATTAATTAAATCTCTAAATATATTATTTGCAAATAAGTTAGACGCTCCGATAGCCATGATAGAGCATGGAATTAATGAAGCAAGAGCAATCGTTGCATAAGCTAACCCTTGGCCAATGCCGCCATATGAATATTGAATTAAGGTTAATAATGCTAATCTAGGATCCGTCGTATCTTGAGGTAATACTTGATAAGCAATAAATCCTAAGAAGATGACTAGAATTAAAACGATATTGTAAAGCGGTAAGAAAATAGCATTTTTACGAAGCGAATCTGCACTTTTAGCAGTGAAAACACCTGTAGCAGCGTGGGCCCACATGAATAAAGCTAAAGCAGATACGAGTGATGCTGTAATAAACCATGGAATGCCTTTAGGTCCTTGTGTTGGGATCGTTAATAGCTGAGGTGCATCCTTTGCAACATTGTCGATCATGTTGCCCCAGCTTCCAAAATGCATAATTGGCAGAGAAACAACCATAAATAACATAATCGCCCATACTAAAATATCTTTAATAATTGCCGTATATGTGGGACCTTTAATTCCGCTGAAAAAGGTATAAAGAGCCACAAGAAAGAATGAAAGAATAACGACAGCTTTTACGTTAATGTAGCCAGTTCCTGCAACGCGAAGAGTATCTTGAATACCGCTAAGCTGAAGATCAATATATGGAATGAGCATCAATACACCTACTATGGCAATTAAAGAGGAGAGAAATTTACTGTTAAAACGTTCTCTGGCATAATCAGCAAGCGTAGTAAGTTTGTGCTTTTTAGCAACAGTCCAAAGCTTTGGAAGAAAAAAGTATGAAATTAAAAAGGCTAAAACAGAGTAAGGAATGGCAAAAAATGCGATGCTTCCTCCCTGATAAGCTGTACTCGTAAGACCTAGGAATGTATAAGCAGTATATAAATCTGCTCCTACTAAAAGCCAGACGAGCAGGCTTCCAAAACGTCTTCCACCTACAGCCCACTCTTCAACTGAGCTTCTAGATGATTTGTCACGTCCCGCTATAAAGCCAATTGCGATAACGACAAGAACAATTGCTGATGTGATTAAAAGTGCGGTTAAATTTCCTTGCATTATTCAATGTCCCCCCAAGATTTTTGTAAACGATAAATAATAAATGTACACACAGGCGTTAAGAAGACCCATAAAAATAACCATAAATGCAAAAGAGGTAATCCAAAAATAATTGGATGAATGTTATTTACAAAAGGTAAAAAAGCGAATTGAGCAATAAATGGAATGATGAATAAAATAAAAATTATGAATTTTCTGTTCAATTTTACTCCTCCTACTAAAAATTTATCTAACAATGTTCACTATGATAGCAAGTCTGACATGGTAAAGCAATAAGTTTTTTGAAAATTTAGTTATAATCTATGGAAATTTTTTCAGAAAAACAAAAAAGAGCTTATGGTGGGAGTATATTTGAAATGATTATGCAAGAAAAAAAGGGGGATAATCTAAGCGAAGTTGCTCTTGAAGCAAAAAAGAGAACGGAAAAGAAGAAATTTAGTTTTGACCGGGAAGTTTTTGTTATTTCGCTGAGATAAAGTATATTGCTATTGCATCATAAGAAAAGAATTTGTATGTTCAAATAGAGATTCATGGAAAGAATAAAACAAAGCAAATAAAAAAACTAGACAATAAGTGCTTGTCTAGTTCCACCACTCTGTCAATGGTCCTTTGTCGCCATAAACAGGATCTGTTGTAGGAATAGGTACTTGTGCAATTTCATCAAATACGTGAGGGCGATCAGTTTGTTTTCCTGTTCGTAAATTGTACTCCATGCCCTCTGGATAAGCTCCAACCACTTTAAAATCAGCAGTTGACTGCAGACGCATATGCCCTGTACCTGCAGGAAGTACGAGCACATCACCAGCATGCACCACGATATTTTCCCCCATATGTCCACCTAGTTTTAAACGTGCAGATCCCCTAATTACACCTAGTGCTTCATGAGAATTGCTGTGGTAATGGTGAAAATCATATATGCCGCCTACCCAGCTATTTTTCCAGTCGTGAGAATTAAAAATGCTCTCCACTTTCTCTTTCTTACTAATAAATACGTGTTCATACAACAAAACTGGAAGACGAGGGTGATTTGGAATGGTTCCGTCGTCATCAAAATAAAGAACTTTTACATTTGCATAATTCATAAGCATCCCTCTAACAATCTTTTTTTCGTAATTTTCCCTGTTTTTTGCTGGCGTAAACAGAGAAGTTTGCTCGAAGTACTTCATTTGTTGCGAAGTGCATGATATGTAGGTTTTAACGTTTTCCTAAAAGAAGTCTCCCACTTCAAGCGTAGCTATGTGGTGGGCAGTTCCCTTTAGTATCTTTTCTTCATATTGTATATAAGTAAAGGGTCTAGTGCAAGAATTCTATGGATATATAGCTGTTAATTCTTATTTTGTAAATGAATAATGTATATTAATATAATTTTTAGAAGGTGATCTGTTCGTGGAGTAAAAGAATCAAATAATAGAAAAAGTTAGGATTTTAGTTCTTTTTATAATTAAAAAGAGATTTTCAGAAGATTAATTCGGAATTTTACGAATAATTTATTATTTTTAGAAAAGTAATGTAAACATTTTTGTGTATTGAGTAATAGTAATGAATGTTATATACTGATAAAAAATATATTCCTATATGTGACTGGCGCAACATGGATGACCATGGGGGAGCATATAGCGTATAAGCCGCGCGCCTGGGCAAACACTTGAGAAAATTTCGCAAGTGTTTTTTTTATTTTCCTAGGGAAGAGGAGTAGATTTGGATGAGCAATATGCAAAGGAAGATGGGAACATTTGCTTTAACCATGACAGGCATAGGTTCGATTATCGGTTCAGGATGGCTGTTTGGAGCATGGAAAGCAGCTCAAATTGCGGGACCCGCGGCTATTTTTTCATGGGTTATTGGAATGGTGGTTATTTTGACCATTGCTCTATCATATGCTGAACTGGGCGCGATGTTTCCACAAGCAGGGGGGATGGTCAAATATCCTCAGTATTCACACGGATCATTTATTGGTTTTTTGGCTGCTTGGGCTAACTGGATTTCAATCGCTTCAACGATAACAGTGGAGGCTATTGCATCTGTGCAATATATGAGTACTTGGCCGTGGAAATGGGCTCGCTGGACTCATGAATTAGTAGACAATGGCATTTTAACGTCCAAGGGCTTGGCAGTTGCGTCTTTGTTATTATTCGTTTACTTTTTTGTGAACTATTGGACGGTAAATCTCTTTGCTAAAGCAAACTCATTTATTACGATTGTTAAATTAATTATTCCTGGTTTAACGGCAGGGGCTTTATTTTTTGCTGGTTTTCATAGTGGAAACTTTTCAAGTGAGCATGGGGTAGCACCTTACGGATGGGCCAGTGTTTTAACGGCAGTGGCAACATCAGGTATTGTGTTTGCATTTAATGGGTTTCAAAGTCCTGTAAATATGGCAGGAGAAGCGAAATCACCTAATAAATCGATTCCGATAGCTGTAATTGGTTCAATCTTTATTGCAGGAATTGTATACATTATATTGCAAATTGTCTTTATCGGAGCAGTAAGTCCGTCATCAATTGCTGATGGATGGAATCATTTGAATTTTAACTCTCCTTTTGCTGATTTAGCGATTGCGCTTGGAATTAACTGGCTAACAATTGTGTTATACGCAGACGCATTTGTTTCTCCTTCCGGCACAGGTGCTACATATACGGCAACTACTTCTAGAATGTTATACGGGATGCAGCAAAATGGATACTTGCCAAAGATATTTGGTACTCTTCATCCACTTTACAATGTCCCGCGCCCAGCTATGTGGCTAAATTTAGCAGCGTGCTTCTTGTTTCTCTTTTTATTTAGAGGATGGGGTGTCTTAGCAGAAGTGATCTCAGTAGCGACGCTTATCTCTTATATTATGGGTCCTGTAGCGCTTATAACATTAAGAAAAACGGCTTCACACTTTTACCGTCCATTTTATTTAAAAGGGGCATCAGTTATTGCGCCATGCGGCTTCGTTTTTGCTTCCTTGACGCTTTACTGGGCAAGGTGGCCACTTACAGGTGAAGTGATCTTTATTATGGCAATTGGCCTGCCTGTTTATTTTTATTACCAAGCGAAAAATAAATGGGTGGGCTTTAAAAAAGAATTTTTAACCGGGGCTTGGATGCTTATCTATTTAGCGTGCATGATTTTTATTTCCTACATAGGAAGCGAAAAATTCGGAGGAAAAAATATTTTGCCTTTCGGATGGGATATGCTAGTGATTGCTTGCGTATCATTAGCTTTTTATTACTGGGGAATTAAAAGCGGCAAATCTAACCGATATATGAAAGAAGCTGAACAAATCAATCAAGAAAATTTTAAATCTAAATAAAAAAACACGAGCCCGTGCTCGTGTTTTTTTATTTAGGTGAGTAGAGAATTTAGACTTATTTTTTATCAAAATATTGTAAAAAATATAGATTTTAAGGTTTAAGTATTTATACAGAGGGAACCTTTATTTGGGATAAAGTTCTAAAAAAACAAAATAAAGGGGATTAGGCAGCTGTGAAAAAAATGAATGTTTTGGCTTTGGCTTTTGTACTTATGCTAGTATTAGCGGCTTGCAACAGTTCTAAGGAAACGGGAGGATCCACTTCGGCTAAAAATAAGGCGATTGAAGCATCCATTGACAGCGCATCTTATATTTTAGTAGATAGTGATGAAGGAGCTACAAGTGAAGAAAAAGGGCTGTTGAAAGTTGATTTAAAAGTGAAAAATGTATCCAAAAACAGTATATCTTTATCGGATTATGACGGTGTGTATTTATACGAAGGAGATGAACAGCTGTCTCCAAAAACGGGAGTGAACAGTCGTGAGCTTGGACTAGAAAGCAGTGCATCTGACAAGATTGGCGCTGGAAAGCAAAAAAATTTAACGTTTGTCTTTGAAGTCAAAAAAGATAAAAAGTACAAAATTGGGCTTCAGCCAAAATCATCTGATTATGATGAAGAAATTGACGAAGTGACATTAACACTGGATACGAAAAAGTACGCGAAAAGCTATAATAAGCTGCAAGAGCCAGAAAAAGCTCTGCAAGCTTACACAGAAGTCCTTTACTTAAACAAAGAAAACGTAGACTATGATAATTATGTAACAGCAGATAAAACAGCTGTCATAGAAGAACAGAAAAAAGCGTTTAATGAGGAATTAAAAGGTGCGTTTTCTAACAGTTTAACCGACAAAGCAAAAAAAGATTTTTTTAACATGTATAAAGATGTTTTAAAAGAAAAAGCAAGTGTGAAAACAAATGTGATTGCGAATGCAAATAATAAAGCCGTAGTAGAAGTGGAGTACACTACTCTTGATTTATCAGACTTATATTCATACGTATCGCAGCTTAAGCGAGCATACACAGATGAAACGAAAGATTACGATACACAACACTCTGAAGAGTTTGCGGCTTCTAAATTCAAAGATATTGTAAATGAATTAGAAACGAAAGAAGGAAGTCGTCCCCTACGAATTTTTATGGTGAAAGAAGATGGGAAATGGACTGTAAAGTCAAGTGACCTATACAGTGATTCTTTAGGTAAAACGTTTGGATCAAGCTATATTCGATAGACAAAAAAGAGAAGAATTTTTCTTCTCTTTTTTGTTTTCTGTAAATAAATCAACGAGTTTTTTGTAAAGCTAAATTTATCAAAATATGCTAGTATAGGTTCATTCATTCTTTTATTCTTATTATGATAGGCATCAATGGAGGTTCTTACTAATGAAAGCAAATTATTGTAAAGATACAAAGGCCGTTCGAACGAGCCGCATTTTTCCTAATGATATTAATAATCACAATACGTTATTTGGCGGAAAGTTAATGAGTGATATTGATATGATTGCGTCCATTTCAGCTTATCGTCACAGTCGTACAGAGTGTGTGACAGCTTCAGCAGACTCTATTCATTTTCTGCACCCTATTACGCCTCAGGATTCTGTATGTTTGGAGTCATACGTATCATGGACAGGTCGTTCATCCATGGAAGTGTTTGTGAAAGTGATTAAAGAAAATTTAAAAACCGGGGAGCGTCAAATTGCAGCTACATCATTTTTAACTTTTGTGGCAATGGATGATGATGGAAAGCCCCGCGCAGTACCGGAGCTTATTCCAGAAACAGAAGAAGAAAAATACCTATTTCAAACGGGGGCAGATCGCGCTGCCACGCGTAAACAAGTGCGTAAAAAAAGCAATGAACTAGCCTCGGTATTGGATTTAGGACAACCTTGGTAGCATAAAAGAGAGGCCGAGACAAAAGTATTTTAGCTCAAATGAAAAACGAACTATTAATCAAAATGTTTGATTAGCGGTTCGTTTTTTTTTGTTATGGTGAACGTAGGTTTCATCTGTTTCGTTTCTTCTAGCAGTTGATTGGAGGGCAAGACGAAGACTCCCGGGGGGAAAAGCGGAAGCGACGAGGAGGCTCAGCGACCACCTGCGGAAAGCAAAGTCTTGCACAGAAATCAACTGCGGCGTCACAAGTGGTTCGGCTTATGTATCCCATTTGTTCGTCTTTAGATTGGATTCATTTAGTTATGTCTTAACCTCTCTTTTATATTTGATGAATCTCCTCTCCTGAACGAGAGGAGGAAATAAAATTATATGAAATTTATTTTCGTTCATGGTAATATGAATTTAATATAATTTTCTAAAAAGTTTAAAAAGTACAATATTTATGAAGAAAGGTGTCGTGTCTAATGGTAACAGTAGAAGCAGCAGAAAGACAAAACAGCAGCACTGCCCTGCGCCGTGATGTAAAGTTTCTCGGTCAATTGTTAGGGAAAGTTCTGGTTCACCAAGGTGGAGAAGAACTGCTCAGCAAAGTAGAAAAAATACGCGAAGTAGCAAAATCACTTAGAGAAAACAAAGATGAAGTTATCTATAAAGAAATAAAAAATGAAATCGTTACTCTTGAACAGCCGATGCGCGAGCAGGTTATTCGGGCGTTTGCAGTTTATTTTCATTTAGTTAATATTGCAGAGCAAAATCATCGAATTCGTCGTAGACGCGAATATCAGCAGCAAGAAGATTCTATTATGCAGCCGGGCTCATTGGAAAGTGCCGTTGTTTCGCTTAAAAATAATGGCGTGGCGCCAGACGTAATTGCTAACTTGCTTCAAACTCTATCTCTAGAGCTCATCATCACTGCTCATCCAACAGAAGCCACTAGACGAAGTGTCCTTGATATTCATAAACGAATGGCTGAGCTTCTGAAAAACTTGGATAATCCAACGTTAACAAAACGTGAACGTACGGAAATTGAAGAAAGACTGTTTAGCGAAGTATTAATTTTATGGCAAACAAATGAACTGCGAGATCGCAAGCCGACTGTGATGGATGAAGTATCCAATGGATTATATTATTTTGATGAAACGTTATTTGAAGTGCTTCCTCAACTTCATCAGGAGTTAGAAAATTCATTGCAGGAGAATTACCCTGAAGAAAATTGGAAGGTGCCTAATATTCTTCGATTTGGTTCATGGATTGGCGGAGACCGAGATGGAAATCCAAACGTAACTCCTAAAGTAACGTGGCAAACGCTTGTCAAACAAAGGAAGTTAGCTATTCGTAAATATAAAGAGTCGCTTACTCAATTGAGACAAAGGTTAAGTCAGTCTACAAAAAGAGTCGCAGTTTCAGATAATCTTCTTGATTCTATTAATCAAGAAATATCGCTGCTGCCTGAGAAAAAGCGATGGAGAATCAAACACGAAGTATATCGCTGCAAGCTTACGATTATGCTTCATAAATTAAATTTAGTTGGAGAATCGGAAGCAGGCTATCAAAGGTCGGAAGAACTTCTACATGATTTATTTCTAATCAAAGATAGCTTGCAAAAGCACCAGCCTCAGGATTATCAGTTAAAAAGCTTATGTAAATTAATTCGCCAAGTTGAGCTGTTTGGTTTTCATTTAGCAACGCTTGATATCCGTAATCACAGCGGGGAACATGAAGCGGCAATCAAAGAAATTTTCCATGCTGTTTCTTTAGCTGAAGATTATTCAGCGTTAACGGAAGAGAAAAAAGTTGAGCTGCTAGGGAAAGTTCTTCAAGACCCAAGACCTGTGATATCATTTGTAGAGAATTACTCTAAAGAAACGCAGCAAGTAATTGAAGTATTTAATATGATACATCGAGCACATAAAGAATTTGGAGAAAGATCTATTGAAGTCTACTTAATCAGTATGACGCAGTCTGCAAGTGATTTATTAGAAGTCATGGTACTCGCCAAAGAAGCGGGTATTTATCGCCTTCATGCAGATGGCCGCATTGAAAGTAAGTTAAATATAGCTCCGCTGCTTGAAACGATTGATGATCTCACAGCAGGTCCTAAAATCATGGAACAGCTATTTCAATTAGATTTTTATCGAGAGCACTTAAGGAAACAGCAGGATTTGCAGGAAATTATGCTTGGCTACTCAGATGGAAGTAAAGACGGAGGAACGCTTACTGCTAATTGGAAGCTCTATAAAGCGCAGCAGGAAATTCACGATATGGCGAGGAAGTATCAAGTTCGTCTGAAGTTTTTCCATGGCCGAGGCGGCTCACTAGGCCGAGGAGGTGGGCCGTTAAACCGAAGCATTTTATCTCAGCCTGTTGAGACGCTAGGAGACGGCGTCAAAATTACAGAGCAAGGAGAAGTTCTTTCTTCTAGATACTCTTTATATGACATTGCTTACCGAAGCCTTGAACAAGCGGTTTCAGCTCTTCTTACAGCGGCAGCAAATGTTTCTCAAGAAGCTGAACAATGTGATATTCGTACACATGAATGGGAAGAAACAATGGACGAGATTTCAACTGCTTCTTTACGTAAGTATCAAGAGCTTGTTTTCAAAGATCCAGACTTTTTAACGTACTTTAAACAAGCTACACCTCTTCCTGAGCTGGGGGCTTTAAATATTGGGTCACGTCCAATGAGTCGAAAAGGAAGTGATCGCTTTGAAGACTTGCGAGCAATTCCGTGGGTATTCGCATGGACGCAAAGCAGACAGCTGCTTCCAGCCTGGTACGCTGCAGGTACAGGCTTACAGCATTTAGTAGAGAAATCCGGAGATATACAGCTTCTTCAGCAAATGTATAAAGAATGGCCATTCTTCCGCTCGACCGTCGATAATCTGCAAATGGCCTTAACAAAAGCAGATTTAATGGCAGCAAAAGAATACACGGAAATGGTACAAGATCCGGTTATTTCAGAGCGGATTTTTACCGCCATTAAAAAAGAGTATAATCTCACAAAAGAAATGATTCTTCAAATCACAGGTCAAAAAGAATTAATGGATCATCTTCCAACGATTAAAGAATCTATTAAATTACGAAATCCGTATGTGGACCCTCTAACGTTCTTACAAGTTAAGGTCATTTCCAAGCTGCGTGAAGATGAGGCTGGAACGTTAAATGAAGAACTTTTAAAAGAAGCGTTATTAACGATTAATGGCATTGCAGCAGGGTTACGTAACACAGGCTGATGATACTAAAAGACACCTCAACAAAATAAAAGAGGTGTCTTTTGTTTATTCTTCTCACATAAAGAACTGCCTGTCAGTTCCCTCTCTTTTAAAGAGAACTTCCGCTTGCGAAATAGGCATTGAGAAAAATCAATGATAGAATAGAAAAGGAATGGAAATATTCTACAAATGGGTGCGGGTGACGGGATAACTAGATTGAATATGGAGGACGAGGACAATGGTAAAAAATTCGCAAATCTTCATTGAAGCTGACTCCGAGAATTCTATATTTATTGGACTGGAATTTTGTGAGTATACACAAAAAATGAATCCTACTTGTTTGTCCAAACAGCATATAAATGTGTTTATTCATCCAGAAGAACTCACTGTGGAATTTAAGAAAACAAAAAGTGATAGAACTATCGACGATTTTCATCTGATGCATATCGTTCCGGTTCATTGCTTTAATTATTTATTATGTTCGATTTCGCAAGGTATTGTTACAGATGTTCAGCTGAAAGCGGTCGGTCATCAGGGAGAAACGTTGTTTGAAGAAAATCTTACATTGAAGTTTCATGAAAAAGCGACGGATTATGAAGAAACCCTCTCATTTTTCAAACATTTAAATCAAGAAATACAAAAGCAGACGAAAAAATATACAGCCAGTTATATGAGCTCATAATAAAGCAAGCTGCGGTTTTAAAAACCGCAGCTTTTATTCGTTTAACCGAAAAAATTATGTTAGAGATGCTTACAAAGCAAGAGATTTTTCAGTGGGAAATTGATAAAGTAAAACTAAGAGAAATCAGTGGACAGAAAAGCTTTTATCGGCTGGCCGCTCTTTATTCAATATATAAGGGTTAGATTTTAAGATTAAAAAAATAGCGATGAATACGTATTGTCATTGTAGATGAAGTGCTAAGGTCGCTCTATCTGCAATCATGTAGAATCTTCGCGCGCTTATAGTCTGTTTTACGGAACGAAAAAGCTGCGGAATTAGAAGCACTCCTTCTATTTCTGCGGTTTTTTTTATAAACAAGAAATAAATTTACTTATTGTACGGAGGCGATGCAGATGATTAAAGATTTAGTATTGGCTAAGGAATGGCTGCCTGCAGCTTATTCACATGATTTAACAGATCAGCCCTTGCAAGTAACGATTTTAGAAGAGCGAGTTGTGCTTTTTCGCACAACTAATGCCATTAAAGCATTTAAAGATTTGTGCATCCACCGCGGTGCAGCGTTATCTCTTGGAAAAGTGGTAGATGATTGCATTGTATGCCCTTATCACGGATGGAAATACGATGATGCCGGGGCTTGTGTGAAAATTCCTCAACAGCCGCCGGGAAGAGCTATTCCTTCAAAAGCAAAAGCACAGGTATATGCCTGCGTTGAAAAGTACGGGATTATATGGGTGAAGATGAACAGCGAGGCAGGTGATACTCCTCTTCCCTTTTATGATGAACATCTTAACTCCGGATTCAAAACGGTTTGCGCCAACCCTCATACTCTGCAGGCAGCAGCTCCTCGTGTCGTAGAAAACTTCCTAGATGTAAGCCATTTGGCTTTTGTTCACGAAGGAAGCCTTGGACACTCTGACTACGCTGAAATTCCTGATTATAAGGTGCATTGGAAAGATAACCGATACGTTTCTGATGAAATCGCTGTGTACGCAGATGCAGATGGTACGGGTAACTTTGCAACTATTTATTATACCTTTGAAATTCTTCGTCCTACCGTTGCAAGGTTGAAAAAAGTGAACTACGAAACGGGTGAAATCTTTTCAATGCTGTTTGCGGTTTTACCTGAAGAGGAAAGGAAGTCCACGGTGTTTGCGCTGGTTTCTAGAAACTATTCGTTTGATGCACCTGATCAATATTTCCGCGATTTTCAGCAGCTTATTATTGAACAAGATACCAGTATTGTGGAAAGTCAAAAACCAGAAGAGCTGCCGCTTGACTTACAAGCAGAGCTTCATTTGAATCCGGACCGACTGAGTATTGCGTATAGAAGATGGCTCGGCGATTTAGGAGTAACCTTTGGAAGTGACATAGGATCAGGATTAAAAAAAGCTGCTCAATAAAAAAAGAAGAAAGGAGTCTCCTTTCTTTTTTTATGTATGCTCACGGATAAGCTGCTGATAGCTATTAAAAAGGGTAGGGTATGTTAATCGGCTTAAGATGACGCAGGAAAGCGTAGCAGACGCTAGAATAGTAAAAACGATAAGCAGCTGGAATTTGACAGCTTGTATCGGATCTGCCCCTCCAATAATCTGGCCTGTCATCATACCCGGAAGCTGAACGAGTCCAATTGTTTTTTGACTTTCTACAGTAGGAATCATGCTAGCTTTGATTGCGGCATTTAAAATACTATGAATAGCTTGTTGAGGAGTGCCGCCAAGCGCCAGAATCAATTGAATTTCGTCTCGTCTTCTATTTACTTCAGCATCTAACCGATTTAAAAATAAATTGGCCAAAATCATCGAATTTCCAATAATCATACCACTGACAGGAATGATATATCGCGGAGTAGCAGGGATAATATGTAGTCCGAGCATAATGCTTTGGGTCAGGATTTCTACAATAAAAAGAGTGACAAATACACGAAAGAAAGCTTTAAATCCCTGCTTTTTTTTCTTTACAACATTTTGGGAAGCGACCGTCAGCATAACGAATAAAATGAGAATCATAAAAGCAGGGTGATTCGCGTCAAGAATAAAAGATAAAACATATCCTATCACTAACAGCTGAACGGCTGCTCGAATACTGGCAATGATAATATCTTTTTCGAGTCCTATCCGAAAAGATTTTGATAAAAAAAGAGCAATAAAAACAAAAATGATTGTAAAAATCAGTGAAAGTGAACTCATAGAAAGGCTCCTTCAATAAATTGTTTTGTTTCAGCTTTTACAGGAGCATGAAAAAAGGTCTCCGTCTTCGCTTTTTCTACAATCACTCCGTTCATTAAAAGCCAGACTTCCTCTCCTAAACGTTTCGCTTGATCTAAATTATGGGTAACCCAAATAATCGTTTTATTCTGCTCTTTATGTAAATGAGAAATAAGCTGCTCAATTTCATGAGCAGAAGTGGCATCCAAAGCGGAAGTGATTTCGTCTAAAAGTAAAAGGTCAGATCCGTTCGACAGCGTGCGGGCTAATGATAACCTTTGTCTTTGACCACCGGATAAATCTCTTGCATCCTGCTCTAACAAGTCAGGGGAAAGACCGGTTAAGGCACAGAGTTCTTCAGGCATAATATCCTGCTTGCCATGCAGTTTTTGAACAAGCATCATATTATCACGCACTGTTCCATCAATAACAGGAGCTGATTGAAAAGCAATGCCCACTTTTTTTCGTAAATCAGAAATATTCCATTTGCTAATGTCTTTTCCATATACTTCAATGCTTCCTTCATCAGGTGCGGAAAGTAAATTGCACATGGAAAGAAGGGTGCTTTTTCCGGATCCTGATGGTCCTACCATCATGACGAGCGAGCCTTGCATCACTGTACCCGATATGCCTTTTAAAACACTATGTTCTTTATCCTTAAATGTTTTATGAACGTCTGTAAATGTGATAGCAGGTATTGAATTGAACGTGTTCATAGTAACTCCTTTTTCATTCGTTTTGTTTATTGTAGCATAAGCGAAAGTATAAAAAGTTATTGGATGATATAAAAAAAGCTGTGAAAAATCACAGCTTTTAAACAGTTGTATTCACTTTTTGGCTGGCTTTTAAGGCATAATCTAAATCTTCAAGAAGGTCGTCGATTGCTTCTGTTCCAACCGATAAACGAATGAGTTCTGGCGTCACACCCGAAGCTTTTTGTTCGTCTTTAGATAGCTGTTGATGAGTGGTGCTTGCCGGGTGAATAATGAGTGATTTAGAGTCGCCGATATTGGCTAAATGAGAAAATAACTGAACCGAATTAATTAACTTAGCCGCAGCGTTTTTTCCTCCCCTTACACCAAAGGTTAAAATTGCTCCTTGCCCTTTAGGCAAGTATTTTTGTGCCAAAGAATAGGAAGGGTGGGAAGGAAGCCCCGCATAATTTACCCATTCTACTAATTCATGCTGCTCTAAAAATTTCGCTACCTTTAATGCGTTTTCGCTGTGACGCTCTAATCGCAGATGGAGTGTTTCTACCCCTTGAAGGAGTAAAAAGGAATTAAAAGGTGATAAAGCAGCTCCAATATCTCGTAAAAGCTGAACGCGCGCTTTTGTAATATAAGCAGCTTCACCGGCAGCTTCTGTGTATACAAGGCCATGGTAACTTGGATCTGGAGTTGTTAAGTCTGGAAATTTCCCGCTCGCTTCCCAATCAAATTTTCCACTGTCTACGATAACACCCCCAATTGCTGTTCCATGCCCTCCAAGAAACTTAGTAGCAGAATGAACGACAATATCTGCTCCGAAATCGATGGGACGAAGAAGGTAAGGGCTTGGAACCGTATTATCAATAATAAGAGGAATTCCATGTTCATGGGCAATGTCTGCAACTGCTTCGATGTCTAGCACATTTCCCTGCGGGTTTCCAACGGATTCAGCATAAATTGCCTTTGTTTTGGAAGTGATTGCACTTCTAAAATTTTCTGGATTATCGGCGTTTACAAATTTGACGGTAATGCCCAGTTTAGGAAGCGTAGACGAAAAGAGGTTGTATGTTCCCCCATATAAACTGCTTGCTGATACAATTTCATCTCCTGCGGAAGCGATATTCAAAATGGAAAAGGTAGTAGCTGACTGACCCGAAGCTACTCCTAGAGCACCTACCCCGCCTTCTAACTCAGCAATTCGCTGTTCAAAAACGTCCGTAGTAGGGTTTACAATTCGAGTGTAGATGTAGCCTTGTTCACTTAAATTAAATAAAGATGCAGCGTGCTCCGTATCTTTAAAACCAAATGAGCTTGTTTGATAAATAGGTACCGCACGCGAAAAAGTAGCCGGGTCAAGCTGTTGGCCAGAATGGATGGCTTGTGTTTCAGGACGAAATGGTTTCTTAGCAGACATTGAAACTCCTCCTTAAATATAAAACTTACAAAAAACATAGGAATAATAAACTTTAATCATAATATACGAATTATATTGAACGATGTCAAATTATAATTAGAATATTTAGAAAATATAAATAAAATTAATACTGTAATTCAGCATTAAGACATCTCTTTAATTTCTAAAAATACCATAAAAAATATAAAATGTAATAAAAATGTAAATTTATTTGTATAATTATGTTAGAATATTAGGTGTTTGAGGGTTTTATTACGAGTCCGGTTGTACAGTTTAAGAAAATGAAAAGCAGCCCGGTCATCTGGGGACCTCTTTTTCTTATCCTCATCTTAACAGCTGCAACAACGATTCTAGCCGTCTATACCCCTCAGGGACAAGAAGCGCTGCAACAGCAAAAAGAAGCTGGCATTGAAGTGAATTCAACATTTAGTATGATTGGCGGAGCGATTGGAGGAGTTATTGCAGTAGTTGCTACACTGGCATTCACAAGTTTGATTCTGTTTTTAATTGCAAAGTTAGGGACTGGAAAAACAACTTACCGCCAAATGTTTAGTTTGAATTTGTTTGTTACGTTCATCACAGCAATCGGTCAGCTAATTAATACGGGAGTAGCTGCACTAGCCCATACTTCAGCTAATGTGACTTCGTTAAATGGAATGGCTGGTGCTAAAGGTGCTATGGGAGGAGTATTTACTTCCATTGAAATCTTTTCTATCTGGGGACTTATTCTGACAGCAGTAGGACTACAAAAAGTGGCAAATGTATCAAAAGCTGCTTCTATTATTACAGTGATTATTTTATTCATCTTAGGAGCCGCTATTTCAGGAGTTGGAGGAGCTGCTTCAGAAGCGCTTAAAGGAGCAGGGTTGTAAATGAAAAAAGGAATAATTATTACAGCTGTAGCAGTTGTTATTGTTGCGGTTATTGGGATTAACGTATATCGTGCACAAAGTGTAAGTGGGAAAGCAGTCAATGTTCACGTAGCAAATATAAAGGAAAAAAAGTTAAGAAATACAGTTATGGTTCCGGGTACGTTAAAGCTTGCTGATGAACAATATGTCTATTTTGATGCTGAAAAAGGCGAGGTTGAACGATTTCACGTAACAGAAGGCTCTCGTGTACAGCAGGGCACCTCTCTTGTAACATACGAGAGCGATGCGCTTGATTTAGAGCAAGAACAAAACAATCTAGAAAAAAAATCCAGTCAGCTGCAAATTGACTCAGTAAGTAAACAGCTTTCTAATTTAAATAAAAAACAAAAAGAATTGGAAAAAGAAATGAGTAAGCAAGAAGCGAGAGATCAAATCGATACAGAGCGTACGCAGCTCAATCTCGATTTAGAAACGGCTAAAATTGATTTAGAACGAAACAAACTAGAAGCCAAATCAATTGCTAAAAAAGAACGTAATTTAGACGTAGCGAGTGATATTAATGGGACGGTGCTAGAAGTAGATAAAGAAGCGGTTAATAACACAAGTGACGTTCAAAAACCGCTTATACATATTGGTAATACCGATGAATACTTAGCTACTGGCGTGCTGTCTGAGTATGATGCATTAAAAATTAAAACCGGTCAAGCTGTTAAAATTACATCAGATGTGCTGCCTGATAAAGAATGGGCAGGGAGCGTCAAACAAATTGACTATCTACCTCAGCAGCAGGCATCAGCAGAAGCGGGCAATGATGCGGCTAATCAATATCCAATTGAAGTAAAAGTAGATGACCAGGATATCACGATGATTAAGCCGGGATTTAAGCTGCTGCTTGAAATTGAAACAAGCAGTAAAAAAGCTTCATCTTTGCCGATAAAAGCAGTTGTAAATGAAGACGGAGAAAAATATGTATATGTAGTGAAAGATAAAAAGGCGGTTCGTAAGGAAGTAAAGATTGGAGAAACAACAAATAAATTTATTGAAATCAAAAGCGGCGTATCTTCTAAAGACAAAGTCATTACAAATCCTACAAAGAACTTAACTGACGGTGCGGAAGTGACTGTTCAATGATTGAGCTTGTGAATATTCATAAAAGTTATCATCTTGGCAAAGAGGAAGTGCCAATTTTAAAAGATATTAATTTGAAGATTTATGACGGTGAATTTGTTGCGATTATGGGACCTTCTGGCTCAGGTAAATCAACGCTAATGAACATTATCGGATGTTTAGACCGTGCGTCTTCAGGGTCCTATTTATTAAATGAACAAGAAATCTCTACTTATAGTGATGAGCAGCTTGCAAAAGTAAGGAATATTCATATCGGTTTTGTTTTTCAGCAATTTCAGCTGTTGCCGCGTTTAACAGCGGTAGAAAACGTAGAGCTTCCAATGGTATACGCCGGTGTAACGCGTAAGGAAAGACGAGCCAGAGCAGAAGCTGCGCTTGAAAAAGTAGGGCTGAGTGAGCGGATGAAACATTTACCGAGCGAGTTATCAGGAGGGCAAAAGCAGCGTGTTGCTATTGCTCGTTCTATTGTTAATAATCCGACGCTTATTTTAGCGGATGAACCGACAGGAGCTCTAGATACAAAAACAAGTGCTGATATTATGGAACAATTTTCTAAACTTAATGCAGATGGCACAACAGTGGTAGTCATTACCCATGAACCTGAAGTGGCAGAATACACATCGCGTACAGTTATCGTTCGTGACGGTAAAGTGCTAAGTCATAGCGATAAGGAGAAAGATAGCTTATGAGTTTGATAGAAAATATTCGTATGGCTCTCTCTTCGGTTCTTGCTCATAAAATGCGCTCTATTTTGACGATGCTTGGTATTATCATTGGCGTAGCGGCTGTTATTATCGTTGTAGCCATTGGTCAAGGCGGAGAACAAATGATTAAGTCGGAAATAACAGGAGCAAGCAATACAGTTGATGTATACTATCAGCCTCCTGAAGACGAGATGCAAGCTGATGACCTTTCAATGACGGGTGAGCCCATCTTTACAGAGGATGATATTAAAGCTCTTTCGACTATTCCCGGAGTGAAGAATGTGGTGGCTTCTAGCTCAATGGGAATGGGGATAAGATATAGAGACAAGGAATCTGATACGACTGTTAATGCTATTAACGAAGGATATATTGAAGTTAATCAGCTGGAAGTTTCAAAAGGAAGAATGTTAGACAGCTCTGACTTTTTATCAGGTAATCGAGTAGGTGTTATCACAAGCGATATGAAAAAAGAGCTATTTGATAAGAAAGAAGCTCTTGGGCAAGTAGTATGGGTTCAAGGACAGCCTATCAAAATTATTGGTGTCACAAAAAAGGCAACGGGCTTTTTAGCATTTGAAATACCGACCATTTATATTCCGAATAATACGTATAAATCAAGCTTCGGTAAGCTCGATTACACCAACCTTAGTGTTCAAGCAAAAAGCTCTGATCAACTAAAAAAAGTAGGCAATGACGCAACGGATTTGTTAAATAATTTGCATGATGCGGAAGATGCTTACCAAGTGCAGAACTTAGAAGAAATAGCAGATAGCATTGGAAATGTAACGCGAATTATGACAACGATTATTGGATCGATTGCAGGCATTTCCCTGCTTGTTGGCGGGATTGGCGTTATGAACATTATGCTGGTTTCTGTAACGGAACGTACAAGAGAAATTGGTATTCGTAAAGCGTTGGGAGCATCTAAAAGACAAATTCTAACTCAGTTTTTGATTGAATCCATTACCCTCACGTTAATTGGTGGTTTGCTTGGAATTGGCCTCGGCGCGGGCGGTGCAGCTCTTGTTTCGTTATTTGCTGGCTGGCCGTCATTAATTTCGTGGCAAGTAGTACTTGGAGGAGTGTTGTTTTCCATGACGATTGGCATTGTATTCGGCATGCTTCCTGCAAACAAAGCGGCAAAGCTAGATCCAATCGAAGCATTAAGATATGAATAAAGACATGCGTTCGCATGTCTTTATTTCAATTTAACGAGAACCAAGAAGATTTCTCGTTTTTCTTATTTATTACTTACTAGGACTGATGCGGGCTACGTTAATAATATCATGTATTTTTTCTACCAAATCGAGCATGAGAAATCCGTTTCCTTCAGAGCTTTTTCGATATCCTAGAGGAAGCGTCCTTTTTACAAGTTGAGCATAGATTTCAGCTTCAATTAAAGACCGGCCAAATTCCTTCTCACATAAGTTAATCAATAGAGCTAAAGCTCCAGCCACGTGGGGAGTTGCCATTGAAGTTCCTGAAAGAGTAGCATATTTACCTTCTAAAAAAGTAGAGATGATGTTAACTCCGGGTGCGACTAAGTCTACTTCTTCATTGACATTGGTAAAAGGAGCTAAACTTAAGCTGCTGTCTACAGCTCCTACTTGAATGACTTCGTTATAACTTCCCGGATATGAATATTCAAAGGTTTCTTCACGGTCATCACCTTCATTTCCAGCTGCAACAACAACAGAAACGTCTTTATTCACAGCGTTTTGAACAGCTTCATGAAGTTCTGGAACGTCCTGTGGTCCGCCGAGTGACATGGAAATAACTCGTGCTTGTTCATTGTTAGGGCCCCGCCATTCGACGGCGTAGTTAATAGCGTCAATAATCCATTCGTAATTTCCGGATCCTTCACTGGTAAGTACTTTTAAGCTGAGAATTTTTGCTTTGGGTGCCACTCCTACTACCCCTTCATTGTTGAGCGCAGCAGCAATGGTACCAGACACGTGAGTACCGTGCCCATTATTATCTTCAAATACAGAAGAATCTCCGTTATGATCCGAAGTGAAGTTTCTTCCTCCGATAATACAATCTTTTAAGTCAGGATGATTTGTGTCAACACCAGTGTCGATAACTGCAATTACAATGCCTTCTCCTTGATTGCTTTGTTCCCAAATAGCAGGTGCTTGAATTAAGCTTACTCCTTTAGGCGTTTCGTTTGTTGAGTCGATAATCGACTCAATTGTATAAGGAATTAATTTGACTTGTAACGGTTGTTGAGTCATAGTCATCCTCCTTAAAATGAATTCCATAAAAATGGAAGTTACTTAATTATAAATTCCCAACTATTGCTATAAATTAAACGCTTTTCATGCGAATCCTTTCTTTTTGAATAAAAAGACTCACAAAAGATGTGAGAAGAGGAAAAAAGACCCTAAAGACAAGCCCGATAGAGATTTTTAATGTTATCTGTGTATTCACTTTTAATGTTTATCTCACACTATAGAAGAAAGAAACTCCAAGAAAAATCACATAGGACTGGTGACTTTTGATATAATTACGAACGGTATGACATTCTCAAAATACATGATATTTATAAATATACATCAATTTGCAAATTACGAAGGGGCTGAGGATAGTGTCAACTTTAACGTCTCAATCCGTCATTAAATGCGGAAAGTATGAACTTAATTATGCAGACCGTACGCTTATTATGGGGATTTTAAACGTAAACCCGGATTCATTTTCAGATGGCGGAAAATACTACGATGTAGATAAAGCGGTTGCTCATGCTGAGGAAATGGTGAAGCAAGGAGCAGACATCATTGATATCGGGGGAGAATCAACTCGTCCTGGTTATACAAGAATTAGCGATGAAGAAGAGATTAAACGGATTGTGCCTGTTATTTCTGAAGTGGCTAAGCGCGTAGAGGTGCCGATTTCTGTAGATACATACAAGTCGGAAGTGGCCAAGCATGCGCTAAAAGCAGGAGCACATATTATTAACGATATATGGGGCGCAAAGGCTGATCCCAAAATGGCTCAAGTTGCAGCTGACTATAATGTTCCTATTATTTTAATGCATAACCGTCATGAGCCCAATTATACAAATCTGATTACAGATATGATAAGTGATTTGGAAGAAAGCATATCAATTGCAAAAGCTGCAGGAGTTCGAGATGATCAAATTATTTTAGATCCAGGCATTGGCTTTGGAAAAACGGCTGCGCATAATGTAGAAGCGATTCAGCATCTAGATCAGCTGACAAAGATGGGCTATCCTGTCCTGCTTGCTACTTCTCGTAAAGGATTTATTGGGCAAATAGTCGATGCTCCTCCTACGGAAAGAATGGAAGGAACTGCAGCTACTGTATATGCAGGGATTGCACAAGGCGTTCAAATGGTTCGAGTTCATGACGTATTAGAAATCAAGCGCTTTGTAAAGATGGCAGATGTACTGGTAGGAAAACATTTATTTAAGTTTTAATAATCATTTAAGCAGACGCGTAAGCGCTGCTTTTTTATTTTCCTTGATTTCTCCAGATTGAATACATGCCTTTAGATAAATTTAAGTAATATGAAGTTTGTAAAAATGGAGGGTGAAAATGAGAGCGGTAACGTATTAAGGGCCTAATCAGGTAAAAGCAGCAGAAGTAGAAGATGCGAAGTTAGAGAAGAAAGATGACATTGTCATTAAAATAACGTCAACGGCTATTTGTGGTTCTGATCTGCATTTATATCAAGGAAGCATGCCATTGCCTCACGGTTATATTATTGGTCATGAACCAATGGGGATTGTGGAAGAAGTAGGACCGGATGTTACAAAAGTAAAAAAAGAGATCGCGTTATTATTCCGTTTTACGTAGCATGCGGACAGTGTGCGTACTGTAAGGATGATTTAACGAGCCAATGTGATAATTCTAATCCATATTACGATTCTGGCGGCTATTTTGGTTATACTGAAAAGTTTGGAAATCATCCAGGAGGTCAAGCCAAATATTTAAAAGTGCCATTTGGAAATTTTACACCATTTGTCATTCCGGTTATGCCGAAATTGTATGATCAAATTGTAAAAGGAGAATTCGATCCAAAAGAAATTATTACTCATAAAGTCGCTTTAGAAGACGCAGCTGATGCCTACAAAATCTTTAATGATCATCAAGATAACTGCATTAAAGTCATTTTAAAACCTTAAAATGCCATTTCTATTAGGTGAAGATTCCTGAGCAGTGAAGCTCGGGAATTTTTTATGTATGTAAAGTGGTGGAGGAAAATAATGCACGATTGGATGGTTGATTTTACATAATTTAGCTTTATGATAGAAAGAGAAGATATAACGCTTTCATATTCTGATTAAATCGTGCTGCTTAAAATGAAATAAATAACATCATGGTATTCAGTCTTATTCAATCACCGAAATATGGAGGAGAGAATGAATGAAATTAGCATTGCTTCTTGTCATTATTATCGGCGTTGCTGCCCTTGCAGGTACGATCAGTGCTGCAAAGAAAGTAGATGAAGATTACGGAAAATCTAAAAAGAAAAGTATAGTGAATTTATCTATTATTTACGGAGTCGTATTCATAGGATCAATCGTAGGAGTAGCGTGGTATATTGCAGTGAGACCATAAATAAAACGAACACTTCCGTGTTCGTTTTATTTTGATTTTAACGTTAATTCTCCGCTTGAAACAGCTACATCAATAGGATATTTTCCATTTCCATGCTTTCCTTTTAATACATCTTCTGTTACGGTTGCATTGCTTAACTTAAAGTCATTGTTTATATCACCGCTGCTTACTTTTCCATTCACTTTAAAACCAGCGCTTTTCGGAAGAACCAGCACGGCATCTCCAGATCCTACATCTACAGAAACGGCCTCTTCTAGCTTTTTAAAATCCATATAAAGATCACCAGATCCAATGCGCGCCTGAAGTTTTCCTTTATAGTTTGTTCCTTTAATTTCCCCAGAGCCTACAGCAAATTTAGCCGTTTGGCTTTCAACATCACTCAGCTGTAAATCTCCAGAATTGACATCCGTGCGAAGAGAGGTGCTAATCAAGTTTGAAATACTTGCATTTCCAGAACCTACTTTAATCGAAACATCTTTCAGCTGAAGCGCTTGCTCAGGCTGTGCAGCAACTTGAAGGTCCCCAGAACCTACCGTAAGCGCAAGGTTGTGGTGATAATCTCTAGGAATGTAGATTGTCACTTTTGTGTTTGAAAAAATAGAAAGCCATTGAAAAGGACTTTTTTGATAAGTGACGACTAGGGTGTCTCCATTTTGCTTTACATCTACTTTTCCTTTCCCTTCTACTTTTGTTTTAATATCTTGACGATCTTGCGGCACGACAGTTGTACTAATGCTTGGAGAGTCAATTTGAATATGCTGAATATCACTTGATAACGCTGCTTCAGACTTGGACGTCTTGAATGAACTTAACGACCAAGAGGAAGGTGCAAACGCAGTAGAAAAGAGGACTGCCGTACCACCTATCACTAAAATAAAAGCCAATATTTTTTTCACGTTATAACCCGCTTTCTACCTAAATTAAATTTGTTTTCTTCTACCATAAAGTGTAAATTGAAAAGCGGTTAATTTCAACGAACAGCAGGATTATTTTTTTCTACGCCTCAAGTCGTAAAAACGAAACATTTTTTTGAGGAATTAAATGAAAAGCGAAGTAGATATTTAAACATACTCATCAAAGAATCAATTTCTTTGCTTCAAAAATAGGAAAATAATTGAGTTAAAAGAACGATTAAATTCACTTTTTTTGTGTGATTTTGGGATAAGTAGTTCAAAAGAAGTGATAAATAAATAGAATTTTCATACCAATTTTATTATTCCGAAAAACTTTTAAAGTGTTGATTATTAAAAAAATAAAGGGTAGAATTTGTTCATATCAATTGAATACAGCTAAGATTACGATCTTGTATATTATCAGTAATATGGTCTGATAGTCTCTACCTAGTAACCGTAAAAAACTAGACTACAAGAAAGTTTGGATATAAGCAGCAAAAAGAAGGGCGTATTATCATAGATACAGCCTTCTTTCAAAGCTCTTACTTTTCATACTTTCTGTTATTGTCAGAATTTATGAAAAGTAAGAGCTTTTTTTGGTTTTCAAATACACACCTGGGAGTGGCTTGCATGTACTTTTTATTAAATTTATTAGGCGTTTTTGTAGTAATGGGTGTCGTCTTCTTATGTTCTCCTAAAAAGAAAGAAATAAAGTGGCGTCCTATTGCTTCACTGTTGGTCGTTGAAGTGCTCATTACTTGGTTTATGTTAGGAACTTCAATCGGAACATGGATCATTAATAAAATTGCTTCGTTCTTTACTTGGCTAATTTCCTGTGCTAACGATGGAATTGCTTTTGCGTTCCCATCCGTAATGGGAAATGAAACGGTTGACTTTTTCTTCAGTGCATTACTGCCTATCATCTTTGTCGTGACATTTTTTGATATTTTATCTTACTTTGGTATTTTAACGTGGATTATCGATAAAGTAGGCTGGGTCATTTCGAAAGTTTCTCGTTTGCCTAAATTAGAAAGCTTTTTCGCTATTCAAATGATGTTTTTAGGAAACACGGAAGCATTGGCTGTTATTCGTAATCAACTTTCTGTGTTAAAAGACAACCGTTTGCTTACGTTTGGAATTATGAGTATGAGCAGTATTAGCGGATCTATTATCGGTGCTTATTTAACGATGGTTCCCGCTACGTACGTGTTTACAGCAATTCCACTGAACTGTTTAAACGCGCTTATTTTAGTGAGCTTATTGAATCCAGTTCATGTTACAAAAGAAGAAGATATGATTTACGTACCGCCAAAGTCGGAGAAAAAAGACTTTTTCTCTACCATTTCAAACAGTATGTTAGTCGGAATGAACATGGTTATTGTTATTTTAGCGATGGTTATTGGATATGTAGCTCTTACATCTGCGCTTAACGGTATTTTAGGCGTTATCGTAGACGGCTTGACTGTACAAAAGATTTTCTCTTATATCTTTAGTCCATTCGCATTCTTACTAGGGCTCACGGGGCATGATGCAATGTACGTAGCTCAGCTGATGGGTATCAAGCTAGCAACAAATGAATTCGTCGCGATGATGGATTTGAAGAAAAATCTAGATACACTTCCACCGCATACGATTGCAGTTGCTACAACATTCTTAACATCTTTTGCTAACTTCAGTACGGTGGGTATGATTTATGGAACGTATAATTCTACGTTATCAGAAGGTAAATCAACGATTATTGGAAAAAACGTATGGAAACTGCTTGTGAGCGGTATCGCTGTTTCATTATTAAGTGCTATGATTGTTGGATTGTTTGTTTGGTAAAAAGTGTGAAAAAGCTGTGCTTTCGTCTTCGAAAGCACAGCTTTTTTCTTGTTGCATCCTCTATTCATTTGAAGAAAAGCGGTTATGAATATCAACAGTAAAAGAAAATTACACTATTCAAGAAAAATTCATTTTACTTTTGCAGAAAAACATTTTAAATCTAGTGAGCATTATGTTAAGATTACAAAAGGCTGTTTCATTTAAATTGAGAACACCGCATAAATATGTAAGTAAATATGCATAGAAAACAAAGGTTTATTAATTTTTTTCTAGGTAATATCTCGTAATAAATAGGTTGAAAGGAAATGTCGTTAATATGATAGAAGGACAACAGCAAACAAATGAATTAAAAAAGACGATGAAAAGCAGACATTTGTTTATGATTTCGCTCGGCGGGGTTATCGGTACCGGTTTCTTTTTAGGAACAGGATACACGATTAGCCAAGCAGGAGCGATTGGAGCTATCCTTTCGTTTATCGTAGGTGGCTTCATTATGTACTTAACAATGCTTTGCTTGGGGGAACTTGCAGTAGCAATGCCAGTTTCCGGTTCGTTTCAGACATATACAACAAAATTTATTGGCCCTGGTGTTGGTTTCGCTTTTGGATGGTTATATTGGTTGGGCTGGGCTGTAACGGTTGCATTAGAATTTTTGTCAGCAGGTCAGCTCATGCAAAGATGGTTTCCTGATTCTCCTGTATGGATCTGGTGTGCTATATTTGCACTTTTATTATTCTCATTAAATGCACTGTCAGCTAAAGCGTTTGGTGAAGCGGAGTTTTGGTTTGCCAGCATTAAAGTGTTAGCTATTATTTTATTTATCGTGCTTGGTGGAGCTGCTATGTTTGGTTTTCTTCCATTAAGTAATGGAGACAGCGCACCGCTTTTCTCTAATTATACGGCTCACGGCGTGTTTCCTCACGGAATTAGTGCCGTGTTGATTACCATGATTACAGTTAATTTTTCATTCCAAGGCACGGAGCTTATTGGTGTAGCGGCTGGGGAAAGTGAAAACCCAGACAAGACTGTACCAAGAGCAATTAAACAAACGGTATGGAGAACGCTTGTATTTTTTGTACTAGCTGTAGCTGTCTTAGCGGGTATGATTCCGCTTGAAAAAGCAGGCGTAGTTGAGAGTCCATTTGTTGTTGTATTTGACCAAATTGGTATTCCATATGCAGCAGATATTATGAACTTTGTTATCCTAACGGCACTGTTATCTGTAGCTAACTCAGGTCTTTATGCAGCAACGCGTATGCTGTATTCATTGTCAAAAGATAACATGGCAAGTTCAGCTTTCATGAAAGTAAATAAACGCGGTGTGCCGATGAATGCCCTGCTTTTAACATTAGGCATTGCGCTTTTATCTTTACTTTCAGGATTCTTTGCTCAAGAAACAGTATTTGTATGGCTCATTTCTGCAGCGGGTTTAGGTGCACAAATCGGCTGGATTACGATTGCTGCATCACTGCTTGCATTTAGAAAAAGATATATCAATCAAGGAGGGCAAATCGAGGATTTAAAATTTAAAGTCCCTCTTTACCCGGTATTACCTTTAATCGCATTAGTATTAAATACAATCGTATTGGGAAGCATGGCATTTGATGCAGAACAGCGAATGGCACTGTATGTTGGTATTCCACTAGCGCTGCTGTTTTATGCTTATTATCATGCCCGTGTAAAAAAGAAAGTTGATTTATCTATCAGCCGTCAAGAAGTGCAGCTTAAAGACAACAAAAAAGTAATTTTATAAAAATCAAAAAGACGCAAAAGCCCAGGTTTTTGCGTCTTTTTTTATTGTTTATTTGTAAACTTAAAATAAAATTAAGTTGACAAATAAAAAGAAATTATTGCAAACTTAAAGCAACGAAAAGAGAAAGGAGGGTAAATATGAAACCGAAAACAATGGCGTATGTTTCCTTATTTGCAGCTTTAACGGCGATCGGTGCATTTATAAAAATTCCTATTCCCTACATACCGTTTACTCTTCAAATTGTTCCTGTTTATTTAGCCGGTGCGCTGTTAGGTCCGCGTTTAGGCTTGTATAGTCAGCTATGCTACATAGGTATTGGTTTAATCGGTGTTCCGGTTTTTGCAGAAGGAGGAGGTTTAGGGTATATCTTCAAACCAACGTTTGGCTATTTAATTGGCTATGCTGCAGGTTCATTTATGAACGGCTATCTTATTCAAAAATATGACTTAAAGAAACCTTTTTCTATCTTTTTAGCTAATTTATCTACGTTAGCTATTGTGTACGCAGTCGGCTGCTTCTGGCTTTACGGAGCAATGAAATGGATAATTGAAAAGCCTCTTTCACTGAGTGATACACTTCTTTTTGGAGCTGTTTTGCCAATGCCTGGAGATCTTTTATTGTGTATTTTATGTTCAGTGCTGATTCACCGAATGCAGCCTCAATTTAGTCGTTTGTCATCAAAGCGGGTTAAAGCAGGGTAACTAAGACATAGAAAAAAAGGAGAAAAAAGAAAATGGGCAAAGCGTATTTTATTACGGGAACTGGAACAGATATTGGAAAAACCCTGGTTACAAGTATTTTGTATAAAGTACTTGGTCGTCTAGGAATAAAAACGACAATTTGCAAACCATTTCAAACCGGCTACCAAGACGAAATTGGAGGTTATCCGGATATTCACTGGTTTGAAACAAGGCTCGGAGTAGCAGATACGGGTATTTATCAGTTAAAGCCGGAGACGTCTCCTCATTTGGCTATTGCACTGAGCAACAAGCAAGTAGAGCCTTCAATCGTCTTAAAACGCATTAATGAATTAAAAAAGAAATTTGATGTAGTGCTCGTGGAAGGAGCGGGAGGTCTTGCCGTACCTTTAATTGAGGAGGAAACAACATTCTATATGACAAAAGATTTGATCATAGATGCGCAAATGCCGGTTATTGCTGTTGGAACAACGGGGTTAGGAGCCATTCACGACGCGCTTTCTACCTTTTCATATGCAAGTGAGCATCACCTTAAAATCAACGGACTCATTTTTAATCGTTTTAATCACAGCAGTATCATTCATAATGATAATGTTCGAACGATTGAAAAGCTGCTTCAAATATCATCTTTAATGACCGTTCCAGTATTCACACATATCGATGAAGAGTTAGATGCATATATTGAGAAAATGATGAGGCAAAAAAGTGTTATTCAACATATTCAGGAGGTGTTTGACTGTGCCGTATCAAAAAGCTGAGCTGGAGAAATGGGATAAAGAATATGTATGGCATCCGTTTACACAAATGAAAGCTTACCGTCAATCGAATCCTCTTATTATTGAAAGAGGAGAAGGAAGCTATTTATATGATGTAGAGGGAAACAAATATTTAGATGGATACGCTTCTCTATGGGTGAACGTGCATGGACATAATGATCCGGAATTAAATACAGCTTTACATATACAAGTGGAAAAATTAGCGCATTCTACGCTGCTTGGATCCGCAAACGTTCCATCCATTTTGTTAGCCAAAAAGCTAGCGGAAATTACTCCTGACAGCTTATCGAAAGTCTTCTACTCTGATACAGGCTCCGCCGCTGTCGAAATTGCGTTGAAAATTGCCTATCAATATTGGCAAAATCTCGACTCTGTAAAGTACAAAAACAAAAGTAAATTTATCTCATTGAATGAGGCATATCACGGAGATACAATTGGGGCAGTCAGTGTGGGAGGCATGGATTTATTTCATCGCATCTTTAAGCCTTTGCTGTTTGAACGAATTCCCACACCTTCTCCTTATACTTACCGTATGGAAGGATTCGAAACGGAAGAGCAAGCTTCAGCTTACTGTATTCACCAGCTAGAGAAGCTCTTGCAGAACAAAGGAGAAGAAGTAGCCGGTTTGATTATTGAACCGCTTGTGCAAGGAGCAGCGGGTATTATTACACATCCTCCTGGCTTTTTAAAACAAGTAGAGCGTTTGTGTAAAGCGTATGGGGTATTGCTGATTTGTGACGAAGTAGCCGTTGGATTTGGACGAACAGGAACGCTGTTTGCATGTGAGCAAGAAGATGTTGTACCGGATATTATGTGTGTAGGAAAAGGGATAACAGGAGGGTATATGCCGCTTGCTGCTACGTTAACAACCGAACAGATATTTAATGCTTTTTTAGCTCATCCAGATGAAAATAAAACCTTCTTTCATGGACATACGTATACGGGAAATCAATTAGCCTGTGCAGTAGCGCTTAGAAATATTGAACTGATAGAAGAAAGAGAGTTAATCCGTAGTGTAAAAGAAAAGGCAAAAGTTTTTAAACGTTATCTATTAAAGCTTTATGAACTGCCTAACGTGGGAGACATTAGACAAAGAGGATTAATGGCAGGAATCGAAGTTGTGAAAGACCGCCAAACAAAATCTGTTTTTGAAGATAAAAAAGTGATGGGAGACATTATTTTAGCGGCTCGCCAAAAAGGTTTAATTATTAGAGAACTAGGTCCTGTGGTTACAATGATGCCTATTCTTTCAATGACGGACGAAGAATTAAAAAGAATGGTTGAAATTGTATATGAATCAATTAAAGAAGTAATCGCACGCTATAAAGTGAGCTAAATAAAAAGAGGGTAGGACAAAAGTATTTTATTTAATTGAAAGAAGATCCGAACGATGAATCGTTCGGATCTTTTTATGGTTATGATAACGTGAATTTACTCTATTTAGCTGCTTCTAGCGGTTGATTGGAAGGCAAGGCGAAGGCTCCTGCGGGAAAAGCGGAACAGGTGAGAACCCGCAGGAGCGTAAGCGGCGAGAAGGCTCAACGGCCGCCCGCGGAAAGCGAAGTCTTGCATGGAAATCAACCGCGGTGTAACAAGCAGTCCAGATTATTTGTCCAATTTGTACGTCTTTAGATGGGGTTGGTGTAGTTATGTCTAAATCTCTTCTTTTTTTATCAATAAATATTTTTAATACTTGATAGGCGAAGTGATCGTACATGCTGATTTTCATCTTTTAATAGAAGAGTTTGTTCAAGTAAGTTTAAGTTTTGAATATAACCTTTTACCGTTTGAACAAAACCGTTGTTTTGATAGTTAATAGTTAATAATTTATTTGTTTTTAGCGCTTTTAAAATCATACCTATTTTCTCCCTTCTTATGTCGTAGCGGTCGAAAAACTACAAAATAACGAAGAAGCATTGGAGGCTTGTATTATTTATAAAAATTACTCTATTTTTTATAAATGCTCTCCTGCTACTAATAGTAGAGGGTGATGGTGAAAAACAGATGAAAGATAAAGGATAAGGTTTGATTTATTGTAATGAACTGACTTTTCCTTTACAAATCCCTATTTCAAATTTCTTTTTAGTGATAAAATACTGTTAGTGAAATAACTACTTCTCTTCATTAAAGGGTAAGAACGGGTTATATTGATAGAGTTTTAGTTCTCTATTTCTAGTAATGAAATAAGAGATAGAGAAATAGACTAATAAAAATCAATCAAGGAGTTTTTTTTATGGATCAGAGTTTTATTTTAAATCTTTTAGAAATTTTACTGATTAACATTGTACTGAGTGGCGATAACGCAGTCGTGATTGCTTTAGCTTGTCGGAATCTTCCGGACGAGCATCGAAACAAAGCGGTTGTTTTCGGTACATTAGGAGCGGTTGTATTACGTGTAGGGCTAACGTTTGTCGCTGTATATTTATTAACAATCCCATTTTTAAATTTCATCGGAGGCCTGCTTCTTCTATGGATTGCGATTAGTCTTTTAAAAGGTGAAGATGACGGAGATATTAAAGCGAATTCAACTCTAGCAGGTGCTATTAAAACAATTATTATAGCGGATCTTGTTATGAGTTTAGATAACGTAGTAGCGGTTGCGGGTGCGGCTAACGGCAATATTCTACTCATTATCCTTGGTCTTGTTATCAGCATTCCGTTAATCATTTGGGGAAGTCAGCTTTTAATGAAAATCATGGAAAAATTCCCGATTATCATCATTGCCGGAGCAGCGCTTCTTGGCTATACTGCTGGTGAAATGATTTTTAAAGACAAAGCGGTGGGACATGTATTAGAAGGATTAAATCCGCATTTGCATATGATTGTTCCTATTTTGTTAGCTATTTTAGTTGTTGTTGTTGGGAAACTTAGCGGACGTTCTAAAAAAGAAACGCATTAATCCTAAAAAAGAGGTTGGGACAAAAGTATTTGATGAAGTGAAAAACGAACCACTAATCAAAATGTTTGATTAGTGGTTCGTTTTTTTGTTGTGGTGAACGTAGGCTTCCTTTGTTTAGATCCTTCTAGCAGTTGATTGGAGGACAAGGCGAAGACTCCTGCGGGAAAAGCGGAAGGGATGAGAACCCGCAGGAGCGTACGCGACGAGGAGGCTCATCGGCCGCCCGCGGAAAGCGAAGTCTTGTACGGAAATCAACTGCGGTGTCATAAGCGGTTCAGCTCATGTATCCCATTTATTCGTCTTTAGATTGGATTCATTTCGCTATGTGTCAACCTCTTTTTTTATTACTTAGCTAATGGAGGTGCGGAATTAACGTCTTGTATCGTCTCTACAGGAGGATGAAATTCATTTTCCATTTTCGATACAACTACAGTTGCTACACCATTTCCAATTAAGTTTGTAATGGCACGAGCTTCCGACATAAAGCGGTCTACCCCAATTAACAGCGCGATTCCTTCAACTGGAATCATCGGGAATGCAGCAAGCGTAGCTGCTAGTGTAATAAATCCAGAGCCAGTAACTCCGGCAGCTCCTTTAGACGTTAGCATTAAAATACCAAGTAGCGTAATCTCTTGCATTAACGACAGGTCGACTCCATACGCTTGAGCGATAAAGATAGCAGCCATGGATAAGTAGATGGCTGTTCCATCTAGGTTAAATGAGTAACCAGTTGGAATGACAAGTCCTACCACAGATTTTGAACATCCGTACTTCTCCATTTTGTCCATCATTTTTGGCAGTGCAGATTCCGAAGAAGACGTACCTAATACAAGTAGAATTTCTTCTTTAATAAAAGCAATGAATTTAAAAATATTAAATCCATAAATCTTAGCAATGGTTCCAAGTACAAATACAATAAATAAGAACATAGTAATGTAAACAGATCCCATTAAGAAACCGAGTTTTTGAAGAGAGCCTATTCCAAAGTTACCGATCGTATAAGCCATCGCTCCAAACGCCGCAATAGGTGAAAGTTTCATAATCATATTAACAATTCCAAAGAAAATATCTGTACAGCGTTCAAAGAATGTAATGACAGGAGCCGCTTTTTCACCGAGTGTAGCTGTAGCCATTCCAAATAGTACGGCAAAGAATAAGATTGGCAATAATTCACCATTTGCCATTGCCCCAAATACGCTGTCTGGAATAATTCCCATGATAAACTCCATAAAGCCATGCTCCGCTTCAGCTGCTTGCTGCGTATATTGAGTAACATCAGCTCCGCTTGCACCATTGATATTAAATCCAGCCCCAGGTTTGATAAAGTTTACAACGATAATTCCAATTGCTAAGGCAAAAGTAGTGACAATCTCAAAGTATAAAAGAGCTTTACCTCCAATTCGTCCCACTTTCTTTAAATCTCCCATGCTTCCGATACCGATGACCACTGTTAAGAAAATAATTGGGGCAATCACCATCTTAATTAATTTAATGAAGATATCAGCCAATACTTTTAATTTAGCTCCAAATTCAGGAAACATGAAGCCAATTGCAATACCAAGAAGGATACCGATAACAACTTGAACAGTTAGATTTTTAAAACTTAATTTCATACGTAATGCTCCTTTCGAGAGTGTTTTTGTTAACGCTTACATTATTCTTATCCTTATATTAACTGATAATTTTAACTATTTATATTTCTGGTGATAATGTTCTTTTTGGTCATTTTGGTCAAAAAAAGTGATGACTATATAGTCATCACTTTTTGCTTTCGATATTTTTTATTTGTTGAATGATATCAAGCGTTTGTTTTGTTGCATTGTTTTCAAACGATTGATAAAGAGAGTTAAACTGTTTTTTCCATTCGGCTTTTTGTAAATCATTTAAGTAATAAACGCGCATGCCAGATTTATTTTTTATTTGCTGCAGCTGTTCATCGTTCATCATTTTTGATTGAGTCCAAATCCAGTTAGTTGTTTCTACCATTGCATCACTTAATAGTTGTTTTACATCTTCAGGGAGGCTGTCCCAATACTTTTCATCCATTAAAACAGCGTAGCCCAAGTATCCATGGTTGCTGATGGTCATATATTTTTGCAGCTCGTACAAACGTTTTGAATAAATATTAGAAATGGTATTTTCCTGTCCATCAAATTCCTGTCGTTCAAGGGATTGATATACTTTATTAAACGAGACAGCCTGAGGCTTGGCGCCAAGAAGTTCGAATTGTTTTTTGATTACTTCACTTGGCATAATGCGAAACGTTTGACCTTGAAAATCTGCTGGATAGAGCAAAGGCTTCGTATTGCTAGTCATTTGTTTAAAGCCGTTGCTCCATAAAGCAAGCCCTTTAATGTTTTTCTCTTGCAGCGTACTCAACAAATCCTGTCCGATTTTACCGGTAAACACTTGTTTTGCCTCGCTGTAATCATCGAAAATGAAGGGAAGATCAAAAAGTTGCCACGTAGGGGAGAGGTCGCTTAGCTTGGAAATGGAAGGTGCAATCATTTGTACATCATTTCGGCGAAGGGCGGCAAGTTCTTCGTCGTCTGAATACAATACACCGTTTGAATATACTTCAATTTTAACTTTACCATCCGATTTTTGATTAACGATTTCAGCAAACTTTTGAGCGGCTAAGCCTTTTGGAGTGTTTTCAGCTACCACATGGCTAAAATTAATCACAATTTGCTTATTTAATCCTTTTTGCTCATCGTCATGATACACATTATCCTGATTTATAACCGTATACTGCAAAAAAACATAGATCATCAAGAAAACGCTGACAATTATACTTGCCCCTATAAACATCTTCAAAATGTCCAACCCCGCGATTCAATAATTTTTCTCTACAAATATTCTAACACGCAATTTCTCAACGTGGTAAAATTAAAATAAACTTCAATCAGCAGTAGGTGTTCCGCTATGATGCGCTTATCGATGCAAACGAAAATGACGGGGTTAATCTTTTTTATCGTGGCCTTTTCGTTGTTTTTAGCAAGTATCGTGGTGATTAATAATTTTGTACAGTCAAAAGAAAATGATTTAGAGCAAAGGGCTTTAATCACTTCGAGAACAGTTGCTGAAATGCCTGAAATTCGAGAAAAAATTGAAAAAGATAGTAAGAACATTAATCAAATTGTAGAGCCGATTCGCATTATTCACGGTGCTTATTATGTAGTAGTTATGAATATGAATCATGAACGTTTGTCTCACCCTTTGCAAAGCATGATTGGAAAAATCTCTAAAGGAGATGATGAGGGACAGGCGTTTGCAGAACATACCTATACCGATAAAGCAAAAGGAGAAGGCGGAATGGTCATTCGCTCTTTTGTGCCCGTTGTAAACGATCAGCATGAACAAGTAGGAGTGGTTGTCTCAGGCTATCTTCTTCCGAAATTTACAGAGGTCATTTTAAGTTTAAAAAAAGAAATCTTTCTTATCTCAGGTCTTGCTCTTTTTTTTGGAGGATGGGGAGCGTGGGCGCTTGCATCTCGTATCAAAAAAGAGATGTTTGAGCTTGAACCTCATGAAATTGCTCGTTTGTTCGTAGAACGAACGGAGACCTTTAATGCCATGCATGAAGGAGTCATTGCCATTGATAAAGAGGAGAATATCACTATTTTTAATCATAAAGCGAAAATTATGATGGATGTACCCGATGAGGTAATTGGAAAAAAGATCTATGATGTGATTCCAGATACAAGGCTTCCAGAAATTCTGCAGCTCAATCAGCCTGTTTATAATCGAGAGCTTCAAGTTCGAAATTTGAATATTTTAAGCAATCGTGTGCCGATTAAGGTTAATAATCACACAGTCGGTGCGGTCGCTATTTTTCAAGACAGAACAGAAGTTAAAAAATTAGCCGAAGAGTTAACAGGAGTTAAATCATTTGTAAGCGCTCTTAGAGTTCAAAACCATGAATACATGAATAAACTTCATACGATTGCAGGGCTTATCCAACTTGGAAATAAAGACAAGGCTCTTCAGTATGTTTTTCAAGTGTCTGAACAGCAAGAAGAGCTCACCCAATTTCTTCATAAGCATATTAAAGATGAAAGTATATCGGGATTGCTGTTGAGCAAAGTCAGCCGTGCCAAAGAACTTGGAATTGAGTTAGCTATCGATCGCCACAGCGAGCTTCACTCATTTCCTCCTTACTTAGATCATCATGATTTTGTGATTATTATTGGTAACTTAATTGAGAACGCTTTTGATTCGTATCAACATATGGAGCGTCGTGAACGGAAGATCTATATAAGTATGGAACAAAATGACGGCATTCTTTCTATACTAGTTGAAGATAACGGGTGTGGCATGAATGAGGATCAAGTAGAGAGAATCTTTGATGAAGGTTTTTCAACCAAAGCAAAGGAAAATAGAGGAATTGGTTTGCATTTAGTAAAACAAATTGTTGAAAAAGGAAACGGTCAGATCGAAGTAGAGTCAGAATTAGATGTTGGAACGACTTTTATCATTACATTCTTTTTATAGGGGGAGTGGGAAATGAATAAAAAAGAATGGACGGTGCTTCTCATAGAAGACGATCCTATGGTACAAGAAGTGAACCGCCAATTTATTGAACAAGTTGAAGGATTCATCGTTATCGCTGCAGCTTCGAATGGTTTAGAGGGGGTACAGCTCATTAAACAGCATCAGCCTGATTTAACGATTATTGATATGTATATGCCTAGTCAAGATGGCTTAACTACCTTACAGCAAATTCGAGCAAATGGCTATAAAACAGACGTGATAGCAGTTACGGCTGCAAGTGATATTGAAACCGTACGGAAAGTTCTTCAATACGGCGCGGTAGATTATATTATGAAACCGTTCAAGTTTGAACGAATGAAGCAAGCGCTTGAGCAGTATCGTTCGTTTCAAGTTAAAATAAGTCAAAAAGAACATATTACTCAGTCTGAATTAGATTCTATGCTGTTTCAGCAATTTGAAGAAAAAGCCGATTTGCTTCCAAAAGGGCTAAATGCGGTTACGCTAAGGAGGATACAACAATATCTTTCCGAACAAAATCATCCAATTTCTGCTGAAGAAGTGGCGGACGGCGTAGGAATTGCGCGTGTTACAGCAAGAAGGTATTTAGAGTTTTTAGAACAGGAAAACGAGCTGAAATTATCAGTTGAATACGGCAGAGTAGGGAGACCTATTAATCGCTATATGTTAAAAATAAATTAAATGATACAAAACAGCTTTTATTTGGAAAAGCTGTTTTTTTGCGTTAGAAAGTATATCTTTTTCTCTCCTAGAACAAATTAAGGTATACAGTTTTCGATATCCAAAGAATATTTCGTGCGGTCATTAATTCATAAAATGTCCCTGAAAAAGGATTAATGGCGGAAAAATTGGGGAATATGCACTTTGACATTTAATTTTAGCACAGGAAGGTTTTGAAACATGGACATATTTTTAGCTGTCTTACCAGCCATATTTTGGGGAAGCATTGTGCTTTTCAATGTGAAACTAGGCGGAGGACCTTATAGTCAAACGCTTGGAACCACATTGGGAGCTTTGATTTTCTCCATCGGTATTTATATTTTTGTACACCCTACGCTTACACCTTTAATCTTTGGGGTTGGAGTTGTATCCGGGCTATTTTGGGCAGTTGGACAAAGTAATCAGCTGAAAAGTATTGATTTAATTGGAGTTTCTAAAACGATGCCTATTTCAACTGGGCTTCAGTTAGTTTCCACTTCATTATTTGGAGTAATTGTGTTTCACGAGTGGTCTACAAAAACTTCAATCATTCTTGGTGTGCTCGCTCTTATCTTTATTATTGTAGGGATTGTTTTAGCATCACTTCAAAGCAAAGAAGAGAAAGAGGCTGAAGAAGGAAAAGGAAACTTCAAAAAAGGAATTGTTATTTTATTAATTTCAACCGTTGGTTATTTAGTTTATGTTGTAGTAGCCCGTCTATTTAATGTAGACGGATGGTCGGCTTTATTACCTCAAGCAATTGGTATGGTTATTGGAGGAGTATTGCTGACGTTTAAGCATAAGCCATTTAATAAATATGCAATTCGCAACATTATCCCAGGTCTTATTTGGGCCGCTGGTAATATGTTTTTATTCATCTCACAACCTAAAGTAGGCGTAGCGACAAGCTTTTCGCTTTCTCAAATGGGAATCGTCATTTCAACATTAGGCGGGATCATCATTTTGGGTGAGAAGAAAACGAAGCGTCAGCTAGTTGGGATTATTATCGGGATTATACTGATCATCATAGCAGGAGTCATGTTAGGGCTCGCCAAAAGCTAACTAGGAGGTTATTAACAATGTATAAAGATTTAGAAGGAAAAGTAGTTGTCATAACAGGTTCATCTACCGGTTTAGGAAAAGCAATGGCGATTCGTTTTGCGACAGAAAAAGCTAAAGTAGTTGTGAATTATCGTTCGAAAGAAGAAGAAGCTAACAGCGTTTTAGAAGAAATTAAAAAAGTCGGCGGAGAGGCAATTGCGGTTAAAGGTGACGTAACAGTTGAGTCTGACGTGATCAATTTAGTTCAATCTGCTATTAAAGAATTTGGAAAGTTAGACGTTATGATTAATAACGCAGGAATGGAAAATCCGGTTTCATCTCATGAAATGTCTTTAAGCGATTGGAATAAAGTAATTGATACGAACTTAACGGGAGCATTTTTAGGCAGCCGTGAAGCGATTAAATATTTTGTGGAAAATGATATTAAGGGAACAGTTATTAACATGTCGAGTGTTCACGAGAAAATTCCTTGGCCATTATTTGTTCATTACGCAGCAAGTAAAGGCGGAATGAAGCTCATGACCGAAACACTTGCATTAGAATACGCTCCAAAAGGTATTCGTGTAAATAACATTGGACCGGGAGCGATTAATACACCGATTAACGCTGAGAAATTTGCTGATCCTGAGCAGCGTGCAGATGTAGAAAGCATGATTCCAATGGGATACATTGGAGAGCCGGAAGAAATTGCAGCGGTTGCTGCATGGCTAGCTTCTTCAGAGGCAAGTTATGTAACAGGGATTACGCTCTTTGCTGACGGCGGTATGACACAGTACCCATCATTCCAAGCAGGACGAGGATAAGAAAAAACGCACTCTATAATAGAGTGCGTTTTTTAGTTTTCCTGAGCTTTTTTTTGGTTCTTAGGAGCTGACTGGTGTTGAATTCGTAAAAAAAGCAAAATCAAAACGATGCAGCCAGTGATGCTGTACATCCCAAGAATAAGCGGCTGCTGTGTATCTGTTCCAGAAGTAATGCCGTGATACAGTGCGAGCAAATAGCCTGGAAAAGCAAGAAAATGAATGGCTTTCCAAGTTTTTCTCCCCAGCTGTTTTATAAAATCGGATGTAATAATCAGTACGAATAAAATGTAGAGTGAAATAGTACCAAGACCTGTGCTAATTGGTTTGTAATCGGAAGTGAACGGAATTAAAATGTCATAAAGTGGAAAATGAATCGATTGATCAAATGATAAAACAAGTCCGTGAATCATGCCAAATAATAACCCGAACCACCCTGATGATTGATGAACCAGCAAGAACTGTTTTTTTCGTTTTGGTTTAAAAAACGAAAAGCTGTGAGAAATGCCAGCGGCAACCGATACAAACATTAGTAAATAAGAAGTTAAGCCGGCTGCCCGAATGGTATTCCAAACGGGAAAGTGGGCACTAAATTGCGCGAGGAGAGTAGCCATAGTGGTATACCTGACCTTTCGCATTTTTTTCGATTAACACCTTGCCTTCTTTTGTAACCGCAATTACCTCTAAAGAAGGGTGATGCATTTTAGCTAATCTTAATCCGGCGTCCCATCCGAGAATAAGCATGCATTTTGCATAGACTTCAGAAACGGTCAAGTCTTCTGAAACAACCGTTGCTTGCAGAAGCTCTGATGAACTAGGCTTGCTGATTCTGCCGTCAATAATATGATGGTGAGTGTGTCCGTTTACTTTCCACAATCGCTTGCCCACACTGCTTGTGGCAATGCCACTGTTGCTCTTTACTTTAATGCTCATGAGATTTTTTGATAAATCAAATGGATGAGAGAGCGCGATAGACCAGTGCTTGCTAGCAGGCCCCCACGTTACAATATCACCGCCTCCATCGATTGCCCCAAGTGAAGTTCCTTTTTTCTTTAATTGATTCGCCATTTGCTGAATGCTCCAACCTTTTGCGATTCCGCCTAAATCCAGACCGACATTAGAAGCAAGCTGAATACTTCTCATTCCTTTATGAATCATAATAGGGTTAACAGCATCAAAAGCTGCTACTTCTTGAGGAAGCTGATTGTTAGGCAGTTGTTCAAAACTTTGGTCATATCCTAGAGTTTGAATAGAATGATACAGAAATGGGTTGAAAATTCCGTTTGTCTCATTGTAATAGTAAGAGGCTGTTTTTACAGCTTCATACAACATTTTTGACGGTAAAAATAATCTTCCGTTCAGCGAATTAAGCTGTGAAAGCTCGCTTGTTGGAAGAAAGCGGCTTAGCGTTTCTTCTACAAGATAACACCAGCTCTCCACTTTTTGGCTGACAGGTGTTTCAAGCTGGTATACGTTAAATGTAGTATTCATTGCTTTAAATGAGTAGCTCATTACATCACATCCTTAAGAAGGTCTTGACTGCATAGAAGAATCATCGTTATTGCCCCAATTATCCTGACTATTTCCGGAATCATCATTAGACCACTGATCTTGCTGGCTACTTGAATCATCGTCTGACCATTGACCACTTTGTTCACTAGAACTGTCATTTGACCATTGATCTTGCCCGTTAGTTCCATTGTCCATATTGGAGTCGGATCCTGAATCTGGAAATAGGTCCGTCTCATCTTCCGTTTGAGTTTGAGATGAATTATCGGCTGATGTATCGTTATTTAGTGCTGTAGCTGTTGAATTTGTTTGATCATATTTTTGAGAAAGTCCTACAAAAGTGGTAAATGCAGCAACGCTCGATAAACCAACCATCCATTTTGTCCATTTATTAGCTGCCATTGATATGCTCCTTTTATCTTTCATATTTTGCAACTGAACACTGAAGAAAAACTGCAGTGGAAGGTAACATTCATCGTTCAATTGTTATAGTTCAATATAGACAGAAAAAATGAAAAAATAGTGAAATAGATGTAGGTTGGATTATTTTTGTAGGAAATTCAGTGAATTATTAGATTAAAAAAGGGTTGTTCTTTTTAGAACAACCCTTTTTTAATCAGCGATAAATCTTACTAATTGATACGTAATAAACCGTTAACTGCACAAGAGAAAGAAGCAAAAGAACGGCAATGGGATAGAAGCTAAAAGAATTAGGCAACAGCGGATAAAAAGCTATTAATATAGCACCTATAGGAATAGAAAATAGGAGAAAAACAAAGGCTTTTTTACAAGCTTCTGCTGTTATCATCTTTTCACGTTCATCTTCTTCTGCAAATTCAAAAGGAAATAATAAAGGCGAAACGTTCTTCGTCTTTTTACGCGCGCGGTAGTAAAAAAATGAGACAATTAAAAGGACAATTAAAGAAGCAAAAGAGCCTATAGACATAGTAATTTCCCACGGGGGTTCAGGGTCGGTCATAACTTCACTAAATTGAATATTTAGGCTTAAAAAATCATATAAAAACCACCCTACGCATAACAGAGACACTACATTCAATAAATAAGATTTAATAACATTACTCAATATTTTTCTCCTCCTTTTGAAGTCTAAAAACATCTTCCATTTTTAATTGAAAGACATCACAAATTGTTAAACCAAGTAGTAGGGAGGGAACGTAATTTCCCTTTTCAATAGCTGCAATGGTTTGGCGAGTGGCTCCAACTTTTTCAGCTAAATCTCCTTGTGTATATCCATGTTTAGCTCTAAGCTCTTTTACGTGATTAATAAGAGTCAATATGATCACCCGCTGCCTTTTTAATAAATTTGTTAAGTTGATTTAACATTATGTAAAGTTAATTTAACACCAATGGGATGATTTTTCAATAAGTAATGGATAAAAAATACAAAAAAGATCCTAGAAGAATTCTTCAGGATCTTTTTTGTTAATAAATTTCTTTAATGCCAGACAAACGAATGGAAAAAATGTTTTGTTTTTCATCTCGTAGGGAGAGGGTTTGGTCGGTTAGGTTTAAATTTTGGATTTTTCCTTTGAAGGTTTGAAGCAGGCCATTTTCGTAATAATTCACGGTTACATGTTTGTTTTTCTTTAGCGCTTTTAAAATCATTTATTCATCTCCTTTCATGTGTGCATCTGTTATGAAAAGAAAGCTGTGGCTTAAGCATAGGAATTTGGAGAATGCTCAAGGCAGAATTATTATTATACAGCAAGATGAGAATAGTTTGTAGATAAATTGTGAAAAAATGCACAAGTTTGCAGTACGGGTGTTGCAACAGAATACAGTATATGAGGGGAGAAGGGGTTTTATGATAAAAAAAGGTGATTTTAGTTTATTTATTTGTGGGTATTAGGTAAACTAGTAGATGAATTTAAAGAATCTATCTATAGTTGTGAAGGCTAGGATTTCATTTAATTTTCATTTTCTATGAGTATAATGATAAAGGTTTTCTATATGTTCTTTGTGAATCTACTCATAAACTAATCGAGAAAGGAAAATCAAAATGAAGCGAATCGTTTCTAAGCCGCTGCACTATTTCATATTAGCCGCTGTTTTAATGTGGATAAAGTCGTACGTGGCTTATAAAACTGAATTTAACTTAGGCGTAAGCGGCGTAATGCAGCAAATACTGCTGTTCATAAACCCTGTGAGTTCAGTGCTGATTTTTTTAGGAATCGGCTTATTTTTTAAAGGAAAGAAAGCAGGAGCTTGGATTCTTGCAGGCAGTTTCATTATGACGCTGCTGTTATACAGCAACATTCTCTATTATCGTTTTTTTAACGATTTTGTAACGCTTCCTACACTATTGCAGACAAGTAATGCGGGAAGTATGGGCGGAAGCATTATGGATTTATTAAAAGCACATGATGTTTTTTATTTTGTTGATTTTATTATTTATTTTTTCTTCTTTTTTAGTAAAAAAATTGACTGGCATAATGAAAAAGTATCGGTTAAGAATGCTGTAACTATTCTTTCTTTAGGATTCATGGTCTTTTCTGTCAACTTAACATTAGCAGAAATTGATCGCCCGCAGCTTCTATCTCGAACTTTTGACCGCAATTATTTAGTAAAGTATCTAGGCGCCTATAATTATACGATGTATGACGGTGTTCAAACTGCTCAAAACTCTAAACAGCGAGCTTTTGCAAGCAGCAATGATTTAACAAACGTCGTTAATTTTAAAAACAGTCATTATGCGGAACCTAATTCCGTTTATTTTGGAAAAGCTAAAGGGAAAAATATTATTAAAATTCATTTGGAATCATTTCAGTCTTTTTTAATTGATTACAAATTAAATGGCCAGGAAGTGACACCTTTCTTAAATTCGTTGGCCCATGGAAATGACTTTACGTATTTTGATAACTTCTTTCATCAAACAGGACAAGGAAAAACATCAGATGCTGAGCTGATGATGGACAACTCTCTATACGGCCTTCCTCAAGGTTCTGCCTTTGTACTGAAAGGAAGCAATACGTATCAGGCAGCACCAGCTATTTTAGATCAAAAAGCTGGCTATACGAGCGCTGTGCTGCACGGAGACTATAAGACGTTTTGGAACCGTAACGAAATTTACAAGCAGTTCGGTGTGGATAAGTTCTTTGATGCAAGTTATTACAATATGACGGGTGAAAATAAAATTAATTATGGCTTAAAAGACAAACCGTTCTTTAAAGAATCTGTTCCAATGCTGCAGTCTTTACCACAGCCGTTCTATGCGCATTTAATTACGTTAACAAATCATTTTCCATTTTTACTTGGAAACAATGAGGCAAGCATACAGCCGGCTAACACAGGCGATGCAACAGTTGACCGTTATTTCCAAACGGCTCGTTATTTAGACGAATCATTGCAATCTTTCTTCCAAGAACTGAAAGCTTCTGGGCTTTATGATAATTCTGTAATTATGATTTATGGAGATCACTACGGTATTTCTGAAAATCATAATGCGGCAATGGAAAAAGTAATGGGAAAAGAAATTACGCCTTATGAAAATGCTCAGCTGCAGCGTGTACCTCTATTCATTCACGTTCCTGGAGTGAAAGGCGGAGTTAATCATACGTACGGTGGAGAAATTGACGTTGTGCCAACTCTTCTTCATTTAGTAGGGATTGACAGCAAAGAGTTTATCCAATTTGGCACAGATTTATTTTCTAAGGATCATGATGATGTAGTGGCATTCCGCAATGGCAACTACGTATCTCCGAAATATACATTAGTGGATGGAACGTATTATGATTCTAAGACGGGCCAAGCGCTTAAAGAAAATAATCAAATGAAAGCTTATAAACAGAAGGTAGCGAAAGAACTGGAATTATCTGATCAAGTGCTTTATGGAGACTTACTTCGTTTCCACAAGCTGAAGGATTTCCAAACAGTCGACCCTTCGAAATATATGTACGGGAAAGAAGAAACAGAAACATCAGCTAAATAAAGCTAAAATCAAAAGAACATGATGACTTCTGCAAAGCAGAATGAACATCATGTTCTTTTTTACTGTAAACTATTCATCAATAAATTTCTTTAATTCCCGATAAGCGAATAGAGAAAGTATTTTGCTGTTCATCTTTTAATGAAAGCGTTTGGTCTGTTAAATCTAGGCGCTGTACTTTTCCTTTAAACGTTTGAAGCAAACCGTTTTTATAATAGTTAATTGTAACGGCCCCGTTTTTTCTTAATGCTTTTAAAATCATTTTCAAAACTCCTTCCATATTTAAAATGTGTATGATTAACGAGCTGTAACATTCATTTTCATTTGCATATTTTTATTATACACAAAAATAGAAAGCGTTTTCACTTAAAGTTTGAACACTTTGTGAAAACTTTAACAGAGAATGTGACAAATACATACAGAAACTGATTTATTTGTCGTATTCATCATAAAACACATTTATGAAAGGAGTGTTAAGAACGTGTTAAAACTTTATGGATGGAAGAATATTATAAAATATCGTTTGAAATGTCGTAGTGAATCCATTCATCGTTCGTTACATTTCCGCCCATTTTTCTGTAAAGCATTTGGGCTCTTGTATTATCATAAGCCGTTTCCCAAGACATAGCTGCATACTGATGTTCTTTTGTATACTGATGACTGGCCGAAAATAACTTTTCTCCAATTTTTTGTCCTCTTGCTTTTTCAGTAACGTACAAGTCATTTAAGATCGCTACAGGCTTTACACGCGTGGTGCTAAATGTAAAATAAAGCGTCGAAAACCCTACTGCCTCGTCATTTTGAGTCGCGATAAACTGAACGCCAGCATCCGGATGGTGAAACAAGTGATTAATTAAATTTCTCAGCTGCTTTTTGGTAGGCTGAGGGCGCTTGTAAAAATCAACAATGTATTCGTTCATTAATGAAATAATTGCTTCCATGTCAGCGGCATTAGCTTGACGAATTGTAATAGTAGTCATTAAATCTTCTCCTTTTTAATCAGATGATCTACACTTATAGTAAAAGAAATGTATCCCCTCTAAAAGAGCCAGATTTGAAAAATAAAATAGGGACAGATGAAAGGAGCTAGCGTGAAGTTCACACCTTTATTAAACCGCAAAGATGATATGCCTTTGTATCACCAGCTATATGAATATATAAAAAAAGAAATTGTATCCAGCAGGGTTGAAGTAAATGACAAACTGCCGTCTATCCGGTCTCTTGCTGATTACTTGAATGTAAGTCGAAATACTGTAGATATGGCCTATCAGCAGCTTTTAGCTGAAGGATATGTAGAAAGCAGGCCCAAAAGTGGACTGTACGTAACGAATACACAGTTTGATTTACTGCAAACAGATAAAAAGCCGACTGTATTTTTACACCCTCACTCAGAAACAAAGTTGTGTACCTATGATTTTCGGTATGGAAAAGTTGATAGCCGTTTGTTTCCCTTGAATGAGTGGAAAAAACGATACAATGAAAGTCTTCAAACTTATAGAGAAGCGCTGTTCACGTACCAAGAAAGTCAAGGAGAAGAATCACTGCGAGAAGAAATTGCGACGTACCTTTATCAGTCAAGAGGAGTGGTTTGTTCAAAACATCAAATTATTATTGGAGCAGGTACGCAGCAATCACTCAGTTTATTAGCGCAGATGTTAAAGCAAAGCATCAGAGATATTGCCTTTGAAAATCCTTGTTATGACGGGGCTAGCTTTGTATTTAAGCAGCATGGATTTTCCTTAAAACCCGTGTCGCTTAATAACAAAGGTATAAACATCCAAGAGCTTTATGATAGCCTAGCACGAGCTGTTTATGTCACACCATCTCATCAGTTTCCATACGGAATGATCATGCCTGTTTCAAGAAGAATAGAGCTTCTTAAATGGGCGAATGACCGCAACGGGTTTATTATTGAAGATGATTATGACGGAGAATTTCGTTATAAAGGCTCTCCCATCCCTTCATTGCAAAGCTTAGACACTAAGGGTCGCGTCATTTATACGGGTACATTTTCAAAATCTTTTATGCCTTCTTTAAGAATCAGCTACCTTGTACTACCTGAAGTTCTTCTAAAAGAATATCATGAACGTTTCTCTTTATACGAGCAAGCTGTTCCAACTCTCCATCAACAGACGCTCGGGCTGATAATGAAAAATGGAGAGTGGAGTAAGCATTTAAGAAGAGTGAGAACTGCTTATCAACTGAAACACGGTACTCTTTTAGCAGCTTTACAGAAGGGGTTTAACAAAAACATCACGGTGTCAGGAGAATCTGCAGGTTTGCATATACTTGTACGCGTGCACAACGATATGAACGAACAGCAATTAATTAACGCAGCTCGAAAGCAAGATGTCTCCGTCTACGGTACCTCTCGTTATTGGCTTACGGAAGTACCTAAACAAAAGCCTCATATTTTGTTAGGCTTCGGAAGTTTAGGGAGAGAAGAAATAGAAGAAGGAATAAAACGATTAAAAAAGGCTTGGTTATAAATCCATGCTCGTTTTTTCGGTTTCTTGACAAAAGTTGCCTAGTCCTTTAGACTTTTTTGCATATATTTTAAATTATCTGAAAGGAGGATAGGGTAATCGAAGCTAACTGCTAGTGGACAACCCTAGATTAAACAATGAATCCTATCCAACAAATTTTACATACATTCCCTGTGATTGTACTAGATGGTGCAATGGCAACTGAACTTGAAAGATATGGCTGTGATTTAAACGACAGCTTATGGTCTGCAAAAGTGTTGATGGAGCAGCCGGAACTGATTAAGAGAGTCCACCAAGATTACTTTGCAGCGGGAGCTGACTGTGCAATTACAGCAAGTTATCAAAGTACATTTGAAGGTTTTGCTAAACGTGGTTTGAGTGAAGCAGAGGCTCGCGAGTTAATTCAAGCATCTGTAAAAATTGCGGCTGAAGCAAGAGATGAATTTTGGCAGCAAGAAGAGAATCGTCGTAATCGTCCAAAACCAATTGTCGCCGCTTCGGTAGGGCCTTACGGAGCATTTTTAGCAAACGGATCGGAATATACTGGACAGTATGACGTAACAGAAGAAGAGTTAATGGAATTTCATCGTCCTCGTATGAAAGCATTAATTGAAGCAGGAGCGGACGTGTTAGCTTGTGAAACCATTCCTAATGTAATGGAAGCAAGAGCCATTGCGAGGCTGCTAGAAGAGTTTGAAGGAGCGTACGCATGGATTACGTTCAGCGCAAAAGATGATCTGCACATTAGCAGCGGAACATTAATCTCGGAGTGTGCACGCTACCTGGATTCCTATGAGCAAGTAGCGGCGCTTGGAGTTAACTGTACGCCGCCTCAATATATTTCTTCACTTATTAAAGAAATTAAATCTCAAACGGATAAGCCGGTCATTGTGTATCCAAATTCAGGGGAGCATTATGATGCTGAATCTAAAACATGGAACGGGACATCTGCGGGCGAAACGTATGGCTGCAGCGCTCACAGCTGGTATGAAGCAGGTGCTCAGTTAATCGGAGGGTGCTGTCGTACAACTCCAGATGATATCAAAGGCATTACAAAATGGGCTAGAAAATAACAGATTGAAAGAAAGAGAATGTGAGAAAAGTGTTTCGCTAACGTTAAACACGAACGATCTATCAAAAATAGATAGTTCGTGTTTTTTATGGTCATGGTGAACGTAGGTTTCGTGTGCGCAGGTCCTTCTAGCTGTTGGTTAGAGGGCAAGGCGAAGACTCCCGCGGAAAGCGGAGCCTTGCACGGAAATCAACAGCGGTGTCACAAGCAGTTCAGCTCATTTATTCCCATTTTCCGTCTGTAGATTGGATTCATTTTATTATGTCCCAACCTTTTTTTTCTGTAAAATAAAAGAATACAAGTTGAAAAATCTTTATTTGAACGAAAGAAGGGATGATGAAAGTGAAAGATATTAAAAATATTTATTGTGTAGGCCGGAACTACGCACTGCATGCAAAAGAATTACATAATGATATTCCAACATCACCTTTTTTATTTTCCAAACCTACTCACGCTCTCGTTGAAGCAGCTGGACAATCAATTACTCTTCCTAGCGACCAAGGAGAGGTGCACTTTGAAACTGAACTGATTCTTCATATTGGACAATCTTACAAAGAGGGCATAACAGTGGATGAACTTGTTGACGAGATGACGATTGGATTAGACTTGACGCTTCGAGACGTGCAGAGCGAATTAAAACAAAAAAAGCACCCTTGGCTGCTTGCAAAAGGATTCAAACATTCAGCGGTCGTGGGAAACTTTATTCCATTTGAAGGAGTAGAAGCATCTAAGAAGAAAGACTTTTCGCTAGTGAAAAACAATGAACGCGTGCAGCTGGGGAATATTAAAAATTTGATTTTTGACTTACAAACGATTATTGATTTTACAGGAAAACATTTTGGTCTTGATAAAGGAGATCTTATTTTTACAGGGACACCTGAGGGAGTAGGTCCGCTTTCTCATCATGATGAGCTTTCACTTAAATGGGGACAGCAAGAGCTTGGTTCCTGCATCATTTCCTTTCGTTAACAAAAAGAGGCTGGGACAAAAGTAGTTTAGTTGAAGGAAGATCCGAACGATGAATCGAGATTCTTGATAGAGAATCCAACTCGTTCGGATTTTTTATTGTGATGGTGAACGTAGATTATATATTTGCTTCTAGCTGTCGATTAGAGGGCAAAGCGAAGACTCCTGCGGGGGAAGTGGAATGGATGAGACCCTGCAGGAGCGTAAGCGACGAGGATGCTCAGCGGCCGCCCTCGGAAAGCGAAGTCTTGCACGGAAATCAACAGCGGCGTACCACGCAGTCCAAATCATTTATCCCATTTGTTCGTATTTAGATTGTCTTGATTTCGTTATGCCTCAATCTCTTTTTTTTGCGAAGTCTTAATTTTTTAGCCTTCAGAATGAATTTAATACCCAATGGGAAAGCTGTTTCTATCTCCTGTAGAAAACGAGGTCCTCAGCATGGTGCTCTTAATCCTTACAACGGTGATTTCTATTTTGAGCGTACTAGTTATGCCAAAACGTATCAGCTGGATAGAAATGTACACAACTTCTTTGTTTGTCATGTTTTTAGGATCAGTAGCAGATGTATATCTTGATGTTAAATATAATCTTTATGGATTCTTTACAAAAGGAGTACCCAAACAGAAGTGTTTTATTATAACGAATGGAAGACGCTATACTCATTTTTTTGCTATCCTTTTCTTTATATAGCAATGGTTTTAAATTTAAAAATGATACGCAGGCTTCAGATTATCGATAAACAAAAATAGAAATAAAAAAAAGTAATGATAAATCATAAAAAAATGATATTTTATTAATGGCTACATATGTAATATAGTAAAAATAGAAAATAAACGAAGCAGCATATAAGCAGGGTTAAAAAACATCAAAACGGGAATCTTGACATTAACTTCATGTTTTTAACCATGTATTGTGAATGAATATACTTATTGCTAAATAATATGTTGTAGAAGGAATTTAGCAAAGGAGGCAAGAAGATGTTTAAGCGTAGTGAAAAAATCCAAATTCATGGCGTAACATTTCATGGAGTCATGAGTGCGAAGCAAAAAGCCGTCCTGCAGGAAATTGCTAATGTAACAGACGAAAAAGACTGGGATGGGCTAAAAGGTGTATATTGCTTAGGCAGTGTAAAGGTGCAAGGAAAAGATGTGCTAGGTGTGTACTATGGCCAATTTAATGATAACCTTCCAAAAGAGAAGCGCAAACTTCAGTTTGAAATTGACTATATTAAATATACAGTAACGGAATGTCCTATTGTCTTTATCGATACAACAAAAAATAAAAAGCCTCATCAATTTGCTTTTATCATTCTGCATGAATTAGGCCATCATGTGGATCGTATGACAAATGGAACGCTTTTAAAAGAAGGAAATAGAACGCAAGAAATGTTTGCTAATACGTATGCTTTAGAGAAATATTCAAAAATAGAAAAGTTCCAAACAAAGAAGTTGAAAAACATTCCATTTTTAGAGGAGTCTCTTACTCAATGGAATAAAACTCCTCATCCTGGAGCTTATTCTCTTAGAGTTCAAATTGAATAATTCACGAGAATAGTTCCTCTCTCTCCGTTTTTTATTTTCCTATCTTTTTTCCTCTTCCTTTCTTTTATCCTTCCAATGAACAAAAAGGATTTAATTACCCATAAAGTTTTAAAAGTTTTTATAGTACGAATTATTTACACTATACCCTCCTGTAAATTATGATTATTTTAAGAAAAAACAGAAAATTTTAAAGTTTTAAGGTACAACTTAATAGTGAACAAGCGATGTTGTAATCGTATAGACGAACTGGCATACATATGCGAGTCATACATACAAACGAATCGCTTCCACTGTTATGAAAGCGGATTCAAAAATAGGAGGGGTAATAATGTTAGCTATTCTTGGGTTTTTGATGGTTTGTACATTTATGTTTCTAATTATGACAAAACGATTAACGCCGCTTATTGCTTTAATGGTTATTCCAGTATTGTTTGCCATCATAGGGGGATTCACAAGTGATATTGGAGAAATGGCTTTAAATGGTGTAAAAGAATTAGCACCTACAGGCGTTATGTTAATGTTTGCTATTTTATATTTTGGAATTATGATTGATGCTGGTTTGTTTGATCCAGTTGTAGGAAGAATTTTAAAAATCGTAAAAGGTGATCCACTAAAAATCACAATTGGTACAGCTATTTTAGTTCTTATTATCTCATTAGACGGAGACGGAACAACAACATATATGATTACGCTTTCAGCGATGCTTCCGCTTTATAAAAAGCTAAACATGAAGCCGATGATTTTAGCCTGTATCGCTATTATGGGTAGTGGAGTTATGAACTTAACGCCTTGGGGCGGACCTACTGCTCGTGTGATGAGCGCATTGAAGTTAGATGCTTCACAGGTGTTTACACCACTTATTCCAGCCATGATTGGTGGAGCTGGTTGGTTATTATTCACGGCTTACTATTTCGGGAAAAAAGAGCGCCAGCGCTTAGGTGTTATTGATATTCAAGACGTCACAAATGCTCAAGTAGCTTTTGCAGAAGCAGCCGCTGCTGAAGGAATCGAGTACAAGCGTCCGAAGCTTTTATGGGTAAACTTTGCTTTAACAGCTCTATTATTAGTAGGACTTATCACAGCAGTTATGCCGCTTCAAATTCTATTTATGATTGGATTTGCAATCGCTATCATGATTAACTATCCAAATTTAGAAGTTCAAAAAGAGCGTATTACAGCACATGCTGGTAATGTACTTGCTGTTGTATCTCTTGTATTCGCAGCAGGCGTATTCACAGGCATTTTATCTGGTACAAAAATGGTAGATGCAATGGGTAATAGTTTAGTAGGATTAATTCCAGATGCGTTAGGGCCTTACATGTCTGTGATTACAGCCATCACAAGTATGCCATTTACGTTCTTTATGTCAAATGATGCTTACTACTATGGGATTTTACCAATTATTGCTCAAGCAGCTTCAGCATACGGTATTGATGCTGCAGAAATTGGCCGTGCTTCATTGATTGGTCAACCTGTTCACTTACTAAGTCCTTTAGTTGCTTCTACGTATCTATTGGTCGGTATGGCAAAAGTCGAGCTTGGTGAATTCCAGCGCTTTACTTTAAAGTGGACGATTGGAACAGCGATGGTGATGCTTTTAGTAGCTATTATTACAGGAGTTATTACGCTGTAAAGATCATGAACCTAAAAACTTATCAATTCCGCTTTTGGGATTGATAAGTTTTTTTGTCTAAAAAGCTTTTGGAATAAGGAGCGGATATACAAAAAATTTTGATAAAATAAAAGAGGAATAGAACTATAAGGTAAAGGCTAAAGGTGCGATGAAATGAAAAAATGGTTTCAAGTATCGCTGCAAACAAAAATCGTAGGTTTATCCGCAGCATTAATCATAACTGTTATTGTTCTTTTAGCGAGTATTTTCTCTTACATGCAGTTTGTAGAATCTAAAAGGCAAGCCGAGCAGCTGGCTCTTCAAGCAGCCAAATCAATATCATTTATGCCCGAAGTCAAAGCTGCTTTTCAAAAAAAACAGCCGAGTCGCTATATTCAGCCGCTTGCCGAGCAAGTGAGGGAACAAATCGGAGCAGCAAGTATTGTGGTTCAAAACCGTGAGCAAATCATCTATTCTCATTCTAATCAAAAATGGATAGGAAAGAAAAACAAAGAGCCGGTTAACGATAGAGCACTATTATTCGGCGGATATTATACGCTTGACGGAGAGGGAACCACAGGTCCTGCTATTATGGGGAAAGCGCCTATTGTCATCAGTCACGGAAAGTATACGGAGGTCGTAGGAGTAGTGACGGTTGAGTTTTTAAAGTCTCATGTTCATGCTCAGCTTATTACGCGTATTCAGCAAATTATCCTATTTTCACTAGCTGTTTTATTACTTGGTATGATCGGAGGTATTTTTTTAGCTAAAAGTATTAAAAAAGATACTCTCGGTCTTGAGCCCCATGAAATCGCTTCTTTATACCGTGAACGAAATGCGATTTTACTTTCGATAAAAGAAGGAATTATTGCTATTGATCATCAAGGCTTTATTACGATGATGAATACATCAGCTAAAAATATGCTAGGGCTACAGGCGGAATATTTACATCATCATATCATTGAAGTATTTCCTTATACGAATATGATTGAAGTGCTAGATACAGGAATAGCCCGAAGCGACCAAGAGATTTTTCTAAATGAAAAAACGTTTATCTTAAACTTAACACCTATTATTGAACATCAACGAATTGTAGGAGTGGTCGCTAGTTTTCGTGATAAGACAGAATTAAAAAGCTTAATCAATACGATTTCAGAAGTACGAAGGTATTCAGAGGATTTACGAGCTCAAACGCATGAGTTTACGAATAAGCTGTATGTTTTGTCGGGTTTGCTGCAGTTAGGGCAGTACAAAGATGCATTTGAGTTTATTCAAAAAGAATCAGCCGTACACCAAACACAAAATCGTATTCTATTTGATCAGATATTAGATTCTAAAGTCCAAGCAATATTGCTTGGGAAGATTGGAAAAGCATCTGAAAAGAAAATTCATTTTTCGGTTGATTCGGAGAGTACACTCGATACGCTCCCAGAACATATTGAAATTTCTCATCTCATTATCATTATTGGGAACTTAATTGATAATGCATTTGAAGCGGTGAGTCAGCAGTCTAAAAAAGAAGTGTCGTTTTTTATTACCGATATTGGTCATGATTTAATTATTGAAGTGATGGATAACGGACCAGGTATATCAGAAGAAGTACTAAATCAAATTTTCACAAAAGGTTTTTCAACCAAAGGTACAGATAGAGGATACGGACTGGCAAATATAAAGAAAATGGTAGATGAACTTGGAGGATCTATTGAAGTGTATAATCAGCCAGAAGGAGGAGCCATTTTTTCAGTTTACCTTCCAAAAAACTGAATCATGAGAAGTAAGGGGAGAGTCGAAATGTTACGAGTCGCAATTGCAGAAGACGATTTTCGAATTGCTCAAGTTCAAGAGCGATTTTTATTAGAAGTAGATGGTGTAGAAGTTGTAGGCAAAGCGTTGAATGCAAAAGAGACGCTTGAGATGTTAAAGGAGAAGAAAGTTGATTTACTTCTTTTAGACATCTATATGCCAGATGAAATGGGAACGGATTTACTGCCAAAAATTAGAGCGCAGTTTCCACAAGTTGACGTTATCGTGGTAACGGCTGCAACAGAAAAAAACATTGTAGAAATCTGTTTGAGAAACGGCGTCGTTAATTATTTGATTAAGCCCGTTATGATGGAATCCTTCATTAATGCTATTAAACAGTATCAAGAGAAAAAGGAACTGTTTAGTACGCATGAAGAAGTTGATCAATCATTTATTGATGCGTACTTTGGACATGTCAGAACAAAGCCAAAAGCGGATAAATCTCTTCCTTCAGGTATTGATGGTATCACATTACAAAAGTCAAAAGACATTTTAAAAAGCATCAAAGGAATTACAATCGAAGAGATGGGGCAACAAATGGGAGTATCTAGAACGACAGCTAGACGATATTTAGAGTATCTAGTATCAACTGGTGAATGTCACGTTGAATATGATTATGGGATTATTGGACGGCCGGAGCGCAAGTACTATTTAGCGTAGCATTAGCCTTGAAGGATGGTATATATGATCAAAAAGCTCATGATAGTGTTTATAAGTGTATTGCTTGTTAGCTGTTCTTCTCCCTCTAAAAAAGAACGTATTGATATGAAAAAAATTGAAATTGTGGCAGCCGGTGCAAAAGGCGGAGGAGCAGATGCAACAGTAAGAGCCATTCAACAAGTGCTAACGGAAAAGAAGATTGTGAAGGTACCCGTTTCTGTTAGTAATAAAATAGGTGGGCAAGGTGAAGAAGGATGGAAATATATTAAACAGAGAAAAGAAGGGAATATTGTTTCCGGAAATTCCAGTTTGCTGATTACAAATAATTTGCTAGGGCAAAGTCAATTAACCTATAAAGACTTTACTCCGCTCGCTATTTTAACATCTGAATGGGAGGTCATCGTAGTCCCTGCTAACTCTCCTATATATAATTTAAAACAGCTCATACGCACGTTAAATCAAAGTGAATCCAGTATGAAAGTGGGAATATCACCTCGCTTAGGAAACGACGATCATTTATCGTTCATGCAGCTAAATAAAAAAGCAGGCGTAGACTCTTCCAAGCTTGAGTTCTTCGTTTACAACAGCAGTCATAAAGTGATCGATGCGCTCGTTCATCATCAGCTAGATGTAGCACCTATGTCATTATCAGAAGTAAAAAAGCAGTACGAACAAGGGCAGGTAAGAATACTCGCCGTTTCTTCTCCCAGCAGGCTAGAAGAGCTAAAAGAGATCCCCACGTGGAAAGAAGCGGGAATTGACGTAACATTTAGCCATTGGAGAGGTCTAATGGGACCGCCTAATATGACCAAAGAGCAGGTAGCATATTGGAATAAGACAGTGTATGAAATGGTTCATACAAAAGAATGGGAACAACTGCTTAAAGATAACGATTTAACCTCTTTTTATAAAAATAGCAGCGGTGCTAAGGTATTTCTTGAACAGCAAAGCAAGCTGTATTCTGACTTAATGGGTGGAACAAATGATGAATAAATACAATAGAAAGACGTTGGGACAAAAGAATTTTAGACGAAGTGAAAAACGAACCATTGATCAAGATGTTTGATTCGTGGTTCGTTTTTTTGTTGTGGTAAGCATAGTTTCATCTGTTTCGTTCCTTCTAGCAGTTGATTGGAGGGCAAGACGAAGACTCCTGCGGGAAAAGCGGAACAGGTGAGACACCACAGGAGCGTAAGCGACGAGGAAGCTCACCGGCCGCCCGCGGAAAGCGAAGTCTTGCACGGAAATCAACTGCGGTGTCAAAAGCAGTTCAGCTCATATATCCCATTTGTTCGTCTTTAGATTGAATTCATTTCGGTATGTCTCAACCTCTTTCTATCAGTGTACATCCTTTAAATCCAAGTTTTGAATGAACTCAATAAAAGCTTTTACGATGTTAATTTTTAATGAATCCTCATGATAAAACATCCATGTACTGCGTGTTAAAGGCTGCTGGTCTTTTGTTTTTAACGTGTATCTGTAAATCTCTGCTGCGTCATCAAGCAGCATACTCGGCAAAATCGCATAACCGAGTCCGTTTACAACCATCTTTTTGCATGTTTCTGCTTTATCCACTTCAATACTGACAAGGGGAGGCTGAGAGTAATTTTCAGCCCACCAGTTATCAACAGATGTTTTTAAAAAACGATCCTGGTGATAGTCAATTCGAGGTATATTGGGAAGGTTGTTTATGTCAACAGGCTGTGCAGACGCAATGCAAATCGTTTCTTTAAAAAGCAACTCTTTCTGATCCTGCCAGTTATAATCACCTTTTACAAACGCAATATGAACATCGTGCTTATAAAGTAAGTGGGCCATGTCACTGCTCCATCCGGTCGTGACTTTGAATTCAACGTCAGGAAATCGCTCTTTAAATAACCGTAATAGTCCAGGGAGCTTGTAGTCAGTGAAAAAGTTAGACACTCCTAGACGTAAAGTACCGGTTAATTGATCATCCATGTTTAACACATTTTCTTTTATTTTTTGAAGCGTGAGCAGCATTTCTTCTGCGCACTTCACTAAATATTCTCCCTGCGGTGTAAACTGAACTCCGCGGCGTCCTCTGTTCACAATCTGAACATGAAATTCCTTCTCCATCTGCTGCAGTCTATGCGTAAGCGCAGGCTGAGAGATAAACAGTTCCTTGGCTGCTTTTGTAATGTTTTTTTCTCGATACAACACTTGTAGAATAAGCCAATCTCGATCGTCCATACTACCCCTCCAGGAATAAAAAAAATGAATGGTTTATAATAAAATTTCGATATTTTAATTATCTCTAAAATTATACTATAGTTAAGAAGAGGAATGTTCGGTGTAAGAAAGAAAAGCCTTGTAGAAGGAAGGAAGTAGATATGAACGCAAGAATTATTTTTTTACAATCTATATTTTTTATTTTATTAACAAGCGTGGGAGGATTTCTTTTATCGTTAACAGGCTTATCCATTGGCTGGATGCTTGGGACCCTCATTTTAGCTGCTATTCTAGCTTTCCGAAAGCCGGGTTTTTTATCTCAAACAAGCAAAAAAGGTATTCCAAAATATTGGCTGTACGCAGGACAGTGTATTTTAGGAATTGAATTAGGTCAAAAGATTAACTTGTCTGTATTAACTACGTTTCAATCTCACTGGTCCACCATTACGATCATGCTTTTGCTGTCCGTTGTTTTTTCTCTTTTATCCGGTTATTTGCTATGGAAGTTCAGTTCCACAGACTTATTAACAAGCTTTTTCGGCACGACTCCTGGAGGAATGAGCGCAATGCCAGGTATGGCTGAAGAGGTAGGGGCCAATACGGCAGTTGTAAGCATCATTCAAACGATGCGCGTGTTTTTAGTTGTGCTTGCTGTTCCTTTATTTGTGGTCTATTGGGGAAGTAATACAGGTCGGCATGCAGTGTCAGCTACTCCAAGTATTTTTGGGTGGGAATCACTGCTATGGACAGGCGTTTTAATCGTTACAGCAGTAGTAGGCTATTATATAGGAAAAAAACTAAAATTTCCTGCTCCTTGGTTAGTAGGGGGAATGCTTACTGTTGCGATTGTTCAAACAGCTGCTTCATCGTACGCGGGCTATAATCTTCAAGCATACTGGCCTCATTCTGTGATGATTTTATCGCAAATTTTTATCGCGTCAAGCATTGGTTCTCGCTTCCATAAAGAAATGTTTATTGGCGTAAAAAAAATTATAGTTGTTGCGCTTATTAATACAATCGGCTTAATTGCTGCTATGTTTGTTTGTGCACTATTCGTCTCCAAAATAACTGGAATTGAGCTTATTACGTCTATTTTAGCTTTTGCTCCTGGAGGCATTGCAGAAATGGCGACTACATCCATTGTATTGCAAGCCGATTCGACGTTGGTAGTAGCGGTCCAAGTGCTTCGAATTTTAACCATTTGGCTGCTTCTTCCTCCGCTGTTTCGCATGTTTCATCAATGGGGAGAAAGAAAAAGAATACATTCACACGTTTCATAATAAATATGTGAATGCACTAGGCAAAGTAAGAGAGAGTTTTAAAGAGGGAAATGGGGGGAGAATAGATGAGTAATAAAGAAATGGTGGTCAGTCAGTTCGGGGGGAATGCTGGAAAGTACGTCAAAAGTAAAGGTCATGCGAAAGGCAAAGATTTAGCTGTTTTAGCGGAAATTGCTGAAGAAAATAGAGGAGGAAAGCTGCTTGATGTAGCAACAGGAGGAGGACACGTGGCAAATAAGCTAGCACCTGTCTTTCAAGAAGTAACGGCTTTTGACTTAACTCCTCAAATGTTGCAAAGTGCTGAAGGCTTCATTACAGGAAATGGTCATGAAAACGTATCTTTTGTTCAAGGAGATGCTGAAGATATGCCATTTCAAGATGACGAGTTTGATACTGTAACGTGCAGAATTGCACCGCACCATTTTCCAAACATTAAACAGTTCATCAAAGAGGTATATCGAGTGTTAAAGCCAGGCGGACAATTCTTGCTCATTGACAATGTAGCCCCGGAAGTGAATGCTTATGACGAGTTTTATAATCGAGTTGAAAAGACAAGAGATCCAAGCCATTATCGTGCTTATAAAAAAACAGAGTGGCTTTCTATGCTTGAAATGCAAGGATTCCGTATAGAAGTGCTGACAACTTTTCCAAAGCGTTTTTTATTTGATGACTGGTGTGGGATGATGAATGTTCCGGAAGAGACAAAGCGTGATCTTACTCAATATATGCTGAATATACCAAGCGGATTTAAGCAGTTTTTCGAAATCAAAACGAATCAACAAAGAATTGAATCGTTTCAAGGAGAAGCAATCTTTGTAGCTTGTTACAAGAATAAATAAAAAGAAGCCAACTCACCGGAGTTGGCTTCTTTTTTACTTATGCTCGTTGTTTTGAACGATTTCCAAAATATTGAGTAATACGGTCTAAAATAATCGCTAAAATAACGATTGAAATTCCGGCTTCAAAGCCCGTGCCAACTTCAAGTCGAGAAACTGCACGATATACTTCCGCACCAAGTCCCGGAGCACCTACAAGAGAGGCGATAACAACCATTGAGAGAGATAGCATGATGCTTTGGTTAATTCCTGCCATGATTGTTTTTGTAGCTAATGGAAGCTGTACTTTAAATAATTTTTGTTTTGTTGTTGAACCGTAGGCATTTGCTGCTTCTACTAAGTCAGCGGGTACTTCACGGATACCTAAGTTCGTTAAGCGAATCGTTGGAGGCATTGCAAAGATAACAGATGAGATAACACCTGGTACCACACCGATTCCAAAGAAGAAAAGTGCTGGAATCAAATAAACAAATGCGGGCATTGTTTGCATAAAGTCTAAGATTGGCGTAATAATTCGAGCCGTCTTTTCGCTTTGAGATGCCCAAATGCCTAGCGGGATTCCTACTATAATCGAAATAAATACGCTTGTTAAAACGAGGGCGAGTGTGTCCATTGTTTCTTGCCAGTAGCCAAGGTTAAGAATAAATAACAGGCCAATCATCGATAAAATAGTAAACGACCATTTTTTACTTGAAAACCAAGCAATGATTCCGACAATTAAGATTAAAATTAATGCTGGGGGAAAGGTTAGCACTAGTACAATAAAACTTACAATACCATCGACAATAGCTGAAATAACATCAAAGAATCCTTTGATATTGTCATTTAAAAACGTGACAAAATGGTCAATCCAATTGCCAACGGGAATTTTAGGGATACTATTCATTTACGTTCACCTCATTACTATCAGTACCGGCGAGTGCTTCAATCACTCGTTCTTTTTTTATGATGCCGCGCAGACGATGGTTTTCATCTACAACTGGTAGCGGAAAGCGACTGATAACCATTTTGTCGTACAAGTTTTCTAGTAGCGTATCTGTTGTAACAGTCGGAATATCCGTATCTAATACGTCTGCTGTCAGTTTATCTTGTTTAATGGCGCGGCTAATATCATCTGCAGTTACAACTCCTAGAAGAGTTTTTTTCTTGTCTACTACATAGATGCTTGAATAACCAGCTTCTTGCATAATTTTAAGCGCCACGCGCGGACCTCGGTCTACGGTAATGGATTCGGCACGATTCATCACGCTTTCAGCTGTGTATACTTTAGCTACATTAACGTCTTCGACAAAGCGCTCGACATAATCATTAGCGGGATTTGTCATAATTTCTTCGGGTGTTCCTACTTGAACAACACTGCCGTCTTTCATTAATACGATTCGATCTCCGATTCGAAGGGCTTCATCAAGATCATGGGTAATAAAAATGATTGTTCGTTCCATTTTTTCTTGAAGCTCTAGTAAGAAATCTTGCATATCTTTACGAATAAGCGGATCTAATGCACTGAATGCTTCATCCATTAGTAAAATGTCAGGGTCATTGGCAAGCGCTCGAGCGAGTCCGACACGCTGCTGCATACCGCCGCTCAGTTCACCAGGATATTGATTTTCGTATCCTTTTAAACCTACTAGTTCAAGCGCTTCTTTTGCTTTTTTTTCACGTTCGGCCTTTGGTGTACCTTGAACTTCTAATCCGTATTCTGTGTTATCAAGAACTGTACGGTGAGGGAATAAGGCAAAGTTTTGGAAGACCATGCTCATTTTTTTTCGGCGCATGTCGCGAAGTTCCTCTTTGTTCATTTTTACTACATCGGCACCGTCTAAAATAAGGGATCCAGATGTTGGTTCAACAAGGCGATTAAACATACGAACTAAAGTGGATTTACCACTTCCAGACAGTCCCATAATAACGAAGATTTCACCGGATTTGATTTCGAAGTTTGCTTGATTAACTCCGATTGTCATTCCTGTTTCTTCTAGAATTTCTTTTTTTGTTTTTCCTTTTTGAAGTAAATCAATCGCTTTTGACGGATTCTTACCAAACACTTTGGTTATATTTTTTACTTTTAATTTTACGTGTTCCATATGTCCACCTCAATTGTTGTTTTCTTTTACGTTCATTAATCTTTTGTCCAACTGTCGACTAGCTTTTTATGCTTTTTTACCCATTCTTGCGCTGCTTCTTCAGGATTGGAAGATTTTTCGACTTGTGACAGAAGAGGACTGATTAATTTATCATTCATCTGTGCATTATTCATCCATTTTATGACTTGAGGATTTGTCTTTTTAAATTCCTTGCTTGTCATTGTGTATATGTTGTCAGGGTCTCCAAACGAATTTTTAGGATCTTTTAAGTATTTGATATCAAAGTCTGCAAAAGCCCAGTGCGGATTCCACATAGTAACAACAATTGGTTTTTTGGCATCATAAGCTTTGCGCAGTTCACTGAGCATAGCTGCTTCAGACGATTTTACAAGCGTATAGCTTTTTAGGTTATAATCTTTTAACGCTTGTTCGGCTAATCCGTTAATACTGGAGCCTGGGTCAATTCCAATGACTTTGTTATCGACATCGGAAGCAACTTTAGCAAGGTCTTCCGTTGTGTTCACGTCTTTCATGTAGGCGGGAACTGCGAATCCTAAGCGTGCGTTTTTAAGCCAAGGGTCTTCAATGTTCACTTGATCTTTATATTTTTTGTAAAAAGGCGCATCTGTTGTAGGGAGCCATGGTGCAAATGAAATATCAATGTCGTCATTAGCTGTTCCTACCCAAACACCAGCTTTCTCTAAGAAAACAGTTCTAACCTTGTAGCCTCGATCTTCTAAAATGTGTTTCCAGACGTACGTGTAGGCGATGTTTTCAGTATAGTTATTCATGCCGATGGTAATGGTTTTTTTATCTTTAAATGCTCCATTACCGTTACCGCAAGCTGAAGTAATAACTAGAAGAAAACAAGTCATGCTGATTAACAATAGTTTCTTCATGCAATGTAACTCCTTTATAAAGTTTTAAATCAAACTGATTAATATGTAAAACGGCTACTAAACACAACGAAATGTATACCCGCTTTTTCAAATGATAAACCTAGAAAATTTAAAATGTGAAATAAACATAGTGGATGATTTTAGATGATGTAAAGTTATTTTTAACTAAAAATGTACATCGTAGTTAAGAGAAATTATGGGAAATAAATGGATGGAATAAGTGACTGTTGAATCAGTTTTACATGTTACCACTCTTTTTTTTACTCCGTCAACTTCAAGTCAAGAGTAATTAGACGATCAAGCTGTATAAATAAACGCGAAAAAGTATCTTTCTAATATAGTTATTTTTTCGGAAGAATAGGTGCTTAAAGAGCGTTGTATCAGCTTTTGCCTTGAATTATAAAAGGAAGGGAAATAACAGTGAGGTATATAAGAACCCTGAAGGGAAATTGATAAAATAAAAAATATTTTGGAAGCCGGCATACGACCAATTCTTTAATTAAATTTAAAGATTCAGAAAATTTTATCTTGCGTAATTCTGGTTGCTTATAGTAAAATGAATGAAAGTCATTCATTTTATAGGTGGAGGGAAAGAGTTGGTTACAAGCACAAGTGAAAAATACGATAAAATCTTACAGGCAGCGATTGAAGTTATATCTGAAAAGGGGCTTGATAAAACGTCAATTTCAGACATTGTAAAGCGTGCAGGCGTAGCTCAAGGAACTTTTTATCTTTATTTTAGATCCAAAAATGCCCTTGTTCCTGCTATTGCAGAAAACTTACTTTCTTTGTCGCTTGAAAAAATTAAAGAAAGAGCTAAAGCAGCAACAAATTTTTTAAGTACATTAGAGGTAATGATTGACGAAACGTATAAAACAACAGATGAATATAGAGATGTTCTTGTTTTATGCTATTCGGGGCTTGCTTTTGACTATTCATTAGAAACATGGGAAGCTATTTATTTACCTTATTACAACTGGTTTGAAGAGGTATTAAATGAGGCTGTAAAAAAAGAAGAAGTCATCAAGCAGCTTAACGTTAAATGGACAGCTAAAACGATGATCAATTTGATTGAAAATGCTGCTGAACTTTTTTATATCGGGCGAGAGCAAGATGTCACACTTGAGCAATCGAAGGAAGAACTTTTTCAATTCTTAAAGCGTTCTCTTGTGCCATCCGTGTAATATTAGCGCTGCTGGTATTACACCTATCAAAATGACTGACATTCATTCAAAATATATAATCAATTATCAGAATTATAAGTTTTTGAAAGTTTAAAGTGACTGACAATCAGTCGTTATTTAATAAGGAGGTATCTTATGGATCGTACAGCCGTTAAAACGTTAACTTTGAATATGTACATAAACGGAGAGTGGAAAAAAGCAGAGAAGCAGCGTCCTACTGTTAATCCAGCTACAGGTGAAGTGATTGGATATGCTGCAGAAGGCAGCATAGAAGATATGAAAACAGCGATTGGAGCAGCACGAGAAGCTTTTGACAGCGGAATTTGGTCTGAGACTTCTGCATCTGAAAGAGCAGCTATCTTATTTAAAATTGCCGATAAGCTTGAAGAAGCGAAAGAAGAATTAGCAGCGCTAGAAACAATGGATAACGGAAAGCCCTATCGCGAAGCTGAGGCTGATGTGGAAGATGCAGCTGCTTGTTTTAGGTATTACGCTGGATTAATTACAAAGCCAGACGGTCAAACGTACAGTGTTCCGGCACCTATGCAAGCAATGGTTATAAAAGAACCAATTGGGGTGTGCGGACTGATTGTACCTTGGAATTATCCGCTGTTGATGAGCGTGTGGAAAATTGCACCTGCTTTAGCTGCAGGAAATACGATTGTATTTAAACCTTCTGAAGTGACACCGGTTACTCCTACAAAACTTTTTGAGATTTTAGAAAGCGTAGGATTGCCAAAAGGAGTAGCAAACCTTGTTATGGGAGCCGGAGATACTGTGGGAAATACGCTTATTCAAGATAAGCGTGTTGATAAGATTTCCTTTACAGGAGGAACGGTAACTGGAAAACACATTATGCGTCAAGCAGCAGAGAATGTAACGAAAGTCTCTTTAGAACTTGGAGGAAAGTCACCGAACATTATATTTGCTGACGCTGATTTTGAAACAGCTGTAGATTATGCCTTATTTGGAATTTTTGCAGGGAGCGGCCAAATTTGCGCTGCAGGTTCTCGTATTTTAGTAGAAGAAAGCATCGCTGAGAGATTTATCGAACGTTTTGCAGAGCGTGCTCAAAAAATTAAAGTAGGAAATGGAATGGATCAAGAGATTGAAATGGGCCCTCTTGTAAGTGAAGAACATATGAAAAAAGTATTAAAGTACATCGAAATCGGAAAGCAAGAAGGCGCCCGCCTTGTATGCGGAGGCAATCGAATCACTAGCAGTGGATTGGAAAAAGGATTCTTTGTAGAACCTACGGTTTTTAGTAACGTTACGTCAAATATGAAAATTGTGCAAGATGAAATCTTTGGACCCGTTGTCGTTATTCAAACGTTTAAAGACGAAAAAGAAGCTATTAAGCTTGCAAATGATACGGAATATGGTTTGGCAGGCAGTGTGTTTACAAACGACGGCGCAAAAGCTCTTCGGGTGATTAAAAAGCTGCGTGCGGGCATCACTTGGGTAAACACATATCATTTTACATTTAACGAAGCGCCTTGGGGCGGATATAAGCAGAGCGGAATTGGTCGAGGACTGGGCACGTTTGGATTGGAAGAATTTCAAGAAGTAAAACAAATTAATATTAATTTACAAGTAGAGCCAATCGGCTGGTTTAAAAATTAAAAAGTAGAGAAGGAGCGATATAAAAATGAATACAGTGACGAAAAATCAAGAGGTAAACAAAGCATATGGTGAAGTAAACGAATATATCAACAAAGTATTGGGGCTTATTGAAAAAAGCCAAGTGTCAGCTGAAGAAGCACAGTGGATTACGAAAGAAACAGTAGACGGATTTCGTGAGCATGTCAACCCAGGCTTTTTAGAATATCGCAAAACAGTAACGGTGGATACGCAGTTTGCAGCTGTTGAATGGTCAGATGAAGGCTCTTGTTTTACGGATGTAAACGGTAAAAAATACATTGATTGTTTGGGCGGATTTGGAATTTATAACGTGGGGCACCGCCATCCTAAAGTAGTCAAAGCTGTTCAAGATCAGCTTCAGCGTCAAGCGCTCCATAGCCAAGACTTATTAGATCCACTTCGTGCGATGCTGGCGAAAATTTTAGCGGATATTACACCGGGTGATTTGAAGTATTCCTTTTTCACAAACAGCGGAACAGAAAGTGTAGAAGCCGCTTTAAAATTAGCGAAAATGTATAGTGATCGAACAACGTTTATTTCCACAACACGTTCTTTTCACGGAAAAAGTCTAGGTTCTTTATCAGGTACGGCAAAAGGAATGTTCCGTAAACCATTTCTGCCGTTAATTCCAGGTTTCCGTCACGTGCCGTTTGGTGATATTGACATGATGCGTAAAACATTTGAAACGTGCGCGCTTGTAGGGGAAGATGTGGCAGCTGTTTTATTAGAACCGATTCAAGGAGAAGGTGGCATTATTCTTCCTCCTGAAAATTATTTAAAAGAAGTGCGTGCACTATGTGATGAGTACGACGCTATCTTAATTTTTGATGAAGTTCAAACAGGTATGGGACGTACCGGTGAAATGTTTGCATCAGAACTATATGATGTTGTACCCGATATTTTATGTCTTGCTAAAGCGTTTGGAGGAGGAGTTATGCCTGCTGGGGCAGTCGTAGCAAAAGAAAAAGTGTTTTCAAGCTTCTTTGATAATCCTTTTATGCACACAACAACGTTTGGAGGCAACCCGCTTGCCTGCGCAGCCGCTATTGCAACCATTAACGTGTTGATTGAAGAACAGCTGCCAAACCGTGCAAAAGAGCTGGGAGAATATTTCCTTGCTGGTTTAAAGAAAGCCGCTGAAAAACATGGAGATAAAGTACTTGAAATCAGAGGGCAAGGTTTAATGATTGGAATTGAGTTTCACCAAGATGAAATTGGCTACGCGCTTTCTAAAGGTATGTTTGATGAAGGGATTCTAGTAGCCGGGACGCTTGTAAACTCTAAAACAATTCGTATTGAGCCGCCGTTGACTATTTCAGCGGAAGAAGTAGATCAAGTCATTTCTACATTTGAAAAAGTATTAAATGAGCTGAACCACCAATAAATGTAACAAGGAGCAATGAATATGAGTCGGCAAACGTTTCTTATTCCCGTATTGCTTTCAATGATTTTAGTAGTGGAAATGCCTAGCGACTAACTGAAATCATTGAAACGGAGGAGTAAATTATGAAATATCCATTGTCCCCAGATGTCAAACCAGAATTTTGTACAACGGGCTCATTTATGAGGCTGCCAGCGGAAAGAGAAAATGCAAAAGTAGGGCTAGTAGGGATGCCGTTTGATACGGCAGCATCTTTTAGAGTAGGTGCGCGCTTTGCACCTCAGGCAATTCGGCAAGCTTCCATGACGCTGTTTCCTTATCACCCGGTACACGACGTATATCCATTCGATGATACAAATGCTATCGATATTGGTGATGTGCCCGTTATTCCGCATAATATTCACAGAAGCTATGAATTAATGGAGGAAGCAGTAGGCACTCTTATGGATAGAGGAATTGTTCCAATTGGAATTGGAGGAGATCATTCGATTACCTTAGCAAGCCTTCGTGCTGCTGCTAAAAGATATGGTCCAGTGGCTATGATTCATTTTGATTCTCATACAGACACGTGGGATACGTATTACGATGAAAAATATTGGCACGGATCTCCTTTTATACGCGCATATGAAGAAGGGCTAGTAGATCCAAAGAAGGTCTTTCAAATTGGTATCAGAGGAACATTAAATCATCCGGGAGATGTTCAAGAAAGCAAAGACCTTGGTTATCATGTAGTAACGGCAGGGGAGCTTGAACATCAAGGATTTTCAGTGATTTTAGAGCAAATGAAGACAGCGATTGGAGATACGCCGTGCTTTTTAACGTTTGATATTGATTTTGTTGATCCTTCTTGTGCACCAGGAACAGGAACGCTTGAAGTAGGCGGATTCAGCAGCAGAGAAACGCTAAAAATGATCCGTTCTCTGACGGAATTTAACTATGTTGGATTTGACCTGGTGGAAGTGCTGCCTTCTTATGATCCAACTCAGATAACCTCGTTGCTTGCAGCTACAATCATTCATGATTTTGCTAGTTTAGTTGCAGTGAAAACGAAAAGAGAGTCATTAGATACGATGATTGAATAACGGCTTGTAAGCAGAAATCCCTCTTATTCAGAGGGTATTTCTGCGTTGATATAGCAGGAGATTAGGAACATATAGCTATTTAAAATAAAGCGCTTTCATAATATGATAAAAGAAAAAGAGAGTTTGTTAGCAACCCTTACTAACTTAAAGAAATAAATCATATATTTGTTATAGTAAATGTAACTACTCTTTATATAAAAATGAATGAAAGTCATTCATTTTTATATAAAGAAATTAAATACAGGCATTTATGGATTTAATTGTCAGAATGTTCTTAATAAATAGAAGGGGGAAGATAAATGAAACATGAAACAGTAACATTAAAAAGGTCGTTGAAATTATGGCAGATTGTATTAATGGGGATCGGATATATGACTCCGATGGTAGTGTTTGATACGTTTGGGATTGCGTCTGATATGACGAATGGACACGTTCCCACGTCTTATATAATAGCCCTTGTCGGGATGCTTCTCACGGCAGTAAGCTACAAAAAGATGATTCAAGTGTTTCCAAATGCAGGGTCAGCTTATACATATACGCAAAAGACAATCAATCCGCATTTAGGGTTCTTAGTTGGCTGGTCTGCACTAATGGATTATCTCTTTTTACCGATGGTTAACGCACTTATTTTTCAAATTTATTTATCATCTATTTTTCCTTCGGTACCATCGTGGATTTGGGTTGTCAGCTTCGTCATTATCGTTACGCTGCTAAATTTACGAAGCGTTAATTTCACCGCCAATTTCAATACGTTTCTTGTTATATTTCAAATGACGATTTTAGTATTGTTTGTTGCTGTTTCAATCAAAGCCTTGCTAGGAGGAATGGGAGAAGGTACTCTTTTTTCTATGAAGCCTTTCTTTAATCAGAACATGACGTCATCAGGGCTAATAGCGGGAGCCACACTTATGTGTTTTTCCTATTTAGGATTTGATGCAGTGGCTATGTTATCAGAAGAAACGCCCAATCCTAAAAAAACGATTCCGCAAGCTATTTTTTTAGTTGCATTAATCGGAGGAGTCATGTTTACCGTGACATCTTATTTTATTCAAGCGGTTTTTCCAACGTTAGAAGGATTTAAGCATCCAGACGCTGCGGCTCCTGAAATTGCTATGTATGTGAGCGGTACGCTGTTTCAAATTGTCTTTTTAGCTGGAGGAATTGCAGGAACATTATCATCAGGCATGTCATCGCATGCAAGCGTTTCGCGTTTATTATACGTAATGGGACGCGATCGAATTTTACCTCAGTCATTTTTTGGTTATGTTCATCCTAAGCTGCGCACTCCCTCTCGAAATATTGTATTAGTCGGATTTGTATCAGCAACTGCCATTTTCTTCAGTCTGGCAACGGCTACGTCATTTATTAATTTTGGAGCACTCATTGCGTTTTCTTTTGTTAATATTTCGGTTATTGCGCACTATGCTGTTCATCAAAAGCAGCACCGGTCGGCTAAGGGTTTTTGGTCATACATTATTATGCCACTATTAGGAGCAGCGGCGATTGGCGTTTTATGGCTTAACTTGGAGCGCAATTCATTTTTACTTGGTATTGGCTGGGCGATTGCTGGTTTAGTTTATTTAGCGTATGCAACGAAAGGTTTTAGAAGGCAGCTGTCTTCCATTGAGTTTAAGGAAACAGAAGAAATGTCACCTTTGATGAAAGTCGGAGAAAAGTAAGGATAGAAACTACCTGTTTAAGCCTATCTTATTAAGGAAGCCACATTTATGGATTACGTATTTTGAACGTGTTACTATGTAAGAACGATAAGATAGAAAAAGGTAGGTAAATTATGATTAAAGCAGTTGTGTTTGATTTTGATGGATTAATTATTGATACAGAATCAGTGTGGTATGAGGTATACCGCGAAATGTTAGAAGACAGGGGAGTAGATCTACCGATTGCAACGTTTGCTTCTTATGTAGGAACGGATGCTACAGCACTTTACGATTACTTGCTTCAGCAGTTTAACAATGAGTTCACAAAAGAGGAACTAGCTCAAGAATCGTTAAGACGTCATCAAGAAAAAATGAAATCATTAGTAGCCCGAGAAGGTGTAGCGGAGTACTTGGCAGAAGCAAAAGAACTTGGATTAAAAATTGGTTTAGCAAGCAGCTCATATCGAGACTGGGTAACAGCATTTTTAAAAGAGCTAGATTTGCTGCACTATTTTGAAGTCATTCAAACGCGCGATGATGTAGAAAAAGTGAAGCCAGATCCGGCTCTTTACCGAAATGCAATTGAAAAGCTAGGAGTAGAGCCCTCTGAAGCTTTAGCATTTGAAGATTCTTCTAATGGTGCGAAAGCTGCTATGGCAGCAGGCTTACGCTGTGTGATTGTACCAAATCCGTTAACTAAACATCTGTCATTCGAGAGATATCACTTACACATTGAATCGATGAAAGAGAAAACTTTAAAAGAAGTAATTCAGTATCTTTGTATTGAAGACTAACGCTAAAAGCGCCACATTTTTCAAAAGAAAATGTGGCGCTTTTTTTATTGTTTTACTGCTTCTTCAGTCAAATCAAAAGGATTATCTACAGGGTTATAGACGCCGTCGTAATGCTTTTTAATATATGCTTTCATTTCTTTTGAGCCATATAATTCAACTAGTTTTTTAATCTGTTTATTGTCTTTGTTTTTGGGAGTGACTGCCGCAAATGTTGCAAACTTATCACTGTCTTCTAGGAACAATGCGTCTTTTTTAGGATTATATCCATTTTGCAATGCATAGTTGCTAGGTATGATAGCAGCATCCAAGTTTTTTAAAGTAGGTGCTAACATTCCTGCTTCGAGTTCTTTAAACTTTAGGTTTTTAGGATTTTCTTCAATGTCTTTTATGGTTGCTTTGCTGTTTGTACCGGGTTTTAATGTAATAAGACCGGCGCTTTGATAGATAAGTAAGCCTCTCCAAAGATTAATTGGGTCATTTGGGATGCCTACTGTGGCGTTTTTTGGAATATCTTTAATATCATTGTATTTCTCAGAATAAATAGCTTGAGAGCTAGTATATGCTTTAGCGATTGCGGTGATATTTGTTTTGTGATCCTTGTTATATTGTTCTAAAAATTGACTTGTTTGATAAACATTTACGTCGATTTTACCTTGTACTAGAGCTTGATTAGGTAAAATATAATCATTAAACGTAGTGACTTTAACAGTAATACCTCTATTTTTTGCTACTTCTTTTAGTTTATTTGCAATTTTTTCAAAAGGACCAGATGTAACTCCAATATTAATGATTTGCGTTTTCTCAGAAGTCGCAACAGAATCCGGTTTGCTACATCCTGCAACTGCAAAAATGATTAAAATAACAATTAATAACCTTACTAGTTTGTTATTCACTTTGATTTTCCTCCTTATTGGTAATAATTAGCTTTATTTTCGCTGCAATTTTTTAGATAAATAATTACCGCTAGATTGAACGAGTTGAACAATTGCGATTAAGATAATAACAGTAATAAACATTATCTTTAAATCCCACTGTTGATATCCATATCTTAACGCCAAATCACCAAGTCCCCCGGCTCCAACCGCACCTGCCATAGCAGAAGCCCCAATTAAACCAATAGTTGCAATAGTAAGACATAAGATAATACCGGATCTAGATTCGCGTAACATGATTCGAAAAACAATTTGTACTTTAGAAGCTCCCATTCCTCTATAAGCTTCGATGACTCCCAAATCTACCTCTAATAAAGTAGTTTCCATCAAACGTGCAATATAGGGGGCAGTATATACAATTAGCGGTACAACAGCTCCTCTTATACCAATAGGAGTACCAACTATAAAAGTGGTAAATGGAATAATAGCTACGAGTAAAACGATAAAAGGTACCGATCTTAAAATATTTATAATCGTGTTGAGTATTGTGAAGATATATGTATTAGATAATAAGTGGTTTTGTCTAGTGATAACCAGAAGAATTCCTAAGGGTATTCCTATAAGAGTAGAAAGAATGAGTGAAATCAAAACCATAACAATGGTATCAATGATACCTTGAGAAAATAATGAGTATAATTCTTGCATTAGATATTCTCCTTTAAATGATTATGAAGTAATAGACATTCCTTGGTTTTTTAGTTGAGGTTTTGAAATTATTTCTGTGTAAAAAACATGATTTTGTATATAGTTCTTAGCATTCGCTATATCTAGGTGTGGGCCGTTGATTCGAAGAAGTAAAATGCTTAATGGATTGCCTTTAACGGCAGTGATGGTACCAGATAAAATAAACGTAGATACATTAAACTGTTGTTTTAATTCTTCTAACAATGTAGCGGTATTATGTTCTTCTCTCATGATAATTTTTATTATTAGCGAATCTTTAAAGCTTTTATTAACAGTTGAAAAAGAAAGTTCCTCATTAAAAATGGTCTTTACAAAACTTTTCGTAATAGAGTGTTGAGGATTACTAAATACGTTAATGATGTTTCCTGATTCTACAATTTTTCCTTTATCCATAACAGCAACCTTATCGCAAACTCTCTTTATTACTTCCATTTCATGCGTAATAAGTACTATGGTTAAGTTGAACTTTTTATTGATATCTACTAAAAGTTGTAGAATAGATTCTGTTGTTTGAGGATCTAATGCTGAAGTTGCTTCATCACACAAAAGTATCTCCGAATTAATAGCAAGCGCTCGTGCAATACCAACACGTTGTTTCTGTCCCCCAGAAAGATTTGCCGGATAGGCGTAAACCTTATCTTCTAAGCCAACAAGCTTGAGGAGTTCCATTACGCGTGAGTTGATTTCTTTTTTAGGGTAGTGATGAATTTTTAGCAGTTCTGCGATATTCCCGTAAACATTAAGTGAAGATAATAAGTTGAAGTTTTGAAAGATAATTCCTATTTTCTTTCTGGCCTTTAATAATTGCTTTTCAGTTAAGGTAGTTAAGTCAAGGTTATTAACAAAAACATGTCCATTATCCGGACGTTCTAGTAAATTTATTGTTCTTAACAAGGTACTTTTACCAGCTCCGCTTAACCCAATAATCCCGTAAATTTCTCCTTTATCCACCTTTAAATTAATCTCGTTTAAAGCTTGAACAGGTTTGTTTTTTATAAAAAAATCCTTATTTACATTTTTGAGTTCAATCATGTTATCAACTCCTTTAATTATTGTATAAACCAACTAAATTTATTGGTATAGTTAGTTAATTTACAGTTATTAGAATCATAAGTCAATAACCTTTAAAGAAATCCTAATTCAGCATTAGTAATGGCTTCATTTATTTTTCATTATAAAGAGAGAAGTTTCATTGACACTCTGGAAGAATATGTTTTAAGATTACTTCCAAACAGATTTAATTCTTAGTTAATTTATGTATTTAATTAGTTTTGGAGGTTTCTATGGGGAAACATATTTATTTAAATGCGTTTGATATGAATTGTGTTGTACATCAGACACCTGGTTTGTGGACGTACCCAAGTGATCAGGCGGCCGAATATAAAACGTTAGATTACTGGGTGAAGTTAGCTAAGCTATTGGAAAAAGGAAAGTTTGACGGTTTGTTTTTAGCCGATGTATTAGGTGTTTATGACGTTTACAGGAAAAGTAACGAAGGAGCTCTTAAGCAAGCTGCTCAGCTTCCAGTGAATGAACCAACTGCGCTTATTTCCGCTATGGCCTATGCCACAAAGCATTTAGGGTTTGGGGTAACGGTGTCTACTACTTATGAGAAGCCTTATGCGTTTGCGCGAAAATTTTCGACGTTGGACCATTTAACAAATGGACGTATTGCATGGAATATTGTGACTTCATATCTTGAAAGCGGGTCAATTAATCTAGGATTAGAAGAACATTTTACGCATGCAACCCGCTATGATATTGCCGATGAATTTTTAGAAGTTTGCTATAAATTATGGGAAGGAAGTTGGGAGGAAGGAGCTGTTGTAAAAGATAAAGAAAAAGGGATCTTTACACTTCCAGACCGGGTTCATCCGATTAATCATAAAGGGAAGTGGTTTAGTGTTCCTGGTGTACATTTATCAGAACCTTCCCCGCAGCGAACTCCAGTTTTATTTCAAGCAGGGGCTTCTGCCCCAGGAAGAGCATTTGCCGCCAAACATGCTGAGTGTATCTTTACAAGTTTTCCTACTAAAAAAGTAGCCGCAGATTATGTGAAAAAAATGCGCGCTCAAATCGCTGCAGAAGGCAGAGACCCACAGAGCATATTAATTTTTAATTTATTTACACCAATTGTTGGACGAACTGAAAAAGAGGCTGAGGAGAAGCTTGCTCAGTTTGAGAGCTATGTCAATTTCGAAGGAGCAGCTACGCTGTTTAGCGGCTGGACGGGAATCGATGTTTCTGCCTATGAACCAGAACAGCCTATTGAATTTATTGCGACGAATTCAGTTCGTTCCGCTTTAGAGAAATTTACAATAAGTGATCCCGATAGAAAGTGGACGGTAGAAGAAGTAGTGAAATTTGTCAGTATCGGAGGAATGGGACCGGTTACTGTGGGAAGTCCGGAACAAGTAGCTGATTTTATGGAAGAGTGGATAGACGATACAGGCATGGATGGATTTAATATGGCTTATGTGACCACGCCGGGAACGTTTGCTGACTTTATTGATTTAGTGATTCCTGTTTTGCAGGAAAGAGATTTATTCAAAACAGATTACAGTGAAGGAACTTATAGAGAAAAGCTATTTAAAAAATCACATTTCTTGCCTGATGAACACTATGGCGCTCAGTATCGAAAGACGAGCCAAAAGGAGAGTTTAACATGACTGCAACAACTGTAAAGGAAGAAATTTATCTTGATCAAGCAAAAAAGCTGTCCGTTTTTTTTGCAAAGGATGCAGCACAGAGAGATAAAGAAGGCGGAACACCTAAACAGCAAAAAGATGCTATTCGCCAAAGTGGGCTGTTAAATTTATTAATTCCTCAAAAATATGGCGGAGAAGGCGGGAGATGGTCAACGGCTTTAGCTATTGTTCGAGAGTTGGCGAAAGGCGATGCAGCATTGGGTCATCTATACGGCTATCACTCCTTGTTTGTCTCAGATATTCGAATCAAAGGCACAGAAGAACAGCAGGCCTATTTTTATCCTTTATCTGTTCAGCAGCAAGCTTTTTGGGGAAATGCCTCTAATCCTTTAGTAGAAAGCCTAAAAGGTGACAAGCAATTACAAGGTTATCTGTTAAATGGAACGAAAGCGTTCGGTTCTGGTTCACCTGATTCTCAGTACTTATGGCTATCATTTAATGACAGAGAAACAGGGCAATATTTAAACGGCGTCGTGCCTACTGACAGAACAGGCATTACCGTCAAAGATGATTGGAATGCGATGGGACAAAGACAGACGGGAAGTGGAAATGTAGATTTTAAAAATGTACGAATAGAAGAACATGAAGTGATTCGAGATTTTGTTGAAAATCCTACTCCTTTTTCAACTATTGGAGCCTCGCTGTCGCAAATTATTTTAACGAATGTCTTTATAGGAAGCGCTTTTGGAGCAATTGAAGAAGCACAAAACTACACGGCTTCTAAAACAAGGCCTTGGTTAACATCAGGAGTAGAAAAAGCTTCTGATGATCCAGGTATACTGCGAAAATACGGTGAACTCTGGATTCAAGCAAAAGCAGCCAGTGCACTTGCAGATGAAGCAGCTCTCATATTGGATGAAGCGTGGGAAAAAGGCAAAAAATTAACGGAAGAAGAACGTGGAAACTTAGCAGTTCACGTAGCGGCTGCCAATGTTTTTGCTGGTAATGCTGCACTGGATATCACAAGTAAGATATTTGAAGTTATGGGAGCGCGTTCGGTTCATGCTGAATACGGATACGACCGATTCTGGCGTAATGTAAGAACTCATACTCTTCATAATCCAGCTGAATACAAGCTTCGAACGGTTGGGAACTGGGTGTTGAATCAGCAGTACCCTATACCTAATCCATATGCTTGATTTAAAAATAGTAAAAAATGAAGCTATCAGACAACTGAGGCTCCTTATTGCAGTTTATTTGTAATAACGGAGTTTTTTTATGTAGCTTTAAAAAGGGGCGAATACAAGTGGAGTTATTTTGGTTTATTCCAACGTATGGAGATGGACGTTATTTAGGAAGCCATGAGGGAGCCAGGGCTGCAAGCTATTCTTATTGCAAACAAGTTGCACAAGCTGCGGATGAGCTAGGCTATAGCGGAGTTTTGCTTCCGACGGGAAAATCATGTGAAGATGCATGGATTGCTGCCTCTACTTTAGTGCCAGTTACTGAAAATCTGAAGTTTTTAGTAGCGGTACGCCCGGGTTTAATGTCGCCTACACAAGCCGCAAGAATGGCTGCAACGTTTGACCGCTTTTCTAAAGGAAGGCTCCTTATTAATGTCGTAGCAGGAGGAGATCCCGTTGAGTTAGAAGGAGACGGAGTGTTTTTAAACCATCACGATCGCTATGAGCTGACAGATGAATTTTTGACAATATGGAGAAGGGTATTAAATGAATCCGATGTTCACTTCGACGGAGACTACTTGAGTGTTAAAGGTGGCGACGTGCTTTATCCGCCGATCCAAAAACCGTATCCTCCCCTTTATTTTGGAGGTTCTTCTCCTGTAGCGATGGACGTTGCTTCAAGGCATATAGACGTCTATTTGACTTGGGGAGAGCCTCCTGCACAAGTCAAAGAAAAAATTGAACGAATGAAAGAAAAAGCAAAGCAGACAGGAAGAGAAATTCGATTTGGCATCAGGCTTCATGTCATTGTTCGTGAAACTGAAGAAGAAGCCTGGAAAGCTGCAGATGAACTGATTCAACATGTAGATGAAGAAGCTGTTAAATCAGCCCAAAAAGTATTTTCTCGAATGGATTCAGAAGGTCAAAAACGTATGAGCGCCTTGCATCAAGGTGACCGTTCAAACTTAGAGGTAAGTCCTAACCTATGGGCTGGTGTAGGGTTAGTTCGAGGAGGAGCAGGGACTGCTTTAGTAGGAGATGCTGATACGGTGGCACAACGAATCAAAGAATATGCAGAGTTAGGTATCGAAACATTTATTTTATCTGGATATCCTCATTTAGAAGAAGCATATCGAACAGCAGAGCTTTTGTTTCCAAGGCTTCCAGTTAAGTGTAAGCACGATGAGAACGAGCGCACATTTATCAGTCCATTTGGTGAAGTGAAAGTGAATGATAAAGCACCCGCTAAAAGGTGAGAAAGGAGGGTAATCATGAACAACACCCAAACGATTGCAGCGTCTCAAGAGAAGATCCTTGAATTGGCTAACCAGTTGGCTAAAGAGTTTTCCAAAACTGCTGTAAAAAGAGATAGAGAAGGTGGAACGCCTCTACATGAGCGTAATCTGCTTAGAAAAAGCGGTCTTTTAGCCCTCCCAATTCCTAAGGAATACGGAGGTTATGGAGCCGGCTGGCCGATTGTTTTTAAAGTCGTGAATATCATTGCGAAAGCAGATAGTTCACTTGCACACTTGTTGGGGTATCATTATTTGACGGTTTGTTCAACGTTTCTGTTTGGAAGTACTAAGCAGTACAAAACTTTTTACAAAGAAACAGCCTCTCAGCAGCTATTTTGGGGCAATGCCTTTAATCCTAGAGATTCAGGACTAAAAGCAGTTCGAGAAAATGGACGATTAATGCTCAGCGGAAGCAAGAGTTTTTGTTCCGGGGCAACGGATTCAGACCGTTTGTTAGTGTCGGCTCAAGAAGAAGGAAGCGATGAGGTATTGCTATGTGTACTTCCTACTCATAGAGCCGGAATCGTTACTGAAGATAATTGGGACGGATTTGGACAGCGCCAAACGGATAGCGGAAGTGTAAAGTTTGAAGATGTTATCGTTTATGAAGAAGAAATATTGTATAAAGCAGCCGAAGAGCAAAAGGTTTTTCCTACGGTACGAACGCATTTGGCTCAGCTTATGCTCACTCACTTATTGTACGGTATTGCTCAAGGAGCTTTGGAGGAATCAAAAGCTTATGTGAAGGCTCATACAAAGCCGTGGATAAGTTCGGATGTTGAAGCAGCGGAGCAAGATCCTTACATTATTCAGCAATACGGTGAAATGAGTTTAAATCTTCATGCTTGTTCAGCACTTATAGAAAAAGCTGTTGCAGAATTTGATCATGCATGGAAAAAAGAAGATGCGCTAACGAAACAGCAGCGGGGCGAGTCCGGAGTTGCGATTGCGTTGGCCAAAACATTTACTGTCAAAACGGTCTTACATATTACCTCTACTATATTTGATGGGATGGGAGCGAGAGCCACGTCTGATCAGTATAAATTTGATCGATACTGGCGCAACGCCCGGACAATTAGCTTACACGATCCTATTGCTTATAAGCTGCGTGACATAGGTAAATGGTGTCTTAGCAGTGAACTGCCGCCTATTACACCATATTCATAGAAAGTCTGCTAAAAAGAGGCTGGGAGAAAAATAGTTTAGTTGAAGGAAGATCCGAACGATGAATCGTTCGGTTTTTTTCATGGGTAGGGTGAACGTAGGTTTCGTATATTGAGTTGCTTCTAGCGGTGTCTCAAGCAGTTCAGCTCATATATCCCATTTGTTCGTCTTTAGATTGGAATGATGTAGCTATGTCTCAATCTCTTTTTTTGTAGAATAGATATAATTTTTTTAATTAAAAAATAACGAATCAGCTTGTTTAAATAGATAAAACTGATATAATGATAACGATTATCAGTTTCAAGAGTCGATTATCTACATAAAGATACAAGCAGGAGGAATGACATTTGAATAAGAAAAAAATAGGACTGCTGGCTTTTATTACAATGCTGGCAATCGGAATGCTTATCGGCTGCAGCAGCACGAATAAGGAAAATTCAGCTGATGAAAAAAGTGAAAAAACAAGAGTGGTCAAGCATGAGCTTGGAGAGACAAAGGTAAAAGAGAATCCAAAGCGAGTAGTCGTATTAGAGTTAGGCTTTATTGATGCATTGTTAGATGCTGGTATCAAACCTGTAGGAGTAGCTGATGATGATAAAGCAGAACAGCTTATTGATAAAGATGTACTAAAAGAAATCAAAGGATACAAATCAGTTGGCACGCGAGCGCAGCCAAGCTTGGAATCGATTAAACTGCTGAAGCCCGATTTGATTATCGCCGATTCAGAACGTCATAAAAATGTATACAAAGAATTATCGGAAATTGCGCCAACGATTGAGTTAAAAAACTTAAATGCTAATTACGATGATTTACTAAATACAGAGTTAAAAGTAGGAGAAGCGGTTGGCAAGAAAGCAAAAGTTGAAAAAGTGGTAGAAGAGCATAAGCAAAAAATGAAGGATTTAAAAGCAAAAGCACCAAAAAATCCGGGCAATGTACTTGTTATCGCTGATGCAAATGGTAATATTAATGCTAGAACTTCAAATTTCTTTACAACGGGTGTTCTTGAGCAATTAGGCTTCAAAAATGCATTAACAGATCCTACAAAAGAGTACAGTGTAAAAATGACAATGGAACAGCTCGTAAAAGCAGATCCGGACAAACTCATTGTTATGCGAAATGAAAAAGGTCATACGCCTTTAGCAAAACAGCCATTATGGAAAGAGCTAAAAGCGGTTAAAAATAATCAAGTGTATGAAGTTGATGTATTTAAATGGTCTCTTCGCCGAAGTGTACAAGGTGCAAATGGTATTGCAGATGAAGCAGAAAAGTTATTATTTGAAGGCAAATAATAACGAAGAAAAGAACAATCCAGCGGGATTGTTCTTTTCTTTTTATTGAACTTTCAAATGAAAGGAGGCGCAGTCTACTATGAAAGCTGTTCACGGCTTATCCAAAAGAAACAAATCTCCGCTTCGTATAATAGCTATTTTTCTTGCGGTTATTATTCTTTTACTGATTTCAATGTTTTTATCTATTTCCATCGGTTCTATACATATTTCTTTTGGAACGATTAAGCAAGCTATACTAAATTTTGACGGATCAAAAGAACAGTCTATTATTCAAAGTGTCCGTCTGCCTCGCTTACTGGTAACCACATTTGTTGGCGCTAATTTGGCTGTCGCTGGAGCGTTGATGCAAGCATTAACTAGAAATCCATTAGCTTCTCCTGGTATTTTTGGTATTAATGCCGGCGCATCAGCGGCAATGGTATTTTTAACGGTTTTAGTGCCTAGTGTAAGCATGATTGGCGGGGTATTCGGTGCATTTTTAGGAGGCGCATTTGCTGCTGTTATTGTTTATGTCATGAGTTCGTTGATTAAAGGAGGCGACAGTGATGTAAAGCTTGCTTTAACAGGTGTTGCTATACAAGGTATGCTTATGTCTCTCACGCAAACACTGCTGATTTTTAATGAAAGCAAAACAGAAGGCGTTATGTTCTGGCTCACCGGTTCAGTTATTGGGCGAGATTGGGGACATGTTCATGTATTGGTTCCTTTTAGCATCGCGGGCCTGCTTATTGCGTTTGGTCTGGGAAGAGCGTCTTCTTTATTGTCTTTAGGAGATGACGTAGCTAGAGGACTCGGACAGCGAGTCTTTGCCATTAGAGCGTTCACTGCAGTTGTTGTGATTGTATTAGCAGGTGTTTCGGTGGCAATTGCGGGTCCCATTGGCTTTGTAGGGCTTGTTGTTCCTCATATGGTACGCTATTTAATAGGTGTAGATTACCGGGTCGTTTTGCCAATGAGCGCGCTGCTTGGTGCATCTTTATTGCTATTAGCAGACGTATTATCACGATTTATTACATACCCGTATGAGACTCCTGTAGGTGCAGTAACAGCATTGCTCGGAACGCCGTACTTTATTTACTTAGCGAGACGCAAAAAAACAGAAAGGAAGGCATGAGTTATATGCAGACTGTCAATAAAACAAAAAAGCAGCCATCTCGATTCAAGTCTGTCGGCCTGTTTATCATTCTTTCTGTCTTAATTATAGCGCTGAGTGTCATAAGCCTTAGCTTAGGAGACATTAACATACCTCCTCTAGACATTATTACGTCTTTTATTGGTATTGGCGATCCTGACTTGACGTCCATTTTAGTAGAATTTCGTCTACCTCGTATTTTGCTGGCTATTTTAACAGGAGTCGGCCTAGCTGTGTCCGGAGTCGTCGTACAGTCCATTATGAGAAATCCGCTCGCTAGTCCAGATACATTAGGTCTATCAAGCGGATCAGGATTAGCAGCTGTTGCAGTCACTATTTTACTGCCTTTAGCAAGCCCATCTGTTTTATCCGCCGCTGCGTTTGCAGGAGGATCGCTTGTCTTTGTCATCGTCTATTTGCTTGCTTATAAAAAAGGAGTAGAACCTATTCGATTTGCATTAATAGGTGTAGCAGTCAGCGCTTTTTGTTCATCCGGTATTCACTTGTTAATTTCAAAAGCAAATCCAAACGTAAATGCGGCACTGATTTGGCTGAGCGGCAGCTTATGGGGAAGGACATGGGATCAATTAATTGGTTTACTTCCCTGGGTCGTTATATTAGTACCGCTGATTTGGCTGTTAGCTGCCCGATTAGATTTAATTCATTTAGGTGATGAAGTGGCTCGAGGACTAGGGGCTAGAGTAGAGTTAATTCGTTTAGTATTGCTAGCAAGCGCGGTGGCAATGACGGCTGCGGTTGTATCGGTTGTTGGCACCATTGGCTTTGTAGGGCTTATTATTCCTCATGTGGCCAAACGGTTAGTGGGACCGAGACACAAAAAATTGATTCCTATAGCCGCTTTGCTTGGCGCTTTGTTTGTACTAGGAGCAGATTTAATTGGGAGAGGAATTGCTCCTCCGATTGAAATTCCGGCCGGATTAATCATTGGCATTATCGGCGCTCCGTATTTTCTTTATTTACTGTGGAGAGAATCTAAAAAATGAGGCTGTGACAAAAGTAGTGTAGTTAAAGTTAAACACGAACTATCCATCAAAAATGGATGAATAGTTCGTGTTGTTTTGTAATCATGGTGAACGTAGGTTTCACAAGCAGTCCAACTCATATATTCCTATTGCTCGTTTTTAGATTGGGTTCATTTCGTTATGTCCCAATCTCATTTTTATTCCAAATGAATTTTTGGGAATGGAATATGCGGAGGCTCTTCTAGCCATCCTTGTTCAATACTTATTCTTGATACTTCTTTGGCGTATTCCAAAATTTCATTCGTGAAGTTTGTATAGTTTAAAGCGAGATCTAAACGCGGGCTCGTTGACATCGCAAGCCCGTATCCACGTACATTTTCAGTAATCATCGCGGCTAGGTGAAACATCATGAGTTTTTCTGAAAATGGAGGAACGGAAGACTTTTCTACTCCGTAATCCCACTTCATTGTGACCGGTATGTTTTCTACCATTAGCGGTTGTGACAGGGATTCAATGTGCTGCTGTACCTGCTCTCTACCTTTTAACAAAAAAGCTTGAATTTCCTGAGAAGGAGCTGTTTGAGCAAACCCTAAAATTAAATCCTTTGCAATTAAGTTCGTCTGTATGCTTGACACGATATGAGAAATTTCAATGACGGTTAACGGCCGCTTTTCATCAAAATAGCTTCCCAAGAAGAGTTCTTTATCGTTCATATCAGACGCATCTGCAATAGGAATAGGAGGAAGCTCTATAAAAATTTGTTTTTCTAACAGCAAATCTGTAATCGTTTGGTTAAGCTTTTCTGCTTTTAATAGCAAGCTGCGAAAAAAAGATCGTACATCATTTCTTGCGGCAACATCGACACCCGTAGTTGCTGATAGCAGAAGGACATTTGAAATATGCTTCAAATAAAGCAAATAAAAAGAATCCGAAAATAATTTTGGAGCTTCAACATCAAGGTCTTCTTCGCCGAAACCGAGCGGGATTGGCATATTTTCTTTTAAAAAGATAGCAGTGAGCGCATCACTGTTTTTTGTTGTGATGTGCAGTGTACCTTGAATCGCTTTTTGAATATCTAAATCGTCTACATGACACAGAAAATGTTTAAGCATACAAGAAATTGCTTTATCGTTCATATATTGCTTCCAAATAACAGCCATCTCGGCGGCTGATAGTGGAGAAAATGATTGATTGTTCATAATAAACTCCTCATATATAGATAATTAACAAGTTTCTAAAAGGTTATCAACTAGTATAAGTCAAAGGAAGTAAGATAAGCACTATAGAAAGTAAAAAAAGGTATCAACATTTTACTATAAGAGTAACCGTCATGCATAATTTAAAGGTTCTTTTAGGAAAAAAAGAGTTCAACCGCTTCTTTCTTGCAAAGCAGAAATAAAACCGAAATAATAAATGAAGAAAGTCAGGCAAGAAAGGAGTTTCATTATATGCCAGAAGGTCCAGAAATTAGACGAGCAGCTGATGAAGTGGAAAAAGCGATTATCAGTCTTCCCGTTAGAGAGATATGGTTTGCTTTTCCATCTTTACAGCATTACGAAGAAGTATTAACGGGTGCTCGTATTAAAAGGGTAGATACAAAAGGGAAGGCTATGCTTATTCGTTTTGACAACGGCTATACCATTTATTCACATAATCAGCTTTATGGAAAATGGTATGTACGTTCGTCTTACAATTATCCATCTACAAACAGACAGCTGCGTCTTGCTATTCATAATGAAAAGAAATCAGCGCTGCTCTATAGCGCTTCTGATATTGAAGTATTACGTGATGAAGAAGTTTCTGCTCATCCTTTTGTATCAAGAGTAGGTCCGGATACTTTAAGTGAAGAAGTAACGGCAGATGAGCTTTTAGATCGCTTTTACTCTAAGCCATTTTACCGCAGAAAATGGGCGTCGCTGCTGCTAGACCAAAGCTTTATAGCGGGGATTGGAAATTATTTGCGCAGTGAAATCCTATTTGTAGCGGGAATTAATCCTGCTGCTCGTCCAGTAGACTGCACGGAAGAACAGCTTAAAAAGGCAGCTGAAGCAACCATTTCTCTTGTAAAACAGTCCTATGAAACAGGTGGCATTACAAATGATGTAAAGCTTGCTGAAACGTTAAAAAAGAAAGGCCAAAAGCGCTCTCAATACCGCCACTGGGTTTTTAACCGTGAAGGAGAAGCTTGCCGAATTGACGGCACGCCTATCTTAAAAGTGCAAGCTGCTTCTAGAAGGCTTTATTACTGTCCTACTTGTCAAAAATAGCAGGATATATTTATTCTGCTATTTTTTTGATGTGTAAATGAATGACTGTTCATTTTTGTGATATAGTTAAAAAGTAAAGTCATAATCTTAAGGGGAGGGATAAGATGGAATGTAAAGCAGGAGATACATTTACGTGGCAAAGAACGTTTCAAGAGGAAGAAATCATGCAGTTTGCGGAGATGACTGGAGACCGGGGCAAACATCATATAGAACGTGACGAAAAAGGGCGGCTAATGGTGCATGGACTTATGACTGCTAGTATTGGGACAAAAATAGGAGGAGACTTAAACTACATTGCAAGAGAAATGGTGAGTGAATTTCTTCGTCCAGTTTTTGCGGGAGATACAGTTACCTGTGAATGCATATTAACTGAAGTAGAAAAAGCAGATGGTTTTCAAAAAGTGAAAATCAAATCAGTGTATCGAAATCAACAAGGTAAAGAAGTACTGATAGGAACAAGTAATGGAATTATTAGAGATTAAAATGAAAACGCTAACAAGAAATAAGTTATGAATGTTGTTAGAAAAGTCACGGGTTCGTGACTTTTTTATGTTGTTTTTTAAAACGAAATTTTAAAAAGAAAGAAAATTATCGAAATTATATTTTAAAGAGATTATAATAACCATAACTTTACTACAAGATTAAAAAGGAGCTAAAAAGATGAATGAACAGCTTACATTGTTAACCACAGAGTCTCAAAACGAGTAGGCAATGAAGGTAGATGCGGCTAGTAAAAAAGAAATTTTAAACGTAATGAATAAATGGTAATTCTCTTATTGGAAAAGAAGCGGACCATAGTATTGAGGTAGTAGTAGGTCCGGAAGTGCTAACAGGTTCCACAAGGTTAAAAGCAGCAAGCGCTCATAAAATGATTCTCAACATGATTTCTACAGCGGCTATGATTAAAGTAGGAAAAGCGTATGAAAACTTAATGATAGATGTTCATGTGAGTAATAAAAAGCTTAAAGAACGAGCGATAGGTATTATTTGTAAAATTACAGGTGTTTCTTATGAACAAGCAAATCAAACGCTTGAAGAAGCAAATAATGAGGTGAAAACAGCAGTGGTTATGATCAAAACAAATGAAAATTACGACACCGCGAAGATGTTACTGAATGATGCGGGCGGTTATGTGAGAAAAGCGATTGAACATTACGTATAAAGGAGAGAAACGATGTCAACAGGTGGATTAACAATGATTAAAAACACGGTGGCAAAGCTTCCTGATTCGGAGAGGAAAATTGCTGAATATATTTTAAATAATCCGCATACTGTGGTAAACAGTACGGCTGGGGAATTAGGTAGACTAGCGAATGCTAGCAGTGCTGCTGTTATTCGTTTGTGTAAATCTATCGGGGTTAGCGGGTTTCAAGAATTAAAGGTAAGAGTAGCCGGAGATTTAGCTAGAGATACGGAGCAAGGATACCGCGATATTGAAACAAATGAAACGATTCAATCTATTGTCAAAAAAACGGCAAGCAACAGCATTCAAAGTCTAAGTGATACGGCCGAGCTTGTGAATTATAAAGAAGCAGAGCGGGCTGTTTTGGCACTGATTGAAGCCAAAAATATTCATTTTTTTGGAATCGGTGCTTCACATATTATTGCTATAGATGCGCAGCAAAAATTTCTTCGAATTAATAAAAATGCTACGGCTTTTGCAGATAGCCATCTAGCAGCTACACTCATCGCAAATGCAAGTAAAGACGATGTAGTTGTGGGTATTTCTTTTTCAGGGGAGACTCCTGAAGTAAGCAACGTCTTATCTTTAGCTAAAAATCGCGGAGTAAAGACGATTAGCTTAACCAAGTATGGACAGTCTACCGTTTCGTCTTTAGCTGATATTTGTTTGTATACGTCTTGTTCTCAAGAAGCGCCGTTTCGAAGCGCGGCTACATCGTCTCGTTTAGCCCAGCTTTATGTGATTGATGTGTTATTTTTAAGTATTGCAGCGCAGCAGTATGACCAGACGATTGAGTATATTGATAAAACAAGAGATGCCATTCAGTTTTTGAAAACTAAGAAATAAAAAAAGAAAGCGATTACAAAAAGGGGATTTTGTGGTCTGTTTCCTCAGTACCGTATCCATCTAAGAGGAAAATACAAAGGGGGATTAACATGTCTTTAGATAATCATCAATTAGCAAAGGTTATTTTGGAGATGCTTGGGGGAGCATCGAATATTGAAGCGTATACGCATTGTATGACTCGGCTGCGGGTGACTGTAAAAGATGATTCAATTGTAAAAAAAGCAGATATACGAAAGCTTGAAGGCGTGCTCGGATTAGTTGAAGAAGAAACGCTGCAAATCATTATTGGTCCTGGAAAAGTAAACAAAGTAACAGAGGAATTTGGAAAGTTAATTGATGAATCCGGCGGTATTAATTTAGAAAATCGTGCGGCTCAGCGGAAATCGGAGCTGAAAGAAAAAAATGCAACTCCGTTTAAGCTCTTGCTTCGCCGAATTGCGAGTATTTTTATTCCGTTAATACCTGCTCTTGTAGCATCCGGACTTATCACCGGAGTGACAAAAGCAGCTGTTCAAGCGAAGTGGCTTCCGGCAGATTCACAGATTGCTATTCTTTTAACCGTTATCGGGAGCGGTTTATTTGCCTATCTTGGTATTTTAGTAGGTATTAATGCCGCAAAAGAATTTGGTGGTTCGCCGGCTCTAGGAGGCTTAGCAGGCATTTTAGTCATTAATCCTGCCGTAGCTGATATTAAACTTTTTGGTGAAGCTCTTTTGCCGGGGCGTGGCGGCTTAATAGGCGTGTTGCTTGCAGCAATCTTTATGGCCGTGGTAGAAAAACGAGTACGTAAATTTGTCCCTCAGTCACTGGATATTATTATTACACCAACCGTTACGGTGTTAATTACAGGCATTATTACGTATGTAGTATTCATGCCAATCGGAGGCTTAATTTCAGATGGAATCACAAAAGGTCTTTTAGGAGTTCTAGAGGTTGGAGGAGTTGTAGCAGGCTTTGTTTTAGGAGCAACGTTTTTGCCGCTCGTTATTACAGGACTGCATCAAGGTCTTACTCCTGTTCATTTAGAGCTTATTAATTCAATTGGAGATGATCCGCTTCTTCCTATACTAGCAATGGGCGGAGCCGGTCAGGTAGGTGCAGCTTTTGCTATTTATATCAAAACAAAGAAAAAACGTTTAAAGCGAGCAATTGGAGGGGCACTTCCTTCAGGTCTGCTGGGAATCGGAGAGCCGCTTATTTTTGGAGTCACACTTCCTTTAGGGCGCCCATTTTTAACCGCTTGTCTTGGAGCCGGAATCGGAGGAGCGTTTCAGGCGCACTTCCATATTGCAACTGTAGCAGTGGGGGTATCCGGTTTGCCGCTTACGTTTTTAGTTCATGCGCATCAAATTCTTCTTTATTTACTTGGATTAGTTATTGCTTATGCAGCAGGGTTTATTTGTACCTATTTCTTTGGATTTAACGATGAAATGGCGAGGGAGTTTGAATGATCGGTATTTCGTTTTATTTAAATGATAGTGATGCCAAAAAAAGATTAATAGAAGCGAGTGAATGCGGAGTTACACGCGCATTCACTTCGCTTCACATTCCAGAAGAAAAAGGAGATTTGGCTGAACGGGCAAAAGAATTGCTTCATGTGGCTAGAGATTGTGGAATAAGCGTGTATGCAGACGTATCCAAGCATACGCCGGTTCATTTAGGTATTGAAAGCCTTATGACGCTATCTTCACTTGGCGTATCGGGTATTAGACTAGACGATGGCTTTAGTGTAAAAGAAACTCTTTCGCTTGCGAATGAATTTTATATTGCTGTTAATGCAAGTACGTTATCCAAACAAGAAATAGAATCGCTGTTATCTGCAGGCCTTCATCATCATCAGCTGCTTGCATGGCATAATTTTTATCCGCGGCCTGAAACAGGACTTGAAGAAACGTTTTTTCAACAGCAGACAGATTTATTTAATGAACTTCGTATCCCAGTCTGCGCTTATATTCCTGGAGAAGGCGAAAAAAGAGGCCCTGTTTATCAAGGTCTTCCTACTAGAGAAAAAGACCGTAATAGATGTCCTTTTACCTCTGCAGTAGATTTATACGGATGCGGAGTAACGGAGGTTTATATTGGAGATCCATACGCCGGTTCAAGTTTATTAAAGCGTTTAGTTCGATATCAAGAAAACCGCATTATTCCGCTGCGCATTCGTTCACTTCATATAGAGGGAACGTACAGCGTGCGTCCGGATGTATCAAGAGACGTTCTGCGGTTGGTTGATACTCGATCTGTAAAACCAGTGCCGCCATTTCGTACAGTAGAACGCAGAATCGGAGCAATTACAATGGACAATGATGGCTACGGACGCTACAGAGGAGAGGTTCAAATAGCTAAAACGAATTTGCCTGCAAATACTAATGTTAACGTGATTGGGTATGTGATAGAGGAAGATCATGAGCTACTTTCATTAGTGAGACCGGGGCGAAAACTTGAGCTTGTCACTGTCTAAATGGAAAAATCGTGTATTTTTAAAAAAGCCGATAGCTAACTAGTAAGCTTATAAAAGTAAAGAGCACACACTGCTTAAAAAAGGTGTGTGCTTTTTATTTTACTAAAAAGGAAACTATTTTCATTGCTGAATCATGAACCTTTCTATTGAATAAACCGCTTTACTATGATAAAACTATTAAAGGTAAACATATGATAATAGTTTAATTTCATAGAGATACAACACCACTAGGGGTGCTTTCGAAGCTGAGAGAGACGAGAAGTCTTAACCCTTATAACCTGAACTAGGTAATACTAGCGTAGGAAAGAGGTATTGTAATGGATGTTTTGTATGGGATTTCCTTACGAACTCGTTATAATAATTTTGTGTATATAAACAAAAACACTTCTTTCCTGCGAAAGAAGTGTTTTTTTATGCATAAAGGAAGGTGTCATACATGGAAGAAACAATTGATTTGCTTGTCAAACAGGTAGAGGAGCGCAAAGGGGAGCTAATCCAGTTATTAACAACGCTTGTTTCATATAAAACGCCGGCGCCTCCTGCACGAAATTCTCATGAAGCGCAGCTATACGTAGCGGATTTCCTTAAAAACTGCGGTTTTTCCATCGATATGTGGGACTTATATTCCAACGATCCCATCGTAGTAGGTACGTTAAAAGGACAAAAATCAGCTGACTATCAAAGCTTGATTATTAACGGGCATATGGATGTTGCTGAGGTACAAGAAAATGAAAAGTGGGGGACAAATCCGTTTGAAGCTGTGGTAAAAGACAATATGATAATCGGACGCGGAGTTGCTGATATGAAAGGCGGCTTGGCAGGAGCATTATTTGCAGTGCAGCTTTTAACGGAAGCAGGAATTGAACTGCCGGGAGACTTGATTTTTGAATCCGTTGTAGGAGAAGAAGTGGGAGAAGCAGGTACGCTGCAATGCTGTCAGAAAGGATATACAGCTGACTTTGCGCTTGTAGCCGATACGAGTGATTTACATATTCAAGGTCAAGGCGGAGTAATCACAGGATGGATTACGATAAAAAGCAGCAAAACCTATCATGACGGTACACGCCGAAGCATGATTCATGCTGGAGGAGGGCTGTTAGCTGCGAGCGCTATCGAAAAGATGGCAAAAGTGATCGGAGGGCTACAAGAATTGGAGCGCCACTGGGCTGTTACAAAGAGCTATCCAGGATTTTTGCCAGGAACAAACACGATTAACCCAGCAGTAATCGAAGGCGGAAGGCATGCTGCGTTTATTGCAGATGAATGCAGGCTGTGGATCACCGTTCACTATTATCCTAATGAATCATACGACCAAGTATCAAAAGAAGTGGAAGAATACATTTTAGCTATTGCAAAAGCAGATCCATGGTTAAAAGATAATCTGCCAACCTTTGAATGGGGAGGCACATCAATGATTGAAGACAGAGGAGAAATCTTTCCGTCATTAGAAATTGATGAAGGTCATGCAGGAGTGCAGCTGCTTGCACATACTCACGAACAAATTGAAGGGGAAAAGCCTCCAATTGATGTGTCAACTAGCGTAACAGATGGCGGTTGGCTAGCTGATGCGGGTATTCCAGCAGCTATTTACGGTCCTGGGAATTTAGCAAATGCACATGCTGTGAACGAACAATTAGATATCAATCAGCTTATTCAATATACAAAAGTGATGGTGCAGTTCATTTATACGTGGCTGCATACGCATAAGGAGTGATCATCATGAAATTTAGTGAACGATTATATGAAAAGCTGCAGCCGATTTGGCGCCAAAATCATAATCATCCCTTTGTACAGGGAATGGGAGACGGAACGCTTGAAAAGGAGAAGTTTCGCTTTTATATGATTCAAGATTATCTTTACCTAATTGATTATGCTAAATTATTTGCGATTGGAGCCATGAAAGCTACCAATGTTCAAACGATGGGGAAATTTGCTGCACTTTTAGATTCTACATTAAACGAAGAAATGAGCCTGCACCGTGAGTATGCCAAGAAATTTGAAATCAGCGAAAAAGAATTAGAAAAAGCGCAGCCATCTCCTACAACGCTTGCATACACACACTATATGCTGCACGTTGGTCAAAGCGGAACATTGGCTGAATTAGTGGCGGCTCTTTTGCCTTGTATGTGGAGCTACTGGGAAATAGGAAAAGAACTCAGTGAAAAGCCTGGAGCTAACAATGAGTTTTATCGTGAGTGGATTGAAATGTACAGCTCAGAAGAATTTGGAGAACTAGCGACGTGGTGTATCAACTTATTTGACTCACTTACTGAAGACAAATCAGAAGCGGAGTTAGAAAAGCTCGAAGAAATTTTCTTAAACACAACGCGTTTTGAGTATATGTTCTGGGATATGGCTTATAACGAAGCGATGTGGCCAATTTATGAATAAGTCTGTGTTATCTTTTCAAAACGTAAGTTTTACGTACAAAAACGGTGATCAAGCGATTTTAAAATCATTAAATTTAGACGTGAAAGAAGGCGAGTTTGTAAGTATCGTTGGAGCAAGCGGATCTGGAAAAAGTACGTTGTTTCGTCTCATTACAGGTCTTGAACAGCAGAGTGAAGGCGATATCATGATTAACGGACAGTCTTACGAAAAACGTCTTGGAAAAGTAGGCTACATGCCGCAGCAAGATTTGCTTCTTCCGTGGCGCACGATTCTAGACAATGCAGCACTGCCTCTTGAGCTTCACAATGTGTCAAAGGCAAGTGCTCATAGGCAAGTATCTCAGCTGCTCGAAGAGTTTGGGTTAAAAGGGTATGAAAACCGTTTTCCAAGTGATTTATCCGGAGGGATGAAGCAGCGTGTTTCTTTTCTGCGAACGGTATTAAGCGGTTCTAACGTGCTGCTTTTGGATGAGCCTTTCAGTGCGCTTGATGCCATTACGCGTCTATCGATGCAGGAATGGCTGCTTGAACAATGGCAAAAGCGTAAACACACCATCTTATTTATCACTCATGACGTAAACGAAGCGCTTTTTTTATCAGATCGTATTTTTATCTTTTCAGACAAGCCGGTAAGTCATCTTGAAGAGATTCAAGTGCCGCTTAGCAGACCTCGAACGCAAAAAGATTTGAATCAACAGCGTGTGCTTGACGTGAAAGATTATTTAATTGAACAGCTTAGATCGAAGGTGAACACATGAAAAAGTACGGAGCTTCAGTGATATTAGTAGTCATTTTACTGGCTGCTTGGGAAATTGGAGCACGCATTGTAAACTATCCGTTTATTTTACCAACGCCCACCGGTATTTTAACAAAGCTTTGGGATTTGCGAATGGATTTATTGTTTAAGCATTTACCAGCTACGTTATCTATTGTCGTAATTGGGCTGCTTATATCCGTTGTGCTAGGGGTTCTGCTGGCCGTGTGGATGAATTGGAGTCCGCTTATTGAGCGTGCTTTCTATCCGCTTATTATTGCGTCACAAATGATCCCGACCATTGCCATTGCTCCTGTATTTGTTCTCTGGTTTGGCTACTCCATTTGGAGCAAAGTGATTGTGACCGTATTAATTACTTTTTTTCCTATTACGGTTAGCACATTCGACGGGCTTCGTTCCACAAACAAAGAGTTAAAAGAACTCATGTTAACGATGGGAGCAACAAAAAAAGATATTTTCTTTAAGTTGAACATTCCTTCTGCACTGCCTCATTTTTATTCAGGGCTCAAAGTAGCGGTTACCTTTAGTATAATAGGTGCTGCCATTGGGGAATGGTTAGGTGCACAAGCAGGCTTAGGATATTTCAGTCGTCGCATGATGACACAGTTTGATGCAGCTGGTGTATTTGCACCAATTGTGATTTTATCCGCGCTTGGTATTTTATTCTTTATTATTGTAGTAGGTTTCGAAAAACGTTCATTAAAGTGGAGGAAAACAGAATGAAAAAATGGTTTGCGATTGGGTTAAGCCTGATGCTTGTTTTGATGCTCGCTGCTTGCGGCCAAGACAAGGAAAATAAAGCTGGTGACAGTAAAAAATTAAAAGACGTTACAATTATGCTTGATTGGTACCCAAATGCAGTGCACAGCTTCATTTACGCTGCACAAGAAAAAGGATATTTTAAAAAAGAAGGGCTGAATGTAAAAGTACAGTTTCCTGCTAATCCAACAGACTCGCTTAATTTAGCAGCTGCGGGGAAAGTTACGCTCGGCCTTTACTATCAGCCTGATGTAGCAATGGCACGAGCAAATGAAGATGTGCCGGTAAAGTCGGTAGGAGCGATTGTAAGGTCTCCGTTAAACCGAGTTGTGGCGCTGAAGGATAGCGGTATTACGCGTCCTAAAGATTTAGAAGGAAAAGTAGTAGGCTACAGCGGAACACCATTAAGCGAGTCTGTTCTAAAGAAAATGGTAAAAAGCGATGGAGGAGATCCTAATAAAGTAAAACTAGTAGACGTAGGATTTGAGTTGAATTCATCGCTGATTAGTAAAAAAGTAGATGCCGTAATAGGTGCGTATATTAACCACGAAGTACCATTGCTTCATAAAAAAGGATACAAAACGGTTGACATTGATCCTTCAGATTACGGTGTACCATCTTATTATGAGCTAGTGGCAGTTACTGGGGATCAAACGTGGGCAAAAGATTCTGATACGATTAAAGCGTTTTGGCGTGCTGCGACAAAAGGGTATGAGTACACAGAGAAGCATCCAAAAGAATCACTTCAAATTTTGTTAGATAACCAAGATAAGTCAAACTTTCCTCTTGAAAAAGACGTGGAAACAAAAAGTTTGAATATTTTACTTCCGAAAATGAAGTCTGAACACGGATTTGGCAGTCAAACGAAAGAATCATGGCAGTCAAATGTGGACTGGTTAAAAGAGTCGGGATTAATTAAGAAAAAGCCAAATGTAGATGAAATGTTTGAGAATATCGGAGAATCCAAGTAAATAATTTAAGACAAATTTAAAAAAACCTTCTTATACTGAACGTAACTTTCTGAACGAGAAAGTGAAAAGGTAAAGGAGGTTTTTTTTATGGCTTTTACGATAGTAGATAAGGAAACATGTATTGCTTGCGGAGCATGTGGAGGAAGCGCACCAGATCTTTATGATTATGATTCAGAAGGTCTTGCTTATGCCGTGTTAGATAACAACGAAGGAACAAAAGAAGTTCCTGAACATCAGCAAGATGAGATGATGGAAGCGTACGAAGGATGCCCCACAGAATCGATTAAAGTTGCAGAGCAGCCCTTTTATGGAGATGCACAAAAATTCGAATAGGGCTTTTGAAAAAAGTAAATAATGATAAAGTACATTTAGTTTCTATGTGAGATAAGTTAACATTTCGGCATGTTCAGTATAAGGTTTCAAAACAAAAAGGTCTTGCCTAGGCAAGACCTTTTTTTATTCTAAATTTGCATGCTTTCCGTACATTGTATGGGTATCAAGTTCTTTCTTCTCCATGAAGCGAAGAATCAGCGCATCGTAAAAGAGAAGAAGCGTTTGTTCAAACAGTGACGCCATAGGCTGCACTGTTTGATAACTGCTTTGTTCTTGATCCTTCGGAGCACCGGGCAGCTTCACGATAAAGTCAGCCAGCTTGCCAAGCGTGGAGTCGGGAGAAATTGTGACTACTCCAACTTTTCCCCCAAGTTCTTTTGCTTTTTGAGCGATAGGAATCAAGCTCTTCGTCTCGCCAGAACCTGATCCGATGATTAATAAATCATCCTGCGTGAAAGTGGACGTCACGGTTTCTCCAATGACATAAGCATCAATGCCCATATGCATCATACGCATAGCAAACGACTTGCCCATAAGGCCTGAACGGCCTGCTCCTGTGACAAACACTTTTTTAGATGAGATGATGCCATTTACAAGCTGTTCAGCTTCATCGTCAGCGATTAGAGCTGTTGTTTGTAAAAGCTCATTCATAACCGTTTTTAAATGTTCGCTCGTCTGCATAGAAAGCTCCTTAATTTGTAATAAGCTCTTTCATTTGAGAAGCAACTGATTTTTTATCATCTTGGCTCGTGATTCCTCCGCCAACGATAACAAGATCAGGCTGTGCTTTTACTACTTCAGGTAAAGATTCTAATTTAATGCCGCCAGCAACGGCTGTTTTTGCATTTTTTACAACGCTTTTGATTGTTACTAAATCTTCAAAAGAGTTTTGGCCAACTGCTTGAAGATCGTATCCTGTGTGTACACAGATATAGTCAACGCCAAATTCGTCTAGCTCTTTTGCGCGTCCTTTAATATCTTTTACACCAATCATATCGACTAGAATTTTTTTACCTTGTTTTTTGGCTTCTTCAACTGCACCTTTGATTGACATATCTTCAGCAACACCTAAGATGGTAATGATGTCTGCTCCAGCTTGAGAAGCTTGCTGTACTTCATAGCCAGCTGCATCCATAATTTTTAGGTCAGCTAATACTTTTAAATTAGGAAATGCTTCTTTAATTTCTTTAACGGCGCGAAGCCCTTCATTGATTACAACGGGCGTACCGATTTCCACGATATCAATATGTTCTTCAACTTCTTTTACTACCTCTTTTGCTTGAGAGATATTAACAAGATCTAATGCTAATTGTAATTCCATTCTACTCCACTCCTTACAGAAATCTATAAATACCTTTTGTGCTTTTTTACATAAAAAGCAGCTGGTGTAGTTATTGTACCCGCAGTTTGAGGTTCTTAAAAGTACGCACTTTTCCCACAAATAGTGTGGGAAATGATAGTATACAGAAGTATACTAATGGACATATCAGTCTTGTAACCGCTTAATTTTCATTAAAAATACGGATGACATTGAGTAACATCATCCGCATAAAAAAATAAAAACTATGGAATAGAAGGAGTAGTTTCCATCATTTAATTAACGTTTCCGCCTTTTGTTCTTGATTGATCAGCACTGTATCCCGGTAATTTTTACCCCAATCATACATGGCTGTCAAAATGGGCATTAAACTTTCTCCTTCTTTTGTAAGTGAGTATTCGACTTTAGGTGGTACGACAGGGTAAACTTTACGGTTAACAATTAGATCTTCTTCCAGTTCCCGCAGCTGGTTAACCAGCATGCGCGGCGTAATATCAGGAATAAGCGATTTTAGTTCCCCGAACCGTTTTGTTCCTTCACGTCCTAAGTGCCATAGTATCAGCATCTTCCATTTTCCACCGATAATAGCAAGCGTTAATTCTTTTTCACAGTTAAATTCCTTATTAAGCTGGCTCAATTGCTTCACCCCTATGACCAATAGTATAAAATTTAAAGTACTACTTATTATACCGGTGCTGACAATCCTTTTACAAAAATCCGGCTTGTATCTTCCCATTAAAAAGCTCAGCTTTTCTTACTATATAGTTATTCTTGACTAGTGAGGTGTAAAAGGTGGCCTTTAGTCATGTTTTTTATTTTTAAGGAATTCAATTGTTTAAATATAAAAAAAGATGGGAAATCACTCAATAACAATGCTAAAGGAGGCAGTAAAAATGGAAAGAAGCCGATCTGAATTACAAAACCCTGCTTTAAGCAACAGCGCAGGCATTAATAACGACGTAGGAATCAATAACAATCCACAGACAGCTAATAGCACTACTGCTGTTAGCGCTGGAAAAAGCTGCAGCAGCAAGCTAGTAAAAGGTGTTGTTGTCGGGGCAGTTGTGGGTGGATGTATAACATTGCTTGATAATAAAACTCGTTCATCTGTTAAAAGAAGAGCCGTTACATTAAAGGACTCTTCTGCAAACATGATTAATCAAGTAAAAGAGAACCCTCAAGAAACAAAAGAAAAAATGGTGCAACAAATGAAAAACGCATCGAATCTTTTAAAAGATGCAATTAATGATGCTAAACATTTGTACGAGCGTGTAAATGAAGATTTCTTTAAGCAAGCAGAAGATGTGAAAAGCGTTACGCATGATGCAAAATCGACGGTAGAAGATGCTAAAAGTGATTTACAGCAAATTGGTGAAAAAGTGAAAGATGCAACTTCTGAAATAAGTAAAGAAAAAATGACATCAGACGAAAAACCAGAAGCTGAGCGTGAAAGAACATACCAGTCTATTCACTAAAAAGGAGATGTTAACTGTGAGTCAAATGAATGAAGGAACTACAAAAGACATGAATAAAATTGAAGAAACGGCAGATAATTTAGGGACGGAGAAAAAAGAAGCAATTTTGCAGAACTTTGATACGTTTACTGATTATTTGAGTCAAAAAGTTCATGTCGGTAAAAAGCTCGGGTTAAGCGAGGAACAATTAACGGCCGCTACAAAAAAAGTGGCTAGCTATTTAGCCAAAAATGAGGAGCCTCGAAACCGAGAAGAAAAAGTCCTTCATGAGTTATGGAAAGTCAGCAGTGAAGAGGAAAAGGAAGTCCTTTCTCATCTCATTTTAAAACTAGTTGCGTAACATTAAAAAAGCATCCCATCTATCAGGATGCTTTTTTAATGTATTAAGATGATTGATTTTGAGCCTCTTGAATCGTTTTATCCCAGTCAATACCGCAATCATCCGTTGTACAAGAAGATTGCTGTGCGCAGCTTGCACATTTTCCCTGAGTACTCTTGCGGAAGAATTTTGTCATATGATAAAGGGCATATCCAAATATCAAAACCCCAATTAAAATGTTAATAATCAATATTATTCACTCCTTTTAAGAAAAACCAAGTACTTTTCCAATAGTGTGTACAAGCAAAGCTACGAGATAAGCGACAACCAAAGGGTAGGCCACAGCAAATGCTGTCCATTTCAATGAGCCGGTTTCTCGTCGAATAACAGCGACGGTTGCTAGACACGGAACATAAAGAAGAACAAACACCATAAACGTATAGGCTGTTAGCGGTGTAAAGAATGTCTTCATTGTGTCGCCAAGCTGTCCTTCTTGTACTTTATAAATGATGCTCATAGTTGAAACAACCACTTCTTTTGCTAGGAAGCCTGTAATCAGTGATGCTACAGCTTGCCATGTCGCAAAACCTAAAGGGATAAATAGAGGAGCGATAGCACCTCCAATAATAGCCATAAAGCTATTTTCCATATCTACTCCAAAACCGCCAGGGCCAGCGTAAGATGATAGCCAGATAAATACAGAGCCAGCTAAAATAACCGTACCTGCTTTTCGGACGAAATTTCGGCCTTTTTCCCACGTGCTTCTCCAAAGAGTCTTGGCTTGAGGTACGCGGTAAGGAGGAAGTTCGACAATAAAAGTTGATTGTTCGTCTTTAAGAAGCGTTACTGATAAAATTTTCGTTACAACAAGTGCTAAAATAATGCCAAGCAAGTACATAGAAAACACCACAGCTGCTCCGTTTTGCACAAAAAACGCACCTACAAACAAAGCGTATACAGGAAGGCGTGCTGAGCAGCTCATAAATGGATTTACTAAAATGGTCATAAGGCGCTCTTTTCGCTGTTCAATTGTACGCGCGGCCATGATCCCCGGTACGTTACATCCAAAGCTAATAATCATCGGAATAAATGCTTTTCCGTTCAAACCGAAAAATTCCATGATACGATCCATTACTACAGCAATTCGAGCCATGTATCCTGAATCTTCAAGCAGTGAAATGAAAAAGAACAGGACAAAGATTTGTGGTACAAATACTAGTACGCCGCCTACGCCTGCGATGATGCCGTCCACAATTAAATCATGAATAAATGGAGCAGCACCAGCTGCATTTAGAAGAGAATCAGCGCCTTTACTAAGCGTTCCGCCAAAAAAACCGTCCAGTTTATCAGAAAGAGGAACGCCAATCCAAGTAAACGTAATATTAAAAATCAAATACATTAAGCCAAGAAAAATAGGGAGACCAAGCCACTTATGCGTCACAATTCGATCGATTCGATCTGTGAAGGTTAGAGGTGCTTCACTGCCCTTTACGATACACTCGCTGGAAATGCGCTCGATAAATGCTGTACGCACGTCGAAGAAATGCTCGCTAAGCGGCTTGGTTAATTTTTGTGCAGCTGCTTTTCGAAGCTCAAGCAGCTCTGAGTAACTCGTTTTTTCTTTTAATGTTGATTCAATTACGCTATTTTCAGCTAAAAATTGAATGGCAATCCATCTGCTGACATCCGCTTTTGTTTGAATCATATGAATTGCGTGTTCAGCGGTTTCCCCGTAATTTAGTTGAAATAACGGGGCTTTTAAATCTTGCTTCAAATTGGAGAGAAGCTCATTAATTCCTTTTCCATTGCGGGCAATAATTGCAGAAACCGGAATATGTAATGATTTGCTAAGCTTCTCCAAATGAAAAGTCAATCCGCGTTTTTCCGCTACATCAATCATATTTAAGCCGATTACTAATGGCTTTCCATATTCCAATGCTTGAATAGTGAGATGCATGCTTCTTTCAAACTGAGAAGCGTCTACAATATTCAGCATACTGTTAAATTCTCCGGTTAACAAAAAGTTAGTTACCACTGCTTCATCTGAAGAAAGAGGAGTAAAATCATACACACCCGGCAAATCAACCAGCTGGCTGTTTTGCTTTTTAATAGACCCAACTTTCTTTTCAACGGTTACACCGCTCCAGATTCCTACGTATTCATAGGAATCTGTTAATATATTGAATAAAGAAGTTTTTCCTGTGTTTGGATTTCCTAAAAGTGCAATTGTACTCATGCTGTCTCAACCTCAATTTTAGCCGCATCGCGTTTTCGGATGCTAATCATTTGACCTTGACATTCAATAATACAAGGTCCTCCTAAGATGGTTTTTTGCTTCATGCATAGTTCGCAGCCTTTTTTTACTCCAAAAGAAAGAAGGCGGCGTTCTAATGATCTATCTAAAAATTCAATGTTTTTAACTTTTACTTTGTCGCCAATACTCACGGTAGTTAAATTCATCATTCAGCACTCCTGTTAATGATAATCATTTTCAATTTGTATCTATCTCGATTATACATAAGGTTCTAAAATCAATCAATGCTTCTAGAGCGTTACAATTAAAAATATATATTTATAACTATATTTTTCAGGTGAAATTATGTACGATTTTAGCAGCAAATTGTCAGGAGGGATGTGAGTGGAGGTAATCATTCGCAAAATGAGAAAAGAAGATATTACGTCTGTTCAATACGTCGCAAAGATGAGCTGGTATGATACATATGAAGGAATTATTCCTAGAAGCGTTCAGAATCGGTTTCTTTCAGAAGCATACTCCAATAAAAGGCTGCTGTGGCGCCTGCGCAATTCGTTCATTTATGTAGCAACTATTGATGAGAAAATCGTAGGGTACGCTAACTTTTTCCGACTACAAAACAGAGGGGAAATAGAACTAGGATCTATCTATATACTGCCTGCTTATCAAGGAAAAGGAATCGGTTCGCAATTGTTAGAAAAAGGAATGAAGCGCTCGAAGGAATTAAAAATCGTTTACATTAACGTAGAAAGGGAAAACGGAATAGGCCGTGCTTTTTATCAATCAAAAGGTTTCCAGCTCGTGGGTGAATTTGATGATGAATTTGAAGGGCATTTGTTAAAAACGATGCGGATGAAGTTAATGATTTAAGCCTATAGCATGAACGTTATCTTAAAAAAGCTGATTTTAAACTTTCTGCTAAAATCAGCTTTTAATTACAGAATAACGATTGACCTTATTCTTGTGAATATGGTAACATTAATCAGAACTTAATGACCGAAAATGTTTTTCGGTCAAACAGTCAGGCGGAAGTAAGGATTATTGGAGGCTAAAAAACATGAATATGATTAAAGGAGAATGGAAAAAAATCTTTTCCAAACCAATGACTATTGTTGTGATTTGCGGATTGTTATTTGTTCCATTACTTTATAATGTCATCTTTTTATCTGCTTACTGGGATCCATATGGAAAAACAGATCAAATTCCAGTTGCAGTGGTAAATGAAGATAAAGGTGCTACATTAAATGGAAAGAAATTGAATGTCGGTCGTGATTTTGTTGATGATTTAAAGAAAAACGATAAATTTGACTGGAAATTTACGAACAAAGAAAAAGCGTTAGAAGGTTTAAAAAATGAGGACTACTATTTAGTTTTAGAAATTCCAAAGAATTTCTCCAAAAATGCAACAACATTAATGGATAAAGATCCTAAAAAAATGAAATTTATCTATCATACAAATGCCGGAAAGAACTATTCAGGCGCTCAAATTAGCTCAAATGCAGTGGCTAAAATCAATGATCAGATTAAAGAAGCGGTCACAAAGCAGTATGCTGAAACGGTATTTGACAGCTTTAAGCAAGTAGCGGACGGTCTTCAAAAAGCAAGTGACGGTGCAGGAGAGCTCGAAAACGGCTCAAAAACGCTGCGAGATAACATGAAGAAATTAGCAGACAGCACGGTTACATTCGAAGACGGTACAGCTAAATTAGCAAACGGGTTAACGGATGCACGAAAAGGAGCAACAGATTTAAATGCTGGTGCAGCTAAGCTACTAAACGGTGCGGACACAATTAATGAAAACTTAGGCAGCCTAAACAGCGGTTTAGGAAAGTTAGAAAGTGGGAGCGGACAGCTTTATGCAGCTTCTAAAGAACTTGAAACAGGTGCAGGAAAGCTTAGCAATGGATTAGGACAACTACAAGACGGAACTGCAAAACTGCAAGGTGCGACACAACAGCTCAATGAAGGAACAAAGACACTTCAAGGGAAATTACCGCAGTTTACAAGCGGCTTAAATCAAGTGGACGCTGAAGTGAGCAGTGTTACGCAGCAAATTAATCAAGCGGAACAGGAAATTACGCAGATTAAACAGCAGGTCGATTCAAAAAAATCAGAGTTTGAACAGCAGCAGCAAGCCCTCATTGACAGCATTAACAGCAACGAGTCCATTCCTGATGAGCAAAAACAAACGCTGATTGCAGGAATTAAAAAACTCACGTCGCAGCAGTTTATGGATGAACAGCAGCAAAAAGCAGAGCAGTTAAAAGCAAAAGTAGATAAAGTGCAAGAGTTATCTGCGGCTCTTCAAAAGCTGTCTAAAGGCGGAGAAGATATTCAAAGCGCTATTAATAAAATTGCTGATGGACAAAGTCAGCTGTACAATGGCCAAACAAAATTATATAATGCCCAAACTCAATTATACAACGGTGCTGTTAAACTAGCAGACGGAGAAAAGCAGTTCAACAGCAAATTTGCAGAGCTAAACAGCGGTATTGCTGACGCTCATACAGGAGCTGGAAAGCTTGCTGACGGGCAGCAGCAAATTGTGGATGGGCTTAAGAAGTCTGAACAAGGAAGCGCAGCGCTAGCAAATGGTTTAACACAGCTAGAAAACGGGGCAACCAAGTTAGCAAATGGTTCTAAAGAGTTAACAAATGGTTCGTCCAAACTATATGATGGTTCATCTAAATTATCAGATGGAACGAGCGAGCTTCATTCATCTTTAGCAGATGGTGCAAAAGATGCAAAAGATGTTAAAGCGGATGATAAAACATATAGTATGTTTTCAAATCCAACGGATTTAAAATCAGATAAACAAAACAACGTAGATAAGTACGGTGTCGGATTAGCTCCATACATCTTATGTATTGGCTTGTTTGCGGGAACATTAATGTTTTCAGCGGTATATCCAATGAAAGAGCCATCAATTCGACCGACATCAGGCATTTCGTGGTTCTTAAGTAAGTTTAGTGTCATCACTATTGTAGGTATGCTGCAGGCAGCGATTGCTGTTACAGCTCTTCTATGGGGCTTGCATTTAAACGTAACAAGCATTTGGCACTTCTATATCTTTACCATGATTACAGGTGTGACGTTCTTTACACTTATCTTGTTCTTAACAACAGGGTTAGGAAAAGTAGGGCAGTATTTAGCCTTCATTATTCTGCTGCTTCAAATTGGCGGCAGTGCAGGTACATTCCCTAAAGCACTTGTGCCGGAATTCTTCCAGGCAATTAATCCGTACTTGCCTATGACCTATGCAATTCGCGGTTTCCGTGAAATCATTTCAATTGGTGATGATTTCGGCTATGTATGGCATCAGGCTGGCGTACTTGGAATCTTTGCAGCAATCTTCATCACTCTTTCATTGATAATGTTTTATATCAATGCCAGAAAAGAGAAGCATCACACAGAAGAAGAGGCAGCAGCATAATTTAACTAATACAAAAAGAGAGTTCCAGTTTAAAAAGGAACTCTCTTTTTCTTTATGATAGTATAGGTTTACGTATATAAAGAGGGGAACGTGAATGCATGCAGCTTACAAAATTTTCGGTATATGAAAGTGATCGTGTAAAAAAGTGGCAGGAAGGGCTGAAGGAATGGGACGGTTCAATATCGGAGCGGATGATAAACGACCGAGCTGAAGATGAATTTTGGCAGCAGTATTTAGAGAAAATGTCTTTTAATTCAGTAAATGACCCTGTAGTAAAACAGCTTCAACAAGAACTTCTTGCTTTTTTGAATCCAAATGACTCTGTTATGGAAATTGGCCCTGGCTGGGGGAATTATACGTTTTCGATTGCTGATTATGTAAAAGAACTTACGTGTATGGATTGTTCGCCAAGCATTATTCGCTACTTACAAACGCAATCAGATGCCCGCTCTAATCTAAAGTTTATAGAAGGTAAATGGGAGTATGAGCGTCTAACAGATAACTATGATGCCGTAGTAGGAATAAACTGTTTTTACCGTATGCATAATATTGTCGATGGTCTCTTAAATATGAATGATTCGGCTAATCGTTTGGCGGTTATCGGCATGTCGACGGGTCCAGAAAAGCCTCATTACGTAGAGTTACATAGAAAACTTGGGTACGAGATTAAATGGCGCCGTAAGGAATATATTGACTTACTAAATATTTTATATGAACTGGGTATTTACGCAGATTGTAAGCTGGTTCCTATAACCAAAACGGTAACCTATGAGACGTACGAAGATCTCATCAAGAAGAACTCGACAAAGGTGCTTTCTAAAGATATTGACAAGTTAGAAACTGAGAAGATTATTTTACAGCATGTAAAGAAAATAAATGGCAGATATGAATATACGTATCAATATCATATGGCTTTTATTTATTGGAAACCGATAAAAAGAACCCGTTGAGTAAAATCAACGGGTTCTTTTTAGTAGTGATAAAGCTGTAATTTAGAATAAGCAATATTAAAATCGTCGCCGCTTAGAAGAACTTTCAATTCCTGCTTCTTCACGGTATTTAGCTACTGTTCTTCTTGAAATTTGAATTCCTTCGCTGGAAAGAAGAGACATGAGCTTTTGATCTGAAAGAGGTTTTAATTTATTTTCTTCGGCAATTAATGTTTTAATTTTTTCTTTTATAAAGGCAGTAGAATTGCTTTGTTCGCCATCAGTTCGCTCTAAAGAATTGGTGAAAAAGTATTTTAACTCAAACAGCCCGCGTGGCGTTTGAATATACTTTCCGTTAGTCGCACGGCTTACCGTTGATTCGTGACAGTCTACTTTTTGAGCAATATCTTTTAAGGTAAGCGGCTTTAGCCCCGAAATACCCATTTCAAAAAAATCTTGCTGATGTTCCACAATGGCTTTGGACACGTTGTAAATCGTCGCATTACGCTGCTCAATACTATTGATTAGCCAAGTAGCTTCATGAATTTTTTCCTGTACGTATCGATCGGTTGTTACGCATGCAGAGCGATGAACCAGCTTTTGATAGGTACCGTTAATTTCGATGGGCGGAAGCAGCTCGCTATGAAGAATAACATGATAGCGGCCGTCAACTTTTTGTACCGTTACATCAGGCGAGATGTACTTCGTAAGCGGGACGTGGAAATCTCCTGCTGGACGAGGATTTAATGTCCGCAAGCAGTCAACAATTTCTTGTACTTCACGCATCGAAATAGAGTATTTTTTTGAAATGTTCCGATATTTTTTGTTAGCAATATCTTCAATATCGTGTTTTACCACGTCGTATAAAAGAGGAGGCTTTGACGTTTTGGCCTTAATTTGAATAAGCAGTGAATCGACAAAATTTTGAGCGCCCACGCCAATCGGATCAAAGCTTTGTAAAACGTGAATCATATCGTTGACTTCGTTAATTGAAACATTCAACAGTTCGGCTGCCAGTTTTGGCTCAATTGCTAAAAAGCCGTTTTTATTTAAGTTTCCAATTAGAAATTGAACGATGTGTTTTTGATGTGAGTGTAAATGATTTAGCATAGACAGCTGCTCTAATAAATGACTCTCTAATGTCACAGTTTGATCAGATATATAATTAAACGGATTATACTCGTCGTCGGTATAACCTTTTGAATATGAACGCTGTTCTCGAGTATCAAATGAATCTTTTTGCTGAGAGTCGCCAGCAGACAGTTTAATTACAGGATTTTCATTGACTTGCTGATGAAGATAATGAACTAAATCGGCCGTAGAATAATTTAAAATGTTGATAGACTGACGTAATTCAGGTGTCATGGCCAATTTTAATAGTTGTTTTTGGGATAAATCTAAACCTAATTGCATCATTGAATCACCTATCATTCTTGAGTTTTATTTCGACAATTCTGGCTGCATCGTTCGACATCATCATAGCTGAAAATGCGAAAGAATTCTATAGTGTTGTCAGATGTTCTTACACAGGGACGAATCGCAAGAAAGAGTAGGAGAATAGATAAAACAAAAACGAATAGCTCCTGGCAATAGCTATTCGCTTGTTTTAACAGAGCCGCTAGGAGAACTTAGCTGCAATTTGGGGTGTTTCCCATTCTTCTATCTCCCCATGCGCACATCATATTTAAAATTTCTCGTAAGGTTTCGCCCTCTTCACTGAGTGAGTACTCTACTTTAGGAGGAACTTCATTGTATACTTTTCTATTAACCACACCGTCTTTTTCTAATTCTTTTAGCTGTTGGGACAGCATTTTTTTGGTAATAGCAGGCATAGCTCGCTGAAGTTCACTAAAACGTTTTTCGCCTTCTTTTAATAGGCATAAAATAACGACTTTCCATTTCCCGCCGATTACTTCAAGTGTTGCTTCAACAGGTACATTATAGTGGGGTGCTTTCACCGTTAATCCTCCATTCATAAACAGATATGAAATATGGATATAATAATTTAATATCCATAGACCTAGGTTACCGGGAAGGTACCTGGTTACATGAAAGTGCCGTCTTTTGTAAACAACATGTATTTATTATACTGAAAAAGAACTTTTAATTGAAGGAAGAAATGTAAAAGGGGAGATCTTGATGAAAGCTTTACTGCTAGAAGGCAAAGGGAAAGTAAGTGAGATGAAAGTCGGAAATATCCAAAAGCCGCATCCAGCTAAAGGTGAAATTTTAGTTAAAATTAAAGCTACTGCCCTGAACCCTGTAGATTATAAAACAGGAAACGGCGGTAATCCTAGTTGGACATATCCTCACGTATTAGGACTTGATTCAGCTGGCGTTGTCGAGGAAGTGGGAGAAGAAGTCACAACTGTCAAAGTCGGAGACCGCGTTGTATATCATAGCGATTTATCAAAAAAAGGCGGGTTTGCACAATACGGAGTGACAACAGCCCACACAGTTTCTCTTATTCCGCAAGGAGTTTCATTCGAAGACGCTGCGGCTATTCCATGTGCGGGATATACAGCATATCAAGCATTGTTTCACAAAATGAACGCTTCAAAAGGCCAAACGATTTTAATTCACGCAGGTGCTGGAGGGGTTGGAGGGTTTGCCATTCAGCTTGCCAAAAATGCAGGCCTTACAGTGCTCACAACCGCATCTTCTGCCAATCATGAGTTTGTAAAAAGTTTAGGTGCTGATTATGTAATCGACTACCGTAAAGAAGACTTTGTGAAAAAAGTGCTGGAGCTTACCGATGGAATCGGTGTAGATTTAGTCTTGGATACCGTTGGACGAGACAATGCAGACGAGTCGGTAAAGGCTCTTGCTTTTAATGGTCAAATTGCATTCATCGCAGGACCGCCTAATGTAAACGATGCGATTTCGTTTGTGCACCCACTATCGTTTCATCAAATTGCATTAGGAAGTGTACATCAGTCTAATAACGTAAAAGAACAGCGGAAGCTTGCTGAGATGGGAAATAGAATGCTTTTGCTTTTACAAGAAAATAAGCTAAATGCACTCGTGGAAAAAGTCATTTCACTAGAAGAAGTGCCAGCAGCATTAGATGAACTGGCGACTCGTCGAGTAAAAGGGAAAATTGTAGCTGTAATAGATAAATGATAGAACGAAAAAGAGATTGAGACATAACTACATCAATTCAATCTAAAGACAAATAAATGGAATAAAGGAACTCGTATCGACCATTTATTACACCGCTGTTGATTTCCGTGCAAGGCTTCGCTTTCCGCGGGCGGCCGATGAGCCTCCTCGTTGCTTGCGCTCCTGCGGGGTCTCATCTGTTCCGCTGTTCCCGCAGGAGTCTTCGCCTTGCTCTCCAATCAACAGCTAGAAGCAACTAACTGGATGAACCCTACGTTTACCAACACAATGAAAAGGTCCGAACAATTACTCGTTCGGACCTTCCTTAAACTAACATACTTTTTATTTTACTCTTTTAAATCGTAAACTGCTGCGTATAGAGCTTGTGATAAAACCCTTGTTTTTCTAGCAGCTCGCGATGATTTCCTTCTTCAATAATTTGTCCGTCTTTTAAGACAAGGATTTGATCTGCATTTTCAATCGTTTTAAGGCGGTGGGCAATCACAAAGCTTGTTTTTCCTTTTAATAGATTACTCATTCCTCTTTGAATATCAATTTCTGTTTTTGTATCAATGTTGGAAGTAGCTTCGTCTAAAATTAAAATATCACAGTCAGAAAGCATGGCTCGAGCAATCGATAAAAGCTGCTTTTGACCTTCACTTAAATTTCCTCCGCCAGCTGAAATCACGGTATTGTATTGCTGCGGCAGATGCTTGATAAACGAATGAGCATTGGCCATCTTTGCGGCGCTTTTAACTTCTTCGTCGCTGGCATCTAACCGGCCAAATCGAATATTATCCGCAATCGTACCGGAAAATAAATAGGTATCTTGAAGAACAATGCCGATTCGGTTTCGTAAATCATGGATGTTATAGTCACTGATGGAACGTCCGTCAATTTTAATGTCTCCGTTTGAGATGTCATAAAATCGTGTGAGCAAGTTAATGATTGTTGTTTTACCAGAACCTGTCGGACCGACCAAAGCAACCATTTCACCTTTTTTTGCTGTCAGTGTAACATCTTTTAAAATCATTTTTTCATCGTTATAGCCAAATGATACGTTCTCAAAAGCAACGTCTCCTGCAAATTTTGTAACAGAAAGAGCGTTTGGTTTGTTTGTGACGTCCGGCTGCTCATCCATAATCGCAAACACGCGCTCTGCGCCGGCAATAGCCGAAAGAATGGTGTTTACTAAGTTTGCCATTTGACTGATTGGGCGAGAGAACTGACGTGAGTAGTTAACAAATGAAGCGATCATCCCAACTGTAACGCTACCTTGAACAGCCATAAATGCTCCCGCTCCAATCACTAGTGCTAAGCCTAAGTTGTTAATAAAGTTTGTGACAGGACCTAAAAAGCCTGAAAATGTTTCCGCTTTTGTTGCTGAACTTCTCAGCTGTTCATTTCGTTCATTAAAAACAGTTAAAAAGTCTTTTTCCTTACTAAAAAGCGTAACAACTTCTCCTCCAGAGATTGCTTCTTCTACAAAGCCGTTTAGCTCACCTAAATCTTTTTGGCGTTTGACAAAATTTTCACTGCTTCGTTTTAATATTTGTCGAACGATTATAACCATCAATGGAATAACAATCAGCGTGATAATGGCAAGAATCCAGTTGAGCGAGAACATCGCAATGGTAATGCCCACTAAAGACAAAATAGAGGACAGAGCCTGAATAACGCTTTGACTCAGAGCGTTGTTTAGATTATCAATATCATTTGTGACTCTGCTCATTAACTCTCCGTGAGCTCGTTTGTCAAAAAAGCGAAGGGAGAGAGTCTGAAGCTTTGCAAATAAATCTTGGCGGAGCATTCCAATAGTCGTAAACGAAACGTTCACCATTAAATAGGTTTGCAGCCATGTTAATAAAGATGTCGTGATATAAATTCCTGCAAGAATAAGGGACATTCGTATCGTCCCGCTGATATCTTTAGGAATAATATGCTCATCAATAATAACCCCAATTAAATAAGGGCCTAATAAATTAAGCAGGGAAGTCACAATAACTAAGATTATCGCAGCTGCAAGCGGAGGTTTTCGTTTCCCCATATATGACCAGATTCTGTACAGTGTTTTTTTCGCATTCTTTGGCTTAACTACAGGGCCTTTCATCATTCCTCTAGGGCCGCGAATAGAGCTCATTTGATTTTTACCTTGATTATTCACTAGGCAACACCTCTTTTCCGCCTTGTGCAAGATAAATGTCGTAATAAAGAGAGCGATAACGAAGCAATTCTTCATGAGTCCCTTGTTCAGCAATTTTGCCTTCATCCATGACGATAATATGATCAGCGTGGAGAAGAGACGAAATTTTAGAAGCAATGATGATAACGGTCGCATCAGCAAACTCTTCTTTTAAATGTTTTAGTACCTGTGCTTCTGAGACAGCGTCTAATGCCGAAGTTGCATCATCGATGACCAGGATAGCGGGCTTTCTAACAAATGCACGCGCGATTGAAAGACGCTGCTTTTGCCCTCCTGATAAATTGGTCGCCCCTCGCGTTAAAGGATACTCATATCTTTCTGGGAGTTTTTCAATAAACTCCGTTGCGCATGCAAAATCCGCAGCATCTTCAATTTCTGAGGAAGAAGCATGATCTTTTCCCATTCGAATATTCATATCAATCGTACCGGTAAACAGCGTAGCTTTTTGAGGAATAAACCCAATGGATGAGCGAAGCTCTTTTACGTCATAGTCCGTAAGATTTTTTCCATCTACAAAAATTTCGCCGCCATCGGGATCATATAAGCGGGAAATAAGTTTTGCAAGCGTCGACTTTCCGCTTCCAGTAGAGCCAATAATGCCAATGGTTTCCCCGTGTCTAGCAGTAAACGAAATATCTTTTAATACGTTTTCGCCATTTTTACTATAGCTGTATGTAACGTTTTGAAACGATAGATCACCTTTAAGTCTGTTGATTTGAGCAGCAGAGTTTGCTGGAGGAATGTCTATTTTTGTTTTTAAAACAGAATCGATTCGTTCAGCTGAAGGGAATGCGCGTGTAATTTGCATCAGCACCATGCTGCTTGACATAAGTCCGTTTAAAATAATCGTTAAGTAATTAATAAAAGCTAAAATCACACCTGCTTCAATTTTTCCTGCTTCGACTTGAAGTCCTCCCAGCCATAGAGTAGCTACCATTCCGATATTTACTACAAATAAAATAATGGGCATTAAAAGCGAAATAAGCTGAACAGCACTCATATTAGCTCGCGTCAAGGAACTGTTTGCTTCTTTAAACTGATTGATTTCATACGATTCTCTTACATACGCTTTTACTACACGCATCCCTGATAAGTTTTCTTGGACTTTTGTGTTTACACGATCAACGCTTTGCTGAACTTTTTTAAAAAGTTTTCCAGCTTTCGTGATCACAAACCAAATGCATAAAAATAAAATAGGGACGACCACGACGATAATAGGAAACAAAGAACGAGCGGTTAATAACACGATGACAATACTTCCTGCAAAAAGTAAAGGACCTCTAACTAATACTTTGAGCGTCATATTCAATGCGTTTTGAACACTCGTTACATCATTTGTGATGACGGTAATTAAGTGACCAGTCCCTAGTTTGTCTCTGTTGCTGTTTGAGAGGTTTTCAATCTTCTCAAAAAGCGATTTCCGAATATCGGTAGAAAAATTTACTGCCGCTTTTGTGCTAAGGGTGGCGCAGACGATACCGGCAGCTAAACCAATGAGTGCTAACATGAGCATAAGGATACTTCGGGTGATAACATATGTTTGATTGTTGTTTGCAATGCCATAATCAATGATATGCTGCATAATAGTAGGCTGAAGAAGGTCAGCTAACACTTCAATTACCATCAATAGCGGGGCAAACAGCGCGAGCCATTTGTAAGGTTTTAAGTAAGGGTACAAAGATTTAATTGTATTCACACATTGTGGCACTCCTTTCTGTAAAAAATATGGTAACATAGAATAAGTTTAGAAGTTTGTTTCAAGCACCATTTATTATACGCCAATGCAAGCAGAAATCCACTTTTTGAGAGGGTCAGGTATGCAATGAATCAAACATTACGAGTACATCATCCACTTTTTGGATCTTTGTTATATGACTCGGCCTGGGTTGGAGAAAAACAGGTCACTTTCTTTGGACAAAAACAACAAGTGTTGCTGACAATTGATGGAGATAAAGAGAAGCCATTTCAAAAACGGCAAGAAGAGGCCTTTCAAGCATTTTGGCTTCAAGGTGAATTATTGTTAAAGAGGACGGAAAAAGCTCTTTTTGATTATTATCAACAGGTGCGAGATGAATACAGAACTCAAGTTGAAAAAGACGTGGTAGACTTATTAGTTCCGAATGTGAAAAAGCGAAAAGACATCGGTTTTTTAGTTGAGTGTATTCAAATCTTTGTTCCTGAAGCACCTCATGATACAAGAGAACTTGGTTTGTTTTTTGAATGTACGTGGGAAGAAGAGCATATGTTAGCTGTAAAGTTTAGAAATGAACAAATTTCCGCTATTGGTTTACAAGAAGATTTATTCTAGTAAAAAGCCTTGAAGCAACCTGCTTCAAGGCTTTTTGGCATTAATGTTTGACAGGCTCTTCGATTCCCATACCTGTATTTGCTTTTACTAAAATCTCATCAAATTTCTTTTCGTCTGCTTTTTTAGACGAAAGAAGTGTTCCTATAAAAGCAGCTAAGAAGCCTAGAGGAATAGAGATAATACCAGGGTTTGTTAATGTGATGAGCGGTTCACCTACAAAGATAGCAGCTCCAGGCTCAGGTGCCCACACGTTTGGACTAATGGCAACTAAAAACAGTGAGCTGAATAGTCCAACCAGCATGCCAGTGACTGCTCCTGCTGTATTAAAGCGTTTCCAAAAAATAGTAAGAAGAATAATTGGCAAGTTAGCGCTCGCTGCTACAGCAAAGGCAAGTGCAACTAAAAATGCTACGTTCATGTTTTGAGCAAATAATGCAAGAATAATAGATAGAATGGATACCCCAATAGAAGCCCATCGTGCAGCCACTACCTGTTCTTTTTCAGTTGCAGCTCCTTTACGGAGAATATGACTATAGAAGTCGTGCGCGAATGCTGAAGCTGCTGAGAGCACCAGCCCAGCTACAACAGCTAAAATCGTAGCAAAAGCTACAGCTGAGACAAACGCAAAGAGAAAGTCTCCGCCAAGAACTTGAGCGAGCAGGGGAGCTGCCATGTTTCCTGCTGCATTTGCTTTGATAATATCATCGTACCCTACAAATGCAGCAGCACCGAACCCTAAAAAGATTGTCATAATGTAAAAAACGCCAATGATCCACGTTGCATAAATAACAGACTTTCGTGCGGTGATGGCATCTTTTACTGTAAAGAAACGAATAAGGATATGAGGAAGGCCTGCTGTACCAAGAACAAGAGCTAAATTCAACGAAATCATGTCCAGCGGATTTTTGAATTTATTTCCAGGATTTAAAAAGCCGTCACCAAGAGGAGTTGCGGTTTTCATCTCAGAAAACATTTTAGCTAAGCTAAAATCAAATTTTGAAAATACAATAATGGAAATAATGAACGTACCAATCATCAGAAGCAAGGCTTTGACAATCTGCACCCAGCTGGTCGCCGTCATCCCTCCAAATACAACGTAAACCGTCATCAAGACGCCGACAATCAAGACAGAATACACGTAATCTAGACCAAGTAATAAATGAATTAATGCTCCTGCTCCAACAAGCTGTGCAATCATATAAAAAATGGAAATGGTGATCGTGTTTAACGCAGCAACTCCCCGCACTTTCTTTTCGTTAAAACGAGCTGCTATCATATCTGCCATCGTGTACTTTCCTAAGTTGCGAAGTGGTTCAGCTACAATGTATAACACGACGAGATAGGCAACTAAAAAGCCGATGCTGTAAAAAAAACCGTCAAATCCAGAAAGCGCTACCATTCCAGCTATGCCTAAAAATGACGCAGCAGACATATAATCTCCGGCAATCGCCATGCCGTTTTGCCAGCCGGTTAAACTTCCATCTGCTGTATAAAAGTCACTGGTCGTTTTTGTCCGCTTGGATGCCGCATACGTAATGATTAGCGTAAGACCTACAATGGCTAAAAAAAGTGAAAAAGCTAGTACGTTCATTCATTTAACCCCCTATTCAATTTGCAGCTTCTTTTTTTATCGTGTCAACAAGTTCATCAAATTTCGAGGCTCTTTTTGTGTATAGAATGCATAGGGTCCAGGTCATCACAAACTGTGCAAAAGCAAATACCCACGCCCAGGTCATAGAAGCAAAAGCTGGTTTGTTTAAGACGGTTGTGTAAGCCGTTAAGATAGGCAAGGTAAAATAAAAAGCAAGAAAAAACAGAGAGAGCGGTAAAATAAAATTGCGTTTTTGTTTCAAAAGCTTTTGAAATGAAGCAGACTGTACAATTTCTGTGTAATCAGGAGAGGAAGAAGCATTGTTTACCTTCTTTAAAGAATTTTCATTCATCGCCAAGCGGAATTCCCCCTTTGATAATAAATAGATGAAGCGAAAAGCTTCATATCACTTGAATTATATTATTTTCGGAATAAAAAGTAAATTCTGTCTTTTTTCGAGAATGGTAACTGTGTAAGTTTTTTAATATACTGAAGGTTCACAATAAATGCATACTGCCATAATAAAAAAAAGAACAACATTCAATACAAAGGAAAAATCATTCGCAAAAGAAATGTTGAAATTCATCCTTAGTTTCTTTTATATATAAGGCTTTTCTTTATTATTTAAACGTTATTTGGTTGTTTGATCTTTTGAAAAAGAAGAGAAGATGATAATAAAATCATAAGCACACAATAATGCTTAGAGAGGAAACAGGTTGAGAAAATAAGCTATTATTTAGAGATGGTTATAAATAGACAAGATATTATGAAAGATTTCTATATGAATGATATTTTTTCTTTATAGTAAACAAATAATGTGACTACTTATATAAAAGAGAAAAGGTGAAAGAATGGCATTTGGAATTAAACGCCCGGAACTAAACGCATGGAAAGCAGCTGTTAAGCGAGGAGAGATCGCATTTTTAACTCATTATTGGCTTGATGAGCGTTTTCCACATGCAACTACCGTAACAAAAGTAGGTTGCAGTGACTTAAATAAGCTGATTAAGTGGGGAAAAAAGTATGGTATTCCCGCTAAGTATATTGATAATCGATCCGGCTATCCTCATTTCGATTTACTAGGCGAGCGTCAGAAAGAAATTATGAAAAAGGAAAATCAGCTGGAGCAGCTGAAGCGATTTGAAGAAGTTAATGAGTGAGAAGCAAAACTAATTTAAAAAACTGTAAAAAAATTCTATTGTTAAGGCTTTTTTTATGTTTAAATAGAAAAAACAGTGGAATAGATTAAGAAGAACAATTACGTCATGTATTCTCTCTTATAGGGAAAATAAATTAGAAAAGTTTCCTTATTTGATACAATAAAGAGCTTTGCTTTATAATAAAATTGTTGTTCGGATAAAAGGAGGAAGAAGGGCATGTCCGAGGTTGGAACTTTAAAAAAAGGATTAGATATCTTCTCTTTGCTTTTAAACCGTCCGAATATGACTATTCCAGAAATGATGGAAGCGCTCGGTTTTAATAAGAGTACGATGTATCGTCTTGTGAGCACGCTTGAACAAAATGGATTTATTGTAAGAAACCCGTCTAACCGCTATACGGTTTCACCACAACTGGTGCTGGCACTCGTGCAAAATACGATGCATACGAACTATGAAATGAATTGGCTGTCTGTTCCTGCTATGCAGAAGCTGAGTGAAGAGACCAATGAGACCATTTACGCGGGAATTCTCCATCATAAACAAATGGTTACAACTCAGGTGGTGAACGGGCAATATAGCACTCGTACGCATTCCGAAGTAGGAAATAAAAAGCCGCTTCATGCAAATGCTATTGGGAAGTGTATTCTTGCTTATCAAGAGGACAGCGTGCAAAAATCTATTCTTCACGAACTTTCGCTTGAAGCTTATACAGATCGAACGATCACCGAGCTGGACGAGCTTGAAGCTGATTTGGCTTTAAGTAAGGAAAGAGGCTATGCTGTCGATGATGAAGAACGGGAGCCTGGCGTTCGCTGTATTGCAGCCCCTATTTTCAGAAAAGGAAAAATAATGGCGGCTATTGCTTTATCAGGTCCATCCGTTCGTATTTCACAAGAGAAAGACGAAAAGCATGCTGCACTTGTTAAACAGTGCGCAGAACAAATTTCACAAGCAATTACTCTTTACGAATAATTCAACAGTAAAAAAGGGGATGAACAGCAACATGGAAAACTTACAGTCAACGACGACCTTAGCAAACGGCGTTAAAATGCCTTGGTTAGGTTTAGGTGTTTATAAAGTAGAAGATGGTCAAGAAGTTGTAGATTCAGTTAAATATGCAATCAAAGCTGGATATAAAAGCATTGATACGGCTAAAATTTATGAAAATGAAGAAGGCGTGGGACAAGCGATCAAAGAATCAGGTGTTTCTCGCGAAGAACTATTTGTTACATCAAAAGTGTGGAATGCAGATCAAGGATATGACACAACTCTTCAAGCGTTTGAAACAAGCTTAAACAAGCTGGGTCTTGAATATTTAGATTTATACTTAATTCACTGGCCAGTTCAAGGTAAGTATAAAGATACGTGGAAAGCACTTGAAAAGCTTTATAAAGACGGGAAAATTCGTGCAATCGGCGTATCGAATTTCCAAGTTCATCATTTAGAAGACTTAATTGCAGATGCAGAAGTCAAGCCGATGGTAAACCAAATCGAATTTCATCCACTTTTAACACAAACAGAAGTGCGTGAATACTGCAAAAAACAAGGAATCCAAGTGGAAGCATGGTCACCGCTTGCACAAGGTGAGCTGCTTGATAACGAAGTGTTAACTCAAATTGCTGAAAAGCACGGAAAATCAACTGCTCAAGTTATCTTACGTTGGGACTTACAAAACGAAGTAGTAACTATTCCTAAGTCAACAAAAGAACATCGTATTATCCAAAATGCAGACGTATTTGATTTTGAATTAAATGCAGAAGAAGTTGAAAAAATTAACGCATTAAATCAAAATCATCGCGTAGGTCCAGATCCGGATAACTTTGACTTTTAATTTTAAAGCAAGACTAAAACGTCTTGTAAGATAAATAATAAACAAAGCGCTATTGTCATTCATGCAGTAGCGCTTTGTTTATTAAAAAGTAAATGTGACGGTTGAACGAGGAGGAAAAGTAATGAAAATGTCAGGAAACACTCTTTTAATTACGGGCGGAGCATCCGGAATTGGGTTGGCGCTTGCAGAACGTTTTTTAAATGAAGGAAATGAAGTCATTATTTGTGGAAGAAGGGAATCAAAGCTGCAAGAAGCAAAAGAAAGATTCCCTTCATTACATACAAAAGTGTGCGATGTATCAATGGAAGAAAGCAGAGTAGAGCTAGTAAAATGGGTGACTGAAAGGTTCCCAAAATTAAATGTTATTGTGAATAATGCAGGCATTCAGCAGCGCGTAAATCTTTTACATATGGACGAAGAGTGGCAGTATTACGAAAAAGAACTAATGAGTAATGTAAGTGCTCCTATTCATTTAACGTCGTTATTGATTCCTCATTTCGTTCAGCAAGAACGTGCTGCGGTTATTAACGTAACGTCCGGGCTGTCTTTAACACCTGGAGTATGGGTGCCAATCTACAGCGCAACAAAAGCAGCGTTAAGGTCGTTTACGATTAGTTTAAGACATCAATTAGAAGAAACAAATACCGAAGTGATAGAAATTCTTCCTCCAGCCGTGAACACGGATTTAGGAGGACCGGGACTTCATACATTTGGAGCACCGCTTGATGACTTTGCTGATTCGATATTTGAAGAATTGAAAAAAGGTAAAATCGAAATTGGCTATGGAGATAGCGCTAAGAGGCTTCAAGCTTCCAAAGAAGAAATTGAGAAAGCTACAGCACAGGCTTGGAATGGATTTTTGAAAAATAATCCTGAATTTTAAAGGCAGCAAATAAAAAGCTTCCTAAACTCGTCAAGAGTAGAGGGTCATAAAAAGCGTGTGTCCATAAAATAAATGAACACACGCTTTTTGGCATTAACGATCCACAGTTTGTCTAATTCGTTTTTCCATTTTTTCAAGCATGCGGAGGTACTCATCCTGTTCTTCAGGAGTTAGAGCAAAAAGCATGTCTTGCCAAAATAAATTTCGCTGCTCAATTACATAGTTCACTAATGTTTCGCCAGCCTCTGTTAAGGATATCCATACAATCCGGCGGTCTTTTTGGTCACGTACGCGCTTAATGAGTGCATCATCTTCTAATTGATTTAATAAAATGGTAGTAGCCCCGGAGGTTAGCTTTAGATTTGAAGAAATTTCGGCTACCATACGTTTAGAGCTGGCTCCAATGAATTTTAGAATTAAAAATTTCGTAATGGTCAAATTATAGGGTTGCTCACTGATTTTATCTTCCAAGAGCTTTCGCTTGAGTTCAAATAATGAGGTTTTAACTTGGTCAAGTTTTTCTAGTTTATCTATTAACTGCTGATCCATTATAATCACCTTTTCTTTATTATTATAGGTGTTAAACAATTGCTGCTAGTTACCTATTGTGGTTTATGTATATAGGGAGTTTGTTCCAAAAAAAGGAGCTGTTTTTTGTGTATAATCCTATGCTTATATATCTAACTTTAAAGTAAAGTAAAGTACTTGTAAAGAAACCAAAACTTTTAAGTTGTATTTCAGTTAAAGATGTAGTAAAGTATTCAGTCGGGAAAACTTTATGAAACATAAATGTTTAGTTTTAAAAATAAATTAAAATCAAAGTTATTTACAACTAAATATCTTTGTGATAAAGTTATCTAGCGTAATACTTAACTGAATGAAATATTAAGGAGGTAAAATAAATGTCAAGAGGGCGTTTAATTTTAATGAACTTTATCGGAATTATTGTAGTATTAGCTTTAATTATTGGTGGGGGATACTATTATATTCAAAAATCTAATTATGTATCCACAGACAATGCAAAAGTGTCCGGCGACCTTTATACAGTAGTAGCGCCAGCGGCAGGTAAAGTAGCAAGCTGGAACGTTGAAGAAGGTAAAGATGTTTCAAAAGATGATGAGGTAGCTAAAATCCAATCAGAAGATGGAGAAAAAACAGTTACAGTACCAGAAGACGGTAAAATCATCAAAACACAGGTAAAAGAAAATCAAATGGTTCAAGCTGGTCAACAAATTGCTAGCGAAGTAGATATGAATAACTTATTCATCATTGCAAACATTAAAGAAGACAAATTAAAAGATATTGAAGCTGGCGATGACGTTGATGTAACAGTTGACGGAGATACTAAAACAACAATCGATGGAAAAGTAGAAGAAATCGGTTATGCAACAAACTCAATTTTCTCATTAATGCCAAGTTCTAATTCAGACGGCAACTATACGAAAGTATCGCAAACAGTTCCTGTTAAAATCTCTATTTCTAACTACTCTGAAAACGTACTACCAGGTATGAACGCAGAAGTTAAAATCTCTAAAAACTAAGAACGTACATGATTAAGAAGAGAAGAAAGGAGGAAGGAACTGATGTCAGCAAACACGATACAACCAGAGGAAAGCTCAGTTAAAAAGCATATTCCGCTGCTAGTCGTACTTATGCTTGGATTGTTCTTAGCAATTTTAAACCAAACGCTGCTAAATGTTGCGATTCCGCATCTGATTACAGAGTTTGGTGTTACGGCTAATACGGCACAGTGGTTGCTTACAGGATATATGCTTGTAAATGGTGCGCTTATTCCATTATCAGCCTATTTAATTGAACGTTTTGGCGTTCGTCGCTTATTCTTATTTGCAATGGCCTGCTTTACAATAGGGGCACTTATCTGCGGAATTGCGCCGACTTTCTCGCTTATGCTAATCGGACGTCTGGTTCAAGCAGTCGGAGGCGGAGTGTTAGCACCTCTAGTTATGACCATTATCGTATTTATTTTCCCTCCTCATATGCGCGGAAAAGGAATGGGTATCTTTGGTTTAGCCATGATGTTCGCTCCGGCAATTGGACCGACGCTTTCAGGATGGGTTATTCAGAACTATGACTGGCACATTTTATTTACGGGAATGGTGCCACTAGGTGCGATCGTACTTATTATTGCAGCTTTTAAATTAAAAGATATTAAACCACCTCAAAATGTAAAAGTAGATCTAATTTCTGTGTTTACATCTCTTGCAGGTATGGCTTTACTTCTATACGGCTTCAGTGAAGCTGGAAACGATGGCTGGACGGATTCAGTTGTATTGTCAACGATGATTGGCGGTATTGTCTTATTAATCATCTTTGTCGTGCAGCAGCTTCGACTTAAGAGTCCATTACTTGATGTGAGAGTATTTAAATACAGTATTTTCTCATTATCTAATATCATTAGTATTGCCATCACAATTAGCATGTATGCTGGTATGTTCTTATTGCCAATTTACTTGCAAAATATTCGTGGCTATTCAGCATTTGATTCAGGTTTATTAATCTTGCCTGGTGCACTTGTTATGTTAGTTATGTCACCAATTTCTGGTACACTGTTTGATAAATTAGGACCGCGTCCACTAGGGATTGTCGGGATGTTGATTACGGTTGTGACAACATTTGAATTTACAAAATTAACGCTTGAAACACCGTTTAGTCATATTGTTATTATTTATATGATCCGTGCATTCGGTATGTCATTATTGATGATGCCAATTATGACGGCTGGTTTAAATCAGCTGCCGGCAAAATTAAGCAGCCATGGTACATCAATGGCGAACACGCTTCGTCAGGTGAGTGGTTCAATCGGTATCAGTTTAATGACTACAATCTTTACAAATCGCACAACATATCATGTGAATGAAATGAGCAGTTCAATGACTACATCCGATCCATTCTTTATGAATAACTTCCAGGTATTTGTTCAAAAGATTGCTCAAACGCTTCACCTTTCTCAAACAGAGGCGCAAAAACAAGCTTTAACAACATTAGCTGGAAAAGTTCAAGCGCAAGCAACTGTACAAGGAATTAACGACGCGTTTTACTGGACAGTTATTATTGCCATTATTGGATTGATTTTAAGTTTCTTCCTACGTGATGTTCGTAAAGATGCAGTAGTAGAAGTAGAAGAGACAGAAAAAGAAACAACAGACGATATTCGTATGTTACCGGCACCAAAAGATATGAACTCATAAGCAACGGAGGGATAAAGGATGAAAATTTGTATCGTATATGATAGTGAAGGCGGACATACAGAGGCATTAGCAAAAGCGATTGCTTCTGGCGCCGAGCTGTCTGGAGAAGCAACCGTATATGTAAAGCATGTCGAAGATGCAGATGTACGTGAACTGCCTGAAATGGATGCTATTATTTGGGGCTGCCCAGGGCATTTTGGAACAATTAGTTCAGGGTTAAAAACGTGGATCGATAAATTAGGTTATCTATGGGCAGAAGGTAAATTAATTAATAAAGTAGGTGCGGTGTTCTGTACAACAGCTACAACGCATGGTGGCTTAGAAGCGACGCTTTTAAATTTAATTACACCGATGCTTCATCAAGGTATGATTATTGCTGGGTTACCAGGTAACATCCCAGAAAATGCGCTTTACGGTACTTATTACGGTGTTGGAATTACTTGTCCAATCGAAGGTGACGAATTATTAACAGAGAACGACCAAGCGCTAGGTAAAGCATTAGGAGAACGTGTTGTTCAAGTGACTAAACGAATGACACAAGGACAGTAGGTGACGGTATGTTAGGTATTTTACTGATCGTTGTAGCTGTGATTCTGGTTGTACTAATTATTACAATGAATGCCAAAGCATCATCTTCTAAGCGCCAGCGTACAGTTCCACCTAAAAAAGAAGCGGCTGCTTCAAATGCTCCTAAAGAGCCAAAAGTAGAAGAGAAAAAAGTAGAAGAAGAAAAACCTGCAGCACCAAAAGAAGAGCCAAAAGAGCCGCAGGCGAAGACGGAAACAAGAACATCTAGACATAAGAAAGAAAAAGATGTCATGAACGATGATATGTATCGTCAAGTGCTGCAAAAGTTTAGAGAAGGCGAAAAAGACGACACGGTTTTTACAAAAGAGGAACGTGACGTTATGAATGATGACGCTTTTCGTAAAGCTTTAAGATCGTTTAAGAAAAACGATAATGAATGAGTTTCTTCTATTATAATAGTACGGAATAAAATAGATAGAAAATAGGTTATAAGCATTCCGCGAAACCAGCCGCTCTCCCCAGGTTAGGTTTCGCTTGGAGTGCAGCAGGGGGCTGACATGTTAACATCGACTCCCTGATTATAAGAAAGGGGACGTCAAAACATGGAACAGCTCACATTTATTGAAGAGGTCCAGAGAATTTCGATATCCCTTAACAAAAAGGTAATGACAGAGATAAAAGAAAGGTTACTTTCACAAGGGATTACACCTTTTCAATATCATATCTTATTAATTATCGGTAAGTGCAGTCACATTGGGGTAACCAAGCTGGCAGAAGAGATGCGCGTCAAGCCTAGTGCGATTACTCCTGTTATTAATCGTTTAATAGACTTAGAGTTAGTTTCACGCTATCACTCTAAAGAGGATCGCCGTAAAGTAAACATTGAGTTAACAGCTAAAGGTGAACAAGTGATTGAAGAAGCAAATGAAATTGTGCAAAAGATGATTGCTCATTTCTTTTCTTGCTATGAACCGAAAGATCAAGAGCAATTTTTGAAATTATTTAAGAAACTAGACGCTAATATCTAATGAAAGAAAAATCACTTCTTAATGAAGTGATTTTTTTTAATAAAAAGATTGTCAACTTCACTTTTCCATGTTATCATTTGTGTAAACGGTTACATATATGAAGGGAGGGAAATAAGGTGGTAACAATTCGCGATGTAGCAAAAGAAGCAGGCGTGTCCGTTGCGACCGTTTCGCGCGTTTTAAACAGTACAGGATATGTAAAAGAAGACACGCGTGTGCGAGTAATGAATACAATTCAAAAATTAAACTACAGCCCTAACGAGGTAGCCCGTTCGCTTTATACACGTGAATCGCGTTTGATTGGTCTCTTGCTTCCAGACATTACAAACCCTTTTTTCCCTCAGCTTGCACGAGGAATAGAAGATGAAGTACATAGCCATGGATTTCGTTTAATTCTTGGCAATAGTGATGAGCAGTTAGAGAAAGAATTAACCTATCTCCAAACGTTTACGCAAAACCATGTAGTAGGGATGATCACGGCAACAACAAGTCTAGCTCAGAAACTATATGAAGGTCTTACATTTCCCGTTGTGTTTTTAGATAGAAGTTCTGATCAGTATCCATCCGTTTATGCTGATGGTTTTGAAGGTGGAAAACTTGCTGCAGAAGAAATAATTAAAAGAGGAAGTAAAAGAATTACACTTATCAAAGGTCCAGTAAATGTAAAGCCTGCCCAGGAACGTTTTCAAGGCTCTCTGTCTGTTTTGAGTCAGTCTGATGCAGACTTTTACGTATTAAATACAAATTCTCTAGCGTTTGACGATGCGCAGAAATGGGCAAAGGAAATCTTTCAAAAGTACCCGGAAACAGACGGGATTATTGCAAGTAATGACATTGTAGCCGCAGCCGTTTTACATGAGGCGTTTCGATTAGAAAAAAGCGTGCCTGATGATCTGCAAGTAATTGGTTTTGATGATATTCCGCAAAGCCGCTTTTCGTTTCCAGCGCTGTCTACAATTCGTCAGCCTGCTTATGAAATGGGCAAGCAAGCAGCATGTCTGTTAATGAAATGCATTAAGAAAGAACCTTTAATTCAAAAGCAAGTACAACTACCCGTTACGTTTATTGAACGAAATACGACACGAAAGGTTGAGGAACATGGCTAAAGTAACTGTGATTGGAAGTTCATCAATGGATTTAGTAGTAACATCAAATATTCGTCCTGGAGCTGGAGAAACAGTGTTAGGAGAATCATTCAAAACCGTTCCTGGAGGAAAAGGAGCGAACCAAGCTGTTGCAGCAGCCCGTCTTGGAGCTGATGTGAGTATGATTGGGTGTGTGGGTGAAGATCATTACGGAAAAGCAATTCTGGAGAATTTCAAATCAAACGGTGTATCCGTGGAAAATGTGAAACCGGTTACAGATTCAGATAGCGGAACAGCTCACATTATACTCGCTGAAGGAGATAACAGCATTGTAGTTGTCAAAGGAGCAAACGATTATATTACTCCAGACTACGTAGAAAAAGCAAAAGAAAAAATTAAAGAAGCTGATATCGTACTTATTCAGCAAGAGATTCCAGAAGAAACGGTTGAATATGTTGCTCAGCTTTGTCAGGAACTTAAAGTACCGCTTTTGTTAAATCCAGCGCCTGCAAGACCATTAAAAGCAGAAGTGATTGAACAAGTTTCTTACATCACTCCAAATGAACATGAAGCAGAGCTTTTATTTGAAGGAAAAGAAAAAGAAGAAGTATTAAAACAGTATCCAAATAAATTGTTTATTACAGAAGGAAAACAAGGTGTACGCTATTTTAACGGCGAGAAAGAAGTATTGGTTCCTTCTTATCAAGTAGAAACGATTGATACAACAGGAGCAGGAGATACATTTAACGCAGCGCTTGCTGTGGCACTTGCCGAAGGAATGGGTTTTGAAAAAGGAATTCAGTTTGCTAATCGCGCAGCTTCGCTATCCGTCACTAAATTTGGTGCGCAAGGCGGTATGCCGACTCGAAAAGAAGTGGAGGAGAGTCTGTAAATGAAACGTCACGGAATGATTAACAGTCATATTACGAAAATACTAACAGATCTAGGTCATACAGACACTATTGTCATTGCAGATGCAGGGTTACCTGTTCCGAGTGACGTGCCTAAAATTGATTTATCTTTAAAGCTAGGGGTGCCTAGCTTTGAAGATGTAGTAGTAGCTGTGTTAGAAGATATGGCTACAGAAAAAATAGTGATTGCTTCTGAAATGAAAGAAAGAAATCAAAAGGCTTACGAGCTGATGGAGAAGCAAAACATCTTAGTAGAAGAAGTATCGCATGAACAATTAAAAATGCTGACAAGCAAAGCGAAAGTTGTGATTCGTACAGGAGAAGCAACTCCTTATGCAAACTGCATTTTACAAGCGGGAGTTATTTTTTAAAAGAGGTGAAAAGCATGCATATTGCAATGAGAGGGATTCATAAAGCCTTTGGAGCAAACCGTGTACTAAGGGGCGTGGATTTTGAATTACATGAAGGTGAAGTTCACGCACTAATGGGGGAAAATGGAGCGGGGAAATCTACGCTGATGAATATTTTAACCGGCCTTCATAAAAAAGATCAAGGGCAGATTCTGATTGATGGCAAAGAGACGTATTTTCAAAATCCAAAAGAAGCAGAACAAAACGGAATTACCTTTATTCATCAAGAGCTGAACGTTTGGCCTGAAATGACGGTGCTTGAGAACTTATTTATCGGCAAAGAATTAAAAACGCCTTTAGGTTTTTTAAAAACAAAAGAAATGAAAGCGTTAGCAAAGAAGCAGTTTGAAAAATTAGCTGTGACCATTCCTCTTGACCAAGAAGCGGGACTTTGTTCTGTAGGACAGCAGCAAATGATTGAGATAGCCAAAGCGCTGATGACGAATGCAAAAGTCATTATTATGGATGAGCCAACCGCAGCGCTTACTGAAAGAGAAATTCAAAAGTTATTTGACGTAATTAATGCGCTGCGAAAACAAGGTGTATCGATTGTCTATATTTCACATCGTATGGAAGAGATTTTCGCTATTTGTGATTCCATTACGGTCATGCGTGACGGACAGACGGTAGACAAAAAGCCGATTCCAGAAACTAGCTTCGATGATGTTGTTCGCAAAATGGTAGGAAGAGAACTAACAGATCGATTTCCTGCTAGAACTTCTCCTAAAGGAGACGTTGTATTTGAAGCAAAAGGCTTAGAGAGAAAAGGTGTCTTTCAAGACGTTCATTTTTCAGTGCGATCAGGAGAAATTGTTGGCGTTGCGGGGCTAATGGGAGCTGGCAGGACCGAGATTATGCGCGCTATCTTCGGGCTTGATCCGTTAGAAAAAGGCGAAATTATCTTAAATGGAAAGCGTGTCAACATCACAAAGCCCGATCAAGCCATCAAATTGGGTCTCGGCTTTATTACAGAAGACCGTAAGACAGAAGGGCTCGTCCTGGATTTTTCTATTCGAGAAAATATTGCGCTTCCAAGTCTATTCAGCTTTTCGCCAAAAGGATTTATTGAACAAAAAAGCGAGCAGCAATTTGTAGATTTACTTATTAAACGTTTAACGATCAAAACCGAGTCGTCTGAGACGAGTGCGGGTAACTTATCGGGAGGAAATCAGCAAAAAGTAGTTATTGCCAAGTGGATTGGCATTGGACCAAAAGTGCTGATTTTAGATGAACCAACTCGAGGAGTTGACGTCGGGGCAAAACGTGAAATTTATCAGCTTATGAATGAACTGACAGACAGAGGCGTGGCCATTATTATGGTGTCTTCAGAGCTTCCCGAGGTACTCGGCATGAGCGATCGCATTCTTGTTGTGCATGAAGGAAAAATAACGGGTGAACTGACAAGTGAAGAAGCAACTCAAGAAAAAATTATGACATTTGCAACAGGGGGTCAGTAAAATGAAAGCAAACACAGCGATAAAAGAAAATCGCGTTGATAACGTGATGCAAAAGCTAGGTCCGTTACTAGGTCTATTTATTCTTATTGTCATTGTATCAATTTTAAATCCAAGCTTTTTAGAACCTTTAAATATTTTAAACTTGCTGCGTCAAGTAGCCATTAATGCTTTAATTGCATTCGGTATGACGTTTGTCATTTTAACGGGCGGAATTGATTTATCGGTTGGCTCTATACTTGCTCTGTCAAGTGCGTTAATGGCTGGTATGATAGTGTCAGGCGTAGATCCTATTTTCGCTATTTTAATAGGATGTGTGTTAGGAGCTGTAATGGGTATGATTAACGGCTTGCTTATTACAAAAGGAAAAATGGCGCCGTTTATTGCGACGCTAGCGACGATGACAATTTTTAGAGGGTTAACGCTTGTTTATACAGATGGAAATCCGATTACGGGCTTAGGCGAAAACTATTACTTCCAGTTATTTGGTCGCGGCTATTTTCTAGGTATTCCTGTTCCGGCGATTACGATGATACTAGCATTTGCTGTCCTATGGGTGATTTTGCATAAAACGCCGTTTGGCCGCAGAACATATGCAATCGGGGGAAATGAAAAAGCAGCATTTATTTCAGGAATTAAAGTACCAAAAGTTAAGGTTATGATCTACTCACTAGCAGGATTATTGGCAGCGTTATCAGGAGCGATTTTGACTTCTCGTTTGAACTCTGCTCAGCCAACGGCAGGTACGTCTTACGAGTTAGATGCTATCGCTGCAGTAGTACTGGGTGGAACAAGCCTTTCTGGAGGACGTGGACGCATTGTTGGAACGTTAATTGGTGCGCTGATTATCGGAACGTTAAACAACGGTTTGAACTTACTCGGCGTTTCGTCATTTTACCAAATGGTCGTAAAAGGAATTGTTATTTTAATCGCGGTATTAATTGATCGCAAAAAGTCAGCTTAGGAGGGAAAAACATGAAGAAAATTTGGCTCGTGCTATTATCATTTTCATTATTACTGTTAGGGGCTTGTTCACTTCAGCCTCCTGAGTGGGCGAAACCATCTGAAAGTAAAAATTTAAAAGATATTAAAATTGGTTTATCCGTTTCTACATTAAACAATCCGTTCTTTGTTTCGCTAAAAGAAGGGGTACAAAAAGAAGCAAAAAAACTGGGCATGGAAGTAGTTGTAGTAGATGCTCAAAATGATTCAGCCAAACAAATTAACGATGTAGAAGATTTAATGCAGCAAGGTGTTAACATTCTGCTTATTAACCCAACGGATTCAGCTGCTATTTCAACAGCTGTACAATCGGCTAATAATGTAGGCATTCCAGTTATTACGCTAGATCGTTCAGCAGAAAAAGGAAAAGTAGAAACACTGGTAGCTTCAGATAATGTAAAAGGTGGTCAAATGGCTGCTGATTACATTGTGAAAAAAGTAGGGGAAAAAGCTCAAGTAGCAGAACTTGAAGGCGTGCCGGGAGCTTCAGCAACTCGTGAACGAGGAAAAGGGTTCCACAACGTTGCAGATCAAAAGCTAGATATTACGGCTAAACAGTCGGCTGATTTTGACCGTACAAAAGGCTTAAACGTTATGGAGAATGTTCTTCAAGGAAATCCTGGTATCAAAGCCGTATTTGCTCATAATGATGAAATGGCATTAGGAGCTATTCAAGCGATTAACAGCTCAGGAAAAGATGTGCTAGTAGTAGGGTTTGATGGAAACGACGATGCAATTAAAGCGGTAAAAGAAGGGAAGCTAGGAGCAACTGTAGCCCAGCAGCCTGTTTTAATTGGTAAACTTGCTGTAAAGTCTGCTAAAAATGTTCTTCAAGGCAAAAAGGTAGATAAGCAAATTCCAGTGCCTTTAAAACTAGTAACCTCTGACAAATAATAGTTTTATACGTGTGTAGAAAAAAGACGCTCATTTGATTTATGGGCGTCTTTTTATGTATATAAAGTGTAAAAAAGAAGTGAAAAAGTCACAACTTTATAAATAGTGTAGGAATTATGTAGGTGGAATTTATGTAATAAAAAGTAAAAAACACCGAAAAAAGACGGTAAAACACATAATTTTCTGTGAAAAATTTGTAATATACCTGTAATAATAAGCGTTTATTTCTATTTTCAAAGAGCAATTTTGCCCTGTTTATGACAAAAATATATCTTTTTTAATAAACAGTAAACCTCTCTATCAAGGGATTCTGGGGATGAATTCCCAGAAAGAGATTCTTGGTTATACAGATTATGGGAAACTTTTAACTGTATTGTAACATAAACAGATAGTTTTTTATGGTATAACTATGTCTATGAGGAAAGGGGACTATTACTTTATGAAAATTTTTAAGCGTATGACTCTTGCAGCAGTCACAGGAATTTTCTTCATGACCGGCATCACAGAGACTCACGCCCAATCGAATGAAGAAGCGCTCCAGAGTACTGAAAATAAAATTAAAGAAACAGAAAAGGCTGTTCAACAAAAAGAGAAAGAGAAACAGTCTATCAATTCAGATGTTCAAAACATTCAATCACAATTAAATTCATTACATACAGTAATCTCTAGCAATAAAAAAGAGTTAGCATCGACTGAAAAGCAGATTTCAGAAGCGAACAAAATGATTGAGAAAAAGAAAAAAGAAATCGTTTTGCTTCAGGAAAAAGTGTTAAGTCGTAAAGATATTATTGAAAATCGATTAGTTGCTTTACAGCAAGACGATAAAACAAGCGTTGTTATTGATACATTAATGAATGCTGATAACTTTGGAGATTTTGTTGCACGTATGGGTGCTGTCACAACTTTATTGTCAGCAGATAATGATATTTTAAAGCAGCATCAAAATGATTTAGATCAAATTGAAAAAGATAAAAAAGAAATTGATAAGCAAGAAAAAGTATTAGAAGCAGCAAAAGGTAGCTTAGCGGCTAAACAAGCTGAATTAGATAAAAACGTTGCCAAACAAACAGCAACGTTAACAACTATGCAAGAAAAATACAGCACGGTCGTAAATGAAATCGATGCAGCTTCTTCAGAAAAAGCAAACCTTCAGTCTGAATTAACAGGCATTCAAGATAAGATTGCAAAAGAAAAAGAAGCAGCTCAAAAGCAAGCTGAGCAAGTGGCAAAACAGCAGGCAGCTGAAAAGGCTGAGGCTGATGCAGAAGCAAAGCGTCAAGCTGAACTGGCAACAGCTAAAAAAGAAGTAAAAACAGAGCCAAAACAAGAAGTAAAAACAGCTGCGGCTACAGAGAAGAAAGCATCCGTTTCTTCAGAAGCAAAAGAAACGAAAAAAGAAGAAAGCACACAAAAGCATTCTGGAAAAGAAATGTATGTAGAAGCAACAGCTTATACAGCTAATTGTGCAGGCTGTAGCGGAGTAACAGCCACTGGACAAAATGTAAGTTCAGGCACTCATAAAATTATTGCGGTAGATCCATCCGTTATTCCATTAGGTTCGAAAGTATATGTAGAAGGATACGGAGTGGCAACAGCAGGTGATACGGGCGGTGCGATTAAAGGATATCGAATTGACGTATTAGTACCTTCCGAGTCAGCTGCAAAAGCATTTGGACGTCGTACAGTGAAAATTACGGTGTTAAATTAAAGAAATAGACTGGAACAAAAATATTTTAGTTGCAGGAAAATCCGAACGATGAATCGTTCGGATTTTTTCATTGTTGTAGTGAACGTAGGTTTCATCTAGTTAGTTGCTTCTAGCTGTTGATTGGAGAGGAAGGTGAAGACTCCCGAGGGAAAAGAGGAAGTGATGAGACCCCGCAGGAGTGTACGCGACGAGGATGCTCATCGGTCGCCCGCGGAAAGCGAAGCCTTGCATGGAAATCAACAGTGGTGTCACAAGTGATCTATACCAGCTCATTACTTCCATTTGTTCGTCTTCGGATTAGGTGGATGGAGTTATGTCTCAATCACTTTTTTGCATGTTTGGTGAGCAAGTTGCTAGCTAATCTATACTCTTTTCGTTACTATACAATAAAGTAAATGGAAGAAAAGGAGTGGGTAAAATGAAGATAGTCGATCCAGCGGTACAAAGTGCAAAAGACAATTATCATTTGTTAACAGGTGTCGTCATTCCCCGGCCGATTGCATTTGTTACAAGTCAAAACGATGACGGTGTAGTGAATGCCGCGCCGTTTAGTTTCTTTAATGTAGTTGCGGCAGAGCCTCCGCTGATTGCTGTTTCGGTTTCGAGAAGTGAAGGTCAAATGACGAAAGATACGGCCAAAAATATTAGTGCATCTAAAGAATTTGTAGTTCATCTTGTAGACGAAAACTTAGTGGAACAGGTGAATCAAGCGGCATCTTCTTATCCTTCTTCCGTCAGTGAAGTCGAAGAAACAGGATTAACACTAGCACCGAGCAAAAAAGTGCAGGTTCCTGGAATTCAAGAAGCCAGCATTCGGATGGAATGTAAGCTTCACCAAATTGTTCCATTAGGAACGGATGAGGCATACAGCTCAGATTTGTTTATCGGTGAAGTTGTGATGTTTCATATTAGTGAAAAAGTGATAGAAAACGATCGCGTTTCTGCAGAACGTGTGAAGCCAGTCAGCCGACTTGCGGGTTCTAACTATAGTAAATTGGGGCAATTATTTTCCTTAGAACGTCCCAAATAAGCAAGAAAGTGTTACTTATGTAGCAAAAAAATAGTATACATTGGATTTTTTTAAATAAGCGATTGTGTTCTGTTTCAACAACGACAGTACATTCGCTTTTTTTCATGAACGAAAAAGTTAATAGAAACCATAATAACAAAATCAATTTAGAAAAAGGCAAAAATGTAAGGTTTTTGCCTTTTATATTTACCATTGAGGAAAAGGGTATTCATTCATATAATTTAGATTAAGTAAATTGTATACGCTTTCAATATACAGAATTATTTTTCAATAACTCTCTCGAGAAAGAATCATGAGCGTTTACAAAAAAACTTGCCACGCTAGGAGACGAGATTATAGGAGGGGTATTCATTGAAACGTTGGTTTAGTTTAATCAGTTTTGCACTCATTTTAACCCTAGTACTTGCAGGATGCGGAGGAAAGTCCGCTAATGAAACAAGTGGTAGCGGTGGAAAAGAAGTTGTTGCATGGGCTTGGAATATTAACGTACCGGTATTAAAGAAAGCAGCAGCAGAATACCAAAAAGAGAATCCAGGGTTTAAATTAAAAGTAGTGGATATGGGACGTGAAGACGTTTATTCAAAATTAACAACAGGATTGCAAGCTGGCGGAAAAGGCCTTCCTGATATTGTATTAGTAGAAGACGATCGTTTCCAAGGATACTTGGATGCATTTCCAAAAGCATTTTTAAACCTATCTAAAAAAGGATTTGATAAGCAAGAAGATAAGTTTCCAGAGTTTAAGAAAGCTCTTTTATCAAAGGATGGGGACATGTACGGCTTCCCGTTTGATGCAGGTCCAACAGGCGTTTTCTACCGCACAGATTACTTTGAAAAAGCAGGCGTAGATCCAAACAGTATCAAAACATGGGATGATTACATTGCGGCTGGTAAGAAAATTAAAGAAAAAGTTGGCGTTGATTTACTAGGTTTAGATTTTAATAATGACGATGGCTTATTCCGAATGGCGCTGACGCAGCAAGGTACGTTCTATTTTAATAACAAAGGAAAGTTGAATTTAACTTCTAAAGAAGCGAAAAAAGCAATGGAGTTAAATAAGAAGTTAAAAGAAGCAGGCATTGTTAAAAATACAGTGGGCTGGGATGCTTCAATCAGTGCTTTAGCAGAAGGTAAAGTAGCAAGTTCACCATCTGGTGCTTGGCTATCCGGTTCTATTACGCAGCAGGCTCCGGATTTAAAAGGAAAATGGGGAGTGTTTTTATTACCTTCGTTTGAAGAAGGAGGCAACCGTGCTTCTAACTTAGGCGGAAGCAACTATGTGATTTCAGCAACTAGTCAAAAAGCAGATGAAGCGTACAAATTTATGGAGTATTTCTCAACAACGGATAAAGTTCAAGAAGAAGCGATGAAGGGCGGATTATTCCCGTCATTAAATACCGTATATTCTTCAAAATTATTCACTGCACAAGATGAGTACTTTAACAATCAAACGATTTGGAAAACATTCGCAGATGAAATGAAAGATATTAAGCCGGTTAACTTTACGGGCAATTACTCAGTTGCAAACAGTGAAGCAGTCAAAGCTGTGTCAGAAGTAACAAATGGTAAGGGCGTTACAGACTCGCTTGAAGCAGCTCAAAAACGCTTAGAAAACCGAATTCAAAAATAATCAAGAAGCATAGAAGGTGATTTCTAGAAAATTGCCTTCTATCTCTTCTTCTTGCGGTACTAGGAGGTCATCATGAAGACAAATAAATCGTTGCCTTACTTATTTATTGCTCCAGCACTTTTGCTGTTCGCGCTGTTTACAATCTACCCTATTTTTTCATCGTTTGTTTTAAGCTTTCAGAGTATGGAAGGCGGAAAGTATGTATTTACCGGGTTATCAAACTATACACGTTTGCTCGGAGATGATATTTTCTGGAAAGCGCTTGGAAATACGGGTATTATTTTAATCGTTCAAGTACCCGTTATGATTTTATTAGCGCTTGTACTAGCTAACGCTTTAAACAGTCAGCTTTTAAGACTAAAAGGTTTTTTCCGAGTTTCTTTTTTCTTGCCGGCGGTAACGTCACTAGTTGCCTACTCTATTTTGTTTTCAATAATTCTTCAAGATGAAGGAATTATGAATACTATTTTAGGATTTTTCGGTATTGATGCCATTCAGTGGCTGGGAGATCCATTTTGGGCTAAAGTCTCAATCATCGTTGCGATGACTTGGAGATGGACAGGTTATAACATGGTTATTTTTCTAGCAGCTCTTCAAAGTTTATCTCATGAAGTTTACGAAGCAGCTGATTTAGATGGAGCAAATCGTATTCAAAAGTTTTTCCACGTAACGGTTCCACAATTAAAACCCGTTATCTTGTTCGCTACTATTTTATCGACAATTGGCACGCTTCAATTGTTTGACGAACCTTTTAATTTAACAAAAGGCGGCCCTGCTGATTCAACGATGACGCTAGGCTTATATATTTATCAAAATGGCTTTAAATACTTTGATTTTGGATATGCGTCAGCCATTGCGTACGTTGTTGTATTATTAGTTGGTATTTTAACGTTCTTCCAATTTAAATTTACGGGTGATAAATCATGAGTGTATTAGAGAGAGTAGAAGCAACCGCAGTAGCTACCGTGCCTAAGGTTAAAAAGAAAAGTAACATTATGCGCAAAATAGGATTATACAGCATGCTTGGGCTGTTCACGATTATTTCTATTTTTCCTTTTTACTGGATGATTATCGGCGCTACGAATGAATCAGGAAAAATGTTTACAAACCCTCCAACGCTGAAGCCTGGCGATCAATTTATGACAAATCTACAAAATTTAAATGCTTCAATTGATTTAGGGCGCGTCTTTTTTAACTCAGTATTTGTTTCAGTCGTGTATGTTATTGTAGCTTTAATGGTCTGCTCCACAGCTGCATATGCGCTATCTAAATTTGAATTCAAAGGCCGAAACGCAATTTTCACTACGCTTTTATTGTCTATGATGATTCCATATCAAGCAACGCTCATTCCGCTTTTTCAGCTGATGTCGAATTTTAATTTGCTTGATACGTATTTTGCACTTATTGTTCCGCAGCTGTGCTTTCCGTTTGCTATCTTTTTATTACGTCAGAACTTTTTAGCTTTTCCAACAGAACTTATTGAAGCAGCTCGTTTGGACGGAGCTGGAGAGATGAGAATCTTTTTAACTATTGTGCTTCCTTCTATGAAGCCTGCTATGGCTGCAGCAGCTATTTTCTTATTTATGACACAGTGGAATAACTTTATGTGGCCTCTAGTTGCGACTACATCTAACGAAATGGCTACATTGCCAGTTGCTCTTTCAAGCTTAATTGGCTTATCGATTATTGATTACGGTCAAGTAATGATGGGGGTAACGATTGCAACCATTCCAATCATTGTATTCTTCCTGGCACTTCAGCGTCATTTTATTTCAGGAATGCTTGGAAGTGCAGTAAAATAAAAGCAGAAGCTCCTACTATAGGAGCTTTCTCAATGAACAGGGGGAGAGAAGATGGGAGAAATACCTGTAGGAGTTCAGCTTTATACGCTGCGTGAAGAAACGAAAAAAGATTTTAAAGAAACTCTTCAAAAAGTAGCTGCATTAGGATATCAAGGAGTAGAATTTGCAGGGTATGAAGGACATACAGCGCAAGAAGTAAAAGCATGGTTAACGGATTTACAGCTGAAGCCAGCTTCTAGTCATGTGCCGCTTGAACAATTAGAATCTAATTTAGCGCAAGTGCTTCACTTTGAACAGCAAGTTGGCAATTCACATATTGTTTGTCCTTATTTAATGCCTGAACGTCAAACGGAAAAAGGGTATTACGAACTTATTGATTCTTTAAATGATATTGATACGTATTGTAAAAAAGAAGGCATGTCGTTTAGCTATCATCATCATGATTTTGAGCTGAAGAAATTGTCAACTGGAAAGTCAGCTCTCCAAACAATCTTAGAAGAAACTGAGGTAAACGTAGAGCTGGACATTTATTGGCTGACTAAAGCAGGCGAAGATCCAGTGGAATGGATGAAGCATTATCAAAATCGGACGCCTTTCATCCATTTAAAAGATATGACAACAGACGGCGAGCAATTTTTTGCTCCTCTTGGTACCGGAGGAGTAGATGTGAAGGCTGTAATGCAAGAAGGACATAGAGCAGGCGTAAAATGGTGGATCGTTGAACAAGATCAATGCAAAGAAAGTCCTCTTAGCAGTATTAAAAAAAGCTTAGCATATATCAAATAAAAAACGAACAGACAGCGTCTGTTCGTTTTTTTATTGATAAGCTGGAGTCCACTCAATTTCTCCGCACTTATTCGTATAATCAATATTTACCTCAAAGTTATGTTTTTCATAAAAATGAATTAATCTTTCGAGATGATCCCAATCGCGCTCAGCGATATCGCCTTTAATGACATGAACATTTTGATCAACCGCTACTTCTTTTAAATAATTCATACATACAGAGCCATATCCCTTATTAGCGGGCCCTTTAATGTCACCAATAAAAATCGTGTGATTATCTTCATATACGCCATCGATGGCAAAATCCCAAGCCCCTCTATAGGCTTTTGTACATTCATTTAGCATAATTTTACATGCGTTTCCGTCATTTTGTGCCGATACAATAACTAACTGATTATCTTCAGGCTGATCGACACCAATAACTTCATACTTTTTAGCAATTTCTTTTAAATTATCCTGCATGCGAAATAGCTGAAACTCTAAATCATCAAGTGTTTCTTTTAGTTCTTCTGCATTCTGGTTTTTTTCTGTAAGCTGAGTAAACATTTTATACTCCTTTCCGTCTGTTTTCGGTCTAAGTGCGCCTATGACAAAGAGGACACGGTGTATAAAGCGAAACTTTATTTAGCAAAGTATCTACCTTAGTAAAAATATAAAAAGGAAAGAACCTGATTTGATTGATTATTCATCAAAACGGCTGCTTTCCTTAACATTCACTTTTAAATTTTTCACAACGTGTATAAGGGTAACAAAGACTCATTAATTTTGTCAATAAGGTTGTAAGTCTATTTATAAAGAAGATAACAGGACATTTTGCTTATTGGGAAGAAAAAATAATGAGTGAAAAAAGAATCATTTTAAAGTAAAATCATTGGAGGAAAAGTATGGTTAAAAAGGAATTGCTTTTCATTTTAAAAAAACATACTTAAAATAAAAGTAAGAAAATATTTCATTTACTTACAAAATATTATAAAAAATGGATGGAGTAATATGGGGTAAGTGTTAACTATATCGAACAAAGGGTGTATAAGATGGATAAATATCAAATTACATTATTAGCTAATGTGCGTAAGCAGCTGCAAGAGTGGACCGATCAAAATGAAGAAATACCTCATGAAGAAGTGTACCGCTTTTTGCATTCAATTTCTGGAACGTCTGCAACCATTGGACTGAATTATTTAGGAGATCGTTCCCGCGAGTTAATAGAAGCTGTTGAAAAAAATCAGAAAAAAACCTGGAATTACGCGGAGTTGAATACATTTTTATTAGATATTATTAAAATTTGTTATCAAGATGAAATTCAATCCGTAGAAGATATAAATAAACCGATAGAAATTAGTGAACAAACAGCTAATGTTTTACTTGTGGATGATGATCTTTCAATGCTGATGTATTTAAAAGAACAGTTTGAAAAACAAGGGTGGTACGTATTAGCAACTGCCTCTAAAGAAAAAGCCATTACGGCTTTTTACGAATTAAAGCCGGATTGTTTTGTTGTTGATGTACATATGAAAGACTGTACAGGCTTTGACATTCTTTCATTTTTACGTGATAAAACAAAGCAACTGTTCGTCCCCATTGTCATGATGAGCGTTGATAATCAAAGAGAGACGCGTTTGAAGGCTTTTAAATTAGGGGCCGATGATTTTTTTGTTAAACCTCTCGATATGGAAGAAAGTCTACTTCGAATTGGTCACCATATTGAACGAAAGCAGATGTTTAACTCCTATTTAATGTTTGATGAATTAACAGGAGCCTATAACCGAACGTATTTAAAAGAAATCTACAGTCAGCAGCTATCCAGCTACGACCGCTTAAAAGATCCTTTTTGTTTAGCGATTTTAGATTTAGATTTCTTTAAGAGAATAAACGATCAATATGGACATCTTATGGGAGACCGTGTGCTGCAAGCATTTGTAGAGTATATGAAGCATGAAATTCGTCCAACAGATCACATTTTTAGATATGGAGGCGAAGAATTTATTCTTTTACTGCCAAAAACCAATATAAAAGAGGCAGAAACAGTATTAAATAGACTGTTGGATTTGTTTGTGAAAAAAGTGTTCACACATCAAAGCAATTCGTTTTATTGCAGCTTTTCCGGCGGAGTTGTAGAAGTTCATAACACTGAATGGCCGTTAGAAAAAGCTCTTCATCAAGCTGATGAGGCATTATATATAGCGAAGGAATCAGGACGTCAAAAAATTGTAGCTTCTTCTCAAAGCAAGCTGGTCAAAAAGCGAACGCTTCGTATGGCTATTATTGATGATGATTCTATCATTCGAACGATGCTGAAAGAGCTTTTAAGTAAGATCGATGTAGGAGATCGCTATGAAGTGAAAATAGAAGTGTTTAAAGATGGCATCGAATTTTTTGAGTCCCAATGGATTCATTCTAGCGATCAGTACTTTGTTATTTTAGACGGAATGATGCCTAAGATGGATGGCTTAGAAGTGCTGCAAAAATTAAGACAGCATAAACGTCACGATCAGTACACGGTTATTATGCTTACATCAAGAAACAGCGAACAAGATATTCAAAGAGCATTAGAACTTGGGGCAGACGATTACATCACAAAGCCATTTAAGTTAATGGAGCTTGAAGCGCGCGTGCGTCATTTAATGAAGAAGGTGAAATAAATGGCGATGTCAATTCAAGTGGTATATGTCTTATTTGGCGGATTGCTATTGCTTTTAGTCTGTTTTCTGAGTTATTTACTTATTCAAAAAGCGCGTTTAAACGCTTTTCGAGCAAAAGTAGAATCCTATAAAGATAGTATGAAAGAATCTCTTTTTATTTATTTATACAGAAAAGATGAAGAACATCGGGTAGAGCCTAAAAATAAAATAGAGCTGGCGGGTGTAGAGGAACTATTGAGCAGTTTTTCTGCAGCTGTGCAAGGCGATGAAATTCTAAATAACATCACGCTCTATGCGGAGAAGGTTTTTACACCCAAATATAAAAAAGAGCTGCATCATTCTAGATGGAGTGTCAGAATGAATGCCCTTTATGCTATCGAAGACTTTGGTCTAACTACGCTAACACACCAATTAGTAGAAATGTATGAGAAAAAAAATAGTACAGCGGCTGAAAAAAATCAAATTTTAAAAATTTTAGTTAAGCTGAACCGCCCTGAGTTTGTTGTGTACATGACGAACGCTTCTAGACCGCTGTCTGAATTTATGTACCGCTCTTTGTTTGGAACTATGAACAGTGAGCAGTTTCAGCAATTTATTAATAAATTTGAACATCTACAAGAAGAAATTCAGCTGCCTCTTATCGATATGATAGGTATCAATCATAAGTTAGAGTATATAGATTTCTTAAAAATGCACATGAAAAGTTCATCAGAAGAACTGCGAATTCGTTCGTTGAAATCACTTAATGCTTTATCTTTTCCATTAAGAATAGAGGAGCTCACGAAACATCTTCAGTCAGGTATTTGGCAAGAAAGAATGATGGCTACAAAACTAATAGGCAAAACGAGAGATGAGAAGGGATTGTCACTTCTTGAGCAGTCGCTAAAAGATTCTCATTTTCTTGTGCGTTCGAATGCTGCTCAGTCAATGATGAAAATCCCAACAGGTAAAGAATATTTAGTTCATGTATACAAAACGACCGATGACAAGTTTTCGAAAGATATGGCAGCAGAATGGCTTGAAAAAGGAGGAGTTACGGTTGTGGAATAGTGTTTGGCATCTTTTATTGTCTATTTGCGGATGGGCTGTATTTGCTTATATGATTTTTGTGCTTTGTTTTTATTTTATGATGTTTATCATCTCTGCTTTTCAACTGCGAAAGCAATATCAATTAAATGATGAAGAACCTTATGAAGATTTGCTTGCGGTTAGCTATACAACACCGTTATCTATATTAGTTCCCGCTTATAACGAATCTGTCGGGATTATTGGAAGCGTGCGTTCGCTGCTTGGAATTGAATATCCGGAATATGAAGTAATTGTAGTAAACGACGGATCTTCAGATGATACGTTAGAAAAGCTAATCGAGGAGTTTTCTCTTGTGAAAATGAATCGAGTTGTGAGAAAGCAAGTAGAGACGAAAGAAGTAAAAGCTGTATATCGTTCTAAATTATACGATTATTTATATGTAGTCGATAAACAAAATGGGGGAAAGTCAGATGCATTAAATGCAGGAATTAATTTATCCAACTATCCTTATTTTTGTTCAATCGATGGCGATTCAGTGTTAGAAAGAGATGCTTTTTTAAAAGTTATGAAGCCAATTATTGATTCAGACGGAGAAGTAATTGCTTCAGGGGGAAGTATTCGAATTGCAAACGGATGTAAAATCGAAAACGGTGCGGTCGTATCGATTGGACTTGATACGCAGCCGCTTGTTGTGATGCAGATTATTGAATATTTACGTGCCTTTCTTATGGGGCGCATTGGTCTCAGTCGCCATAATTTATTACTTATTGTGTCAGGAGCATTTGGCGTATTTTCTAAACGCTGGGTGATTGAGGCTGGGGGTTATTCTCATACAGTCGGCGAAGACATGGAACTTGTTGTTCGCCTGCACCGACTGATTAAACAGAAAAAAACCAACAATCAAATTGTTTATATTCCAGATCCCGTATGCTGGACAGAGGCACCCGATGAAATCAAATATTTGCGAAGACAGCGGAACCGCTGGCACCGCGGTTTATTTGATAGTCTTTGGAAGCATAAAGAGATGCTGTTTAATCCGAGATACGGAAGTATCGGAATGATTTCTATGCCTTATTTTGTGTTTATTGAACTAATCGGTCCGGTCATGGAAATGTTAGGCTATTTGTTTATTGTTATTTCTCTAGTTGTAGGCGGGATTTATGTAGAATTTGCTTATTTGCTTTTTCTCTTGATGGTTGTATATGGTTCTCTTTATTCGATGGCGGCCGTTTTGCTAGAAGAGTGGAGCCTTCGCAAATATCCAAGAGTATCCGATATTGCTAAGCTATTTGTCTTTTCCCTGACTGAATCCTTTTGGTATCGCCCTCTAACTGTTATATGGCGCTGTCATGGATTGTTGGATGTTATTCGCAATAAAAAAGGCTGGGGAGACATGCAGCGAAAAGGAGTTTCACAATGAAAAAATGGTTGTTAATTGGCGGCATTATTTTGGTTATGGCAGTAACGGCTTCTCCATTTCTTATTTGGCAGCTAAAGAAACCAACTGATTTGGATATGCTTGTCATTGATAAAACAGTGCCGGATCAAACGTTTCGAGAGCATCAAGGTTTAATGTGGATGCTGAATCAAGCGAAAGTACGCAAAGACGGGAAGCCTTATAAAATCTCAAAGGATTATGCAGGGTTTTACCCAAAAGGAGATAAAACATACAGCATTAAATCTCTGCCAAAAACAAACTCTGCAGATATGATTTATATCACGGACACGTATGGCGTATACAAAGAAGATTTAGGCGTAAAAGCTAAAAGAGGAGATCGCTCTCAATTGGTGTATGGTGGCATGACTTCTGAAGACGTGAGCTACGTTAAGAAAGCTCTAAATGGACGTACAAAAACGCTGATTGGAGAGTTTAATACATTTGGGAGCCCTACTTCTTTAGACGTTCGCAAAGAACTGTATGAATTGTACAATGTTACGTGGTCCGGCTGGATCGGACGCTATTTTGAGGAATTCGGCAGTGAAGAAGTTCCTGCTTGGGTGAAAAGTGCTTACAAAAAGCAGTACAACAAAGAGTGGAGCCTTACAGGAAAAGGCTTATTATTCGTTAATGAATCCAATAAGCTCGTTATTATAACGGAAAAAGAATTAAAAGAAAATCCAGTATGGTTTCAATACACAAAACAAGGAAAGAAAACATTGAATTTACAGGATGAATCTGCTTATCAATATTGGTTTGACGTAATTGCACCGCAGCAAAAAAGTGATGTGCAGGCTCAGTTTGTCTTTCACTTGGATTCTGAAGGGAAAAACAAGCTAAAGGAAAATGGTATTCCTTTGTCCATACCAGCAGTCATTCATCATAATAAAGAGCGATATGATACCTATTACTTTGCAGGAGATTTTGCAGATCAAGGAGAAATACCTTCCATTTATCAAACCTCTTTTTACCCGCTGTGGAAGAAATGGACAGAGAAAATCGGAAAAGAAGATGAGTCTTCTTTTTACTGGACTGTTTACCTGCCTCTTATGAATAAGATCATAGATCAACAGCAAAATGAATCGCAGCCTGCTTCTGTTACTTTTAATAAAAATATGGAAATCTATGAAGATGCTGACCTTAAAGTAGCAGGGAAAGTAGGAAAAGATTATTTGCAAATTTATCAAAACGGCAAGTGGCAAGATGTGCTGATTAAAGGAGTAAATATGGGCATTAGTAAGCCAGGCCATTTCCCTGGTGAGACTGCTATTTCGAAAGAAGAATATTTGCGCTGGTTTAAAGAAATTGGAAAGATGAATGCAAACTCAATCCGCGTATACACCATTCATCCTCCCGCCTTTTATGAAGCGCTTGCTGAGTATAACCAAAAAGCCAAAGAACCCATTTATCTTTTTCATGGGGTATGGGTGAATGAAGAAGTTTTCTATGATTCACAAGATGCTTTTGCAAAGGAAAACACAAAAGAATTTGAAGCTGAAATGAAAAGGATTGTAAACGTTATTCACGGAAATGCAACACTGCCAAAACGGACAGGACATGCAAGCGGAACGTATACAGCAGACGTGTCTCCTTATGTTTTAGGCTGGATTATAGGAGTTGAATGGGATCCCACGGTAGCCCTTTCGACAAATGAAAAACATAAAGGAATGAAAGATTTTAAAGGGCAGTACATCTATACCGAAAAAGGCAATCCCTTTGAAATTTGGCTTGCTCAGCTTATGGAAAAAACAATTTCCTATGAGCAGGATAAATATGATTGGCAGCGGCCTATGAGCTTTACGAACTGGGTGACAACGGATTTGCTTACTCATCCATATGAGCCTTCTGAAGACGAAGATAAAGTGTCTGTTAATCCTAATTTAATTCACATAACTAAAAAATTTGAGCCGGGCTTATTTGCCTCTTATCATATTTATCCGTACTATCCTGATTTCTTAAACTATGAACCTCGTTATCTCGCTTATCGAGATCATCGAGGAGAGAAAAATAACTACGCAGGCTATTTGCAAAATATGAAAGAAGTTCATCATATGCCCGTTCTTGTTGCTGAATTTGGCATTCCGGCTTCGCGAGGACTCACCCATAGAAACGTATACGGGTGGGATCAAGGCTTTCATACGGAACAAGAACAAGGAAAGATTCTGTCACGCTTATACGAAGACATTGTTGAAGAAAAAATGGCTGGCGGTATGGTCTTTACATGGCAAGATGAATGGTTTAAGCGAACGTGGAATACGATGGAGTACGACAATCCGAACCGCAGGCCATTTTGGACGAATTTGCAAACGGGAGAGCAGCATTTTGGATTGCTGAGTTTTGATCCAGGAACGAAGCTGAAAGTCAAAGTAGACGGTAAATCAGATGATTGGAAAAAGCTGAACAGCAAGTCGGTATATAAGCCGTCTAAGAAGTTAAAAGCATTGAACATTACAAGTGATGAAGGTTATCTATATCTACACGTGAGTGCAAAAGAACTGGAAAATCAAAAGCTTTATTTCTTGTTTAACACAATTAACAATCAGGGACAGTCAAAGATTCCTCAAATCCCTTCCTTAAAAACAAAAGGAATTGATTTTGTAGCAGAATTAAACGGAAAAGAAGACAGTCATTTATGGATAGACAGCTATTACGATACGTATTATTTTTCATATGCTCATCAGCTCCAAATGATTCCCGCGGTAAAAGGAACCGATACAAAAGACAACGGCATGTTTAATCCAATCAGGCTCGCCCTTAACAAAGAGTTAGCGATTGGAGAGGGGAAAAACAAGAGAACCATTCCTTTTGACGCCTATGAAACAGGGAAGCTCCAAGAAGGAAACAGCGATCCTAACTCTTCTTCATTTGATTCGCTAGCAGATTTTAAAGTGAATGAATCAAATGGAATTGCTGAACTTCGCATTCCCTGGGCGCTTTTAAATGTAAAAGACCCGAGTCAAAAAGAAATAATGGGAGATATTTGGTCCAAAAAAGGATTAGAATCCAGCGAGAAAATAAAAGGAATTCAAGTGGGAGTCGTAGCTGTTAATAAGAAGAGCAATGACGTAGAAGATACGTTTCCGACTCAGAAAAAAGGCGAACTTTTATTAAAAGATTTTTACTTATACAAGTGGAAAAATTGGGAGTATCCAACTTTTCACGAACGAATAAAGCCGTCCTACTTCATATTGCAAAAAACGTATGGACGACTACAAGCGGAGGAATAACAATGGCAAAAATTTTATTAGCGGAAGATGAAGAAGTGCTTCGTATGTTAGTGGTAGATACGCTTGAAGATGAAGGACATGATGTGACGGAAGCAGAAAATGGCGAAGAAGCTTTGGAATTTATTAAAGAACGTGATTTTGACTTAATTATTTTGGATTATATGATGCCCGTGTTCACCGGGCTTGAAGTCATTCAGCAGCTGAAAGAAATGAAAGATAAGCGCCATACAAAAGTATTGATGCTTTCAGCTAAGAGTCAAGCTGCTGATCAAAGCCGAGTGTTAGAAGCAGGGGCTGCGTATTTTATGTCTAAGCCGTTTAGTCCCCTATTACTAGCTGAACGTGTCGAGGAAATTTTAGATGAACAATAAACTAAAACGAAGAAGTATCTCAACCCAGTTCATCCTCTTAGCAAGTATCCTTTTACTTGCTTTTGCGGCGGGTTCAACTGGACTTGTTGTACGGCAAAAAGAAATTACAGCTGATTATGCCCAGTACAGGGCACAAGTACGGGAAAAGGCACAGCTGCTATCTACAATTGATAAATCAATGAACAAGGCTTTTTTGCAGGCTCGTGGGTTTATTGCGTTTGATTCAGAGGATATGTATAACGAGGCTGCAAGTCAGCAAAAAATTATCGAAGAAAATCTTGACCGACTTTCAGGTCTAGCCGCAGATAGACGTGAGCGTACGTTTGTAAATGAAGCGACGGTGATGCTAAACACGTATTTTAATCAAACGCTTCCTTATTTTAAAGATATTTACGACAAAAAAGGTATTGAAGGAGTCCGCTCTAGTCCTGAGCGGAAGGCTGCTTCTAAATCAATAGAACAAATGCAAAAAGAACTTGATGACTACCAAAGTGAATTAACTAAAGACTTAAATACACAGTACGATGATACGTCGAGTGACATGCAGAAAAGTCAAACATTCTTTATTTTATTTTTAGCGTTTACAGTGGTCATTTTATTATTGCTTACACGGGTACTGCTAAATAAGTTTGTAAAGCCACTGAGTCAGCTAGCATATACCGCAAGCGAAATTGCTGCCGGAAAAGAAATGCCTATGACATTTAATGAACATAGAAGAGATGAAATTGGTATGCTATCGCAAGCCTTTTACAAAATGGTATCGACTTTGCAAAATAATGAACAGGAGTTAACGGCTCAAAATGAAGAGCTGATTGCACAGCAAGATGAATTGCACAGTCAGCAAGATGAACTTCAGCACGCATTAGAATTGACAAAGGAACGAGAAGGGGAGTTAGAATTGCGCAATTTATTTGTGCATGGACTAACAAATTCTCTTCACAAGCAAGAGGTTCTCACGAGTGCTGTCACAAGCATGAGCCGGGTGATGAAAGCTGATCACGGGTTTATTATGCTAGCCGATGAAAAGACACATGCTTCATTTGGTCTATCTTCATCAAGTGTTCAACAGATGGTGGCAAATCTTCATAATAATTACGTTGATCATGTGCAGAAGACGAAAAAATGTATGGTAGTAAAAAGAGAGTGTATAGAACATGAGCGCCTATATCATCAGCAAACGTTTTATTTGTATGATGTTATCGTACCGGTGCTGTCTTCACAGGGAGATATGCTAGCCTATATGTTTTACAGCCGCTACGCTGATGAATACACAGACCATGAATTACAGACATTTGAAATACTGGCCAAACAAATCACGATTGCTCTTGAAAAAATTTATATTTACGAAGAGTCTGAGCATGACCGATTGCTATCTCAAGATATTTTAAATTCGATTCAAGAAGGAATGCAGCTTGTAGATACAAGCGGTACGATTCTACAAGTGAATACGAAGATTAGCGAATTGTTTCAATATGAGCATCAAAGCCGGCTTCTTCAGCTCTCTCGCGATCAATGGCTAGATGCTCTCTCTCAAAAAGTCGAAAATATACAGCAGCTGAGACAATACGTTGAAGCCATTTGTAAGGGAGAGCAAGTAGAAAAGTCTTTTGTTTATTACCTGCACACGGAAGGTAAGCGAAAAGTTATAAAGGTTTATAGTGAATACGTATATCGAAACCGTCAGATGTTTGGCGTATTGTTCGTTCATCGGGATATTACGAAAGAATTTGAAGTTGATCAGATGAAGTCGGAATTTGTAAGTACTGTGAGTCACGAGCTGCGCACACCTTTAGCAAGTGTATTAGGGTTCACTGAGCTTATGCTAAACAAAACATTAAAAGAAGAAAGACAGAAGAAGTACTTAACTACTATTTATCAGGAAGCACAGCGGTTAACGTCTTTAATCAACGATTTTCTGGACGTCCAAAGAATGGAAGCGGGGAAACAAACCTACGACAAAAAGTATCAAGACATTCTGCCGCTTATTAAGCAGGTGATTGAGGTCCAGAAAATACAAACAAGTAAGCATGAATTTGATATGATTTCCGATCAAGAGCATTTTACAGTAATGGGAGATAAAGATAAGCTGCTGCAATTGTTTAATAATGTAATTAGCAATGCAGTGAAATATTCCCCCGATGGAGGGAACGTTACAGTTAAAGTGTATCAAAAGGAACACGCTGTTTATATTGATATTCAAGATGAAGGAATTGGTATACCAAGTGAAGCGCTAGGTCAATTGTTTACCAAATTCTACAGAGTAGATAACTCCGATATGCGCAAAATTGGCGGAACAGGTCTAGGATTAGCAATTGTAAAGGAAATTGTAAAAGCTCATGGTGGAGACATTACTGTACAATCGGAATGGAAAAAAGGAACAACATTCACGGTTGTTCTCCCGCTTCTATATGAAGTTCAGTACGATGAAGAGATGATAAGTACGAATGATAACCGTAAAAGCGTAGTGATTGTAGAAGATGATAAAAGTTTAGCGACGCTTTTACAGGTAGAATTAAAAGAAAGCGGTTTTCACGTTCGGTATTTTAACAACGGAGAAGACGCATTAAACTCTATTCATCAGCAAAAGCCTGAAGTGGTTGTTCTAGATATTATGTTGGGAGAAAATAAGTTAGACGGCTGGGATGTTTTAAGACAGCTCAAAGAAAATACAGAGACAGAAAAAATTCCTATTTTAATCTCATCTGCTTTAGACGAAAGAAGCAAAGGGTTAGAGCTTGGAGTGTGTGAGTTTCTGATTAAACCCTATCAGCCTAGTAAATTATCCAAAACGATTCTCCAGCTGCTTTTGAAAAAACAAGAGCACGAAGGAGAAATTATGATTCCATCAGATAAAGAAGAGTAGAAATTTGGTGAGGCTTCGTTATATTTGCGGAGTCTCATTAAACGAAAAGAAAATTAGCAAAGTAATATAAAAAAATATTGAAAACGCTATCAAAATGTGGTTTTATAGAAAGTAGGCATAACATGATGACCTTAGAATTACCTTTTTCCACCTCCTTACATGCGTAAGGAGGCTTTTTTGTATAAATATAGTAAGATAAGATAACAAAACCTGATGCAGAATCGTTTATTGAATTTCAGCTAGTTAAGAAACTGCTCAAGAAAGTTTGATAGTGAAAGGAGTGAAGCTCTGGAAATCATTTCACAAAGGGAGGATAGTCTATCCTAGAAGTGAAGGTAGTTCAATTTTTATAATCATAGTATAATAAAAAATACGGTTATAAAAGTTGTGTTTGTTATACATCATTTATATAGAAGGTAGGATTGAATTTTATATTTGCTTAAAGGAGGTCTTTCCTTGGATATTGCGTATATAATTGCTGAAGAAAGAATTAGACAAGCAATAAAAGACGGTGACTTTGATAAGCTGCCTGGGGAAGGAAAACCATTAAAGTTAGAAGATTTGTCACACATACCTGAAGAACTGCGCCAAGCGTATAGGATATTAAAAAATGCAAACATGATAACGGATGAACAAGAGCTAAAACGAGATATGGCTACAATAGAAGAATTGATTTCTATATGCACGGATGCTAATGAAGAACAAAGGCTAACAGAGATGCTTACGGAAAAGCGTTTGCGCTTTGAGCAGCTCGTTGGCAAGAAAAAGATGACAAGTTCTGCAGCTTACAGGACGTATCAGAATAAAATTTACTCCAAATTTTTTTATTAATGAGTGTAATGAACGAGACGATCGGAGGGTGAGAACTTGCGGCTGTTAATTTTATTGATCAGTATCATACTATTTATTTCGCTTTGTTTTTATATTTTTGCCCCACAAATAAAACGAGGTGCCCAATCGAAAAATGTGCCGGTTTTATTTATTCATGGCTATTTAGGCAGTCAAAAAAGCTTAGGGAAAATGATTAAACGATTTGAACGAAACGGATGGGGAACTAAAGTAGGTTACTGCGTTGTTCAAAAAGATGGAGCTATTCAGTGGAAGCATATTATGAAAGCAAAAGAGGGAAAACTTCCGCTTATTCATATCGTTTTTAAAAAGCCAGATGCCAGTATTGCACAGCAGCAAAAATGGATTGAAGCTATTATGCAAGATGTACGTGATACATATAAAGCATCTTCTGTTGATTTAGTTGGACATAGTATGGGAGGAGTAACAGCAGCAGCTGTTAGTTTGTCTAACCCTCAGTATATTCAAAAGTTAGTTACGTTAGGATCGCCAATTCAAGGATTAGATTATCAGGAATTAATGGAGATGTATCCTCATGCACGCAATCATATTGAATCTATGGGTGCTCGTGATTTAGCTTTTCACTCTATAGCGTTAAACAAGCTGTACGAAAGTCGTCAAGAGTTCTCAAAAGAAATCGACGTTTTTTCAGGAGCAGGAGATGTGGGAGATAAGACAGATGGAGTGGTAACAGTAGAAAGTGCGTACGGGCTGCAAGAGTTCACCGAACACATTCATCTCCAAACGTTTCATGAAGCACATTCAGATTTACATGAAAGCTCAGAGGTTGATAAAGCTGTCTATCAATTTTTAAAACGGGATTAAAGGGGGATTACGATGCTTTACTTAATTAGGCACGGCCAAACAGATTGGAATAAAAACAAACTTATTCAAGGGCATGCTGATATTCCGCTCAACGAAGCGGGAAAGCAACAAGCTAAACGCGTAGCGGAACGTTTTCGAGATATCCATATTGATGTAATCTATACAAGCGATTTGCTTCGTGCGCAGGAGACGGCTAGGGAAATTGCAGCAGCTGCTAAAGTAGAGAAAGTCGAGGTTTGTGAGCAGCTGCGTGAGCGCTCTTTTGGAGAACTAGAATCAAAGAACGTAGAAGTTCTGCATGAGCTTGTGCCAAACTATGCGACAAATTGGGGAGAAGAACCTTTATATAATATCGAAACACTCGAAGCCGCTCAAGAACGGATGGTTCGGCGGTTAACGGAAATTATGAAGAAGTCTATCGGAAAGAAAGTAGCAGTTGTTAGTCACGGGGCGGCAATTAATACATTCATTCATCATGTAACAAGCGGAGAACAAGGAACAGGGACTACTATTTTACAAAATACATCGATTACAACTTTTGCTTATGAAAGTGGAAAATGGCGCCTTGAAACGATCAATGATGCCAAACATCTTGAATAAATATACTTAAAGAGGCTGTGACAGTAGTATTTTAGTTGAGGGAAGATCCGAACGATTAATCGTTCGGATTTTTTTTGGTGATGGTGAACCTAGGTTTCATATATGTAAGTACTTCTAGCAGTTGATTGGAGGGAAAGGCGAAGACTCCTGCGGGAAAAGCGGAAGGGATGAGACCCCGTATATTAATTTTATATATAAATATTTATACAATTGATTTTAATAAAAATGCATAGTAAAATAAGTTTTATTACTATTCTATTAAAGCGTTTAGTATAACTGAATTTCCTAATATTGTTTAATAAGTAACTATATTTCGGAATAAGATTAATTGATTTGTATAATTTCAAGGAGGATGTAGTATGTCAAAAGATTGGAGTCACTTATTTGAAAGAATGCCTGAATTGCTAGCACCGACGATGGCTAAAGACCATCCGAATTTGCCCGTTGTGAAGGAAGAAGGATGCTATTATTATGGATTGGATGGTAAAGAATATCTCGATTTTACTTCCGGAATCGCTACGACAAATGTAGGACACAGACATCCGAAAGTAGTAAAAGCAATCAAAGACGGAGCAGATCAATTATTGCACGGTCCTTCAGGTGTTATTATGTACGAATCGATATTAAAGTTAGCCGATGAGTTAGGAAAAGTAACGCCGGGCAATTTAGACTGCTTTTTCTTTGGAAATAGTGGCACCGAAGCAATTGAAGGAGCCTTGAAATTAGCGAGACATGTCACAAAGCGTCCGTATGTTATTTCTTTTTTAGGGTGTTTTCATGGCCGCTCGATGGGAGCTTTAAGTGTTACAACCTCGAAAAGCAAATATAGACAATTTCAGCAGCCTTCGGGACTGACGTATCAGATTCCATATGCCAATCCAAAAGAGTGCCCTGCGGAGCTAGACAGCGATGTGTACTTTACTGAAAAGCTTGAAAAAGATTTTGAAATACTCTTTAAGCACCAAGTCACGCCTGAAGAAGTGGCTGCCGTTATTTTGGAACCAGTATTAGGAGAAGGCGGCTATATTATTCCTCCGAAAAGTTGGATGAAGAAGTTAAGAGAGATTTGTGATCGTCACGGAATATTACTTATTTTCGATGAAGTGCAAACAGGGTTTGGCCGTACCGGCGAATGGTTTGCTGGACAAACGTTTGATGTCGTGCCAGATATTATGGCTATAGCAAAAGGAATTGCTTCTGGAATTCCGCTTAGTGCAACGGTAGCTTCTCAAGAATTAATGAAGCAGTGGCCCCTTGGCACACATAGTACAACATTTGGAGGAAATCCTATTGGATGTTCAGCAGCCCTTGCAACTCTTGAAGTGATGAAAGAAGAACAACTGCTGGATAATACGAAAAAAATGGGCGCTTATGCGTTAGAAAAGCTGCATCTTTTAAAGGAAAAACATTCAATTATTGGGGATATCCGTGGTTTAGGACTTATGATTGGAATTGAAATTGTTAATCCGGATACGGGAGAAGGCGATGGAGACGCCTTATTCGAGATTTTGGACTTAGCTTTAGAAAAAGGCGTGTTATTTTATTTTTGCGGAAATGCAAGTGAAGTTATTCGCATGGTACCTCCGCTTACTGTAACAAAAGAACAGATAGATGACGGCATTCGCATGCTAGATGAGGCTATCACTTCTTTTGAGAAAAAGTCAGCTGTAAAAGCGTGATAAAAAAATTATATATTTGTAACCTAGTTGTCATAGTAATGGTAGCGATATCATAGTTTTAGAGGGAAAAGAATTTTCTGAAAAGTAGTTGACATCTGTTTGTGCAGCATGTAACATAATATTTATCTTACCAACAATTATCAACAAAAATCAACAAAATTCGACAAACTTCTTATCAAGAGAGGTGGAGGGATAGGCCCTTTGAAACCTCGGCAACGGACTTTATAGAACCGTGCCAACTCCCACAAGCAGTGCTTGAAAGATAAGAAGAGACCAGGCTTACTAACAATTGTGATCCCAACCTCTTCTTACAGGCACTTAGACACTGTAAGTGGAGGTTTTAATTTTATGACAAGAATACGACATTTAGATAAAAAACAGCAGGCGAAATTACCTGCTGTTTTTATATGCTGTAAAATGATAAATAACCTACCAGAATTCCTAGTAAAAGTACTCCAATCGTAATACCAACAATCCACCACATCATTTTTTTCATTATTTATTCCTCTTTATCAATTAACTGTAGCTGTTGATCCGCCTGAAGCGCCGGAAGCTGTACCGTAAGCAGTTTGTCTTTTGATTCCGGCATTTTTAGCTGCAATTTTCCACTGCCAGTCAATTCGCCCGTAGGCTCGATTATTTTGCACCCAAGATTTTGAGCTCTTTTTTGAAATAGACACAAGGGGGTTTACATTTTTCGTGACGACGCCTCGTACACTTTTGACTGAAGTCACCGATGAGTTTTTCGTGTAATAGTCTACATACACCGTTAGTTTTGTTGTTGTAAATCCAGCCGCTTTATAAGAAGCCGTATAAGCTGCTGTTTTGAATAAAGGTGAAGCCGTTCTTGCTCCGTATGCTGCTGTACTTGCAGCTTCGACTGTGCCGCTAGTCTCTTCAATTTCCATTTTTAACAGAGATGGATCCTTTAGTGATTGTACAACTTTTTGTTTTTGTTGACGCGACAGTTTTGAAAATTCATACAGTGAACTTTTATCACTTTGCGCTTTCAAGAACTGCGTGTAAGAAGCAAGCGTTAAATGTGCAGGTTTTTCACTAGCCATAACAGAGTTTGGTACGACTAATAGACATAATAACGCACTTATCAGGAAAAAAGAAAAAAACGTTCTTTTTGTAGCCATATTTATATAAATCCTTTCTAGTATTCTATCTTTATAAATAGATAAGAAGTAATTTATCGTTTTGAAGAAGGACTGTGTGCTGACATATTAACTGTCATCACGACACGAGCTTGCTGTACAGATTTCATAAAACATTCGTATAGAGAAGCGAATACTTTATCCACATCTCCTTCTAAAGCTGTTGCAAAAGGCACGGTTTCGGCAAATACTCCCTGTTGTTTAACTGCGCCAATTCCGCTTTTGATGATGTCTACATAATGCGGCGTATCTAATGGATACAAAGAAAATTGAGTGGATACAGGGAACGAAGCACAAAGCTGTTGGTTTGAAGACATGTTTTCTTTTGGTTTTATTTTTCTTTCTTCGAAATATTCTTCGTGCTGCCCTGTTGAAAACGTGGCATTCAGCACAATATGCTTTCCTGATTTTCCAGCACTTTTATAAACGGCTTGAACAACTCCAAATACGTCTTTGGCAGTTCCTTCAATAAACGTACTAACACGGTCTGTTTTTCGCTGAACTTTAGACATATCCACTTCGTTTAGTGCGCCTAAAATAATATCGATAAAGTTATCACTCATAACGGAAAGCGTAAAACGGCAGCCAACATTTATTTTTTCCAAGTTAATCACCCCTAAAATATAGATTTGTAGTTTTTTAATCATACAAATCATAAAATAACTTTTCTGTTTTGTATAGAAACAGAAGATAGATTCTTTATTTTTAGGAAATATTACATAGAAGAAACGAAAATAAATTGCATAACATGAAAAATAAGGGTGTTAAGAAAAGTCACATAATAAAAAAGAATAAAAAAACAATGTTAGAACTTCTGACAAAAAGCTGGTATATAGACTGAAAACACCATATTATAAATACAAGATCACATTATTCTCCTGCGATTTCGTATAACCTCTTGAAAAAGGGACTTGGGATTTTATCATAAATCCAACCTCCTAGCTGTATAATCAGCTAGGAATTTTTTTTACCCAAACTCTCTATCGCGCATGAGGTTACCTACACTTATTCAACTCAGAGCATACACCATATATATTTAAGACCAGTGTAAGAAAGATTGCTTGAAGATGTTAGTGTTCGGCTTGAGCTAGAAATAGATAGATGTTACGAAAGAGGGGAAAGAAGGTATGACGCACACATTAATTAAAAATGCAGAGATTATTACGATGAATGAGAAGAATGATATTATTTACGGTGACCTTTATATTGTTGGAAATCGTATTGCAGCCATCGGGAAAAACCTGCATCCGGAAAAGGTAGATAAAGTCATTGACGCAGCAAATAAAACAATTGTGCCGGGCTTTATACATACTCATATTCATTTATGTCAAACGCTTTTTAGAGGGCAAGCAGATGATTTAGAGCTGCTAGACTGGCTAAAGAAGAAAATATGGCCGCTTGAAGCTTCACATGATGAAGAATCTATCTATTATTCAGCACTGTTAGGGATCGGCGAACTCATTCAAAGCGGGACTACAACAATTGTAGATATGGAAACTGTTCATCATACGGACTCTGCTTTTCAAGCTATATCTCAAAGTGGAATCCGAGCTCTTGCAGGAAAAGTAATGATGGATAAAAAAGGCGATGATCTGCCAAAAGCTCTGCAGGAGACAACGGCTGACTCGATCAAAGAAAGTGTAGAGCTGCTTGAAAAATGGCATAATTCAAATAACGGTCGTATTCGATACGCATTCTCCCCAAGATTTGTGCTGTCATGTACGGAAGATTTGCTGCGTGAAGTGAGCCATTTATCAGCTGCCTATAATGTTCATGTCCATACTCATGCTTCTGAGAATCAAGAAGAAATTCGCATCGTAGAAGCTGAAACGGGTATGAGAAATATTATGTATTTAGACCATTTAGGATTAGCCAATGAGCGCCTTATTTTAGCGCACTGTGTGTGGCTAAATGATCAAGAAAAGCAAATTATTAAGAATCAAGGAGTAAAAGTCAGTCATTGCCCAGGATCAAACTTAAAACTTGCATCCGGAATCGCAGATGTGCCCGGTTTATTAGAGCAAGGTGTATTTTTAAGTCTTGGCGCTGATGGTGCTCCTTGTAATAATAATTTGGATATGTTCAACGAAATGAGGCTGGCGGCTACGATTCATAAACCCTCGTACGGACCAACGGCCATGAATGCAAAGCACGTGCTAGAAATGGCTACAATCGGCGGAGCGAAAGCAGTTGGGCTTGAAAAAGAAATTGGAAGTTTAGAGGTCGGGAAAAAAGCGGATCTTGCTATTTTAAATTTAAATCAGCTTCATACCTTTCCATCTTACGGCGTAGACCCTATTTCCAGAGTTGTGTATTCAGCAACGCGAGGAGATGTAGAACTAACGATGGTTGATGGAGAAATTGTGATGGAAAATCGCGTGCTGAAAACAATTGACCAAGGAATTGTATTGAAAGAAGCAAATCATTCGATTGATCGTCTTTTAAAAAGAATCCCGCTTTTAATTTCATAATCATAAGATGTAAAACAAAGAAGAGGCCGGGATAAAAGTATTTTAGTTGAAGTAAAACTCGAATTATTGATTAATAATTCGAGTTTTTTGTTGTCATGGTGAACGTGGGTTTAATCTGTTTAGTTGCTTCTAGCTGTTGATGGGAGACAAGGCGTAGAATCCTGCGGGAAAAGCGGAAGGGATGAGACTCCCGCAGGAGCGCAAGCAACGAGAAGGCTCATCGGCCGGCCGCGGAAAGCGAAGCCTTGTACGGAAATCAACAGTGGTGTCACAAGCAGTCCAGATCATCTATCCAATTTGATCGTCTTTAGATGGGATTGATTTAGTTATGTCTCAATCTCTTTTTTTGTATAAATGATTAAAAAGAGCACTCTTGCCACAGACTAAAGGGATAGAAGAAATAAATTTTCAAAATTCCAAACTAACGGAAGATAAAAATTTTTATAATGATAGCGTTTTCTACCTTTGCATATCTACAAATTAAGACTATAATAGGACAAAAGATTTTACTTTGTAACGTAAAATCCTCCTAAATCGTGTCCTTTTTAGGACATTTGAATAGGTAGGGTTTTTTATTTTTTTTAGAAGTAGGGAGGCGCGCGTGTTGGAGCGTAACGGAATATTAGAGCGCTTGTTTAAACTATCAGAGCGCAACACAACACCAAAACAAGAAATACTAGCAGGACTTACAACTTTTATGACGGTCAGTTATATGGTAATCGTCAACCCCATTATCATGTCTGACGCGGGTATCCCCCGTGAAGCGGCTCTTGCAGCTACCATTTACGCCATTGTATTTAGTACGTTACTGATGTCCCTGTGGGCAAACTTCCCGATTGTAACCGGTCCAGGGATGGGTTTAAATGCGTTTTTTACGTATTCAGTAGTATTAGGACAAGGATTGTCATGGCAAACGGCACTTGGAGCAGTTTTTATATCCGGGGTCTTATTTTTTGTTTTAACGGTAACAGGAATACGTGGAAAGATTATTGATGCCATTCCGAACGTATTAAAGTCTTCAATAGCAGTTGGAATTGGTCTTTTTGTTGCGTTTATCGGTTTGAAAAACGCTGGATTAGTTGTGGCAAACGAGTCTACTTTTGTAGGGCTTGGAAATGTCATGGATAAAGGCCCCTTACTGGCTATTTTTGGGCTGATATTAGCAGCTGTGCTGATGGCTAAAAATGTAAAAGGCGCTCTCATTATAAGTATTTTTGCTACGACAATATTAGCGATGATTGTAGGAGTACAAGCAGTTCCTCATTCGGTGAAAGACGTCTTTTCAGCTACGCCGCCAAGCGTCGGAGAAACATTCTTTCAAATGGATTTAAAAGGTGCAGTTGCCTACGGTATTTTTTCAGTTGTATTTTCTTTCACCATCGTAGAATTATTTGATACGCTAGCGACATTGATTGGACTATCTAAAAAAGCAAACTTAGTAGATAAAAACGGTAAAATTCCAGGATTAAACCGTGCGCTTGCAGCGGATTCAATCGGTACAATGGCGAGTGCTATTTTTGGAAGCACAGCGTTAAATACGTATATTGAAAATGCAACAGGTATTGCAGAAGGAGGACGTACCGGCTTAAAGGCATTAACGGTTGCCATCTTATTTATATTTACCTTGTTTTTTGCACCGCTCATTCAATTTATCCCAAGCGTTGCTACTGCTCCAGCACTCATTATTATTGGTTCGCTTATGCTAAGTGACATTCGAAACGTTAACTTCGACGATTTTACTGAGGTTGTTCCCGCTTTCTTAACAATTGTCATGATGCCGTTAACCTACAGCATTGCAGAAGGGTTAGCATTCGGCTTCATTTCATACACAGCGATTAAACTGTTTACAGGACGCCATCGCGAAATTCATTGGATGATGTATGTAATCACCATTGCCTTTTTTATCAATTTTTATATGAGTTCCCATTAGGAATGAAAAAAGACGTAGCATTAAGCTACGTCTTTTTTTGTTACTGAGTCCTTGTCAGGGAACATCGTAAAAGAATGAAGCTTTTCTTTTATTTTAGATAATTGTAAAATAATTATAAAAGGTGCGTTATAAAGGGTTGGTGGAATAAATTGAAACAAAGTAAACGCAAACGTGTAACCTTACAACAAGTGGCAGAACACGCGGGAGTATCTCGAGCTACCGCTTCGCTTATTGTGCGAAATAGTCCAAGTGTTTCTGAAAAAACAAGGAAAAAAGTTCTAGCTTCGATGAAAGAGTTAGGATACGTATATGACCGAATTGCAGCAAATTTAAGATCTCAAACTTCATCAACAATCGGAGTTATTATTACGGATATATCTAATACGTTTTTTACAGAATTGTTAATTGGAGTACATGAGGAGCTCGAGAAAGACGGGTATACGGTGTTTTTAGGTACGACGTTTGATTCGGATAATCGACAGGATCAGCTGCTTTCTACGATGCTAGAGCATCGGGTAGGAGGCATTATTTTATGTCCTGTTGCGGGTACATCGGAAGATACGATAAGAAAAATTCAGCATTTAGATGTTCCTTCAGTACTAGCAGTAAGGGAATTGCCTGAGGTGGAGTCAGATTATGTAGGGGTAGATTATAGCTTAGGCGTTCAAAAAGCGGTTCAACATCTACTTCAACAGGGACACAAAAGAATTGCATTTTTAGGAGGAACAACGGGTTCTACAACGTGGAAGGAACGAATGGAAGGTTACCGGTTGGCTCTGGAGAACGCAGGGATTTCTATTGATGAAGAGCTTGTTATTCCGAGCGGTCCGACAAGAAGCGGCGGTGTAGAAGCTGCTCATCAAGTATTGAACATTTCTGAACCTCCAACAGCAGTTTTTTGTTTTAGCGACTTAGTTGCATTTGGTGTTATGCAAGGTTTAAAAGAGAAAGGGATTGTTCCGGGAGAAGATATAGCGGTAGTGGGATTTGATAATGTCATGGAATCATCCGTATGTCACCCTACTCTAACAACCGTCTCTTCTTTTGCAAGACAAATAGGAAAAGATGCTGCACGGTGTCTTCATAACCAAATTGTTGATAAAAAAGAACATCATCATCGCATTATTTTAACGCCTCAGTTAGTTGTTCGAGAATCGTCATCAAAAAAAAGAAGCAGTTAATGAACTGCTTCTTTTCCTTGTGAATTATTTAGACGGTTCATAAATATCCCAAGCCATTTTCAGGGAATCAACAATATAATTTGCTACTTCTTCAATATCCAAATTGTCAGTTTCTACTTTGGAGTGGTGGTTGGAATAAATTGCTTGTCGCGTATAGAATAATTCTTCAATATCCTCTAGACTTCTTCCTTGTAAAACAGGGCGACTGTCAATAATAAGGCTGATGCGCTCTTTCCACGAATCCCATGAAAGGTCTAAAAAGAATACAATACAATTTGATAAGCATATTTTTTGAATTTCTTCTTGAAGAAATGCGCCTCCGCCAACGGATATAATTTTTAAACGCTGCTGAGATAACTGGCTAATTACTTCTTTTTCTTTATTTCGGAAAAACTCTTCACCAAACTCTTTAAAAATTTGTGATGTAGGCATTTGAAACATTTTTTCAATTTCTTGGTCTATATCGACAAAATCTCTGTATAATTTCTTAGCGACTAGTTCGCCGATTGTTGTTTTACCTACGCCCATAAAGCCAATAAATACAATGCTTTTTTCTCTAAGAGACATCTCGCTGTAAGTCATTTTTCAAAGCCTCTTTCTGTTTTTAACAATAAAAAACTTATTATTTTGTATTTTAGTTATTAGAATTATAATACAAATTTTACTGTTTGTAAAAACAGTGAAAGGTATATTATGTCCTAAGAAGCAAGTATCAGCTCACGTTTATAAAATTTTTGTTAGTCAACAGATGGTGATACGCTGTAACGAAAACAAATAAGTAATAGTTAAGCTCGATCACAATCATAAATCTTTGTCATATTGACAGTGCTGCTATCTTACATACTCCTGCAGTGTATGTAAGAAAAAAAGGAAGTGAATGTGAGACTACGTAAGCGAGTATAGGCAAACTGAACTCAGGATCAATGAATATTTTTAGAAAATTCTTTAATTTTCTATTGCTAGATTAAAATTTCTGTTGTAGGATTATGATAACGTTTACAAAACGAGTTATTACTTTAAATCAATAGGATTTATAGAAAACTGCATTAAATTTTAGATCGATCTAAATATAAAAATAGATCGATCTAAAAATAGCAGTCAGGTCAATTGTTAAAAGGAGAGATAACAATGAGCTTTAGACGAGCAAGACCTTATGTAAATAAAGAATGGCTTGAAGGTAATCGATCAGCAGTAAGTATTAAAAGTCCATATTCGCAGGAAGTAATTGGTGAGCAAATTATAGCAACGCCAGAAGATGTTGAACGAGCGCTATCAGCCGCCTATGAAGCTAAAAAAACAATTGCGAGTCTGTCTTCTTATGAAAGAGCCAAAATTTTAAAAGAAGCAGCACGGCTTTTGGAAAAGCAAAAAGAAAAGTTTGCTTCTCTCATCTCAAATGAGTTAGGAAAACCGTTGAAGAATACGTTGGATGAAGTATCTCGATCTGTAGAAACATTAGAACAATCTGCGGAAGAAGCAAAAAGGCTTATCGGTGAAACGATACCAGGAGATGCTTCCGAACGAGGGGGAAAAGCGATAGCTTCGACATTCCGTGTGCCTGTCGGGGTTGTTGCTGCTATTACTCCTTTTAACGCACCTTTGAATTTAGTATGCCACAAAATTGGACCAGCTTTTGCTGCTGGCAACAGTGTTATTTTAAAACCGGCTCCCCAAACAACCTTAGTTGCTTCAGAATTTATAGCTCTATTATTAGAAGCTGGAATGCCTGAATGCGCTATTAATATGGTTTTAGGGGGAGTAGAAACAGGACAGCAAATCGTAAAAGATGACCGTGTAAATATAATTTCTTTTACCGGTGGAACAGTGGCAAGCAGAAATATATGTGAACTGGCTGGAATGAAAAAAGTGCTTCTAGAATTAGGAGGAAATGCTTCAACAATTGTTCATGAAGATGCCGACATTAAGAAAGCTGCTGAAATGTGCGGGAGAACAGGGTTTAGCAACTCCGGTCAAAGCTGTATTTCAGTTCAGCGTATTTATGTACATGACTCAGTTGTTTCTGAATTTACAGAGCTTCTGAAGAATGAGGTAACGTCTTTAAAAGTTGGTGATCCTCTGCTGCCGCAGACGGATGTTGGATGTTTAGTAGATGAAAAAGCAGCAAACCGAGTTTTGGCTTGGATTGAAGAAGCAGTCGATCTAGGTGCAGAGCTGATATGCGGCGGCAAAAAGACAGGGGCTTCTATAGAACCTACTGTTCTATTAAATCCTCCTAAACAAAGCAAAGTAGTGTGTCAAGAAGTGTTTGGGCCTGTGGTAAGCATTATTCCTTATCAAGATATTGAAGAGGCTATTCGGGAAACAAATGATTCATCATTCGGTTTGCAAGCAGGGCTGTTTACAAATCAAATGGATTTAGCTTACCGTGTTGCTGAATCTTTAGAAGTAGGAGGAGTTGTGATTAATGGGACCTCTAATTTTCGACTCGACCATTGGCCGTACGGCGGGATAAAAGACAGCGGCGTTGGTAGAGAAGGACCTCGATTTGCGATTGAAGATATGACAGAAATAAAAATGATTGTCCTGCAGCTATCGTAGCTGAGTTTATTACCTGAAAAAATATATAGTGAATTTAAAGGAGGATATACAATGGAAAAATTAATATCACATCAATTAGTAAATTATCTTGAGGAACGAGGCATCGAGCATATTTTTGGTTTGTGTGGTCATACAAACATAGCGGTACTAACAGCCTTAGAAGAAAGCAAAATTAAATTTATAAACGTTCGACACGAACAAATTGCAGCGCATGCAGCTGATGGCTATGCACGTGTGACGAAAAAAGCAGCAGTAGTATTAAGTCACTTAGGTCCTGGCTTAACAAATGCTGCTACAGGTGTAGCCAATGCAGCGTTAGATTCAATTCCAATGGTTGTCATCGCTGGTGATGTTCCTACTCATTATTATGGAAAGCATCCGCATCAAGAGGTAAATTTACATGCTGATGCTTCGCAATATGAAATTTATCGTCCATTCGTTAAGCGTGCATGGAGAGTTGACCGTCCAGATTTATTTCCAGAAATATTAGAGAAAGCATTTTTACTAGCGGAAAGCGGAAATCCTGGCCCCGTATTAGTATCTGTACCTATGGATATCTTTTCAAAAAAGATCGATGTTTCTTTATTTGACCGATTGCATCGCCAAACGAAATCTTTGCAAAAACCTTCTATCGATGATGAAACGGCAAAGAGTATTGTACAAAAATTAATTAATGCTAAAAATCCAGTGTTATATGTAGGCGGAGGCATCCTATTAGCAGATGCAGCAAATGAATTAAAAGAGCTTGTGGACCACTTGAACATTCCGGTAGCCCACTCCTTAATGGGCAAAGGAGCACTTCCAGATGATCATGACTTGACTCTAGGGATGACTGGTTTTTGGGGCACGAAGTTTATTAATGAAAAGTGTCGGACTGCTGATTATATTTTAGCATTAGGAACACGATTTGCAGAAGCAGATTCTAGCTCCTGGGAGCCGGAATATACGTTTGATTTTTCACAAACAAAATTGCTTCATATTGATATTGATCCTAGCGAGATAGGGCGTAATTACCCTGCCGAAATCGGTGCAGTGGCTGATTTAAAACAAGCCCTTAAAGTCTTAAATCGCGTAGCTAAACAGCTTATTCCGGAAGGAGTAAAAAATGAAGCATTAATCAAAGAGATTGCTTCTTATCGTGAAGAGTTTAAAGCTAGCAATGAAGAATATATTCACGACAATTCATTCCCAATGCAGCCGCAGCGAATTTTAAATGAAGTTCGCGAAGTCCTGCCGAAAGATGCCTATATTACTACTGATGTAGGCTGGAATAAGAATGGGGTAGGACAGCAGTTTCCAATCTATGAAGCTGGAAGTATATTAACTCCAGGAGGCTTTGCCACAATGGGATTTGGAGCGCCGGCAGCTTTAGGAGCAAAGGTAGCTCAGCCTGATAAAGTAGTTGTTTCTCTAGTAGGAGACGGGGGATTCGGCCAAAATCCAGCTGTGCTTGCTACGGCAGCCGAAGAGAATATTCCTGTGGTTTGGATCATTATGAACAACTTTGCGTTTGGTACGATCGCGGGACTGCAAAAAGCACATTTTGGAACCACTCTAGGCACGATATTTGAAAAAGATGGAGAGGTATATTCTCCTGACTTTGCAAGTATCGCTAAAGCTTATGGAGTAGAAGGCATAAAAATTCAATCAGCCGAAGAGTTTAAACCGGCACTTCAAAGAGCTGTTGCTTCTAATAAACCAGTTGTAATTGATGTAGCGATGTTAAACAATCCTGTACCAACGTCAGGACATTGGAACATCATGGATATTTACTCACCGGATAAGAAAGTACACCATGTATCTGTTTAACAAGTATGGAACAAATGCTGAAATGAAAACGGAAACATTTAACTTTGATAAAAAGGAGCTGTTCCTATGTTAGGACGAGGAGAAGGAACTCATTCTCCATCTATTTGTACGCCTTTAGTGGGCAAAGATCGCAAAGAGCTTTTAACAGAACTAGCGGAAATTCTATTAAAAAAACCGGATATAATTGAATGGCGCTTAGATTTTTACGAAGAAATTCAAGATATAAACAGCGTCCTTTCTGCAGCTAAAGATATATATGAAAATGGCGAGCGCACGCCTATTTTGCTTACTGTACGTTCTCAAAAAGAAGGGGGGCAGCCTATTTCCTTATCAGAAAAGGAAGTAGCAGCGATACTTGCAGAGGTATGTAAGCATCCATATGTAGCAATTATTGATTTTGAAGTATCAAATCAGCCAGAGCATATCCGCTATTTACGTGAAGTTTCCAAGGAAAATAATAAGAAACTTGTACTTTCTTATCATAATTTTTCTTTTACTCCTCCTAAAGCGGAAATTTTTAAAAGCTTATTTCTAGCTGAATTTTACGGAGCAGATGCAGCGAAAGCAGCTGTCATGCCTCAGAACAATCAAGATGTTTTAACTTTATTAGAAGCTACAAGAGAGGCTGAAAAAGAGCTCAGCATTCCTCTCATTACCATGTCGATGGGAGGGTTAGGAGCTATTACCCGAATCGTCGGGTGGATGTATGGCTCTTCTGTTACTTTCGCTGTAGGGAAAAGCAGCTCAGCTCCTGGGCAAGTTCCAATTGATGAATTACGAAAAATAATTCAGTTAACAAAAAAAGTTACGGATCCTGAGAACTATCATTCCCATCAAATTGTTTCGATGTAAAATAAAAAGCACAAGAGCATGCTATGCTCTTGTGCTTTTTATTTATCCTTTAAATGCATGGAAAGATACACCCGAGTATCTTTTTTGCGCTCGTACTTTGGATTAGCGCTTCGCGTATATTCTTTTGACTGATGTTCTATATGGTAGTTCTGTGCAAACTGTTTGATCGCTTCATTAATTTCTTCTTGTTTTCCCATTAATCTTACTTGCAGCATTGTAACGTCTCCTTCCATATACTTTGCTTTTTGACTATATCATGAAATGAAAAAGAAGTAATTTTATTTTTGTTGACGATCTTGTATATACAGGTTAGAATAAAAACATAAAACTTGTATATACAGGTTTGCGGTGAGATTTATATGGGGGATAGGAAATACAGGAGTAAAATGAAAACGGAAACAAGGGGGAAAAGACATGAATCGAGAATCTGTTGAACGCATTGTAGAAGCCGTTGGCGGAAAAGAAAATATCTCTGCTGCAACGCATTGTGTAACGCGTCTTCGACTTGTTTTAAAAGATGAAGGTAAAGTCAATCAACGTATGCTAGATGAGCACGAATTAGTAAAAGGATCTTTTTCTACAAACGGCCAGTTTCAAGTTGTTATTGGTCAAGGCACGGTTGATAAAGTATATAAAGAAATGGTGACGCTTACAGGAATAGGTGAACTGTCAAAAGAGGAAGTGAAAAACGAAGCGGCTAAAAACTTAAATCCTCTGCAGCGCGCAATAAAAACATTAGCTGACATTTTTATTCCCATTTTACCGGCTATCGTAACCGCGGGTTTATTAATGGGAATCAATAATGTATTAACAGGCGCCGGAATTTTTTACGATGATAAATCTATCGTAGATGTTCATACACAGTGGAAAGACTTCGCGAGCATGATTAATTTAATTGCTAATACGGCTTTTGCCTTTTTGCCGGCTCTTATAGGATGGTCAGCTGTTACGCGTTTTGGAGGAAGTCCTTTATTTGGAATTGTCCTTGGGCTCATGCTGGTCCATCCTGATTTGCTAAATGCCTGGTCTTATGGAGAAGCATTAAAAAAAGGAAGCATCGATACGTGGAATTTATTCGGTCTGCACGTTGAGAAAGTTGGCTATCAGGGGCAGGTTTTACCTGTGCTAGCTGCTTCGTTTGTGTTAGCTAAAATCGAATTGTTTTTACGAAAACGAATACCGGATGGTTTTCAGCTTTTAATTGTAGCGCCTGTAGCTCTTTTAGTAACAGGGTTTCTCGCTTTTATTGTGATTGGTCCGATTACATTTGCAATAGGAAATGTGATTACAGGTGCAGTTGTATGGCTGTTTAAAACGGCTCCATTTATTGGAGGGCTTGTATACGGAGGCTTATATGCTCCCCTTGTTATTACAGGCATGCATCATACATTTTTGGCCGTAGATTTACAGCTGATTGGAAGCGTAGGAAGTACGTTCTTATGGCCGATGGTAGCATTATCTAATATTGCACAAGGCTCTGCGGCTTTCGCGATAATGGTTCTTTCAAAAGACGATGAGAAATTAAAAGGACTGTCTTTAACGTCAGGGATTTCAGCGTGGCTTGGCATTACGGAGCCTGCAATGTTTGGCGTGAATTTACGCTTTAGATTTGCTTTTATTTCTGCAGTGATTGGTTCAGCTATTGCAGGTGTCGTCATATCCGTAGCGGGAGTGAAAGCAGCATCGGTGGGAATTGGTGGTATCCCAGCTCCGTTATCGATTGTTCCACAGAGCTGGTCAGCTTTCATTATTGGAATGGTAATCGTAATTGTGGTGCCGTTTCTTTTAACGTTAACACTTGGAAAGCTTCAGAAAAAATCAACCGTTACATCAACTGTCGCGGCTACAGAATCGTTTCAACATAATCCAAAGAATTAAATGGTGGTGTTAAAAATGCAAGAACCTTGGTGGAAAAAATCGGTTGTCTATCAAATTTATCCTAAAAGCTTTTACGATACGACTGGCAACGGCGTGGGTGATATAGCTGGTATTATTGAAAAGCTAGATTATTTGAAAAAGCTTGGTGTAGACGTTGTGTGGCTAACGCCAATTTATAAATCGCCGCAGCGGGATAATGGATATGATATAAGTGATTATTTTGTTATTCAAGAAGAATACGGAACAATGGAGGACTTCGATCGTTTAATAACAGAAGCGCATAAGCGGGATCTTAAAATCATCATGGATATTGTCGTTAATCATACGTCAACTGAACATGAATGGTTTCAAGAAGCTAAAAAATCGAAAGATAACCCGTACAGAGATTTTTATATTTGGAAAGATCAAAAAGAAGATGGAAGTGCTCCGACGAATTGGGTTTCAAAATTTGGAGGTTCGGCGTGGGAGCATGATAAGTTGACAGAACAATCCTATCTGCATTTGTTTGATGTCACGCAAGCGGATTTGAACTGGGAAAATGAGCGTGTGCGCCGCAGCGTGTACGATATGATGACGTTTTGGTTTGAAAAAGGAGTAGATGGATTTCGTCTGGACGTTATTAACTTAATTTCAAAAGATCAGCGCTTTTTAGATGATGATGGTTCTATCGCGCCAGGAGATGGACGGAAATTTTATACCGACGGTCCTCGCGTTCACGAATATATGCGAGAAATGAATCAAGAAGTTTTTTCAAAATACGATAGCATGACCGTTGGGGAAATGTCGTCGACAACGGTTGACCACTGTATTCAATATTCTCATCCGGACCGGGGCGAGCTTAGCATGACGTTTAATTTTCATCATTTGAAAGTCGATTACCCAAACGGAGAAAAGTGGGCGCTAGCAGATTTTGATTTCATTAAATTAAAAGAGATTTTATCAACTTGGCAAACGGAGATGAATAAAGGAGGGGGATGGAATGCACTATTTTGGTGCAACCATGATCAGCCTCGCGTTGTTTCCCGCTATGGAAACGATGAACTCTATCATAATAAATCTGCCAAAATGCTCGCTGCAACGATTCATCTGATGCAGGGAACACCTTATATTTATCAAGGGGAAGAAATAGGTATGACAAACCCGAAGTTTTCCTCTATTGATGAATATAGAGATGTGGAGTCATTAAATGTGTATGAGATAAAACGTGCACAAGGAATGAACGAAAATGAAATTTTGGAGATTTTAAAACATAAATCAAGAGATAATTCCCGTACACCAGTGCAATGGGGCGATGAGCCAAATGCAGGTTTTACAAAAGGAACTCCATGGATCAATCCGGCCGATAACTACCGTGAAATTAATGTAGAAAAAGCGTTAGATGATGAAGATTCAATTTTTTATTTTTATCAAAAACTTATTGCATTACGCAAGCAGTACGACATTATCACCTATGGAAACTATGAATTGATTCTTGGAGAAGACGAGCAGATTTTCGCTTATATCCGAAATGGAGCAGATGAAAAGCTGTTGGTGATAAATAATTTCTACGGCAGCGAAACAGCCTTTGAACTGCCAGAAGATATAACTTTTGAAGGATATCATAGTGAAATATTGCTGTCTAACTACAAAGATTCATCAAAGGAATTCAAGCAAGTCTTACTTCGGCCGTATGAATCAATCGTGTATCATTTAAAAAAATAGAGAAAAAAGTAAAAAGAACGATGGGTGACAATCTATCGTTCTTTTTATACAATTGGGTATATATAGAAAGTAAAATAGGTGATGGCAATTGAAAGAAAATAAATTTATCAGTATTTACGAACAGTTAGTCGATAAAATTAAACGTGGTGACTGGCGTCCTAATACAAAACTTCCTTCTGAAAATGAGCTTGTTGAACAGTATCAAACGTCTCGTGAAACGATACGGAAAGCGTTAAATTTACTTTCACAAAATGGGTACATTCAAAAAATGAAAGGAAAAGGCTCATTTGTATTGGACGTATCACGCTTTGATTTTCCAGTATCAGGACTTGTTAGCTTCAAAGAAGTGGCGGAAAAGCTAGGGCATACATCGACTACTATTGTAAAAGAATTTGAATTAGTTAAGGCCGATCAAGATCTGTGCACACAGCTTGGGGCGACGAAAAAAGATCTTATATGGAAAGTGGTTCGAGCGCGGGAAATCGATGGAGAGAAAATTATTTTAGATAAAGATTTTTTTCATAAAAAGTATGTTCCTCACCTCACAAAAGACATATGCAAAGGCTCTATTTATGAATACTTAGAAAAAGATCTTGGGCTGAAAATAAGCTTTGCCAAAAAAGAAATTTCCGTTGACGAGCTGACGGACGAAGATAAGTGTTACTTAGATTTAAAAGACTATGAACATATTGTGGTAGTAAGAAACTATGTGTATTTAGAAGATGCAAGCCTTTTTCAATATACGGAATCACGTCATCGTCTTGATAAGTTTCGTTTTGTAGATTTTGCTCGAAGAGGTATATAATGTTTTACTGCCCATGAGTTTTTCCTTTTTGTACATGTTTACAAAAAACTGCTTTAGTATAAAAAACAAAGCAGTTTTTTTATGGGGAAAATTGAAAAAACGTGATCCTTTTGACGATAAAACTTTAAAAAGGTTGAATTTTTCTTTGGAGTTTGTTTTAGTAGAACATAAGATTATTTTATATTTGTATAATGTTATCCATACAGGATAGGGATTTATTGTTCTTTTTTTTATTAGATATATAAGAAAATGTTATTTAAAAACAACAATTCCATTAGTAATTCTAATGAATGTATTTAACTACAGCATTAAAGGGAGCTGCTCAAACAATACTAAGTAAAAAGGAGGAGACGGAATGAGTCACGATTATCGACTTTATCCTCTTGGTGACAGCGGCATTGTCGTTTCATTTGGAGACGAAATTAATTTCGGCATACACAAACGTATTCAGCAATTTACTGAGGTGCTAGAGCAATCATTATGTAAGGGAATGATTGAATATGTGCCGGCTTTTGCAACAGTTACAATCTATTATGATCCTTGGATAATGAGTGAAAAAGGAAGAAGAAATCCTTACACAGCAATATCTACATATATTGAAGAACTGCTTTTCCGCCAGGAAGAAAAATCTGAAGCGGTCGCTAGACAAATTGAAATTCCGGTGTGTTACGGAGGAAAGTACGGCCCGGACTTAGAGAGAGTAGCCGCTTTTCATTCATTAACGCCTGATGAAGTTATCTCCATTCATACAAATGGAGAATATTTGGTGTATATGATAGGCTTTGCTCCTGGTTTTCCTTACTTGGGAGGGATGAGCGAAGAAATTGCGACTCCAAGAAAAGAATCACCGAGAAACAGCATCCCAAAAGGGTCAGTTGGCATCGCAGGAATGCAAACCGGCGTGTACCCAATTGAGACACCTGGAGGATGGCAGTTAATCGGGCGTACTCCTCTTACACTATTTAACCCAGAAAAAGATTCGCCAAGCTTGCTTCAAGCAGGTGATCGTATCCGATTTGTTTCCATTTCTGAAACGGAATATGAAGCCCAAAAGGAGGTGGATGAAGATGAGTATTAAAGTGATACGTCCCGGTTTATTAACAACGATTCAAGATATCGGCAGACATGGATATCAAAAGGACGGCATGATTGTCAGCGGGGCAATGGACAAAGTTGCTTTAAGGATTGCCAACTTATTAGTAGGAAATCAAGAAAACCAGCCGGTTATTGAAATTACGTTAATGGGACCAAAAATTGAATTTCAGCAAGATGCTTTGATTGCCCTGACAGGAGGGGATTTATCGCCAACTGTTAATGATGAAGCCGTAAAGATGTGGCGGCCTTTATATGTGAAAAAAGGGAGCGTGCTACAGTTTGGTGTTCCGGCTTTAGGGTGCCGTTCTTATTTATCGGTTTCCGGTGCTTTTAATGTTCCTGCAGTTATGGGAAGTACATCTACTTCACTTCGCGCTCGGATAGGCGGGCTACACGGTAAAGCATTACAGTCAGGTGACGAAGTATTAAGCCACCCTCCTACAGAAACAGGGGAAGCAATTATAAAGAAACTGGTGAAAAAGCAAACGGACCGCTCTTTTCAGCAGGCTTTTTGGACGATTCATCCTAAACTTCTTCCTTCATACGAGACGTCTATTATCCGCACGATGAAAGGTGCGGAATTTGATTGGTTTACAAAAGAAAGTCAACAACATTTCTTTAATCAAGAATTTGACGTTACCCCTCAATCTGACCGCATGGGCTATAGGCTAAAAGGGAAGAAATTAGTCCTTGGTCAAGAAAAAGAGCTGCTCTCTAGCGCTGTGACGTTCGGTACGATTCAAGTACCAAAAGAAGGGCAGCCCATTGTTTTATTAGCAGATCATCAAACGACAGGAGGATATCCTAGAATCGGACAGGTAGCAACTGCAGATTTTTCAGCGCTGGCGCAAATTTCCCCAGGGAAAAAGGTTTCTTTTCAAGCAATTTCACTGGATGAAGCGCAGCATTTATATATGGAGCAGGAAAAGAAAATAAATCATATTAAAAGAGCACTTCGAATGAAAATATAAGGGGGAAGAAGATGGCTACCGTTGATTTGAACTGTGACTTAGGAGAGAGCTTTGGGAACTATAGATTAGGAAATGATAAAGAAATTTTACGCTATGTAACGTCAGCAAACATTGCTTGTGGCTTTCATGCCGGAGATCCTTCGGTTATGAGAGAAACAGTAAAGCTGGCTTTGAGTGAAAATGTGGCGATTGGCGCGCACCCCGGATTGCAAGATTTAGCTGGATTTGGACGTAGATATATGAAAATTACGCCTCGAGAAGCTTATGATTTAATGGTGTATCAAATGGGGGCTCTTTCAGCTTTTATACGTGCAGAAGGAGGGACCCTTCATCATGTGAAACCTCATGGCGCTTTATATAATATGGGTGCAGGGGATCGAGACATAGCTAAAGCTATTGCTGAAGCCGTTTATAATGTTAGTGAGGAAGCTATTCTATATGGTTTGGCTGGAAGTGAATCGATTAAAGCCGGAAACGAAATAGGCTTGCGTACGTCTCAGGAAGTATTTGCAGATCGAACCTATCAACAGAACGGCATGCTGACGCCGAGAAACGTTGAAAACGCTGTGATTCAAGATGAAGAAGCGGCTATTTCTCAAGTAATTAAAATGGTCAAAGAAAAGAAAGTATTCACTGTGCAAAATGAAGAGATTCCCATTCAAGCAGATACCGTTTGTATTCATGGAGACGGTGCACATGCTGTTGAATTTGCCAAAGCTATTTGTGACAAGCTAAAAGAAGAACAAATCATTATTCAACCACAATGAGGTGACATCATGAAAAAAGAACGCAACTGGAGCGTGCTGCTTGGAGCAGCATTTTTAATGGCTACTTCAGCAGTGGGTCCAGGTTTTTTAACTCAAACAACGGTCTTTACACAAGCTCTCGCCGCAAGTTTTGGTTTTGTCATTTTACTGTCGATTTTATTAGACATTGGCGTTCAGCTAAACGTATGGCGTATTATTGCCGTTTCAGAAAAAAGAGCACAGGATATCGCTAACAGTGTTTTGCCAGGTCTCGGCTTATTTATTGCTATTTTAATTGTAATCGGAGGCTTAGCATTTAATATTGGAAACGTAGGAGGAGCGGGTCTTGGCTTCAATGCGCTATTTGGTATTTCTCCTAAAGCGGGTGCAGTCATTACAGCCATCATTTCTATCGCAATCTTTTTAGTCAAAGAAGCCGGAAAATTAATGGATCGTTTTGCTCAATTAATGGGCGGAATATTAATTGTTTTAATGGTTTATGTTGCAGTTTCTTCCGCTCCGCCATTAGGAGAAGCAGTCTCTAAAACATTTTGGCCGGATCACATTGACGTAATGGCGATTGTTACTCTTGTAGGAGGAACAGTAGGAGGATATATTACATTTGCAGGAGGTCACCGTTTATTAGATGCAGGAATTAAAGGAAAAGCCGCGATTCCTGAAGTAACAAGAGGAGCAGTATCAGGTATTACGATTGCTTCGATCATTCGAATTTTTCTATTTTTAGCGACATTAGGTGTGTTGAGTCAAGGGTTAAAACTGAATCCTGATAATCCACCTGCCTCTGTTTTTCAGTTAGCCGCAGGGGATATTGGCTATAAATTATTCGGTGTCGTCATGGCAGCGGCGGCTATCACTTCAGTTATTGGTTCGGCATATACATCGGTTTCCTTTATTAAATCCTTCAGCAAAAGGATTGAGAAATATGAAAACTGGATTATCATTGCATTTATTACGATTTCAACCCTGGTTTTCTTAACGATTGGTCAGCCGGTCACTCTGCTTATTTTAGCTGGAGCATTAAATGGGTTAATCTTACCTATTACACTCGGAACAATGCTTATAGCGGCGTATAAAAAGAAGATAGTAGGCGATTACAAGCATCCGACTTGGCTTACCGTTTTTGGCGGTTTTGTGGTCGTTATTATGGCTGTGCTAGGAGTCTATACGCTTGTGACTCAAATGGCAAAACTGTGGTAAGGAATTCTATAACCAATTAAAAAAGGGCCTTCGGGCCCTTTTTTAATTGGTTATAGGCAATACATATAAAATGATTGCTAAAAAGTGGAGTACGGTTCCGCCAAGAACAAACATATGCCAAATCATATGATGAAAACGAAATCCTCGCCATACGTAAAAAACGGCCCCGATTGTATACAACACGCCTCCAACTACGAGAAGGACAATTCCTTGATGGGCAATGTTTTGAGTTAACGAATCCCAAGCAAACACAATCATCCATCCCATAAATACGTAAAGAATGGTGGAAATAAAAAGGAATTTCTTTACAAAAAAAGCTTTGAATACAATTCCTGCAAGAGCGATGCCCCATACAATTCCAAACAGTGTCCAGCCGGTGGTTCCTTTTACTGCGATAAATAAAAATGGAGTGTACGTACCGGCAATAAACAAATAAATAGAAGAGTGGTCAAATATCTCAAAAAGATCTTTTACCTTACCTTCCGGAAAGCTATGGACAAGCGTAGAGGAGACATAGAGAAGCAGCATAGTTACTCCGTAAATAGTAAAACTGATAACATGCCAAGGCGTTCCTTCTAACGAAGAAAGTACGATTAAAAGCGTTAATCCAACAATGCTGAGTACGGCTCCAACGCCGTGTGTAATTGCATTTGCAATTTCTTCTCCTCTTGTAAATGTGTGTGTAGTAGCCATTTACAAAATCCTTTCTTTACACAAATTTATCTTCTATGTTCTCAGAGGATCAGTTTTGAACATACCTGCTGAGAAAAAATCCGTAACTGTCAAAAACATGAGTGAAAAGGTCATTGGTTATTTCTTTATTATAGACCATTCTTTTGATTTTATCTATTTTGACTGGAGGTCCGAAAAGAGGAAAGATGTATATGTGAATGTTCAATAGCTGTAAAAAGCATGTATAGAAGAAAAAATTGCTTTTTGAAAAAATGGAAGAAAAGTTGTCATGAAGGCATGATTTTGAAATACATATAAAATAAAACTTTTAACAGTCAAGGTTACGATTACTGCTTAGCTCATTTGCAATAGATAAGTAACAAGATTGTAAGAAGGCAGGGGGATGGAAGCAGTGAAAAAAGAAGTTATTTTTGATGAAACAGGCACATACAAATACTCTCTATTATGCAAATGGAGTGAAGTAAACGAACGTAAACTTACGTTTATCTTGTCATTTCCAGAAAATACGTATGAATACAGCGATGATACAGCTGTATCCAAATGCATAGAACTGGCGCAAAAGTGGGGATTTGGAGTCTTAGAAATCGTTTATTTATTCAGCTATCAAACCGACCATGTTTCGTTTTTACGCATGCTTTCAAAAGAAGAAGCTGTTGGAACAAGAACAGGTGAATATATTCAAAAAGCAGTGGAAGATGCTGAACTGGTTGTGGTAGCTTGGGGTGATCATGGAAGCATTTATAACCGGCAAGAGGAAGTAGAACGCTTTTTGAAACACAAGCCGGTATACTGTTTTGGAAAAACAAAGCAGCAATTTCCTCGCCATATTTTATCCGTCGTGCACCGTACAGAATTACAAAAATACGAAATGCCGGCTAATCGTGAAGAGTCAGAAGAAGTTTCTTCATTTATTGAAGACATAGATCAAAGTTTTGGTGGAGAGGATTATTCTCCAATTAAACAACTAACAGAAGAAGAACCGCTTATGTTTATTGAAGATATTGCCAGTATGTATCGGTGAAAAGAAGAAGCGAGGTTTATATTCCTCGCTTTTTCGTTAGTATAAAACATCAAGTTTTGTCATATGGTTGTATCAAGAAGCGTGTGTGAAGGGGGAACTTTATGAAGTTGAATGAAGTGTTGCACCGCATCACAACTATTTATAACGAGTTAGAAGAAGAGTGCTTTCAATATATAGGGGCTGTGATCAACGAAAATGCAGAGCTGGATATTTCTCGTCTAGAAGAATTAAGTACGCTGTTAAACTTCGTATATGAATGCTCGCAGGATGTATTAGTAAGTTCTATTTTAACAAAATTGGATTATGGACAACCCATTTATCAATTTGCTATGTTAAAGCCTATTTCCCTTGAAGGAAATGAAGATAAGTTAGATATTTTATATGAAGAAAAGGTAAAAGTAGAAAGAGCTATTCTAGATGTGTATACAGCTCAGCGAAAGAAGTTATTGACTCAAGCAGCTGAAGACTTAAAAGAACTGCACTACGAGCTGCAGACCTATGTGTATGCTTGCAACATATAAGTGAATCTGTTGAACTGGCAAGGCATATATACAAATAAAAGGGAACATGTTAGGATAAATAAAAAGAACTCCTAATCAAAGAGTTCTTTTTATTGTAAAATATATGATTTTGAACTAGTAAAGCAAAGCATAAAGACGGTGGTAATGGCAGTTACCCTTTTCTTTGTGCTTTTTTTATCCGATTGTGTTGATGATACTGCTTACTGCGTTAAAAAAGTTCATAAGTACCTCGTTTAGCAATGTAATATGCCTCCTCTCTTACTAAATATGTACAATCAAATTATCCAATAGTGTTAATGATGCTGCTTACCGCGTTAAATAAGTTCATTAAAACGTCGTTGAACATGTTTGCAACCTCCTTTATGATAGATTCATATAGTAATACGAGAAAACATAAAGTTTGGATCACATTTTTTTAATGTTTTTTTAGAAAAATAGTTAAAAAGAGAGTTTAATGGAGGTTGAAGAAGATGAACTCGTTTACAAACGACGAAAAGCAAGCGGTATACAAAGCGATTTACGGAAGAAGAGATGTACGAACATTTTTGTCTGATGAGATTCCGAATGAAACGGTTTATAACATTCTACAGGCTGCTCACAGCGGACCTTCCGTCGGGTTTATGCAGCCTTGGAATTTTATATTAGTATCTGATACAGAAGTGAAAAATAAACTTGCCTGGGCAGCAGATAAAGAGAGAAGAGCACTGGCTATTCATTATGAAGGTGAAAAGAAAGAAGATTTTTTAGAGCTAAAGATTCAAGGATTAAAAGAAGCGCCGTTAACTATTTGCGTAACGTGTGATCCAACAAGAGGGGGCTCTCATGTTCTCGGAAGAAACTCAATTCCAGAAACTGATATGATGTCAACTGCGTGTGCGATTCAAAATATGTGGCTTGCTTCATATGCAGAAGGACTGGCAATGGGGTGGGTAAGTTTTTATAAGAAAAATGATGTACGTGACATTTTACATATTCCTCCTCATATTGATCCTGTAGCGCTCATGTCAATTGGCTATACAGATAAATATCCTGAGAAACCAATCTTAGAACAAGCAAACTGGGAAAAAAGAAGGGATTTAGACAAGCTAATTTATCATAATGTATGGGAAAATGAAAAAGAATAGCGGAGAGAAAATAAAGACATACTAAAAAGCGCCGAAATATAGTAAAATTTGAATATTAAATGATACACTATATATAGCGAAAGCGGATATGAGCGTCTAGCGTATCCGTTTTATTTATATGTATACAAATGACTTGGGAAAAAGAGAGATAGGAGAATTGAAGGTTTCATGAATATTGCAAGAAGTTGGCTTCACAACAAACTTACTGTTCGCATCATTACGCTTATTATCATTACAGTTTTACTTGTCAGCATTAGAAGTATGCTTCAGCTGCTGTTATTTACGTTTATTTTTACCTTTTTAATTGGTCGTCTTCAACAAACGTTAAGAAGAAAGCTTCCGCTTAATTCAACGCTTATACTCATCGTCATCTATATCGCACTGATTGGGGCCCTCGGTATTGTAGGGTATGTATATATCCCGGTTATTATGACGCAAGTTACCGAGCTTGTACAGAAGCTGATGTATTTTTACAAGCATCCCCCTGATAATACATTCGTCACCTATATTATCGATAATCTAAAGAGATTCAAATCACCAGAAAATATTCAGCAGAATATTGATTTAGTATACAGCTATTTATCTAATATTGGAAAAGTAAGTGCACAAGTTTTCTTAGCACTCCTGTTAAGCCTATTCTTTTTACTTGAAAAGTCGCGGATTCACCGATTATTTGTCCAACTGGAACAATCTAGGCTGGGCTGGTTTTTCAAAGAAGCTGGCTACTTGGGGAGAAAATTTGTTAATTCCTTCGGCAAGGTAATAGAAGTTCAGTTTATTATCGCTTTTGTGAACAGCATTTTATCCGTTATTGCGCTGTGGGTGTTAGGGTTTCCTAATTTGCTTGCACTTGGCGTTATGGTCTTTCTACTAGGGCTAGTGCCGGTTCTTGGGGTATTTGTTTCACTCATTCCACTTTGTACAATCGCTTACAGTTTAGGAGGCGGTGTAAAAGTACTATCTGTGTTAATTATGGTGGTAGTACTTCACGCACTTGAAAGCTATGTATTAAATCCAAAGCTCATGTCATCTAAAACAAACTTGCCAACGTTCATTACGTTTATCATTTTAGTGTTTGGTGAACACTTCTTGGGCGTATGGGGGCTAATTCTTGGCATTCCTATTTTTATTTTCTTTTTAGATTTAGTAGGAGTAGATTCAGCACAGCAACTGTCAAAAAAAGAAGAGGCTGGAACAAAATAATTTTAGACGAGGTGAAAAACGAACCATTAATCAAGATGTTTGATTAGTGGTTCGTTTTTTTTGTTATGGTGAACGTAGGTTTCATCTGTCTTCGTTCCTTCTAGCAGTTGACTGGAGGGCAAGGCGAAGACTCCTGCGGGAAAAGCGGAACAGATGAGACCCTGCAGGAGCATAAGCGACGAGGAGCTCAGCGCTCGCCCTCGGAAAGCGAATTCTTGCATGGAAATCAACTGCGGTGTCACAAGCGGTTCGGTTCATATATCCTATTTGTTCGTCTTTAGAATGGATTCATGTCGTTATGTCTCAACCTCTTCTTTTTTAGCGAGCGTATCGTTTTTTGAATAGTAGGATGATCGCGATGCTTAAGTTTATAAGCAAGAAAGATCTGATTTTTTACTGCTAAATGTTCAAGTTCGATTTTCACTTTTTTTTCTCGAATCGCTTCTTGAATTAAATAGCGGGGAAGCAGGCTGATTCCCATGTGATGCTGAATGGCTTTTAACACCGTTTGAAGATTTGGAATTACATGATGAGGCTGAATTTCAGGCCGTTTTTTAAAATGTTGCCGCCAAAATCTCCTGATAATAGGAAGTTCAAGACCATAGCTAATCCACCGCTGATTATATAAAAAATCTTCTACGTCTTTACTAGCTGTCATTTCAAAAGAAGGAGGGACGGTTAAGACAAACTCTTCTTCTTCAATGACCGTATATTCGACTCCTGGTATTTGCAATCTTTGGGTTGTAATAGCAATATCAATTTCGTCGTTTTGTATCTTTTCAAGTAAAACAGAAGCAATACCAAACTGGCTGTAGCAGCGGATACCTGCATCTTTTATTCTTTCTAAAGCTTGTTCGGTAAAATACTCTACGGGAGAACCAATTTTTACGACCGGCAGCGCGTCGGGAGATGAAGCGGTCATTTTTAATTCAATTGAAGCAGCTTCTAGACTTTCAATTAACGGGACAATACGCGTGTACAGTTCTTTACCTTTTTCTGTTGGAATCATCTTTCTCGGTGCACGGACAAATAAACCTTCGCCTATTTCAGCTTCTAAAGCAGCTAAGTGCTGACTCATGGCCGGCTGAGTTAAGATCCTCGCTCTGGCTGCTTCAGAAACGGATCTATATTTGTAAATGCTTATAAAGCTACGATACCATTCAAAATCAATCATTTATGCTATCCTTTCTTATAATTTTATTTATGGATATCTATTTATTTTCTAATTTGTATTATAGACAAGCTCTCTTTAAAATAAAAATAGTAAGCAAATCATTTTTAGATAAAATAATAAAAGCAACGCTAGGAAAATGATTTAAAAAGGAGAGTTAGACTGTGAAAGCATTATTATTGCAAGATAAAAATAAATGGACAGAAATGAAAGTAGAAGAAATAGAAAAACCTCTTCCAAATAAAGGGGAAGTAGTAGTTGAAGTTCACGCAGTGGGACTTAATCCCGTAGATTATAAAACGGCTACTAACGGAAACCCTCATTGGACATATCCTCACATTCTGGGTTTAGACGTAGCTGGGACAATTGATGCAGTTGGAGAAGGAGTAGTTGACTGGAAAAAAGGAGACCGCGTTGTCTATCACGGGGACTTTATGAAAAAAGGCGGATATGCTGAATATGCGGTTACAACTGCTCATTCAATTTCGCGCATTCCTGATGCTGTTACATTTGAAGAAGCTGCTGCTTTGCCTACTGCAGGTTACACGGCGTATGAAGCACTATTTCGTAAACTTCCAATGAACCATATTCAAACCATCTTAATTCACGGAGGAGCTGGAGGTGTAGGGGGCTTTGGCGTGCAGCTTGCTAAAAACGCTGGAAAAACCGTTTTCTCAACAGCTTCAGCACATAATCATGAGTATGTGAAGTCGTTAGGAGCTGATTATGTAATTGATTATCGCGAGGAAAATGTCGTGGAAAAAGTATTGGAGCTGACAAATGGCCGCGGCGTAGATGCTGTGCTTGACACGGTGAGCGCAAAGAACGCAACGGATTCTTTAGATATGATTGCCTATAGAGGACATTTAGCACATATTGCTGGTGCACCTGATTATACAAAAGTAAAGCCTTTTACAAAGGTGATTTCTTATCATGAAGTAGCTTTAAATGCTGCACACCACATTGATGACATGATTGCGCAAGCGGATTTAGCAAAAATGGGCGATGAGCTTTTAGCATTAGTAGCAGAGAAGAAAGTAGCTCCGATGATTGAGCGCATCATCTCGTTAAAAGAAGTGCCAAGTGCATTAGAAGAGCTTTCAAAACGCCATGTGAAAGGGAAAATTATTACTAAAGTTAAATAATAGCAGGACAGAAAAGACTCTTTTATTACAACTAATAAAAGAGTTTTTTTCTGCTATTTTCTTTTTTTGCGTTACTTCACTTATGAACTGCATATGATAGAAGATAATCAAATATAGCAAACGGGTGCGTATGAGCTTTTTTTACTAGTAAAATTGCTTTGAAATCGTGAAATTTTGAATAGTTTGAGTTATGATGAAAGAACGTGAAATTTGTATGATTGAAAGGAGAAAAAAGGTGCAGGGGTTTATTGATTTTGTACAAAATTTAGGCATAGTGGGCATCTTTATTGCTACAGCAATCGAAGCTGCGGCAATTCCTTTTCCGTGTACGTTATCGATTTTGCTCATTGGCTCGGTGCTGCAGCTCTCAATATGGAAAATCCTTATTGTTTCAGCTGTCAATACCGTTATTTATATCGCATTCAACTATATTCCGTTCGTTATGGGATACAGGTTTGAATCTATTACCAAGCGCTGGTTTGGTGAAAAAAATATAAAGCGTGCCCAAAAATGGTTTCATAAATATGGAAAATGGAGTATTACGATTTCTCGTCCCATCAGTATCGCAAACTATATAACCTATTTGGCAGGCCTTAGTAAAATCAAATCTAAGGACTTTGTTTTATACAGCACCTTAGGCATTTTTCCGTGGTTTGTTTTTTTGCTCTATGTAGGAGGACTTGGAGATATTGAAAAAATCCAAAAATATTTGCATGATGTAGATCGTTTAATAATTGTTATTCTTATAATCGGAGTGACAGTTGGTGCAGGCTGGTGGATGAAAAAGAGAAGAGAAAGCCACGCTCAAGAATAAAGCTATAATTATGGTTATAGCTTTATTTTAATATAAAGAAATTCTTTAAATAAAAAGATTTTTCTGAAAAGTAACAAAAAAACATTTTTCCTTTTAAAAAAATGTGATACTATGATACATAAGGTCGCTAAGAGTTGTCTTGGTTCACCGGGTGTTTAATGCAGTCATTTAATAAAAGAATCTAGGTATAGGTGAAAGCTTTGTTTCTAGTAATGTTGAGAAATGCTGCCTTGTGAAGGGAGGTAAGACGTACAGTACGTGTCAAACGTATGTTATTAAAACCGTAAACTTGTAAGCGGTTTCTTGTTTTTTACATGTGAGTAGAGCAGTTTTGGTTTTGAATGCGGCTTGTCAAAGGTTGGTGAATAGTGAGTATAGGTTAAAATTAGATCGATCTAATTACCTGTATTATATGAATGTGAAATGTGTTTGATCGTAAATGAAAATAAGCTTAAAAAGTACAGGCTAGGTACCACAAGTATTTCTGAAATTTTAATAAAACAGGAGGTAAAATCATGAAAAGCGTAGGGCGTATTAATGGCAAAACTCAGCTCATCGGCCTTTTAGCAACTCCAATTGGACATTCATTATCACCATCTATGCATAATATGGCCTTTAAGAAACTGGGATTAAATTATGCTTATTTAGCTTTTGAGGTAGGAAATGACTCGTTAGAAGATGCGATTAAAGGGCTGAGAGCGTTAAATGTTAAAGGTTTTAATGTATCCATGCCCAATAAGACAAAAATTCTCCCGTTTCTTGATGAATTAGCAGACAGCGCCAAATTTTCAGGAGCTGTCAATACCGTCGTAAACGATAATGGCGTACTAGTTGGGCATAGCACAGACGGCATGGGCTACATTCGAAATTTAAAAGAGAACGGCGTAGATATCACAGGGAAAAAAATGACGTTGATCGGTTCGGGTGGAGCAGCGACGCCAATTGCTATTCAAGCGGCTTTAGAAGGACTTGAAGAATTAACAATTTTTGCTCGTCACGATGAATTTTATTCAAAAGCTGTAGAGAACGTAAAAATTATTAATGAAGAGATGAAACATGTTTCATGTAAAGCGAAGCTGTATTCTCTTGAGGATACAGACATGTTAAGAGAAGAAATTAGAACGAGCGATATTTTGACAAATGGAACAGGAGTGGGAATGAAACCGTTAGAAGAATTCAGCATTATTGAAGATATATCAATGCTGCGTCCTGATTTAATTGTAACCGATGTCGTGTATATGCCTATGAGATCAAAACTGTTAGAACAAGCTGAATCAATTGGATGTCACACCATTAATGGAATAGGAATGATGATCTGGCAAGGGGCCATGGCATTTGAATTGTGGACAGGAAAAGAGATGCCTGTGGAGTATATTAAGGAACAAATGTTTGAACCGAGCTTACAGTATTAAAAACGCGTATTTTTTAACTTTGCTAGAAAGTTGTATGAATGAAGTGGCTATATCTCCTTTTTCTCTAGCAAAATAAAAAAATGATTCTAAGTCCAGATGATTAATATATAAAAGGTTTTGTTATATTAAAAAAGTTTATATTTTAATTTTCTAAAAATTAAAAATATATATTGCGCAGAGAAATGTAATTCAGTATACTAAAATTCAAGTTTGAATTGATTTTATATTAGGCTGTGTCAAACGACGACGCTTAGTAAAAAAGGCAGGTGTTACAATGAGAAATTAAAAAAGCAGACGTTGATCATCATGTTCGGATATTTGAGTAGATCATAAAATATACAGCACCGTTCCGCAATATGTGAAGAGATTCCCGCTGGAATTAGATCGTTCTAATAAAAATTTATTAGATCGTTCTAATTAGAACTTTCTATTAATCTTTTTAATTCCACTAATAAAATGTTTTTACGAAAGGATAAAAAAACAAGTAAATAGCTAGAGGATTAGGTTTTCAGCATTGCCATCTTTCAACTTTAGTTCAGACAGACTTTATGTAAGCAAGCAATTATAAATGGGATCTGAGCAAAGAAATATTTTGTAAAAATGAAAGCGCATACTTAAAATCTTATGAGTGAGGGAAGATAATGAAAAAACATCGTTGGTCGATTGTATTCTTGATTGCGGTTGGTGTAGTTGTAAACTATTTTGATCGAATTAATATGTCCATTGCTATGCCATTGTTACAAAAAGAATTTAACTTGACAGCAGGTCAGATGGGGATTTTCCTATCAGCATTTGCATGGTCTTACGCTTTACTTCAACTTCCTATAGGGCCTTTGCTAGATAAAATAGGCGTAAAATGGGTAACGCGTGTAGCGACCGTGATATGGACAGTAGCTTGTCTTTTAACTGCAGTAGCAAATGGATGGGGGTTAATTATTTTATCTCGGGTGCTGTTAGGAGTTGGAGAAGCACCATTCTTTCCATCTGCTGCCAAAGCAGTTAGCCATTGGGTTCCGCGTCAGGAACGCGGAAAAGCTATCGCAGCTTATGATTCTCAATCCAAACTTTCCAACGCCATCGGGGCGCCTATATTAGCACTAATTGTAACAGAGTGGGGCTGGCGAGGCGGTTTCTTAGCAACTGCTATTCTTAGTTTCATATATGCTATTGTTTATTGGATCTGGTATCGTGAACCTCATGAAGATGAGCGTTTGACGAAAGAAGAATATGACTACATTGTTCAAGGCGGTTCTCAAAGTTCAGAAGAAGCGAAAGGCAGTGCAATGGAGAACATTCGATATTTGCTAACTAAAAGAAAAGTCTGGGCAGTATTCATTGGGTTTGCGGCATACGGCTATTCATGGTTTTTGTTCTTGACTTGGCTTCCTGGATATTTAGCAACAGAAATGAACATGTCTATTTTAAAATCAGGCTGGTACTCGGCTATACCTTGGATTGTAGGTACCATTACTGAAATAGTAATCGGGGGCTGGCTTGTTGATCGTCTTATTAACAAAGGGTATAACCGGACGCGTGTCAGCAAGTTTTTTCTAGTAATAGGTATGGTATTTGGTTTGTCAATTATTGGAGCAGCGTTTACTCACAGTGCGAACGTAGCTGTATTTTGGATTTCAACAGCACTTGGAGGTCTTGTTGTCACATCTGCTGTTGCCTACAGTATTCCTACATTTATTGCACCCAAAGGAACGGTAGGAACATTAACGGGACTTTTAACATTTGGGAATAACTCGATGGCTATTGTTGCACCTATTACGACTGGGTTTATTGTTCAGGCCACGGGTTCATTTATGTATGCTTTCCTTTTAGCAGCTGCTTTTTTAGTGATTGGAATTTTAAGCTATACGTTTCTGCTAACAGATTTAGACCCGATTGAAAGCAAAGAGTCTATCCTATTAGAAGAAAAAGAGTTAACTTTAGAAAAATAAATAATCTTAATATTTTGACTACTATCATTGGTTTTTAACATACAAAAGGAAATCTACAAATTAATTATCTTAATTAACTATGCAAACAGTTATTACCGGAGGGGATTCAACGTGTTGACCAAAAATTATGGACCTTTAACAGGAGTTCAAATACTAGATATTTCTACTATGATTGCTGCTCCCTTTGGAGCTACTTTACTAGCGGACTTGGGGGCGGAAGTAACCAAAATTGAACTTCCGGGAAAAGGAGATACACTTCGGACTGTAGGGCCTTGGAAAGGGACTGAACCCTTAAGGTGGCCGGGACTTGCTCGCAATAAAAAGTCTGTTACGCTGGACATTCGGTCAGAAGAAGGAGCAGAAATTTTCAAAAAGCTAATTAGTGGAGTAGACATTTTAATTGAAAATTTTCGCCCGGGTACACTGGAAAAATGGAACTTAGGATATGAAGAGCTTAAAAAAGTTAACCCTAAGCTAGTAATGGTGCGCGTATCAGGTTATGGACAAACAGGTCCTTATCGAGAAAAAGCTGGATTCGGTACACCGGGGACAGCATTTAGCGGACATACTTATTTACAAGGATATTCAGATCGTCCGCCCGTCAGTCCTTCTTATTCTTTACTAGATTATGTAACGGGCATATACACTGCGTTCGCTTGTGTAAGCGCTATCTATCATAGAGATGTACACGAACAGCCGGAAGGTCAAGTAGTAGAAATGGGATTATATGAATCTATTTTTCGAATGATGGAGTTTTTAATCGCTGAATATGATCAAAACGGAAAAGTAAGAGAAAGAAGCCCTGGACTTGCAGGTCACTCAAGCCCTGCAGGCACATATGAAACAAAAGACGGAAAGTTTGTTGTTTTAGTATGCAGTACAGACTCTACCTTTGATCGTCTTGCAGAGGCAATGGAAAGAAAAGATATGTTAAAGGATCCGCGATACTATACCAACGTAGAGCGTCTAAAACATGATCATGAAGTTCAGGAAATTGTGTCAAATTGGATTAAGTCCTTCACTCAAGACGAGCTGCAGGCAAAGTTAGATTCATTTGGTGTGCCAGTTAGTCCTATCTACAGCATTGAAGATATATTTAACGATCCTCAGTATAGAGAACGAGAAAACATTGTAGAAGTAGAGCACCCCCGCCTAGGAAAAATTAAGGTTCCGGGAGTAGTACCAAAGTTTTCACATACACCGGGAGCAATTCGTCATCGTGCCCCTGAATTGGGAGAACATAATGAAGAAATTCTAGGCGGAAAACTGGGGTTATCAAGTGAAGACTTAGCGGTGTTAAAAGAAAAGGGGGTTATTTAATGAATACTATTCAAAAAATAGAATTACCGGAAAAAGTCATAATCTGTGAAGTAGCCCCAAGGGATGGGTTTCAAGCTGAACATGAGTGGATTCCTACAGAAGAAAAAATATCTATTATCCGTCAGCTAGCCAAGACAGGCATTCAATCAATGGAAATTACATCTTTTGTACATCCGAGAGCGATTCCTCAGTTAAAGGATGCCGAGCAGGTCGTAGAAAGTGTTCAAGATTTAACAAATATCAAATTTCGCGCGTTAGTGCCGAATGTAAAAGGTGCACAGAGAGCCATTGATGCCGGAGTGAAAAAGTTAAAGCTTATGCTTTCAGCTACAGATTCTCACAGCTTATCTAACGCAAATTGTTCTGTAGAAGAGGCCCAAAAAGGTTTTTATCCTATTATCGAATTAGCGGAAAAGCATAACGTTAAAGTGGGAGGTTCAATTTCGGTAGCGTTTGGATGTCCTTATGAAGGAACAGTTGCTATAGAACGCATTTCTTCTATTGTAGAACGATACAAAATGATGGGTGTCGAAGAAATTTCTTTAGCGGATACAACGGGGATGGCAAATCCTCAGCAAGTGTATCGTATGCTAGGGTTTCTTAAACAAAATTATCCCGGCATCATTTTCTCCATGCATTTGCACAATACGAGAGGAATGGCATTTTCTAATGTAGTGGCTGCTTTGCAGCAGGGTGTTATTCATTTTGATAGTTCTATTATCGGTTTAGGAGGGTGTCCCTACGCTCCAGGCGCCACTGGAAATATAGCTACAGAAGATCTGGTTCATGGATTAAGTGAAATGGGAATTCATACGGGCATTGATCTTAACAAGCTTATTGAAGCAGCAAAAGAGGTGAAGCAAGTAATTGGTCATGACGGTGGAAGCTATATGCTGCAAGCAGGTCCTTGTTCACAACTTCATGCCAAGCCAAAGGTTCAAGAGAAATTAGTATAACTAAGCCGTGAACATGATAGCCTTTTAGGAGGTGATGAGAGCGTTTAAATCAAAATAAATTAGATCGATCTATTTTCATCTCATGTAAAAACGTTCAGGTCTTGTTTTATATAAAAGTTTGTTTAATAAAAATGAAAAGTTGGTGCTAAATATGATAGAAACTATTGAAAAGAAATCACAGCCTTATATTAACGGTGGATGGATTATTGAAAATCGAGAAGTTGCTTTAATAAAAAACCCCTATTCTGGAGAAGTCATAGGTGAGCAGCTATTAGCAAATGAAGAAGATGTTGAAAAAGCATTGGCATCAGCCTATGAAGCAAAAAAACATGTCGCCGCCCTTTCTTCTTACCAGCGTTCTAAAATTTTAAAGAAAGCGGCTCTATTACTAGAACAAGAGAAAGAAAAATTTGCTCGACTTATTTCTTTAGAATTAGGAAAGCCTTTGAAAAACACGCTGGACGAAGTGGCCCGTTCAATCGAAACATTGGAACTGTCAGGGGAAGAGGCAAAAAGATTGATTGGTGAAACATTGCCTGGCGACGTTTCAGAACGAGGTGCACAAGCTATTGCATCTACTTTCCGAGTGCCCGTTGGTGTTGTAGCGGCTATCACACCGTTTAACGCCCCTTTAAATCTTGTATGCCATAAAATTGGGCCGGCTTTTGCTGCTGGGAATAGCGTGATTTTAAAGCCATCTTCCCAAACAACTTTAATCGCAACAGAACTCTTAAAGCTGCTGCTGCGGGCGGGATTCCCTAAAAATGCTGTAAATATGGTGCTTGGTCGAAGACAGGTTGCACAGCAAATTGTAAAAGATGATCGTGTGAATATTATTTCATTTACAGGTGGAACAGTAGCTAGCAAAAACATCTGTGAGCTAGCTGGAATGAAAAAAGTATTGCTCGAACTAGGAGGAAATGCTGCAACGATCGTCCATAACGACGCAGATTTAAACCGTGCTGCAGCTATGTGTGCTAAAACCGGATTTAGCAATTCCGGGCAGAGCTGTATCTCTGTTCAGAGAATTTATGTACATCAATCCGTGGTCTCTGAGTTTACCAATCTTTTAAAAGACGAGGTGCTAACACTTAAAATCGGAGATCCCTTATTGCCTGATACGGATGTAGGGTGTGTAGTAGATGTCCATGCAGCTGAACGAGTGACGAGCTGGATTGATGAGGCCGTACAGTCAGGGGCACAAGTGATATGCGGAGGAAAGCGCCGCGGAGCTACGGTGGAACCTACCGTTCTACTAAATCCTTCTAAAGAAAGTAAAGTTATTTGTGAAGAAGTATTTGGTCCTATTATTAGTATTGTCCCGTACGCTACGATTGAAGAAGCTATTGAAGAGACAAATGATTCTGCTTTTGGTCTTCAAGCAGGGATTTTTACGAACAAAATGGATTTGGCTTATAAAGTGGCTCATTCTCTTGAAATGGGCGGTGTAGTTATTAATGGAACATCTAACTTTAGATTAGATCATTGGCCATATGGTGGAGTGAAAAACAGCGGTATTGGCAGAGAAGGTCCACGTTACGCTGTTGAAGAAATGACTGAAACGAAGATGATTGTATTAAGACTGCCTACAGAGAATTAAAATCAAATCAATATGCAGGACGTTTATAAGTATATATCGTCATTTTAATTAGATCGATCTAATTCGTTTCAATAAAGGAGGAATTTATAAAATGCCTAATCAATTTTCCCTTGCGTATCTTACTGTTCTTGGATGTTCGCCACCTGAAATGACGTATATGGCTGCGAAGGCAGGATATGATTTTGTTAGTTTAAGGCCTATTTACATGGGGTTGCCTGGAGAGCCTAACTATGCGTTAACTGAAAATAAGCAGCTGATGCGAGAAACAAAATCTGCTATGTCAGAAACAGGAGTGAAGCTTCTTGATATAGAGTTAGCACGTATCTATGAGGGAGTTGATCCAAAACGTTACTTACCTGCAATGGAAGCAGCTGCTGAACTTGGAGGACGCCACGTCCTTAGCAGCATTTGGACGGACGATCGCAATTTTGGTATCGAATGCTTTGCTGAACTCTGTGATCTAGCTAAGCCTTTTGGGTTAACCATTGAATTAGAATTTGTTCCTATTGCGAGCGTATACAACCTTAAAGGCGCAATGGATGTTCTTCATACGGCTAATCGTGAAAATGCAGGTCTTATGATTGATATCCACCATTTTCATCGATCAGGAGATAAGGTGGAAGATTTGGAAGACGTGCCTCGTGAGTGGTTTCGCTATCTTCATCTTTGCAATGCTTCTGCGGAAATTCCGAGTTCAAAGGAGGAGATGACTCGAGTTCTTAGAGAAGAACGATTGTATTTAAATGAAGAAGGCATTGATGTTGCAAGTATTATTAATCGTATCCCGCAGGTTCCTTATTCCATAGAGTTGCCAAATGTAAAACGTGCCAACGAACTAGGATATGAAGAGTTTGCGCGCCAATGTTTACAAACTGCTAAACAATACTTAGATAAGCATCCGCGCAAGAAGTATGTTTCTCATGACGCTGTGGGACAAGATCAGCTGCGTTTTCATTCTACAAGATAGGCGCTCTGGAGAGTATTGTGCAGCTTGCCTTTTAGGTCTATTTAATTGAAGTACCCCCATTTAGCAAGCTTAAAGTGGGGGTATTCTCTGTTAAAACGGTAAACGTAAGAATCAAGAATAAATATAAAAGTGTGAGATCATACCTTCACTTTGTCATAGTTAATGCTAAGTTCTTATTTTTATATACATTGAAGGTTTGATGAAAAAGAGCTGTTAAGAATGTACTCAACAGCTTAGTAAATAATTGATTTATTAGTAAGTTGAGAGAGCCCGCCAGCCTCTATAAGACGTAATATCCTCCGCATCTTCTGTCGCATGAGCTTCACAAAGAAAACCCGCTACTTTACTGCCGTCTTCAAGAGTGATTTTGCCTAGTCCAAGAGGAGAAGGGATAGAATCGGCAAAAGAGCCGAGCAGTGATAAAGGAATTTTCCAAAGTTCAACTTCAATTTTTTCTCCTTGTTGATGTGTTCGCAACAGCCCCGGTTTTGCTGGAGAAGTAGGCAGTTTAAAAAGCTGGTAATAAGGAGCGGTTTGGTCTTTTCGTACGAATGAAGCTCCGTGTTCACGCATTTGAGATTCAAGGGGGAACCCGCGCATATGCAAACCGCAAACAGCTACTAATGTTGTATCTTTTTTTGAATCAGCCGTTCGTTCACCATTTAAAAACAATTCGCTGAGTCCGCAAATGAATTGTTCGCCGTCAAATGTAGAGAAAAATGAAATGCCAAACGGTAAATCAAGATCTGCATCTTGAGATGGAAGAGATACAGCACACAAGTCGAGTAAGTTACAATGATTTGTAAAACGCCCCATGTCACTGTTTGTTTCAATTGGATTTTCTCTTACTTGTTCCCGCGTCCACGTTCCGCCTGCTGTTGGCATAACAAGAACAGCATTTTTAAGCTGATGATATGCTTTATGTTTAAAGGATTGAAGCTTATGTGAAGCTTGAAATAAAGCAGCAGCATTATATTCTGATTTAGCTCCTGAACGAAGGACTTGCTCGGTTACAGGAAATGCTGTTTCTTCATGAGAAGTAATAAATTCTCCTAAGTCAGCCCAGCGCTCCGCTACGTATGGGCCGTCATACAATAAAGCAGCTGCTTCACTTAAATACGAGCCGTCAATGTATTCAATAGGAATAGATAAATCTTCAATCTTTTTCACTGCTTGCTTCCACGCTTCCTCGTACTGCTCAGCAAACGGTCCGTAAAATGAGAGCGGTTCTTTTACCATACAAATTTTTTCAGGGAGAGCCGAAGAAGCCCGAACAACAGAGCGTGACCATGGATCTTGATCGTCTACTCCTCTAATAATAGAATCTACGAGCACTACATCATTCCATTCATGAGCAAAAGCAGTGACGCAGTCTAAGCTTTTACACGCCGGAACTACACCTGCAGATGGCCACGCTCCGAGAGAAGGTTTATAGCCAATTAAACGGTTTAAACCGGCTGGAACGCGTCCTGAACCTGCTGTATCGGTACCTAAAGAAAAAGCAGCATGCCCCCGAGCTACGGATACAGCTGACCCAGAGCTCGATCCACCGCTAATGAGCTCGGACTTTAACGCGTTGTGCGTTTCGCCGTAAGGGCTTCGTGTACCGACAAGTCCTGTAGCAAATTGGTCCAAGTTGGTCTTTCCAAGAGGAATAGCACCTGCATCAATAAGGCGTTGAACAACCGTAGCATGTTCAGAAGGGATATACGTATATTCTTTACATCCGGCTGTCGTCGGTACATGTGCTACATCGATATTGTCTTTAACGGCGAATGGAATTCCCCACAAAGGTAACGCTTCAGGGCTTAGCATAGCTAAGCGATCCAGATAAGGTTTTAACTCACCGAGTGTAGGAGGGGTAATCCAAATATTCATGTCTTTATCAGCTTCTACACGTGTAAGAATTTGATGTACTACATCTTCCGGAGTTAATTCTTTTTTGATATACATATCACGTAACCATTGAACCGAAAATGTTTTAGGCAAGCTCACTGTTTTCATTGTATCCACCGTCCTTAATTAGTAATTGGAGCAAAGGCTTTTATACCGGCAATCAGCTGTCCAGCTTGTACTTCATCGCCGGGTTTTACATGAATAGAACTGATATATCCATCCATAGGTGCTAGCTGTGGAAACTCCATTTTCATGCTTTCTTCGATAATTAACGTATCGCCTTTTTCAACTTTTTGTCCTTCTTCTACAAGAACTTTCCATACGCTTCCCGGCATTGTACAGCGCGCGGCTTCCGTACCTTCGGGCAGTTCTTGTTCCGTAATTTCAGCGGTTTCATGTTCAGAGACGTACTCAGCTAAGCCGAGTGCTTTCCAATTTTCTCGCTCTGTTTGAAAAGCAGCCTGCTGGGTGTGACGAAAAGCAGCCGTGCTTTCTTCAATAGATGAAAGAAAATCTAAATATTCTCCAAGTTTAAACGTTGTCTCCGTAATATCTGCTTCAAATCTCCCACGAAGGAAATCTTCGCGCAGTTTTAAAAGCTCATCTGCTTCTACTGGGTAAAATTGAATTTGATCAAAGAAACGAAGAAGCCACGGTTTTCCTGCTTCAAAACTTTCCGTTTGACGAAGTCGGTTCCACATTTGAATCGTGCGTCCCACAAATTGATAGCCACCAGGACCTTCCATTCCGTATACGCACATATACGCACCGCCAATACCAACTGCATTTTCAGGCGTCCATGTACGAGCGGGATTATATTTCGTTGTAACTAAACGGTGACGAGGGTCTAGAGGCGTAGCAACAGGTGCGCCTAAATATACATCTCCAAGCCCCATTACAAGATAATTAGCGTCAAATACAACTCGTTTAACATCTTCAATGTGATCCAGACCGTTTACTCGGCGAATAAACTCTAGATTGCTTGGACACCAGGGGGCATCTGGACGAACGTTTTGCTGATAGCGTTCAATAGCTAATTGAGTCGCAGGATCATCCCATGAAAGTGGAAGTTTTACAATACGAGAGGGAACTTCCATTTCTTCAAGCGGAGGAAGTGCGCGATCAATAGCTGAAATGTGCTGGCAAAGTTCAAGAATAGACATCTTTGTTGCATCAATATGAATTTGAAGAGAACGGATACCAGGCGTTAAATCTAGAACTGGTAAATCCTTACGCTTTTGAATAGCTTCCATTAAAGCATGCACTTGGAAGCGAAGCAGCAGATCAAGCTCCATTTCTCCGTACTCCACAAGTATATTCGCATCGCCTGAGCAGCGGACGGAAAAAGGGAATCGTCTATTTTCCGTTTCGTTGATCAGCAGCGGATAATCGCTTTTGAGCGGCTGTGCTACTGGATTTGTAAGCACAGGAAGTGATGCAGATGTTCCGATACGCTGTAAAAAGTCTTCCTGCGTACATTTGAGTTTTTCAGCTTGTTCAAGATCAATTAATTTAAACGAAATTTTATCTCCGGGGTGAAGCTGTCCTATTTTCCAAAACTCTGCTGAAGCAGTCGTAACAGGGCAAACAAAGCCGCCAAGGCTCGGGCCGTCTGGGCCAAGTAGAATAGGCATATCTCCGGTTAAGTCTAAGGTGCCGATGGCATAGGCATTATCGTGAATATTTGATGGATGCAAACCGGCTTCTCCTCCATCTTCACGCGTCCAAAAAGGAGCAGGACCTATTAATCTAACGCCTGTTCTAGAGCTGTTAAAATGAACTTCCCATTTTGTATTTGTTAGCTGCTGCAAGTACTCTGGCTGCAAAAACTCTTCTGTACAATGAGGGCCGGGAATCACCCCGATTGTCCATTCTTTAGACATGGTCGGCTGATCAGAAAGAGCAAGTTCATTTTCAACGTGAGCGTAGTCAGAAACACGCAGTACATCTCCTGTGCGAAGTGCTCTTCCGCCGTGTCCTCCAAAGCTTCCTAGTGTAAAAGTAGAAGAACTGCCTAATATTTTAGGCATATCAAGTCCTCCGCCAATCAGTAAATACGTACGCATTCCTTCGGTTGCTTCACTAAATGAAAGAATTTGTCCTGGCTTTGCTTGAATGGTTTTATACATGGGAATTTCAGCGCCGTCTAATGTAGCATGCATGTTAGCACCGGTAATACAAAGAGATACATCGTCTCTAAATTTATAAGAGCCGCCTCGAAGAGTCATTTCAATTCCCGGGGCATCCGGTAAATTTCCGAGAAGTTTGTTTCCAGTACGAAAAGCAAAAGGGTCCATTGGCCCGCACGGAGGAACTCCTACATTCCAGTGCCCGGTGCGTCCCGGGTAATCTTGAACAGTGGACTGAACGCCGCCGTCTAATACTTCAATTGCTTGTTCGCTCGGAGTATATGAGTTAAGCATTCGGGTATATACGTCTCCCGTTTTGCACGCTTTTTCTTCTAACAGTCCCTGCAAGTATTGAAGATTACTAGTAATGCCGTATAGTCTTGTCTCTTTTAAGGCAGCGCTCAATTTTAAAAGGGCTTCTTCTCGTGTTTCTCCATGAACGATAATTTTAGCCAGCATAGGATCATAAAGTGACGTTACAGTAATGCCGTCTCGCACCCATGTTTCAACTCGAGAACTTTTAGAGAAAATGGCTTGATCGATTTGCCCGCCGCTGGGACGAAAATCATTTAAGCAATCTTCGGCATAAATACGCGCTTGGATACTGTGACCTGAAGGAACAGGAAGCAAAGAAGGAAGGTTTACTAGCTCATCGCATGCTTCTTTAAGCATCCATTCTACTAAATCGATGTTTAACACTTCTTCTGTAACTCCGTGTTCTACTTGAAGACGAGTATTTACTTCTAAAAAATAAAATTTCTCCGCTTCGGCGTCATATAAAAATTCTACCGTTCCTGCACTTCGGTATCCTACTTCTTTAGCTAGTCTAGTAGCTGCTTGCAGCATATTTTCCCGTATATATGAAGGGAAGTTTGGAGCTGGGCTTTCTTCAATTACTTTTTGATTTCTTCGCTGAATAGAGCAGTCGCGTTCTCCTAAAGCCACTACTTCTCCAAAAGAATTCCCGAAGATTTGAACTTCCACATGGCGAGCTTTTTGAATGTATTTCTCTAAAAAAACACCGCTGTTTTTAAAGTTTGTTTGTGCTAAATGGCAAACTGAGTCAAAAGCGGCTTGAAGCGCTTTTTCATCTTGGCAAACACGCATTCCAATTCCGCCGCCGCCAGCTGTACTTTTTAACATAACGGGATAGCCAATCTTTTCAGCAGCACATATAGCTTCTGATACATCTGTAATAAGAGGTGTACCAGGCAGCAAAGGCACGTCGGCTTTTTGCGCAATTTCACGAGCTGAATGTTTTAATCCGAATACTTCCATTTGCTGAGGTGTAGGACCAATAAATACAATTCCTTCAGCTCGACAGCGACGGGCAAATTCCGCGTTTTCACTTAAAAAACCGTAGCCTGGATGAATAGCTTCCGCACCTGTTTTTTTTGCAATATCTAGAATAAGGTCTTCATTTAAATAACTTTCTTTGACCGGGCCGCTGCCGATTAAAATGGCTTCATCTGCGTCGTCAACGTGAAGGCTGTCTTGATCAGCTTCTGTATAAACAGCTACAGACTTCACTCCTAAATTTCTTAATGTTCGCTCAATTCTAACGGCAATTGCGCCTCGGTTAGCAATTAATACTTTTGTAAACATAGATGAACACTCCTTTTTATAATGAATCCCAAATAACTAAGCGAATAGGGGTAGGGTTATAATCGTTGCACGGATTGTTAAGCTGAGGGCAGTTGCTAATCAATACAAGTGTAGGATTGATAGCTTCCATTTCTACATAGTAGCCAGGTGCAGATACCCCGTCATTAAACGTTAATCCGCCGCTTGGCGTCACAGGTACATTCATAAAAAAGTTTACGTTTGGTGCTAAATCTCTTTTGGTGTAGCGGCTATCATATTTTGATAGCTGCAGCATAAATGTATCTCGGCAGTTATGCATCGGAAGCGTGTCATGTGCATAACGTACGGTGTTGCTTTGTGCGGAACAAGCTCCGCCTAAGGTATCGTGGCGTCCACACGTGTCAGCTACAATTTTGACTAGTTCTTTGCCAGATTGAGAAAGCAGCACTGTGCCGGTGGATAAATAAATATTTCCTTGATTAGCAATCGTAGACACTGCACTGTAATGATCTTCTGGATTTTCTGCATCAAAGAATAAAGTATCCGCTGCTTGATTGCCTTCTACATCTATTATTCTAAGAGTTTGGCCTGGTTTAAGTTCGTGCATCCAGCCGTCCCCAGCCAGTACCGTTTCATCATAAATTGCGTTCTCTATTTTTCTGTTGCTTTCCACTCGATTAAATACAGCCATTATAGAAGCCTCCTTCATTTTTAAATCGTTGATAATGTTTTATTTCCAAGCAATAGGTCATAAGACCATGTGTTTTCAAACGCTCGTTTATTTTCAGGTCTAAAATTTAAACAGTAGTCATCTGAGTTTAGCGGAGCTGCTTCATCTACGGTTATTTCAATCGGAACAGAAGGATACGTTCCGCTCGGGTCTAGAGGGTTAGGTGTATTAGAGAGCAGAAAAAGCAAATCCATTTCTGTTCTAAGCGTAATAAAATCTCCTTTTTTACAATGAGAAGAAACAAAATTCATATTGCCTTCTTCGTCGCAGTATACTTTTGAAAATATGTTGAGGTTAGGGACTAAATCCCGTGTTGTTAAACCGTTGCGCAGAAGCTCCATTGAAAAATTTTCTTCGCCATTCCTTCTCCATTCGTTTCGGGATTCTTGATAAGTAGATGCGCCGTATTTTTGATGAGTTAAGCTGCGCGTAGTGTAGCCTGAAATGGTATCATGCCAGCCGGTGGTGTCGGCAGTGATGCTTGCAAATGCTCTGCCGTTGTCACTCATCAGAACGTGTCCTTTTGTTAAGTGAGCAGTATGCTGAGCTTTTAAGGTATCAGGCATGTTGTATCGTTCCGTTAAATCATAAGCGTTGTATAATAGTACGGATACGTTTGCACCGGATTCTTGTGCGGTAAACGTCACCGATTTTCCTCTTCCAATTCGTCCTGACCATTTTCCGCCTGCCGGGATGGTTTGCTTCCAAATATAACTCATAAAATAACCTCCTTAGAATAAAAAAAGGATAAAAGCCTGGGAGAGTAGTCTCCCAGGCTTTTATCCTTCCGTGTTATACAGCGTAGCGCTATATCGCTCTCTCTCGGACCAGTCTTTAACATATGTTAAACGGAACCCTAGACAGCTTTTTTGTTCTTAACGGCTGTAAGAACCTTTATCCATTTGTGGCTTTCGATTAATCGTAGTATAGTACGTGTGAAAATAAGTTGACAAGCAGTTTGTTAGAATGCCTGACACGAAAACTGATTTTTCAGTTTATTTTTCAGGAACCGTCACTTTTGAATGATCTCTCTTTACAAAAGGAGCCGACAGTCGAGATTTTACAAATAAATAGAGAAATCCAATCGTAAGCCAGGCGACACCAATCAAAAGAGTGTCTTTGTTTAACAGTGTGAGCAGCCATCCGATAAATGCCGCTCCGATTAAAGGGAAGATTAAATAAAGTATTGTTTCAGTAAACGACCGTTTTTTTAACTTAATATAAAAATGGACGATGACTGATAGATTAACAAATGTAAAAGCGGTTAAAGCACCGAAACTGACAAAAGTAACGGCTGTGTTTAAATCAATAAACATTCCCAAAAACGAAAAAGTGGTAACAAGCAAGATATTCACCACGGGCGTTTTAAACGTTGGATGAATATATGAAAATACCTTTTGAGGCAGTACGGATTCACGGCCTAAAGCATATAAAAACCGAGTAACGCTTGTGACTGAAGAAACTCCTTGAGTAAAGGTTGCGATAATTAAGACCGTAATAAATAAACTGCTTAAGAGATTTCCGCCCACTAATTTTACAAGGGTGTAGGCAGCATTATCAGGATTAGTAAATGTGAATCCCGGATAGGCAATCTGCGTAAAATACGAGATAGCGATGTACATAACAGCTGCAATACAAACAATAAGAAAAATGGCTTTTGGAATTGTCCTTTCCGGTTGAATCGTTTCTTCCGCCATTGTTGTAACTGCATCAAATCCTAAAAAGCAAAAGCAAATGAGAGCAGCTCCAGAAAAGATAGTCGTAAACGGTACATCTGAAGCCAAAAAAGGATGAAGTGAAAAAAGAGTAGAAGAACTAGCTTGACCTGTTGCAATATCTTTGATGATAAATAAACAAAACAAACTTATAAAGAGAATCTGAACTACAACAGAGATGCCGCTTATACGAGCTACAGATTTAATACCAACAATATTGACTAAAGCTAAGATAATGTTCATGACAATGACCCATACGTATACAGGAATAGAAGGAAATTCCGTATGCATAAAAATACCAAATGTTAAAATAGCGATAATAGGGGAGAAAATATAGTCTAAAAGAAGTGCCCAGCCTACTAAAAAGCCAAGGCGAGGATGTATAGCTTTTTTCGTATACGTATAAGCAGATCCCGCTATTGGATATGCTTTTACCATTCGGCTATAGCTATATGCGGTAAAAAAGATAGCTAAAAAAGCAATTAAATAAGCAAGGACCATTTGCCCTCCAGCCGCATCGTAGGCTACTCCGTAAACTGTAAAGAAAATCATCGGAGTCATCCAGGCAAGACCCAAAAATACAATTTGATATACCTTTAGCGATTTACTTAACGCTGGTTGGTTGTTCATATAAATCCCTTCTTTCCTCTATTTTATACTAGTAAAAAAGAAAAGCCTGGGAGAATGATGTCATTCTCCCAGGCTTTTATCCTTCCGTGTATACGGAACGTTCCGTACGCTCTCTCTCGGACCAGCCTTTAACATGTGTTAAACGGAACCCTAGATCGCTTTTTGTCTTCAACAGAGTGAAGACCTTTATAGATAATGTAAGTAGTTCGAAGTATAAGCAGGATTATAGGAAGATGCAACTACTGTGTTAGATAGTTTAACAAACTTTTTTAAAAAGTAAACTTTTGTAAAAGGCGAACTATATATAATTTTATTAAAAAGATTATTCGTTTATAGTTGACTTATAGAAAGACCTATAGTATATTTGTAGACAAGAAAAAGCTAAATACGGTTCACTCATATATGTTTGAGAATATGGCTCAGACGTTTCTACCTTATCACCGTAAATGATAGGACTATGAGTAAAAAGTGAATCTAGGTTCCCATTTTTACGTTAGTAGAAAGTTTGGTCCAAGCGATTCACATATTCATTTTTGAAGTGGATATGACACCGAAGGGATAAAAGCCCAGGCGGGTAGGTTTTTGCTCATTGTATTTGAGAGACCTGCCTTTGTTTGGGCTTTTTCTTATGTGTCTATTTGCAGTATGAGCGAGTGATGGAAATTTCTTGTTTGTATCTGCATTGCTTTCTGGGGAGAATAGCGATGCAAAGCATGAAATCACTCACTGAAGCTTTATCTGTAAGCCCTCATTTAACCATGGGAAGTACATTCTATCTATTTTCTAGCATTTTTTCTTTGATGAGCAGCGTGGGGACGCTGCTCCTTTTTTTGTTCTTGCTTTTTTCTCTGTAAATAAAGGTCTCTAAAGAGAAGGTGATTTGCGAAATTTGGCGAATTAATGCTTTAAACAATAAATGATAGAGAAGATAAAGCGGTCTATGAAAAATGAAGAAGTTGAAAAATTGAGGAGGGAATTATGTTGCTTCACTTAATTAATGTTCGTTTGCCAATTATGCACGATCACGCTCTTTTTGAAGTGAAAATTTCAAATGGAATGTATACTTCTATCGTTTTACAAAACGGTTATCTTGAAGGTGACGAGTTTTTTCCGCTGCACGCGGCCGTGTTAGGAAAAGAAACGTCACTTGATGCACAGGGTCGTGTGCTATTACCAGGATTTGTAGATATGCATATGCATTTAGACAAAGCTCATTCGCTTCCTCAAGTGCCCAATATATCTGGAACTCTTCAAGAAGCCATTAAAAATTACAGCAGCAGCCTGCCGGCATTTCCAGAAGAAGAAATTAAGCAGCGAATGTTTAAAACTGCTTTGCAGGCATTAGCTAACGGTACGACTACGATTCGAACGCATATTGATTTTGACTGCAGCATGGAAGAAGATAGTTTATTTCGAAGTTTACAAGCGGCTGTCGAAGTGAGAGATGAATTAAGCCCATATATGGACATGCAGGTTGTTCCGCTATTCTCTAACCTAGACATTGATGATATGCATAAGATGAATAAAATTGAACGAGCATTCGATCTTGAAATTGATGCAATTGGAGGCTGTCCTCATTTAGCTAGAAATCCAGAAAAAGAGATTGATGCTCTATTTTCGCTGGCTCAAGCCTACAATAAACCTCTTGATTTACATGTGGATGAAAGCGATGATCCGTCTGTTGATACAATAATTAATATTGCTCATAGAACAATTGAACTGAATATGGAAGGAAAAGTGGTAGTGGGGCATCTTTGCTCGCTTGCAGGAATGACTGATGCAAAAGTGAAAGAAATCTTAAACCTTTTGAAACAGGCGAAAATTGGAGTTGTCACATTACCTGCTTCTAATTTATATTTACAGGGAAGAGAAGATAAAGGAATTGTAAGACGAGGCGTAACGCGTATTCGCGACATACAAAAAGCAGCGATTCCAATTGCTACTGCATCTGATAACGTGAACGACCCCTTTCATCCGTTTGGAAAAGCAGACTTGCTGCAAGTAGGGTTACTAACTGCCTATGCTGCACATATGGGAAGTCCGGATGATCAGCGGCAGTTGCTCCGAATGATTACAAGTATACCAGCCCGGCTGATTGGAAAAGAAAAGTATGGAGTGGAAGAAGGAAACGAAGCAAACTTTGTTCTATTAAATGTCCAGTCTGTACAGGAAATATGGACTGAACTTCCCGAAACTCGCTTTGTTTTCAACAAGCATCGCTGGCTTAGCGTAAAGGAGACGCATCAGCGGCTCGCTGATACGAACTTAACTAACCTTTGGCAGGAAAATCAAATTTTAATTGGTTAAATAGACATAAAAAGAAGCTGTCACATTAGTGACAGCTTCTTAATCAATTACTTTTGAACGTTAGCAGCTTGTGGTCCACGAGCTCCATCTTCGATTTCAAATGTAACTTCTTGACCTTCTTCAAGTGATTTGAAACCTTCGCCTTGGATAGCTGAGAAGTGTACGAATACGTCGTCTTGTCCTTCTACTTCGATGAATCCAAAACCTTTTTCTGCATTAAACCATTTTACTTTACCTTGTACCATTGTAGTACCTCCTGTGTGGAAAATCCACGAATATATTACTATCTCTGCTCAATTTCAATAAGAATCACTTTAAAGAAAGTCTTTCTATTTGTTAACACCGAACAAGAAATAATATACCTAGTATAACACTTTTTTATAAAAAAGAAACCTTTTTTCATAAAAAAGTACTCTGAGATAAAAATAAGTTGAAAATATGGATATATTTTGAAATGGCAAATAAGCTATTGTTTTGTGGATCTTTAGCAATCACTAAAATCTTTTATCTCGTAAAAAAAATGAATAGCGAGGTTGACAAATTGAATAATGTGTAACTATAATGGTTACAACAAGCTGAGAAGAATTAGCAGTGCTATAAAAGGCTCAAATTTTTTGTGTTTTATGTAACTATAATGGTTACAACGAAAATAAAAGGAGAGAATAAAAATGAAAATTGGTGTTATTGGAGCAACAGGAAAAGCAGGTCAATTAATTATGGAAGAAGCAAAACAGAGAGGACATGAAGTAACAGCCATTGTTCGAAATGCTTCTAAACTAAAAAATCAAACAAACGTAATGGAAAAAGATATTTTTGCCATTACTTCAAAAGATATTGAACAGTTCGATGCTGTGGTAGATGCATTTAATGCACCTCCTGGAAGCGAACAGCTCCACGTTGAGTCTATACAATCACTTATTAAAGTATTTCAAGGTGTTCAAACGCGACTCGCAGTAGTGGGCGGAGCGGGAAGTTTATTTGTAGATGCAGAAAAAACAACGCCTTTAATGAGCACAGAAGGTTTTCCAGCAGCTTATTATCCAACGGCTTCAAACATGGGGAAAGGTTTAAAAGAACTTGAAAAGTCGACTGTAAATTGGACTTATTTAAGCCCAGCAGCCTTTTTTGATGCAGAAGGTGCTCGCACGGGAGCCTATCAATTAGGAAAAGATCATGTGATCACAAATAGTCAAAATGAAAGTTATATTAGCTATGCTGATTATGCGATTGCTTTAATAGATGAGTTAGAAAATAAAAACCATGTGAATGAACGTTTTGCTGTAGTGGGTGAGAAAGCATAAGCTTACGTTTGAGTCATATTGAAAAACAGCTTACATTTGTTGTGAGCTGTTTTTTATATAAAACAAAATAGATATAAAGCAATGGAAAATGGTATAGAATTTTTATTATTTCTTCGTTTTTCTTTTTAAAAACGATACAATACAACATAGATGATAAAAAGGAGATGAAAAGATGATTCGTTTTGGCGTAATAGGAACAAACTGGATAACAGATCGACTGTTAGAATCAGCTCAGTATGTAGACGACTTTCAGCTTGCAGCTGTTTATTCTCGAACCATTGAAAAAGCAGAAGAATTTGCAGGTAAATATGATATTCCTCATATATTTACTGATTTAGAGGAAATGGCAGCGAGTGCTGAAATTGATGCAGTGTATATTGCTACTCCAAATGCTTATCATGCGGAACAAGCTATCTTATTTTTGAAAAATAACAAGCATGTACTGTGTGAAAAACCGCTCGCAGCCAATGCAGCAGAAGTAACCCGCATGATTCAAACAGCCAAAAATCACAAGGTGTTACTAATGGAAGCGATGAAATCAACCCTTCTTCCTAACTTCAAAGTGATTCAAGAGAACTTACATAAAATTGGGCCAATTCGGAAATACGTTGCATCTTACTGTCAGTATTCTTCTCGTTACGATAAATACAAAGAAGGTATCGTGCTTAATGCCTTTAAGCCAGAGCTTGCCAATGGTTCACTGATGGATTTAGGTGTATATTGTCTTTATCCTCTGATTACGTTGTTTGGAGGGCCTCATAAAATAAAGGCAACGGCGTTTATGCTAGAATCTGGAGTAGATGGAGAAGGGTCAGTTGCGTTAGAGTACGAAGATCGCGACGCGGTCATCATGTATTCTAAGATTACAAATTCGCATTTGCCAAGTGAAATTCAAGGAGAAAAAGGCAGTATGATTATTGACAAAATACATACCGCTGAAAAGGTAGAAATTCGATACAATGACGGACGGGTAGAAGAGTTAACGGTCGATCAGCCTTATCCTGCTATGTACTATGAACTAAATGAATTCGTAGAGCTGTTAAAGCAAGGAAAGATGGAATCAGACACAAATTCTTATGAGAATTCATATTTAACAATGCACGTGATGGATAAAGTGCGAGAGCAAATCGGTCTTGTATATCCAAATGATGAGAAATAAATAACAGAGGCTGGACAAAAGTAGTTTAGTTGAAGAAAGATCCGAACGAGGTTGATTCTTGATGGAGAATCAACCTCGTTCGGATTTTTTCATGGGTAGGGTAAAAGTAAGTTTCATGTATGAAGTTGCTTCTAGCTGTTGCACGGAAATCAACAGCGGTGTAACCAGTCATCCATACTAGATCATTTTCCAATTTGTTCGTCTCTAAATTGGTTTGAGATAGTTATGTCTCATTCTCTTTTATTGTGGTTATAAAGAGCATAATTGAGATTCGAAATCTTGCTGCAGCACATTTTAAAAGCAAATATGTTGAAACAAGGGAAGTTTTTTAGTATCTTCTATCTTTATTCATCCCTGCATACATAGGATTAATCAAAGTAAAGAATAAAAAGAGTGCAAAACATTCGATAATTAATCCTAGATTAAAATGATTATAAAAAAGTATTGACTATAATAATAGCTCGTGTATAATAAAGAATGTAATCAATAGTCATTACTAGTTTATAATGATACTAATAATCGTTATCAAATAGAAACTGTCATTGATTGCATTAAAAATAATACATACAAGCATAAGCTTGTGAAATACATTGTACAAGGAGAGGTTTTGACATGGCAGAACGTATGGTAGGAAAACAAGCACCACGCTTCGAAATGGAAGCAGTACTTGCAAATAAGGAATTTGGAAAAGTAAGTTTAGAAGAAAATATGAAAAACGGTAAATGGACAGTATTGTTCTTCTATCCAATGGACTTTACATTCGTATGTCCAACAGAAATTACAGCTCTATCAGATCACTACGAAGAGTTTGAAGATCTAGATGCTGAAGTTGTAGGCGTTTCTACAGATACAATTCATACTCACTTAGCTTGGATTAACACAGATCGTAAAGATAATGGACTTGGAGATTTGAATTATCCATTAGCTGCAGATCCAACTCATGCAGTAGCACGTGATTACGGCGTGTTAATTGAAGAAGAAGGCGTAGCGCTTCGCGGATTATTTATTATTAATCCAGAAGGTGAATTGCAATACGCAGTTGTAAACCATAACAACATCGGCCGCAGCGTAGAAGAAACATTACGTGTACTTCAAGCCCTTCAAACTGGCGGACTTTGCCCAGCTAACTGGAAACCAGGTCAAAAAACACTTTAATAAATAGCGGTGGAGTAGAGGAGAAATTCCTCTACTGCTGCCATTAAAACAGAAAAGATAGTTTTCTAACTATAAAAGACAGAATATTCAGTTTTTATTAATAATAAGGAGGATTTTAAAATGAAATTACGTGAACAAATGCCTGAATTAACTGGAGCAACATCTTGGATTAACGACGAAGTAACAAAGGAAGACTTAGTAGGTGATAAAGCAACGCTTATCCACTTTTGGTCAGTAAGCTGCCATTTATGTAAAGAAGCAATGCCTGAAGTTAATGATCTTCGTGACGAGTATGATGATCAATTGAATGTTGTAGCGGTGCATATGCCTCGTTCGGAAGATGACTTAGATATGGGTGTTATTGAGGCAATGGCCATGGGACACGATATTACTCAGCCAATTTACGTAGACAGTGAGCATAAGTTAACAGACGCTTTTGAAAATAAATATGTACCAGCATATTATGTATTTGATAAAGAAGGTCAGCTTCGTCATTTCCAAGCGGGTGGAAATGGAATGCCGATGCTTCGCAAACGTATTAACCGCGTCTTAGGCGAAGAATAATCTCTACATGAAGAAGAAATAAAAAGGGCCGGGATAAAAATATTTTAGACGAAGTTAAAAACGAACCACTGATCAACATGTTTGATTAGCGGTTCGTTTTTTTTGCTATGCTGAACGTAGATTTCATCTGTTTCGTTCCTATAGCAGTTGATTGGAGGGCAAAGCGAAGACTCCTGCGGGAAAAGCGGAACAGGTGAGACCCCACAGGAGCGCATGCGACGAGGAGGCTCACCGGCCGCCCGCGGAAAGCGAAGTCTTGCACGGAAATCAACGGCCGTGTCACAAGCGGATCAGCTCATGTATCCTATTTGTTCGTCTTTAAATTAGATTCATTTCGTTATGTCTCAATCTCTTTTTTATTTTTTACTGAGTCATTTCAATCATTAATAAGCCTTTCATCATATTGACATAAAAAACCTAATATAGTTAAATTTATATAAGAACAAATGTTCGTTTTTGGTGTTGTTATTTTACTCTTTTCTCCCTTTTTAATAAGTATAAGAAAAAAAGGAGGAGATTTGCACAATGACTCAGCTCTATTCGCAGCAAGAAAAGCGGCACGACAAAGAATGTACCTTTCATACATTTCTTACAAACCACAGCGCAACTCTTCAGACTCATATAATGAATACATTTTTGACACCAGAACGCTATGAGCGATTACAAAAAGCGGTTGTTAAAAATGATACAAAAGAACAAATACTTCTAAACAAAGAATTTCATCAGTTTTATAGCGAAGTTAGATTGCTTCATTATATTAACAAGCTTTGCAGACATTATTCCAGAGATGTTATGCGTGTCAAAGAAAAAGAGCGTTCTTATATTCCTCTTCGCCTGCAGCAGCCGGCTGCGCTAGATGGAAATCGAACAGTGGAAGATATGCTAGGAGTACAGGACGGGGCTGTATGGGAGCATGAATTTTTAGGAAATCAACTCGAAAATCGTATTCTTCATCATGCATTTCGCCAATTAACGGCCAAGCAGCAGTGTATGCTGCACTTGATTATTGTCGAACGCTGGACTCATAAAGAAATCGCTGCTTATTTTTCTATTTCTCAGCAAGCGGTTTCTAATCATTATCAACGTGCGCTAAGCAAGTTAAAAAAAATTATGAAGGTGAGTGATAGATATGTTTGATCCTCAGTGGCTTCAACTTGTTGGAAACGTAGGATTTCCCGCTGTCCTTTCTTTTTATTTATTACTGCGTGTAGAAAACAATATAAAGCGACTTGAAGAAAAAGTGGAAGAATTAACAACTGACTTAAGAAAGAAGTGAAGAAATGGAAACTCTATATGAGCTTGTAAATAAAGTGAAAGCTGGAGATGAAGAGGCGTCAAGGCGTTTATTAAAAAAGCTGGAACCAAAACTAAATAAAGCTGTTCAAAGCTTTTCGCTGCATGAGAGAGAAGACGTAAAGCAAGATTTAAAGATTAAAATTCTTTCCGCTGTTAAGACGTTTGATTTTTCCAAAACGCCAGGACTTTGGGAATTTTTACGCCATAAATAAAAAAGAGCGCTCGTTGTATCGACGCTCTTTTTTTATTTTTGCTGCAGTTTCACTACTTACCTTACAGTGAAAAATCCAAAAAATAGAAAATGGATAAATATTAAAAAAAAGGTAAAAAGTGATGTGTGCAAATAGAGTTTAGTAGTATACTAACAAGTAGAATTTCTTGTATAAAAGGAAGATAATCACTCTTCATATAGAGAGGATTGTCGGCAACGAATAGAGGATAGAAGAGTTTTATTTAATGAAGGAAAAAATCGTGCTGTTCGATAAATCAAACAGCACGATTTATAAAAAAGCGGCAGTAAATAATATGTAAGCTAAGAAGCCTATTGTTTTTTGTTTTAGCTTTTGGAAAGAGGTGAAGAATAAAGTGAGTCAACTTCTCTTTAATATCACGTTAATTATTTCTTTCATGTTTGCTGCGAGTATAGTTCGAGAGCAAATCATTTATAGAGTAGAAGGAATAAACCGGTACAAAATGTATCGCTTAATTTATTACGGATGTTCTTACGGCCTATTAGGCAGCATTTTAATGATATATACAATTAAAATAGATTCTACTATTATTCTTGACCTTCGCTTTTTAGCGGTGACAATTGTTTGTCTTTATGCAGGAATGGTACCGGCTATCATTGCGGCTTGTATTATAGGGGTAATGCGTCTGCTTTTGTTTGGAATTACGGCAAGCGGAATAATAGGCGCTGCTACAATTATCGTAATGGCTTTACTGTCTGGGTGGACGGTTCGCTTACCTTATCGTCCATTTATTCGTTTTCAATTAATGAATTCTATTAGCTTGCTTTGCGTATTCTTCTCATTGTCCTTTCTTTTTAAAGATATCAAGCACGCTGCTACAATTATCATTTATTTACTGCCTGCTTCTTTTATAGGTGGGTGTTTGGTGTATCTGGTAGGTAGATATATATATGTATCTCGAGTAACGACAAGTCAGCATAAAAAGCTGTCTAAAATGTTTTCGGTTATGGTTCAAAATGCAAAGACAGGTACCATGATTGAAACGCCAGAGCGCGAAGTAGCCGTTATTAATCAAACTTTTTGTGACATGTTTGATATACCCGGACCTCCTAATCAATACGTTGGATTGAAAAGTAATCAGCTGTTTTTATCTCACGCTCCTATGTTGAAAGATCCTGCTAGGTTTTTAAAAACGGTAGAAAGCACCGTTTATTCAAAAGAGTCAATAGTAGATGAAGAAATTACGTTTATTAACGGTAAAATTTATGCGCGGGACTACATTCCAATCTATGAAGGTCATGTGTATATTGGTCACTATTGGGAATATCGAGATATTACGGAGAAAAAGAAGGCTGAGTGTGATCTTCGCAAAGCCAATAAAAAGCTTGAAATGCTGTCTATGAAAGATGGCTTAACAGGTCTGAACAACCGCCGATCTCTTGATAAACAGCTGGAAATTGAGTGGGGATACGCACAGAAAGAAAAAGAGCCGCTTTCTTTTCTCTTATTTGATATTGATTATTTTAAAGCGTATAACGACACCTATGGCCATATTCAAGGAGACGAATGCTTAAAAGAAGTAGCGAATATTGCTAAAAGCGTTGTTTTTGATGAACCGGCTTTTGTCGCAAGATACGGAGGAGAAGAGTTTGGTATATTGCTTCCTAGAGCTAATCAATATGAAGCGATAAAAATGGCAGAAGCTATTAGACAGCAAGTGGAGCAGCGTGGAATTATCCATCAAGCTTCTGACGTGTTTAAGTGTGTCACAATCAGTGTTGGAATAATGACAGTCGTTCCATCCGAAAACATACCCCCCATTTCAATTGTCCATCAAGCAGATCAGGCTTTATATGAAGCAAAGCGTACGGGTCGAAATCGAATTTCAGTATATTCTCACCACAAAGAAGCTGACTCAAACGTTTGAGTCAGCTTTTAAAACAGATATAAGCCTCTTATTTAGGAGGAGCTTTTTCTTTTTCGTCTTCTTCCATAATTCCTTTTGTAGCGTTTTTAAACTCTTTTAACGTTTTTCCGGCAGCTTTGCCTAATTCCGGCAGTTTCTTTGGGCCAAAAAGCAATAGAGCGACAAATACAATTAAGGCAATTTCTCCAAACCCAAGGTTCATTGTCATCGTCTCCTATTTTTTGAAAGTGTTTACAAGTTTAGTATAGCATGAAAAGAGGGGAAGTAGTACACCCTTATCCAGTGATTTTAAGGCCGATTACACCTGCTACAATACAAAAAATAAATAAAATTCGACGCATATCTTTTGCTTCGCGAAAGAAAAACATGCCAAGAAGTACGCTTCCGGCAGCCCCTACTCCCGTCCATATACCGTAAGCTGTTCCAAGAGGTATTTGCTTTAATGCTAAGGAGAGAAAATAAAAACTTCCTGCACCGAAAAGGATAAATCCAATCGAAGGAAACAATCGCTTAAATCCATCTGAAAGTTTTAAGAAAATCACAAATCCCACTTCGCAAAAACCGGCAGCTATTAATGCAATCCAAGCCATGTTAAGATTCCTCTCTTTCTGTTTCTTCGGTAGAAATTAACTTTAAACCAACGATTCCAAAGATCATTAATCCTAAAAATAAAATCTTTCCAATATTTGCGCCTTCGTCTAAAACGGTCATTCCAAGTATCGCTGTGCCTGCAGCTCCTATACCAGTGAACACTGCATAAGCTGTTCCGACAGCAATTTTTTTTAAGGCATTTGAAAAGAAATAAAAGCTGATGACAATTGTGACGATCGTAATAATTGTTGGAGTTAATTCAGTGAATCCGTGTGAATATTTTAAGCCAATTGCCCATACAATCTCGAGTAAACCAGCGATAATAAGGTAAATCCAAGCCATTTTAATTCCTCCTTACATAATAATAAGCCCTTTTTACAGGGCCTATTTAGCACGTATGCCTTCCCAAAATATTGTCCAAGCATCGTGGATTTTTTGGTCATAATACTCTGGTTCATAATAAAAGCGCTGAATGAACAGTCCGTCGGTTAAACAATAAAAGCTATTGATATACAAATCAATCGGACGTTCAATTATTTCGCCTTCAGCCATTCCCTGTGTAAAAATAGCATGCAGAATTTGATCAGACAATCGTTCGCTTCTTAAGAAAATAGCTTTTACTTCCGACTGTAAATGTTCAGGTGGAAACAAAATAAGACGACGGTACATCTGGCCAAAAGAATCTTTTTCAATCATCGTGCAGAAATCTACAACAAAGCAGTGAAGCTGTTCTTTAGCAGACTTTGTTTTATGCTGTTCGTATATAACAGATAACTTTGTTAAAAATAAATTCATTAAATCATGCACGGTTAGTAAAAATAAGTCGTCTTTGTTCTTAAAATGAGCGTACAGGGAAGGTTTTTTTATGCCTACTTTTGATGAGATATCAGCAAGCGATGTTTCTGTATAGCCTTTTTCTCCAAAGAGCTCCATTGCTGCAGCTCTAATTTTTTCTACAGTTGATAATTCACTCAAGAAAAGCTCCTCCTCAATCTAACTAACGGTCGTTAGGTAAAAGATATCAAATATAAAAAAAAGAAGCAAGGGAATCGCTTCTTTTTAATGTATTTTCATTAAATGACGCTGAGTTAAAAATAAAGAGAAGATAAAAATAAGCTCAAACGTATTTGTTACAGCTGTGCTTGGTATAGGAATTGACACGGCACTTCCTACAAGCATCACGGCTACTCCAATCATCATACTGCTCCAGCGCGTCTTGCGAAATAAGGAAATTCCAACAAAAAGCAAAATAATCGCCACAATGAGAACCATAAGGGGTGGACCGGATGATCCCACTAATGTATAGCGAACAATGCCATATTCACGTACAACTTCCATACGCTGACTAATCGTCTCGAGTGTTTCATAGCTAATTAAGGCAAACGTAGTTAGCAAAAAAAGAATGCCGGCAACAGGTTTTTTAGCCCATGTAATCGTCGAATATTTCGCTACGCCATACGCAAAGAGCACTAAAGTAGGGGTAAATAAAGCGTGAAACCAAAAGCGAAGCATGCTAAGTGAACGTAAAGTATCGCCTTCACCGATAAATGAACCAATCCCAATCATTATATTATCGTAAATTAGTCCAGCTATTACTAAAGGAAGAAAAAGCATGTAAAACGGCGAAGTGTTTTTTCGCACTACATATATGCTAAAGAAAAACAGGACAATATAGCAAAAAGAAAATAGAAAATAAAGGATTGTATCAACCATTGTTTTCCTCCTTTTGATGATACTTCTTCTTTTTATGATAGCATCATATGCCAAAAAAGTGAGAAATCATGCATTTTTCTAGGAAATCTTAACGGACGAAAGACGCCTTTATCGGTAGAAAGATTCAGAAAATATTGAAATAAAAATAGGAAAAGAGGCCATAGTCAAGAGATTTAGATTTACTGAATTGATTATTAAATAAAGGAAATCTATAAAATAACAACAAAAGAACTAGGAATACATTGAGTCTAAATGCTTATATAATTAGAAAAAAATATTTAATGTCCTTTCTATTTAAGTAAGTTAAATGTAAGCATAAAATGATAAATAAATGTATTTTTCTTACTTTTATATCTATCTATCATCCTTACAGGTACGGTTGTTAGACAAATCCAATTGGTATATCCATAAAAAGGAATTAATGGGATAAAATATTTTTTATCCCACCTTTATATTACAAAACGTTTTCTAAAGTTAAGAAATTTTTAATTACGTAATAATTCCGTGTGTTAATTGTAAGAGTGGTGTATAAAATATTCCTGTTATTATGGTAAAAAAAGGTATCGATGGAATTTTTCTAGGTAAATAAACTTTAGACCTATTCTGTAAATTTCAAATAAAACGATGAGTTTTTAATTCGGTGAATAGACAATCGGAATTGTAAGAATATATAACATTTGAGCTATTGACCACTAATGAGCGCAGATGATAGTTTTAGAGCTGTTGAAATTGGTACTCGAGTCCATTTTTCAAAGCAGGTGTTTTAGCAGCATGCTAGCGCTGTTAATTGATTTAGCTCCCATACATATATATAGGGAGTGAAACTATGAAATCGTATATCTATCATTATGAATCAAAAGCATTCATAACGTATCCAACAGGAGAAGTTTGGAAGGAGAAGAATGAAACATGATCTTAATTATCCTATGCTGCCTATTTTTAGTAGGGTATGGCGTTTGGGAGTATCGCAGACATTTACGCAAGCTGCATTCAATTCCTGTACGAGTGAATGTTAATGGTATTCGCGGAAAATCCACCGTTACACGATTGATTACAGGTATTGTAAAAGAAGCAGGTTACAAAACAGTAGGGAAAACGACAGGAACACAAGCGCGTATGATCTACTGGCATACAAGTGAAGAAGAACCAATTATTCGTCGTAAAGAAGGTCCGAACATTGGAGAACAGCGACGAGTGGTAAATGAAGTTGCCGATATTGGCGCGGAAGCTCTTATTTGTGAATGTATGGCGGTACAGCCTGATTATCAAATCACATTCCAAAATCAGCTGATTCAAGCTAAGGTAGGCGTAATTGTAAACGTACTAGAAGATCACATGGATGTAATGGGTCCAACTCTAGATGAAGTTGCTCAAGCGTTCACTGCTACTATTCCTTACGATGGCCACCTTGTTACAATTGAAGGTCCATATTTGGAATACTATAAAAAAATAGCCGCAGAGCGCAACACAAAAGTTATTGTAGCTGACAATGATAAAGTATCTGAAGAGTATTTACGTGAATTTGATTATATGGTTTTCCCTGATAATGCTTCCATCGGTTTAGCAGTAGCAGAAGCACTTGGTATCGATGCTGAAACAGCGATGAGAGGAATGTTAAATGCTCAGCCTGACCCAGGAGCTATGAGAATTACAACGTTTGGCGATGAAAAAAATCCAGCATTTTTAGTAAATGGATTTGCTGCCAACGACGCTTCTTCCACGCTTCGTATTTGGGAACGTGTAGATTCAATGAACTATAGTGAAAAGCTTCCTATTGTCATTATGAACTGCCGTCCGGACCGTGTAGATCGCACGGAGCAATTTGCTGAAGATGTAATGCCATACATTGAAGCGGACGTAATGATTGCAATTGGTCAGACGACCTCACCAATCGCTGCAGCATATCAAAGAGGCGAATTGCCAACAAAAGAATTCTGGGATATGGAAGGCGCTTCTACAGAAGAAATTTTAGAGCGCATGAAGCCTTATTTAAAAGATCGTATCGTATACGGTGTCGGAAATATCCACGGTTCAGCCGAGCCGCTTGTTGAAGCTATTATTGAAATGAAAAAGATGAGAAAAGCAGTTTAATCTAGGAGGCCATTTCATGTTCGGATCAGATTTATATATCGCCCTTGTGTTAGGGGTTACACTAAGCTTAATTTTTACAGAAAAAACGGGCGTATTGCCAGCCGGTCTTATCGTACCGGGGTATTTAGCTCTTGTATTTGATCAGCCAATTACCATTTTAATGATTTTCTTAATTAGTATTTTAACGTATGTTATCGTCGTGTACGGAATCTCAAAAGTAGTTATTTTATATGGACGTCGCAAATTTACAGCGATGTTAATTACGGGTATTGTGATTAAAGTTGCATTTGATTATTTCTTCCCGATCTTGCCGTTTGAAGTGTTTGAATTACGCGGAATTGGTATCATTGTACCGGGCTTAATTGCAAATACAATGCAAAAGCAAGGTCTTCCTTTAACAGTTGGAACAACGGTTTTATTAAGTGGTGTAACATTTGGAATTATGCAAGTTTATTATTTATTTTAATACACAAACAAACCGCAGCTGGTAAAGGAAGGTGAAAGCGTTGAAAGAGAAAAAATTAAACTTTCAAGAAAAAGTATTGATGTTTATAAAGAAAACAAAGCCTACAACGGGCAAGCAAGCTCTTATCTTAACGCCAATTTTAATCGTAATTTTAGCTCTTTCAGGATGGATGGAGCGTTCGGATGCTCTTGAAAACCCTGAGACGGCTAATCCAGAGGCCAATAATGATTTAACGATGACTATGGTCGGAGACATTATGATGGGTCGCCATGTAAGAGAAGTAACTGAACGCTACGGAGAAGATTTTGTATTCCGCAACGTGGAGCCGTTCTTTAAAAATTCGGATTACGTAAGCGGGAACTACGAAACGCCGATTTTAACAAATGACGTAGATTCATATAAAGCAATGGAAAAAGGTATTCATTTATATAGTAAGCCTGCTGATCTAGCGACTGTTAAAAATGCAGGTTTCGACGTATTAAACTTAGCGAACAACCATTCAATGGACTACAGTGCAAAAGGGTTAGAAGATACGATCTCTACTTTTGAAGCAAACAAATTAGATTTTGTTGGTGCTGGCCGTAACTCTGAAGAAGCAAAGCATATTTCCTATAAAGATGCTGACGGTATCCGCATTGCAACAGTAGGTTTTACAGATGTACATTCAGACGGAATGTCGGCTGGAAAAAACAACCCAGGTATTTTAAAAGCAGATCCGGATCTTATTTTCAGCACGATTCAGAAAGCGAAAGCAAATGCTGATTTAGTTGTAGTAAATGCCCACTGGGGTGAAGAATACGATGCACAGCCAAGTCCTCGTCAAGAAGGACTAGCAAAAGCGATGGTAGACGCTGGTGCGGACATTATCATTGGTCACCATCCGCATGTTTTACAGTCATATGACGTATATAAAGGTTCGGTTATTTTCTATAGCTTAGGAAACTTTATTTTTGACCAAGGGTGGTCAAGTACAAAAAATACAGCGATGGTTCAATATCATTTAAACAAGCAGGGACAAGCTAAAATTGATGTTATTCCAATGGTTATTAAAGCAGGTACACCAACTCCAACAGATAACCCTTGGCGCATGAAGCGTATTTATAACGATTTAAACAAGTTTTCTTCAAACCCTGAACTGTTAGAAAAAGAACGAAACAAGTTTGAATTAAACTTAGATCATTCTCGCATTATAAAACATGCAGAGGAGCGCAAAAAGAACGAAGCGCAAGCTAACTAATAGCCCGTCATACACAGAGGAGGTAAAAGATGATAAATAAACGTAATACAATTATTGTTTCCATTGTCATCTTTTCACTCATAGTAGGTGTATGTGTTTATCAATTTATGTTTCCAAAACAAGAATATGCAGTAAGTACTTCAGATCCTCGCGCCACAAAAGTAGGTATGGAAATTCTTAAACAAGGCGGTACAGCAGTTGATGCAGCTATTGCCATTTCCTACACGCTTGGTGTTGTGGAACCGTACGGATCAGGACTTGGGGGAGGCGGCGGAATGCTGATTGATCCAGCAGATGCCTCTCCAACATTTATTGACTACCGAGAAATTGCACCTAAGAATGATAAAGAAGATGAGATTGGCGTACCAGGGTTCGTCGCTGGTATGGATTATATTCAGCACCACTACGGATCTATGTCGATGAGCAAACTAATCGACCCGGCCATTAACTATGCCGAGAATGGGTACAAAGTGGACAAAGATTTGCACGATAGGCTGGTTTCATACAAAAGTAATGTGAATGAAGATGAAATTCCTAGCTTTTATCCAGATAAGGACGCCATTAACACAGGTGAAATTGTCAAACAGCATGAATTAGCGAACACGCTGCAAAAGATTAAGGAAGAAGGGCCAAATGCTTTTTATAGAGGAAAAATTGCAGACGATATTACAGAAGAAACAAAAGTAAGTCACAAAGACTTGCGAAAGTATGCGCCTGTTGAACGCAAACCTCTATTGACAAATTATAAAGGTCATCAAATTATTTCAGCACCTCCGCCTTTTGCTGGTGCTACGCTTATTCAAATGTTAAAAATGACGGATCAAGAAGATATTTGGAAGCTGAAGGAATCGCATCCTAGTCTTTATTATCATTTTCTTGGTCAAATTTCAAAAGTAGCTTATCAAGACCGCTTGAAAAAAATTGCTGATCCGGCTTTTATAAAAGAAACGCCAAATGATTGGATCGACGATCATTACGTGCATTTACTTCGTAATAAATTAAATAATACTGAAACAGATCATACCAAAGTAAGCGATGTCGAAGAACATGAAAGTACCACTCATTTTGTTGTCATGGACGGTGAAGGAACCGTTGTATCAACAACGAATACGCTGAGTAATTTCTTCGGCAGCGGTGAATATGTAGATGGATTCTTTTTAAATAATACGCTCAATACGTTTGGGGAAGGAATTAATAAGCGTCAACCTGGTAAGCGTCCAAGAACATTTACAGCCCCTACCATTATTCGTGAAGGTGATGAATGGGTAATGTCCATTGGCACACCGGGAGGAAATCGCATTCCTCAAGTGTTAACGCAAGTAATTGGGGATTATTTTGAAGACAAAGATTCCATTAAAAACGCAGTAGAAAACAAGCGTGTCATTTTTGATTCTCATAAGTTTTATTCAGAAGCTAAGCTTAAACAGTCAACTAAAGATGGTTTAAAAACGTACGGCTATGACTTAAAAAACAATGATAACGCGATGTTTTACGGAGGCGTTCAAGCACTTGTGAAAGACTTAAAGAAAAATAAGATTCAAGGTGACGCTGATCCGCGCCGCCACGGTTTATGGGAAAAAAGTACAGACTAACTTAATTGGAGGAATAGAAAATGATCGCAAAACGAATCGTAGGGATTGTAGGACCAATTGCTATTGTAGCAGGAGTAGTAGCAGGACTTGGAGCTTTAAAACATCCGGCTACTCTTTCAACAGATGAACAGCAAAAAATTGAAAATAACGTAAAAATGATTGAACAAACAAAATCTGCTGCTGCAGATGCAGTAAATGATGCTGCAGCAGTGTCTGGGAAATAAAACATATATAGTGATAAAAAGGCATCGTCCGGGGCGATGTCTTTTTTGTGTCCAATGTATTTTATGGATAAAAATGAAAGCGCTTCACAAAATATACATATGAGTAAAAATGGAGGGGAATGTGTGAATAAAAAATTACTGTTATTTAATATTGTTGCTGTTTTGTTGTTAATCGGCGTTATAGCCGTTTTCTTTATGACTCAATCAAGTACAGAATTTAATCCTAAAAAGCTCCTAAAAAAAAATAATGATCATTCTTATGGTGTGAGCTCTTCTAATTCTCTGGCAGCAAATGTAGGGATGGACGTATTAAAAGAAGGGGGGAATGCAGTAGATGCGGCCATTGCTATTTCGTATGCCCTCAATGTAGTCGAACCTTTTGGATCCGGAATTGGTGGAGGTGGAGGTATGCTGATTGCCAAAAAAGATCAGCCTGCTACCTTTATCGATTACCGGGAAACCGCTCCAGCTTCTATGAACGGTAAAAACGGCGTGCCGGGATTTGTCGCTGGTATGGAATATATTCAGCAGAAGTATGGTACAAAATCAATGAATGATTTAATTCAGCCGGCTGTTGAATACGCTGAAAAAGGGTTTGAAGTAGACTCTCTTTTATCTTCTCGATTGTATTACTCTAGAGGAAGGATGGATGTAGACGATCTATCCGCTTTTTATCCGAAGGGAGAAGCAATCGAAGAAGGGGAAACGCTGTCGCAGCCCGTGTTAGCTAAAACGCTAATCAAGATTCAGCGGGAAGGTGCATCTGCATTTTATAAAGGAGACGTGGCACAAGATCTTGCTGATGCAACGCCTATTTCTAAAAAAGACTTATCTTCCTATCAAGTGACAGAAACCAAGCCTGTCGTTTCTGCTTACAATGGAACGGAAGTGATTTCAGCGCCTCCGCCTTTTTCCGGAATTACGCTGATTCAAATGTTAAAAATGGCAGAGAAAGAAAATCTTGAAACAATGCCTGACAAAGAATATTACGAAACGATGAACAGAATTAAAAAAGCAGCTTACTCCGACCGGTTAAAACAAATCGGCGATCCAGATTTTCATAATCAAAACTCAAGTGAATTAGTTAGTGATGATTATATAACAAACTTGGTCAATCACCCGACACGTTCTTCAGGTGAAGGCGATGAAGAACACGAAAGTACAACACATTTTGTGGTTATTGATTCAGAAGGAACCGTCGTATCTACAACCAATACGTTGAGTAACTTCTTTGGTACAGGCGAACAAGTTGACGGCTTTTTTCTTAATAACAATGCTGATACCTTTGGAAGCAAAGAACCGAATAATCGCGAGCCGGGAAAAAGAGCAAGAACTTTTACGGCTCCAACTATTATAAGAGAAAAAGGTGAGTGGGCGATGGGAATAGGTTCTCCGGGCGGAACGCGGATTCCTCAAATTTTAACTCAGGTACTTTCTAAAAACCTTGAAGGAAATGAACCGCTTCAAGAAGCTGTAAACGAACCGCGATTTATTTTTGACGATTCGATTATTTATGTAGAGCCCGATTTAAATACAAAAAATATTCCTTCTGCGTTTCGAATAGAAACAAAGGAAAGCGACGTCTTTTATGGAGGTATCCAAGCGTTAACCATTAATTTTCAAGATAAACAAATGGAAGGAGCCGGAGACCCTAGAAGAAATGGAGTTTGGAAAACAGGAGATTAACGAAGTAAAGATTCCTTCTCATATGCTTAGGCATAGTGAGAAGGCGTTTGAAAATATCGAATGGAATGAAAATCTTTGTCGCTGGAATGAAAATGTACGTAAATAGGCGAACGATCTAAAGCAGGGTGAGCGTTGAAAAACGTGGCATCACCGTAGCGCAAAGCTTTTAGCAAGTAAGGCATTTCCTGTTTGAAAATAGCATATCGTATGGCTTGAACGGATTTTTCCGTTTGTTCATTTCCAATAAATACGTATACATACAGCGTATCAATACCGTCTTTGTGGAGCCATTCGGCAAAAAGCTCATTTCGCTGCTCATTTAATTGATCAACAGCAAACTTTTCGTCGATCCAAAGAAATAAATCGTCTGTTTGTTCAGAATGTGTGAGCGTATAGCGTCGCCCAATAAAAGGAAAGGTAGGCGTGCTTCCTTGCCGGTATGTGACGCTAAATTGCTGAGGATTAAAAGCAGACAAAGGGCATCTTCCTTTCACGCTTTTAAGTAGTTTATGCATAAAAAAGAGAAATTTCACACATTCGTCAAGAATTTTAAGCTGTTTTTCTTACATGCATACTTATGAAAAAGTTGTTACACTGAAGAAAAGAAATAGTGGGTGATAAAAGATGGAGCCGCTGTATATTGTCTTATCAATTTTTTTAGCAGCGATGCTATCGTATGATATTGCTAAATTTGTTCGAGGGGACCGGCCAGATTGGAAAGAGGGTTTCGTGACGGGCCTTGTGTTCGTGGGCTTTTTAGCAGCCATGCAAATGGCTTTTCACATTGTATAGCGACGAAAGAGGCTGGGACAAACGTAGTTTAGTTGAAGGAAGATCCGAACAATGAATTGTTCGGATCTTTTATGGTTAGGGTGAACGTAGATTCCATTGATTTCGTTATGTCTCAATCTCTTTTTTAAAGATATGCCGGATAAGTTTAGTCCGGCAATACTAAAAAGCCCCGATATCGAATAAGCTGTTGTATACTGCATTTTTGATAAAGGGGCTTTTTACTTGTATCGAAAAAAAACACTGCTTTTGAAGCGAAGTTTAGGAGTAGCTGTGTTTCTTTCTGTTATTGCGCTGGGAGTTTGGATGTTTCAATTTACATTTTTTTCTCCGAGTCATCAAGCCAAATCTGCTGTAAAAGAATTTTATACGCTAGAACAGGAAGGGAACTTTTCGGAATCATGGGATCTTTTTCATTCATCCATGAAAAAGAAGTGGACAAAAGGTGCATACATACAAGATCGAGCACACGTATTTCTCAATCATTTCGGGGTAGACACTTTTACGTATTCCATTGAAGATGTTGAAAAAAGAAAGAGCTGGAAGATGGAAAATGATCGTAAAGCGTTTCCTGTGGTTTACGAAATGACCGTTATCCAAACGTATAAAGGGAAATATGGAAACTTTGATTTGGTGCAAAAAGTGTATGCTGTTCGTGAAAAAGGAGAATGGAAAGTCGTGTGGGATTATAAACAGTAGGAGAGCCTGCTGTTTTTTTATCTTCATAAGAAATGAGCATACCTCAGCTGTTAATAGGCCTCTTTTTTAACAGAAAAAACGTTATGTTTTTTTGCGAGTGGGTAAAATGAAAGAAGGAGGCGAACACAGATGAAATTTAAAACGATTTTATTTGATGCATATGGAACACTGTTTGATGTACATACCGTTATTGAAACGTGTGATAAGCTGTATCCGGAACGAGGAGAAAGTATTAGCCATTTATGGCGTTTGAAGCAAATTGAATATGCAATGCAATATCAGCTGATGGGACGATACGTTGACTTTTATACATTAACAAATCAATCCCTGAAATATGCAGCAGAAGCAAATGATATTGATTTAACGGAACACGAAGAAAAAATGCTGATGAGTGCTTACATGAAGCTGAATGTCTACGATGAGGTCAAAGAGGTGCTCGCCTATTTAAAAGAAAAAGGATATCGTCTGGCTATTTTTACGAATGGTCCTAAGCACATGATTGATCCGCTTGTTTCTTATCACAACATGAATCATTTATTTGAAGACGTTATTTCCGTAGACGAAATCAAACAGTACAAGCCTACGATGGCAAGCTATCACTATGCAAAAAATAAAATGAACGCAAAAAGAGAAGAAGTATTATTTTTGTCATCGAATACATGGGACATTGCCGGTGCTAAAAACTACGGGTTCGCAACGGCTTGGGTCAACCGAAAAGGAAATGTAGCTGAACATAAAGAATTGCAGCCAAACGTAATCATTAAGAGCTTAAATCAGCTTACTAAATAAAAAAAGAACGAGCATTAAGCTCGTCCTTTTTTATTTATTGCTAAATGTATCTTTTGTTTCGCCTACTGCTTTTTGAGCATTTCCTTTTGTTTTCTCAGCTTTTCCTTCACGCTGAAGGTCGCGGTTATTCGTTGCATTTCCCACTTGATCTTTTACTTCACCTTTAGCTTTTGATACATTTCCTTTAATTTTATCTCCTAAACCTTTACTCATTTTAATCTTCCTTTCTATTAGTAATTAAGTAGTGTTACTTGTCTGTTCCACCATTAGAAAGAAATTAAACATATTTTCTGATTTTAACTTAAACAGAAGCTAAGCGTACGATATTCAGGAGTAATGTATAGGCACTATCATTACTATTGTTCGGAGGTTTTAAGCTCCCAATCATCATAAATCTGAGATTCATAAGGCCATGATAATAAGCTCAAAGATTCCACTGCTTTTAGAACAAGAGGTGAAGCATTATTGATGTTGAGATCTTGCGGTGCAATCCACAATGCTTCCAAAGAATCCTGTCCTTCAAACTGTACGGGGTTGGAAAGAAGCTCACCGCCGGCAATGTCTACGTAATAAAATACGGCAATGTGATGCACGTGAGTAAATTCTTTCCACTTACAGGGATACTGAAAATCTGTTGTACCCGCTTGAGAAACAATGTTAATCTCAAAGCCTGTTTCTTCCACAAATTCTCTTTTCATCGCTGCCGTTAATGTTTCACCGTGCTCTAGCTGTCCGCCTGGCAAATCAAAACGATGAATATACGGACCTCTATTTTTTCGAATAACAAGCATCTTGTTATCTCGCATACAAATTCCATATACGCCAAAGGCGCGATCATAGTTTGGTTCCATCTTTTTTTCACTACTTTCTATAACAGAATGGCTTGATAAAGCATAGTTTGATTTCTTTATCCTACCATACATTTTGCTATAGAACCTTTTTTAATGAGATGCTTTTACAGTAAGCGTGCGGGAAACGGCACTTTCGTTATGCAAACGGTCAACAGAGGTTACAACATATGTGTATGTTTGATTTTTGAGTGCATTTGGATCTACAAACAATTGTTTTTCTCCTGTTTTTCGAACGGTTGTCAGCAGGTTTTCTGCGTCGTTAATGTCGCCTTTTTTATTGCCTTGAAAGCGATAAATGGCATAATAAGCGGAATCATTCTGCTGGTGATCTCGAATTTCAAATGCTGCTTCTTTTGTATGAGGGCCCGCATTTTTTAATTTTGGTGCTTTTGGTGCCGTATTATCAAGCCAAGGCATTGCTGGAATAAGCGCAGGGTGTTTATAAATATCGTTTTGCAGCTTGTCTTTTATTCCTAGCGGGTTTCGGTTCAAATCTTTCAGGCTAAAATGCATGCTTCCCTGTACTTCTGGAAACTGGTGATTTAGAGCAATTTGCCTTGGATACTCATCGGGATCAGACCAAGCTTCCACCGCGTTGTTATTAATTTTGTAAGCAGCTTGTCCAATATAAAGGTGGACTGGCTTTCCGCGCACTTCATCTCTCCACCAGGTGAGCAGCGTATCGTAAGCAGCGGGTTCAAATCCGATATTCCAATAAATTTGCGGAGTGATGTAATCAATGTATCCATTTTGAATCCACGTACGCGTATCGGCATACAAATCATCATAGTTTGTTTGTCCGGCAGTCGTCTCAGAGCCGGTTGGATCATTAGCGATGTTTCGCCATACGCCGAACGGACTGATGCCAAACTTCACGTATGATTTTGTTTTTTTAATAGACTTATTTAAATCCTGAACAAGCTGATTCACATTGTCACGCCGCCAGTCTTCAATATTGGGAAACGTTTGAACACCGTAGGTTTCATATGTTTTTTGATCTGGGAACGTTTGACCTGCAATTTTGTAAGGATAAAAATAGTCGTCCATATGAACAGCATCAATATCATAGTTTCTTACGACTTCGAGCACTTCTTCAATAATAAAGTTTTTTACTTCTGGAATACCTGGGTTGTAGTAGAGTTGTTTTCCGTAGGAGACGACCCAATCAGGATGTTGTTTGGCAGGATGATTATCGGCTAGTTTGTTTAAATCAGTATGATTCATTGTAATGCGGTAAGGGTTAAACCATGCGTGGAATTCTAAGTTGCGCTTGTGTGCTTCGTCTGCCATAAAGGCCAGAGGATCATAGCCGGGATCTTTTCCTTGTGTACCGGTTAAATATTCTGACCACGGGCCATATTTTGACGGATAAAAGGAATCGGCGGTCGGTTTAATTTGAACGACAACAGCATTCATCCCCATCTTTTTGACTTCATCTAGCAAATAGGTAAACTCTTTTTTCTGCTGTTCAACCGGAAGACCAGGCTGAGAAGGCCAGTCAATATTGTATACGCTTGCAATCCAAGCGGCTCGGAGCTCCCGTTTTTGATATGTGGTAGGTACGTCTGCTTTAGCAGGCAATGTGCTCGAACAAAACAGCAGCAAAAACAAGATGCCTCCAACCCATTTTTTAATATGCATGTTCGTTCCTCCTTCTTTTTTGGTTGAGATAAAATTTCTTTCATAATATAGCATGCGGTCGTTATATTCACAATAGATTTTAATGAAATATTCTGAAAAATAAAATAAAGTTTTAAAAATATTAGAAAAATATTGAAATTAAACTTCAGAAAAAATATAATAATGGTAATTTAAAGAATATTTTAGAAATACGTTACTTAACGATGGAGGAATTCATGCGCCAATTTTCCGTACTTACTTTAATCGATGCACAAATGAATCATTACAGTCCCGCTGAAGGAAGAGTAGCTGATTACGTGCTAGAAAATCCCACGACCACGTTGAACTTAACGACCAAACAGCTAGCTAAGCAGTGTCAGTGCAGCGAAGCTACGATTATTCGCTTTTGTCAGCGTGTAGGCATTAATAGTTTTAAAGAATTAAAGATTGAATTAGCAAAAGATGCTCATAAGGTGAATACCGAACAGCTGCCGAATCTTCCAGTTAATTTTGAAGATGAGACCGATGCTGTGCTTGAAAAAGTCATAAGCAAAAGTATGAGCGCACTGATGAATACAAGTCGATTAGTGAGCACTTCTGCAATTGATGCAGCTGCGGAAGCTATTCATGGAGCGAAACGAGTGTTTTTATACGGAGCAGGAGGATCAGCTGTAGTTGCACTAGATGCTCAGTATAAACTGCTTCGAATTGATATTTCGGCTCTGTTTTCATTAGATAGTCATGTTCAAATGGTGATGGCTACAAATATGACAAAAGATGATGTGCTGTTTGTGGTATCCACTTCGGGTCAAACAAAAGAAGTGGTAGAGCTGATGCAAATAGCCAAAGACAAAGGAGCAGCCGTCATTTTGCTAACGCAGCACGGATCATCGCCAGCTTCTAGATTAGCTGATATTCTGCTGACTATTTCGGTAGAAGAACAGCATATTCGAATTGGAACGATGAGCGCTCGTATTGCTCAGTTAGCCATTGTAGATGCGATGTTTATACGGTTATGTATTCAAAAAGGCAATCAAGTGTTTGAACGCATAATCGATACACATAATGTAATTCAAAAAATAAAGAGGTAGGGGGAAACGAGAAAATGAAGGTATTGTTTGTATGTTCTGGAGGAATGTCAAGTGCGATTGTGGTAAAAGCATTAAAAACGGAAGCACAGAAGCACGGAACGGATATGGAAGTGCTGGCAATTGGAACAAATGAAGTGGCAGAGGAAATTCAAAAGGGCTGGGACGTTGTAATGGTTGCACCGCAGATTCGTCACCGGTTTAACGCAGTTAAAGCAGAAGCGGATAAAGCTTCCGTTCCATGCGGACCTATTCCGCCGCAGGCTTATACGCCGCTTGGAGGTCCAACGCTTTTTAAAACGGTTCAACAGCTCGTTAGCTAAGAAAAGCAGGTGTATTCCTGCTTTTTAAATAGATAAGGGGTTTTATTTACACAAGGGGAGAATATAGAGGGGGAAAGGGTATATGAGCAAATTTGTGTCGTTTTTAGAGAACAATTTATCAGGACCTATGGCCAGGTTATCGGAACAGCGGCATCTTCAAGCCATTCGCGATGGTGTAATTTCCGCTTTACCGTTTATCATTATCGGAAGTTTTTTCTTGATTCTAGCATTTCCGCCTGTGCCGCAAGATAGCACAATCGCGAAATGGGCAGCTGATAACAGCGCGAATATTTTAATACCGTATCGCGTAACGATGTTTATTATGTCTTTATATATAGCCTTTGGGATAGGATACAACTTGTCTAAAAGCTATAATCTCGATCCGCTGTCAGGAGCGCAAATTGCAGTAGCTGCACTACTTCTTACGGTGACTCCAAAGCTGATTGAAGAAGAAGGGTTTATGCTGCCAATGACAAACCTTGGAGGTCACGGTTTATTTGTGACGATGATTGTATCGATTTTATCGGTCGAGATTCTCAGGTTTTGTAAAGCAAAAAATGTCACCATTAAAATGCCGGAACAAGTGCCTCCTTCAGTATCACGGTCTTTTGAAGCGCTGATTCCAGTGGCTATTGTTGTTGTACTTATGACAATTATTACGATTGTTTTAGGTATCGACCTTCATCATTTAGTTGATAAACTAGTTGCTCCGCTTGTGGAAGCTGGAGATAGTTTAGCAGGAGTGTTAATACCGGTTTTCTTAATCACGTTTTTCTGGTCATTCGGAATCCACGGCGTCTCTGTTGTTGGAACAGTGGCACGGCCTGTATGGGAAGTGTACTTAGCAAAAAATGCTGAAGCGGTAGCGGACGGAGCTTCCACACTTCCGTATATTGCACCTGAAACGTTCTTTCAGTGGTTTGTTTGGATTGGAGGATCTGGAGCGACGCTAGGTCTTGCCTTAGCGATGCTGTTTTTCTCAAAATCTAAATATTCGAAAGCGCTTTCTAGGACATCTTTTATTCCAGCGGTTTTTAATATTAACGAACCAATTATTTTCGGTTTGCCAATTGTCTTAAATCCTATTTTAATTATTCCATTTATCATTATCCCGATTATTACAACGATCATTTCATACGCAGCAACGGCGACAGGTCTTATTACGCCAACCTACGTAATGGTTCCATGGACGCTCCCGGCGCCGATCGGAGCTTATCTATCAACCGGAGGAGACTGGCGGGCGGTTGTGCTAGTCATTATCAATATTGCTATTTCTGTTGTCATTTATCTTCCGTTCTTTAAAATGTACGACCGAAAGATGGTCGAAATGGAAAAAAGCGATGAAGCAACGGTTGCACCATCCGATAGTTCAGTTCAAATGTAAAGAAAGAGAAGCCAACTTGTTTGGCTTCTATCTCTTTAGTAGGAGTGAGGGTCAATGTTTGTTCGGTTTCGATATAAAACTGTGTTTTTATTTCTGCTAACCATGGTTCTTTGCAACGTTATTTTTACACCTCTGCTGCAGTATGCTGGTTTATCAGCTCAGCATAGTTTATTTGCCATTACAAGTCTATCAGCAGCGCTGCTTACAACATTTATTTCCATTCGGCTTTCAAACGCAGCTTTATCTAAAACCGCTGTTTGTATACGCTTTATTTTGCTTGGAATAGGGTGCACAGCCGTTACATATTTAGCCGTTTTTTAACAAGGAGGGACAAAAAATGAAAGTAGTGACAATAGGGGGAGGATCAAGCTACACACCGGAATTGGTCGAAGGGTTTATTAAACGATATGATGAGCTTCCAATTCGAGAGCTATGGCTTGTAGATATTGAAGAAGGAAAAGAGAAGCTTGAAATTGTAGGAGCACTTACGAGAAGAATGGTCAAAAAAGCAGGTGTTGATATGGAAATTCATTTAACGCTTGATCGACAAAAAGCGTTGATAAATGCTGATTTTGTAACGACACAGCTTAGAGTAGGTCAGCTTGATGCGCGTATTCAAGATGAACGCATCCCTCTTAAGTACGGAATGATTGGTCAAGAGACAAACGGGGCGGGAGGATTATTTAAGGGCTTGCGAACGATACCCGTTTTGTTGAAAATTGCCGAGGAAATACACGAAGTTTGTCCAAACGCCTGGCTTATTAATTTTACAAATCCTGCAGGTATGGTAACGGAGGCACTGCTTCGCTACGGAAAGCATTCTAAAGTAGTAGGAGTCTGTAACCTGCCTGTACATATGACAAACTCCATCGCCAGCTTGCTTCAAATAGAAAAAGAAGATGTTCACATTGAATTTGCAGGGTTAAATCACTTGGTATATGGACTGCATGTGTATGCAAAAGGAAAGGAAGTAACGCAAGAAGTCATTCGGCGATTAAGTGATCCAAAGTCCCAAGTAACAATGAGAAACATAGCTCCTATTCCGTGGCAACCGGACTTTTTGGAAGCTCTTGGCGTGATTTTATGTCCTTATCACCGCTACTACTACAAAACAAACGAAATATTAGCAGAAGAGCTTCTGGCCTTTCAGTCAGGTACCACACGCGCTGAAGTGGTCAAAGCATTAGAAGCCGAGCTTTTTGAACTCTATAAAAATCCAAATCTAGAAAGTAAGCCTCCGCAGCTGGAAAAACGAGGAGGCGCTTATTACAGCGATGCTGCATGCAATTTAATTTCATCCATTCATAACGATAAAGGCGATATTCAAACATTAAATGTAAAAAACAATGGCGCTATTTCCTCACTCCCAAACGAATCTGCGGTTGAAGTAAACTGTGTAGTAACAAAGCAAGGGCCGGTACCACTCACTGTCGGTGAACTTCCGGTAGAAGTGAATGGACTTGTGCAGCAAATTAAATCGTTTGAACGAGTAGGGGCAGAAGCTGCGGTTACAGGATCTTATGAAAAAGCACTGGTTGCGCTGAGTATTAATCCGCTTGTTCCAAGTGACGAGCTGGCTAAGTCGGTCTTAGACGAACTGCTTCAAGCTCATCGCGAGTATTTACCTGCTTTTTTTAAGGAAGTGAACGCATAGTATGTATGCTGTTGGACTTATGTCAGGAACGTCGCTTGATGGAATTGATGCAGCTCTTGTTCAAATTGAAGGAAGCGGCTATGAAAGTAAAGTTAAGCTTCTTCATTTCATTACCATGCCTTTTTCACCTCAGTTAAAAAAGGAAATTGAGCAGGCGCTTTCTTTTGAACATTCAAATGTACAGCTGATCTGCAGCTTGAATTTTAAACTTGGCTATGCGTTTGCAGATGCAGTGAAAAAAGTGTGCCAAGAAGCCCGCTTTTCTCTTGAACAAATAGATGTTATTGGATCGCATGGGCAAACCATTTACCATCAGCCTTATGCTTCGGGAAGTACAGCGATGTCTACACTCCAAATTGGAGAGCCGGCTGTTATTGCCTATGAAACCAAAACGAAGGTAGTAGCAAACTTCAGAGTGATGGACATGGCAGCAGGCGGGCAAGGTGCTCCGTTAGTTCCTCACACGGAACGGATTTTGTACAGCCACAATAATTATACAAGGCTGCTTCAAAACATTGGAGGTATTGGAAATGTAACGTTGATTCCTCCAAAACACCCTCCTATACCGGTAGTAGCTTTTGATACGGGGCCGGGAAATATGATGATAGATGAAGCGTGTCAGCAGCTTTTTAATGTTTCATTTGATGAAAATGGGCGTTTAGCAGCTGGAGGAAAGATTATTTCAGAGCTTTTAGAAGACTGTATGAATCATGATTACATGAAGCTTTCTCCTCCTAAATCGACGGGAAGAGAGCTGTTCGGTACACAGTACACAAAGAGACTGCTAGAGAAATATAGCAAACATAAAAAGAAAGATCTGCTAGCTACGATTACTATGTTCACGGCATCATCCATTGTACATCACTATGAAACATTTATTTTTCCTGCCTATTCTATTGACGAAGTGATTATTGGAGGAGGCGGAAGTTATAATAATACGCTGATGAATATGATTAAAGCGCAGCTCGGGAAGCGCTGCAGGGTGTATACACAAGAAGAAATAGGAATGTCTTCAGAAGCAAAAGAAGCCGTAGCATTTGCGGTGCTTGCAAATGAAACACTTTCAGGTTATCCAAGCAATGTACCAAGCGCAACTGGCGCCTTGTCTCCTGTAATACTAGGAAACATTACGCCTGCACCACTATAAAAAAGGGGATGGAAGAAATGACAGAAGCAGCAAATATGGAAAATGAAATTTTTGAACTTATTGCATATGGAGGAAATGCTAGGTCACTTGCATATGAAGCGTTAGAAGCAGCTGAAGACTATGATTTTAATAAAGCTGACGAGCTTTTAAAGCAGTCTCAAGAAGAGCTCAGTCATGCTCATAAAACGCAAACTGCGCTTATTCAACGTGAATTGAACGGAAAAACAATTGAAAAGTCACTGCTTTTAATTCACGCACAAGATCATTTAATGACGGCTATTTCAGAGCAAAAATTAATTGAACATATGATTAAGCTTATTAAAAAATTTAAAAAAGAAGGCGAAAATCAATGAAAAAGCTAGGTATTGCGATTTACCCGGAACATTCGACTGTCGAAAAAGATAAAGCGTATATAGCACTTGCGCATCAATACGGATTTACCCGCATTTTTACATGCTTGCTTTCTGTTGAAGGCGATCAGAAAAAAGTAATGGCAAATTTTAAAGAAATTATTGAGTTTGCCAATGAGCTAAAGATGGAAGTAGTAGTGGATATTGCTCCTCGCGTATTTGGAGCGCTTGGCATTTCTTATGATGACTTATCTTTTTTTCACGAATTAGGGGCTTATGCTATTCGCCTTGATCTAGGGTATACGGGAAATGAAGAGTCTATTATGACTTTTAATCCATACGGCTTAAAAATTGAAATTAATATGAGCAATGCGACGAAGTATGTGGATAATATTTTAAGTTACCAGCCAAACCGAAAACAGCTATTGGGGTCGCATAATTTTTATCCTCATCGATACGCAGGATTGTCGTATGATCACTTTGTAAAGTGTTCAGCATTGTTTAAAGAACATAACCTTGAAACAGCAGCCTTTATTAATTCACCAAGCGCTACGTTTGGACCGTGGCCTGTTACTGAAGGGCTTTGTACGCTTGAAATGCATCGCACGCTTCCGGTCGACGTGCAGGCTAAGCATCTTTTTAAAACGGAGTTGATTGATTGTGCAATTATTGCCAATGCTTATGCATCAGAAGAAGAAATGAAGGCGCTGCGTGATGTTGTTCAGCAAGAGCGCTTTACTTTTAATGTGACGCTGTATGATACGATTACTGAACTTGAGAAAAAAATTGTGCTGGAAGAGTTTCATTTTTACCGCGGAGACGTATCCGATTATTTAATTCGCTCTACGCAAAGCCGAGTAAAATATAAAAAAGAAGAATTTAAGCCTACGCATACTCCTTCCATTCGAAGAGGCGATATTTTAATAGAAAATGAACTCTACGGACAGTACAAAGGAGAGCTGCAAATTGCGCTGTTAGACATGGAAAACTCAGGTAAAACAAACGTAGTAGGACGCATTGCAGAAGAGGAAATATTCTTACTAAATGAACTGCAGCCATGGGACAAATTTGCTTTTTGTGAACGGTGATAAAATGGACTATATTATTGGTATCGACGGGGGCGGAACAAAAACAGAAGCCGTTGCTTACAGCTTAAACGGTCAAGAGCTCGCTGCTTCAAAAAGCGGCTATGGAAATTTACTCATTAATTACAATACGGCTATTACTCATATTGATGAATGTATTACGGCGTGCAAAACTGCGCTTACTGGTTATACATGTAAAGGCATTTCACTAGGACTTGCTGGAAGTAAAGCATTATCTAAGGAAGAAATAAAAAGATATTTTTATGATCGTTATCAGGTAGAAGTAGGATTATATGATGACGCCATGATTGCACACGAAGCACTACTGCATGGAAAAGACGGGATATTAACCATTGCAGGAACTGGAGCCGTCAGCATTGGAAAAAAAGACGGGGTATACGAATACGGAGGAGGGTGGGGACACCTTCTTGGAGATGAAGGAAGCGGATATTGGATTGGTCTTCAAGCAATGATATTGCTGACGAAGGAGCATGATCAAAGCCGTCCTTACAGCAGCCTTAGTCAGACAATCTTGCAACATGTAAAAGCAGATACCATACACGATATAAAAAAGTTTGTCTATTCATCTCCTAAATCAGAAGTTGCTTTACTCACTCCGCTTGTTGTAAATCAAGCAAGAAATCATAAACAAGAAGCAAGTGACATTCTTCAACAAGCTGGAAAGCACCTTGCAAACATGACTCTTCATTTATATAAGAAACAGCGGTTTGAAGGGAGCTGCTTGCTGGCATGCAAAGGCAGCATTTTAACGGAAGTTCCAGAAGTGTTTGATGTTTATAAAAAAGCATGTGAAAAAGAAATAAAGCATATCCAGTGGGCAACACAGCGAGTATCATCTGCTAAAGGAGCTTATCAGCTGTTCATGAACGAGTATAAATAGAGAAAAAATGATAGTGGAAAAGGCAGGGGATCACAGTGAACTTAAATCATATCTTAACTGAAAAACGCAATCCGCAAACCTTAAACATTGATGAATTATCAAGTCTGGAAATTGTAAAAAAAATTAATGAAGAAGATTACCAAGTGCCTCAGGCAATCAATAAGGTGCTGCCTGTTATTGCTTTGTTAGTAGATGAAATTGTCAGTGCTTTTAAACAAGGCGGACGTCTTATTTATATCGGAGCAGGTACAAGCGGGCGGCTAGGTGTGTTAGATGCATCTGAATGTGTACCAACATTCGGTACACCTGCCGAACAAGTAATTGGGATCATAGCCGGGGGTGACAAGGCGCTCCGTCATGCGTTAGAAGGAGCAGAAGATAACAAGAAACAAGCGATAGAAGATTTGAAAGCGATTAATTTATCAAATAAAGATATTCTTGTAGGTATAGCTGCAAGTGGAAGAACTCCTTATACACTCTCAGCGCTTGCGTATGCAAACAGCCTGGGGACAGTAACGGGCTGTGTTGTAAATTCTCCTCAATCACCTATGGAACAAGAAGCAAAATATGCAATAGTAGCAGAATCAGGGCCGGAAGTTGTAACAGGTTCAACAAGAATGAAAGCCGGAACTGCTCAAAAGCTTGTTCTTAATATGCTGACGACCGCTTCTATGATTCAAATCGGTAAAGTCTACAGCAATCTAATGGTAGACGTACAGCCGACTAACGATAAACTCGTACAGCGTGCTAAAAATATTATTGCGGAACTAACAGGCGTCTCACCAGAGGAGGCAGCGGAAAGTTTACAAACATACAAAACGCCAAAAGCCGCCATTCTTGCGCTTCTTACTTCTATAGAAGGTGATGAGGTGCATCGGCTGCTTGATAAACATGACGGACATTTAAAAAAAGCCATTGGAGAAGCAATGGAACAGCAGATTAAAGATTAACCCTTAAAAGAAGTGCATACAGCACTTCTTTTTTTGTTGAGCACATTTTTTGCACAATGTATGTGGGTGAATTCGGTCTAATCATTTTGCAAGACCCGTAGTATAGTAAAAGCATAAAACATAGTAAGTATTTCAATTTGTGCACGAATTGGACTGAAGGTGATTCATTTGTTAGACAAACGCAGTACGGCCGTATTGCAAGTTTTGCTTCAAGCCGCAACATTTATATCAGTACAAGAGTTAATGAAGCAGTTTCAAGTGTCAAGACGTACCATCTATTATGATATTGAGAAAATTAACGATTGGCTGTGTCAGCAAGAATTAGAGTTTGTTCAGTACACATATGGAAAAGGCTTTTTTCTAAACGATCAAGCAAAGGACCAAGTTGCTAAACAATTTTCTCATGTTATGCCATCTGCTTACTTATCAGTTGAGGACCGTCAAATATACGTTGCTTTGATGTGTATACTTCGAGGCGGAAAAATTGGAACTCAGCAGCTCATGGATGAAACAGAAGTTAGTCGCAACACTGTATTACAAGATATTAAAGACTTAAAAAACAAGTGGGCAAAGAAAGGCATATCTTTGACATACAGCTATAAAGATGGGTACGAAGTAAAAGGATCTGAAAGCGACATTCGAAATTTGCTTTATATACACATTACAGAATTATTAAGTCAACATCAAGAAGAGTTGTTGAAAAGGGTTATGAAAGCAGATTACGAATATTCACTGATTTATAACTGGCTTGTAGAGTGTGAAGATAAACTGGGAATGGCGTTTACAGACAAGATGCTGACGCAATTAGCCTATATGCTCACGTGCTGTATTCAGCGTATTGGAGGCAAGCGCTATGTAGACGCCTTGATTACTAGAAAAGAAGAATTAGAAAAAACCAGGCAGTACAAAGCGCTGCAAGAAATTGAAAGCGTTTTAGGATTTGATTTTCCACCTCATGAAAAACATTATCTGGCCACGGTTTTACTAAGTGCAAAAGTAAATGTAGTAAATCAAGCAGATAGTGATGATTGGATGAGAACCATTGTAAAAGAAATGGTATCGCGGTTTCAAGCATATGCTTGTGTGGTATTTGAAGATCGAAATCGTCTTGAACAAAATTTATATATTCATTTGAAGACGGCTTATTACAGGCTTCTCTATAATATTCACCTCCCTAACCCTATGCTTTCGGCTATTCAAACAAAGTATCAGGATATAGTGGAACTGACAAAAAAAGCGTTGCTTCCTTTGGGAAACAGCCTTCAAACACGTATTAATGAAGACGAAATTTCTTATTTTGCTCTTCATTTCGGAGGGTGGATGAAAAAACAAGAGGGAAGGCAAAAACAAAAGCGTATTGTTATTGTTTGTGCCAATGGAATTGGAACGTCCCGTATGCTTCAGTATCAGCTTGAACAACTGTTAACAGATGCTGAATTGATAGGGCCAATGACGGTAAGAGATTATGAGCAGTTTAAAGAAACCTATGATTTAGTTATTACAACTACGCCATTAAAAAAGCGAATGAACGTGATGCTTGTGAATCCTATTTTAACGGATGATGAAAAGCAGCGGTTAATCGACTTAGTTGAACCAGCTTCTTCTCAGCTAACCACTCAAGCCATCATGGGTATTATTAAGCAGCATGCAAATATTCAAGATGAACCAGCTCTATTAGCTAATTTAAAACTAGTGATACAGCAATCTAAAAAAATGGTAAGAGAGGATAAAAAGCCAATGTTGCATGAAGTATTGCAAGAGCCATTCTTGCAGCTTACAGATTCAGCAGATGATTGGAAATCAGCTGTTAGGCTGGCTGCCAAGCCTTTGTTGAACTATGAATATATTGAACCTTCTTATGTAGAAGCAATGATCAAAAGTGTAGAGCAGTTAGGCCCTTATATTGTTATTGCGCCAAAAGTTGCGCTCCCTCACGCAAGGCCGGAACAAGGTGTAAATCGTGTGGGTATGAGCATGCTTCGTTTAAAGGAGCCGGTCTATTTTTCTACTGAAAAACAGCACGGAGCGCAGCTTATTATCGTACTTGCTGCTACTGATAATGAAACCCACTTAAAAGCACTGTCACAGCTTTCAATGATGCTATCTGAAAACGATAATATTGACAAGCTTATTGCTATGAATACAAAACAAGAAATGCTTGCGTTAATTGAAGCTTACTCAAATTAAAAGGAGAGATAAAAAATGAAAAAGATTTTAGTTGTATGCGGAAACGGTTTAGGAAGCAGTTTTATTGTGGAAATGAATGTAAAGAAAATTTTAGTAGAGCTTGGTGTTGAAGCACAGGTATCTCATACGGATTTAACAACTAGTAAAACGGAGCAGGCAGATATCTATTTAGGATCTGCAGATATTGTAAATCAATTGGATGATGGCACTCGCACGGTCGTGGCACTGCAAAACATTTTAAATCAAGCGGAAATTAAAGGAGCACTGCAAAAATACTTCGTGGAGGCGTAAGCCATGTTTGATTTAATTATGAAAGATATATTAGGAACACCGGCTATTCTAGTAGGGTTGTTTGCGCTCATCGGTTTGTTGCTTCAAAAGAAAAAAAGTGCAGATATTGTATCAGGCACGTTAAAAACAATTATGGGTTTTCTTATATTAGGAGCAGGAGCTAACATATTAATTGCTTCACTTGAAGCGTTTGGGAAAATGTTTAATAAAGCGTTTTCCGTTGAAGGGATCATTCCTAATAATGAAGCAATTGTAGCTGTAGCTCAACAAACGTTTGGTACAGAAACAGCGATGATTATGCTTTTAGGTATGATTGTAAATATCATTATCGCGCGCATCACGAAATTTAAGTATATCTTTTTAACTGGGCATCACACCATGTTTATGGCTTGTTTGATTGCAGCAATTTTATCTACCGGCGGGTTAACGGGAGCACCTTTGGTTTTGATCGGTGCACTATTATTAGGTATTTTAATGGTTTTATTTCCTGCACTGCTTCAGCCGTATGTGCGTGAAATTACAGGGTCAAACGATATTGCCGTTGGTCATTTTGGTTCCTTAGGCTATTTAGTAGCAGGATTTATCGGCAAGCGAGTAGGAAATCGCGAAAAAACAACAGAAGAAATTAAAGTTCCTCAATCCTTAGGATTTCTTCGGGATACATCTGTTTCTGTCTCACTGACCATGACCGTTTTATTTATTGTTGTTGCACTTTTTGCAGGTCCTGCATTTATCGAAACAAAATTAAGCGGGGGTCAAAACTTTATTGTGTACTCGCTAATTCAAGCAATCACCTTTGCAGCAGGAGTATATGTCGTGCTGGCGGGTGTTCGTATGCTTTTAGCAGAAATTGTACCAGCATTTAAAGGAATTGCTGACAAAGCGGTACCAAATGCCATTCCAGCTCTAGATTGTCCAACGGTGTTTCCATTTGCTCCTAACGCAGTGGTCATTGGATTCTTTTCAAGCTTTATCGCAGGTCTCATTTCAATGTTCTTTTTGCCTCTATTTGGTCTAAGTATTATCGTGCCAGGCCTCGTTCCGCACTTTTTTACGGGAGCAGCTGCTGGAGTATTTGGAAATGCGACGGGGGGAAGAAGAGGAGCAGTGGTCGGGTCATTTGCCAATGGAATCTTAATTAGTTTTTTACCGGCTATTTTACTGCCTGTTCTCGCGTCGTTAGGTTTTAAAGGCACAACATTTGGAGATTCGGACTTTAGTGCGGTAGGTATTCTTCTTAGCATGCTAATTAAATTATTTACGTAAAGATAAAAAACTCATGTTACGCTAGTAGCATGAGTTTTTTTATGATATTGGAAGTGGAGGAGCAATGAATGAAAATTGGATTAGCGCAAGTGAGATTTCCAAAGTCAGCCGCAGAGGGTGCAGAAACGGTAGAAAATTGTATGAAACAAGCAGCAGAAGAAGGATGTAACCTTGTATGTTTTCCAGAATCAATTGTGCCGGGACTTAGAGGAGTTGGTTTTGAAGTTGAGACATACAATCACGAAATTCAACAAAATACGCTTTATAAAGTTAAGTTGTTTGCCAAACAGTTAAAGCTCAACGTAATTTTACCACTGGAGTGGCGCGACGAACTTGGTATGCATTTAACTGCTTTTGTAATTGATGAAAATGGAAAAGAATTAGGGTATCAAACTAAAAATCAAATTGATCCAGCAGAAGATCAATTTGGTTACAAGCCTGGAAATGGCCGCCAGTTGTTTGAAATAAACGGCGTGAAATTCGGTATTGTTATTTGCCATGAGGGATGGCGCTATCCTGAAACTGTCCGATGGGCTGCTGTAAGAGGAGCAAGCATTGTGTTTCATCCACAGTTTACTGGTGAAGTACCAGATCCGCAATTTTATGATTATGCAATGATTGCAAGAAGTACGGAGAATGGTATTTACTTTGCAAGCGTGAATTATGCCTTAGAGAACCAAAAAAGCACGACTTCTCTTCTTTCTCCAAAGGGTGAATGTTTGATAAAAGCGAAAGCTGAAAAGCAAGAACTACTAACGTATACGATAGAGCCCGGTGAGGCTAACCGCCTGTTAGCTCAGCGTCTGTTATCAAATTTACTATTGTAAAAAAGTTTATTTTTCTAGTTAAATTAGCATGTGCGCTCTGATAATCCTTTGGTTATTTCTCCTTATGACGATATAAACATCAATATGGTATTATCGAAAGTTAAAGGGGTATTAAAAGGTGTGTGGAAACAATGGATCGAAAAAAAGCCGCATCAGTAGCTGGAGCATTGGTCATTGCCGTAGGAATTTGGCTGTTTCAAAGCGGGAAATTTAAAAGTGAAGCGCAGGCAGATAAGTTTACGAGTACATTTTTGGTCGATCATGAACAAACAGACAATGGATTTGAATTATTTACTTCGGATACCAATCAATATAGGATGTGGTTTCCGCTTCAGTATGTTATTCATAAATCTTCTTATAAAAGCAGTGAAGATGAAAGTGAAGTATGGACAGCATCAACGAAGGAAAATGATTCATACAATGCTGGGAAAATAACGGCTTTATTTTCTAAGAAAAAAAGCAAAGCAGCTCAAAATAAATTGGATGCATTTCAGCCTGATTACATGTTAAAAGGTAAAAATGCAACGATTTATGTGAAAAAACAAACAAGAGATGGAAAGTATAGCATTTATCATGCTTATGTGAATGATGATTATTCAGACAAGTATATTTACTATACGTTTGAACTAAAAAGCAGCGAACAGACAAACAGTACAAAACAGCAGTATTGGGTAGAAAAAATTCTTCTAAATACACAGTTTCAAAAAAACTCAGCTCAATAGTCAGCTGAGTTTTTTCGTAAGGGTTCATAATACTTTTGCTTTTTTATGTAAACGGGTACAATATGAGTAAGGAGGCCTTTGTATGATTGAAAAACAAGCAGTTGGTGAAAAAGCAGCACAATTTGTGGAAGATGGAATGATTGTAGGGCTAGGGACAGGTTCAACAGCTTATTATACAATTGTAAAACTAGGTGAACGAGTAAAAAATGGATTAAACATTAAAGCGGTTCCTACTTCTCAAAAAACAGAAGAGCTGGCAAGGAAACTAGGTATTCCCATTGTTACCTTAGCGGATGTTGAATATATTGATATAGCAATTGACGGAGCGGATGAAGTGGATAGCGAACTTTCTTTAATTAAAGGAGGAGGAGGCGCGCTGCTTCGAGAAAAAATGATTGCGTACGCAGCGAAGCGGTTTATTGTGATTGCGGATTCTAAGAAAATAGTGAAGACGCTAGGAGCTTTTCCTCTTCCTGTTGAAGTTATACGTTTTGGCTGGGAAATGACGGCGAAGCACATTCGCAGTGCAGGTTGTGTACCGCAGCTTAGGCTTTTAGATGATCATACGCCGTTTATCACCGATAACGGAAATTACATTCTAGACTGCCATTTTTCAGAAATTGAAAATCCTGCTGAGTTAGAAAAACAGCTGATAAGGATCCCGGGCGTAGTAGAGAGCGGTTTGTTTGTAGGAATGACGGAGGAAGTCATTACCGTACAAAACCAAGATGTTCATATCATAAAAAAATAGAAGCTTTGGCGTCGGGCCTAGGCTTCTATTTTTTAATTGGAAAGAACGTTCCAATTTTTCTCTAATTGATATATGTATTGAGACGCGTTCAGTACATTTGGATGAACGAAAGTATCAATTGTTTTTTGCGGACAAGCAGATCCGTATAATGAAAAAATGACAAGCTTGCTATGCTCGATTGGTGATACAACGTGAGATAAACAGCGATAAGAAGGATTTATCAAGCTTTTTACCATCTCATGGATATCTTCTTTGTCGTAAAAATCGACTTCAATTTCCGTCTTTACTAAATAACGGCTTTCAATGGCGCTGCTTCGATAATAATTGTAGCGTGCTCCTATGAAGTAGGACGGATCTGATGTTGAAACGTCCAAATTCGTATATGTTTGATCCTGCTTGCTTTTATAAAAAATAGAATCATGAGTATGCTTCATGAATTCTTGATAAGTTGTTCCATCTTCCCACAGAGCTAGAATACAAGCATCTGTTTCATCTTCCACGTTCCAACCCCCTAATTGGCCAATGAAACCATTCACGTGTGCAAGAGCAGCCCAATGCTGTTGCGTATATGAAAAAGATGCTTTTTTATCAGTCGGTATGCTGCATTTCACAATTTTTGTCAACATTCTCCCATCACCTCAATTAATTACTTCGATAAATGAAGGAAAAATCCTTCTAAAAAGAGGAAAATCATAGACATATCCCCCCTTTAAAAGCCATACATTTCAAATAGGACAATGTTAGGGAAAGAAGGGGAAATGAATGAAAGTTTTTCGTGCAAAAGCCTGTCAATCTCCTATGCGAAAAGGCTGGTCAATTATGTTTCAGCATCCGTTTAAAAAAGATGAAAGAGGAAGATCGAACCCGTTTGTTAAACGGTTTATGTATACAGAGCAACACGATGAAATTGACATTCTGGTTGAAGAGATGAATGAACTGCTGAGAGTGCAGGATTTTTGGACAAGTACTGCAAAAGGAAGAGCAAAAGCAAGATATGATGAACGAGTAGTGAATGCTTTTTATAACGATATTGAAAAAAGGACGAGCGAACAAATTGACAGCAAGTATGAGTACATTCATGTAATCGGAGAACAAGGAAGCGGAAAAACAGCCTTAATCCGCCAGCTTCTTGGTATAAAAAAGGAATGTGGCTTTCTAGGAATAGGCAGTAAAGGCGCTTATTCTGCTACGTATAAGGTGAAGGATTCCCAACACTATGAAGCTGCTGTCTCTTTTTTTACGCGAAGTGAAGTGCAAAGGAAATTGGAGAATATCCTACTAAGAAGCGCTGAAGTGTATGCTGAAGGAGGCACGGATTATGACTTGGTCTTTGAGTTGTTACACGGAGATTCCTCTTTCAATCTGCGCGCTCTTTTGGGAGATATCCCATACAAAGCCCGTTATTTTAATGACGATGTTCCTTTAAGAATGAACGACGAAAATAGTTCATTCAAACAATTTGTAGATGCAATTAAACGAGAAAGTGAAATAGTAAAAGACGCTGTTGATCAAGAAGGAAGAGATTTTGCAGAGGGATGGCACAAGCGGCTTGAATGTAGGAAAATCACCGAGCAAATGCTTCTGGCCATTGAATCCCGGTTGAAAGAATACAAGGAAGGAACATGGGAAATAGGAGAAGACGACTGGCCAATATCCTGCCGTCTCACAGCAAAAGAGCTGTCTTCCCTTGGTCCGCTAACAAATGAAGAAGAAGAAAATAACGGACGTCTTATTTATCCATTGTTTCGTAGAATTGAAGTTTGCGGCCCTTTTTCTTTTAAAAAAGGGTTAGCGATTTGCGAGCATCCGTATTTTGAATATACGAGCACCATCCACGATTCTTTTAAAAAAGCAGCTTCTATTTTATACGTACATCATGGGCTTAAAGAATTAGATATTCAATTTCTTCAACAGCTCATCGTACATGGTCATGGCGCTAAAGTAAACGTTTGTGTTACACACGGAGATTTGCTTACCTCTCCAAGCTGCCGTACGGATTATGCTAAAAAACATGCCATGGCTAAAATGATAGATGGTGCGCTTAAAAGCGTTTCACCTCTTATGAAAAAGCAGCTTCACTACTATTTAACAGTAGGGAATACGACTATTTTAGAATGTGTACACGAGGAATTCAAAGAGAGTCACCTTCTGTATAAAGACTTAAAGGCAGCTTTAGTATCAGAAACGAGAAAAAAGCAGCAAGAGCTGCATCCTATTTATTTAAACTTGACTGTCTCTCAGGCTTTTTATGAAGTGATGGAGTCGCTGAACATTCCTTATATGGACAGAGAAACGTGTTTGAACATTTCCTTAGGAGAGCATGAAGGGCCGGTGCCAGTCATTACGTCCGCTTTTATTTCATCTGTCTACGAGCATTTTCTAAGCCAGCCGTCTGGGTGGTCAAGTACCTATCATTCGGTCACCGACCGACAGCAGGTTATTCAAGAATTGGCAGGTGAGTTTGCAACCGTCGTTTATTCCTATTTCAATGAACAGTTGCTTGAAAAATCTCGTAATGACTGGCTCGCTCTTTATAAACAAAAAGAAGACGATCAAGCCTACAAATATAGCAGACTGATAGAAAACGTAATTCCTGCCAAAAATGATATCTATCAGCAGCAAATTCTTATGAGAACGGTTTATCATCTGATTAAGTATGTCGTAGAAAAGAAAGACGGCGTACTGGTTCATTAAGGGGTCAAGGCGCGATGTAAAAAAGAGGTTTATCAATAAAAAAACAGAGCCTGAAATCAGGCTCTATTAACGTTTGGAAATAGCAGTTAAAGTATTAGGTCCGGCAATGCCGTCAGCTGCTAGCTTATTGTCTTTTTGAAAATTACGTACAGCAGCTTCTGTATTGGCACCGAAGATACCGTCCGTACCTTTTGTATTATAGCCAATCGCTGTTAATTTCTTTTGAAGAGCTTGAACATTGCTGCCTTTGCTTCCTTTTTTAAGCGTTTGTTTTGTGTTAATTGTTGTATCTGCTGGTGGATTTGTTGGCTTTGGATTTGTTGGGTTTGTTGGTGTCGTCGGGTTCGTTCCTGAACTTCCTAAAGCTTTATATGTTGATGGGCCAACAATGCCGTCAGCCGTTAAGCCGTGGTCTTTTTGGAACTTACGAACAGCTGAATCTGTATTGGCACCGAACACACCGTCCGTACCTTGTGTATTATAGCCAAGTGAAGTTAGTTTCTGCTGAAGCTCTTTAACTGCATTTCCTTTGCTGCCTTTCTTTAAAACAGTTCCTGTAGAAGGAGCTGGAGTAGAACCTGAGTTTCCAGAAACGTTGTATCCGTTTGCTGCTGCAATGTCGTTAAATGATTTAGAAGAAGTTGTAATCACAACCGGTGTACCGACGGTCACTTTACTAAATAACCATTCTACTTCTTCATCGTACATACGAACGCATCCGCTGCTTACATATTTGCCGATGGAAGCAGGATTATTATTTCCGTGAATAGCATACGTCGTGCCGTATGTACCTCTCGCATTTAGGCCTAGCCAGCGATTGCCAAGGGGATTTCTAGGATCTCCACCAGGAATGTTCCCTTTGTAATAAGGGCGATTGACGATTTTATTTACTACTTTGAAATGGCCTTCTGGTGTAAGAGACTGCGTGCGTCCTGTTCCTACTGAAAACGTTCGGACAAGTGAACCATTTTGGTAATAAGCGAGTTTATTCGTCGCTTTGTTAATGATAATTAAATGAGATGGTGTTGAAGCAGCTTCTGTTTTTGGAACTCCTACAAACAAGCAGGCTAGAGCTAAAATAGCTGCTATGAGTACGATTGCTGTTCTTGATATTCTATTTGCCATGTGCTGCGCCTCCTTAGGCTGCATTAATGAAAAACGTATGATGCTTTGGGCTGTGCTATAAATTCTTCACTAATAAAATAAAAGACGAATAGCTGCATTTTCTATCCCTGTATGTATGCGCTTAATAAGGAAATCATTAAGTAGAAAGACTTTACTAGCGGGAATTTATAATAATAAGAATAACTAAGTTTTTCTTAATTCTTTGTACAACTTTAGGAATATAAGTTTACTAATCTAGCGGATTCACATTTACATAAGCATCACATCCTTTCCAGTTCTTCATTTTTGTGTAAAGAAATGAAAGCGTTATATAGATTGTTTTGTAATCATATTGTAACATAGTTGTATTTTTTGTACCATAAAAAGACATAAAATAGTATAAAAATACTTTATATGGGTTTTATGTACAAAAAAATCAAAAGTTCAGGAGAACGAAGCTATTATTAGATATACGAAACTGGAAAAGAAGTATGCGTAGTTTTGTGGAAATAGATAAATATTCTTATTCGAATATAGGGAGGGAAAGAGTAAAAAAACTACTTGCAAAGAGACAAGTAGTTTTTAAACCGTTATTTTTGAGCATACATTACAACAAAATTAAAAAATTTATAGATGCAATCCACCGTGCTGAACCCGCTTGCTGTTAACCAATTTAACTGATCGTGCAAAGTTGCCATTTTATCTAACTTCGTACGTTCATGAGCAGCCTCAATTTGCTCATGAGTTAATCCGCTTGCGGCAATTCTTTCGCTCCAGTCTTTTTTATATAACTCTTCGATAATAGAAGAAGGGCCTAATACTTGATCGGCATTAATAAATATTCCTCCTGTATGCAGCAAATCATAAATTTGTTCATACAGCTTTTGTTTTTGTTCGTCTTCTAAATGATGAATAGCAAGTGAGGAAATCACAATGTCAAATGAGTGCTCAAATTTGTAGCTTGTTATATCTGATACGATAAATTCTATATGCTGTTCATTTTTAAAGCGTTCCTTTGCTTTTTCAAGCATTTGATCTGAGACGTCAATCAACGTGAAATGCGCATCTGGGTATTTTTCTTTAACAAAAGAAGAAAACAAGCCTGTACCTGCTCCCATATCAAGTATGCGAAGCGTCTTTTTTGGAAAGTGAAGAAGCGAAACGGGAATAGAATAAAAATCAAAAAAACAAGGAATGAGTTTGCGGCGCTGCTCATCATACTGAGAAGCATGAGCATTAAATTTTTCTTTAACGTTATTTTTCATTTTTACAGCTCCTTTATTTGGTAATATTGAGATACATATATCGTATAGAAGTTTAATAGAAAAGAAAATAAACAAAAATAAGCAGTATTGATTCCAGTTTGTTATGAATAGAAAGAGATGGAGAGAAGAGAATGGAGATCAAATGGTTAAAAACATTCATCATAGCGGCTTCTTATGAAAATTTCAGGCAAGCGTCTGAAGATTTATTTTTAACACAGCCTGCTGTATCAAAGCATATTCAGCGACTGCAGCAAGAATTAGGAGATGAGCTTTTTAAAAAAAAAGGTAAATATATCGTGCTGACTGAGGCAGGACGCTTTTTTTTGCCTCATGCTCAAAAAATGGTGAGAGCATATGAAGAAGGAGTAGGGAATTTTAGGTTATGGAAGCAAGGATATAACCGAAAACTGACTATATCCGCTGCTCCTCAAATAGCAGCATCTGTTTTGCCGAGTCTAATCAAACAATTTGTAGAGAGATATCCACATATTGAAGTAACGGTTAATATCACAAATTCGTTTCAAGTGGGAAAAGACATCAGCGACAGAAGGTCAGATATTGGATTAACAAGGATGCTTCCGGGTCAGGCAGACGTTTTTTATGAGTTAATTCATAAAGAAAAAGCAGTCTTAGTTGCCCCGTTTTCTGCAGGAGCACGTACGGAACAGGAGCTGTTATCTTCCTACCGGCTCCTTACGAATAATCATCCTGTTTATTGGGAAGATTTACTCCTTCAAATCAAGGCTTGTTATCCTCACATTCAGCTGCTTCCTGTGACGCAAGTAGAAATTACAAAGCGCTTTATTGAAGAAGGCCTAGGCGTATCTTATTTGCCATTTTCTATGGTGAAAAAGGAAGTTGAAAATCAAACGTTAAGCGTAATTTCACAGCAAAAAATTATCCGGCCTTCTTCACATACGTATATCGTAACAAAAGGCGAAACAGAAGAAACAAAGCAGTTTAAGCACTTTGTGGCTGAGACCTTAACAGAAACGAGTTGAAATGATACCATAAAAAGGAAGGGGAGATGGCGATGTATATATTGGTCATGCTAGTAGCAGCAGCAGTCTTAGTAGATTTTATTTTAAGAAAAGTGCTTGATATACCTCGTAGCAAATTTTGGGGTAAATATGAGTATGAAAGTCTAGCTTTAGGACGATGGGATAAATATGTGACGATAGCTTTTGTTCTTTTTCTAGTACTCGATATGATCTTTATATTTGTCGAGCCTTATATCGTGTCTTGCCTATTTTTAGTTGCGGCTATTTTGCTGAAAGGTATAGATGAATGGAAATATAAACAAGAAACCAAAGAGTACATAACAAGCTTTGTACAGATGGGATTCTTCCTTACGGCTTTTGTTCTATTAACCAGCGGAATTGTATAGAAAAAAGAGCTTTACCTATGGCAAAGCTCTTTTTATATTATTTAAAAATATGATCAATGTCTTTAATTTCCGAAGAAGTGAGCTGAACATCTAATGTTTTTAAGTTATCAAGTACTTGATCAGCGCGTTTTGCCCCCGGAATTAATACATCAATTGAATCGCGCGTTAAGTACCAAGCCAGAACAAGATGAGCTACTTCTACGCCTTTTGCACTAGAGATTTGACGAAGACGCTCTACTTTTTCTAGATTTTGCTGAAATGCTTCCCCGATAAAATGAGGCATATCTTCGCGCAAGTCATTAAACTTTGTGTTTTTATCGTATTTCCCAGCAAGTAAACCAGCAGCTAGCGGGAAGTACGGAATAAATGAAATGCGGTTTGCAGCCGTATAAGGTAAAATATCGTTTTCTGCTTCTCTTTGAATTAAGTTATATTGCCCTTGCACCACGTCTACATAACCATCTTTATTTGCTTCTTTTAACTGATCTAACGAGAAGTTTGATACGCCAATAGAACGGATTTTTCCTTCATCTTTTAATTCTTTTAACGCACCGACCGCTTCGTCTTTTGGTGTGTTTTTATCAGGGAAATGAATATAATATAAATCGATATAATCTGTTTGAAGGCGTTTTAAGCTATCTTCAACCGACTGTTTTAAAAACGCAGGAGAGTTGTCTAGCAGTACCTCATCTCCAACAATTTTATGTGCTCCTTTTGTGGCGATAACCGCTTCTTCACGATTTCCACGTTCTTTTAGCACTTCACCAATTAGTTCTTCAGAGCGTTTTGGACCATAAATGAACGCTGTATCAAGGAGGTTTATGCCATTATCTAGCGCCTTATGAACAAGGTCCTTGCCGACTTCTTCGTTTAGGTTAGGATATAAGTTATGTCCTCCTACAGCGTTTGTTCCAAGTCCAATAGGATTAACATATAATTCGGATTTTCCAATCTGTACTTTTTCTGCCATGTCTAACGTCCATCTCCTTTTTTATATCTTCTTTTTTACTATAGCAAAATATACCATGAATCAAAAATAGTACGCTCATATCAAAAGCAGCCTTAAAAAAGTATTGGAACTAGAGCTTCATATAAATGACGCTTATATTCTATAGGGCTTCGTCTTCAGCGGCAAAAATAAAAAAAGAACCTCTTTTAAATAAGAGACTCTCTTTTGGTCAGGGTAATATGATAACTTTTTGACAGCTGAAATGTTTCAGCGAGCTGCCTGCGTCCTTGCGCTCCTTGTTCGCGTACATACTCTAATTCGTTTGGTGTAAGAAGCTTCATGCTAATCAGTTTAATAGATTCGTAAGGTAAAGAGAGGCTAGCTGAAACAGAAGGAGACTGAACGCCTAGCAATACACCAATTTCTCCATTTTCATTTACAAAATGAGACGGTACGTCCAAATCAGTAAATTCAATTGAAAGAATATCGTGCTTCATGAATAGTTCTAGCATATTAGGATGAGCGGCAGCATTTTGACTCATTTGATAAAGAAGGTCAAATGCCCAGTGATCCTGGATATCAGATAAAGGTCCGCGCAGAGATTCATCATCGCATTCGATATAGAATTCTAATCCTTTTCCTTGCTTTCGGCTCTTTTCTTCGGGGGATTGAAACGGATCGGACAAGCCGTCGCTTGCGAGAATAACCGTCTCTGTTTTTTGAACACGAATAAATGTTTGACGTCCAGATGGCCAAGCAGGTCCGCCAAAAAACATGGGATTTAACAAATGAGTTAATACGTCTCCGTCTACATGTCCAATTGTGTTCCAGTAGTCTTTTCTTTTTGAGATTGATTCCTCAAGAACACGCTCTACTTCTTTTTCCTGCTTCTTTTGCTTCCACTTTAAAAATAATGACAAGTATCCCACACCTCTTTACGACTTCATAGTACCCAATATATACCTCATTAAGGGAACTCGTAAACCATTATTTAGTGCATGAAAGTAAATTATTCCTTTAAATTATAAAATTCCCAAAGTTTTCTTAGGAGAGCATAGTATTTTGTCTTTAATAAATCAGGTGAAAAATCAAATAAGCCACATACACGGCCTGTGCGAAGAATAACAAACCCCAAAAGCGTGCTGAAAGATGGGTCAGCTGCTTTAAACTCGTAGCGTCACCTGCATCGTTTGGATATTTAATGCTTAATACAAAGATAATAAATGCAGAAAATAGAGATTCTACAAGCAACAGCGCACCAACAAACATCATACTGTAGCGCATAAGCTGTGGATCTTGCAGATAATAGATGCCTCCGAGGATCAAACCGATAGAAAAAAGCCACACAATTCCGTATCCGTTACGTACCCAAAGCAGTAAATTAATAACAACAACACTTCCTAACCCGTAAAAAAGCCAGTCGTAGTGATGGTGAACGAGCAGGTAGAAAAACAAATAAGCCATTGCTGAGCTGAACGGGTAGCCGGCTAAAGCAATAATGACGCGCGGCAACCATCCACGGGATCCCGCGTAGGTGGCAGTCACAGCTACACCTTCATTATTGGTATAAAGCTCAATGCGATTGACGCCTTTTCCGACAATAAGCCCCATTAACGCGTGGCCATCTTCATGAAACATCGTATTTAAATTTGAAAAATAACGTCCAATATGCCGAAGCAGTGTATTAATGCTAGGAGCAAGTGAACCTATAAATGGAATACCTCTTGTTAGCACAAAAGCTAATAAAATAAATAAAAAAAGCGTAGTAGATTGTTCCATCGCGATAGTCCTTTTCGTAAAATGATATGTTTCTACTTTACTCGCAAACGTGCTAAAAGGGAAATAAAACGGCTAGTTTCTCTAGGGAAAGGGAAGCTGGGAGATCTACATAATATTAATGTTAACAGACCTGACACATTCATTGACCAGCTTATTCCAAATTTTATATTCTAAACAGATATAAGAAATGAGGAGATGGTTGAATGAAAGATACGTGGAACGCATTTGTAGACAGTGATCTTTACGTACCTCCAACGGGAACGGGAATGTTAAATAACTTGAGTTTTGCGTTAAAAGACGTATTTGATGTACAAGGACATATATCAAGTGCAGGAAATCCGGATTGGCTCGCCACGCATCAGCCTGCAAGCGAACATGCAGACGTAGTAGCTGCTCTTTTAAAAGAAGGAGCTGTACTGAAGGGAGTTACGCACACCGACGAGCTTATGTACGGACTAAATGGTGAAAATGCACATTACGGAACACCTATAAATCCAAAAAGCGCAGATCGAATTCCGGGAGGATCTTCGAGCGGATCAGCGGTTGCTGTGGCAGCGGGAATAACTGATTTTGCAATTGGAACAGATACGGGAGGATCGGTTCGAATTCCTTCAAGCTACTGCGGTATTTTTGGGTATCGTCCTTCTCACGGACGCATTTCTACAAACGGTCTGATTCCACTTGCTCCAAGCTTTGATACAGTTGGTGTAATGGCTAGAGACGGCCACACTCTGCAAAAAGTAGGAGCGGTTTTATTGAATTCAACGTCGCGTGCTAGTGGATTTACACGGCTGTATGTACCAACAGATGTGATGGAACTTGTGGATGAACAAAGCATGCGAGCTCTTGCGCCGTCTATCAACCACGTAATGGAGTCTTTCTCTACTATAGAAGAGATAGCGATTGCTCCTCAGGGTTTTTCTACATATATGGAAACCTTCCGTCTGCTGCAAGGAAAAGAAATCTGGCAAACGCACGGAGAGTGGATTCAAAAAGAAAATCCAACGTTTGGAGAAGACATCGGAAGCCGCTTTCAATGGGCCAGCACTCTTACATTATTAAATATGAATTATACAGAAGAAAAGCGTCGTGAACTTCGCTATTTTATGTACTCACAGCTTGGGGAAGAAGGAATATTAGTACTTCCTACAGCTCCAGGACCAGCGCCTGTAAAAGATGCAAAAGGGCTGGAGTTAGAAAACAGAAGATTGCGAACACTTCAAATGACGTGTATTGCCGGCCTAAGCGGTCTTCCTCAAGTTACGATACCTGCAGGAGAACTAGACGGTTTGCCAATCGGTTTATCTTTTATTGCAGGATACAACCAAGATGAAAAATTATTAAATTGGGTAAAAGAAAACAGCGATCGTATCATTCAAGCATCGGTAAGGAGCGTATCATGAAATTAGTAAATATAATAGAGCAAGGGAAAGAACAAGCAGCCATTTTAGACAATGACAGCATTCTGCTTATAGAAGATATCAATACTAAATATTTAACAAACTGGTCTACAACAATTTGGGATCTTATTCAATATAAAGAACTTCGCCACCTTGAAACATGGTATGCCCATAATAAATTTGGTATGAACAGCTCTTTTCCCTTACTGCACTTGCAGGGCAGAAAAACAGCTCCTATCATTAGTAATCCGTCGAAATTATTAGGCATTGGATTTAATTATGCGGCTTCTGAAGAAAAACTAAAAGACTACGACCGTGCCATTGATCCAGTTAGTTTTTTAAAACCCGCGACCGCCATTATTGGACCAGATGACAGCATTCGTATTCCAAAGCAGTCCTACAAAACAACGGCTGAAGCAGAACTAGCGGTGGTAATCGGCGAAACGTGTAAGGATATAGAGCCAGATGAAGCCATAAACGTAATTGCTGGTTATACGTCAGCAATTGACGTAACCGCAGCTGATATTCATGCGGCGAATCATCGCTACTTAATGCGAGCGAAAAGCTTTGATACATTTTGCAGTATAGGCTCAGAATTTATCACAAAAGAAAGTATATCAAACGTGAAATCACTTCAAGTGCGCACATTGCTAAACGGAAACGTACAGCATGAAAATACAGTGTCTAATATGATTTACGACATCGCATACTGTGTTTCATTTTTCTCAAAAGTCATGACGCTGCATCCAGGTGATATCATCCTCACCGGAACGCCGGGACCGGCTGTTATTGAAGACGGGGACTGTATTGAATGTCAGATTGAAGGGATGCTTCCATTAAAAAATAAAGTAAAAGATATGAAGAAAGTGCCTCAGCAAATCTAAGAAGAAAACCCGTTGCTTACACGCGCGGGTTTTTAAGTAGAAACGAATATCTTCACACTCAGTTCACAATTAGTAGATATACTAATTAAAAGATAGCATTTGCGTTATCATATACTGAAAAATGAAATATTTACAAATGGAAAAGAAACGGGTACGATATCTGTAGCGACACTTAATAAAAAGGAGCTGACTGACAGTATGATTTTAGTCATCGGAGGAGCAGGCTATATCGGAAGCCACCTAGTAAAAGAATTAGTGAAAACAAATGAAGTTGTGGTACTTGATAATCTATCAACGGGTCATCGCTGGGCAATCGATGAGAAAGCGGTATTCGTAGAAGGAAATCTAGGTAATGAGAAAGATTTAGAAAGCGTATTCACAAATCATAAAATTGATGCTGTCATGCATTTTGCTGCTAATAGTTTAGTAGGGGAGTCAGTAACAGATCCTCTTAAATATTATCAAAACAACGTAGCTGCGACGTTAACCCTTTTACAAACGATGATGAAGCACAATGTGAAAAAGTTTATTTTTTCATCTACTGCTGCTACATATGGGATTCCTTCTGTAGATATCATTACAGAAGATACGGCAACAAACCCAATTAATCCGTACGGACGTTCAAAGTTAATGATTGAACAGATTTTAGCTGACTTTGCAAGTGCTTACGATATGGAATATGTGGTGCTTCGTTACTTCAACGCAGCGGGTGCTTACGAAACAGCAGAAATTGGTGAGTGCCATGATCCTGAAACGCACTTAATTCCAATCATTCTTCAGCACCTGCTTGGTGAACGTGAAAACATCTCTGTATTCGGTTCAGACTACGATACTGAAGACGGAACGTGCATCCGTGACTACATTCACGTAACGGACCTAGCGAATGCTCATATCTCAGCGCTTCAAGCCCTGTTAGACGGCACGAAGAAAACAGCAACGTACAATCTTGGAAACGGCCTTGGCTACTCTGTAAAAGAAGTGATCGAAACGTGTGAAAAAGTAACCGGTAAAAAAGCGAATGTCGTTATGGCAGACCGCCGCGCTGGAGATCCGGCACGCCTAGTTGCATCTTCTGATAAAATCCACGCAGAATTAGGCTGGAAAGCGCAAATTTCATTAGAAAAAATCATCGCATCAGCTTGGAACTGGCATCAAAACAGCGCAAAAGTAACAAATTAATAAAAAGTGCCTCTTTTCTTTTTGAAAGAGGCTTTTTTGTTACAATCAAACTGATTTATGTTCTAAATAATCATTTTGAAAAGCCAGTGGTTTAGCCCATGGACAAGCCTTCTCCTTTTCGGACATTTTCCCTAAACAAGCACGACTTTTGTTCTTTTCCATATGATGTAGGTAAATATACCATTCACAACTATCCCGTTTATAAAATAGTCCGCAAGGAGGTTATGATATGTATTACTGTGTAAGATGCTCCAAATTTCATGACGAACAGGAAAAAGAAAACATCTTTCAAAATGGTTTTTACATTGATCCCTATTTGCTTCAAAAAGTTCATCTGGGCATGTGCGTACACAAATCCCCGTCAATCAAACAAATGAGAGCCGTAGAACGATTCGAAACGAAAAAAATGTAGAATTCACATTCACAAATAAGAAGCTAGATCTAACCAGGTCTAGTTTTTTCAGTGAAAAACAGCTTTCTTCAGCTATCTTTCATGTAATATTAAGAAAAATTTAAGACAAGCCCGCTATACTAGATGTTAGGCGTATACATAGAATATGATACGTGAAGAAATTGAAACAGCAGTCCGTTTTATAAACTAGAAAGGATGGCGTCAAATGATTTCTGAAAAACGATCACTTTTGTTGAAAGAACAAGCAAAGCTACTCGCATTAAAAGAATATAAAGGTATTGTCAAATCCATATCGCTGAGTAAAATACTCACTCTTCCTATTTATATAGTAGACATCCTTACGTTAAACGGAGAAGAGCACAAAGTAAAAATTAACGCCCAAACCGGCAGTATTTTGAAAGAAAAAACGATTCCTTTAACCAAAAGCCGTGCAAAAGCATACGCATTAAGACAGCATAAAGGCATTATTGAATCGGTTGTTCTTGCTAACAAGCAATATGAAATTGTGATTCTTGGACTTGATGGAAAAACCCATAGCGTGAAGATTGACGCTGAAATTGATGTGCTGGCGCAAGAAGAGCGAACCGTTCAGTAAACGTCTTATATTATGTAATCAACCTCACTTTTTTGAAAGTGGGGTTTTCTTTATTGGGAGAAACCATTAATAAAAGTAACAATAATAATAAAAAAGAAGAAGCAATTATTTCTTTAATAGAAAGGGTAAGTGATAGTGAAAAATAACCACTTCCTAATTATGGTTCTTTGATTCGTTCTGCTTATGACTCTCCCATTATAAGTATGATAGTATCGAACATGTATAAAACATAGGTTATAACATAACTAAAAGGGTGTGCGACAATGAAAAAACGTACGAAGACCATTATTGCAGTCATTGCTGGAGCTGCTATTTTAATAGGAGGAATATGGATGATAAACGAAAGCCGATACCCAAACGTCCCTGCTTTTGATGATCACTTTACACGTGAATTCTTAAACAAAGATAAAAAAGTGGACGATGGGTTTTATGAATTTAAGTCGAAGACCGGGCAGTATACGATGTGGTTTCCGGAGGAGTATCAGTTGTTACATGAAAATGAGCAACAGTATGTAAGGGATGGAGATTTTTATGAAAGATGGAAAGCTTCATCAGTTAAGAATAAAGAAGAAAATCAGTTGAACTATTTACAAGTAAAGTTATCAGAGAGCAATCCTGATGATGAATCTATTTACGTGGAGAGTTTATTTAAAGATGAGTTTGGAGTAAATAATCCTCAAAAGTGGGAAACAGCTAATACACGTATATACTTTGATACAGGATATCTTTATTTTAAGGGAACAGAAGAACATGTTATCTATGATAAAAATAAACATGCTCCCAATACATATATAGCATACGTAGCAGATAAGAATTCTAGTAAAGTAATAGAATTATGGTTCGATGACAGTCTAAATAATCAAGTTGGTAGGGAATCTGACAAAAAAGATTGGTTTGTAAAAGTACTGAATAGTATTCATTTTAAAGAGGGAAAGAAGCATGAATGATAAATGCATTTTAGATGATAGTTTAAGAAATAAAATAACTCAACTTGAATATAAAAACTTATCTAATAAAGAAAAAGAAATTAAAGAGATATACAAAAAACATACAGGGAGAGAAATTCCTAATTTTGAAATTTATAGTAGCTCAGAGATGGGGATTGGAAAAAAGTCTGGATTTGACGGAGCTGCTATTCATTTTTATGATAAACAAAGAAATATTAACGAAGTCTATTATATTTTTAGAGGCACTGAGCCGTCTAAGGACTTTGGAGATGTTGTTTATGATGCTTTAGGTGTTGGGGCTGGAAAAAATAATGCACAGATTAACGATGCAGTAAAGATGTATAAAAAAGTAGAGGCAAATTTAAAAGGCTCTAATGTGAAAGTAAAAAGATATGGCGATGGGCATTCTTTGGGAGGCCACCTTATAGTAACATTGAGCTTGATAACGAAGAATTTTACAGGTGTAAGGGGCCTAAATGATGCACCTGTTAATGTAAAGCAACTAGTGGAGCTTGATCAGACCTTTGCAAGGTACGTGGAGCATCAAGTAGGCAGAGAAAATAAAATATCTGCTAAAAGGCTAACAGAACTAGCCAACATCTACTATGAGAGACAAAAAGCTGCTATCAGCCATACTTGGGTGAAAGGTGAACCAATGCATGCACAATCGTTTCCTGGCAGCTGGTATGCAGGCAATAAAGTAACCATGCTTGGAGATTTAGATACAGAAGAAATGATTAACATTGGAAAATATCCTTTTCAGAAAGAAGCAAAATGGAACCCAGTGTATATGATAGACCAATTTCGCTATAATCTTGGAGTGAAAACGATACTAGGTGGCTTAGGCTTTGCAAATGATCATGTAAAACAGGAAACGTTACTCGACCTTCCTAATAAGAGTGAGCAATACCTTGAGCATATAAAAAAGTATCCTTTTCTCCATTTAGGTGAGATAAAAGCTGGAGTTGCTCTAGGTGCAGCAGGTGGAGTTAATTTACTAACTAGTCCCGGGGGGTTCTCACAGGTTTATAAAGGAATATCTCAAAGAGATCAAGCAAAACTCCACGGAATTAATTATGTTGTCAAATACACAGAAGCTAATGCTATGAAGACGTATTATCAGGTTTTTGATTCAGGATCTCAGGAAGAAATCTTGCTAGATTATGAACAAATGAAGAAGTTTGTTTATTACTGTGCTAATGCCATTAAAGACAAAGAGGCAAACTTAAATGCACTAAAGCAGTATTTACATAGTGAAATTAACGAAGTCTTCGAAGCTAAGAAGAAAAAATTAAAAATGAAAATATCCAGAGAAGAAGCTTCTCCCCAGTCATTTATGGAAAAGGCAGATAAAGACGAAGCTACTCTCGCTTGGTTTGGACAAAAGCGTGTGGCTGAAAAAGTGACGTTTGACAAAACGTTTGATTCGCTAGACGATAGTGTATTTACCCCTGTTGAAGAGATTATTTCTTCTATTCAAGAGGAAGTTACATACTATCAAAAGTTTCTTGAAGCGTTCTTCCAAAATTTCGAGAAGATGATGGAAGCAGACGAATCGGTAGCTTCAGATATTAAAAGCATGAAAGAAGTAGTAGGGGGGATTTAATTGTTTGATTTTGATTTTGATTTTACACACACAGGAACAACGAGCGGTAAATATACGTTCCAATTTGATAGTGATGACTTTAAGGACGAGCAGGCAAAAAGGATTAAAGAGTTAATCAAAAAGGATCAAGAAGTAAATGAAAAGCTTTGGCATGCTAAAAGCTATTTAGAAAACCAAACGGGTGAGTTTGCTGATGCTGTTAAAAGTAAATTAGAAGCAGCTGAGCGGGGATATACGCTAAGGGCTCAGCAGTATGATACTGGAGCATTTCAGCATATTATGAGTTTTATGCATTCTGTTAAAGATATGCATAAGAGAGAGTACGAAATTCGATATAAAGAATCAATGGATGAAAGTGAATTAACATAAGGGATACTGCTATTCCTCAGACAGTGGTCTGAGGGATTTTTATATGTTGAACAATTTACATTAAGTCCCGTTTATTTCAAAAGAATAATAAAGGGAGTGTATGACCATGAAAAAACGTACGAAGACCCTTCCCGCAATCATTACAGGGGCAGCTATTTTAATAGGTGGAATATGGATGATAAACGAAAGCCGCTATCCAAATGTCCCAGCTTTTGATGATCACTTTACACGTAAGTTCTTGAACAAAGATAAAAAAGTGGACGATGGGTTTTATGAGTTTAAGTCCAAGACAGGGCAGTATACGATGTGGTTTCCAGAGGAGGACCAGCTGTTGCATGAAAATAATCAACAGTATGTAAGAGACGGTAATTTCTATGAAAGATGGAGGGCTTCGTCTATTAAAAAGTATGAAGGTGAAAACCAAATAAACAATATACAAGCTACATCTTCAGAAGCGAGAAAACAAGAAAACGAAGAATTTAGCGTATCAAGTTTATTAAAGAGACGCTTCAATGTCAGTAAACCGGAAAAGCTAGAAACAGATGAAGTTCGAATCTACTATCAATCAGCTTATATCTATTTTAGAGGGACAGATAAATACGTTATAGATGATAAAAGTAAGCATGCTCCTAATACATATGTAGCATATGTAGCTGATAAAAACTCTAAAAAAGTTATTCAGCTATCTTTTGATAGTATTGGTGAGCGTTCAGATAACTCTGAGCCTATAACAGAAGAGTGGTTTATAAAACTTTGTAAAAGCATCCATTTTAATAAGCCAAACAACGGAGATGTAAGAGGATGAAAAAACATACGAAGACTATTATTCTAGTCATTGTAGGAGCCGCAATTTTAATAGGCGGCATATGGGGCGTAAACGAAAGCCGTTATCCTAACGTTCCAGCTTTTGATGATCACTTTACGCGCAAGTTCTTAAACAAAGATAAAAAAGCAGCTGATGGTTTTTATGAGTTTAAGTCAAAGACAGGACAGTATACGATGTGGTTTCCAGAGGAGTATCAAGTTCTACATAAATACCGCGAGGATTACACTAGAAATGGCGAATCATATGAAAATTGGTCAGCTACTTATATTAAACCCTACGAAAATGATCAACAAACGTACGCTATCAATGTTAAATTTTCGGAGAACGACACAAAATCAGAATTAATTTATGTAGAGAGTTTATTTAAAGAACAATTAGGCAGTAAAAAACCTAAACAGTTAGAAACCTCTAATACAAGAATTTATTATGATTCTGCCTATACATATTTTCGTGGTACTAACCAACATATAGTACATGACAGTAAAGGAAATCCACCCAACCTTTATGTCGCATATGTAGCAGATAAAAGCTCTGATAAGGTAATCAAATTAATATACGATAGTGTAGGAGAAAATACAGAAACAAATCAAATGGATAGAAAGAAATGGTTTTTGAAAATGCTAAAAAATATTCATTTTAACGAGGGGAAATAGTAGGGGATTTATAGAGAAGAAGAGATAGCGAGTTAAATGAAGAAAGTTATAAGATTTGCTTTAGCTGTTAGTATATTAGCTGTAGGTATAATGTTTTTTTTGTAATGCTTTATAGGGGCTATTATCGTTAATTTTCCAACGAGCGTCTATTTATCAGTACGAGCAATTTGTCTATGATTACAAACTAACGATAAGAGGTTATTGTGCTAAGTATATGGTAAACGTAAATTTCACATATTAGGTGCTTCTAGGGGTTGATTGGAGGGCAAGGCGAAGACTCCTGCGGGAAAAGCGGAAGTGGTGAGACCCCGCAGGAGCGTAAGCGACGAGGAGGCTCAGCGGCCGCCCGCGGAAAGCGAAGCCATGCACGGAAATCAACCGCGGTGTAACAAGCAGTCCAGCTCCTTTATCCAATTTGTTTGTTTTAGATGAGATTGAGTCCGCTCTTTTTTGAAACATCCTTTACAGCCTGTCTATCAAAAGCATAAAAGTCTCTAAAACACTTCTTTGTTGCTATCATAAGTCCCCAGAAAGTCTCAAAATACCTAAATCGTCTAATGGAATATCTTACTTTTAATGGACAATTATCTGTTTTTAGGATATATTTTTATAAGTTTAGGTTATGGAAGAAATAGTATATTGAAAACGAAAGGTGATTAAACGAAAGAATGGATGCTCATGTTTTAAAGGAACTGACGTATGAAGACTTTCAGTTTGTATATCAGCCTATTTATGCGTTGAATTCGTGGGAGACGCTGGGTTTTGAGGCTTTGTTGCGCACAGCTTTCGCAAAAGGGCAGATTGAAGAGTTGTTTTCACTGGCAAGACGCCATAATTATTTGTACAAGCTTGATACGATGGCAATTGAAGGGGCTATAAAGAACTTTCCGTTTGAGGTATTGAAATCTGAAGATTTATTTATCAATGTGTTTCCATCTACTCTTCTCCACCCGCATTTCCAACTGTTTTTAACATATCTGTTGAACACCTATAAAAATGCGAAACATCGTATTGTATGGGAGTTAAATGAAACGCTTCATGAAAAGATTTTATGGGAATCGTCTGCTCTTTTTGCCCGAGTAATGAGTTTGAAAGAGGCGGGTTTCAAAATTGCGATTGATGATTTTGGAGCAGGAGCCGCAGCGATGAGACAGGTAAGCATGTATGAGCCTCACTATATGAAATTGGACCGAAGCTATGCTGAAGGGCTAGCCGACTGCAAGCAAAAGAAAGATCTGATTGATTTGCTTGTTAACTATTATCCGCATACGAATCTCATTTTAGAAGGCGTTGAACGAGATAAAGATTTAGCCGCAGCGATTTCGTTAAACCTACATGCTGCTCAGGGCTATTTGCTGGGCATGCCGCAGTCGATCTCTTCCTACTTAACTTATAATAAGTACCGCAGTTTATTCAGACGAGAAAGGCTGCTGAACTCTTAAACCATACACTTCACTAAATAGATAATTTATCGTAATATAGGAATAAGTAATTAGACCTATATGCAACGCAGATGTCTTGAATTTTTATAAAATTATGTGATTTTATGCGATTGTTAAAATATTTTAAGGGATAAAGAAGACGTGTTGGTTTGGAGTAATGAGTGAATTGCATATCAAAACAAGACGTTTAGTGAAATTCCAAAGGCAGATGGAGGATATTTAGTATGTATAGTGAAGGGGTATTCCAATTTTATTTTATGAATATGCCGCAGCCTGTGATTTTAATTCAGCAAGAAAAACATCAGCTATATTATAAAGAAAGTAACAAAGCAGCTCAGCAATTCTTTGACAAAATGGAAGACAAGATAATCAATAAAGAAGAAAATCTGCTTTTTTACACACTTTGTGAAAAAGCTATTGCCACGAAAGAACCAATTCAATATCAATACATACAGCTTTTCCAGCCCGACCGGCATGCATATGAAGTAACATTTACCCCTCTTTTTAATCAAGCGACAACCCCTTCACATGTCCTTGTCATGGCTCAAGAAATTCATTGTAAAAAAACGCAGGAAGAGAGCACGCGTTTACTCGATGCGTTTCTAGAAAACACGGTAGATGCCATTCTAATTGCTGATTGTGATGAGAAGGTCTTAACAGTCAATGGAGCATTTGAAAAGCTATTTCAGTGGAGAAAAGAAGAAGTTATAGGAAAAAGCCGTCAAGAGATGAACATCGTGTCAAAGAAAGAGGAAAAAGAAAACCTTAAATTAATAGAAGAATTAAAAAGTGGTAAGACGCTGCCTCCTTATGAAACAGTCAGGTACACAAAAAGCGGCGAAAGCGTGTGTGTATCTGTCAGCTGTTCACCGATTTATGACTATCAAAATCAACTGGTCGCCTATTCGGTGATTTACCGAGATATCGCAGCTATTAAAAAATTAGAATGGGAGCTCATAAAAAGCAAACAGTGGTACAAATCGCTATTTACAAACCACCACCACGCGGTTTGTATGCTGAATTTGGAAGGCACGATTTTAAATGTCAACAGTGCATTCTTAGAAACGCTGCAGCTTTCTGCAAGCGATGTGCTCCATCAAAATTACCGAGATATTGCTAAAAGACTGGGAGCCTGTAATTACAAACGCTGGAATGTATATGAAGAAATCAGCTACAGCACAGAGCTAACATTTCGTAGAAGTCAACATTCCGCACAGCACGTGTACATTACAACCATTCCTGTCAAAGTAAATAATCAAACGGTTGGTGCTTATGCCATCTTACACGATATTACGCCTCAAAAAGAAGCAGAAGAACAGCTGGCTTATACGCTGAAAGAACTTGAAAATATAAAATATGCGCTCGATGAATCAGCTAGCGTTATGATTATAAATGCAAGTGGAACTATTACCTATGTAAATGATATGTATGTACAGTATTCAGGTTATGAAAAAGAAGATTTATTGGGGAAGTATTATCGAGATGCAGGGCTTCATCATAACCACGATGAGCTGCTTGAAACAATAAAAAGCGGAAAGGTATGGCGAGGGCAGCTTGAAATGGGGACGAAGCATCATCAGTCATACTGGGTATCGAAAACCATTGTGCCTCTAAAAGATATAGACGGAAATATTACTCATTATGTATCTATCCATAATGATATTACTGAACAAAAAGCGCTAGAAAATAAACTTCATTTTGAAGCCACTCACGATAGTTTAACAGGTCTTCCCAATCGGGCGATGCTGTTAAAAGAGTTAAACAAAGTAATTGAAAAAGGGCAGCGGAAAAGCGATGAGTTTTTTGCGCTTTTGTTTCTCGACTGTGATAATTTTAAACAGATTAACGATGAATATGGCCATCATATAGGCGACGAATTTCTAAAAGCATACACGAAGAGATTAAAAAGCTGTGTACGGAAAGGCGATCGCATTTATCGTTTGGGCGGAGACGAGTTTATCATTATTTTAAACGTAACAAATGGAAGGGAAATTGAACAAATTGCTAGGCGGATTCATGTATCTCTTCAGCAAAGCTGGAATGTACGGGGCTATTGTTTGCGCACAACAACTACCATCGGCGTATCTATTTATCCAGAGGACGGGGAATCGGCTGCTTTATTATTAAAAAATGCAGATGATGCGTTATACAAAGGGAAAAGAGAAGGGAAAAATAATTATATCCTCTATCAAACGTAAAAAAGCCTCACTGGAGGCTTTTTTATTTTATCCATGTTTTTGCCCACTTACTGACGGGCCCTAAGATCATACCAAGCTCTGATCCTTTTTTGGTTAAGATATATTCAATGCGAACGGGACGTTCAGGAATAACGTGCCGGATCACAATTCCTTCTTCTTCTAACTCTTTCATTCGTTCGGTTAACATTCGTTTACTTAAAGAGGGAATGCTGCTGTGAATTTCACTAAAGCGTTTAGGACCGCTCATCAGGACATAAATAATTAACCCATTCCATCTTTTTCCTATTATATCAAACGTTTTCCACACTTTTGGACATAACTCATCAAATTCATTCATTGATGTCACCTACTTTATCGTATATAGGATATTAAAAGTAACTCTTATAATGTTATTATATACTAGCATTTGGATAATGAAAAGGCTATCTTTTTTTATTTTCAAAACTTTCAGTAGCTTGGAAACGCTGTATTGTAAAGTTTTTAAAAAAAGTCACAGAATCGACATATTATTATTGACGTATCAAGAAAAAAGGTCTAAGATTGGTTACATAAAGTTACCTAGTTAAATAAAAGGTACTTTAAATTTACAATTACATCAAGAGTTTGAGAAAGAAGGTTAGTATCAAATGGATATCCTTTTGGCTATTCTTCCTGCGATTTTCTGGGGAAGTATTGTCCTGTTCAACGTTAAATTGGGCGGAGGTCCTTACAGTCAAACGCTTGGGACTACAATTGGTGCGCTGATCTTTTCAGCCGTTATTTACTTCGTAGTTCATCCAGTGTTGACGCCGCTTATTTTTATTGTCGGAATCGTTTCAGGATTATTTTGGGCAGTTGGGCAAAGTAATCAGTTGAAAACGATTGATTATATTGGTGTTTCAAAAACCATGCCAATTTCAACTGGTATGCAGCTTGTGACGACATCATTGTTTGGTGTTATCGTATTTCACGAGTGGTCAACAACAACAACCGTTATTTTAGGCGTGTTAGCTCTTATCTTTATTGTTATTGGTATTGTGTTAACATCACTAGAAAGCGAAAAAAACCCAGAGCAATCTGGACAATTCAAAAAAGGGATTATTACCCTTGTTATTTCAACAATTGGATACTTAGTGTATGTAGTTGTCGCTCGTTTATTTAATGTAGACGGATGGTCGGCGCTATTCCCACAAGCTATTGGTATGTTAATTGGGGGACTTATACTTACTTATAAACACAAACCGTTTAATAAATACGCAATTCGCAACATTATTCCAGGGCTGATTTGGGCAGCTGGTAATATGTTCTTATTTATTTCTCAACCTAAAGTAGGGGTTGCAACAAGCTTCTCATTATCACAAATGGGAATTGTTATTTCAACGCTTGGCGGTATCTTCTTATTAGGAGAAAAGAAAACAAAGCGTCAGCTTATTTCGATTACGATTGGTATTGTGCTCATCATTTTAGGTGGCGTATTCCTCGGAATGGCTAAAAGTTAACGTTTACGTAAAAGTTAATGATAGTATGTATGAATAAATGAAAACACTAGGAGGATTTTATTATGTATACAGATTTAAAAGATAAAGTAGTTGTAATTACAGGTGGATCAACAGGTTTAGGACGCGCAATGGCTGTTCGTTTCGGTCAAGAAGAAGCAAAAGTTGTTATTAACTATTACAACAATGAAGAAGAAGCTTTAGATGCGAAAAAAGAAGTAGAAGAAGCAGGCGGACAAGCAATCATCGTTCAAGGCGACGTAACAAAAGAAGAAGACGTTGTAAATCTTGTTCAAACAGCTATTAAAGAATTTGGTACATTAGACGTTATGATTAATAATGCTGGTGTTGAAAACCCAGTTCCTTCTCATGAGCTATCTCTAGATAACTGGAACAAAGTTATTGATACAAACTTAACAGGTGCATTCTTAGGAAGCCGTGAAGCAATTAAATATTTCGTTGAAAACGACATTAAAGGAAACGTTATTAACATGTCTAGCGTTCACGAAATGATTCCTTGGCCATTATTTGTTCACTACGCAGCAAGTAAAGGCGGTATGAAACTAATGACGGAAACATTAGCTCTTGAATATGCGCCAAAAGGTATCCGCGTAAATAACATTGGACCAGGTGCGATGAACACACCAATTAACGCAGAGAAATTTGCAGATCCTGTACAACGTGCAGACGTAGAAAGCATGATTCCAATGGGTTACATCGGTAAACCAGAAGAAGTAGCAGCAGTTGCAGCATTCTTAGCATCATCACAAGCAAGCTATGTAACAGGTATTACATTATTTGCGGATGGCGGTATGACAAAATATCCTTCTTTCCAAGCAGGAAGAGGCTAATAGTTTTTAATCGATGTAGAAAAAAGAGACATGGCAAAATTGCCATGTCTTTTTTCTATACCTAAGAGAATTTCACCCCCCCTTTCTGGGGTGGTGAAATTCTCCTAGGTAAAACCTTTTAAAAGCTTTTTGTACTTCCCTTATAAGTTTTATTGTATTAGCCAGCCATTTTTTTGTTAGAAGAAGGCTGGTTTTTGTCTTTTAGTTTGCTAAAGATAAAGGCTAGCACTGAGCCTGAGATGTTGTGCCAGACGCTGAAGATGGCGCTTGGGACAGCGGCTAGTGGCGAAAAGTGAGTGGAAGCGATAGTGACGCCGAGCCCTGAGTTTTGCATGCCAACTTCCATTGCCACTGCTTTTTGTTTGGCTAGATCCATTCCGCATAAGCGGGCAAAGAAGAAGCCGATTGTGAAACCAAGAATGTTGTGAAGAACAACTACGGCAAAAATGATACCGCCTGTTTTAGCAAGCTGTGCTTGGCTTCCTGCCACAACGGCGGATACAATCAAGACAATCGCGACTACTGAAACAAGGGGAAGGGCTTTGGAACTTGCTTCTGCAGCTTTTCCAAAAAACTTTTTGATAGTAAATCCAAGAGCAAGCGGAATGATGACAACTTGTATAATGGAAATAATAAGAGACATGATATCAATATCGACCCACTTGCTTGCAAATAATAAAATAAGAAGCGGTGTAACAATCGGTGCTAAAATGGTTGAAACAGAAGCGATAGCAACTGCGAGCGCAACGTTTCCTCGAGCCAAAAAGACCATTACGTTTGATGATGTGCCGCTTGGACAGCAGCCTACTAAAATAACGCCCACTGCTATTTCTTTTGGTAAATCTAAGCCAATCGCCAAACCGAATGCAAGAAGCGGCATAATGATAAAATGTCCCACCACGCCTAGTGCTACTTCTTTCGGTCTTCGAAATACTTCACTGAAATCAGACGCTGACAGCGTTAATCCCATTCCAAACATGACAATTCCTAAGAGCGGAACGATGTACTTTCCAATCCATACAAAGTGCTCTGGGAATGAGTAGGCAATAACGGAAATTAAAATAACCCAAAGCGTAAACGTTTTTCCTGCAAATGTACTGATTTTCTCTATTGTTTTCATCTGTACGATACCTCCTGCGAACTATAAGAAGAAATTATACTATTTATTCAGAAAAATGAAAACAGTATTTTTGTAAAATAGTACAGAATATTTTATCTTTTGGAGATTATTTCAGTTTAAATGCAAGCATTCCTTCATTGAATACACAGAATATGTGGTAATATAAAGAAGTTAGTTTTAGAAAGTCGGAGGAGTTTAGTCATGAAATTTATCTATATTTTGTCTGTCCTTCCGTTCGTAGGCATATTAGGTTTTCTCCCTTTTGTTAATCGAGTGACTCCATTTGTTCTCGGTATGCCGTTCAATATGTTTTGGATGGTGATATGGGTAGTGCTTACGTCCATTATTTTAGGGGTTATGTACAAGCTTGATCCCAGAAATCGGGAAGGGGAAGAAGAATGAATAGTGCACTTATTATTATTTTATTATTTTTAGTGGCAGCTATTTTTCTTGGCATACGATCAACCAAAGGCAAGGATATGAACTTGGAGCAGTGGACGGTAGGCGGACGCGGTTTCGGGGCTGTTTTAGTGTTTGTGCTGATGGCCGGAGAAATCTATACAACGTTTTCGTTTCTAGGCGGAAGCGGATGGGCTTATGGAAAAGGAGCACCTGCACTTTATGTCTTAATTTATATTAGCTTATCATATGTCTTATCATACTGGCTTCTTCCTGTTATTTGGAAGTATGCAAGAGATCATAAGCTCGTCTCGCAGCCTGATTTTTTTGTAAGCAAATATAAAAGCCCTTATCTTGGTGTGCTTGTAGCTGCTGTAGGAGTGATTGCTGTCATTCCTGTTATTGTTGTGCAGTTAAAAGGATTGGGGATTATTGTATCACAGGCATCATACGGCGCCATTTCAATGCCGGCAGCCATTTGGATGGGAGCTATCAGTTTAACGCTGTATGTTATGATATCCGGTATCCATGGTTCTGCATGGACGGCCGTTATTAAAGACATTATGATGCTTGCTGTGATTGGATTTTTAGGCATTTATTTACCTTTTCATTATTACGGAGGATACGGTCCGATGTTTGAAGCGGTGAATACAGCGAAGCCAGGGTTTTTAAAGTTTCCTGAGCAAGGATTAAGCGTCTCGTGGTTTATTTCGACCGTTATTTTACTAGTACTTGGTTTTTATATGTGGCCGCAGGTGTTTAGTTCAAGCTATACAGCGAAAAATGCAAAGGTATTTCGTAAAAATGCAATCATTAGTCCTCTTTATACGCTGATGCTGCTCTTTGTATTTTTTGTTGGATTTGCAGCTATTTTAAAAGTTCCTGGTTTAAGCGGAGGAGACGTGGATCTTGCGCTATTACGGATCTCAATCCAAACCTTTGATCCTTGGTTTATTGGAATTATAGGAGGAGCGGGTTTGCTGACAGCGCTTGTGCCGGGGTCGATGCTGTTAATGAGTGCGTCAACGCTGCTGGCTAAAAACATATACAAACCGTTTGCGCCTCAAGCAAGCGAAGCGCGTATTGCTCGTTTAGCGAAAAGTTTTGTACCGGTTGTGGCTCTCATTTCCGTTTACTTTACGCTAAACGGAGGAACGACGCTGTCAACAATTATTTTAATGGGCTATAGTCTAATGACACAGCTGTTTCCATCTCTGCTTTTCAGCTTGAAGAAAAATAACTTTGTAACGAAACAAGGAGCAGCGTGGGGGATTGTTGCTGGAATTATTGTAGTAGCCTATATTACAATCAGCGGATCTACTATTGGTACGTTATTTCCATCACTGCCTCAGCAAATGAAAGATATCAACGTCGGATTTATTGCGCTGCTGGTCAACTTTATAGTAATGTGGGCAGTCAGTATGCTCACGAAGAAAAACAGCGTTTCTGCATAAGAAGCGCTGTTTTTTTGATCAAACAGCAAAGAGCCAAAGGAATATAATTATCCTTTGGCTCTTTATGTGGCTTTTAACCGATAATTTGCAAAATGTCCTACATCAACTGATTTACGCTAAAGCGGGAACTCGGTCGTTATAGTAAATAACTTCCGATAGGATCTTACACCCTTTAATCTCCTGAAATGTCTTTTTCGCCTCTACCTCTGATTCAAATTCAAACATAGTCGGACTTTGGTTTTTCGAGTAAACGGTAATGATCCACATTGTAAAATAAGCTCCCCCTATAAAATAATAGTTTTCCTTTTTAGTGTAGCTATCAGGTGATGTAATAATAATTGAATAGTTGTGATACAGCCTCACATTTTAAAAGGTACTTCTACTATACAACAAAAATTACAAAATAAAACAAGAAAATCTAAAAAACTACAGAGAATAATGAAAGAGAATAAATAACCGTTTATATATGGGCTATATTTATAAATGGAAGTAGGAACGCAAAAAAATATGGGGAAGAGCGATTGTCTTTTAGATTGCTAAACTATATACTTATGTTCAAAAAGTGCAGGAAGTGAACGATGAAAGTTGATACGGTAGTAAAAAAAGATGTTTTACTCATTCTGGTGATGATAGTCGTTGTGCCGCTAGCAGGAGAGCTTAAATATTATCCTTTTCATGATACGTATAGAGTTAGCTTTGCTGTGCCCATTTTTTTCTTTTCACTGCTGCTTTTAAGAAGAGTTTCTCCTGTTATACCAGGTATTTTAGTTGCTGGTGCTATAGTGGGTTTTCGGATGTGGCTTGATTGGTATAGCTACGAATCATTTGATTTTATTCATTCGTTGCAGATCAGGTGTTCAGCAGGGGTCTATTATCTCGTTTATGCAATTGCTTTTTCTTGGTTTAAAATTAACGATTTTCATTCAAAGCCGTGGATTATTGGCATATGGAGTATCATCATCGAAACGGTTTCAGGCGGAATGGAATTGTTTTTTATGTATGTGATGGTTCATCATCACATTGTGTTTCCGGAGTTCATGCAAATTTTTATTGTAGGCGTCTTTCGAAGTTTCTTTGTTTTATGTCTGTTTAGCATGATCAAACTTTACGAAGGGCAGCTGAGAGAACGACAAATCTCTCAAAAAAATGATCAGCTGCTTGTTGTGCTTTCAAATTTATATGAGGAATCCATTCATTTGAAAAAAACGCTGCAGGACGCTGAGAGAATTACGAAAAAGTCGTATGATTTATATGAAGAATTACACGAAGCGAATATAGAGCAGCTTACTTCGCTGCACGAATTTAGCCAAAAAGCATTACAAATTGCAGGAGAAGTACATGATATTAAAAAAGACAATCAGCGGATATCAGCAGGACTGTCCAAGGTCATTACAAAAGAAGAATTTTCTGAGTATATGGAAATCGAAAGTCTGCTTCAAATCGTCATGCGCAGCAATGAAAAATATGCGGCGATGTTAGCAAAAGATATTCATTTTTCATATTCGATTCTAGGAGAACACTCTCGCTATCACGTGTACTTATTTTTGTCATTAATTAACAACTTAGTAACGAATGCAGTTGAAGCAATTGAAAAAGAAGGGACGATTATTATCGACGTATGCCGAGAAGAAGACCGAATCTTACTGTATGTGAGAGACAGCGGTCCCGGCGTGAAAAAAAGGCATGAACATCTCATTTTTAAAGCGGGATTTACATCCAAATACGCAAAGGACGGGACACCTTCTACGGGTCTTGGGCTTGTCTACGTTAAGCAAATGACCGAGCAGCTGGGAGGGAATATTCAGTTTATTAATCTGTCTCCAAGCCCCGGTGTTCAATTTGCTATAGATTTACCTATTTCTACGTTAATGGGGGATAAGGACTAATATGCGATTTTATATTATAGATGATGACGAAGTCTTTCGTTCAATGTTAGCTGAAATCATTGAAGATAATGATCTAGGGGAGGTTATAGGAGAAGCAGAAGACGGGATTGTGTTAAACGATCAGTTTTCTCTATTGCAACAGATCGATATTTTATTTATCGATTTGTTAATGCCCATTCAAGATGGAATCGAAACCGTGCGCAAAATAAAGGGTAGTTTTAAAGGGAAAATTATTATGATGTCACAAGTAGAAACGAAAGATTTGATTGGAAAAGCCTACTCGCTTGGCATTGAATACTATATTACAAAACCGCTCAATCGTATGGAAGTGCTCATGGTCATTCAAAAAGTAATTGAACGAATTCATGTTCAACAATCAATGGAGAAAATTCAAGAATCGTTAAATACCGTACTTAATGTAGGAAATCAGAAAAAAACGCCTTCTTTTGGTAAAAAAGAAAGCGATCCGGCAGAAGCGTGCAGGTTTCTTTTAAGAGAACTTGGTATTTTAGGAGAAAGCGGAAGTAAAGATTTGATTGAAATCATCAATTACTTGCATCAAACGGAAAAAAGCACGATGTATGAACAGCATTTTCCGTCTCTCAAAGAAATATTTGAGAAAATTACTGTGAGAAAGCTTGGTTCATCTTTTTCAGAAGACGTGTTGCAAAAAGAAATGAAAGCAGCCGAGCAGCGAGTAAGAAGAGCCATTTATCAGTCTTTAAGTCATTTGACCTCTCTTGGTATGGTTGACTTCTTTAATCCTAAATTTGAAAATTATGCTTCTAAGTTTTTCGATTTTTCAATGGTGCATCAGCGCATGAGAGATATAGAAAAAGGGACGGGAAAAAGCAGTACTCCGAGTCGTATAAACGTAAAAAAATTTATCCAAATGCTCTATTATGAAGTCAAACAAACGCTGTAGTAAAAAAACTACAGCGTTTTCATTTTGTAATTTTCTAAAAACTTTTTTGTTAGTTTCAGTAGGTTTTTGTTAGATTTTGTGATGCCTGTGATAATGTAATCTTATGAATAAAAGAACTACTTAATAAACAGTTCTTAATGGAACTGTATCTGTTGAATACATTAAGTGCAAATAAACAGCTTCAAGCTGTTAGAAAAAAGAAGGAAGGTGCAAAGATATGTTCAAAAAGCTTGGATTAGCAGGACAAATTCTAATTGGTTTGATTGCAGGTATTATTGTAGGGGCTATTTTTTACGGAAATCCTAAAGCAGTTGAGGTGCTCCAGCCAATTGGAGACGTATTCATTCATTTAATTAAAATGATCGTGGTGCCGATTGTTATATCTAGTATCATTGTGGGCGTTGCGGGTGTTGGTGATATTAAGAAGCTTGGTAAATTAGGCGGAAAAACAATTCTTTACTTTGAAATCATTACAACGGTTGCCATTGTTGTAGGCTTATTAGCAGCTAACTTGCTTCACCCTGGTACTGGTGTGGACCGCAGCGGTCTTGAAAAATCAGATATCAGCAGCTACACATCAACGGCAGAAGCTACAGAGCAAAAAGGATTTGTAGAAACATTTGTTCACATCGTTCCAACGAATGTATTTGAGTCAATTGCTGCAGGCGATATGCTGCCAATTATTTTCTTCTCGGTCCTATTTGGACTTGGAATTGCATCAATCGGCGAAAAAGGCAAGCCGGTTTTAAGATTCTTTGAAGGCACGGCAGAAGCGATGTTTTGGGTAACGAATTTAGTTATGAAGTTTGCACCGTTTGGCGTATTTGCATTAATCGGTGTAACCGTATCAAAATTTGGACTAGCGTCTCTGATTCCGCTTAGTAAGCTTGTAATTGTTGCTTACGGCACAATGATTTTCTTTGTATTAGTTGTACTAGGACTTGTAGCTAAATGGGCAGGCGTTAACATCTTCCACTTATTAAAAGTGCTAAAAGATGAACTGCTACTGGCATTTTCAACTGCAAGTTCAGAAACAGTATTGCCGCGTATTATTGCGAAAATGGAAAAGTTCGGATGTCCTAAAGCCATTACATCTTTTGTTATTCCGACGGGATATTCGTTTAACTTAGACGGATCTACTCTTTATCAAGCGCTTGCTGCGATTTTTATCGCGCAAATGTACGGTATTGATATGAGCATCACACAGCAAATTTCACTGATATTAATTTTAATGGTTACATCTAAAGGAATTGCAGGAGTTCCGGGCGTATCGTTTGTTGTACTGCTTGCAACGCTTGGATCTGTAGGACTTCCGGTAGAAGGGCTTGCTTTTATCGCTGGAATCGACCGTTTGTTAGATATGGGACGTACAGCGGTAAACGTAATTGGAAACTCACTTGGTGCGATTGTCATTTCGAAGTGGGAAGGTCAATTTAATGATAAAGACAAGGAAGCTTATATTAACGAAGTAACAAAAAAAGTATCGTAACAACAAAGAGTCTGGGACAAAAGCATTGTAGTTGAAGAAAGATCCGAACGATTATTCGTTCGGATTTTTTTCATGTTGATGTAGATTTTATCTGTGCAGTTGCTTCTAGTTGTTGATTGGAGAATAAGGCAAAGACTCTTGCGGAAAGCGAAATCTTGTATGGAAATCAACGGCCGTGCAACAAGTGATCCATACCAGCTCATTTATCCAATTTATTTAGTTATGTCTCAATCTTTTTTCGTTTGAATTTGCTTTGAAAAATTGGGAATAGTAACTAAAGATAAAAAACAAATGATTGATACAAGGAGGTCTCAACATGGGAAGAGCAAATAATCACAAATCATCACATAATAACAAAGGGTCACTGCCTCAAACACCAAAAGAGTTAAAAATTGCTCCGGATCAAGCAAATGAAGAATTTTCACGTGAGTTAGCGCAGCATCACGATGCTAAAGCGAAACAGGACTTAATTTTGAAACAGCAAAAAGAAAAGTAAGAGAAAAAGAGGTTGGACAAAAGTGTTTTAATTGAAGGGAAATCTGAACGATGAATGGAGATTCTTGATGGAGAATCCAACTCGTTCGGATTTTTTTGTGATGATGGTAAACGTAGGTTTCGGGTATGTAGTTGCTTCTAGCGGTTGATTTCGGTATGTCTCAACCTCTTCTATATATACCGCAAGATAAAAATACCTCAGTAACCATTTTGTAACATTATTTAATCATAGCGTAATAGTTTTTGAGGCTTTTTTCATTATAATTAAACCGAACATATTGAAAAATAAGTTCATAGAAACGTAACGTTCGGTTACATAATGGAGGAAAAAAATGAAAAAAGCCATCATTGGGTCTATAACGGCAGCGGCAGTCTTATTTAGCGGAGCCAGTCCGTTTATTGCACCTGCTCAAACAGTAGAAGCAGCGTCATATTCATACAAGGACACGGCTATTGCTACTGGTAAAAAATTAATTGGTGTTCCTTATAAATGGGGAGGTACAACAACAAAAGGTTTTGACTGCTCAGGATTTATTCAATACATTTTCAAAAAGGCTGGAAAAACACTTCCGCGCACAACGGAACAAATGTATCGAGTAGGGACAAGCGTTTCAAAAGCAAAGCTTCAAAAAGGAGATTTGGTTTTCTTTCAAACGTATAAAAAAGGTCCTTCACATGTAGGCGTGTACTTAGGAAATAATCAGTTTCTTCAAGCTTCTACGTCTAAAGGCGTGACGATTACATCTCTTAGCAACAGCTACTGGAAAGCACGTTATATTGGTGCAAAACGGATTTAACCATCCGTCATTTTTTTGAAAAACAACACTACATTATGTAGTGTTGTTTTTGTTTGCATATACATAACATATTGCCGATATTATTTTTTAACGTTTTATACAAAAAAATCCATATTCTATGAGATAATAACGTTAACACATTTTGTACTTTAACATAAGGAATATCCGACTCTATTCGAAAGTTTGGTGAGCGAAGATGAAGCGCTTAGTATGGAGTTATGGAATAGGTATTGTTGCAATAGTAGCAGTACTCTCATTTTTCTTTATGATGAAAGGTCAAACAGAGAAAGCCGTCGTTAGCGGAATTGTACCAAAAGCTCATGCGCAGGGAGAAAGAGTGAAGCAGCCCATCTCACAGTTCCGAGGAGTACAGCCTCATGAAGCAGATAATGAATTGAAAAATGTAAAAAACAACATGCCTGAAAAAGCGGATCCTCCTCCTTTTTTAGTCTACATTGACCCTGGTCATCAATCCCAGGCTAATCTAGAAAAGGAGCCAATCGGACCGGGATCAGCAGAAACGAAAATAAAAGTTTCCGGAGGCACATCAGGCGTTGTGACCAAGAAGCCGGAATACAAGCTAACGTTGGAAGCTTCTATGATATTAAAACAGCTGCTCGAAGAAAAAGGCATCACCGTAAAGCTTACTCGTAGTTCTGATAATGTAGATATCAGCAACCGGGAACGAGCGGAGCTTGCGAACAATTCAAAAGCTGATCTGCACGTACGTATACATGCAGATGGTTCTGAAAATGCTTCTGTAAAAGGATTTTCTGTGCTTACTCCTGCAGAAGATAATTCGTATACAAAGTCTATTTATCAAAGCAGTCTGCAGGCATCTCAGGCTATTCTGACAGAGGTGAAAAAAGATCAGTTTGTCGAAGCAGACGGCATTCGCTATCGCAGTGATCTTTCAGGATTTAACTGGTCGACTGTACCCGTAACGCTAGTTGAACTGGGGTATATGACGAATCCAGAAGAAGACCGGAACCTGTCTGATCAGTCTTACCTTACAAAGCTGATGAATCATATTGCAGATGGTATAGCGGCATATGAAGAAATGAAAAAATAAAAGGTGAAAAGACCTATAAAAGCGTGTGACTAAATCAATTGATTTATGTCACACGTTTTTTTTTGTCGTTCATATGATATAAAAAAGCATTTTTTCGACAAAAAAACGGACGAGCAGAAAAGAAAACTAGGTAAAATGCTTTAATTTTTATAGAACTGTGTCGATATAACGAAGGATATTAAAATGCGTTAGACAGTACATGAAAATGGGGGAACAAGATGAGAAAGTTAACGGCATTTGCTTTAGTACTAAGCGTACTGCTGTTTCAATTCACGCCGCTTGCTAGCGTGAAAGCTGAAACGGTAGAACCAGTTGTGTCTGTAAAATTAGTAAACTATTTAGGAGATCAGCATGCAATTACAATTAAGCCGTCTTATTTATACACTATTAAAAACTCGGATTTGGTCTTAAAGGCAAATACAGAGTATACGGTAACGGCAACAACTCAAGGTGTCACTCTAAAACAAGGAAGCACTGTCTTAGGTGATTTTACAAGCTTTGAAATTACACCGTCTCTTTATAAAAATCCCATATCTATTAATGGCAGACAGTACTTAGGAGACGTTGCGTTTACAAATGAAAAAGGAACGTACGTCAGACCTGTTAATACGCTGCCGATTGAAGACTATTTAAAAGGCGTTGTGCCAAATGAAGTCTATACATCTTGGAACCTGCAAGCCTTAAAAACTCAGGCAGTAGCAGCGAGAACATACGCAATGAGCTATGCAGGAAAAGTAATCAATGACACGGTAAGCTATCAAGTATACGGTGGCTATACGTGGTACGACAGCACAAACAAAGCAGTAGATGAGACATTTGGACAAGTAGTCACATACAACAATAAATTAATCAACGCCGTTTTCTCATCAAGCAACGGTGGGAGAACCGAATCAAACAGTAATGCTTGGGGAGGAACTCAGCTTTCTTATTTCCCGGTGAAAGAAGATCCATACGATAAGCAGACGCCGTGGACGTTAGCTATTCAAAAAACGCAAATTGATTTAACAGGAAAAGATTTAGCTAACTATAGCGCTTGGTGGAATACGGTTTCTGAAAAAGATAAAACCGTTACGGATAATTTGAAGTCATGGTTAGTAGCCAATAAGCATCCTGGTAAAACCATTAAAATTACGTCTATTCCAAAGGTGAGTTTTTATGCTCCTTCATCAGGAGGCCGTGTGACTAAAGGTGCGATTACAGTGGACTACCTCGTTAAAGGAGATGTAGACAGTTCGCAAAAACTAGTGGTTCATCATTTGGAATTAACAGATTTAACATCGACGAAGCTAAAATCGATGTTAAACAGCCGTGCGATGCTTAGTCTGCTTGTAACGGAAACAAATGAAACAAGCACATCAACAACTTTTAATGGTAAAGGAAATGGACACGGTGTTGGGATGAGTCAATACGGTGCTCAAAAAATGGCAAGCGTAGGAAAAGACTATCGTGAAATTTTAGATTTTTATTATCCAACAACAACTCTTTTAAGTTTTTATACAACTAAATATCCGCGAAAAGAGCAGGAGCAAGAAGCACCGAAAGATATGGTTGCGCCTGATGCACCTTCAGTTAATGCACTAGGAGATAACGAAACATCGCTTACGGGCGTGACAGAACCAAATGCTTCTGTTATTGCAAAAGTGGAAAATGAAGTAATTGGAACGGGTCTTGCTGACGAAGCTGGAAAATTTGCAATTACGATTGTCAAGCAGCCAGCAGATACAAAAGTATCGGTAACCTCTAAAGATGCAGCTGAAAATGAAAGCACGGCCACAGTAGTGACCGTAGCGGATCAAACGCCGCCTTCTGTTCCAATTGTAGATGAAGTAAGTGACCAAGATACGACCGTAACAGGCGTAACAGAAGCAAACGCCGCCGTGACGGTAAAAGCGGGCGATGCAACGTTCTCTGCAGTAGCGGATGGTAACGGTACATTTACTGTTTCAATTCCAGTACAAATAGGTGGAACAACAATAGCGGTAAGTGCAAAAGATAAAGCAGGAAACGAAAGTCAAGCTCCTTCTTTTGCGGTTAAATCTACGTTAAAAGCACCGCTTGCACCAAAAGTAAATGCAGTAAGTGATCAAGACACAATGCTTAAAGGAACGGCTGAAGCAAATGCGACGGTCATCGTTAAAAACGGAAGTCTTCAGCTTGCAGCAGGCAATGCAGATGCTAAAGGAAATTACAGCATCTCAATTGCGAAACAAGAAGCAGGAAGCACGCTGTCTGTAACAGCTCAAAATGCAGGTGGAACAAGTTCAGCCACTGCGGTAACCGTACAGGATAAAACGGCACCAGCTGCGCCAAAAGTAAACGCAGTAAGTGATCAAGATACAAAAGTTACAGGTACAGCAGAAGCAAATGCGACGGTTACTGTAAAAGTGGGAACAACAACTGTGGGAACGGCTAAAGCAGGTGCAAACGGAGCGTTTTCTGTTGCCATTTCTCTGCAAAAAGCGAATACAAAGCTAAGCGTACAAGCAAAAGATGCAGCAGGAAATAACAGCTCTGCATCGACTGTAATCGTTACAGCAAAGCAAAAAGCTCCGGTAAAACCGACAGTTAATGAAGTGAGTAATAGAAGTACAGCCGTTACGGGTACAGCAGAAGCAAATGCGACCGTTATCATTAAAAACGGAAGTCTTCAGCTTGCAGCTGGTAAAGCGGATGCCAAAGGAACATACAGCATCTCGATTGCAAAACAAAAAGCAGGAAGCAAACTGTCTGTAACGGCTGGAAACACAGCGGGCGTAAGTCCAGCTGTAACTGTAACCGTGCAGGATAAAACAGCACCCGTTACACCAAAAGTAAACGCTGTAAGCAATCAAGATACAGTCGTAACGGGAAGCACAGAAGCCGGCGCAGAAGTGCATGTGAAAATTCACAAAAAAGTAATTGGCAAAGGAAATGCAAAATCGGATGGAACGTTCAGCATCACCATTCCAAAGCAGCCTGCTTCTACAAAATTAGCTGTTATTGCAAAAGATGCAGCCAATAACTACAGCTCCAACACGTTTGTAACGGTCAGTGCCGCGCAGACAAAACCAGCGCTTCCAACCGTTAATACGCTTACTGAAAAAAGTACAGCCGTAACGGGAACAGGAGAAAAAAATGCGTCTATTTATATTAAAGCAGGCGGAAAGATTATTGCGAGCGGAAAAATTGATGGAAACGGCAAGTTCAGCGTAAAAATTCCTGCTCAAAAAGCAGGAACAGAAGTAACGGCCGTGCTGCAAAATAAAGTAGGATACAGCCCGTATAAAATTGTAAAAGTGCAAGACACAACCCCGCCGGCACCTCCGGCAGTGAATGCCGTTACGTCTTTGTCCACCTTTATCTCTGGAAAAACAGAAGCAAATGCCGTGATTACGATTAAAAGCGGTACAAAGCTGATCGCATCGGGCAAAGCAGATGGCAAAGGACAGTTTAAAGTAACTATCCCAAAACAAAAATCAGGCGTAAAGCTGGCTGTGACGGCAAAAGATGCCGCTGGAAATACAAGTTCAGCAGTCAATATAAACGTTAAATAAAAACAAAAAAGAATTCTCTGCGGAGGATTCTTTTTTTAGTGATTTTTAAGTGGGATAGAAGGTTACTAAAAAGTTACCTTAGAACTTTGAAGTGCCTAACTTACTTTAAAGTGGGTTCTATCTTTTTCTTTTTTTCTGTTTCATAATAACAAATGTAAAGAAATTAGCAGGGGGTTTTTTATAATGAGTAATCATTTGCAAGATACAGTCACACTTCACAACGGAGTCAAAATGCCTTGGCTTGGACTAGGTGTATTTAAAGTAGAAGAAGGGCCTGAATTAGTGAACGCGGTGAAAACAGCTATCGTCAAAGGCTATCGCAGCATTGATACGGCAGCTATTTATGGAAATGAAGAAGGTGTAGGAGAAGGAATTCGCCAAGGTCTGAAAGAAGCAGGTCTTTCACGCGAAGACATTTTTGTTACATCAAAAGTTTGGAACGCAGATTTAGGCTATGAAGAGACGCTGGCTGCTTACGAAACAAGCTTACAAAAGCTTGGCTTAGAATATTTAGATCTATACTTAATTCACTGGCCGGTAGAAGGTAAGTATAAAGCAGCGTGGAAAGCATTAGAAATGCTTTATAAAGAAGAAAAAGTAAGAGCTGTGGGCGTAAGTAATTTTCAAATTCATCATTTAGAAGACTTAATGAAAGATGGAGATGTTAAGCCTGTTATTAACCAAGTGGAGTATCATCCTCGTTTGACACAAAAAGAGCTGCATGCTTTTTGTCAAAAGCATGATATTCAGCTAGAAGCATGGTCTCCGCTTATGCAAGGAGAATTGCTAGATAACGATGTGTTAAAAGGAATTGCTGAAAAGCACGGTAAATCAGTTGCTCAAATTATTCTGCGATGGGATCTGCAAAACGGAGTTGTAACGATTCCAAAATCGACAAAAGAACATCGTATTGTTGAAAATTCATCGTTATTTGATTTTGAATTGGATGCTGAAGACGTAAGCAAAATTGATGGATTAAATCAAAATCACCGGGTAGGTCCAGATCCGGACAATTTTGATTTTTAATAGAAGAACTAAGAGGCTGGGAGAAAAGTAATTTAGCCCAAGTAAAAAACGAACTATACATCAACAAGTTTGATGAGTGGTTCGTTTTTTTGTTATGGTGAATACAGCTTCATCTGTTTCGTCCCTTCTAGCAGTTGATTGAAGGGCAAGGCGAAGACTCCTGCGGGAAAAGCGGGACAGATGAGACCCCGCAGGAGCGCAAGCGACGAGGAGGCTCAGCGCCCGCCCGCGGAAAGCGAAGCCTTGCACGGAAATCAACGGCGGTGTCATAAGCGGTTCAGCTCATGTATCTCATTTGTTCGTCTTTAGGTTGGATTCATTTAGTTATGTCCCGGCCTCTTTTTATGCATTATTACATAAATTTAACATTTTCTTCACAGTAAGCTAAAGGACGGGCCGTATGATAAAGAAAGGTCGTGAAAGATAGAGAAATCATTTCATTTTTAAGTGTAAAATAGGCGGTGTAACGATGACAAAACAAGCTTACTCTCACATACAATGTAAAAAAACATCAATGATTGATTTATTGCTGGATGCAGGGGTTTATAAAAAAGGAAACAAGCAGCTATATGAGCTTACGCTTCAAGAACTAGAAACAGAATACGAAGCTATTTCACAACAGCGCATATCCCGATGAAATTTTGATACATTGCTAGAATTTGTTATAATAGAGGAAAGGATAGGAGTTGATTTATATCGAAAAGCACCCGACAGACTCGCAGCCCATCCGTATGGATATCCTCGATTCTATATTTGCTAAAATGGTATTAAATAAGGCTATCCGAGATTTTAGAAGAGATCAAATTTTACGTGAAGTCGATCAAACATTAGAAGAAAGAAACAAAGAAAAATTTTTTCAATTAATTGAAGAATTAAAATCAATTTCGTAGAGGGCGTTCGCGCGATAGAATTTGATTTTATCATTTTAGCATATAAAAACAGGTAAGAAGCGGCATGCTTAGTTACCTGTTTTTTTGTTGTCTTATTGTAAACGAAGGCCTCACATAAGAAATGAACCTTATCACTGAACAGACAAAAAGAGCAAGTCTAATGTACTCACTCTTTTCAGAAAGGTATGGGTGTTACTGAGAAAATGAATGTCACTCTCTAAATGTTGCGTGTGGGGTTTAGAAAGTTCTATGCAACTGCATATTTTCTAATTCATTCGCTCTATGTATTGTTAAAGTAACAATATAACCATATCTTATCACATGAAGGAAATTCGATTCAATATATTTATTGATTTTCTTTTTAAATTGTTCTAAATAATTAGTGAATGTAAAAAAATGTTTTTATTGGGTGAATGTGTATCTATAAAAAAACAATAGAAAAATATAGTTGGTTTTTATGAGAGACATTTGTTTGTTTCTGACGGACTGTAAGCTTCAAAAGAGTACAATCCGTCCTGTAAATCAGTATTAAGAAAAAATGAGCTGAACCCAGTAGAACAGGAGGAAAAGAGTAACGATGGTGGTAAGCGGGATAACGATAAGTGATACCTTTAAATAATCTTTCCATTTTACCTTGATATGATTTTCTTTTAAAATATGCATCCAAATAAGAGAAGCCAGTGTTCCAATCGGCAATAAAAGCGAGCCCATATCACTTCCAATAATATTAGCAAGATAAATGGTTTTAAGAGTAATAGGATCGAGCCCCATTTCAGTCAAGGTAATGGTTCCGACCATTAGGGCAGGGTGATTGTTAAACAAGTTAGAAAGAATGGAAACAAGTCCTCCCATGATAAAGCTTGCTTCAAAAAGTCCTCGATTTACAATTGGTTCGCAAACTTTTACAAGTAGCTCCGTCAAGCCTACGTTATGCAGTCCGTAAATAATAACGTACATCGAAAATGCAAAAACAAAAATGTGCCACGGCGTTTTCTTTAAAATATCAATTGGGTTTGTACGTAAGTGATACCATCTCCAAATAAGTAAGATCAGTGAGCCCAGTACAGCAACCAATTCGATTGGTATGCCGAAATAAGAGGCAACAAATAGGAGACAGCGCATAACAAACACAAATAATAAAACTTTCAGCATAAATTGTGTGCGTTTACGTTTTGTTTCAACAGAAATGCTTCCTTTTAAGGGGTGAAACTGTTTCGTAAAGAAACTCTCTTCTATATCTTTTGAAGCATGCGGCAGTTTTTTTGGCAAATGGCGTTTTACGACCGTATACATGAGCCAAGACATAAATAATAAACCAAGTGTCGCCGGTACGAACATCATCGCCGTGTGCATATAAAGCGACATATGAACAATTTTTAAGGCAATCAAATTGACAATATTACTTACACCTATAGGCGCGCTGGAAGCGGTAGCAATAAGCGCTCCACTTAAAAGGTAGGGGATCTGCTGGTGGGGTTTTAGCTGAAGGTTTTTCAAAAGTAGAATTAAAATTGGAGTGGTAATTAAAATACTGCCGTCATTATTAAATAGTAAAGTCATTAGAAAGCAAAGCAGTTGAATGTACCAATATAATCGGTACCCTGAGCCTTTGGATAAACTCACTAGCCGTGCAGCTGCCCAGTGGAAGAATCCGAAACTTTCTAATATGACGGCCATAACAATGGTGGCAATAATGGTGATAGAAGCGCCGCTTATCTTTCCGAAAATATCAACAATGTCTGATTTGGATACAATCCCTGTAAGCAGGATAATGGCTGCTCCTATGGATGCCGGCCATGCTTCGTTGATGCCGTTTGGCCTCCAAAAAATGACGAGCATTGTCATTGTAAACACGAAAATGGCAATTCCAATTTCAATATTCATCAGTATGCTCCTTTCTTCTAAAATTTGTAATGAATATACCCTTGCATGTCCCTTACACTCTATTTATATTCATTTATTACTAGAAGGATTGTGCATAAGACCATTTTTGCTAATATGTTTGTTTATCTTGCCAAGGCACGTATCATCTCGGGAGAGGAGCCTATAAAAAAGAGGCTGGGACATAACTAAACCCATCTAATCTAAAGAGAAATCAATTGGATAAAGGAGCTAGTAGGCATTGCTTTTTATATTGCTGTTGATTTCCATGCCAGCCTTTTCTTTCTGCTTGTCCCGCAGGAGTCTTCGTCTTGCACAGATAAAAGCCACTATATACATGAAACCTGCGCTCACCATATCAATAAAAAAATCCGAACCATTCATCGTTCGGATTTTCCTTCAGCTAACATACTTTTGTTCCAGTCTGTTTAAGATTAGCAAGTATAGACTTTTTCGTGTAAAGTTAGCGCTTTTATCTGATCGTGATCAGGTTCGTAGCCGATGCCTGGTGTATCAGGAACGGAAATAATACCGTTGTCGACCGTGATTTCCGGATGAACGATATCACGCGGCCAGTATTTAGATGATGCGGCCGTATCTCCGGGAAGCGTAAAATTAGCAAGTGTGGTAATGGCAATATTATGTGCTCGTCCGATACCCGATTCCAGCATGCCACCGCACCATACGGGCACACCGTGAGTTTGACAAAGGTCATGAATTTTTTTGGCTTCTGTTAGTCCGCCTACTCGTCCAATTTTAATGTTAATAATTTGTGTGCTTCCAAGTTTAATAGCTTTTCGAACGTCTTCAGCTGAATGAATGCTTTCATCTAAGCAAATGGGCGTGCGCATGCGGGCCTGCAGTTCAGCGTGATCAATTAAATCATCATGAGCCAACGGCTGTTCAATCATCATTAAATCAAACTCATCAAGCTGAGCAAGGTGATCAGCATCTGCAAGCGTATAAGCAGAGTTCGCATCAACCATCAGGGGAATAGAAGGGAACTCGTTTCGAACTGCGCGCGTCAAGTTAAGATCCCAGCCCGGCTTAATTTTAATTTTGATCCGCTTATATCCTTCATTCAAGCCGGCTTCAATTTTTCGAAGCGTTTCGTCAATCGTAGGCTGAATGCCAACGCTAAGACCAACTTCAATTTGACTTTTACTGCCTCCTAGCGCCTTAGATAGAGAGAGGTTTTGCCTGCGCGCATACAAATCCCAAACAGCGCCTTCTAACGCCGCTTTTGCCATGTAATTGCCTCGAATATGAGCAAAGCGTTGAGATACTTCGTCAGGGTGCTGAATTTCTTTCTCTTGAAGCAAGGGAATTAAAAAATCCTCCATAATGTGCCAGTTTGTTTTGAGCGTTTCTTCTTTATAAAAAGGATCCGTGCACGCTACGGATTCAGCCCAGCCGGATCGTCCGTCTTCGTCTTGAATTTCTACTAAAATAAAATCTCGATCCACTTCTTTTCCAAGACTTGTGGTAAACGGATGAAGTAAATCCATTTTTAAATGCCGTAAAATGACGTGTTTTATGTTCATTTTTGCACCTCTTTTTTCGTTAAAATATAAAAATGAACGGGTGCGCTGCTCTCTGGATGCTTCATGAAGTCTGTTACTTCAAATCCTTTTGCAAAACACGTTTGAAATACGCGTCTTGTGCGCATACGCCAGTCCAATGCCAGAGAAGGAGAAGCTTCTTTCATTTGCTGAAAAGCAGACGGAATAGCTACAGCTACAACGTCATCATTTAACAGTTTTTCGTCAATATCTCTAACAGAAGGAAACCTTTCATCCGGTAACGTCCATTGAATGAGCGATGCGTCCATTATTTGTTCTGGCGTATAAAGAGGCTGAGCTCGTTTTGTATCTTCTGCGGATGCCCATTCTACAACGAATCGATCAGAAGGCAAGTCAGCATTTAACGGATCGTTCATGTCTCCGTAGCAGTTTTCAATATACGTAGAACAAACGGCTCCAAGCTTTCCAATATTTAAATACCCATTGGCGCTTTCTAGAGGATCATACGTCCAGCTAATATATGAATAACCCTTTTTTTTACTTTCTTGTCTCTGCGCATGCTTAAGCTTGGCACCGATACCCATGCTGCGATAGGCAGGGTCAACTGCTAATATATGAGAACATAAGTAGACGCACGTTCCGTCAAACCCGGGAAAACTATATTGAAAGCCAATCAGCTTTTCATTTAGAAACGCACCGAGAACAAGACCTCCATTTTTAACAGCGGTCAAGGTTTGATGGACAGGCGTGGCTTCTTCTTCTCCCCAGACGCGGCTTTCTAATGCGCGTACCTCTTCTAGTTCAGTGGTTGTTGTAAGTGAACGAATCGTTAAGGCTTCAGTCATTTGTTTACTTCCTTTCTATTATCTATTCTAAAAAGATGCCTTGCTCGGCATAGAGTTTTTCCAAGTGTTCTTGTCGTTTTCCAGCCGTTTTTTCATCTCTTTTTTGCATGCTGTTAATTACAACTTGAGATAGGGCAAGAAGCGATAAAATATGTTCGGTTGTTCCGGCTAAAAGCGTGATATCAGCGATTTGGCCTACCGGAGACAAACGGCGGTCTGTAATGGCAATTACTTTCGCTCCTTGTTTTTTAGCCTGCTGAGCTACTTCGAGCGCTTCTTTTGTATAGCGCGGCAGTGAAAATACAACAACAGCAGATTCACTAGTAAGATTGCATAGCGTTTCAAGCAAAAATCCTGTTGGAAAAGATAAAAGAACATGATTGCGAAGCTGATTCATTTTATAATACAGCCAGTAAGCCGCCGTATGAGATTCACGGAAACCTGCAATATACACTTGATCACTTTTGATAAGCGCATCTACAGCTTGAGATAATTCTTTTTCGTCAACAGGGGAAAGCCATTCACTAAAAGGTTTCTTTTCTTCCGCTGCAGAATCAGCTGCAGGCTTGCTAGCTGATTCTTTTGATTCGGCAGAAGAAAGCCATTCTTTTCGCATTAGCTCCTGCAAATCGGAAAAACCATTTAACCCCAGTGCGTAAGCTAGACGAATAACGGTTGTTTCACTGACACCTGCTTCTTTGCCAATTTGCCCAGCGGTGTACAGCGAGCCTTTTTCCGTAAAATTAACGAGAAACTCAGCTACTTTTTTTTGACCGCGAGAAAGGTCAGGGAATTTATGTTTAATTAATTCTTGAAATGATTGCTTCATATAGCCTCCTAGAAAAGAAGTTATAACTTCATAAAAATATATTAATGCATTTTTAACTTCATTTCAATTGCTGTTTCAAAATAAAAAGAAGTCCTTGTGATATAATAAATTGATTATTCAAAAATAAATGCCGTATTCAAAAACGAATTGTGTTTTATTCAAAAATGAATAGAAAGCAGGGAGCATACATGAATTCAGAATGGAATGAAAATCAGTGGATCCTTCATTCATTAAAAGATGATTTGCTTGTCACGGATGAAAAAGGCATCATTGTCCGAATACATGAAGGAACGGGAAACATTTACGATGTAAAAGCTGAAAAACTGCTGGGAAAGTCTGTTTATGAGCTTGAAAAACAAGGGTTGTTTACGCCAATCGTCACGCCAATTGTGCTTGAAACAAAGAAGAAAATTACGCTTGTACAAACAACTAAACAAGGCAAGCAAGTGCTCGTTACAGGCATTCCTGTCAAAGATGAAAAAGGAGAGATTAAAAGAATCGTCAGCTATTCTCATGATGTGACGGAGCTTATGGAAATGAAAACATATCTTGATGCGATGGAAGGCGAAATGCAGCGCGTAAAGAGCGAGCTTATGCTGCTAAGAAACCAAAACCTATCAACTGAAGGAATTGTATGCAACAGCGAAAAGATGCAGCACGTTCTTCGTACGGCTGTTCACGTTTCGAATGTAGACGTAAATATTTTACTTTTAGGGCAGTCAGGAGTAGGGAAAACGCACTTAGCCAAGCTGATACATAACAAAAGTACAAGAAGCAAAGGGCCGTTTATTGAAGTGAACTGCGGGGCGATTCCCGATCATTTATTTGAGGCTGAACTGTTTGGCTACGAAGCGGGTGCTTTTACCGGTGCATCTAAAAATGGAAAAGTGGGACTGGTCGAATTAGCAGATGGAGGTACGCTTTTTTTAGATGAAGTCGGAGAACTGTCACCGGCGCATCAAGTAAAAATCTTAAAGCTCATTCAAGAAAAACAGTTTTATTCCGTTGGAGGAAGAAAGCCTAAAACCGTGGACTTTCGCTTAATTGCAGCGACGAACAAAGATTTGGAAAAAGCCGTTGCTGAAAAAGAGTTTCGAGAAGATTTATACTTTCGTTTAAGCGTCGTACCGATTACCATTCCATCTTTGAACGAGCGCCCCGAAGATATTTTTCCGCTGCTCACACATTTTGCCGAGCAGTTTGAAAAGAAATACAACCGAAAAAGAACGTTTGATAACGCGGTTATTCACGCACTGCTTGCACATGAGTGGAAAGGAAACGTACGAGAGTTAATTAATGTGATTGAACACGCCGTGGTTGTGTCTTCACAAACGCTGATTACAATGGAGCATTTGCCGCATTCTCTGCATAGAAAAAAACGGATTCAGCACGTTGAAGAACATGGGGAAATGAAGCTTAATGACGCATTAAACGAGCTGGAAAAAGAGATATTAGTAAAAGCAAAAAAACAGTACAAAACGACAACAGAAATAGGGGAAGCACTTGGAATCAGTCAGCCTTCAGTTGTTAGAAAATTAAAAAAACATTCTGTTTTTTAACGTATTTGGCACGCTCTTTGCATGTAAAACAAGTACAAATACATTACTTGATAGATTGCGAGGAGGAAGTCAGATGACGCAGGCATCACTTACACAGTTAATGAACAGTCTACCGGATTTACTAGCACCAAGCATGGCGAAAGATCACCCTAATTTACCCGTGGTAAAAGCAGAAGGCTGCTACTACTACGGAGCTGACGGAAAAACGTATTTAGATTTCACGTCAGGTATTGCAACAGCGAATACAGGTCATCGTCACCCTAAAGTTGTACAAGCGATTAAAAATAGCGTTGATCATCTTATGCACGGTCCGTCGGGTGTGATTATGTATGAATCTATTTTACAGCTTGCTGAAGAATTAAAAACAGTATTGCCAAGAGGATTGGACTGCTTTTTCTTTGCTAACAGCGGAACCGAAGCAATAGAAGGAGCGTTAAAGCTAGCAAAATACGTGACGCAAAGACCTTATGCTGTTTCGTTTATGGGCTGTTTTCACGGCCGTTCTCTCGGAGCGCTTAGTGTGACAACATCAAAAAGCAAATACCGGAAATTTCTTCAGCCATCGGGCTTAACGTATCAAGTGCCTTATGCAGATGTGACTCAGTGTCCAAAAGGAGAAGATCCGGAAATCTACTGCGTAGAAAAGCTGGAAAGAGATTTTGCCACTTTGTTTAAGCATCAAGTCACGCCAGAAGAAGTAGCGTGCATGATTGTAGAGCCGGTTCTTGGAGAAGGAGGCTACGTGATCCCTCCGAAAGCGTGGCTGCAAAAAATAAGAGAAGTATGTGACAGACACGGAATTCTGCTTATTTTTGACGAAGTGCAAACAGGATTCGGACGCACCGGCGAGTGGTTTGCAGCTCAAACGTTTGACGTGACGCCTGATATTATGGCAATCGCAAAAGGCATAGCATCAGGACTTCCGTTAAGTGCTACCGTAGCTTCCAAACAGCTAATGGAAAAGTGGCCGATTGGTACACACGGAACCACTTTTGGAGGCAATCCCATTGCTTGTTCAGCAGCGCTTGCGACGTTGGACGTATTAAAAGAAGAAAAGCTGATTGAAAATTCAAAAGCAATGGGGAAATATGCAGCGGATCAGCTTCAGCATTTAAAGGCGAAGCATGAAGTTATCGGAAGCATTCGTTCAGTAGGACTAATGATTGGAATTGAAATTATTAATCCGAAAACAAAGCAAGGTGACGGAAATCTTCTTCTTGAGATTTTAGACAAATGTTTGGAAAAAGGGGTGCTGTTTTACCTTTGCGGAAATAGCGGAGAAGTGATTCGAATGATTCCTCCTTTAACGATTACAAAAGAAGAAATTGACGCCGGACTTCGCGTGCTAGACGAAGCACTGACAGAAATCACAAGTCTTCACGTGATCTAAAGCTTTTAGGAAGCTCTTTGTTTCACTGAAAGATAGATTGACCTATACGAAGGAGGAATCTGTTATGAACGGACTGGATATGACGGTTATGTTTGTCTATTTTGGCGTATTGGTTGTAGCTGGTATTATTGGCTCGTTAAAAGCAAAGTCATCAGAAGATTTTATTTTAGCCGGACGAAACTTAGGGATGTTCATGTATTTAGGGTGTTTGTCAGCCGTTATTTTAGGCGGAGCGTCGACGATTGGAACGGCTCAGCTTGGCTATGAGCACGGGCTGTCTGGCATTTGGTTTGTGACGATGATTGGACTTGGAATCATTACGCTTGGCACGATTTTTATTAAGCGGATCTCGTCGTTGAAAGTGACAACTATCAGCGAACTGCTAGGAAAAAGATATAACGCTCAAGCGCAAATTATCAGCGCCGTTGTTGCCGCTATTTATACACTCATGGTATCAGTCACTCAAGTGATTGGAATGGGAACGATCATTCATGCGCTGCTTGGATGGAACATGACGGCATCGATGTTAATTGGCGGTTCGATTGTTCTGTTCTATACGATTTTAGGCGGAATGTGGAGCGTAACGGTCACTGATATTATTCAGTTTGTTGTGATGACGGTGGCGATTTTTGGATTTATGCTTCCAATAAGCGTATCGGAAGCAGGCGGTCTTAAAGCACTTGCCGGAGATTTGCCATCATCTTATTTTGATTTTTCATCCATTGGATACGGTCAAATCTTTCAGTATTTCCTTCTATATACGCTTGGTATGGCAGTATCTCAAGATATTTGGCAGCGAGTATTCACGGCGCGAACAGAAAAAATTGCGCGAAACGGCTCCATTTTTGCAGGCGTGTACAGCATTGCCTACGCGATTGCGGGGAGTGTAATTGGAATGTGTGCGTATTTGCTGCTGCCAAACGCAGAAAGCAGTCAAAGCATATTTGCGACGCTTGCAGTTCAAATCCTGCCTCAAGGATTATTAGGTCTCGTACTGGCAGGCGTTTGTTCGGCGCTGATGTCAACTGCTTCAGGAACGCTTCTTGCGTCTTCTACGCTGATTAGTAATGATATTATTAAAAAAGTGTGGCTTAAAAATATTTCAGAGAAAAATTATTTAATCTTAACGCGCGTTAATACGCTTATTGTCGGCGTCCTTGCTATTGTGTTTGCTCTTTGGATTCAAGATGTGCTTGTGGCTTTAGATGTTGCGTATGCTATTTTATCAGGAGCGATTTTTGTTCCGTTTGTTGTGTCGCTGTTTTGGAAAGACATTCATCCAAAAGCCGGAGTTTCAGCGATTGTTGTCAGTACGCTAGTAGTACTTGGAGGTCTATTGATTGAAGGACTTTCTTCTACCACGCCAATCCTATACGGAATTTCAAGCAGCATTATTATAATGGCTGGGTTTGCGGTTATGGCTCGAAACAAAGAACTGTCTGATCGAGAACCGGTAAGCGAAGATGTAAAATAAGAAAAAAAAAGCTTCCCCTTTACGGTGAGAAGCTTTTTATATTCCTGCTTATTATTTTAGCCAGTAATTGTACATACTAATGAATATTCAGAAAGAAAAGAGTGTTGCAAATGGAACGAACAATGCTAAAAGGGCTAACTGTGTTGTGTGCAGTTCTTTTTCCTTTTGTTGTAAAAAAACCGAAATTTAAAGAAATGCTGATTGTCTTTTTTGCAAAAGGGATTTTAGCCACGCTTATTGATGCTTATGCTGTAAACACGAATCGAATCAAATATCCTGTTCGGCCATATCCTCGCATTTTTTCAACTAATATTTTATATGATCTGCTGTTTTTTCCTTTGCTAAGTATGGTTTGGGTTAGACAATCTTATGAAGACAAGCTTCCTGCAATCTTACTAAAAAGCTTGATGTGGAGCGTTCCGATGAGTATCAGCCAGTGGTATTTAGAGAGAAATAGCAATCTGTTTAAATGGAAAAAGTGGACCATCTTTCATACATTTGCAAGTATTAGTTTTACATTGCTGACAATCAGGGGGTTAGCTGGCCTTGTCAAAAAAGCAGATAAAAAGCTATAGTTCAGCTTTTTATCTGCTTTTTTATGCACAAATCTAGACAACATCTATCAAGCAGGAGTAAACTAAATGCTCAGATTATACAGATAAGGAGATTGTCAAATGAAAAGCAGAACGTCCGTAATGGTTAGTATTGTGCTGGCAATGCTAGTGGCTTCGCTTGATTCAACGATTATGAATACGACGATGCCCGTTATTGCAAAAGAGCTTGGAAGATTTGATTTGTACGCGTGGTCGTTTGCTTCGTACATGATCGCAAGCACGATTTTATCTCCGGTAGCGGGGAGATTATCGGATTTATTTGGCCGCAAAAAAGTATTTGGGTTTGGAATTATTGCTTTTTTAATTGGTTCGATGCTTTGCGGCGTGGCAAATACGATGATTCAGCTTGTTCTTTTCCGTGCGGTTCAAGGAATAGGAGCAGGGTTTATGGTGGCGTTTCCCGCTATTATTGCCGGAGACTTATTTCCCGTAGAGAAACGTGGGAAAATTCAGGCGCTGTTTACAACGATGTGGGGATTATCAGCTGTGTTGGCTCCGCTTTTAGGCGCTTTTTTTGTGGACTATTTAACGTGGAGATGGATTTTCTTTATTAATTTACCCGTATGTATTGTCTCATTTCTGACGTTAATGCCATATCAAGAAAGCTATGAGCCGAAAAGAGCAAAAGTCGATTACATCGGTGCCATTTTGTTTGGAGCGGGCGTTACGTCACTGCTGCTCGTTACGGTAGTGGAACAGAACCAAGTTGTGTATACAGTCGCGGGACTTATTTTATTAGTTATTTTTTATTTGCATGAACGAAAACATGCTTCTCCGATTGTCCCGATGTCTATGTTCCAAAACAAAACGCTGTCATGGATTAATATCAATGCGTTTATTGGAACGGTGGCTTTATTCGGTACGTCGAGCTATATTCCGTTATTTTTACAGCGAGTGGCGCATCTGTCACTGTTTATGAGCGGAGTTGCGCTGTTAGGAACAGCGGTCGGATGGATGTCTGTGTCCGTGCCTGCGGGTAAATGGATTTTAAAACACGGCTACAGAAAGCTTTTGTTAATCGGAAATGTGCTGCTGGTTGGATCAGGAACGCTGCTGCTGATGCTAAATGAAAGTCATGGTTTCTTTTATGTGTTTTGCGTCATGATTGTGCAAGGACTATCGTTTGGTCTGCTTTCTACGGTTGGAGTCATTGGTGTACAGCAATTAGTAGGAGGACATGAAAGAGGTATTTCTACGTCGTTTTTTATGTTTTGCAGAAACATGGGAACAGCAATCGGTGTTACCATTATGGGTGCGTTGCTGACTTCAGGCGGAAGCTTTATGGGAGGCATTCATCACTTGTTTTTATTTGGCTTTGCAGGAAGCATCGTGGCTTTATTGACTTCCTTAAAAATTCAAAACGATACGGAATCAAAGCACAGCCGAGCTGCTAGTTGAGGGAATTTATGCTAAATATGTTTATTTCATAAAAAAACGGGAAGAAACCAAATAAGGTCATAGAATTGCCTGAGAAATCGTAGGCATATTCTTCTTCTTCTTTCACTTACTACATGTGGGACGCCGGGTATCGGCGTCTTTTTTTTGTGCTGTAAAGGAGCTGCTTATATTATCCATAAATAATCTTGTTCAAATAATGGGACTTTTTACAAAAATAAGTCTTTAAATGGTAAGATAGATTAGGTATAATTTAGTAGTTATTTAGCATATTCTAGAAATGTTTGGCTAAGTTTGTACGAAAAAGTGAAAGGGGAAATTTCATGTCTTGGATCACCAAATGGTCGTTTAAAAATAAAGCGGCTATCACCATTATGTCTATTTTAATTTTAGCTTTAGGAGTCATTAGTTATTTTACACTTCCGATGGAATTCCTGCCGACCGCTGATCAGCCTCAAGTGTCAGTAGTGGTTATGGGGCAAGGAACGGATGCGGACTCTATGGAAAAACAGGTTACGTCACCGATTGAAGAAGCGGTAGCCGGTGTTAAAGGAAAAAACAACGTGTATTCGACGACGGGAGACGGCTATTCCAAAATCGATATTTCATTTGAATCCAAAACGGATATGAAAGAAGCAAAAACAAACGTCCAAGAAGCGCTGTCTTCGGTGCAACTTCCAGCCAGCGTATCAAAGCCTAATGTTATTCAATTAAATACCTCAATGATTCCCATCGCAGATATTTCACTCACATTTAAAGAAGGATTAACAAGAGACAATCTGGATCTTGCAGAGAAAAAACTGATCCCTAAATATAAAGACGTTAAAGGCATTGCGAGTGTTCAAACGTATGGAACAGCGGATTCCTACGTGTCTATTAAAGTTGATAATAAAAAATTGTCACAAAAGAACGTGACTATTGATAAAGTCATCAGCGTGTTAGAAGGAAAAAACACGTCGCTTGCAGTTGGAGAAAAAGTCATTAATAACAAGTCGAGCAACATCAACGTAACTGGTAAAATTGACAGCTTGGATAAAGTGAAAAAGCTGCCGGTTGCACCCAATGTAACGCTAGGGGACCTTGCAAAAGTAGAGGTGAAAAAGCCTGAAGGCGTCGTGACGCATATTAACGGAAAAGATGCACTTTTACTTATTGTTACAAAAGACAGTCACTCAAACGCCGTTAGCATTACAAAAGAAGTAAAAAAACTGTCTGAACAAATCAGCAAAGATTATAAAAATGTAAATGCTTCTGTATTTTTTGCCACAGGAGACAGCGTGCAAAACTCTGTTCATTCCATGATGAAAGAAGTGTTGCTAGGCGCATTTTTTGCGACCGTTGTAATCATGCTGTTTTTACGCAGCGTTCGCTCTACGTTTATCACAATTGTATCCATTCCGCTATCGCTTTGCTTTACGCTTTTTTTATTATCCAAATCAGGCGTCACGCTTAATATTTTAACGCTTGGAGGAGTAGCTGTAGCGATTGGGAGATTGGTAGATGATAGCATCGTTGTTATTGAAAACATCTTTCGAAAAATGCAAAAAGAAGAATTTTCGCTTGGCTTGATTATTGATGCGACAAAAGAAGTAGGCTCTGCTATTACCGCTTCTACGCTAACGACAGTGGCCGTCTTTTTACCAATCGGCCTTGTAAATGGAGGTCTTCAAGACTTTATGCTTCCGTTTGCTCTAACGCTGACGTATTCGCTGCTGTCTTCATTAATTGTGGCGCTTACCGTTGTACCGTTAATGAGCGCCGGATTATTAAAAAATGAAAAACTTCGCAAGCACAAACAGCCGGTTCGTTTTACAAAGGTTATTACGTGGTCGCTTAATCATAAATGGGTTGTGCTGCTGCTTTCGCTGCTTTTATTTGTCGGATCTATTGGTGCCTACACGATGATGCCTAAAGGAGCGGTGGATAACTCTTCATCTGACTTTGTAGGCACGACGTTAAGCTATCCAAATAATACGCCAATTAAAACCGTAGAAGAAAAATCACTGCAGCTTGAACGCTATATTTTAGCTCAAAAAGAAGTGAAAGATGTATATATGCAGCTTGGTAATACAGACGAAGGAGCAAAGTGGGGAGACGTTGGTTCGCCTACTGAAGCTACGTATACGATTATAGTAAAAGACAGTGGAAACATTGATTCGCTTATGAAACGAATTGAAAATCAAAAGAAACTCTATGACGGAGGGGACCTTAGCGTCAGTGCTGCTTCACTAATGGGAGCTTCCACTACTTCCATTACCGTTGATGTGATTGGAAACGACATGAACAAATTAGAAAAAACAGCAAGCAGCATTAAGAAAGAAATTAGCGATATAAAAGGAGTAGACAAAGTTTCTACCAACCAAGATGAAAAGAAAACCATTTACTCTTTAGACGTAGATCCAACAAAAGCGAATACGCAGCAAGTAGCGCAGCAGCTTGGCGTTATGCTGAATAAAACGCCGATTGGGGCGATAGATTTAGAAGGCAAGCAAGCAAACGTACTTCTTGAATCTGTCTTAAATCCAACATCACCAAAAGAGTTAAAAGATATTTCTATTATGACAGAGACAGGACCGTCACCTGTTTCAAAAGTGGCTTCACTAACGCAAGCTGAAAAGCCGACAAATCAGTTTCATAAAAATGGAGACCCGTATATTCAAGTAACAGCGGATGTCAATCCAGAAAAGCTTTCAGAGATTAATAAAGACATTCAAACAACAATTTTTGGAGACGGTAAGAATAAAGGACTGTCCATTTCAAAAGATGTTGACGTTGTAATCGGCGGAGCAAGCACTCAGCAAGGAGAGGATTTCTCTGACTTGTTCATTACAATGCTCGTGTCGATTGGTATTGTGTTCTTAATTATGGTGATTACGTTTAAAACGATCCGCACGCCGTTTGCGATTTTATTTTCACTTCCGCTTGCTGCAATCGGTGCCGTTTTAGGGTTATTAGTTAGCCGCATTCCAGTAGACGTAACGGCTCTACTTGGAGCACTAATGCTGATTGGTATCGTTGTGACCAATGCAATTGTACTTCTAGACCGCGTGAAGCAAAATGAAAAGAAAATGATTATGCGCGATGCCATTGTCGAAGCAGCCGCTACGCGTATGCGTCCAATTGTCATGACGTCTGCCGCTACGATTTGTGCGATGCTGCCGCTGTTATTCAAACAAAGCGAAAGCGGAAGCCTTGTTTCTCAAAGTCTAGCAGTCGTTGTAATCGGAGGATTGGCCGTTGCGACTCTGCTTACACTTGTAGTCATTCCCGTTGTATATGAACTGCTTCATTTCAGAAAATCGAAAAAGCAAAGAATACAGCAAAAACAGCAGGAAGACGTAACGCCGCTATAATGTTTAAAAGAGGTTAGGACATAAGTATGTTAGGTGAAGGAAGATCCGAACGATGAATTGAGATTCTTGAGAAAGAATCCGACTCGTTCGGATTTTTTTATTGGTAGAGTGAACGTAGGTTTCAGATCTGTAGTTGCTTCTAGCTAGGGTTGATTTGGTTATGTCCCATCCTCTTTTTATGAAACCTTTTTACTAGTGAAACGTATAATTAGATAAGGAAATGGAGGGGATAATATGTTTGGAATAAAAGAGCGATGTTCCGTTTGTCAAAAAGAAATTCAGCCGAATGAAGAAGTATGGATGCGAATGAAGTATCCAAGTAAAAGAGGCATGACTGAAATTAAAGCTTTTTTACATCAAGAGGCTCAATTTGTATGTATGGACTGCTTTGAAAAAACAAAAAAATGAGTCAAATGCAGATGTTCTCTTTTCAAAATATTGACATAGTATATTCTATAGTTTAATATTTAGATAATTATCTAAATACTTAAATATGATGGAGATGAACTTCAATTGAATGAAACGTTTAAAGCCCTGGCGGATCCCACTCGCAGGAAGATTTTAGAGCTGTTAAAAGAACGGGATTTAACCGCAGGAGAAATTTCCGAGTATTTTAACATGACCAAACCAAGCATCTCAAATCATTTAAAAATCTTGAAGCAAGCGGACCTCGTTCAAGATGAAAAAAGAGGTCAGTTTGTGATTTATTCGCTAAATACAACCGTTTTTCAAGATTTAATCGGCTGGTTTTTCAGCTTTCAGAAAGGAGAGAGTTAAATGAAAAAGCATTTATTTCCTTTAGGCATTACCCTTTTAACACTGGTTGCATGGCTGATTGCACTGCCGCACCTTCCGGCTACGATGCCCATTCACTGGGGGGCAAATGGAGAAGCAGATGGATTTGCAACGAAGATAAATGCAATGATCTTAACAGTAGGAATCATGGCACTGATTTATTTTATCATCGCATTTGTTCCGCGAATTGACCCGCGTAAAGAAAATTATAAGTACTTTTCAAAAACGTATAACATCCTGTTAAACGCCTTACTGCTATTATTCTTTTTTGTAAATATGAGCACTATTCTACAGGGGCTGGGCTATAACGTGCCGATGTCGTACATTGCTCCAATTATGGCTGGGCTCGTTTTTATCATTATCGGAAACTACTTGCAGCGCGTGCGCTCTAACTATTTTATGGGGATTCGTACACCGTGGACATTGAGCAATGAAACCGTATGGAAAAAGACGCATCGGTTATCTGGAAAGCTCTTTTTTATCGGCGGACTGCTAATTCTTATTAGCGCTTTTTTACCTGATGGATACAAGTCAGTTATCATGTGGGGGAGTATCGTTCTGTGCGTGGCGATTCCTTATCTGTATTCGTACCTGGCGTATAAAAAAGAAATGAATATGTAAGCATACCAAAAAATCCGGTGAATACACCGGATTTTTTTATGGATAACATATCGGCCGTAACGCCACCGTTCGTGTCACGCCGGCTGATGGGAATAACTAAAGCATAAAGTATGAAACGCGTTTCAGGTCAAGACTTACGATGAAAAACTTACACTTCTTTGCGGTCGCTTGCTTCAGGCGGCTTTTCAATCCACCCGTTTTTAATCATCACTTCGCTGCAGCGCCCCGCTACTTTTAAGTCTCGTAAAATACACGCTTCACAGTGACTGACAATATCAAGCCTCATGCTGGTGGTCATCGCAGTTGCATAGTATGTAATGGCTACCTTGAACATTGCTCCTGCGTGAAACGTCATCAGCTTTTCTGAAAAAGGCGCGTGTGTAGATGTTGTGATTTCATTATCCAAAAGCGGAGGAGTATGAAGGTTTTCTTCGTGCATAATGGAAGAATAAAGTTCAATATGCTTGTGGGCTACATCAAGCCCCGTCTCCATGACTTTCCGCACGTCTTTTCGTTTACTTACTTGTTTAAACGCAATTAAAAGAGCTTTGGTTACCATGCTTTTACGTAAATTAAAATAAATATTTCCGGCTTCATTTGCGTTTAAAAGACGCTGCTTTCCGACAAAATCAAGAGCGTAAGACAAATCTGTGATCGACTCTTGTTTTTTCGGATTTAAAAAATAAGGAGCCGGCACATAAAGGTTTTTTGCTAAAAGCAAATCGAGCGACCGATTGTAGATTTCCATCGCATCTAAATTACATTGATGATAATAATCTCGAATATCTCGGCGAATCGACACGCTAAACGAAATGCCGTACCCTGACAAGCCATGAATCGTCATGTCGTGAAGATATTTCAGCCAAAACGAGTCTGTAAAAAGCGGAGGTGCGTGCAAGTCCACATCTTCATCTGTAAATCCGTTCGGCAGCGGAAAATGTTCGGCCCGAAAAATGGCAGTCAGCAGCTCAATATGCTTTTTCGATAACTCCAGCGAAAAGCCAAACAGCGACCGAATCTCGGCATCCGTCACCGTTGCAAGAACGTGTTTCGCGACACAAACCGCCAGCGTATCCTGATGGTACTGCGCGCATAGACTCGTTATTTCAGTTGAAGTCAAACGCTTGCTTTCTGCGTTCAATAGGCTTCCCTCCTATCTATAAAAATGATACGTATTTATAAAAAACAGATAAGTATAGTGTGGACAAGGGTATGTTAAGTTATTCCATGAGCAAAACGCTTATTAGTGTAGAGTTAACAAAGGTTCTCGCTGATTGTTAAGTAGATAAATTATTTTTTCTAGGTGATGTAAGAATATAAGAAGGAAGTTTGTTCTTGATTAAGATCAGTATCTCATTGAACACGACATTTGCACTAATTAGTGGATATTTATCGAAAAATGTTCTTTATTGAGGTTTACTTTTTGGTATTTGTTCTCTATAATAGTCATTACTTGGTGATTATTTAGTAAAAAAGAATTAAAAACAAAGTTTGATTAGATATATATGACAAATAAAAGGGTGTAGTGGTTATCTTCGTTCTTAATAAAGAACAAAGAAGTCGTGAGGGGAGAAAATATGAGTGCAATAGCTGGAATTTACCATTTCAATAACAATCCGGTATCTCATGAAGAGGTAGCTAACGTTCTTCAAGCTTTATCCAAATATCCAGCTGATGACATACAGGTATGGAAAAAAGGAAGTGTTGCACTTTTGAGCCATACTCAGTGGATTACGTTAGAATCTGTTGGAGAAAAATTACCTTATTATGACTATGAGAAGCAATTAGCTATTACCGCAGATGCGATTATTGATAATCGTGAAGAATTGGTAGATCAGTTGCAAATCAAGGATATCTATAAAACGAAAATTACAGATAGTGAATTGATTTTGCTTGCTTATCATAAATGGGGAGAGGAAGCGCCCAAATTTCTGGTGGGAGACTTTGCTTTTGTAATTTGGGATGAGAAAAAGCAAAAGTTATTTGGAGCAAGGGATTTTTCAGGAAACAGAACTCTATATTTTTTCAAAAATGCTACAAGCATGGCTTTTTGCACCGCTATTAATCCGTTATTTTCATTACCTTATATAAAAAAATCTTTAAATGAAGAGTGGCTTGCAGAATTTTTAGCCATTCCAATAACATTTGAGTCAACGGATGCTGCTTCAACTGTTTATAAAGAAATTCAACAAATACCGCCTTCCCATACAATAACCGTTTATCATAATCGGATTGAAGTGAAGAGATATTGTATATTACGCGAAGAAAAGAAGCTGAATCTAAAATCAAACGAAGAATACGAAGAAGCATTTCGCGACGTTTTTCAACAAGCCGTGGATTCTAAGCTAAGAACGCGATTGCAGGTCGGCGCTCACTTAAGCGGAGGGTTGGATTCAGGATCAGTAGCTGGTTTTGCTTCTAAATCTCTTTATAAAGAAAACAAAAAATTACATACATTTAGCTATATCCCAATAAATGAATTTGAAGACTGGTCACCTAAAAGCAGAGTAGCAAATGAAAAGCCTTTTATCAAATCAACTGTTAATTACATAGGTAATATAGAAGATAATTACTTTGATTTTGAAGAAAAAAGTCCTTTTTCCGAAATTGATGAATGGCTTGAAATATTAGAAACACCTTACAAGTTCTTTGAAAACAGCTTTTGGCTTAAAGGTATTTATGAACAAGCCTCTAAAAAAGGGGTAGGAGTTTTACTAAATGGGCAGAGGGGAAATTGGACAATTTCCTGGGGGCCTGCGCTAGATTATCAGGCACAGCTTTTAAAGAAGGGAAATCTAGCTAAATTCTTGCGAGAGCTACGTTTGTATAGCAGGAATTTAGGAGTTGGAAGATCTCGTGTTCTTCCAGTAGTAGCCAAAAAAGCTTTTCCAAGGTTGCATTCGCTCATCTCATCAAGGCAGGGCATACCATATCCACCTATCATTAATCCTGACTTTGCCCAGAGATTTGATGTATATACCAGACTAAAAGAACATGACATCAATACGGATGGCTTACTTACTAAAAGCGCTTATGAAATAAAGAAAACGCAGTTTTTACAGCCGTATTACTGGAGTATTAACGGTACATATACAACAAAGCTTTCTTTACATCATTCTTTATGGGATCGTGATCCGACAAACGATTTAAGAGTTATTCGTTTTTGTTTATCAGTTCCTGAAACGCAGTTTGTTCAAAATGGTCAAGATAGATCTCTGATTAGAAGAGCAACTAAGAATGTTCTTCCAGATGATATAAGACTTAATCAAAGAACAAGGGGCTTGCAAGGAGCCGATGGCATTCAGCGTATGATACCACACTGGAACCTTTTTATGAATGAAATGGAAAAAGTGAAGAAGTCTGATTTTATAGCTGAATATTTTGATATTAACTTAATACAAGCCGCTGTGGAAAGCTTAAGAGATAATCCGCAGCCACAATCTGTATTCAGCACTGACTTTAAAATTTTGATGCGAAGCTTAATAGTGTATAGATTTATAAATAAGTTTCTTTGAAAGGGGGTGAAACTATGAAAAAAGAGTGGAAGAAGCCAGTACTAGAAGTACTTGATGTAAATATGACTATGGCCGGTCCAGGAACTAGTATTCCTGATGCGGTACAGCCAGATCCAGACGAAACAGTTCACTACAGCTAATTTGAATAAATGATTATAGACAACAATTGCCCTTATACACATTGAGTTGTATGAGGGCTTTTCAAAAAATTAATAACATCTGGAGTGAAATCAATGATTAGTATCAAAAAAAAATATACTTACGATGCTTTTGGGCTAAATATTTTGAGTGAGCTGTCTTTGCCAGAATTAAATCGTCCAGTTTTTCCAGGTGATCATATAGACGTTTCTATTAAACTTTCAGACTTATCAATAGACAAAATTGAATTAGATCAAAAAAACGGCTTTACGGTCCGAAGTCATTACGTAGCCTTTGAAGTTCCCAGTCTAGCCATTTTTTCTATAAAGAACGGAAAAGAAATTGTAGTAGCACCCCTTAATGACTTTGATGAAGCTAAGGCGAGGCTATATATACTGGGAACTTGTATGGGAGTCATTTTAATGCAGCAGCAAACTTTGCCTCTCCACGGCAGTGCAATAGCTATAAATGGAAGAGCTTATGCTATTGTTGGCAATTCTGGAGCCGGAAAGTCTACCTTGGCTTCAGCTTTTATTCAGAAAGGATATAAGCTCATAAGCGATGATGTAATTCCTGTTACGTTTTCAAATGAGCGTATTCCGATGGTTCAACCAACATATCCTCAGCAAAAGCTATGGGAAGAAAGCCTAAATGAGTTCGGATTGAATGCCAGAACATATCAGCCTTTATTTGAAAGAGAAACAAAATATTCAGTGCCCGTAAAAGACAGCTTTTATAATCAACCAATTCCTTTAGCGGGCATCTTTGAGCTTGTAAAAGGGAGCGGGGAATCTGTAGAAATTCGCCAAACAAATGGATTAGAAAGCTTTCGGATTTTACTTCACCATACGTTTCGAGGTTCACTTCTGCAAAGGCTAGGATTAAAGGAGTGGCATTTTATTTATTCTTCAGAGATTCTTAAAAGCGTAAATACGTTTCAAGTAACGCGATCTTCTTCTAACTTTACGCCGTATGAGTCGGTATCCAAAATACTAAATATAGTGAAAGAAGGGAATTTAATTGATTAAATCAGACCAGATTCTACCTAAGCATATTGTGACACAGAGTGAGGGAAATATCGTAAGCGATATGGGAAATGAGAAAGTTATGCTAAATATTGAAAACGGTAAGTACTATAACCTAGGTGAAATTGGAGGAGACATCTGGGAAAGTATTAGTAAACCCACACAAGTAAACGAATTAGTGAATCATATTGTAAAAAAGTACGATGTTCAAACGGATAAATGTGAAGAAGAAGTTATTTCATTTTTAGAGAACATGTATCAAGAAAATTTGATTGAGCTGGTTGTGGAAGACTAAATTTTTATGTGTATTTTATATGAATAATATTGGAGTAGCTGTGATGAAATTGATAAAAAAAGCTAAAAATTTTTTATGCTTAGATACCAGTCAAAAGCTTTTGTTAATAGAAGCCTTTTATTATCTTGCTTACGGAAGAATCCTTAAAGCATTGCCATTTTCAAAGGTTACACCTATGTTAGGCGAGCGTATGAGAGAGAGCAGCATGGATGAAGATAGCTATGAAACTAAAACGTTAAGGGATATTTCAAAAGCTATCTATCAAATGAGCAGATATACTTTTTGGGAAAGTCAATGTCTCGTAAAAGCCTTCGCAGGTATGAAGATGTTAGAAAGGCGCCGTATTGAGAGTACGCTATATTTGGGTACAGGAAAAGATGAAAGCGGGAATTTTATTGCACATGCGTGGCTGCGAAGCGGCTCAATATATGTAACAGGATCAGAGGGACTCGAAAGGTTTACAGTTGTAGGCAACTTCTCTAAAACTTTGAATGATAAAGAAAAGCGGAAGGAAAAACGATTATAGACAAACAATCCATAATTTAGACAACTCAGTCTAAAAGAAGCATTTTACCCAAATTTTCTAGGTGACTACATCTTTAAGCTACTGAAATGTTTATATTTTTTATACTCTTTACTCCAGCTATTTTTGTGGTCATGGAGAAACCTAAAAAAGTCGATGTTATTTTAAGCTTTTCGCGCAAAATAGTAAGCATATAAAAATGTGAGTGAAGCGAGGTGGATAAATTCTAAATCGGATTCATAGGAGGCAGGAGAACGTATATTGGAACCGTTATTATATTATATAAAGAAGCTGCATTCTTCCATAGGGAAAATTATATATTTTAATGTTTTTGGAATGGCAATCGTTAGTTTAATGGAGGGATTTGGCATCTTATTGATTGTCCCACTGTTAAGTATTGGAGGAGTGATAGAGACAAATGCTGGATCAAGCAAGCTTAGTCAGCTGTTCAACTTTCTTACCGTATTGCCGCCGGCTCTGTATTTACCATTAATCTTATGTATTTATGTGGTGATTATTGTTGGGCAAAACCTTCTTCAGAGAAGCTTAGCTATTCGAGATGTCAAAGCTAGAGAAAAATTTAGCAGGGACTTGAGAATTGAAATTTACAGCTTGCTTCTTTATTCAAAATGGGGGCTGTTTTTAAGAAAACGAAAATCAACTCTTATCAATTTATTAACTGCAGAGTTGGCACGTGTTATAGGAGGAATTAATTTTTTCCTTCAGCTATTGTCTAATACTATTTTTATGGTTATACAACTAGCTATTGCACTCTGGCTGTCTGTTAAAATGACTCTTTTTATCGTGCTGTTCGGCTTAATACTAGGATATCTTTCAAGAAAGTTCGTACAAAGATCTAGAAACTTAGGGCGCAGAACATCGCAATTAGGAGAAGACTACATGGCTGGAATAACAGACCAGCTTAATGGTATTAAAGATATTAAAAGTAATAAATTGGAATATAGCTATATTGATTGGCTGCGTTCTTTAACTTCTAGAATGAATGCAGAACAAATTGAATATGTAAGGCTTAAGTCAAGCTCTCAGCTAATATATAAAGTGAGTGCGGCTATTTTGATTACAGTATTTATATTTATATCCGTAAAAGCTTTTCACGCTCAAGGTGAGCAGCTTTTGTTAATTATTCTTATCTTTTCTCGACTATGGCCAAGGTTTATTACTATTCAGTCAAACTTTGAACAAATAGCAGCGACTCTTCCTGCTTGCCAGGCTGTTACGAAGCTCATAGAAGACTGCTCTAAAGAACAAGAATTTAAGCAAGCAGATGCACTTTCACTAGTTGCAAAGCCGCAAATAGAGTGTAAAGACGTTTATTTTCGCTACAAAAAAGACAGTCATAATTATGTTTTGAAAAATATCAACTTGGTCATTCCTCATAATCAAATGACAGCTATTGTAGGTCCTTCTGGAGCTGGGAAAAGTACGCTTATTGACCTATTAATGGGGCTGAATTCTCCTGAAAGAGGCGAGGTGCTTGTAAATGGTCACCCGCTTAAAGATGAACTTCTACTGTCTTTAAGACAATCCATCAGCTATGTACCCCAAGACTCGTTCTTATTTAACACTAGTGTGAGAGAGAATTTACTGACAGTGAATGCAAAGGCTAGTGAAAGAGAATTATGGGAAGCATTAGAATTTGCGATGGCAGATCAATTTGTAGGAAATTTGCCTCAGGGTCTAGATACTGTTATTGGAGATAGAGGAATGAAAATATCGGGGGGAGAACGCCAGAGGCTTGTTTTGGCAAGGGCAATCCTAAAAAAACCAGCTCTTCTGATTTTAGATGAGGCCACAAGCGCCTTAGATACTAATAATGAGAATAAGATTAAAGAGTCAATCGAACGGCTAAAAGGGAAAATAACGATTGTTGTTGTAGCTCACAGGCTGTCTACTATACAAGCTGCGGATCAGGTTCTTGTGTTAGAAGAAGGAAAAGTGATTCAAAAAGGGAGCTTTGATCAACTGGCTTATGAAGAAGAAGGTGGGTTTCATAAATTATTAGAAGGTCAATTTCAAACTGTTCAATAAAGGCAAGCGCTCTTAATTTATCAGCAAAACCTATTTGATTTTTAACTAACAATAAAATAAAGGCGCAATATTATTACGAGTATCACTTACAACTATTAACAGTGTTCCTTAAGCTAAATCTACATTTTAATAAGGAGAGTGCTTAATAATAATGATTGGTCGTCGTGTGAAAGAAATAAGAATGCAAAAAAAGCTGTCGCTTTCACAGCTTGCAGAACGTGCTGAAATTGCTAAATCTTACTTAAGCAATCTCGAACGTGATATTTGTATCAATCCAACAATTGATGTAGTCGAAAAGCTGGCTAAGGCCCTTAAAGTGCACCCCGCTGTTCTTTTAAGCTGGGAAATAAAAGAGCTGGGTTCTGGCATGGACGATTCTTTCAGCTGTATAAAAAGCCATATCAGTACTTTAGACAGCGTACAGCTTAAAGAACTAAGGGATTCCATTGATATCGTCGTCTGGAAAAGAGAAAAAGTCCCTTTAAGTGACTTAGGCAATTTAATATAAATGTGTTGAAAAGAAGGTAGTTTCAAGGTACTTTCGTATCTTCAAAAAAAGTTAATTTTACGAAAAAGACAAATTTTATACATTGATATTTTTTAAAAAACAGATAGAATATTATAAGAATATAAAATTATTCTATCTGTGTAAATAAAAGTTTTTATATTGAATTATTTTACATATTTTTTTGCAAGTAACCAACCGTATCGGTTGGTTTTTTGCATAAGGTGATTATTTTGTGAAAATTAGAATAAATCTACCGGTGAAAAAATTTATTATATATTTAAAAATATAAGAGCGTTTTGGTACCAATGGGAGGCCAGCATTTGTGTCTATAAAGAAAAAAATATCGCTATTCTTTACTTTGCTGGTATTGTGTATTTTACTAGCAAATAACACACTACATTATATTAGGTCTAAAAATAGATTAATAGATTTTAATCAAAAAGAAATTACTCTTGTAACGGAAGAAATTGCATATGAAGTAGAAAATTCTAAAAACAGCGCGTTGTATATGGAAGATAGAATGGCACAAGAGTTAAGAACAGCTTCAATTGCTATACAACGTTCTCTGCCTTCTAAATATCAGGATGTAAGTAACGAGCGGCTTACAGAGCTAGCAAAGCAGCTTAGAGTATCTCACATTACATTATTAGCTCCTAGAGGAGATGACATTATTGGTGTGAGGTCCTCGGATCCGAAAGAAATCAATATATCTACTAAAGAATGGGGATATTGGTACACGTCTTTTCAAGAGCTTCTGGCTAATAGACCGGTCACTACAAAAAAAGGTGTGGTCCTGCCTAACTTTTGGAGCGGTCCGATTGAAGTAGCTTCTAGTAACCCAAAGCATGTTGATAAATGGGGATATTATTATGATGGTTCCACTAACTATATTATTAATCCTTATTTTCGTGATAAGAATGTAATAGATATCGAAAAACAATTTGGCCCTACTAATGTGATGAATCGTTTTACGAAAAGTTTAGATGGCGTTCTTGAATTAACAGTGTTTAATCCTAATAATTTTGGAAAACAAAATCAAAGCGTCTATTTAAATGGAAATAGATATGTGAAAATGAAAGATCAGCCAATTTGGTATGGAACATATACATATCAAAATACGAATCGCGATAAAGCATTCATTAAAAATGCCTTGAAAACGGGGATGTCACAAAGCTATATTTCAGAAATCAATAAGAAAAAAGTACTGAAAACATTTGTACCAATCAAGGAAGAAAAATCTGCTTCCTACGTAATAGGGGTCGTCTATGATTATGATTTGATTGAAACAGAGCTTCATGATGAATTAGTGAAGCATCTGCTTTTATCTCTGCCTTTTATCATCCTTGTACTGATCGTCAGCATTATTTTTTCTACGTCTATTACACGCCCTATTAAAAATTTGGTGGAGCACGTGAATTATATTGCGAAAGGGAATTTTGGTAAAATATCTACTGTAAGAAGAAGGGATGAACTAGGGGGGCTTATCGAAAATATTAATCATTTATCACATTTCTTGAAAACCTATTTAGATGATTTGAAAAGCAGTCAAGAAGAAAGTGAATTTCATGCGTATCACGATTTTTTAACAGGACTGCCTAATAGAAGGTATTTCAAAGAAGAACTCAATAAGCGTTTAATGGAATCTGAGCAAAAATCAATTAAACATGTAGCCGTACTGTTTATGGATATAGACCGGTTTAAAGACATTAATGATACGTTGGGACATTCAAAAGGCGACCAGCTGATACAGCTTGTAGCTAATAGAATTAAAGCCTGCCTGCCCCCATACAATAGCTTTCTGACAAGGCAGGGGGGAGATGAATTTGTAGTTTTATTCAGTGATTTTCCACCTGTAGAGGTTGAAAAGCTTGCTCGGAAAATTATTTTAGATGTTCAGCAGCCTTGCTATATCGAAAGTGATGAAATAGTTGTAAGTATAAGCAGCGGTTTAAGTTTTTATCCGGAGCATTCTACAAATCTGGATACACTCATTACGTATGCTGACATGGCAATGTATGCTTCTAAAAGGCAGGGAGGCAACAAAGTCATGATTTACCATGAGCTATTAAATGAAAAGCAAACTGAAAAAATGCAGATTGAAAAACGTTTGCGCAAAGCTATTCAGAAAGAGGCTATTGAGGTATACTACCAGCCGAAAGTGGATGCTAGACACAATGCTATAATAGGAGTAGAAGCTCTTGTGCGCTGGCACGATGAAGAGCTTGGTTTTGTTTCGCCTGAGGTATTTATTGGTATAGCAGAAGAGGCAGGTTTAATTCATTCGTTATGGGAAAGTGTGATGAATATAGCCTGCTGTCAAATCAGCAAGTGGAATAAAATGTTCAATCAAGAATTAACACTGGCTATGAATTTTTCACCACGCCAATTTCAAGACTCATCTTTATTAGTTCACGAGGTCAAAGCTGTTCTCTCCTCGTACAAGCTTAACCCAGGAAGTTTTGAAATGGAGATCACTGAAGGTACACTGCTTATTAATACACAAGAAACAATTAAGGCTTTACATGAACTAAAAGAATATGGTATATCAATTTCTATCGATGATTTTGGTACAGGTTATTCTTCGTTGTGTTATTTGAAAAATTTACCTATAGATTGTTTGAAAATTGATCGATCCTTTATTATGGATATGAACGAAGATGACAGCAATCGTAAAATTATACAAGCAATTATCAGCTTATCTCAAAGCTTAAATTTAAATGTAATTGCAGAAGGCGTCGAGCTAGAATATCAAAAAGATTTTCTGCTTGAAAATGGTTGTGTGCATATGCAAGGATACTTATTTAGTCGACCTCTATGCGCAGCAGGCTTTGAATCGCTTTTTTGTAGTAGCGATGACCAAAGTATCGACTAAGATGAAAAAGTAACTGAAAAGGGAAGAGGAAATAGAAACATGACACTTAGTACACAAAATTTAATTGCTCAAAAGTTTTTAGAAACACTAGGCACGAATTCAACTGAAATAGATAAAAAAATAGGTCAAGCTGACACATTTATGAATGCGGTGAAAGAGCTGATTGATTTATGCGGAGACAATCCGGAAAGAGACGGCCTTGAAGAGACGCCGTACCGCGTGCTAAAGGCGTTTTTAGAATACACAGAAGGCTACCGAGAAGATCCGAAAGCTCATTTGGAAAAAACATTTGACGTAAATCACAACGAATTGGTACTAATACGAGACATTGAATTTCACTCAATGTGTGAACATCACTTTGCGCCATTCTTTGGCGTTGCCCACGTTGGGTATATACCGGATAAAAAAATCACTGGTCTGTCTAAAATCGCTCGTACGGTAGAAGGATATGCAAAAAGATTTCAGGTTCAAGAACGGTTAACAAATGAAATTGCAGATGCAATCGAAGAAATTTTAGAGCCTAAAGGAGTGATGGTGATTATTGAAGCGAAGCATATGTGCATGTGCGGACGAGGAATCAAAAAATCTTCAGCTTCTACAGCCACTTCATCCGTTCGAGGAACATTTATGGAAAAACCAGAGGTTAGAGGAGAATTTTTATCTCTTTTACAGCGACAAATGTAGTGATAGAAGCTGAGAAGTAGAAGCGAGGTAAGTTGTATGCGACACGTTGATGTACTAATCATTGGTGGAGGACCGGCCGGCATTTCAGCTGCTATATGGTGCAAGAGACTGGGGATTGACTGTTTGCTTCTTGAAGAACAGTCACAATTAGGAGGCCAGCTGTTTAACATCTTTAATGAAATTATTGACTACCCTGGAATGCGTACAAAGAACGGAATAGAAATGCAGCGTGAAATGGTGAAGCACTTTGTTGAGATGGACTGCCTATATGAGGTAAATACAAAAGTACTTTTCATTGATGAACGTTCCAAAACTGTGAAAGTTAAGAAGCAAGCTAAAGAACAGGAAATCTGCTATACGTATCTCATTTTAGCCACAGGTTCTAGTCAGCGAAAGCTGGGAGTACCCGGTGAGCAGCAAATGATTGATCGAGGAGAAGTATACTCTGCTTCAGCAGACGGCGAACGGTTAAAAGGTAAAACAGTTGCTATTATCGGCGGAGGAGACCGCGCTTTTGAAGGAGCACATCTTTTATCATCAAAAGCAAGAGAAGTATATCTTATTCACCGTTCTACGCGTTTTAAAGCAAGAGAGCAGTATGTTGAAAGGATTATTTCTAACCCTTGTATTAAAGTCATGACTGATACCGAGGTGACAGCTATCCATGGGGATCGTCATGTTACATCCATCGATTTAGAGAGTAAGAACAAAGAATATAAGAACTTGTTAGTAGATGCGGTCCTAATCAGGCTGGGCGTAGCACCTAACGTTGATCTCATTAAAGGCAAAGTAGCTACGGCACAAAATGGGCTTATTGTCACTGACGACGTGCATCAAAGCAGTAATCCATTTATTTATGCAATTGGAGACTCGTGCACGACTCCCTTGTTTTCTAGTATCAGCTCTTCAGCCGGTCAAGGAGCGATTGTTGCTAAACAGTTATCGAGCATGTTAAATATCTAACGTTTTGTTAGATATATCTTACAAAGCGTTGGATATAAAAATAAAAAGCATCTATCTTTAGGGATAGATGCTTTTTAGCTTGCACAGTAAAATAAACATAAGAGGAACACGTTCACCGGCATACAAATGGTTTTAAAAAAAGCCATGTAGCTTTTGGGGTGGTATCCTCGTTTTTTGATGAGAATATATTCAATAATGAAATTAAAGAAGAGAATAATCAAAGAAAACATGACATAAAGCAATACATTCTCTCAGAACATCCGTGTAAAAAGCGGTGAGAAAAAAAGTGAAATAGTCAGTATCTGAAAAGAGCCTCTAGAAAATAGATGAAGGTTTTTTCTTTGGGGGTTCATTGAGTTCCTCCTTTACGTAGGTAGGTATATGTTTTATTTTACCAATTAATAAGGCATAAAGGAGGTACATTTCTATATTTGATTCGAAAATTTATGGCTTGGTTAAATTAGGTTGAGTTGTACGACTAATGTTACCGAATATTATTTTGGACAAAAGAAGAGCTCTTACCTACGGGAAAGTAGAAAATAAGTACATTGGCAATCCACTAGGAGATTATTTCTTATTTAATAGTAAGATCCATAAAGTTAGTTATATTTAAAGTGCTTTAATTTCTATTAAATAACATAAATTACATTTAATTCTCCTGTTGATAAACTTATCTAGGTATGATTAACTATAAAAGTTGAGTAAAAAAATTGAAAAATAGGGCGTAATTATAATTATTTTTTAATGATCTAACATACTTATACCGACAAAAGTCGGCGTAAATAAGGAGGAAACGGTTTAATGGTGCTCAGTGTTATTTTAATCTGTTTGTTTCTAGTCCTTGCTTATGGAGCATGGGAGCAGATTAAACATCAAAAAAATATTGATTCTATTCCTGTAAGGATTAATATTAATGGAATTCGCGGGAAATCAACGGTTACTAGATTAATAACCGGTATTGTAACGGAGGCTGGATATAAAACTGTAGGGAAAACTACAGGAACGTCAGCCAGAATGATTTATTGGTTTACAGATGAAGAAAAGCCGATTGTCAGAAGACCTGAAGGACCAAATATCGGTGAGCAAAGGCGCGTAGTAAAAGAAGCTGCAAGGTTAGAAGCTGAGGCATTGGTAAGTGAATGTATGGCTGTAAATCCAGACTATCAAATTACTTTCCAAGAAAAAATGATTCAAGCTAATATCGGTGTCATTGTAAATGTATTGGAGGATCATATGGATGTTATGGGTCCGACATTAGACGAGGTAGCTGAAGCATTTCTAGCAACGATTCCTTACAAAGGACATTTAATTACAGTTGATGGTCCTTACCTTGAATATTTTAAAACAGTTGCTGCAAAGAGAAGAACGAAAGTAATTGTGGCTGATAATTCAAGGATTACAGATGAGTTCTTAAGAAAATTCGATTATATGGTATTTCCAGATAACGCATCCCTTGCATTAGCAGTAGCTGAAGCATTAGATATTCCTGAAGAAATTGCTTTTAGAGGAATGTTGAATGCTCATCCAGACCCTGGTGCAATGAGAATTACCAAGTTTGGTAACCCTAAGGCACCTGCATTCTTAGTAAACGGATTTGCTGCAAATGATGCCGCTTCCACATTGCGTATTTGGGAGAGGGTAGGGGAGATTGGTTATTCAGTAGATTCACCTATCGTTATTATGAATTGCCGTCCTGATCGTGTAGATCGTACAGAGCAATTTGCAAGAGATGTTTTACCATATATTAAAACTGATATTTTAGTGTTAATTGGAGAAACAACAAGCCCTATCATGGATGCCTACAATGAAGGAAAGATTCCAGCAAAAGAAATTTGGGATTTAGAAGGTCATAGTACAGAAGAGATATTTAATAAGTTAAGACCTGAATTACATAATCGAATGATTTACGGAGTAGGAAATATACATGGTGCTGCTGAACCACTAATTGAAGTAATGAAGGAATATGAACATATCGAGGAAGTTGTCTAGGAGGAAATTGAATGTTTGGCTCAGATTTATACGTAGCATTAGTTTTAGGAGTTATTTTAAGTTTAATTTTTACAGAAAAAACAGGAATTATTCCTGCAGGGTTGGTTGTTCCAGGCTATATTGGTTTGATTTTCGATCAGCCGGTTTTCTTAGTCATGGTATTAATTATTAGTCTATTAACCTACGTTATTGTAAAACATGGTATTGGAAGGTTTGTGATTTTATATGGCCGTCGTAAATTCGCTGCGATGTTAGTAGTCGGTATTTCGTTGAAGTTGATATTTGATTACTTCTATCCTATCATGCCTTTTGAAATTTATGAGTTTCGAGGAATCGGAGTTATTGTTCCTGGTCTAATTGCTAATACGATTCAAAAGCAGGGCTTAGCAATGACGATGGGTAGCACGCTGTTAATAAGCGGTGCTACATTCAGTTTAATGTTTGTATACAACTTTCTTATTTAGGGTGATTTGATGGACAGGAAATTAGATTTCAAAGAAAAGTTATTGAAATTTATAAAAGTAACGAAGAAGAAAACGGATAAACATGTATGGATTATGTTAGTAATCCTTGTGATTTTTATGTACGGAACCATTTTGCTAAGCAAACCAAGTGAAGCAATTGAAAATAACACGACAGACGATACGCTGCTTAATGCAACAATGGTTGGAGATATCATGTTTGGCCGTAATGTAGAGAAAGCAGCTAGCCGCTATGGACAAGAGAATTTATTTCGCTATGTGAAGCCATATTTTGAAAACGCGGACTATTCAACGGGGAACTTTGAACATCCAGTTACGCTTAGCGACAAATACCCAGAGCAGGAGAAGTATATTCACTTGCAAACGGACGCACAATCGGTACATACTCTAAAGAATCTGAATCTGTCTGTTTTGAATGTAGCAAATAATCACTCGATGGATTATTTGAAAAATGGATTAAACGATACAATAAAGACGTTTAATAAGTCAGATTTGGATTTTGTAGGTATTGGAAAAAATATTAAAGATGCTAGTAAAATTAATTACCAAACAGTCAACGGAATTAAGATAGCTACACTTGGTTTCACGGATGCATATGTTGCTGATTCAGAAGCTAATCAAAATAATCCAGGCATACTTCCTGCTAAACCAGAAATTTTTATTCCACTAATTGAAGAAGCAAAAGAAAACGCAGATTTAGTGGTGGTGCATGCGCACTGGGGACAAGAATATGACACGACTCCTTCTCCTAGACAAGAAGGATTAGCTAAAGCAATGGCAGACTCAGGAGCCGATATTATTCTTGGTCATCATCCTCATGTTTTGCAATCTGTGGATGTCTATAAAAATACCGTTATCTTTTACAGCCTAGGGAATTTTGTATTCGACCAAGGTTGGTCAGCATCAAGGGAGAGTGCAATCGTTCAATATAAGTTAAATAAAGACGGAACAGCCCGTTTTGAAATTACACCTGTACTTATAAAAGAAGCTACGCCGACTCCGTTAGGAAAGTGGGATACGTACTATAAAGAAAAAATCTTCAAACGTCTGACTAAAAGTTCTTCAAAATCACTTGCAATCAAAGAAGAAAATAATAAGTTAGTATTTACAGTCGACCACTCTCGGGTAGTAAAAAAAGGGGTTAACTGAAGAAATGAAAAGAAAATGGATGTACTCGCTGATCTTTCTTGCAGTTCTGCTAGTCGGCGGTTACGCAATTGTACAGCAGTTTAATAGTGAAACAGATAACAAGCTCTATAAAAAAATTAATAAATTTGAGTCTAGCAAGGAGATTAATCATTCTTCTGGAGGATACGGTGTAAGCTCTTCAAATCCGATAGCTGTTGAAGTCGGAATGGATGTGTTAGAAGAAGGTGGAAATGCCGTAGATGCTGCTATTGCCGTTTCTTATGCTTTAGGGGTCGTAGAACCTTATGGGTCCGGTATTGGCGGAGGAGGAGGGATGCTTATCCTTCCTGGCAACCAATCAGACAAGCCGGCTTTTTTTGATTACAGAGAAACCAGTCCTACTTCAGGGGGAGATTCCGAAGAAGGGATAGGTGTGCCTGGATTTGTAAAAGGGATGGAAACGGTCCATGAAAAATACGGAAGCAAAAAAATGGATGAATTAATAGAGCCAGCTATTAAATTAGCTAATGATGGTTTTCCAGTCGGACAGCAGCTTGCAGAGCGTCTAAAAGGAGCACAATATCGTCTATCGGAAGATGAAACTCCTAATTTCTTTCCAGGGAACCAACCTATTGAGGAAGGTGAAAAACTCAAACAGCCTGAGCTTGGAGAGACGCTTGAGCTAATTAAAGAAAAAGGTTCAGGCGTGTTTTACAATGGAAAACTTGCAGAAGAAATAGCGGATGAAGTTCCAGGAATACAGAAATCAGATTTAGAAGAGTATTCTGTTGAAGAAAGAGAACCCGTTCAAGGAGAGTTTGCTGGATACGATGTTATTTCTGCACCTCCTCCGTTTGCAGGAATTACGTTAATACAATCTCTGCAAATGGCTGAAATGTTACACATTGAAAAGACAGAAGAAGATACAGCACTTTTTACGCATGTAACTTCTGAAATAACGAACCGGGCAAATAGTGATCGCGTTAAGCATATTGGAGATCCTGCTTTCTCTGAAATAGATGAGAAAGAGTTAACGGACAAAGAATATTCTAGAGAGCTAGCACAAGATGTTTCCCTGAATAAGCTGTCTGAAAAGTATCAGCTTAAAGGAAACGATCTTGAAGAAGAGCATATTAGTACAACTCACTTTGTTGTAACAGACAAAGATGGAATGGTTGTATCCGTTACAAATACATTAAGCAACTTTTTTGGCTCGGGAGAAAATGTAGAAGGATTTTTCCTTAATAATAATCTAAATAATTTCAATAACATAAAGAGTTCTCTTAACTATTATGAGCCTGGAAAACGTTCACGAACGTTTACAGCACCTACTATTCTTCGAAAAGATAACGAGGTTATTGGAATAGGTACACCAGGGGGAAGCAGAATACCGATGATGCTTACGGAAGTTTTAGTGCGCCATCTTTTATTTAAGGACTCTTTACAGGACGCGATTGATGCACCTAGATTCTCGATAGAAAACAATCATCTTTATACCGAGTTCCAATACCCTACAAGTGTAAGAGAGGAATTAGAGGGAATGGGCTATGAGGTAGAAGAGAAGAGCTCTTCTATCTATTATGGAGGCGTACAAGCTATCGTTATTGATCAAAAAGACAATGTTATCTATGGAGGGGCTGACCCTAGAAGACAAGGAACATGGAAAGTCAAATAAACACTTATTTTAAAGGAGAGTATAATGACTGTCGTAAGAAATCTTATTAAAATAATAGTTCCAGTACTTATCGTCGCAGGATTCTTTTTTATTATGTCTAACTTCAAACATACCCAAACATTAAGCAGTGCTGAAGAAAAAAGAATTAAAGAATATGCAAACCTTATGCAACAGGCTAAAGCTAAAGAAGAAGATAAAACTCAAATTCTATCGCTTAGCAGTGTAACAGCTCTTGGCAAAGGTTCAGCAGGAGAAGAAGTTAAAGCAGTTCAAAAATCTTTAGGTCTTAATCCAGACGGTTACTTTGGTTTAGAAACAGAACAAGCGGTAAAAGAATTTCAAGTGAAGAATGGTTATACGGCAGATGGAGTAGTAGGACCTCAGACGTGGGATGCACTAGTAAACACGAGTAAGGATACAGCTGCATCTACTAGCAATAGCTTATAATATTAATAAAAAGCGAGCTTTCCTGAGAAAGCTCGCTTTTTTATTAACGCAGTAACTGAAGTACGCCTTGGGGCTGCTGGTTAGCTTGACTTAGCATAGCTTGAGAAGCCTGAGATAAAATTGAATTCTTTGTTTGTTCCATCATTTCTTTCGCCATCGTGCGAACATTTGCTTTCACAAATGACTAGACTATATCTTCACCCTCTAAAAAAGCAGGGGCCGGGCACTTCGGACATCAATATACGGAACGGTATATTCATTACCTACGGATTTCATCGTCATAGCACACTGCCTTAGACGGTTTATCCTAGTCGTTGAACTTTCTCCAGAGTTTCCTCACAGGAGCTTAGCTGCTGATTGCCCAATCTTTTCTTTTTTTAACCGTTACGCCTGTCGTTTCCAACTGCGCCGTGGCAAGAAAAGCTCTCAGGGGTTTCCAGCAATTCACCCGGTTATACTCACTAGCCGTTACCAGCTAGGACGACTGTGCTTGTTGCTGCTTAGACAGCTAAAGCATAATCTACGTCACGGATACGTGATTCAGATGCTGTTAGGTTTTCAGATGATGTACTTAGGTTGTTGATAGTGTGATCCAAACGGTTTTGAGTGGCACCTAGTCCAGAACGCTGCTCTGAAACTTGGTTAATAGCACCATCAATAATGGCTAATTGATCATCAAAAGATGTAGTAGCAAAATCTTTGACGTTAATGCTATTAACAAAAGCATCCGCTGCACCGTCTGAATCAGTATCTGCTCCTAAAGCTCCAGCACTCATATTTCCAATTTTTAGATTCACCTGCTGTCCTGCGTTTGCTCCAACTTGCAGCGTAACATCTAAGCTGCCATCCAACAGGTTTCGGCCGTTAAATTGTGCTCGATCAGAAATTCCTTTGCTGTCAGCTTCTCCACCGATTTCTTCAATTAATGAGCCAATTTCATCTTGAATAGCATCTAAATCTTCGGCTTTGTTTGTACCATTGCCTGCTTGAACTACTAATTCACGCATACGCTGAAGGATGTCATGTGTTTCATTTAAAGCACCTTCTGCAGTTTGAATTAACGAAACACCATCTTGCGCGTTGCGAGAAGCTTGATCTAACCCGCGAATTTGTCCGCGCATCTTCTCAGAAATAGCTAATCCAGCTGCATCATCAGAAGCACTGTTAATACGCTGACCTGAAGATAACTTCTCCATTGATTTTGCCTGAGCGTTGTTCGCGTTGTTAAACTGACGGTACGTGTTTAAAGCTGTAATATTGTGATTAATTCTCATTTTCCTTACCTCCGTATAATGGTTTTACTTCTTGGTTTACATCCTTGTATACAAGAAGTGTCCCGTCTTAAGACGGGATAAAAGTAATCGAACATATTTTGAAGATATGTTCATACTATATATCGGCTGAGAGAGAAGGTTGTTTATAGCTTTTATTGATTTATTTAATGAAGAATTTGCGGATATAAAAAGAAAAACCAGTTCCCCATCTGAACTGGTTTTTTAGTATTAATGAGTGGCTCCGCCTGAAACTAAAATATCATCTTCAGTTACTATGGTGGTTTTTACGATAGAAAGTAGCCCCTCCACAATCAAATCCAACGACATACTCGCTTTCCCTGGATGATTTACAGCTTGTTCAGGAAGGTAAGGAATATGAACAAATCCGCCTTTAATACAACAGTTTTGAATCATGTTCATCAGTCCGTAAAACACGTGGTTACAGACAAAGGTTCCAGCAGTTTGAGAGACGCTGCTTGGAATGCCTGCTTGGCGCAGGTTTTCGACAGCTGCTTTAATTGGCAGTGTCGAAAAGTATGCGGCAGGGCCGTTTTCAATAATAGGGCGATCAATGGGCTGCTGGCCAATATTGTCAGGGATTCGAGCGTCGTCTACATTAATAGCAACGCGTTCGACCGTAATTCCTTCTCTGCCGCCTGCTTGTCCAACGCAAATGACGATGGAGGGGCTTATTTCTTCTATATAAGTATGAAGCTTTGAGAGTGATTCACCAAAAACAGTAGGGAGAGGCTTAGCAATAATTCGGTAGTCTTCAACAGCAACACCGTCTAAAGTTTTTACAGCTTCTAACGATGGATTAATGCTTTCGCCTTCAAATGGTTCAAACCCGGTTAATAATACAGTTGTCATTCTATTAATCTCCTTTAAAAGTGATATACAAGGTAGTACATCAGCAACGTATTAATCACAAAAACTGAAAGAGCAATTGGTACTTGTGCTTTAATGACTGCGTTTTTGTCTTTCAATTCAAGCAGCATGGCAGGCACGACGTTAAAGTTCGCTGCCATAGGTGTTAAAAGCGTTCCGCAGTAACCCGCAAACATCCCTAACGCGGCCATAATAGCAGGGTTCCCTCCGTGCATATGTACAATCAGCGGAAGTCCAATGCCTCCAGTAATAACGGCAAACGCTGCAAATGCATTTCCCATTACAATGGTAAACAGCAGCATTCCTAGACAATAAGCAAGCACAGCAACAAATGCATAGTTAGTCGGAAGAATATCACTTACAATATCCGAAACGACTGTGCCAACGCCTGATTTTGAAAAGATACCGCCAAGTGCTGCCAGCATTTGCGGTAAAATAACTGCCCAGCCGACTGCTTGAAGCAAGCGGCTTCCTTCTTTAACAGGCACGTCCATTTTCGCTTTTGTGACGCCCATTGAAGCGATAAAAGCAATGACAGCAGCGATTGCCAGTGAAATTAACGTGACCTTTTCTGGATCAATTAACGCCCAGTTTCCAAATTTAATTTTGCCAAAAAGAAGGGTACCGATAATCGTAAAAATAGGAATAAATAAAGCTGGTAAAAAGATTTTATTCTTTAATCTTTGTGCGTGAGCCACTCGTTCTTCAGCAGGTGTTTCCGCTTCATTGGATTTAGTCACGCGGTTAAACGAAGCAAGCAGCACCATGATAATAACTAAGCACCCTACATAAAAAGGCGGAATCACGTTGCCAAATAAAAACGTAATGGAAAACAGCGCCCAGAATAGGGAAGATCCTAAACGGTTAGGATGGTTAGGGTCACGCGCAATTCGAATCGCGATAAAAGCGACAATAATACCGAGTAAGTAGTAAATCGTATCAAGTGTCAGGATGCTTTTCATTTAACTCGCCTCCGTCTTTGAAGATGATGTTGGTTTGTGCTTCGTCATTTTTTTGTGAATACGTCGGTCTAATTGACGGAAACGAATAGCGCTGATTACTAGAGCTGATATTGCAGTGGGAATCCCCCAAAGCGCCATATCCCAGACGTCTACGTGAATGCCTACTGAGTCAAAGAAACCTTTCATTAAGAGAATTCCACCCGTTGCAATAAAGATATCTTCTCCGAAAAACCAGCCTGTATTTTCAGCTGCCGCTGCGTGGGCGCGAATATCTTCTTTTACTTTAGGAGGAAGCTCTCCGTATTTTGCACGAGCTGCCCCTTCAGACATAGGTGCAACTAACGGACGCACGGATTGAGCGTGTCCGCCGATATTTAAGCCGACTGCGGCTGAGATTTCACGGATGAAAAGGTATATAAGTAAAACATTTCCAGAAGAAGCGTTTTTGGCTTTTTTGATCAGCACTTCTGCTTGTTCTTTTAACCCGTATTTTTCTAACACGCCGAAGATAGGAAGAGTAAGTAAAATAGCCATAGACATATAGCGGTTATCTACAAAAAACTGTCCAAACATCGTAATTACTTCATGTAGTGACAAACCTGACACAAGGCCAGTCACGATACCTGCAATAGTTACCACAAGCAGTGTGTTTAAACGAAATAAAAACCCCACTGCCACTAGCAAAACCCCAATTAATTTCAACATAAAAAATCCCCCTTAAGTATGTATGAATCGTGCTGCAAATTCACCTCCATTGCTTTTCTAAAAAAACAAAGACGTCTTGAGTATAAACAATTCTGAAAATTAAAACAAGATACTTAAGGCATAAAATAGTTTGATTAGTGAAATAAGTGTAAAAGAAAAAAACTTTGGAATTTTATATTCCAAAGCTTTTTTAAACCCAATACCTGGGATACTGCCGGTCTTGAAATAAATTATTATACATGGTAGAAATCAGCACCACCACACAAGCACACAGTATAATAACCCCTAAAAATCCCCAACCCGCTCCTGTGTTAATCGCTACAATCGCACTAGCCGCCGCGGGAGGATGAACGGTTTTGGTAACAATCATTAAAATAAGAACAAACGCAAGCACAATCGCAATCGTGATAAGACTTCGATGAAATAAACTCCAAATAATAAGTGCAGAAACCGTTGCGAGTAAATGCCCTCCAAGCACGTGGCGCGGCTGTGATAAAGGACCTTTATGAGCACCGAAGACAAGCACGCAGGTTGCACCAATCGGAGCAAGCGCCATTGGATACCCGAGAGCGAGAGCAATTGAGCTGCTGATGATAATTGCAATTAAGCCTCCTAAAGAAGAAACGACCGCATCTCTGTAGTTAATTTTCGGTTCTTCTTTTAGTTCTCCTTTCATCTTTCTCGTATAAGAGTTTAAGTAAGATAGAAAAGATTTTTTGCGCTGAGAAAGATTTTTTTCAATTTCCATTTCTTCTTTCCTTTCTCTTTTGTAAGTAAAAGTTGTATGTCAGAACATCTGCTATATTAAGTTAGTTTATAGAAAAACAAGGCTTGCTGAAAGAGGAAAAGCGACTTTTTTATTGGAAATACTTTATATGACCCAATAAGGGCAGGATAGGGGGCATAGAGGGTATCTATGTGCAGGGAAGACAAGAGAGATGTATAATAAGCTTAGAGGTGACTAAATTATGTATCTAGTAGACTACCATCATCACACGAACAATTCGTTTGACTCTCAAGCAGTCATGAAGGAAGTGTGCGAACAGGCTGTAAAAAACGGCATAAACGAAATTTGTTTTACCGAGCACTTTTCATTAAATCCATTAGCACCAACGTACGGTCATATGGATTTTGATAAATATGAACGAGAACTAGCGGAATGCAGAGAGCAGTTTCAAGATCAGCTAGTGATTAAAAAAGGAATTGAGATTTGTGAGCCGCACTATTTGAAAGAGAAGTATCAAAAAACAATGCAGCAGGAGAACTTTGATTTCATTTTAGGGTCGGTTCATAACATTAATAATATCAAGCTTCGTAAACATTTGGAGCTAAACGACAAAGACGCGATTTACCGCAATTATTTCAATGAAATGTATAAGTTAGTAAGCGACGCAGATATTGACGTGTTGGCTCATTTAGATTTAATGAAGCGCTATGCGTTTGAGCAATACGGCATTTACGACTTTCATCAATTCAAAGATATTCTTGCGGATATTTTGAAAAAAGCCATTGAGCGCAATATCGGAATTGAAATTAATACTTCAGGTATAAGAGGGAAGCTGGGCGAAGCGCTGCCGGCACTTGAAGTCGTTGGATTGTACCGCGATTTAGGCGGAGAAATCTTAACGATTGGATCTGATTCACACTTTACAGAAACTGTAGGGGCACATATGAAAGAAGCAATTGAAATGGCGAAACAGTGCGGGTTTACGGAGATTTATACGTTTGATCAGCGTCAGCCAAAAGGGGTAAAAATATAAGTAATAGTAAAAGCACGCTTCAATATAAAAGAAGCGTGCTTTTACTATTGGTTGTTCTTATTCGTTAATAAGAATTCTCGGACGTCCTCTATTTTTAATCCGAGTTCATAAGCGGCTTTTATTAGATCAATCCATTCCTGATCTACTGCTAATTTGTCGTTTGTGTTCATCACTATTCATCCACCCTTGTCAGGGAACCCAGCCATCTTAGCATGTTGTAAACATCGCCTTAGACCTGAGGCTTTGCGTCACTGCTTTTCAGCAGCTTTGCCTTTATCTGAATAAATTTTTTAAATAACTATTATTATTTTAGTAGAAAGCAAGCAGAAATAGTGTCGAAATAGGTCGAGGTTTTAAAAAAACATTTTACATCCATCTTTATATCCTAAAAGGAGTGAATAGTAAAATGATTGAACTTAAAAAGTAACGTTTTGCTGCTAATTTATACGCAGTTCATAAATAGCATTCACAATAGAAGAGAAAAGCATAGGACAAGGAGAGGTAGATATGAGCTGGATGAATACCTACAAAGTATGGAGGGACTTCAGAGACCTGCAGTCACATTTAAAAGAAGACCTGCTAAGCGAATAGAGAACAATAAAATCATAAAAAAATGAACCCTGATAGGAAGGGTTCATTTTTTTATAGAAGAACTATATTCATTTCGCTTTGCTCTTCTATTCTTTGTTTTATTTTTATATAGAAGAAACAAAAACAAAGCGCCTCCAAATGAATCAATCAGTACATCTACAATTCGACCGTCTCGACCAATAATAAAAGCCTGGTGAACCTCGTCCAAAAAAGCAAAGCAAGCAAGCAGTAGTCCAGCTTTTACATAACGCCCAGGCTTTTCTTTTAAGTTCCAATAAATTAAAACAGCTAATACACCAAAGAAGGAAATATGAGCAATTTTACGAAGGATAAACTCTAGATTAAATCCGTAGCTGTAGGAAGTATAAAACTCACTGCCCGGTTTTAAAATAGACCAAAGCGTGGCATTATGATCCCAAACAGAAGAGTTACTCCAGCTGCTTGGATCTGTGACCTGTAAATGAGGTGTGTGGGAAAAATGAGCGATGCCAAGCATCATTAAGATAACAGCGATTTTTTTTATCATGATGACATTTCCTTTATTTTACTTGATTGTATTAGCTTAAGAAAAAAAAGAGAAAAAAGCAAGAAATTTAAGTATTGATAACAAAATTTTTAAACGATCTAATGTAAAAGAAACAAAATTCAGTTAATTTTGTTTGCTTTCTTGAACAAACTTCTTTACCTCATCAATGGTCAAGCCCATTTGATAGGCTTCTTTCATAAGTAAAATCCACTCTTTCTCTAAATCTACTTTTTCTTGTAATTTGTCAGTCATGATTATTCCTCCCCGAACCTTAAGGAGTAAAGCTGTCGTGGTTGAAAAAGCTCTCGATACTAGCCTTACTTACTTTTATTAACAATTATACAAACAATCAATTTTACTTTGCAAATATTATACAGAATATAGTTACAAAGAATTATTTGTAAATGAGTAAGAATAGGTAAAAAGAAGTTAATCTGAGTAATATAGCGCAGTGTTTTTTACTTAATGCCCAGAATCCTTAACTGCCTGCAGATTTTTTTTGAAGGACAGGTACTGATAGAATTCGATAAAATCTTCTTTGGTCATGCCTTGGTTTATAGCTTTGCTTAATAACTCCATCCATTCTTCCGTAATATATGGATCAGCTTCTATATGTTCATTTGTTTCATCAATTAAATAATCAACGCTTGTGCCTAAAGAAGCAGCAATTTTGTGAAGCATCTGCAAGGAAGGGTTTGAGTTTGAACCTTTTTCAATTTGTGAAAGGTAGGATTTTGATATTTGTGCTTTCTCCGCCAGTCTAGTAATAGAATAACGTTTTTGCAGTCTCATTTCTTTAATACGATCACCGATCACGGGAAAACCTCTCCTTTATATGTAGCATCTGTTGTTCATTATAAAGGATTTTTTTGCGTTTTCAATATAAAAATATGAAAAAAAACGTCAAATCCAAAAAAAATGTTCATTATAAAGAACTTAGGGGGTGTTTGGAAATTTTGATATAAAATATATCTTAAACTGTTTTGAATGAGGGTACAATAACTATTATTGGATATGTATAGTTGGTATTATGTTGAAATTTTAAGAAAAAAATTGATTTTTGGGGTTACTAGGCAAGTAAATGTCAAAGGAATTTGCATTAAAAAATAAAGTTACTTAGGTAGTTTAATTATTGAAGAAAATTACTTTTTATTTAATGAACTAACAATAGATTTTTTATTTTTAGATGTAGCATAACAAAATGAAAAGAAGCAATGGTTTTAGGGTCGAACAAATTATATTTTGGAAGGAGAAGCCTCTGTTGAGTTAAGTCATTAAATATAGTAAATTAGTTTGTTCGTCATAGGAGTAAAGAATAGGAAGTTACTTTGTCAAAAAAAATGAGTAAGAAAGAAATTAGAGATTCTTATAAGAATAGAGCTGAAAATAAAAAAAGCGATAATCCTAAAAAGAATTGTTCTAAATACTGTTTTTTTAATAACATTTTTAAATATTGTGGTAATCATCCAATGACAACAAAAAGTGATGAATTTTGTAACCAACTCAAAATCTAAGATCTCATATAGTATATTCTAATGGTTCTATTTCTCCCAAATAAAAATTGAGCTTTTATCTTAATTCCCTGTTATTCTAAACATATTTTTTAAAACAGAATATAATTTTTCTGTTATGCAATATGATCTATACTAATAGTTTATTACCTCTAAGAAAGGAGCTTGTTATAAGTAGGGGGATCTATTAGAGAATATTTTTTTCGATCCCCATTTGGATCATTATTATTATTTTAATATTTAAACTTTTCATCTAAAATTATTGCGAAAAATTATCTGATCTTGAAAAAAAACAATAATTTTGTTAATAAAGATACTTCCTCAAATGTTTTTAATAAACCTCAAAATGCCCGTTTAAAAGATCCATATGTATGTAATTTGAAATGCCTATACCTTTAATTTTAATTACCTTTTTCCTATAAAAATTCATCTTTCATTACAAATAATTGAAATTTGCCTTTTTTTTACATTGAAATAATATCATTTATCCTATAGAATTAACGCCTGAAGAAAGTGGAATATATAGGATACATAGGATAAATGTATTATTGATTTTAATAATCAAGGTTGTTATTTACAAAAAAAAACAATAAAAAACAATAAAGTTCCTAATATTACAAAATATTGTGCTATAATTCACTTAGATTTTACATAAAGTTGGAGGAACCTATGGAAGAAAAAACTAGTATCAAAGGCCTGTTTCTTGTTATTCAAAAACGCTTACCGATAATTTTACTTTTAACAGTAACCCTGGGAATCATTAGTGGTGTCATTTCTTATTTTGTGTTGGCCCCTGTTTACCAAGCGTCTACACAAGTTCTTATTAACCAAAAGGATGCCAATAACTCTTCCTTAAACGGGATGCAAATAAAGACTAATACAGATCTCATTAATACCTATAGTGCTATCTTAAAAAGTCGTACCATTCTTGAAGAGGTAAAAAATGAGTTAAATCTTTCACAAAGCGTAGATACACTTAGTCAACAAATCACTGTTAATAGCCAAGAAAATTCTCAAGTATTTTCAGTTATAGTAGAGGATAAAAATGCAATTGAAGCAGCTAAAATTGCCAATACTGTTTCTGAAACTTTCCGAAAAGAAATACCGAATATTATGAATATTGATAATGTAACTGTTCTTTCAAAAGCAAATTTAAAAGACAAAATGGCTCCTATAGAACCACACCCTATAACGAATGTAGCAGTTACATTAGTTATAGGGTTCATGACTAGTATTGCACTAGCGTTTTTATTAGAATATATGGATAACACAATTAAAAATGAGGCTGACGTGGAGAAACTTCTAGGATTACCTGTACTAGGGTGTATTGAAAAAATCTTTGAAGATAACAAGCCAAAAATGAATAAAAACTCCATATCAAAACAAATAGGAAGTGGAAAATTTGAATCGTAAGGGGAAAAAGCTTAGAAATACGGGATTAAATTTGGTTGCACATAACGATCCTAAATCACCTATTAGTGAGCAATATAGAATGATAAGAACCAATATAGAATTTACGTCGGTAGATAAAAAGATACAGTCAATTGTCGTGACATCTGCAGTTCCAGCTGACGGGAAGTCAACAACTGCTTCTAACCTTGCTATTGTTTTAGCCCAGACAGGAAAACAAGTTTTACTTGTTGATGCTGATCTAAGGAAGCCCTCAATTCATTATGCATTTAATTTAAGTAATACGCAAGGTCTTACAAGTGTCTTAGTAAATCAAACTACCCTTAGAAATGCTATTTCTAATATAGATATTCCAAACTTAAGTGTACTTACTAGTGGTCCCGTTCCACCAAATCCATCTGAATTATTAAATTCTAAAAAAATGAGATTAATTATTGAAGAATTAACCGAAATCTTTGACTATATTATATTTGATACTCCACCTGTCCTTGCCGTTACCGATCCACAAATTCTATCAGATCAGTGTGATGGTACACTACTAGTTGTAAAAAATGGCGGAACACTTAAAGAGGCAGCTTTAAAAGCAAAAGAACTTCTCCATAGAGCTAAGGTTCCCATACTTGGCGTAGTTTTAAATAATATGAAATTTAAAAATTCCAGTTATTATTACACATATAAATAACATAGTCTATGTGATTTTAGATTCAACATCTAGAATGAGGTATGTGTATGTTTTTTGAATTGAAATAAATAATATTTTTATCCTGCTATCTGAAGTTAAAATTTCTCTTAAGTATCTTTAACTTCTTTTAAAAACAAAGCTATCCTATTAATTGATAAAAATATTTCGATTCTTCCGAAAATAAAATTTGAAAAAAACGAAAATTTAGACTTAATAAGTGGAGGATGTGTAGAGTGATAAGTCTTGACGATTACCCCAAGTCTGTAAAAAAAACACTGCGATATATTAAGCAGGATGTGCCTTTAACTAAACTAAATGATCTAGAAGAAATCCTTCTAAAGTCAATTCACATTAGAAAAGCTGCTTTAAGAAGCAGAGAAAATACTACTGAATTTAACAATAAGCTTTAAACATCTATTAATTAATAAACTTTAAAATTAATAGCTATTATACGGGAAAGGATAAAATTCATATGAGTGTAAAAGACTTAGAAAAGCATTTAACTGATAGTTTGATAGTTAATCAGCTAAATTTGAAGGATGTTCGGCGATATTTATTATTTAAGAGTTTTTACGATTTTATTTTCTCTTTATTTGGAATATTAATTACTTTTCCAATCCTAATTTTATTTTGTCTTTTTATAAAATTAGAATCCAAGGGCCCTGCTTTTTATACTCAAGAAAGAGTGGGGAAAAACGGAAAATTATTTAATGTTATAAAACTAAGGTCGATGTATATAGATGCTGAAGCAAAAGGAGCACAATGGGCGTCAAAAAATGACCCTAGAATAACTAAAATAGGCAACTTTATTAGAAAAACCAGAATCGATGAAATCCCACAACTAATTAACGTTTTAAAAGGCGATATGAGTATAATTGGACCTAGGCCAGAAAGACCTATTTTCACAGAACAATTCGAACAAGATATTCCTGGTTTCATAGATAGATTAGCTATTAAACCAGGTTTAACTGGTTGGGCTCAGGTAAATGGTGGGTATGATATAACTCCTGAACAAAAGTTGAATTATGACTTATTTTATATCAATAATTTGTCTACCAAGATGGATGTGAAAATATTGATAAAAACAATAGGAGTAGTATTTACCGGTGATGGCGCAAGGTAAGCCAAATTACTTATATATAAGTATATAAGGCGGAATTTAGACTTTAGTAAATAGCCATAAAATTACTTGAAGAAATCTTTATTAATTATATCTGAAGGTGTCAATATGAAAATACTATTCTTAACTCAATTTTTCCCTCCAGAATCTGGAGCTGCTTCAAAAAGAATACATGGTTTAGCTAAACATTTAGTTAGTTTAGGCCATGAGGTATCCGTTGTTACAGGTATGCCTAATTATCCAACCGGTAAGATAAAAGAAGAGTACCAAAATAAAACTTTTTGTTTTGAAGAAATAGATGGTATAAAAGTATTTCGTTATTATGTGTACGTTACTAATAAGAAAAGTACCTTAAATAGACTTCTAAACTATTTTTCATTAGTAGTCTCGTCATTATTTTTTCTCTTCAAAAAGAAAAAGGTCGATGTAGTAATTACATCATCTCCTCCTTTATTCTTAGGAATTTCGGGTGTAATCATGAGTAAGCTAAAAAAGGTTCCACATGTATTTGATGTAAGAGATATTTGGCCAAATGTAGCAGTCGAAATTGGCGAAATTACTAAACATTCTAAAACTTATAAGTTGATGAGCCTAGTTGAAAAGTTTATCTATAAAAACTCATCTATGTTAACTGTTGTGACAAAAGGAAAAAAAGAAACTTTAATTAGAAATGGCGTTGAAAAAAAGAAAATTACATTAATAAGTAACGGATTTGATGAAGAATTTTTAACTTTTCCAATTGATCAACATATCGCTGAAAAATATGAACTTTCTAATAAATTTAACTTACTTTACGCCGGAATCATAGGTATAGCTCAAGGAATTGACCTAATAATTGAGGCTGCAGAATCCTTAAAATCTTATAGCCATATACAGTTTGTTTTAGTTGGAACAGGAGTAGAGCTAGAAAAAATAAAGAAGCTGGTTAAAGAAAAAGGCCTGAGCAATGTCGTTTTTGCTGGTGAACAGCCACACATTAACATCAGGTCATTCTTACATTACTCTCACATATCTCTAGTACCACTTAAAAGTAATGCCTTAAAAGACAGCGTGCCTACTAAACTATATGAAGCATTAGGGGTGGGAAAACCAGTTATTTTAAGCGCTAGTGGTGATTCAGAGGAAGTAGTAAAAGAAGCACAAGGTGGGCTTGTAGTAAAACCAGGCGATGTAAATGAATTAGTAAAAGCTATAAAGAAACTTTATGAAGATGAAATATTTTACAATCGTTGTATAGAAATGAGTGAAAAATATATTATCGATAACTATAGTAGAAAGTCTATTGCAAAGATACTGGAGAACGAACTTAAATTACTATTAAAAATAGACAAGTAAACATCTACTTTAAATCTATAGGAGGTTAACAAATGAAAGTTTTAGTTACTGGTGGTGCAGGTTTTATTGGCTCTCATATCGTTGATAAACTTATTAAAAGAGGGTTTGATGTAATTATTATAGATAATTTGTCAACTGGAAAAAAGGAAAACATAAATCTTCAAGCTAGAACCTATGAGGTCGATATTACCTCACCTTCAGCTTTAGAAGAGGTGTTTGTTTTAGAGAAGCCTAATTATGTTATTCACCATGGAGCACAAATTGATATTCAAAAATCTATTATAGATCCTACATATGATGCAAACATTAATATATTAGGAACTATTAATATTCTTGAAAAATGTAGAGAACATTCTGTAGATAAGCTAGTGTATGCTTCTTCAGCAGCTGTATATGGAAACCCTAAGAATCTACCTGTTAATGAACAACATGAAATTAACCCCTTATCTTTTTATGGAGTTTCAAAATTCACTCCAGAACTTTATATAAAGATTTTCTCTAATATGTATGGTATTAAGTATAGTATCTTACGCTATGCAAATGTGTACGGTATTCGTCAAGATCCAAAAGGAGAGGGTGGTGTAGTGTCCATATTCATAGATAAAATGTTAAATAATGCTTCTCCAGTGGTATTTGGGGATGGACAACAAACTAGAGACTTCATCTATGTTTCTGATGTTGCAGATGCAAATTTAGCAGCATTATCTAATGGAGATAATGAGACATTTAACATTAGTTGTAACCAAAGAACAAGTGTCAATGAATTAATTTCACTTATGAATTCTTTAACTGAACAATCTCTAAGGCCTACCTATAAAGAAAATCGTGATGGTGATATAAAGCATAGTTGTTTAGACAATAAGAAAGCACTAAATAATTTAGCATGGTCTCCTAAATATTCACTAGAAGAAGGTCTTAGAAAAACTATACATTATTATAAAGATGCTTATTTAGCTTTGGAAAAAATTTATTAATGATTATTGTTAAGTCATTATATCTTATATTCTTAGATGGGTGTATTCATGATTAAGTTACAAGAAAAAATTGGGATTTATTGGTCTAAAAGTAAGTTTGCAACTAAATTTAAGGGGAAAGGTTCCATCTATAATGTATTTATTCTTGTTGGTGGAACAGCTATTGGACAAGCAATAACTATACTAGCTTCTCCCTTCCTAACTCGGTTCTACTCACCAGAAGATTTTGGGCTATTAGCAACATACATATCGATATTGTCAGTGCTTGTTGTAATAGCCTCATTACGATATGAGCTAGCTATTCCACTAGCTAAAAATAATAATGTAGCAAGCAATTTATTAGCCTTATCTTTATTTATTGTATTTATATTTAGTTTGATAATTGGAATCATGTTGATATTCTGTCATGATCTTTTATTAAGATTATTAAATGCACCGTCACTAGAAAAATATTTATGGCTGTTACCAATTAGTCTATTGGGTGCTGGGATCTACAAAGTTTTAAATTATCAAGCTATAAGAAATGAAAAATTTAAGCACATATCAAAGACAAAAGTAACTCAAAGTTTTAGCCAAGTCGTTACGCAATTATTCATTGGAATAGTATTTAACAATCCTATTGGGTTGTTTATTGGTGATGCCATAGGTCGTGTAGGCGGTAGTGGTACATTATTTAGAATAGTTATGCGTGAAGAAAAAGAAAACTTAAGAAAATGCTCAATTGGTGGAATTAAAGAAGCTGCTATCCGATATAAGCAATTTCCTTTGGTATCAAGTATATCTTCTCTATTTAACACTGCTGGATTACAGATCCCTCAATTGTTAATAATTATCTTATTCGGAGCACACGTAGCAGGTTTTTTTAGTTTAGTTCAAAGAGTAATTGGTTTTCCAATGACGATGATAGGACAATCAGTATCTCAAGTCTACCTTTCAGAAGTGTCGAGGTTAGTACAAAATGCTGATAAAAACATTAAACCTATGTTCTTAAAAACTTCTTTAAGACTTTTAGCTCTCGGTATATTACCTATAGCTGTTCTTTCTTTCTTTGGTCCATCTATTTTCGCTGTTTTTTTTGGTGAAACTTGGCGCGAAGCTGGGGAATATAGTAAATTGTTGGGGCTAATGTTCTTACTACAATTCATTGTATCGCCATTGTCACAAACTCTAAATATATTAGAGTATCAAAGTTGGCAATTAGGGTGGGATGTATCAAGGTTTTTAATGGTAGTAGCGGTGTTTATTTTATCTAATATATTTCAATTAACTCCTGCAGTTAGTATATTCCTATATGGAATAACAATGTCATTAGCTTATATAGTTTTGTACATTTTATCTTATATGGCAATATCTAAGGTTAGATATTGAAAAAGGGTCCCATAGAACCTGAGATGATAAAAAAACGCTTACTAAAAGACAAAGAATCAAGTAAATTCTCATATAATATTTATAAGTATTTTGGAGGCTTTTTTATGAAGACTGTTTTTATGTTTCCAAATGATCCTAATCCTAGATTTATTAAAAGGATGAAGTTCACTTGTGAAAATGGATTAAAAACGTATTTGATCTACTGGAACCGAGGTATTAATACACCATATACCTTGCCCAAAGATGTAATTTGCGAATCAATTAACCTTAAGGTCAAACTAGGAAGTCGAATTAAAAAATTCCTTCTACTTCCTATATTTTTATACAAGAGTTTGATAAAACTTATAAAGATAAAACCTGACATTATACATGTTGGATTAATTGATATGTTATTTATCGCAACAATATATAAAACTTTGTTTAATAATAAAGCGAAAATTATATATGAAATTGGTGACCTTCCTAAATTTATAATTAATAAATATTCAGGCGTGAAGGAAATTCTAAGAAAGTCCTTCATTTATCTTGAAAAAAAACTTACAAAAAAGATAAGTTTATTAATTTTAACCTCACCTTATTTTTGGGATAAGTACTACAAAAATTTTGTTAAAAAAGAAAAGTATTTATATATTGCAAATGCTCCCTCTAAAGAACTTTTTGGCCAATTTAAAAAGAAAAATTTAAGTGGCAGAATTGTAATTGGTTATGTAGGTTTTGTTAGATATAAAAAGCAAATATTAAATTTGATTGATGCTGTTCGAAAATACAAGGACGCATTTGAAATTTATATTGCAGGTGAGGGACCAGATGCTAAGGAAATAAGACAATATATAATAGATACAGATTCCGAAGATTTTGTGACAATGACGGGACCCTATAATTATAGTGAGGATATTTTAGATATCTATTCAAAACTTGACCTTGTTTACTCTGTATACGATACTTCATTTGAAAATGTTAAATTAGCATTGCCAAATAAATTGTATGAAGCACTTGTTTGTGAGTTACCTATGATTGTGGCAAAAAATACGCAACTTGAGAAGTTTGTATTGGATCATAAAATTGGTTACTCAGTGGATGACCAAGATGTTAAGGATTTAGAAAGTTTGTTAGAGTCAATAATAAATAATCCTGTACTCTTAAAAGAAAATAGCCAAGTAAGTTCCGAAATAAAAAACGCTAACTTTGTTGAAGAGTATAATAAAAAATTGTTGTTAAGATATAAATCGTTATCAAAAGAAATAGATAATAAAAGTCCATTAACTTAAGTTATTTTCTAATATAAAACATATTAAAGCGAGGTAGATAATTATGGAAAAGATTTGTGTAGTAGGGTTAGGTTATATTGGTTTACCAACAGCAGCTATTTTTGCTAAAGCAGGATTTGATGTTTTAGGTGTAGATGTTAATGAAAATGCAGTAAATCTTATTAACAAAGGAAAAATCCATCTAGAAGAAGTAGGTTTACCTGAAGTAGTCAAAGAGGTGGTGGATTCTAGGAATCTACGTGCTTCATTAACCGTTGAAGAAGCAGATGTTTATATTATTTCAGTTCCTACTCCAATTCATGAAGATTATACAGCTAATGTTGATTATGTAGTATCTGCAACGAAATCAATTCTTCCTTTTATAAAAAAAGGTAATGTTGTGATTGTAGAGTCTACAATTCCCCCTAGAACAATTGATGATGTTGTAGCTCCTATATTTGAAAAAGAAGGCTGGAATGTTAAAGAAGATATATATTTAGCACATTGTCCTGAAAGAGTACTTCCTGGGCGTATATTAATAGAATTAATTGAAAATACACGTATTGTTGGAGGTTATACTAAAGAAGCAGCATACCAGGCTGCAGAGGTTTATCGTCAAATCGTTAAAGGAGAAGTTATAGAAACACAAGCAGTTACAGCAGAAATGTCTAAGCTTATGGAAAACACATATCGTGATGTAAATATCGCTTTAGCTAATGAGTTAGGGAAAATATCTTCTAAATTAGGGGTTAATGCACTGGATGTTATAACGCTTGCAAATAGACACCCTCGGGTAAATATCCATACTCCAGGACCTGGTGTAGGAGGACATTGTCTTGCTGTAGATCCATATTTTATTATCGAAAAGGCACCTGAGTTATCTCCTCTTATCTCAAATGCTAGAAAAATAAATAATTCAATGCCTCATTTTGTAGTAGACTGTGTACAAAAAATTGCGAACAAAGGTGCTAAATTAGCAGTTTTAGGCTTAACTTACAAAGGTAATATAGATGATGTTCGTGAAAGTCCAGCGATGGAAATAGTCTCACTATTACTAGAAAAAGATTTTAAACTAGCAGTGCATGATCCACATGTTACTGAAGATCAGGTATATTTCCCGCTTCATAATTTTGAGGATGCTGTTGTAGATGCAGAATGTATTGTTGTATTAACCGATCATAAAGAATTTGAGCAATTAGATGAAAATTTAATTATTTTAAATATGAAAAAACCTGTTATTTTAGATACTAAAAATTGCGTAAAGGTAACAAATGATTCTATTAATTACTTCAATTTTAATAACCTGTTTGAAATTACTAATAGTAAAACTGAGGTATCTGTGTAATTATAAAGATAGTTCACAACCAAATTAGATCATTATTATCCTAATACAATATAGTTTTTATAAAAATTTTAGAGATAGAGGTTATCTTATGTCTACAAAAAACGCAAAGAAAATAATGGTTATTTTTGGAACTAGACCAGAAGCCATTAAGATGGCTCCATTAGTTCACCAACTTAAAAAATATGAAGAGTTTAATGTATATGTTTGTGTTACTGCACAACATCGTCAGATGCTAGATCAAGTTCTTAAAATTTTCAATATCCAGCCTGATTTTGATTTAAACATTATGAAAGATCGTCAAACATTGGTTGACGTTACCACACGTGCCCTTGGTGGGTTAGATAAGGTTATGAAAGAACTAAAACCAGATATAGTTTTAGTTCATGGGGACACTACGACAACTTTTGTAGGAAGTTTAGCTGCTTTTTATAACCAGGTAGCTATTGGACACGTTGAAGCAGGGCTGCGAACTAATAATAAATATTCTCCTTTTCCTGAAGAAATGAATAGACAACTTACAGGTGTTATTGCTGACTTGCACTTTGCTCCTACTAAAGTATCTTTTAATAATTTACGAATGGAAAATAAACCTGAAAATAATATATTTTTAACGGGAAATACCGTCATAGATGCTCAAAAAACAACAATTCGTAAGGATTATCAACATCCACTTCTTGATGAAATTGCTGGATTGAAAATGGTTCTTTTAACTGCACATCGACGTGAAAATCTAGGTGAGCCAATGCGTAATATATTCCGTGCTATCCATCGCCTAGTAGAACAACATCCAGATATTGCGGTAGTTTATCCTGTTCATATGAATCCTTTAGTAAAAGAAGCAGCAGAAAATATTCTAGGCAATCATCCTCGTATTAAACTAATAGAACCATTGGATGTAATTGATTTTCATAATTTTATGTCTCGTTCTCACCTTATCTTGACTGACTCAGGGGGCATTCAGGAAGAAGCACCAGCCTTAGGTGTTCCAGTTTTAGTGTTGAGAGACACAACAGAGCGTTCTGAAGGAATTACATCTGGTACTTTAAAACTAGCAGGAACAGATGAGGATGTTATCTTTAACTTCGCTAATGAGTTATTAACGAATAAAAAAGCATACGTGGAAATGTCTCAGGCAGCAAATCCATACGGAGACGGAGAAGCTTCGAGAAGGATCGCAGAATCTCTATTATATTATTTCGATTTACAATTTAATAAACCGCAACCATTCGACGAAGAATCATCAAATGAAGAATTATATGTAAAATAAGTTTATTTTTAATTCATATATCTAAAAACATGTTTAAAGATTAAATGCCCTTATCCCAATTTCTAATAGGGTAAGGGCATTTAATTGATGTTTAGAAATAAACTAATGGGGTGATTCATTTCACTATAGATTCTCACCTCATACATATAAAATGATATACACAAAATACTATTTATTAGGGTGTTGCTTTTGTTTAAATTTATAATTTCAGGAGAATTATTCTTTGCTCTATTTCTATTAGCTGGCTATTTTAAAGAAGCCCTCCAAGTGCCTATAGATTTGACAGCTACTTTCTTTATTCTTTCTGTGTTATGCGCTGTTTTAAGAATAGGAAGAACCTTATTCACTAATAAAATTAACAACAGAGAAAATATGATAAGTAAAAAAATTATGCTTCATGCTTTTCTTTTTTTAATTTTCTTTGGTTTCATTTGGTTAAGCAATTATTATACATTAGGGTCCAAGTACTCGCTTGAAAAGACCCTAAAATTCTCTACGTTTACAGCTTGGGCTTTCTTCGGAGTATATTTTCTTATTAATAATAGAAAAAGTCTACGTAACTTTTTAAAATCACTAGCACTAATTGCATTAATTATGTCTCTATATACCGTCCTTGGCTTGCAAAAATCTCCAGGGGGAGAAAGTGGTTTTACAGCTGTTGCTGGTGACAATTATTTAGGGTTAGGTAGATCAAGTGGTTTAGGAGCATTAATTTTCATTTCGCTTTATATTACTACTGATTCAAAAAAGTTCGTAAAGGTTTTATCCTTATGTAGTGTTCTGGTTATTTTAACTGCACTATTTGCTTCTGGCTCAAGAATGCCCTTGATTTCATTTATAATTGTTTTTTTCACTGCATTCTTTACCTCGGTCAAAATTAGAAAAGGGATTGTTTATATTCGAAAAGGTTTTAGTTATTTTATTGCTCTTCTAGGGCTAGGAATCATATCCACTTTAGCTTTAGCATCTACTGGAATATTTGATACAGTAATAAGAAGATTAAGCATTCTTTTTACAGAGACAGACGGAGGAACCTCTGCTGAGGGACGTATTGAAAGATATAAAACTGCATATGAAACATGGGTAAACCATCCTATCTTTGGAACAGGAGTAGGAAGTTTCCCTATTCACTTCGATGGTATAGACATAGTAGATTATCCTCATAATATATTTTTAGAACTGTTATCTGAATTGGGACTAATAGGTCTATTACTATTTTTATTATTTATAGTTTATCCTATTTATATTGTTGTATTAAACCGCAAAATAAAAGCCGTCTTCCTGCATTCAGAAATTTTAACTTCTTTGTTTTGTTTTATGTTCTTCTTTCTTAATGCTTGCACAACGGGAGACATTAACGATAATCGATTACTTTTTACCTTTTCCTCACTAGTGGTAGTATCTTTTGTTCTAACTAACAGGGATAACAATGTTGCTTTAAATAACACAGATTCGTTAAAAAATGCAAGTTAAGTAAACAAAAAATGCAGACTATAAAGATAAATAGATTAATATAATCAGAACCTAAACTTTGCACCAATCTAAGTAGCGAAGTTTAGGTTCATAATATAGACTAGCAATTTAAAATTAAATTTAGAGAAGGGAGCACTCAGATGTTTGTAAATATAAAAAGAACTTTTACAATACTTTGTCTATTGATTATAATTTCTTCTATATGGATACTAAATAAAGAGTATGTTAAGAAACCGAATTCCTCAAAAAACTCCTTACAACGCCTAATAAATGAAAAAGCTGGCAAAACAGTAGTTCTTTCTCCAAACGAAAGTTACAAAATTAATTCTACTTTAAAAATTCCCGATAACACTACTATTATAGGCGAAAATACAAAAATATATAACAGATCAAACAACATAACATTACTATCAATCGGTAATAATGTTAAAATATATAATTTAGAGATCGAAGGTGCTGGTAACCATAAATACAATGATAAAGCAAAAGCAATTGAATTCATTGGTACTCCCTCAAAATACAGTTCTTCGGTTATTTTAGAAAACTGCAATATTCATGATATAGGTGGGTTTGGCCTTTATTTTAAATTTGCTAGGAATATAACCATTAATAATTGTCGGATTACTAAAGTGGGCTATGCAGGTATACATGGTTTATCAGTAGAAAATGTAAAAATTAATAATACAAAAATAAACCAGATTGGCCCAGGAAAGCCATCTAGTATTTCTGATAAAAACATTGCATATGGTATTACTTTTACTCAGTCTCCTCCGTCTCAGCACAATATTAAAAGTCTTCGAAGTAAAAACTGTGTAGTTATGAATTCTATTATAGAAAATAATGCAACATGGGAGGCTTTAAATACACATGGTGGGGTCAACATTTCATTCTTGAATAATATTATTAAAAATTGCAAATATGGAATTTCTGCTGTACCTATAGAAGTTAAAAATCCAAACGGTATAAGTATTAAATCTACCGCTCCTCAGAATATTAAAGTAATTGGTAATAAACTCTACGGTACAGGAAAGGGATCAGCTGTTGTCATACAAGGTGCTTATAATGCTAATCCTATAAAGGGTAACATTGATGTTAAAAACCCAATAGAATACGTAAAAGATAGTATAATTGCTCACAATACAAGCATACAATTTGGAGAAAAAGGAAACAACTCACGTGGAGCTATATATGCACGTGAGACTTTAAACCTTAAGGTGTACGAAAATGATTTGTATAATTCATACATGAATGGAATAACCATACATTATACAAATAGAGATTTTATAGTTAAGAATAATAAAATCGAAGTAGTTCAAGTTCCTAAATACGAAATACCTATCGGCATATCAGTAAAAGGAACTTTTAACAGAGGTTTAATTACTACTAACAAGATAAAAAATATCAATAATGCGCAATTAATAAAAGGAATTCATATAGAGAGTTCAAACAGAAATAAAATAACAACTATACCCTAGATAAAAACAATTCTATTTTCTATCGAAAGAGGTTTGAATTTTACAAATATTCATTCTTTTTTGTACTTGTAGCGTGTTCGTTTTATTCTTTATTATTCTTTAAAGAATATCTAAATTTCACTCAATAATTATTTATTAAATGTCTACTATAAAGGCTGGAATGCATCCTTACGAATTCAACTAAAAATTTAAACAATTGTCTATATTTATTAACGATTTTATTTGGAGAAGTTCAATGTCAATTGAAGGTAGTAAATATATATTTGTAGAAATTGGAACTAAAAAAGATTGAATTCGATAATAAAAATAAAAACATCACTAATTAATAGCGATGTTTTTATTTTGAGGTCACTTCACTTCTTGTATGTTTTCCTTTCTATACTTAATCCTCGAATTTTTAATCCTAATACAATTATATAACAACTTTAAATACCTGTTGGTATTTGTTTTTGAATCCAAACCCCCGGTGTTCCCCCTACTATACACTCCCAGGAGTCTATGATGTATTTATTTCCTATTGAACCTAGTTCTACTTTATTATCATTTAACACTATCTTTCCCCTTGGCCAAGTCCCAATTTTTGGGGGGGAAGTTCCTAGATTAACACCTGGAATCATCTCTTGATATCCACACGAAATGGACGCATGATGACCATCCAGAGAATGAATAGAGAAACCTCTAATCTTTAAGGTATTTGTTCCATTGACAAACAAAATTGCTATTTTAGTAACTTCTTTATCGATATTGATATATAAATCATCTGAATGATCCGTTCCCGTTTTATAAACTCCTCCATAGTTAGGATCGAAGAAAAATCTACTATACGACATACTTTTTACATAGGTAGGTTTATTGGTTAATAATACACCAGATGAATTATAGCAACGAATAGCTACACGCCCTTCATTTTCTGCAATAACTTCTCTTCTGATTAAAAACCTTTTTACTATACTTGTATTAACAAATATACCTAAAGAGCGCGCGGGGCCAAGTTCAATATAATCACTATGAATAATAATTTTATCAAGAGCTTTGTATATATTAGAACTTCCACTATTGCCTAAAAACATTCCACTGACATGTGTAGTAAAATTTCCATCATATAAACAAGCTCTTTCTTGAATGTTATGAAATGTGCAAATTGCACTTCCTGGATTATCAATAAATAAACGCCTCGTAATATCTAACTTAGTAGCAGGGTACAAGCTCTGATCTTCTATCTTATCTAAGTGCGAACTATATCCAAATTCAATTTTATTTTCCGTAGATTCATTTAGAACTTTTGCTAGTGTACGTCCATTGCCATCAGATCTACAACTTCTAAATGTATTTTGATACCCGTTCTCGATAAGAATTGGAATAGCTTCCCCAGGAAAAGAATTAACAGATTGCAATTCAAAGCTAGGTTTCCACATTACATTATTATTTAACTGATTAATATTATACATAAACTCCAGTGCTGCAGTCCCATTTTCACATATTCCACTTGTATGTAAGGGCGCTACTTCTCCACTTACACCGCTCGACACTACTTTATATACTTTTCCGTTAGTCTGAAGCAAATCGTCTATGTTATACGCTGTAGAAATGAGAAAATTAGGGTTTTCTGCATCTATATTTCTTAATCTTATACCATAACGTGATTTTCCATTATTTTGCTCATTAGAAACCCATATGCGACCATTGAAAAAACTATTTTCGTTTGTCCATCCTCCGTAACGTGCCACTAATTCAAGGGCTATCTTGTTCCCGTTTAACGAACCAAGTATAATATTATTGTATGCATTTCCCTTTTTATTTTCACCAACGAATTGAACACCTATCGTGAATTTTCTGACTTGTTTAATGAATACTTGCGATTCATTAAGATTTAAAAATTGGATACCAATACAAGATTCACTTGACCAATCGGAGAGTGTGCGTCTTATGACTTGCAAATAAAGTTCTATATTACTATTGGTTTCTCCTCCCCCTGAACCTATTATTAATGCTGGGACATTTTCATTTCCAACATATATTAAAGGGCCTTCCATTCTGATAGAAATGCCATTTGGAATACTTATAGAAGAGGTTATCTTATATCCACCACTTAAAGGAAAATAAAGTTCTGGAATAGACGTACTTGATTTTAAAGATTCACAAGCGTTTATAGCATCTAATATTTTTATAGTATCATCTGTTCCACTACTTCCATTCCAATCTCCTACAGCTCCATAACTAATTACGTTGATTCTTTGCACCTTATTTTGTGAGTTGATAATTTGATCTCCATCTATAAATTCGGGCAACTTCTCTATATTAGCGTTATTATTACGCTCTAAACTAAGAGGAGATTTAACTGTCATATTTATCGTTTCTCTGCAATCTTGTATCTTCTCCTTAGATCCTTCAATCTCAGTTAGCGTTTTACTACTTAAATTTTCAAATATTACGTGACCAATTTCATCTCCTTGAATATTGCCTAAACTTGAGTTAAGCAATATACGCTGGTGGTTACCCGAGGGGAAAATTTCTTGGTTTCCATCTGCATATTTAATGATAAATTCAATTCTCAAACTCTTAAAATCAGTAATGTCATTTTCATTAATTGAAATAATGGCAGTATAGTGATTAGATATTGTTGCCTGTTTTTTTAATGCTACTCCCTTAGAGCTTAAGAACATTACGTCAATTGTTGAACCAGTAAGACCAACCGATTTACCACTTTTATTTCGAAACATAACTCCGAGCACATTAGAGCCTTTTCGTTTAAGAACTTTATTACCAAAAACTTGTTCTACCCAATTTCCAGATTGATACACATTCATCAACTCCTAACTATAATTCCATTAATAATAACTCTTAAGGTTGAACTTAAATTCACCCACTATATTTTTATTTATAGAAAGAGAGATTAAATACAACGATTGTAAATTAATTATTTAAGGATTTGTGTAACAGAGTAAATTAGTTAAGAATATTCAGATATATATATCAATGCAATAGTTTCAACTTGCCCTATTATATAATAAAATTTTCTCTTCTCTTCAGTTAGTGTATATGACGAAATAATACTTTTTATTAATTAGTTTGCTTACTGTATTTATTTTCTCTTTAACAAAAATATTATTAATTAGTAAAAAAAACAAAAATATTCAAATATAAAACATAATATTTATATGTTAGAATGGATAAGGAGTATAGTCATTTGAAATATACATTTTTTATAATTTTACACCTTTAAAAGTACTACTTGTATTTTAGTTAAGGTATAAATTAGAAAATGAAAGAATTTAGTTTATATCAAAGAAAAAGTTTCTTTATATATCTTAACTACTAGTTTGCTATAAAGCTCATTTATAAATCTACGTGAATTTAATTAAAATTAATATGACATCGTCTTATCTAAAAATGTTGGTTATATTGTTCAAATTAAAAAATAAGTAAACATCTCAGGGGCTTTTCCTTAGGAAAATCCTCTTTACGTTGATGTTATGACATCTAGTGAATAAGTTTGGGAATATATACTATACTAAATAAATTTTTTGCAATTACAAAGAATGAACAACCAAATAAATACTACTAAAAATTTACATTTTTATTTTTTAGTAAATAATTTAAAATCTATTGTTCTACTCTTAGGATTTCCGTAGAATCAATAAATTTGATAATCAGTTTATAAGTAAATTATCTAAAACTAACTGATAGAACCCTTTAAGGAGTATAAGATGCAAAATAAGTGTAAAACAGGTTCAGGACTTTTATCTCAAGAACTAAAGCTTTTATTCGAGCTATTAAAAACGGATCAGATTGAAGATATAAACTTAAATCAACATACTTGGTTTATAGGTATTGATTGGGATCATTTCCTTGAGCTAGCACAACACCATCGAGTTTATCCATTAATTTATTTTAAATTAAAAATGCTAGAAGAAGAATTAGTACCTTCAAAAGTTCTTCAAACTTTATATGATGAATACAAAAAGAATACATTTAAAATGCTTCATTTTAGTAAAGAAATGGAAGAGATAACTAAGGAATTTACTAAAAATGGAATTAGGATTCTTTTTCTAAAAGGCCCTATTTTAGCTTATGAACTTTATGGTGATATATCGCTTAGAACTTCGAAAGATTTAGACATTTTGATTCCGAGAGTTGATCTAGTAAAAGCAGAAAATATTCTTTTAAATTTAGGTTATGTAGAAGAAGAAAATAAGAATATATTTAATGAGAACAGCCGAAGAAAACATCATGTGGAATACTTTCACCCTCAAAAGAGAATTCAAATTGAAATTCATTGGAGGCTACATAACCCTCCGTTAAAAGAACCCACCTTTGAGGATTTATGGGAAAGGAAAAGAAATACTTCACTCTTAAAATACCCTGTATATTTCTTGGGCGAAGAAGATTTATTTCTACATTTAATTGTTCATGGAGCACGTCATGGATGGTTTCGTCTCCGTTGGCTGAAGGACATTGATCAAGTTTTAAAGAAAGGAGTAAATTTTAAAAAAATAGATACTTTACTAAAAAAGTACAAGTATCATGATGCAGTAGGCCAAGCCTTTATCTTAACCTCCCAAATATTAAACACTTCACTCGCTGAAGAGTTTAGAATACTAACACTGAGAAATAGATCAAAGAAAATGGCAAAAAAATCAGTTTTATATATTAGCACCTTTAAGAAATTCAAGCCTGATATTCGCTATCTATTTATGCTAACCCCAAATCGACAAAAGGTTGCATATGCAATACTTTTATTATATCCTCGATCTTGGGATGCTGATACACTAATGTTGCCCAAATTTTTTCATTTTCTATACTTTCCATTGAGACCTTTTTTATGGGCTTGGAGAAGAATGAGAAAGGCGTTATCTCGGTGAACATACGTAATTTACAAAAATAAAATTATTATTAATAGTACATTTTCACCTTTATACTTTTTATCATGAAAAGGTAAATTAATTTAAATAATCATAAACTGTATAAGTTCTATGGTGAACAATTATTTAAATATAATATCAAATCGATTTGTTCAGTGAGTAGTGCGTTATTTATAAATATTATAAAAAAATGAAAGATATCTTTAATCTTTAGAGATATCTTTCATTATTTAGTAAACTAGCGTGGCTAAAGAAATTTGCAAAAAGAAATTAAATAATTATTTCAAAAAAATACATTTCCTTATATAATTAATTTATTGAATAATTATGGGGGAAAATGTATGAAATTTAAATTTTTGGCTCTTATCAGTGTAATAAGTTTAGTTTTATTATTATTTATAGGTAATAGGAACTTACAAACAGTATCCTATTCTAAGCAAGAACAAGATGCGTTTAATAAAAATACAAATTTAAAGACCGTAACAGAAAGTAATAACGAAGAATGGAATTCTATCAATTCAAAATTATTATCACAATTAAAAACTAAAAAAATAGATAAAATACTTAAACGAACTGAGACAAGCTCAGAAACCATAAAAATTGCGGACGCTTTATTGAAGAATGAAATTTACGTAGGCGATGAATGGAAAACAGTTAAAATTGACAATCCTTCGTGGGAGGAGAATCCTTACAAAGACAAAAGTTGGGTACTATATTATCAAAGTTTAGATTTTTTACCTTATCTTCTCAATGCATATGAAGAAACAGGAGAACTAAAATACCTAGATAAAGCACAGTTTTACGTTTTTGATTGGATTCAAAATAATAGAGTGCTTTCTAAATCGAAAAATGAATTTACTTGGAATGATCACAGTACAGCTAATCGTGTATTAAATATAATTCAATTTTGGAAGTTTTATAAAGATAGTAATTTATACACAAATAAAAATGCTAAGGAACTCGTCTATTCTATGATTCAACATGGTAAATTCTTAGCCAGTGACGCTAATTATACTTTATCGAATCACGGTATTATGGAAGATCAAGCGTTATTAGCATTATCTATCACATTCTCACAGTTACCTAAATCAAATGAATGGTTTGACAAAGCCAAAACTAGATTAGTAGGTAGCTTGGAAAGAGATGTAACATCTGAAGGGGTTCATAAGGAACATTCACCAGCCTATCATACGCTAGTAAAAGGCCTTTTTAGAGATATGAGAGGTTATATGATTCATTACCATCAGTATGAAGGTGAATTCGACAAAGCTCTAGATAATATGAATATCTACGAACAGTACCTTGTTATGCCTAATAAAGATTATCCAACTTTTGGAGACACAGAAAGGTTGAAAGTACCAGGATTTACACAAATTCCGTTACTTGGAGAAAAAGCTTTCAAGGATAGTGGGGTTGCATTTCTTCGCAATGACTGGAAAACAGCAGAAAGACCTATGTACCTAATGTTTTCTTCAGCATTTCATTCTACTGTTCACAAACAAGCAGATGACCTATCATTTATCTTATCTTATGGCTCCACAGACTTCTTTGTAGATGGTGGAAAATATAATTACAATCAAGAGGATCCTTATCGTCAATATTTCACCAGTGTATTTGCACACAACTCTATAGCAATAAATGATCAGTCTTATGCTATTAATCCCGATAAGGTTGGACAATCTAAAATAGTAAACTTTAAAAGTACCCCTAGTTATAGCTACGTCACTGGACGTCATACACTTTACGATAACATAGTAGTTAAAAGAACTATGATTTATATTAAACCTTCAAATATAATTATTCATGATGAAATCCTAAGTGATGATGAGAATAAATACTCGCAGATTTTTAACATTGGAGCAGATGTAACAGTTAATAAAATTAGTGATAAAGATTTTTTATTAAAAAGTCAACTTGATTCGACTATCATTAGACTTACACAACTTGATTCCAGTGACTTGACAGGAGTTCATATTTACAACGGTTTAGAAAATCCTATTAGAGGTTGGCAATCATATTCATTAAATGAAAAACATCCAATTAATTCTATTTATTTCGATAAAAAAGGGAAAAACCAATCTTATTTTACTCTACTCAACTTTAATGAACATGATAAAATAAAAAATGCTTATTACGATTTAAATAAAAAATCCTATGAATTTGAAATGGCTAACAATACAAAAATGAGAATTAACATTGAAAAAAAGAATTAGAAAGATTAACTTCTAATCAAATAAAATGGTAAAAAGGACTGAAATCAGTCCTTTTTACCATTTTTAAAACATATTTATTTTTTTATAACCAATATATCTTCCACTATGGTAACTCCTAGAATATCAGTGTTACTAATGTTTAAATACCCTCTTAACTTTCTAGGGATATTCAAATATTTATCTTTGCTTATCAACCGTGATTGTCCAGTAAAAGATAGTTTATTCAAAGAAAAAATTATATTGATACTATTGCTTCCAGCTTTGGTTTACCAACGATCGATACATTAACAGGGTTTAAATTTATTGGTGGAACAATTAATGAATTTGAACAGACAAAAAAGTATCGATTTCAATTCGGATATGAAGAAAGCTATGGTTATTTGGTTGGTGACTTTGTGCGTGATAAAGACGCTGTTCAGTCAACAGAAGTTGCAGCATATTATAAAGAACAAGGGAAGTCATTATATGATGGTTTAGTAGAAATTTTTGAAACGTATGGATTTTATAAAGAATCCCTGCAGTCTTTAACATTAAAAGGAAAAGATGGTTCAGAAAAGGTTGCTAGTACTTTAGCTGTGTTTCGCCCTAACCCGCCAACAGAAGTTGCCGATTTAAGAGTAGCTACTGTCGAGGATTATCTTATTAGTGAAAGAACAAACATGGTCGATTAAAGTGTTGAAGCAATTCAACTGCCAAAGTCAAATGTACTCAAACACTATTTAGAAGACGGTTCTTGGTTTACGATTCGCCCTTCCGGAACGGAGCCAAAAGCAAAGTTCTATTTTAGTGTGAAGAAAAGTTCTTTAAGCGAAAGTGAAAAAGCTCTAAAAATATTAGAGGAAAAAGTAATGGAAAGTGTAAACAATCTTTTATCCACACCGATATAAATGAAACAAGTAGTAAAATAATTACTATATTGACGAAAGCATATAGTAATTGTATATTTTGTCAAGTATAATGAAAAGTATGTCTATGTTACTACAAGCTATCACGTTCGGAGGTCAATCATGGAAGAAACAATTAGTTTGCGGGATTTGGTACAAATATTGCGTAAGCGTTTATGGCTTATTGCATTAATAGCAATTATTGCTGCAATTATTAGTTCAGTTATCAGCTTTTTTGTATTAACACCCGTGTATCAAACAAGTACACAGATTCTTGTGAATCAGGCTAAGTCAGAGCAGCAATTGTACAATGCAGGGGCTGTGCAAACCAATGTACAATTAATTAGCACTTATAATGATATTATTAAAAGTCCTGCTGTCTTGGATAAAGTTATTAATCAACTTAATTTAGATAGTTCAGCTCAAGAATTAAGCGGGAAAATTCAAGTAATTAGCTCTGAAAATTCTCAAGTTGCACAAATTACAGTGCAAGATACAAATGCAAAACGTGCTACACAAATTGCTAATGCTACAGCATCTGTATTTCAAAAGGAAGTACCTAAAATTATGAATATTGATAATGTTAGCATTCTATCCAAAGCAGACTTTACTGCTAGCAAAAGTCCAATTAAACCACAGCCTATGTTAAATATAGTAATTGCATTAGTTGTAGGCTTAATGATCGGTGTTGGATTGTCATTCTTACTAGAATACTTAGATAATACGATTAAGACGGAACAAGATATTGAAAGTATTTTGAAGCTTCCAGTAATGGGTGTCGTTACAAATATTAAGGACGTACCTAAAGCAACAAACTTACAGCGCCCAGATGTGACGGCTCGTGTACCGAAAAGAGGTGAGACAATTGGCTCGTAAAGGAAAAGAAAACAAAAATGATAAGATGCTAACACTAAAACGACGACTTCTTGCACATAACAGCCCCAAAGATCCGGTTTCTGAACAGTATCGTACGATTCGTACGAATATTCAATTTTCAGGTGTGGACCAAGATATTAAGTCGCTGCTTTTAACTTCGAGTGGATCAGCTGAAGGGAAATCAACTACTGCTTCAAATTTAGCAGCTGTTTATGCACAGCGGGGCTTAAAGGTGCTATTAGTGGATGCAGATTTACGTAAGCCAACTGCTCATTACACATTTCGTTTAGAAAACCATAGTGGCCTTACAAACGTTCTAACAAGACAGTCTAGTTTAGGACAAGCGGTCCAAGAGACGGAAGTGAGTGATCTGTATGTGTTAACAAGCGGGCCCGTTCCTCCGAATCCGTCTGAGCTTCTTGCATCTTGTCAAATGGAAGAGTTGCTGAAAGAAATAGAGCAGCAGTTTGATATAGTCATTTTTGATACGCCGCCTATTTTAGCGGTAGCGGACGCTCAAATCTTAGCCAATCAAGTCGATGCTTCTATTTTAATAGTAAGCAGTGGGAAAACAGAAAAAGAAGCGGCTTTAAAAGCAAAAGAAATGTTAGTTCATGCACAGTCAAAGCTGCTTGGTGTGGTTTTAAACAATTGTAAAGCAGACAGTAGAAACTATTACTACTATGGAAGTAATTAATCTTTTGATGCGGCTTTGGCTTTTAATTATATGAGATAAGACCTCGAGACTTTAATAGTCCGAGGTCTTATTCATGTAGGAATCTAAAAAATTGACTTTATTTCTTAGTATATCGATCTTAATAAAAATACATAGAAATAAAAATGCAAATATGCTAACATAACACTACTTTAATTAGGTCTTAAGACAGATTATTAAGAAGGAGTATAATAGATGATTGATTTGCATTGTCACATTCTATCTGGTATTGATGATGGAGCTTTAAATGATGAAATGAGCTTAAAAATGGCCCGGAAAGCGGTTTCGGAAGGTATTCGTACAATTGTAGCCACGCCCCACCACCAAAATGGTCGTTATCTCAATGAAAAAAAAGATATCATACAATATGTTCAGAAATTAAATGAATTATTGAAGAAGGAAAAGATTCCATTAACAATCTTGCCAGGACAAGAAATACGGCTTTACGGGGAAATTATTGAAGATTATCAAGCAGAGAAAATTTTGACGTTAAATGATACGAGGAAATATTTATTTATAGAATTTCCGTCTAGTCAGGTGCCACACTATTCACAACAATTATTGTTTGACATTCAATCAAAAGGGTTGATTCCAATTATTGTACATCCTGAAAGGAATAGCCGTTTGCTTGAGGAGCCTGACCTGCTGTATAAATTTATAACGAACGGGGCACTTGCTCAAGTAACAGCTGGAAGCGTGATGGGCCATTTTGGGAAAAAAATTAAAAAATTTTCTCATCAGTTAATTCAATCAAATCTCGTCCACTTTGTATCCTCTGATGCCCATAACCTTGAAGGCCGCTCGTTTTACATGAGGGAAGCTTTAGAAGCTATAGAAAGTGAGCATGGACAGGATACAGTATATATGTTTCTAGAAAATGCTCAGTATGTAATACATGGCCAAATGTGCCATAAAGAGCCTCCAGAGATTATTAAAAAGAAAAAGTTTTTAGGTATTTTTTAAAGTGCTTTATTTATACTAAACTACTTATCTAAAAGGAGAAATGAACATGCAAAAAGTTAAAAAAGCCATTATTCCAGCAGCAGGATTAGGAACTCGTTTTTTACCAGCAACAAAAGCCATGCCAAAAGAGATGCTTCCAATCGTCGATAAGCCAACGATTCAATATATTATCGAAGAGGCAATTGAATCAGGTATTGAAGATATTATCATTGTAACGGGTAAAGGCAAGCGTGCAATTGAAGATCATTTTGACAATGCACCTGAGCTAGAGCAAAACTTAGCTGAAAAAGGAAAATTTGAGCTGCTAGAGAAAGTTCGTCAATCTTCAAATGTGGAAATTCACTACATTCGCCAAAAAGATCCAAAAGGATTAGGACATGCAGTATGGTGTGCGCGTAACTTTATTGGTAACGAGCCTTTCGCCGTATTACTAGGAGATGATATTGTACAGGCAGAAACGCCAGGATTACGTCAGTTGATGGATGAGTACGAACAAACATTATCATCTGTTATTGGTGTTCAAACGGTTGCTGATAACGAAACACACCGCTATGGTATTGTTGATCCAAATTCAAGTAAAGGTCGTCGTTACCAGGTTAATTCGTTTGTTGAAAAACCAGCACCAGGAACAGCTCCTTCTAATCTAGCTATTATGGGACGTTATGTGTTTACACCGGAAATATTTAAGTTCTTAGAAGAGCAGGAAGTAGGAGCAGGCGGCGAAATTCAATTAACAGATGCTATTCAAAAGCTAAATGAAATTCAGCGTGTATTTGCCTACGATTTTGAAGGAAAACGTTATGATGTAGGAGAAAAGTTAGGCTTTATTCAAACATCTTTAGAATTTGCTCTTCAGCATGAAGATTTACGTGAAAATCTCCTTGTATTTATGGAAGAATTGTTAAAACAAGAAAAAGTACGCGTGTAATATTCATTTTCAATAAAAAAAGTGATGAAGTTTCCTTCATCATTTTTTTATTAGTCAATATTTAAATGTTGTTTTAACTTGCTAGAAAGCGCTTCGCGCGCAGCATCTGATACGGCATAGTAGTAAATGCCGTCGATTTTTTCACCTTTTCCATCCACTTGAAGCTGTTCTACGTTATGACGTGCATCTTTGTAGTTGGACTGAATTTGTTTCATATCGTCAAATGTAAGGTTTGTTCTAACGTTCGTTCCGATTGTATCTAGAATTGTACCGTAATTAGCAAGAGATTGAACGCTTGCTCCTTCTTCAATAACTCCTTCAATAATTTGACGCTGACGCATTTGACGTCCAAAGTCTCCTCGAGGATCTTGTTTACGCATACGTGAATAAGCAAGAGCTTCTTTTCCATCGAGCGTAAGCTTTCCTTTTTTAAAGCTGTATCCATCATAATCAAAGTTCAGGTCATTGTTAACTGTAACTCCTCCCACTGCATCTACAATGTCTTTAAAGCTTTCCATGTTAACCTGTACGTAATAATCTACAGGCACGTCTAAGAATTTCTCTACCGTATTAACAGCCATATCTACGCCTCCAAATGCATAGGCATGGTTAATTTTATCTGTGGTGCCTTTTCCTACAATTTCTGTACGCGTATCACGAGGGATACTAACCATTTTCATGGATTGGTCTTTTGGATTTACGGTCATTAAGATTAACGAATCTGAACGGCCGCGATCTCCAGCGCGCTGATCTACTCCTAGAAGCAGGATGGAGATCGGATCACGCTTACTAAATGACACTTTTTCTGAGCGTTTCTCTGAAACATCACGATTTAATGGCTCGTGAGTTTGTGTAAAAGTCTTTTCAACTGAATGCCAAATGCTGTAGGTATAAGCACCTACACCGAGAATTAGTACTAAAATAATGGCCGTTGTAATTTTTAAAGCGCGTTTTTTCTTTGGTTTTCTTCTTTTACGTCGTCGAGTTTGAGGCTCTGTCATAATCGGTTTCTCTTCCTTTACTTAATATATTGATAAAACAAATGAACTACTTATGTACTTCATTAATTCTTATCTGTTTTTTATACATAACAGTAAGCCTATGAAATATGACATATTGACTTATTTTTATCCACTTATTCTCAAATTATATTATAATAAAAGCAAAAAAGAAAGATATAGTAGAGGAGACAATTTATGAAAATATGGGTCAATATTCTAGCTTTGGTTGTGCTTGTAGCATCTTTAGTAGCAGGTAAAATATATTGGAATCACCAAGCTTCTGAGCAATCGGCGGTAAGGCCAATCAAGATAGAAAATTCTAGTTATGCAGAAGGTGAAGAAGCTTCGTGGAAACAGTATACGCAAAACCTTCCGAAATCGGTGATAGCAAAAATAGAGCAAGCAGAAAAAACGAAAAAACCTATGAAGCTAGTGATTGTAGCCTCTGCTCCTAAAGAAAAGGTACAGAAAACCTGGGGAACTTTACTGAAGGAAAACCTGAAAAGCACTTACGGTGAAGATTTAATGAATACACAAGTATATGAATATACAGACATGACGACGTTGAAATTTATAAACAATGGAACTTATAAACAAATTTTGGATGAAAAGCCAGACGTTTTGTTATTTGAGCCGTTCCTATTAAATGATAACGGAGTAGTAGGTATCGATAATACGCTAGAAAATATTAACGTCATTATAAGCCGTTTAAAAGATCAGAACAGTGAGCTAGTTACGATTCTACAGCCATCAGCACCAGTATATAAGGCAGAAAACTACCCAAATGACGTAAAGGCACTAGAGAAATTTTCTAAAGAAAACGGATATGAATATCTTAATCATTGGACAGCTTGGCCTGACTATCGTTCCAAAGATATTTTAACATTTTTAGCGGAAACACCTGGCCAACCTAATGACGGTGGAGAAAAACGATGGGCTAAGTATTTGGAAACGTATTTTACCAATACACCATCAGAATTATAAGAATAAGCAGATTGCCCCTCTCGGCTAATCTGCTTATTTTTTATAGGTATAATGAACTAAAAATGACGATATTATGCATTTTAAGACGAAAATATAGCTTTTAAGACTTCAAACATGCACATAAGAAGGTGTCTTCCTGTATATGGAAAAGTTCATTCGTTCCTTGTGTTATAATATAATTTATGGAATATTACCCATGAATTGAGACATAGAAAGAGGAGACAAACAAATGATTGACTTACATACATACATTTTGCCGGAGATGGAAAATGGACCTAAGAGCCACGATGAACTTTTGCAGATGGCAGATGCATTAGTGAAGCAAGGAATAACAAAAGTGGTTGCGACGCCTAAATATGAAGGACCTGCTTCAAGCTGCACATCAGCGGTAGGGTTTGCAAATGAATACCTGCGAAAAGCTTCTATCTCACTAACCATTTTACCGGGACAAAAAGTAACTGCCTCCAATCATATGACTTTGTTTAATCAAGATTTCTATAAGATGACTATAAATGAAAATGAAAAATATATGTTTTTAGAGATTCCGCAAGATGTGGAAATTGAAGTGTTAGAAAGTATTGCATACGAGCTTCAGTTAAAAGGCATCGTGCCTATTTTAAATGAGCCTGAATGCCATTCATTATTTGTAGAGAATCCCGCGCATTTGTACAAGCTCGTAAAAAATGGTGCAGTCGTTCAGCTGTCTGCACAAAGTGTGCTGGGCGGCAACGGGAGTAAAGCTAAAAAAGCCGCTTATCAGTTCATTGATCACGGATTAGCACACGTTATTGCATCTGGCGTGAATCGTGAAAATTACCAGCAGTACGGCCTGCAAAAAGCTCATTCTGCCGTGTCCAAAAAATACGGCAACAGTAAGCTTTATCATTTCATGGAAAATGCTGAAGCCATTGCGAGCGGGAAGGCTGTTTATAAACAAGAGCCTGAACGCATCAAAAAAACAAAATTCCTAGGAATCTTTTAAACTTTCCCTTTGTACCCTGATTAACTTCTGTTTAATCAGGGTATTTGCATACAAAGACCTATTTAAATCCCTTCTTATATCATCAATATTTGGAGTTATTTTACAAATATTGTTTGCGTTTTCACATAGAGTGATAGTAAAATATTGTTAGTTAAGTAGGTAACAGGAAAGTACGCGGTTTTCCGGGGTTCGTGGTGGTAAATGTCGAGAAGAATACATAGTTTCACACTAGAAATCGTCGTAGAATAGAGCTATACAAAACGCAGGGAGGGAAATAAAGTGATTGATATTCATACGTACATATTGCCTAATATCGATAGCGGACCTGAGGAAGTAGACGGCTTTTTGAAGATGGCACGCTCCTTAGCGGATCAAGGCGTTCAGTCCGTAGTGGCGACGCCGCTTTATGATAGCGATCAAGAGTTTATGAAACACCATTTATTTCTCTATGTGAACGCAGCTAATGAATGGCTTACAAATTCATATATTCCTCTTCAAGTATTACCAGGTCAGCTTGTCCCTTTATCGCCTCAGCTTCTGCGAAACTATGAGCGAAATCAGCTACTCACGCTTAATCACACCGATAAATATTTGTTTCTTTCACTGCCTGACTATGATGTCTCACCTTATTTTGAAAAGATACTGTCTGATCTTCTAACAAAAGGCGTTGTGCCTATTCTTCGTTCACCAGAATGTCATCCAATTTTCCGAGATCATCCCGAGCGTTTGTATGAGCTTGTTAAAAAAGGTGTACTCATTCAGCTAAGCGCGGCTAGTATTCTCGGTTTAAACGGAAAAAAAGAAAGAAAAGCGGCGTGTACATTTATTAAATACCGCTTAGCCCACGTGATTGCCTCTGGCGTTCATGCCCGCAATTACCACGACTATTCACTTTCAAAAGCGTATGATTATATTTCCGATATGTACGGTGCGTCAGAACTTTATTTTTTTATTGAAAATGCAGAAGCGATTATCGACGGTCGTCCGGTTCATCAATTAGAGCCTGAGCCGATGAAAAAATTTAGTTTATTTAAATTATTCAGCTGAAAACAAGGGACTTTTCCATAAAAACGGGAAAGTCCCTTGTTTTGTCTTTCTCTCATTGTGGTATGGAATAGAAACAAAGTTAAAGAAAGGAAGGCTGAATATGATAAAAACTACAGCTGGAAAAGCAGCTATGTCCGTGTTAAAAGAATGGAATATCGATCACATTTTCGGTATGCCGGGAGATTCAATCAATCATTTTATGGACAACTTGCGCAGTGAAAAAGATGAAATTGAATTTATTCAAGTCCGTCACGAGGAAGTAGGTGCGCTGGCGGCATCTTCTTACGCTAAGATCACAGGCAAAATCGGCGTATGTCTGTCGATTGGAGGGCCGGGTGCAATTCATTTGTTAAACGGCTTATACGATGCCAAAGCAGACGGTGCACCGGTGCTAGTGCTAGCCGGACAGGTGCCACGTGCGAAGCTTGGCAATGAATCGTTTCAAGAAGTGAACTTAGAACGGGTTTTTGACGATGTGTCGGTGTTTAATCACCGAGTAGATTCGCCGGAATCATTTCCGCACCTTCTGCAGCAAGCCATTCGAACGGCTTACGCCAAGAAAGGCGTTGCGGTTTTAGTTATTCCAGATGATATTCCGTCTTCAACGATTAAAATTGATGAAAAAACGCCAATTGCTAATGTATCAAAATCCATTTCTCACAGTGACCCTGAAGATGTAGCTAAAGCGCTTCTAGCCATTAAATACGCAAAAAAACCGGTTATTTTAGCAGGAACGGGTGCAAAGCATGCGAAGCTTGAATTAGCGCAGTTTGCGGAAAAAATTGCGGCGCCGATTATCTTTACGCTTCCGGGTAAAGGAATACTGCCGGATCATCATCCGTATAACCTCGGACAGCTCGGTCAGATTGGAACAAAACCGGCGTATGAAGCGATGGAAGAAACCGATTTGTTAATTATGGTGGGAACGTCATTTCCATACCGCGAGTTTTTGCCAGATGGAGTCGAAGCAATACAGCTGGATTCTGATGCCACACAAATCGGCAGACGCTATCCTGTATCCATCGGATTAGTCGGAGACTCAAAAACGACGCTGTCGCAGCTTACGCATAATTTAGATTATCAAGAAAACCGCCGTTTCTTAGAAGAGTGTCAAGTTAATATGGAAAACTGGTGGAAGCACGTCGAAAAAGAAGAGAACGAAGTGAGTACACCAATTAAGCCGCAGCAAGTCATTCCTAAGCTGCAAAAAATCGTTGACGATGATGCGATTGTATCTGTTGATGTCGGGAACGTGACGGTATGGATGGCGAGACATTTCCGCATGACGAATCAAAAATTTGTGATTTCAAGCTGGCTGGCAACGATGGGCTGCGGACTTCCGGCTGCGATTGCAGGAAAGCTTGCCCATCCTGAAAAACAATCGGTAGCCGTATGCGGTGACGGAGGCTTTACGATGGTCATGCAAGACTTTGTGACTGCTGTAAAGTATAAGCTGCCGATTGTTGTCGTCGTACTTAATAACAGTGAAATCGGCATGATTAAATACGAACAAGCCATTCAAGGCCACTTGGATTACCAAACGCAGCTTGGTGAAATGAACTTTGCGAAGTTCGCTGAATCATGCGGAGGAATTGGCTACCGCGTTGAAAAGTACGAGGAGCTCGAAACAGCATTTGAAAAAGCAGCGCTTGCGACTGTTCCTGTTGTGATTGATGTGGTTGTCGCGGATGAACCGCCGCTTCCAGGCAAAATTTCATTTGGACAAGCAGCCAATTATTCGAAGCACATCATGAAAAAGTTTTTCAAAGAACACGAGCTTGAAATGCCGCCGCTTCGCAAAGGACTAAGCAGAATGCTTTAATCAGTGACTCTCCTTACAGGAGAGTCTTTTTAGGAGGGATATTATGGGAGTGTTTGAAATCATTTTACTTATTTTTGGCGCGGTAATGATGCTTGTGATTATAGTGCCGGTTATTATCGCTATTATCCTTTGGATGAAAGACGAAAAACAAGAAGAGCATTCGGTTTTGAGAAATTATCCGCTGCTCGGGAAAATGCGCTATATTTTTGAGAAAATGGGGCCTGAACTGCGTCAGTATTTATTTTTAAATAATAACGAAGGCAAGCCGTTTTCTAGAAATCAATATGAACAAACCGTTAAGTCGGGTAAATATCTAAACCGAATGATGGGTTTTGGCTCAGAGCGTGATTTTAGCGAACCGGGCTACTATATTCGAAACGCGGTGTTTCCAAAGCAGCGCGATGAAATGAAAGCGGATAATACGCAAAAAATTAAAACGAAAGTATATAAAATGGACGCGGATAACTTATTCAGCCGAAGAGAGCACCGCGAAGAAAAAGAAGCGGATCCGTTTTATTTGAGGGATGAAGATGCGGTCGTCATAGGTCCTTCATGCAAAAATCCGTTTGTTGTAAAAGGATTAATCGGCCAATCCGGCATGAGCTTTGGAGCACTTGGTGACCATGCGATTACCGCTTTATCACTAGGATTAGGACGAGCAGGCGGCACGTGGATGAACACGGGAGAAGGCGGACTGTCACCGTATCATTTAAAAGGAAACGTCGATATCATTTTTCAAATTGGTCCAGGGCTTTTTGGCGTTCGGACAAAAGAAGGCGAATTCTCATGGGAAGAATTTAAAAAGAAAAGTGAAATGAAGCAAATCAAAGCGTTTGAAATTAAGCTCGCCCAAGGAGCCAAAACGCGAGGCGGTCACGTAGACGGTTCAAAAGTAACCGAAGAAATCGCAGAAATCCGCAACTTGAAGCCAGGAGAATCTGTAGACAGCCCAAACCGTTTTAAAGAGTTCGCTTCGTATCCTGAAATGTTTCAGTTTATTGAAAAACTTCGAGATGTAGGCGGCAAGCCAGTAGGCATTAAAATGGTTGTCGGAAACACAAACGATCTTGAAGAAATGGCGGCGTATATGAAAGAGACGGGAAGCGGTCCTGACTTTATTACGATTGACGGAGCAGAAGGAGGAACAGGGGCATCGTTTCAAGAATTAGCAGACGGAGCGGGCGTACCTCTGTTTTCAGGACTTCCTTTTGTGGATGAACTGCTTAAAAAGTATGGCGTTCGTGATGAAGTGAAGCTTTTTGCATCGGGCAAGCTGTTAACGGCTGATAAAGTTGCAACGGCTTTATCGCTGGGTGCCGACTGCGTTAATATTGCCAGAGGCTTTATGTTTTCTGTTGGCTGTATTCAAGCGCAGGTTTGTCACAATAACCGTTGTCCAGTAGGCGTAGCCACAACAGATCCAAAGCTGCAAAAAGCGCTTATTATTGAAGAAAAGTCATACCGCGTGTGCAACTACGTGCTGTCATTACGTGAAGGGTTGTTTAATTTAGCCGCAGCAGCCGGTATTGATTCGCCAACGAAGTTTTCAAGGAAACACGTGGTGTTCAAAAACAGCAGCGGACAGTTAGCTGATATTTCTACAAAGGAAAAGATGTACGTATAAAAAAGCTGCCGATCGGCAGCTTTTTTATTGTCTTCGCTGAAGCAAATGCAGGCAAAACTCTAAATCTTTTTGAAGATGTTCCTGCATTAACGCTTCGGCTTTTTCAGCATTGCGTTCTTTAATAGCGTTATAAATGTCTTCATGTTCGTCAAGTGAACTACCCTCCACTTACTCCCCTTACGAGTTGTTTGAAGTGGGGGCTTCTTGGGTAATCGCCACTTTTAATAGCTGACGAAATAGACCAAGCTAACCCTCTTGTTCCAAGAGTTTGTATTTATCACGCAGTTACTAATAAGCGAATGCCTTCTTTTTTGATATTGAGTGCGGCGTTGTAGTCTCGATCGAGATTTAGCCCACAACTGCATTGATAGATACGCTCAGATAAGGGAATTTCTCTTACCGAACCACAACTTGAACACGTTTTAGTAGATGGAAACCATTTACCTATTTTGACAAGTGGTTTCCCTTGCTCTTTTAGTTTGTACTGTAAGAAAGAAGTGAACATACCCCATCCATTATCAGTGACATTTTTCCCAAACCTTAGAGCTTGTGACATTCCTTTCATGTCTAAATCTTCAATCACTACAGCATCAAAGGTAGACGCTAATTCTTTTGATTTATGGTGGAGAAAGTTCTTACGCTGGTTGGCAACTTTCTCTTGTATTTTCGCTACTTGAATACGTTGTTTATGCCAATTCGAAGAGTCTTTCTTTTTCCGAGAAAGTCTACGTTGTTCCTTTGCTAATTTCTCAAGCATTTGATGATAGAAACGTGGGTAATTGGCTTTCTTACCCGTTTCACTTTCAACAAACAGTCCATTCATCGCAAAATCTAATCCAATTACGTGGTGAATTTCTTTGCTTTTGATTTCTTTTTCGTACTCTGTGAGAATGGAAATATAGTATTTTCCTGATGAAGTCATGGAAATCGTACAGGACTTTATCTTATATTCCGGCGGAATATCTCGATGTTGTTTAAATTTGACCATTTTCAGTTTAGGTAATTTGATATGACCATCCATCAACTGAATATTTCCGTTGACCTCATTTGTTGTGTAACTTTGTTTATGACGCTTGCATTTGAATTTCGGAAATTTAGCATGACCTTTGAAAAATGCTTGATACGCTTTATCTAGGTTTCTTTGTGCATTTGCTAAAGCTAATGAGTCTACTTCTTTTAGCCACGCAAACTCTTTTTTATACTTGGCAGGAGTCGGATGCTTTACCTTCTTTAATGCTTCTTTGTCATGTTTCAGGTTTTCGTACGTTTCTTTTCGTTCGGCCAACATTTTATTGTAAACAAAACGAACACAACCGAAGGTTTGGTGTATCAATTTGATTTGTTCGTCGGTTGGATACAATCGGAACTTATACGCCTTATTTTGTTTAGCCATATCAACTCACCTCACTTCATCTCTTGAGTTTCAATATACGCTTTTACGACTTCAATAGATGAACCACCTGTGGTTAACAAACAAAAACTTCTTGACCAAAACATTTCTTTCCACAACTTTTTACGAACATGAGGGAAATCTTTCTTAATCAGTCTCGAACTCGCACTTTTATAAGCATTGATAAATTTTGATAATTCACTGTTAGGCTGTGCTTTGAAAAAAATATGAATATGGTCACAATTATGGTTCCATTCGACCAATGTAATGTTATATTTCTCACTCAACGATATAAATTTATCTTTGGCATAGTCTGAAATGGTATCATCAATAACCTTCCTTCGATACTTCACTACCAATACAAGTTGGTAATACATCGAGAATACTGAATGATTATTACTATCTAATTTCATTGCTAAATCAATCCTTATGCTTTATAAGACTGATTATAACACACTAAAACAAAAGACCAAAGAAAAAACCTTGGGGTTATTGCTCAACAGAAATTCATCTCCCCCTTACCGTTGGGCTACACCTTTCACACGCTTGAAAAGGGAGAATTCGTTAGGGGAATTTTAACAGCAAGCGGTGTAGGTGATGCGATTGCAGGATTTGCTCAAGATGCACATCTTGCTCCTATCGTACTAGCGTTTGTGATTGCAGGGTTAATTCGTGCAGCAGTTGGTTCAGCAACAGTGGCAATGACAACAGCAGCAGGTATTGTCGCACCAATTGCAGTAACGATGCCAAACGTAAGTCCAGAGCTATTGGTGCTAGCAACAGGCGCAGGTTCTGTAATGCTATCGCACGTAAATGATCCTGGCTTCTGGTTAATCAAAGAATTCTTCAATATGTCAGTGGCTCAAACGTTAAAAACGTGGACAGTGATGGAAACGATTCTATCATTTGCGGCTTTTGCAATGGTTCTTATTTTAGACATTTTTATTTAAAAGAAAAGCGCTGGCTTCAGCGCTTTTTTCTTTGGATATGAAATATATTCAAAATATTTCAAATAATGAGAAAAAAGACTAGATTTTTCCCGTTTCGATAGTATAGAATAGTTATAAAGTAGCAAAGGGGGTAGATGTATGACAAATGATGAAAAGTATCAAATTGGTTTGACGACAAAAGCATTAATTCCAGTGAATGATCCTATTCACCGCACAAAGGTGCTGGATACAACAGGAGAATACATGTTAAGCAAGACGTGTAAGCAATTGTTAGAAGAAGCGTGCATTCGAGAATTAAGTACGTTCAACGGTTCCATCGCCGCCGTTCGAAAAATGTTTCCGTACAAACAGCTTACGCCTCTTGTCATTAGTCGTTCACAAGCGATTATTGCGTTTCCGACATCTTCGCCAAACGACTATAGCTGCGCTTGGATTTTCTCCTCTCATGTTCACACTTCACATACGCTTGCTTCAGTTAGTTCAAATTCTACGGTGATTCACTTTAAAGATGAAACATTCATTACTGTTAAACTTTCCTATTACAGTTTAGAAAAAAAGTTAGCAAGAGCAGCCGTTGTTCGAAACTATTGCTTAGAAAGTCAGCTTTCTTTTTCTTAATCTGTTCGTTTTATCAAACGCGCTTATTTACATACGATCAGCATTTTGGTCCCAGTGTGTTGAGAGGAAGCTTAAACAAGGCTTCCTCTATCTTATTTTTTTATTCTTGAAGAAGCAGGACCTTTAGTTTTTTACGGGCTGTCTTTCCCCAGTTCTTAACGGCTCCTGTTGATACGTGATATTTGTATGCAATTTCTTTATAAGAATATCCTTCAAGCAAATATTCTATTACATAGATTTTTTCTCTAGGGGTGAGATGTTCAATATATTGGTTAATTGTATCAGCTTCTAATGGAACAATAGGAGCAGGGTCTTCATTTAACGCAAGTAAATCATATTCAGCAGGAGTTTCTCGTTCTTCACGCAATGCATTTCCTTTTAAATAAGAAAGGATCGTACCGCGTACGGTTGTGTAAGCATAAGCGGAAAAAGAACCCTTGCTTTCATCAAATTTTTGATAAGCTCTCCATAAACCAATTAACGCAATTTGATAATATTCGTCGTAGTCTTTGTAAATGTGAAATTTTTTAATCATCGACACAATTAATGGATGAAAAGATGAAGCGATTTGATCAAACGAGCTTTTTTGCATGTAGCAATCCTTTTTCAAAAACGCGTTTTTGCTGTATTCCGCCGGTATCTCTACTGTACAAGGGGAAGGTCACACGCGCGAATGAACATACATTATGTTTTCTTTTTAAGAAACGTGACGTAATTTCCCCGGAAACTTCACGTTTCGCTAGGAAATATGCGAAGTATACGTGTATTTGTAGAGATTTTACGTACGAAAGGTCCCCCATTCCAAATTCTACTAATCTATAATTATTTCTATATCTATTATCGATCTAGCAATTCTACCATCATGGAAGAGCAGTGCTGATAGAGTTGCTAGACCTATCCGGATGAGTCCCTCCCTTGCGGGCTGGTCTCAACCGGATAGGTGGACCTTTGAGGGTATATTCGCAGGAGCTACTAATTTTAAGTTCTTCTTTATGAAAGCAAGTCACTGAGATTGTAAGAAGAACTTGTAAAGGGGAGATTGAATGAAGGCGATCGTTGGGATAAATGTGGCAGCGGCTGTTTTGTGCGGGGCAGTGATATATGGAGGGACGCAGCACTGGCAGGAGAGAGCGGAGGCCCAGGTTCAAGCAAGTGAAACGAAAGTGCATGTTGTACATAAAGAAAAACAGTTTTCTGATGTGTCTGCTTATACAAGAAATCTTCCAGACTTTATTACAAGGCAAATCGAGTCGGCGATTGCAACTAAAAAACCTTTAACTCTTGTGCTTGCTACCTCTGCAAAGGAAACGGACTGGCCTCAGCAGTTAAAGAAAGGGCTAGAAGCTACATATGGAAGTGATGTGTTTAAGGTTAAAGCACTTTCATACGGCAGCCAGACAACGGATGAGCTTTTATCCTCACATATTGCCGATCAAATCGATCAACTTCAGCCAAACATTATTCTGTTTGAAGCACCTCTTAAAAATGATTATCAGAAGCTTACGTTAGACGATACGCTTAAAAATACAGACGAGCTGATTCATCAGCTTAAAGACTTGAAAAAAACTCTGATGCTTCAGCCGTCTCAGCCGTACATTTCCCAGACGGAGTCCTATGAAGAAGGGGTAGAAGCTATTCGGGGAGTCGCAGAAGAAAATTGGGTGCATTATCTAAATCATTCTCTCATTTGGCCGTTTCATTTAGGTGAGTATATTAATAAAAACGACGGAAGATTAACAAAGAAAGGAGGTGAAGTGTGGGGAGACTATTTAGTAAATTGGTTCACAAGTAAGAAATAGAAGATGATCTATTGCTAGGTAAAAATAGCTGAACGAAGCTTTCTATGATAAAACTAGAAAACTTCATTCACGTTATTGTGTTATTTTACTTTTTTTAAATGCCGGTTTGCTCTGCTTTTATAATAATAAGAGCCGGTGCTTGGGCATTTATAAAGCGTAATACCGAAAAACTGCAAAGGTGTTTTAATTCGTTTCAAAGAATAAGATAAGGGCATTGTGGTCCTCCTAAATAAAATGGGTTAATATTACAAATTTTGAGTTAATTATACAAAAAAATCCTCGGTTGGTAAACCTTAATAACGAACAAAAATAAAAAATGTTCTTTATCAGAAACAAAAAAGCAATTTTTCTCTAGAATAATGTCTCTTTTACTGACATAATAGTTTAGGGAGTTTAGGATAATTTTATTAAATTAACGTAAAAAATAGCTTTGAGGGTTATATTGTAACGGAATTTGATTTATAATTAGACAGGCTGAAAGAAGGGATAAAATGGATATTAATGAAAAAAGTGATGGGTTGCTTCCTCCAGAATGGATGACCCTAGTTAAGGAAGCAATGGATTCAAATATAACGAAGAATCAGTTTAAAGAGTTTCTTAAACAAAAGGCGCTAGAAAACAATGATACGGTTAACAATAAAAAAAACATTAGAATCTAGATTCTAATGTTTTTTGCTTTTTATTATTGCGCCTTATTTTGTTGTAAAAAATCCTTGATTTCTTTAATCGATAACCCCAACTGTTTTGCTTCATAAATAAGCTGCATCCAATCTTTATCTAGTTCGTTATCAAATACCTTGTTCAGCTTCTCCATCAAGTCTGCTCCTTTAGTAAAGGAAACTCAGCCATCATAGTGTAAAAACCGTAGATCTGTAGTTTTGCGTCCTAACTTTTCAATTAGTTTGCCTTTTTCTGTAATAATATAATTTAAATTATATTCTACTATACTTAGCCTGTAAAAACATGTAAAAAATAAGTTTTTGAGACTGAGTTTCCGTCATTTTGAGCATCTTCGAAAGCATTACATTCCCTATGTGAGACTTTTCGTATGAATACTTTTTCTTTATACTTCAATATTGTAACCGTATACATAAAACTATTATGTTATATAATCTAACATATAAGTTGAACGATTCAGAAAATTCATATATCTTAAGTATATCTTTAAAGATGTATAGAAAATATATCTTTGGAACAAGCAGGTATAGACGCCAGGGGAGGAATGGAACGTGCAAAAAAAGAAACTCGTATTAATTGGAAATGGAATGGCTGGAGTTCGAGCGATTGAAGAAGTATTGAAGGTTTCAAGCGAAGCGTTTGAAATTACGATTTTCGGAAGCGAGCCGCATCCGAACTATAATCGTATTTTACTATCAAAAGTGCTGCAAGGAGATACGAATGTTGAAGACATTACGTTAAACGATTGGAACTGGTATCAAGAAAACAATATTACATTATATACGGGCGAAACGGTTACTAGTATCGATTCGATAAAAAAAGAAGTAGCGACAAACAGCGGCAGAGTAGAACCGTATGATGAGTTAATTTTAGCAACGGGTTCTCTTCCTTTTATTCTTCCGATTCCAGGGTCTGATAAAAAAGGAGTGACGGCTTTTCGAGATATAAAAGACACGGACGAAATGCTGCAGGCATCTCAGCAGTATAAAAAAGCAGCGGTTATTGGAGGCGGACTGCTTGGATTAGAAGCAGCGCGCGGACTGTTAAATCTAGGGATGGACGTATCTGTGATTCATTTAGCTCCGTATTTAATGGAACGTCAGCTTGATCCAACAGCCGGCAAATTGCTTCAAAACGAATTAGAAAAACAAGGCATGAAGTTTTTGCTTGAAAAACAAACGGCGGAAATCGTTGGGGATGAGCGAGTTGAAGGATTATCTTTTAAAGACGGGACGTTTTTAGAAGCTGATTTAGTCGTGATGGCCGTTGGAATTAAGCCAAACGTTCACCTTGCAAAAGAAGCGGGACTTAACGTAAACCGAGGAATTGTCGTGAATGACTATATGCAAACGGACATCCCAAACATCTACGCCGTTGGAGAATGTGCAGAGCATAGAGGAATGGTATACGGACTGGTGGCACCTCTGTATGAACAAGGAAAAGCATTAGCAAAAGCGATTTGCGGGGCAGAAAAAGTACCTTATGAAGGATCGGTTTTATCCACCCAGCTAAAAGTATCAGGTGTTGAAGTGTTCTCAGCAGGAGACTTCACGGAAGATGAAGAGAAAAAAGCGATCAAAGTGTTCGATGAACAAGACGGCATTTATAAAAAGCTTGTTCTGCGAGGCAATCAAATCGTCGGAGCCGTTCTTTTTGGAGACAGCTGCGACGGAAATCGACTGTTTTCAATGATACAAAAGCAAGAAGATGTATCCGATGTCGCAAAAGTGTCGATTTTACAGCCGTCTGGCGGTAACGCGGGTGAAAGCTTAGTAGCAAGCATGAGCGCGGATGATATTATTTGCGGCTGTAACGGCGTAACAAAAGGTACGATTGTGGAAGCTATTCAAAAGCAAGGATGCTCATCGGTTGATGAAATTAAAGCTTGTACAAGTGCCTCTCGCTCCTGCGGAGGATGTAAGCCGCTTGTAGCGGAAGTGCTTCAGTATACTCTTGGCGCTGATTTTGACGCGGCGGTTCAAAAAGAAGCGATTTGCGGCTGTACGACTCTTTCACGAGATGAAATTGTCGAAGAAATTAAAGCAAAAGGACTTTCGCATACGCGTGAAGTGATGAATGTACTCGGCTGGAATAATGAAGAAGGCTGTTCGAAATGCCGTCCGGCGCTAAACTATTATTTAGGTATGGTGAATCCAACCGGATACGTTGACGAACGTGAATCACGATTTGTGAATGAACGCATGCACGCGAATATTCAAAAAGACGGCACGTATTCTGTTGTTCCTCGTATGTACGGAGGCGTCACAAATGCAGAAGATTTACGAAAAATTGCAGATGTTGTTGATAAATATGAAATTCCGCTCGTAAAAGTGACGGGTGGTCAGCGTCTTGATTTGTTTGGTGTTAAAAAAGAAGATTTGCCTAGCGTATGGGAAGAGTTAGATATGCCTTCTGGCTATGCGTACGGTAAGTCGCTGCGTACGGTGAAAACATGCGTCGGGGAACAGTTTTGCCGTTTTGGCACGCAGGATTCAATGGGCGTTGGAATTGCGCTTGAGAAAAAATTTGAAGGACTATGGACGCCTCATAAAGTGAAAATGGCTGTATCTGCTTGTCCGAGAAGCTGTGCTGAGTCAGGTATTAAAGATATTGGCTTTATTGGAATTGACGGCGGCTGGGAAATTTACGTAGGCGGAAATGGAGGTACGCATCTTCGCGGCGGAGATTTATTGTATAAAGTAAAAACAGACGAAGAATTGATGGACATCACAGGAGCTTATTTGCAGTATTACCGGGAAACGGCTAATTACTTAGAACGTACGTCTGCATGGATTGAGCGCATGGGACTTTCGCACATCCAGTCAGTGCTTGATGACGCTGAGATGAGAAGAGAGCTGAATATGCGTATGGACGAAGCGTTATCTACGTACCGTGATCCTTGGAAAGAAATCGTCGAAAGTAAAAAGACGAAAAAAGAGCTGTTCGAAACAGTTGTCACATCATAAAGCTGGGGGGAAATAAAGATGGTGAATAAAAACATTACAAAAGTATGCGTAGGATCGATTCATGATTTTCCGGTAAGCCTAGGTAAAACAGTGAAAGTAAACGGAAAAGAAATTGCGGTGTTTAAGCTATCAAGCGGAAAAATACGGGCAATTGAAAATCGCTGTCCGCATAAAGGCGGGGTGCTCAGTGAAGGAATCGTGAGCGGCGACTCGGTGTTCTGTCCGATGCACGACTGGAAAATTTGCTTGCATGACGGCAACGTGCAAGAGCCTGACAGCGGATGTGTAGACACGTACGAAGCGTCTGTTGAAGGAGATTTACTGTATCTTTTAATTGAAGAATAAGTACCGTGGCGCGTTGATTTTCAACGCGCCATAAAAATTCAAGGGGACACATTAAAAGGAGCGAAGCAAAAATGAGAACAGGAAAAGTGTACATTGTAGGAGCCGGACCAGGAGATCCAGATTTACTAACGATAAAAGCAGCCAAATGTTTAGAAAAAGCAGATGTTATTTTATATGACCGATTAGTGAACCCTGTTCTTCTTCAGTATGCAAAAGAAGGAGCCGAACTCCTCTACTGCGGGAAAAAGCCTGGTGATCACTGCGTTTCTCAAGAAGATATTCATGATTTGCTTGTATTCTACGCAAGAAAAGGAAATACCGTCGTCCGGTTAAAAGGCGGAGATCCGTTTATTTTCGGAAGAGGCGGTGAAGAAGCAGAAGTCCTTGTTCAGCATAGAATTCCATTTGAAATCGTTCCGGGTATTACAGCGGGAATTGCGGCGCCGGCGTATGCTGGAATTCCTGTCACGCATCGTGAGCTGAGCCGTTCGTTTGCCGTTGTGACGGGACACTGTCTGAGCGGCAAGCCGGAAAGTATTCGCTGGGAGCATTTAGCAAAAGGAGTTGATACGCTTGCGATTTATATGGGCGTTAAAAACTTGCCGTATATTTGCCGTCAGCTTTTAGATGCTGGAAAAAGCGCGGATACGCCGGTCGCTCTTATTGAACAAGGCACGTCGGTTTATCAGCGCACGGTTACAGGCACGCTTGGCACAATTGTAGAAACGGCTGCCGAGCAGCAAGTCAGCAATCCCGCGATGATTGTGATTGGTGAAGTGGTGAAGCAAGCTTCTGCTCTTTCTTGGTTTTTGGAAAAAACAGAAGAAAAAGTATGCGTCTAAGATGAATAAAAGGAGGAAACACTTTTGTTTAAGAATTCACTGCAGTCAATGAATGAGTTAGCCCGAGAAAAAACGAAGCTTGTGAATGATCATTTGCCGAGTTACTTGCTGTTAGCGGTGCTAGCAGGTGCTTACGTAGGACTTGGAGTTATATTAGCTCTATCGGTAGGAGCGCCTTTAGCCTCTGCTTCTTTACCGGTCGTTTCTCTTGTGATGGGGTTATCTTTTGCTGTTGCTTTACTGCTTGTCGTATTTGCAGGAGCGGAATTGTTTACCGGAAATCACATGGTGTATACGGTGAGTACGCTATCGGGAGTCACCACATGGAAAGATACGTTTAAAAACTGGACGTGGTGTTTTATCGGAAATGCGATAGGTGCGTTTGGGCTTTGTTTGTTAATTACCGGAACCGGTTTGTTTAAAGGAATTGAACCCAATCATTTACTTATGACGCTGGCAGCTAAAAAAATGCATTTGCCGGTCAGTGAATTATTTTTTCGCGGCATCCTTTGCAACTGGCTTGTTTGCCTGGCAATTTGGACGGCTGCGCGTACTAAAAGCGATGCGGCAAAGATCATGCTTATTTTTTGGATGCTGTTTGCATTTGTTGCTTCAGGATACGAGCACAGCGTGGCAAATATGACGTTTCTTGGTCTAGCTTTATTGCTTCCGCATCCTGATGCGATTTCGGCTGCTGGACTATTTCATAATTTAATTCCTGTTACACTCGGGAACATAGCAGGGGGAGGACTGTTTGTAGGAAGCCTCTACTGGTTCGTGAACGCTAGGCAGCTAAAAGAAGCTAAAAAACAGCCGGCTGCTCTCTCAGCTGACTTGGATTCTGCTAAACTGTCTAAATAGCAAAAAACCGCTCTTTGTACCATATAGTCTGCTTTTTAAAGCTATCATCATGGTATTTTAGAGCGGTTTCTTCTATATAATATAAACTGCTTAAAGCGTATTCACATCTATACGTATCGAACAAGCAGTATCGTTCTTCATTTTATAGAAACAGGATGTCTGTGAGAATTGAATCGGACAGATTCTGTTGAAATGAATGTGTGAGGGTGCAGGTATCATCGAAGAGGCAGAGGGCATCTTAGAATTTTAATGTTGTTTGGCATTTTATGCTCTTTTTGAGCGTCCTTAAAGCAGTTGTACATTGCTTTGCTGCCTGAATGATTAGCGGAGTGAATCGTAATTCGATCGGCATATAAATGATGCTTTACCATAAAATGCACGAGCATTAATCCATTCCGTGTCTTACTCAGTAAATCGTGATCGAGTGATAAATGTTCAACATCGAATGATCTTAGCAGATCAATACATTCATCAATCGTTTCGGCTAAAACATGACCGTCAGGGCATTTGCGATAGTCGTCTAGAAAAACATTGATTTTCATGACTGATTCTCCCTTCCTTGCCTTGTATTTAGTGTAACATACATAATGTCATATACCTACCTAAGTCTATTCGACACATTTTACTGCACTCCTTCTTAAATAGGGGTAAAAACACGAATCTTTATCATTATTTGCATATTCGCGGCGAATAAAGAGGGAATAAGGAAAGAGATGTCGAACGAAAAATGAATAAATAAACAGTTAAAACTGGACATTGCTTTTTTTATCCCTCTATCTTTATGTAAGAAGGTCATTTTAATCCCAGATTTTACAAGGGATGGAAGGGGATTAACCAATAAAAGATTGTCAGAAAAAAACTATCATTTACGATTTTTTTTAAATAAATTGGAAATTTCTCTTTACGAAAAAGATGGTTGGGACGTATAATTTGATTTAAGGATTTTTTGGAACATAGTATGACAGTATGACAATATGACAAAAAAAGAAAAGTAAGGTGAATAGAATGGGTAAGTTATTTAGTATCGGTGAAGTATTAATTGATATGATTCCAGCTCAAAAAGGTCTTCAATTAAAAGAAGTGGAATCGTTTACGCGTGTGCCAGGCGGAGCGCCGGCAAACGTTGCGGCAGTTGTTGCTACATACGGTAATGAGTCAGCGCTTATTACAAAAGTTGGAGAAGATGCGTTTGGAGACTTTCTAGTAGATACGCTTCGTGAAGTAGGAGTAGGTACTGATATGGTCTATCGTACAGAAGAAGCAAACACAGCTTTAGCTTTTGTTTCCCTGCGTGAAGACGGAGAAAGAGATTTCAGCTTCTATCGTAATCCTTCAGCAGATTTATTACTAACAGAAGACGAAATTAACCCTGATTGGTTTGCAAGCAACGATGTTCTTCACTTCTGTTCGGTTGATTTAGTTGAAAGTCCTATGAAATACGCTCATATGAAAGCGATTAAAAGCATGAAAGAAAAAGGCGGCGTTATCAGCTTTGATCCAAATGTACGTCTTCCACTGTGGAAAGATCATGAGCTATGCCGTCAAACGATTTTAGAATTTATTCCTCAAGCGCACATTGTCAAAATTTCAGACGACGAGCTGTCGTTTATCACCGGCATTGAAGATGAACAGAAAGCGATTCAGTCTCTATTTACAGGTGACGTTCAAGTAGTTGTGTTCACAAAAGGAGCAGAAGGCGCAACGCTTTATACAAAACAAGCTGTCTATGAATCAAACGGTTACAAAGTAGCGGTTGTTGATACAACAGGTGCGGGAGATGCGTTTATTGGCGGATTCCTTTATCAGCTATTAAGCCGCGATGTGTCACAAGAAAACTTAACGGCTATCCTTGACCGCGACCATGATGCTATTTTGCGCTTTGCAAATGCAAGCGGTGCCTTAACGACAACTGGAAAAGGTGCGATCAGTTCAATTCCAGCCAAAGAAGTAGTAGAGCAATTTTGTAAGCCTGTAGCTAACTAAAATGAAAAGGCTTTATCTCTTCTTGTTTTCAATCAGCAGAGGCGTCCGTTTCTGCTGATTGCAGATCACATAAGAGGGAGAAGTGAGCTGTGGAGTAAGAAGAAAAAAATTTTTTCTGTTTTTAAAAAATAATCAAAAAAATTTCTAGCTAAATAATAAATGTTCGTGTTAGTATAATACGAGCAGCAATAAATAGCAGTTTTACCACTATTTATGAAAACGTTATATATTTATCGATGTAGGAAATTTAATAGGATCAAAGAGCGATCCTATTAAATTTTCTAGACCTATGCGGATGATGCCTCCCTTGCGGGGGAGACATCATCCGCATAAGTGGACCTTTTGGGGGATATTCGAGGGAGTATGAGTGCTTGGCTCTTTGCCCTTGATGAGAGAAAAGCAGCAGGTCGTTACATACGATGTACATAGATTAGAAATAGGAAAGTAGGTTAAGAGAAAGATGGATATTTTGCTAGGTGTTCTTCCTTCCGTTGCGTGGGGAAGCATGATTTTAGTTAGTATGAAGATGGGCGGTGGACCTTACAGTCAAACGCTTGGAACAATTATTGGAGCTTTGATTCTTTCATTTGTTCAGTTTATGATTGTGCAGCCGGTGTTAACACCAACGCTCATTATTGTCGGGATTGTTTCAGGTTTGTTCTGGTCAGTAGGTCAAAGCAATCAGTTTAAAAGTGTTCCATACCTTGGTGTTTCAAAGTCAATGCCGATTTCAACGGGTATGCAATTAGTATCAACAGCTCTTTTTGGTGTTATTGTATTTAAAGAATGGTCAACGCTTCAAACGATTGTGCTTGGATCTATTGCGATTCTTTTAATACTAGCAGGCGTTGTGCTTTCTTCATTAGACGGTAAAAAAGAAGGGGCACAAGGGGCTCCGGGACAAACAAAAAAAGGAGTTATCACTCTTATCATTTCAAGTCTTGGATTCTTAGTTTACGTAGTTATCGCACGTATCTTCAACGTAGACGCATGGGCAGCTCTATTCCCGCAAGCAATCGGTATGTTAATTGGGGGCTTAATCATTACATACAAACATAAGCCATTTAACAAATATACGATTCGCAATATCTTACCAGGGCTAATCTGGGCATCTGGAAACATGTTCTTATTCTTATCTCAATCAAGACTAGGCGTAGCAACAAGCTTTTCATTATCGCAAATGGGTATCGTTATTTCAATTTTTGGCGGTATTGTCTTCTTGGGAGAAAAGAAAACAAAGCGTCAATTATTTTATGTATCTCTTGCGAGTGTACTGATTATTTCAGGCGGTATCTGTATCGGCCTCGCAAAAGCACACGCTTAATTTATCGATGTAGAAAAACCCCCATGGCTAGAGTGCAGCCATGGGGGTTTTTCTAGATCTAAGGGTTTGAGGCACCCCTTGCGGGGTAGCCTCAAACCCTTAGTCAAAGTCAAGATCAAAACCTTAGTGCTCTTCTGAATTTCAAAGCTGTATGTTCCTGTTGAGTGTTTCTCGTTCTTAAGACTGATGATTTTTCATTCTTTGTTAGGAAGCTGTTTGGTGTGAGATGGCTTATAGTAGGAGAAAAGGATGGAGGGAAGGCTATGATTAAGAGTATTTATGAGACGCATGTGCAGGTTCGGAATTTGGAGGATTCGATTGAATTTTATAGACGTCTTGGGCTGACGTTTGTTCATAAAATTGAAGAGAGGCGCTGTGCTTTTTTCTTTGTTGGGGAACAAAAGCAGATGCTCGGGCTTTGGGAAACAGATGAAAAAGAGTTGAAAAGGAGTCATTTTGCTTTTGGAATTGAAGCAGCAGATATTCATGAAGCGTTAACGTGGCTGCGTTCAAAAGGCATTGAACCTGAAGAAACGTCGTTTGGAAAGCCGCAAACAGAGCCGATCGTTCATACGTGGATGCCGGCAGCGTGCGTGTATTTTAATGACCCTGACGGTAACCGCTTGGAATTAATTACGCTTTTGGATGATAAGCCCGTTGTATCTAAGGATTTTCCATATTTAAGTGAATGGAACAAAGAGAACCGGAGGGGATTATTTTAGCCGAAGTGAAAACGAACCATTGATCAACGTGTTTGATTAGCGGTTCGTTTTTTTTGTTATGGTAAACGCAGGTTTGATCTGTTTTGTTCCTTCTAGCAGTTGATTGGAGGGCAAGGCGAAGACTCCTGCGGGAAAAGCGGAACAGGTGAGACCCCGCAGGAGCGCAAGCGACGAGGAGGCTTACCGGCCGCCCGCGGAAAGCGAAGTCTTGCATGGAAATTAACTGCGGTGTCATAAGCGATCTATATGAGCTCATGTATCCCATTTGTTCGTCTTTAGGTTGGGTTCATTTCGTTATGTTTCAACATTTTTTGTGTATCATAAACGAAAGTTTGACATAATAATAAACATATAATATATTTGTTTATAAATTAATAAACAAAATAGAAAGGTGTCTATTCAAATGGTAAATGACTTGTTTTGGGAATCATCTTTTGAAGATATGAAGAAAGGGTACGGGGAAAGCGAAGAGCACTATCACTGCTTACTGTGCGGTGAAAGTATTGAAAAAGGCATTATTTATCCAGTGGAAGGTGTTTTTTATGAAGCAAAACGTTATATGAAGCTTCATGTTGAACAGCAGCACGGGTCTGTGTTTCATCATTTAATAGAGCTAGATAAAGATGTAACCGGTCTTTCTGATCATCAAAAAAATTTAGTGAAGTTTTTTAAAGAAGGAAAAAGTGATAGTGATATTCAAAAAGAAATGGGAATCGGCAGTTCATCGACCATTCGGAATCACCGCTTTACGTTAAAGAAAAAAGAGCGTCAGGCAAAAGTGTTTTTAACGCTGATGGAACTGTTAAACGACGGGGAAGAAGAGAAGGCGGTACCCGTAACAAATACTGCGCCTAGAAGAAGTCAGCGCTACAGCGTCAGTGATGAAGAGCGTGAAAAGATTTTAGCGAAGAATTTTCCGCAAGGTTTAAACGGACCTCTTCGTACTTTTCATTTGCAAGAAAAACACCGTCTTGTTGTTCTTGAAGAATTAAGCGGGCATTTTGATTTCGGTAGCACATATACCGAAAAAGAAGTAAATGATAGGTTAGCACCTTTTTATGACGACTATGCGGTGCTGCGACGTTATTTAATTGAGTACGGTTTTTTAGAGCGCAGCGCAGATGGAAGCAGCTACTGGAGAAAAGGAGAGACAGGGATGAGTATGGACTCAAAAGACTATAAAAAGCAAATGAAGCAGCTAGCGAAAGAAGTAAAAACAGAAGGCGGCGTATATCAAATTAAAAACCTTCACAACGATAAGATTTACATTGGCTCTACGCCTAACATCAAAACGTTAAACGGCGTAAAGTTCACGTTAAAGACGAACACTCATCAAAATAAAGAGCTTCAAAACGAGTGGAATACGTACGGGGCGGATGCTTTTTTAATTGAGATGCTGGAAACGATTAAAAGAGAAGAAGAAAAAGCACTTTCAAAAAAGGATTTGCTGAAACTGGAAGCGAAATGGTTAGAGAAGCTGCAGCCTTACGGCGAAAAAGGCTATCATTCGCCGAAAGCTGATACAAAGGAGAAATAGGTGTGAAGAATCAAGATGCTAAAAGTGAAGTAGTGGAATCAGAAAAGTCCGTCAGTAAGCTGATGCTTGTGTTTTTGATTCCGCTCATGTTAAGTAATGCCATGCAGTCCGTTGGGCAGCTGGCGGGGAGTATTATTGTCGGAAGAGCGCTTGGAGTTGATGCGTTAGCCGCTATTTCCGCTTTTTTTCCTCTGTTTTTTCTGCTCGTGTCGTTTTCGATTGGAATTGGTTCAGGAAGTTCCATTTTAATCGGGCAAGCGTACGGGGCGCAAAATGAAAAACGAGTCAAAGAAATTATCGGTACCACGCTCACGTTTACATTTTTAGTCGGGATTGTGCTTGCTGTTTTGGGAAGCATATTTGCTCCGGATATTCTTCGGATTATGGGAACGCCGGCTAATATTATTGACGTAACGGTTCACTATGCGCGCATTTTGTTTGTGGCAATTCCTGTTTTGTTTTTATACTTTGTTTATACGACGTTTATGCGCGGAACCGGAGACTCTAAAACGCCTTTTTACTTTTTAGTTGTGAGTACGGTCTTAAACATCATTTTCCTTCCGATTTTAATTTTTGGATGGATCGGAGTGCCAAAGCTTGGAGTGTACGGCGCTGCGTACGCAACGGTGTTTTCAACCGTATTAACGTTCATTATTATGATTATCTATTTACGCAAGAAAAATCATCCGTTAAAGTTTGACTCATCTATTTCATTAAAAATGGACGGAACGCTTTTAAAGCTGCTTATGCGTTTAGGGATTCCAGCTAGTATCAACATGATTTTAGTTTCTCTTTCTGAAATCGCGGTCATTACGTTTGTAAACGGATTTGGCTCAGACGCTACAGCAGCGTACGGAGCGGTGAACCAAGTGGCAAGCTATGTACAAATGCCGGCAATCAGCTTAGGGATTGCGGTTTCTATTTTTGCGGCGCAGTCGATTGGTGCCAATAAATTTGAGCGTTTAAAAGAAGTTATTCGCTCTGGAATTATGCTGAATTACGTTATTGGCAGCGTATTAATTTTACTTATTTATCTCTTTTCTAATCAAATTTTAGCTTTGTTTTTAACAAGTCAGCACACGCTCCATATTGCCGAAGAGCTTTTAGTGATAACACTTTGGAGCTATTTGATTTTCGGTCATGCGCAAATTATTACCGCTACAATGCGAGCAAGCGGTACGGTGCTTTGGCCTACGGTATTTAGTATTATGGCTATTTGGTGTGTAGAAGTACCCGTAGCCTACGTGTTATCGCAGTTTACACCTCTTGAAATCAAAGGGATTTGGATTGGATATCCAGCGGCGTTTGTTGTCAGCTTAATCCTGCAGTACAGCTATTATCAATTTGTATGGAAGAAAAAGAAAATTGAACGTCTTGTCGGATAAAAAACGAGCGGAAACGCTCGTTTTTTATTTTTCCTAATTAAAACACCCTTAGCTAAGAGTTTTAATAGGATAGTGCATATAACTTTTTGATGAAAAGAGGGTATGACACTATGAGTAAATCTGGATTTGTGCCGGATAATTCAAATATTAAAAAAAGCTCAGGAACGCCTAATCTGTCAGTGAACTATAAGCAAAACGTCCTGTTCAAACGAAATGATCAAAATATAGCGTATCAACTAACCTCAACTCAGCTGCCTGCTATGCTTGGAGGTGCTTTTGTTGATTTATATATGACGAAAGGGCATATGAGAGAACCCCACTGGCATCCAAACGCGTGGGAATTAGATGTCGTCGTTTCAGGTGAAGTGCAGGTGTCTGTCTTGGATCCTGATACAAGCAGTATGCACAATTACCGGATAAAACAAGGGGAAGTTGTGTTTATACCGATGGGCTGGTGGCATTGGATTGAGCCCTTATCGGAAGAAGCGCATCTTCATCTCTTTTTTAACAATGATCAATTCGAATCTACAGAAGGATCCGACGTGCTGCGCTTAACGCCTCCGATCGTGTTTCAAAAAGCATACGGAGTAAGCGCAAGCGAAGTAGCAGAAGCCGTAGCGCCAATTACGGATACGGTTGTGATTGGGCCGCCTAATGATCATTCTTCTTATAAGAAGGGCTATGAACGTGATGAAAAAGTTGTTATTAAAATAAATGAAAAAGTAGTGCCTGCTGAAGATAAGTAGCATAAAAAACCATTGAGCCTGCGGTCAATGGTTTTTTTCGTGAGGCGTTTTTTATAAAAACAGCTCGTTGCGTTCTAAGTGCTTGTACAGCCGCGTTGTGACTTGTTTTTGGTTCCATTCGTTTTGCGGAAACTGCTGCTTGTCTACGTGAGAAACGGCCGGTTTGTAGGTTTTTTGAATCCGTTTGATATCATTAAAGGTTGCGTTGGTTTCAATGTGATCAGCGAGCGTAAATACAAGAGAGTGCAGCTTTGCAACATTGGGAATCGTAGCTGCTTGGCTGAAAATGGCTTTCGCGACGGACAGCTGTCTTTCATGCGCAGTAAAGATGTCTTGCTCATTACGCTCCTTTAAAAAAACAAGCGCTTCTTCTCCGTTAAGGCGAATCGATCCTTTTGGAAAAACAATGTTGCTATGTTCAAAAGCACGTTTGTTTGTGACGATAATGCCGCCTAATTTATTTACAGCATCGACGACTGACTGCTGATCCATTTTGACATAATAATCAACAGGAAGCTTTGCGTACGTTTCGACGTTCTTTACGACAGCATTCATATTTCTTCGGTGATAAATGGTTCGCAGTGTTTCATTGCCGAGCTGAGTTGACCCTGGCAAGTGGGTCATTTTTATTGATTCATGCTGTTTATTAACAGTCATATACACAAATGACGTATTTTGATGGTTTTCTTGAATTAAAAGCAGGGAAAACGGTTGCCCTTTTTTTAAATTGACGTGTGTTTTGTTACCATGCTCAAGCGGTACATATGTTTGATCAACGGCAGCTTTCACCGTATGATAGCCTGCAAATGTGATGCTGACAAAACTGACGAGTAAAAATAGTACGAGACCGCCAATCCACTCTTTTTTTGCTTTGCTGCTCATCGTCTCACCTTTTTCTATCGAAGTCGTTCGTAGTATTGCCATCTTAAAAGGGGAGTAAAACAAATGAGCGCTATTTTTATTGCGTATCTCGCTTTTTCTTGGCGTAGGTTTTGAGCTCTGTAATTAAAATCGCTTGTTCTTCCACATCGTTAAACGCTTCGATGCCATAAAGGTATTCGGTGTGCCGTTTTTCCTTCCACACGCAAAGTCCGGTAATATGGATGGGTTTTTCATTTAAATAAAAGCTGATTTTTAGCTGAATTTGATGGTTGAAAATAGGTAAATCAAGCGGCGTAATTATTTTGATTCCTTTCGGTGAAAGGTCGATAACAGACAAAGGACCTGGCTTAGAATCGATTTCTTTGTTGTCGTATTTAGCAATGGAAAACGTTCCAACAATGGGAGTCTCAAATAAAAAGCGAAACGGTTCTTCACGTTTAAAATGCATGTATTATCAGTCCTTTTCGTAATCTAAGTTTGTTAAGTAAGTATTCGATGAAAGTCTAAAAATTCCTACACGTTTTTCCACATCACCCATATAATGTTTATCGGTGTAGAAAATCTCATATGACCACAGACCGGTCATGTGAGATTTTCTAGACCTAATCGTAGGCGATCCCCCTTGCGGGGTTGATCGCCTACGATTAGGTGAACCTTTGTGGGAGGATTCAAGCGGTCTTAGTTATCGATTGCCGATTATAACTGCTTTTATAGTATCGGAAGTTTTGTTTGAAACTTTAAATAGAGAGGGAAAGGTTTTGAAAAAAGCGCTACGCTAGAGTTAGATTGTATGTTAAAATTAAACTTTGTGAAGTAGCTGTATTACAAGTCAGCGTTCCTTCAAGTAATTAGGAGGTGAGATGAATGGGCACTGATGACCCCATTTCGATGAAGGTTACTGCAAAACAAGATAGGGGCAACAAAGGTGTATATGTTCCTCTCATTTCAACGAAGGAAAATACTCCTTAATGCCTCAATGATGTGAGGTGAAAAATCAATGATTAAAACATACTTATATGATGATGAAACAAAAGAAATGGTAACGAATCTTGATTTAGGAGACGTGCATGAAAAATTGCGCAATCCTGATAATTTGCTGTGGATTGATTTGTATGATGTCCACGGACAAGAGCTTGCTCAAATTGCTAAATTATTCGATTTTCACCCATTGGCGATTGAAGACTGCTTACACGACAGTCCTCGCGCTAAAATGGATGATTACGAAGACTATAAATTTTTCGTTTTTCACGCGCTTCGCTATAACGAAGAAAGTGATGATGAGATTACGACGCTTGAGTTAAATGCCTTTGTCGGATCAAATTACGTAGTGACGATTCATAAACATAAAATGGGCTGGCTTCGCAAAATGGATGCTGTGTGCTCACGCTATCCAAAGTTTATGAACCGCGGCGCCGACTTTTTACTGTATGCTTTGATTGATGGCATCACGGACGAATACTTTCCGATTTTAGACCGAATTGACATGCGTATTGATGAATTAGAAGATGAAATCTACAACAAAGAAGTGCGCGGAGTGACGGAAGAGTTCTTGGCGTTAAAAAGAACGATTATCTTAATCCGTCGCGTTATTCTGCCTCAGCGCCGAATTTTCTTAACGGTGAATGGAAAGTGGAAATTCGACATACGAGAAGAAAATGTTCCTTTCTACATTGACTTGCTTGACCACTTAGAGCGTATTGTAGACTCTGCTGAAACATTTAGAGACCTCGTAAACAGTGCACTTGATACGTATTATTCTATTACCAATGCAACTTCATCTGAAAAGCTGAACGTCTTAACACTGATTTCAACGATTATGCTTCCGCTGACGTTCGTAACCGGATTTTTTGGGATGAACGTACCGATTCCATATCAAAATTCCCACTGGGCTACTGCTGTTATTATCGTTATGTTAATTGTGTTAACGTGGGGAATGTGGAAATACTTTAAAAACAAACAGCTTTTATAACCAAAAGGCACTTGGCCATAAGCCAAGCGCCTTTTTTCTTTATTTTGTCACCGTTTTTGCTGTTGCTTTACTCGTATTGTTCGCTTTGTCTTTTGCGGTTACGCTTAAGACTGTTTTTTCTTTTTGCTTTTTAATTTTTACTGAGTATTGCCCTTTGCTGTTAGCAGCAGCAGAGCCAATGCTTTTTTTGTTTACTGTTACCGTTACGGTAGCATTTGCTTCTGCTTTACCTGTTACAGCCGTGCTTTTTGTTGTGACAGCATTTACGCTTGGTGCGACAGGGGGAGTTTTATCGCTCACTTTTACAGTCGTAGCTTTACTTGTGTTGTTGGCTGCGTCTGCTGCTGTTACGCTGATTGCTGTACCTGCTTTTTGTTTTTTAATTGTTATGCTGTACTGACCTTTTGCATTGGCTTTTGCTTTGCCGATTTCTTTGTTGTTCACTTTCGCTACAACAGATGCATTTGCTTCAGCTGTTCCTTTAATAGTTGTATCCGCGTCGCTGACTGGATTTACTTTAGGGGCATTTGGAGCAATAACGTCACGCACCGTTACTTTTACTTCTTCACTTTCTTGTTTTTGGCTGTTTGTAGCCGTGATGTACAAGACTGTGTTTTCTTTTTGTTTTGGAATTTTCACTTTGAACGCGCCTTTTGCATCAGCTTTTGCTGAAGCAATCACTTTCTTAGCGCTGTTTTTAACATTTACCGTAAAATTCGCTTTAGACGTTCCTGTTACGTACTCATCTTTATTCGTTACGGCTTTTACCGCTGGTTTGGCAGGTGCTTTTTGAACAACTGCACGAATGCTCGTACTTGCTTTTCCATTTGTGACAACCACTTGTAAAACGGTATCAGCTTTTTGAGCTGGAATGTTCACAGAGAACGTATTTTTTGCATCAGCTTTAACTGTGCCAAGTGTTTTTGAGCCGTTCATTACTTTAACAGTTGAACCGCTTTGAGCTTTACCTGTAACAATTTTTTGCGTGCTGACAAATGTATTTACCTGCGCTTGCAGCTGTTGTGCACTTACCGCGCTGTACGCATTTAAACGTCCCCATCCTGATACGTAATCGTAGCCTGGAGCAGGGGGCTCTAACGGACTTTCTTCATCATCGTATACAGGAGCATCTTTTTCATCGAATTTAATATCTTTAGCTGTATCCGTTAGGCGTTTTTCAACGTCTTTTGGCTTTAAGCCTGGGTTTTGTGATAGTAATAATCCCGCAACGGCTGCCACGTGAGGTGTTGCCATTGATGTTCCGCTTAAATAAGTGACGTTCCCGTCTGGAACAAGACTTGGAATATCAGAGCCAGGAGCTGTAATATCTAATCCTTTTCCATAGTTTGAGTAGTCAGATACGATATCTAAACGGTTTGATGCGCCTACTGAAATCGCATAGGCAGATGAAGCAGGGTAAGAGAGCTCTTCCATACCGTCGTTTCCACTTGCAGCTACAACCGTTACGTTATGATCGTATGCGTATTTTAACGAATATTCAAGCACGCGGCTGTAAGATCCGCCAAGGCTTAAGTTAATGACTTTTGCACCGTGATCAACCGCGTATTTAATACCGTACGCAATTTGTTCTGTATCTCCGCTTCCAGATGCGTCTAGAATTTTAACCGGTAAAATTTTAGCGTGAGAATTAATGCCGGCCATTGAATAGTTATTGTTTGCAGAGGCTGCGATAATACCTGCTACGTGAGTTCCGTGTCCGTTGTCGTCTGTTGCATTCGACGAACGATCCACGTAGTTATAGCCTGTTTTTGTATCCACCACGCCTTTTAAATCAGCTAGTGATGAATCGACGCCCGTATCCGCAACGGCAATAACCGTATCTTTTAATTTTTGACCGTTTAGTAATTTTTCAAGCGATTCGTATTGAATATCGGCATGTTGCGTACCGTCATTTTTACCCGTATTGTTTAATGACCATTGATACGGATATTGTGAATCCATCGAAAGAGCGTGATACTCTTGAACCGGCTCGATAAATTCAGTTTCAGGAAGTGCCTGAATTTGTTTTGCCGTCATTTTACCTTGAGCAGATGACGTGCTGAAGCTTTTTGCATTGCTGTCATCTAATTGAATAACAAACATATTATCAAAAGAAGCAGCTGATTGTTTTAATGGATTAATAGATTCAATGCTTGCTGATTTTGACTGTGCTTTTGTTTTGAATGATTTAGCATTTGCACCATCTTTTAATTTAACAATATAGCGAGTTTCAGCTTTTGTTGAAACGCTGTTTGCGCTGACTAACTTAGCTCTTACTAATACAGACGATACGTTTAAGTCCGTTACGTCTTTTAATTTTGTTTGTGCTGCTACTTTTTCTAAGTCTTTCTTTAAAGCAGTCGGAACGGATTTATAAGCGATGCTGTATAAATCATTGATTGCTTTTTGATCAGCACTTGTAATCATATATGTGCTTGATGCGCCGTTTTTCGCCACATCTGTAAATAGACCCTTTAGCTGAACTAAATCTTTGTATACTTGTTCGCGCATCGATTTATCGATAATCATTTTAGAGCTGATAAACGGAGCGGCTTTGTAGTAAAGAGAAGAAAGGTCTTTTCCGCTTGCTGTTTTTGAAAGCACAGCGTCGCGAATCGTACGCAAATCTTTTAAAATACCTTTTCCGTTTTCTTTTTGGCTTGTACTTAATTCAGCCGGGCATTCTTCTTCCATCATTTGAGAAGGAGGAAGTGAAGCGCCTTCATAGCTGATTGTATATGGAACTTCTGTTTTTTCTTCCGGCTGTGGTTCTGGAGAAGTTGAACCATCTTCCGCATCTTCTTCAATCATGCCGTCTTCGCTTCCATAATACTCAACTTTCACATAATAAGGGCCAGTCCAAGCGATTGGGAAATCAAGCTGAGCAGGCTCATCTTTGTAGGAGTATCCCATATAACGGTCAAATGCCACGTTGTTTTTGGCATTTTCAAGACTAGAGTAAACCGTGATGTTTACTTCATCATCACTTTGAAGCTTAATTCGGTAGTGTGAAAACTTTGCTACATCTTGCTTAGAAGGATTAATTTTGTACCAATGTGTTTGTTCTGGTTCTGTAAATGTTCCTTTTGCTGCTTTACCAATGCTTAATGTTTTTTCATTAGCAGGAGGATTGCCTGCCGCTTGTGTTTTCAGTAAGCCTAATTGGCTAAAACACAAGGTAAACATTAAAGCAAAAGCAATAAAACGATAAATTGACCCTTTTTTCATGTTAAACCTCCAAAAAAATATAGTAAAAAACAGGAATTACATACCTATTAAACCATAAAGTTTAAAAATTTGTAAATAATTACTGTTACTTATTTTATTATTTTGTCAAGTTATTAATCTCGCATAAGAAATGGTGAGATAAGTCCTAGTTGCAAAAAGTAGAAAAAATTGGAATAATAAAGATTAAGCCTGTTTATAAGAGGCGAGAGTACGCTGAAAAGGGAAGAAGGGAATGAGAATTATTTTTCAAAGCAGAATTCACTGGAGAAAATCTGATCGGTTTCTTTTTACCTGTGTTTATAAAGAGAAAATCGGGCTATATAAATAAAGATTGGAAAAATTTTCAGTCTAATTAAGTTCATTTGTAGCATATAATACGAGCTGGATTTCTTTTATAATAAACAAAAGCAAAGAAAGAGCAAATGGTGAAAAGGAGTGAAAGAAGTTGTCAAATGTGATGCAACGACAGGAAAAACGAATGAAGTTTGATGCCGAACAGCTTGCACCCCTTGATATTGATAAAGAGACAAAGAAGTTGCTAACAGAAAAAGGATTGCCCAAAGAAGCTTCACCATTTCTAGAGTTCGTTTCATCCAAAGGAAAGCTAACAACGCTATGCGAAACATTTGAGTTATCATCTCGCTACCAGCACTATTGGTTTTTAGGAACAACAGGCGCTGGAGATCCAATTTGTCTTCATCAAAAAAACGGTTCGGTTGTGCTGCTCGATACGTCCAACGATGACTGTGAGCGTTTTATTAATACAACTTTTCCGCAGTTTTTAGCATGCTTAGATGTGTTTGAAGAGCTAGTAGAAGAAACGATTCAAGCTAACGGAGAATCTGCATACTTAGAGAGACACATTCCTGCTGAGGTGCTGCAGCGATGCAAAAAACGTATGAATGAAATTGATGAAGCTTGCTTAGCCCCTTATTCTTTTTGGTTCAAAGAACTTTCTTTTTAATATAGTAGAAAAATAGACATGGCCGTTTTGGTCATGTCTATTTAGTTGTGGCTGCAGGGCTAGATAGAATAAATAAAAATGATAGTATATAATGGATATAAATTCCTTTTTTGAAGAGGGAGGAAGGTGTAAATGATTTCTTTATTTGGATTAATGGGTGCTTTCTTTGTGCTGCTTGCTGGTGCGTCGTATTTCTTCTATAGAAGGAACTCGCCCGTGCAGTATGGAATTTCACTTAGCAGCATGCTAATAAGCATATTTCTATTTCTATATAGCATATTTGGAGTTGGCGGCTTTGAAGGAATGGGTCTTGGTGCTTTAGCGGCTGCTTTGTTCTTGGCGTCGGTTCTGAGCTTGTTCGTCAGTGTTCTTTTTAATATCATAAATAGACACGGGAAAGGTGCTGTTTGAAATGGGAGAAATAACCTTTAGAGAAGCAGTGCGGGAAGATTTAGATCAAATTGTTGGAATGCTCGCTGATGATATGCTTGGAAGCAAACGAGAGCGCTACGAATTACCGCTTCCAGACTGTTATGTTCAAGCATTTCAGGCAATTGATGCGGACCCAAACAATGAACTGATTGTCGCATGTAAAGATAGTGAAGTAATAGGTGTTCAACAAATAACCTTTACGCCCCACATTGCACGACAAGGCGGGTGGAGAGCAACGATTGAAGGAGTTCGAACCGCTTCGTCACAGCGCGGAAAAGGGGTTGGATATCAGCTGATTACATGGGCGATTGAACGAGCGAAAGAACGTAACTGTCAGTTAGTACAATTAACAACTGACAAGGAACGGTCAGAGGCTTTGCGTTTTTATCAAAAGCTTGGATTCACAGCTTCTCACGAAGGATTAAAGCTTCATTTGTAATTCGCTGTTAATGGTTGTATCCCTGTGGTAAGAATTTTTTGATTAAAATGAATTTTTTAGTTTAGTTCAATTGAAACGTGGTATACAAATAGTACAGAGCCGATAGAAATTTTTCTAAGGCTACTGTGAAAGGTAAATACTTAGCTTCATGAAGGGACTGGTTTCGTTTTGGAATACTTAACAGCAACTTCAGCAAACGTATTACCTCACATGAAAAGCAGATATTCTGATCTGACAATTGGCACTCTCGTTATGAACCGATATACGTAGCGAAAGGGCCTCACAAGGGCAAATGAACATGAAATAAGTAGCATGATATGTATGAAGGGAAGAACCTGCATCAGTTTTGATGCAGGTTCTTTTTTGTGAGATGCGGCAGAAAATCTTATATAAAATTTTGGCAGAAATTTATATGTAAAATCTATAAGGTATGTATGGTAAATTATTTTACCATCACGGATGAAATCATACATACAACAATTATGAAAGAAGCTAAAAGTCAGCTGGAACATTACCGTAAAAAAATCTTCAAATGAATGCACTACAAAATTTCTTATAACTTATTTGACACCTAAGGTATAAAAGAGTATACTTATGTTAAACATAGTAATTATGTCGGATAAGTAGGTTATGGTGCTGTGAACAAGACTTCTACTGATAAAGAGGAGATCTAGTCCAAATCGTACAGTCCGACTTTGATGAGATGCTTTCAAGCATCTTTTTTTTGTGCAAAAAAACAGCCGCAGGGGCTGTTATAGGGCAGTAATTCTTCCTTTGTAAGCATCAATCAACCGCTGGTTATGTTTATCTGAACCTTCCATGTTTCCGCTTAAAAAGACAGGAGGCGTAATGCCGCGGCTGAGCAGTTTTTGAATGGCTTTAGATAGGACGTCATTTAGGATAGCGCCTCCAATTACAGTGGAACCAGAAGCGAAAGAAATGTCTTGCTGATGAAGAAGAACGTCTCCTTTTGGAATGTGATTGTTAATAACAAGATCCACGACATCATGAAGATATTTTCCGCTTTTATGTCGCGAAGCCCGGCTCGTGGCATAAGAAGGAGAGGTAAGCCCGATAACAAAGGCGCCTTTTTCTTTTGCAATTAAGGCCACATCAACCGGAACGGGATTTACGCCCGACGTAGAAATTACAATCATGATATCGCCTGGTACGATATCTTCTTTTTCCATAAAGGTAGAGGCATAGTCGTTTTTACGCTCTAGCTGCGAAGAGCGCGAAGCTCCTTTATGAAGCATCAGTTCTTCTACAAAAATAGGGTGAATCGGCGCAAGCCCTCCGGAACGGTAAAACACTTCTTCCGTTAAAATATGAGAATGACCGCACCCAAATAAATGAATGAGGTGATGAGAAGCTAATTGCTGTGAGATTTTCTCGGCTGCGGATTCCATGGCCTGCTGTTCATGCGCCTCCACTTTGGCAAGCAGTTTTGTTAGTTCCTGTAGATATAAACTAGACATAAAAAAACTCCTTAGTTAAGATCGTGTCATATTAATCGTAAACTTATAGCGGTCTGCTCGGTACGAAGACTTCACCACTTCAAGCGGCGTGCCGTCTTGCAAATACGTATTTCTTTGAATCAATAGAACGGGTGAATATGAGCTGATTCCAAGATGCTTCACTTCGGTTTCAGAAGCTAAAATGGATTCTAACGTTTGATTGGCTTCGCCGATTTTCAGCCCGAGCTCTTCTTCAATATAGCGATAGAGCGAGTCATTAACAATGGATTCTGTTAAGCCTTTGACTAAGTTAGCGGATACATACACGCTTTCAAGTGCCATTGGCACGTCGTCAGCTAAACGAATACGCTTGATTTCATAAACAGGTGCATGAAGAGAAATTTGCAGCTGCTCGGCAATTTTTTCTGAAGCCGCAATAATTTCAAAGCTCAGCAGCTTACTGCTTGGCACCATTCCGCGCGCTTTCATATCTTCTGTAAAACTCGTTAATCCAACGAGCTGCTGCTCCAGTTTTTTTTCAGACACAAAGGTGCCCCGGCCTTTTTGACGGTATAAATAACCGTCGTTTACTAAATTGTTAATCGCTTGGCGAACGGTCATTCTGCTGATTTCAAATCGTTCTGCAAACTCTCGTTCAGAAGGAAGCGAATCATTTGGTTTTAACTCTCCGTTTTCAATTTGTTTTTTCAACTGTTCTTCAATTTGATAATAAATCGGAAGAGGTGAGCTTTTATCAATCACTTAAGTTCTCTCCTTTATGTAAACCTCCTCATCTAAAAAAGACGAGGAGGTATGTTATCTATATATACTCTAACTAATAGCCAGACACCTTTCTTTCATAAAGACGGATTGATTATAGTCGGAACAGCCTACTTGACTATTCTTTCAAAGGCTCACTTTAGCTAAAGCTTCTTGGTCCGCAATAATTGTAACACAGTGATGCTTCTTTAAAATAGAAGCAGGAAAGTCTTCTGTGATTTCTCCGTTAAGCAGCTGATACATCGCTTCTGCTTTGGCTTCCCCGGAGATAAGCAGTAAAATTTCTTTACTTTTCATAATCGATTCAATTCCCATTGTAATAGCCTGAGTAGGCACTTCGTCAAGAGAATTAAAGTAGCGCGCATTCGCTTTTCGCGTTGACTCTTCTAACGTCACAATATGAGTAGGAGAGTTGAATGACGTACCAGGTTCGTTAAAGCCAATATGTCCGTTTTGGCCGATTCCAAGAATCTGAAGGTCAATGCCTCCGTGATTTTGAATCATTTCATCGTAGCGGCGGCATTCTTCTTCAGGCGTATCAGCTAGGCCGTTAGGAACGTGCGTGTTGCTTACGTCAATATCAATATGATTAAATAACGCATCTGCCATATAGTAGTGATAGCTGTTTGGATCTTGCGGCTTCATTCCGACATATTCATCTAAGTTAAATGAAGTAACGTGTTTGTAAGACGTGCCGTGCTCCTTATGATCTTGAATTAAACGATCATATAATCCTTTCGGCGTGCCTCCCGTTGCAAGTCCCAGATTCATATTTGGTTTTTCATGAAGTTTGCTAATCAGCATATCAGCTGCTTTTGCGCTCATTTCACTGTAATTTTTCACTTGGATGATATTCATTGTTAGTCCTCCTTTTTAAAACTCAATGTGCCTCGGCAAAATGTCATTTCAACATCTAAGTTTTCATTTAACACCACGATATCCGCATCTTTTCCAATTTTGATGCTTCCTTTTGTATCGAACAGATTAAGCTGTTTTGCTGGGTTTTCAGCAGTCATTTTTACGATGTCTTCTAATGAACAGTTCGTAAAGCTCATCGTGTTTTTAATCGCATCGTTCATCTTTAAGATGCTTCCTGCTAATGTTCCATCTGCAAGTGTAGCGGTTGTGTCGTTTACGTGAACAGGCTGCCCTCCTAAATCATACGTACCGTTTTTTAGCCATTTGGCACGAAGAGAATCCGTGATAAGAATCATGCGTTCACTTGTAATTTGATCGTACGCAAGCTTGACCATTTCAGGTCGGCAGTGGATGCCGTCTGTAATCAGCTCTACAAATAATTCATCTCTCAAATACGCGGCCCCTAATACGCCCGGCTCTCTATGGTGAAGACCGCGCATGCCGTTATATAAGTGCGTAATATGAGACGCTCCTGCTTCGATGGCTTCACCAACTTGATCGTATGTGCTGTCGGAATGGCCAATAGAAGCGACGACGTTTGTTTCTTTTAAATAAGAAGTAAGCGCTAAGCCGTTTGGCTGCTCCGGAGCTAATGTAACAAGTTTAATATGTCCTCCGGCTGCTTTTTGCCACTCTTGAAACAGTGTCACATTCGGATCTTGAATGTGAGTAGGCGGCTGTGCGCCCGCACGTTTTGGTGAAATAAACGGACCTTCTAAGTGAATACCAACTACTTCAGCATCCGCATCTGTTTGCTCTTCGATATAAGTGCCGGCATTGCGAAGCGCTTTTTCAACCGCTTCATTCGACTGCGTCATAGTGGTTGCTAAAAAGCTTGTTGTACCTTCTTTTGGGAGCGTGCGCGCCATTGTTTTTAATGCTTCTGCTGTACCGTCCATCGCATCGGCATTGTTAACGCCATGAATATGCACATCAATGGCACCCGGAATAACTTTATAGGAAGGAGAAAGTTCAATTACATGGTCTTTTGGCTGACGTACGTATTGATGTATCTCTCCGATTTCAGTGATTTTTTTGTTCGTTAGTTTAATATACCCGTTTTTTAATGTCTGATTTTCACTATAAACGGTTACATTATAAATAATGATGGATGAATGTGTATCCATACATACACTCCTTTGCTCGTTGTATTGATTTAAGTGTAACGCTTTTTGGAATAGTTGTCTAGACCAGTTGATTCTTTTTTGTGAACTAGAAAGTTTTGTAAGGGCTTTTAACATTGATATAGAAAGGTTTTTAAAAAGAAAATTGGTATAGACAACTATATATTTTATGTGCTAGTATGAGTCCATGCAGTAAAACCGCCGTTATGTCAGCTGATGATGTAATCATAGGCCGGGATGAATGCGGTAACTTGTCATCCGATAAATATTGTTACGAAAATCCTTGCTCGTAACATCGGGTTAAATACGTTATACAAAGGGGATAGAAACATGCTGAATTTTTTACAACGTATTGGTAAATCGCTTATGCTGCCAATCGCAGTATTACCTGCTGCGGCATTGCTTCTTCGTTTGGGTCAAAAAGACTTATTGGATATTCCGTTTATGGCTCAAGCCGGAGATGCGATTTTTGCGAATTTAGCACTACTGTTTGCACTCGGAATTGCTGTAGGGCTTTCAAAAGATGGAAGCGGCGCAGCAGCACTTGCCGGAGTAGTCGGTTATTTTGTTTTAACAAAAGGGACTGTAGCTATTGATAAAGATATTAACATGGGTGTACTGGGCGGGATTGTCTCAGGGGTAACGGCTGGTTTACTATACAATCGTTTCTCAGCCATTAAGCTGCCAGAGTGGCTCGGCTTCTTTGCAGGAAAGCGGTTTGTACCGATTATTACGTCAGTCGTTATGCTCGCGCTTGCAGGAATCTTTGGCGTTATTTGGCCGCCGATTCAAGATCAAATTAACAACTTAGGAACGTGGATTACAGGAGCAGGAGCGCTTGGTGCAGGTATATACGGATTTTTGAACCGTCTGTTGATTCCAATTGGACTGCATCACGTGTTAAACAGCTTAGTATGGTTTGTATTCGGAGACTATCACGGCGTAACGGGAGATTTGAACCGCTTCTTTAAAGGCGATCCAACGGCAGGAACATTTATGTCTGGATTCTTCCCGGTTATGATGTTTGGTTTACCGGCAGCTGCGCTTGCGATGGTTGCAGCAGCTAAAAAAGAAAAACGCAAACAAGTCAGCGGTATGTTAATCGGACTTGCTGTTACTTCTTTTTTAACGGGAATTACGGAACCAATTGAATTTCTATTTATGTTCGTAGCACCGCTATTATACGTTATTCATGCCGTTTTAACGGGAATTTCGATGGCTTTAGCCGTTGCACTTGGTATTCACGCTGGATTTGGATTTTCAGCAGGGGCTATTGATTTCTTCTTAAACTACGGAATTTCACAAAAACCGCTGCTGTTAGCAGGAATTGGAATTGTGTATGCAGTCATTTACTTTGTCATTTTCTACACGCTGATCAAAGCATTAAATTTAAAAACACCGGGACGTGAAGATGATGAAGAAGTAGACACATCAAACGAAACGGTTGTGGCAACAGGCGATAAATATGTGGATATGGCGTCTTATTTTATTGAAGATTTAGGCGGAAAAGAAAACTTAACCGTAATTGATAACTGTGCGACTCGTCTTCGTTTACAAGTAGCTGATGCCGGCAACATTAACGAAGCTGCCTTAAAGCGTCACGGAGCGAGAGGAATCATGAAGCTCAGCAAAACAAATGTTCAAGTAATTGTCGGAACAGAAGTAGAGTTTGTTGCGGACGCAATGAATCAATTAGTTAAATACGGCACAGCGTCAACCGCTGCACCTGTTGAACAGCCGTCTATTCAAGCAGATGCACATACGGATTTTGTTTTACCGTTTGAAGGCGTTGTAAAGCCGCTGAGTGAAGTAGAAGATCAAGTGTTTTCACAAAAAATGATGGGCGACGGTTTTGCGATTGAACCTATTGAAGGAACGCTCGTATCACCGATTGACGGTGAAGTGATGACCGTATTCCCAACAAAACATGCGATTGGATTAAAAACAGCAGAAGGAATTGAAATCCTGATTCACGTTGGATTAGATACGGTGAATTTAAAAGGAGAAGGATTCGAAGCGCTTGTTCGAGAAGGTGACAGCATTCAACAAGGAACGCCGCTTTTACAAGTGAATTTAGACTATGTTAAAAAGCATGCGCCGTCTATTGTGACACCAGTTGTATTTACCAACTTGCCAGAGGATAAAGAAGTGAAGCTGTTAAAAACAGGCTACCAAAAGCAAGGCACAAAAGACGTTATTACATTTTAATAAAAAGGCTGGAACAAATGTGTTTTAGTTAAAGATCCGAATGATTCATCGTTCGGATCTTTTTCTTTTCTTCATAATTGAAAGAATTTTGTGTTAAAATTTAGTGTGTTTGATACAGCTAGTGCGGAGCAGAGAGGAAGTAGAGCAAATGAAAAAAGAAGCGGTATTATTTGCAGTAAAGGTGACAACATGTTTATTATAGGAGCATTAGTAAATGGACTAGCGATTGTTGTAGGAACATTAATGGGCAAGCTTGCTCACCGCATTCCTGAAAAGGTAAGCGTGACGGTGATGCAAGTGATGGGTTTATCGGTTATCACGCTCGGTCTGCAAATGGGCTTTAAAAGCCATCAGTTTTTAATTGTAATTTTGAGCTTAGCCATTGGAGCTGTTATTGGTGAGTTCATCGATTTAGATGAAAAGCTAAACCTTTTAGGTAATATGATTGAACGAAAATTTCAATCGCAGCAAAACGAAAAGCAAGCATTCAGTATTTCACAGGGCTTTGTGACAGGAACTTTAATTTTTGTTATTGGAGCGATGGCGATTGTAGGAGCATTAGACAGCGGAATACGAGGCGATCACAGCGTATTGTTTACGAAAGCGGTGATGGATGGATTTATCTCATTATTATTAACCACTACGCTTGGAATAGGCGTTATTTTCTCAGCGGTGCCCGTGTTTCTGTACGAAGGCATCATTTCGTTATTTGCTACGCAAATTAATGCGGTCGTGCCGCAAGATTTAATGAATAGTATCATTGCCGAAGTAACAGGAGTAGGCGGCGTGCTAATTTTAGCAATAGGGATTAATTTATTAGAAATTATTAAAATCAAAGTTGCTAATTTATTGCCTTCGATTTTAATTGCGGTTGTGATTGTGGTTGTGCAGCATACATATTTTTTATGAGGAAAAAGCTTGTGAGCATGACTCACAAGCTTTTTGTGTTACAGTTATTAGCTTATACGTTTTGATTTGCAAATCGTTTTGAAAGTTCGGCAAGCAGAGCAGGTTTATCGTCTCGGTGCATCATAACTTCAATAAATACGAGATGTTGATAATTCTGTTCGGCCAATATTAAAGCTTCCTCCAGCTCTATTTCTGTACGAACTTTAAAAGTTATACTCCGGTCTTTAGGGCCTAACACAGCGGGAAGCTCTTGATAATTCCACATTTGAATGTCATTATATACTTGATTTTCGCCGTGAATCGCACGTTCTACCGTATAGCCGTCATTATTAATTAGAAAAATTACCGGTTTAATATGTTGACGCAGCATAGTTGACAGCTCTTGTGCTGTCAATTGAAATGAACCGTCGCCGATAAGCAATACGTTGCGTCGGTTTTTGTCGGCAAGCTGTGATCCTAAAAGAGCAGGGAGTGTGTAGCCGATAGATCCCCAAAGCGGCTGGCCGATAAATGTTGTGTCTTTTGGCAGCGGCATGGTTGCTGCTCCGAAAAAAGATGTTCCTTGTTCCGCCAACAGTACATCATTTTCATGAAGGAAAGCAGCAATTCGTTCAAAGAACCTTTCTTGCGTTATCTCGGTTTCAGCTGCAGTATATGATTTAGCAGCTATCTGTGAAGTGAGAGAAAGAATATCCAAATCTTCCGCTTTTCTTTTTGTAATTGCACTGCTTAATGCGTGTAAAGAATCAATCATTGTAGCAGGTGCATATTTTGTGCTGTTAAACTGAACGGAAAATGGGTGAATATGAATAACATTGTCCTTTGAAAATTGGTGAGAAAATCCGCCTGTTATTGAATCCGTTAATTTTACTCCAACGCTGATGATGCAATCTGATTGATCTATACGTTTTTGCACATAAGAAGAACTTAAATCTCCGTTGTAAACACCGATAAACTGAGGGTGTGCTTCATTAAAAGCACTCTTTCCCATACTTAATGTTGCAACAGGAAAACCGGTTTTCTCAGCGAATTGCAGCAAAGCTTTCTGTGCTCCGTATCGAGTTACTTCAAAGTCTGCCAGTATAACGGGCCTTTTGGCTGAATTGATTCTTTCGGGAACGTCTACTATCATTTGTTTCAATGTTTCTTCGTTACTTAAAATGGCACTGTCTAATAATGAGTTGTAGGGTTTGCTAATGGGCTTATCATATACGTCGGTTGGCAAATTAATGTGAACAGGCCTTTTGTCAGTCCAGCATGTAAGAAGTACGCGGTCAATTTCTTGAGCTGCATTTTCCTGTGTAAGGAACGTTTGAGCTACAGTTACTTCTTTATACATAGTTGAAAAATGATCGAACTTTCCGTTTCCAAGCGTATGGTGAACGTACAAACCATTATCCATTACATTTGTTGTAGGAGTTCCCGTAATTTTAACGACGGGTACACGTTCAGCGTAAGATCCTGCAATACCGTTAACAGCACTTAATTCACCGACACCAAATGTTGTAATGAGCGCGGCCATTCCATTAACTCTTGCATAGCCATCAGCAGCATAAGCTGCATTTAACTCATTACAATTTCCGATCCATTCTATTTCTTTATGATCAATGACTTCATCTAAAAAAGATAAATTATAATCGCCAGGTACACCAAACATATGGTGAACACCTAATTCGGCTAAACGATCTAATAAATAATGTCCGATTGTATAGTTGCTACTCATACTTCATCACCTCAAAATAATATGTCAACATATTTGACTTAAATAAAGTGTAGAAGAATAAGTGTTTTTAGTCAAGTATATTGACCTTTAGCGCTATAAGTTCAGAATATAGTATACTGATAAGAAGATACTCAGAGCGTAGAGAAAGCAGGTGACATAAATGGACGAAAATAAGAAGCAGCAAATGAATGATGTGCTGGCTTTATTTTATTTTGCCTATAAAACGTTTACGGAGGAGCCGGATCAAATTATTCAAAAGTATGGAATTCAGCGCGTTCATCATCGTATTTTATTTTTCATTGCGAGGTTTCCGGGACTTAGTGTGAACGAGCTGTTGGCATTGCTAGAAGTCACAAAACAAGCGCTGCACGGTCCAATGAAAAAATTGGTTGAAAAAGAATTAATGATTAGTGAAGAAGCAGCGCATGATCGTCGAGTAAAGCAGCTGTTTTTGACGGATGAAGGACGGGAATTAGAAAAAGAATTAAGTAATCGACAGCGTGAGCAGTTATCGGCTATTTTTTCTGAAGCTGGTGAAGGTCATGAACAAGCGTGGTTCGATATTATGGAAAAACTATCAAAAACTCGTTCCGGCTATGAAGCATGGAATATAAAAAAAGAAAATAAGTAAGGAGAAACTAGAGATATGAAAGACAATCAACAGATTACAGCTCTTATTGCTGCACAAGTGGAGAAGTTAGCACGTCAATTTGGCTATGACTTTTTATCTGAAAAACAAGGGAATCAAACGCTTTGTCAAATTCTTCAGCGAGATGAAGACGGATCTATTTTGGCAACGCCGCTCAGTTTTCATTTACATATGAATGAAGACAAAGGAACGGGAGATATTATTTACTATCATGAACAAGGAGAATTTAAGCGTCAGCAGGTGAATGTATATGAAGAAAATAGCCTTGTGAACGTGTTGTTATTTATCCAAGAGCGGTTAAAGGTCAATCGATAGAAGCGAGTTTACTAACATATGCAAGGAAAAAAAGCAGGGAAGTTCCCTGCTTTTTTCTATGAATTAATATAGCGCAATCCTACGCGGTTATTAAAGATTTGGTTGTGATTTTTGAAGACAAAAGCACCTGCTGCGTGATCAATCACCAGCTCATTGTCGTATACTTCTTCCATGTCATCATCAACAATAAATTCTAAGTCTTCAACCGTTACAACTTTTTCATAGGGTTGAAGGCTGCGCTTTGAGATGATCTTCATTTCATAAATTGTATTAACAATATCGCAGCTTCCTCGATCAAAAGAAAGCTGAATCATTTGATTTTGTTCTACGTTCTGCAACGCTTCTTTTGCAGAAGGAGTGACGCGTATATTCATAATGATATCCTCCTTTTTCTATCCTCAAATTAAATTGTGTAAAATATATTTAACAATACTTTATTCGATTTTTATATCACCGGCAAGAAAAAAGCTTTCTTATATTTATTATTTCCCTTTCGAACTAGAACAAAACGCTGCTTTTTTATCATCTTTTCATAAAGATGTACATAGATATCACCTGTATGTGATTAAAGGAAAAAGAGATCGACTATAGAAAAAACGCCGATTCGTAATTCTTAGGTGTAAATGCTTAAAAATAGGAATATATTGTAAAGAAATAAGAAGTTAAGTCATTTACCTATTTTAATAGTTATTGAGATAGTTTTGAATAATTGGTTTTATTTTCAATATATTGGGTACTTAAGTAGAGTACTTTGCACACGATATTGCACCGAAAGACATCGGTTTATCGGACTAATTATTGTCTTATTTTGTCGAAGTAGTAGAATTTATGGAAACCATTCCTTATCATGTACAAAGTGACTAACAAAATACATAGGAGGTTCTGGTGTAGATGAGTGAGAAAGATCAAAACAGAACAACAGACGAAACAGCGGCTTCGCTAGAAACAGCGCCCGCTCCCAAAAAAGCGCCGGCTAAATGGATTATCATTTTAGCAGCTTTAATTGTTATTATTGGAGGAGCAATTACATTTGCTACGGTATTTAAAAAATCTCCTAAGCAATTATACTTAATTTCTGAAGTAAATACGTATCAAAAAGCAGCTGATGAATTAGAAACAAAGTACAGTGAAACGATGGCTTATCAGGAAAAAGCGATGAAGCAGCCTTCTACTACAAATGCTACTATCAAAGGCGGCTTTAACATGGATTCACTTTCGTATGATCCAAGCTTTAAAATGATTCAAGATCTTATCAGTAAAGCTGAAATTAAAATTAAAGCGGAACAAGATCCGAAAAAAAGTGAAGGATACGGTTCACTGGCTCTTAATATCGGCGGTTCAAAAGCGCTTGACCTAGAAGGTTTTCAAACGAAAGAAAGAATAGGCTTTAAAGCCCCGATTCTAGCAAATGAATATTTCTATTTAAACCTAGACGAATATGGACAGGTAGCGCGTAAGTTCGATCCTTCTTATTCTGGTCCTGAAACGCTTGATATTAACACAAGCAACGTGAGTTTAGAAGACTTAAAGTTAACGGAAAAAGAAAAGACCTACATTGCAAAAGAGTACGGAACGTTCATTTATGATGAGTTAGACAGCGATTATTTTACAAAAGAAAAAAATGTGGATTATAAAACAAATGGCAAAACGCTTCAGTTAACAAGCGTGACGCTTAACATGTCTGATAAAGAAACAAAACAATTTATGGATAAGCTTATTGCGAAAGTAGCAAAAGATGACAAGCTTCATACCATCTATGCAAATCACGTATCTAAGCTGTTTAAATCTTCGGCAGCAACGAATCCAGAATTAAAAGATATGGCAGATCCAAAAGAATTGAAAAAATCAGTAAAAGAAAGTCTTCAAGACTTCCAAAAAGAAGCAAAAGATACGACTTACCCTGGCGGTGTGAAATCAACTGTGTACGTTCAAGATGATGTTGTGGTAGCTCGCGATATGAACATGGGCGTAAAAAATGCTTCTAACGATAAAGGCAAACTTAACGTGGTGACTAAAAATATTCCGTATGAAGATAACAAAACGGCTAAGCAGTTTAAAGCAGTTCTAGCGGATAGCACTACCGATGATGCGTTTACGTTTGATATGAAAAATGACGTAACAACGGAAAGTGAAAAACGAAAAGAAAACATGTCTATTCATTTGTTAACAAAAGATTCAAAAGATGAAGACACGAATATGACGTTTAAAATGAATTCGGTAATCAATGGTAAAACCGATGCGAAACAAACGGCTGACCGTACTTTCTCTTTAGACTTAGGTGATCAAGAAGATCTAGTAGTAAATGGGGAAGTAAAGCAGAATCAAGCAATCAGTGCTTCAAAAGGAAAAGCAGATTATTCGTTTGATATTCGTACAAAGATAGGACCAAAAGCAGATCCGGCAAACGTTACGTTAAAAATTGCCTCTGCTTCTCAATTAAAAAAATCAGCAACTATTCCAGAGCTTGACGCATCTAATGCAACAAACGTAAAAGATGTAACGCCTGAAGATATGCTGTCGATTCAAGAAAATTTCGCTAAAAATGTTCAAGGTCTCATGATGAATATGGGAACCGCTGGTTACTAAAAGGTGCAAAGCAGATGAAGATATATTTCTCTTTGACTCTTTTTACATGTAAAGCTCTATTGAAAAATATAAAATCTCTCATACTGCTAATAATGATCCCTGCTCTGTTTTTACTTGGAGCAGGGATCATTATTAGTCAGACCATGCAAGGTGAGGAGAGAGTAAATCGGTTCCCCGTGGCAATTGTGGATAAAGATGATACTGCACAAACGAAGTACGTCATCGAACAGCTGACTGAAGGTAAGCTTCGCAAGATCATGAAGCCTCTTTACACGAATGAACAGAAAGCTAAACAGCTGCTGCAGCAAAATAAAGTGGCAGCCATTGTGACGCTGCCAAAAGGTTTTAGTCACGATATTGCTCATGGAAAAAATCAGCCTTTACACGTCATTGGAAATAGCAATAAGCCGCTTCAGTCACAGCTGTTTCGCTACGTGATGGAAAGTGCAGCTGACTACACGTCAGCTGCTCAAAGCGGTATTAATACGGTTGATGCCTTTTTAGAAAAAGAAAATGTTTCCGATAAAAATAGACGCGCAGAATTTAAGAAGAGCTTGGTGACGTTTGGGCTTCACGTACTAGATAGAGGAAGTTTATTTGATGAACAAATAGAAACGAGTTTCTTTCAGCAGGATATGAAGCAATATTATGTCCTGTCTTTTGCTGCTTTGCTGCTTATGATTTGGAGCTACGGCGGATGGCTGCTTGCTAGTGAAACGCAGACTTTTCCCGTGCTGGCTCGAATGAAAACAAGAGGTGTATCGTTTGTTCACATTTATTTAGCACAGCTGACGGCTCTGTATGTTCTTTTGCTACCGGTCTCTGTCGTTTTGTTTGGAAGTCTCATTAAAGAACTGAAACTGCCTGTAACCGGTACGTACGGAGAGCTTTTTTTAGGGGTAAGCGGAAGTTTGTTTGCTTTTTTATGTTTGTTTTTACTGCTTCGGGTTCTTTTTTTATCACAAAAAGCTTATCAAATAACCGGTTTGCTGTTTATTTTGCTGAGTGCGATTTTAAGTGGACATGTTGTGCCGGTCGTCTATTTACCGGACTGGGCGAGTGGTTTTCAGAAATGGTCACTCAACACCAGAGTCTTGGAATTGTTATTTTATGAATTTGATGGATATAACACAAACGAAGCTTTTCTTTACCTTAAGCCTATTCTCATTACGGCAACAGGAAGTTTTGTTCTTGCTGTTGGCTACGTGATGACTTTGCAAAGGCGGTGGAGAAAATGATTAGTGAAAAAATAAAGCAGCTGCTGAAGCGCCCTATGCTTGTTATCATGATTTTCTTTTTACCTTTAATAGGAACGATTATTAGCAGCTCATTTTTAGCAAAAGTACAAAGTGATTCAAAAATACCCGTTGCTCTTGTCGATCAAGATCACAGCAACATGTCTAAACAAGTGATGGATCGACTACAGAAAACAACAGAAATTCAGTTTCTTTCTCTGAACGAAGAACAAGCGAGAAAGGAGCTGGCTAAAAATAAAATTGACAGCATTTTTATGTTTCCTAACGGATTTCAACAAGAAGTAGAAGAGGGGAATTATCAAGGAGTCATTGATTTGCTCACGCTGCCTTCTTCAGTTGCCACAGAAGCGGTTCGAGAAGTCGTGGCGAGTGAAGTGACAAGGTTAACGACAAATGTTAAAGCGGCAAATGAAGTGCGTTTTTTATATAAAGTTTATAACATTCATGCGGGACCGGATTTATGGAAAGAAGCGTATCGTTATACCGATAACCAGTGGAAGCCAAAGCCGCTGATGACAATTGATTACGAGGCGCAAGGAACGAAGCATACGAAGCAAGGGAACGTTCAAATGACCGGATACGTGCCGCTATGGGGATTCTTTACGCTTTTACTTTGCTGCATTACATCAGATTGGATGATTAAAGAGCGGAGGCACCTTTTCAAACGAATGAAAACGATGCAAAAAGGACTTTACGGTTATATTCGAAGCGTCAGCGCTGCTTATGCTGTGCTATACGTGCTTCAAGCTCTCATAAGCTTTGCTCTATTTAAATGGCTGTATGGAGTAGAGTCTTACGGTGTGCTGCTGTATATGTGTATCTATGTGATTGTGTGCGTTGCTTTTAGCACATGGCTTGCAAGTGAAAGTCAGCGAGTTGGATCTTATTATATGATCAGCGTTGTCATGGTCACAGGACTCAGTATAATAGGAGGGAGCTTTTTCCCGGTAGGAGAGCTTTCTGCAACGATTGAAAGAATAAGTCAGTGGCTTCCGCAGCATCTGCTTCTGTATCAGCATGCACTGCCGCTTACGTTCATTTGGAAAGAGATAGCTGTTTCCATTGCATGTATATGTTTGTGCGCATTTAAAATAGTGTGGAATGTGAGGAGCATCAAATGATTGAAATTAACAATGTTAGCAAAACATACGGAAAAAAACGTTCGTTAGCAAATGTTACGCTGACCGTAGAAAGTGGAGAAGTCATTGGTCTTTTAGGACCAAACGGCGCTGGTAAGTCGACGCTTCTGTCTATTTTGTCTACCATCACGGCTCCTTCAAGCGGGAATGTCACGATTGGAGGCTTATCGCTTAAGAAAAATCAAAAAGCGATTCGAGAAGTCATTGGCTACGTTCCACAAGACATAGCGCTGTGGGAAGAGCTTAGCGTAAAAGAAAACATGAAAATGTGGAGCAAAATGACTTCACGCTCTCTGTCGAATGAACAGCTTCAGTCTCTTTGCTCAGCTGTACAGCTCGAAGGAAGATGGAAGGAAAAAGTAAAAAATTTATCAGGAGGCATGAAGCGAAAGCTAAACATAGCCGTTTCACTTATTCATGAACCGTCCGTTTTGTTAATGGACGAGCCGACAGTCGGAATTGATTTGCAGTCCAAGCTTGAGATCATTCGTTATATTAAACAGCTGGCGGCAAAAGGAAAGACGATTATCTATATTACCCACGATTTGAATGAAATCTTAGACGTGTGTCATCGGTTTGCGGTCTTAAAGGAGGGAAAGCTGGAATTTGTCGGCACCATGGACCAGGCGAAGGAAAAGACTGGGGAAGAGGCAGAAGAGAACGTTGTGTATAAGCTGCTACATGATTAAGATAAAGCAATAATAAAAAAAGAGCCGGTTCATAAAGAAGCGGCTCTTTCTATTATGCTTGTGTAACTTCTTGTTCTGGTGAATGACTTTCAGACTGCACGCGTTCTTCTTCAGGAAGGGCACGTACTTCTACTTCTTTCATTTGGTGACCGTCCATTTCTTTTGCAATAAACTCGTATCCAAAAAGTTTGAACGATTCGCTTTCCTGGATATCGATATTTTGCATTAGCATCCAGCCGCCGATTGTATCGATATCGTCGTTTTCAATTTCGATATGAAGCACTTCGTTAACTTCTTCAAGCAGTACTTTTGAGTTAAAGACAAAATGCTGATCGCTGATTTTTTGAACAAGCGGCTTTTCATCTGTATCAAACTCATCTCGAATTTCTCCAACGATTTCTTCTAAAATATCTTCAACGGTAACGATACCAGCCGTACCGCCGTACTCGTCAATCAACACAGCCATATGCGTACGTTTCTTTTGCATCGAGCGCAATAGGTCTTGAATCGCTACAGTTTCAATTACTTGAATAATAGGATTCATATAAAGCTTCACGCTTTGCTTTTTTAACGCATCGTTAATTACGACATCGTTTAGAATCTCTTTGACGTTGACTAATCCAATAATGTTATCTTTGTCTCCGTCAACGGTAACAGGGTAACGGGTGTAGCGATCTTCTACAGCAAGCTTTAAGAAATCTTCAATGCTGTCGTCTTCAGAAACAGCTGAAATTTCTGTTCTTGGTACCATGATTTCGCGAGCAACACGGTTATCGAATTCGAAAATGTTGTTCACGTACTTATATTCAGACTGGTTAATTTCCCCGCCTTTAAAACTTTCTGATAAAATGATGCGCAGCTCTTCTTCACTGTGCGCAAGTTCATGCTCTGAAGCTGGCTTTAATCCAAACATTCCAGTTAATAAACGGGCAGAACCATTTAGTAACCAAATGAAGGGGAACATAATTTTATAGAATAAAATTAACGGACGAGCAAACAATAACGTAACTGTTTCAGCTTTTTGAATCGCAAATGTTTTTGGCGCTAATTCACCAACTACTACGTGAACAAACGTTACAAGCGCAAATGCGATAATGAATGAAAGAATATGTGTTAAAGATGCAGCAACACCCATTTTGTCAAACAGGGGTTCTAAAATCTTCGCAACAGTCGGTTCTCCTAACCAACCGAGTCCTAAAGCAGTAATCGTAATACCAAGCTGACACGCAGATAAATACTCATCTAAGTGTGTCGTCACGGTTTTAACCGCATTCGCTCCTTTTTTTCCTTCAGCAACAAGTTGATCTACCCGTGAACTACGAAGCTTCACAATTGCAAACTCTGAAGCAACGAAAAAAGCAGTGAGTACAATTAAAATCGCAAAAATAATTAAGTTAATGGTTATCAATGAATATACTTACTTTATAGTGCTATAAAGTAAGTAAACACCTCCTGTAAATAATAAATTTACGACAGCAGCAGCAGTAAAGAGTGCAAAAGAGTGACGCTTTCTGGTGAGAGCCGATTCATCATTACTTTTCGATCTTCTTCATTAAGCTTTTCCATAAGCGGTGCAACTTCTTTTAAACTGTCGTTTAGTACGTAAAATTTGGATGCTAATTCGTCTTTGGAGTGGCTATTCTCGGATTGCTCTATAGAAAATAGAGAAGAAATCTCTTCAAGAGAACGGCCTTCGCTTTTTAATTTTTCAATTAAGTAAAGACGTTTCAGCGCTTCTTCGTTATAAAAGCGATAGTTAGAAGCAGAGCGTTCTGCTTTTAACAACCCAATGTTGGTATAATAGTCAACAGTGCGTTTCGTTACATGTGCCATCTCTGCAAGTTCGCCAATTTTGTATGTCGCAACCCCATCAGAATACCACCTCCTTTAACTATGTCAACCATCACGTGATGGTTTTCATCTACGTAACTATTTATCTTTTATCCTATCGTAATTAAGTATACGCGCGTAAGATCAAAAAGTTTCATTTTTTTATTAGCATTCAGTATATCTTAAAATAAGGTAGTTTGACAAAGATTTTATAAAAAAACTCGCTTATATTAAGCGAGTTTTTTAGTAGGATGACGTACGATAATGTGCATGCGTTCATACACATATTGAATACGTTCAGTATATTCTATGAACTCAGGGCTCATTGGAGATAGCTGATCAGCAATACGGTGCATAATAGCAGCTTCTTCTTTTAACGAATCTAAATTTTGAGTTCGGTCAATTCTTGCTTTAAATGTTAACGAAATCATGTTATTCACCTCGTTGTTATGTTACTTGTTATGAGGCGCCATGTCCGTGACTTTTATCACTCTAGTCAAAGGTGATAACGTAATTATTTGATGTTTGCCGGCATTTTGTGTAGGATGATTAGAAAAGGGTTTTTATGGGAGAATGAAATGAATTTAAAACGAATGCACCACGTAGCCATTATAGGAAGTAATTATGAACGTTCAAAAGCTTTTTATGTAAATGTGTTAGGATGCAAGATTATAGAAGAAACATATAGAAAAGAAAGAGATTCATATAAGCTAGATTTAGAAGTAGCTCCTGGCTATCAAATTGAGTTGTTCTCGTTTCCAAATCCGCCACAACGTCCTTCAAGACCTGAAGCGTGCGGCTTACGCCATTTAGCTTTTGCGGTTGAAAGCGTAGAGGATTCCAAGCGTGAACTAGAGCAGCAAGGGATTGATGTGGAACCTATTAGGGTAGATGAACTAACGGGAAAAAAATTCACTTTTTTTGCTGATCCGGACGGGTTACCGCTAGAGCTTTATGAAGAGAAAGAGGGGGAATAAGGAGTATGTGCAATTATTTATTTGTATACGGAACGCTTCTTGAAGGAGAAGGTAATCACGGATTGCTGCATCATGCGCGCCCTATTGCCAAGCAGGCAAAAACGAAAGGGAAATTATATGACACAAAGCAAGGCTATCCTATGCTTGATATCGACAGTGAACATATTGTGTACGGAGAAGTATATGAAGTGACCGATCAGCTTATGTGGAAGGCTCTTGATGAATTAGAAGGATACATTCATGAAGGTCATAAAGACAATGAATATGATAAAGTTGTGCAAACGGTTGAAACGGACCAAGGTGAATTTGAAGCCGTTGTTTATGTGGCAAGCGATCGTTCGCTGCTGCACGAATTTATCCCGAGCGGAAACTGGCGCGTGTGGAAAGAAGATTTATTAGAAGGTATGCTGTATTTTGCTTACGGTTCATGTATGGATAACGATCGTTTTATTAAGCACGGGGTGGATCAGCATTTCCAAGACTGTCTCGGCAGAGCTGTTTTTAAAGGCTATACGCTTCGATATAACCACGTTATTCATGACGGAGGACGTGCAGACATGGTTGAAGAAGGCGGAGTCGTTGAAGGCAAACTATACCGCGTCCCGCCTGAAGCCATTACGTACCTGTATGGCAGAGAAGGCGTAGATAATAACGGTTATCGTCCTGCTATTATTTCTGTCGAGCATGAAGGTAAGATGGTGGATCATGTTCTTACTTTTTTTGTGTTAAATAAAGAAAAAGAAGTCGCACCTCCGGATCACTATTCGACTGAAATTATTCGAGGAGCAACAGGTGTACTCAGCGAAGAATACGTTCAGAAGCTAATAGAGCAAGTCCATGCGCTAAAAAATAGTGATGTTGTAAATAACTAATATAAAAAGAAGCAGAGACAAAAGTAGTTTAGTTTAAGAAAGCTCCGCACGAGTAATCGTTTGGAGCTTTTCATTATTATGGTGAACGAAGATCTATTTAACTGCTTCTAGCTGTTGATTGGATTGATTTTGTTATGTGTTGCATTAGCTAAAGGAAACAGAGAACTCTGTTTGAAATACACCGTCTTTTGATAAACGGTTGATGCCTAATTTTTCTTTAAAATTTCCGTTGTGATCATGCGTATCTGCAATTCCAAACCAAGGTTCGATGCAAAGAAAAGGAGCGATTGTATGATTTTCTGCATCATACTTTGACCAAATACCGACATACGGGAAATCATTGAACTGAACGTTAATTTGATTTTCATTAACCGTCGATTTAATCGTAATTCCGTCAATATCACTAAAAATTAACGCATCATTTGCAAATAAATCTGCGCTTAGCGGCAGCTGGTGCAAATTTTCTGCAGCCCCTTTTTCATGAATAAGAGCGTCTTTTAATACAAATTCCTTTGGCGTAGTTTCAGAAGGCTCTATTTCTAAAAAGTAATCAGAAATCTGCTCGTTTTCACGTAACGGAATACGAAAAGCAGGGTGGGCTCCAATTGAAAAATACATATCGCCTTTATCTTCATTTACTACTTTCCACTGAAACGTTAATCGGTTGTTTTCCAGACGATAGCTGATTTCAACTGAACATTCAAACGGATATACGTCTTTAAAGCGGCCATTTGTAGCAAATTGCAGCCGTGCTGTTTCGTTTGTTTGTTCGATCACGCTGAAAGTAGAATCACGTAAAAAACCGTGCTGAGGCAAAGAGTATACGCGCTGATCAACGGTATACTGATCATTCTTTAATCGGCCTACAATCGGAAACAATACGGGCGATACTCGTCCCCAATAAGCGGGGTCGCCGCTCCACATAAACTGCAGGTCTTTTTCTTTATGAAATACTTCTACAACTTCCGCCCCTTTTTCTTGAATGCTGACTTTCATTTCGTTGTTTTCTAGTACAATCATTACAACATCTCCTAAATTATTCTTGTACGCTAGAGCAGTCTCAAACGTACTGGCTTTGCTTATATTATACCCTTCTTGGCAAAAAAGGTATTAATTTCCCTATTTTTGTTCAAATTAAATAGAAAAAGGAGGGTTCAAATATGAATCATGCAACATTATTGCTCATTAAATTTGCAGCGGCACTTATTGCGTTTGGTATAGGCCTTGATTTGTTTTTTGATGCAACCATCGGAGACATTATTTCCTTTAGCTTGCTAACGACAGTTGTGACATATTTAGTAGTGGATCGAATTGTACTGCCTCGAGTGGGCAACCGTGATGCCATTATTGTTGAATTTGTTCTAACCTATATGAGCGTATGGATTTTTGGCACATTGTTATTAGACAGCTACGTTCAAATTGCTTGGGGAAGTATTATTTCTGCAGCTATTATTACATTCGCTGAGGTTTTTGTTCACCGCTACTTATTCAACCATATTGAAACGAAACATACAGCAAGAACGCGTCCCGCTTTTAAGCGAAAACTAGCATATGACACAGAATTTGCTGAAGAACAGCATGTAGAAAACAAGGAAAATCCAAAATAAAAAGAAAGCTCACTTTCGAGCTTTCTTTTTTTTGTGTTAATGCATAAAAGTCATTTCCTTTAAAGGCCAGTATTTCATATTGACTTCTCCCATGATCGAAGAAATCGGAGTGAGGCCGAAATGCCTGCCATCTCGGCTAATGCGTCTGTTGTCACCTAGCACTAATACGTATCCATCCGGTATCGTGCCGTCTGGAGACAGTTCGTAAGTTGAAAAGTTTTCAGTAAATCGCTCGTAAGCGGGTACTTTGGATAAATATTTATGAAGATGCGGCTCTTTTTTGACTTTGTTATTTATATACAGAACATCATCTTTGTATTCCACCGTTTCTCCTGGTAAGCCCACAATACGCTTTACTAGAAAATCACTGCTATAGGGAGCTTGTAAAACGACAATGTCAAAGCGCTCCAGCTTGCTGTGTTTGTTAATAATAATTCGATTGCCTTCGTGTAAAATAGGCTTCATCGAATCGCCTTTTACAGTGTAGGGCTGAAACCAATAGTGCTGAACAACAACAGAAAGCAAAACGGTGCCGAGGATGACGCTTGTGTATGTAAGAATTTCACGCTTTATTTTTTTATTGACCATAATGGATGAACACCTTCTTAACGGTAAGACTGTCAATTTAAGTTTTTCATAGAGATATAACAGTGTTGATTGTACCACTCAGAACTAAAGTTTTCCATATCTATCTGTTTATGCGTGTATGCCAAAAATATGCGTGAGGGAACAAAAAATGAAAAAAGCCGTTATTCTAGAGAATAACGGCTCTTCTTTATTATAACTGAGCGCGCTCAGTTCGAGTAGCTGGTTGATTTGGTTCTTCTTCCACAACAGGCTCAACAGGCTTATGCTGCTTGATGTCTTCTTCAAGTTCAGCAATTCGCTTGTTTTTCTGTTTCACTTGTCCTCTTAGTTGAACAATTTTTACAAAGCTCAATGAAGCAGCAACAACTCCTCCAAACACGGCCGTTGTTAAGATAATTAAAATAAGAGGCCATTTTTGTGAACCAAATACATAGTTAAATTGTACCGGATCGTTGTTAATTACAGCTAAAACAGCAATGATAAGAGCAAATATAAGTCCTAAAATAAAAAAGCTCTGTCCTTTCATAAGCTGCACTTCCTTTCTTTACATGGTCATTACAACTTTTATAGCGTAACCACCCATCTTAAGTGTTTGCTATCTTGCTTATAGGTATACGTATCCACATTTAAACAAAATCAAACATTTTCTTGATTATATATATCTTTCTTTTAAAACACAATATATCGATTGGTGTAGAAACTTTGACATGTGCAAAGACCTGGTATGTCGAATTTTTGGAATAAAGAGCTCGCGTATCCTTTTTTGCTTAAGCAGAGGGAGAGACTTGCATTTAACTCATATATGTACAAAGAGACCTTTATCTATTAAAGGTCTCACTTTTAATAAAGGGGTATATAAACACAAGATATAAATCAGTACAGAAGCTGAGACTTTGTCTTAAGTGCATTAAATTATTTCATTATCTATCGCCCGGAGCAGGGTGGTCTACACCTTTGACATGATGTCGATGCTGGTTGTCTTCGCTGGTATAAAAGTCATAATAGTGAACGTGCATACCGTTGCCAATGGGAATAGCGGGACCAGAGTAGGCTTTGTAATGATGTGTATGTCCGTCTTCAAAAACAACATAGCCTTCTGTATAGTGAATGTGGCTTCCATCCTCGCTTTGAATTGGAGGAGACGTTACATCGAGGCACTGATGGACATGTCCTGACGCAACAGAAGTGTAGTCCACTGAGCCATGATTATGATGAGGAACAAACCCTGAAATAAAATCATCTTTGCCTACTTTTTTCATTTTACTTCCCCCTACAAATTCAATTTAAAAAAACTGTTTAAGTAAATTCTTTAAATGAGCATCTGAATTTCTCTTTTTAGTTAAATTCAAAAATACATGCTATTGATATGAACAAAGAAAAATAAATATGACTTTTGATAATCCGGATTTATAAAATGGGTAGTTTTCCTGTGTGTGTTTGCCGTTTCTACTTGATAACTTTCACATATATTTATTAAGGAAGGACAAGTTATTATAAGAGAGGAAGTCAGCATAATGAGTTGGGAAAATAAAAAGAGTCTATGTCAGGAGTTTGCGAGAATTCTAGGTGGACAAGGCAGTTTAGATGAAAATGGCGTTTGTTTGGTACAAAAGTTTCGTACGATTCGTTTTAAAATTTTAGGGCGTCCAACACGCTCTCCATTAGTTACTCCTCAATTTTTCACTTTTAAAGATTTAGATAGCAAAGGAAGAGCGCTAAATCTAGGTGAAACCGTGCTTTTGCAAGAAGAGGTATTTTGCAAGAAGAGGTAAATCCATTATTAACGGAGCTTAGAAAAAGAGATATTAAGGTTACAGCCGTTCACAACCATTGGCTATTTGAAGAACCGAGAGCAATGTATATGCACTTTGAATCCGTAGAGCCACCGTTAGATTTTGCACGAAAAGTAAGAGAAGCGTTTAGAGTATTAAAAGGATAGAAAGCAGTTTTTAATAGAATAAGTTTAGTCTTACTTACTGCTTTTAAAATTAGGTTAATAAAACTTTAAACATGTATATTATATATTGGTTTATAAGATGCACTTGAATGAACCTATCAGGTTAACTAATTTTTGAGCAGTGAGATTATTCGAGTACTTCTATCAAAATAAAAAAAGCACGCGTTCGCCGCGTGCTTTTTTTATGTATAAACTTAAAATGCGTTTAGGGTGTTATCGCTTAACCACTGTTTGCGTTCAGCTGCATCTTCGAATAACTCATCTGCATTTGTAAATTGAGAAGCAATGACATATTCAATTGTTGCAAGAGGAGCTGTTAGCAAACGCCAGTTTAATACGATTGTATTATCTTGAGTCGTAGCGTATTCTTCACCTAACTCGTCCCACTTAACAGATTCAGGAGCATTGTCTGCTGCTTTTTTAACAGATTTCAAAGCTTCTTGGAATTTTTCACCTGCGCGGCCTTGGTACCATTCTGTTAATAGTTGTCCAATACCTTCATTTATTTGCTGCTCGTTCCAGCTCTCAGGTACTGTAGCAATGAATTTTGCACGGAATGTCATTTCAGCCTTTGCTACATCTCCACGAACGATGTTTAAGCGGTATTGACGTCCTAGGTAAGGGAATTTGTCTCCTTCTTCAAAAGAACCAGTTTTAGCTGCAGAAGCTGCTGCTTTAGGAGCCTCTTTTTTAGCTGTTTCTTTTTTTACTGCTTCTTTCTTTGGAGCAGCTGGCTTTTCCTCAGCTGGCTGTGAACCGTTTAGTTGTTTTAAAATCCATGTTGCTTTGCGTGCGATGATTGAACGCACATTATTTTCATTAAGACCTCTCGGGATAATAACTTTTACCCCTTCTTTGTCACAAATTTGCACCGTGATATCGGTTCTATTTGGAACGACTTCAATTTTGTAGTCAATTGTTTGATTGCCTGTTTGATACGTATACATAAAATTTTTCGTACTCCTTTCTACAAATCTTCATTTTATAAGCAAAGGTAGAGGTTGGTCAAATAAAAGAATAATCAGACAGTTATCAACTGCTGTTGCAGCGCCTTGCAGAATGATATGTATTCCAATATTTAGTGGAAAAGCGCCAATAATAATTGCTTCAATTTTTCTTTAGTTTTTACAAAAACATATAAAAATATGCCGATACTACTAATATAGATTAGACATTCTATTTCTTTAGATGGTATAGGAAATGAAAAATAAAAAAAGCGTTTCAAAGTTTACATGTGAAATGCTATATATGATGGTCATAACACTTACTGTAATTGAAGTGACAAATTATTATCTTATTATGAAACAAGAGCAAGCAGCCTCGATTATGCTAGTGATTACATTTCTGTTTGCTTTTCTTACAACTACCGTGTTCTATTTTATCATACGTCGCTCTATAATTGCGGTTGAAAATTTAACGAAAGTAATGAAAGGGGTTTCGTAAGGGGATTTATTGATATTTGTTCAGTATAAGAAACTGTAAGTATTGGTTTTTATGATAGCTTTCATAGAAAGAGATAATGAAAATTGACACGTTATAAAAGCAGTTGTATAGTGAGTACGCAAGGCGGCAGTCTGTCTTTTTTAATTCTTAGTAAACTTATAAGTTAAATAAAATATTTAAACACTGCATAAGGAGACGAAGAGATGAAGAATGAATTCCGTTTGGCAACAAATGACGACGCAGATAACTTATTGAACTTAACTCTACAAGCATATAAGCCTATTCGAGAGCGAGGCATTCCTTTCTTAGCAGCTACTGCTGATCTTGCCCTTGTTAAGAAAAATATTTCTCAAAACCTTTGCTATGTATATGAAGAAGATAAAAGAATCGCTGCAACTGTATCTATACGAATGCCTTGGGGAGAACATCCAGGTCCGTTTGCTGTTCCGCATCTTTGGTGGTTTGCAGTGGACCCGTCGTTTGCCAGGAAAGGCGTTGGTTCTAAGCTGCTGCATCTAGTAGAGGAAGAGGTAATAAAAAATACGTTTAAATCACCAGGTGTGTCTTTAGGAACAGCAAAAGAACATCCTTGGTTAGTTGAGATGTATGAACGAAAAGGATATGTTCAAGCTAAAGAAAAGCACCTTGCAGAAGGTTATACGACCGTATTTCTTTATAAAAAATTCAATGAGGTACACTATTTGTCGTAAAAGATAGAGAAGTGATCCAAATTAAGAAATGTGAAAGAGTGATAAATATGACCGATCAATTACTACTAAATAAACTAATAGACATACGCCGTGAGCTGCACCGGTTTCCAGAACTTTCAATGAAAGAATATGAAACAACTAAACGTATTAAAAAGTGGTTAAAACACTATGATATTTCTATAGCGGATGAATTCCAATTAGACGTAGGAGCAGTAGCAGAAATTGTGGGAGGAAAGCCGGGACCTATTATCGCTATTCGAGCTGATATTGATGCGCTGCCAATTGAAGAAAAAACCAATCTGCCATTTGCTTCTGAAGTGAACGGTGTTATGCACGCATGCGGCCATGATTTTCATACGGCTTCTATAATCGGAGCAGCTATCCTTCTTAAAGAGCGTCAGCAGGAGCTTTGCGGTACGGTTCGATTTATCTTTCAGCCAGCCGAAGAAACGGCTTCTGGGGCAAAAATGCTAGTTGAAAAAGGTGTGCTCGAAGGAGTGGAAGCGATATTTGGGATGCATAACAAACCGGATCTTCCTGTAGGGACCATTGGTATCAAACCGGGACCTTTAATGGCAAGTGTTGATCGTTTTGAAATTGACGTCAAAGGAGTAGGAGGTCACGCAGGTATCCCTGAAAAAACAATAGACCCAATTGCTGCTGCTGGTCAAATTGTTACTAGTTTACAAACCATTGTCAGCCGTAATCTCAGCCCCTTTCAAAATGTTGTTGTCAGCATAACTCAAATCCATGGAGGGAGCTCGTGGAACGTCATTCCTGACAAAGTAACGCTTGAAGGAACTGTGCGTACCTTTCAAGAAGAAGCGAGAGAAAAAATACCGGCTCTTATGAAACGAACTGCTGAAGGGATTGGCGCAGCTTTCGGGGCTTCAGTAGACGTTAAATGGTATCCATATCTTCCTGTAGTAAACAATGATGATACGCTGGAAAAACTAGTTACTAAAGCGGCAGAGGATCTTAGTTATCAAGTCGTAGAAGCTGAACAATCGCCTGGAGGAGAAGATTTTGCCGTATATCAGCAGCATGTACCAGGATTTTTTGTATGGATGGGTACAGCTGGAGAATATGAATGGCACCATCCTTCTTTTTCATTAAATGAAGAGGCATTACTTGTAGCAGCTTCTTATTTTGCTAATCTAAGCTTTCATTTTTTGAATTCATTCCATTACCAAAAAAATTAAAATATTTTTATTTTTCTATTTACGGGGATGGAATTGTTTGATAAAATAAATTTTAAATTAAAAAAGTTATCACGAGTGGACGAGAGATCTGGCTCTTTGACTCCACAGCAACCTACGAATGTAAGGTGCTCCTACCAGCAAAGCATGTGCTTTGGGTGATAAAACGGGTGAAAAACTCATTTTGCATCAAAGCAAAATGAGTTTTTTTATTTTTCTAAAAGGAGAGGGTTTTATGAGCCATACAGCAGTTGCAGCACATACAGGAGAGAAAGCATTAAAGGAAGCAGTGAAATTATTAGGAAAGCATTATCAAGTAGCTTATCGGGAATTAGAAACATTTTATGAAATTGTGGTCGAAAACCATGTTCGTACATATGCTGTAGGCATAGATATTAAAGATGTACAAAAAGCAAATGAACTAGAAATTTATTCATCATGCTGTTCCAAGCTTGAGCGAGTAGGCTGTCTTTTATAGAAGAAGTCTGCTCGCGCCTCTATTTTTTAAGTGTTTTTAAATAGAAAGCATGGTTTTTGACAAGCAAAGAATCTGGTGGGTATAATCAATACTCAACAGGTTTTAAAATTAATCATAAATTGTCGAAATTTTTACACAAATTAAAGGTTACATTCGAAATGAATTGTGGTATGTTATAAAACAAGAATATTTTATGAAAGGAGCATTGAAATGGAAATGTCTCTTGAACACGGAAACGATGCAGGAAGCGAACAGCTTATTGATCGTATCCTAGACTTTTTAGAAGATGACGAAAAGTAAAAAAAGAGTGTGCGGTGCTATCCCTAGCCGCACACTCTTTTTTTATCATGTGCGTAAAGGCAGCGCCATACTATGATACATAGGGATAGAATGAAAGAGTCTCTGTCAAAGGGATTGACGAATGGTTTTGTTTGATAGAAAATTTAGAAAAAGGAAAGAGATGAAGGTTATGTCGAACAAAACATCTTTGTATCAAACAAAAGAACAGTTAAAAAAACTTGTAAGCGAATTGGTTTCTATACCTAGCGTGACAGGAACGATGGCAGAAGTGGAAATGGCTGAATCGATAGCGTCTTATTTATTGAAGCTGCCTTACTTTCAAAAAAACGAGCAAGTCGAGCTTCATTCAACAGGAGACGGGCGATCGATTGTCACAGCTTTTGTTCAAGGGAAAAATACGAATAAAACAGTTGTACTAGTAAGTCATTACGATGTAGTGGATGTACAAGATTATGGACAGTGGAAAAAGGATGCTTTTCACGCTGATACATTAACGAGTACTTTTTATAACCATATGGAACAAGTTCCGGCGCACGTACAAAAGGATATGATAAAAGGAGACTGGCTTTTTGGCAGAGGAACGATGGATATGAAAGCAGGCATTGCTCTGCATATCAGTATGGTTGAACGAGCATGCAACGGAGAGTTTGACGGAAACATCCTGCTGCTGTCGGTGCCGGATGAAGAAGTAAATTCGCTTGGGATGAGAAAAGCAGTGCCTGTTCTTTTAGAACTTGCCCGCAAACATCAGCTGGATTTTTCTCTCATGCTAAATGCAGAACCAGTGTTCAGCCGCTATCCTGGAGATCAAACGAACTATGTGTACTCAGGATCGATTGGGAAGATCATGCCAAGCTTTTTGTGTTATGGAAAAGAAACTCATGTAGGGGAACCGCTAGCTGGTTTAAATGCTAATTTACTAGCTTCTTATTTAACAAAAGAAATAGAATTAAACGTTGATTTTTGCGAAAAAGTAAGAGAAGAAACGAGTCCACCTCCTACGGTGCTGATACAAAAAGATTTAAAAGAAGAGTATTCAGTTCAAGTTCCGCACTCTGCCGTTGTATTATTTAATTTATTTATGTTAAACCGCTCTCTTAAAGAAGTAACAGATCTGCTGTTGAAATCGGCTGACAAAGCGGCTTTGAATGTGAAAAAACACTATAATAAAGCCGCTAGGCAGTACGCTGCGGGAATGGAGGGTTCATCTCTTGACGTGAACGTATGGACGTATGAAGAACTTTATACTCATGCAGTCAAACAGCATGGTGAAAAATATGTGCAAGAAATGGAAGCAGCACTTTTGGCACAAGAGGATGATGATAGAAATAAAACCATTAAATTAGTAAACTCTTTAGCTGGTTTATGTAAAGAAGCAGCTCCGATGATGGTCTTATTTTTTACGCCGCCTCTTTATCCGGCCGTTTGTTCACATGATGATCCGTTTGTACAAGAGATTTTGTCAAACGTACAGGCAATTGCCAAAGAGCAATTCCAAGTGGAGCTAGTTGAACAAAGTTATTTTGGCGGAATTTCGGATTTAAGCTATGCCAGCCTGCAGCATCCGCTTCATACATTTAACACGTTGGTAGCAAATATGCCGCTATGGAATAAAGGGTATCATATCCCGCTAGAAGAGCTAGAGGAGCTGAAGATGCCGGTGCTGAACATTGGACCGCTGGGAAGAGATGCGCATCAATGGACCGAAAGATTAGACGTTCAGTATTCCTTTGAAATTTTGCCTCATTTCATTTATCAAGCTATAAAGGAAGCACACAAATAAACATCCGTCTGCGGATGTTTATTTGTTGAATTTAAAAGAAGCTCCTTGTACGGTAATTTGTTGCGGTGTTAGAGCGTGATCTAATTCAACCAAAAATGGACGCTCTCCAACTTTTTTTAATGTATCATGGACAACACCTTGTGTTCCGCTGCAAAAAATAAGGTTTCCTCCATTGACATATAGTTTTTGACAACGTGCATTAAGTAAAGAGTCTTTGTAGCTTTCGGCAGACTGAATGTCCAGCAGTTTCGTCCACTTGCTGATGGATTCTTCGAGGTTATGTACAGCACAGTAAATATTTTTTAGCTGCAGCTGACCAGCTTGGTGAGAAGAAAGAGCCGCTAGCTTTGGCTTGCGTTTTTCTTCTGGTTCACCCCATTCAATAAAAAAAGGAAGAGGCAGGGAATCGTGGTCAGCTTCAATAAAACACATTTTCCATTCAAGTCTTTCTCCATCATTGGTTTGACGAGAACCCGCTACAGGACCTTTTACAGTGACATTCTTGCTTTCCAACTCTTTTATTAGCAAATCCATATCATCTGTACGGAGTGCAAATCGACCAAAATGACCAACCGGTGTATGTTCGTTAACAAGCTGCTGAATAAGGTCATTATCTGTAACAGTTTGAGCTAACGCGATATCTCTAAGCCCAAGCCATTCAATATAGCTGAGGTTAAAATAAGCCAACGTGTTAAAAGTGCCCCATTTTTCATGGATGCCGCCTTTAACGACATTTATTCCGTATTCGTTTAGTTCTTTCTGAGCTTTAATAGGATCAGGTGAAAAATGAACAAGATGATCAAAAGATAAGTGCATGGATAGGCCTCCTTTTAAGAGAGATTCTTTCCCATTATTATACGTTGTTTTCTTTTTTTAGAAGAGTAAAACGAATGATTATGTAAAACAAAAATCTTAAAAAAAGCAAGCCGCGTATGTTTTAAACTCGACTTGCTTTAGATTTATTTAGCGACGACAGCCATGCCCTTTAAAGCAGCCAAATGATTTATTAAACCATGGATATGAGCAGCAAGGTGAACCGCAGCGACAGCGGCGACGGCTAGAACGACGAGTAGAACGACGAGTAGAACGACGAGTAGAACGACGAGTAGAACGGCGAGTAGAACGACGAGTAGAACGGCGAGTAGAACGGCGAGTAGAACGGCGGGTAGAACGGCGAGTAGAACGACGAGTAGAACGGCGGGTAGAACGGCGAGTAGAACGGCGAGTAGTGCGGCGAGTAGTGCGACGAGTAGAACGACGACGAGAGCGTCTGTGACGAGCAGTTGGCTCTTGGTACATAAATGTTTCAAGCTCAGTAGAAGCAATCGCTTCTGTTGCTTCTCTAATTCTTTCAGCATTGATATGCATATAAACACCTCCTGGCTAATTCGGTACATAATACAATATGTACAAGGAAGGCGTTTGGATATAGTGAAAACATGGAATTAGTCTAAATTTGTGAAAGAAATGGAGTGGTTTTCATGCTTCAAATCCTCGAACATCAAAGAGTGGATATCGCTCTTCAAATAGTAGCTGTGCAAGTAGAAGCTTATCAAGAAGAAGCAAGGCTCATTGGTTTTTCAGATATTCCTCAGCTTACAGAAAGCAAAGAAGATATTATGAAAAGCAAGGAAGTGTTTATCGGAGAAATGATTGAAGGTAAGCTAGCAGGAGTGCTGTCGTTTGAAAAAGAAAATGAGCGATTAACGATTTGCCGCCTCGTTGTGCGTCCTCGGGACTTTCGAAAGGGAATCGGAAGCCGTCTTTTAACACATGTACTTCAAAGATATTCTGAATGTGAATGTATCGTGTCTACAGCCGAAAAAAATACACCTGCGATTAAGCTATACGAAGCTCATCGGTTTTCAATTATAAAACGTACTGCAGCTGCTGATAATCTTGTGTTAGTAACGATGAAAAGAGATTGAGACATCGCTAAATTAATCCAAAGACCAACAAATGAGCTACATGCGCTAGTAGGAATCCGCTGCTGATTTCCGTGCAAGACTTCGCTTTCCTCGGGCGGCCGCTGAGCCTCCTCGTCGCTTCCGCTTATCCCGCAGGAGTCTCCGCCTTGCTCTCCAATCAACACAGCTAGTATACTCATAACAATAAAAAAATCCGAACGCGTTGGATTCTCCATCAAGAATCTCGATTCATCGTTCGGATCTTCTTTCAACTAAAATAATGTTTTCCCAGCCTCTACGATGAGAGTGTTTGCTCAGAATAATCTAGAGCTGTATGGCGCTGAATCAGCAGTAAAGCAGCTAAAGTGACAACTGCTCCGATAATAAAAGGCAGCGTCATATTGAGTTTAAAGGCAAATGCACCAAGCAGAGGGCCAAAAATACGCCCTAAGCTATCCATTGAGGCAGTTAGCCCTGAAGCAGAGCCATATCCTACTTTGGTTCTCATCGTAATTAATGAGAGGACACAAGGACGAATAAGGGCATTTCCTGCTGTAAATATGCACAAAAATAAGGTAGCATTAACGGCACTAGAAGATAACAAAATAGACGTAAATCCTATTGCTGAAACCAATAAGCCAATGGCCATCAGCTTTTTTTCATTTCCTTTTTTAAATCGCTGCAGCACACCGCCTTGAATCAGCGCTTGAGTTAAACCGCTCGCCATAAACATCCATCCGATTGTGGTAGGAGTAGCATTAATTTTCGCTATTTGAAAAAATTGAAAAGTAGCTTCTAAACCAGCGAGCGTAAAAGTCGCTAAAAATGAAAGAACATATAAATACTTCATAGCTCCTTGAAAATCTGACGTGAAGTCATGCCATCTCGATGTCTGTACTTTGGCAGCAGATTCTTTTCGTAAAGATTCTTTTAACGTAAAGAATGAGAACGCTGTCATAATCAGTGACAAGATACCAGAGATAACGAAGGGAACAAACAAGCCGAAAGATGAAAGGACGCCGCCTAATGCCGGTCCAAAAATAAAGCCTAAGCCAATCGACATTCCTAACAGTCCCATTGCTTTCGTGCGGTTTTCTTCATCTGTACTATCAGAAGCATATGCAAAAGCACAAGGAATAACAGCTCCTGCGAACAAACCTCCGATGATGCGCGACGTATACATTAAAGTCAGAGAGTTTTCTGCCACCGAAAAAAGAAAAAAGCTTGCGCTGAAGCCGAGTAAGCCCCAAAGTAATATGGGACGCCGGCCTTTTATATCGGAAAGCTTCCCCCAAAAAGGTGCAGTAATAAAAGATGCGATCGAATAGCTAGCCATTAGTATTCCTAAATTGACCGTGCTTGCACCCGTGGCACGAATAACTTCAGGTACGATGGGGATGATCACTCCAAAGCCGACAAATACCATAAAAATAACAAACATTAACGTTCCAAGCTGTTTGTTCATATGCAATTAAGCCCCTTTCTCTGTAGAACATGCTGTGAGTTTAGTATACCAAATACAAAGAAGTTTTTTACGTATATTTGGTAAAAAGCGTTTTATTTACAAATGGATAACTATGTTAATATTTACCTGTTGTGCTGAGAATGATACAATTAAAAGAAAAAGGACGTGAAGCGATTGCCAATATGGATTGTATTTGCTGGGATCATAGGCGGTCTTTTAGGGTTTGGGGCGCTAGTGGATTATATAGCTAAAAAGAGAAGTATCGAGTTAGATCCAGAAGAAGGAATAAAGAATGCTTCTGATGCAGAACAAATCTATGTGGAAAATTATCTTTATCAAACAAAAGAAAATAACAATCACTTTCAATAAAAAAAGCTTGGAGACGAATCTCCAAGCTTTTTTAATGCGGTAAAAAGATGAGCTGATAGAGAAATAAAACAGCAAAGACATACACAAGCGGATGGACTTGTTTGCCTTTTCCTTTTACCAGCTTCATTAACGGATAAGAAATGAAACCAAGCGCAATTCCTGTGGCAATACTTGATGTAAGAGGCATCGCTAGAACAACTAAAAAGGCAGGGAACGCTTCATCAAAGTCATTCCAATTAATTTTAGCTACAGCGCCCATCATCAAGCTTCCGACAATAATTAATGCAGGTGAAGTAATAGCTGCTACGCCAGAAACCGAGCTTACAACCGGACTAAAGAACGCTGCAACAATAAATAAAATGGCTACCGTCACACCCGTTAGACCTGTACGTCCGCCTGCTGCTACACCAGATGAAGATTCAACGTAAGCTGTTGTTGGGCTTGTACCAAATAAAGCTCCAATCGTTGTACCAAATGAGTCAGCAAGCAATGCTTGACGTACGCGAGGCATCTTATTACCTTTCATAAGACCGGCCTGTTGAGCTACTCCTACCATTGTACCTGTTGTATCAAAAATTGTAACAAGTAAGAAAGAAAAAACAACTGTGTACAAATCATGATGAATAACATCTCCAAAAGCAGCAAAAGGATTTGAAATCATTAAGCCGTCTGGAAGGTGAGGAGAAGCAAACAAACCTTTATCAAATGAAAGCTGTCCTCTAAAGAAAGCAATTAATCCCGTAATAATCATACCGAAGAATAAAGCGCCGTTTACATTTAGCGTATATAAAATGATTGTAATCGCAAGTCCAATCAGTGTTAAAACTACTTTTTCAGACTGCAAATCACCAAGTCCAATTAAATTTGATTTATTTGCAACAATAATACCGGCTGAACGAAGCCCGATAAAAGCAATAAATAAACCGATACCAGCACTAATCGCGTGCTTTAAATTGTTTGGAATAGCTTCAATTAATTTTTCACGAAACGATGTTAACGATAGGATGATAAAGATAATACCCGCTACGAATACAGCTGAAAAAGCAGTAGCATAGTCGATGCTTCCATTTGAACCAACAACTAAAGCAGCAAAGTATGCATTCATTCCCATACCGGGAGCAATAGCGATTGGATAGTTAGCTGCAAGAGCCATCCATAGCGTAGCTACGACTGCTGAAATAATAGTAGCTGTAAATACTTGATCAAAAGGAACGCCGGCGCTGGACAAAATAACTGGGTTCACAATGACGATATAAATCATGGTTAAAAACGTTGTAATACCAGCTAAAATCTCCGTTTTAGCATCCGTGTTATATTCTTTTAACTTAAACATAAGTAACCTCCAAAAATAACGAACATTAAAAGCAACATGATATATAATATTCGTTTTTTACTTGAAATGCAATAGATTTGCATATAAAAAATCAAAAACTAAAAAAGTGACGATAAAAGAGCTAAAACAAGTGTGAAATATTTCTTATTTTCGGTGCTTTTTATAGTGTGTGCGTATCGAAGAGGCTCATACGAAAAAAAGCCGCTTGGGCTACAGCGGCTATGTTGCTTGTTTTGAGGCAACGACTATCGGAAATTTTATTTTAATGGAAAGAGTTAAATCGTGATACGTATATTCCAAGCGTCCGTGGTAGTTGGAAACAAGTTCAGAAATGATCCACGTGCCAAGGCCTTCGTGGCGTTCTTTCTTTTCTGTAACATGAAAAGAAGTAAACAAGTGATCTTGACGCTCTCGTGATAAAGGAGCGGTAGAATTGCTGACTTCTAAAATGTAAATGCCACTTCGAATCATACTCGAAACAGTTATCTCTTTTTTCTCAGAAGAATGAGCGGCTTCTAAAGCATTATGCAGTAAATTCATGATGAGATTCATTTGGTCAAGGTGCTTTAAAGGCAGCTGTGATAACGGTGAATCTAATTGAACATTCATATGTATTCCCCACGTATGTGCTTGATTCTTGCATTGATGTACAACAGAAGCGACGTGCGAATGTTCACCTTGAATATATGAATGTGTATCATTCAAAGCTTCAACGTAATCTTGAATGTACTCTTGTGCCTGCTGTCTTTGATTTGTTTCTAGAAGATAGGATACGGCACTGACATGTTTGATAAAATCATGTTTTTCAGCCCTTAACGCTTGAAAAAGCTCATTGTTCTTTTGAATTTCACGCGAAGCACTGCTTTCCCGGTTGGTTACAAATATGTATTGTTGATAAGAAGAAAACATGTCGGTCATGTAACCAATCATTGCGATAACGGTTAGGCCAATACTAAAAGGTGAAGATAGGCTAAATAAAAGCAGGAAAAAAGACGTGATTACGATTGCTTTTTTTATATTTATTAAAGGAGCCGTTTGATATTTCTTTCTCCATATAAAAAATGAACCAATTATAAAAGAACTAAGTAGGAGATGTAAACTAACAGGCAGGTCTTTAAAAAAGAGGAGCACGAAAACAGTTAGTAAAACTAGTATGTAAAATAGTTTCATTTTAGATAGTCCCTCCTTTAAAAGTATTCTTTTTGCAAGATGTCTAAATTTGTTTTCGTGATTAAAGCTGTTTTTTCGGTGCTTTGAAACATCACTGAGTAGGAGTGCTTAGTATACAGGGAGAAATTTTGAATATAGGAAATGTTGACGATAAAAGCTCGATGAGACCTTAGAAAATGACTCCCTGTTAATTCTTTTTCAATTTCGTTTAATGATTGATAGGTACTAAACTCTCCATTTGTCGTTATGATTGTGGTAGAGCGACCCGTTCGTTCTGCAAATATAATATCTTGTTTGTTCAGCACCTGCATTTCGGTTTTTTGTTTTAAAATAAGCTTATCTCTTGTGTCAGTTGATTGTTTTTTTTGATGAAAACGCTGAATGCCTTTTAACAGACGCTCTTTAGAATAAGGCTTCATAATGTAGTCTAAAACGTTGAGTTCAAATGCATGAACGGCAAAGCCGCTGTGCCCAGTGACAAAGATGACTTGAATATCAAGTGCGTAAGCATTGATAAAGTCTGCAAGCTCATAACCTGATAGCTTTGGCATTTCAATATCTGTAATTAATAAATCAATTTCATTTTTTTTAATTTTGTTATAAGCTTCCTCTGCGCTGCTAGTCGAAAAAAGTATGTCTATATCATCTTCTCTTTCTAAAGAAATCCTCAATTTCTCTAAATCATATGAATGATCGTCCACTAATCCTACCTTCATAAATAAAAACCCTCTTTGTTTCATTCTATTGGATATTACCACACTATTTTACCATGATTTTCAAGATGGAAAGGACGTTTCGCGACATAAAAAACCCTCTTTATGACAAGATGGAAGATGCTGTATGAAAAATAAGCTAAGATATAGTCAATCACAGTAAAAGGGGAGAGCGGATATGATTGAAATCAAAGGTGTTACGAAATATTTTAAAGAGAAAAAGCAAACAATTGCAGCTGTTCAAGATATTCATGTAACCATCGCACAAGGAGAAATTGTAGGGCTATTAGGTGAAAATGGAGCGGGGAAAACAACTCTTTTACGTATGCTGTCGACTGTACTTGAACCATCGGAAGGTAATATGTTCATTCACGGAATTAACATTCATAAACAGCCCGATAAAATAAAACAAAGAATTGGCGTGCTTTTTGGCGGTGAAACAGGCTTATACGACCGTTTGACCGCTCGTGAAAACTTAGCTTATTTTGCCAAGTTTTATGGCATGAGCAAACATGAAACAAAGATAAGGGTTGAGGAACTGGCCAAACGTTTTGGAATGAAAGACTACTTGGATCGCCGCGTCGGAGGCTTTTCAAAAGGAATGCGTCAAAAAGTAGCCATTGCACGCACTATTCTCCATAACCCGGACGTTATCCTATTTGATGAGCCGACTACAGGATTAGATATTACATCGGCAAACATGTTTCGTGAGCTTATTAAAAGTCTGCAAAGAGAAGGGAAAACGATTATTTTTTCCAGTCACATTATGGAAGAAGTGGAGATGCTGTGTCAGTCTATCATCATGATTCATAAAGGGAAAATGATTTATCAAGGAACAAATGAACAGCTTTATAAAGAAGAGGAAAGCACAGATTTAAACTACATCTTTATGTCGCGTATCGTGAGGGGGGCTTAATATGATTTGGCATATTTATAAAAAAGAGTTAATTGATTGTTTGCGAGATCGCAAAACGATTATCTTTAGCGTGTTGATTCCGATTCTGTTAAATATAGGGATGCTGTTTTTTGTAGATAGAATGATGTCTAGTAATCAACCTGATGGTATGTCCATAGCTGTTGAGAAAGGCTCAGATACAAGTGTAGTGGAATGGTTAAAGGAAGATAGAAACCTTCAAGTTGTGGAAAGCGAAGATCCACTTCAAACAGTAGAAAAAGGCAAAGCATCAGTAGCTTTAAAGGTTGATAAGAAATTTTCTGATAAAATTCTCCATATGCAATCGCCGGACGTAATGATTTATACAAGTCCAGATAGCGTAGAATCTTCACATACAACAGAGTACGTTACAGCTATATTAAATAAACAGAGGGACGGCATTATAAAAGAACGTTTAACACAATTAAATATTAATGATCAAACGATTCAGCCCTTCTATGTCAAGGAACAAAGCCTTTCAAATAAAGATAATAGTTCATTAATTATGGTGGCAATTTATGCTCCTATGATTATTGCTATAGGGGTGTTAGGAGGTATTGTACCTTCCGCTAATGATATTTTTGCAGGAGAAAAAGAGCGAAAAACGATGGAAGCTCTACTCATGGCTCCTATTAAAAGACTACATTTACTAATAGGGAAGTGGTTCACTATTTCTACATTTGGGGTCTTAAGCGGAGTGCTTTCTACTATTTCATTTGTGCTTTTTGTACGCTACTTTACCGTGACGTTAAATGATGCCTTGAACCTAAATAATCATCTCATTGCTTTTAGCGCTTCATTACTAGTGGCTATCACTTTGTTTGCCTTATTAGCAGGGCTAATTCTTTGTATCTTTAGTCTCTTAGCAAGTTCCGTTAAAGAAGCGCAAAGCTATACATCGCAAATTGTTACAGTAGCGATACTGCCATGCTTTTTACTGATGGGAAAATCCGTAAACGAGCTGCAGTCCAATGTCTTTTTAATTCCTATTTATAACGTATTTGCACTCATGAAACAGCTTCTCTACGGCGTCTATGACATGCAAAGTCTTACTTATACAATAGGCAGCTTGTCGGTTTGCATTATTGTTTTATTTACGATTGGTTATACGATGTTTACGAAAAGCCGCTGGGTGCTTGGTAAAGGTTAAGAGACTGGGCAAAAGTAGTTTAGTTGAAGGAAGGTCCGAACGAGTAATCGTTCGGATTTTTTTATTGGAATGGTGAACGTATGTTTCAAGTATGTAGTTAGCTGCTTCTAGCTGTTGATTGGAGGGAAAGACGGAGACTCCTGCGGGAAAAGCGGAACAGGTGAGAACCCGCTGTAGCGGAAGCGACGAGGAGGCTCACCGGCCGCCCGCGGAAAGCGAAGTCTTGCACGGAAATCAACAGCGGCGTAACAAGCGCTTCATAACAGCTCATTTACCACATTTGTTTGTTTCTAGATTAAAGTGATTTCGTTATGTCTTATCCTTTTTGTAGGGAAAGAGCAATCAAAAGAGAATGTAGAAAGAAAGGAGAGTGAGACAGTTGCAGCCTATTCCTATTATAGTAGAAGAAATTCCTGACTCTATAAAAAAGTATGTGAAACAAATCGAAAAAGTGACGTTTCCAAAGCAGGGATGTACGTCGGATGTTGGTATCCTTCATACCGCTAAAGGAAGGTATGTTTTAAAGCGGACAAAAGGGGAAAAGTACAGAAAATGGTTATATAAGGAATATTGTGTATTAAAGAATATACAAGCACTGACAGATTTTCAAAGCCCGAGAGCTTACAAGTTTGTTCAAACAGCAGAACAAAGCTGGCTGCTGCTAGAATTTTTTGAAGGAAAGACGGTAAGAGAGTATTTAGAGAAAGAAGATAATGAAAAAAAGCGCGAGTACATTGTCTATGAAATGGGGCGTCTTCTTGCTCGTATTCACGATGCGAAGTGTCCAGAACAATTAGTGAGTAAGCAGCTGTGGATCCACCGAATGCTGCAAGAGGCAGAGTACAATTTAATCCACTATAAGGTAGACGGAAATCAACAGCTGCTAAAACAACTGCAGAAGCAAAACATGATATGCAAACAAGAGGTGCTTATTCACGGAGACTACACGATTGATAATGTACTTGTGCACGACGGTCGGATAACAGCTGTTATTGACTGGAGCGGAGGAACTTGGGGAGACGCTCGTTATGATATGGCGCTTGCTGTGCGCTTTGAAGACGGAATCTTTACAGGTAAAGAACGCTCGGCTTTTTTTAATGGATACGGCAAGGGGATTTCACAGCACGAATTTTGTTATTTTGCAGAAGGATTGTACGAGTTTTTCTAAGCAATAATGACATCATTTTCTTCATTTGTTGAACGTCCACTTTCTTTGACGAATTCATACTAGTTTTGTCACGTATGAAGGGATTTAAAAATTTCTCTCGAAATGGCTAGTAAATGAAAAAAATGGAGGGATGGAACATGACGATGAAAACGGTAGATGTGGCAAAGTCGCTGGGAATACATCCAAGTACGGTATTAAAATGGGTTAAAATAGCCGATATCGAGCTAGAGAGAAATGAGTCGGGACACTGTGAGTTTACAGAAGAAAATGTTGAAGCACTTAGAAAGTTTCAAAAAAACCGCAATCGTCAAGCCGTCGTCAAAGTGGTAGAAAAAGTAGTAGAAAAAGAGGGAGTCGTTATATCTGATGAACGTGCGCAAGACATGCAAAAGCAGCTTGATCAGCTTTTTTTAAGGCTGATTGAAAATGAAAAGCGTACAGAAGAAAAAGCAGGAGAAGTAGTGACGTTTCAAATTTTAGAGCATCGTTCAGAAATCGATCGATTAAATAAAGTTATTACGAAATTAGAAAATCGAGTAGTTGAACTTGAAAGTCAGTTAAAAAGTGAAGATAGCTTAAAAGCCAAAAAGCCTGTTCCTAGATGGAGAAGCTTTTTAACCGGTATTTTTAGCTACTAGCAGCGATTTACCATAACGGTAAATCGCTTTTTTATGGAATTTTATGAAAAATACATCAATTCGTACAGGTTTGTGGAAAAAAATCTCAATAATAGTTGACGAAACGCTTAGTAATTTGATAAAACTAATTAAGTTAAGAAAGTGAAATACTTTCGTAAATACATATTCGTTATCATGTGATAGCGTTAAGGAGAGTGACAAGTGAAAAAAAGAGAAGAGCTCGTTCAAGAAATGGAGACGCTGTTTCGCTTTGTGTTCAGACAGCTTCGCCAAGAAATTAATGAAGTATACAATTCAGAGCTATCAACAAATGAATTTATGGTGCTTCGTATGCTGGTTGATTCCGGCAGGCAGCGATCAACTGATTTATCAAAGTATCTTCAAGTGTCAGCAAGCCACATTACGGCAGTAACCGACTTGCTTTTATCAAAAGGCTACATTGCACGCAAACGGTCTGAAAACGATCGGCGTATTATTGATATTGAACTGACCGAGGAAGGACAGGATATTTTTAATGCTATTCAAGAGAAGAAACGAGCCTATTTCCTTGAGCGTTTTGAGCACTTTACAGATAAAGAAATTGAAACGGTAAATAAACTGTTTCACAAAATTAAAGGCGATCAAAAATAAAGCGCTTTAAATACGGAAGAATAATCAGTGAGTATGAGCTTCACTGATTATTTTTTTGTTTTAAAGCGCAAAGAGTATAAAAGGCAAGTTAGTTGGTGAGAACATAAAATCAGCGTATAATAATAGAAAGAACACATGAAGGAGGTCATCTTTTTGACAGAACAATATGAAGTAGCAACTTTTGCCGGAGGCTGTTTTTGGTGTATGGTGAAGCCATTTGACGAACAGCCAGGCATTATAAAAGTTGTATCTGGCTATACAGGCGGTCACAAAGAGAACCCGACGTACAAAGAAGTATGCTCAGAAACAACGGGCCATTATGAAGCGGTCCAAATTACATTTGACCCAGAAGTTTTTCCATATGAAAAGCTTTTAGAACTATACTGGCCTCAAATTGATCCAACGGATGCAGGCGGACAATTTGCGGATCGAGGAGATTCATATCGAACAGCTATTTTTTATCACAATGAACACCAAAAGACACTAGCTGAAGAATCTAAGCAACAATTAGAAGCAAGCGGCCGTTTTTCTGAGCCGATTGCTACACAAATTCTACCGGCAAAACCGTTTTATGAAGCGGAAGAATACCATCAAGGTTACTATAAGAAAAATAAATTCCGCTATGCTATGTATCGACGCGGGTCTGGACGTGATCGTTTTATTAAAGAAAACTGGAAAGACTTTGGACGCGACGAGCAGCTGAAAACGACATTAACGCCTATTCAATATGAAGTTACTCAAAATGACGCAACGGAACCTCCGTTTCGCAATGAATTTTGGGACCATACAGAAGATGGTATTTATGTAGATATCGTATCAGGAGAGCCGTTGTTTAGTTCAACTGATAAATATGATGCCGGATGCGGATGGCCGTCTTTCACAAAAGCGATTAATAAAGATGAAGTAAAAGAAAACATGGACGTTAGTCATAATATGGTTCGTACAGAAGTACGAAGCAAAACGGCTAACTCTCATTTAGGCCATTTATTTGATGATGGTCCACAAGATGCAGGCGGCTTGCGCTACTGCATCAACTCAGCGGCTCTTCGCTTTGTTCCGAAGGAAGATTTAGAAAAAGAAGGATACGGGGAATACGCTGTTTTATTTAACAAATAAAATAATATGAAAGAAAGAGCGTGATTCAACTTAAAGTTGGCTCACGCTCTTCTTTTTGTGCTTTCTTTTGTTTTATTTTGGCTCGAATAAGGCTATAGAGAAAAAGGAAAGGAATGTAGCCATAAATAAAGTAAAAGCCGGTCATGGATAATCGTGTATTAAGCTGATCGATGGTTTCTCTATCATCAAAGAAAATAGAAAAGCCAAGAAGAGCAATAAGAACTAATATGAGAAAAATCGTAGGCGGCTTATTAAATGTTTTACTAAATCCACGAATTGTACACCATACGCTGACAGCAATAGTAGGAAGAACGACTAAAAGCCACAGAGAAATTAAAATATATTCAAAACGCTGTAAAAATGGGATTTCAATAATTTTAGCCATTGTTAAAGTTGGCCAGATGGTATGGCCTAACTGTCCTTGACTAAAGTAAGCAAATGACACTAATGCTGTGCACAAATATAAAAAAGTACTGAACAAAACGCCATATTGCCCCCACTTCTGACTAGTAGCGCCATTTTTTATAAATGGATAGAAAAAAAGCACGGATTCAAATCCCAAATTCTCAAAGGTCATCATTTTAGTTGAAATTAAAAATTCCCATATTGTGTGGTCAAATAAAGGAAATAAATTATTAAGGTGCCCATACTTTAACGGATAGAGTAAGGCAAATACGAGCGGCAAGGGAAGCATGATTCCAAAAAAGGCAATTCCAGTAATCACACGAAATCCACCGGAAACTGTGTAGTAAATAATAGGCAGGTATACAAGTGATACCACCCATGTTTCTAACTGTGGAAACATCCATATTTGCAAAATCTCTACATATGTTCGGTAAATCGTTAATGCAAAGATAAAATAATAAATGGAAGCGGCAAGGGTTAAAGCCCCTCCAAGGTATTTTCCAAAATATAGCCGGTGAATATCAATAATATCGCTGTTTTCACGGGTTAAAATATTAAAAATCATTGCCAATAAAATACAGGTGCTGATCGCTGCAAGGATGATAGATATCCATGCTTCATATCCGGCACCTTTAATAATATAACGCTGAAATCCTAGTATTCCAACGCCAATCTGAGTAGAGTGAACTAAGAAAAAAAGAAAAGAAGGGGAAACTTGATTTTCTTCTTTAATTGTATTGTGCATCTTTTCTTCCTCCTAGTTGCTAATACCGGTTTGAATAAGATGAACGCGAGATTTTACTTCAATATTCATATCCGGATATTGCGATTTGAATTTTTCACTGTTAAACCCGCGTGTTTTACTTCGAACATAATCTGTAAAACAAATGGGATCGATTTTGTGCTGCTGAAGCTTCTTAATAAAGGCATCCCCATCTTTTTCAATATCTTTTTGAAGCATTTTTTCAACCATTTTAATACTAGCCGGGTCTGTTAAATCTATCCATCCGGGAAACTCTTTTACAAGGCCGTCGACAGTTAAGTGTGCAACAATACTTGGATGTTGATGATTTCCTTTAATTTCATACTTTGTTTTGGTGCGCAAGTTTTGAAGAATGATCTCGCCCTTACGGTCACTCTCTTTAATTTTTACTGAGTAGCGGCCGTGCTTTGTTCCGCTTGTTAGCAGCTTAAATAAAAACGTTTCTTTCATTCCGATAGTTGTAACGACTTTTTGTTCTTTAAATAGCGCCAGGCCCTTTAACTTAATGGCATCCTTTTCCTGAGCTAAAACAGGAAGGTACGGGTCGCGGTCGTCACTAAAAAAACTAAATAAAAAAATTTGTAAATTGGTGTTAGGTAAATTTTCTGTGCGGATATTTTGTTCAATTAAATTAGAAATAAACTGATAGTCCTTAATTTTCTTTTTGGTAACGGAACTCAATAATTCATGTGCGTTGCCATCTACAATGCTTAATTTAATATTACGTCCAAGGTCTGGATTTCTAGCAATTGTGTTTACTAATTCTTCCACGCCATGTGTTGCAAATTCTTTTCCCATGACGATGCTCCTTAACTGCCCAAAAGCGACCGGAAGAGATGATTTATTGTTTAAGCGAAGTGGAATATCAAACGATGAATTAGCAGTAGCCGCAATGATACTTGGCTCTTCCGTTGGGCCGTATTTATAGATAGGGTATAAAATGGTTCCTCTGACTTTATTGCTTTGAGGAATATAATCATATCCTATGGAGTTAACTACTTGAATTTCGTCAATCGTTTCACGGTCTGCACAGCTCGTTAAGAAAGTAAGGCAAGTGCATAAAATAAGTATTCTCTTCATAACGTTTCCCCGCTTTACTCATTATCTAAATTACTTTTTCGTCTAGTCTTATTCGCTTTATTAGGGTTATAGCGAAAGCGTTCTAAAGGACGCAAGTAACTTGGACGCTTTGCTGTATGACTATAGGGCAATCGCAGAAAGGTATCCCTATACTCTGTTGGACGAAACGGAAAAAGCGGAACAAGATAAGGCATGCCCAAAGATTTTAAACGAAGCAAGTGAACCAGCAAGAAGCAAAAGCCAAAGGTGATGCCGACTAAACCAAACGCAGTAGCAAACAAAATAAACGGAAAACGTAATAACCGGATGGTATTAGACATTTTAAAAATAGGCGTTGTAAAAGAAGCTAAAGCTGTCAGTGAAACAATAATAAGCAAAATATTGCTTGTTAACGCCGCTTCGACTGTTGCTTGCCCAATAACAATCCCGCCTACGATTCCCAGCGTTTGACCTACTTTTGTTGGAAGCCTGGCTCCAGCTTCTCGAAGCAGTTCAATGGTGATTTCTAAAAAAAGTACTTCGATGACCGGTGGAAAAGGAACGTTTGTCCTTGAAAAAATAATAGGACCCAGCAAATCTTTTGGAAGCATCTCATAATGATACGTAACAATGGCTACATAAAGAGGCGTAGCAAAAATAGAGAAAAAGACGCCCAAAATACGAATAACCCGGAAAAATGACCCTAGAATCCACGGTAAATAGTAGTCTTCAGGTGAAATAAAGAAGTCAAGCAATGTTGAAGGTCCCGTAACTGCGTAGGGTGAACCACTCGAAAAGAAGGCAACTTGCCCGTTTAACAGACTAAACAAGACTCGATCAATCCGCTCTGTTGTTAAAAAAAGCGGAAACGCCGTAGAAGAATTATCGGAAATTAATTGATCAAGCATTGTACTATCAAAAATGACATCGAAATCTATATCTTCAAGGCGCTGGGTCATGGTGTCTACGTGCTGAGGGTTCGTTACGCCTTCTAAGTAAACAAGCACCACGCGCGTTTTCGATTTATTTCCTACGGTGAGTTCTTTAAAAATAAGGTTTTCGGAAATGACTGTTTTTCTCATTAAATAGAGATTGACATCTAAATCCTCTACAAAACCAATTTTAGGACCAACGACGCTGAACTCATTTTCTGTTTCGTTTTCTTTTCGAAACCCCGTATCAAAGCTTTGAACTTTAATAAGAGCTACTAGCTTATCGTCTTTATGCAGTTGAAACATCACATAGCCGCGCAGCATCTTTTCTAAAATTTCTTTTGTATCTTTTGTGACTGAAATATCTTCAATCGGCAGAACATTTTCAACTTCATATATACTGCTTAACGTGAAGTCTAGTTTTTGAAAAGGCTCAAGTATTTTATCTTCAACACTTTGCATGTTTACGAGCTGTTTAAAATAAGTAATGATGTATTTTCGGTGCTGCGAGCCAATGGCTAATGTTGTAAAATCACTTGATTTTTTGAATTGGTTAATCAGTTCATCCAATGATTTTTTGGGCTGATCGTCTGCATTTTTTCTTTTAAATAAATGTTTAAACATAACCGTGCCCCTCGCTTGACTTTCTATTACTGGTAGTTTGTTCATGTACTTCCTTTTTATTCGACTATTTTTTCTTAAGAAGAAAGGAAGAATATAAAGACAAACTTTACACTCTTTTACAGCAGATAAACAGTGGGTTTACGTTTGAATGGTAACTTTAGACATGTCGAAGACAATTAAATAAAGGAGCGGGTACATTTATATGAAGAAAAAATTAGCAGGTATTACACTGGCAGGAGCAGTAGCATTGGCCTCGTTTGGTGTAGGAAACTCACTTATTCAAACGGAAGCAAAAGTGGAGCATAAGTCAGCTAAGAAACCTCAAAATGTCATTATGATGGTAATGGACGGGACGAGTTCAAATGCTACTACACTCGCAAGATGGTACAAGGGAAAACCGTTACATATGGATCAGCTGATGGCCGGGGGAGTACGTGCGTATTCGGCAGAATCTGCTATTACAGATTCCGCTCCGGCAGCTACTGCTTTAGCAACAGGAAATAAATCAAATTCAGGTTATGTAGGTGTGCTTCCTTCAGTAGTGAATACACCTGGGGTTAAATCCGTAGAAAAAGAAAATCAATTTCGTCCCGTAGCAAACGTTCTAGAAGGAGCAAAGCTTTCAGGGCGCGCGACAGGAATTGTGGCTACTTCTGAAATCCAGCACGCCACACCAGCTGGTTTTTCAGCCCACAACTATAGCCGTGATGATTTTCAAACGCTAGCGGAGCAGCAAGTGTATCAAAACATTGATGTAGTGCTTGGAGGAGGTAAGCAATCTCTTCTTCCAGGAAAAGAAGAAAAAAGCCGGAAAGACGGTGAAAACTTAGTCAATGTATTGAATAAAAGAGGATATGACTTTGTAGAAAATAAAAAGGAATTAGAGCAGTCACGCGCCAAAAAAATCTGGGGGAGCTTCGCCGACCGAGACTTAGCCTATGATATGGACCGACCGCAGACAAAAGCAGAACAGCCAAAGTTGTCCCAGATGACAAATAAAGCAATAACAACACTATCCAAAGATAAAGACGGTTTTTTCTTATTTGTTGAAGGAAGCAAAACCGATTGGGCAGCTCATGCAAATGATCCAATAGGAATGATTAGCGATGTACTAGCGTTTGATGAAGCAGTGGGCAAAGCAGTAGAGTTCGCTAAAAAAGATGGAAATACGATGGTTATTGCGATTGCCGATCACGGAAACAGCGGTCTTTCAATTGGTAATGCAAATACAACAAAAGGATACGATACCACACCTGTTTCTGCTTATATTGATCCATTAAAAAAAGCAAAAATGACGTTAGAAGGTGCTATGTCTAAATTAAAAGAAGATTTATCAAATAGAGAAGAAGTAGCTGCTTTGTATGGTTTATCAAATCTAACTTCAGAGGAAAAAGCGCAGCTGACTAAAACAAGAGATAAAAAAGAAATCAGTGCTACACTATCGAAGTTATTAGCCAACCGAGCAAACCTTGGATTCACAACAGGCGGTCATACGGGTGAGGATGTATTTCTGTATTCATACGGCGTAAATCGACCAACGGGGCACTTTGATAATACGGATATTGCCAAACATATGGCTAAATCAATGAATATTAACTTAAATGAGTTAACAAATGAATTATTTATTGAAGCGAATAAAGCTTTTAAAGGCTCAAAGGTAGCGGTTGACTCAAAAGACAAAAACAACCCTGTGCTGGTTGTTACAAACAATAAGCGAACGGTGCGTTTCCCAGTAAATAAAAATATTGCTATTGTAAATGGAAGAGAAATTCAAATGGACAGCGTAGTGGTACAGGATAAAAAGAATCGCTTCTTTGTATCGAAACAAGCACAGCAAATTGTAAAAAATGAAAAATAAGAAATGAATGCAAAACAGGCCGGGTTATAACTTTAGGCCTGTTTTTTTACAAATAATAGCTGGTTAATTAGGTTATGTAGCCGTTATAGAGGAATGAAGCTATTTATTTTACAAATAAATAGCTTGGAACACTTAAAGAAATGGAAAGTCTTCACGTTTAACTATATGTGATTTATACTATGAAATGGTATAATAATCATAGTTTTAAAGGGAACTAGTTCGGAATACATATGTAAGTTCATAACTTTGTATGCTAAAATTTTTATAATAAAATGAATAAAAAATACATAAATTCTTCTGGATGAAATCACAAAGTCAAGGTTATTAAGGACATTATGCAAGTAATTACCTTGAAAAAAAGTAAAAAATTAATAAAAGTATGAGTGAAAGAGCGTGCCGCCTTTATCGAAAATGTTAAATAAAGATTTTGGCATGCTGATTTACAGATTATAAAAAGGGTATTAAATCATTGTTAGGAAAATAAATGATAATAGATAAACGGTTTTTATGTCTTCTTCTAGAAAACCTACAATTATTGCAATATTCCCCATGAACAATCGTTGTGCGTTCCATTAACGATTAGCGTCCGTGTAGATCATTCATCTCAACATAAAAACACTATAACTATGTGTAGACATGCATAAACCAGAATGGGCAATAGTTCGTACTATACTTTAACATTGTATCCTAGGGGGAGTCAGGATGAACAAAATTAACTTAATTATTGCCGATGATAACGAAGATTCGGTTGAAATTTTAGATTATTTTATAGAACAGCTTCCGGAATTTGAAGTGATTAGCATCTGTAAAGACGGAGAGCAGCTTGTACAGGAAGTGATGGCTAAGAGTCCAGACCTTTTGCTCGTCGACATTAATATGCCTACGATTAACGGTGTAGATGCAATAAAAAAGTGCCTGCGCATTAAGCCGAATTTAAACTTCATTTTTATCACTGGTTATGATGAATTTGCGGTGAAGGCATTTGAGTTGTCAGCATTGGATTACATTGTAAAACCGATTGAAAAAACAAGGCTTTATATGGCGTTAGAGCGGGCAAAAAACTCCATTGGAATTGATAGAAATCAGTCAAAAAAGCCAGGTGAGCAATTAAAAAGACTGCCTGTAAAATTTAATGGATCTATTTACTACATTCCAATTGATCAAATTATTTTTATCGAAAAATCCGGAAAAAAATGCTTGATCTATACTCAATCACGTGTCTATGAGACATATGAAAATATTAGTGATATCTATACGTATTTGAACCCTTCTGTATTTAGTCAAACACACCGTTCTTATATCGTGAATTTACAGAAAGTTTCGCACATCACACCAAAAAACGAAACATATCTTGTTTATTTCTTAGAAATTGATGAATATGCTCATATCTCAAAATTAAAAATACAAGACGTTCAAAAACAGCTGCATCAGTTAATGATGAATTAAGAGATGCTGCTGCTTCTAAAATAGCTATGCTGATGAAAGGACGAAGCTTATGTAAGTTTCGTCTATTTCATGTGTCTGCTTTCGGAATAAATGATCGTAATATAGTTCTTATGAGGAGAGTTAGATAGAAGAAGTAACGTTGAAGTGAAAGGAAAGAAAATGATTTCAATTACTGGTCACTATAATGAATTTACCGTATTTCTTGCTGTCATTGTAGGAATTCTTGCCTCTTATACAGCACTTGATATTATGAGTAAAATGATGAAAAAACAGCGGAACAATTATTTATGGCTTACACTGTCAGCGGCTTCAATGGGAATTGGAGTGGGGGCGATGCACTATATTGCGATGCTTGCTTATTATGTGCCTGTTAGCTTTCATTTTAATGCTGTACTTTCTGTCATTGCTTTAATAATAGCGATTAGCGGATCACTAGGTGCGTTTTGGACATTTTGGAAATGGGGCACGTCGGTATGGTCAGGGCTCATTTTGGGAAGCAGTATTCTGGGTACACATTATATCGCCATGGCAGCAATCGAAACAGAAGCACACATCCATTATGCCGTGCTATCTGTTTTGCTTTCCATCATCATCGCCCTGGTCGTTGCATTTTATGCGATGCACTTGTTTTTTCGTTCGAAAAGCGTGAAAGCTAATCCGTTTCTCAAACTTGTTAGCTCTATTTTGCTGGGCATTGGAATTTCAGCTATGCATTTCATCAGTATGTATGGAATGAAGCTGCATATTGAACACTCAGTTGTCAGAAGATGGGGCCAGTGGCTGCCTTATCAAGCGCCATTTTCCAATATGATTGCAAGTATCACGATTACGCTACTCATTGTCTTTCTGCTCGTTGCTGCTTTTAAGCGCCAGGAAGAAGTGAGGGATAGTCAACTAAAAGAAGAGTATTATCAATCTCTTTTTAACTACAATCCCAATATTGTGTGTGCGGTTGATTTGTACGGCAATATTCAAACGATTAATCCAAAAGGAATAGAACTAACAGGATACACGTTGCATCAAATGGAGAAAATTCCGTTTCCCTATATGTTTAGAGAAGCTGAAAAAGCTGAAGAATATATGTGGAAATCCCTGAACGGAGACTCTGTTTATTATGAGGCAACGCTCATTCGCAAAGATAATCAGCCTGTATATGTTGAAGTAACGCAAATGCCTATTATTGTTCATGGTCAAATTAAAGGCAGTTACGTCATTGCCAAAGATGTGACAGACCGAAAAAAGGCGCAACAGCAGCTTCTGGATTTACAAGAAGATTTAAAACGCACGCTTTCACAGCAAGATGGCGCTATTTTTAAATTTGTGAAAAACGATGAAGGGTATATTCATACCATGTGCGAAGGCAAAATGATTCGTGAAATGGGATATGAGGAAATAGATGTTGTCGGTAAAACACTTGAAGAATTTTTACCTGAATCCTACGCAAAAGAAAATAAGGGGTACTATGAGAAAGCATGGGCGGGAGAGAAGGTATCGTATGAAGTACTTTTGAACGATTTTGCTTACTATACGAAGTTAATACCTCATATTTACAAAGGAGAAGTAAAAGAAGTTATTGGTTCTATAGTAGATGTTACCGATCTTCACGAAGCAAGAGAAAAGCTGGCTAAAAGTGAAAGCATGTATCGCTCCGTTCTTTCTACGATGTCAGAAGGGGTTGTGTTTCATGATCTTGAAGGAAACTTAATTGCTGCTAATGCGTACGCTGCCAAAATCTTACAAGTGCCCTATGATGAGATATTATTAGTTAATCCCTTTGGTTTAGACTGGGAAATCATTCATCCTGACGGCACACCTTTTGCACTGGAAGACATTCCATCTGTTCGATGTCTTCGTACAAAAGAGCCTGTGCGAAATACAGTTATGGGCATTTATTTAAATGAGAAAAAGTTGACTTGGCTTTCGGTGAATGCTGAACCTCTTCAAGAAAGCAAATATTATAAAGGCGTAGTTGTCACGTTTTATGATATTACAAAACAGCAGGAACAAGAACAAGATTTGCTTCATTCTAATCAGCAAATGATTATAGCAAAAGAAGAAGCTGAAAAAGCAAATCAAGCCAAGTCTGAATTTTTATCAAAAGTAAGCCATGAGCTTCGTACGCCTTTAAACAGTATTTTAGGTTATGCACAGATATTGGAAGAGCAAGGGGAAAAAGATTTAACAGAAAAACAATTGAATCGTATACGAAAAATTTTAAAAGCAGGTAATCATCTTCTTTATTTGATAAATGAAACGCTTGATTTATCGAAAATTGAATCAGGTCACTTAGCGATTAACCTTGAACCGGTGTCGGTAAAAGAGGCGATTGAAGACGCGCTTAAAATTATGAAACCATTAGCAAAAGATAAGCATAGTATACTTTATACTCGCTTTCATGCATACCAAGAAGTCTTTGTTGAAGTAGATGAACTTCGGTTTCAGCAGATCTTATTAAATCTGCTTACAAACGCCATTAAATATTCGCCCGCTTATCGCGATATCACTATCTATACCGAGATCACTCAGCATCACGTAACCATATTGATTGAAGATAGGGGCTTTGGAATTCCAGCTTCAGAATTGAATCGGATTTTTGAGCCTTTCTACCGTGTAAATAGACTAGAAAAAGACGGAACAGGGATTGGATTGGCGCTTGTAAAGCAGCTTGTTGTATTAATGAATGGTACGTGCGGAGTGCGAAGTGAAGAAGGAAAAGGCAGTACATTTTGGGTGCGTTTTCCCTTAGCACATCCACCTGTTCCTAAACGATTATCCAGTGAAGGAGAAGCCGAGCCGTTTTTAGGTTTTTCCATGCCGACATCAATTGTATATATTGAGGATAACGATACAAATATTGAGCTTATGCAATCGATTCTTTCTCCATATAAAAACGTTAAGCTTTTAGTTGCCAAAACAGGAGAAAACGGCATCGGGCTAATCAGGTCCATTTCACCAGATATGATCTTAATTGATATTGATCTGCCTGATATGAATGGTTTTGAGGTATGCACACAGCTGCAGCTAGAAAAAGAATTGAAGCATATTCCGCGAGTCGCCCTGAGTGCAAGCGCGATGCAAAGCGATATTGATCAAGCTTTTTTAGTCGGCTTTAGTGAATACGTAACAAAGCCTATTCATATTTCAACGTTTTTGAATGTATTAAAACGCTTAACAAAAGCTTAACAAAAGTTTAGAGGGCTTTTAATTGACTTATTAGTGAACCTTTTATAAAATAAAAACAACTTAATACATTTACTTCTTACGGAGTAAAGGGGAGTAGCGTCAGGGAAACCTGAAACAAAGTCGTCATTACATGGAGTATTCCATCGGCTTTGTTGGCATAATGATTATGCTTAGCAAGACCTTTGCCATATTTGGCAAAGGTCTTTTTGTGTTTTATTCCGGTAATGAGGATAAATAAACTTATATAAAGAAACGAGAGGGGATTTTTATGGATGCATCGCTTTTGTTAGAGTATGGATGGGTATTGCTAGTTCTGGTTGCATTAGAAGGAATTTTGGCGGCGGATAATGCTCTTGTGATGGCCATTATGGTCAAACATTTACCGGAAGAAAAACGCAAGAAGGCATTATTTTACGGACTAGCCGGTGCCTTTATTTTTAGATTTGGTTCATTGTTCTTGATTTCATTTTTAGTCGACGTATGGCAGCTTCAAGCTATAGGAGCCATTTACTTGTTGTTCATTTCCATTAATCATATTGTGAAGCGATATGTGAAAAAAGACGATCATGAAAAAGTGAAAGAAGCAGACGAGAAAAAGGGCTCAAGTTTCTGGATGACGGTTTTAAAAGTAGAAATAGCAGACATTGCTTTTGCCGTTGATTCAATTTTGGCCGCTGTGGCTCTCGCCGTTACATTGCCAACAACAGATCTTCCTCAAATTGGCGGACTCGATGGGGGACAATTCTTGGTGATTTTCGCCGGAGGAATTATGGGATTAATTATTATGCGTTTTGCTGCAACTTGGTTCGTCAAGCTATTAAATACGCGCCCAGGCCTAGAAACGGCGGCTTTTGCTATTGTAGGGTGGGTAGGGGTTAAGTTAGCGGTTTATACCCTTGCTCATCCGGAGTTAGGTATTATTAATGAACATTTCCCTGAATCAAAAGTGTGGAAAATTACGTTTTGGATTGTGTTACTTGCCATAGCAGCTTCAGGCTGGTTTCTATCTAAAAATAAAGAACAAACTGATCTTGAAGGCTCAGAGAAAGAAAAAGAATCGTTAAAAAAAATTGAAAATCAATAATAAAAAACGCGCCTTCAATGCTAATTGAAGGCGCGTTTTTTATTATTGAGACAAAATACCTAGTTTAGATTGTTTAGATAAAGGGTAAAAGAACTAACTACTGTTTAATTACTTTATATCCGAATGTTTTGCTTTTTCGTTCATATTCTGTAGAGAACAGAAGCAGCCGTGAGTAATTCAGTTCAATGAAGTTTATTTCAGTTTATAAACATATATTTCAAATGTATGTTAATTGGTAAAATTGAGCTATTATGGGTTATAATAAAGGGAAATTAAGAGGAGCAGAGCGCTTCTAAACCCTGTTCGTCATCAAAAGAATGGATATTAACAGGGTATAAAGTAATTGAGTATAGTAAAAGAGGTGAAGCCAGTGCTCACAAAAGTTCAAACGCCTCCATCGCTTGAAACGCTTGTACTGACGATTCAGCAAGGGGATAAACAATTACATAACGAAATGATTCAACAATATAAACCGTTTATTGCTAAAGTTGTTTCAGCTGTATGTAAACGTTATATAAGTGAAGCTGACGATGAATTTAGCATTGGTCTGATTGCATTTAATGAAGCCATTGAAAATTACACAATCCAAAAAGGCAGATCCCTTCTTGCATTTGCGGAACTTATTATTAAAAGAAGAGTAATTGACTATATTCGAAAAGAAAAGAGAAATCAAACGCTGCTCTATAACCGAATTGAAAATGAAGGTTTTATTCAAGGTAAGGTAGAAAGGGATATATCGCTTTCTAACTATAAAAGGCAAAGTGAAACTTCATATATTCAAGAGGAAATGACTTATTTTTGTCAGACGCTAGAATTGTTTAAATTAACTCTTGAAGACATTATTAACACGTCTCCTAAACATAAGGATGCAAGGGGAAATGCAGTGGAAGTTGCATCCTTTATCGTCAAGGAAAAAGAATTAAAAGATAAGCTGTTTTTAAAGCGGCAGCTTCCTATTCGCTTGATTGAAAAACATGTGAAAGTGAGCCGGAAAACAATTGAAAGAAACCGTAAATATATTATCGCGATGGTTATTATATTAGCGGGGGACTACGTGTATTTAAAAGACTATATTATGTAAGAAAAAGGCACACGCAGGTGCCTTTTTTAGCCATGTTATGAAATTATGTTTTATTTTTGTGTGCTGCCGCTTAAGTGAGCTTGAGCTTGTTGCACCAAGCGTTTTGTGATTTCTCCGCCTACTGAACCGTTGCTGCGTGCAGCAGTGTCAGAACCTAGAGTTACCCCAAATTCTTGAGCGATTTCATACTTATATTGATCTAAAAATTGTTCTACACCTGGTGTTAATAGTTTATTTGTTCTAGCCATGATTAGTCATCTCCTTTTTTAGTGGTACAGCAGTTTACTGCTGTACCTGTATTATTTGTTGTTTCCTATTTTGCATACTGGTAATGGTTTGCAAGAAAGTATAAAAAAGCCCAGCTTTCAAAGAAGCTGGGCTTTTTTATATATTATTTTACAACTGCATATTGCTCAAGAGACTGAGCAAATGACTTTTGAAGAGATTTTACTTGTTCTACGTATGCATCAGATACGTGTTGGAATTCTTGGCGCGTTTTCTTTTGCTCTTCTACTAATTGTGTTACTACTTGATGATATTGTTCTTGAGCTTGCTTTACTAAAGAATAGCTTGATTTGCTTTGGTTAAGAGAAAGCTCTTGTAATTTATTTAATGCTTCATGCGTGCGGTTTGTCCATTCTTCATAAGAATCGGCAACAGCGTTTCCAGCTGTTTTACGTAAGTTTTCAACTGTTTTTTGTTGAAGATCTTCTAATTCAGCTTTCCATTGTTTGTCTGTTGCTTGAAGTTGTTCAACTGCTTTTGTTACAAATTCTTGCTGTTGCTCAAGTGCTTTTAACGTCCATTGCTCAATTTGTTTGTTTCCTTCTGCAATGTTTTGTAACCCCTTTGTCCATTGTTCCCACATTGCATCAATTACTGTATCATACTTTACTGTTGACATAATCAAATTCCTCCTTGAATAATTTGGTCTGGCGAACAGTTATCGTAATGAACAAAACGTTAAAGAAGAAATTCGTAGTTGTGTGATAAACCTAACATTCCGCGCTCGCTGGTTGACCGTGAAATTTAACATTATATTAGGAAACGCAGATGTACTGCGTGAATCCCTTTAATCGTTTTCTTCCTCTTTTGATTCTTTTGACTTTTTAGAAGAAGAAGAGCTAAAAGGGAACAACATGTCGGTATACATGTGAAAAAATGAATCTAACATGTTTTGATACTGTTCAAGTGAATTAGCCCACATGCTTAAATATTGTTCGCCGGCATCTGTTAATGAATAAATCCGGCGTGCAGGTCCTTCAGCTGACGTATCCCATTGCGATGTAATCAAGTTGTCTTTTTCAAGCTGTCTCAGCGTGCGGTAGACATTTCCCTGATCAACTGATGTGAATCCAAAGCTCATTAGTTGCTGAATGAGCTTGTAACCATGTAGATTCCAACCTCTTAAACTTAAAAGAAGAAAAGGAACCATCAAGTTTTTTGGTGCACCGCTAATCGATTTTTCTAAGTTGTTTGAATTAGAGGTGTTATCTTTTTCACTTGATCCCAAGGTAATCACCCCTTCGAAAAAAGAGAATTTGTTTTCTATATGTGTAATTTACACCTAGATGAAAAAATTGTCAACACTTTAAAACAGGTCTTTCAAATACAGGAAAAAAGAACGATTTTTTGGATTTCGACAAAAAGCGTCAAAAAAATTCAAAAATAAACAAAGATTTAGAATTGTTTATTTTGGAAAACGAATTTATAATAGTACATGTAGGTAATTTTTATAACATTTATAATTTGTTGGTAAGTGAATTGTGAAAAGATTTACATTATCCAATAAATAAACGCAAAATTGGTTGCGTTTACTTAGAGCTTCTAATATGTCGCTTGTCACATTAAGTGTCCATATTGAAAGCCATCACTTTTAACGTACACAAGAAAGGAGATGGAGTTTTGGAACAGCAAAAAGTATTTGATCCGTTTCAAGCATGGAAAGACGTATATGACAAAACCGAATCTTACTGGGGTAAAGTTATTGGGGACAATATGAATCGTGAAGAATTTTCCCAGCTCATGGGAAATGTGCTAAATATGAACCTTCAATATCAACAAGCAGTAAATGAAGTAACGGGGCGCTATCTGCACCAAGTAAATGTACCAACAAAAGAAGATGTAGCAAACGTTGCGTCATTAGTCATCAATGTGGAAGAAAAAGTAGAATTATTAGAAGAGCAATTTGACGATCGTTTTGATGAATTAGAAGCACAGCAAGAAAGTGCATCTGCTTTGAAAAAAGATGTCACTAAGCTGAAATCTGATGTCAAATCGTTAGACAAAAAACTCGATAAAGTTTTATCTCTTCTTGAAGGGCAGCAAAAAACACAAGACGAGTTAAAAGAAACTATTCAAAAACAAATTAAAACTCAAGGTGAGCAGCTTCAGGCTCAGCTGTTAGAAAAACAAGAAAAATTAGCTGAAAAGCCAAAGGCAGAAGCTAAATCTGAAGCAAAACCATCAAATGCTCAAAAAACTGAGCAGCCGGCTCGCAAGTAAGGTATAGGGGATTTTATAACAACATTAACTGCTGTATTTACAGTAAAAATCATCGCTGAAGAAGCAAGGGGGAAATTTTTCATGACAACATTACAAGGTAAAGTAGCAATCGTAACAGGCGGATCTAAAGGTATCGGGGCAGCAATTACACGTGAGCTTGCTTCTAATGGAGTAAAAGTAGCAGTAAACTATAACAGCAGTAAAGAATCTGCAGAAGCAATCGTAAAAGAAATTAAAGACAACGGCGGAGAAGCTATTGCGGTTCAAGCTGACGTGTCTTATGTAGATCAAGCAAAACACCTAATCGAAGAAACAAAAGCTGCGTTTGGTCAATTAGACATTCTAGTAAACAATGCTGGAATTACGCGCGACCGTTCATTCAAGAAGTTAGGTGAAGAAGATTGGAAAAAAGTAATTGATGTAAACTTACATAGCGTATACAACACAACATCAGCTGCGCTAACGCACCTTTTAGAATCTGAAGGTGGTCGTGTTATCAATATTTCATCAATTATTGGTCAAGCGGGCGGATTTGGTCAAACAAACTACTCAGCTGCTAAAGCAGGTATGCTAGGATTCACTAAATCATTAGCTCTTGAACTAGCTAAGACAGGCGTAACAGTTAATGCAATTTGCCCAGGATTTATTGAAACGGAAATGGTGATGGCAATTCCTGAGGATGTTCGTGCAAAAATTGTTGCGAAAATTCCAACTCGTCGCTTAGGCCATGCTGAAGAAATTGCACGTGGAGTTGTTTATTTAGCAAAAGACGGCGCGTACATTACAGGACAACAGTTAAACATTAACGGCGGCTTATACATGTAATAAATGCTGGCCCTGACTTTTGTCGGGGCTGTGCTTGTTAACTAACTACTAATGGAATGAAAGGGTGTGTATATTCGTGGCAATTCCTTACGTGCAAGAGTGGGAAAAATTAATCAAATCAATGCCAAGTGAATATAAAAGTTCTGCAAGACGTTTTAAGCGTGCATATGAAATTATGACAACAGAAGCGGAACCGGAAGTTGGATTAACACCAAAAGAGGTTATTTGGAAAAAGAACAAAGCGAAATTATATCGCTATACGCCAGTAAAAGATAACCTGCATAAAACACCAATCTTACTCGTATATGCATTGATCAATAAACCGTATATTTTGGATTTAACACCTGGAAACAGCCTTGTTGAATACTTATTAAACCGCGGTTTTGACGTGTATTTGCTTGATTGGGGAACTCCTGGGCTTGAAGACAGCAATATGAAGCTAGATGATTATATTGTAGATTATATTCCAAAAGCGGCGAAAAAGGTGCTGCGCACTTCTAAATCTCCTGATTTGTCTGTTCTTGGTTACTGCATGGGCGGAACTATGACATCTATTTTTGCTGCATTAAATGAAGACTTGCCGATTAAAAACTTAATTTTTATGACAAGTCCATTTGATTTTTCCGATACAGGTTTATACGGAGCATTCCTAGACGATCGCTACTTTAATTTAGATAAAGCAGTAGATACATTCGGAAACATCCCTCCAGAGATGATTGACTTTGGAAACAAGATGTTAAAGCCAATCACGAATTTCTACGGCCCATATGTAACGTTGGTGGACCGTTCCGAAAATCAGCGGTTTGTTGAAAGCTGGAAGCTAATGCAAAAGTGGGTTGCTGACGGAATCCCATTTGCTGGTGAAGCTTATCGTCAGTGGATTCGTGACTTCTATCAACAAAATAAATTAATCAATGGTGAACTTGAAGTTCGCGGACGCAAAGTAGATTTGAAAAATATTAAAGCTAATATTTTAAACATTGCTGCTAGCCGTGATCATATTGCGATGCCGCATCAGGTGGCAGCTTTAATGGACGCTGTTTCAAGTGAAGATAAAGAGTATAAATTGTTGCAAACAGGTCACGTATCTGTTGTATTTGGTCCAAAAGCAGTGAAGGAAACATATCCTTCAATCGGCGATTGGCTAGAAAAACGCTCTAAATAAAATAAAGACGCGGCTGGTACAAAAGTATTTTAGCCGAAGTGAAAAACGAACCACTGATATCAGTGGTTCGTTTTTTGTTATGGTGAACGTAGGTTTCAAGTATGTCGTTGCTTCTAGCTGTTGATTGGAGGGCAAGACGAAGACTCCTGCGAGAAAAGCGGAACAGGTGAGACCCGGCAGGAGCGTCAGCGACGAGGAGGCTCACGGGCCGCCCGCGGAAAGCGAAGTCTTCCACGGAAATCAACAACGGTGTCACAAGCGGTTCAGCTCATGTATCCCATTTGTTCGTCTTTAGATTGATTCATTTAATTATGTCGCAACCTCGTTTTTTTGTGTAAACCGATAATATTGAGTGACGATCCTTTATGCGGGCTGCTGGGATTTATGATATCTAATGACAAGTGAGGTGACTTCTTTTATACTAATGTAGTCACCTTCTTGAACATGGGATTTTTTACATGGATATTGCAATCCGTGTAACAATGAGTATGCTTTGGGAAGAAAGAAGAAAACTATTAGTATTATAACAAAAAAGGAATGTCAGATTATGCCGCAACCATGGAAACGACGAGTAAGGCAGATGTCTTCAGCTCAAATTATTGTTACATTTTACATAGTGGCTGTTACGCTTGGATTTCTATTACTTAGTATCCCAGAAGCTTTAAAGCCGGGAGTGAAGTTAGCATTTATTGATCGCTTATTTATTGCCGTCAGTGCGGTAAGTGTAACAGGGCTGACACCTGTCTCTACTCCGGATACATTTAGTACGACGGGCTATTTTTTGCTCGCTTTTATTTTTCAAATCGGTGGTATTGGTGTAATGACACTCAGTACATTTATTTGGATGATTTTGGGTAAAAAAATCGGTTTAAAGGAACGTCAGCTCATTATGACAGACCATAACCAATCCCGTTTATCAGGATTAGTTGACTTGATGAGAAATATTTTATTTATTATTTTTGCCATTGAACTAGTTGGCGCCATTATTTTAGGATTACATTTTCTCCGTTATTACTCAAGCTGGACAGATGCTTTTCTGCATGGGTTCTTTGCTTCTGTCAGCGCTACAACAAATGCTGGCTTCGATATTACAGGATCTTCATTTATTCCGTATGCCCATGATTATTTTGTACAAGTGGTAACCGTTATTTTAATTACGCTTGGAGCGATTGGATTCCCTGTATTAATTGAAATTAAGCACTATTTTTTAACATTTAAAGATAAGCGTAAATTTCAATTTTCGCTATTTACGAAGCTAACGACCATCATGTTTTTTCTGCTGTTAGCAGGGGGAACAATCTTGATTCTTGTGCTAGAGCATTCAGGATTTCTAGCAGATAAGTCTTGGGATGAATCGTTTTTTTATGCGTTTTTCCAATCTGCTGCCACAAGGAGCGGAGGAGTGGCGACCATGAATATTAATGAGTTTTCGCTTCCTACGTTAATTATGATGAGTGCGATGATGTTTATCGGTGCTTCACCGAGCTCAGTAGGGGGAGGAATTCGTACGACGACGTTTGCATTAAATATTCTTTTCCTGTTTTATTACGTAAGAGGAAATAAGACGATTAAAATCTTTCGCCGCGAAATTCATGAAGATGACATTATTAAATCAGTAGCTGTATCGATGTTAGCCGTAATCATTTGCTCGATTTCGCTTCTTATTTTAAGTATTACAGAACATTTTTCTCTCATTGAGCTTATTTTTGAAGTGTGTTCAGCTTTTGGGACAACAGGTTTATCAATGGGAATTACAGGAGGGCTTTCTGATATCGGTAAATGCGTTATTATGATTTTAATGTTCATTGGCCGAATCGGCATGTTTTCATTTATTTTAATGCTTCGCCGTCCAACGTCTGGACCGGATTATCACTATCCGAAAGAACGTATTATTATTGGATAAAAGAGGCTGGGACACAAATATTTTAGTTGAAGGAAGATCCGAACGAGTTTGTTTCTTGATTAAGAATCAAACTCGTTCGGATTTTTTTATTATGATGGTGAACGCAGGTTTCATGTAGCTGGGTCACAAGAGGGTCAATCCATTTATCTCATTTGTTCGTATTTCGAGTAAAATGATTTCGTTATGTTTCAACCGCTTTTTTACAGCTTTTTCTGCTTATATTACGCATCAGAAAGTGCATTCTAAGAAAAGGAAGTTCAATGGACTTCCAAGCATAGGAGGGATATATGATGGCAAAGCGTAAAGTAGGGTACAAATCAGCACTGACTAACAATAATACACCAAAAGAGAGCCTTTCAGATGCAGAATTTGCTGCTGAATATGCTGGCGGCGAGGAGCCGGCTAAAGGCGCGAATCGCAATTCGAAAAAAGGAAAGCAAGGTAAATAACGATGAGCAAACATAAACAAAATAATAAGCATATCGCAAGCACTGAAGCAAAGCAAAAACAGTTACTGCAAGAAGAGTTCGGAGCGGAAATGGGCGATCCCAACGCAGCTAAAATATATGAATCCTTAGGAAAGACAAAGTCTGATAAAGAGCAAAAAAAGAAAAAAGAATGTTAAAGAAAAAAACCTCGGGTATCCGAGGTTTTAGCTTACAACTGGAAGGCCAAATGCCTCTACAGGTGCTGAATAAAGTTTTGTATCATTTGCTTTTTGATCATAATAAGCAAGAAGAACAGATGGTTGTTCATTTATTTTTCCTGTTTGTTTATAATACATATAGTCAAATGGAAGAATTTCTAAAACGGTGTGTTTGTATAATTCTTTTTCAGCAAGCTGTTCAGCTTCAAAAGCCTGTCCCATAATAGAAGGATTAGCAAGCATTTGCTGATAGTAATGAGAGCGGACTTGTTTTTCTACTTTATCGTCCCACCAAGGTTTACGAGGCTTATGCTTTTGGTTTTGTAAATAATCAATTTTCATAAACCCTTCAATCATTTCTTCATTTGAAAAATTCTCTGTTTCAATATACTGTCTAAGGCGTCTGAATAAATCTTCAAGCTGATGGCCGATTCGAACCCAGCCCATTTCATCCCAATACGTCCCGAAGTTTTGGAAGAAATCAAAAGGTGTATCGTAGCAGTGCTCTACTAAAAACTCTATTGTTTCATCCATTCGATGGTCATTCCAAAACTTTTCTAAAATATCTTCTACATGTTTGATACGTACGACATCTGAAAATGGCAAGACGTTATTGCTTAAAATTTCATAAGGCGATTGATCCATGTATTGATAATTATAGCGAGATGCACTTAAGCGTAAGCCGGTGCCGCGAAGCATTTTTAAAAAGCCCAGCTGAAGCTCTTCAGGACGAAGTGCAAATACATCATTAAACGTATTTTTAAATGAGTTATAATCTTCATCTGGAAGTCCCGCAATCAAATCTAAATGCTGGTCGATCTTTCCGCCTTCTTTTACCATCGTTACGGTACGGGTTAATTTTTTGAAATTTTGTTTGCGTTTAACTAATTCATTAACGGCATCATTTGTAGACTGCACGCCAATTTCAAAGCGGAATAATCCTTTTGGCGCATTGTCGTTTAAGAACTGAATGACTTCAGGGCGCATAATATCGGCCGTAATTTCAAACTGAAATACCGTACCTTCACGGTGTTCATCAATTAAAAATTGGAACATTTCCATGGCATAGCTGCGGCTGATGTTGAACGTGCGGTCTACGAACTTAATGGTGCGCGCTCCGTTATCCATCAAATAGCGAATATCCTCTTTTACTTTTTCTCTGTCGAAATAACGAACGCCTACTTCAATAGAAGAGAGACAGAACTGACAGCTAAACGGACAGCCGCGGCTTGTTTCAATATACACAACGCGTTTTGAAAGTTCTTGGCGGTCTTCTTCAAAACGGAAAGGAGAAGGCATTTCGCGCAGGTCAATTTTATTGCGCTGCGGGTTAACAACTGGTTTGCCGTCTTTTCGGAAAGCCACGCCGCTTACATTTTCAAACTGACGGTCTCCGTGAAGTTCATCTAAAAGCTGCTTGAATGTTTCTTCTCCTTCACCAATAGCGATAAAGTCAGCTTCAGGAATGCGCTCTAGCCAGTGAGTCACATCATAGGTTACTTCTGGTCCACCGAATATAATGATGAGCTCGGGGTTAATTTTTTTAAGCATTTGTGCGACTTTAATTGTTTCTTCAATGTTCCAAATGTAACAGCTGAAACCAATAATATCAGGGTTGCGTTTATATAAATCCGTGACAATGTTCATAGCAGGATCTTTAATCGTATATTCGGCCATATCCACTTTATAGTCAGGCTCGGCATAGGCTTTTAAACATCGAAGGGCTAAAGAAGTATGGATATACTTCGCATTCAATGTACTGACAACAATGTTCATTCAAAAAGCTCCTTTTAACTCGTAATATGAAATCAATTTACTATTTTAGCACATTTGAGAAATAAAGTATAAATACCTTGCCACTTTTGTTGTGGAGGGGAAAGGATTTCGGTAAAATGTAACAGAAACGTAAAAGAAGAAAAAGTCTCGGTTAATGTAAACCTTGGTGAACGAAAAAAATGAGGTGGAAAACGTGGAATATAAGCGAATTAAGCCAAAAAAAATATACGAAGAAGTAGCCGAAACGCTTCTTGAGAATATAAAAGAAGGCAGTTTAAAGCCTGGTGACCGTTTGGATTCAGTGCAGCAGCTGGCGGAAAACTTTCAGGTAGGGCGCTCAGCTATTCGTGAAGCTCTTAGTGCTTTGCGGGCGATGGGGCTGCTCGAGATGAAGCAGGGGGAAGGCACATTTGTACGAGAGTTTAACTCCGATATGCTGTCTTTGCCTGTAACTAGCGCTGTATTAATGAATAAAAATGATATTGAACATTTGCTTGAAGTGAGAAAGGTATTAGAAATTGGGGCTGTTCGTGCTGCAGCTCAAAAGAGAACAGATGCGGACCTCAAGCAGCTGTCCGATAGTCTGGAACAAATGAAAGGAGCGTTTGGCAATGAAGAGCTGGGAGAGAAAGCAGATTTTGCTTTTCATTTAGCCATTGCTAAAGCCTCGCAAAACCCTCTTTTAGTGAAGCTTATGAATAACGTATCAGAAATGATGATTGAAACGATGAAAGAGACAAGACGCATCTGGCTTTATGCAGAAGAGAAAACGGCTGAACGGATTTATAAAGAGCATCAGCAAATTTATGAAGCTATTCTTTCTCAGCATGCAGAAGACGCTCAGCATTTTATGATGAGTCATCTTGATAATGTTGAACATGTGTTAATGAAATACATACCCGAAGAGAAATAATGCCATTTCAGGTAGAAAAGTGTGCACCAAATAACAGAAAAACTAAAATTCAAGCACCTTCTGATAATTTATGCTTGCTCTATTGTGAAAAGATTTACATAATAGAAACTAGGATTGTCAAATGGAGGGTTACAAAGTATGAAAAAGCAATATAGAGATGATAGTTTAGCTTTGCATACAGATTTATATGAACTGAATATGGCACATACGTATTTTAAAGACCATATTCATAAACGCCGTTCTGTATTCGAAGCTTACTTTCGTCGGATGCCGTTTGAAAGCGGTTATGCTGTGTTTGCCGGGCTAGAAAGAGTAATTGATTTTATTGCTAATTTTAGGTTTAGCGAAACGGACTTAGATTATTTATATGAAGAATTGCATTATGAAGCGGAGTTTATCGACTATTTAAAGCAAGTTCGCTTTAGCGGTAATGTTCGTTCGGTTGTAGAAGGCGAAATGATTTTTGCTAACGAACCAATTCTGCAGATTGACGCTCCTTTAGCGGAAGCGCAGCTTATTGAAACGCCGCTTTTAAATATTTTAAATTTCCACCCGCTGATTGCGACAAAAGCATCGCGTATTCGCCTAGCCGCGGGAGAAGATAATTTATATGAGCATACGGGTACGAATCAGCTTATGGAATTTGGTTCAAGAAGAGCACACGAGATGGATGCTGCATTTTACGGGGCAAGAGCTGCTTATATTGGAGGCTTTGATGCAACCAGTAATGTAAGAGCGGGGAAAGTATTTGGAATTCCCGTGTCTGGTACTCATGCTCACGCGCTTGTTCAAGTCTATCGTGATGAATACAGCGCGTTTAAAAAGTATGCGGAATCACACCGTAACTGTATCTTTTTAGTAGATACATATAATACGTTAAAATCAGGTATTCCCAATGCTATTAAAGTAGCAAAAGAAATGGGAGATCGCATTAATTTTATCGGTATTCGATTAGATAGCGGAAGACTTCCATATCTTTCTCAAGAGGCAAGAAAAATGCTTGATGAAGCTGGCTATCATGATGTGAAAATTTTTGCTTCGAATGACCTTGATGAGTACAGCATTCTAGATTTGAAAGCGCAAGGTGCCAAAATTGATGGATGGGGAGTTGGAACAAAGCTCATGACCTCTTTTGATCAGCCTGCGCTAGGAGCTGTGTACAAGCTGGTTTCTATTGAAGATGATTATGGAAACATGGTGGATACGATTAAGCTGTCAGAAAATCCAGAGAAAATTTCAACTCCCGGCCTAAAAGAAGTATATCGAATTGTAAATCAAGTGAACCACAAATGGGAAGGCGATTATATTACGATGCAGGACGAAGTGCCGAACGAAGAGCAGCATTTAAAAATGTTTCATCCGATTCATACGCACGTCAGCAAGTTTGTAACGAACTTTAACGCACGTAAAATTCACCAGCCAATCTTTGCACAGGGAAAGCTTGTGTATGAGCAGCCTACCATTGAAGAAATGAGAGCCTACTGCTTACAAAACTTAAAGCATCTATGGGATGACTATAAAGTTATTACAAAGTCGAACGAAGATGTATTTCGTCCTACAGAGTATCCGGTAGACTTGAGTACGAGCTGCTGGGATAACAAAATGCAAAATATCGAAGAGACTAGAAGCAAGTTACTATCTGATACAGTGCTTGTGTAGATTCCATCAGCTAGTAATGAGAGGAGAGTTTTTTTATGAAAGAGCTACAAAAGCAAATTATTGAAGAAATGAACGTACAAAAAGAAATTAATCCCGTGGAAGAAATTCGCCGCAGCGTTGATTTTCTGAAATCCTACATGAACAAATATCCTTTTTTACGTTCGTTTGTACTAGGTATTTCCGGCGGCCAAGATTCTACGTTAACTGGAAAGCTGGCGCAGCTAGCGGTTAATGAGTTGAATGAAGAGGCCGGAGAAGAGCGCTATCAGTTTATTGCTGTTCGTCTTCCATACGGTGTGCAGGCAGATGAAGCAGACTGTCAAGATGCACTTGCTTTTATTCAACCAACAAAATCTATTTCTATTAACGTAAAACCAGCAGTAGATGCTATGCTTTCTGCTGTTGAAGAAGCGGCAGATGATAAAGTTTCCGACTTCAACAAAGGAAATGTAAAAGCACGTGAACGAATGATTGCGCAATATACGGTAGCGGGCATGTACAGTGGAGTCGTACTCGGAACGGATCACTCTGCTGAAGCTGTTACAGGATTTTATACAAAATTCGGTGACGGAGGAGCTGACTTAGTCCCTATCTTCCGTCTGAACAAGCGACAAGGAAAACAAATGCTAAAAGAATTAGGCTGTCCCGAGCATCTATATATGAAAAAACCAACGGCTGATTTGGAAGAAGATCGTCCACAGCTTCCGGATGAAGAAGCGCTTGGCGTAACGTATGAGCAAATCGACGATTATTTAGAAGGCAAAGATGTAGGTGAACATGCAAGTAACGTCATTGAAGGTCACTTCTTAAAAACGCAGCATAAACGCCAATTGCCAATCACAGTATTTGATGATTTTTGGAAATAAATAAGTAAGAAGCTAAGACAAAAGTAGTTTAGTTGAAGGAAGATCCGAACGGTGAAGATTCTTGATAGAGAATCTTCACCGTTCGGATTTTTTTAATGTTATGGCAAACGTAGGTTTCACGTGTTTCGTTTCTTCTAGCGGTTGATTGGAGGGCAAGACGAAGACTCCTGCGGAAAAAGCGGAAGGGATGAGACCCCGCAGGAGCGGAAGCGACGAGGAAAGCGAAGTCTTGCACGGAAATCAACCCCGGTGTAACAAGTAATTCACATTAAATCATTTATCCAATTTGTTCGTCTTTAGACTGAAATGATTTAGTTATGCCTCAATTTCCTAGTTTTTATGAAAAAAAGATAGCAAACAAAGAAAGGTATTTTTGAAAAACTAGTGAAATTAGAAAAACATAGGAGTATAATAGCATTAAGTCATCTGATGACCTGTTAACTAAAAAGAAGTAAAATGATCAGCTTGGAGGGAGCAAATGATGAAAGTATCTTTATTTGCCACATGTTTGATTGATATGTTTCAAACAAATGTAGGAAAAGCGACGGTAGAATTGTTAGAACGATTAGGCTGTGAAGTGGATTTTCCAAAGAGTCAAGTTTGCTGCGGGCAGCCTGCGTATAATAGCGGTTACGTAAAAGAATCAAAAGAAGCGATGAAAAACATGATAAAAGCGTTTGAGCATGCAGAGTACGTTGTATCTCCGTCTGGATCGTGTGTGACAATGTTCAAAGAGTATCCTCATCTTTTTGAAGGTGATGCTGCATGGCATGAACCTGCCGTGAAGCTTGCTGATAAAACGTATGAGCTAACAGATTTTATTGTAAACGTTTTAAAAGTGGAAGATGTAGGAGCCAGCTTAAATGGGAAAGCCACTTATCATTCTTCCTGTCATATGACGCGTTTGCTGAACGTAAAAAAAGAACCTTTTACACTATTAAACAATGTAAAGGGTCTTGAAATGGAGAACCTTGAAAACAGTCATAACTGCTGCGGATTCGGTGGGACGTTTTCGGTTAAAATGGGGCAAATCTCTGAACAAATGGTCGATGAAAAAGTAGGCTGTATAGCTAAGACAAACGCAGAGTACTTAATTGGAGCTGACTGCGGCTGTCTTATGAATATTGGAGGAAGAATTGAACGAAAAGGACAGCCTGTAAAAGTGATGCATATCGCTGAAGTATTAAATAGCAGAATGTAAAGAAAGGAGAATACCGAATGTCTATGAAAATAGGAAATGATCAGTTTAAAAAACGCGTCGATGATGGAGTCAATAATGCGTTTATGCGCTTTGCAGTTTCAAGTGCTCAAGAGCGCTTAAGAAGCCGCAGATTAGATGCGGCAGAAGAGCTAGGAAACTGGGAAGAATGGAGAGCGCTTGGCGAAGAAATTCGTCAGCATACGCTTGAAAATTTAGATTACTATTTAGAGCAGCTCACTGATAATGTAGCTAAACGCGGAGGCCACGTTTTTTTCGCTCAAACAGCTGAAGAAGCGAATGAGTACATAAAAAATGTAGCGAGGAAAAAACAGGCAAAGAAAGTGGTTAAATCCAAGTCAATGGTTACAGAAGAAATTCATATGAACGCTGCTTTAGAAGAACTAGGCTGTGAAGTTATTGAAACGGACTTAGGAGAATATATCCTGCAAGTAGATGATCACGATCCGCCTTCTCATATCGTAGCTCCTGCGCTTCATAAAAATAAAGAACAAATTAGAGATGTATTTCAGGAAAAGCTTTCTTATAAAAAGACAGAAAAACCTGAAGAACTAGCTCTTCATGCCCGGGAAATGCTGAGAAAAGAATTTTTATCAGCAGATATTGGCATCACAGGATGTAATTTTGCGATTGCAGAATCTGGATCTATTTCACTTGTTACCAATGAAGGAAATGCAAGGCTAACGACCGCCCTTCCTAAAACGCAAATTACGGTTATGGGAATGGAACGAATTGTGCCAACATTTGAAGAGTTTGAAGTGTTGGTAAGTCTGTTAACTAGAAGTGCAGTAGGTCAGCGGCTTACAAGCTACGTAACGGCACTTACGGGACCTAGACTTCCAGGGGAAGTAGACGGACCGGAAGAATTTCACCTAGTGATTGTAGATAACGGACGATCTGCGATTTTAGGAACTGAGTTTCAATCTGTTTTACAGTGTATTCGCTGTGCGGCATGTGTGAATGTATGTCCCGTGTATCGCCATATTGGAGGACATTCATATGGATCTATTTATTCAGGGCCGATTGGAGCTGTATTATCTCCTTTACTTGGAGGCTATGAAGACTACAAAGAGCTTCCATATGCCTCAACGCTATGCGCAGCCTGCACAGATGCCTGTCCGGTCAAAATTCCGCTGCATGAGCTATTGCACAAGCATCGTCAGCGAATTGTTGAAAAAGAAGGAAAAGCACCTATTTCGGAAAAGCTGGCGATGAAAGCATTTGGCTTGGGAGCAGCTTCTTCTTCTCTATATACAGTGGGCGCTAAAGTAGCACCGGCAGCTCTTACTCCTTTTATGTCAGGAAGTAGTATTTCCAAAGGGCCTGGTCCATTAAAAGCGTGGACGGAAAGCAGAGAGTTTCCAGCGCCTACAAAAGAGCGCTTACGAGATTGGTTTGATAAAAGGAGTGATGATGATGAACGGAAGCATTCAAAATAGAGACAGTTTTTTAGACAATGTTGCTGCTAATCTTAAGCGAAGCAGGCGAACAGGCGGTGTAGTAAAGCCACAATGGAGGCATGCTCCTCAGCATGAGGTCTACCGCAACTATTCGCCGGATCAATTAAAGAAAGAGCTTGAAAACCATTGCGAACGTATTCATACTCGCTATGTAGAAACCTCATCACAACACTTACCAGATGCCCTTGAGGAAGCCGTAGCGAACTATGGAAATGGTCTTGTCTGCACGTGGAATGATCCCAGGTTTTCTGAATATGGATTGAATCCGCTGATGGAGAAATGGGAAACAAACCGTAACCTTCACGTATGGAATTCAGTAAAAGGCGATGAGAATGTTAAACTAGCTGAACAAGCAAACGTCGGCATCACGTTCAGTGATTTGACGCTAGCGGAATCTGGAACAGTTGTTTTGTTCAGCAGTGCTGCAAAGGGACGAGCGGTAAGCTTGCTGCCCGCCACTTATATTGCAATCATACCTCAAAGCTCAATTGTCCCTCGCATGACACAAGCCGCTGAAATGATTCATGAAAAAGTAGAGCGAGGAGAAACGATTGCTTCTTGCATTAACTTTATTACGGGACCGAGTAATTCAGCTGATATTGAAATGAATTTAGTAGTTGGTGTGCATGGGCCTATTCAAGCAACTTATATTGTAGTGAATGATCGATGAGGCTGGGACAAAAGTATTTTAGCCCAAGTGAAAAACGAACCATTAATCAACGTGTTTGATTAATGGTTCGTTTTCTTTGTTATGTTGAGCGTAGGTTTTATCTGTTTCGTTCCTTCTAGTAGTTGATTGGAGGGCAAGCGACGAGGAGGCTCAGCCGCCGCCTGCGGAAAGAGAAGCCTTGCACAGAAATCAACGGCGGTGTAACAATTGATCTATACTAGGGCGCTTATCCAATTTGTTCGTTTTTAAATTAGATTGGTGTAGTTATGTCCCAGCCTCTTTTATTCATACTTTCTTTCTAAATAGCGGGATAATGTGAAGAAATGTCGCATTTTGAATAAACGTGCCTAATTTTAAAAAGGTAAAAAGCAAATCTTGTAGAATACTAAGTCTATAGATAAAAGGTGGGGAAATGGGAAGTGCAAAAGAAAGGAGCAATGAGCATGTCACCACATAGAGAATTAACATCTGAAGCTGCGCAAAAGCAGCAAGGTGAATTACAGCAGCTACGAGCTATTTTTAATGACGTATTAGATGCCATTGTCGTATTTGATGAGTATTTTCAAGTTATAAATGCAAATGAATCAGCCTGCGGGCTGTTTGAAAAAACAAAGGATGAGCTATTAACGCATCAAATGAAAGATTTTCTGATGTATTTTCCGTATGACATGATTGAAGCGTATTATCCTGCACTGTTAGAAGAAAGCTATTTCAAATATGAAGGCGCGATGACGCTTCGAAGCGGCATGATGAAACATGTTGAATTTACTTCACACAAACATAGTCACATGTCGGGCATTATTGTGTGTACATTTCGAGATATTACGCAGCACAAAATGATGGAAAATGAACGGTTTATTAGTCATCATATGTTTATGGATGTATTTAATGAAGCGGTAGACGGAATTGTCATTTTTGATCGAACGGGTCAGCTTATCGACGCGAACCCTTCATTTTGCGAACGATTAAATTATACAAGAGCACAGCTTCTAACCAAAACATTAGAAGAGCTTGTAGAACCTACTTATCATTATAAGGTGAAAAAATTATGGAGAACTCTGCATCAAGAAGGAAAGACAAGCGGTGAGCTACCGATCAGGCTCGAAAATGGAGACGTTACTTTTTTTGAATTTACCACAACGGCTAATATATACAGTCAATACTATATGTCCATTATGAGAGACGTGACGGAAAAACGGCTGATGGAGCAGCAGCTGTTGAGAAGCGAAAAAAATTTCAGGGCTATTTTTGAAAATGCGATTGAAGCGATCTTGATTTGGAGAGACGATGGTGAAATCTTGAACGCTAATCTTGCTTCTTCGCGTACATTTGAGCTGCCGTTAAACAAATTAATTGGAAGCAATTTGTATACGTTTATCGATACAAAAAGCTTTAGTGCGTTAAAGGTGCTCCAAACGTTTCAAACAAAAGGAGAAATTCGCAATCAGCTTCCTTTTTACATGCCAAATGGAGAAATCAAACAGTTGGAATTCACAGGGAAAAAAGGCATTATAGAAGGAGACCATTTAACGATTTTTCGAAACATCAGTGAACGTACAAAAATCGAACAGGAGCTTCGGAATAACGAAGAGAAATTCAGACAGATTTTTAATGGTTCGATCGATGGGTTAGTTTTATGGGACGGCAAGCGAAATATTATTGATGTAAATTCTTCTCTTTGTGATATTCTAGAACTCAGCAAAGAGGAGATTTGTGCGCACTCCATGGAGGATTTTATTTCTTCAGCGAATTTAGATGTGGTCATTGAGCATAAAGAAACGATTGAGCAAAAAGGGGAAGCTGAAGGAGAGATTACGTACGTTACGGGGAACGAAAAAGTTAAAAATATCGAATTTTCTACGAAAAAAGATATCTTGCCAGGTCTATATATGACGCTTTTAAGAGACGTAACGGAACGAAATCAAATGCAAGAGCAGATTCGGAAATCGGATACGCTTCAAGTAGTCGGACAGTTAGCAGCTGGGATTGCGCATGAAATCCGCAACCCGATGACGGCTTTAAAAGGGTTTGTTCAGCTGTTAGAAAGCAGCATTCAAGAAGATCACTCTCTTTATTTTGATATTATTAAATCTGAATTAAAAAGAATTGAAACCATTATTACAGAGTTTCTAGTACTCGCTAAGCCACAGGCCGTAAAGTTTGAAAAGAAAAATCTAGCTGCGGTTGTTAAAGAAACGATTGATTTATTAAATGCTCAAGCGCTTTTAGAAAATATTCAGTTTGAACTAAGTGTGTCTCCTCAGCTGCCAATGGTGTACTGCGAGCCGAACCAGATTAAGCAAGTACTAATAAATGTAATTAAAAATGCAATTGAAGTCACGTCAAACGGAGGAAGAATTATTGTTGAAGTTTACTCTACAGAGCCGCACTACGTGACGGTCTCCATTCGAGATCAAGGAGACGGAATGCCCGAAGAGCGCATCAAGCGCTTAGGAGAACCATTTTATACGACAAAAGAAAAAGGAACGGGACTCGGTTTGATGGTCTCATATAAAATTATCGAAGAACATAAAGGGCGAATTGAAGTGGAAAGCAAAATAGGAGAAGGCACAGCTTTTCATGTTATTCTTCCAGCTTAATTAGAAAGGATAAAAAATATGTACTACGGAGAAATGAATTTATTTTCTGATTTAAAAATTTATATTGTAGCCTCGGAAAAAGGGGTTCAACATATTTGGTTTGATAGCGATGATCATAGCGAGCAGCTTAAAAAACTTGTCCATGATGAGGATTATCACCATGTGAAAGAAGCAAAGAGACAGCTGCAGGATTATGCTACAGGGCGCACGCTAACATTTGATTTGCCTTTGGATGTAAAAGGAACAGACTTCCAAAAAGAAGTGTGGTTAACGCTTAAAGGTATACCTTATGGACAAACGTGGTCTTACAGTGAGGTAGCGGAGTCTGTTAATCGCTCTAAAGCCGTAAGGGCTGTGGGACAAGCGAATCGTCGAAATCCACTGCCTATTATTTTACCTTGTCACCGTGTGATTGGAAAAAATGGAGCATTAACAGGTTATGCAGGCTCCCAAACTCATATAAAAGAGAAACTATTAATGCTTGAAAGAAATGTAGCAAAAGGCGCTCTGGAGTTGAAATAACTATTCACCGTCTAATTTCCAGCCTTCTCCTTGCACAAAAACACCGTCAATTTGTTGAGGAGAAGGGAGGGAATTTAGTTCTTCATCTTTGGATAAATCGAATAGCTGATATTGCTGCTTACGATTCAGCGCTTTGTTTTTATCCGTTTTTTGCTCTGAACTCATATTTACTCCCCCTTATTCAAAAAGAATCCCCTATAATATATGTAGAAAAAGAAGAGAGTACTGTTACAATTGTGTTACAAATGCAGTTGGAAACCAGTGCTCAACAAAAAAAGCCGCATAGCAGCGGCTTTTTTTATTGAGCAGATTGCAGCAAAACTTTTTGAATGGATTCAAAAGACGGAGAATGGATAATTCCATGCTCTGTAATAATGGCCGTAATCAGTTCGCTTGGCGTCACATCAAAAGCTGGATTGTACACAGAGATTCCGTCTGGAGCAATTTGTGTATCTCCAATGTGCGTTACTTCTTTAGGTGAACGTTCTTCAATAGGGATGCTGCTGCCGTCTTGAATAGATAAATCAAATGTGGACTGCGGCGCTGCTACGTAAAATGGAATACCGAATGCTTTCGCTAAAAGAGCAAGTCCATATGTTCCAATTTTGTTAGCCGTATCGCCATTTGCTGCAATGCGGTCAGCACCTACAATAATCCCATTAATTCCTTTTGTTTTAATTGTATGAGCAGCCATATTATCCGTAATCAGCGTCACGTCCACTCCCGACTGCTGAAGTTCCCATGCTGTTAAGCGAGAACCTTGAAGAACGGGTCTTGTTTCACAGGCAAATACTTCAAGCGGAATATCGCGCTGCTTAGACAAGTGAAAAGGTGCTAATGCTGTTCCATAATAAGCTGTAGCAATTGAACCAGCATTACATATTGTCATGATTTTATCTTTCTTTTTAAATAAAGAAAGAGCATGATCTCCAATTCGGTAGCACGTTTCTTCATCTTCTACTTGAATTTGAATAGCTTCATGAACAACTTTTGTTTTAGCTTCATTAACGGACGAAGCGGATTCAGCGCTTTTCGCTACGCGCTCCAATGCCCAAAATAAATTGACGGCAGTAGGGCGTGAACTAGCTAAATACTGTTGATCAAGAGCTAGCTTTTTGTTAAATTCCTTGACTGAATCTGTGTCATAGCTAAGCGCAGAAAGAGCAAGACCAAAAGCCGCCGTAATGCCGATTGCAGGGGCTCCGCGTACTTTCAAGGTAGTGATAGCATCCCATACGTCTTTAATGGTTTGCAGCTTAATATATTCAACTTTGCCAGGAAGCTGCTGCTGATCTAATAAAGTAATATATGATTCATTCCATTCCACTGAGCGCGGAAGTGATAGTGTATTTGTCATGCTGATACCGATCCTTTCATTGTGTACATTATTCGTTATCGAAGTAAATGTTCAAATTCATTTGGTGAAACGTCTTGTTGGTGCAGAAGCAAATAACGTCCAATTTTTAACGCAGTACGTTTAGCGTTAATTTTTCTTTCCTCTGAAGAAATTTCGTCTAAGTCCGCCACGTGAGCTAAGCCAATCGTACGTCGAATGATTTCACATCCTGCATATCCAACAGCATCTTGCCACGTTTGCGTTAAAATTTCATGTAATAAGCGCTCATCTTTAGCGAAAGGTTCAGTGTTTTCAGAATGCCAAAGCGCAGTAAAGGTATCTTTGAATACGTTCCATGTGTTCGTAATGTGTGCAAATAACGGTTCACGATTTGTTTCTCGAGAAAGAGCATTTAAAAATAAATTCGCAACAAATTGCCCTAAATCGAATCCAAACGGACCGTAAAAAGCAAACTCTGGATCAATCACTTTCGTTTCTTGACTGCTAGCAAAGATGCTGCCTGTATGTAAATCACCGTGGATTAGCGTTTGCGCATTTGTTAAAAATTTATATTTTAATTTTGCTGCTTGTAGCTTTACATCACCATCATTCCACAATTCTTCTACATCAGGACGCAGCGCTTTTTCAAATTCATTTGTATCAATATCAAAAAAAGGATCTGTAAACACTAAATCTTCCGTAATATTGCATAAGTCCGGGTTGCTGTACTTAACAACTTCTTCTTTTTTATCCTGAGGCTTTAAGGCGAAATCAGACGTTTTGAACGCAATATGTCCTAAAAAAGAACCGATATGCTGTGAGAGCAGTGGATAACTTTCACCTTGAATAAGTCCGGCGCGAGAAATCGTTAAATGAGACAGATCTTCCATGACCGTAACAGCAAGCGTTTCATCGTGGTAATAAACAGCGGGCACAAGTTCTGGCGTAAATGCACCAAATTGCTTGAGCGCATTGCTTTCAATTGTGGCACGGTTCAATGATAGAGGCCAGCTTTCGCCTACAACTTTTGCATAGGGAAGTGCTTGTTTGACGATAATGGATTTATTCGTTTGATCATTTATGATGTGAAAGACGAGATTTAAGTTGCCGTCACCAATTTCACGGGCAGTCAGCGCTTCTGTGGCATCAAAAAGACCTAGCTTTTTCACAAGTTTGATTGCTGAAATTTCTGTTAAAGGCTGATACTTCTCTGTTTTTGTTGTTGACATCGGAATCCCTCCATAGTTTATTAAACTGATTTGTTTACTAAGTTAATAGGTTTAAGAATATATGGAGGCTTTTATAATTTTAGAAAATATAAAAGCCTCTTTCGTTGGAAAGAGGCTTGATTGTAGTGTTCAAACCTCTTATCTGCCAGAAAGAATTACTTTCTGTTGGAATTAGCACCGTGCCTTTGTAAAAGATGTTTTACGGGTGTGATCCATCTTAGGATGGAATGACGGTCGGTTGCTGGGCTTCACAGGGCCAAATCCCTCAGCCAACTCTTGATAAGAGTACGATTACTTATTCAATTTTGATTTGTTTGAATATTTTATAATATCTGGTGAAAATCGTATCATGCAAAAAAACGGCTGTCAATACATAATTAATAAAATTCTGTGCGGCGATCTGTAAAGACAGGAATTTGTTTACGAATTTCTTTTACAAGTTCCAGGTTAACGTCAGCACTTAAAAGTTCTTCGCTATCGCCAGCTTCAGCGATTATTTCTCCCCACGGATCGATAACTAAGGAATGTCCGGCAAATGTGTTATTAGGATCTTGGCCTACACGATTACACGCGATTACATAGCATTGATTTTCGATTGCACGGCTAATGAGCAGGGCTTTCCAGTGGGCAAGTCTTGGAGCCGGCCACTGAGCGACAACAAACAAGACTTCTGCTCCGCTGCTAGTATGAACCCGAATCCACTCTGGAAAACGAATATCGTAACAAATAACTCCTGCGCACAGTGACTGTTCAAGTGTAAAAAGATTTTTTGCTGTTCCTGCTTCGAGATAGAGGTGTTCATCCATTAATTTAAATAAGTGCAGTTTACTGTATTCTGATACTTCACGACCTTTTCGGTCAAAAATATACATCGTATTCGTGACGCCTTGCTCTGTTTTTTTTGCAATCGAACCTGCCACAATATTTACTTCGTTTGTTTTAGCAAACTGAGAGATTAATTGCTTGGCTTGCTGCCCTTCATCATCTGCAATTTCGTCTAGCCGCGTCAAATCATAAGCTGTATCCCATAGCTCCGGAAGCACAAGGATATCAGGGTTTTCTTTCAGGGCTTCCGTCATTTTTTGTTCGATATATTTTCGGTTTTTAGTTGGGTTTCCAAACGCAATATCAAGCTGCAAACACGTAATTTTTACACTCACTTTATCATCCGTCCTTTTTTTAGTAGTTGAAAAAAATGACTTTACAAGTTGAGTATTACAATATATTATTTGTGACTAGAATTTCAAGAATTTTTTGAGAAGGTGTGCGATGATGAAACAATTTGAGCAATCGGAACTATTAAAAAGTTTACCAAAACAATTTTTTGCATCACTTGTAGGCAAGGTAGGAAAAGTAATGGCCCAAGGGCACGACGTTATTAACTTAGGGCAGGGAAATCCTGATCAGCCTACTCCTTCACATATTGTAGAAACACTGCAAAAAGCAAGTGCTAATCCTATGCATCATAAATATTCTCCATTTCGGGGGCACCAGTTTTTAAAAGAGGCTGTGGCGACTTTTTATAAGCGAGAATATGGCGTCGATGTGGATCCTGAAAAAGAAGTAGCCATTTTATTTGGCGGAAAGGGTGGACTTGTTGAAATCCCGCAGTGCTTGTTAAACCCTGGAGATACGGTGCTGGTTCCGGATCCTGGATATCCTGATTACTGGTCTGGAGTAGAGCTTGCAAAGGCAAAGATGGAAGTGATGCCGCTCACGGCTGAAAATCATTTTCTACCCGTATACGAAGAGATAAGTGAAAGTGCTAAAGAACAGGCAAAACTCATGTTTTTAAACTATCCGAATAATCCTACTGGTGCAGTGGCAACGGCAGAATTTTTTGAAGACACCGTGGCATTTGCTGCCAAGCACGATATTTGTGTGGTACACGACTTTGCCTACGGAGCAATTGGATTTGATGGTAAAAAGCCAATCAGCTTTTTACAGACTTCCGGTGCAAAAGAGACGGGAATTGAAATTTATACTCTTTCTAAAACGTATAACATGGCGGGATGGCGAGTTGGATTTGCTGTAGGAAATGAAAGTGTAGTAGAAGCTATTAATCTTCTTCAAGATCATATGTATGTCAGTCTCTTTGGGGCGGTTCAAGAGGCAGCAGCCGCAGCTCTGTTGGAATCTCAACAATGTGTGAATGATTTAGTTAAGCGCTATGAATCTAGACGCAATACCTTTATTCAAGGGCTTCGAGAAATTGGTTGGGATGTTACATCTCCAGCAGGCTCCTTTTTTGCATGGCTAAAAGTTCCTAAAGGATATACTTCCGAACAGTTTTCAGATTTACTTCTTGAAAAAGCGCACGTTGTAGTTGCGCCTGGTGTAGGCTTTGGAACATATGGTGAAGGCTATGTGCGCGTAGGACTGCTGACGGATGAAGAGCGCATGAGAGAAGCTGTATCTCGAATAAAAAAATTAAATTTATTTTAAAAACGCATTGACAACTCTTTTTGAGTTGGCTTAATATGTAAGAAGTTAACGAGATTAATAACCTATAAATCCTAGCGGTATTTTTTATTTAGTATATAATCTACGAATTCAATTTAAATAAATAGCAACTTTCTTATTAAGAGTAGGTGGAGGGACTAGCCCGATGAAGCCCGGCAACCGACTTAACGCATGTTAAGCACGGTGCTAATTCTTGCAGCAGCAGCTGAGAGATAAGAAGAGCAACGAAAGCCTCTTCTTAATCACAGAAGAGGCTTTTTTATTAACGATATTAAACAGCAAGGGAGTTTTTAGCATAATGAGCGAAATCGTTGCAAGCTACTTACTACATGATAATAAAGGGAATTTTCATAAAAAAGCGGAAGGAATCGCTTTAGGACTAACCGTCGGCTCATGGACAGATCTGCCGCTTTTAGATCAACAGCAGCTTCAAAAGCATAAAGGGCGCGTCGTGTCAGTAACTGAGCTTCAAGATTGCGAACGTGTAAACGGATATTTAGGCGGAGAAATTAAGCAGGCTATTGTCAAAATTGCTTATCCAACTGCCAACTTTTCAAAAGATTTACCGGCTATTTTAGTTACGGTTTTCGGAAAACTATCACTTGATGGAAAAGTGAAATTATTAGACTTGGATTTTCCTGATGAATTATTAGCTGAATTCCCAGGACCGCGCTTTGGAATAGAAGGTATCCGAGAGAAATTAGGCGTTTATGACCGTCCGCTTGTGATGAGTATTTTTAAAGGCGTGATTGGAAGAGGTATGACGTACTTAACAACTCAGCTGCGTGAGCAAGCGCTTGGCGGAGTGGATTTGGTTAAAGACGACGAGATTTTGTTTGATAGTGAACGAACACCTTTTGAAGCTCGTGTTACAGAAGGGAAAAAAGTACTGAATGAAGTATACGAAAAAACGGGACACCGCACGCTGTATGCTGTTAATTTAACGGGACGAACGTTTGAATTAAAAGAAAAAGCGAGAAAAGCAGCTGAGCTAGGAGCCGATGCTCTTTTATTCAACGCATTTGCTTACGGGTTAGACGTACTGCAGGAACTTCGAGAAGATGATGAAATTAACTTGCCGATTATGGCACACCCAGCTGTTAGCGGAGCGCTTACGCCATCAGAATTTTACGGTTTTTCAAATTCATTACTGCTTGGAAAGCTATTGCGCTTAGCCGGAGCAGATTTTTCACTGTTTCCATCACCATACGGAAGCGTAGCGCTTTCTCTTGAAGATACGACAGGCATTGCCTACGAATTAACGCGTCCTGTATACAAATATAAGCAGTCTTTCCCGGTTCCTTCAGCAGGAATTCATCCTGGAATGGTACCGCAGCTTATGAAGGACTTTGGAATCGACAGCATTATTAATGCAGGAGGCGGAGTTCACGGTCATCCAGACGGAGCTATCGGAGGAGGAAAGGCATTCCGTGCGGCGATAGATGCAGTACTCTCTCATCAAACACTAGCCGAAAAAGCGGAAGAATCAAAAGAGTTGCAAAAAGCCTTAGAACTATGGGGAACAGTAGAGGTGAAAGCATGACATCGTTAAAAATCTTTTGTGACTTTGATGGAACAATCACAAATAGCGATAACATTATTGCTATTATGAAGCAATTTGCTCCTCCGGAGTGGGAAAGTATTAAAGACGACGTGTTGGCACAGCGCGTCTCCATTCAAGAAGGAGTAGGGCAAATGTTTGCCTTGCTCCCCGTGGAATTAAAGGAAGATATTATTTCTTATATTTTAGAGACGTCTGCTATTCGAGATGGATTTGATGATTTTATTGCCTATACAAAAGAGCACCATATTCCGCTTTATATTGTAAGCGGAGGAATTGACTTTTTTGTAAAACCACTTTTGGGAAATCGAGTTGCAGAGGAAATGCTCTACTGCAACGGATCTGATTTTTCCGGTGAGCGCATTTCCATTACGTGGCCTCATACATGTGATAAACAGTGTACAAATAACTGCGGCTGCTGTAAGCCAACGATTATTCGCCATCTTGCAGATGAAAGAGATCATACGGTTGTTATTGGCGATTCCATTACGGATTTGCAGGCTGCCAAATTAGCTGATACGGTCATTGCACGTGACTTTTTAATCAAAAAATGTGAAGAGCTATCTCTACCGTATCGTCCTTTTTCTACTTTTTATGATGTGATTCATCATTTACAAGAATTAACAGAAGAGGTGAAAGCATGAGTATCATGGCTCAGCAAAGATTGCATGAGCTTGCGGATATAAAAGATGAGCTGGCAGAGCGCGATTGGTTCTTCGGTACAAGCGGAAACTTAGCAATTAAAGTGGATCAAAATCCGACAACTTTCTTTGTATCAGCAAGTGGAAAAGACAAAAGAAAACGTACAAATGAAGATTTTTTATTAGTTGATCAATACGGAAAGCCTGCAGAAGACACGCATTTAAAGCCTTCTGCTGAAACGCTTTTGCACGTTAAGATTTACGATTTAACGAATGCTGGGTGCAGTCTTCATGTACATACAATCGACAACAACGTGATCTCTGAACTGTACGGAGATGAAGGCGTTATTTCATTCAAAGGTCAAGAAATTATTAAGGCGCTAGGCATTTGGGAAGAAGATGCGGAAATTACTGTTCCGATTATTCCGAATTACGCAGATATTCCGACACTAGCAGAAGAGTTTTCTCACCATATAAAAGGCGACCAAGGCGCGATTTTGATTCGTAACCACGGAATTACAGTATGGGGGAAAAATGCATTTGAAACAAAAAAAGTGCTAGAAGCCTATGAATTTTTATTTAGCTACCATATTAAACTACTGTCACTTAAAGGCCTTAAGCCAAAAGTGCATTTATAAAAGGAGGAAGCAACAATGGCGCAAATTCGCTTACATGTAAACAATAAAAGAATTGAAACTCAAGAGGAAGTATCAGCTTTTCTGGCAAACAATGAAGTTATTTATGAAAACTGGGATATTACAAAACTTCCAGAAAATCTTCGTGAAAAATATGATTTAACTGATGAAGAAAAAACAGAAATTTTAAACGCTTTTGGTGAGGATATAAAAGATATTTCTGAACGCCGCGGCTATAAAGCTCAAGATGTTATCTCGCTATCGGAATCTACACCAAATATTGATGAATTGTTAAAAAACTTTCAGCGCAAGCATATTCATACAGATGACGAAGTTCGCTTTATTGTAAGTGGTCATGGAATTTTTGTTATTCAAGGAAAAGACGGCGAATTTTTTGATGTTGAATTAGAGCCGGGTGATTTAATTTCAGTACCAGAAAACATTCTTCATTACTTTACACTAATGGAAGATCGTAAAGTAGTCGCTGTCCGAATTTTCGTGACAACTGAAGGATGGGTACCTATTTACGCATAACAATTACTTGTAAAGCATAGGTCATCATCACCCCGCTTTTACATCTAAAAGCGGGGTATTCTTTGGATTATTATAAAACTAACTATTTTTATGTGAATAATAAGTTTAATGGGAGGAACACCATGAAAAAGAGTAAAAAAATGCTGTGGCCACTTACTTTGCTCGTGCTTCTAGTCTTTGCGCTGGCTGCCTGCACGAAAGAACAGCCAAGTCTAAACGAGAAAGCACAGGCAACTCCAGCGCAGCAAGCGGCTTCTGCTAAGCCTGTACAGCAAGAAGGAAAAAAGGTTACGAAAGATACAAAAATTGCGCTTATTTCTGAATTTACGTCAGGCACTCATGCTGCTCAATATATAACAGGTGTGACAAAAGCGGCTAAAAAAGCAGGAGTACAGCTATCCGTTTCTGATTCAAACAATGATCAATCCAAAATGGCTGCTTATTTAGACACGGCTATTAACCAAAATGTTGACGGTATTATGATTGACCACGGCCGGGCTGAAACTCTTGAACCTGGTGTGAAGCGCGCGATTGCAAAAGGAATTCCCGTTATTGCAACAGACGTAGAATTAAAAGTAGAAGGCGTTACAACCATCGATCAAGACGATTATATGCTTGCGCTCCAGGGCTTGAAACAAATGATGCAGGACATTAACGGAAAAGGAAACATTGTATATGCGTTTGTTGGAGGCTTTGCGCCGATGGAAAAGCGCGACAGCATTTATAAAATTATGATGAATCGCTATCCAGATGTAAAACAAATTGCCACGTTCGGAAGCGCAACGGACAATACCTCATTAGACACACAAAATAAAATGGCAGCTGTGTTGAAGCAGTATCCAAATAAAGGAGACATTGCGGCCGTTTGGGCACCTTGGGACGAATTTGCAAAAGGAGTAACAAGAGCGATTAAAGAAGCAGGACGAGACGAGATTAAAGTGTACGGAGTAGACTTATCTGATGAAGATTTGCAAATGATGCAGGCAAAAAACAGCCCGTGGAAAGCGTCAGCTGCCGTAAATCCAGCTTCAGTAGGAGAAAAGCAAGTTGATCTGCTTCTTAAAAAGATTTCCGGTCAAGACATCCCTCGCTATTATTCCTTTGATCCGGTTTTAGTCAAACAAACAGACTTGCCTAATCAAACGATTAATATGGATCAGCTTAGTCAGTACGTAGAAGAATGGGGTAAAAAAGAATAGAAGTGGAGGGATAGAGATGACGAACGAGCTTTCAATGAAGAACATTATAAAAAACTTTGGTTCTTTTCAAGCCCTGAACAAAGTTGATTTTACTGTTCAAAAAGGGGAAATTCATGCTTTATTGGGAGCCAATGGTGCTGGTAAAAGTACGTTGATGAAAATATTGTGCGGAGCTTACGACGAATACGAAGGAAAGATCTATAAAGACGGAGGTGAAATCTCCATTTCTTCTCCTAAAGAAGCTAAGCGCCACGGCATTGGCATTGTGCATCAAGAAGTCGATGTAGCGCTGATTCCTTCGCTATCAGTAGCTGAAAACATCGTGCTAGATGTGCAGGCTTCTAAGAAAAGTAAGACATTTGTAAACTGGAAATCTATTTATAAAAAAGCGGAAGAAGCTCTTGCTTTACTTGGTTCTTCTCTATCCGTTAGAAAAAATGTTGTTGATTTAACTCTATCAGAGAAGCAGCAGGTGCTTATTGCACGTGCAATTGTACAGAACGTTGACTATTTAATTTTGGATGAACCAACCGCACCTCTTAGTGTGGAAGAGACGAAACAATTGTTCTCTGTGATGAGAGAGCTGAAGAAAAATGGAGTAGGTATTATTTACATTTCACATCGTCTTCAAGAAGTGGTAGATATTTGTGACCGCTTAACGGTTTTAAAAGACGGACGCTATGTAGCCACAAAAGAAACTTCACATACCTCGATCGAAGACGTGATTACACTTATGTTAGGAACGGCTTCTGTAAAGCAGTGGGTCAAAAAATCAGTAGAAGTTGGAAACCAACTTTTACACGTAGAAGCATTATCTCTTCCAGGGCGGCTTTCTAATATCTCTTTTCATGTAAAAGAAGGAGAAGTAGTCGGTATTGCAGGGCTTGTGGGAGCAGGGAAAACGGAGCTTTGCCGAAGTCTATTTGGATTGGAGCAATATGTCAGCGGCAGTGTTGAGTTAAAAGGCAAGAAATTAAAGTTGAATAAGCAGCCGTATTATTATATTGCACAAGGTCTTTCTCTTGTTCCTGAAGAACGAAGAAAAGAAGGGATTTTTGTCCATGAATCGATTGCGGATAACTTAGTTTTGCCAAGTCTGTCCCGCTTTACAAATTATTCGTTTCTAAAGCGAGGAAAGATCAAAGAAAAAGCGCAGAAAACGACTGGGCAAGTTGGAGTAAAGTCTCATTCTATCGAGCAGTCAGTTGGAACGTTAAGCGGTGGAAATCAGCAGAAAGTAGCAATCGGAAAATGGCTTGTTACGGACTCTGACGTACTGTTGTTCGATGAGCCAACTAAAGGGGTCGATGTAGGCTCCAAGCGAGAGATATTTGATTTAATTACAAATCTTGTGTCACAGCAAAAAGGAGTTGTTTATGCAACCTGTGAATTCGAGGAGCTGCTAGGGGTAGCGGATCGAATTTATGTTATGTACAACGGAAAAATCGTGAAAGAATTATCCAAAGAAGAAGCAACTAGTGAAAAATTATTTTATTATACAGCAGGAGGAGTAAAAGGATGAGTGCGGAGTATATAACAGAACCTGTAGCGAAACCAAAGAGAAAAATAAGCGTTTTCGACTTTTTTTATAAATATGGGACAGTCTTAATGATTTTTGTTATTATGATTATTTTTTCCATTGCCACACCTAACTTTTTAACAGGAGAAAACATTAGTGATATCCTGCGCTCTATTTCCATTGTTACCTTAATCGCGCTTGGTGTAACGATATCGTTAACCGTCAACGGACTCGATTTATCTGTAGGGTCTACGGCTGGATTAGCCACTATTTTATCAGCCTCTATGCTTGTTTTACACAGACAAGAAATTGCAGTCGCTATCATTGTTCCGATTATTGCATCGCTTCTTATCGGGTTAGTAAATGCTTTTTTAGTAGTGAAAGTAAAGATTCCTGATATTTTAGCTACTCTTTCAATGATGTTCATCGTACAGGGGATTTTATTAACGTATACAAAAGGCTCAGCTATTTATACCAATATGCCTTTACCAAGCGGAGACAGAGCTCCGGGAATTTTTATTCCATCTTTCCTTGCGCTAGGGCAAGGTCACTTTCTAGGTATTCCTGTTCCTGTTATCATTATGCTGCTGACTGTGCTGCTTGTTCATATCGTTTTTTCCTATACGAAGTTTGGGCGTTTTTTCTACGTAACAGGAGGGAACATAGAAGCTGCAAGACTTTCGGGTGTACCGGTTAACCGTTACCGTATGTATGCCTATATGTTTTCAGGTTTGCTTGCTGGAATTGGAGGAGTCGTTTTAGCTGCCCGTATTGGAGTAGGAGAAGTGAACGCCGGCTCACCATTTTTAATGGATGCCGTAGCTGCTACATACATTGGCTTTTCCGTATTTGGAGCAGGGAAACCAAATGTATTCGGGACGCTGATTGGCTCTATTTTAATTGGTGTGCTGTTAAATGGGTTAACAATGCTAAATGTTCCGTATTATATGCAAGACATTATTAAAGGAGCTGTATTAGCAGGAGCCTTGGCTTTGACGTATTACCGCTCGAAACAAACATCTACGGCTGTGTGAACAGCCGTTTTTTTTCGTTTGAAATCGGGAAGAATAAGGAAAAACAATAGTATAGCCTATTATTTATGTAGAAAGAGGGAGTATAGATGAAACGTGTCGTCATTATAGGAGGAGTAGCCGCCGGAATGAGCGCAGCTTCACAGCTTCGCCGGATGAAAGAAAAAGAAGAAGTGGAAATCCTTGTGTTTGAAAAAGGTGGAGATATCTCTTACAGCGCATGCGGCATGCCTTACTATCTGTCAGGTGTTGTAAAAGAAAAAGACGATTTGATTGCTCGGACGAAACAAGAATTTGAAGAGCGAAACATCTCCGTCCATCTTTTTCACGAAGTTAAAGAAGTAAATCATACAAAAAAATACATAGTAGTGCAAAATGTAAAGAGGCAAACGGAAAAAGAGATAACATATGATGAACTCATCATTGCAACTGGAACAACGGCTGTTAAACCCAATTTTATGAGTGATAACATGCCGAATGTATGCACATTAAAGTCATTAGAAGACAGCGAAAGAATCTATACATATCTACAGGCTCACTCCGTAGAGAAAGTCACCATTATCGGCGGAGGATATGTCGGAATGGAAGTAGCTGAAGCAATGAAGGCTTTGGGAAAAGAAGTACGGGTTATTGAACAGGGAAAGCAGATTCTATCTATTTTAGATCAAGAAATGGCAGAACATTTACAAAAGCAGTTAGATGACGATATTTTATTTCATTTCGAAGAAGAAGTGGAAGCATTGCTGCATTCAGATGGTTCCGTCACTCACGTTCAAACAAACCGTCAAACGTATCAAACAGATTTAGTGATTGTAAATGTAGGAGTTCGTCCGAATACGCAATTCTTAGAAAGAAACGGACTAAGGATGCTTGAAAATGGAGCTATTTTAGTAAACGAGAAGTTGGAAACCAACGTGCCTCATGTCTACGCAGCAGGAGATTGTGCAACGAGCTATCACCGCGTATTAAAAAAAGATGTTCATATTGCTCTTGGAACCATTGCCAATAAGCAGGGAAGGGTTCTTGGTTACCGATTAGGGGGAGAAAATAGAGAATTTCCGGGTGTTGTAGGTACAAGTATTGTCAAAGTGATGGATTATGAAATTGGGAAAACCGGCATTTCAGAAAGAGAAGCAAGAGAAAATTCTCTTTTATACAAAGCCATCACGGCCGAAGCTCCGAGTCATGCGTCTTACTATCCAGGAGCTGAAAAGATTGTAATAAAACTTGTTTATCATCCTGAAACAAAAGAGATTTTGGGGGTTCAAATGATTGGTAAAGAAGGAGTAGCAAAACGAATCGATGTATTTGCGACAGCTATTACTTGCCGCCTCACAACAGATGAAATAACCATGCTAGATCTTTCGTATGCTCCTCCTTTTGCTACGGTATGGGATGCTGTACAAATTGCTGCTCAGAAAGCTGAATAGAAAAAGATGGAGGGACAAAAGTATGAAGATCCGAACAAATTGATTCTTGATTAAGAATCAACTTCGTTCGGATTTTTTTGTGGTGATGGTGAACGCAGGCTTCATATATTTAGCTGTTGATTGGAGGGCAAGGCGAAAACTCCTGCGAGACAAGCGGTTCAGCTCATGTATCCCATTTGTTCGTTTTTAGATTGTATTGATTTCGTTATGTCTCAATCTTTTTTCTATTCGACAAGCAGCATCTTTTGTCGAAAAACAAGTTGTAAAAAAAAGATAAATGGTATTCCTATAGTAATGTAAGCGTTTTTAAATTCCGACAAAATAATTTTTTTGCAAAAAAAATGTCTATTATTGCGACTCTATTTACATATTTAGTAGAATTTGTAATAATGCGTTATAAGCTAATTTTTTTGTCATAGGAGAGGATTTTGTGTTTGGAGTGAGAAATAGAACGAAATCAGAGAGATTATTAGTAGAAATCGTCCAAAAAAGACAAAAGATGGTGCAGATCGGAGAAGAAAAAGGTTTGACTAATGAAGAAACCGTTACCTGTAGTCAAGAGCTTGATCAGCTCTTACTCGTTTATCAAAAGCAGCGTTTAAAAGAAGAGGAAGAAAAGACATCGTTTGCCACACTGATTAGCCGCTTTTTATCTTTTTCAAAGCTGTAATGCAGGACAAGCATTCGGGATCGGGCAGTAAAACAATTATGCTGCCCGTGGCCTCTCTTCACCTTTAAAAAATGTTAATTAAAAAGATCATAAACAAAATACCAAAAATAAACGAATAAGTAGCAAATCTTTCGTTTCCATCGCCGTGACTTTCTGGAATCAACTCTTTATAAATAATAAAAAGCATGGCTCCAGCAGCAAAAGCTAATCCATATGAAACGAGAGAATCAACAAAATTAGTTAAATAAAACCCGAGTAAAGACGTTACAATCTCAACGGAGCCTGTAAGGGTAGCAATTAAAAATGCTTTTATTTTATTGATATTTTGCTGAGCTAAAAATAGCGCGACCAACAGTCCTTCAGGCGCATTTTGAAGACCGATTGCAAGGGCGATTAAGTTCCCTGTATTTTCAACATTTGAAGCGTAGCTAACACCAACAGACAGTCCTTCAGGAAGGTTATGCAAAGTAATAGCGGAAACAATTAAAAGTGCTTTTTCGTCAAACTGAATGCCGGTTTTAGAATGCTCAAGGTCAATGTGAGGAATATTCTGCTCCAAGAGTGTTAATGTTACAACTCCAAGCAGTAAGCCAATGGCTAAGGGAAAAAATCCGCCGCTTTGAAGAGATTCTGGAATCAAGCTCATAGTAGAAGCAGCTGTCATAATACCTGCAGTGAGCGCAAGAAGTATATCTTTCCACCGATGAGTGAGTTCTTGATTCAAAAACAGAATAGGCAAAGCGCCTACTCCAGTCGATAGTGCAGAAAGAATGCTTCCAATTAGTACCTCAGTCATAAACCGTCTCCTTTTACGTATTCTTCTTTTTATCCTCAATTCACATCGTTCTTTTAGTGTATGTTTTTTGTTTTCTATGAGCATGACTATTTTAAAAATGAATAGCTTTATGCAATAACCTTACAAAAAAAGTTGAACCAGTGAAGGTTCAACTTTTTAGGTAAAGTACAGCTCCTGAACTTGGTTAGCAATGTGCTCAAGCTTATTGGAAACTTGAGGAATGCCATATCCTACATACAAAGGAGATGTGGCAAAGCGAGGAATGATTTTCGCCGCAATTTTGCCGTTTTTAAGATTATAAAAAAATAAGTTGTAGCTCGTGCAGCTACGATGAAAATGATTTAATAAATAGTGAGCAGCCGTTTGAAGATAATCTGCAAATGTGTGCAGCTCTTTGTCAAGCTTATCCGTTATCACGTTAAATTCAAAAAAGCCCATTCTAGGTTTTACAGATAAATTAAATGTGACGTGTTCATTTTTGGCAATTGTGACTCCTTCAAACTGTTCTAGCTTCACATTTTCATTTACATCCATCTCATTTAAACCAATAATTTGCATATGAGGATGCCGTAACGATCCTCCGGACATAGGTCCATGGTTTTTGAAGAAAAGAACAGAAGCATATTCACCGCTGTTCATCATAGATATCCATCGTTCAGTAGCGAAGCTCAGCAAGGTGTACAGATGTTCTTTTGGATAAACAGATAGTTCCGAGGAACATTCATCGGTCTCAATAATAACCGTCTGATAAGCATCTTGCAGAACAGGAAATTTATTCTTTAGCCAAATGATAGGTCCTTGTTTTTCAATGATGCCTGTGAGAGATTCAACGTCACAAAATGGACAGGGATTTTGCCGGTTAACGATTGTTTCAGGCTTTTGTGAACCAATCGCGGAATTAAATAATAAATGGGTTGGTTTCATAATCATTCACCTTTTTATGTAATGGTCATATGTTTATTGTATTAAAAGCATATGTATAAATCCACTTATATACATTTTTTATCAAAAAAATTGTACAAGCGGAGAGAATAACCGATGAAATAAGCCTGCTTTGATTGACTTTGAAGGGAAATTTTAGTATTATCTTGATATCAAGATAATATTAAAGGAACTGATTAAAATGACGAATGATGTAACTAGAGAAGAGTTAGACCAATCTCTTAAATTATTTATTGTACTATCTCGTGCCAATCGTTCAATTAATGATCATGTGCATAAATTTATTCAACAGCATGGAATGAATCCAACCGAATTTGCTGTCCTAGAGTTATTGTATCACAAAGGTCAACAGCCTCTGCAGCAAATTGGCGGAAAAATTCTACTCGCAAGCGGCAGTATTACTTATGTAGTAGACAAACTTGAGAAAAAAGGCTTCTTAGAGCGCGTTGCTTGTCCGAACGATCGCCGCGTAACCTACGCAGCGATCACTCCGCAAGGCAAGGAAATGATTGAAAGTATGTTTCCGAGTCATGAAAAAAGAATTCATGATATTCTATCCGTTTTATCTAGCGAAGAAAAGGAAGTTGCTATTTCGATGCTTAAGAAACTGGGGCACTATGCAGATGAATTTTTACCGGAATCGACTAATTAACTAAGGAAAGCTCGTTTGTTTCTGTTGAACAAACGAGTTTTTTCTATGACTTCTTTCATAACCAATCGACATAAAAAATAAAAAGTTACAAAAAATTGAAATTAACAGGAATACAGCTGGATAAAAACGAATTAGGTTACATACAGACAATAGAGGAAGGGGAACAAATGATGAAATTTGAGAATTATACATATACGCGACCTGATATGAATGAAATTGAAAAGCAGTTTGAAAAGGCCATTACACATTTTACGGAAGCAGCGTCAGTCAGTCAGCAAAACGAGGCAATTCGTCTAGCAAACGATGCGTATTCTCAGTACAGCACAATGGGGAACATCTGCTATATTCGTCATTCTATCGACACAGCGAATGAATTTTATAAAGAAGAACAAGACTATTTTGATGAAACACAGCCGCTTTTAGAAGGATATGTAGAGAAATTTTACAAAGCGTTAATCTCTTCGCCTTTTAAAGAGAAACTAGAAGAAAAGTGGGGCAAGCAGCTGTTTTCTCTTGCTGAAATGCAGTTGAAAACGTTCTCTCCTCAAATAGTAAAAGAGCTGCAGGAAGAAAATAAGCTATCGTCTCAATATACGAAACTAGTGGCGTCAGCCAAAATTTTATTTGAAGGAGAAGAAAGAACGTTAGCTCAGCTCGATCCGTTTATGGAGTCCCCTGATCGAGAAATGAGAAAAAAAGCAGCAGAAGCGAAGTTTCAATTTTTCACCGATCACCAAGAGGAATTTGATGATATTTACGACAAGCTTGTAAAAGTGCGGACCAAGCTTGCTGAAAAATTAGGCTATAAAAATTTCGTAGAAGTGGGCTATGCTCGTATGTCTAGAATAGGCTACGATGCTGAAATGGTTGCCGCTTTTCGCAAACAAGTAAAAGAGTATATTGTTCCCCTTACTGAAAAACTAAAAAAGCGTCAGCAGGAAAGAATTCAAGTAGAGAGCTTAACTTATTATGATGAACCGTTTCAGTTTGAAACAGGAAACGCAGTGCCAAAAGGTGATGAAAAGTGGATTATTGAAAATGGACGGGTAATGTATAAGGAGCTTTCTAAAGAGACGGACGAATTTTTTTCATTTATGCTTGAAAATAATTTGATGGATTTAGTCGCTAAAAAAGGCAAAGCAGGCGGAGGCTACTGTACGTTTATTGAAGAATACAAAGCGCCGTTTATTTTTTCAAATTTTAATGGAACATCAGGCGATATTGATGTGTTAACGCATGAAGCAGGGCATGCTTTTCAAGTGTATTCCAGCCGAGATATGGAAACCAATGAGTATCACTGGCCTACGCATGAAGGAGCTGAAATTCATTCGATGAGCATGGAGTATTTTACATGGCCTTGGATGGAGTTGTTCTTTAAAGAAGACAAAGATAAATACCAGTTTTCTCATTTAAGCTCAGGCTTAACTTTCTTGCCTTACGGGGTAGCGGTAGATGAATTTCAGCATGCTGTATACGAACGCCCTGAGATGACGCCTTCGGAACGAAAACAAACGTGGCGAGAAATCGAAAAGAAATATATGCCTTCTAAAAACTATGACGGCCATCACTATCTAGAAAGCGGGGGCTTCTGGCAGCGCCAGCTTCATATTTACACGTCTCCGTTTTATTATATTGATTACACGCTCGCTCAAATTTGTGCATTTCAATTTTGGAAAAAAGATCGAGAAAATCACGAACAAGCATGGCAAGATTACGTTCATTTGTGTAAGCTTGGCGGAAGTAAGCCGTTTTTAGAATTAGTAGAGGAAGCGAATTTGATCTCTCCATTCGAAGAGGGCTGCGTGCAGTCTGTAGTAGATGAAATTGAAAACTATCTAAATAGTATTGATGATAAAAAGCTATAAAAAAGCCGCGTTTGCGGCTTTTTTTATTGACATGTTCCTTCTTTCCATAGAGGAATCGTAAGGGTAACGCTGGTTCCTTTGCCAACAGTGCTTTTAATCTCAAATGTTCCTTTATGCTGATACAAAATGTTTTTAATCACAACAAGTCCAAGACCGGTACCTGAGGGCTTCGTGGTAAAAAAAGGCTTTTGAATGTGCGTAAGCAAATGTGAAGGAATGCCGACTCCTGTATCTTTAATGAAAATAGTAAGATCTTTAGTATGCTGAGTAACGTTTAAATGGATTTCTCCTCCGCTAGGCATAGCTTCGAGCGCATTTTTTAATAAATTAATGAGTACTTGCTTAATTTGATTTGCATCACAGCAGATGTATGTATGCGGGGCTTCCACCTGCGTTTTAACTACGACATTTTTTAATATACATTCTGATTCATACAGAAGAATAACGTCATTTAAAATAGTAGAGAATGCCTGCTTTTTCATAACCGTATCATGAGGTTTAGCGAGCAATAAAAATTCTCCAACGATTGAGTTAATACGATTCAGTTCGCTCAGCATGATGGTTGTATAAGAATGATAGCGGCTGCTGTCTTCATGAATAAGCTGAATAAACCCATTCAGAGAAGTAAGCGGGTTTCGAATTTCATGAGCGATTCCCGCTGCCATTTCGCCGGCTAAAGATAACTTATCGGTTTGGCGAAGAAATTTTTCTGTTTCCTTTTCTTCGGTAAGGTCCCGTGAAATACCAAAAAGCGCAACGACCTGTTTATCACGATTAAAAATAGGTGAAACAGTGATTTCTACATCAATTATTTTTCCGTCTTTTCGCTTATCTTGGGTTTCAAAGGCTACCAGCTTTTCTCCTTTTTTAACCCTTTCCAATCGGCTTTCAGCGCCGCCTTTTGAGCCAGCAGGAATAAATGGAATGGCTTTTCCGACAATTTCTTCCGCTTTCCATCCGTATATTTGCTCAAAAGCATCGTTTACTTTAATCACTTTGCCATCTAGGCTGAACACGGCAATGGCGTCGCGATTGTATGTAAAAAAAGATTGTAAATACTCTTGAGCTGAGTACAGTTCATCTTCGGTTTTGTTCATTTTGATCGTGGTAATAGCAATCAGCTTTTTAGAGAAATGAGCACAGTACAACAAAATAATCATTGTGATCAGCGTAAACAAAATAAAATAAACAATATCTAATTTTACGAAGGTCACAGATGTAAAAAGAGTGTTGCTTACATAAAAGTACAAAACAATCACAATAGACATCAATGTAGAAATTACAATAGCGATATAGCTATAATAAATAAAGCTAACAATAATTCCAAGAAACAAAAATAAATAATTAATAACAGCAGGTTCAATAGATGTCATGTACGCAATATAGGCATAATAGCATATAAAAAAAGAATACATAATGATGATAGGATGAAAACGAAAGTAATACATAGCCGTCACTACCAATAATAAAATTCCTCCGCTTATAAAAACAATCAAATGAGGGTCAGCTGCAATGAAGTGGTATAACACAATGTGGACAAAATATAGCAGCCAAAAAATAAGTAAAAGAATAAAATTCCGTTTTTTTATGAGGTTGTGTGATTCCATAAAAAATCCCTTTCTTAAATGGTGAATAATTTTATAGGAGAATAACTTTATAGTCAGCTAGTTGCACGATATAGTAATATATCACTCATATTAGCATAGTTACAACTGTGTGAATAGCCGAATTGAGCACTTAGACCAAGGAAGATAGATCTAGAATGTAGCTGGTCATAAACTATTAAGGAAATATGAGGGGAATATGGACGAAATGAAGGGGATGTAAAGCTTTTGTGATAACCTTGTAAAAGTGAACTTTTTTCTAATTGGATAGGCTATACTGCCAGTAGAGCCATATGAATGGTAACTACATAGAGGCTCAGATGATTCGAAAGGAGACGGTAAAATGAACAAAAGTTTATTAGTCAAGTTATTTGGATCACTTCTAGCAATTATGTTAATCACAGCATGCAACTCACAAACGGATGAAAAAGATGCCACAGAACAGCAAACAGAACAGTCGGATGATACTCAAGCGGAGGATACAACTACAGATGATTCACAGGAAACAATGAAGCAAGACGAAGCAGATGATTCATCTGGGGATGAAGCAGCTGATGATCAAGAAGAATCAACGGATAGTGCTGACGAAAAAACAGATGAAAGTAAATAAACGTAAGTATTTCTATAAAAAAAAGCGACTCAAGTAGAGTCGCTTTTTCTATTAGTTTTGCACGGTGATTTCGCTTGCTTCATTTAACGTTACGTTCACTGTAGATACGTCTGCGTCATCTAACAGTAAGTCTGTAATTCGATCTTCAAGCTGTTCTTGAATTGCTCGGCGGAGCGGTCTAGCACCGAATGCAGGGTGATAGCCAAGTTCAGCCAGTTTTTCTTTTACCTCATCTGCTACGCTCAGCGTGATGTTTTGTTCTTGTAATGTTTCTTTTAATTCAGCAAGCATAAGGTCAACGATTTTAATCAAGTTATCTTTTTCAAGGTGATTAAATTCAATGATTGTATCAAATCGATTTAAAAACTCTGGTTTGAAATAAGATGAAAGTGAATCTAAAACGGATGCCTGTTTAAGTGCGTCATTTTTTGCGTCAAATCCAACCGTAATTTTCTTTTCACCTACACCAGCGTTACTTGTCATAATGATAACTGTGTCTTTAAAGCTTACTGTGCGACCTTGACTATCTGTCAGACGTCCGTCTTCTAGAATTTGCAGAAACATATGCTGAACGTCTGGATGAGCTTTTTCAATTTCATCTAGTAAGATGATGGAATAAGGATTACGACGTACTTTCTCTGTTAATTGTCCTGCCTCTTCGTGACCTACGTAGCCAGGAGGTGAACCAATTAATTTAGACACCGCGTGTTTTTCCATGTATTCACTCATATCTAGACGAACCATAGCATCTTTTGAGCCAAATAGTTCTTCAGCTAATGTTTTGGTTAACTCTGTTTTACCGACACCTGTTGGACCGACAAATAAGAATGAACCAATTGGGCGATGCTTCGCTTTTAATCCAGCGCGAGAACGTCGAATCGCTTTTGCTACTTTTTCTACAGCTTCCTGCTGTCCGATTACTTTTTGAGCTAAGTGCTCTGCTAAATGCTTCATTTTTGCTGATTCATTTTCTTGAAGTTTACCAACAGGGATACCCGTTTTCTTTTCAATAATTGCTTGAATGTCAGCAATATCCACATTCATTTTTTGCTGTTCTTCGTTCAATTGTTTTTCAAGAGCAGCTTCTTCATCGCGCAGTTTTGCCGCTACTTCATATTTTTCATTCTTTAACGCCTGCTCTTTTTCTTTTGTAATTTCTTTTAAGCGAGCGGCCGCGTCGTCTTTATTTGTAATGCCTGCCTGTAAATTCATTTTTGAGCCTGCTTCATCTAGCAAGTCAATTGCTTTATCAGGCAAGAAGCGATCTTGAATGTAGCGGTGTGATAAATTTACACAAGCGCGGATCGCTTCATCTGTATAGCTAACGCCGTGATAATCTTCATATTTACTTTGAATTCCTTTTAGAATTTCAACGGCTTCTTCTACAGACGGTTCGTGAACCATAACCGGCTGGAAGCGTCGTTCAAGAGCCGCATCTTTTTCAATGGAACGGTACTCTTTTAAAGTTGTAGCTCCGACTACTTGAAGTTCGCCTCGTGCAAGAGCTGGTTTTAAAATATTGCTTGCGTCCATTGAACCTTCCGCTGAACCAGCTCCTACAAGAAGGTGAATTTCATCGATAAATAAAATCACGTTTTTTCGCTGTTGAAGCTCAGAAATTAACTGCTTCATGCGCTCTTCAAATTGACCGCGCACGCCCGTATTAGCTACGAGAGATGCTACATCTAATAGATATACATCTTTATTTAACAGCTTGGCAGGAACTTTTCCTTCCGCGATTTTTAAAGCTAACCCTTCGACTACAGCCGTTTTACCAACACCGGGTTCTCCGATTAGTACAGGGTTGTTTTTGTTTCGTCTATTTAAAATTTCAATGACGCGCTCTACTTCTTCTTCGCGGCCAATAACAGGGTCAATCAATCCCGTTTTCGCAATTTGAGTTAAGTTTCGACCGAACTGGTCTAAAAATCCGCTGCCGCCATTTCCTTGCTGCGGCTGTTCCGGTGCAGCTTGTTCTTGTGACATTTGCTTGAATAAATCATCGATGTTCATAAAGCCGCCACCTCCAAAACCTGATGGGATTTTATGTTCGTTCATTAGTGCTTGATAACATGTATGACATAAACGATATTGAGATTTTTGATTATTTGTTTGTACATTTAATTGAATAGATGCTTCACGTTTATTACAGTTTTGACAAATCATTTAATTAGCCTCCCTAAATGATTTTAATCGAAGATCAGCAGGTGTTTGACCTTTATTGACCTTTCGTAATCTCATTATACTTTGACCTTTTTTGACTTTCAAGTCTTTTGCTTAAAAAAATTTTTGAGGGAAGTTCCTCTCTTATGTACAAAAGGTAGTACATTAAAAAAACGTGTGTTTTGTGTGTACCCGTTTTATATATGTAAAAACATTAGAAGCATTTTGTACAATAATTTGCTTAGATAGAGAACAAATATTAATAAGAAGAAAAGTGGACAAAATGAGTGCAGAGCTTACCGTTGGATAAAATAAGTTATTGACAGCAAGAAGGATAAAAATTATACTCAAGAAGGTTTGCACTTAACTGCGTAAAAGCATAAAAGCGTTTAAGTGAAAAAGAAAGATAGAAAGGGAATACCTCATGAAAAAAGAAATTTCATTTATACAATCAATAGCGGTGGTTTTGGTGCTATTAGCTATTATTTTTGTTTCATTATTTACGTTAAAGCTGCCGCCTCATATTCCGCTGATATTTGGTGTAGCATTTATTAGTGTGATTGGCTTTTTGTTGAAATATAAGTGGACAGAAATGGAGAAAGGGATTTTAGACGGTGTTAGACTGGGCATTAAGCCTATCCTTATTTTAATGCTGATCGGGATGCTTATTGCGATTTGGATGGTAGGAGGAACGATACCGACGATTTTATCCTACGGCTTCCACTGGATTTCACCGCAGTACTTTTTAATTAGTGCTTTGGTTATTACCGTATTAGTTTCAACATTCACGGGAAGTTCATTAACAACCGTCAGTACGGTAGGGGTCGCTTTATTTGGGGTAGGAACTGCTATTGGTGTACACCCAGGGCTAGCAGCGGGGATGATTGTTTCAGGAGCTGTGTTTGGAGATAAGATGTCTCCCTTGTCTGATACAACAAATTTTGCTTCTGGTATCGTTGAAGTGCCGCTTCCTAAACATATTCAGCACATTACGTGGACGACGGTTCCAAGTATTGTTATTACCGCAATTATTGCATTGGTCATTGGGATGAACGGAAATCATGAAAGCGTCAATTACGGGGAAATCCAAGGAATTCAAGACGCATTAAAGCATACGTTTAATTTACACGTGTTAACGTTGCTTTCTCCACTTTTAGTTCTTATTTTTTCCATGAGAAGAGTCGATGTATTGCCAACGTTAGTTTTAGGGATTGTCACGGCCATTATTACAGGAATGATTACACAGCATGAATTTACGCTGAGTCAATTGCTAGGCGTTCTTCAAAGCGGGCCGGCAGTAGAGTCAGGAAATAAAGTAGTCGATGCGATTGTAAACAAAGGCGGATTACAGTCCATGATGTTTTCTATTTCTCTTATCATGATTGCCTTGTCGCTAGGTGGCTTGATGAGAGCGGTTGGAATTATTGATGCTTTATTAGAAGGATTAGCAAAACAAATCCGCCGCAGCGGAGACGTTATTTTTGCTACGCTTCTATCTTCAATTGGAGTGAACGTTATTACAGGCGAACAGTATTTATCGATTCTTCTGCCTGGGCAGACGTTTAAGCCACTGTATGAAAAGTGGAACTTAGACCCGAAAAACTTATCACGAACGCTTGAAGACGGTGGAACGGTTATTAATGCTATTATTCCGTGGGGTGTCAGCGGCGCTTTTATTTCAACTGCATTAAATATTCCCGCGGCTGACTATATTCCATTTACATTCTTTAGCATTCTCTGTCCGATCTTTTCAGTTATTTTAGCATATACAGGCATTGGTATTGCCAAGAAAAAAGCTCAGTCTTAACTGGGCTTTTTTCTTTTTGAAAAAGGACAGGTAAAAAACGACAAAAAAAGTATCATTCCACTTTTCAAATCTATAATTTAATAATACAATTTACTATACGTCTTTCTTGTTAATGTATTTGTATGAATTCTTATTTCTTTACAGATGAAGAAATTTGGGTTTTGCGGTATGATAAATAAGCTGTATTGGCGATGGGATGAATGCCCTTTTTAGCAAACATTTAAGAAGGGTAAAGCCAAATGAAAACACTCATTATAAAAGAGAAAAGATATTTATTGAGGAGAGGGTTTCTGTTGAAAAAATGGGGCATCATTGCATTAATCACTGTAGCTGTGCTCGGTGTGACAGCGGTTTTCAACCGAGCTGAAAGTGATGATGTAAATAAAGAAAAATTGAATTTATTATCGCCTTATTCAAATAAAGTAGATGTATATAGCATTACGTATCCTAGTGATAATTTAAAGATAAAAGGGTTTTTAGTACAGCCTAAAGACATTGCAGACAAACATTATCCGCTTTTAGTATATAATCGCGGAGGAAATCGCGAACATGGCATGATTCGCGCAAAAACACTTCAGTATTTGTCATACTGGGCAAGTAAAGGCTACGTCGTTGTTGCGACTCAATACAGGGGAAATGGCGGAAGTGAAGGAACAGAGACGTACGGCGGTAAAGATATTGACGACGTATTAAATCTTATTAAATGGGGAGAACAGCTTCCTTATGTAAATCACCAGCAAAAGGTAGCGCTAGGATATTCACGCGGCGGCATGATGACGTATTTAACGATGAAAAACGGCGTTAAATTTGATGCAGTTGTCGTACAATCAGGTATTACCGACATGTTTCAATTCTATGATCAAAGAGGGCCTGAAATGAAACAAGTGCTGCGGACAATTGTAGGAGATCCGGCGCAGTATCCAGAGAGGTATAAAAGTCGTTCTGTTGTCTATTGGAGCGATAAAGTAAATTCACCTCTTTTAATTTTACAGGGTGATCATGATCGTAAAGTTCACCACACTCAGGCTGAAAAGCTTGTGAAACAACTAGATGAGCAGGGAAAAGAATACAAATACGTACTGTACAAAAACGGAGACCATCCGCTAACTGCTTATTATGATCAATATAACGCGGAAATTGATAAATGGTTTAAAGTACATTTAGCTAAGCAGTAAAGAAATTGGAAGCAGTTTTGATGAATGGAAAAGAGCACCTTGTTTTATCCTACTACATGTAAGCATATAAAAAGGGGATGAAGCAAAATGACTCAGTCTAAAAGTCAAAAAGAGCGTCAGTGGAATGTACGAAAACAATCACAAAACCCATCGCATGGAAAAGTAAAATCTTTTGAAGAACTATCACAAGAAATCACGCCTAAACGTAAATAAGGTAACCATCATATAAAGGAAGACACAAAAAAGGAGAGCTGAAGCTCTCCTTTTTCTATGTTTGTTTATGGATTTGTGGACCACATGCCCGCAGATTTGATAAAAATACGCGGATGCAGTTTTAATTGTGCTACCATAATTTCTGCTAGGTCTTCAGGCTGCATCACTTTATCAGGATTGCCATCCGTTAAGTTTTCTTTATATGCTAATTCCGTTGCTACTGTACTAGGTGTTAGCGCTGTTACACGAATATTGTGTTTGCGCACTTCTAGCGCTAGAGATTCAGTTAAGCCGAGCACGCCAAATTTTGAAGCGCTGTAAGCACTTGTAACGGGAGCGCCTTTTTGACCAGCAGTGGAAGAAATATTGATGATGTCTCCACCATTTTTTTCGATTAATTGAGGTAGAACGGCGCGCGTTACGTAGTAAACGCCCATTAAATTCACATCAATGATTTGTTTCCACTCATCTGGGTCTAGCTCTAAAAAGCTTCCGAATTTACCGATTCCTGCATTGTTGATTAAGATATCCGTTGCCCCTAATTTTGTATGTAGATGCTCAACTGCTGCGTTTACTTCTTCCATAGAAGAAACATCTGCTGTTGCATAAGCAACCTGTACATCAAATGCTTCTAGTTCAGAAGCAACAGCCTTTAAATCTGACTCTGTACGAGCAATTAAACCGATATTTACGCCTTCTTTTGCTAATTCAATCGCAGTTGAACGACCGATACCTTTTCCTGCTCCTGTAATAAGAGCTACTTTGCCTTTAAGTGATTGTGCCATGTATAGACTCCTTTCAATGTTCCGCATAAACATTCTTCATAATAACAAAGAATTATCCATTACTATCCTATAGAAATGCACAAATGATGTCAAAAATAAAGATTATTAAAATGGCTTCAAGTATAAATTTCCTTTTCATACAAAAACTATAGAGACTAAAAAGAAGAAATTCGGTTTCTTTTCGTTCAATGTAGTGGAGGATGAACAATGCGTATAAAAAAACTATCTGAGTTAACGAATAAATCCAAGCAGCGGAAAGAAAAAGCTGATGAATCGAAGGACTCTAAGGAAACTAGTGCTTCTTCTACACAGGAAGAGCAGAAATTATCGGAGAGGGTGGGAGATAATTTATCCCGCATGAAAAAAGCACTGGGACAGAGCACGGATTTAGTTGTGCGAGAGTTTCGAATTTCGATTGAAGAAAAATTCACTTTAGGTGTTGCTTACATCGACGGATTAGTAAATAAAGACGAAGTTGAACACTATGCGCTGGACTCCATTATGCACTATCACGATGAACATTTAACACATGATGATGGCATCGTTAATATGTACGAATTGATTAAAAGCTATAGTTTGGCAGCGGGTGAAATCATGGAAGCAAAGACATTGGATGATGCTCTTCTTCATGTTTTATCAGGAGATACCGTACTGTTTTTAGAAGGGTATCAAACGTGTATTGTGGCAAGTACAAGAGGGTGGAGAGACAGGGCTGTTTCTGAACCACAATCTCAGACCGTTGTAAGAGGGCCTCGAGACAGTTTTACAGAAACACTGCGAACGAATACCGCATTGATTCGGCGCCGAATAAAATCTCCAAAACTTTGGATTGAATCTCAGCAAATAGGAGAGTTTACAAAAACGGATATTGCGCTCGTTTATATAGACGGCATTGCGGATGAACAGGTCATTCAAGAGGTAAAGGAGCGTCTTTCTAAAATTGATATAGACGGTATTTTGGAGAGCGGATATATCGAAGAGTTGATTCAAGATGAAGATTATACACCTTTTCCTACTATGCATAACACGGAGCGTCCAGACTCTGTGGCAGCAGGTCTTTTAGAGGGACGAATAGCCATTTTAGTAGACGGTACACCTTTTGTATTAATGGTTCCTGCCCTATTTATTCAATTTTTTCAAGCGGCCGAAGATTATTACCAGCGCGCAGATATTAGTACATTGATTCGCTTAATGCGCTACATGGCATTTTTCTTAGCCCTTTTAACACCTTCTGCTTATATTGCTTTAACTACTTTTCATCAAGAGATGCTTCCTTTTGCTTTGTTAATTAGTATTGCAGCTCAAAGGGAAGGTGTTCCTTTTCCTGCTATTATTGAAGCGTTTATTATGGAAATCACGTTTGAAATTTTGCGAGAAGCGGGAGTACGATTGCCTCGAGCAGTAGGTTCAGCTATTTCGATTGTGGGAGCACTCGTTTTAGGAGAAGCCGCCGTACAAGCGGGATTAGTTTCACCTGCAATGGTTATCGTTGTATCCATCACCGCTATTAGTAACTTTGTGTCACCTGTGTATGATATGGCTATTGCAGTAAGGATGCTGCGCTTTATTTTAATGGTTTTAGCAGCTACTTTTGGCTTGTTCGGTATTATCCTGGGGTTAATTTTAATGATTTTACATTTATGCAGTTTAAGGTCATTTGGAGTCCCTTATATGACACCTATGGCTCCATTTGTGAAGCGTGATCAAAAGGATGTTCTGATTAGACGTTCGATCAAAAAAATGAAAACAAGGCCAAAGCTGATTAACGAGAAGAATATTTCACGTCAAAAGACGCAAAAAAACTAAACTGTGTAAAGGTGGCCGTTTACTATGAAAGCATTTCTAATGTTATGTATCTGTTCATTGCTATTAAGCGGCTGCTGGAGCAGTCGAGAGTTGAATGAGCTAGCCATTACGGTTGCTGTCGGAATTGATAAAGCAGAAGATGGCATCATTGTTACAGTTCAGCTGATTAACCCTGGTGATATTCAGGCCAAAACCCCTACAAACGGGCCTTCTGTTACCACATTTTCTATTAAGGCTTCGTCTGTAATGGAAGGGCTAAGAAAAATAACGACGAAATCCCCGCGGAAAATTTATCTTTCTCATTTACGAATGCTAGTCATTAGCGAAAGCATGGCGGAAGAGGGTATTGCTGAAGTGCTTGATTTCTTTGCTCGGGATCATGAAGTGCGTACCGATTATTTTGTTGTTGTTGCTAAAAATACGAAAGCATCGAGCGTTCTGAACGTATTAACAACAATCGAAAAAATACCAGCTAACCATATGTTTGCTTCATTAGACGTGTCACAGCGTATTTGGGCACCTACTAGAGGAGTAAAGTTAAATGAACTGATCAGCAACTTAACCAGCGAGGGAAAGCAGGCGGTATTATCAGGGGTATTGGTGAAAGGCAATGTAAAAAATGCAGGAGATATGTCGAGCATTTCTCGCACCAATCTTTCCACACTGCTCAATTTCAAAGGATTAGGTGTCTTTCAAAATGATAAGCTTATCGGCTGGTTCAATGAAGACGAAAGTAAAGGATATAACTATATTACAGGAAATGTAAAAAGTACGTTGATTGTTATTCCATGCAAAAAAAAAGAAAAAAAGCATGATATTATCGGAGTAGAAATGCTTCGAACGAATGTCAAGGTGACAGCTACTATGAAAAATCATAAACCTCATATTCACGTTGATTTAAAAGGAGAAGCTAACGTAGCTGATGTAGAGTGTCAAGTAAATTTACAGGACCCAGCTGTAATCAATATGCTCGAACGAAAAACAGCAGCCGACGTAAAAGAAAAAATGAATGATGCAGTAGAAAAAGCTCAAAAAACCTATAAAAGCGATATCTTTGGTTTTGGCGAAGCGTTTTACAGACAAGATGTAAAGAGATGGTACAAAATGAAAAGAGACTGGAACAGAATTTACGCAGAGGATTTAACCGTCGATTTAGATGCAAAAGTTCAAATCCGTCGCTTAGGCACGTTAAATAACTCATATATGAAGCAAATGAAGCATTAAGGAGAAAGAAAATGGAGGGATTTATCGCCTTACTTGTACTGCTTGCTTATTTGACTAAAAAAATAATGATCAACTTCCGAAAGGAAAAGTATTATCGTGAAATAGTCGTCTACCTTTGTCTCATAGGTTTGGGTCTATTCTTTTGGGGAGCGATTACACTCCGTAAAGAAGTTCCTACGCCTCTGTACTTTTTAGAGGCACTAATTAAGCCTCTTACTAGAACCGTTCATCATCTGTTATTCACGTGAGCAAGCATGTAGGAGAGAAGGTGTGTATGATGCAAATAAAAGAATTTATTAGTCCAAAACAATTTCTTTTTCTAATTTATGTTTTTTGTATCGGAAGCGCCATCTTGGCAGTTCCGGCTACATTATTAGAGACGAATAGACAAAATGCGTGGTTTTGCGGTGTGCTTGCTATTGGCTTTGCACTTTTAATCGTTGCGGTGCTTTTATGGCTGATTCAGCGTTACCCTCAGCAAACATTCATTCAAATAGCTAAAAAGGCGCTAGGTCGTTATGCCGGAACGTGTATTTCTCTTATTTACATTTTCTTTATGTTCATTCAATCTACGTTTTCGCTTCGAGACATCAGTACATTTATGACGACTCAAATTGTCCCTGAAACGCTGCCTACGTGGATTCATGCGCTTGTTCTTTTAGCTGTTATATACGGAGGGTATCTAGGTATTGAAGTGGTAGGGAGAACCGCGGAAATCTTTTTGCCGTGGATTGTGGTCCCCTTTTTATTGTTAATTGTTTTAAATATTCCTCAAATGAAAATTGATCGTCTTTATCCTTTTTTTGAATTCAGCATGGGTGATTTAGTATTAGGGACCACTTATTTTTTAGGAAACCCGTTTATGGAATTGGTTTTTATTCTAATGATTACGCCTCATGTAAAAGGTGGAAAAAAGGTAAAAAGAATGTTTGTTATCGGCACTGTCGCATCGGGCTTGACGATTACGATTGCAGTTGCGGCTTGTATATTAGCTCTTGGCGCGAATATTGCATCGATGCACAGCTACCCAGTTTATTTATTAGGAAAAATGATTTCGTTAGGTGCAACGATTCAGCATGTCGAAGTATTAGTAGCTATTATTTGGATGTTATCTATCTTTTTTAAAGTTGTCATTGTGTTCTATGCTATTCAGTTAAGTATCGTCCAACTGTGTAATTTACGGGTGCGCAATTTTTTAAGCTTTCCTTTAGGTCTAATTATTACAGGCGTGGCGTATTACATTATTCCCAATACAGCGTACTTCAATTATTTTGAAAAATATTACTGGCCGTTTTATTTATTTGTACTAAGCGTCTGTTTTCCGTTGTTATTTATTGCGCTTTCTTATATAAAGAAAAATAAGGCAGCTAAAGGCGATAGAAGCCAACAAACATAGCATTATTTATACGCATGTGGTATAATACGAGGACAATTCAAGAAGAAACTCCGTGCACGTTTGTATATGTACGGGAGAGGTTCGAAAACTCCCTCTATAAAAAACTAAGATCATCGTTGATGACAAAAGACACGGTTTTAGCGTGTCTTCTTTCACGTGCTTTTCTATCAACGCGTCTTTTTGACGTGTATGCTGGCGAGGACGTGTATCTTAGTTGCTTTTTAGGGAGATTGCTGGAAAAGAGCAGTCTCTTTTTTGTGTTATAAAATTAGTCACAAAGGGAACGAACGGTTCAATAAAGTTTCTTCTTCTTTTGATTTCAATCAAAAAGGAGACGAACAATAATGATGAAAAATGAAAAAGCTATTGTTGTATTTAGCGGAGGTCAAGATAGTACAACATGTCTATTTTGGGCTTTGAAAAACTTTAAAGAAGTAGAAACGGTTACTTTTCAATACGGTCAGCGTCATAGTCAAGAGATAGAGGTAGCAAAAGCTATCGCAGCTGATTTAGGTGTGAAGCATACCGTACTAGATATGTCACTTTTAAATCAATTAGCACCAAATGCCTTAACGCGAGATGATATTGAGATCGAGCAAAAAGAAGGAGAGTTGCCTACAACGTTTGTGGACGGCCGCAATCTGTTATTTTTATCATTTGCAGCCGTACTGGCTAAAAACAGCGGAGGCCGTCATATCGTAACAGGCGTGTGTGAAACTGATTTTTCGGGATATCCAGACTGTCGAGATGTATTTGTAAAATCGTTAAACGTCACGCTTAATTTATCAATGGACTTTGAATTTGTGATTCATACGCCGCTTATGTGGATTGATAAAGCAGAAACGTGGGCGTTAGCGGATGAGCTAGGGGCGCTTGAGTATGTGCGTGAAAAAACATTAACATGCTACAACGGTATTGTTGCTGATGGATGCGGCGAATGTCCCGCATGTCAATTGCGAAAACGCGGGTTAGATCAATACATGCAAACAAAAGAAGGAGGAGAGGAATAATGCTGCAACAAATGTATCCTCAAGTATTTCATGACTATGAATATGAACTGAACAAAGATATGCAGTTTGCTGCGGCACACTTTGTTCCTCACACAGAAGCAGGAAAATGCCGTCAAGTCCATGGACATACGTATTTTGTAAACCTAACTGTTGCCGGAGATACATTAGACGAAGCGGGCTTTTTAGTAAACTTTGCGCTATTGAAAAAAATTGTTTCTGGTCAATTTGATCATACATTATTGAACGATCATTCTATCTTTAATGAAGAAAATCCAAATGATTTTCCTACAACTGAAGTTGTTGCTCGTAAAATTTATGAGTTGGTTCAAGAATATCTAGACACACTACCAAATAAGCCTTCTTGCGTACAAGTATTCGTGCGGGAAACGCCGACAAGTTACGTAGTTTACCGCCCAAAGAAGGTGAAAAAACGTGGCTAATACAATTCCAGTACTTGAAATATTCGGACCAACGATTCAAGGGGAAGGAATGGTTGTAGGACGTAAGACGATGTTTGTTCGTACCGCGGGCTGTGATTATTCCTGCAGCTGGTGTGATTCAGCTTTTACATGGGATGGATCTGCTAAAAACGATATTCGTCAGCTAACAGCAGAACAAATTTGGACGGAGCTAAAAGAAATTGGAGGAGAGTGCTTTGATCACGTCACCATTTCTGGAGGAAACCCTGCGCTTATCAAGGCGATTGGTTCACTTGTAGAGCTTTTGCACAGTCATGGGGTAAAAGCAGCTCTTGAAACACAGGGAAGCCGTTATCAGGATTGGTTCCTAAAAATCGATGATTTAACGATTTCTCCTAAGCCTCCAAGTTCATTAATGAAAACAAATTTCTCCGTATTAGACGATATTATAGAGACATTAATAAAGGAAAAACGCATGGCGCATATAAGCATAAAAGTCGTTGTATTTAATGATGATGACTTTGAGTATGCAGCCTCTGTTCATGAACGTTATCCTGAGGTTCCATTTTTTGTTCAGGTAGGCAACGAGGACTTAACGACGATCGATAATGCGTCGTTAACACAAGAATTGCTTAAAAAGTATGAGTGGTTAATCGATAAGGCAGTGGCAGCTAAAAACATGAACGATGTAAGAGTTCTGCCGCAGGTTCACGCCCTTGTTTGGGGAAATAAACGAGGCGTGTAAGCGCATAGCAAAAAATTTACAAAGAAAAATAAAAACAGATATATACAAAATAAAAAAACGCTGTTAGAATGACAATCGTAGAAAGAGAGGAAATGCAAATGAGCGGTCGAAAAGATGAAGAATTAGAAGGTGTATCACTCCTTGGAAATCAAGGAACAAACTATTTGTTTGAATATTCACCAGAGATTCTAGAAGCATTTGATAACAAACATCCAAATCGTGATTATTTTGTGAAATTCAACTGTCCAGAATTTACGAGCTTATGTCCAAAAACAGGTCAGCCGGATTTCGCAACCATTTATATTAGTTACATTCCAGATGAAAAAATGGTTGAAAGCAAGTCGTTAAAGCTTTATTTGTTCAGCTTCCGTAACCATGGAGATTTCCATGAAGACTGTATGAACATTATTATGAATGACTTAATTAAACTGATGAATCCAAGATATATTGAAGTATGGGGAAAATTCACACCACGCGGCGGGATTTCAATTGATCCATATACAAACTATGGGCGTCCCGGTACGAAGTATGAAGAAATGGCTAATTATCGCCTGATGAATCATGATTTATACCCAGAAACAATTGATAATCGTTAATTCGAACAAACAGGTTGTGTATGCAACCTGTTTTCCATTGCAAAAACAACAGGTGAGAAGGTGAAAGAATGTCACAGAGATCAGCATTAGTATTAGGTGCAAGCGGACTTGTTGGTCAAGAACTTTTAAAAATGTTATTAAGCAACAGCTTATATAACCATGTGACAGTGTTTGTTCGAAAAAAGCTACCAATCGAACACACAAAGCTACGTCAGCTTGAAATTGATTTTTCAGAGCTTGATAAGCACGAAGAATGCTTTGCAGTTGATGATGTATATTGCTGTTTAGGCACGACAATGAAAAAAGCAAAAACAAAAGCGAAATTCATTAAAGTGGACTACGAATTTCCTTTAAAAGCGGCTAAATGTGCAGAAAAATATCGCTGCAAAAACTTTTTAACGATTACAGCAATTGGTGCTGATCTTCGTTCGCCATTCTTTTACAGTAAAGTAAAGGGGCAAGTAGAAGAAGATATCGCAAGCTTGTATATCCGTTCTACTCACTTTTTCCGCCCATCGTTATTATTAGGAAAGCGCCAAGAGTTTCGCCTATTTGAAAAGATTGGGGGATACACGTTAAAGTCGTGTTCATTTTGCCTTGTAGGAAAGTGGAGAAAGTATCGTCCAATTAAAGCGTATAACGTAGCCAAATCGATGATGAAAGCTGCCCTTGAAGATAAATGTGGCGTTCATGTACATGAAAGCCAAGACATTTATACAGGTGAATGCTATTATTCGTTTACCAACGGTAAGCGAGTATTATCAAAATAAAGAAAAGCCTCTTCATAAGAAGGGGCTTTTTTTCTATCTTCCGTCACCATCCGCATCTCCACCGCCATCTCCATCGCCATCGTGATCGTGGTTAGAAGCAGATTCACTCCAGCTTGTGTAGGAGTTAGAATCTTCTTCGGCATAATTCATGGGTTCAACGGATGTTTTTTTATTTGAAGTTTGTTTGCGTTTAAAAACGAACTGCACGATGAAAAAAAGAATGACAATAAGAGCAACGATAAACAATACAGTATCAAACATGCTAGTAATTCCTTTCGGTAAGAAGATAGTAGTAGCTTGTTCTTATTGTCACACGAAAATAAGCCCCTTTCAAGAAAAAATGGGGCCTGTTTTTGTTTCTTTAAGGAAACTTTTTTTATCTCAGCCATATATTATTGTATAAAGAAACATTTTAGAAAAGAGGGAGTACAGTGAAAAAAAGTTCGAAGGATGTTAAGGTGCAACAGTATATTTACCTCATGTATAAGCTGGGGATTATTACAGAAGAACAAAAGAATCAATTCTTTCAAAATCAATAAAAAAGCAACCGCTTTTGCTTTCCGGCTGCTTTTTTCCTTTACATAGCTGGATTAATGATGGTGTAGTTTTTGTGGTTGACAACAGTTCGCTGTTCTAAGTCTAAATCGCGGTAGTTTGTCATGTAAGTCAAATCTACAATCACGGAGTTTTCATTTACTTTTTCGACAATGCCCTGTAAGCCATTTTTAAATTCTATCAAGTTTCCTACCTCTGCTATTTTCATGATTCATCGCTCCTTTGTTTTAAATTAGTTCATTATAAATTTTTTCAATAATTTTAATTTTAAAAATAGTAAAACTAGTTAGCGTTTTCTTTTTTACAATTTTGCCTTAAAACTGGGAATTAGTAAAGGGTTTTTTGAAAAAATATAAAATAAAATTGAAAAAATAAGTAAAATGTGCTGAGAAATAAAAGGAATTGGTAGCTTTAACGAAAGAGAGAAGCAGGACAGTTCCATCTTTGTTCATCTTTCGTTATAATAAACGAGGTATAATCTTGTCATAAATTATAAGAATTAGAAGGTGTAGAAATTGAAAGATACTGGACTCGTGCTCGAAGGAGGCGGTATGAGAGGCCTTTATACAACTGGAGTTTTAGATTACTTTATGGAAAGAAATCTGTATCTTCCGTATGTAATTGGCGTTTCAGCCGGCGCTTGTCATGCCACTTCTTATTTATCTAGACAAATAGGAAGAAGTCGCAAAGCTAATTTAGATTTTTTAGAGGATCCTCGCTACTTGTCGTGGAAAAATTATTTTAAAACAAAAGAGATATTTGGAATGGATTTCGTTTTTGATGAAATTCCTAATCAGCTTCTTCCATTTGACTTTGAGGCATTTGCTGAGCGTACAGAGAAGCTTGTAGTAGGAGCAACGGACTGCGTGACGGGAGAACCTGTTTATTTTGATGAGTATGACCGGGACATTTTGACAGCGGTTCGCGCTTCTAGTTCCCTTCCATTTTTAGCACCTGTCGTTACATATAAAGGAAAAAAGCTGTTAGACGGAGGAATCAGTGATCCGATTCCAATCAAAAAAGCAGTGCAGGATGGATATAGAAAAAATATTGTTGTGCTAACGCGAAACGAAGGATATCGAAAAAAGAAATCAAATATGCTTTGGTTATTGAAGCGCAAATACCGTCATTATGATGGGCTGACTCGTGCGCTTGAGAACCGCTATAAATTGTATAATGAAACATTGTCATATATTGAAGAACAGGAAAGACAGGGGAATATCTTTGTGATTCGTCCGCAAACCCCTCTTGTAGTAGGGCGAATTGAGAAGAATCGTGAGCGTCTCGACGCTCTTTACAACCAAGGATATAAAGAAGCTGAAGCTCAATTTGCATCTCTGCAAAATTGGCTGAACAGTTAAAAGCGAGGTGAAACTGAATGGATGAACAAACAGCAATAAACATGTTGAATGAGTTAAGTGAAGGAAAAGTAACCGAAATTAAAGTTAAAAAAGAAGACTTTCTTGCTTTTCGCCCTTTTTTAGTAAATCGCCCTGATTTCAAACATTTTCGTGGAATAGCTGGACGCGGTGGAGATTTCACCTATACGTATCTAGAAATTCCTAGGAGCTAAACGAAATGATGGCATTATTTGATTATGCCTTATATAATGGATGTATGAGCCTGTACAGTAGAGAATATACTGTTACAAGTGCTTGTGCGTTTATTTAGTAACGTACGGTAAGAGCGAATAAACGTGTTTAGTTATAGGAGGGATATTATGGATGAGTTTCGAAAAAGTACAGCACCTTTTTATTTTGCAGATCATATATGGAAAGATAAAAATGGAATGACGACTTATGGGATGCTGTTAACGAACCGGCCCGAAGATGACGGGGACTATGACCTCCATTCGTTATTAGAAGAAGCATATGTAGATCATAAAAAAATTCTAATTACTACTGTTTACGACAACAGTGAACAGCAGTTGAGCGGATACGTGATACATTTATCAGATGATCAAGACGTCTTTACGTTTATGGATGATACGGGTGCTAAGCTAGTGATTGATTTCTATGATGTTGTAGAAATTGAGATCGAAGATTAAAAAGAGCTGAATGTTGATTACAACATTCAGCTTTTTTGTGTAAAAGTAGATGAATTTAAATGTTTATCATAAGAATTATAAGGGAAAAACAAACGAAGAAATTTCTGATTAAACTGAAATAAAGCGGGAAAATATACCTGCATTTTAGAAAAATTACCGTGATTATGACAAAAAAAAAGGTACAATGTCATAATTGTGTTTCGAACGTAATTTTGTTCATCAAATTTAAAGAAATGTAACTGAATCGTTCGGTGAAACCCCTATATAGCTATGATAGAGTAATACCATACGAAATTTCAGGAGGTATTACCTATGAAACATAGTTATATGAAATCAATGGTAGTAGCTTGTTTAGCTACTCTTTCATTTATAGGTTTTAATGCAACAGCTACGGCTGCAACTAATTATAAAGTAGTCAAAGGCGATAGTCTTTGGAAGTTAGGTAAAAGATATAGTGTAACAATTGACGATATTAAAAAAATAAACAATCGTCAAGGAGATATGATTTATATTGGTGAAACATTAGCGATTCCGAGTGAGACAAAAGTGCTGGCTGCTGAAACAACGGAACCTTCAACGGCAGCACCGGCTAATACGGTTAAGCCAGAAGCAAAACCCGCAGAGCAGGAAACACCTGCAGTTTCGATCTCTGCAAGTGAAAAAGATTTATTAGCTCGCTTAGTAGAAGCTGAAGCAAAAGGCGAATCATATGAAGGAAAAGTAGGGGTAGCAACAGTGGTGTTAAACCGTGTAGATTCTCCGAAGTTTCCAGATACGGTAACAGGAGTTATTAAACAAGTTGTCGGAAAAGCATACGCTTTTTCACCGGTCCAAAACGGATCAATTAACAAACCTGCTTCAGAAGATTCGAAAAAAGCAGTAGAGCAAGCATTGACTAGAAAAGATCGTTTAGACGATTCCATTTACTTTTATAATCCAAAAACAGCTACCGATAACTGGATTCGTTCACGTGCTGTAATTAAAACAATTGATCATCATGTATTTGCCAAATAAAAAAGAGCCGTTCTGGCTCTTTTTTTTAGTCTAAAAAGATATCTCGTTCCAAACTGCCTTCAGAACCTGTTAAAACCAGACCAATATCGGTATCAGCTTCTAAGTTCTGAACGATAGTAAAAGGCACTTTATGTTGGTTAGCCGCTTGAATATAGGGGGAGAGGTATGAATAAGACAAGGAGCCATTTAAAAACAAATGACCGTCTTTCACTTTTTTTAAAAGAGGCTTTATTTTTGCTGCATCCTTTTTCATGACTTGCCCTTTTTTTAGTGCAATTTCAATATTTTCACGTAGAGCAGTTAGGAAATATCTTCTTTCGTCTCTTTTTGTTTCCTTTGCTCCGTACATTCCTCGTTCTAAGTATTCTTCTAGTTGATCAGACATTGCGTCACTTCCTTTCGTTATAAACTATAAACGATTATGGCTATAAGTAAAAGGCTTAGGAAAAAAGGAAAATCACTGTGCTATATCACCTGTTTTTTTGCTGAGTACAAAGAAAAACAAAAAATGTGTTGAAATTTAGCCTGAAATATTGTTTAATGTAAATAGATAGAAAATCATATCGGTTTTTTATTAAAGGTTTGTAAGCGATTACAGATATACATACATAGCAGCGTTTGGGGAGACGCTCCTATGATTTTATGTTCAAAGCGCATTGTATAAAAAGGGGATTATATAGCTTTAGGGCATATACGGTCAAGCAAAGGGTCAGATAAATTAATAAAAAATCGCTATGTATTTTCATAAGAAGAACGGTCAACATTTTTGTTGAGCGTTCTTTTTATGCGTTCATATTATGTTTATTCCTCATTGCAGCAGGTGCTGAAAATTGTAAAGGTGCATTCCTCGTTTCATCTCTCTTATTTTACATAAGTTACATGTAGTATGTTTCAAAGCCTTAAAAAATATATGTTTGTACGCTTGTTTAATCCTAATGAGGTAGTAGAAAAGGAATATTTTTTAAGAAATCACAAAAAAAGAGGCGATTGCCTATGCAAGAAGTAGGTGAATAACATATGTAATAAAGAGAATGAAATATAATTTGAGGAGGCATGTATCATGCAAGAATTTGATATTAATGACATAAGAAGACCATTCGGTGGTTTTGGAGGCTTTGGAGGCTTTGGTCGTCCAGGATTCGGTTTCGGTCGCCCAGGTTTTGGTTTCGGCCGTCCTGGTTTTGGTTTCGGCCGTCCGGGGTTCGGCTTTGGCTTTGGAGCTCCATTTCTTGGAGGATTAGTTCTTGGAAGTGCACTAGGAGGTCCAGGTTATTACGGTTATCCACCACCATATTATTATCCGCCGTACCCACCATATTACCCTTATTATTATTAAAACAATGAGCGCTGATAAAGCGCTCTTTTATTATGTCCAATCCAAGGTATATATAGAATGAATGGAAGACGTTACGTTTAGAAAATGATAACAGTTTTAAATAAGGAATGAACGCTTAAGCTAAAGGAGACAAGTTTTCCTTGCAACAATTGTTGATTTTGCTATAATAACTTCGGTGGCATTTTTGATCACTGGGTGGGCGAGGGATAGATGAAAAGAAGGAAATTAGATTGAACGCATTATTTGAAAAGTTGTTTCGTTTAAACGACCACCAAACAACTGTTGGAAAAGAAAGCTTAGCTGGGGTCATTTCATTTCTTTCCATCGTGTATATTATTGCTGTTAATTCAACCATTTTGTCTGATGCCGGTATTCCGCTTGAAGCAGGAATATTCGCAACAGTAGCTTCGGCTTTTGTAGGCTGTGTTATTATGGCTTTTTGGGCAAATGCGCCTCTCATCCTGGTGCCAGGTATGGGGATTAATGCATTGTTTACGTATACGATGGTTCAATCAATGGGGTTATCTTGGCAAGAAGGGTTATTAGCAGTAGTGATATCCGGCTTTCTTTTTATAGCATTAGCTTTTTCACGACTGTCTGCCAAAATTGTCTCTTCGATTCCGCATTCGCTAAAAGAAGCGATAACAGTCGGTGTTGGCTTATTTTTAACATTTATCGGTTTGCAAAAAGGGAAGCTTGTAGTTCCAAGCGAAAACACTTTTGTAGCACTTGGAGACTTGTCAGATCCGTTTGTGATCAGTACGCTGTTGACGTTAATTATCACAATCGTACTGTTTATCCGAAATGTGAAAGGTAACTTTTTGTTAAGCATGATTGCTGGATCAGTCCTTGCCTTCTTACTTGGTGTAAGAAGCGGTGCAGAAAAAGGACAGTCGGCTGGGAGCGTGAACGACTTCTTTAGCAGCTTTGGCACATTGTCTTTTGGAGCTATTGGAGACGTTGCGTTTTGGGCAGCTGTCTTTTCATTAACAATGGTATTGATTTTTGAAAATATCGGTTTGCTGCATGGTCAGCTAGGTATGATGAATCAAGATAGCAAATTTCCGCGGGCCTTTCAAGCAACAGCCGCCTCAGCTTTGCTAAGCGGCGTGTTTGGAACAAGTCCAACGGTGTCTTCTGTAGAAGGAGCATCTGGTATTGCAGCTGGAGGGCGAACGGGTTTAACATCGCTGATTACAGGAGTTTTATTTTTAAGTTCACTTCTGTTTATTCCATTTATCAAGCTGGTGCCAGATAGTGCTATTGCACCTATTCTTATTGTTATTGGAGCATTGATGATTCAAAATATCAAAAACATCAATTTACAGGACTTAACAGAAGGTTTCCCTGCATTTTTAATTATTGCGCTTATTCCTCTTACGTACAGCATTGCTGATGGAATTGCATTTGGGTTCATTGCGTATCCACTGCTTAAATTATTCCTTGGTAAAATGCGTGAAGTATCGATGTTTATGTATGTAAGCGCGCTGTTGTTTTTCTTGAATTTTGTGCTGCATTATATTGCTTAAAATAGACAGCTGAGTACTTTTGCTCAGCTGTTTTTTGTGTTTGCGGTAAAGAATCCTCTTTTTAGATATCATACTCCGTATTTCGTGTCCTTTGGCTAATCTGCCGCTTCTAAAATGACGTTTCCTGCGTAAAGTAGTACAGAAGTCGTAGGGGGATATAAGGGGGAGAAAACGATGGGAATTAAATTAATTAAAATATCAGCCGTTTATTTTTGAATTGGCATCATATTGGGGTATTATATGTCAATTGTTCACAGCTACGCTTTGACACCTGTTCACGTGCACATCAATTTATTAGGATGGACATCGCTTACGTTAGCGGGAATTATTTATTATTTGTTTCCTGCGTTTAGCGAAAGTAAATTAGCCAAACTGCACGTATGGTTGCATAATATAGGATTACCGGTCATGATGATTGGTTTATTTTTCATGATCGTACTAGAAAACCAAGCTTTTACACCCGTAGTGGCAGCAGGAGCAACATTTACGGCTATTGGCGTTTTAATTTTCGTATATCACATCCTTAAAAATTTGAAATCTGAACGATGAACGAAGAAGGTCGTTGACGATGGCTGCTAATTTCAAAAGGAAAAAGAACCAGCTATAGCGAATATACATGTAAACAAGGTGAAAGTGTGATTTACATAAAGATGTGCTAGGCATCTTTATAAGGAGGGGTAAGCTGCAGGGATTTCTAGCTCTTATAAAAGCCAATAAAAGGGCTGATTATAAGTTTCTTGCGGCGGAGATACTATGGGAGAACATCAACAATTAGTGCGTGTTAGGGAGCTAGCAAATGAAATTATTCGACTTCGTCTTCAAGACCGTACGACTTATGACGAATTAGAGTTGCAAAATAATGTAGAGTTGTTGTCTCGTTCTGTGGTTGACTTAGTAAACATTATGTTAGCCGAAGATGTGGATTCGTCTACGTCTTTAAAAGCTACAGCTTCTAAAATGAAAATGGTGTATAATAACATGCATCAAGCTGAGAAAAAAGATTATTTGCATTTCTAATTGCTAGGCTCCTTTTCGCCACAAACGAAATGGAGGTGTACGAGGCAGATGCTATCGTCACTAACGACTTCTGAAGCTATTGTAGCATCCGTTCTTGCACTGGTTGTCATTGCCGTTTCCATTATCTTTTTTGCCACTCTTATTATGGTTGTTGTTCGACGAGAAAGAATCAGCAGCTTGGTTAATCACGGAGAGCATGCAGATGGGAAGCAAAAAAGCTTAGGTGAATTTTTTCGTTCTTTACGAAAAAAATAACTACCGTTTTCTTATTAAATAGATAAAAGCGGTCAATTTAAACGTTGACCGCTTTTTTTAGGTTGTTTGCTTATTTTTTTCTAAAACAATACGCGCTGCTTCACTAACTGATGACACAACAGCAGAGGCGTGGCGCTGAACAGCTTCAGGAGCTGTAGCCATAGCGAAACTGTTCGGCGTTAATTGGAACATAGGAATATCATTAAATGAATCCCCCACACATGCAATTTCCTCTGGTTTTAGCTGAAGATGATTTAATAAAATTTCAATGGCATTTCCTTTGCTGATATGTTTAGGCATAATATCCAAACACTGCTTGGCAGAAATATATGTATCAATATAATCACCAAACTCTTCGTTCACTTCTTTTTGCAGAGCTACCATTTCATCATGATCTCCAAGAACCGTGATTTTAGATGGAGAAAGAGCGTGACCAAATGAATCTGTCATTTCAATTTGTTCTTCGATAGGGAAAAACATGTGAGTTTCAATTGCTTCAATAATTTCATTTCGCTGCTCTACATAATTGGTGTCGTTTGAACAGACAAGCGTAATACGGTTAGGATCTATCGTTTTTTTATAAAGTTGAACCGCTAAATCATCTTCAAACACTTTTCCATGAAGTTCTTGATTTTCTTTGGTCCACACAAATCCTCCGTTTTGGCTTATGCGATGAAATGTATTGTTAATATCAGTAGAAATTTTTAAAATTTCCGTATCCATTCGTCCAGAAGCAAGACAAACCTCTACTCCTTGGCGCTGAAGTTCACTAAGTGCGTCTGCATTATGCTGTTCTACGTATTTTTCTTCGTGTAAAAGAGTGCCATCTAAGTCGCTTACAAATAATTTGATCATTTCTTGAAAATTCCTTTCCCTGAAAAATTTGCTGTGATAAGAGTGTTACAAATTTATTACATTCCTTATTCTATCAGTGTTTCCCAAGAAACTCATAAAAAAAGCTCAAACCGGCGGTGAATTCAAAGAGATTGAGACATAACTACATCAATTTTTCCCGCAGGAGTCTTCGCCTTGCCCTTCAATCAACAGCTAGAAACAGCTACATGAAATCTAGTTCACCATCATAATGAAAAAATCCGAATGGAGTTGATTCTCAGTCAAGAATCTGAATTCACCGTTCGGATCTTTCTTCAGCTAAAATACATTTGTCGCAGCCTTTTTTTCAGATTTGTTCACTGTAAAAAAACAGCCGCGGTCTAAAAGACCGCGGCCATATTTTATAATACGTTAAAATATTTCGCTTCAGGATGTGCAAAAACAAGGGCTGTAACAGAAGCTTCTGGTTCCATCATGAAACCGTCTGTTAACTGAATGCCGATGTCTTCAGGTTTAAGTAATTTAAACAGTTTTGCTTGGTCCTCAAGGTCTGGACATGCAGGATATCCGAATGAAAAACGCTGACCTTGGTATTTGGCTGAAAAACGCTCCGCCATTGTAAAGTCAGGCGAATCGGGGAATCCCCAGCGGTCACGAATTTGCTGATGAACACGTTCTGCTAATCCTTCAGCTAGTTCAAGCGCAAGAGCTTGGAACACGTGACTCTTTAAAAACTCGCCGTTTTCTTTGAATTTCGCGGCGCGTTCGCGAATGCCTGTTCCTGCTGTTACAGAGAAGAAACATACATAGTCCATCTCTTTTTCTTTAGGTTTTGCAAAATCAGATAAGCACAGGAACTGTCCTTTTGCTTGTCGAGGGAAGGTAAAGCGTTCAATTTCTGTTTTTTCATCAGCAGGATCATAAATAATTAAATCATTTCCGTCTGCTTGAGCAGGGAAGAACTGATAAATAACCGCTGGCTTAATTAAATTTTCTTTTAGTGCCAGTTCGAGCAGGTCATCAACGGTTTCTTTTAATTGAACAGCACGCTCGTCTTTTTCAGCAAGCAGCTTATTCACTTTTCCTTTTAGTCCTAAGTGATGGCCTAAAAGCATCTGCCAGTTAATATACGGAAGAACCTGTGCCAAATCGTAGTGTTTGACAACGTGCCGCTTTAAATCAGCCGGTACAAAAACAGGAGCGTCCGTTGAAATGGCGGATCTTTCTAAAACAGCCGTAGCTGCTTGAGCGGTTTGAGGCTGGCGTTCTCGAACCGCTACTTTCTTTTCTTGCCGCGTTTTTAAATCTGCTAAAAGCTGAATAACTTCTTCTTTGTTCTGCAGCTTATTTGCTAACGCTAATCCGTCCATCGCATCTTTGGCGTAGAGGACCGCACCTTCATATTCCGGGGCAATTTTAAAGTCAGTAAATTTACGGGAAAGGGCAGCGCCTCCTACCATAATTGGAACATCAATGCTTGATTGTGTTAAATCTTGGGCAGTCAAAACCATTTGCTGAGCTGATTTTACTAGAAGACCTGACAGGCCAATGATGTCTGGCTTTTCTTCTTTTACTGCTTCAATCAGCTGCTGCGGCGTTACTTTAATCCCTAAATCAATTACTTTAAAACCATTGTTGCTTAAAATGATGTCTACTAAGTTTTTACCGATATCATGCACGTCGCCTTTAACCGTTGCAAGAATAACTTTGCCTTTTCCAGAATCATTTTCAGTTGCTTCCATATGAGGTTCTAAAAAGGCAACGGATGCTTTCATCACTTCCGCACTTTGAAGCACTTCTGCTACAATCAGCTGGTTGTCATTAAACAAACGTCCAACTTCCGCCATGCCCTTCATAAGCGGTCCGTTAATAATATCTAACGGATCATCATATTGAGCTAAAGCCTGTTCTAAATCAGGAAGCAATCCTTCTTTTGTACCTTCGACAATATACATTGCCAATCGTTCTTCGAGTGTTAACGTAGAAATTTCTACTTTTGCTTCTTTCTTTTTATCACGATAAAAGTCGGTAAACGTGCTTAACGTTTCATCAGTTGTGTTAAATAATAACGCATTAGCAAGCTCAATTTCAGCTTCTGGAATAGAAGCATAGCGCTCTAACTTTTCGGTATTGACAATGGCATAATCGAGTCCAGCCTGCGTACAGTGATAAAGGTAAACGGCATTTAGTACTTCACGTCCGACTGGAGGAAGACCGAATGACACGTTACTTACGCCAAGAATGGTCAGGCAATCAGGCAGGGCTTCTTTAATCATTTTAATTCCCTTAACTGTTTCTTCAGCAGAACCAATATATTGTTCATCACCAGTCCCTACAGGAAACACAAGAGGGTCAAAAATAATATCTTTTGGATTAAAGCCATGTTTTTCAACAAGCAAATCATGTGAGCGTTTAGCAATCTCTACTTTTCGTTCTGCAGTAACGGCCATGCCTGTTTCATCGATTGTACCGACAACCAGAGCTGCACCGAATTTTTTTACTAGCGGTAAGATTGCATCAAAACGCTCTTCACCATCTTCTAAGTTAATGGAGTTAATAATGACCTTACCTTGTGAGTACGTTAAAGCTTTTTCAATAACTTTCTCGTCCGTTGAATCGATTACAAGAGGAACCTTCACTTTTTTTACAACTTCTTGAATAAATTCCTCCATGTCTTCCATTTCTTCACGGTCTGGATCTGCTAAGCAAATATCAATAACGTGAGCACCATTTTTAACTTGAGCACGCGCAATTTCAGATGCTTCTTCAATTTTTCCTTCTGCAATCAGACGCTTGAACTTGCGAGAACCGATTACATTCGTACGTTCTCCCACAAAAAGAGGGCGCATAGAATCGTCATATACAAGTGGTTCAATACCGGTTACAGCATGGTTATGCTCGGAGCGATCGAGCGAACGAGGCGCAACCTCTTTTACCGCTTCAGCCAGTGCTTTAATATGAGCAGGCGTTGTACCACAGCATCCGCCTACAAAGTTCAGCCAGCCTTTATCAGCAAACCCTTTAATTTTTTGAGCAAGCAGCTCAGGGGATTCATGATAATTGCCTTCTTCATCCGGAAGTCCAGCGTTTGGATAACAGCTAACTGCTGAAGTGGCTAGGTCTGAAAGAGAGCGAATATGATCCGTCATAAATTCAGGGCCTGTCGCGCAGTTAAGTCCGACTGAAAGAGGCTTCATGTGTTCCAGTGATAAGTAAAAAGATTCGATATCTTGACCAGCGAGAGTTGTTCCCATAGGCTCAATTGTTCCTGAAATCATAATAGGAACTTCGGTTTTTAGTTTTTCAAACGCCGCTGTAATCCCTAGAAACGCGGCTTTTACGTTCAGCATGTCTTGACAGGTTTCGACTAAAAGTAAGTCAACGCCGCCGTCTAACAAACCCCGAACTTGCTCTTCGTACGATTCTACTAACTCAGGGAATGTAATGCCTCCGGTAACAGAGAGAGTTTTAGTGGTAGGACCGATAGCTCCAGCTACGAACCTAGGCCATTCGGGAGTTGAATATTTATCGCGGGCTGCACAAGCAAGCTTCACAGCTTCGATATTCAATTCATAAGCCAAGTGACCTAAATCGTATTCATCAAGTACGGTAGATGTTGAGCCAAACGTATTGGTTTCAATGATGTCGGCACCTGCTGCAAAGTACTCTTCATGAATGCGCTGAATCACATGAGGCGCTGTTCGAGTCAAATATTCGTTACAGCCTTCATATTCTTCGCCGCCAAAATCTTCAGCGGTTAAATCAGCATCTTGAATCATCGTTCCCATTGCTCCATCGATGACGAGTATTCGCTTCTTTAGTTGTTGTTCGATAAGTGAGCTCATTTATATCTTCCTTTCTGATGTAACAAGTTGCTTGTCATGAATATAGCGTGTTAGAATCTCGGTCATTTCATAGCGCATAAACGGCGTAATTAAGTAAATACCGTCAAATAACTCATATGCTGTATCAATTAAGTTCTTTGCAATCGCAAGACCTTCGACTTCACCGCGAATCCGGTCATTTCCCGTTGCATCCATGCGTTCTAGAATATCTTCTGATAATTTAATTCCAGGTACTTCATGGTGAATAAATCGAGCATTTCTTGCGCTTGTTAACGGCATGATCCCGATGTATACCGGTGTTGTTAAATGTTTGGTTGCTTCATATACCTCTTCAATTTGCTTAGTTGAATAGAGAGGCTGAGTAATGAAATAGTGAGCCCCGCAGTCGATTTTCTTTTCCAAACGCTGAACGGCTCGGTCTAAGTGACGCACGTTTGGATTAAAGGCAGCTGCGATGGAAAAATTGGTTTTTTGACCAAGCGGTTTACCGGAATAAGATAGTCCTTCATTAAACTGAGCGATTAAACTAATCAAGTCAAATGAAGATAAATCGTAGACCGAAGTGGCGCCAGGGAAATCGCCAACTTTTGACGGATCACCGGTAATTGCAAGCACTTGATTCATTCCTAGCGTATGAAGTCCCATTAAATGAGATTGAAGTCCAATTAAATTTCGGTCGCGACAGGTAATATGAATAAGCGGTCGTGCTTTTGTTTCTTGCTGCATCAGTGTTGCCATTGCCAAGTTGCTGATGCGAGGTGAGGCAAGAGAATTATCAGCTAATGTAATAGCATCTACGCCGACTTTATCAAGTGCTTTTGCGCCTTCTAAAAATTTCGTCGGACCAAGCTGTTTAGGCGGATCTAGCTCGACGATAACCGAGCGGCGCTTCTTCACAATTTCATGCATATGAGGTTTATCCTGCTGCTCACGCTCTTGAACCGTAACGGCTGGTCTCATTTTAACGACTTTGCTTGTAATCGGAGGCAGGTCTTTTAAGGCAGATGACATTGCGCGTACGTGAGCTGGTGTTGTACCGCAGCATCCTCCAATTAAGCGAACCCCTTGTTCGCGGAATAAACGCGCGCTTTCTACAAAGTAGTCTTCATTAGTTTCATATTCCAGCTTTCCTTCCACATACGCCGGAAGGCTGGCATTAGGGTAAGCAGATAAGAAAGCACGATCAGGAAGCGGTACTTCTTCAAGAGACTGAATCATATGATAAGGACCTAAGCGGCAGTTTAGCCCGACAACATCTGCTCCCAACGCTTCTAATTCTTTTAATGCATCTGCTAAAGGACGGCCATCTTGCAGCACGCCAATATCATGCAGGGAAACGTGGGTAATAATAGGCTTATCCGTTTCTTTTCTTGCCAGTGTAAGAACGGTCTTTAATTCTTCGAAATCATAGTATGTTTCAAATAAAAGGCCATCCACGCCTTCATTTAAAAGCCAAAACATTTGTTCACGAATGCTTCGCTTAACCTCTTCTAAACTAATAGCGTTTTTTTGGAAAGAACGAATTCCGCCGAGTGTACCAACCACGTAAGCCTGATCTTTTGCAGCTTGTTTCGCTAATTTTACACCAGCAACATTGATGTCTTTGACTGAATCTTCTAATCCATAACGGGCAAGTTTTTGATAATTAGCAGCGTACGTATTTGTTTGAATAACGTTTGCACCAGCTTCTACATAGGCTCTGTGAATACGAGAAACCTCTTCTGGTTTGGTGATGTTTAGTTCTTCAAAACAGCTGTCAATACCGTGTGAGTAAAGGAGGGTACCAGTGGCACCATCCCCAATTAAAATTTTAGACTTTAAATCTTCAAGTAACCCCATGTCAAAACCTCCTTAAATTGTTCCGCTTCTATTTCACGAGTGATTCGTTTTATGCAATATGCCGATAAAATAGAAAAAGTCTTCTTAAGAAGAAGACTTTTTTCGCCTTCTTATCTTCCAAGCAATAAATTGCTTGCTGGATTTAGCACCATGTCTCTAACGACTGGTTGCTGAGGTTTCAAAGGGCCAGTCCCTCCACCTCTCATGATAAGAATCAATTGTATATAATTGAAACATATTTTTTTAAATAGAAAGAATACTTATTTAATAATTTATCTGATTTTTAGAAATTATACAACAGTAAATTGTGAATTTCCAGCAAATATTGAGGGAAATTTAAAAGCTAAAGGGAAAATATCCGTATATTTTGTTTAAAAATGACTGTTATGTTAGGGGTTAAGGAGTTTTTTGTGAGAAATACAAAAAGAAAATGAAAAATAAAAAATAAACGAAAAGGCACAAGCGCTGGGATATGCGTAGATTTACACGTAAAAAGGCTCGTCTTTTTTTAATCGTTTCTACATATAGTGAACTATGAAGGGTAGAAGGGTGATGGGCATGAAAAGGTGGAAACTCACGCTGCAGGTTGCTGCTACGTATGTAGGCACCGTTGTAGGAGCCGGTTTTGCAACAGGCAAGGAAATCGTTCAATTTTTTACACAGTACGGGGAACTTGGAATGGTCGGAATTTTGGTCAGCGGCTTGTTTTTTATTTGGCTAGGTTCAAAAATGATGCTGCTTTCGCACGCAATTGGGGCTTCTTCTTATCAGCAGCTTAATACATATTTATTTGGTGATGTGCTTGGAAAAGCGGTAAACGGTGTAATGATTGTCATTTTATTTGGAGTAACTTCAGTCATGCTAGCGAGTACGGGGGCAATAGGAAAAGAACAGTTTGGACTGTGGCCTCCTGTTGGGATGATTTTTACAATTGTTTTAACTTATATATTTATCGCAAAAGGAATTAACGGTATTTTAATGGTTAATTCTCTTGTTGTGCCGATGATGCTTTCATTTGCTTTTATCATCTTTGTGCCAAATATCAGCTATTTCTCACTGATTCAAACGAAGCCGGATTTAACGCTCGTCACGCAGTGGAAGTGGGCGGTTAGTCCCTTTTTATATATTTCCCTAAATCTAGCTTTGGCTCAGGCCGTTTTGGTTCCATTAGGAAGCTCCGTGAAGGATAGGAGCGTGATTAAAAAAGGGGCCGTAATAGGAGGGTGTGTACTTACGTTTATGCTTGTTTCTACTCATCTTGCCCTTTCCAATTTGCCTTATTCATTTCAACTTGATATTCCGATGAGTGCCGTTGTTAAAAATATCTCAGCGTGGGTGAATGTTTTATTTACGGTAGTTGTGTTAGGCGAGATTTTTACTACATTGATTGGAAATGTATTTGGAATCGCTAAGCAGCTTCAGTCATTTCTTCCCCTGAATGACAAACAAGCTTTTGCGTTTATTATCTTGGCCTGCTTTATTATTGGGCAATTCGGATATGCCCAGCTTCTTGAGTTTTTGTATCCGATATTTGGCTATATTGGACTAGCTTTTGTATGGATGCTATGTATTAAAAAAGAAAAAATAAGCTAAAAGCTGGATTTTAAAGAATAGATGTGAAAAAACGAAGTTAAATGATGTGACAAGTCGATTTTACTTTGCTATAATGTAAAACAAATAAGACTATAGCAGTCGAATATATTATCCTTCGGGGTCGGGTGTAAGTCCCAACCGGCGGTGATAAAGCGTATGCTTTTAAGCCCGTGACCCGTTTTCATACGATGTATGTTAGCGGTGGATCTAGTTAAAATCTAGAGCCGACAGTAAAAGTCTGGATGGGAGAAGGATCAGGAAGCACAGTTGTTTTTTTGTGTTGAATTAATAAGGGACACGTTTGCCTTTTTTAAAGCTACCCTTGTTTTTGTACACAAAATATAACTGTTTATTTCGTATACAATTAGCGGAATTTTGCATAGATAAAACTGATTCAGCTCAGCCGACCCCTTGGACATTTGTTCAAGGGGCTTTTTTATTTTCAGTGGTTGGGGGAAAGATAAATATGAAAAAAAAGCAGCTGCTATTTCAAAACGGTATAAGAAGTTGGAATAGCGCCAAAGCAGGTGAAGAAAATGTTCACAGGTATCATTGAAGAGATTGGAAAAATAAAACGTATTCAAAAGGCCACAGAAGCAATTGTTCTTACGATTGATGCGAAGACCGTGTTAGAAGATGTGAACTTAGGGGACAGTATTTCAGTTAACGGCGTTTGTTTAACCGTAACGGCTTACTCTCAAAATGAATTTACGGTCGATGTCATGCCGGAGACGATTAAAGCAAGTACCCTTCAGCTTCTAACCGTTGGATCACGTGTTAACTTAGAGCGGGCGATGGCTGCAAATGGCCGGTTTGGAGGGCATTTCGTTAGCGGACACGTTGATGGAATTGGAACCATTGTAAGCAAAACACGTAAAGGAAATGCCTTTTATTATGAAATTCAAGTCGATCCCGAACTTCGTGAATTTATGATGTTAAAAGGGTCTGTTTCCGTAGACGGAACAAGTCTTACTATTTTTGATGTCAGCAACCAATCATTTACTATTTCTCTTATTCCTCATACGGTGCTTCACACAGTCGTTGGAGACAAACAGCGAGGAGACAAGGTGAATATTGAATGCGATATGTTAGCTAAATATATGCATCAGATGATGACAAATAAGTCAACCCCTGGCGCCTCGAATCGTTCAGGTAACATGAAGGATTTATTGCAGCAGCATGGTTTTACAAATTAACAGTGAGGTGAAAGAGATGTTTCATAAAGTAGAAGAAGCCATTGAAGAGTTAAAAAAGGGAAAAGTGGTTATTGTATGCGATGATGAAGATCGAGAAAACGAAGGAGATTTTATTGCATTAGCCGAAAAAACGACGCCTGAGGTTATTAACTTTATGGCTACTCATGGAAGAGGATTAATTTGTACACCTGTTAATGAAGAAATTGCGCATAAATTGAATCTTCACCCGATGGTAGCGAACAATACGGATGTACATGGAACAGCATTTACAGTAAGTATTGATCATATTTCAAGTACAACAGGTATCAGTGCATACGAACGCTCTGCTACGGTTATGGCTCTTGTAAATGAAGCGACGGTAGCAAGTGATTTTCAACGCCCAGGACATATTTTCCCATTGATTGCAAAAGACGGGGGCGTTCTGCAGCGTGCAGGTCATACAGAGGCTGCTGTTGATTTAGCAGTATTAGCAGGAGGAAAGCCTGCGGGTGTTATTTGTGAAATTATGAATGAAGATGGAACAATGGCACGTGTACCGGATTTAACAAAAATTGCAGAGCAATTTGATTTAAAAATGATTACAATAAAAGATTTGATTGCCTACCGCCGCAAACATGACCAGCTTATTAGCCGTGAAGTAGAAGTGAGCTTACCTACGGCATTTGGTGAGTTTAAAGCTGTAGGATATACAAATAAACTTGATAATAAAGAACATGTGGCTCTTATCAAAGGTGATATTGATCATAATAGCCCCGTTCTCGTTCGCGTTCACTCTGAGTGTTTGACTGGAGATGTGTTTGGTTCTGAACGCTGCGACTGCGGTCCTCAGCTTCACGCAGCTCTTACGCAAATTGAAGAAGAAGGACGCGGCATTCTGCTGTATATGCGTCAAGAGGGCAGAGGTATTGGCTTACTAAATAAGCTAAGAGCATATAAGCTGCAGGAAGAAGGATACGATACCGTAGAAGCGAATGAAAAACTCGGGTTTGCGGCGGATCTGCGAGAGTATGGAATCGGTGCTCAAATCTTAAAAGACCTTGGAGTCAAACAAATGAAGCTTTTAACGAATAACCCTCGTAAAATTACTGGGCTAAAAGGCTACGACCTTGAAGTGATCGAGCGAGTGCCTCTTCAAATGCCGGCAGTGGATGCCAATAAAAAATACTTAGATACAAAAGCTAAAAAATTAGGTCATTTATTACATTTATAATTTTACACTTTTTTTCGTTATAACAAATGAAGCTAATTCATGAAAAGAAATGTAAATAACTATATATTAATACTAGCAGGAGGAACAAAAGATGAATCATTTATATGAAGGAAATTTAGTAGGCACAGGATTAAAAATCGGAATCGTGGTAGGGCGTTTTAATGAATTTATTACAGGCCGTTTACTTAGTGGAGCAGAAGATGCGCTCAAACGTCACGGCGTAGCTGATGAAGACGTAGACGTGGCTTGGGTACCGGGCGCTTATGAAATCCCATTAATCGCCAAAAAATTAGCTGAATCTAAAAAATATGATGCAGTGATTACGCTAGGAACCGTTATTCGAGGAGCTACTCCACACTTTGATTTTGTATGTAATGAAGTAGCAAAAGGCGTTGCATCTCAAAGCTTACAAACAGGCGTGCCAATTATCTTTGGTGTATTAACAACTGAAACAATTGAGCAAGCAATTGAACGTGCAGGAACAAAAGCAGGAAATAAAGGATGGGAAGCTGCAGCATCAGCTATCGAAATGGCTAACCTTTCAAAAATGATTGAAGGATAATAGATACCATTCCAGTTTTTATAAGCTGAAGAGTTAAAAGAGGCTGAAACAAAAGTATGTTAGTTGAAAGAAGATCCGAACGATGAATCGTTCGGATTTTTTTCATTGGCATGGTGAACGTAGGTTTCGGGTATGTAGTGGCTTCTAACTAAAGGGTAAGGCAAAGACTTCTGCGGGAAAAGCGGAAGAAGTGTGACCCCGCAGAAGCGGAAGCGACGAGGAGGCTCAGCGGCCGCCCGTGGAAAGCGAAGTCTTGCACGGAAATCAACTGCAGTGTAGAAAGCGATCCAAACTATCTCATGTATCCCGTTTGTTCGCCTTTAGATTGGATTGATGTAGTTATGTCTCAAGCTCTTTTGAATAGAAGCTAGCTATGTATAATTTGGCTAAAACGTCTTACTCTAAGTAATAATTAGGTCGTAAAAGGGAGACGTCTATGCCTCATTATACTGCTTTTTTTGCATTGATTATTATCAGCACAGCCGTTTTGCTTACAGTATTCATACGTAAAAAAGATAAAAAGCTAGTCGTTTTGCTTTTTTTTATCATTGGAATGGCTTATGTACTAGAGTATGTTGTATTCGTGTTGTTTGAAAGTTACGATTACGATCCTGATTTTATGACCAATGAATATTTTGATAATTTGTTTGGTTCCTTAACTTCTCAAGCGTTTGCTTTTCCAATCATGGCTATGGTGGTAGCTGCTTATCAATTAAAATTCCGCTATATTTTATTCATTTCAGCTATATTTATGGGGATTGAAGAATTATTTTTACACTGGGATATTTATACACATCACTGGTGGAAAACAATTTATACAGGCGTTTTAATGACCATAGGCTTTAGCATTTCAAAGATTTGGTATGTATGGCTAACAGAACGGTATATGACATTTGTGCATTACGCTACATTTTTTCTCGGGATGCTCGCCATTACTTCTACTATTATGTTTATGCTGTTAGCATATTTTCATAATAATTGGTTTTATACGGGATGGTTTGCGTCGGCTACTCATGATTCCGTAAATGCCACGATGATTTACGTTTGTATTGTTACGATTCTCCTCGTTTGGAGTGTAGCCAAAGAATTTTTTGTTGGAGCTGGAATGATTATAGCGGGGCTGCGTATAGTAGATATTTTGCTGATTCACTATGGGATTTTGCTGGTATCTATTACCACTTCACTTGTTCTTTTTACGCTTTTACAAGCGGGTGCATTCATTCTGAGCGTTATGCTTCAAAACTTTATTATGAAAAATTGTTATGGGACGAGCAAAAAAGACGTTGCGTTTCCAGCGAAGAACTACTAAGATAATACGTAACTCAAATAGTTTAGTTCAATAATATTTGAAACAAAGAAAAATGAATTGACGGTTATGCGTATTATTTGTAAGATAGGAAAGCAAATAATAGAAAGCCGAAACAGGGGAGTGAAGGATTCGTGAAAGAGTCCTTTTTTGTAGAAAAGGTACTTAATAATAATGTATTAATTGCTAAACACCTTACCTATGATGAAGTTGTGCTAATTGGGAAAGGAATAGGGTTCAATAAGAAAAAAGGCGATGAAATCGATGCAAAAGCCGTGGAGAAAATGTTTTTGTTAAAGAGTGAAGAAGAGCAAGAACAGTACAAGCAGCTTTTAGCTCAGGTAGATGAAGACGTGATTGAAATGATGAATGATATTGTAACGCACATTCAAAAGCGTGTTAACATTCCTTTGAATGAGCATATACACATTTCATTGACGGATCATATCGCGTTTGCGATAAAACGTTTTCAGCAGGGAATGGGGCTTAAAAATCCATTTTTACTTGAAACAAAAGCTTTATATCCAGAGGAATATACGATCGCATCTGAAGTGGTAGAAATTATTAGTCGCAAAATAGGCGTGCAGCTTCCAGTAGGAGAGATTGGTTTTATTGCGCTTCATATCCACAGTGCGCTGACTGAAAAAAACCTGCTGGAAGTGAATCAAGACTCGCAGCTTATTCAAACGATTATTAATGTGATTGAAGAATCGCTTCATCTGCAGGTAGACAAAGAATCTGTGCACTATATGAGATTGATTCGTCATTTGCATTTTGCTATTGATCGAGTAAAAACAGGAGAAAAAATAGAAGAGCCAAAAAAAATTGCTTTGCTATTGAAAGAAGAATATCCCCTGTGTTACAATGTGTCTTGGAAAGTGATAAAAGTAATGCAGCAAGCCTTACATTTACCTGTATATGAAGCAGAAGCAGTTTACTTAACGATGCATCTGCAGCGACTTATAACAAAAACGGATTTATAAAATCATTTCAATACGTGTTACTGATACGATCAGGCATGAGTGAGAAATGAAGCGATGTGTAATTGGATGAGTGTATCCATTTATCGTTTCTTTTTCCTCATGCCTTTTTTGTTATAAGAAAGCGCAATCATTTAAAGCTTAGGCTTCAGGACACCAGGAGATGTAATGAGTTTTCTAGTTAAAGAAAGCGTTTTATGAAAGCGCGTTAATGATTCACGTATCAAATAAATAGCTTGTTGCACACTAAATATATAAAAGGAGGTAAGCGCCATGTTTAAAAAACTTTTTGGAGTATTACAAAAAGTCGGAAAAGCGCTTATGTTGCCGGTTGCGATTTTACCGGCAGCAGGGATTTTACTTGGAGTAGGGACAGCGCTTCAAAACCCTACATTGTTGGATGCAGTACCGGCACTTGGTGCAGACTGGGTTCAATTGGTTTCAAATGTTTTGTCGCAAGCGGGTCAAATTGTATTTGACAACTTATCGCTATTGTTTGCCGTTGGTGTTGCCGTTGGTTTAGCTGGTGGTGACGGTGTAGCAGGTATTGCTGCAATTGTAGGCTACTTAATTATGAACAAAACGATGAGCACAATCTTAGTTGCTACAGGACAACTAGATCCTGACAAAATGGGTGCCAATCCAGCTTACACTAGCATCTTAGGAATTCCTACGTTAGCTACAGGTGTATTCGGGGGTATCATAGTAGGTATTTTAGCTTCATCCATGTATAATCGTTATTTCAATATTGAATTACCATCTTATTTAGGGTTCTTTGCAGGAAAACGATTTGTACCAATCATTACTGGGGTATTTTCAATTGTTTTAGGTGTTATTATGATTTTCATTTGGCCGCCAATTCAAAGCGGATTAAATGCTTTCTCTACTAACATGATTGATGCAAACCCAACTTTATCAGCTTTTGTATTTGGATTGATTGAACGTTCATTAATTCCATTTGGACTTCATCACATATTCTACTCTCCGTTCTGGTTTGAGTTTGGTGATTACGTTAATAAAGCAGGTCAACATATTCACGGTGACCAAAAGATTTTCTTTGCTCAATTAGCAGATGGCGTGCCTTTAACAGCAGGAACATTCCAAGTTGGTAAATTCCCGTTCATGATGTTCGGATTGCCAGCAGCAGCTCTTGCGATTTATCACGAAGCTCGTCCTGAAAACAAAAAATATGTAGCTGGTATCATGGGTTCAGCTGCTTTAACATCTTTCTTAACGGGTATTACAGAGCCGCTTGAGTTCTCGTTCTTATTCGTAGCACCAGTACTATTTGCAATTCACGCAGTATTTGCTGGTTTATCATTTATGGTTATGCAATTATTAAATGTTAAAATCGGTATGACGTTCTCAGGTGGGGTTATCGATTACGTTCTATTTGGAGTTATGCAAAACCGTACAGCATGGTGGCTAGTTATTCCAGTAGGTTTAGTTCTAGCAGTTATTTACTACTTCGGTTTCCGCTTTGCAATCCGTAAATTTAACTTAAAAACACCGGGTCGTGAAGATAAAGAAGAAGGAGAAGAAGATGTAAAAGTAGAAGCAGCAGAGCTTCCAACAAATGTTTTAGCTGCACTTGGCGGTAAAGAAAACATTACACATTTAGATGCTTGTATTACGCGTTTGCGTGTATCAGTAGATGATGTAGGTAATGTTGATAAAAACCGCTTGAAAAAACTTGGAGCAGCTGGTGTTCTTGAAGTTGGTAACAATATTCAAGCTATTTTCGGTCCGAAATCTGACACGTTAAAAGGTCAAATTCAAGACATTATGAATGGCAAAACACCGGTTGTCACAAAAGAAGAGACAAAAACAATTGAAAAACCTGTTGCAACATCTGAAGTAGGAAGCGATAATGGTAATGATATTGTTTCACCGATTGAGGGAGAATTGGTACCTTTATCGGAAGTACCAGATCAGGTATTTTCACAAAAATTAATGGGTGACGGTTTTGCGATTATTCCGAAAACAGGCACAGTAGTTGCACCAGTGGACGGAAAAATAGTAAACTTATTCCCGACGAAACATGCTTTAGGTATTGAATCAACGACTGGACGTGAAATTTTAATTCACGTTGGTATTGATACAGTTAATTTAAAAGGCGAAGGTTTTGAAGCTTTAGTTGCCCAAGGCGATGAAGTGAAAAAAGGACAGCCTCTATTGAAAATTGATTTAGACTTTGTAAAAGAAAATGCGCCATCGACGATTACGCCGATCATTTTCACGAATTTACAAGCTGATGAAAAAATTGATATCTTAAAGCAGGGCCAAGTTTCTCAACAAGAAGCAAATATTATTAACATTTCAAAGTAAAAAGGAGATTGATTTAACATGGCACAAAAAACATTTACAGTAACAGCAGACTCAGGAATTCACGCACGTCCAGCAACAACTTTAGTACAAGCAGCAAGCAAATTTGATTCTGATATCAACTTAGAATTCAACGGTAAAACTGTAAACTTAAAATCAATCATGGGCGTTATGTCTTTAGGTATTCAAAAAGGCGCTACAATCACTATCTCTGCAGAAGGTTCTGACGAAGCAGATGCACTTGCTGCTCTTGAAGATACAATGAGCAAAGAAGGATTAGGCGAATAATGACAAAGGAAATTCAAGGCATTGCCGCTTCTAGCGGCATTGCTATTGCTAAAGCATTTCGTCTAGAAAATCCAGAATTAACCGTTGAAAAAAAATCAGTAACTGAAGTTGAAGCAGAAGTAGCACGTCTAGAAGCTGCGCTAGAAAAGTCAAAATCAGAACTTGAAATTATTAGAGAGCACGCTCGTAAAGAACTTGGAGATGACAAAGCAGAAATCTTTGAAGCTCACTTATTAGTTCTAAGCGATCCTGAACTTATTAATCCAATTAAAGATAAAATTACAAATGAAAATGTAAACGCTGAACATGCACTTGATGAAGTAGCGGCAATGTTTATTAATATGTTTGAGTCAATGGACAATGAATATATGAAAGAACGTGCTGCTGATATCCGTGACGTAACAAAACGTGTATTAGCTCATCTTTTAGGTGTAAACGTTTCAAATCCAAGCTTAATCTCAGAAGAAGTTGTCATTATCGCAGAAGATTTAACGCCGTCTGATACAGCACAGTTAAATCGTAAGTTCGTAAAAGGATTTACAACAGATATTGGCGGACGTACTTCTCACTCAGCAATTATGGCGCGTTCAATGGAGATCCCAGCTGTTGTAGGTACAAAAACAGTTATGGAAGACATTCAAAACGGTGTATTAGTAATTGTTGATGGTTTAGATGGCGAAGTTATCGTTGATCCAAGCGAAGAAACAGTAAAAGCTTACGAGAAAAAAGCTGCTGAGTATGCAGAACAAAAAGCTGAGTGGGCTAAGCTTGTGAATGAAAAAACGGTTTCAGCTGATGATCATCACGTTGAACTTGCAGCTAACATTGGTACACCAGAAGATGTAAAAGGCGTATTAGAAAACGGCGGCGAAGGCGTTGGCCTTTATCGTACAGAATTCTTATATATGGGCCGCGAAGATCTTCCGACGGAAGAAGAGCAGTTTACTTCTTATAAAACAGTTCTTGAACGTATGGAAGGCAAACCAGTGGTTGTTCGTACTCTTGACATTGGTGGAGACAAAGAGCTTCCTTATTTAAATCTACCAAAAGAAATGAACCCATTCTTAGGATTCCGTGCCATTCGCTTATGTCTAGAGATGCAAGACATGTTCCGTACACAGCTTCGTGCGCTTCTACGTGCAAGCGTATACGGTAATCTGAAAATTATGTTTCCTATGATTGCTACTGTTGATGAGTTCCGTCAAGCAAAAGCTATTCTTTTAGAAGAAAAAGCTAAACTTCAACAAGAAGGCGTACAAGTTTCAGAAGACATCGAAGTAGGGATGATGGTAGAGATTCCTTCCTCAGCGGTAATCGCAGATTTATTTGCTAAAGAAGTAGATTTCTTCTCTATCGGAACAAACGATTTAATTCAATACACGCTTGCTGCTGACCGCATGAATGAGCGCGTGTCTTATTTATACCAACCGTATAACCCAGCGATTCTTCGCTTGGTGAATATGGTAATCAAAGCGGCTCACAAAGAAGGTAAGTGGGTAGGCATGTGCGGAGAGATGGCAGGAGATGAGATTGCAATTCCAATTCTTTTAGGTTTAGGCTTAGATGAATTCTCAATGAGTGCAACATCTATTCTGAAAGCTCGTTCTCAAATCCGTCAATTATCAAAAGCTGATATCGAACCTCATTTAGATACAATTCTATCAATGTCTTCTACGGAAGAAGTTATTGAGTTCGTAAAATCAACTTTTCATATTGGATAATAAAAAGGTGTGATCATATATGATCACACCTTTTTTATCTTTTAAGCGAAAATAGTAGGCAGAAGCATATTCGCAAACAGCATTGTAAGAAGTGCTGCTACGATCATGCCAAGGCTAGAAAAAGTACCTTCAATTTTTCCAAATTCAAAAGCTCTTGCTGTACCTGTCCCATGAGAAGCTACTCCTAAAAGAAGACCTCTTGCTAGAGAAGAGTGCAGTGCGAGGAGCTTAATCAGTTTTGGAGCGACCATACATCCTACTACACCGGTTATAATCACAAACATAATGGTGATATTTGGATCTCCTCCTAGCGTCTGAGATACATTAACAGCAATAGGAATCGTAACCGATCTTGGAATCAAGCTATGAACCAGCGTTGATTGTAAATGAAACACTAATGCTAACAGCATGGAAGATATCATGGCAGCAAACGTGCCGAGCCCTACGCTTAAGCTGATTTCAACACGATGTTTTTTGAGTAAATCAAAATACTTAAACATAGGAACAGCAAAAGCAACGGTTGCTGGTCCAAGCATAAAGCTAATAGCACTGGCACCTTGCTTATAATGATCATAAGAGCCATTCGTTACTAATAAGATACCAATTAAAAGAATGGGGGCTAGTAAAATAGGGGAAACTAGCATAGACTTATATTTTTTATAGAGCACTTTTGTGCCGACATAAACGAGCAGTGTAAGCGGAAGAGCAATCCATGTGAGTAATGTCATTTTAGCGAACCTTCCTTTCTTCTTGAAATATGTTCTGCAATGATTCCCGTTATAGACATCACAATAATCGTACTGATTGTGATAATAATCACAATCTGGATTCCAAAATGCATCAATACATCTCCATAATTGATGAGTCCAACGACGGCTGGTATGAAAAATAGTAATAGTTCTCCCACTAACAGTGTTCCACCTTGTTCAACCCAGCTTAATTTAATTACTTTAAAGTACAGTAAGAAAAACAGTAAGAAAAATCCGATGATACTACCTGGCACTGGGAGGTCAAACCACTGTGAAATACTTTCTCCTATTAAAAACAGAGCCGTTAGTAATAAAATCTGTAAAATCACTATAATCAGTTTCATGATTAGCCTCCTTTATTTATGTTTTTATTCATTCATTCCTAGTTTGTTGAGACAATAATGGAGTCGTCTATGCTGAAAAGACGACTCCATCATGGGAAAAGAGAAACTATTTGGATTTTGCAAATGGGGATACAACTTAAGTAAATGAATGCTACACACATATCTTACAAAAAAACGACTATAATATGAAATATATAATAACTATGATAACTATTCTTTTTAGTTATAGTTAAAAGAAATCTCTTTACAAATGCGTTGGTAACCTTTTCAAAAAAAGAGTTTGTGAAATATAAGGTCTAATTATTTAATAAAAGGCAATTAAAAAAAAGAGATGGAGACATGCTTAAATCAATTCAATCTAAAGACGAACCAATGGGAAAAATGATTTAGTATGAATGACTTATTACACCGTTGTTGATTTCCGTGCAAGGCTTCGTTTTCCGCGGGCGGCCCCTGAGCCTCCTCGTCGCTTCCCCTTTTCCCGCAGGAGTCTTCCCCATGCTCTCCAATCAACAGCTAAAAGCCGCTACATATATGGAACCTACGTTCACCACCATAAAAAAAATCCGAACGAGTTTGATTTTCTATTAAGAATCAAACTCATTTGGATTTTTAATTAAACTACTTTTGTCTCAGCTTTGTTAAACTGTACTTTTAATATAATCAATAAAAGCCTGTGTAGCATAAGAGATATAGCGATCTTTTTTAACGATTAAAGCAATTTCCCATGGAATAGCATTCTCGAGATTAATTACTTTCACATGCTCCAAATCAAGCTTTTCACATAATGAATAAGGGAAAAGAGCAATGCCGAGATTAGCAGCTACCAACTCTCCAATGAAGTCCCACTGAGAGCTTTTAAAAGCAATATTAGGTGTAAATCCATTTTTTAAACATTCGTTATAGACCATTTCATGCATGGTGAAGTCTTCATGAAAGGAAATAAGCGTTTCGTCTTTTAACTCTTTTAATGAAATCGTAGAATGCTGAGCTAACGGATGAGATTTATGAACAACAAGCTGCAGTGTTTCTCGGGCTAAAGGAGTCGTAAAAAACATGTTTTCATCAACTGGAAGTAAAACTACGCCCACATCCACTTCTCCTTGTTCCACAAATTTTTGCATTCTTTTAGCGCCATATTCCACTAATTGAATATGAATCTCAGGGTATTGCTCTCGAAATGCTTTAATAATAGTAGGAAAAAACAATGTACCAATAATAGGGGGAATGCCTATTTTGATGGTTCCTCTTTTTAAATGCATTAAATCATAGAGGGAATCCGATAAATCTCGGAGAGAAGATAAAATGCTTTCTGCTTGCTCGTACACAATTATTCCTGCATCGGTAAGCTGAACTTGTTTGCCAGCGCGATCAAACAAAGGTGTGCCGAGCTCTTCTTCTAATGATTTAACCATTTTACTGAGAGAAGGTTGCGAAATATGCAGCGCTTCAGAAGCTCTTGTGAAATTTTTATGTTTAGCCACTTCTGTTAAGTAATGCAAATGGCGAACATCCATTTTGTATACCTCCGTGTTCATACATGCTAATTAATAAGATACACACATTCTACCACATTCACAATCAGCTCTATACCTTTCTTTCCTATCAAATAAAATGATCAGTAGAAGAGGAGTGAATACGAAAGAAATTGCCAACAATATATATTTACACATTGTTTATTTTAGAAGTATAATATATAAATCAGTAGAACGGTTACATATCGATCACAGAATCAATCAATAAGGTGGTTAGAACGGTTGAGTAAAGCAGATGAAATAAGAGATATCGTTTATATTAATGGCCATGTAAATAAAAAATGCTTTATTACATATGGAATTGAATTTAAAGAGTTTTATCATTCCCTTCCTACGCCGCTTGCAAATATATTATTGTTAAAGCACGGTTTTGAAGACAGTGATTACCATTACCAAACCCATATGGACTACGTAGAAGAAGAACAAATTCATCTTTTAGCAGAAGATGATGTTTATAATTATGGTGATTTTTGTTGGATTGATTTTGAGGATGTATCTTCGTTGGATTTGTTAGAACCTCAAGATATTGCAGCGCTGCTGTATTTAGGTCATTTAAAAAAACCGCTCAACTCGCCATTTAATAATAAACTCGGTAATCAATTTGTTTATTTAGCTCATGATGATGGATTTTACAACAAAATCTATTTTCGAGACGTGTATGATATGAAGCATATTTTAAGCCGAATCATTCCGTTGAAAATGTCAGAAATTAAGCAAAAAAGATTTGTATTTAGAAGGAAAAAGTTAGAATATCCAATATTGCCTCTAGTGTTAGCAAATACGCTTCTTACTTTAACGAATGACGGTTTGTTTATTGATTTTGAACACATGGTGCAATCCCGTAGAGATATTAAAATTCCTTTGTATACAATCGGTGACTTTGACGACATGAATGAAATGTATAATGATCGGTTTGAGCACAAAGAGATGAGTAAATTGCAGGCGCATCTTGTTCTCACTCATAAAGAGCTAGAGTGGAGCATTGAAGAAGTTCAATAATCTAAAAAGAGGTTGAGACATAACTAAATGAATCCAACCTAAAGACGAACACATGTGATACATGAGCTGGACTGCTTATTACACCGCAGTGGATTTCCATGCAAGGCGTCGCTTTCCGCGGGCGGCCGCTGAGCCTCGTCGCTTCCGCCCCTATAGGGTCTCACTTCCCGCAGGAGTCTTCGCCTTGCTCTCTAATCAACTGCTAGAAGGAACGAAACAGATAAAACTATATTCACAATCACAAAAAAACGAGCCGTTAATCAAACCTGTTGATTAACGGTTCGTTTTTCACTTGGGCTAAAATACCTTTGCTCCAGCCTCTTTTTGAATAGCCGTATAAAATGGATTTTTCCATTCCATTAGTACGGCGTAGTTGTGTGAATCTTCATCTTCAATATAGTTTGCTGCGAGACCAATAGGCGTTCTGCCACAGCGCATTAAAAAGGTCATAACCGGGTCGTAGAGAGTTCCGGCTGATACAAGGTTCATGTATTCAACGGGCGTGTACAAGGAAGACACTGATGCGTATCCAGGGATGCGGCACCCGCCGAGCAGCCTTTCTAACTTGTAATGAATCACGACTTCATATAAAGACTGCAAAAGCAGCTTCCCAAGCCCAATCGATCGATGCGAAGGAATGACGCATACGTCCACTACATAAAGCGTATTACCAGAAGGGTCGTGCGTATGAATATATCCGCTTCCTGTTACTTCATCCCATGTGTGAGCCTCATTTCCTTCCACTGAAACAATCGCGCTTGTGATAGATCCGCATATTGTCCCGTCTATCTCCACGCATAGCGCTCCATCCGGAAATAGGGAAACATGGTTATTTAACTGAGCTTTGCTCCATAATAATTCAGAAGGGAAAGGAGGGGGGAAACTTTCTTCTTGAATCCGAATCAGCTCATCGAAGTCATTTGATGTATATGATCGTACCGTACATGTTACAGGCTTATTTTGATGAAAGACAAAGCATTGCTTTTTATACACTGCTTTTTTGCCTCCTTTAAGAAATAATTTTCAGATAATTAAGTATACCATATGGAAAAAAGAAATTATTTCATATTTATTGAAGAATTTGACGAGAACGTGATAAAGTTAAAAAGATTCAAACTATTAGACGAGGTGAAAGAAATGGATGTTGAATTAAAAGGAAAAACAGCGCTTGTATTTGCGGCCAGCCAAGGGCTCGGCAAAGCGATTGCTGCCAGGCTCGCAGAAGAAGGCGCAAACGTTATGATTGCAAGTCGTTCAGAAGAGAAACTAATCCAAGTAGCGGAAGAGATTTCATATCTTGGAAGCGGACAAGTGTTACATAAAACGGCAGATGTCACGAAAACTCAAGACATTCAAGATGTTATTCAATATACAGTAGATACGTTTGGAACCATTGATATTTTAATTAATAATACAGGAGGTCCTAAAGCTGGGAACTTCCTTTCGTTAACAGATGATGATTGGAAGCATGCATTTGAGTTAAATCTCCTCAGCTATATTCGTATTATTCGTGAGGTAGTGCCCGTTATGAAAAAGAGCGGAGGACGTATCGTCAATATTGCTTCTTCTTCCATTAAAGAGCCAATTGCTGGACTTATTCTGTCAAATACTTTCCGTACAGGAATCGTGGGACTTACCAAAACACTTGCTTCAGAACTAGCAGAGGACGGTATCTTAATTAACACGGTTGCGCCAGGAAGAATTGCAACAGACCGAGTGAAAGAGCTAGATACCATTCGTGCTGAAAAACTGGGAGTAGACGTTTCAGAAATTGAAGAAGAGATGAGAAACCAAATTCCTCTTAAACGCTACGGTCAGCCTGAAGAGTTTGCTAAAGCCGTTGCTTTCTTTGTTTCGGGAGCGAATTCATATATGACAGGCCAGTCGTTTCTAATCGACGGAGGCATGGTGAAATCCATTTAGTTACATAGAAAAACCCTGCAGTTGCAGGGTTTTTTGTTAAATCCAAGTTGTAACTTGATCTAATGGTAAACGATCGCTAGCGTGAGCTTCTTTAGCCGCTTTTCCCACTGAGATAAGCATAACCGGAATGTATCGATCCTCAATTTTGAATTCTTCTACAAATTTTTGAGCGTTAAATCCGCCCATTGAGCAAGTGTCTAATCCTTTTGCTTTTGCTGCAAGCATGAATGTCATAGATGCAAGAGAAGCATTCGTAAACGCTGCATCCCGGGCAAAAGCACCGTTTTTATAAGCGCCGTTAATTTGTCCTGACAAAATATTTTTTACGTCTTCTGTCATGTGACCTGCTTCGACTAGTGGATTGTACACCTCATCTACATTTTTATTGGCTTCTAAATCACCTAAGACAGCTACTACAGCGCCTGCTTCTGTAATTTGTTTTTGGTTGTAAGCAATTGGAAGTAGACGTTCTTTCGCATCTTGGTCTGTAATAACAACGAAATGCCAGTGCTGTAAGTTCCAAGCTGATGGTGACTTCACTGTTGCTTCTAAAAGTTCCGTTAATTCTTCTTTGCTTAATTTAGCTGAAGAGTCATATTCTCGAATCGATGTACGTTCATTTACCACATCAAAAAAATCTTTTGTCATAATAAAAACCTCCGTTAAAAGTATGTATTTCTTTAGTGAATCGATGCACATTTTATAATGATACACTATTGAAGTCAATTTATATGCTTCTAGTATACCCGCTCTTATGTGCTATCACTCACAAAAAAAATGCATACACTTCTTACCATCGGCTTAACGTGATTGACGAGAGGTAAGATAAGCTTCAATTCGATCACAGGCTTCACGCAGCGTGTTCATGGAATACGCATACGACAGGCGTACATATCCTTCACCGTGGGAAGAAAAAGCGCTGCCGGGTACTAGTGCAACACCCGCTTCTTTTACTAACTCCAGGGCAAAATCAAATGAATTACTGTGGAAGTTCTGAATAGAAGGGAAGATATAAAAAGCACCCGTCGGCTTTTCTACGTCAAATCCCATGTTTACTAGCCGGTCATAAACATAATTCAGTCTTTGTTCGTATTCTTTTTTCATATCTACCGCATCATTTTTTCCTGCTGTCAGTGCCTCGAGTGCAGCTGCTTGAGAGACAGAAGAAGCACAGCTCACGTTGTATTGATGAACTTTTAAAATATGTTTGGCTAAATAAGAAGGAGCAAATAAAAGGCCAATTCGCCAGCCTGTCATGGAATGAGACTTTGATACTCCGTTAATAACAATTGTTTTCTCTTTCATAGATGAAATGGAGGCAATGGACTGATGTTTTTTATCAAAAACGAGCTCGCTGTATATTTCATCAGATAGTACAAAAATATTTTTATCGCTTAAAAGAGCAGCAATTTCTTCTAATTCTTGCTGTGACAACGTCACGCCTGTAGGATTAGACGGATAAGGTAAGATGACGCATCTTGTTTTAGACGTCAAATGTTGTTGGATTAAATCCGCTGTTAGTCGAAATCCTGTTTCGGTTGTATCAATATGTACAGGTTTAGCGCCGTTTAACCGGATAAGCGGTTCGTATCCTGGGTAAACAGGTCCAGGTAAAATAACTTCGGAGTCTTCTTCTAAAATGGTGCGAAGAGCAATATCAATTGCTTGACTAGCTCCAATGGTCACAATCACTTCATCAGCTGGGTTATAGTGCAAGTCATATTTTTCTTTGACAAATTGAGCTGCTGCCTCGCGCAGTTCTATCGTTCCAGCATTGTGGGTATAAGAAGTTTGGTTATCATCAATTGCAGATTTTGCCGCTTCTTTTACATGCTGTGGTGTTAAGAAGTCAGGTTGTCCAATTGTGAGGGATAAAACATCTTGATATTGTGAGACCATATTATAAAATGTACGTATTCCTGATAATTCAATTTCTTTGACACGTTTATTGATTAAGTGCTCCATAGTTTCAAATCCTTCCGCGTATTTTCAACTCATTTTATCACAATGAAAATAGGTAAAAAACCACTATTTGCGCATTTTGCAAATAGTGGTTTTAAGTTAGGTATTATACAGCTTATTATAAGCTGTTGTTAGTTCATAAAATTGTTCTTCATCTCTGTTATCTAACGCATCGTCGATAAGAGATTTCAAATGCTGTTTATTAAAGTTTGTACTCATAGTCGTTAAAATACGATCAGCTTCTTTCGCGTAATAGTGTTGGTAAGGTGTGTACTGAGATGAGTGAGGATAGTGATTCATATTTTTTCGATAAGAACTCATAACATAAACCTCCTTTTTTAAAATAAAACGCAGCTTCTATTACTTGAAATGTACCCTTTCTATATAGTTGTTAACCCTGTTTTTTAGCTGCGAATGTGCTAAGGTATGTGTGAGGAAATCAGAGGTTCCTCGCTTCACGTTCAATTCTAGATTCAAAATAATAAGCGCATAAAAAGACCTGCATATATATGCAGGTCTTGTATATTAGTCAGTGTGTATTTGGCCTTCACGCCAATAAACGGGGGAAACGTAGCCAAAATCAACTTCATGATCGTCCAATGTTACAACGCAGTGATCAGAGCCTTCTTGTTCTTTAATATCTTGATATACAGCTTCTTCTACGTTTTCAATAATGGTCATTTCATTATCGTCATTAAAAAGAATGACGGAGCCTTTCATATTACGAACACCTTCTTTTAAGATTATTCATTCACTTTGTGTAGTATAAACCGTTTTGGCTGTAGAGTCCACAGCTATCTTCGATTTCTTGTTAAAAATTTGTGAACAGGCTTTTAGGAATGAATAAGAAACCCTCTAAATAGAAGAGTAACCGACTTGTCTATTCTTTCTTGAAGGGTAGTAGAGTCGGGGTGGTTGGTACACCAGTAGAGAAGTGTGCCAAAAAAATTAAGTATAGCAATGGAAGCCATTTCTTCGGCAGGAATATCGACTATAAGTTCACCTCGGTCTTGTCCTGTTTGAAAAACTTTTGTAAAATGAGCGCGCATTTTTTCAATTTGAAGAATTTCAGATTGTTGAAAGGAACTGTTGGTAATAGCAATATGAAACCAAGAACGGATTAGGTGAGGGTTCGCTTCTTCGTTTGATTGCGCTAGTAATAAAAACAGTTGTTTAACAATAGAAGCAGTTGATTCTTCTGTTTGAAGGAGCTGTTCTAATTTATAGGAGATACGGTTTGTGAAATTAATTCCAAGGTAGTGAAGAACTTCTTCTTTTGTTTTGAAGTAATTAAAAAATGTACCCTTTGCTACACCCGCTTCATGGGTAATTTGAGACACAGTCGTTTTTTGATATCCCTGCTGTTGGAATAAAGAAATAGCGGCCTTTTGGATGCGTTTTTTTGTTTCTTCTTTTTGTAATCCTCTGTTCATAAATTACACCTCGTTTTAATAGGAGTAGTCGTTTGACTCAAGTTCATAAGCTAGTATAGAGAAGTAAAGTAGAGCAAGTAAAAAACTGAGCAGAGGATGAGACGAAAGGGATCAACGCTCATGTTTTTATATAGTATATAATATTCTGTCAATTCATAAAACAATATTTTATGTATATGTTTTAGGAGAAAAGGATACCAAAATAAGAAAATTTTTCTTTACGGATATAAGAGGCGGTCACTATAATAGGAAATATGGACTATTAGATAAGCAGGTGAGATGAGAGGAGTAAGTATATGAATCGAGATAAAGGAATTTTGTTGGAAAGTGGCACAAACGAACTGGAAATTGTCGAATTTGAGATAGGAAATGTTTGGTTTGGCATCAATGTAGTAAAAGTTAGAGAGATTATTAATCCCGTATCTATTACACCTGTTCCAAATGCGCATTCTTACATAGAAGGTATTACAGAGCTAAGAGGGGAAGTACTTCCTGTTGTTGACATAGCAAAAGCGTTAAAAATGGAACCTTCAAATACGCCGGAAAAAGATAAGTTAATTGTTACAGAGTTCAATCAGCAAAAAATTGTCTTTCATACCCATGCAGTGACGCAAATTCACCGTATTTCTTGGAAAGAAATTGAGAAGCCTTCAGATTTGTATCAAGGTTTGGAAACACAGATTACTGGAGTGGTGAAATTAAACGGTCAAATGATTCTGCTGTTAGACTTTGAAAAGTTGATTTCTGACGTGAACCCTGATGCGGGTATTAATCAGTCGAAAATAAAAAAGCTAGGGGCTAGGGAACGCTCTAATAAAAAGATTGTCGTGGCTGAAGACTCGCCGCTGCTGCGCCGAATGATTGAAGATACTCTTGCACAAGCAGGTTATGAGAACACGGAATTTTTTGAGAACGGTGAGGAAGCATGGAACTATCTAAGCTCGGTGATCGATGAAGGAGTGGAAATCAGTGATCAAGTCCAGCTGCTTATTACAGATATAGAAATGCCGCAAATGGATGGGCATCATTTAACTAAAAAAGTAAAAGAAAATCCTCAGCTTTCTGTACTTCCAGTCATTATCTTCTCTTCTCTTATCACAGAAGATTTACGTCACAAGGGAAAGATGGTAGGAGCGGAAGGACAAGTAAGTAAGCCAGAAATCGGAGAGCTTGTTGAGTTGATCGATCTTTATATTTTGTAGAATCACAAAAAAGTGCCTGAAAGCAGATCGCTCCACTTCAGGCACTTTTTTTAAAAATAACTTTTACCCAGCGGTTTAAACACAGGTGCTTGCCGTTTTCTTGGAGTCGAAACAGGGCTTTTAGCCGGCTGTACGAGATGACCCGTATATTTAGATAATAAGCGCTTCGCATAAGATAATGACATAGTCGTTTTGGGATTTCGATACTGATGGTTTAAATGGCCGAGGTGTGATAACTCTTTGAAGTCTTCTTTCTTTGGAGGCATATGGAAAAAGTAGTCTCCAACTGATACAAGTACATCTGATTTTTGTTGACTTTTACCAGGGTTTGGCGAAAAGTGAAGTCCTTCTTTTTTGGCTTTTCCTTCTAAAATTAGTTGATCTAATGCAATTTTCTTTAACGTATATAACTGCTTAGGATCAGGAGCAGCTTTTGCGTGACGATTTACAGTGAAAATAGCTTGTGCAATCTCAGATACAGACGGGGTCAAAGAGCCTTGTCCATTTGCTTGAGACATACGTTCACTCCCTTTCTATCATATCAGCTGTTCAACCTATAAGGTGAAAGCTGATACGTTCATTATAGCGTGTCTTGTCCCATTTGAAAATAATTACACGAAGAAGTATTTTGGTAATTAATGAAATTTCCTATGTATAGGGTTTGTTTTGTTACGCTTCCTTATACAAGTAAAGTGGAACAGCAAGCCATACTTTCTATTTTTAAAAAAATGCTGCTCCCACAGTTAAACAATTATTGATTAGTAAATCCCGAACTATTGAGCCATTCGTCGAGAAGGTCGAATATAAACACCAGTCCCATTTGGCACAATTTTAGCTAGCTCATTTACTTGGGCATTATACATGCGAATGCATCCTTTGGATACGGCTTTTCCAATAGAACTTGGATCATTTGTTCCGTGAATGCCATATGACTTTTTAGACAAGCTTAGCCACATTGTGCCAAAAGGCCCCCCGGGGTTTGGCTCCCGGTTAACGATAATAAAGTCTCCAGTAGGGGTTGCGCTCAGCATTTTTCCTGCTGCAATGGGATAGACTTTTTGTATGATATTATTTCTTCGTAATTCAAGCTGCTTTTCAGCAATAAACACGTGGATCGTGTAAGGAATGAGCTCTTTATCAGGGAGGTTTGGAATGATGATTACTTGCCCAGGCTTCAGCGTACTATGGCTTACAAAAGGATTAGCCATCCACAGGTCTTCAACCGGAATCCGGTAGTCACCTGAAACGCTTTGCCAGGTTTCACCGCGCTTTACTATATATCTCATTAACTTCGCTCCTTTGATATATGACTATGTTGTAACAGTATACGATTGAAAAAAGTAAAAGTGACTTTTGTGAGCATAAAGTTATTTTGAAAAAGGTGTTGAAATTACATTGACTTATAAACATGGACTGATTGATATAGGTTCAAATACGATACGCCTTGTTATTTATGAATACAAAAAAGGCAGAGGGTTTAAGCAAATTGAAAACGTGAAAGTAGCTGCACGGCTTCGAAATTATTTAAGTAAAGAAGGAGTGTTAACGACTAAAGGAATATGTACCTTGCTTGATACGCTTGAAACGTTTGGAGTTATTACCAAGCATCAGCAGCTGCCGCACGTTACCTGTGTGGCCACAGCTACCATCCGTCAAGCGGCTAATGCAAAAGAAGTTCTAGCGCTTGTAAAAAAAGAAACGGGCTTTTCTATTCAACTATTGTCTGAATATGAAGAAGCGTATTACGGCTTTGTTGCCGTTATTCATTCCACTTCGATCGAAGAAGCCATTACAATTGACATTGGTGGGGGAAGTACGGAAGTTACGTATTTTCGCAATCGAGAGTTAGTGCAGTACCACAGCTTTTCGTTCGGTGCCTTATCTCTGCGTCTGCAGTTCGTCAAAGGCAATATTCCCACTGCAGAAGAAAAAGTAAAAATCCGCGATTTCGTGATCCGGCATTTCCATACTGTCCCATGGCTTTTAAATCGCCAAGTTCCGATTGTAGCAATTGGAGGAAGTGCAAGAAGTATGGTGCAAGTGCATCAAGGTTTTATCCACTATCCTCTCGCCGGGCTGCATCAATATGAAATGAATTTAGCTGATATATTGCATGTGAAATCTGCTATAGGCTCATTGTCTTATCACAATCTTCAAAAGCTAGACCGCTTGTCAAAAGATCGTGCGGATACAATTTTGCCAGCGATTGAAGTATTTCAATCATTATATGAAACAGTCAACGCGACTCGTTTCATCTTAAGCCGCAAAGGCTTAAGAGAAGGGGTGTTATTTAAGGAGGCTTCTGATGCTAATATCCAGCCAATGTACCCCGATGTCATACAGCAAAGTTTTCAAGAAATAATGGAAGAGTTTGAAGTAAATAAAGATTATGTCAAACAGCTTACGCGCACAGCTATTATGATGTTTCAGCATCTTAGGGAGCAGGGACCGGTTGATTTAAAAGAGGATGACTTAGCGCTTCTTATAAAAGCTGCGCAAGTGTATGATATAGGAAAGTATATTGATGCGGAATCAAGCAGCCAGCATACGTTTTATGTGCTTGCTAATCGTACAATCGATGGAATTTCACATAGAGAACGTTTAAAGCTGGCACTTGTTTCTTCATATAAAGGGAAGTCTTCTTTTAGGCAATATGTTGCTCCTTTTAAAAAGTGGTTAACAAAAGAAGAACAAAAAAAAGTCCAGCTGCTCGGTGCGGTTTTAAAAATAGCTGACGGTTTACATGCAACAAAGCGAAATGTTGTTCAACATATTGACATGAAAAGCAATGAAAACACAGTTACGATTAAACTATTATGTACAAAAACCTTTCGTCCTGAACAATATCAGGCTGAAAAACAGAAAAAGCATCTAGAAAAAGTAGTGAAAAAAAATATTGTTCTTGAATTTACTAAGCTTTAGAATAACGCTGGATCGGTTAGAATATTCAGTATAGCTAACTAGATTAAATCCATTATCCTGGAAGGTGAGGCTAGTGTTAGAAAGTAATCGCACTTATAAGCAAACCATACAAGTGGCTGATTCAGCTTATTACAATAATCGTGAATTGAGCTGGCTGGCTTTTAACAAGCGGGTGCTGGAAGAAGCAGTAGATACGAAAAACCTTTTGCTTGAGCGGTTTAAATTTCTAGGAATTTTCAGTTCAAATCTGGATGAGTTTTTTATGATTCGGGTAGCCGGATTAAAAGATCAAGTGAAAGCTGGATTTAGCAAACCTGAAAACAAAGCAGGCTTAACTCCTAAACAGCAGCTATTTTCTATCTCCAAACAAAACCACGATCTAGTCAAGCAGCAGTATGATACGTATATTCATACACTTCTTCCCGAATTACAGAAATACGGCGTGGAAATCATTACGGTTGAAAAGCTGGAGAAATCAAATCTAGATAAGCTTGAACAGTATTTTGACGAGCAAATCTTTCCCGTATTAACTCCTATGGCTATTGATACCTACCGGCCGTTTCCTATGTTGATGAATAAAAGCTTGAACTTAGTAGTCGTCCTTTCAGAAAATTTAAATGATGAGCAGCAAATTGCCGAGATAAAAGAAAGACTAGCTATCGTTCAAGTACCTTCGGTGCTAACGCGCTACATTGAAATAGCCACGTCAGATTCTACCCGTCTATTTGTATTGCTAGAGGATGTAATTGCCTATTTTATTAAAAAGTTGTTTAAGGGATACCGCGTTTCATCCGTTTCTCAATTTCGAATTACCCGCAACGCAGATATGACTATTCACGAAGAAGACGCTCAAGATTTACTAAAAGAAATTGAAGAAGAGTTACAGAAGCGAAAATGGGGAGCGGCTGTTCGGCTTGAGATTAAGAGTCCATATGATCAGGGTGTACTAGCGTATTTAAAGTCAGTACTTGAAATTGACGATGAAGATGTGTATGAGATCGAAGGACAGCTGGATTTAACCAGTTTATTTTCGTTTTATAGATTACTTAAATCTACGCATGAAGAGTTGGCTGACAAAGCCTTTATTCCTAAGCTTACAACAGAGTTACATCCGGATCAAAATGTTTTCGACCAATTGATTCAAAGAGATATTTTGCTTCACCATCCTTATGAATCGTTTAAGCCGGTACTTGATTTTGTTAACGGTGCAGCAGACGATGAAAATGTGCTCGCTATTAAGCAAACGTTATACAGGGTAAGCGGAGATTCTCCCGTTATTAAAGCATTAAAACGAGCAGCTGCAAAAGGTAAACAAGTGACGGTACTAGTTGAACTAAAAGCGAGGTTTGATGAAGAGAATAATGTGCAATGGGCTAAAGAGCTAGAGCGGGCAGGGTGCCACGTGATATATGGAATGACTCATTTAAAAACGCATGGTAAAATTACGCTCGTGGTGAGAAGAGAAGGAGAGCATATTAAACGGTTTGTTCATCTTGGTACTGGGAATTACAACGATGCGACGGCAAAGATCTATACGGATATAAGTCTTTTTACTGTCAATCGAAACATCGGGATAGATGCGGCCAATTTTTTTAATTACTTAAGTGGCTATACGCAAAAACCAGTATATCATCATTTATCCGTTGCACCATTTGATATAAGAAATGATTTTTTGCATCTCATTGATAAGGAAATCCATTATCACAGACGGTATGGCAATGGAAGAATCATTGGGAAAATGAACTCATTGACGGATAAAATTTTAATTATGAAGCTATATGAAGCTTCTATAGCTGGTGTGACAATCGAACTCATTGTTAGAGGAACGTGCTGCTTGCGCCCTCAAATTCAAGGCGTTAGCGAGAATATAAGGGTAAGAAGCATTGTCGGACGATTTTTAGAGCATAGCCGAATCTATTATTTTCATCATAATAAACAGGAAAAGTTTTTCTTGTCATCTGCAGATATGATGACAAGAAATATGGTGAAACGAGTAGAAATTTTATTTCCTATCTTGGATACACATTTGAAAAAAAAAGTGTGGAAGTGGCTTGAAGTTATGCTTGCTGATAATTTAAAAGCACGAGAACAAGATCAAGAAGGGAATTATCATTACGTCATAAAAAAAGAACATGAGCTCTCTATTAACAGTCAAGAGATCTTTTGTCAATATGCTCTTTGCGACGACCAAGAATAACATAAAAAAAGCCGAGTGCTCGGCTTTTTAGTCATGTTATTATCTAGGAATGGGACCACCAGGACCGTATCCAGGTCCGTAGTATGTGTTATAAACAGGAGCACCGCCTCCATAACCGGCACCAGGGTAGCCTCCTCCAGAAAATCCAACGCCTCCATAGCCGGCACCAGGATAGCCTCCTCCAGGAAATCCACCGCCGTAAAACGGAACTGGATAAGGATAAGGTGGTGGACAGCACCCAGGTCTGCCTCCAAAACCGCCAACAGCTAGTCCGCCAAGCAGCCCACCAGCTAAGCCAGCAACAAAAGGAAATCCAAAAAAGCGCTCGTCACCATTTGGAATATTACGATATCCTGTATAGGGATATTGATAGTACATAATTTAACCTCCTTGTCAGTTGTCTTTGTAGTGTATGGCTGAACGGAAGCTTTTGAGCCTGGTTTATTTCTTTAAGACTAGAATTAGGCGGTCATGATCAGCTAAAAAAAGACAAAAAACATAAAAACGCCCCGTAAGGGCGTTTTTATGTTTTTTGCAAGGTGAAAAGCGTAATTTCAGGCGTAGCTAAAAAACGAAAAGGAATGCGAGTGGTTCCTAAGCCTCTGTTCACATAAAGCTTCATTTTAGAATCTCCAACTTCGTACATTCCTTCAGGGTAAACCGTCCCAAAGGGCGGTGTAATCAAAGGACCGTAAAAAGGAATTTGAATTTGGCCTCCATGACTATGGCCGGAGAGCTGAAGATCTACTGGAAAAGGAGCTGCTTTGACAGCAACATCAGGTTCATGAATCATAGCAATAGAAAAGATATTCGGCTGTAATTGCCCTAGCGTTCCCTCATATTGTGGATTCCCAAGCATAATATCATCGAGTCCACAAATATGAATGTAGCTTTTATCAGGCATGGAAACCGTATCAACTTCATTTACTAGAAGTCTAAATCCTGCGTCTTCAATGGCTTGTTTGTAGATATTTGTTCCATACCCTCCATGATCATGGTTTCCATATATTGCGTATTTTCCAAGAGGAGCCTGAAGCCTCTGTAAAATTGGGGGGATTCTTTCTGGATGCGGGTATTCATTAGGTACATCCATTAAATCTCCGGTAAATAATATAATATTAGGCTTCAAATTATTTATGGTCACCATAAGCTGTTCTAGTTGTAATAAATCGTAAGAGAGTCCAAGGTGAATATCACTAAATTGTAAAATTTTTATTCCGTTAAAGCTTTTCGGAATGTTTTTAGAAGTAATTGTATGACGAACAATTTGCAGACGTCTAGGCTCAATATATTTGGCATATGTATACCCAAAAGACGTGGTGAGCAAAGACCCTAACGAAATAGACGCTAGTCCTTTCAAAAAAGATCGTCTTGTATACGTCTTTTTCATGCAAAATCAACCTATTCCTTATAGTTTTCAAGTTTTCATTATAGCATTGTTTTTTTTATCATCACAACGAGAAGTCTGCTTTTAAGTTAAATAGATAAAAGTTTCACTTTATTCAGAAAAAATAGTAAAATGATAGTTGTAAAACACTTATGTTTTGGGGAGGAAGATAAATTGAAGAACAAGGTCGTAATTGTTACTGGCGGTTCAAGTGGAATGGGAAAACATATGGCGAAGCGATTTGCAGAACAAGGTGCTCATGTGGTAATCACAGGTAGATCAGCCGATCGATTACAAGAGACAGAAAATGAAATTAAAACGTTTGATGGACAGGTACTTTCAGTGGTAATGGATGTACGCAATCCAGAAGATGTGGAACGTATGGTTCAAGAAACAGACAAGGCATTTGGACAAATTGATTTTTTAGTTAATAATGCTGCAGGCAATTTTATATGTGCAGCTGAAGACTTATCCATTAACGGATGGAACAGCGTAATTAATATCGTATTAAATGGTACATTTTATTGCAGTTCTGCAGTAGGGAAATATTGGATCGATAAAGGTACAAAAGGGGTCATTACAAACATTGTGGCTACATACGCCTGGAACGCAGGAGCAGGCGTTATTCATTCAGCTTGTGCCAAGTCAGGAGTTTTAACCATGACGCGCACGCTTGCAGTAGAGTGGGGGAAGAAATATGGTATACGGGTGAATGCGATTGCGCCAGGACCGATCGAGCGAACAGGAGGAGCTGATAAATTATTTGAGTCAGAAAAAATGAAAGCGCGTACATTAGATTCTGTACCATTAGGACGCCTTGGAACTCCTGAGGAAATAGCAGGATTAGCCAGTTTCTTATTCTCCGATGAAGCGTCTTATATCAATGGGGAATGCATTACAATGGACGGGGGACAGTGGCTAAATCAGCATCCTTTTTAAAGGTGGGTACGCACTAAAAAGTACAAAGCAAACTGAGAAGGACTAGCAAAATTATGCTATTCGTATTATACTAACGTAAAGTGAACAAGGAGAGGGGAGAGTTGAGTGGACCCGTTAGATGTATTAACAAACATAGAGAAAACTCTTCCGTATTATCAAGCAATTTTTAGTGCAGATGGACATAGAGTAATTGGCTATGAAGTGTTGGCCAGGTTTCAAAATGAAGGGGAAATTGAAAGTCTCGGCCCATTCTTTCATGATGATGCGATTCCGGATGAATATCGCATAGAAGTTGATTATGCTGTTTTAACACAAGCGCTCGAGCATATGTTGACCCAGGAAGAACAATTTTTAATTTTTATTAATCAGAACCCTAATTTATTAATGAACGATCATGGAGAATCCTTGCTAGAATTATTGCAACTTTTCGAAAATAAAGGATTATCTCTTGATCGAATTGTTCTCGAAATTACAGAACACAATTTTAGTGGAGATTTGGAATCACTTCAACACTTACTAAAGTATTATCAAACATATGGTATTAAGATTGCAATTGATAATATAGGAAAAGAAAGTAGTAATCTAGACAGGATTGGGTTGCTTTCACCAGATATCTTAAAAGTAGATTTACATATTCTGAGACAAACGGACATGGCGCAGTCGTATCAAGACGTATTGTATTCTTTATCTCTGTTAGCAAGAAAAATGGGTGCTACGCTTCTATACGAAGATATAGAAGCCTCCTATCAGCTGCAATATGCATGGAGAAACGGAGGCAGATATTTTCAAGGTTATTATTTACATAAGCCGGCTGCTGAACTTGTCGATCCGAACATCTTAAAGGATAAACTAAAGGAACGTTTTGAAATGTATATCGCTCACGAAAAGAAAAAGCTGCTTGCTGTTTACCAGCTGACAGAACGCTTTCAAGATAAAATGCAGCAGGTAATGACAAAGTGCAGAAAGCTAGAAACGTATGACGATATGCTGCCTGTTATTGCAGAAGAACTATCCAACGTGTGTTTTCGCCTTTACATCTGCGATGAAAATGGATTTCAAAAGTCTTCTAACTATGTAAAGAAAAACGAGGATTGGATTCTTGAACCTGAATATGTAAAGAAAAATTGGAGCTGGCGCCCATATTTTCTTGAGAATATTATTCGAATGAGCTATGAAAAAAAAGGCATATTATCAGATTTGTATAATGATATTGAAACAGGTGAGAATATCCGAACTTTTTCGTATCCGATTGATAATATGCACTATATATTCCTTGATATTTCATATTCTTTTTTATACGAAAGAGACGTTTTGTAGAGAATAAATAAGTTGAAGTTAAACCGGCAACCCGCAAAAGTGGTTGCCGGTTTTTTATGTTTTTTTAGAGGAGAAGGACAGTCGGTTATAGAGATATGCATAGGCAGAGAAAATTTCGGAATTCTAATAAAAAAGAAGTTAAGGAGCTGATTTAATTTGAAGAAAATATGCTTACTTGTCTTTTTGCTGATTGTCTTGTACTCAGGAAAATCTGTTCATGCAGAAGTATCAGGAGAGATTAGGCATGAAATCTTTATAAATTTGCAGGACGCTTATCAGGCTCAGCTAAGAGCTGCGTCTGCCCATACTAATCAAGACGCTGTTGTTCGTGAGCTGAAATTGTTTTTAGATGATGAGTATGCATCTGTGTTTTTTAATGAGGCTCTCTTACAAAAAGCTCAAGGGTATGTTGGAGAGGGACCTGAATATTTAACACACTACATCCCTTTCTTTTCTTTTGATGAACAGACGAAGGTAGCTCTTCATTCCGACCAAAACAAAGCTTATGTCTATCAATTTTTTCCGGCTGTGCATAATGAACGGGTAAAATACCAAGATCATTACGAAATGATCACGTTAGTAAAAAAACAGGAGAAATGGAAAGTGCAAAAGTTTATATATAGTAAGTAACACTCAAAATAGCCGAGGAAAGCTTATTTTGAGTGTTTCTGTTACCCGATGTTAAGAAGCTTCTCAAGCGCTTGAAGGTCAAATCCTCTGATAATTTCCTGGTCAACACGAATGGTCGGAGTGGAATAAGACTCTAACTCAGTAGTCATTCGTTTTCGAGCAGAAGCATCTTTAGATACGTCAAATTCTTTATAGGAAACGTGATGATGCTGTAAAAACTGTTTAACAATTTCGCAAGGTGGGCAAGCTGGTTGTGTGTACAACTCTATAGATCTCAATGAAAGCACCTCCCTATATTAAAATGAATGGTGTTAAAGTAGAATGAAGTTTTGTATGATACATAGTATATCGCTATGTTATTATAATAAAAAACGACATATATCGCTATAATAAGGCATTTTCTTATGAAAAATCACGTAAAGTACTTGTGTTTTTTTAGTATGTGGCATATAGTGAAATGGTGTCTTTTAAGTATTAGTTTAGATAAAGTATTTATTTGAATTGATATTGTAGAAAAGTCGAATGCGTAATGATGTAATAGGTGAAAGGAGAGATTATATGTCACAATTACAAGGTATTTTAACTCGTCTTGTGAATCTCCGTGAGCAAGCAAGTGGAAGTGAAGCGCCACAACGCTTCTTCGAAGTAGAGGGAAAAAGAATTTGCAGCGTGAAATATCATGCAAAAACTGAAACATACGAACTTGAAGTATATCAAGATGGTGAAAAGCCAGCCGTTTATCAATTTGATAACGTTGATATGATTGCAATTGAAATTTTTGAACTTATTCATTAAGGGATAAAGCAAAACGAATGCCGCAAAGGATTTTATACTTTGCGGTATTTTTTTGTTACTGCGTATGGAGTTTTTGCGGTGGCTTCTGCCCTATTTTCCCGAGAAATATCGACAAAGTCATAGCGGATTTTCTGATAAATGGAAGGAACGGGTCGAATGCTGTAAAAAAATCAAAATAAAAAATTCAGATAATTATGAACTTTCGTTGACACTTGTTTTAAAAAAATCTAGACTTAACATATAAGGGAGAACATCGAGTGTGTCTGCTTCTATTCCCTCTTAAAAGTTCGCATTTACGTAAGCAAGCTATTTTCATTTTGTAGCTTGTTCTTTTTCTCTTTACACACGTGGAAGTTATGAGAAATGGAAGGAGAATGTATAAATGATTGATATTGATCACAATCAGTTAAATCAAATTGAACTTCGAGATTTGCTTGTCACTTCTGATAAAGTTGCTCATGTTCAAGTGGGAAATAATTTAGAACATGCTTTGCTTGTGTTAACAAAGACTGGCTATACGTCCATTCCCGTATTAAATCCAAGGTTTCAGCTGCAGGGGTTCGTGAGCATGACGCTTATTTTAGATTCGATTTTAGGATTAAAGCGCATTGAATTTGAGCGATTAGAAACCATGAAAGTAGAAGAAGTTATGAATCAAAATGTTCCTCGTGTCTCCATGAAAAAATCCGTATTAAAAGTCATAAATGCCATGATTAACCATCCTTTTTTGTGCGTAGAGAATGAAGATGGCATTTTTGAAGGGATTTTAACACGAAGAAATTTGTTAAAGTCATTAAGAAGGCAGTCCATCATTCTCCCGAAAGAGTCATTTCAATAATTTTTTTAAGAAATCGTGTTTCAGCCTATCTTTCTCCGTTTTTTTCTTATATGATAAAGGTAAAATGAAAGTAAAAAGAGGCTTGAAAGGAATAACTGAATGCAATTAATAGAATGTCGAATGCTCGTTGTATTAGCTCAAGAATTAAATATGAGAAAAGCTGCAGAGAGATTATTTGTATCGCAACCAGCTTTATCACAGAGGCTGCAAACCATTGAAAAAGCATGGGATACACAAATCTTCATTCGTTCGCAAAAAGGACTGTCATTAACGCCTGCTGGAGAAAAGATTGTTCAATTTGCAAAAGAAGTGGTAGAAAAAGAAGATCGGGTTCGTGAGGACCTGCATCATTTAGATAATGAAGTATATGGTACACTCAAATTAGCGGTGGCTTCGATTATTGGACAGCACTGGCTGCCGGCGGTTTTAAAACGCTATATGGATCGTTACCCACATGCTAAAATCTCTCTTGTAACCGGCTGGAGCAGTGAAATGCTTCGCTATCTGTACGAAGATGAGGTACATATTGGAATCATACGCGGAAATCCGGATTGGAAAGGTGTCAAAGAACATTTGTTTACAGATCCTCTTTACCTAGTTGATTCAGAAATTGAAAGGGCAGCGGAAGTAGTAAATACTCATCGACCATTTATTCAATTTAAAAGTGACTCAACGTATTATCAAGAAATTTTAGAATGGTGGCATCGAGAGTTTCATACTACACCGAAGCGTACGATTGTAGTGGATCAGATTGAGACGTGTAAGCAAATGGCTTTAAATGGTCTTGGCTTCGCTATTTTACCATCGATTGCTATTAAAGAAGCTGGAAGCCATATTCACCGGACGCCGCTTCTGAAAGCAAATGGAGAGCCAATTACTCGAGACACTTCTTTAGTTGGATATGAATCAGCGTTTAAACTGAAGCAAGTTCGAGCATTTGTTGATATTGTACGTGAATATGTAAGAGAAACGGTCTAAAGCGAGCCTAGATGCTCGCTTTTTTTATTTGCAATCGTTATCTTTTTATTAAAACGATAATGATGCTTGTCATTGTGAAAGCATTTTGTTACATTAAATGAGACATTGCTTACTTAGGAGGAATACATAATGAAAATGATGGATGCTAATGAGATTATCTCATTTATTCAAAACAGCACAAAATCAACACCGGTAAAAGTTTACGTAAAAGGTGAAGTAGAAGGAATTGACTTTGGTTCATCTTCTAAAACATTCGTAACGGGCAACACAGGTGTAGTATTTGGTGAATGGAAAGAAATCAAAGCTGCTATTGAAGCAAACGAAGGAAAAATTGAAGACTACGTAATTGAAAACGATCGTCGCAACTCTGCGATTCCTTTATTAGATATGAAAGGAATTAAAGCTCGTATTGAGCCAGGCGCTATTATTCGCGATCAAGTTGAAATCGGCGACAACGCTGTTATTATGATGGGTGCATCTATTAACATCGGCTCTGTGATCGGTGAAGGAACAATGATCGACATGAACGTAGTACTTGGTGGTCGTGCGACAGTAGGTAAAAACTGTCACATTGGCGCAGGTTCTGTATTAGCTGGTGTTATTGAGCCACCTTCTGCAAAACCAGTTGTAGTAGAAGATGATGTAGTAATCGGTGCTAATGCTGTTGTTCTTGAAGGTGTAACAGTAGGTAAAGGTGCCGTAGTTGCTGCAGGTGCAATTGTGGTAGAAGATGTAGCTCCTTACACAGTAGTAGCAGGTACGCCGGCTCGCGTTATTAAAGAAATTGACGAAAAAACAAAGTCTAAAACAGAAATCAAGCAAGAATTGCGTCAATTAAACGAAGAATAAGAAAAACGATCAGTTTGCGCTTTTTCTTTGCTGAATTAATAGGTTTTAGCGATTGGGATACTGAATCCTTGAACGTATCATATGGACAAGTTGGAAGCGTGGGCAACCACGCTTTCTTCTTTATTTCGTGAGGAGGACATACACATGGCTGAAAATGAATTTGTGAAAATAAGAAGAGAGCTACATAAAATTCCTGAATTAGGGTTTCAAGAGGTGAAAACACAGCGTTTTTTGCTTGATTATATTAACACTCTTCCACAAGAGCGCTTAGAAGTAAAGACGTGGAAAACAGGACTCTTTGTTAAAGTACATGGTACAAATCCAACTAAAACAATAGGCTACCGAGCAGATATTGACGGTCTTCCTATCACGGAAGAAACGAATTATTCTTTTCAATCACAGCATGAAGGACTCATGCATGCCTGCGGACATGATATGCATATGGCCATTGGGTTAGGCGTATTGACTTACTTTGCTCAGCATGAAATCAAAGATAATGTACTGTTTATCTTTCAACCTGCAGAAGAAGGTCCAGGAGGAGCACAGCCAATGCTCCAAAGCGACATCATGAAAGAATGGCTTCCAGATTTCATCTTCGCCCTTCACGTAGCGCCTGAATATCCGGTTGGGTCGATTGCGCTGAAGGAAGGGTTACTATTTGCTAACACGTCTGAGCTATTTATTGATTTAAAAGGAAAAGGCGGCCATGCTGCTTATCCACATACAACAAATGATATGGTAGTTGCGGCATGCCAGCTCGTTTCACAGCTTCAAACTATTGTTGCTCGCAACGTTGATCCGCTAGACAGCGCTGTAATTACAGTAGGAAAAATTCAAGGCGGGACGGTTCAAAATATTATTGCGGAGCGAGCTCGCATAGAAGGAACCATTCGCACGCTATCTCCTGAATCAATGACGCGTGTTAAAGAACGAATTGAAGCGATTGTTAAAGGAGTAGAAGTAGGGTACCAGTGTGAAACAGCCATTGATTATGGTTGTATGTATCATCAAGTATATAATCACCATGAAGTCACGCGAGAGTTCATGGAATTTGCCAAAGAGCAAACGGACGTGGAGGTCATTGAGTGCAAAGAAGCAATGACAGGCGAAGATTTTGGCTATATGCTAAAAGATATTCCTGGATTTATGTTTTGGCTTGGCGTTCAGTCTGAATATGGGCTTCATCATGCAAAGCTGCAGCCTCATGAAGGCGCAATAGATATTGCGATTTCACTTATTACAAAATATTTTGAACATAAAGGCAATCAATAAATCGTATAATCATTTTTCCTTATGGCTAAATTAATACCATGAGGAGGTGGGCAACGATGGCACGAATTGGTGTAGAATACGGTTTAACAGATGTACAGGCTGCACTTCAGCAGCTCGGACATGAAGTGGTACAATTACGCAACGAAAGTGATGCACAAGGGTGCGATTGCTGTGTTGTAACAGGACAGGATTCAAACGTAATGGGGATTTCTGATGCAGTAACGCAAGGCTCAGTTATTACAGCTAGCGGATTAACGGCAGAAGAAATTTGTCAGCAAGTAGGCAACAAGGTACAAGGATAAAAGAAAGCCGAAGGAATAAATCCTTCGGCTATTTTTTATGCATGCTGAGGCTGCTTGACATCTTCAGGCTGCTTTTTATCAATATTTACTTGATGAGGGAACGGAATATCAATACCGTTTGCGTCAAACGCTTCTTTAAATTCTTTGCGAAGCTGACGTTCAATCCCCCACTGTTCACCGTTTTTAGCTTTGCCAACTACACGAAGCACAACGTCCGATGCGCCTAGACCTTGAACTCCTATCACGTTTGGTCCTTCTACAATATTTTCATTTGTTGCAGCAACGCGCTCGCATACTTTTTCTAGTACGGAAATAGCTTTGTCAATATCATCATCATACGAAATGCCAATATCAATTAACGCGCGCATATTGCCTCGGGAATGATTGCTTAAGCTTGTAATTTCACGGTTAGGCACATAGTGCAGAGTTCCATCAAACCCGCGAATTTGAGTAGTACGAAGACCTACTGATTCGACAATTCCTGAAAAACTTCCGGTTGTTACATAGTCGTCAACATCAAGCTGTTTTTCAAGAAGTAAAAAGAAACCTGTTACAACGTCGCTAACCAGTCCTTGAGCACCGAACCCGATTGCTAGACCCACAACTCCGGCACCAGCTAATAGAGCCGTGGCATGGATATTTACTGCTTCAAGCAGCATAACGACAAAAATAAAAATAAGTACATATGAAAACACATTAACGGTTAAACTTTTGAGTGTGAGCATACGTCCGCGCGTAGCATTTTCGCGCTCACTCATTTTTTCAAAGGAACGTTCAATAACTTTTTTACCAATTGCTCGTACAAGTAAAAATACAATGGTAATGGCAATGAGTTTTAACACAATAACTCCAGCATTGGTAAGAAGCTGTTCCCAGTTGATGTCTTGCATCTTAAACATTAGTTGTTCATCCTTCCTATGTTCTGTTTCAATATTAATAAGTGGGAATTTATTCTGTGGAAAAGATTTTGTAAGAGTATGAGCACATTTGTTTATTCCCGATATTAGACATGCTAAACTGAGAAGGTAAATAAATGCAACCCTTTTATAGCATTTTTTTGCTGGAATCAGGGTTTAATTTGCCCTAAAGGCGGGCATAACAACTATGTCACCATTATAAGATGTTGTTTAAATTCATTCTTAATTAATATTGACTAAAAAAACAATATCCATTATAATGAAAACCGTTATAACAGTACATAAGTGAGAATGTTTTATACATTTTCTCATTTAATAATTATTTGGAGGGATCATGTATGCCAGAACGTATGGTAGGTAAACAAGCTCCACGCTTTGAAATGGAAGCTGTATTATCAAACAAAGAATTCGGTAAAGTTAGCTTAGAAGAAAATATTAAAAATGACAAATGGACAGTATTATTCTTCTATCCAATGGACTTTACATTTGTATGTCCAACAGAAATCACTGCACTTTCTGACCGTTATGATGAGTTTGAAGATCTTGACGCAGAAGTAATCGGTGTTTCTACAGACACAATCCATACACACTTAGCTTGGATCAACACTGATCGTAAAGATAATGGTTTAGGTGATCTTAAATATCCATTAGCAGCTGATACAAATCACGTTGTTTCTCGTGAGTACGGCGTTTTAATTGAAGAAGAAGGTGTAGCACTTCGCGGTTTATACATCATCAGCCCAGAAGGCGAATTACAATATTCAGTTGTAAACCACAACAATATTGGCCGTGACGTTGATGAAACTTTACGTGTTCTTCAAGCGTTACAAACTGGCGGACTTTGCCCAGCTAACTGGAAACCAGGTCAAGCTACTTTAAACGCGTAAGCACAACGTTTAAAAGGTCTAACGTCCACGTTAGGCCTTTTTTTCATCGGATAATAAAGAACATATAGTTAATAATAGTGAAAATAAGGGAGGCTTTTATTCATGAAATTACGTCAGCCAATGCCTGAGTTAACGGGCGCTACAGAATGGTTAAACGGAGAGGTTACAAAAGAGCAGCTAATCGGCGAAAAGCCAACGCTTATTCATTTTTGGTCAGTAAGCTGTCATTTATGTAAAGAAGCAATGCCTCAAGTAAATGAATTTCGCGACCAGTACAAAGATCAATTAAACGTAGTAGCAGTTCATATGCCGCGCTCTGAAGATGATTTAGACTTATCAAAGATTAAAGAAGTAGCAGCAGAACATGATATTACGCAGCCAATTTTTGTAGACAGTGAGCATAAATTAACGGATGCATTTGAAAATCAATATGTACCGGCATATTATGTATTTGACAAAACAGGTCAGCTACGCCACTTCCAAGCTGGTGGAAGCGGTATGAAAATGCTTGAAAAGCGCGTGAATCGTGTATTAGGCGAGAACGAATAAATACAGGCAGTTGTAACAGGTGAAAAGCATTCGATGCTTAGTAGAACTTGCATCGAATGTTTTTCTTTTTTGTGTGTAGGAAGTAACTGATAAAGGAAATATAAAAATGTGGATTTTTTCTTGTGAGTTTACACCATACTAACACTAACAACATGATACGAAACTTACTATTGGAGGTAATTTACATATGAAATTAGGTATGATTGGCTTAGGGAAAATGGGAGCAAACTTAGTATTGAATTTACTAGATCATAACCATTCTGTGGTAGCATTCGATGTGAACAACGAAGCCGTACAGAAAGTAGCAGAAAAGGGAGCAGAAGGCGCTTCTTCCATTAAAGAATTAGTGAGCAAATTAGAAAAACCACGCATTGCTTGGGTAATGGTTCCGGCTGGGGAGCTCACAGAAAAAGTAATTTCTGAGCTCCAAGAACTACTTGAAGAAGGAGATATGATTATTGAAGGCGGTAATTCCAAGTATAAAGATTCTGTACGACGTGCTGCAGCTTCTGCTGAAAAAGGAATTCACTACTTTGATGTTGGAACAAGCGGCGGAATGGAAGGTGCCCGAAACGGCGCTTGTATGATGATTGGGGGAGATAAAGAAGCATTTGCTACAATCGAACCTATTTTCCGCGACATCAACGTAGAAAACGGCTATCTCTATTCAGGTGCAGCAGGAAGCGGCCACTTCTTGAAAATGGTTCATAACGGAATTGAGTACGGTATGATGCAAGCAATTGCTGAAGGTTTTGATGTGTTAGAGAAAAGTGAATTTGACTATGACTATGAAGCTGTAGCCCGCGTATGGAACAATGGCTCTGTTATTCGCTCATGGTTAATCGAATTAATGGAACGTGCATTTTCAAAAGATGCAAAACTTGACAGTATTAAAGGAGTTATGCATTCTTCCGGTGAAGGAAAATGGACGGTTGAATCAGCTTTAGATTTACAAGTGCCAACGCCAGTTATTGCTCTATCGTTAATGATGCGCTATCGCTCACTTGAAGACGATACGTTTACAGGTAAAGTAGTTGCCGCTCTTCGCAATGAGTTCGGCGGACATGCAGTAGAAAAACAATAAAAAAAGAGGCTGGGACAAACGTATTTTAGACGAATTGAAAAACGAACCATGGATCAACATGTTTGATTAGTGGTTCGTTTTTTTGTTATGGTGAATAGTTTCGTCTGTTTAGATCTTTCTAGCAGTTGATGGGAGGGCAAGACGAAGGCTCCTGGGGGGAAAGCGAAGTCTTGCACGAAAATCAACTGTGGTATTACAAGCAGTTCAACTAATGTATTCCATTTGTTCGTCTTTAGATTGAATTCATTTAGTTATATCCCAACCTCTTTTTTTATGACTATTTACCTTTTTTTGAAAAATTATCTAAAAATTATGGTAATTTATTTCGGGAACCGATATATTTAAATATGTGTGCCACATTTTAGCCAAAGGAAGGACGGGGTATATGGAAACGTTTAAAAAACTAAAAGATTTTTATTTGCCGTACCGAATGTACTTTTTTTATTCTGCTATTTGCTTGTTGTTTGTAACCTCCATCACTGTGATTTACCCTATTGTGCTGCAATATACGATTGATCATATTGTGTTAGGGAAACAATATCAGCTAGTCGATAATGTAGCATTTATTTTTATTGGGCTGATGATTGTCAAAGGAATCTTTACATATATTCAGCAATATTACGGCGACTTATTTGGAATTAAGTCCGTGTATACTCTTCGCAATAAACTTTACCGCAAACTTCAGTATTTACCGTTTTCTTACTATGACAATGCTAAAACAGGGGACTTGATGTCCAGGTTGACAGCTGATGTAGAAGGATTTCGTTTTTTTCTATCTTTTGGCTTCTCAGAATTAATTCGCTTCGTTATTTTACTTACTGCCAGCTTTTCCGTTATGTTCTATTACTCTATTTCACTCACTTTTGTCACAATCTTCCTGCTGCCTTTTTTGGGTGTAGCTGTTTATCGTTTTGATAAACGCGTTCATCCAGCGTTTCGCTTAATTCGCCAATCGTTTGGGGAACTTAATACAAATGTTCAAGAAAATATAAGCGGCATACAAACGGTCAAGTCATTATCAAGAGAAAAATTTCAAACTTCTAAATTTAACGACTCCAACGGAGTTTATAAAAATCGAAACATTGAAACCGCGAATGTGTGGGCAACTTATTTCCCGTTAATGGAGTTTATAGGAAACTTATCTATTGTTGGTCTCCTTGCGTACGGAGGAGCACTTGTTATGAACGGAAGTGTACGTCCGGGAGAGCTTGTTGCTTTCTTTAGCTTAACCTCTTATTTAATGTGGCCTATTATGAATCTAGGGTTTGTTATCAATATGTTTTCACAGTCTAAAGCTTCAGGTGAAAGGCTGCTAGAAATTTTAGAAGAAGAAGAAAAAGTCCATGAGCATGCCGGAAGTTTCTCTATTAATGGAACGGTCGAGTTTCAACATGTTAGCTTATCCTATCCAAACGAAGAAAAAAAGTCGCTTGAGAACATATCATTTTCTGCTTCTAAAGGAAAAGTAGTAGGTTTAATTGGAGCAACTGGAGCCGGCAAAACAAGCTTAACACAGCTGCTCACGAGGTTTTACGAACCAACTTCAGGAAAAATCTTAGTTAACCATCGTCCTATTAAAGAGTATCCGCTCCCTGTTCTTCGGAAAGAAATTGGCTTTGTACTTCAAGAAACGTTTTTGTTCTCAAGCAGTATAGGAACCAACATCTCCTATGGCGTGCCGGGTATTTCTAGAGAAGACATTATTGATGCTGCAAAACGAGCGCAGGCGCATGACTTTATTATGGAGCTTCCAGATGGGTATGACACGATGCTGGGAGAGAGAGGCCTGGGGTTATCAGGCGGACAAAAGCAGCGCATTGCGATTGCACGAGCGCTTATCTTAAACCCTAGCATCTTAGTATTAGATGATGCCACGAGTGCTGTTGATATGAAAACAGAAAGAGAAATTCAATTGGCTTTAAAAGAAGTGATGAAAAATCGTACTACGTTTATTATCGCACACCGCCTTTCTTCTTTGCGACATGCCGATGAAATCTTAGTCTTGCATGAAGGTCAAATAAAAGAGAGAGGAAGCCATGAAACGCTCATTCAAAAGCAAGGGATTTATAAAAATATTTATGACATTCAATATGAAAGCAATACGTCAGTGATGAACGTATAACAAGGGAGGAATAGAATGGAAGCCGAAAAAAATAAAGTTGTGCGAGAGCGCTTTTATTATCAAACAGATCAAATCATTGATAAGATGTTTAACTGGAAGCAAATGGCCCGCTTGTTTCGTTATCTTCATCCATATCGAAAAAACTTGCTTCCTTTCTCGTTTCTTATGGTCATTATCACGACGGTCATTAGACTCGCTATTCCTATTTTGATAGGTGTATATACGCTTGATCATGCTGTAAAAGATAAGAATAGCACGCTGCTCATGCAGTTAGTTTTCATAATCTTTAGCTTGTATGTACTATCTTATATTTCGAATATCTTTCGAATTAAATGGATGAACCAACTCGGGCAGCACGTTATATATGATTTAAGAAAACATTTATTTACGCATATTCAAGGGCTGTCGCACCGGTTTTTTGATACGCGTTCAGGAGGCTCTATTCTTGTAAGGATCATGAATGATATTAACTCTCTTCAAGATTTATTTACTAACGGGGTAGTTAACCTGTTTATGGACCTCTTATTGTTAGTTGGGATTGTAATTATATTATTTTCTCTCAGTCCTGCTTTGACATGTGCTGTTTTAATCATTTTACCGATTATGTTCTTGATTTCCACAAAGCTGAGAAGAAGAATTCGTCGGTCGTGGCAAGTTGTTCGTATGAAGCAGTCAGTATTAAATTCACATTTAAATGAGAGTATTCAAGGCATTCGCGTCACTCAATCATTTGCTCAAGAACAAGAAAATATGCTGTTTTTTGAGCGCATAAACAGTGAAAATTACGAGAGCTGGAGGCAAGCTACTCGAAAAAATGCCATGTTTCGACCGTTTGTAGAACTCACAAATGCTGTCGGAACGGCTATTTTAATTTGGTTCGGTGCTGTACTTATTCAAGATGAACGGCTAACAATTGGTATTTTTGTATCATTTGCTTTTTATCTTGGAATGTTTTGGGAACCGATTTCTCGTTTAGGGCAAGTGTATAATCAATTATTAATGGGAATGGCTTCATCCGAGCGTATTTTTGAATTTCTAGATGAAAAACCTCTCGTCGCAGATTTGGAAACCGCTACGTCTTTAGAGGATATGAAAGGAAAAGTTGAGTTCAAGCACGTCTCATTTTCTTATGATGGGAAGCGGAAAGCTCTAAACAACGTATCAATTGACATAAAAGAAGGCCAGACGGTTGCTTTAGTGGGGCATACTGGATCTGGAAAAACATCCATTGCTAATTTAATCACACGTTTTTATGATGTAAACGAAGGGCAGATTTTAATTGATAATATGCCTATTCAAGATATTACGTTAGCGAGTTTACGAGCGCAAATTAGTATTGTGCTGCAAGAAACCTTTATTTTTTCAGGAACCATTATGGAAAACATTCGGTTTGGAAAACCGGATGCTACTGATGATGAAGTGATTAAGGCCGCAGAAGCGGTAGGGGCTGCAGATTTTATAAAGCGTCTGAAAAAAGGTTATGATACGGAAGTAGAAGAGCGAGGAAACGTCTTATCCGTGGGAGAGCGTCAATTGATTTCATTTGCTCGAACGCTGTTGGCTGATCCTCGTATTATCATTTTAGATGAAGCGACAGCAAGCATCGATACAGAAACAGAAGTGAAGATTCAACAGGCGCTTAAAACGCTGTTAAAAAACAGAACTGCCATCATGATTGCTCATCGGTTATCTACTATACGAGAAGCAGATAACATCATTGTATTAGATCACGGAAGCATTATTGAAACAGGGAATCACGGGGAACTAATGCAGCAAAAAGGCGTATATTATTACCTTGTTCAAACCCATGCTACAGCTTAAAAACAGAGGGAGCTGATCCTTCTGTTTTTCTATGAGTGTGAGAAATAGTAAAGAGATATAAGTGTTAACGGGAAAATGAGGTTGATACAAAAGAATTGTGGTAAAATAACGGTAGTTCAGATTTTTTCCTGTACATAATGGAGGAATTCAAATGAAAAAAGAATTTGCAGTCATCGGATTAGGTAGATTTGGAGGAAGTATTTGTAAAACATTAAGCGATCAAGGAATGGAAGTTCTGGCGATTGATATTGATGAAGAAAAGGTAAATGAGTATGCTAACGTTGCTTCCCATGTAGTAGTAGGCGATTCAATGGATGAAGGGGTTCTAAAAAGTTTAGGAATTCGTAATTTTGATCATGTTATCGTAGCTATTGGTGACAATATTCAGGCAAGTATTTTGACGACCCTTATTTTAAAAGAGCTGGGCGTTGAAAAAATAACGGTAAAAGCGCAAAATGATTATCACGCCAAAGTATTATCAAAAATTGGCGCTAATTTTATCGTGCATCCCGAACGAGATATGGGACGAAGAATTGCTAATAACATGATTTCAAACAGCGTTCTAGATTATTTAGAGCTATCTGAAGAACACAGCATTGTCGAATTAGTAGCGAGCAAAAGAATGGCTGGCAATACGCTGATTGAGTTAGACATTCGTGCAAAATATGGCATTAACATTGTAGCCATTAAGCGTGATCGAGATATCATCGTTTCTCCTCAGGCGTCCGAAACGATTCAAGAAGGGGATGTGTTGATTGTTATTGGAGCAGATGCAGATATTAACCGCTTCGAAAGTAAATTTGCCAGTGCTTAATAAAAAAGAGCAGATGCAATTGCATCCGCTCTTTTTCTTTTATTAAACCTCCATAATGATTGGTAAAATCATTGGACGGCGCTTTGTTTTTTCGTAAAGGAATGGAGCCAATGTGTCTGTGATTTCATTTTTAATCTCAGACCATTGTGACGTACGACGTTCCATCACTTTGTTCAAGTGTTTTGTAATGAGGGACTGTGCATCATTAATTAAGTCGCCAGATTCGCGCATATAAACAAAACCACGAGAGATAATGTCTGGACCAGCAGCGATCTTGAAGTCTTTCATATTGATGCTTACAACCACAATAACAAGACCTTCTTCAGATAAAATGCGGCGGTCACGAAGTACGATATTTCCAATGTCACCAATTCCGCTTCCGTCAATATATACAGAGCCTGAAGGGATTTTGCCGGCTACTGAAGCTTCGCTGTCGCTTAAAGCTAGCACCTCTCCATTATCCATAATGAAGCAGTTTTCTTCAGGAACTCCACAGTCTGTTGCAAGTTTGATGTGCATCTTCTGCATGCGATACTCACCGTGAATTGGCATAAAGTATTTTGGTTTCATCAAACGAAGCATTAATTTTTGCTCTTCCTGTCCGCCGTGTCCAGAAGTATGGATATCGTTTAGAGCACCGTGAATAACCTCTGCTCCTGCACGGAATAGCATATCAATTGTTTTGCTAACACTTACTGTATTTCCTGGAATAGGTGAAGATGAGAATACAACCGTATCTCCAGGGATAATTTGAATTTGGCGGTGAGTACCGTTTGCAATTCTAGATAGCGCTGCCATCGGTTCACCTTGGCTGCCTGTACATAAAATAGTCACGCGGTTAGCCGGAATTCGGTTAATTTGAGAAGGCTCAATGAACGTATCTTTTGGACATGAAATATATCCAAGCTGTTGGCCAATCTCAATAGCTGCTTCCATACTGCGTCCGAATACAGCAACTTTACGGTTATGCAATACGGCTGCTTCCACTACTTGCTGTAAGCGGTGAATATTTGAAGCAAACGTTGCAAAAATAATACGGCCGTCTACTTTACGGAAAATGTCATGAATGCTGTCACCTACGCGGCGCTCAGACATCGTAAAGTTAGGAATTTCACTGTTTGTACTGTCTGAAAGCAAGCATAGAACGCCTTCTTTACCGATTTCAGCCATTTTTGTTAAGTTAGCCGGTTCGCCCACTGGTGTAAAATCAAACTTGAAATCTCCTGTATGTACGATTTGTCCGTTTGGTGTTTTTACCACAATTCCGTAAGAATCAGGAATACTGTGAGTTGTGCGGAAGAACGTTACCGATGTTTTACGGAATTTAATTACGTCATCTTCAGTAATTTCATGAAGCTGAGCTGTACGAAGCAACCCATGCTCGTCTAATTTATTGCGAAGAAGCCCAAGGGCTAATTTCCCTGCATAAATAGGAATGTTTAATTCTCTTAATAAGTAAGGAATTCCGCCGATGTGATCTTCATGACCATGTGTAACGAAAAGGCCACGGATTTTATCTGCATTTTTTACTAAATAACTGTAGTCAGGAATAACGTAGTCAATTCCTAAAAGCTCATCTTCAGGGAATTTAATTCCTGCATCAATAAGAATAATTTCATCTTGAAACTGTACGGCATACGTATTTTTACCGATTTCGCCTAGTCCACCCAGGGCGAAGACTGCCGTTTGATTATTTTTTACAAATTTCATTTTCATCATATCTCCAATACTTTAAAATCTTCATGCTGTTGTTCATATTCTAGATAGTCTCCAGTCACTGCTTGAACAAACTCAATATTAATTGAACGCGCTTTTAACTTTTTACGAACGTCACGCTCAGAATCTGCGTTCACATACACTGTTTTTGTATTTTCACGTACAGCTACTTCACTCATTTTTTCTTGAAAATAAACTTTAAAAATCATAACAAAAATCTCTCCTTAATTCCGAAATTCAAATAACTTATTTTATTATATTATAAAATGTGTATGTATTTCATGTATTTTCTAAAGAAACTTGCTTTCACTACATTTTAGTCATCTAAATATAACAAGTCAATTAATTATAGAATAATATTAATAGGAAACGGATACAAGACTATATTTTCCGGGCGTATAAAAAATAAGGGCTATTCCATTGTACGATGCAGACACACACTCTGCAAATTTTACAACAGAAAGCCCTAAAAAAATCGATTATGCCATCGTTTTTTTACGCAATAATTCATTCCAGCGTTTTAGCAGCCTTTTTCGAAAATCTTTTAACATGATTTTTCAGCTCCTTTGTTTTTTTGCGATACCTGCCTGTCTCTCTCTGTACTTTTATTATATGATGAAAAGGGAGAGGTTTCTCGTGGTTAAATATGGAAAAAATGTAAATTGGACCGTCCATTTATAGAGAAACCAGCGCTTGTTTGATATAATTGGAAAGGCTTAACAAAGAGATAAAAAATTATAAAAAATAAGGTGATAAACGTGGAACGAAAGATTATTTTTTTTGATATTGATGGAACGTTATTGGATCATGATAAAAAACTACCTGCTTCTACAAAAAAAGCTGTCCGGCTGTTAAAAGAGCAGGGGCATGAAGTGGCAATTGCAACTGGAAGGGCTCCTTTTATGTTTAAAGATCTGCGTGAAGAGTTGGATATTCAAACATATATTAGCTTTAATGGTCAGTACATTGTTTTAAATGGAGAAGTTCTTTACAAAAACCCGTTAAATAAAGAAGAGCTTCAAGATTTAACAGCTTTTGCTGTTGAGCATGATCACCCTGTCGTATACATGGATCATGAAGATATGAAATCAAACATTGAATTTCATGACTATATCGAATCCAGCATCAGCACGCTGAAAATTGGATTTACCCACCCTCACCACGATCCTACTTATTTCAAAGGGCGTGAAATTTATCAATCCCTCTTATTCTGTACAGCGGGAGAAGAAGCTCCTTATGAAGAAAAATTTAAGAAATTTGACTTTATTCGCTGGCATGAATTTTCAACTGATGTTCTGCCAAAAGGTGGATCAAAAGCGCGAGGAATTGAGACCATGATTGAAAAGCTTGGCTTTGACAAAAAAGATGTATATGCATTCGGAGACGGCTTAAACGATATCGAAATGCTGGAATTTGTGGGAAATGGCGTAGCCATGGGAAATGCGGAAGAAGTCGTGAAAGAAGTTGCTAATCTTGTTACAAAAGATGTAGCAGAAGATGGTATTCTCCACGGATTAGAGCTAGTAGGATTATTAAAGTAAGAAAAACGCGAGCTCTAGCTCGCGTTTTTTAGCGTTCATATGGAAAAGCATTTTCAGGTTCTTGAAATGGATTTTCTTTATTAATGTAATCATAAAACATAATGCCGTCTAAATGATCAATTTCGTGCTGAAATACAACAGCAGGAAGACCTTTCAAACGAATTTTCACTTCTTCGCCTTCCAGCGTTGTGCCTTTTACTGTGATACGTGCATATCGAGGAACAAATCCTGGGATATCTTGATCGACAGACAAGCAGCCTTCACCGCCTGTAAGGTATGTCTTTTCAACTGAGTGGCTAATGATCTTAGGGTTAAATAATGCATAGCTGTATAGCTTGCCTTTTTCATCCGTAACGTGTACCCCAATCATTCGTTTTGATACATTAATTTGAGGAGCGGCAAGCCCGATACCAGATCGCAGTCCATATTTAGCAGCAATTTCAGGATCTTGGCTGTTTTTTACATATTCTAATAAGCTATGTAAAATCTTTTTGTCTTCTTCAGAAGCAGGTAACGGTACTTCTTTTGCTACTTCTCGCAGCGTTGGGTGTCCGTCTTGAATAATATCGTTCATTGTAATCAACTTTCACATCTCCCTAGGCTATTTTATAGGTATAAAGTGTACCAAATCCGTATAAAAAAGTCATTACCTCCACCTTGAACACATAAATGTTTCTACTAATTATATGTATCACGCATATGGAAAAACATGCATAAGAAAAAATAAAAGCGACCGTTAGCCGCTTTTATTGTATAATTACCAGCCGCCACAGCTGCAGCCAATAATAACTAATAAAATGAACAGTACGATTAATAAAACAAACCCTTTATTAGAACCGCCGTAGCCATATCCACCGTAACCCAACATAATATAACCTCCCGTAGTTATCAATCCCAAGGTAAAAAGTCATAAACTCCCTTTTTTTCACGATTGGGTTAGTATAATATATTAAAAGGTGGAAAAAGGGTGTAGAGAAATTGCTAATTTCCTACAAAAATTGTATAATGACCCATGAATAAGGGAGGATTTACTTGATATGAAATGCGTCGGAAGATATATAATTATCGGCATTGCTGCTATGTCACTAGCAGGCTGCGCAGAAGGCTCATCGCCTGAACTTGAGGTATATAATGGATTAGAAAAAGTGGTAGCACAAGAAAAACAATTTGCTGATCAGCAAAAACCGTTAGCTGATTTAGAACAGCAAGAAAATGCGATATACGACCAAATTGTTGAGCTAGGGATTAAAGATAAAAAGAAAATAAAAAATAAAGCACAAAAAGCGCAGCAGTTATTAGATGAGCGTGAAAGTAAATTACAAAAAGAAGAAAAAAGCATCAGCGCTTCGCAAAAACAATTTGAAGCGACAGAGCCAAAGATCCAAAAACTAGAGGATGGCAAAGCAAAAGAAGAGGCGCTTGAACTATCTTCGTTAATGAAGAAGCGTTATAATGCCTACCAGTCCTTACATGATGCCTATCTTCATTCCATTGAATTAGATCGTCAGCTATATACGCTCTTTGAAAAAGACAATGTGAAATTAGAGAATCTTGAAACACAAATCGCTTCGATCAATGCTACTTATAAAGAAGTTGAAAAGAAAAAAGAAACGTTTAACACATTAACAGCTGACTATAACAAAGCCAAAGAGGATTTTTATAACAAAACGAAGTTAAAGGTGAAAAATAGCGAGGATAAATAAGAAGGCCTGTGAAGTTTACAGGTCTTTTTTTTGGCTGAAAAGGAAGGTTTTCTGAAATAAAGAAAGAGTTTCGACATGATTCAAGTAAAAATTACAAAAGGTTATTGTTTTAAAAAATCGTTTATTTGTGGCAAGATAGGAGATGTGCAGACGTAAAAAAAGAGAAGGTTATTATAAAACATATAATACAGTTTGTATCTGTGTAATAGTACAGCATGTCTTTTTTATGTGTTTTATTTCACAAACTAAAAAAGCGTAATTTCTTGATGTAAATGCATTGACGAACTGTTTTAGTGTATTGTAAACTAGGTAGCGTAGTAAGTGTTGTATTAATCATTTTTGCAAAATAATTAATACAGTTTAACGAAACGTTCGTTTCGCTTAAACTTTCCTTTTACGTAAATGTTTGCACAGAATTCGCTGGGGAATACATAGAAATGTTAAGGATTAGCGAATTCAAAAAGCTACTCGACAAAATATGACTTTTACTTGTCCATTTGGGACATTCTAAAAGCGTGTATGTTTGTTTGATTAGTAAAATGAATTTATACGGCTTAAATGAAAGGAAGAGGTGACTTAGATGGCTGCTAAAACTAAAAAGGCTATTATTGATGTATCAAAGCAACTTGATAAAATCGCTGAGCAGTACCAAACGTTCCAAATTCTTAATGAAGAGGGCGAAGTAGTAAATAAATCAGCGTTGCCAGATTTATCTGACGAAAAATTAAAAGAGTTAATGACTCGCATGGTATACACTCGTATTCTTGATCAACGTTCAATTTCATTGAACCGTCAAGGTCGTTTAGGTTTCTATGCACCAACTGCTGGGCAAGAAGCTTCTCAAATCGCTTCACATTTCGCATTAGAAAAAGAAGACTTCATTTTACCTGGGTACCGTGATGTGCCTCAGTTAATTTGGCATGGTCTTCCACTATATCAAGCGTTCTTATTCTCTCGTGGTCATTTCCACGGTAACCAAGCGCCAGAAGGTGTAGATGTACTTTCTCCACAAATCATCATCGGTGCACAAATCGTGCAAACTGCTGGTGTGGCACTAGGTCTTAAAAAGCGCGGTAAAAAAGCAGTAGCGATCACTTATACAGGTGACGGCGGAGCTTCACAAGGTGACTTCTACGAAGGTATGAACTTCGCAGGTGCATTCAAAGCTCCAGCAATCTTTGTTGTACAAAACAACCGCTTTGCAATTTCAACACCAGTTGAAAAGCAATCTGCAGCACGTACAATCGCTCAAAAAGCAGCGGCTGTTGGTATCCCAGGCGTTCAAGTAGACGGTATGGATGCACTAGCAGTATACGTTGCAGTAAGCGAAGCTCGTGAGCGTGCAGTAAACGGTGAAGGTCCAACTTTAATTGAAACATTAACTTACCGTTATGGTCCACATACAATGGCTGGTGACGATCCAACTCGTTATCGTACAGCTGAGCTTGACACTGAGTGGGAAAAGAAAGATCCACTTGTTCGCTTCCGTAAATTCTTAGAAGCTAAAGGCATCTGGAATGAAGAAGAGGAAAACAAAGTAATCGAGCAAGCTAAAGAAGATATCAAACAAGCTATTAAGAAGGCTGACGATTATCCAAAACAAAAAGTTACAGATTTAATGGAAATCATGTACGAAACTATGCCTTCAAACTTACAAGAGCAATATGAAATCTACAAAGAGAAGGAGTCGAAGTAAGCCATGGCGCAAATGACAATGATTCAAGCGATTACTGATGCGTTACGCACAGAAATGAAAAACGACGAAAACGTATTAGTTTTTGGTGAAGACGTTGGCGTAAACGGTGGAGTATTCCGTGCGACTGAAGGTCTTCAACAAGAATTCGGCGAAGATCGCGTATTCGATACGCCATTAGCTGAATCTGGTATCGGTGGTCTTGCTGTGGGTCTATCGACTCAAGGTTTCCGTCCGGTTCCTGAAATTCAATTCTTTGGTTTCGTATACGAAGTACTTGATTCTGTATCAGGTCAAGCTGCACGTATGCGCTACCGTTCTGGCGGTCGCTGGAATGCACCAATCACATTCCGTTCACCATTTGGTGGAGGCGTTCATACACCAGAACTTCACGCTGATAGCTTAGAAGGTATCGTAGCATCTCAACCTGGTTTAAAAGTTGTAATTCCTTCAACTCCATACGATGCAAAAGGTCTTTTAATTTCATCAATTCGTGATAACGATCCGGTTGTATACTTAGAGCACATGAAGCTTTACCGTTCATTCCGTCAAGAAGTACCTGAAGAATCATACACAATTGATTTAGGTACAGCTGATGTGAAACGTGAAGGTACAGACGTAACGCTTATCGCTTACGGTGCAATGGTACACTCATCATTAAAAGCAGCTGAAGAACTAGAAAAAGAAGGTATCTCTGCTGAAGTAGTGGACTTACGTACAGTTCAACCTTTAGATATCGATACAATTCTTGCATCAGTTGAAAAAACTGGTCGCGTAGTAGTAGTTCAAGAAGCTCAAAAACAAGCTGGTATCGCAGCTAACGTTGTAGCTGAAATTAACGATCGTGCAATCTTAAGCTTAGAAGCACCAGTATTACGTGTAACAGCACCGGATACTGTGTTCCCATTCTCTCAAGCTGAGGGCGTATGGTTACCAGACCACAAAGATATCGTTGAAACAGCTAAGAAAGTACTTGAATTTTAATTAGCATTTTACTGTGATAGAAATCAGCTTTGTGCTGATTTCTGTCTTAGATAAAATAAACACTAACAAATTGAACGCAACTAACTAGGAGGGTGAAGACACGTGGCATTTGAATTTAAACTGCCGGATATCGGTGAAGGTATCCACGAAGGTGAAATTGTAAAATGGTTCGTAAAAGCTGGAGATGAAATTGATGAGGATGATGTACTAGCAGAAGTACAAAATGACAAAGCTGTTGTTGAAATCCCATCTCCTGTAAAAGGTAAAGTATTAGAAGTAAAAGTTGACGAAGGTACAGTAGCTACTGTAGGACAAGTTATCGTTACTTTTGATGCTCCTGGATACGAAGACTTAAAATTCAAAGGTGACGATCATGATGATGCACCAGCAGAAGAAGCTAAAGAAGAAGCTTCAACTGAAGAAGTGACTGAAGAAGCAACAGCTCCTGCAGCACAAGCTGATGTTGATCCTAACCGTAAAGTAATTGCTATGCCTTCAGTGCGCAAATATGCTCGTGAAAAAGGTGTAGACATTAAAGCTGTTCCTGGTTCAGGTAAAAACGGACGTATTGTTAAAGATGACATCGATAGCTTCCTATCTGGTGGTTCTACAGCTACAGCAACTGCTGAAGCTCCAGCTAAAGAGGAAACTGCTTCAGCTGAACCAAAAGCAGCAGCACAAGCTATTCCTGAAGGCGACTTACCAGAAACTCGCGAGAAAATGAGCGGTATCCGTCGTGCAATCGCAAAAGCTATGGTTAACTCTAAACACACTGCTCCACACGTAACATTAATGGATGAAATCGATGTAACAGCTCTTGTTGCTCATCGTAAAAAATTCAAAACAGTTGCAGCAGATCAAGGTATTAAATTAACATTCTTACCTTACGTGGTAAAAGCGTTAACTTCAGCACTTAAGAAGTTCCCAGCTCTTAACACTTCAATCGATGACTCTACAGATGAAGTAATTCAAAAACATTACTACAACATCGGTATCGCTGCTGACACTGAAAAAGGTCTTTTAGTACCAGTTGTGAAAAATGCTGACCGTAAATCTGTGTTCGAAATTTCTGATCAAATTAACGACCTTGCTGGAAAAGCACGTGATGGTAAATTAGCTCCTGCTGAAATGAAAGGCGCTTCTTGTACAATCACAAATATCGGTTCTGCTGGTGGACAATGGTTTACTCCTGTTATCAACCACCCAGAAGTTGCAATTCTAGGTATCGGACGTATCGCTGAAAAACCAGTTGTACGCGACGGTGAAATTGTAATTGCTCCAGTATTAGCATTATCACTAAGCTTTGACCACCGTATTATCGATGGCGCAACAGCTCAAAACGCTCTTAACCAAATCAAGCGTTTATTAAATGATCCAGAATTATTATTAATGGAGGCGTAATAAATGGTAGTAGGAGATTTCCCAATCGAAACTGATACTCTTGTCATTGGTGCTGGCCCTGGTGGCTACGTTGCAGCAATTCGTGCAGCTCAATTAGGTCAAAAAGTTACAATCGTAGAAAAAGGTAACCTTGGAGGCGTATGCTTAAACGTTGGTTGTATTCCTTCAAAAGCATTAATCGCTGCAGGTCACCGTTTTGAACACGCTAAACATTCTGAAGACATGGGGATTATCGCTGAGAATGTAACAGTTGATTTCTCTAAAGTTCAAGAATTCAAAAACGGCGTTGTAAATAAACTTACTGGCGGTGTTGAAGGCCTTCTTAAAGGTAACAAAGTTGACATCGTAAAAGGTGAAGCTTACTTCGTTGACAGCGAAACTGTACGTGTAATGGATGAAAATTCTGCACAAACGTACAAATTCAAAAATGCTATCCTTGCAACTGGTTCTCGCCCAATCGAGATCCCTGGATTCAAATTCTCTGAGCGTGTAATCAACTCTACAGGTGCATTAGCGCTTAAAGAAGTTCCTAAAAAATTAGTTGTAATCGGCGGAGGTTACATCGGTACTGAGCTTGGTACTGCTTTTGCTAACTTCGGTACAGAAGTTACATTTGTAGAAGCTGCTGATGAAATCTTAGCTGGTTTTGAAAAACAAATGAGTTCACTTGTTAAACGTAACCTTAAGAAAAAAGGAAACGTTGAAATCTATACAAAAGCAATGGCTAAAGGTGTTGAAGAAACTGCTAACGGCGTACAAGTTACGTTTGAAGTAGGCGGAGAGTCAAAAGTAATCGATGCTGACTACGTATTAGTTACTGTAGGTCGTCGTCCTAACACTGATGAGCTTGGTCTTGAGCAAGTTGGCGTTAAAATGACTGACCGTGGTCTTATCGAAATCGATAACCAAACTCGTACATCTGTAAGCAACATCTTTGCAATTGGTGATATCGTAACTGGACCTCCACTTGCACACAAAGCTTCTTACGAAGGTAAAATCGCAGCTGAAGTAATCGCTGGCGAACCTGCTGAAATTGACTACTTAGGAATTCCAGCAGTTGTATTCTCTGAGCCTGAGCTTGCATCTGTAGGTTATACTGAAGCACAAGCGAAAGAAGAAGGATTAGCTGTTAAAGCTTCTAAATTCCCATTTGCTGCTAACGGACGTGCGCTTGCACTTAACGCTGCAGAAGGCTTCTTAAAGCTTATCACTCGTAAAGAAGACGGAGTAGTTGTTGGTGCTCAAATCGCTGGACCTAGCGCATCTGACATGATTGCTGAGCTTGGTCTTGCTATCGAAGCTGGCGTAACAGCTGAAGATATCGCATTGACAATTCACGCTCACCCAACATTAGGTGAAATCACAATGGAAGCTGCTGAAGTAGCTATTGGAAGCCCAATTCACATTGTAAAATAATGTTTTTAAAAAGCTGATGCGTATGCATCGGCTTTTTTTTTTGAAGAAAACGGTTTTCCTAAAGTATCAGATGCTTGTCATACAGCTTTTGTTGCTGATGAGTATACTCTTTTAGAGGAAACGTGTAAAAAGCGCTGAGGCAGTCTTAAATGAGCTCTAGATGCATACATATGAAGTGGGACGTGCTTTCCTTATAGGTAGATAAAAAATTGCTCTTTTGGATAACGAATGAAAAGGCGGCGAAGGGGCTATGAAGACGTATTTCGTTTGGAGCTTACACATTGTTATTTGGATGGGTTATTCACTGGTTGAATTGCTATCAAAACGTGATCAGTTGACATCTAAAATTATTTTATTTTTAGTATTTGCTTATTTAGCTTACGGCATAGCAGAAATGAACGTCAAATCTAAAAGACTGGCGCTTATGATGACGGGTACAACTTCAGCTGTCTGCTTGACATGTTATCAACTAATTTTATTTTGCACGGCGTAAGATTGCATAAAAAAAGCGTTAGCTTATATAAGCTAACGCTTTTTTGTCTTACACAGATTTCTTTTCTCTTTTCAATGCGCCTTCTTCTTTAAATGCTTTCATTAAAGAGAAGACCGTTAGCACCAGCACAATTGAGAATGGAAGTGCTGCTATAATCGCAGCTGTTTGGAGCGCATCCAAACCACCTGTCCAAAGCAGAATGATTGCTGTTAACGATTGAATTAAGCCCCACGTAAGCTTAATAGAGCCTGAAGGATTTAGATCACCATTTGTTGTCTGCATTCCTAAAACAAATGTAGCTGAGTCAGCTGATGTAATGAAGAATGTAGCAATTAAGCAAATAGCGACAATGGACATGAACGTACCAAATGGAAACTGTTCAAGTACATAGAATAAAGCAACTTCTGTTCCTTTATTGTTGATAACATCCATAACAGGAAGATCCTTGAAAAAGTCTAAGTAAACCCCAGAACCTCCTAATACGGAAAACCATAATCCACCAAATACGGTCGGAACAGCTAGTACACCAATTAAAAATTCTCGAATGGTTCTACCTCGTGAAATACGAGCAATGAACGTACCAACAAACGGTGCCCAAGCGATCCACCATGCCCAGTAGAAAATTGTCCAATCTTGAACCCAGGTACTGTTATCAAACGGGCTCAATCGAAAACTCATCGACGGCAAGTTTTGAATGTAGCTGCCAATTGTTGTAACGAATAAGTCCATAATAAAGTTGGTTGGACCTGCAAATAACAAGAATAGCATTAACAGAATAGCTAAAACAATATTAATGTTACTCAAATACTCTTAATACCTTTGTTCAAACCCGTCTGTGCTGACAGCATGAACAAGAACGTCACGATAATAATAACAATTAATTGAGTCGTGAAATTATTATCAATACTTGGCGACAAGTAAGAGGCTCCACCGGTAATTTGAATAGCGCCCAGTCCTAGAGATGTTGCCACCCCAAAAACAGTTGCAAATACGGCGATGACGTTTATGATCGTTCCAAGAGGTCCATCAACACGTTTTCCTAATAGTGGACGTAAAATATTACTGATTATGAACGGGTAACCTTTTCTAAATTGAAAATATGCAAGGGCCAGTGCAAGAACGGAATAAATAGCCCAAGGATGTAAACCCCAGTGGGAAAACGAATAACGTAGAGCTGCGCGAGCTGATTCTGCTGTACCGCCTTCACCACAAGGTGGAGTATGAAAATGATTGATTGGTTCTGAAACACCCCAGAATACAAGTCAAATCCCCATACCAGCACTAAATAACATGGCAAACCATGAGACATAACCATACTGAGGCTTTTCGTCAGGTTTACCTAGTTTAATATTTCCGTACTTTGAAAAAATTAAGTACAGCGTAAAAACTAAGAATAATGTAGCTGCTAATAAGTAATACCAGCCAAATTTCTCGATGATAAAACTATGTATTGCCGATATGACAGGTGTAAGCGCTGCGCTTCCTAGCACAGATTCCGGAATAACACCCCATACGATAAATACTGCAGCAATAATAACCGAAATGATAAAAACAGGAGTCAGTTTTTTCATCGATTATCACTTCTTTCCTATTCTATTTTACATAACATGTTTTCTCATATAACCTTTTTAGCTATACATGAAACCACATGGTTATACATTCTAGTAAAGTTTGTATGAAATGTCTACCCTATTAGTAAGAAAAAACGGCAAGAGCTCAAATTCTTATTTTTCGTAATTATTTTAAAGTGCTGAAATAGATGTGAAATTAGACATTGTTTTTTCATATAAATAGAGATGATGCTAAGCGTTCAGCTTTTTGAAAACAAATATAACATTTATGAGAAAAATATTTTTAATGTGACATACTAATTAGTTGTTGACATATTTAATGTGACATAATAATATAATATCAAGAGTTGTAAAACGCTTACAAAAAAAGACGGTTAAAGGGGAGTTTACAAAATGGGAACAATCGTATGTCAAACATGTAACTGCACAATTGATCATTTCGAAGATGAGAAAGTGACGCGATTATACTCAACATGTAAAAGCGGAGAATGTCAAAAAGCAGATGAAGATTTAGATTAATTCAATAAAAAAAGGTGCGGAAATTCGCACCTTTTTTTTATTGAATTGCTTTATGTTCTTTAATGACACGAAATGTTTTTAATTCAAAATCTTCCGGACCCTGCACTGGTAAACCTGCCTCTAAGTTTGTTTCAATGTAGGTTAAATTTTCCTCAGTGATGATTTCCCCAGGAATAAAAATAGGAATACCAGGAGGATAGACCATCACAAATTCCGCAATAATACGACCTGCCGACTCATGAAAAGGTACCACTTCTGTTTCAGCGTAAAAAGCATCGCGAGGTGTTAAAGCCAATACAGGAATATCAGGCAATAAAATAGCCGGTTTTGCCGTTGTTTCAGAAAGATTATGGAATTTTGCAGATAATTCACGCAGAGCTGTGACCAGACGTAACAGATCTTCTTCTGTATCTCCAGGCGTGATAATACATAGAATATTATAAAGGTCAGACATTTCAACTTCGATATTATGAGCTTCACGCATCCATTTTTCTACGTCATAGCCCGTAATTCCTAAATCTGAAACAGAAATAATTAATTTAGTAGGGTCTAAATCATACGTAGCTTTTGTCCCTAAAATTTCTCTGCCTATACATCGGATATGCTCAATTGTATTAATTTCTTTTCGTGCTTTTTCAGCAAGAGAAATTGCACGTTCAGCCAGCTCTTTTCCTTCTGTAGCTAAACGTTTTCGTGCAACATCTAAAGAAGCCAGCAGCAGATAAGATGTTGATGTTGTTGTGAGCATGCTTAAAATAGACTGTACACGTTTTGGAGAAATTAAGCCTTCGCGTATGTTTAGAATTGAACTTTGCGTCATAGAGCCCCCTAATTTATGCACGCTTGTTGCTGCCATATCTGCACCGGCCTGCATAGCAGACAGAGGCAAATCATCATGGAAGTGAATATGAACGCCGTGAGCTTCATCAACAAGTACAGGCACTTGATACGAGTGGGCAATTTCTACGATTTTACGAAGGTCTCCAGAAATTCCAAAATAAGTTGGATTGATAACAAGCACTGCTTTTGCTTCAGGGTGCTGCTTTAAGGCTTTTTCTACAGAGTCCGATGTAATACCGTGAGAAATGCCAAGATTTTCGTCAATTTCAGGGTGAATAAAAATAGGCGTAGCTCCTGAAAAAACAATCGCACTCATAACAGATTTATGCACGTTTCTAGGAACGATAATTTTATCTCCAGGACCACATGTCGCCATGACCATTGCCATAATTGCTCCGCTCGTTCCTTGAACAGAGAAAAAAGTATGGTCAGCACCAAATGCTTCTGCAGCTAAATCCTGCGCTTGTTTGATAATGCCTTTTGGCTGGTGAAGGTCATCAAGAGGACCGATATTAATTAAATCAATGGATAAAGCATCATCGCCAATAAATGAGCGGAATTCAGGATCCATTCCATTTCCTTTTTTATGTCCAGGGATATGGAATTGTGTTGGGTTTTTCTTAGCGTGATTAACCAATCCAGTAAATAATGGAGTTGAAAATTGAGAAGACAACTTTGCTATACACCTCTTTTATCATAAATTGTCAGTCCCTCTAAGCAAAGCTTAGAGGGACTTTGATTGTTTTTTATCAAATTACAGCATTCAATTTTATATACCAAAAACTAGTGGCTGTTGAATTCTACATATTAAAATATCAGATCTTTTTTCTATAAAAGAAATTCAACAGAAATTCTACTCGGCAGTTTTCTTGATTTTAACCATTATATAAATGAATGAAACGTGTATGTTTACTACTGTTTGATAATATAAATACAATTTTTAGTTAAAAAAATACAAGTAATTGTAAACTGTTTATTACTTATTATTTTATAGTTCTTTATGTTTTGAAAATCCCCATAAAACAAAAGAATTATAGCACTTATTAACCCATTTGCAAAGATATTTTAAAGAGAAAATAAAAAGAAAAAAAAGGAGAAATTCTTTTGTGTGAAAAGAGAATAAATTTTGTGTACATTATAGATTGTGATAGAGTTAAGAATATAGATATACATAGATTGAAGAAATAAATGGAGTGATGAGAAGTGGAATATCAATACCCTATCTCCCTTGATTGGAGTACAGAAGAAATTATTGATGTAGTGAAGTTTTTTGAAAGCATTGAACGAGCTTATGAAAAAGGTATTGAGCGTGATCACCTAATGGCAGTCTATCGCCGATTTAAAGAAATTGTGCCAAGTAAAGCAGAAGAAAAAACAATCTGTAACGATTTTGAAGATCAAAGCAAATATTCTTCTTATCGAACGATTCAAAAAGCAAAGGCTGCTTCTTCTGGAGACATCATAAAAATGTAAAAAATGGAGCCAAGCTTGGCTCCATTTTTTTTATATCAATTCGTTAAAATTATGCATATGCTTTTTTAGTTAGTTCATATAATGGAGTTACCGTATGAAATGTTTGTTCAATACGAGCTATCCATTCTTCGCCGTTCATTGCAATCGCTTCTTCTTTTGGAATTGTAATGCCGCATAGGATCTCAGCTTTTTTAACCGTCTCTAGACGTTCAAACAAACTCTCTAAGTCTTCAGAAGATAAGTCGCCCATTTTGTCACTATCAGGTTTTGTATGATCTTTCGACCAAACAAACGAGGCTGGGATATTTTGACGAATCTCCTCAATGTTTTGTTTTAGCAGCTTTCCAAATTGTTCTTTAATAGGTGATTCGTAAATGACGGCGAACCACACAAAGACATGTGTTTCCCAAAGGCCAATTTGAAAATGAGGGAGCTTTTTATACCCGCGTTTACTGTTAGCAAAGGCTACCCACGTATCTGCTGGCGGGTTAACTGTTCTTCGTGCATGTTTGGCAATGTGTACGAACATTTCATCTCCACAAAGTGAAGAAAGAGTAGGAGCAAAATGATTGCTCAATTGTTCGAATTTTGGGCGTATCGTTGTCTTGATGGCTTCCATACGTGCATCAAGTCCCTCGATACGGAATACGTTAAAGTCATCTTGTGAAAATCCTGAGAATGCCATGTGAAACCTCCGTTTTTTAGTGAATATGTATAGCTGCTGTGCATCTATGCAAGTAAGTATGATTTACGCGAAGATTCTACCACATGAAAAGCATAAACACCAATTAATTCGCATATGCTTGTCAAAACGTGTCTATCATTTTTTTATAGGTAATCACACAATTTAGTTACATGAGATTAGGTTTCGACATAGACTATATCAATCAAAATATCTGAAAATTTAGTTTTCTATAAGCGGGTTCAATAATTTGAGAGGGGTGTTTGAAACATGAAACAAGTGGTGAATATGTATAAGAAGAATGATGGACAAAAAAGATTAGGTGTAATTCGTTTGGAGTTAGATTACGAGTTAGCAACGTTATATGAAGCCATGATGGAGAATAATGAGGAACAAAAACAAAAATGTAAGCGAAAGCTCGAGAAACTTCGTGAAGAAATGATATCTCTTCAGTAGCAGATACGGGAATAAAATAGAACAAATAAGGGTAAACTGTAAAAAAGGATTAAACTGAATGAGCAGATTCATAAGTGGTAACAGAGCACGTGGGAGAAGAAGCGGCAGTTCTTCTCCCACGTGCTCTGTTAATTGACATCTTGCAGAGGTTTTTTTAAGCTTAAATAAGAGACGTATTTTTGAGGGGGAATTGAGATGACGCAACGCTGGAAAGAAATTGATACATACGTTAAAGAGTGGCTAAAAGAAGCTGGACAAAAAATTCAACAGTCGTTTAGTAAAGAACTTCTCATTCAAACGAAATCTAATCCAAATGATTTAGTAACAAATATGGATAAAGAAATTGAACAGTTTTTTATCTCAAAAATCAATGAAACCTTTCCGGAACATCATATTCTCGGAGAAGAAGGATATGGAGAAGAGCTTGAATCAGACGAAGGAACGATTTGGATTATCGATCCAATCGACGGTACGATGAACTTTGTTCATCAGCAGCGAAATTTTGCTATTTCCATCGGTATATTTGAAGATGGTGTAGGACAAGCAGGTTATATTTACGATGTTATTCATAATGAGCTGTATCATGCTTTAAAAGGACAGGGCGCGTTTATGAATAACATCCAATTGCCGAAACTTGAACCTGTACCAGTTGAACAAGCTATTATTAGCCTAAATGCAACATGGGTGACGGAGAACCGCCGTATTGATCCTTCCGTATTAAGTCCGCTTGTGCGTAAAGTAAGAGGGACCCGTTCATATGGATCCGCAGCTATTGAGCTTGCTTACGTAGCGGCTGGACGCTTGGATGGATACATTACTTTACGCTTGGCTCCATGGGACTTTGCTGCCGGTAAAGTATTGATTGAAGAAGTTGGAGGAGTTATGACGGATTTAGAAGGAAAGCCGTTAGAGATTCTTGAAAAAAGCAGTGTATTTGTAAGCAAACCAACATTACATGACGAAATCTTTCGTACGTACCTTGAAGGAAAGTGGAATAAATAAAATAGAAGTGAAGACTTACGTGTAGTCAAAGAATTTTGTGATGAAAAAACGTCATGAACCATTTTGATGTTGCAAATGGCCATGACGCTTTCAATCATCGCAAAAAAATTACAGCTGCCCTTTTTCTCGCATTTTTTTCTTAGTCGTAAAGCCAAGGCCCATTACAACAATTAAAGCTGCGATAGCTAAAATGACCCCGAGAGCGCTTCCTTCTCCGATAAATATGCCGATTGACATAATTGCCGCAGTTGCGATAAATGCATATAAAACAAATACCCACTTAATGTTTCTCATGTTGATTCCTCCCATTTATAACGGATATTTATAGTGTACAACAAAATCATTCTGCAATTCTAGAGTTAGTGTGATATAATAGCTTAGTTATTACAAGCATAGGAGTGAAATGCGTGAACATTCGTAAAGATTTACGTAATATTGCCATTATTGCCCATGTAGACCATGGGAAAACAACGTTAGTAGATAAATTATTACATCAGTCCGGAACATTCCGTACTAATGAGCATGTTGAAGAACGTGCGATGGATTCAAATGACCTTGAGCGTGAGCGTGGAATTACAATTTTAGCGAAAAACACAGCTATTAATTATAAAGATACGCGTATCAACATTATGGATACGCCAGGACATGCTGACTTCGGTGGAGAAGTTGAGCGTATTATGAAAATGGTAGACGGTGTTCTACTTGTAGTAGATGCATATGAAGGATGTATGCCTCAAACTCGCTTTGTATTGAAAAAAGCATTAGAGCAAAACTTAACGCCGATTGTTGTTGTTAACAAAATTGACCGTGACTTTGCTCGTCCAACTGAAGTAGTTGATGAAGTAATTGACTTATTTATTGAACTAGGTGCAAGCGAGGAACAAATTGAGTTCCCTGTTGTTTATGCTTCAGCAATCAACGGAACGGCTAGCACGAACCCTGAAAAGCAAGATGAGAACATGTCATCTCTATTTGACTCAATCATCGAGCACATTCCAGCACCAGTAGACAACAGCGACGAACCACTTCAATTCCAAGTGGCAATGCTTGACTACAATGACTATCTTGGTCGTATCGGTGTAGGTCGCGTATTCCGCGGAACAATGAAAGTAGGCCAGCAAGTTGCATTAATGAAGCTTGACGGTACGGTAAAACAATTCCGTGTAACAAAATTATTCGGTTTCCTAGGCTTAAAGCGTGTTGAAATCGAAGAAGCAAAAGCAGGAGACCTGATCGCTGTATCAGGAATGGAAGACATCAACGTAGGTGAAACCGTATGTCCGTTTGACCACCAAGATGCACTGCCAATTTTACGTATTGATGAACCTACTTTACAAATGACGTTCTTAGTAAACAATTCACCGTTTGCTGGTCGTGAAGGTAAATTTGTTACATCTCGTAAAATTGAAGAGCGCTTAATGTCTGAACTTGAGACGGATGTAAGTTTACGCGTGGAAAATACTGATTCACCGGATGTATGGGTTGTTTCAGGACGTGGAGAACTTCATTTATCTATTTTAATTGAAAATATGCGTCGTGAAGGATATGAGATTCAAGTATCAAAACCTGAAGTAATCGTTCGTGAAATTGATGGCGTTCGCTGTGAGCCAGTTGAGCGTGTGCAAATCGACGTGCCTGAAGAACATACGGGTTCTATTATGGAATCAATGGGTGCTCGTAAAGGTGAAATGGTTGATATGATTAACAACGGCAGCGGTCAAGTTCGTCTGATCTTTATGGTTCCTGCACGTGGTTTAATCGGTTATACAACTGAGTTCTTATCGTTAACTCGTGGATTCGGTATCATTAACCATTCATTTGATAGCTACCAGCCAATGCAGCAAGGTCAAGTTGGAGGTCGCCGTCAAGGTGTGCTTGTTTCTATGGAAAGCGGTAAATCATCTACTTATGGAATCCAAGGCGTAGAAGACCGCGGCACAATTTTCGTTGAGCCAGGTACAGAAGTATACGAAGGTATGATCGTAGGAGAACACACTCGTGAAAATGATATCGTTGTTAACATCTGTAAAATGAAGCAAATGACGAATATGCGTTCTGCTAATAAAGATCAAACAACAGGTATGAAAAAACCTCGTATTATGTCTTTAGAGCAATCACTTGAATATTTAAACGAAGATGAATATTGTGAAATCACACCAGAATCTATTCGTCTACGTAAAAAAATTCTTGATAAAAATGAACGTGAAAAAGCAGCGAAAAAGAAAAAGTACGCTGACACGAAATAATAAAAAAAGTAAGTCGTTAGCTCTATCTGCTAGCGGCTTGTTTTTTATCTATTATATCAGAATTTTCTATTTTTGAAAGCGTTTTATAAATAAGGAATTTGGAAAGGAAAAAGGTGGCTTATATCGAATAATGTAAAGTAAGGAATAGGGGGAAGAAGTATGGATGTAAAAGAACACCTTTCATTTTTTGCTGCTCTGTATCAAGTAGATGAACATGCAAAAATAGGAATGTGGCTGTTATACTTTACCATTTTAGGGCTATCTGTTCTCGTGTACAAACTCGGGTTTGCAAAGAAGCTGCCGCTTTTAAAATCTGTGGTTATTTATCTATTTTTAGCTTTTGGATGTACGATCTTAACGTTTTTAGGCATTTTTTTACCTGTAGCTGAAGGGCTTGTGGTTGCAGCGCTTGTATTAATTATTTATAAAATACGGCTGTATCAGGCTAAAAAGCAAAACTCCACGTTGGGTTCATAAAAGACTACATAAAAAGACGCTTGTAGCTACAAGCGTCTTTTTAGTATGATATAGCCGAAGACAAGAGCGGCTGCGAAAATTAAATGGCCAGCTGTCCAATAAAAAATCGCTACTGCGTCATCCACCGCAGGCGTAGGCTTAAGCGCAAGCAGCGTCAACGGAAAATACAAAGGAATGGTTGGAAGTGTTAATAAAAAGGAACACAATACGATTTTTCGAATAGACATATTATTTAATTTACCTACTATGTAAACAAAAACGATCCCAATTGCAACGGCAATGAGTAAATGAAAAACAAACTCTACCCATTCAGGCCATTGAATAGGGCCAATGATAGGAATAAAATCAACATTTAATAAAAGGGTATAAACTTGTTTGCCGGTTAGCCATTCTATCCATTTTAAACATAACCCAAGGATAATCCCGCTTAACATGCCAATACTTATTCCTAATCGGAGCACCTTACCAATCCTCCTCTGTCTTTTTCGACTCATATAGTTTAAAGTTACCAGTAGCTATGCGTTCTTTTGTTCGTTTTTCAATCCGTTCAGAACATTCATTGCACATATATGTATGGATAGGACGGTTGCGCAGTCGTTTTGCCACAAGCGTTTCATCCTCAATTGTTTCAATTTTATCGCACATGACACATTGTACTCTCATTTCTATCACCTCAACTTCTCTATACATCATTCTAGCCGAAAATTCTTGTTTTATAAAGTTTTTTTGCGGTGCTATCTCTCAGTAGAAAAGGAACGATAGGAAAACATTCCTAAAGAAGCAGGTAATTTTGCTTGTTAGCTCGAAGATAGTAACTAGTAAGTACATAAACAGTAGGAGGGATGAAAATGGCCAACGAAGTCGAGACTCAATTAGTAGATGCATTATACGATGAGCTACAGACAGAGAGATTTGCAACCATTTCAACTATTGATTTTGAAACAAACGGTCCAAATGTTAGTGCCATTTCGTGGTTAGTAGCTCCGACTAAACAAAAAATTCGATTTGCCGTAGATGTCAAATCGAGGATTGTAGAAAACATTAAACATACGAATAAAGCAGTGGTAAATATTCTTGCTAATGAATCATGCTACTCAATCAGCGGAATAGCTAAGGTAGCGCAAGAAAAGTTAGAAGGAGTAGCTTTAAAGCTGGCGCTAATTGAACTAGATATTAATGAAGTAAGAGATGTCATGTTCTATGGTTCTAAGATTTCAGTAAACCCTTCATATGAAAAGACCTATGATCCAGTAGCAGCTGCTAAACTCGATAAGCAAGTAATTGAAGCGATAAAAAAAGCTTAGCAGCAGCCTGCCGCTAAGCGACTTTCTTATTCATTTTTTTGAAGATGATTATTAGATTGTTTTTCCTGCTCATTCTTTAAATTTTGCTCTTGTTTATTATTTAATTTTTGATTGTTTGTATCTGTTGAGCTAGGATTTCGGCGAATTTCTTCTGCAAATTCAGGCATCACTCGGTTTACAATGGCTGCTAACTCATCTAAAAATCCTGTAACCGGCCGACCTTTGCGAATTTCATTTCCAATTTGTTTTAGCCGAGCGACCGTATCAGGATCTGCAATAACAACAGAATTAGCGCCGTACGGATCAGCTTTCAGACCTTCGGCAACTGTATATTTGATTGAACTTACCTCTGAACGATCAATATCTTTGCCGACGTCAATGCCTACGATTGCATACTTACCAAGCACAATGGCAGTAGCATCATTTACATTCGGAACGCTTGAAGCCAGTTCAACTAAATGAGCTGATATTTCATTAGCAGTACGCTTGTGAGAGCGTTCAGGAGATGAATTTTTGACCTGTACAATTCGATCTGTTTTTTGTCCTTCTTCAACGTCTGCTTGGTTATTGTTACAGCCGGTTAGTGTAATAAAACATAAGCTAATGGATAGAAAAAATTTGTTCATGTGGGAGACTCCTCCTTATGAATGACTCATTTTTTGTAGTAATTTGTATTTAGTTTCTAATAGTTCTTCTATCTTTATACACGTGTTCATATATTTAAAGAAAATGGTCCGTCCATTTAAGGTCACTTCACACATGTGCGTTACATAGTATATAAATGGATGGGTGCCTTGTTTCACTCCTTACAGGAAAAACAATCGGAGTAGGAGGCTGAATTATTGGGAAAAATTTATGTATTAGATACGAATGTTTTATTACAAGATCCGCATTCAATTTTTTCATTTGATGATAACGAAGTAGTGATTCCGGCCGTTGTGCTAGAAGAAGTTGATTCGAAAAAAAGAAATATGGATGAAGTCGGACGAAATGCAAGGCAGGTATCCAAACTCATTGATAACTTGAGACAACATGGAAAGTTATATGAGAAAATCCCTTTAGAAAATGGGGGCCATTTGCGAATTGAACTCAATCATCGCTCTTTTCAACAGCTTCAAGAAATCTTTGTGGAAAAAACAAATGATAATCGAATTTTAGCGGTTGCTAAAAATCTATCTCTTGAAGAGGAAACAAAAGAAGATGGACGTGAAGTGATACTAGTGAGTAAAGATGTGTTGGTACGTGTGAAGGCTGACGCAATCGGCTTAAGAGCAGAAGATTTTTTAAGTGATAGAGTAGTGGAATTCAATAGTATTTATACAGGCTTTTCGGAAGTCTATATTGCAAAAGAACTGCTGAGTCAATTTTACGAAAAAGGAGAGCTGCTAACGTCTCAAATTGCGAACTACTCCTTTTTTGCAAATCAATTCTTAGTGATGAAAGATGCATTTGGGGGATCCGGATCAGCCATCGGCATTGTCGATCAGACAACAACGAAAGTAAAAAAGCTTTTATTTGAATATGATCATATCTGGGGAATCAAACCTCGAAATGTTCAGCAAATTATGGCTTTAGAACTTCTTCTTAGAGACGACGTTCAACTGGTCACGTTAATTGGAAAGGCAGGTACGGGTAAAACGCTGCTTGCTTTAGCTTCAGGACTTATGCAGACGGAAGATCTAGGATGTTTTAAAAAGCTACTTGTAGCTCGTCCTATTGTTCCTTTAGGGAAAGATATTGGATTCTTGCCAGGAGAAAAGCAGGAGAAGCTTCGTCCATGGATGCAACCAATTTATGATAACCTAGAGTACTTATTCAACACTAAAAAGCCTGGAGAACTGGATGCGATTCTAGCGGGGCTCAGTTCAATAGAAGTGGAAGCCTTGACGTATATAAGAGGCCGAAGCATTCCGGAACAGTTCATTATTATTGATGAAGCGCAAAATTTAACGAAGCATGAAATTAAAACAATTTTAACAAGGGTAGGGGAAAAGAGTAAAATTGTCCTTATGGGAGATCCGGCTCAAATTGATCATCCTTATTTAGATGAGTATAACAACGGATTAACGTACGTAGTTGAAAAGTTTAAAGAGCAAAAAGTATCGGGCCACGTTCGGTTAATCAAAGGAGAGCGCTCCGGGCTAGCACAATTAGCAGCTGATATTCTTTAAAAGAAGCGGGGTTCCTTTTGGAACCCCGCTTCTTTTATTATGTAACGATGATTTCTTCCACATATTTAATAGGGTTATTTCGGTTAGATCCGTCAGGTAAATAGACATATATAGGCCCATCTTCTCTAAGAGGCTTTCCATCTTGGCTGAAACCAAAGATTAGTTTTTGAGCTTCTTCTAATGAAAAAGAAATCAGCGCGTCTTTTGTTTTAAATGAAACGTTGGTAGCTTCTTCAGTAGGTGAAGCGTTTGCTAGAAAAGGTGCAAATAAAATACCAAATGTTCCATTTACTAGCTCCTGTTTTTTGAATTTCTTTTCGGTTTTTAACGTAGGAGGAAAGACGGCTCCCTCTTGAATTTCACGGTCCCAATGCTTCGAAACAGCCTTTGTGTACGCTTCTGTCTCGTCTTTTTTCTCCGGTGGATGTTCAAAGAAAACGTCCATATCGAGCTTGCGGTCATCGAAAATCCACACGCTTGGGTCGAGTGTCAGCGTATATTTTACTTTTCCTTTTAACATAATAATTGAATTCATCATAAATGCCCCCTTGCTAAAAGTATAAGCGCTTTCTACTTATTTGTCACTTTGATGAAAAAATTTAGTTGAGAGTGATTCTCGTATGATATAATGTAAAGGTCAACGAAAGTGCGAAATTTCCTACATCTATGGTAACGGTTTTGAGAAAGTAACAGTATAAAAAAGACGGCCAGCCTCACGGACATGTTTATCCTTGCTTTTTTGGAGCATAGCCTTTAAAATTGAGAGATAGATTAGGTAATCGCTCGCGAACGGAGGGATTGAGTTTGACGCCTGAGACAATGATAGATCATCGTGAAAAAGCGTATGCGTTGTTAAAAGCTGATGCAGATAAGATTTTGCAATTAATTCAAGTTCAAATGGATAACTTAACAATGCCACAATGTCCTCTTTATGAAGAGGTTTTAGATACACAAATGTTTGGTTTATCAAGAGAAATTGATTTTGCAGTTCGTCTTGGTTTAATTGATGAACGTGTTGGAAAAACATTGCTAGACCGCCTCGAGCGTGAACTTTCTGCACTGCATGAAGCGTTTACAAAAAAATAAAAATCACGCGATCGAAACTCAAACTATATACAAACGTAGTTTGAGTTTTTTATTACAGGTGGTTGAAATTTCCTAATTTACTTAAATTTGTACATAAAAGATGAAACGAAACAGAAACACGTCATTTTTAAAGGAAGAGGGTTATGGTAAAAAAAATATTTAGGCATTTTGACTATTCAATTGTAATTCCAGTGCTGCTTCTTTGTGCGGTTGGACTAGTTATGGTTTACAGTTCAAGTATGATTGTAAGTATTACAAGATATCATACGTCAAGTGATTTCTTTTACAACAGACAAAAAATGTGGCTTGCTTTTACGCTTGTATTGTTCATTTTAACAATGCTAACACCTTACAAGCTGTATCCTAAAATACTGCCTTATGCGATTCTGGGCATTTTTGTACTGCTTTTGCTTGTGTTTGTAATGGGGCATACGAGTAACAATGCGCAAAGTTGGCTGCAGCTTGGCGGGGCAAACATGCAGCCGGCTGAGTATGCCAAGCTTGTTGTCATTTTATACTTATCGTATGTTTTGTCTAAAAGGCAAGAGTATATTGACAACATCAAAAAAGCTTTTTTTGGACCTATGGGTCTTGTATTTCTAATATTAGGCTTTGTAGCGATTCAGCCTGACCTTGGAACGGGATCAATTATTTTTGCTATTGCCGTTACCATTATGCTATGTTCGGGAATCTCTAAAAAAACCTTTTTCCGCATGCTAGCACTAGGTATCATTTTACTTACGGTAATTATTACGATTGGTTTTTTTACAGGGCAGTTTACTACCAATCGAATTGGCCGTTTTACCGGTGCATCAGATCCGTTTGCCAATGCTCAAGGAACCGGTTATCAGCTGGTTAATTCATATTTAGCAATAGGTACAGGAGGCTTAAAAGGCCTTGGTTTAGGAGAAAGTGTACAAAAGTATGGTTATCTTCCGGAGCCCCATACCGATTTCATTATGGCTATTATTGCAGAAGAATTAGGGTTCTTTGGAGTTATGCTCGTGCTGGGCCTTTTAGGCTTCTTAATTTTCAGGATTTTAATGTTGGCTAAAAAATCTCAGGATCCGTTTGCTAGCATGATTTGTATTGGAGTAGCCAGTATGATAGGTATTCAGACAGGCATTAACCTTGGAGGGCTTACGGGACTCATTCCGATTACCGGCGTCACGCTTCCGTTTATCAGTTACGGAGGGTCTTCGCTGCTGACGCTGATGGTATCTATGGGAATTATTGTAAATATTTCGTTTTTCGTAAATTATCAAAATAAAAAACAGAAAAATACGGAAAATATTGTGCTACATCCGAACAATACACCAACAACGAGCGATTGATTTTCGTGAAAAAATTGTGTAAAAAAAGCAAAAATTTATTGGGATTTTATCATTTTCCATTGATTTTTGCTTTTCTTTTATCTAATTTTGCTATATATTGAAGTTTATACGAAATTGAGAGGAGATTAGCAACATGAGTTTTGTAACTAAAAAAATCAAAAAAGTATTAGTAGCAAACCGAGGAGAAATTGCAATTCGTGTATTTCGAGCATGTACTGAACTGAATATTCGGACTGTTGCGATTTATTCTAAGGAAGACGCAGGCTCTTATCACCGTTACAAAGCGGATGAAGCCTATTTAGTAGGAGCGGAGAAAAAACCGATTGATGCTTATTTAGATATAGAAGGCATCATCGACATTGCTAAGTCTCATGATGTAGATGCTATTCACCCTGGCTATGGTTTTTTGTCAGAAAATATCCAATTTGCGAAACGTTGCGAAGAAGAAGGCATTATTTTTATTGGCCCAAAATCCAAGCATCTTGATATGTTTGGCGATAAAGTAAAAGCACGTCATCAGGCTATTCAAGCAGATATTCCCGTTATTCCTGGTACGGATGGTCCTATTGATTCAATTGACGAAGCAAAAGAATTTGCTAATCAGCATGGATATCCTCTAATGATCAAAGCGGCTTTAGGCGGAGGCGGTCGAGGCATGCGTATCGTTCGCGATGCAGACAGCCTGAATGAATCTTATGACCGTGCCAAATCAGAAGCAAAAGCGGCTTTTGGTAATGATGAAGTGTATGTCGAGAAATTAGTTGAAAATCCAAAACATATTGAAGTGCAAATTTTAGGTGATGAACAAGGAAATGTTGTGCATCTTTATGAACGCGACTGTTCTGTGCAGCGTCGTCACCAAAAAGTAGTAGAAGTAGCACCAAGTGTTTCTATAGATGAAGGCTTACGTCTCCGCATTTGTGAAGCAGCTGTGCAGCTGATGGAAAAAGTGCAGTACATAAATGCTGGTACAGTAGAATTTTTAGTATCAGGAAACGATTTTTATTTTATTGAAGTAAATCCACGTGTTCAAGTAGAGCACACAATTACTGAAATGATTACAGGTATTGATATCGTTCAATCGCAAATTTTAATTGCAGACGGTTACGCGCTTCACAGCAAGGAAGTGTCCATTCCTGCACAAGATCAAATTCACGTACATGGATATGCGATTCAATCTCGTGTAACGACAGAAGATCCGTTAAACAATTTTATGCCGGATACGGGTAAGATTATGGCTTATCGTTCTGGTGGCGGTTTTGGCGTACGTTTAGATACGGGAAACAGCTTCCAAGGTGCTGTAATTACGCCTTATTATGATTCACTGTTAGTAAAAGTAACAACATGGGCATTAACATTCGATCAAGCCGCATCAAAAATGGTACGGAACTTAAAAGAATTTCGTATTCGTGGAATTAAAACAAATATTCCGTTTCTTGAAAATGTAGTGAAGCATGATAAGTTCTTAACAGGTGCTTATGATACATCATTTATTGACACAACGCCTGAACTTTTTGTTTTCCCGAAGCGAAAAGACCGCGGAACTAAGATGCTTACATACATTGGGAATGTTACGGTAAACGGATTCCCAGGTGTATCGGAAAAGAAAAAGCCGATCTTTACGAAACCGCGCGTTCCTAGTGTGGATATAAGCAAACCAATTCAAAACGGAACAAAGCAGATTTTAGATGAAAAAGGTGCAGAAGGTTTAGTAAATTGGGTGAAAGAACGCAAGGAAGTGCTATTAACGGATACAACCTTCCGTGATGGCCATCAGTCTCTTTTAGCAACGCGTATCCGTACAAACGACTTAAAACAAGTAGCTAACCCAACTGCACGCTTGCTTCCAGATTTATTTTCTATGGAAATGTGGGGGGGAGCAACGTTTGATGTCGCTTATCGATTCTTAAAAGAAGATCCGTGGGATCGCTTGCTTACTTTACGTCAACAAGCGCCAAACGTTCTTTTCCAAATGCTTCTTCGCGCGTCAAATGCGGTTGGATATAAAAACTATCCTGATAATGTAATTAAAGAATTTGTTGAAAAATCAGCTTATGCAGGTATTGATGTTTTCCGTATCTTTGACAGCTTAAACTGGGTGCAAGGAATGACTCTTGCAATTGACTCCGTTCGTCAAACAGGAAAGATTGCAGAAGCAGCGATGTGTTATACAGGTGATATTTTAGATCCGACGCGCCGTAAGTATGATTTGGATTACTACAAGAACTTAGCAAAAGAGCTTGAGCAGTCTGGAGCACATATCCTGGGCATTAAAGATATGGCGGGTCTTTTAAAACCACAGGCAGCTTATGATTTAGTATCGGCTCTAAAAGAAACGGTTGATATTCCAATCCACCTTCATACGCATGATACAAGCGGAAACGGTGTATACACGTATGCAAAAGCAATTGAAGCAGGTGTAGACATTGTAGACGTAGCCGTAAGCTCAATGGCAGGCTTAACGTCTCAGCCAAGTGCTAACTCTCTTTATTACGCATTAGAAGGTGCGGACCGCAGACCAAATCTGGATATTAAAAATCTAGAACAGCTTTCTTACTATTGGGAAGACGTGCGAAAATATTACCAAGACTTCGAAAGCGGCATGAACGCTCCTCATACGGAAGTGTACGAGCATGAAATGCCAGGGGGTCAATATAGCAACTTACAGCAACAAGCAAAAGCAGTTGGTTTAGGAAACCGCTGGGATGAAGTAAAAGATATGTATTCACGCGTGAATTTGTTATTTGGTGATATTGTAAAAGTTACGCCATCATCAAAAGTAGTTGGAGATATGGCATTGTTTATGGTTCAAAACAACTTGACAGAAGAAACGCTGTTTGAGCGCGGTGAAACGCTTGACTTCCCGGATTCAGTTATTGAATTGTTTGAAGGGTATTTAGGGCAGCCTCACGGGGGATTCCCTAAAGAGCTTCAGCGCATCATTCTAAAAGGCAGAAAACCTATTACAGTTCGTCCTGGAGAATTGTTAGAAGATGTGGACTTCGATGCAGTGAAAGAGAAGCTGTTTAAAGACTTAAATCGTCAAGTAACGAGTTTTGATGCCATTGCTTATGCGCTGTATCCAAAAGTATTTATGGATTACCACAAAGCAGTCGAACAATACGGGGACATTTCTGTTCTTGATACACCGACTTTCCTATACGGCATGCGTTTAGGAGAAGAGGTTGAAATTGAGATTGAAAAAGGAAAAACCTTAATTGTCCGCCTTGTATCCATTGGAGAACCGCAGGCAGACGGTACGCGAGCGGTATACTTTGAATTGAACGGTCAGCCTCGTGAAGTCGTGATTAAAGACGAAAGTGTCAAAACAACCGTTACGGCAAAACAAAAAGCCGACCAAGGAAATCCGGCCCACATCGGCGCTTCAATGCCTGGAACCGTTATTCGAGTAGTAGTAGAAAAAGGCGATAAAGTCTCGAAAGGTGATCACTTAATGATCACAGAAGCAATGAAAATGGAAACAACCGTGCAAGCACCATTTGACGGCGTGATTAAACAAGTACACGTGTCGAGTGGAGATGGCATCCAGCCGGGAGATCTGTTAATTGAATTAGAAAGCTAATTAAAAAAGGTACGAGCTCTGAGCTCGTACCTTTTTTGATCAATTATGTGTATGACGCGTTGCAAGTAAGGTTAAGTAGCTTAATACACCGAATAGGAAAGAGATAATTAAAGAATGAGCAAGCGCGAGCTCTAGCTGCAAACGTGTGACAACAACAAGCATACCGGAAACCGCCTGAAAAATAACTAGAATGAGAGCAGTTAACCATCCGTAAAAAATATTTTTTTGATGGCGATAATATTTAACTGCATGGATAAAGGCAGCTAAAATCCATACAAACGTTAAAACAGCAGCGAATCGATGTCCCATTTGAATCCACTGATTCAAATCAACAGGTAGCCAACCGTTTCCGTTTGAACAAAATGGAACGTCTGGACAAGCCAAGCTAGCTTCTTTATGGCGAACAAGCGCGCCCGTGTACACAACAGCATATGTGTACAAGATAACCCCGTAAATGTGTTTTTTCATTTTAGAGCCTAGCTGTATATTAGTTGCGTCGAGCTTTTGATCCACTTCAAAGATAATAAGTGTTAACAGCAGCACAGAAGCAAACGAAATAAGGGAAATACCAAAATGAAGAGCAAGCACTGCATCTGATTGCCCCCACATAACGGCAGCAGCCCCAATTAATGCTTGCAGTACTAGGAAGAAAAAAGAGATAAATGCTAAAGGTCTAACTTCTTTTATATGTCCTAGTGAAATCCATGCCCATACGCATAAAGCGAGCACAAGAAAGCCCGACACGCCAGAAACTAAACGGTGGCTTAGTTCAACAACGGTTTCAAATGTTAAAGGGTCAGGAATGAGCTGTCCATTACACAGAGGCCAAGAATCTCCGCACCCGTCTGCTGAACCAGTTTTCGTGACAAGGGCACCGCCAAGTAGAATAAGTAACATGGCCATGCTCGTTACAACGGATAAAAATTTTAATCCAAGTCGCACAATAATCACCATCCTAAAAGCAAAGTAAGTAATATAACGAGCTAAACAATTTATCCTAATCTTTTTGTATATTAAACATAAATTTCATTTATTCTCCATAAACTTGATTGAATTTGTTATAATGGTAGAAAGTGTAAGGTTTATTCATGAGTTTGACTCTGCAGATATGTAAAAGGTACCGTACAGAAAACTATTTTACTTGCACAAATATCTTTTAACAAGTGACAGGGACATGCATTTAGCTCATGTCAAAAAAAATCCATATTTTTTTCATGAATTCTTCACAAAGTAGCGGCAAAATATGGTTTAATAAACATGAGAAATAGATATTTCTCTACTATTTTATCGTTTACATGTGAAGCTTTTAAGTAGCTTTGGTGAGAGGAATATGACTTCTTTGTGAACAAAGAGGAGATTTTTGTAAAAATATGTTGAAAACGCCTTCATTTATAGACTCTTTATTTACTAGATAAAAGTCTGTGGATGAGTAAAGGAGGACGCGCCATGGAAGATTCAAAAATGGTGGAAGATTCAACGCTTTCTGCATCGCCTAACACAGCTCATGTAAGCGAAAATAGCTCCATTTGGTCAGATTTTTTAGCTACGATTAAAATTGGAATAGTCAATTCAAATTTCATCACCACCTTTACTGGTTTTTGGCTAGCTCTTTTCTTCAACGAACAACACTTCTTAGAAAACCTGGATAAAGCATTTTTTACTTTAATAGGTTCTTCACTTATCATCGCCGGTTCATGCAGTTTGAACAATTACATAGATCGTGACATTGACCCTCTAATGGAACGAACAAAGGGACGACCTACAGTGACAGGAAGTTTTACACCTTTGACGGTCCTTGGGATTGGAATCGGTTTTACGTTAACCGGCTTGCTTATGCTACTAGTTGTTTCTTCCGTAGCCGCTCTCATTGGATTAGCAGGAATACTTACATATGTAGTTCTTTACACCATGTGGTCCAAAAGACTATACACAATTAATACAGTAATCGGAAGTATATCAGGCGCTGTCCCGCCTTTAATTGGATGGGCCGCTATCGATCCCAACTTACATGTAGTGGCTTGGGTGTTATTTTTAATCATGTTTATTTGGCAGCCGCCTCATTTTCTAGCTCTTGCTATGCGAAGATGTGAAGAATACCGGGCAGCGGGAATCCCTATGTTGCCTGTTGTACACGGTTTTGAGCTTACAAAACGACAGATTCTCATTTGGATTGCTTGTTTGTTGCCATTACCTCTTTATTTATACGAATTAGGCACTCCATTTCTAATTTTGGCCACTGTTTTAAACATAGGATGGCTATTTTTAGGATTTGCTCAATACAATAAACAAGAAGACACAAAGTGGGCTAGCATGATGTTTGTCTACTCACTAAACTATTTAACTATTTTATTTGTCTCAATGATTGTCGCAACGCTTTTTGCCTAGATAAAATCTTTCACTGAATGCGACACTGCACAAGGGGGATTTCTTCTACATGTAGAATTCATTATAGAAGGAATAAGTTTTATGCTCAAGAGGGCATAGATGAAATCACGTCAATGAAAGAGAGGTTGGGGAATGGTATGAAAAAATGGCGATTGAACTTTCGTGTTTTGTCGTTATTTACGCTGCTTGCATTCGTGTTATCGGCCTGTGGAAAACCGTTTTTGTCAACACTTAAGCCTGCAGGTGAGGTAGCTGAAGAACAATATTCGCTTATGCTGCTTAGTACAGCCATCATGGTTTTAGTTATTATTGTTGTCACCATTATCTTTATATTTGTTATTCTGCGCTTTCGTCGTCGCAAAGGCGAAGAAAATGTGATTCCAAAGCAAGTAGAGGGAAGCAGAAAGTTAGAAATTATATGGACAGTGATCCCTATCTTGCTGCTGATTATTTTGACTGTTCCAACGGTCATCTCAACATTTAAGCTAGCGGACGTAAAAGGAATGAAGGACAAAGATGCTGTCGTAGTAAATGTGCGCGCTAACTTGTACTGGTGGGAATTTGAGTATCCTAATCAAAAAATTATTACATCGCAAGATCTAGTTGTGCCAACGGATAAAAAGGTCTACTTTAATATTAAAGCTTCTGACGTCAAGCACTCATTCTGGATTCCTTCAGTTGGAGGAAAGCTCGATGCTAACACAGAAAATGATAATAAATTCTGGCTAGTGTTTGATTCTAAAAAATCGAAGGAAGCTAACGGGGTTTTCTACGGAAAATGTGCTGAGCTTTGCGGTCCATCTCATTCTCTTATGGACTTTAAAGTACGGGCTGTATCAAGCGGTGAATTTGATACGTGGGCAAAAGATTTGAAAAAGGCAAAGCCTGATGTAGAAACAGCATCCGCAAAAGCTGGTCAAGAGGTCTTTAATGAAAGCTGTATCGGATGTCATGCTGTTGACGTCAAAGACAATCGTCCAGAGCAAGCTCGTCAAGCACCAAACTTAGCCGGTTTTTCTGAACGTGAGCGTGTAGCTGGGGTGCTTCCTCACAACAAGGAAAATATCAAAAAATGGTTAAAAGACCCTGAAAAAGTTAAGCCGGGTAATAAGATGAGTGGTACATATCCTGACTTAACAGATGAACAAGTGAATGAGCTAGCAGACTATTTAATGAGTTTAAAAGAAAAATAAACGTCCAGTCGTTTTTAAAAGGGGAGGTTTAGCGATGAGTACACTCAGTCAAAAGAAGGGTGTAGGTGGAACAATTTGGGACTTTATGACAACCGTTGACCATAAGAAAATTGCCATTCTTTATTTAATTGCCGGCGGTATCTTTTTTCTAGTCGGAGGAGTGGAAGCGCTATTTATACGTATTCAGCTGGCTATACCAAGCAATGACTTTGTCAGTGCAGGAACGTATAATGAAATTTTAACAATGCATGGAACAACGATGATTTTCTTAGCCGCAATGCCGCTTCTTTTTGCCATGATGAATGCAGTTGTTCCGCTGCAAATTGGAGCTCGAGATGTAGCATTTCCATTTTTAAATTTGTTAGGTTTTTGGCTGTTTGCCTTTGGGGGACTCTTTTTAAATCTAAGCTGGTTTTTAGGAGGAGCACCTGATGCAGGTTGGACATCATATGCTTCGCTGTCTATTGCATCACCTGGTCACGGAATTGATTTTTATGCGATAGGTTTGCAGATTTCGGGAGCCGGGACATTGATTTCAGGTATAAACTTTCTCGTGACAATCATTAACATGAGGGCGCCAGGTATGACTTATATGCGTATGCCGCTGTTTACGTGGACGACGTTTGTTGCATCAGCTCTTATTTTGTTTGCGTTTCCAGCACTAACGGTTGGATTGTTTTTAATGATTTTTGACCGCTTATTCGGTGGAAACTTTTTTGACGCCACAATGGGTGGAAACACCATTATCTGGGAACATCTTTTCTGGATATTCGGTCATCCGGAAGTATATATTTTAATTCTTCCAGCGTTTGGTGTCTTCTCTGAAATTTTACCTACTTTTTCAAGAAAGAGATTATTCGGGTACTCGTCGATGGTTTTTGCTACCGTATTAATCGGATTTTTAGGGTTCATGGTGTGGGCTCACCACATGTTTACAACCGGACTTGGTCCGATTGCAAATGCCATTTTTGCTGTCGCTACGATGGCTATCGCCGTTCCAACTGGAATTAAAATTTTCAACTGGCTGTTTACGCTTTGGGGAGGAAGTATTGAGTTTACGTCTCCAATGCTGTATGCTGTCGCCTTTATTCCATCATTTGTTATCGGGGGAGTAACAGGAGTTATGGCAGCTGTAGCACCTGCAGATTATCAATTTCAAGATTCTTATTTTATCGTTGCCCACTTCCATTACGTTATCGTAGGCGGTGTCGTATACGCTATATTAGCGGGTGTCACATACTGGTGGCCAAAAATGTTTGGGAAGATGTTAGATGAAAAGTTAAGCAAAGCAACGTTCTGGCTCTTTTTGATTGGTTTCCACTTAACGTTCTTTATTCAGCATTTCTTAGGTCTAATGGGGATGCCTCGCCGCGTATGGACGTTCTTGCCTAATCAAGGTCTCGACCTTGGGAATGCAATCAGTTCATCAGGAGCTGCTTTCATGGCGGTTGCTACGCTCATTTTACTGTTTAATATTATAAAAACAACTGCCAAAGGACAAAAGGTAGGAGGAGACCCTTGGGGAGACGGACGTACATTAGAATGGGCTATTTCATCTCCGCCTCCAGAGTATAACTTTAAACAAACGCCGCTTGTACGCGGTTTAGATGCATATTGGATTGAAAAAATGGCAGGAAATAAAGAAATGACGCCAGCCGAACCTCTTGGTGATATTCATATGCCAAACTCGTCGTTTATTCCATTTATGATCTCGCTTGGAATGTTTATTGCAGGGATTGGATTTTTGTATCGAAATGACCATGCGTGGGGAGATATTGTGGGGATTACCGGAATGATCGTCATGTTTTTATCGATGTTCTTCCGTTCATGGATTGATGATCACGGCTTTCATATTCATAAAGAAGACTTAGTTGATGATGACAAGGAGGCGAAGATGTAATGGAGACTGAACAAAAGCTAACTGCTGAAACTTTCCCTGCTTCGCCTGAAAAAGCAACGCTCGAAGGGAAAAATAAATTTACTGGCTTTTGGCTCTTTTTAGGCGGAGAGACGGTTTTGTTTGCTTCACTTTTTGCTACTTATTTAGCTTTGCGCAACTCAACGATGTCAGGACCTAAGCCGGAAGAATTGTTTGATATTAAGCTTGTTTTTGCAGCCACGATGATTTTATTAACAAGTTCACTAACAAGCGTATATGCTATGTATCATATGAAAAATTTTGAATTTAAAAAGATGCAGCTATGGTTAGGCGTTACGTGGCTTTTAGGTTTAGCTTTCTTAGGATTAGAAATTTATGAGTTCAGGCATTATGTTCATGAAGGGCATACGTTCACAAGCAGCGCATTCGGTTCTTCTTTCTATGCGCTAGTTGGAACTCACGGAGCTCACGTAACGTTTGGATTGCTTTGGATTGGTTCTTTAATGATTCGAAATGCGAAGCGGGGGTTAAACTTATATAACGCCCCAAAATATTATGTAGCAAGTTTATACTGGCACTTTATCGATGTTGTGTGGGTCTTTATTTTCACGGTTGTATATTTAATGGGAATGGTGGGATAAGCTGATGACGACAAATCAATCAAACTCAGATAACCCAAGGCTCAATTTAGAGTATCGCAAAAAAAGAAATGCAGAAGATATGAAAATGCAAGTTGTCTCTTTTGCGATGATGCTGTTTTTAACACTAATTGCTTTTTTTGCGGTTTATCAAGAGTTTAGCGGATGGTACATTATGCCGGTGATTGTGCTCTTGGCAGTTGTTCAAGTCATCTTTCAACTTTATTATTTCATGCATATGAACCACAAAGGACATACCATACCAGCATTTTTCTTGTATTCAGGCGTATTGGTAGCTCTTTTAACCATTTTAGCTTTTGTAACCATTATTTGGTGGTAAAGAAAAGGGCTGGCATGCGCCAGTCCTTTTCATCATCTGTAGAAGGAGGAATAGACGTTGATTAACAATTTGCGGATGTTTGGTTTTGAAGCACTTTGGAGTCCTTATTATTTTCTAACTATTTGTCTGGTGACCGTCTTATATTTTTTCATCGTTGGTAGATGGAGAGGGAATTTTATGGGAGCGGAGGCCGTAAACAGAAAAACAAAAGCGTATTTTATTATTAGCATGGTTCTTTTATATATATGTAAAGGAGGACCCGTAGATTTACTAGGGCATTTTATGTTTAGTGCTCACATGACGCAAATGGCCATCGTTTACTTGGTGATTCCTCCGCTTTTTATTTTAGGAATTCCGCCGTGGCTAGCTCGTTCTGTTATTTATGTAAAAGGGGTTAAACATGTTTTTAAATTCTTTACAAAGCCTTTAATTGCTCTGCTATTATTTAATGGGTTATTCTCTTTGTATCATATTCCGCTGCTTTTTGATGTTATTAAAACGAATATGATGCTCCACGGAATCGTGAGTGTTGTATTATTTATCGCTGCATTTTGCATGTGGTGGCCACTCGTTAATCAGCTAGAAGAAGAACAAACGCTAAGTTCTTTAAAAAAACTTGGATACATTTTTGCAGATGGTGTACTCCTTACTCCAGCATGCGCGCTGATTATTTTTGCAAATCACTCTTTATATGCGACGTATACAGACTCAAGCGCTTGGGTACAAGCTCTTTCCCTTTGTGTACCATCTTCTATGATTGCAAGTTTAGGGCAGCTTGCTCCCGAGATGTTTAATACGCTGCCGCCCGTGGAAGATCAGCAGCTAGGCGGTGTTATTATGAAGATCATTCAAGAAATTGTGTATGGAACGGTTTTAGGATTTATTTTTTTTCAGTGGGCTCGAAAAGAACGAGAGAAAGATACGTACATGCCCGATTTTACTGAGCCTCAAGATATAAAACCAAAGGAATTTCCGTCTACTCCTCCTTTGAATTAAAAAAAGCGCAGTGTGATTACTGCGCTTTTTCTAATTCTATAGCTGAACGGTTTCAAGCTGTGATTTGATTTGTGTTAATATCTTTTCACACTGTTCTACAAGGGATGGCGGAAAGTATTCGCCGTCTCCATATTCTACACCGTGAGGATAATAATGTTTGCCTAGTAGAGGTGTCATAAGATGAATAACAGCATGCCTGCCCCCTACATCGCCTGAAATAGCATGTCCTTGGACTCGCAAATAGAAGGTATCTCGCTGAAACTCGAATTTTCGATCGTACGTGACGCGTTCATAATCCCATTGTCCGGCGCGGACCAGACCAAATTGATGCATAATCTCATCTAATAAATCTAAATCAACCTTTAATGAATCAAATTTTGCATATTCAAATTTCATATGAACTCCCTCCCAAAACAGATATACCCCAATTAAATCATAAGCCGAATGGATAAAACTTGCAATATCTAATAAGGAAAAATGTAAACGTTATCTATTTTTATTTAAACGTTTTAAATACGAAAGTTTACTAAAAAGTTGGTCACACTATAAAACGAACACACGATGTAAAGGAGGATAAAACAATGAAAACTGTACAAGAGGTAATGACAGCTGATACGGAAACATGCACCACGCTTGATAACGTATATGAAGTAGCAGTGAAAATGAAGGAATGGAATGTAGGAGCAATTCCAATTGTCGATAGAGATCAGCTAGTAGGAATGATTACAGATCGAGACTTAGTTATAAAAGGCATTGCAGAAAAGAAGCCAAATTCAAGTAAAGTAACGGATGTTATGAGTGAAGAGCTTATAACTATTACAGCGGAAGCCTCTGTAGAAGAAGCTTCTAAGCTTATGGCTCAACATCAAATCCGTCGTCTTCCCGTTGTGGAAAATCAAAAGCTAGTAGGGATTGTATCGCTAGGTGATTTATCAACGTTTCGCTATGCAAATGAACGTGCAGGAGAAGCGCTCTCAGACATTTCACAACAAACGCATTAAAAAGCGAAAGCCAACTGTTTGCAGTATATTCGTAAATAGTTGGCTTTTTCTTTTGTTTCCTTCATACCGATAGCTATTTTTTTTTGAATGCATGTATAATAGAGATAAAAATAAGTTAAACAGGTAAAGAAAACAGGTGTAAGGAGAGGAAGAAAAGCTGAAAAAAGTTATTTTTATTCTCGTATTAATAGTGGCATTTGTATACGCGGAGGATTATTTACCTCAGCTAGAAAAATATCTAACGGGTCAAAATATTGAGCAAAACCAAACGGATTCCAAAAGTCAGCCCACACAAGAAGTGGCTTCTTATGAAAAACAAAGTGAAAATATGATGAGGCTTATTGGAGATCATTCAGAACAGTTAATTGGAATGCTTGGAGAGCCGGATCGTATTGATTCTTCTGCATATGGCTATGACTGGTGGATTTACAAAAAGAATCGTCAAACGTATGCGCAGGTAGGAGTAGAAAATAATCAAGTCGTATCTGTATACGTCATTGGCTCAAAAACAAATACAGATCCTTTTGAGATTGGTGAGAAGCGAGAGGAAGTAGAAAAAAGAGTTTCACTTTCATCCGAACTCACGCTTCAAAAAGACGGAAATGAATACCGATTTCGTCTGAGTGAAGAGGATATGAAAATGCGTCCCATTATTAAATATGGAGATGTATACGTCCAACTATATTTTGATCAGTTCCTTAATACAATCTCAAGTATTCGAATTATGGACATGGACACGCTATTAAAACAGCGCCCGTACGAAATTGTTTATCGCGGCGAGCTTCCAACAGCTCCGTCATTGACATCGGAGGAGTGGAAAAGTGTCCAAGAAGGAGAAGAGCAGCAAATTATCGATATTACAAATGTAATTCGAGACCGGTTTCAGCTGTCACCTTTAGCTTGGGACGAAGCCACTGCTGGAGTAGCTTATTTACACAGCAAAGAAATGAGCGACTTAAACTATTTCTCTCACGTTTCACCAGCACAAGGTGATTTAGGCAACCGTCTGCAAAAAGGTGATGTAGTATATCGTATCGCGGGCGAAAATATTGCCTCGAATTATCAGGATGGAATCGCTGCGGTTGAAGGGTGGCTTAATAGTGAGGGACATCGTAAGGCTTTACTCAATAAAGAGTTTACGCGTCTTGGTGTAGGTGTATATGAGAAATATTACACGCAAAACTTTATCACTCCGATGAATGAATAGTAAGATTAAAACTTCCTTTTGAAAATAGGTCTACTCTTGTCCTCTTTCTCATAAGTTTTAGTAGAGGTTAGAGGAGGGACGAGAATGAAAGGAAGAATAGTAGGAATATTGCTCGTACTTTTCTTTGCATATACGACTACTGTACATGCAGCTGAAGGGCAGTGGGAAAAGCTTGATAACTTATCTGATCAAACGCTATCGCTTGTAGAGCAAAAGGAGTATAAAGCAGCCCAACATTTGTTCAGAAACTTTTCGAATGAATTTACCAGTCTCAATACAGCTTCTTTGGGCGTATCGGCCGAAGATATACGTATTTTAACTCTTTGTTATGAACAGGTAGAAAGGTCTCTTTTATCTTCTGATTCCAGTGATGAAGAACGTCTTCAAAAAGCTACTCAATTTCGATTGTTAGTCGATGCGCTGCACAGCAAGCATCAGCCTATGTGGACTGAGCTCGAAGGCAGTATGCTAGCAACATTTAAAGAGATGCGAAATGAAGCGGTAAAAGGAGAACAAGCGGCTTATGAAGCGCAGCTTAAGCAATTTTTGAAGGAATATGATATGATCTTACCGAGCGCGCAGGTAGACGTGTCGTCTCCCTACGTACAGCGTGTGAGCGCGGACGTTCACTTTTTACAAACTGAAGGAACGCCAAGTGAGATTAACGATGAGCAGTTTAACCAAATGGAACAAAACTTAAAAGATTTTTTTGAACAAGTAAAAGAAAATCGTACAGACCCGTCTTTTATTTGGGTTACAATTACCACCGGAAGTATTATTATTGCTACACTTTTTTATGTAGGAGCGCGAAAATATTTTGCTGACCAGAAAAGAAAGTCAGCTAGAGGGCGTAATGATTGACGTAAAAGCGCAGAATTGTCTAAAATAAAAGAGTAGTCAAACACATAATGAAAGGTGTGGGTAAATGAGCTTTTTGATTTATTTTCTCATTATTATCCTTGTGCCAATTTGGGCACAGTTTAAGGTGAGAAGTGCTTACAAAAAATATTCACAAGTAAGCAACTCATCAGGAATGACAGGCGCAGAAGTGGCAAGAAAAATTTTGGATGAAAACGGGTTGTACAACGTTCACGTAGAGCCTGTAGGCGGATTTTTATCGGATCACTACGATCCTCGTTCAAAAGTAATTCGTTTATCAGAAGACAACTATTACGGAACGTCTGTTGCGGGCGCTGCCGTTGCGGCTCACGAAGTGGGACACGCGATTCAAGACAAAGAAAACTATTCGTTTTTACGTCTTCGCCACTCCCTTGTGCCGGTGGCAAGCCTTGGATCAAACGCTTCTTGGATTTTAATTATGATTGGAATTATCGCGTCGATTAAGCCGTTGCTATTGTTAGGTATTATTTTCATGGCAGCAGCGGTCGTATTCCAAGTTGTAACACTGCCTGTTGAATTTAACGCTTCAAGCCGAGCGATGACGCAAATCGTCTCAGTCGGAGCGATTCGAAATGACGAAGAGCGCGAGACGCGTAAAGTGCTTAACGCAGCGGCTTTAACATACGTAGCAGCCGCAGCAGTAGCAGTTCTTGAGTTGGTTCGTTTAATCATGATTTATACAGGAATGAATAACGACGACTAATAAAAAAATACCGCATTAGCGGTATTTTTTTTATCTTTCAAGCGGTTTTTTATTTTCATCAAGGGTAAATCCTTCGCCTAAGACATCATGAACATCCGTAACTGCAACGAATGCGTGTGGATCTACAGAAGTAATAACTTGCTTTAAACGGAAAATTTCATTTTTACTAACCACGCAGTATAGCACGTTGGTATCTTGCTTAGAAAAAGAACCTTGTCCTTTTAAAATCGTCACGCCTCGATCCATTTCTTTCATAATTTTATCCGATATGGCTTCGTTATGATTTGAAATGATCGTTGCTCCTTTCGCGGCATACGCGCCGTCTTGCATAAAGTCAATAACCCGTGCAGCGACAAAGACTGCAACAAGTGTGTACATAGCTTCTCGGTAGGATAAATAAATGAGAGACGCACTAATCACAATAAAGTCAAAAAGAAACATCGTTTTTCCCATATTCCACCCGATATATTTTTGAACAACACGTGCGATGATATCGACTCCTCCTGTTGTTCCTCCAAACCTGAAAATAATGCCAAGACCCACTCCAATAAAAACACCGGCAAAAAGAGCTGCTAGAGTCATATCATGACGCAGGGGCATATTCACCGGGAAGCGCTGGAATATCCATAAAAATAGCGATAAGCTAATGACTCCGAGCATGGTATAAATAAATGCTGTTCTCCCTAATAGTTTCCACCCTACAAAAAACAAAGGAATATTTAACACTAAGTTAGAATAAGAGGGATCAATGTTAAATAAGAAAAATAAAAGCAGGGTAATGCCTGTGAATCCACCTTCAGCTAAATTGTTTTGCATGTTAAAATTAACAAGTCCAAACGCAAATATGGCAGCACCAAGCAGTATAAAAATAATATTTTTAAATCTGAGACCTTTCATACTTACAAACCTCCTATGACCGTTTTTGCACTACCTTATCATAAAGGAATATATTTCATTTCGTAAATAACTATCGAAAAGATTTTTGAAAATAGTAAAAAGTGATGATGTTTCTTCGAGTGCTATGTATTAGTAGTATCCTCAATTCGTAAAATATAGACAGATTTTTGAGAATTAAGGGAAACGCGAGAAATATTGTGAAAGAGCATCTGACAAAGGCTTGGTAAGAAGAAGTAATTACACTAAATAATTTGAAGTAAAGATGTTATAATAGTAAGCTGAGTGTACTTCTAAAAGAGGTGAAATAAAAAGATGTCAAAAAAAACGATGGAGCAAATGCAGCAAGAAGTTGATGCATATATTAGCCAATTTAAAGAAGGATATTTTAGTCCTCTTGCTATGCTTGCGCGAATGTCGGAAGAAGTGGGCGAATTATCGCGCGAAATTAACCACTATTATGGTGAAAAGCCGAAGAAAACGACTGAAGCAGAACGTACGGTCGAAGAAGAAATGGGCGACATTTTATTTGTATTAATTTGCTTTGCAAATTCATTAAATATTGATTTACAAGAAGCGCATGATCGCGTTATGAATAAATTTAATACGCGTGACAAAGATCGCTGGACGAAAAAAGAAGACTAAGGAGAGAAAAAGAATGGACAAAATTCGAATTGTACTTGCAGGACCAAGAGGTCGTATGGGAAAAGAAGCTGTATTATTAATAGAAGAAACAGAGCATTTTGAATTAGTAGCAGCGGTAGATCGTATCAATGAAGGAAAATACATAAGTGATATTGAAGGAATGCCAAATGTACAAGCGCCAATCTACACGGATATTGAAAAATGTTTTCAAGACGTTAAGGCAGATGTTTTAGTTGACTTGACAACACCTGAAATTGGGCGCGTTCATACTAAAACAGCCCTAACATATGGAGTAAGACCTGTTGTAGGAACCACTGGCTTTTCAGAAGAAGATTTAAAAGAATTAAAGCAGCTTGCTGAAGAGAAGGAACTTGGCTGTATCATTGCACCTAATTTTGCGATTGGCGCTATTTTAATGATGAAGTTTTCACAAATGGCAGCTAAATACTTTGATGATGTTGAAATTATTGAAATGCATCACGATCAAAAGTTAGATGCACCATCAGGAACAGGCTTAAAAACAGCGGAGCTTATCAGTGAAGTTCGTGAAGCAAAAAAACAGGGTCATCCTGAGGAAAAAGAATTGCTAGAAGGGGCGCGCGGCGCAGATTATGAAGGAATCCGCCTACATAGCGTACGCCTGCCAGGGCTGATTGCTCACCAAGAAGTAATGTTCGGAGGATTTGGACAAACATTAAAAATCCGTCATGATTCATACAACCGTGCTTCTTTTATGTCAGGTGTGAAGCTAGCTGTTGATACAGTTATGAACGTAGACACACTTGTATATGGATTAGAAAATATTATTGACTAAGGAGCGAGAAAAATGAAAATCGCCTTAATTGCACATGATAAAAAGAAAAATGATATGGTACAATTCACAACAGCCTATCAAGCGATTTTACAGGAACATTCGCTGTTCGCAACAGGAACAACAGGAACGCGTATTTCAGAAGCAACAGGTTTGAAGGTTCATCGCTTTCAATCAGGGCCGCTTGGAGGAGATCAGGAGATAGGAGCTTTAATTGCTCAAAATGAAATGGATATGGTTATTTTTTTCCGCGATCCGTTAACAGCTCAGCCTCATGAACCTGATATTTCAGCTCTGATGCGCCTATGTGACGTCTATGCGGTTCCTCTTGCAACGAATATGGGAACAGCAGAGATTTTAATTCATGGACTTGAACGAGGCGATTTGCATTGGCGTTCAATTATAAAAAAATAGGGTGAAGATAATGAAAGAAACAATAGATATCCTTGCCTTTGGTGCTCATGCCGATGATGTAGAAATCGGTATGGGTGGAACCATTGCAAGAATGAGTGAACAAGGTTTGAAGGTAGTTATTTGCGATTTGACGCAAGCTGAACTTTCTTCAAATGGAACGGTTGAAATTCGAAAACGAGAAGCGTCCAAAGCTGCTGATGTCTTAGGTGTTCATGAGCGAATTCATCTGCATTTGCCAGACAGAGGTTTGGTTTTAAAGGCAGAGTATATAGCTGAAATTGCATCAGTCATTCGCACGTATCAACCAAGGATTATATTTGCTCCTTACTTTGAAGATCGTCATCCTGATCATGGAAATTGTGCAAAGCTTGTAGAAGAGGCCATGTTTTCCGCTGGCGTTAAAAATTATATCGATTATAAAAAGCAAAAAGCTCATCGTGCTGAGTCTCTTTATTTCTATATGATAAATGGATTTCATAAGCCAGATTTTATCGTAGATGTATCAAGCACGTTTCAAAAGAAAGTAGCTAGTCTAGAGGCTTATGAAAGTCAATTTATAAAAACAGCAGATACGTTTGATACGCCGCTGGTAAACGGATATATTGAAACGGTAGAGAGCAGAGAGAGATTATTTGGCAAAGAAGTCGGGGTAGCATACGGTGAAGGTTTTTTATCTAAAAAACCGATTTTGATGTACGACGATTTAGTAGGTGGAAAATAAATGAAGTTAAAAATTGGTATTACATGTTATGCTTCCGTTGGAGGTTCAGGAGTGGTAGCAACGGAGCTAGGGAAGCTGCTGGCTGAAAAGGGGCACGAAATTCATTTTATTTCCTCTAGCATGCCTTTTAGATTGACGAAAGTATATCCAAATATTTATTTTCACGAAGTAGATGTAAATCAGTACTCCGTCTTTAAATACCCTCCGTATGATCTCGCTTTATCCAGTAAAATGGCTGAAGTGGCTAAAAGAGAAAAGCTTGACATTATTCATACGCACTATGCAATCCCCCATGCCGTTTGCGGGATTTTAGCTAAACAAATGGTGGAGCACGAAGTGAAAATTGTGACGACTCTTCATGGGACAGATATTACGGTTCTAGGAGAGGATCCATCGTTAAAAGATTTAATTAAATTTGGAATTGAGAAATCAGATGCAGTGACTGCTGTATCTCAGTCACTTGTTGATCAAACTCACCATTTAATTAGTCCAGATAAAGAAATTGAAACGATGTATAATTTTATTGATGAACGAGTTTATCATAAAAAAGAAGTGCAGTATTTAAAAGCGGAGTATGGCATATTAGAAAATGAAAAAGTCGTTATTCATATTTCAAACTTTCGTCAAGTCAAACGAGTTACAGATATAGTCAAAACATTTGCTATTATTAATAAAAAGCTTCAGTCTAAGCTGCTGCTTGTAGGGGACGGCCCTGAAATGACGGTTGTGTCTCAATTAGTAAGAGATCTAAATCTTCAAGATTCTGTGTTATTTCTTGGGAAACAAGAAAATGTAGCAGAATTATATTCGATTAGCGATTTAAAACTGTTATTATCTGAAAAAGAAAGCTTTGGGCTTGTACTTTTAGAAGCTATGGCTTGTGGTGTTCCATGCATCGGAACAAATATAGGCGGAATTCCCGAAGTAATTGAACACGAAAAAACAGGATATATTTGCGAAGTGGGAGACGTCGAAGAGGCAGCGAGCAAAGCAATTCAGCTACTTGAAAATGAACAGCTGCATCACCAAATGAGGGAAGCGTCTCTAAGCGCAGTTAATCATAAATTTCATTCAACAGAGATTGTGAGTCAATATGAAAAACTTTATTATAAATTGGTACAGGGTTGAAGAATGGAGGAAGTTATGAAAGAACCGTTCATTCATCCGCTTTATATTATTGAAAAGCTGGAGACAGCCGGTTACGAAGCGTATTTTGTTGGAGGAGCGGTCCGGGATCTCATTTTAAATCGGACGATTGGAGATATTGATATCGCTACGTCAGCTAGGCCTGAACAAGTGATGGAACTCTTTCCTAAGACGATTCATGTAGGAATCGAGCATGGTACGGTTGTCGTTGTCCATGAGAACGAGACCTATGAGGTAACCACTTTTCGCTCTGAGGGAGAATATGATGATTTTCGTCGTCCCTCGTCCGTTACGTTTATTTCGTCTCTGATAGAAGATTTGCAGCGTCGCGATTTTACAATCAATGCAATGGCTATGAATGCAAAAGGAGAAATTATTGATCCATTTAATGGAAGAGAAGATTTGCGAAACCAGTTAATTCGCACTGTCGGAAATGCTAAAGAACGCTTTCATGAAGATGCTCTTCGTATGATGAGAGCCGTTCGCTTTGTCAGTCAGCTGGCGTTTTCGCTGTCTGATCAAACTAAAAGAGCCATTCAGCAATATGGTGAACTGCTGAGGCATGTTTCTATTGAACGCATTACAGTTGAATTCGAAAAAATGCTGAGCGGAAAGCGTCCGTCTTTAGCATTAGCACTTGTAGCAGATACGGAGCTGTATCGCTACTTGCCCCAATTGAATGTAGATCCGCAAAAATTCCGATCTGTTTGTGCACACGATTGGATGATGCTTCAGCGAGTATCGGAGTCATGGACACTTCTGGTACATCTACTCGACATTCAAGACAAGCAGGCATTTTTTAAAAGCTGGAAATTATCTAATAAGCAAATTAAAGATATTCAGCTTCAGTCTATTGGTCTTCGAGACGTTTTGGAAAATGGATGGTCAAAGCGCATCATGTATACAATTGGAGAGCAGGCCAGCGTAAGCGTGAATCGTATTTTACAACTTCTTCGAAGCAATGAGTATATGAATGAACATGAGCTTCTTTACATCTATAACGAGCTGCCTATTCATTCTTTAAAAGATTTAGATATAAATGGTCAAGATCTTTTAGTGTGGACAGGTAAAAAGGGTGGTCCATGGGTGTCTCAACTGTTAAAAGAAATTGAGGAGAAAATTCTATACAATGAGTTAATGAACACGAAATCTTCAATAAGAAAGTGGGTGCAGTCTTGCAGTCAGATATAAGAAGAACGCTGCTTGAAATGTTTACGAACGCAGATGGGGACTATGTGTCCGGCCAAAAGATCAGCGATTTATTAGGCTGTTCAAGAACAGCTGTATGGAAGCATATCGAAGAGCTGCGAAAAGACGGCTATGAACTTGAAGCTGTTCGTAAAAAAGGCTATCGCATTGTTGGGAAGCCGAACAAAGTAAGCAGCAACGAGCTTTTATTAGGGCTCCAAACAACAAAAATCGGTCAGTATATTCATTATGAGGAAAGCGTGCATTCTACTCAAAAAATTGCTCATCGAATTGCTCAAGAAGGAGCCAAAGAAGGAACGGTTGTAGTTGCTGAAGAGCAAACGGCAGGGAGAGGAAGACTTGATAGAGCGTGGTATTCCCCAAAATATACTGGTGCCTGGATGAGTATTATACTGCGTCCTTCTATCCCTCCGCAGCAGGCTCCTCAGCTGACTCTACTATCAGCAGTGGCTGTTGTACAGGCCATTCAAGAAGTGACGAACCTTTCTCCAGACATTAAATGGCCTAATGATGTTTTATTAAATGGGAAGAAGCTAGTGGGGATTTTAACAGAAATGCAGGCTGATTTTGACCGGATTCATTCGGTCATCATTGGAATTGGCATCAATGTGAATCAGCAGGAAACGGATTTTAATGAACAAATCAAACACATTGCCACATCTTTACGTATTGAAAAAGGTGAAGAAATTAATCGTGCGGCTTTGATGCAAGCGTTTTTCTTAAAGTTAGAAACCCTTTACGAAGAATACTTAAAAAATGGCTTTGGTTTAATTAAAGTTCTTTGGGAAACGTATGCGATCAGCATTGGCAAGCGAATTATAGCACGCACGATGACAGCCAACATTGAAGGCTTTGCAAAAGGTATAACGGATGAAGGCGTTTTATTGATTGAAGATGATGAAGGAGTTATACACCGAATTCATTCTGCAGATATTGAGCTCTCTGCTAAAAAATAGTAGAAAAATAAAGGAATTTTTATTATAATACGAGTATCAAGGTAGTATCGCAAGAACTTCACTTGATACTCGTTTGTTTATTTTTAATACGACAATAAATCTGCCTTGATCCATTAAGGACTAGGACAGAGGGATGACGCGTAGGTAAGCACATTAGGTAAAGTGTGCTTTTTATAGATGAAGTCTGTCAAAGTCCTTCTTCCTTTTATAGGTAGAAGGACTTTTTGTGTGCAGACGTGCGCTCATCTCCTCTGAGAAGGAGGAGAAAGTTAGTGAAAACAAAATTAGATTTTTTACGTATGAAACAGAACAATGAACCAATTGTGATGCTGACTGCGTACGATTATCCGTCAGCTAAGTACGCTGAGGAAGCAGGCGTAGACATGATTTTAGTAGGCGATTCTCTAGGAATGGTCGTTTTAGGATATGACTCTACCATTCCTGTAACGGTAGATGATATGATTCATCATACAAAAGCGGTTAAAAGAGGAGCTGCTGATACATTTATCGTCACCGACATGCCATTTATGTCCTATCACGTGTCGAAAGAAGACACGATGAAAAATGCTGCTCGTATTATGCAGGAAAGCGGAGCTCATGCTTTAAAAGTAGAAGGTGCAAAGGATGTTCTTTATACAATTTCAGAATTGACGCAAGCTGGTATTCCGGTTGTTGCACATCTCGGGTTAACTCCTCAGTCTGTCGGTGTCCTGGGCGGTTATAAAGTGCAGGGAAAAGAAGCGAAAGAAGCCAAACAGCTAATCCAAGACGCTATCAAGTGTGAGCAGGCGGGAGCTATTGCTGTTGTATTAGAATGTGTTCCTAAACAAGTAGCAAAACAAGTAGCTGAACGCTTGAGCATTCCAACAATCGGAATTGGAGCAGGAGCTGATACGGATGGTCAAGTACTTGTATACCACGATGTATTAACGTACGGAGTAGAGCGTGTGCCAAAATTCGTTCAGTCATTTGCGAAAATAAATGAGCCTATTTTACAGGGACTTTCTCAGTATGTAAGTGAAGTGAAAAAAAGAGAGTTTCCGAAAGAAGCACATACTTTTTCAATGAAAGAAGAGCAGTTAACGGCACTGTACGGAGGAAAATAAGATGAAAGTCATTACAACAATTAAAGACATGCAGCAGGAGATGAAAAAAGAAAAGCAGCTTGGACGTTCAATTGGATTTGTCCCGACGATGGGCTATTTGCATGAAGGCCATGCTACTTTACTTGGAGCAGCCCGCACAGAAAATGAAGTAGTGGCCCTAAGTATTTTTGTGAACCCGACTCAATTTGGGCCAAATGAAGATTTTGATACGTATCCAAGAGATTTTGAGCGCGATGAGCGCGTGGCAAAAGAAGCTAACGTCGACTATTTATTTTATCCTTCAGTAGAGGAAATGTATAAGCCAAGCCGTTCAGTTGCTATAACCGTGACAGATCGTGTAGACGTATTGTGTGGACAGAAGCGACCCGGCCATTTTGACGGAGTAGCCACGGTCCTAACAAAGCTTTTTCACATTGTAACACCAGATCGTGCATACTTTGGTAAAAAAGATGCACAGCAAGTTGCTGTAGTAGATGGCTTAATTGAAGACTTTAATTTCCCAGTGGAGCTTAGAGCAGTAGATACGGTGAGAGAAGCAGATGGCTTAGCTAAAAGTTCTCGTAACGTATATTTAACAGATAAAGAAAGAGAAGAGGCACCTGTTTTATTTAAGAGTTTACAAAGCGCTCTGCAGCTTCTTGAAAGCGGAGAGAAGCACGTAGAAATTATTAAACAGGCCATTCGAAAAGAAATTGAGCAATATACGAGCGGTAAAGTGGATTATATCGAGGTTTATACGTATCCAGAGCTAAAAACGATTAAACAAGCCGCTGGCAAAATCATCATTGCTTTAGCTGTTCAATTCTCTAAAGCTCGTTTAATTGATAATGTAATTGTAGACGTACAGGGGGATAACTAAATGTTTCGCACGATGATGAATGCTAAAATACACAGAGCTCATGTAACTGAAGCCAACTTAAATTATGTTGGCAGTATCACCATTGATGAAGATATCATCGACGCAGTAGGAATCGCAGCAAACGAAAAAGTCCAAATTGTAAACAATAATAACGGAGCTCGCTTGGAAACGTACGTTATTCCCGGCGAACGCGGGAGCGGCGTAGTTTGTTTAAATGGAGCTGCTGCAAGACTTGTGCAGCCTGGAGATATCATCATCATTATCTCTTATGCGCTCGTAGCAAATGAAGAAGTAGCTCACCATCATCCAACCGTAGCGATTATGAATGAGCAGAATAAAATCCAACAATTGCTTAAACAAGAACCAGCTGGTACAATTCTATAAGAACAGTCCCCCTTTATGAGGGGGATTTTTATTTGAATACATACGCTAGTAAGTGAACGGTATATACCTCTATACACACTAAAGTAAAACTTCTATGTATGGAAGCCTCTCTGTTTTTCACGAGAAGGAGTTGCGCTTTTAAAGCATATAGAGCAGGCTTTCACTTTATACTATAAAAAGACAGACTTGCGAGGTGTTGACCGTGAATAAACGCTTTGTTGTGGTAGATCTTGAAACGACGGGACATTCTCCAAAACAAGGAGATAAAATGATTCAATTTGCTGCTGTCATAGTAGAAGACGGCAAAATTGTTGAACGTTTTTCTAGTTTTTTAAATCCTGGTATGGATATTCCGCCTTTTATTACACAACTAACTAACATTCAAAATGATATGGTGAAAGATGCGCCTTTATTTGAAGAAATTTCACCTAAAATTATAGAATTGCTAGATGATGCTTATTTTGTTGCACATAATGTGGCATTTGATTTAACTTTTTTACAAGAAGAACTCTATCAGTGCGGAGAGGAGACGCTTTATAATTCAACCGTAGACACCGTCGAACTGGCTCGGATTCTGCTGCCTACAGTTGATGGGTACAAACTTAGCCAATTAGCTGAGTATTTACATATCGAACATGAAAACCCTCATCAAGCAGATAGTGATGCAGAAGTAACGGCACGTATTTTACTGTTACTAATTGAGAAATTAAAGAAGCTACCTCTAACAACCTTAAAGCAGCTGTATGCGCTAAGCTTGCACTTTAAAAGTGAAATTGGAGAACTGATTCAACAAGTTATAGATGATAAAAGTTATGCCGAGGATGGTTCTTATGAATTTATACATGGCATTGCGCTAAACAAATATCAGCCGCATTCAGCTAATGAAAAGCAGCACTCTCATACTTACGAAATATTTGAAACTGAAAAGCAAAAGCTGTTCCATCAGGCTCTGCCATTGTTTGAAGAACGAAAAGGGCAGTGGGAGATGATGAACTTTGTACAAGAGTGCTTTGCAGGTAATGAGCATGCTTTAATTGAAGCCGGGACCGGTATTGGTAAAACCTACGCTTATTTAGTTCCTGCCGTGTTTTATGCTTCTGTTCATCATCACCCAGTCATTATCTCGACTAACACGGTAACGCTTCAGCAGCAAATCATCGAAAAAGATGTGCCCATTCTAGAAAAGATTGTTCCGTTTCCTGTTACGGCAGCTGTTTTAAAAGGAAGAGAACACTACATTAGTATAAGAAAATTTATTCAGCTCTTAAAAGAGCGCAATAATAATTACGATGCGATCCTCACAAAAGCGAAGCTGCTTATTTGGCTGACGGAAACGGAAACGGGCGATAGCGATGAAATAAACCTGCCTTCTGGCGGCAAACTTTTTTGGGAACAGCTAAACGAAAGCAATCCGTCTCCAAGTGACTTTAAGCATCCTTGGAAACTTTATTCTTTTTATGAACGAGCGCAGAACAGAGCGCAAAATGCCCATATAGTAGTGACAAATCATCGCTTGCTGTTGATGGATGTGATGAGTAATCATGAGCTGCTGCCTGAGTATGAACAGATTATTATTGACGAGGCTCATCACTTAGAAGACATTGCTGGAGAAGAGCTGGGGGAGCGCTTAGATTATTTTGCGGTTCATGCGCTATTAAACCGAATCGGAACCATTCAAGACAAAGGGCTGTTAAAAAAAGTTCATCATACGTTTGTGAAATATAGTATCGAGCTTAACACTGAACTTCTTCAAAACCTGTTTGTGCAGCTTCATTCTGAGTGCGATGATTTATTTCGTTTGATTCATTCTTTTGTCCAAAAAAGAATCGGCAATCAGCAGGGCGAGATTGGAAGAAGCAGCTATCGATATAAAGTGGAAAAAGAGCATGGGCATTACTGGACGGCTATTCAAGAAGCAGCGTCGCGCATTCGTTTTTTAATTCACGATCTTTTTACATGGAATGATGGGGCAAGACATTCCTTAGAGGAACTATATGACAAAGTCACAAAAAATGAACAGTCGTCTCTTCATGAATTTCAAACGGCTGTTAAAGGATTTGAACACATATCTCAGCAAATAGAAAAGCTTTTGTTCAAACAGCAGAGTCATCACGTAACGTGGTTTGAGATTGAACCAAAAGGAGCAGCGAATGCTACGTATATCTATAGTCAGCCTACCTCCATTGCCGATACGCTGGCTGATGAATTTTTCGCTAAGAAACAAAGCGTTATTTTAACATCGGCTACATTGACGGTGAATGGAACATTTGATTATTTAATTCAAGAGCTAGGGTTATATGACTTTCAGCCTGCTCAACTCATTCTCCCTTCCGAGTTTGATTATGAGAAGCAAGCTAGAGTCTATATTCCTCAAGATATGCCTGCTGTTAACGAAGTATCATTATATGAGTATAGCGCTATGATGGCAGAAAGTATTCTTGACGTAGCTAAAGTAACAAATGGTCGTATGCTGGTGCTTTTTACTTCATATGACATGTTGAAAGCTACGTATGGTTATTTAAAAGAGTTAAACGATCTTGAAGAGTTTGTACTGCTCGGTCAAGGAGTCACAACTAGAAATCGTAATAGACTGCTAAAGGACTTCAGCCAGTTTGAGCATTCCATTCTATTAGGTACAAACAGTCTGTGGGAAGGAATTGATCTGCCAGGAGATTTATTATCATGTCTCGTAATTGTCAGACTTCCTTTTTCATCTCCAAATCAACCTCTGCTGACAGCTAAATTTGAGCAGATGAAAAAAGAAGGAAAAAGTCCTTTTATGAATTATTCACTTCCCCAGGCCGTTATCCGTTTTAAACAAGGATTTGGACGGTTGATTCGTTCCAAAAGTGACCGAGGAGCTATATTTATTTTTGATAATCGTATTACGCGAACAGCATATGGGTACCATTTCCTTCACTCACTTCCAAAAGTCCAGGTTGTTCAAAAAACGTTTTCGAATATATTACTGGACTACAAAGAATGGTGGAATGAAAAGACTTGAGCATACGCTTAAGTCTTTTTTTTATGCATACTGTTTCTTCACTTGAGAGACGATAGTAATATACTATGATAAGCAAATGAGGACAGTGTATGATTAAAATATTAATAAGTGCTGTACTGTTTTTTAGTTTTATGAACTGTTCGGTTTCAGCAGCCGTCATTAAAAACGTAGATTTTGGTTTACAAGCTGATGAAGTAGTGATCACCTTTTTACCTCTTTCAGCTGGAGAAGCGAGTCTGATTCAAGACGGAAGCGGTGAGACTATTTTAATAAATACCGGGAATGCATCTTCCTATCCCGAGCTAAAGAAGTGGTTGAAGCGATATAAAGTAAAAAAAATCAACCAATTAGTGATTACGAAACAGCAAAAGTACTATGATTCAAATGTTCAGCGAGCTGTGAATGATTATCATATAGAGCGTATTATTGTCCCGGCTCAGTACCAGGCGGAATTTCAAACAGAGAAGTGGAAAGAAAGTGATTTATTTCAGTTAACACATAATATACACGTTGATGTCTTGCATGCATCGAAGCAAAAAACAGCGGCTATGGATCTATTATTTACGATCGGAGAACATCGGATTCTATATGCAATGAGCAGCTCAGATGAAGTAGAAGAAAAGTTTTTACGCATTCCTCTTACCCATGTAGAGGTATTGAAAATTCCTAATTTTGGAGAGGGAACGTTTTTTTCGAATGCATTTTTGAAGCAATTAGATACACAGCTTGCGGTTGTGTTTACGAAACCAGGCCGTTCCTATTCCTCTCGACTGCTTTCAAATTTAACAGCTGAATGGATTGAATTATATGACGTAAGAGAGGGGAGCGCTTACTCTATTAAAATGTCGCTAAAATCCTATGATGTGATGAAATTTTCTGCAAAATAAATAAATTTCCTTTTGCAAAAAGAGGTAAATTCCTTATAATATTATATATGTTTACTTATTTATTCGGTTTTTACGCAAAACGTACAGATTGGATTGATGAGTGAAAAAGATGACGATGGTTTTTGATACCTGTTATAATACGGATATCGTCATTTTTGCGTCGTGATAGACGAGCTAGGAGGTTTACAATGGAAAGTAGGATTGAAGTATTATCAACTGTCCGCGTGGAAAATTCCTCGGATTTATATAAAATTGTTGATAGTTTGAATCGCACGTTGAAAAAGCAAGATTTGATGTTCGGATTAGCGTTAGATGAAGAAGATCAAAGCAAAGCTGTATTTACAATTTATCGTACATAAGTAGGGATTTTATGAAAAAGTTAATTATTGTAGCGGTAGCTGCTGTGCTTTTAATTATCGGGGGCATTTCTTTTAGCATTTATCACTCGTCTGTGAAGGATGTGCAGTCTGCTGAGGAAAAAGCAGCATCCCAAGCAAAAAAAGAATTTAATTTGAAATCTGTCACAAGCACCCAGCCATATTTCGGCAATCATGCATTTTATGTAGTAGAAGGTACAAACCGAAGCAATCAAAAGGTAATTGCTTGGATGCCTAAAAGCAAAAAACAAACAGCTGTTTTAAAGAAAGCAAGCAGCGGGATCACAAAAGAGAAAGCCATTTCCATTGTGAAAAATGATAAAAATCCGCAGGAAATTAAGTCGGTGCGCCTAGGCATTGAAAATAAAAAGCCGCTGTGGGAAGTAACATATGTGGATAAAGATAAGAAACATTTAACATACTATTATCTTGATTTCTCTAGCGGTGAATTTATAAAACGATACAGCTTATCTCAATCATAAATCGTTTATACCATATGAAATACCATATGTGTCATAATATAAGATTTCAGCGCTTTATGAAAATGAAGCCAATTTTTTATCTATAATCAGCCCGCGGGCTGATTATAGCTTTAGTTCATAGGGGGAGATTTTAGTGAAGTTAGCAAAACGTGTATCAGCATTAACGCCATCATCAACATTAGCGATTACAGCAAAAGCGAAAGAATTGAAAGCGGCTGGTCATGATGTGATTGGACTTGGAGCAGGGGAACCTGATTTTAATACGCCGCAGCACATTTTAGAAGCGGCTGTTACAGCAATGAATGATGGTCAGACAAAATATACGCCAGCAGGCGGCCTTGCACCATTAAAAGAAGCGGTAATTGAAAAATTCAAACGCGACCAAGGCCTGACGTATTCACCTTCTGAAATTATTGTTTGTACAGGTGCTAAGCACGCACTGTATACGTTATTTCAAGTTCTGTTAGACGAAGGTGACGAAGTGATTATCCCAACTCCTTACTGGGTAAGTTATCCTGAGCAAGTAAAGTTAGCAGAAGGTACACCAGTATTCGTTGAAGGTTCTGAAAATAACGAATTTAAAATCACACCTGAACAATTAGAAGCGGCTATTACTGCTAAAACCAAAGCTGTTATTATCAATTCACCAAGCAACCCAACAGGTATGATTTACACAAGAGAAGAGCTACAAGCTTTAGGAGAAGTTTGCTTGAAGCACGATATTTTTATCGTATCAGATGAAATTTATGAAAAGCTTGTGTATGGTCAAAATGAACATGTATCGATTGCACAGCTTTCACCAGCGTTAAAAGAAAAAACAATTATCATTAACGGTGTTTCTAAGTCACATTCCATGACGGGCTGGCGCATTGGATATGCAGCTGGTGATGCTACAGTTATTAAAGCGATGACAAACCTAGCGAGTCACAGCACGTCAAATCCAACATCTATTGCTCAATATGCAACAATTGCTGCTTATAACGGCACTCAGGAGCCGGTGGAAATGATGCGACAAGCTTTTGAAGAGCGTCTAAACGTAATTCATGAAAAGCTGATTAACATTCCAGGGTTCTCATGCTTAAAACCACAGGGTGCTTTCTACTTATTCCCTAATGCAATTGAAGCTGCAAAGTTAACTGGTTTTGATACAGTTGATGCATGGGTAGAAGCTATTTTAGAAGAAGAGAAGGTAGCGCTAGTGCCTGGTTCAGGATTCGGTTCACCTGAAAATGTACGTCTTTCTTATGCTACATCACTAGATCTGCTAGAAAAAGCAGTGGAACGCATCCATTCATTTATGACTCGTCATATGAAATAAAAAAGATTATATTTAAAAACAAAGGAGCCTTTTAGCACAAATCACACGTGTTAGAAGGCTCTTTTTGTTTGTTACTTGTTATTATGTTTGTCGAAATGTATAATAGGATGGCATACATAATTACGAAATGTAAGTTTTTTGGAGGGATATTAATCGTGAAAATTACGATTTCAGAAGCAAGCAAGCATGTAGGAAAAGAAGTAACAATTGGTGCTTGGTTAGCGAATAAACGTTCAAGTGGTAAAATTGCCTTTTTACAGCTGCGCGATGGATCAGGATTCATGCAAGGGGTAGTTGTAAAAGCTGAAGTAGAAGAAGAAACTTTTAAATTAGCTAAATCTATGACGCAAGAATCATCACTATATGTAACAGGTGTGGTGCGTGAAGATGAGCGCTCACCGTTTGGCTATGAGTTAACAGTTACAAGCCTTGAAGTTATTCATGAAGCTGTTGATTATCCAATTACGCCAAAAGAACATGGAACAGAGTTCTTAATGGATAACCGTCATTTATGGCTCCGTTCTAAACGTCAACATGCTGTTATGAAGGTTCGTAACGAAATTATTCGTGCAACGTACGAATTCTTTAACGAAAACGGGTTTACAAAAGTAGATCCTCCAATCCTAACAGGAAGTGCTCCTGAAGGAACAACAGAATTATTCCACACGAAATATTTTGAGGAAGATGCATATCTTTCTCAAAGTGGACAGCTTTATATGGAAGCAGCGGCAATGGCGCTTGGAAAAGTATTTTCATTTGGTCCAACGTTCCGCGCTGAAAAATCTAAAACACGCCGTCATTTAATTGAGTTTTGGATGATTGAACCAGAGATGGCTTTCTACCAATTCGAAGATAACTTGAAAGTACAGGAAGAGTATGTGTCTCATGTCGTACAGTCTGTTTTAACAAACTGTAAGTTAGAGTTAAATGTACTAGGCCGTGATACATCTAAGTTAGAACAAATTAAAGCGCCATTCCCTCGTATTTCGTACGATGAGGCTCTTAAATTTTTACATGAAAAAGGATTTACAGACATTCAGTGGGGAGATGACTTTGGAGCACCGCATGAAACGGCTATCGCAGAAAGCTATGACAAGCCGGTATTCATTACACACTATCCAACGTCATTAAAACCATTTTATATGCAGCCAGATCCAACAAATGAAGACGTAGTATTATGCGCAGACTTAATTGCACCAGAAGGCTACGGAGAAATCATTGGAGGCTCTGAACGTATTCATGATCAAGAGCTTTTAGCGCAGCGTGTAGAAGAGCACAAATTAGATACTGAAACGTATAAGTGGTATTTAGAGCTTCGTAAGTATGGCTCAGTTCCACATTCAGGATTTGGTTTAGGCCTTGAGCGTACGGTAGCATGGATTAGCGGCGTAGAACACGTTCGTGAAACGATTCCATTCCCACGCTTATTAAACCGTCTATACCCGTAAGGAAGTGAAAAAAGTATTCTGACTCTTGTAGTCAGGATACTTTTTTAGCTTTTTTTATGAATCATAAAAAGAAAAGAAAAACGAGGCTTTTACTTATATCATAAGGAAACAAAGGCAAACATAGAAAAGAGTCTAACTTAAAAGGGAGTTGCAATTCTCGAAAGAATAAGTTAGTGTAATATTCTTGGAAGGAAGTCATCGTTCGTATATATTTTATATGTGCAGAGCAATGGTACGGTTTCAGCGGAAAGTTTTACATAGAAGCTTTTTTAGCTTCGAATAATTATTACTTTGACTATAAACTTCATGATATACTAACTACTGAGGTGTTCGGATATGAAAAAAGAAACGTTAATTGAATGGTTTGAACAAGGCACAGTTTCAATTCCGAAGCTGCTGTTTAATCACTATAGCGATTTGGGAATGAACGAAACGGAATTCATGACGTTAATGCATATTTATGTTTCCATTGAAGGCGGTGAAGGTTTCCCGACACCTAACGAATTGGCGGCAAAAATGAGTATTTCAAGTGCTGTCTGTATGGATACGCTGCGAGCATTAATTCAGCGCGGCTTTTTATCTATTGAGCAAGATCAACAGCAAAACGCCCTTATTTGTGAACGTTATTCATTAAAACCGCTTTGGGAAAAGCTTATTCATCATATGATGCAAGAAACAAGAGAAGTAGAAAAAAGCGAAGAAGAACAAGAAGAGCTTAATTTATATACAATGTTTGAAAAAGAGTTCGGCAGAGCATTGTCTCCGTTTGAATGTGAAACGCTAGCGATGTGGATTGATCAAGATCATCATGATCCCATTATTATTAAAGCGGCACTAAGAGAGTCGGTGATGTCGGGAAAATTAAACTTCCGGTATATTGATCGTATTTTATTTGAATGGAAGAAAAATGGTATTCAAACCATTGATCAAGCCCGCAAGCATAGCCAAAAATTTCGTCAAAATCAACAGCCCAAAAAACTATCTTCTGTTAACCCTTCTCAGTCTACATCAGCCATTCCTTTTTTTAACTGGCTAGAGCAATGACAGGATAAAAAGCTGCTTCAAGATCCAAGTAATTGAATCTTGAAGCAGCTTTTTTAAAAGAATATGGACAAAAGTAGCATTTGACAGGAACCCTATTGTAAAATAGGAGGGAACTACCTGTAAGAAGAAGGAGAACTAGTATGTTAACGTTAAAACAAATCAGACAGTGCCTAGATGCTATGGCAGAAATGTTTCCTGACGCCCACTGTGAGTTAAATCATCGGAATTCCTTTGATTTAGTCATTGCTGTGGCGCTATCTGCTCAGTGCACAGATGCTTTAGTCAATCGCGTAACAGCGGATTTATTCAAGAAATATCAAACGCCTGAAGACTATTTAGCCGTTTCGTTAGAAGAGCTGCAGCAAGATATTAGATCAATTGGCTTATATAGAAACAAAGCTAAAAATATTCAAAAGCTCTGCCGTATGCTCATTGATGAGTACGGAGGAGAAGTTCCAAGAGATCGTGATGAGCTGACCAATCTTCCAGGAGTAGGGCGTAAGACGGCTAATGTTGTTGTATCCGTAGCTTTTGGAGTACCGTCAATAGCAGTAGATACGCATGTAGAACGTGTAAGTAAACGCCTCGGGATTTGCAGGTGGAAAGATTCCGTTTTGGAAGTAGAAAAAACGCTAATGAGAAAAGTTCCGAAAGATGAATGGTCAGTTACGCATCATCGACTTATCTTTTTTGGACGCTATCACTGTAAAGCACAGTCTCCTCAATGTCATGTCTGCCCGCTTCTTGATCTTTGCCGAGAAGGAAAGAAACGAATGAAAGGAAAAGAGAAGAAGACAGATGTTACCGATTGAAGTGCCGTCACATTTCATATGCGAACCATTCTATTCAAAAGAAGATCGGGTTCTTGAAGTGGGTGGAAAAAATTATTTTGCTTATGATATTTTATACGATGTACATAAAGAAACGAAAACACCTTGGAGGGATGTTCAAAAGAACATACGGCCATTTTTTGAAAAGTGGGAAACTCAAAGGGAAGAACTGTATACGCTTTTTTCTCTGCGAAAAGCAAAAGAAGCAGCCCCTTGTATGAAACAAGCTGCTGCTATGTATATTAGTTTACTGTTTTGGATTAACGGACAGCCCGTTCGGCGTTTAAATCGGCTGCAAGAAGATATAGCGGACTTAACCTATAAGCCTATTAACTGTGCTGAGAGACTTATGTTTTTGCTGCAGCGAGTTTCTTCTTATCAAGCGTATATTCAGCTGACAGAATTATTTAATGAGCTGCGTAAGCAGTATGCAAAAATGCTTATTCTTCACAAGAAATAAAGCCCCTACACGTGTAGGGGCTTTTTACTGCTACGTTAATTTTCAGTTGTTGGCTCTTGCTGCGGTGTAGCAGGAGTTGCCGGCGTCGATGGTGTAGCAGGGGTTTGTGGTGTTTGACTTCCTGAGTCACTTCCACCGTTGTCTGCTGGAGGAGTTGTTGTGCCTCCGTTATTACTGTTGTTGCCGCTATTACCATCGTTAGCATTGCCGCTATCATTATTGTTATTATCGGTATTGCCGCTATTGTTACCGCCGTTATTGCTGCCATTATTGCTGCCATTATTGCTGTTTTGGTTATCATCCGGCTGAGTAGATGAATCGTCACCTTGATCAGACCCGTTGTTTTGATCAGTGTTGCTATTGTCTTCATTTTGATTATCGTCCGTTGTTCCGTCATCTTCAGGTTTAGTAGAATCATCTTCGGTAGCTTGATCTGATGAATCAGGGACTTTTACAGAAGAACTAGCGCTTTCGCCCGTATTTGTTGTTACGGTGAAACTATACGTTGCGCCTGGTGCTGGGTTGGAAATTGTTTTTCCACCGGCTCCTGCGCCAGATGCGAGTTGTTCAGAACCGTTAGGAGATGACATTGTGACTGTAAAGGTCGTATCACTGGCTGCATTTGAAGCTGACCAGTTAACTGAAATTGCTCCTCCGCTATACGAAGCAGTAATTTTTGGCTTCACATCTTTATTGTCTTTTTTCTCTTTTTTGTCCTCTTTTTTATCTTCTTTCTTTTCTTCTTTTTCTTTCTTCACAAACGTTTGCGATACTTTTGTCGGTGCAGTGCCGCGTACAAAGTATTCTTTAGTAATTAAGCTCGAAGGAGTAGAGCCGCTTGGGCGTTTTAAGTCTTTGCCCGTTGGTTTTTCCACGGAACGTTCAACTACGCTGTCCGGCTGCTTGAAACTTCCTTTAGGTTTGCCTTCAGAAATATGAGTAATAACATGCTTAAAGATATTTTTTGCCATGCCGGTTTCATTAGCACTTAAAATATAGCCGTCTTTAGCAGTTTCATAGCCTGTCCATACGGAAATCGTATAGTTTGGCGTAAACCCATTAAACCAAACGTCTTTTTCACCAGCGTCTGGAATGTTGTATCGTTTTTTCTCGTCAGCACTAAAGTTCGAAGTTCCCGTTTTACCCGCAATTTCTAATCCTGGTGTACGAACAGCACGAGCTGTACCATATGATTCGTTTACAACAGATTTCATCATGTCCGTCATCATAAATGCCGTGTAATCTTGCATTGCGCGTTTTGATTTTGGCGTTAAATCAATTTCTGTTCCATCTGGGAATTTTACTTTTGTTACTGTATGAGGTGCGTTGTACATACCTTCATTTGCAAAAGCGCTATAGGCTCCAGCCATTTGTAGCGGTGTAACACCTGTACGGAAGCCTCCGATAGAATAAGATTCAGAATAAGCTTCGCCGTCTTCTTCGTCTAATTTTAGCCCAAGGCCCGTAGCAAACTCTTTTGCTTTGTCTGCCCCGGTTGCTTGAAACGCTTTTAAAGCAGGGATGTTCAGTGAGCGTCCTAAAGCTTCACGCGCTGAAACCCACCCTTTATAATTGCGTCCAAAATTTCGGATTGGCGTGCCGTTTGAATAATGATATTCTTCATCTTTTATCGGTTGTCCAGTGGACCACTTTAAGTTCTCAATCGCTGGGCCGTAATCTAAGATCGGCTTAATGGTTGAGCCGGGCTGACGTCTCATATTTGTTGCAAAGTTTAAGCCGCCTGACACACGATTACGTCCGCCTCCAATTGCTTGAATACCGCCTGTTTCATTATCTACAACGACAAGACCTGCTTGGAATTTATCGTTCGGGAAGTTGACTACTTTGTTATTCATCACATCATCCACATAGTCCTGAGCATTAGTGTCAAGCGTTGTATAAATTTCTAAGCCCGCAGAAAATGGATCTGCGTCTGTTTTCTTTTTTACTTCTTCGATTACTTGATCAATAAATACATCGTACTTAGATGTTGATTCAGTTTGTTTAGCTAAGTGAGCCTGTACATCTACTTGTTTTGCTTTGTCGGCCTCGGCTTGTGTAATGAAGCCGTTTTTAGCCATTAAGTTTAATACTGTGTTACGGCGTTTAGTAGCATTCTCTGGGTTTGTAACTGGGTTATAAGTAGTTGGCGCTTTTGGTAAGCCTGCCAACATAGCAGCTTCATCAAGAGTTAAATCTTTTACGCTTTTAACTCCGTAAAATTTCTCAGCTGCTCGTTCAATACCGTATACTTCACCTGATGCGAAATATATTTTGTTTAAATACATTTCAAGAATTTGTTGCTTGGAATATTTACGCTCAAGCTGGTAAGCTAACCACATTTCTTGTACTTTACGTTTAACCGTCTTCTTTGGTGATAAGAACGAATTCTTTACCACTTGCTGAGTAATGGTACTACCGCCCTCAGCACCGAAGCCGTTTTTAAAGTTCGCCATTAATGCTCCGCCAATACGGTAAAAGTCGACGCCGTGATGTTTATAAAAACGAACGTCTTCCGTAGCGATAAATGCGTTTTTGACGACTTGAGGGATTTCATCGTATTGCACATATGTACGTTTTTGAGCTCCAATTTCTTTTACAACTGTCTTTCCATCGTTTGCATATACTTTAGATGAAAAAGAGTTTTTTAATACCGAGTCATCAACTTTTGGAGCATCACTTATCATAGCAAAAAAAGTTCCCACTCCGGCAATGAGCCCGATGATTCCTATCAGTAAAACTGCGGCAACAATTTTACGAAATAGGCCTCCTTTTTTCTTCTTTTTCGGTTTTCCTTGAGATTTACCTTCTGGTTTGTTGTCATTCATAGCTCTTCGTCGTTCTTCACGAGAGCGATAATTATCTGACATAAAAACTCCTACCTTTCAACGCATTGTAAGAGAATGATTTCCGTAAACATATATATCATACTCTTAAAAGTATAATTTATCTATAGTTTTTATGTAATCGATTCTCGGATGGTAACCAAGTTCCATGAAATGTCCTTTTTTTTCAATATCTGCCTTAGGGATTGATTTTCGTCCATCTTTTTTCATGGCATCCCAATAAGGAAAAAGGAACTGTGCTTCGAACAAGTATATTTCTTGTAAAGTAGAGAACATTAATATAACGAAACAAATCCCGTTTTGTTTCACAATTTGCTTCATATGTTCAATTTGATGTTCATGAAAATTACGCAGCGGAAATGAGGTTTTATTTCTCGTTTCTTTTGCTTCAAAGTCAAGGTGTTTTCCTTTATAGACTCCATTGTAGTCTGTAGTAGAAGCCTGTTTAAAATAAGCTTCTTTGATAACAGCGGCACTTCTCTTCGGATAGTCTACTTTTACAATTTGAACAGGGGTTGGTTTTTTGTGAACAATGGCTATTCCTTTTGAAACATAGTATTCGTTTGTTTCGTTTAAATCGTCCTCCAGCGTCATACCACGATTGCTATAGCTAGCTTCTAGCTTTTTAGGGGAAGGACTGCTGGTATTCAATGGCTTATAGGCCTTTCCGTTAGGATAGCGAATCATAACCATCACTCCTTTAGTGTAAATCTATTAAACAAACAAATTCTATTATACCAAATCCTACAAATAAAAATAGATGAAAGAAGATGAAGAGATGTCACTCAATAGTTCGGAACAAGCGCTGTTGACGGCGATTAAAAAAACCACAGACAAGCTGAATATTGATAATATATCAAGAACCCAGGCTTATGCAACTTTTTATCATAGATATCCTGAAGTAAAGTGGGCATTTCTCGCAAGTATGGTATCACGAAACGCAGGATGGAATATGTGTGATTTGCAAGGGAAAAACATGAAAAAAGCGTTATCAAAGCAAACGCGCGATTTATTATTTTTGACGTATGAAAGAGCAAATTGGCTTATTTTTAAAGATGCCTTCCCTCAATTACTATTGTATGCTGTTTCGCGTAAAAAACATGTCTCTTACGTTCATTTACTTCCCTATTTAAATGTTTCATCTTTTATCGAAGAGAAGTGGAGACAATTTATGCAGAGACCTTGTGAACTGCAGCTTATTCATGCGTTAATTGTGAATGAGCAGCATGTTATTCAACAGCCCGTTATTGAACAGCCTTTTTATCAAGATAGAGTGTTTAAAAGTACCCTGTTTTTTTTTCAAGATATATTCCACTTTAGTTCCGTCCTTTTTCCTACTACAAAAGGGGAGCTATACGGTTGTTCTGTTCATGATTTTACAAAAGTAAATAATCGGATTGATTTGGGGAAGAAATTAGCGGCTTTATTATTTCATGAAAAGTATTATCCCTTGTTTTATGAATTTTCTTTGAAAACAAAGCATACGGGTTCGAGATACGATTATGAGCAGTATTTTGTGAATGAAACCATTTGCCGTACACCTGCTCTTCGAAAGGTGTATCCGGCTATTAGACATCATGAAAAGAAGAGAGAAGAGTGGTTTTTAACGAAAAAAGAGGAGCAAAAGCTCATGAAAAAGCCGTCTTTTCCAAAGAAAGTTCATTTTACAAAGTGGTATCTTCAAAAGCAAAAGCAGCTATATATATTAATGAAAGTAGCGCAAGTATTTAATGTAAATAAAAACGGTCACAAGTGACCGTTTTGTTCTTAAGTAGAAGGCTGGTTAGGACCGTTTAACTTTTTAGGATCACCGTAGGTTTTTGTTTCAGGCTTATTTTTAGGCTGTGATTTTTGCTGTTTGTTGGCCATATCTAGGCACCTCCTATCATGTTGTAATACACGTTCAGCAGCGGAATGTATCTGCTTAGCTGAAATGTCTATACTAGTGTTTTCAATATGTTCACTTTCGATTCACCATAAATGAAAATGTCGAAAACATCTTTCTTTGACGAATAGAAACTAGTTTTGTCATGTATGAAGGGACAATGAAGAAAAGAGAGAATACGTTATGCAAAGGAAAATTTGGAGGGATGGCGATGAAACAAAGTATGGTTAAAACAAGCGAAATGATGACTTTATTAGATAGCTTACTAGAGCAAGTAGATTTAGTGGATAAAACGATGTCTACATCTATAAATGAAGCATTTACACATTGTGAAGAAACATATATGGAACAAGTTCATCGCATTGACCAATCACTGCAAGAAATTGAAGTAGCTGTGTATGAAAGCATGCCTTCCGAAACAGAATGGAATAGAAGCCGAAGAGAAATGGTTCTTCATACAGTATAAAGACTGTTTATGTTACAATAGTCATCGTAGAGGTGACGAATAACGATGAATGAAGATGTGAAAAAAAGTACGGAGATCATGTTTCAATATAATGAAGTAGCTGTAGAACGATTAGCGTCTATTCAACAGGAAGAAAATTATGAAGTGAAATTTTTTGAAGAAGTAAAGCCTTATGGAGATATTTTCTTCAAAGAACTTGATGAATGGGCTAGTCTCGTAACGGAATGGCTGAAGAAAGAGCGACCAAAATATATTCATGTGAATCAAGTAGAGACGTTAAAAGAAAATTTACAAAACGTTGTACTACAGTCCTTTTATCCTGAGACGCGAGAAAAGCGATTTAAAAAGATGTATCACTCAAATAAGTATGTGCTCGAGTCGATATTGAATAATTAATCCCGGCCTTCCGTTGAGACTTATAAGGTGGGGATTTTCTATGTATGCCTAAAGAGCAAACTCTTTAGGCATTTTATCATTATCAATAAAAAGTTAATCAAAATCTTTTTGAGATTGGATAGAAACAGCTGGGTGATCTTGTGAAGCGACTGTATCGATATGATAATCAACTTTTTCAGTATGTTTAGAAGCAACGGCGTTATTTGTTTTAGTTACTGCACTTTGTCCTTGCTTTTTATGATCAAAATGTTTTCCACGACTCATAAGATAGACCTCCTTTATTGAATACTACGTTAAAGCTTTTATAGTATAAACAAGTCAAAAAAGAAGTATGTGTCCACTTTATAGGAAACAAAGAAACCACCGATTTCTCGATGGTAGTAAAAAAATTAATCATCTTGTGCACTAAAATCGGGCTTAGTAGCTCCAATTTGTTCGAGTTCACGTACAGCGGCTTTGTAATTCATAGGAGTTAAAAAACCTTTTAAATACTGCTGCTGAGCAAAATCGAGTAATTCATTACTTGACTGCGGCTCATACTGTTTCACCGCAATAAAAGCTTCTTGAAGTTCGTTCACATACATGTAAATTCCCTCCTAATCCCCATTTGTGCCACTACGTATCGTAGTATCACTTGTTCTTATCGTACCATATATTTAAATAATCTCGTTTTTTTGAAAAATTTAAACTTTCGACAGAAACCTACATATTTTTGAATGTGTTTTCCAAAAGTACAAGTAGACGAACGTCACCTCTTATTTCTGCATACATACTATATATTATGTAATATTAAAAAGGAGGTATTGATTTTGCATGTATACAAGTAAGCATTATCCGTATTATGAGCAACATCAACCAGAACGTTTTGATTTAAGTCAGGTACATCCATTTCCGCAGTATCATCAGCAGCCATGGACGGAAGCTTATATGCCGCAACATCCGTACGCTCAGCAACAAATGCCTTTTGGTCCTCAGCAAATTCCCTATATGAACGGAATGTACCAGCAGCCCCTGTACAATAATGCAGGTGCGCCTTTTAATCCATACCCTAAAGCTCAGCAACAAAAGCCTCAGCCTTCTCAATTTCAGTCATTAATGTCTCAGTTTAAATCGAGTGATGGCAATTACGATATGAACAAGATGATGAATACTGCGGGGCAGATGATGGGAGCCATGAACCAATTAACATCCCTAGTAAAAGGGTTTTCCGGGATTTTCAAAGTATAAGGACTAGAAGGTGTTTTCTAGTCCCTGCTTATTATTTTTTCTTTTGATTTTTCAAATAGGTTTCTCCAAGAAGTGTAAATACTTCATTGTAAGTTAATCCAGACTGAGCATTTAAACGTTTGACTTCTTCGATATCTGTTGTTGATGAAGTTGAAATTTGATGCTTGTTTTTTTTCATAAAACCTCTCCTTCTCTATGTAAAATGAATAACATCCCATCTTAGTATATTTCCAAATGTGCCCCTTCTATAAGTGGAAAAAAACGCCGAAGACACTCATGGTTCTTCGGCTTTTTTTGCAATAAAGATGAGTATTTAGAGAAATTAAGAACGGCGAGTAGAACGACGAGAACGGCGAGTAGAACGACGAGAGCGGCGAGTAGAACGGCGAGTAGAACGACGAGAGCGGCGAGTAGAACGACGAGAGCGGCGAGAGCGGCGAGTAGAACGACGAGAGCGGCGAGTAGAACGGCGAGTACCGCGGGTAGAACGACGAGTAGAACGGCGAGTACCGCGGGTAGAACGGCGAGTAGAACGGCGAGTACCGCGGGTAGAACGACGAGTAGAACGGCGAGTACCGCGGGTAGAACGGCGAGTAGAACGACGAGTACCGCGGGTAGAACGGCGAGTAGAACGGCGAGTACCGCGGGTAGAACGACGAGTAGAACGGCGAGTACCGCGAGTAGAACGACGAGAGCGGCCAGTACTACGAGAAGAGCGACGACGTCTTGTTAGTGGGCCGGCAGTTGGCTCTTGAAACATAAAAGATTTCAGTTCTGTACTTTCTAGGGCTTCAGCAGCCTCTTTAATTTTTTCAGCTGTAATATGCAATCCAAAAACCTCCTTGTCAATTGGACTAGGTCTTGCATTAATAGAATACGCGACGATGCTTGTCTTTGATATAAGTCAAAAGTGGAGTTTAAGGAAATAGTTGATATGATGGGGTATCATGGAGAATTTGCTCTTCATATACTTTAATAATTGAAGAAAGGTGGTCGAGTAATGAAGCAAAAAGAAATTCCTCAATACGCTCTGTTTGTGAATGTAAAAGATTTAAAGGAAATGCAAAGAGATATTTGGTCAGAAGAAGCTGTTCAGGCAACGATGAAGTTTAACAAAAAACGCTACGATATTGATTTGTTGCTAAGAGGCTCCCATATTCGGAAGATGAAGAAAAAGTCATATTATATTGAATTCTATTCTCCGAAAATATTTCAGCGTGCCAAAGAAATACACCTAAACGCTGAATATAAAGATCCATCGCTTATGCGCAACAAATTGTCCCTCGATTTTTTCTCCTCCTTAGACGTTTTATCTCCTCAGTCTCAGTTTATAAACCTCACAATTAACGGTAAAAATGAAGGAATATATCTTCAGCTCGAATCGGTAGATGAACTATTTTTGAAAAAAAGAAATTTGGGGGATGGATCCATATTTTATGCAGTAGACGGAGATGCTAATTTTTCTTTAATGAGCGACTTAGATAAAAAGCCGAAAACAACTCTGCTATCAGGGTATGAAGATAAAGCAGTGAAACAAGGAGATGAGGAAAAATTAGAGCAGTTTATATTTAATCTTAATACGTGGACAAATACAGAATTCGAACAGAATATTGAGAAGTATCTGCACGTCGACCGCTACTTATCTTGGTTAGTTGGTATTATTTGTATGCAGAATTACGACGGTTTTGTTCATAATTATGCCCTCTATCGAAACCATGAAAGTGGACGCTTTGAACTGATTCCATGGGATTATGATGCGACTTGGGGAAGAGATGTAAATGGAAAAGTAATGGAAGGGGATTACGTCCGTGCACAAGGATTTAACACGCTTACCGCTCGCTTATTGGCAGTAGATAGCATTAAAAAACGTTATATTAAAAAGATGAACAATGTTCTGAATAATCAATTTACAGTGGAATATATGAAACCCATCGTCTATCAAATGCACGAAGAGCTTAAGCCTTATATTTTGAAAGATCCTTATGTAAAAAACAATATAGAACAATTTTATGAGGAGCCGGCATTTATTTTATCCTTTATAAAAGACCGAACAGCATATATTAAAAATAATCTTCTTACTTTTTAGATACCATAGAATGATAGGCAGAAGTGGAATTTGTTAATAATAGGCAAATGTACGAAATCAATAGCTGTACATGATACGTATATATACAGTATGAATGACCAATATGGATGACTAACAAGGAGGAAAAAGAATGGAAAACTATTATTATTATTATGGGCAAAATCAAGGTCAAGATTCAAATCCAAACCGAAAACGCAGCCACAGCAAAAATGCAAATCGAACTGATAAAGGCTATTCTTCGCAGTTTAAACCTTTAAAAGGAAGAATGGTGACTGTTTATCGAGGAGGTCCTGAATCAAAAACAGGTTATTTACTTGATGTTCAGTCTGATTATTTAATATTAGCAGTAGAAAACGATAACAATAATAACAATGATGAAAATAATAATGAGGGAAATAGCAACCAAAACAACCAAAGCAACCAAAACAACCAAAATAATCAAAATAATCAACAAGAATATACTGTTGTATATTATCATTTATCCCATGTTAAGAGTATTACGGAAGATGCTATGTCAAATTCAGCACAGACGTTTACCGGGTTTGATAATGACGGTACTTTAGAGTTGTATAGAGGCAAGACATTTGCTAGTACTTTATCATTACTGAAAAGTAAATATGTTCAAATAAATCAAGGGGGTCCTGAGAAAAAAGCAGGCCAGCTCCTTGACGTATTAGGTTCGTCAGAGTCTGCTTACCTTGTATTACTGTCGGAAGATGATGGTATCGTCTATATCAATGTTGAACATGTAAAAAGTATAAGTGAATATCAAAACAATAATAACAATAATAACAATAATAATAACAATAATAACATTCAAATGAATAATCAATTTGCTACAAATCAGGAACCAACTTATATGAAATCAAAAAACTTTAATAATTTATTTACTCATCTATCACACAAATGGGTATCGATCAACGGCGGCGGTCCAGAAGCTGTAGAAGGTGTATTGGTGCAAAGTCGGAATGGTACTTTTACCCTTGTTCAGGACAATCAAGTATTACGCTTACAGCCAAGACATGTTAAAACCATTTGTGTAGGAGCAAAAGGATCTTTTAAACAAAATAATAATCAAGATGATGAGCAGAAAGAGGAAAATACAAATACTGAAGACGGAGGATCAACGGAAGGCGTTCCAGAAGGTCGTACAGGAAGAAGCCGCCGCACAGGTTCACACTCGTCAGGAAGAAGCCGCCGCACAGGTTCACACTCGTCAGGAAAAAGCCGCCGCTCAGATTCACACTCGTCAGCGTCAAGAGAGCAAGTCATCCAAACAAAAAATTATCGTTGGAAAGCATAATGAATAAGAACAAAAAAGGTGCTTATAAAGCACCTTTTCTGTCATATAGGAAAGAGGGAGGAGAATGAGTATAAATCGTTATATTAATAAAATTGTAGAAGTAGATATTTCAGGGAAAACTAAGTTTATTGGCAGACTTGTTGACTTAGGGTTAGATGTCATGATTTTGTATAATGGACATGATTATTTGTATATTCCTCTTTTACACATGCATCGTTTGCGAGAAGTATCAGAAGAAGACTATACGGTTTTACGTGAAATAGAAGAGAACTTGATAGAAGAAAGTCAGCGAATTTCTTATCGTAATATTTTACAGCAGGCAAAAGGGAAATTTATTGAAATTTATGTAACGGGAGGGAAATCATTGCATGGCTATATCACAAGCGTGCTGAATGATTATCTTGTGTTTTATTCTCCAGTGTATAAAAATGTCTTTGTTTCTCTACATCATTTGAAATGGCTTACCCCTTACAGTAATGAGTTAACCCCTTATTCTTTAAGTGACAAAGAGCTCCCGGTAAGGCCCGCCTCTGCACCTTTTGTCAGAAACTTTGAAGAGCAGCTTAAAAAATATGAAAATCAACTGGTCGTATTAGATTTAGGGGATCAATCAGAAAAAATTGGCGTACTTAAAGAAGTTTCTAATAATATTGTTGAACTAATTACGGCAAATGGAGAAAGTATGTATTGGAAGTTAGCTCACGTAAAATCTGTGCACTTGCCTTAGAAAAAGAGACCTGGCTGTCGTCTCTTTTTTTTATGTGCTTATCAGGACAAGTATATTGAATAAACAAATGAGATGATTTGAATTTTTTAGAAAATTATGTTGACAATAAAGAAAATCTTTATTAAAGTTATTAACAACAAACGTTAACCACCAACAATTATATAGAACTCTTATCAAGAGTGGCGGAGGGACTGGCCCTGCGATGCCCGGCAACCATCAAATGAAACATTCATTTGAACGGTGCTAATTCCTGTGGAACATCAGTATTGTTCTAACAGATGAGAGAAATCGTGTATAAACGAACACTCTTCCATCTGTGAAGAGTGTTTTTTATTTTGAGTTAAGGAGAGAAATAGATGAAAATTGAAACTTTATTAGTTCGTTCAGGAGTAGGTCGCGACCCTTCAACAGGTTCTATTACAACACCCATTTATCAAGCATCAACATTTGCTCATCCTGCTTTAGGGCAAAGTACAGGATTTGACTATGCACGTACGGCAAATCCTACTCGTACAGCATTGGAAGAAGCAATTGCTGCTTTAGAAAAAGGAGAAGTAGGAGTAGCATTTGCTTCAGGAATGGCGGGCGTAATGGCAGTTTTAGCACTATTTAAAAACGGAGATCATTTAATTGTATCAGAAGATTTATACGGAGGAACGTACCGAGTACTAAATGAAATCTTTTCAGAGCAAGGAATTACTGTTTCGTACGTCAACACAGCCCATCTCGAGCAAGTAAAAGATGCGCTTCGTCCCAACACGAAAGCTTTATTTATTGAAACACCTACAAATCCAATGATGCACGTGACTGATTTGCCCGAAGCAATTGCGTTAGCTAAACAGCATGATTTGCTTACTATCGTTGACAATACATTCATGTCCCCTTACTATCAGCGTCCTTTAGAGCTTGGAGCAGATATTGTGATACATAGTGCGAGCAAATACATTGGGGGGCATAATGATGTAGTTGCTGGTCTTGTAGTCGCTCGATGTAGTAGCTTAGGAGAGAAAATTCGTTTTTATCAAAATGCAGCTGGGGCAATCTTAGGTCCACAAGATAGCTGGTTGTTGTTGCGCGGTGTTAAGACGCTAGCGCTTCGTATGGAAAAGCATAACGAAAACGCACTGAAAATTGCAAATTGGCTTACTGCTCATGATCTCGTAGAAAAAGTGTATTACCCTGGTCTTGAAACACATCCAGGCTATGAAATCATGAAGAAACAAGCGACTGGATTTGGAGGCATGATTTCTTTTGCTGTCTCACACCCTGACATCGTGTCCACGCTTTTGGAAAATGTTAAAGTTATTACATTTGCAGAAAGCTTAGGAGGCGTGGAAAGTTTAATGACATTCCCAGCTCGTCAAACACACGCTGATATTCCCGAGGAAATTCGAAATCGTGTTGGAGTAACAAACTGTTTACTGCGATTATCAGTTGGAATTGAGCACGCAGATGATTTAATTAAAGATTTGAAGGAGGCATTTGATGCATACCAACAATAATAAACATAGATTCGGTACGAACTTAATTCATGCAAATACAGGAATTGACGGTCATTTTGGAGCGGTTAACGTACCTATTTATCAGGTATCTACATTTAACCAAGAAGATGAGACGAACAACGGCCGCTATGACTATTCTCGTTCAGGAAATCCAACTCGTGAGGCTTTAGAAAACACCATTGCTCAGCTAGAAAATGGATACGCTGGTTTTGCTTTTTCATCAGGTATGGCTGCTATCTCATCGGTGTTATCTATTTTTGAATCAGGGGATGAAATTTTAGTTTCACACGATACGTACGGCGGGACATATCGTGTATTAACACGGTTATTTTCAAAGTTTGGTATCAAAACAACTTTTGTTGATACAACGAAGGTTGAGAAAGTAGAAGAAGCAATCACAAAAGATACGAGAGCTATTTATATCGAAAGCCCTTCAAATCCATTTTTACAGGTAACGGATATTAAAGCAGTAGCAAGTTTGGCGAAGGAGCGCAATCTCCTTACAATTGTAGATAACACGTTTTTAACACCTTATCTACAGCAGCCGATTGACCTTGGTGTAAATATTGTGATTCATAGTGCTACAAAATATATCAGCGGTCACAGTGACGTCATTGGCGGTCTAGTTGTGGTAAGCGATGAAAAGCTAGCAGAAGAAGTAAAGTTTGTACAAAATGCTTTTGGTGCTATCTTAGGACCACAGGATTGTTTTTTACTGCTTCGAGGAATTAAGACATTAAAAGTTCGTTTAGATCAGCAGTTAAAAACAGCGCTGCAGTTTGCAAAGTGGCTTGAAGAACAATCTCTAGTAAGCTGTGTATACTATCCAGGCTTAGAAAGTCATCCAGACCACAAGCTGATTTCAGAACAAGCAAATGGATACGGAGCTATGATTTCTTTCCAAGTACAGGATGAAAAAGTAGCACGACATATTTTACAAGGAGTGAAATTGGCTTCAATTGGCGTTAGTCTAGGTGCAGTTGAATCCATTCTAACGCATCCTGCAACAATGTCTCATGCAAGTATCCCAAAAGAAGTACGTGAAGAAAAAGGAATTACTGATTCACTTCTTCGCCTTTCAGTAGGGTTAGAGGAATTCGAGGATTTGAAGCAAGACTTTGACGCCGTTTTTCAAAGCTTAGAAGAAAAAGCGTTAATTAAATAAAAAAAGGACTTCCATCAAGGAAGTCCTTTTTATCGTTATATACAGCTATCTAAAAGGTTTGTGTATAGGGACGTAAGCGCAACTTTTTCATCAGAGGAGAGACTGCTGTTTAGAATTCTTTTTATGCCAAGATGATATTTTACATGCGGTGTTTGCCGGACGCGTGGATGAGTCATTTCATCCTTTAAATCTTTCATAATGGCTTCGTGAAGCTGATCTTCACTTGTCATGGCTTGTTTAGAAGCGAACGAACGGTTCAACCATAGGGTTTGATAAGCTGCTAGTAAATGTTCAGAAGTCATTGTGCAAAGTGCTCCTTTAGATTAGTTTCTTCATTATAATAATCTATAGTTTACCATAAGTATTAATACGTGTACGTAACTTTTACAGAAGCAGATACAGTCAAGGACTGAGCTTGAATAGGGGGAGAGGCCGCTAATAACTTAGGCGAGGAGCCAGATGACTGATAGACGGATCCTTCTTCGATTAAAATAGGGATTTGGTTAATAGGAAGCTGCAGCGTGTTGGCAATGGTAAAGGCCTTTTCCTTAGCGTTAAGCAAAGCTTTACTTATCGCTTCTTGTTCATATTTATCATCATTTGTAACGCGGAATTGAAGGTCTTGCGCTACGTTGGCTCCGCTCGAAAACGTAGCATTATAGACGTCGCCCGCTTGTTTTACATCTTGTACTCTTACTCTAAATAAGTGCTGTACTTCGTATCCTGTAAGAGTCGATTTTCCATCGCTATAATCATATTTAGGATTTATGGTGAATGAAGCCGTTTCAATTTGCTGGTCATTAATTCCAAGGTTTTTTATCTCTTGCAGCAGAGTATTTGAAACAGCTGAATTTTCTTTTAAGGCTTCTTGAACGTCTCGGTTTTCCGTGCGCGTTCCAATCGTCATGGAAATTTCATTTGGAACTGCTGAAACACTTCCTTCACCAATTACTTTAATTTCTCTATTTTGTGTATCTACGCGCAGTTGCTGTGTAGGTTCATACGGGAAATAAGAATGTTGCATACCAAAAACCTCCTTTATTGATCTTTAGTATATATATGATAAGAAAAGGAGATTAAAAACAAAAAGAGATTGAGACATAACTAAATCAACCGCTAGAAGCACCTACATACATGAAACCTACATTCACCATACCAATAAAAAAATCCGAACGAATTTGATTCTTCATCAAGAATCTAGATTCATCGTTCGGATCTTCCTTCAACTAACATACTTTTCTTCAGCTTCTTTTTGTTTATTTCGATTCTTTTATTAAGATTTCTTTCATTTCAATGAATTGATTTTGAACATCGTTTGACGGTTTCTTTGTTAGTAAACTTACAATAATAACAGCTAATAAGCTTAAAAAGAACCCAGGAATCATTTCGTAAAGGGCATCCTTCAATGGAGTATTTACCCAAATTAATACTGTAGCAGCACCTACAATCATCCCTGCAAGTGCTCCCCATCGAGTCATACGCTTCCAGTAAAGACTTAGTAAAATAGCAGGACCAAAAGCTGAACCAAATCCAGCCCAAGCATATCCAACCAGCCCTAAAATCGTATCACTAGGTTTTAAAGAAAGCAAAATGCCAATAATTGCAACACCTAAAACCGCAGCTCTTCCAACCGTCACAAGCTCTTTGTCAGAGGCCTTGCGTCGGAAAAATGTTTTATAAAAGTCTTCTGTAACAGAGCTTGCCGTTACAAGCAGCTGAGAAGAAATGGTACTCATAATTGCCGCTAGTAAAGCTGCATATAAAAATCCAGTAATTAACGGATTGAAGAGTATATCCGCAAATTTAATAAAAATAGTTTCAGGATCTGCTAGTTTCATACCCGTTTTTTCTACATATGCAATTCCAACAAGCCCTGTCAGCATAGCACCAATAATAGAAATAATCATCCAGCTCATTCCAATACGACGTGCGGGTTTTAACTCCTTAACAGAAGAGATAGCCATAAAGCGCACGATAATATGTGGCTGTCCGAAATAGCCAAGTCCCCAGGCTAAGAAAGATATAATACCTAAAACGGTCGTACCTTTAAAAATGTCAAGGTATGCTGGATTAATGTCCTGTACAATATCCATTGTTGTGTTAACGCCTCCAACATTGGTGAAAGCTACAATGGGTACTAAAACTAAGGCAAGAAACATAATAACACCTTGAACAAAATCTGTTAAACTAACGGCTAAAAATCCGCCGAAAAGAGTGTAGGCAATAACAACAGATGCTGTTACGAACAAGCCAATTTGATAATTTAAACTAAATGCCGATTCAAATAATCGTCCACCTGATACCATACCAGCTGAAGTGTAAAGAGTGAAGAAGATAAAGATAACGATTGCTGATACTGTTCGAAGAACCTTGGCATGGTCGCCAAAGCGATTTTCAAAAAAGTCTGGAATTGTAATGGAGTCGTTCGCTACTTCCGTATAAGTGCGAAGGCGCGGAGCAAGGATTAAATAGTTTAAATAAGCACCTATAGACAATCCTACTGCTAGCCATACGCTAGAAAGGCCCGTTACATACATGGAGCCAGGAAGACCCATTAACATCCACCCACTCATATCCGAAGCGCCAGCTGAAAGGGCGGTAACGGCTGGACCTAGCCCGCGTCCTCCTAACATATAGCCAGCTACATCTTCAGTGGTTTTTGTATAGGCATACCATCCTATTCCGAGCATTCCTACAAAATAAATGCCGAGTGAAATATAAACCCCAATATCCACAAAATCTCCCCTTTATGCATTTTTTATGCATGGGATAAGCAACACATCCCATGAAAACGTCTTATGGTTTTTAAAACTAACAAACTTTTCCTATACTATCAACCCGTGAAATCGTAAATTTTCTAAGTCTAAAATCCCCCAAACCTTTATACAAAAGAAATGAAATCGTTTTCAAAATAAAGTAAAATAAAAATATTCAGAAATTTATCAGCGTATTTTTTATGCAATATTTTATGCAATAGGTAAAATAAAAAGAGCATTTTATAAAATGCTCTTTTGACATTCATGTATATTAGCGTGAATTCGGGAATACGCGTCGAACAACTTCGGAAAACTCGTTAAACAGTCCAGAAACTGGTTTGCCCGTTTGAAGCTTGTCTACATATCCGTTCATACGGTTTACAAAATCAGGGTTTGTTGATACAAACACTCGATGAACACTGCCGTCGGCTTTTCTCACTTCATGTGCAATCTTATGCTCCATATCTTTTGTGAGATTACCTTCTTTGTTATCGTCTAATACAGCTGCTACATAAGCTGTATGATCGGTTACGATTACATTAGCATCTTTTACATTTTTTAACGCTACGATACGATCAGCCGCCACATCGGCTACTCTCATTCCGCCGGACTGATTATACTGTTCTTTTTCGTTACGCTGTACGTCTTGCGTATCGTTTACGTCATTCATTTTCGTTTTATTGTTCCCATTTTCATATGTGACGTTGCGGACTGTGTCATCATCAATGACGCCATCTTTACCTTGATCTGCTGTGCTGCAGCCGAATAAAGAAAGGGTCGTCATGCAGCCTACAACAAACAAAAACGATTTCTTCATGATAGTATCACTCCTTATAAGTTTTAACCTTTCTTATAATTTGTTAAAAACGTGTGAAGCATACATGAAAAATATAAAAAAGCCTATACTATCGAAAAAGGAGGAATATGTATGAGTGGAATCCAACAAAGCATATTTGTGCTTCATACAAAAGAAGAAAACCATGAAGAAACAACAACGTTTGCACTAACTTCAGAAGAAGCTAAGCTATTATTTGAGACCCTGCAAAATAAACGAAAAGAAATTATCGACGCCCATATTGATAACATGCTGACGTAAGGAAGATAAATATTTTGCAAAACGGATGAGCCATATGTTAAGAATGGCCCAATATTTGCATTCTACATATAGGTATAGTATAATGTAAACGCAACCAAATTTAATAAATGTAATGAATACTACGTTTGACCATATACTCGAATTAGATTTAGTGAAAATTCACTTGTTATAAAGGAGATCTACTTCGCGTAGGTCTCTTTTATAATATGTGAATTTTTTATTTACGGTATAAATGTAAATATAGAGTAACATATTAAAATTTTTACATTTTTTGGAGGTTTTTTTACATGGCTACTACAGGTACAGTAAAATGGTTTAACAGTGAAAAGGGCTTCGGTTTTATCGAAGTACCAGGCGAAAATGACGTATTCGTTCATTTTTCAGCTATCCAATCTGAAGGCTTCAAAACATTAGAAGAAGGCCAAAAAGTTGAATTTGAAATCGTTGAAGGTCAACGTGGACCTCAAGCGGAGAATGTTGTAAAATTATAATTCAACGCTACATATGAAAGCTGCCGATAGGCAGCTTTTTTTTATACAAATTTGTTTTATTTGTATGATTAAGAAAATAGATTAAAGTAGGGGAGAAGGGAAGGCATGAGTTCATTTCATTGCTGTGCCACATGTCAACATTTTCAAAGCATTAAATTGGATAAAGGAATGAAGTATCTCTGCAAAAGACTAGGCTATGAGACCCGACCTTCTTATCAGTTTACATGCTGGGAGCCAAAAGAAGTAGTTAAAAAACTAATGGAAAAACGAAATCAAAAATAAGCTCTTTTTAAAGAGCTTATTTTTGATTATTCCTCGTTATTTGTACCTTCCTCTGAAGGTAAATGCTTCCCGCAAAACTCTTTTACAGCTTCTTCTTCCTCTTCTTCAAGGTCGAAGTCTAATACTTTATTTGTTGAAACTTCGTAGAAATGAGTTTGGGCAATAGAAGTGTTATCTTCGCCTTTAATATATACTAAGCGTAGTGCTAGGTCGTTGCCCGTATATAATTCATCATCTTCTTCTACCTCAATGTATAAATGAAATTCATAGCGTTCACCTAGAAGGAGACCAAATGGATCCTGCAATTGTTCAGCTGTATATTCTTTAATTGTAAACATATGTACGTCCTTTCCATATATCAGTAAAATACTTGCATCATCTATTATAGTTTTTCTTTGCAAAGAAAGAAAGTGCATGCGTAATTCATGCACGGATTTATTCCTTGATCATTCTATTTAGCGAATCGATGGCGCAAGGACTTCGATGATTTACTTAAAGGCGGAAGAAACGCGCGTATGTTTTTGCTTATACATGGCAGCATCTGCTTTTTGAATTAATGTATCTAGGTTGGTGTCGTCTGAAGGCGCACATATAATAAATCCGTAACTCGCAGACAGTGCATATGGCTTATTAAATTCTTTCTTTTTACCTTCTAGCTGCTCATTAATATTTTGCCACAGCTCTTGTACGTATTCTTCCGTTTGTTCAGGAGCAATTAATAAAAACTCATCGCCTCCGTAGCGAAAGAGCGTATCATCTTTGCTAATATAACCACTAATTGATTCTGCTATTGTTTTAATAAGCCAGTCGCCTTCTCTATGACCGTATTGATCATTTACTAGTTTTAAAGAATTAATATCGATAAAACATAATAGAAAAGGTGTATCATTGGTTTTTGCTCTCAGCAGCTCCAGCTGCAGTTTTTCCATTCCACTTCTTCGATTTAAAATTCCGGTTAGCATATCAGTTGAAGCATGCAAGCTCAATTCATGCTCAACCGCTTTTAAATCGGTTATATCGGTAATACCTGCGAGTATGCAGCTTTCGCTTTGATACTCTAGTAATTCATAATTGATCATAACCCACTTAGAATCTCCATATTCCCGTGCTTCTAGGATGTAGTTTTTTACATATTTCTCTTGTTGAAGACGTTTTAAAATCTCCTCTCGATCTTCATCGGTGGGATAGATTATAAATCCGTCTATTTGATCAAGATCTTGAGAAGCAAGATTGTAAAAATGAATAGCTTTATTGTTAATGAGCAGCACTTTGTGGTCGGATAATCTTGTTAATAGTAAAGGGTAGGGATTAATTTTGAACAGCGTAAAAAAATTACGTTCGCTTTTTTTTAGCTGTAAATGACTCATATATTCTTTGTGACGGTATGTATAAAGAATGTATGAAATAAGTAAAGCGATAGCAACTGCTGCAGTTGTATTGATCTGCTTTGAAATAAGAGAAAAAGAATCCGGTACATATCGTGATAAGCCGTATAGTAAAAAAAGATGGTTAGGAATAAAAATGATGCACAGCTGTTTTAATTTCATAGGACACAAAACAGCTGTGGAAATCAACAGCATCATATATACGTCTACGCGATCTGTGAAAAGCTGACTGTTAATAGTAGAAAGTGCTGCAGCAAATACGTAATAAAATATATAGCCATATACAATGGTGCTTAAGCAGTTAGCAAACCGCTCTTTTCTCTTACTAACATAATAGAAAAATAAATAAAGAGAGGAGAGAGCAAAACTAGTGAAATGAATACCAATTAGTGTATGTCTAAACTGAGATGTTCCCGCATGTTGAAGTAAAGAAAAACCTATATAAATATAAATAGGATAGGAAACTACAAGAGCAAGTGAAACTAGCTTGACTCTTTGTTGAAGCATTTTTACATTCGTTTTATCGAACATTTTATCTTCATTAACTTCTCTTCCAGAAGGAAAACGAAATTTCTTCAAAAAGGAGAAAGGTAAAAGAGAAAGAAGGAATGACATGACCATCATCTCCATATCTTTTTTAGGTATTTTAGCATGTTTGTATAAGAAAAGACATGAATTTTTTAGATGAAAATGTCTGCTTTTTGATTAAGAAAAAGCATAAAGATTTATATGATTAAAGGTGAGGACAAAGAGCCTCACCTTTTTTATTGAAGTTTATTCGATTCAGCATGCCGTACAAACATGGTCTCATCTTCTACTAAGCCGCAAGCTCCGCACTGAATGCGTTTTTGCGGTCCGTTATAAGCAGCATGAAAGGCATCGAGTGTATCGTTTGTGTATTCTTCTACGACGTCTCCGCTTCTTGGATCCATTTTTACAGGTTTTGCATTTTGTTCAATGATATTAAAGCGCGTTCGATTTGTTTTGCAGCTAGGGCAAAGATAAGGGCTTCCCATTTTTAACATCTCCTTGAAAAATTTACTGTATTAATACCATGTCCGAATCCACCAAAAACATACAAAAACTTATGGTTTTCTATCGAACGTTCATTCGTTAAAATAGAAGCAGGTGATGAAAATGAGAATACGAAAAAACTTACAAGAAGTAATGGATATCTTGCAAACGAATCCGTCATATCAGCAAAATATCGTTCATTGGCATACAATCGAAGAGAAAGAAGCTAAAACTGCGCCATTTCCAGCTTCTTTGCATACGAAACTGCGGCAAGCACTTGAGAATCGAGGAATTGGTTCGCTTTATACGCATCAAAAAACAGCGTTTGATTTGGCGACAGCTAAGAAGAATGTTGTGGCTGTGACGCCGACAGCATCAGGGAAAACATTGTGCTACAACTTGCCGGTACTCCAGAGTATTATGGAGAATGATCAGGCTAGAGCTCTTTATTTGTTTCCAACAAAAGCGCTTGCCCAAGATCAAAAAAGTGAGTTAAATGAAATCATTGAAGAAATGGAAGTGCCAATCAATAGCTACACGTATGATGGAGATACTCCGGCAAACATCCGTCAAAAGGTGAGAAAAGCAGGTCATATTGTTATTACGAATCCAGATATGCTTCATTCAGCTATTTTACCTCATCATACTAAATGGGTATCACTGTTTGAAAACTTGAAGTACATTGTGATTGATGAACTTCATACGTACCGCGGTGTTTTTGGAAGCCATGTAGCCAACGTTATACGCCGGTTAAAGCGAATTTGCCGCTACTATGGAAGCAATCCTATCTTTATTTGTACATCAGCGACCATCGCTAACCCAAAAGAACTCGCTGAACATTTAACGGGAGCTCATGTTATGTTAGTAGATAACAACGGAGCGCCTAGCGGCCGCAAGCATTTTATTTTTTATAACCCTCCTATTGTTAATAAACCGTTAAACATTAGAAGAAGTGCTACGCTTGAAGTGCGAAATATTGCAGGAGAGTTTTTGAAAAATAAAATTCAAACGATTGTATTTGCACGAAGCCGAGTACGAGTGGAAATTATTTTAACGTATCTGCAGGAGCTCGTAAAAAACCAGCTTCAAAATAAGTCTATTCAAGGGTACCGCGGAGGATATTTGCCGAAGCAGCGACGCGAAATAGAAAGAGGACTTCGAGAGGGAAGTATTTACGGGGTAGTCAGTACGAATGCTTTAGAGCTAGGAGTGGATATCGGGCAGCTGCAGGTGTGTGTGATGACAGGTTATCCAGGCACGGTTGCAAGCGCTTGGCAGCAAGCAGGACGAGCAGGGAGACGTCACGGAGAAGCCGTCATTGTGATGATCGCAAGTTCAAGTCCGCTTGATCAGTATATGATTCAGCATCCGGACTACTTTTTTAGCAGAAATCCAGAAACAGCTCGAATTAATCCTGATAATCTTGTTATTTTAGTCGATCATTTAAAATGTGCGTCCTATGAGCTGCCGTTTAAGCAGGGAGAAACATTTGATGGGGTAGAAATTGAAGACGTCCTGGAGTTTTTGCAAGAAGAGCGAGTGATTCATTTTAGCGGAGACAAATGGTACTGGATGAATGATTCGTTCCCAGCTCATAATATCAGTCTGCGCTCTGCATCCCAAGAAAATGTTGTCATCATTGATCAATCGGACGTTGCAAATGTGAAAGTAATTGGAGAAATGGATCGCTTTAGTGCCATGACGCTTCTTCATGATGAGGCGATTTACTTGCATCAAGGCATTCAGTATCAAGTAGAATACTTGGACTGGGATGAGAAAAAAGCGTATGTTCGTGAAGTGGATGTAGACTATTTCACCGATGCAAACTTAGCGGTTAACTTAAAGGTTCTAGAAGCTGATAAAGAACGGATGGAGAGAACATATTCAATCGGTTATGGCGATGTAATGGTCAGCGCTATGGCTACGATATTTAAAAAAATAAAGTTTGAGACGCATGAAAACATAGGGTCAGGTCCCATTTCACTTCCGGAAGAAGAGCTTCATACAAATGCCGTGTGGCTAAGCTTTGAAAAAGAACAGTTTAACGAATCTGAAGAACGATTGGAACAAGCGCTCATTTCCGTGGCAAATGCCCTTCAGTCAATTGCACCGCTTATGGTGATGTGCGATCCGTCTGATTTACATGTAGTGCCTCAGATAAAAGCGGTGCACAACGAACAGCCGACTATCTTCTTATATGATCGATACCCGGGAGGCATTGGGCTAAGTGACAAAGTATACGAACAAATGAATGATGTGCTAAATCAAACCAATCAATTAATTGTAAATTGTTCTTGCGAAAGCGGCTGTCCGTCTTGTATCGGTATGGAAGCACAGGGAGAATACGCAAAAAGCGATGCGCTCGTGCTGCTACAACAACTGCAAAGTAGGTGAACTCGTGTCTTTTAAAAATAAATTAAACCGTATGAAAAAGCATCTTCATGTTACAGAAGCAAAGCCGCCGGTTGAAAGTAACCCGCAGCGACCTAAAAGCGCGTCTATTCCCTATGAGCAGGAATGGAAGGGAAATTATGCTGTTCCTTACTTTGCCGAAGACAGCTACTGTATGATCAGAGAAGTGGTTTACCCGCTCGACTACAAGCATGGACATTATGAATTTAATGAGCTGAAAAAAGTAGTGGAAGTATGGAATCGGTCTACAGTTGCTCATCCGCTTTCATCAAAAGGCCGCACATATTCAGATTTATTTTTCTTTGATACGGAAACGACGGGGCTTAGTACAGGTACGGGAACGACTATCTTTTTGCTAGGATATGCAAGGGTGCTAAAAGATTCCGTCGTTTTTCGTCAGCATATATTAACAGAGCCAAGTGGAGAAGTAGCATTTTACGAAAGTTTCTTAAAAGAAGTAGACTATACGACGCTTGTGACTTATAATGGAAAATCTTTCGATTGGCCTCATGTGAAGACTCGTCATACGCTATTGAGAGATCATTTGCCCAAGCTGCCTAAGTTCGGTCACTTTGATTTACTGCATGCATCAAGAAGGCTGTGGAAACATAAAATGAATTCGGTTAAGCTTGCGAATGTCGAAAATGAAATACTTGGAATTGAACGAGTGGATGATATTCCAGGTTTCTTAGCTCCCATGATTTATTTTGATTTTATTGAAACGAAAAATCCAAGAGGCTTATTCGACATTATGAAACATAATGAACATGATATTTTATCACTTATCACCTTATACATTCATTTATCAAAACATCTCCTTACTAGTGAGGAGTTTACAGAAAAAGAAACATATGAAGTAGCAAGGTGGTATGAGCAGTTAGGGGAGAATAAGCACGCTTTCTCTCTTTATCAGGGCGTAGCGGAAAAAGAAAAAGAGGAGCATGAAAAAGCTCAGCTAGCGATGGCTTATCATTATAAAAAAGAGAAGAGTTGGAAAGAGGCAGTGGACATGTTTGAACCCTTGGTTCAAACATGTGAAGGTGACGTCGCTATAGAAGCATTGGTTGAGCTAGCTAAAATTTATGAGCATCGTCTCAAAGATGTTCATCAAGCACTTCTATATACTGAGCTGGCCTTGGAAAAGTGGAATCAATTCAGAGAAATGACTAAAAAAACGTCGAAGGAAGCGCTTGAAAAAAGACTTGTTAGACTAAAAAACAAATCAGCTAAAGCATAGACTTCAGCTGATTTGTTTTGAAATATTCAGAAATATTATTCTTTTGTTTTTGTGGATGTTTTATATTGTTCTATTTTTCAGTCATTGATAAAATTAGTCAATGTAAGACTTATTCTTACAGCTTAAAAACAGAACTTTGGTGAGATGGAGAGAGGCCTCATGAAAAATGTGATTTTAGTATCATTTTTCGCATTAATTTGTTTAACAGTAATTGTCTTAAGCAGTTTGAAAAATTCGTATAACTCCTTTATGTAGGCCAAAAATAGGTGTTTGTCTTAGTACATGTACACTGCCCTTCACATATTGTAATAGTGTAATAACTAAACAGTGAAAGGGGAAAAAGGATATGTATCCAAGACCAACAAAATGTATGCCACCAATTGTGCATCCAACAAAATGCTGCACGCAGTTTACTTCTCAGGAGGTAGTTGTACCTCACATTCATCCAAGTCATAATACATTGGTGAATCATACAAATGTGAAGCACGTGCATTACTTCCCGCAAACGCAATCTGTTGTAAATGAAACTTCAAATCAACAGTTTTTTGGCGGTGCGCAGCAATATCCAACTCAAGTAGGGGGAGCAGGCTATCCAGGTCAAATGGGAGGCTACCCAGGTCAAGTAGCAGGTGCTGGTTATCCAGGTCAAGGAGGCTACCCAGGTCAAGTAGCAGGTGCTGGTTATCCAGGTCAAGGAGGCTACCCAGGTCAAGTAGCAGGTGCTAGTTATCCGGGACACAAAGGTTGCGGCCAAGGAAGCTGTCATACAAAAGGCGCGCATCAAGGACCTAATTCAGGGTATTTTAGATAATGTACTGTACGTTAATAGGAGCTGATTACATCAGTTCCTATTCTATTTTGTTACAAAGGAGTTATATAATGAAGGTGCTAACGGTTACTGGTTATAAGCCATTCGAACTTGGGATTTTTAATGAAAAACATCAAGGCATTACATACATAAAAAAAGCGCTCTATAAAAAATTACAGGAATTAGTAGAAGATGGATTAGAATGGGTATTGATTAGTGGCCAGCTAGGAGTAGAGATTTGGGCAGCAGAAGTGGTATTTGATCTCCAGCTCGATTATCCCGAGCTTCAGTTAGCTGTTTTAACACCGTTTTTGGAGCAAGAAGAAAAATGGAATGAAGTCAATAAAGAATTGTATGAATTCGTCTTAAGTCAAGCAGATTATGTAGATAGCATTACAAAAAAGAAATATGAAAGTCCAGCACAGTTTCGGTTAAAAAATCAATTTTTAGTAGAAAAAAGTGAAGGTATTTGTTTAGTTTACGACGAAGAGCACGAAGGAAGTCCTAAATATATGTTAGAAACGGCTAAAAAACGTGCTGAACGAGAAGAATACCCTATTATAATGGTGACGTCTCACGACTTACAGGATATCGTGGATGAAGAAAAATTTTCATCTTTTTAACGCCACTTGGCGAAACATTTTAAAAGATAAATTGACATTTGAAGCTATTTTTGAAAAAATGAATTATAATAAAGATAAGGTTTATCGTATTCGAGGTGATAGAGATGTTAGCTGATAAAATCCGTTTAACGGCCAAAGAAATTTTAGAAAAAGAATTTAAAACAGGCATGAGAGGCTATAATCAAGAAGAAGTAGATAAGTATCTAGATTCTGTTATTAAAGATTATGAAGCATTTCATGAAGAAATTGAAGCATTACAAACTGAAAATTTACGCTTAAAAAAGCAAGTAGAAGAATTATCTAAAAAGCCGCAACAACCTTCGTTTACCCCGCCGCCGGCTCAACAGCAGCAGCAAGCGGGTACGACAAACTTTGATATTTTAAAACGTTTGTCTAACTTAGAAAAACATGTGTTTGGAAGTAAATTATACGAATAACCTAAAAATAGGAGTTGCATTCAACTCCTATTTTTATTATACTAAGGAAAGTCGTTATCAATAACGTTCGGGTAATTGCTGCATCACATATGAGGATGTAGAGGAAAGTCCATGCTCGCACAGACTGCGATGTCTGTAGTGTTCGTGCCTAGCGAAGTCATAAGCTAGGGTAGCTGTTAAAAGCTAACGGCGGGGAAAAAGCCTAAGTCTTTTTAAGATATGGCTTGACTACTCTGAAAGTGCCACAGTGACGAAGTCTTATCAGAAATGGTAAGAGTGGAACGAGGTAAACCCCTCGAGCGAGAAACCCAAATAATGGTAGGGGAACTTTCTGGAAGGAACTGAACGGAAGGAAGGACAAAATGGTTACATTTTGTAGATAGATAATTGCCACCGGAGTACGAGGTAGCTAGCCGCTTGCAGTACAATGGTACAAAACATGGCTTACAGAACGTTATTGAAAAGCAATCGACACTTGTTGTTATACACTATATTTTAATCCAACCCAGCTCTTCGTATAACGGAAGAGCTTTTTTTATGTCAAAATGACAGCTTATCATAAGCTGTCATTTTTTTGTACAATCAGACTGAGCTTGTTGTCAGCCTCAGGTCTTAGGAGAAAATAAAGCTCTAGCTCGTTTTGAAAAAACGTCATAATCCTTAAACTAAGTATATAGATAAGCGAAAGGAGGAGACAAAATGAAAAAAGTTGGTTTGTTTTTGATTGGAGCGGTAGCTGCTATCGTTCTTCTTGCAAATGCTGGTCCGATGGTAGGACTTGCACTTGGCTTGGTTATTTTGTACGTAGCATTTAAAGGGTTTGTTAAAGCAGAGGCCCCCTTTAAAAAATGGCTCTGGGGGTTTATTGGTGTTGTTGTACTCTTAACAACTGTTTCAAACCTCCCGGCCCTTGCTGGTATCATCGCAGCAGTAGTACTTTACATTGTATATAAAAAGTGGAACAGCAGCAGCCCTATAAAAACGGAAAAAGAAGATCCGTTTAAGCATTTTGAACGTCAGTGGGCTGACTTAAATCAAAAATAATAAAAGTTTACTTTATTATCTAAGGAGATGAACAAAATGAGAAACTTATTTACTCGAATGAAAGAAACGATTTCTGCAGACCTTCATCAATTGCTTGATCACAAAGAACAAAAAAATCCAATTGCTGCACTAAACCACTATTTGCGTCAATGCGAGCAGGAGACCGAAAAGGTAAGGCAGCTTGTTGAGCGACAGCACACGTTAAAAGAACAGTTTAATCGCGAATACCATCTGGCCCTTGACATGATGAAAAAACGTCATGAGCAAGCACAAGTAGCACAAGCAGCTGAAGAAGCGGAATTACATGAATTTATTTTAAAAGAACATGCTCACTACGAAGAGAGAGCAAAGCGTGTAAAAGAATCTTATGAAGATGCATCCAAGCAGTTAGAAGAGCTTGAACAAAAGTATGAAGAAATGAAGCATAAGGTAAAAGATATGCATATTCGCCGTATGGAACTAATGGGGCGCGAAAATATTGCTCGTGCGCATCATCGTATGAATTCAGTAATGAAAACAGAAGCATCTTATACGTCCTACAGCCAGTTTGACGAAATGGAAACCTATATTGACCAGCTTGAAAATCAAATTAATACAAATTACTATAGACAAACGGTAGACAGCAAGATTGCTGAATTAGAAAAAAGAGTAAAATCATCGTAAAAAAACAGTGTTTCTGCATAAAACATGGTATTCTAAAAAAGGCGTAGGTTTCTGCGTCTTTTTAAGGTGAGAGAATAGATACCTGCAGCATCCAAAGAACGCTATGTCATCTACGAGGAGAAAGGAGAGAGAGCTGTGCAAAGCGTAAACAAAACAGAATCTCTTATGTTCATTTTTATTTGCAGTTTATTTGTCCTGTTTATTGAAATTATGTTTTTTCACAGCGGCTTGATCTTTTCTGTATTAATTGCCGGTGCGTTCATGTATATTGGGCGAAAAAAAATGAGAAGAAAACTAGGGCGCATTTTATTTTGGATTGGCGTTATTGGGCTTGTGTTGAATATATTTAATACGGTTGCCTTTAAGTTTTTAGTTATTGCTCTTTTTCTGTATTTTTTACTTAGATTTATTCAATCAAGAAAGCATCCCGTTGAATTCAGACCGACTGACGAATTTACCCAGCAGCCAAACCAAAGTTTGGTGCAGGTCCGGCCGGTTTTGACGAATAAACTTCTTGGTAGTCAAAGAACCGAAGACTCTGTATACGAATGGGATGATATTAATATTCAAAGCGTATGGGGAGACATTGTGGTTGATTTAAGCAATACCGTTCTGCCAAAAGGCGATGCGGTTATTTTTATTCGTCAAGCGTTTGGAAATATTAAAGTGCTCATTCCTTACGAAACGGAAGTATCTGTGAATCATTCTAAACTAGCAGGAAACGTAACGGTTTTTGGACATCAGCGCGGCTTTTCGTTCAATGAAAATTTGTCTATCAAAACAGAGGAATTTGATCAATCTGCTCATAGGGTGAAGATTGTTACAACTGTTGTGATTGGAGATTTAGAGGTGCAAAGGATATGAGTATTCTTCAACGGCAGTTATTATGGGGGATTTTCTTAAGTTTTTTTGTATTTGTATCCGTGCTCCTTACCGTGTTTTTTGCATATCCTGTTTTTCAACTTAGCGACTTATGGAAAACAAGCGTATTTGGCATGCCTTTTGTGCTGTTTTCCTTCAGTTTAAGCCTTACGATTGGAAGCGTGATTGGAGGAATCATGGGGTTTATGTGGAGACAGCAGTGGACATATGTTGAAAACCGATTATATGAAATAGAAAATGGCCACCGGCATATGTCGGCAAATGAACCGCTTATTCAAGAAACGTCTCGAATTATAAGCCGTTTAAATAAAGTAGATCATAAAATGATTCTTCAAGCACAGCAATCTCAAAAGATGGCAACGGAAAAAGTGGAAAATCAGCAAAAGCAAGTGCAAGAAATTGTTTCTCAGGAACGAAATCGGCTTGCTAGAGAACTGCATGACTCCGTTAGTCAGCAGCTATTTGCCGCTTCGATGCTTATGTCTGCTATTACGGAATCCAATCTTACGCTACAAGACTCTGAAGCTAAGCAATTAAAGATGGTTGAAAAAATGATTAATCAATCACAGCTTGAAATGAGGGCTTTGCTTCTTCATCTTCGTCCTGCAGCATTAAAAGGAAAATCGCTACAGGCTGGAATGAAAGAACTGATGAATGAGCTTGCTCAAAAAGTACCGCTTGAATTAAATTGGAAAATAGAAGGATTTGAACTCGATAAAGGCATTGAAGACCACTTGTTTAGAATTTTGCAAGAATCCGTATCAAATACGCTGCGTCATGCCAATGCAACAGCTTTAGATGTGCTGCTGATTAAACGTGATTTTTCCATTATTTTACGTATTGTTGATAACGGAGTTGGTTTTGATGTAGAAAAGGAAAAAGTCGGATCGTACGGCCTGCAAAATATGTACGAACGCGCAGTTGAAATTGGAGGCCTATTAAAAATTATTAGCTTGCCCGACAAAGGAACAAAGCTAGAAGTGAAAGTACCGTTAGTAGAAAGAGAGGAGAAGCAAAATGATTAATGTACTGTTAGTAGATGATCATGAAATGGTTCGTATTGGCGTAGGAGCGTATTTGTCGGCTCAAGCAGACATTCATGTGATAGCTGAAGCAGCAAATGGCCAACAGGCCGTTGAATTAGGGCTTCAGCTGCGCCCGGATATTATTTTAATGGATTTAGTCATGGAAGAAATGGACGGGATTGAAGCAACGAAACAACTGATTAAGCAGTGGCCAGAAGCGAAAGTGATCATTGTCACTAGCTTTCTAGATGATGAAAAAGTATATCCCGCTCTAGAGGCAGGGGCAACAAGCTATTTATTAAAAACGTCTAAAGCAGGAGAAATTGCAGCTGCTATTCGCCGTACATATGAGGGGCAATCTGTATTAGAGCCCGAAGTAACCGGTAAAATGATGTCTAAAATGAGAAAACCGTCTTTACCTCATGAAGAACTGACAGCTCGTGAAATGGAAATTTTATTGCTAATGACGCAAGGCAAAACAAATCAAGAGATTGCAGACGAATTATTTATTGCGCTAAAGACGGTAAAAACACATGTGAGCAATTTATTAAGTAAGCTGGATGTACAGGACCGGACTCAAGCAGTCATCTATGCCTTTAAACACAAATTAGTGCAGTGAGAATCGTTATTCAAAAGAGAATAACGATTTTTTTTGTGAAAAACCTATTTTTTTGCATGTATTCATTATAAAATAGCGATATGCGTAAAGGCGAACGCTTACGTAAAAGCACTATTTTGAGGGGTTGAGCACATGGAAAAGAAATGGTGGAAAGAAGCTGTTGCGTATCAAATCTACCCGCGAAGCTTTATGGATTCAAACGGCGACGGAATTGGTGACATTCAAGGGGTTATTTCAAAATTAGACTATTTATCTGATCTTGGAATTGATGTCATTTGGATTTGCCCGATTTATCAGTCTCCTAACGACGATAATGGCTACGATATCAGTGATTATAAAGATATTATGAAAGATTTCGGAACAATGGAAGACTTTGATGAGCTGCTAGATGAAGTTCACCATCGCGGAATGAAGCTGATTATGGATTTAGTTATTAATCATACTTCAGATGAACACCCTTGGTTTTTAGAATCCAGGTCTTCTAAAGAGAATCCATATCGTGATTATTATATTTGGCACGAAGGTAAAGATGGAAAAGAGCCAAACAATTGGGAATCTATTTTTAGCGGATCAGCTTGGGAGTTCGACGAAAAGACAAAAGAATATTACATGCACGTATTTTCTAAAAAACAGCCTGATTTAAACTGGGAAAACGAAAAAGTACGTCATGAGCTTTATGAAATGGTTAACTGGTGGTTAGATAAAGGAATTGACGGCTTTCGTGTAGATGCTATTTCGCATATTAAGAAAGTGGCCGGCTTCCCAGATCTACCGAACCCTGAAAAGCTAGATTATGTGCCATCGTTTGAAGGGCATATGAATCGACCGGGAATTCAAGAACATTTAAAAGAGCTAAAAGAAAATACGTTTGCCAAATATGATATTATGACGGTTGGAGAGGCAAATGGTGTAACATCGGACAGCGCAGATGAGTGGGTAGCTGAAGATGGCGGAAACTTCAATATGATTTTTCAGTTCGAGCATATGGGACTGTGGGATAAAGGAGAAGAAAAACCGCTTGATTTAATCGAGTTAAAAACGATTTTAACTAATTGGCAAAATGGTTTAGAAAAAATCAACGGCTGGAATGCTTTATATTTAGAAAATCATGACCAAATTCGTTCTGTAAATAAATTCGGCAGCGTAGCTTACCGAGTGGAAAGTGCAAAGTGCTTAGCTGCACTATACTTTTTAATGAAAGGAACACCGTTTATTTATCAAGGACAAGAACTTGGAATGACCAATGTTAAGTTTGATTCTATTGACGATTATGATGATGTTGGTATGATTAACTACTACCGTATTCAGCGTGAAAAAGGCGATACACATGACGAGATTATGAAAGTGATTTGGGAAACAGGCCGCGATAATTCAAGAACGCCAATGCAGTGGAATACAGAAAGAAATGCAGGATTTTCTACTGGTACCCCTTGGATGAAGGTGAATCCAAATTACGTAGATATTAACGTAGAAGAGCAGAAAAGTGATAAAAATTCGGTGCTGAATTTTTACAAACAGCTCATTAAAATTAGAAAACAGCATGATGTGCTGGTGTATGGAACTTATAAGCTATTGGCAGAAGAAGATTCCGCTATTTATGCGTATACGCGAACATTAGAAGGTAAAACCGCTGTTGTTATTTGTAATATGTCACCGAAAAATCAAACGTTCGAGTTTCCTTCAGAGAGCTCATTTGTAAACAGAGAAGTGCTGATTCATAATTATCCGTTGGATAAAAACGAAACGCTTGAAAAATGTACGCTGCACCCATATGAAACACGTGTATACTTACTTTCATAAACAAGTTGAGCAACCGATTGCGCAATTTTAAAGTGGAAAGCTTTTAAAAACACATTTATATGCGACATAGGTGAAGAAACTGCTGGCTCTATCAAGAGCGAGCAGTTTTTGCATTTTAATAAAAAGACGGAGAAAGCTTTGACTACGGCGCATGTATATGGTACTTTTACACTTAGTGTAGATAATTAGAAACAAAATGAGGTTGAAAAATGGCGAAATATAAAATTATTGCAACAGCAGCAATGGGAATTGAAGCACTGGTCGCTAAAGAAGTGCGTGCTTTAGGATATGACTGTGAAGTAGATAATGGCAAGGTTATCTTTGAAGGAGACGAGCTCGCAATTGCTCGCTGCAATTTATGGCTTCGTACAGCAGATCGAATTAAAGTGCAGGTTGGACAGTTCAAAGCTCGTACGTTTGATGAGCTTTTTGAACAAACAAAAGCATTAAATTGGGGAGATTATTTGCCCGTAGATGCACAGTTTCCTGTATCGGGAAAATCAGTTAAATCTAAATTGTTCAGCGTATCAGATTGTCAAAGCATTGTGAAAAAAGCAATTGTTGACAGCATGAAAAAACATTATAACAAAACAACAGGCTGGCTCGAAGAAACAGGGTCAACGTTTAAAATTGAAGTAGCGCTATTAAAAGATGTTGCTACATTAACAATTGACGCAAGCGGTGCAGGACTTCATAAGCGCGGTTACCGCGTTGGACAAGGAGAAGCTCCTTTAAAAGAAACGCTGGCAGCGGCTCTAATTATGCTAACGCCGTGGAATGCGAATCGTCCGTTTGTCGATGTTTTTTGCGGCTCTGGTACAATTGCTATCGAAGCAGCGCTTATCGGTCAAAATATTGCACCAGGATTTAACCGTGACTTCTTATCAGAAGAATGGCCATGGATGTCAGCAAGCATTTGGGACAAAGCGCGCGAAGAAGCAGAAGACTTAGCGAACTACGACCAAGTGCTAGATATTGCTGGTCATGATATTGATCATCGTATGGTAAAAGTAGCGGAGCAAAATGCATTTGAAGCTGGACTTGGAGATTTAATTCAATTTAAGCAAATGCAAGTGCGCGATTTTACGACGCCGAAAGAATATGGAATCATTATTGGTAACCCTCCGTACGGCGAACGTTTAAGCGATCGTCCTTCTGTTGAAAAAATGTACGCTGAAATGGGCGAAGCGTTTTCTAAACTTGATACGTGGTCGATTTATATGCTTACATCTCATGAACAATTTGAACAATACTACGGTAAAAAAGCAACGAAAAAACGCAAATTGTTTAACGGGTTTATTAAAACAGACTACTATCAATACTGGGGACCTCGTCCTCCACGCAACGATCAATAAATACAAAAGCCAAGCGGTGTAAAAACCAGCTTGGCTTTTGTACGTTATTTTTTTTTCAAACCTCGATAAGCTAGCATTCCAAACATGCCTATACCGAGCACGACAATTAATAAAATAAACCAAAATGTAGCATTAAGCAGGTATTTATATAGTCCGTCATAATAATCATGCATATACTCACCCCATTATGTTTTTTATAGTATGGGCGAGTAGCAGGGCAATATATGTATTCATTTCTTTTCAATAGCAGGCTTAAAACGAGAAATGATTAGCTTATTTCTAACATATTTACGAAAGGGAAATCTCATACTAAAACCTAAGAGGTGATAAAATGAGAAAAAACCGATCAGCACGGATTTTTGGGGGGATGATGCTTCTTTCATGGTTAACCATCCCTTTTATAGGACGACAGCATATTAAGCGCTATTTATCATCTACTATGTTTATTTCCTTTTTAATTATGGTTGAAAGCTATATTGCTGAAAAAAAGAAGTGGTGGATATTCCCTAATCCTCCTCATCCATATCTAACAGGTGAAGCTGCTTTACTTTTAGGTCCATTTTTAGCAGGTTCTTTATGGATTAAAAAGTTCACATACGGCCATTTTGGAAGGTATATGTTATTAAATGCAATCGTAGATACATTTTTTGTTTATCCTTTTCAACGAGCTATGAGCCGTGCAAAGCTTTTTAGCGTAGGCACATTTAAAGAGTACCATTTGCTAGGTATCTTTCTGTTGAAAGCTGCTTTAATGTACGTTTACCAACATCTAGTAGTAGAGAAACCGAAACCTCAGCGTGCTTTAAAAAATAATCCTATAGAATAAAGGGGCAGGCAGGGAAGCGTGATTTTCTTGCCTGCTATTTTAATGCCCCAGATGTCATTCCTGAAATGAAATGCTTTTGCAAAAACACGTACGCAATCAATAGTGGGATAGAAGAAAGAACGACTGCTGAAAACAGCATAGGGTAATTAGTCAGAAATTCCCCTTGAAAGTCCAGTAGTGCAATAGGCAGCGTTTTTACTTCTTTAGATTTTAACAATAGCAAAGGGAATAACAGATCATTCCACACAATCACAAACGAAAAAATTCCCACTGTAGCCATTGATGGTATTGAGAGTCGAAGAGCGATTTTTGAATATATTTTCCATTCTGACGCTCCGTCCATGCGAGCAGCTTCGAATAGTTCCCTTGGCAAAGTTTTCATAAACCCCGTGATAATAAACACACCGATGGGAAGCAAAAAGCTTATGGAGACGATAATGACGCCTGTTAGCGTATTGACGAGCCCAAGCTTATTCATCAGCAAAAAGACAGGAATCATATTGACTTGAGTAGGGACAATCATTCCGCAAACAAAAAAGCCGTATACAATCCATCCAAGCTTTTGAGGTAGCTGAATAATAGCATAAGCAATCATGCTTGAAAACCATAGAATAAAAAACGTGCTAAAGACGGTAACAATCACGCTGTTTTTAATATAGCCAAAGATGGGTTCATTGACGAGCAGCTGTTTATAATTTTCAATATTCCAGCCTGCTGGTAATCCGATTGGGTTGCTGTAAAGTTCAGGCGTTGTTTTAAAGGTTGTTAATAAAACCAAGCTTAAGGGCAACAGAATGATTAAACCGTATATCCCTAAAATCAGTTGTCTGAATGGGTTTTGTTTCATAAAAGAATCTCCTTTTACATTTTGGTCAAGCGAAGTACGCGAAATTGAAGAAACGTTAAAAGAGCAATCACAATCATAAATACAACTGAAATGGCAGAGGCATAGCCGAAACGAAAATTAATAAAAGCTTCGTGATAAAGAAGCGTCGAAAGAATTTCAGTTGAATTGGAGGGACCTCCATTTGTCATTGCAATGATTAAATCAAATGCTTTAAAACTTTGTATGGTCGTATAAGCTACAACCATTGTCGTAGCTGGAGCTAAAAGAGGCCACGTAATGCGCTTGAATTTTTGCCATCTTGTTGCTCCATCAATACTAGCAGCTTCATATAACTCACTGGGAATAGCTTGAATTCCAGCTACAAAAATAATAAGCATTTGACCAGTATGTGCCCAAAATTGTACAAAAGCCAAGCTGTAAATTGCGATATGCCCATTTCCAATCCAAGACTGGGTCCAATGCTCAAGGCCTATTTTACTTAAAAATAGGTTAACTCCTCCAATGTTGGGGTCATACATAAAGTTCCACGTGAAAGCAATCGACACGGACGAAATAATCGTCGGTACAAAAAAGAGTGAGCGATAAAATGTATTCCATGCAGAATTTTTATAAAGTAAGAGTGCAAAGCCTAAGCTCAATAACGTTTGAAAGATCAGCACGCCAATTGTGAACTTTAAGTTGTTTGTAAGAGACTGTGTAAAAATAGCATCGTTTGTTAAAATTTCTTTGAAGTTTTGAAACCCTACAAATGAGAACTGAGAAGATAATCCATTCCAATCAGTTGTGCTTAAAAATAAAGCAGAAAGCGTTGGCAATGCAAAGAAAACAGTATATATGACAAAACCGGGAAGTAAAAACAACCATAGATGTCTGCTTTTAGAGATACTTTTAAATGAAAAGAGAGGAAAAGAGAACGAAGGGGTTCTCTTTTCTTCTTCTTGAATAGACGTATTAGTTTTTAGCGACACGTTCTACCTCTCCTTGTGCTTTTTCAGCAGCTTTTTTCGCTGACATACCGGATAGTACGTCCTGTACAGATGTTTCAACAGCTTTTGATACGCGCTCATTTAAAATTGTGAATCGAGGTTGGAAGACCGTTTTTTTGTCTTTCCATTTTGCGCTTTCTTTGAGTTCAGGTGAATCATATTTCACGTCTTTGACCGTTAATAACTGGCCAGTAGCATTCGCATACTCAGAAGAAATCTTTGGATCTGCAAGGAAAGTTAAAAATTTCTTAGCAGCTTCTTTGTGTTTTGATTTTTCAGCAACACCTAATAAGAATGTCGTGGTATGAACACCTTCGTATTTTGCTTTATCTTGATCCACTGTAATCGGTGCAAGCAAACCTTGATCAATCTTCGGATTTTGCTGTTTGACTGTAGCCATCATATAAGAACCTTGAGCAAGCATTGCGCCTTTTTCCTGAGCAAAAAGTGCTGCAGCACTTTCTTTTTTCGTACCAAGAGCATCTTTTTGGAAGTAACCTTTGTCATTTAATTCTTTAATTTGAGATAGGGTTTTGATAAACCATTCATCAGTTAGCTTGCGCTTGCCCGTTTCTACCTCGTGAAGGGCGTTGTTTGTAGGTTCGTTATTCATAATCATTGGATTAATAAATTGAGAAGGACTTACGTCTCCTGAAAATAAAATCGGCGTGTATCCATTTTTCTTTAATGTTTCAGATGTTTTTAAAAAGCTACTCCAATCTTTAGGAATATCTAAATTTAGTTTTTCAAAAATGCCTTTGTTATAGACAGGGATGTTATAGACTAGCTGATAAGGAAGAGCATATTGCGTATTATCCGATTTACCCGCTTGGATTAGCTTTTCGTCAAATTTGCTGAGTAAGTTTTGGTCGTCCAGCTTTGCAAAACCATTTGCTTTGCGAATCGTTTCAAATTGACTTCCTGGAAAACTAGCAAATACATCGATACCTTCTCCAGATAGTAGAGATCCTTGAATTTGTGATTGATATGAATCAGAAGGAAAGACGGTCATTTCTACATGAATATTTGGATTTTTCTTTTCAAATTGCTCAATGATAGAATCAAAAGCTTTCGAATCTTCTCCTCGCCAATGCGTAAAGTTAATGGTTACTTTTTTAGAAGAGTCGCTGCTGTCACCGCTTGTTGAACTGTTTTTGCCGCAGCCCGCGATGATCACGGTGAGCATTGCTAACAGAATTAATAATTTTTTCATTTTAGTTCCCCCACTTATAGAATTCTTTTTAGATAGTTATTGGTCAATTTTGATACGGTTGGTAGATGCTTGGTCAAAGAAATGAGCATGATTCATTTGAAAATGAAATGGAAAGTACTGATGAACTTGAATATGTTCATCCCCAGGGATTTTAGCCACAAAGAGCTGGTCTCCTAAACTACTGTATAGTATGTACTCTGCTCCTAATAACTCAGACACATCTACCAGTAATGAAATATGAGGAGCATCAGAAGAGGCGCGCGTAACATGCTCAGGTCGAATTCCTACAGTAATAAACTGATTGTTGTAGCCTTTTTCATGTAACGAATGCATTTGATTTTCTGTCAGTTGAAACTCATGTTCACTGATGTGCAGTTTGCTGTTCACTACTTTTCCTGTGAAAAAGTTCATTCCCGGTGATCCTATAAAACTGGCTACAAACGTATTCTCTGGAGCATTATACACTTGCATAGGTGAACCTATTTGCTGAATTTTTCCGTCTTTCATAACTACGATTCTGCTTGCCATCGTCATCGCTTCTGTTTGATCGTGGGTTACATAAATAATGGTCGTCTGCAGCCTCTGATGAAGCTTACTGATTTCAGCACGCATTTGTACGCGAAGCTTCGCATCAAGATTAGATAAAGGCTCATCCATTAAAAAAATTTGGGCATTCCGTACAATGGCTCTTCCTAAAGCCACCCGCTGACGCTGCCCTCCTGATAACGCTTTTGGCTTGCGTTTTAAATAGGGTTCTAAGTCCAAAATACGAGCCGCTTCACGAACGCGCTCATCAATTTCTTGTTTTGGGACTTTGCGGAGCTGCAAGCCAAATGCCATGTTGTCGTAAACTGTTAAATGAGGGTAAAGCGCGTAGTTTTGAAACACCATTGCAATATCTCGGTCCTTAGAAGGCAAATCGTTTGCACGATCTCCATTAATAAGCAATTCTCCTTCTGTTATCGATTCAAGGCCGGCGATCATTCGAAGGGTAGTGGATTTGCCGCACCCTGAAGGTCCTACAAATACAATAAATTCTTTGTCTTGAATATGAAGATTGAAATTATCAACTGCAAGACTATCTTTTCCGTATTTTTTATACACATGCTGTAACTGCAGTTCTGCCATTTTTTCTCCTTTCAGCAGGCTTTTTAAAAAATAAAAGCCTCTAATTGCACAGACGGATTGTACGTGTATCTGGCAATTAGAGGCTATCGGTTGACCGGTAAGCCTGTATTATGTAGTTTTGAGTGATTGAATATGTAAGTAATTTTAAAATATATTATTCCTATACGTCAAGTGAGAATTAAAATATTTTAATAAGTTAGATTATTTTTTTAAATGAAAGAATCCATTTATTAAGCCAGAGATGCTGGTTTTGAGAATAAAATAAACAGCTGGTGTATAGAATGATAGTATTCACTTTTATAGTAAGCATTACAGAGAGAGGATGTTTATAAATGGATAGAAACACGCAGTTCACTATGATTCGTCAAGCGTTGGAAAACAGCTATCATTTAATGCAGCAGGGAATAGAAGTGAGCGGAGAGACGCTTACTCAGCTGGAACAAGCAAAAGCCGAGTATGAAGCGGCCTTTTTATTGTCTCAGTCCACGGACTCAAAATTCCGCTGTAATTAATTTTTTAATAGCACTTATTCCGTTTGCGTTCTATACACTCAGCTTTTATACAAAAAGGTTCTGTCCTTACAGGCAGAACTTTTTTATGTTCAGCTCTTTTTATTGACATTTTAGATAAAGTAGTCAATAATTAAGTTTTGCTTACATGAGAAATTTACTAGATAAAAAGAAGTGAAGCTAATTTTTATTGATAGATATTTACATAAATAAAGGAGTCAGTATCGATGATGAGAGAGCGGTTGCCTTTTACAATTGAGCGGGATGAAAACTTTTTTGACAAATTAAATGAATGGATAGGTGATGTTTTTTATGATCATCTTCCAGACGCAGGGTTAGAACTTCGGGATGAACAAATTTTTATGGCTTTTCAAATCGAACGAGCTTTTAAAGAAAAAAATGTAATATTTGCAGAAGCAGGTGTAGGAACAGGGAAAACCATTGTGTATTTGCTGTACGCTATTTGTTATGCAAGGTATATTGGCAAGCCAGCTATTATTGCCTGTGCGGATGAAACATTAATTGAACAGTTAGTAAAAGCCGAAGGAGACATTGCAAAGCTCTCTGGTATTTTAGATATTAACATGGATGTTCGCCTAGCAAAATCTCAAGATCAGTATCTGTGTTTAAAGAAATTAGATGCTGTGACAGCACGAACAGATAATGAAAACATTGAAGAAATTTACGATACGCTTCCTGATTTTGTTCATGATCATAGCGGTATGCAGTCGTTCTATCACTACGGAGACCGTAAAGAATATCCTCATTTAACGGATGAGGAATGGAATCAAATTAACTGGGATACGTTTCAAGACTGCTCTTCCTGTGAGCAGCGTCATAGATGCGGCTTAACGCTTTCACGTGAGCACTATAGAAAAGCACATGACTTAATTATTTGCTCTCACGATTTTTACATGGAGCACATTTGGACATATGAAGCCCGCAAGCGTGAAGGACAGCTTCCCCTTCTTCCTGAAAGCAGCTGTGTTGTATTTGATGAAGGTCACCTGCTGGAATTTGCTGCACAAAAGGCTTTAACATATCGCATTCAAGAAGATACGTTAGAAAACTTGTTAACGCGTCTATTAGAAAATGACGTGCGAGAAGAATTTGCTGTGAAGATCGAGCACGCTATCGATGTATATGCAATGTTCTTTGACCGTTTAAGTGAAGCAAGCACAGAAATCGTTGGTTCTAGCCGTAAAGAAGTAGCCCGCACAAACGGATTACAAAGTGTAGGAAAAGAACTTTTATCGCTGCTTGAGCATATCGGAAACGAGCTTGTGTTTGAGAGTGAGACCTATACAGTAGACGAATATACGCTGCGAATTGTAGATGAGTACCTAGATCAAATTGATTATTCGCTGCGCTTATTTATGGACAACGAAAATGCCATCTACTGGGTAGAAGAAAATAACTGGCAACTGACGTTGGTTATTATGCCGCAAGCAGTAAAAGACGTCTTAAAAGAACGAGTATTTGCGAAGAAAATACCATATATTTTCACTTCTGCGACTCTTTCAGATAACCAATCGTTCGATTATTTAGCATATAGCTTAGGAATTGCAAAGCCGCTTTCTTTTTCTGTTGAATCGCCATTTGATTATGATGAGCAAATGAAAATTGCGGTAAAAAATGTTTCGGATGATCAAGAAGAAGCGTTTGCTGAAAAATTCGCCTTTGCTGTTGCTCAGCTCGAAAAAACGAACGGACGAGCACTTTTATTGTTTAATAGCAAAGAAGAACTAGAGATGTTCAAAGAAGTTTCCAAAGAGTTAAATCAGTACACATTTTTATTTGAAGGCGATCAAGAAATCAGTAAATTAGTATCTCAGTTCCAAAGGGAAGAAGAAACGATTTTATGCGCTGTTCATTTGTGGGAAGGATTGGATATTCCTGGACCTTCGCTATCTAATGTAATTATTTGGTCTCTGCCATATCCGCCAAATGATCCGGTCTTTGAAGCAAAGCGCAACCAAGTAGTCGATCCATTTTGGGATGCAGATATGCCGTATATGCTTCTTCGCTTAAAGCAAGGAGTTGGAAGACTGATTCGCTCTCATAACGATAAGGGTCTAATCACGATCTTTATGCCAAAAAGCACAGATTCAAAAGTGCGTTCAATCATTGAACAAAATGTCCCAACAAAAATAGAAAACGTATAAAAAAGCGCGGTTGTAGCCGCGCTTTTTTATATGCATAATAGATTGAATATTCAGTTATATACACACCGTTACTATTATGATAAAATAATTTATGGTGAAATAAGGAAAGTAAGGAGGAAAAACAATGAGAGAAGACATACAGAAAATTGAGAAACAGTTTTATGAATACATGAATAAAATCAAAAGTTATCACGAGGCAATCGGAGTGATGTACTGGGATTTGAGGACGGGTGCTCCAAAAAAAGGGGCGGATCAGCGTTCTGAAGTTATTGGCATGATGTCATCAGAAGCGTTCAATCTTTCTGTTTCTGATGAAATGGCAGGTTTTATTGAGAAATTAACGACCCCTGAGTCACAGCCTTACATAAACGATATTACGAAAAAAGCAGTGGAAGAATGTAAAAAAGAATATGACTTAAATAAAAAGATTCCTCCGCATGAATATAAAGAATACGTTACATTAACTTCAAAAGCTGAGTCGGTTTGGGAAGACGCAAAAGAAAAAGCAGATTTTGCTTTATTTCAACCGTACCTCGAAAAAATTGTAGCTTTCAATCAGAAGTTTGTGGAGTATTGGGGGTATGAAGGAAACAAATATAACCGTTTATTAGACCTTTTTGAACCGGGGATGACGGTTGAAATCTTAGACGAGGTATTTGGAAAGCTACGGGAGCATATTGTGCCTCTTGTTCAGCGAATCGCCGGGTCGAATACAAAGCCAAATACGGAATTTTTATTCCGTACTTTCCCAAAAGAAGCGCAAAAGCAATTTAGCCTAGACGTGTTAAAAACGCTTGGCTACGATTTTGAAGCGGGGCGACTTGATGAAACAGTCCATCCTTTTGCTACTGGCTTAAACCCGGGAGATGTGCGCATCACGACTAAGTATGCTGAAAACGATTTCCGAACGGCTATTTTTGGAACGATTCACGAATGCGGCCATGCTTTATATGAGCAGAATATTTCAAAGGATCTTGTCGGTACGGTTCTATGTGAAGGTACTTCAATGGGAATTCATGAATCACAGTCGCTGTTTTTTGAGCAGTTTGTCGGGAAAAATAAAGCATTTTGGCAGCATCATTACGACGTACTAAAAAAGCATGCGCCGAGACAATTTGACGATGTAGATTTAGAAGATTTTTACCGAGGAGTAAATGAGGCGAAACCGTCGCTTATTCGTATTGAAGCAGATGAGTTAACGTATCCTCTTCATATTATGATTCGCTATGAGATTGAAAAAGGATTAATAAACGGAGAATATAAAGTTGCAGATTTACCGGAAATTTGGAATGAGAAATACGAAGAATATTTAGGAGTTCGTCCAAGTCACGATGGAGAAGGCGTGCTTCAGGATGTACACTGGGCCGGAGGAAGCTTTGGGTACTTCCCTTCCTACGCTCTTGGCTATATGTACGCAGCGCAGTTTAAGCATACCATGTTAAAAGACTTGCCCAATTATGATGAACTCCTCGAAAAAGGAGAAATTTCGCCGATCACAAATTGGCTAACAGAACATATTCATCAGTACGGAAAAATGAAAAAGCCTCTTGAAATTTTAAACGATGTAACGGGAGAAGGCTTAAATGTAGATTATTTAATTCAGTATCTAGAAATGAAATATGGAGAAATTTATCACGTATAAAAGGCGCTATAAACGAATATTATGTTTTGTATCACAAGTAAATGTTCGAAAATATCGTTTTTAGATATTTTCAAATAAAAGATTTGCTGATATAATACAATTAACTCAATAACGCACTCATATAATGACGAGAATAAGGCTCGTAAGTATCTACCAAACTACCGTAAATAGTTTGACTATGGGTGAGCGATGAAGTTTGTTTTTCACTTTTGTGCGTAAAAGCTCAAAGACATTGCTCTACTCATATACGAGTGCAGCTATGTTTTTGAGCTTTTTTAATACAAACGTTGGAGGAACGAACTATGAAAGCTTTGCAAAACAAAATTTTAACAGATGGTATCGTATTATCGGACACGGTTTTAAAAGTAGACACATTTTTAAACCACCAAATGGATCCTGTATTAATGAAAGAAATTGGAGAAGAATTCGCTTCGCGTTTTGAAGATGCAGGAATTACGAAGATTTTAACGATTGAATCATCAGGAATTGCTCCAGCGATTATGACCGCATTGAAGCTAAACGTTGAGATGGTGTTTGCTAGAAAAAGAAAATCTTTAACACTTCAAGACGGACTCATTACATCAAAAGTATATTCATTTACAAAAAAAGAAGAAAATGAAATTTCAGTTGCTGATAAATTTATTCAAGAAGATGACGTGATTTTAATTATTGATGACTTTTTAGCAAACGGCCAAGCTGCATTCGGCTTGATGGATATCGTGCAAAAAGCAGGTGCTAAAGTAGGCGGCATTGGTATTGTTATTGAAAAAGCGTTCCAAGATGGAGGAAAACAAATTCGTCAATCAGGCGTTAAAGTAGAATCATTAGCACGCATTCAGTCTTTATCAAATGGTAAAGTGACATTTGTTGAAGATAAACCAACAGTGGAGGTTTAATATGAATAAAGGAAAAGTCTTTTCACTTGGTTTACAGCATGTTTTAGCTATGTACGGAGGTGCGATTGTTGTTCCGCTTATTGTTGGAGGAGCCATTGGCTTGACTCAGCAGCAGCTTACGTATTTAGTGGCGATTGACTTATTTATGTGCGGTGTGGCAACGCTACTGCAAGTATGGAAAAATCGTTTTTTTGGAATTGGTCTTCCAGTTGTATTAGGGTGTACGTTTACTGCCGTAGGACCTATGATTTCAATTGGAGGTTCTTACGGCGTTTCCTCCATATATGGTTCTATTATCGTCGCTGGTTTACTCATCGTCCTTCTTTCTGCTTTTTTAGGTAAATTGGTTAAGTTTTTCCCTCCTTTAGTTACAGGTTCGGTTGTAACGATTATTGGAATTACGTTAATTCCCGTAGCGATAAAAGATTTAGCCGGAGGAGAAGGAAGTAAAGATTTTGGGAGCTTGAGCAATTTAGGTTTAGGTTTTGGCGTTTTACTATTGATTATTGTTCTGTATCGATTTACAAAAGGGTTTATGCGCTCGGTCTCTGTCTTATTAGGATTAGTTGTTGGAACAATTGCTGCGTCTTTTATGGGGAAAGTTGATTTTTCCGGCGTAAAAGAAGAAGCGTGGGTTCATATGCCACATGTGCTGTACTTTGGGATGCCAACTTTTAATATTATGGCCATTCTGACAATGTTCCTTGTTTTACTTGTTGGCATTGTCGAGTCAACAGGCGTTTATTTTGCCGTTAGTGATATTTGTAAAAAAGAAGTGGATGAAAAAGATTTATCTAAAGGCTATCGTGCAGAAGGATTGGCGATTTTATTAGGCGGATTTTTTAACGCATTTCCTTATACAGCGTATTCTCAAAATGTAGGCCTTTTACAGTTGTCAGGTGTTCGCACAAGAAATGTTGTATTTGCAGCGAGTGGAATTTTAATCATTTTGGGTTTCCTACCTAAAATCGCAGCCGTGACGACAGTTATCCCGAGCTCTGTACTTGGAGGAGCAATGGTAGCTATGTTTGGAATGGTAATCTCTTCAGGTATTAAAATCCTTAGTCAAGTTGATTTAGCAAAACAAGAAAACCTTCTTGTGATTGCATGTTCGGTTGGCATGGGTCTAGGGGTGACGGTTGTACCTGAACTCTTCAAAAACTTACCAGAGAGTCTTCAAGTTCTTACTGGAAGCGGTATTGTAATGGGGAGTTTTACAGCAATCTTTTTAAACATTGTCTTTAATATGATGAAATCACCACGTACGCAAGTTGCAGAAACAAAGTTAACAAATGAAGTAGTATCGAAATAAAAAGAGGCTAGAACAAAAGTATTTTAGTTGAAAAGATCCGAACGATTAATCGTTCGGATCTTTTCATTGTCATGGTGCAACAAGTGATCCATAGTAGATCATTCATCTAATTTGTTTGTCTTTCCTATTAAGATCGTGTTTTGAAAAACAGCGTATAAAGCATTTTTCCCACGTCAGGGTTTTTTGCCACTAATGAAATTTCTCTTTTGAATTTGAAGTCTGTGATGGGTAAAGCTTTAATGTTTGAGCTTTGTAAATGGCGCATAAAAATTTCAGGTAGAATTGAAATACCTAAATTAGCTGAAATAAATCCCATAATGCTTTGAGCAAATTCAATTTCATTGGCAATGGGAATCTTTAAGTTATGACGATTGTACGCTTTTTCTACTAGTGTCCGAACATCGCACCCTGGGGGGAGAACTACAATGGGTTCTTCTTTGAAATCTTCAAATGATACGCTTTCTTTTTCGGCTAACGGGTGCTGATCATTCACAAATAAATAAAAGTCTTCTTTGAACAATAGTTTTGACCAGTAAGTATGTTGAATCTCTCGATCATCAAATAAAGCCCCGTCAATTTTATTGCTTTCTAACTGCTCTAACAAATCATAATAGTGATGCGAGGTTTTTATATCAATATGGCGATTGTGGTCTTCAGCAGAAGCCAGTTGATAAGGTAAGTAAAAAGCAGCCATACTCTGCCACGTTCCGATAGTTAAATCACAAGCTTCTTGCGTAGCCACTAATTTTTTTTGAAGAGCATGAACGCTTGATAGTATGGATTCACCTTCCTGTAAAAGAATTTCACCTGCTGAGGTTAATTCTACTCCTGTAGCGGAGCGAATAAATAATGTTACTCCTAAATCTTCTTCTAGTTTTCTCATTTGCTTACTAAGTGCAGGCTGCGTCATATGCAGCTGTTCGCTTGCTTTGCTTAAGCTTTTTGTTTTGGCTGTTTCAATAAAAGACTTAAGCCATTCTGTTTTCATATTTATCACCTATAACCTTTTGTTATACCCATAGTATAGAAGGGAAGTTCTCATAAATCAATGAAGATGCTAGTGTATATAGTGTAGTTAACACAGCACAAAGAAATTCACACAACTAGGAGGATGAATGATGTATCCAAACAAACTATATATTAACGGTGAATGGACAACAACTGAAGAGAAAATTGATGTGATTAATCCAGCAACAAAAGAAGTTATAGGACAAATTCCAAAGGCAGGCGCAAAGGAAGCAGCACTTGCCGCTGATGCAGCGGCTGTAGCTTTTAAAACATGGTCGAAAAGAACCGCTCAAGAGCGCAGTGCTATTTTAATGAGATGGCATCAGCTAATTGAAAATCATAAAGATGGACTAGCAGAAATTATGACAACGGAACAAGGCAAACCATTTGCAGAAGCAAAAGGTGAAGTGCAGTATGGGAATGATTATATTGCTTGGTTTGCTGAAGAAGGAAAGCGTGTATACGGTGAAACGATTCCAGCTCATCATACGCATAAACGTATTACGGTTAAAAAACAGCCTGTCGGCGTTGTAGCAGCTATTACACCATGGAACTTCCCTGCAGCAATGATTACGCGTAAAGTGGCCCCAGCTCTTGCAGCAGGATGTACAATTGTTCTCAAACCATCTGAAGAAACACCATTTACAGCATTTCGTTTAGTAGAGCTCGCAGAAGAAGCGGGAGTTCCAAAAGGTGTGATCAATGTTGTTACTGGAGATGCAGCAGCTATTGGCGACACATGGCAAAAAGACGGACGCATCCGAAAATTAACATTTACTGGTTCAACAGCGGTTGGTAAACATTTAATGCGCGGTGCTGCGGATACTGTGAAAAAATTATCGCTGGAATTAGGCGGTCACGCACCGTTTATCGTAACAGAAAATGCAGATTTAGACGCTGCTGTAAACGGCGTAATTGCTTCTAAGTTTGTCAACGCAGGTCAAACGTGCATCTGCACAAACCGCGTATATGTACAAGAATCCATTGCAGATGCTTTTGTTGAAAAATTTGCAGCAAAAGCGGCGGAATTAACAGTAGGAAATGGATTAGAAGAAGGTACACAAGTCGGACCGTTAATTAACGACAAAGCGGTTGAGAAAGTAAAAGCACAAATTGCGGATGCAAAAAGTAAAGGAGCTAAAGTTGTGGTTGGCGGACAAGCTATAACAACTAAAAACGGTTTCTTTATGGAACCGACAATTATTACAAATGTAACTGATGACATGAATTGCATGTTTGAAGAAACGTTTGGACCATTGGCACCTGTAGCAACATTCAAAACAGTAGAAGAAGCCGTAGAACGAGCAAACAATAGCCCTTATGGTTTAGCCGCTTACGTATTTACAGAAAACATTAAAGAAGCAACGTTTGTATCTGAAGAGTTAGAATACGGCATTGTAGGAGTAAATGACGCCTCCCCATCTGCAGCTCAAGCTCCATTCGGCGGCTTTAAAGAAAGTGGTCTTGGACGTGAAGGAAGTCATTACGGCATTGAAGATTATTTAGAAGTGAAATATATCTCAATGGGACTTTAATAAAAAGTAGAGGCTGGGACAAAAATATTTTATTCGAAGTGAAATACGAACTAGCAACTAATAATCAAAATTATTGGTTGTTAGTTCGTATTTTTTTGTTGTTAAGATGGACGTAGCTTTCATGTGTTTCGTTGTGTCCCAGCCTTTTTTTATGAACTTTTGTAAAGAAAATTTGGAATAATAGTTCTTTAACGCAATTAATTGCATTTCTAGGATGTCTGTGCAAGAATAAATATTTCAAAAATGGTTTAGCTTTGTTTAAAGCGTGGGTAATACAACAAATGCACATGATTGCTTGTTAGATGAAATGAAAAGCGGAACTTTACCACTGATAAATTACGCAAGCTAGAACCAAAATAGTAGTACTGAATAGTGAAAAATATAGGAGTTGATATAGATGATTACAGCAGAGAAAAACATAGTGAAATTTAAAGCAAAAGACGGACGTGAAGTCACTATTCGCCCCGCACAGGCAAGTGATGCGGAGCATATTACAACAGCGGTAAGAGAAATTATTGAGGCTGGGGAATTTATTCAAAAAGATGAGCCGCGCACAGTCCAAGAAGAGCAAGATTTTATTGCATCAGTAGAAAAGAACAATCACATGTACGTTGTAGCTGAAGTCGAAGGTGAAGTGCTTGGAATTGCACGTGTTCTTAGAGGCGAAATTAAAATGAAGCGCCACACGGGGCTCTTCCGTACATGGCTTATTTCAAAAGCACAGGGAATGGGGATAGGAAAACAATTTATGAATTATACACTAAACTGGTGCAAAGAAAATAATCTTCATAAACTTTCTTTAACTGTGTTTGCTTCGAATAAAGTGGCATACGAATTGTATAAAAAGGTAGGATTTGAACAAGAAGGCGTTATGAAAGAACAAGCTTATTTCAACAATGAATATGTAGATGAAATCTATATGTCCATTTTCTTTTCATAAAAAATAAGCACTTATTTTCGTCAATCCATAAATTGTATCTGTACATTCAGATTATTTGCGCTATAATAAAAGTGCACAACAAACATACACTTCTTCAAAACGTAGACTTTCCTGAGTTACAGGAAAGTTTTTTTTGTGTTTCGCCTCCATTCCACTAAAAAAGAATTGAATAAATCCCCAGCTATTACAAATATTAAATGTAACGCAATCAAAGAGGTGAAGTGTATGCCAAAGATTATCTCAGTTGGATTTGGAGTTCCCCCTTATGAATTAACTCAGCAAGACACGCTGCTATTTGCAAAAGAACTTTTTTCCGAATCGTTTAAAGATATTAATCGTCTGCTAACCGTTTTTCAAAATGGCCAAATTGAGAAACGTAATTTTGCCAAAGACTTATCTTGGTTTCAAGAAGATCATACATTCGAAGAAAAAAATGATGCTTTTATAGAATCTGCTGTTGAATTAGGTACAAAAGCAATTGAAGACTGCTTAACAAATAAGAACTATGTAAGTACCCCTTTGCCGTGTGGAGAAATTGAGGCTATTTTTTATGTTTCAACAAGCGGCTTAGCTACGCCTAGCATTGAAGCGCGAATTATGAATAAGCTTGCGTTCTCAGACCATACAAAAAGAATTCCTATTTGGGGATTAGGGTGTGCTGGAGGAGCGTCTGGGCTTTCAAGAGCTTATGAGTATTGCAAAGCCTTTCCGCGTGCCAAAGTCCTTGTTTTATCCATTGAGCTTTGCAGTTTAACTTTTCAGCGAAATGATCGTTCAAAAAGCAACTTAATCGGTACATCTTTATTTGCTGATGGAGTAGCGGCTGCTTTAGTCGCAGGTGACGAAGCTGACACCACTTTTGCCCTTGCAAAAAGCTATCCTTACATTTTACATACACAATCGACGCTCATGCCCAATTCAGAAGATGTAATGGGGTGGGAGATTAAAAATGATGGACTATTTGTTGTCTTTTCAAAAGATATTCCCACGATTATCGATTCGTGGTTAGGCGGAGAAGTTGAGTCATTTTTACAAACACAGCATTTGACCAGTCGCGATTTGAAGCATTTTGTTGCTCATCCTGGAGGAAAAAAAGTGCTTGAAGCATATGTATCAACGCTGTCGTTAAACGAAAATATGATTGCTGATTCCCTAGATGTACTTAAAAACCATGGAAACATGTCTTCGGCAACCGTTTTGTATGTGCTAGACCGCTTTATGAAGAAAGAAATTTCGAGTAAAGAATACGGTTTATTAACAGCTCTTGGCCCTGGATTTAGTTCTGAAATGCTTCTATTAGAGTGGAGGTAAAGCGATTGTTTTTTTATAGCTTTTTTGTATTTATTATCTTACAGCGTCTATGTGAATTGGTTATTGCCAAAAGAAATGAAGCTTGGATGAAGAAGCAGGGAGCATACGAAGCTGGTCAAAGTCACTACAAATGGATGGTAAGCATGCATGCCGCTTTTTTTGCTGCTCTTTTTACGGAAGTGTATGTGTTAAACGATGGAATGTATCACTTTTCTTTTTTGTTGTTTAGCTTTTTTGTGCTTGTGCAACTTGCAAGAATATGGGCTATTTCTTCGTTAGGAAAGTATTGGAATACAAAAATTATCGTTTTGCCTAATGCGAAGGTTGTGCTAAGAGGTCCTTATCGTTTTATGAAGCACCCTAACTATGCAGTAGTAGCGGCAGAATTGGTGTTAGTTCCGCTTATGTTTCAGGCATACTGGACGTTAGCTATTTTTTCTGTTTTCAATTTGTGTATATTAGCCGTCAGAATTCCCTTAGAAGAGCAAGCGTTAACGAATGAAACAAATTACGGCGAAGTGATGCAAAACAGGGGACGTTTCTTTCCTGTAAAAAAATCTTAAAACTAATTGAAAATGATTATCTTTCATGATAAGATAAAACAAATGATAAAGATTATCAATTTCATCAAGTAGAAACGGTGGTGGACGTAATGGTTAGTCTTTTTGTGATCGGAGCACTTGCTACATATGTTGGCGTCACAACGTATGTAATGAAAAATATTGAAAAAGCCCAAAAGGCGTAACATACATGCGATGAATAAAAAGTACGATGCAAAGCTGTCAAATTATTGACAGCTTTTTTTATTGTTTTTGTAACTAAAAATTCAGTTTTTTATGGGAAAACGCATGCGAATCAAGTAAAATAGAGAAAGAATAAGCAGAAATGAAGATGGATAGAGAACATTTAAATACAGTCTTGAATGAGGCAAAAGGGGTAGAGTAATAATGGGTAAAGTGAGTGTGAAACATCAAGAAAATCTCCGATTGGAAGCATCTCTTTTTCATTTACATAAGCAATTTCAAGCAGCTGGAGATGAACAGCAGGCAGCAAAAGCAATACAGCTGTTAAAAAAGTGGGTGAACGGCGAATTTGTTGTAGCATTTTGCGGACATTTTTCGGCTGGAAAATCGAGCATGATTAACGAATTAATGGGGCAAGCAATTTTGCCTGCAAGTCCTATTCCAACAAGTGCAAACTTAGTATCAGTAAAAGCTGGGGATGAGCATGCAACCGTTTATTACCGCAAACAGCGGCCGGTGCGTTATGAAGCGCCTTATGAGTATGAGCAAATTAAGCAGTTTGCTGTGGATGGAGATGAAGTAGAGTCCATTCATTTATCGATAGATACAGATGCTATTCCTAAAAGTGTTGTGGTGATGGACACACCGGGAATTGATTCAACAGATGATGCGCATCGTGTATCGACCGAGTCAGCTCTTCACTTAGCGGACGTTATTTTCTACGTGATGGATTATAATCATGTGCAGGCAGAATTAAATCTTCAATTTGCAAAACAGCTGCAAGAAGCTAATAAAACGCTTTATTTAATTGTAAATCAAATCGATAAACACCAAGAAGATCAGCTAACATTTCAAGCATTTAAAGAATCTGTAGAAACGTCATTTTTAAAGTGGAATGTGAGACCAGAAGGAATCTTCTATACGTCGTTAAAAGAGCCAACAAACCGTCATAATGACCTTTCGTACGTAAAATCTCTATTACTTGCTATGATGACGGAAAAAGAAAACCGACATCAGCATATTCAACATGCGATGCAAATGTTAATTGACGATCACCTTGCCTTTATTGAGGACCAAGAAGAAGAAAAGTTAACGATTCATGACGAGCTGCGCCATAAGCTGACGCTTGAGAACCATGAAATGAATAAGCAGCAAAAAGAGCAGCTTCTCGAAAAAGAAGCGGAAATGAGGCGTGCTGAAAAGCAGCTAGCAGAAACGTACCAACAAGAAACAGGTAAGATACTAAGCAACGCCAATTTAACACCATATGAAATGAGAGAAAAAGCTAGGCTGTTTTTAGAAACGACAAAGCCTGATTTTAAAGTAGGTCTTTTATTTGCTAAGAAAAAGACCGAGGAAGTAAAAAAAGAGCGGCTGACGTTATTTTTTGATGATATGAAAGAACGAGCAGCTTCTCAGCTGCAGTGGCACTTGCAGCAATATGTGCAAGAGCTGGTGAAAAATCAAAATCTTACCGACCCGGATCTTATACGCCAGGTTCAGCAGTTTGAAATCCCGTTAGAGCCGCATGATTTAATTGAAACGGTAAAGGCAGGAGCTACGATTAATGGTGATTATGTTTTAACGTACGCAAAAGATGTAGCCGATCATATTAAGAAAAAAGCGACGCGATTATTATACGAGCTTTATGCGCAAATCGAACAGAGCAAAATCGAGCAAGATGAAGTAATGCGTGAAAAAATTTATCAACACTTGCAGGAATGTGAAGTATTTGAAGAAGCGTATACATCTCTTCAGGAAATGAAAGCAAAATTGGCACGTACAAAAGCTTTGCTTCAATCTTTACAGCAAACTGATGACGACCTAACGGCAGAAGATACAAACGAGTTGTCATATATGTTACAAGAAGAATATGAAACGGGCATCATGAAAGCTGAAGAAAAGCAAGAAGCTGTGAGTGAGCAGCAGTTAGTTTCACAGTCTGAGGAAGCTGTGCATAAAACAGGAACAGAAAAGGTTCTTCAAGATGTATCAGCTGTTCTCGAACAGCTTCGTTCATTTGGAAAGCTAGACCGCTTTATTAACAGGCTTCAAGAAAAGCGTAAAAAGCTATCAAATCAAACGTTTACCGTAGCTTTATTCGGAGCATTCAGTGCCGGTAAGTCATCTTTTGCTAATGCGTTGATTGGAGAAAGATTACTTCCAGTATCTCCGAATCCAACAACAGCAACCATCAATAAAATTATGCCTCCAACAGAAAAACGGCCGCATAAAACAGCTGTTGTGCAAATGAAAACAAACGAGCAGATGATCCAAGATTTAAATGGTGCACTTAAGCTGTTTCATCATGAAGTAGAATCAATTGACGAAGCGCTAACAATTATTCCAACCCTGCAGGCAACAGAAGAGCTGCAGCTGCATTTGTCGTTTTTACAGGCAGTAGAAAAAGGCTACGGCGAAGTCAAGCAGCATATCGGTTCAGAAGTAGTAGTGGATACAGAAGGATTTCATGATTATGTAGCCAAAGAAGAAAAAGCGTGTTTTGTTCAATTTATTAACCTGTATTATGACTGTGAATTTACTCGCTTAGGCATTACGCTCGTTGATACACCCGGAGCTGATTCAATCAATGCGAGACACACGGGAGTAGCGTTTGAGTATATCAAAAATGCAGATGCCATTTTATTTGTAACGTATTATAATCATGCGTTTTCAAAAGCTGACCGCGAATTTCTTATTCAGCTTGGCCGTGTAAAAGATGTATTTGCGCTTGATAAAATGTTTTTCTTAGTAAATGCAGCGGACCTAGCCAGTTCGGATACAGAGCTGCAGTTAGTTCAGACGTACGTAAAAGAGCAGCTTGAACAGTACGGTATACGCTTTCCGCGCTTATACCCGGTATCAAGCTTGCAGGCTTTGCAAAACCACGAGGATAAAATGTTTCTGCCATTCAAAAATGCGTTTTACCGCTTCATAAATTATGAATTACCAGAGCTGGCTATCCAAAGTGTTTATGCAGATTTCGAACAAATTTTAGCAGTTGCCAATGAAATGAAACAGGTGCAAACAAAATCAGAAGTGGATAAAAAGCGATACATTCAATCTCTTCACATAAAAAATGAGCAGGTAGCAGCAAAACTGCATGAAATTCATTTTGAATATGAACAACAGCAGTTTGACCGAGAATTAGAAGAGCTTTTATTTTATGTAAAAAAACGTCTGTTTGTGAGGTACGATGACTTCTTTAAAGAAGCCTTCAGTCCGGCAAACTTAAGGGATGATCGAGGTGAAAAGCAAAAGCAGCTGCGCCTGTGTTTGCAGGAGCTGTTAACGTCTATTTCCTTCGACGCAACGCAAGAAGTGCGTGCGACCACTTTGCGAATCGAAAAATACATCGTAAAATTAATCGAAGACTGGCATCGAATGATCATTACAAAGCTACAGCGCTATGAACCGACGTTTACTCCAACGTTGAACTCGTTAGAGCCTCCAAATGGCAGTGAAGTTGTGACAAGTCATCAATTTGATGAGAATGAATCGTATCAAAAAGAGCTTTCACTGTATAAAAACAATAAAAGCTTTTTTGAAAAAAATGAGAAAGTAAAGCTTCACGCTGCTTTACTAGAACGTATTAAGCCGGATGTTAATCACTACATTGCGAAAGAAGAAGCCGCTCTTCATTCACACTATACCCATTTAGTGAATCAGTACGTTTTAGCGCATAAACAGTCTGTATCTGAAGAATGGTATGATTATTACAAACAGCTGCAAGCGGCCGTGTCTGAAGAATTTCCAATTCAAGAGTTGGTAAGTACAATGACGGTGCTAGAACATGTATTGGAGGAAAGAAAGGGTCATTAATTTTTATGTCTACACACATAAATAAACGTTTACAGGAAATTGAAAAAGAATATAATGTGGAAATTTTGTTTGCATGTGAATCAGGCAGCCGTGCTTATGGACTCGACACGTCAGCGAGTGATTTTGACGTCCGCTTTATATACAAGTATAAAGCATCATGCTATCTTCATCTCAATAGACCTCAAGAGGTCATTAATGTAGCAGAAGGCAATTATGATATGCAAGGGTGGGATTTGTACAAAACCGTTTATTTGTTTACAAAATCAAACCCTTCGCTTTATGAGTGGCTATGGTCGCCTTTTGTTTATTATCAGAAGCCATCGTTTGCTGAGCCACTGCGGCAAATGATGGCTCAATCATATTCCTTAAAAGCACTGGGGTATCATTATTTTAAAATTTTAACGATAAATAGTAAAAGAAATCTGACATCTTCTGTTACAATAGAGGATATAAAAGTGATGCTTCAACTGATTCGTGCATTTTTATCACTGAAAGTAGTAGTAAAGCAGCGCAGTTTCCCTGTCATTTTATTTGCCGATTTATGTAAGCAGGCAAATCTCGACGATAGGCAGCAATCCATCATTGAGCAATTTGTACAGTGCAAGATAAGCGGGAAAGTTGCTTTTAATGAAAAGATGAAAAACTTTTTGGACAGCATTAAGAAAGAAGCTGCAGCGATAGAAAAAAGCTTAAAAGAATTACCGGAAAAGCAAATCAGTTATGAGGACATTAACTTATTTTTACTAACTCAGCATAATATAATGGAGGAACGAACATGAGTGTACATAAAGAAATTTCAGCCCATTCTAAAAAACAACACGAATTAGTACGTACTTTTGCCAGTTTAGAAGCTCGACGCGAGCAAGCTATTGAAGCAGCTGTGCTTCTTTGCAAAGAAGGGAAACCCTTTTCTGTAGACGGTATTAATGCTGTAACAGCAGAAATTAATGAGCTGTCTCAAAAATATACCATCATTCCAGGCCGTAAAGTAGTGACAGAAGAAATGGTTAAAGAGTACGTAGCAAGAATATAAACGTGCTAAGCTCTGGTGTTTTTACCTTAATTTGAACAGGATATGACGTGCCGCTTGATCCATACTAATAGTGTACCAACGAGGTACAAATAGGAGGAGATAGCGATGGGTCGTCAAAAATTAGGTAATAAAAATGCGCAAGCGAATAACAATGCAAAGCATAATTATAACCAAGAGTTCTCTTCTGAGTTTAAAGCAAATCAGGCTCAAAAAGCAAAGCGTGCAAAAAGTGCAAATGACACTTATGCTGGGGAGTTTGCTTCTGAGTTCAACGTGCAACAAAACCAAAACAATTCTGTTAACAAGAAGTTAGAAGCTAATAAAAGTGCAAATAATCAATATGGCCAAGAATTCGGCTCTTATGCTGAAGTTGAATCTGCCAAAATGAATAATGCTGCACAAAAAAAGCGTAAAAAATAACAGAACTGTTTCCAAAAGCGCCTGGATTAGTCTGCTCTGTCAGCAGATTAGCCCGGCGTTTTTTGTTGGGCAATATTTGCTTGGGTACGAGATGTCAATCCATCGCAAACTATAGATGAGGTGAAGCAATATGAATAAAGGAATTGTCATTGCTCTTTCATCAATCGGTTTAGCCCAAGCCTTAAAAATCCCAATTAAAAAGTATCAAACAGGAAAATGGGATATGCGGATGATTGCTGCGTCGGGTGGAATGCCAAGCTCTCATTCAGCCGGCGTATCTTCTTTGGCTACCTATGTAGCGTTAAAAAGAGGTGTTTCTACGATTGACTTTGCGTTAGCATCTGTTTTTGGAATTATTGTGATGTACGATGCACAAGGAATTCGAAGGCAGACTGGCGAAATTACTATTAAAGTGAATACGTTAGATGAAGAAATTGAAAAGCTTGCGGGTCTTCCAGACGGAGGCTTTCACGATTTGACGGAACAGCGCTTGAAAGAAATGCTTGGGCATCAGCCCGAAGAAGTGATTGGCGGAGCCATTTTAGGAGTAGCACTTGGAGCAATTGGCTATTTTTTAGAAGGGAAATCATAGTCAAATAGCCAAAAGTAAGCTAAGATAAAGAAGAACCTTTGCAAAAGGATGGGACGAAAAAGTGACAAAAACAGTTCAAACCGTTGAAGAGTATCTTCTTTATCTTGAAGAAAAAGGCTTTCATTTAGCAGAAGATGCACGTGGATTTATTTCATTTGGTCAGCAGTATACGCGTGCAGCTGACGAGATGGTCATATTTACAATTGAATGGACACTAAAAGTACAAAAAGAATTTGACGGCAGTTTTTTTGTATCGCTCCTCGAGAATTTGACATCAAATCGTATTAGCAATCAAAAACAAGCCATTCAATATTTAAAGTCATCAGGTATGATTTAAGCAGGATTACATTCCTGCTTCTTTTTGATTAATGGCTTGTCTGGCCAGCTGATCAGCACCTGCATTTTGAGAGCTAGGGACCCACTTTATAAAAAATAACTCAAATTGACTGGACAATTTGAGGGCTTCTTCCAGTAAAGGAGCAAACGCTTTATTTTTAACGTATTCTTGGTTCATTGCGCGGTCTACTAGCTGAGAGTCCGTTCGAAAAGATACGCTCGTATACTTTTTTTCTAAACAAATTTTTAATGCATGAAGAAGTGCATGGTACTCTGCTTCATGATTCGTCATTATCCCAAGAGCAATAGCGTAACGATGATGTTCACCATTTCCTTTAATTAAAATACCAGCTCCAGAAGGACCAGGGTTGCCAGCAGTGGCTCCGTCTATATAAACTTCAATCATCCTACAGCCTCCTTGTTAAAACAATATAAGCTTAAACCATGTTTTTTCATCAATAGTATTGTATCATAAGTACTTCAGCTATTTTATATTAGCACGTATAAACGCTAAAATCCGCTTATTAGGTAAGAAAACTGTCATGAAAAGACATAATAGAAGATAAAATACAAAAAAGCAGAAAAAGTGTTGAATTCAAAATTGCTGATGAAAGGAATGCTCGTTATGAATTTCCAAATTGAATGGCATTATAAATCCTCGAAACATAAACAGTTAATTTTCACATCCGATTTCACAGATGCGAATGAGGCGCTAATGATTGTGGGTGATTTAGAAAAAACAGGTCGAACGAAGGAAATTTTTCTACTTGATGAGCAACAGCAAAAATGGACTGTAAAAGAAGCGAAAAAGCTCTTACAGGAAGTACAGACAGAGCCTCACGATATTGTGGCATATTTTGACGGAGGCTATGAGCATGATACGCTCTTAGCGGGGCTTGGGGTTGTGATTTATTTTAAACAGAACAACAACTCTTACCGAATACGACGCAACTCAAGGTTGCAAGAGATTGAATCAAATAATGAGGCAGAGTATGCTGCTTTTTATTATTTAATACAAGTGCTTGAGGAACTTGGTGTTCATCATATACCTGTAACGTTTAGAGGTGACTCTCAGGTTGTATTAAATCAGCTGGCTGGGGAGTGGCCCTGTTTCGAAGAAGAGTTTAATCGGTACTTAGATCGAATAGAAGATAAAATGCAGGAACTTGGTATCCGACCCGTATATGAGCCTATTTCAAGGAAGGAAAATGAAGAGGCTGACCAGCTTGCTACTCAAGCTCTTCAAGGGATACCAATTGCTAGCAGGAAGCAAGTGTAACACACAGAACGAAATGGAGATGAACGAGAGTGGAACGTAAACAATTATTAGAAGAAGTAACGGAGTTATTGGATTACTACTGTAGTGATTGTTTTGTAAAAAAAACGTTTAATAAAGAAAAGGGCAAAACATACGCTCAGACGTTTTGTATTAAAGAGTGTACCGTAGGAGAAAAAATTAAGCAGTATGGAGATTTGCTGACTAAAAAGTAAGCGTGTATAATTTGCCGGCAGCAGCTTCATTCTATCCATATGGAGGTGTTCTTTCAATGGATAAGTTTTCAAATGAAGAAGTAACAACAGGATATAATGATTTAAAGCAAGTAGAAGTGTCTATTCAATCTGCTCAAAAGATGATTGGGACAGCTACGATGAGTATGAGTCCCCAGCAGCTTGAAGAGGCAACGAATGCGCTTAATGATGCAAAAGCACAGCTTCAATCTGCCAAAGCTCATGGCACAGGAGTAGACGAGCAATTTCTTCAGCAGTGCATGCAGTCTATTCAAACATGTGAACAGCAGCTTACTGAGGCCAAACGCTAGGTATAACAAAAAAGAGACTCGGAAAAGAGTCTCTTTTACTATAAAATAAAAAGATCTATTTATGATAGCTTAGTGACATTAGCGGCTTGCGGGCCTCTATTGCCTTCTACAATTTCAAAAGATACCTCTTGGCCTTCTTCCAAGGATTTATAACCTTCGCTTTGGATGGCAGAAAAATGTACAAACACGTCGCTGCCGCCTTCAACTTCAATAAAGCCATAGCCTTTTTCATTGTTGAACCATTTTACTTTACCATTTTGCATAACTTGAATCCCCCTAGTACTGTGCAGCCTCATGCTGCTGAAACTCGAATTATCATTTCCAATAGAGGTAAATGATTGTTTATATTATATAATAAGAAGAAATAAAATTTCAACATTAAAATTTAACTTTTCTGAAAATTTAATTTTTATTTAACGTGGACGTAGTACAATTATAACTAAAAAAATTTCTTATGAGATGAAAAATAACTGAAAATTTAGTTTATAATAAAAGTATAGTCAGCATAATTTTAAAGCGGTGATAAGGAGTGGGTCGTGTATGTATCGTACACAAGTAAATGGAAAAGAAATCATTTTGTTATTTTCAACGCTCGAAGCAGCAAAGAGCCGCAGCAACCTAGAGAAAGAGCAAATTTATAAGCGAGTATTGCATTTAAATGAGCAGCTGCTAATGTTTCAAAATGGAACAAGCTTCACCATTGGCGATCCGTTAGGATTAATTGTAGCTCAAGTGAAAAAAAGTGATTTGACAACCATATATATCGAACATATCATTGATAAACAGTTTATGTATGATGGAGATGGTCATCGAGGTGAAGTAGTGTAACAAGATGACACCTATATATGAAGAAGCGTACGGAGATACTCGTACGCTTCTTCATATATAGGATTAAAAATATGCGATTTTACAAGTATTAACAGGAATAAATAACAAAGTTCAATAAATTAAAGAAGAACAGTGAAACCATGAATAGCAATCACCTTTTTAGCTAAAAAATATAGATACACATCATCTTATGTAATGAGATAGTTAAGCTTTAAAATCAATGAACACGAGAGGTTTTATAAAGCTTAAATTGAAAAACGTGTGATTGTGACGTTAATTAGAAGTAAGGTTTGGAGGACGCTATGGAAAGTAGAAAAAAATTGGATTTACTTGCTCTTGCTTCTGTGCCACTTATCATGACCCTCGGAAATTCAATGTTAATTCCGGTATTGCCGGTGATTGAAAAACGTCTACAGATAAGCTCGCTGCAGGTATCCATGATTATCACGGTCTACTCAATTTTCGCTATTTTTTTAATCCCGATTGCTGGTTATTTATCAGATCGATTTGGCCGCAAGAAAATTATTATTCCCAGTTTGCTGCTTGCTGCAGCAGGAGGGGCTTTAACAGGCTGGGCTTCATGGCAAATGGCCAATCCTTTCTGGGTTATTTTAATTGGCCGCGCGATTCAAGGAATAGGTTCAGCAGGAGCTATGCCTGTTGTGATGCCTTGTGTAGGAGATATGTTCAAAGACGAGCAAGAAATTACAAAAGGACTAGGTTTAATTGAAACAGCTAATACGTTTGGGAAAGTACTAAGCCCAATACTGGGAGCTTTTTTAGCGGCTATGATTTGGTTTCTTCCTTTTTGGTTCATTCCTATTCTTTGCCTTATTTCGATTCTTTTGGTTATCTTTTTAGTAAAAGTTCCGAAAAATGATAGTTCTTCTGAATCTGAACAAAAAAAGAAAAGTATTACGCAGTTTTTGAAGGATTTGAAGAAAACGCTCAAAGAAAATATTGGATGGCTTATGGCTATTTTTATTTTAGGCGCCATTATTATGCTTGTATTATTCGGTGTTTTATTTTACCTATCGACCATACTAGAGGAGCGTTATCATATTGTGAATACGAAAAAAGGTTTAGTGATGGCTATTCCTTTGCTTGCTTTATCTATTTCTTCTTTTGTGGCGGGGAAAAAAGTTGGAAACAATAAAATCGTTATGAAGTGGTCTGCTTTTTTTGGCTTTTTATTGTTAACGTGTTCTTTCATCATTTTATTTTTTAATACGTCTCTTTTTAGTATTTTACTCACTTTAGTGCTTGGTGGAATTGGAATTGGAGCAGCTCTTCCTAGTCTTGATGCGCTTATTACAGAAGGAATTGAAAAGGAAGAGAGAGGAACCATTACGTCTCTTTACAGTTCGATGCGCTTTGTCGGAGTAGCAGCTGGCCCTCCTCTTTATACATTGCTTATGAAGTGGTCGGACATGGCTGTGTTCCAAACGTCTCTAGGGATTAGTGCAGTAGGTGCCATTTTAGTTTTAAAAGCTATCAAACCAAAACCTGAAGGCGGCGTAAAACTGAAGAAAGCTGAAGTGTGATTTTATGGAGCTGTCTTATGATAAAAGACAGCTCTTTGCTATTTAAAGACCCGTCAATATGCTTAAATTTATATTGTGTCTAGAAAAAATCCTTGAAATTTCTTATACTTCAATTTATAGACAGCAGATGCAATAGTTCTTATTTTATTGAATAAGGTGGTTTTGAATTGAGTATAAATTATCAGAAATTAAAAAGCATGGTGGATCATTATCAAATATTTGATCTTGTAGCGTATATAACAGAAGAAGTACAAAGCCTTCAATCAAAGAGCCTTGCGGGGATTGTGAAAGAATGGTTAACAAACTTACAAACGGAAGAAGAGCTGTACGAGCTTATCCGCTTTTGTGATGAAGCTTTATTAAATCGTTTAAGTCGAATGTTAACGACATATGGCTATCGTCGATTTGGCTCGATTCGAATGGTGACTCTTTATTGTGATGATCTCCTGCGAGAAGGCAAGATACTCGACGCTGATGATAGACTTTCTGTATTAATTTCTCAGCTGGATACGGAATCAGTTAAAGAGGAACAGCTTGAGAAAATCTATTTTTTAAAGGTAAGAATTCTTTTAGAAATGAAACAAGCGGATGAAGCTTCTAAGTGGATGAAACAAGTAACGTCACATAATCAAAAGGGTATGGCTGACAGATGGGGATATTTTTATTTGCAGCTCAACGACAGAATAAAAGCTGAATCCTGCTTAAAAGAAGGAACGACATATAAAGAGAATGGAGATTTTTGCTATGCAATGCTCGCAGACTTATATGCGTATGAAGGGAAGCATAAACAATCGCTTGAAACAATTAACGAGGCTATTGTCCGCTATCCACAGCTTCCGTCTTTATATATGGATAAAGTGATGCGATTAAAAGATTTAAAAGAGTATTCTCTCTTGCTTGAAACCATTGAATTTATCAACTCAAAGTTACCCTATCACGATTATCAAGATTTTTTTACGCTGCTGCGCGCCGACATTTATTTTGAGCAGCAGCAGCAATCTCAGCTTACGCATCTGCTCTCGACTAAGCGATGTTTAAAAGATTCACCCTACCAAAAATTAATCGGAAAGCATACAGACGATAGAATCAGTACAATCAAGCTTCCTATTGTACCAATTGTTCAAAAAGATAATTATTGCGTGCCAGCTAGTATGAGTATGATGTTAAGGCTTTTACATACCGAAAAAACACAGGATGAGATTGGAACGCGTATTTACGGAGGCTTAGGATCCAAACTGTCAACTGCGGTGAGCTACTTTGAATCTCTTGGCTTTGCAGCGATGTTTTTTACAGGCACAGTTGAACAGTTTAAAGAACTATTAGACAAAGGGCTGCCTATTTTGGTCAGTCTGGAATTTGAACAAGCTTCCCACGTTCAAGTTGTATTTGGCTATGATGATGAACTTGAACTTTTTCATGTACAGGATGCTAATTTTCTAAGTCCAACGTATGTAGAATATAAAAATTTTGATCAGCATTACGCTAATTCGGGGTTTTTATCAATTGTTGCTTCTAAAGCGGCAGCGGATCTCGCTTCACTTTCTAAAGAGCAAGATGTGTTTATTCGTCAGCTGTATGACTTAATCGAACTAGTTGAAGCGGATGAAGAGGCACACATTAACGATCTCGTTTCTTTATTAAAAGCAAATGAGCATGTTCCATTTGCCTCTATTTACAGTATGAAGCATTTGTACAGAAAAGAGCATGAAGCCTATATTCGTACGTGTATTAATCATGTGTTAGAGAAATATAGCAATCAAGATTATCTTAAGCTTCACGCCGCATATGCCTTTTTTAAACTTGACGACAGTAAGGCAGCATCTTCCTTGTTACACCACGTAGATAACAAAAAGCATAGCTCTTTTTATCACTATCTTAAAGGAAGAATTGCGCTGGATGAAGAGAAATATGATGAGGCTGTTGAAGCACTGCGCAGCTCGCTGCAATTAGACGTAGAGCAGCACTTGAACTGGAGCTATTTAGCACTTGCATATATGTACAAAGGAAACCTCGAAAAGGCTTTTGAATGCTCGACTATTTCCTTAAATATGTATGGCGATGAATCTTATACACAAATGAATCACGGACTTATTTTAATGGAGAAAGAAAGATACGCAGAAGCCAGAAATCTTTTCGACGCGTTATTAAAAGAAAACCCAAAAGATGCGCACAGCTGGTTTGAAAGAGCCCGTTGTGATGAACATTTAAAAAAGTTTCGTAAAGCTTACCGGGGATTTCAAGTAGCTAAACAGCTTTTGCCCACTGTCCCTTATCCATATCTTTCGATAGCTGATTTGCTACAATATCAACTAGAAAAAACAGACGAAGCTGAAAGCTATCTCAAAGAAGGCATGAAGCATCTCCCGAGCGACATGACAATTCGAGGAAGACTAGGCGATTTATACGTCGCGAATCAAAGGTACGAAGAAGCTATTGCTCTGTATAAAGAAGGCTTAAAAATAGAAGAAGATGCCCTTATGTATTTGGGCTTATCTTATGCGTATCTGGAAACAGATGAACATTTAACGGCAGTTGATACGCTCACGCTTATTGCGCAGAAGTTTTCATCGAACAGCGACGTCATGTTGGATGCAGGCAGCATGCTTTTAGATGCAGCAAAAGAGAAGAAGCTAGACAGCCAAACGATAGAGTTTGGATTTGCTCTTTATGAAGAAGGAATTCATTTTGCTCAAACAGCGCTAGATGAAGTGTTAGAAGCATATACGAGTTATTTAGAAGACACGGCTTTACTGACTCGTGGAATTAAGTTCTTAACTGGAGAACATCAAGAGCACCCTAATGAGATTTTGTACATGTGCTATTTAGGTATATTATACGAACAAGCCAAGCAGCTAACAAAAAGTGAGAAACTTTATCAGCAAGCGCTTCGTATCAAGCAAGATGCTTTGCCATATTATCGGTTAGGTGAAATATATCAATCAATGAATCGCATCACTGAAGCAAAAGAGGCCTTCCAAAAATGCTTAACTCTTGATAAAACATTTGAAGCCGCTTGTATGAAGCTTGCCGAAATGGCTTGTGAAGAACAAAATCGAACGGCTGAAAGGAATTGGCTGCTTCAATGGATACAGCTGAATCCTATGGAAGTAAACGTTGAGCACGCAGCTTCACTTTGTGAAACAGAGAAAGAGTATGAAGAGCTGTTAGAGGTATTAAAAAGCGTAGAGGAAATTGTGCTGCCCCAATGGCTCGTTGACAGCCAAGCTCATGTGTATCGCCTAAAAGGAGACATTTCACAGGCTGAAACGTATTTAGAGAAGGCGCTTGAACTAGATCCACAGAATCTTGTTATTCGCCATCATCAGGCAAAATGGCTCATCATAGAGCATAGATATGAAGAAGCTAGAACAATTCTTACAGAGCTACTAAGTGAGGATCCGGAAGATTACGCTCTATTTCAAACGTTCATGTCTAGCTTTCCAAATGGAAAAAAACTGTCCGGGCTTACGGCAAATTTAAAAAAGATAAAAATGGAAAAACGAAGCAAAAGCATGCTGTTTAAAAACGCAGCGGAGGCTTTAAATGAGTATGCCGATTCGATCGTAGAAGAGCAGCAAGGATCTATCTTCAAACGAAGCTTAGCAAAGTTCAAAGCAAAAGCAAAAACGGTTACGCTACTTGGCTTAACGATTGAACTGTATGAACTGGCTATAAAAACGGATCGGAATAATAAAGAGGCTGTGCATGCATTTGCGGCTTTTTACGAAGAGAAAGGATTGATTGAAGATAGCATCACCGTGCTGAAAAAATCGCTGCATCAAAGCTGGGATTTTGATGTTGCCTATCATTTAGCCAATATACTCGTTAATATCCATGAAAATGAACAGGCTGCACATGAAGCGCTAAACTTAGTTCAAAAACTTCTTGAACAGCAGCCATATCATATAGATTTGCAGATATACCGAGCATTTATTTTGAGTAGCCTTGAAGAGGTAGAAAAATCGGAGGCAGCTTTTCAAGAATTACTTCAGCAGGAGATTTATCAGCCTGACATATATGCAGGATTAGCAAAACTATATAATAAAACGGAACGTTATCATGAAACTGTTCAGCTTCTTCAAAAAGCGATTGAACAGCGTCAAGAGTATGAAGGGATGTATACCGATTTAGGTATCGCGTATCATTTAGAAGGTGAAACGGAAGCAGCAGCTTCGCTTATGATAACCAGAGTAGAAAGTGGAGACGAAGATCTTTTTATTCGCTATAACTTGGCATGCTATCTAGCTGTTCTTGGAAAAACTGCTTCTGCTCAGGAAGAGTTGGATTATGTTTTAGCGCACGATGAAACAGGAGAATTTTATGAAATGGCTATGGAAGACGATGAACTAAAAGGATTAACGGTAAGAAGGTAAAAAAAAGAAGCTGGGTTTCAGCTTCTTTTTTTATCCCTCTTTTGCACCTTGTCTTTTCAAAGAAATGGATTCGGAAATTTCCAGTGTAAGAATGATAATGGTGCCAAGAACTAATCCGTTGCTTAAAAACGTAGTAACTAAAGGAGGCAGTGTTGAAAAAGCTTGAGAAGGCAAAAACATAACCCCTATCCCCGACAGCAACGCAATACCGGCTTTTTTCATTGCTTTTTCGGGCTGTTTGGCATGCTTGAATTCTCCAATTCCAAGAGCCATCATACCTGTAAAAACAGGAAAGATTGCCGCGTATCCGACGGCAGGAGGAAGAGCGGACATAATGGACGTTAAAGGAGTAAAGATACTCAGAAAAAGCAAAAGACACGATGCTACAATAAAAGGAACTCGGCTATAAAGATTTGTAGCTGAAATAAACCCACCGGAACCTGAAATAGGAACGGCACCGACACCTGAAAACAATCCTCCAAGCAGCTGACTTATACCCGAAACCATCCCGGAACGCTTAATATTGTCTTTTTCAATTTTTTCTCCTTTGTGCTTATAAACAGACTCAACAACACGAATAGAAGCGAGCATGTTTGTAATTAAAATGAGCGTCACAAAAAAAGCAGTAACAACCATATTCCATTCAACGCGAGGAGCTCCAAATACGAACACTTTAGGTATGTAAAATAACTGCGCCTGAAACTCGATAGGTTTAGCTAACCCTAGTATTGCAAATACTCCCCAGCCTACACCAATACTAATAATAATGCTAAGCTTATTTAACGTCCGGTGCGATAATAAATAAAAAGTCAGCAGCAAAATCGCAGCTGAAGCCAGCGCAATTGGAAGTTTAATAGCTGAATTCATTTCTGTAATGCCAAACATTCCTTTTAAAAAGGAACCGCTTAGCTGCGTCACTAATAAAATTAAATATGTACCGGTAACTGTCGGGGTAAAGTATTTTGCTAGTTTATCAATGAGACCAAGCAGGCTCATCAAAATAGCAATTATCCCGCTTATAAGGAGGGTGAACTGCAGCACGCGGAGCGTTTCAGAGTGAGAACCAAACAGAACGGTTCCAAGGCTCGCATACAGAGAAAAGACGCCCCACCAAACGCCAGCTGGCCCTTCCATGATTGGGTATTTATGCCCTATAAATACCTGCAAGAGCCCGGATAAAGCTAAAATAAATAACGTTCGCTGTAAAAATTGAATAGAATCCGCTGCGTTTAAATGAAACTGAGAAGCAATTACAATAGGAACAATCATACTATTAGAAATCATAAATAAAAACCATTGTAGTGAAGCAATGGAAACTCGAAACATTCTTAACACCTCAATTAATGCCGACGAGCGGCTGAATGAACCAACAGGCTGCTCTATTATTTTACCATGGGATTTCCAATTTGTAAGCGATATCTTGTTAAAAGGAAGATGAATAAAGTGTCAAAAAATTCAATATATTGTTGTAAAAAGAAGAAAGATAATTTATAATTTTCTTACAATTATAAATTATAAACATAAGAATAATTTATAATGAACTGACTAACAGTCAAGGAAGGAGGAGGAATAAGACAAATGAAACTATACCTGTCGGTTGATATGGAAGGAATTACGGGACTCGTCGATCACACAAATGTTCTGCGACAGAAAGAAAATTATGAAAGAAGCCGCAAAATAATGACGGATGAAGCAAATGCAGTAATTTATGCAGGATTTAGAGAAAAGTGCTCAGAAGTTGTGGTAAATGACAGTCATTCGAGTATGAATAATCTCCTTGTTGAACGGCTTCATCCAGAAACTCAGCTTATTTCAGGGAGCGTAAAACCATATTCAATGGTACAGGGATTAGATCAGACTTTTGATGGTGCTATGTTTCTAGGGTATCATGCTAAAGCATCCATGCCTGGTGTCATGTCTCATTCAATGATATTTGGTGCTCGCAATATGTACATAGACGATACGAATATTGGAGAGTTAGGCTTCAACGCATACGTCGCAGGCTATTACGGCGTGCCAGTTTTAATGGTAGCCGGTGATGACCAAACGGCGCTGGAAGCACAGCAGCTTATTCCAAACGTGACGACCGCTATCGTCAAACAGGCCATTTCACGTTCTGCAGCCAAAACATTAACCCCTAAGAAAGCAGAACAATTACTTCAAGAAAAAACAGCCGCAGCTATTCAACACAAACACCTTGTTAAACCTTTAAATCCACCTAAACATCCAACCTTACGAATAGAATTTGCAAATTATGGTCAAGCAGAGTGGGCGCATTTAATGCCGGGAACAGAAATTGAGCCTGGAACGACGACCGTTCGGTTTCAAGCAAAAGATATTTTAGAAGCTTATCAGGCCATGCTTGTTATGACTGAATTAGCTACGCGCACAACATTCTGTTAGAAGGTGGGATAAAGGTGAAAAGTTATATTTTGAAACGATTTTTATCCATGCTTGTTACGCTGTGGGTAATTGTGACCTTAACCTTCTTTTTAATGCATTCGATTCCTGGATCTCCATTTAATGAAGAACGAGCGACAAGCGATGCAGTTCAAAAAAACCTGGAATCATTTTATCACTTAGATGAGCCGCTAGCTGTGCAATATATTCTTTATTTAAAATCCATTGTTACCTTTGACTTTGGTCCTTCCATTAAACAGCCGTCTCAAACGGTTAACGACCTTTTAGGAAGAGGGTTTCCCGTGTCATTTGAACTTGGAATGGTGACGTTAATTCTTGCGGTGATTTCCGGTATTACACTAGGCATTATCGCTGCTCTTAGAAGGAATGGAATAATTGATTACATGGCGATGAGCATAGCAGTTATCGGATTGTCGGTTCCAAATTTTGTTATGGCCACGTTGTTAATTCAACAGCTTTCTGTCAATTTAAAAATTTTACCTGCCGCTACGTGGACAAGCCCTTTACATATGATTCTTCCGACTCTAGCTCTTGCCACAGGTCCTATGGCTATTATTGCACGTTTGACTCGCTCAAGCATGATAGAAGTACTAACTCAAGATTATATTCGAACAGCGCGTGCAAAAGGGCTTTCGCCAGTGAAAATTGTATTTAAGCATGCGCTTAGAAATGCTTTAATGCCCGTTATAACAGTTCTTGGAACGATTGCAGCCAGCGTATTAACCGGCACATTTGTTATTGAACAAATCTTTGCTATTCCTGGCATGGGAAAATATTTTGTGGACAGTATTAATACGAGAGACTACCCGGTAATTATGGGCACGACGGTCTTTTACAGTTCGATTCTCATCATTATGCTTTTTTTAGTAGACATTGCTTACGGAATACTTGATCCACGAATCAAACTGTATAAGAAGGAGGGATAACGTGCTGGAAAAACAGGAGTATAAGCAAATTCCTGATGAGTGGTTTGTGCCAAAGAAAAAAAAGAAATCTGAAGCTGAAGCAGTTGTAAGGCCGAGTCTTTCTTATTGGCATGATGCTTGGCGCAGGCTTGTAAAAAACAAGTTGGCCATGCTGGGTCTCTTTTTTTTAGTCATTCTCGTTGTGATGGCTATATTCGGTCCTATGTTTTCACCCTACAGTGTAACGAAAGCTTCTTTTACAGAGCAAAACCTTCCTCCTTCAGCTAGTCATTGGTTTGGAACGGATGACTTAGGCAGAGATATGTACACTCGGACATGGTATGGAGCTAGAATCTCTTTATTTGTAGGACTGATGGCAGCGCTTATTGATTTTATCATCGGTGTCATTTACGGGGGATTCTCAGGCTACAAAGGCGGAAAAACAGATAATGTCATGATGCGCGTAATTGAAATTTTATACGGTCTTCCTTATTTATTAGTGGTGATTTTACTAATGGTAGTCATGGGCCCCGGGCTTTCTACGATTATTGTGGCACTTTCCGTTACAGGTTGGATCGGGATGGCGAGAATTGTACGGGGGCAAGTATTGCAAATAAAAAACTATGAATACGTGCTTGCATCCAAAACGTTTGGAACAAAAACTAGTCGTATCATTAAGCGAAACCTGCTTCCAAATACGATGGGGCCGATTATCGTTCAAATGACACTAACCGTACCAACTGCCATTTTTGCTGAAGCTTTTTTAAGCTTTTTAGGGCTGGGTGTACAGGCTCCTTATGCCAGCTGGGGAGTAATGGCAAACGATGGTTTATCAACGATTCTATCAGGCTATTGGTGGCGTTTGTTTTTTCCCGCTTTTTTTATTTCTCTTACCATGTTTGCTTTTAATGTCCTTGGAGACGGACTGCAAGATGCACTTGATCCGAAATTAAGGAGGTAAGCAAATGGAAAAAATGATCCAAATCAAAAACTTACACGTACAGTTTTCAACTTACGGAGGGCGAGTTCAAGCTGTAAGAGGCGTTAGTTTTGATTTACATAAAGGAGAAACACTAGCGATTGTCGGAGAGTCAGGGTGCGGAAAAAGCGTAACATCTCAAAGTATTATGAGGTTAATTCCGACACCTCCGGGCAGGATCACAAGCGGATCTATTTTATTTAAAGGCCAGGATTTAACGAAACTATCAGAAAAGAAAATGCGAGACATTCGAGGCGCTGATATTTCGATGATTTTTCAGGATCCTATGACTGCGCTTAACCCAACTCTTCGCGTAGGTGAGCAAATTGCAGAAAATATTATGCAACATGAAAACATTTCAAAAGAAAAAGCCAAAGAAAAAGCATTTGAAATGCTGGAGCTAGTCGGAATTCCAAATCCTAAAGAACGCCTAAAGCAATATCCTCATGAATTTAGCGGGGGAATGAGACAGCGTATTGTCATTGCAATGGCTCTTGTATGCAATCCCGAAGTGCTCATTGCTGATGAACCTACCACAGCTCTTGACGTCACGATACAAGCGCAGATTTTAGAATTGTTTAAGGATATTCAGCAGAAAACGGATGTCTCTATTGTTTTAATTACCCATGATTTAGGTGTAGTTGCTCAGGTAGCTGACCGTGTTGCCGTAATGTATGCAGGAAAGATTGTAGAAATTGGAACAAGAAGAGACATCTTTTATACGCCGCAGCATCCGTATACAAAAGGATTGCTGCGTTCAGTTCCTCGGTTAGATTTATACGAAAGTGAACTTGTGCCTATTGCAGGATCACCTCCCGATTTATTTGCACCTCCATCCGGATGTTCGTTCGCACCTCGCTGTCCTTACGTAATGGAAGTGTGTGACCGCATGTATCCTGCGTCGACAAAGCTGAAAGAAAGTCACCAAGTGCACTGCTGGCTTCAAGATGAGAGAGCCCAAAAATTTGTAACAACTATAAGCTAGATTTATAGATGAATAGAGAACTTATGAAAGAGGGGGAAATGATGAAAAAAATAGGGTCTTTACTAATGATGTGTGTACTTATATTTGCACTTGCTGCCTGTACGGCCACAAAAGATTCAGGCGCGGAGCCAGAAAAGAAAAGCAGTACAGCAAAAGAAGACGGTAAGGTCCTTTATATGAATAATGGCGCAGAACCTACGTCTTTTGATCCACCTATTGGATTTGATTCATATTCATGGAATATGCTTAATAACTTAATGGAAGGGCTGACTCGTTTAGGAAAAAGCGATGAGCCTGAAGGAGCAATGGCCGAGAAATGGGATATCTCTGAGGACAAAAAGGTCTATACGTTTCATTTACGAAAAGATGCTAAATGGTCAGATGGAGATGACGTGAAAGCAAGTGATTTCGTATTTGCTTGGAAGAGGCTGTTAGATCCTAAGACGGGTTCTCCAGCGGCATTTTTAGGTTATTTCATCCAAGGTGGAGAAGAATTTAATACGGGTAAAGGTAGTGCTGATCAAGTAGGGGTAAAAGCGCTAGATGACAAAACCTTTGAAGTTACGCTTAAAAGCCCTCAAGCCTATTTCTTAAGCGTAGTTTCCAATCCAGCGTTCTTCCCAATTAATGAAAAAGTAGCAACAAAAAATCCGAAATGGTTTGCAGAAGCAGATTCGTTTGTTGCTAATGGTCCCTTCAAATTAACTCAATGGAAGCATAACAGTAATCTAGTCATGGAAAGAAACGATCAGTATTGGGACGCTGAAAATGTAAAGCTCGACAAGGTAAAATGGGTAATTGTTGAAAATACAAACACAGAATATCAAATGTATCAAAATGGAGAACTAGATGTTTCTGAAATTCCATCGGATTTAAGTGAAAAGCTGCTGAAAGATGGAGATGTTCATATCGAAGACCAAGCGGGAACTTACTTCTATCGCTTTAACTTAGATAAAGAGCCCTTTCAAAACAAAAATATCCGTAAAGCATTTGCAATGGCTGTAGATCAAGATCAAATTGTTAATTTTGTTACAAAGAATAAAGAAAAACCAGCTCGTGGGTTCGTATCTTATGGATTTAAAGATGCAGATGGAAAGGATTTCCGCAAAACGGGCGGCGACTTATTAAAAACAGATGGCAAAGAAGCAAAAGCACTTCTGAAAAAAGGAATGAAAGAAGAAGGATATAAAAAGCTGCCAGCTATTACGCTAACATACAGTACAGACGATACGCATAAAAAAATAGCAGAAGCACTGCAGCAAATGTTCAAAGAAAATCTAGGCGTAGATGTGAAGCTTGCCAATATGGAATGGAATGTTTTCCAAGAAGAACAAAAAGCGTTAAAGTTTCAGCTGTCACGAAGTTCATTTTTAGCTGATTATGCAGATCCAATTAACTTTTTAGAGAGCTTCCAGACGGGTCATTCAATGAACCGTACAGCTTGGAGCAATAAAGAATATGATGAGTTAATTAAACAAGCTATGAACGAAACGGATAATAAAAAACGTTTTGAGCTTATGTATAAAGCAGAAGGTATTTTATTTGATGAGATGCCGATCATTCCTATCCATTTCTACAACTATGTGTTTTTAATCAAAGATAACGTATCTGGAATTGTTCGTCATCCTGTTGGCTATTTAGATTTGAAGTGGGCAGATAAACAGTAAAGTGGAACTTTTCGTCAGAGGGGATTTCAATTCCCTTCTGACCCAAGTTTCACTTTCTTCATTTCTTTACACAAAAGGAGTGTAACAAATGATAAAACCAAAACCATTACAAAAAGGTGATACAGTAGCTGTTATTGCACCTGCTAGTCCGCCTAATCAGCACAATCTAAAAAAAGGAATAGAATATTTAAGGGAAATAGGATTAAACGTAGTAACAGGCGCGCATTTATATAAAAAAAACGGGTACTTGGCAGGGACTGATGAACAGCGAGCAGCCGATATACATGCGATGTTTGCCAATAAGGAAGTAAAGGCAATTATCTGTGCATGCGGAGGGTACGGGACTGCTAGGCTTGCCTCGCAATTAAACTACGATTTAATTAAGCGAAACCCAAAGGTTTTTTGGGGGTATAGCGATATTACGTTTTTACATACGGCTATTCATCAGCGCACAGGTTTGGTTACCTTTCACGGGCCAATGCTTTCGTCGGATCTCGGAAAAGAAGATGTTCATATAGAGACGAAGCAAGCTTTTTATCAATTATTTTCTCACCGTTCTTTGTGCTATACGGATCAAATTAGTCCGCTCGACACTATTTGTGAAGGAGAAGCAACTGGTCAGCTGATAGGAGGAAATCTTACTTTGCTGGTAAGCACGCTTGGCACTCCATTTGAACTAGATACAAAAAATCGAATTTTATTTATTGAAGATATTGATGAAGAGCCGTATGAAATTGACCGCATGATGACACAGCTGTATATGGCCAATAAACTGCAGGATGCAGCGGGAATTATTATCGGAGATTTTCATAACTGCTATCCTAAAAAACGTAAGGAGTCGCTTTCATTAGAAGAGGCATTAACAAGTTACCTGACTTCTTTAAAAAAGCCTGTTATGAGAGGGTTTCGCATCGGGCATTGCTCTCCTCAAACAGCTGTGGCGATTGGAAGCTATGCCACGATGTCGACTTATGAACGAATGGTGGAATTTGAATCCGGTATTACATTACCAAAAGATAAAGTCGAACGCTGAAGGTTAAACCTGCGGGGAGGATAAATAAGTGATGGATAAAAAAGCGTATTACGTTTGTGTAGCTGTGGCGACTGTTTGGACTTCCTATGACTCTAGCAGAGAAATAGATGACAATGCAATAAGTTTCCCAGTAAAACTGGATAAATGGCTAGAACAATTAACGTATACACGCCGGTTGGAGCTTTGTGAGAAAAATTTAGTTCAAACGCAGCTGTTACTAGGAGAAGAAGTATATGTAACGGAAATGAAAGGTAAATGGGCAAAAATCGTTATTCCTTCTCAGTTTTCTTCTAAAGATGAAAGAGGATATCCCGGGTGGGTTCCTTTCCACCAACTGATTTCTCAAGCCGAATATTTTCCATTGAATAAACCAACGGCAGTGGTATCAGCAACGATTGCGACCCTGCACCTAGCGGAAGAAGCCTTGCAAATTAGTTATCAAACGCAGCTGCCTCTTTTAAAAGAAGATAAAGAATGGCTACAAGTTCAAACGCCGGTTGGCAGTGGGAGAATAAAACGTCAAGATGCTGTTGTAATAGAGGATAGAAACCGTAAAGTAAAAGGAACTGGGGATATGATTATTGCAGCAGGAGAACAGTTTTTGAATCTTCCATATTTATGGGGTGGCATGAGTGCCTGGGGATATGATTGTTCCGGGTTTGCCTATGCTACTCATAAAGCAAACGGATATCTTATTCCAAGAGATGCAACCGATCAAGCAAGGCAAGGAAAAGAAGTAGGGTTAGCCTCTATTCAACCTGGAGATTTGCTGTTTTTCGCTCATGAAAAAGGTGAAGGGGCTATCCACCATGTTGGTATTTATTATGGTAAAGGAAAAATGCTTCATTCACCTAAAACAGGTAAAACCGTTGAACTGATTGAATTAAAAGGAACGCTTTATGAAGAAGAGCTGTGCGCAGCCCGGCGCTATTATTAGGAGGTGGCAGTTATGACAACGAAGCATTTGTTAGAAGTAAAGCAGCTGAGCAAATATTTTCCGATTACGAATAAGCAGGTTTTGAAAGCAGTAGACGGCGTGTCTTTTCATATTTCAAAAGGAGAAACCTTTGGACTTGTTGGTGAATCCGGCTGCGGAAAATCAACTGCCGGGCGAACAATCATTGGATTGTATAACCGTACATCAGGAGAGGTGCTTTATAAAGGGAAAAACGTGCATGAGCTATCAGAGAAAGAAAAATTTGCTTTTCATCGTAATATGCAAATGATTTTTCAAGATCCATATGCTTCACTAAACCCTCGTTCTACCGTGAAGGAGATTATCTCAGAACCAATGGAGGTTCACGGACTTTATTCGAATAAAAAAGAGATGCTGAACCGCGTGTATGAGTTGCTAGAAGATGTCGGGCTAAATCGTGATCATGCCAATCGCTATCCTCATGAATTCAGCGGCGGGCAGCGCCAGCGTATAGGGATTGCAAGAGCTTTAGCACTAAATCCAGAATGCATTATTGCAGACGAACCTATTTCTGCTTTAGATGTGTCTGTACAGGCTCAAGTAGTTAATTTATTAAAAAAACTCCAAAAAGAAAAAGGATTAACTTATTTATTTATTGCACATGACTTGTCGATGGTAAAGCATATAAGCAATCGTATTGGAGTTATGTATTTAGGGCATTTAGTAGAATTAACAACAAGTTCGGAGCTGTATCAAAAACCGCTTCACCCTTACACTCAAGCTCTACTGTCAGCTATTCCTATCCCTGATCCTGACGTTGAGGATAATCGGAAGCGGATTGTTCTTAAAGGAGAATTACCGAGTCCAATTAACCCGCCCTCTGGCTGCGTGTTTAATACGCGCTGTCCTCTTGCAGTAGCAGCCTGTAAGACTCAAAAGCCAGAGTGGCAGGAAGTTGAAGACAATCACTTTGTAGCCTGTCACTTATACAATCAAAAGATAATGAGTAACAACTATATTGAAACAGCTGCGACAAAATGATGGAAAGAGCGAGAATGAAAATAGAAGATGCAGTTACTACATGGAAGCGGAGTAATAATGGACTTATACGTATTCATATTGAAGGAAAAGAATCCATACAGATTAATTCTTTTATCCAACAACGAGCAGCAAGTACAATCAAGCTGCTGCTTGCAATAGAAGCGTTTCGTCAAATTGATGAGGGCATCTTGGCTTTAACATCTGTCATTCAAAGAATGGAAAAAAACACGGTTGGTGGAGCAGGTGTACTTAGAGCTCTTCCGCGGTTAACACATATTAAAGTGGAAGAGCTGCTTACCCTTATGATAATTGTTTCTGACAACACAGCTACAAATGAGCTCATTTCTTTAGTAGGATTTGAAAAAATTAACGAATGTGCTAAAAATCTAGGATTAAAGAAAACTGTTTTAAACCGCTATATGATGGACGAAATCGCTGTTGAAAAAGGGATTGATAATTATACGTGTGCCTCTGACGTAGTAAAGTGTTTAAGGGAAATATATGAAGGAAACCTTTTGCAAAAATCTAGTCGCGAAAAAATAATGAGAATGTTAGAAATGCAGCAGTTTCAGCATAAGCTTCCAGCACGTATAGGATCAGCGTTTCAAGCTGCGAATAAGACTGGAGAACTACAGGGAGCAGAACATGATAGTGCTATTCTCATGCGAGGTAACGAAACGTATTATGCCGTTGTTTTGATAGATGGACTAAGTGACAATGAACAGGGAAGGAGATTAATTGCTGATATTGGATACCTTCTGTCATCTAACATCTAAAAATCTTTTGACCATATACTTCAATAAGCGAGATTGGTTTGCTCCCTTTTATTTAATGTCTTCTATCAAAGAAAAACTCACATTTACTAATAATAAATGCTTGTCTTCTCAGATTTTGGCGAGGCCGTTGTTTGCTGTGCTGGATTTGTGCTAGTAATAGATAAACATGTTCTTTTTCATGAAATTTTATGAAAAAATAATGATAAATCATTCATCCTATACCAACTTATTCGTATTTTTTATATAATAGAATAATAGTATATATTTTAAACGAATAGTGAATGTCTATGCAAAGCAGCAAGGAGCATGAAATTATTCGATTCATAAATGGTGGTGTATGTATGGCAAACGAACATGTAATGATAGATATTATAAAAGCATTTAAACGCAATTCAACTGAATCCATTGCCATGGATTTAATTAAGGAAGTGCGAGGGACATTTAGTCCATTACCTAAATATATAGCGGATTTAATTGATGAGCTGAGAAAATTAAATTTAAAAGACGAAGTGATCAGTGTAATCTTGTATCAATCTGTATATGTGGCAGATCATCAATTTAATATTAAAGATACCATTACCAATCGTCAGTTTGTAAAAGATACGATTGAAATGGGCAGAAGATGGGTGCATCAGTACGGCCGAATTGAAACAGTAGAAGAAGCAATTCATATTGCAGAGCAAGTGTCTACAAAAGAGGACTTGCCTCATCATTTGCAAACAGCAACAATTGACGAAAAAATTACGCTTGAGGTGCAGCTTGATCATCAAACGTATGAAATGTTAAAAAATATAGCGGTTTATTATGATCATCATTCCTATGAACAGTCAATGACTGTAGCAATTAATCGTTTATATACGCAGCTGCGCGATGCACAATCAAAGAATAGTTAAATGTCAAATCTCACATGTTCCGTGCACCATGTGAGATTTTTTAAGATGTGAAAGAGGCGCAGATGAAAATGTCTTGCTCCATCATTCACCAAAAGGAGGGAGAACATAGATGAGGGTATATTTATCTCCTCTTCAAAAAAAAGATGCTTCTAAAGTTTTTGCATATTGGTCGGATGAAGAGGTTACTAGATATATGAATATTGAGCCCTTTACGACGCTTTATCAAGCGGAAAGCATGATTGCACTTCTCCAAAGTTTGACGAAAGAAGGGAAAGCAACACGCTATGCTATTCGATTAAAGACTTCCGATGAGATCATTGGAACCTGCGGTCTAAACCGTATTGATTATGTTAAAAAGCAAGCAGAGATTGGGTATGATTTAGGCAAACCTTTTTGGAAAAAAGGCCTCATGACAGAAGCGCTCTGCCTTTTGCTAGAAAAAGCTTTTGAAGAGTTTCATATACAAGAAATTGAAGCAAAAGTTGATCCTAATAATAAAGATTCAATTACTCTTTTAAAAAAATTTTCGTTTCAACTAGAAGAGGAGTATGAGTCAGATGATTGTACTTGTTTATACACCGTCAACAAGGAAAAAGTGAGCGCGATATTGTCAGGACGTTCAAAAGGTAAGAAGTAAATCAAGCATAAGTTCTGCATAAGTTCTTTTGAAATAGTAAATATTTTTAGGCCTTAACCGATAACAAAGAAAAGAACGAATTGAAGGAAGGTCATGAATGAATCATCATACACATTTACTAGAAGGGACGTACAATGAGTTACTCGTTACACTCTCTTTCCTTATCGCTATTACTGCGGCGTACGCTTCTTTTGGGTTAGCTAATCGTGTGAAAATTTCCCGGGCAAAATTTATTCAGTTTTGGTTAATCAGCGGGGCATTTACATTGGGAATAGGCATTTGGTCAATGCATTTTATCGCCATGCTTGCTTTTCACTTGCCCGTAGATGTTTCATATAATTTATGGTTTGTTCTTCTCTCAATTTTGGGAGCGATAACGGGATGTTATATAGGCCTCTACCTCATTCACAAACAAAAGAAAAGTATAAAAGCACTTATCATTGCAGGGAGCTTTATGGGAGCTGGAATTGTTTTTATGCACTATTTGGGCATGATGGCTATGGAGCCAATTATGATTTCATATGATCCATTTATCGTTTTTCTCTCTATTCTTATTGCTGTTGTTGCTTCTAATACAGCTTTGTGGCTTGGTTTTTATTCAAAGCTAAATGAAGGGAAGCTTACCGTTTTTGCTAAGGTTATTTGTTCTACTATTATGGGCATTGCTATTGCAGGTATGCACTATACGGGCATGCAGGCAGCTTCTTTTTCAGGAATGTCAATATCTGAACACTCAAACGGCTTTGCCTTAAATCCAATATATTTATCCGTCGTTATTGTTTTTTTTATTGTCTGCCTATTTACGGCTGTGTTTTTAACCATTTTTATGGATCGACGCGTACAAAAACAAGAAGTTTTAAAATGGGCTTTTTTTGAATCCGCCCTGGATGCTATTTTGGTAATCGATGAAAAAAGACATGTTTTATCGCTCAATTATGCAGCGGAAACGCTTTTCTCTCTTAAAGCATCAGATGTAATCGGGAGTAATGTTGTTAAGCTGCTGCCCTTCTATGAATTTTCTTCTCTACAAGATGGACGAACTGAGCACTCCCTTTTGATAAGTAATAGAGAAGTTACGGTTGAGATAACGGTGATGGCGGTAGGAATTGAAGAGACGGTTGAGTATATGCTGTATATCCGCAATATGACGCAAGAGCGCGAAGCGGAAAAAACGTTGATTGAAGCAAAAAATCGCTATGAAAACTTGTTTTACTCCTCTCCATTGGCAATTATGGTCCATCGAGAAGAAGAGGTCGTGTCTGTGAATGATGCTATGATTCAGCTTTTAGGAGTAACGGAAGACCAGCTCGTTGGTAAATCGTTATATGATTTCTTTTCATCTGAACAAGTTCCTGATATTAAAAAAGGGTTGAAGGCAGTAAAGGATAGAAAAGATGAGCCAAGATCTCCATTAGCTCAGTTGAAAATGTTTAATGCGTTAGGTAAGGAACTCTTCTTAGAAGTAAAATCTACGCTCATTCAAATTAATGGAGAGACGCTTTTTCAGACAGTAACTAGAGATGTAACGGAACAGAAAAAAGCTCAAGAATCGCTTCAATACATGGCTTTTCACGATATGCTAACAGATTTACCAAATCGAAGTATGTTTTCAAGCATTGTAGAGAAATCCATTGATTCAGCAGCTACTTCAGGAAAAAAGCTTCATTTCTTATTTTTAGACCTAGATCGTTTCAAACAGGTAAATGACACGCTTGGTCATCATGCTGGAGATCAGCTTATGCTTCAGGTTGTTGATCGAATGAAGAGCTGCCTAAGAAACCAAGATGTGCTTTCGCGTTTTGGAGGAGATGAGTTTTTAGTTTTACTGCATGATAGGACTGATGAAGAAGTGAAAAAAATCTGTCAATCATTAAATGACTGCTTATCCACTCCTTTTGTAGTGCTATCGAGAGATGTTTATTTAGGGGTAAGCATCGGAGTTAGTTTATTTCCTAAAGATGGAAAGTTGCTTGAAGTGCTAGTTCGCCATGCTGATTTAGCGATGTACGAAGTCAAAAAACAAGGGCGTAATCATTATCTGTTTTATCAAAAAGAAATGCAGGTTCATACTACGCGACGAATGAGAATTGAAGATGGGTTACGCAAGGCTTTTGAGCTGGGCGAAATGGAGCTTCACTATCAGCCGAAAGTCAATATTCAAAGTGGCCATATTGTTGGAGTGGAGGCTTTAATCCGGTGGACTCATGCCGAGATGGGCGTCATTTCTCCCGCAGAATTTATTCCGATTGCTGAAGAAACAGGCGTTATTGTTACACTGACGAAATGGGTATTAAAAAAAGCGTGCCATCAAAATAAGTATTGGCAGCTTCAAGGACTTCCTCCCTTAAAAATGAGTGTGAACATATCAAGCGTTGATTTTGGTACAACTGATTTTGTTGATTATGTGTTAGGTGTCTTGCGTGAAGTAGAGTTAGAATCACGATATTTAGAACTTGAAATTACAGAAAGTGTAACGATGAAGCATGTTGAGCAAACAATCGAAAAGCTACAAATCTTAAAAGATGCAGGAGTATTTATTTCGATTGATGATTTTGGCTCAGGATACTCCTCGTTCAGCTATATTCAGAAGCTACCTATTCATACGCTGAAAATTGACCGGTCTTTTATTAAAGATTTAGATCCTAATACAACGGAAGTATCGATTGTCAGAGCCATTATTACACTAGCCAAAAGTTTGCAGCTATCCGTCGTAGCAGAAGGTGTAGAAGAAGTTGAACAAGTAGAACTTCTTCATAAAGAAAAATGTGATGAGGTGCAGGGATACTATTTCTCCAAACCGATTTCAGCGGAGGAATTTTATGAGAAATTTCATAAAATCGAAGAGAAAATGGAATTTGTTCATTAATGTAAAAAGCCGTTCTTATTTAAAAGAACGGCTTTTTACATTTAAGGTCAGAGCTAACAGTTTATACAATACATAGATTCCAAGGTATGCACCGGTTAATAAAAAAGCTGAATTTAAAAAGATTGCATGAATGCTCGTCATAAAAACAGTATGGTTTTTTAAGATACGATAGATAGAAGCAGCAGCTATATTTCCAAATACTAGCGCTGAAAGAAGGGCTAGCGTATTAAAAACTGGCTCTGCTCCTTTCCATTTGAGTGAGAAAAAGAGCATGATAATAGGAATAATAATACTTCCAGAAACTAACAGAAAAATCAATGGACCATCTCCAATACGTTATCTTATTACAGTTACATACGATAATGTTTTTGCTTATTTTTAGATAGTCTTCCCTTTTTATAGTCTGTTAAGCTTTTTTCTTCCATTTTTTACTTATATAAAAAAGTAAAATGATGGATAAAACCATTAAAAAGATTTTGCCTTGCATAGATCCTTGTGAAATATGATAAACCGAATAAACTTCAATAAAAAGCGCTGGAATTTTTCCAAGTGCGCTAGCAGAAATGAATACGGCAAAGGAGCCTTTTCCTACAGCGCTGAAGAATGTAATGAGGCCTGATGGAACAAAGGGAAGTAAACGCAAAGAAAGAATCAATATAAAACTCTCTTTCCCTTGTACGCGCAGCAGCTTTAGCGACTTGGAGTGAGAAGGTGTTTTTGTATGAACAAGTGTACGGAAACCTTTTCGATACAGCCAAAAAGAGAGAGCTGCACCTAAAACTTCTCCAATAAAAGAAAGTAAAAATCCGTTCCAAAAACCAAATAATTTTACGTTTACGAACGTAAGGGGTGCGCTTGGAAATACGCCCGTAATGCTAATAAGAATGTTCAAGAGAATGCTGATAAACTCAGCTGCTTCTAAATGTTCAAGCAGAAATGTTTGAAGATAGTCAGTCATGGTTATACTCCCATTTATGTTTTACTTGTAGGGCTATTTTAGATGATTTTCTACTATTATATAATTTTTGGCATGAAATAAGTAGGTAAGCAGTTTATAAAAAACGAAACAGGGTAAATACTTACTAATGAAAGATGATTTACTGATTTGAAGGGATGGACAACTCATGTTGAAATTTTTGCTTGTTATTGTAGTTGTATTATTAATTATTATGATTTTTAAACGCTTTATCCGAAAATAAAAATGCTAACTAAGCAGCTCGTGAGATCTTTCTCACGAGCTCTTTTGCGGAGCTATTCAGTAGCTCAACAATACACTTTTTACCTGTGATGAATATCACTGCAGCTAGAAAAATGAAGGGGTAAGATAGAAATGGGAGGGAGGTATATGGAATTATTATTCTATCTCAGCACTTATTTATCAGGGGGAGCTATTGCATTATGGTTAATTAATGCAGCATTTAATGGATTATTAAAATAACAGAGGGAGAGAAAATGAACGATTCTAAAGGTATATTTAACGATAAAGAAAGAAAGCTTGCTCGCTATTTGGAGACGTACACAACTGAGCAGATTTTAACTGAAGCAGGCATGTCTTCGTCTGCTGCGCTATATGAGTTGAAAAAAATAAGATTACCGCGGGCAGTTGCTAATACGATTGTTTATTACGTACTGGCAACAAATAATCAAAAGCTGGTTATGTACAAACTGCTCATGTTAGCTGGTGTTTGTAAAAAGCTTGGCATTCAAGATGCACAGGCAGCCCTCACTTTTATCAAAAAATATTACGTTTGTCATCAGCATTTACACTAAAAAGTACATCTGTCTGAGGGGGAAAAGAGATGAATATTGTCCCATTTAAGCAGCGTTCATCTGCAAAAAATGATCAAGGCAGAGAACAGCCGTTTCAATGTTTCATTGAGGGAGATCGATTTCAGTTAGATTTGTATATGACATATTTATTTCATCGCTGCCATTCTAGCAGGTATAGATATAACCGTGCTAACAGAAAGGGTAGGATGTAATGATAAGATACCAGTGGTAAGCGGCTTCATTTTTCCTGATGGAATAATGAAGCCGTTTGTTGTGTTAGAAAGAATGATTTACTATGATGTAGTTAATGATAAAAGAAAAAGGAAGGGAAGGAACGTAATGGATTTACATAAGTGGGAATATTGGATTTCAAAGCTCGAGCTTCAGCCTCATCCAGAAGGAGGGTTTTATAAACAAACCTATCGCTCCAATGATGAAATTTCTGATAAAGAAGTGTCATCGCAGTTTGATGATAAACGATTTCTATACACGAGTATTTACTTTTTATTAAGGTCTCAAGATGTATCGCATTTCCACCGGCTGCAATCAGATGAACTATGGTACTATCATGGGGGAAGCCCTTTAACCATTCATATTATTTACCGCGACGGAACCTATCAAGAAGTAAAACTAGGTACAAACTTAGAAAATGGAGAAGTTCCTCAATTTTTAGTTCCAAGAGATACGATTTTTGGTTCCTCTGTGGCAAATGAGAATACGTTTTCTCTCGTTGGATGCATGGTCGCACCAGGTTTTGATTTCCGTGACTTTGAATTATTCACAAAACAGCAGCTGCTTGATGAATTCCCCGAGCATGTTGTGATCATCGACAAATTAGGGTACGATAAATTGCCAAATGATTAAAAAGCATGCATCTCGGTTTGATGCATGCTTTTTTCATTTGAACCAGCCTTTTTCCTTAAAGCGAGTAATGGCTTCAATGCGGTTCTTTACTTCGAGTTTGTCCAGAATGGTAGAAATATAATTGCGCACCGTTCCAGTCTTAATAGATAGTTCGTCAGCAATTTCTTTTGTGTTTTTTCCATCAGCTACTAGAGCTAATACTTCTTTCTCTCTAGCTGTAAGAGGACTGGTAGATTCACTATATAAGTCATCCACTAATTCTGGAGCATAGAGGCGCCTGCCTGCCATCACGCTTCGAATGGAATTTGCGAGTTCTTCACTTGGACTATCTTTTAGTAAGTATCCGCTTACGCCTGCTTTCAAAGCTCTTTGAAAATAGCCGGAGCGAGCGAACGTTGTCAAAATGATGACTTTGCAGTTTAAATCTTTCAGTTCCTCTGCAGCTTCAAGTCCAGTTTTAAGAGGCATCTCGATATCCATTACGCATATATCTGGCTGGTGCTGCTTAGCAAGTGATACCGCTTGTTCCCCATTTGAAGCTTTTCCGACAACTTCCATGTCATCTTCTAAATTTAACAAAGAGCCTAAAGCCCCTAACATCATTTGCTGATCTTCGGCAATGACAATTCGAATCATAATTGTTCCTCCTTAATATGTTTAACGATGTTTGGAACTGTAATATGAATAATCGTCCCCCCTTGACTGGAGATATCAAGATGGCCGTTTACAAACTCCAGCCGTTCTTTCATTCCTAAAAGACCGTTTCCTTTCCAGCAGGTTTTCTTCGTATTAATACCAACTCCATTGTCTTCTACCGTTATGCCTACTTCTTTTGCAGACTGATGTAAAGTAATCGTGCAAACGGTGGCTTGACTATGTTTGACCACATTGGTTACAGCTTCTTTTAAGCACATGCTAAGAATATTTTCAATTAGCAACGACACATTCTCTAATGAAATGGCTTCTTCTCCTACAAACTTAATTTCGGCAGCTTCTAAAAGCTCCTGAACGCGTTTTAGTTCTTCACTAAGGCGGATTCCACGCATTTGAGAAACCATGTTTCTCACTTCATTAAGAGCCGTGCGCGCTGTTTGCTGGACATCTTTTAATTCTGATTTTGCTTTTTCAGGATCTTTTGTAATAAGTTTTCTTGCTAAATCACTTTTTAGACCGATAAGAGACAGCTTTTGTCCTAACGTATCGTGCAGATCGCGAGCTATCCGCTGGCGTTCTTCCTGTTTTACAAGCTCAGAAATACGTTTATTTGCATCTTCAAGCTGTTCTTCCAGCCGGTCTCGCTTCTTCCGATTATAAATGCTAAATGGCAGTACAATCACACTGATGGAAATTACAAAAATGAAAGGCAGCTGTTTTAAAAAGATCTCTTCTTGCATAACAACGTTAAAGTTTACCGAAATAACGGTGCTAATTAAATGAACAGCATACAAAGTAAAGAAAGCGAGCCGTTTTTGGATATTTCCAATAAAATAAGCGATAAAAAAAGCAAAGTAAAAGGCAAAGTAAATATAATTGAAAATAGTTGTCAGGGCTAAGGAAATAACGATTAACAAAGCCGTCCATACGTAAACGGACTTGTCCGTTGAAACAAATGCAAAACGATAGAAAATAAAAAATAAGATGGTGAGTAACGAACCAACAATAATGTGATTCATGGATGAAGACTGTAAGATAAAATAAAATGGTAAAATGGCAAATACCGTCCATATGTAAGGAGATAGCCCAGTGATTTTTTGGAAAAACGTATATTTTTTCATAAAGAACCTCGTTTACTTGTTAAAATACACTATTAGTTTACCACAAAGTAGAATGAAATAAGTTTAGACGGATAGATAAAACAGTCAAGCTTTTGAAAGCTTGACTGTTTTGTTTTATTAAAGTTCTGCTTTTGTTTGAGATGACATTCTGCTTGCTTTTGGTACAGCTGAGCGTGTTTTTATTTCTTTAAAGCTCACAAACATTTTGTTTTCTTCATCCCATAGACGGAATCGAAGAGAGCGAAGACTTGTTGCGAGTGTAATGGTTGGTACATTTTGAAGAGGCTGTGTGTGTTGATGAACAGCTTCAAGCTTATAGTTGGGCACTCTTGGGCTTAAATGATGTACATGGTGAAACCCAATATTGCCTGTTAGCCATTGCAATAGTTTTGGAAGCTTGTAAAATGAACTTCCTTCAACGGCTGCTTTTACATAATCCCAGTGCTCATCTTCTTCAAAATAAGAGTCTTCAAACTGGTGCTGTACATAAAACAGCCAAATTCCAATTGAACCTGAAATGAAGAAAATCGGTCCTTGAATTAATAGGAACGCCTGCCAACCTACCAACCAGCAGGTCGCTGCCGCTAATGCAACGATCAATACATTTGTAAGGTACGTATTCATTCTTTCATTTTTCTTCGCATTTTTTTGATTGAATCGGTTTGTAATCAAAAATACATATATAGGTCCCACGCCGAACATAATGAACGGGTTGCGATAGATACGGTAAGCGATTTTTTTCCAAATAGAAGCTTCTTTATATTCTGTTACGGTTAACACCCAAATGTCACCCGTACCTCTTTTATCTAAGTTGCTGCTTGTTGCATGGTGAATTGCATGGCTATGTCCCCATTGACTGTAAGGGAACATCGTTAAGACACCGGTAATTGTTCCGAGAATTTTATTGTGTTGTCTACTCTTAAAGAAAGAGTAGTGACAACAGTCATGAAAAATAATGAATATTCTTACTAAAAACCCTGCTGCGATAACAGTTAGCGGAAATGCTAAAAAATAAGAAATTGAAAGGCTCTCATAAGCGAGAAACCACAGTGTGAAAAAAGGTAAAAAAGTATTGATCAATTGTCTTATGCTGTCTTTCATTACTGCTTTTTCAAAAGGTGCAACTTGTTTTCGTAAATTCTTTTGTTTTTGTATAGTCATATGAAATTCCTTTCATCACCGTATATTACCCTCAGTATAAAGGGATTTTTCTGACTATTTAAGACATACGTGTCATATAGAAACTATGACACTTGTCATATATACGTAGGGGGAAGCTGTAAAAAATGAAAAAAAGCGGTATTTAACAGTCTTCGGTTCTGATAAAATTATACAGTGAAGGCTTATTGTTACGGAGCATTTAAGAAGAAAAAAGGAGTTTGAAATGAGTAAAAGAAATAGATGGGTATATCTGCTTCTAGCTATTGTTATCATGGGAGCAGGCCTTTTATCAAGAAAACTTACCGCGTATCTTCCTCACATCGTAAATATATATGCGGGAGATTCGTTATGGGCCTTAATGATTTTTGTCAGTGCGGGTTTTTTGTTTCCTGCATGGAAGACAAAAACGATTGGTATGTTTGCTATAGTGTTTTGTTACTTCATTGAATTTACACAGCTGTATCACGCTCCGTGGATTGATGACATAAGAAAAAATGCGCTAGGAGGGCTCATTCTGGGGTATGGCTTCTTATGGAGAGATATACTAGCCTATTCGATTGGAGTCGCGGCAGGAATGAGCTGGGAGTATTATAGATATCGATTTAAAAGATCCGCCTAGCAAATACGGTTCAACGAATCTTAGAACTCAGCTGAGGATGGAATAAGCCGTAAGGTTATGAAGCAGGATGTATATACATAAAAATAAACTTATGCATAAAAATTTTTTATTTAAAACCAATTATCTATTCGTTGAACGAGAGGAAGAGAGGGGATTATTTGAATTTAATAGCCTGGATGATTATTGCATGTGAAATCGCTTTTTGGATAGTCATCATTTTAGGATTAGCAACAAGGTATATGTTTAAAAAACAAAAGCTCAGTTTTTTTATTTTAGCTCTAACACCTGTTGTTGATTTTTTTCTTCTGATTGTGACGAGTGTAGACCTTTACCGAGGTGCTACAGCGACCTATGCTCACGCTATTGCAGCCGTGTATATTGGAATTTCGATCGCTTTTGGAAAAAGTATGATTCAATGGGCAGACGAACGCTTTCAATATTATGTGATAAAAAGCGGGGAGAAACCTCGTAGGCGCTATGGAAAAGAATATGCAAAGCATTATTTTAAGTCATGGATACAGCATCTTGTTGCTTACGCTATTGGAGCAGCTCTTTTAGCGGCGATGATGTATATAGTACCAAATGGAAAAACCAACGTGCTGCAAAATGTAGTGGAATTTTGGACAGTTATTGTAGGAATTGATTTTTTATTATCTCTTTCTAATTTCGTTTGGCCTAAAAAAGAAAAAGAGTCCGGTTATACCAACTCATAAAAAGACATCGTCATGCGTGTAAAACAAAAAACCTCCCCGTAGGGAGGTTTTTGTTTTACCATCCAGGGTATAGGTATATGAATGATGCTTGTCTGAGGTAGTTCAGTTTAGTTGCTTAAGCGGCTAAACTGCTTTTTGTGCAAATATATGTACATTTTATGTAGCATGCATGATAAGAATTCTGTGTATTCCATATACTACCTCATATGAAAGATAGACAAGTGATACAATACAGTTTGTTTTTAGGAGAGCTTTTATGAAAAAACGCCGGTTGGACTTTATTTTTTTATTTATTATTTTACTTTCCATTTATGCTTTCTTTTTTACCTCTATTGATGTTCATTGGAAGTATGCCTTAGTTGGATTATATGGTGTCATTATTTTCATTTGTATGTATTCACTTATGCTTGAAAATCGAACGCCTGAAAGTACGTTGGTTTGGATGTATGTCCTCTTTTTCTTCCCTGTTGCAGGCTTTTTCTTTTATTTGTATTCAGGACAGCTCTATTTAAAGGGGCATATGTTCAAAAAAAAGCGTATGCATAACCGAGAGATGCTTAGAAAGATGGCAGATAAAGAAACGACGCCTGATCTATCGCCGCTTCAATCTCATCAGCGTTACTTTGCTCAGTATCTTCAATGTGTATCTTTGACCAAGATGAATGTTCATACAAAAACCTACGTCCTTAAGAACGGGCAAGAAACGTTTAATGAAATCAAAAAGCATTTGCAATCAGCAAAACAGTTTATTCATATGGAATACTATATGTTTCACTCAGATTCTCTAGGAAAAGAAATCATTGATATTTTAATAAAAAAAGCAAGCGAAGGTATAGAAGTGCGCTTTACATTCGATACAATGGGAAGCTTTACACTATCGGGTTCAGATATTAAACGAATGAAAAAAGCGAATATTAAAGTGCATCCTTTCTTACCTATTAAGTATGGGTTTTTTAATCAAAAATTTAACTTTCGAAACCACCGTAAAATAGTCGTAATTGACGGGGAAGTAGGTTTTGTAGGGGGATTGAATGTTGGGGATGAGTATCTAGGAAAAAACAAAAAAATTGGTTTTTGGAGAGATACTCATCTGATGCTAAAAGGAGAATCTGTTCAAACCTTGCATTCAATCTTTATGTTCGATTGGGAATACGTTTCTGGAGAATGCTTAATTAACAATGAAGCATATACAAAGCCTCATCCCGTCGAAGGCGAAGGCTTTGTGCAAGTGGTGGCGACGGGGCCGGATACGCAGGAAAATATGAGTGATTATTACTATACTATGATTACAAGCGCGACGAAATCAATCTGGATTTCAACCCCTTATTTTGTTCCAAATGAAGCCATAAGAACCGCCCTTCGTATTGCGGCTAGAAAAGGTGTAGAGGTACGAATTATGGTACCAGAAATTAATGATGGCTTTCTGACTCAATATGGAACGAGGTCATATTTTGCTGAACTTCTTCGATGTGGAATTGAAGTATATTCGTATAGAAAAGGGTTTTTGCATCAAAAAATTGTGATTATAGATGGAGATATGGCTTCGGTCGGTACTGCAAATATGGATATGAGAAGTTTTCATCTGAACTTTGAAGTTAATGCATTTTTAATTGAGGGAGAGACGATTCAAACGCTCATCAAAAATTACGAAGAAGATATTGAAGACAGTCATTTGATCAAACCAGTAGCATTTTACAAGCGAAGCTTAGTAGAACGTTCGAAAGAGTCATTTGCACGCTTATTTTCAGGTGTTTTATAAAATAAAGTTTGTTTTCAAAAAGCAGGAGGAAACGTATGGGTGAATCTCCATTTGTTAAAAAAGATACGTTTGGTCGAAAGTTACATCGCTTAAAAGAACGTACTAAGCCATTTGTCGTGCGTTTTTCACGGTTTGGTCATGTGGCTCAAGGTGTGGTCTATTTTATCATCGGTATATTAGCGATTCAGACAGCTTTCGGATTAAAAGGCGATTTAGTTACTTCTCAAGGAGCCCTACACACAATTGCAAAGCAGCCGTTTGGATTTTTAATTTTAATTGTTTTGGCAGTAGGTTTAAGTGGATATGCGTTTTGGCAAATCATTTCTGCTATTTTTGATCCTCACCACGTTGGGCATGGGGTAAAAGGCGTTTTTACTCGTTTAGGCTATTTAGTTGTAGCCACGTTTTATATTAGTCTTTGTGTGAGTTCGGTAAAAATTTTGCTTCATGCTCACGTTCATACGTCAGGTAAGCATTATCAAACGGTATCGGCCAAGTTGTTATCTTATCCCTTTGGGCAAACCATCATTGCGCTTACAGGTATCGGCGTTATTATCTTTGGGATTGGACAAGTATATTGGGCTCTTTCAGGACGCTTCCTAAAAAAACTAAAGAAAAACGAAATGTCAAAAGAAGAGTGGCGATGGAGCGGGCATATTGGAAAAGTAGGTATTATTGCTCGAAGTATCGTCTTTGGCATTATTGGTTTCTTTCTTATTCGCACGGCTCTTCAAGCGGATCCAGACGAAACGAAAGGGTTAGATGGAGCCCTTGCTGAAGTAGCACAGCGTCCTTTTGGGTCTGTACTGCTGGCTATCGTATCAATAGGGCTTATGGCATACGGAGTATATATGTTTGCAGAATCAAGGTATAAACGAATTGATCCTTAATAAAATTAAAAAGATGAAAAAGCTACTTTTTGGCCTTCTGCTCATATCATATAGCAGATAGATAATGAACAGGAGGAGAGGCAGATGCCATCGGTAGTAGGAGCCGTAAATATCTCGAATGTATTGGTTTCATCTTCAGTGGAGTTTGGTGATTGTCTGGCTATTAAGCCAAAAAGTACAGCTTTTACAACAGTCGGTTCTGGCAGCGGGAACACAGGGAATTTTATGAATATTACAAGCAGTTCCAGTACCGCTAATACAATTGATATGGATATTAAGGATCAAAATGTAGTGGGAAATGCATAAGAAACGAAAGCTTATCGTCATCGGACGGTAAGCTTTTTTATTTGAATTTTACGTATACCCAGACGTTGCTTTACCACAATGTACCTCTAGGATTCTATCTTATAGGAGTAGTAAACTAGACAGGTGATGTCAAAAAGTGGGGAGGCGAAATTATAAAATGAAGAAAATATGTATGAGCCTGATCGTTCTCTGTCTTTTAAGTGGAGGATTGGCCCCGATGAGTAAAGGAGCCGCTGCTTCTTCAGTGGGCACTGTCAAAGGTGACAACGTAAACGTATATCGTTCTCCTTCCTTACATTCTTCTATTATGCAGACAGTGAAAAAAGGAGAAGAATTTCCTGTCATTTCATCTGAAGCTGGAGATGCAGCTCAGGTTACTACTCATACGGTAGTGCCGGGAGATACACTATGGCTACTAGCTAAGCAATACGGTGTAACAGTCAGTGATCTAATAAAACAAAATCAGCTAAAAAAGACGGAGCTGATTCCAGGACAAACGCTGAAAATACCACCAAAAGGCTTGTTACATAAAGTAGTATCAGGAGATACGCTTTGGAAAGTCTCCGTAAAGTACGGTGTAAAAGCGAATGAATTAACAAAGTTAAATCAGCTATCCTCAACAAATATTAAGCCCGGACAAATGCTTATTATTCCTGATTACTATGTACAAGTACAGCTTTTGGAAGGGAAAAAGGGCTGGATCAAAAAATCTGATTTAGCGCAAAGGAAGCATCAGCCTGTAGTTATGGGTTGGAGCTTTAATGAAAAAACAGCAGGCTATACAGAATCGATGAAGCAAAAGAATTTAGACGTTGTTTCACCTCGTTGGTTTACGCTAACGTCGAATGACAAAGTTGTTTCATCTTCTATAAATGAATCATATGTTCAAACGGCTCATAAAAACGGCAAAAAAGTCTGGCCGCTTATTGGTAACAATTTTGATGATGTACTTACACGTGATGTGCTAAGCAACAAAGCAAAGCGGAAAAAGCTTGTATCATCAGTAGAAAGTTCGCTAGTAAAAACAAACAGCGATGGGATCAATGTTGACTTTGAAAACATTAATATCGAAAACAAACAAGATTTTGTTTTATTTATTAAGGAATTAAAAGCAGCGTTAAAACCTCATGGTATGACTATTTCAGTAGACGTAACAAGAGAAAATAATGATCCTTTTTGGTCGGGAAGCTTTGATAGAAAACAGATTGGTCAAGTGGCAGACTATGTCATTATGATGGGATATGAAGAACACTGGGGAGGGAGTCAGGTTCCAGGATCTGTTGCTTCACTGCCTTGGGTGAAAGAAGGCACACAACTTCTTATGAAAGATGTACCTGCACACAAAATCCTTCTGGGAGTTCCTTTTTATACGCGAGAATGGAAAACGGACCTATCGACCAAAAAAGTTGTCACAAAAGACTTAACGATGAAAGAAGCCGAAGCTGTTATCTCTTCTAAAAAGTTAACTAAAAAATGGGATAGCCAAGCCTCACAGTACTATGTAGAATACACGGAAAATGGTACGAAGCATCAAATATGGCTCGAAGACAAAGCATCTATGCAGCGTCGGGTTAAATTAATTAATGACTATCATTTAGGTGGGGCGGCAGCTTGGTATATTGGTTCAGAAACCTCAGATATATGGGAGTTATACACCTTTTAAATAAAAAACACACCTCTTGCTTGATTTAGTGAGGTGTGTTTTTTATTTGCATCATAATGAAGCGCATACATCTATTTACAAACAAGATAAATTTTACAATATTTGTTTTTCTTGAGTTAGTTTATAACTATATTCCAAAATGAGCCTATTTAACCTTTTTTTAGTTGAAAACGCTTAATGACTTTACGATAAAGATAATTTATAGTAAATTCAGTTTCTATACAATAAATTTACTAAATGAACAATTAAGCTATTTAATTATTAACTAAGTGAAAGGAATGAATGTTATGGGAAAAGTATTAGTAATAGGCTTTCCAGGTGAAGGGCATGTGAATCCTTCTTTAGGAATTGTAAAAGAGTTGATGGCTCAAGGGGAAAAGGTCGTCTATTACGGCATTGAAGACTATGCTGAAAAAATTCGGAAATCAGGCGCGGAATTTCGTGAATACGAAGATTTTCGTCCAAGTCTTGATATGAGCAACCGGATGACAAACGAAGAGTCTTATGACCGCTATGAAATAATGAATTTGTTTTTAAATGAATCTGAAAATATTATTACTAAAATTATGAGTGAAACGAAACATGAAACATATGATTATGTACTTTATGATTATCACCTTTTAGCAGGTTCCGCTGTGGCCGACCTTCTTCAGCTTCCGAAGGTTTCTCTTTGTACAACATTTGCGTTAAATAAAGAGTTAGCAACTTGTATGATGCCAAGTGGTCAAACAGAACCTGACCAATCTTCCTTTTATCCTCAATTCGAAAAATCATTAAATAAGTTCAACAACCAATATAATACTCAGTTAAAAGATTCCATTGACATTATGTCGAATCCAGGGGATATTACGCTAGTATTTACGTCAGAATTCTTTCAGCCAAACGTATCTGAATTTACGAGTGAGTACAAGTTTATTGGTCCTTCAATTGTTAAACGATTAGACATTGAAGATCTTTCTTACTTACAAAATGAAAATGAAAAAATTATTTTTGTTTCTATGGGAACTATTTTTAATCAGCAGCTAGAAATCTATAACTTATGTGTAGAAGCATTAAAAGATTTTGAGGGTAAAGTTATTTTATCTATTGGTAAAAATACAAAACCTGAAGAATTAGCACACATTCCAGAAAACTTCGTTGTGAAACAATACGTACCGCAGCTAGAAATTTTAAAACGTGCGGATTTATTCATTACTCACGGCGGAATGAACAGCAGCAGTGAAGGTTTATACTACGATACGCCCCTTGTCGTTATTCCAATGGCAGTGGATCAATTTATGGTTGGCGATCGCGTGCAGGAGTTAGGAGCAGGTGTAAAATTAGATAAAAATAATGTATCTGCTGAGCTAATCAAAAATACAGTTAACGACGTTTTAACTACTCACACATATAAACAGCATGCACAACAAATTGGAGAATCACTTCGCTCAGCGGGAGGATACAAGCAAGGAGTGAAAGAAATTTTCAATGTGGTGCCTGTCAAAGCGTAATAGATGTAAGGCAGCTAGATAACTAACAGAGAGGAGTAAATATAATATGCAGACTATAAAAAAAGCAGTTATACCAGCAGCAGGGTTAGGTACTCGTTTTTTACCCGTTACAAAATCTATCCCAAAAGAAATGCTTCCAATTGTAAATAAGCCCGTAATTCAATTTATTGTAGAAGAAGCCTTAAAATCAGGAATCGAAGATATTTTAATTGTTACAGGAAACGGGAAACAAGCAATTGAAAATCATTTTGATCACAATATTCAACTGGAGCACTTGCTTCATCAAAAGGGAAAAACTGAACTATTAGAAGAAATGGAGCATATCTCTGAACTAGCGAATATTCATTACGTTCGTCAAAAAGAAATGAAGGGCCTTGGCCATGCAATTGGCTGTGCTCGACAGTTTATTGGAAACGAACCGTTTGCAGTTTTACTTGGAGATGACTTAACAGACCCAGACCAGCCTTGTTTAAAACAGCTGATTGACCAGTATAACCAAACGGGATCGTCGGTTATCGGCGTACAGCGCGTAGAGGAAGAATCCGTTCACCGTTACGGGATTATAGATCCAAAAGCAAATAAAAACCGGTTATACGAAGTGAATGGTTTTGTAGAAAAACCATCAGTCGAAGAAGCTCCGTCTAATTTAGGAATTATTGGACGCTATGTATTTACACCTGACATTTTTGATTATCTTGAAACGCAGGAAGCTGGAAAAGGCGGGGAAATTCAGCTAACGGATGCTATTCAGCGTATGAATATAGACCGTTCTATTTATGCTTACGAATTCGAGGGCGAACGTTATGATGCAGGAGAAAAATTAGATTTTATTTTTACGACCCTTGCTTTTGCATTAAAGGATGAAGAATTAAAAGCACCTCTTTTAACTAAATTCAAAGAGCTGATCAACAAGGAAGAACAAAAAGAAAAAATTGCTGTACCAATTGGAAAATAACCTTCATTTACACACCTTTCTTCTACTGTTTCTGGAAGAAAGGTGCATTTTTTTGCGGAAATTGAACGTTTGACAGCTGGATAGAAAGGGTTGAAATGAGTTTATGTCGAAAACAGAAAATTCGTTTGTATCAGGCATAAAGATTGTATTTACAGACCGGGATTTTCTAACGATTTTTATTTCATTATTTATTATTGGATTATCTGTTGGCGGCTTTATGCCTTATTTAACGGTTTGGGCAACAAATACATTGCATGCGACTTCTTTTCAAGCAGGATTTTTATTTGTGCCAATGAGCATTATTGGTTTAATCGTATCGTTTTATTTAGCTTCGTTATCAGACAAATGGGGGAAACGAAAGCCATTTATTATTTGGGCGTTACTGATTGGAACCATTTCAAGAGTGCCGTTAGCGTTTACGCATTCTTATACAATAGCACTCATTTTACTTGCTATAGGAGGGTTTAATGCGTTTTCTTTTTTCTTTGCCCTGCTGAATGATTTTATTGTTAAAAAGCAAGAAAGCAAATCGCAGGCAGGTACGATTACTGGTACCGTGCGAATGGCTTTTTCACAAGGCTATATTTTTGGACCTATGCTTGGCGCTTTAATTATTGACCACGGAGGGTATACTCTTTTATTTTTATTATCAGGGTTGTTATCGCTAGCAACTTTAGGGTGGGTTCTTTTTGCGCTTAAAGAAGACAGTATGCCTCAAACTTCAGCTCATGCATCTTCAAAAGCGCCAGCCGGTATACCTTCTGTATTAATAGCTGTATTCGTAGCAGCTCTTTTCATTTTTGCGGGTGATTCCGGGCGTTCTATGTATTTGCCGCTCTACATAACGAATACGTTAAAACAATCCGTTTCGATTGTAGGGATTCTCTTTACCGTTACATCTGTTTTTGAGCTAGTATTTATGCCTTTAGGGGGCTATTTTTCTGATAAGATCGGAGTTAAACGATTCTTTATCATTGGAATTGCTTGCCAAGTGCTTTATTTTATTTTAACGAGTCTTCACTTACCGCTGAGTGGGTTAATTGTGCTTCAAGTATTTTATGCTTTTATTCTGTCCGCTACAATGGGAGTGGGAATGGTGTATGCTCAGTCACTGGCTCCGCGTCAAATTGGACTAGCCACAACGGCATATATGACGGCTATACAAACTTCAGCAGTTGTCAGCAGCTTAGCTATGGGGTCGCTAGTCAGCGTGATTCCGCTGCCTTCTACTTTTTACATTTTAGCTGTTTTCGCGGTTATTTCAGGTGTGATGTTCTTGTTTATGAAGCAAAAATCAGCTGAGGAAATGAGTTGAAAAGTTAAGAAGAAGGTGAAAAAAAAGTAGTTTCATTAAATTAAAACACGAACTATCTATCAAAAATGGATAAATAGTTCGTGTTTTTTTATAATCATGATGAACGCAGGTGCTTTTAGCTGTTGGTTGAAGGGCAAGGTGAAGACTCCTGCGGAAACAGCGGAACAGATGAGACCCCGCAGGAGCGCAAGCGACGAGGAGGCTCATCGGCCGCCCGCGGAAAGCGAAGCCTTGCACGGAAAGCAACAGCGTTCGAGCAAGCAGTCCAGATCATGTATCCAGATTGTTCGTCTTTGGGTTGGATTCATTTCGGTATGTCCAGCCTCTTTTTTTATGAGGCTGTTTCTTGAATTTGTTCTCTGCGATTTTTATTTAAAATTTTGCGGTAGCGGTAATTAACAAAAGCTGCCGCTGCCATACCTACTACTGAAAGCATCGCATCAAAGATAAAGATAATTGAAATATGCCCAGTTTTAGACATGAGCCCTGTTGCTAAAGGCAATAAAATAGCAGCTAATCCAGCAGCCGTGGCTACAATTCCAGTAACCGTTCCTTTTTTGTTCCAGAAAAGCTCGGTCATAACAGTAATCGCTAATTGAAAGACCCCAGCCGTAGAAAACCCCATGAAAAAAGCAGCTACAATTGCAATAGCAGGTACTTTAACAAACAGAAGCGTAAGTACGGCTATAAGAGTAATCATCGGGTAAACGAGAATAACCGTTACAGGACGAAGCACTTTGCTTAATAATACAGCTAATACTAAAACAGAGATTAAAGCTCCGATGCTGTAGTAGCTTAAAAGGCGAACCGAGCTGCTTTCAGCCATACCTAATACTTGTTGACCATAAGTAGGGAGCCAAATTTGAGCCACTGTAAACAGCGCTGTAGAAGTAAATCCAATCACAATAAGAGCAATTCCTTCTTGTTTCATTTTAGGAGGAGAGATGAATTTATTCTCCGCTGTATTTTGTTGTTGAACTGTACTCTGTTCGCGTTTATGATTGGGAAAAGGCAGTTTGAACATGAAGATCATATTTAGTAAATAAATAAGAGCCGGAAGGAAAAAAGCATACCCATAAAACAAATCACGATCCGCAAAAAAGGCAATCATAAACGGAAGAAGTGCCGCTCCAGCTGAAATAAATGCTTTTACAAGAACACTGGCTGAACCTGAAGATTTAGGAAAAACTTCAATCAAAGCAGGGTACGTTCCAGCGTCCATAGCAGAATTTGCAATACCCGCAATAATGGCAAAGATAAAGGCTGTTGGATAATTTGGCGATAATGGAATGCCAATTAAGAAAATAGCCATCGTCAGAGACGAAACAAGAATCAAAGGCTTTCGTCCGAATTTATCAGACAAGATGCCTGATAGAGAATATGAAAGCAGCTTTCCAATTCCGATAGCAGAAATAATATAGCTGATTCCGGCGCCGTCGGTATTTAATTGTTTTGTCAAAAATGACATATTTGATGCAAGCATGATATTTACCATGCCAAGTAGAAAGTAGTTAATATACATACCTGAAGCTGACAGCATGTACTTATTTTTCATCGTTTACACATCCTTACGTAAATAAAGCTTATATGAAATGGATAAAAGTAATCACCTGTTTCTCCTTTTTTCTCCGTCATTTATAAACCTACTTCCATGATAAGTTTATGAAGACATTACCTTTACCTTTTATCATTGGATTCATTCAGTTCTTTTTAGTATGTGACTAAATGCGTGCATCTAGTGCTTTAAATCAATATGGAATCTATTCTAACATGTTTTTAGTGCTTTAAACCAAAAAAGTGATATTTTATAAAAAAAATCCTGTCTTCTTTCGCGGCTTCACTAAAGAAACCCCACAAAAAATGTTCGCTTTAAAGCCAGGCTATACAAGAAATGCCTCCTAATGGTGGTTATTAAAAAGAGGAAAAGGGTATTTATAAACTAAGGAAAAAGAAACAAAGGAAGAAAGGTGGAAACAATGAAGCACAAAGTATTTTTTGATGCGGAATGTCCTTTATGTTACAACGTAAAAAAAATAATTAAAGCGCTGGACTGGACGAACCAAATCCAGTGGATTCCAGTTCAATACATTGAACGAACAGAGTATAGTTATTTAAAAAAAGAAGGAAGGGATTTGTATGACCAAATTCATATGGTAACCAAAAAAGGTGAAGTGCTAGCAGGGTTTGAGACGGTTAGACGGCTTTTAACTGTTTTGCCTCTTACATTTCCAATCGGCGTACTTCTGCATTTACCATTGATGAAAAAAGCGTTCAGTCCGCTATACAAATGGGTCTCCACAAACCGATACGACTGGTTTGGACGCTACGATTCGCCGCGGACCACATAAACATATAAAAGGGACGAGCTTTGAAAAAGCTTGTTCCTTTTGTTTTGAAGACATTATACTTTATACATACCTTAATTTAAAAAAAACGTTAATTTAGTGTGACTTAGACGCTTAAATTCTAGAAAAACAGCTATAGCTGAAAGGGAGAACTTATATGATAACAAAATGGACAGCTGAACGAATGCGCGATGTAACGGGAAAAACAGCCCTTATAACGGGAGGAAACAGCGGTATTGGATTTGAAGCTGCAAAGGCTCTAGCTGCGCGCGGAGCAGAAATCATTCTTGCTGTACGTAATGAAGCAAAAGGGAAAGAGGCTGAAAAGAGAATTAAAGCGGCTAACGGGAATGCTAAAGTGACGATTATGTCATTAGATCTCAGTGACTTGAGCTCTATTCGACATTTCACCAATCAATTTCTTCAACAATACTCGTCTTTGAATCTTCTCATTAATAATGCAGGCGTGATGGTGCCGCCTCACAGCAAAACGAAAGATGGATTTGAACTGCAGTTTGGCTGTAATCATTTAGGGCATTTTGCATTGACGGGTTTGCTTCTTCCTTTGCTAATGGAAACTCCACATTCACGAGTCGTAACGGTAAGCAGTATAGCTGCTAATTCTGGAGAAATCTATTTTGATAATCTAGACGGGGGAAAAGGCTACAGTCCAATGAAGTTCTATAGACAAAGTAAACTCGCCAACCTGTTGTTTGCAAAAGAATTGCAAAACCGCTTAGAAGCAGCTGGATCAACGACAATTAGTGCCGCTGTGCATCCAGGCATTTCGAATACTAACCTATTATCACGCGGTTCAGGCAAAGAGCCAAACGCTTTGTTGAAATTTTTAGTCAAGCTATTTAGTCAATCTGCAGAAATGGGAGCGCTGCCTACTCTTTATGCAGCCACTGAATCAATAGAAGGAGGTACGTATATTGGGCCAGACGGAAAAGCTGCTAAAAAAGGATATCCTGTAAAAGATATGATGGGAGATGTTTTATTTAAAGCGGACGTAGCGGAAAAACTATGGAGCGCATCGGAAGAGTTAACAAAAGTGACATATATATTCAAGCAAAGGTAAAAACCAGCGGCTATTGGCCGCTTTTTATCTTTTTTTGAATTAAAACATTATAACGTTATATTTACTTATTTAATTCTTTATGTTATTCTACATTTGTAAAAGCAGAAAAATAATTAACATTAGTGTAAGCGTCATCATAAGGGGAGTGAACGAAATGGAGAATCGGTTTCTATTACGGAATGTCAAATCGGTCACTGAAAAAGAGTTTGATATTGTTATAGAAAATGGAAAAATCTCTGAGATAGCAAAAGCTGGTGAAGGAAAAGCACCGATTGTTTATGATTACTCAGGAACCTACATATCAAGCGGATGGATTGATTTACATGTTCATGCATTTCCAGATTTCGAGCCGTATGGAGATGAGATAGACGAGATAGGAGTGAAACAAGGAGTAACAACACTTGTAGATGCAGGTAGCTGCGGTGCTGATCAAATAGCAGATTTAGTTCAAAGCCAATATGCAGCAAAAACTAATTTGTTAGCGTTTTTAAATATTTCGCGTATTGGTCTAAAACGCACAGATGAGCTTTCAAATATGGAGTGGCTAAAAGCGGAAAAAATTTCGGAAGCCATGAAAGCATACAGAAGCATTATTGTAGGTTTAAAAGCCCGTATAAGTAAAAGTGTAGTAGGTAAAAGGGGTATTGAGCCTTTATATTTTGCTCGAAAAATGTCTAGTGAAATTTCACTTCCATTAATGGTTCATATCGGATCTGGCCCTCCTGCTATTGAGGAAGTTGTTTCGATTCTAGAAAAAGGAGACATTATTACTCACTATTTGAATGGAAAAGCTAATAATCTATTTGATAATGAAGGAAAGCCGCTTCCACTCCTAATGGAGGCCATCCAACGAGGTGTTCATTTGGATGTAGGGCATGGAAATGCAAGCTTTTCGTTTCAAGTAGCAGAAGCTGCCAAAAAGCATAATGTTAAATTCGATACAATCAGTACAGATATTTATCGGAAGAACCGACTAAATGGGCCTGTATATAGCTTAGCTCATGTATTATCTAAATTTCTTTATTTAGGATACAGCCTTGAAGAAGTAGTTAATGGTGTTACTGTTAATGCGGCAAAATGGCTTAACAGACCCGAGTTAGGAAGGATACAAGTTGGAGAGCGTGCCAATTTAACTCTCTTTACTATAGAAGACGAGCCTGTTCTGTTTATTGATTCCGAAGGAGAGCAGAGAGAAGGTAAGCAAATAATTAAAGCAAAAGGAGTAGTTGTAAATGGAACGTTCATTGAATGCTAAATATGGCTTGAAACGAGTAATTAATGCGAGCGGCCGAATGAGCATCTTAGGAGTATCAGCACCAACTGATACAGTAATGGATGCAATGAAGCAAGGAGGACAAAATTACGTTGAGATTGCTGATTTAGTTGATAAAGCAGGTGACCATATTGCTGACATTCTAGGATCAGAAGCAGCTGTGGTTGTTAACTCAGCTTCAAGTGGAATTGCTCTCTCTATTGCTGCTCTTGTTACACAAGGAAACCGCCGTAAAAGCGAGCGCCTTCATCAAGAAGTCATCTCAAAAAATGAAATTATTATGCTGAAAGGTCATAACGTACAGTACGGGGCCCCAGTTGAAACCATGGTTTATTTAGGTGGCGGAAAGCTTATTGAAGTTGGCTATGCTAATGAGGGTAGAGCAACTCATATTGAAGAAGCGATTTCCGAAAATACAGCTGCTATCCTTTATGTGAAGTCTCATCACACTGTTCAAAAAAATATGATTTCTGTGGAAGAAGCGTGGGAAGTTGCACAGAAGAATAATATTCCATTGATTGTGGATGCCGCGGCAGAAGAAGACCTTCAAAAGTATGTAAAATACTCAGACCTTGCGATTTATAGTGGTTCAAAGGCAATTGAAGGTCCAACGTCTGGAATTGTTGGTGGTAAACGTAACTACATTGAATGGTTGAAAGTTCAATTACATTGCATTGGAAGAAGTATGAAAGTTGGTAAGGAAACAACGTTTGGATTACTTCAAGCTCTTGATGAGTATCGCGAGAAAAAAGATAAAAGTGAACAAGAAAAAGAAAGTTTACAAGCATTGATGTCATTAAAAGATATAGAAGGCGTGAATGTGACAATTGTACAAGATGAAGCAGGTCGAGCTATATTCCGTGCACGAATTCAAATCAGTCCAGAACGGGCTAATACAACTGCGAAAGAGGTTGTAAAAGAGTTGTGTGAAGGTGAAATTGCTATTTATACACGCGATTATGGGATAAGACAAGGATATTTTGACATCGATCCCAGACCTTTAAAGGGCGACGATATACATGTAATTGAGTCTAGAATACGCGAAATTGTGGGAGGAAAGTGACATGTCAAACATTACAAAACGTTTTTATAAAGAGCGCGCAGCGTTAAACGTATTAGCAAACAGTATCGAAAATGCCAAAGAAGTATTTGAGGCTGCAGAAGGGCATGTCTTAGTAGGCGTGTTATCCAAGGATTATTCTACTGTCGAAGAAGCAGTAAAAGCAATGAAAGAATACGGAAAAGAAATTGAAGAAGCAGTATCAATCGGTTTAGGGGCTGGAGACAATCGTCAGGCACCTGTAGTAGCAGAAATTGCAAAGAACTATGCTGGCAGTCATATTAATCAAGTATTTCCCGCTGTTGGAGCAACACGTGCTAATCTAGGTGAAAAGGATAGCTGGATTAATAGTTTAGTGTCCCCAACTGGAAAAGTCGGCTACGTAAATATTTCGACTGGTCCAGTTAGTGCAGCGCATAATGAACAAGCTATTGTACCAGTAAAAACGGCTATTGCCCTAGTACGTGACATGGGAGGCAACGCGCTCAAGTATTTTCCTATGAAAGGGTTAAGCCATGAAGAAGAATTCCGAGCTGTGGCACAAGCATGCGGCGAAGAAGGATTCGCTCTAGAGCCAACTGGCGGAATTGATAAAGAAAACTTTGAAACAATTTTGCGTATTGCTTTGGAAGCGGACGTCCCAAAGATTATTCCACATGTCTACTCGTCAATTATTGACCAAAAAACAGAAAAGACAAAAGTAGATGATGTACGTGAGTTACTTGAAAAGATGAAAAAGTTAGTTGATCAGCATGGCTAAGAATTTTGCAGCATTTGGCGAGGTAATGATGCGTTTACAAGTACCAGGATATGAATTACTTTCTCAAGCTAATACATTAAGCTATTCGTTTTCTGGTACAGGGGTAAATGTAGCGGCGGGATTAGCTAACTTCGGATATACGGGATATTTGATTTCTGCTTTACCGGATAATGCTGTGGGAGATGCGGCTTTATCTTATCTTAAAAAGTTAGGTATTTCACAGTCATTTATTAAACGCAGCGGAAAACATGTCGGTATGTATTTTTTAGAAAATGGATTTGGGTCCCGGTCTAGCCGGGTTACATATACCAACCGTTTAGAAAGCAGCTTCAACAGAGCTCCTGAAGGCATATATGATTTTGAGAATATTGCAGAGAAAGTAGATGTGGTGCATTTTTGCGGAATCTCTCTGGCAATGAATGATTCCGTCCGGTCCCATATGAAATCCTTTGCCAAAGCGGTAAAAGAACGCGGTGGTACGGTCGTATTTGACTGTAACTACCGTCCGTCTCTATGGGGAGATGGAGGATATGAAAACGCAAAACCTCATTATGAAGATATGCTGTACCTTGCAGATATCGTAATGATGAATGAACAAGATGCTATGCACATTCTTAAGATGGAAACAGAAGAAGCAAGCAGAAGAGAGCAGCTGATGAAACTAATTCCAAAGGTAGCAAAGAAATACGGCCTTTCTGTCGTAGCCGGCACGCACCGATCTATTAATAAGGACAATAAGCACTCTTTATGCGGTTTTATATATAAAAATCATACATTTACATTTTCTGATACGATTACTTTTTCTGTCTATGATAGAATAGGCGCAGGAGATGCCTATACAAGCGGCATTTTATATGGCGAGTTGGAGAGCTTTTCAGCAGAAAAAACTGTTGCATTCGCTGTAACAGCGGGAGTGCTTGCTCATACAATCGTAGGCGATACTCCTATGTCATCTCAGTATGATATACAAAAAGCGATGACAGAATCAGTAGGCGATGTAGAAAGGTAGAGGATGTAATAGTGAACGTATCTCGAAAAAAAGGACCATTGTATTTGCAAATAAAAAATATCTTAAAAGATCGAATTTTGCATGGCGTGTATCCCATTCAAACAAATATTCCTTCTGAACCGCAGCTGGAAGAGGAATTTCAAGTAAGTAAAATTACGGTTCGAAATGCTATCAAAGAACTTGTGAAAGATGGATATTTAGAAACAAAAAGCGGTAAAGGAACAAAAGTTATTCGAAATACATCCATTTCAAGGCTGTCAAAAGGAAAACGCTTTACCGAAGTGTTGGTGGAAAAAGGGCATATCATTCAAAAAAGGCTGCTTGGGGCAGAGACAATTGAAAATGCACCAGAAACAACTTTATATACGCTGTTCGGTGAGCAATGCATTCGAATAGAACGTCTTTACTATTTAGATAATGAACCTTATATTCATTACACGCATTATTTAACCATGCAGCGCATGGAAGGGATAGAATTAACACACTTAAATGCACAATCGTTATACGATTTGATTGAAGAACAGGATATTTCATTGGAGAAATTTCGAGATCAGTTTGCTGTTGCAAAAGCTGATTCTTATGTAGGAGAAAGACTAAATATGCAGGCCGGAGAAGCGCTATTAAAAAGATCACGATATTCATATGATGAAGAAGGAAATATCATCGAATACAGTGAGGGCTATTATAATACAGAGATGCAGCAATACATTGTGAATTACGATATTTAAGAAGTGCGAGAAGAATACATATTCTTTTCGGCTGAAAAATGAGAGCGTTTACTAAATGGGGGAAAAGAGGAATTTAGTATGGATATGTATCTATTGCTTGTGACATGCCTAGCAATTGTTATTGTTGTATTAGGAGTCTCTTGGTGGAAGTGGCATGCTTTTATCAGCTTAACCGTTGCCAGTTTATTTCTGGCTATTATGTCAGGGCTTTCGATGGACAAAATTGTGGGAGCTTATGAAACAGGAGTGGGCAGTGTTTTAGGTCACCTTGTTGGAATCTTGGCGCTTGGAACGATTTTAGGAAAAATGATGTCAGACTCAGGTGCTGGCATGCAGGTCGCGGAGTTTTTCATTAGGTTTTTTGGAATCAAAAAGTTGCCATGGGCGATGCTCTTTGCTGGTTTTATAATAGGCATTCCGGTTTTTTTTGAAGTCGGAATTGTTATTTTACTGCCGTTAGTAATTTCTATTCATAAAACAACAAGACAAAATATTCTATTAATTGCACTACCTGTAATTGCAGGACTATCGATTGTACACGGTCTTGTTCCCCCCCACCCGGGAGCGATGACAGCCATTGGAATATATAATGCAGACTTAGGAAGAGTTTTGCTCTATTCATTGGTTATTGCTCTTCCAGCAGCAATAGTAGCAGGTCCCGTATTCGCAAAATGGGTGCATAAACGTGTGATTCCTGAAGGGGAACCTGAATTAATTCGTGTCAGCACTTCATCTAAAAAATTACCTAAAACAGGTATTTCATTTTTCATTATCTTATTACCTGTGTTATTAATGGTGTTATCTGTTATGGCTCCGTATATACCGCTTTCTAGCTTTTTAACTAAATTTTTTGTGTTTATCGGCAGTCCTGTCATCGCACTTTTAATTTCTTGCTTTGCCGCATTTTATCTTTTGGGCATGCGTCAGGGAATGAAGAAAAATGTGATTAAAAAATTAGTGGAAGAGTCTTTACTTCCGGTCGGATCTATTATTTTAATTATTGGAGCTGGAGGGGGATTTAAACAAATTTTAATTGATAGCGGTGTAGGTACATCAATTGCTCAAATGTCTGAGCAATTATCGCTTTCTCCTATTGTCTTAGCATTTATGGTAGCAGGATTAATTCGTATTGCTACAGGATCAGCAACCGTTGCATTAACAACAGCCGCCGGCATTGTTTCACCAATCATTGTGCATATGTCTGGAGTTAATCTGGAACTGCTGGTTATTGCGACAGGAGCAGGATCACTAATGTTCTCTCATGTAAATGATGCGGGTTTTTGGCTAGTAAAAGAATATCTTGGTTTAACAGTAAAAGAGACGTTTAAAACTTGGACGGTCCTAGAAACACTGCTCTCGTTTATTGCTTTTGGAGGCGTTTTATTATTTGATATTTTTATTTAAAAATTGCCTCCTTCTAATTATTTTGGAAGGAGGTTTCCTAGTTGACTTGAAATATAGTATTTGTAGAATAAGGGGGCAATGTATATGACGTGGTTAAAAGAAATACTCGGAACGGAAAAAGCTATTATTGCTATGTGTCACTTGTTACCGTTGCCGGGAGATCCATATTTTAATAATGAAAAAGGCATGGACTATGTGGTAGAAATGGCAAGAAAGGATTTGCATGCTCTTCAAGAAGGCGGAGTGGATGCCATTATGTTTTCAAATGAGTTTAGCATGCCATATTTAACGGATGTTAAAACGGAAACTGTAGCTGCGATGGCCCGAATTATAGGTGAATTGATGTCGGAAATTAAAGTGCCCTTTGGGGTAAATGTATTGTGGGATGCTAAGAAATCTTTGGATTTAGCGGCTGCTACAGGGGCTAAATTTGTTAGAGAAATTTTTACAGGCGTATATGCAAGTGATTTTGGTACTTGGAATACCAACGTTGGAGAAACAATTAGACATCAGCATCGAATTGGGGCACAAAACGTTAAATTATTATATAATGTTGTTCCTGAATCTGCTGCGTATTTGGCTGAGCGGGAAATTGAAAGTATTGCTGCATCTACGGTATTTAATAATAGACCAGATGCACTATGTGTATCTGGATTAACAGCAGGGGCCAAGACGGACGTGCAGTTATTAATGCGCGTAAAGGAGGCTGTTCCCAATACAATTCTACTTGTTAATACAGGAGTTAATTTCACTAATTTCAAAGAACAGTTATCTATTGCTGATGGGGCAGTTGTAGGTACAACATTTAAATACGACGGCAAATTTGAAAACCATGTGGATGTTGATCGTGTAAAAAAATTCATGGACAAAGTAAAAGTTTTTCGTGACAATCTTTAAACGAAAGAAGGGGTAAAGATGAATCAATTAGCTTTTATTTTTGATATGGATGGCGTAATTGTCGACAGTGAACCTGTATACCGCATCCGTAATAAAGACATCTTTAAAAAGCTGGGAATAGAAGTAGATGAGGATACACAGCTCAATTTCATTGGAGGAACAGCTAAAAGAAAATGGACAATATTAAAAGAGCAATTTTCACTGTCCCCACCCAATTTGGAGAATACAAACTCTCTGGTCAATTAACTTTTATTGTAGCAACGATTTAATAAAAAACGAGCCTTTTCATATTAATTAGAATCTTAACTATACAAATTAAACGTAAAAACAGCTCTGTAATCGGAGCTGTTTTTTGTTGCCTGAAAAGCTGTTTGTTAGAGATTTAAATAAAAAAAAAGAATGTTGGATAGCATAATGATAAGTAAATGTACAATGAGTATGCTCTCTTTTCAAAGAAGCAGACGTACTCAACAAATCTGAAGAAGCGGAGGGAAGTAACAGTGCCTGACAAACCTAGTATTACCTCAAGCGAAATTGGGACGCTGTGGATGACATATCAGCAGAAAACGTTAATTATTTGCTTGTTAGATTATATGATTGAACATGCGGATGATGAAGATGCTAAAACAATTATGACGGACTTGCGTGAGCAGCTTATTATATACATACGGAAAATAAAAACAATATTTGAAAAAGAAGGAGCGGTAGTGCCAACGGGGCTTTCATCTCAAGACGTAAATGTACAGGCTCCAAAACTATTTACTAACGGATTTGATATTATGTTTCTTCGTGTCATCAAAGAAATTAGTATGGGGATGTATACATTAAGTTTAGGCAAGGCCTACAGAGAAGATGTGGTGAAACTTTATCAAGATTTAACAAAAATTACGCAAGAGTGCTACGATTCCTGTACGCAGTACTTATTGAGAAAAGGAATTTTATCACGCCCACCCTATATTCCAATGCCAACTACCGTTGAGTTTGTTTCGGATAGAAAATATCTGAGCGGCTTAAATGTATTTGCGGACAAAAGAGTATTAAATACGATGGAGCTAGCGCAGATTTATCATGGAGTCGAAACAAACATTGTCGGGATGAAGTTAATGAAGGCTTTTTCTCAAACGGCGACAGATACCGAAGTGAAAAAGCATTTTTTGAAAGGAAAAGAGCTCAGTAAAAAAATTATTACACGACTTGAAGAAATAATTATACAAGACGATATTTCACCTTCTGTTGCCTCAACAGGAAGCATAACGACTTCTGAAACGCCTGCTTTTTCGGATCGTTTGATGCTGACATGCGATATTTTACTAAGTAACTTCAGTATCGGAAGTCAGGCGTTTGGAGCAGCATTTAGTTTTCGAAGAGATATTGTGGCTAAAATGATGCTGATAGGAGAAGATGCGTTTCAATATGCAAGCGAAGCAACAGAAATTATGATTAAAAAAGGCTGGCTTGAAGTTCCGCCAAGTATTGATTAGCTAAAAGGAAAGCCTCTTTCATGCATTGTAAATGGAAGTTTATATATTTTTACACACCTTTAACCTTTTATTCAAGTTGATTTAACAGACTGCGTGTACAGTTAAGTTATGTCAATAATAAACAGTAAAGGGTGTAAACAATGAAAAAACGTGCAATTGGAGCGGCAGTATTATCAGCGGTAACTGTAGCAGCGCTAGCATTTGGAACAAATTCACCAACAGATGCTAAAGCAGCTAAAGGCGTAAATAACCAAAAAGCTAAAAATGTTATTCTTTTTGTTGGAGACGGTATGGGTACCGATCATCGTGATGCGATCCGACTGGCCGCCGTAGGAGCAAATGGAAAGTTAGCAATGGATGATATGTCGGCAGTAGGGAGAGTCCATACATCTTCAGGAAATTCATTTGTTACGGATTCTGCTGCAGCTGCTACAGCCATGGCTTCAGGAGTTAAAAGTTATAATGGCGCTATTGGCGTAAATATGAAAGGAAAGCCTGTTCAAACAGTTTTAGAAAAAGCAAAATTAGCTGGGAAAACGACGGGGCTTGTGACAACAAGTCAAGTAACAGACGCAACTCCAGCTGCTTTTGGCGCACATGTTAAAGATCGAAGTGCTCAAAGTGACATCGCGAAGCAGTATCTTGAAAACAGTAAAGTAGATGTGATTCTAGGTGGCGGAGAAGATTATTGGTACACAAAAGGAAATGAAGGTGCACATCCAGATGCCCCGCCAGAAGATAAAACTGAAGGAAGCAAAGGAACGCAAGGAAACTTAGTAAACAAAGCACAAAAACTTGGGTATACGTACGTTAATAACGAAAATGAATTAAAATATGCTAAAGGAACAAAATTGCTTGGTCTGTTTGCTAATGAAGAAATGTTTCAACAAGCTCCTGAAGGCCAAGGTGATGTGTACAACCCTCAAGTATCTCTAAAAGACATGACAAAAAAAGCAATCAATACGCTATCACAAAATAAAAAAGGGTTCTTTCTTGTAGTAGAAGAGGAAGCCATTGATGAAATGGCTCATAATAATAATGCTGAACTCATGATTAAAGCAGGTAAGCAGCTTGATGATACGGTGAAGATGGCTAAAGCTTATGCTAAAACACACCCAGACACTCTCGTATTAGTAACAGCTGACCATGCAACCGGAGGTTTAGCACTTGAAAAAGTAGACAATAAAGATAACGGTGGAGATGAAGCATCAAAAGAAGATGGGCCATTTGCAATCGCTCATTCAAAAGAGCAGTTCGTTGCGGATTGGACAACTGAAGAGCATACGTCATCAGACGTTCCTTTAAATGCAATGGGAGCCGGCTCAGAAAGATTTACTGGAGTATACGAAAATACGTATTTACATGATGCTCTTCTAAAAGCAATGAATTTAAAATAAGTGAGCTAAAAACACGGTGTTGATTTAATACACTTAGTATGTAAATCAACACCGTGTTTTTTGCTTTGTGTGAGCAAGTTATGATGGAGTTTCTTCAAAGGTATGCTACGATAAGAATTATCTTGAATTGAAGAGGTGTCACGATGAAAATAGAAGTATGGTCAGATTTTGTCTGTCCTTTTTGTTATATTGGAAAGCGCCGATTAGAGCAAGCGCTTCAGCAATTTGCACACAAAGATGATGTGCAGGTTGAATTTAAAAGCTTCGAGCTGGATCCAAACGCCCCAGTTGATACTGGCAAAACGATTAATGAAGCTCTTGCTGCTAAATATGGAATGACGATTGAACAAGCGAAGCAAGCAAATGAAGGAATCGGACAGCAGGCAGCTAGTGTGGGCTTATCCTTTAATTTTGACGATATGAAGCCAACTAATACATTTGATGCTCACCGCTTAGCTAAATTTGCAAAAGCTCAAGGAAAAGAAGCAGCCATTACAGAAAAACTCTTATATGCATACTTTACTGAATCAAAACATCTAGGTGAAAAAGAGACGCTGGTTGCTGTTGCAGAAGATGCAGGTCTTGACCGAGAAGAAGCACGTCAAATTCTCGCGGATAAAAACGCATACGCAAATGAAGTGCGCAGTGATGAAGCAACGGCTCAGCAATATGGTATTAGCGGTGTTCCATATTTTGTTGTTAATCAAAAATATGCGATTTCAGGTGCACAGCCAATCGAAACATTTGTAGGAGCTCTCCAACAAGTATGGGAAGAAGAAAATCCGACTCCCGCTTTGAAGAGCCTTTCTCCAGAAGGCGCAGATGATGCCTTTTGTGCAGATGGTCAATGTGCCGTTCCTGATTCCTCTAAAAACCAACAATAAATAAAAAGCAGAGGCGGAAATTTCGCTTCTGCTTTTTATTTATTTGCCAAAAAATTTACAAAAATACAAACATGCGTTCTATTTTTGTGTTATAATAAGTTTAGAAGTAACAAACCTCGATGAGTAAGCTCCAAAAATAAGCGATTAAAAGTGATCCCACCATGAACCAGCTTCCATTTAATCCTGCAGGGGGAATCTGAATGAAGAGCAAAGTGCGCATTATCCCATTTCAAGTAGTTGAACAATTGAATCAATTTAATGAAGTCCCAGAAGGAGTCGCTCTAATTGGAGCAGAGCAAGTATGGAAGCAAACAAAGGGACGGGGAATAACCATAGCGGTTTTGGATACTGGCTGTGATGTTACACATCCAGATTTGCAGGAGCGAATTATTGGAGGAAAAAACTTTACACAAGATGATCAACAAAATCCAGATATTTTTCAAGATTATAATGGTCACGGCACTCACGTAGCAGGCACAATTGCAGCAGCGCATAATGGAACGGGTGTTGTAGGAGTGGCTCCTGAAGTGGGCTTACTTATCCTAAAAGTACTTGATGGAAATGGTTCAGGTCAATACGAGTGGATTATTCAAGGTATTAACTACGCCATCGAGCAAAAAGCAGATATCATTTCGATGTCGCTTGGAGGTCCGTCGGATGTGCCTGAGCTACATGAAGCGATTCAAGATGCTGTTGATCAGAATATTTTAGTTGTCTGCGCAGCGGGAAATGAAGGAGATGGAGAAGGCTCCACAGATGAGTTTGCGTACCCAGGGTCATATAATGAAGTGATTAGCGTAGGAGCTGTTGATTTAGAGAAACGATCTTCGTTGTTTTCCAACTCAAACAACGAAGTAGATGTAGTGGCTCCGGGAGAGAAGATCGTATCAACTTACTTGAATGGAAAGTATGCTGCACTGAGCGGAACCTCTATGGCAACACCTCACGTAGCAGGGGCCTTAGGATTGATAAAAGTTCTTTCAAATGAAATGTTTGGAAGAGAACTTACAGAACCAGAGCTTTATGCACAGTTAATCAGAAGAACCCTTCCATTAAATGAATCACCAAGAGAAGTAGGAAACGGATTTGTGCACTTGACCGTTGTTGAAAAGCTGTTGCGTGAAATTCAACGTCAAATGACTTCAGAGGTGATCGGATGAGAAGCAGTTTAGATATGTTAATGATGGAAAAGCAGCAGGCAAAAGCTCTTTATCACGAATACGCAAACAATCGAAGTTATTATGATGAAAAGACAGATGAAGAAAATAAAAATCTTTATTATCAAGATACGCTCTTTGAAAGAGAAGCCATGCAAACTTTGTTAAAGGAAACGCATCAGCATTTGCTAAGTTATTCGCCGCATAAATATGTATATCCATGGGTGGATCTACAGGAGAATGGGGAGCTGAAAAGTCTATACTCAGGGAAAGGGATGGATCCGTTAGAAACTATACAGCAAGATATTGATCAACTTCAGTCGCTTAGTAACTCCTCTCTTTCAAGCAATGATATACTGCTAAACTGTGAGCACGTTGTCCCGCAATCTTGGTTTGGGAAACAAGAGCCTATGAGAGGCGATTTGCATCATTTATTTGCGTGTGAACCTTCTTGTAACAGTCGAAGAGGTAATTCTTCTTATATTGACTTCCCGGATTATACGCCGGAAGTAAAGCAATCAGATGTGAAAGAAGGATGTGGCAAAGCAGAAAAAGGTAAGTTTGAACCCGAATATGGAAAAGGAATTGTGGCTCGATCAACTCTTTATTTTTTAATTCGCTATCATAATAAAATTGACTCTTCGCGAGTAGATCTTCCTCTTTTACTAAAATGGCATGAAGAATTTACTGTTTCACTTTATGAAAAACATCGCAATGCAGCAATCTTTGAGTTGCAAGGCAACCGAAATCCTTTTATCGATTTTCCTGACAAAGCAGCTGCACTAATAAATTCTGCTTTCTAAAATAACAAAGAGCTCCGTTTCTATTCGAAACGGGGCTCTTTTAGGTATCCTAATATGAAAATCCATATTTATCGCTTAAGAGGGCATCCATTTTATTTAATAAGCGAAAATATTCTTCCTGTTCTTCTACAGTTAGAGCTGACAGCATATCTTTTAAAAATCCATTTCGCTTCTCTGTAATTATTGAAACAAGTTTCTTTGATTCATCGGTCAATGAAACCCACACGACTCTCCGGTCTTTTTCGTCTCGCACGCGCTTAATGAGAGATTCTTCTTCCAATTGATTTAATAAGCTAGTTGTAGCGCCCGAGGTTAAGTGAAGTTTATTTGAAATATCTGCTACCATATACTTTGTGCCGCTGGCAATGTAGTTTAAGATATAAAATTTAGTGGGGGTTAAGTGATAAGGCTGTGTTTTTAATGTTTCTTCGACTAAATGTCGCATATATTGAAAAAAAGATGTGTTAATTTGATAAAGGTGTTCAATTTTTGACTCTAAATTGTTAGCCATGCTAGCTTCCATCTCCTTGTACACTACCGACATATATAAACTAACTCTAAAATAAAATGAAACAATTGTAAAGGATGGCAATGATTATCTTTAACCACCATTATTATTTTTAAATTAATATCTTTACGAAAAAATATCTTTATGATAAAGTTATTTAGGTGGTTAACCAAATAGATGATTATAAAGAAACATATCTCATAATAGATGGGGATAATATCTTTATGAAAAAGCTATATAAAAAAAGTAATTTTATTATTGAAGTATTAAGGAGGAGTAATGAATGTCTAGAAGTCGCTTAATGGTAACAAATTTTATTGGAATCATCGTTATTTTAGCTTTATTAATTGGAGGAGGATATTATTACGTTCAAAAATCGAACTATATTACAACGGATAACGCTAAAGTATTCGGAGATGTATACAATGTAGTTGCACCTGCAGCAGGTAAAGTAGCAAGCTGGACAGTAGAAGAAGGAAATGATGTATCAAAAGATGCTGAAATTGCTAAAATTCAAGCTGAAAAAGGGTCTGTAGCTGCTACAGTACCAGCAGATGGAAAAATTATTCAAACAAACGTAAAAGAAAATCAAATGGTTCAAGCTGGACAGCAAATTGCAACGGAAGTAGATATGAAAGACCTATTTATCGTAGCAAATATTAAAGAAGATCAGCTTAAGGATATTAAAGAAGGCGACGATGTAGATGTAACGGTAGACGGAGACAGCAGTGCAAAAATCGACGGTAAAGTCGAAGAAATTGGATATGCAACCAATTCACTTTCATCTTTAACATCCAACTCAAGCTCAGATGGAAACTACACAAAAGTGTCTCAAACGGTTCCTGTGAAAATTTCTATTTCTAATTATTCAGAGCATGTTCTGCCAGGTATGAACGCCGAAGTGAAAATTTCGAAAGACTAATTCTTACTACAACAGTTCAAGAAGGGAGGAAATATGATGACAGCCAGTATAGAAAACACAAGTGATGGATCCATCAAAAAGCATATTCCGCTATTAATTGTTTTAATGCTTGGTTTGTTTCTTGCAATATTAAACCAAACGTTACTAAACGTAGCCATCCCGCATTTGATTACTGAGTTTGGCGTAACGGCAAATACAGCTCAGTGGCTGTTAACTGGATATATGCTTGTGAACGGGGCGTTAATTCCGCTTTCAGCTTTTTTAATTGAACGATTTGGTGTACGTCGCTTGTTCTTATTTGCAATGTTTTGTTTTACAGTAGGATCATTGATTTGCGGAATTGCACCTACGTTTCCCATTATGCTTACGGGCCGTTTAATTCAAGCTATTGGCGGAGGTGTCTTATCGCCTCTTGTCATGACTATTATTGTGTTTATTTTCCCTCCTCACATGCGAGGAAAAGGGATGGGGATTTTTGGATTGGCCATGATGTTCGCACCGGCTATTGGTCCAACTTTATCTGGATGGGTTATTCAAAACTATGATTGGCACATCCTTTTTAACGGCATGGTGCCATTAGGTGCCATTGTACTGATTATTGCTTTCTTTCAATTAAAAGATATTCAGCCTCCAAAAGATGTAAAAGTACACATGCCTTCTGTTGTGACATCACTTGCAGGTATGGGGTTATTGCTTTATGGATTCAGTGAAGCTGGAAATGACGGCTGGACGGATCCAGTTGTTCTTTCTACAATCATTGGCGGGGCAGTGCTGTTAATTATATTTGTCCTTCAGCAAATTAAATCTGAAAAGCCGCTGTTGGATATGCGGGTATTTAAATATAATATCTTTTCATTATCGAATATTATTAGTATTGCAATTACAATCAGTATGTACGCAGGTATGTTCTTACTTCCAATTTACTTGCAAAACATCCGCGGCTATTCTGCTTTTGATTCAGGACTCCTGTTACTTCCTGGAGCACTTGTTATGCTGGTTATGTCGCCAATTTCAGGTACATTGTTTGATAAAGTGGGACCTCGTCCGCTAGCAATCGTTGGTATGCTCATTACATCTATTTCAACGTTTGAATTTACGAAGCTGACGATGGATACACCGTTTAATCATATTTTAGGGATTTATATTATCCGTTCGTTTGGTATGTCACTTTTAATGATGCCGATTATGACAGCCGGTTTAAATCAGCTTCCGCAGCGACTAAGCAGTCACGGAACATCAATGTCTAATACGCTTCGTCAAGTAAGTGGTTCAATTGGTATTAGTTTGATGACGACGATTTTTACGAACCGTACAACGTATCATGTAAATGAAATCAGCAGTTCCATGAATACGTCAGATCCATTCTTTATGAATAGCTTTCATTTATTCGTCCAAAAAGTGGCCGCTACTTTGCATTTATCACAAGATCAAGCTCAGCAGCAAGCGCTCACGATTTTATCTGGAAAAATGACGCAGCAAGGTACGATTCAAGGTATTAACGATGCCTTCTACTGGGCAACAGCGATTTCTGTTATCGGTTTGATTTTAAGCTTCTTCCTTCGTGACGTACGTAAAGATAAAGTAGTCGAAGAAAAGAAATCAGAAGCTCAAGAGGAAGATATTCGTATGCTTCCAGCTCCCAAAAGTATAAATTCATAAGGAGCTATAGAAATCTAACGTTCATCATAAGACATGTTAGAGAGAAAGGGGCGGTGAGGTGGATGGATCCAATGATATTTGGTGAAGAAATTCAAAAAATTTCAATATCTTTAAACAAAAAAGTAATGACAAATGTAAAAAGTCTTTTACAGCATTACGGAATTACCCCTTTTCAATATCATATTTTACTGATTGTTGAACGATCACATACAATACCTGTTACCAAAGTGGCAGACGAAATGAAGGCGAGTCCAAGCGTTATCACAGCATCGATTACACGTTTGTATGAACTGAATCTTGTGGAGCGCTACCATTCAAAAGATGATCGGCGTAAAGTTATGATTGAACTTACAAACAAGGGGAAACAAGTCATTCGAGCTGCTGAGAAAGACATGCAGCAAGAAGTTGAAAAACTGTTTGCATGCTATAAAGAAGAAGAACAGCAGCACTTTCTTACGCTCTGTCGGCAGTTAGATGAACATGTGACTTGAACTTGAATAGACAAAAGTATATTGAGTTAAGCGGAGTGAGTGTAAATGGATAAAGAGATGGTAAAAAACATTCGGAAAAACTACAATATGAATCAGCGCAGCTTTGCTCAAGCGGTGAACTGCAGTTTTTCTTTAATTGCACTGGTTGAAGTGGGTAAGCGAAGAGTAACAAAAAACTTGGAGGACAAAATTAAACAAGCATTTCAATTGAATGATCATGATTTAAAAACACTGCAGAGCTAATACAAAAAGTAGGTGTGTGAAACGAGCGCACCTACTTTTTTTCGTCTTGGTTTTTTGTAAGAGGATCTACGGTATGTTTGTAATCATAAGCTTTCGAAGTAGTAATTACGCATAGCAGTAAAATAACAAATACAATGATAATAGAGAGCGTAATAATGACAATCATCTAAAGCATCCTTTCTTTTTCTCGTTATGTATGCTTTCGGTCTTATTAGTAAAATTCCTTCTTTCCCCACATAGTGCAGAAATGACAAACGCATACTAATAACAGTCTAGAATAAAGGAGTGTTTATAATGAATGAAAAAGAGTTGAAAAAACAATTAAAAAAGGTAGCGGATTATCCTGCATCTAAAGCAGATGGAGTAGACGAAGAGTTTTCTCGTGAATTAGCAGACCAAGCCGATTTAGAAGCACAGGCTAGAGCGAACGCTGCAGATGAAAGACAAAAAAATAATAACTGAGGCTGGGATAAAAGTATTTTGGCCCAAGTGAAAAACGAACAACTAATCAAACATTTTGATTAGTTGTTCGTTTTTAGATTGGATTAATGTTGTTATCTCTCAGCCTCGTTTGTTATTTTTTCAAAAGCAAATAAACAAAATAAGGAGCACCGATTACGGCGGCGACAATTCCTGCTGGTACACCGTTAGGATCGGCAATATTATGTCCTATTGTGTCTGCAATCAGCAAAAGCCAACCGCCAAGTAAAATAGCGACGGGAATAAAAAGCTGATTTCTCGGTCCCACTAAGCCTTTAGCAATATGAGGAGCAAGAAGTCCAATAAAAGCAACGCCGCCCGTCACTGAAACTGCCGCTGCCGCTAATGCAACCGCGGCTAAAAGCAATGTTATACGTTCTTTCTCCATAGAAATGCCGACTCCAATAGCTGCAGCTTCATTTAAATTAAAAATGTTTAATGAGTTTGCTTTGTACAATATAAAAGGAATCAAGACAAGAAGCCAAGGTAGAAGAGCCCATATAAAAGGCCAGTCTGTCCCCCAGATGTTCCCTGCAATCCATTTAGCAATAAAATCAACTTTAGCGCGATCAGCTGATGACATAATCACCACCATCATTCCAGAAAGAGCCATCGAAAAACCTACGCCTGTTAAGATAAGCTTTACAGGCTGCAGTCCTTGGCTTTTACTATATGCACAAAGATAGATGAGACTAGCTGTAAACAAGGCACCGATGAACCCTACTAGCGGAAGGGCATAGACGAAAGAACCAGCTTCAATTGGGGCAAATAAAAAGAATACAGCAATTGCGACTCCTGCTCCTGAATTAATTCCTATAATCCCAGGTTCCGCTAAATCATTGCGCGTAACACCTTGTAAGATAGCTCCTGATAAAGCTAGAGCCATTCCTGCTAGAAGCGTGATGATAATGCGCGGAAGTCGAATTGAAAAAAGGACGAACTCATCTGCAAAATCACCTTTGCCAAAAAGAGTAGGAAACACTTTATTATAAGGAAGGGGTGCATCACCGAGCGCCATTCCTATCACAACCGTTCCAAGAATCAAAACAGTGAGCAGCATCATAATTATTCGTTGTTTTCTAATAAGCACTGGGTGAATCATGAGAATGCTTTTCCTCCTTTACGAACAATGACTAAAAAGAAAGGTAAACCAATCATCGATACAACTGCTGCTATCGGTGTTTCATAAGGAGCACTTACTGTTCGAGCCAATGTATCAGCAAGCAGCATAAACGCTGCGCCAGTGATAGCGGACATAGGGATGATATAACGATAGTCGGTTCCTACGATTCCTCGTACAATATGAGGAATCATCAAGCCAATAAACACCATGTTTCCGACTAGCGCAACAGAAGCGCCGGCAAGAAGAATCATGACGACAAATAAAATGATTTTGACTTTTGTTGTTTGCTGGCCTAACCCTACAGCGACTTCTTCATTTAAGCTCAAAATAGTAAGCTGCCGAGAAAGCAAAAGGGCAATGAATATACCGCCGACAATAAAAGGAACGATGATTTGAAGCTGTTCCCAAGAAGTGCCTACAATTCCGCCAGCAGTCCACATGGATACATCTTTTGAAATCTTAAAATAAATACCGAAGCCTTCTCCAATGGCATATAGAAATGCTGAAACGGCAGCCCCCGCTAGTACAATTCGAAGCGGAGAAAATCCTCCTCTTTTTATAGCAGCAATTCCAAACACCAGGATTGCGCCAACCCCGGCTCCTATAAAGCAAGCAATCGTAATACCCAAATAATTTATAGAAGGGATCAAGGCAATTGTTACAGCTAAAGCCGCATTTGCGCCAGACGTTAACCCTAAGAGTCCTGGATCTGCAAGAGGGTTTCTTGTCATACCTTGCATAATTGCTCCTGATACGGATAAAGCAGCGCCAACAAAAACAGCGGCGATTTCACGGGGTAAACGAATATCCCGGATGATCGAGATGTGTTCGTTTACAGTGCTTGATGAAAGTGCTAACCACACATCTTTTATAGATATATCAGCAGCGCCAAAAACCATTGAAGAAACAAACATTGTGATGAATACGAACAGCATACCTATTAATTTATATAAAAAGGGAATGAAACGCTGATTGTCTTTTTTCATAAAACACCCATCTTTTCATGTGAGAATAAATTTAGTAACACAAAGCAAGAGGAATCCTAAAAAGAATTCCTCTTGAATGAATTACTTACCAAGAAATTTTTGAGTAAAGAAATCTAGTTGATAATCTAGTGTGATTGGATCATTAAAATAAAATTCTTTTGCATTTGCTTCAAATACGTGATTGTTCTTTACAGCAGGAATATTTTTGTACGTATCTGTTTTCTCAAATGATGTATCTCCATCTTGGTTTTTGCTAAAGATTAAATAATCTCCGGCATATTCAGGAAGAACTTCCGGTGAAATTGCATAGTACCCATCTTTCAAAGCCATTTTTTTTACCTTCTGCGGCATTTTTAATTTCATTTCTTGATAAAGAATCTCCGTTCCGCGTCCCCAGTTATTCCCAAACACATAAAGCTGTTTGTCAAAGTTCTCAATAACTGAAACCGTGGCATCTTCGCCAATTTTAGCTTTGATGTCAGAACCAGCTTTTGCCGCACGCTTTTTAAAGTCGTCTACCCATGATTGTGCTTCTTTTTCTTTATTTAATAGCTTTCCAATTTCTACATGCTGAGTAAGGTAATCTACTTTATCGTATGTATACGTGACAGTAGGGGCAATTTTTTTCAATTTATCAATGTTTTTTGTAGTAGATAAGCCAATAATTAAGTCAGGCTTTAATTCAATGATCTTTTCTAAATTTTCCTCTGATACTTCTTCGACGCCTTTTAATTTCTTTTCAAAGCGGGGATTCATTTTAGACCATGAGTCCACTCCGACAATGTTAACACCTAAAGAAAGTACGTTACCTGCATAGGAACCTAAAACAACAACACGTTTCGGATTAGCCGGAACTTTTACAGGGCCGTCTTCAGATTGATATGTGATCGTCTTGGATTCGCTGTTTTTGCTAGAATCATTTTTACTTTCAGTTGAACCGTTGCTGCAGGCACTAATAAGTAGTACGAATATAAGCATGAATGGAAGCAGTAATTTTTTCATTTAGTTATCTCCTCTTAATAAGTTATATGTGATGCACATTGGTTTATTTGTTCTCGGATCCCGCCCAATTTCAGCGTCGATATGAAACACTTTTTTTAGAACGTCCTGCGTAATGACTTCTTCACATTTTCCGGCTTTGACAATTTCTCCATCTTTTAAAGCGATAATATAATCCGCAAAGCGAGCGGCTTGATTTAGATCATGAAGCACCATTACAACTGTACGTTCTTGCTCTTTGTTTAGTTTTTGCAGGAGTTCAAGTACTTCTAACTGATGAGCCATATCCAAGTAGGTAGTAGGCTCATCGAGGAATATAATATCGGTTTCTTGAGCTAAAGCCATCGCAATCCACACTCGCTGGCGCTGACCGCCTGAAAGAGAGTCAACGGGACGAAACTTGTAATCTTTTGTTCCGGTTACTTCAAGCGCCCAGTCAATCATTTTATAGTCTTCTTTCGATAGACGCCCAAAACCTTTTTGATAGGGAAATCGCCCATAAGATACAAGTTCTCCAACAGTTAGGCCGCTGGCACTTTCTGGTGTCTGAGGGAGAATCGCCATTTTTTTAGCGAGTGATTTTGTATGTTCCGTTGAAATGTTTTCGCCATCTAAAATGACGGAGCCAGATTGATGGGAAATAATGCGGGTGATGGCTTTTAAAAGCGTTGATTTGCCGCATCCGTTTGAACCAATAATCGTGGTAATCTTTTTGTCTGGAATGTTAACGCTTAAATTCTTAACTATTAGACGTTCACCATAACTAATATGTAATTTCTCTGTATATAGGCGAACCATATTTGCCCCTCCGTTTGCGTTTAATACAACGATACTTGATAATGATTATCAATGTCGTTTACTTTACATACTATAATTCGAACGTTTTCAGATGTCAATAGTTATTTTTATTGTCAAAACGGTGAAGAAGATGTATATTCAAATGAGAATGATAATCAATAACGATTAATTGCAAGGAGTGGATGTTTATGACAAAAAACGAACTGTTTGACGTGACAATTATAGGAGGGGGGCCGGCTGGCCTTTACTCGACTTTTTATAGTGGACTAAGAGAAATGAAAACAAAGCTAATTGAATATCAGCCAAAGCTAGGCGGAAAGCTTCACGTTTATCCTGAAAAAATGATTTGGGATGTCGGAGGCCAAACTCCTATTACTGGTGCGAAGCTTATTGAACAGCTTGTTGAACAAGGGCTGACGTTTGCTCCAACTGTTGTTTTAAATGAGAAAGTTGACTCCATTTCCCGCTTAGAAGATGGTATTTTCCAGCTGACGAGTTCTTCAGGGAAACATCATTACTCTAAAACGATTATCCTTGCTGTGGGAGGAGGTATTTTAAATCCGCAAAAGCTCAAAATCGAAGGGGCAGAACGATTTGAAGTAACAAACTTAAACTATACGGTTAAATCTCTGCAGCATTTTAAAAATAAAACGGTGATTGTTTCCGGAGGAGGTAATTCAGCCATTGATTGGGCAAATGAGCTAGAGCCCGTTGCTGAAAAGGTATATATTACGTATCGAAACAGTGAACTAACTGGTCATGAAGCACAGGTGAGACAATTAATAAACAGTTCAGCTCACTGTCTGCTTAACACATCTATTACAAAATTAGTGGCTGATGCGACGCATGAATTTATTGAAACAGTTGAGCTGACTAATCATCAAACCGGTGAGATTTCTTATTTGCCGGTTGAAGAAGTTATCATTAATCACGGTTATGAAAGAGATACAGAGCTGTTAAAAAACAGTAAACTACATATCAAAACCATTGATGACTATTACATCGCAGGTAATGCAGCAAGCGAAACGTCTGTAGAAGGCGTATATGCAGCGGGAGATATTCTCATGCACGAAGGGAAAGTCCATTTAATTACGGGTGCTTTTCAAGATGCTGCTAATGCCGTAAACAAAGCAAAACAATTCGTTCAGCCTTCTGCGGCTAAGACAGCTATGGTTTCTTCTCACAATGAAGTATTCAAAAAGCGTAATTCAACACTAATTAAACAAATGATGAAGTAAAGCGAGATGCAGGGTGCATGTCGCTTCTTTCTCTACGGTAGAATTATCTAAGTAAGGAGGAAGGGAACGAAAAAAGAAAAGAGAAATATAATAAAAGAAAACGCTTACATTTTTAAAGATGACACAGCGCTTGTTTGCATAAGGGGGAAGTCGTATGAACGAAAAAGAGAAATATCAGTTTGAAACAAAAGCCATTCACGCAGGGTATGAATCAAAACATCATTTTGATAGTTTAGCTCCGCCTATTTATCAAACGTCTACATTTACATTTTCATCTCTAGAACAAGGTGCAAACCGGTTTAGCGGAGCAGAAGATGGTTATGTATATTCCCGATTATCTAATCCAACGATCACCATTTTAGAAGAGCGTATGGCACAGCTTGAAGAAGGAGAAGCCGCTTTGGCATTTGGATCGGGAATGGCTGCAGTATCGGCTGTATTGATTGGACTTACAAAAGCAGGCGATCATATTTTGTGTTCTAAAGGAGTGTATGGATGCACGTTTGGTCTCTTAGAAATGCTTGAGGAAAAATATCAAATCCGTCATTCTTTCTCCAACTTGGAAACTGAGGAAGAAATTCTTGCTGCTATCAGAAAAGATACAGCATGTATTTATATTGAAACACCGATTAACCCGACTATGACTTTAGTAGATTTAGAGTTAGTTACTTCTATCGCCAAACAAAAAGGAATTCCTGTGGTAGTAGACAATACCTTTTCAACTCCTTATTTGCAGCAGCCGCTGAAGCTTGGATGCGACTTAGTCATTCATAGCGCAACAAAATTTATTGGTGGACACGGAGATGTTGTCGCGGGAATTGTAGTAGGGAACGAAGAGGTTATTTCCGTACTGCGCAAAACGACGCAAAAAGATATCGGAGGCATTCTTTCACCGTTTGATGCTTGGCTGTTACTCCGAGGCTTAAAAACGCTGGCCGTTCGAATGGATCGTCACTGTGAAAATGCTGAATATATCGCAAAACAATTAAGTCTCCATCCCAAGGTGAAAGCCGTTTATTATCCAGGTGATAAAAAGAGCACTGCTTATTCTCTCATGCAAAAGCAAATGAAAAAAGGAGGGGGGCTTCTCTCCTTTGAAGTGAAAGGAGGTTATGAAGAAACCGTAAAAGTGGTTAATCAGCTTAAGCTCATTTCCATTGCGGTGAGTCTTGGAGATGCTGAAACACTTATTCAGCATCCTGCCTCGATGACGCATGCAGTTGTGCCGGAAGAAGCTCGAAAAGAAATGGGAATCTCAAACGAACTCCTTCGCTTATCAGTTGGACTGGAAGCATGGGAAGATATTATGAGAGATTTACAGCAGGCATTAGATAGTATATAAAAAAACAACGCTTGAAGTATCTTAAGGATATTTCAAGCGTTGTTTTTTGAATATCAACCGTATGTCATCACTCATACATCCTTTTTTGCGAGTGGAACTTTACCTACATCTTTAGACAAATGTCCTAGACAGAAGAGATGCCTTTCAATAGACTAAAGGTTATCTGTGAAAATACAATATTTAGGTAAGGAAGGTGCTCTGCTATTATGCTTCATAATCCAACTGGGAAAAAACGTCTAGGATTGGCGTTTCTTCTCAGCACGCTTGCGATATTAGGTCCGCTTAATATCGATATGTATTTGCCAAGTTTTCCTGCTATTGCTGATCATTTAGATGCGCGAGCTTCACTTGTTCAGCTTAGTTTAACATCGTGTTTACTAGGCCTTGCCGTTGGTCAAATCGTGATTGGTCCAATCAGTGATGCGAAGGGAAGAAAAGGACCTTTACTCATTTCCATCTCTTTATTTATGCTATCGTCATTGCTCTGTGCGCTGGCTCCTACTATCACGGCTTTAGTTATCGCACGCTTTTTGCAGGGGTTTACGGCTTCGGCAGGAGTTGTTCTTTCTCGAGCCATTGTCAGAGACGTTTTTAGTGGAAGAGAGCTTACGAAGTTTTTTGCTCTGTTAATGGTTATCAATGCCTTTGCACCAATGATAGCACCAATGGCCGGAGGTGCTATTTTACTTCTTCCTTTTGCAAGTTGGCATACTATTTTCTTGTTTTTAAGTTTAATAGGTCTTTTAATTGTTTTAACAATCTCAATGCGTTTAAAAGAAACTTTGCCAATTGAAAATAGAACGCCAAGTTCAATTGGTCATTCCGTTCGCACAATGGGCAGTTTATTACAAGACCGTTCTTTTATTGGTTATGCCTTAATTGTCGGACTGGTCCACGGAGGAAGCTTTGCTTATGTATCAGGCACTCCATTTGTCTATCAAGGGATCTACCATGTTTCTCCGCAAGTTTTTAGCATTTTGTTTGGGATTAACGGCTTGGCCATTGTGACTGGAAGCTTTATTATTGGGCGCTTTAGCGGAATTCTTCATGAAAGAAGCCTGCTTCGCATTGCCGTGATTACGGCTGTAAGTGCTACTAGCGTACTTCTTATCATGACCATGCTTAAAGGGCCGCTGGCTACGATTGTTATTCCCATTTTTATTTACATGATCTCTATAGGAATGACGATCACAGGCTCGGTGACATTGGCAATGAAAAATCAAGGACATAGAGCAGGAAGTGCGAGTGCCGTGTTAGGCATGCTTCCACTAACTTTAGGATCAATTGTTTCTCCTTTAGTGGGTATTAACGAAACCACAGCGATTCCGATGGCTGCTATTTTATTTAGTACGGCGCTTTTGGGTTTTGTAGCTTTCTTTACGTTAACTAAAAACAAGAAAGAAACAGAAAAGTGCGACGTTAACGAGTTTAAAACGGAAGTTTCTCCGTAATCACTTTTTTGATTGTTTGAAAGCATCACTCCTTTGTGAAAATGAGTGATGCAAATTTATTCAAGTATTGGATAATATATGCTAACCTTAGGGCATGATCGAAAGGAGTGGATAATAATGAGTAAAGTAGTTCCTGAAATAACCCTTAATGACGGGGTAACCTTGCCTGCTATAGGCTTTGGTACATACAAACTTAACGGAAATGAAGGAGTCAACGCTATAACGAGTGCGATTGATGTAGGGTATCGTCTAATTGATACGGCTTATAATTACGAAAATGAAGGCACCGTGGGCCAAGCTCTTCGAAGAACGCCGGTTTCTAGACAAGAACTATTCGTTACGTCTAAACTCCCAGGGCGATACCATACGTATGACAAAGCAATTCCTACCATCCAAGAATCTTTATATCGCGCGAATTTAGACTATTATGATTTGTATCTTATTCATTGGCCTAATCCTAAACAAGATCATTATGTAGAAGCTTGGCAAGCATTGATTGATGCGAAGCGCTGGGGCTTGATTCGTTCAATTGGTGTTTGCAATTTTCTTCCCGAGCATGTTGAGCGCTTGGAAAAAGAGACCGGCATTTTACCAAGTATCAATCAAATAGAACTGCATCCTTTTTTTAATCAACATCAATATCGAAATTGGTATCAGGAGAAAAACATTCAAATTGAATCTTGGAGTCCACTAGGGCGAGCAAGTGCTGTTTTAGAAAATGAAGCAATTAAACAAATTGCCGACCGTCATAATAAGACAGTTTCACAAGTGATTTTGCGATGGCATTATCAGCTAGGGGCGATTTCAATTCCAAAATCGTCATCTCGCAAGCGGCAGCTTGAAAACATATCTATTTTTTCATTTTCTTTAGATGAAACTGAGATGAATATGATTTCAGAATTGAACCGCGAGGATGGAAGACTTAATAATCAAGACCCCGCTGCTTATGAAGAATTTTAACTATAAGGCCTCACTTATTTTTTAAGTGAGGCTTTTATTCTATGATTTTTCATTATTTAAGAGTGAAAATAGTCCGTTTAGTTCTAACGATTGTAGGAGAAAATGTGTTAAAATATTCCGAAAAAAGGAGTGGTGAACCATGGAAGAAGTAGTAAAAGCGATTCAAGACGAATATCCGGATGATTTTGCATGGTGTTACGGCTGCGGCCGATTAAACCAGGACGGCTATCATTTTCGCACAGGATGGCTAGGAGAAAAAACTATTACCCTTTATACACCTAAGGCTGAACATACAGCTATACCAGGATTTGTTTATGGCGGACTTCTTGCATCACTGATTGATTGCCATGGAACAGGCTCTGCATCTCTTGCTCTATACCGTAAAAATGGCTACGAAATAGGAGATTCAGCAGAGCCGCCGCGGTTTGTTACCGGTTCTCTCCACGTAGATTTTAAAAAACCAACGCCACAGGGTGAAGTACTAAAAGCGATAGGAACGGTTGAAGAAATTCACCCGAAGAAATGGAGAGTTAAAACAGAAGTATACGCGAGTGACATCATTGTTGCGACCGGAGAAGTTGTGGCAGTTGTTATGCCAAGTACGTTTAAACGCAAAGAAGACTAAAAAATGCAAAACAGTTACATAAAAAGGGAGGAAAAGGTATGGGTAAATGTAATTTAGACCACTCGGTAGAAGATGTACAGCAGAAGTTTAACTCGCAGTCACAATGGCTGCCAGAAGATATTCGCTCGTTATTTCATGAGTTTCTCGTACGAAATCCTTCGCAAACAACATTAAACGAGATGTTTCATTTGCTGAAGAAATATGATTTGGTTGATGAACAAGAAAGAAAAGAGCGAGATCGAAAAATCAAATGGCTGATATTAAATAAAGAAGAGACGAACAACTAGAAGCAACTACATACAGTAAACCTACGCTTACGACCACAATGAAAAAATCCGAACGAGTTGGATTCTCCATCAAGAATCTCGCTTCATCGTTCGGATCTTTCTTCAAATAAAATACTTTTACCCCAGCCTCTTTTTAACGAGATTAAAAGTAATCACCACCACTTAAACCCGTCGTCTTCTAACAAATGATTTGAAGCTGCTGGTCCCATCGTACCCGCAGGATAAAAATGAAGAGGAAAGCGTTCATCATTAAAAACTTCTAAAATAGGTTGCACCCATTTCCAAGATAATTCAACTTCTTCCCAATGAGCAAAAAATGTGGAGTCTCCCTGTAAAGCATCAAATAACAGCAGTTCATAAGCTTCGGGTACTTCTTTTTGATTTGTTGAGAAATTGATAAAAATCGGTTCGATTTTATTGTCATTCAAAGGGTTTTTGCTGTTTAATTGCAGTGATATACCTTCATTTGGGCTGATTTCGACAACCAAAAGGTTGGGAATAACTTCTTCGTCTGTATAAACATCCTTTAAAGGATGTTTAAATTCAATGACGATACGCGTGCATTTTTTACTCATTCTTTTTCCTGTGCGAAGATAGAAAGGAACTCCTTTCCAAAGCTCATGATCAATCCATACCCGGACTGCTATAAATGTGTCATTAACGGAAGCAGCATTGATGTCGGGCTCATCTTTATATCCTATAACGGAACGATTTTGGATTTTTCCCGCTTCGTATTGACCTCTTATGACGTTAGAATGGATAAACTCTTTTTGTAGAGGGCGAAGGCTTTTCATAATTTTTATCTTTTGTTGGCGAGTCTTTGCGATGTTAAGTGTCTTTGGCAGCTGCATGGCAGTCATCATAAGCATTTGAAGCATATGGTTTTGGAACATATCCCTAATTGCACCGGACTGATCATAGTAATGCGCTCTTTCTTCTACACCAACTGTTTCACTAGCTGTAATTTGGACATTTGCAACGTAGTGATGATTCCATAGTGCTTGTAAAATAGGGTTTGCAGATGCTAGAGCCTCCAAATTTTGAATCATTGGTTTTCCCAGATAGTGGTCGATACGATAAATCTCTTCTTCATTGAACGTTTCAGTAAGCTTTTGATTTAACACTTGAGCAGATTGTAAATCGTGTCCGAAAGGCTTTTCGATAATAAGGCGTTTCCAGCCTTTTGTAGATCCCAATCCGCCGCTATTTATATTTGAAGCAATAACGTCTACAAATTCAGGAGCCACTGATAAATAGAAAAGACGATTTTCAGGAATATTTAATTCTGCTTCGCCTTCTTGAATAGCATGCAGCAACTGGTCATATCCATCACTATTGGTAACATCCATTTTATGATAGCGAACTGTCTTAAGAAATTCTTTTATCTTGGATTCACCTTGGCTAAAGCGCCTTGAAAAAGTCTTTACTGATTCTTCTACATATATTTGAAAGGCATCATCAGACCAGTTGCTTCTACCCGTACCAACAATAGAAAAGGAAGAAGGCAGCTTTTTATCTAAAAATAAATTATATAACGCAGGAAAAATTTTTCTTTTAGCTAAATCTCCTGTTGCTCCAAATAAGATAAAGGTCATGGAATCCACTTCTAACGCTTGTGGTGAATGAGACTTGAGACAATTATCACGTGAACGAGCTACACTGCCCAATTGATCTCCTCCTTTATTTTAACGGTCTATTGCAGTGAATATAGTCTTTTACCACCTTTACAGATTACAGTATAGCAGGTACAATTTTCCTTTATAAGTAGACACTTTATTTTCATATAGTGTCTAAAACTATACTATTACGCATAAAAAGGGAGGAAAAAGGATTGAGCAGACTTTTTAGCAAAACGTTTAACTGTGAAAAGGAATTAACGTTAACGATTATTGGAGGCAAGTGGAAAATGTTGATTATGTGGCACCTAGGAAAAGAAGGGACGAAACGATTTGGGGAGTTAAAGTCCATGATGCCGGGAATTACTCAGCGAATGTTAGTAAGTCAGCTGCGAGAATTAGAAGAAGATCAAATCGTTCACCGAAAAGTCTATCCGGTTGTCCCTCCAAAAGTTGAATATTCCTTGACTGAACACGGGAGAAGCTTGATGCCCATCCTTGAGAGCATGGATGAGTGGGGAAAAAATTATATGGAAACCGTTATAGAGCCTGAAATGAATAATTCCAGCCATATGGGTTAAAATCTTTTGTTGAAAAGGATAAAATTACACTTATTATTCAGAATTTTCTAACATAAATACGAATGATACGCTGCATTGAAGCGTCCATAGTATATTTTTAGTGACTATATGTTTTAAAAGTGCCTACTTTTTTTTTGAAAGTAACGGTTTTACAATGAATTCATGCTAGACAACCCCATTTAATGAAGGAGTGAAGTAGGTATGGAACTTCAATTAGCATTGGATCTTGTAAATATTTCAGAGGCAAAAGAAGTAGTGCAGGAGGTTCAAGAGTATATCGATATTGTAGAAATTGGAACTCCAGTTGTGATTAACGAAGGGCTAAAAGCAGTCAAAGAAATCAAGGAAGCCTTTCCGTCTTTAAAGGTATTAGCTGATTTGAAAATTATGGATGCAGGTGCTTATGAAGTAATGAAAGCTTCTGAAGCGGGTGCTAGTATTATTACCATTCTTGGCGCTACTGATGATTCGACTATAAAAGGCGCTGTAGAAGAGGCCAAAAAACAAGGAACACAAATTCTTGTTGATATGATTAATGTAAAAAACCTTGAACAACGTGCAAAAGAAGTCGATGCACTCGGTGTTGACTATATTTGTGTACACACAGGGTATGATCTTCAAGCTGAAGGAGAAACCCCGTTCGAGCAGCTTCAAACGATTAAACGAGTTGTGAAAAATGCAAAAACAGCGGTGGCAGGAGGCATTAAACTGAATACACTTCCTGAAGTTGTGCAGTCACAGCCTGATCTTGTGATTGTAGGCGGGGGGATTACAAGTGAAAAAGACAAAAGAAACGTTGCAGAAGAAATGAAAAAAGTAGTCAAACAAGCAACTTTGGTCTAAAAATAAGCAAAAGTATTTAGGCCTTCAAAATTAATTAATCGGTAAATGGTTTAAAAAGAAGATAGCTAAGTTATTTTAGCTATCTTCTTTCCGTCATTTTTAGTATAACCATTCATTGATAAGAGTCATTTTGACAGATAGATAGTTTCTTTAAAATTCGTTATTCAAAAGAAAAAGACGGCGGTTTTTCTGGGATTTTAAAGTTAAGAAAGCGTTATCCGAACATTAGCGGAAGAAAGTGCAAAAAAATCTATGTCACACTTTTTGACAAAATACTTTGAAAATTATGAATATTAAAAATATAATTAACTATCGACAATATTTAACATCTTTAAACCAAAAAAGGAGGGAGATATGAAGTGATGGAACATAAGAGGATAGTAGTCATAGGAGCTGGAATTGTCGGGTGCAGCATTGCCTACTATTTAAGTAAAATGGGGCAAAGAAACATAACAGTGATTGAGCAAGGCCCTTTGTTTGAAACGGGAGGATCTACTTCTCACGCTCCGGGGCTTGTATTTCAGCTTAGCTTTTCAAAAATCCTGACAACACTAGCTTCTCAAACGGTCGAGACCTTTAAAGAGTTGAGTACAGATGAACAGCGCTCTTTTTACCCGGTCGGCAGTTTAGAAGTTGCCCGTACATCCGAGCGATTAGAAGACCTAAAGAGAAAGGCTGGTGTTGCCAGCTCATGGGGAATCGAAGCTTTTCTTCTTTCACCGCAGGAATGCGCGGAAAAAAATTCGCTGATTTGTCCTGAGCGTATTTGCGGAGGTCTCTATGTTCCGTCAGACGGTATTGCCAAACCTTTGCATGCCGTTGATAAAATGACTCGTTTTTCTAAAGAGTGCGGAGTAGAATTTTACGGTCATACAGAAGTGACGAATATCGAAGTGACAAATGGTCAAGTAAAAGCAGTGTACACGAGCGCTGGAAAATTTGAAGCAGATGTAATCGTGTGCTGTGCCGGATTTTGGGGACCTCGCATCGGAGAAATGGTCGGTGTAACGATTCCTCTTCAGCCGATGGCTCATCAATATGTGTTTACAAATGATTTACTTGAATTAAACGGAGAAACGGAAGAAACCGCGACTCCTCTTATTCGAGATCAGGATAATGCAATTTATTTTCGTCAGGTAGAGAAAGGGCTTGGGATTGGATCATATCAGCATGAGCCGTTTCCAGTCGAACTCAGTGACATTACAAAATACGGAGAAACAAAAGAAATGCCTTCTGTTAAACCCTTTACACCAAAAGATTTTGAAAAACCGTGGGAAGATGCAATGGAATTAATTCCGGCATTAAAACAAGCAGGAATAAAAAAAGGAATGAATGGCATTTTTTCATTCACACCTGATGGGATGCCGCTGCTTGGCGAATCACAAGCAGTAGGGGGATTTTGGGTAGCGGAAGCCATATGGGTAACGCACTCTGCGGGTGTCGCTAGGCAAATGGCCGAATGGGTGATGAATGGTGCTCCGACTGTGGATTTGGAGCTATGCGATATTAATCGTTTCGATACGTATGCATGCAGCCCTGTTTATTACAAACAGCGGTCTATTGAAGAGTATGAAGAGGTTTATAGCATTCATCATCCATTTATGCAGCGAAAAGTATCGCGAAACATGCGCGTAAGTCCATTTTATATGCGTCAGCAAGAACTAAAAGCGTATTTTAACGAAAAAGCAGGGTGGGAGCAGCCGCAGTGGTATGAAGCTAACTATCCGCTTATATCCACATATGAAAAGAAGATGGTAATAAGAAAGGGGTGGTCCGCTGAATATTGGTCACCAATTATCGAAGCTGAACAGTTGCATACTCGTCAGTACGCAGCGATTTACGATACAACGGCAGCAAAGAAAAGGTTGGAGATTAAAGGGGAAGGAGCTCTCCAGTTTTTACAGAAGCTAACGACAGGAAATATAGACATTACAGTAGGTCAAAGCATACGTACGTGTATGTTGCATGAGCGAGGCGGCATAAAAGATCAAATAACGGTTATTCGCAAAAATATATCCACTTTCTTGATTGTTTGTACGGGAGCTGTAGAAGCAAGCTGGATTCAAAAACACGTGCCTCAAGACGGTCAAGTTGTTTTTCAAGATGTAACGTCAGGGACATGCAGTATAGCATTAATTGGTCCTAAAGCTACAGGAGTAATGAAGTCCGTGGTTCAACGCTCAGACCTTAGCAGCACTTGGCTTCAAGGGCAAGCGAAAACCCTGTTTATTGAAAATAGTTCAGTTCTTGCTCTGCGTGATTCCTACGGGGGAATGGAGAGCTGGGAGTTGATTACGACTTCTGATCAAGGCCTGAATTTATGGGATTTATTAATTGAACAAGGACAGCCTTATCAGCTGATTGCCGCGGGAGACCGAGCTCTTGAAAACCTTCGAATTGAATCTTTTTCGTTAAAAAGCGGGAAAGACTTTTGGAGCGAGCATCATCCATATGAAGTTAACCTTCATGAAATGGTTGATTTAACAAAACCAGTTTTTATTGGGAAAGAGGCATTGCTTGATCGTCAGCGAAAAGATTCTGAAACAGTATTAGCGACGCTCATATTAGATGATCCTTCAGCGATAGTAATGGGATATGAACCGGTCTTTTATGGGGAAACAGCCCTCGGATTTGTTACAAGTGCCGGCTATTCATACAGCTTAGGAAAAGGAATTGTATACACTTTATTATCTCAAGCTGTACATGAAGAAATGGTTTTAGAAGTTGAATACTTTGGTCAGCGTTATAAAGCAAAAATGATGACACACTCCCCAGCGGTAGTTTAATTGATCAATCGAAAGACAGGAGGAATGCAGATGTCAACACATTATGATGTCATTATTATCGGATTAGGAGCTATGGGGAGTACGGCTGCTTATCAGCTCGCCAAAAAAGGTCAGCGGGTATTGGGGTTAGAACAATACGGTCCCGCTCATGACCTAGGATCGAGTCACGGCGGTTCTAGAATCATTCGACAGTCGTATTTTGAAGACCCTGCTTACGTTCCATTATTGCTTCGCGCCTACGAATTATGGAATGAAATTGAAAGAGAAAGCGGTCAAGAAATTCTTACGGTTACCGGTGGACTTATGATGGGACCTCCTGATAGCTTGACGGTTTCTGGAAGCATCGAAAGCTCTAAACAGTGGAATCTTGCGTATGAGATTCTAGAAGCAAAGGATATTTACAAACGGTTTCCGGCGTTTACACCTTCACCTGCTACGGTTGCTCTATATGAAGAAAGAGCTGGATTCGTTAGGCCGGAAGCGAGCGTATATACTCACCTTCTTCAAGCAGAAAAGTACGGAGCTGAGCTTCATTTTTTTAAGGAAGTGGTGTCGTGGGAAGCTCATCCTTCTGGTGAAGGCGTGCGCGTTGTAACAGCTAATGGAATATACGAAGCTGGAAAAATCATTATTTCTGCAGGCGCTTGGGCACCCGATTTATTACGGGATTTAGGTGTTAGCTTACAAGTAGAGCGTCATGTGCAAATGTTTTTTGAACCAACACAAGGAATAGATGTTTTTTCAGTGGGAAAACAGCCGATTTATATTTGGGAAGCAGATGATTATGTACAGTTGTATGGTTTCCCTTCTTTTGGATTAAAGGCTGAAGGAGCAAAAGTGGCGTTTTTCCGAAAAGGAACAGCGTGTACGCCGGAAACGATTGATCGAAATATATATGAAGACGAAGTGAACATGATGCGGCACTATTTAGCTCAAGGTATTCCGCAGCTTAACGGTCGATTTTTACAAGGGAAAACGTGCATGTATACCAATACACCAGATGAACACTTTGTCATTTCACTGCATCCTGAATATCCTCAAGTAGCGATTGCAGCGGGATTTTCTGGACATGGTTTTAAGTTTGCAAGCGTAGTAGGAGAGATTTTAGCAGATTTAGTGATAGAGGGAAAAACTAATCACCCAATTGATTTGTTTACTCCGCAGCGATTTGCGGCGAATAAAATAGTATAAATCGTCGTCAGCTCTTGCGAATGGTTCTATTTAAATGTTTCTAAAGAAGCGAAGGAGGAATAGTAGATGGTTATGGAACATGGTTTAGTGAATGATAATGGGAGACTTGAGCCCACGTTGAAAGGAGAGCTGTATACATCTTCGGACATTTTTAAGTTAGAAAAAGATCATATATTTTCTAAATCATGGAGTTTAGTTGCATTTGAATACGAAATAGCAGAACCAGGACAATATATTACGACGAGAGTTGAAGGCGAAAATATTTTAATTACTAGAGGAAAAGATCACGTGCTGCGTGGATTCTTGAACGTATGTCGGCATCGAGGAGCTAAGCTGTGCAGCCAAGCATCCGGTAAAGCAGGTGTCATTCGCTGTCCATATCATTCGTGGAGCTATAGCTTAGATGGTGATTTAGTAGGTGTTCCTAACACAAGCCACTGTCGAGAAGAACTCGTGCATAATGAAAATTACGGACTAACATCCGTTCACATTGAAGTGTGGCACGGCATGGTTTGGGTTAATTTATCTGACAATCCTATGTCTGTTGAATATCAGCTAGACGCACAAATTTTTGATCGTTTTGGAGAACTTTATACGTTTGCTAGATATGAAATTCAAAACTTGAAATCCGCTCATCGTGAAGAATATGAAGTCGAGGCAAACTGGAAGCTTATTGTAGAAAACTTTCAAGAGTGCTATCACTGTTCCTCTATTCATCCTGAACTTACGGCAACGCTGCCTGAATTTCGTTCGGGAATCGGCACTCAAAGTTCCGTGGGAGGCGGAGCTAAGTTTGGGAATGAATTAGAAGCTTTTTCAATCAGCGGGAAAGGAAGCCGTCCTATGCTAAAAGGATTGCTTCCTGAAGATGACCGCACGTATTTTGGCATTACCGTTCTGCCGCTTGTATTTATCAATTTAACACCGGATCACGTTATTATTCATCGTATTATTCCAATTAGTGCGGAAAAGTCTAAAGTGATTTGTGAATGGTTATTCGACCCGGAAGAAATGGCTAAGCCTGATTTTGACCCAAAAGATGCCGTGGAATTATTTCACCGCGTTAATTTACAAGACTTTGAAGCGTGTGAGTGGTGTCAAGAAAATATGAGCTCAAAATCTTATAAAGAAGGAGGTATTTTAGTACCTATCGAACAGCACGTTTCTCATTTTTACAATTATGTATTGGAAGCAATCGGTATGAAGGTCGAATAGTAAGTAGAAGTGGTCTGATACGTTACCTTAAGGTGTCAGACCACCTCTAACAATCTACTTTAAAATAAGGGGGAAATAAATTGAGTACAAGCTCTAAACTAACAGAACCCATTATCCGCGTTACCGATGTTTCAAAAGTATTTGGTCGCCAAAAAGAACAGGCTCTTAAGCTACGAGAAGCTGGAGAAAGTAAATATGAAGTCGAACAAGCTACTAAGACAACCGTTGCTATTTACAATGCTCATTTCGAAGTAAAAAAGGGAGAAACCTTTGTATTAATTGGATTATCAGGAAGCGGGAAATCTACTTTACTTCGATGCTTGAACGGGCTTGTAGAACCGACGGAAGGGACGGTATATCTAGAAAACACAGATATTTCTCATATGCCAAAAAGACAGCTTCAGGAAGTCCGGAGAAATAAAATTGGGATGGTCTTTCAAAATGTGGGCCTCCTTCCAAACCGCACCGTGATTGACAACATTACGTTCGGTCTAGAGATACAAGGTGTATCAGCAAACGAAAGAGAAAAGCGAGGGAAAAAAGCGCTTGAAATGGTGGGCTTAAATGGACAAGCTTATAAAAGAATTTATGAATTATCAGGAGGTATGCAGCAGCGGGTTGGATTAGCGAGAGCTCTTGCTTCTGAACAGGAGATTTTGCTGATGGATGAGCCTTTTTCAGCTTTAGATCCTCTTATTCGAAGAGATATGCAAAAGCTATTTCTTGATATTCAGGGAGAAGTACAAAAAACAGTTATTTTTGTGACGCATGATTTGGATGAAGCATTAACTTTAGGCCACCGGGCTGCCGTGATGAAAGATGGGGAAATTGTACAGCTTGGAACCGCTGAAGATATTTTAAGTCAACCGGCAACTGGTTATGTAAAGCTGCTTGTTCAAGACGTTAATTACGGCAAAATTCGCCTTGCTAAAGACGCGGTGGTTCCGGTAGAAACGGCTGCCTATGAGTATGAATCACCGCAAGTCGTATTAAGAAGAATGAGAACCAATCATTTATCTACTATTTTTGTTCTTGATAGTGCTGACCGCTTATTGGGCTTAATAAGCATTTATACGGTGATGGAGCTGATAGAAGCTCATAAGCATGATTTAAAAGGAAAAGAAATGACACAGCCGCATTGTGTTAATCCGGATATGTCTTTACAAGAAATGATTCCTTTATTTACAGACAGTCATTCGCCTGTAGTCATTGTTGATAATCATCATCGCCTACAAGGTATGATTTCCCCAAACACTCTTATTGCAAATCTCACTGAGCGTACTGCAGTGACCGAGCAACAAGAAGTTAAGTCATATCAAATGGAGGTCCGATAAATATGATGGTAAATTCCGCGACGATTCCTCGTATCCCTTTAGATAAATGGGCAAACTCATTTGTTGATTACATGATTGATAGTTTTTCAGGTGTATTTACTGGAATCAACCAGATAATGACCAGCTTAATAAGCAGTCTCGAATGGGTATTGACCGCTTCTCCTCCGCTAGTAACGGTCGTTGTTTTTGTTCTATTAGCGCTATGGTTAACAGATTTGAAGATAGCTGTATTTACGTGTTTTGGTTTACTTCTTATTATTAGCTTGAATTTATGGGAAGCATCGATGCTGACCTTATCTCTCGTTTTAGCTTCTACTATTATCTCACTTCTATTTGGCGTTCCTTTAGGCATATTATCACACCGTTTTAACAAAGTTGGAGCAGTGATAAAGCCCATTCTTGATATTATGCAAACAATGCCTGCTTTTGTTTACTTAATTCCGTCCGTACTTTTATTTGGATTAGGGAATGTTACAGCTCTTATTGCTACTTTTATTTTCGCAATGCCGCCTGCCGTTCGTCTGACGCTGCTTGGACTTCAGCAAGTTCCCCAAACCACTTTAGAAGCGGCAGAAGCTTTTGGAGCGACGGAATGGCAAAAATTAATTAAAGTCCAGCTGCCGCTCGCTTTGCCTATGATTATGTCGGGTGTAAACCAGGTTATTATGCTATCTCTTTCGATGGTTGTTATTTCTTCAATGGTCGGTGCAGGGGGCTTGGGTGCTGAGGTATTAAGAAGCATCAGTATGTTGGATGTAGGCTTAGGATTTATCGGTGGGATTGCAGTTGTCATTATTGCCGTTATTTTAGATCGTCTGACGCACTTTTCTACTCAAAAAAGAGAAGGTATTCAATCAAGTGAATAAAATGAATAAAGGTGGGAGTATATGAAACAATCAAAAAAAATTTCTTTTATTATGCTAACAATCGTCATTATGCTGCTTGTCTCCGCATGTGGCAATAGCAATACGGCAAGCAGCACCACGACTAAAAAAGAAATTACAATTGGATACATACCATGGGACGAAGCCGTAGCTGTTACGTTTCTATGGAAGGAATTATTAGAGGAAAAAGGTTATAAAGTTAAAGCAGTTCAAAGCGACGTAGCTCCGCTTTTCTCAGGAGTTGCTCAAGGAAACATTGATTTATTTTTGGATGTATGGATGCCGACCACCCATAGTTCTTATATGAAAAGATTTGGAAAACAAGTTGATGTGCTCGATACTTGGTATGATCAAGCAGATAGCGGATTGGCCGTTCCCGACTACGTAGATGCGCAGTCACTAGCTGATTTAAAAAATAAGAAAGATGAGTTTAACGGAAAGATTATTAGTATTGAACCAGGATCTGGAATAAACGGTCTTACTAAAGATCATGCGATGCCAAGCTATGGGTTAACAGACTGGAATTTAGTAGAAAGCAGCACAGCCGCCATGTTATCGGAATTAGATAAAGCCATTGCTAATAAAGAACCCATTGTTGTTACGTTATGGCGCCCGCACTGGGCTTTTGAAAAGTATAATCTCAGATACTTAAAAGATCCCAAAAATACGATGAATCCAACTGGACCTGAAAAAATACAGTCGATTAGCAAAAAGGCATTTAAAGAAGATTATCCAGAAGCAGCAAAGTGGCTGAAAGATTTTTCTATTAGTGCTGATCAATTGGCATCGTTGGAATCAGAAATTAACAGTGCAAAAGACGAAACAAAAGGCGTAAAAAACTGGATTTCTAAAAATAAAAAAGTGGCTGGAAGCTGGGTGAAATAAAGAAGAGAACGAAAATAAAAGAGCTGTCTCATAAGTGAAGCTATTGACTTAGAGACGGCTTTTTTGTGGGAATATAACTATTTTTATATGAAGCTTATCTCTTTCATTGAAGTGGGCATCCTATGTTAAAAGGATGGTGAAAGGCGATGGCAATCGACCGAATCTGTACAATTGGGCCTGCTAGTAATAAAGAAGATGTACTAGCGAAACTGTTAGCAAAAGGAATGACAATAGCTCGGCTGAACCTATCTCATGGGTCGCATGAAAGCCACAAGAAAATTATAGATACAGTAAGGTTTTTAGATCCCTCTATTCAAATCCTAGGAGATTTGCAAGGTCCTAAAATTAGGCTTGGAGTGATGAAACTAAAAGAAGTGGTGTTAAAAGAAGGAACCTCTTTTGTTTTGTATACAGAGGAGGTATTAGGAAATGAAAAGGGAGCCAGCGTTGATTACAAGGGTATCGTGCAGGATGTTCAAAAAGGAAGCAAAATCTTAATGAATGACGGCCAAGTAGAGCTAATTGTTGAAAGAGTAGAAGAAGATAAACTTGTCACAAAAGTAAAAAAAGGCGGCGTTATTTCTTCACATAAAGGAGTAAATTTACCAGCTACTCGCGTGCGTTTACCAGCCATTACTGAAAAGGATAAACAAGATATCAGATTCTTGGTGAAAGAAAAAGTAGATTTTCTTGCTTGTTCATTCGTAAGAACCCCTGAGCATTTAAAAGAAATTAAAGATTTTATCCATTTAAAAAATCCAAATACCCCAAAGCTAATTGCAAAAGTAGAAACGATGGAAGCTATAGAAAATTTTCAGAGAATATGTGAAGAAGGCGACGGAATTATGATTGCACGAGGAGATTTAGGAGTAGAGCTTCCATATGAATGGATTCCCTTACTGCAAAAAATATTAATTCACGAGTGCCGGTTGCACGATAAATACGTAATCACAGCGACACAAATGCTTCAATCAATGGTAGACAGCACGATTCCCACAAGAGCTGAAGTGACAGATGTGTTTCAAGCGGTGTTTGACGGAACGAATGCAGTGATGCTTTCTGCTGAAACAGCAGCTGGAAAATATCCGATTGAAAGCATAGAAACTCTTTATAAAATATCTTATTTTGCTGAAACTATTTTAAATAAAAACGCCCCTAGCCTCTCAGAGTTTTTAACAATGTTAAAGAGCTCGAGATAAAAAGTGCAGCAAGTAAATATGTAAATTTAAAAAAGTGGCATTGCTTTCTACTGTCCAAGTACAATTTAAATAATGAATGCTTTACGTTTCGTATGTAAGTATTTATTTATACCTATGTTGTCATAATTTATGTGATTCCCCAAAGCATAAATTACTTTTCATTACCTTATTGTGTACAAATATACTACGAGATAAGCCCATGCCTTTAAAGGCATGGGCTTATCTTTATATGGAGTTTTAAAACGTCAATTTCTAATTGGGGAATTAATCTTCACCTCTTGCACAATAAATATTCTTCTGTACAAAAATAGAGTGTATAATAGGAATGTTGACTTGATAGGAAAAAGAGAGAAGCCCTATCAAGTAAAGGAAGATGGAGTGGAGAGTGTGTACTGAAAGTGAAATTGTCCAGCGGCAAAAATAAACATGTTTTTCGAATGCTTCTAGAAGAATATCTAGAATGAAAGTAGGAACATTATGGAAAAGAAAATGAGGTTTGGCATCAAATCCAAAATTATTATTGGATATTTAATTGTTATTGTCTGTTTATTTATTGCATTTATTGTTTTAAACAGTCAAATTTCATCTTTGCAAAAAGAACGAAATTTTATCATTGATCATGATATTGAAGTGCATGATCTGACCAATCGAATTGAAAAACACCTGCTCGATATGGAAACCGGACAAAGAGGCTATATTATTACAGGAGAAGCGAGTTACTTAGAACCTTATAACAGCGCAGCATCAAGTTGGGAAAAAGATTATAATGCACTGTATCAGCTTCTAAATAATAATCCAAATCAGCAGGAGAAACTGGAGAAGATTAAAGGAAGCATTCAAGACTGGATTGAAGCTGCTGGTGAACCGACCATTGCATTAAAAAAAGAAAATAATACAAAAGAGCTTCAGCAGTTTTTTGAGAAAGATCCTGGGCGCCAGTATATGGACGATATACGCAGCCAGTTTACTTCTTTTAGAAATGTAGAGAAAAAATCGACTGAAACAAGAGCAACAGAGTTAGACGAGAAAAATCAAAAAATTAAAATTGGACTTTACGGTTTGCTGTTATTTGTTACGCTTATTTCACTTGCTATCGCTATTGTTTTGTCCAAGTCCATTGTGAATACGATTAAAGAAGTTACGCAAACGATCAAACGAATTACGGCTTCAAAAGGCGAGTTAAAAGGAAGAATTAAAGTTCGATCTAATGATGAAATTAAAGATTTAGGGATAGCCACGAACGCGTTGTTAGAAAATATTGAAGAGCGAAACTGGCTTCAAACGAACATTGCTCATGCTGTAACGATGTACCAAGGCATAGCATCTGTAGACAAGCTTGCGGAAAAATTTCTCTTTACGGTTTCAGAAATGACAGGAGCTTCTTTCGGAGCATTTTATGTTCGAGAGGAAAATGATAAAGGAGATCTATTCGTCAAACAAGCTGCTTTTGCAGATAGAAAAGGCGACGCGGGAAGAGAGAGCTTTTTGATAGGCGAAGGGCTCATTGGACAAGCTGCTTTAGAAAAAAGAACCCTTGTCATAAACGATGTACCTGACACGTACCAGCTCATTGCTTCAGGATTAGGAGACGTAAAACCTAAGAGTATTTTTATTGTACCCGTCTTGTTTGAAGATGAAGTAATTGCAGTTATCGAGCTGGCATCGCTGCACGAATTTACAGTTTTAGAGCAAGAACTTATTAGTCAAGTGATTGAAACGTTTGGTCTCACTATCAATGGTGTAATCAGACGTATGGAAATTGCCCGTCTATTAAAAGAATCTCAGGCGATGACAGAAGAGCTCCAGGCTCAGTCTGAAGAACTTCAAACACAATCAGAAGAACTGCAAATGCAGTCTGAAGAGCTGCGTATGATTAATGAGCAGCTAGAAGAAAGAACAAAAGATGCAGAAGAAAAATCGTTTGAATTAGAGGCTGCAAAAGAAGATTTAGAAGAAAAAGCGCATCAGCTGGAATTGAATTCTCAATACAAATCTGAATTCCTTGCTAATATGTCGCACGAGCTTCGAACACCGCTTAACAGCATTCTTATTTTGTCTGAAATGCTTGAGGAAAACGCGGCTAAAACGCTATCTGAAGATGAAGAAGAATATGCTCGTATTATTCATTCTTCAGGAAAAGACTTGTTGGCATTAATCAACGACATCTTGGATTTATCAAAAGTAGAGTCTGGAAAACTAGATGTCTTGCTTGCTGAGATGAATATGAGTGAGCTTCCAGATCAAATTGAACGTAATTTCAGCCACGTTGCTGAACAGAAAAAAGTACAATTAAAAATTAATAAAGCACAAGATGTACCGAACATCATTCACACAGATGAAAAGAGATTCCAGCAAATTGTGAAAAACCTTTTATCAAATGCATTTAAATTTACGGAATCGGGATCTGTCACAGTATCCATTCAACGAGTGGCTGACCATCGTCTTACAACAGCTATGCGTACAGTGGATACGGATTGCTGGCTAGAAATAGCTGTAGCTGATACAGGGATTGGTATACCAAAAGAAAAGCATCAGCTTATTTTTGAAGCGTTTCAGCAGGCGGATGGAGCTACGGTTCGCAAGTACGGAGGAACGGGACTTGGCTTATCTATTTGCAGTGAGTTTGCAAAATTATTGGGCGGCTGGATTTCCCTAAGCAGTGAAGTAGGAAAAGGAAGTACGTTTACACTCTATCTTCCTAGTCTCTCTAACGGTCTTGTTGACTATGAAAAAGTAAATTTTGCATATGAAGAAGTAGCAGTATCTATAGAAGAAGCTGAACCTGAAGCAGAAATAACTGAAATTGACCATCCTGTACAACCAGTTGAACCTTCATTGCCAGATGATGAAAATGTGTTTCAGGATAAGCGAGTGCTCATCGTAGATGATGACCAGCGCAACATCTTTGCCTTAAAAACTGCGTTAGCTAAACAAGGTATGACCATTATGACAGCTCATAACGGAATAGAGTGTCTTGAAATGATGAAGAATAGTGAACCATTTGATCTCATTTTAATGGATATTATGATGCCGCAAATGGACGGATATGAAGCGATGCAGAAAATTAGAGGAGAGCTAAAGCTTGTTGATTTGCCTATTATTGCACTAACCGCTAAAGCGATGAAAAATGATCGTGAAAAATGCTTGGAAGCTGGAGCATCAGATTATATCAGCAAACCTTTAGATTTAAATCAGCTGTTCTCCGTTATGCGTGTATGGCTAGTAAATTAAGCGGGGTATGAAACATAAATGGATATGAAGCACCTAGATTTAAGTGAAGACTTAGTTATGAATAAAAAAACAGATTTAGAGATTGATTTACTGCTGACGGCTATTTATCGATTAACAGGATTCGATTTCAGACAGTACGCTAAATCTTCTATCTGTCGCCGGGTCTATAATCGAATGAAAATTGAACGTATTCCAACCGTATCTCGATTGTTAGAAAAAGCGATTCATGAAGAAGAATTTATGAATCAGCTTTTAAATGATTTTTCGATAAATGTAACAGAGATGTTTCGCGATCCAAGCTTTTTTAAAGCATTTCGCACAAAAGTGATTCCGGTATTAAAGGATTATCCGGAAATTCGCATTTGGCACGCTGGCTGTGCAACGGGTGAAGAGGTATTTTCTATGGCGATTCTTTTAGAAGAAGAAGGGTTAATGGATAAAACGGTCATTTACGCAACCGATATGAACGAAGATGTATTAGAAAAAGCAAAACAAGGTGCCTTTTCTTTACGTAAAATGAAGTCATATACAAAAAATTATATTCAAGCCGGTGGAAAGAACGCCTTCTCGGAATATTATCAGACGGACCATCACTATGCATATTTTCATCCGTCGCTGTTAAAAAATATTATCTTTGCTCAGCATAATTTAGTCACGGATCAGTCATTTAATGAATTTCACGTCATCATTTGCCGAAACGTCCTTATTTATTTTACAGCTCAGCTGCAAAATCAAGTGTATAATTTATTTTCAGAAAGCCTGTGTGCAAAAGGATTTCTTGGGCTTGGTGATAAAGAAACGCTTCGCTTTGCTGAAGGAGAAGCTTCTTATATCGAGTTTGCAGGGAACGAGCGCATCTATCAAAAGCAATAAAAAAAGACCTCATTTATGAGGTCTTTTTTTATTCTGCTTGTGCTTGAATCATAAGCACGCACATGTCATCAGGCTGATTTAACTTTTGTTCTTCTGAAAAAATTTCATTCATAAATGTCTGCGGATTTGTCCATTTTTGTTCAGTAAGCTTTTGAAGACGAAGAGCAGATTCATTTTCGCAAGGGCCCATTGATTCAAGAGCTCCGTCTGTAAATAACAAAATTTGCACATCGTTTTCAAAGCTGACAACAGATTTCTGAACGTCCATTTCTTCAAAAAACCCTACAGGACAGCTTCCTCGTTGAAGAGGAACGAGCGTATGTTCATCCACTAACATATAACCTTCTGGATGCCCGGCATTCACATATTCTACTGTCTTAGCTTCCGTATCAACCACTAAATAAATAGCAGTGAAATAGTAAGGGATTTCATCTTTTTCGCTGTGCAATAATTCCATGTAGCGATTCAACTCTGTAATAACCTGCTCAGGGTCTATGAGAGACTTGATAGCTTCTCTGAGCACAGACGAAATAAACATACAAACAAGCGAGGCAGAGATGCCGTGCCCCATCATATCAAAAAGAATAATTCCGTACCGATGCTCGTCAATTTTGTGCCAATAGTACATATCACCCGCTAATTTAAAAGAAGGATAATATGAAACTTCCATTTGAATATCTTTCTCTCGTAAAGGGGGACTGAGTAAGTTTTGCTGTACGTGCGTAGCTAAATCTAACTCAGTTTGAATTTTCTTTTCATGTTCCGTGTGCCAGTCAATTTCTGCTTTAAGGCGTAAGGCTACCCGCATACGAGCCAGCAGTTCCACTTTATTAATCGGCTTTGTGACGTAATCTGTTCCGCCGGCGTCTAGAGCTTCTACTAATTTGCTGCTGTCTTCTAGAGCTGTGACAAAGATAATTGGAATATGTTTTAAGCGTTCTACCTGTTGAATTCGCCTGCAGGCTTCAATTCCATCAATTTCGGGCATCATAATATCAAGTAAGATCAAATCGACCGAATTCGTTTTTGAGTTCTCATCGTCCAGGTTAAGATAGTCGAAAAGGGCATGGGCAGACGTAAGAGACACACAGTTATCGTAGCCAGCACCTTTTAAAATTTTTTCAATCACAAATAGATTGACTTGATTGTCATCTACTAGAAGAATGGTCATGCTTTATTTCCCCTTATTATGTTTGAAGACTAATGATTGAGTATGTAGTTTTCAAGCATTTTTATACTTTTTCTGTTTTTCTATTTATCTATTATACAGAAAAGACAGCGTTTAGGGTATTTTTTAAGATTATTCTTTTTTATCAAAAAAGTAATTTACTCCCATAAAAGGAGACGGATTACTTTTTATAGCAACTTGTATAACGCAAATATCCCGAAAGTCAGTACAACTGCTCCCGAAATACGATTTACCCAGATCAAGCTGTTATTCGTAAACTTCGACCGGGCAAGACTAATAGCAAAACTGAGCGAAAGCCACCAGCAGGCCGATCCTAAAAATACGCCTGCAACCATTGTCAAAGCAGAAGCAACATCAAATGCTGATTTACTAATGCCTACACCAGAAAATACACCAATAAAAAATAAGATCGTCATTGGATTCGTAACCGTTAAAAAAAGAACGGATGTATAAGAACGAAGCAAACCCCCTCCTTTAGCAGCGGCAGCGTGCTCTGCAGGTTGAGAACGAAAGGTTTGTACACCTAAATAACATAAAAATAATCCCCCAATCAGCTGAAGCCAAATCTTTTGGGTTAGTAAAAAGGTTGTAATGAACGTTAGGCCAAACGCAGCGATGCATCCATAAAGAGCATCTGCTGTAGCTGCTCCCAGCCCGGATACAAATCCGTGTAATCGCCCTTTAGATAACGTGCGATTAATACATAAAATACCAATGGGACCGACGGGAGCAGCAACGGAAAAACCCATCACTAACCCCTTTAGAAAATAAAATAAGTTCATCTTTTACGTTGCTCCTATGAAGTTTTTCTTTAGTATAGTACAAAAGCAAGCGTGAATGAAGCCAATTTTGAGAAAGTTGTTAACACATGTTTTTAGTCTGTTCGGGTACATCATGATGGTGTTATAAAAAACATCACTAGTAAATTTATTTTAATCATTAAAAAGTTAAAAAACTAAATTATTTTACACAGAAAATTAAATGTAGTAAAATAATTCACTGTTACATATATAGAAAGATCTACCACTAAAAAGTAGTCATTCGTAATGAGATAAAGAGAGGTTAGTCATCATGAGTAATCTGTTTGCAAAAAAAGATGTTAACAAGCTGTTAGAGGAAAATGCAGCAAAAGAATCAACTAAGACCCTAGGGTTATTTGATGTGATTTTGATGGGAGTAGGAGCAACTATTGGGACAGGAGTTCTGGTTATAGCAGGGTTAGTTGCCGCCAGGGATGCAGGGCCCTCGGTTTCCATTTCCTTTGTTATTTCTGCAGTAGCCTGTATTCTTGTTGCGCTGTGTTATGCAGAATTTGGTTCAGCTATTCCAAGTTCGGGAGGCGCATATACATACATATATGTTTCACTAGGAAAATTTGTAGCGCATTTAATAGGGTGGTCCATCGTAGGCTGCTATACGGTATCTTTAGCTTCAGTAGCGGGTGGATGGTCATCTTATGTGAATAATGTGCTTACTGAATTTGGTATTAGACTTCCTGAATCGTTCACGGCCATACCGAGCGATGGAGGTATTATTAATCTTCCGGCAGTATTTATTGTGCTGTGCATGTCGTTTTTATTAACAAGAGGGGTAAAAGAAAGTAAAAAAATAAATAACTTAATGGTTTTAATCAAGATAGGTATTGTTCTTTTATTTGTAGCCGTCGGCGTCTTTTTTATTCATACAAATAACTGGCACCCATTTACCCCTTTTGGTGTGAAAGGAATCTTTGCAGGCGCAGCTTCCGTCTTTTTTGCATATAACGGATTTGATGCCATTTCTACTTCGGCAGAAGAAGTGAAAAATCCGCAAAGAAACTTGCCGCTAGGCATTTTGATTGCACTAAGTGTTTGTGCAGTCATTTACGTAGTAATTGCATTAGTATTAACAGGAATGGTTTCCTATAAAGAGCTAAACGTAGGCGATGCGTTGTCATATGCGCTCAATAGTGTAGGACAAGAATGGGCAGCGCTCATTGTATCTATAGGAGCGGTTATTGGTATTATGGCCGTCGTATTTGCTTATTTGTTTGTCGTGCCTCGCATACTGATGTCAATGAGCCATGATGGATTATTGCCGTCTCTTTTTGCGAAAGTAAACCGAAAAAACAGCGAACCTGTCATATCCACATGGCTTGTGGGCGCGTTAGGCGCTGTTGTAGCTGGTTTTGTTGATTTAAAACAGCTGGCAGATTTAGCGAATATGCTAGCGATTGTCACGTTTGCTGCCGTTTCATTTTCGATTTTGGCTCTACGAAAAACTCAGCCTAACCTAAAACGCGGTTTCAAAGTACCTTTTGTACCATTTATTCCGATTATTGCTATTCTTTGCTGTATCTTTCTCATGTTCAACTTATCAATGAAAACGTGGATGTATTCAATCTGCTGGATGCTGATTGGCGTCTTTATTTACGTTGGATATGGCAGAAATAAAAAGAGCGTTTAGCAAAAAAAGACTCTAAGCGAACAAGCTAGAGTCTTTTTTGTGTATATATTTATCTTGAAAGTGAGCTATGAACATAACGTAAAAATTAAAAATTTATTTGAGACATATGTCCTTTTTATTTTAGGAAATGTTATTGTTTAATAAAAGAAACCGTTATGATGGAGAGGAAAACATGAGGGAAATTACGAGTGAGAAACAGCTGATGGAGTATATAAATACTTATAAATTAGAGTCGGTTTTCAAAAAAGAGTTACTACCGCATTTGTCATTGTATGATGTCGAGGCAGGGGAACGTCTTTGTTCTCAAGGAGATGCGTCTCACTGTTTGTACATATTGATGAAAGGCAAGGTTAAAGTTTATACCATATCGCCCGAAGGCAAGACGCTTGTTCTTTCCTTTAAACAGCCCCTTGAAGTAATAGGCGATATTGAGTATGTACAAGATGTTGATATTATGAATACGGTTGAAGCCGTTTCACCTTTAGTTGTTATCGGTATACCATACAAACGATTAAAACAGCATGCGAGCAATGATCCACAGCTGCTGACGTTTTTACTGGAAATGCTCACAAAAAAGTTTTGCGCAAAATCGAACTCGCTAAGCTTTAATTTAATGTACCCAGTTGAAGTGCGGCTGGCTAGTTACTTGCTCTCTATTTTTTGTGAAGAATCGCATTTGGTTATGAATCAAAAAACAGAAAGCTTAAAAGATATAGCTAATTTAATCGGAACGACTTACCGGCATTTAAATCGTGTTCTTCAGAAATTTGTAGCGCAAGGAGTTATTGAAAAAAAGAAAGGCTCCATTATTCTCAAAGATAAGGAAAAACTGAGCTGTCTAGCAAACGACAATATATACGAGTAGACAAAGTAATAGATTAGTTGAAGGAGAGAGAGAAGAATGAAAACGTACCGAACGCTGCTATTTGACATTGATAATACGCTTTTAGATTTTAACGCAGCCGAAGAGCAGGCTTTACAGCTTCTTTTTGCTAACCACGATATTCCGCTGACTGAGGAAAGCAAAAAACGTTATAGCTTGATAAACCAGGGGTTATGGACAGCTTTTGAAGAAAATAAAATAAGCCGTGAGCAAGTTGTAAATACTCGCTTTTCTACTCTATGTAAAGAATATGGAATAGAAAAAGACGGAAAGCTGCTTGAAGTAGAGTACCGAACGTATTTGAACAATGGTCATCAGCTAATTGACGGAGCAATTGAGGTAATTAAAAACCTGAGCTGTCACTATGAGTTATATGTTGTTACAAATGGCGTATCGGCTACGCAATATAAGCGCCTTCAGGACTCGGGTCTATATCCTTATTTTAAAGAAGTATTTGTTTCAGAAGATACGGGCTTTCAAAAACCTATGAAGGAATATTTTGATTATATTTTTTCACGTATAAAAGAGCTATCCGTACATGAAACATTAATTGTTGGAGATTCTTTGAGTGCAGACATTCAAGGCGGGCAGCTAGCGGGTATTGACACGTGCTGGTTTAATCCTCAGGAAAAAAAGAATGATACAAATTGGAATTCAACCTATGAAATAGGAAGGCTTCAAGAGCTTTATGACCTGCTGAACGTAAATAATGAAGTAGCTTCGGTACAAGTGTAAAAGTGTATAAACGTTAGAGAACGCAAAAAGTGCTAACCTTTTTTTAAAACAAAAAGGGTTGGCGCTTTTTCTATTTTATGGCTTTCAAAGGCTTAAAATACGCTAGGGATATTGGTCTATAAATAGGATGGCTAAAGTAATCAATACAAATTTAAACAGTTTTATCACAAAAGCAATAGGGTATTTTACCAATATCCCAGATAAAGTAAGTAACTAGGAGGTCATAAAAGATGATTAATGGAAAAAGTTTATCTCGTTCAGGAAAGAGTTCATATAGAAGAGAAACAGCGGTTGGAAAAACAGGAATGGTAGCCAGTGCTCATCCAATTGCAACAGACGCCGGAGAACAGGTGCTAAGAGCTGGAGGCAATGCAATTGATGCAGCAATTGCCGTTCAGTTTGGGCTCAACGTTGGAGAACCGATGATGACCGGTATTGGAGGCAGCGGCTTTTTTATGGTATACCACAATGAAAGCAAAACAACTAAAATTTTTGACGGTCATTCGCAGGCTCCTAAAGCAGCTTATCCTGAAATGTTTCTTGATGAAAATAAAGAAGTTATTCCGTTTAGAAAGCGTTCTACTCATGCAACAGCAATTGGAATTCCAGGGATTTTAAAGGCGATGGAAGCAGCCCGTAAAGAGTATGGAACAAAACCCCTTGCAGAATTGATTGAACCGGCTGCCAAAGCAGCAGAAGCAGGTGTGGAAACAAACTGGGTTCTTGGAGATATTTTAAAAACATATGCCTACCGACTAGGAGAACATGCTAAGCAGCTATATTCTCCAAACGGCAAGCCGATACAAGAAGGAGATATGATTAATAAAAAAGATCTTGCTAAAACATTTCGCATTCTTCAGGAAAAAGGTATCGAGGCTTTTTATGAAGGTGAAATTGCAGAAGCCATTATTTCAACGATCAAAGAGCACGGCGGTTTTATGGAACTGTCGGATTTGAAAGAATACCAGATTAAGATCGATGAGCCCGTGTGGGGAGATTATAAAGGATACCGAATTGCTTCTTCCAACATGCCTAGTGCAGGAGGAGCCACCGTGCTGCAAATCTTAAAGCTATTAGAAGACTTTGATGTGTCTCAGTACGACGTGAAATCTTGGGAAAAGTATTATTTGTTTGCAGAGGCTATGCGCATTGCATTTTCAGATAAAATTGCATTCTCTGGAGATCCAGCCTACAGTGACATTCCATTAAAAGGGCTTTTAAATGACGAATATATAAAGGAACGTCAAAAATTAATTAATTGGAAGCATAAAAATGAGAAAGTTGATTTTGGCAACCCGTGGGATTATGAGAAAGGCCAAAAAGTGAACGTTGTGCGTCAGCCTTATGAACCTGAACGTGAGCTTAGTGAAACAACTCACTTCACGGTAGTTGACCGCTGGGGCAATATTGTCGCTTGTACATCGACTGTGGAACATCCTTTTGGTACAGGAATTATGGTTAAAGACCATGGATTTTTACTCAACAACGAGCTTACTGATTTTGATGCTGTTCCTGGAGGGTTAAATCAAGCGGATGCAGGAAAGCGTCCGGTTAGCTGTAAAAGTCCCACCATCGTTTTTAAAGACAGTGAACCTGTACTCACTTTAGGGTCTCCAGGCGGACCAACGATTGTAGGGTCTGTGTTTCAAACGCTTATGAATGTCTTAGACTATGGGATGGATATAAAAGAAGCGATTGAAGAACCAAGAATTTTTAATAGTACAGGATCACTTATCGGTTGGGAAGCCGGAGTGGATATGAATGCCAAAGGAGAGCTAGAAGCCATGGGGTTTAATTTTGGAGATGAGCCATTCCCAATCGGAAATGTTCAAGGTATTCAAATTGATAAAGAAAACGGCCGTTTATTTGGAGCAGCTGATTCCAGCCGTGAAGGAAAAGCGACTGGCTTAGACTCTTAATATTTAAAAAATGCATTATACGCTCTCTCTTTTGTAAAAAGGGAGAGCGTATAATGCATTAAAAAAGATAAAAATAAGTAGGTAAAAAGAAGGAAAATTTTTTTCTGAAAACATACTTTAGACCTTTATTATTATCAGCCTAATCTTCAGAAAGGAAAAAGAATAGAACGTTTTCATGTCCGGATAATAAAAAAAGGTACTAATTTTTCAAGAGATTGAGGAAAACGAAATGATCGGAAAGTATAAAAAACGGAATAGCGTTTTCAATGCTGGAAAGATAAAGTGTTTAATCATGTAGAAAGTATAAAACGCAACGTCTGGAAATCGTGGTTTGAAATGTAAAAAAGCCGTCCACTTTTGTTGGAAAAACGGTTACATAAAAAAGGCTCTTACACGTAAACTTTGGTCCTAGTTACAGCTCAATGAAAAAGATGAAAATGAGAAATAGCTACATTTGGCATGTTTGACTTTCGTCATTTATCCAAGTAATCTTTTGGTTGAACGGAACCGGTTCTGTTTTCGGATTTTTGATAGCTAATTGAATTAATAAATTTATATTCTTTACTAACACAAAAGGAGAAAACATATGAAAATGAAACGAGTTGCTAAGCATACAACTGCTGCTACATTGGCTGCAGCCCTACTAGTAGGCGGGGGATATCAAACATTTGCTAAAGGAAATGACAGCAAAGACTTTAATAATAGCTACGGAATTTCGCATATTACTCGCGATAATATGGTGAAAATTCCACAGCAGCAAAACAGTGATCAGTTTAAAGTTCCTGCTTTTGATGAATCAACTATTAAAAACATTGCTTCTGCTAAGGGAAAAGATGCATCGGGAAATACAATTGACTTAGATGTATGGGACAGCTGGCCATTACAAAACGCTGACGGAACAGTGGCGACTTATCATGGATATCAAATTGTGTTTGCCCTAGCAGGTGATCCAAAAGATTCGAATGACACGTCTGTTTATATTTTTTATAAAAAAGCTGGAGACAAATCTATTGACAGCTGGAAAAACGCTGGAAGAGTGTTTAAAGACAGCGATAAATTCGTTCCGAATGACCCGCATCTTAAAAATCAAACACAAGAATGGTCTGGTTCTGCCACGTTAACAAAAGATGGTAAAGTTCGTTTATTCTATACGGATTATTCAGGTAAACAATACGGAAAACAAACGTTAACGACAGCTCAAGTAAACATGTCACAGCCCAACGATAATACGTTAAAAGTTGATGGAGTAGAAGATTACAAGTCAATCTTTGACGGTGACGGAAAGATTTATCAAACGGTTCAGCAGTTTATTGATGAAGGCGGTTATGACACAGGGGATAACCATACGCTAAGAGATCCTCATTACATAGAAGACAACGGACATAAGTACCTTGTTTTCGAAGCTAACACTGGAACAGAAGATGGCTATCAAGGCGAAGACTCTCTATATAACAGAGCATACTACGGAGGAAACAATCCTTTCTTCCAATCTGAAAAGAAAAAGCTTCTTGAAGGATCTAATAAAGAAAAAGCTTCTTTAGCAAACGGGGCTTTGGGCATTATTGAGTTAAATGATGACTATACGCTTAAAAAAGTAATGAAGCCGCTTATTACTTCAAACACAGTTACAGACGAAATTGAACGTGCAAACATTTTCAAAAAAGATGGAAAATGGTACTTGTTCACTGATTCTCGCGGATCTAAAATGACGATTGATGGAATCGGACAAGATGATGTGTATATGCTAGGCTATGTTTCAAATACGTTAACAGGAAAATATAAGCCTTTAAATGATACGGGATTAGTTCTTCATATGGATTTAGATCCTAATGATAAAACATTTACGTATTCTCACTTTGCTGTACCTCAAACAAAAGGCGATAATGTCGTTATTACAAGCTACATGACAAATAGAGGCTTTTATGAAGACAACCACTCTACATTTGCACCAAGCTTCTTAGTAAATATTGACGGTTCAAAAACATCGGTTGTAAAAGATAGCGTTCTTGAGCAAGGTCAGTTAACAGTGGATGAAAACTAAGTGCTTTGCAATAGCAACAAAAGAAAATGGTGATTGTAATCACCATTTTCTTTTGTTTTATTCGATGTAGACAAAAAAGAGAAAGGCGGGGTTTGTTTGAAGAAAAAAGGTGCTTATAAATGGATAATGCTTGCCGTTCTTTTAGTTGTAATAGCCGGACTCATTATAGCAGGCGTATCCAAAAAAGAGGATACAAAAGATCAAGGAAAAGAAAAAGGGAATAAAAGTGAATCCACTTATCGCCCGGTGTATCACTTTAGCACGCCTGATAAATGGAAAAATGATCCTCAAAAGCCTATTTATTTTGACGGGAAATATCATTACTATTACTTATACAATCATGATTACCCTAAAGGCAACGGGACGGAATGGCGACATGCAACGTCTAAAGATTTGGTTCACTGGAAAGATGAAGGAGTAGCTATTCCAAAGTATACAAATAAAAATGGCGATATATGGTCCGGATCCGTTGTAGAAGATAAAGAGAATACAGCAGGCTTTGGTAAAGGCGCAATTGTAGCGATTATGACCCAGCCTTCTGCTGATGGACAAAAGCAAGAACAGTATCTATGGTATAGTACCGATAGAGGAAAAACCTTTAAATCATATAGCAAAAATCCTATCATGCCTAATCCAGGCACCAAAGATTTTAGAGATCCCAAAGTCATATGGGATAATGAACATGACAAGTGGGTTCTCGTCATGTCAGAAGGTGAAAAAATCGGATTTTATGAATCTTCTAATCTAAAGGATTGGACGTATACGGGAGGATTTGTAACTAAAGATATTGGCATTACCGAATGTCCAGATCTTTTTCAAATGAAGGCAGATGACGGGACAGTTAAGTGGGTTCTCGGGACAAGTGCAAATGGAAAAGAAAGCGGAAAGCCAAACACCTATGCTTATTGGACAGGAAATTACGATGGAACAACATTCACTCCCGATATGGATGAGCCACAATGGCTCGATCATGGCTTTGATTGGTACGGAGCAGTCACGTTTGAAGACGGTAAAAATAAAGGTTCCTTAGAAAAACGCTACGCTTTTGCATGGATGAACAACTGGGATTATCCAGATAAGACGCCAACGATGAAAGAAGGGTTTAACGGCTTCGATTCAGTAACCCGTGAAGTTACGCTTTCAAAACAAGACGACGATCAGTACAGCCTGTTATCAAAGCCTGTTGAAGAATTAAATCAGCTAACTGATTCAACAAACTCTCTTGAACAAGTAGAAGTAAACGGAGAGAAAAAGTTAAAGATAAAAGGTGAAGCTTATCAGCTTGATACAGATATTTCATGGTCAGATGCAGAAAATGTAGGCTTACGACTTCGAGAGTCCGCAGATCAAAAGCGGCACATTGATGTGGGCATTTTTGCAAAAGATAACGTCTCGTATGTGAACAGAAGCTATAGCAATCAGCCTGATCAAAGCAAAAAGTATGTGGAAAGCCGTGATTATTTTGATGCAGGCAAGAAAAATGTTCATTTGAAGATATTGGTAGATAAAACAAGCATTGAAGTCTTTGTTGATGATGGAAAAACCGTGCATTCTAGCGAGGTGTTTCCGCGTCACAACGACCAAGGAATTACGCTTTTCTCTCAAGGAGGAACGGCTCTCTTTAAAAATATAGAAATCAAACATCTTCGCTCCATTCAGTAATTTCCCTACTTTTAAAAAGAAAGAGCAGAATATCGCCTTATTGCGGTTTAGGACTAGGTAGAAAGGGTACATGTCTACTAACAGCAAATGAAAGGGTGTTTATTCAAATGGAAGAGAAAATGAGACAACTAATAGAGGGACTTAATACCGATTTAGCGGGTGAATATTCGGCGGTTATTCAGTACACTTACTATGCGTCTACAGTAACCGGCCTAGAATATCAAATTTTAAAACCTTTCTTTGAAGGAGAAATTCCTGACGAGCAAGGACACGCCCTTTATTTATCAGAAAAAATCAAAAACCTTGGCGGTGAACCAACAACAAAGCCGGCTGAGGTAAAGCACGTTTCAAACGTGACGGAAATGCTTAAAGAAGCGAGCAAGGCTGAAAAAGAAACTATCCAGCGCTACGAAGAGCGTAAAAAGCAAGCCGAAGAGTTAGGGTTAACAGAGCTTGTTGTAAAGCTTGAAGATATGATTGCAGATGAAACAAATCATATGGAAGAAATGGAACGTTTATTAAAAGATCCCCGACTAAGCTAATCATACAAAATTACAAAAAAGCATCCCGTACCAGGTATTACGGGATGCTTTTTTGTAATTTAAAAAGGAAATAAAACATCATGTAAGCATGTTTCTATCAATGAGAGGAAAGTCATATTTTTGAAATTATCTATCGCTTTGAAAAAATTTATAGTAAAATAATTATTTGGCTGCATATGGCAGCAACTATATGCGGGGCATCACATACATATAAAGGTTAAAAGGGTATCCGTATATTGAAACCGCTTTTATCTTCTATAAGAAAAACCATGGTATGCCCGCAGTTGCAAGGAGAGAGAAAGATGAGGAAACGAATCATGACAGCGCTGCTGCTTGTCACTGTTTTAGCTGCAATGGAAGGAACCATTGTCAGTACGGCTGTTCCAAGAATTACAAGTGATTTGTCGGGCATTGAGCTAGTTAGTTGGGTATATGCCATTTATATGCTGACAACTGCTGTATCTACACCTATATACGGAAAGTTAGCGGATCTATTCGGCCGCAAAAAAGTTATGCTTGTTGGAATCATTATTTTCTTAATTGGATCGATACTTTGCGGACTTAGCTTTTCAATGCAGCAATTAATTGTCTATAGAGCTATCCAAGGGCTAGGCGCCGGGGTCGTTATGCCGCTTACAATGATTATTATTGGCGATTTGTATGAAGAAGCAAAAGAAAGAGCCAAAGCGCAAGGGTGGATTAGCGCAGTTTGGGGAGTTGCGGGAGTTCTCGGGCCTCTTCTTGGGGGATTCTTAGTGGATACGCTGTCTTGGCGCTATATTTTCTTTTTAAATATACCGTTTGGACTAATGGCTTTTTTTGTTCTTTTAGTAAACTATAAAGAAGAAGTGGTAAAAGAAAAACGCTATATCGATTATATTGGAGCGGTGACGTTTTCAGTGGGAACAATTGCGTTTTTATATGCGCTTTTAACCGGAAGTCAGCATCAAAACTGGGGAGATCTCACCATTATAGGGTTATTTGTTCTAGCTGTTCTAACATTCATTGGCTTTATTTATATAGAAAAGAAATCTCCCGAACCTCTTATCCCGCTTGAACTGTTTTCCATTCGAAGTGTATCTGTTATAAACTTATTAACACTTCTTGTGGGATCAGTAGTTATTAGTATTACGGTCTACCTTCCAATTTGGAGTCAAGGAGTGCTGGGGAAAAGTGCAACCGCTGCTGGTTTTGTATTAATGCCTATGCCAGTATGCTGGACGATTGGTTCACTGCTTTCAGGGAATTTAGTAGGGCGTCTTAAAACGCACTCCATCCTTACGCTGGGCACGGCAATTGTAAGTACGGCTTGTTTTATGCTGTTTTTAGTTTCCACCCACTCACCCGTATTTTTAATTTATGTAGCCGTTGGGGTCCTTGGGTTAGGAATGGGTATTATTACGCCTATTTTTATGCTAGTTATTCAATCAGCGGTCCCGGCTAGCAAAAGAGGAGTAGCGGTGGCTCTTAATACGTTTACAAATACATTTAGTCAAACGCTAGGTTCTGCGGTGTTTGGTACAATCTTTAACTTAGTGACACTTTCACAAGCAAAGAAATTAGGGCAAGAAAATTTAAATGCTTCGTTTGAGACAGGTGGAGTACCAGCAGAAGAACTGTCAAAGCTGCATGAAATTCTTGCATCGGGTGTTCACATTATTTACAGTGGAACGTTTTTAGCTGCATTACTAAGCTTTGCTGTTTCATGCTTATTAGTAAAAAACGAACATAAAAAAATAAAGACCATATCTATGCAAAAGTAACGGAAGAGGCTGTTACAAAAGTATTTTAGTTGAAGGACCATCCGAACGAGTTTGATTAAGAACCAAACTCGTTCGGATTTTTTTATGGGTATGGTGAAGGTAGGTTTCATGTATGTGGCTGCTTCTAGCTGTTGATTGGATTGATTTCGTTATATATCAGTCTCTTCCTTAAAAGAATTATCAAAGAAAGAAAATAAAAAAGATATTGTCTGATAACGTTCCCGTAAACTCATTCATAATAAGAAAGATTCTTATCAATGCAGAAAATTTTTTATTTTTTGTTTTTTTAGTATGGACATTTACCTAGTTGTTTATTATTATGAATTCTATAAGCATTGAATTTTAAGCGCTTTCAAAAGAAACATTTGTCTTTCTCAGGAATACACTTGATTTTCAACTCATATACTGTAAGTGCTTAGATTAATCTTTTAATGGGGAAAAGAGAAGTTTATAAGACGTGTTGAACAACAATGAGGGGGTATGGAAGATGACAAGCAGACGTTTAAAAGAATTCTTGAATAATAATTTAGAAGATTTAAAAGATAAAGGATTATACAATGTCATTAATCCGGTAGAGGGGCCAAACGGACCTGTGATTCAAATTGAGGGAAAGCAATTAATTAATTTATCATCCAACAATTATTTGGGTCTTGCTACAGACGAGAGGCTTATTAATGCGTGCAACGAAGCCACTGAAAAATACGGAGTGGGGGCTGGAGCTGTCCGAACGATTAATGGAACTCTAGATATTCATATTAAGCTAGAGGAAAAGCTAGCCGAGTTTAAGCATACAGAAGCAGCTATAGCTTATCAGTCTGGCTTTAACTGTAATATGGCAGCCATCTCCGCGGTTATGGATAAACATGATGCGATTTTATCAGATGAGCTGAATCACGCTTCAATTATTGACGGATGCCGGCTATCAAAAGCAAAAATTATTCCTTTTAAGCATTCAGATATGGAAGATCTTCGTGCAAAAGCAGGCGAAGCACAAAAATCCGGTTTATATAATAAAATAATGGTAATTACCGATGGTGTATTCTCAATGGATGGAGACATTGCTAAGCTTCCGGAAATTGTAGAAATCGCAGAGGAATTTGACTTAATCACATACGTAGATGATGCTCACGGGTCGGGCGTATTAGGGAACGGCATGGGCACAGTCAAACATTTTGGCTTATCTGAAAAAGTAGACTTCCAGATTGGAACATTATCAAAAGCGATTGGAGCTGTAGGTGGGTACGTGGCCGGAAAAAAAGACTTAATCGACTGGTTAAAAGTAAGAAGTCGTCCGTTTTTGTTTTCGACTGCTATTACACCAGGCACGGCTGCTGCCTGTATGAAAGCAATTGAAATCCTAAGCACAAGTACAGAACTGCAGCAGCAAATGTGGGAAAACAGCCGGTATTTAAAGCAAGGATTAAAAGAACTAGGCTTTAACATTGGAGAAAGTGAAACACCTATCACTCCGTGCATCATAGGAGATGAAAACCAAACGCAGATTTTTAGTGAGAGATTAATAGAAGAAGGGGTATACGCTAAATCAATTGTTTTCCCAACCGTTCCAAGAGGGACAGGACGCGTTCGCAATATGCCGACGGCTGCTCATACGAAAGAAATGTTAGATGAAGCACTTCGTATCTACAAAAAGGTAGGCAAGGAAATGAAATTAATCTAAACGTTTAATCTAGGCAGTACACGAGGAGGATATTGACATGAAAAAAGTATTAATAACGGGCTCTTTAGGGCAAATCGGTTCTGAGTTAACGACGAAAATGAGAGAGATATATGGTTCAGAAAATATTATTGCCACTGATATTCGCAAAACGACGAGCGATGTCGTGACTTCAGGTCCATTCGAGATTTTAGATGTAACGGATCAGACTGCGTTATTTACGATCGCTAAAAAGCATAAAGTTGATACGATTATTCACTTGGCTGCGCTGTTATCAGCGACAGCCGAGCAAAAACCGCTTCTAGCTTGGAATCTAAATATGGGCGGATTAGTAAACGCGCTCGAAGCAGCACGTGAGCTTCAGTGTCAATTTTTCACTCCAAGTTCAATTGGTGCATTTGGTCCAACGACTCCAAAAGACTGGACGCCGCAGGATACAATTCAACGTCCTACCACGATGTATGGTGTTAACAAAGTAGCGGGTGAATTACTTTGCGATTACTACCACCATAAATTCGGACTAGATACACGAGGGCTACGTTTTCCAGGCTTAATTTCATACGTAACGCCTCCGGGTGGAGGAACAACGGACTACGCTGTTGAGATTTATTATGAAGCCGTTAAGCATAAGCGATATACCTCTTATATTGACAAAGGAACATATATGGATATGATGTATATGCCTGATGCATTAAATGCTGTTATCCAACTAATGGAAGCAGACGGTTCTAAGCTGAAGCACCGAAATTCATTTAACGTTTCTGCCATGAGCTTTGATCCAGAACAAATGGCGACTGAAATCAGAAAAACGATTCCGGAATTTGTGCTGAATTACCAAGTAGATCCTGTTCGACAAGCAATTGCTGAAAGCTGGCCTAACCATATAGATTCCAGCTGTGCGATGGAAGAGTGGGGATTTAAAGCAGAATATAACCTGGAAAAAATGACGAGAGAGATGCTGGGAAAGTTAAAAGTTGAATCACAGCTTGTCTTAACGTAAGTAGAGAAAAATGATTTCTTCCTTAGAAATAAAGTAAGCGCTTACTAAACGGTGGGTTACTTATTTATGCAAATTCTACTTCGTAAGAGTGGTGGACAGTACACATAGATCTCCTAACCCTTTAAGTGAGCGCTCGTTCGTTGAATAATCAGCACCCTTTTAGGTACCGTCTGTTAAAATAATAAGGGGATAGAAGGGAGGGAATGACAGTTGAGTAATAAATTTCAACAAGTTAATGATTTTTCAATGGGAAGATTAACATCTTTACTCGTTCTTTTACATAATACGGAACTAGCTGAAGGTATTGAAAAGGAAATCAATGAGAGAGGATACAGCTACACAGTAGGAAAAGTGGGAGCGATGGAGCTGTCTAAAGTCGTGGCGGCAATTGAAACGAGCGCCAAGACAAATAAAATTATTAATGCCCAGTCGTACCGGGAAGTTCACGCTCTTTATCATGCTATACTTGAAGCCATTCAAGGAGTTAGTCGAGGAACGCTGCAGCTGGGTGATATTTTACGGACGGTCGGACTCACATTTTCAATCGTACGAGGAAAAATTGAGTTTTCAGGATCAAGCGACGAATGGATTAGCGTTTGTGTGTATGGAACGATAGGTGCGCCTAAAAAAGGTTTTGAACATGATACATTAGGCTTTGGTTTTAACCATATTTAAAAAATAATGAACGAAATAGTATGAATGTAAAAAGTGAGAGATGTACATAGCTGCTTTAAAGAAGATATTTTTCTTATTGAAAGGTTCTGTGCGGCGTGTTAACATAATGATTAATATAATAACTGCCTTTAAGACGGTCCAGAGAGGCCGAAAAGGACGGATCACTTATTTACTGCTTCTATGCCTATCTGTGCCCTTTTGCCCTCTGCGACAAAAGGGCTTTTATGTGTTACTTACCTCTTTTAAACGAAGTCCAGAGAGGCTTCAAAAGAGAATGGAGATATGTTATTTATCCATTCCTTCAAAAAAGAAAGAGCGTTGATACAGAAAGAATACACTGGAGGGTGGAACAACATGAATTATCGTAACAAGACAGTTGTAGCATCAGTAGCAGGTTTGACGTTAGAAGGGATGGACATTATGTTTATCTCGTTTGCTATGTCAATGATTATTGCTGAATTTCACATTGATTTAGCAACAGGTGGACTTATTTCTTCTATTACGAATATAGGAATGCTGATAGGTGGAGTCATCTTCGGAATTTTAGCAGATAAATTTGGAAGAGTGCGGGTTTTTACCTACACGGTTCTTCTATTTGCAGTCGGAACGGCATTGACAGGTTTTGCAGCAAATGTTGAACAAGTGTATGCTTCGCGATTTATTGCCGGAATTGGGGCTGGAGGAGAGTACGGGATCGGTATGGCCCTTGTAGCAGAAGCGTGGCCGAAACATAAGCAAGGACGAGCTTCATCCTATGTTAGTATTGGCGCACAATTTGGAGTGATCCTTGCGGCGCTTTTAAGTTCTCTGATCCTGCCGATTTTCGGATGGAGAGCGCTGTTTTTTGTCGGAATTATCCCCGTCATTTTTGCTTTTATCGTACGAAAAAATTTAAACGAATCTCCTGAGTGGCTACAAGCTCAAAAAGAGAAAACAGCGGTTGTTAAAAATAATGGTAAGCTTCGTCAATTATTCGCTACGCCTAGGACGGCGATGACGACTATTTCGCTGGCAGTGATGGCTACAGTTCAAATTGCAGGCTATAACGGACTCATGATATGGCTTCCGTCTATGCTTCAGCAATCACAAGGCCTCTCTGTTTCAAGTTCAGCTCTTTGGACAATCAGTACAGCCGTTGGAATGATTATAGGCATGCTAACATTTGGTCAATTTATGGATCGTTTTGGTTCGAAACGTACTTTTGGAATCTTTCTTCTCGCTTCAGCGTGTGCGGTATTTTTATACTCGTATGCCGAAGGAAGTGCAGGGCTGCTTATAGGAGGAGCTGTAGTCGGATTTTTCTCAAACGGAATGTTCGCGGGATACGGAGCATTGATCAGCAGCCACTATTCAGTAGAAGTGCGCAGCACTGCAACGAACACTATTTTTAACTTTGGGCGAGCGTTGGGAGGGTTATCACCCATTCTTGTCGGCTATCTTTTGCAAAGCTATGATATGACAGTAGCGATGACGTACTTGGCGGGGCTGTACTGTATTTCGTTTATTTTTATGGTAAGTCTTAAAAGAACGGGAGAAAAGAAAGTGAAACAAATGAACGCTCAATCTGTTCTTTAAAATAAAAGACAGATTCTATGCTTTTCTGGAAAAACCGCGCTTACTCAAAAGGGCGGTTTTTTTGAGTGTATAAAAAATAAGTTCAGGTGTTATATGGTTGTTTCTTTCGGAGATGCTTTATTAACAATGACACATTATCTATAAAAATATTTATGGATAAGCAGATATTTTCTAATTTGTATTATAGTAATTCCTCTTTTACAATATAGTGTGTAAGGCGGAAACAGAAAATACTATCTTTATTTACAGGAGGACGTTACTATGTCTAAACATATATTAATGGTCGTAACAACGGCTGACAAAATGAAAGAAAATCATCCAACAGGCCTTTGGCTTTCAGAATTTGGTGAAGCGTACGTAGAGTTCGAAAAAGCTGGATTTACGATTACGGTAGCAAGTCCTCTAGGAGGAAAAGCGCCGGTGGATGCTCGCAGCCTTGAAGGGGAGACTTCTCAAGAAATCTTAAATACAGCTAAGCATCTAGAGAATACCCTAAAACTTGATACAATTACAGACAGTGCTAAATTCGATGCTGTTTTCTTACCAGGCGGTCACGGCACAATGTTTGATCTGCCAGATAATCAAACGCTCCATGATTTAATTCGTGAACTATACGAAGGAGACAAAGTAGTAGCCGCTGTATGCCACGGACCCGCAGGCTTAGTAGGTGTTACATTATCAGATGAAAAGCCGTTGGTCGAAGGAAAAGATGTCGCTGCGTTTACAGATGATGAAGAACGTGAAACAACATTGGACCGCTTCATGCCGTTTCTTTTGGAAACACGTCTGCGTGAACTTGGGGCAAATGTAGTAACTGCTCCAAACTGGACAGATAATGTACAAGCAGATGGCAACCTAATAACAGGTCAAAATCCTCAGTCAACAATCAGTGTAGCAAAAGCAGTGGTAAAGCAATTATTGAAATAAGATGTAAAAAAGCCTGTAGGCTTATAGCCTACAGGCTTTTTTATCAACAGCATCAAGAAAGACCGCTGTAGATAACATGGATGTTTTGCTGTCTTGGACTAGAGAAATCAATCATCATACAAAAAATATGATGGTCAGTGTAATAAATACAAAAAGAGGGAAGCTTTTTATGGGAAATATTTTTTAAAGAAATGAGGAAAAACGATGTCAGAAATTATTATTAACGCCATTTTGAAAGCCAAGCCAGGAAAAGAAGAAGAGCTTCGATCAGAGTTAGTAAAAGTTATTGAACCATCAAGAGGAGAAAAAGGATGTATTCAATACACTCTCCACCAGGATACAGAAAAAGCAGGCACATTTGTTTTTTATGAGAAATGGGAAAGCAAAGAAGATGTTGAAGCTCACATTGAAACACCTCACTATCAACAATACAGACAGCAAACAGAACCGTTAATTGAAAGCAGAGTGGTACATCGTTTACAAGAAGTACGTTAATACAAAAGAGGGGAAAACAAAAGTGTTTTAGTTGAAGGAAGATCCGAACGAGGAACCGAGATTCTTGACGTAGAATCAAACTCGTTGGGATTTTTTTGTGGTTATGGTGAATATAGGTTCCATTTAGTGAGACCACGCATAAGGGTAAGCGATGAGGAGACTCATCGACCGCCCGCGGAAAGCGAAGGCTTGCACGGAAATCAACAGGGGTATAACAAATAATCCATACTAGCTCCTTTAGCCCAATTGTTCATCTTTAGATGGGATTGATTTCGTTATGACTCAATCTCTGTTTGTTATAAAGAACTAAAAAGCTTCAGGGGGAAAATAATTTCAGCTGCGAAAAGCGGATTGGAAAAGGGATAAGGCAGTGAAAGAAACAAAAAATAATAGAAGCGGTGTTTGAGAAGCAGACAGGCGGGTAGATAAAAACTAGATGACATAGTTCAACAATTAACAAACTAAAAGTAACAAACTAAAAGGAGAGATCAAATCAATGCGTACAAATTTAAAACACTTCATTAACGGAGAATGGATTGAATCAACAGGAAACGAAACGTCAGATGTGATCAATCCTGCTACTGAAAAATCAATTGGTAAAATTAGTTTAGGTACAAAAGAAGATCTAGATAAAGCCGTGGCAGCAGCTAAAGCAGCTCTTCCCACATTTTCAAGAACAACAAAAGAAGAGCGAATTAAAATGCTTCGCAATATTGCAAAAGGATATGAAAAGCGTAAACAGGAGCTTATTGAAGTTATGACTGAAGAGCTTGGCGCTCCTTTAAAGATTTCAGAAGAAGTTCACTATGAAATGGGACTTAGCCACTTTAAAGAAGCAGCTAATGCACTTGAAGATTACACATTTGAAAAAGATCATGGAAGCTACAAGGTCGTGAAGGAGTCTATTGGAGTAAGCGGACTTATTACCCCATGGAACTTCCCAACAAATCAGACGTCTACTAAAATTGCAGGAGCTATCGCAGCAGGAAGCCCAATGGTATTAAAACCATCAGAACTTACACCGTATGCAGCGATGATATTAGCAGAGATCATTGATGAAGCTGGTGTACCAAAAGGTGCCTTTAACCTTGTAAACGGAACGGGAAGCACAATCGGTGACGGTATTAGTTCTCACCCGGACATTGATTTTGTATCATTTACAGGATCAGGTGCTGTAGGCGAAAAAATTATGCAAAATGCGGCTAAAACAATCAAAAAAGTAGCGCTTGAGCTAGGCGGGAAATCACCGCTAGTTGTATTAGAGGATGCGGATGTAGAAGAAGCGGCTAAAATAGCAGTTTCACACATTGCAATGAATACAGGGCAAGTATGTACGGCAGCAACGCGCATTATCATTCCTGCCTCTATGAAAGAAAAATTTGAAGAAGCAGTGAAGAAGGTTCTACCATCATTCCCAGTTGGTGATCCATTAAATAAAGACAACGTAACTGGACCGCTCGTAGCGGAAAAACAGTGGGATCGCGTACAGGATTATATTAAAAAAGGAATGGACGAAGGTGCAAAACTTCTTACTGGCGGAACGGGCAAACCAGACGGCTTAGAGACAGGATACTTTGTTAAACCCACAGTCTTTACCGACGTTTCAAATGATATGGTTATTGCACAAGAAGAAATCTTTGGACCTGTAACAACTATTATTACGTATAATGATCTAGAGCAAGCTCTTGAAATTGCAAATGATACAATTTATGGACTTGCAGGCTATGCGGTCGGAAAAGACCAAGAAACACTTGACTATGTTGCTAAAAATATTAGAGCTGGTCAAATCATCGTCAACGATGCCGAGCAAGACAGAGCTGCACCATTCGGTGGATTTAAGCAATCTGGTATTGGACGCGAGTGGGGAGCATTTGGTATCGAAGAATACCTAGAGCCAAAAGCGATCATGGGCGTTAAAGTTCCGGCAAAAGTATAATTGGTGTAAAAAAAGAAAGGAGTTTTTCTCCTTTCTTTTTTTATGGATACATAAAAGAAAGCCAGTTAAAGAAAGAATAACGAAAGCAAAGGTGGATAGCATAAACGTGTATCACGTATACGAAGTGACACGTTAAAGGAGGGAATTATAAATTGAATAGAGAGATGCACGGAAGTTCATCAACGGAAAGTTTCATTCCTATGAGCTCTATAGCCAGTGGAAAAGGAGTCGAAGTGGCGCCGGATATCTACAGCTACACTACACAGATTGTTAACGTATGTTTTATAGGAAATCCAGACAAAGAAAATAGTTTTGTACTTGTGGATGCGGGAATGCCTAATTCGGCTTCTATGATTATCAAAGAGGCAGAAGAAAGGTTTGGAAAAGAAAAAAAACCAAAAGCAATTATTCTTACACATGCACATTTTGATCATATTGGATCTATTATTGAATTAGTGGAGAAGTGGAACATACCGGTATATGCACATCCACTTGAACTTCCATATGTGACGGGTAAAAAAAATTATCCTACACCAGATGGTACAGTGGAAGGCGGGCTCGTGGCAAAGCTTTCTCCATTATTTCCAACGGAAGCCATTGATTTAGGCTCTCACGTGCAAGCTTTACCAGCCGACGGCTCCGTACCTCATATGCCGGAATGGGAATGGATTCACACCCCTGGTCATTCTCCAGGACATATTTCTCTTTTTAGAAAGCAGGATCTGGCGCTTATCGCAGGAGATGCTTTTGTTACCACTAAGCAAGAATATTTACTGGATGTACTAGAGCAAGAATTGGAAATTAGTGGACCTCCTCGTTATTTAACTACGGACTGGGCATCTGCCAAAAGATCAGTTGAAGTGCTTCAGTCACTTTATCCATCTGTGGCGGTGACCGGACATGGAAAACCAGTTTCCGGAGAATGGCTTTCAACTAATTTATTGAAGCTTACGAAGAATTTCGATGAAATTGCTCGTCCTGATTACGGAAAGTATGTATAAGGCTAAAGAAAAAATGATACTCTTTACGCAGCTCTTAAAAGCTGCAGGTGAAGATCAAAAGCTCTACGAACTCAGTGAGTTCGTAGAGCTTTTTTAGTTTTTCGTATAAAAGTAAAAAAAGTTATAACTACCCTTATTAAAAATTTTGCTGAATAGCCTGCTGGGCTTCGCGTAAATGTCTTAAGTGTTCTTCCATTCGTCTTAATTCTTTATCACCAGACGCCGCTTCTTTTTGTTCATTAATTTGCTGCTGAACCATATTCAAATGCATTTGAGCTTTTTGAAAATTGGCTGCATCCAAATTCATCTGTCCTTGATAAACAGCCTGTTCAGCTAATTGTAATGCTTCTTTAATATGAGTGTATGAATTCATGCTTCTCATCCTTCTGTATAGTATTTACAGTTAACATGCGCTGGTTTTTCGCAGGTATACAAACGGATTTAGAAATAAAATAAAAATTACGTAGTACAAGCTAAGCAGGCTGCATACATTTATCATAGTTCAATTTATAAAACCTCAGAAGCAGGGAGGGATGCATGTGGGAGCTTTTTTCAGCTATATGTTATTAGGGCTATCGTTAGCCGCACCAATCGGTCCAATTAACGCCGCTCAGCTTGATAAAGGAATCAAAAATGGTTTTTTACATGCTTGGTTCTTAGGGATAGGAGCAACATCGGTTGACGCTCTTTATATGCTTGTGGTTTATTTTGGGTCCGTTCATTTTTTAAGCAGCGATTTTATGAAAACGTTTCTTTTTTCGTTTGGGTGCTTTGTATTAATTTATACAGGTGTTGAGGGGCTAATGGGCGCAGGGAGGATTACACAGCATAGAAAAACAAACGGTGATTCTGTGTTAAAGTGTTTTTTCTCAGGTTTTTTGCTGTCATTAACGAATCCGCTTACAATTCTCTTTTGGCTTGGCATTTATGGCTCTGTTTTAGCAAAAACAGCTAATACATATGAAACCGAACAGCTTATCTTATATAGCTGCGCTATTTTTACGGGAATTCTGTCTTGGGATATTGCGATGGCAGCTTTAGCAAGCACGTTTCGACGATACTTAGCTGCGACGTTTTTAACTGCCGTGTCCGTTGTATCGGGGTTATCTTTAATAGGGTTTGGCCTGTATTTCGGCTGGCAAGCCGCACAGCAATTAGGCTAAAAGAAGTGCTAAATCTAAAGTGTTTTCAGTACGTTGAAAAATAATAGAAAAGGTGCTTCTTTTACGCATAAATTTTTCAAACTATCACACACTACATCGAAGTGTGAGGAGTGATAGAGTGAAAAAGAAAATAGGCTGCGGAAGTCAAGTTGAAGGGAAATTAAAATGGTGGCAGCTGTCTTTAATCGGAGTAGGATGCATAATCGGTACAGGCTATTTTTTAGGATCAAGTATTGCAATAAAAGCAGCCGGCCCCGCTGTATTAATCGCCTTTTTATTAGCGGCAGTGTGTACATTTATTGTGTTTGATGCGCTTGCTAAAATGAGTGCTCAAGATCCTCAAAAAGGTTCTTTTCGTTCCTATGCTAAAAAGGCTTATGGAAGATGGGCAGGATTTAGCAGCGGATGGGTGTACTGGAGTTCAGAGATGCTGATCATGGGGAGTCAGCTCACTGCTTTATCTCTTTTTACACGTTTTTGGTTTGACGGTATTCCACTTTGGGTCTTTGCCTCTATTTATGCTGTTTTAGGCATTGCTGTTGTATTAATCGGAACAAAAGGCTTTGAGCGAATGGAAAATGTATTTGCTGTCACAAAAGTGGCTGCCATTTTAATGTTTATTGTATTAGCTAGTCTCGCTTTATTTGGATTTCTTGATCAAGGTGCCAAACAAGGAGTGCCGCGAACGATAAGTGAAGTATTTCCTCATGGATTTTTAGGTTTATGGGGCGCTTTGCTTTATGCCTTTTATGCTTTCGGCGGCATCGAAGTTATGGGGATCATGACGGTTCGTTTAGAAAAAAAAGAAGACGCACCGAAAGCGGGAAGAAGTATGCTTATTCTCCTTGGAATTATTTATATCGCTTCACTGAGTTTAGCTATTTTAATTGTGCCATTTCATGATTTTCATGGAAATCAAAGTCCATTTATAACGGCTTTAGAAACATACCATCTTCCATTTTTTCCTCATGTTTTTAATGGAGCAATGATTGTTGCTGGGTTTTCAACAATGTCGGCGTCTTTCTTTTCTGTAACAACAATGATTGTCACTCTTTCAGAAGATGGAGATGCTCCTGCATTATTTTCAAAGCAAAAAAAGAAAAAGCTGCAATTTCCTTTACCGGCTTTACTTTTAACAACAGCGGGATTAGTTGTTTCTATTGTTCTTTCCTTGCTATTGCCCGGGAAAATTTATGAGTACATTACAACAGCAGCGGGACTGATGCTGATTTATAACTGGTTCTTTATTTTAATTTCTTTTCATCGCCTAATGGAACAAACCGTTTGGGATAAAGTAAAACAAGCTGTTGGTCTCTTATTAATCCTGCTAGCGGTAAGCGGTACGCTGTTAGAATCTGCAAGCAGGCCAGGTTTCTTTGCAAGCTTAGGCTTCTTAATTGTTATAAGCCTTGTTATTTTAAAACTGCGCCATAAGTGGAAAGAAGAAGAAGCCGCTAGCTAACATATATTTAATCTTTATGAGGGATACTATGCACGTTGTACAATTACAAAAATAAAAGGTGGTTATGATCATGCCAAAAAACAAGCAGACTCCTTCTTCACAAGTAGATCAAAAACAAGTAGTAGATGACAAAGCAAAAGCGCTACGAGAAAATAATTATGAAGATGGTCATATTCGCAAGATAACTCAAAGCGGGGCAGACGGCCAATAATAAAAAATAAAAAAAAGACGCGTTCGCGTCTTTTTTTGTTGAAGTGTACCCTTACCAACGATGAGCTTTTGCATTACTTCGCAGGATGATGTTCGTTTGAGACATCTCTGTATGTCCATTTACTTGGGACTTTGAACGCTTCGGTCTCGTCCAGTTGTGGCGGAATAGTTCTGAATGCTGATCTACGTGATTTTTATCATTCATCATAATCACCTCAAGGATAGGATACTTTCACAAGATATTTGCGGTGAAATATCTCTCTTATAGAATGGGATAAAAAAGAAGAAATACACCTAACACTTTTAACCATACATATAAAAGCAGTGCCTATTCATAAACTACAGAAGGCCACTTCTAACTTTAGGTTAAGCTTCGGATTTATAAAGCAAAAACTGCCTTAGTGGGGACTAAGGCAGTTTTTGCTGGAGGGATTAAACTTCAATAATGATGGGAAGAATCATAGGTCTTCTTTTCGTTTGGTTATATAAGAACTGTCCAAGGGTGGTCTTAATTTCTTTTTTCATAATATTCCATTGGTGAACGTGCGCTTTTTGTAATTGGTTTACGATTTTAGTCACTTGTCGATTAACGTCTTTTAATAGCTGCTCTGAGTCTCTTGTATAAACAAAACCTCGCGAAATTGTATCTGGACCAGACACAATTTTTCCTTCCGTTTTATTTAAAGTAATCACAATAACCAGCATGCCATCTTCCGAAAGTTGTTTACGGTCACGTAAAACCGCGTTTCCAACATCGCCAATGCCAAAACCGTCTACATATACATTGCCTGCAGGGATTTTTCTTGTTTGAACAGCTGTTCCGTCCTTGATGTCAACAATATCACCGTTATTTATAATAAAAATGTTCTCTTTTTCCACCCCGACGGATTCTGCTAATAAGCTGTGGTGATGAAGCATTCGAAACTCACCGTGAATCGGGATAAAATACTTCGGCTTCATCAATGTAGTCATTAGTTTTAGCTCTTCTTGATAGCCATGTCCTGATACGTGCATACCTGTTGCGCTTCCTGAACCGTAAATCACATGAGCCCCGAGTGTGAAAAGACTGTCGACAATACGAGAGATATTACGTTCATTGCCAGGAATAGGCCCTGCTGATAAAATGACCGTGTCTTCAGGAAGAATCTCTACTTGTCGGTGATTTCCACTGGCTAACCTAGATAAAGCGGCCATTGGCTCGCCTTGGCTTCCAGTGCAGAGAATAGCGACTTGCTCAGGCGCAAGTGAATGTACTTCATAAGGTTCAATTAGCATCCCTTCAGGAATGGTTAAATACCCTTTCTCTAAGGCAACTGATACAACGTTAACCATGCTTCTTCCAAGAAGCGCAAGCTTTCTATTCGTTTTAATCGCTGCATCTACAATTTGCTGTACGCGGTTAACATTGGAGGCGAAAGTAGAAATAATCACTTTTCGCTTTGCTTTACGAAAAGCTTCTTCTACATGTTTGCCAACTAGCTTTTCTGAAGGCGTAAATCCAGGGCGTTCAGCATTTGTGCTTTCTGATATTAAAGCCAGTACGCCTTCACTGCCGATTTTCGCCATTTTATGAAGATCTGGATATTGGTCGTTAACAGGAGTTAAATCAAACTTAAAATCTCCCGTATGCACAACAGCTCCTTCAGGGGTATGAAAGACAATGCCGAGACAATCTGGAATGCTGTGATTCGTTTTAAAAAAAGAAAGCGGAATATTGCCTAATGTAATTTCTGACTCTTCGTTGATTTCAATAAGCTCCGTCTCTGCAGATAATTGATGCTCCTGGAGTTTAATGTCAATTAATCCAAGGGTAAGGCTTGTTGCATAAATTGGAAGGTTCAACTGTTTTAAAAGATAAGGAATACCTCCAATATGGTCTTCATGACCATGAGTCACAACCAGTGCGCGAACTTTTTCTCGATTCTCTTGTAAGTATGTAATATCAGGTATGATCAAATCTATTCCTAATAAACTTTCATCAGGAAATTTAGACCCGCAGTCAATCACAATGATGTCATCGTCATATTGAACGGCATACATATTTTTTCCTATTTCATTAATGCCGCCTAAAGCAAAAATGGATAGTGTATTGCTATTTGTACTCACGCTTATTTCCTCCTATATTTTCAAAATAGACACATACAGTTTCTACTCTTAGTATGAGCAGTTATTTCTGGTGCATTCTGTTAAATATGGAGATTTTATTTTTATTTAATAGGAGGAATACAAGCAAAAAGAAAAGAAGGTCATTTTCCTAATACTACCTCTTATTTTCTTTTCATAACTCCATAAAATATAGACGTTACACATGGAGGTGGATGTAATGAGTAAACAAAATAAAAGCAAAAACCAAGGAATCAGCAGCAGTGCAGCTGCTGTCGATAATGTGAATAAAAGTATTTTATCAAACGATATTCATACAGATGAGCTTCAAAAAGCAAAAGTAAGCCGTCATAACAAATAAAAGAATGACAACCAAAAGAGCAGCTTTGAGCTGCTCTGAATAAAATAGAGATAGGGAAGTGAAAAACGTGTCCGAAAATAAAAATTATCATTATAAAGAAGAAAAGGTGTCAACTCCTAATCGTCCTCTTGAATATAAAGAACGCGCAAACGAATCAAAAAGTACACGTCAAATGCTGCGCAGTATTCTCGAATATTCAAGTCGTTATCGTTAACAAATTTTACATATAATCATGGGCATATTTAAAAGGGCTCGTCTCGACAAATATAAGGTATAAAGAACCTTTTTTGAAAAAATATATATTATTTACAATAAATTTAAAAAAATCATAAATGAACCTGCTATAATCCTCTTGAAAAGACAAGCTTTGCAAAAATTTGAGAGGAGCATTTTATATGCGAAAAAAATATACTCGCGTAGGTTATGCCGTTTTAACAATGTGTACAGCTTTATCTATCTCACTGCCTTTTACTACTCATTCAGCATCAGCAGAAAGCGCTGCTGACCCTGCACCAGAAATTAAAGCCTCTGTCGTAAATGAAAATAACGGTAAAAAAATCTTGTTTGATAATACCCATGGTCAAACTGCGGGTACAGCAGATTGGGTTATTGACGGAGGTTTTTCTGATTTTGGGAAAGGACTGGCTGGTAGCGGGTTTGATGTAAAAGAGCTGCGAAAATCTACGCCGATTACATACAGTGACCTCAGTGGCTATAGCGTGTTTGTTGTGCCAGAAGCGAATATTCCGTATAAATCTTCTGAACAAGCCGCCCTTTTACAATATGTTCAGAGCGGGGGAAGCGTCTTTTTTATTGCTGATCATTACAATGCAGACCGAAACAAAAACCGGTGGGACTCTTCAGAAGTTTTTAACGGATACCGTCGCGGAGCATGGACAAACCCCCAAAAAGGCATGACAACGGAAGAAGCAACCTCCGATGCAATGCAAAACGTAACAAGCTCTGACTGGTTAGCGAGTAACTTTGGTGTTCGCTTTCGCTATAATGCCATTGGTGATGTGACAGCCAATGATATTGTAGCTCCTTCTCAGGCATTCGGTATTACGCTAGGTGTTTCCACCGTTGCTATGCATGCAGGTTCTACGGTTGCTATTACGGACCCAAACAAAGCAAAAGGAATTGTGTATCTTCCTAAGACAACGACAAAATGGTCAAATGCTGTAGATCAAGGAGTGTATAATGGAGGAGGAAGAGCGGAGGGACCTTTTGCTGCTGTTTCAAAAGTAGGGACAGGTAAAGCTGCTTTTATAGGAGATTCTTCACCGGTTGAAGATGCTACACCAAAATATAAACGAGAAGATACAGGATCTTCTAAAACCACATATGACGGATTTAAGGAACAAGACGATTCTACACTGCTTGTAAATATGGTCAATTGGCTAGCGAAGAAAGAAAGCTATACGTCTTTGAATCAAGTATCAGGACTTCAATTAGATCAGGCTACAGCATTACTTTCGTCGGAAACGCCAAGTCAGTCCACTGAGCCTCAGCCAGAGCCATGGTCAGCACCTACATCAGGCTATAAATGGTACGATACGTCAACTTTTGCATCTGGTTCATATGGTTATAAAGGTGGAACCACACAGCCCCCAGCTGCTAGTGCTTACGTATTGGAACATCAAGCCATTTTACCAACGAGCGGCGTATTCCAAATACGCGTAAAGGTAAGCGGGCTTTCAGCTAACACTACGTACAGCACGTTTAATCTAGGTGCATATAACGGATCGGGAACTCAAATTGCTAAAGTTCAAAACGCAGATGGAAGCTGGCCTTCATCGTATGGATACAGCAGCAATTTTTCAATTACAACGGACGCAGCTGGAAATGGAGAAAAGGTTTTGAATGTCCAATTAAATCCAAGCGCAGCGGGGAGTGCCAATCTTCGCTTACGCCAAAGCGGTACGAATGCATATACAGAAGCTGTAACGGTAGGGAACGTAGCGGTTCAACCATTGCCTTAATAAGAGCGGAAGCAAGCACTTGTGCTTGCTTTTTTATTGTTGTATTCTCTATCTTTGAGCGTTAAAGAAGCGTCAGACGAGAGGCTTATCCATAAAGGAGAAATATGATATCTTAGAAGAAAGAAAGAAGTAAAAGGAGTCAGCTAATATGTCTAAATATAAAGAATTAGAGACGGGTTATCTAATGGATAAGATTAAAGAATACAAAGAATTAATTTGGAGAGTAGGGCCAGGAAGTGAAAGAACTATAGAAGCTGTTCAAGAGATTCAAGGAATGGAAAAAGAGTTAAAAGCACGCAATGCAGAATTTGAAACTACGGATTGGAAAGCTTTTACTCGGGAAATAAAAGAAAACTACGATTTTACTTATTAAGAAGACACATTCATAATAATGTGATAAGGAAAAATGTCTCCAAGTAGAAGGCTTTCTGCTTTCTACTTGGAAACGATAGAAATAGTATGAAGACGATTAAGAAAAATGATCTAGTATCAGTGAAGCAAGTAATCCAAGTGCAGCAATTAATCCCGTAATAGAACCTCCTTCTTCATAGGCCTCTGGCATCATTGTAGAACCTACCATAGCAATAATACCACCGCCGGCAAAAGCAGCAATAGCAGCCATAAGTGTCTCAGATGCATGGTCTAAAAAAACAAAGCCTGTCCATGAGCTAAAAGCTGAAATGAACAAAACAGCTGCCCATAGTAAAAAAATTTTCTTTTTAGAGAATCCGCTTTTCAATAGACCTGTCGTACTGGACAGTCCTTCAGGAATATTACTTATAAAAATAGCGATAACTAGAAGCCAGCTAACGGTTGCATTTTCAAGTAAGCTAGCCCCAATCATAATGGACTCTGGGATTGCATCCATTACGGTTCCTATAAATATAGCAATTCCAGAACTATTCGCAGCCATTTGTTTGGTAGACCTCTTTCTTTTATTCGCTCCTTGACGTGAAATTAGATAGTCTAAAAAAGTAAAAACGACAGCCCCGGCAAGAAAACCAAGGGAAGTAGCTTTTAAACCACCGTTATGAACCGAGTCTCCAAGCAGCTCATAGGTAGATGCTCCGATTAATACACCTGTCCCAAAAGCCATAATATAACCAATTATCTTTTTGCCGATAGGCAAAAAAACTGCTGCTAAAGCACCAAGAAGGACAGCTGATCCTGAAATTCCGCCCCACATCGCAGCTTGCCACATGAAAAATCCCTCCTCATCTCTATTTTCTATGGATACTTTCCCTAAGAAGAGAAAGAAAAAACGTAAAAGTAGAAGAAAGGAATTTTTTCGATTAAGTAGTGGTTTCATTTCGTTATCCTTAAGAAATAGAGTGTTCCGGCACCCTGCGTCTATATCTGTTTTTAATATTCATAAAATTTAAATTATACTGAAATAAAAAACTATTTCACTGAGATGACTGATTTAACAAAGGTAAATGGTTTACTTGAGTGTTTTTCTGAAAAAAACAATTGTATTTCTGAGGGAAATTCATTATCATAAAATAAGTAATTATACAGTCGAATAGCTAAAAATAGAAAAAATAGTTTAGTTGTAAAGGTGCTGGTTAAAAATGGAAGGTTTTAAAAACGATAGCTGTTCCATCAGACACAAAAAGTATCTTTCCTAACAGAGCTATAACAAGTTTAGGAGGAGGAAATGGAATGGCAGACAAAGAGCTAAAAAGAGGCTTAGAATCCCGTCACATTCAAATGATCGCGCTAGGCGGAACAATTGGCGTTGGATTATTTATGGGATCAGCAAGCACCATCCAATGGACAGGTCCATCGGTATTGCTTGCTTACGCAATCTGCGGAATGTTTATTTTCTTTATTATGCGTGCCATGGGCGAAATGCTGTACATGGAACCAAGCACAGGTTCATTCGCTACATTTGGCCACAAATATATTCATCCATTAGCAGGTTATATGGCTGCGTGGAGCAACTGGTTTCAATTTGTAATCGTAGGTATGTCTGAAATTATAGCGGTAGGAGCATATATGCATTACTGGTTTCCCCATTTACCAGCTTGGGTGCCTGGTATTATCGCCATGTTGATTTTAGGCACAGCAAACTTAATTTCAGTAAAATCATTTGGAGAGTTTGAATTTTGGTTTGCGATGATTAAGATTGTAACAATTATTTTAATGATTATCGCAGGACTTGGGTTAATTTTCTTTGGATTTGGAAATGGCGGAGACGCAATCGGGTTATCAAACCTTTGGGCACACGGCGGCTTCTTTGCAGGTGGATGGTCAGGCTTTTTCTTTGCGCTATCTCTTGTTATTGCAGCTTATCAAGGAGTCGAGCTAATTGGTATTACAGCTGGTGAAGCAAAAGATCCTAAAAAAACGTTAACAAGCGCAATTCAAAGCATCATTTGGCGAATCTTAATTTTTTATATTGGAGCAATTTTTGTCATCGTGACGGTATATCCGTGGAATGAGTTAGATTCTTTAGGAAGTCCATTTGTATCTACATTTGCTAAAGTTGGTGTTACAGCAGCTGCAGGTATCATTAACTTTGTAGTTATTACAGCAGCGATGTCAGGCTGTAATAGTGGAATTTTTAGTGCAGGACGCATGCTTTATACGCTTGGTGTAAACGGTCAAGCACCTAAATTCTTTACGAAAATTTCTCGTAACGGTGTTCCAATTTACAGCACACTCGCTGTTATGATTGGGTTAGTAATTGGCGTTATTTTAAACTACATCGCTCCACCGAATGTATTTGTTTATGTATACAGCGCTAGCGTGCTTCCAGGAATGATTCCTTGGTTCATTATTCTTATCAGCCAAATTCGTTTCCGTAAAGCTAAAGGTGCTGAAATGAACAGTCATCCTTTCAAAATGCCTTTTGCGCCTGTAACAAACTATATAACTATTGCTTTTTTACTTATGGTGCTTGTAGGCATGTGGTTTAATGATGAAACGCGTATTTCACTTATTGTAGGGGTTATTTTCCTCGCTCTTGTTGTCATTAGTTTTTACGCATTCGGAATAAATAAGCGTATGATACCTGATACAGAGAACGGTCAAATAAAGAAATAAATATGCTTTTTCATAAGTGAAAGGCAAAACAAAAAAACGGCTGAGAAAAGCCGTTTTTTTGTTTTGTTTAAATGAAAGATACAAGAAAAATGTCATTGTACGCTGATAGTTTGGATAAACTATATTCGTTCATATAACGTAAAGGGAGCGAATATTATGAGAAGCCACAGATATATTATTAAAGATTCACTAAAAGCTGAGGAAGTTGCCCGAGATTTGGAACTGCAGCTGGATATAAACCGAATGTCGGATGTCAGAATCCTTTCGGTAAATGCACAAAACGAAATACTCGTTCAAATGGAGGAGGAGAACGAAGAAGCAGGAGATGTCATTGATGTATTTATGAAAGAGTATAAAACCGCAGAAATTATTGAATAGCATGTAATTGAGAAGAATATTGAGGGGTTTCGTTGAATAAATAAAAAGAAAACACCTTTACTTTTTATTTAAAAAGGAACGCACGAAGAAAACTTCTTGTTTATCAAGAAGTTTCTTTTGTATCTGAACATTTGTTTGTATAGGTAGGGAGAGGTGATGAAGGTGAAAAGAAATGGTGAGGGTCACGTCTTTTTTATTATTCTCGGAGGCCTGTTTATTTTAATAGGCACACTCTTTGCAAATACTTCCGTTTATTTTCTCATCTCCGGATGGATAGCAGCTGTCTGTTGTTTAGGAATCAGCGCTGTACTAAAGAAAGGAAAAACAAAATCAGTCAGTAAAGAGGAGGAAGAATAATAATTTTTATATAAAGATGGAAAGTAAATATATGAAAAGGAAGAATGGATATCCATTCTTCCTTAAGTCATGGTGTGTATGAAATTGTCTTAGAAACGTCCGCCGCCAAGTTGTTGCTCAGCTAATTGTACAAGACGTTTTGTGATTTCGCCGCCTACTGATCCGTTTGCACGTGCAGTAGTGTCAGCTCCTAAATTTACTCCGAACTCGCTAGCGATTTCATATTTCATTTGATCGATTGCTTGTTCAGCTCCGTATACTAATAATTCATTATTATTGCTGCTTTTGTTGTTTGCCATTGTATTCAACTCCTTTCTGTAACGTTAAGTTGTGAACAAAGGAAGAAGAATATGCAACAAACTGATATTTATTTTATAAAAAACGTATTTTTACGTTGTTTGTCCCTCTAGAAGCTTAACGGGAAGGCAGATTTCACGAGGTATATTGCTGAATTCTCCTTCAATTTCTTTTAGTAAAATATCAATGGCTGTTTGAGCAATCGATTCAATGGGCTGTTGAACTGTAGTTAGACCAGGTAACAAAGTCTGACTGGCCTCCGTTCCGTCATAGCCCACGATTTTTAAATCTCTTGGGATGTTTTTTCCTCTTTTTTGTGCTTCCGCAACTACTAAAGCTGCAAGTAAGTCATCACTTGCAAAAATACCATCTACTTCCGGATGTTCTTCGAAAACCTTAGAAATAGTTTCTCGCTGAATGTTGCGGTCAAAGGTATTTGAAATTTCATACGTGATAGGCTGTTTTCCGTCCTTTTTCATCACGTTTTCATAAGCTTTCCTTCTTAAGTTAGCTGGAGTTTCAAGTTTAAGGGGGCCGTTAATATGAACAATATGCTTACAACCTTTTGAAATGAGCAATTCCGTGGCTTGTTTTCCTCCAGAATAGTTATCAGAAGATACGGTAGGAATATCTTTCGATAAATAATGATCCACTGCTACCACAGGAAGACTTTGACTTTCTGAATCAAAAATACCTCTATTATAAGTAACGGCAATAACACCATCTACCTGATTTCTAATGAGCATCTCTACATATTTTTTTTCTTTATCAATTCGATTAAGACTGTTACAAAGAAGTACTTTGTAGTTAAGAGAAGCACATATACTTTCAATGTGAAAGGCTAACTCTCCGAAAAAAGGGTTGCTCGTTTGCGGGACAATCATACCGATTAAATTTGTTCGCTTATTAAATAATGAACGCGCAATATCATTTGGGAAATAATTAATTTCTTTCATTACTTTATAAACATTTTCTCGCGTTTCTTTGCTTATGTAACCACGGTTATTTAATACACGAGAAACGGTAGTCGGTGAAACACCTGCAATTTTTGCTACATCACTAATTTTGGCTTTCATCTAGTTTCCTCCTAATTTCTCCAAAGCATTGCTTTTATAGTATATATCAGACATGTAAAAGCCTTAAAATAAATGCAATCAAGCAAGCAGCTTTCCAGTCGTTACGTTTTATTTTAATCGATAAAAATCTATGTAAGAATTGTAAACGGTTTATTAAACAATTTAAACATACCACAAAGCCCACTTTTACACCTAATACAATCTTTTTGCAATATAAAGTATGAAACCGGTTGACATATGAAACCGGTTGACATAAAATCAAATTGAAAGTGCTTTCATTTTGTTAGATAAAAGATTTTATATCTTAAGCTAAAGGGGTAACTAAAATGAAAAGTTCAAAAAGTTTATATTGGAAGCTGAGTGCATATTTTTTCTTCTTCTTTTTTACGTGGTCGTCTAGCTACTCTTTATTTTCTATCTGGTTAGGGCAAGAGATTAAGTTGAACGGATCAGCTACAGGCTTAATCTTTTCTGTAAACGCTATCTTTGCTTTGTGTATGCAGCCTTTGTACGGATATATATCTGACAGGATAGGTTTAAAGAAACATATTTTATTTTTTATTAGCTGTCTTTTAGTGTTTGTAGGACCATTTTATATTTTTGTTTATGGACCTTTGCTTCAATACAATGTGTTGATAGGAGCTATTATTGGAGGCTTATATTTAGGAGTAGCGTTTTTGGCGGGCATCGGAGCGATTGAAACATACATAGAGAAAGTCAGCCGAAAATATAAATTTGAGTACGGAAAATCTAGAATGTGGGGGTCATTAGGCTGGGCTGTAGCTACATTTTTTGCAGGACAACTATTTAATATTAATCCCCATATTAACTTTTGGGTGGCATCTGTTTCAGCGGTTATCCTAATGGCTATTATTTTTTCTGTAAAAGTAGAAATGAGCAGCTATGAAATGGAAAAAGCTGAATCCGTCACGCTGAGAGATGTAGGTAATTTATTCTTATTGAAGGAATTTTGGTTTTTTATGATTTATGTTGTTGGCGTTACGTGCGTGTATGGGGTATACGATCAGCAATTTCCTATCTATTATGCATCTTTGTTTCCTACTGAATCGATAGGTAACCAAGTATTTGGCTACTTAAATTCGTTTCAAGTATTTTTAGAAGCTGGAATGATGTTCGCAGCACCGTTTATTGTAAATAAGATCGGTGCAAAAAATAGTTTAATTTTAGCAGGATTTCTAATGGGGTTTCGTATTATTGGGTCAGGGCTTGTTGTTGGTCCAATTGGAATATCTTCGATGAAACTTATTCATGCATTAGAACTTCCTATTATGCTCATTGCCATCTTTAAATATTTGGCAGCTAACTTTGACACGCGCCTATCTTCTATACTTTATTTGGTTGGATTCCAATTCGCTTCACAAATAGGTGCTTCAGTTCTTTCACCTATAGCCGGAGGATTATATGATAGCGTAGGTTTTTCCCGTACCTATTTAATTATGGGAGGTATGGTTTTGGTATTTAACGTTATTTCGATGTTTACACTACTAAACTCTAAAAAACACAAGTTTATGAGAAAAGATGTACAAGAAAAAACGCAGATTATATAGGGGGATATGATGATGTTAACGATAAATAAAATCGAACAAGCTCAACATTCATTAAATGAAGCAGAGAAAAAGGTAAATCATCAATACCGGTTAGGGTATCATATTATGGCGCCAGCGAACTGGATTAATGATCCGAATGGGTTGGTTCAGTATAAAGGAGAATATCATGTTTTTTATCAACATCATCCATATGACGAGAATTGGGGACCGATGCATTGGGGACATGTCAAAAGCAAAGATCTTGTTCATTGGCAGCATTTACCGATTGCTTTAGCTCCTGGAGATACATTTGATAAAGATGGATGTTTTTCTGGAAGTGCCGTAGATAACGAAGGAGAGCTTACGTTAATTTATACAGGACATAATTATATAGACAAAGAGCTGGATACTTTTTTTCAAAACCAAAATATAGCTGTTAGTAAAGACGGCATTACCTTTGAAAAAGCAGAGACCAACCCAGTTATTGCTGAGCCGCCAGCAGATAGCTCTCATCATTTTCGGGATCCTAAAGTATGGAAGCACGAAGATTTCTGGTATATGATTCTAGGAAACTCAACAAAGAAAAAAGAGGGACGTGTTATCTTATACCGATCTTCAAATCTACGAAAATGGGAATATGTTGGTGTTCTTGCTAAAAGCGATGGAGATCTAGGGTATATGTGGGAGTGCCCAGACTTCTTTGAGTTAGACGGAAAGCATGTGTTAATGATTTCTCCTCAAGGGATAGAAGCAAAAGGTGATTCTTATCACAACCTTTTCCAAACAGGATATTTAGTTGGAGAATATAATTATGAAACCAATACATTTCATCATGGGTCATTTACTGAATTAGATTACGGCCACGATTTTTATGCTGTTCAAACGCTTTTAGATGATAAAGGGCGGCGAATTGCAATTGGCTGGATGGACATGTGGGAAGCTAATATGCCAACGAAAGAGGATGGATGGTGCGGCGCGCTAACGCTTCCGAGAGAACTAACTTTAAGAGAGGATAAAGTGTTAATGAACCCCGTCCAAGAGCTTACATCACTTCGGAAAACTCAGTATAATATGCTAACCAATAAAGCTCTTTCTAACAGCTATGTAGTAGAAGTAAATGAAGACTTGCTAGAGATACAAGCTGTATTTGATTTAGCGGACTGCCAAGCTTCATCGGTAGGAATAAAAATTCGTGGAATAAACAACGAAGAAACGCTTATGTGTTACAACCTTAATGAGCAAAAGCTATTGCTTGACTGTACTTACTCGGGAAAAGAAGATGGAGTGAGGAAAGTAGCGTTACAAGCAGGTGAGACACTAGCTTTACGAATATTTGTGGACCGTTCTTCCGTTGAAGTATTTGCAAACGAAGGACAAGCGACCATGACGAGCCGTATTTATCCAAAAGAAAGCAGGCTCGGAATTGAGTTATTTACTGAAGGAGGAAACGTAATCGTAAAAGAGTTAACGTATTGGAATTTAAAAGATATTTGGGGGTAAAATACAGAGGAAGAAGTATATTAATACTTCTTCTTTTTTGAGCATTTAATAGCCCGTCAACAAAGTGGAGGTATATAAATGGATAAGGCACTTTAGATTAAAAGCACGAGCAAATACGATATAATAGTAAAAGAGATAATGAATGAAAGAGAAACTGTCCTGCTCTAAGATGCCCAGAAGAAAGTAGGACAGAGAAGGGCTACTGCGCTTATAAAACAACGATCAGTAAAGAAAGAATTATGTTTTAAGACACAAAAAGAAAAGGAGATACGATGACTAATCAAAAAGAAACAGGATGGAATTTACGTAATAGCTATGCGGAGTTACCAAACATCTTTTTTACGCCTCTTGATCCTAATCCAGTGAGTTCACCTAAAATAGTTAAATTTAACGACTCTTTAGCCGCATCTCTAGGGTTACAAAAAGAACAGCTGCAAAGCCCAGAAGGAGTTAGCATTTTGGCTGGAAACAGTGTCCCAAAAGGTGCTTTCCCGCTTGCACAAGCTTATGGGGGGCATCAATTTGGTCACTTTAACATGCTAGGAGACGGCCGGGCTATGCTGATAGGGGAGCAAGTTACGCCTTCGGGTGAGAAAGTAGATCTTCAGCTTAAAGGCTCAGGCCGAACTCCGTATTCCCGCGGAGGAGACGGTCGTGCAGCTCTAGGACCTATGCTGCGTGAGTATATTATTAGTGAGGCCATGCATGCTCTTGGTATTCCGACTACTCGGAGCCTAGCAGTCGTAACAACAGGCGAATCCATTGTTCGTGAAAAAGAACTGCCGGGGGCGATTTTGACGCGTGTAGCTTCCAGTCACCTTCGTTTTGGCACATTTCAGTTCGCTGCAAAATGGGGAACGGTCGAAAACCTTCAAGCTTTAGCTGACTATGCATTAGAACGTCACTTTCCCCATATAGAAAAGAATGAAAAAAAATATTTATCATTGCTTCAAGAAGTGATTAAGCGTCACGCTACCCTAGTTGCCAAATGGCAGCTTATTGGTTTTATTCATGGCGTCATGAATACGGATAATATGACAATTAGTGGAGAAACAATTGATTATGGACCATGTGCATTTATGGATACCTATGATCCAGAAACTGTATTTAGTTCAATTGATGTACAAGGGCGCTACGCTTATCAAAATCAACCAGGCATTACAGGGTGGAATCTTGCGAGGTTTGCTGAGGCTTTATTACTGCTATTGGATCAAGATATAGAAAAAGCAGTTGAAATAGCGCAAAGCGCCGTGATGGAATTTCCAAAATTCTATCGGGAAAACTGGCTGGCAGGTATGCAGGCTAAACTTGGGCTTTTTAACGAAGAAAAAGAAGATGAAGCATTATTCCAAGAGCTTCTTACAATAATGAAAACCTATAAAGCTGACTATACAAATATGTTTCGTGCATTAACTTTCGATAAGCTAGAAAATAGTGATCTGTTTAAAAGCAAAGAGTTTGCACAGTGGCATGAGCTATGGCAGAAAAGACTAGGTAGACAACAACAATCTAAAGCGGATTCACAAGAGCTTATGAAAAATAATAATCCGGCTGTCATTCCTCGAAATCACCGAGTGGAAGAAGCGTTAAACGCAGCACAAAAAGAAGACTACAGCGTCATGGAAACCCTTCTTGAAGTGCTTTCTAGCCCATATGAATCTCCGGGTCAGCCAGAGTATTGTACACCGTCTGCTCCGTCTAATCAGCCTTATCAAACGTACTGCGGAACTTGATTCATTTAAATAAGAACTGCTATTTAAAAACAGCATAAATGATATCAAAAAGAGCTCTTTATAAAGAGCTCTTTTTGATTTTCTGAAAAATGTATTATTGATTATTAAAATGATAACGATTTCTCGTGAAAAGCTACATAAAATTTAACAGGATAAAAGAATCAAATTGAAAAGTAATCATCTAATTCTTTTGTCTCTTATTATTGCCAATAGGAACTATTATATAATAAATTATTCCACTATTTCACAAAAAATACATTAACGATATTTTTTTGAAAATGGCTTACTTTAACAGCTGTAGAAGAGCTTATAAAAAATAGCAGGTTAAATATGATGATGAATTTGCCCATTTAATCAAAAAGTTGAAGGTTTAAGACTTTATAACCAAATAAAAAATACAAGGGGAGAAAAATGAGATAATCACTCCATTTTACCTATTTGACTTTTCAATATTATGCAAGTAATCTTGGAAAGGTAATGGAACCGGTTCTGTTATTTCGCCAGATTGATATTACTTCTCGATACATAGAAAATGAATTGCTTGTGAGTGACACAAGAAAAGGTATTATACAAAAGGGAGAAAAACAGATGAATATTAAGAAAATCGCAAAGCAAACTACAGCTTTATCTTTTGCTACAGCTCTGTTAGTAGGTGCTGGATCTCAAACATGGGCTGCTGAAAGCAATCATAAAGATACCAACAATAATTATGGAGTTTCCCATATTACGCGTGATAACATGCTGAAAATTCCTCAGCAGCAAAAAAGCGAACAGTTTAAAGTTCCAGCTTTTGATAAATCAACAATCAAAAATATTGCCTCTGCAAAAGGGTATGATAAATCGGGCAATTTAATTGATTTAGACGTATGGGACAGCTGGCCTCTGCAAAATGCTGACGGAACAGTAGCCAACTATCATGGTTACCAAGTTGTATTTGCACTAGCAGGTGATCCGAAAGATGCTGATGATACATCTATTTATGTGTTTTATCAAAAAATCGGTGAAGATTCGATTGACAGTTGGAAAAATGCAGGAAGAGTGTTCAAAGACAGTGACAAATTTGTACCGAATGATCCTCATTTGAAAAAGCAAACACAAGAATGGTCAGGATCTGCTACTTTAACATCAGACGGAAAAATACGCTTATTCTATACTAACTTTTCAGGTACAAACTATGGAAAACAAACCTTAACAACAGCTCAAGTAAATGTATCCCAGCCAAGTGGAGATACGTTAAAAATTGAAGGTGTTGAAGATCATAAATCCATTTTTGATGGTGATGGTAAAAAGTATCAAAATATTCAGCAGTTTATTGACGAAGGCGCATATGGTTCAGGAGATAATCATACGTTGAGAGATCCTCACTATGTAGAGGATAAAGGGCATAAATACCTTGTGTTTGAAGCAAACACAGGAACTGAAGATGGTTATCAAGGTGAAGATTCCCTTTACAATCGAGCTTACTACGGTGGAAATAATCCATTTTTCCAATCAGAAAAAGAGAAATTACTTCAGAGCTCTAATAAAAAGAAAGCCTCTTTAGCAAACGGTGCATTAGGCATTGTTGAACTAAATAACGATTATACCTTGAAAAAAGTAATGGATCCACTGATTACTTCAAACACGGTGACAGATGAAATTGAACGCGCAAATGTATTTAAAAAAGATGGGAAATGGTACTTATTCACAGATTCTCGCGGATCTAAAATGACTATTGATGGTATCGGCCAAGATGATGTATATATGCTAGGGTACGTATCAAATACGCTGACAGGAAAATACAAGCCGCTAAATGATACAGGACTTGTTTTACATATGGACCTCGACCCTAATGACAAAACGTTTACGTATTCACATTTTGCAGTTCCACAAGTGAAAGGAGACACTGTCGTAATCACAAGTTACATGACAAACAGAGGCTTCTATTCAGAGGAACATTCTACTTTTGCTCCTAGCTTCTTGTTAAATATTAAAGGATCAAAAACAGCTGTTGTGAAAAACAGTATTTTACCACAAGGGCAATTAAGTACGGATAAATAATTTTTAAAAACGAAAGAAGATGGCGACAACTGCTGCTGTTTTCTTTCGTTTTATTATTTAATCAAAAATGTGCTGTAACCGCAGCGGTGATTAAAATAAAAAAGCAGTATCTACATTAATAGTTATTTAAAGAAAATGAAACATTCAGACAGACTATAACTTTAAGAATGAAACCGGTTGACATGCAGGTTTGACTAACTTAATATATTTACATATAATGGTTTGAAGCGTTTTCATAGATTAGTATGACATGAGGGTACTTGTAGATGAAATAGCTTGTAGTAGTAGGGAATGATCATTTCTTTGAAAGAGAAAATCCCAATCGTGAACTGAAAATAAAGAAGGTGCTTCTAATGAAACGAATTGATAAGGTATACAATCAGCTGTTGAGTAATTTTCAAGAGTTTACAGAAGTGGAACTTTTACATAAACAAGGAAGCTCAGCGGTTGAAATTGCTGAACAGTTAGATTTAGAGAGATCTAATGTAAGTCTTGAACTTAATAAACTTGTCCGCATGCAAAAAGTAATCAAAATTAAAATGTTCCCCGTTCGCTACGTTCCGCTAGAGGTTGTCGAAACCATTTGTCGTCAAAAGTGGGATACGAATAAGATGGAAGTAGAAAAACTAGAGCAGCTATCTAATGTGGGAAAAGAAGAAGCTCTTCCTGCTAATCCTTTTGAATTAATGATTGGAGCTACAGGCAGTTTGAAAAAATCGATTTCTCAAGCAAAAGCTGCTGTTCTTTACCCGCCTAATGGATTACATATGCTGCTATTAGGTCCCACGGGATCGGGAAAATCTCTTTTTGCAAAACGAATCTATCAATTTGCCTTATATTCAGAGAGGCTAAAAACAGATGCCCCGTTCATTACCTTTAACTGCGCTGATTATTACCATAATCCTCAATTACTTCTTTCTCAGTTATTTGGTCATAAGCAAGGGAGTTTCACTGGAGCAACTGAAAGTAAAGTAGGTTTAGTAGAACAAGCAAATGAAGGGATTCTCTTTATGGATGAAGTACACCGGCTTCCTCCCGAAGGCCAAGAAATGCTTTTTTACCTCATTGATCAAGGTACGTACAATCGCCTAGGGGAAACAGATCACAAGCGAACGTCTAAGGTATTAATTATTTGTGCTACAACTGAAAATCCCGGTTCAGCCTTACTGCAAACTTTCTTAAGAAGAATTCCGATGACTATCCATATTCCCTCATTAGAAGAGAGGTCTTTAAAAGAAAAAATTCGCCTCACCACGTTTCTTTTAGAACAAGAGGCTAAACGAATTAATAAAAAGCTAAGTGTCCACATTGATGTATTAAATGCTTTAATCCACACTGAAAAATTCGGGAATGTAGGGCAGTTAAAGTCGAATGTGCAGCTCGTTTGCGCACACGGATTTTTAAATAACCTTGATAGTAAACATATGGTGGAACTTACAGTGCGAGATCTGCCTGATGATATTAAACGAGATTGGATTTCGAATAGTAAAAATATGGAGCGCAGCAAAAAAATTTCTGAATATGTAAACCTTAAAACGATTATCTCCCCGGCTATGGAGAGCCAAGAAATAAAAATGGAGGAAGACGTATCATTTAATTTATATCAGTTAATAGAAGAAAAAGTAGATGTTTTAACAAAAGAAGGTTTATCTCAAGAAGACATCAATCAGTATATTCTTACCGACATTCATTTGAATGTTCGGAGCTTTTTTAATCAAAAAAATGGCCAGAGCTCTAATTTAATGAAATTCGTAGAAGACGATGTGATTCAGCTTACAAAAGAATTAAAACAGTTGGCTGAAAAAGAATTGAACTGTAAATTTGATCGCAGGTTTATTCATTTTTTAAGTATGCATATGGAATCCTTTTTAAAGCGAAAAAAACAAGTAGACGTATTAAATACAAAGGAGATAGATGAAATTCGCGAAACATATCCAAAAGAATATGCGGTAGCACTGCTTTTTAAAAATCGAATTGAAAAGTGGTTTAACATTAGCGTGCCGGAAATAGAAGTCATTTATCTCACAATGGTTATTCAATCGATTCGAACGTTAGAAGAAAATAAACGAGTAGGGATTGTAGTTGCTGCGCATGGAAACAGCACGGCAACTTCTATGGTTGAAGTTGCTACGGAGCTTTTAGGAAGCACTCCTATTATAGCTATTGATGTGCCTTTGACGGTATCTCCGGTTGAAATTGTAGACAGGTTAATCCAAGGAATTAAGAAAGTAGATGAAGGAGAAGGCGTATTAATGCTTGTGGACATGGGCTCGCTTGCCATGTTAGAAAGCAAGTTGGAACAAAAAACAGGGACTAAAATTAAAACCATCAGCAATGTGACGACGTCTATGGTGTTAGACACCGTTAGAAAAGTAAATTATTTAGATTTAAATTTATATGCCATATTTGATTCGGTGCAAAAAGACTTTATGGAATTTATAGATAAGCAGCAGCACGTGTTTGGAAAAAAGAAAGCACTTGTTTCTATTTGTACAACAGGAAGCGGTACAGCAAAACAATTAGAAAAAATCTTAACGATTATTTCACGCAAAGTATCTCAAGAACCTATTAAAATTCTAACCGTTTCTTCTATTAAATTAGCAGCAAACATTCGAGAAATTCAAAAAGAATATGAAATTGTTGCAACAGCAGGTACTAAAAATCCAAGGATTGATGCGCCTCATGTATCATTAGAAGTCCTCATTGAAGGGCAGGGAGAGCGAATACTTCAACAGGCAATTACAAAAGAAACGATACGCTATGATGACGAGAAAACCGAAGCGAATATTGTGGTGCGCGAACTTTGCGAAGAAAACTTGCGAAAGTACCTTCTATTTATTAATCCGTACCTCATAAGTGAGATTCTGTTAGAGTGGTTAAGTCATGTACAAGATGAGTTAGAAATGGAATTAAGCAACACTGTTATGATTCGAATTGTGATGCATACAGCCTTTGCTTTAGAAAGAATGATAAAAAATGAACCTCTTACTTTTCCAGAGGATGAAGAAATCACTCATCAGTTAGAAAATATTTATCAAAAAACGGAAAAAACATTACAAGCCGTCGAAAAAAAGCTGAAACTTACCTTAACAAGAGATGAAAAATTATTTATTGCCACCATTTTTGCGGATGAAATGTAAAAATCATATTATAATTCTGAGAAACTAGTTTGATTTATATGCCACTAGTTTCTTTTTTTATCCCACTTTTTAAATAACAGAAAAACCTGTATTAAAACGCATGACGTTTTGATACAGGTTTGTTTATTTTAAGAAACCTGTATCAACAACACAGAAAAAGGTATTGAAAAATAAATGAAAGCGCTTAATACTCTTTGTTGGCACGATACTTGCAATAAATAAGTGTAGAACGTAAAAGAGAGGAGCAAGTGTACATGATTTCAGTCATTATTAGTGGACATGGTGATTTCGCGCCAGCGTTAGAGGGGTCTTCCAAAATGATATTTGGTGAAGAGAATCACGTAGTAGCCGTACCTTTTCTAAAAGGAGAGGGTATCCAAACCCTTGAAGAAAAATATAAACAGGCACTAGAGGAAATGCCCTTAGAAAATGAAGTGCTTTTTTTAGTCGATATTTTCGGAGGTACACCCTACAATGCGGCTACTCCATATATCCTTAAAAATAAAACAGCGGATATGGTATCCGGAGTTAACTTGCCTATGCTATTAGAAGTGTTAGCCATGAGGGAACACGTTACATTAAAAGAGATGCTAGGAAGATTAAAGCAAGTGAATGAAGAAAGTTTTCAAGTGTGCAGTGAACATTTGGAGAAAATCCAGCAAGCAAACCAAATCGGAGAGGATGGATTATTATGAAAATCGTTTTAGCAAGAATTGATGACCGCTTTATTCACGGGCAGGTATTAACAAGATGGATCAAAACAAATGCAGCAGATCGAATTATCATTGTTTCAGATGAGGTGGCAGCGGATGAAATGCGAAAAACGCTTATTCTTTCTGTGGCCCCTTCGAATGTAAAAGCGAGCGCTGTCTCGATTTCTAAAATGACAAAAGCATTTCACAGCCCTCGTTATCAGGATACAACAGCCATGCTGCTGTTTGAAAATCCCGCAGACATTGTCGCTCTTGTTCAAGCGGGCGTACCTATTGAGACAGTAAACGTAGGCGGCATGCGTTTTGCTAATGACCGAAAACAAATCACTAAATCTGTAAGCGTTACCGAAAAAGATATCGATGCTTTTGAGAAACTGCAGGAACTAGGCGTAAAGCTTGAGCTGCGCCAATTACCTTCAGATTCTAGTGAAAATTTTATTCAACTACTGAGAAATGAAACAAAAATCAAATAAGGAGATGAGTTTATGTCTTCCATACAAATTATTTTATTATTAGTCATTGCAGCGGTAACTGGCATCGCAAGCGTGTTGGACGAAGGGCAATCCCATCGTCCTCTCATTGCCTGCACATTAGTAGGCTTGGTGCTTGGAGATTTAAAAACCGGCATTATTTTAGGTGGAACACTGGAATTAATGGCTCTTGGATGGATGAATGTTGGATTGGCGATGGCACCTGATACGGCTGTTGCTTCTGTTATTTCAACTATTTTAGTTATCACAGCTGGTCAGGGTATTGGTGAAGGCATTGCGGTAGCCATAGCTTTAGCAGCTGCAGGGCAAGTGCTCACCATTTTTGTTCGTACCATTACAGTATTTTTAATTCATCGAGCTGATAAGTATGCGGAAGAAGGAAATTTTAAAGGAATTGAAATTATGCATATTACTGCTATGGGTTTTCAAGCTCTCCGCGTTATGATTCCAACTTTAATTGTTACATTAATCAGCGTAAGCGCCGTGCAAACTTTCCTCGGAAATATTCCGGAAGTTATTACAAAAGGCCTGCAAATTGGAGGAGGAATTATCGTGGTCGTAGGATACGCCATGGTTATCAATATGATGAACATTCCTCATTTAAAGCCCTTTTTCTATATCGGGTTCTTATTGGCGGCATTTACAGGGTTTAACCTGGTAGGATTTGGAGCGCTGGGTCTTTGTTTAGCACTTCTTTATCAGCAAGTAATGCAGCAGCGAAATCAAATGCAGCCGGCAGGCGTTCCCGCAGCTACAGGGAGCGAACAAGTATATGATGATGACGATGATTTAGATGCCTAAACGGCGAACTTAAGGGAGGGATAGAGATGGAAAATGAAAAAAGATTAACGAAAAAAGATATCTTTAGCATGTTCATTCGTTCGAATTTTTTACTCGGTTCATTTAACTTTGAGCGTGTTCAAGCAATGGGCTACTGTTATGTTATGATTCCAGCAATCAAGCGCTTATATGGACCAGGAGCTCAGCGAAATGCAGCATTAAAACGTCATTTAGAATGGTTCAATACACACCCATGGATTTCCGCACCTATATTCGGCGTCACGGCAGCAATGGAAGAAGAAATGGCAAACAAAAAAGATTTTGATGAAAAAGCTATCAGCGGAATGAAAATTGGATTAATGGGCCCGCTTGCTGGTGTAGGAGACCCTATTTTCTGGGGAACGCTTCGACCAGTTCTCGCAGCCCTAGGCGCATCGCTTGCGTTAGGAGGGAATATTGCCGGGCCACTGCTGTTTTTCATCTTAATTAATGCAATTCGATTAAGTACAAAATATTATGGATTAAAATATGGCTACTTAAAAGGAACAGAAATTTTAAAAGATTTAGTAGGCAATCGAATTCAAAAACTGACAGAAGGTGCATCCATTTTAGGACTCTTCGTAATGGGAGCGTTGGTTTCGAAATGGACCACTATTAATATACCAGTGGTTGTTTCTAGGATCAAAGATGATTCTGGTAAAGTTGTGGTAAAAACCGTGCAAGACGTACTTGATAGTATTCTACCGGGGCTACTTCCTTTAGCGCTAACTTTATTAGTAGCATGGATGCTTCGAAAAGGTACAAATCCGCTGCTTATTATTTTCGGTATTTTCTTAATTGGTATAGGAGGTTATTGGATAGGCTTTTTAGGTTGATAAATAAGAGGAGTCATCTATTCTTCTAACATCTGCTGGTGAAAATGTTTTATATAACCAGTATGCAAATAAAGGAGGAAAGGAAGATGAAAAGAACCGTTAAAAAGTTATTGATGATTGGAGTCGCTTGTTCTATAAGCTTGTTTTCTGCATACCCTGTATTAGCTGATAATACAGGGTATTATCAAGAAAAATACCGGAATCAATTTCATTTTTCTCCAGAAGCGAACTGGATGAACGATCCAAATGGAATGGTTTATTATAACGGAGAGTATCACCTTTTTTATCAGTATTATCCTTACGGTACCACTTGGGGACCTATGCACTGGGGGCATGCGGTTAGTACAGACTTGGTGAAATGGAAACACCTGCCGATTGCTCTTTCTCCAGACGAGAACGGAGAGATCTTTTCAGGAAGTGCCGTTATCGATTGGAATAATACCGCAGGGTTTGGAAAAGAAGCAATGGTAGCTATCTTTACACACTCGGGCAATAAAGGACAAGTGCAAAGTCTAGTATACAGCACGGACAGCGGAAGAACGTGGACCAAATATGAAGGAAATCCTGTTATGCCGAATCCCCCAGTTCCTGACTGGCGCGACCCAAAAGTGTTTTGGCACGACCAAACCAAGCAGTGGGTGATGTCTTTAGCTGCTAAAGATAAAATTATGTTTTATACATCACCTGACTTGAAAAATTGGAAATACGCAAGTGAGTTTGGACCTGATGGAGGCATCCAAGCAAACGGTCAAAGTAGTGCCTACTCATATACTTTATCCGAACAAAAAGGTCAATCCTTTACTCTAGAGGGAGAAATTACGCTTGTAGAAAAGAATGGACGCGCAGGCGCAGGCGGTCTTGTTTTTCGTTCTAATAAAGACGCAACAAACGCATATACCGTCAATTTAGATGCTGAAAAGAACCTCTTAACACTTAACAAAGTAGAGAAAGGAAACGTAACAACCGTTGTTTCAAAGTCGATGAGGCTTGATACATCACAAGCATATCATGTAAAAGTAGAAGCAAACAGTCACTACTTTAAGGTATTGCTAAACGGCAAACAGGTTCTAGAAGGCAGTGATGCATCTTTTGAAAATGGTCAGTTTGGATTAACAGCATGGAATTCCACAGCTGTCTTTCGTCATGTTAAATTTACGAATCAATCTAATTTTATAACCAATCTATCTAACTGGAAACCTATTACTGGAACGTGGAATGATACTGCTGCTGGAAAACTTGGTAAATCTGACAGCGATGGATATATCATAAGTGAAGAACAGGGAGATCAGTTCATTTTCAAGTCAAATATGACATTTTTAGATGCAAATGGTTCAGGTGCACTACTCTTTCGAGCAGACGCGGAAGCCAAAAACGGATATATAGCTAGCGTGGATGCTTCTAAAGATACAGTCAAACTAGTAAAGCTTCAAAATGGCATTTCAACTGTCCTTGCCGAAACAAACGAAAAAATTGATACGAGCAAATCACATCAAGTAAAAGTAACTGCATCGGGAAATAAACTTGATTTGCATATAGACGATAACTTCACCCTTACTGCAAAAGATGAAACTTTTTCAAAAGGATTGTTTGGACTACACGTTAATCAATCTTCAGTCCAGTTTCAAGACGTTAATATGACTAAGTTTATTGATACGGATGAAAAAGAAATTAAAAATAAAAGTTTTGAAACAGGAGATCTCACCGGCTGGAAAACGATAAAGGGAAATGCATTCACAAACGATCATGTAACGGATGCAACCGCAAATTGGAGCGGTCTTTTTGAACAAAAAGGAAAGTATCATTTATGGGGTTTTTCTGATAAGCAAGATGGCGATAATGCCACTGGAGAATTACATTCGTCTTATTTTAAATTGAGCGGCTCAGGTGAAATCAATTTGTTAATGGGAGGCGGAAACGACTCCACAAACCGCTATGTCTCCTTAGTCAGAGCATCTGACGATAAAGAATTGATTCGTCAAGCGAATACAAAGTTTGCAGATGAAAAGTATCAGCCCTACGTGTGGGATGCTTCTAAGTATATAGGAGAAGTACTGTACATTAAAGCCGTTGATCAAGCTGTAGGCGGATGGGGGCATATTAATCTAGATGATGTTAATGTATTTAATACAGAAAAAATGCCGGATAAAGTAGACAGTGTAGCAAAAGAACCGGAGGAAGTTAAACAAAGGGAAGGCGGAGAGCTTTCAGATTGGAATACTGTGTCAGGAGAATGGGTGAAATCAACTCATGGAAGCAACGGAGGGATTTGGGAGTGTCCTACTTTACTTGAACTGCCGGTTGATGGAGACAGCACAAAGAAAAAATGGGTGCTGCAGGTCAGCATCAATGATGGAGCGTCAGCTGGAGGTTCAGGTATGCAGTACTTTGTTGGTGATTTTGACGGAAAAACATTTAAAAATGAAAACCCGCCAGAGGAAGTGCTTTGGACAGATTATGGTGCCGACTTTTATGCTGCTGTAGATTGGAGCGGAGTTGAAGGAGATAACGGAGAAAAGTATTGGCTAGGCTGGATGAGCAACTGGCAATATGCCAACAATACCCCAACTACTACTTGGAGAAGCTCTATGTCAATCCCAAGAAAAATAGAACTCACCAACACAGCAAAAGGGCTTCGTTTAAAACAAATACCTGTTTCAATTGATTCAATTCGCAATAAGCAAGAAAAAAAGGTGTTGAAGAATCTGATGGTTACTGAAAACAAAAATCTTCTTTCAGGCATACAGGAAAACAAATATGAAATCATTGCAGAATTCGATGTTTCAAATACAGATGCACAAGAATTTGGTTTTCAAATTCAAAAAGAAGGCAGTGAAAATACAAAAGTCAGCTATAACGTAAACAAGCAGCGATTATTTGTTGACCGAACAAACTCTGGAAGTTTTGATTTTGGTGAAAATGTGAAAGACAAACACTCTGTTTCCATGCTTCCAAAAGACGGAAAGGTTAAGCTTCATATGTTTGTAGACCAGTCATCTGTAGAAGTATTTGGTAATGACGGCACTGAAGTAATAACAGATCAGCTCTTTCCAAAGCTTTCAAGCAATAAAATAAGGCTTTATAGCAAAGGAGGAGGTGTAAAATTGAATTCTCTAAAGATGTATCCATTAAAATCTATTTGGAATAAAAGTCCTGTTGATACAAACTTATCAGGGTGGAAAAGCATTAGCGGACTATGGGCCGATACGATTAATGGAAAACAAGGACGAAGCAAAGAAGATGCCTTTGCTTTATCATCAGAAAAAGCAAAGAATTTTATATATGAGGCAAAGATAAAGGTGTTAGCCGATTCTGTTTCAAATTCTACAGGAGCAGGAGCGCTAGTATTCCGTTCGGATGAACAGGCAAATAACGCTTATGCTGCGAATGTAGATGTGCTTAATAATCAAGTAAAACTCATTGCGTTTAGAGACGGAATAGGCAAGGATCTCATTATTTACGATGATGGGGGAAAGTTGGATTTAAAGACAAATACGGATTATCGCTTGAAAGTAACGGCTGAAGGAGAACACATTCAAGTTTATCTCGATGATAAGCTTGTGATTGATGCAGTGGACCATACCTTTTCAGAAGGCTATGCGGGGTTGAATGTGTGGAATTCTACTAGTTTGTTTAATGAAGTGAAGCTTGAAATAGTGGATTAAGGGATTGTGAAAGCTGCCGTTTACTAAGGCAGCTTTCTTGATCAGTTTATAGTAATTTTTCTAGGGGGCCTAAGAAGCTGAACGCACTTCTTCTCTTAATTCATAATAACTAAGCTTTTTCTCAATGACTACAAACAGCCTTTCAAAGAAAAAGCAAAGAATCCAGTAAATAAGTGAAGCGACCAGATACATTTCTAAATATCTATACCCATCATTGGCGATGACCTTAGATATCGCCATAATTTCAACTACTTTTACCGCAAAAGCAAGAGAAGTGGCTTTAATTAAACTAATAAAAATGTTTCCAAGGTTAGGAATAGCGGCTACTAAAGATTGGGGGAAGATAATTCTTTTAATAGCTTGAAAAGTAGTCATTCCTATTGAATATGCAGCTTCAAATTGACCACGGTCAATGGTTTGAATAGAAGAACGGAATACCTCTGATTGATAAGCAGAGGTATTTAATGTGTACGCAATTAAAGCATAAATTAAAGGTGAAATAGTATCCCCACCTAAGTGCCATCCTTGAGTCTCGTTTAGAAATTCTATAAAAATAGGGATTCCGTAGAAAAATACATAGAGCTGTACGAGCAATGGAGTGCCTCTCATAAATGAGACGTATATAACAGCTATTTGCTTTAACAGTGGAATTTTATATATTCTGCATCCCGCAATGAAAAGACCAAAAATACTTCCTAACGCCATTGAAATGATCGATATTGTTAGTGTTAAAGGCACACCTTTTAAGACTTCAGGAGTTTGCTCCAAAGCAAATCGCAAATCAATAATAGGCAATCATGTTCACTCCTTTACTAGTGCAGGTTATTTAGAGATGCTGACCCTGCCTTTTTTAAGATGTTTCTCTAAATAACTGACTATGATTTCAATTACGATACACATGCTCCAATAAACAAGTGAAATCGTAACATAAATTTCAAACATTCCTATTCCATAGTTGTTGCCCAAAATAAGGCGAACTTGCCCCATAATATCAATAATCCCAATGCTAAAAGCAAGTGCAGTATCTTTTAATAATGAAATCGTAGCATTTCCTAAATTAGGTAGTGCTGCTACAAACGCTTGAGGAAGGATAATTCTTCTTAAGGATTGAAAATAGTTCATGCCTATACTATACGCTGCTTCGAACTGCCCTTTATCAATCGAGAGATATGCTGAACGAATAACTTCTGATAAAGGAGCGGCAGTATGTAAGGAAAAAGCAATCACCAAGAAAGTGATGCGACTCCAGCTGTTAATGTCGATATGGACAAGGAGCAGCAGCTGAGGAAGGCCAAAGTATACAAGAAACAGCTGAACAAGCAGCGGTGTACAGCGCATAAAAGATAAATAGATGGTAGCCATTTTAGAAAGAACAGGCTTTTTTTGAATGCGTATCAGGGCAATCACGAAACCTAAAAGCAACGAAAAAAGTAGAGAAAGGCCTAACATAAATAGTGTTAAAGGAAGTTTATCTACCACTTGCCACAATAGTTTTAACCAATCATGAAAATCAGTACTAATCATATCTCACCCCGCCTTAATGATGAATTCTTATACTCATTTAATCTTGGAAATTGAAGTTTTGCTGATTAATATACTTTAAGTCTTTAAAGAAATTTACTTTAAACCATTTTTCAGCCAAGTTTTCTAGCGTCCCGTCATTTTTTAATTTGACTGTCGCTTTATCAATTTCATCAGCAAGTTTTTGATTATTTTTATTAAAGACTAACCAAGTTGGTTCTTTTGATACAATGCCTCCTACTTTTAAATTTAATTTGAGCTGTTTTTGTACTTCGTTAAATGTTGTTACGTTTAAAAAAATAGCATCCGCTTTACCTTTATCCACTAACTTTAAGTTTTCTGCCGTAGAAGGGTTATCAATGCTTTCTAATGTTAAAGGCTTAGTGGCATGTTCTTTGTTATAAGCATTCAAAATAGCGCGCAATCCACCTGTAGCAGATACGGGTGGAAACTTTTTATCTACCATATCGTCAAGTGTTTTGATATCATTCCGTGATTTTTGTGTCACTAAGGCCGTTAAAGAATAACCATATTCATGTGCAGGATAAAGAAACTTTTCTTCACGTTCAGGGTTTTTAAAGAACCAATTGATGGCGAAATCATATTTTCCTGTCGAGACACCTACCAAATTTGTTTCTTCTTCCCCAAGCGTATATTCAAATTTGTATTCCGGAAGCTTTTTTTCAAGCTGTTTTAAATAATCCATATCATATCCAACAGGCTCATTCTGGTCGTTCGTAAATAGAAAAGGCGGATTTACTTCATCACTCAAAGCAACTTTGACTACTTTTTTATCGCTATTTTCTGAGCTAGAGCTTTGAGAGCATCCTCCTAAAGCCATAATAAGTCCAATTGCAAAAGCTAAAGTAAAGTATAATTTTTTCATCGTTTTATTCCTCCCGATACTAATTTCTGTGTGACGAATAATAAAAAAGCACCGAAAAAGCTGCTAAAAAGCTTTTTCGGTGCCATTGGTGATCCAGTAGGCAGTGAACATATACTTACTACTACAATAGAGGAAGTATATTCTAACAGTAAAAAATTTTTAAATAAGATTTGGAATTCCACAAACTATATATTACCGATAGAATTAATATGAATTATATCGATGTATTCCTGTTTTTGTCAATGTCATAAATGCAAAGAAAAGTATTCTTGCTTAAGTAATAGAAAGCTATTCACTATATAAGAATAAGAAAAGAGAAATCATAAGTTATACAAATCATCTTTTAATTGAGTTTTCTTATATAAATCTTTTATTATTCCTATACTGAAAATTATATTAAAAATAAACATTGACAATTTTCGGATAATAAAGTTAAATTAATGTAAATAAAACTTTATAAAAACAACTCTTATCAAGAGCGGTGGAGGGACTGGCCCTTTGAAGCCCGGCAACCCAACAATACACGTATTGTTTTGGTGCTAAATCCAGCAATGTGCATATTATGTGCATTGGAAGATAAGAGAACCGATCGTAAACTATCGCTTCTCTTAATCTTTAAGGGAGGCGTTTTTTTATGGAGAAAATAAAGGAGAGAATAAAAACATGAAAAAAGTAACAAAAGCAATTGGACTTACTTTAGTGGCAGCATCGCTGTTGGTGTCAGCAGCCTGCAGTAAAACAGAAGCACAAGCATTAGATTCGAAAAAGATTACAATCGGTGTAACGGGTGGACCTCACCAGCAAATTGCAGATCAGGTGAAAAAATTAGCCAAGAAAGATGGTATTGATATTACGGTAAAAGTCTTTAATGACTATAACACTCCTAATACAGCATTAGATCAACATGATTTAGATAGTAATAACTATCAAACCCTGCCTTTTCTAAAGCAGCAAGTGGAAGATAAAAATTATAAGATTACAGATGTGTTCAAAACAGTAGCATTCCCGATGGGTATTTATGCAAATAGCTTAAAAAATGTTAGTGAGCTCAAAAAAGGAGACAAAATTGCAGTACCAAACGACCCAAGCAACGAATACCGCGCGCTCAAACTATTTGAATCTGCAGGAGTTATTAAATTAAAAGATGGTGTGAAAACAACGGCTACTAAAAAAGATGTTGCTGAAAATAAGCTTGATCTTCAAATCGTAGAACTAGAGGCGTCTCAACTTCCTTCTCAGTTGGATGAGGTAGCTGCAGCAGCCATTAATACAAACTTTGCAATGGGAGCGGGTTTATCGATTAATGATGATGCAATCTATCATGAAAAAATAAAAAATAATCCATATCCAAACTATTTTGTTGTCCGTACAGAGAATAAACAAGATAAAATTATTGATAAACTAGAAAAATATTATCATTCAGATACAATTCGTACATACATAGAAAAAGAATTTAAAGGTTCTGTTGTACCGGCATTTTAAGGAGGGGCTAGAATGATTGAACTGAAGAAAACTTCTAAAACCTATAAAGTGAACGGAAAAGCGGTAGAAGCTGTTAAAGATGTTTCGTTAACGATTAATAAAGGTGAAGTATTCGGTGTTATTGGATATAGCGGAGCTGGAAAGAGCACATTAATTCGCTGCATTAATTTATTGGAAAAACCGACTTCTGGAGAGGTCATCATTGATGGAAAAAATCTATCAAAGCTAAGTAAGCAAGAGCTGCAGAAAACGAGAAGGAAAATCGGCATGATTTTTCAAGGCTACAATTTATTAAAAACGGCAACAGTTTACGACAACATAGCGATTCCATTAAAGCTAGAAGGCGTAAACAAAAAATTAATTCAGGAGCGCGTAGAAAAATATTTATCAATCGTAGGACTTTTAGATAAACAAAATCATTATCCTTCACAACTTTCCGGCGGACAGAAGCAGCGTGTTGCTATTGCTCGTGCGCTAGCGCATGAACCTGAGATTTTATTAAGCGATGAAGCAACTAGTGCACTTGATCCCGAAACGACCGAAGCCATTTTGAGCTTACTGTTAAAGATTAATAAAGAGCTTGGATTAACAATCTTTTTAATCACGCATGAGTTAAAGGTGGTACAACGCATTTGTGACCGAATTGCAGTTATGGAAAATGGATACGTCGTAGAACAAGGTACAGTCGTTTCCCTTTTTACTAACCCTAAGCATCCGACAACAAAGCGCTTTGTAGAATCTGAAAATACTTTCACTATTCCGTCTGAAATAATGGCGTCTTATCGCAGTACCGGTAAGCTGGTTTCTTTGCACTTTGTTGGAAATGAGCTTTCAGAAGAACCAGCTTTAGCTTTAGTTTCTCGGAAATTTAATGTATTGCCAAGCATATTAGCAGGGGGAATTGAACAGCTAAAAAACCACACTCTTGGTAAGTTACTCGTTCATTTACGTGGTGAAAAGGAAGAATATGAACAAGCGATTACATACTTAACAAATCAAGGCGTAATTGTAGAGGAGGTAAACTAAATGGCTGCTTTCTTTAATGAGTGGGGAAGTGTAATTTGGGAAGGTTTATTACAAACCGCTACGATGACCATTATCTCGTTAATTATTGCCATCATCATTGGTTTACCAATGGGAATTTTTTTAGTAATGACAAGACCAGGTGGGCAAGCTGAAAATGTGTGGGTATATCGAACGTGCAACTGGATTATTAATATTATTCGATCCATTCCTTTTATCATTTTATTATTTTTCATCCTTCCATTCACTAAACTAGTTGCAGGTACTACAATTGGCGTACAAGGTGTTATTGTCCCTTTAGTTGTGTATACAGCCCCTTATATAGCTAGGTTAATGGAATCTGCATTACTTGAAGTAGATAAAGGTATTATAGAAGCTTATCAATCAATGGGAATCTCAACACTAAAAATTATTTGGTATGTTGTTGTTAGAGAAGCACGTTCAGGTATTATTCTTGGGCTGACAATAGCTACTATTGGTCTTATTGGGGCGACGGCGATGGCAGGGCTTGTTGGAGCAGGAGGGCTTGGAGACATTGCTTTTCAATACGGACACTTACGTTTTGAGCCCACTGTTATGTATACAACCATTTTAATTTTGATTGTTATTGTTCAGTTGATACAGTCCTTGGGGAATTATTCAGCAAGGAAATTAAAAAAAGACAGCTGACTATAAAAATAAGAAGCTCACGCATTCTAGGTGCGTGAGCTTCTTATTTAAATGGAACAAATCTTTAGTTCTTCTATAACTAACGGGTGAATGACAGATAATTGTTCATCACTATTTCCGTTGAGTGCTGAATGGTTCTAATGGATTTATAGCAGAAGCTTTAGAATTTCCTTTTCTTACTTTAAACCACGAGTAAATTAAACTGACTATACATACTGCTAATATTGCCCAAGGAAAGTAACCCGTTGGGAGCGGCTGACCAGGTTGAACCATAGCCCAAATAGGAAGGCTAATACTTACTAATCCTAAAATTGGAAAGATAAATTTACGATGAAATGGCCATCTTTCTTTTTTATTAAATATAACAGCTAAGTTAAGCATTAAATAAATTAGTAGAATAGGGATGGTACCTAGCGTGCTTACGTAACCAAATCCAACGACCCAATTTTCACTGAATATACCGAAGAGGATTGCTAGCACTAAACCTATTCCCATAATTAATGTTAAAGTTCCAATCGGCGTTCCCCATTTAGATACCTTTGAAAATTTGGTAGAAATTAACCCTTCTTTAGAAGAATTAAAAGCAATTCTTGAAAAGGCATTTAAGCAAGTAATGGACATCCCCACAATGCTAGTAAACCCAGCGATAATCGCAAAGATAGCAAGTTCATTTAAATACCTGTTTGCCAATTCCATAAATGGATTTGAACTTTTGCTTAGAGCAGAAGCACTATTAGAAAACCCTTGAATCACACAATATGTGACAAATATATAGAAGATAGCCATAATTGCAATACTGGCTAAAACAGCTCGAGATGTATTACGTTCTGGATTTTCTGTTTCTTCTGCCAGTGCTACAGAGTTTTCGAATCCAATAAATAGATAAACAGCTAAAGGGAAACCTAAACCAATTCCCGCGAGTCCACCTTTAATAGAAGATAAATGAAATGGTTCTAAAGATAGTGGTTCAGGAGGATAGAATAAAATCAAGATAGAAACAACTAATAGAACAATAACTTCTATTATTAATGCTACAGAAGCAATTTTTGTAGAACGATCTATTCCGACTATTGTCAATCCCCATATGAATAAAGTTAAAAGAATCGTAGGAATAATCCAGTGAATATGAATTCCGTATAGCGCTAGCGAATCGGCTGTCCAACCACCTAATTCAATAAATGCTGAAGCGGCAAGAAAAAATGTTCCAACTATAAATATGATTGCTGAGGCAGTTCCAACTACGCTGCCAAACGTCATACCAATATATTTTACAAGTGACCCGCTCGAGGGATACTTCTTAGAGAAGTTCGTTAGACTTAACCCGACCATTGCTACTGCTAATGCGGCAATTAATAATGTGAGGGGAGAGCCGGTACCTGTCGCTAGAAAAATAACTGGTAATCCATAATAAATGGCTGCTGCTGGAGCAATTTGAGCCAATGTAGAGTTTACTGCATCAAATAATGTTAGTCTTTTTTTCGGAGCTAATTGTGACGTTATCTTAGTACTCATATTTTTCCTCCACCGTATAATAAAAAGGATTTATCTACAATAAGAGGCTCTTTCTCAATGAATAAGAGAGTAGGAGCCTCAGGTTGACCATTTAGCCAATATTTTAAGTCTGAATTTTTTATGTTTTAGACGTAGCGGTTTCCTTTGAAAAGTAATGATGATACTGACGTCCCGGGTGATGATCCGGCAGCTGATCGTATCCGAATAAATTTTTCCGAAAAGAACCTGATTCATATTCTTTCCGTACAAGGCCGCGTTCTTGCAGTAGAGGAACAACATATTCAACAAAGTCTTCAAACGTACCAGGAGATACAGCATAAGCAATGTTAAACCCATCTACATCCGTTTCATCAATCCACTTTTCCATCTCGTCTGCAATTTGAGCCGGTGTTCCAACGGCTACTGGACCAAGGCCGCCTATTCCTACGAAATCAGCCACTTCCCGTATGGTCCACTGCTTGTTTGGATCAATTTTTGTAAAGGTCTCAATAACAGATTGAATTGCATCGCTTTGTATATACTCTATTTTTTCATCAGGAGCATACTCGTCAAAATTGATGCCAGTCCATCCTCCTAAAAGTGCCAAACTGCCTTCATAGCTAGTATGCTGTACGTAATCATGGAATTTGGCTTTTGCTGCTTCTTCAGTTAGCCCAATAATGGGTGTAAATACAGAAAGGACTTTAACTGTCTCAGGGTCCCGCCCGCTGATTTTGGCTTCTTCACGTATTTTTCGAACATAGTTTTTTGCAATCGAAGCTGTCGGCACGCTAATAAACATGAGTTCAGCGTGTTTCAAAGCAAATGCTCGCCCTTTTTTAGAAGCGCCCGCTTGAAAAAGAACAGGGGTTCTTTGCGGAGATGGTTCGCATAAATGAGCTCCTGGAACTTTATAATATAAACCATTATGTTGAATATCATGAACTTTATTAGGATCTGTATATACCTTGTTAATTTTGTCTACAGATACAGCATCGTCTTCCCAACTTCCTTCCCATAGCTTATATACCACTTCTAAATATTCATCCGCTATTTCATAGCGTTCATCATGGCTTGTTTGTTGATTCAATCCAGTGTTAACAGCGGCACTGTTTAGATAAGAAGTAACAATGTTCCATCCTATACGTCCTTTTGTTAAATGATCCAAAGTAGACATACGTCGTGCAAATATATAAGGATGTTCATAACTTGTGGACACTGTTAACCCGAAACCTAGATGTTTTGTTGCTTGTGCCATAATGGGAATTAAAAATGCAGGGTCATTAACTGGAAGTTGTGCTCCCTGGCGTACAGCAGGATCGCGTGAACCTTGATACACATCATAGGTTCCTAACACATCAGCAAGAAAAATGGCATCAAAGTGTCCTTTTTCTAATACTTTAGCTAAATGCGTCCAATATTCAGCATCTTTATAAGTAGAGGATCTATCATCAGGATGTGTCCATAGTCCAGGAGAATAATGTCCGGCGCAATTCATTTCAAAAGCATTAAGGTATATTCGTTTTTTAGTCATATCCATTTCTCCTTATTGTTTTTGTCTTTTAAAATTTATAGAGTTATTAAGAATAATCAGTAGGTGTCGGGTATTCTCCTGTTAACACCCAACGTCCAATGTTCTTTCTTTTATACTCAATTGGATTATGGAGAGAATGAGTACGTACATTACGCCAAAACCTGTCAAAATTATTTTTTCTTGTAGCCGAGCGGGCACCCATTACCTCGAACATACTGCTTGTAACGTGTAAAGCAACCTTTGTTCCGAATACATTTGCTGCCCCTGTAGCAAGAACCACTTCTCCACGCTCTTCTGCAGATACGGCTTTGTCTTTGGCCCAAGCTTCATCCAGTTTTTCTCCTGCTCTTTCTACCAAGGTGACAGCAGCTTGAATATCAACCCAAAAATCACCATAGCGACGCTGAATAAAAGGATCTTCAACAGCTTGTTCATAATCACTCAAATACCAGGGACGAGACTTTTCTCGTGTATAACGACGGGCTTCTTCCAATGCCCCTTCAGCACTTCCAACAAAAACATTTGCTAATACAATTTGAGATATAATAGCGTCAAATGTAGAGAATGCAGTCCGTTCTGAATCTGTTAAGTTGATAATTTCTTCAGCATGTATGATTACATTTTTAAAAGTAACTGAGCCGCTATCTGTTTGTCTTTGACCCATACCGTCCCAGTCGTCGTTTATCGTTATGCCTGAACGTTTAGTTGGAACTATACCTACGTATGGTTGACCATTCTCTTCCCATAGAATTAACAGACGGTCAGAATCTTGGGACCCTGTACTAAAGGTATTACGTCCGTTTAAAATGACTGTATCTCCTTCTGTTTTTCCTTGCAAAGTAGGTTCAATTGGATTAAATGAATTTCCCCAAAACCAATTATGGGCAGCAGATTCTGTATAATAATAATTCTTTTGCTCATGAGATCCGCAAAAGTGAGGAGTTGTTAAGTGAAGAAAGTGATACCCATATAAATGTGCTAATGCAGCATCGGTTTTGGCTAGTTCCCGAACAATGCGAAGCACAACAGACCAGCTTTGACCTTCGCCTCCGTATTTAATAGGAATTAAAACCTTAAGTAAGCCGCTGTTACGAATGGCATCTTTTTGTGCTTTTGCCGTTCCGCCTGCTTTATCGCGTTCAGCGGCATCTTTAGCAAACCCTTCAGCGAGTAAAGAAGCTTTTTTTATGTAGTAAGAAGATTCTTGTACAGTTGCATTTGTCATTTGTTTTCCTCATTTCATTTTTAAAATTTTAATACTTGTCTACAAAACAAAAGAGGCTCCTCAAACGCTATGGATACGTTTGAAGAGCCTCCGGTTGACCAGACGGCCTGATTAATATGAAGTCTATATTAAGTTAATTATTCCTATTTGTAAAGTCAGTTTTTTGGGTAACATAAACATTTTGGTTAGGTTTTTTAGACTTTCTATCTAATGCTCGATTGAGGCACTCAAGTACAGCCAGCACAAATAAAATATGTAATCTCAAGGTTTAAAAATACTAAATTGACAGTCAAAAAGATGTTTGGTATATTTTTCAAAAGATTTAAAATTCTTATTGGAATTATCGGATTTAAAAATGTTTGTTAAACCTATAGCGGAAATAGAACAGTCGACCAGACGAATGGAGACAAAAATGACGGGGATTACCTCAGATTTTTTGTCTTTTTTAGTGGCCGCAGATTAACGCCATATGTTTAATACATCACAAATGATGGAGGTAGAGAGAGAAATGAAGAAATTTGTATGGCTTTTTGCATTATTAGCAGTGATTACTGTTGTGGGAGGGTGTGGAAATAAAGAAAAAGCATCTGGCCAAAATAGTGACAAGAAAGAAGATATAGTTCTTAAAGTGGGAGCAGCTTCCACGCCGCATGCCGAAATTTTAAAGTATGTGGAACCCGATTTGAAAAAAGAAGGTATAAAGTTGGACATTGTAAATATTAAAGACGGCATACAGACAAATGAACAAACAGCAAATGGAGAATTAGATGCCAACTATTTTCAGCATACGCCATACTTAAAGCAAACGAATAAAGACAGTGGATTAAATCTTGTCAACGTGACAAACGTTCATATTGAACCGTTTGGAGTGTATTCTAAAAAAATAAAATCAATTGATGATTTATCCAAAGGAGCAAAGGTTGCTGTTCCTAATGACCCGGTGAATTTTTCACGTGCACTAGAGCTATTCCAGGCTAATGGAATCATTGAATTAAACAAGAAACCTAGTGGTAGTTCTTATACGGTTGAAGATATTTCAAAGAATAAAAAGAAGCTAGACTTTGTTGCAGTAGATGGTCCGCTCCTTGTCCGCTCTCTTGATGATGTAGAAGCTTCAGCTATCAATACGAATTACGCTCTTGAAGGCGGATTTAAACCAACTAAAGATGCGTTAATTATTGAAAAGAAAGAGTCTCCTTACGTGAATATTTTAGTGACTACGAAAGAGAAAAAAGATGATAAAAATATTCAACGTTTAGCAAAAGCACTTACGACAGACAAGGTTAAAAAGTTTATTAATGACAAATATGATGGCGCAGTCGTTCCAGCTTTCTAAGTATAGGAGTAAAAGAGAAATAGGAATGACAGTTTGAAAGAAAAGGAGGGGTTCTTTTGATAAAGTTTCAACGTGTTTCAAAAATATTTGAGAGTGGTTCAAAGAAAGTTGAAGCCCTCAAAGACATTGAATTAACGATACAAAAAGGAGACATATTTGGGGTAATTGGATTAAGCGGGGCGGGGAAGAGCACACTGCTTCGAACGATTAATCTGCTGGAGTACCCGACGTCAGGTGAAGTGATCGTAGATGGAGAAAACTTAGCAACGTTGTCTGAAACGGAGCTAAGAAAAAACAAAAAAAGAATCGGCATGATCTTTCAACACTTTAATCTATTAAATTCAAAAACAGTGTTTGAAAATATAGCAATGCCCCTTATATTAAGTGGAAAACCAAAAAAAGACATAAAGCTACGTGTAGAAGAACTTCTTCATTTTGTAGGTTTAGAAGACAAAGCTGGTGTATATCCTGATCATCTATCAGGAGGTCAAAAACAGAGAGTGGGCATTGCGCGTGCATTAGCAACGAACCCTTCTATTTTATTATGTGATGAAGCAACTTCGGCATTAGATCCGCATACAACAGAATCTATTTTGAAATTACTGAAAAGAGTTAATGAAGAATATCAAATTACGATAGTAATAATTACACACGAAATGGAAGTCATTAAGCAAATTTGTAATCGTGTCGCTGTGATGAAGGACGGGAAGATTATTGAAACAGGAAATGTATTTGATATTTTTTCAAGTCCACGTACTGAAATTGCTAAAAATTTTGTCCAGTCGGTTGTTCGAGATGACATTCCACAAAACGTGTATGAATTAGTTCAAACTACAAATTCAAATCAGAAGATTTTTAAGATTAACTTTCTCGGCAGTAATTCGGGTCAATCTGTAATTTCAACTTTATCTAAGCGCTTTAATGTACAGGTGAATATTTTACTTGGAAATATTACAGAGTTACAGGGGATTCCATTTGGTCATTTAATTATTGAATTAATTGGCACACAAGAAGAAATAGATCGAGCTGAACTATATGCACTGCAGCAAAATATAAAAATAGAAGAGGTGGTTGAGAATGTTAGAAGTAAGCCAAGAGTTGATATTAGCGGCTTTGTGGGAAACACTGTACATGGTTAGTGCTTCCCTGCTTTTCGGGGCTTTAATTGGAATTCCTTTAGGAATTCTACTTGTTGTAACACGCAAGGGTCATATTCTTGAAAATCGAGTTATTTTTTCAATTTTAAATCCTATTGTAAATATTCTTCGTTCGATTCCGTTCATTATTTTACTTGTAGCGATCATCCCATTTACAAGGTTCATCGTCGGAACGACTATCGGTACAACGGCGGCTATTGTTCCGCTTGTTTTACATATTGGACCTTATATGGCTAGACTCGTTGAAAATTCTTTGCTTGAAGTAAATGAAGGTATTATTGAAGCAGCGCAAGCGATGGGTGCTTCTAAAACTCAAATTGTATTCCGTTTTTTAATTCCAGAGGCCTTTCCCTCTCTTATTTTAAGCTTAACAACTGTCACAATTGGGTTAATTGGAGCAACGGCAATGGCCGGTGCTATCGGAGGCGGAGGGCTTGGCGATTTAGCTATTACTTACGGCTATCAGCGCTTCAGCACGATTACTATTGTAGTCACCGTCGTGCTTCTTATCATTATTGTTCAAGGTATTCAATCTTTAGGGAACATCATAGAACGCAAGATTAGAAGAGTGTAAAAACGTATTAGAAGCAAGCTTTTTAAAAGGGGAGTTATAAATGAAAAAACCGATATTTCTGCTTCTGCTGTTGTTCATCCTCGTCATAACAGGATGTTCTAATTCCTCATCCAGTGCCAATAGTAAAGAAGCTAAAATTAAAGTAGGCATTCGAAGTTCTGAACTTAGGACGTGGGAATTTATAAAAGAGAAAGCAAAAAAACAAGGCCTGGATATAGAACTTGTGAATTTTTCTTCAGCTTACGATCCTAATCAAGCCTTAGCTGAAGGAGAAATAGATGTAAATGCGTTTCAGCACGTTGCTTATTTAGACTCATTTAATCAAAAGAACGGAACGGATATTGTGCCAATTGGAACGACCATCATTGCCCCTCTAGGTCTTTATTCTGAAAAATATAAATCATTAAAAGACATTCCAAACGGTGCTCAAATTGCTGTTCCAAATGATCCTTCCAACTGGGGAAGAGCACTAGTTTTACTGCAAGAAGCGGATTTAATTACAGTGGTCGAAGGCTTTGACGGTAACGGAGGAGAGGATAAAATTAAAAGCAACCCTAAAAATTTAAAGATTGTTCCCGTCGATTCTGCAAGCACTCCCCGCGTTATGCAAGATACGGCGGCTTCCATTATTAACAACGGTGTAGCTGTGGAAGCGGGTCTAAGTTTAAAGGACGCACTCATTCATGAAAATAAAACAGCGAAGCCCTATATTAATGTCATCGCTGCAAGAAAAAAAGATCAGGATAAAGTGTATTTAAAGAAGCTAGTAAAAGTGTATCAATCCAAAAGTACGGCTGCCTTTATTAAAAAAACATACAAAGGAAATTATATTCCGACGTTTATTAGTTTGAAAGAATTGAATGCGTACAAAGACACGTATAAAACAAAATAAGTACAAAATAGGAGTGGGAAAATGGCCAAGGAACGAAAAATGAAACTTGCAGCATATTTGATTGGCACAGGTATGCATGTAGCTTCATGGCGTCATCCTGATTCAAAGCCTGACGCAAGCATCGATGTTTCTGTGTATCAAAAGCTTGCACAAACCGCTGAAAGAGGAAAATTTGATATCGCCTTTATTGCCGACAGTTTAGCAGTAAATGCAGAGTCGCACCCTCAGATTTTAAATCGATTTGACCCTATTGTAATCATTACAGCAATGGCAGCAGCTACTGAAAAAATTGGCATTGTTGCCACATCTTCAACTACTTACAATGAACCTTATACACTAGCGCGTCAGTTCGCCTCTGTCGATCATGTAAGTGGAGGAAGGGCGGGCTGGAATGTTGTGACGACAGCAGATGCAACAGGTGAAACGGCGTTAAACTTTAACCGTGATACTCATTGGGAACACGATCACCGTTATGAACGTGCGGAAGAATTTATTGATGTTGTTCAAGGGTTATGGGATTCGTGGGAAGATGCTGCCTTTTTATATGATAAAGAAAACGGAGCGTTTTTTGATGCTAAAAAGGTACATGAACTTAACTATAAAGGTAAGTATTTTTCTGTAAAAGGGCCGTTAAATATCGCTCGTTCCGTCCAAGGACAGCCCGTTATCGTTCAGGCCGGTTCTTCTGAGCCGGGACAGCGCTTAGCGGCAAGAACGGCAGAAGTGGTATTTGCTCACCTAGATAACATAGAAGAAGCCAAAAGCTTTTATAAATCCCTTAAATCAAGGCTTTCTGAATACAATAGAACAGAAGCGGATTTACATATTCTTCACGGTATTTCCCCTATTGTAGGAGGAACAGAAGAAGAAGCGGTTCAAAAATACAGCGATTTACAAAAGCTAGTGAATCCATATGAAGGATTAAAGTTCGTTTCTGGGTATATGGGGAACGTGGATTTTACCAAGTATGCCCTAAATACTCCTGCATCAGAGGTGGAATTTCCAGTCGTGAATGGCATTCAAAGTCAGTTTGATGAGATGCTAAGAATTATAGCAAGGGAAAAACTTACGGTAGGAGATCTTTATACGCGATTTTTCGGTGCTGCAAGGAAAGATAACTTTGTAGGAACCCCCATTCAAATTGCGGACGAAATGGAAAGATGGTTTCAGGAAAAAGCAGCGGACGGATTTATGCTGCAGTTTCCTTTGCTTCCATCTGGCTTAGATGATTTTGTAAATCTTGTTGTACCAATCTTACAAGAGAGAGGTTTGTTTCGGTTAGACTATGAAGGAAGCACATTAAGAGACCATTTGGAGCTTAAAAAACCTGGAAATAAGTTTGTTGATGAAGGTGTAAGGCCGATCATGTAGAAAGAAGCAAAATTATTTTGTTTAAAGGTAAATCCGAACGATTAATAAATTTTATTAATCGTTCGGATTTTTTGTTGTTGTGGTGAACGCAGGTTTCATGTATGTAGGTGCTTCTAGCTGTTGATTGGAGGGCAAGGCTCATCGGCTGCCCGCGGAAAGCGAAGTCTTGCACGGAAATCCACAGCGGTGTAACAAGCGGTTCAGCTCATGTATCCAATTTGTCCGTCTTTAGATTCGTTTGATTTAGGTATGTCTCAACCTCTTTTTTTGTGGATTTAATTGGTTAAGAAACAAAAGTTTAGCATATGATAAATATCTTACTAGTCTAATTAATCGTACATTTTAGTTCTTAAAAGGTCTTTTGAAAAATCCTCATAAAAATATGATAAAATCGGATAGGATATATATTTCGAGGAAGGAAAGTGTTTTTTATGATTATTGGTAACGAACAAGATTTAGAAAGTTTACGCAAAATTGGACGCATTGTTGCACTTGCGCGCGAAGAGATGAAAAACCAAGCAAAAGCAGGCATGACAACAAAAGAGCTTGATATGATCGGTAAAAAAATATTGGATGAACACGGTGCTATTTCTGCACCTGAAAAAGAATATAATTTCCCAGGTGTAACGTGCATTAGTGTAAACGAAGAAGTGGCTCACGGTATTCCCGGAGACCGAGTATTAAAAGATGGCGATTTAGTCAATGTGGATGTATCTGCCGTACTTGATGGCTATTATTCAGATACGGGTATTTCATTTGTTATTGGGCAAGACGAAGAAAAAGAAAAGTTGTGCCAAGCTGCAGTAGATGCATTTTGGGCAGCCATGAAAAAAGTAAAAGCTGGTTCAAAACAAAACCAAATTGGTCGTGCTGTATCTAACTTTGCACATCAAAACGGATATGCTGTTATTGAAAACTTAACGGGTCACGGTGTGGGCCGCAGCTTGCATGACGCTCCTAACCATATTTTAAACTATTATGATCCAATGGATAAAGCCCTTTTGAAAAAAGGCCTTGTTATTGCTGTAGAGCCGTTTATCTCTATGAAAGCTGATCATATCATTGAACGCGGAGACGACGGCTGGACGTTTGTTACACCTGATAATAGTCTTGTAGCACAATGTGAACATACGATTGTTGTAACAAACGGTGAACCGATTATTTTAACTGAACTATGAGGGTGCAGCATATTACCCCACGCACCTGCTAATTTCTAAAGATTTTATTAGCAAAAGCTACCTCACTGCAATGATCGTTCATTGCAGTGAGGTGGCTTTTTTCAGGAAAACTTAAAATGTAACTTCTTATTCAAGTGGTCTGCTCCGCATCAAGTAGACACTAGTAAAAAACTACACAGATATTTCGATGTTCATTAATCAATAAAACTCCCTTCGTTCGAATAATAGACAGATATTATATACTTTGTTCTCGGAACCTGTGTTTACACGTTACCTGTTAAATAACGATGGATAGAAGTAAACACTTTTTCTCTTATCAGCTCTTTTTCATTAAATAAATGATGTTTTCCATTCTCTATAAGTTCAATATCTATATTTGGAAACTTCTTCAGTAAGAAACCAACATTATACCTCCAATCCACTGTTGTATCTTTTTTTCCTTGAAGGATGAGAATAGGAATAGGACTAGGGCTCCCTTCCTTAATTAATTCATTCCATCTTATCAAGGCTTCTACCCAACCGAGGGGGAGCTGATCATACTGTAACGGATCATTCTTCACAAAATGCAAAAACTTTGAATCTGATGAATTGTTTCGAATTATCCTTTTCAAATTCGTGGTGAACACTTTTAAGAACTTTATACAAATGGTGATTGCATTCCAGTGATAAGGACGAACGAGGGGACAGACAAGGACCGCCTTTCGAACCTGAGATGCTTCATGGTTATTCAGTATATAATCGACTGCAGCAGCAGCGCCAGTACTATGAGCTACAATATAGATAGGTAGAGAGCTTGAAGACAGGTGTCTACGCATGACTTCTCGAATACTTTCTACATAGAGAGAAAACTCCGATACGGCTCCTCGTTCTCCTGTTGACAATCCATGTCCTGGTAAATCAAATGTCAACACATGAAACCCTTTTTGAATCAAAAAACGAATAACCGTACTTAGTACTCCAGCATGATCATAATAGCCATGAAGAAGGAGTATATGAGCTTTTATCTGTAAGGGACGAAAAGATTGGATAAACAACCGTTCATGAGCAACCGTTTCAAATCCGTAGCGATACATTAGCCCCTCTGTTGGAAGATTGTAAAACTCACTGTAACGTTTCATATTTTCAGCCATGGGGCGTGAATCGTATGTAAAAGGAAAATGCTGATCGTTTTGAATATTTTTAATAACTTGTTTCATATTCCACCTCTGTATCTCAGTAATTTATCTCATCGAATAATATTATATTCCCCATTTAATAACAGAAAATGAAGAACCAAATGATTGTATTAGAGAATAAAAAGTTTAAGTAAGTTTGAAAAGCCCCTAGATTTAACAAAAATCTAGGGGCTTTTATTTTTTGTAATCAGCATGGTGAACTATTAATACAGATGTACATTAAATATATTGTTCCCATAATTAAACTGATCGTTAGTCTTTAATTTATATATCGTAGAGAAAGTATGCGTGTCTATTATTGGTTAGATAAACCGTTTTTCATTTGGCTTCTACTCTTCATTGTTTGCATGGTTGGAGATGCGATTTTGTTCCCCGTCCCTCTTATTAGCCAAATGGCCAAAGTCCCAATTCCTACACCTAAAAGTGAAAGTAGTATGACTCTGTTATTATTTCTCTTTCCAAACATTCCATTAAAATTAAATAAAGAAGTTAGCCCCTGTAAGTTGTTCATTATGCAAATCCCTCTTTGATAGTTGTTTGAAAGAAACCGTTCTTCCAACGGCTTTATTTTTTGACGATGTTACTTATATATACGCGGAAAATGATACTATCCCTATTTGGGATTTTAAATTATTACCTGTAATTATTAAAAGAATAATGTGGATCTTAATAGATATACGACTACTGTAAGGGGTGAAGAATAAGTGAAGAAAAGAAAATATTTATTTGGTCTCCTATCAACCATTTTATCAGTAGGGTTTCTTTTTGGTTGTAATGATAAAAAGGATGAAGCTGAACCTGATCCAACTTTATTAATACGTTGATTAAATGTTTTTATTTTAAGCCTCGTCCATTTATGGAGCGCCGTGTCGGTATACTCATTCCTTCAAAGATGGATTCTTCATTCTTAAGTAAACATACGTTGCTTGCTTTTGCTGTATCCACTTCTATCTTTCTCCATAAACGTATTCTTGGGTCAGTTATGTTGGGATTGTCCTTGTTAACGGGATTCTCAAGGATTTGGCTAGGACATCATTATCCTTCTGATAGTCTTCATTGGTAGCTTGACAAGCACTATCGTTGACAAATTCCCAGGTGCTTTAAAGGTAATGAAACGAAAAATAAAAGTATCATCATGTTCCAATATATAAATGAAGCGTTTTGAATATCTAATTGTGGTAGACTCGGTTCTGGATTAGCTTTATAAGTCACATTGTTTATCCTTTTAGTGATTATTATATAGTTGTTATGGTGGAGACTTTTGTGGATAGTGATGATAATAAGCTAAAGCAGCTAAGGGATTTTCCGAAGCGTCTTATTTTTAATTGTGAAATATATATTCAGACTGATGAGCTGAGCAACCTTATCAGTCTTCGTAGTTTATCATCCGTTCTTATACATATGGGATTTTAGGATTCTTCATTTTTCAAGTGCCTTTTAGCTTTATAAACTGGATTTATTTAAGACAAACCCTGTAATTAGTTCATTAAACTGAATCCCTTTTTTTGTAGGCAGTTGGTGACCCTGCTGTGTAAAAATAAAGAATTCAGCATGTTTACATTTATTTTTATACTCTTTCATATAGCGGATAGTCCAATCCTTTTTTCCACCATACATAAACAACAAAGGTACTGTTAAACGATGAAGTTTGTCTAAACAGTTATATTGTAATGAATGATTATAATACTGATACCATGATTCTTGATCGGCTTTTTTCATATAATTAACTAGGTTTCTTCTTAGTGTCTTGTCTCTGGTATGACTTCTAGCAATGCTTGTTATTAATATATTTAGGTGTTCTCTTACCATATATAATCCTATTTTATGTAATAATTGTCCAGGCATATCTCTTACTATAGGATATGCTCCTGAGAAAATTAATAATTCTATTCTATCGGAATGATAAATAGCAAGCTCTTGAGCAATTAGACAGCCAGCAGAATAGCCACATATAATGGCCTTGTTTAAATGTAATGCATCCATAAAGCGTAATATTTCGTTTGCGTAGAAGGGAATTGATACAGTTTGTGCAGCTTTTGGGCTTTGTCCATGACCACTTAAATCAGGAAAGATGACTCTCATATGCTTGGATAAATCGTATTGATAGTAAAACACTTTATTTCCCATCCCAGGTGGATGAATAAAGATGATAGGTATACCCTGTCCATACTCTTCATAGTACAAATATTGATTAGTGTCTATTTCAACAAAAGGCATGCTTATTTCTCACTCCAAAATCGATTAATAACTACTTTTTAGTTAAAGTTAATTCGGTTGATGAAAACTGAAATTTTTCTTCATCTTACATTTAACTTAATACAATTAACTATTTGTTCTGTATTGTTTAATCTCAAATAACTTCTTTTAGTATTTAGTATGGGATTAGTATAGTGGCACTATACACACTAAAAAAGATTTAGATTTAACAATTACTAATAAGATTTCCTATAATGTCCATTATACAGATTGGAAATAAATACTTTATACAGGCTAAAAATAGAAAAAACTGCTCTTATCTAAGCTTTACTATCTATATAATTTGTAACGAAAAAACATACAAACAGAGTTAAGTTTAAATAATCAATGAAATTTTTAACTAGATATAATAATTTTGGAAAATACAACAAAAGATAAGGATAGGTTTCATTACGCTTTTCTATGCAACCTTACATAAAAGGAAGGAGCTGTCTATGTTGTTTCGAAAGGTTCGAAGAAGATTCCATAAGCTAAAACAACTCTATACGGATCAACAGATTAACGAGCAACAAGTACTGCTTTCTTTAGACTTAGATGAAAACCTACAGGTTCTTCGCTCCATCTATCAGGACTGTTTTGATGTAGTCTTTCGGACGTTTTTAATAGGTGGACAAACAAAAGCCGTCCTTATCTATATAGAGGGTTTATCTAATATTGAGGAGATTGATGAGAATGTTCTCGCCCCACTTACGTCAGAAACAGAAGAAAGGGTTCGTAGTTTACGTGAAATGTTAAAGAAAAAGATACACATTTCAAAGATGAAAGAAGTTAAGACGTTCGCAGATTGTATAGAGAATATCTCCATCGGGAACCCTGTGCTTTTCGTACAACATGAAGCATCTGGACTTGCCTTGGGGTTGGCAAAGTGGGAAAAGAGATCGATTGAAGAACCAACCGCAGAAAGTGTTGTACGGGGACCAAGGGAAGGTTTTGTGGAAACATTAGGAGTCAGTACTTCCCTCCTCCGACGGAAGATCAAAAGTCCTCACCTCAAAATGAAATCGATGAAAATCGGGAGTTATACTAACACCGATGTTGTAATTGCCTACATAGAAGGACTTGCGGATCACACCCTTATTGAGGAAGTCGAAAATCGATTGCAGCGCATCGAAATAGATAGTGTATTGGAAAGTGGATATATTGAAGAACTGATTGAAGACAATTCCTATTCTCCTTTTCCTCAACTTGTCAATACAGAACGGCCGGATGTAGCTGCTGCTAATCTCTTAGAGGGGCGTGTGGTGATTCTAGTGGATGGTACTCCTTTTGTCTTAATTGCGCCTATTAGTTTTTTTTCCCTACTTCAGTCGCCTGAAGACTATTACCAACGCTACATGATTAGTTCAATTATCCGCATTTTACGCTTTGTATTTATGGTACTTTCTCTTCTTTTACCTTCGCTCTATGTAGCAGTCCTTACCTACCATCAAGAGATGGTGCCGACGGCCTTGCTGATTAGCGTGGCATCTTCACGGGAAAGTGTTCCCTTTCCAGCACTTGTTGAAGCATTAATGATGGAGGTTACATTTGAAGCACTACGTGAAGCAGGAGTCAGACTTCCAAAACAGGTCGGTGCCGCTGTTAGTATTGTCGGCGCTTTGGTCATCGGTCAAGCTGCAGTTCAGGCCGGTCTGGTTTCTGCTCCAATGGTCATTGTTGTTGCGATTACAGGAGTTTCGTCCTTTATGGTGCCACACTATACGCAAGGAATTGCGTTAAGAATGCTACGCTTTCCTATCATTCTGCTTGCTGGAACGTTGGGTTTGCTTGGAGTTATGCTTGGGGTGATTACAATCGTCGTTCACCTATGTACGTTGCGTTCTTTTGGGATTCCATACTTGACACCAATCGCTCCGGTGAAGGGGCGTGAGTTGAAAGATGCCTTGATTCGAGCTCCATGGTGGAAAATGGACACACGCCCCCATTTAACCGGGGAGTTCAACTCATACCGACAGTCCCCTAGCCAAAAACCAAATTCCAGTAAAGGAGACGAATAGTAGAGTAAATACATGATGAGAAGGATGTGAACAAGAATGAATCTCTTTCTATCTCGAAACGTCATAAAAACGTTGACCATTCTTCTCTTTTTTTTGGCTAGCTTTCTACTGAGCGGTTGCTGGGACAGAAGGGAAGTAAATGACACAGCGCTTGTGTTAGGGGCTGCTATTGATAAAGAAAAAGGGGGGGGAATTAGGCTTACTGTTCAAATTTTGATTCCTAAGGCTGTGAATGGTCAGCAGCAGGGAGGAGGAGCATCAGGAACAGGCTCCGAGAGTTTGGTGAGATCGGCAATTGGAGAAAATATAGCAGATGCTATGTCAAAGGTGCAGACAAAAATCCCTCGTAAAATCTTCTGGGGTCACTGCAAAGCGTATATTATCGGTGAGAAGTTTGCTAGAAATGGTGGTATTCATAAGCAAATTGACTATTTACTTCGCCATCCAGAACCTCGGGAACGTGCTCATTTGTTTGTCAGTTATGGAGAGGCAGCCGATGTTCTAGCATTACAGCCACCTTTAGAATCATACGAGGGAGAAGTGCTGCGAAAGTTATCTGAGATGAAGATTGGTATGGATGTTACAGTGAAAGATTTTGAACAGATGTTAACAGGGGATTCTGGAGTGGCTCTCCTACCTTTAATTAAAAAGTTACCGCCGTTTCTTGGGAGGAAACCACAGGAAACGATTGCTTATATAATGGGGACTGCTATTTTTAAGAAAGATAAAATGATCGGTCAAGTTGATATTAAGGCTACCAGAGGACTTTTATGGTTACGAAATGAAATCGAAGTGACTTCGGTTACAGTAAATCCTAAAAAAGGAGAATCCATCTCGCTAGACCCTATTCGACAAACGACGAAACTCATCCCTACCCTTAAGAATGGAAAATGGAAGATCCTAGCGAAGATTACATCGGAAGGGACAATTGTGCAAAATGGCAGTGATCTTGATGTTATGAGTCCACAAATTACGAAGAGAGTGGAGAAAGACGTAGAAAAAGATATCAAAAAACGCATTAACCAGTCTCTTAAACAGGTGAAGAAAGGGATGAATGTGGACGCATTTGGTTTCGCAGATGCGTTTCATCGAAAATACCCTAAAGAATGGTCGAAAGTCAAAGATCATTGGGATACAATCCTTCCGGATGTGGAAGTGAAAATAGATATTAAAACGCGTGTACGCCGACCTGGTTTATCTACTACGCCGGCGGGCTTGAAAGAAAAAGAGGTAGAAAAGAAATGAAGTGGATAACGGTAATAGGAATAACCGTATGCGTGGTTCTTATCTTTTTGTATGAATGGCCAAAAATGGATCGAAATCAGAAAAAGGAGAAAGCAGCCTTTGTGATCTTAACAACGATGGGATGGCTGCTTGCCATCCTCCTTCTGTTCTTTCCGGATATGCCAGGTCCTACACAGATGATTGACATGCTTTTCAAACCACTTGGTAAGATGTTGGAGAAATAGCAGGGGCATAGAAGTTACGGAAAAAGAAGGAGAAAAGAGAATGATCGAAAAAGGGAAAATTTCTTCATTTCAGATGGCGCTTATGATCGTACCAACGATAGTAGCAACCGCTATTCTTACCATCCCAGCCATTACGGGCAAGTATGCAGGGCGTGATATGTGGATTTCGCCAATTTTAGGTTCACTCAATGGATTTTTTACGGCGTTTATTGTGTATCAATTACATAAACTCTATCCGAAGGAATCGATCATCCAATACAGTAGACATATTATTGGTCGGATTCCAGGAAAAGTGCTTGGGTTTGTCTACTTGTTCTTTTTTTTGCATATATGTGGCACCATATCCAGGCAGTATATAGATTTTATTATTAATGCTTTTTTGCCTAAAACCCCGATGATTGTAGTTATTGGGAGCATGGTTCTTGTATGTGCTTTCGCTGTACGAGGCGGCGTGGAAGTATTGGGAAGATCTGCCCAACTGTTCGTTCCAATCTTTATACTTCTTCCACTGTTACTATTTATACTACTCATACCTCAATTCAAACCAGAGAATATGTTTCCAATTATGGAGCATGGTATGATGCCTTCGATCCTTGGAGCAGCTGTACCACAGTCTTGGTTTAGCGAAATGTTTCTTATCTCCATGCTTCTTCCTTTTTTGACAGATCATAAAAAAGGAAAGAAGTGGAGTATGATCTCGGTGGTTATCACTATGTTAGTCATGGTTTACACCAATATAGTGAACATATTCTTATTTGGAGAATCAGCAACCAGTTATATCTATCCGGTGTTTACTGCTTTCCGATACATTAGTGTTGCTACTTTTTTTGAACATCTTGAAGCCTTTGTAATTACTATTTGGGTAATGGGAATATTTATTAAACTTTCAGTATTTTACTATGCACTTGTCTTAGGAACGGCCCAATGGCTACATCTATCTGACTACCGCCCCCTTGTATTTCCACTTGGTTTTCTGGTGATTATATTCGGTATATGGGTAACTCCTAGCATGTATGAATTAACTCGATTTTTAGGTAATATATTTCCTTTTTACGGAACATTCATTATGACGTTCATTCCGGTTTTACTACTACTCATCGCTACTATCCGGAAAAAATAATTAGAAAGGAAAATGTAATCATATGCCTATAAATCAATAACATACACAATATTTTGTCGATTTAAATATTTGTAAAAGATAATAAAAAAATAGAATGGGGTAAAAAGAAATGATTGAAAAAGGGAAAATATCATCTCTTCAGATGGCGATGTTACTATACTTTATTGTATTAGCTACAGCTATTCTGACTCTTCCATCAGTCGCCGGAAAAGATGCGAAGCAAGATCTTTGGCTATCACCAATATGGGCCTCCCTCATTGGTTTTCTGACATTAGGTATTTTTTTAAAATTAAACAAGTTTTATCCTAATGAAAATATTATTCAGTACAGTGAGCGTATTATTGGAAAGCTTGCCGGAAAGACTCTTGGATTTATATATTTGTTTTTTCATCTTTATTTGAATGGTATTGTTCTACGACAGTACGCGGAGTTCATTGCAAACTTTCTTCCGAAAACCCCTATACCTGTAGTAATAGCCAGTATGGTGTTAGTTTGCATGTTTGTTGTATACGGAGGAGTAGAGGTGCTAGCACGTGCCACACAAGTTTTTCTTCCATTATTTATTCTTCCTCTTCTTCTGATGGTACTTCTACTGCTACCTGATATAGAAATTGATAATATATTTCCTATCATGGGGAATGGTATTTTACCCTCTCTACAAGGAGCTACTTCTATTCAGTCATGGTTTAACGATTTTTTTTATATTTCTTTTTTTCTTCCTTTTTTGAAAGATCGAAGTAAGGCAAGAAAATTGGGTGTGATTTCTATTGTAGCTGTTGTACTAACTATGGTGATTACAAATTTAATTACCATTCTTGTATTAGGCAGCACTACTCAAGAATACATTTATCCCGTAATAAGTGTTTCAAGGTATATCAGCATAGCTAATTTTTTTGAACATGTCGAATCAATGGTGATGGCAGTCTGGGTTACAGGTATTTTTGTTAAAGTTTCAGCCATTTATTATGTACTTACACTTGGGACAGCGCAGTGTCTAAACGTACGTGATTATAAGCCATTTGTGCTTCCATTTGGTTTTCTCCAAGTTATAGTTGCTTTGTGGATATCTTCCAATTTCCAACAACTTGTTTCCTTTTTGTCTACAAGTGGCATTGTTTTCTTTTTTTCTCTAGAAATTGTAATTCCACTTTTTCTCCTCCTTATTGCTTTTATAAAAAAAGGGAGAAATGGGGGGCTTAATAGCAATGGAACTAAAAATCAAAAGAATCATTAGCGAAGATTTGGTAAAGCAGCTGCTTTCTGCAGAAACCCGGCGCTTTGCTTCTACACGTTATAAAAGAATTGAAAAATAGAAAGACCAGAAAAATCCATGAAAAAGTTATGCGGAAAAAATGGTCAAGAGACGTGAACTACGTGCTTCTACTTCCTCGATTCTCCAATCCTTGTGTTTCCACGCAATTCCGTAATCCTCTTCATGTAAACAGATTGCATCAGAAATCGTTTTTATAGTGCCTTTACTACCTGGCATCTTAGTGTCGAAATAGCGAATTCCCTCTAGACAGCCACAGCCAAGCATTAAAGAATCAGCTACTTGCTCATCTTAATTTTTTAACTCTTTATAAAACCTTAAAAGTTAATAATAGGGTCATTTTGCTTGATATTTGTTTTATACATTTAATGAAATTGATTCTTACTTTACACTAGATAAGAAGAAAATTTATTCTAAACAAGGTTAGTATATTTATTTGCTGAGAAACGGAGGGAGTTAGATGGCAAATGTTCTTTTTTTTAACTTTCCCGGTGAAGGGCACGTTAATCCTACCATTGCATTAGTAGAAGAGCTTGTGAAAAAGGGAGAAGAGTTGGTCTATTACTGCATAGAAGAATATAGAAACAAGATTGAAAAAACAGGCGCTTTATTTCGTCCTTATGAAAACTTTCTACTCCATATAAATACAGAAAAAGGATGGCAGAGAAAATAGATCCTCTTGAAATGCTTTTGCATATGGGAAGGGCTATGGATAAGATTATAGAAGAGGTTTTAAAAGAAATAAGAGCGGAAAAGTACGATTATGTTATTTATGATAATAATTTCGCTGCCGGATGGATTATAGCTGATATATTACGAATACCCAAAGTATGTTCTTGTACAACTTTTGCAATTAATAGCCAAATTTTTTCTATGTTTATGAAGAACAGGGGAGAAATAGATAAGGAATCTCCAAGATACATGGAAATTGAACAAATTTCAAAAAAGTGGAAAGATCAATATGGAGTTATTCTTACTGATAGAAAAATACCATGACGTGTCCTGGAGATATAACGATTGTATTTACCTCCAAGCTATATCAACCCATGGCCGAAGAATTTGACGACTCTTTCATATTTGTTGGCCCTTCTATTGCGCTACGTAAAGATGTCGAAGCTTTTACGTTGGAGAACATTCGACAAAACAAACTCATCTTTATTTCGATGGGAACGGTATTTAATCATCAGCCTGAATTTTATACTACTTGCTTTGAAGCATTTGGAGATACTCAGGTCACAGTCATTCTATCTGTAGGAAGGCAGACAGATATTTGCCAATTTAATAATATTCCCCTTAATTTTATAGTGCGTAATTATGTACCCCAATTAGAAATTCTACAACAGGCAGATGTTTTCATTACCACGGCGGAATGAACAGCTCCAGTGAAGGACTCTATTTTGGTATTCCTCTTGTTGTCATTCCTGTCATGGCTGATCAACCAATAGTAGCCAAGAAAATTGAAAATTTAGGAGCTGGATTACAGCTTAATCGTAAAAAGTTAGACGCTGCTACATTACGAAATACAACAGAAAAAGTGTTACTAAATCCATCATTTAAAGAAAGCAGCTGCAAAATTGGAGAATCTTTAAAAGAGGCTGGAGGATATAAAAAAGCAGTAGAAACAATTTTAAAATTCAAGAAGGGCATTAACAAAAACACCTCTAGTTAACGAAATAAAGTGTATTAATTTATTTTTTTATATCAATTATCAATTATAAACAAATGTGCATTTTGAATGAAGAATCCTTTGGTAATAACGTTTTTTTCCTAAATTAATATAATATTATTAAAACGAGGAATAGCAAAAGTTTTAAAAAACTTAAAATCGCTTGTAATGGGTTATCCTGCTGTTCCCACAGAGTATGGTCTTTATTTATATGTGAAAACGAAAGTTTAATAACGATGAGAGTTATTATAAAGCGTTAATCCGTCATATTAATAAATAGCCTGTTTTGATCAATTTTTTCAAAGCAGGCTTTTCTATTTGTTCTTTTATCAAGTATGAGTAAGATAACGAAATTTTTCTTTAAATTAGAGAAAAATAAAAAGGTCTTTGTATTACATTTTTTGTAGTCAAATGCAAAAAATAAGTATATAATCAATATTAAATTTGTACCTATAAATTTAATATATTGGAATGAATTTAAAAAGTCAGTATAAAAATAAGGAGTGCTATAATGAAATTCGCAAAGGATTTTTTATTTGGAGCTGCATCAGCTTCTTATCAAATAGAAGGAGCTTGGAATGAAGATGGTAAAGGCGAAACAAACTGGGATGTTTTTTCAAAGATTCCTGGAAAAACATATAAAGGCACAAATGGAGATGTAGCTATTGATCATTACCATCGCTACAAAGAAGATATTAAGTTAATGGCAGAGATGGGACTAGAATCGTACCGCTTTTCTATTTCATGGGCACGTATCTTGCCAACTGGCGATGGAGAAGTGAATGAAAAAGGCTTGGAATTTTATAATCAAGTGATTAATGAATGCTTAAAGTATGGAATTGTTCCATTTGTAACGCTGTATCACTGGGATCTGCCTTTGACGCTTGAAGAAGACGGCGGATGGACGAATAAACGAACAGCGGATGCTTTCGTTAAGTATGCAGAGGTTTGTTTTAAGGCATTTGGAGACCGTGTTAAACATTGGATTACGTTCAATGAAACCGTTATGTTTTGCGGATTAGGCTATTTAAAAGGAGCACATCCGCCTGGTATCCAAAACGATGAAAAAAAGTACTTTCAAGCTACACATTATGTGTTTTATGCACATGCAAAAGCCGTAGAGATCTATAAGCAGCTGGAGCAGTATGGAGAAATTGGTATTACACATGTCTTCTTACCGGCTTACAGTGTTGATGATAAAAAGGAAAATATCTTAGCTGCTAGACACGCGAATGAATACGAAACGTTTTGGTATTATGATCCGATTTTAAAAGGCGAATATCCATCTTACGTCGTACAGCAATTAAAAGAAAACGGATGGACCCCAAGCTGGACGAAAGAAGAGCTAGATACATTAAAAAGAAATGCCGAAAACAATGATTTCATTGGTCTTAATTATTATCAACCGATTCGAGTAGAGAAAAATCAAGAAGCTGTTTCGTCTATGGAGCACTCGAGGGAAACATCTACTTTAGCTCCTGGAAATCCATCGTTTGACGGCTTTTATCGCACAGTAAAGATGACAGATAAAACCTATACAAAATGGGGATGGGAAATTTCACCTCAAGGATTTTTAGACGGGCTGCATATGTTAAAAGAGCGTTATGGTGATATTAAAATGTACGTAACAGAAAATGGTCTTGGTGATGAAGATCCGATTATTGATGGTGAAATTGTAGACGTTCCCCGTATTAAATATATTGAAGAACATTTAAAAGTGATTAAGCGCGCAATAAAAGAAGGCATTCATCTAAAAGGATATTACGCTTGGTCTGTTATTGATTTATTAAGCTGGTTAAATGGTTATAAAAAACAATACGGATTCATTTACGTAGATCACGACGATAACTTAAATCGAAAGAAAAAACTGTCGTTTCATTGGTACAAGCATATTATTGAAACGAGAGGAGAAGAGCTATAAGTAAAAAGAAAACCTCTTGATTTTGATCAAGAGGTTTTGTGTATAATAGAAGCAGTAAATGATTGAGAATGTAAACTAGGGAGATTATATGGCTATAAAATATAAAGAAATTGCAGATCGTTTAGAAAGGGAAATTCGAGAAGGGACGTTTGATCAAACAAAAAAGCTACCGACGGAAGAAGAATTGATAAAAAAATTTGAAGTGAGCCGTAATACAATTCGAAAAGCAGTGACTCAGCTCGTCAATCGCGGCTATATCTATCAAGTCCAAGGAAGCGGCATGTTTTTGCGTGAGGAATCAGTCACAGATTATATTAATTTAGGCAGTCTTAGAGGATTAACGAAAGACTTAACGTCGAAAACAATTGAGACAAAAATTCTTTCTTTGCACGTGGTAGAAGCTGATGAATTAACCGCAAAAGGTTTACGGTGTGAAGGCGGAACCAAGCTATATTATGTGAAGCGGCTGCGAATTGTAGATGAAGAACCTTTTTCTATTGAAATCAGTTACTTTAAAAAAGATGTGGTACCTTATCTAAATGAAGATATTGCATCAAATTCTATTTATAGTTACCTGATAGATCACTTAAAATTAAACATTGGGTTTGCTGACAAAGTCATCAACTGCGAAAAAATTGATGAAGAAAGTGCTGAACTCCTTCATATCGACCCATTCGACCCAGCACTGATTATCGAAAATACGGTGTGCTTAACGAACGGAACGATCTTTGAGTTGTCAAAATCTATCTTTCACTTTCAAAAAGCAAAAATCTTAAATCGTATCAATTTTAAATAACATCAGCATTAACCGGTTAAGTTTATTTTTCTTAACCGGTTTTTGATTGTTTAAGAATGAAATGAGGTCGTGGATATGAGGGTCTTTTCTATGATAACTAATTGGAGATACGAAAGAGAAAAATGATTTTTCTTTACAACAAGGTAAGAGGAGGTAGATTAAATTTCTTTATATCAAATGACAAGCCGTAACTTCTTTAATGCCGATACAGGGGAAATTTCACATAATGAATGGTTTGAAATATAGTGTAATTGAATATGCTCAAGGGAATGCTAAACATAAATCAAAATGAAAAGGGGTATAAAATGTGGAATATGTAAAAAGAGAAACGGCTATAAGTGAACTGACTCATCATATGGATGACATTTTACACAAATATAACCTTCAAGGCGTCTCCGTATATGAGGAAGAAGGAGAAGGTGATCACTATTATCTTGGCTACACAGTAAAAAAGGATAATCATGTGTTTATGCTTAACAGACCTTATATAAAAGATAAAGACGGGAAACTAGCAGTAGAAAAGCAAGAATGGACCGTTCAAGGTAACGAAGGAGAAACAAATGGATATACTTCACTTGAAGATGCATTTCAAAAAATTGATGAAATCATACATTAAATAAATTTGATGAATTTCACTGCGGATGCTTTTCTTTGAACGCTTGAGTACGAACAGTAGAGGAGCTAATAGGTGACGGGTGTCTTTCATCTATACTATCTAAATTTTCTTTGCTTTGAAGTCTAGAAAATTATATAATAAAAAATTGTTTTTTAAGGTTTTACTATATAAATACGGGGTACACATATAGTACAGCAGCTATCATGCAAATGGTTGTTGTGAAAGGTTAAATACTTAGTGTATGAAGGGACTGATTAGTTTTGAAAGGCTTAACAGCGACTTCAGCAAATGTATTACCGCAAATTGAAAGTAGATATTCGTATCTCACGCAAGGCACTTTGGTTATGAACCGATATACGTAACGAAAGGGCCTGACTAGGCAAACAAAGGAAAGACTGAATCAACGAGAAGAAGCCTGCATCTAAAAATGTAGGCTTCTTCTTTTTTACAGATGAAACTAAGATGATGGATGAGTACATAGCGGATATAAATTGAAAAGATTCACATTCAATCAATTTTCCGTGCACGTTTTTCTTGAAAAAAGGTCATAAGTTGAAGATACTGTATATAACTATGTAAAAGAATTTTTGAATACAAAATAGTAAATCTGCTTGAGGTGAAAATGATGAGAAAAGCAAATAAAAGTGAATTTCTGTGGAATACGTTAGACGGCTGGCTTTTTATCCCTAGGAACATTCCTTTACTATTTCTTTTTGTATTTCTCTTAGGGGTTTCTTACCTAGGTTGGGTTAAGCTGTTTCATAAATTCGTTTAGATACACCAATGAGCTGAAACAAAAAACTGTTTCAGCTTGTTGGCGTGCTGATTTATTTATTTTATGTATAGATGTACCGTAATTTACCTAAATTATTCATTCCATCCTTTGCAGACATCAACCCACTTTAAGCATTTCGAAAATTCTTCTAGTTCAGGTATTGTTAATTCGATTGCACTATTTCCACTTCCACAGGCAGGGAAAACGGTGACGAAACGTTTCAGAGATTCATCTAGATACACGTGAACACCTTCATTAACGGCAAAAGGGCATACTCCGCCTACAGCATGACCAATCAGCGTTTCTACTTCACTTGCTCCAAGCATTTTTGCTTTGGTTCCGAACTCTTCTTTATATTTTCGGTTATCAATTTTTGCATCTCCTGCTGCCACAATCAATAGAACAGTTCCTTCGGCGTTAAAAGAAAGACTTTTTGCGATCCGTTTCGGCTCGCATTTCAAAGCTTGCGCTGCCAGTTCTACAGTAGCACTGGACTCATCCATTTCGATAATTCGATTCTCCATACCATATTGTTTAAAATATGCTTTTACTTTTTCAATCGCCATTTTTTATATCCATTCCTTTCGTTAACTCTTGCAAATATGTATGATTGCCTTAAAGAGAATGTGCAGTTGTTCTTTATAGTGAAAAAATCTTATTATTTTAATATACAGAAATTATACACAACTTTGAAGTTAAAAGCACATATTCGTTTTAACTAAAAAAGTTACGTAGGTAAAGTATTTTTAACTGATTAAAGCAGGATTACGGAACCCTTTGACGAATGTAACTATGTCGGCTGCGAAAACATAGGCATTAGAACGAAAGATAAATGATGAAATTGAAAAGGCGCAAACGTTCTAGTGAAATGAGGAGAAGTAATGCCAAATTTACACACTGTCGTCAGTTTTTTTAGCAGTACATGTATGGCAACGATGAGTATGATTTATTTGTTTTCCCTTGTGCCGCGCGCATGGTCTTTTAAATTTCGATTTGGAGCCATGATTATAGGAATCCCAGTCGGCATTATAATGGGACAGGTTGCTATGCTGATCGGCTGGCACCATCATTAAAACTTTGAACTTTTTAACAAAAAAGGAGACGTGTAAAATGAATATTGTTACATTAAACAACGGTTTAAAAATGCCTCAGCTTGGATTTGGCGTATGGCAAGTAGAAGATAACCAAGCAGCATCTGCAGTGTCAAAAGCAATTGAAGTTGGGTATACCTCTATTGACACAGCCATGATTTATAAAAATGAAGAAGGGGTAGGTCAAGCGATTAAAGAATCTTCTGTTCCTCGAGAACAGCTGTTTATTACAACAAAAGTTTGGAACAGCGATCAAGGCTATGAAAATGCATTACGTGCATTTGACGAAAGCTTAGAACGATTAGGACTTGATTATGTCGATTTATATTTGATTCACTGGCCTACGCCTCAATATGATGAGTATGTGGAGACGTATAAAGCATTAGAAAAGCTTTATCACGATGGAAAAGTAAAAGCAATTGGCGTCTGTAACTTTGAAATTGAGCATTTAGAGCGCTTGTTAAACGAATGTGATGTAACACCTGTTTTAAACCAAATTGAGTGCCATCCGTATCTAGCTCAAAATGAATTAAAAGAGTTTTGTGCCAAACATAATATTTTTGTGGAAGCATGGAGCCCCCTTGATCAAGGAGGAGAAGTGTTACAAGACGAAGTCATTCAAAAAATTGCTGAAGTACATAGCAAAACTCCGGCTCAAGTTGTATTGCGCTGGCACTTACAGAACAACACAATTGTCATCCCTAAATCAGTTACACCGTCTAGAATAGAAGAAAACTTTAACGTGTTTGATTTTGAACTCACTGCCGATGATATGGCAGAGATTAATGAGTTAAACAGCAATCGCCGCAAAGGTCCGCACCCAAGTGACATGAACGTCCGATAACGTTTAAAGAAATAAGAATGTGCAGCCGTGAATCATCGCTGCTATAAGAAATAACGATTTTATTTCAGATTATTTAAAATTTTCTTAAAAAATAATTGACAAATGATTAATTCAGCGTAATACTTAGTGTAGGTACCCTAGTTGCTTTAAGTTGTACAGCTTAAAGTGTATAGTGATTTAGTCATTTAGCGATTGTTTGTATGTATAAGGTGAAGTGCTGATTATTAATAAAAGCCCATAGTGTAAGTAGGTTAGTTTATAGGGGGCTATATCAAAAGGAGCTTGTTTCCTCTTTGATATAGCCCCTTTTTGTGTTCAAAAAGAAAAGGTAGTCTACAGTTTAACAAGGGAGCGGGTATGATGTTTATTCAAATCGATGGAAATTCACTGACGTTCGACCAAATCTACAAAGTTATTTACCAAGGATACTCCGTGAAAATTAGCGATCACGCAGTTGAACATATACAAAAAAGCAGAACGTTGGTTGAAGAGAGTATTACGAACAACAACGTAATTTACGGAGTAAATACTGGATTCGGAAAGTTTAGCGATACGGTTATTTCAAAAACGGACTTAGCTGATCTGCAGATTAACTTAATTCGCAGTCATGCCTGCGGACTAGGAGAACCATTTTCTTTAGAAGTAAGCAGAGTCATGCTGCTGTTACGAGCGAATGCATTGGCTAAAGGGTATTCCGGCATACGACTGGAAACCTTGCAGCTGCTTATCGATTGCTTAAACCAAAATATAGTGCCGGTTATCCCAAGTCAAGGTTCACTTGGAGCTAGCGGTGACTTAGCTCCATTATCACATCTAGCGCTGCTGTTAGTTGGAGAAGGAGAAGCTGTATATAATGATCAGCGAATGCAAGGAGAAGAAGCTTTAAAGCTAGCTGGGCTTAAACCTATCCAATTACAAGCGAAAGAAGGGCTAGCTTTAATTAACGGCACTCAGGCAATGACAGCTGTAGGAGTAGTTTCGTACCTTGAAGCTCAAAAGCTAGCAGATCTTGCTGACGGGATTGCAGCACTGACGTTAGAAGGTCTGCAAGGCATTTTAGATGCATTCATGCCCGAGTCTCATGCGGTAAGACCTTATCCGGAACAACAGCAGGTAGCTGCCCGAATTCTTTCGTATTTAGAAGGCAGTCAATTAACTACTTCTCAAGGTCAAATAAGAGTGCAAGATGCGTATTCACTGCGCTGCATTCCTCAAGTTCATGGTGCTATTTATCAAGTTTTAAATTATGTAAAAGAAAAGCTGTTAATTGAAATTAATTCAGCAACCGATAACCCGCTCATCTTTGCCGACAGCGGCAAAGTAATTTCTGGAGGGAACTTTCACGGGCAGCCCATTGCGTTTGCTATGGATTTTCTAGGAATTGCAATGGCGGAGCTTGGGAATATTTCTGAACGGCGCATCGAACGAATAGTAAACCCTCAGCTTAGCGGGCTGCCAGCATTTTTAAGTGCAGATCCTGGTTTAGAGTCTGGACTCATGATTACTCAATATGCTGCTGCTTCATTAGTTTCCGAAAATAAAGTATTAGCGCATCCATCAAGTGTCGATTCCATCCCATCTTCAGCGAATCAAGAAGATCATGTCAGCATGGGAACGACTGCTGCACGTCACGCTTATCAAATTATCCAAAATACACGAAGAGTTTTATCAATTGAAGCAATTTGTGCGGCTCAAGCGGCCGATATTCAAGGAGTGGATAAACTTGCTTCAGAAACAAGAAAAATTTACTCAAGAATTAGAAAAACCGTACCAACCATTATTAAAGACCGAATTTTCTCACGCGATATTGAGGCGTTAGCAGCTGATTTCAAAACCTTTGTGCAAGATACTAATTATGAACTAGCGCTGTAATAAAAATGTTAGTTTAACAGTTTTTCATTTTTATAGAGGAGGAAAACAAAATGGAGACAAAACAAAGTGGAATGAAAGCACCCCGTGGAACAGAACTAACGACCAAAGGCTGGGTGCAAGAAGCTGCTCTTCGCATGCTTCTAAACAATTTAGATTCCGAAGTAGCGGAGCATCCGGAAAAGTTAGTCGTATACGGAGGAATCGGAAAAGCAGCCCGTAACTGGGAGGCGTTCGATCGTATTGTCGCAGCGTTAAAAGAGTTAGAAGAAGATGAAACGCTTCTTATACAGTCCGGCAAGCCAGTTGCGGTTTTTAAAACCCACAGTGATGCACCGCGTGTTTTATTAGCGAATTCAAATCTTGTTCCTGCTTTTGCAAATTGGGAGACGTTCCATGAGCTTGATAAAAAAGGGTTAATGATGTACGGACAGATGACTGCAGGAAGCTGGATTTATATTGGAAGCCAAGGCATTGTTCAAGGAACGTATGAAACATTTGCTGAGTGTGCCAACCAGCATTTTAACGGAACTTTGAAAGGAACGATTACGCTAACAGCTGGATTAGGAGGAATGGGAGGCGCACAGCCACTAGCTGTTACGATGGCAGGCGGGGTTGTAATTGGAATTGATGTTGATCGCACGCGTATTGAAAAACGTATCGAAACAAAATATTGCGATACGGTAGTCGAAAGCGTAGCTGATGCGATCACGTTAGCTGAAGATGCAAAAAGATTGGGCAAAGCGCTTTCCATTGGATTAGTTGGAAATGCAGCCGAGATTCTTCCTGAGATGATAGAGCGAGGATTTATCCCAGATATTGTGACGGATCAAACATCGGCACATGATCCACTTAACGGATATTTGCCGATTGGAGTCAGCTTAGCAGAAGGAGAAAGATTGCGGAATACAAATCCAAATGAATATATAAAACAATCAAAAGCAAGTATGGCTATTCACGTTCAAGCCATGTTAGAGATGCAAAGAAAAGGCGCGGTTGCTTTTGACTATGGCAATAATATTCGCCAAGTGGCGTTGGATGAAGGTGTCACGAATGCATTTGATTTCCCGGGATTTGTCCCAGCGTACATCCGTCCGCAGTTCTGTGAAGGAAAAGGACCGTTTCGATGGGTCGCTTTGTCAGGAAACCCAGAGGATATTTATAAAACAGATGAAGTCATTTTACGTGAGTTTTCGGATAATACGCATCTTTGCAACTGGATTAGAATGGCGAGAGAAAAAATTGAGTTTCAAGGATTGCCGGCTCGTATTTGCTGGCTAGGCTACGGAGAAAGAGCGCGTTTTGGAAAAATTATTAATGATATGGTGGCGTCCGGAGAGCTGTCAGCGCCTATCGTTATTGGCAGAGACCATCTAGATGCCGGTTCTGTGGCTTCGCCAAATCGGGAAACTGAAGCGATGAAAGACGGCAGTGATGCAGTAGCAGACTGGCCGATTTTGAATGCATTAGTAAATACGGCAGCAGGCGCAAGCTGGGTATCTGTTCACCACGGAGGAGGAGTAGGTATGGGGTATTCTCTTCACGCTGGAATGGTTGTAGTAGCAGACGGGACGGAAGAAGCCGCCAAACGTCTAGAACGTGTTTTAACAACAGACCCAGGCATGGGTGTTGTTCGTCATGTAGACGCCGGCTATGATAAGGCGATTCAAACTGCAAAAGAAAAAGGAATACAAATTCCGGCGTTAAATGAATAAAAAAGGAGGGATACGTATGACTATTACGTATATCAAATGCGCTGCACAAGTCATTACGGTTAAAGGAGGAAGTCAGCCTAGACGAGCGGAGGAAATGTCAGATCTAGGAATCATTGAAAATGGCAGCGTACTCGTGAAAAATGGAAGAATTGTATTTGTTGGGCCTGACGTCAAAGCGCAGGAATACCTTGAGCATATCCATGAACCTATTAATATAATTGATGCCGAAGGAAAAATCGTAACGCCTGGGTTGATTGATCCCCACACTCACCTTGTGTTTGGCGGCAGTCGTGAAAAAGAATTAGAAATGCGCTTAAACGGGGCAAAGTATATTGATATTTTAAAAGCGGGAGGAGGAATTTTACAAACAACCGTTAGTACACGACAAGCAACAGAAGAGGAGCTAATCAAGCAATCTACAAAACGTTTAAATAAATTTCTGCAGTACGGAGTTACAACTGTTGAAGCCAAAAGCGGGTACGGTTTAAATCTTAAAGATGAAATCAAACAATTAAAAGTAGCGAAGAAACTGAATGAACAGCATCCAGTAGATGTTGTTTCAACCTTTATGGGAGCTCATGCGGTGCCAGTCGAGTACAAAGGAAATGAAGATGAGTTTGTTCGTTTCGTTATCGAAGAAATGATACCAATCGTTGCAAAAGAAGAGCTAGCGGAGTTTTGTGATGTATTTTGTGAAGAAGGCGTGTTTACAGTTGAACAGTCAGATCGTATTTTACAAGCTGGAAAAGCATACGGACTAAAACCTAAAATCCACGCCGATGAAATTGTGTCTTTTGGCGGGGCAGAATTAGCGGCTAAAGTGGGAGCTGTGTCTGCGGATCATTTGTTAAAAGCATCGGATCAAGGAATTAAGCAAATGGCTGAAAGCGGAGTTATAGCCGTTCTATTGCCGGGTACTGCATTCTTTTTAATGGAAGAGCCGGCGCGTGCTAGAGAAATGATCGAAGCAGGAGTGCCGGTTGCTTTGTCTACAGATCGAAACCCAGGATCTTCTCCTACGGAATCGCTGCCGTTTATTATGAATTTAGCTTGTTTAACGATGAAGATGACGCCAGCAGAAGTTTTAACGGCCTGTACGATCAACGCGGCTCATGCCATTTGCAAAGGGAATCAAATCGGAAGTATTGAAGTAGGTAAAAAAGCCGATTTAGTGCTATTTGACGCTCCCAATTACCAAACGCTGCAGTATAACTATGCCGTAAACCTTGTAGACACGGTATTAAAAGATGGAAAAGTTGTGGTTGAAGGCGGTGTTTTGCATGAACTATCCGTACCCACAGCTTGATCGACCGCCTTTTTGCTGGCAGCGTCAAAGTACTCCTGACCCAAAAGTAAGTGATTGGATTCAGACAGTTGAAGATGGAAGCAGCGTCGACTTTACATCGATAGATATTACGGTCTTGGGCGTGCCTCTTTCAAGATCTTCCATTAGCGCTTCTGGAGCCAGTGAGACGCCAATGGCCATGAGGAAGCTCTGGAAATCCTTTAACCCGTATCATATTGAGTATGATACGGATTTGACTTCCTTGTCAGTGTTGGATTTAGGAGACGTCAAACAGCACGTAACGGATATAGGGAAGTCTCATCAGTATATAAAAGAAGCGATGATGTCTATGCGGAAATGTCATCCGCATGCGCTACCTATTATGCTTGGAGGCGATCATTCTATTACAGCTATGTTAGTAAAAGGGTGGAAAGAGTCACATCCCGAACAGAAAATAGGGATTTTACAGTTTGATACGCACTTTGACTTACGCAGCTTAGAAGATAACGGTCCTTCTAACGGAACCCCTATACGAAATTTAATCGAAAGCAATACTATTGATGCAGCTCATGTATGGAATATCGGACTTCACGGGTTTTATAATTCAAAATCGTTAAAGGAATATGCAGATAGCAAAGGCGTTCATTATGTAACGTTACTGCAAGCAAGAAAAGCAGGAATAAATCATACCGTGAAAGAAGCATTAAAACAGCTGAGCAAAGAGGTAGACATGATCTATTTAACAGTTGATATGGACGTGTTAGATATCGCTTACGCACCGGGAGTTCCAGCAGGAACGACAGGCGGAATGAGGACAGATGAGTTGTTTGAAGCAGTATACACCGCCGGGAGTCATCCACTTGTTCAAGCAATGGATATTGTATGTCTAGATCCGCTGCGTGATGTAGGAGAAATTACCGTGAAAGCAGGCGTACACGTGTTTTTGAATTTTTTAACGGGCGTTGCAAACAGAAAGTAAGGAAGTGTGCTTCCTTACTTTTTTATATGGCTATTTTTATAAGATTAATAAACGATTGTTGAGAGTGGGATAAAATAACTTTAGAAGTGTGTATGGATTTTAGTAAATATATTTTTACTAAAATAAACAATTTTTATTGTTTTTATTCGAATTTAGTAATAATATATTTACTAAAGAAGGTGGACATCTTATGAAGGGAAATCTGGCTAAGGAATATATCGCTTTAATACCGGTTTTATTTGAAAACTTCAAGAACTTAAACAGGAATGAAGTGAAATTAACACATTTACAAAATCACGTAGTTGAATTTATGTATATGAAAAAAAGAGATTTGAATATTAAGGAAATTAGTAATGGATTAAATATTGCCAAACAACAGTTAACGAATGTTATAAGTGAATTAGAAAATGAAGGATATTTAATCAAAATGCCTGATCCGCGAGATAAGCGTGCAGTTTTAGTCTCATTAACGTCTAAAGGAAAAAGTATTCAAGAAGAAAAATGGAGAGGGATTTATAGTAACTTTCATACAAATCTTGCGAAGTTAAATGAAGAAGAGCAATTAGACCTGCACTTCGCTCTTCATAAATTAAATGTTTTATTAAAAAAGATGGAGGGATAAATCATGAATCAAAGAGAGCGAATTTCACTTATTAGTGTAGGCGTTATAGGCGGGACAGTAATGGGAGTAATTTATAAAGATCTATCCAACTGTTTAATTACAGGTGTTATTGTTGCTTCAATCATTACGGTAATGCTCAATCAAAAAGCGAAAAGAACAGCTAGATAGTATGAATAAACGTAAGACAGCACCAGCAAGTCACCAACTCAGCTATGGTGCTGCCTCTCGTTTATAAAGTTTATTTTCTAAATGAACATTACGAAGCTGAATATGATTTAAGAGCTTCAAGCATCAGATCCCAAAATCCATCCACATCAAGGGTTAAACCAAACTTCGCATTTGCTTTCCTTCCTGTAACTCCAAGCAAATCAACTGAAGTCGTTCCAGCCGTGTATTCTCCGCGTGTTTCTACCACAATATTAACTTCCTTTAGCGTAAATAGTTCTGGAGCTATGCAATAAGCAACGGTTAATACATCGTGAACAGGAGGACCATCAAAGCCAAACGTTTCTTTATAAGTAGATTTAAAAAATGCTAATAATTCACCCACCTTTTTTGCTACGTTATTATCAATGTTCATCACTTGGTTAATAACATTATCTGTTGCAACGGCTTGATGCGTAATATCTAACCCCATTACTATCAGTGGAATGCCGCTATCAAACACTTTTTTAGCCGCTTCTGGATCTGCCCAAATATTAAACTCAGCTGTTGGCGTCCAGTTCCCGAAGGTTCCGCCGCCCATAAGGATAATCTCTTCAATATTTTCTTTAATTTCTGGAGCTTTTATTAAAGCTAAAGCAATGTTCGTTAATGGACCGGTAGGCAAAAGCGTAACGGGATCTTCTGACTCTTTGACCATTCGTATAATAGTATCTACTCCGTGTTCTTCGCTCCAGCTGCGAGAGAGAGCCGGGAACTCAGGGCCGTCTAATCCTGAATCACCGTGTATACTAGGCGCGTTTTCACGTCTGCGCATCATTGGTTCGCTTGCTCCTTTTGAAACACTCACGTTATGTAACGATACTAAATCACACACCTTCAAAGCATTCAGCGTCGTTTTTTCTATTTCTGCGTTTCCTGAAACAGTTGTAATCCCTAAAATATCTAATCCTGGTTGTGCAACAGCTAAAATAATTGCAATGGCATCATCATGACCTGGGTCACAGTCCATAATAATCTTTCTTTTTTTCATTATTGTCACCTCTATAGAATGGATAAATTAATGTTATTTTTGCAGGGAATTTACTCTATCTAAAATAGCTTCTGTAAAATCCGACGTAGAGGCATGTCCGCCTAAATCTTTTGTTTTCACTTCATCTTGGAGCGTTTGATAAAGAGCGCAGTCTACTGTAGCAGCCACTTCTGGAAGTTTGTGATCCGTATGTTTTTCAGCCAGCCATCTCAGTAGCATAATCCCCGAAGAAATAATACCGGTTGGGTTTGCTATGTTCAAACCTGCGATATCTGGCGCAGAACCATGAGCTGCTTGTGCCATAGCCATATGTTCATTTGCATTAAGAGAAGGGGCTAATTCTAAGCTCCCTACAAGCTCGCCGGCTAAATCTGAAAGAATATCACCGTATATGTTTTCGGTTACAATGACATCAAAATCGGCTGCACGGCGTACTAGATGAGCAGCCATAGCATCAATATGATAGTCGTCCACTTTTACTTCAGGATATTGCTCAGCTACTTCTCGACAAACGTTTAGAAATAGTCCGGTACTTAATCTTAAAACATTTGCTTTATGTACGATTGTTACTTTTTTACGACGCTGCATAGCCAATGCAAAAGCTTCATGCGCAATTCTTTCTACGGCTTTTCGCGTAAATACGCCCGATGTCACCACAACGTCTTTTGTGATTTGCCATTCCCCGTGTCCAGAAAACATATTACGATCGGCACAAAATCCTTCTGTATTTTGCCGGCCAATACCCCTATACGATAAACAGTCATTGATTTGAACACCCTTTCATTATGCGCAATGCTTTTATAAATAGATTGAAGTTTTATAGTATTAATCTACTTAAAGGAAAGACAATAATAAAATCGTATTTTTTATGTTTATAGATTAAATTCTTTTATCTTTCTTTTTGCTGCTTTTTTTAAAAAGAACTAGCTAATGCTTCGTGCTCCAGATTTTCTATTAAACAGCTTCTTAATTGGTGATATTAAATTTAAAAAAACACCCAATTACCACCTAAAACATGATTTAATTATATCATAATTCAGAAAATTAAACGGTTATCCGTTGGCACGAAAATTGCTTGTACTGTATATGAGGAATACAAAAGAAAGGAGCAATATGTAGTTGCAGATAAGGAAGCTGCTTTTAAAGAACGAGAAGTCTGTTTAAAGTTATTATTTCACAATGAAGGGGAGAAGAAGAATGAGTGAACCGCAAAAAGAAATGAGTTCATTAAATCAGGTAAGGAAAAAAGAGAGGAAAATAAACGTTTTTGCTTTATTGTTAGGCTTTCTTGTGATTGCTACTATTTTAACGTATATCTTGCCAGCCGGAGAATACGCACGTGTAGAAGTAGACGGACGAACAACGGTAGATCCTCAGTCGTTTAAATGGATTGATTCTACGCCAGTTGGATTCTTTGATATGGTCAAAGCGATACATACAGGAATGGTAGAAGGAGCCGACATTATCTTTTTTGTATTAATTATTGGCGGTTTCTTTGGTGTACTAAGTGCTACGGGTACAGTAGATGTATTAATTACAACGATGGCTAAAAAGCTTGCTACCCGAGAAAAGTTATTAATTCCTGTTATGATGCTATTTTTTGCGGTAGGAGGATCTTTAATGGGAATGGCGGAAGAAACGCTAGCCTATATTCCTCTTTTAATTCCGCTGGCACTTGCTCTTGGGTTCGACGCATTAACGGGAACTGCCATTGTTTTAATTGGAGCATCAGCTGGTTTTACTACGGCCGTTATGAATCCGTTTACAGTGGGTGTTGCACAAGGAGTAGCAGAGCTTCCTATGTTTTCTGGAATGGGCTTTCGCCTTATCTTATTCGTAGTTGTTTACGCTGTTTCAGTATGGTTTGTCTACCGATATGCAATGAAAGTTAAAAAAAGTCCTTCGATTGGAACATACGGAAAATACAGCATAACTAATGCAAATAAACTCTTAAACTCAGATGCAAAGTTAACTAGAAAGCATAAATGGATTATGGCAGCATTTCTTGTTAACTATGTAATTCTTGCTTTTGGGGTTATTAAGTATAAGTGGTACATTACCGAAATTGCCTCTCTGTTTGTCATTTTGACTATTGTGATTGGGGTTATTGGGAGACTGTCTGTTGAAAATACAGTTAAGTCGTTTACAAACGGGGCAGCAGCATTAGTTGGAGGAGCGCTAGTTATCGGAGTTTCTCGTGCTGTTCTTGTTGTTTTGAATGAAGGTCATATTGTAGATCCTATGCTTCATCAAGTATCTGGAGCCATTCAACATATTCCGGGATATTTAAGCGTCATTGGAATCTACAACTTCCAAGCGCTGATTCACCTTATTTTAGCATCTGGAACAGGTCATGCGATGCTGACAATGCCAATCATGACACCGCTTGCAGATTTGCTTGATATTACAAGACAAACAGCAGTATTATCTTTTTCTTTTGCAGACGGCATCGGAAACATTATTTTCCCGACGGCTGGAACATTAATGGCTGGCTTAGCGATTGCGGGAATTTCATGGACAAAGTGGGCAAAATGGGTGCTGCCGTTAGTCCTTATTCAATATGTGATTGGTCTAATAGCCGTTGTGATTGCTTATTTTATCAATTACGGACCATTTTAAGCATTAAAATTATATAGAAAAATATTATTCGCAAGTCGAGCTTACTAGTAGGAGGAATAGAAGTTGTTAACCTTAATCAAAAACGCAGAAGTATATGCACCACAGCCTTTAGGAAAAAAAGACGTATTACTTGCAGACAGCAAAATCATCCTTATAAAAGATTATATTGAGCATTTAAATACGTCCATTCCTATTGATGTTGTAGACGCCGCTAATCACATTATAGCTCCAGGCTTCATTGACTCACATGTTCATATTATTGGTGGAGGAGGAGAAGGTGGATATAAAACACGCACTCCTGAACTAATGTTAACCGATGCAACGACTGCCGGTGTTACAACTATTGTAGGTGTACTTGGAACAGACGGTACAACAAGAAGAATGGAAAATCTTCTGGCCAAAGCAAGAGGATTAGAAGAAGAAGGGATTAGCTGTTTCATTCACACAGGTTCCTATCAAATACCGGTAAAAACGTTAACCAGCAGCATCGAGGAAGATCTTATTTTAATTGATAAAATTATTGGAGTAGGTGAAATTGCGATCTCTGACCACCGTTCCTCTGAACCGACATTTGAAGAACTGGTAAAGGTGGCTTCCGCTGCCCGCAATGGAGGGATTTTATCAGGAAAAGCTGGAATATTAGAAGTTCACGTAGGAGATGGAGAACGAAAATTATCTTTATTAAATCAAATTGCAGATAAAACAGACCTGCCAATTCGTCAATTTCATCCTACACACATTAATCGAAATGAAGAGCTGTTTAAAGAAGGAATTCAATTTGCAAAACGAGGCGGATATGTAGATTTGACGACTAGCACCATTCCCCATTTTTTAGAAGAAGGGGAAGTGAAGTGCAGCAAAGGGTTACGCATCATGCTTGAAGAAGAAGTTCCGATCTCAAGTATTACGTTTTCATCCGATGGAAACGCGAGCCTGCCGTTTTTTGATGATAACGGAGATTATAAAGGTCTTCAAGTTGGAAAAGTGTCTTCTTTATTTCAAGAAGTACGAGATGCAGTATTAGAGGAATCAGTACCTTTAGAAACAGCTCTTCAAGTTATTACCTCTAACCCTGCTAAAGTATTAAAATTGTACAATAAAGGGCATATTCAACCTGGAAAAGATGCAGATTTAGTCCTTTTAGATAAAGAGACGCTAACGATTAAAACAGTTTTTGCTCAAGGTAAGATGATGCTAAAAGATGGTGTTCCTCTTGTGAAAGGAACGTTTGAATAACAGATTTTAGGATCTAAGCAGCGAAGCATCATTTAACGAACGTATTGTGGAAAGGATATGAGCTAATTAGAAAGAGCTATTGAAATTTGCGTGAAAAGGGGCATTCCAATGAAAAAGAAACTTGTTTCATGTCTGATCAGCTTTACATTACTTTCTTCTTTGAGTACACCGCTGCTTGCAAAAGCACAAGACAATACTCAGGACATTAAAGGCAACCTTGTTATTGCAGGCGGAGGTGTAGGAACATCTAATCACGACATATATGAAAAATTCCTCTCGCTTGCTGGAGGAAAAGAAAAAGCCAAAATAGGGATTATTCCAGCTGCTAGCACAACGCTGCAGTCTTCTGAAAAGTTTAAGAAAGATCTCGTGAAATACGGAGTAAACTCAGATTCTATTCAGATACTTCCCGTTTCAAATCACGATTTTTCTGACACACAAAGGGATGAATCAACTTGGAAGAGCCAAGTAAACGATAAGAAGTTATCCGGTACAATTAAAGGACTAACGGCAGTTTGGTTTGTTGGAGGAGACCAAACAAAAATTGTAGATTCCCTTCGGCAAAATAATGGAAGCGATTCCGAAGCGTTAAAAGCTATTTGGGATATTTATCGTAAAGGAGCAGTAATTGGAGGTACAAGTGCAGGAGCTGCAATTATGAGTGACGTCATGATTACGGGGGGAGACAGTCTAGGAGCTTTAAAAGAAAGTATAGGAAACAAGGCAAATAAGCATGTAAATGAAGGGGAAGACGGTAAAAAAGAGTACGAGCCTTTATCAGTTCAAAAGGGGCTGGGTTTTTTCCAACATGGCATAATCGATCAGCATATGGATGAACGAGCACGACTTGGGCGACTTGCAGTAGCTGCGTATAATTCTGAACGCGACAAAGAACAAAACTTTGCATACGGTGTGGACGAAGATACGGCTATGGTCGTTAATAATAAAGATCAAAAAATTGAAGTCGTTGGACGAAGCGGAGTAGCTGTATTAGACATGAGCAAGGCTAAGCTAAAATCAGCTTCGAGCTTTGTATCTAAGCAAAAAGCGCGTTCAGGTTTAGAGAACATAAAAGTTAGTTACTTATCTCCTGGAGATAAAATTAACTATCATTTAAAGTCATTTGAATTTCCAAAAGATAAAGTAGAAACGAAGGGATTTGAATATTATTCCTTTAACGCACTGCCTGCTACGGGTGTTTTTACGCCATATGGAAGATTAAAGGCTTATTTATCCTATTCTCTTGTTGACAATGAATCGATGAAATCTGCCAACAGCTATGTTTATGACAGTCAAGGGTGGGGATATGAAATTGCTTTTCGAAAGAATAGTGATACAAACGGCTACTGGAGATATACTGACGGACAAAAAGATGATTATTCCATCGTAAATGTAGGAATGGATATTACGCCCAAAACCGTTAAATTCCAGCCGGATAAAGAAACTAGTTTAACTTATAAAAAATCTACCTTTTCTCCATCTGAAAGTCCTGTATACGATTCGATTAAAGGTAATCTCTTAATTGCAGGAGGAGCACTTGGCAGCAGCAATTCAAGCGTGTATAACAAGTTTATTAATCTTGCAGGAGGAAAACAGGCCAAAATAGGAATTGTGCCTGCAGCGAGTACTAAGTTTGATTCCTCTAGTCATTTTAAAGAAGATTTAATTAAGTACGGAATGAAGGCAGAAAATATAGAAGTTTTACCTATTTCAAACCATGACTTTAAAGGAACTTCTGAAAATGAGTCGAATTGGAAAGCAAATATGAATAGTGATAAACTAGCGCAAAAAGTTAAAGGGCTAACAGGCATTTGGTTTGTAGGAGGAGATCAAACCTTGATTACGGGCTCGCTGCGTAATGAAAATGGTTCGGACTCAAAAGTTTTACAAGCCATATGGCATACGTACAAAAATGGAGCAGTACTTGGCGGTACGAGCGCCGGCGCGGCGATTATGAGTAATACTATGCTCGCAGGCGGAGATAGCTACGGAGCGCTTTCATACGGATTTACAGACACATACGATGATATGACTCAGCAAGAAGGCGGGCCTGCTTATTTGGAAAAAGGTCTTGGCTTTTTCCAATACGGTCTTGTAGATCAGCATTTTGACAACAAAGCAAGACTCGGACGTCTTATTGCAACAGCATATGAAAAAGGAAATAAAAATCAGCTTTCTTACGGAATTGATGAAGATACTGCTATGGTAGTAAATAATAAAGAAAAACAAATAGAAGTTGTGGGAAGAGGCGGCATTACGCTAGTTGACTTAGCGAAGGTACAGGCAAATGACAAATTTCCGAGTGATTACAAAAATATTCTTATCTCTTGTATTACGCCAGGCGACAAAGTAAATATGACAACAAAAGAGATCGTAATAAACCCAGCTAAAACATCTACTAGAAAAAATGAATACTACAGTGAAAAGATTGGGCCGAACACGGGTCTTTTCTCTCCGCACGGTGTATTAAGAAAATTTTTGGCTTACGATCTTATTGATAATGCCCAGAGTAAAGAAATAAAGAGCTATGCGTTTAACCAAAACAAAGGTTTTGAGCTTACCTTCCGAAAAAGCGCTGAAAGCAATGGTTATTGGGCTTATACAGACGGTCAAAAAGACGATTATTCCATTGTGAAAGTTACGTTAGATATCAAACCAATAAAAGTAGCTATTAAATAAAAAGAAAACAGAAAGTAATTAAATGCATGTAGAGCTTTGACATAGCGTGCCTCCATCTATTGAAGTGGAGGTTCTTTTTTCTACTTGTTTTATTTGTAATAGGGACAAACGTCCGCTAGATGAAATGCGCAGCAAAGTATAAAATGATAGGTATATATTCCATAAACTAATCTCTGAAGGCAAGTCAAGTTAAAGGCCTGTAGAAAGGTGTCCATACAATGAAAAAGAAATTAGTTTTAATAACAGGAAGCAAGCAAACTAGAATCATTTTACATAATCAATTAAAAGAGTTGTTAGGAGATTACATTTCTATTGAATGCTTTGCGATTGATGAAGAATTACCCGGAAAAATTGATGGCGATGTTGTCCTTTATTCATCGGAGAGTATAAAGCACGAAATGAAGGACAGATTAGACGTTCAGCATGCACATGAAATTGTAGGAAATAGAACGATTCACCATAAACATATAAATGAATTGCTGAAAATCCCTGCCCATACAAAGGTGTTAATTGTAAACGATGATGATAAAGAAACTCTTAAGTTAATAGAGTCTCTCTATCAAGTAGGGATTAATCATGTTCAGTTTATTCCTTTTAAAAAGCAAAAGACCTATTACGAAGGGGTTGAAATTGCTGTTTCTCCAGGTGAGGTTCACTTGTGCCCGCCATATGTAAAACATGTAATTGATATAGGCGTTAGGCTTTTTGACATGGCTACCATTTTTGAACTTATAAAATCATTTGGTTTTAATCAGTCTAATCATTCAATTATTTGGGATCGCTATTTGCGAAACATCATTGTGCTGCAAAAAAAACTAATAGAAGCAGAGGGGCAAATGAAAGAACTTCACCTGCATGTAAAAAGTGTTGTAAATGTAGTTGAAGATGGTATTCTTGCCGTGGATTTCAATAAAAGAATTACGTTATTTAATAAAAGGTTAGAATCATTGTTTCAGCTATCTTCTTCTGATGTTGTAGATCATGAAATTCAAAATGTAATTTTCGACGAAGGCCTTGTGGAGTTTATTACTTTGTCGGACGAGAAAAGTCAGTACTTTAACATAAACGGATACGAAATGGTTATCTATAAGTCAATGATTCACGAAAGCAATACTACTGTAGCAACGTTTAAAAGTGTTAATCAAGCTGTTGAAATAGAAGGGAAAGCGCAGTCAGAACTTAGAAAAAACGGTTTTTCTGCTAAGTATAACTATCAAGATATTATAGGAGAACACCCAGCTTTGCTTAAAACGATTGGAATTTCCCGAAAAATGGCGGTTACTGAGTATCCTATTTTAATTCAAGGAGAAACCGGTACAGGGAAAGAGCTGTTTGCTCAGGCTATCCACAATTATTCTACACGTAAAAATGGACCGTTTCTTGCCGTTAACTGCAGTGCCATGACTGATACGCTGCTAGAAAGCGAGCTGTTTGGGTACGAAGAAGCCAGCTTTACAGGAGCGCAAAAAGGCGGTAAAAAAGGGCTGTTCGAGAGCGCTGATAAAGGCACGATCTTTCTAGATGAAATTGGTGATATCAGTCCGCGTTTGCAGACCCAGCTTTTAAGAGTGCTTCAAGAAAAAGAAATTAGGCGGGTAGGAGGCACAAGAGTAATTCCTATCAATGTAAGGATAATAGCAGCCACTCACAACAATTTAATACATAAAATGAAAGAAGGTGTGTTTCGAGAAGATTTATACTATCGTTTACATGTATTATCTTTAACCATTCCTCCTTTAAGATATAGAAGAACCGATATTCCTTTACTCATTCATCATTTTATTTCTAAATCGAAAACGTGGACGCATATCCATCCAGAAGCGATGAAGCTGCTTATCGAATATGAATGGTTAGGAAATATAAGAGAATTAAAAGGAGTCATTGAGTATTTGCTTACCGTCTGTGATGAAAACGAAGTGAAAGCAAAAGACGTAGAATATAGGCTTAGTAGTCAAAAAGAGGATCATTCTTTGTATGAAATTGAAAATGAATCGTTGGACTTGATTGAACTTCAAGAAAATCATGCTCTGTTAGAAACGATAAAACAGTGTAATGATACAGGAAAAGCAGCAAGCAGAAAGTGGATTACACAGCATTTAAAAGGCTTTATTCTTACAGAACAGCAGGTGAGAAATCGTTTAGATGTACTAGAAGAAAAAGAGTATATTATAAAGCGCAGAGGCAGAGCAGGAACAAAAATAACAGAAAAAGGACTGCATTATCTATATCATTTAAAAACAAAACAGCACTTGATTCATCCTTGATATACAGGGGAAAGGGAAACTTAACTAATTAAGCTTCCCTTTTTTTATAAAATAATGTAGTCATAAACTCGGCGTTTACGTTTAAAGTATAAGCTAATCCTCCAGAACCTGTCCAAGTGGAAAGATTAAAAGTGCTGCCATTAAATAGTTTATAGATAGAAATATTATTAAACGTCAGAGGCTGACCGCTTATACAAGTAGTAGGCACCTTATTTGTTTTACCCAGATAAACAGCAGCATTTGTAGAGCCTGGCTGTGTTGCTACTTTAGCTGAACCATCTTTTTCTACCAACAGTGCTGACTGTTCATTAACAGCAATTCCTTTTGCGCTTGTTCCAGTTTCTTCTCCGTCTTGGATATTACGTGCAAGAAATGTTAAAAAGCGCCCCATTCTATCTTGTTGTTCAAAGTGAGTGTCTGTTTGACTGTTGTTATTATGCGGTGTTTGAATCAAATAATCTGTAAAAGAAATAAGAGAACTATACGGGTTGTTTAGCGCTGTTTCGAATCTAAAGTTGTAGAGCCTGCTGAGATAGAATAATAAATGTGATCACCTTGAATCATGGTGCCGGCACTCGTTCCTCCAAAAGGAATGCCCTGCGTAATACGGTTATTTAATGCTGTAAGAGCCGGGGAGCCTTCTAAGAAATCTACGTAATCAGCTTGATTGCCTCCAGCAAAAAAAAATACCTTCTGCTTTGTTAATTTTATCAATCAAAGAAGAGTCTGAGCCTGCTCTTATTAAATCATCAACGACAATTGTGCTAACAGAGTTAAGGGGCTTATCTATACTTTTTGCTAGGTCATAGATATATGAATTATAGGCGTCAGTACCCGTCGCTCTTATAACCAAAAAATCTCCGCCGTTTGCCTTTTGAATCATCCATTTGAACGCTTCATCTACATCGGTGCTTCCTCCCATATAGACTTGTCCAAAGCTTGTACTAGTCGCTTTGTCTGCGGTACTTCCGACTTGATAAAACGTGTAAGGTGCAGAAGCAGCGGAAGTGGAGATTGGAAGTAAAAGAGATGCCGCGAGAACAGCACAAGTAATGACCTGCTTTTTAATGTTTTTTTACGTTCAGCTTTTTTCATAAAGTTCTCCTCCTTTAATAGGAGTTCATAGATAAACATGCAAGTTTTATACCAACTTATTGAACACCGGCAAAACAGTGAAAGAAGAATTTTTTTTAAAGCTCTATGTGTAATATAGGTTATTTATGAGTCATTATTAAGGTTTTTTACACCCGAAAAATGGCGAGAACGACTCTAACTCGGATGCCTAATAGTGAAAATAAAATTGCAAAAGGTATACAAGATTACATCCCTCATTGAAAAATAACGTTTAAAAACTTAAAATTATGATAGAAAGGAAAAACAAGGATAAAAAGAAGATCTGGCCGCAATAGCGCCTTATTTATCAAACAGACCTTCATTCTATCAATATCTTCATCTCTTAAACGTTTTATACCAGCATTTCTACGCAGAAAAAATTATACATGAGAGGATCTGTCAAAATGAACAAACAGGAAAGTAGTTACAGATGGGTTGTTTTTGGAACCGCTTTATTAGCATATTATTTGATTGTCAGTCAACGAACAGCCCCTGGACTTATTACAGAACAGTTAATGAAAGATTTTCACGTTTCAGCATCTGTGATAGGGTTAATGACTAGTATACAATTTTTAGCATATGCAGGCCTTCAGATTCCTATTGGTTTACTTTCTGACCGATACGGTCCCAATCGATTTTTGATTATAGGGTCGCTTTTAACTGGAATAGGAAGTCTTATCTACAGCACGGCTCCTAACGAATATGTGTTAATTTTCTCTCGTTTACTAGTCGGTACGGGAGACTCAATGATTTTTGTCAATTTAGTGTTAATTTTAAGTCAGTGGTTTAAGGGAAATGAGTTTGTAAAGCTATTAGGTTTAATTGGGCTGGTAGGAAGTGTAGGTTCATTATCAGCTACCGTGCCTTTGTCTATGTGGATTTCATTTTCAGGCTGGAGAGTTCCTTTTCTTAGCATAGGTCTAGTTTTAATGGCGGTATCCTACCTGCTTTATGTCGTTTTAGTGATAAAACCTAAACGATTATTTCAAGAGGATGCTAAAGCAAATAAATCCTCTGTTAAGACTCCGGAAAGCGTATGGGGGATCCTAAGGAGAGTGATGACGACTCGCCAAGCCTGGGCAACATTTCTTTGTCATTTTGGCGTAGTCGGTACATATATCGGTTTTATTGGTTCTTGGGGAGTTCCTTATGGAATGAATGTGTTCCATTTATCCCGCGCTGATGCAAGTCAGCTTATTATGTATGGTCTGTTTGGCGCTATGATTGGTGGCCCTTTAATCAGCTGGATAACAAGCAGGTTAAATTCCATTAAAAAAATCTATTCACTTATTCACCTTATTGTGGTGCTTAGCTGGACTGGATTATTACTATCCGGCGTGAAACCTTCATTCATGCTAGTCGTTATTTTGCTTTTTATCATCGGCTTTGGAAACGGCGCAAGCGCTTTGACATTTGCCATAGTACGTCAATCCTTCTCCGTAAAAGAAGTAGGGGTTGTATCAGGCTTTGCCAATATGGGAGGCTTTTTAAGCGCCGTATTATTACCTAGTATTTTCGGAAATGTTCTGGATTTATTTCCCGAACGCTCGCTGCACATCGGGTATCATTATGCTTTTATGATTCCCATTTTGTTTTCAATGATGGGGTTGTTAGGTGTCTTACTAATTAAAGAAAAAGGAAAAAAGGAGCAGAGCGTGCTGAATGCTTCTTAATTCACAATGACTGTCTCATTTACAGTGCAGAAAAATTCGTATCTTTATTATAAGGTTCATTTTTATACTTTCAAGCAGGCAGAAGATAATCGCTTTTATAAGTGGTTATCTTTTTTAGTCTATCCCATTTTTTAGAGTCATATAGAGCTATACTTCTAAAAAGAATAGTATAACTGAGCATTCTACTCCAAATAGATTTTACTCATATCAGTAATACAAAAATTTTTATAAGACAGCACGCTATTAGAATTTACTACTTAAATAAAGAGCCACATCGCGAATTGCTTTATCAGTTTCACTTTCTATTAACTCTCTGTCCTTTGTATACGAATAAACAGTATCACCGTGAAGAAGGAGATCTGATAAATTTAATAAGCCGACAGCGCGCTTGTTGAATTTATGAGCAATGGCTAAAGTGGTAGCTGTTTCCATATCCACCCCGAGAAAATCTGCAAGCGACCATTCTTTTACCATGTCATGCGTCTCGATCCGCATGGCACCCATACTGACCACATGTCCTTTTATATAGCTGTAGCCTTTTTGTTCACAATACCTACAGGCGGCTTCCACTAACTCTTTGTTAGCTTCTACAAGCGTTTGTTCTGGTAAATACCAGTGTGATACGCCATCTTGCATTTTTGCTGCAGATACAATTAAAATATCGCCATATTGTATAGTAGAAGATAAACTTCCAAAATATCCCGTTTGAATAAATAAGTCGGTTCCGCTGCCAGCAAATTGATGTACAATGTTTGACGCCATCGGACTGCCGTATACATTCGCAAATCCTATATTTCTGTTATTGAACTTACCTATTACCGTGTTCCATTTAGGCGTATGAATATCAGTAGATAAGATCTCTTTCCATAAATTTATATTATCTTGGAATTCCCACTCACCATGAATAATAAATGCATTAGGCAGCTCTTTTTCTGATAGCTTTAATACGTTTAGCCAATCTTTTTTTTCAAAATCGCCATATAGTTTCATATCGTTCTCCTTATTCTTTTCATTTAGACTAGTTGGAGAAGAATTCTTCATTACTAGCTTTTATTCCTTTAATTTTTAAAACGAACAACACAAAATAAATGACGGTTCTGATTTGGAAATGAAGTTATGTGTGCTTTTTTTCTTGTTTTTGACAAATATTTATGACTAAAAAAGGAATTCACCAATAATAAAAGAAATTCCTTACTAACGCTTATTTAAATTAGATAAAGCTGTGAGAAAAGCTCCGTTTAGTTAATGAATGAATAAGAGGAGGGAAGGTACAGGTGTCAAATTATTTTCCCATAATTAAAACAAAAAGGCTTATCCTAAGGGAAATTGTAGCAGAAGACGCAGGCAATATTTTAAAATACCTATCCGATAAAGAAGTAATGAAACACTACGGTCTAGAGCCTTTTACAACGGTTGAGGATGCTTCAAATGAGATTGCGTGGTATAAATCGATCTTAAACGAAAAATCTGGAATAAGATGGGGTATTACTCTTAAAGAACAAGACGACATTATTGGCAGCTGCGGGTTTCTTAATAGAGTTCATAACCATTGCCGTGCAGAAATTGGATATGAGCTAAGCAAAGATTACTGGGGGAATGGGATTGCTAATGCTGCTTCACAAAAATTAATAAAAAAGAATGGCTTTATAAAAGAAGGTCTATTAAGAAGCTATGAATTTACGTGTGGAAAATTTGATGATTTGTACATGTATTCTTTATTAAAACAAGATGTCGACAGGCTTCAACCACATGAAGGGAATATCTAGACATCGTTATTAAGAATACGTATAGCATAATGACAGATAAGGGGAAAATGTATGGCCCATTTTAATGTTGATATTGTTCACTATCATCCTCAATTTGCTGAGCAAACGGTAAAAATGTGGAGAGATAGTAAAGAAAAAGCTATTGAACAAAAGGAAATGCACAGTTTTGACCGTCATGTCTATTTTTTAAATCATATATTGTCAGCACACTATAAAATTGAATTAGCGTTAATGGATGAACAAATAGTAGGAATGATTGCTTATCATGCTGACGAAATTAGCCAACTGTACGTTCATGTAGATTATCAAGGAGGAGGAATCGGACAGCGTTTACTCGAAAGAGCCAAGACAGAATCAAATGGAAAATTAATATTAAGTACATTTGAACGAAATAAAAATGCCCAGAGGTTTTACGAGAAACACGGCTTCAGTATTATAAAAAGAGGATGTGAAAACGAAGAGAAACTACCCGATATTACATATGAATGGACAAACAAATGAAGCATACGTAATTTTAATAAAGGAGCGCTTAGTGTGAATACGTTAGCACATGAAACATAACAACGCTGTCTATATGTCCGTGGTCCGCCTTTTACTAGTTTAGGATAGATGATTAATGCTAGCTATAAAAAGGAGGAGTTTAATATGATAACGGACAAACATTTTTTAAACGCTGTAAACAATACAAATGTTGATTTTACTGGATGGGATTTTTCTATTATTACTCGTACTGGTCGTATGGATAGCGACATGCTTTCGTGGTCATACGGAAGTGAAGCTTTTCGTCTTATTCAAGACTCTAATGCCGCTTTAGATATGGGAACGAACAGGAGGAGGAGAATTTTTATCGTTGTTACAGCCTTTTCCTCACGTTATGTATGCTACAGAAGGATATAAACCTAACGTTCCAATCGCTAAAAAACGTTTAGAACCGCTTGGTGTCAAAGATGTTGAACGAACTGAAGACGAAAATTTACCGTTTAAAGATGATACATTTGATTTGATTTTGAACCAGCACGAATCTTTTTGTGCTTCGGAAGTACACCGAATTTTATCAACCCAAGGCACGTTCTTCACTCAGCAAGTAGGCGGGTTAGACTGTTCACGAATCAATGAATGTATAGGGGCTCCAATAAATAAAGAGTTTTCCAAATGGAATTTAAAGAAAGCAATAGAAGAGCTTAAACAAAGTGCTTTTAACATCGTCTTTTACAAAGAAGAGTTTCCTGTGCAGAGATTTTATGATATTGGGGCGCTAGTTTTTTATCTAAAAGCAATTCCTTGGCAAGTTCCTAATTTTGATATAGAAACACATATTGGCGGATTGTATAATATCCATCAAATTATACAGTCTCAAGGTTTTTTCGACGTAAAACAGCATCGTTTTATTATTAAAGCAGAGGCAAAAAAATAGGGTGATCACACACAGGAGGCGGATCTCTAACTGGAGGTCCGCTTTTTGTGTATCAATAATTATTGTACATAAAAATCATGATATAGACAGAATTAGTTATGTAATGGAACGTTTATGATCTTTAATATGATTTTTTGATGTATGAGATGTTGGTAATATGAAATTTACTGCTTTTTGAGTAATAGGCATAAAGAAATTAAGCAGCATACCGCCTAAAAACACGGTTAATAACGTTCCAACACCAATCGGTCCGTTTAAAAGCATTGCAGCTAGTAAGAATGTGAGGTAAATAAATGTTCTTGAAAGAAATAAATTTGTTTTAGTTAGTTTTTGTATGATTAAAGTTAAGCGGTCAATTGGAATGGGTGCAAAATTTGTATGTAAATAGGCTGAGGTTCCCACACCTATAATGATTAAGCCAATTCCAAAACAACATAATTTGCTGTACCACATTTCAAAGGGAGCCCAATTCTGTAATAAAAAAAGCCATAAATCAATACCAAGACCCGTTATGAATGCTGTTAACAGTCCCAGTACTTCCGGCTTTTGTTTGCTTAAAAGGGCATTACCACAAATTAAAACACAGGCAAGTATAATTTCCCAGCTTCCAACGCTAAGACCTACGTTTAGGGATAGTCCAACTAAAAGCGCATCAAAAGGTGAAGCTCCTAGGTTGGATTGGATCGTCAAAGCAATTCCCAGAGTTAATAGTAAAATTCCTCCTACATAAACAGCATATTTCACTGTAATCAGCCCCTTTACTCATTTTTTTGTTGCAAATGCAACTATTTTGAGGTACATTAAATTTATATTATTTTTATTGTATTTGCAACAAAAATATGTACAAAGGAGATATTTATGAGTGAAATTCTGCGTGAAATTGGAATGATAGCAAGAGCATTGGATTCGATTAGTAATATAGAATTTAAAGAGTATGACCTGACTAAGGGGCAGTATTTGTATTTAGTGCGAATATGTGAAAATCCCGGAATCATTCAAGAAAAGTTAGCTGAGATGATAAAAGTAGATCGAACAACAGCGGCTCGGGCTATAAAAAAGCTTGAAATGAATGGTTTTATTGAGAAGAAAGACGATCTCCACAATAAAAAAAATAAAAACCTTTTTCCCACTGAAAAAGGGAAGAACGTATATCCGTTTATAAAAAGAGAAAATGATTATTCGGATAAAGTGGCATTAGAAGGTTTTACCCAGGAAGAAGCAGATACCATTCTTAAGCTGGTTCAAAGAGTAAGAAAAAATATAGAAACAGATTGGGAGTATGTCAAAAAAGGAAACAAGAGAAATTATTGATGATATAAAGGAGAGGCGCATGTCAGTGATGATGGATATAAAAAAATGTACTCTTGAAGATGTAAATCACCTTCAAAATATTAGCTGCAAAACATTTAATGAAACGTTTAAAGATCAAAATTCACCTGAAAACATGAAAGCTTATTTAGAAAAAGCATTTACAGTCGAACAGTTAGAAAAAGAACTATCAAATACGTCCTCGCAATTCTTTTTTATGTATGTTAATCATGAAATTGCAGGTTATTTAAAGGTTAATACGGATGATGCTCAATCTGAAGAGATGGGGGAAGAAGCGCTTGAAATTGAAAGAATTTATATAGGTAACAGCTTTCAAAAACGAGGGCTTGGTAAACATTTATTTAATAAAGCAGTAGAGATAGCAACGACACTTAATAAAAAGAAAATTTGGTTAGGCGTGTGGGAAAAAAATAAAAATGCGATTGCTTTTTACAAGAAACAGGGATTTGTTCAAACTGGATCTCACTCGTTTTATATGGGAGACGAAGAACAAATAGACTTTATTATGGTTAAAACACTTTTATAGTTTTTTAAAAGATAAATAAAGTATGATAAGGATTATTCACTAATTTAACTGGTAGGGGATAATCCTTATTGCATACAGAGGTTTTATGAATTTTTTCAAAGCAGATGCTTTTAGGGTAAGCAGTAAGCAAACTAATATGGCTGCTGTGCCAGCACATAGGAGAATGAAATTAATGTCACATGCTTACCAAAACATTGGCTTTTTTTCATTTTGGAAATTACATTTTTACTTTAATTCTATTTGAAATAACACATGTTAATTAGATACATATCGAATTAGAAAGCTTAAAAAATGAACGTTTTTACGTCCATTTTAAAAGATAACGGGCCACATCTCTTTCGGATTTAACTCGTATTCTCCATTTTGCCTATACATAAAATGCTGCATAATTAACTCCCTGCGAATCGTCGCATAATCTTCATGATATTTTTTAATATGTTCATTTAATTCTTTTTCTTGATACGTTTTTCCGTGCTGTAAATCACGTATTAAATAGGCTAATATCACGTTCTTTTTCTTTCTTTGACTTGGAATGATTTTTAAAGTACCGTCACTATTTATAAAGTTTTTAACAATAGATAATTTGTCTTTATCCTGTAAATGGTTTTCTTGATTTTCCATCGAATCCTCTCCAATACTCAAAATAGCCTTCGAGTTATATTCAAGTCTTTCAAGGTCTAGATAAAAATAAATAATATTCCCTTGTCTTCTTTGATAAATAATTCCTACATTTCTTAGTTTTGAAATGTGATGAGTAATAGTTGAAGGCTGTAACCCCAGCTTATAAGCAATTGCTTGCCCGTGAAGAGGCCCTTTTTTTAATAGTGAAACAATTCTAATCCTAGTAGGATCACCAACGGCTTTATGATAATTCACCAACTTATCTAATTGCATAGGTTACTACCTTCTTCCTTTAATTCGATATACATCTAATTAGATATTAATCGAATTAGATGTATATGTCAAAAAAATGAAAATATTTAAAGTGAAGAATTGTCACACTGTATATAAAAAATCTGCCCTGTATAATCTTTAAACTATAAAAAAGCACCTATTTCTTCGTATAATTTAACCATTATTTTTACCTGTTCTTTTTACTATTAAGAAAAAGTTACCATGTTTTCATCAAATAATACCGGAGAACATATTCAAAGAGATAAATGAATTATTAAAGATACATGTATGTAAATAATAAATGAAAAAGGAATGAGTAAATCATGACAGGAAATTCAAAAATTTTAATGGTTGTTACAAATGGACATACAATGGAAAACGGAGAGCTTGCTGGTATTTGGCTTACGGAATTTTCTGAAGCATATTTAGAATTTAAAAAAGAAGGATACGAAGTAGTCGTAGCAAGTCCAAAAGGCGGAACATCGCCTGTGGATCCTAACAGCTTAACAGATGATGTAACGGACGAAGACAAAGAAGCAGGAAAGCTTTTAGAGAATACAAAATCATTAGCTGATATAAGTTCACAAGAATTTGCAGGTATGTTTGTACCTGGAGGGCACGGAACAATGTTTGACTTTCCAGACGATACGCACTTACATCGTTTGCTAACAGAATTTGCTGAAGACGACAAGCTAATTGCAGCGGTATGCCACGGACCGGCAGCTCTTGTAGGCGGAAAGCTTAAAAACGGTGAGCCGATTGTAAAAGGAAAACGTATTACATCGTTTACTGATTCAGAAGAGAAAGATACAACGTTAGATAAATACATGCCGTTTCTTCTTGAAACAAAGCTTCGTGAGCTAGGCGCTGAGTTTATTGCAAAAGATAATTGGAGCGATCATATTGAAGTAGATGGAAAGCTTTTAACAGGACAAAATCCACAGTCTACAATCAGCCTCGCAAAAGAATTTGTACGTGCTTTAAACGCGTAAAAGTATGTATAACCTTAATGGGGATGTCTCATGAGTGTTTGAGACATCCCCATTTCTTTAGGGTGAAATAAAATGAGAATTAAGGAAAACAAAAAGGGCGGCTATCTAAATAGCTGCCCTTTTATTTATTAGAAGATTTATTTCTGAAAATGTATGTAGTAATTCCTGTCACAATGATAACAGCCACAATACAAATGATCAGACGAACAATCTGTGTCACAAAGATATTATCTGCAATACTCATGTGTTTCGTTAGAATTAACGTTCCATAAGCAGCTAGAACAGATAAAAACATATTGACGATTCGTTGAGCCATGTTGTCGTTACTCCTTTCGCTTCACTACTTTACACTTTAACATATGTGCTCACTGTAAAAAATATCGAATTACAAGTATGTCAGAAAATCAGCACTACAGGAAAAGAATCTACTTGTAAGGAAGTAGCTGATATTATATTAGTTATGGCGACTAAACGCAGTTCAGAGAAGGAAATGAGATTCCTTTAGTCGAATTTAACATGCTTATATTCTTTTTTTAGATAGGTGGGAAAAGCTTGTTTGATAAATTGAAAAAGCTATTTATGGATAAACAGGATCAGGAAGCAGATGACAAATACATTTTAGTCCCTGAGAGTGAAATAAATGAGACTTTAAAAAGAGATATAGTGAAGTTGGAAGAAGTAGGAGAGGCATACTGCAAAAGTCTTCAGCACAAATATAGAAGTAAATTTGAACGTGATGGTAAGCAGAACTTAAAAATATGGGTGTGCCGAGATATTGATGGCGACCAACTGCCAAATCTAAGTTCGAAGCAGTGTTTAGAAAAAGAATATCGTTCCCAGATTGCAATAAACTTTGATGGATTTACAGATGAAGAAGATGCATACGTTTATTACATCGAGTTGTGGTATTACTTTGGTGGGTATTTTAAAGGGTCAGGCACTTTGTATGATTTGTCAAAAAATTATTTAGACGCTGATATTGAAGAGAAGATAGAAGAAATACTGAAACAACTATAACCTTTTAGCATAGAGATTATGTGTTAGTACACAGGGGGAAATAAGATGAGGGGATGACCAGCGCTGGAAATAGAAAGTGAAAAAGTTTATAAAACGAAAAAAAAACCTAACGGAACATTTATAGCGCGAATTATTCAAGTGCCTAAGGAAGAAAATATGTTAGATTTTATGCTGGAAATCAAACACTTAAGGAAAAAGGAACTTTCTTATAGAAATCTATTAGTAACGACTGAAAACTGGTATGATTCTTTTCGTCTTGCTAGAGGAGATCTGAAATGGGTATCTTTGCATACAGTAGCGGTGTGGGACCGGTTAGGACATAAATTAGTTGAGGTAGCGGCTCCAACCGGTAAGGAAAATTATCGTATTTCTAATGAACACTGTTCAGCTTACCGAGAAGAGTAATAATGACGATATAGTAAGGAGAAAACGAATGAAAAAGCATTGCTGCGATTATATGAATTATCATGCGAACTTTACGTGTGATATTCATAGTGATCCGTTTGATTGTCCAGATAATCTTATCTTATTTGATAAAACAAATAAGGAATACGGTTTAATTATCCATGATGGTGGTTCATCCATTATTGGAATTTCATTTTGTCCATGGTGTGGTGCAAAGCTATGAATTAAGAAATGAAGAGGTATCTTTTGCTTAAGAGATCCTCTTCACTCTTGGAATAGGGGGATAAAATCACGAACATAAATCAAAACAGTTTTACTATTGTATTGAATAAGCCTGAGAAAACCTTAGCAAGTAGCCATCTGGGTCTTGAACTATAAATTCTTTCTGAGTAAAGCCACTATAGTTATTTATCATAGTGTCTCTAAAAAGTGAAATATTATGGTTCTTTAAGTTTTGTAAAATAACCTCTATATTTTCTACTTCAATTTGAAAATTAATCCCTCGGCCATATGGGTATTCAAGTTCAGCAGTTTCCCAATGACCATTACATTGCTCAATCATCATTTGTGCTCCGTTTAGTGAAATAAATGCAAATTGGTCCTCTGTACGTTCATAGTTAAGTTTAAATCCAAGTATCTCTAAATAAAACTTTTTTGATTTGTGAATATCTTTTACTGATAGTTCTGGTATTAACTTATTAAATTTCATGTAATTGCTCCTTTATTTACAGGGTTGCTGTTTGTTTTAATAATGCCGTATAGATATAAGCTGTATACGCCTTCTTCTTTGTTATGTAGAAGTAAAGCCAGAATTTCTTTTACGTTGACAAAAGGTGTATACGATATTCATAGTAGTTTAAAGCCATAGTATTATAGATATAAAATACCGAAGTGGGGGATTAGGCTTGATCTTACGTTATCTAGCTATGTTATCAGGATTGGGAATAGCTTTATTAAACCTTTTTGCTCCTATACAACAAGGGATTACGCGCTGGTTAATGGTTATCTGTGGCTTGTTAATTTTTATTAGCCATTTAAAATTCATCGTAGATAAGAAGTCAAAAAGAATAGATAATCAAAATAAGACCTACTGATAAGATTTTTTTTTGATTTAGTCCTGTTGATAAACGGTGTTATGTAAACGAAAAAATTTTTGAATATGTAGAGAAATAAAAGAGAGAATTATATGTTATAATAATCATAAATATCCAAATAAAGGAATTATTTATTATGATCAATCGTAAGTTTAATTTTCTATTTATAATCTATCCTATCGTTTTCTTTGTAGTTCGTACTGTTTTTTCGATTATGAAAAATAGCGCTGGGGAATCTGTTTATGAGACGTTGGCGATACTTGCCATGTATTACTTTGCAGTAAGTGTTTTCTATTCGATTGACTTATATATGCAAAAGAAAAATAGTTAATAAATTAGAAAGTGCTGAGAGCCAGAGTAAAAACAAACGATATAAAGGAGTCTAACAGTGCGCATTAAGAATTATTTTGTGTTTATTTTTCTACTCGTTTTACTATTAGTAGCTAGCTGTGATCCATCTTCTACACCTAAAGAAAAATACTATTCAAGCACCAAAAGCACAAACCTTCAATCAGAAAACGTTAAGTCAGTATCAATAGGAAGTTCTAAATATGACATAGCAATTGGTTTGAAGAAGAAACCAAAATTTATAGAGGTTACAGAACAACCTCCGTATACTACCTACATTTACGGAAAAAGTAAAGAAAAGTATGACGCTGAATTTAAAATTGCAGATAATAAAGTCAGCAGATATTATTTGCTTAGTGACAAGTATGCTACAGAGAAGGGAATACATACTGGTGACAGCAAACAAGATGTCAGTAAGGTATACGGAGAAAATTATTACGAAAGAGAAGATACCGGAGCCACAATAATAGGTTATTTTGATAAAAACCATAAACTCAATATTGAGTTTTCTTTAGATGATAAGGATAAAGTTGGCGGCATTTTGGTTCAAAAAATAAATAATTAAGATGAGTAATAATCATTTATTTGCAAAATGAAATATATTGACTAGTAAATTTCAAATAATAGTAATAGAGGAGAATATACTGATGCTTGGGGAATCATTTACACTATTAAGGCCTATTTATTACCTGATCGCAGCTTTTTCAGTATGCAATTTTGTGTATATAACTTTCTTGAAAAATAAGGTCAAAGCAAGTAATTACGTAATCTTAAATTCTTTTTTCTTTCTAATAATTGCAGCAGCCTTATTGTTTCAAGAAGGCATCATTGTAGATGAATTTAATCGTTCAGGAGATTCTGTAACCTTCTATTTAACGATATTGTTAGGGATTTTATTTATAGTTAGTTTCATTTTTCAACAGAATAAGACGAGGGGTAAGAATTGAAAAAAATACGTATAATCATTTACGCTGCAGTAGCAGGGTGCTTAATTATCGCTTTTACCATATGGCAATTATTTTTTAACCCTCGGCATTTACCTTCGGGTGATTATATCTCGCAGAGTACTTCCCCAAATGGAAAGTACACAGTGAAAATATATCAGTCAAACGGAGGGGCGACGACGGACTTTGCTATAAGAGGAGAAGTTACATACAATAACAAAACCTTTAATAAAACTAAAAATATTTATTGGAATTATCCTCAGGAAAAAGCCTCGGTAAAGTGGATCAACCAAGATACGGTCAACATTAGTGGCCATGTATTAAATGTAAAAAAAGACACGTTTGATTTTAGATCTGAGAATGAATAGAAAATTGTAAATAACCGAAAAAACATAAAAGTCTTTTTGAAGAGCTTTTATGTTTTTTATTATTGATAGTAAAGATTCTGTCAGAGCCAATGAATGTATTAGTTTAATAAACCCTAAAAAGGATCTTCCATTGAAAATTCTTTTTTACTTTTATTTATTTAACATGTCGTAGGTTAAATAAAAGCTTATATCATACACAAGAATAGAATCACAATGGCCTTTAAGTCTTAATCCTTTAATTAACATTTAAACCATAATATGTTATAATATTCTAAAAATGGTGGTGTGACAATGAGCGAAGGTAAAGAAACACCTGAAAGAAGAAGAGAGAGATTAAAACACGAAGAGGTAAAAAGAAATCCAACTGGGAATATGAACGATGCATTTAATAGAAATGAAGCTGGAAACTTATCTGGTTTAGCAGGCAGCTTAGGTTGGAAGGGCCTAGGAATACTTATTACTGTAATGATTATAGGTTTTATCGTGGCGTCACTATTTTTAAAATAATATCAGGTTTATAAATTAAGAGTACTGGAGGCGCTATTTTGAAAAATTATGCAGTGTTTATTGGTAGTTTTATAGTGTTACTGTTTGCTTTTCAAATTGTTTCTGGGCTATTTCTTACACTTACATATGTACCTGAGACTTCACAGCATTTGAGTAGCTCAACGGTCAGTATTTTTTCTTTTAATTATCCATTTTTAAGTTCTATTATAGCAGCGACTTTTTCATTTATTATTTCAAAGAAAGTATTTAAAGTTAAAAAGAGCACCTATAAATGATTAGGTGCTTTTTTGTGCTGAGAACATTCATTATGGTTTTTAACAACTGCAGGTTTTCCTTTTTATGGTATTATATATAAATACATATTTAATACTGCCGAAAGAGGGAGATACTTAATGTTGCAATCACTGATTTTTGATATGGATGGAACGCTGTTTCAAACAGATAAGATTTTAGAATTATCACTTGATGATACCTTTAACCATTTGCGTGCACTCAATCAATGGGATACTGGCACTCCTATTGATAAGTATCGTGAGATTATGGGTGTACCTTTACCAAAAGTATGGGAAGCTTTATTACCTATTCATTCAGATGAAATGAGAAAGTATACGGATGACTATTTTTTGAAAAGCTTAGTGGTGAATATAAGAAAAGGGAAGGGTGCTTTATATCCCAATGTAAAAGAGGTCTTTAGCTATTTAAAAGAAAATAATTGTTCCATTTACATAGCAAGTAACGGTTTAAGGGAATATTTAGAAGCGATTGTAGACCATTACGATTTGAATAATTGGGTGACAGAGACATTTAGTATTCAACAAATCCAAACTCTCGATAAAGGAGAGTTAGTCAAAACGATTATAAAGAAATACGATATCAAATACGCTGCAGTAGTAGGAGACCGCCTATCTGATATCAATGCTGCAAAGGATAATGGTTTAATGGCAGTGGGGTGCAATTTTGATTTTGCTCAAGAAGCTGAACTTGCGCAGGCTGATGTGGTAATAGATGATTTGAAGGAGTTAAAAACTATTGTATCTAACATAAATAGTAGCTTGTCAATCTAAGATCCTCGTACATAACCATTATAGATGGTTAATGTCTCAATTATAGACCTAAATCTACTGAAGTTGAAACATAAATAATGAGCGGTTCCCTTGCAATTTAAAATGTTTACATAATCTTTTCTTGTCATTAATAAATGGTTTACAATACTGAGCTATGCTTAGGTTAAGATTTCCAAAATAGTTTTATATTAAAAATAATTCTATGAGAAAGGAGATTTTTGATTATGACTTCGCATATGATTCGTAAATCTGATAGCGCTCACTTATGTATTAGAGGGTATAAGATAAAATTGACACTCAGCCAGTGGAAGCTTGTAAGCACTCGGAGATAATGGTTAACCCAACTATTAAAAGAGGAAAACCTCCATCTTAATTTAGATGGGGTTTTTTGCATTTCTTTTATTAACCTTTTAATTGGTTAACTATTTAGACTTTATAATAAAAAAGACTAATAAAAGTTAAAAAATGTAATAAAAAAGAGGAATATTATTTAAGTAAAATTAAAATAAAGCACAACTAAATATGCATTTTTTAAATGTTTTACCACTTTTTATTGACCATAAAAATTTAAAAGAATTAAAATAAATATAAAGTAAGTAATTACTTACATTTTAAAATTGTTTTGTAGGAGGATGAATATTTTTAATGTATAGTTTAAGTTTTCAAAAGGTGGACGAGGCGAATGAAAAAGTTGGAGCAAAAGCTTTAAACCTTATAAAAATGAAAAGAAAAAATTTACCGATTCCAGATGGGTTTATTATTCAAACGGAAGCTTTAAAGCGATATATCGAATGGAATGAGATTGATCGTCAAACAGATAATATACACGAGAGAATTTTGCACGGGGAAATTCCTATTGAAATTGAATCGGATCTCGTAGAGGCATTTCGAAACCTAAAGTGCTCTTATACGTCAGTAGCTGTTCGTTCATCATCCAGTGCTGAAGATTTAGAAGGCGCATCTTTTGCTGGCCAGTATGAAACCTATCTTAATGTGAAAAGTACCGAGGATTTTTTGAGTAAAGTGAAAGCGTGCTGGGCCTCATTTTTTACTGAAAGAGTCGAACAATATACTCAAAATATGTATGCTGATTTTGATGAAGTTTCAATGGCAGTTGTTGTTCAAGGGTTAATTGAGTCCGAAACATCGGGAGTCATATTCAGTCAAAACCCCGTCACTCATAATACAAAAGAAATGATGATTAATGCCAGCTATGGACTAGGAGAAGCAATCGTATCGGGCTTAGTAACACCTGATGTTTACCTGGTTAATAAACAAACCTTTGAGATAGAGAAAGAAAAAGGGCTAAAGGAAGTAAAAATAATTCCACTTGTTGAAGGCGTTGAAGAAATCGAAACAACGGAAGATGAGCAGCAAAAGTTTTGTTTAACAGACGAGAAAATCATTGAATTGGCCGAAATAACAAAAGAAGTAGAAGCTCTTTACCAACATCCCGTAGACATAGAGTTTGGTATTCAAGACAATCAAGTATATCTATTACAGGCAAGAGCGATTACCACGTTAACAGAGGCCAAAGAATTAACTCCTTTCCAAAAAGATATATCTTTAAATTTCGAGGATATGGAAGAGTTTTGGATTTTAAATGACACAAGTTTTTCTCATGCTGTTAGTCCTTTGTACGCTTCATTTATTATTCCGGCATTTTCTGAAGGAACAGCTTCTAGTTTTCAAAAGTTAAACTTTATATTTAATAGACTTAATTTAAAAGTGTATAAAGGGCATATCTACACAAGAACGGAGCCTTTTAAAGGAGATTCTGATAAGAGAAGCCAAGAACATAAAGAATTAATGGAAAGTATTTATCCAGTCTTAACAAAACGAATGAATCAAATTATTAAGGAGCAATTTTTACCTTACTATGACAAATTAGATAGCTCTACCTGGGAAAATCTAAACCTTCAGAGAGGAAAAGAGATTCTTCAAAGTTTGACTGATTTTTATAAAACGGCATATGATTTGCATTTTGACATTGTTATGCCTCAAATGTCTTTAAATACTATAGTTGAAGAATACTATAAAAACCTTACAAATAAAAAATCCGGACATGATGTTTATGAGCTATTAACCGGGAAAATGAACAAATCGTTGGAAACGGATCAACAGCTTTCTAGACTTGCTTTAATAGTTAAAGGCGATGCGGAACTTACTAAGATCTTTCAAGAAGAATGCACAGAAACTTTATTAAAGAAATTAGAGGAAAATAAAGCAGCAAAAAGCTTTATGGCTGAAGTAGATGCTTTTCTAAAACAGTATGGATATCGAAGCGTTGTAAGTCACGATTTTGTAGGAGAAACTTGGCTAGAGAATCCTCTTCACGCATTATCGATTATTCAAGGATATGTTAAGGACGGTTACAACTTTGATGAGAATTTCAAACAGACGGTCAAAAAACGTGAACAGAACTATAATGAATTGTTGATGCAGATAGAGGATAGCCAACATAAAGAAGAATTTAAAAAATATTATCATTGGGCATTAGATGCATCCGTTATAAGAGATGACCATCATTTTTATATCGATGCAATGTTGGATGCAAAAGCCCGTTTATTCCTACTCAAGCTAGGTAATTTACTAGTACATCATCATGTTTTTCTAGTGAAAGAAGATATTTTCTTCTTATATCTTGATGAGCTAGAGTCTCTTTTAGAAAATCCAGTAGACATGACAGAATTAATTGAGAAACGTAAAAAAGAACACGCAGAACATGAGAAAATGTCTAATTTGCCTAAATACTTCGGCGTCCCTGAACCAGCTCAGCTGAAAGAAGCTGAGAAATATATGGGAGCTATTGAGGAAAATGACGCTAACAGCGAACATTCTATTAAAGGGTTAGCCTCTTCCTCGGGAACATATACTGGAAAAGTAAAAGTCATTTCAAATACGAAGGAATTTTCCAAGCTGGAAAAAGGTGATGTTTTAGTATGTAAGACCACCACTCCACTTTGGACTACTTTATTTCAGACTGCGGGGGCTGTTATTACTGACGCTGGAGGTATTCTTTCTCATTCGGCAATAATTGCACGTGAATATGAAATTCCTGCAGTGGTTGGTACGAAAATAAGTACGGATAAGCTAAAGGATGGCGATATGGTTATGGTCGATGGTACGAATGGAATTGTCACGCTTTTAAATGAATAAATAATTCTCTTCGCTTCCATTTGACAACAGCTCTTTTTCCTTTATATACTGCCTAATGGAAAGTAAATACTTACATTCAGGAAGCATAAAGGATGATTAACATGAAAAAAGATGAAACAAAAAAGAAGATAACAAAAGCTATAATAGAACTGCTTAAAGAAAAAGGCTATAAAGGTACTACCACTAGAGAAATTGCAGAACAAGCTGGCGTTAATGAATTAACTGTTTTTCGCCACTTTGGCAATAAAGAAGGCATTATTCAAGCTATTGTCAAAACAACAAGCTTTTCGCTTGAGATTTTTGATAAATCAATTGAATGGGAGCTTGAAAAAGATTTGACGAATTTCGGTTACCTGTTACTAAAAGACTTTGATAATAACCGAGACATGATTTCAATTGCTTTAAAGGACCCTTTAATTTTCTCACAGGCGCACGAAGAAATTTTAAAAAAAATTAATGATACGAAAGAAATACTAAAAGAATACTTTGAAGAAATGCAAAAGAAAGGATATATCAAAGAATTAGATTGCTGTACACAAGCGGAGATTTTCCTAAGTACGTATTGGGGATATTTTATGTATAAACTAAATTTTGGAGACAAAGCCTTACATGCAGATTATCAAAATATGATAAAAAACAGTATAAAAACGTTTATAAAAGGAATTTCTCTCCATTAAAAGGAGGCAATAATGTTTGGGTAAACATAAAGAGCTTATCTTGATTATTTCATTACTAATTGGGACATTTCTTGTACCAATAAATTCGACAATGATTGCGATTGCTCTATCAACCATATCAGCTCATTTTAATGAACCACTTGCAAATATTTCGTGGGTAGTAACTATTTATTTAATTGTAATGGCTGTTACTCAGCCTATCGCTGGAAAGCTAGGAGATCTATATGGAAACAGAAATATCTATTTATGGGGCGTAGTGTTCTTTCTTATAGCATCTTTAGGCTGTATATTTTCAACTAATCTCATTTCCCTTATTATCTTTCGATCACTGCAGGCAGTAGGAGGAGCTTTACTTACTCCAAACACTATAGCAATCATTAGATATGTGGTGCCAAAAGAGAGGCTTCCTAAAATTTTAGGTGTATTTGGAATGGGAATGGGCTTGGGTGCTGCAATTGGACCATTGCTAGGGTCTGTACTGCTTGAAAACTTCAACTTGGAAGCTATATTCTGGGTGAATGTTCCTTTTCTTTTCTTAGCTTTAATCAGTGGAATAGTTATGATTCCTAAATTTAATGTTAAAAAGCAAACAAGCACTTTAGATATTCAAGGCTCCATTTATTTAGCAATTAGTATTTCTTTATTGATCTTGTTGACACACGGTATAGAATTTACTAAGGCTTTAATAATGGGAATAATATTTATTTTATCTACAATCTTGTTTATCAAAAGAGAAAATACGACAGAAAACCCGATTATCGATTTTTCTTTATTTAAAAATCCCACCTTTACAAGCGCTAATTTATCTATTATGCTTAGCAATTTTGTTATGTATGTGATTTTGTTAATTATGCCTCTGTTAATGAAGTCTCAATTTCATTTATCTACAGCGCAAACAGGGCTTGTTTTATCAGTTTTTTCGATTTCAATGTCTCTAAGCGGCTGGATAGGAGGATTATTAAACAATAAGTTTAGTTCTAAAAAAGTGATTGGATTTTCTTTTGCTATGATTATCGTCTCTAATATTCTTTTTTTATCTTTAGAGAATGTTGGATCTATTCTTTTTCTTATAGTGGCTTTAATTATTGGAGGTTTTTCTACAGGAATAGGTTTAACAAGCATGCAGGTGGCCTCGCTGGACTCCGTAAGTAAAGAGCAATCTGGTACAGCCTCTGGCATTTACTCAACGTTTCGTTATTTCGGAAGTATTGTTTCATCCACGCTTATTGCTCTCGTTACAAGCTATAACTACATCTTTATTATTTTAGGAGTATCGGGGATAGTAGGTATACTAGTAGCTAAAAACATTAAATCTGATAGCCAAGACATGATAAGCAGCAATAATTCCAGTGCAAAAGCATAGTTGTTTTTTGATAAAGCTTTTGGTTATATACACCAGTTACTAATCAATCAATAAAAAATAAGTACTGCTTCTAAAATAGGAGCAGTACTTATTTTTTTGCTTAAAAATCTTAGACAAAATGGCAGATGAATTCATCTGTTCCTTCAAAAATGACTTGTTTTAAATAAAAAAATTCTAATAATTCAATCTTGTTATTGACGAACTCGCATTTCAGATGTACACTTAAGTCACAAAGCTACTTAGTATACAAGTTACCTAAGTATACTAAATTATATTTTAATGAATATATCATTTAGAAAACAGCAAGTCATAAATTAATGAGGTGACTAAAATGAAAGAAATTAGTATTGAAGAATTAAAAGAAAAAGCCATTCAATTAAGAAAAACAGCTCTTACAATGATTTATGGAGCACAGTCTGGCCATCCAGGAGGTTCACTTTCTGCAGCAGATATTATGGCAGCGCTTTATTTTAAAGAAATGAATGTTGATCCGCACAACCCTAACTGGGAAGATCGTGATAGATTTGTACTTTCTAAAGGTCACGTTTGTCCCATTCAATATTCTGCTTTAGCTTTACGAGGATTCGTTCCCTATGAAACGATATACACGTTAAGAGAATACGGTTCTCCGTTTCAAGGGCATCCAGATATGAAAAAGTGCAAAGGTATTGATATTTCAACAGGCTCACTAGGACAAGGACTTTCGTGTAGCGTAGGTATGGCAATCGCAGGGAAACGAGATTTTAAAGACTATAGAGTTTTTTCTTTAGTAGGAGACGGAGAATGTCAAGAAGGACAAATTTGGGAAGCTGCTCAAACAGCAGTTAAGTACCAATTAGATAATTTAGTTGTATTTGTAGATAATAACAGACTTCAAATCGATGGATTTTGTGATGAAATTATGCCATTGCAAGATTTAGAGAAAAAATTTGATGCGTTTGGTTTTGAAACAAAGCGAATTAATGGACACTCCATGGAAGAGATTGTAGAAACATTGGATGAAGTAAGAGTAGCGAAGAATGGAAGACCAAAATGTATCATCTGTGACACGGTAAAAGGTAAAGGCGTTTCGTTCATGGAGGATGTGGCTGATTGGCACGGGGTTGCTCCTAATGAAGAACAATATCATCAAGCAATGGAAGAAGTAGCAGGAGGTTTAAGGTAATGAGCATACTAGAAAAAGATCTTACAGTAAAAAAAGCTACGAGAGAAGCCTTTGGAGATGAAATCGTAAAATTAGGGAAAGAAAATAAAAATATTTATGTCATTGATGTAGATATTGCAAAGTCGTGTAAAACAGTAAACTTTATCAAACAATTACCCGACCAGCATATTAATGTTGGTATTGCAGAGCAAAATGCAGCTGGGTTAGCAGCTGGACTTGCTACGACTGGTAAAATTCCTTTTGTAAGCACTTACGCGGTTTTTGGTTCGTTAAGAATGCTTGAACAAATTAGACAAGAAGTCTGCTATCCTAACTTAAATGTAAAGATTGCTTGTTCACACGGCGGTTTAACGCCAGCTAATGATGGCGGAAGTCACCAAGCTATAGAAGATATGGGAGTATTAAGATCGGTTCCAAATATGACCGTCATTATGGGAGCTGACTATTATTCTACTAGAAAACTAGTAGAACAAGCTGCTAAAGTGTACGGACCTGTATATCTTCGTTTTACTCGCGATACGGTTCCAATGATTTACGATGAAAATGAAGAGTTTACAATTGGAAAAGCCAAGAAAATTAAAGATGGAAGTGACATCGCTATTATTGCCAACGGTGATACAGTACGACTCGCTTTAGAGGCAACTAAAGAATTAGAGAAACAAGGCATATCTGTGAAATTACTAGACATGCATACTATTAAGCCTTTAGATCGAGAAGCAGTGGTTGACTGCTTAAATATCGGAAAAATCATTACGGTTGAAGATCACAATATTCTAAATGGCCTTGGCAGTGCCGTATGTGAAGTAGTTGCGGAAGAAGGAAAAGGTACAGTTCGAAGAATTGGTGTACAGGATCAATTTGGACAATCTGCGCCTTATGAAAAACTATTAGAGTTAAATGGAATTACTGTAGAAAATATTATTAAAACAGCTAAAGAACTGATTTAAGACTAACTAAATTAAATAGAAGAAGCTAACAAGATGGGGGAAATATAATATGTTTGATTTAAAAGAGAGAGTAGCAATTATTACTGGTAGCGGTTCCAAAAAAGGGATTGGACGTACAATCGCCCTGACACTTGCAGAGCAAGGAGCGGCTGTTGTTATAGCAGATATTAATTTTGATGGTGTTCAGGATACAGTAAATGAAATAAAAGAAGCGGGCGGCAAAGCCTTAGGAATAGAGTTAAATGTAACAAGTAAAGATTCTTGCGATGCGATGGTTAAAAAAACACTTGAAGAATTCGGTAGAATTGATATTTTAATTAATAATGCAGGGATTTCTCAAAAGGTTACCGTTCAAGATATGACGCTTGAAGACATTACGAGAGTGTTTAACGTCAATATGTTTGGGTTGTTTCTATGTACGCAAGCAGTATTAGAAACAATGAAAGATCAAAAGTACGGTCGAATTATAAGCCTGTCTTCTGTTTCGGCTAAAAGAGGTGGAGGCGTGTTTGGGGGGCCTCACTATTCGGCATCTAAGGCAGCAGTGCTAGGTTTTTCAAAGAACTTAGCGCGCGAGGTAGCCTTAGATGGCATTACGGTTAACTGTGTAGCTCCTGGATTGGTTAATACAGAAATTTGGAAGTCCCTTCCTGAAGAAGATGCAAAGTCTGTGATTGATAGTATTCCTATGGGTAGACCAGGTGAAGTGAAAGAAATCGCGGCTACAATTGCCTTTTTAGCTTCAAAAGAAGCTTCTTATATTACAGGAGAAGAAATTGATATAAACGGTGGCTCACATATGGATTAATATTCAGGTTCGTTATACAGGCATGCCATTATGGTATGCCTGTATAGCTGTTCATTGATAAAATCATTAGTAAAATGAGAAACTGACTACATAAATAAGGATTTTTTTGCTAGAAGATGCTAGGCTTGTTGCCCCTAAAAATAGAACAGTATATAATAATTATGTCTACTTAATTATGAATAAAATGAGTTAATAATTATAGAGAGAAGTGATTTCCATTAGTTTTAATCCAGTTTCCAATAATAAATTATATATTCAAATTTATAATCAAATTCTTTCTGAAATTCAATCTGGAGCGTTTCAAGTAGGAGATAAGCTCCCTGCTGAAAGGGAGTTGTGTGAACAATTTGGTGTAAGCCGAGTGCCTGTTAGACAAGCCCTTAGCGCCCTAGAATTGAACGGTTTTATTTATTCTCGTCAAGGAGAAGGTGTATACGTTAAAGAGTTTCAAACAGAAGCTGAAAATTCTCAATCAACACTTTTAACGGAATCTACCTCCCCTGAAGACATTGTAGAAGCAAGAATGAACATAGAGCCTCTTATTGTACGTTTTGCAGCTTTGAGAGCTACAGAAGAAGATATTAAGGACCTGCGCGCAACAATTGATAAGATGGAGGAAGAAACGAACGCAGGGGTGTATGTACCTGAAACAGATGAAGCCCTACATAACGGCATAGCGAAGGCTTCTCATAATGATTTATTTATTAGTATTATGGCAGCTATTAGCAATGCAATGAAACAGCAGGAAATGTGGAAGTTTATAAGAGATCGAACCGTCACTAGACCTGACTATCGAGAAGTTAATTTTAATGAACATAAATTACTTATTAATGCAATTGAACAACATAATGAAGAAGAAGCTGTGAGAATCATGAATTTTCACATGCGAAATTTGTATGATCGCTATTGGAAAGCTTAATTCCAACTAATTTTTTATTAAACTAATACCAAATATAGAGTCAAAAGGCAGCTAAAGTGTAGCTGTCTTTTTGCTGTTAAAAAGACAGCATAAAATGGGCAAGATTCAGTGTTTTCTTTCCAAACAAACTGTATATTTCTTTTCGTTTTTAATAAAATTCAGAAAATATTTAATCTAATAATTATATTGACAATTGATAGGTATGTAAGTACACTGTTTATGTAAGGTAACTTAGTATACAAGTAGCTAAATCTATAAAACGGAGGTAATGTAAATCTTAAAATTCATTATTCTTTACATTCTTTACAGCTCGATATTTTTTGAAGAGATTAGCAGAAGGGTTCGAAAATGTAAGCGTTTTTTACCGTTATTGTGCATTACAAATGTTTTGGATTATTAGGATAGAAATTAGAAAGTAGATTTATAGTGTTTTCATATCGCTAGTAAGGTTTTGGTGTATGATATTTTCTAATAGTTCTTACTTTTTTAAAGGATAAATAATACAGGGGGATACTTCGCTTTTCATTTTTTTATATTTCCATATGAAAGGGATTACAGAAGTAGGGACTAGATTTACTTAGACTTAGAAATAGATCAATCATCTTTTATATAAACTTTTAATTCTTTCTGTCAATTAGCCTAGAGCAAATACTCAGGTCAAAGACCGAAGAACATGAAGAGGAGAAAGATGGTAACCCAGGGAGGAATTATTTTGGATCCAATTAACTTAGAACGTTCAACTACTAAAAAAGTAACGTTAAGGCTCATTCCATTTCTATTTTTATGTTTTACCATATCTATACTTGATCGAGTAAATATTGGGTTTGCTGCATTACAAATGAATGAAGATTTAGGTTTTTCTAATGCTGTTTTTGGATTAGGGGCAGGGATTTTCTTTCTTGGCTATTTTCTTTTAGAGGTACCTGGCAGTGCTATGATGACGAAGGTTGGGGCTAGAAGATGGATTAGTAGAATCATGATTACATGGGCAGTAATTGCTATTTTGATGGCTTTTATCCAAACACCATGGCAGTTTTATACAGCAAGATTTCTTTTAGGAGTTGCTGAAGCTAGCTTTTATCCTTGTATGGTCTTTTATCTAAGTGGTTTTTATCAAACAAAACATCATGCAAAAGCAATTGCTGGATTTATGATTGCGATCCCTGGTGCTAATGCAATAGGGTCTCCTCTTTCTACTTATTTATTAGGTATTGACTGGTTAAACATGGCTGGATGGCAGTGGCTTTTCATTTTGGAAGCGATTCCAGCTTTAATCCTAGGTATTATATGTTTCTTCTATCTTGACGATAAGCTTGAGGATGTAAAATGGTTAACTAACGAGGAGAAGAAATGGTTAATCGACGTTACAACAAAAGAGAAGTTAGAAAAACAGGAAGCCAAACACTATACATTTGCTCAGGCCTTAAAAGATCGTGACGTATTAACTCTATCTTTAGGATACTTTTTCTGGATGGTTGGCTATTATGGCATCGTCATGTTTTTACCGACAATTTCAGAAGGGTTATCTAAAACTACTTCTCTTAGTACACATGCTATGGGGTGGATTTTAGGATTAATGTATGTTTGTGCAATGGTAACCATGATGTTGGTTAGTAACCACTCTGACAAGAAAAATGAAAGACGCTTTCACGTAGTTGCTTGTTTAGTAACAAGCGGCGTCGCATTGATTATTAGTAGCTACGTTGCAAGTACGAACATTGTTTTATCATTTGTATTCTTAACGATCAGTCTTTGCGGAGCGTTCGGAGCATATTCTCCGTTTTGGGCAATTCCACCGTCTTTCTTAACGGAAGCTGCTGCTGCAGGTGCCATCGCTCTTATCAATAGTATTGGTAATCTAGGCGGTTTCTTCGGACCATATATCGTGGGATACATCAAAGACCTAACAGGATCTTTTAATGCTAGTATGACATTTCTAGGTATTAGCATGTTCGTAGCGTCCTTTATCGTAGCTTTTTTATTAAAACAATCAGGAAGAGCTATTAAAAAAAATACAGTCGATCGATTAGAAAAAACTAGTTGATTCTTGTTTGAAAGAAATTTGTACTACTAGGAGGGGCCGACAATTAGTTTCTAGAGGCTGTCGGCCAACTTTCTTACATGGATAAGAATAACAGGGGTGTATGGCAATGATGAAGCTAGGAGTTTTAACAAGTGGCGGAGACGCTCCAGGAATGAATGCTGCTATTAGAGCAGTAGTAAAAACAGCTGATTATCATAACATAGAGGTAATGGGAATCGAGGGTGGTTACCAAGGTTTAATAGAAGGTAAACTTCATAGATTAACCTCTACGGATGTAGACTACATTGCGGATAAAGGAGGGACATTTTTAAAAACCTCCCGTTGCGCAGAATTTATGAAAGAGTCGGGCAGAATAAAAGCCTTAAGTATATTAAAGGATTATGGAATTAATCATTTAGTAGTAATCGGCGGTGAAGGCTCTTTTAAAGGGACACAGAAATTACACGAATTAGGTGTAAATGTCATTGGTATACCGGCAACGATTGATAATGATTTATCTTACACAGATTATTCACTTGGATTTGATACTACTTTAAATACGATATTAGAGTGCCTCGGTAAAATTAAGGATACAGATTTATCTCATGAAAAGACGACGATTGTGGAAGTAATGGGAAGATATTGCGGCGATTTAGCCCTGTACTCTGCTTTAGCAGGCGCAGGAGAAATTATCTCGACACCGGAAAGAAAATTAAGTTTTGAAGAGATATCTTCCAAACTGAACGAGAAAATTAAAAGTGGCAAAAAAGATAACCTAATCCTAATTACTGAAAAAATGTACGATATTCAAGACCTACAAAAATATGTTGAGGATCGATTAGATGTTAGCGTAAGGACAAGTATATTAGGTTTCATTCAAAGAGGAGGGCAGCCATCCGCATTTGATCGTATATTAGCAAGTAAAATGGGGATTACAGCAGTAGAATTATTACTAAAAGGGTATTCTGGTAGAGCCGTAGGAATTAAAGAAAATGACTTGATTAATGTAGATATTGAAAAAGTTCATTCGAAATTATCTAGTAATGATGATAAATACAGCTTACTGGATACCATTCTAGCTTAAGGATATCTTTTCTAACATACAATGATTTATCAAAATAGAGATAAAACGAATTTGTCTCTAAAGAAATGTATTTGAATACAAACGAATTTTTCTAATAAAAAGGAGGAAATAGACATGAATAAGCAGGTTAATGTAAAACAGGGAACTATCGTTTGTCAAGTATGTGGGAAAGTTATTGAGAATGTAGACAACTCTGAAGGGGTTAAAACATGGTACGGGAAGTGTTCTGAGGATTGTTCTAGGAAATAACGTATCGGTAAAAAGAGACTCCAAAAATCATTAGAATTTTAATTAAGACTATAGCTGAACGAGGAGAGTAATCTTATGAAAGTCATAATTGCTTCAGATCATGGCGGAATAAACATTCGTAAAGAGATTATAAATCTGCTAGGTGAAATGTCCATAATCTATGAAGATCTAGGCTGTGAATGCAGCAGTTCAGTCGATTATCCGGACTATGCGATTCCAGTTGCCAAAAGAGTAGCAAATGGAGAAGCCGATTTTGGAATTTTAATCTGCGGTACGGGAATTGGCATGAGTATTGCCGCTAACAAAGTAAAAGGAATTCGTTGCGCACTCGTTCATGACGTTTTTTCAGCTAAAATGACGCGTGAACATAACGATACGAACATTTTAGCTATGGGGGAACGAGTAATTGGACCAGGTTTAGCTCGCGAAATTACGAAGACTTGGTTAACAACCCAATTTGTCGGGGGCCGTCATGAAAATCGCATCTGTAAAATTACAGAATACGAAAATGTATCAGAATCTTCTCTTGAAAGAAAATAAAGACAGAAAAGGCAAGAATCAATTTGATTCTTGCCTCTTCCTATTATTTCACTTACTGATATGATGATTATATATCCTATCAGAATAGCGAAACTAACCATTCCAATTCTCATACCAGTTAACCTTCCGTAAAAGCAGCTTATTATGACAACACTGAGACTAATTATTTTTGCAATTAAAATAGATATAATAAAATATGCCTGATTTATTCTTGGGAGTTAAAGAAGTTTGTTTGCTGATGAAGAAATCTGTACGGTTAGTATCTATATATAGGAGGAAGCGAATATGCAGGATAAAACGATTATAACAAAAGTTATGGCTTACATAACTAGATTTAATGGTCATCATACAGAGTTATTAGTTTACAAACACAAAGATTATCGAGAAGCAGGAGTTCAAGTTCCAGCAGGTACTGTAGAACAGGGAGAAACAATTGAAGAAGCTTTATATAGGGAGGTCAAAGAAGAATCTGGATTAATGGAGTTTTTATCAGTAACAAAATTGACAACATATGTTTATCATCATGAAGGTAAAAGTCAGTATCATGAACGACATGTTTTTCATTTAGCAGTTAGCGAAGAAGTTCCGGAACACTGGGAACATGAGGTTAATTCTGAAGGTGAAGATGCAGGACTAATCTTTTCGTATTATTGGGTTCCTATTCAAGCTGTTCCCAAACTAGCTGTAAATCAAGATGATTGCATTAATCAGTTATTTTTATAGTTCTAAATTTATTAATAAGAGAAATATGCAGGTATCAAAGAGAATAAAAGTAATTTTATATTACATCAAACCGTCCAGATATATAGCAAAGGAGAATAGGAAACATGCTTAATCAATTAAAGCTGTGGGCTAAAAAGTTAAAAAAGCAGCTATTTATCTTATACTTAGCTTATAAAGATGAACGAGTATCTTGGTATACCAAAGTATTTACTGCTTGTGTTGTTGCATATGCCTTCAGTCCAATCGATTTAATTCCTGATTTTATACCGGTTTTAGGCTATATTGACGATATAATCATTGTTCCTTTAGGAATTATGCTTGCTTTGAAGATGCTACCTACAAGTATTATAGAGGACTGCGCAATAAAAGCAGAAGAGCTCATTCAAAATGAACGACCTAAAAATTGGGTTGCGGGTTCAATTATTATCATAGTATGGCTACTTATTTTTACGTGGAGCTGTTTTACTGTTTTTAAATTATTAAATTGAATGAACTCTTATCAAGAAAAAATATATTAGGTTTACTATCGATCGTTATGATACAAAATGGTAAATGATATATATAATTGAAAGGAGTACATTAGAGCAAATGCAGTAAATTGATATCCAAGAAAAAAAGATAGACAGAGCTCTCTTTCAATTTTTTTCCCTTTTTCCTTAAAGCAAGGAACAGAATCTACTATCTCCTCTTTTTTAAAAAAGAGCGGATTTAAGCTATTTCAGTTAAATCAACTAGAAGACGAATGTGCATATTACGGCGATTTTAAAGTCTCACATCGTGATATGGAGGCGTATTATTTGTCTTTCACTAATAAGATACTCTTTCCACATTCAGAAAAAGAAAAAGGCCTTCATAGATATTCAAAACCTTTAAATATAAGAGGTAAGTTAATTACAGATACAGAGTGCATTCCTTTTCAAATACACTCTGTTGATTTAACTACATGTCCTTATGAACTTGGGTTTTTAACCATTCGAACTGAGTTGAAACCCTTTACGTCTATGTCATTGTCTCATTCTTTAGAATTCGCAGATCGCTTTCGCGTATTAGAACCACGAACACGAAAAGATAGCAGTACAAAAATTGAATGCGATGGCAAGATATACAAGGGAGCAGGGGAATTTGTATTTAACAACCTCTTTGAGGGGCTCTCCCGCTTTTTTGAAGGTGATTCAAAGGAAAATTCTTATTTTGAAACCTTTTCTTTTTTTGAAGATGAAAGAATGTATGTCCAATCTTTAGTGGCATTAGAGAAAAATGAAAAAATCGATGTAGTTGATGTTTATCGAATGGGAAGTCTTTGCGGCTTAACTGTAGAGGGGAAGCCATATGTTCATGCTAATAACCTTCCTTACATTCAAGATTATTTACAAAAACATGCTTATCAGCGCTGGGCTCCTAGCACTTATTTTCTGATAGAAGAACATATTTTTACTTGTATAACGATTCAAGATGAACGTACAACTCCTGATCTAGCTAATCAGTTTTATGGAGAATTTTACTACGGGCTTGTATTAAATCTTTTTCACAAGATCGTTTTATTAAAATTAGCTAATACCTATACAGAGCTAAATATTGAAAAAGACGTGAAAGAAATGGAAAAATTAATTTATTCCATTAATTCGTTTACCGCCAATTATTTTTCGCTTGAAATAGTATCTCAGTCCCGAAGCCGTGATATTTTCTATCTTCTTAGGAAAAATTTCAATATTGAGTTGTTATATAAGGAAGCTAAACAATCTCTAGAGAGTTTATTTAGATACCAGGAAAACGTTAACGCGAAAAAAGACAGCCTGTTATTGCTGATTTTGACTCTTTATTCCGTAGTAGGTCAAATGCTTGGAATGGGGCTTGTAGTAAATGATTTTATCGGAAAAATCACATGGAGAAATATACTTGCGTACAATCCTGTAGAATATTTTGCATTAATCCTGGCAGCTAGCGGTGTCATAATTTCTCTGATACTAGGTATACAAAGTTTATATCAATGGATAATTGACCAAAGAAATCGAAAAAAATGGGTGAAACAAACTGTATTATCTTCAACAAAGGAATGAGAGCAGTCCTTTATTTCCTCCATATTTATCTTAAAACAGAAACAAAGATCGTATAGCCCATAATTGATAACCATAGGTATCAATTATGGGCTAATTTATCTCTATGCCTTTTTAAAAAATGTTCAGCTATATCGCTTTACAATTAAAAATAAATGTTGAAATTGAGCTAATTATCCGTTTTTTTAGTGTGTTTTTTTACTATCCATTTCTTATAGATGTAGTGTAAGAGGAAGCCTCTGTACTGATTTATAATATAGTAACTAACAATATAGAGTATACTTCCAAACAAAAAGCTATTAAGCAACATTCCCGTTAAAAAATTCTTTCCTACTTTCGCTCCTAGTTCTAGTCGATTGTCCAAATTTTCATCTGCACTTTGAAATAAAGTTTGATCAAGGTCGATTGGAAATATATATCCTCCCACTACTGTATTCAAGTAAAACATCAACGGAAAGGCCCACATAAAAAACATTCCACCAATGAGACCTGCTATGCTGTTTCCTTTACATAATTTAGCTAAACCTACGGATATTATAAGGCCCAATCCAAAGGTAGGAACAAAGTTCACAACAGAACCTAGACTAAAACCTAGCGCAACTTTATGTGAATGATCTTTTAATCTTAATAGTTTAATAAGTAAGTATTTAAACCGGCGCTTCAAAAATACTAATTTGCTCACATTATTCCTCCTATCTCTTCGCGCTGGCATCCTATCTTTCCTTTTGGTGTCCACCATTACAGAAAGGTGTTTTATTGTATTCAAGATTTAGCGTCACATAATTAAAAAGAAAAATGAGATTCAAGAACAACAGGTTTAACCATTATAAGTATATTTATACTTTATATGACAAAACAAATAATTACCTCCTAATAAATCAAGTGATTTTTGAAAATGTCACAAAAAATTCATAAATAGGTTGTTTCTTTTCTCTTTCTCCCTGCTAAAATTTTATAGTCAAGAACAAGAAAAATATAACATCGGGGGATATACTTAGTGAAAAAGATAATTTCTTCATTAGCTCTATGCTCGTCATTGATTGTTTTACCAACAATAAGCCAGGCAGCTTTAGGAGACAAGCTATTAAAAGAAGGTATGACAGATCCAGACGTAAAAGAATTACAGGATGTTTTAAGACAGAAGGGGATATTTTCAGCTACTTCGACTGGCTATTTTGGTTCAATTACAAAAGATTCAGTTTTAAGCTTTCAGCGTTCTCATAGTTTAACCGCTGATGGAATTGTAGGATCTAATACATATCAAGCGTTAATAGGTAATTCAACAAGTACGGTTACAAACGGTACACTTTTAAAATATGGAATGACTAGTAATGAAGTTGAAAAAGTACAGCAACTGTTAAAGGACAAAGGTTACTTTAACGCCACACCAACAGGATATTTTGGTACAGTTACTCAAACTGCGGTTATGAATTTCCAACGGGATCATGGCTTAGCCGTGGATGGAATAGTAGGTCCGGCTACTTTAAATGCCTTAAATAACGCATCTAGCAGCTCCACTGGTTCTTCAACTGTCAATAGTTCAACGCAAGCGACAGCTAGTGATATTGTTGCTTATTCCAAAAAATTCATAGGCGTACCATATGTTTGGGGAGGAACGTCTCCGAGTGGTTTCGATTGCAGTGGTTTCATTTATTATGTATTTAAAAATGGAGGTGGAGTAACTGTACCGCGAACAGTAGCTACCTTGTATCAGTCAGGAAAAAATACATCTACTCCAAATGTAGGAGATATTGTGTTCTTTGATACTACTGGAGGTCCTTCACATGCTGGAATTTATATTGGAAACGGGCAGTTTATTCATGCTGGAAGTTCAACTGGTGTAACTATTGCATCGTTAAGCAATTCTTACTGGGCACCTCGTTATTTAGGAAGTAAATCTGTCTTCTAATAAACTACAAAGCACTAGTTACCAAGAACGAGAAGGCTAAGATCAAGGTTAAGAATTAAAATTTTTTTGGAGATTACCTTTTTATTTTTATGAATATTGAGCTTTATGATACGATATGAAGTGAACTTTTTAAATGAGGGTCTATATGCAAAAAATTAAAGGTAAAAGGATAAAAATTAGTATATTTATGCTGGGATTAGGGATTATTTTTTTTCTGTTTGCCGGGAAAGAGCTTGTGGTAAACGAAAAACCGGTAAAATCTGATGTGATTATTGTGTTAAGTGGTGATAATGATCGACTGGAGAAAGGAATTGAATTATATAAAAAAGGCTATGCGGCTCATTTAATCCTTTCGAATGGTCAAGAGAATAATTTTTATCATCAAGCCAAGGAATCAGGGATACCTGAGGATTCAATTATATTAGAAAATCACGCTACAAGTACTACGGAAAACGCTAAATTCACAAAAAGGCTAATGATGAACTATCATTTTCAATCCGCTATCGTTGTTTCTTCCAACTATCATATGAAAAGGGCAGAAAAAAACTTTAATAAAGAATTTAAGGATACCCAAATACAATTAACCTATTGTTCTAGTGGAAGTCGCTATTATAATCCACAGAGGTGGTGGGAAACTGCTTTAAATAGAAAAGTTACCTACACAGAATACGTCAAGCTTATTGGCAATTATTTTGGTTTTAGCGGAAAGAAATCTAAAGAATTATTAAGAGAATTTATCTAACAAAATCGTATAAAAAGTCCATAGGGGATGCCTCTATGGACTTTTTGCTATTTAAAACTACGAGTAGTTGAACGTAATCTTGTAAGCTCATATGAAACGGAATGATAATGGATTACTTGTTTAACATAAAGGAAAGCACGGTGCCCCATATAAAGATTACTAAATAGAATAATCTTTGCAGCAGACCGGTAGGCATAGGAACAAAAAATACAAGCATGATGAGTATGAGGATGACTATTAAGGAGACTAAACAGCCATAAGTCCAATACTTGCCGCTGGTTAAAGAGGATGCATATATCCAAAGACCAGCTAAAACAGTGATCATGCCAAGTTGAGCGAATATTGAATGCCAAAATAAATTTATATCAGCCGGTATAAAGCCTGAAACAATGTTACCTAAAGCTAATATAAGAATAAAAGCTGTTGCTAGTTGGGTTATTTTTGTTTTCTTTAGGTTTTGTGAAATGTACAGAACACCAATTGAAAGTGTTAATCCGTTTATAATAAACAATACGTTCATCCAGAAATGGTCAGGAGAGCAAATTTCATGAGGTGCAATTGAATAGGTGTAGGTTCCACAAGAAGTTACGCCAAGATCACTCATTGCGTGATTTAAAACACTGTAGGGAGCAGTTGAAGTCAAAATAAAGAAAGGTTCAACTAAAAAATACAAGCAAGTAGCAAACCAGCTTAAAATGCCAACCTTTTTTGATATATACAGAATCATCACCTCTTAAAAAGCGTTATATACGAATTGTATATCCAAATAATGTTAAACAGAATGGTCTTGAAGCCTATTTTTATGTAGGGCTTGAGGTTGATGTGAGGAGGGAGGACAAAGTGTTTAAACTTAGAGGTGCTTATAGTAGGTTAAGAATAGAAGGACCTCTTTACTAATTTTTTGTAGGAGTAAAGAGGTCCAAAAGCGTCTTAATTAGAAATGAATAGATGCTGATTATGCACCCATACGTAAAGTTAATGTATTCTAAACGCGGTGAAATTCAGGACGTTTTCTCTAGAATTTTATAATCTGATGTTTTTTGAATATCTACATCATATTCATGTGCAAATCTTTCTAATTCCTTAAAAACATTTGGTGGATTAAATAATGCTATTCGCATATTCCACCCGTTTTCTACTTTTACTACTGCTAATTTTGTTTTCCAACTTAACCGTTTAAATACAATTTTTTTAATGTCCGTTGGTTTAACTGTTTTTGCATATACTTTAAACCATAATATATATGTTCTATAGGTTAAAGTATCTTTGTCTATCTGAAATTCATATCTGAGGAAAAGGGAAAGAAACGAACAAAGGATAGCAAAAAGAAGTAAAAAATCAAGTGCTTTATATTGAACTGCTTGAATGAGTAATAAATTATTTAAAAGTAATAAAGGAAAAACAATAGTTTTTTGAGCAGTAGCTTTAAATAACATAGAATCTCCTTTCTTTAGTAAATAAGCCAACTGGTTTTTTCTATGATATTATTTAAGTGTTAATTTAGATTAGATTTATATTAGGAGGTTTTTTACATGTATAACACCATTTCAGATTTTATCAAAGAATGGAACAGCGAAGCCACGCTAACTCAAAAAGTTTTGGATAGCTTGACAGATGATTCGTTGAAACAACAAGTTTACCCTGAAGGACGTACGTTAGGAAGAATCGCTTGGCATTTTACAACAAATATTCCAGATTACCTAACTGAGTTTGGATTAAGTATAGACAGGATAGAAAGTACAGCAAGCGTTCCATCTTCTGCCCAGGAAATCGCTATAACCTTCAAAAATGTAAGTTCTCACGCTGCTAAAATTATTGAACAGCAATGGACAGATGAATCTTTAGAACATACGCAAGAAGCGTTTGGTAGAAAGCAATCAAATGCGGCAATCTTAATGGGACTAATCAAGCATATTGTTCATCACCGAGGTCAAATTACAGTTCTTATGCGTCAAGCAGGCCTAAAACCTGCTGGAGTTTATGGACCTCCAAAAGAAGATTGGGTTCATTTAGGTGTGGAAAACCCACCGCTTTAATAATATCAGGTAAATAAAAAAGAGGCTGTCCACAGAAAATACTATAAAATTATTTTCCAGGCAGCCTTTACGTAAAACCTAATTAATCAGTTAGTACTTACTTTGAAAAAGCTTTTGAGTAATGCACAACACCTTGCATATTTTTTAATAATCCTCTGTTAACTCTAAGGCCATAAAGAATTCTTCAGGCACGTCAAAATGTTCTTTCTTATCGCTGTATTCTTCATTTAAAAAAGCGCTTTTCACAACTTCTTCAGTTTTATTATATTCTTCAGTGAGTTCTTGTTTAATTAAGATATCCATAATTAGTATGTATATATTTTATAGTGTTATATTTTATGAGTCCACCTTTAATACATAATATTTGTAAATTATTTATGGTAAAATATACTATATATGTTAAATTAGAGTGTGTAAAGAAGGGGTAATATCTGATGTTGCACGTATTATTTATATGTTTAGTAAGCTGCTTCATTATTTATATTGGGAAACGTGTATGGAAAAAAGGTAATACTAATTTCATTGCTGGGTATGGAAAGATATTTACACCTAAGGATGAAAAACAGCTCGCTAAAGGAATTGGCCTTATTATTATGTTATTTGGCTTTGAATCTATAATATTTTCTATTCTCTCTTTGTTTTTTGAAGGGCTTGGCTTTTATTATGGATTGCTGATTGCATTAAACTTCTTCTCTATATTTGGACTTATGATAAAGGATCAGGTGCAGGGAAAATCCTAAGGGGGAGAAAAAGATTAATAAAAATATTCGGCTTATGATTGGTTTAATCAGCACTATTATCCTGTGTTTTTATGGAGTAAGAGGTTTATTCATACATGAAACAATACCGTTTTCTTCTTATCTCTTTGCGGTAGGTGGAGCTATTTCCACCATTGCTCTTATCTGGGAATTAAAAAAGAAGGATGCAGCTTAAATTGAAAGGAGTCATGATGTGAAAAGACGATAATATGTTTAACACAAAGCTTTCAAGCGATACGTATGGAAATTATGAATGTACGGAGATGGTTGATCAAACAAAATATAATTCTAAGAAATATTTTAGAGCCTTCGGTAAAACACAAAATGGTGACTTTATTTATGCGATTAAAGGTGATGATAAGCATAAACAAGTTCTGCTAATTGAAAATACAGAGATGCCTATGTGGTTTTTATATTCTCGTCAATAAAGACGCTAAAGTGTCTACAAAATCCATTATGTTAATTAAAGAGGATGTATTATTTTTCTCTTGAAATATAGTTGGAATAAAGAAGGGGCTGCGTTATGAAAAAGTTCTCTCTTAGTTTATTTATTGCTTTTCTAGTATTTATAATTTCTGCTTGTTCAAATACAGAGTATGTAAACAATGTCGAGCACTTAAAATTACAAAAAACAGAGGTAAGGCTAACAGATGATAAAAAAATCGTTGGGGAGATGATAGTACCTGATAAAAAGAATAAAAGTAAACGTATCGTTCCAACCGAGTTATACTATACATTCACGATTGAAAACACGTCCAATAATATTATGGCTCTCTCTGATCTTGATAAAACAAAACTTCGCATAGAACCAGATAAGGAGTTAGTATCAGCTGTAAAAGAAGCAATTGGTTCAAATATTTATGATATGGATAACAGTAAGTTAGGGTTTGGTATGAGTATAGGAGAGATCCCATCTAAAGGAACCAGTAAATTTACTCTTAATTATACCTTAGGAGCAAAACAAAAAAATAATGAATTACCTCTTTTGCCAACTGAAGAAAAACTAAAAAAGTTACAAGCTAATGCGTTAAAGGGTACACTCATTATCTCCCAAGATGGAAAGGATATTGCCAAATTCAGATTAGATTCAAGTCAATAAACATGATTTTAAATTTAAATAGGCTAATAGCTCGCTAACTCTGACGATATACAGAGTTAGCGGACTATTGTTTTTATATTTAAGCGCTTGTAGGTGGATTTATTTTATATAGCCTTTTTAACCAAAAATAAAATTGATTAGCCTTACTTATTTAGTTATGATAAGCGCTCGAATAATTTCATTCCAATAGTATTTGAAGTTTTTTTCACTTGTATCTTTTTGTGTTAAACTGATTGATTCCTTTTTATTCTCTTTTCTTGTAGTCATTATGATTTCCCCTTATCTCTTTATATTTAGTATGTTGTGGTTTGATTTACCATATTTTATAATGAAATTAACAATCGTTACAGATGAACATTACGATTGAATCAATCGTAATATCCGATTACACAGAGGTGAGGACAATCGAAATAAAACAACTAATTACATTTAAAACAGCTGCAGAAAATTTAAATTTTACATATACAGCTAAAATTTTGAACTTTGCTCAATCAAGCGTTACCGCTCAAATAAAAGCTCTTGAGAATGAACTTGAAACGCCTTTATTTGAACGTTTAGGGAAGCGCTTGGTTTTAACAGAGGCAGGTAGAGAATTTAAAAGATACGCTGATAAAATGATTCAATTGACTAAGGAAGCAAAAAACGCTGTAAGTGGAGTGGAGGAGCCTGCGGGTACACTTATTATTGGATCTTCTGAAAGCCAGTGCACGTATAGGTTACCTCCAATATTAAAAGAGTTTAAGGATCAATTTCCAAAGGTTAAAATGATTTTTAAGCCCATTTACTCTCAAGCACAAACAAGAGCGCAGCTACTAGACGGCACTCTTGATATCGCCTTTACAATGGAGCCTATTCAGCATCATGATGCAAATCTACATACACAATGTCTTGTTGCAGAAGACTTAAAAATTATTGCTTCTCCTCAGCATCCTTTAGCTGATAAAGCGGATATCTACTTAGAAGAGCTTGAAAATGAGACTCTTTTGTATACTGAGTCGGGGTGTTCATACCGGGTAGTATTGGAAAACTTGTTTCGCGAGGCGGGTATTTGTACATCAACTAAATTTGAATTTGCAAGCGTGGAAGCTATTAAGCAATGCGTCATGCTAGATTTAGGTATTGCCATATTGCCCGAAGTAGTAGTAAAAGGAGAGCTTGAGAAAGGCATATTAAAAGAATTGGCTTGTACTAAAGTTGATACGCCTCTTTATACACAAATGTTTTGGCATAAAGATAAATTTATGTCTCTTCCTTTACAATCTTTTATTCAATTGGCTTGCAGTACTTTTGGTTTAAATTATATAGGTATCGAAAGTAAAAAACTCTAGGTGCATTATGCTGACTAAAGAATTAAACAGGATCCATAAAATAATCTAATATCTTTCCCAATAAGATAAGAGGTGAAGGAAATCTTCATTCCTTCACTAATATATAGATGAACCTTAATAAACTAGATTTTAATTGGTGAAATCTGAGTTAGGAGTTGATCTGATTTGGAAATGAGAGTAAATCAAATCGAACTAAATGGTTTAACATTTCAATATCGAGAGGCGGGTGAAGCTTCGGCACCCGCCATTATTGCACTTCACGCTTTGGGAATGAGTGCAGAGTCTTGGGATGAAGTAGCAGATGTATTAGGGAAGGAATATTGGTTTTTAGCTTTAGATCAGCGAGGACACGGTGGAAGTGAGAGAACCGGCACCTATACGTTTGAACTTATGTGCGATGACTTACTTCAGTTTGTAAATGCGATGAATTTGGAGAGCTTTACGTTGATTGGGCATTCTATGGGTGGTACGGTGTCCTATCTTTTTTCTGAAACATTTCCAGAAAGGGTAGATCAATTGATTGTTGAAGACACTCCTCCACCTTTTACAGGAGAAAAGTTTGAAACTCCTGCCAAACCGCCTGGTTCTTTACCGTTTGACTGGGAGGTTGTACCTTCAATTCTTCAACAGTTAAACAACCCCAATCCTAAATGGTGGGGAAGTCTTACAGAGATAATTGCACCTACTCTCATCATAGGAGGAGGATCCAGCCATATTCCTCAAGATAAATTGCAGGAAGTTTCTAAGCGCATTCCAAATTGTAAATTAGTAACGATAGAAGGGGCTGGACATGAGGTGCATGTAGGAAACTTATCCGCTTTTTTAACTGCTGTGAAAAGCTTCCTTGCTTCGTGACTTTCTGGATCTTTTATTTAATTTGAAAGACTGTTTAAGTAAATAGCATTTTTAAAAGTTATTAAACTTTTATAGAAAGGGAGACTATACGTTAGTCTCCCTTTTAATCTGTACATTTGTTAATATATATCTTATATGTAATAAAATTCATAATTAAATAATTTTTATGGAAGATAAATAAATGCCTTTTAATAGCTATAGGGAATGCTATAACTCATTAAATGAGCATTTTTGAAAGGAGAAGAGTTTCTTGTTGAAATTTATAGAAAAAGGTTTTTTCTATGGCCTTATTTTAGGAGGATCAATGGGTTTCTTTGTAATCCCATATAAAGAAGTTGAATCAGTCGGTGATGGTGCAACAGAAACAACTTATTTAAACCTTAGTGATTTTATTATTCATTTAATTCCTTTTAGTGTAGTTATAGCTGTAGTCGGAGCGGTAATAGGTTTCTTTCTTTATAGAAAAAAGAGTTTGGAGTGATTCATCCAAGCTCTTTTTCTACCGATGATTAAGTACATTATAGTAACTGATAACTAAATGGGCCATATAAACATGTACCTAGTTCAGTGAGGACCAAATTGGAAAAACGTTTTAGTCAATATTCACTGTGGTTATCGTTGCTTGGAATGGTTGTTGGTGTTGGACAATATTTCACACCCATACATAGATCCAAAATTTTGTATGTATTACTGTTTACTTAATAGGATTCTCATTTGGAATAATAGCTTTTGGAAAACAAGAAAAAGGGCTAATGAAATATTTTAGTTTAATCTCTTTTGTAGTAATTCCAATATTTATTATGGCGGGCTTTTTATTTTTTGCAATGAATTTTGGCGACAAATAAAAGAAGGTAGTGATATTAAATAGCTTTATGTTAAAATTTGTATATGAGATGTAAAAACACAATTCGGTTGGTAGTCCGGATGCATTAATATATTAATGTCAGTGACCTTCCCCTCCTCGGGATGTCCATCATTTCATAGTATGTTTAGAGGAGGGAATCGTTATGTCACTAACGATTTACCATGATGGTCAGTTTTGGATAGGAATTATTGAAGTTGTAGAAGGCGGTAAGTTAAAAGCATTTCGTTATGTATTTGGAGCAGAACCAAAAGATACAGAGATATTAGACTTTATTAATTACAGATTGCTAGAGGTGATCAATCAATCAGTTCATGCAGGTCTTGATGTAAAAATAAAATCTAATAAAAAGGTAAATCCAAAACGCTTACAGCGCCAAGTAGCAAAAGAGATAAATAATGTTGGTATTTCGACTAAAGCTCAAGAAGCCGTGAAGAAGGAGTACGAAGAAAAGAAAAAAAGTAGAAAAAAGAAAGCTAAACAATATCGTGAAGAGCTGAAGGAACAAAAGTATTTTATAAAAAAACAAAAGGCAAAAGCCAAGCACAAAGGCAAATAGAAAACAAATAAAGAGCCTTACATAAGGCTCTTTATTTGTTATTATTTTTTTATGATAGGAACATTCTTAAAGAATTGTTGTCGAATAGCTGCCGATTTAGCTGTTTTATTTATCTTTTCTTTATTATAATCTATAAATTGCTGTGCTTTTTCTTTATCAAATAACTTATTGCTATCAGGTAAAGTTTGAATGTTTTTGGAAATGAATTGTTTCATTTCTTGCCTAGATACTGAGAATTTCTGATCATCTATTTTAAAACTGTACCCTCCAGCATTAGGTATTAGTATCGTTAAATAAATAGCATTATCCAGTTTATTTTTAGGAGCTAATCCCTACAATTGATTGGATAATTTGTTCCCAGTCCTCGCTATGAACTTCATGTCCTGTACCTTCAAGAGCTATTAATTTAGCATGGGAAATAGCTTTTGCAAGAGCAAGCCCATGTTCATACGGCAGTGCGGGGTCTTTTGTTCCATGAATGATCAGCGTAGGTATGTTAATTTCACTCAGCCTGTCATAATATTGTCCGCCTCCTTGAAGCAAAGCATGATTAAATCTACTCGGCAGCTGTTTAGCACGGGCAGCTTCTCTTTCTGCTAGCTTATACATTCTTTCCTCTTCATAAGGTTTTGTCCCACTTAAAATTTCCCATCCACCTGCAAGGTAGGGAACGGTTTCCTCTTGATTTGACCAGTCTATGGAAGTGCTCTTTGTGTGGTAATCAAGTATCTGCTGATCCATTGGGGGCAATTTTTCCGCCTCCGTTCCAAATACGCTTGAAGCAATTAAAGTAAGGGAGTCTATGCGATCCGGATATCTAAGAGCAAGAATCTGACCTATCATTCCGCCCAAAGACATTCCAACAATATGAGCTTTTTCTATAGAGTAAGCGTCTAAAACACCAATTGCGTCATCAGCCATATCCGTTATTGTATAGTTAGAAGTACCGGGTGGATAAGTGGTAGATCGCCCTAAATCACGATGGTCGTAACGAATAACAAATCTCTCCCGTTCGGCAAGACGAAGACAGAAGTCTTCATCCCACCAATCTAACGAAGACATTGCTCCCATTATTAGCAGTACAGCCGGGTTGTTAGGGTTTCCAAAACTTTCTGTACAAATTTCCACGTTGTTAATTTTCAGTATCTGTTCATTCATTCGTGTACCTCCTTTTAAATGTTAGAGAAATGAAAAACAGCCCTTTATTAAGTTCTCTAAAATAAGGATATTTCCTTTTGAAATTTTATTTAGGAAATCCATTATTCTGTCTATCTCTTTACCTTTTTACTAAAAAGTAAAATATAACGTTCTTGAAAATGTAACTAAGAAAAGAGCCTAAACTTGTTGGAGACTAGGGGGGATACAGCTTTTACTGTCTGTAACATGTTGATAAGGCAGGAGAGTTGAATGCATGTATGGAAAAATACTTATGTGAGGTGAAATAAGAATGAATGATTAATATGGAGAAAATACCTTTTAAACTTTAATTACATTTTTTCATTTATTACAACTTGATAGATTAATATACATATACAGGATTGCTGAATTCGTGTGCTATTGGTGAGCATATGAATTCAACGTTCTCATGAGGAGATGCTTTATGAAGCGGTTAATAAATAAAATTGCGGTTGTTACTGGTGCTAGTCGGGCAAAAGGTATTGGTACTGAAATATGCAGGGAATTAGCTAGAGAAGGCGCAGATATTTTTTTCACTCATTGGTCAAAGTATGATCGTTTAATGGATTATTGCAATGAAGATGATTTTAAATGGTCGAAACATCTTATGGAAGAGATTCGCAGTCTGGGAGTGCGATGTGAATCAATGGAATTGGATTTATCGCAACCCGATGCACCAAGAAAGCTGCTTGATGAAGTTCAAAACAAACTAGGTTCTCCATCAATCCTTGTAAATAACGCAACACATTCTGTGGACGTAGATTTTCGTTCTATAGATGCTCATATTCTTAATGCTCATTATAACGTGAATGTTAGAGGTACGTGTCTTTTGACTGTTGAGTTTGCACGTCTAATAGAAGGTAAGCATGGCGGTCGAATTATTAATATGGTTTCAGGTCAAGATAAGTCACCTGAGCCTGGGAATTTGGCTTATGTTGCAACGAAAGGGGCTGTTTCTACGTTTACTAAATCAGTTGCTATTGAATTAGCACCTCTTAAAATTACTGTTAATGCTGTAGATCCTGGACCAACTAACACTGGCTGGATGAGCAGTGAGTTAAAGGAAGAGTTACTGCCAAAGTTCCCGATGGGGCGACTTGGTGAGCCCCGGGATGCCGCAAAATTAGTTATCTTTTTAGCAAGTGAAGAATCAGAATGGATTACCGGACAAATTATTCACTCAGATGGAGGCTTTTGGTGATTTAACATAGTAGCGGCCTTCCACTTTTTAGCGGATTTTTGTATGAAACAAGCAGTTAAAAGGATCTTCGAATGAAGATTCTTTTTTTATTATAATGTAACGTAACATGACGATAACTGAGTTTCTACAACTTATCAGTCAGTCCCAAAGGATTGTTGATGGGCTACAAAAGAAAAAGTACGGGCTTTTCTAAATCATCAGTAGTAAAATGAGATATTTCATTTATGACGAATGCTTTATCATTTTCACTTATTGACGACAAATAGGATATATTCAGGAGGAATGTTTATATGTCAAGCTTTGAGGACGAAGAAGTGCTAACAGGAGGGAATGTCTCTAACGTTTATCGCTCGGGAGATACTGTACGACGAGAATTAAAATCAGATAGTCATAAATTTCATAAGCTATTAAAGCATTTAGAGAACAAAGGTTTTAGTTATGCACCAAAATTTTTAGGCATTGATGAAAAAGGGAGAGAGGTCTTGTCATTTATTGAAGGTGAAGCTGGTAATTATCCCTTGAAGAAATATATGTGGTCTGACGATGTTTTAATAGAAATAGGAAAAATGCTCCGTCTTTATCATGATTCAGTGAGTGATTTTTCATTTGATGATAGCTGGAAAGCAATAGATAACACTCCTAAACCATTTGAGATACTATGTCATAATGATTTTGCCATATACAACATCATTTTCAAGCACGAAAGACCAGTAGGCATCATTGATTTTGATGTTGCTGGGCCCGGTCCAAGAATTTGGGACATTGCTTATACTCTTTATACGTGCGTCCCCTTAAGTCGATTTTATCTTTCTGAAACAGGTGGGAGGATCTATTATAATTCATTGCAGCATGCTCAACATATAAACCAAAGAGTGAAATTATTTCTTGAAGCTTACGGCGAAGAAGTACAAGAAGGTTATTTGGAAATGGTATTGCTGCGATTAGAAGGGTTATGTAAAACAATTACAAGAAAAGCCAGCGAAGGCGACAGTGCGTTCCAGAAAATGATAGACGAAGGGCACCTTGAACATTATCAAAATGATATTAAATTTATTCATGAACATAGGAAAGAATGGACTTGAGGATAGGTTTTAATTGAAGAGGCAACAAACTTTCCTTGAAAGGACGTCTATAACATCTTTATGTAATGTAAATCATGAGTTTTATTTTTGATAGAGGAGCATTTGTTATGCGGATTATTAATATTAGAGAACAGGTAGAGTACGCTGATGATTTATTCCTTATTTTCTTTTTATAGAATATTTTTAGTTGTTTCAACCAGTAAACAGGGGGTATAAGTTGATTATACAAGCGTAGTGCCCCCCAGGAACATGCATGTATATTTCTTTTTCTTACTTACCCTGTTTGAATCCTCTTTTTATGGAGGGTTCTTTTTTTGTGTTTAAAAGATATAACTTTTTAAATTATATATATCACACACTTTAATCATATATGTATTTTGTACTCAATGAATCAATGCAACAACAGTAATACAAGATGAAAGAGATTCAGTGTGTTTTTAAGATGCAGCAACAAAAACGATCGTTATGCACTAAGAGCTAGCTTTTTATATGTGTTCTAGAAAGAGGCATTATGTTGAGTAGGAATGAATGTAAGAGAAATTGCAGAAATGCTAAGGACAGGCATGACCAAATTTTCAATTTGTAAAATATTGTTTGTGCTTTTATGCGCTTTGCTTATGCCAATTTTCGTTTTTTTCATAGTATGTACTATAAATGTATAGAGAGGTAAAGTTATGCTAGGACGTTGTAGTGGAGATCGTCGTACATCTCAATCTCGTTCTATAGTAGATAGTTTTCGAAGAGGAGATAAAATTCAAGTTTTTTCTGCTGGAAGACAGCTTGATGGAAATGGTACGTTTATTCGAGCAGAAGGCGGATTTTTAGTATGGGAAGATAATTCAGGTAATAGAAATACGACTAGTTTAGAAAGTATCAGCGTTCGCAGATTAAGAAAACGTAGTTGCTAATAATTTGGACAGGCTCTGATTTTATATAAATAAAAAAACACCTTCAAGCTGATAACTGGGTATGGAGTACCGAGCAATCACTTGGAGGTGTTTTTTCTCATAAAAAACTGGTGATTCTGTTTTGAATGTATCCAGTAGGCAGCATTTTTAAAAATTAAATATTGATAGTTGCTGCCTCACTAGTGGTACATGAGCTAATTTATATAAAAGCGACATACTCAGTTCGTAAGGGGAAAAGTAACTTTAATCTCTGTTCCAGCATGTTCTTTGCTTTGTATATCAATTTCTCCTTTATGGAGGTTCACAATATTTTTAGCAATAGCTAATCCGAGTCCACTTCCTCCCGAATCCCGTTTGCGGGCTTTGTCTACTCGATAAAACCTTTCAAAAACATGAGATTGTTCTTCTTCTGGTATGCCAATGCCATAATCTTTTATTCGGAGAATTCCCTTATGCTGATCACTTTCCAAAAAGACCTCAATTACATCGGTACTATACTTTATGGCATTATCTAAAAAGATAATGAGCACTTGTTTCAGCTTCAATTCATCTCCCTTGATGAAAATGGAGTGGGAATTTTTATGCAGGATAATAGGTCGGTCATGAACTTGCATGAACTGAGTTACAAGGGCTGTACTGAGAGAGACAAGGTCAACTGATTTTATATCAACAGGTTCAGAGCCCTCTAATTCAGCTAAACTTAATAGTGTTTTAGTCAAATTTTTCATTCTATTTGTTTCTAAATAAATAGCCTCAATTGCTTCTTTTGCTATTGTTTCATCTTGTGTTCCATGCCTTCTAAGAATCGTAATAAAACTGCTAATAACAGTCACAGGTGTTTTTAACTCATGAGAGGCATCGGAAATAAATTGCCTTTGTTTATCTGAGTTTTCCTTCAGTTTACTAACCATACGGTTAAATGTAGCTGCCATTTTGTACACTTCATCTTTTGTTTCAGTTTGTATACCGATCTTTTTCAGCGTTCCACTTTGTTCAATATCCTCCATTGTAGAGATCATTGATACAATAGGCTTCATAATGATAGCTGATAACCATCTGCCAGCTAGAAAAGAGAGAAGAACAGAAACAACGGTAACAGTCCCCATTATAGACAAAATAACATCTTTGCGACTTTCTAGTCCTGATAACCGCTCACTTATTTCTAACGTACCTATTACTTTGTGATTCTGATGAATCGGTACGTGAACTACTAAATTTTGATGTTCTTGAAAAGGTCTAAGTTCAAAGTTCTTTTCTGTTGAAAAAGTAGGGGAGATTTTCTGAACAAGGACTTTGTCGTTAGTGACTTGATTAATAGTTGTAGAGTTCGGCCCAACGATTCGAATAAAAGAGTGACTAGGCATGTAAGAGTTTAAAAGGTTTTTGTCTAGTGTTAAGGATTCAGAAATGTGGTATTTTTTCAACATTTCATTCGCATTTTTGAAGACTAAGTGTGCTTCCATATTAACGGTCGTTTTCATAAATAAGAAAAATACAATCGTATTTACAATGAGCAAGCTGACTAACAGAGAAACTGTAATAAACAAGTTAACCTTGGTAGTAATTTTCATATGGTTCCTTTCTTATCACATATCCTACTCCTCTGACGGTGCGAATCAAGAGAGAGTTAATCTCTTCTTCTATTTTCTTTCTCAAATGTCCAATATACACATCTACTACGTTTGTTTCTCCTTCATAATCGTAGCCCCAAACGGTCAAAAGGATATTTTCTCTGCTCAGTACGATATTTTGATTTTTCAGTAAATAAACAAGCAAATCATATTCTTTCGGGGTTAGTATAATCATTTTGTTTTTTCTTATCACTTCTCTGGTCTCTAAATTTACAGATAAATCTTCTATTGATAAATGAACATCTTTTTTTTCAGTAGCTTCTTGAATGATAGTTCTATGACGAAGACTATTGCGCACTCTAGCTAATACCTCTTCTATTTCGAAGGGCTTGGTGATGTAATCATTTGCTCCATGATCTAGTCCCATCACTTTATCTAACGTGGTGTCACGGGCTGTCAAAAGAATAACAGGGAGGTAGGCGTTCTTTTTTCTGATTCTTCGAAGGACTTCGATACCGCTAAGTTCTGGAAGCATGACATCTAATAAAACTAGATCAATGCTATTATGTAAAGCAGCTTCAAGGCCGCTTTTTCCTTCGTGTTCTACGAATACTTGGTATCCTTCATGCTCAAGCTCAATTTGAAGAGCTCTCGCAATCATTTCTTCATCTTCAACGATTAAAATACGGTTTTGCATGCAGGTTCTCCTTTCGCATCGTTCAAAATATAATAAACGCCATTTGGACAAGATAAGTTCCTGTTTAGTTAGACCTTTCTTTTGAGTGAACCACTATAGATTAATACCTTTCATAAGACGGAAGGTTTCAAGAAGCAAAACGTTTAAACCTAGCCATACTCCTCCAAATACATATCCTGCTGCAATGTCGCTGGGATATTGGATACTCAGATACAAACGACTAATCGCAATAAGCAATAAAATAAGAATAGCCGCTATTGGTGCTAATGTAGGAATCCATAACCTTCTAGAGTGTCGAACCAGCATAAATACAGCAAATCCATAAATAACAAAAGCCATTAATGATTGCTCACTTGGAAAGGTGTATGAAAGCTGCTCTGTAAACGATTTTGTAATAGGGGAAAAATGATGAAATATTCGTCTCAGGCTTTCTTCGTACACCTCTCCGCCGCCTGCAATAACTACCAGAGATAAGAATTCGATTTTTTTATCCCTGCCTTTCCATAAAATCCATACAAGTGTAAAGAAAATTAATGCCACTAGCACTTGCCTGGATCCCAACATGAAAAATATCCGCATTGGTACATTCCAATCTTTATTAAAAAGGGCTGTTATTAATAGACTCGTTATTTTGTTAAAATCTCCAAACTCGTTTGCGATAAAGTCTTGCGTCATTCCAATCATAAGCAGAATAAATCCTAATGTAACTAATGCTGTAAATATAAAAACAAGACCTGCCCGTTTCCGCGTATGAAACACATTTACTATCCACTTGAGGCAATTAATTGCTATCTTTTTAATCGTTACTTTGAACTTTTTATAAATGTAAATAGCAACGAACAAACTTACAGCTACAATCATCCCAATGACAAAATACTTCTTAATAGAATGATGAAACTGTTCCCACTGAGGTCCTAATAACTTTCCTAGAGTAATAAATGTGGTGACCCAAAGAAATGATCCACTATAGGCGTACAGTGCATACGTACGAAAGGGAAGCCGAGTAATTCCTGAAAAATATCCTGTAATATGTCTAATAACTGGGAGGAAATAAGCAATAATCAACAGCTTGTTTCCATGTACACCAAACCATTTTGACATTCTTTCAATTCGCTCTGGTCCCATATGAAGGGTTTTTCCGTATTTATCAAAAAAAGGAGTCCCTAACTTATAGCCTACCCCGTAAGCTATGGTCATTCCAACCATACTCCCCATACCAGCCACCAGGATACTTCCCACCCAGCTTAAATGTCCTTGAAAAGCAAGAACCCCAGCGTAGCCCATGAGAAGCTCCCCTGGAAGAGGAAGTGCAAGAAGTTCCAGCATCAATGCTAGAAACAGCACGATATATCCGTATTGATTTATATAAGATGTGATAAAATCCATGGTTTGTCCTTCTTTCATAATATGTATTTGCCTAAAGCATAGTGAATAACTCAAATATGCTTGAATTTGATTGAAAATAAGAGGAGGAAAAAGGTTAATTTCACCTTTGCTTTTCTTTTAATGTAGCACTATTTATAAAAAAAACTTTCTTTTTCATTGATTTTTAATGTTATTTTTAGCCTATTTTTAATTACAAACCGTAGACTGAAAATGTGGTATTTGAAAGGTCAACATAAGAACGTTTATTTTTCTAATAAATAGTGTAAGGAGTTCCTAAACAATCTATGTAATGGAGGAGAAGAAAAGATAAATCTTACAAATTAATTGAAAAGGGTAACTACCCATTATTAATTTTTTATAATGCTTACTCTTTTCCAAGTAGAGTAATTCTTTAATCGTATAAACAAGAGAACAAAAAGGTGTGGGAAACAGCCCAGGCTTTACCACATAGCAAAAGCATACAAACTACAAGGAGGGAAAAGTCATGAACAATCGTGAGAAGGATAAATACCTCATTCTTTCCGCTACATTTGGAGAGGGGCATAAACAAGTGGCTAATGCGATAAGCGAGGCGGTAAATGATATGGTTGCTGATGCTGAGCCTATTACCATGGACATCATGGAATGGATTCATCCAAATCTTTATCCAATCAGCCATTATATTTACAAAAAAAGCATTAAGAAGTTTCCTCAAGTGTACAGCTTTTTGTATAAAAAAACTCGTGTAAAAAATTCGTTTTCCATCAAGTTAAATTCGATTTTTTTGTCGGGAATGCAAACCGTGCTTAAAATTATACAGGAAATAAAACCGAAAGTAGTGGTCAGTACCTACCCATTTGCCGCCGGGATTATATCAAAATTAAAAGAGCAAGGGTTAATTGATATTCCAGCAGTAACCATCATCACGGATTATACAGATCATTCTTATTGGATTCATCCCTATACAGATCAATATGTGGTAGGTTCTGCCCAACTGCGTGATCAATTAATTGCGTTAGGAGTAGAGGCAGACAAAATTAAAAACACTGGAATACCTGTACGGAAAAGATTTATGGATGTTCTTCCAAAAGACCTTCTCTTAGATAAATATATGATCAATCCAAATATGTTCACCCTGCTCATCATGGGAGGGGGCGACGGATTTTTTGGAAAAGGGATTTCAACCTTTAAGGCACTAGAATCCATTTCCACACCGATTCAACTTTTTATAGTATGTGGTAAAAATAAGAAATTAAAAACACAATTAGAGTGGGAATTAAAAGACTCGAAGCATGAAGTGAGAATTCTTGGATACTGTGAAAAGGTCGAGGAATTAATGGCTATTTCAGATTTAATGATCAGCAAGCCCGGGGGAGTAACAACCTCTGAGGCAACGGCGATGGATTTACCGATATTAATTTATCATTCGTTACCAGGACAGGAAGAAGACAACGCGGATTATTTATGTCGTTCAGGATTCGCACTTTCTGCACAGTCAGAAAAAGAGTTAATTGCGCAAGTTGAAAATCTTGTCTGCGATTCAGCACCTTTAAAATGGATGAAACAAAGAATGAGAAAATCTCAAACCAAAACATCATCCATAGACGCTCTCCATGTCATTGTCGGAGCAGCAAGAAGCGGTCCATTACGCAACGTAACAAGTAGTAAAACGATACAAAAGCAAAAGGAGATAGAGGTGAGTATATAATATGGGGTTCATAATTTCTGCTATTATTTTTTTAATTTTATTATACAGCGTTATTCCGTATGTCCTATCACGTGGTCTAGGAGTGAACGTAGTTAAAAGGGGAAGGGACTTATCCAAAATTGCTTTTACGTTTGATGATGGTCCGAATCCTGTTTATACGCCAATCCTTCTTGATTTACTGAAGGAAAATGAGGTAAAGGCCACCTTTTTCGTGGTAGGTACTAAAGCAGAGAAATATCCTGAACTGATTCAGCGCATGCATAATGAAGGCCACTTAATTGGAATTCATAATTACGTCCATCATTCTAATTGGTTTATGACGCCTTGGAAAGTTAGAAATGGACTTAAGAATACAGCCAAGGTGATTAAATCTATCACTGGAGTTACACCTATTTATTATCGCCCACCTTGGGGAATGCTCAACCTTTTCGATTTTATGAGAAGAGGTAAATATAAGATTATTCTATGGTCAATCATGGCGGAAGATTGGCGAACCTCTGGCGGAAGCGAAAAGATTAAACAACGCCTGGCCAACATAAAAGGCGGGGACGTCATTTTGCTGCACGACTGCGGAGATACGCTCGGGGCGGAATCCGACGCTCCAAGAAACACAATTAATGCGTTAAGAGATGTATTAAAAACAGTGAAAACAAAAGGATTCACTTGTGTCCGTGTTGATGAAGTTGATGAATTGGTAGAAAAGCTATAGGTAGTAAGAGGATTATCTTTATTAAAGCTTGCGAATGAAATTTTAATTCTTGTTATTACCGTAACTAAATATCTTGTCTGTTATAAAAAAAGAACCTCTATTTTAAAGAGGTTCTTTTTTATGTCCAGTAAAAATATATGGTAATATAATCATATATTGGTTATATTTATAATTTCGTGATTTTTAAAATCTGTGCTGAATCAGCAGTCAATCTAAACGACATCTATGAAAGTAGGGTAATTCTTGAAAATAGTTATTTTGAAATTCTTGGTATATTTTTTAATCTTCTTTGGAGGAAACTTAATGATTAATATTCTGTTTACCTCTAATTTTGATCTTTTACCAGCATTTTCAACCGCTTTTGGAGTTTCCTTTGGGATTGCTATCTTTGAGTATTATACACATAAAAAAGGCAAGGTAGCATAAGGTGCAGTGTTTTTCACCCAATACATAAAAGATTTTATTAGAAACTTAAATATCATAGTATTAAATTATAAAAATTTTGAGGTTTGAGATGGGAAATTCTTTAAATTACATTTATTTTTTTGTTGCTATTTTAGTTGGCTTGTACTTTTTTATCACCAATAAATACTCTAGAAAGCCACTATTCATGTTGTTACTATCGATGCTTTCATTTTATAGCAGCGCGTATTTTTTTTTACTATAAGACTTACCCAATTAACTTACTCAGTACATTATCCATACTTGTGTTTTGGTGGATCATTCTTTTATTACTAAGAGAGATTTATTCTAGAGAAGAAAATATTTTCTGGAATCTTTGTTTAATCTATGTAGCGCTATACCACTCTTTGCATTATGTTTTTGATTCATTGGCTCAAAAGAACTTTTTGTATGGATTTATCTTTTATGTTTATACAAATGTAGGATTACTTCTGCTTGGCTTGTACTATTTCTTAAGAGTCTATAAAAATAGAATCGTGCATTAGAATGAACAAAGTTCCTTGGAGATCAATGTCCACAATTCTTGTTGCGTTAAATTTTTATAACAGATTGCTTTGCAGAAAATCAATTATTTTTCATCATTTAATAAATATTATTAAATCTCATGGACGTCTTGTATATTTTTATATTATTTACCGCAATTTAAAAGAAAAAGGTGAGGCTGATATAATGGCTAAAATAATTCCATCCTTATGCATTTTGCTCGGGGCTTATGTTCTTATTGTATTCATCGACGTTTTTCAGGGAAACTATATGTTTCAATCGTTTTATAACCTAAAACAATATTTTGTAATTGCCCGTGGGGAAGATTATTTTTTGGTTATTTTATTTGCTTTAATATTCCTTGCTGTTAGCATTTTTCCTGCTTTAAAAAAACAATAGCCTCCCTTCTCATGAAAGGGTAGGCTTTATTTTTTGTTTTATATATGCTGTAATCAGCAATAGGATGGGAATTGCTATATGAAAAGGGAGGTGCAATAAATAAGGAACAATTTTGAGTCCTTCATTTATATGAGCTTGGTAACTAGGAGCAATCATCAGTGAGGAGAAAAAAATAACACCGCCAATTAAATAAATGTTTGTAACAGAAGGTTTCATTCGAAATAAATCAGCCGCGCCAATCACTGCACAAAAGAAATAGATAGTTATTTTGACAAAACCTAAAATGACCATGAGAATAAGAATAAAGGTATCCAGTCTTTGAATAAAACTAGCTATGTTAATGTAACTCACAGCTGTAAGAGCCGGGAAAGAGGATCTTAAAACAGTCTCTGGTCCGAGTACACACAAAAGAATAATTGAATTAATGGTTAAGACAATTCCTCCTATTATAATGGCGGACAAACCAATTGTTGCGGCCTGACCTTTTTTATTTAAATAAGGAAGAATCATAGTAAAGGTAATCAATTCCCCGAAAGGTACAGTAATGCCAAGAGGGACTAACTCTTTCCCTATGTTTCCCCATCCATTCGCTAATACGGGTTGAAGGTTCTCCACCTTGATGTAGCCTCCTACTATATACAAAACATTTAATATAAAAAGAGTCAGTAAAATAACAACAAAACATAAGCATGTAACTCGTGCGAATGCTTCTATTCCTAAGTGAATACTATAAATTAACACAAAGGTCATGCATATGCCCAGCGTAATAATCGATGTAACATAGTAAGAAGAGCTAATTAGTAATTCTTCAAAATCTCGTAGTACTCTGGAAGCAATATAAACAAAATAGATAATATAACAAAAGCTGATAGCACTGCCTACGTATTTACCCCAAATTTTAATGATATAGCCAGTCAAAGGCATATTGGGATATTTCTTATATAAGGAGATATAGACTAAATACAGTAAACAGCCAAAAATAGTAGCCAAAAGGGGGACTATCCATGCATCTTGCCTAGCAGCCTTTCCAATATCTAAAAGTAACGTACTGCCTAATATAAAGATAAACATCATACAAAATAATTGAAATCCATCGATTTTTATTTTAGTCAATGCTTTTTCAGCTCCTCATCTAATTTACCTCATAAGGATTTGTTCGCATGCCAGTATTTACAATACTAACGTTCACATTCATCGATATCTTAGCGCTTGAAAATAGATTCTCCCAGTTCTGTTTATGCTGACCCCAATAACTAGGATTGGTTCGAGATAAGCTATCACCAAAGCCGAATATGTCTGACTTTTCTTTTTGTGCGATGGTAATAGCCTTTGTAACTTCCTTTTGTAGTTCATTTTCTGCCTCTTTTTCCAACTCTTTTAATACTTTAGGGTTGCTTAAATCTTTCCGGCATGATGTTTCCGTAATTTCTCCCATGACGTTCAAATCTGTATGAATAACAGGTTGTCCATGGCGGATTTTTGTTTTTATTTTGCTTTTTATTCCGGTCGTTGTAAGTGTGCTATTTCCATTTATACTGCAAGGGAAAACAAGAGCCGTACCTTTCACTTTAGACGTAGCAAGCTGGATAGATCGAGCCTCTTCATCATCCAGCCACCTCACTAACTTTCCATTTCGAAATATAGCTAATCCTTTTACCTGCATCGCACTTGGGCTGGTACTTTCTAAATTTCCTGCTTCTTCGCCGTTCTGGGAGGGCTTGTTAATGCTGATTCCAGGAAGAGATAAATCTTTTCCCTCACTCACAAGCATAGAAATAACTTCATATGCTTGTACGTTGCTAACTATTCCGTACACTTTTTGAGCATTTTGACTTGTGCTTATGATGCTTTTAACTGGAGTAACCTCAAAAGGTTCAATCACACCAAGCAATTTTTCCGCAGTCCCATCACGTGCAATAAAAACTGGAATACTGGTACGGGCTTGTTTGCCTCGATCCAAAGCATCAAATAATGAGCTAAGGTCACTTCTTGCTAACTTTTCACCTACAACGATAAGCGAAAGATGTGAAGTAATATGTTCTCTTGGAATGACGACGGAAGCTTTTTTTAATGCCTCAACTAGCGTTTTAGCAGTTACTGTGTAGTTAATGATGGGAAGACCCTGTCCTCCTGACGAACTGCCTTGTGATAAACCACTTGGATTAATGACCTGATAGGTTACTTTATAAGGTTGTTCCGAATTCTTATTCTCATCAATTCCCAATCCTATAATGACTCCTATTTGGTTTAATTCTCGATAATTTGAACATCCTGAAATGCATAAACAAATGGCCGTGATCAAAAAAAGTGAAAGGTATGTTTTCATTTTTTATCCTCATTCATCTTTATATGACTTCTATTTATTTTGATGTTTTTTTAAAAGAGATGGCAAAGAGAATCGAACTAAAGTATCCTGTTGCTTTTTAAAATCCAAGGGAGCAAAAGGTGAAAAGTAGGGGATACCGAAAGACCTTAGGCTACTTATATGAAGCCATATACATAAGGTCATAAGCAAAATTCCATATAAGCCAATAAATGCTGAAATTAGAATCAAGATAAATCGAAAACCACGGGCCGCATTGACAATACTAGTAGATGGCAGTGTGAAATTGCTGATGGCAGAAATAGCAACAATGATCACAACAGCTGCTGATACGAAACCTGCTTCTACAGCTGCTTGTCCTAAAATCAGTGCTCCTACAATGGAGACTGCTGGTCCAATTGCTCTAGGCATTCGAATTCCTGCTTCTCGTAACATCTCAAAGGCTAGTTCCATCACTACTATTTCTACAATGGCAGGAAAAGGAACCCTTTCTCGTTGAGCCATTAAGCTGACCATTAATGTGTTTGGAATAAGTCCCTGATGATGCGTAATCAATGCTAAATAGATAGCAGAGGCATACATAGAAAGAAAAAAAGAACCAAATCTCAAGATCCTTAAAAAGGAAGAAATATAGTCATTTTGATAATAATCTTCGGGAGACTGGAAAAATTGAGAAAAAATAGCAGGCGCAATTAATACAAAAGGTGTTCCTTGTACAATAATAGCAATTCGGCCTTCTAATAAATTTCCTACAACGGCATCAGGTCGTTCCGTATTTAATAGAAGTGGAAAAATAGTGGTCCTATCATCCCGGATAAATTCCTCAATATAGTTCGACTCAAGGACCCCATCTACCTTAATCTCTTTTAAACGTTCTTTGATTTCCTCTACAATACGTTCATCTGCATTCCCTTGAATATACATGATCCCTATATCTGTTTGGGTTACGCTTCCAATTTTCATGCTGTCTAAACGTAAATTAGAATCCTGAATTCTAGCTCGTATTAAAGAAGTATTAGTTCTTAAATTCTCTGTAAAGCTATCTTTAGGTCCTCTAACAACAGTTTGACTGGTTGGTTCTGTTACTGCGCGGGACTGAAGTTTTTTTGTATTGCCAATAAAAATTTTAGAACTTCCATTCAGTAGTATGACCGTATCACCAGTTAAAACGGCTGACATAAATTCATGCCAATTCTCTTTTATAGTCAATTGAGATACAGTTAATATCTGGGATATTTGTTCTTCTATCTCTTTGACGGTTACTACTTGATTACTTTCCTTAAGCCACTGAATAAGAGGAGTCATGATATTCTCATTTATAATGTTTTCATCTGCTAATCCATCAAGGTGGACAACAGCTGCTTTTGCCGTTTTTTGGTATGGAGACTCCACTATTCGAAATGACACATCAGAACTATTTCCTAGTTCGTTCAATAACCGCTCTATATTTTTATTTACATCATCATATAGAGGAGTTACCGAATAATTTATTGTCTTTTTTTCCTTAGATTCTCTTAGAAGATGTCTTTGTCGCACTTTTTACCACCTTTTATATGAATGAATATTTGTGTATGCAATGAGCACTGTTATTGTCTCTATAATTTGTAAAAAATATGTACATGTAGGAACTTTAGTATCTTCTTTTTTCGCATTAGTTGGGTATCAAAGTAATGCTAAGGATCTTTTAGAGCGTTTAGGTGAAAGACAAAGCTAGTCAGCTAATATGACTTTATATTCAGTGACAAATCAGGAGGTATTTTAAAAAAAGTTAAGTAATTCGATATAAAAAGCAGCCCATATTGCTTTGTATACTTGGAGCTTTTTATATCGGTATTGTAAAGGAAGCAAATATCCACGTTGATGAATTTCAAAATTTCTAATGTGAAATAACAAAAAGCCCTATCCTAAATTTAATTGCTTAGAGATTGGGCTTTTGTATAGAAATATTTTTAATATGATAGATAAATTTCTATTTACATTACTTCTCTATTAAGAAAGGGTACTCTCTTTTATGCTTTAACGGTCTGTTTTTTCACAGGAATATAGATATCAATCTCTTTGTTTTCCGAACCATAGCATCTTTTGTCATACAATTCAAATTCCATTGATCCGTAGTGCTCATAACCTGATTCAGGGAACCATTCTGTAAAAACATAATTCCATGTGGACTGAATGGAAGAAGTAAAAGATTCTTCATTTGATTTTGGTGTAGTAAATACAGCATATTCTAGTTCAGGGAAGCTTCTGTAAACTGTTCCTTCAGGCGCTGGAGTGCCTTCCTCTACTTCCATGCCAATTACATAAACAAATTCACCCGTTTCAGGATTAAAATCAGTGCAAATGCCAAGCTCCGCGTTTTCGTTTAGGGGATTGGGGATTTTAGAGCCTAATCCATTTTGCATGTACTGTTGCCAAAATTCAGGAATGTCTTTATTATTCTGGCCACCTTCGTTTTTTGTTTTTAGCTCATATCCAATGACATAAAAAGCAGGTTTAGTGACTAGCTTTGGTTCCATCTTATTTCCTCCTGACAAAAGTGTGATAGTTAGGTAGGCTTTTCCCCGCAGCGGTCCAGATATTCTCCTTGCGTTACGGTATTGCTTCGGTGAAACATCATAAAACTTTTTGAACGCTCTGTTAAATGATTCTTGGTATTGGAAACCAACATCAAGTGCGATATCAATGACTTTTTCATCTGTGAAAAATAAGCGTTCTGCTGCGCGTGTAAGTCTTCGTTTTCTCACATAATTCATCACTGATTCTCCAACCATGGCTTGGAAGACACGGTGATAATGAAAAGGAGAAAAACAAGCGATTTCTGCTAACTTTTCTAAAGTAATTTGTGTCTCCAAATTCTCCTCAATGTAATCTAGCGTTCTCTGTATACAAGTTACATAATTCATTTACATCCACCTACCTTACGTTCACTATAACAGCAAACAAATCTTTGTTCTTAACATTTTTTGCTACATTCAGTTAGGTGAGGATGTTTTTGTAATGTACGCCTCTGGATGTATAGCCCTAAGGGGATTTTAATGTTGAAATTTTCTATGTAAATTAATGGTATGATTACATTATTAAAGGGAGCGTTTGAATTGAAGAAATTTTGTTTTAGCTTAATGATTATTTTTTTATTAGGTGCTTGTTCTTATCAGGAAAGTACAAAAGAAGCTAGTGAAGAAATTGTATTACCAACTTCCACATTTAGTTCATCAAAAAATAACGCCGTAATTGATGAAAAGGAAATAAAAGAAAGTATAAAGACTTACTTAGATGCTAACGAGGATTTACTCAACACCAGTGATCAATTTGAAGAAATGATGGATTCTGATCAACAGCTAACTAAAGCTGAAGCGAAAAAACTTGAACAACTAAACGATCTGGTCAAAGAAAATGATCGTAACTTTTCCACATATATCTCGCACAACACTCTACCAGAAGGATATAAAAAAGAGTCAGAGAGAATTAGCCGCTTTATTACGGGTTCCAATCAAATTTTGGATGAACTGGATCAAGCAATCGATGACATGGTTGAGCGTATGAGCGAAGGAGATTTTTCTGAAACAGAAATTGAGTCACTTATGAATAAAAATGAAGGTGTAAATGGAAGGGAACAGAAAAAAATAGAGCATTTTCTAGATGACAAAAATATTGATACAAAAGCTTTTGGACGAAAGAGTTAAAATAATTTAATAGATTTGCTTTGGTTAGGGGGAGTTTACTATTGGAATAGTTAAGTCTACAAACAAACTTGCATTTTCTATTATCTATTTAGTCTTCGGTACAGCTTTGGGGATAGTAGCCAAATATTTAGATACCATCGCAGGTGTTGATGGAAGCTGGTGGATGAATATTCTGCCGTGCTTTGGGGATTTGTGTTCTAGGGCCGGTATTTGGGTACTGATTGCTACCCTTATAGCCGCGTATAGTAAAAGCCAAATTAGTGCGGCTCTTAATACATTCATGTTCTTTATAGGAATGCTAACAGGCTATTATATATATTCCGCTTTTCTATTTGGATCTTTTCCAACTAGTTATTTTTTACTGTGGGGAAGTATCGCACTAGCGTCTCCGTTTCTAGCAGCTATTGTATGGATGGCTAAAAATAATTTACGTCTAGCTTGGATATTACCAGCGTTGCCTATGGGGTTATTGCTAAGTCTTTCCTTAGCGGTTGGAGTATTTTATATATATGTAAGTTATATTGAAGAATTCATTATGTATGCTGTTTTATGCGGAGTCTTTTACAAAAATCCAAAGCAGCTAGCGGCAACAATTTCTGTTTCGTTTATCATTTCGTTTATTATCAAACAAGTAAGTCCATTTCACTTTTAATTTAGATTAAGATTAAAAAAAAGAAAGTTTACTATGTGAAAAGGGGGTTTCGGTAACTAACTATAAATACAATTTAAAACGGCTTTTACATATATATTCTTTAAAATACAGTAATTAGGAAACTTTTGTAGAAGTAATTCGTATAAAAGGTAGGAGGTGATGGATATTAACACGGAAAAACGTCTGGATGAAATTGAAAGAAAATTAGATGATTTACATAATAAGATAAGTAATCAAGAAAATAGAACAAAGTATAAACCTATCTTTACAGTTGTGCTCATTTTATCTGCAATTCTCATATTTTTTGTACTAATAGGTGTTGTAAGCTTTTTTACAGGTTAATTTTTTTTACTAATCTCTCAGAATTATTTCTGGGAGACCTTTCATTATTTAAACTAACGACAATTCATTTTGTATAAACTTGTATATAATATAACCGCTTAAGATAAAAGGGGATAAAGTTATGATGGGAAATGAAAAGAAACGTTCCACATTTAGTGCGGCTTTCAAAACCTACGAACAGTTATTAAAAAAGATCTTAAATATGTTCTTTGTTAGATAATATTCTACGCCATGTTAACTAAAGATATATATTTTAATAAAATATAAGGTAGTAAAAATGACATTATGGTGTTTACATGGAGGAAGAGCATGAGAAAGTTTTATATTGCTTTATTTAGTCTTTTCTTTTTTATTTCATTAGTTGGATGTCAAAGTAAAGCTGAGGATCCTTTAGAGTTTTCAGGTGAAACTCAAAGCTGGTCAGCTACTATTACGTTATATCCCGTTGAAAATAGTAAAGAAATAGCTCAAATGAACTTAAATTATCTAGGTGGTGAGGTAGAATCCGTAGGAGATTTTGGGATTAATTTAGACACTTCAAATAATCAAAATGGAATTGCAGTGAGAGACGCAAGGTTAAATAGAGAAGGGAATTTCAAAGAAAAAGTAAAGGTTGATGCTAGTAAAGATGTAATTAAACCTGAATATATGATTTTAACTGTTAAATGGAATGAAAAGTCAGAAGATATTATTTTAAAAGTTAAGTAATTAGGGAGAAAAAGCACCTTATACTCATCTATATCAAATATTCCCTCAGTTCTTTATCCTTACTATTTGTTAAAATATAATATTATATATCAGGAATTTTACTTTTGTAGTTTAGATTAATATAGTCGCGGTTTTTTTTAAAAACCTTAGCTCACATAATTTTTATTTAATTCCGTAAAAGGTGAATGCCCCCCCAAGCCTTCTGAGTAGGAGGCACCATAAGAACATTTTTAAAAATCTAGTAGAGGATTATTAATGCTCACTTTCGTCTATTTCGTCTTATTTTTACGTAAGTAGTCGGTGATGTACCAATGACGTTCCCGCAGGAGTCTAATGCTTTTACTTGAAAATAGGGGCCAACTTCCTGAGCATGAATATCTGTTTCGAATCCAGTACGAGGGGTACTAAATACCACTACTGCTAATTTAAAAGGTGTTGGTCCTGCTAGTACCTGCCAAGCAACCGTTTCGGTTGAACCATTCCATGATGCGTAAACTTTAGCTTCACCGTCGGGCAATAAGTCTACCGTTATGCTAGGCGGATAAAGTGGTAGACCTACCCACTTATTTTTGAATGCTCGATACGAAAGATTCTGATTTGGATATCGCATATCATATAACAAATTAAATGAAGGGTTTCTCCGTGTATTGCCCGCGTTCCTAAATTCCGAAAGGTACGGCTCTTGTCCCCACCCAATGAGTTGATTTCCATTGGAAAGCTTTTGCGCATTTCCTTGACTTGGAACATATAAAGCTGGGTCATGATAATATGTTCGATCTACACTTGCAACTTTGTCTTTATAATCTAAGTGAAGAATTAAACCACGCGCCTGTCCTTCAGGAGGAGAGGTGGAAGAAGCGCAGCAGGCGTCATCAAACAAGCTTATCCTATTTTCGGACCTATAGCGCGCATCATGCTGCCAAGAAAATGCAGCGTTCGGTCCAAGCTTAAAATCACTTTGTTTTCCACCAAGTTGCCAAATTACCTTTCCCGTTTCTTTATCAATGTTATAAATGGCCCACATATTACGCATACTCACTAGAAGTGTATTGTTTGGCCCTTCTTCGACTGAATTTACGTGGTAGCAATCCCATATATTATTAGAACTTGTCGCGGATGAAGCAGGTACCATTGAATCAGCTGGATTAATATGTTCAAGTGCACTCCAAAAGAAAACAAGTTCTCCCGTCTCAATGTCTACTTCTTGAATAGAGTAATCATCAAAATACCCGCGTAATGGTCCACCATACTTAGATAAATCCGCAGGTACTTGTTTTACCGCCGTAAACAAAGCCGTATTCCGTTTGGTGATTGTAAACTCATGCACATCAGCTGTAAATCCTTTTTTAGCAAATAACTTTTTAATGACCTTATAATGCTGGTTGATAATTTGAAAATAAGCACCAGGTTCAGGATCGCCTGCTGGAAGGTTTGGGGTTGCGGTTTGAGTTCCTGAAATTGTTCCTTGCCACATCGTAAGAACAGGGTTCCCGCAGTACATTTGTACTCGAAAGTCTGTGTTTTGGATATATCTACTAGCAAGTGGTCTAAACCACACTGGATTCCCTGTCTGATCCATAATTAGTGCCCCAGTTTGGCCAATCATAGCTGCTTCATATACCGTATAGGGCGCAACAAATAATAGGCCGGGAGCTGTTCCAGGCTTATTAACATTAATGGTAACCTTCATGGGATGTAAATTAGGAGCCGAAACAAAATTCCATACTTGCGGGTTTGAATGATCAGTGGATGATTGTGAATTAAAATTATCCATTCCCACTCTCATCTCCTCTAAATTTTATTATTAGCACTGTCGAGCTATTAATATGTCATTTGCGTCAGAATATGTACATATGTTTTAGGTTTGTGTGTTTTGTTTATTTTTAATGTTTATGTGTAAGGGCAGATGAAATAAATGTAAAAAACGAGCCCTTAGCAGATAAGAGCTCGTTTTTCTCGTTCATATACCATTATATATTATCAATGCAGCAATATTTTAATCGTGTTTAAAGTTGAAAACCATGCAAAAAAAGCAAATTTTTTTGTATATGTTATTCATCAAGATTTAAAAAGATGACCAGGCATTATCTTTATGTAAGCTGAAATTTTCATCTTTTTCTTGAAAAAATTCTATAAAAGGTAAAAACTAAAGCCTATCGCAATGTAGGTACCGACAAGTAAAACACCTTCGAACCAGTTGGAATCACCGTCGTTCACAACGGTCACCGTCATGAGAGCGGCAAGGATCATCGCAATCATTTCCGCTGTATTAAATACAAGAGGCAAGAAATCATACAAGTATGAGAACAGAACGAGTATAGGAGCAACAAACATGGCCGTTTGGACGGTTGAACCAATGGAAATCTCCACCATTACGTCCATTCTGTTATTATAGGCCATTGCAATTGCTGACACGTACTCTGCAGCACTTCCCACTATGGCCACAACAATAATTCCAATAAAAACGTGACTCCAGCCTAAGGCAGCACCTACTGGCTCAATGGTGCCAACAAGTTTTTCACTAATATAAGCTAGTACAATTGTGGCCAGTCCAAGTACAACGATTGCTTTCTTTTTTCCCCATTCTGGTTCCTCTCCATTTTCTTCTGCGTTTCCAGTAAAAATCCCCTTATGCGTGACAAGTTTAAAAAGAAGAGCAAGCAGGTAAATGGTCAGCATCACAATGGCAAAAGAAGTTGATAGAACCTGCATATCTTTATCATCCAGGCGTTTTGCAAAGATAAATGGCAATACAAAAGTTACGATAATAGCAAACATTAAGAGGGAGGTATTATGTCGTGTTTTAAACACACTAAATTTTTGCTTTTTAAATCGAATTCCTCCAACAATCATTGATATTCCGCTCGCGAAAAGTAGATTAACGAGAACTGCTCCAGTAATGGAGGAAATGACGATTGTATTTAGTCCTTTACTTAATGCAAAAAACGAAATAATAATTTCTGCAGCGTTGCCAAACGTAGCATTAAGTAATCCCCCTGCTGTTGGACCTACTACAACGCTAAGGCTTTCAGTAGAACGTCTGATGTAATTAGCCAAACTAATTAATGTCACACAATAAATAAAGAACATGAAAATATAATTCCAATTAAAAATGCTGCCAATAATTGAAAGAGGTACACCAATAATCATAAAAATGAAAAAGACTTTATTCATATTTTCCTCCATGGTCATTTATAGATCCTATAGCAAGAAGAGAAGCTTTATATTATCTTAGCGTTTTTATTAATATAACTCTTAAGACTTTTGTTATTCACATGGAGAGTGCAACTAGCAATTAACTCGACGCATAGAAAGAGAACATACTTAATAGCTGGTGCAAAAGGGGGCTAAATTAAAAAAGAAAAGAATCTTACAAGATAAAGCGCTATGAACTCCTCAACATAAGCTTCAAAGTATATTGAATAGTCTGCTCTGAATAAGCAATATGTATCTTTTACATGCTAAAAAGATATGAATTTTCCAAACGCCTATAATTGACGTTTGCGTTAACGTTAATTATGGGTAATGTAGTTTATAGAATTAAAAATAATTAGAATGAAGCACCATTTAAATATGATTCAAACTGGTCATTATCATTAAAGGAGAGAGCTATCATGTATACACTTGGAGAACTATTAGAGCAAAGGGCTACACAATCTGCTGAAAAAGAGGCTTTAATTTGGAGTACATCTTTCCATACATTTAAAGAATATAATGAACGTGTCAATCAACTCGCTCATTACCTGTTAAGCCATAACGTTAAAAAAGGGGATCGAATTGCAATTCTCTGTCAAAACAATCATCCGTTTCCTACCATTCTGCTAGCCGCATTAAGAATCGGAGCCGTAGCGGTTCCTATTAGCTGGCAGCTTACGAAGTATGAAATTATTGATATTTTAGATAGTGCACAACCTAAAGTTATTTTCTACGACCAAAAATTTCATGAGGTTATTCCTTTTGATTTTGAAATATTAAATGACGTTATTACTTTACAAGTAGGAAGAAAAAATAGTGTGGAGACAGTTGAAGAATATAATGAAATTTTTTCTGCGTATTCTATACTAAATCCAAATATACAGGTCTCTCAAGATGACATAGCTATGCTTCTTTTTACTTCTGGAACAACTGGCAACGCAAAAGGCTGTATGATTGAGCATGGTCATGTGTATTCTTATATACAACCATCTAGTCAACGAATCGATTATGAAGAGGATGGTCGTTTTCTTGCCTCGCATCCTTTTTATCATATGAGTTCTATTAATAATATTTTGAAATCTGTTTCCAACGGGATGGGGTTATTTCTGTTGTCAGATCCTACACCGGAAATCATTTGGGAAACGATTGAAACTCATAAGATCACTATGATGTTAGCGTTTCCCTCTATGTATATGCAAATGCTCGAAGTAGTGAAAAATGCAGGGTCAAAGAAATCTTCACTAAAGGTTGCTATTGCTGGAGGGGCAAAAGTTCCTGCTTATCTTATTAAGGAATATGAAAAATTAGACATCAGCATGATACAAGGTTATGGAAGTACAGAAGCATGGACAGTAAGTGTATGGACACCAAATATGGGAAATGAAAAAATTGAATCAGCAGGTAAGCCTCTTTCTGGTGTAGAAGTAAAAATTATTGATCCTGAGTCAGGACAAGAAGTAAAAACAGGAGAAGTTGGAGAAATTATTATAAAAAGCCCCTATTGTTTTAAAGGCTATTGGCATAATCAAGAGGCGACTGACAAAGTCCTTAGAGATGGTTGGTTCTATATGGGGGACGCTGGAAAGGTAGATCAAGACGGTTTTTTATATATTATGGGACGCTATAAAGATGTTATCGTATATGGCGGTGATAATATCTATCCTGATCAGGTAGAAGAAATAATTGAGCAAATAGATACGGTTATAGAAGCTGCTGTAGTAGGAGTAGAAGACCCAGTTTATGGAGAAAAACCTAGAGCGTATGTGGTAAAAGATCCTCATTCTTCTTTAACAAAAGAAGATATCCTAAAATATTGTAGAGATCGTCTAGCAAGCTACAAAGTTCCCGAAGTTTATTTTATTGATAAACTTCCTAAAAATCAGCTCGGTAAAGTATTAAAAAGAGAACTAAAATGAAGATAGTTAAAAGCGTGGGCTGAATGCAGTCCACGCTTTTAGGATGGAAAATTATATATCTAAAGCAGAAATGTTAAATAGAAAGTCCTTTTATATCAGGATAACAAACACGAAGTGTATTCTCATACTCAGATTCGTATCCTGTAAATACCAGCTTTTTTTCTTTATTCTCATAGTGAAATCCGAATTTCTTTAAATCATTTTTCAATATATCTTCCCTAATTTTCATGGAAGAAGCAATATCTTCATAAGTAGCACCATTATTTAGCTTCTGAATAATCTCACCTATTAACAAGTTACAACCTCCAGTAGTATACGTTTCTTAAGTAATAATTTATCCTAAACAGCTGCTTTTATGAGATACAAGTAAAGATTAACACTTTAAGTGAGGGCTATATTAAAAGAAGTGTAGAAAGCTGCATGTTTTTAATGGTAAATTATTTCTCTTGTCCTTTATCATAAAATTTAATTGATCCTGAAAAAAGCAAAGAGAATATTCTCTTTGCTTTTTTCTTGGCTTTAATATTTACTGCTCTTTTTCTGGTGCCATTTCAACTTTACCTGGCCAGAAAGCAAATTTTCCTAAAACCGTAGTAATCGCAGGTACAAGGAATGGTCGCACAATAAATGTATCTAACAAAACACCTAAAGCTGTGATAATTCCGAACTGAACCAGAACTTGAATAGGCAGTGTTGCTAGAACCGCGAAGGTAGCAGCTAAAATGATTCCAGCTGATGTAATAACACCGCTTGTTTCGCTTACGCCTTCTTTAATTGCTTGCTTTAATGGCATGTGCTTCTTTTTCTGCCAGATGCTTGAGATCATAAAGATATTATAATCCTCACCTAGCGCCACTAAAAATACAAATGCGTATAAAGGAATCGCTCCTTGGATAGCATCTGCCCCCATGATGTTGTGAATAATGAGCCAGCCTAATCCTAAGGCTGCACTGTAGGACAAGATAACCGTTCCAACCAAGTAAAGCATGGCTACAATGGAACGCAAGTAAGCTAATAGCAGGAGCGATATGAAAATAATAATTAATGGGACAATGATACTGTCGTCTTTATCACTCGTGGTCATCGTGTCATACTGTGTAGCTGTTTGACCGCCGATCCATACTTTGGATTTGACTGCGGAAACTCCGGACTGTGACAGTGCCTTTTCAGCTGCATCTCTCAAGTCTGGAACAGCTTTCATTGCTTCTATACTATATGGATTCACATTAAACGTGACGTCATATACTTTTAAATCCTCATTATTTGTACCACTTTGAGGTACAGAAACGGTACTAATAAGGTGATTTTTCTTTAATGCTTTTTCAAGGTCAACCGATTTTCCTTCCGTATCAATGACTACTTGTGCCGGTGCTAGTTCACCAGGAGAGTAAGCATCAGAGATAATGGTAAACCCTTCACGAGAAGGCATATCTTCAGGGAAAGAAGACAATAAATCATATGTGTACTTGATTTGACTTGAGTAAATGGACAAAGCTCCAAAAAAGACTAGACAAGCTACAATGATTGTCCATGGTTTAGTCGTAACCACATTACCAATCCAATTCCCGAAACGGTTTTTCTCTTTTCGGTCACGCACCGGTTTTCCTTTCTTTTTCGCCAATTCCTCTTCCATTTCAGGAGTACGAGGAACGAAAGGATAAAAAGAACCTCTTCCCATAACCGAAAGCAGGGCGGGAATAAGTGTTAAACTTGCTAATCCCATAACTAGAATAGATAAGCTAAAAGGGATTGCAAAACGGTGGTAAGCACCGTATTTTGCTACAATCAAGGCCAGAAGAGAGATGACAACTGTAAATCCACTCATAGCTATAGCACCTGAAGCACCTTTAAAGGCGTTAATAAGTGCTTGTCTCTTATCTTTTACTTTGCGAAGCTCATCCCGATAATGAGAAATTAAAAATAAACAATAGTCTGTTCCTGCTCCAAATAACAAGACCGTCATAATGGATATGGACTGCGAGTCAACCGTAATCCATTCTTTATCTGCCAAAATACCGAGAATCGGACTCAGAACCCCATAGGCAAAACCTACACCGATTAAAGGAATAATCGCTAAAATTGGGGAACGATAAATTACAAGAAGTAAAATTAAGACTAATAAAACTGTCGCGATTAGTAAGGAAACGTCTGCTCCTTCAAATAAGCTGGTTGCATCTACTTGAATTCCTACAGGTCCGGTAACGCGCGTGCTTAGCTTATCTTTTGCATCGATATCTGTAGCAAAAGAATCATATGAAACCTGTTCTTTTACTTGTTTTTTAATCGTGTCTAGATTTTTTTCTAGTACATCCGTTTCAACGTTTTCTTTAAAGAAAATGGGCTGTACAAGCGTTGTACCGTCCTTCGAAATCATATTTTGTAAAGCTGCTAACGGTAATTTGTGCAAAGGCGGAGTAGACGTTTGTTCTTCTAACGGTTTCTTTTCTAAATCTGCCGCCACTTGCTGAATAGATTTTAAGTCATCGGTATTCAAACCTGAATCTTTATGCCATGTAAGCAGGGCAGGAACCCCTGAAGAGTTAGGGAATTCTTTCTTTATGAGATTTTCAGCCTCTACAGAAGGTGAATTCTCACTTAAGTTTGGTGCATTGTTCACTTCCGTTTTATTAACGGCAGGCCAAGCAATTGTTAGAACTGCAGTTGCCAGAATCCATACGGCAATAACAACCCAACGACTCACTTTTCCAGTCATCAATCGGCTGAATGTTGCTAAAGGTGATTCTTTCATTAATTCTCCCTCATTTCCAAATCTGTTTGTTTCTATTACAATATATATAGAACCTTCAATAATTATATATACCAGAAGGTTAATTAATCAACTAGTTTAAATGTGCCAATTTCTTGAACTAGAAGGAGGGCCCTTATGAATACGAATCAGACGCCGAAAAAAAAGCCTGGCAGACCTAAAATAACAACTGAAAATAATATAACAAGAGAGCAAATTTTAAAAACAGCTGCCCATCTCTTTATGGCATATGGATACGAAAAAGTTTCAATGGAGCAAGTGGCTGAAGCAAGCGATGTGACCAAGGCCAGCGTTTACTACTATTTTAAAAATAAGGCAACTTTGTTTACCGTTTCGGTATCAAGTATGTTCCAACGTATCACAAAACAGACAGAGAAATTATTACAAAACTCCAAAGGGCTGAAACACAGATTATATGAGGTAACCTTGGATCATTTAAAAAGACCGCATATTGATTTTGAAACATTATTGCAAGAAGCGACTTCTTCGCTTACAGAAGGTCATATTCATGAAATTCGTGAAGCGGAGAAAGCGATACATGAGGCATTAGAGAACGTATTCAAGCAAGCTGCAAACAGCGGAGAAATCGTCGTAGCAAGTCCAAGATTGCTTGCGCATACATTTTCCACGGTAACAATGATTCGGAACAAAAAAGAATTAATTACAGAATTAGGAGGCCCTGAAAAAACGGCTCAGGCTCTAGTGGATCTTTTTTGGGTAGGGATTAGTCCTAATTAATTTTCTTATTCCACTATAAAAACCGGCTGTAACATATTGGTTAATATGTTACAGCCGGTTTTTTTTATTGTTCACAGGTACTTCTTGAGAAAAGGGGAAGGGCATAACAATAATAGGGTGACTTTCTAACCTATGTAAGTATGTTGACATAAACTATTTACTGACATACTGGAACTCGTGTTTATGTTTATGTTTATCTTAAGAGATGTTCAATTGTTGATTAGTGTTAAAAAAATGAAAATCTTATCTTTTAGAGTTTACTGTAGCATATATGGTTATTCTATTGTAAACAAAACCTTTAGTATAACAGCTTACATTTTGGAAAGGAGAAAAATGGATGGAATCTATTTGGCTCGAATACGTATGGGCATTATTGATTCTAATCGGGTTAGAAGGATTATTATCAGCTGATAATGCTCTTGTACTAGCAGTTATAGCTAAACATTTACCCGAGGATCAGAAGAAAAGAGCGATTAATTACGGAATTCTTATGGCATTTATTTTTCGATTTGGAGCTCTTTTTGCCATTTCATTTATCGCCAACGTCTGGTGGATACAGGCGATAGGAGCAGCTTATCTTCTGTATTTAGGTTTAAAGCATGTCATTAAGGCACGGTTTGGGAAACACAATGAGAATATTCATAATGATGATGAAAAGGAGTCTGCTGGAAAAGGGTTCTGGCCGACGGTGGGAAAAATTGCGTTAGCCGACCTAGCTTTTGCCATTGATTCTATTTTAGCTGCGGTTGCTATAGCTCTCGGACTTCCGGATTCACAGTTTGGAGAAATCGGCGGTATGGACGGAGGGCAGTTTGCAGTTGTAGTTCTTGGAGGGATTGCAGGTCTTATCTTAATCAAGTTTGCAGCGACCTGGTTTGTAAAACTCCTTGAAAAGCGACCTGCTCTAGAAACGACAGCATACGCCATTGTTGCCTGGGTAGGGGTGAAACTTGCTGTTATTACTTTTGCGCATAAAGATATTGGTGTCTTAGATCCTCATTTTCCTCATAGCACTATCTGGACTCTAATTTTCTATGGAGTATTAGTTGGTATTGCTCTATTAGGTTGGTTTGCACCGGGCAATAAGTCATCAGAAAAATCATCGGCCTAGAAGGTAATCGAGTGTAATGCGCACCCTGAATTCACCAATCATCCTTACTCTTTCCGTCCAAATGGATCCTCATTTCAGCATTTAAAAGGATGTTTAGATTCTATAGAAAAGTGAGTTTTGTTGTTTCAAGCGTAACGATCAAGTGCGTTAATCCAAGCCGGGTTAACGCATTTTTTAATTGAAACTATTGCGCAAGCGAACCGGATTATTTTATTTATTATTTTTGTTAGTTTTAATATTCCTGTTTCTCTTTCTAAAATTTCAAAAAAATAATCAATACTTGTTTAAATGGAAATGGTTTGGGAATATAATTCACAAGTCAAAAAAATGACAAGGAGGATGCAAACATGGCAAAGGGACTAGCTATGCACGAAACGCTAGAAGTTCATGAAATCTTAACGCTTAAAACATCATGTGTAACAAAAGGAACAGCTATGTTGGAATTGGTAGAGGATGAGGATTTAAAAAAGATTCTTGAAGAAGATGTTCAAACATCTACTGAAGCGATTAAAGAATTGAAAAAAATCTTAAAGAAAGCTCAATAAATAGGAGGGGTAGAAAAATGGCCACTAAAAGTACTCTTACTAAAACGTTAGATGATCTTGCTATCGCGACTGATTTATTATTATCAGCTAAGAATGGTGTACGAACATACGCGGTAGCGCTTACAGAAACGGCGACGCCTGAAGTTCGAAAGGTATTAAAAAAGCAATTAGATAAAGCCATCGAGCTTCATGAAAAGATTGCCCAATATATGATTGATAATGAAATGTATCATGCCTATGATGTAGAAGAACAAGTAAATCACGATTTAAAAAAGGCAGATAAAGCGTTAGATTTAGCGAAAGGTTAACTAAAATTCCCCCTCTGACAATAGAGGGGGAATTTTTTCAAGGTTACATAAAAAGTTCTCTTTCGATATTTCTACAAAGGAAAAGAAGTCTATATTTTATTCTCTTAGAAGTAGATAATTTACCCCATTTCATACAATATTTAGATGATATTTTATAGTCTTTTATCCCATATCCGAATAAATTGGTTTTAATTGGCTGCTGAAGGATACACCTATTAGTAGAACGACATATTCTATGGGGATAGAGGAGGAGAAAATAGTGAAGGAAATTAAAGTAGCAGAAAATAGTGGTCAGGCAAATAAGTTTATTGAAGAGTTTTTTGCCCACGGGTTTAGTAAAAGTGAAATTTATTTATTGACCTATAATAAAGAGCGCTCGGAATATTTAACAAATACAACAAATACAAAAGAATATCGAGCTTCTGAACAAGGAGTTTTTGAATCTGCAGTTAATAAGTTATTTTCTCGTGAAGATGAACTTCATTCTAAAATGGCCTCGTTAGGTTTAACCCAAGAAGAAGCTAAACAATGTGTCGGTGAAATGAAACAAGAACGTATAATCATTATTGCAAAAAAAGATGTGTAATGATTTTTCCTTGCAATAACTTTCGAAGAAACTAAGTGATCGAGAACTATTAGTAAATCATACTAGCATGTTGCTTTATATATAATATTTGTTCTTCTGTACGAAGGGTTTATGAATCGGAAAGATACTGAACGCAAAGTATATTACTAGAGTCGTTTACTAATCTCATATAGAGGTGAAAGGATAATGATTCAATTTTTGGGTATCCACATAGGGACGTTATACTTTCCTACAAGTATCCTTCTAATTACTTTATTAGTTTTAGTAGGTTTTATTATCTATTTTCTTAGTAGAAGAAAAAGAAATAGAGATCAAACGATTCATTCAAATGAGAATAGGGTAAAGGGGAAAAGAGGAAAAGATAAAACTCTGTAAATGATCTAAAAGAAGAATTAATATATTTCGTCATCAAAAAGAATTCCCGTTTGAAGTGAAAATAAATTATCCTAATCCTACAGTTCCTGATACAGCCTTACACCATGATTTAACTCGTGAGAAAGTATGATTTAAATAAATGCAGAGAGGGCCCTTGAATTCATTTCTAAGGGCTGTTTTTATTTTTGTTCTGTAAAGGACAGACGACCTTTTAATCTTCTATTTTCTTACTATTTCTTATTTATAACTTCAAAAGAAACTTTATTATCGTTTTTTAAGATCTTAAACAAGCAATTGAACCCTTGATAAATTTGAAATAGTAGTCTAACCTTCATATTAAGGAGTGAAAATTATGAATGAAAACATTTCGGGTATTGATTATCAGGAAGTCATTGAATATGCGTTAGATCCACTCATTATTCATTCAAATCATAAGATTATATATGTTAACCACGCAGCTGAACATTTTTTTAGAGGAAAAAGGGAAGATATTATAGGTGCAAGTCCCTTAGATATATTTCAAGAAACATCTAAAGCAGCAATAAGGAAAAGAATCCAATCTGCTTATGAACGCCCAGCAGAGCTCATTGAGGAAACCATATTTAGATTGGACGGGACAACTGTTAATGTTGAATTATATTGTCATCCCTTGCTGCTGGGGGATAAAAAAGTAATCCAAACCTATGTGAGAGATATTACGGTAAAAAAAGAGAGTGAAACAAGACAAAAAGAAATAATAAAGCAAATAAATGAACTGTCTACAACCCTTGTTCCTCTTTTAGAGGGAATCGCTGTACTTCCCTTAGTAGGATCCATAGATGAGGAAAGAGCAAACCAACTTTTAATGGCCGTTCCAGTAAAAGTGCAGACGCAAAATGTAAATTGTTTAATTATAGATTTTTCCGGTATTTATACATTGAATTCAATTGTAACGGAGCATCTTTTTAAAATTAATAGCGTTATGTCACTACTTGGAGTGCAATGTATCTTAACAGGATTAAGGCCAGAATTATCTCGCTCTGCTGTACAGCTAGGTATTAATTTAGATTCTACCCGGACAATGGCTACTGTAAAAAATGCACTTCATTTTTTAGGAATTACTTCTAGTAAATAATCTGTAAAATGAAAATAACTAAAGCCACTTTTACGTTTTTAAAGATACATATGATATGAATCTTTAGATGGTGCTAACCCTTTCAGAGGAAGTTTCTAATTAAAGAAATAGTGGCATCGTCTTTCCGGTTTCGTGCTGTTTTAAATATTTTTAGATGGTTTTTTAAATTAGATTTGTATTTTGTATACATTAGAAAAACCAAAGAAACTCCTGAACATATACCAGGAGTTTCTTTGGTTTAAAATAACATATTGTGCAATCGCACGTTTGTTAAATAAAAGATAGAAGAATCATTGAATCGCTTTCTTCAGTTTAAGATCTTGTATAAAGCTTCAGAAGCGTTATCTATATCATAATCGTTATAATTTAAGGTTTTTTGATCCGTAAGTGTAGTGATTTGAAAAATCTTAGATGTTTTACAATACGACAGTTCCAGTACTTGAGGAATGGTATGAGTAATAGCACTATCCTCGTATTGAACAAGAGTATAAAGCGTTTTTTTTATTTCAAGTATATTCATAAAAGTACCTCTTTCCATTATAAGGAAACTCAGGGTACAAAGAGACCATATAATTTTAATTTATGTTCTTTCTCTATTGTAACATATGAACGTATAGAAAAATACCTGCCGAGAACAGACAGTATGATAACTGCAATTGTAAATTCTATGCACTTCTAATCCTGCTAGCTGATCAGTTAAAAAGGCGGCTATCAACAGAACATGTTCTTCTTATAATAGAATTACCTTAAATAGATTTAGTAATAAAAAAAGAGTAGATTATAATCTACTTTATTGCTTTATAAACAACTGGTGAGGAAAGTTTAATCAATGTAGATGGCTGCCCAAAAGCCATAGATTCATCAATGAATGTTTCAAGAGATTGAACGGAATTAGTTAAAACTTTTACTAAGTAGTTGTATTGACCTGCCAAACGATGACATTCGATAACTTCAGGGTGTTCTTTGCAATATTCTACGAATTGCTTGCATTTTGTATTGCTGTATAAAATAAAAGCAGTTACAGGTTTATTAAAATTTTCAGGATTAATTATTGCTCTATATCCATCTATTATATTTTTTTCTTCAAGTTTTTTTACCCTTTCATTAACAGCAGGGGTAGATAAACCAACCAGCTTTCCCAACTGTGTAACGGACAAACGAGCATTCTCTTGTAGATGTAGTAATATATTTTTATCAATTTCATCCATAAAACATACCCCGCTTTAAATTATAAATTAAAATAGTAGGTTTTCCGTCAATATTAAAGTTATTACTTAGTAATACAATGAGAAACATATGTAAAAATAGAAATTTATAGAATACAATTTAATTATATCAAAAGGAGGGATTTAATGGCTTTAGAAATGAGAAATACATGCGAAAAGTGCAATAAGAAACTCCATAATAGCTCTGTTGCTTATATCTGTACACATGAATGTACATTTTGTGATAAATGTAGTGAAAACGCGATGTATATTTGTCCTAACTGTGGAGGGGAACTAGTTAAAAGACCAAGGGGTAAAGAACATTCGTTAAGTTGCTCACTGAGCTTGTCATAAATTTAGAGACAACACTGTATAGATAGTGCAGTCAAAACAGCTACGATCAATGGGGTGGGCATTCAGCAGCGAGCCGTAACAGGTTTAAGTACGGAACAAATTATAAAGCATCATAGTGAAAGTTTACATGTTCATTACAATGTTGTACACTTTTCAATTGTCAGAAATGCAGAAGAAGACTTGTTTCGTCCGACACATTATTCTTATAGGTAACTAATTGCACGAAGACAAAGATTTTTAGAGTGCTGAAAATCGAATTCAGTAATCGATTGATTTATAGATAAAACAAAAGGTAATAGCACATAACTAAAATAAAGCCCTAAAAGTGTCTAATCGACGCTTCTTAGGGCTTTATTTCTGCCAATCATTGTGTCTCAATCGGTTTTTATTAAGCAGGAAAGCCTCCTGTTGGCGGTGGCCATGCTCCGTTTAATCTTCTCATAATGACAATTTCACCTAGATGATAGCTGTTGTGAGAAGCAATATTACGCAGTAATCCCCCTGGGGTCTCACTTGGCCAAGCATCCAGAGGTTCTTCGATTGCTAATGTATCAGCTAAGTGACAAGCTTCGTCAATTCCATCACAAAAATGCTGGATCGTCTTTTTCCATTCTTCCTCATCAGACGGAGCTGGATGTTCGGGCCAGCTTTCACTCACACTTTTCGGTTTTTCGGGGTTTTCTCCTTTAGCAAGGGCAAGTAAAAAGTCTTGCCAATAGCTCATATGCTTCACTAATTGATAAATAGAATAAGGTAATTCCTCTTGTTTATGTGAAGCAAGCTTCATATTAATATCAGTTATTGCGTTAATCGTCGGAAGATGACCTCTTTCACCTCGCAGTGATTTGATAAGCGCATCACGAAATGCTGTATTCGTTTGTGTCATGTTTTTTCCGGCCTTTCTTTTTCAAAGTATTAAGCTTGTAACAGTTTAACACAAATCAGTTTAATATATGTACTTCTGTGATTAACGTTTTACTATAACAAAGCCACTAAAATAAATAGTATCAATCACAATTTTTTGTTTGTAAGTCGCCTTTAAATGACGAAATATGATTTAATATAAAATATATAGAAATAAATAGAAAAAGGTACCCTTTATGGAAAGTGAAAAAGATTATGTGATTTTGAGAAAGACGATAACAACTCTTTCTACAAGCTTTATTTTAGCTTACCTTTTGGCAATAACAGGTCTGGTTCAACAGCTAACTGATGGAGAAGAACTATTGTATCATACTGGAAATGACATGGCAGGGTGGTTCCTTGTATATCTTTTTTATGTAGGTGCAGTTATTGCTGTATACGGAAATTTTGTCTCAGTTATACTGGACGCTATTCGAAAGAAATGGCTTCCCAACATGAGGTGGCTATTTGTCTTCTTCCACGGCATATTAGGCTTAATTAACGGTTTGTTTTTTCAAGATACATATTTGGCTTATTACGGGATGGCAGCTGCTATGTTATATGCATGTATAGATTGGTGGGTAGAAAGAAGAATTGACAGGGAAAAAAGTACAAAATTATTGCTAATTATACCTCTTATTCTTTTACTTCTCAGTTGGAGTATATTGGAAGCGATATCACCTAGTCTTCCGCCATTTACCAAAGAAGATGCCATAGAGTTTGCGACAACTGGTGAAGGAACAGATATTGATTTATTTCCTGATACAGTTGGAACATGGAAAGGAACGTTTGAGGGATATCACGTTCAAAGAAGCACTCGTACTAAAAAAATAAATAAAGAGTTATACCTTGTGACCTTTGAAGAAAACTGGACCAAAGGGAAACGAAAAGGACACTATGTAATGTCTTATAAAGTAGATCGCAGCAGTGTCTCAGGGTATGGCGGAAGTGGCACAACACCTCCTTATTATGAGAAGGTATTACAACAATAAAATAGTAAAAATTAAGTTTATGAATAAAGGAGCTTTGATCTATGTCTAAAATTTCTCTAGCAGAGGCTGTGAAATTGAAAAGTGTATTATCAAAACGAATACATGAATTAGAAGAAGAGATGGACCGTGTTGCATTGGTGCCCTTACTTATAAGTTAAGTAAGGGCCTTATTTATCTTATTTTTATTAGAAAGCTTTCAGTATAATAACACCTGTAATAATAAGAGTAACCGAGATAATCTTTCTTTTGTTTTTTGATTCCTTAAATATATAAATACCTAACAGCGTTGTACTAACAATCGTCAGCCCTGCCCATATAGCAAAAACGATTCCCATTTCAAAATAGTGTGTCGTTAGAGAAATAAAATAAATACAAGCAATGAAGAGTAGAAATGCGCCTATCGTGGGAACAGTTTGTCTAAAGCCTTTAGATAGTTTTACACACATTTGCCCTGCAATGCCTAAAACTAAGCCAATCGTTAAAAATACGTATCCCATTACGCTGTCCTTCTTTCTTTAGAGCTCCCTTTAATGTTAAGAGAAACTGCACCGATTATAATAAGAGAAACACCTAAAATTTTAGATAAGGAAATAGTTTCATCAAAAAAGATGATACCTGTGACAACAACAAGTACGGTTGCTCCTCCTGCATACAAAGCACTTGCTACTCCTACTTCACCTTTGGCGTTAAGTAGCATATAAGCAGCAATTGAAGAACAATAAAATAGTATGGCGAAAACAGTAGGAACAAAGTTTGTGAATCCATTTGTAAGATTAAGAAAAAATACTGCGATTACCTCCAAGATGATGGCAAGAAACAATAGTAAATAAAACAATCAGATTTCCTCCTTTCAGTCACCTCATTTTAAGAACTTTACGTAATTGCTACTAAATAATTGCAGTAGCAATCAGATGTCATTATTTTATCTAGAGCTTGATATCTTGTAAAATAATGATAAATGATTGTAGATATCACTATTATTAATACCTAAATGAATGTAAGTGGAAAGGAGGATGTTTATGGAAGTAGAAGATATACGCATATTTATGGCTGTAGCAGAATACGGCAGTGTAAGCCTTGCCGCTGATAAGCTAGGCTATGTCCAACCAAATGTAACAGCACGTATTCGGTCTCTTGAACGAAAAATTGGACACCCATTGTTTCATCGTCACAGACGAGGAATGACATTAAATGTAGAAGGTCGAAAACTTTTAACGTATGGAGAACAAATGATGCGGCTGATGGATGAAATACAGAAAGCATTTCAAGATGAGCGTAACCTTGTTGGATCATTATGTATTGGGTTAGTTGAAACGGTAGTAGGGTTTCCTGAAATCATTTCTTCCTATCATAATAAGCACAAAAATGTGGATATTTCTTTAGTATCAGGAGTAAGTACACAATTAATAGAGAAAGTTCTTAAGTTTCAGTTAGACGGGGCATTTGTAGCAGAACCAGTAAATGTGTCAACGCTTGATCAAATTCCGGCTTTTGATGAAGAAATTGTACTTGTATGCAGTGCAAATGAAAAAGGAAAGAAGCAGATTCAGTCTGCCAAAGAGTTACTACACTTACCATTCATTTTATTTAATGAAGGCTGCCAATATAGAGAAAGACTACAGCAATGGTTAAAAGACGAACAAATAATATCACCAAAAATTATGGAATTTGCTACACTTGAAACGATTATGGGGACAGTAGTTTCTGGTCTGGGTGTGACACTTATAGCCCGGTCATTAGCGGAGAGATATGAGAGGGAAGGGTTAGTACAACTCTTTCCAATACCTGAACCTTACAGAAACCTCAGGATTGTGTATGTTCGTCGCTCCGACTCCTATCTAGGAGTAACTGAGCGTGAATTTATAAAGACAATCAGCGAAGTAAGAGAAGGGGAAAATCAGCGAACGAATTGAATCGATTATATAAGATATAAACGAACACACGATTGTAGAAAGAGTTGACTCGGACGAAGTAGGAGGGCTAAAGATTCTTTTATCTCAAGGTTATTTATTAGAGGTGTTTCCGAATACGTCAGAAGACGATGAATATAGTGAGTTCTGGAGACTTTTCAACCGGAAGGAAGGCAGCCCTCACTTTGTTGACACAGGAAATGGTGTTAAAAACGAGTAATCGCATAATTAAAGAAACGAAAAAAGCACAAACCCGTTGGAACCAAACGTTTTTGTGCTTTTTTCTTATTTTATAATTGAGTTACATATAATCATAAGCGGAATCATCAAAATAGAGCCAGTGATAATATTCAACCTGCGGATCTGTCATCTTCGAAACTTCTTCTTCATTGAATTTTTGATACTCAACTAATTTCTGCACTTTAGAATTTCTTTCCACTTGGCTCATTTTAAATCCTCCTTATAGTTTGAGAAGTAACAATGTATTTAAATATAGAAAGCGTTTTCTTTTTCTTGTTTTTATTATATATCTCAATATGAGATTAAAACAATATCAATTATAGATGATTTTTCAAAAAACAATATAGAAATGGTATTATGGCATCCGATTGGGACAACAAGGCTTCTGCAATCGAAATTAAATAATAGGTGATTCCCAATGGCAAGGCTAAAAATTTTTTGTTAGTATTGTTGCTTAATCCCCAAAAAACATTATGATAACTAGCTCTATAAATTAGAAATAAAGCTAGCTGTGTTAAGCTAGCTTTATATTTCTTATGCTGTTTTCCAGAGCTGTAAATTTTCAACTGTCGTTCACTTTGTTATAAAAACTCTTTAACATTTTCATCATGTTACGCCCTGAAGTTCTTGATATTTGATTATTATCTTCATCATCATGAGTACTCAGGTACCAACTTCCTTTGTTATCTTCATTTAATCTATATACCTTATTGGTTCTACTATCTGTATAAAAGTTTCCATCCTTCAGTCTCACACAATCCCCCCTCTACCAAGTGTCTATCCTGTATTATGCCCAAGATATCAATTTTATGAAAAATTTCATATACACAAAAACAGCAGGTTTCTTAATGCGCTTATTATTTTGTAAGTAATCTACAGAGGTGCAAAAATGGTGAAAGTCCATTGAATTTATGTACTGCTAGTAAACCTTAAATTAGTTCTTAATGCGATACATATATTTCCATTTTAAAATTTTATCTATTTTTCTGTATTTGCTATCTTCGGTTCTGTGTGTTACGCTTAGGTTAATTATTTTTGTTCGGTGTAGGATTGAGAGAAGAGAAATCTCTTCCATAGAAATTTTCATCTTAAGATAGTATGGTTGGACAAGGGTAGTAATACAAGTGTGGAGTATTCCACACCAGGAGGCACTATTATGGAACAAGGTACAGTAAAATGGTTTAATGCAGACAAAGGCTTCGGTTTTATCGAAATTGAAGGCGGAGACGATGTATTCGTACATTTCAGCTCTATTCAAGGTGAAGGCTTTAAATCATTAGAAGAAGGTCAAAAAGTAACGTTTGACATCGAACAAGGCCAACGTGGAGCACAAGCTGCTAACGTTCATAAAGTAGCATAATTAAAATGAGTAAAAAAGACTCCACCTAGGAGTCTTTTTTTACTTTTGATTTCACTAGCTAGCAAAAGACATATTATATCTCATTTTAAAATCTCGTTATAATAGAAAAACCAGCGTTTTAAGTCTGGTTTCTGGGTCATACGTAGGGTACAAGGTATGAACTAGTTAACCATACACTAGAAATACAAAGCAAATATGACATGTTTGTTTGGTAAGAAGTTTACTTTCAGTTAAAGAAGTGCCGTAATTTTTTTATAGATTTATACAACAGACGGACATGAATTATTTTTGATGGGGATTAGGAGACGCATCTAAAAGCCGTTCTCCTGTTCTCATTTTATGGCCACATAAAGGACACTTTTGCTGTTTTTGATAAGAGAAATTTTTTCTCATCCAACCATTACATTCTTCTGATTCACATTCCCAAATCTCTATTTGTTCTTTAGGTAAGGGCTCTTGATTTTTTTTCCTATGGTTATAATACATAACTACATCATCCCTCCTCCTAAATAGTATACCTTTTAAAAAAGAAATAGTGAGAACCATATCTTTCTAAATTAAACCACACTTTATAGATCCTATAAAAATTTATAAATACACGGAAGCGCGGATAAAATAAGGCATGAATTCGCCTTGTATAGATACGCTAAAATAAGATGTTCGTGAATAATAACACTGATTTCCAATACGCAGAAATGAATAAATAATATCTCTCGTTAAAGAGTACTTTTCTCATTTCTGAATTTAAGTAAGAGAAGGAGCACGAAAAAATGAAAAAATTTTCTGATTTTAATTTAAGCAAGGACATTGAAAAGGCAGTTCATAACTTGGGTTTTGAAGAGGCTACGCCGATTCAGGCTGAAGCTATTCCGATAGCTATGACGGGTAAAGATCTAATTGGACAAGCTCAAACCGGTACTGGAAAGACAACAGCTTTTGGCATTCCCCTTATAGAGCGGGTTGAGCTTGGTGAAGAAGGGATTCAGGGAATAGTCTTAGCACCGACACGTGAACTGGCTATTCAAGTAGCAGAGGAGTTAAATCGAATTGGACAGGTAAAAGGAGTTAAAACGCTACCCATTTATGGAGGCCAGGATATTAATCGTCAGATTAAAGCCCTTAAAAACAGACCGTATATTATCTCGGCAACCCCAGGACGCCTTAAGGACCATATGAAGCGAAGAACCATTCGTTTAAATCATATTCGTACAGCTGTTTTGGATGAAGCAGATGAGATGTTAAATATGGGCTTTATTGAAGATATCCAAACGATTCTTGGTGGCATCTCTTCTCCCCATCAAACTTTACTATTTTCAGCAACTATGTCGAAGCAAGTACAAAGTCTAGCCCAGAAATTTATGAACGATCCTGAACTGGTAAAAGTAAAAGCGAAGGAGTTAACGGTAAAGAACATTGAGCAGCAATATATGGAAATTCCAGAGAATCGAAAATTTGATGTTCTTTGTAATCTTGTAGACCTTCAATCACCAGACCTTGCTATTGTGTTTGGACGCACAAAAAAACGTGTGGATGAACTTGCTGAAGGACTAAAAAAGCGTGGGTATGCAGCAGAAGGCATTCATGGAGATCTTACACAATCCAAACGTGCCGATGTAATTCGTCAATTCAAGAATCATACGATTGAGATTATGGTTGCAACCGACGTTGCAGCAAGAGGACTTGATATTACAGGTGTTAGCCATGTCTATAATTTTGATATTCCTCAGGACCCTGAAAGCTATGTTCATCGTATTGGCCGAACAGGACGGGCAGGTACTAAGGGATTGGCAGTTACCTTTATAACTCCAAGAGAACGTAATCATTTAAAAGTGATTGAAGATGTCACGAAAACCAAAATGTCTAGACAATCACCTCCTACTTCTAGTGAGGTAATGGCAGGGCATCAGGAAGCAATCATTCACCAGGTTTTGACCGCTATCGACAAAGGGGAGTTTGTGGAATATAAGCCAATGGCGGAAAAGCTATTAGAAGAAGTGGATTCTGTTTCTTTACTGTCAGCCACTTTAAAGCTCTTAACAAAAGAATCAAATATGACCTCTGTCCAATTGACTGAAGTGGCACCACTTCGTAATAAAAAGGCAAAAACAGAGCGTAAGAGAAATAGAGGGAGAAAAGAAACAGTAGGCCGTAAAAAAACATATAGAAAATAATACCTGATTATTTTTGATGCGAGAAAGGATAATGGCTATGAGTGAGAAAATATTTAGTAATGGAGAAATAGTAAATATAAGAGTATCAAATGAATTAGTGACAATCTTAAAAAGTCATTATGTAAAAAACATGAAAAGATACTCTTATACAGTCGACAAATACCCAAGTACCTTTTTCTTTGAAGAAGAGTTAAAAAAACGTGAACTATAATTATTGATGAATAAGTGTTGATATAAAAATCTTTTTAAGTAAAAACAGACTCTGAAAATAGAGTCTGTTTTTTAGTATGGTTTCTTATGCTTTATTTACGTTTGTCGCTTGTGGTCCACGTTGTCCCTGTTCGATATCAAAAGTCACTTCTTGACCTTCATCCAAGGATTTAAAACCTTCACCTTGAATAGCTGAGAAGTGAACAAATACATCTTCTCCACCTTCGCGCTCAATAAATCCAAAACCTTTGTCAGCATTAAACCATTTCACTTTACCGTGTTCCATTTTTTATTGCCTCCTAAAATATAGAAAATAAACCAGATTATCATTAAATCTAGCTTATTTATTATATTATCCCAATAGAGACATCTTAAACTTAAATTAATTTGATCTTTTTAACTTTCTTTATCATCACTCATTCCATTAAAATGTAATAAGGGTATGACTATATACATCATAATGAGGTTCTGGTGCAAAACCTTCAAAATATTTATAAGTGATCTTCTAAACATGGAAATGATAGAAGTCGAGTATTAGCCACTGTTCACACAATTATTAAGGGCATTGTATTCATAAATATGAACCTAAATTAGATGAGAGAGCACAATGGAACCGGTCTTTCCTAAAGAAAAGGAAGTTCACTCAAAAAAATTTTGAATAGTGGCGTAAAAATACATTCTATTAGATAGGAATCTATATACCTTTTTCATATAAATACAACCTTCGCACTAAAATCCGTAAACTTGTTTCCAAATAAAAAATGACGCCGTTTTAGGCGCCATTTTTTATAGAATAGAGAAGGACACACCCTAAGCACGGGCGGTACTCTTAACACATCGTCTTGATTTGATAATACCCAGTGTTTAAATTTAATAAACCTTTGGTTATGACGCTTTATGCAGAATATCTACGTTTACCTTTTTAGTAAACATAAGGTTTCTTAGAGTCATCAAGTAAAAGAGCCCTTACAGGTGCAGTGTTTTATGAAGAAATTTCAAATAATACTGGATATTATTAAAATTATTTATTAAATTTCTTTGGAAACTGCTTCACAACTCCCGCAGATATAGTATCTGCCATTAAGATAATATGTGAGACTCCTTCATCAATTGCAACGATTCTTGCCTCCCAATCTTTTTCTAAGCTTGCAGATAAATCATTTGTCACTAATTTTAGATGCATATACAGTAATTTTTTCAAATCTTCATTTTTTAAATAAGGGTTGGCCTGGCTAAGGAACGCTGCTATATCATCAGCATTTCTATACCATTCTTTGTTTAATTGGTTCACCAAGGCTTTCTTTCCCGTTTTAGCCGCATCTACAATCTTGCCAGCAATCACAATATGTTCCTTGAGCAAATCCGTAAGTTTATTCCCAGCTTTCTCTCCGTATATCGGCTTTACAGCATTCCCGATATCTTCTTGATTTTTTAATAACCTTGCCAACACCTGTTTTTGGTCTTCTGACCCTGCTGTTGTTGCACTTGTAATATAATTGCTTGTCCACAATACATGATCCATCCAAAGACTTCTGAATTCATTTTCAAACTTTACCTGAGATTGACTAACACGATGTTCTTGTGTTTGAGCACGAGTACTACTTGGGTCAACCAGCATGTTTAGCGAAAATAACAAAATAAATCCCATCCATAACAATTTTTTCATAAAAGCTGCTCCTTCCAATTTAAATGATCCGTCTTATTATTTGTATATGGCATTTTTCACATTCCTCAAAATGTTATTTTCTAATAATAATTCTTTATAGAGTACTACCACACTCCCAATCAGCTCACACGGATGAAGGGTTACAGAGGATACCTTTCTATAAGGTGATAGTAGAGAATTCGAAATTTTAGGCTCTTGTATTTATACATTCATAAATATTATTGCTTGTCTCATATGTTTATATAAAACTCTAGAAGAAAAAGAGGTGAAAAATGTGAAGCATATGCTAATGGTATGTAATCAGCATGTGAAGGAGGGACTTATTGGTCTTAAAACCCCCCATGTAAAGAAGATTCACTACTCTACATGTACCTGTTCTTTTTGTGAGAGAAGGGCTAAAATCAAAATCTTTTATTCCATTCCTCAAAAATATAGTAAAACCAATTTTTATGTGAGCTTAAGCATGTCCAGACATAAAACAGAATAACTTAGAATGAAACTAATTTACAATTATATATAGGAGGATTAATAATGACTAATGCATTTGTTGCACAATCCTTAGATGAAATTCGTTTTTGGTCAAGGATTATGAAGGAACACTCATTGTTTCTTCGATTAGGTTTTAGATGTGAGGATACACAATTAATACAGGAAGCGAATCAATTTTATCGTTTGTTTGAAGATATTGAACAACGCTCTCATTCATTTACTAATCAAACAGATCCGGAGCAAATGAGAAGATTTAATTCGGAAGTCCAACAAGCAGCCACAGGTATATTTGCATTTAAGAGAAAAATTTTAGGTTTAATCTTAACCTGTCAACTACCGGGCTCAAATAACTTTCCTCTTTTGGTTGATCATACTAGTAGAGAAGCCAACTATTTTAGAAAACGATTAATTGAATTAAACGAAGGGAAATTGAAGCCGCTAGCTGATGCCATTATAAAGGAAAATGTCTTCTTTTTAAGAATTATGGCTGATCATGCCCAATTTATAGGCCATCTTCTTGATCCATCAGAAAGAAAACTTGTAGATATGGCGAGAAACTTCAGTCACGATTTTGATCAATTAGTTTTTCAAGCAAGAGATTTAGAGTCTATGAAGCCTCAATCTCAAACGGTACCTCTTTTGGATCAATTTCTTGATCAGAATCGTGTTTCCGTGGCCTCCCTTAGAGACTTTAAAAAAACAGCAAGAGATTTAATTGAGGAATGTAGAATTAAAAGTATTATTCATCCTCTTTTAGCTGATCATGTTTTTCGAGAGGCTGAAAGGTTCCTTCATATTATCGATATGTTTGAAAAGAATCTTCAAACACAAAAATAATACATTGATGTTTCCTCTTTACAAATCTTAATGACTTAATTTAAAAGGCTTCAGCTTTTGAGGGAGCCTTTTTTTGTTCACTAACAAAGAAACAGTCATTGAGGTTTAATTTCATTCCAATTTTTTTGACTCATCCAATTATTTATACATTCTCTAAAAAATGTATTTAACATAAGAACCTAATGGCAACACTATAAACAATAGTTAGTGAATAGGATAGTTAGTGAATAGGATTTCCTTGCATATATTTGGGATTTTTGCGAGTTAAAACTAAAAAAATGAGATAAAGATTAATGAGCTATTCCTTTCACATAAGCTTGTCACAATACTATCTAAAGAGAGGTCGAACAATATGAAAGTGACCGACACACTTGTTCAATGTTTAGAAAATGAGGGAGTTGAATATATTTTCGGAATACCCGGTAAAGAGACCTTGGATTTTATTGATTCTTTATCAAGCTCTAAACAGATTCAATTCGTGAATGTGAGGCATGAGCAAGGAGCTGCTTTTATGGCAGATGTATACGGAAGGTTAACAAACAAAGTAGGGGTATGCTTATCAACATTAGGCCCTGGAGCTACTAATTTATTGACAGGTATATCTAGCGCAAAGCTAGACCATTCCCCTGTTGTTGCTTTAACAGGACAGGCTGCTTTGGGAAGGCAGCATAAAGATTCGCATCAGTATATGGACATTATCAAAATGGTGGAACCGGCAACGAAGTGGGGTGTTCAGATAAAAGATGCACAAACGCTTCCTGAGATTATTCGAAAAGCATTTAAAATTGCACAAATGGAAAAGCCAGGACCCGTAGTAGTAGAATTGCCAGAAGACTTAGCAACTCAAATCGTTCCCATTAAACCTATTTTACCTACATCTATACCCGTAAGCATACCTATATTGGAGTCCATTCAGGCTGCCAATACTCTTATTAAGCAGTATAAGAAACCTTTTGTTATTATCGGTAACGGCGCTGTTAGACAGGGAGCCGTGGATGAGCTTCAACCATTTATTGAACGCCTTCAGTCACCGGTTACCCATAGTTATATGGCTAAAGGTGTATTGTCTAAAGATCATCCACAAAATTTCTTTACGTTTGGATTTAATGAAAAAGATGAAGTGCTCGCAGGCTTAAAGGAAGCTGATCTACTTATTGTAATTGGGTTTGATTTTGTCGAAAGGTTACCCAAAGAATGGAACACGGAAAAAACACCAATTTTACATATAGATACTTTACCCGCAGAAATAGATGAATATTATCCTATAGAAGTCGAATTGGTTGGAGATATAAAGCAGACTTTACGAGTATTCAATCAGCTGGATATTCCTTCTAAACCATGGATTCCCTCTGGCAATCTCCAGAAACATATTAAGCAATCCTATCACATTGAAGAGAAAAAGATAGACAGCAATTTGCTGCCTTTGACAATCGAGAATATCTTGCATATTATCGACAAGCTCTCTTCAGAGAAAACAATTGTGATTTCAGATGTAGGAGCTCATAAAGTATCTATAGCCCGAACTTACCAACCCAAAAACCCTAACAAGTTTATTATATCAAATGGTCTAGCTTCCATGGGTATTGCTTTACCAGGCTTAATTGGAGCTAAACTAGCCTGCCCTAATGATCCAGTTATTTGTATTACTGGAGATGGAGGAGCTTTAATGAATTTTGCTGAAATAGAGACGGCAAAGCGCTTAGGGCTTTCATTCATCATTATTGTTTTAAACGACTCTACATTAAAAATAGAGCAGGAAATGATGAACAAAAAGTTTGGTAAGAGCTATGGAGTAACTTTTACAAACCCAGATTTTGTTCAACTGGCAACCAGCTTTGGAATTAAAGGAGAACGGGCAAATAGTTTAGTTGAATTTGAAAATATAATGAAAAGAGCCTTAAAAAATTCAGATAAGATTGTCCTAATTGATGTTTTTCTAAAAAGCTGATTGCGATTTCTCCATTATTTTAACGAGTTATCTCTGTTACGGGATTAATTTGTAGATTCACTAGGAAATAAATGTTTTTGATTTTTTAAAATAAGCTAAGCTGAGTTCAACCCAAATCCAACTATAGAGGAAATCAAATAAAAAAATAAAGCCAGCAGTAGAAAGAGAAAAATTCTTGGAAATCACGGGACCTAGTACTGGGAATTTGAAAACGCACAATAAGGTAATAATCCCAACAGTTAATAGGGTGGCACCACTTATAATAATGTACAATCTCTTTTTAAAAAAGTAAAAAGATGCTCCTATGCCCATTCCCAATATTCCTGTTGTAAAAGGAAAAATAATAAGTTCACTTGGCTGGATAATCAGAAGAAGCAGATTTGTTAGCGTATAAGTAATAAATCCTAGAGGGAGCGAAAGTATAAAACAAAAAAGAATGGGTGCAGTAGACAACGGACTAATAAAAAATCCTATTCCTGGTAAGAAACCTCCTGCTGATTGAAAAAAGGCTGCTAAGCTGGCGAAAAGAGCGCCTGATACAAGCTGCTTAGTTTTAGATAGTCTATTAAAAAAAAGCTGCGCAGATTTTACTTCATTTGAAAGAGACTTTAAAAAGTACATGAATTTCACCTCGGTTAACTGTTTTTACATTATAAGGGGTTAAAGAATAAGGGGTTAAAGAGAGATTTAGATCATTGTCCGATATATCAACTCTTACATGTAATATGCGAAGAAATTAAGAGGGAGGACTAATAAGTCGCATTTATTTTTACAGGAATAGGTCGCATCCATTAAGATAAATTTCTTTATCTTTCTAAAGGTATGTACTGTAGCCCATAAAATGAATCTTTTATGGGCTTTATTGATTAAAGGCTTTCTTATTTTCTAGAAAGTTCATTTGTTCATTCCTATAAAATAACTGGTGAAAAAATTAAGCTGTAATTTTTGGAAGAAAATCAATGCCCAGTCGAATTTTATAAATATAAATCATGGAACAATTTCAAAAACAGTACCTTGATTAAAGTCAGACACTTTCATAGAGCCATAAACTCCTAAATAAAGCCTGGTTTGATCCAGGTTCGTTCCCAAACTAACGTAGTAAGCTGATTGAGAACCAAAATTATAATCAATTTCCACAACACTAAAATCATTTAGCTTACAATCTGTACCTGCCCTGGTATAAGCCAAAACTCCTCTAACTGGGGATTGAGATTCTTTAACCTGTGCAATATCCGTAAACATAACGCTTCCTGTTAAGTAAGGGATTTTATTCCCCATATATGGCTGAACTCCTGTAAGGGAGGTCCCCAAAAATTTATTGGGGCGGGGATCTTTATGAAAATAACTAGTTAAAGGCTGAAGACGTCTCACTGAAGTTTTTACCGCTTCATTGTAATAAGCAATTATTTTCTCATCCAAGGCCGGATTTTCAGAACATCTTTTTATAAACGAAGTTGGAAAATCTCCTTCCCATCCCCGCCACCCAAGGTTAATAAATCCTTCTTGGCTGGGTTTAGCTCTCATTAAAGAAGCTTGAACAAGTTGAGGAACAGGTATTGGCTTATAATGAACAAATGAAAAAATCGACTCTACCACGTCTTGTCCAACATTTCCCACATATTTGATGTACTGATTATAAAATTTTTGAAATGAAATGCCCGTTATATTGCGAACACCCTTAGCAATGAGCGTAAGAGTTTCCTGAATAGGTGAGGGGAGTTCACTAAAACGTGTGACTACGGGTGGATTATGGATAAATGTATTCTTACCTACATCAATTTCGATTATTTTACCATAAATTTCCATATCATCCTGACTTAAGTTAAAGGGGTCATAGCCTGATCCACCATCTCCGATTGTTAAGATAAGTTTTCCAGTTTCTGGTGAAAAGTTTAAGCTGTTGACACCATTATGATTAAAAAATGGTCTTCTTAAGTTAAGTAACGTCCGTCTTTTTTGAGGCTGAGCATTTGGTTGGAAAACCCATTCTTCCACTGTATCAATATGATCATATTGAGTTTCTCTATTTATCCACCTTAAGTTTGAAGTTTTAGGATCACACGGGTTAGGCCTATAATGTTCGGAAAGTGCACCTGGGCCTTGTGTTCCAGCTACTGAGTAATGAAGATAAAACAGACCGTTATAATAAAATTCTGGATGAAACGCTAGCCCTAGCAATCCTCGTTCATCATATCCTCCGCGAGAAACACCTGGTTCAGAGGTACCTAATTTTATGATTCGTGAGCGAATATCTAAAAAAGTCTGTATAGCTTCGTCTCTTATGTAAAAGATCTCTCCTACTTGGGTTGCAATAAATAAGCTTTCAAATGAGTCACCAGGAAGTATAGCTGTTTTCAACACGGTAGGTAAATTTATCTTACTAACAATAGGCCGTAAACTAACCTTAGCTTTTATCAACTAACTTGACACTCCTTTTTATTGTTTTCTTTTATAAGAATATGATTGTAACTGTTCTATTAGTATCAATACTATTTTATAAAGTTAGGTAATTTAACTAAGAGACCTAATTGAGAGGCTCTTTTTATAAAAATTATCCATTCCTGATTACGCCTGCTATTTTCTTCTCTTAGCACTCACGCTTCTCTCAACGTTCATAACTATTTGTGCTTTCCAGAAATTGAAATTAAGGAAAAATAATACTTCATTCACAAAAAAATAGTGATATTATTTTATGAATTGGAAAAGAATATGGCTTATGAAAGGAGTGAATGCAAATGTCTATGAAAAAGTGGTTAATGGGATTAGTCGCTTTGTTTGCGATGGTTATCGGTGTGATGACTTCAGGATCACTCGGCGTTTTGGCCGAATCCGACGTAGTAAGACAGAAAGCCATAGAGGTTCAGTTGAACGATGATTACTTTAATCCAGAAACCATCAATATCCCGAGTGGAAAAACGACAACATTGATATTGAAAAATGAAGGTCAGAAAGAGCATACCTTCACAGTAGAAAAACTCGGAATTGATGCTGAAGTCCAGCCTGGAAAAGAAAAAACCATTACCGTGAAACCACAAAACCCCGGTACATATGAACTGATATGTAGGTATCATTTTAATAGTGGAATGGTGGGGAAAGTGATAGTCAAATAACAAGCAGGGCCAATCGGTCTCTGCTTTTTGGAGTGAATATAGCATTATTTTTCCATAGAAATAAAAAAAGGGCTTTAAATTTAAAGTCCTTTTTATGTTTCGCTGATTTAATTGAAAAAACTAATTCATTCATTTTATATTGGAGTTAAAATTCTTTATTTTTATTAGCATAAACATTGCCCTTGTTCTCCTAGCTTTTATTATTGGAGCGTTTGTAATGGACTCACTAGGTAGTACTATGACAAATGAAAAAGGCAGCCAAATACGTGAGTGCCTTTTTCACAAGGAAGAGGTTTTGAACATCTATAATTAGGTTAAACATATTGTAATAATTATTTTTTTATTTATTCTGTATATTTAAATTATTCGTTCGTAATGATACAATAAAATGATGGAAAGAGGATATGATGCTTCTTTCTTAATAAAGGATGAAGAAATATGGATATTAAGGCTCAGCAAACAAAGCTGGCGAATAATTTGGGCAAATTGTTACGAGATAACTTTGGAAAAGGCCCCGAGGCTGTTCATGTTACAATTTATGAACCTTATGTTGTTATTTATGTCAGTGGCTTCGTATCACCTATGGAGCAAGTACTGTTAAACCAAAATGAAGAACTTCAGGTTATGACTACAAGAGAGCTTTTAGTAAAGACTCTTGAACCTCAAATCACTGGGCAAATTAAAGGGATTACAGACCTTGACATACAGCACTTATATTATGATTGGAATTTAGATCACCACTCCGGAATTTTTGTGGGAGTGTGTCTGGACGATTTGAAAGCCGATTTGACTGAGGGTGACCCTTACCCAGGAAAACAAGCAATTCATGATCGAATTACAAAGATGAGTGAGATTGCACAAAAAGGACCTGAAAAAATCTCTTCATATAAACTAAGTGATCGCACATTGGTCGTCGTACGAGAAGGAATACTGGTAGCTATTGAAAAGCAGCTAATTTCGTTAGGTTTTGATGACACCCTGCGCATTTCTAAGCGTCCTTTGGAAAAAGGAATCTTACGACAAAACGATGACTATGATGAGATATTAAATGCAGACATTCTTGATATTTTTGTAGATTGGGATTTTGAAAAGGATAATAGTATCATTACGCTTATCCTAAAACCAAAAAATTAATGAGGCAGTAATGAATTGGACACACTGTGCCAAACATAAGCCGAGGAAGCAAAGGACATACCTTTTCTTTTTCGGCTTATTTTTGTTGTCTAAAAAGAGTAAGTCCTTTTGTAACGGAATAATTCCCTAAAACAGCACCTAAAAATAGGATGTGCCAACAGAAAGGATTTGGTCGGGATGGCTGATAATCATGAGATTGTATTGTTTATAAAAGAGCTTCGTCGATTGTTGCAGGATTACCAAAAGTATGACAATGAATTATACAAAGAAGAAATTAGCAAGGATATACTACTTTTAAGTACCATTATCTATGGAAGTAAAATTGGAATTTTAAATGAAAGAAGAATCTTTAAACACAGGAAATACAAAGCTAAACAGAAACCAATCTATTAAAGGTATACTAGTATGCCTCGTTTACACTTTATAAAAAGTGAATTCTTATTGCCGAAAATGATCTTATGATGAAGAAGGATTTTTCATAAAACATCACGAATAGTATACCTTATGAAACTAGAAACTAGGTGCACCATCTATGGATAAAACGAAACTGGAAAAAGAATTAAGTAGCTATATGGGAAGGTTACTTCGTGAAAACTTTGGAAGAGGTCCTGGAGGTGTATTCACCGTCATTTCTCCTCCTTTTATAACCGTTTATTTTAAAGCCTTTTTATTACCTTTAGAAAAGGCTTTGTTAGACAAGGGACAAGTTATCTATGTTCAAAAAACACGTGATTTGTTAATGGAGACTTTAATTGAAGAGATAAAAGGATATATACAATTAAATATACATTTAGATATTAAAGAATTTTATTATGATTGGAATTTAGAGCTGCAGTCTGGGATGTTTACCATGATCCATTCTGATAAAGAAAACATAGCTAATCATTCCTATAAAAATCAGAAATTGCTACATAAAGAAGTTGAGGAAGTAACTCAAAAAGCAGAAAAATTCCCTCACGATGTTTCTTCTTATTTATTAGATCAGAGAACACTTCTTATAATCAGGGAAGGTATTATGGTAAGTATAGAGAAAGAATTAGTTCAATTAGGATTTGAAGAAAACCTTACATTGGCTAAAAGAAATCTCGAAAAAAGGCTACTTTATGAACATAGTCAATCATTAGAAATAATTTTAGATTCAAAGGTAACAGATATACTAGTAGCATGGGACTTTCATAAAGATAAAAGTACAATTCTTCTGATTTTAAACCCAACTTCATAAAGGCACTGATAAGCTAGGCACTGAACTAGATGTAGGCCAAAAAGAAAGGTTATCTAACCTTTCTTTTTGGCCTATTGTTTTTTTACTACTATTAAAATAAAGAAAGTGGTGATACTTATGCTATTTCAATCGGATGAAGGAAAGGAACCTCTAACTGTTCAGATACACACGGAAGGGGATATAGTAGAAGCCCGTCAGAAAGGGCGGATGTTCTCTAATTGTTTAGGCTTCAGTACACTCGATCAAGCCCGAATTATTACGACTATTTCAGAATTGTCCAGAAATATATATAAATATGCCACTACCGGAAAAATTATAATAGAAATAATAGAGAAACAACCTGAAATAGGACTCAAAATAATAGCTATAGATAAAGGACCAGGCATTAAAAATATTCAAAAAGCGCTGGAAAGTGGCTATACAACGTCAGGAGGGTTAGGCGTTGGTTTATCAGGGGTGAAAAAATTAATGGACGAATTCACCATATCATCTCAAGAAGACCATGGCGTTAACATCCAGGTTATAAAATGGAAAAAAAGAAATAAATAAAAGAAAACGTTTATCTAGATTATGTAGGAAGATGTATGGACTTAGTAGCAGCTAAAAGAAGAAATATCTAGATAAAGAAGCTGAAGAAAGACTGCATTCCCTCTTCACGAAAGAACCCTCCACTAAATAACAGGTATCTCCTGAAGAATATGATCCCCTTGATTTACTTTGGCCTATGGTCTAAAAAAACTGAGATTAAACTAGTAACTCTATTCTCAGTTTTACGCTTTATCCTACAAACTCCCTTGGTTTTTATATAAGGTATGTATTACAGTCGCTGATTACAGACAGATTTATGTAATAATTTATTAAAAAAGTAATTATTTTCAGGTTGTCTCATAACCATGATTTCTGAAACAGTTCTCTATTCGTAGTTCATCAAAAGCTTTAGAGCAATGGAGGAGATGGGGTATGTACGGACACTTACCATCACTTAACTCAGTTATATAAACAAACAACGCTCATATACATTTATTGAATGGCTTTTTTAAACTTGTCGCGGATGAAAATATAAATGGATAAAGAGTACATAGGAGGAGAAAACATGTTTGTTCATATAGTTCAACCTGGTGATACGTTGTCTTTAATAAGCAGTAGATATGATTATCCCATTGCGCAGCTTAGGAGTGTGAATGGGTTAGAAGAAACGAATATTGTTCCAGGTCAAGCCTTACTTATAGCTTCTTATGTATACAGAGTTCAACCTGGTGATACAATGAGCAGCATTGCTAAAAAAGCTTATGTGTCCCTAGAACAATTAAAAAGGGCTAATCCTTCAGTCCATTATAATTATTTGCAGGTGGGAATGAAAATAAAAATTCCTAACATATCAAACTACATTGCAGGTACACTGCAATACTATGCTGTTCGAAATCCAGAGTTAGACCGCAGTTTAATTACTGATTTTGCAACTTATTCCTCGTCCATTTCTATCTTTGAATATCATTTTGGCAGCAATGGAGATATCATGAATAATTTAAACGATTTAGTAGCGATTGAAACGACTTGGAAAAACCGAGTTACACCGTTAGTTACGATTACTAATCTAACTTCTGAAGGATTTAGTTCTGATCTTGCCCACCAAGTTTTAAATAATCCTCAGGCAAGAAACAATCTTGTGAATAATATTTTTTATTTAGTATCTAGAAAAGGCTACGGCGGGGTGAATATTGATTTTGAACGTGTAAAGGCCGAGGATAGAGATCTTTTTACAGGATTTTTACGTCAGCTGGGTGAACGTTTAAAACCTGCCGGATACGTGCTGACCATAGCGGTTCCAGCCAAGACAAGCGAAGATATTCCTTGGTTAAAAGGATATGATTACGGGGGAATAGGTGCCGTTGTTAACTATATGTTCATTATGGCATATGATTGGCATCATGCAGGCAGTGAACCAGGACCTGTTGCACCTATTACTGAAGTAAAAAGAACAATAGAATTTGCCATAAAAAGTGTTCCGCGAAGAAAACTTATCATTGGAGTCCCTTTGTATGGATATAACTGGTCAATTCCTTACAAGCCTGGCACAGTAGCATCCGCTATATCCAATCAAAATGCGATTAAAACAGCGATGAGATATCAGTCTCCCATCCAATATTCTAAGGAGTATAAATCACCATTTTTTCAGTATAGAGATCAAGCGGGACAGATGCATGAAGTATGGTTTGAAGATGTAAGAAGCATGAGTGAAAAAATGGTGTTAGTTCGTAAATTTGGTTTGCAAGCAATAGGAGCTTGGCAATTAACGCTTGGATTTACGCCAGGGCCTTGGCTTTTAAAGAAATTTTTCACTATTAGAACGGTATAAATAGTACTAATTTTTATGGATCAATTTAGATATTTTTCAGTTAACAGTTATTCGATATACGTGGTTAACAATAAAAAAATTCTATTTATAGTAACTTATAAGAGATTGGAGGCAGTGCTATGGCAAAAAGGATAGATGTCTCAATAAAGCAGCATCAATTAAAACTATATGATGGAGCTAAATTAGTAAAGACATATCCTATTGCTGTAGGGAAAATGATCACTCCAACTCCAACTGGAAAATTTAAAATTATTAATAAAGATACTACCCCTCCAGCTGTATTTGGTCCCTTATGGATGGGACTGTCAAAACCTACATATGGAATACACGGGACTAATGATCCAGCTTCTATTGGCAGAGATATGTCACATGGATGTGTCAGAATGGACAATGAAGATATTCTAGAACTTTCCTCTGCAGTTCCTATTGGAACGCCGGTTTATATACATAAATAATAGTTTAAGAAGAGCACGACTGCTTACATTTAGCTAATTGTCGAGATCGAGGGTATCAAAGTTTAAGTATATGCTATACAATCATGGGCTTTTTGTACGAAAACAAAAAAGTACCCCGATTAACAGAGGTACTTTTAGCATTTTAACTTATTTTGATGCTGGAGACGTAGTAACTTCTGGAGACGTTACTTTGTCATAAAAATCTACGAATTTGTCACGATCCTCGCTATCACGGTAAGCCATAGCAACACGTGGATGTTCATTCAGTACACCAGAAATCATGTAAGGAATGATATAGCCCCATTCCCACTTTTGACGCATTTCAAGCATATGCTTTTCAATTACGCCAAGAATCGGTTTCATCTCATAGCTTGGTTTTGGTATGTAGCTAACAAGCAGCTCTGTGTTACAGTTACCAGCTGCACGGCCCATACCATAAACAGATGAATCAAGGAATGTAACGCCATTACGCATCGCAGTTAATGTATTAGCAAAAGCTAGCTGCATGTTGTTATGCGTATGGATACCAAGCTGTTTGCTAGGAATCATGGCTTGAAACTTTTTCACTTGATGCTCAATATCCGCAGGGTCTAGGCTTCCAAAGGAGTCAACGATATATACAACATCTACAGGGCTTTTCTTTACCATTTCAAATGCTTCAATAAGCTGATTTTCCGGTACGCTAGATAGTGCCATAATGTTAAGTGAAGTCTCATAGCCCAAATCGTGAAACATTTTTATAAGCTCTAAGCCTTTATCTACTTCGCGAATATAGCATGCCACTCGAATCATATCTAACATACTTTGTTCACGCGGCAGGATGTCGTTTGGATCTACACGCCCAATATCTACTAAGGCAGATAGCTTCGTAAACTTTTTCTCAGGGATAATTTCTTTGAGAAAGTTATCGTCAAGAAATCTCCATGGATTGGGCTCGGTTGCTTGAAGAAGCTTAGGTGAATTTTTATAACCGATCTCCATATATTCAACGCCGGCTGCGCTTAGGCCGTTATATAAGTCTTGCACAAATTCAACGCTAAAATCCCAATTATTAATTAAACCTCCGTCACGAATGGTACAGTCTATAATTTTGCCATTATGTTCCATGGTAGTTGTTTCCTCCTATGTATTCATTTATATGAGTATTATTTTAAACTTTATCGCTTTTATGCTTTTAAGCACTAAACTCTCCTATTGTGTTTATACCATGACTGATTCAGAGGCGTCAATGTATTTTCTAAATGTGTCTCTGTTTTACTGTATTCCATGGGCAGGAGATGCTTTGGCTTTTCATCCGCTTGATGCTCTTAAAACAACATCAAGTTCAGCAGTACAACCCCTAGTATATACAAATACAGCGCATCTTACAGCACTACTTACTGCAATAAAGATTGTTTTTTAAGTGAAACTGTTTATTAGAGAGGGAACTACCATTAGTATTTAGGTTATAGGTTTAGATTTCTCTATAATTAATCCATAAATTTGGGAAGAGATTTAAAACATGATAAATAAGAAACTTTTTTCACATTAACAGTTGTATAGGAAGTATTAGTTGTTACTTAATTATTCTAATTTACTTATCTTTACATCGTCCAAAATGTAAGGAATGATAAGAGTATAGAGGTAATAAACATCGCAATCAACGGCTTTAATGCTTTTGTTCGAAGAGCCTTCATACTTACATTTAACCCTAACCCGACCATAGCCATTGTTAAAAGAAAGGTGGTTAGAGTTGAAATATCATTCATAATCGTTTTAGGTATTATAAGGTGCTTACCGACGACATAACTCCCAAAAATACTCATGATTATAAAACCTATTAAAAACCAAGGGAATTCAATCTTCGTATCCTTTTCAATTTTTCCTGTTCGCTTCATCCAGTACATTAAGATAAAGCTTAATGGCACAAGTAAGAGCACTCTGCCTAACTTAGCCAACAGTCCAATAGCTAGGGCATCGCGTCCAGCCGGTGCTGCAGCTAGAGCTACATGGGCAATTTCATGGAGACCTACGCCTGACCAAATTCCATATTGAATATTTGTTAAATGTATATAAGGTCTTAAAATGGTATATCCAATCGCAAATAGGGTTCCCACTAAAGCAATAACACCAGCTCCGATAGCTGTATCTTCTTCTTTTGCTTTTACAATCGGAGAAACAGACGCAATAGCTGCGGCACCGCATATTCCTGTTCCTATCCCTAAAAGAAGGGATAAACCACTATCAGCCTTCATCCATTTGGCTAGAAAAACCGTTAAAACAATCGCAAATACAGCCGTTCCCACATCGCGAAGTAACAATCCTAACCCGTGATGAATAACAACATCAATATTAAGCTTTAGTCCATATAAAACAATCGCATAGCGTAACAGCTTTTTAGAAGAAAATTCAATTCCAGATCTTATTTTTTCAGGGTACCCCAAAATTTGACGATAAATGACTGCCATTATAATTGAACAGGCTAGTGGACCGATATGATTAAACCCTGGGACTTTCGCTAAGCTATAAGCAAGTAAAGCAAAAAGAAAAGTAAAAGCAACTCCTCCAGTCCATAAAGAAACAGTAGATGATTTTTTAGCATTTGTTCGTGAAAATAGATTCTGCTTTTGGGCTTTATCTATAGTTATCATACATTTCATCTCCAATATGAATTCTTATCAAGCGCAGCTTCACACAAGAAGTGTATATTTTAACTATAAAAGACGGTTTATTATTAGTAAAATATAGATAAATGATGATTATAATTAAAAATATTAATGAACAATACAAAAAAACAGCAAGTTGATTTTCAGTGACTCTAAAGATCAACTTGCTGCTTTTGTTGGTTTTTATCCCTTAATACACGTTTTGATATCTGGTTTAAAGGTTGTGTGTGTTGGTTCATGTTTTTTCTCCTTTACTTCATATCGGTTTTCTTACATTTTTTTAGAGTAATATTAAATTAGATTGCTAATTAGATAAAGAAAGGACAACTTTTGCTTACGAGCGGCCACTATTTCTTTGCCTAATTTAGTGTAACAGAATAGTCTCCTTAGAATTGTCAAAATTAAAATAAGATAAAAAGCAACCTCTGGTGATAGGGAGTTTGCTTTTTTATTTGTTCACATAATCCGAATGTTTCTAAAATAAAATAGACAATATATTGACTAAATTATCAAGGTGTAATACTCTTATTTTAGACATTATATTGTCTAAAATGGAGGCTGAATATGGATATTTATAAAGAGCTTTTCTTAATGCAGCAAACTTACGCTACTTTATTTTCTCTGGCAAATAAAATCCAAGTAAAAGGTGATAAATCTCTTGAACTTTTAACATCAAGACAGCATATGGCGATGGTGGCAATTGCTCATTTACCTGAAGATGAAACAACATTGAATAATATCGCTAGAAAATTAGGAACCACAAAACAAAGCGTCAAACAGTTAATTACCATTATGGAAAAGAAGGGTTATGTTGACGTAGTTCCTAGCAGTAAAGACAAGCGTGCAGTTAACGTAAAAATTACAAAAGCGGGAAAAGTGGCACTGCTTGTTGTCTCAGAAAAAGGAATTTTCTTTTTGGAAGAACTTTTTAAAAAGTTCTCAACTGAAGAGCTGGAAATAATGTGGAAGCTTTTGAAGAAACTCTATAGCTTTGATGGGGAAGAACATGATGGATTTGAAGAAGAAGGCAACATCAAAATGGATGATGATCACAATGAATTACAGGTGAGAGTAATAAGGGAGCTTGAAAGTCGAAGAGTTCAAGCAATTGATAATATGAGAAAGAATATATAAAAAAACTCGATAGGCTAATCTAACTTAAAGCATATCGATTAATCCTTTTAAAATTTTAAAAATAAAGGATAAGGGAGAGCAATCATTATGTTTGAAATCAGCGATGAAACATTACGGTTAATTAATAAAACCTGTAAAGGAAAAAAACACTTAAAATTAACCGTTGGCTACTTAAAGGACAATGATCCTGTTACAAAAACTTATAACGAAGGCGGTGAAATAGATTCATCAAAAAAATATCATTATGAAATTGGTTCTATTACGAAAACTTTCACTGTATCGCTGCTCTCAAAGTATGTATCTGAAAACAAGCTGTTAATAAATGACTCTATACAAAAATACATAAAAGAAATTAAAGAAGACACGTATTATCCCACATTGCTTCGCCTTGCTACTCACTCTTCTGGATATTCAGGAAGCTTACCTTTAAATAAACGGGAATATTTTAAAATAATTTTAGGTTTGATTTTTGGCGGAAGTGATTTGAACAAAAATAATCCGCTGCATATGGATTTTAACAAAATGAAGATGCTAATCGAAAGTAATAAATTGAAAGAAGTAGATTATTCATGGAAATATTCCAATTTCGGCATCTCACTTATTGGGTACGTGTTGGGAATGGTATCGGGCAGGGGATATTGGGATACCATGAATGACTTTTTTCATAATGAGCTCGGACTAAAGGATACTTGTTTAGGCAGCTCAAATAATAATCTACAGGGTTATGACCGCAAAAATAATAATTGTGGCAACTGGCAGTGGGACAAGGAAAATTTTATATCACCTGCCGGGGCGGTATCCTCAACCGCTGACGATTTACTTAAATACGCAAAAATAAATATGTATGAAGATAAACCATATCTTTCTTTTTGTCATAAAAAACACGGGAATGGAACAAAGAAGTTTGATATGGGTCTTGGATGGTTGCTTTTAAAGAAAAACAATAATGTAGTGTTGCACGGCGGTGGAACAGGATGCTTCAGCTCATTTTTAGGGATTGATAAAGAAAAGAAAGTTGCGTCCGTCGTTTTAGCTAATTATAGACTAGGTAGAAATAATGATGAACATATAGGAATGTCTTTATTAGAAAGCCTGCAAAAGTCAAAAGATATATAAGAATAGTCTACAAAAAAACGAAGAAAATTAGTCTATTACAGTTCACCTTACCCCTTTAATTTCAATTAATTGAGAGATTATCATCAATATACCCAACTTCAAGAAGCATAGATTACGCTTCTTTTTTTGATGAAACCGTGCTATTATCATTAAGGTTTATGAAGAACAGAAGATTTTTGTTTTTACGTGCATTCTTTTGGTATAGTGTTAGAAATAAGGAGTGGATAGGTTGGTTTTTACTGAATTCTTCCAGCAGTTTCCCGTAAAGGTTTTAACGGTAGCGCTGCTGATTATACTTATCGTTTATTTTATTCGCAAATTCATTAAGCTTTTCTTTGACAAAACGAGCTTCTTAGATGAAAAACGAGAAGAGACGCTGATGCATTTTTCTAATCAGGTGACAAGAGTAGTAGGCCTGGCTTTTTTCTTTATTTATGTGCTTAGCCATTTCTTTGACTTCGGAAAGATACTCACTAGTTCAGTAGTGTTGGCCAGTGCCTTGGCAATAATCCTCCAGCATATTATCCGTGATTATATAATGGGACTGACTTACTTGTTTGAACGCCAGATCCATCACGGAGATTATGTTATTCTCAACGGAAACCGCCAAGGGAAAATAGAAGAAATCACCATGCGCTACTTAAAGATTCGTCAGTATGACGGTTACCTCTATACAGTCTCATATAGCAACATTACGGAACTACAGAACGGAACCCGAGGAAGACGCCGGGTAAATGAAAGTCTTATTCTCAACTATAGGCAAAATCCGGACGATGCCTTCAAAGTAATGGAGCAAGTAGCACAAACATGTAACGAGAAATATGGTCAATATTTGTTGAAAGATGTGAATGGAATTCCTATAGAGAGCTTTCAATTCAATCAAATTACTGAACTGAACGTAGATTTTAAAGGTCACCAATATTCATTATCAGGACTTGTGAAGGAAGCAGATTTTGTAGAAGCGGGTCAAAAGGTGAGATATGAACTCGCAATGGCTGCCTACAAAAATGACCTAATGATGGCTGAAAGCTTCGAGACAAGTCATTAAAAATAAAACTCGTATCTTGTTTATATACAAGCTTTTATACTTAAGATAAAAACACCCTTTTAATTTTTTAAAAGGGTGTTTTTATTTTTAAAAATATCTATTAAGTACTTCTCCAGTACAAATTAATTATCTGAAACAGAAAAAATTAATTTGTACATCTAAATTATTCTTCTAGTGACATGGTAAAATTAAACAAAATACTAAAAAAGGTAAAGGGGGAGTAACTATGTCACAAAAAGCTGATTATACAAAAATTAACTCAAAAATGTGGGATGAGTGGGCTTCAGCTGGAGGAGAATGGTCATTAGCTATTAATCATCAAGACTTTGTAGATGCAACTCAAGGTGTTTTTGATATTTACTTAACACCTTGTAAGCCTGTTCCACATAACTGGTTTATTCCATTTAAAAAAGCAAAAATATTGGGACTTGCTAGCGGAGGAGGACAGCAATGCCCAGTCTTTGCAGCACAGCATGCAGAAGTTACAGTGTTTGACTACTCTGATAAACAATTAGAATTAGAAAAAATGGTGTCCGCTAGAGAAGGCTATTCTATTGATTTAGTTAAAGGCGATATGAGTAAGACATTTCCCTTTGAAGATGAGACGTTCGATATGATTTTTAATCCCGTATCAAACTGCTATATTCAAGATGTTGAACACGTTTGGCAAGAATGTTTTAGAGTTCTAAAAAAAGGTGGCGTTCTGCTATCTGGCTTTGCAAACCCTGCTCTTTATTTATTTGGAGAAGGTGAGAAAGCATTACAAGTGGTTAATAAATTACCTTATGATGGAACTAAAAACACGGTAGAAAATGATGAAGAACTTATAAAGAATGGCGGTGTACAGTTTAGTCATTCTTTAGAAACTCAAATTGGAGGACAGCTAAAAGCTGGATTCACCCTACAAGATCTTTATGAAGATCATCACCACAAGGGGAAAATCACTGAATATATGCCTTGTTATCTGGCAACTAAATCCATTAAATAATAGTTGGTTATCATGTTGAATGAGCTACCTCAACTTTTTCCAATACGGCGTCACAGTGGAGTGGTGGCTCAAAAATGAGATGCCATATTCACCGAGAGAAATAGCAGAAAAAGTAGGGAGCTTTTAGAAAGAAACTTATAAGCTTAGGTTTAGTTGAACAAAAGCTTTAAAAGAATAAAATTATCCATCTCCTATTCTTAATTATAGTATCTTTTTTGTTTTAATTTGGTAATAAAGGGTAAATGTTCTAAGAATCACCTAAAAATAGGAGGAGATCAAATGAGAAAAGCGAAACAAGCTGTTGTAGCTTCTGCCGTAGGTTTAGCTGTGTTAGCGACGCCATTAGCTCTACCGAATTTAGGAGGTTCTGCAGGCTCCGCAGAAGCTGCAGAAGTTGGAGGAGACGTAACAGTTGATCCCGTAGCCATAGGACAAGCGATTGCAGATGCGGCTAAAACAGCCGACAATCGAAGTGGTTTCGTCAAGGGAGCAATGGAAAAAGCATTCTTTGAGTCAGGTCAACAATACAATGTAATGGTTATGAATTTGAGCCAAGGGTATAATTCAGATCAATTACAAGGTGTTCAATATTTTGACACCGTAGATTATGATGGTATTACATATGGTGTCTGGGTATTTGAAGAAGGAACATTTATTAATGAAGGCGATGGAGGTTATGATAACTGGGCTTTCAGAGGATGGTTTGAACGAACAGGAGATGACGAGAAAACAGTCGATTTTCATAGACCTTAATTAAAAATAAAGATAAAGATAACAAGAGATTCCCATCAGGGAAGAGCGTATGAAGAGCCTTTACCGTCATGGTAAAGGCTCTTCTCATTTAATAAGTTTTCGTTTTAATTAAAGAAGAGCTGGAGTTAGTATAGTTTCATGGACACCACTTAATTAAGTCCTTACATTATAAAAAACAAGGCATCATTAAAAAGAAGTAAAATATAGTTAAGGAGTTTATTTAAAGCGTTAAGATTTTTTTAATTCTTCTTCCTGCTGACTTATATAAGCATTGCCCCACTTCTCTAAAGATTTTAGTATTGGAACAAAACTTTCTCCAAGATCTGTTAAATAATATAAAACCCTTTTAGGGTTATCGTTTGTTTCTTCCCTTTCAATCAATCCGTTTTTTTCCATATTCCTAAGCTGCAGTGTAAGGATGCGCTGGGTAATACCCGGTATTTCACGGCGCATTGCATTATAATACATGGGTGATTTTGATAACAAAGATAAAATAATACCTTTCCATTTACCACCCATAATATGCATCGTTAACTCAATTGGACAAGCATGTTTTACAGTTAACGTACAAGGACCGTATTGATCACTTTTAAAGTCTGACATTTTCTCACCTCAATGGCTAGTAACAAAATTGTGCCTTCTTGTTACGTCTATTTTTTCTTACTAAACTTATATTGTCAAATAAAACAAAAGAAGGTGCATCAATTGGAATTTGTCCAAATCTCTAGCCATATTTACAAACTTACTTACAAAACCATTGTGGGAATTCCAGTCAAAATCAATACATGGTACGTGCTAGATGGTGAGAATGTTCATATCATTGATACCGGAATGAAAGACTATGCACATACTCAGTTAAATATAGCAAAATCTTTAGGTATCCCCAAAAGTATCTTACTGACACATGGCCATTTAGATCACATTAATGGCGCCAAGTATTTAAGAGATAATTTAAATATTCCTATTTACGCACACGAAATTGAAACGCCTTTTATCAATGGCGAAAAGCCATATCCAAACAAGGCAGAAAAGGAAACAACAGGCGTGGAACATCAAGTTGAAAGTTTAAGTGACAACATCATTAAAAAGTTACCTTTAGATGTATATTTAACGCCCGGTCATACACCAGGACATGTGATATACCATCATAAAGATGACAATGTGCTGCTAACTGGAGACTTATTCTTTTCTAATGCTGAATCCTTACATCCACCGATTCGAAAGTTTACAGTTGATATGGGTGAAAATATTAATAGCGGGCGAATTATAGATGAAATTAAACCTTCTATTATTTCTTCATCACATGGCGAAGATGTCAAATATAACTGTGATTTATATCCTATTTATAAATTTATATATGAATAAGAGGGAGAAATATGAAAATACAATTATTTCAAACGGAGATTATAGAAGGAGAAGTTAAGCAAAACGAAAACCGCATTGAGTCCTTATTTGAAGAAAAGCTTCATATAGATACTGAGATTGTTGTGATACCTGAAATGTGGAATACAGGTTATGATTTAAAAAATGTAGCAGAAAAAGCAGATATTGATTTAAAGAGAGCTTTTCCCTTTATTCAACGTTTAGCAATCAACCATCAAGTGAATATCATTGCAGGTTCAGTTTCAAATAAAAGAAATGAAAATATTTATAATACAGCCTTTGCTGTATCAAAAACGGGTAAGCTGCTCTATCAAAAAGATAAGATACATCTCGTGCCGATGTTGGATGAACATCATTATTTAACAGGGGGAGATGAAGTCCCAGATGTCTTTGAGATTAACAATATAAAAGCCAGTCAAATTATATGCTACGATTTACGTTTTCCAGAAATCACACGCTACCCAACGTCTCAAGGTGCAAAAGTCATATTCTACGTTGCACAATGGACTACCAGAAATATAAACCATTGGAGAACACTATTGAGGGCAAGAGCTATAGAAAATTGTGTTTATGTCATTGCATGTAACAGTGTAGGAAATGTAAATAATAAAAATCATGTTGGCAACACATACGCGGGGCATTCAATGATCATTGATCCAAATGGAAACATTGTAGAAGAGGGGGGAGATCAAGAAGAGATTATAACTGCGGAAATCCATATACAGAAAGTTACAGAACAACAAAAATACATCCCAATATTTGAAAGCCTGAGACCGGATGTTTATAAGCATGCAGAATAGAAATTTGTATATCATATCCAGCTTAAAAACAGAAAAAAATGGGTTGCAAATGCCCAAGTTCTGAAAGCATTCTAATTGTATTTTGTTCCAAAATGTACTAACAGCAAATAAAAAGTAAATACGTGAAAAAAGAAAGCAATCTCATTCACAGGTATTAAAGTGAGGTTGCTTTCTGATCTATTAACAGATTAATCCGTTAATAGATCATCATCTCAATTTTGAGTGTTATCAGAATATCTTATGAAAGTTTACTAAAAAAAGAGGCAATTTCACCTGGAAATACTATATTTTTTAAAATTAACATATGTATAAAAGGTGCACTTCTTATACATTAGATTCTCATCCACCTACTGAGAAAACGTTGATCAGTCAACAATGTATAAAAAGCTGCATACTCCGGAAAAAGGGCCCTTGGCAGTCCCCGTCCTTCATCAAGGGTTCTTTTTTATGATGTTTTCTGAAAGAGTGATTATGTTAACAGATTATGTATGAATTATATATACGTCTTTATAAGGATTTTAATATATAATTAAGGTTAAAAAAGAATTATTTTAGGAAGAGGAAAATGTGTGAAACGTAATCGATTGTTGCTTTTATCGTTAATTAGTAGTTTGTTAGTTATTTTAGTGTCATTGTTCCAGTGGGATCTGATTGATATTATAACAGAATTTTTAATGTTACCTATTTGGTTATTTGTATATGCTTTCTTTATCATAATGACTATATGGACATTGATTCATCTTTTAAAAAATAGAAAGTGGCAGCCGTTTGTTATTCAGCTCATTACTATCTTATTATGGCTTTTCTTTCCATTCAATCAAATCAACTTAGATCTCAACTTTAGAAGCCATCAAGATAAGAGAGAAGAGGTTGCAACTAAAATAGAAAATGGTGTTATTAAACCTAATGTACCTAATAGTCCATCCCTTATTCAATTACCTAAAGAGTATACTCAATTGTCTAAAGGTGGGGGCGACATCTTAGTAGAAACAAAAGGAAAGGCTAAATCAATTCTTTTCTTTACATACCGTGGGATGATAGACAATTTTTCGGGATTTGTATATAACCCAAACGATAATAAACCTTCAAAAAGCGATTTTAACGGGGATTTTAAACAAATAAAAAAAGTACATAAAAACTGGTATTATGTATCTTCTTATTAAAAAAACCTACTGTTTTGATAGCAGGTCCTTCTTGTTACTTATTTCTTTTTTAACCTTTTAACAACTTTAAAAGCTAGGAATCCTATTAAACCAATAATTATTAAGAATAATAGCAATCCTGTTGGACTAAATGTACTCATAATACCATCCTTATGATTTCTATAATTTACAATGTTATCAGATTTAAATGGTTTGCACATTTCTCCTCCAGGATTTTTCACCCCTATAGCAGAAGCCCAATTTCATTCCCAATTTCATTCTTTCTTCTTTTTTTAGTGACCAGGACTCTTATACTAGTTCAACCTTAGTTTTTATTTTTGGTTTGTAAATATTCTTTTTGAAACATACACATTCTTATAGCGTTATGATAGCTTCCATCAACAAAAAATTCATCTTTTAACTCGCCTTCAATAGAAAAACCAACCTTCTTATAGATATGAATTGCTTTTTCATTTTCCTTGTCTACAATTAAGTAAAGTTTATGCATATTCAATACCGAAAAGGCATAATTCATTGCTAGGTTTGTGGCAACCATGGCGTAACCATGACCTTGATACGTAGGGTCAATGATAATTTGAAACTCTGCTCTACGATGAATATAATCAATTTCGACTAATTCCACTAATCCAAGCATATCCCCGTCCTTTTCAAGTATGAAACGACGCTCACCTTGATCGTGAATATGTTTATCATATAAGTCCTGTAGCTCTACAAAAGCTTCATAAGGCTCTTCAAACCAATAAGACATAATGTTTGCATCATTATTGAGTTCATGGACAAATTTTAAATCTTCTCTTTCCAAAGGACGTAACTTAAGTTCCTTATTCATTTCTCAAACCTCCACATTCTAGCATTACTTTAGCACTTTCCGTTTTAAATGTAAAAATTGTTGTAGTTTTAAAAAATAATAAGACATAGTGCGATTATTTACATCCTTATTAAAAGAACCATAGTATAATTTAAAAATCTTGCAAGTGAAATTCATTAACTTTAAGGAGGATCTTATGAAAAAAGCAGTTGGTATTCTTCTTATTTTACTATGCTGTATAAACCAAAGGGTTGAGGCAGCTAATCAACCTTCAGCAGCTCCTATAATACATCATGAAATTTATGTTTCTCCTACAGGGGATGACAAAAACCTAGGTACTAAAAGCAAACCTTTTAGAACATTAAGAAAGGCAAGTGAAGTAGCTCAGCCCGGAACTACCGTTTACATCAGAGGCGGTATCTACTATGAACAATTAATTATTAGCCGTTCAGGTACTAAACAAGAGCCTATTATCTTCAGGAACTATAAAAGTGAAAAGCCCCTTATTAGTGGAGAAAAAATAAAAAGCCGTTCTACAGATGGAGGGCTAGTTAGCATAAAAAATAAGAGCTACATAACAATTCAAGGTTTGAATATAGGTCATTTTTCTACTTCTAAGGAACAAAATACACCATGTGGTATTTTAGTAGAAGGAAGTGGAAAGAACCTTCGAATTATTAATAATCATATTTTCGATATTAAGACTGCACATAAAAATGGAAACGCTCATGGAATAGCTTTTTATGGATCCAAAGCGCCGCGTTCATTAGAAAACATTAAAATATCGCGAAACCTACTTGAAAACCTGACCTTAGGTTTTAGTGAAGCGCTGACTCTAAATGGGAATGTTAAAGATTTTATCGTCAATGCCAATACAATTCGAAACGTTGATAATATTGGGATTGACGTAATTGGCTTTGAAAAAGTAGCTCCTATTGAGAAATATGACCGAGCCCGTGAAGGACTCATTAGTGAAAACCATATTTACAACGTCAGCAGTTATTCAAACCCTGCTTACAAATATGAATACTCCGCTGGTGGAATCTACGTAGACGGAGGAAAAGATGTTATTATCGAGCGTAACGTTTCAAGTCATAACGATCTAGGAATAGAAATCGCAAGTGAACACTATGGTAAACAAACTAGCAATGTTCAAGTTATACGGAATATGATTTATAAGAATCGTTTTACAGGAATTTCAATTGGAGGCTATGATAAAAAACGTGGAGGGACGATAAATACTCTTATTGAACATAATATTTTATATGGAAATGATACGATGAACATGGATGGTGGCCAATTACTGATGCAATATCATGCAACTCATAACACTATCAACAATAATGTTATGGTTTCAGTAAAATCTAATTTGCTTCTGGCCAATCTTCATTACTCAAATAAATATAATCAACTTAATCATAATGTGTACCTAAATAAAAGTAGAGATAAAGCGAATCGATGGATATGGAAGGGGGCAGAAATAGAAAGTTCTACTATCATATCACCTAGGCTTTTTTAATAAGAATTTCTTTTTAGAAGATATTCTTTATTTAGTTACTCGCTGGGATTCTATTTGAGGCCGAAAAATTATTCACTTCACTATCTGCTGATTATACTTTTTATTTCATTGAAACAAAGAGAAAGGTGCGTTCGTTGTAAATATACCAATGGATTGCAAGAAGATTCATGCTGTTTCTCTATATGAGTAGTGTTTATTTAGGTACAAATCAATAGTCTTGACATAAAAACCCCCCAATCATTAGAGTTTTTTTATCTAATAATGGGGGGGCAGTTCAAGCCGTGGGAAAGGTGTTTTATGCTTTTATTGGTTTTCTTTTTCGCTATCGTTATCGTTATTAACATTATCACTATATTTGAAATCAATAATTCTTTTTCTAATTTCTTCTCTAATTTCAGGGTTTTCTTTTAAGAAAATCTTAGCGTTTTCTCGTCCCTGTCCTAAACGCTCCTCATTATATGAAAACCAAGATCCAGACTTTTGAACAATGTCTACTTCAGAGCCGATATCTAAGATTTCTCCTTCTTTTGAGATACCTTCTCCATACATAATATCTACTTCAGCAATGCGGAAAGGAGGTGCCATTTTATTTTTAACTACTTTAATTCTTGTTTTATTACCAACTATGTCATTTCCGAGTTTAAGTTGTTCAGCGCGGCGAACCTCCAGACGAACGGAAGAATAGAATTTTAGTGCTCTTCCACCTGGCGTTGTTTCCGGATTTCCAAACATAACGCCTACTTTCTCCCTGATTTGGTTGATGAAGATGGCAATGGTTTTAGACTTATTGATTGCTCCAGATAGTTTACGAAGAGCTTGAGACATCAAACGAGCTTGTAAACCTACGTGAGAATCTCCCATTTCTCCTTCAATTTCTTTTTGTGGAACTAATGCTGCTACTGAGTCAACAACAATAATATCTACAGCACCACTTCTAACTAATGCTTCAGCAATTTCAAGTGCCTGTTCACCAGTATCTGGTTGAGATAACAGTAACTCATCAATATCTACACCTAGTTTTCTTGCATAAACCGGATCAAGTGCGTGTTCAGCATCAATAAAGGCAGCTCGACCTCCATTTTTTTGTACTTCTGCAATTGCGTGTAAGGAAACGGTTGTTTTACCTGAACTTTCGGGCCCGTAAACTTCCATAATTCTTCCCTTGGGATAACCATTAATTCCAAGAGCTATATCTAAAGCTAATGAGCCTGAGCTAGATGCCTCAACTTTTGTATGTGTGCCTTCTCCCATTTTAATAATTGATCCTGTACCGAATTGTTTTTCAATTTGTTTTAGAGCCATATCTAGTGCTGCTTTTTTATCATTCATAATTTGAAACCTCCGATTGTTATTACGTTTACAATAAACGCCAAGGTATTTCGATAAATAATAAGAGTTGGCTCAAATGTTTTTGCTCCGTGCGAGAAAATTTTGTGTTTAACTGTCTTAGTTTGTTCTGGTGTTCCTTCATTCATCTCTAAACCCTTAGCATCGAACAAATGTTCCTGTTGTGTAATCATACAATAAACGCATCTAATTGTAAAGGCGAAAGTTTTTCTACAAACTAGCTAAAAGAATATCTTATATTTATAAAAAGTAAGTTTATACTTTTACTTTTATATAAGTTAAATTAAATAAGTAACAATAAGTGACGCTTTTTATAGAAGTAGAATCGATTACAATCTGCATTTTTAAATTTGTATGTATATGAATCTACAAATCTGGTTAGACTAATAACATATTCCTCATATTCCCAGTTACTATAAAACAGATTTCAGGAAGAAATAAAGCAGTCTACACAAATAGACTGCTTCTTGATTAATTATTTACCTGTTTCAGCAAAACGCTGAATACGTTCAGCGATTTCATCACGTACACGCTGGAAAAACGCCCATTTTTCTTCTTCTGTTCCTTCAGCTTTTGCTGGGTCATCAAATCCCCAGTGTTCACGCTTCACATGGGGAGGCGTTACTGGGCAGTGATCTGCTGCATGGCCACATAATGTAACGACCAAATCTGCATTATTTAAAATTTCAGGATCAATGACATCAGATGTTTGATTTGAAATATCAACACCAGCTTCTTTCATTGCTTTTACAGCATTGGGATTTAATCCATGAGCTTCTAATCCTGCACTGCGTACATCCCATTCATCGTTATTTAGATATTTTTTTGCCCATCCTTCAGCCATTTGGCTACGGCAAGAGTTACCTGTACATAAGAAATAAAGTGTTTTTTTAGACATGTGTAAAATCTCCTTTATAATGTGTTAAGAAATAATTGATAACCAAATATATAAACCAACAAGCGTAATAAACAATGTTGGGATGGTTAAGATGATACCTGTTTTAAAATAGGTTCCCCAAGAAATCTTAACTCCTTTTGTCGAAAGAACGTGGAGCCATAAGAGAGTGGCTAGAGAGCCAATAGGTGTAATTTTTGGTCCTAAGTCCGAACCAATGACATTTGCATAAATCAAGGCTTCTTTAATTGTACCTGTTGCAGAAGTTGCATCAATGGCCAAAGCATCAATCATCACGGTTGGCATGTTGTTCATAATCGATGAAAGAATGGCTGCAATGAATCCCATGCCAATAGTTGCTGCAAACAATCCATGGTCAGCCGCTGTTTGAATAAGGCTTGCTAATACTTCAGTTAGCCCTACATTACGTAATCCGTAGACAACCACATACATACCAATGGAAAAGAAAACAATTGCCCACGGAGCTCCTGCTAACACTTTTTTAGTGTGAACAGTGGGACTCTTTCTCGCTATTCCTAAGAATAAAATTGCAATAATTCCTGCAATAATTGAAACGGGAACATCGAAAAACTCACCAATAAAGTAACCAAGAACTAAAATGAATAAAACGATTCCTGATAAACGGAACATTTTTTCATCTTTAATAGCCTCAACCGGTTTCTGTAAGTCATCTAAGTTGTATTTCTTAGGAATGCTTTTACGAAAGTACAAATATAAGACAACAATACTTGCCAAAAGTGAGAACAGATCTGGCACAATCATACGTGATGCAAATTCAGAAAAGCGAATACCAAAGAAATCAGCTGATACAATGTTGACCAAGTTACTTACTACAAGAGGTAACGATGTTGTATCTGCAATGAATCCACTGGCGATAATAAAAGGAAAGACCATTTTATCTTCAAATTTTAGTGCTCGTACCATGGCAAGTACAATAGGTGTTAGAATTAAGGCTGCTCCATCATTTGCGAATAATGCGGCTACTACAGCTCCAAGTAGGGATACATACACAAACATGCGAACGCCATTTCCTCCTGCAGCTCGTGCCATATGTAAAGCTGCCCACTCAAAAAATCCAATTTCATCTAAAATTAAGGAAATAATAATAACTGCAATAAACGTTAATGTTGCATTCCATACAATTTGAGTTACATTTAGCACGTCATGGAAATCAACCACACCCGCTAAAAGAGCTAATACTGCGCCTCCGCATGCTGACCAGCCAATAGACAAGTTCTTCGGCTGCCAAATGACAAAAATCAATGTCACTAAGAAAATGAGGGAGGCTACTATAACTGATACCACTTTACAAACCTCCTACTATTAGCAACAACTAATACGTAATCCTTGCTTTTCTAGTTCTTTTAATCGTTCATCTTCGCTTGGCAAAGAATCGAGTATATCAAGGACAAACTGATAATAGCTGTTTTCTTTATTTAAGGAATAGAAGATCCAATGTCCTTTTCGTCTTTCACTTACAAGTTCGATATCTCTTAATTTACGTAAGTGTTGGCTAATAGCCGGTTGACTTGCTTTATAAATTTCAACTAGCTCACAAACACAGCACTCGTTATTTTGGAGCAGCTTCATCATTGACAATCTTGTCTTATCTCCAAGCAGCTTCAGTATCTGTGCTGCTTTTTCCACTTCTACCTGCGCTTTTACATCCATTATGACTCGCCTCCTTATTTTCAAATATAATTATATAAGTATTTTATTATATATTCAACGAAAATATACATTTTAAATATTAATCAAAAAAAGTTGATGAATACCTTGATTTATCTAAATTTTCCAGATATGATGAATACATCAAAAAAAATTGATTTATAAAAGTGAGGGTGAAAGCAGTGAGAGTCAACAACTCTGGAAACTTATCAGTTACGTACTTTCGAGCCTATTTTCATTTAGTTATGAACACTCAAGGGATGAACCATAAGAAAGCACAAAACCTAATCTTTCAGCGTTTTTTTCATCAAGATCCTATGCTAAGAGGGGAAACTACATATAGTAACTTTAAAAAAGCTGCCGAAAGCTTTGAACTTTAAATCAAAAAAAATTGATGAAGGGGAATGACAATGGAAAAAGTTAATGAAGAAAAGCACCCATTTAAACAGTACGAACAAAAATTTAAAGCTCTTGCTGATCAAAAGAGATTAGAAATTATGTATGAGCTCTGTCAGCGAGGACAGACATGCGTATGTGATCTAACTGAATGCTTTGGAATGTCTCAATCTAAACTTTCCTATCATTTAAAGATTTTATTAGAAGCAAACCTCATCACAAAAGAAACGAAAGGGACATGGAGCTATTATGATTTAAATGATAAAGAGGTAAATCACCTGTTATCTGAGGAGCTTTGCTGCTTGTTTAGAAAAGATACAAGTAAAAGCGGCTCATGCTCGTAATTTACTACATTCAAAATAATATTGTTTATCATGCGAAGGAGGAAGTGTAAATGAAATATGTTCATGTAGGAATTAATGTAACAAATCTAGAGGCGTCCATTGAATTTTATCAAAAGGTATTTGGCGTTCAACCTGTAAAAACGAAAGTAGATTATGCTAAATTCTTATTAGATGAGCCAAGATTAAATTTCACTTTAAATGTACAGGACGAAGTAAAGGGTAATCAAGTGAATCATTTCGGCTTCCAAGTAGAAACTCCCCAAGAAATCCATTCCCATAAATCACGATTAGAAAAAGAAGGCTTCTTTGCCCGTCAAGAAATGGATACAACATGCTGCTATGCTGTACAAGATAAGTTTTGGGTAACAGATCCTGACGGGAATGAATGGGAATTCTTTTATACGAAATCTGATAGTGAGGTTCATAAGGGTGAGGATAGCGTTGGGCCAAATGAAAAGCTACCTGTAGATAATGCTTGTTGTTGATTCTCCATTTAAAAATACAGATCTTATTAGAGAGGATTACAAATTTGATTCTTGAACAAATTGTCCAAGATGCTCCAACACGTCAACCTATATGATAGATAATTCTTGTAGTAGAAAAACTCTCTACGGAAATAGAGAGTTTTTTTACTTTTGAAGTGAATATCATCTACAACTTTAGTTAACATAAAACCGATTTTAGATAACCAAAAGGAATATAAAATTAATAAGTCTTTATCTATTTGCTAAATAAAGACTCGTATGTCGTAACAACCTATTGCAAATCAATCAACTTTTTTATTAATTAAAAGGTGTAAGATTACATGTGATGCAAATAAAACCCTCACCACAAATATAGATGTGACAAGGGTTTTATTTTTTAGCCAATTAAATTTTTTTAATGATATATTAGACCACACTGTGGCATATAAAACATCATTAGCTTTCATAATCACTTTTAAGAAGTAATTCTTTGGGAATTTCTGTACCACGTGAGCCTCGAATATCTGTTTCCTTCATTTCTGTTGGGTAGAACACGATGAAGTTTTCAAGATTCATCGAAGCTAGCTTTTTAGGTAATGTTTCTAATTCCGGGTGCCATGCCACAGTACCTTTTCTAGCACTTAATAAAATCACAAGATCAGTTGACTTAATATCATTCAAACCATTTTTGTAAACGGAATTCCAGCAATCAATGGATTGGAACTCGACTTCGACATTAGGGTGTACCTGTTCCGAAGCTTTTCTATAAGCTTCTAAGTCATCACGAATGACAAGACCTTGAATTGTCGCATTGAGTTGGGATACAATACCTTTAATAATTGCAATTGAATCTTCAAATCCTGGCTTGTGTACGATATTATTTGGCAGAATAAGAATCACTCGTTCCATCGTATTCAACGGATGCTTAATTGTTGTAATAAGTGAGCGTTGATAGGTATGTTCAAGGAAATTATCAATAACTCTACCAAAGACCTTTTGGCTTTCTTTCACTGAACCATCCCATCCTACGATAATTGTTGTGATTCGTTCTTCTGTAGCAGCACGTTCAATACCCCATCCAATATTATGATCTACGCGTGTCAATAACCTAACGGGAACATCTGCTCCTGATGCATACGTGAGAGCGTGTCCAAGCATTCTTTCAGCTTGTGCTACTTCATGATCCGCTTGCTTTAAATCCTTTTGAATAACTGTTAGGGGATAAATCGGTTCTTCTGTCTTTTTCGCCTTCTTAAGAACAAATCCTAAATCAAGTAAAGATTCTATTGTGTCTGAATTCGTAATGGTTATTAATATACGTTCTGGAAGTGTATCATCCAGTGATTCTTTATCTTGTGCAACAACTAGTTTTCTTCCATATTTTTCACACAAGTAAGGGCCAAGAATACACGTAACTAATATAACAATAATTACAGCATTGATGATCTGTTGGTCAAATAATCCAAATTCATATCCAACAAGTGTGATGGCTAGTGTTGCTGCTGCATGAGTAGTGGAAAGACCAAATATAACGTTACGTTCAGTCTTGGAATAACCATATACTTTACTGGTAACCCAACTGGCAAGTAGTTTGCTTCCAATTGCTACAATGGTAATTAATGCGATGGTTAACAATGTTTTGGGACTGGATATAAGAACGCCAAGATCCATCAACATACCTACAGATAACAAGAAAAATGGAATAAATAAGGCATTTGCCGTAAAACGAATTCGATTCATTAACGGACCATGGTCATAAATGTACCGATTTAAAGCCAGACCAGCCAAGAATGCGCCGATAATTGGTTCTAATCCAACAAATAAAGAGATTGCTCCTGCAACAAATAAAATGGCTAGAACAAAATTAAATTCTGTTGTTCCTTCATTATTAGAACGTTTAAAGAACCACTTTGTCAGGTAAGGAGTTAAGAATAGAACAACTACCGCAAAAAGAGCCGTTGCAACAATCAAGTATACAAAAAATCCAACTGTTAAATGGCCTTCAGACGCCCCTGTTATGACGGCAAGAAAAAGTAATGCCAAGCTATCGGTTAATAATGTACCGCCAACTGCTGTGGTGACAGCTTGGTTTTTCGCCACGCCTAGCCGGCTAATGGCAGGATATCCTAAAAGGGTATGGGTAGAGAAAATACTACCAAATAGAATGGCTGAAAGCATGCTGAGATGAAGCCATAACCCTATGAGTACTCCAAGAACTAATGGAATTAAAAACGAGAGCATTCCAAACAAAATGCTGCGATTTCGGTATTTTTTGAAACCATCAAGATCCAACTCAAGCCCTGCTATGAACATGATAAACAGCAATCCAACTGTTCCAAGCAATTGAATAGTCGAATCTCGTTCTAATATTTCTAGCCCATTTGGTCCAACGATAATACCTGCAATAATGGGACCAATAATAGCAGGTATTCTTAATTTCCCCATGAGTATAGGGAACAATAAAAAAATTAATACAGCAAAACCAAATATAAGAACTGGTTCCTTAAGAGGGAAGTGCATAGATATTTCGACCTCACTTTCTACTTCCTCACTTTATCATGAGCTTTTTCAGAAACACCAATAGTAATATATATAATTTAAAAGTTCTAGTCTTAAAACTTATTTTATAAACATTTCTTTTTCTCCTTAACTTCTCCTAGAAGTATAATTTTATTTATAAAATTCAATGTCTTGAGCAAACTATTTGGGACGCTGGGAAGTGTCTATTTGGAAATTTTCATTCTGTTTTCGAGTTGACGACATGCATTCATTGCAAAAAAAGCCACTGATATAGGACAGTTGCTTTTTTCTTCTTAAAATGTAAATACTATATATTTTTAGTTAACATAAAACGGATTATCGGAAATAATTTTGTAGTAAAAGAAGCTTATTTCATAAGATCAATCCCAAAAGTTGAACATAACTTCTCCAACAGTATTTGGTTTCCAATAAAAGATTTGTTCTAACTCACTGCTGTTCAGGTTATTCTTATTTTCTAAGCTTACTTTTCCTTTGCTGTTTCTTATATCTAAAGGTTCATTAAGTTCTTCTTTACTTAGAACTTTATAGAATGGCATAAAACCCTTTGATAACACAGGATCATCAATAAAATTAATATGTTGAAATTCAACAGTAGAAGCAAGAGCGAGAAAAGGATAATATGCATTGAGTAACACATATATCTCTCGATTAAAAACATTTACTTTTACCTTTGAAAAATTACTTGTTAAATTTGCCTCATCAATCTTTAATATCTTCCCTTGATTTCTTCTGATCAAATCGAAGCAGATACTTTTAAAATGGTTCTCATCTATTTCATTCGGTTTATTATCTATTGAACTATAAAAACCCGTTACTCCATTAGGAAGATTCATTAAATAAATAACTCCTTTCAAAATGCTTAGATACGTTTATTTTAAACATATAAGGCGTTCAATTCTAGTTACCATAATGTGATTTCTAGGCACTCTTAACAAAAAATAAAGCTCACCTAACAAAATTGTAAGCCCGTCTTACATTATTGTTAGGTGAGCTTTATTAAATCTCGTATTATAATTATTTGTAGAAAATATTTACAATTAACTAAAGGGATGAAATATATTGAAGGTGAAAAAAGACAATCAACCTATTATTATGTTTGATGGTATATGTAACGTATGTAATCATTGGGTTCAATTTGTTATAAAAAGGGATCCTAAAGGCATATTTAAATTTTTGTCTCTTCAATCAGATTTAGCATGCTCATTGATAACAGATCACAATCTGAATAATAAGCAATTGGATTCCATTATCTTAATTGATAAAGATCAAATATATACTGAATCTACAGCAATCTTACATATCATAAATAAGCTTACCGGACCTATAAGGTTCTTCGTTCTCTTTTGGGTAATACCTGAAAAAATTAGAGATAAAGTGTACCGTTTTATTGCAAAGAACCGATATCGATTCTTTGGGAAAAAAGAAAGTTGTCTCGTTCCTAGTAAAGAAATACAAAATAGGTTTATTAAAACGGAAACAGAAAGTGGGAAAACCGATGAATAGAAGTACATTTCTAAAAAAGCTTAGAATGACGATTATTACTACTTTTAGATGGTCTTTAGCATTAACTTTCTTGATTTACGGCATTGCCAAAATCTATCCAGGTCAGTTTTCTACTGGCGACTTTATATATGACTCGACAAAGGACTCAGCAATGCAATTAGCATGGCATTTCTTTGGATATTCGGATACATATAATCTTTTTATTGCTTTTGGAGAAATAACAGCAGCCTTACTATTAGTAATTCCAAAGACAGCAACTTTGGGAAACATTATTTACTTACCTATCACAGTAAATATTACTATTCTTGACTTTTGTTTTGAGATACCAGCTCGTTCTGTTACGACCCTGTTAACTTGTATGAGTATAGCCTTGCTTTTCTTTGAATATAAAAAATTAAAGAGAGTGTTTTTTGACTCGCCAGTAGCAGCTGAAACGTCTCTCCCAACAAACCTTATAAAAAAGAAGGTGAACGTACAATGATTGTACTACCTATTATGTTTGTCAGTTTGGGGATTTCTGCTTTTTACTATTTTATCATTAAAAAAGAAGCTTGAGATGAATACAATATACAACTCCAGTTAAGGATAATGTAAGATAAATCAATTATTAATTTGCAGAAGATTATCTATACTTCTTTTATATGGATATAAATTCAAGGAGGAAACATAAATCATGGATTTATTTGAAATGAATGTTGATTTGTTTAGAACGATTAATGATCTTGGTAAGGAGTATACCTATTTAAATAATTTTTTATATTTATGGCTGAATATATGGTTTTTGTCCTTACCTTTATCGCTTTAATTTTCTGGTTTACTAGGAGAGAGGAGAACAGGATGATGATCATTTCAGCTACTATTTCTTTTATTTTAGCTGAGATGATGGGGAAAATTGCTGGAACGTTGCATTCAAACAACCAACCATTTGCTGAATTATCTAATGTAAATAAATTAATTGAGAAAGCAGTAGACAACTCTTTCCCAAGTGACCACACTATTTTGTTCTTTGCATTCTGTATGACTTTCTTTATGTATCAAAAGAGATGGAGGTACATATGGATTATGCTTGCCCTTGTTGTTGGGATCTCTCGTATCTGGGTAGGTGTGCACTACCCTGCTGATGTTATAGTTGGAGCAATAATTAGTATCTTTTTGACTTTTATTGCCTCTTTTATTGTCTCTCGTCTTAATATTATAAGAAAATTATTATGGCTTTATGAAAAAGGGGAACAGCAGATTTTACCTACGAGAGACAAATCTAGAGAATTATAATCTAATACCATGTAGTAATCAAATATATTTAAGATTGAAAATCCTTATACCTCCATGCATAAGTTCTTATTTTGTCTTCAATAAGTGTGAAGTTTAAAACCATAAATATATCGTAAATAATTTATTATTTACATATCTAATATTGTACTACTGGACAAATATAATATAATTCATAGTAAGAAGGAGAACCCTTTTCAGGTTCCCTTTTTCTGAACCTTAATTATGACAAATTTAATCTTTTACCCTTTTAATCTCTCCGTGTGTTGGCGCAACTAAAAAAGGATCTCCATGACTTCTAAATCGTTTATAATGCTTCGAACAATAACCTAAACTCTTGTGTTTACCATTGCACCCTTCAACCTGACAAACGCTTTTTGTTTGGCTTTTCGGAAAATAAAGTGGATCCCAGTATTCGGTAGTACTTAGAATTTCCCGTGCTTTTGTAAAATATGCATACTTCATATCACTATAAATATTAATTTTACTTACGCCTAGTTGAATCGATTCACCAGTTGAATTCCTTCCGTTACGTAAACTCCCACAATTGGTATAAAAAACCACATTAAATCTGTTCGTTTAAAGCTCCAGGCTGCTTTTCATATTCTAGCCCGCTTGTGAACTGGGTCACTACATGTGTAAGTTCGTGCCCAATCACATCTAGTGAGTTTGTAAAACCTAACAAAAATAGTTCACTGATTAATATATGATATTAATGATCACTGGCCATGACTCATGCCTCATAAATTAGATCTTCGTGAACTGATATTCTGCCTTTTGCTCATAATATTCCTTTAAAGGGACACTCTATAATCAAAATAAACTTCTATAGGTTGGAGGCTGTCAGAATGAAGGTTTTATCAATGATCCAGCCGTGGGCAAGCCTTTTTGTCCTTAGAGAGGCAACATATGAAACAAGGTCATGGAGAACGAATTATCGGGGGCCACTTGCCATTCACACAAGTAAAAAAATAGATAAAGACGTCTCTAACCATATAGCCATAAAGTCGTTGCTTGGTAAGCACGGATACACACCAGAGAATCTTCCAACTGGCCAGATCATTGCTGTATGCAAACTTGTAGATTGTTTGAAGGTAACTGAAAACAATGAGACATGGGCCATTCTGGAGGATGGTCGAATCGTATCAGGGAATGACTATTTTATGGGTAACTTTATAGTGGGAGGTTATGCTTGGGTAGTTGAGGATATGCAGATGCTGGATGAATTTATTCCAGCAAAGGGAAAGCTAGGATTATGGGAGCATGTTTTAATTTTATAGGAGCTGATACATTGCACACGATGCGCTGAATCAGCTCCTTCAGGAACCCACTTTTCACGCACAAAATCTTCTAGCTTCTTTATTTTTTCAGACATCTATATATTTTGATTCGTGAATTAATAGAAAATAATAAAGTTCGAAAAAGTATACCTTTACGAACTTTACTTTCAGATATAAAATCCATTACTCTTAACGTTCACTTATATTTAAAATCACTTTACAAACGTTCTTTAAAAACGACACACTTTTACGAACACTTTTGGTAAAATAAAAGAAAGAAACTCGTCAGAATAGTTTATGTTAAAAGCCTCTATATAAAAATTGAAATGTATTATTAAAAAAGTCTTTCTAAAATGCTTATATTTTAGAAAATATTCATTTATCGTCAGTAAGAGTAATGATATAAAATAGCTTTTTAAAAGTCAGTTTTTAAATTCACTTTAAATTTGTTAAAGTTTACGGTGAGCGCATTACGATGCCTTTAACATAAAAGTAAACAAGGTATGCTTAACCTTGTTTACTAGTGACTCTAGTATTACGTTGTTCAATTCCCTTTCTTTTCCCCTCAGGTAACAATTCATAAATTTCATCAATTTCTTTTAATTGTGTAATCATTCTATCTACAACAAAGTTCAATAGTCTAAATAAAGCAAATGCAACATTAGCGTTATCCTTTATATCTATAGTACCTGGATGCACAGCTTCGTTTCCTATTACTCGTAGGTTATCTAACGCCTTTTCCACCTCTTTTGGTAATCCTTTTCTTACCAATTGTCCTATCATGCTATCAATACTCCCTTTTTTATTGCTATTACAATGTTAATTTTTTAGTTGTTGTTAGTGCTTTAGATAATGCGTATTCATTATGAATACGCATTAAATGTAATTTGGGTAATAAAAGATTATTCCCATCCCTTAGAATGTTCCCTTATCAATTCATTCATTTTTAAAATAGCTGGTGAGAGCCATTTATCTTTGTGATAAGCAAGGAAAGTAGAAATGGCAGGATGATCTGGCGGTACTTCTTCACCCGACAATTTGTTTGTCATTAGCTCTTCTTTTACTGAGAAATAAGGAACGAGCGAAATACCAAGACCACTTCTAACACACTGCTTTATAGCCTCAATACTTTGAAAATCCAGACTCTCTTTTACATCCATTTGCTTGTAATTTATATAGTGTTCAAAAACAGATTTATAACTGCAGGATCGCTCGGTATATAGTACTGTACTAGAGTCTTCAACGTCGTTAGGGCGTATTAGAACCATTTTTTCTCTTTTCAAATTCTCCGTAAAAAGTTCTGGAAGGGATAAATCATCTTTCTCGAGTATCAATGCAAGATCAATATCTCCGTTTTGTAAATATGATGTTACATCATAATTATCAATTGATTTTAAAGAGAGACTAACCTTCGGATATAATCTCTTATATTCAATTAGTATTGGGGGGATACGGTCTATTGTGAGTGATTCAGAAATACCTATAATGAGGTTTCCAATCGGCTCATCATTGGTGTTTAAAGCTTGTGAATATAAATCAATGATTTTGGCCGCATACGGTAAAAAGTGGTGACCATATTGAGTCAACACCACTTTTTTACCTAATCGATCGAATAAGGGTTTTCCCAATTCTCTTTCTAATTCTTTAATATGGGTGGTAACAGACGATTGAGCATACCCGAGATGATCAGCTGCTCTTTTAAAGCCATCTTTCTCTACAATCGTTTTAAATGTGACCAGGTGTCTAAGCTCCATATTGCTTCTTCCTTCCTTAGTTCAATTTTATTGAACGTTACGTTCTGATATATCTATTTTACTGATTATATATTGTATATTATTATAAGGGCATAACAAGTTTGTTATCAATAGTAACAAATTAATTATGTTAAGGAAGGCGGTATTATACGTGACGGTAAAGATAAAGGTTTATTCTGATTACGTTTGTCCTTTTTGTTTTCTAGCTGAACAGCCATTGGAGGAAGCAATTAAAGGAAAGGATGTAGAAGTAGAGTGGATGCCTTATGAATTACGTCCTTTTCCGACTGAAACTTTAAAGCCTGAAGGGAGCTATCTACAGAGCACTTGGAGACAATCTGTTTACCCTATGGCAGAAAGAATGGGAGTTAATATAGTACTTCCAAAAGTTTCTCCTCAACCATATACTCATTTGGCATTTGAAGGCTATCAATATGCAAAGGAAAATGGGAAAGGAAACGAATATAACAAACGTATACTAAAAGCTTTTTTCCAAGAAGAACAAGATATCGGTGATATTAATATACTGACCAAGCTAGCTGGCGAAGTCAATTTAAATACAGATGAGTACCGATCAGCTCTGGAAACGAGAAAGTATCGGGAGACACATCAAAAGGCACTTCAACATGCATATAAAGAAGCAGATATCTCTGCAGTGCCCACTTTTATTATTGGTGATACCGAAATAGCTGGTATTCGTTCTAAAGAATCTTTTGAAGATATTATTGCAGAAGAAATTAATAAAAAGCAGCCTGATTTCCCAGAGGGTATGGCGTGCGGAATTAATAGGTGTTAATTCAATAATTTATCACCATATATAATTTTAAATAAAGAAGGAGTATATATTATGCCAAACAACAATTTACTTTTCGACACAGTGAAATTAGGTAGTATTACAATTGACAATCGCGTAGGTGTTGCCCCAATGACACGCACAAGCGCTACACCAGAAGGTGTAGCCACTGACGAAATGGTTAATTATTATGCGAAATTTGCTCGTGGAGGATTTAGTTTAATCATAACTGAAGGAACATATCCAGATGATGCTTATAGTCAAGGATATTTCGATCAACCTGGTATCATTAATGACGAACAAATTAAGGGTTGGAAAAAGGTTACAGATGCTGTTCATCAAGAAGGCGGAAAAATAATCCTTCAATTGATGCATGCAGGTGCTTTATCTCAAGGAAATCGATTTGTAAAGGACTCAATCGGGCCATCAGTTGTTGAACCAAAAGGAGAACAAATGAAGGTTTATGGTGGTAATGGTAAATTCCCAGTACCTAAAGAAGCAACAAAAGAAGATATTAAAGTAGTAATTAAAGGATTTGCTGAGGCTGCAAAGAATGCTAAAAAGGCTGGTTTTGATGGAGTTGAAATCCACGGTGCAAATGGGTATATCCTAGACCAGTTCTTAACAGATTATGCAAATAAGCGAACTGATGAATATGGTGGCACTACTGAAAATCGTGTTCGTTTATTAGTAGAGGTTTCAGAAGCAGTGCGTGAAGCAGTTGGAAAAGACTATCCAGTTGGTATTAGAATTTCTCAAGGTAAAATAAATGACTATTATCATAAGTGGGCCGATAAAGAGAAAGACGCTGAAATTATTTTTGGTCAGTTAGGACAAGCAGGACTAGACTTTATCCATGTAACAGAATTTGAAGCATGGCAACCTGCATTCTCTGAAGGCGAAGAAACTGGAGCTACTCTTGCAGCATTAGCTAAAAAGTACAGCAAATTACCTGTTATCGCAAACGGAAGCCTTCATGACCCAGAAAAAGCGAAAGAAATTATCGAAAAAGGTGAAGCAGATGTCATCACTTTAGGTCGTGGAGCACTTGCTAACCATGACTGGGCAAACAAAGTGAAAAATGGAGAACAACCAGACGAATTTGTACCAGAAAAGACATTAAGTCCTGACGCTAAAATCAAAGGATTTGAAGTGTAGATATTCTCCGTGCATTAGTAATAGTGCCTTATTTGAATAAGAAAAAACCAAATTTTATAATTAACATAGTAACGCATAATGAATAGGGTGATGAATTAGATAAAATTCATCACTCTATTTATTGCTGGAGTCTTTGGCTACAAAAAAGTTTGTGAATAGAAGAGTCCTTACATATTATACATGTCTAATATGTAAGGACCCTTATTTTAACTATATTATTTGAATTTCAGTCTCGATAATAAGATAAGTGGTCGATGCGACAATTGCAATTCAGCTTACTTCAAAAGTTCCGTAAAAGGTGGCGTTTTCTTACGTGAATGTAGAGAATGCGGAATGAAGAAGAGTATATAAAATAAAAATGTGTAGTTTCAATATATAGTATCTGGGTCCTTAAGAACTCAAAAGGGCCTATATCTGTTTTTATTAAGTTTTACTAATAGGTTTTTGAGTTTAAGTGAGGAGGTTAAGAGCATTCAGGTATTATGGTTTAGGCTCAATGTAAGAAGGAAACTCAGAAGGATGATGTGTGTCTATTATAAGTAATATATAAATAAACATAATCAATATAATACTTATCGCAATTAATGCAATGAAACGGAAAACCTTCTTAATTTTTTTATGTCTTCGGAATTGATAAAGATCAATAACATTATTCATATAAATCCTCCCCGTCTTATTTTTTAGAAACACAGAATAAAAAAAGGAAGATAAAACCTCCTCACTTATAACTCATAAGGTAGTTTTATCTCCCACTATACCATTATTTCACCTTTATTATACTTATAATTTAAAATTATCTGTTATTTACAACGTTAGCAACATGATACACAACATTGAGAATTAGATTGTGTTACATTGGGATTTCTAGATGCAGTACTTTTTTTAAAAAAAAGTTTCTTCAGTTGATAAATTAGTATCATGTCTCTGTTGATGGGATGCATGATCAATTACACGTTGTTCTTCTAGGATTACGAATTCTAATTCATACATCATAATCAATCACTCCTTTTTAAGCCTCGTTCTTTCGCTCTTTATTAGCCTTACTTGAACAACACTCAACATCTCCTATATGAAATGAAATCAAATCTTACATCACTATCTGCCCATCCCTACTGCCGTAAGAATTCTTCTTTATTTTTTGAGTGGATATGCAATGTTACCAAAGTGCTTACGTATCTACTACAAGCTTGTTAATTTTCATGAGAATATTTTCTTCGTTTTTTAAATTTATTTGACCTTTGGTTGAAGCCAAAAAATGTTTCTAAGCCAAAATTCCCACTCGTAATTTTAATATTTTTAGTCATAATTGCCATGAGACTTAGCATACATAAGTGTTGTGTTGTATTAAAATAATTGAGTTGGTCATATAGGAGGTAGGATTATGGAAGAAAACAAGAATACGGAGAAAAGTAATAAGTTAAAAAGTCCTAGGTCTACACAATGGGCAGAGGATATACCAGCAAAATTTCATTCGCAAACTATAGGTGAAAGAGGTCCAATACTAGAGCAGGACAGTATTTTGCATGAAACAATGGAAACGTTTGTTCATGAGAAGATTATAGAAAGACCGGTACATGTGAAAGGGTTTGGCGCTTTTGGATACTTTGAGACACAGCATTCTATGTCCGAATACACAACACTTTGTTTTTTACAGCAACCTGGCCAACAAGTTCCCACCACAGTAAGGTTTTCTCTTGCTGTAAGTAATAAGGGTACTCCAGATACCTCTCGTAATGTGCGTGGATTTGCTACTAAATTTTATACACAAGCAGGTGTTTTTGATCTTGTTTTTAACCATATTCCCGTGTTTTCTGTGAGAGATCCTATTCGTTTTCCAGAGTCCATTAAGGCATTTTTACCCTCATCAGTAAATAATTTAATAGACCCTGAACGATTTTGGAGCTTTGTAGCTAGAGCCCCTGAATCAACTCATTTCCTTGTTCGACTTTACTCGGATGCCGGCACAGTGAAAAGTCTGCGTCATATTTCTGGTCATAGTGTAAATACCTATGTATGGAGGAATGCACGAGGAACTCGTCATTATGTCAAATATCGTTGGATTCCATTTGCTGGTGAACAGTATATTGACCGTCATGAGGCACATCAGTTAGCCTGCGAAAACCCTGATATTGCTGGTAAGGATCTATATGATACCATAGCAATGGGAAAGACGGTGGAGTATGGGCTCTATGTACAGCTTATGAAGCCAGAAGATGAAGCTATTCTTTCTTTCGATCCTTTAGACGATACCAAGGTATGGGATGAACAGCAATACCCCTTGTTACCGGTTGGACGATTAGTATTGGATCGTAATCCAACTAATTTTATGGAACAAGTAGAGAAAATAGCATTTTCACCGTCGAATCTTCTGGAGGGAGTTGAATTATCCGACGATAAAATGCTTCAAGGGCGTGCAAATATTTATTCGGATTCACAACGTCGGCGCTTGGGGCCAGATTTTCGTAAAATTCGAATCAACCATCAAGAAAATTGGTCACCTGACTCCCTCATGACTAGTGGAAATGGTAGATGGGTAGAGGGACGACTTATACGATCGGACTTGCCTGAAACCGATGATTTTACGCAGGCTGGTGAATACTATTGTTCTCTTTCTCCTGTGCAGAAAGAACATTTAGTGGACAACCTCTCCACTGATCTTGCTGGCATATCAAAGGATACACAAAATATTGTATTAAGCTATCTATGCAGTGCATCAGAGGAACTTGGGAAGAAGGTTACTCAACAAATTGAAATGCAAACAAGAAGATAGTTTTAAATTTTATTGTCTTTATTTCCTTCAAATTAGCAAAACCAGCCCAATAATTATATAGCAAAAAAGAAGGGTTTCAATCCTTCTTTTTTTGCTTTGATTGCTTATTTTAGAAACTGAGATATACAATTTGTTGTGGTGCTATTGATTTCAAAAGGACAACCTTCAGTATATAAGAAATGAGCACATCCTGCATAACCACCTACTCCTTACCTACTGCAGTAAGGTTTATCTGTCATTTTTCGAGTGGACAGGCAATCTTACTCTAGTAGCTACATAGTATCTAAAGAATTCCGATTCCCTTACCTAATTGGTATCTATTTCGGTAGCATAACACATTCACATTGCGTAATTGAAGCTATTCTAAAAGGGTGGATTTTTAAAAGGATTTTAGGTTTTTAAGTCCAAATAATAGGTTAATATTTACTTATAAAGCAATTGAAGGGTGTAGAAATGGAGGGGAGTAAATTGCCTAACAAAGAATATCTATACTACCTTATAAAGTTAGGTAAGTTATATTATGTAAATGAATCATGTAGAAACGTAAAAAGGAAAGAAATCTCTAGTTACGAATTTACAAATGATGAATTGGTCTCATTTCCCTTTGACACACAATCCATTGCAAAACAGACCGCGGATGAATGTGGTGGCTATATTGTAGTTAGAAACGCTACGTTTGAAGATTATATTAGAGAAGGAGATCGTTGGAGTAAATATATAGATTATAAAGAGAAACATGTATGGAAACTCTATAATGTTAAGTAAATAGTGAAATACTTTCGCTATAATAGTTTTTACATTTATATAACTTGTAGAAAAAGTAGATTGTTGGCCATACTTTTAATAACTTCACCCATTGTAAAAGGGGGAAATAAAAAAGTTATGATCTGTCATAATGTATTGATGTAATTGCTGCAGAGTAGTATCCAAAGTACAAGATAAAGAATCAGCAGCATATGCACAAACTGAAACCATACCTTCCTCCTTAACAAAATTATCGGCAGTTGATTCAAATTCTTCTAGTAAAAGAACATCTGGTTTCTCTGAAGCCCATTCTACGTGAGCCCATGTTTTTATCATTGTATTTTCATTTTCAACATAGACAAATCTTCTTGAAAATGAGTAAGAATAGTTTTGGTGTAAAAATCACCATTTGCCAAGTAAAAATCAAAATTATTAATTAAACGAATAGATTCTTTTTGTTTATGATTAAACTTTTTATCAATATTAGCTTTTATTAGAGGAAGTGCCCTCATATTCTCAATTATCAATATACGTTGTTTACTCTCTAATCCATTCTTAATAAAACTCATTAAATTATTTATGTAAAATTGTTTATCTTCAAAACGGTAAAAGACATGACCTATATCAAATTTTTTAGAATTAGATATAGGATTAACTGTTTTCATAGTTCACCTCAGAGTGATTTTAGCAAAAAAAATTAAAAACCTATAGAATAATAAGATATTCTTATTTGTGTTAATTTTACATATTCCGATGTTGAACGTCCTTTAATATATTGAGTAAACTATTCAAGTTGCCGTAGAGCATCAGCTTAACGTCTATTTTTATGATGTGTATAACATACAAGATTTCTATTTATTGGATTAATCATATCATAGCAGACGAATTCGACTTTGATTTTTTACCCTTTGTAACAAATTTGTATAATAAGTACTAAAGATGATAATAGAGAATTTTATACTAAGAAATTAACGAAAAAATAAGTATTTTGACACGTGGTGGTATAATTAATATAAAAACTAAATAATAGCCTCAACAGGCTTTTCGGAGGAAAAGATGGAAGATGAAATAGGATTTTTAGGGGATAAAATCTTAGAATATAGATTTAAAATCGCTAATGAGGTACATGAGAGTAGAATTAGTGGTATTACAGAAGAAGAAAAGAAGAAATTGGCTCCTTTTGAAGTTGAACTTATTAATATTCGTGCTCACTTTATAAGTCTATTTGGTGAAGTTCTTAGGGATCATCTAGATGAAGAAACAGCACTCCAAAAATTTACACAATGGGGAAAAGAAACAGGAGAAATGTTTTTCAATTTGAAGGTTTCATTGGATGAAGCGTTAAAAGATACAAAGTATTATCGAACTTTCTTATGGGAGACACTAAAGGAAGTAATAAAGAAAGATAAGATGTCAATAGATACTGTATTTGAAGTAGGCGGAATTATTGATCCTCTTCTCGATCATGCAGCTTATTCCTTTAGTTTAAGTTATGTGCATTTCTATCAATTAACTCTTGAACGTGCGCAAAGTACATTTCTTGAATTATCGGTTCCTGTGGTACCTTTAGCCAAAGAAATCGCTGTGTTACCTCTTATTGGAAATATAGATATGGAAAGAGCCAATTATCTAATGGAAGAAACGTTGAAATCAGCAAACAGACTGCAGCTTCAACGTTTAATAGTAGATTTGTCGGGTGTTTATATTATAGATACCATGGTAGCAGATCAAATTTTTAAAGTGATAGACTCTTTAAGATTTCTCGGTGTAGAAACAATTTTGACAGGAATTCGTCCGGAAGTTGCACAGACCATTGTAAGTATAGGTATTGATTTTAGTAGCTTGACTATAAAATCAAGTTTACAAAAGGCGATAGAAGATCTACTTATTCGTGCCAAAAACAATAAATAGAGAAAGCAAGAGATAAAATGACTAACTAAACGTATTCATGAATAAGAAGATGAGGAAGTGACAATTATTGAAAGGGATTATAGGCGTTGCTAGATACTTAAATGATAACGCAGAAATGTTAGCAAATGAAATTGTTCAAAAAATTTCTCAAAGCCCTAACTTTGAGGCTCTAAAGGAGGAACTTGAACAAGCAATTATCGTCTATACTGAATTTATTAGGTTTTTAGGAAAAAGTCTCCATAGCAGTGAAAACAACGTACCTGAAGGACTTGTTGAATGGAGTAAGACCAATGGTAAGCGTACAGCATCTCAAGGGGAGAGAGTCTCTATTATTATTACACGCTATCCTCCTACGCGCCTAGTCTTCATCGATTACCTTACTAAAATAAGTATAGAGCATGGACTTTCTTCAGAAGAATTTGTATTTATTAATAAGCGATTTAACTATTTGCTCGATATAAGTATTAATGAAACGATTGTAGTATTTGAACAAGTGAAAGATAAAATTATTCAAAAGGCGCAACAAGAAGTATTGAAATTATCTGTTCCTGTGGTCCCCATTCAAGATAAAACCGCTGTTCTCCCACTAATTGGCTCTATTGATTCAGAAAGAGCTGAATATATCTTAGAGAATGTTATCTTGAAAATTATTGAAATGAAGGTAGAGTATCTAATTGTTGATTTTTCAGGTATTTTAAATATAGACAGTATAGCTGAACGTTACCTCTTTGATATTTACAGTGTTCTTCGCTTACAAGGTATTGAGGTAGTGATGACAAGTATACGACCTGAACTTGCCCAAACAGTTGTTAGAAATGGCATTGATTTCTCCTCTATTAAAACTTATGCAACTGTTAAACAAGCAATAGCAACTCAAGAAAGCTAGGAGATTAAAGTTCCTAGCTTTCTTGAGTTAAGTTGATTTAAGATATATATCATATAAGAGATTAGTTACCATAAAACGAATTATACGACCCATAGAAACAAATAAATTTATGATATATGGATTATTTTTATTTAGGAAATTCATATGGTGAATAGGACTAGCACTTAGTAACTATTTAAAGAAATCTGTGTGAAATTTTCTACTTAACTGAGAGAAAAGCCTCCAAATAAGAAAAAAATCCCACGATTAATTCGTCTCATTTAGGGGTAAAGTCAACTAAATCTTTTAACAAGGAGACGATTCTTAATGGAAATACTATGGATGCTAATTGTTGGAGGGATTATCGGTTGGCTTGCTAGTTTAATTACAGGCCGAGATGTCCCTGGAGGAATTATCGGTAATATTATTGCTGGTTTTATTGGTGCCTGGTTAGGTGGACTTATCTTAGGTAATTGGGGACCAGTCGTAGGTGGATTTGCAATTATCCCAGCTATTATTGGATCGATTATTTTAGTGTTAATTGTAAGCTTTATTATGCGCAAAATGGGTCAAAACAATAATCATGGTCATCATGCATGAGAAAGAGATAAAATGTAAATTGGAGTGACTAGTAATACTACTCTAATATTATCTGACTTTATTGAAGAGAAGCAATTCAAATTAAATTCTTACCTTATTTATTTGCTCAGTATAATTGATATACATGTTAAAAATGAGACGAGAGTTTGATAAAAAAACAATTGCTTTGCAATAAAAGAACGGAAAAAATACAAAAATTGAATCAGAATTTCTTATAAGCGACCTTATAATTCTAATTGAAATTAATGAGGTCGCTTATTATTGGTGTAAATCTTTAAAAACTATGAGTCGGTATATTTCCCTACAATCAATGTTAATGATTAATAAATCCATGATAATATTTGTTTATGTACATTATTTATCGTGATAAATAGTGAAAAATGACGTTCCCTTTTTATAGTTTGTTATAATGAAAGTATGTATGATACGGGGAGGGTAGAGAATTTGAGTATGATACTTATTAAAAACAGCGAAGAAGTAATAAGAGAAGCAAAACATCAACTTCATACAACCATGGATGATTATCAAACCAAAATTATCTCTATTTTTGATAAACACCATATTCTAATGAATCAACGAATTAGATTAATGATTCTGCTGTCGGATATAAAGGAGCAGGCTGTATTAATTGGAAAACATGCTGCAGTCAAAGGGAGACTAGAGTATGAAGGGCAGGATCAATTAATTACAGAAGTTATAGATGAAGTTCCTTTCCAGTATAGTAAAGAAACAGTAACCGATTTGGAAGATAACATACAAATCAGTAAAAAGGGGATTGAAGATATAGCAAAAGAGTGTGGGTTAGATACTGAAAAAATAGTTAACCTAAAAGCTCTTTTACTTAATTTAAAGGTATCTAGTTACATAAATGGACACTATGAAATGTATGTAAAAGATAACACTTTATCTGGCAAAAGATCTTAGAACGTTAGGATAATACGAATAAAGTGTTAAATATACGTAAAACTAATTAAGACGTCATGAGGCATCAGTACTTAAACATAAAATATGTGTAACAGAAAAACTAATGTACGGAAGCAGTGGTTTTTCTGTTTTTAAGCTTTATATGATATACATGTTTAGTTAAGTCGGGTAAGTTAGGGGCATCACGCCCCTGCCTCCCCTAAGAACCGTGCGAGTCCCTTTCAACACGCATCGGCTCAAGCCTCCCATTGCAGGTCCATTTGATGTCGTATCTTCTTTAGGCACCATAATGGATTTTATCAGAAATCACATGCAAAAAATCCCTTTTATTAAGGCTTTTTTGTTGTTTTCTCACTTTTATCAAAGATACTATTTTGAAGCTAGATTTTCTCTATCTACAGCTTCGGGTGGGATTTCCATCCATTCATTCTCTATCAGAATATTTGATGCGTCCTTAACAAAATTTGCTATATTCATTAATGACTTTCCATATAGTAACGCTAAATCATGTCTTCCATTTACAGCTAGTGAATTCCCAAATGCTCGTATTTTCATGGAAAACATATCGACCTTATGAAACAGCATTAATTTATCAGAAAAAGGTGCAAAAGTTGAAGTGGTGACTAAATGATCAATAAATCCTGGAGCTGGTAAGCTCTCATAGTGAAGTTTTTCCATGTAACGTTCAACTGCTTTATTTGTAATGTCTTTCCCTTTTATAAATATGTCTCTAACCTTTTCCCTTTTGGCAACTTGACTAAAGGCCATGATTAAGGCTTTGCTTGTTACGTTATTTTCAATATTATCGTATAAATGAGCTATTTCTAATGCGTGTAGGGGACGAACGTCTCCAACAAAACCACTCAAATAATCAGTGTCGGCAATTCTTACTTGTTCTGGAGCTGGAATAATAGGTGGTTCAATAATAAGGCTTTTATCCATTAAAATTGTTTTAATTTCTTCCACTAATTCCATTGTCGAGTTCATACAATAAGTTAAGAAATTGCGTACATCTTCTCTATACATCAAAGGTATAGCAATGCTATAAATGCTAAGTCCTGCTTTTGCTGCATATTTTAAGTAATGTACATAGAACTCGTCTGCAAATAATCTTGGAGCACTTAGATTAACGTCATCCTCCGTAAAACCATGTGGAAGAGGTATGTTTTCTTTGATAAAGATTTCCTTTACACTCCTTTGAAATTCTTCAGTTAATCTTTTCGCATGTTCTACTAGTTTTTTTATGTCTTGATCTTCAACATGTTGTAGAAAATAATTTAAAATACAATTAGACATGCTGTTACCCATATAGGTTGCCCAAAGTTTTCCCATTTCTGGTGCTGTCAATTTTCCATTGAAATTTGACTTTTTTGAGCCTATTTTAGTTGGTTTAATTGTTCTCATGTATAATCTCCTAAGCTTATTTTTTCTTAGAGTTGCCTTTTATATCATTTTTATTCTTTGTAGTCTTTAAACATTATATTGCTACTTTATCCAAGCCTATTAAGTAAATTATAACCTTTGTTATTTGTATAAGAACAAGGTTCACTCCTCAAGGCTTCATTAGCTTTTTCTATCTTTTTTCATAAAGTTTATTTCTTTAAATAAACTACTTAAGACGGATTGAATCATCACTTTACGACTACCTTTCAATAAACAAAAAAAACCACTGAATAGGCCCAGCGTTTTTTCTGTCCTTAAGCTGTATATCTTATACATGTTTAGTTAACATAATCACTCTTTTTGGAATAACTTTATAAGATTGAACACCAACAGGACAGTTATACCTCTTAGAAAAAAATGAAATTATTGCACTAGAACCCTTTTTTCTGTTGTTGAATGTTTTTTCCTTAGAGTAACAATTCATTGAAATGACTTTTATAAATAGTAATGGCCTTACCAGTTATATAAGCTAAATCATCTTGATAATAAATGAATAACTCTCCACCCTTTTCAGAGGATTGGAAAGCATATAACTGTTTTTCACTTAATCTTTGACTCGAATAAGGAGCTAGACCACAATGGGCTGAACCCGTTACAAAATGTTCTTCTATTCCAATTCTAGGAGCAAAATAACGAGGAATAAAATCATACTTAGTTGCAGGACTGGTTACGACTAAATCCGTAATAGGCAGAGTAGCAAGGAGGTTTAAATTAGGAACAAGTCCTTTCAATAATTCTTCATTTGCTACTTCTATAAGGTATCGATCACTATTTTTGGCAACCTTTAAGAGAGGTGCATTTAACAATTATTGGATAGTAGATGTAATAGGTACATCAGTAGAGAAAGCTAATTGAACCCTTTTTCCACTAAGGTGAGCAAATTCATCTTCACCGGATTCTTATTTTTTACCGAAAGTAGAAGGTGAAATTTTGATGAATCGAAATCCAGATAGCGGTGCTTCTCCCTTTAGATTGGCGTCTGATGGTATAGCGATTTCTCCCGATGGAAAGATTTTATTTTTTTATCCACTTACCAGTTTTCATCTGTTCTCAATCTTAACAGAATCCCTAAGAGACAGAACGATACCGGACATGGATTATATCATGTGGAGTATTGGGGAGAAAAAGGTGCGTCTAATGGGATGATCACAGGTGCAAAAGGAACCGTTTATGCTGGAGACTATGAAAACAACAGTATCCGTAAGATGTTGCCGAATGGCATAATGGAAACAATGGCATATGATCCGAGAATTTTGTGGCGGGATACTTTTTCAATTGGTCCGGATCAATATTTGTATGTCATTTTGACTCAATTACATCTGCAGGCTAGATTTCATTCTAGAAAAGATTTAGGACAGAAACCTTATAGTTTACTTCATATGAAAATTGATTAATTTCCTTATACTACTATTTGGTATAAAGAATAATTGGTTCATTTTTTAATCTTTGAACGGGTAAACATGAAGCCAATAGTTCGTAATTGGCTTCATTTATCTCTAATTCTAAAAGAAAAGACATCAAATTTGTAATCGTAAAAGAAAATGGCCAGTGCAATCGTATATTTCCATTATTTAAATATAAATGGTTTATTAGGAACAGTTTAGGTTGGTAATGTTAAACTGCTCCTATTTTATTTTTATAGAGTGGGTAAGTTCAATGCTGTATCGATATTATTTAAATCTAAAGTGATTTGTTCGTTTGTATCCCAAGCATGGTACCATCCTTTTTCTACCATGTATGCAGAAATTTGTTCATGCATATCAAGAGCTTCCACTAAATGGCGAGTGAGCATTTCTTTAATTTCAGGTGTTCCTGCCTCTGTAACTGCCATGGCGTAATTTCTAACTCCACTTTTAGCTGCAATCAATAAATCCATTGCAACCACTTGATCCGATAGTGCATTCATGCCAGTTAAATTTTCAATAATTGGATTCATGTTCATTCATCTCCTATTTTACTGCTTAGCGTTGGAAAGGATAGAAGCATATTCTTGTAATTGTCTCGCAGATACATCAATATCTTGTTGCATAATATCTTTTAATTGCTGATCTGTAACTAACCCTCTCATCGTTTTTGACTTAGTCAAACAATTGGTCTTAAATGCAGCCATTTCATGGACCTCAAGAACTTCATGTAAGGCGTAATTCATTTTTTCTACCTCCTTCCTCAAGGTTTTAACAAGACTTTTATACAATTATCCATTTTGGTGTCAAAAATCTCATAGCCACGCTTTGCTTCACTAAGTGGAAGTACATGACTCACGACATCTCCTGGATCAATTTTTCCGGTCGAAACTAATTCAAACATATATGGCATATAGTGAATCACAGGTGCTTGTCCAGAGCGAATATTGACGTTTCGGTTCATAATATCTCCCATTGGGAATCCATTATATTTGCCACCGTAAACGCCTGTAACTTGGATTGTCCCGCCTTTACGTACTGCTTGTGAAGCCATGATAAACGCACCAAATGCTCCGCCCTGCAGTTTCATTCCACTCGCAAGGAACTCCATATCAGTCATTTTAGCGTCCATACCAACTGCATCAATGACAACATCAGCGCCGCCCTTCGTCATTTCTTTCAAATGCATTCCTGCATTTTCAAAATGTTCGAAATTTACAATTTCAACTTTGTTGGTACGTTTGGCGTGTTGCAAACGATAATCTACATAATCTACGGCAATGACACGCTTTGCTCCTTTTAGCCAACAGAATTTTTGAGCAAAAAGACCAACCGGACCACAGCCAAGAACAATAACTGTGTCTCCACCCTTTACGCCTGCATTGTCAACACTCCAATAACCAGTAGTCATTGCATCGGCAATAACTGCTAACTTTTCATCTGGTTCTTCACAAGTCTCTGGAATTTTGAAATGAGTAAAGTTGGCAAATGGTACTCTTAAATATTCAGCTTGCCCACCTGGATAGCCACCCGTCGTACCAGAATATCCGAAATAGGCACCCATATCACCATTATCATTGGAATTATCACATTGGCTTTCTAAATGGTTTTTACAGTAAAGACATTCACCGCATGCTATATTAAAAGGAATAATGACACGATCTCCCTTTTTTACCTTCGTCACATCTGGACCAACTTCTTCGACGATTCCCATTGGTTCATGGCCAATCACATAGTTTTCTTGCAGGTTAGGAATCATGCCATGAATTAAATGTAAATCAGATCCGCATATAGCTGTACTGGTTACTTTAATAATCATGTCATCTCGTTTTTGAATCTTTGGATCTGGAACTTCTTTGACTACAACATTTTTAATGCCTTGATACGTTACTGCCTTCATGATATATAGCCTCCAGTGTTAGTGTTCATCAGGTGTTCGGTCAAACAGACCTTTTCTATTGGTCTCAACAGGAAATAGATTCATTTTGCCAATCATCAATGTATTGTTGGCAGAGAGTTGGTCTAATTGATATTGTTCACTTAATTCGTATGGATGGAACCATTTTTTACTGATCATTAGTTCTGTAATTTCTTGGTGCATGGCAATTCCTTGCATTAACTGTTTTCGTAAGAGAGTTCTAACATCAGGTGATGCGGACTCCGTTAATGCGACCGCAATATTGCGAACACCTTCTTTGGCACGAAGAAGAAAGTCCATCGCAAATGTGGTATCTGCTAACTCTGGTACGTGTAGCGAGTTTATAGGATCTAAATAGTCATGATTCAATGAATTTACCTCCTTTTTAATTTATTATTGGTGTTGGCCGGTTTTGAGGAACAGGGGCTTCAAAAGGTGCACGTTGATAAACTGCCTGTAATTCTCCCAGCGCTTGTATCGATTGTTCAACATCTTTTTGCATCAATGCTCTCAAATCATCATCAAATACAAGTCCTTGCATTAGTTTTGATTTCGCTAAGCAAAGGGTTTTAAAATTAATAACTTCATGTAGATCCAATGACTCATGATCGGCTAATTTCTGAATATCCATTTCTGATTACCCTCCTTTTTACGTAAATACAATGTTATTGTTCCGGATATAGGAGAAAACATTCTATAATTTTTGTATAGGTGAATTATATTGATTTGTTTAATATTCTAATAATTAATAAAATTAATTCATTTATGATAGCAGAGGCTAAACGCTTCGATAGTTTTTTTCTTGTTAGCTAACTGATAGGTTAGCTGAACAAGAACCCTTTTAATTACATCAAATTTTTTTGATTTAAATATGGCATGGCAGAAAGTTGGGCTAAAAAGTGCTGGGCTTGAATTTCATGCTTTAAATCCTAATGCCATAAAAGTAATGAAAGAGGTAGGAATCGATATCTCAAACCAAGTATCTTATGTAATCAATCCTGAAATTCTTGATAATACTACTTTAGTTGTGACACTATGCGGATACGCAGTAGAGCATTGCTCTGTAACTCCTCTACATGTGAAACAAGTTCACTGGAGTTTTGATGACCCGTTAAAAGCAGAAAGAACAGATGAAGAAAAATGGGCATTCATAATTCGAAGCTTTTATGTAAAGTTCCATAGACGGATTAACGACATAAATATCTTTCCTTTTAGGAATGTCAAAAAGACGACTCCCTGTTTTGATCTCTTCCTTCTTTAATAAAGGCGTGGCAGCCTCATGGATAAGTATTGTTAGACTAATCAATATAGTCAAGCTTATAATAAGAAAAGTATAATTTTTAAAGCGATTACAATAATCATTAGAAATGAATAATTGGTTTCAAATTAATCTTTAAGCACTGTAAAGAACGTAAAGTAAGGGATTCATCATATAGAATCCCTATTATATTTTTTTAACTAACTAGGGGCGAAACAAATGAAGGATTCCAGATATATTTCACAACCAGGCTTTACTGATACCGGGATGATTTTTAAGTTTGTACAAAAAAGTAACGAGTTTATTCATACTTTTGCCGAGGGAGAATTACTGTATAGATTGGGGTTTAATCGAGAAGATATCGTCGGAAAGACGCTTCATGATTTTTATTGGGATGATATTGACACTGCCGATTTACTAAACGGTCATTACAAAAAAGCATGGGAAGGACAGTACATTGAATATGAAGGTGAATTTAGAGGTATCTATTATGTAATTTATTTAAGACCTTTATTTTATAAGGAGAAAGTAGCTGAAGTAGTCGGCACTTGTGTGAACATTACTCACAAAAAGATTATGAAAGAGGACATTCTTCAAAAAGAACAAGAACGAAAATTAATGAATTCCTATGCATTCCAGCGTAGTTTGATTGATCGGTTAGATAGTGGGATTGCAGTAACAGATTGCAATAAAAAAATAAGGCTCTTAAATAGGAAATTTTATGAGCTTTTCCAGTTGAAGGGGGAAGTTGATTGCCATATTGGGATGCAGGCTTCGGATTTACATTATCTTTTTGATAAGGAAATTAATAAAAATAAGTTCGAAAATACAGAAAAACGAACGAGAACTACGAAAGAAATTAAAATAGATACAGGTAGGACACTACGCTACAATTGTTTTCCTTTAAATGAGGAAAATGATTTTGTAGGCTACTTGTGGGAGTTTGAGGATATCACAGAACAAAAAAAAATGGAAAGAGTTATTATTCAGGCAAAAGAAGAAGCTGAAAAAGTGAACATGGCCAAATCAAGTTTTTTGTCTAAGATGAGTCATGAACTGCGTACGCCGCTGAATGGAATTCTGGGTTTTGCTCAATTATTGGAGATGGATGAATCTTTAAATGAACAACAGCGTGATTTTGTACAGGAGATTTTAAGTGGAGGAAGCCATTTATTAAGTTTAATTAATGATATTTTAGACGTGTCAAGAATAGAAACAGGAAATTTAAAGATTTCTGTAGAGGAAGTTCATCTTCTAACTGTCATCAAGGAATGCATCAATATTGTACAACCATTGGCTAAGAAGAAGAATATCAGTATTTATAGCCAACTGGATCAATGGGAAGATATGATCGTTCTTGCTGATCCTATACGTCTTAAACAAATATTGCTGAACCTACTTGATAATGCTATTAAATACAATCAAGAAAATGGAAAAGTCATCGTTTTCTGTCGTTTACAAGAGAATAAGCAGTACATTCATATCGTAGATACAGGTGTGGGTTTTTCTGTAGAGGAATATACTAAAGTGTTTGTTCCATTTTATCGAATTGAAAGTACAAAAGAAGAAGGTACAGGGATTGGGTTATCTTTAGTTAAACAGCTGGTGCATCTAATGGGAGGGGAGATTAATGTAACAAGCAATAAAGGAACAGGAAGTGAGTTTTGCTTTAGTCTTCCTCTTCCAAATGATTTAAAGACTGTCATACAATGGGGTGAACAAACTAAATTTCCTCCAACAAATAATAGGAAGGAAGATAACTATCGTTTGCTATATATTGAAGATAACGAATCCAACTTGCACTTAGTAAGTAACATCATTAAATCGCAGCCTTCCTATACGCTTTTATCAGCTTGTACAGGAAAAGAAGGAATAGAAATTGTAGCAAACGAAAAAATAGATTTGGTTCTTCTTGATATTAACCTCCCAGATATTAACGGATATGAAGTATTTGAAATTTTAAAAGCAGGCAAAGAAACGAAAGATATTGCTGTCATCGCTGTAAGTGCCAATGCAATGCCAAAGGATATTCAATATACATTGGATAAAGGATTTAATAACTATTTAACAAAGCCCATTCATGTACAAGAGTTTTTGACAATCCTAAGTGAAACGCTAAACAATACAATTAATCAAAATATTCCAGATCATAAAATTTTAAGTACAGGACCACATGGCGAGGAAGCTGTCTCAGCAAAAACACTTCGGTTATCTTTGAAAGAGCTAAAAAAAATTAAGAAAAAGAAATATAGGGCTGCTATTGCCATGCATTATACTGGAAGTGATTGGTCAAGGTCTCAATTGGAAGGAATGCAAACTACTTTTGAGAAAATGGGCATTGAGGTAGTAGCCGTGACAAATGCAGAATTTAAATGGAAAAAGCAAGTAGCCGACATTGAAAGCATTTTAGCCAAAAACCCGGATATCCTGGTGAGCATTCCAGTTGATCCAGAATTGACTGCAAGCGTATATCAAAAAGCGGCCCAAGCTGGTGTGAAGCTGGTGTTTATGGACAATACACCGAATGGTTTGCAGCATGGGAAGGATTATGTAAGTATTGTTTCAGCTGACAATTATGGAAATGGCATTGAATCGGCCAATATCATGGCTGAAAAATTAGATAGAAAAGGTAAGGTTGGGATTATCTATCATGATGCTGATTTTTTTGCAACCAAACAAAGAACGGAAGCATTTGAAAAAACTATAAAGGAAAAGTACCCTGACATTCAAATTGTGGATCGCAGGGGCATTACTGATTCGAATGATGGAGAAAAAGTGGCATCCGCTATGATTGCTGAACATCAGGATTTAAATGGTATTTTTGTTGTATGGGATGTACCGGCTGAAGGAGCTTTGAGGGCAACTCGTACTGCAAAAAAAAGCAATTTAGTCATTACGACAATGGATTTGGGTATGAATGTCGCCTTGGAAATTGCACAGGATGGACCTATTAAAGGACTAGGTGCCCAGCTACCATACCAGCAAGGAGTCGCCGAAGCGATTCTAGCAGGGTACGGCCTACTTGGAAAACAAGCGCCACCTTATGTAGCCGTTCCGTCTCTAAAAGTAATGAAAGAAAATGTAATTGATGCTTGGCAGCTCGTTTATCATGAAGACGCTCCAGATATTATTCAAAGTGTTGCGAAATCAAGAAGCGCTAGGGAAAAGGGGGAACAACAAGATGAAAGTATTGATCGCAGACGATGATGTTACCTCAAGAAAATTGTTAAGGTACTTTATTGGGAGTTTATCTAAATATAAAATTGTCGGAGAGGCCGCCAACGGTGAAGAATTGATACACTATGTTACGAAAGAAAAACCGGATCTTGCTTTAGTAGATATCGGAATGCCCTTATTGAATGGGATGGAAGCGGTTAAAGCATGTAAAGAACTTTTCCCGACTTTACAAGTTATTTTTATTACGGGCCATGATGATTATGCACTTGAGGCATTTAACGTAAAGGCAGTGGACTATATTTTAAAGCCAATTGATAGAAATCGTTTATATGGTGCTTTAGAGAGAGCCTCCCAAGTGTCTATTTCACTAGTTGATAAAGAACATTCATTTAAAAAGGATTTAATGATTAAACAGCAGAAAAATATAGTTTTTATTCCATTAGAAGAAATTATCTTTATTGAAAGACTTGATCGGAAATCTGTCATTCATACTAAAAATGGTAAATTCGAGACAAATGAAGCTTTAACCAGCTTGGAAGGTGCCGTTGATTCTAGGTTTATGATATCTCATAGATCTTATATTATAAATGTGGAACTTTTAACAAGAATCGAAGCAACGGGTCAAATGTATAAAGCCTATTTTAAAGATTATAAGGAAACTGCAAGGATTTCCAAGCATAAAGTAGACAATCTGCAAAGGTACAAATTATTATAAAACATGGAGCTCAGCAATAAGTGCTGAGTTTTTTTAATTTGTTGTTTTTTTGTTTATATGGATAAAAACGACGCTTAAAAGGAAATTTAAAGAGTTTGAATCTCAGAAAATGTTGTCTGAATCCAATTAGACAATATTTTTGTATGCGATTACAATTCTGTTATAGAGAAGAACAAGAAAAGAGAGTCGTAAAATGGTGCGAATAATAGATGTAGCAAAAAAAGCAAATGTTTCAACTGCTACAGTGTCAAGAGTACTAAGTAAACCTAACACTGTAACGGAAGAAACGACTGAGAAAGTATTACAAGTAATTAAAGAATTAAACTATCAGCCAAATGCATTAGCTCGCCAGTTAAGAACATTAGAAACCAAAACGATTCTAGTCATTGTACCTGATATAACAAATCCTTTTTTTTCTAAAGTATTAAGAGGAATTGAGTCTGTAGCCGTCATAAACGGATATCAAGTTCTGCTTGGGGATACGGGCAATGATTTGGAAAGAGAAAATGGGTATTTAAACATACTTCTCCAAAAAAAAGCTGATGGAATGGTTTTACTAACGGCGAGAATGAAATCGAAGAACATTGAGGAAATGGCTCTCAAATATCCTGTAGTTTTGGCATGTGAATATATAGAAGGTTCAGCCATCCCCACCGTTTCTATTAATAATATCAGTGGGGCTCAAAAAGCAACAGAATATTTGGTTAAGCTGGGACATAAAAGAATAGGATTTATATCAGGTCCTCTAGATGGAGTGATAGGCCAGGATCGATTAAAAGGATTTTATCAGACAATGGCACGATACAACCTTACAATTGAGTCCGTTCTAGTGCAGGAGGGTAATTTTTCTTATGAAAGCGGTTTTAATATAATGAATCAATTTTTGGATCTTAATCATCCTCCAACAGCCGTGTTCGCAGCCAATGATGAGATGGCATTTGGAGCTATAAATGCTATTTCTTCAAAAGGATTAAGTGTTCCACATGATATTTCCGTAGTAGGATTTGATGATATAAAATTTTCATCTATTTTCAAACCGGCTCTTACAACCATCTCACAGCCAGCTTTTGAGATGGGCACGATGGCAATGAAATTACTTATAAAGTTGATGAATAAGGAAGAAATTGAAAGACATCAATACCTAATGGAAGATCAGCTTATCATACGTGATTCATGCTCAACACATATTTCATAAGGGAATAAGAGTTCTTTTGAAAATGTATCTGATGATTTAAATCTTCTTATTTTTTAAAAATTAAGATGTAATCGATTACAAATGGTTGGAAAAAGAATTATTTAATATCCGATTAAAAAGGGATTTTTAGTTTAGATTTCTGATAAGTACAATCAAGTACAAGTACAGGTAGTAAAAACAACTTCTTCTTATAATGAATTAAAAAATACAGTCTTTGTCTAGAATACTTTGTAATCGATTACATGTATTTTGGTTCAATTATTTCTTATCTAAATTAATTTAGGGAGGTGATGAAATCCCAGTATTAATACACTATGCACTCATAAGGAATCTTTAAAGATAGGGGAGAAACCATGAAACTAGGATATCAGACAAATACGTGGGGCGGGGTAGTAGGGCACCCTGCCGGAGTCACTTCGATAAAAGACCTTTATTACCTTGCAAATGGATCAACAGAAGAAGCTTTAAAAGATATTGCAGAAGTTGGATATAAAGGATTTGAAATGTTTGACGGAAATCTAATGGAATTTAAAGATAGAAAAGAAGAATTTAGAGCATTGCTGAACCGTTACTCTTTAGACTTTATTGGAGTTTACACTGGAGGGAATTTTATTTTCCCGGATATTTTGGAAGAGGAATTATTAAAAATTGAAGAGGTTGCAGCTCTTGCTTCTGAACTAGGAGCGCAGCATCTAGTAATTGGCGGAGGAGCTATCCGTACGAATGGTATTTTAGAAAGCGATTACGCTGATTTAGGCAATGCGCTTAATCGGGTAGTAGTAATTGCAGAGAAATATAATCTTATTCCAAGCTATCACCCGCATTTAGGAACAAACGTAGAGGCCCCAGACCAGCTGGACAAATTAATGGCACTAACAACGATTAATTTATGTCCGGATACAGCGCATATCGAAGCAGGTGGAGGGAATCCGGTAGAAGTAATTAAAAAATATGCAGATCGCATTAAATATATTCATTTCAAAGATTATTATAATGGAGAATTTCTTCCTTTAGGAGAAGGACATCAAAAGTTTGACCAGATGATCCAAGCGCTGGATGGGATTGGGTATGATGAATGGCTTACAGTAGAATTAGACAGCTATAATGATCCGAAAAAAGGAGCAGAAATCAGCTTTAACTTCTTATTAAGTTTTGAAACGGCAAATAAGTCTTAAGGTCAAGGAGAAAGTAACAGAGATAATATATTAGGAACTTGAAGCCTAATTTACCATAACGATATAGCAGATGTTATTTAAAAGATAGTAGTTCCGAATAAATAGACTACTTTCATAGGAGGAGAATAAAAATGAAAAAGTTAAACGTAGGTATGATTGGCGGAGGATTTATGGGGAAAGCGCATGCACTTGCTTATGCAGGTATGCCAATGTTTTTTTGGCCGGCACCAGCAATTCCTCAACGACACACAGTCGTTGATGTGACCGAAGAGTTAGCAAAAGATGCAGCGGAACGTTTAGGATTTGAAAACTATTCATCTGATTGGAGAAAGGTAGTAGAAGACCCTGAAATTGATATTATTGATATTGTAACACCAAATGACTCTCATGCAGAGATTGCCATTGCAGCTGCCAAAGCAGGTAAACATATCATTTCAGAAAAACCGTTAGCACGAACTGCAGCAGAAGCAAAAACAATGCTTGACGCAGTAAAAGAAGCAGGTGTTAAACATATGGTCGCATTTAACTATCGCAGAACACCAGCCGTTGCTCTAGCAAAAAAATACATTGAGGAAGGAAGAATCGGAAAGATTTTAAACTTCCGAGGCACATACCTGCAAGACTGGTCTGCGGATCCTAACTCGCCTTTATCATGGCGCTTCCAAAAAGAACGAGCTGGTTCAGGTGCATTAGGTGATATCGGAACACATGTGATTGACTATGCAAGATATCTTGTGGGTGACATTTCAGAGGTAATGGCTATTGCAAAGACATGGATTGGTGAAAGACCGATTCAAAGTGGCGGTGTAGATAAACTAGGAACTGTAAAGGCAGAAGCTGATGTACCAAAGGGTAAAGTTGATGTAGACGATGAGTTTTCAACTTTAATTAAATTTAATAACGGCGCAGTAGGAAGTATTGAAGCGACTCGTAATGCCTGGGGTCGCAACAACTTCTTAACATTTGAAATTCACGGAGAGAAAGGTTCATTATACTTTAACTATGAACGCCGTGATGAGCTTCAAGTATGTTTCTCCGATGATCCAAGTGATAGCCGCGGATTCAGAACGGTTTATACAGGACCTGCACATCCATATGGAGAAGGTCTATGGCCAATCCCAGCATTAGGGATTGGCTACGGGGAAACAAAAATTATTGAAACATATGATTTCCTCAAATCAATCGCTGAAGATACAAGCGTATCACCAGATTTTGAAGATGGTTATCAAATCGCCGTTATTTCAGATGCTATCCTTGAATCAGCTGAAAAAGGTATTTGGGTTAATCTTACAGGAAATTTAGTGAAAGCTTAAATGATAGTTTAGTAGAGGCTAGTCCTAGTAGACTAGCCTTTATTAGAAATAGGGTTGTTGATTTGTGATTCGGTCGATAGAAACAAGTCAACAAACGGCTATAAAGGTTTTAATTCTCTTTTTAGCTACTACGTAAGTAACAGAAATCATGGAAAATACAGTTTATTAAGGTGGAGAAAGAAATGGGAAAAATAAAAGTTGGAGTTATTGGGACAGGATTCATTGGGCCTACTCATATTGAGGCTATCAGAAGAATCGGTTTTGTAGAAGTAGTTGGATTAGCAGAACATGGCCAGGAAGTAGCAGAAAAAAAAGCGGTTGAACTTGGAATTCCGAAAGCTTATGGGGATTATCGTGACATGTTAAAAGACAGTGATATTCAAGTTGTTCATAACTGTACACCTAATCACCTTCACTTTCAAATTAATAAAGAAATTATACAAGCAGGCAAACATGTGTTATCGGAAAAACCATTAGCTATGTCTAGTGAAGAGTCTGCCGAGCTATTGAAATTAGCTAAAGAGCACCAGGTCGTACATGGCGTAAACTTTAACTACCGCCAATTTCCGATTGTAAAACAATTAGAAACGATGATCAGAAACGGTGAGTTAGGGAAAGTCAACTTAGTGCACGGAAGTTATTTACAAGACTGGTTATTGTTCGAAACAGACTTTAATTGGCGTTTAGCTCCCGAAGTCGGAGGGAAATCACGAGCGGTGGCGGATATCGGTTCTCATTGGTGTGATACAGTTCAATATGTAACAGGTAAAAAAATCGTCGAAGTTTTTGCTGATCTAGCAACTGTTATACCAGTAAGAAAAAAATCTACTTCTCAAGGATCTACTTTTGGGGGACAAAAAGGACAAGAAGAAACATATGAAGATGTTCCGATTAACACAGAAGACTATGCATCTGTTCTTGTACGTTTTGAAGACGGGGTAAAAGGCTTATTTACTGTGTCTCAAGTAAGTGCAGGGCGAAAAAATAGGCTAAGCTTCGAAATCGCTTGCAGTCAAAATTCTGCTTTTTGGAATCAAGAAGAACCAGAAAAGCTGTGGATTGGCTATCGAGATCAACCAAATCAAACTCTTCTTGCAGATCCTACTTTATTTAATCCTGAAGCAAAATCGTCCATTCATCATCCGGGGGGCCATAATGAAGGCTGGCCGGATGCATTAAAAAATGGATTATTGAATTTCTATACCTTTATTCGAGAAGGTAAAAATCCTTTAAGTGATAAAGCCACTTTCGCGACATTTGAAGATGGACATATGTCCATGTGCATTACCGACGCCATTTTAGCAAGTCATGAACAACAAAAATGGATGAAGGTGAAGGTAAAGCAGGAGGTACGTGCATGAAATTAGGGGTGTTTACAGTTCTTTATCAAAACTTACCTTTTGAAGAGATGCTGGACAAACTATGTGAAATGGGTGTAGAGGCCGTTGAATTGGGCACAGGCAATTATCCAGGAAACAATCATTGTAATCCCGATGAATTACTAGAGAGCCCAGAGAAATTAAAAAGATTTCAAGCTGCCCTTAAAAGTAGAGGACTTACAATAAGTGGTCTAAGTTGTCATGGAAATTTACTGCATCCAAATAAGATAGTTGCCAAAAAGGCTCATGATGTGTGGAGAAAAACAGTTTTATTAGCTGAACGTTTAGAAGTGCCGGTGATTAATGGATTTTCTGGGTGCCCAGGTGACCACCCAGGTGCCAAAAATCCGAACTGGGTAACCTGTTCTTGGCCGCCGGAATATACGGAAATCCTAGATTGGCAGTGGAATGAAGTAGTCATTCCTTACTGGAAAGAGGAAGTAAAATTTGCAGAGTCACACGGTATCCATCAAATTGCGCTTGAAATGCACCCGGGGTTTGTTGTGTATAACCCTGAAACTCTCTTGAAATTAAGAGAGCATGCTGGGCCAAGTATTGGAGCTAATTTTGATCCAAGCCATTTGATTTGGCAAGGGATTAATCCAGTAGAAGCCATTAAAAAACTTGGTCGAGAAGAGGCTATTTTTCATTTTCATGCAAAAGATACGTATTTGGATCAGGCAAATATTAGCGTTAATGGAGTATTAGATACAAAACATTACAGTGATACTTTGAATCGTTCATGGACATTTAGATCCGTAGGATATGGGCAAAACGAAAAAGTATGGAAAGATATGGTGAGTGCGCTTCGTGCGGTAGGATATGACTATGTGATATCCATTGAACATGAAGATATGCTAGCTTCGTTAGATGAAGGGTTAAGTAAGGCCATCTCTTTATTAAAAGGCGCACAATTTAAAGAACAATTAACTGAAATGTGGTGGGCGTAACAGTATATTTCCTATATAATTAATGATAAATACCCAGTCGGGTATTTATCATTAATCATTGAAGAGAACCATCTAATGAGTAAATGTGACTATCAGCATTGTTAAATATATAATTTTGAGGTGAGTAAAATGAATGCGATTTCAAAAAGAGAGCAAAACACCAAAGGTCTTCCATCAGCTATGATTTGGGGCTATATCGCAACTCTAATTTTTATGGTAGGAGATGGTCTAGAACATGGTTGGCTTTCACCGTATCTTATTGAACATGGCTTAACCGTTCAACAATCTTCTACTCTCTTTGCAGCATACGGAGCTATATTAGCAATCGCCTCCTACTTTTCGGGTGTCCTTACAGAAGCATGGGGACCAAGAAAGGTTATGATAGCAGGCTTGGTTATCTGGTTAGTAGGTCAAATTCTTTTTATTGAATATGGTCTAAAACCGCATAATTATGCAGTTATGTTACCAACTTATGCTATTCGAGGATTTGGTTATCCTTTATTTTGCTATTCGTTTTTAGTTTGGGTTACGTATCGCAGTCCTGAACGTATTTTAGCTACGGCAATAGGGCTATTTTGGGCAGCATGGAGTGGGGGTCTTTATGTTGTTGGAAGTTATTTTCCAGCTTATATGATTCCGAAAATCGGATATATCGGATTAATGTGGAGTGCGGTCGTATGGGTGTTAATCGGTGGATTAATTGGAGTTGTTGTTGTAAAAGGCCAAGTACATGAACGTGAGGGTAACGGCAAGGAAAAATTGAAAAATTTACTCAGTGGACTAACTATTTGTATTGAAAAGCCAAAAATTGCAATAGGAGGAGTTGTTCGTATAATAAACTCCACCGGCGTAGGTGCTCTTCCAATCTTTTTCCCTCTATACTTGTCCTCTGAATATGGATACAGTACAGAAGAATGGTTACAAATATGGGGAACTATGTGGGTGGCCAATATCTCTTTTAACTTAGTCATTCCCTATATCAGTGACAAATGGTTAGGTTGGCGAAAGACAATTATGTGGATTGGCAGTTTCGGTTGCGGTGTAATGACTCTGGTTATGCTTTATACTCCTCAAATGTTCGGGCATAATTTCTGGGCATTAACTGTGGTAGGCATATTTTTTGGAATCGTTCTATGTGGTTATGTACCACTCTCTGCTCTAGTAAGTTCACTAGCACCTGAAAAGAAAGGCTCAGCTATGGCTATTGTAAGTTTTGGGGCTGGAATGTCTTACTTTATTGCACCTGCAATTGTAGGAACATTCATTGGTAGCATGGGTGTACACGGAGTCATGTGGATATTTGCTGGTTTGTATTTTGTTAGTGCTATTTTGATGATATTTATGAAATTACCAGGTGAAGAAAAACAAAACAAAAGCAGTTATTCACCTGAGAAACAAGTGGGTTGAAAGTAAGGATAATCAATATGGCAGACAGGCTTTTATACTGTTTTAACGAAGTACTAAAGTGAGTAGATATCATATAACAAACATAATAAAAAAGTCCTTGAAATTCAAATAATTTCATGGATTTTTTTATTTTCCTAATGGACAAGTTAACAGGTAAATTCTTTAGAGATGTTAACAATGCATGAGGTATTTTATACTCCCATTTAAAGAATCTCTGCCTAAAGTGTATGAATCGAATGAGATAATCGCAGAAATAAAGTATCCATCGTATTAAGGTTGTTCATATGCAAAATTAATAAATAACTCTTCTTTCTTAGCCCTTCTGCTCTAATTCTTAGTCAGCGATTTCCTCCACATTTAATACAGCAAATACCTATTTGCTCTTGTAGAGTAAAGCTCATTTTTTTGACGTGTTTCTTCTATTGATGATAAAGAAAGAATAAATAAACTCTAAGATTGTAGCTAAAGCTAGAATAGGCACAGTAACTTTAATTATAATACCAAAAGTACTTGCTGTATCAACTGATAAAAGAAACAATCGAATTGTAACTACATACAAAATTATCGAAGTGACTAAAGAAACTATTGATACCTTTAACGCATTAAAAAAAGTTCTCCATATAACTGACCGTTTTTGGTGTTTATTAACAGAAAATCAGTAGGATATTTAAGTTAATGTAGAGAAGAAATTGTGAATAATTGAAACAAATATGCAGATTTAATCATTCTTCAAATGTCCCTATATTCTTTTTGACTCTTATTATTGATTGACAACCTCTATCTAAGATAAATCGTACTTATTATTGAAGATAAGTCTTATAACAGACATTGTAAATCTAACCAATAATAAGGAAAAAGAGAGAGAATAAAAAGTAGTTGTCCAATTCCATCCATTTTTATATTTAATAAGACGTGTATTTTTTTTTAACCATAGCTCAGCAATAGTCATAGGTATACTGAAATACAGAACTTTTAAAAGGCACTGAATGATGCGGGAATCCTTAGTTAGTTGATTATAAAAGACACACGTAATTGGGAAAAGTATGTAATCAAACAACACGCTTGTTTTAACTTGTTTTGGAAATCGGGTGGGATATTGAACATAGCCTCTTTTTACAACCAGATTATCGACCAATGATGCATAGTAACTTTTTATAAAGAAAACAAGGAGCCATTCCTTTGCAAGTGGTTTTTTTATTAAATATATAAAAGAACTAATACCAAAGAAATAAAGGAATTTTACAAGGTTTATTTCAAATTTTCGACCCAATGTTTAGCACCTCCACAAAGATAGTTTATCTTTGATGTAGGAGGTTATACTAAGGGAATTCCAATTTTAGATCAGTAAACAGTGAATAAGCAAGGTTCTATTTTGATATAAAATTGTTTCCTGGTTATGAACATTTTCACTTAAATTAACGGCTAGCAAATGCTTAATATGTACAATCGCTTTCTCACTTATTTGAAATAGAAACGGTCACCGTGAAAAAGAACTCAATTTGGGTTCTTTTTTTTCACTAAATTAATTACAGAAAACGACTATACCATTGTACGGAAATGCCTGTATTATAAGCGATGTGAACGAGAAGTACTTAAAAGTAAAATTAATTGTAGGGGTTTGCGATCTATGAGATATCGATTTTATATGAATGGGGATGAGTCGGGGAAATTGAACGGCAGTAAGCCCAATTTTGACATCATTGATGATGTTGTCATGGGCGATGCTTTCTTTGTTGGTGGAGGAATGTACTTAAAGTAATGGGGCAGGTTAGTTGAAGAAGGAATTCTTTCCTTGGCTATGAATAACAGGTGTTGTAAAACTATGCAGAACCCGAAGGAACAAAAGCGGAAGCGTGTAGATGAGAGGCGTGACTCCAGACAAGCTAGCGAGAAGGTTTGCTCTTTAGTCTTCTTGACGGATTGGCTTATACCCGTGCTGGAGCTGGACATTCTATAAAATATAAAAGAATAAGCACAGGGCAGCTCTACTTCTTCAAAGAGGAAAGAATCCGTCCCTGTGATTAAAAACTTATTTTCTTTTGAGAAGCCAGTCTTGAAAATCGATGGCAACTATTCTTTCACCTGTGATTCCCTCTGCAGCAGCTGAGGCTAAAAAAACAATCGGCTCGGCCATAACCCTTGGATCTAATAGCTGGAATTTTGATTCAATCTCTTTTCGGACTTCGTCCGGAATCATCCCGGTAGTAGTGGCACCACCCGGTAAAAGCATATTCACCATAATTCCATATTCCTTTAAATCTTCGGCCATTATATATGAGAGTGATTCAGTGGCTGCCCTCGATGGTCCATAAGGTACAAAACCCTTTCTTTTCATAGTCTCATGATTCATAGAAATATTAATGATTCGCCCATGACCTTGTTCCATCATTAAAGGAGCAAACCCTCGAGCTACTAAAAAATATCCTGTGAGATTGGTATCAATTAAATCTCGAAACCCCTCTGGTGTTACTTTAAAAAATGGCTGAGGCTCGACTAAAAAACGCGGGTTTACTGTCCTCATCCCAATTCCCGCATTATTGACGAGAACATCGAGCTTCCCCCATTCTCTTTTCACCCATTCGACCGCATTATTGACGGATTGTTCTGATCGAACATCCAAAGGAATTCCAACAGCAGGATAACCCTCACGCTTTAATTTCTCTACTGCTTGATCCAATTTAGTTCCAACTCTAGAAGCTAACGCCACCGTGGCTCCAGCTTGAAGCAAAGCCTCCGCCATGGAAAATCCTAGGCCGCTTGAAGCACCTGTTACGAGGGCATGGATATTTCTTAAGTCTTTTGTATTCATTGGCATTTTTCCTCCGAAATGTTATTAAACCACTGACTGATACAGTATTCTATGTAATCATCACTTTATACGAAATTTCTTTAAAAAGCAAAGCTATGATAAAAGAGTAGTGGACTTAAATTGCTAAAGGTAGAAGTGCTTATTGTGCTAAAGAGGCAGTTTAGCTTAAATACATTTCCTCATAAAGTTAAAAAAGAAAATTTTCCTAATTTCTTATTTATAACAGCTTAATGTTGATTCGGGAATATTGAACTTCGCTACCTGCTAATTGAATTCTACTTCATCTGGAGACCTTTAAATTAAAATGTTTCCTTTCTTCTGACAGACTTATTAAATTTCGAAAACAATCAATTCAATCATCTTTTCGTATAGAAAAACTTATTAAGAAACATGCATTAGAAAAAATATAAACCATATATATGAGATATCCCGTTTGAATGTTTGAGGAGGATATTATGAAACCTATGTTACCTAGTGAAAAATATTTCGGTAATTTAGAACTAGTTTATGCATTTTATGGGGCTATGCCTACAGGTGTTACTGTTTCAGAAACCGGTCGTATTTTCATTTGCTTTCCGAAATGGGGAGACGATGTTAAATTTACAGTGGCGGAAATTATTCAGGATAAATTGCAGTCTTATCCTAATTTAAAAACTAATTTGGTTAACTCCGAAAATATCACAATGACTTTCATCAGTGTCCAAAGTGTAGTTGCTGATGGAAGGGGAACGCTTTGGATATTAGATACAGCGGCACCCAATTTTTCTGAACCTATTAAAGGGGGAGCAAAATTAGTCGCTGTTGATTTAGAAACCAATACAATAAGAAAAGTATATACCTTTACAGAAGATGTTGTTCTACCTACAACTTATCTGAATGATGTCCGTTTTGATTTTCGCGTTGGAAAAGCAGGTTATGCCTATATAACAGATTCTTCTTCAAGAGGACCAGGAGCTATTATTGTCGTAGATTTATCAAATGGAAACGCGTTTAGACGGTTAAATGGAGTAAAATCAACTTCACCCGATCCCTATTTTTTACCGAAGGTAGAAGGTGAAATTTTGATGAATAGAAACATAGATGGCTCAACTTCCCCATTTAGATTGGCTTCTGATGGAATAGCAATTTCTCCCGATGGCAAAGTTTTATTTTTTTGTCCACTAACCAGTCGTCATCTTTTCTCAATTTCAACAGACGTTCTAAGAGACCGAACTATACCAGATAAAGATTTAATTTATCATGTGGAGTATTGGGGAGAAAAAGGTGCGTCTGATGGAATGATCACCGATGCAAAGGGAACTGTTTATGCTGGAGATTACGAAAACAACAGTATTCGTAAGATATTGCCAAATGGCATAATGGAAACTATCGCACATGATCCAAGAATTTTGTGGCCGGATACTTTTTCAATTGGTCCGGATCAATATTTGTATGTCATTGTAAACCAATTACATCGGCAGCCTAGATTTCATTATGGAAAAGACTTACGAGAGAAACCTTATAGTTTACTTCGTATCAAAATTGATGAATTTCCTGCTCCAACCTTTTCATAATAAAAATAGTCAATTAATTGTTTTCATTATATAGTGTAAAACAAACACGAGTAAGCAAGAAGTATTAAATTTATTTACTTCTGCCAAATAAAATCAAAATGGTTTAATAGAAACAGTTTATTTGGTTAGTGTTAAACTGTTCCAGGAAATTTTTCATAATATCGGTAAATTCAATGCTGTATTGATATTATTTAAATCCAAACTGATCTGTTCGTTTGTATCCCAAGCATGGTAATCCTTATAAGCTTATTTAATAACATCAATACCGCATACATATCTAGTTAACATGATCATTACCGGAAGAGTATTAGTATAAATCTTTATAGAGTAAATTTTTTGATAAGTATTACCTAATATGTTAATTCTCGTGCAAACATTACTCCTAGCAATAGACCTTTTAGATAAGTAAAATAGACTTTTATCGGGGGATTGAAAATAATAATTTTATGTTATAAAATGAAAGCATTCTACAATAAGGAGGATTATTAAAAATGACTGTTTCAATCAGATTGCGTATCCGTACTTTGAACAAGTAATTTAATATGTTCAAAGGCTCTGTTTAATACTTGCAGAGTAAACAGGATCAGTCTGTCCATTTTTAATAATCTTCAACGGGCATAGCAATGTGTGACATGAGGAAAGGTGGGTTCATCTATCTTTCTTTTGTTATACCTAACCTAAAAATGCACTCATTTACCTTGAACAATCTACTGTTATGGTTTCTTCGAGGTATTACTGAGTACATGGAGGTTGATACTTGGTTACTTTAAGCTGCAGACAGAGATTTCTGCAGTTTTTTTGTGTTTCTAACTGTTGATTTATACTGATAAATAGCTATTAATTGATAACATTAGTTGTGAGAAGAAGAGCTGTAGAGAATAAAAAGGGCAACGAACAAAGTAAAAAAAATTGAATATTTATGGGAGGATAATTAAGATGAATAAACTAGAAATTAAAGAATTAGCAAAAAGAAAAGGCCTAAATGTAATCGAAAAAACAATGAAATTGAATGAATCAGGCTTAGATTTTCAAGTTGCCCATGCAGAGGATGAGCAGGGACAAAAATGGATTTTACGAATCCCGCGCAGACTAGACTCTATGGCAAAAGCTAATCAAGAAAAGATGGTTTTAGATGCTGTAAATCGATATACAACCATTCAAGCACCCAATTGGGAAATTTCCACCGATGAACTCATTGCTTATAGATTATTAGACGGAGTGCCTGTGGGTACCATTAATCCTAAAATTCAAAATTACGAGTGGGTTTTAGATATAGAAAATATTCCATCCACATATTACGAATCATTCGGACGCATGTTAGCAGAGTTACATCAACTGCCAACAAACGTAGTAAAGAAGGCTGGTATTAAGGTTTATACGGCAACGGAAGCAAGAGAGTTAATGAAAGAAAAAATGCAAAAAGTAAAAGATGAATATGAGGTGCGTAATAATTTGTTGAATCGTTGGGAAGCCTGGGTAGCTAATGATGATATGTGGCCAAACTATACCGGCCTTAGCCATGGTGACATTCATCCGGGGCATATTTTAATTAATCACCAATCAGAGGTCACTGGCTTAATAGATTGGACCGAAGTAGCCGTTACAGATGTATCTCGTGATTTTCTTGCTCACTATTTATTTACTGGAGAAGGTGGATTGGAAAAAGCTATTACTGCATATGAGAAAGCAGGGGGAAAAGCGTGGCCACTTATGAAAGAGCATATCATAGAGTTAGCAACAACACAGGCAATTACTGTTGCTGAGTTTGCTAAAAGCTCTGGGATGCAAGAGTATAAAGATATGGCCCAACAGATGCTTGGTCCAATTGAGTAATAAAATAACTTTGATAAAAACTTATATAATGAGCAAACTACTTAAGAAGTCTTTTGGGACTCCACTTACAACCTAATTTATTTATCAGTAGAAAAAGCCATCTTCCCCAAAGGTAGCTTTTTCGCCTTTTAGTTACCATAATGGATTCTCTAGGAACGAACCATAAAAGAGAACCCTTTAGTCAATCTCAGAATTATTATAAGGGCCTTTTAAATTTATAAAAATCAAGAAAGTGCAAAAAATGGAGGATAGAAGATACTAATTTTATAATCCAAATTATTCTTTTTTAGTAATTAACGAAGTCGTCATTCCACCTATGAAAATTGTCGAACATGAAAAAAGAAACGTTTTAGGTCCTAATAAAGGAAGACCTGCTGTTATGATAAAACCATCTATAATTAAAATAACCATCCCTATGTTTAAAGAAAAAGCTTTTGATATAAGTTGTGCTAGTAAATCTGTTCCTCCTGTGCTTGTCTCATATCGAAGCATAAGACCAATCCCCGTCCCAATACACACTCCTCCAAGAATTACACTAGGAAAAACAGGAAGTTGAAACTGGTCTTTAATAGGTTCTAGCCAATCAATCAATAAAGAAGAAATAACTAAACCATAAAAACTATTATAAAAATAAGTTCTTTCATAAACCCAAGCAAACCAGCATAATGGAAAACCCAAAATAATAATCATCACACCTGTAGGAAATTCAAAATAATAGTGAAGGATGAGAGCAATCCCAATTGTTCCCCCATCTAACAAATAATGAGGAACTAAAAATCCATTAATTCCTATACTTAACAATAAGCTTCCGACTAGAACAACCAGTATTTTCTGAATAATAATCACCTTTTCAGTCAATTTATCTCTTACTATATGTATAAGCTTTAGCTAGCTGTCATGAATGTTTTTATCGGAAAAGCGCTTTTTAATTTTATAGATCAGGGAAGTTATAAAAAATACGGATTCAGAGCTGAAAGTATTCTGACTACACTATATGTTTTCATTCTTTATCAGGCAACTTGCCTAAATTGAATACTTTTTTATCATTTGAGCAAACTACTCAAGATGTCTGAACGGCGTCTTCCACTGCAACCTTGTAAGAAAGAAAGCTGCCCTCCCTGGCAGCTTTCTTTCTTATCGATTATCTAGGAATAAAATTCATTAGTGTAACTACACTATTCATGATGATTAAAGTCATCAATAAAAACATAGTTTGCAATAGAAAAAACTACTGCTGTCCCAGTAGTTTTTTCTATTTTTAGGTAGTTTGTTTTTTAAAGGACAAAAAGTCATAGCACTTTAAAAACAGGCATATGATTTATAAAGACCTCAACGTGCTTATAAATTGAATTAGTAGATAACCCTTGAATGTATTGATTCAAATGAAAGGGTGTATATATGAAAAAGTTACTATTTATCGTGGTATCTCTCTTAACTATGATTGCTTTGTTTGCATGTAATAAGGATTCTGAACATAAGCAGATGAAACACGACATGGCAAACATGGACCATAACGATTCTTCAAAGGAAAAACAACAAGTTGCAGTACAAACCGATTGGAAGTTTGAACATTATCCTCAGGCTAATACAACCAACCAGTTAACAATCACAATCAAAGATAATAAAGGGAAGCCTATTTCTGAATTTGAGGTAAATCACGAAAAGAAAATGCATCTGATTGTTGCAAGCAAAGACTTGTCAAAATATCAACACATCCATCCTACTTATAAGGGAAAAGGTGTGTTCACAGTACCTGTTACGTTTACTCAGGGAGGATCATTTCAGTTAATTGCTGACTTTGTACCGAAAGGACAATCGGATACAGTTCAAATGCATACGGTTTCTGTTAAAGGAAATACACCAGCTCCTGTTAGCCTTACACCTGATAAGAAATTAGTAAAAACTGCGAATGGGAATCGATTGTCTCTTAAAATAGATAGCCAGCTAAAAGCGAATCAGGAAACTATGCTAAATTTTTATTTTGAAGACGCTCAAACCAAACAGCCTATTCAGGATTTACAACCATACCTTGGAGCTGTAGGACACGTTGTCATTCTAAATCAAGACGCAACAAAATATCTGCACGTACATCCGATGGATGAAAGGGTAAAAGGATCTAATGCTATGTTCCATACAACATTTCCTTCACCTGGCATCTATAAAATTTGGGGAGAGTTTCAGCGCAGTAACAAAGTCTTTATAGTTCCATTCGTAGTGGAAGTTAGTAAATAACTAAAAAAGAATCTATCTCTGTGAGTTATTCGTCAATCATTCTTTCTGTATAAACCACTTCAGATAAATTAGATCATCCAAAATACATTTATATTACAGCAAGGAATTACTGTTGAGGGACAGTAGTTCCTTCTATTTTTTGACTCTATAACCTATGAATGTTCAGTTAACATAATACCTCTTTACGGTACACAACCTAAAAAGGAACCCTTATGGGAGTAAGGGTTCTAACAGAGTCATTTTTATAGAATATGCAAATTTTTATACATTCTTTATGTATCAATGTTTCTCTCTAGGCTAAATGGTAATGGGATGCATAAAAATCTTGTTTTATATACACTTATAAAAATTAAAATGAAAATAATCCATTAAATATTGAAGATACGGATTGAGTAAACATGAACAAAGACTGAAAGAACAAATCAAATTTACCTATTTTAAAATAAATCCTTACGCAATTCTCGTGTTCGAACCCCATCTTCAATTTTTTCTGCGATGTCCATTAACCTTTCAATGTCGGAAAAGGAATACATTCGGGTACCTGAAGAGTTTCGTTTCGGGAAAATAAGCTCTCGCTCTTCATAATAACGAACTTGCCTTTCTGATAAACCTGTCATTTCAGTAACGATTTTTATAGTCATAACTTTCTCATCTAAATATGGATGATTTTTAGTCAAGAATATCCTCTCCTATTTCCATGCTTTATCAGTATATATGTTAGTAACTTTTGGATTGTATATAGAAATGAAGTTTATTAAATATAGCACGTTATAAATACTTCTTGATGAAAGGCGTTTGTAGTTCTTGAGAGTGACATTAGGTTAACTAATTTCAAAAAGCAAGTGTTTCAAAATCAATAATAAGAAGAAAATAAGAGCTTCTAAATTGCTCAAATTTATGTCGAACCATTTATTATATGTAAAACCAAAGTTCATTCCCTCAGAGAGCGTTTCTCTGTATATTTGAAATATATTTTAATTTGATTACTAATGAAATATGTGGATACGGTGCAACCTATATCATTCTAGTCATTTTCATTCCGATAAATAAAAAGACTTGCTTTAGATAGAAAGCAAGTTGAAAGAAGGATAATCACTTTGGTAATTCCATTATAATCCAATGATTATATTGAATCATTAAAATATGGTTAAAAATAAATTAAAAGTAAATTAATTCATAAAAAAGTATTAATTAACCTTTTATTTGAGTTTCGTTAAAGCAATTTTATTAATTCCAATAAATTTTTTAACTTTATTCCTTTAGTGTTTGAATAAAGTATAGAATTAGGAGTCCGAAAAAGTATACTTTTTCGGATGGGATAGCTGTTTTTTAAGTCATTTTTTCACAATCCCAAAAAGTGTACTTTTTGAGACTATCTATATTGGACAACCTTAACCATAAATTAACTATACATAGTTAAGGGGATTCTGGTGCATAAGTGTTGAAATGTTGTACTGATAAGCTACCAGAAGAAGATATTCTTTATTTCGCGGGTCATTGTCCACTCGTTGCAATTCTGAGCGTTTCTCATAATACTGTTTTTTGTGAAGGAATGGAAAAAAGCAATTATTTGCTATGAATATCTCTATGTGTTACACTATACTTAACTTATTTTTGTTCGGTATAAGATTGAGAGAAGAAAAAACCTTAAACAGAAGTTTTTATCTTGAAATAGTATGGTTGGGCAAGAGAGGTAATACATTTGTGGAGTATTCCACAGCAGGAGGCAATATTATGACACAAGGTACAGTAAAATGGTTTAATGCAGACAAAGGTTTCGGTTTCATTGAAATCGAAGGCGGAGACGATGTATTCGTTCATTTCAGTGCTATTCAAGGTGAAGGTTTCAAATCATTAGAAGAAGGTCAAAAAGTTACTTTTGATGTCGAGCAAGGTCAACGTGGAGCACAAGCTGCTAACGTTCACAAAGCATAATTAAAAGTGATAACAAAAAGGACTCCTTATGAAGGAGTCCTTTTTTATGGTCTTATAATTAGAAAACCATGATTTATCTACTATTAGTTCAATAGAAAACCCAGGCTTTAAAAAAAGCCTGGGTTTTAGACAAGACGATCGATACAAGGTACAACTAGTTATAACATACAATAGAAATAGAAAGCAAATGCAAATGAATTAACTATATTTTCAATTAAATTAAATAATTTGGTACAAATTATCTTCGATGGGGATTAAGGGGGATTTTATTAATAAGCCGTTCTCCAGCTTCCATGTGATTTCCACACAAAGGGCATTTTTGGTGGTTGTCGTAAGAGAAATCTTTTCTCATCCAGCCCTTACAATCTTCTACTATACATTCCCAAACCTCTGTTTGTTCTTGAGCTAAAGGTTCTTGATTTCTTTTGCCGTAATAATACATACTAACATCACTACTCCTCATATTATATTATAGCTTATAAAGGAGTAATAATCATTTATATGAATTGGTGTTTTTTTACCACTTTATTTTCATTGAACAATGCGCGGAATTTGTGATATGAGAATTTCTAAACACTTGGTAATAATATTCATATCTTCTTCTTTTGCTTTTTACTTGTAACACTTACTGTAGTAGTACATCCCTAAACTAAGCCTCCAACGTAATGAGGGTTAGTTTAAAGATTAGTTTAATGGTGGAATCATTTTGCTTATCACCGGTAATCAAGTTGTTATTTATAGGGACTTTCCAGAAGTTTCGTGACTTGTTGGAGACTTTTATTTCGAGTTATTATAAATAACAAAACTCCATTTTACCTCAAATTAAAATATATTGTCAATGAAAAATTTGTAATATTTTCAAAAAATGTTATAATAGTTTTACAATTGTTTTTTCGATCGTATTCCAAATTCCGCTGTGTTTTTTTCAGATAGAATTATGGATACATTTTTTCAATACTTTTTTAAACTAAAAAAACTCAAACAGTTGTGTGAGCTTTAAAGGTAAGTTAGTTGAATAAAATTATTAATTTACTATCTAATAGTAACCGAGTTTTTATTCTACAAGGAGGTCTAGAATAATGAATTTAATCAATAAGAAAGTTACACACAAGCTTTTTGGGATAGGTAGTATAGTTAAATATAATGATTCTAGTATTGAAATACATTTCGCATCGGAAAATAAAAAGTTTGTTTTCCCCGATGTATTTGGAAAGCATCTAAAACTGCATGATAAAAGTGTTGCTCATTCACTCGAAAAAATTATAGAAAAAAAGGAAATGGAACACAACGAGGAAGAGCGGAAGAAGGAAGAGGAAAAAAAACTACAACGAAAAAACCAAGAACTTCGCTGGGGACTTGAAAAACTTATGAAAAATCATAAACTTCATTCTGAATCACAAATGGTTTTTTGGTGTGACACAGAAGAACAGAATAGTTCTCTTTTAGAGTGGAAGGTTTTTTCAGGCGTAATAAAAAGCGGTAATAACAAGGGGAAGCCAACCAAACCCATCCGTTTGCACCAAAATAGTGCTGTCTTGTTAACAGCAATAGATTCCAGTATGCCTGAAAAAGACAGACGTATCTTAGGCGTCTATATGGTGAATGAAGATTTTATTGGTAAGCTTTGTGAAGATGGATATATTCCTGCTCATTCAAAATACAGACTCCAACTTACAGAACAGGAATCGGATCAGATGCCTTTCTGGAAATATTATGTAAATGAAAGGTCATCCCAAAAAATGACATGGAATACAGGTAAATACCGTTATTTTGATAATTTATGGATGGCTCAAATTTTGCTTGATATAGCTGAGTTGAAAAGTGACCCAAAGGAAAGAGAGCTGGCACAACAATTTTTTGAACATTTTTGTAAAATGAATCTGATAACAGCTGAGGAGTTACCAAAGCCTAATGGTGCATTAATGCGTATGTAAATGTTAGCCCAAAGATAGTAGGAATGACTAGGGACTGACACATTTTTCCCACCCATCATTAATAGCGAGCATTCCTTGGCTCTGTTCGCTAATAAAAAGGCAAGAGCAGAACGTAGGAGAGGTAGAAAAGCGACAGTAGGTCATAAAAAAATCTATAGAAAATAATCCTTTACTATTTTATAACTATATACTTTTTGAGCCTATATACCAGAATGAGGAAAATCTATACGGGTTGATGTAAGCTTTTCTCAGCTCTATTATAAGAATAATACGATAATCTTATTATTTTTAATAGGAGAGAAGATGAAGGATATAAGCGTGAAAATATTTAGTAATGGAAAAACAGTAACTATAAGAGTATCGAATGAATTAGTAACAATCTTAAAAAGTCATTATGTAAAAAACATAAAAAGATACTCTTATACGGTTACTAAATATTCAAGTGTTTTTTTCTTTGAAGAAGAATTAATGAAACAAAAATAATAAGTAGATAATGAGGAGATACACCTATGCTTAAATTTAAAGTTATTTTCGAATTTATAAATGGCAGGACAAAGGAATTAAAATTCGAAGCCACATCAAAGAAAGAAGTCATTAGTCATATAACAAAATATGAAAGATTCATTTCGAATGAAAAAGAGCTAGTGCACATCAATTTAAATAATGTGGTACAGTTTATGATTACAGAAGAAAAATAATAATAAAAACTAGGCATCTATTAATTGAGGTGCTTTTTATTTTAATAAATAGACTGATTTAGATTTAAATGACATTTCTGAGAGTAGTAATAAAATTGAGCGGTTAATTAAAGCTCTTCTTAGCTCTTCACTAGATAAAGAGAAAGTTATAGAACAATTAATTGAAATAGAGTTAGAACTTGACCATATTAATTGGCACTATAAAAGCTTACAGGACAAGCAAACGGCAATGTTATTAACATTTACGGCTACCTTCAAAACAAGAATTCTGTAGCCTATTTATAAATAGCTAATGCACCTCACAATATTTATTATGTTAGGTGAAAGTTTATTTAAACTAAGAGATTCAATGAGAAAATATATAGCTTTAGATATACCTATAAACAATGTTAAGAAAGTTATGATAGTTCAATTTAGAGATGAAGTAACTATTTTAATTTTCATGATGACATAGAATCGTTTGATTTAAATGAGAACAAATGGATTGATAGTGAAGAAAAATGGTCTAACTAAAATAGTAACTACATTGTACATGTGGGAAGAAGCCACTAAGATAGCGTGGCTTCTTTTTCATAGTCATAAATAGCATTATATACATGTTAGTTAACTAAAAGGTATAAAGGATACAATCTATAATTTACTTTTTATATTTAAATTCAACCCCATTGATGTTTGTTCAGGATGAGTTAATAATTGAATGACAATAGATTGTTGTGAGAGGTAGAAATGATAGGTATGCTATCGTAATAACCCCAAAATATTGTGCAGCCTTTTTTAAATGTAAGATCTATTTCGTCTTCATCTTTTGCTACACTAAGATTTTATTTGTGTTCAGAACCCATTTCTAAGACTTCTTCCTCGAATTTTTGATAGGCATTCTGTACGCCCATCATCACTTTTTTCATTTTAAAGTAACCATTTGAATAGGCATATGTATCACGAATTTCTTCCCACATAAAATGATACATTTTTAAATCTGATGTTCCACAAAAGATGAAATCCGTATAAGTACCGTCTCCAAAGGCATCAGCGTCAAAGAACTTCACTTTAACGTTCTCGCTGTATTTTTCGATTATTGAATATAAATCCTCTGCAAGCTCTCTTCTTTTTTCACGAGGTAATGCTAACCAAGTTGGATAAAATTCTAATAAAATTATAATGCCATGATTTAAGGTGTTTTTTGTCATTGTATTGTCTCCTGTGGTTTCATTATATATAACACTCATTTCTAGTTACCATAATCATGAATGTTCTAATTTTATAAATGATCAGAATGAGGTATAGCTGCATACATTTGTAGTTGTCTTTTTGACACTTAAACTTAATCATTCTAATGGCCATGAAATAATGAAAGGGAATATTGATAAACATAAATAATTACGAATCCTAGCGAAATTAGTAGCCATACATGCAATTTCCTGAAGTGCTTGATGGTATTTCCAATTATTTCATGAAAGATAACAAAAGACAGTGTACCGATTGCTGCACCAGTCGATAAAGCTTGTAGTTTAAGTGAGGAAACTTGTACACTTTCACCAATAAATAAACTGCCTCCTAAGGACAGCGATAGAAGGGCTATAATTAGCAAAAAGAAGGTGTTCGGTATTTTTGCTATAGAGAGGACTGTCATAATTGCCATCCCCTCTGGGACCTGATGTAAAAGGGTAGCTGCGAATACAGAAGCTGATTGGTGCATATCTGTTATTCCAAAGGTAATACCTGTGATGACATTATGAAAAAAGATAGCAACCGTTAATAAGATAAGTGCCTGTAAGGGTGAAATTTCGCTGTTTTGTTTATGCAAAAAGAGATCAATGCATAGCATGATGATATATCCGACTACAATTCCTAATAAAACGCCTCTTAAATCATATAGATGCCAAGTAGACGGAAGGATATCAAAGAACAATAAGCCCAATAAGATTCCACCGCATATAGCATACATAAATTGGATTCTTCCCCTTGCCAGATGGTTTACTAATTTGAGAATTCCTCCTCCTACTAATAAACCCAGTAAAGAACCTAAAGTAAATAAGATATTCATTTCTATATGCATAATTGCTACTTCCTTTCGGCTATATGGTTTTTTACAACTAACCTATTCAAAGGAAAGGCAATCATACCTATGTTTTATAAATGGTTAAAAAAATAAAAGTACATGATATTAACTTAGGAGTAATTTTTAGGTAAATCACTAATAAAAAAGGACATACTAACGTTATCTAAAAAAGAGGTGTTACTATGGAATCTCCTTTTGAAATGATAACCAATGTGGACAAGGTCGAAAATGCTTATTATATAGAAGTGAAACCAGGTGAGTACAATGCAAAGTATTGGAATAAAGAATCGGTCTATTTTGCTGATGAAGCTTTTGCTTATTTCTACACCACGATTTGCAAGTATGTGCCACAGTATCAACCTACCCAAGTGACAGAAATCAAAGCAGAAACATGGCTGAGGATCAGTAATCAGCTGCAAGAACTCGCGTATTTTTTGAGCACTAATCCGCCTATGATTAAACTAAAGAAATGGATTGATTTTAGCAAAGTAGAGGAAACGTACAAACAGTTTGATCATCACAAAAACAAGTACATTCGTGAGTTAATTAACATGATTAACGAATTTACAGTGTGGATAACAAAGGTATGTCAAACACAATCGTACATCACCATTTTGGGCACTTAATGGAAATCGATGTTGCTTATTTTAATCTACAAGCTATGCAGAAAATGAAAGAATTGTTCAAAATGAATATGGCATATTACGCTAAAGGAATAAACTACACTCACAGCGAAAACAACTATAAGGAGATGCAAAGAGTATCTTGCACTTAACAGACCTTGAAACCTTAGAGGCTTGGAATGAAGAGCAAAAATCCCAAAAACAAATCGTGAGTTAAATCACTAAAAATGCTCTCAGATGAAGCAAGTGATTCTATAAATCAAAAAAAGATACTTTACAAAGTATCTTTTTTTGATTTAAGTTTTTGAAGAATGTAAAATCTAATTGGTATCATTCGGTACTTCAAGAGAAGTAGGTTTGGTGTTCCTTTTGAAAAATGAAAGAATTACCATTATAAGAACGAATGCTACACAAACTATAGAGCTTAACCTATTAGCACTGTCTATGAGAAAGACTATGAAGCTAATAATTAATGTACATGCGGCAAAAAGCGTTAAATAAGGGAAGCCCCAAAGTTTAAAATATGGTTTTTCTTTATATTGAGGACGTAGCTTTAGCTGAGCTAAGCAAATACTAATCCATATAAGAGAAACTGTAAATCCAGGAATAGCTAATAAATAAGAAAAAGCTTTTTCAGGATATAAGTATACGAGGTACGTTCCCAATAATAAAAATAGGACACTGAAAGCTAAACTGTAAACAGGTACGCCTTGTTTATTTACATAGGACAAACTTTTAGGAGCATCTCCCGACTGAGATAAAGAATGAAGCATCCTTGTACAGCCATAAATACCTGAATTGGCTGCTGAAAGGACAGCTGTTAATAAAATAAAGTTCATAACATGAGAAGCCCCTTGAAGCCCGGCTGTTTCAAATACTTGGACAAAAGGGCTAGCATTTGCATCAATTTTATCCCATGGTATCAAGCCACAGATAATAAAAATAGGCAAAGTATAAAACAGAACTACTCTCCACATAACGCCTTTAACTACCCCTGGCAATACCTTTTCAGCATCTTTCGTTTCTGTAATAGTTAAACCAATGAGTTCTGATCCTCCATACGAGAAAATGACTACAAGTAATGTAGAGAAAACGGCTTTCCAGCCATTTGGCATAAAATCACTATAATTATGAAGATAATGAGAAGATGAATTATTGCTTGGCATAATTCCAAATAGTATCGCTATACCTAATAAAATAAAAGCAATAATAACAAAGATTTTAATACCAGCAAACCAAAACTCAATTTCTCCAAAAGACTTTACGCTTGTAGCATTAATTAAAATAAGTACAATTGAACAAATAAGACAAAGAATCCATAAGGGGATAGAAGAAAACCAATATTGCAGAAAACTACCTGCAGCGATGACTTCAATAACGCATACAGTAAGCCACATAAAGCAATAAGTAGCTCCCGTTACAAAAGAAAAACGTCTTCCAAAAGCTTTTTGAATTAGATCTTTCATATTGTGGGATGGGTATACAATAGCCATTTCAGCCAAAGCTCCCATTACAATAAGAAGCAATAGTCCAGCAAATAGATACGAAAAGATAACCGAAGGTCCTGCTAATCCAATTGTATCAGCACTCCCTTTGAAAATCCCTGTCCCAATCATTCCTCCAATAGCAATCATTCGAATGTGTCGCGGTAATAATTGCTTTTTTAACGTATTCTTTGATGCAGTATTTTCTTTCATGATGCCCTCCTTTTAACATAAAAAAGTCCCTGCTGAATAATTCAGCAGGGACGAAAATTTCGCGGTACCACCCTATATTGTAAAAACATCTTACCTCTTAATTAGCATAACGGTTTTATCCGTCCTCTCTAAAACACCATTAGAAGAGGAAGCTCTAGGAGTGAATTTCATCTCTAACCTTTGTACTGACTTCCACCAATTACCAGCTCTCTATAACAGGGAGATTAGGATTACTTAAGATCCTATCTTAGCTTTTGTTTATTAAATTAAAGTGTATGTAATGTATATCATATTAGTTAGTTTGAAATTAAATGTCAATATGTTTTTTATCTACTTACAGCTATAAGAAGAGTTATTAGATTTTACATAAAGATAACAATTATCACTATTTAGTAGTTAATCATTCCTTTTCCAATCATTTGTACTGTGATTGAATTGTACGCTTTTCTATAATAGAAAACCTACTGTGCAAACAAGAGTACAGTAGGTTTTCAAATCAGAATAAAAATGGTGAGAATATATCTCAGTATTGTATTTTATCCTAAAGAATATAACAAGGCAAGAGTTATTATCCTTTTAGGAACTTTTCTTTTACAACATTTGAATTACAACTATACAAAAACCTTTAATAATAGGAATTTTAAAGGTTTGTTACTTCTTATAATTTATCTTATGTAAACTTGCAAAAGAAATAAGCTCTTTTTTATTTGATATTTTGATTGGAGTTGCAGCCAGAAGACTGAGCAGCCCTCTTCCTTTCTGTCATGTTAATTACACCTGTTCGCTATGTATTTTTATCAAACCATACTTGTATCATACAGTTGGCAAGGACTCATGAATTTTTCACATAGAAAAAAGCACCCTCATCGTTAATGGCATTGGAGAATAAGGGTACTTTATAGGAAGGCACATATTATAATTTAGGAGATACTAAGATTTTTGAATTAATTTAATCATTTATTATATTGTCCATGTAATAAATGATTAAGGGGGAGAAAAATGAACATTACAGTAGTTGAACATGATCCAAATTGGAAGTATGAATATCTAAATGAAGAATACCTAATTCAGGGTGTTTTTTTAAATCAACGTATTTTTAAAAAAACTGTGATTTTATTAAAGCTATAAGCTTGATTATTAACAAACTGTTGAGTCACTTATTTTGTTAGGACATCTAATAAAATTAGGAAACGAAGAAGACTTTACTTCCTTGCCCCGTATACTTTTACCTTATTGTAAAATGTCTCTTTCTTCATGCCTACCTCTGATTTAAAAGAAAAATAGGCGCTATCATAGAGCTTATTATTGCTGTTATACTGTTTAACTTTAGTACGTTTAAAACAAATAAGTGATTGATAGCAAATTAAATCTTACATATCATCTATGTAAAAAGGACAAACAAGTCATCATGTTTGTCCTTTTTTGTCATTCTGGTGGTAGGGTAAATATTCAATTTCTAATTTAAAAATTGAATATCTCTATGTTAATTATAAAAAAGTCCTCATAAATTGAGGACTTTTCTTAACTATGAAATTAGGAATGGAAATTTTATTTGCATCTACAAAATGTATTATAACACGCATTCGATATAAAAAATGAGCTATTCAAATCCTAAAAAGGGGATTCCGAGCTTTTAATTGGATTTTACAGGAAAAAACATTGTTGGAAAGCCAAAATATAGTTAGTGTTAAATAAAAAAGTAGCAACTTAGAGCAATAGGTGATTAGGTAAGTGCAAGTATATATAAAGAACAATTTTTAATAAAAGCTTTACTTGTAGATATAGAGGCAGGAAGAGAACTTATGATTCAAGTTGTTTTAGAGGAAGGATTCACCAGTGAAAATACCATTGTAATTAACCAATCCATTGATCAATTGCTAAACCAATTAAAAGAGGCCTCTACGGCTGATTAGTTCTTATTTTTTATGAAAAAAATATAAGACACCTCGATATTGGCAATCAAGGTGTCTTTTTGTATGGGTTCATTCATGTGTGATATGCTCCCAATGAAGTGGATGGAGTAAATAAAAAATTTGTTTATTTAATATGCTGCTTGTTTATTTCTTATTTTACTCAGATAAAAATCAATCGTGTTTCCACTTAAAGAGATTTTGCTTTTACATACTGAGAGTATCCCTTTTTAGAGTAATAGTATCAGTATGGAAAAGTTATATATATTTCTTACATCAGGACTGAAAATTCTACAGCTTTTCTTGATAATATTTCCGATAGACGTTAGGAGTTATATTTTCATATTTTTTAAATGTCTTGATGTAATACCCGGGGTCGTTAAAACCTAATTCATCGCTAATCTGTGCAATAGACAAATCCGTTTTTTCTAATAATTGTTTGGACCACTCTATTTTTTTGAGAGAAATAAAAACAGAAAAATTCATACCCGTTTCTTTGGTAAATATACGGCTGAAATAACCTGTACTAATGTGACATAAATCGGCCATCTTTTGTTGAGATATTTTTTCTCTTTTATGTTTATAAATGTAGTCAAAGGCTGGCTGTAATACTTTGTTTTTACAAACTAAGTGATCGTTAATAGACGTTTTTACGTAAGCATTAGTAACTGTGTTGGCTAATTCCTTTTTTATATTTTGAATATTATCTAGAGAATAACCGTAAGAAATGTCTTCAGTAGAAAGGTCCTCTTTTACTGGAGCCATCTTTTCATATACTTCTAAAATTAAGTTTTTATTCATAGCTTCCTCTACAATGTAGTTACAAAGCCTATATAACATTTGAGCAGCGTCGTTAATTTCTGTATAGGATAGAGTAGGAATAGAATTATATAGACTCTGTATTTCCTCATTATTATTTAAATTCTGTTCAAATCCCTTTGATGGAACAGTAAGCATTTGTTCCAAGGGAGGATGTTTGTCACCATCCTTAATTTTCACTTCTCCCGCCATGATGGCACCTACATATTTATCATCAATTATAATGGGAATGGCAATATCGACAATATTCCAGTGGCATAAATAGATATAAGGAGCATTGGTTCTGACTGCCTCTAGTCCTCCCCGCGCATCGCACTTTTCACAAAGTTTTGCTGTATTAGGATTTTTACGCATAGTCTCACAAAATGGACGTACGCTACTGTGTTGAGAAATGGGCACTCCTTTATAGTTAACCGTGACAATCGCTAATTTTGTAACAAGAGCAAGCGAATCTTGAAGATTTCGCCACTTTTTTAAATCTAGTATTTTATCTAAATTCATGTAAGTAGTTTTCAATGATGTTTTTATCTCCCTTACTTACCTTGTGGTAGTTTAAATCAACTATTTGAGAATACTTTTTCTTTATTCTTTAGTTCATGAAATAAAAGAGTTCTTAGCGATAAAGGTCATCTCTGCTCAACATGAACTTGGTAATATTTTTACCTGAAATAATGTCATAATAATACCATATTAAATGAAGAGAGCAAAAAAATACGATAAAAGGTTGTAAAAACTCGTCATTTAAGACTAATGTAATCTTGGACAAAAGATAGTAAAATTCCAATTGTAAGGGATTACAAAGTCAATTAGGAGGTTTTACTTATGAGGAAAGCATTTATTAGTCCTTCAAAATACATTCAAGGTGAAAATGAAATTTTAAACCTAGGTTATTTCGTGAAAACATTTGGTACTTCTGCACTTTTAATAGCACATCCTGAAGATATTAAACGTGTACAAGACAAATTAGATGCAACAGCAGAAAAATATGGTATTACATTTTTTGAAGGCGGATTCAATGGCGAATGTTCAAGACCAGAAATTTCTAGATTGCAGGAAATAGCAAAAGAAAACAACTGTGATTGTACAATTGGTTTAGGTGGCGGTAAGGCAATTGATACAGCAAAATGTGTGGCAGAGGGAGAGGGATTAATTATCGTCCCAACAATCGCTGCTACAGATGCACCTACAAGTCATTCCGCAGTTATATATACACCAGAGGGTGCTTTCGATGATTACGCATACTTTAAGCAAAGCCCAAGTGTTGTATTGATTGATACAACAGTGATTGCTAATGCACCTACTAGATTCTTAGTATCTGGTATGGGAGATGCATTATCCACTTATTTCGAAGCAAGAGCAACAGCACGTTCTTTCTCTAATGTAAATGCTGGATTACCTTGTGGAGTGCGTGAGGACTTATGTGCACCAGCAAAAGGTACAAATGCAGCGTTAGTTTTAGCAAAACATTGCTACAACACTCTATTAGAGGACGGGGTTAAAGCAAAAGCTGCAAGCGATCATAATGTTGTTACTCCAGCCTTAGAAAATATTATTGAAGCCAATATCTTATTATCAGGATTAGGGTTTGAAAGTGGTGGATTAGCTGGCGCACATGCAATTCATGATGGACTTACTCTTTTAGAAAGTGCGCACCACTACTTCCACGGTGAAAAAGTAGCTTTTGGTACATTAGCACAATTGGTATTGGAAAATGCCCCAACTGAGGAAATAGAAGAAGTGTTAGATTTCTGTTTAGCAGTAGGACTTCCAGTTTGTCTTGCTGATATTGGAGTAGAACAAATCACACAAGAAGAGTTAATGGAAGTAGCTAATAAAGCTTGTATTCCAGAGGAATCTATTTATTCTATGCCATTCCCTATTACTCCAGAGTCAGTAGCTGCAGCTATCATCGCAGCAGATCAAATTGGAAATGATTATAAGAAGAGGTTAATATAAGATGAAAAAAATTATTAATAAACCAGAAGATGTCGTACTTGAAATGTGTAAAGGAATGGTTCTAGCACATACTGAACTGAATTTAATTGAAAAATATAAAGTCATTAAAAAAGAGCAAATTAATAAAAACAAAGTAAGTATAATTAGTGGGGGCGGTAGTGGACATGAACCTGCTCACGCTGGATATGTTGGCAAGGGCATGTTAGATGCAGCAGTTTGTGGTGATGTATTTGCCTCACCTTCTCAAATACAGATTTATCAAGCCATTAAAGAAACAGCAAGCGATAAGGGAACTTTACTAGTTATTAAGAACTACAGTGGTGACATGATGAATTTCAAGAATGCTGCTTATCTGGCAGAAGAAGATGGAATTCAAGTGGATTATGTAAAAGTAGATGATGATATTGCTGTACAGGACAGTTTATATACAGTTGGAAGACGTGGAGTAGCTGGTACTGTTCTTGTCCATAAAATAGCAGGTGCTGCAGCAGAACGCGGATATGATCTACCAAAAGTGAAAGAGGCAGCAGAAAACGCTATTGCGAATGTTAAAAGCATTGGTATTGGGCTAACTTCTTGTACAGTTCCTGCTAAAGGAACTCCTACGTTTGAGATTGCAGAAGATGAGATGGAATTTGGGGTTGGCATTCACGGAGAACCTGGTATCCGTCGCGAAAAAATTATTTCAGCAGACGAACTTGCAGAGCGCATGGTAACGGCATTATTAAAAGAAATAGGGATAGAAGATGGAAAAGGAGAAGTGGCTGTCCTAATTAATGGATTTGGAAGCACACCTCTTCAAGAACTATATTTATTAAATCATTCTGTCATTCGTGAATTGTCACGTAGAAAAGTAACGATTGCAAGAACGTTTGTCGGAAACTATATGACAGCCATTGATATGGCCGGTGCTTCTATTTCAATTATGAAATTAGATGAAAACTTAAAGAGTCTCTTATCTGAAGAGTGCGATACTCCTGCGCTAAGAATCAAAGGTGAAGTACCAGCTGTCACTTATGATGAAATCATCGGTACCGTGGAGGCCCCGAAAGTGTCCTATGAGGTGCAAACCAACAAAGAATATTCCGTAGTAACGGAAAATCGATTGACGTTGAATAATATTATTTTTATGGTTGACCAAATGAGTGAATGTATTATTAGAAATGAAATACCATTCTGTGAATTAGATTCCCATGCTGGTGATGGGGACTTTGGAATGAGTGTTGCTAAAGGATTCAAACAGTTGAAATCTGAATGGCACGAAATTCTAGAAAATAAATCAAATGATATTGGCAACTTTTTAGAGGCGTGTTCTATCGTTATCATGGAGCACTGTGGTGGAGCATCAGGACCTATTTGGGGATCAGCGTTTCGTGCGGCTGGAAAGAACACCGAATCTAAAACCGAACTCACTTTAGCAGAATTTGCTGAAATGGTTCAAGCGTCTGTAAAAGGAATTCAAGCAACAGGAGAACGTTCTTTTGGACGTGGAGCTGTTGTGGGAGATAAAACTTTAATCGATGCCTTAGTACCTTATGCAGATACGTTAACATCAAGTGCTGCTGAAGGTGAAAGCTTGAAACATGCTCTTGTCAAAGCAGCAGAAGCTGCTGTTGAAGGAGCAAAATCAACTGAACAGATTGTTGCACGTATGGGACGTGCTGGTACGGTTGGAGAAAGAAGTCTTGGTTATCCGGACGCAGGTGCACATGGCTTAGGCGTAATTTTTACTGAAGTAGCTCAAGTAATGCGAGAAAATAAGTAAAATTTGGTATTATCCCCTCTAAATATAGTGTGAAAAAACTACTCTTTGAGAGTGAGGGTTACACTATACGTGGAGGGGAATTTTTTATGGGTCACTAAGGACAATCTCTTACAATCTCGTTTAAGCTATAAGTGGTAAAAATGTACAATAACCAATGGTATTTCAAAGATAAAAAAGAAAAACAAAAAGTGAACGATCCCTTGATTATCAAGGGATCGTTTTTCACATGTTTTCTGGAAAGAGTGATTATGTTAACTAACTTTGTATATGATATTCAAGTTTCCCAACTCAATTTTGATATATAATTAAAATAGAATAAACCTGTGATTTAGTCTATTTAGATGGCAAAATATAAAGGTTATAAAGGAAAATATAGAGATGAATGTAAATAACAAATGGTTTTTAGCTAAGTATGAGCCAGCATCCAAAGTAGGGGCTTATAAGTGGGACTACAAGTTTGATAATAGTGCAATCCAATAGAACTTCCATTTGCTAAAGAATTGGTACACCAACGTAAGTATAACTGGGATAACCGCAAAATCAACGGAATTAAACCGATGGGTAAACACTAGGAATTGATGAGGGTAGCTCCATACATCAAAGAACTTTCCCAGTTCATCCACAATACCTACTAATACAAAGCTAATGAAAAATACTAAGAGAATAAATACCATTCGTTGTCGGTCAACTAGCAGATAAAAAATGAATAGAAAGAGCGCATTTAAAATCACAATTAGCCACCATTGGGCACTAAATAAATCGTGATGAAGCCAGTAATAGTATTGTTTATCATTGACATGCTGGGTAAGAACTTCTAACTGATTAACCATAAACACCACCTCCGTACGAGTATGTGCGAAAAAGGGGGTGTTCATGCAATCAGTCACTTCATTAGATTTTTCCTTTTTATGAATTTTATAATGTATTAAATAAAAAAGAAAATCTACAGCGCTTGTTCTGAACTTACGTTATTTTGTTTAAATGTTGTATAAATCATAAAGGCAATAAGAATGGAGGCTAGGACTAGAGAAGATCCTGTCGTACCTAAGTCCAAACCACCTTTTTCATGTGGCTTTGTCAAAAGATCTCCAAATGTTGCTCCGAAAGGGCGAGTTAAAACAAATGCTACCCAGAATAAAAATACACGAGAAATCTTTGTATAGAAGGTACATATAACGATGAATGCTAGTAAGCTGCCGATTAAAATAGCTCCACCTATGTACCCAAGGCCAGACGTATCAGACAAAAAATCCCCTAAAGCTGTACCTAATGTGTTTGAGAAAAGAATGGCAATCCAATAAAGTACTTCAGCCTTGCGATTTCTAATATAATTGATATTTAATGAACGCTCGCTAAAATACCAATATGCAAATATCGACAACAATATAGTGATTAATATCATCGAGCCTTTTGCGTAACCTAATGCCAGTGTACGGTCCATAAAATCAGACATTGTTGTGCCAGCTACGCTAGTTGACAGAATAACAGTCCAATAAAGGGCCGGAATATATCTCCTAGAGCTCAGTTGAGCTACAAGTGTAATTAAAAATATGCTAAAAAAGATTAGCGTACTAACTGCGTATCCAACTCCCAGTGTTTGTGCTAATAAGTCACCTGCGGTTTCACCTAGTGTCGTAGCAGAAATCTTCATAATCCAAAAAACAAGGGTAATTTGTGCAATTTTATTCATTGGCGAAGATGCTTGCATTTTTAATTTTTCTCTCCTTCTTGTGCTAACTGTTTATTCTCTTAAATAAACGGCACACATACCTAAAGTTTTTCTAAAAAATTCTTTAAAAGCCTTATCATTGCAATTCAAACTGTACAGTCTTTTTATAAAATGAAAATGAAAAGTAAATAAGAATTTAATGAGATTTCTATAAAAAACTTTTCATTGAATTCTCATTTTAATTTCATTTTAATTTCATTACACAGTATTAAATTTAAATCATATGAGCCAATTTTTTTTACCATAACGTTATGCCTTCAGCTTCTGAAACCAGAAAATAAGTACAATTCATTGAAAGAAGGAGAACGTCAAACAGCTATTAAGAGTTCAAAGATGATAATACTTAAGAAGTTTTTAAGAAACAGCTAATAATATTATAAATAGCATGACTATTGGTAGGAAGGTGCCATTTTGATACGTTTTCAAAGAAAGAAGAGAAGACATAGATATATTTTGATAGGAGGGATTCTTGCTATAGGAGGATTCATTGTTGTTGGGAGCTTGTACAAAGATAGCTTACCTTTTCTAGACAAGGTTTCTTGGAGTGAACCTCAACAAGTGAGTCAATTATTTTCCACTTACCGGGAAAACGTTACCTTAAAGAATAAACTAGCCACTGAAAATCAGGATGAAGCAAATGTTTATAAGTTGGAATATGAAAATAAAGCATTTAAAAAAATTCTAAAAACAGAAGCTAAGGTGAAAGCCTATAATCCTGTAACAGCTACCGTAATTGGTCGCTCAACGAACAATTGGAACAATGAAATAACAATTGATAAGGGAAAGAATCAGGGATTAAAAATAGATATGAATGTGCTAGGTACAAATGGAGTCATTGGGAAGGTATCTAAAGTTTTCTCGTCAACCTCTATAGTAGAACTAATTAGCTCAAACCTTAGGACAAATCGCATGGCGGTAATGTTAAAGGATAAGAAAAACGTAAATGGAACATTAGAAGGCTATGATGATAAAAAGGGTAATTTAATTATTAGAAAAATTCCTAGTGAGGCTGAGGTTAATGTAGGAGATAAAGTTCAAACCTCTCCTATCAGTTCAATTTTTCAAGGGAAATTAGCTTTAGGAAAAGTAATTAAAGTAAAACCCGATGAATATGGACTAACACAATTGGCCATTGTAAAACCCTCATCCAACTTTAATGATATTAGTGAAGTAATTGTTATTAAAGCAAAGAACAATGGGTAGGGAATTTGATATCACATCTTAATAGCAGTCTTTTATCTTATGTTTTTATGTTCAGCACTTAAAATTTCCTATCTTTCAATGAGGTGTTGGTTTGTGGTAGCCATATACTTCTCTTCGTTATGGGAACAACGATATGTAAAAATCTCGAGTTTGAAAAGAGGGGTTCGATGAAAGAAAGCATTCTAATTGTGGAAGATGAAGTAGAAATAGGAAACATATTAAAAATGGAACTTGAACATGAAGGTTACCAAGTGAAAATAAAAAACAATGGAAGAGATGGTCTCGAAACAGCCTTATCAGATTTGTTTGATTTAATTCTACTTGACATTATGCTGCCGAAAATGAGTGGTATAGAGGTCTTGCGTAAATTAAGAAAGAGAGAAAATTACGTGCCTATTATTCTTTTAACAGCCCGTAATTCAACTCTAGACAAGGTAATGGGATTAGATCATGGAGCAAATGATTATATAACTAAGCCATTTAAAACTGAAGAATTGCTAGCTAGGATACGTTCTTTACTAAGTTATAAGCATCTTGTTATTAGAGATAAGACAGAAAATGACTCATTATTATTAATTAAAGATGTAGTTATAAATACCGAATCAAGAGAAGTAACTAGAGCTGGGCAAAAAATCTGCTTAACACCTAAGGAGTATAATTTATTGGTTTATTTAGTCCTTCATAAAAATAAAACGGTTACGCGTGAAGGTATCTTACTGAATGTATGGGGATATGAATACGATGGCGACACAAATGTACTTGATGTTTATATAAGTTATTTGAGAAAGAAAGTTGAAGAAGGATTTAGTACCTCACTCATTGAGACTGTTCGAGGTATAGGATACACCATTAAAGAAAGTTAAATTTTAATAGTAAGAATATGCACAGTTCACCATGACGTTTGACATCGAAGGTTCTAAGGGGAATCTCGAGAGTAGCTTTATATGATTGATTAAAGAAGATTAAGAAATAATTTCATTTATTCTTAATCTCTTTTTTATTGAAATTTAATTTTCACTTGATAAATTGAAGAAAAGGTTTGAAGGAAGAAGAGGAATTATAGAAAAACTCAGTTCATCTTTTTTATTATTATCTTTCAAAATCAGGGTACATAGCATCAGCATTCATTAATGATAGAAAAAGTTTCTATGTTTTTTTATTTTTAGACAAAGGAGAGTATCTTATATGCAAAAGGTACTAATTATAGAGGATGAAGAAGGATTAGTAGAATTTTTAGAACTAGAACTAAAATATGAAGGATATTTAGTTGACGTAGCTTATGATGGGCGCGCTGGTTTAGATAAAGCAACCAAGCAGAATTACGATATTATATTACTTGATTTAATGATGCCTGGATTAAATGGAATTGAAGTATGTAGAAGACTAAGAACAACTAAGGATACTCCTGTTATTATGCTCACAGCTAAGGATAGTGTCATGGATAGGGTAATGGGGCTTGATAATGGGGCCGATGATTATTTATCGAAACCATTTGCAATTGAAGAGTTATTTGCAAGGATGCGAGTCATTTTTAGACGTCAAGAAAACAACAAGATGTTGAATCAGAAGCTACTATTAACATTTAAAGATATTGAACTTGATTTGGAATCAAGAACAATGATAAAAGAAAAAAAGCCTATTGAACTCACGAACAAAGAATTTGAACTTCTAGCCATTTTTATGCGTAACATTAATAAAGTATTGACGAGAGATATACTGTTAGAACAAGTGTGGGGGTACGATTCAGTTGTTGAAACGAATGTTGTAGATGTATATGTCAGATATTTAAGAAATAAATTAAGTGCAGAGGACAAAGAGTTATATATTCAAACTATTAGAGGGGTTGGGTACGTGATGCGTGAATGAGAAAAGAGATAACATATATAAAAGATTTACCTATAAGATGGAAGATAACTTTATGGTCTTCCATGTTTTTATTTTTTCTTTTTCTCTCTTATAACCTCTTTCAATATATTGTGATTGATAACGGTATTTTAAATTATGAGAAGCAAAATGGTATTCATCAATTAAAAGAAGTTCTAGCTTTTATTCAATCTGATGATGAACCTTTATCTTTAAACCAAATTGAAAACAGTGAAGGATACTTATCAAAAATTAATGAGAAGAATCAGCTGATTCGGATTCTTGATACGAAAGGAAACGTTATAACTAGTACCTCAAATAATGTTTCACCAAACTGGCAGCAACCGAAAACAGTGAAGCATCAAGAGTATAAAGTGATTCGAAAGAACGACGAACGTCTACTCGTTCTTCGTTCTCCTATCGTCACCGACAACTTCTCTGGAACGGTTGAAATTATTAGAAATATGGAGATGTCCGATGCCTTTATGGATAAGATTTTCTTACTAATGATTGCTGCAGGAGTAGGATCGCTTATCTTTAGTATTTTAGGTGGAACAATTCTAGCAAAGAAAATACTATCTAACATTCAAGCGTTAACATTGACGATGAAAAAAATAAAAACAAATGGCCTTGAAGAACGGGTTCCAGTTAATGAAAAAAACGATGAATTTGCTCAATTAGGTAGTTTATTTAATGAGTTGATGGATAGCCTCGAAGACTCCTTTTTACAGCAAAAACAGTTTGTAGAGGATGCTTCACATGAATTAAGGACTCCGTTAGCCATTATTCAAGGACATTTGATGTTGTTAAATCGCTGGGGCAAAAATGATGCTGCAATACTAGATAAATCCTTGAAATCCAGTCTGAAAGAAGTAGAGCGTTTAACGAATCTGGTGCAAGAATTATTAGAGTTATCCCGAGCTGAAAATAGTCTGATAAATCCTGTAGATGTTGAACCTATCAATGTATGGACGACTGTCCAACATGTTGTAAGGAATTTTGAAGTACTGTATAGCAACTATGAGTTTAAAATAAAACATTCACATGAAAATCTTTATGTGAATATTTCTTCTCGACATCTAGAACAAATATTGATCATTTTGTTAGATAATGCAGTCAAGTATTCTAAGAAGGAAGAGAAAGAGGTAGTTATAGACTGTTCTCTAATCAATGAAAAGGTATCCCTTAAAGTAATGGATAAAGGAATTGGAATTCCAGAAGAAGATATACCCTATATTTTAAATAGATTTTATCGAGTGGATAAGGCAAGGAGCAGAAAACAGGGAGGGTTGGGCTTAGGGCTGGCTATAGCCAAACGCTGGGTTGAACAGTACCACGGCACTATTAACATTGAAAGTAAAGAAGGCGAAGGAACAAATGTAACGATTGTATTGCCTCTGTTTAATAACTCTTTATAAATGTGCATATAAAACAAGCTCTTTATTTTTAATACTCCTAACTGCAAAAACAAAGAAACATTAAAATGTAAAAATAAAAAGACCTTATCACATTCCATCAAAAGTAGCTTGATAAAGGACAGAAATTAGAGGTGTCTAGTATGAAGTTGAAATTCCAATTTACAATGGCTTTTATGTTAAGCATATTCTCCCTTCTTTGTTTTAGTGGGATGGCTATTTTAATTAGTGGATCAAAAATTGAGGCATCCGATGATTCTATTATATCGTTTATTCAAGGATTCGAATCTCCTGGATTAACGGCTATTATGAAGGGTTTTACTTTCATTGGCTCTACACCATCCGTTGCAGTGATTTCTCTCTTTAGTTTATTTTTTCTTTATAAAGTATTAAAACATCGAACGGAGCTTATTTTATTTATAGCCATTATTGTAGGCTCTCCAATTCTTAATGAATTGCTAAAACTGCTTTTTCATCGTGCACGTCCTGATTTTCATCGATTAATCAAAATAAATGGTTATAGTTTTCCAAGTGGACATGCTATGAGTGCCTTTGCTGTTTACGGCGTTCTTTCATTCTTGCTCTGGCGTCATATTCCTACTCGCTGGGGACGTACACTTTTAATCGTTACTAGCATTATAATGATTCTGACAATAGGTATTAGTCGTATTTATTTAGGTGTGCATTATCCTAGCGACGTTATTGGAGGGTATTTTGCTAGTGGTTGCTGGCTTGCTATCGCCATTTGGTTTTATCAACGTTACCTGGAGAAACGTTTTGAACAAACAGAAGCTAAGCAAAGTAGAGAGTGAATACACAATGCACTTATATAAAGACATGAAAGCACAACAATAGCTATTAAGTGGGGGAAGAGAATGAAGCATTAAAAATCAAAAGTGTCTATTTTAGGTGAAATTCACATTTAAATCGGTTTTTGTATTTAAATGTGATAATAAAAACAGGTCTTTGAAATAAAAAAGGAATCGCAAATCGCGATTCCTTTTTTATTTATTAGCTGCGTTTAGGACACTTAGTGAATTATTAAGAGCTGATTTGCACTTATTATCATCAGGATTAGATGAACGAGCTGCTGCTAATACCACATCAATAGTTCCATCAATTTTAGTCCATTTAGAACCATCTACTTTTCTAAGTTTAGCTTCCGACGAGTCCCATTGATGTTCTAAATCGTCTGCTCCTTTTTTCGTTGAAGTAAAGTTTTTTGAATTCACATCCTTGAGCATGTCATTTTCAATTTTAATAAAATCCTTTAATTGCCCAGATAATGTAGCTTGTGAAGCAGTGGATTGTGATGCTATATCATTACTGCGCCAGATATAACCACCTATACTTAGAACTAAGAAAAGGCAAAGCACTACAATGGTTTGTGTCAAAATATTTTTCTTACTTGCACGTGTTTGGCGTGTATCCACTATTTCACTTTTTGAAGTTATATCAATTTTTGTAATAGCAAGAAAAACGATTATTGCTAAAATAGCTAAAAGAAAAATAACACTAGTAACAGTTGTTCCCAAACCTAATCCACCATTAACTTTTGTTTGTGATAGGTAATCTCCTAATGATGCTCCCAGTGGACGAGTAAGAATATAGGCAATCCAAAATGCTAAAATTCCATTAAGTTTCGATTTGTATGCCAAAAAGATACAGCCTATGATAATGATGACTGTTACTCCCGTTTTAAGATATCCAAAACCTAGTTGTTCAGAATATAAATCACCTACTGCTGTTCCAAGTGCAAATGTGAATAGAATAGTAAGCCAATAGAAAACTTCTCTTTTTCTTGTATAAATTGAATGTATAGAGAGTGTTTTTTCACTCAGGTACCAAAAAAGAAAAGTTAATCCAAGTAGAACGGAAAAGACAATTGTACTAACTTCAAGAGGTACTCCCATTGCATCTGTCAAATTATCAGTTACTAATGTTCCAAATACACTTATAAGCACAACCGTTGTCCAATAAATCCCTGGGACATATTTAGTTGCTTTAAACTGAAGATACAATAAAATAAAAAATGCTATTCCCATAATTATAGTAGTGAGAGTTAACCCAAATCCAAGGTTGAAATTTAGAAAATCAGCAAATGTTTCACCTACAGTTGTGCATAAAACTTTGATTATCCAGAAGAAAATTGTGACTTCTGGCACTTTGTTAAGTGAAATACCCAATTTATTTTGGTTCTCTTGCATACGCATTCCCCTTCTTTACAGTGGTTTCCCACAACTTTTTTTAAAGAACAAGCTGATTGTTCTATAGCATTGCCATACATTTTAGAATTCAAAAAACGAGTGCAATTTATATCAATTTACTCCATGAATTATTTACTATTATTTGTTTTTGTTGAAAGTAATTTTTGTTAAAAAACACCTCATATCCAATATGTTTTTAAAGTTAAGATAATTGTATGGGAATACTCTTAAGTATCTATGAAAAATAAATTAATAATTCATTAGAATAGTTAATATATTTTTTAATTTATACATACTACAACGAAGCTAATGAAAAAGACTAAGAGAATAAATACCATTCGTTGTCGGTCAACGAGCAGATAAAGAATAAATAGAAAGAGCACAATTAAAATTACAATTAGCCATCATTGAGCGCTAAGTAAATCGTAATGAAGCCAGTAATAGTATTGTTTATCATTGACATGCTGGGTAAGAACTTCTAACTGATTAACCATAAACACCACCTCCGTACAAGTATGTACGAAAAAGAAGGGGATCCATGATACTTTAAAATAAAATTTAATTATACTTAGATGGATCTTACTAAACTGATACCTTTTTAGTTCAATAAGGTATTTAATGTAGTTAAAAAAACCAACTTTTAGTGCTTATAAGTTTTATGATGAAATAAAGTGAATAAAACAATTTCTTAAAAGAGAAGTAAAACATAAATTGGTATAAGATATGAAGGGGGAATTTTCATTTGTCGTCAAATATTTTTAAGCAATAACACATTGACCTTCAAAAATTAGTTTTTTTCTTTTCTTAATAAATAAAAGAAACTAATTAATATCATTTCTCTTTAATCGATTAGTTATTAATGATGGAGTGATATCTTTTTCTTATCTAATTGAAGGCATATGAAAAATATCTAAAAGGAAATAGGGCTTAATCATGCATATTATTCTATTTACTTTCTTTATGTCTAATGATGCATATTACTTTGGAATTCTACCAATAATTGCAGAAGCTGCTAGTAATTATGGAGTGGATTCTGGGGAGATTGCTCGAGCTGCTCTTATGGGACCTGGCGTTCATCTATTAAGTCCACTCGTTGCCTCAACCTATCTATTAGTAGGGATGGCGAAAGTTGATTTCGGGGAATTCCAAAAATTCACTTTACCATGGGCTATTGGAACATCGATTATAATGATTCTTGTATCTATTGCAATGGGAGCTTTTTCTTTATAAGAGGAAATCCGATTAAATAAAAAGCCTTTGCTTTAATAGGTTAAGCAAAGGCTTTTGTGTTATGTCTGAACTTGAAGCTCATTTACAACCTATTTTTGATCATTTTTAATAAGACAATTTCAATAATTCAAAGAAAAGCCTTGACTTTATTCCTTTAGCGTTTTGAAACAGAATCAAACCTACCTGCCGTAGAAGTATACGTTTGTAGTTAACATAAAACGTATTATCGGCAATTATTGAAATACCTATATTAAGTTAATGGAATACCTAGCGTTATTTTTTTAATCCATTCTTTTAGTTCTATATCTTCATGAAAATATATATTTGGTTCAACCTCTAAATCTATACATAATAAAAAAATAAGGTATTCATGTAGTTGATCTTCATCAGAAGAGAGCACATTTCTACTCTCTAGGTTTTGAACCCATTTATAGGACCATTGATTAAATTGTTCTCTAGACATCTTTCCTTTAAGAACGTTCTCTAATTTATTTATCAAGTCTTTTTTAGTTGGCTGACTTTCAAACATTAATTTCACCTTTCCTAAGTATTTATTAAAGTTACCATAATCAGCATTCTAGAAGTTTATTCAAAGCTTTCAGGAGACCAAACTGCTATATCATCGCCTGGAGTTGCTACTAAAAGCCAATCACAACTACCACCTGCAAAATGATCACCTAGTTGCCAGCACTCATAATTCGGGTCGTGACCGTTTACAAACAAGATGCTGCCTGATTCAAATGAAATAATGAGATGGGGCGACCGATGACCTAATTGAACATTGACTACTTTTTGTCTCTTAACATCCCAAATATGCTTAAAATGCTGTTCTTCGGTATGTGCGGGGACTTCTTTCTCTGAGGATGGGTAGACAAGTGGAACGTCATCATATACCGTCCACTCTGTTTCAATCGTTAAAACGAATGCATCATCTTCCTTTCGATCGTAGTGAGTAAAGGTCAGGGAAATGGCGGAAACCTCACACGTGAACTTTATTCCATCCATTTGACTACCCACAAGTAAATACTGTAAAGCTTTTTCTGCTAATCTCTGATTCTCTATCTTCAAAGTCGTTTCTCCTTTTAAAGTTTTTATCCTTATTATTTCATGTATGAGTGCATACATTTACAATTACCATGATATGCGTTCTAGGAATCTAAAACCTCTTTTAGCACAACTTTAAATTTGGGTCTAAATACTAAATCCATAATCATTATAAAACGGTCAATTCCTTGATCTATAAATAATCGAATTGCTTTGCTTTCTTTATTGTCATTCATGATCTCAATCTTTGTAACTGATTCGAGTCTGCAGTAAAAGATTTCATCATCTTCTAAATCCGTTACTGAAAGCGAGAAAGAATTATAGAATGGTGAGATTTTCACTTCGAACCTGTTTATTTCGTTCGTAAAGATAAAAGTGGACTCATCGTACAAAAAGCTCTCATTTTTGTCCTTTTTAAGTGGAATACATTCAAATAATGAAATAAAGTCTAATTCTTCGGGACAATCTCGCATTTGTTTCCTCCTTGGTTGAAACTATCTATTTAAATAGATCCTTTTGCACAGTATTAAAAAAACAAAAATTCCTCAATTATTTTCCCATATACTTTAATACTCTTCAATTACCTTATGTATACTCCATAAAAAGCTAGTTACCATAATCAATGTTACCGGAACCTATAAACAAAAAGAGAAGATCATGCTTCTGAACTCCTCTTTTTTATTTTTTATATAAATGAGCAAATTTACATGTATTGAGCAAACTAATCAAGATGCTAAAATTATTAGTTTATTTACCTTTCATTTCCAATATACTCGATTGAGTATATATGTGTTTTCGCTAGATCAATGACTTCGTGAATAAATTCGTCTGGATTTTGCTTAAAGCCATTCCGAATCCAATTCTGAAGAAGCCCATAAAATCCATAGGCTGTATAACGTTTAAAATACGCCATATTAACTGCTATATTGTTGATGGTTTCAAAAATAAATTGTTCCTTATAGATCTTTAAGATCATTTGAGGAAACTGTATATGTAACCCCGGTAAGGTGTCATCGTAATTGATGAGTTCAAAAAAATTTCGGTTTTTATAAATGTAGAAAACGATGTTTAAATACGGTGCATTTAGCTTAGTTGTATACACTTTACGACCAGGTACATATGGACTGCCTACTGAAGATTCTAACCCTTGAAGCATGGAAGCAAGCAAATCTTTAGCAAGTTCAATTTTGTCAGAGTAATGAATATAAAAGGTACTGCGATTATAGGAAGCATAATCAACAATATTTTTTACAGTTACGGTATGGTAGCCCTTCTCTTTTATGAGTTCAATCAATGCCTGTTTTAAATGTTCTTTTGTACGATTTTGACGTTGAGATGTTGTATTTTGTTCATTATGCATGAAAAAACCTCCTTTAAAGTAGACAGATTTATCATAAGTGTCTAGTTAGTGGACACTTAATGATATCTTAATGATTGTTAAATATGAACAGAGTAGTACAATTAAATTATGAACAAAAAAGCACAGATATAAAATATATCTAGCATTTTTATTCTAAATATGGTAGATGATTTTCAATAACTAGGAGGATTTAGAATGGGAAAATTACAAGATAAAGTAGCTGTTATCACTGGTGGAGCATCCGGTATTGGGGCAGCAACGGCACGTTTATTTGTTTCAGAAGGAGCCAAAGTAGTTCTTGTAGATTTAAATGAGGAAAAAGGAAAAGCTTTTGAGAAAGAGTTAAAAGAGCTTAGCCAAGAAGTTCTTTTTATAAAGGCAAATATTACGAGTGAAGAAGAAGTCAAAAATATTTTCAAACAAACTGTTGAAACGTTTGGTAAAGTGGATGTTGTTTTCAACAATGCTGGTATCGGTCGGGTTCATCCATCACACGATTTAGAGTACTCAGAATGGCGCAAAACTGTCAACGTGGACCTAGATGGAGTCTTCTTGGTAGCACGTGAGTCCATTCGTGAAATGTTAAAAACAGATGGTGGTACCATTGTTAATACAGCGTCTATGTACGGTTGGGTTGGATCACCCGGTTCAGCTGCCTATAACGCTGCAAAAGGCGGCGTGATCAACTTAACTCGTTCACTTGCACTTGAATATGCAGAACAAAATATCCGTATCAACGCATTATGCCCAGGTTTTATTGATACACCAATTATACCAGAAGAAGACAAACAAGCTTTAGCTGCAATTACACCATTAAAACGTTTGGGTAAAACAGAAGAAATGGCAAAAGCAGTATTATTCATGGCCTCTGATGACTCTTCATATATGACTGGTAATAGTTTAACCCTTGACGGTGGATATACAGCTCAATAATAAATTTAGAAGGTGAACCCTCTTGCTTTTTGAGTTTTAAACAGGAAATAGTTAGCTTTGCCGGATTAAATGTACCACTTGGGTACTAGTAGATGACTTACATGATTATATATCTTTATTTCAAGATATTTTAATTAAAGGAAACATAATAGAATATCTATCATAATTTATTTGCCATTTTCTATGAGAATAATAAAGGAGGAATTTTCCATGGTTAATCGTTTTGATGGGAAAGTAATATTAATTACCGGTGCAGGATCCGGTTTGGGTCAAGCTTCTGCCTTACAAGTAGCAAAAGAAGGAGCAAAACTTTCACTCGTTGATCTAAACGCTTCTTCATTACAAGAAACAAAAAATAAAGTGTTAGAAGTTGTACCGAACGCAGAAGTGTTACTTATCACTGCAAATGTGTCAGATGAAAAAGAAGTGGAAAACTATATAAATAAAACAGTTAAGAAATTTAAGAAAATCGATGGTTTCTTCAACAACGCAGGAATCGAAGGAAAACAAAGTCTCACAGAAGATTTTGATATTGATGAATTCCAAAAAGTAGTTAATGTTAACTTAAATGGTGTGTTTTACGGCCTAAAAAGCGTATTGAAAGTCATGAGAGAGCAAGGTTTTGGCTCTATTGTTAATACTGCTTCAGTTGGTGGTATTCGTGGTTTAGGAAACCAATCTGGTTACGCAGCTAGTAAACACGGTGTAGTTGGATTAACAAGAAACTCGGGAATTGAATATGGTCAATACGGAATCAGTATCAAAGCCATTGCACCCGGTGCAATCATGACACCAATGGTCGAAGGTTCATTAAGACAAATTGATTCAGAAAAATGGGAAGAAGCAGGAAAACAATTTGTTGAGACAAACCCGATGAAACGATTTGGCAAACCAGAAGAAGTGGCTTATTTAGTCGCATTCTTATTGTCTGATCAAGCAAACTTTATAAATGCAACTGTTATTCCAATCGATGGTGGTCAATCTTATAAATATTGAAGATTTTTGCGAAAACTAAAGTTACTGCACGATCATAATTTCATTTATAAATAAGGTAATAATAGAGTGAATTATCATAGAACACATAAACCACGTATAAATAATTAATAGAAGGAATGATACATCATGGGAGATTTCTCAAATAAAGTTGTTTTAATTACGGGTGCTGCTGGCGGTATTGGTATCGCTACGGCAAAAGCTTTTGCTAAGGAAGGCGCAAAGCTAGCATTAGTTGATTTAAAAAAGGGAAGCTTAGAAAAGGCAGTTAAAGAAGCAGGGATTAACGATGCTTTATTATTGACTGCAGACGTAACAAATGAAGAAGAAGTAAAAAAATATGTTGATGATACTGTTGAAAGATATGGAAGAATTGATGCATTTGTAAACAATGCAGGGATTAATGGGGATTTTGCAAATATTGTGGATCAAACCGTTGAAAACTTTAAAAATGTATTAAATATTAATGTCATTGGAGTATTCTTAGGTTTAAAATATGTCATGAAAGTAATGATGAATCAAAAAGAAGGTTCAATTGTAAATATGGCATCTAATGGTGGATTGCTAGGTGCACCTGGAATGAGTTCATATGTAGCATCTAAGCACGGAGTGATCGCTCTTAATAAAACAGCAGCACTTGAAGGTGCAGAATATGGCATACGTTCTGTTGCAGTTTGTCCTTCGGGTGTTGATACTCAGATGATGCGTTCTATTGAAAAAAATGCAATGCCAGGTAAAGAGGAAGAAGCCAAATCCGTTTTTGAAGCGTCAGTACCAATGAATCGTTATGCTGAGGCTACTGAAATCGCCAACTTAATCACATTTTTAGCTTCTGAAAAGGCATCATTCATATCAGGTTCTTATTATCGTATTGATGGTGGACAAGGAGCTACATCGGTGTAAAAAAGACTGCCCTAATAGACTGAGGTGAATATAACTTTTATCTAACAATCAGGGCTCTCCTCATAACAGTCTATATATAAAGCCGGCTTTTCTATTTAAGGGAGAAGTCGGTTTTATTATCAAATACTTCTTTTAAATAAATATACACTGTAAACTAGCAACAAAACTAATAAAGATAAGGCTATCCAATAAATACTCATTAGGCTGTTTGGAAAGTAAGTAATAGCTCCGTATACGTATAAAAGAAAAGCAGTTATTAGAAAAAAACAAATAAATCGACCTAAATAACGTATCAAAAACCGAACAATCTCTTTCACTTAGTTTCCTCCCTTTTAAGTCTTTTTTTCATTTTCGTTAACTCCTCTCTCGTTATTTTCCTTATAATTACATTTTATCAGAGATTATGTATCAGTTCAGGATGTATGCTATAGTTAGTTACCATAATGTACCTTCTAGGAACTAACAGAACCTTCTAGACCATTTCTAGAAGGTTCTGTTGTTAATTCTTCTTTAATTTCTTTATAAAATTAAAAATAAAAACTCCAATTCCAAATAAAACTACCAGGTTAAAAATCTGCCAAGCAATATCTCCCCAGTTAATACTTGTTACGCTCACAATACCGCCTCCCATAATATATACGAATAAATCCCATGAAAGTTACAAATTTTCATGATTTAAGCTTATATATTCTAGGAAATCTATTACACATGATATACAAAGATAGTTAGCATAATTACAGTTATCCGAAATTAAATAGGCGATTCTTGTTGAACTAATACCTTTGTTAGTTCAACAAGATTTTCGATATTCATATGATAGTTTATGTCCTACAACTAATTTTGAATCTAAATTTTTTCGTCCCTTTTTGACTAGAATAAATATATATTTCTAACCTTTAGTGGATTATGTTCATCTTCTTTTACTTTCAAAAATATATTGAAATCCATACAGGAGAAAGGCCTTGTAAAAGAAGTAAAGAAAGAATTGAAATGCATTAAATCGAACTAATTTAAATAATTTTATTTTTACAAATAAAGTTTTAGCTAAAAATGCAAAAAATAATTGAAAAAGAGCATTTAGAGTAATAAACTTTTTAAAATTTCCGTATGTCCATTTTAATGACCATAAAGCCACCGCCAGCATTGGACCTATTAAAAAAGGAAATTCATTATAAATAAAGGAATGTGGTTTATTATAAAAAGACCACCATCTAAATTTCTTTCCAACAGGAACATCAATACAATTTATTAAAAACACAAAAATAAAAGCCGGGAAAAATCTTTTTATACTACGCCGGTCCAAAAAAGATATTGATACCCAAGAGAATAATACCATGGCAATATTAAATAACCACTTATTTTTCATTGACATATTTAAACTTCCTTTTATTTCTTTTTATTTAGAATTTCTTTTTTTGAAAGAAAATATGCATTTATGGTTAGTTAATACAAAATGCTTTTTAAACTAATCTGTTCGGTTTGTTGAAGAAGATAATACATATGTAAATAGCCCATAAATTCATTAGTGAACCATTTATTTTTTTAATGAATATGATATATATGTTTAGTTACCATAATGGATTTTCTAGGAATCTTTATAATAAAAAAGATTTGGAGGAGAATACTATGTAAAAAAGTAAAGGTGGCTTCAACCTAATATGTATCGAAAAATAAATAATAAGCTAAGCTTTATTTTAATTATGGGTTTTATATCTATGATAGCAGCATTTGCCCAAACTCTTTGGTTACGAAACACTTTAGAAGATCTAGAAAGACGAATAACTAAAAAGTCCAATAATTATAATTAAAAATACATACTATTATGCATCTTAAGCAAACTACTCAAGACGCTGTGAAGCATCCATTTGAAAATCCTCATGGTTTATAGAGTTGACAACATGCATCGCAGAAAACCACTGATATAAGCCAGTGGTTTTTCTGTTTTTAAGCTGCATATCTTATACATCTTTAGTTAACATAATACAGTTAGGAACAAAACAGCCTATACGACTTTACTTATTACTTTCTCTTACTCCTATAAAATAGGTATCTATAAATATTTGTCGAACTAATTAATACCTCATTAAAAAAGAGTCAAAGTAAAAAATACAATAAAGGGAGGAATTAATTTGCAAACTATGTTCCATTATAACTGGTTGGTTAGAGAAGAGTGGTATCAATGGTGTGAGAATATTCCACTAGAGGAATTGCTTAGGAAGCGAACAGGAGGGGTAGGAGGAATACTACATACTCTCTTTCACATTGTTGATGTAGAGTGGAGTTGGGTTCGTATTCTTCAGGGAAAAGATGATTTCCAAGAGATTTTTGAGGAATATCAAAGCTTAGAAAAAGTTCGGCAGCTAGATACAAACTTTCAGCTTGAGGTAAGAGAATTTGTTAGGTCTTGGAATGTAGAAAAAGAAAATATTTGTCGTCATATAGAGTAAATGATAAAACTATTATTTTTATAACAGAGTTTATCCATTTACTTCTTTCTTTAAAATATGTTTATTTTGTATTTTTAGTAAGAATTATATTATTAAAAAAACGTTAACATTAAATACTTATACATTTTATGTGATGTTATTATGAATACAATAATTTCTTAAAAGGGGAGTAGAAGATAGATTGGTATATTAAAAGAAGTAAAATTGCTCATTTGTTGTCAGTGAAAGTAAATAGTAAAACTAATACTTTTTATAAAGTACTTTACTATTTACTTAGCATAACGTGCCTTATAAGAAGAAAATAAAACTGCTCCTTAGTGAACATAGGCTTAGTAACTAATTTAATAATACTTTTTCTTCATTTAGAGATTCGAAAATTCGTTAAGTAACGTAAGATTTGAATGGATAGAAAATAACAAACACGAAACACATAATAAATATAATGATTAAGCTTTTCATTACTATTTCTCTCCTCATTTATAAAATAAAATTACTGCATCCTAAAAGGGGTATATTATTAATTTTGTTGCTTTCACAGATCAAGCTCATAGGGTATGAAACATATTAGGTAACTAGGATATGTACCTGAAAACAGAGTTTTTATTTATATACTATTAGGTTAAATTAAGAAATTTACCACCTTTAATATATCTTTGAATTAGCAATTGTATAAACGGTAATAATGGATATAAATCAAAAACTAAAGGGTGATACCATGATTTTTATCTATAATGATTATGGTGGAACACATACCACTTCTATGGCAGCAGCTTATCATTTAAAAAAATTACCTACTAGTCGAACACTGACTAAAGATGAAATATTAAATATTGATTATTTCAATAAATTAACTCATTCTGATATGGGGAAAATTATTTTTCATGGAGTAGATACAGAGGGGAATTCCGTTTATACAATCGGTCGAAAGTCCTCTAAACTTGTTGTTCCAGCTTTAAAAAATTTAAGTTTATTATTACAAGATAAATATCAAATTCATGAAAAAATAGTTTTTTCAAATACATCGCCAACTGTTCCAGTTGCTATGACAATGGGAGGATTCTTGTCCAGAGAGCTAAAAATTGACTTCATCGGTGTACCGTTATTAGTTATTGGTGCCAAACAATGTTGTCATAATATTCTACAGTTGGTTGAACACACGAAACAAATAGGAAAGTCAACGAATTCAAACGTAATTGTATTAGAAAATAAAAGATTTAAGTAATCATTGAAAGGCTCTCGAATTTCTTTTAAATTAGAGGGCTTTTACTTCTTATAAGACCCGTCACACTAATTAAAAATAAATATAGTACATCTTCGTGTTTTATTATGTAAGCCTCTGTATCAATGGGAGAAGTAATCGTGTCTTTATATAGATCAAAATACAGTTTCCTATTTCTGGGTATCAGAAACAAACTTAAATCGTATACTACCTTCTTTAATTAAACAAACTAATAAAAATTTAGTCCTCTATGGTCGTAAGGAAGGACGAATTAAAATATGTTAAAGATGTTTAAATTTGTTTTCTATGCAGTTGGTGGAGTGATCTTGTTAACAATTTTATTTTATTCTTTATATACTGATTTTTATGGATAACATTTTATATGATGAGCAAACTACTCAAGATGTTCCCAAGCATCAGCAGAAAAGTATTGATATGTATAACAGAAAAAAACTACCTAGGGTGCAAAGGTAGTTTTTTCTGTTGGAGTGACGTAATTAGAATAAGGATTAAAGTGATTGGTGCCTCATGACCTCTTGTATAGTTTGCTCAAGCAAATACTTATTATTAATTTTGTAATTATTAAATAAAAAGCTTCTGGTACAAAAAGATTCAGATGAATTTTATTATCTAACTTTTTCACATCAGAACCAGGCGAATTACTTACCAGTTATAGATTTAGCATAAATGGTGAATTTCTGAGCATAGTTATATACGGATAAATTGAATCTCTTAAATGACGTAAAGGTGGTAATTTCTTATGAAAAACAGGAATAAAAGACGCAGAAAGAAACGTGATTTTTTAAAGGATTACTTGAAAAACAAGTTAGGAAATTGGAAACCTAGACTTGGTAAAGAACCTAAACCTACTTCTACCTCTAAGACATTAACCCAACAAAATAGAAATCTTGATTAAAGAGTAGTTGGATTAGTCAGCTACTTTTTTATCGTTTATAATATTTTGCGTAACATAATAAGGTTCTGGTGTAAAAAGGACTAGAGTCTTTGGAAATTCTAGTTCTACTTTCTAACTTTCTGAATTATTTTTCCCTTTTTCGATAAAACGGTCCTTGTAATAATCTAGATACAGATTACCTAAATGATCGACTTGACCAAAAAAAACTTCTTCCACAGTCGATTCTCGTTGTTGAAGTTGAGTTTTAAGCCATTCTAAGCTATAGCCCATTTCATAAATAGCTTCTTTTATAAAATTCCCATCTATAATAATGGTTTGTGGTAATTTTACCTTTTGGCCAGCTCCAAAAAGGTCTCCCCATCTCACAGGCTGTTTTTCTTTTTTTAATAAAATACTAAATTCCCCATTTGTTTCAAGCGTTGCAAATTCTACGTCGTTAACGTAAAAAACATCTTTTTTTCTTAGCTGTTCCATTAATTCATCTATTGTATATTTCTCACGCTTTAAGTTTTCTTCTAAAATCTTTCCATCCTTTATAAAAGTAGTTGGCGTACCCTCAACTACTTTTCGAAAAACTATGCTTTTTAAGGAAACATACGAAATAATGATTGGGAACAATGACCAGACCAAGATTGAGGTGACTCCATTCACAGCATTTAATTCAAGATCCATCGAAATTGTTCCAGCAATGTCGCCAACTGTAATTCCTACTATGTATTCAAAAAAAGATAACTTCGATAATTGCTTTTTCCCTAATATTTTTGTGATAAAGAATAATCCTAATATAATAAGAACAGAACGAATAATAACTTCTATCCAGCTTGGCATAACCAGTGTACCTCCACATTCACTAAAATAGTATGTATAGTTTCATTTCCATGAGGGGTGTTTTTTATGTATACGATGCCATAAAGGTGATTTTTATATTTTCCCCACCATAATTAATTGAAATTCTTAGAGGTTTATCACCTGTTAAAGGTTAACCCAATATATTATTATTTCCTTTTTTATTATTGTTATGTAAAAAATATGTGTAAGTAAAATGGTAGGGTAAAATTATAGAATAGATTCTTCAAAGTAAAAATGGCCAACCAGAAAGTCTGGTTAACCTTATCATAAAATTGAAATCCGTAATTTTAATACTCATTCAGATAAATACACTGTTAAACGTGAAAAATTACATGGCTTTATTGGTAATTCAACATCTTTATTATCAGCAAATTCCATTAGTTTCTTAAAAGGGGGGTCACTTTATCAATAACTTCTTGTAGCTTTTGACTGTTTTTACTATACGTATGTTTCGCTTTTTCTACTTCTGTTCCAAGCGCAAACAATTCTAAGTCTGCCTGACATTTTTTCATGGTTGAAAGTAATAAAGGTTTTTCTTGAGGAGATGGAACTTGAAGTTTATCATCAAAAAGGTCAACAGTTAATTGCCCGTCAGAATCTATCTGCCCAAGAAAGACATTTTCAATGGTAACCCCTAATTTTTCTAGTTCAGTGTGTAACCACCTTCTGCTTTGACCGATTGTCGATAGTGGTTCATCCAATATTTCACCGTCCATAATAACTGTCTGAGGTTCCTTACTTGGAGCAACGGCCACACCTAAATCTTTTGCAGTTAACGGTTGATTTTCTTTCTTTAATAATACATTGAAATCACCGGTTGCCTCTAATACCGCAAATTCTACATCAGCCGCCTGATAGACATTTTTCTTTCGAAGTAACTCTAACAACTCATCAGCTGTGTACTTTTCCTTTTTTAAATTGTCTTCCATGATTTTTCCATCTTTGATAAAAACAGTTCCTTTCCCTTCTATAAAGTCGCGAAAAGGTTTGTTTTTTAGAGAAATGATGCCTGCTAAAAAGGGCACTGCTGCAAAGGTTACGATGCTGAGTATCCCATTAGCAATGCTTTTCTCAATTCCCGTGGCCATTTCTGCTCCTATATTACCAATGGTAATACCGGTCACATATTCAAAGAAGGAAAGCTCAGATATTTGTTTTTTGCCTAACCATTTTGTAATAGCAAAAAGAACAACTAAAAACAATAAAGACCGCAAAACTACAATTAACCAATCTGGCATTTCTTAATACCTCCTACAATTCTAAAAAAGCTTCCTTTATCCTAAAAACCTTTGTATTGAGCTTCTTCTCGCTCTAATTCTCCCACTCGTTCTTTTAAATCTGTTACGATTTCATTGACGACATTCATCGTTTCGTGCAATGTCTGTTTTGATTGATCATCTTGAGTTCGTAATGCTAAATTGGATAAACCAGCTTCTACTCCTTTAAGACTGGCAAGACATTGTTTCACATCTGATGCAATGGTCATTTTACATTCTCCTTATCCTTTTGGTTTAAAAAGTATGGCGCCAATCATTCCAAAAATAATGGCAGCTGAAATTCCGGCACTTGTTACTTCAAACATTCCTGAAATAACACCGACTAACCCATGTTTTTCTGCTTCAGCCATTGCCCCATGCACAAGAGAATTTCCGAAACTTGTAATAGGAATGGTCGCTCCTGCTCCTGCAAAATCGATAAAAGGTTCGTATAAACCAAACCCATCTAGAAGAGCACCAATCACTACAAATGCACTTAAGGTATGTGCTGGTGTAAGTTTAAATACATCAAACATAATTTGCCCAATAACGCAGATCAACCCACCTACAACAAAAGCCCAAAAGAAAATCATGACTATTATTCACCTCCATATTCAATTGATACCGCATGGGCGATACAAGGAATTGTTTCACTTTGTTGAAAGCTTAATGGTGATAATAAAGCACCTGTTGCTACCACTAGTATTCGTTTAAATTCGCCTTTTTTCATTCGATTTAATAAATGACCATATACAACGGTTGCTGAACAACCTGGACCACTAGCCCCTGATAGGACCGGCTGGCTTTCCCGGTAAATCATAAGCCCGCAATCCTGATATTGTTCTTCACGTATTGGAGTCCCATGTTTTTTAAATAAATCTAGTGAGACTGCACGCCCAATTTGACCAAGATCGCCTGTTACAATCAAATCATAATAAGATGGCTTAAGATTTCGCTCAGTGAGGTGTGCTTCAATGGTATCAACAGCCGCCGGAGCCATTGCTCCTCCCATATTAAATGGATCCGTCATTCCCATATCGATCACACGGCCAATCGTGGCGGATGTAACACAAGGTCCATCTCCAGCATCACTTAACAAAGCAACGCCAGCACCTGTCACCGTCCATTGAGCAGTAGGTGGCTTTTGTCCACCGTATTCAGTTGGATAACGAAATTGTTTTTCGACGGCGGTGTTGTGACTGGAAGCACCCGTTAGTAAATAATTTGCTCCTTTTGTGTTAACTAGATAAGCACCAAGAGCTAGTCCTTCCATAGACGTAGAACAAGCGCCAAATAATCCAAGATACGGTGTGCCAAGTGTTCGGCAAGCAAAACTAGTAGGCGTAATTTGATTAATCAGATCTCCTCCAAGGAAAAATTGAATTTGCTCTTTTTGAAGACCTGCTTTTTCGATGGCTTTTTGACTCGCTTCTTCTAACAAAACTTTGTGGGCTTTTTCATAAGAATCCTGTCCTAACCATAAATCGGAATGGAGCAAATCAAAATCTTCAGCAAGCGCTCCATTAGCCTCAAAAGGACCTCCAACCGTCCCAGTAGAGACAATGACAGGTTTTTGATCAAAGACCCATGTGCGGTGTCCTGTAAGCATTATAAACCACCCCACTGTATGAGAATCGTCTTAATGGTCGCAATGACAAACGCTGAAAAGGTACCAAATAAAATGACGGAGCCAGCTAACTTAAACATATTACCACCTACACCTAAGACAAACCCTTCCGTTCGATGTTCAATACATGCTGATATGACCGCATTTCCGAAGCCGGTAACAGGAACTGCAGAACCAGCTCCTCCAAATTGAGCAATTCGATCATAAACGCCGAAACCTGTCAGAAGCATAGAGATAAAAATCATGGTTCCTACTGTTGGGTTTCCGGCTGTTTGATCTGTAAAATCAAAATAATAAATATAAAACAGTTGAATGGCTTGGCCAATAAGGCAAATGATGCCACCTGTAAAAAAAGCTTTGATACAATTTTTAACTACTGGTCTCTTGGTTTCTTTCTGTTTTTCAAGGTCCTGATATTCCTGTTGTACAGGTGTTAATTGTTTCTTTTGATTATTTGACATATGTACACCTCTTTCATCACGCTTTTTCTCTCATAAGGTTTTGAATGTTGTTGAATTCTTTTTGTAATGTTTTTTTCTTTGTTTTATCTTTTTGCAGTTTTTCTTCTAATTGTTCCAACTCCCAATAGATTTTTTGATCCGTTGAAACCAAGACTTTATAATCGGGATATGCTTTTTCTACGTCCATTTTCACATTCTTTTTAATTTTTTTTAATTGAAAGCGATGAAATTGATCCACTTTTATCGCCATTAACAGTTCCTTATCTGTATTTACTGCTTTCACAGCCGAAACTTCTTCTTCTTTTATGATTTTTTCTTTTGCATGATTGGCAACTGTTTGATCAATTGAGTTGTTTGTATGTACCTTTACAATAGTTGTGTCATTACTGTCATTAGCCGACTGATTCTGTTGCCCAATACACCCAGAGATATATACAATAATCGTTACCAAAAAAAGACAACTATTTAATCTTCTTATCTTTTCTTTCATACAATCACCTGTCCGTTTCTACTCAAGAATTGAATTCGAAAAAAGGCTGGTTAATGGACCAGCCTTTTTTCATGTTCTTATTGTTTGTATTGAGGCTCTTCTTGTTCAATTTGTTGAACACGTGGAGAGAGACTGTCAACAATCGCTTGCGTTTGTTGAGCAGCATCTTGATACAGTTGTTTTGCTTGTTCATTATCAGTTGCTAAAGCAAAACCTTCAAAACTTGCTTGTGCGCTCTTTAATCCAGCTAGTGTCTGTTTAACTTGATTGATTACTGTCATGATGAATTTCTCCTTTTTATGAATATAATTTTAGAATGGAGAAACAACTGGATTTTATGTCTGTTAAATTAATACATTATACCTAGACGAGTCCTATTCGAATTGGGAAAAGTGATTCATCTTTCTTTGTACGATGGCATTTGAACATTCATATAATTACTCATTTATTTTTTAAAACAATAATAGAACTTTTTGAACTACCTCATCGTGATAGTTAGACAATATATAAGAAAAGCTCGTATACTCTCTTTTCTTTAAACGGATAAAAACGACAGAAATGTTATCTAAAAATGAAGGGAGTAAGAAACGATGAAAACAAAAAAATATTTAGTGGGACTCTTATCAACCATTTTATCCGTAGGGTTCCTTTTTGGTTGTAATGATAAAAAGGATGAAGCCGAACCCGATCCAACTGAAGAGCCTTCTGAACAAAGGGCACAAAACGCTCGTAACAACAATGACTTACGAGATGTTGGCTATCAACCCGACGGAAATCGAAATGATAATGTAGATAATAATAACCAAACGCGATTAGAAGTAGCTGATGAGGCTGCAGATAGAATTGCTAAACTAGACGAAGTAGACAATGCAAATGTGATTGTTACAAACCGAAATGCTTACGTGGCTGTTGTTTTAAAGAATGGGGCAAAAGGAGAAGTAACAGATCGTATAGAAAAGAAGATTGCTGATCAAGTAAGAGCTACAGATCCAGATATTCGGGACGTATTTGTATCATCCAATCCTGATTTCGTAAATCGTATGGAAGATTACGGAAATAGAATTAATGAAGGCGCTCCAGTAAGAGGGTTATTTGAAGAGTTTACTGAAACCGTTCGAAGAGTATTTCCTAACACTCGTTAAATTAGAGTGATTGAGTGCAACAAATCCATTTACTATGTGCTAAAAAAGAGAAACCCTTGTTCATTCAATGGGTTTCCTTTTTTAGTTACTAGGAATAGTAGGGTTTATCAAATTATATTTTTTTCCTTTTGTAGAGAAGTAAAAAGCGTACTAAAGTTTGTTTTTATAGATTTAGCTGTAAGATTTGAATAGCCACATACTCATTAAGAGGAAAAGTCAAGTTATCGAGACGAACCTCCTGATCCCGTATCTTTATTAAAAAGTTGGGAAAACCCTTTGAAACCGAAGATTCCAGTTGATAACACACCAAGAATCATTCCACCAGATACAGCTATCCATTTGTTAATCAAAATAATCACCTCTAATATAACTGTTTTCTTGTGATAATCGTACATCTCTTAAAATAAGCATTATTAACAAAATCATAACAGGTAATAATTAGAGGATGAAAACAGTGTCATTTTTCCAGTATGGATAAGTCAAGTTGTCAAAGAATAAAGACGTTGGAAAATCATTTTCTTTCAAATAAATATCAAAGGGGTATTCACATAATGAACAACTTACGTTGGTTAACGTCCTTATTTAATGCTGGACGCAACAATAGAGGGATATTTGGAAAGAGACGTAATAACAGAGGCATGCTGTTTTCATTATTGGGTTTAGGAGTTGGAGCTGTTACGACTTATGGAATGACAAGAGGGCGTGGCAATAAAATGGCACCGGCAACTGTACAAACAATGATGAATAGATTCAATAAATAAAAAAAGGCTTTATGAAGAAAGTTGAAACGATAAATATAAAGATATACAAATTAAACCTACCTATATCACTTTGTATTATTACTTATCTAAACGAGAAGAACGGATACTCTTTACAAGCTGTATAAATAAGGAGATTTTAGTGAGTACTGCCTCTCATAAAATGCTTTTTTCACCCTATACTAAATAAGCACTAACTTTTAAAAGGAGTGTTAGGAAAATGGCAAAACGTACAAAAAAGAACGATGCTGATCAAAAAAATAAAAAAGGTTTTGATTCAGCAGTGATTAATTCTGAGTTCAGCCATGAATTCGGAAGTGCTGCAGCAAACAAAATTCATAAAGATAAAGCCAAGAAAGAAAAAGCATCTAAAAATGCTGGAAAATATAAAGGCGGTCTATAAAATAAAATTCTAAAAAAGAGAAGGCTCAGCCTTCTCTTTTTTAATTCAATCTTGTTTTCACTCTTTTTTAAACTCCAGGCATACGATTTACAATACTGTTGCCACTGATCCGCATTACTTTATATCCTTGTTTCCTCAAATAAGCATTTTTCTTTCGGTCATGAGCCTTTTGCGATGGAAAAGAATGAGACTCTTTTCCATCGCATTCAATCGCAAGCTTACCTATTACAAGGTCAATTCGATAAGGGCCACATTTTACTTGTGCTTGGACACAATAGCCATTTAGCACCAACGCATTATATAAACGTCTTTCAATTGGTGACGCTAATTTGCTGTATTCAGTCGGTAGGACATCTTTCGATCTGTCGTCTATTTCATGAAAAATAAAGGCCAATAGTCCAACCCCTAGCATATAAAAAAAGAGAACATGTTCCGTTATCATTTACTTATCACCTACTGCAGTAGGATACCCAGCGCGTGAAACCTTGGCGATGCATACGAGCCAAGTAATTATTGGTATGAAACTATTTTGTATATATGAGCATACTAACACGGTGAAAGGGAGGTTTAAAACAATGACAAAGCAAACAAAAAAAGGTGGAAGTAGTACGAAGCAAAATAAAAAAAGCCATCCAAAACACAAAACGAGCAACAGCCAAAATGGACAAAATGGTTATCATTAAGCATATATGATAAACAAAAACAGCCTAACATATTAAGGACTCTTTCGCTTGCTTGGTTTCGAAAGAAGTGATTATGTGAACTAGATCTGTATACCGTATACAGATCTAGTTCACATATAAGTTTGTTTACACTTATATAAATTGTTCATTCAATATTTTTGAAATATGGGGTCTTACATCTCCTCTAAAAATTCTGTAGCTGTTTTTATATCGAAAGTAGTCTGTTTAACAGGCCCGAGAAGCTGCTGCCACTGCTTCTCCTTACATTGTACTTTAGTCGTTGGTACAACTTTCGATTTCTCGTCCATTTCATAAAAAATATAGGCCACTAGGCCAATCCCCGACATATAAAAAGAGCACATATTCTATGACCATCTAATCATCCCCTACTGCGGTAAACTTAGTGGCGTAATATCAGAAAGAATTAAATGATGTAGATTGTATTGTTGTTTCAACAACAACACCTGACTATGCATTCCCAAGTGTAGCCAGTCAGGTACAAGATTACTTCGATATTCCTCAGACAGGTGCTTTAGATTTTAATGCTACTTGTGCTGGCTTTACATATGGACTACATATGGCAAATGGGTTTATTACATCTGGACTTCATCAGAAAGTTTTAGTTGTTACAGCAGAAACCTTGTCCAAGGTTACGGATTATACAGATCGTACTACTTGTGTCTTATTTGGTGATGGAGCTGCGGCTGTTTTAGTGGAAAAAGACACAGAGAACCCAAGTTTTATAGCTACTCATATTGGGACGAATGGAAAAGGAGGTAAACATGTATACCGTACAAATTTATCTACTACTATGCATGGGCAACCTTTAAGTTCTAGTGGCAAGATGGTTCAAAACGGAAGGGAAGTGTATAAGTGGGCTTCTCGAACAATCCCTTTAGGCATATCGGCGTTGCTTGAACAAGCGAATCTTCAAAAGGATGACGTAAATTGGTTTGTTCCACACAGTGCCAATTTACGAATGATTGAATCCATATGTGAAAGATCAGACTTTTCGTTAGATAAAACGTTAACTAGTGTCGAGTATATGGGAAATACCTCATCTGTTTCGATTCCATTAGCATTACAAATAGGGATAAATGATGGAAAGTTAATCAATGGAGATATTCTTTTACTTTACGGATTCGGAGGAGGCCTTACTCATGCAGGGCATATTATTAAATGGGATTTAGCAAAGTAGTAAGAATTTATAAAAAGCTGCCTCTTCTTACGCTCCGGGGCAGCTTTTTATTTTGCTAATGATAATAGTTACTTTAACATCTTGCAATAGATTTAAACATAGCGTCCGTAAACGTATACTTTATTGAACACTCCTTGAGCACCAATGCACACATTTTGTGTTAGTTTTTGCTGAGAGAAAGAGTAACTTTAGGGTTGCTCTTTTTTTCGTTAAATGGTATAATTTCCAAAAAATAAAGATTCTACATGGTTTTAGTTTTGTAAGATAAAACTTATCGGAGAACCGCCTTACTTTTGTAGGGCGGTTTTTTCGTGCTATTTTTTTGGATGGTATCCGAGGTTTGCATTTACTTTTCCAGTTAGTCCATCGTTTTCAGCAGGAATTTTATTTCCGACAGATTGGGGTACATCTACTGGTTGGATACTTCCACCGTTTGTATCATAACTATTGCTATGATTGTTATTATCATGTGTTTGATTGAAACCGTGTTCTGGCATAAAAACACCTCCTAGTTGTATTACTTGATTGCGCTTTTTATTATTCTGATGGTTCTGATTTATATATGCGACCACAAGCTATCTTTGCTACAGCAATGCCACCGTCAGCCATTATTCCTTCAATTCCAGCCCCATCAAAAATACTACTATCGTTAGCACATTCAACAGACACTACAGCAACACAATTAGAATAGTTTTTATTTTCTCTTTCACTTTCACTATAATTTTTAGCTCTCTGATTTGCAATAGCGTTAACCTGTTCGCGTGCCTGGTTTCTAGGGTTAAATCCTCCATTAAGACCATCCTCAAACATTCCAGCAAAAGGGAGCATAAAGATCACTTCTTCCATTTTATTATTCACAAGGTCCAGAAGTATAAATTCGTCCACAAGCTATCCTTGCTGCAGGAAAACCGCCTAAGGCACCTAGCCCTGCTCCTACAGGTCCCCCAAGAGCAGCACCAGCTACCGCACATTCAGCAGCTACCGCAACTACACAATCACAGTAATTTTTATTTTCTCTTTCACTATTACTGTATTCTTTAGCTTTCTCATCAGCATTATCTGTTACTGATTTAAAATCACCTGGATTTAAGTCTACTCCAAACTATTCTCCTGTAGAAACTTCTCCGGTTAAAACCTTGCTTGGATCAAGAGACCTAGCTGATCTACGAACTGATCGAGGAGGTCTAAGTCTATCTCTTAATGACATTTAATTCACCTCCTAAACGTATTATTTGATTTGTGTTGAAGAAAATAAGAGGTAGTATGAGGAAATTACTAATACAACTCAACTACTCACGAAAAGACTTTTAATTTTGCGTATGAGTTCGCTAGCAACACGATTTTAGGCAAAAAAAGAGCAACCGTGATTATTTCGGCTGCTTTTAGTAGAGCTCATACATATTTGATGTATGGAATAAGCTATTTTTATCATATTTTTCGCATATAGGCAATTTTTTATAGAGGTTAACATATGTATAAAAAGCAGACTCTTTATGCATTCTCCTTCCACCTGGATCTTGGGACAAACCAGTAATATCAAGGATGTATAAAGAGCTGCATAAAGAAGAAAACTCACCTTATCTGGAACTCTTGCCTACCAAGGGTTCTTTTTTTGGTTGTGTTCCGGAAAGAGGTATTATGTTAACTAACTTTGTATACGATATACAGCTTAAAAAGAGAAAACATCCACCTGTATGGATGTTTTTTCTCATTTCTCTTTTGCAATTTCTTTTCTGTTAGGAGCAAGTGGTGGTTGTTCCAACCATTTATTTTTCACCATAATGTTAAACCATTTTTTTGTTACCATTAGATTTTTGAGAATGATGCCTTCATAAGTTGTTACAAGGTCTGTTCGCATGGCTGATGCTAAACCTGCTCCGTGATAGGCTTGTGCTGCTTGGAATAAGAAACCAATATGATACATCATTAACTTATCAGAAAAAGGGGAGTCTGTTGAAGTTGTTACTTCTGTCTCCCATGATTTAGGAACTGGTAAATTATCTGCGTGCATGATTGTTGAAAAGGATTGTATTTGATTATCAGCTGTTTTCTCCGAATCTTCTAAAAATTTTCTTACTTCTTTTGATTGAGCGACCTGACTAAATCCAATAGAAAGAGTTTTAGCCATAATGCTTTTTTTAAGGTTGAAAGAAATACTTATGATTTCTATTGCCGTTAAACGTCTGCCTTTTCCGAAAAACCCATCCGTAAAATCCTGGCTAGAAATATATTCAGGGTTCGTAGCAGGATAAAAGTAAGGGTCCCTCTGAAAATCCCCTTTTTCAAGTAATAATTCAATCGTTTGATGATACATCCTTTTTGCATCATTATCACATGAATCGTAGAAGTGGCGTAAGTCTTCTCTGACAGAAACACCTAATGAGGTTGTATGTCCTAGCAAGCCATGTAACGTCATGATATGTAAATAATTCAAGCAGAATATATCCGTGAATAATTTTTTGGTACCTTTATTGAGGTCAGACTCAGTAAATCCAATTGGAACTGGAAACCCTTCGTTTTCTATAAAAGCTACGATTTGTTTCTTTTCCTTCGCGAAGGTATTGATAGCATCCTCAAAAATGGCCTTTATTGACTCATCCTCAATAATAGAGAACATATATCTATTTACTACATCTGTCATTGTTCCGTTTACATACTCCCCCCATAGTGTTCCTATTTCGGAAGATGTAAGTTTTAACTTATTCTTATCCAAATGATCACCTCGTGGATAATATTTACTAATTTATTAATAGATATGAATTTTTTCTTAATAAAAAAAGGTTTTTAGCATGTAATTTCCGATAATGATGATTATGTTAACTATAAATGAATATTGTATAAAGATTAAAAATCGACAAAAAAAGTATACATGCGCTCATATACATTTTTGATATTATAAAGATAAATTTCCTATATTTGTTATTTATAGTTAGGGATTATTAAATAAGAGGAAGTGATAAAACTGAAGAATAAATTAGTAATTAAGTTATTAGCATTCCTTATGTTAATTGGGTTATTTGGTTATATAGTATATGCTGAACACCCATCTAAACAAACATCCACTACTCCAGACCAACAATCAAATGTTCTGAGAGGACAATCTTGCCTTGATGATGTTGTAAAAATTTATGTTCCATCTACTTACAATATTGATCAACCTATTGATAATAGCAAATATGTTGACCAATCTTTAGAGAAATTCTCTAATATGTTTGGGGGTGCCACTTCTGATGATGGAACAGGAGCTTGGATAGGAGACAATAAAAAATTAGTTAAGGAAAAGGTAACCATTGTTTATAGCTTCACTGAAAATTTAGATAAGAATAAAATTAATGAAGTTGTAGCGTATGCAAAAGATCTAAGAAAAGAAATGAAGCAATCTTCGATATCTATTGAAGTAAATGGAAGAATGTATTTCATTGAATAAAAGGTCTATAAGGTCAAAAAGCTCTTAGAATAAATTATTCTAAGAGCCTTTCCGATAAGAGACATTATGTAAAATAAAAAGGAGGAACAATACGCAATGAAATTGTCCCTCCAAAGCAGAAAATGAACAAAACATGCTGCATATACAATGTTTTGTCATAAGTCGATAGTATACCATGAGAACGATATCCTATAACCTTTGATACATACATGTATATAAAATGACATATATCGTAGTCCTACTGACATATTGGTCATAAAAAAAGCAGCATTCTGTAATATGGGTCTCTCCCGCCATGAAGCACATGATTTCTTTAATTCAGTTCTATTCTAAGAATTGGGATTAATTAAAGTATCATCTTCTTAGTCAAAGACATGGAGTCAGTTTTCAAGGATTTGTACCTTAAGAATTAATTACATACAAAAAAGAATCCTTTGCTGATATTGGCAAAGGATTTTCAAATTTGACGACGGAATAGGGGGAATATGTTATTAGTGTAGACAGTTTTATAGATTCATATACATGGAGGTTAAAATTTCTAATTTGTCGTCAGCTAGAGTAAACAATAAAACTCTTATTTTTATAAAGAAGTTTATTCTTTTACTTCTATATAAAAAATAAATTATTAAAAATATATAAATGTTAAATAATTACAAATTTTCTTTTTGTGTTTTTATAAATATAAAAAACCCTTTAAAGGTAAATAGAAGATAGTATGGTATATGATAAGAGGTAAAAATCTCTATTGTCTTCATTAAGAGTAAATAATAGAACGTTAATCTTTAAAAGCTAATTTTTATCTTTTCTCTTTAATCAATTAGATAGTAATTAGGTAGTTATATTTTTTTATTCAATTGAAGACATATGAAAAATATCTAAAAGGAATATAGGAGCGTAACCATGCATATTACAACATATTATTCTATGTTTCACTTCATCTATCAACCTTGCATAAAAAGAGTGCAAAAGGGAATACTGTTTGCAAAAGAGAAAAGATAAAGGGGTTGACGTTTTATGGAAAATAATGCACTTAATGAAATGGACCGAGTGGATTCAAATTTACGTGATGAAATGTTGGCTGAACAGTTTTTGGATCAGATGATGAATAACTTCAAAAGAATTAAGATTCTTGAGGAAATTGATCAGTCCTTAAAGAATAAAGATAAAGAGGCTTTTTTACGTTTAACAGAGAAACTTAAATCCATAGCTTGATCAAGGAGATATTTTTATAATAGAAGAAACTCATAAAAAACCTTTACTGTGTTTAATAAAGGTTTTTTCTTTTAAAGGATTAAGCTACATGATCACTTTTAAATATCTAACTAAAACTTATTACAAGAAAAACAGTTGTAAATTTGAATGCCTTTTTTGTATTTTTTAGAACTTATTTAAGTTGAAAATCATATACGAGATAAAATATTAGCGAATTGTAATACAGCACCTTTTATATGTTTTTTCTCTAATCGAGCATACGTAAAACGGACATATCCATCTAGAAAACCATATACACTTCCAGGCATAAATAGAATATTATTTTTTATGCCTTCCTCTACAAGCTTTTCATCACTAATTTTCTGATTTATTTTGCACCAAATATGAAGCCCGCCATTCGGAGCAATAAAGTTAACTTTCTCTCCCAAAATCTCATGTAACGCAGAAATCATCGCATTTCTTCTATCCAATAATTCTTGGGTGAGGACCTTACGGTGAGTTGTATAATCAGCTGATTGTAAAAATTTATTTGCTATTAACTGAGGGAAGATACTTAGTCCAAAATCCATTTGTTGGCGGGCATCTGCTAAGCGACTGATAACCGATTGTGGACCAATTAACCATCCAATTCGTAGACTAGAAGCAACCACTTTAGAAAGAGAACCAATATATAATACATTACCATTGTGATCAAAAGATTTAATTGGAGAATGTTTTTCTTCTTTGAAGGAGAGTAAACCAAACGGATCATCTTCTACAATTGGAATTCCTAACCTTTCGGCAATCTCTATTACTTCTTTTCGACGCTTGTCAGTGAGTACAGTTCCAGTTGGATTCTGATATGTTGGATTTAGAAAAACCATACGAATTTGATGTTTATGATATAAATCCTCTATATCCTGAGGATTAATTCCATTAGGACCAACAGGTAGGCCAAATATACGTAGCCCAGCTGATTGAAATAGTGGAAGTGAATAACAGTAAGAAGGAGATTCGATAGCAACAGCGTCACCAGGACTTAGTAAACACTGAGTAATAAGATACAAAGCCTGTTGAGCACCTGATGTGATAAGAATAGAAGAACTAGTGGTCTTGATATTGTAATTAGTCTTAACATAAGCAGATAATGTCTCACGTAGACCTAAGTGCCCTTGTGGATGCTCATAACTTAAATCATTTGGAAAGGATTCATCAACTAAAGAAGATTGCAGTAATTGAGAGGGGAATAGATCAGACGATAATTCACCACTTGCTAAATCGAATCCATTTTCTAGCTGTTTTGCTGCTTCACGGATACGTTTAATTAAGGGGTATGTAGGTAAAAATGTACTTCCTTCTACATATCTTCTCCAGTTTGTAGATCCTTTAGATAAAACTCCCCATTTATGGGTGCTGACACGTGTACCACTCCCACGTTTTCTTTCCACTAAACCAACTGCATGCAATTTATCATAGACATGTACAATGGTCATGCGGTTAACATTTAATCGTTTAGCTAATTTACGTTCCGACGGTAACAAGGTTCCTGGTGGAAATTCACCATAAGAAATCTTTTGTTCAATGAAATCAAAGACTTGTTGGTACAAAGGCTTATTTGACTGACGATCTACTTTCCACTCCATTTTTATTCACCTCATGTTAATAATTAATTCAGATTATATTTTTTAAAATTGGATTAGTCAATATGTATCCAATTGGATGCATACAAAGAACCTCTTTTTATTTATCATCATATTTAAGATTTATATTAAATGGATTTATTAGAAAGAGGAGGGTTTATTATGACTACACAACAACATAATGTGCGAGTAGCTGTTATTCAAGCTGCTTCAGTTATTATGGATCGAGAAGCAAGTACAGAAAAAGCTATTTCATTAACTCTAGAAGCAGGAGAAAAAGGCGCTAATATCGTGGTATTTCCTGAAGCTTTTATCCCAGCTTACCCAAGGGGACTAGCATTTGGAGCTACAGTTGGAAGTCGTTCTGCAGAAGGAAGAAAAGATTGGCTTCGCTATTGGGAAAATTCGATTCCAGTTCCTAGCGAAACTACGGACAAATTAGGAGAGGCAGCACGTAAAGCTGGTGTTTATCTCGTCATTGGTGTAATTGAAAGAGATAACGAATTTAGTGGTGGGACTCTCTATTGTTCAGTATTATTCTTTGGACCAGATGGAACATTACTTGGCAAACATCGTAAATTAAAACCGACAGGTTCAGAAAGATTAATCTGGGGAGAGGGAGATGGAAGTACACTTCCTGTGTTTGATACACCCTATGGAAAGATAGGAGCATTAATTTGTTGGGAGAATTACATGCCACTAGCAAGGGCAGCGATGTATGCAAAGGGAGTTCAAATTTATATTGCCCCTACAGCAGATTCTCGAGATGTATGGCAATCAACAATTCGTCATATTGCAGTAGAAGGAAGATGCTTTGTTTTATCTTGTAATCAATATGTAAATAAAGACATGTATCCCACTGATTTGGCATGCTATGATGATTTGACTTCTTCTCCTGATGAAATGTGTCCAGGGGGAAGCGCTATTGTCGGTCCTTTAGGTGAGTATATCAAGGAGCCGGTTTTCGGGAAAGAGGAATTGTTAATTACAGATCTTGATTTACGTGAGATTGCCTACAGTCAGTTTGATTTTGACGTAGTAGGACACTACTCAAGACCTGATGTATTTCAACTTGTGGTAAACGAGGAGAAGAAAGAAAACGTAAAGTGGAAAAACTAAAAATGTTTTAAAATGCCACTATCCAAATATGTCTTTTTAAATCAAAGAACAGAATCTCTGATAGTTTTTTCTTTGGTACTTGCTATTTATAATGCCAAATTACAAGCTTATATTTAATAGAGAAACTTAAATCTGTGTCTTAATAAAATAAGCAATATATGTAATAGAAGAAACTCATCAAAAAGAAGCCCTTGTTCTTATATATCAAGACTTATTTTTGATGAGTTTTTTATAACTTCTTTACGAAGTTTTATCAAAACTATTTTCTATTACTACAAATGGAACACCTAATTATTGCTAACTGTTTATAAAAACGAGTAACCCATTGCTCCTAAGGATAGGCAGGTTTCTGGCTTTTTGTTTTTTTGTTCAAATATATATAGTTTTACTTTGCAAGCTCCACTAATGTATCATAAAAAATATTTGTTGCAATGACAATATCCTCATCGGAACTATACTCTAACGGATTATGACTAATCCCACCTTTTGAACGAACGAATAGCATTCCAATTGGTGCTACATTCGCAATATTCATTGCATCATGCCCCGCACCACTTATTAATGGATAAGGTTGTACACCATATTTTTCAATACTACTTGCAAGTTGCTGTTGAAGCAAAGGCGCTGTTTTTGCAGGTTTTACGCGCTGTAAAACTTTCGATGTTACCGTAACATTTCTGCGCTCAGCAACCTTTTGCAGTTGTTCTAAAATGGAATTTTCTAAAGCGTTTATTTTTTGCTCCTCAATATCACGGATATCAACTGTAAAGGTTACTCTACCTGGGATGACATTTACACCGTTTGGTTCTACATTCAGTTTACCTACAGTAGCTACAGAATCGGTTGTGCCATTTAACATTTGTTCAATTGCTAAAATCATTTCACTTGAAGCAGTTAAAGCATCTTGGCGAATTGACATTGGTGTTGCACCTGCATGCTCACTCACGCCTGTAACCGTTACTTCTAGCCATAATGGCGCTGCAATACCTACCACTACACCTACTGGTAATTCTTCATTTTCTAGTACTTTACCTTGTTCAATATGCATTTCTAAGTATGCTTGAATGTCATTACGTTTAACCTTTTCTAAAGGAAGAGGTGACAATTTGAATTGTTTCATCGCTTCTTGAATAGAAATATCCGATGCATCTCTTTTCTGTAATTCCTCATATGTTAGAAGACCAGCCATCGCACGACTACCGATTAAACCAAAACCAAAACGAGTCCCTTCTTCATCTTTAAACGCTACAACTTCAATTTTCTTTGAAAGTGGCAATTGTTGTTCATAAATCGTTTGTACGATTTCGATTGCTGCAAGAACACCTAAAGCACCATCATATTTTCCGCCATCCGGTACTGTATCAATATGAGAGCCTAGCATAATCGTTTCACTTTCTTCACCGTATGTTCCAATAATATTCCCGACTCCATCAACGTTGACAGTCATTCCAGCTTCTTTCATATACGATGTTACTAGCTCGATAGCCTCTTGTTCTTCAGATGTAAAGGAAAAACGATTTATCCCACCTGTTACTTTATTCCGCCCGATTTGACTTAAATCATGAAGACGCTGTAGCAGTCGGTTTACATTAATCATTATACTCACTCTTTCATTTGAAATTGGAAATGACATTGACCCTCACGTAATACGAATTTATCATGTACAACTTCAAAATTTTTATTGTATCCTTTTGCAATGGAAGGATCGATTACTTTACAATAAAGAATACCGTATTTACCCATATTATCATCCGCCCATTGTTGACCAAATGGACATTGGGTAAATGTTTGTTCAACTTCATTCTTTTTGTAAGTTGTATCAATTTCAAATAAATCACTACGTCCCATATCATAGTTCGTTAGATAATTTTCAACAGAATTTTCTAAACCGTTTGTACGCGCACGTTGTGCAATACCTTCACCACGTTTCTTGCCAAAGCGTTCTACTGCTCGCATAATTACCTGTTCGCCTTGCTCACCGTATTCATCAACAACTTGTTTTGCAATTTGTGCAAACATTTTTGAAAAACGTGCGTATGTTGTCAAATCAGCAAATTTCTCTTCTCCTTCAACGATTTGTGGTAAATATTCAAAGAAAGTATGGTTTTCACCTTCTGCCGTTGCCTTTTTCGCCATTATCTCAGCATCTTTTAAACCAAAAACCTCTAATCCTTTTTGAACTAATTCACGCCCATGTTCACCATATTCCTCTGTAATAGAGAGATGCAGTTCAGTGAACATTTTGGCTGTAATAATATCCATAGATAAGGCCTTCATCATTAATTTTTCTTCTGCCATAGTCTCTATCTCTCCTAAAATTCGTATTGATTTACTTGGATTTTATTTTATTATAGAGGGTAGACTAAAATAAATCGAATGAATATTTTTGCAAAGTAATATGAAAAAAATTAATACAAGGAGTTTATTATGGCTACATTAGCTCAATATATTGCATTTCATACACTTATTGATACAGGTAATTTTACAGAAACTGGTTTAAAGCTGAATCTCACACAGTCCTCTATTAGTCATGCTATTAGTAATTTAGAAGCAGAATTAGATCTGTCTCTTATTGTCCGCAATCGAAATAATATCGTTTTGACGAATGAAGGTAAAATAGTTTATGAACATATCTCAAAAATCTTACAAGAACAACAGCATCTAGAGAACACAGTGTCTAATTTAAAGAATCTCATCGGAGGCTCCTTATCGTTGGTACCCTTCCAAGTGTATCCCTTGTTTTATTACCTAAAATATTAGCTTATTTTGAACAACACTATCCTAACTTAAATATCCGATTGATGGAGGGAGATTATGATCAAATCGAGGAGTGGATAAATAATGGAGTTGTGGATGTTGGTTTCTTAGTAGACCCATCTTTAAAAAATCTTGTATTTGATTCTGTTTTTAGTGATGAACTCGTTTGTATTATGGCAAAAGAACATAGGTTAGCAAGTGAGGATAAACTTTACCTAGAACAATTAAAAGATGAACGATGGATTATGCCAAAACGTACAATCGATCGTGATGTTTCACGTATTTTATCTCAAAGTAAGATTTTTCCCAATATTGTTTATGAATTATCTGTTGATCAGGTAATTTTGACGATGGTAAATGAAAACTTAGGTATTTCGATTATGCCGACTTCTTTGTTGATTCATGCACCTAATAACCTCGTTCAAAAAAAATTTTATGAATCATATGTTAGACGCGTTGGAATTGCTCACAAACGTAATATTCACCTTTCTCCAGGTGCTTTAAAATTTGTAGAAATGGCTAAATATTTCGCTTCACATTTGTAAAATAACTATTGACAAATAAAAATTTCCGACATAATATCTGACAAAACCAATTGGTATTGTTTATTTTGATTATATGGAGGAAAAATGTTATGCAAACTGTTGTATATATTGAGATTGCTATATACTTAATTGCTATGCTTGCAATAGGTATTTATTTTAGCAAGAAGGATTTGTCGCACAGTGATTATTTTCTAGGAGGAAACAAGCTTCCTGGCTGGGCGCTTGCATTTTCTGAGCGTGCTACCGGAGAATCAGCTTATATGTTTTTAGGAGCAATTGGATTTATTTATGTAGCTGGTTTATCGGGTATTTGGATTTTATCTGGAATGTTTTTAGGAGTTATTGCTTCATGGTTATTTTTATCAAAACGTTTTATGACAGAACAGCAAAAATATAAGGTGAATAGTTTGACAGACTATATTGCTGTTAAATTCCCTAAACATGCAGATATTATTCGTTGGTTAGCTTCTGGTGTTTTGGTATTATTCTTTGTTTGTTATTTAGCTGCCCAATTTTCAGGTATGGGAAAAACCATTTATTCGTTTTCTGGTTTTAATATCACATGGGGAACAATTATTATTGCTGCAATTATTATTGCATACTCTTGCATGGGTGGATTTATGTCTGTCGTATGGACAGATACTATTCAAAGCTTTTTAATGCTTGCTTCATTCATTATCGTGCCAATTGCAGCTTTCATGGAGATTAAAAATCAAGGATTAAGTATTTCAACTGAGCTTGCTAATATGGGACATGGTGCAGATAGCTGGGTTGGTGGCTTAAACGGAGTTGCCTTAGGAGCTATGCTATTTACAAATCTCTCATGGTTCTTTGGCTGGTTAGGTGGTCAGCCTCAATTAAGCTCTCGTTTTATGGCAATTACCACTGAAAAAGAACGTGTTACAGGTCGAAACATGGCGATTATCTGGACGCTGATTGTCTACATTGGTGCCTTTTTATCTGCAATTTTTGCTTCAACTTTATACAAACAAGGAACAATTGATGATCCAGAGATGATTTTACCTCACATGGTATTCGAAATTTTACCACCATGGATTGCAGGGATAATCGTTGCGGGCATTTTAGCTGCAATTATGTCTACTGCCTCATCACAATTATTAGTTATTACTACTTCCATTAGTGAGGATATAATTCACAAAACACTACGTTGGAATATCTCAAGTAGAAAATTAGTTCACCTTTCACGCCTTGTAGCCGTTATTAGTGGTATCGTTGGTGTCATTATTTCGCTTAAATCCGGCTCTGTTATTTATAGTCTTGTATCCTTTGCATGGGCGGGTATTGGAAATACGTTTTCAGTTATTATCTTATTAATTTTCTTCTGGAAGCGTGTTTCAGGTGTTGGTGTTATCGCAACGATTATTATAGGATTTGTTAGTGCAATTGGTTGGTCACTTTCACCACTTGAAGCAATGGTATCTGCAAAAGCTGCAACATTCTTTATTTGCTTAATTGTTGGCATTGTATTCTCTCTAATTTATCCTGATACAGAAAAAGAAGTACAGATCAAATCTAAATTAGTAAAATAACAAAAATAGGGATGTAAGAATGGTGTTAAGTCAACATTCTTACATCCCTTATTTTTATTTTTTTCAGAATTAAAATTTATCTTTCAGACAACTTTTCTCACTAACAACAAAGGGAGGGATGGCCAAAACAAAGTTGAATTTATATATCGGTTGTTTTGAGCTGAATAGACCATGCAGGTTTTCTGTCTTTGTCAACGATACTTGAACCAAAGCTAAAAATTTAATCAGTTAATTTCCCTGTAAGGAGTTCACTAATTTTAGAACTTCATTTTAAGTGGTTGGTAAAAACATCTCCTTATTGGATGGTCCATTTTATTCCTTTTCTTTTATTATTTAAAGAGAGGGGTATATTGAAACTAAACAAAGAAAACGTCACTACGTGATTGACAGGCTACTTAAATGGAAGGGAGTTTTCAATATGGTGAATCAAATATTAAAAGCGCCAAATGGCCCACCAAGTGATGTAGAACGTATCAAAAGAGAGAGTAACTATTTGCGTGGCTCTCTAGCACAATCAATGCTAGAACCACTTAGCGCAGGGATTTCAGATGATGACAATCGTTTGATGAAATTCCATGGAAGCTATCTACAGGATGACAGAGATTTATGCAATGAACGTCAAAAACAGAAACTTGAACCGGCATATCAATTTATGATACGTGTCCGAAGACCAGGCGGCGTGGCGACACCAAAACAGTGGCTGGTCTTAGATGAACTTGCACAAAAGTATGGCAATGGAACCTTAAAATTATCAACACGCCAAGCATTTCAAATGCATGGGATTCTAAAATGGAATATGAAAAAAACGATTCAAGAAATTGATTCAGTTCTTATGGATACTATTGCAGCCTGTGGTGATGTAAATAGAAATGTAATGTGTAATCCAAATCCTTATCAATCTGAAATTCATGCTGAAGGTTATGAATGGGCTAAACAATTAAGTGATAAGTTACTACCTCGTACTAAAGCGTACCATGAGATTTGGCTTGATGAGGAAAGAGTTTCTGGTACACCTGAGTTAGAAGAAGTAGAACCAATGTATGGTCCACTTTATTTACCGAGAAAATTTAAGATTGGTATTGCGGTTCCACCGTCTAATGATATTGATGTTTTCTCACAAGATATTGGACTTATTGCCATTGTTGAAAACGAGAAACTAGTAGGTTTTAATATAGCTATTGGTGGTGGTATGGGAATGTCCCATGGTGACACTGAAACATACCCTCAACTTGCAAAATTAATAGGTTTTTGTAAGCCAGAACAAATCTATGATGTAGCAGAGAAAGTCATTACAATTCAGCGTGACTATGGTAATCGTTCTGAACGAAAAAATGCCCGATTCAAATATACAGTTGACCGCCTGGGATTAGAAACCGTTAAGAATGAGTTAGAAAATCGCCTTGGCTGGTCATTAGATAAGGTAAGGCCGTATAAATTTGATAGTAACGGTGATCGTTATGGATGGACAAAAGGTATACAAGAAAAATGGAATTTCACTCTGTTTGTTGAGGGTGGTCGTATTGGGGATTTTGAAGACTATAAACTAATGACCGGTTTGCGGGAAATTGCTAAGGTTCATACCGGGGATTTCCGTTTAACTGCTAATCAAAACCTAGTCATTGCTAATGTATCAAACAAGAAAGAAATTAACGAGTTGATTGAACAATATGGTTTAACAGACGGTAAGTATTTCTCAGCACTTCGTCGTAGTTCCTTAGCATGCGTAGCACTCCCAACCTGTGGTTTAGCAATGGCAGAAGCCGAACGCTATTTACCAACTCTTCTCGATAAAATCGAGGTTATTGTTGATGAAAATGGCTTGCGAAATGAAGAAATTACTATTCGTATGACTGGGTGTCCGAATGGATGTGCCCGTCATGCATTAGGGGAAATAGGGTTTATCGGTAAAGCACCAGGCAAATACAATATGTATCTCGGTGCTGCCTTTGACGGTAGTCGTCTAAGTAAAATCTATCGTGAAAATATTGGGGAAAAAGAGATTTTAAACGAATTACGTTCACTTCTTTCTTATTACGCAAAGGAGCGTAATGAGGGAGAGCACTTTGGGGACTTCGTTATTCGTGCAGGCATTGTCAAAGCAACTACAGATGGTACTAATTTTCATATGTAAAATAAAGGAGAGACAGGATTCTATTCCTGTCTCTTCTTTGTAATTTCACCTTATTTAAGAGGGATTTGGTATATTTGTGAAATTACTAACTTAATCTTATATATTAAGTGGATGGCTTATTAAAAGTAAAATTGGATGGTTCTTTTTCTTATAAAGTCTTTAATATAAAAATAAAAGGCTAAATTATTTTAGAGAATAAGACAGTATAAAGTAAATATTAAAGACAGAGAATTTGAAATGAGATGAGGAAAAACAGGTGACAAAGAAATTATCAGCTAAGCGCGTAGTTATTGGAGCTTCACGTAAAACAGAAGAAATAAGTATGTTAATTGAAAAGCAAGGTGGAACGCCTATTATAAGATCTCTTCAAGGAACTGTATTTTTAGCAAAAAAGGAATTAGAAGTAGGTTTACAACAGGTTATAAGTGCCGGAGTAGATTGGGCCATTTTCACGACAGGAATTGGAGTTGAGACACTTTTAACTACAACTGAAGAGTTGGGTATTCAAACTGAGTTTCTTAGAATGATTCGTCATGCTAATGTAGCAACGAGGGGCTACAAAACATTATCTACCCTAAAAAAAATGGACATTAATCCAGTTGCAACAGATGGGGATGGTACTACTCAAAGCTTACTACTCTCTTTAGAGGAGTTCGATTTTAAAGGAAAAAAAGTCATGGTACAACTTCACGGTGAGAAGGCGCCTAGGTTAATTAAGTTTCTTGAAGATAGGGGAGCACATGTATTTAAAGTTTTACCGTATCAACATATTGCTCCTAATTCAGAAATTGTAAAAAAACTATGTAATGAATTAATGAACAACGAAATAGATGCAGTTTGCTTTACCACAGCTATTCAAGTTCGATCTCTTTTTGATTTTGCTAAAGAACATGATTATTACCAAGAAATTCGGCAAGTATTTAAAGAACAAGTTGTAGCTGTTGCAGTGGGGAAAGTAACAGCTGAGGCATTAAAGGAAGAAGAGATTCAAAGAATAATTGTTCCAGAAAAGGAAAGAATGGGTGCTATGATTATAGAACTGTCTCGGTTTTATGCAAACTAATTATTATACAGTAGGGATTTACTGGAGAACTAAGAGTAAGGATGAAGTAAAAATGGATTGGAAACCAGATCGTTCAGATAAAAAACCTATTTATAAACAAATTGCTCATTATATAGAACATGGAATTGCTACAGGAATCTTCTCTCCGGATAGTACGTTACCATCAGAGCGAGCACTTGCGAGTGAATTAGGAGTAAATAGAAGTACTATTATATCAGCGTATGAATACTTACACTCTTTAGGCATTGTTGAGCGAAAAAAAGGTAGTGGAACACGTATAAGTACAAACATTTGGGGAATTTCTCACAAACGAATTCCAAATTGGGGAAGATATGTAGAAGATGGTTCATTTTTACCTAATCTCCCATTGGTTCAAAAAATTCGTACAGAAACACAAAAAGATAATTTTATTAATTTGGCAAGTGGTGAGTTAGCACCTCATCTATTTCCAACTATTCAATTTCGTGAAATTCTTTCTCGACAACCATTCATGGAGAATTTAGGATATGATCATCCTCAGGGGAATGAACTTTTAAGGGAAACGATTTCTCAACATGTAAAACAGTATAAAAATATAGATACAAATTCTTCTTCTATTCTTATTACTTCGGGTGCACAACAAGCACTTCACCTTATTGTTCAGTGCTTATTAAAGCCAGGGGATGCTGTGGCAATTGAGGATCCGTCTTATTGCTTTTCTCTTCCTATTTTTCAATCCGCAGGGCTTCGAACTTTTTTATTACCTGTAGATAAGGACGGGGTGAATCCTAATGATCTTATATCATTGCATAAAAAGCATCGCATTCGAATGATTTTCTTAAATCCTGATTATCAAAACCCAACAGGGACGGTTCTTTCTACACCTCGTCGTAAAAAAATATTAGAACTGTCATCTGAATTAGGTATTCCTATTGTTGAGGATGATCCTTATACGTTAACCACTTTTGATGGAGAAGTGAATCAAACATTGAAGTCAATGGACTCTAATGGAAATGTTCTTTATATTAGTTCTTTATCCAAAATTGTTGCCTCAGGGCTAAGAATTGGTTGGATTATAGGTCCTCAGTCAGTGATTCAAAGACTCGCTGATGCTAAGCAACAAGTTGATTTTGGACACAGTGTTTTTCCACAATGGGTTGCAAACCAATTTTTAAGTTCATCATATTTTTCCGAGCATATTCTTACTATTAGAAAAAACCTTAAACTTCAAAGAGATGAACTAGCTAATAGTCTTCATGAACTTTTAAGTGATGAAATGGAATTTTATATGCCAAATGGTGGGATTCATATGTGGTGTAAAATAAATAAGCCTATCCATGAAGGGCGTCTGCTCGAAGAATCGCTAAAGAAAGGCATAGCTTTTGTTCCAGGGACTATTTTTGGTTCCCAAAAGGGATATGTACGCTTCACTTTTGGACGAGAAAAAGTTGAATCAATTAGAGAAGGTATTCTTAGGTTTGAAGATGCTTTAAAAAGCGTAACTAACACATAAATTTTCTTAAGCATGTTACTTTTTAGATGAACACTGGCTTGATTCAATAATATTTTTATGTAAAGTATTAATCAAGCCAATAAATATGCCACGTAGAAATTATATAAAGGCCAAAATGATTCATGATAAATTCATGAGTCATTTTTTTTCTCAAAAATGTTAATTTTGAAAAGAGATTTTGAAAAAGTGGTTGGTTAAATTAACTCATAATTGGATGGTTCTTTTTCTTTTATATTCTTTATTATAAAAAGAAAGGCCATAAATGTTTATTTACTATCGCTCCTTCCCAAAGTAATTTACAGGAGTCTAACTGAATTGAAATAAAGGTAACTATAGATTATATCGAGGGATAGTAAAGCCTGCTTATTTAGCTTATATAACTCTAGCGAGAGCTTTATTTAACTTGCGCTCAAACTTATGTTAAGTATGTTCCAAAGTATATCTTTCAAAATCATGTGAATTACTTCACAATAAAATTAGTTTAAAGATAATTTTATTCAAAAACGAAGTGAATTGTCACCTATTTATGAATTTAAAATGAGTAAATTTTCTAGAAGGAGCCTTAAAAATGTCCATTCATCAAACTATACAAGCACGTAAAGTATTAGAACACATTCAGCCATATTCGCCAGGCAAACCTGTTTGGGAAGTACAAGAAGAGTTAGGGCTAGACCAAGTAATTAAAGTAGCCTCTAATGAAAATCCTTTAGGACCGTCTCCTAAAGCACTTGAAGCTATTTTAGTAAGCCTAACAGGAATTAACCGTTACCCAGACGCGAATGCTACAGATCTTAAGAGGAAAATTGCTATTCGTTCTAATCTATTACCAGAGCAAATCATTGTGACAAATGGAGCTGACGAATTAATTACTTTGATTTCTGAAACGTTCTTGAACTTAGACGATGAAATCATTGTTCCTTCTCCTTCTTTCAGTGAGTATGACTTCGGTGCCTACTTAATGGGAGCTAAAGTTGTGGGTGTCCCTTTGGTAGAGCACTACCAATATAATGTTGAATCCATCCTTTCAGCTGTGACTCAGCGAACAAAAATTGTTTACCTTTGTTCTCCGAATAATCCAACAGGTACTTACTTATCAAAGAAGCATTTACATATATTGCTAGATTCTTTACCAAAGCACGTACTAGTTGTATTTGATGGAGCATATAGTCACTACGCGACAGCTGATGATTACACAGATGGAATTGAATATGTTAAATTAGGCTATCCAATTATTGTGTTACAAACTTTTTCTAAGATATATGGTCTTGCAGGCGTTCGAATTGGTTTTGGACTTGCGCCAGAAGCTATTGTCCAAAATATTCTAAAAGTAAAAGAACCATTCAACGTTAATACTTTAGCTCAAGCAGCAGCCACAGCAGCCATAAATGACGATAAGCATGTTGAAGCCTCTCAAGGAGCCAACACACTAGGGCGCTTACAATTGTATGAAGGCTTTTCTAAACTTGGATTATCTTATACAGAGAGCATGAGTAATTTCGTACTTGTTAGGGTTGGACCAAAAGCAAAAGACGTTTATGAAGAACTTCTTTCTAAAGGAATTATCGTTCGGTACGGAGACACATGGGGACTGGAGGAATATATCAGAATTTCAGTAGGTAAGCCAAAAGAAAATGATACTTTACTTAAAGCAATGGCTTCTGTTTTACAAGAGACGTGTTAACAATAATTTTATTTGTAAGGGGGAAGTTTTCATGCACGATATTGCTAAAAACCTAAACAACGTAATAAAAAGTGAAAATCCTTTTATTTATGACATGCTGTCAGACTTAGGTAAAAACTTATATAACCAGAAAGGTATTTTGAGTCAAAGTTCTGAAGCAAGCAAGCGAGCTTATCGATTTAATGCCACAATTGGGATTGCAACTGAAGAACATGAACCTATGCATTTTCAACATATACAAGATCATTTTATAGGATATGCTCCTGAAGATATCTATCCATATGCTCCTCCAGCTGGAAAACAATTATTGAGAGAGTTATGGAATGAAAAATTACTAATAGACAACCCATCCTTACACGATAAAAATTTTGGACTCCCAATCGTTACAAGTGCCTTAACTCATGGACTTAGTATTGCAGCAGACCTATTTGCAAATCCAGAGGATTCTGTAATCGTTCCGGATAAATACTGGGGGAACTATCAGTCAATCTTTCATGTTCGAAGAGGGGCGAATTTATTAACTTATCAACTGTTTAATAAGGAGAGACGATTCAATACTTCATCTTTTAAAGAAATCTTATTAAATCAAAAATCGAAAGGTAAAGCTATTGTACTTTTAAATTTCCCTAACAACCCTACAGGTTATACACCAGGTGCCAAGGAAGTTGAAGAAATCATTGCTGTTCTAAATGAAGCAGCTGAAGCAGGGATTAGTATTGTTGCTATTTTAGATGATGCCTACTTTGGATTGTTTTATGAAGACTCTATTAAAGAATCTTTATTTGGCCAATTAGCTAGTCTACACCAAAATATTTTACCTATTAAGGTAGACGGAGCAACAAAAGAAAACTATGTTTGGGGACTAAGAGTTGGATTCATTACCTATGGGTCTTCTAGCCCTGTCATTCTAGATGCATTAGAACAAAAAACAACCGGCCTTATACGTGGAACTATTTCAAGCAGTTCCCATTTATCCCAGACTGTCATCTTACGATCTTTACAATCACAGGAATTTGAACAAGAGAAACATCAAAAGTTTCAGCTAATGAAGGAACGGGCGAAAAAAGTAAAAGAAGTATTGAATGGTGAAAAATATGATAAATACTGGTCATATTATCCGTTTAATTCCGGTTATTTCATGTGTTTACAACTTAAAAAGATAAACGCAGAAAAGCTTAGGGTACACTTATTAAATCAATATGGGGTAGGCACCGTTGCGATAAGTTCCACAGATTTAAGAGTTGCTTTCTCTTGTGTAGAAGAACACGAAATAGAGGAGCTATTTAATCTAATATATAAAGGCGCTGAAGATTTAGCTAAGGAGTGAGACAACTATGAATCAGTCAGTTCAAACTTTAGATGGCTGGTATTGTCTGCAAGTTTTTTATAAATTCAATTGGAAAACGTGGAAATTACTATCTAGTGACGAACGACAAGTTGCTCTTGATGAATTTATAAAGATGAGAGAAACATGGCATATCACTGAAGATAAAAAAGAAGGCAGCTTTGGTGTATTCCAGGTTACTGGCCATAAAGCAGATATCATGTTGATGTTCCTTCGATCAAATATGGAAGAACTTAATGATATTGAAAATTCTTTGAATAAGACTAAATTAGCTAGGTATATGGTACCAGCTACTTCTTATGTATCTGTAGTAGAGCTAAGTAATTATTTAGCTAAAGGTGAAAATCCATACGAGAATCCTAAGATTCAGGCACGGTTATATCCTATCTTACCTGACACAAAATATATATGCTTCTACCCCATGAATAAACGTCGTCAAGAGAACGATAATTGGTATGTACTACCGATAGAAGAACGTAATCAGATGATGCGAAGTCATAGTATGATTGGGCGAAGTTATGCTGGAAAAGTCAAACAAATTATTTTAGGTTCGGTTGGTTTAGATGATTTTGAATGGGGAGTAGCGTTATTTGCTGATGACGTTCTTCAGTTCAAAAAACTAATATATGAAATGCGGTTTGATGAAGTAAGTGCCCGTTACGGTGAATTTGGTTCTTTTTTTGTGGGACAAACACTTTCTAAAGAAAAAATTACACGTCTATTGCACATATAATTAAAAACAACATTAGATAAACTAAGAGGTGTATTAAAGATTGTATTCTCAATTTCAAACTCCATTATTTACAGCACTACTAGAACATGCAAACAAAAATCCAATCCAATTCCATATTCCAGGTCATAAAAAAGGAAATGGAATGGATCCTGAATTCAAGGAATTTATTGGTGAAAATGCACTTTCTATCGATTTAATTAATATTGCTCCGTTGGATGACTTACATCAGCCAAGGGGAATTATTAAACAGGCACAAGATTTGGCGGCTGAAGCGTTCGGTGCAGATCATACATTCTTTTCTATCCAAGGTACAAGTGGTGTGATTATGGCAATGATTATGTCTGTATGTGGGCCTGGCGATAAAATTATTGTGCCTCGTAACGTACACAAATCCATTATGAGTGGAATTGTACTTTCAGGTGCTACACCTATATTTATTTACCCTCAGGTAGATCCTGACCTTGGTATTTCACATGGGGTCCCGCCTGAATCTATTGAAAAAGCATTAAAACGACATCCAGATGCAAAAGCTGTACTTGTTATTAATCCTACGTACTTTGGAATCGCAGGGGATTTGAGAAAGATTGTAGAAATTACTCATTCCTATAATATTCCTGTACTTGTAGACGAAGCGCATGGTGTGCATATTCATTTTCATAATGCATTGCCTCTTTCTGCAATGCAAGCAGGGGCTGATATGGCAGCTACCAGCGTGCATAAGCTAGGAGGGTCAATGGCACAAAGTTCTATATTAAATATACAGGGGACACTTGTTTCGACAAAACGTATACAAGCTATTTTAAGTATGTTGACAACAACTTCTACTTCTTATATATTACTTGCTTCACTGGATACAGCAAGAAAATCTTTAGCAACAGAAGGACAAGCATTACTAGAAGATACTATTCGTATGGCAGAAAAAACCCGTAATCAAATTAATAGAATTGAGCACCTTTATTGCGCAGGAAGTGAAATTTTAGGTACATCTGCAACCTTTGCCATAGATCCAACAAAGCTTGTTATTTCAGTGAAAGAATTGGGTGTTACAGGGTATGCTGTAGAGAAATGGCTTCGTGAGAAGTTTAATATTGAAGTGGAACTGTCTGATCTTTATAACATTCTTTGCATTATCACACCGGGTGATAAGGAAGAGGATGTCTTAAGACTTGTCCATGCCTTAAAAGAACTGTCGAGAGAGTTTAAGCATCAATCAGATACCGATATAAATACTGATGTTCTATTGCCAGAAATTCCATTACTTGCTTTAACACCTAGGGATGCTTTCTATGCGGAAACAGAAGTGGTTCCCTTCGAAGAATCAATTGGAAGAATTATTGCTGAATTTGTGATGGTTTATCCACCAGGTATACCGATTTTTATCCCTGGTGAAATCATTACAGAAGAGAATGTACTATATACTAAAAAAAATATAGAAGCCGGTCTTCCTGTACAAGGTGCTGAAGACCTTAACTTAAAGTTCATACACGTTTTAAAAGAGCATCGAGCTCTCAAATAATATTAACGTTACCCTTTTTAGGTTCTATAGAGTTTATAAAGCTAAATGAGAAACTTACTAGAAAATAAGTCATGGATTTGAGTCAATAATTTGGACACAAAAAAGTTAAGTCTTAAGCTATTTTTCTCATTTGATCCTCAATTGCTTGAGGGGTTTGATAGCCGAGGCTACTATGGATTCTGTTTCGGTTATACCATCCTTCTATAAACTGAAATATGGCTAATTTTGCAGCTGAATAGTCTGTGTATTGCGTATGATACACTTCTTCTTTCTTTAATATGGCATGAAATGACTCTATGCAGGCATTATCATAAGGGCAGCCTTTCTGGCTGAAAGACTGCTTCATCTCGTATTCGTGGACATGCTGAGTAAACTCACTACTGGTGTATTGTGAGCCAAGATCCGTATGAAGAAGTAAGCCCTTTTCGGGCTTTTGAGCAGTGTAAGCGTTCCTAAGTGCTTCTATAACCAGTTCGGATGTCATGGAACGGGAAAAAGAATAGCCAACGATTTTTTTAGAATGCAAATCTAATACAGATGCCAAATAGCACCAACCGTCTCTTACTGTAGGGATATACGTAATATCTGCCACCCATTTCTCGTTAATGGTCTGTGTAGAGAAATCTCGTTTTAACAGATTATCTAGCTGTATAACCTTTTCTTTTGACGGATAAGGACGGTATTTTTTCTTTGTGATCGAACGAATTCCTGCTTTTTTCATTAAGCGTTGAACGCGTTTTAGGCTTAGGTAACACCCGTTATTTACTAAGGTCTGATGAATTTTTGGGGCACCATAACGCGCTCTACTTTTCACATGAATTCGTTGGATTTCTTTCGTCAGCTTCTGGTTTTCCTGTTGGCGGTTTGATACCGTCTTCTTGAACGAGTGGTAGTAGCTACTTCTTGGAATCGTTAACACTTCGCACATTTTCTGAACGCTGTATTGCCCTTTATATTTCTCGATAAAATGGTTGAGCTCTGCTTCTGTCACTTTTTCGCGAATATGGCCATAGCCTTTTTTAGAATGTCTAGTTCTTGTTTTAACCGAAGGTTTTCCTTCTGAATGTCAGCTAATTCTTTGGGTGTTAGAGAGCCTTCCTCTGAGTTGATAGGTGTAAAGGCCTTCACCCATTTATAGATTGTTACTTCTGATACGCCATATTCGCTGCTTAAATCTTTAACCGAGTTTCCTGCATGATATAAATCCACAATCGTTTTCTTAAACTCATCATTATATGTTTTGCCTGCACGTTTACGTTCCATTTCGGACACATCCTCTCAAAAGTCATTGTAAGGACTTAATTAAATGGTGTCCATGAAACTATACTAACTCCAGTCATGTAATAATATTTAGAATGTAATTAACGGAGATGAATGAAGATGACATGGATTGTAGTACTTTCAATAATTGTTGCAAGTGCTCTAAAATTATTAATAACAACTATGCCAACCCCAGTAGTTAAGTGGTTTCTCGGAAAATTCGAACTCCACTCTAAACTTGACCCCTCTCATGTAAGTATTACAAAGGCTGGGAAAATATTAGAGGGTGAAGAGAAAGAGAATTTTATTGCTAATTTTAATAAAGCAACTTTTCTAGAGAAATATTATGTGCATTCAGGTAATGAACAATACTTTTTACATCCTGAAAATGCTAAAACCCCTTATGTTATTGATACTAAAAGAGGGAAAAACAATGTTAAATTGTCTGTTTATAGTTATAAAGACCGTGTAGACGTAGTTAAGCAATATAAGAAGAAAATAGAAGCGTATAGCTTGCTTTCTGACCCTCTTCAACAAGAAGCCGTGTCTTAGCTTAAAAAGATCGTCTCTGGTTTAGTTAGGCATCAACCTAATTCTTATTCTATTTGCATTACTCAAACAACTAGCAGAAAAAACTACCTCCTCCCCGATGGTAGTTTATTCGCTGTTTTTAAGTGTATATGATATACAAATTTAGTTAACATAATGTGCTTTATCGGCACAAAAAATCCTTATATTAATACATAAGGATTTTTTGGCATTTACCGTTTTAATTATCTTAACCAATTGTTCATACACAGCAACAAAAAAAGTCTATGTGTTGCTGCTGTTTTCCTTCTATGTTAATCACCTTTTGTAATATATAGAAGCTCTTATAACTACAGATTTCTATCTAATAACGTCCCCAGTTGTTCTGCTACAACTTCAGGTGGATCAGGCATTCCTTTCATGAAATAGGTTTCCACTACTCCTACGATAGCTGATCCAAAGAAGGTAAGAATCATGGTTTCACTGAAGCCTTGATTTTTACCTTCAGTGATATCTACGTCATTCTTTAATTCTTCAATAACGAATTCTAAGAAATGTTTACGAAAAGCAAAAGCTCCTTTCCCTGTTAACATCGTCGAAAAGAATAAATAATGGCTTTCAAAGTATTCGAACCAAATAACGTTGGCTTCTTTAAAGCTTAGTTCAGATACTGATTCACACAAATTTCTAAGCTTACGAATATGTTCTTCAATTATTTTATCTAATAAATCAAACTTATCTAGATAATGAAGATAGAACGTTCTATTTCCTACATTCGCTCCATTGCAAATATCCTTTACCGTAATTTTATCAAAATCTTGTTCTGACATAAGTTCCATAAAAGCGTTTTTTATGGCTTCTTGAGATTTAAGTATTCTTCTATCGATTTTAGTCATGGTCATCGTCACCAAACTTTCTTAAAAATTAATACACAGTTTAAATTCATTCGTGCATTAATGCGTGAATTCATCGAAATTGACGTTTGAAAACATCCTGTTTTCCTTTTATATTATATACATAGAAGAAATAATACATCAATGTGCATTATTTCTTTCGCGTGTTATTTAACACCTACAGCATAATAAAACAGAAAATCTCAATGAAAGAAGGGATAGGAATTTCAAAAAGAAGTGATTAACTAACGTACCTTCTATGTAGATTACTTAAAAGACATGGTTGTCGTTATAGTTACTAACAAATTAGGCTTTAATCAAAATAAATGTGGTCAAAAAAGCAATAATTTCTTCAATATATAGGCTGTGAAATAGGAGTTAAATTTATGGGAAAAGGAGAAATAAACATGAAAAAATCAGTAACGTTTAAAAATAATATTTTAAATATGGTAGGGAACCTTTATTTACCAGAAGGATTTGACGAAAGTAAAAAATATTCTGGGATTGTTGTTGTACATCCTGGTGGAGGAGTAAAAGAACAGACTGCAGGGATATATGCACAAAAGCTTTCTGACAATGGTTTTGTTGCGTTAGCATTTGACGCATCTTGTCAGGGAGAGAGCGAGGGAAAACCACGTTTTCTAGAAGACCCGTATGCCCGAGTGGAAGATGTGCGTTGTGCAGTAGATTATTTGACGACTCTTGCGTATGTTGATCAAGAAAAGATTGGAGCACTTGGTATTTGTGCGGGTGGCGGTTATGTTGTAGCTGCAGCTCCAACTGAACGCCGCATCAAAGCAGTAGCGACTGTGAGTGCAGTGGATATCGGTGCTATGTTCCGAGGAGAAGCGAGCGTTGAAACACAATTACAAACACTTGAGGCAGTTGCGAAGCAGCGTACTGCAGAAGCAAATGGAACAGAAGTGAATCTACAAACTTGGGCGCCTGATACGCTGGAAGAAATTGATGAAAATACACCTGTGCTTATGCGTGAAGCTTATGACTACTATAGAACAGCTAGAGCACAGCATCCTAATTCTACGAATCGATTCAAATTTACAAGCGTTGACAAAATCATGTCATTCTCGGCAAGTAGCCAAATTAGCATCTACCTGACTCAACCTATGTTATTGATTGTAGGGACTGAAGCTGATACACGCGGTTACAGCGACCAATTCTACGCATTGTCGAATGGACCAAAGGAATTGTTCGAAGTTGAGGGTGCAACGCATATTGCTATGTATGATATCCCAGAATATGTAGGTCAAGCTGTACCTAAATTAACAGATTTCTTTGGCAAGAATCTTTAAAAAATAAGATGCAACTTGTTCAAAAAAAACAGAAGGTTTGTATCATTAAGAATAAAGCCGTTTTCCTAGTTATTTTAGGAAAACGGCTTTATTTTGGTTCAAATAAGAAGCTGAATAACATTTTAATTCAAAATTATACAGTATAATATTGAAATTCAACTAATGTATACTCTATACATCTTTAGTTAACATAATCACAGTTATCGGAAATGACATGCTAAAAAACCTTTTTATTAAGAAAGAATTCATATCTATTAATGAATCAGCAAATATTATTCAAGAGGTGATCATATGGGTATGGATAAATTAAAACTCACATCTTCCGAAATAGGAACACTATGGGGAGAGTATGTAAACGGAACAATGACAGATGTAGTAAATCGATATATGTTCTCTATTATTGAGGATGAGTCAATAAAAGCCACTTTTGAAGATGCTATAAAAACCTTCGCAAAACAAAAAAAACAAATCGTAGCTTTTATAGAGAACGAAGGGTTTCCAGTTCCAATTGGATTTACTGAGTCTGATCTTAATAAGGGTACTGAGAAATTGTTCACGGATATATTTTGCTTGAATTACTTGCATATCATGACTTTGTATGGTTTGTTAGGACATACAACTTCATTAGGTGTTTCCGTCAGAGAAGACCTACGGCATTTTTACGATTCATGTGATAATGATGCAAAAAGGATGTATCATCAAACAATTGAATTATTACTTGAGAAAGGAAATTTTCAGAGAGACCCTTATTTTTACCCTACTGAGAACCCTGAATTTATTTCAAGCCAAGACTTCACGGATGGTTTTTTTGGAAAAGGAAGACGTCTATCTGCACCTGAAATTATAAGTATCTCTTTTAACCTTAAAAAAAGTATTATGGCTAAAACTCTTTCTATTGGATTTAGTCAGGTCACTCAATCAAAAGAAGTAAGAAAGTTTTTAGAGGACTCGGAAAAAACGGCTGATGGTCAAATACAAGCTTTTTCAAAAATTATGCATACCGACAATTTACCAGTCCCTATGTCGTGGGAAACAGAAGTTACAACTTCAAGAGACTCTCCATTTTCTGATAAATTAATGATGTATCATATTGGTTTCTTGTTCCAAGCTGCACAAGTGTATCACGGAACAGGTCTAGCATCAGCTATGCGAACAGACCTTGTAACAACTTATGAAGGCATCATTCTCAAAAATCTAATCGTAACAAAAAAATGGTTTGATATTATGGTGAAGAATAAATGGTTAGAACAACCACCACTTGCTCCTAACAGAAAAGAAATAGCAAAAGAAAAATAATAAAATCAAATATTTTGAGCAAACTACTCAGGATGCCAAAAGGTCTCATGGAATAAAGTCGTGAAACAGAAAAAACTACCTCCATCCATAAGGTAGTTTTTTCTGTTTTTAAGGTGTATAAGCTATACAAAGGTAGGTGAGTCGGGTAGGCAGGCACTCTCACGAGCGCCCGCCCCCCTAAGAACCGTACGTGACAGATTTCCCGTCATACGGCTCAAGCCTTCTTTTTATCCGAACAACTTGTTTATTTAATACATGGTACATGTACTAATTTAGCAAATTCACCTGTAGAAACCTCTAGGTTTCGCACTGTAACTTTCTCTCCATTTTGTAGAGTCTGCTTACACAATGCACAACGATATCCTTGTTTTCTTGCGAGTTTCATCCTATCCAATGTATTTTCATTATTAAAGACCTTACGGTCTCGTTTTTCCCAATACTCTCTTAGACTCGGATCATCTGGGCTGTTTTTATAGGCTACCATGACATGCCGTTCTATCTTAATCCAGGACATCTTTAACAATTGAATGTTAGTAAGTGGACATGTGAGAGTCCATTTATCATTCCCTCCATGGTTGGGGTTCTTAAAATAACGTTTAATAATCCATTTCCACGCCTTCTTTGGATGTAGTCGTTTAAGGTGTTTTGTTATTTTGAGGAATAAGTAATTATCCATATATCCAAACGTCTTTTTAGAAACGACATGTTTCTAATACTGTCCGTAACCACCAATAATTGGATTTAAAACACGTATTAGTTCTTTTATTGGTCGTCCTCTCATTACTGCGAACGTATCTTTTATCTTATTTTTTGCTTTTTTAATGCTGTCTCTGCTAGGTTTGATTAGTAGCTTATTGCCTTGTTCCGTCTTGTATTGACGCAGCGAGAAACCGAGAAAATCAAACCCGTTCTCAATATGTGTAACTCTAGTTTTCTCTTTACTAAGTGTAATTCCTCGCTCTTGTAAGTAAGGAGTTAGTTTCTCATACATGCTTTCAGCCTTTTCCTTCGTTTCCGTTACGATGACAAAGTCATCGGCATAGAGAACACGTCCTATCTTACATTTTGGATCGATTGCGTATCCTCCGTTTGGTTTGTATATCTTTTTATAAACAATACCAATTTCTTCTTCCATACCGCATAAGGCGATATTAGCTAGAAGGGGAGACACAATACCCCCTTGAGGGGTTCCTTCTGTTGTCGTACGAAGCATATCCTGCTCTATGTATCCCATTTTAAGCCATCTTTTGATGAGAGTGTTTCCTGGAAACATAGATGTTTGTTCTACTATCCAATCATGATTAAGATGGTCAAAGCATCCTAAAAAATCTCCCTCAAATACCCACTTTTTCTTACTATTCGTGTTAAGCTTATTAAAAAGATTACTTATAGCATCGTGTGTGCTTCGTTTAGGACGAAAACCGTAAGAAGTTGGTTCAAACTTGACCTCCCATCGTGGTTCGAGTACGTTTTTTACTATGTTTTGATACACTCGATCTCGTATCGTGGGGATACCGAGAGGTCTCATTTTTCCATTTTTCTTCGGGATAAACGTTCGTTTTGCTGGCTTTGGACGATGTTGAAAGACATTACATTTAACTATTTGTTTATAAAGTTTGATACGTTCGCTTGGTTTTAAAGCCGTATAGCCATCTACACCAGGTGTTCGCTTACCGTTATTTTGTTGTGTTACTCTGCGAATGGAAAGCAGTAGATTTGCTTTACTCCGGGCAAGATGCGGGACGCATCAGAGCAGCATTATGATTCTACTTTTCCTCTTGCCAAAGACCCAAGCAAAGCTGTGCATTATCTTGAGCTAACCCTTACGAAGCTTACAAACCTTCACTTTCGTTTACCATACCTATCTTCTCCTAGCAGTATTCTGGACCATGCATTTGTCCTCTGTTTCCACATTTCCTCATGCAACCGACAGACTCGTTACCAAGAATGCCGTTTCGGATGGAGATCATCTTCGCGTCTAGATGAGTAGCGTTAGCTACACTGTAAGAAAGCGACTTCTTGTCGCACCATAATCACGATTATAGGCACTGAAAAAGATCTTCGTTTAAAAGATTTTTTTAACTGCTCATTCAAGTGTTTCTCCTACCATATAGGTTTCGATTAGTAATATACTGTTTTTACATCTATAAAAAGAAAGGGAGAGTAGCAATGGGAAAACAAGTATATATTATCCATGGATACGGAGCTTCACCATCTAATCATTGGTTCCCGTGGTTAAAAGAAAAATTAATAGCAGATAATCATCAAGTTTCGGTTCTTCACATGCCAAATTCGTCTGACCCCAAGAAGGAAGAATGGTTGAAAACATTGGCTAATAAAATAAAGAATTTAGATAACAACGCTTATTTTGTAGCACATAGCTTGGGATCTATTACACTATTGAACTATCTAGAACAGTTAGATCCATTACCAGGATTTGGAGGATTTATTCTTGTTTCTGGCTTTGCTGAGCGATTATCATCTTTACCTTCACTAGATCCTTTTACAGTTGAAAAAGTGGATTACCAAAAAATAATTTCTGCAACTAATTCACGTGCTGTTATTGCTGCAAAGGATGACTATATTGTTCCTTTTCAATTAAGTGAAAACTTATCAAAACAATTGGATACGTCCTTTTATCCTGTTGAAAAGGGGGGACATTTTCTAGAAGATGATGGTTTCATTACTTTCCCATTGGCTTATGATATTTTAAGTAATATGATAAAAACTGTATAAATAATGAAGGTGTCACCTTTTCGTGACACCTTCAAATTAAAAAATCTTTCTAAACAATCTGGACAGATTGCTGAATAAGGTTTCCAATAATCAGATGAACACTCTATACAAAACTAGTTACTATAATGTGATTTTTCGGAAGTAATTTATGTATATGAATGTATAGCGTATAGTCCTCCTTGGAAGCCTTCGTGCTGTTATTCTGCACAAAAATGCACAATGAAAAGATATCCTATTTTTAACAAGGCATAATTATAGTTTCTCCTTTTGTTTCGACGAAAACTTTATAATAGCGTAACTGATAGTTAACACAAGAATAGCGCAAGTGTGCAAAAGTGTATTAACTGGGTTATCATGCTCCACAATAACCAGACGTATCAATGCAGTAATGCCAATATAGAGAAAGTAGCGTAGAGGAAAGTGATAATTCTCTTGAAAATATTTTACGATCATTGCAATAAATTCAAAGTACAAAAAGAAAACTAAGATACTTTCAAGAATTTTGTAATGAGTCTCAATTCCTCGATTAAAAATAGAAAAATGAATGAAATGGAAAATTTCCTTACCAAGCAAAACGGATAAAGTAACAGCTAGTAAAATCAATGCTGTATTTAAGATAAGCCGGAGAACGTGTGAAACCTTAAAGTTCGGCCTTTTGTTTTGGTGTATCATCAATATTCCTCCTACATACATAGACTCTTTACTTTATTATATCTCTCGTTTTAGATTTAGCGTTAGCCGTTACACCTTGTTTGTTGGAATGTTTATTTTGCTTCATATATTGCAATACATGAAGACGATATTTGTCGTCACGAAGAGTAAATAGTATAATTAATAATTTTTATAAAATACTTTACGATTTACTTAACATAATTCATGTTGTTAGAACGAATAAAAGTAAACATGAAGCCAATAAATGTATATAAACATTTAAAATTAAAAACAAGCATAGTATACTTCAATTGTAATAAAATCCCACAAAGACTTAATTTAACTATTTGAAATTAGAGGTGAAAAGATTGGGAACGCTTATAGGGATACTAGCTATTATTTGGGGGATTTTTATTCTCTATTCTTCCTTGTTCAAGATGAAGAAAAGGGATTATAAAAACCAGAGTCCTATCGGAGTAAGTGGTTACTTTGAATTTGAATTTTTGTTTAGATTATTAAGTAAATCTCCATGGCGTCTAATCAAAGGATTAACCATATTAATTGGCCTTTCCTTTGTAACAGTTGGAACTATTATCATGTAACGAAAAAGGATCTTCTCGAGATCCTTTTTTATTTGTATATGATAAATAAAATTAATTTACATAACAGGTATTCTAAGAAGCAATGAGGGCAATAAAAACAATGACCATCTTCTGAAATAAATGGGTATGATATATAATAAATCTTTACTCAAAACATTTTGAAGGGAAATGTAATATGATAATTTCTAAGCCACGTAAAAAAAATAAAGTGAAGCATCTGGAACCTGCAAGTATTTTGTTCGTAGGATTTTTAGGATTAATATTGCTCGGCACCGGCTTATTAATGATTCCTGTTGCTACAAGCGATAGACATCATTTAAGCTTTATTGATGCTCTCTTTGAAGCCACTTCTGCTGTATGTGTAACAGGACTGGCTGTTGTAGATACCGGAACTACATTTACTTTATTTGGACAGCTCATTCTACTTGTGCTCATCCAAGTTGGTGGCTGGGGATTCATGACTATTGGTATACTCATGTTTATTGTACTAGGTAAAAAAATTGGCTTACAACAAAGGTTAATACTTAAGGAATCTCTAAATGCTTTTTCGCTACAAGGCGTTATTGCATTAGTCCAACGTGTTGTGCTAATTACATTAGCTGTGGAAGGTATTGGAGCGCTTATCTTAGCTATTCGTTGGTCTCAAGAAATGAGCTGGGGAAAGGCTGTTTATTATGGGATATTCCATTCTATATCGGCTTTTAACAATGCAGGATTTGGGTTGGAACCAGATAATTTAAGTAAATGGGTAGGAGATCCAACCGTAAATATTATGATTACGTTACTTTTCATAATAGGAGGAACTGGATTTTTTGTCATTGCAGATATTTTTCGGAAACGAAACATAAGGAAGTTTTCTCTTCACACTAAAATTGTATTAGTTTCAACGATTGTACTAAATGTCGTGAGCACACTAATTATTTATGCTCTAGAATATCATAACCCTCATACTTTGGGTGAATTAAGTATGGGTGATAAATGGTGGGCAGCTTACTTTCAGGGAGTAGTTCCTCGTACTGCTGGTTTTAATACCTTGGATATCGGGGCGCTCACATTACCTTCAAAAGTGTATATGATGGGTCTTATGTTTATTGGAGCAGCTCCAGGTTCAACAGGTGGTGGAATTAAAATAACTACGTTTGTCTTAATATTGTTTGCTTTATGGTCAGTATTGACAAATAAAGAAGAGATTAATGTTTTTCGACGCCGAATTCCTAAATCGCTTGTTTATAGAGCTTTTTCTATTGCTACTTCTGGAATTATTTTTGTTTCTATTATTTTCTTTCTACTCACAATTACAGAAAAAGGTGTAGATATGTCTACCCTTTTGTTTGAAACGTTCTCTGCTTCCGGAACAGTTGGATTAAGTGCTAACTTTACAGGGGACTTAAGTCCTGTCGGCCGAATTCTCATTACGATTATGATGTTTATTGGCAGAGTGGGTCCTCTTACCATTGGTTTTGTGCTTGCGATTCGTTCAAATAAACAAGCTAAAATTCGGTATGCAGAAGAAAAGATTCTCATTGGTTAAAAAATCCACTTTAAATATATACTTTGGCCAACATATTCTCCGTTATAGGCACAAGTGGTCCAAATTATGAATACCTTCTTCTATTATGAACAAACTACTCAAGATGCAATAGGGCATCAGCTGAACATCTATATTTTACGACTAGAAAAAACTACCTTATGTCACCGTGCAGGTAGTTTTTTCTGTTTTTAGTCTGTACATGGTATACCAATCCAGTTAACATAATCACTATTGTCGGAAACAACATGGTAAAAGGCTCTATTTCTTCTATGATAAGGAGCTTTTTATTTGTGAGTCTATACTTTTACAAATAGGGAAAAGTATACGTATTTTTGAACGATACATTTTTAATCTATAACTAATTATATTTAAGTTCAAAAGCATTTCGAGTAGAGAAAAAAAGTAAAAAAACGCGCTAATTAGTCTAACAATTCATATAGGAAAGATAAAGCCCATCCACTTAGGTCGATGGGCTTTTTTATTTATTACATATCATGTTATCCCAACTATCTTCTTTTCTTTGGCGTAGAAGCATTTTTATTAACTCTCACATAAAAAATCAGCATCTGGTTAAAATATCCAAAGATAAAAAGGTGTCGAAACCGTGCCTTTATCCTTTAAAAATCAAAACATAATAAAGAACCGTCATCATGCTGCTACAAATCCCTGTACAGTTTATCTAGTAAAAGATATATAGGATTCATTATGAACGAATCTTAACATCATTATAAAGAGAGTAGTTGAAACCCCGATATTAAAGGATCTATTCTCCATGCACCCATATAAAAAACTCGAAGAAGGTGACAAGAATGAAACGTAAAGGGGCTTTTCTTTTATTGATGATGATGATTACTGTCTTGCTCTCCAGTTGTTGGAGTAAAAAAGAGTTAACCGACCTGGCCTTTGTATCAGCAATGGGTGTCGACAAAACCAAAGGTGGAAGCTATCATCTAACGCTCCAAATTATTAATCCAGGGAACGTAGCAGGAGGCATACAAGGTGGTGGTGGTGCGCAAAGTCCACCTGTCACGATCTATTCAGCTTCAGGAGACAATATAGTCGAAGCAAGTAGACGGGCTTCAAGTAGGATTTCCCGGAGGCTGTATTATGCCCATGCAAACTTAATCGTTATTGGTGAGAGGATGGCAAGAGAAGATGGGGTTAACCCGTTAATGGATGCTCTTGACCGTGACCCTGAGTTTCGGAATACTTCAACCATGGTGATTGCGAATCATTCAACTGCCGCAGATTTGGTTAAAGCATTAACACCCGTTGATAAGATTCCAGCGAATAAAGTGATGAAAACATTAGAATTCACCCAAAGAAAATGGGGAGAGACTGTAAAAGTTTCGCTTCAAGACGTAATGAATGGACTCCAATCTCCTGGAGGAGAAGCCGTCGTATCAGGATTTCGTCTGGTTGGAAATCCACAGAAAGCACAAAAGCTGGATAACCTTCAAGAAAGTGCACCTGCAGCAACACTTCGAGCTTCGGGACTCGCCGTTTTAAGAAAAGGAAAATTAATAGATTGGCTGTATGGAGGCACAGCAAGAGGAACGGTGTGGATTCTAGATGAAATACAAGGAACAGATATCAACATCGATTGGGATGGAAAAAAAGAAGCTATTGCCTATCAAACCGTACGTCAAAAAACAAGTGTATCTGCCCAAGTGAAGAATGGTCAACCTCATATTTCCGTTCATGCGCGTGTTGAAGGAGACATTGGTGAAATGGAGGTACCTGTAGATATAACCAATCCAAAGGTCATTACAAAGATCGAACAAGCATTGAGAAAAGAAATTAAAAAAGAGCTGCAAAAAGCCGTTGAACATGCGCAGAAAGACAAAGCTGATATCTTTGGATTCGGCGAAGTCGTTCACCGTACTAGGTCAAATCAATGGAAAAAACTAGAACCAGAATGGAGTAATTTGTACTTTCCAAAATTAAACGTAGATATTACTGTGGAAGCTTATGTACGTCGAGCTGGCTTACGAAATAAGTCGTTTCTTTCAGGGATAAAAGAGAATCAAAAGTGAAGAAAAGGAGGTGCCAGTTAAATGGAGAAAGCAAAAATTAGTGCCAGTCAGCTCTTTATTTTAATGGTTCTGTTCGAACTGGGAAGTGCTTTACTGGTACCTCTTGCTATGGGAGCCAAACAGGACGCTTGGCTTGCGATTCTACTTGGAATGGGATGCAGTTTTGTTCTATTATTAGTCTATTATAGGCTTTATTCGTATTATCCAGATCTCTTGCCTACGGAGTATGTGCAAAATATTCTAGGTAAAGTGATGGGAACTGTACTTGCCTTTGTCTACCTCCTTTACTTTATGTATGATGCTGCAAGGGTTCTACGTGATTTTGGTGAAATGCTGCTAACCTTTGCCTATCCGGACACGCCTTTATTCATCGCGAATGCCTTATTGATGTTGGTTATTATTTATACGGTCCGCAAAGGAATCGAGGTCATAGCGAGATCAGGGGAGCTCTTTTTCATTTTTATGTATGTACTTGCCGTCACTGGCTTTATTTTGATTGTGAGTTCTGGTTTAATTGATGTTACGAAATTACAACCGGTACTTGAAGAGGGCATGTTACCCGTCCTAAAAGTTGTATTTACTCAAACCATGTATTTCCCTTTTGCAGAAGCCATTGTGTTTACAATGATTTTACCTTACCTAAATAACCCTGAAAAGGCAAAGGTAACCATGTTATGTGCAACGGGATTAAGTGGAATCAATTTGGTTATTACGATGCTCATTAATATTAGTGTACTTGGCGTTAACCTGACTGCACGTTCACAGTTCCCTCTTCTTAGTACAGTACAGAGCATTCAAGTAGCTGATTTCTTAGAACGTCTTGATGTGTTTTTTATGCTAGCCTTGATAATCTGTGGTTTCTTTAAGGTAAGCGTGTTGTTCTATGCGGCCGTCATAGGCACGGCTAACCTATTTAAGATTAAATCACCTTCACGACTGGCGTATCCAATGGGTCTCATTATTCTATTTTTGTCTGTTACAATTGCGAGTAATTTTCAAGAACATCTCCATGAAGGGCTAAAGATAGCACCAGTTGTTCTGAATATTCCACTCTACGCAATTATTCCTCCTCTGCTTCTTCTTGTTGCTTTCTTGAAAAACAGAAAGAAGCAGAGAGGATAACAGGTTTGGGCAAATTACTTTTCAAAAGATGAAGTGGTTCTTACAATCCGATGAATTCCTATAAGATAGTGCTTATCAATGTGAATTTAAGCTATTTGAGGTGATTTTTATGTATACTTGGTTTTAACGAGGTGTAGAAAATCGTAACGTCATGGCACTTGTACTTAAATGTTTTAAAAAGTATATGGATTATCTAGATAAGTTAGTTACACAACTCTCAAGTGTAACACTAAAATAATGTTTAAGGGTTTTATTTGTGTAATGTAAGTCACTCTAAAAGAGTGGCTTTTTAGAAGGATTTTAGGTTGAGATAAACGGTAAGAATAAGATTCTAAAAGATAATTATTCATTAGTTATCAATTGACTTATACAATCGATTTACGTTACCATTGAACAAACTTAATACTCCAAAGGGGAGTAGCTGTACAACAAAAGTCGTCACTACGAAACAGAATGTTTCCGGCTTTGTTGGCAATCTTAATTGTTAGCAAGACCTTTGCCTACATTTTTAGTTAGGTGAAGTCTGTGTTTATACATCAAGCGCTTTTATCTACTAAAAAGATAAAAGCGCTTTTTGTTTTTTATAGATTTAAACTAATTATGAGGAGTGGTTAAATCATGTTCAAGAAACTGTTTGATTCACTAATGAATAATAAACATAAGCATTACAGTAGTAGTGATTACAAGAGAGGAAAATCAAAACCTTTTAAGAGTTATAGCAGTAGTGATGATTATAGAAAAGGCCGTGATCATCACGGAAGTTATGGACATCACCATTATAAGAGAAAAAGAAAGAGTGGAAGTTTCTTTAGTAGTTAAATAAGAAAAAAGCAACTTTATCTAAAGGCATTGGAGTGGTAACTTTTTAAAGGAATGTATAACTGGAGTTAAATAATAACATATATTTTTTCGTCATAAAGACTATTTTTTGTAGTGACAAGCATATGTTTATAGAAATATCGTTTTTATTTTTTGCAAATGATGAAGCTATATAGAGAGGAAGTTGAGTAATTGATTAATACAACCATTAATTTAGCAAAAATTGTCATGCGTACTACTATGAAGAGTAACTTAGTCTTTATGAATTATTACCTTAATTCAAGGAATATTTTATTATCTAGATATAAGAGGATATAAAGACTATTTTCTGAGACAAGCATATGTATAAAAAGCTGCATACTCCGGAGAAAAAATCCTTGGTGGAAGGCTGATACATAATGGGCAGTCTTTGTTATAGTTATTTTTTATAATTTGTATTAAATATAAATAAATATAAGCTAATTCTAGAAGTATATGTTTTATCTATCTGAAAGAAGGGAATACTAGAGTCAACTTGATAAAGGGAGTGATCTTATGCAAGCCGATATGACGGTCGAAGAAGTCAAAGCCCAAATCCAGTACTTAGGAACGAATGGACAATCTTTAAAAAAGAAAAAAGTAAAGCAAACACATCCAAAACTAATGAAAAATGCACTTTATTTTTTCCCTAGCTGGGAACATGCTATGGTAGAAAGTGGTGTAAATAGCATATAATAAGCAGAAACTCAGTCTTTTTTGACTGAGTTTTTTTATTAAATATGGAAAGCTTTTAAAGGAAAAAGAATGATGGGTGTGGAATACAAAGAAAAACGGTTGCACAAAGATAGGAGAGATAAAAGACATGAATTCTACATTTAATCAACTTTTATCAATGAAAAATCTACGTGACGTTCAAAAAACATAAATTTTGGTACAAATGGAACAATATTAAAACAATAAGGGTAAAGAAACCCTCTTACGATTAACTAAACAGCTTCGAAGTATCTCATAGAATACCCTCTGTAATAGAATTAACCCACTAACAGGAAGCCTTTACATGAGAACAATAATAAGCGACTTATCTATCCTAATTCGAACAGTAAGGTCGCTTATCCTATTTTTCTATTCATATATTTACCCTTCCACTTTACAATATGTGTACATTTATCATGTTATATGTTCATCTTCTAACTGAATTAAATCTTTATCCTGAGATTGATTGAATAAATAAGTAAGGTATGAATGTAGTTCGAATCGGTCTTCATCAATAAAATTAGAAAACACCTGTTTATATTCTTTCAACATCTTTTCCTCCTTTATTTATGTTTCTTACTTCTATCATTACCTATCTAGTAATCTCTTATACATACAAATTAATAATGTACTTATTGATTGTATTAACTTGTATGTACGAAGTTGTATGTAACACAACACAGAGTTAAGAAAAGTTCCTTCTTTCTTTTTGTATGGGCCCCACCTGCGCCAAATACAACGATAGCCACGCATGCTATCCACCTAACCTAAGTATAACAGAAAACGCTTACATAACAAATGATTATTTATACAATTCCATAATGTAATTGAATTACTAGACAAAAACTTTTCGTAACATGTATTTTTTATTTATATAACAAGCTTTATCAGTGGGTATAAAACAAAATAAGAATCATAGAGTATAACCAGCAATCCTAAGCCCTATATTTTCCGAGAAAAAGTTCATCTCTTATGTGCTTTTTTTAAAAATTTTCTATCTGCTATATATCTTTGGTTATTATAAAAACTACTAAGGATTATAAAGAGGCAGCTTATTTTATATTTATGTATAATTACCTTACAAATAAATGTATTAGGAGATTATCTATAATAGAAAGTAAAACAGGAACAGTGAAATGTTACGACAAGGAAAAAGGTTTTGGGTTCATCTTACCAGATAATGGGCTTGAGGAGTTATTTGTTCATTTTAGTTCTGTTTATAACTCCAACTCTTTAAAAGTAGGTCAGGAAGTTTCTTATATAGAATATAAAGGTCATAAAGGGCCTCAAGCAGAATATGTTATGCTGCTCTAACTATGCAGCTGGTATAAAAGAAATTCTCTACTATTTTGAATTGACTTTTTCTCTTTTTAGATGAATATCCTATACACATTTAATTAACATATTTGATACTAAAAGTCCTTTTACTAGTGGCTTTTACAGCTTATAAATTGTAAGTTATTGAATAGTCATAAAATAACGGATTTGTGGAGCATTCTTAACATAATGTACTTTATCGGAAATCATGTGTTAGAAGAACGTGTTGAAGGGGTACATATAAAAGATAGGGATAGCATCAGGAGGAGAAAATATGCTCGATAACTATGAACATTTCCTATTCTATAGGGAGGTTAAATGTCTAATTGCAGATTATGATAACTGTAGACATTTACCTACTAAGAACGAGTTGCATAATCAGATAGTACTTCTAACAAAAGTTCTTAAAAATGAATAAGTTATTATTATTCGAGCAAACTACTCAAGATACGTTACGTATCACTTTTAATACCTTAATACGTTACTGAAAAAACTCCTGACCAACGACAGGAGTTTTTCTCTTTTTAATCTGTATACTCTATACAATCTTAGTTAACATAATCAACATTATCGGAAATATAAATTCCATAAAGTAAAAGGTTTATAGAATTTATTTCTAAAAGCACGATATTGACATACTTTCTTGTTCTTAATCATAAAGAAAAAGAAGAATAGATTCTATAAGGGGTTGGAACTGATGAGAACAAGTTACAGAAAATGGAAAGAACACCCTTATGACGGAGAGAAAACACCTCCTAAAGGTTCTTCAGAAGCAGGGTATTGGCCAATGTTTTTTTTTCAAAAGGTAGAGATAATAATTTCTTAGATCCCTTTCATCAACCTATCAATTGGAGAATTAAAAATCCTGATGAGATTAATTGGCAAACAGAACTTTTTCTAGTAGATCAAACATTAAAGTCGCTAACTCCTCAACAAAGACAAATTGCGCAATATTGGGGTACAGGTGAACTAAGTGCAAAAATTACTGCTATGATTTTTGGTTTAGGTGAAAAATATAGGCTAGGATCACCTCATATTTCCAGAGCACTAGGATATTCCAATGCTGCTATAAACGATACATTCGTAATCACATGGTTTTTAAAATATCTATGGGATGTAGCACGACCAAATCAATACGGGAGAAATTTGTCTACCGTGTTGATTACTCCTCGTTTTCCATCTTATCCTTCTGCCCATGCTACTATTGCAGGATGTTCAGAAATATTATTAAGTTATCTCTTCCCCTCAGAGTCGGCAAGAATAAAAAATTTGATGAAAGAAAGTGCTCAATCTCGTTTGTATGCTGGGGTACATTTTAAAGTAGATAATGATGAAGGTTTAAGATTGGGAAGACAAATTGGTGAAACAGTCGTAAAACTAATGAGGTCACAAAACTTAAACACCATTCAATAAGAAGCAAAATAATTATATGTAACTTAACCACTATGAATATTTTTTTATAACTGAAGTAAACTACTCACGATGTTAAAAGACATCGGAGTATGTATAGCATACTGGTAACCAGAAAAATCACTGACGGAAACAGTGATTTTTCGTTTTTTTAGACTGTATACTCCATTTAAAGCTATATTAACTATATAACTCATTATATTTTCATCATATTTTCACTTTTCTTTTTTATAATGTACTTTGTAAAAAGAAAACTAACCTGTTCATCAAGTATAAATCTTAAAAAGTGTATAGGGGATGAAACAAGCTCGAGAAAATGAATTTTAATTAATACTAATCGTACGATTAGTTGAGCTCACTTTGCTAATCGTACGATTTTTGACTATGTGACCCATGAGAAATAAAAGATACTCATTCAAAGCAGTACATAGTACATACCTAACTCTTATCAAACAAAAACTACTTTTTGTGAATGAATAAATTTATTTATAAAGAGCAAACTACTCAAGATGCTGAAAAGTATCTCCAATCTAGAATCTCATTAACCTATAGAAAAACTCCCTACGGAAATAGGGAGTTTTTCTAATTTTACACTGGATACGATAAATAATATTAGTTAACATAAAACACATTACTGGTAGGAATAAATACAAATGGCGCGTGAGAAAAATGTACATCATTACAAGAATAATACTTTTAAGTCTCTTCTTCTTAAACAGTGTTAAAGACCTTAATTACATTAAGTAATTAAAAGAAATAGTTATCTCTTTTTTTTAAAGCACTTGCAATTTTTTTGACTCCTTCTTCAACTCGGTGATTTTCAACATTTGACACATTTAACTTTAAAACCCGTTTTTTGTGAAAGTTGGCTAGATAATTACTTTCAACTGAATCCAGATATACACGCTGTTCATATAAATAACGAATAAATAACTTCATATTTACTTGTCTAGGTAACAAAATATGACCATGCATAACTATTTCTGACGATGACTCGTAATTAGCCAGATGATTTTGCAGCGATTGATGAAGAATTTGTGCACGTTTATGGTAAATACTACTTACTTTTAATTTATTATGTTCAAACATACCACTTTTTATATAAAGATATAGTGCAGCTTGTGAAATCATAGAGCTATCTATATCTATGGTCATTCTAAATTTTTGAAAGGTGCTAAGAATAGGGGGAGGAAGAACGGCTAGACCAATTCTTAAACCTGGAAACATGATTTTTGAAAAGCTCTTTAAGTAGATAACCTGTTCTTTAATATCCTCTGCAAAAAGAGGATCATTCTTAGTGTTATATTCAAAATCTGCTAAATAGTCATCTTCTATAATATACACATTGTATTTATAAGCTAACTGTAAAATAGCTTCTTTGTCTTTTTTGCTATATGACGTTCCTAAAGGATTATGGAAGCGTGGCATTGTATAAAAAAATTTAATCTCTTCTTCATTGAATATTTTTTCTAGTTGCTTTAGATCAATACCTTGCGCTGTACGTTGAATTCCTATTGCACGAATTCCATATGTTTTCAACATATCCATATACAAATGGTAACTAGGTTGTTCAACTAAAATAGTAGATCCGTTATTTGGAAATGGCATCATGCTCAGTATAGCGAGTGCCTGTTGAACCCCTGAAGTGATGAAAATCTGTTCAGGTTTCGTAAATACTTGATAAGATTCTAAGAGCTTCTTAGCTTCTATAATTAATAAAGATAAACCTTTTGGTGTTCCATAACGAAACAATTCTTCTTGATATGTATCAATCGCTTTGTTAATACACTGTTGAAAATCTTTATAAGGAAATGCATGCCATGTTGGAGATGATGTTGCAAAATCAACGCCTTCAGTAGATGTGGGTTCCTCAAAAACCTGATGTTCCACGACGTAATAACCACTCTTTGGAATGGAATAAATAATATGTTGCTCTTCCAATCGTTTTAAGGCAGATATTATTGTACTTTTACTACAAATATATTGTTGCGATAAGCCTCTAATTGAGGGTAATTTTGCCCCTGCTGGAAAGTCCCCAGACTGTATCTTTTGAAGTAGAGATTGATAAATTGTTTCATATTTAAGCATAGTATTCCTCCAAATACACATCTGTACCGATACAGATGTGTATTTTTCATATCGTAGATATTGTTAGTTTCTCTTACTATAGTGATAACCGGCCGGATAAATCTAAAGGAGGTCATTCACATGATTGAAAAGAAAAAAGCATATATAGCTGCGCTTACTTATGCCATTATTATCGGATTGTCATTCATGTTTGTCAAAGTTGCATTAACTATTGCTACACCTTTTGATGCATTAGCACATCGATTTACTATTGCTTTTATAGGGGTTACAACCTTAAAAGTATTAACGAAAAAATCATTAAAAGTAACTAAAAAGGATATAGGGATTATTGCTTTGTTAGCTATTTTATACCCCACTCTCTTTTTTGCTTTTCAGGTATTTGGACTAGTAAATGTATCATCATCTGAAGCTGGAATTATCCAAGCAACAATCCCAATTTTCACCTTAATCTTTGCGAGCATATTTTTAAAAGAAACATCTACATCTGGTCAAAAGATAGCTATTATTTTCTCGGTAGTAGGTGTGATATATATTATGTATATGAACGATATAGAAAATAAAAATACTAGTCTACTAGGAAGTGGTTTGATTTTAATTTCCGCACTTGTATCGTCCCTATACAATGTATGTGCTAGAAATTTAACTCAACGATATTCCTTATTCACTATCACATATATAATGACTTTATTTGGTTTTATTACATTTAATGGTTTGGCATTGACAAATCATCTAATAAATAACACTATCCATCAATTTATGGAGCCTTTTGTTCATCTAGATTTTGTGATTGCAATTGCCTATCTAGGTTTATTATCATCTTTAGTTACGTCCTATCTTTCTAATTACGCCTTATCAAAAATAGAAGCATCTAAAATGAGTGTCTTCAGTAATTTTGCTACACTCATTACAATCTTAGCAGGAGTAATTTTTTTGAAAGAACAATTTCATCTTTATCATCTAGTCGGGTCAATTATCATTATTACAGGAGTTATTGGGACAAATTACTTTGGTACAAAAAGTAAACACAGTGAAAAAGCCTAATTTCTTTTTTAGAATATATACAAGTCTAGTTACCATAATGGATTTTTCCGGAACCCACACTAAAAAAGAACCCTTGGAGGACAAGGACTCTTGAGATGATAGGTATTTTTCAATATGCAGCTTCTTATACATTATTGATACAAAAGCTTTTACTATCCAAACGCACAAAATTTCCTGTTTAAACAGCATTCTTAGGTAATAAATAAATTTAGTGATAACAAAAACCATTAGATATGGAAGCTATCTAATGGTTTAAAAGGGGCTGGCCTTTAAGTGTCACATACTTAAAGAACAGCCTCTAAGTTATTACTATGGAATTGCATAAACTTCAACAGTGAAGCTTTCTCCATCGGTGTCTTCCGGTCTGGCAATGTAAAAATCTTCGCTCTTTTTGATTTCTGTCTCGGATCCGTCTGTAAGGTCATTGAAGATCGTTTCGTCGATGCCGAAGCTGATGTCTTTCATGACATCGAATTTCGCATTAGTAGGGCCGTCGACGATTTTCCATTGTAACTTGGTCGCGTAAGAAGGGATATTCCTGATCGTGAAGTTATCACTTGATCGGTTATCCTGTCCGTCCTGAGGCTGACCTTCCGATCTGATCGTAGCTATTTTCTCAGGGGCTTCGACCTGCACATTGAAAGTATCCCCATCCAGAATCCTATCATAGGCGTACCAGGCACCGAGCCATGTCCCTGCAGCACCGTTCGATTCGCTTGAAATCATTCTTACTGAAAAATTATCCGATCCATTGGTCGCCGAACCTTCCCAGGTGGAAGCAAACGGATATTCGTCACACTGCTTGCCGGTCCGCTCCTCATCTCTGAATTCCCTGTCACAAGTCCTTCTTGTCTTGTTCCTATTGCGATTATATTCATCCTGATGACGTTTCGGATACATCCGTGTCAGCGTGCTGTCTCCCACAGCTCCCGGTATTTTCTTTCCATCCATTTGAGGCTTCGTCTGATCTGGATGATCCATCGCAAACTTCCAATGCTGTCCAGCTTCGGCTAACATCGAAAATTCTGGCTTTGTGACCGGAACATTAAAGATTGGTGTGGCTTTACTGAATACGGCTCCTTGCCAGAAATATTGATTAGGGAAAGCAAACATATATTTTGCAGAATCGTAACGAACGGTCTGTTTAATACCATCAATGCTCTTTTTGAATTTCCTTGGTGCATGTGTAAGGGTAAGTTTTGGCCAAAATTCCATGTACCCTAACTGATCAGGGTTTGCGTCAGTTGGTGGGGGTGCTTCTGATGTGAAAATTTCTGTACTGAAGTTCGTGTTTTTCCATTGGGCGATTGTTCGTTCCGTCGGCGGAAAGTCCGGATCCTCTTTACAGTCACCTGGGTTCACCTTGGATTCACATACCATATCAATTTTCAACTTGGCTCCATTCAAGGATGGATGGGTCACCAGGATATCATCAAGTGTATAATAGACCCTCATTTTCCGGCTTTGGTTGGAGCCATAACCTATTTCAGTGAATTGAAATTGAACGCCTTCGTAAAAACAGAACCCACCAATGCATTTTACTGGAACTTGATATGTTGCGACGTGGGACCAACAGAAGGAATACCGGTTCTTAATATACCCTGTTTCTGAACTGCTGTCTGGACTTCTCTGGCATTCTTCTGTAGTTAGGATATGGTCATAGTCGAAGTCAGGGGGTGTCCATCCGTCTGCCGTCTTGATAGGAGGATCCATGTTCGCTCTGTATGTTGTGTCACTTTGCTGGTCTTCTTCCATCAATTTATCTAATGTCTGGACGCCTTCTTTTTTCTGGATCTGATCTTGCTTAATCCCAATCTCTTCAACTGACTTGCCTTGCTTCATAAGTTTAGTTGCCTTTTCAATCTTCTCCTTGTTGTTTGGGAGCCAATAACCTCCGCCATTTGAATCAGACTGCGCTTGTGCCGGTGAAATCATTCCTGTGACCAAAAACAAAAAAAATACAGATAAAACGATACGTCTATAAAACCTGGACATCCTATCCCTCCCTTATTTTTTGATTTGGAATAAAATGTAGTCTTAGAAACATATAGAGGAATTATCTTTGCAGACAATAAACTAGATTCATTACTTCGATGGCATCCAAATCGATGATAGAATACTACAAAAAAAATTTTCCCACAATACACTATAAGGAAAATGAAGCCAAAAACCTACAATAATTACCATATTAATTAACGTGCTAGGAAAAATGGGTCATATAAAAAATCCTTTTATTTATAAAGGTTCTCCACAATCGGGCGCCACTTGTCGTCATTAAAGTAAATAGTTAAATTGTGGATTTTTATGAAATACTTTATGATTTACTTAACATAAAACAGCTTTCCGGAACACATGAAGAAGGAAACCCTTTGGCGTAGAAGGATTTTACCTTTTTAAGTCCAAGTAAGATAGTAATAGTGACTTATAAAGCAATTGAAGGATGCAGAAATGGAGGGAAGTAAAGTTGCCTAACAGCGAGTATCCATACTATTTTATAAAGGTAGGTAAATTATATTACGTATATCATTCGTATAAGAACGTAAAAAGGAAAGAGGTATCCAGTTACGAATTTACTAATGAGGAATCGTTAGCATTTCCCATTGATGAAGATTCTGCTAAACAAGTGGCAGATGAATGTGGAGGTCATATTGTAATGAAGAATGCTACCTTTAATGATTATATCAGCCAAGGAGAAAGATGGAGTAATTTTATAGATAGCAAAAAGAAGAACATATGGAGAATCTATATCATTAATTGAATGATAAAACCTTTTAACTACTATTTATTTTGAAGAAAAACTATATATTTGTCGTCACTTAGTGTAAATAGTAAAATTTTAATAATATATAAAGTACTTTATCATTTACCTATTAAATTATAGAAATTATGAGTAAGTTATATTTTTTTATGAGTAGAATCAATTACAATATTTATTTTTAAATTTTTTATGTATAAGAACAGTTTATAAAAGAACAACATCTTTGGTTTTATTTAACTAATAACAAAAAAAGAAAAAAGCAATCAAATAATTATAGTCTAATTTGATTGCTTTTTTGCATTAATTTACTTGTTGTTGAGTAGCGTCTCACCGCCACTGAAATGATTGATGCTTATCTCTTCAATCATTACTTGTACAACTTTTATAGGTCTTCTTTTGAATCCTTTTTACTTTTTTTACCGGCGAAGTTTGTCCCAATTACACCAATGATAATCATAATTCCACCAATTAAGTGATAAAAATGAAACGCCTCGTTTAAGAATAAAACACCGGCAATAATGGTAATTAGCGTAGCAACGTTACTGAAAACACTCATTTGAGCTGCTGCTATTTTAGACAAAGCATAGTTTGAAAGGTATGAGGTCCCAAGTGATGACAATATCCCTAGATATAAAATAGCTAATAAAAATTTTATGTTTGAAAATGGTTGAAAAAACTCTCCTGTTGTTCCTTCAATCACATGGTTTCCAATTGCTATAACATTAAACGCTATAAATCCAAACAATGTCATGATATATGTTATGGTTAATAAGGAATAGCGTTGTGTAAGCTTTCTTGCTAGAACATTATACAAAGCATTTGTGATGGCAGATATGATAATAAATGCACTACCGACTAAATTCGCTGTTTCAGCCCCTGATCCACTCATCATCATCAAGTAAATAACTCCAATTACTGATAAAGAATCTAGAACATTTATATCTCATGTATTAAACAGTGTCCCCTCTATTGCTTTGATATACCGATCTGCTGATTTCTGAACAGCTTGTTCTGCATTTTCCATTACTACTCGATTAAATGCATTATAAATACGGTTAAACGATAAATCTTTAACTTTATCTGCCATCTCTCTTACTTTGCTTGCTGGAAGTGGAATGAAATTTGGGTAACTGTACATAAAGCTTACCCACTGACGGTCGGCAGCTACTTGCATAATATCACCAGTAAATAAAATTCCTTTATTATTGTCTCCATTTTTCCAATGTAAGACAGCTCCTCCTTTAAAATGACCGCCCAGTCGGTATAGGGTTATACCATTTGTTAATTCAAGGGATTCGCCTGACCAAAATTTAATTTTATCACTTTGTCGCACTATCCACTCCTTATCATCCTCATGGATGTAGATAGGGGCATTAAATGTCTCTGCCCATTCAACTTGTGTAGAGTAATAATGTGGATGAGAAAGAGCAATTGCTTGGATTCCACCCAAATTATTAATTTTCTTGATAGTTTTCTCATCTAAATATGTAATACAGTCCCATAACATATTAAAGCCTTGATTTTGGATGAGAAAAGCTGTTTGACCAATTGCGAATTCAGGATTTGTTGTAATACTATATAAATTTTCCTCTTCCTGAAGAATTTCATTTTTAAAAGAGTTACCTTGTTGCATAGCTTCTAATGTTGTCCATGATTGTCCTAAAGGATTTACGTATTGTCTCTCCTCATTACAAATCAGACAATCTACTGGAGCTTCTTGTCTTTGAGGATATTGGACACCGCATGTAGTACAAATATAATTTGGCATATGTTTACACTCCCTTTCTTTATTTTTAATTCAAATGACACCATAAATAATCGCTAATTTTTATAAAGTAGACTTTTTTATAACTGCCTTAACAAAAATGTGCGTTTTTGTTAGGGTGATTAATGATATGCTTTTAACTTAGTAAACTTGCATAGTAGCTATAACAACAATAATATTTGTAACAATATTCGGTAGAGGAGAGGATTAATATGAAGTTTGGCTACATGCGTGTGTATACATCTTTAGTTAACATAATGTGGCTTATAGGAAGAAATAATAATTTTTAAATTATTGATTTATTGATGAAAAACAGTTCGATATTTACTTCCATATAGTGTAAAATCAAATGATTTCCAAAATATGCACAAAGGGATGGGTGAAACAAGTGGAATTAAGTAAACAACGTGTAAGATTAAGAATAATGAAAATAGAAGATGCAGAGGACTTATATAATATTGTTAAACAAAATCCAGATATTTGGACTTATATGCCTGTTAAAATGGATAGCTTATTAGATATGAAAAATATAATAGATGAGTGTCTACAAAAGAAAAAAACAGGGGAGATAGTTCCTTTTATCGTGGAAGATATTTGGAATAATAAGATTGTTGGTAGTACTAGACTATATGACATATCTTTATCTTCAAAAACTCTAGAAATGGGGTATACTTTCTTTTCACCTGATGCTCAACGTACAAGTATTAATACAGAAAGTAAGTTTTTATTATTACAATACGCTTTTGAAACATTAGGAGTGAAACGAGTACAAATCAAAACCGATTTACGGAATAATACAGCTCAAAAAGCTATTGAACGACTAGGCGCAGTTAAAGAAGGAATATTGAGAAACGAACGCCTTTTATATAACGGCCTAGTTCGCGACGCAGTTGTCTATAGCATACTTGATAGAGAGTGGAATGTAGTAAAAGAAAAGTTAGAGTCTTATATAACTTATTCCCTTGCTCAAAGTTAGGGGGGGAAATATGTTTAACCAATGGCTAGGTAAACAGTTAAGTAACCCTAGAGGTATTTTGGCAAAATGGATAGGTTCTTATATGGAAAAGGGCAATAAAAAAGCTAATGGGTGGACAGTTGAGCTTATAAAGCCGTCGTCTGGCGATCGTATTCTTGAAATTGGAATGGGAACTGGTACAACGTTGAATAGACTTCTAAACGAGTATGAAGATATTGAAAAGATATGTGGAATCGATATCTCTTTATCTATGGTGAACAAGGCTAAACAAGTAAATAGAGGCTTTATAGCAAGTCATAAGGCAGAGATTACTGAAGGAAACGTTGAACATATTCCTTTTGCTGCAGAATATTTCACCAAAGTATATACTATTCATACAGTATACTTTTGGTCCGATTTAGTAAAAGGACTACAGGAAATTCAAAGAGTATTAAAGCCTGAAGGTGAGGTATTCATCACATTTACTTTAAGTGAGGAACTGGATAGAATGAGGCATACTAAGGAATTTCTTCATTATTCGCCTAAATATATTCAAAGTTTATTAGGAGAAGAGGGCTTTAGACAAGTGAAAATAAGTGTCCAAAAACCGTTCTGTTGTATATCAGCGATAAAAGAATAAATGCTCCCATTTTTACTTACTACAGTGTTGCCTACAGGCTTGAAATAGAAAAGGTACATTTTAATTTAAATAAAAAGTAATCGTTTTCATTTTCTTCTTTTTCAAAATGGTTTACTGGGTTATAATAAATATCTACAAAAATATTAAATGATATGTAAGCAACAAGCAATTACACCCTTAATATTAGCAACAAGAACCCTCCTCAAATGTGTAGGGGGGTTTCTTGTTGTTAAGCATTTTTTTAAAAGCTATATATCTTATAAAAGTTAGTTAACATAATCACCGTTCTAAGAACAAAAAACAGCCTTTAAATGGCTGCTTTTGTTCATGTGATAAGTTATTTTTTAGCTTAAAATATAATTTCATTTACTTGTTTTAGTGTAACGAATCTGCCACCTAGCATATTATTATGATGTTCTACTATTTTAGAAGCTGAAAGCACAGCCGTATCAAATGTGCTATGGGCATCTTTTACTAAGATATTCTCTTTGTACCCTAAGCTATATGCTCTTCTACAAGTAGTATCCAAACAAAATTCAGTTTGCATACCTGCAATGACTAATTTTCCGATTTCAAGTTCCTGAAGTTTTTTATGTAAAGTTGTTTGATAAAATGCGTCCCAAGAAGACTTTTGAATAACTGTGTCTGTTGGTAGGGGGCGAACATCCCGATGAATTTCCCATGTGACTTTTCCTTCGCTAAGCATACTATCGGAACTGGAGTCTGTATGCTGTATATAGATAATTGGTATATTAGATTTGTGCGCGTTTTCCCTTAGATAAATAATATTTTTAAGTACTTGCTGTTCATTCCATAAAGATCCACCTTCATAAGAAAACATGATGTTTTGAACATCTATAAGCAACAAAGCTGTTTTTTTACTCATTTCATTGTATCCCCCCTATTGATTTTTGTGGTAAAAAATTCAAAATAATATTATATCAAATTAAAATCTTATATTATATAGCTTGAACTTACGAAATCTATCCTTCTTCGAAGTGTATATAGTATGCACCAATAGCCAATATAATACTGGTTCTAGGAAGTTTATATACTTAAATAAAATTCTTATTTTTAATTCACCAATCTAACATAAATGTTAAAATATGTAGAAAAGAGTGGAGGAGAATTACATATGAGAAAAGATTTCAGCAATACGGCTTTAATTATTATCGATGTTCAAAGGGCTTTTGAAGATGAAAAGTGGGGGATAAGAAATAATCTCAATGCTGAAGACAATATTCAAGTTCTGTTAAAGACATGGAGAGAAAAGAAATACCCAATTATACATATTAAGCACATATCTGATAACGACCATTCGATTTTTCATCCTAGTAAACCAAGTTCAGATTTTAAAGATATTGCAGTCCCAGCTGAAAATGAACCGATTTTTAAAAAGAAAGTAAATAGTGCATTCATAGGAACTGGACTTGAAAAACATTTAAAAGAAAACCAAATAGAAAAGGTTGTAATAGTAGGTTTAACAACTCCACATTGTGTCTCAACTACTACTCGAATGAGTGGTAATTTAGGATTTGAAACGTACTTAGTATCAGATGCAACAGCTGCATTTGCAATAAAAGGGGCAGACAATACGTATTATTCAGCTGAACAAATACATAATGTGTCATTAGCTACTTTAGACAATGAGTTTGCTACAGTTTTAACCACAAAAGAATTAATCCAAAACTTAGGCGAAGAAATAAAGGCTTAATACTTTTGTTTTAACTATATACAATATACGGAGTTAGTTAACGAAACACAAATTATTGGAAAGGTCATAAAAGAGCCAGTTCCCTTATAAGGTCTTGGCTCTATTGGGCTAATATATTTAATTCATATCTCAATGATGGAATACACGTATACCTGAATGTGCCATGATCATTCCGTATTCATTTGCTGCCTGTGTAACTTGTTCATCTCGTAAAGGATTTCCTGTTTGAACCACATATTTAACGCCACTTTGAGCCGCACGATCGATATTATCACGGAAAGGTAAAAAAGCGTCGGATGCATAGGAAACGCCTTTTAACCTTTTTAGCCATTCTCGTTTTTCACTCTTACTTAGCCTAGTAGGGACTTCTTCAAAACACTGTTTCCATTGTTCATTTTCTACCTCAGTAATATCATCATTCAGCCATCCATCAATTGCATTATTCGCTTCTACACGAGAAATGCCTTCTCTGAACTTCATGTTAAGAGCCCTTGGATGTTGTCTTAGCCACCAGTTGTCAGCTTTTTCAGCTGCCAACCTTGTACAATGAATACGAGACTGTTGTCCAGCACCAATTCCAATCGTTTGGCCATCTAAAGCGAAACAAATAGAGTTTGATTGTGTATATTTCAATGTAATAAGAGCAACAAGAAGGTCTCTCTTTGCATTATCAGGAATATCACATTGAGTCGTAACAATATGATTAAAAACTTCTTTCCCAATCTGTACATCATTTCTTTGTTGCTCTAGAGTAATGCCAAATACCGTTCTTTTTTCAATTGGATCAGGCACATAGTTTGGGTCAATCTCTAAAATTAGATATTTTCCTTTCTTTTTCTGTTTCAAATTCTCTAATGCTTCTTGAGTGTAGCGTGGTGCAACAATCATATCAGAAACCTCTGTTTTGAGGAGACTAGCTACAGTTATATCCACTTCATCACTAAAAGCAGCACAATCTCCAAATGAAGACATCCTATCTGTCCCACGCGCTCTTGCATAAGCAATAGCTAAAGGAGACAAATCTACGCCTTCAATAAAATAGGATTCACTAAGTGTCTTATTTAGTGGAGAGTACACAGCTGCACCTGCTGGACTTACGTGTTTAAAAGATGCAGCTGCAGGTTGACCAGTCGCCTGTCGAAGCTCTCGGACCAGTTGAAAAGCATTTAATGCATCTAGAAAGTTAATATAACTCGCATCTCCATTTAAGATTTTAATAGGCGTGTTCTCAGCATTCTGAACTTTAGCTTTACTTTGATTTGGATTCATCCCATATCGTAAACAAATTTCTTTCATTTAAAAATCTCCCTTCAAAATAAAAAGAGTATTTGAACTCATGTTCAAATACTCTGCCCAGGCGTACGGCCGTTACCTATGTGCTTCCTCATGGTTCTCCATGTTTACGCCAGTAACACATAGTCTGTTTTATAAGAAAATTTTACATAATAAAATTAATTTTAACAATACTTTTATCCAAATTATTCTTTTTTAGTAATTAACGAAGTCGTCATTCCACCTATAAAAATTGTCGAACATGAAAAAAGAAACGTTTTAGGTCCTAACAAAGGAAGCCCTGCTGTTATGATAAAACCATCTATAATTAAAATAACCATCCCTATGTTTAAAGAAAAAGCTTTTGATATAAGTTGTGCTAGTAAATCTGTTCCTCCAGTGCTTGTCTCATATCGAAGCATAAGACCAATCCCTGTCCCAATACACACTCCTCCAAGGATTACACTAGGAAAAACAGGAAGTTGAAACTGGTCTTTAATAGGTTCTAGCCAATCAATCAATAAAGAAGAAATAACTAACCCATAAAAACTATTATAAAAATAAGTTCTTTCATAAACCCAAGCAAACCAACATAATGGAAAACCCAAAATAATCATCGTTACACCTGTAGGAAATTCAAAATAATAGTGAAGGATGAGAGCAATTCCAATTGTTCCCCCATCTAACAAATAATGAGGAACTAAAAATCCATTAATTCCTATACTTAATAATAAGCTTCCGACAAGAACAACCGGTATTTTTCGAAATATAATAATCACCTTTTTAGTCAATTTATCTCTTACTATATGTATAAGCTTTAGCTAGCTGTCATGAATGCTTTTTAATTTTATAGATCAGGGAAGTTTTAAAAAATACGGATTTAGAGCCGAAAGTATTCTGACTACACTATATGTTTTCATTCTCTATTAGGTAACTTGCCTAAGTTGAATATTTTTTTATCATTTGAGCAAACTACTGTTAGTCCTAGTGGTTTTTTCTATTTTTAGGTAGTTTTTTAAAAAAAGGACAAAAAGTCATAGCACTTTAAAAACAGGCATATGATTTATAGAGACCTCGACGTGCTTATAAATTGAACTAGTAGATAACCCTTGGGTGTATTGATTCAAGGGTTATTTGCTTTTTATATGAATTAAAACATCGTAACCAGAACAAACTACACAAGGCGCTGTGAGGCATCAGCCAAAATCCTTACTGCAATAGAGCAGAAAAAACCTACCTCTTTTGATTGGGAAGAGATAGGTTTTTTTCTATTTTTAAGGTGTATAAAATATACATTCTTAGTTACCCTCATCACTCTTTCCGGAAAACATCATAAAAAAGGACCCTTGATGCAGGACGGTTCTGCCAAGAGCCCTTTTTCCGGAGTATGCAGCTTTTTATACATTGTTGATTGATCAACGTTTTCTCAGTAGGTGGATGAGAAACTAATGTATAAGAAGTGCACCTTTTATAAATATGCTCAAGGTTGTCCTATATTGCCTTATTTATAAATTTGTTGTACAATTATTCAGACTTTTCTATGAATAGAAACATATAAATTCCCTAAAAGCTATCCGTCCTGCAACGATGGGGTAGCTTTCTTTTTTATTAACGATAATAATTACTTTAACATTTTATAATAGATTTAAATATCTTGTCCGTAAAAGTATACCTTTACGGACTTTTCTATTATATAGAAAATCTATCATTTCCATCGTTCGTTTAAATTAAAAAACGAATTACGAACGTCTTTTGAAAACTCTACACTTTTACGAACATTTTTTTAGAATGATATAGATATAAGTTTAAAATAAGTATAAAAATGGTAAGAGAACTTGCCTAAATATGTAATAAGAGCTTTTAAATAAATGACTGAATCATTCTTAGATTAATTTATAATTAATTTCAAAAAGCTAAGCTCCTTAAGAGATTTGATTGATCTTTACAAAAAAGGGGGATATAGAAGCTTGTTTATGTCTAAAAGCAGAAATCTAATAATATTTTATCAAAAACATATATAATAAAAGCAACGCGTAAAAAGAGTCTTTTACTTCGTATAGTAAAAGACTCTTTTTACGCGTTGCTTTATTATTTAAGAGAATTTTTAAGTGATTCATCTTCTTCGATTAAATTTTCTTTAATCTTATCTAAATACTAACGAATCCATACAACTATAATTTTGTGACGTTTTCTCCATAGTTATATTCCTTATTTAGAAGTTGATTGAAGCTTCATTTTATACTAAGTACCAAATCGTAATAAAAGTAGGCTTCAAAGTGTTCATCTAAATGCTTTAATTTATCCAGAGAATTAAAGTAAATTTATTTATTTAACCTTGTTGATTTAGAAGTAAATTGCTCTTTATTTTTAAACAAGTTAACTCCATAACCTGCAAGACCTCCAATAATTGCAGGGAATATCCAACCTAATCCAATATGGTAAAGAGGAAGATAGTAAGTAAATAATTGGTCAATACCAGGGATGTGTAAGCCAAAATCATTTAATCCATCTACCAGGCTTACAACAAATGTTAAGAATAGGCTACCTTGGTATACCTCAGCACATCCTTTAAATAAAGAATGAAGGAAAGTCAAAAAGATTAGAACAATTGCTAATGGATAGAGAACTGTTAAAACAGGTACTGAAAAAGAAATTAAATGATTTAATCCAACATTTGCGATGATTGCGCTAAACACGGATAAGCTAATCGCAATTTTCTTATAAGAAATAGAAGGTAATAATTTATGGAAATAAGAAGAGCATGAAGTAATAAGCCCTACGCTAGTTGTCAGACAAGCTACTGTGATCATTAAGCCTAATAGTAATCCTCCATATTCTCCAAAATAATAATCAGAAACTTTCGCTAACACCGTACCACCATTATCTAAATGCCCAAGCTTTTCTACACTTGAAGCGCCCATGTATGAAAGGGCAGAATAGATAGTTGCAAGAATAATAGCAGCAATTCCCGTAGCTTTTAGGCAAACAGTTATAATTTGCTTCTTTGTTTTAGCGCCTTTCTCTTTAATTGCATTGATAATAATGATTCCGAAAACGAAAGATGCAAGAGTATCCATTGTGAGATATCCTTCTTGGAACCCATTAAAAAAAGAGTTTGTTACATATTTTTCTGTGGGTGCTTGAAATTTTCCAATAGGATGAATAAAAGCAACTAGAACTAAAATTCCAATGAATGTTAATTTAATTGGCGTTAAGAATTTTCCAACAATATCGACAATTTTCGCAGGATTGAGAGAAAAAAAGCATGTAATACTGAAAAATATAATAGTAAATACGAGTAAAGCTATAGAACTAGAGCTTTCAGAAATGAAAGGTTTAAGTCCGATTTCAAAAGAGACGTTACCTGTTCGTGGGATAGCAAATAAAGGTCCAATAGCTAGATAAAGAACAGTTGTAAATACTAAACCAAAGATAGGATGTACGCGACTTGCTAATGATTGTAAATCTTCCTTTCCGGAGAATCCAAAAGCTAGTACACCAAGTAAAGGCAAGCCTACTCCAGTAACTAAAAAACCCGCATTTGCTGACCAGATATTTGCTCCCGCTGACTGGCCAAGCATAGCAGGGAATATTAAATTTCCAGCTCCAAAAAATAATGCAAATAACATTAAACCAATGATTACTATAAAAGAAAACGGTACTTTGTTTGACAAGGTGAAACCCCCATTAATAATATTCTTCATAAAAAATTAAATTTTCAGACAACTTAAATTACAAATAACTTATCTTTTTTGTATTATAAACAGTCAAATTACATATTTCAATATAAAAAATAAACTTTTTTGATAAAATTTAAAAAATTATCAATTTTCCGTTCATTATCCATTATTAAAATAAAAATAATATTAAAAACCCAGATTTTTATTCAAAATGCGTACGTTAAGTAGGTTAATAACGGTATTATTTTTAAAAAATTATAAATCATATTCAAATCGCGTATATTATCCTTTTAATTAATTTGATTGAATGATATGCAATTAAGTCAAGAAAGTTTGTAAATATAGTACTACGAAACTTATAAAACTTTTTAATATGAGCTAAACATCTAAAAGGAAAAAGTAGTTGATTTATTACTTCAAGAAATGGAGTGTTCTAAGTCTTATAAAGAACGCTTACTTTTATCTCCTGAGCTAGTGATTTGACAATCAACAGCTTATCTCTAAACAAAGTACTTTTCTAATGTAAAATTACTGTCTAGAATCAAAAATGTTTCTGTTTCCTTTGAATCATTATCTTATGGTACTCCACTCAAGCAGTCAGAGGATAAGTAATAATGACCATTTTTTCTTTTTTAAAATATGTCATAAATTTTATATATACTGAAAAGACCTTATTAACAAATTAATTAAGGTCTTTTTATCTTTATTGCTTATTACGATTAAATTGAATGATATATATTACCTTAAAAGCACTTTATTTAACCTTATCTTTTTCTTTTGAAGCCAAAACTCCCCATATAAGCTGTTACTAAGCAGATAACAGCAGCAATACTAATTTTTATGTAAGAAACCTCTAAAGCCCAAGGACCATATTTCTTTATATTTAAACGATACATAGACCACCACTGTCCATTTTCACCTTTAAAAAATGAGAAGATAATCCATAAAAGAACTAAAAACAAAAACCATGATAAAAAGATAATATAATTAGGCATTTTTCTATTCATAGGTCACCCCTCCATTCTTCCGATTTATATGCGATGTTCTTTTCTCTTATTAGAGTAACAATAATCGGGAAAAATTTAGAGTTTTTATTGGATAAAGAACGTTTGTTCGTATATAATAGAGAACAAACGTTCTTTATTCGAGGAGTTATTTCAATGGATTATGAATATCTACCAAACAGAGTCATTATTTGTATTGATATGAAAGCATTCTTTGCTTCTGTTTCATGCGTGATACATAGGCTAGATCCATTAAAAACAAAGTTGGCAGTTGTAGGAGATACAAAGCGGTCGGGATCAGTTGTGTTAGCTGCCACACCCTTATTAAAGAAAGAAGGAATCAAAACAGGCAGCCGTCTTTTCGACATTCCTAGAAGGAAAGATATCCACGTCGTAAACCCATCCATGGAAAGATATGTAAAGGCTTCGAACTATGTTTCTAGTTTGGTATTACAGTATGTGGCTCCTGAGGATTTTCATGCGTATAGCATTGATGAGTTGTTTATTGATGCCACAGCTTCTTTGCATTTATTCGCTCGCACACCAGAAGAATTAGCCCATAAAATCATCAACGAGATTTATCGTAAAACACGGCTGACAGCTACTGCAGGCATAGGTCCGAATCTCTTACTGGCTAAGGTGAGCTTAGATCATGAGGCCAAGAATAGCCCAACAGGGGTAGCTTATTGGCGATACGAAGATATTCCTTTTAAATTATGGTCGATTCACCCAATGAAGGATTTCTGGGGAATCTCATCCGCTACGGAAAGGCGCTTAAATCGTTTGGGCGTTCACTCCATCAAAGAACTTGCTCTTTCTTCAAAAGAGATGTTACAAAAAGAGTTTGGCATCTTGGGAGAAGAACTCCACCAACATGCAAACGGAATTGATTTTAGTCGCATTTCTAACGTGTATATTCCGAGCTCTCGATCATTCGGGAAGAGTCAAATTCTGTTTCAAGACTATACAAATCGAAAAGAAGTGGAATTGCTGCTATTAGAGCTGTTAGACGATGTGTGCTTTCGTTTACGTATGCATCAAGTCGTGGCACAAACTATCCATTTATCCATTGGATATAGCAAACAAACAGGTGGGGGCTTCTCAAGGCAAAAGAAAATGGGAAGAGCTTCGAATTTAAGTCAAGATATTTTCCCTTATTGTTTAACGATTTTACATACGTTTGATAGCGGAATGCCAATTCGTTCTATTGGGATTTCATTATCGAACACCCTTATTCAAGAAGAGGAGCAAATGAGTTTATTTGAAGATATTGACCAGCGCGAAAGAGCCTATGCACTTGCTAAAACGATTGATAAAATACGGATGCGTTATGGGAAGAATAGTGTTTTGCGAGCTTCAAGCCATCTCGAGCATTCAACAGCTCGTTATCGAAACGGCCTTTTAGGAGGTCATAAAGCATAAAGGAGGAAGATGATATGCAAAACAGAGGAATGAAAAAATGGCGACCATTCGCCACTATGCCAGAGCAATACAGAGGATTACAAGAAGTTATAAAAAAGCAATCAGAAATACCTCAACCTTTTTTAACAGAAGATCAAATGGAACAAATTAATTTTACCTTGATTGAAGCTCTTCATACACATAAAAAAGTATACCTTACGTATTACAACCACGGGCAATGTATAACGGAAACAGGAGTTATTCAATTTGTAGATTCCCTTAGAGGTTTATTTGTATTTATAGATGAAGGATGTAAGCAAACGAACAAAATGAGGTTAAGCGAGCTAATTGATGTTCGTTTCATGTAGTAGAAAATAATAAAACAGTTTATTTACATAAGATTTCCATACATAATTAGTATAAGTTTAAAAAGTATCTAATCATTTTTCATAGATTCATTTAATGACGTTATATAAGGAGGCTCCTAATATGAAGCAGGTTTGGAATGAGTTTGAACAGTGGTTGAAGACAAATCGACCAAAAGCAGTAGGAACACTTAACGAAGCAGCTGGTGAATCAGAAATTGCAGCGGTTGAACAAAAGATGGGACTAACATTTCCCAAAAACCTTAAAGACTGGTTAATGATACATAATGGACAGCGTGATGAATATATAGCAGTTATTGAAAATTATACTCTATTACCTTTAGAGGAGATTCTGTATACGTGGCAAACATTAAAAGAGCTTTTAGACGGAGGAGAATTTGAAGATTTCCCAGAAATTGAACCTATCGGGCCAGTAAAAAAAGAGTTTTGGTGGAACCCACGTTGGATTTCGATTGCCACGAATGGGGGAGGAGATGATATTTGTATAGACTTGGATCCTGATGAAGGAGGGAAAATTGGCCAAATTATCACCTTTTGGCACGATTGGGAACAGCGTGAAGTAATAGCAGACAGCTTAGAAGAATGGGTAACAGCCACGATAAGTCATACAGATCATTAAAGGGGAGAAGCAAATGATAAAACCTGATATAGAGAAAATCTATAAAATTCTTAAAGAACTTCCAGGTACGTCAGTGAAAGTAGAATTTGAAGATGAAGTGGGAGAAACTCTTTCTACTCCTTATTATATCTACCTTAAAAGCGAGTTTTTAGATGGACAATTAGGCTACAGAGAAGATTTAGAAGCAAATTTCCTTATAGGAAATCAAGAAGGAGATTGGCAAGAAAACTGGTTTGTCATAGGTTATGATGAAGAAATAGGCGGTGACCCGCTCTTTATCAATATAGCGAATGAAAATTACCCAGTTTTCACAGCTGAACACGGAATGGGGGAATGGACTATACTTCTATATTGGCTGCTATCATATGGTAGGTAAGGTATCTAACAAAACACCTCTTGAAATTATAAATTCAGATGGTCCAATTGAAATAAGCAATAACCTACATATTGGCTTTTCCAACGATTTAGAATTTGTCCCTGGCGGATTTACCAGACCCGTACTTCAACTTGATTTTGAGATAGAAGTTCCTTGGGTACTTGTTGAAAAGCCAAATTAAAGTAATGTCAAATCTAATAAATTTGTTTCTTAAAGAACCTATTCATTACGGTAACTAGAGTTAGTATTTTCATTCCTGTATAGAAAAATCCAAATTTATCCATATTAAATTGTAGTATTGAAAAAGATTAATACATATGAAAAATTCTTAAAAGGTGGATGTTATATGCTTGATTCTAAAACGATTGAAATTGTCCAATCAACAGTACCAGTTTTGAAAGAACATAGTAAACAAATAGGAAAGAGATTTTATGAATTGTTATTTGAAAAAGCGCCAGATTTATATAATATGTTCAATCAAACAAATCAAAAAAGAGGAATTCAGCAGGAAGCATTAGGCTATGCCGTGTATGCTGCTGGGGAACATATTACAAACTTAGAAGCCATTAAACCTGTAATTGAAAGGATTTCACAAAAACATCGTGCGATAGGGGTAAAGGCAGAACAATATCCAGTCGTTGGTGAAACCTTACTTCAAGCAGTAAAGGATGTTTTAGGAGATACAGCTTCAGATGAGATTATTGAAGCATGGGGACAAGCGTACGGATATATTGCCAATGCTTTTATTGAGCTAGAAGAAGCTCTCTACGAAGAGACAGAGAGTCAACCTGGAGGCTGGGAAGGATATCGAAGCTTTTATATAGATAAGAAGGTAGAAGAAAGTGATAATGTAACATCTTTTTATTTAAAAGCTAAAAATGAGAAAGGAATTGCCTCTTATAAAGCAGGACAATACCTTACATTAGCAGCAAATGTTCCGGGAGAGAAATACACGCATATTCGTCACTATAGTCTTTCTGAAGCCCCTGGAAAGGATTATTATCGAATCAGTGTAAAACGAGAAGATGCGCATGACGGTGCGCCAGCAGGAATCGTGTCAAACTATTTACATAAACAAGTTCAGACAGGAGATACTCTTAAGTTCTCAGCTCCTGCTGGAGATTTTGTACTTGATCACAGTGAACTTCCCGTTGTGCTAATTAGTGGAGGTATAGGTATTACACCTTTGCTTAGTATGCTGAATACCATTGTAGAAAAACAACCTACATGTAAGGTTACCTTTCTTCATGCAAGTATTAATGGTAAAACGCATGCTTTTAAAGAACATGTGGCTCAACTAAATAGAAATAACGAAAATGTTACCTCCTTCATCTGTTATAGTTCGCCTAATGAAGGGGATCGACTTGGCACTGATTTTGATAAAGAGGGTTATATTGATTTAGAATTGTTACAATCCGTTGTTCCTTCAAAAGAAGCTGTCTTTTATTTCTGTGGATCGATTCCGTTTATGGAAGCTATTCTTAAAGCATTACGTAGATGGGATATACCAAACGAACGTATTCATTACGAGGTGTTTAGCCCTGTAGCCATTTTAGGAGAAAAATAAAGAAGTAATTGTTACCAGTAAACAGAAAATGTTCGATTAAAACACACATCCTGTTTAAATAAATATGCTGTAAAAAAGCACTCATAAGCGTGCTTTTTTACTTTGCCTTAAGGAATGATTCTAAAAACGATCATGATACATATAAGTATTTCTACACTCTCTGCGTACAAAAAACTGGAAAAAATTCTCTTCGGTAATTTATAATAATAGAAAACTATGTCGAATCCCAAATATTGGAGAGATTACTATATGAGAAGAATACTTCCTTTTATAATTTTTACCATTTATTGCATTCCATACGTTTATTTATCTATGCGAAAAGATTTTGAGGATGATTCAAAGGTAAATTATATAATCATGGCCATAGTTACAGTAGCACTGTCTTATCTAAGTGGGCTTATTAGAGCGGATTTATCACTTATTTTAGGAAATATAATTTCTTTTAGTACTTCATATTTTTATAACGCATTAAGGCTTCCTGATTCTAAATGGGAGAAATATTTTTCGCCCTTTAATTCTGTCGAACAAGTAGTACTGATAAGCCTTGCGGCACTTGTTCTGCAGGTAATTATTTATACACTTGCTAGAAAACGAGCAAAGAGATACATTCGTAATACTATGGTTTCGGAATAGTTCAAAAAAAGAGAGTTAGTCATCTAATGAGCTAGACTCTTCAGGTGACCAAATGAAAGAAGGGTTAAAATGAGGAGAGTTGCTGAAATTTTATCCGCTAAAAAGAAAGTGCTAAATGAGGAAGATCAACAAATACTTCAAACGTGTACTTACCTGCTTTAAAAAGGATACGAATCAATTAGATAAGTTAGTTATACAACTTTTAAATATGTAACCGCAAACAAAAAGGTATGTATTTCTCTTCCTACTTTAATTATATCACATAAAAAAACGTCAATATAGACTGTTTATTCTCATTTACTGCTGGTAAAATCAATAAAACATTACCGGTTAGGAGAGATGTTGAATGAACTCTTTAGTTCTTAGCTTTCAAGAAATAAAAGATACACAGCTTTCACTTGTTGGAGGAAAAGCCTTGAATTTAGGGGCGTTATCAAAAATTCAAGGAATACAAGTGCCGGACGGATTTTGTGTGACAGCGGCCGGGTATCAAAAAGCCCTTGAACACAATGAAACGTTTCAAGCGTTACTGAACCAGCTGACAATGCTAAAAGCTGATGACCGAGATCAAATTGGTGAAATTAGCGAAAAAATTCGCCAAATCATTCTGGAAATAAAAATTCCTTCTGACGTTGTAAAAGCAGTTATTCATTCTCTCTCTCAGTTTGGGGAAGAGCATGCTTATGCAGTTCGTTCAAGTGCGACTGCTGAAGATCTGCCACATGCTTCTTTTGCTGGTCAGCATGACACCTATTTAAACATCAGAGGCAAAGAAGCCATCCTTGAGCACATTAGCAAGTGCTGGGCTGCCCTGTTTACAAATCGCGCGGTAACCTACCGTATTAAAAACGGATTTGACCATAGTCAAGTGCACGTATCGGTTATTGTTCAACGAATGGTTTTTCCACAGGCTTCAGGTATTTTATTTACCGCTGACCCAATTACTTCTAACCGAAAGCTGTTATCAATCGATGCGGGATTTGGACTTGGAGAAGCGCTAGTGTCAGGTTTGGTCTCTGCCGATTGCTATAAAGTACAAGAAGGAGAAATCGTCGATAAAAAAATAGCAGCTAAAAAGGTAGCTATTTACGGATTAAAAGAAGGAGGAACAGAAACGAAGGAAGTTCATTTCAATCTGCAAAAAACGCAAGCGCTCACTGACTTTCAAATTTTACAGCTAGAACACGTTGGAAGACAGCTTGAAGCTTATTTTGATTGTCCTCAAGATATCGAGTGGTGCTTGACTGATGATACATTTTATATTGTCCAAAGTCGTCCAATTACTACTTTATATCCAATTCCTGAAGCACATGATCAGGAAAATCGCGTTTATGTATCTGTTGGACATCAACAAATGATGACCGATGCTATGAAACCCCTGGGATTGTCTTTTTTTCTGTTAACGACTAATGCACCGATGCGTACAGCCGGTGGAAGGCTGTTTGTTGATGTCACCCCTATGCTGGCTTCACCTGACAGCAGAAAAATGATGTTAGGTGCCATGGGACAACATGATCCGCTCATGAAAGACGCACTTACAAGCATAATAGAGCGAGCAGACTTTATAAAACCTTTACCAAATGATCAAAGTTCCGGTAAAAGCAATAAAAGCGTGCCGCCTACGAAGCCTAAGGCACAAATCGAAAACGACTCGACCATCGTTTCTGATTTGATCAAGAAGAATCAAGCATCAATAGAAGAGCTAAAACAAACCATCCAGGCGAAATCTGGGTCGGAATTAGTCGATTTTATTTCAGAAGATATCGGGACATTAAAGAAGATTTTATTTGACCCACAAAGTACAGCTGTGTTTATGGCCGCTATGGATGCTTCATCATGGATCAATGAAAAAATGGAGACATGGCTAGGTGAAAAAAACGCAGCAGACGTGCTTTCTCAATCTGTACCAAACAATATTACTTCAGAAATGGGTCTGGCACTATTGGATGTCGCAGATGTGATTCGTCCTTATCCAGAAGTAATTCATTATTTAAAACATGGAAAAGATGATAACTTTTTGGAGAAACTGGTTAAGTTTGAAGGCGGAGAGAAAACTCAAGACGCTATCTATGATTATCTCAGCAAATACGGAATGCGATGCCCCGGCGAAATCGATATTACGAAAACTCGCTGGAGCGAAAAGCCGGCTGCACTTATCCCCGTGATTCTTGGTAATATTAAAAACTTTGAGGCTAACGCTAGCAAGCAAAAATTTGAAAAAGGCCTGCAGGAAGCCTTGAAAAAAGAGCAAGAGCTACTAAACCGCTTGAAGCAATTGCCGGATGGTGAACAAAAAGCAAAAGAAACAAAAGAAAAGATTAATCTCATCCGAAATTTTATCGGTTATCGTGAATATCCCAAATACGGCATGATTAATCGCTATTTTGTTTATAAGCAGGCTCTGCTGAAAGAAGCCGCTCAGCTTGTAAAAGCCGGTGTTATTTCTGAAACAGAAGATATATACTATCTGACGTTTGACGAACTTCAAGAAGTCGTGCGTACACATAAAGTGAATGATCAAATCATCACCAAGCGAAAAGAAGAATACCGATTATACAAAAAGCTAACACCTCCGCGTGTCATCACGTCTCATGGCGAAATTGTTACAGGTGCGTACAAACGAGAAAATCTTCCTTCCCAAGCAATTGTAGGTTTACCGGTTTCTTCAGGAGTGATAGAAGGGCGAGCGCGCGTCATTTTAAACATGGAAAATGCTAATCTATCAGAGGGAGATATATTAGTCACTTCCTTTACTGACCCCAGCTGGACCCCGTTATTTGTAGGGATAAAGGGGCTTGTTACGGAAGTTGGCGGACTGATGACTCATGGAGCAGTCATTGCACGTGAATACGGATTGCCAGCGGTTGTCGGAGTAGAGAATGCTACTCGGCTGATAAAAGACGGACAGCGAATTCGCGTACATGGAACAGAAGGGTATATTGAAATGTTGTAAAAGCTAAAGATGCTTGCGCTGTTTTTCTTCTTTATTAATAGATGAAAATTTGTGTAGATTTCTATGCGTATCTTCAGGTAATACAAAAAGGCAGGCCGTTATAACGGCCTGCCTTTTTGTATTGGTGACGCAGTAGATTAAAACGTCAAATGCTGACTTTTTTCCTAGCCGACTGCTGCACATGCTCCATAAACAGTTTAAACAAGTTCAGCATTGAAGTATGTTCTTTTGCCATCATTTCTGGATGCCACTGCACGCCGACTACAAATTGCTCTCCCTGTTTTTCAATGGCTTCAATAACGCCGTCTTTTGCCCATGCGGAAACTTCAAAACCTGGCGCTACGTCTTTAATAGCTTGGTGGTGAAATGAATTAATAAGAGCTTGATTACCATAAAGACTATGTAGCTGTGTTCCGTCTTTAATCATGATGGAATGAGAAGGGTCGCTTGTATTGTTGTATTGATCATGTTTGATAAATGACTCTTTAATGTCTGACATGTCTTGATAAAGAGTGCCTCCGTAAGCAACGTTTAAAATTTGTAAGCCGCGGCAAATCGCTAACACGGGCTTTCCTTGATTAATCACATGCTTTAACAATAGCTGTTCAGACTGATCTCGTGCTAAAAAAGGTGAACCCGTTTTGGTTGTCGGTTCTTCTCCGTATAAAAGGGGATTAACGTCTTGTCCACCTGATAAAATCAACCCGTCTATACTTTCTGCCTGCGCTTTAATCATTTCTTCGTCTTTTAGCACTGGCAAGATAAAAGGAACTCCGCCGCTGAGCGCTGTTGATTCGATATAGTCGTTATTCACATACGCTCGCTTATAGCCTGGAAAGCGTCCTCCTTGATCGACAATAATGCTTCCTGATATACCAATTAAAAATCCCACTGTTGTTTTCTCCTTTTTTGTTAAATTACCATTTCTTGAGATATTTTTTCTTTTTCCTGCGTTGATAAAGTGTGTTCAATCTCTTGCTTTATAAGAAATAAATGGTTCTTTTGTTCAACTATTATACATATATACCATATTTATTTAATAGAAAATGGTATGATAGCCTCTGTATGTTAAAAATACTAATTGCCAAAGGTAGAAGGTAGTGCTACAATTGTTCACATTCCTACTATTCTTCTTATTATAGTCGGATTAAAATTTTATACAAGGAAATAGGAGTGATTTTAGTGAAAAGGACTTATTTACTTTTCATTTCTCTTTTAACCATTGTCCTCATGGTAGCAGGGTGCAGTGGTAACGCAAGTAAAAATACTTCAAGTGAAAAAGAAGGAAAAGAAGGCGGAACGCTAAACGTCGCGTCTCAAAGTGAGCCAGCAACGCTGGATGCTCAAATCACTGGGGACTCCGACGTGAAAGACGCAACGCGCAGTATCTATGAAGGGTTGATGATTTTAGACGACAAAGGAAATCCTAAGCCTGACTTAGCGTCTAAAGTAGATATTAGCGATGATAAAAAAACATACACGTTCCATTTAAGAAAAGGGGTTAAATTTCATAACGGTAAAGAAATGACTGCAGATGACGTTGTCGCTTCTATTAACCGCTGGATTAAGCTATCATCCCTTGGGAAAACAAACTTCTCTGGTGCTGAAATGACAAAAACCAATGATGATACGGTGGAGCTTCATTTACCATCACCAAACGTTAACACGCTATCTTTATTAGCTGATCCAATCCCTGCAGCAGCTATTTTACCAAAAGAAGTGGTTGACAATGCATCTGATGAAGGGATCAAAGACTACATAGGAACAGGTCCATATAAAGTAAAAGAATGGAAGAAAAATCAATATCTTTTATTAGAGAAATTTAAAGATTATTCTTCGAAAGGCCGCGAAGTTAAGAAAACTCCTCACGTCGATGAAATTAAGATTAGTTTCGTAAGCGATGAGTCAACTAGGATTTCTGGTATTACAACCGGACAATTTGACGTTGCGCTATCTGTATCGAGCGATAATGCCAAACAAGTTGAAGGCAGCCAAAATGCAAAAGTAGAAACATCACCAGGCGGATTTATGGGACTTTTCTACAACGCAGATAAAGGCGTCTTTAAAGACATCAATGCACGAAAAGCAGTTAACGCAGCTCTTAACTCAAAAGATATCTTAGACAGTTCTTACGGAAGCTCAGATTATTACAAGCTTTCTTCATCCATTGTGAACAAAGAGTATCCAAACTACTACAGTACAGCTGGAAAAGAAGAATATAACCAGCATGATAAGAAAAAAGCAAAAGAATATTTGAAGAAATCTGGTTATAACGGAGAAGAAATTCGCTTAATGGCGTCTCGTGATTACCAAGATCAATACAATACAGCTGTTGTGGTTCAACAAGAATTAAAAGACATTGGTATGAATGTAAAATTAGAAGTATACGACTGGGCGACATTCAGCGATAAAATGAGTGATACAAACCAATGGGACATCTATCCTGTTGACTGGAATGCTCGTTCTACCATCTTCCAAGGATTCTGGACTACAAAAGGTACATCAGTTGAAAAATCAATGGACTACTTAAACAAAATTAAAGCTGCTCCTTCTGTTAAAGAAGCTCGCGGTGACATTGATGCCATTCAGCAATACGTATGGGACGAGCTTCCGTTCACGCTTATTGGTCATAAAGTGAACATCAATGCCGTTTCTAACAATGCAAAAGGCTATGAGTATAATTTAGGTCCAATTTTCTACAATATGAGTTTAACAAAATAATATCTTATTATTCTAATAAACAGAGGGCTTATGCTCTCTGTTTTAGAAAGGAGTTTACGATGGGAGCTTATACACTTAAGAGACTTTTTGCACTAATTCCTGTTTTATTCATTGTATCTATTGTTGTGTTCTTAATTACGCGCTTAACGCCTGGGAGTCCCGCAGCAATCATTTTAGGACAAGGCGCAAGTCCGGAACAAATTGCAGCGCTGAGCAAAGAAATGGGATTGGATGAGCCTGTGGTAAGTCAATACTTTATCTGGCTATCTAACATTTTTCACGGAGATTTTGGCTATTCCTACTTTTTAAATAAACCTGTGCTCGGGGCAATTTGGGATAATGTAGGTCCTACGGTTTCTCTAGCTATACTCGCGCAAATTTTTGGTGTGGCCTTTGCTTTACTATTTGGTATATATGCAGCTAAACATAAAGGAACGATTCGTGATGAAAGCATTATGGGAGCCAGCCTTTTAGGTATTTCCATTCCTAGCTTTCTTCTCGGTTCATTCCTTATTTTGCTTTTTGCGGTACAGCTTCGAATTTTTCCTGTTTCAGGATACGTTCCGTTAAATGCTGGATTATTTGAGTATTTAAAGTACTTAGTTTTACCAACGATTACACTTGGAGCGATTCAAGCTGCATTAATTACGCGTATGACGCGTTCATCTTTGCTCGATACCATTTCTGAGAACTTTGTTAAAACGGCAAAAGCAAAAGGATTAAATGAACGCACAATTATGCTTAAGCATACGCTGCGCGTGAGTTTTTTACCGATTTTAACAGTTATCGGAGAATCATTTGCGGGGCTTGTGACCGGAGCGGCGGTAACAGAATCATTATTTAACATTCCAGGGCTAGGTCAGCTGATTGTTTCATCAATTGAACGCCGAGATTACGCGCTTATTCAAGGAGCCGTACTTTTAATTACGGTTGCTTATGTGGTCATCAATTTAGTTGTTGATTTGCTGTATGCCGTGATCGATCCGCGTGTACGCAATTCTTATCATGATTAAAGGAGGGTGATGAATGTGAACGCACAACAAAATACAGAGACCATTTCAGTAACTGCAAAGAAAAAAAGAAACCCAGCGGTAGCGCGCTTTTTCTCAAACCGTTTGTTAGTAAGAGGAGCAATACTTATTTTATTATCTATTTTGATTGCTGTTTTTGCTCCGCTCATTTCTCCTTTTGGCAGCTTACAAATCGACCCTGCAAATCGATTAGCACCGCCGTCAAGCACGCACTGGTTTGGAACGGATAACTTTGGACGAGATGTATTTAGCCGGACAATGTACGGCGTCAGAATATCATTAATGATTGGAGCCGCAGTAACGATTATTGCTACTGTACTTGGTTTAATCGTTGGACTTTTATCTTCTTATTATAAAATTCTTGATTATATTTTAATGAGAATTTGTGACGGCTTGTTTGCTTTTCCATCTATTTTACTAGCAATTGCCATCATGTCTGCTTTAGGACCTAAAACAAGCAACGTTATTATCGCACTGAGCCTTGTATTTATTCCTTCGATTGCGAGAATTGTTCGTTCAGCTGCGCTTGTTGTAAAAGAAAAAACGTTTATTGAAGCGCTAAAAGCTCAAGGAGCAAGCTCACTTCGAATCATTTGTTTTCATATGGCGCCAAACGTCTTATCGCCTTTAATCGTTCAAGTAACATACGTGTTTGCCGTGACGATTTTAACAGAGGCTTCGCTAAGCTTTTTAGGAGCCGGGATTCCTGCGCCGACACCGAGCTTAGGAAATATGCTGTATGACGGAAAGCTTGCGATTTACAACGCGTGGTGGATGACCGTGTTTCCGGGTGTATTCATCATTTTAATTGTACTTGGCCTTAATTTATTTGGTGACGGTCTGCGCGACTGGTTAAATCCGAAAAACGTAATGCTGAAGAAAAGGAGGAAAAAACGTTGAGTAACGCCCTTTTAAAATTAGAAGACTTACAAGTAACTTTTACAACCTATGGCGGAGAAGTAACGGCTGTTGACAATGTATCTCTTCAATTAAATAAAGGAGAAGTATTAGGGATTGTCGGTGAATCAGGATCTGGAAAAAGCGTAACATCCGAATCTATTCTTCAGCTATTAGATGAAGAGCTAACAAGCTACGATGGCAAGATTTTGTTTGAAGGAAAAAACTTATTAGACATGTCTTCAAAGCAAATTCAAAAGCTAAGAGGAGACGAAATCTCAATGATTTTCCAAGATCCAATGTCGTCCTTAAATCCTGTTATGCCCATTGGAAAACAAATTGCTGAAGTCATTCGTCTGCATCAAAAAGTCTCTAAAAAAGAAGCGCAAAAGAAAGTTGTAGAGCTTTTGAGACTGACTGGCATTTCTTCTCCAGAACAGCGGGCAAAAGAGTATCCGCATGAAATTTCTGGAGGAATGAGGCAGAGAATTATGATTGCAATGGCTTTAGCCTGTGAGCCAAAGCTTCTGATTGCCGACGAGCCAACAACGGCTTTAGACGTAACCATTCAAGCGCAAATCCTTGATCTTATGCTGAATTTAAAAGACAAGCTCAACATGGGCGTGCTGTTCATCACCCATGATTTAGGCGTTGTGGCTAATATTTGTACAAAAGTAGCCGTGATGTATCTAGGACAAGTGATGGAAGAAACGGACGTTAAAACGCTGTTTTCAAAGCCGCTTCATCCTTATACAATGGGCTTAATTAAGTCGGTTCCTCACTTAGATGGCGACAGAACACAAGAGCTTTCGTCCATTCCAGGAACGGTTCCGCCGCTTTCAAATGTGCCAGACGGCTGTCGTTTTGCACCAAGATGCCCATTTGCAACGGAAAAATGCCATAAAGAAGTACCTGTTTTAGAGCATGCCGATGATACACATCGCGTTCGATGCTGGCACTATGAAAAAATTCAAGAAGGAGAGGTTGCGTATGTCTAGTGAAGCAAAGCAGCAAAGCGCCAAGCCCTTGCTTGAAGTTCGCAACCTGCAAAAATATTACCCGGTTCGTTCTGCTTTGGGGAAAGCAAAAGGCCAAATCAAAGCAGTTCAAGATTTATCCTTTGATATTTATGAAGGCGAAACGTATGGATTAGTAGGTGAATCTGGCTGCGGGAAAAGTACAGCGGGGCGCACGCTTTTAAAATTAGTAGAACCAACAGGCGGAGAAGCACAGTTTAATGGAGAAAGTATTTTCGAATCTAAAGCATCACGCTTACGAACAATTCGTAAAGATTTACAAATGATTTTCCAAGATCCGCATACTTCCCTTAATCCAAGGAAAAAGATTGGTGCTTCCATTCAAGAAACATTAACAATTCATAATGTAGGCGCAAAAAGCGAACGAAAGCAGCTTGTCATTGAGTTATTAAAAAAGCTCGGATTTAACGAAGAAGATTACAACCGCTATCCGCACGAATTTTCAGGCGGTCAGCGCCAGCGCATAGGCATTGCGCGTTCATTGATTTTAAACCCCAAGCTTATCATTTGTGATGAGCCGGTTTCAGCGCTGGACGTATCCATTCAAGCACAAATCTTAAACCTGCTGCGCAGTTTGCAAAGAGAAATGAAGCTTTCATATCTTTTTATCTCCCACGATTTAAGCGTCGTAAGACATATTGCAGACCGCGTTGGTGTGATGTATTTAGGAAGATTAGTAGAAGAAGGGCCAACAGATGAGATTTTTTCAAATCCTCGTCATCCTTACACAAAACTTCTTTTATCATCTGTCCCCGCAATTCACGAACATGAAAAACGCGAAAAAATTGAGGTTAAAGGTGAAATTCCTTCTCCTCTTAATCCGCCTTCAGGCTGTGCGTTTCATAAAAGATGCCCGTTCGCATTTGACCGCTGCATGAAAGAAACACCTGAAGATACAGTGATTGACAGCCAGCATAAAGTAAAATGTCATCTTTATAATTAATTTGAGAAGCTGTAGAGATATAGAAAGCAACGTAGTAATGCAGCAGCATAATTGAATAAATAAAAATGAAAAAGTCACTAGTACCTCTAGTGGCTTTTTTTCTGTGAAAAAAGCGGGTTCAATGGGTTGAGAAAAGTCATTATTCAGCATATTAGATTCATTTTTATATAAAAGATATGAATAATCCTTACTAACCTACCTATCCTAATATATGGAGATATGAAAACAAAACGTGTTATGATAGTATCGGTGATAATTATGGGTAAAAAAGCAGATAAAACGAATGTCATGCGAATTTTAGATCAGAAAAAAATTGAGTACAATTATTATTCTTATGAAACTAAAAATCTGAGTGGGGTACAGGTAGCTACTTCGCTCGGAGAGGATCTCGCTAAAGTCTTCAAGACACTGGTGACCGTAGGGAAATCAAAAGAACATTACGTCTTCATGGTACCCGTTGAAAAGGAGCTTGACCTAAAGAAAGCGGCAAAAGCAGCTGGTGAAAAGTCCTTAGAAATGATTCCTCAAAGAGAGCTGTTGCCCCTTACAGGATATGTTCACGGCGGGTGTTCTCCTATCGGAATGAAAAAGCAGTTCACAACCTTCATTGACTCTACAGCAGAAAACTGCGAAACGATTTACTTTTCAGGTGGACGTGTAGGTCACCAAATACAGTTAACGTTAAGTGACTTATCAAAAGTAATTCGCATAGGTTTAGCAGACATCACAAAAGATAGTTGAAATGTAGTTCCCTTGAGCGAAACGCACTCCGACATGAGCGTTTCGCTTTTTTAGTTCCCTTAGTTTGTCATATAAATTAGAAAACCGAACTTTGTAAAATTTTCGTATAAATAATTAGAAAATATTATATTTTCTAATAAATCAATAGTACAATATATAATATAGAAGGGAGGATTAACACTACATATGTAATAGACAGCAGCCGCTTTTAAAACCGCTTATTTTGTTATCTATAGATGATATTGAAATGAATTATCCAACCTTTTTTAAGCGCTCTCATTATATAAGTAATTGGTTGAACAGGTTTTATAGAAAGCAATACAGTCTAGCTGTTTAAAAAGATTTGCTGGTAAATTACTTACTACTTCATGTTACAGGAGAACCAACATTAAACACTCAAAGAAAAGAGGGATCACTCATGGCTCATACCAGTGAAGCTGCAAACAACAGGCGTGTTACAAGTAATATTTTTAAAGGATCTGTTGGGAACTTAATTGAATGGTACGATTGGTACGTTTACTCTGCTTTTGCCGTCTATTTTTCATCGCAATTCTTCCCGGAAGGTGATTCAACAAGTCAGCTGCTTAACACAGCGGCAATCTTTGCCGTCGGTTTCTTAATGCGTCCAATCGGAAGTTTATTAATGGGGCGCTATGCGGATCGATATGGTCGTCGGGCTGCGCTTACCTTATCTATTACCATTATGGCGAGCGGTTCTTTTATTATCGCCTGTACTCCTAGCTATGGCACGATAGGGTTATTATCTCCTATTATTCTAGTACTAGCGCGTTTGCTGCAAGGAATCTCCTTAGGAGGAGAATACGGAACGTCTGCAACTTATCTTTCTGAAATGGCAAGCAGCGGGCGAAGAGGGTTTTATTCAAGCTTTCAGTATGTGACGCTTGTTGCTGGTCAGCTAGTGGCATTAGGTGTTCAAATTATTCTGCAAAACGTTCTTAGTGAAGCAGATATGATTTCATGGGGCTGGCGTATTCCTTTTGTAATTGGAGCAATCGGAGCGCTAAGCGTTTTATGGCTGCGCCGTACAATGGATGAGTCAGAGCAATTTTCTAAAATGGACTCTGAAAGCCGTGAAAATGCAGGAACTATTAAAGCACTTATGAAGCATCCTAAAGCAGTGTTGACCGTTATTGGCTTAACACTAGGAGGAACAGTCGCTTTTTATACGTATACGACGTATTTGCAAAAATTTATGGTAAACAGTGTAGGGCTAGATAAAGGAGTCGTAAGCTGGATTAACTTCTGTGCGCTGCTTGTATTTGTTGTTATTCAGCCAATAGCAGGTATGCTATCTGATAAAATTGGACGCAGACCTCTGTTAATGAGCTTTGGTATTTTAGGAACATTACTGACAGTACCGCTTTTTCTTTTTATGAAACAAGCACATAACCCAGTCATGGCTTTTTTATTAATGACAATTGGACTTATCATTGTAACAGGTTATACATCGATTAACGCTATTGTAAAAGCCGAGCTTTTCCCAACAGAAATTCGAGCTCTTGGTGTTGGGTTACCGTATGGACTTACAGTTGCCATATTTGGAGGCACTGCAGAATTTATCGCCCTATGGCTGAAAAGTATCGGCCATGAATCACTTTTCTTTTTCTATGTAGCAGGATGTATCGCCATCAGCTTTCTTGTTTATTGGCGTATGGGAGAATCCTCTAAAGATTCATACATAGAGTCCGAGTTGAAAACAGATGACAAAGACGACAGCATCCCGCCAAATAATGTAAGTTTTTAATTTTGTTTAAACCAATAAGCGTTCGATAACACAAAAAGGACTGGCTTTCTATAGCCAGCCTTTTTTTATTCTCTTAAAAGACAATTATTTTGTAGTCGGTTCAGAATATGGAAAGATAGGTTCTTTTAAGCTAAACTCACGCGTGCCTTCTTCGATAAGACCCACTGTTTTATCGCTATGGTAAAGGGCTAGCCTTACTAACCTATCCGTGCTGCACAACTTTTTTCTGTAGTAGGATTTTTGTCTATTATTTGGTGGTAATAAGGGCTTGAATGATCTTATTCCAGTAATGTTTAAAATCAGGCTTTACTTTCGGCATTTTGAACACTCCCTTTAAAATTTCCCCGATTGGATAGTCGTTATATTAAGTTTAATAAAATTAACTAAAGTTGTTATCCAGCGCAGAGCGTAACTTACTCTATGAATTTGCACCACTAAAGAGTGAAGAAAAAAATAATGGAAGACATATAAGAAAGATGAGATACATAATAAAAGGATTATTTTGTGATATAACGAAATAAAGAGTATATACATCAGAAATAGAGAGAGGGTAAACTCCGTGAATACTTTATGTTCCTTTTTTACAAATCCAGTTTTAACTGCTTCTACGTTTTTAATAGAATTACAGAGCGTGTTCTTTCAACCTATTTGGAAAGAGTATAATTATGATGATTATTTTACCTACAAGGTGTATGTTCCAAGTACATATACTGGATTAAGTAAAGTACCATTAATCGTTATGCTTCATGGATGTCAACAAGATGCAGATGATTTTGCTGCAGGTACGGAGATGAATAAGCTAGCGGAAGAAAAAGGCTTTATTGTTCTCTATCCTCAAATGAATTACTTTGCTAATTCCAACGGGTGCTGGAATTGGTTTTATGAGTATAACCAGTTTCGCGGTAATGGAGAGCCAGACATAATAAAAGATATGATTGATCACATAACCGCTAAATATGCGATTGATTCTACTAATATATACCTTGCTGGCATGTCAGCTGGAGGCTTTATGGCAAATGTGATGGCTATTGCTTATCCCGATGTATTTAAAGCGGTAGGCATTCATTCAGCAGGCAGTAATGCGTATGCTGTAGACCTCATCACAGCTGGAGAAGTCATGCTATACGGCTCTTTAAATCCTGAACTTGACGGTGATGAAGCTTATAAAAAAATGGGACCTTATGCACGGCCTGTTCCCATTATTACGTTTCATGGTCAATCAGATACAACAGTCAATCCAATTAATGCGTCTACATTAATTCAGCAGTGGATTTATACCTATAAGAATTTCGGTATAAACTTACATGAAAATGCTGCTTTTTATACGTCACAAGACAACGGAAATCATTATAGCTACATAATGTCTGACTACATAGATGCAGAAAATAAAATCTGGATGAAAAAAATTATGGTAGAGGATATGGGGCATGCATGGTCAGGAGGAAATGACAATGGATCAGATACTGATTCAAAAGGTCCTAATGCTTCAAAAATGATGTGGGACTTTTTTGAAGCACAGAATGATTGAATAGAGTATGAACGAGCGATCAAGATGTACTACTAAATAACATTAGCTTTCATTTTTTTTGAAACAAATAATTGTCTACCAACAGCAAAAAAGGATCTTATCGAAAGATCCTTTTTCTGTTATCAACGAACATTTTTTAACAAGTAGCTTCAAACCGATTTAACAATACATCTAGATCCTGACTGATTTTAATCGTATTACTACTTGTAAACCCTTCTTCTAGAGCAATCATCATCATCATTTTTCGTATAAATTCTATCTTTATCAGCAGTAGTCTACATTTGAAACACATTAAGTTTCCTCCACTTGCCACGTCATTTTAAAGGCTTAAATTGTTGAATTATTTATGTAAAAATGGTTCCAATCTAAAAATAGAACCTAAAAAATATAGTAACAAATAGATAGTGTCGAAGTCTGTCGTATTTTGAATTCAGATATTTTCATTTAAAAAGAATTAGCTCTTAAACGTTTTGCTGGAAGCTGTGCTCTATCTTAATTGTGATTGTTCCCCGGTTGTAAATAACTCACAGACCAACAGAGCTTATCCTGTTTTGTGGATATAGGCATAATCCGATTACATTTAGGCATGTTAACATAAGAAAGGAGAATTTACTAATATGCCCAATGTCATCAGAATACTTCAATTGTTTCTTCCGTGGATTCCCCTTGTTTTTATGTCAAAAAAATCAATGAGAACCTATTTTCCTGCTTCTCTTTTTGCCTCATCTTTAGTAATTGGAATGTGCTCATTAGCTATTCCTTGCAAGTGGTGGAGTGTAAAAGGAGGGTGGAAAGGAAAAATTTTAAACGATAGCAGTTTTATTTTTGGATCCTTTTTGGTAGGGACACTGTGAATCTTTCATTTTACGTTTGGCAGCTTTAAAAAATTTTTTTCGTTTATTAGTTTCTGCTTAACTATTTATGGCTATCAGGCACTGACAAATAAAGATAAATAATAGGTGAGGGCTGTTTCTAACCGCTATAGACTTTGTGAAAAGCGCAACAAAAAAGCGTCTGTTAAGACGCTTTATATATAATACATATACTGGTCTTCTTTATTGGCATTTTGTGTTTCATGGATTATTTCTTCCGGGATATTGGACGTCCGGTTAGTAAAAAGCATAAACAAAGCAATAATTGATGCCGCAAAACCTAAAGTAACAATCACAATAAATCCCTCCCTTTAGAATATATATTCTACTTTTATCTTCATTTTCCTATATTTATTATATACCCTTATTCTATTTTCTCAACACATAGAACAAAAAGAGTAGTGCATCTCCTCAATATCTCCCTCAAAATAAATATAATCAAGGGAGCTTATCCCATTTTCCCTAAAAAAGTAGGAAGCCATAAATTTTTTTCGTATGGGGGATATAAATCATTAAAATTATTAATCGTTGAGATAACTTTTTTGTATTGTACGAATGAAAGAAATTTATATATATTAAAAATACAAAATATTCATTAAATTATATGATGCTTTGGTTTTGAGTCGAAAAGAGAAAAGCTGCTGCTTTAAAGGCAACAAGTTTAAGGAAGTTACAAGCGATATAAAAAGTTATAGAAATGGATGCATCTAGAATTCTTTTTGCTCAGATATTCACAGAGTTTTCATTCGATAAAAAGACTGAAAATTTTGATAATAATTTCACTTTTATTAAGGGGGACTTTTTATGACAACAACGGTATTAAATGTATCAACTTATTCTTTTTATCTTAACGGTGAGTGGAAAGAAAGCAAATCAGGGCAGACAATCGACATTGTTTCTCCATACCGTCATGACGTGATTGGAAAAGTGCAGGCTATCATAAAAGAAGAGGTCGATGAAGCAGTACATGCCGCGCAAAAAGCTCAGAAAGGGTGGGCAGAAATTTCTCTGCAAGAACGTGCCAAATATTTATACAACTGGGCGGATGAGCTGGTAAAAATGCAGAGTGAAATTGCCGAAATTATTATGAAAGAAGTTGGAAAAAGCTTAAAAGATGCAAGGAATGAAGTAGTGCGCACAGCAGATTTCATTCGCTATACAGTTGAAGAAGCCCTTCATATGAACGGAGAAAGCATGAAGGGAGATAGTTTTCCAGGAGGTTCTAAGTCTAAAGTTGCCATTGTTGAACGCGTGCCTTTAGGGGTTGTACTCGCAATTCCTCCTTTTAATTATCCGGTAAATTTAGCAGCTGCTAAACTGGCGCCTGCGCTTATTTCAGGAAATGCAGTTATCTTCAAACCCGCAACGCAAGGAGCGATCAGCGGTATTAAGATGATTGAAGCTCTTCATCAAGCAGGTATTCCACAAGGTCTTGTAAACGTCGTAACGGGCCGCGGATCTGTTATTGGGGATTATTTAGTTGAACATAAAGGCATTAACATGATTTCATTTACCGGAGGAACAAACACGGGTACTCAATTAGCTAAAAAGGCAGGCATGATTCCTCTTGTACTAGAACTTGGAGGAAAAGACCCGGGTATTGTATGTGAAGATGCAGATTTACAGGAAGCAGCAAAACATATTATAAGCGGAGCATTTTCTTATTCCGGTCAGCGCTGTACAGCTATTAAACGTGTACTTGTGCATGAAAAAGTGGCAAACGAGCTCGTAAATATTTTAAAAGAAGAAGTACATAAACTATCAGTCGGTTCTCCTGAAGATGGATGTACGATCGTTCCATTAATTGATAGCAAAGCAGCGGACTTTATTCAGATTTTAATTGCAGATGCACTAGGAAAAGGTGCAACAGTTGTGACTGGAAACAAGCGTGAAGGAAACCTTATCTATCCTACGCTTTTAGATGACGTGAATGATACTATGCGCGTGGCATGGGAAGAACCATTCGGTCCTGTGTTACCAATTATCCGCGTCGCTTCTGATCAAGAAGCCGTTGATATAGCAAACGAATCAGAATTTGGCTTACAAGCAAGTGTTTTTACAAAAGATATTAATAAAGCCTTCTCAATTGCAAACAAAATTGAAGTCGGCTCCGTTCAAATCAACGGCCGTACAGAACGCGGTCCTGATCATTTTCCTTTTATCGGCGTAAAAGGATCCGGTATGGGTGCTCAAGGCATTCGTAAAAGTATTGAATCCATGACTCGTGAAAAAGTAACGGTATTAAATCTTCAATGATTGAATTCCAAGAGCTCTCCAAATCAAGCCAGTAGAGGGACTTATAGAAAAAAGCCTGTGCTTCACAAAGCACAGGCTTTTAAACATCTTATTTAATCGTTACTCGATTCCATCTTTATAGTTCTTATGCCAGTTTTTATCACCTTTATGCTCGATATCCTCAACGGTTTTTTCAAGCTCTGACATAATGAGTGTTTTTACTTGATAAATGGTATCAAAAAAAGCTCTCTCTTCATCCGGGTTAGGCTTTATTTTGGCTGCTGCCGAAATATCAACGTATCTACGATGCTCAGTTGTTAATTTATCAAGCGCATCAAAAATATGAGAGGTCAGAACAGCAACCTCCTTATGATTATCAGGCAGCTTTTCTTTTAATGTTTCAATTCTTTTATCCATGTTAAAGTCCCCCTATAACGTGTTGTATTTATGTAACTTTCCCACTAATAAAAACGAATAACCTTAAACGGTAAAAATTATTGGGAATTAGCATGTGAAACAAAATTATACTACAGGATAGCATGTTAAAGTGAAAAAACGGTGAAATGAGTGGGTATATTTTTGCAGAGAGGGTATGTAATAAAAGCCGGTTTTTTTGAAGAGGTAATTCCCTTAAGATACAGTGAAGCACGCAATTAACATAAAAGTATATCTATTTTTAATGAATAATGACCTTTTTTGACTATTTTTTACGATTTTATGACTTTTTTTGAATGAATTTGATTGTTTTTGGTGATTTTTCGAATAATCTGATATATAATGAAAGCGTAAACAGTGAAACATGTCGGTTGGTTAAGAAAAACATCCACAAAAACTGGATTCGTTATTACATAAAATCAGGCCTCTGTTTTTTTATAAAAATAAATAGAACTTGAGAAAAGGAGAATGAGGATGGACATATTGGATGCAAAAGTAGTAAATACAAAGTACGGTTTAGAGACATACCTGGATGTACCAGAAAGCGTGGAAATAAAAGAAATTCATATGCCGAGTTCAGAGAACCAATCTCATAAAATTAAATTTGGAATCAAGTATTTTCTTTTAAGGGAAGGAAAGTATTACGATAGCCAAAAAGGTTATTTTTGGATTTGTATGAATCACGATTTTAGCAGCCTTATGCTCAGTGAAACGGAAACAGAGAGTTTGTTTGCGGTTAAAAGTGAAGAAGAAAGAGAAGCAACAAAAACGCTGTTAGCAGAATGGTTTATTCAAACGAATGCGTACAAAGAAGTTATCAACGAATGTATCCACCAGATTAAAACGGAGAATATTCGTACAGAAGAAGACATTGAAGACCGAGTGGACGCTATACAATTTTTAGAAAAATTAAAGGTATTAACTGCAAAAGAGATTGAAAACGCTTCTATAGAAAACCTATATGCGCTACAGCAAATTGGCTAGGCTATAGTTTTCGTACGTTGAAATGCAGATTTATGGACAACAATAAGGAGGAATAGTGAGATGAAATTTTTTATTGATACAGCAAACCTTGAGGATATTAAGAAAGCATACAAAGTAGGTGTTCTAGCTGGTGTGACAACAAATCCATCTTTAGTAGCAAAAGAAGGCGTAAGATTTGAAGACCGCATCGAAGAAATTCTTCAAATGGTACCGGAAGTTGAATCCGTTTCCGCTGAAGTAACTCCTGACGCACTTTCTGCTGAAGAGATGATTGCTCAAGCTGAAGAACTGATTAAAATTAACGACGGAGATAAAAATATTACGATTAAGCTGCCTATGACATTGGCTGGCTTGGAAGCGACGCGCTACCTTGCTAAAAAAGGCGTAAAAACAAATGTAACCCTGATCTTTACAGTAAACCAAGCGCTTTTAGCAGCTCGTGCTGGAGCGACGTATGTTTCTCCATTTTTAGGACGTCTTGATGATATTTCAGAAGACGGAGTACAGCTGGTATCTAAAATTGCTGAGTTATTCCGCGTTCAAAACATCGACTCTCAAATTATTGCGGCATCTGTAAGACATCCGGATCATGTAACGCGTGTAGCACTTGCAGGAGCTCATATTGCCACAATTCCATACGCTGTTATTGAGCAATTAGCAAAACATCCGTTAACTGACCAAGGAATGGAAAAATTTGCAGCAGATTGGGAAAAAGCAGTTAAAGCTTAACAAAAAGTCATATCAATAAAAAAAGCTTGGAGTAAGCATAGCTTATTCCAAGCTTTTTATCGTTTAACTAACTAGTTTCTTTTTACGTAAACGCTCTAAGCGTCGCTGCACGCTATTTCTCGAACGCCCAAGCAGCTGCCCAATTTCTCGCTGATTGCGCTTTTCCTGATAAAACATACGCCACAATCTGGCATCTTCTTCTGCTGTCCACTTTTTATGCTCGTATTTAGGGAGCTTTACATAGTCTAGTTTTCTTTGTTCATTCACCCACGCTGGTTCTGGAATAAGCGTATTTTTAGGTATTTTAAAAAAGTTAAGGCACGATTTATTTTGTTCAGCCCACTTCCAAAAAGATTGAATGTCAATTCCCATAAATGTTCTGGTCTTGGCGATGATCATTTTGTACGGTAGATTCTCTTTATGAATCCACTTGTAAATTGTATGAACATCTACTTCAAGGCAGGCTGCTAGTTCACACGCTGTAATATGTCCTACGTGTGCTTTGGCTCCATACACTTCTAAACGGTTCAACCTCGATTCTAGCGCTTGCACACTTCGCTGTAATTTAGCTGATATGTGTGAAAGAGGTTTTACCCCGTAATACCTTAGCAAATATTCGTCTTCTTGCAGCGTCCATCTTCGCATCGCCGTTTTTCGTGTTAGTCCCAAAACTTTTATGCGCGTAGCAATAGAAGAAGGACTTCTGCCTAAGGAATGTGCCATTTCACGGTTATTCATGACATCAATGTTCTCCTGCAAAAAAGCATCTTGTTCAAGCGTCCATTTTTTACGTAAAGCTGTATCCGAAGCACGAAGATTTAATCGAGTAAGTCGTTTATTAACCGATTCCTTGCTTCTATGTAAATGCTTACCCATCTCTTGAAGCGTCATAGCACCATAGTGTTGGATAAGAAATCTATCTTCTTCTTTTGTCCATCGCTTTTGATTTTTACTCACTGTTGTCTCACTCCAATTCACACGAAAAGCTCAAGATGAAAAAGTTGCTAGCAATCTATTTTACGAATGAGCAGTGCCTATTCAGACTGATACTCACTGCGTTTTAGTCTATATATATTTTATCATATTTCTAGAGAAAAACCAAACGTGTGTTCTTGTTTTGTTTTAGCCATCATAAAAGGAATTAGAAAAATAGTTGGCTCCTTTAATAGAAGCGAATTATGGTAAAATTGACTATAATCTCTAAAGGATTTACATAACTGATAGCTCAGCATCATTACGTTGAGAAAGGGGAATTGATATGAATTTTAATTTAAAAGAAGCGTTTGAAATACTTGAGCATACGCCACAAACACTTGAAAAACTTTTGTCTGGTCTATCTGCAGGGTGGCTGCAATGCAATGAAGGAGAAGGAACGTGGAATACCTCCGAAGTCATAGAACATTTAATAGAAGCAGAAAAAAACAATTGGATACCAAGGCTAGAATTTATCCTTCAAAAAGGAAAAGAGGGAGTTTTTCCTCCGTTTGACCGCTATGCCCATTTAAACAAGGAATCTGCTAGTTCTATTGAAGAGAAGCTTCTTGAATTCAAAAAGATAAGAATACAGAATTTACATCAACTAAAGCTGCTAGTTAAGCATGAAAAGCACCTTGAAGTGAGAGGAGAACACCCGGCGTTTGGGGAAGTAAAAGTCAGAGAGTTGCTCTCGACTTGGGTTGCTCATGATTTAACCCATATTGCGCAAATTGTTCGAGTAATGGCAGAACGATATAGAGAAGATGTAGGACCTTGGGAAGAATACTTAGGAATACTAAAGAAATAGCAATGACACACAGTGGCCAGCCTTTATCATTCAAGCTTGAATTAAGAAATGTACACGATTACAATAAAATGAGAATAATGAAGATTCAGGAAGTATTGCAGAGGGAACTATAACAACATATCCGATGTTTATAACATGTAGGATCCGTTAAGCAATTTACGAATAAAAAGAGGATTGGACTGATTAAAAGTGAAAGTGAACTCAGAGAAATTTGGCGAACTAAACAATCAAGCTGTACATGCTTATACCTTATTAAATGATGAAGGGCTTAAAATTACCTGCCTTGACTATGGATGTGTGATATCAAATATTGAAATGCCGGATTCTGAAGGGAAGATTGAAAGTGTTGTATTGGGATTTGATTCAATAGAAGAATACCAAAAGTATTCTCCTTATTTCGGAGCTGTGGTCGGACGCGTAGCAGGGCGTATAGGTGGAGCATCGTTTGAGCTTAATAATGAAACCTATCGTCTAGAGAAAAATGAAGGAAACAATCATTTGCATGGCGGAAAAGAAGGATTCAGCCATAAGATATGGAATGCCAAAATAATTGAAGCAAGTGACCATGTAGGTGTTGAATTTACATATGTTAGTAAAGACGGAGAAGAAGGGTATCCCGGCAACCTTGAAGTGAAAGTTACGTATACATTAACGAATAAAAATGAGTTCCATATTTCTTATGAAGGAACAACAGATCAAGACACTCTTATCAATTTAACAAATCATACGTATTTCAATTTAAGCGGAAATCTAAAAGAAACGGTCTTGGATCATGTTTTGAAGCTGAAAAGTAACGAATTCTTAGAGCTGAATGATGATCTTTTACCTACTGGAGAAACGCTAAATGTCACAGGTACCCCATTTGATTTTAGAGAAGGACATAGTCTCAAGGAAGGTGTGGAATCCACACATCCGCAAAACATATTAGTGGGTAAAGGGTACGATCATCCATTTCTTTTAGAAGCAGAAGCTAAAAATCAGATGTCATTATTTGATCCTGCAAGCGGCCGCAAAATAGAAGTCAAAACGGATCAGCCTTCAGTTGTTCTCTATACGGGAAATCATCTAGACGAAGAATTTGAAATTAGAGGAGTTCACTCAGAGAAATACCTCGGTGTTTGCCTAGAAACACAAGGTTTACCGGACGCTATTCATCATAAGCATTTTCCTTCTTGTGTATTAAAGCCCGGTGAAAAGTATGAAGCATATACTCACTATACATTTATAACTGATCGCAGCCTGTAACAAAACGGGATTATAAAAAGGATTACAAACGAGCCTCTGCCAATTGTAATCCTTTTTTATTGTTACTTTTTCTTTTGGCTTTTTGCACGATTAGCGTCAAGCTCAGCTGCATATTCTTCTTGAGACTTTCCTTGCTTTTGACTCTCAGACTGAATCTTTTTAAATTTGTTATCGTTTAAATTTGGCATGTTAGCACCTCCTTGCAGACAGGGTTATTTTGTACAAGCATTAAGGATTTATATGCTGAAAAGTTTTAATGAACTTGATTAGAAATTTCGCTTAATGCTGCACCGGCTTCATCAACATATACGTTAACCGTCGCAAGGTCGCCGATTGCACAGATTCCAACCATATTATTATTCTCCACTACAATAATGCGGCGAATTTGATGGTCAGCCATCATACGTGCACACTCGTGAATATCCGTATCCGGAGAACACGTAATTACATCTTTGGTCATACAATCATGGCAATGCACAGTGTTGCAATCTTTTCCATCCGCCACGCAGTTTAATACGATATCACGGTCTGTGATCATTCCCATTACTCGATTTTCTTGACACACCGGCACAGAACCACAATTAATATCACGCATTAATTTTGCAGCTGCTGTTACTGGGTCGTGCGGTGCACAAGCTTTCACATCTTTAGTCATAACTTCACGTACTGTAGTCATTTTTATTTCCTCCTTTTAAACATTCACCTCCGTATTTTCTCCATGCACATGCAGAATATGAGAATCAATAATTTCCTAAAAGCCAAAAAGTACAGGATTAAAATAAAGAAAGGAAAAAATTTTTTAATAAAAGGTGAATAAAAGAACTAACGCAGTGTAATAAGCACATAAAAAAGAGCCTATTACACAAACTAAAGAGGATATGATCTAGCTTACATTTTCGTAACGGCAGGAGTTGGGTACATAATGAAAGGAAAATTAACGCTTTTGGCAGTACTTTTATTGCCTTGGCTGTCTATAGTAAAAGTTGATAAATTTGTCTTTAAAAGATACCTACCTGTTTTGACGTTTAGTTCATTGGTTATTGCCTTTATCAGTGAGTTATCTAAAAGCTTTACTTGGTGGAAAGTGAGAAAACCTCTTTTTCCTAAACTTTCAAGCGACATTTCTTTTATCTTTGGACCATTTTTTGTAGCTAATTTTTGGGTATTCAAGCTGACCTATGGAAATTTCAAAAAATATTTGCTGATTAACGTTCTATTTGATTATCTATTTGCTTATCCTTTGACGAGTCTGGCAGAAAAACTAAAGGTATACAACATGGTCAACATGACGCGTTTTCAACTTTTTATCATCTCGACTGCGACTGCTCTTATTAATTATTTGTATCAGCATTTTATAGAAGATGTATTAAGGCAGAGAAGACAATAGCTGATATTTCGTTAACCGGCTCATCGTCACTTAAATTTCGATACTGTCAGCTTTAAATCATATTAAAGGCCTCCTAAACTTGGTACATAAATAATTAAACGAGATAATAAAAGAAAAGAGAAACATGAGAGAAGATAAACCTCTTTCACGTTTCTCTACTTTGGCATGCACATAGACTTTATCTGTACACCGTCATCGGCAAATATGTTAAAGATTGCCCCGTAGCTGAAGCTGTTAAATGCGACTCTAATTCAAAATCTTCAAATGGTTCGATGTGAGAAAAGGCCTCTAAAAATGCTTCTAATATGATTGTCATTTCAAGTCTAGCAAGAGGGGCGCCTAAACAAAAATGAGGTCCGTTTCCGAATGTTAAGTGCTTTTTATTAGTTGGACGGTGAATATCTACAGAAAAAGGGGTTTTAAACATATTTTCATCCATATTACATGCACTCATCCACGCAATAACCACATCTCCTTTTTTTAGCTTAACGCCTAATAAATCGTTATCTTGTTTAACCGTCCGATCTCGTCTGGAGATGTGAAACCGATATCGAAGCATTTCTTCTACTGCTTTTGGAGCTAATTCTCTATTGTTTCTCAGCTCGCTGTATAACGACTCGTCGTCATATAAAAAAGAATAAAACATATTTGCAATAGCGTGACTTGTGGTTTCAACGCCTGCACCTAAAAGCAGCATGGTAGCGTGTACAATTTCTTCATCTGTGAATGTTTCACCATCAACTTCGGCTTGAATTAAGTCTGAGATAATATCATCAGAAAGGTTGGAGCGCTTTTCAATGACAATCGGGTAGAGGTATTGAAAATATTCAGCTCCTGCACGTTGCTTTTCTTGTTCAATCTTTTCTAATCTTTCTTGGTCATAAGGCTGAAACAGAATATCTACCCATTTTTTGAACTGATATCGGTCTTTTACCGGTACGCCAAATAGATCTGCTATAACTAAACTAGGAAAAGGAGAAGATAAATCGTCAACAATATCAATAGTTAAATTCTTTTGTATCGCTTCTACAAGCTCTGCTGCAATTTGTTTGATTCGCGGTTCCCAGTTCTTTAAACTGCGAGGAGTAAAGGCTGCAGCAAGCAAAGATCGCGCTTTCCGGTGGTCAGGAGGATCTAAGTTTGTAAGATTGGTAATTGGAGATGTGCTTTTTTTCTTACTATTATCTCCAACAAAAATAGTGGTTCTTTGTCCATCGCTTGAAAAAAATTCGTAGTTGCTCAAGACTTGTTTAACATGGTCGTATTGGAATACATTCCAGGTGTTTGTTTCTTCATGAAAATAAACAGGGTGGTTGTTCAGCATTTCTTTATACCATTGGATAGGGAAAAACTCTTCTGCACGTGATTGGAATTTTGGAATTTCTGTAACGGGAATGACTTCTTTGTTCATATGATCTTATTCCTCCTTCAGAATAGGTATAAATTTGGAATCTACTAGCTACATAGCGCTTAGTAGTTGTCACTTGCTAGATCAATAATTACTTTGTTGAATTACCTATACTATTAGTACACTTTTATACTTAGTGTATAAAAGTGTACTAATAGTATATAATTATTTTTATTTATTTATCAAGGAAAAAGGATAAAGTTCACGTAAGAAAAGGCAGATAAGTTATACTAAATAAAAAGTAAATTGTAAACAGAGGAGTAGCAGCAATGAATCAAAAACAGCTCGATATTTTAGGGCATACGCACCAGCTTTTTATGGAAAAAGGATACGTAGACACTTCGGTACAAGATATATTAGAAAGAAGCGGTATTTCAAAAGGAACATTTTATAAATATTTTTCATCTAAAAGCGAACTGCTTCTCTCATTACTTTCGTCTTTGCAAGAATCACTTATTCTACAAAGAGAAAAAGTAGCCATTAAATATAAAGGAGATAATCAGAAGCTATTTGAAGAGCAGATAATTTTTATGCTGAGCTTTGCAGAGCAAAACAAAATTCCTGAAATGATTGAAAGTACACTCGTTTTAAATGAGGTCAAAACATTTCAATATATAGAGGAGTTAAAAGCAGCAACATTCAACTGGATATATGAACGCTTTCAGGAGATTTTCCCCTCTAAGACTTCTCCTTATTTATTTGATGGAGCTGTGCTGCTAGAAGGAATGCTTAACAATATATTTAAAATGAATAAAGCACTAAACTATCCATTGCCTATTGAACAAATTGTCCGTTATTGTATGAAGCGTATAGAGGAAATCGTAATCGAAGTAGCAGAACAAAAAGAACAGTTATTTAATCCTTCCGTTTACTCTGCGGTATTTAATGAGAAAACAGAAAGTCATTTTTCGACTGAGCTTACGCGCGTAACCGCGAAGTTAAAACGGGTGATTGAAAATAAACTAATAAATGAAGAGGAACAAAAGAAGGGTCTGGAATTTGTGACGTTTATATCTGATGAATTACTGCAAAATGATACGGAGCCTCGCACATTTATTATTCAGAGCTCTCTTTTATCGCTAGAGAAAATCAATACTCTCGCACAGACCAAAGAGTTAGAGGAATATAAGGAAGTCATAACTACTCTGACAAGACATGCTTCATAATTTGAAAAGCAGGTAAACTAACCTAAAAGGCAAGACTCTCCGTAATTTAGAAAAAAGCAGGTTGCCAATAACATATAAACAGCCAGTTGCCGTTATGATAGGTGACTGGCTGCATGGGATGAAAAAGGTGGTGGAGACAGACATAACACTCTTATTAGAAGAGGGTAATTCTTTCCCTTTTATAGAAAATCAATTAATCGAAAATAGCTGTTTCATTCTTAAGATCAAACGTGATATAGTTTGCTAACCTTTGCGTTCACTTAACTAACTTATAGGGGTAACACTTAAAAAAGAATCAATAACGATAGAAACCGCTCCTAACGCAGGTGCATTTTTTCCTAACGAAGAAGGCAATAATTCACATTTATTGTCTAAATGAGAATGGACTCTAGAAGAAACTTCGTTTTTAATCGTATTTAAAACAATGGGATGAGATTCAATTATATGATTTCTCAAGATAACAGCTTCTACATCAAATGTATTAAGAATATTAGTTAATCCAATTCCGATATAAAAGCCAAAGTTTTGAAGTGCATTTAACATTTCTACATCATTTTTATTTGCGCGTTCCACAATCTCTTTTCGAGAAATATTCTTTTCTTCTTTAGAGAGCGAAGCCAGTAACGCTTTTTCAGAAGCATATAATTCCCAACAGCCTCGATTTCCACAGCTACATTTGGGGCCATTAAAATCTATCGTCATATGACCCATTTCCCCAGAAAAACCCTGAACACCTTTATACAATTCGTTGTTAATAACAAGTCCAGTTCCAATTCCGACATTAATACTGATGTAAACGATGTTTTCATAGTTTTTTGTCATACCAAATACTTTTTCACCGTATGCTCCTGCATTAGCTTCATTTTCAACAAAAACCGGAACATTAAACTCACTTTCAATTAAAAACTGCAAATCTTTGATATTCCAATTTAAGTTAGGCATAAAAATAATTTGCTGATGACGATCTACAAGACCTGGAACACAAATTCCTATTCCCACTAGACCATAAGGGGACTCAGGCATATGGGTTACAAAACCATGAATAAGTGCAAATAAAATCTCTTTTACTTCACTAGCGGAAGAACTAGACAAGTCAGAAGTCTTCTCAAGAATAATATTTCCTTCTAAGTCGGTTAGAATTCCGTTAAGATAGTCGACTCCTATATCGATACCGATCGAGTAGCCTGCATTCTTATTAAAAACAAGCATTACAGGTCTTCTGCCGCCTCTGGATTGCCCTGCCCCAATTTCAAAAATAAAATCTTTTTCAAGCAGTGTATTTACTTGAGAGGAGACAGTAGACTTGTTTAATCCTGTAATCTCAGAGAGAGTTGCCCTGGAGATAGGGGAGTTCTTTAAAATTTCATCTAATATTAATTTTTGATTCATTTTTTTTACTAAAGCTTGATCTGCAATTTGAATAATAACCACTCCTTTGTTTATCTATCGAACTAAGTTGGCGTTTTATGAAGCTTTAATTAGATATTTAAAAGTATCTTACCTAATATTATAACTAAATTTTCTAAAAAAAACATTGAAATAAACATTTATTTTGTATATGATGAAATAAAGTTAGTTTATTGGATAAACAAACTAACCGAATTAAGATAGTTATTGGATAAACTTGTTCACTTAAATCAAAGGGGGAAATGACAAATGGTCCAAACTAGTACTAATAAAATTAATTATTTTGAAAGCGCAAACAAAGTTTTATACGAAGGTAAAGATTCTAAAAATCCTTTAGCTTTTAAATACTATAACCCTGACGAAGTAGTAGGCGGTAAAACGATGAAAGATCAGCTGCGTTTTTCTGTTGCTTACTGGCACACGTTTACAGCAGATGGGACGGATCCTTTTGGTGCAGCTACTATGCAAAGATCTTGGGATAGATATGATGGAATGGATTTAGCAAAAGCGAGAGTTGAGGCAGCTTTTCAACTTTTTGAAACATTAAATGTTCCATTCTTCGCATTTCATGATCGAGACGTTGCTCCTGAGGGCAGTACGTTGCAAGAAACAAATAAAAATCTTGATGTTATCGTCACTATGATCAAAGAATACATGCAAACAAGTAACGTAAAGTTATTATGGAACACAGCGAATATGTTTACAAATCCCCGGTTCGTTCATGGTGCAGCTACTTCTTGTAATGCAGATGTATTTGCTTATGCGGCGGCTCAAGTAAAAAAGGGGCTTGAAACAGCAAAAGAACTAGGTGCGGAAAATTATGTATTCTGGGGCGGCCGTGAGGGATATGAAACACTGCTTAACACAAATTTACAGTTAGAGTTAGATAACTTAGCCAGATTTATGTATATGGCTGTAGATTACGCAACCGAAATTGGATATACGGGACAGTTTTTAATTGAACCTAAACCTAAAGAGCCTACGACACATCAGTATGATACCGATGCAGCAACAACTATTTCATTTTTAAGACAATACGGATTAGATAAATACTTCAAACTTAATCTAGAAGCTAACCATGCAACGTTAGCTGGGCATACATTTGAACACGAATTACGAGTAGCTAGAGTACAAGGCTTATTAGGATCAGTGGATGCAAACCAAGGTGACCCTCTTTTAGGCTGGGATACAGATGAATTCCCAACGGATTTATATTCTACAACGCTAGCAATGTATGAAATCCTGCAAAATGGAGGGCTGGGCAGCGGAGGATTAAACTTTGATGCCAAAGTACGCAGAGGTTCTTTTGAACAAGACGATTTACTTTATGCTCATGTAGCAGGAATGGATGCGTTTGCTCGAGGATTGAAAGTAGCGCATAAATTAGTAGAAGATCGTGTTTTCGAAAATGTTATCAACGAGCGCTACAGCAGTTTTAAAGAGGGAATTGGGCTTGAGATTGTGGAAGGAAAAGCTAACTTCCATACACTGGAGCAGTACGCGTTTAAAAATCCGAATATTGTGAATAAATCAGGAAGACAAGAACGATTAAAGGCTATTTTAAATCAATATATTTTGGAAGTTTAAAGGACAAACGAGAGTAGAAACAATTTCTACTCTCGTTTATAAACACGGAGGTATCAAGATGAAATATGTAATTGGAATTGATCTAGGAACAAGCGCCGTAAAAACGGTTTTAGTTGATACAAAAGGCGAGATTTGCGCTGTGGTTTCTAAAAATTATCCTCTCCTTCATGAAAAAACAGGGTATAGCGAACAGAATCCAGAAGAATGGGTTCAGCAGACGGCTAGTGCTTTAAATGAATTAATTGCTAACGCTAATATAAAACCCGAAGATATAGAAGGAATTAGTTATTCTGGACAGATGCATGGCCTTGTGCTGTTGGATGAAAACTATAACCTATTACGTAATGCCATTTTGTGGAATGACACAAGAACAACAGAACAATGTCATCATCTCTATAAAGTGATTGGAGAAAAACGTCTTTTAGAAATAACAAAAAACCAGGCTTTAGAAGGATTTACTCTTCCTAAGTTATTGTGGGTAAAAGAGTATGAACCGGAGATATTTGAAAAAACAGCTGTATTTATGCTGCCCAAAGACTATTTGCGTTTTAAGATGACTGGCTTTATTCATAGTGAATATTCAGATGCTGCCGGTACATTATTATTAAACATCAGCAAGAAAAAATGGGATGGTGAGCTTTGCCAATTAGTAGGAGTCAATATTAACCTTTGTCCGCCACTAGTCGAATCTAGTGAATGCATAGGCAATATTAGTGAATCGTTCTCTCAAAAAACGGGATTAGCTACTTCAACAAAAGTATTTGCAGGTGGAGCTGATAATGCTTGCGGAGCAATTGGCGCCGGCATTTTATCGCCAGGAGAAACACTGTGTAGCATTGGGACATCGGGTGTTGTTCTTTCTTATGAGGAACGAAACGATAGAGACTTTAATGGAAGAGTCCATTATTTTAATCATGGAAAAGAAAATGCCTTTTATACGATGGGCGTTACGCTATCTGCGGGTCACAGTTTAAGCTGGTTTAAGGAGAATTTCGCAGAAAAAGACACGTTTGAAGAATTGTTGGCTGACCTAAAAAATGTACCGATCGGCTCAAACGGCCTTTTATTTACCCCTTACTTAGTTGGGGAGCGTACACCGCATGCAGATGCTACGATTCGCGGAAGTTTTATAGGAATGGACGCCTCTCATAAAAAGAGAGACTTTACGCGAGCAGTTATTGAAGGTATTACGTTTTCATTAAGTGAATCAATTGAAATCTTTCGAGAAAGCGGAAAGGAAATTACATCTATTGTATCAATTGGCGGAGGAGCAAAAAATGATCATTGGCTTCAAATTCAAGCAGATGTTTTTAATGCAAAAATCGTAAAGTTGTCTACTGAACAAGGCCCAGCATTAGGAGCAGCCATGCTAGCAGCTTATGGCTGTGGCTGGTATAACTCATTGGAAGAGTGTGCAAACGTATTTATTACCTCTTCGAAAACATATTATCCTAACGCAGAACATGTACAAGTCTATAAACAGCTTTATGAATTATATAAAGAAGTCTACCTTCAAACAAACGACTTAAGTAAAAAGCTAGGCGAATTTAAAAGGAAGTAATAGATTGCAAAATATGCAACCTTACTTTAAAAAGGAGCTTCATATGAAAGTAGCTTGTATCAATTGATTATGGTTGTATATCGATATATCTGACACAAAAGGAAGTATAGAAAATGCTGTAGTAAGATTTGATTCAATAGAAAAATACGTACATTAGAGGGGAGGATAAGAGCAGTTAATCGAATGGACGAAGAAAATTTCTTTTGTGTTCCAAGAATTTGAAAACGCATTCAAATAAGTGCGAACTCAGTTAGAAATAGAACTTCTACTGTTACTCTTAACTGCTTTTAACAACGCATGAAACAAAATCGAAACTCATTATATATTTTTTCTATTACTTTAGTTGCCGCTATCGGGGGGTTACTGTTTGGATATGATACAGCTGTAATATCTGGAGCTGAAGAATCTTTAAAGGTGTATCTTATTGACAGCTTAGGGTTAGGATCTTTAGCACACGGTGTTACTGTATCAAGTGCTTTAATAGGATGTATTATTGGAGGATTGGTATCTGGTTATTTTGCGACGAAACTAGGACGCAAACAATCACTTATACTAGCAGCTATTCTTTTTATAGTCTCAGCGTTAGGCGCTTCTTATCCTGAGTTTTTATTTTTTACAAAAGGTGAACCGACACTCTCTTTGTTACTAGCTTTTAACTTCTACCGCATTATAGGTGGGATTGGCGTTGGCTTAGCATCAGCCATTTGTCCCATCTATATAGGAGAAATTGCACCGGCAGATATTCGCGGCAGATTGGTATCGTTCAATCAATTTATGATTATTTTTGGAATGTTAGTCGTTTACTTCGTGAATTGGGGTATTGCAAATGGGGAAACCTTAGAATGGATTAATGATGTAGGATGGAGATACATGTTTGCTTCAGGAGCTATTCCAGCTTTACTCTTTGCGGTACTCTTGTTTTTAGTTCCTGAAACGCCTCGCTACTTAGCTATACAGAATCAAGATCAAAAAGCTTTAGCTATACTAACTAAAATTAATGGGCCTTCAGAAGCGAAATCGATTTTAGATGATATTAAACAGACAATCACTACCAATGTTTCGTCTGAAAAATTATTGGCATATGGAAAATTAGTTATCGTTGTAGGGATACTGCTTTCTGTATTTCAACAGTTTGTAGGAATAAATGTAGCTCTATATTATGCTCCACGTATTTTTGAAAGCATGGGAGCAGCTAAAGATTCTTCTATGCTGCAAACGATTATTATGGGATTAGTAAACGTTATTTTTACAGTAATTGCAATTTTGACGGTTGATCGTTTGGGAAGAAAACCTTTATTAATAACAGGGTCTATCGGAATGGCCATTGGAATGTTCGGTGTAGCAAGCATGGCTTTTTCAAACATCATTGGTATAGGGACGCTTGTATTTATCATTATTTATACAGCTTCCTTTATGATGTCATGGGGACCAATTTGTTGGGTGCTCATTTCAGAGATTTTCCCTAATAAAATTAGAGGTCGTGCTGTAGCTATTGCCGTAGCTGCTCAGTGGGCGGCTAACTATTTTATTTCCTCTACATATCCCGTGATGATGGAATATAGCGGAGGATTAACATATGGTTTTTACGGTTTAATGAGTGTACTTTCTGCTTTATTTGTCTGGAAATTTATTCCTGAAACAAAGGGTAGAACTCTTGAACAAATGGAAAATATGTGGAGAAAAAAACAAGGGGCTTCAAAGAGTAAGAAGGCCATATAACCATTGAGCTTTTACTTAGAGGAAAGATGAATATAAAACTTTCAAAAACACCTAAACTATCCTTAGGTGTTTTTAATATGTAATCTTTATGAAGAAAGTGGATAGCTTTTTTAAAAGATATTGCTATAGTGATAAGTCTCTTTGAAAATAGAAATATAGTTTTCTTTATGAGGAGTGTTTCATCGTAAATATAAATAACGGTGCAATGAATTTACAAAAAATCTGGGGGCATCCGCTATATACGGAATATCCTAAAGAATTAAAGTATGATCATGCTTCATGGGTTCCCGCGTATCAAAATCAGAAAATGATTGATTGGATGTTTCAGCAGGTCAAACAAGCAAATCAGTAAGTGTTAAAGCTCAATACTTCATCTAGTACTTATAAAAAACTCTTTCAGTTAATAAAAACTGGAAGAGTTTTTTCTTTTATTAGGCTAGTCACAAGGCACCTTTTATCCCCTACATTTAACCAAATATGTGACGAAATTATGGTAAAGGTATTTAAAATAGATAAAAACCGATTTAAGTGTGATAAATATCACACCCTTTAACAACACAACATGATAATTTTTTAGGAGTAAGCAATATGTCATGACAAACTTCAATATGTTAGGAGGTTTTTAGCCTTTTGATCTGTTGAGATGCATCTCTAATATGAACGTTTATATACCATTATTATGTACAGAGATTTAGAGGAAGGGAGCCTGAGCTTAGGTGAGAAAGCAAAAATCAATGCATATTAGCAAGTTAATGATTCTCTCCGTATTCATCACAATTTTTTTAGCAGGCTGTGATAGTCGTTATTTGATTTTAAATCCGCAGGGGGCGGTGGCCCAAAAAGAATACCAGTTAATTATTTTTTCCATAATTTTATGCGCAATTGTTGTTATTCCTGTGTTAGGCCTGCTTGTATATATCGTTTTACGCTACCGTGATAAGCCTGGAAACAAGGCTCCGTATCGACCAGACTGGGACGATAGTAAGCGTCTGGAATTTATTTGGTGGGGCATCCCTATTATTATTATTGGCATTTTAGGTTTTGCTACGGCCAGAACAACGTATGACTTAGTGGATCCGCCGGAAAAAGATGTAAAGCCACTAACGATTGAAGTAACGTCTCTTGATTGGAAATGGTTATTTCAATATCCGGATCAAGATATTGCGACAGTCAACTATGTTGAAATTCCAAAAGATGTGCCCGTTCAATTCGTGCTAACGTCAGATGCACCTATGAATTCTTTTTGGGTACCGGAGCTGGGAGGACAATTATATACCATGCCGGGAATGGCAATGGGACTGTGGCTGCAAGCTGATCACAAGGGAGAATATTTTGGTTCAGGCGCTAATTTTACAGGTGAAGGATTTGCTCATATGAATTTTAAAGTTAAATCTACATCGACAAAAGAATTTAATCAGTGGGTAAAACAAGTGAAAGAAACCGCACCAGCTTTAACAAAAGCTGATTATAACAGTCTTGCCAAACAAGGTCTTTCCTTGGAAAAATCGTATTCTACTATTCCTAAAGGTTTATTCCAAGAAATTGTCATTAAAAACGGCGGTCAATATTATAGTCAGCATCACCATATGAAAAACGAAGACATGAAGACCATGAATGTGGCTTCTGATGAACAAACACATACACAGCACGAGCACCAGGAAGGAGGAAAATAAGTTGTTAGACAAATTAAAAGATTTTTCATCTCGTTTTTTTGTGACAGGGGAGCCGATGATTTATGGAGCAGATGTCGCCATTTTGTTAACACTAGCCGGTATTATTTTTGTTCTTACGTATCTTAAAAAATGGAAGTGGCTATGGCGTGAATGGCTCACAACGGTGGATCATAAAAAAATTGGAATTATGTATATGCTTTCTTCATTATTAATGCTGTTTCGAGGCGGAGTAGATGCACTATTAATGCGTATTCAACTAGCATTCCCTCAGTGGCATTTTCTAGATTCTAATCATTACAACGAAATTTTCACTACGCACGGAACCATTATGATTCTATTTATGGCAATGCCGCTTATGTTTGCGTTCTTTAACATTGTTGTACCGCTTCAAATTGGAGCAAGAGATGTCGCCTATCCTTTTTTAAACGCGGTAAGCTTTTGGCTATTTTTCTTTGGCGCCATGCTTTTCAATTTGTCGTTCGTAATCGGCGGCTCGCCAGATGCAGGATGGTTGAGTTATCCGCCGCTTTCTGGCATGCAGTTCAGTCCTGGACCAGGTCAAGATTTTTATATTTGGGGTATTCAAATATCAGGTATTGGCAGCTTGGCTTCCGGAATTAATTTTATTATGACTATTTTAAAAATGCGTGCGCCGGGCATGAAACTTATGCATATGCCGTTATTCACGTGGTCCGTTCTAGCAAGCTGTATTATTATCATTTTTGCGTTTCCTGTATTAACCGTAACGCTTGCTTTATTGTTTATTGACCGCTTCTTTGACGGACACTTATTTACTATGACCGGCGGAGGAAATCCGATGATGTACATTAACTTAATTTGGATGTGGGGACATCCTGAAGTGTATATTGTTGTACTTCCTGCATTCGGTATTTTTTCTGAAATCGTTGCCACGTTTTCTCAAAAGAAGATATTTGGCTATAAGTCTATGGTTTTTTCAATGATGATTATTAGCGTTCTATCGTATTTCACATGGGTGCATCATTTCTTTACGATGGGTGCAGGTGCTAATGTGAATGTGTTTTTTGCTATTACGACGATGGCTATCGGAATTCCAACGGGTGTTAAAGTGTTCAACTGGTTATTTACGATGTTCCGCGGCCGTATTCAAATGACGCAGCCAATGCTATGGACAATTGCTTTTATCCCGTGCTTTGTTGTGGGAGGAGCAACGGGTGTTATGCTTTCAGCAGCTCCCGCAGACTATCAGTATCATAATAGCTACTTTTTAGTTGCACACTTTCACCAAGTGTTAATTGGAGGCGTTGTATTCGGCTTTTTTGCAGGTTTGTACTATTGGTGGCCAAAAATGTTTGGCTTTAAACTAAATGACCGTCTTGGTAAATGGGCGTTTTGGACGTGGAATATTGGTTTTTATGTATGCTTCATGCCTCAATACGCATTAGGGTTTATGGGAATGACGCGCCGTATTTATACGTACGACTTTGACATGGGATGGGGACCGCTGAACGTTATCTCTACAGTCGGAGCTTTCTTTATGGGCATAGGGTTTATCTTTCAAGCATGGCAGATTCTTCATGGCATTAAGTACGGAGAACGAGATGTAACAGGGGATCCTTGGAATGGACGTACATTAGAATGGTCCATTCCTTCACCGCCGCCGCACTACAATTTTGCAGCGATTCCAACAGTAACGGGGCAAGATGCGTGGTGGACAATAAAAGAAGAAAGAAAAAAGAAAAAAGCGAAGGAAACAGCTGCTTTTTCTCCGATTCATATGCCTAAGAATTCAGGTATTCCATTTATCATGGCGGTTTTCTGGTTCATTGCTGGTTTTGGCTTAACGTTCCACTGGGTGTGGATGGCGATATTCGGTTTGACAGGAGTCGGAGCTTGTTTACTAGCTCGTTCTTTTCAATACAACTCGGACTATTATATTCCGGTGGATGAAATTCGACATATAGAAGATTCAGTAGGGAGGGTTGGCTGACATGGCTTATGCGACAGCGCACCACGAAGAACATCATGACGAACATGATGAAGGAATCACAGTTATGGGTTTTTGGCTTTTCCTCGTAACGGACTGCATCTTATTTGGAGCATTATTTGCGACCTATGCCGTTCTTGTTAATCATACTGCGAGTGGCCTTACAGGAAAGGAATTTTTTGAAGTTCCAGGATTTGTTTCTGAAACGTTTATCTTATTAACGAGCAGCTTTACGAGCGGATTAGCTGTGCTGAGCATGCACAAGGGAAAAATAAAGCCTTTAATTGGCTGGCTAATCGTAACTCTGCTTTTAGGTATGTGCTTTGTTGGCCTTGAAATTCATGAATTTCAAACAATGGTTCATGAAGGAGCAACCATTTCCACCAGCGCATTTTTTACAGCTTTCTATACGCTAGTTAGTACGCACGGGCTGCACGTTTCTGTCGGCATCATTTGGATGATTTCAATTACAATCCAATTAAAACGATACGGAATTACCTCTGTAACAAAGCGAAAAGTGACGATTATCAGCTTATACTGGCATTTTCTTGATGCTGTCTGGATCTTCCTTTACACGGTTGTGTATTTAATGGGGGTGATGTAGATGGAGAACCATGGGTCGTTAAAAGCTTATACAATAGGATTTATTTTCTCGATTATTTTAACCGTTATTCCTCTGATGCTCGTATTAAACCATGTATTTGCTAAAAATATATTACTAGCTAGTATTCTAGGAATGGCCGTGCTTCAATTTTTCATTCAACTGTTTTTCTTCATGCATATTAAAGACGGAGAGAAGCCCCGTTATAATGTGATGGCTTTAATACTTGGAATCGTTTTTGTTATTACGATTGTAGAAGGGTCGATTTGGATAATGACTTTTAACTCTCAAGTTCAATAAAAATGGAGCCGTGCACTACACACGGCTCCATTTTTATTAATTTCTCTACCTTGTGATAAAAATCACATACTTTCGTTTGCGTAAGAAGTAAAATAAAAGTGTAGCAAGGAAAGTTCTTTATAAACGAAAGACAAAGGAGAGATTATGATGAATATGGCTTATCGTAACATCCTCGTAGCAGTAGACGGTTCTGTAGAAGCAGAGTGGGCATTTAAAAAAGCAGTTAACAGTGCGAAAAAAAATAACGCTTATTTGATAGTTTGTCACGTTATCGACATACAGGCGTTAAGTCCATCACCTTATGCATTCTATACGGATACACGCTTTCAAGATGCAGAGAAATTTGCTGAAGAACTTTTGACCAACTATAGCAACCTAGCCATCAAAGCTGGAGTAACGAAAGTCGAGACATTAATTGAACACGGCTCCCCTAAAACAAAAATATCTAAAAAAATTGCTCCCGATAAGCACGTTGATTTAATTGTATGCGGTGCGACGGGGTTAAACGCCGTAGAGCGCATTTTAATTGGAAGCGTATCTCAACATATTTTACGCTATGCCAAATGTGATGTGTTAATCGTTCGCACTCCTAAAGAAGCCGAAGAAGAATCAAAGCCTTTACAAGTGGAACTAACAGAGTAGCAGGACAGAAGAGAAAGAAAGCTTATTGTTCACAGCAAAATACAAAGCTCTCACCATTTATTTAAAGAGGGGGGATAAATGTATTTTAGTTGAAAGAAGATCCGAACGAGGAATCGAATTCTTAATAGAGAATTCGACTCGTTGGGATTTTTTTATTGTGATGGTGAACGTAGGTTTCATGTATGCAGCTGTTTTTAGCTGTTGATTGAAGGGGAAGGGTAACGAAAGAAAAGTGAGGATAATAGAGCACATCAAACATGTTTACTAAAGAAGAGGACGGGAAGAACAAGTATATAGAAAACTTTTCCTTAGTTGGTTAAGGATTCATTCATAAAGGAGTGACGAATATGTCAAAACTAAATAATCCATTAACTCAATATTTCCATGAAGACTATCCAAAACAGTATCAAGAACCGCCCGGTGTACAGAAAGAAATGAACGTCATCCCGGACTGCGGGGAAAACAGTTACATAGGTGCAGGTAAATTAAAAGGCAGAAAAGCTCTTGTAACGGGTGGAGATTCAGGTATTGGCCGGGCAGCAGCTATCGCTTACGCAAGAGAAGGAGCGGACGTTGCGCTTAATTACTTGCCACAAGAGCAAGCAGATGCAGAAGAAGTACAAAAGCTTATTGAAGCAGAAGGAAGAAAAGCCGTTCTCATACCTGGTGATGTAGGCGAAGAATCTTTTTGCAAAGAGCTAGTAGAAAAAGCTTATAAAGAATTAGATGGTTTAGATGTTCTAGCGCTCGTAGCTGGCAAACAGCAGGCGGTAGAAGATATTGCTGATTTAGAAACGGACCAACTGCGCAAAACCTTTGAAGTAAATGTATTCTCTTTATATTGGACCGTAAAAGCAGCGCTGCCTTATTTACCGGCAGGTGCTTCTATTATTACCACAAGTTCTGTACAAGGCTATAGCCCAAGTCCTAATTTATTAGATTATGCAGCTACAAAGTTTGCCATTAACGGATTCACTCGCGGACTAGCCAAGCAACTAGCTCCAAAAGGTATTCGCGTCAACTCAGTTGCTCCAGGACCTATCTGGACGCCGCTGCAAATTTCTGGAGGGCAGCCAAGCGACGCTATTCCAGGTTTTGGACAAGATACGCCTTTGCAGCGCGCTGGTCAGCCGGTAGAGTTAGCAAATGTATACGTATTTTTAGCTTCAACGGATGCAAGCTACGTAACAGCTCAAGTTTACGGGATTACAGGCGGGATAGAACTAGCTTAACTCAAAAAAAACACGTGCAGTTATGAACTGCACGTGTTTTTTTGGTTTTATCGTCTTTTACCTTTTAAAGTCTGTACACAAATGTAGCTAAGCGTAGCGAATAACGCTGTAATAAATGCCGAGTGAGACAGTGTAGCAAAGACATTTAAACGAGACATGACAACAAAGATACCGCTGAATATTTGAGCAATGGTTAAAGCAACCGCAATGATGGACGCGTAATAAATATCACGGCGGGTTTCTTTATACTGTTTGATGGCAGATACCATAATCCAAATGATAAGAACAAACAGCACAAGAGCAGCAAATCGATGGGCAAAATGAATTCCTGTTGTTCCTGATAGCTTTGGAATAAGCGTATTGCCATAACAAGCAGGAAAGCTTGTACATGCTAAGCTTGCACCTTTGTGACGCACATATGCCCCTAAATAAATATCGCAGTAAGTAAACAGAAGCGTAAACCATGCGAGCCATCTAAATTTGCCTGTAACCGCTCCTTTAATAAAATGATCCGAACGGTCCTTTTGAATAACAAACATTGAAAGTAAAAATACGCCGGTAAACGCAATAAGCGAAAGACCGAAATGAAGCGCTAGCGCTTCAGCTGACTGAGGCCAAATAACTGCAGAAGCCCCGAGTAATGACTCAATAACGATAAATGCAATACTCATAATCGCTAAAATTTTCACTTCACGGTTTCTGCGGTAACGAATCCAAGCCCAAATAGAAAATGCTAAAACGAGAAGACCTGCAAATGCGGTAATCAAACGATGCGTATATTCAATCATTGTTGCTACCGCGTATTCGGGTATTAACTGCCCGTTACACAGCGGCCACTCGTTTCCACATCCTAATCCAGATCCTGTGGTTGTGACCAGACTGCCGGCAATCATTAAAATAAACATAACAATCGTTGTAAATATAGCTGTTATTTTAAATAAATTTCTCATACGTTGACTCCCTTTGCTGAGTTACTAATTATGACTATAGATTTGATGAATACGATAGTCAAGTAGTAGAGCGTAATTAACAAATAACTGTCACAAACTCGCACATGTTTACCTTAAAATTTATGTCAGAAAAGCTTTCTTCCTTAAACTTTCTAATGGTTTTTTCCTTTTAAACGATGTAAATATGCTTCCATACATAAGATATAAAAAAATTATATTAGTGATTTTATACAATTTGCAAAAAAAACTTTAGAGAGAATGGAGATACAATCATATTCCAAAAGTGATAATATAAATATAAATTAAATGATGTTATAAAACCTATCATTTTGTGTTAGGTATAAAATAAACTTTTATCACGGAGAAACTTTATTGAAAGGAGAGATAACAATGAGCTTAGAAGCTTTAAATAAAAGAGTGGAAACCGATCTTTCTTACCTTTCCTTCAGGAAACCAACAGAGGTGCAGCCAATTATCCCTAAGAGCGGACACGTATACGATGTAATCATTATTGGAGGAGGTCAAAGCGGTTTAGGAACGGCCTTTGGCTTGCTGCGAGAACGCGTGTCGAATATTCTTGTTATTGATGAAAACCGTTCGGGTTTAGAAGGTCCGTGGGAAACGTACGCGCGAATGATTACGCTAAGAACGCCCAAAAACTTAACGTCTATCGATTTAGGTATGCCTTCACTTACGTTTCAAGCGTGGTGGGAAGCACAATTCGGCTCAGAAGGCTGGGAAGCTCTTGACAAAATCCCAAGAGGAGACTGGATGAATTATTTGCGCTGGTACCGGAACATTCTTAACCTTCCTGTGGCAAATGAAATAAAATTAACGTTAATTGAGCCTGCAGAAACAGGTATCCATCGCTTGCATATTGAAGGGAATGGAGCCGTGTGTCCTACACTGATGGCACGTAAAGTTATACTAGCTACAGGAATTCAAGGAGGAGGAGAATGGCATGTTCCACCTATGATTTCTGAAAAATTGCCGCCTCATCTTTATTCTCACACTTCACAAACCATTGATTTTACTACGTTGAAGAACAAAAAAGTAGCTGTTTTAGGAGGAGGAGCTTCCGCGTTTGATAACGCCAACTATGCGCTTTCTGAAGGGGTTGCTGAAGCTCATGTATTTGTTCGACGAAAAGAACTTCCCCGTATTAATCCAATCAGACAAATGGAAGCTTCAGGAATGATTGAACGTTTCCATGCTCTATCAGATGCTGAAAAATATGAAGTGATGGCTCATTTTTTCGAATACAATCAGCCGCCTACGAATGATACATTTGGACGCGCTTCCTCATGGCCAGGTTTTCATTTGCACGTACATGCCCCATGGCTCAACGTCGAGGAAAAACACGACAAAGCAGTTGTAACCACTCCTCAGGGAACGTTTACGTTTGACTATTTAATTATTAGCACCGGACTTCTAACAGATCCGGCTCTGCGTCCAGAATTGCAACTTGTTGAAAAACACATCGCCCGCTGGAACGATCATTACAAAGCACCGCATGAAATTGCCAACCCAGTATTGGATGCCCATCCTTACCTTAGTAACGGCTTTGCTTTTTTAAGTCGTAATAGGGAAGGTCAAAAAATGGTATATGGCCTTTTTGCTTTTAATTATTCCGCTTTAATTAGCTGTGGAATTTCTGCATCCGCTCTTTCAGGGCTAAAATATGCGATACCAAAGCTCGTCTCAGAAGTCGCCAATCAGCTTTTTATTGATAATCGCCATGAGAATTTAACCAATTTCTTTGACTATGATGAGCCTGAATTTGTCGGCAGCTGGTCAAAGGACAATAATCAAGCGAAAACAATATAGCAAAAACATATTTTTAACAATGAAAAAGGTGAAGCATATGGAGCCGATCTCTAAAAAGAAGATAGCTACTTTGTATACTCAAATTAGCCAAGAAATTTTTAATGTAGGCGTGAATACTCAAAAAATAGATATTATTGATAATAAAATTCTTATACTAGCTCAATCAAAAAGAATGCCGGCACTAGAAGCACTTAGTGAAGAATATAGAGAATTAGTGATGTCTCTTGATGCCGCTTTGTCGACTAAATATAAAAAAATGCTAAAGCAAAAAGTGGAGCTTTTATTTGATATCCAGGTCACTTCTTTATTTAGAGACTATGATCCTGTTACAGAGAATTCTTGTACGGTTATTTGCTTTAAATAACTTCTCTATATAAATTGCAAAACGTTCGATGAAATCGTTTGTTGTGCAAAACACGTAAAAGACGGATGCTTATCTTCTGTTTACAGAAGCAAAGAGCCGTGAAGATAGAAGGATTCCCTTCTGTTTTCACGGCTCTTTTTATAGATATTTTCATAAAAAAGAGAGGGGGAATGGTTAAAAACACACTGTTTTATAGAGGAGTTGTAAAAGCGAGTTAAAAGAAGATGAATCGAAAATTAAAGGAGTGAAAAGCAAGTGGCGATAAATGAAAAAGTTGAAACTCAGCATATGGAACTAATAAAAAAATCAGCACCTAACCCTTCATCGTTGGATAAGCTGTTTCATTTAACCGAACGCAAAACAGATGTAAAAACAGAAATTCTTGCTGGAATTACTACTTTTGTGACGATGAGCTATATTATCTTTGTTAATCCGACGATTTTAGCAGATGCAGGCATTCCAAAAGAAGCGGCAATTGCGGCGACGATTTTTGCCACTGTCTTTGCAACTCTTTTGTTTGCATTATGGGCGAACATGCCTATTGCAGTAGCACCAGGAATGGGGCTAAACGCTTTTTTTACGTATACAGTGGTATTGGGTGAAGGGTTGACGTGGCAAACAGGTTTAGGAGCCGTATTTATTTCAGGGGTTGTATTTTTTATTTTAACCATAACAGGCTTACGCAAGAAGATTATTGAAGGGATACCCGCTATTTTAAAAAGTGCTATTTCTGTTGGAATCGGTCTTTTTATTGCTTTTATCGGTTTTAAGCAAGCAGGAATTATTGTAAGCAACAAAGAAAATTTAGTAGCCCTTGGTCAGCTTACAAAACCGGGCCCATTACTTGCTTTATTAGGTTTTATCGCGGTAACTGTATTAACTGCTCGAAAAATTAAAGGAGCTGCCCTGATTAGCATTTTGCTAGTATCAATTGCCGGGATGATGCTGGGCATAGTAGAAGCACCAAAAAGCATCAGCAGCGTGGTGTCGTTTTCAATGCCGAGCATATCGGAAACTTTTTTACAAATGGATATTAAATCTGCTCTTCATTACGGTCTTTTCTCTATTATTTTTTCATTTACACTTGTGGAGCTATTTGATAATTTAGGATCGATGATTGGATTATCTAAAAAAGCTGGATTAATGGATGAAAAAGGAAAAATCAAAGGGTTAGATAAAGCGCTTATGGCAGATTCTCTTGCGACTGTAGCCAGTGCTGCTATGGGATCTACCGCAATGAACGCGTATGTAGAAAATGCTGCGGGAATTGCAGAAGGAGGCAAAACGGGCCTTAAAGCACTGGTCGTTGCCATGTTGTTTTTAGTGAGCATTTTATTTACGCCATTAATTAGCATTATTCCTGCTTTTGCTACAGCGCCTATTTTAATTATGGTTGGAGCTCTCATGTTAACAGAAATCAAAAACATTCCTTTAGACGAGATAACAGATGCTGTGCCTGCTTTTTGTACCATCATTTTGATGCCGTTAACGTTTAGTATCGGCGAAGGCTTAGCGCTAGGGTTTTTATCTTATACATTCGTTAAATTGTTAGCCGGCAGGGCAAAGGAAATTCACTGGATTATGTACATCATTAGCGCCGCTTTTATTATCAACTTCGTCTGGGCTGCTTGAGGCATGTATTTACAGTAAAAAAGACTTCTCAGCTGAGAAGTCTTTTTTACTGTTCGCGTAGATTTTAATTTTTCTTCCCTTACAGAAATAAAAGATAGCGAAGGAAAATATATAACGTTGAAATTAAAAGAGATACGAGCGTGATTGGAGCTCCAATTTTCAAAAAATCCATAAACGAAAATTTATGTCCTTTTTTTACAGCCATGCCAGCTACAATTACATTGGCAGACGCTCCAATTAACGTACCATTTCCTCCCAAACATGCTCCTAGAGCCAGTGACCACCATAGTACACTGATTTGAGCAGAATCAGGGCTCATTCCCATTCCATGAGCCATATCTTGAATAAGTGGAATCATTGTAGCAACAAAAGGAATGTTGTCAATAACAGCTGAAGCAATTCCGCTAATCCACAAAATGAGATAAGCTGACAGTGCGATATTGCCGTCTGTAACGTTTAACGCGCCTGCAGCCAGCTTTTTAATGATGCCTACATCGATTAATCCCCCGACAAGAATAAACAAACCAGCAAAGAAAATAATGGTTGTCCATTCAACAGAATCAAACGCACTTTCTACTTCATCATGAGTTCTTAATCCAATTACCAATAATACAGCTGCACCTGTAATAGCTACCATAGCGGCATCAATATGTAAAACGGAATGCAGGGTAAAACCTAGAATCGTTAAGACTAATACAGTTAACGATTTTTTCATTAAAACGGAATCTTGAATATAATCTTTTTCATTTAAACTCATTAGCTCTTGCTTTTTACTATCTTCTACTTTTAACTTTTTACGATAGATAAGAACAAGAATCCCCAGCGTAACAACACCGATAATCAGTACTGCAGGAGTTAAATTTAATAAAAAAGCATTAAAATCAAGGTGAGGGTTCGCTGCCCCAATCATAATATTAGGCGGGTCGCCTATTAAAGTTGCCGTTCCTCCAATATTTGAAAACAGCACTTCTGATATAAGAAAGGGAAAAGGATTAATATTCAAAATAGTAGTGATGGAAAATGTAACGGGAACAATTAATAACACGGTTGTTACGTTGTCTAAAAATGCTGATCCGACGCCTGTTAAGATTGATAAAATAACTAGAATTCGAACAGGATCACCTTTAGCGATTTTAGCAGACTTGATGGCTGCGTATTGAAACACGCCTGTTTTGTTTGTAATGCCGACTAAAATCATCATACCCATAAGAAGGACAATCGTTTCCCACTGAATGTGTTCCATAATGGCCTTATTAAAGTCAACAATACCTAACAAAATCATCAATATAGCACCTAAAAGAGCTGCCGAAGCGCGATTGATCTTTTCGGTCATAATCAAAAAATATGTAATGATAAATATAATAATGGCTGCGTATACATGAAAACTTGTAATGTGTTGAATTGCATTGTGCATAACAGTAACCTGGCGATATGTCATCTAGACATCACGAAGTGTAGATGACAAAAACTTTGGATGTTTTCCAGGTTTTCACCTCATCTTTCATCGTTTAATTTACATCCAACTTTACGGTAAAACTTCTATAAAGCCTGTTTTGCTTTAACCAACCTCCTTTAGGAGCTTTAGTATTCTTCAAAATGAAGACGATTCCTTCAGCATTATATCATATTTATATAAAAGCTTTCTTGTTGATTATCCAATGCGATTTTCATCTCGCACGCTTATTATGCACCTTAAATTCAGTTTACATAATTGTTTCCTCTAAGATTGGACAAAGTTAGACAAAGTTGGAACAGTGTCCAATTTTGTCTAACTTTATGAGGCCAAATACAACAATAGATTGCTAGTATGAAGCGATTTTACTATTGGCACGGTACTTGCAATAGTAGTTAAGTGAAGTTTGATAATCAAATGAGGAGGCTTACCATAATGAAAACTGCTCAAAACAAAACAGAAAAGCTTACGAAAGAAAAAGCCAGCTGGATGTATCAGAAAATGGTAGAAATTCGAAAGTTTGAAGATGAAGTACATCAAATTTTCGCAAAAGGGGTACTGCCTGGTTTTGTTCATCTGTATGCAGGTGAAGAAGCGGTAGCGGTTGGAATGTGCGCTCATCTTAATGACAGTGACAGTATTACGAGCACTCATCGCGGACACGGCCATTGTATTGCTAAAGGCGGCGATTTAGATGGCATGATGGCGGAGCTTTTTGGAAAGGTAACGGGGTTAGGCAAAGGAAAAGGCGGATCCATGCATATCGCGGATTTAGATAAAGGAATTTTAGGAGCAAATGGAATTGTAGGAGGAGGATTTCCGCTTGCATGCGGTTCTGCTTTAACTGCTAAGTATAAAAAGACAAAAGATGTAAGCGTTTGCTTTTTTGGAGACGGAGCAGGCAATGAAGGGACGTTTCATGAAGGAATTAACTTAGCAGCCATTTGGAAACTGCCGGTTGTTTTTGTTGCTGAAAATAATGGCTACGGAGAGGCAACTCCATTTTCTTATGCTTCGAGCTGCAGTGCGATTGCAGACCGTGCCGCATCTTATAACATTCCAGGGGTAAGGGTAGATGGGAAAGATGTGATGGCAGTTTATGAAGCAGCTGCAGAAGCTATTCAACGAGCCCGCAGAGGGGAAGGTCCAACGTTAATTGAATGTGTAACGTATCGAAATTACGGACATTTTGAAGGTGACGCACAAACGTATAAATCAGGAAATGAAAAGAAAGAACATCTCCAGGAAAAAGATGCTATCGCTCTTTTTGAAAATTACTTGCTTTCAGAACAAGTAGTAACAGAACAAGAGCTTAGAGATATTGATGGTGAAGTAGAAAAAGCAGTAAAACACGCAGTTGAGCTAGCAGAAACAAGCGATTATCCTGATGCTTCGGAACTATTAACGGATGTTTATGTATCTTATTAATTAAAGGGGGAAAAGAAAATGACTAGAAAATTAAGCATGTCTGAAGCTATTAACGAAGCTATGAAACTAGCGATGCGAAAAGATGAGAATGTGGTTCTTTTGGGAGAAGACGTAGCTGGCGGAGCGGAAATTGACCACCTGCAAGATGATGAGGCGTGGGGCGGGGTCCTTGGAGTTACGAAGGGACTTGTACAAGAATTTGGACGTGAACGAATTCTTGATACGCCTATTTCAGAAGCAGCTTATATAGGAGCTGCAATGGGAGCTGCAGCTACAGGGTTAAGGCCGGTTGCAGAATTAATGTTTAATGACTTTATTGGCTGCTGTTTAGATCAAGTGCTGAATCAAGGCGCAAAATTTAGATACATGTTTGGAGGAAAAGCTGAAGTGCCCGTCACGATTCGGACAACCCATGGAGCTGGATTTAGGGCTGCAGCTCAGCATTCTCAGAGCTTGTACGCCTTATTTACTAGCATTCCTGGCATTAAAGTAGTAGTGCCTTCTAACCCTTACGATGCAAAAGGGTTATTGTTAGCAGCAATCGAAGACAATGATCCGGTTATCTTTTTTGAAGACAAAACATTGTACAACATGAAAGGAGAGGTTCCTGAAGGCTACTATACGATTCCGTTAGGGAAAGCTGACGTGAAACGCGAAGGAACAGATTTAACCATTGTAGCAATTGGAAAACAAGTAAATACTGCACTTGCGGCAGCAGATCAATTATCTCACAAGGGAATTGACGTAGAAGTAGTCGATCCGCGAAGTCTATCACCTTTTGATGAAGAGACCATTCTTTCGTCTGTAGAAAAAACGAATCGATTAATTGTCATTGACGAAGCCAATCCAAGATGCAGCATAGCAACAGATATTGCTGCGCTAGTTGCTGATAAAGGATTTGACATGCTTGATGCACCTATTAAACGAATTACAGCACCACATACACCTGTGCCGTTTTCGCCTCCATTAGAAGATATTTATCTGCCAACCCCGCAAAAAGTAATTGAAGTTGTATCGGAGTTACTAGGAGATAAATCGCTTCTAAGCGTGTAATTAAAGAAAAGGAGGAGGAAGCAAATGGCTGCAGAGGTTGTAATGCCAAAACTAGGTATGGCAATGAAAGAAGGAACCGTTTCGACGTGGAACAAAAAAGTTGGAGACTCCGTTTCAAAAGGAGATATGATTGCAAGCATTAATTCTGAAAAAATCGAAATGGATATTGAAGCGCCGCAGGACGGTGTGATTCTTGATCTTCTTGTACAAGAAGATGTAGGAGTGCCTCCTGGAACGATTATCTGTTATGTTGGAAAGCCAAACGAGCAGCTCACTGAGCAGAACCGTTCAGCAAATGAGCTGCAAGCGCCTAAAAACGAGGTAGCGGCTGCTATCTCTTTAGAAGAGCCACCAGCAAACACAGCTTCATCAAAAAAGAATAAAGAAACTGTGCGCATTTCACCAATTGCACGGAAAATAGCAGAATCTGAAAACATTAATATTGAAACGATTCAAGGCACAGGACCAAAAGGAAGAATCACCAAAGCAGATGTAGAGAAAGTGCTGGCGGAAAGAGCTTCAGAATCGAGTCACCAAACGGTAGAAAGAGATAACCCCGCTATAAACAAAGAAACGCTTCCAGTAGCGGGCATGAGGAAAGTCATTGCAAGTCGAATGCATAACAGTTTATTAAACAGTGCCCAATTAACGATTAATATGAAAGCTGACGTGACGGATTTGCTGTCTCTTCAACGAGAAATTAAAGATGTGACCCAGCAACGCCATAAGGTGAAGATATCTCTAACTGATTTTATTGCTCGCGCTGTTGTTCTTTCACTTCAAGAACACAAACAAATGAACAGTGCCTATATTGATAACGAAATTCAACTCAATAACCATGTTCATCTTGGAATGGCCGTAGCTTTAGAAAATGGGTTAGTTGTTCCTGTTGTGCAGCATGCTGAAAAGATGTCGTTAGTTGAATTAGCTACAGAGATCAAAACACGAGCAGCAGATGCTCGGCAAGGTCAGCTGAGCACTGATAGGATGCAAGGTTCTACATTCACTATTACTAATCTCGGTGCTTACGGAGTAGAGTATTTTACACCTGTATTAAATCCGCCTGAAACAGGAATTCTTGGTGTTGGAGCTACTGAAGATGTACCGATGTATAAAGGAGACGAATTACAAAAAAGAAACTTGCTGCCTTTAAGCCTGACGTTTGATCATCGCGTACTGGACGGAGCACCTGCAGCTAATTTCCTTGGAACTATTAAACAATACTTAGAACAGCCTATTTTACTACTCTTATAGAAAGGGGTGCATTCCGTGAAACCTTTAGTTGTGATTGGCGGCGGTCCAGCAGGATATGTGGCGGCAATCACTGCCGCTCGGCAAGGAAAACAAGTTACGTTAATCGAACAAAAAGATTTAGGTGGAACCTGTTTAAATGAGGGCTGTATGCCAACAAAGTCGCTATTAGCAAGCGCGGAAGCCTATGAGAAAATTAAGAAAGCTGAGCAATTCGGTATCACTATTCCTTTAGAACAAGTGAAAATTAACTGGGATGGCGTTCAGCATCATAAAACAACCATTGTTAAAAACTTGGTCAGGGGAATTGGCTATTTGATGAAAAAGAACAGTATTAAAGTCATAAAAGGAGAAGCTTCTTTTTTGACAAATCATCGTCTATCTGTGCGAAACGAAAATCACGTAGAAGAGATAGAGGCTGAACAGTTTATTATTGCTGCGGGTTCAGAACCTGCTAGCCTGCCATTTGCTCCTTTTGATGGAAAGTGGATCATTCACAGTAAACAAGCAATGTCGCTGCCTGCTATCCCTTCAACTCTTCTAATAGTAGGCGGGGGTGTAATTGGATGTGAATTTGCAAGCATTTACAGCCAAATGGGAACAACAGTAACGATTGTGGAAGCGGCAGATCAGCTGCTTCCTGGTGAAGATGCCGACATCGCATTTACGTTACAGGAAGAATTAGAGAAAAAAGGCGTAGCAATTTATACATCCTCTTTGTTAACAGAAATGCAGCCAGAAGATAAAACAGCTCTATTTAAACATAAAGAGGAGCTGCATGAACTGCAAGCTGAGTATGCATTAATTTCAATTGGAAGAAAACCTAGAGTGCTAGGTTTGGGTTTAGAACAGGTTGGCGTACATTTTTCAAAACAAGGAATTGATGTTAATGAGCATATGCAAACGAATATACCTAACATCTATGCTTGTGGAGATGTAGTTGGCGGAATTCAGCTTGCTCATGTAGCCTTTCATGAAGGCACAGTTGCTGCTTTACACGCATGCGGAAAAGATAAGAGCGTAAATTACCGAGCTGTACCCCGCTGTATCTATACCCACCCTGAAATTGCAAGTGTCGGTATGACAGAAAAGCAGGCTCGCAGCGAATACGGCGATATTCGCGTCGGAGAATTCTCGTTTACGGCAAACGGCAAAGCGATGATTGCCAATGAGTCCGTTGGAAAAGTGAAAGTAATCGTAGAACCGCAGTTTAATGAAATTATTGGGCTTTCCATTGTAGGTTCACATGCTACAGAATTAATTGGACAAGGAACCATTATGATGCACGGAGAGTTGACCACAGATATAATGGAAGACTTTATCGCTGCCCACCCTACATTATCTGAAGCCATTCACGAAGCTCTTTTGCAGTCGGCGGGTCAGGCCGTTCACTCCTGATTACGCAGGTGCCCAAGTTATTAAACTCTTTGAGGATGAAAAGTAAAAATGAATGATTCAAAAAGATAACTAGAGGATGAAGGAATCACGGAAGCGGTATAGGAGTTTTCCTGCATCCTCGTCTAGTTTCTTTATTAATTTTTACATAACGTGAGTTTAAAAATCTATCATTTGGTAATGATAACGTTTTCTTTGTGATTTATAATAATGATAACAAGCCTTGATTTACTATATTCAATTAAGTTTATAGGGGAGAGGTAAGAAATGGAATCCACACTTTCTTTAAACACATGGAAGCGTTTTGTAAACGAAGGAGCACTTGAATCTTCAAGGTTAAACGACATTATTGTAAAGTCATGGCACCGCTGTAAAAGCGCAGATGTTAATCCTTACCTAGATAAAGGCAGATCGATTTTAAGAAATGAAGCCTTTCATTCTCGAAAACAAATGAACTCTTTATTTCTTGAGACGGCTTTGCCGCACTTAGAAAGAATCAGACAATCAGCGGCGGACTTAGGAATGGTTGCTTTATTAATTGACCCAGAAGGCTATATTTTATCTATTACAGGAAATAGACTTACATTGAATGAAGCAAGGAAAATTAATTTTGTGGAAGGTGCCTGTTGGACAGAAAAAGAAGTAGGCACAAATGCAATCGGTACGGCTCTGCAAACGGAAGAGCCCATTATGATAACGGGTACAGAACATTATTCAATTGCTTCGCATCAATGGAGCTGTTCGGCAGCTCCTGTTCGAAATGACGAGGGAAATTTAATTGGGATTATTAATATTTCTTGTCCTGTAAACAGAGCTCACCCTTATACACTTGGAATGGTTACGTCCATTGCTTATACAATTGAGCGGGAGTTAAGCATTCGAATGCACAAAGACGAAATTGAGTTGGTTCACGCTTCTATGAATTTTGTTGATAGCAAACAGCTCTTGCTTCTTTGCAATTACAAAGAAGTGATTGTGGGAGCAAGCAAAACCGTTCGGGAATGTATACCAAAATGGTCAGGCCTGCAGTTAAATACGATTGTACAACAGGGATTTCGTATAGTGATGGAAGTGCCTGTCATTTCAAAGAGACACGGTCATTCTATTGGAAAGATTATTTATCTATCAGAAGAAGCGCACCATAACCAAACAACTACACAGATCCCTGCTCAATCATTTTCTTTTAAAGGAGAAGCAGGCATAAGCCGTTCCTTTCAGCAAACACTAGAAGAAATAAAGCATGCGGCTCCTACGGATACAACGGTCTATATTTTAGGGGAAACAGGTACTGGAAAAGAAGTAATAGCTCAAACAATTCATGAAAACAGCTCGCGTAAAAACGGGCCTTTTATTGCTCTTAATTGTGGTGCTATTCCGAAGGAACTTATGGAAAGTGAATTATTTGGCTATGTAGAAGGAGCGTTTACAGGAGCACGGCGTCAAGGATATCAAGGAAAGTTTGAGCAGGCTAATCACGGTACGATTTTTCTTGATGAAATAGGTGAACTTCCTCATTCTATGCAAGTTTCTTTGTTAAGAGTATTGCAAGAGCGCAAGGTAACGCCTGTTGGAAGCAATCAGGAAATTCCGGTAGACATCCGGATTATTACCGCTACTCATCGAGATCTTCGTCAACTTGTCAGTGAAGGGAAGTTTCGAGAAGATTTATATTACCGGCTTCACGTGTATCCCGTGCATGTTCCGCCTTTGCGAGAAAGGAAAGAAGATATTCCACATCTGATGCGCTACTTTTGTCAAAAGAATGCTTGGAATATGAATTTCTCCAAAGAGTTAGTAGATAAATTAATAGATTATCAGTGGCCCGGCAATATTCGAGAATTATTTAATGTACTTGAACGCTTGAAGATCTCGCTTAAAACAGAAACAGAAAAAGAGAGGATATTGAATTATTTAAGTTCTTTAAATCTTGGCGGTCAGAAGAGCATCTCCCACTTTGATACTTCACAAGAAATAGAAGAAAATGATTTTACGTCCTTACCCGCACTCACATTTCGTGAAAAAGTTCAAAAAGACTTAATGATGGATGCTTTACGTAAAACGCAGGGAAATGTGTCACTTGCCGCTAAGCTGTTAGATATACCAAGAAGTACATTTTATAACAGATTAAAAAGATTCAATTTGTAAGCTAAGAGTTTTTAGCTGTTTTAAATTTTTAAATAAGGATAGGAGCTGAGTAGAATGAAAGCATTAAGATGGCACGATTTGAAAAAGAAGCGTCCATTCATCCCCAAACAATCGTTTTACAAGAGCGTACAGTAACAGGTATTATTGGCTACCGCGATGTATTTCCAGCGGTTATTAGTTTAATGGCAAAAGGCTATTTTTCTGCTGATAAACTGGTGACAAAACGTATCAAGCTAGAGAATGTAATTGAAGAAGGTTTTGAGACATTGTTAAAAGAAAAAGAACAGGTGAAAATTTTGGTGAAAGCTGAATAAAAAAAGAGGGTGGGACAAAAGTATTTTAGACGAAGTAAAAAATGAACCATTGATCAAGATTTTTGATTAGTGGTTCATTTTTTGTTAGGGTGAACGTAGGTTCGATTTGTTTAGGTCCTTCTAGCAGTTGATTGGAGGGCAAGACGAAGACTCCTGCGGGAAAAGCGGAACAGGTGAGACCCCACAGGAGCGTATGCGACGAGGAGGCTCAGCGGCCGCCCGCGGAAAGCGAAGTCTTGCACGGAAATCAACTGACGTGTCACAAGCGGTTCAGCTCATGTATCCTATTTGTTCGTCTTTAGATTGGATTCATTTCGTTATGTCTCAACCTCTTTAAATTTAATAAGGTAAGTATGGTTATTTTATTATCAGATTATTCTGTACTATATACAGTATATTGTATACAATATATAATCTAATCATTATCTAATTAATAAAATCAGAGGTGATGAGTGAATGACAGACAAACAGTTTAGAAATGTACAAGACGGAACAAAAGCGGTATGGGCAGGAGAAAAAGAATCGCTTGCTTACAATGCTACTCAAGTTCCTGTCGTCTTCAGCGTAGCTTATAATTATGATGATGTAGACGAATGGCAAGAAGTTGCGTTAGGAAATAAACCAGGCTATACGTATAATCGCATGAGTAATCCTACGGTCAAAGCTTTTGAAGAAAAAGTAAGGATACTTGAAGAAGCAGAAGAAACGGTCGCATTTTCCTCCGGTATGGCGGCTATTAGCAGCACATTATACACGTTTTTAAAACCTGGAGACCGCGTAGTATCGGTAAAAGATACATATGGAGGAACAAATAAAATCTTCACTGAGTTCCTTCCTAACATCGGAGTTGATGTAACCTTATGTAATACGGGAAATCATGAAGAAATTGAAGCGGAAGTAAATAAAGGATGTAAAGTGCTATATCTAGAGTCACCTACAAATCCTACGATGAAAATTATTGATATTGAAAGAATAGCAAAAGCAGGAAAATCTGCAGGGGCAGTCGTCATTATTGATAATACGTTTGCGACACCCATTAATCAAAACCCTCTTCAATTAGGGGTAGATCTTGTCATTCACAGCGCAACAAAATTTTTAAGCGGACATGCGGATGCCTTAGGAGGGGCAGTATGCGGCTCTAAAGAATTAATGCAGCAAGTGTATCACTACCGTGAGATCAATGGCGCGACCATGGATCCCATGTCAGCGTATCTTATTTTAAGAGGAATGAAAACGTTAAAATTACGTATACGTCAACAAGAACGAAGCGCTTTGGAAATTGCTAAATTTCTTCAAAAGAAAGAAGCTGTTGAAGCCGTCTATTATCCTGGATTGGAAACACACCCTCATCATCATATTGCCAAAAAACAAATGAAAGGCTTTGGCGGAATATTAAGCTTTGTTTTAAAAGGAGAAATGGAAGCTATTAAAATTTTGCTGCCAAAGTTAACGTATGCAAATAAAGCCGGCAATTTAGGAGCGGTTGAAACGATTTATGGACCAGCAAGAACGACTAGTCACGTAGAATGTACGCTTGAAGAACGTAAAGCCCTTGGAATATCTGAAGGACTGGTTCGCATATCTGTTGGAATTGAAGATACGGAAGATTTAATTGCAGACTTAGAACAAGCATTTGCTCACTTAGAATCCGCATCATCTATTAGTAATTAAAAAGACGCGTATTACTTTTTTTAATAAAAATAAAGTAAGTACCTCTTTTTAGTTGGTAGACACTTCTTCAGAATTGTAGAAATTTTGTGGAATAAAGCTGATAAATTAAACTGTACGTGTATTTTTTCGTCTGATTTTGTAGGTATACTGATAAATTAGATGAAATAAAAATGTTTTTACGCGTTTTAAAAATAAACTAACTTACAACAGCCTACAAATAAGGAATGATAGTATGTCGAAACAAGAAAGTGAATACACAATAAAAGATGCATCATTGTTTGGATTAAAATTAATGCAGGTAAGTAAAGCCATCTGGAGAGCTGCGGAAGATGACTGGGAGCAATGGGTGAAACCTTATGGACTAAACGTAAATGAGCATCATATTTTATGTTTAGCTAGTAACACGGGAGAAATCTCTATGTCAGAGTTAGCTAATTTAGGAGCTATGCATATCTCTACAGCGTTTAATTTTTCGAAAAAATTAGAAAATCAAGGATACCTGCATTTGTCCAAAAGAGAAGATGATAAAAGAAACACCTACATCAAATTGACTGAAAGCGGAGAACAATTATTGCTTGATACGCTCAAAGGGTATGAACCACATAACAGTAAGATATGTAAAGGTGCACTTCCTTTAAAAACGTTATACGGCAAATTTCCCGCTTTTCCAGAGCTAGTAACCGTTGTTCGCCATGTTTGCGGCGGCGAGCTTGTGACCGTTGCTGATCAACCTTTTGTGAATATAGAAGAAGCGGGAATAGAAGAAAATGAAGAAAAGAAAGAAGTCCAGCTAACTAGTAATTGAACGTAGTGAATAATATGCAGACAATAGGGCTTCATGAAAACAAGTGAATAACAGGCCGAGCTGTTTTATACGTGAGAAATACGACGTATAAAACAGCTCTTTTTTATTTTTGGAATAATGATTCTCAATTATATTATGAGAAATTTAGGATAAGCTACCAGTAGTAAATTTCCCGGAAAGAAGGAGTGGTTGCCGTGAATAGGTCTGACTGTAGATTAAAATGCTTAAGCCTGCATATCTCACCTGAGATTCTTAACTCTTCCAACAAAGGGCAAAAGTTGAGGAATAGATAAGATAGAAAAGACCAACCTAAGAACAAATCGAATTAGGAGATTATAGATGGAAGGCATGATCTAGCGCTTTTATACGGAAAATCAATGACAAACATCTCAAAGTTTGTAAAGGAGGCCGCGGATATTATGATGGAAAACGGCTGGATGGAAACACCGCCAGAAGCAGTAGACAGAGGTCATTTAAACTCCAATTAGTTATACAACTTGTCATAAAGTAACGAGAACCTGTTTAGAAACAGCGCAAGCGCAGGTTCTCGTTATCTTGTTAAGTTAAGGGAGCAGGGTTAAACAGACATAAATCATTATGCAACCCCCAATAATCACTCCATGTTTTCTTATGGCCGCTTGCAATTTCTATAATTAAGTGAAAGAGCTCCCAACCAACCTCCTCAATGGTTGCTTCTCCTTGTGCTATTCTTCCCGCATCTAAATCTATTAAATCATGCCATTGCTCAGTTAATGAACTTCTAGTAGATACTTTAAGAACAGGTGCCATTGCCAGGCCATATGGAGTTCCTCTCCCTGTTGTGAAAATATGCATGTTCATTCCAGAAGCTAACTGTAATGTTCCGCATACAAAATCACTCGCCGGAGTTGCTGCATAGATTAAGCCTTTTTTAGTCGGTTTTTCTCCAGGCGATAAAACTTCGACAATTGGAGTTGTTCCCGCTTTAGCTATGGAGCCAAGTGCTTTTTCTACTACGTTTACAAGTCCGCCTTTTTTATTTCCAGGTGAAGGATTTGCACTTCTATCTGCTTCGCCTCTTTTTAAATATTGATCATACCACTTCATTTCTTTAATCAGGGATTGACCAACTTCTTTATTAATTGTTCGTGGCGTTAACAAATGAATAGCATCTCGAACTTCAGTAACTTCAGAAAATAAAACAGTAGCGCCTGCTCTTACTAGTAAATCTGCCGCATATCCAACTGCTGGATTGGCAGTAACACCGGAAAAGGCATCGCTTCCTCCACATTGTAAACCTACCGTTAAATCAGACACAGGGCAGGTTACACGCGTCCGGCTATTTAGTTTAATTAATTTTTCTTCTGTCATCTCTATAATCGCAGCAATCATTTGCTTAAAACCCGCCTGGTCCTGCAAACGTGTTATATTTCCTGAAATCTCTTGTGGACTCAAACGTTCAGGAAGCAGCTTTTCACACCCTAAGCCAACTACTAGAACTTCACCGCCGAAATTTGGATGAATAGAAAGATTTTGTAATGTACGAATCGGAATGATGGCGTCCGGTGCATTAATGGCAACTCCGCAGCCATAATTATGAGTTAAAGCTACTACATCATCTACATTTGGATAAGAAGGAAGAAGTTCTGTTTTGATTTTTTTAACCGCATAATCAAGTACTCCTACTACACATTGAACACTTGTCGTAATCCCAAGTATATTTTTTGTGCCAACACTTCCATTTGTATTTTTGTAACCTTCAAATGTGTATCCTTCTAAAGGAGATAAAGGGGCAGAAACTTTAGTTGCCAAAGGCAGCTTTTCTAAAATAGGGGGATCAGGTAGGGTAACATATGATTCTTTTACCCAAGTTCCTTGAGAAATCGCTGAGGAAGCAGCTCCGATAACTTCTCCATAGCGAATAATTTTGTCACCTTTCTCAAAGTTTTTTAATGAAACTTTATGTCCTTGAGGGATATATTCTTTTAGCTCTAAACCAGATGGAAACACAGTTCCTTTCGATAATCCTTTTGAATTTACAATCGTAGCAACATTATCGTTTTCATTTACTTTGATATAAAGGGGTTTTTCTGTTTGATTGATTTGCAAAGACATGATTTATCTCTCCTTAATCGTTTTTAGTTTCTTTCTAAACATGTTCATTTTTATTTATTGCAATAAGCATGCCAAGTGTTTTAACGAGTAAAAAAGCCTTTGTACCGAAGAAAAGTGATGAAATATACAACAATTGTTGTACATAAAGCAACAATTGTTGTACCAATACGTTATAATAACTAGAATATTCTAACTAATCAGGAGGAAAAGAATATGTCAAAAATTGCTTTTATTGCCCCAGATAAACAGCTGTTTTTACAAGGAAAAAGAGTAATTCAAGAGTTAGGGTTGCAAGGAGAGGTTGAAATCTACCTTGCAAGGTTAAGCCGCGCCGTAAAACTCGCCAATAAATTAGAATCCAGCTGTGATGTTATCGTTTGCAGAGGAGGGACTGCAAGGTTAATTACTGATTCTGTAATTGGAATTCCTCTAGTCGAAATTCCAATTACAGGACAAGATTTAGCTCAAGCCTTTTATAAAAGCAAGCAGGTAACAAACTTAGAAAATCCTAAAGTGGCCATGCTCGCATTTCAGAATATGAAAAATGATGTGGAAATTTTAGCAGATATTTTGGGTATCAACCTTTCTATTTATCTTCTTGATTCAGTTGAAGATATTCCGACTTATATTGAGCAACTTTCCTCAGGAGAAACAGATATTGTTATTGGAGGAATGAAAACAACAACTTTATCACTTAGAAAAGGCTTTAAGGCAATTTCTATTGAATCTGGAAATTCTGCCGTTCGGACAGCGCTTTTAGAAGCTAAAAAGATTTCTTTAGGAAGAAAAATTGAAAAAGAGCGTTCCCAAACAGTTAAAGCCCTTATTGATTATTCTATACAAGGAATTATTAGTATTAATCGAAATAAAAAAGTAGAAGTATTTAATCATGCTGCTGAGCACTTGCTAGAATTAAAAAGGCAAGAAGTGCTAGGGAAGCAGATTGATGCTGTTATGCCCTTTTTACCTATTAAAAATTATTTTGGAGGAGAAGAGCATTTAGGTATAATCAAAAAAATCAAAAACAAAAGTTTAATATTTAATATTGCTCCAATTAAAGTGGAGAAAGACATTATCGGAGCAATGATAACTTTTCAGGATATTACAAGTATTCAAGAAATGGAAGCTAAAATTAGAGGGGAAGTACTGTCAAGAAAGTTTGAAACACGCTACACATTTTCTGATATTTTAGGGCATTCTAAGGAAATTTGTGAAGCTAAACGGATTGGACAGACAGTGTCTTCTGTAGATGCAACCGTTTTAATTTTTGGTGAGTCCGGCACCGGGAAAGAATTATTTGCTCAGAGTATTCATGCAGAAAGTTTGCGGAAAAACGGTCCTTTTGTTGCTGTTAATTGTGCAGCTATTCCGCCTAATTTACTGGAAAGTGAGTTATTTGGATATGTAGAAGGGGCCTTTACCGGAGCGACAAGGAAAGGAAAGCAAGGTTTGTTTGAAATGGCGCACCGAGGAACGATTTTTCTGGATGAAATCTCGGAGATGGATACATATGGACAATCCCGCTTACTTAGAGTTTTACAAGAAAAACAGGTTATGCGCTTAGGTGATAATAAATATATTCCTGTAGATGTAAGAGTTATTGCAGCAACGAACAAAAATTTATTAAAAGTCGTAGAAAAAGGCAAATTTCGAGAGGATTTACTTTACAGGCTTAAGGTCTTAACTATAAATATTCCACCGCTCCGTAAAAGAAAAAGTGATATTCGTTACCTTGCTCAGCATTTTTTAGTCTATTATACGAATCTCTATCAAAAGAAAAATATAGAGATTACAGAAAAAGCTTATTCACAATTAACTACCTATAAATGGAAAGGAAATGTAAGAGAATTGATGCATTTTATTGAAAGGTTAGTAGTGATCAGTAAAAATAATGTAGTTTCGGATCAGGATATGAAAGAGCAGCTAAACGAAAATGCTTTTGAAACAAATTACATCGGTGAAGAAGCAGAAACCACCAATCATCTTCAATCTGAAAAAGAGCAAATTTTACTTGCTTTAACAGAAACTCATTCCAATATATCTCAAGCAGCTAAATTGTTAGGAATTGATCGAAGTACACTTTACCGTAAGTTGAGAAACTATGAAATTGAAATAAAAAAGGCGTATAAATAGAAACGAAAAACACCTCTTTCTTAGAGGTGTTTTTCGTTTCTATTTTAAAATTTTTTATTTAATAATTTAAGATTATTTATTTTATTGACAAACAATTTAATTTGTCTTACAATAAAAATGTAAAAATTATCTGAAAATTTATAGGAGGATATGCATGTGAATATGAATAGAAAAGCACCTACAGGAATTTTAGGTTTTCCCGTCGCTCCCCTTAATAACCAAGGAAAATTAGATGAAAAAGCTTTAGAAGCAAATATTCAATTTTTATTAGACGAAGGGTTAGAGGCTATCTTCATCGCTTGCGGTTCAGGAGAATTTCAATCCTTAAATACAAAAGAATATACAGCAATGTTAGAAGTAGCTATATCTGTCGTCAACAGAAAAGTTCCCGTTTACACAGGTGTGGGCGGTAATCTTTCTACAGCTTTAGAATGGGCTCGTATTTCAGAGGAAAAACAGGCAGACGGCTATTTAATTTTACCTCCATACTTAATTGAAGGAGAACAAGAGGGCCTTTACAACTATCTAAAAGCAATCATTGAGCATACAAATTTAAACGCAATTGTTTATCAAAGAGACAATGCTATTTTACAGTTGCCAACTTTAGAAAAACTTACAGAATTAAACCAACTAGTAGGATTAAAAGACGGATATGGAAATATGGAATTAAATATAGAATTAACCCAGTCTTTAAGAAAACGACTAGGCTGGCTAAACGGAATGCCGATGGCTGAAGTAACGATGCCAGCATACGCTCCAATTGGATTTAATTCTTATTCTTCAGCAATCTCTAACTATGTCCCGCACATATCAAGAATGTTTTACAACGCTTTATTAAGTCACGATCAAGAGTTACTAAGTGAACTCTACCAAAATATAATTCTTCCAATTAACGATATTCGCAAGCAAAAAAAAGGATATGCTGTTTCATTGATTAAAGCAGGGATGGAAATTATAGGTTTACCTGTTACAGATAGAGTAAGGCCTCCTATTGTTTCAGTAGATAAAGAACATTACGCACAGCTTGAAAAGATTTTAACACAAGCATTTGATCAATATCCTAAATCCTCTAAACAAGTTTTATCTTAATTAATAAAATGTAAACGCTTTATAAAAAGGAGAGTTCATATGACAATTAGTGTTCAAGACAAACAATACTTAAATTTTATTAACGGAAAAGGTGTTCCATCATCGTCTCAAGAGATGATGGAGAGTCTAAACCCAGCCAATAAGAAAGAGGCTGTAGGATATGTACAAAAATCAACTCTTGAAGATTTAAATCTAGCGATAAAAGCAGCTAAACAAGCTCAAGAAAAATGGAAGCGCTTGTCAGGCGCAGCTCGCGGACAGTACCTTCACAAAGCTGCGGATATTATGGAAAATAGACTAGATGAAATTGCGGAATGTGCTACACGTGAAATGGGAAAAACCTTGGCTGAAACAAAAGGAGAAACAGCTCGCGGAATAGCTATTCTTCGATACTATGCAGGGGAAGGTATGAGAAAAATGGGAGATGTAATTCCTTCTACCGATGCTGAAGCATTGATGTTTACATCTCGAGTACCGTTAGGCGTTGTTGGAGTTATCACCCCATGGAACTTTCCTATTGCTATTCCTATATGGAAAATAGCTCCGGCACTTGTTTACGGAAATACTGTCATAATTAAGCCAGCTACTGAAACAGCTATTACGTGCGCTAAGATTATCGAATGTTTTGAAGAAGCAGAAATTCCAGCGGGTGTAGTAAATATGATTACGGGCTCTGGATCAATCATTGGTCAAGCTATTGCTGAACATCCAGAAATTAATGCGATTACATTTACAGGATCCGATCGAGTAGGCAAACAAATTGGTCAACAGGCTTTCGTTCGAGGAGCTAAATATCAGTTAGAAATGGGGGGGAAGAACCCGGTAATTGTAGCGGCGGATGCAGATTTAGATTTAGCAGTAGAAGGTACGATCAGCGGTGCATTCCGTTCCACAGGTCAAAAATGTACTGCGACTAGTCGGGTAATTGTTCAGCATGAGGTATATGAAAAATTCAAACAAAAACTATTAGCAAAAACGAAGGAAATTACCGTTGGAGAAGGGTTAAACGAAGACACGTGGATGGGACCATGTGCAAGCGAAAATCAGTTACAGACCGTATTGTCATATATTGAAAAAGGAAAAAGTGAAGGTGCAACTCTTTTATACGGAGGACGTCAGTTGACTGACGGGGAATATGAAAATGGATTTTACGTAGAACCTACTATTTTTGAAAACGTAGAATCGCATATGACGATATCACAAGAAGAAATTTTTGGCCCCGTAATAGCATTGATGAAAGTAGAATCCATCGAGGAAGCATTAGCACTAGCTAACGATGTTCAATATGGGCTAAGTGCTTCTATTTTCACTACAAATATTTCTCATATGCTTTCTTTTATTAATGAAATGGATGCTGGGCTTATTCGAATTAACTCGGAAAGCGCAGGCGTTGAACTTCAGGCACCTTTTGGAGGCATGAAACAATCAAGTTCTCACTCTAGAGAACAAGGGGAGGCTGCTAAAGAATTTTTCACAGCTATTAAAACTGTTTTTATAAAAAGTTAAATACCTTTATTGTATTATGAACCTTTTACTCTCTTAAAAAGGAGGAAAATTCCTCCTTTTTAAGAGAGATAAACATAGGAAAAGAACAAAACAATAAGAGGGGGATGGAATAGGTGATTATGCAAGCTAAACCGAAATTGGAAGCGGGAAGCAGCAAGAAAAGCCATGTACGCTGGTTTGTCGTATTTATGCTTTTTGTTTTGACAACGATTAATTATGCAGATAGAGCGACGCTGTCCATTGTAGGAGACTCTGTTCAAAAAGAATTAGGCTTAAATTCAATTTCAATGGGGTATGTTTTTTCAGCATTTGGATGGGCTTATGTAATTGGTCAGCTTCCTGGAGGTTGGTTCTTAGACAAATTCGGATCAAAGACAATCATTGCATGCAGTGTATTTTTTTGGTCTATTTTTACCTTTTTTCAAGGATTTATCGGTTTTTTTAGTGGCGGTGCTGCTATAATTATCTTATTTACGCTTCGTTTTATGGTTGGGTTAGCTGAAGCCCCTTCTTTTCCGGGAAATAGCCGTATTGTAGCAGCCTGGTTTCCAAAATCTGAACGTGGGACAGCCTCTGCGATTTTTAATTCGGCTCAGTATTTTGCACTAGTGTTATTTTCGCCTATTATGGCATGGCTTACTCACAGGTTCGGCTGGCATTTTGTATTTATTATTATGGGTGTCTTAGGAGTAATCTTAGCTGCTGTTTGGATGAAAGTGATCTACAGTCCAAGCAAACATCCTCGCATTACAAAAGAAGAAGTAAATTACATCCAGCAGGGCGGCGGGCTCATTGATATGGATGAAAAAAAAGTAGAAACAAAGAAAAATACTGGCCCAGGATGGAATCAAATTAAACAACTTCTTAAAAGCAGAATGTTGTTAGGTGTTTATATTGGACAATATTGTATTACGACGCTCACGTATTTCTTTTTAACATGGTTTCCTGTTTATTTAGTTCAAGCACGCGGAATGTCAATTTTGGAAGCTGGATTTATTGCTTCTCTACCTGCCATATGCGGATTTTTAGGAGGGGTGTTAGGGGGAATTGTATCTGATTTCTTTTTAAAAAGAGGTCGTTCATTAACTTTTGCACGTAAGACACCTATCGTTATTGGCATGTTGCTTTCCTGTAGCATGGTTGCTTGCAATTATGTAGATGCTGAATGGATTGTTGTAGTAATTATGTCACTTGCTTTTTTTGGAAAAGGCTTTGGGGCATTAGGGTGGGCTGTTGTTGCTGACACTTCCCCTAAAGAAATAGCCGGTTTAAGCGGTGGGCTTTTTAACACATTTGGGAACGTTGCTTCTATTACAACGCCTATTATTATTGGATACATTGTCAATGCAACAGGCTCTTTTAATGGAGCATTGGTTTTTGTGGGCGCTAACGCTCTTATAGCTATTCTCTGTTATCTTCTTTTAGTAGGAGAAATTAAACGAGTAGAACTGAAGAATATCTCCTCAAAGGATGAAAGTACGCTCAATATGTAAGCGGATTCAAAAAACTTAGATCAGGAGTGAAAAGCATGAATAATTATGTTCTTACAAATAGTGAAATTCAAAACGAAAAAAAGTCGACTACGCCTCAAATTATAGATATGCAGGTTATACCAGTGGCTGGGTATGATAGTATGCTGCTTAATCTCAGCGGTGCCCATAGTCCCTTTTTCACTCGAAATATTGTTATTTTAAAAGACAGTACTGGAAGCACAGGGGTAGGAGAGGTACCTGGAGGTGAAAACATTCGTCAAACGCTTGAAGATGCGAAGACATTTGTAGTAGATCAATCAATCGGAAATTATAATAACATCTTAAATACAGTACGTAAAAAATTTGGAGATCGAGATATGGCAGGACGAGGACTTCAAACATTCGATTTACGGACGACCATTCATGCCGTTACTGCACTGGAAGCAGCTTTATTAGATTTAGTAGGGAAATTTCTTAATGTACCAGTTGCAGCATTATTAGGAGAAGGCCAGCAAAGGGAACATGTTGAAATGCTAGGTTATTTATTTTATATTGGAGATCGCAAAAAAACTGACTTGGACTATCTAAGTGGTGAAAATGAAAAAGTGGAGTGGTTTCGACTTCGCCATGAAGAAGCTCTGACTCCCGAAGCAATCGTAAAACTTGCACAGGCAGCTCATCAGCAGTATGGATTTAACGATTTTAAACTAAAAGGCGGTGTTCTTAAAGGTGAGCAAGAAATAGAAGCGGTAGCAGCATTAGCTGAAAACTTCCCTGAAGCTCGAATTACCTTAGATCCTAACGGGGCTTGGTCTTTGGAAGAAGCTATTCAACTATGTAAAAATAAACATCATGTATTGGCCTATGCAGAAGACCCTTGCGGTAGCGAAAATGGATATTCAGCAAGAGAAACAATGGCGGAATTTCGCAGAGCAACTGGACTGCCAACTGCTACAAATATGATTGCTACAGATTGGCGTCAAATGGGTCACGCTATTCAGTTAAACGCTGTGGATATCCCTCTAGCTGATCCCCACTTTTGGACGATGCAAGGCTCGGTTCGTGTGGCTCAAATGTGTCATGAATGGGGTCTTACATGGGGATCACATTCAAATAATCATTTTGATATTTCACTGGCCATGTTCACTCATGTGGCTGCTGCCGCTCCTGGAAAAATAACGGCTATTGATACGCATTGGATTTGGCAAGATGGTCAGCGATTGACAAAAGATCCTTTTAAAATTGAGGGAGGAAGAGTAGCAGTACCTAAAAAACCAGGACTTGGCATAGAGGTGGATTTAGAACGAATCGAGCAAGCACATCAGCTATATAAGAAAATGCAATTAGGAGCACGTGATGATTCAAAAGCTATGCAGTATTTAATTAAAAATTGGAGCTTTGATAATAAACGTCCTTGTCTGATACGTTAAAAATTTTTTCAAAAATAATTACAGGGTGCTTTTAGCTCGAACAATTCTACGTCTTTGTTCGAGCTTCTGTTTTTTATAATAACGAGCAGTTTAATACATAATCCTATGTAGATAAGAAATAAGAATAGTTAAGAAGTAGTGGTTGGTAATACATAAAAAAACTCTATATGATATAATTAGTCTTACAAATAAACAATATTCAGAAAAGGGTGGATGAAGATGAGTGGTTCGACTAAAAAAGTGTCATTTGAATCCGTTAATCGTAATACGCTGGCAAAACAAGTAGTCGACCGTATTATTCAGTTATTGGTCAGCGGGCAATTAAAGCCAGGAGATAAGCTGCCAACTGAAATGGAGTTATTAGACGTACTGAATGTAAGTCGCCCTGTATTGAGAGAAGCCTTGAGTGCATTAGAAGTACTTGGTGTAATTACACGAAAAACTCGTGGAGGTACGTATTTTAATAACAAAATAGGAGCACATCCTTTTTCCGTTATGTTAGCGTTATCAATCGATAATTTACCTGCAGTAGTGGAGGCGCGCATGGCACTAGAACTGGGCCTAGTAACCATGGCGGCGGAAAAAATAAACGATGATCAATTAAGACAGTTAAAAGAAACGATCGAGGAAATAAAAAAGAGCACAGATAACAATTACGGTGCAGCGGATAAGGAATTCCATCGAATTATTGCTGTTAGCGCGGATAATCCAGTGGTAGAAGGTATGATTAATTCCCTGCTCTTCACTCATGAAAAAACAGATAGCGAAATTACCTTTAGAGAACCAGCACTTACTGTAGAACATCATACCGCTATTTATAATGCGTTAGCTAATCATGACCCCGATGATGCATTCAAGAAAATGTATCATCATCTTAAATATGTACGTGATAAAGTTCTTAAACAATATAATCCTACTAAATAAAAAAAACACACAAAGCAGATGTAAAGAATTTGTTTTGTGTGTTTTTTTATGAAGTTATACAGATACATGAAGTAAGAAAGAGCGTTTCTATTTTATGGGAGCGCTTTTTTCAGTGAGTTATATATTTTAATTTAATGTATTCGGATATATAAATGCTGTTTATTTGCTGTCCATTGTTTTATAGAAATTACTATATATTTATAAGAGATTAAAAAGACATTAAAAACATTAAAAACATTGCTAAAACTTATATGGGTAAAAGCCTTCTGCTGACTGAGGTTAAAGGGAATAAAGTAATCAAAAAAACTGCAGTTTACTACAAGAATTTTCACGAAAAAATATAGGATTTTTTTATAACAGCCATATTTTCTACGCAATAGTTCGGAAAATAACGTTTATTTATTGTGTTTTTTGTTCATTTAGTTGATTTTTTTCATGAAAACGAAAATCATTATCATTTAAAAGGGTTTATTATAGCTCACAGACATTTATATTTTAGTAAGTTAAAGAGAAAGAAAGAATGGAAGGAAAATAGAGTAGAAATGAGTAAAAAAAGGCATAACAAAAAAGAGTATTATAGAGCGTTAATTTTTGCCTGATAATACCCGTTGGCAATTTTGCGGATATACGTAAAGAAGTTTGACTCCATTTCATGCACAAGAGGGCGAAATGCATCCATACTTTCTTCTATGTAAGTTTGTTGTAGGTGACGCTGAACGGACGTTAATGATTTTTCGATTATATCTAAACCAAACTCATGTACAATGGAATGAATATCTTCCTTTTTAATTGAATAATGTCCAAAAGATTTAAAGAAATTCTTAAACTGAGCAAATGCATGCTCTCCACGGATTTTTTCGATTTCTTTTTGTTTTTTACTATCATGAGCACCAGTTAAATTAAAGCTTAAAATAAAACCATCCTTGATTTTTTCAATAATTGATTTTCTTGGCTGCTTTTCTTCTAATAATGTTTTGACACAATCATCTTTTTCTAGCACATCGATACGGAAAATTGTACTCAATTTACTAGCCATTTCTTTAATAGCAGCTTTATAGCCAATGTATTTTGGAAGAATGTGTTTTACCTCGGTATAAGATAAAAGTGCTTCTGAATCTTTCTTTACGTTTACATCAGATTCGTATACGTACAACGCACGTAAAGCCAGACGCAGCATGTTGATATTTTTAATAGCCAGCAATTGATAAATCACTTCCATCGAAACAGAAGTATAACCACCTTTTGAAGTATATGTATTGTTATCTTCATCAAGCATTTCAGGATTATATGATATGTTTTGAACATCAGCAGCTTCTTTTATATGTAAATCTAAAAAATCCTCTAAATAGTTGTTTAAAGAAACTTGAATATAGTCTCCCCATAAACGATCCCAGCGAATGATGTCATAGTCTTCTAAAAGCTTATTATTATTTTGAACGGTCCGAACGGAACATTGGATTGTATTAGCCAGTTCTTGCTCAGAAATAATTGAAATATGCCCCTGGCTGTTACATTTGGCTACGTAAGCTAAAATTTGCTTCATCAGAGAACCCGTCCACTTTATATCTACAAAGTTTTTCGCAAGACCAAATGAGTGTTTTTCATAGTAATAGCTATTGTCTCGTTTAGTGTTTCTACTTAAGCCGCTCATGGCAATCAGCAGCTTGTTTGCTACAAGGGTGTGCCGTTTTAGTGACAGCTTTTGTATACTCATGTAGTGACCTCCTTTCCAAAACTATAGACGTCGTCTTTTACAGTATAGACACAGTCATATAGGCTGTAAAATGACATATTTGCACGGGGAAATGGTGCATTTTTTAAAAAGACTAGTGATATCAAGGGACGAGACATCTATTTAAAAGGTGACATATTTGCACGGAGATGTGGAGCAAAAATAGTGTTATATTTCATAAACGTTGATAAAACAGCATTCTTAAGCTAAATGTCGTATTATGACGGATGAAATACACAAAATGCGACAAATTCAAAAAAATTTTTGATGTAAAAATGACATATTCGCACGGAGAATAGGAGCAAAAATGATAAAAGTAAAGATCCAAGCAAGGAAGTGACACATTTGCACGGAAAAAAGGGACAAAAAAAAGAAAATTGCCCTTTTTGAGACACAAAAAGTTCACATTTTCAGAGGGGATAAACAAACATTTGCAGCAAAAATAGTGTTTTTTTAAGAAAGTGGCATGTTTGCACGGGAATCTGGAGCAAAAAACACTTTTGCACGGAGATGTGGAGCAAAAATTGAAGGAAACGAAGAGGGAAAGTCGCTGGCACAAGAAAATTTATGTAAAAGTGGCATATTTGCACGGAAGATTGGAGCCAAACTTATAGTAAATGCAGTATAGAAAGAAAAACGGCACATTCGCACGGGGATCTGGAGCAAAAAACAATTATAAATACTTTTTTAGACACAAAAAGTTCACAAAATGATAAGGAAGGTGAAGTTTAATAGCTATATTAGCAGGGGAAATAATATGTTTACATAAAGAATTGGAGCAAAAAAACACTTTCGCACGGAAATGTGGAGCAAAAAATGCAGTGATTAATAGTAGATAGATAAAAAGAATGCCCTTATAAAGATTATAAGGGCATTCTTTTTTAGCCTATAGAACTTGTTACGTTTTGATAAATAGAAAGGGGAGCATATTCGTAATCACCAGCTAATAAGTCTTTTACTTCACTTTCTCCCACAGGAATAAAGGTAATCTGAAACACTTGGCCCACTCTTTTATAGGATTGGACAGCTAGTTTTTGTTCGACTAGCTCATCTAAGGCTGTTTCAATTTCGACAAGGTTTTCTTTTTTTCGTCTTTTTCGAAAGCGGACTCTTGTCGAAAAATATAAATAATCTCTTGTGACATTGTATGAAGATTTTGTTTCATAGCAAATGAGGCGCTCTTTTTGCATAACGAATAGCAAATGATAAGCGGCGTCTAAACTTAATTTTTCTACTTTATTTTTATAAATACGCACCGTTTGGCGTTGAATATAGTCTCTATATATCACTTCATTGACGTGAATTTCAGCAATTCGCGTTCCGTTCGGCATCGTAGTAATATCTACAAAGTCAAAAATACCATAGGCAATTTTCTTATTATGCTGTACTTTTGTCATGCTGTAGTGCTTCATTTTTGTAATTCTTTCTTCTATCATCTGATAGTTGCGCTTACTATCTGTTTTATAAAGTGCTTTCACAAGGTCACCAATTTTTACGTTAATGATTTTTTGTGTAGCGAACAACTCGTCCCGCTGGCTCATGATTTCTAAAAACACTTTATAATCAAACCGATCTAAATCACTAATTTTATTTCCATTTTCTTCAGCGTATTCTTTTTCTATTAACAATTCGTAATCTGTCCCGTCTTCAGAGTTATAAGTACTTAAGAAATATTCTTTTCCTTCTTTCTCTAATAGGGGTTGCTCGACGAGAAGTTTTGCTCTTGAGTTAGAGAAAAAAGGATTCTCTACAGTTGAAAAAGGGCTCTCAATAATACTATGATTTCCGTTTTGGAAGCTTGGATCCAGTATAGTAAGCCCAATAATAATAGATATATCCGTATGGATTGCTTTTTCTCGCTGGGTCTTGGTTTTTTGATGAATATAAGGATAATCCGTTAAGAAGAAGCTATCTTCTTGACTCCATTCACGTAGAATACTAATTCGTTTATCAATGACTTCTTCCGGAGATGATACGTTTTCAAACTGTTTGCAAAAGAGTTCTTTTCCATTCGTTTTATAATAAGCTGTTAGCGCTTTGTATTCTCCAATCAGCTCTTTATTCTTCTTAGGATTTTTTTGCTCATAGTCGCGTATAGCAGCATCTAACCATCTGCGTTTCGTACGATTGAGAAAGTCTTTTTTTAAAATTCTCAACGTTTCGTTTACATCTTTATTTTCAAAGTGCTGCTGATAAAGAGGGAGGATGGTGCTTTCTAAATCTCCTTTTATACTTTCATTATAAACAGATAAGAGGCGTAATTTAGATACTCTATCAATGACTTCGCGTATGAGTAAAGATGAATAATCCATACACATCTAACCTCCTTAACCTTAAGTTAGTCATTTTAATTCTTAGCTGGATAGTGGCTTTAAATCTATTGTAATGCACGAAAGTTCGATGCTACAAACAAAAGAAGGCTACTATCTATAGTCTATTTTTCATTATACACGTGCAAAGCAGAGGAAGGGGGAGATTTTCTCATTTTCTTTTTTAGTAATCTACGTTTGGTCATGAAGTATATACATTTGCCGTGTAGCTTATGTATGGAGAATAACCTTGTCCGCAAGACTACTAATTCTGCTACCGAGTTTAATGGACTGATAGAAAGTATCTCAAAATAAAAGGTTATCAGCGATTAAAAGAGAATACTTTGTAAAACTACTAAATCCATACCGGAGGTCATAAATGAACCCTATATTAAATGAAGTAGGCACGGTTTTTATTCCTGTAAAGGACATAAAAAAAGCACGAGATTGGTATTGTGACATACTAGGTTTGATAGCAGATGGGGACATTTTATATGATCATTTATATGTGATACCTATGAATGGAACAGGAATTGTATTAGATAGCAAAACGTATTCAAAAAATACGCTTTTTAAAACGCCAGCTTTTCATTTGAATACAAACGATATCAAAGAAGCTTATGAATATATGAAGCAGAAAAAAGTAGAGCTAACGACAGGAATTCAACACAATCATTGGTTTACATTTAAAGATCCGGATGGAAATCACCTGATCGTGTGTCAGTGCTGAACCTATGGAACAATAAAAAGACCTTCAAGAGAAGGTCCTTTTATTGTATTGCTTTTGCATTTTACAACTTGATAGATTTGTTTCTGAATTGAATCATTCTTACAATATTTATCACAATTGTTTTTGTTACAGCATAAGCCGGAATCGCTAAGATCATTCCGAGTATTCCTGCAATATTACCTGCAACAAGCAATAAAATAATAATCGTTAAAGGATGAGTGTTTAATTTTTTTCCAATTACCAGCGGAGAAATAATGTTCCCATCTAGCTGTTGGACGATTACGACGACGATAATTACTAATATTGCTTTTGTAGGAGAGTATAATAAACCTACGATTAAAGCGGGTGCTACGCCAATAAAAGGGCCGACGTACGGGATAATATTAGTAAGGGCTCCTATTAGTGCGAGTATTAATGCATAAGGCAACCCGATGATGAGGTAACCAATAAATGTACTAATACCGACAAATAAACAAACGAGCATTTGGCCTTGAATATAAGTAGCTAGCGTATTTGTTGTTTCTTTCATTGTACGTAACGTTTCTTTTCGGTAAGAAGCAGGAACCATACGCAGCGTATTTTTACGAAGTTTATGGCTGTCTTTAAGCATATAAAAAAGAATGAAAGGAACGGTTACAACCGTAAGTGTAATATTTGTTACGACGCTTAAAACAGATGAAATACTGTTTGTGAGATTCGTAGGTAAAGTAGACGCGTAGTTTAAAAGTGACTCTTCAATATGATCGAGCGACACATATTTTTGTTCAACGAGCCAGTTAAACCATCTTGAGTTAGATAAATCATTTATGTACTCTCTCGTTTCTACAATATAAGACGGAATATTCTTAGCCAAATCAGTTAATTGTTTAGATAAAGTAGGTCCCACACCGCCTACAATAGAAGCAATTACGCCGATAAAAACAACGTATAATAGTAAAATGGCCAGTGTTTTTGGCACTTTTTTTCTTGTGAGAAATGACACAATTGGTTCGAATAAAAAGAAAAGAAAACCAGCTACGAGAATAGGGAAAAACAAAGTGGAGATAAACACACCGATTGGTAGAAAAACAAACGAAATATGTTTACAAATGTAAATCAGTAAAGCAATCATTAATAGTTCTAATGTCCAAAAATGCAGTTTCGATTTAAACAAAAAGTTACCCTCTTTCTTTACTATTTTTTACTATCATACATCAAAAAAGAAACCCACTGCACGTGAAAAGTGGGCTTTTTAGTCTGTATAACTTTCATTTACATAAAAATTAGGATTTTTCCTCTTTATCTTCAGTAGTATCCTCTGGAGTTTTTTTGTCGTCATCCTGTATAATTCCTTCTGCTGCATTTTTAAATTCTCGCAGGGAATGTCCAAATGCTCGTCCTATGTCCGGCAATTTACTTGGTCCAAATACAATTAAGGCAGTAATTCCGATTACGACCATGCTTGTAGCTCCTGGCATGATATCCTCTCCTTTAAAAGCAATGAATATATGAAAATTAAAAAGAGATAGTAAATAAAGTGCATGTTTATACTATTCACTTTTCTCTTTAAAATTCCTTTATTTTAAATGATACGAAAATAAGGTGAAGCGGCTATGTATGGTTTAAATGCTAGTAGTGATATTTTGCATACGAAATTAATTATAGCATTAAAGACAGCCGTTCGCCTTATTACCCTTGTATAAGCTCTATGTAAGTTTGAAGAGCTTTGTATAAATGGAAGCTGCATGAACACAAACCGGTAAAAGTGTGTTTATAATCAGCTGTAAGTAAAAAGCGGGACAAAAGTATTTTAGCCCAGGAAGTAGCCGCACAATTAATCGAGATTATTGATTAATTGTGCGGTCTTTTTTTATTGTGATGGTGAACGTAGGTTTAATGTGTTAATAATGGTAAAAACCTGCTCTGTAATTTTTACTGTTTTATAGATAAGTCAAATGACTCTTACTAATTGATAGATAGCATGTATGAAAGAAATTACTTTTGACGATTGTTTCATAAGCAATTTATTACCTAAATGTGGATATGGGAAGTGTGAGGGAAGGTATATAAAAGAATTATAAAAACATTTGTCTTTGTAAGCGTTTTATTCTTTCTTTTAATAAAGAGCAAAAAAAGGATGTTTTTCTCTAAATTTTTACCATTGAATATTTTGAATAAAGTTCATAAAATAAACTTGTAAGCGTTTTAAAAGATTAGGATGTATGTATCTTGAAAGTTGAATAGAGATTTATTTATGAAGAAAATAAATGTGATTTTTTTGCTTTTGATTACCGTTTCCGAGTAGACCTTAACAGTTAGCAGCAAATCGTTCATTTAATGAAATAAAGAAATAGATAGGAGTAGAGAAAAATGTACATCGGCGTCGATTATTACCCTGAACATTGGCCAGAGAATATGATAGAAGAAGATATCCAAGGCATTAAAGAGCTAGGATCAAACATGGTGAGAATAGGAGAGTTCGCTTGGCACCTTATGGAGCCTAAAGAAGGGCACTATGACTTTTCCTTTTTTGATAGCGTTATCAATAAGCTTAAAAAACAGAATATTGAGGTTATGTTTGGTACGCCTACTGCCACTTTTCCGGCTTGGCTTGCGAAGCAGCATCCTTCTATTTTATCAAAAGATGAAAACGGGGCGGTCAGAGCCTTTGGAGGAAGACGTCAATATTGTTTTAATTCGCCTCTTTACCGGAAGTATAGCGCCCAGATTACAGAACAACTCGTAAAGCACTACTGCTCAGAAGAAGCAATCGTAGCATGGCAAGTTGACAATGAATTTGGCCATGAAGGCAGTGACATGTGTTACTGCGAACAATGTCATAAAGAGTTTCAGCAGTTTTTGGAAAGAAAATATAAAGATATTAATGAGCTAAATGAAAAGTATGGCACTATTTTCTGGGGACAAACATATAACGAGTTTACTGAAGTGCCTATGCCTGTAAAAACAATTACGACACACAGCCCTTCGCTAAAGCTTGACTGGGCGCGCTTTCGCTCTTTTTCATTAAACAGATACGCTCACGAACAAACGGCGATTGTGAAGAAATATAAAGGTGATCACCAGCTGTTGACAACGAACGTATCAGGAGGCTTCTTTGATAAATGGTTTGATCATGAAGAAAATCTAGAAGTAATGGACTTTGTATCCTATGACAATTATCCGGTATGGGGCGGTCAAACAGAGCCAATTACTCCGGCTCATATTGCACTAGGGCATGATTTTAATAGAGGCTTGCTACATAAAAACTTCTGGATTGTAGAGGAATTAATGGGCGCTCAAGGTCATGATGTCATCGGTTATCTTCCGCGACCTAACCAGGCAAAGATGTGGTCTTATCAGGCTTTTGCTCATGGATGTACGAATATGCTGTATTTCCGTTGGCGCGGAATGACAAGAGGAGCCGAGCAATACTGCTATGGAGTTGTAGGTCACGATAATCATTATGGAAGACGCTACAAAGAAGTTCAGTCGTTATTTAGTGAAATCGTTCATTACGAACATGTACTTGAGTCTGATATTAAATCCGATGTTGCCGTTTTATATGACTATGAAAATATATGGTCATGGCGCTTTCAGCAGCAAAGTGAAGGATTTGACTTTACGCAAGAGCTTCTTAGAGGATATACACCGTTTTATAAGTTGAATACACCTATTGATGTTATTCCTGCTTCGAGAGATTTTTCAAGCTATAAAGTACTGGTTGTTCCGGCTTTGCAAATCATTGATGAAGAACTAGGTAAGAGATTTACTGAATTTACTGAAAACGGAGGCGTGATTATTTTTACTTTTAGAACCGGCATTAAAGACAAACAAAATAACATTCATTTTAAACAGACGCTCCCGGGATATGTAAAAGAAATAACAGGAATTGAAATTCATGAAGTGGAAGCACTGTCTTCTACTCAAAAAGCAGCTATTAAAGGAAAAGGACCGTATGAAGGAGAAGAATCAAGTGCGTCCGTGTGGAGAGATATTATCACGCCTGTAACAGCTGAAGTGCTGTATGAGTATGATGATCCATTTTATAATCAAGCAGCTGTAACAAAAAATCAGTTTGGTCGCGGAACGGTTTATTATGTAGGCTGTGGAATTGAGGAGCAAACGTTTGAAAAAATTGCGCTTGATATTGTGAAACAGCAGCATATTGAGCATAGAGAAAGTGAAGATGGAATTGAAGTATATCCTCGCAAGCTTGGAGAGAAAAGTTATTACTTCCTTATGAACCATACGTCAGAAGTAAAAGTATTTAAAGATATTGTTCTGCAGCCTTACGAAAGTCGAGTTGTGGAAAATATACAGCCGTAATAGAAGACTAGAATCTCATAAAGCAATGAGATTCTAGTCACCAATGATATGAAAGCGTTTTATAGGAGAAGGGAGTTAAGTTATATGAGCATGGGGGTACAGTCAAAAGTTTCTCTAAAAACCGTATTATCATACGGAATGGGGAGTTTTGGAAACAATATTATTTATGCATTAACAAGTACATATTTAATGATTTTTTATACGGATAGCGTAGGATTAAATGCCGCAGCTGTAGGAACTTTATTTCTTATTGCTAGGATATGGGATGGAATTGCAGACATTATTATTGGAATGATTGTTGATAATACAGAAACGAGATTTGGTAAGTTTAGACCTTACCTGTTAATAGGCGGATTTTTTGCAGCTGTTGCTACAGTGGCGTGTTTTATTAGTCCTGATCTTTCTCATACAGGAAAATTAATTTATGCTTATATCACCTATATCGCTTGGGGAACAAGTTTTGCCATCATGGATATTCCCTATTGGTCGCTTTCAGCAACGATTACACAAGATGTAAAAGAACGAAATAAAGTAGTGGCTTTTCCTAGAACAATTGCAGCAGTAGGGTCTTTATTTGCTAGTTTATTAACTCTTCCACTAGCTCATTATTTTGGAAACTGGTTTATGCTTAGTCTTATTTATGCGTGTATTTTAATGATTACAATGATTATTACATTTTCAGGAGTAAAAGAAAACTATACCGTAAAAAGACAGGAAAAGCAGACGCCAAAAGCAGTTTGGAACTTATTTATTCAAAATAAACCGCTGCGCTACCTGATTTTCTCGATGCTCTTAGTCGAAACGATTTTAACAATTCGAACTACTTTTTCTATTTACTATTTTAAATACAATCTAAATGCAGAGAACATCGCGTCTCTTTATTTAACCTTATTTTTTACAGCACAAATTGTAGGGGCGATCGCGTCTCCTTTTATTTCAAATAAATTTGGAAAGAAACGTGCAGCAATAGGGGGTATTGCGCTAAATGCTGTAGCCACTCTTACAATGTTTGCAACGGGTTTCCACGTTATGCCAGTGATGATTTTAAGCTTTTTAGCTTCTTTTGGCGGTGGAGTTAGTAACATTGCTCAAACATCTATGCTCGCTGACTGTGTAGAATACGGCGAATGGAAAACGGGGAACCGAGCAGAAGGAATGGTGTTTTCTACGAATATTTTCAAAACAAAGGTCGCTTCAGCAGTGGGTGGAGCAGTAGGGGGGTATATCCTTTCAGCAGTAGGGTACGTGCCAAATCAAATTCAGTCACACAGCACACTCATTTGGATTGCTTTAATCTTTACGATTATTCCGGGTATTCTCTGTTTGTTATCACTTGTCCCACTCGTAAAATATGAGTTGACGGAAAAGAGATATCTAGAAATTTTACAAGATATGAAAAAACGCTCAAGCCGCATAAAAGAAAAACCGGCTATGAAGGTGTCTAGCTAATTAAAATTAGCATCAGCATTGTACACAAAAACAACAAGAAAAAAAGACTGCATTTTCTCAGCTCCTCTTGCTATGATGTCAGGTAGACAGATATCAATGTAAAGAGGAGTTTTGTTTATGTTTATTAATTTTTCAAAAGAAGACAAAGATAAAATGCTGAATGAAATTCAAACGTTTTTTTATAACGAACGAGATGAAGAAATAAGTGAATTTGCAGCGGAAAATGTATTAGAGTTTATTAAAGAACATATCGGTCCTCACTTTTATAACCAAGCAATTAAAGATGCGGAAGATATTATGAACCAAGTCATGCTTTCTGCAGAAGAAAATTTACATGCATTAAAAAAACCAATCGAAAAGTAGTTCAAAAAAGAAAATATGAAATAGGAAAAAAGCGTTTTATGTACAAAAACATAAAGCGCTTTTGTTTGTCTGTGAAACAAATTATTTGTTCGCATAAGTGATATATGATACATTCGTTTTAAGGTAATATTAACGTTAACGTAAAGGTTATATTTAAAGTGTTTTGATTTAACTCCATGAGGGCATAACTTCAGCAAGCAGGGACATAATGAGGTAATTATATTAGGAAAGAAGGGACTATACGTGAGCAACATTACGAAAGATCAGCTAACAAAATCTATTTTGAAAGCAAATGAAAATCGTTTAACGGATAATAGTGATTTTGATATCTATCAAGAGCTTGAAAATGTGCTTCAAGGAGTAGGTTTATCAGCAAAAGACAGTGGAGGAAACATTACGTTTTACGGAGAAGATCCGGTTGTTCCTAGTACGCTGCGCCTTGCCTCAGCAGCAGCTATTGCACTAGTTGCTAAATCAGTAGCTGTCTCAAAAATTTGGAGAATACGCGGAGGAAAAGGTCAAGATATTCATATGGATTTACGAAAAGCTATCCGAAGATTATCACCTTTTTACGATAAAAAATGGGAAAAGCTTAATGGGTACGCACCAAGTAAAGCAAATGATCCATATAACCCATTAGGCTTTCGCTTTTATCAAACAAAAGATGACAAATGGGTGATGCCGCTGAATCCATATCCACGCTCCAAGCATGAAACGCTAAAGCTGTTAAATTGTATAGAAGACCCTGATGCAGTGGCAAAAGCAATTCGCGGATGGAATGCAGAAGAATTAGAAAAAGCTGCAGCTGAGCGAGGAGTTATCATGCCTGTTGTGCGGACAATTGAAGAGTTTATGAATGAGTCCGTGTATGAAGAAGTAGCGCAGCTTCCTTTAATTGAAATTGAAAAGATTGGAGAAAGTGAGCCGATTCCTTTTTCAAAAGATCCTAAAACGCCGCTAGATGGTATTCGAGCATTAGGGCTTGGTCATGTTATTGCGGGAGCAGGATTTGGTAGAGCTCTTGCCTTACACGGTGCGGACGTCTTAAATATTTGGAAGCCAACGGATTGGGAGCATGATACGATTTACGCTACGTCTAATGTCGGTATGCGCTCTTCAACGCTGGATATCGGTGAAAAAGAAGGAAAAGAAAAAATGGTTGAACTTCTAAAAGAAGCCGATATCTTTTTTGCGAACCGTCGATACGGATTTCTAGAGAGATACGGTCTAACAGCTGAAGAGTGTGCAGAACTAAAACCAGGAATCATCCACTGCACCGTTAACCTGCATGGAACGCAAGGAGAGTGGGCAAAAAGAAATGGATTTGATCAGACAGCGGGAAGTGTAACGGGAGTCATGGCGTTAGAAGGATCGCCAGAAAATCCTAAGCTGCCTCCTATTGTAGTTGTCAATGATTATGCGGTTTCTTGGTTGCTTGAAGTCGGTGCTTTAATGGCACTGGAAAGAAGAGCAAAAGAAGGAGGCAGCTACCGCGTGCGTGTATCATTGGATCGCGTATCTTTATGGATTTTATCAATGGGCATCTATGACAAAGCGTACGCTCATCAAACAGCTGGTTCGTCAGAGAAGCACGAGTACATTGCACCGAATCTCTTTACAGCCCAAACACCTTTAGGATTGTACCAAGGGCTTACAGAACAAATCGAAATGTCGGAAACTCCAGGGAAATATAAGACGGTTCTGGTTCCTCGAGGTTCTTCATGCCCAGAGTGGTTGTGATATCAAGAGGCTGAGACAAAAGTATTTTAGTTGAAGGAAAATCCGAACGATGAATCGAGATTCTTGATAAAGGATCCAACTCGTTCGGATTTTTTCATGGCGATGGTGAACGTGGATTTTGTATATTCTGCTGCTTCTAGCTGTTGATTGGAGGGCAAGGCGAAGACTCCTGCGGGAAAAGCGAAACAGGTGAGACCCCGAAGGAGTGTAAGCGATGAGGAGGCTCACCAGCCGCCCACGGAAAGCGAAGCCTTGCACGGAAATCAATTTAATCCAATTCGTTCGCCTTTGGACTAAATTGATTTTGGTATGTTCCAACCTCATTTTGAGGGACAAATTTAAAATGAAAAATAAGAAAAAATATTTGAATAATTATATGATTTCTTATATAATAGCGAAAAGGATGAGGAGTTGACTTGTAATGGAAAACTATACGTCCCGCAAAATGACACAAGAAGAAGTAAAAGTATCAGACGCGACAGCAGCTCAACTAGTGCTAAACAAATCTCTTCGTGACTTTAAAAAAGCACAGCTTTTACTGCAAATTGATCAGTCTTTAGAAAAAAGAGATAAAGAAACTTTTTTACGTTTAACTGAAGAGTTAAAAGAAGTTTGTTAAATAACCTACTAACATAAACGATCAGCCTTTGCTTCTAGTGAGCAAAGGCTTTTTATATGGAAAAAAACGGATAAATGTTTTGTTTTTTCTGAAAGCGGTAAAAGTATAGTATGGATGATAAAGCAAAAATCAAGAAGTCTCTTACTTTATTATTTTTTGCTTTATCATCTACAGCATCTAGATGGCAGCGCATCACGAAAGAACAAAAAGAGAGAGGGTTCTTTATATGTATAACAAAATCTTAGTCGCCTTTGACGGTTCGGCACCTTCTATTCGTGCTCTTCAACATGCAAGTAAACTAGCTAAAAGCGTAAATGCTAATAAGCTGACAATTGTACATATTAAGGAAAGAATTCACTTGCAGCAGCCTGTTTTTAGCGTTGACTTAGACGCACTGATAGAAGAAGAAAATCGCGATATTTTATCTGAAGCTCACAATCATTTAACTCAATCAGGTATTCCATATAAGGCATACGGTTTAGAAGGCACCGCTTCAAAGAAAATTATCGAATACGCACATGACAATCAACAAGACGTCATTGTAATAGGAAGTCAAGGAAAGGGCTTTGTTAAAGAGACATTTTTAGGAAGTGTAAGTCACGAAGTTGCTCAATCCGCAGAATGTCCTGTTATCATTGTTAAATAAAAAGAGGCTGAGACAAAAGTATTTTAGTTGAAGGGAAATCCGAACGACGAAGTGAGATTCTTGATGGAGAATCCAACTCGTTCGGATTTTTTTGTTGATTTTATTGATATGGTGAAGGTAGGTTTCCTGTATATAGGTGCTTCTAGCTGTGGATTGGAGGGCAAGAGGAAGACTCCTGCGGAAAAAGAGGCATAGGTGAGACCCCGCAGAAAGCGAAGTCTTGCATGGAAATCAACCGCGGTGGAACAAGCGATACCTACTAGCTTCTTTATTTTATTTGTTCTGTAGGTTGGATGGATTTCGTTATGTCTCCATCTTTTTTTGCGTTTGGGTTATGTAGTGCTGCGTGCTTAGTGAGTTCGAAATTTACTGTATGATAAACGTACTTTATACGCTAAGCTGTCAGATACCTGTGGTAAACTGTCAGAGAATAATGGTTATTTAATCAGGTATGCTTTATCCTGCACAGTTTCTTCAATTATTACTTTTATAATGAAAGCAAAGGATGTGAATAAATGAATAGAATTTCTATTAAGCTTGGACTCTTATTTTTAATGTTCATTTTACTAATTGAAGCTGCGCTCTTTTTTTACTTATATAGCGGTCTTGCCAACACACGAATTTCAGAGGAATTAGAAAGTTTGCGTTTAAGAGGAAACAGTCACCGGGAAGTACTAGAGAAGCATCATGATTCGGCTACGCTTAACCATGTTGCACTGATGGAATCTGAAGCAGAAACTGATGTTGTCATAACGGATAAAACAGGAAAGATTATCAGTTCGTCTAGGCCTTTAATTCAAGGTGCAAGAAAAGCAGTAGAGAAATGGAAAGGAAAGTCTCTTACATACAAAGGTGAAATTATGCAAGGCGACTGGAAAAGCAAACCTTATATCGCCACAGCATCACCTATTGAAAAAGGCCGTCAGCAGTTTGGAACGGTTTATATGTTCAAAAACACAAATGATATTCACGAAATGATTGCGAGACTACAGCATCATTTTTACGTAGCAGGAGCTGTTTCCATTTTATTTTCGATTGTGACTATTTTTGCTCTGTCTAAATTTATAACCGCTCCTTTAATCAAGATGAAAAAAGCAACAGAGAAGCTGAGTCAAGGAGACTTGTCTGTAAAGCTGGGTGCTCATTCAAGAGATGAACTTGGACAATTAGGAATGTCCATTCAGTCGCTAGCGAATGAGCTGCAGCGGTTACGAAAAGAGAGAAATGAATTTTTAAGCAGCATTTCACATGAACTTCAAACTCCTTTGATGTATTTAAAGGGCTATGCAGACGTAGCAAGAAGGCCTTCTAATACACCGCAAGAACGTGATAAATATCTTGCTATTGTGGAAGAAGAAGCGGGAAGAATTTCACAGTTAGTCAAAGATTTGTTTCAGCTGGCGCAGCTGGATCAGCATACATTTTTTATTCAAAAACAAAAAGTAGAACTGGCTACGTATTTGCACACCATATGCGCGCATTTTCATTTAGCTTTAAAAGAAAAAGAGATGGAGCTGGACATAAGCTGCTCTCAAGGTCTTTATATTTCACTAGATCCTGAAAGATTTCAGCAAGTGATTATCAATTTACTTGATAACGCAATGAAATATTCAAAAGAAGGGACTAAAATCGATTTAATGGTAAAAAAATCAGCTGAATCATTGACAATAACTCTTAAAGATCAAGGAATAGGCATTCCAGAAAAAGATCTACCTTACGTATTTGACAAGCTGTATCGAGTGGAAAAATCCCGCTCGAGAAAAAGCGGAGGTTACGGATTAGGCTTATCAATTGTAAAGGAGATTGTAGAAGCTCATGGAGGAGAAATAACCATCACAAGCGAGACGGGAAAAGGAACGACTGTAGAAATTGCATTAAGAGAGGATGGATAGGATGACAACGATTTTATTAGTCGATGATGAAGCAAGGATGCTGGATTTACTAGAACTTTATCTGCTGCCAAACGGATTTACATGTATAAAATTTGAAAAAGGCACAGAAGCGCTGCGCTATCTTTATGAAGGTAACAAAGCAGATTTGATGTTATTAGATATTATGATGCCAAGCGAAGATGGGTGGGAGATTTGTCAAAAAGTAAGGAAAATGTCTGATCTACCGGTCATTATGCTCACAGCCCGCAGCCAAACGTTAGATGTAGTAAAAGGATTAAATATAGGGGCAGACGACTATATTACCAAACCGTTTAGCGAAGAAGAATTGGTTGCACGCATCAGCGCGGTTCTTAGACGTTCGTTAAAAGAAAAACATGAAATCACCCACAAAGGGTTAGTATGGAGCAAGGAAGACCACGTATTACAATATAAAAATCAGCACATTCAAGTGACGCCTAAAGAGTTTGAATTAGTGGGGTTACTTCTTCAGCATTTAAATCGTGTGTTCAGCCGGGACGACTTGCTTGTGTTAGTGTGGGGATATGAGGCGGAGATTGGAGACCGTACTATTGACTCTCATGTGCGAAATGTTCGGGATAAGCTAAGAAAAGCGGGCTTTCCTGTAGACGAATACCTGCAAACCGTATGGGGAATAGGCTATAAGTGGGTTGACGTTAGTTGAAAATGATATAAGCATAGCTGGTGAAATTGGTGAAAAGATAAAGTAAGCAGAAGCGAGCTTTTTTCTTTACATAGGGTAGGGGGGTATAGTATCATGAAGTTATGAAGGGAGGATGTTAGATGGTCGAAGCGAATCACATGAATAGTGAAGAAAAATGTTGTACGATAAATAGTGAAAGAAAAAGTCACCATTCTCCAGAAGTGAAAAAAAATCTAACAAGCCGATTAAATCGAATTGAAGGACAAATTCGAGGAATTAAAGGATTAATTGAAAAAGATACGTATTGTGACGACGTGATTACTCAAATCGCAGCTGCGCAGTCTGCTTTAAATAGTGTAAGTAAAATTTTGCTTGAAGGCCACTTGAAGCATTGCATTGTAGAACGTGTGCAAGATGGTGATGAAGAAGTAGTGGATGAATTATTAACAACCATTAAACGATTAATGAAATAAAGGAGATGCTAGAAATGGAAAACGTAACATTATCAGTAAAAGGAATGTCTTGCGGTCATTGTGTCAAAGCTGTTGAAGGCGGCGTAGGCGAACTTAATGGCGTTAAAAGCGTAGAAGTAAGCTTAGAAGATGCAAAAGTAACGGTTGCATTTGATCCAAGTCAAGTAACGGTCGAAGATATTAAAGAGGCTATTGATGACCAAGGTTATGACGTAGCATAAACAGCATCGCGTGCGAATACCTTCGCACGCTTGATTTAGGAAAAATATATACCCCTTATAGGTATATAACGGGAGGCGAAACGTGATGGGTGATAAACAAAAAGAAGCCACCTTGCAAATTACAGGTATGACATGTGCAGCGTGTTCTAACCGAATTGAAAAAGGATTAAAAAAAATAGAAGGTGTAAAAGAAGCAAACGTGAATTTGGCTTTGGAAAGATCTACTATCGTATTTGATCCGTCTAAAACAAGTCCACAGGCCTTTGAAGAAAAAATCGAAAAGCTTGGGTACGGAGTTGTAAGTGAAAAAGCCGAATTTGCTATTACGGGCATGACGTGCGCCGCTTGTTCGACTCGTATTGAAAAAGGGTTAAACAAATTAGAAGGCGTGACAAAGGCAAGTGTTAACCTTGCTTTAGAAACGGCTTCTGTTGAATATAGCCCTTCTCAAATAGCTCCGCAAGATATAGCACAGCGAGTTGAAAAGCTTGGATACGGAGCAAAGTTAAAGTCGGAAGAAAAAGAAGAAGAGCAAAGCTATAGAGAAAAAGAACTGAGTAAACAAAAAGGAAAGTTTTGGTTTTCATTTATTTTAAGCGTACCGTTATTATGGGCAATGGTTAGCCATTTTACGTTTACGTCGTTTATTCCTTTGCCTCATATGCTGATGAATCCATGGGTTCAGCTTGCTTTAGCTACGCCTGTTCAATTCGTGGTAGGGAAGCAATTTTATGTAGGCGCATTTAAAGCTCTTCGTAACAAAAGCGCCAACATGGATGTTTTAGTAGCATTAGGCACAAGCGCAGCTTATTTCTACAGTTTATACTCTTCTCTTAAATCGCTTGGGTCATCTGCTCATACGGATCAGCTTTACTATGAAACGAGCGCTATATTAATTACGCTGATTCTTTTAGGAAAGTTATTTGAAGCAAACGCCAAAGGCCGTTCTTCAGAAGCGATAAAAAAAATGATGGGCTTACAAGCTAAAACGGCCGTTGTAGTAAGAGACGGAGCGGAAGTTGAAATACCAGTGGAAGAAGTGCAAAAAGGTGAAGTTATTTTTATTAAACCTGGTGAAAAAGTACCAGTAGACGGAGAGATTATTGAAGGGCAATCGGCCTTAGATGAGTCCATGCTGACAGGTGAAAGCGTACCGGTAGATAAAAACGTTGGAGATAAAGTAATCGGAGCTACACTCAATAAAAATGGTTTTCTAAAAATAAAAGCTACGAACATTGGAAAAGAGACGGCGCTTGCGCAAATTATTAAAGTAGTAGAAGAAGCGCAAGGGTCTAAAGCGCCTATTCAGCGATTAGCTGACTATATTTCGGGTATATTCGTGCCAATTGTAGTTGGAATTGCACTTCTTACTTTCTTTGTTTGGTATATTTGGATTGCGCCTGGCGAATTTGCGCAGGCTTTAGAGAAGCTTATTGCTGTACTAGTGATTGCATGTCCATGCGCGTTAGGCTTAGCTACTCCAACTTCCATTATGGCGGGGTCGGGCCGCGCAGCAGAATTTGGTATTTTATTCAAAGGCGGCGAGCATTTAGAAGCAACGCATAAAATCGATACGATTCTTTTAGATAAAACGGGAACTGTGACAAATGGAACCCCCGAGTTAACCGATGTGCGTATTGCACAAGGATACAAAGGAAATGAGCTATTACAGTTAGTTGCATCGGCTGAGCGTTTATCAGAGCACCCTCTAGCTCAAGCACTCGTAGCAGGTATAAAAAATAAAGGTATAGAGATTCAAGACCCGTTATCTTTTGAAGCTATTCCAGGGTATGGAGTAAAAGCAACTGTACAAGAGCGAGAGCTGTTAGTGGGAACAAGAAAGCTTATGAACCAGTATAAAGTGAATATTGATACAGCCTTAGAAGAAATGACAAATTTAGAACAAGAAGGAAAAACAGCCATGCTCGTTGCTCTTGACGGAAAATATGCCGGCATGCTTGCTGTTGCAGATACCATTAAAGCAACTTCTAAAGAAGCAGTTTCCAGGTTAAAAGAAATGGGCTTAGAAGTGATGATGATTACGGGGGATAATCGTCAAACAGCTCAGGCTATTGCGATGCAAGCGGGTATTGAGCATGTTATAGCAGAAGTGTTGCCAGAAGGAAAAGCAGAAGAAGTGAAAAAGCTTCAGCAGCAAGGTAAAAAAGTCGCAATGGTAGGAGACGGTATTAACGATGCTCCTGCACTTGCGTTAGCTGATATTGGAATGGCCATCGGAACAGGAACGGATGTAGCGATGGAAGCCGCTGATATTACGCTGATGCGAGGAGACTTGATGAGCATTGCAGATGCGATTGAAATGAGTAGAAAAACGATTTCTAATATTAAGCAAAACTTATTCTGGGCAATGGGCTACAACACGCTTGGTATTCCAATTGCAGCAGTTGGGCTGTTAGCCCCTTGGGTCGCTGGAGCCGCGATGGCCTTTAGTTCTGTATCGGTTGTATTAAATGCACTGCGATTGCAGAGAGTGAGGCCATAAGATATGAAAAAGTGGATCGTCTCAGCTATTTTGTACGTGCTCGCAGTCATAGCAGTATATGCTGTGTGGGCAATATAAACTAAAAAATATTGGAGTCATCGAGCCATTCTCGGTGAAAGTGATCTAAAAGCAAAGCTGCTAAAGAATATTCTTTAGCAGCTTTGTTAGGTGCAAGGAATTTTTTTGATTCAATTCATACCCTTTAAGATGAAGGTCTTCTAGATGCTTTTGCTGAGCAATTAATACATCACGTCCATCATCCATAATCCAAATGAAATAATGACGGCTAGAACCATCTCCATAGGTAATGGTCATTTTGCAATCGATGCTCCCAGCAGATTCTTCATCTAAGAGAATTTTCATATGCTGTGCCTTTTTTATACTATTGGTGAATGCATTCATATCTTGTTCATCGATAAATGTTTTGAGCGTTTTCATTTTAATGGACGTTACTTCTATCTTTTGTACGCTAGATGAGAGCGCGGAGTGTGCGAAAGCAAAGGGGGCTCCCATCACCAAGCTAACTGCAAGTAAGAGTGAGGATAGAGCAAAGCGTATTTTTAGCATGTTTCTTTCCTCCTTTTATTTTTATACTTTTTCCTTGTGGTAAGTGTTTCATACGAAGGCCTTTTTTAGGCACAGGAATTTTTCGTACCCAATTACCTTCATCTTCACAAAATCTGCACAAAGTCTGGCTACAATAAAGAAAAGGATATCGATCATTTCCATAGATTAGAGAGTTCTTTAACAAAAATTTATAATGTAGAAAAGAGGGACTGTTATGAAAAAACAGCTATTTATTCTTGGTGCATCTGTCATTATTGGACTAAGCGGATGCGGAAACGATTCTAGTCATGAAAAGCCTTCAACTGACAAAAACGAATCCATGCACGATCACTCAGAGATGAATCACTCTAGTTCAGGAGAGGTTCCAAAAGGATTAAAGCAAGCTGAGAATCCAACATATAAAGTTGGAGATAAAGCCGTTATAAAAGCAGATCATATGAAAGGCATGAACGGGGCTGAAGCAACGATTGTTGGTGCTTACGACACTACGGCCTATACTGTTTCGTATACGCCAAAGACTGGCGGCAAAAAAGTAAAAAATCATAAGTGGGTTATTCAAGAAGAAATAAAAGATGCGGGTAACGAACAGTTAAAGCCAGGTAGCGAAGTGACGATTGAAGCAGATCATATGAAAGGTATGAAAGGGGCAAAAGCAACGATTGATTCAGCCGAAAAAACAACGGTGTATATGGTAGACTACAAACCGACTACAGGCGGAGAGAAAGTAAAAAATCACAAATGGGTAACCGAAAGTGAACTTTCAACCAAATAGACTGTTAGCGAAAAAAGAGGCTGGTACAAAAGTATTTTAGGTGAAGGAAGGTCCGAACGATGAATCGAGATTCTTGATTGAGAATCCAACTCGTTCGGATTTTTTCATTGTTATGGTGAACGCAGGTTTCATGTAGGTAGTGGCTTCTAGCTGTAGTTTGGATTGATTTAGTTATGACTCAATCTCTTTTTGTTTGCTTCTTGTTTTATGTTTTATAATGATGAATTTCTGACATGATGTATGAAGAAAACGCATGTTTCTTTCAAAAGAAGTTGCGGTATTAAGTAGAATGCTACGGTAATAAAACGAACAAACTACTGATGAAAGGAGCTAGCTATGAGTGAACATACAGTAAAGCGAACAGGACGCACACGATGGTTCATTTCATCTTTGTTAAGCAGTATGATTATTTTAAACTATTTTGATCGTGTAGCGGTGTCAGTAGCCGCTCCTGCAATACAAGATGCATTTCACTTAACAGGAACAGAGCTCGGAATTGTCTTTTCTATTTATACGTATTCTTATACGATCATGCAAATACCTGCCGGAAGCTTGCTTGATCGGTTCGGAGTAGCTTGGGTGACAAGAGTCGGTATGGTGATTTGGAGTTTATTAACGATGTCGATGGCTTTTTTGCAAGGAAAACTTCTTCTCTATATTGTCCGGTTTTTAATAGGAATAATGAGTGCTTCCGCATTTCCGGCAGCATCAAAAGCTACGTCGCTATGGTTTCCTCCAAACGAAAGAAGCTTACCAAATTCTTTGTTTGATTCAGCGGCCAAATTTTCAAATGTACTTGGCGCGCCTCTTGTAGCGTTTCTCATCACCAAATTTGATTGGCGCACAGCATTTTTATCCATTGGAATTATAAACGTGCTGTTTACGCTGCTGTTTTGGTTTTATTACGAAAAGCCAGAAAAGCATAGACGTATATCAGATGATGAGTTGAAGTATATTCAAGAAAATAATCTAAATGCAAACGATGAGCAAACATCAAAATTTTTACATACCTTAAAAGTATTATTTACGAATCGAAAAGTTTGGGGGCTCATGATTGGGTTTACAGGCTATGGATATACGTTTAATTTACTGTTAACGTGGCTGCCAACTTTTTTAAAAGAAAAATACGGTATGGATATCATGTCATCGGGTCTGCTTACGGCAGTACCTTGGCTAATTGCTACATTTGCTGGCATTTTAGTTGGCGGCTGGCTTGTTGATTACCTTATAAAAAAAGGGTATAACAGTCAAAATGTATATCGTACGATCATTGTAGTAGGGTTATGCTTAGGGTTTGTGTTTTTAGGCTCTATTTTCACCGATAATGTCGTCGTAGCGATGATTTGTATTTCGATTGGACTGGCAGGTATATCTGCAACGGCACCAATCGGCTGGTCTATTTCTGCTGAAATTGCGCCTGCAGGCTCTATTTCTCTTCTCAGTTCTATTGTTAATTTAGCTAATAATTTATTTGGTGGAATTATAGCTACAGCTTTAACGGGATATCTTTTAGATAAAACTGGTTCTTTTAATCTAAGCTTTATTGTAGCGGGAACTGTATTGTTGCTAGGCTTAATTTTTTATATTTATGTGCTTGGAGATATTAAACAAATTAAAATTCCAAAAAAACAACATATAAAGTAAAAAGCTCGAGACAAAAGTAGTGCAGGTAAAGTCAGACACGAACTATTTATCATGAATGGATGAATAGTTCGTGTTTTTTATGATCATGGTGAATTTGTTTGTCTGAAATTTAAGATAGGTGCGTATTTTAAAATAGAATTGTTAGTATAGCATGTTCTTAAAAAGGTTAAGCTGGTTTTTATGAAGAAATTCTGTGTCTATTTTTGTGATTTCAGCAGAAGTAGATATGAACCGCACTATAAAAAATAGAAAGGCAGAGGAACATGGATCACAAAGAAAGTGAAAACAACACTGAGTTAAAACAAAGCCACTCATTAAAGGAGCCTCAACGCGTAGAATTATCTAAGTATCAAATTTTAAAAGCACTGATACCTGTTATTATACTTGGGATTGTCGTTTTAGTTGCCGTATTACAAAATGATGGTCTTCTTAATTGGATCTAGGCATGCAAAAGGGGCCTGTAACGTACAAACAAGCGTCGCAATCAGTAGAAATAATGGATTGTAACTTATTTAGGCATGCAATAAAAAGAAACTGCATATAGTGTAATTTAAATCGCTTGTACACAGTAGAGGGAAAGAGGGAGATACATGCCAAGAGTAACCGTTTTAGGACACGGAAGTTTTGAAGTGGAAAAAGGAAAAAAGCTTGTCTTGGCACTTGAAGACAATGGTATAAATATTCTTCATCGGTGCGGCGGGAAAGCCAAATGCACAACTTGCAGGGTAGAAGTGCTCGAAGGTGAATATTGTGATTTAACACACGCGGAGAAAAATGCATACTCAGAAAGTTCAATTGAAGATCACTTGCGCTTATCATGTCAAATTCGTGTAAATGAAGATATCACCGTTCGACCAATACTAACGGTAGAGAGCTCAGGACGAGAAGCAGGACCTCGACCCGCAGAGTAGTCATGTAATTGCAAAAAGCAGCGCGTGGAATGTTTACATGCTGCTTTTTGTATTTTTACCTAAAAAAATAACAAGAACAGCGACGGGGAGTAACAGCTGTTCTTGTTCAAGTAAAATACCTACGGAATGATTCCTTTAAATTTTAGCATTCTGTAAGGCGGGCAGTAAATCACTCAAAAGAGTGATTATAAAGGTTTTTTTGCGAACCGTTATTTGTAAATAGATTTAATTGGATGCTTCAATCACATCTCCATTTTTGTAAATATGATACCACCCTATGGTACCTGATCCTCCTTGATCCATCCAGTCTTTATTTTTTGCTACGAATCTATAGTAAGCTTTATCGTTGTTATCTTTCCGTAAGCGGTCGTCTGTACTGAAAACAATGTTGTCACCGAGTTCTTTTTTACCGAATGTAATAGCCGTGCTGACAGGAAATTGCTTTCTTTCTACCTTGTTCTCATCTAAAGCTGCCCATGTTAAGGGGCCAACAATACCATCTGAAGACAAGCGGTGATCGGTTTGAAATTCTTTTACTACATTTTGCGTTTGCGTACCGAAAATTCCATCAACTGATGTGTTATACTTCACATCCTTTAAGCTTTGCTGTAAATCTCTTACGTAGCTAGAGTGAGAACCTTTACGAAGCGTAGGCCTCGTTTCTGCTTTAGCCTCAATTTTTTTTGAGTAGGCATCTTTAGCAGCTGCTTCAGTAGTTGGAGTGCTGAATGCTACGCATGTTGTTACAAGTGTAAGAGTAGAAAGCATGACAAGTGTTTTTTTCGTTAACATGAAATAACCTCCTTGTTTTTAGCAACTATTTGTCGCTTTTCATGAGTTTTATAACTAATCAGTAGCTATAAAGTCAATTTATTATAGCGCAGACAGTTTTCTATTTGTTTTTATATTCCTATGATTATATAAGATAGTCATAAAAAACTAGTGAAGTAGATAAATCGTTCTATGTTTTCACTATAATTTCACTTTTCTCTGATACAGTACGGAATGAAAAATAGCATGTGGAGTGTCTTGCATGATCATAGTGTGTTTTGCTGTATAGCGCCCATAATAAATAAACGAATGAAAAGACTGCAAAGGGTCTTAGATCTCTTTGCAGTCTCTTCATGTTCAAGAGCTCTGCGTTCAAATAATAACCAGAAAGGAATTATGTGATGTCACCTCTGTATTTCCAGCATATAAGGAATCTTTTTTCGAAGCAAAAGTTTAATAAATTATCGCGTAAACAAATCTTTCTCTATATACTAGGAATTTGCTGTTTGTGTATAGCGCTAATAGTAACAAACCACAATTATTCGCTTTATAAAAAACCGATAGCGGAGGTAGTGAAGACGAATGTTGTAGAACAACATAAATCTACTGATTTAAATCATAATAAAGATACCGTGTATTCTCAGGAAATTGTTGCTAAAATCATGAACGGAAAATATAAAGGAAGGCTTATCCATTTAGAGAATACGTACTCATACTCAGGTGCTTATGATCAAAAGTACACTGTCGGAACAGATCTTTTTGTCTCCTTAGAAAAGAATTCACAGCATGCTTTAAGCGGCACGATTGAAGGAGTGAAGCGGGACAAGCAGGTTACCGCTGTCGCAGGCTTATTTATACTGATTTTGCTGGCGATTGGAAAAAAACAAGGTTTTTATTCAATTATCAGCTTACTTATTAATATTGTTCTTTTAATCGGAGCCTTAAATGTATATCTAGCACTAGGGAATGTGAGCTTGCTAGCTGTATGTATTGTTGCGGTCGTTCTTTTTACGGTTATTTCTTTATTATTAGTAAGCGGTAATCAAGAAAAAACGCATGTAGCAATTATTTCAACTTTAATAGGTACGTTTATTTCTCTGTTAATTGCATACATCGTTATGCAGCTAACAGATTCTAATGGTCTTCATTATGAAGGAATGGAGTTTGTGACGATTCCTCCTCAAAAAATATTTATGAGTGAGGTACTAATTGGATCTTTAGGAGCTGTCATGGATGTAGCTATTACGATTACTTCTTCTGTCTATGAACTATATGAAAAGAATAAAGAGATAGCGCACAAAGACTTACTAAAATCGGGCAAGGAAATTGGCGGAGACATCATGGGAGCCATGACGAATATTTTATTTTTTTCATATATAAGTGGAACAATTCCAATGGTTCTTCTTTATTTAAAAAACGGCTCTCCTTTAGGATACACGTTTTCGATGAATTTTTCGTTAGAGTTAATCCGTGCTCTTACTGGCAGTATTGGCATTGTGCTAACGATTCCAATTACACTCTATCTTTCGATTCTTTTTATTTTTAGGAAGGGGAACAGAAAGTGAACGTTTTACTATTGCTTGCTCTTATTTTATTTATTTTGATGAGTATTGTGGGCGGAAAAAAAGGGGTTAGATCGTTCCTTGCTTTGTTCTTGAATTTTGGCGTTATTTTTCTAACCATTCTCTTTATGCTGTCTATAAAAAATACGATTATTGTTACGTTAATCGCTTGTACAATCATTAGCTGCATTAATTTATTTTATATTAATAAATTCAATCATAAAACGCTTGCTGCGTTTGTTTCAACGATTATTACCTTAGCCGTTTTAGTACTCTTTATTTTTATCATTGAACATCATGCCATGATTCAAGGGTTTGGAGAAGAACAAGAAGAAGAAATTAACGCTTTTTCACTTTACGTTGGAATTGACTTTGCTAAAATAGCCATTTGTACCATTATTATGGGAGCCATAGGAGCAATCATTGATATTTCGCTATCTATTTCATCTTCTATGAATGAATTATTTGTTCATGATCCGTCCGTAACTAAAAAAAATCTCTTCAATTCAGGATTGAAAATCGGAAGAGATATTTTAGGCACCACAACCAATACACTGTATTTTGCATTTGTAGGAGGATATTTAACTTTAATTATATGGTTTAAGAGATTGTCGTATTCGTTTGGAGATATTATCAATTCAAAAACCTTTTGTGCAGAAGTCATTTCTATCTTAAGCGGAGGCATTGGTGTAGCCATTATTATTCCAATTACTTCGTGGATTAGTGCCTCTATTTTTTTGCAAAAAAGAGAAAAAGCGAAGTAAGTTCTGAAATAAGCGGATTAATTAAAAAGAGGCCGGGACATAACTAAATGAATCCAACCTAAAGATGAACAAATGAGATACATGAGCTGAACCGCTTATGACACCGCAGTTGATTTCCGTGCAAGGCTTTGCTTTCCGCGGGTGGGCGATGAGCCTACTCGTCGCTTGCGCTCCTACGGGGTCTCATCTGTCCCGCTTTTCCCGCAGGAGTCTTCGCCTTGCCCTTCAATCAACTGCTAGAAGGAACGAAACAGATGAAGCAGTATTCACCATAACCAAAAAAACGAACCACTCATCGAACATGTTGATCAATGGTTCGTTTTTTACTTGGGCTAAAATACTTTTGTCCCAGCCTCTTTTTGTGACAAAGTTTAAATGAAAAGACAGCTTAACGAGAATTCATGAATTTCAAAAAGATAAGACAGGAAAAAGGACAGTTGGGGCAGCTGACAGGATGAATCTTATGATGAAAATTGTCAACTATATAAATTACATCTATTAAAAAATAGCCTAAGAATCAGACCTAGTTATTATTCTTCATAGTTCATCCATTGCATTTTGCTAGAAGAGTTGTAAATAATATATAAATCAATTATAGTAATGAGCATTAATACATAAGCACATTATTATCTATCAACTGAAAGGGAGTAGGAGGTATTCATTAATGAGCACAAAATCTATAGATAGTATTGAAAAGGCAGCCCAAATCTTAAAATTATTGGGAGATAAAACAAGGCTTTCGATGGTGAAATTAATAGAGAACAATGAATGCTGTGTGTGTGAGTTCGTAGATATCTATCAAGCTAGCCAACCTTCAATTAGTCAACATTTACGAAAATTAAGAGATGCTGAGCTTGTGAAGGAAAGAAGAAAAGGGCAATGGGTTTTTTATTCTCTTAATAAAGAAAGCCAGTACTATGAGTTTGTTCTGGGCATACTTGAATCTGTACCAAGTCAGGACGAACGTTTAAAAGAGCTGGAAAAACAAGGACTGCGTATTAGTTGTTGTGAATAATTGGAGGTTTAAAAAGTGGCATCAGTTGTACTAGCATCATTGATTTTTTTAGTAACATTAATTTTTGTCATTTGGCAGCCGAAAAATTTATCAATCGGCTGGTCGGCTTGCGGGGGAGCTATGATTGCTTTACTGGCAGGCGTTGTTGATTTTCAAGACGTTCTTGAGGTAACCAGCATTGTGTGGAATGCGACTCTTACGTTTATTGCTATTATTATTATTTCTTTAATTTTAGATGAAATTGGTTTCTTTGAATGGGCAGCGCTTCATATGGCTAGAGCTGCAGGAGGGAATGGCGTGCGTATGTTTGTCTACGTATCTCTTCTTGGAGCCGTTGTAGCAGCGCTATTTGCTAATGACGGAGCAGCGTTGATTTTAACACCCATTGTACTAGCCATGGTTCGGGCATTAAAGTTCGACGATAAAATGGTTTTTCCGTTTATCATCGCAAGTGGATTTATTGCAGATACAACGTCGCTGCCGCTTGTTGTTAGTAACTTAGTGAATATCGTATCGGCCGACTTCTTTGGTATTAGCTTTTCTGAATTTGCATCCCGCATGATTGTTCCAGATTTGGTTTCTCTGTTTGCGAGTATTATGGTCTTGTATGTGTATTTCCGCAAAAGAATCCCTAAGAAATACAATGTAGCAGATTTGCAGAAGCCAGTGGATGCCATCAAAGATGAAAAGATGTTCCGGCTATCCGGAATTGTCTTAGTTTTGTTAGTACTAGGCTATTTAATTGGAGAATTCTTTAGCGTCCCTGTTTCGATCATCGCAGGTATTATCGCTATCCTATTTTTGATGATGGCAAAAAAAAGCCGAGCGGTTCATACAAAAAAAGTGCTAAAGGGAGCTCCATGGGCGATTGTCTTTTTCTCTATCGGCATGTATGTCGTTGTATACGGCTTGCGTAATGCTGGTTTAACAGAAATTCTGGCTGACGTGATCCAAGCAACAGCCAGCCATGGACTGTGTGCAGCAACAATTGGTATGGGATTCACTGCGGCTATTCTTTCATCGATTATGAACAATATGCCAACCGTTATGATTGATGCACTGGCAATCGATGCAACACACGCAGCCGGAACGATCAAGGAAGCGCTCATTTATGCAAATGTTATTGGATCAGATTTAGGCCCGAAGATTACCCCAATAGGCTCTTTAGCGACGCTTTTATGGCTTCATGTTCTGTCAACAAAAGGCGTGAAAATTTCCTGGGGAACGTATCTTAAAACGGGTATTATTTTAACGATTCCGACCTTGTTTATTACGCTTGTTGGTTTGTATATTTGGTTGGTGATTATTTCATAACGCGTGCTAAAGGAGATTTGTTTTAGTCGATATGATAATGGCTGTTGCCAGAAAAATTGAGATGTGTATCGAAGCTGTAGAAAATGATCTACAGCTTTTTTTTTGAAAAGGTATAACGGACAGCGACACGTTTTTAAAATGAGATACGTATTTCTCATCTAAGCTACTTTTCTCCTCATTCATACTCCAACAGCTCTTTCTATGATAAAATAATAAAACTGACTAAGTTTCACATGGAAATTTGAAATGTAAGGTGATTAGATACATGAAGTTAATTATTGCAGAAAAGCCGGATCAAGGATCGACGCTCGCTTCACAGTTTAAGCCGAAGCGTCACGACGGCTATTTAGAGATTCCACCGAATGAAGTGTTTACAGACGGAGCATATGTAACGTGGGCAGTGGGGCATTTATGTCAGCTTGTGAGTCCGGAAGATTATAAGCCGGAGTGGAAAAAGTGGTCAATTGACACGCTGCCGATGATTCCAGACCGTTTTCAATATGAAGTGACGCGCTCAAAAGCGAAGCAGTTTCAAGTGGTAAAAAAGCTGCTTAAAAAGCCCACGGTCACAGAAATTATACATGCGGGAGATGCTGGGCGTGAAGGGGAATTAATCGTTCGTAATATCATTCAGCTGTCAGGTGTGCATAAGCCGATGAAGCGATTGTGGATTTCTTCTTTAACGCCAAAAGCCATTTATGATGGGTTTCAACAGTTAAAAGACGAAAGCGATACGCGTAACCTTTATTATGAAGCATATACAAGAGCATGTGCAGATTGGGTCGTTGGGATGAATGCTTCACGGGTGTATAGCATTTTGTTAAAAAAGCATGGCATGTCAGATGTTTTTTCAGCAGGAAGAGTGCAGACGCCAACGCTTGCTTTGATCGTGAAGCGTGAAAAAGAAATTGATAACTTTAAATCAGAGCCTTTTTGGGAAGTGCTTGCTAAGTTTGATATTGAAGGAAAGAAGTATGAAGGCAAATGGCATCAAGACGGAGAATCGCGTCTTAAAGAAAAAGAAATGGCCTATAAAATTGCTCAGTTTTGCGAAGGAAAAGACGCGGAAGTTCATGAACTCGTAACGGAGCGAAAAGAGTTCCAGCCGCCGTTATTATTTAACCTATCATCACTTCAAGCAACGGCGAATAAAGCGTTTAAGTTTTCTCCTAAAAAGACGCTTGATGTGCTGCAAGGGCTGTATCAGAAAGGAATTGTTTCTTATCCAAGATCAGACTCAAACTACGTAACAGAAGGAGAAGCGGAAACGTTTCCTGAGATTTTAGAAAAGCTGAGTGCTTTTTCTGAATATGAACATTTATTTCCGCTGCCTTACGCTTCAATCCTAGGAAATAAACGCTATGTAAATGCAAAAAAAGTGAGCGATCACTATGCGATTATTCCAACGGAACAAGTGAAGGACCCCAGCAAACTGTCAGGAGACGAACAGAAAATTTACGACTTAGTCGTAAGACGTCTAATTGCGGCACACTACGAAAAAGCGATTTTCGACTATACAACGATTACGACACTAGTGGAAAAGCGAGCAGCTTTTATTTCAAAAGGAAAGCAGCAAATCCAAGAAGGCTGGCGCAAAGTAATTTTTCAAAATGAGAAAGATGACGACGTTATTCTTCCGAATGTCCAAGAAGGCGAAGAAGGAAAAGTTATTAAAGTAGACGTAAAAGAAGGTAAAACACAGCCTCCAAAACGCTACACCGAAGGTCAGTTGATTACACTGATGAAGACAGCAGGCAAGCATTTGGATAATGACGAGCTGGAGAAAATTTTAGCAAAATCAGAAGGCTTAGGGACGGAAGCAACTCGCGCTGGAATCATTACAATGCTTAAAGATCGTAAATATATTGATGTGAAAAAAAACCAAGTATTTGCGACTGATAAAGGAAAGGTATTGATTGACGCGATTGGCGATAAAATTTTAGCTTCTCCAGAAATGACGGCTAAATGGGAGCAGCGTCTAGCTGAAATTGGAGAAGGAACAGCATCGGCCGCTGCCTTTATGGAACAAACAAAGAAGCTGTCAGCTAAAATTATCGAAGACGCTGTCGAAGCAGAAAGCAAGTGGAACTTCAGCGGATACGATACTGAATCCATTCAGCGAAAAGGTAATGGAAAAGGTAAAGGTTTTTCTTCTAAATCGTTTGGTTCATGTAAGCTTTGCGACGGAAAAGTAGTTGATAAAGGCTCATTTTACGGATGCTCAAACTATGCAAAAACAAAATGCACGTTTACCGTATCGAAAAAGATTTTAGGTAAAACAGTTACGCAGGCTAATTTAAAAAAGCTGTTAAGCGAAGGACAAACAGATTTAATTGAAGGCTTTAAAAAAGGCGATAAAACCTTTAATGCCAAGTTAGAATGGAAAGAAAACAAAGTGCAGTTTTTATTTGAAAAATAGAGGAATAAAAAGCGTTTGCTAAAGAGCAAGCGCTTTTTGTATATAAAAACAGGAGTTTTCCAGCTTTTCTAGAATTTCTTACATAGTTTATTTATGTAAAGGATGAGATTGATGAAACGAACGAGTAAAGGGATGATTCCGTTTTGGGATTATATTGGCATTGAAGAAACGCTGTTTGAAAAAGGGTATGCAGAGTTGAAAATTACGATTCAACCGCAGCTTCTGCAAGGAAGAGGAACGGTTCATGGAGGCGTTATTGCCACGCTTATCGACGCGGCGGTTGGTTCGGCTGTGCGATCTTCTCTTTCTGAGGAGGAAAGCGCCAGTACAGTTGAGTTAAAAGTAAATTACACAAGGCCGGGTATAGGTGATTATTTAGTTGCAAAGTCTACACTGTCTCATCGCGGCAAAACGCTTGCAGTTGGAGAAGTGAAAATTGAAGACAGCAGCGGTAAACTTGTTGCGCTTGGCAGTGCAACATATATGATTTTTTCAGTAGAAAAAGCTTAGGGTTCTAAGCTTTTTCTGCTGAATGCAGCTGTTGCCTAATGAATGAAATAATCGTTTCATAGTAAGCTTTGGGATGAGGAGCAAATTCACTTTTATGTGCTGTACGGTGAATTGGCTCTTTTTTATTTGTTATCCCTTCAATGATCAGTTCTGTTTGATTTCCAAGCCACAGTTCGCAAAAGTGAGAAAAAGGCGCTTTTACAAGTGCTGATACTTCTTCTTGCTGCAACGTAAAAGCAGTGAGCAGATGAGAGCTGTGGTATAAAAATACGTGTGCAAATTCTTTATCAACATAGTGCGGCTGAGATACTTCGTATTTAAAGACATCTAAAGGAAGCAGTTCATCAAATGAAATGTTTACACCAAGTTCCTCGTGAATTTCTCTTATTCCGTCCACAGCGGTTTCTGTATGAAGCAAATGTCCGGCAGCTGTGATATCAAGCGCACCGGGATAATCTTGTTTTTGTTCGCTTCGAATTTGAAAATAAATATAGTCTGTATCATTTTCACGGCTGACAAACCAGCAGTGAAACGCTTCGTGCCAATAGCCTTTTTCATGAACTTCTTTGCGAGACGCTGTTCCTATGCGCTGCTGTTGGTCGTTAAATACGGTTAACACTTCATCGTTCATCATAAAACCCCCATTTGCTTCCTACTTCTTTCTACTCTAACCTGTCGTGAAAGGTATGTAAATAATGGAAGATGAAAAAACGTGTTCATACATAAAAATAAGTACAAGATAAAGGATACATCAATTTTAGTAAAGAAGGTGCATGCGTTGAATCATTGGATGGAAGTAGTACTTCGTTCAGTGCTGATTTTACTTGGCTTGTTTTTTATCACAAAGCTGTTGGGGAAAAAACAGTTATCCAAACTTTCTTTTTTTGAATATATCGTTGGCATTACAATTGGAGATATTGCAGGAACAATTTCAATGGATGTAGATTTACAGGCAAGTCACGGGGTAGTCGCAATTTTAGTGTGGGCATCGTTTCTTATTTTTGTATCAAACGTATCGTTAAAAAGTATAAGCTTTCGAAAAGCGGTGGAAGGGACAACAACGATCCTCATTAAAGAAGGAAAAATTCTTGAGGAAAATGTAAAAAAAGAAAAATATACAGTAGATGAGCTCATGGAGCAGCTTCGAAAAAAAGACATCTTTTATGTGGAAGACGTAGCTTTTGCCATGCTCGAAACCAACGGCGAATTAAGCGTGCTGTTAAAGAAAGAAAAGCAAAACGTTACGAGAGAAGATTTATTAATAAAAGGAGAGGCGACACGATTACCTCAAACGATTATCATGGATGGAAATATAATGAAAGAAGCGGTTCATGAGCTGGGATATAGCGTAGCGTGGGTTAAAGAACAGCTCAAAAAGAAAGGTGCTGCAGCCGATAAGGTATTTTTAGGTCAAGCAGACTCAGCAGGTCATTTGTATCTTGATTATTATGAAGACTGAGGCTGAGAGAAAAGTATTTTAGCCCAAGTGAAAAACGAACCATTAATCAACATGTCTGATTAGTGGTTCGTTTTTTGTGATTGCGAATATAGTTTTATCTGTTTCGTTCCTTCTAGCAGTTGATTGGAGGGCAAGGCGAAGAATCTTGCGGGAAAAGCGGAACAGATGAGACCCCCCAGGAGCGCAAGCAACGAGGAGGCTCAGCGACCGCCCGCGGAAAGCGAAGCTTTGCACGGAAATCAACTGCGGTGTAATAAGCAGTCCAGCTCATGTAGCTCATTTGTTCGTCTTTAGGTTGGATTCATTTAGTTATGTTTCAACCTCAGCGTGGATCTACTTCTTGTCCGGATTTTATATCCATTACTTTAAGGCTATTTTGAGGTGCTTTAATATCTTTACTTGCAGGTGCAGCTTTTTTATTTTCCACCCAGTCTACTAACAAATCAAAAGATTGATGGGCATATGGAAGCAGGGGCTGAAGCTCTTGATTTGGATCCGTTTGTTTATTCCATACTAAGCTGTCAACGTGATTTCCGTTTTTAACGGTATAAAGACGATGAAGATTTGCCTTGCCAGCTTTTTTAACGAGTTTTTCATAGCCTTCCGCGTGAATAGACGGGAAGATAAGTGAATCGAGAGAGCCCGCCATACTGATAAGAGGTACATCGATATCGCCTGTATTTTCTACTTTTGCTACATTTTCTTTTACACTTTTTGGACGGGTTTGATAGCGATAATTTTCAAAGATATAATCCCATGAGCGATCACGTAAACCTGCTGAAGTAAAGTTTAAATAGTTGTGCCAGTTTGTTCTTCCGGGAGCAGTTGGATCAAAGTGATCACGGTAAATGTTTAATGTGACCGACCAGTACACTTGATCATGGTAATTCCACAATTTTTCTGATCCTTTCGGAAGACCTGCTTTATACATTTGTTTAATGGCTTTTTTCTGCTCTTTTCCCGTTCCGTACAGCGCTTCTTCTGCGTTGTTGACAACAGGTGTTAGTGAGCTAATTAAATTTGGTGCTTTTGAACTCCATAATACGCCTTCCCAATCGACGCCTCCATCAAATAAACGAGGCTCTTTTGTTTGCTTTGGATCATCGTGCTCAAGTGCGTATCTGACGACGTATCCACCGTTTGAAATGCCAATTGCATACGTTGGTACTTTATGATCGTTTCGAATCAAATCGCTTGCAGGATTTTTTCGGTTGGACGGGTTGATTAGCTTGTCTGAATAATGAGTAGTCAAGTATTGCTGGGCAGCTTTTGTCAGTTGACGATAGCGCATATTCCATTCTGCTACGCTGTCGTCATCGTTAGCGAGTGCATTTTTTACTTTAGCAAAAGGATCGTTAGGGTCACTTTCTCCTTGCGTTCCTTTATCGGTGGCTGCAAATGCATAGCCTTTTTTAAGAACGTAATCGCTGAATAATAAATCGGTGGACGTTTCGTTGCGCGTGGCAGGAATGCCGGCTATCACAAGTTTTCCGTTCCAGTTATCAGGAACACGGATGACGAACTGAGCGTCTTCAAAAATGCCATTTACTTGCGTTCCTTTGACCTCAGCGGGCTGATTGATTCGATACCAGCCCGATCCATCTTCAGGTTTCCCCCAGTTATAAGGAGTAAGCCCAATATTGCCATAGAGCGTAGCCTGCTGATATTGAGTGGGGTTTTTAGTGGTGAGCCAATTCCCGTTCGCTCCGTCGAAATAGGTTTCTGCCGACTGATCAGCATTTGGAATTACATCTGTTTTGTTAGAAGCTTCAGCAAGAGATCCTGAAGCTGAAAAACAAAGAGCAGCAGAAAAAGTAAGCGCTATCATTTTTCGTTTCACGTTTCTTCCTCCTCATAAAAATACTACATACCTTTTAAACAAATTCCATAAAAAAGAAAAATCTCCTGTTTTAAAATCAGTTTGGAGGAAAGTTTTTTCATTTGTTTCTAAGCTGTTTTTGTCTAACAAACAGGTAAACTGCATCCAATTCTCTAGTTTCTTTTTAAGCTGCTTATATTATAATGAAACAAGGATTAAAAAAGACAGGGTAAAACAATCGATTAAATAAGTATAAAAGATATGAAGAACGTTTCTATAAAACGTTTATCTTAGAGGGCAAGGGAGTAGGTCTATGAGCAGCTTTAACAGTCAGTTTTTGTATTCCGTTACAATCATTCTATTAGGATACATACTAAAACGAACAAACCTCCTTCAGCAAAAAGACGGGGAAGCTTTAGCCAGAATTATTTTTAATATTACAATGCCTTGCTTGATTATTGTCACATTCAGCAGTATTAAAATTGATGGATCGCTTATTTTACTATTAGTTATTGGAATTGTCTATGGCTTGCTGTTAGCTGCGGTAGGAATTTTTGTTTTTCGAAAAGATGAAAGAAAAGTGAAAGGCATGCTGACGATGATGATTCCAGGGTTTAATATTGGAATGTTTGCTTATCCGTTAGTAGAAGGCATTTGGGGAAAAGAAGGGCTTAAATATTTTGGTATGTTTGATGTCGGAAATGCCTTTGTTATTTTTGTTTTATGCTATGTGATTGGCAGCTACTACTCAGGAGATGATATTGACATTGAATTTAAAAAGATTTTATACAAAGTATTAAAATCGATGCCGCTTCTTACCTACGTAATCATTTGTCTTCTTGCGATTATAGGCATTCATTTACCATCATATGTATTAGACGTTTCAGGCATTATCTCTAAAGCTAATATGCCGCTTTCTCTTTTGCTTTTAGGCGTATATTTAAATTTTTCGTTCCAAAAAAGCTACTTGAAAAAAATTATTATGTTTTTAAGTATCCGCTACATAATCGGACTCGGCGTAGGAATTGCGCTGTTTTTCCTGCTTCCATTTGAAGATATGTTCCGGTATACAATCTTAGTTTGCTTCATTCTACCAGTAGCGGGGTCAGTTTTACCTTACGCAGTAGAATTCAAATACGATCAAAAATTTGTCGGCACCGTTTCAAATATGACGATTCTGCTGAGTTTTTTGCTGCTGTGGGGAATGACAAACATTTTAATGTAAATAACTGAGGACGCTCGCACTTGTGAGCGTCCTTTTTGATGAAAAAAAGGATATTCCCAAATAAACAGAGGTAAGCTAGGAGAAGAGAAAATCCATCATACATACAACCTGACGGGAGGAAAAAAAGTGGAGTCCTTAACTTTTGTTTTATTTGGCGCAACGGGTGATTTAGCAAAAAGAAAAATCTTTCCCGCTCTTTATAATTTATTTACAGACAAAAAGCTCCCTGATGCTATTTCTATTATTGGATCGGGGTACGAGCAGATGTCTCATGAGGATTTTAAAGAGCGTGTAAAGCAATCTATAAACGATTTTTCGAGACGGAAAATGGAAAGTAACGAAGAAGATTTTTTGTCCCTGTTTCATTATCAAGCAGTAGACGCAAGCAAAACAGAAGATTACAAACAGCTATTAAAGGTTGTGAATGAGCAAGAAACAACTCATGGAAGTAAAGGAAATCGTTTGTTTTATTTGTCCGTAGCACCCGAATACTTCGATGTAATTGCTCTGCATATAAAAAAAAGCGGCTTGGATCAAACCAGCGGGTGGAAGCGTCTTATGATTGAAAAGCCATTTGGACATGATCTTGTTTCAGCAAGAGAGCTTAATGAAAAGCTAAGCAGTACGTTTAAAGAAGAAGAAATTTATCGAATTGATCATTATTTAGGTAAACCGATGGTGCAAAATTTAGAAGCGCTTGAATTTACGAACCCCGTGCTGCAATCGCTGTGGAATAACAAACACATTGCGAACGTACAAATTACGGCAAGTGAAACAGTCGGTGTTGAAAATCGTGCAGGGTATTATGATCATACGGGGGCCATACGCGACATGATTCAAAATCATATGCTGCAGGTTCTCATGATGACAGCTATGCATCTTCCAAAACGAATTTGCTCAGAAAACATTTTAGAAGAAAAGCAAAAAGTAATGGAGTCACTGAGGAAAATTCAAGCGAAAGAAGTAGCTCGCGATGTTGTAAGAGGACAATACGGAAACGGAGAAATCAATCACAAATCTGTTAGAGGATACAAAGAAGAGCCTGGCGTAGAAGCAGACTCTAAAAATGATACGTTTGTGGCAGCACGTTTATGGATTGATAATCCATTTTGGAAAGGCGTTCCTTTTTATATTCGAACGGGCAAACGAATGAAAGAAAAATCAACTCGTATCGTTGTAGAATTTAAAGATTCTTTAAAGGGTCTGTACGAAACTCCTTATGACAAAGTAGCACCAAACTTATTTATTATCGAAATCAGTCCAAGCGAAAACGTCGCTTTGCAGCTTAACAGCAAAAACCCATTAAAAAATGGTGTTATTGAGCCGGTTCGTATTACGTTTTCAAGAGAAGAAGAAAGTGTGCCGGAAGCATATGAACGAATTATTTACGACGCATTAATCGGAGACTCCACGTTTTTTGCTCATTGGAAAGAAGTAGAGCTATCTTGGCAGTGGGTGCAGCCTGTATTAGATGCATTTGAAGCTGATATGCTGCCGCTTTATGAATATCCATCCGGCTCACAAGGCCCTAAAGAAGCCCAGAAATTAGTTGAACAAGAAGGCTTTAAGTGGTGGCTCGATGACGATGAGCATGGGGAAGCACCTGGAGTGTTTGTGCCTATTTAAAAAAGAGGTTAGGACAAAATTTTTTTCGTTGAAGAAAGATCCGAACGATAAATTGAGATTCTTGATGGAGAATCTCGATTCATCGTTCGGATTTTTTTATGTATCTCATTTGTTCGTCTTTGGATTGAATGAATTTAGTTATGTCTCAATCTCTTTTGGTGTTCAATCGTTTTTGTAAATAAACAAGATCATGATGTAAATGTTGTTGCATATGTTCAACAGCTTTTAAACTGCGTTTTTTCATAAAGGTGAACACTTGCTGATGCTCATCTAAAATCTCAGCAGCGCGTCCTTTACCTTTAAAATTAAGCACCCGACAAAAATAAATCAATACATTTACGCTATCGAGCTGTTTTTTTAAATGTTTATTATGACTGTATTCAAGAATCAGCTGATGAAAATGTTCATTTAGCTCAATAAGTCGAGAATCTTCGGCTCCTTGCTTTATTTCCTCAGCGGTTCTGTCTAACAGCTGCTCAATGAAAAGAAGCTCTTCATCAGAAGCGCGAGTAATACACAGCTCAATGGCTAAAGACTCTAAAGCCGTACGAATTTGATAAATTTCTTCTACGTCTTCAGGAGATAGGGAATAAATAATAAAGCCTGTTTTTTGATCTGCAACTAAAAGGCCGTCTTTTTCTAATAAACGCATTGCTTCTCTTATGGGAGAGCGGCTGACCCCAAATGCTTTAGCTAGCTGGGTTTCATTGATTCGCTGACCCGGTTCATATTCACCGTTCACAATCATTTGCTTAATTTTTTCATAAAATTGAAGATAGTACGGTAACGGCTTGTGTAAATCAAAATTGTTCATTGATATACCTCGTTTATTTATAATCATTTATTTCCTAATTATAATACGCTTGTTCATAAGAGTCATAATAATTTTGAATTTTTGAAGAGAATGAATATATTCAGAATTTTCTTGTTAAAAGCGTTCTTTTTACGTATAATCAAATAGATAATATCAGTCGACGGTCGACCGATAATTTTTTACATAAAAGACGCAGGGGGATTTTTGATGAAAACGTTAAAAATAGCGAACATACCAGGAGATGGAGTAGGAAAAGAAGTTGTGCCGGAGGCGGTTAGGGTCCTTCACACGATTGCAGATCTTCACGGGGGATTAAAATTTGAATTTACAGAATTTCCTTGGAGCTGTGATTATTATTTGAAGTACGGACAGATGATGCCGGAAGATGGGCTAAAGCAGCTTCAACACTTTGACGGAATTTTTTTAGGAGCCGTAGGAAATTTAAATCTTGTGCCAGATCACGTGTCGCTATGGGGTCTGCTCATTAAGATTCGTCGAGAATTTCAGCAGGTAATTAATATTCGTCCAGCCAAAAGGTTAAAAGGCATCGCATCTCCACTAACGAACCCAAAAGATTTTGATTTAATTGTTGTTCGTGAAAATAGTGAAGGAGAATACAGTGAAGTAGGAGGCCGGATTTATCAAGGAGAAGATCAAATTTCTATTCAAAATGCGGTTTTTTCTCGAAAAGGAACAGAACGAGCGATGCGCTACGCATTTGAATTAGCTTCTAAAAGAAAAGCGAAAGTTACAAGCGCAACGAAGTCAAATGGAATTGTTCATTCCATGCCGTTTTGGGACGAAGTGTTTCAAGATGTTGCAAAGAGTTATCCTTATATTGAAACAGACTCACAGCACATCGATGCGCTGGCGGCTTTTTTCGTTACAAATCCAAGTCGTTTTGATGTAATTGTGGCAAGCAATTTATTTGGAGATATTTTAACAGATATCGGAGCTGCTATTATGGGAAGTATTGGCGTTGCTCCTGCTGCAAATATTAATGTGAACGGAAAATATCCTTCGATGTTTGAACCGGTACACGGGTCTGCTCCTAATATTGTCGGAAAAGGAATTGCAAACCCAATCGGACAGATTTGGACGGCTAAAATGATGTTGGATCATTTTGGTGAACAAGAATTAGGCAGTCATTTATTAGAGGTTATCGAACAAGTGACGGAATCGGGCATCATTACACCAGATGTTGGAGGCAGCGCAACTACTAGTGAAGTAACGGATCAAATTATTTCTCATTTAAAGAAGTGAAGGTTCTAAAAGAGGCTAGGACAAAAGAATATTAGACGAAGTGAAAAACGAACCATTGATCAAAGTGTTTGATTCATGGTTTGTTTTTTTGTGGTAAACGTAGGTTTCATGTGTGTAGGTCTTTCTAGCGGTTGATTGGAGGGCAAGGCGAAGACTCCTGCGGGAAAAGCGAAGTCTTGCACGGAAATCAAAATCGATAAATACATGTTGACACTTACATATATGAACCCTATAATAGTTTGAGTTGAGATAATTCGTATGCATATTATTTCTAGACTATGATTTAGTTTGTTTTAATAAATAGATACGAACAAACAAATAAAAGGAGGAAAATCATGCAGAAATCAAAATTATGGACAAAAGATTTTTTAGCGGTCTCATTGACCAGCTTTTTTGTTTTTGTCATTTTTTATATGTTAACTGTCACATTGCCGCTGTTTGCAACGGATGAACTTCATGCAAGTAAACAAAGCCTAGGGCTAATTGTGACAATTTTTTTAGTGTCCGGCATTGTGTTCAGACCGCTAGCCGGTAAGTGGATGACAACATTAGGACAAAAGAAAGTACTATTAATAGGTGTCTTTATCTTTTTAATTGGTTCTATTTTATATATGAACATTCACTCATTATCTGCGCTGCTGCTGCTGCGTGTGCTTCATGGTATTGGTTTTGGAATGAGCACAACTGCCACAGGAGCAATCGTTGCAAATGTAATTCCAGAACAGAGGAAAGGCGAAGGGATGGGGTACTATGCGACGTTTATGAACTTAGCGATGGTAGTAGGTCCGTTTGTAGGCTTAACGTTAACAAATACTTTGGGTCATACAGCGGTCTTTACCGTTGCGGTTGTATCTTCTGTTTTAGCAGTATTATGCAGTCTAGTACTTCGTGTACCTGAGGTGCAAGCTTCTTCTGCAACAAATGAAATACAGCCAGCTAAAGGTCTTGCGGCGTTTTTTGAATACCGTTCGCTGCCTATTTCTGTTGCTGGCCTTGTGGTAGCTTTTTCATATGCAAGTGTTATTTCGTTTGTGTCTATTTATGCAAAAGAAATGGGCTTTACGCAAGCTTCAAGCTTTTTCTTTGTTGTCTACGCGGTGTGCTTATTAGCTTCTAGACCTTTTACTGGAAAATGGTTTGATCAATACGGAGAAAACAGCGTGGTATATCCGTCCATTTTATCTTTAGCTATCGGTATCTTTTTGCTTAGCCAAGCGACAACAAGCTGGGTGTTTTTATTAGCTGGAGCATTGATTGGATTAGGCTTTGGAACGATTACATCAAGTTTTCAATCCATTGCTGTAAAAAAAGCTTCTCCTCATCGCCGAGGTGTCGCCACAGCTACGTTTTTTGTGTTTTTTGATTCTGGAATGGGCTTAGGGTCCTTTTTATTAGGCATTTTATCCACAGCAGCCGGTTATAAAGGAATGTATGTATTCTGTTCCATTGTTGCTCTTTTAGCTATAGCAGTATACCTTGTATTGCACGGCCGAAAAAGCCAGAAACAGCGTATTATTTCTCAAAATGAATCATTAGGAAAATAACATAAATAAAAAAAGGCGTGCTCAAGGGGAGCATGCCTTTTTTATTTATGGAGCTCTAAAGAAAACGGCTGTGAGCATATCGATATAGAAGCTCTCCTGATTTCTTTAGAGATTTCTTTTATTCCACTTCTTCTTTTGTAATCCACTCACTGGACCATGTCTGAATTTCCTGAATTACCGGCGCTAGTGCTAATCCTTTGTCGGATAACGAATACTCGATTCGAACAGGAGTTTCCGGAATAACCGTACGAATGACGATTCCTTCATGCTCTAATTCTTTTAGGCGCTCGGATAAGAGTCTTCCGCTTACTGGAAGTGCTTCTTGCATTTGAGAAAACCGCTGTGAGCCGGAAAGTAGCTGAAAAATGATCAAACTCGTCCAACGTTTCGTTAGTATAGTAACAGCCTTTTCAAAACGCGGGCAGAGTGCTAAACCGTCCATGTTATTACCTCCATTCTCTTCCTATATTATAAAACAAAGTCAGCATTTTATCTAGTGTTGTGTAATTTAATTACTTAAAGAACATAAATTACTTTACGCTTTTATGTTTTGATTATATAATTTATATAATTAAAGAAGTTGATTACTAAAAGTAACAAAAAGAACATAAAAGCTTTACAAGATAAATGTATCGTCATATAATACTTTAAGCAAGTAAAGTTACTTACTTTTAGTAAGCTGATACATCAATTAAAAAAGATAAATGTAGTGAAGTGCTAGAAAAAATATTTGTTCATGTGAGAGATTGAACACAATGTGAAAATAGTAGATAAGTGAAAGACACATAAGAGGAGGAAATGACTGTGATTAACGAAAAAGTTGTTTCAATTTTAAAAGATAAAATTAACGTAGTAAAAAATGATGATCATTTTATTTATATAGTAGGACCTATCACGCTTCCGGTGAATCTAGATGGAGAGACACAAGTATTTAGTTGGTATTCATGGCTGCGTTCTGATAATGTAAAAGAAGGATCTTTAAGTACGGAAGAGCTTATTGAAAAAATGCAAGGAGCTAATTTAGCTGACATGCAGCAATCGAGTGTTCTTGTGTACGGAGATTTTCAAGAATCGCATGAGGCACTAATTCGTATGCACAGTATCTGCCATACGGGAGATATATTCGGAAGCAAACGCTGCGACTGCGGTTTTCAATTAAAACAATCTATGAAAATGATCGTCGAAAATGGAAGCGGAGCGCTATTTTATTTAGCAAATCATGAAGGACGCGGCATTGGCCTATTCAGCAAAGCAATGGCATACGTTCTTCAAGAAAACGGATTTGATACGGTAGAGGCGAATGAAGGGTTAGGATTTGAAGATGATACTCGCAGCTATAGTGATGCCATCAGCGTGTTAAAAGTGCTGCGTCAAAAACCTGTTACGCTGATTACAAATAATCCGAAAAAGCTAATCGCGCTTGAGAAAAACGGCGCACTTTTATCCGGGCGCGTTCCACTTTGGGGAGATGTATCTCAGTTTAATGAAAAGTATCTAGACACCAAAGTTAAACGTTCAGGACACTTAAAAGAGGAGGTTCTTCTTTGATCAATCACGAATTTTATATGAATATAGCTTTACAAAACGCAAAAGCAACAAAAGGACAAACAGATCCAAATCCGCTTGTAGGATCTGTCATTGTAAACGATAATCGAATCGTTGGAATCGGTACGCATTTAAAAGCGGGAGAGCCGCACGCTGAAATTCATGCGCTGCGAATGGCTGTCGAACAAGCAAAAGGAGCGACTGCTTACGTAACGCTAGAGCCTTGTTCACACCACGGACGTACAGGTCCTTGTGCTGAAGCGCTAGTTGAAGCCGGTGTAAAAAAAGTGGTCATAGCAACTTTAGACCCCAATCCTTTAGTAGCAGGTAATGGAGTTAAAATTTTAGAAAACGCAGGCATTGAGGTCATAACAGGTGTATGTGAAGAAGAGTCACGTCAAATGAATGAGGTCTTCAATAAGTATATTGTAACGAAGAAGCCGTTTGTTTCATTAAAGTCAGCGATTACGTTAGACGGTAAAATAGCAACTGCTTCTTCTCACAGCAAGTGGATTACGTCTGAGGAAGCTCGTTTGGATGTACATCAGCTGCGTCATGAAACAGCGGGTATCTTAGTAGGGGTGAACACGGTCATTAAGGACAACCCCGAGCTGACAACTCGCATTGAAGGCGGCCGCAGTCCAATTCGTATTGTGATGGATTCAAAGCTGCGCATGCCGCTTGAATCTAAGCTAGCAACAGATTCTTTAGCTCCAACGTGGGTATTTACAAGTCAGGGCTATTCAAAAGAAAAAAAAGAACAGCTCGAAAAGCAAGGCGTCGAAGTATTTGTTACAAGCGGTGAGGACAAAGTAAATCTTGAAGATATGCTTTCTATACTAGGTGAGAAATTTGTGTCGTCTCTTTTAATTGAAGGAGGGGGCGAAGTGAATGCCGCATTCTTAGAGAATCGTTTAATTGATAAATTGGTGCTGTATATGGCTCCAAAGCTTTCAGGAGGAAAAGAAGCTCCTACTTTCCTAGAAGGAAAAGGCGTAGAGAAAATGTGGGACGCAGTGGACGTGGAGCGTCTTTCTGTGACGTCAATCGGCAAAGACTTTAAATTTGTTGGATATCCTGTTTATAAATAAAAATGTGAATGAGGATGGAACAAAAATATGTTAGGTGAAGGAAGATCCGAACGATAAATCGTTCGGATTTTTTGCTGTTATGGTGAACATAGGTTTCATGTATGCAGGTGCTTTTAGCGGTGTAACAAGTGATCTATATTAGCTTATTCATCCTATTTGTTTGTCTGTAGACTGGATTGATTTCGTTATGTCTCAATATTATTTTTTTGCAGGATTTTTTAGAGAAGAGAAATAATACACTATTTTACTATTATAGATTAATTTGCTATTATAGGGAATGGTCAATTTCGAAACATTGTATAAATTTTTAACGAGTTTACAGTTGACTATCTAAATAAAATCACTATATGTTTATAGAGAGAATATATTATGTGAAAGTAAGGGTGAGAAAAGAGATGAGAGAGTATAGAATTGGGAGTGTTATGAGAGACCTTCGCAAAATGGCAGGGTTGACACAACAAGAATTATCAAGAGACATTTGTACACAAGCGCAAATCAGCAAAATTGAAAACGGTGAAGAATATCCATCAAGTATTACCCTCTATAAAATTTCTAAGCGCCTTGGCGTAGATGTTAACTACTTTTTTGATAGTGTAGAATCACCTCGACTTGATTACGTAGATGCGGTTCAATCGTTAATTCGTCAATATATTCGTCAGAGAGATTATGATGCTATTCATAATATCATTGTAAAAGAAAAAGAAAGTCCCCTGTTTCAAAACCCGCTGAACAAGCAATTTTTAATGTGGCACGAAGGTATTTGCGTGTATTATATTCATCACAACAAAGAAGATGCGCTGTCTAAAATGTACCAAGCGATCGATCTTACTAAGCAATCGGCAACGTTTTATAAGGAAAGAGAAATTGAAATTTTAAATAGCATTGGGATTATTCTTTATGAAGAGAAAGAGTATGAACAGGCTCTAGATACATATCAAACAGCACTCAAAAGCTTAAATGAGCTGCCCCAAACAAAAGACGAAAATATAAAAATTAGAATTTTAAATGCACTTGCCAAAACGCTTGGAGATATGAGTAACTATGATGAATCATTAATATATAGCAACCGAGGAATTGATTTGTGCATTAGTAATGAATCAATGTATTTATTTGGAGAACTTCATTACCAAGCAGGAGAGAGCTTAATCAAATTAGGTAAAATTGAACAAGGTAAAGAATATATGGAAAAGTCTATGACCATTTTCACCCTGCAACGAAATGAGCGATTCGTCAAGCTAGTAGAAAAAGAACTTGAAGCTCTATTTGTTTAAAATATTCCTATCATTATAATTTTTGAGAAATTTCTATCAAAATGGAGGAAATCCGTGGTTTTAAGGGGATAAATGCTGATAGAAAGGAATTCATCTACTTTTATCCTGTGATACACTAGAGTCAAATCAAAGAAAGAGGAGGAAATAATTATGAAAAAAGTATTAGTCGGTATGGCATTAGCGTTTACATTAGTAGCAGGTGTTGCGTCAGTTGGAACAAGCGTAGCAACAGGAGATTTTTCAACATTAGGTCTTCCTAGCCAACATTAATAAGAAAAAGCCGTGCTAAGAAGCACGGCTTTTTTTATTGTGTTTTACTTGACTGATCTTTGTTGCGTTTGTTTCCTTTTGAATTATCCCCGCTTGAAATTTCTTCACCCATTTCTACAAGATGGTGCTGCGTTTTTGGATTACTTTGATTAGCGCTTCCTTTGTTATTCTTTTTAGTCATCTTCATTCTCCTTTAAAACGATGGCAATGCATCGAGATTATTTGTTTTGTCATGATCAGGAATGCTGCGAATATACGTACCGCCATCTTTCCCTACAAAGGTACTCACATGCTCAACGTCCCCTGCTTCTACTTTCTTTAATGCTTCTTCATAGGTTAAAACGTCTCCTGAAGCTGTTTGGAATTCTAAGAGGTCACCGTCTGCATTTTTACGTACTGCAACGAAACGTTCTTTCATACAAATAAACACCTTCCTTTACATCTATATGGTTGCTGAAATAGTCGTTTTTATTCATTGCAAAAAGTGATAAGGTAAAGAAAAGAGTACAAAGGGGATAAAAAATGACAACATTTAATTGGCATGATCAAGCTCAAGACGAGTGGAACCAAAAAGTATCATTTTGGAATAGCCGAAGTGAAGAAATGTGGAAAAACGGAAGTCGGAAAACAGTGATTCCATTTATTCAAAAACATCTTAAATCAGGTGGTATGGTGGCAGACGTGGGCTGCGGTGATGGGTTTGGAACGTCTCTTCTAGCTGCTTCTCGATATAAAGCAATCGGTCTTGATTTATCGGAAGAAATGATTCAAAAAGCATCCCAGCTGCATAAAAGTGAAAATTTGTCGTTCGCTCAAGCTGATATTATGACGCTGCCGCTTTCTTCTGAATCAGTAGAAGGGGTTATGGTAATCAACGCCCTAGAATGGACCGAGCATCCTCGATTAGCTGTGAAGGAATTGTACCGAGTTGTAAAACCAGGAGGATATGCATGCGTAGGTATTCTTGGACCAACTGCTCAGCCTCGTACCAATAGCTTTCGACGATTATATGGTGAACACGTCATTTGCAATACGATGATGCCGTGGGAGTTTGAACAGCTTGCAAAAGAAAATGGATGGGAAGTAATCGATGGCGAAGGTGTATATAAGCGAAATGTTACTGATAAGCTGATTGGACAGCTCCCAAATGAATTAAAGCAAGCTTTAACGTTTCTATGGCTATTTATGCTCAAGAAACAATAAAAACAGCACACCTCTCCTTATATGTAGCTGTACAAAGGGTACACTACAAACTGGAGGTGAGTGACATGAGTAAAATTAAAAAAGACCGCTCAAAATCAGAGCTAGGTTCACCAAATGTAGAAGGACAAGGGACGACCACTTCTGAACAAGGTGTTCAAAGCAGTTCAGCTAACAAAAAGCAGAAGCGTTCATAACAAAAATAAAACGAACTTGCAGGGAGAACAACGAGCTCACTGCAAGTTCGTTTTATTTTTGGTGTCATCTTTATAAGTAAGAAGGTGTTGTGTGCAAGATTATAGATAGCTTATAATAAAATCTGAGCCAATAATTGTAATTTTATACAAGTTTGGTTTACAGTCGATGTAAAGTGGAGGTGTAATAAATGGTAAATAAAAGATGTTTACCGGATACTGCAGCGTCTCATGCAAAGCCTGATATTAGAAAGGCGATACTTTGCATGGGGTGGACGGTTTAGTAATAGACATCGCCTAACCGCGCATATCTCATTTCTAATATATACGGCTTTGCCCCTTATTGTATGAGCAAAACCACATAAGGAGCTGGCAGAAATGACGTATGTAAAAGCAACAAATGTTTTACCTGAAGAGCTGATTAGTGAAATTCAAAAATATATTCAAGGAGAAACCATTTATATTCCAAAGCCGCAGAAGGCAAAAAGAAAATGGGGAACTTGCTCTGGTGGAAGAAAGTTGATTGACGAGCGAAACGAACGGATTAAGAATTTCTTTGAAAAAGGAACTTCTATTGAGGAACTAGCCCGTGAATACTTTTTATCAACCGAAACCATCAAAAAAATTGTATATAAAAAGCAACGGTAGAAATCAAGCGCTGGCAACTGAATGCCCGCGTTTTTTTAGGTATAGTTTATTTCTGATTTATTTTTTACATTTCATAAAAGGAATCTGTACGGTAAAGTAAAAAGTAGCTGATTAAATGAAGAAGGAGTGAAGAACGTGGAAGCGTTTATAAGAAATGATCAATATAACTTTATCAAAAGCCAAACGCAAATCCTTATCAATGGGCATGGAACAGTAAACAATTCTGATGTGCTGCAGGCTTTAAAAGCTCTTGCAAAAGAAAAAGTATTAAATGTGTTTGATGTTCTTAGCGAGGAACAGGAAGAATTACTGCTGTCAGTTGCTGAAGTTAGAAATAAGGAGCAAGCAGAGGTGTTTTTAGAAACGATAAAGCCTTGCGTGATTCCATTTAAATCTTTTACAGAAGCTGGCGTGAAAAAGTTGTTTCCAAAAGTGAAAAAGTTAAAAGTCCCTTCTGCTGATAGCGTTGATCTAACGAGCATTTCCTATGTTAGCTGGATCGATAAAGGCTCAAACAGAAAGTTTATCGTAGCGCAGGAGCCGTATACCCAGAAGTTAAAAGGTATTCAAGGAACGTTTAAGCCTATAAATCAGAAAGGAATATGCACGCTTTGCCACAGCTACGAGGAAGTCGGTATGTTCACTGCTGAAATCAAAGGAACTGTTCAAGGGACATTTACACAACGAGGAAATTATATTTGTCAAGATAGCGAAGCATGTAATCAAAATTTGCTTACCTTAGAGCGGCTTCATGATTTTATGTTAAGGCTCAGCAAATAACATGCGGCTAATAAGAAGAATACAAAAAAAGAAGGTTCAGTCCCTATACTTTTGGTGAGACTGAGCCTTCTTTGTCTATCTGTTTTTCTCGATTGGATTGTCACGATAGCTAATCCAATCGCTCCAGCTGCCGGCATATAATTTTACATTTGGAAAACCTGCTGATTTTAAAGCTAAAACGTTAGGGCAAGCAGATACACCCGATCCGCAGTATACAATGATTTCAGCGTGAGAATCAATAGCAGAAAACATCTCCTTCCACTCTTTATCTGTTTTCCATAAACCTTCTGAAGTTAACACATCTTGCCAAAAAGAATGAATGGCGCCTGGAATATGTCCTGCTACAAAATCAATGGGTTCTTCTAAGCCGAGATATCTCTTTTTTTCACGAGAGTCGACAAAAACAACATTAGGGTTATGAAGATTCTCTTTTACGTATTCAACTCCTGCAAGTCCCCAATCTTGTTGAACGAAAGGTACAAAAGTTTGAGGAGAAGCTGCTGGAACGCTCTTAGTTGTTTCATATCCCGATTGTTTCCAGTTAGTAAAACCTCCATTTAAAATTTGTACGTATTCAATTCCTATATATCGCAGTAGCCACCATGCTCTTGAAGCCATCATCCCATTTTGTTCATCATAAACGACGACTCTGGAATCCGCATTAATTCCTAAGCTGCCGAGCTTTTGAGCTAGCTTTTGAACATCGGGCAGCGGGTGTCTGCCTCCGTGGGAAGTAGCCACAGAGGACAAATCTTTTTCTAAATCCAAATAATGAGCATCCGGGAGGTGCTCATTTTGATAAGCATCTGAGCCTGCCTCAGGCTTTCCAAGGATAAATCGGCAGTCAAGCAAAATAATGGATTGTTGGGGTTGTTGCAATGCAGTATGTAATTCGCGTGGTGAAATAATAGTATTCATAATATTCACATCCTTTTACCAACATTCTAGTTGAAATAAATAAAAATAAAAAGCGTTAAATATAAATTACGGCAAAGCTATTTTATTTTCCTTCAATTATTCCCCGTAGAATAATTGACCATTTCAGCACTTATCTGATGCAGAGGGAAATGCTCCTGTGCTACAGTTGTAGTAAGAGTTACATAGTGTAAGCCAAATGTTCAGCGTAATGTTATATCTACTATTCATAAGAAGGAGAGAGAAAGATGCCAACAAATGAAAAAAAAGAATTTAAACTGATCGCACTAGATATGGATGGAACGCTGCTGAACAATCAGCAGGAAATTTCTAAAGAAAATCGTGAGGCCATTGCTAAAGCTCAAGAACAAGGTGTTCATGTGGTATTAAGTACGGGACGCTCTCTTTTAACATGCCGTGAATACGCGCAATCTCTTGAGCTATCTTCTTACCTTATTACAGTAAACGGAAGCGAAATCTGGGATGAATCTGGACAGCTTGTAGAACGAAAGTTAATTGATGCTTCTTCCATCGAGAAGATGTGGAATTTAACGCAAGAGCATAAGCTTAACTTTTGGGCTGTGACTACGGATAAAGTATGGAGAGATGAATTTCCAGAAGATATTGCTTCACAGGAATGGCTGAAGTTTGGCTACGATATTCCAGATGATGCTTTACGAGAAGAAGTGCTGAAACAAATAGCAGGCATTTCAGATTTTGAAATCAGCAACTCTAGTTTAACGAATCTAGAAATTAATGCACTTGGTATTAACAAAGCAAAAGGGATTATGACGGTATGTGAACGTTTGGGCATTTCAATGGATGAAGTCATTGCAATGGGAGACAGCTTAAATGATATGGCTATGATTGAAGCGGCAGGTTGTGGAATCGCCATGGGAAATGCTCAGGAAGCTGTAAAAGAAGCAGCGGACTGGGTGACAGATACAAATGTCAATAACGGAGTAGCGAAGGCTATCAGCCACTGGGTGCTGAAATAACAGCAGCTCTACACAGCAGGCACTGTTGCACCATTTAACTACTTCCCGCATAAACTGATACTGGATGCCTCCCTTTGAGTTCGTCTTATACGTATATATAAGGAGAAGCCATCTAGTTAAGGAGTGGGGAGTATGAGCGGTTTATCATTAGACAAGCTGTTAAAAAAAGCAGAAAATAAGTTGCAGAATGTACATGAAATAGTGCAAGAAAAATCGTACGAGCTCATTAGGCAAGCATATAAAGAAAGCATATTTGTTGTGATAACTGAAGGATTTAGATCGATAGAGCAGCAGCATAAACTATATTCAAAAGGCCGAACAACACCAGGAAGTATCGTGACTAATGCTAAAGGCGGCTATTCTTATCATAATTATGGACTAGCTTTTGATATTGCGCTGCTTGATGACAACGGAGAAGTTGACTGGACCATTGATCGAAGATGGAACAAAGCGGGAGAGATAGGAAAAAGGATCGGGTTGGAATGGGGAGGAGATTGGACAAGCTTAAAAGATTACCCTCATTTTCAATATACATTCGGTTTATCTTTGTCGGAGCTTCGAAGTGGAAAAAAACCTGAGAAACAGACGGAAAAGGCTTCAAGAGTGCTAATTGAATACGGAGATCGAGGAAATCATGTACAGTTAATTCAACGTATGCTTATTCACTTAGGTTATTCTCTTTCTGGAGGAGCAGACGGTATATTCGGGTCTTCCACTCTCAAAGCGGTAAAAGCTTTTCAACAAGCACTTTATCTGCAGGTAGATGGAATAGTTGGACCGAAGACACTCGAAAAACTCTATAGCAATTTTAATAAAACTATGTTCTAAATAACCATAAAAATATGAGAACGAGAAAAGGAAGAAAAGAGATGGATGGAAATCGTCTCTTTTCTTCCTTTTCTGTAGTTATAGTAGAAAAACTGAAATTTATAAAGAAATAAAAAGGATTTTCTAAGCGTAAGAAACGTTCACGTGATCTAACTGGATAACATTGCTCAACAACACGATATCTTTATATATTTCACTTTTTACAGAGGCGTTTGAACAGTTTTGATAGTCTTTCAACAAGCGGCCAAGTTCTTTAATAAATAACAACGTCTCTTGTTCATTAATCATAGTCAAAACTCCTTGTTTAGAAATGAATCCAGGTCATTATATAGGAATTCTATCATATCTATACGCACCTGTTGACAAAAAAAGTTCGTCAATTTTTTTGTGAGAAGAAGAAATTTAGGGATATGTGGAATGCGTTCGACTCTCTCATTTTATCTATATGCAGCTTGTCTAAAAATATGAGAGTAGTTATAGTATAATATTTACTCCTAATCATGCAACTTAAAACCTATTTTAGAGGTTATCCGTAAATTCCCTCTATTGTAGAGCGATGGAACAAAAAAAGAATGCCTCATTTTGTATCTTTAGTATGATAACGTTTTGAAGAAATAAGGCATATGTTTGAGTTTTAAGATGGATTTGAATTAGATCTTTTGACACGCTCTTTTTGTAGGAGGGGCATATTTACTTTCTATTAAGGGAAATCGTAAAGCTCCAACGAGTTTCTAAATCAGAAACTCGTTGGAGCTTAATTTTTTGGATAAGGGATGTGCAAAAGTTCTGGGACGGTCACAAAATGATATCCTTCTTGTTTAAGTCTAGGAATGATGGTATCCAGCGACTTTGCGGTGTTGGAAAGGTCCATGGTCCAATGGCCTCCGTCGTGCATCAAAACAATTGTTCCGGCATGCATGTTCTTAAATACATTCTTGGTGATTTCTGCTTCTGGGATTTGCTTCCAGTCTAATGAATCAGAAGACCAGTTAATCGCATAGACATTTTCATTTGGCAGCTCGCTGATCATTTCTTGCGTTAAATTTCCATATGGAGGACGAAACAGCTGTGTTTCAAAACCGGTAATGTTTTTAATAATAGCCTGAGTTTTGGCAATTTCCCAGTGAAACTTTTCAGTCGATTCTTTTAGTAAATTGGGGTGCCAATAGGTATGAATCCCAACAGCATGACCTTCAGCTACCATTCTTTTCACCAGCTCAGGATGTTCGTGAGCTTTTGCCCCAATAAGAAAAAAGGTTGCTTTAATACCATGCTTTTTCAATTGATCCAATACATGTGGAGTAAAGCGCGGATCCGGTCCGTCATCAAATGTTAGGGCGGTTTGCTTTAGGTGGTTATTACCTTGATAAAGCAAACGGTCACGCACAGCTATATTTTTTACTTGTTCCGCTTTACATAGTGCAGGAAGGGCTCCATTAAATAAGAAGCACAGTGTGAGAAGCAGTATACTAATTCTTCGTATCATGTACATGCACGCTCCTTTCTAGGACAAAGTATAACGTTATGATACCCGATTAAAAAATTTGTATGAAGCTGAATTGCCCTTTTGTTCCAAAACGTATGATATGCATGAAACAGCGCACTATAATAAACAGTTACTATTAGGTCAAGAAAGGAAAAAACAGATGAAAAAAATACTGATCGCTGTAGCATTAATCTTTTCGCTAAGTTTATCTCCCTTAGCTGAATATATTTCCTATCACGATGACTATAACGCAAGTGCAAGGTCGTATCGTTCGGGAAAGCGTTCGTTTAATAGACAGCCGAGCGTTAGACAAAATGAGCCAAGGTCTAATTTTTCAAACCGCAGAAATGGAACGGTAAATCGAGGCGTTACTCGTTCAAACCGCGGGGGATTCGCCCGTGGACTTCTGTATGGAGGGCTAGCAGGACTTTTATTTGGAGGTTTGCTTGGTCATATGGGGGCACTGGGCGGGATTTTTGGGTTATTAATTAATATTTTGGCTATTGTGCTTGTCATTAATTTAATTCTGCGCTTTTTTCGCTCTTCTCGCCGCGACAATAATTGGAGATAGGCCGTAATTGCTGTCATAAACTGATAAGAAAGCTCCATATAAATAAGAAAACGCTTTCTATAGTTAATCGAAAGGATGAAACGTATGTCAGCAAACAGACAGCGCAGCAAGTACTTGGCGTTTTGCACAGAATGCGGTCTCCCAAACAGGTTAACATTGTTTCTTTTAAGACAGTACGTTGCGACAGACGAATATAGCGGATTTTACTGTGGAAATTGCGGAAGTCGAAATGAATTTCCAGACTCTGTCATTGAATATATTAAAGAGCTATAAAACACAATCTCTTAAAAGATTGTGTTTTATTTTTTAGTAAAACTATGTTCTAAATGCGAATTAAAGAGAAAAACATAGCTGTGTACAAAAAAGAAACGATGACTAAATACTTTTTTTAGCCAAGATAATCGAGAAATTCCCCATTTCACGCTTGCTAATTAGGGGTAGTGCAAAACGGCTTATGAGAAGAACATTTAAAATTAGTGGCTGTAGAAATGACTAACATTTGTAACTGCAGAAAATCGATTGAACCATCCTTTAAAAGAACGCATATACTACATTAAAATTTTAAAAAAACGGAGGAATGGAGTAATGCCTGTTTCCGTCATTTTTAACCAAATAAATGTGGTGAGCATGGTTTCCAATTCAGTAATTGCTTCGGGACAAAATAGCCAGCCAGATTGGAATTCCCAAGGTAAATTTAACTTAGGAAACGGATTTGCTGTAAATTCAGCTATATTGGGCAGTACGAATATCATTAATGATCAGGATGTTTGTGACACGCCAATTACCCAGCCGGAAAATATTAATCCTCAACCAGTTTCTCAGTTCTAGGAAAACAGAAGACGAAAGAAGTTGAAAAAGTTGATTATAAAATTTACTAATCTTAATGTTACGTATATTTCTACTAATTCTGGTATTTTCACAGGGGAAAATACTCAATCAGATTGGCAAGTAAATTGGAAAAGTAATACGGGGTTTGGTGAAATAATCGGCTATAACAACTTTGCCTCTCAAATTGTAAATATCATTAACGATAATGACGTCGTTGATTCCTATTTTTCTGAAAATATAGATGTCAACAACGCCCCTGTTACACAAAGTTAAATGAGGAAAAACGGGTTCCGCAAATACCCGTTTAAGCACTCTATTAATTATTCTGTTAGAGTGGCGAGAATAGATTAGTAATAGAGTTAAACCATCTTTTATACAGATGGTTTTTTGCTAGCTTATTTTAGGGTGTAATCGCAGCTATTAACATAGACTAAAAGGTAATGACAGGAATACTTTTATCGTAAACGGAGTAAGTATCATAGAAAAGACGTAAAAGCTCAAATGGTTAAAGAGACATTCAATTTGAGGTAAATAGATAAGAATTTAAACATAAGATAATGTATTTTCAGTTTTATATTGAATCAGATGAAGCAAACTTCTGTCTGTGAGGTGTTGTCTATGGCTAATATTCACTATCATTCGATTAAAGTAAACAAAATTCAAAATAGTTCAGGCCTATTTTACGGCGTTAATATTCAATATAAGTGGAATCATAAAAGTCGAATTTCTGATGGTTTCGGAAAAGTAGTTGGTAATTCTAATAAAATTTTAAATAATACCACCATTGCGAAAATCCCTAAAAAGAATGATGAATAAAAACGTAGAGTCAATCCTCCTTTCTGACCTGTTCAAAAGAATCATTTACATCATCTTCACCAAGAACAAGATGTGTGTTATTGGATAGTTGATTATCATCTCCCAAAATTGTACCAAAACCTGAATTACTGCTGCTGATCGTAGTTTTCCAATTTTGCTGAACATTTTTCCCTATAAAAACTCCTGCGTTGTTTTTAACCGCATTTACGGTGAGATCATCAAAAACGATCTGAGGAGAACGAAGATGTATTTTCATAATTCCTCCCGATACATATGAGACATTAATAGAAGTCATCTAATACACTATTATATGTTGTAGATGGGCTAAAAGTGTTAAATCAAATAAGGGGTCAAACTCTATGGATGAAAAGGTGCTGAATATACTCCAAAACATTGAAAAAAGGCTTACAGATTTAGAAAAAAACATGAATGAACTTTCAAAAAAAACGGTCCATTCTTTTCATTTAGATATAAAGAACGTTCAAACACTAAACTTGGACGAACTGTCTTATTATTTAGAGCACATTGATGTAAAGGAACTTAGTGGAACTTTGAATATTGGTAATACTTTTCCTTCGCAAACGAATCAATATCAAGCGCCGGGAAAGAAAGGTAAAAAAACAACAAATGAATCTGATGTCAGTCGAAAATCGGGTAGTCAGAATAATAAAGAAAAGGGTCCTTCTGAAATATCAGTTAAAATTAATGAAAGAAGTGTCCCTTATACACTAACCCATACGGAAGAAATGGGGGAGCCTGATCAAGCTCTAGAATCAGCTTTTAGCATAGGTGACATCCACATTGGCACAATTGAAGATGCTTCAGCTGTGAATTTTGGCAATAATTTTCCGACAAACTTCAGAAGTCATAAAAAAGTGAGTCAAGGATTTGGCAATATTTTAGGCAACCAAAATGACATTCAGGACATCTTATCCTCTTTGGAAGAAAAAGATATATCAGAAGTATACAATGAAAGCCAAGACGGTAAGCCGCCCCAATGGCTGGACACAATGATAGAAGAACAAAAAAAGGAAATGGATGAAACAAAACTAAATGAAGATGAAAAGGGGGAATGAGCAATAGTATGTGAATGTTGGATCTCAAAAGCAGTGTTGTTGATGCTGAATTTCTGAAAGAAAGCTTTAATTGCGGAATAAAGAAGAATTAGTAATAGAAAACCTGCTTCTCTAAACGAGCAGCAGGTTTTCTATTTTATTTCTCATTTGCTGCAGTTTTAACATAAAAAAGAGCATGCGTAATTTAATTGAACACTGGGACAGATCGGTTCTTTCATTCCCACAGATATGGAGTCTCTTGGTAAACATAATAGTTCAACCAATTCATAAACAGCAGGTTGGCATGAGAACGCCATGTTTTTAAAGGGTTTTTGTCAGGATCATTGTTTGGGAAATAGTGTTCCGGAAGCTTTGGCTCTAGCCCTTTTTCTGTATCTCGAAGAAATTCTTCCTGCAGTGTTTGAACGTCGTATTCTGGGTGTCCTGTAACGAAAACAAACTTTTCGTCTTTAGACATCGCCATATAAACACCAGCTTCCTCAGAGTAGGAAAGAAGCTCAAGGTCAGGATGGTTTTTTACTTCATTCATGTCGACGTCGGTGTGACGAGAATGAGGAGAATAAAAGACATCATCAAATCCTCGCAGCAGCTTAATCGGTTCTTCACTCGATACAACATGTGTAAATACACCCGTGCATTTATCAGAAAGAGGTCGCTTGTCAATGCCAAAGTGATGATAAAGTCCGGCTTGAGCTCCCCAACAGATATGAAGGGTAGAAGTCACATTTGTTTTACACCAATCCATAATTTCTTGAAGTTCTTTCCAGTAGTTTACTTCTTCAAATGGTATATGTTCTACAGGTGCTCCTGTAATAATCATTCCGTCATATTTTCGTTCTTTAATTTGTTCAAACGTTTTATAAAACTGATCTAGGTGATTTTTACTCGTTGTTTTTGCTTTATGGCTTGCTGTGTAAAGAAGTGTAATATGCACTTGCAGCGGTGAGTTCCCGAGTAAACGTAATAATTGCGTTTCAGCTTTTTCTTTTTCCGGCATTAAGTTTAGGATAACAATATTAAGCGGGCGAATTTCTTGGTTAACCGCGCGCACGTCGTCCATGATGAAAATTCTCTCTTTTTCTAAAATTTCTTTTGCCGGAAGATCACGTGGAATATTAATAGGCAATAAAATTCCTCCTATTCGATTTCGAAGTAATGACGCGTATAAATGTTCTTTCTCACGTGAAGATGAGGTTCAACATTTATGTACAATATACTATTATAGGAATATACAGAATATTAAGCAATTGAATTTTGAAAAAAAAAGAGCATTAATATGCGTAATGGCTAAAATGAAATGGTACAATAAGGTTAAACTGGAGCGTTGCTATGCTTTTTTAGCGTGACTGAAACTCAGTAAAATTTATAGAGCAGTCGTTCCTGTATTCATTAAACTTCATATCTCCCCCAGAAAACGGATTTTATCCTTTTTTGATGAAGTGTTTAAAAAGAATTCTCAGCAGAAAAGGGGTTTTTATATGACAACTAAGAAGCAAATAAAAAGTGATTTGCAAATTGCACAAGAGGCAACGATTAAACCGATTAAAGAGATTGCCGAGCAGCTAGATATTTTAGAGGCCGAGTTAGAGCCGTATGGACATTATAAAGCCAAGCTTTCTTTGTCCGTTATGGAACGTTTACACACAAAACAAGATGGAAAAGTGATTTTAGTTACAGCTATTAATCCAACTCCAGCAGGAGAAGGGAAGTCGACAGTGACGGTTGGCTTAGCTCAGGCATTACATAGATTAGGTAAAAAAGCGATTGTCGCCATGCGTGAACCATCTCTTGGTCCGGTAATGGGAATTAAAGGAGGTGCCGCTGGAGGCGGTTATGCTCAAGTGCTTCCAATGGAGGATATTAACTTGCACTTTACTGGAGACTTGCATGCCATCACAACAGCTAACAACGCGCTGGCCGCTATTTTGGATAACCATATACATCAAGGCAATGAACTGCGCATTGATACACGTAAAATCACGTGGAAACGAGTGGTTGATTTAAACGACCGCGCGTTGCGTCAGGTTGTCATTGGATTAGGTGGTCCGATGCAAGGTGTTCCTCGAGAAGATGGATTTGATATTACGGTGGCATCAGAAATTATGGCTATTTTCTGCTTAGCGTCAGATTTACAAGACTTAAAACGTCGCTTAGCGTCTATTGTGGTAGCTTACAACATGGATAATGAGCCTGTAACGGTTGCAGACTTAGGTGCACAAGGAGCGCTTACTCTTCTTTTAAAAGACGCGATTAAACCAAACCTTGTACAGACGTTGGAACATACTCCAGCTCTCATTCACGGAGGTCCTTTTGCTAATATTGCCCACGGCTGCAATAGCGTCATTGCAACAAAAATGGCTGCAAAACTAGGCGACTATGTAGTAACAGAAGCGGGATTCGGGGCAGATTTAGGCGCAGAAAAATTCCTAAATATTAAAGCTCGTATGGCAGATATTAAACCAGAAACGGTGGTAATCGTTGCGACAATTCGCGCTCTGAAAATGCATGGAGGCGTTCCTAAAGAGCGGTTAAATGAAGAAAACATTGAGGCATTAGAAGCGGGAATTGAAAACCTTGAAAAGCATATTGAAACGATTCAAGCATTCGGCGTTCCTTATGTTGTAGCCGTGAACCGTTTTGTAACGGATTCAAAAGGCGAAGTAGAAGCGCTTATGAATTGGTGTACTTCAAAGAATGTTCCCGTTGCTTTAACAGAAGTTTGGGAAAAAGGCGGAGAAGGCGGCGTCATGCTTGCTGAAAAACTTCTTGAAGTCATGAACGAGACAGAAAGTCAATTTTCTCCTCTTTACGAGGTGTCAGCTTCGATTCCAGAAAAAGTAGAAGCTATTGCTAAAACCGTATACGGAGCAAAAGGCGTAGATTTTGCTCCAAAAGCGTTAAAGCAAATACAGCAATTTGAAGCAAACGGTTGGGATCATCTGCCGATCTGTATGGCCAAAACGCAGTATTCGTTAAGTGATGATCAGACGAAGCTTGGGCGACCAACTGATTTTAAGATTACGGTAAGGGAATTCCGTCCTTCACTCGGAGCTGGGTTTCTCGTGGCGCTAACAGGTTCAATTATGACAATGCCTGGACTTCCAAAAAAACCTGCTGCGCTCAATATGGATATTGACGAGAATGGACATGCACTAGGGATTTTTTAAGAGAAGAGGCTAGGGTAAGAGTATTTTAGTTGAAGGAAAATCCGAACGATGAAGCAAGATTCTTGATGAAGAATCAAACTCGTTCGGATTTTTTCATAGTTATGGTAAAAATAAGTTTCATGGGTGTAGGGGCTTCTAGATGTAGATTGGGTGGACTTAGTTGTGTCTCAATCTCTTTCTTGCAATATAAAATAAAATAACAGGTATGTTATGAATTAATTTGGCAAGAAAGAAGAAGAGCTGACTGTTCGTATTTTATAAAAAAGGAAGTAGTTGAAATGTTTGATCCGATTGTATTTGATAATTTAAAAGTTGTTGTAGAAGGAGAGATCTATGATCTTGACTTATCTGGGCAAGTATCTGTTACGAATCGCGAAGATTTTGTAGACTTAGCTCAGTTTACTCGAACGTACCGCATTTCTTTTCAACAGCATTTTTGCTGTACCGCGTCGCTAACTTTATCAACCGACTTAGACAACATTCATGCCGAATTAACGCCTTCCCGTGTAGAAAAACCAGGGTGTACAGTTTATATTCATTTTCAGCTGAAAAAACAAAAACCGTTTGAAGAAGCTGAGTTTCAAAACATACAGGAAATGTGTGAGAGGATCTGGGGAACAACAAGAGTTGTTAAGCAGCGTATTACTCATGAAGTCGGAGGAAGTGAATACGAAAACAATATTGAGGTAACCTTTAACCGATTTATTTACGAAGACCAAGTAGGAGATTTAATCGAGATGATTGATTACATGCTGCAAACGACTGATCAGCTAAAGGTTCTTTACGACAAATCATAAGAGCGTTTCAGTTGTACTTCCGAAATAAAGTGAATTACAATAGGGAAAAGGAGGCGTTTTGATGAGCGTGTATGAATACTCGGCAAAAACAATTAAAGACGAAGACGTATCGCTTTCTAACTATCAAGGTGACGTGCTGTTGATTGTGAATACAGCTAGCAAATGCGGCTTCACCCCTCAATATAAAGATTTGCAGGCGCTGTACGAAGAAGAAAAAGAAAACGGCCTAACGGTTCTAGGTTTTCCTTGCAATCAGTTCGGTGGTCAAGAGCCAGGAAGTTCAAATGATATTGAACAATTTTGCGAGTTAAACTATGGCGTTTCGTTTCCGATGTTTGCAAAAGTAGATGTAAAAGGGGAGCATGCACACCCGTTATTTACATACTTAACAGAACAAGCACCGGGTCTACTAGGTTCCAAAGGGATAAAGTGGAATTTCACAAAGTTTTTAGTGAATCGTCAAGGTGAAGTCGTGAAGCGATACGCACCTCAAACTGCACCAAAAGATATTCAAAAAGATATAAAAGAATTGCTGTAAAAGCAGGTGGATCTCCATCTGTTTTTTATTTTTCAGCGAGGATTTTCAAACGGTGATCCGCTGTCAGTGAGACGAGCGCCTTACTTTGTGCTAAAATAATGGTGGATATAATTGAGGTGAGCAAATGAATAAAATAGTGGAAACGGAAAAGTGGGTTCAAGCAAAGCTTGCGCATGACACAACGGGTCATGACTGGCAGCATATCGATCGCGTGCGTCGAAATGCAGTGCTTTTATATAAAAAAGAAGGCGGCAATCGGGAAGTTATCGAACTAGCTGCGCTTTTACACGATGTTGTAGATGATAAGCTAGTGGAAGATGTTGAAAAGGCGTACGAAGAAGTGCGGGAGTGGCTGAAGAGTCAGCAGGTAGAAGAAGAGAACTGCAAGCATATCGTTCACATTTTACAAACGATGTCATTTAAAGGCGGAAACCGTCCGGCTATGGCTACGCTTGAAGGTCAAATTGTTCAAGATGCAGATCGTTTAGATGCGATCGGTGCAATTGGTATCGCACGTACGTTTATGTACGCAGGTGCTAAAGGCACGGTTTTGTATGATGAAAACATTGCTGTACGAAGTGAGATGACGGAAGAAGAATACAGACACGGGAAATCAACGGCTATTGCACATTTTTATGAAAAGTTATTAAAGCTCACTGCGTTAATGAATACTCAAACAGCACGGTCTCTAGCGCAAGAGCGACATACATATATGAAAGAATTTTTAGTTCAATTTAAGAAAGAGTGGAATTATCATTATGAAAATGCTGACTGTTGAAAACTTAACAAAAACGTATGGAGAAAAAGAGCTGTTTCATCAACTAACATTTACCATTACAGAAAATGAGCGAATCGGCTTAATCGGTGTAAACGGAACAGGGAAATCAACGCTTCTTAAAATTATCGCAGGTTTAGAGCTCGGGGACGAAGGAGATATTGTTCATGCTAAAGACTACAGCGTGACATATTTACCGCAGCATCCGGATTTTGATGAAGACTTAACGGTTTTGGAGCAAGTTTTCAGCGGAGATACGCCTCTTCTTAACTTATTAAAAAACTATGAGCTAGCTCTGTATGCGTTAGAGCAAGACTCTGCAAACGAAAAAAATCAGCAAACATTGTATGATTTGCAGCAGAAAATGGATGCGATGAACGCGTGGGAAGCCAATTCTAACGCACAGTCGATTTTAACGAAGCTTGGAATTTCAAATATGAGTGCAAAAATCGGTGAGCTTTCAGGTGGACAGAAAAAGCGCGTCTCCATTGCGCAAAGTCTAATTCAAACACCTGATTTACTGATCTTAGATGAGCCGACTAACCACTTAGATTATGAGACCGTTAAATGGCTCGAAGAATATTTATCCAAATATCAAGGAGCCGTGCTGCTTGTTACTCATGATCGCTATTTCTTGGATGCTGTTACAAACCGAATTTTTGAATTAGACGGTGGAAATTTATATAGCTATAAAGGAAACTATGCTGCTTTTCTAGAAGGAAAAGCGATTCGAGAAGAGCAGGAAAAAGCAACTCAAGCAAAATTAAGCAACTTATACCGCAATGAATTGGCTTGGATTCGCAGAGGAGCAAAAGCGCGTACGACTAAGCAAAAAGCGCGTATTCAGCGATTTGATGAATTAGAAGGGAAAATCGATTCCTCTGAAAAAGAATCACTGGATTTAAGTTTAGCAGGCAGTCGCCTTGGGAAAAAAGTGTTTGAATTAAAAGATGTGTCTAAGACGTATGAAAATAAAATCATTCTTTCAGACTTTACGCACATCGTGAAAAAACAAGACCGAATTGGAATTGTAGGAAAAAATGGAAGCGGAAAGTCTACTCTTTTGAATATGATTGCAGGACGCATTGAGCCGGACAGCGGTGAAATTGACAGAGGACAAACGGTTAAAGTTGCTTACTATACCCAAGAAAGCGATGATATGGACTTAAATCAACGCATGCTTGATTATATTAAAGAATCGGCAGAAGTTGTGCATACGACGGATGGGAAAATGATCTCTGCCTCGCAAATGCTTGAGAGATTTCTATTTCCTTCACATACGCACGGAACACCGATTCAAAAGTTGTCCGGAGGAGAGCGCCGTCGTTTATACTTGTTGAAATTATTAATGACATCGCCGAATGTATTGCTTCTAGATGAGCCGACTAATGATTTGGATACTCAAACGCTAACGGTGCTTGAAGACTATCTCGAAGAATTTCCAGGTGTTGTTATCACCGTATCGCATGATCGCTATTTTTTAGATAAAGTAGCAGATTACTTACTAGTTTTTGAAGGAGAAGGAAACATTTCGATTTATTTTGGAGCTTATACAGATCAATTGGAAGAAGCGATGAAGAAGCAGGCAATGGTTCAGCAGGCTAAAGTGAAAGAAGAAAAGCCAAAACAGCCGGAGAAAACGAAAAAGCGTCGTTTAACGTATAAAGAACAAAAAGAATGGGAAGAAATCGAAGATAATATTGCAGCAAAAGAAGAAGAAATTGAACGCTTAACAAGTGAAATTGAACAGGTGGGCAGCGATTATACAAAAGCGCATAACCTATCGTTAGAACAAGAAAAAGCAAATGAAGAATTAAGTGCACTGCTTGATCGCTGGGCAGAGCTTTCAGAGCTGATTGAAGAAATTGAAAACGCGTAAACAAGTCGTTAGACTGAGTATAAGCCACATGCTACAATTTTAATGAGAGGAGTACGATACGACATGAACATTAAATCAATTGAGCCAACGCCAAGTCCGAATACAATGAAAATTAATTTAGACGAAGTGCTATCAGGCGGAAAAAGCAATAACTATACGGAAAAAAATGCTGAAGCAGCCCCTGAAGTTGTTCAAGACATTTTGAAAGTAGAAGGGGTAAAAGGAGTCTACCACGTAGCGGACTTCTTGGCAGTAGAGCGAAATGCCAAATATGACTGGAAGCAAATTTTGCCGCAAGTTCGTGCAGCGTTTGGTGAAGATTTGCAAAGCAACAGTGAACAGCACAAAATGAATGAGCATTTTGGTGAGGTCAATGTGTCAGTTCAAATGTTCAAAAATGTACCGATGCAAGTCAAGCTAACGGACGGAAATGAAGAAAAGCGCTTTGGTCTGCCCGAGCGATTTGCAAAAGCGGTAGCAGAACTTCAACGTTTTTCAGATAATGTGGTATTAGAACGGAAATGGAAAGAACAAGGCGTTCGTTATGGAGAGTTATCGGCTATCGGAGACGAAGTAGTGGAAGAGTTAGCAGCAGCATATCCGCAAGAAAGATTAACTCGCCTTGTGTCTAATGCACAAGAAGAAAAAGAAGGCGGAAAAGTTGTACAGCCGCGTAAAACCTATAAAGTTACAGAAGAAATGCTAGAAGACAACGATTGGTCAGTGCGCTATGCCCATTTAGAACAAATGGATCCAACAGAAGCTGATTTAGACGTTTTAAATAAAGCGCTTGATGATGAAAAAGCATCTATTCGCCGCTTAGCTACGGTCTACTTAGGAATGATTGAATCAAAAGCGGTACTGCCTTATTTATACAAAGCATTAAAAGATAAATCAGTCACTGTGCGCCGTACTGCTGGAGACTGCATGTCAGATTTAGGTTTTGAAGAAGGTATTCCGGCAATGTGTGAAGCTCTTGGTGATAAAAACAAGCTTGTTCGCTGGCGTGCAGCTATGTATTTATACGAGGTAGGGGACGAGACGGCTCTTCCTACATTAAAAGCAGCAGAGAATGATAAAGAATTTGAGGTAGATTTACAAATCAAGCTAGCAATTGAACGTATCGAAGGCGGAGAAGAAGCAAAAGGTTCTGTTTGGAAACAAATGACGGAAAGCAGAAAAGCATAAAAAAAGATCATTCACTTGAATGATCTTTTTTTACGACTGTTTTGCAGCGGGAGTTGGAAACTGCATAGGCTGCATAGTGTTATCAATTTTAATAGGCTGATAGCCCGACTGCTTTAAGTAAGTCAAAATAGCAGGAAGGGATTGTGCCGTAAAGGATTTATCATGAAATAAAATGACTGGTGTTCTTCCATTGGAGTTAACCCCTTGAATATGAGGTTCAAGGCCCTGAATAATTCTAGGTGCAGAACGAAGTGCCCAGTCTTCGCTGTCTACATTCCAGTCCCATAATTTAAAGTGGCTTAGCAACTCTGTACGGTGGGGCTCTTTTAAATAAGGAACGCTGCCGTAAGGAACGCGGATTAACTTACTGTCAACACCGGTTACTTTCTTAACTGTCGCTTGACACTCCTGCATTTCTTTTAACGCTGCGCCATCTTCACTATACATGACATGAATATCATGAGAGACACCGTGACAGCCGATAGCATGTCCTTCCTGTGCTACTTTTTTAGCAATTTCAGGGTGAGCCTCAATTTGATGCTTTAACATAAAGAAAGTTGCTTTTACGTTATATTGACGCAAAGCATCTAAAATGTGAAGGGTATCAGGTGTTGGGCCATCGTCAAACGTAAGGTAAACAGGCTGTGTAAGAGCTTGATTTTGATCGTTTAATGTATTTCCTACATACATATTATGGTGAAGTGTATTAAGCAGCTTCTCAGGCTGTACTGAAGATGCAGCTTCTTTCAGCGGCAAAGCAGTAGATGCTAAGACTTGCTGAGATGCAGCGGATTCACTTCCTTTGACTTCTGTAATAAAAAACAAAGAAGCGACGATCACTAACACTAAAGACAAAAATGCATAAAATCGTTTGTTTGGCTTAAATCGTTTGTTTGGCTTAAATCGCTGGTTCAATTTGAAAATCCTTTCTACTAAACTACTATTTACTACTATAGTACAAAAAATGGAATATTAATAGTAAAAATCGACATTTTTATGGAAAAAAATTAGATGATATGACCCGGTTTTAATCTTTTTTTGTCAAATGAAAAATGAGATTGGGACAACGATAAGGATTTGAAGAGTGATTAGCTAGATTTTTCCTGGTTTTTATAGTATGCTTTTAGCGTGAATGATTGTTAGGAGGAATGTTAATATGTCAATGGCATATGAAGAATATATGCGTCAGTTAGTTAAACCAATGCGTCAAGAATTAACTCAAGCTGGTTATGAAGAATTAACAACAGAGGAAGCCGTAGTTGATTTTATGGAAAACGTAGAAGGAACAACTTTTGTTGTCGTTAATTCAGTTTGTGGGTGCGCTGCTGGTTTAGCACGTCCTGCAGCAACGCAAGCGTACTTACAGTCTGAGCAAAAACCAGATCAAGTGGTAACTGTTTTTGCCGGTCAAGATAAGGAAGCAACAGCTAAAATGCGTGAATATTTTGGGGACATTGAGCCTTCATCACCTTCTATGGCGCTTTTAAAAGGAAAAGAAGTCGTTCATTTTATTCCTCGACATGAAATTGAAGGTCAGCCGTTAGAAGTTATTTTTGAAAACATTTTAAATGGCTTTAAGCAGCACTGTTCATAAAATGTCCTGCTTTTGTCACATCTAGTATATAGATTTTTAGAGAAAAATCGCATATACTTTATAAGAAAAAGGATGTCTATCGGCATCCTTTTTCTTTATGTAAATAGCCAAACAGTGTAGGGGGAGTTATGAAAGTGATTGTTACGACTGCTGGTCGAACAAATGAACAGATGATTGTAAAAGCCAAACAAGTAGCCGCTGATTTAAGTATACCTTTTGTAGTAAGAGAGAAGAAATCCGTTGCAGATCTTCAGGATCTTCAAGCTGCAGACGTGCTGGTTGTCGGTAAGAATAGAGTAGAGTTGCACGTTCAAAACGAAGAGGAACCTATTTTTTTTCATCCAAATTCCGCTATGTTTAGAGTGAAGAGATGGCTGCGCGGAGAACGTGATCCGTTTATTGAAGCTGCTGGTTTAGAAAAAGGAATGAGCGTGCTTGACTGTACACTTGGTCTTGCATCGGATAGTATGATGGCGAGCGCAGCGGTAGGGAAAAGCGGGAAAGTTGTCGGACTAGAAGGCAACCGCTATGTAGCTTATTTAGTCAAACAAGGACTTTTAAATTGGGAAAGTGACGTACAAGAGTTGAACGATGCAATGAAGCGTATAAACGTGGTTCATCAAAATTTTGAATCGTTTTTGGCGTGTTGTGAAGATAATTCTTTTGATGTTGTCTACTTTGATCCTATGTTTCAAGAGCAAATTGATGAATCGAATGGAATTAACGGTATTAAAGCAATAGCACTGTATACTACGCTGACGCCAATGGCTATACAAGAAGCAAAAAGAGTAGCCAAACAAAAGATCGTGCTAAAAGATCATTGGAAAAGCAGTCGTTTTGAAGAACATGGATTTACCGTACAAAAACGAAAAACATCAAAATTTCATTACGGGACAATTGATATACAATAATAAACAAAAAAGTAAAATGAATTCCGATCATTGAAAAGACTTCCAAAACCTTTTAGGAATTAAAAAGTTTTGGAAGTTTTTTTTATGAATTTCATCTAAAGTTCATAAAAGTATGATATATTTTTGAACATAAAAATACTTTTGTGTTTAAGCATCCAGCAAAAAAGGAATATCTTGTATAGGTTTCCGCTCGGTGTGACAACCTCAAACAGAAGAAGGAAGGTGCTAACTAAAAAGTCTTCGAATGCCCGTAGGCAGCATAAATGAATAAGCAAATATAGGTAAAAAATTAATAAGTATGTTACAATACCTAGTGAGTTATAACAATGAATTTTACGATATGAAAAGACCATATGGGAAAAGATGAGAAAGGAAAGATACGAATGCCTAGATGGATAAAAAGAATGCTAGTTGTATTTATTACAGTATTTACATTTGGGCTTGTCACTCCACCAGAATATTTATACGTTGATGATGCAAAAGCGGACAAGCAACATAAAGCAGGGTATGTAAGAGAAACAACTCCTGTCACAGCTGTTATAGAAGATATTCATTTGCCATATGAAGAACCAAAATATGAAGACGTTTCATCATTTGTTACGTATGCAATGGAATCAGCTGAAAAACAGTCAGTGGAAAAATTCGGAACAAAAATTGGGCCTGTCATTGAAGACGAATTTCGTCAAGCAGTGTTACCTAAAATTGAAGAAGTGCTGACCGACATTGGCACTGAACGTGAACAGTCAATTCAGAATCTCGAGATAAGCGAGCATCCTGCTGCTGGCTACGGTGAAAAGATTTTCCATGTATATGACCGGGAGACCGGTCAGGACTTAATACGGTTTCACGTACGGCGTGAAAATCCTCCAAAAGATGGATACTGGTTTAATTTTCACTATCATGCGGCTGCAGATAATTTTCAAAAGCATTATGATTTAGGGAAAATTTATTGGAACCGAAACATGCCGCCTAAATGGTTTAGCTGATAATAGACACAACATTCTACGATTTCGAAATGTTAGCTTTTTTAAGCTAGCATTTTTTTACGTCTAAAACCGTTATGGTCTAAATAAGCTGAAACATTAGCACAACGATAAAAAAATCGTTTATAATGAAGTCAGACTTCTTACCATAGAATAGTGAGAAGGAACGAATAGATGCTGGAGGTAACACGATGAAACAATTTACGGAAGAAAAACAATTTCGCGAACAAATTAAGAACGAAACACTAAGCGTTGGGATTTTTACGACAACGTGGTGTCCTGATTGCAAACGTTTGGATATGTTCATTGATGAAATCGTTGACGAAAATACAGATAAAGCATGGTTTAAAATTGACAAGGATGAGTTTGAAGAACTTTCTGCTGAAAACAATGTAATGGGTATTCCTTCTCTTCTTGTATATAAAAACGGTGAAAAAATTGCACACTTGCACAGTGCAAATGCTAAAACGCCTGAAGCGGTCCGTGAATTTTTAGCAACTCTTTAATTCCTGAAGCTGCGAGAGCATTCTCGCAGCTTTTTTTGTGAGAATGGCTATTTCCATTTTTCCATGAGTGGGGTATACTAGGACAAGTGAATAATCGTAAAGCAATAAGGTCTCAATTTAAAGATTGAGTGAAAAGGGAAGTCTGGTGAAAAACCAGCGCGGTCCCGCCACTGTAAGCGCTTTGTGCGTAAGTCAGGAGACCTGCCTTATTGTTAGCTGTGAAACCTTCGAGGAAGGGTGAAGCAGGGTAATGAACATACTTATCAAGTATAGTGAACGGATTCTTTTCCTGCTTATCTTGACGTTACCTGCTTTGCTTTCAATTGAAAGTAAAGCTTTTTTATTTTGAAGCTGCCGGCGAGCAGTATACATAGTCAAAGCGGAAAAACGGGATAGCGCTGCTTTTTGCATGATCATTTGCTTTTTCTTTAACGTGGAGGTTTCGTATTCACAATGAACAATATATAGGGGGAGTATTTAGATGAAAAAATGGCTTTCGTATTCCATTATTGCACTGTTAGTCATCGTACTTGCTGCATGCGGTGCAGGCAGCCAAAGCAACAGTGATAAAAAAACGAAGCAAGATACGGCACAAACGTCACAAGCTGCATTTCCAGTGAAGGTAAAAGACGCGCGTGATAAAGAAATTACGTTGAAAAAACAGCCTAAGAAAATTGTTTCATTAATGCCAAGTAATACGGAGATTGTATATGCCCTTGGCCTTGAAAAAGAATTAGTCGGTGTTACAAGCAACGATGATTATCCTAAAAGCGTAAAGAAAAAAGCGCAGGTAGGAGATATGAACGTTAATGCAGAAAAAGTTATTGCTTTAAATCCTGATTTAGTGCTGGCACACGCTTCAAGTATGGGCGTTTCGGATGAAGTATTTAAACAAATTGAAAGTGCGGGTATTCCGGTATTTGTTGTAAAAGATTCAACAACGTTTGATACGGTTTATGATTCTATTACGCAAATCGGTAAATTAACAGGTAAAACAAAAGAAGCTAATCAAACAATTAAAGACATGAAAGAAAAAGTAGCTTCAATTGAGAAAAAAGCAAAAACGATTTCAAAAGAAGATCGTAAAAAAGTATGGATAGAGGTATCAGGAGCTCCTGAGATTTATACAACAGGAAAAGGTACGTTCATGAACGAAATGCTTACTATGATCGGTGCTGATAACGTAGCGGGTAGTGAAAAGGGTTGGGTTAAGTTTTCTGAAGAGCAAGTTGTTAAGTTAAACCCTGACGTTATTATCGCAACGTATGATGCAGACAAAAATGAGATTATGAAGCGTCCCGCTTGGAGCAGCATGACTGCTGTAAAAGAGGGTAACATCGAGAAGGTTGATCAAAACAAAATCAACCGCTTAGGACCTCGTATTGTAGATGGCTTAGATGACTTAGCAAAAGCAGTATACCCTGAGGTGTACAATAAATAAGAAGAGGGACCATATTCCAGTTCGAATTGAAAAGGGGATTGGTCCCTTTTCACATCTTAAAATTGAAGAACGGCCTGAGCTTTTAATCATGAAAACCGAGACTTCTTATAAAACATACAGCTCAGGGGTTTTAGGAACAGGTATTACGGAAACGGACACCTTTTACAATCGATTTGTTCACAAAGACTATTATTCAGATACTCCTTCTATGGAGTATGAGCAATATTTGATGAAAGAAAATGTACGCCATGAGCAAATCGTAGGGTTGATGACAGCCGTTTGGTTAAAAGAAAGAGCGGTTTACTGTTATGAAGGCTACGGAGTAAGAGTAGCTTCCGTGATAACGGCTGGAGTAGGAAACGCAGTAGATATTACAGCTGACGAAGCTGTCCCGTTCTATTCCTCTCCCGGTACAATTAATATGTTTTTTTTCGTGGAAGGTACGCTTACGGATGCTGCGTTTTTACAGCTTTTTATTGCGGCCACAGAAGCTAAAACAAAAACGCTGTCACAGCTGGGGATCATAGATCCAGCTACAAAGACTATTGCTACGGGAACATCTACGGACAGCATCTCAGTTGCAGCGTCTCAGCAAGGACCATTATATGAATATGCAGGCTCTATGACCGCTTTAGGTCAAGCGGTAGCCAAGCTGGTGAAAATAAGCTTAGAGCAGGGACTTAAGGGAAAGAGGTGAAAAAATGAGTATTACACAAGCGATAATTGCACACATGACGGCCATGACGATTGCTTTACTAATTGACCGAATCATAGGCGACCCCGAAAATTGGCCGCATCCCGTTCGCTGGTTTGGCAAGTGGATTTATTGGATGGATTCCAGATTAAATAAAGGTGTAGGAAAACGATTCAAAGGATTGCTTCTTGTGATAAGTATGGCTGTGCTAGCAGGAGTTGTTCCCTTTTTGTTCCTCCATGCTTTGTACGGAGTTGATTTTATAGCAGGTGTTTTAGTAGAGGGCGTAATGATTGCGACTACTATATCCACTCGTTCTTTAAGCGAAGCTGCTTATAAGGTACAAAAGCCGCTTCAGCTAGGAGATATGGAGAAAGCTAGATATGAAGTAAGTATGATTGTGGGACGAGATACAGATCGTTTGTCAGAAGGAGAAATTGCCAGAGCGACGGTAGAGACCGTGGCTGAAAATACAAGTGATGGTATTACAGCTCCGCTTTTTTATGCATTTATAGGAGGAGGAGCCCTAGCCTTTTTTTACCGAGCTATTAACACATGTGATTCGATGGTTGGGTACAAAAATGACCGCTACTTTCTGTTCGGCTACTTTAGTGCAAAAACCGATGACGTATTAAACTATATTCCAAGTCGGCTAACTGCAGTAGTGATGACGGCTGTTAATGTAGTAAAAAGCCAGTATTCTCTTGGGCATGTAACGAGTTTGATTAAGCGTGATGCTAAGAAGCATCCAAGCCCAAATAGCGGATACGGGGAAAGCGCAGTGGCTGCTCTTTTAGGTATTCAACTCGGCGGGCTTAATACATATAAAGGCATAGAATCTAATCGTGCAAAAATGGGTGAACCACTCATTCCCCTGCAAGCCGGTCATATTGAACAAGCTGTTTTCATTATGAAAAGGACGGTCTATGCTACGTGGTTATTATATCTTTTGTTAGGAGGAGTTATTAGTGCTATTACCTACACATGGAGCTAATCCTAATGTCTTTTTAAAAGCAATAGGGGCCGAGAATTTATCGCATATAAAAGACTTTAGCGTGAATACAAATCCTTTAGGGGCTCCCCTTGTGCTTCACGAAAAGTGGAACGAATTCAAGGATGCAGCGTTTAGTTATCCTGATCCTCAAGTAACAGAGCTGAAAAATAAACTTGCAGCTCATCATCATGTTTCAGCTGCTCAAGTGCTGCCTACAAATGGCGCCGCTGAAGCGTTTTTCCTTATTGCTTCGTTATTTTCAGGAGAGAAAGCAGGGATTGTACAGCCGACCTTCGTTGAATATGAACAGGCAAGTAAAGCTTATGGATGTGAAGTGACATACGTTCCTTTAGCTGAAGAAAATGGCTGGAGCTGGGATATAGAGTTGATTATGAGTATTCTTCCGGACATAAAAATACTGTGGATTTGCCATCCAAATAATCCAACGGGTGTTATGTATAGTCATGAGGAATGGATGAAAGTAGTAAAAGCTGCTGCTCATCATGGTACATACTTAATAATTGATGAGGCATTCATTGATTTTGTCGAACATCAGCCTTCATCTGATTCTCTTATTCTGGATTATGAGCATATCATTGTGGTGCGTTCCATGACAAAGATGTTTAATATTGCCGGGCTTCGTCTTGGCTATATTTTGGCAAATGAAAAAATCATTAGCAAGATGTCTAAAAAGCAGCCTCCTTGGAGTGTAAATGGATTGTCGCAGCAAGTAGGAATGATATGTGTGGATGAAAAAGATTTTGTGAAAAAAACCGTACATTATATTAAACAAGAACGGGAACGGATCTTGAGTCAACTAAAGGAATGGGGGCTTTTGGTTTCTCCTTCTCAAACAAACTATTATCTTTGCAGCGTTCCGTCTTCTATTAAAACGCGCGAATGGCTTGTCTATTTAGCAAGCCATGGCGTGGTAGCTCGTCATACTGAAAACTTTCCATTTTTAAATGGACGCTATATCCGTTTGGCCGTGAAAACGAAAGAAGAAAATGACTATTTACTTAAAGTAATCAAACAAGGACTCGATGAAATATGATCATCTTTATTAGCGGAGGCGTTCGAAGCGGAAAATCACGTGGAGCGGAGAATATGGTTCAAACTTTTTGTGCAAAGCGCGCTGTTTATATTGCCACAAGCAGGCAAACAGATAAGGAAATGCAAAAACGCATCCAGCTTCATCAAAAAGAACGCCAAGCAGCGAACACGCCTTGGGTAACGATCGAACAGTCTGTAAATTTACAACAAATTTTGCCAAATCTTCAAAGTGATGATGCTATACTTTTGGATTGTGTCACGAATTGGCTTGCCAATGAGCTTTTTTTAACAGAAAGAAGGTGGCAAACAAAAGAAGGGAAACAAGCGGTTTTTCTTCATATGATAGAAACGCTCGATAAGCTGTTTGCGCAGTCTCAGACGGTTGTGCTAGTATCTAATGAACTGTTTGAAGCGGGCGTATTAGAAGAGCCCACATATAGCTATATGAAGATGTTAGGGAAATTACATCAGTATATTGTAGAAAAAGCAGATGTGGCTATTTGTGTAGAAGCGGGAATTTATCGTTTTAAAAAAGGAAAGGAATGTGTAGATATATGAAAGAATGGATAGCTATACTACGAATTTCTCTCCAGTTTTTTACGATCTTACCACTGGCTAAAACCGTTCAATGGACTGAAAAAAGAACGGCACGCTCACTTTTTGTGCTGCCTTGGATTGGTATGTTACTAGGCTTGATGTTTTATAGCTTTTTACAGCTGCTTCAATCTTCACCTATCACTACGATTGTTGATAGTATTTTAGTTTTGCTTTTACCGCTTGTTTTAACGGGTGGCCTTCATTTAGACGGCTGGATGGACGTAAGCGATGCGTATTTTTCTCATCAGTCAAAGGAAAAAAAACTGCAGATTTTAAGTGATCCGCACGTTGGGTCTTTTGCTATTCTTTCTCTTATGGTTCTGCTGCTGCTGCGTTTTAGTGCGATCTATGAATTAGTGTCTCTTTCTTCTTTATCAATTTGGGCATGCTTAATTGTCTTTACGCTTCCAAGAATTGGAGCAGCCTTTTTGTTGCTGAGAGATAAGCCCGCTAAAGAGACGGGTCTGGCTGCATATTTTCAAAAAGGAGTCACCAAACGGTCTATTTACGGATTTATCATCATGAGCCTATTCTTAGTTGCTATTTTCGTTATTTTTATGAACAATAAATTCATTATTCTTTTCTTTGCCGGTTTTCTATGGCTCTGGATACGATTTTATCGTTCGCAGTTTGGTGGCGTAACAGGAGATGTTATAGGGGCAACCATTGAAGGAGGAGAAACGCTTTTATGGATAATTCTTTGGTTATCACATGTATTCGTCACGGCATGACGCTTGAAAATCAACAGAAAAAATATATAGGGTGGAGTGATCCGCCTTTAAGTATAGAAGGGAAAAATGAATTGAAAGAGCTTTTTTTAGAACCTCAGCTCGTTATTTCCAGTGACTTAAAAAGAGCGCTAGAAACAAGTGCAGTTGTTTTTCCAAAATCTCAGGTGGTTAAAAGTAAAAATTGGCGTGAGCTGCATTTTGGAGATTGGGAAGAGAAGACGTATGAAGATTTAAAAAACATACGGGCGTATAGAAATTGGATTGATCACTGGACAGAACATACGCCTCCGAATGGTGAAAGCTTCTCAAGCTTTTCAAACCGAATTTGGGCAGCGTGGGAAGAAGCGGTCGATTTGGCGGCCAGTCAGCAATTGCGTCACATTGCTATTGTTTCACACGGCGGACCGCTGCGTTTACTTGCATCCCACTTTAAACAGACAGCGTCGCTTTGGGATGTTTCTTTTTCTTATGGAGAAGGTTTTTCAGTAGCGTGTACATACAAACAGGCAAAGGAGAGAAGAGCATGCATTTCGTATTCGGCGGTGCATTTACCGGCAAAAGAAAATGGGTGAAGCAGCATTATGCCAGTGAGTTGGTAAAATGGCATTGTTTGTATGAAAACCCTGTTTTACCAGCGCTTGAGTTCGAAGAAAGTTACATAGTGCTAGAAGGATTTGAGCACTATGTTAAGGAATTAATACATAGCGAGCTGGAGTCTCCGCACCTTGTTGTTAAAAAGTTAATACAGAAGTGGAGAGACAGCGGTGTATGGGAAAAGTTAATAGTGATTGGAACTGAAGTCGGCAAAGGGATTGTTCCTTTAGATCCAACAGAGCGGCAGTGGAGAGATGAATGCGGGTATGCGTATCAGCATTTAGCGGCATATGCCCGGAAAGTAGATCACATTTGGTACGGAATTGCTAATCGATTGAAGGAGGAAATATAATGAACATTTACACAAAAACAGGGGACAAAGGGCAGACAAGCTTAATTGGAGGACGAGTAAATAAAGATGATATTCGAGTGGAAGCATACGGTACGATTGATGAGCTAAATGGCTTTGTAGGTCAAGCGATTTATCAGCTGGATGAAACAACATTAAAAGATGTAAAAGAAGAGCTAATTACGATTCAACATGAGCTTTTTGACTGTGGAAGTGATTTAGCATTTGCAAAAGATGATCATCCGTACAAAGTAACAAACGACATGATATCAGTACTTGAAAAGCGCATTGATGTCTATATGTCAGAAGCGCCGGCCATTGAGCGTTTTATTTTACCTGGAGGCACACCTGCAGCGACAACGCTTCATATTTGCCGGACGATTACACGCCGCGCAGAACGGCTTGTTGTTGGCGTGCAGCGTGAGTATAAAATTAATGCGGCGGTGCTTCAGTATTTAAATCGTTTATCCGATTATTTCTTTGCTGCGGCTCGAATCGCTAACGCGCGAGAAAATGTACAAGATGTAGAATATATTCGCAGTGCCAAAGTATTTAAACAGCCTAAAAAATAAGGTATAAAAAACGGTCGAGCTGAAAGCGATCGTTTTTTTTAATGAGCTATTTCGATAGGCAAAATAAAGCTATAAAAAAGAGGTAAATGCATCTATAATGATAAGAGACAGAGAGATAAAGAAAAGAGGTTGAGAAATGAATCAAGATTCTAAACGAGCAGGTATTGTTTATACAGCCAGCGCTTACGTTATGTGGGGGCTTTTTCCGCTTTACTGGAAGCTTCTTGGCGAGGTGAATGCGAATGAAATACTCGCTCACCGTGTCATATGGTCATTTGTTTTTATGCTTTTACTTTTGCTTGTGACAAAGCAAATGAGTGCTTTAAAGAAGACGCTTGGTTTATTATTTCGTAATACGAAACAAGCGGTCATTTTATTTGTGGCTTCAGTGCTGATCAGCATCAACTGGTTCGTTTACATTTGGGCGGTTAACCATAATCATATTATTGAAACAAGTTTAGGTTACTACATCAACCCGCTCGTTAGTATTTTACTTGGTATAGTCGTTTTAAAAGAGAAGCTTAATTTTTGGCAGGGTGCTTCTGTTGGATTAGCTGCTATAGGTGTTATCGTTATGACAGTTACATACGGGCATATCCCATGGGTATCATTAAGCTTAGCGTTTAGCTTTGGTTTGTACGGTCTTGTAAAAAAGACTATTCAATTAGAAGCAAAAGTAGGATTAACGATTGAAACGATGATGGTTGCACCTATTGCAGTTATTTATTTTATTTTTCTTTTAGTGAAAGGATCTTCAAGTTTTTCCCTTCAGTCGCTTGATCTGAGTGCTCTTTTAATTGGAGGCGGTGTTGCTACAGCTATGCCACTATTATATTTCGCTAAAGGGGCCCCGCTTATTCCGCTATCGATGGTCGGTTTTTTACAGTACATTGCTCCTACCATGACGCTTTTATTAGGGGTATTCGTGTATCATGAACCGTTTTCTAGCGTAGAGATGATTGCCTTTTTGTTCATTTGGGGCGGATCGGTTATGTTCATTTTATCTAAAACTAAGTTCATGAGTTCTCATCAGCCGAAATTCTTTAAAGGGCGCTCAGCTTAACGGACAAAAAAGCGGATATCCTTAGATATGCGCTTTTTTGTCTGCCGTAAAGAAATAAAAACGGAGACGGGAAAGTCACCGTATGTATACTTTATAGCTTCCGCTTGAAATGAGCGTTCAACTGACCTTGAAGCATTTGGTTTTTTACTTCTTTCATTTTTCTCGCTTCATCTTTTTTGGCCAGTTCTGTGCGTATTTCACTCGTTTGAACTCCTTCTTCTATGCGATCGGCAATATCCATTAATCGTTCGACGTCTGAAAACGAATATTTCCGGATACCCGTATTGGTTCGGTCCGGAAAGAGCAGGCTTCTTTTCTCGTAGTAGCGAATTTGCCTTTCTGATAAACCGGTTAATTCTTTTACAATCCCAATAGACATGACTTTTTTATCTCGATATGACGCTTCATTCGTAGACAATCTCCCTCACCCCTGAGTACGTAGTAGTATGTTATTATTATAAAGGAAAAAAATACAAAAATTTATAACATGTAATACATTCTAACATATATATGTTATATTTTTGAATTACTATGTGAGAAAAAGTGACATAAATAATGAAATAGGGAAAAGAGTCCTATAAACTAATGATTAACTCGATCCCAAGTGGTTAACCATGCAGGATAAAGCTTTGTGGTTAACCACTTGCTTTCAAAATGATGAATAGAAAATAAATGTGAGAATATACATAAATTCTAAAAGGGAAGGGCGTTTTAAATGGCTGTGCAACAATTGAAAAAAGAAGAGATTATTGAGCTGGCAAAAGAAATTATTGAACTTGATTTGAAAAGAGATGAAAAATTTGAAGAGTTGACAGAGTTAGCTGGAAATCGTGCATATGAAATTTTGCGCAGAGTACAAAATGCCTGTTTATAAGTAATAAAAAAAATCCCGCTCTAGGCGGGATTTTTAATTGGACTGCTGTTCAAGATTAAATAATTCTTGTTTCATCTTAGTGTGGTCGAGGTTTTCCCCTATAAAGACAAGAGTGGTGGGCAGCTTCATCATTTCTTTCATATATAGAGGCATGCCGTATGAATATTGAAACGAATACGTATCATCCGAATGAGTAAAGCGCATATAGCCTTTAATACGATAGATGGTATCTGGCATTTGGCGCAGCCAATTTTCAAATAATTCAAGATCCACTTTTTTTGTAAACTCATATACAAATGTTTTCAAATGAAGATGATCTTCAACATGAGCCTTATGGTGCGGCTGTTTTTGAGACAGCTGAGCTCTTTGAATCACGTCAAGCTTCACGCGGGAAAATGTCGTTAATAATGTTATTGCACGAGCGTTAATTGATTGAACCTCAAAAAGCAGGGAAGACTTTTCTGCCTCAGACAGCATGTCCGTTTTATTTAATAAAATTACATCCCCATGTTTTACTTGTTCTTGAAGAAGTTTTTGAAGTTGAATGCTTAAGGACCCACGTTCTTTCCACCTTGTTGCATCGAGTGTGGTGATAATACTTTTAATCGTGACTTGATGCGCAAAAAGAGGAGACATACAGGCATCCAACACTTCAATGGGATGTGCAACTCCGGTTGTTTCTATATAGATAGCATCCAATGTGTTCTCCTGTAGAAGTGAATGAAGCTGAGTTTCAAATTGACCTTGAATAGTACAGCACACGCAGCCGTTTAGCAATTCTTTTAACGGCGTGTCTTTTTCTACTTCATTTGAGTCAATCGAAACTTGGCCAAGCTCATTCATCACAACAGCAATGTTGCGATTACGATCTTTTTCTTGCTGAAGCAGCTGTTTAAGTAACGTTGTTTTTCCACTGCCTAAAAATCCAGATAAAATGTAGATTTCTGTTTTCATTTCAGTCTCTCCTATGTAAATAACATTGTTTAAATCGAAACTTTTCCGATTACGGATTGGTAAATAGTATATCCAAGAGGGGATAAATATCTATGCGTAAATTTTTATGCTTTTTTGTATTCATTATAACAACTTTAAAAGCGCTATGGCTATCTTTTATAAAAAACTCAAAATACAATGAAATAAGAATATTATAAAATTTCAAACTAGCTGTGCTACAATAAAAGAAAAAGAAAAAGGGGAGCAAAAGTTATGCGAATATTAGTTTTAGGCGCAGGCGGCGTTGGAGGTTATTTTGGAGGCAGGCTTGTGGAAAAAGGAGAGGATGTTACTTTTCTTGTTAGAGAACGCAGAAAAAAAGAGCTGGAACAAAATGGACTTGTTATCAAGAGCATACACGGTGACTTCACTTCACCTGTACAAGCTATTACAAAATCTGAGATGAAAGAGCCTTATGATGTTATTTTGTTCACAACTAAGGCTTATCATCTTAAACAAGCAATTGAGGATGTGCGTCCTTTTGTAGGGAATCAGACAGTTGTCGTACCTTTGTTAAACGGTATGGCTCACGTCGTTCCTTTACAAGAAGCTTTTGGGGAAGAAAAAGTCATTGGAGGACTGTGTTTTATTGAAACAACTTTAAACAAAGATGGAGATGTCGTCCAGACGAGTCCCGCTCACAGACTTGTATTCGGTGAATTTAAGCAGAAGGAAACAGAAAGATTACAACTGATTGAGCAAGCGTTCAGTGTTACAAAAGCTTCGTTTGTAAAAAGTTCATATATTGAACAGGATATGTGGCATAAGTATTTATTTATTACGGTTATGTCAGGCATGACCACTCTTATGCGCGCACCTGTTGGCCCAGTGCTAGCGGCAAAAGGAGGGCGTCAATTCGTACAAGAGCTTTTTAAAGAAGTTGAAAATATTATGATGGCATACGATGCACCATTAGCTGAAGGGATTATTGAACAGCATATGAATACGATGGACAAAATGACGTATGACATGAAGTCATCGATGCAGCGTGATATGGAAAAAAGTTTTCAAATTGAAGGAGACCACCTTCAAGGATATTTGTTGACATTAGCTGAAAAATCGTCTATACACGTACCCCTTCTTCAAACTGTGTATACGCATCTAAAAGTGTATGAAGAAATGTTAAAAGGTTATCAAAAATAATGACAGCGAAAATTGATTTAGCAGTCATGCAGGTACTGCAGAAGCTGCTAAGTACAGCAGAAATAGGACAATTGCCTTCCGCTCCCGGCATTTATTTTTTCTTTGATAAACCCGGCAGGCTTTTGTATATCGGAACAACGACGGGCTCTCTATTAGAAAGAGTAAGAGCTCACGTTGCAGGAAAAGGCGTTAGCAACACAAAAAAATTCCACAAAGAAATTTATGCTGTTGGATATATTGAAGTTCATGGATTAAAAAAAGAATTAGATATGCTGAGAACGATGCTTGTAAATGGTTATTTTCCAAAATACAATAAACAAGATGTAAAAAGAGAAAATGAATACGACATTTACACCGTTCACGGCAGAGTCCTCAGGGATACAGGAGTTGATAAGAAAAAAGTCTCCAAGCGAAAAACGGTGCTAAAGCCAACGTTAAAAGAGATAGAGATTCGTCAAGAAAACAGCGATATTACATATGCACGAGTCGCAAATATGAATGCTGAAGATCGAGTGAAAAAATTGTGGTCTTGTCAAGAAGCAGGAGCGCAGCTACATCTTCCGGAGTCGAAAGTGTTAGCAATAAGTGACCGGCTCTTAAAAGAGCAGTATACATTTCAGCGAGATATGAAAAAGAATATGATGTTTACGATGCGGGATTTAGTTGTTATTCAAGTGTTGTTAAATTTAAATCCGACCCATGATTTGAAAAAACGAGAAATAAAGGAAGCCATCAGTTTAGTGCGTAAATTTGGCATAGAAGAAGCTCTTCGCATCTCTGAAAAATTACTCAAAACGTAATAAAATCCATGATCATTGTGATCATGGATTTTATCATTTATCATTCACACTTAAGCTAATTCTTCAATAACTTTTGGTAGAGCCATAATGGAAATAACGCAAAGTGAACTGACAACTTGATGCATTTCAAAAATGGCAATGATGAATAACATCAGTGATATATATAATTGAAGGCCTTTTAATCCCCACGGCTTGCGATCGAAAAAAAAGTCGCTAAGTACAAATACAAAGAAAATGAGCGAACTGAACAAAATAATCATGGATGTAGACATGGAACGATCATAAGCAATGATAAATAACAAAGCGAGAAGCGACACAACAGATATAACTTTTAATGTTTTAATCATCGTGTTTTTATTCACTTTTTTCACCTTCAGTTGTAGGATTGATCTTTCATCCTCATTTTATAGGATAGTCAAAAGTTCTAAAAGTCAAACGAATAAATCATAACAACAATTTAACATCTTTATACTACATTTACATTGAGAGAAAAAAATGGGCGTGTTTTGAGCTTTGTGCGCTTCATTGACGCGTGCAAAGAACAAGTGCTATAGTATGTTTGCTCTAAAAGCTAAAGGAGCAAAGTTTTCAAAGGACGTGACTATGTGAACGAAACACTATTAGTAATTGATGGATTTAATTTATTAAGCCGCTGTTATTTTGCTACTTCTTATGGCAGAGATGAAGCAGCGTTGACAAGAAACAGTAAGGGCCAATTTACAAATGCCCTGAGAGTAACGATTCAAAAAATGCATGCATTGATTCACCAATATGAGCCAAGCCATATTTTTGTCGCTTGGGATGTTAAGCGTGAGGATACAAAACGTAAAGATACATACGCCCTATATAAGCAAACAAGAGCAGAGCTCCCTGAGCCGCTGATTCAGCAGTACGAAACGTTAAAACAATTTTTTGACACAGTAGGCATTTATCAAATGTCATTGTCTTCTTATGAAGCAGATGATTTAATTGGAGCACTTGCAAGCAAGTGGAGTAAGGAAAAGCAAAGTCCAGGGTACATCTATAGCAATGACCGAGACTTGCTTCAGCTTCTAGATCCACATATTTCGCAAATTATTGCCAAAAAGCAGGTTGGCGATCTTGTTTATGGCTTTAAGCACTTTCAAGAAGAATACAATATTCATCCTCGTCAATGGGTGGACGTAAAAGCATTGCTTGGTGATAAATCTGACAATATTCCGGGCGTTCCTGGTGTAGGAGAAAAAGCCGCACTGCCTCTTATTCAACAATATGGCTCTATCCATGAAATTTATGCACAAATTGAACAATTAGATCCAGCTTTTAATCGTTACAAAAAAAAGCTGGTCGAAGGAAAAGAACTAGGTATGCTTAGTCGTGAACTCGCTGAGATTATTATAGACATTCAAGAAATCAGTATGTTGACTTGGGATAAATTAACATTTATGTATGATTATGAACGATGGAATAAAGAAATTCAAAGTCTAGAACTAAACATTAGGATTCGCTCATGATTTTTAGTACAATACAATTTATGAACATGAGAAAGGAGTAACAAGCGTGCAACCAATTCATAAAGAAACAGTCCAAAAAAAAATACAAACATTTTTAAATAAAGACGTATATGTACACCTTGAAACGACAAACGGTGCATATGCTTCACACGTAAATGAAAAAGTAATGACAGTTGGGGCTTTTATTCGCAATGGTAAAGTCACTATTTCAAACGGAAAGATAACTGGAGAAGGTCCTTATCGTGTAGGTCTTCAAATTGATTTAGGATGGATTTATGCAGAGGGATTAACAGATTGGGAAATTGATGAAGAAGGCCGACTTCTTCTAGCTGGGCATGACTTTGAAGGTCGTTTAGCAGTTGCCCTTCAATTAAGTGAACATCCGTTTTCATAACAGACAAGAGAGGAGAATAGAACATGGAAGAAAGATTATTAATTGTATTTCCGCATCCTGACGATGAAGCATATGGAGCAGCAGGAATGATCACGCAAGCTAGACAAAAAGGAACGCCCGTTACATATGCCTGTGTTACGCTAGGTGAAATGGGACGAAATATGGGTAGACCGCTGTTTGCTAACCGTGAAACTTTACCTCAAATCCGAAAAAAAGAACTTTTAGATTTAGCGAACGTTTTAGATATTCAAGACTTGCGTATGCTAGGGCTTCGTGATAAAACGCTGGAATTTCTTGATATTGATGTTTTTGCAGATAAAATTGAAGAAATCATTAACGATGTAAAGCCGACTCACATTTTAACGCATTACCCTGGCTTTGCGGTACACCCTGATCATAATGCTACGGGTGCAGCTACGATTCAAGCGGTAAAACGTATGCCAAAAGAAAAGCGTCCCGTTGTTTGGTGTCATGCGTTTTCAAAAGATCGTATTGAACATATTGGAGAACCAGATGTTATTTTTGATGTAACAGCGATGAAAGATAAAAAAATTGAAGCGTTAAAAGCCCATCGTTCTCAAACAGAAGGAATGATGAACGCAATTGACTTCGATCGCTTATCTGACTATCCGCAAATGGAACGTTTATTAACTAGAGAAGAATTCTGGACGTATAACTGGGAGTAACAGATGAAAAAACAGCGAATTTTATTTATTGGAGCAGGACGAATGGCTGAAGCTGTAGCGGCTGGTTTGGTTACGAGCAGCGCTGACAGTATTGAGGCAGTGGTGATGTCAAACAACGGAGATATTGAGCGGTTACAGCGTGTTGAAACAACGTACGGCGTACAAACGACGCAAAATTGGCGCCAAGAAGTTGACAATTCGGATGTTATTATTTTAGCGATGCCTCCCGAGGCCCATCCTTCCGTGCTCAAGGAACTTTCGACTCATTTAAATCAACAATTTGTCGTAACGTTAGCGGCAGGAATTGGTCCGAGTTACTTAGAAAGTCATCTTCCGCAGGATACGCCTGTCGCTTGGATTATGCCAAATACAGCTGCTATGATTGGACAATCGATGTCACTGTATACACTTGGAACTTCTGCCACAAAAGAGCATAAAGAAGTGCTTCAAATGATTTTAAAAGGAATTGGTGAAGCGCATGAGTGTTCAGAGAAAGAAGTACATGAGCTAACGGCTGTAACTGGCAGTGCACCGGCATTTTTATATTATTTTGCAGAATCGTTAATTGATGCAACTACTGCTTACGGTGTGGACGAAAAAACAGCCAAAGATTTAGTTATTCAAATGATGTATGGCTCTGTACAAATGTTGCATGAAACCAAAGATCCTGCGTCTTTAAGAGAGCAGGTAACAACTCCAGGCGGCGCTACTGCCGAAGGGTTAAAAGTGATGAAAGAACAAGACTTTTCCTTAATAATAAAGCAGGCAATTGAAGCAACGAATAAAAAAGCAATGGGTGGAAGCTAAAAAAGCTCGTACAACCATATGTTAGCTGAAAAATCCGAACTATAGTTCAGCATTCTTTCATTAGAATGTTGAATCAGTTCGGATTTTTTAATGAATAGACTTCCTTAACATAAATATAGTCCTCTTTAGAACTGTTTTTTCTCTATGTCCCAAGCTTTTTTAGTCATCAACAAACCGCTTTTTCGTATCAGAAGTTGGGAGCATGCAGTGCTGCTGTTTGCCAAACCACTTATATCGGTTGCGAGCGATCCAGTTGTATACTATATCTCGAATAGGTGCAGGAATGATAATGAAAGCATATAAAAATTTAACGGGTCCATCTAAGCGCTTGGCGATTTTTAAAGCAGCCGTTGATTTTACATATCTTTGGTTTCCATGAATATATACAATGCTGTCTAATTGCTCAGGAAGTAAGCCGTGAGAGGCTAGCTGCTGCTTTCCGAAATCTGATTGAAGAGAAGCGAAAGAAAACAAAGCTTGCTCATCATGTTTAATAATATATTGAACACTGCTATTACATAAATTACATATACCATCAAAAAGAATTAAATGTTTCATTGGACAATTTCGCTCCTATTCCATAAAAAAAGTATAATTACTTGTCATTTTTGAAAAATAAAGGTACTTTTAAAAGATGTGAAAGTGATCCGAATTCAAAGGTAATTCGATTATATAATAAGGACTCATAAGAGTTAAAGGAGAAGGGTATGAAAGAGCAAAACGACGTTGTCTTATACAATAGAATAAAAGAACGAGACAAAAAAGCCCTTGAACTGCTGTATGACAAGTATGAGCGAATTCTTTATTCGTTTGTATACCGGTTAACAAATAGCTCTGATATTGCTGAAGAAGCTGTTCAAGAAGTATTTATTAAGCTGTGGAGAGGAAAGGGAGTTTACAGCGATGGAAAAGGGAAGTTTTCATCATGGCTGTTTACGATTACAAGAAATACCGCGATTGATATTGTGAGAAAAAGAAAAACCGATCCTATTTTCTCAGAAGAGATTTTTGATTTTATTGAAGATGATCATCCTCAGATTGACGAGCAGCTTCAGTGGAAAGAAGAACAGCAGAGAGTACGGCACGCTGTATCAAAATTGTCTGAAGACCAAAAAAAGATTATTCAATCCGTTTATTTTAAGGGATTAACGCAGCAAAAAGTAGCAGAAGAGCAGCAAATCCCATTAGGAACAGTAAAGGGTAGGGTGCGATTAGCGTTGCGGAAATTAAAAACATATTTAGGTACTGATGCAGAAGGGAGAGCTGATTCATGAGTATGTGCAATAAACTAATTGATTACTATAATGATCAGTTGACTTCCCATGAGAAAAAAGAGTTTGAAATGCATTTGAAAAACTGTCAAAGCTGTCAAGAAGAACTAAGAGAACTGGAGGAAGTTCTTGGAGATCTAACGTATTTGACACCAGAACAATCTCCTCCGCCAGAAATGAAACAGCGAATACTTGCGAATGTATTCGAAGAAGATCAAGGGGAGACAAAGAGAGAACCAATAGCTTTAAAAAATGAAAAACAACATGCTGAGTCTAAGAAATCAAATAAAAAATCCATCATTATTGGATTAGCTGCGGCACTTCTTTTATCCCTTGCAGGAAACAGCTACTTTCTGTTGAAAGATGAAGACAAAGGCAAACAAGAACCAAATGTTTCGGTTGCTCCTCAAAACGAACCTCTTACATCTGAAAAAACAATGAAGCTGCAGGCAGAGCCGAACGTTTCTGGCGAAGCAACAGCATCTCTTACGAAAAAAGGTGGAAATTTAAATGTGGTCATTCAAGCGAATAACTTGAAAAACGTAAAGGGGAATGAAGTCTATCAGGTGTGGCTCATAAAAGGTGATAAGCCTCATCCGGCAGGTGCTTTTGTAACAGATAAAAATGGAAACGGGACAGTGGTCTATACGATGAGCCAAAAAGAACAGACTGAAAAGTGGGATGTTATGGCGATTACTTTAGAACCGAATGCGAATAATAAGACGCCAAAAGGAAACATTGTGTTAAGTTCAGCGCTCTAACAAAAACCCTTCTGCTAACAGAAGGGTTTTTGTTACGTACAGTTAATCATCTTCAAATTGTATGGCAATGGTTTGATCATTTTCTATCTTATTCAGTCGAATTTCCAATAATCCATTTTTGTACTTAGCGCGAACTGGTTCGTCTGTGTAGTGAAAAGGAAGTTTGACCGTGCGAGAAAATATGCCTGTATGGCGTTCGTTGAGCTTTAACTTTTGTTTAGATGCTTCATAAGCATAAGGAACGTTTCCTTCAACTGTTAATATATTTGCGTCCAACTTGATTTGAATGTCGTTAGTTGAATGCAGTCCAGGAACCTCAACGACGATAATGCCTTCTTTATCGGTTTCATATAAGTCGACGTTTGGAAATCGCTTGGGCAAGATGTGATTTAAATCGCTCCAAAAGTGATTTCCAAGCATATCTTCTACCTTATGCTGAATCGAACCCCAATCAATCTCTTCATATTTTTTACTCAAAGGAACCCCTCCTTATATTCACGTAAATTCCTTCTATATATATGAAAAAAAGAAAATTCAATGCCTGCTTATAAAGAATGAGAAAAACACGTAAATAAGTGAAAAAATGTGAGAAAAAAAAGAGATTTTGAGTGAAAAAGAAGGATTATGTAGAATAAAAAAAGTATAATTACGTATAGAGCTTTCTATTATCCTGAATGAAAGCAAGTATGTGAAGGAGGAAGTTGAGATGAGAGAAAAGCGTACATCCAGTGGTTTTCTATTAAAACAACGTGCTTTCTTAAAATTATATATGATTACTATGACAGAACAAGAGCGTCTGTATGGCCTTCGGTTATTAGATGTGTTAAGAGATGAATTTCGACCTTTTGGGTTCAAACCTAATCATTCTGAAGTATACAAAGCTCTTCATGACTTGATTGAAGACGGTGTCCTCAAACAGGTGAAGCGTAAAAAAGAAGGAATGAAGCTTCAAGAAGTGGTTTATTATACATTTACAAATGAGGGAGAAGAGAAAGCTAAATTATATAAAAAACAATTAAAAGTAGAGCTGGAGCGGTGTGAAGCTATGATTCAAAAAGCTATTCGTGACAACTTCGGGTCCAAATGAACGTGTCTTTAGTTAGAAAAGACACGTTTTTTCTATAGCTGATTTTGTCGTCTTATGTCGGAATAAAAGTTATAAAATGGGTACAAAGTAGTGTAAAAGATGGATATATAGTTATATTATGGATAAAATACACACTTTTAACATATATGGATGAATTCGATTTTAAAGATTATGCACTATTCATAAATAGTGTACGAATTGATATGATACAAAGTGTATATAAATCTATTTAATGCGTTATTTGCCATATTTTAAGAACTTATAAACCGTTATCAGACCATCATTGAAGCATTTTGGTTTTAGCAACTCTGACGAATTTGACTAGATTTGTATCGAGAAGATATTATTTGTTTACTATGAAAGGAATGGATTTTATGAAGTCTACAGGAATTGTAAGAAAAGTAGATGAATTGGGTCGCGTAGTAATTCCTATTGAATTGCGCCGTATTTTAAATATCAACACAGGTGATCCAGTAGAAATATATGTTGATGAAGATATTATTATTTTACAAAAGTATAGCCCGTATGGTGCTTGCTTAGTAACTGGGGAAATTACGCGTGAAAACTTAACCTTTGGGAATGGAAACGTTGTGTTAAGTAAAAAAGGTGCGGAACAGCTTTTACAAGAGTTAGAGCGTACCTTAAATAAATAAGAAGTTTTAGTATAAGGAAGAATATCAATCCGTCTTTAAACTAAAAAAGAACGTTCTTTTGAGAACGTTCTTTTTTTGATTAAGCCGTTCGAGAAGATTTATTCTCCTCTAGCAGCTGCTTTTTTTGTATTTTTATCAAACGATACGCAAGTCCTGTTGCTCCTGCAGCAAGCCCCGCAATTAGTCCAATCCAATAGCCAAACGCCTGCAAATCGGTGTATTTTGCTAAAACAATGCCTAAAGGTAGACCAATTACCCAATAAGATACCAAGGACATTAAAAAGGTAACATTTACATCCTTATATCCTCGCAGAGCGCCTTGAATAGGAGCTTGAAGAGCATCAGAAAGCTGAAAGAAAATTGCATAAATCAAAAAATGAGAAGTTAATGCAAGTACATCTGCATCTTTTGTATACAAAGAAGCTACTGATTCTCGAAGAGTAAATAAAAGACCTGCGCAAACAAAAGCCATGCCAACAGCGATAGTTACACCGATCCTGCTATAGCTTCTTGCATCTTGATGACGCTTAGCACCCGCTTCAAATCCCACAACAATCGTTAAAGCCATAGAAATACTCAGCGGAATCATATAGAGAAATGAGGCAAAATTAATAGCTGCTTGGTGAGAAGCGATTGTAATGGTATTATACGAGCTCATAAACAGCGTGACGGCTGAAAAAATACTTGTTTCGAAAAAGACCGAAAAACCGATAGGTAAACCAATTTTTAATATTTCTTTCCAAGTAGAAAAAGAGATACGGTGAAATCTTTTAAATAAATCGAAGTTAGAAAAAGGTTCTTTTTTATGAATAATTACAATGGATACAATGAGTATGCACCAATACGTAACGGCAGTTGCATAACCAGAGCCTACTCCACCCAAGTGGGGGAAGCCCAGCTTACCGAAGATTAATACATAGTTTAAAGCTACATTAACCGGAAGCCCTAAAATGGTGATAAGCATAGACGTACGAGTTTGCCCTAAAGCATCAATAAAGTTTCGTAAAACCGTATAAATAAAAAGCGGAATAATACCAAAAGATAAAGCAATTAAATACTGTTTGGCAATGCGCATTACGTTTGCTTCTAAATTCATCCCTTTTAAAATAGGATCAACAACAAAAAAACCGATTAAAATAATAACAACGGCCATTAAAATGGACACATAAAGCCCTTGAATGACGGAGAACGGAACCTTTTTCTTTTGATTAGCTCCGACAAGCTGTGCAACAATTGGCGTAATAGACATTAAAATCCCGCTTAGCCCTGTAAAAACAGGTACCCATAAGCTTGAACCAATTGCTACCCCTGCCAAGTCATCTGCACTTACCCTTCCTGACATCATCGTATCAAAAAAAGTCATTGAAAACATTCCAAACTGGGTGACCAATATCGGAAATAAAATAAAAACGAACTGCTTAACTTTTTGAGATGTTGAAAACGTTTGTTGCATTAAAAAACCCCCAATTTGAAAACATTTACACCAAAAAGCATTATATCACGCCGTGGCTTGTTTTTGCTAAGAGTTCTGACAATAAATTCAAAGAATGTATCCATAAAACGCAGCGATTTAAAAGGAATAAAAAGGTAAAACAGTATATGATTTTAATTTTGACATGCAGTGAGCTATGATAGAAAGTATAGTAATTATCATTTAACGTGGAGGGATACGTGTGGATTTACAGTTGCAAAGTAAAAATGTACTTATTACCGGCGGGTCAAAAGGAATTGGGAAGGCTATTGCTGCTTTGTTTATTCAAGAAGGAGCAAATGTTGGAATTGCGGCAAGAGGAGAGGAAGCGTTACAGGATGCACAGTCAGAATTAGAAAACGTGCGTACATATACAGCAGACCTAACAAACGAATCAGACAGAGTTGCATTAATTGAGAAGTTCATTAGCGACTTCGGAAGCATTGATATTTTAATTAATAACGCTGGAGGAAGTAATGGAAGCACTGCGATGGAAACAGATTTATCCCTTTTCAAAGAAGCGATGGAGCTTAACTACTTTTCAGCTGTCCACTTGAGCAAGCTAGCAGCGGCGCATATGACAAAAGATGCGGCAATCGTTAATGTTACGTCTATTTTCGGAAGGGAAAGTGGAGGGAAAGTCACGTACAATAACGCCAAAGCAGCGCTTATCAGCTTTACAAAGTCGTTTGCAGATGAAATGATTTCTAAAGGAATTCGTGTAAATGGAGTAGCGCCGGGAAGCATTTTGCATGAAACGGGTAATTGGAAAAAAAGAATGGATGAAAATCCGGAAAAGATTAAGCAGTTTGTTGAAAATGAAATACCAGCAGGGCGCTTTGGAGAGCCGGAAGAAGTGGCAAACGCCGTTGTTTTTTTAGCATCGTCTCAAGCTTCATGGATAGTGGGTGCGACGTTAAACGTAGACGGTGGACAGTCAAAAATGAACTTTTAAAAAAAGTGCAGGAATTTCCTGCACTTTTTCATTATCCAATATCTTTTTGCATACGAGGAATCTGAAAATCTTCATTAATTGCGTCCGCTGTAAGCTGACCTGATAATGTCACCATTGGCACGCCGCCTCCAGGGTGTGTAGAGCCGCCCACAAAATAAAGGTTAGAAAGAAGCTGACTTCTTGCCGGAATTTTAAAACCTCCATTTTTCTTACGATCAGTTGCTACGCCATAAATGGACCCGCCGTTAGCACCGTAAAGCTCTTGGATATCATTGGGAGTAAACGTATATTCAAACTCAATGCTTGAACGTAAGTCTTCTAATCCCATTGCCTCAAGCTTTTTCAATACGACATCACGGTAGCGGTCTTTTAATGCAGCCCAGTCGTCGCCTTCTTTTAAAGGAGGTACATGAGTAAGAACGAACAGGTTTTCTTTTCCTTCAGGAGCTTGCGTAGGGTCTGATTTAGACGATACGCCAATGTAAATTGTCGGATCCATGGCTACTTGACCTTTGTTAAAGATTGTATCAAACTCTTCTTTCTGATCCTTTGAGAAGAAGAAATTATGATGTTGAAGCTGCTTGTACTGTTTGTTAACCCCTAATAAAAGAACAAGGCCAGAAACAGTAGGTTCAAATTTTGCAAGCTGCTGAGTTTGTTTAGCTGCTTGCGCATGATTTTTTAATAAATAGCGGTAAGTTGGAATTGCTTCTAGATTAGATACCACAATATCTGCTGATAGATTCTCGCCATTTTCTAGTGTAATTCCAGTTGCCTTTGCTCCGCTTGTTGTGATTTCTTTTACCGGCGTATTTAGATGTACAGTGACGCCAAGTTCTTGAAGGAGCTTATCCATCGCTTCAGCAATTTTGTACATTCCGCCTTTTACGTAATAAATACCTAATCCTAGCTGAACGTGAGCAAGCTGTGTTAATACAGCCGGTGCATGATAAGGAGAAGAGCCGATGTACATAATTAAAAAATTAAACAATTGACGCAAATGTTTGTTTGAAAAATATTTGCGTGTAGTAGCATCCATAGATCTCATTGGATCCATTTGAAGCAGTTCTTTTACCGTGTGCATCGTTCGTAAATCGTGCAGTCCAGATAAACTTTTTTTATAAAAACTTTTTAAGTTCGATTCGTACATTTTATTTGCATAAGATAAATAGTCAAAAAAACCTTCAATGTCTTCTGGAGCAAGTTCTTGAAGCTGCTGAAGCATGCGAGGAAGGTCACTGGTCAAATCAATTTGTGTTCCATCTTGGAAAAAAGTTCTCCACTGAGGCTCAATTCGTTCTATTGTCAAGTAGTCGTGGATATTGCGGCCTGCACTGTCAAACAGCTGCTCTAGCACCCAAGGCATTGTTAAAATAGAAGGTCCCGTATCGAAAGAAAACCCTTTGCCGCTGCGAATATTTAACTTACCGCCAATTCGCTCGCTTTTTTCAACGACTGTTACATCATATCCATCAGCTGACAGACGAATAGCAGCTGACAGACCACCTAAACCTGCGCCTACAACAATTACTTTCTTTTTCATCTTTTTCCTCCTTATAAAACAAAAGCGAGTTGTCAACAATGTGTATAAAATGACTTCACGCAAAATAAAAATAGGTCTACAACTTTTTATTTTGTCCAGTTCGCTAATTTTCATACGTGAAGGAAAGGAGAAAAGGATGTCTTTTTTACTGGTTGCTCTTGTCTTGACAGGTACGCTTGTCATCACTATCCCTACATTTAAACGTGTAAAAATAGTAAGAAACGATATGTCATGTTTGTCCATTATTATTCCAGCTAGAAATGAAGAAAGAAACCTTACCTTTTTATTGCAGTCACTCCAGTTACGGAACGCTGACTTTGAAGTGATTGTTGTAGATGACAACTCAACAGATAATACTGAGAGGGTAGCCAAAGCATTTGGCGTAAAAGTAGTGCACTCTGGCGCACTTCCAGCTGGGTGGCTAGGAAAGTCATGGGCATGCTGGAATGGAGCACGAGAAGCAAAAGGCTCGGTGCTTTTGTTTTTAGATGCTGATATTACAGTAGAGAAAGACGGAATTGAAAAAGTATTTTTCTATTATCAACAGCAAGGGGGCGTGCTGTCGGTTCATCCTTATCATCTTGTTAAGAGGCCTTATGAAATGTTTTCTGCTTTATTTCACTATGTTACGTTTGCATCGATTGGCGCGTTTCACCCCTTTAAAAATTGGAAAAGTCCTTCTGTCGGTTTCGGGCAGTGCTTGCTTTGCAGCGCAGCCTCCTACTTTCAAAGCGGAGGCCACGAAGGGATAAAAAAAGAAGTGGTTGAAAATATGGCGCTGGTTGAGAAAATGAACAATCAAGGTGAATTTATTACGTGTATGAGTGGACAGGGAGCTCTTTCCATGCGCATGTATCCAAATGGTATGAAAAGCCTTATAAGAGGGTGGAGTAAAAGTTTCGCTTCAGGTGCGGGGAAAACGGAAGCCATTTATTTATTTCTAGTAAGTTTGTGGCTTACTAGCATGATTAATTATGTCCTTTTTTTACCTACTCTATGGAATCAACATGCAGGCTTGGCAATTAGCAGCTATGTTTGCTATGTAAGTCTCTTATTTAATAGCTTAAGAAAAATAGGTTCGTTTACTTTTTTTTCTTTGTGCTTATTTCCTATTCATGTGCTGTTTTTTCTGGGTCTATTCGTATGGTCTTTCATCCAAACAGCAGTGAGAAAGCAAGTTAAATGGAAAGAACGCAGCATATCTATAGAAGAAGAAAAAAAGAAGAAAGTGATAAAATGACAGGTGCTCAGCTCTTAATTAATATCATGGCATGGTTTGTGATTCACATGTTGATCGCCTACAGATGCACAAAAATTTCTCCCTTTTATTTAAAGAAGGACCTTGCGCTGTTTAAGGTTCAAACCTGGGAAACAGTTGGGATATATAAAAAATTCGGGGTACACCGATGGAAAACGTGGCTTCCTGATGGAGGAAAGCTATTTAAACGAGGGTTTTATAAAAAGAAATGGGAGAGTAGAACGAAGGAATATGCACAGCTTTTTTTAATTGAAACAAATCGAGCAGAGTTAACTCATTGGATCAGCATACTTCCTTCTATTCTTTTTTTTATATGGAACTCTCCTTCTATAGGTGTTTGGATGGTTATTTATGCGATTGTTGCAAACGTACCGTTTATTTTGGTTCAACGATATAATCGAATACGAATTCATCAAGTCGTTTTGAAACTCAAACGAAATTAATTCACGTGCCTTTGGCTCCGAGTAGGGGCCTCGGTTTTTATTTTTTTCTCCTTATTCGAAGACAATAACTTCTTGGATAAAAGAAAAAAAGAAGCAAAGGCGATATAAATACTAAAAAAGACTAAAAACCCCCATAAACCTGCTATGGCATCATCAAATTCCATATTGCCCCGGGTGGTAATTCCTTGCTGAATTTCAATGGCAAAAACTAAGACAAGCATAACGGTAAGGGTATAGATAAAAGAAATAGCTGTAATACTAAATTTCCACTTTGACAATAATTTAAAGATCATATAAACGCTTAAAAACGTGAGCAGTCCAATAATACCAATAATCCAGAAGTGAAGTTCTTTATCTGAAAGAGAAAATCCTAGTAAATAAAAAATATAAATTAATCCGTCGTGCAATACATTAATAATATTTGTAATGAAAACAATACATTCTTTCATTTTTTCTCCTTTATAAAAATGTAAGACGTTTAAACTTCTAGGTATACAAGCATGCATAGCCCGTACTAATTCCAATTTTATATAAAAATGCACTTTCTAGATCAGATGTTAAAGAGATCTGAAATTTCAAATAATATTTATAATTTATATTATAAACAAAAAGGTAAAAAAATAAAAATTTTCGATGCAAACTGACACATTTTTTTCAAATTTAAAGAAAGAAATAACTCAAAATATGTGGTTTACTGTAGAAAGAAAAGAAAATAAGAGGTATTGATATAACAAATATTCACAAGTGCTTTTATGCATTCTCTTGTAAAGGAGAAGGAAAACTAAGGCAAGTGTTAAATTTATATGTATAGTGGACAAAATAAAAAATAAATATAAAATAGTGAAACTTAAAGAGAAGTTGTCCGTATTAAATAGTGAGAAGAAAAAAGCACAGAAAACATTTGTGTTTGAAAGCCGATAGAGCTGGGAATAAGAAAGTAGTTATTTTCTCACGTTTGGTGAAAATTATACGTAGCGGTGTTGACAATTTTTTTTAAAGAGTTAAAATGTGAAAGAACAGATTAGCTCTCTTACATTTTTTGTAAGAGAGATTTCTTTTTACATTTACTATAAAAATAAAAGTGAGCTTAAATTTCAATAGAGACAGAGGTGGGAATATGAAACAGCTCATGACAAACGGTAAAAATATTTTTTCGAAACAGCTGCCGTTATTTCTAATTGCAGTTTTGTTGTTCTGGATTAAAACGTATACCGTTTATCGTATCGAATTTAACTTAGGGTTAGATAATTTTATGCAAAAGTTCTTACTTTTCATAAACCCAATTGGTTCGGCAATTTTCTTTTTTGCCATTGCATTACTATTTAAAGGGCGCGGAAAAGTACGAGCACTGCTTGGAATGAATTTTTTACTTTCATTCATCCTGTACGCAAATGTAGTATACTATCGCTTCTTTAATGATTTTATTACTGTTCCTGTATTGACTCAGTCAAACAACTTTGGTCAATTAGGCGGCAGTGCCATGGCTTTAATTAGCCCAACTGATATTTTATACTTCACAGATTTCTTTATTCTTTTAGTTTTAGTACTATGGAAAAAAGTTGACTTACCAGCAACAATTAGTCGACGTACTGTGACAGGTGTATTTTTATCAGGGATTTTATTCTTAAGTGCCAACATCGCACTAGCGGAAATGGATCGTCCTCAACTATTAACAAGAACATTTGACCGCAACTATTTAGTAAAATATTTAGGAACGTATAACTATACGATCTATGACATCATCCAGAGCTCGAAATCTTCAGCACAGCGCGCGTTAGCAGATAGCAGTGATGTGGCTGAGGTAGAGAACTATGCAAAAGCAACATATGCTGAGCCGAACAAAGAATATTTCGGTCAAGCAAAAGGCAAAAACGTCATCTATATTTCATTAGAGTCACTTCAGTCATTTATGATTGGTTATAAGTTAAATGGTGAAGAAGTAACGCCATTCTTAAATTCACTATTAAAAGATCAGAACACAATGTATTTCGATAACTTCTTCCATCAAACAGGGCAAGGTAAAACGTCAGATGCTGAATTCATGATGGAGAACTCATTATTCGGCTTACCTCAAGGTTCTGTATTTACAACAAAAGCAAATAACACCTATCAGTCGCTATCTGGTATTCTAGATCAGCAAGGCTATACAACATCTGTGTTCCACGGAAATGGAAAATCGTTCTGGAACCGTGATGAAATGTATAAATCAATGGGTGTAGAAAAATTCTTTGATTCAGCTTATTACAATATGTCAGACGAAGATACGCTGAACTATGGTTTAAAAGATAAACCATTCTTTAAAGAATCAATGCCGTACCTAAAAGGCTTAAAGCAGCCATTTAGCGCGAAGTTCATTACGTTATCAAACCACTTCCCTTATCCGCTAGATAAGGAAGACCAAACGATTGGACCTCACAATACGGGAGATAAGTCAGTTGACCAATACTTCCAAACGGCTCGTTATTTAGATGAATCAATCAAGCAATTCTTTGAGGATCTACAGGCCTCTGGTTTAGCAGACAATACGATGGTCGTGATGTACGGTGACCACTACGGTATTTCTGAAAACCATAAGCGTGCAATGGGCAAAGTAATGGGTAAAAACATCAATGATTTTGAACAAGCTCAACTGCAGCGCGTACCATTATTTATTACTTCACCAGGCCTTAAAGGCGGCGTAAATCATACGTATGGCGGAGACGTAGATGTTCGTCCAACAGTGATGCATTTATTAGGTCTTGATACAAAAGACTATATTGACTTTGGTACAGACTTATTATCAAAAGAACATCAGCAAGTTGTACCTTTCCGTAACGGTGACTTTGTTACACCTAAGGTAACAAAAGTTGATCAGAAAGTGTATGACAACGCAACGGGCAAGCAGCTTTCAGATAAGGAAGCGAAACAGTATGATAAGTATGATGAACTAGTTAAGAAAAAGCTAGAACTATCAGATAAACTTGTTTACGGAGATTTACTCCGCTTTCATACACCAGAAGGGTTCAAACCAATTGAACGTTCGAAGTATGATTACAACAAGCGCGAAGATCAATAAAAAACAGGCAGCTTTTAATAGCTGCCTGTTTTTTTGTTTTATGAAACCTTTAAAGGTTTTATCCGTATATAAATTATAACAGTAATCGTTTTAAGAGACGGGAAGACAATGGTATAATATGTATACGTTTAAAAGTTCGGTCACATTTGAGATAGGAGTGAAAGCGATGAAAGTCGTTCGAATCATAAAAAAGATTCTTGCCATTTGGGTAACAGGAGCAGTAGCCGTTCCGGTCAGCTATTTTGGATTTAGTACCACGATGATTCAATCCTTTGGCATTAGTATAGGAGTAATGGTCGTGACGAGCCTGTTTTTTATTATGAGCAGTGCTCGACGTCATTATCAAAATCCGTATAGAGAAGAAATTGCATACGTTCGTCATCAAGTAAAAGAGGCAAAAAAGCAATTAAGAACCATTGGAAGCTATCGTTTTAAAATTCGGTCTGTTCATATGTGGACAGAACTTTCTAAACTATACAAAGTAGGTAAAAGCATCATTGAAATGGTAGAAAAAGAGCCCGCACGATATAAAGATGTTCAGCCCTTTTTTACGAACTACTTACAATCAACGGTTACCGTCATTGAAAGGTATATGTTTTTATTATCAAAACCAACGAAAAGCATAGAAGTAAAAGAAAGTCTTCATGAAGCGGAAGACATGCTGCGCGGGTTATCAGGGAAGTATGAGCATTTATTAACAAGTGCTCTTTCACAAGATAAGCTGACGTTAGATGTAGAGCTTAAAGTGCTAAAACAAGCATTTGAAGAGGAGCAGCCGTATATACCGACAGCTACTAATCGCACAAAGTAACGTAAATGCAAAGGATGGGATTTTATGATGAAAGAATATAATCAAAATCAATCGTTAGATGCGCTGCTTGATGATCCTTTTGCGTCGCCTACCCCGCAGGTACAATCGGACTCTCGCGCTGCAAAAAGAAACACATACGATGATTTGACACCGGAATATCAGGAAAAAGCACAGAAAATCGCAAATCAAATTGATTATAAAAATCAGCAGGCTATCTTACAGTACGGGGTAGCAGCTCAGTCAGAACTATCTCAGTTTTCTCAATCTGTACTACAGCATGTTCAAACGAAAGATACGGGACCAGTAGGAGACGTTATAGGAGATTTAATGAGTAAGATTCGCCAAGTGAATCCCGATGATTTTTCTGCAAAGAAAAAAGGAGTCATCGGTCGATTATTTTCAGGAGTCTCTAGGCCTATTCAAAATTTATTAACAAAATATCAAAGCATTAATGTTGAAATTGATAAAATTGCAGATAAGTTAGAGCGCTCAAAACAAATGCTGTATCGAGACATTACGATGCTAGATAGCTTATATGATAAAAATAAACAGTTTTACGAGGCGCTTAACGTCTACATTGCAGCGGCAGAATACAAGTTAGTGGCGCTGCAGAATGAAACGCTGCCCCAGCTTCAGCAAACAGCATCTCAAAAAAATGACTACTTGATGGCTCAGGAGGTCAATGATTTAAATCAATTTATCAATAGGCTAGAAAAACGAGTGCATGATTTAAAACTGAGCCGTCAAATTGCCATTCAAAGTGCACCGCAGATTCGATTAATTCAAGAAGTCAATCAGACCCTTGTGGAAAAAATTCAAAGCTCTATTTTAACAGCTATTCCACTTTGGAAAAATCAAGTAGTAATCGCAACCACTTTATTACGCCAAAAGAAAGCAATGGAAGCCCAAAAGCAAGTATCTAAGACAACAAACGACTTGCTTACTAAAAATTCAGAGCTGCTCAAGCAGAATACGATTGAAGTAGCTCGTGAAAACGAGGCGGGGATTGTCGATATCGAAACATTGAAAAAAACGCAGTCCGATTTGATTACCACGTTAGAAGAAGTGCTAAAGATACAAGAAGAAGGACGTACGAAGCGTACCGAGGCAGAATCAGAGCTGTATCAAATGGAAAAAGATTTAAAAACTAAACTATTAGATATGAAATAAAGAAAAAGTCGGTTTACACACTTTGTAAACCGACTTTTTCTCTGTTTTATGCATTTTGAAGCGTTCTCGCCATTTCTAAAAACGGAGTTAAATCTCTTTCAGATTTAGGAGCAAAGATCGTTAACCGGAAAGTAGGGTGTTGATTTTGCTTTCGAACGAGAAAACCGTATGCGTTACTTTTATCATCTGATGCTTTGTACGCAGCTTCTATCTCTAAGTTATGGTGAATGAGGTGCGTATCAAGGGAAGCCACTTCTGAAAAGCCAGCTCTTAAAATTTCTTTTGTTTCTTTATTGAGCTCCTCTACACTTTTATTTGAGGGAAACACTTCAATCCGCATCCACAAAGCATCATTTTTTTTGTTGTAAATGACATCTTTTCGGGGCTCTTCTTCTGTAAACTCGTATCCTTCTAGTACGTAAAGCGTATAGTTTTGATTAATGCTTCTTTTAAGATAACCCACATCTGTTCTACTGCTTCCTTTGTAAGGATAGGTGAATTCTTGCTGTGGCAAGCGTTCTTTTGGAATTTCTTCCTGTGTGTTAATAAGCTCTTCACGAAAAGCAGTTGAGCAGCCACTCATCAAACATATAAAGCAAACAAGAAATATCTTTTTTTTCATAGCTGGCTTCCTTATCTATTTTCATTCATGCGTTTTTACTGAGTTAACAATTGAAATTAACTTTTTTTCATCATCAGAATTTTTAGCTGTAACCATTGTGATTTTTAAAGGAGGGTGCCCCTTTGTTTCTCTTAGTACATATAGCTTTGCCGTTTCTTTTTTACTCCCGGATATAGATGCAAATACAACGGGTTGAATAAATAGGGATGTAGAAGAAATTTTTAACGATTTTCCAAACTGGTCATCAAACAATTCTTTTGAACGATCTAGATATGATTTGCTTGTACTTTCTTTCCCGGAAAGGACTTCAATTCGCATCCACGTATAGGGAGTCTTGGTTGAAAAAAGAATATCTTTTCCATCCTCTTCTTTTTGAAGCGTATATTCATTGGGCAATGAAAGAGAATATCCTTGTTCGCTTACGGTGAGCTGCTCATGTTTTTCATTGCTTTCACTGACTGCTTTAACAGAAGGCAGTATAACTATGGTTGCGCTTATCATTAACAGAAGCGCTAAATAAAATTTTCGCATGTATATATCTCCTATTCAAAACGCTAGACAGCGTGTAGTTACTATATAAAAATGTTTTCGCCATGTTAGAACCCGTAGGTTTATTTTTGACTTTTTGGTAAAGCTAAAAACACAATCAATTAGTAATGGAGAGAAGACTATGAAAAACCGTAAATCAACTTCTGCAGTTAATCGCCGTCAACAGCGCGTGTGTTTGGGTGATGAACGATTATTTGCAGTTGGTATTAAAGCGTTTATTGACAATACGCATGAATCACACCTAGACAAAAAAGGAGGTCATTGAGTGAAATGGTGCTTGTCAATTATCATTATTGTTTCCATTAATTTCTATGGTATTCAGGCGGACGCTGCAAAGAAGAGCAGATTTTATTATGAAAAAAAAGGAGATATCGTGTGGGAAGTTCCCATGAAAGATGAAAAGTTGATTGCGCTTACATTTGATGATGGACCAGATCCTAAATATACGCCGACCATTTTAAATTTATTGCAAAAGTACGGTGCCAAAGCAACTTTTTTTGTAGTCGGCGATCGAATAACGTCGTTTCCCAAGCTTGCTCAAAGAGAAGTTCGCGAAGGTCATGAACTTGCTAATCATACATATAGCCATTTGAAAGTAAGGGGCCAGGAAGTAGAGAGAATTGAACAAGAAATTGAAAAAGCGGATGAACGTATACAAGCTATTACAGGAATAAAACCTTACCTGTTTCGTCCACCTACTGGCTATTATGACGATCGGGTAGTAAAAGCTGCTAAAAATCAGCAGTATACCATTATTCTTTGGTCTTGGCATCAAGATACATTTGATTGGAGAAATCCAGGCGTAGGTAAAATTGTAAGTCAAGTGCTTAACCATGCCAGGTCAGGAGATATTGTATTGTTTCATGATACTGGAGGAGATCGAACCCAAACCATTGAAGCATTAAAACAAATTTTACCGAAGTTAAAGGAAGAGGGGTATAAATTTGTAACGGTCTCAGAACTTTTAAAACATCACCCTAATTATAAATCTCTTTATTTGATGCAACAGCAAAAACAGCACTCCGTTCAATAATCGGGTGCTGTTTTTCTAGTAAAGGCTTTAACCAATTTTTTAACTGGTTTTTCCTTCTCTTTCGTCCCCGTCAGACGTATTTTTTTGGAAAAATGCTTTTACTTTATCCCGTTTTTTCTTCGAAATAAGAATATATAATGTATCACCTGCAAAAATTTGTGTATTTCCTCTAGGTGTAAGTAGTTTATCATTTCGAATAACAGCAGTCACTAAAATGTCTTCAGGGAGGTGAAGTTCTTCAAGCGATTTTCCTGATATATCTGCATGTTCCACGAGCTTCAACTCAATCATTTCATTTTTGGTTTTGCCCATCGAAACAAGCTCGAGACTGTGAGGAACCCTCTCTTTTTCACCTTGAGAAAGGTTTAGAAATTTGGCTAAAGGAGCGATTGTTGCTCCTTGAAGAAGAGCGGAAGTTAAGACAACAAAGAAAACGACGTTAAAAATGAGCGTGCTGTTCTCCAAACCTGCCATCATAGGATAAGTGGCTAATACAATTGGAACAGCTCCTTTTAAACCGGCCCAAGAAATAAACAGTTTTTCTTTGGATGAGTATTTAGCAAACATCATCGAAAGAAATACGCCGAGCGGACGAGCGACAAACATAAGTAAAAGAGATAACAGTATACCCTGCCAAATGATATCTAGCAGTTGATTAGGAAAGACAAGAAGGCCGAGTAAAATAAACATTAAAATTTGCATCATCCATGCAAAACCTTCGTTAAAGCGGACAATTGTATGACGATAAGTTAGATCTGCATTTCCTACTACCACTGCCATTACATATACAGCAAGTAGACCGCTTGCTTCTACAAATGTGGAAATTCCATAGGTTAAGGCGGCCAATGACAATGTAAGCACAGGGTAAAGACCTGAAGAATCCAAATTAATTCGATTAATAATCCAAACGGATGCTTTTCCAAGTACTAAACCAAGTACCAGCCCGATTCCCATTTGCCAAAAGAAATTAAGGATTAATGAGAGGATAGGAGAGTCCGGATGTTGAATTAATTCAATAATAGAAACGGTTAAGAAGATGGCCATCGGATCATTGGAACCAGATTCTGCTTCTAGCGTGGAGTTTAATTTTTGGCGGATATTCTGTGTCCCTAGTACAGAAAACACGGCCGCAGCATCTGTAGAGCCAACGATTGCCCCAAATAAAAAGCCTTCAAGCCAAGTAACACCTAAAATATATTTGGCAAGTACACCCGTTAAAACTGTCGTAATGAGGACTCCGAAAGTAGCTAATGAAACGGAAGGGCGAACAACGCGTTTAACATCTTTCCATTTTGTCTGCACACCCCCATCAAAAAGAATAATGATAAGTGCTAATATTCCGAATCCTTGTGTTAAAAGAGCATTGTCAAAGTAGATGTAGTGGCTAACAACCATTCCTACAATAATAAAGAGTACGAGCGAAGGGACTCCAAGGCGAGTAGAGAACTTTGCAGTAAGTACCCCTATGACAAGGAGAATAGATAATAAAAGAATTGAATGGTCTACCGTAAAATCCAAAAAATACACCTCTTTTGTTCAAAATTTTTATGTAAGCAATAAGTGAGGTTCCTCTATAACAATTTTAGCATAATGGATTTAAAACCTTGAGAAATCTGCTTATCAAAAAAAGAGATGCATAAACATCTCTTTTTTTGACCATGTATGAATAACAGGGATAGATTCTTATTTAACATCTTGCTCGTGATAAAGGTGAGGAGCTTTAAATGTTGCTTTCTTTTTAACTGAAGAACCTTGTTGGTCGGGACTGGAACGATCGTAAATAGCTGTTCCAACAATCTCAGCCACATCTTGAAGTTTTTCTTTGCTTATTTTATCAAGGGTATCTTCAGGCGTATGATACCAAGGTTCAGACGGACTGTGAATAAATAGAGCAGCCGGTATTCCTGCCTCTGCAAAAGGAACGTGATCACTGCGGCCGCCAGCTTGAAATGGCGTAGGTGATCCATTTAATCTTGTACTTGAAGCTTGAGCTAATTCTGTGACAAGATTTGGTGTTCCATCAGCTGTATTCATCACCAAATCTCCCGCATCTCGACTTCCTACCATGTCTAAATTAAACATTCCAACAATACGATTTTTCTCATCTTCAGATAGCTCACTAACATAATGCTCGGATCCTAGTAAGCCTACTTCTTCAGCTCCGAATGTAACAAATCGCAGTTCTGTATCAGTAGGAAGAGTTTTAAATACGCGAGCTAATTCAAGCACCATTGCTGTTCCAGAAGCATCGTCGTTTGCCCCAGGCGCTCCGGCCACAGAATCATGATGAGCACCTACTACAATAATATCATTTGTTCCTTTTTTCTTAAAAGTAGAAGGTTTAGTAGCGGTTACATTATAAGATGTTCGCTCACTTACGACAGCTCCTTCAATTTTTACTGTACCTGAAGGCTTTTCGCCTTTTTGAATAGAAGTAAGAATCTTTTCACCTTCTTCTTTGGTAACAGCAAGAGACGGAATGTAGTTATCATTAGCGCCGCCAAGCGTTCCGTTTAGCTCACCGTCTGTATTATTAAAAATAATGACGGCTGCAGCCCCTTTTTCAGCAGCATTTAATACTTTTTCACCAAAAGTAATAGTGCCTCGCTGAACTAATACAATTTTACCTGTCACATCTTTGTTTGCTAAATTATCTTTTGTACCCAGTCCTCCATCTACAATTTCAGCGGTGACATTTCCATTGGTGCTATAAGTAAAAGTTGTTGGAGAGTAGCTCGTACCGTTTACGCTTAGTGAAAAACTAGCTGCTGGTGTGTAACCGGTAAAGGTAAAAGGCTCTACTGCGCTCTCATAGCCTAGTTTAGACAAACGCTTTTGAACAAATGTAGCAGCTTCGCGTTCAGCTTCAGTTCCTGCCACACGAGGTTTTTTTGAGAGATACGCAATGTCTTGATAAATTTTCTCAGCATTGATTTTTTTTAATACTTTTTGTTCAGAACTTTGATGGTGAGAAGTATTTGCAGAAGTAGAAGCTTGTACACTTGTAAAAGATAAAGTCAAACTTGTTGCTACAGCCAAAGAAATCACGGTTTTTTTCATTAAAATCCCCCTAAATTTATCGATGTAGTTGGTACTACTCGAATTTACAATATTAAGAAAATACAAAAAAGAGTATTATTACCTAAATGTTCCAGGGTATTCCGTATCTAAATTCCTATTTTGATAGAGAAAATAATTCAAATAAAATGAAAATGCGGAAACAAATAAAGAGGATAAAAGAAACTGTGTCAAAAGTAATAAAAAAAGGTATTAGATAAGAATAAAAAAATAAGGTAAACTAGTTTAAAAGCAAGAAGAATGTTCAGAACTTAATTGATGAGACATAGAGAGTATTCACGTAAAAAACAAAGGCTGGTGGGAAATATTGATAAAAAATAGGGAGGGTGTACGAAAAGCAGCGGCGGTAGCGGGTCTTCTGCTTGTAGGGGCGTACATCGTCTTTCAAACAATGGCATTTTTTAAAGGAGCATATGCTCTTAGCAGTTTGATAAAAGATAGTTTACTAGTGGGCGTAACGGCTGGCACGTTTTATTTACTTCATAAGCGTTCGGTTCATACCCAGGTGTCTGATGAACAGTATCAGCTTGCTACATTAATAAATTCAATGCCAGATTTTATTTGTTTTAAAGATGGAGCTGGCAAATGGGTGGCGGTGAATGATTTTGGAAGAGAACTTTATCATTTAAAGGGTATTGATTACAGGGGTAAAACCGATGCAGAACTTGGGGAGCTTGTGCCTTTCTTTCAAGCGGCTTTCTTACACTGTATTTCATCGGATGAAGAAGCTTGGAGAAAAAAGGAAAAGGTACGCACGGAAGAAGCATTTGAAATACCAAACGGCGAGGTCAAAACATTTGATGTTATTAAAATACCTGTGTTTTTTGATGATGGCTCAAGAAAAGCTCTTATCACGATTGGACGAGATATTACTCAGCAAAAGCTTGCAGAAGCGCTTCTGATAAAAAAGGAAAAGCTTTCTGTAGTAGGCGAATTAGCTGCTGGAATTGCTCATGAAATTAGAAATCCGCTTACGAGTATTAAAGGGTTTGTTCAGCTCATGAAAGAAACAGACCGATCCGCAATAGGGTATGCTAACATCATGCTTGATGAGCTGGAACGAATTAATGGTATTGTCAGTGAAATGCTCCTTTTGTCAAAACCTGAAAGTGAACATTTTCGCGTGTTTTCTCTTACAGAAGCGGTTAAGTATGTAATGAGTTTAACTTCCCATGAAGCTTTATTGAAAAACATTGACTTCTTATACGATGAACAAACAAATAACGCTAGTGTGTATGGAAATAAAAATCACCTTATTCAAGTATTACTTAATGTTTTTAAAAACGCAATTGAAGCCATGGATGGGCCTGGAAATATTTACATTACAATCAAAACAGCGCAGGATAACCATATTTTTATAGAAGTTAGAGATGAAGGAGTAGGAATTTCTAAAGACCGTCTAGAACATATAGGAGAACCGTTTTTTACTTTAAAAGAAAAAGGAATGGGGCTTGGATTAACAATCAGCTCCAAAATTATTCATGATCATCACGGTACCCTGCAGATTGAGAGTGAACAGAACAAAGGGACGATTGTTAAAATCCGACTGCCTCTGTATGTCGAAGATACGGCGGTTTTGCAAGCAAATGAAATGTTGTAAACGAAAAGTAATGAAAACGTCATCCATTTCTTATTGCTAAACGCAGCCGTACATGATGTAATAAAAGAAACGAACATGTCAGGAAGGTAGCAAAATGAGACGTGCAGATCAAAAAATTATATTACCGTATACACCGGAAAATTTAAGAATGCTATTGCTTCAAGTATGTGACGGGGAAAATCCGTTTTCCCATCAAGACCTTGCGTATTGGTGTGATAAATATACTCTCCATTATTATGAGTATGAAGCGGATGAAACGCAGTGGATGAATGATATGCAGCAGACAGATAATAGACAAGATCTAGCTAAATCCTATGCCATTGCTAAAGATATTGGCTGGCAGTGGTACTTTTATATGGCTAGAGGGACGACGCTATCTGATATTCAATATGTCGAGCTTCACGAACTAGAATTACCGAGACATTTGTTTGTAAAATGGCTAAATGAATTATATGAAATGTAATCCTATATATGAATCGTAGTACATCCGGTGTGATGAAAGAAGGACCATCTCTGGTAACGGAGCAAAAGACCACTGAAGTACATACAAGCGTAAAATAGAAAGCTAAGGAAAATCCTTAGCTTTTTTGCTTTATCAAAATTATTCAAAAAAACTGTCTTTAGGAAAAAACATAAAACCTAGTTGACTTATTGGTATTGTTATATTATAAGTAATAGAGACATAATTTATGGAAAAATTACAGGGGGAACATCTATGAATAACTTATTAGTCATTCTAAACATCTTCATTATGCTCGCATTGCTTGCGGGGCTATTTATGATGCAGAAAAAACATGTATCATTTTCAAAGCGTGTGTTTACAGCGCTTGGACTAGGGATTATTTTTGGCTTTGCTCTTCAGTGGGTGTATGGTCCGACTCATGAAGTAACGATGACGACCGCCGATTGGTTTAGCATTGTAGGAAGCGGATATGTTAAGTTTCTTCAAATGATTGTTATGCCGCTTGTATTTGTATCGATTGTAGCGGCATTCACTCGCTTAAAATTGACGAGCAATATTGGAAAGATTAGTAGTTTAATTATTGGGATTTTGCTTGTCACAACAGCGATAGCAGCTGCAATTGGTATTTTTACAACAACGAGCTTTAATTTAGAATCTGTCCAAATCACAAAAGGGGAAGCGGAACTTCAGCGCGGAGAGGACTTAGAAAACAATTTATCTAGTTTAGAAGCAAAAACAATCCCGCAGCAAGTAGTAGAATTATTACCTGCTAACCCGTTTCTTGATTTAACAGGCGCACGTTCAACTTCCACGATTGGCGTTGTCATCTTTGCGGCATTTGTTGGAATTGCGTATTTAGGCGTGAAGCGTAAAAAAGCTGAGGAAGCGGCGTTATTTTCAAAAATTATTGATACGCTTTATGCAATCGTAATGCGTGTAGTGACGCTAATTCTTCGTTTAACTCCTTATGGGGTACTTGCAATTATGACCAAAACAGTAGCAACGAGTGATATTGATGCAATTGTTAAACTTGGAAAATTTGTTGTAGCATCCTATGTCGCATTGGCAGCTATGTTTATTGTTCACTTAGTTATTCTAACAATCATCGGTGTAAATCCGATCACATATGTTAAGAAAGTATTTCCTGTATTGGCTTTTGCCTTTACTTCCCGTACAAGTGCTGGAGCATTACCTTTGAATGTTAATACACAAACAAGACAGTTAGGGGTTCCAGAAGGAATTGCAAATTTCGCAGGTTCATTTGGTCTTACAATTGGTCAAAATGGATGCGCTGGAATATATCCAGCTATGTTAGCCGTTATGATTGCACCAACGGTAGGTATTGATCCCTTAACGCCTTCATTTATTTTCACGTTGATTGCCATTGTAGCAATTAGTTCGTTTGGCGTAGCAGGCGTTGGCGGAGGAGCGACATTTGCGGCTTTACTTGTATTATCTTCTATGAATTTACCAGTAGCGCTAGCAGGTTTATTAATTTCAGTAGAGCCATTAATTGATATGGGGCGTACGGCGCTTAATGTAAGTGGAAGTATGACAGCCGGAGTCGTCACTAGTAAATTAACAAAAGAGCTAGATACAAGCGTATACAACGATCAAACCATTTCACCTGAAACAGCAGAAGTGTAAAAGAGATACGTCATCCATAGTTAACATTGTTAACTATGGATTTTTTTTCTTCATTCACATAAAATAGGAAAAAATACTTATGATAACGCTTTCAAAAAAGGTTATAGTGAAAAATGTGTACGTACTCTATTTTACGGGAGGGTTTTCATTGAAACGTAGTTGGACTAAATATGCAATGGTACTGACGGCTTTGCTCTTACTAGTAAGCTCTTTTTTTAGCCCGTTTATGCAATCGTTTGCATCTGCGGCAGACGCAACAAAAATCACGATTCACTATCAGTCTGCTCCAAATGATAAAAAGGAATGGGGATTATGGGTTTTTCCTGAAGGAGGAGAAGGGAAGCCTTACGCATTTACAGGAGAAGACCAGTTTGGAAAAGTAGCGGAAGTTGAATTACCCGGTACTTATGACAAAGTAGGTTTTATTGTTCGAACAGAGTCGTGGGAAAAAGATGGAGGAGACCGCTTCGTTTCAGTGGAGAACGGTGAAGGAGAAGTATGGGTGAAAAGTGGAGATGAACATACATATACGTCTCCTCCTGACGGTGAATACCGAGATTTACCGAAGTTTGATAAAGTAAACGTTACCTTAAATTATCATCGGTACGACGGAGATTACAGCGGGTGGAACATTTGGACATGGCCAGGTGATGAAAAAGAAGGCAAGCAAATCGAATTTACGGAAGACACGAATTTTGGGAAGAGAGCGACTTACGCCATTAACAGTGGAAGCGGTAATTTATTTGACAAAATTGGTTTTATTGTACGCCATTCTACTAGTGACAGCGATTGGGAAAATAAAGACGGAGGGGACCGCTTTATTACCAAGGTTGGTAAAGATGGGAATGTAGAAGTATGGATTGTTCAAGGACAAAATCGAATTTATTATGATAGAGCTGGAGTAGATATCACTCGGAAAATCACGAAAGCGACTATGGATACATTTAATCAAATCACCTTAGAAACAAACGTGCCGTTTGACTCTTCTAAGAGTGTAGGAGACATTGAAATTGACGGAGCTCAAATTGAGAAAGTGACACCTTATAAAGAGGGAGGAGACGCTGCTACTACTAAAGTTAAAATTATAACAAAACAGCCTTTGGACGTTACAAAAACGTATAGAGTTAAGCAAAAAGGCTACGGCTCAGCTGATGTAGTCAATGGAAATGTCGTTCGCACGAAAGAATTTGACGAAAAGTATGCATATAGCGGAAACGATTTAGGAAACACGTATTCTAAGAAACAAACAAATTTTCGCGTATGGGCTCCAACCGCAAGTGAAGCCAAGCTAGTGACTTATTCGTCATGGAACTCCAAAGCTGTAAAAGAAATTTCTATGACCAAAAGTGAAAAAGGAACGTGGAAAGCGGAATTAAAAGGAAATCAAGATGAACTAATTTATACGTACAAAGTAAAAATTGGGAACAGCTGGAGCGAAGCGGTTGATCCATATGTACGAGCAACAACGGTGAATGGAGATCGCGGAGTTGTCGTAGATTTGGCTAAGACAAATCCGAGAAAGTGGAGTACAAATAAGCCGAAATTTAAAAATCCAGAAGATGCGATTATTTATGAACTGCACGTACGAGATTTATCGTCTCAAAAAGAGAGCGGTATCAAAAATAAAGGAAAATATTTAGGCGTAGCGGAGTGGAATACGAAAGGACCAAATGGCGTAAAAACAGGACTCAGTCATATTAAAGATTTAGGTGTGACGCACGTTCAGTTCCTGCCTATTTACGATTATCGTACGGTGGATGAAACGAAATTAAACGAGCCGCAGTTTAACTGGGGATATGATCCAAAAAATTACAACGTCCCAGAAGGTTCCTATTCAACAAACCCATATAATCCTAAGACGAGAATTATTGAGCTCAAACAAATGATTCAAACGCTTCATGATAAGCAGCTTCGTATGATAATGGACGTTGTTTATAATCATGTGTATGCAGTGAGTGAGCATAGCTTTGATAAACTAGTTCCAGGCTACTACTTCCGTTATAAAGAAGATGGAACTCTATCCAACGGAACAGGTGTTGGAAACGACACGGCGTCTGAACGGAAAATGGTTCGGAAGTTTATTGTAGATTCTGTTGCGTATTGGGCAAAAGAGTACCACATTGACGGGTTTCGATTTGATTTAATGGGGATTCACGATACAAAGACAATGAATGAAGTGAGAAAGAAGTTAGATGAAATTGATCCTTCTATTATCGTCTTAGGAGAAGGCTGGGATCTAGAAACCGAGCTTGATGCTAAGCTAAAAGCTAATCAGAAAAACGCTCAGGATATGAAGCGCATCGCTCACTTTAATGACGGTATGCGAGATGGTCTTAAAGGCAGCGTATTTTTTGATCGTGACAACGGATTTGTCAATGGAAAACAGGGTCAAGAAAAGCTCATACAGCAAAGTATAGCAGCTGGAATTGATTATGATCATTCAACTGCCACGTATGAAGACCCAGATCAAGTTGTGACGTATGTAGAAGCACACGATAACCATACATTATGGGATAAACTTCAGCTGACGAACCCTGCTGAAACCGAACAAACGAAAAAGCAAATGCATAAGCTTGCTTCTTCTATTATTTTAACATCTCAAGGAATGAACTTTATACATGCAGGTCAAGAGTTTATGAGAACAAAAGGCGGAGATCATAATAGCTATCAGTCACCCGATTCTGTCAATCAGCTAGATTGGAAGCGCCGAGCAGCTTTCAGCCAAGAAGTAGATTATATGAAGGGACTTATTGCGCTTCGAAAGCAATATTCCTCATTTAGAATGACGAGTGCACAGGCTATTCATCAAAATTTACGCTTTGTTGATGCATCAGCAAACGTAGTAGGCTATACGTTAAATGCTAAAGCCAATAAAGATAAAGCAAACGAAATAATGGTGATTCATAATGCAAATAAACAAGCTCAAACGGTTCATCTACCTTCTAACAGAACGTGGAGATTACTTGTTGACGGCGAGCAGGCAGGAACAAAAACGCTCCGTACGGTGAAGGGAAATACAGTAAACGTTTCGCCTCTTTCGACATTTGTGCTAGTAAGATAAATTTTAGATAACTAGAATATATGTAGAAAAATTCAGAATATTTCATGCGAAATTGTTGATTTTACTAGATAACATGGTAAAATATTCATTGTTAGCGTTTTCAAAATTCGTGGGGAGGTATGTATTTGATGCAAAATCTTGGAGCGAAAAAAGTTGAAATGAGTCCGAAAGTAGTGGAGTTTTTAAAAGGAGTTAAACAGCTATACATTAACGGCGAATGGGTAGACTCTGTTTCAGGAAAAACGTTTGAAACAGTAAATCCAGCAACGGGTGAAAAGTTAGCAGATGTAGCTGAAGCAAATCCAGAGGATATTGATCGTGCCGTCAGAGCGGCTAGAGAAGCCTTTGATCATGGACCTTGGACAAAGATGTCAGCAGCTGAAAGAAGTCGACTTATTTATAAATTAGCTGATTTAATGGAAACACATCAATTGGAGCTTGCGCAGCTTGAAACGCTTGATAACGGAAAACCAATTCGTGAAACATCAAATGCAGACATTCCATTAGCAATTGAACATTTCCGCTACTTTGCTGGGTGGTCAACTAAAATGGTTGGACAAACTATTCCTGTGCAAGGAGCGTATTTTAACTATACAAGATATGAACCAGTAGGGGTTGTTGGCCAAATTATTCCGTGGAACTTTCCACTTTTAATGGCCGCTTGGAAGCTCGGAGCCGCTTTGGCAACTGGATGTACAATTGTGCTCAAGCCAGCAGAGCAAACGCCGCTTTCTGCACTTTACTTAGCTCGACTAGCCGATGAAGCAGGGTTCCCAAAAGGCGTGCTAAACATTGTGCCAGGCTACGGGAAAACAGCAGGTGAACCGCTCGTTCATCATGATCTTGTCGATAAAATTGCTTTTACAGGATCTACTGCTGTCGGAAAAGCAATTATGAAGCAAGCTAGCGACTCCTTAAAGCGTGTGACGTTAGAGCTTGGAGGTAAATCACCAAACATTATCCTCCCAGATGCAGACTTAACAAAAGCAGTGCCTGGTGCGCTTTCAGGTATTATGTTTAATCAAGGACAAGTATGTTGTGCTGGAAGTCGTCTGTATGTTCAAAAAAGCTTATATGATAATGTCGTAGCTGATTTAGTTTCTCAAACGAAATCTATTAAACAAGGAAATGGATTAGCAGATGAGACGACAATGGGTCCGCTTGTATCTGCGCAGCAGCAAAAACGAGTGAAAACCTATATTGATAAAGGAATTGAAGAAGGAGCGGAAGTACTCGCAGGAGGAAACATTCCATTTGATCAAGGCTATTTCGTAGAACCGACTATCTTTGCAGATGTCGATCATTCGATGACGATTGCTCGTGAAGAAATCTTCGGTCCGGTTGTAGCTGCTATGCCGTTTGACGATCTTGATGATTTGATTGCCAAAGCAAATGATACAGCATATGGTCTAGCAGCAGGCGTCTGGACACAGGATTTAAAGAAAGCACACTATATTGCTCATGGTATTAAAGCGGGCACAGTTTGGGTGAACTGTTACAACGTATTTGATGCAGCAAGCCCGTTTGGAGGTTATAAACAGTCGGGAATTGGTCGTGAAATGGGAAGCTATGCGCTTGATAATTACACTGAAGTGAAAAGCGTATGGATCAATATGGAATAATAAGTAAGATTTTTTGTGAAAATCAATAGCATATCTTTGTGTGAAAAAGAGTAGTCTTTAGTGGACTACTCTTTTATTTGTTTAAGTCCCGCATTTTTAGAAAAGGAGTGATAACATTGCCGGTTATACAGGGCCCCTCGTCGTATAAGCTTACCGGTCACCTGCAAAAGTTTAGAGAGAACCCACTGGGTTTTTTGGAAAACTTGACTCAGTATGGAGAAATTGCAACATTTAGAGTTGCGCACAAACGCTTTTATGTAACGAGAGACCCTCAACTTATTAAAGATGTAGTCATTACAAACAGCAAGGCGTTTCAAAAAATTAAACTAACGCACATGTTTAAAACACTGCTAGGCGAAGAAATGTTATGGACAGATGAAGCATTATACATGAGCCCCATTCAACCCTCACAACTTAAACAACATCTAACTTATAATAAGGAAGTAATCGCAAAAATAATTGAAAAGCATACGGAAACGTGGGAAGAAGGGCAGCTTCGAACGATAGTAAAAGACATAAGACAGATAGTCGTAGCTGTACTCCTTCAACTTGTATTTGGCATTTCGATTCAGGATAAAGATAAAATTCACTATGTTCAAGCGCTTATGAGAAAAAAAGAAAAGTTAGGCAAAATTTATATTCGTCTACCTTTGCACCAGCCTGACTCAGATGAGCAGCTAGAACAACTCCTTTTTGACCGTGTTCAAATGCGTGTTCAAAACAAAACCGAAGGAAATGATTTACTGGAGTATATATTGAATTCTTGCGGAGAAGAAATCGATGAAAGAGAAATATACGAACAGCTAAAATCTATATTCCTTTCGATGTATGAAATGATTACGCACGTATGCAGCTGGTCTATTCATTTACTGTCTCAAAATACTAGGGAGCATCTTCAGCTGCATAAAGAAATTCAAGCCTATGCTAGCGGCGAATCACTTTCAACCAAAAACCTGACCTATATGCGTAAAATAATTGCTGAAAGCATGAGGTTGTATCCGCCTCTTTGGCTATTTGGGCGTCAAGCACGTGAAGATATACAAATAGATGGCTATAGTATTAAAAAAGGGGAGATTATGTTAATTAGCCCTTATATGATGCATCGCCATGAAGACTATTTTTTAGAGCCAAGTGAATTTTTACCTGACCGTTTCGAAAAAGGAGGGTCCATTGATGTCCCAAGCTATATGTATATGCCGCTTGGGATTGAGCATCAAGCGGAAAGGGGCATGGACTATATCACTGAAATAGTAACCATTTTTATGTCAGAAATGACAAAGCGCTTTTTATTTCAGCTGACTAAGCCCGAATCTATTGCTCCGATGGCGGGCGTAATGCTGAATATGAAAGAAGAACTGAATGTGAATGTTCACAAAGTTCACACGCAGTCTTGAATGAATGGGAATACTTTCCCTCTTTATATCAGGCTGTCAATTTATTGACACATCCTGCATTGAGATTTATCATAGGGTAATATTTGATAGAGATTACTGAAGGATTTTTAGAGGGGACTATGGATAAAATAATTAAACAGTTGGTGTCGCTAGTTGAAACATCATTACTAACGCAAGTTACGATTCAAAGTGAAAGTGACTATGATCCAGTTGAAGTTACGAACAAAACAAAAGAGTGGGTACTTATTGGTAAAGGAAACTATGCCGGTGTGTTTACGCACGAAAATTATCCTGAATTTGTCGTGAAAGTATACGGAAGAGAAATTTATGGTGTAAAAAAAGAAGCGCAAGTGTATAGAAAGCTGGGCGTTCACCCAGCTTATTCTCAACTTTTTCATGAGGGAAAGACGTACTTGATTTTAAAAAGGCTTACAGGCGTTACACTGTATGATGCCGTCCAGCGGGGCATAAAGATTCCAGAACAAGTCATAAAAGATGTGAATAAAGCTTTGGACTATGCAAGAAGCCAGGGTTTAAACCCATATGATGTGCATGGTAAAAATGTCATGATGAAAGATGGACGAGGGTATGTGGTGGATATCTCTGACTTTTATAAAGAAGGTATTGATAAAAAATGGACAGACCTTGTAAAAGCTTATTACACCTTTTATCCGTTTATTGATAAGTACCATATCCGCTTGCCGTACCCGCTTTTAAACGTTATCAGAAAAGCATATCGTCTATATCGTAGAATCAAATCAAAAAGGAGTTTCCGCTAAAGGAAACTCCTTTTTAAGATGAAATACAGCGCAATACATGCTGCTGCTCAAAAGTTGGTTTTAATTTGAATAGAATGGTTTGTAGTATTTCAGATTGATAGACAAATTTTAGCGTATGTTTAAGAGAAAGAGGATGTAAGAAAGAACGTATTCTTTTATTAGCATAACGTATCACCTGTTCTTCATAAAATAAAGTACGTGCGGAGATTTTAGCGTGAATGTCTTTTGTTAGTTCGATTGTAAACTGGATAATCATTAAATCAGTGTCTTTACAGTATTTTTCTAGTAGCATGATATCACCTCCATTTTGTCAACTCATTTACATAATCTTAATATAAAATTTACAAATGTCAATAAAAGACGGAAAAATAAATGGTAAGACTGTTCTTTTTATATGTCGGATAAACAAGAACGTGATAGAGGTGAGTAAAGTTGAACATTAACGTCGGATTTGCAATTTTAGCTGATATTGATAATAAGATGACGGCTGCTATTTATGTGGAAAATCAAATTGTAGCGATTATAGCTGGACCTTCAGATATTCTTTATGAAAAGTTAAAAAAAGTGTTTTTATAATAGAGAAAAGCTGTAATTGTAAATATGATTCATAAAAAGCTTAAAAATTCTATGAAATAGTCGAAATAAAAGATGAGGATAAAATACACAAAAAGAAAGAACAGGAAGTTAAGGATAGGAGAATTACATATGGATAAAACATCTTTTATTGGACTTATTTTAGGAATAGCCTCTCTTATTGTAGGCATGTTTTTCAAAGGGGTTAATCCATCTGTGTTAGGAAATCCGGCTGCTATTTTAATTATTATTGTCGGAACCGTCGGAGCAGTAGTGATTGCATTTCCTTCAAATGAAATCAAGAGAGTCCCAAAACTGTTTGGTGTCCTGTTTAAAGAACAAAAAATGCTGCAGCCCGTTGATTTAGTATCCATGTTTTCTGAATGGGGACAAGTTGTTCGAAAAGAAGGGTTACTATCACTTGAAGCCCAAATTATTGATGTAGATGACCCTTTCTTAAAAAATGGTTTGAATTTAGCTATTGATGGTCAAAGTGCGGATTATATACGAGACGTGTTGTCTGAAGAAATTGATGCTATGGAAGAAAGACATCAAACGGGTGCAAGTATTTTCGCTTTAGCAGGTACATATGCTCCAACTCTGGGTGTACTTGGAGCTGTTATAGGGTTAATTGCTGCGCTTGGGAACATGGAAGATACAGATACGCTAGGACATGCGATCAGCGCGGCGTTTGTTGCTACGCTTCTTGGTATTTTTACTGGGTATGTACTATGGCATCCGTTTGCAAATAAACTAAAGCGTAAATCGAAACATGAAGTAAAGGTAAAGTATATGATGATCGAAGGAGTGCTTTCACTTTTAGAAGGAGAAACACCAAAAGTAATTGAGCAAAAGCTGGCTTCTTATTTGCCAACAGCGGAACGTAAAAAGCTTCTTCAAGAAAGTGAAGTGGGCATAAATGAGTAGACGCAGAAAACGAAAGCATGAAGAGGACCATGTTGACGAAAGCTGGCTGCTTCCTTACTCAGATTTGCTTACACTTTTACTTGCTTTATTCATTGTATTGTTTGCAATGAGCTCAGTGGATGCGCAGAAATTTAAGAACCTTTCTCGCGCATTTAATGAAGCGTTCGTTGGAGGAACGGGCGTGATGGAATTTCAATCTCTGCAGGAATCTGAAGAAGCGGTTCAGCCTTCAAATACTCCTGCAGCTAAAAGTACGGAAAAAACAAATGAAGTGGAGACAGCCCCCAATCAGTCTCCTGCTTCTTCACAATCGTTGACGAGCGAACAAAAGGAGCAAACCATTCGAGAAGCTGATCAAGAAGAGCTTCAGCAAATTCAATCTAAAATTAATGCGTATATTAAAAAGAAAAACTTAACAAATCAATTACAGACTTCGCTAACCGAGGAAGGTCTCTTAATTTCCATTCGAGACAATGTATTGTTTGATTCGGGAAGAGCACAAGTTCGGAGTGAAGATACAAAAATCGCAAATGATATTTCAGAGCTTTTGGTGATTGATCCTCCTCGTAATATTATTATTAGCGGTCACACCGATAACGTACCTATTCGCAACGCTGGTTTTGAATCCAACTGGGAGTTAAGCGTGATGAGAGCAGTTAACTTTATGAAAGTTATCTTAAAAAACGATAAGCTTAATCCAAGCATGTTCAGTGCAAAAGGATTTGGAGAGTTCAAACCGGTGACATCTAACAATACAGCAGAGGGACAAGCGAAAAATAGGAGGGTTGAAATATTGATTACTCCTCGTACAATTAAACAGCCGTAAAAGCAGTCCTGCTTTTACGGCTGTTTTTCTATGTGTTATAAAGCTAAGAGTCTTCTCTTTTCAAAGTTTCCTCGTACTAACTTGAGATCCATTCCATCTAAAATCAAGTCAATGAGAGCGCCTTTAAAGACATCCGCTGTTTTTTTCTTATCATTGGACTGCAAATATTGCACGCGATACCACTTGTCTTCAACTTGAAAGTACATAAACCGTCCGTGCGTAAAATCAATCCAAAACTTTGTAGGTTGTCCATTGAGATTTTTATAAACATATCCCCAGCTTCGTCCTTGGTGAGCGTCCTTCATTTTAGGGCGAGCTGTATTAAATACTTCGTAATATACTTTGTGCTTAATATCATAGAGCATCATGTGACAGTCCTCCTATCTATAGACGTGCTAGCAGGTAAAGATATATTTGTATACAACAAGTATACTCAGCTGAATGGAATCGTAGACTATTTTTTTGAGACAAGCAGAAACGCAGTTAAATGAAAAAGACAGTTTAAATTAGCTCAATCATTCCGCTTTTTTTATACTGTAAGTAAATGCGTTAAATAAGGAGGAAAAAATGAGACGAGTAGGAATAGTAGGTGCTGGAATGACGGGCCTTACAGCAGCGGCTGAATTACAAAAAGAAGGAATAGAGGTCTTTCTTCTTGATAAGGGTAAAAGTGTAGGGGGACGAATGGCTACCCGAAGAGTAGGAGATGGAAAAGCAGATCACGGAGCTCAATTTTTTACAGTGAGATCCGATGAATTTCAACAAGACGTAAATAAATGGATAGCTGATAGAAAGGTTAAGAAGTGGTTTGGTGACCATCACCCTCGGTATCAAAGTATGAATGGCATGAATGCGCTAGCTAAATATTTAGCTGAAGATCTACGCGTATACGTGAATCGAAAAGTTCAAGCCATTGATTTTCAAAACGGAAGGTATCAGCTGTATACAGAAGAAAATGAGATTTTTGAAGCGACTGATATCATTCTTACGCCTCCGTCTCCTCAGGTTATTGAGGTACTTAATAATAGTAAGCTGCAAACGGACCAATCAATTCTTAATACACTGAAATTTAGTCCCTGCTTGGTTGCTATCGTGGAGCTTTACACAGAGATGCTGTATGGTGATCATGGTCAAATCACGAATCCTTCTAGCACAATCCAAAGAATCGTTAATCATGAGCAAAAAGGAATATCAAAGACGCCCGTTCTTAGCATATATATGAATAAAGACTGGTCAGAAAAACATTTTGATGAACATGAACATGAGCTGCTGCGGGCGATAAAAAATGAAATAAAAGAATGGATAGGTGCAAATCATATTAAAAGCATTCAGTTAAAGAAATGGCGCTATGCAGAGGTTGAACAAGTTCTTCATCAGCCCTTTGCTAAAATTATGCCGTCGCTACTGGTGGCAGGAGATGCTTTTTTAAGAAGGGAAGACGAAACAAATCACTCACGGTTAGAGAGCGCATATTTGTCAGGGAAATCGGCAGCCGCTGAATTAATGGGAAAGAACATCTAGAAAAAGGAGGGACCAAGAAGTGAAAAATAATTGGATAATGAAACAAACGTGGAAAGATTTGCTGTTTATTCATTGGCCTGTAGATCCGACATTTTTGGCTTCTTTATTGCCTAGTCAGTTAGAGCCTGACACCTATGATGGTCAAGGATGGATTGCACTTGTGCCTTTTACGATGACAGACATTCGATTCAAAGGAACGCCCGCAGTTCCCATCTTTTCACGGCTATATGAGCTGAATGTGCGTACATATGTTACATATAAAGGGGAAAAAGGCGTTTATTTTTTTAGTTTAGACGCAAGCAATCCGCTAGGGGTATGGATTGCTCGTCAGTTTTTTCATTTGCCTTATTACCACGCTACTATGACATTCAACAAAACTCAGAACCATATTTCTTTTCAGTCAGTTCGAACGCACAGAGACTCAAAAAAAGAGCGAGTAAAGCTTACATATAGAGGTATTTCTCCGTCCTATCGCAGTAGAAAAGGAGAATTAGCTCATTGGCTTACAGAGCGCTACTGCTTATTTACCACTCATCAAGGAAATGTCTACAGAGGAGACCTTTATCATGATCCTTGGGAGCTGCAAAAAGGGGAGTGTGAAATAAGAGATGATTCTATTACTCCGCCTTTTTTGCGTCCCGCGGACAATCGCGATTTAATTGTGCACTATGCAAATCAAGTCACGGCTTATTTTTATCCTTTTAAAAAAGTATAAGTATCAAAACAAAATTAAAAAGTCTTCATACCCTTCTTTTTTAAGCTTCTCTGTTGGAATGAAGCGCAAAGCCGCGGAATTTACTTGATAGTATTCGCTGTTTTCTTCGGTTAATAGTAAACCCAAATAGTTATTTCCTTCTTTGCTTTTTAGTGCTGTTTCATGCTGCATCGGAACTTTTTTTATATTTCCGTATAAAATAGGGCGTTTAAAAACCGGCCACCCTGTATGGGAAGGGAGTTGATCTGACGTTTTAAACAGTGCTTCTCCCGTTAGAAGATCAACGTAAATTCCTTGTTTTTTGTTATTCCAATATAAATTTGTAAAAGGAGGTTCGGTTCCGTTTTCCTGCGTAACAAAATATTGCATGGGCGTTAGGACCTTTTTTAGATAGGAGCGGTCCTTTGGCCAATGCTGTGCCAGAAAATCAGTTCGCCCCGAGCCTTCTTTGTATAATTTATAGTGAAATGTGTTTTTTCGATAATAATCCTGCTGCTGCTCTTCTGCTTCATAAAAAAAAGAAAAAGGTAAAATAGGTGTGACGATAGGATGCTTAAAGCGTCCGCTTTGGGCTAGCTTTTTTTTAGAATCGAAAGCCGCTTCTTTTTGTTTTTCATTGTGATAAAAAATAATGGCTCGATATGCCGGTCCGCGGTCTGAAAACTGTCCGCCAGAATCCGTAGGGTCAATTTGCTGCCAATACAGGTTAAGCAGTTCTTCAAACATAATATGAGAAGGATCCCATACAATTTGTACTGCTTCTACGTATTCGCTTTCCTGTTTAGCTTCAGAAGTGATTTGTTCATCTTTAGCGTAGCCCGAGCGGATACTGCTGATTCCTGGAAGCTGATCAAAAGGAGCGACCATGCACCAAAAGCATCCTCCCGCAAATGTTGCATATTCTTTCACGTTACTTACCTCTTTTCGTTGAATGAAATAAATAAAAATATATTTATGTATTAAAATGTATAAATAAACAGAAAGCGCTTTATAACTAGTCTTGTAAGAAAGCACGCTCTTGTGGTATTATGACCACTGGATAAAAGAAAAATGGCTTATTGTTTACACGAGTATCCTTATTTTATGTTCTTAAAAAGATGCAGTTTATTGTTTAAGCATTCAAAGAAGTACATAGGTTCAAGCAGTAAGAGGAACAATTAAAGAATAGAATAAGGACGTTTTACTCTTAAACGATACCACATTCCAGAATCTACATACCAGTTTAGGAGGAGCTAGTTTGAACACAACCCGTTTACCAGCTATGTGGGAAATAATGATTGTGCTTGCTTTATTTTTAGCAGTTGTTATTTCATTTGCAACTGTTTTTGATTTACCTATTCAGCTCGCTTTATTTATTTCATGGTTTATTGTTATGGCGCTAGGAGTACGACTTGGGTATACGTATAATCAGCTGCAAGGGGCCATTACAAGAGGAATATCAAACGGCTTAGAAGCTATTTTAATTTTATTAGCCGTCGGTACGTTAATTGGAACATGGATTGCCGGAGGAGTTGTTCCTTCTCTTATTTATTTTGGATTAGAGTTTATTAATCCAACATTCTTTTTACTTGCTACACTTATCATTTGCTCTATTACCTCGATTTCAACAGGAACATCTTGGGGAACGGTTGGTACAGCTGGAATCGCAATGATGGGAATCGGACAAGGCTTAGGCATGCCGCTCGCTTTAGTAGCTGGAGCTGTGATTTCAGGAGCTTATTTTGGAGACAAGCTTTCTCCTCTTTCTGACAGTACCATTTTATCTGCGTCAATGGCTCGAGTGAACGTTATTGATCACGTAAAAGCAATGTTAGTGTTGGATATTCCTGCTTACCTCATTACGGCAGTATTATTTACGGTAACAGGGTTTATGTATGGAGGAAAAGATTTTGATGCTGGACGGGTAGAAGGATTAAAATCTTCGCTGTTGGATACATTCCATATCAGCGGGTGGATGCTGATTCCGGCTTTGGCTGTCATTGTCCTTTTAGCATTCAAGAAACCTTCTCTTCCAGCAATTGCGATTGGCTCATTATTAGGAATTATATGGGCAGTTGTCTTTCAACATATGGATGTGGCGAGCGCATTTAATACGGCTTATGAAGGGTTTAAAATTAATACCGACAACACATTTTTAAGTGAGCTGTTAAATCGTGGCGGAATTTTAAGCATGGTCGGTTCCATTATTGTCATTATTTTTGGACTAGGCTTTGGCGGGTTATTAGATGAGCTCGGCGTCTTAGAAGTCCTGTTATCTAAATTCGAAAAAATTCTTGTCAATTCAGGAAACGTTACGGCTTCTACTATTTTCGTTGGGTTATTAGGGAATATATTTGGTTGTGCAATGTATGTTTCATTAATTTTAACACCGAAAATTATGGAGAAAAGTTATGACAAGTTAAGAATACAGCGTCTAGTGCTTGCCCGTAACTCGGAAGTAGGGGGAACCTTAACTTCAGGGATGGTTCCGTGGACGGACAACGGTGTATTTCTAGCTACAACGCTTGGGATTTCTACATTCGCTTATCTGCCGTTTATGTGGCTAAGCTTTGTCTCTATTATTTTGGCGATTATTTACGGATATACAGGGAAATTCATTTGGTACGTAACCGAAGAAAAACAGCGTTCTTCTATAGCGAAATAAAAGAGGCTGAGACAACAGTATGTTAGTTGAAAGAAGATCCGAACGATGAATTGAGATTCTTGATGGAGAATCAACTTCGTTCGGATTTTTTTATTGGTATGATAAACGTAGGTTTCATGTATTTCGTTGCTTCTAGCTGTTGATTGGATTGATTTAGTTATGTCTAGAGCTCTTTGATCAAATCATTTCTGGATATTCGATGTTCCAGTGGACATTTTGAAGGTAAAGCTGAACATCCGCCTTTTTTTTCTGCTTCAGAAGTTTTAGAATATGGCGGTGATGCTCATTCATCACATGTAAAATGGCGTATAGCTCTTTATTGTCATTGCTAAAGTACGTTTGTCTGATGAATCCGTCTTGCAAAGACATAAGCTGTTCTTTTAAGGTCACATTACCGCATCGGTTCAAATATACTCGATGAAAATACGTTTGATATTTTTGATAATCCTGATAATTTTCTAATTCAATCGAAACATCGATTTTTTTAATAAGCTCATCCATCTTCGTAAAATCTTCTTCCGTTAAGTGATCAATCGACAGCGCAGCTGCAAGACCATCTAAAGCACCGACGATTTCAAATACTTCTAGTTTTTTTGGTGTGTCAATTTCCTTTACAGTAAACCCTCTGCGCGGTCTGTATTCTAATAGATTGTCTGAAGCCAGTTTAATAAGCGCTTCTCTCACAGGCGTTCGGCTGACATTCAGCTGAGAACAAATACTGGCTTCATTTATTTTGTCGTTAGGCAGCAGTGTACCGTCTTGAATTTGACTTGCTATGTAGTTATATACATGATCTTTTAATGAATGATAAATCATAGGCCCCTTGTTCATTGTTTCCCCCTAAAATAAATATCGCATCAGCCGTTCTTTCTCTTCATGTCATGGTGATGAAAAAGTATAAAAATAGCATGAAAGAACGTACAGGTGTAAAAATAATCATATCATATCACTTCATTTAATCTTAGTTAGAATATAAAAAATAGAATTATTGAAATATTTTTTACTATTCATTGTTGTAAAAAATCTGAAAAATGATATAATCGTAAAAAGATTTAAGAAGTGTATATTGTATACAATATACAAAATTCGTACATATCGAAGAAATAGAGCCTACTCCTGCAGAGAAGAGACTATAGAGAATATGTAAATAAACCAAGTTTTTTGATGGGTTTACTACAAAAAGGAGGTACATAATGGGAGAGAATACAACATCTATGAATCAGTTACAAAGAAAAATGAAAAGCCGTCATTTATTTATGATTTCTCTTGGTGGTGTTATCGGTACGGGGCTGTTTCTTAATTCAGGCTACACAATTAATGCAGCAGGTCCTGGGGGAACACTCCTTGCTTATTTAATCGGTGGATTAATTATGTATTTAGTCATGATATGTCTAGGGGAACTAAGCGTAGCAATGCCTGTGTCAGGATCATTTCAAGTATACGCTACGAAGTTTATCGGGCCGGGAACTGGTTTTGCGGTTGGCTGGCTCTACTGGCTGACTTGGGTGGTATCTGTCGGTTCGGAGTTTACAGCGTCTGGATTGCTTATGCAAAGATGGTTTCCTGACGTTTCGGTTTGGATATGGAGCGCGCTGTTTGCCCTTTTATTATTTGGTTTAAATGCAACATCTGTACGTTTTTTCGGCGAAACAGAATTTTGGTTTTCAAGTATTAAAGTATTAACGATTATTGTATTTATTATTTTAGGCGCAGCAGCGATGTTTGGATTCATTCCTCTTAGCGGTCATGAAAAAGCGCCGATGCTTTCTCATTTTACAGGAGAGGGCGGTTTATTTCCAAATGGACTTATGCCTGTATTAATTACGATGGTTTCTGTTAGCTTTGCTTTTTCGGGAACAGAATTAATTGGTATTACGGCGGGGGAAACAGAGGATCCGGAAAAGAACATACCTCGCGCAATTAAAAATATCATTTGGCGTACGTTCTTCTTTTTTATTGGCGCCATGTTTGTACTATCTGGATTGATTTCATGGAAACAAGCAGGAGTGTTAGAAAGTCCTTTTGTAACGGTATTCGATCAAATAGGTATTCCTTACGCAGCAGATATCATGAACTTGGTTATTTTAACAGCTTTATTATCAAACGCTAATGCAGGATTATACGCATGTTCGAGAATGCTATGGTCATTATCTGATCAAAAAATGGTCAGCACTTGGTTAGGGAAAGTAACGTCTAAAGGAGTTCCATTTAATTCGTTACTTATCAGCATGGGAGTGGCATGTCTGTCCTTGCTGTCAAGCGTAGTTGCACCAACAACTGTTTACTTAGTATTAGTTTCTATTTCTGGATTTGCGGTTGTAGCTGTATGGATGGCTATTGCGGCTTCTCACTTTATGTTCAGAAGACGCTATATTAAAGAAGGGAATGATGTATCGAAGCTTGTTTACAAAGCTCCTTTATATCCTCTTGTACCTATTTTAGCGTTTGTTTTATGCTTTGCTGCTTGTGTAGGACTGGCTTTTGATGAGAGTCAGCGTATCGCATTATACTGCGGTATCCCATTTGTCCTTTTTTGTTACTTGTTTTATTATTTGAAAAATAAAAAAGGAAACAGAAAAAACGAAAGTCAGCCTATAGCAAAATAAAAAGCAGAAGACCTAGGTCTTCTGCTTTTTTTGCATACAAAAACACCCTATCCATCCGTACTGGTTAAGTGTCCCGCAACAAGCGAAATTGAATTGGATAGGGTGCGTATCTATATAGTAGAGAAAGAGGCGCCATTTGTCAAACTTATTTAGCCGCGCCTTATTTAAAAATAGAAATAAGCAAGGTTTTCACTGTTTTTTCATTTTCACTATGTATAGTAAGGAATGTAAAGAAAAGATATTCGCAGCAGCACGTCGTACAGATCCGTAGAACGCGAAAGAAAGGAGGAGGTCAAATGGCTAAGCGGGATGCGTATTTTGATAATGTAAAATTTATCTTAATTGTATTAGTAGTGTTTGGCCATTTGTTAACTCCCTTCATCAATGATGAACAGTGGCTACGAACGCTCTACATATTTATTTACACCTTTCATATGCCAGCGTTTATTTTAATAAGCGGCTATTTTGCAAAGGGATACCGAAAAAAGGATATATGTGGAAGATGGCGAAGAAAGTATTACTTCCTTATATTATTTTTCAACTTATCTATGCGGTATACGACTATAAACTGTATGATGAATCCACATTCGAAGTTTCAGTGTTTCAGCCAGCTTGGTCGCTATGGTTTTTGTTGAGTTTATTTTGTTGGAACGCCATGTTGTTCATTTTTACAAAAATCAAATATCCTTTAGCCGTTGCGGCAGTTTTAGGAATTATGATTGGCTTATGTGAACAGCTGGAAACAACGTTAAGCCTTTCTAGAACCTTTGTGTTCTTTCCCTTCTTCTTAGCAGGATTTTATATGAAAAAAGAACATTTTAAAAAGTTGACGTCTGTTTCTTGCAAAAAAGTAGCTGGAGGCACTTTGCTGATTATTGCTCTATGGATTCAGTATATAGCACCGGATTTTGAGAAAGAGTGGTTATTTGGTTCAAAATCTTATGCCTCTTTAGGTGTAAATCAATTAGAGGGAATGACCATTCGTACGCTATTTTATAGCATCAGCTTAGCAATGACGATTTCCTTTCTAGCTTTGATCCCTACACAAACGATGTCCTTTACATCTCGAGGTGCTCAAACCTTTTATGTATATCTGCTACATGGGTTTCTGATTAAATATATCCGCCTATCTTCTTTTGGAGACTGGATAGAAAGTGTACAAGGATACAGTATTCTTCTAATTGGAGCTTGTGGAGTGGCGTGGTTGTTGTCGAGTAAATACGTATCTACTATTGCAAGACCTTTAATTGAGCTTAAACCGTTACCAAGGCGCAAAAGTTTAAGTTTAGGTAAGTAATGAGAAATGGAAAAGGAGTTTAACGATGTCTAAAAACAAAATAATTATAATTATTGCAGCCGTTGTGATTATTGCTGCAGTAGCTATTGGTGCCGTAGCAATGAATAAATCAAAGGTGGTTGCTACCGTTGGTGATGAAAAAATCACAAAAGATCAGCTGTACGATGCTCTTCTTGCTCAAGGAGGATCAAGTGTCCTTGATTCACTGATTGAACAAAAAGTTATTTCAAAAGAAGCAGCTAAACAAAATATTAAAGTAACCGATAAAGAAATTAATGCTGAATTAGAAAACCTTAAAAGTCAGTACGGAGGAGAAGATGCATTAAATCAAGCATTAGCATCTAGCGGTGTAAAATTGTCAGAGCTGAAAAAAGATTTAAAGACGAATATTGAAGCAAAAAAAATGGTCGAGTCGACTATTAATATTAAAGATAGTGAAATGAAATCGTACTTTAATCAAAATAAAGATTCACTAGCTACAGAAGCACAGGTGAAAGCTAGTCATATCTTAGTAGCAGACGAAAAAACAGCGAAAGAAGTAAAGGCAAAGCTTGATAAAGGAGAAGATTTTGCGAAGTTAGCAAAAGAATACTCAACAGATACAGCTTCTAAATCAAATGGCGGAGACCTTGGATATTTCAAAAAAGGTGATATGGTCGAAGCTTTTGCCAACAAAGCATTTTCAATGAAGGTAAATGAAGTAAGTGATCCAGTTAAAACAGAATACGGTTATCACATTATTAAAGTAACAGGCAAAAAAGAAGCGCAAAAAGCAACATATGAAAATAGTAAAGCAAAAATCAAGCAAACGCTGCTTGATCAAAAATACCAAACAGAGTATCCAACATGGTTACAAAAGCTAAAGAAAAAGTATGATATTACAAACAAACTTGATTCATAAATAATACCTTAACGAAATGAGGGGATGGATATGAAACAAACAGCGTCTTATAGTAAGTTAGAAAAAATCGTCGAGCAATTGAAGCATAGAGGTGTACGAGCTGAGATATGCCGGCGTGTTGTAAAGGTCACAGAAACTGTTAATGGATCAAATCCTTCATATTCAAATCAAATCGTTAGGCATTCATAAAGAGTACAAAAGACGCAAACTGCTGAACAGCAGTTTACGCCCCTGCTGAGTATAGCTAAGGGAATTTAAAATGAAAAGAGATCAGTAGAGGCAGCTTGTTTCTGCTGATTCTTTTTGTATAATAAAGTAAACAAAAGGATGCAGCGAAATGTATCGAAGGAAGGAGTTACGCGGAATGAATGTACTGCTAGCAGAAGATGATTTGCAGCTAGGTGAATTAGTTAGTTATATGCTAAAGAAAAAAGGAGGCTATAACGTCGAATGGGTGACGGAAGGGAATGATGCATATGATTATGCATCTGAAGCGCATTATGATGTGTTAATTCTTGACTGGATGATGCCCAATGGCGACGGAATCGATGTATGTAAACGTCTAAGAAAAGAAGGATACGCCGGAGCTATTCTTATGTTAACAGCAAAAGATGCGGTTCAAGATCGTATACAAGGCTTAGATGCGGGAGCGGATGATTACGTTATTAAGCCATTTGAAATTGACGAGCTGCTTGCAAGGCTTCGTGCTTTGTCTCGTCGTAATTATGCACCGATTTTAGAAGAAGAAGTAGAGATTGCCAGCATGATATTAAAAAGAGCAAGTCAAACCGTACAGTTTGACGAGGAGTTTATTCAATTAAGTCCTCGTGAATTTCAACTCCTAGATTTTTTAGTGAAAAACAAAGGACAAGTTCTTTCTCGAGATATTATTTTAGACCGGGTATGGGGATATGAATCAGATGTTTCCATTAAAACGATTGATGCGACGGTTAAACTTTTGCGAAAAAAACTAGAGAAATTTAACAAACAGGATCTTATTCAAAGCATTCGCGGAGTAGGCTACAAAATTGAAAGCTAAACTCCTTACAAGAGCTAAACAGAAAGTAAAACAAAAAGTAAAGCAAGATTTATTCAGCCAGACGCAAAATCGTTTAACATTCCGATATAGCGCATTACTAATGCTGTTTTTGCTATTATTCGTGTTTATTGTTTATGCATTGGTATATGTGGTTGTATCCAATAGTCAGCAGCAAAACTTAAATAGCATGCTAAAGCAAGAGTCCCGAATTGTCCAAAGCATCTTAATTAAACAAGCGATAAACAGCTCCAATCAACAGTCAAAAGAAGAGTACAAAAACATTGTCGTAGCTGGTGAAGATCAATTTTTTTATTATGTAATCAGTCCTGAAGGGGACCTTATTATGGGAAACGAAGCGAGCGAGCGGCTTCGCTCTAACTTATTAGATTTAATTGATGGGTGGATCCCTATTGAAAATGAAGTGAGGAAAGAACGAATAAAAGCCCCGCGTCCTAGTTTCGAACACATTGAAGGAGTAAAAGGGCAAAACGGGGAAGGCAAAATAGATATTGATTTGATGATGGCGGGTGAACCTATTTTTTATAAAGGTCAATTTTTAGGGATGCTTTATATTGGAAAAGACGTTTCATTTCTTTATCAGCTGTTAAAGTGGCTCCTTATTATTATGTTAAGCCTTACCGTACTGTTTGTAGGAGTAGCCATTTATATTAGCCGCTTAATGTCAAAACGGGCCATGGTTCCAATTGAAACAGCTTTCCAAAAGCAAAAAGAGTTTGTGGCGGATGCATCCCATGAGTTAAGAACGCCGCTTAGCGTTATGCTTTCTTCTATCAACGCTTTAGAAATGCAGGAGGAAGTAACAGAAGATCCTTTTTCTAAAAAATTAATCAATAATATGAAAGCTGAAGTGAAGCGCATGACGAGTCTCGTCAGTGATTTGCTTACGCTTGCACGCTCAGACTCTAATAAAGTAGAAAAAGCAATGATGCCCTTTGATATTACAGACGCGGTGCAAAAGGTAATGGAATCCGTTGAAACCCTAGCGATTTCTAAACATATTGATTTGCAGCTGGATACGCCGGAAAAATTAGTAGTAACTGGAGATCAAGAGCGTCTAACTCAGCTGATTTACATTTTGTTAGACAATGCGATTAAATATACGACTCCTCATGGAAGTGTAAACATTCAAGTAGTTCAGCATGGAAGTGAATGTATATTAAAAGTACGTGATACGGGCGTTGGGATCCATCCAGATGAAAAGGATCGGATTTTTGACCGCTTTTATCGTGCTGACAAATCGCGATCTCGTCAAATGGGAGGTCATGGGCTAGGCTTAGCAATCGCTAAATGGATCGTAGAAACACATAAAGGGAAAATTGACGTAGAAAGTGAACAAGAAAAAGGAAGTACATTTACAGTAAGGTTGCCAATGTCACAAAAAGTGAAAAAGAGTTAAAAGAGACTGTGAAAAAATTAGTTGAAAGAAGATTCGAACGAGTTGATTCTTAATGGGGAATCAAACTCGTTCGGTTTTTTTATGTTTAGGGTGAACGTAGATTTCATGTATGTAGTTGCTTCTAGCTGTTGATTTGGTTATGTCTTAATCTCTTTTTAGTTAGTGAAAGTGACCAAATAAAAAAGAAAAGTTTAGACAAAATGGTGAGTGTAAAAATCAGATAATTCAGTTATATTTACTAGCGTAATAACCAGTCTATGTGTCAGGTTTCTTTACAAGGATAAAGACTTTTTAAAGGAAACAGTGCATGATAGAACAATAGCAGACTGCTTCGTTTAATAAGAAGATGGAGTAGTTAAATAAAGGGGAGTTTGATAACATGTACGATTTAATTATTCGGGATGGTTCGGTCGTATTAGAAGACGAAATAGTAAAAGCGGATATAGGGATTAAAAAAGGAAAGATTGCAGAAATAGTGCAAGGTGTTAGCACACCAGCAAAAAAATACGTAGATGCTAAAGGCAAATATGTTCTGCCTGGAATGATTGATATTCACGTGCATTTTGATGAACCGAGCCGAGACCATTGGGAAGGGTTTGACTACGGTTCAGCATCTATGGCTGCGGGAGGCTGCACTACATATTTTGATATGCCTTTAAACGGCGTTCCTCCTACCGTAACAGAAGCAGCGCTGTGGGAAAAGAAAAAGCTGGCTGATCAAAAGTCAGTAGTAGATTATGGTCTATGGGGAGGGGTGGTTCCTGGTAATAAAGAAGAATTAGCCAAAATGGCTCATTCGGGTGTAATAGGTTTTAAAGCATTTATGTCAGAAGCCGGTTCTGAATTTGATTTCTCAGATGACCTCACATTATACGAAGGAATGAAAGAGATTGCAAAACTAAATAAAGTGCTTGCCCTGCATGCTGAAAGAAATGACTTAATACAAAAGCTTGAACAGGCTAAACAGAAGCAAAAGCAAACTGCTATTAAAGATTATTTAGAAACGCGACCGGTTATAGCAGAAGTAAACGCAGTAAAGCAAGCGCTTGAGTACGGTGAAGAAACGGGATGTCCACTTCACTTTGTGCACATTAGCAGCTATGAAGCAGTGCAGCTTATTACGGAAGCAAAGAAGAATGGAATGAACGTTACGCTGGAAACTTGTCCGCATTATTTACTTTTTACAGAGGAAGACTTTGAAGAAATTGGCGTAACGGCTAAGTGTGCACCTCCTCTTCGCAGCAGGAGTCAAAAAGAAAAATTATGGGCTTGTATTCAATCAGAGGAGGTAGATATGATTTCTTCGGATCATTCTCCTTGTCCAATTGAGTTAAAAACAGCTCATCAGAATGATTTATTTAAAGTTTGGGGTGGAATATCAGGCGGTCAGTACTCTTTGCAAGCAATGATTAGTGAGGGAGCCATCACTAGAGGGATTTCTCTTTCTCACATTTCAAAGCTTGTATCAACCAATCCAGCTAAACGATTCGGTTTATATCCTAAAAAAGGAAGCATTTTGCTAGGGTCGGATGCGGATTTGGTTATCGTTGATCTGGATCAAACTGAAAAAGTGACAAAAGAAGGAATGGTTTTCAAACATAAGCACAGTATATATGAAGGAACGGTATTTAATAGCGTTATTTTAACCACTATTAATAGAGGAACGATTGTATACAATAAAGAAGAAGGTGTGTTTCCTCTTCACAAAGGACAAATGGTAAACGGTGAATACGTAAAATTGTAGGTACAGTGAAAAAAGAGATAAAAAATAAACCTTTTATCTCTTTTTTTACATAAAAAAATGAGGATGACTTATATTAAAGGTAATACATAGGAGAAGAATGAGTATCTACTATAACAAAAGAGACATTTCTAAAGAGGTTTTTATTATTCTGAAAAAATATATTTTTGGTTGAGGGAAGCATAATAAAAAAATAATAAAGCTTCTTTTTTAATATGGAGAAAAAATTTCCAAAAAGAAAAATATTATCTGGTTGTATGAAAAGTAGATAATCAGATGCTTTGTAATCAAGGGTTTTGTATAAAAAAAATTTCAAAAAGATATTTTAAGAAAAGAAATCTTGATTTAAAGCTTTTTATAGGTGCAATTTTATAATGGAAAACCGTATTTTATGCACTCATTGTAAAATTCTGATATTGACAGAATCATTTTATAAGAATAAAATTTTCTTGTTTCTATTTTTTTATATCATCATAATTTTTTGACAGTTTTGTCTATGATGGTTTACGGTTGAAAGAGAGGTTAAGGAATATGTCGGTAGAGAGAGAAAAAGTGTATGAAACAGTTCCTCAAAAAGGATTCTTCGGACATCCTAAAGGGTTATTTACCTTGTTCTTTACAGAATTCTGGGAGCGTTTTTCATACTATGGAATGCGTGCGCTACTTGTATTGTACATGTACGATACAATTGCAAACGGTGGATTAGGAATGGAACAAGGAACCGCTTTAGCGATCTTTTCTATTTATGGTTCCCTTGTTTATATGTCTGGAATTATTGGCGGTTGGATTGCAGACCGCATTTTAGGTACGTCTAATACGGTGTTTTACGGTGGTATATTTATTATGCTCGGACATCTAGTGCTTGCGTTGCCAGCAGGTGTAACCGCGCTGTTTATTTCAATGTTCTTAATTATCATCGGAACAGGTTTATTAAAACCAAACGTTTCAAGCGTTGTGGGTGATATGTATAGCCCTACTGATAACCGTCGAGATGCTGGATTTAGTATCTTCTATATGGGTGTAAATGCCGGAGCATTTATCGCGCCGCTAGTTGTTTCAACAATAGGTGAAAAGTATAACTACCACTTAGGTTTTGGAATCGCGGCAGTAGGAATGCTTTTAGGTCTAATCGTATTTATGGCTACACGAGGCAAAAACCTAGGTCGTGCAGGCAGACAAGTTCCAAACCCTTTAAAACCAGAAGAACGCAAAAAAGTTTTTGGTACCATTGCACTTGCTGTAGTTGTACTTGCAATCTTTATTGTACTGACTTCTTTAGCGGGCATTTTAACTGTTGAAGGCGTTATTTTATTTGTAAGTATTTTAGCGATTGTTATTCCTATTATTTACTTTGTTGTTATGTATAAGAGCCCCAAGACAACAGCTGATGAGCGTTCACGCGTATTAGCGTACATTCCTCTTTTTATCTCTGGAGTAATGTTCTGGGCGATTCAAGAGCAGGGGTCAACAATTTTAGCAACGTATGCAAAAGATCATACGCAGCTAACGTATGGTGGTTTTAAAATTCCAGTTGGCTGGTTCCAATCGTTAAATCCCCTATTCATTATTATATTTGCGCCAGTTTTTGCAGCGGTTTGGGTAAAATTAGGAAACAGACAGCCTTCTACACCAAAGAAGTTTTCATTAGGACTTTTATTTGCAGGGCTTTCTTTCCTTGTCATGGTTATCCCGGCTAGCATTCATGGAAATGAAACGTTAGCGAGCCCGCTATGGCTAGTGCTAAGCTTCTTCTTAGTTGTAGTTGGAGAGCTTTGTTTATCACCAGTAGGGTTATCAACTACAACAAAACTAGCACCTGCAGCGTTTTCTGCTCAGACGATGAGTTTATGGTTCCTAACAAGCGCAGCGGCGCAGGCAATCAATGCTCAGCTTGTTCAATACTATGAAAACATTTCGCAAGTTGTTTATTTTGCTGCATTGGGCGGAGTTTCGGTCATTTTAGGTCTAATTGTGCTAATGATTTCTCCAAAAATTCAGCGTTTAATGAAAGGTGTTCAATAAGAAAAACCGTCCTTAAGGACGGTTTTTTTATGATTTATTTGAAAAAATATTCATGAAGGAGGCGTAGGTCTGATCGTCCTCACCCTCATAGAACGCAAGATTTAAAAGTCTGTTAAGTTCGTTTGTTGATTTTTCAGTTTCTGCAATAATTTGATGCATATGAGCAATCTTAGACATAGATCCGTTGCCATGAGCATTTTTGATTTGATTTAATGTTAAATGAAGCGATAAGACCTCTCGGCGAAGAGCTTGTCTTAATTCAGAGGAAGCAGGGATAAAAAAGCGTTTATAAAAATAACTCGCTTCTTCAAACACCAATTCTCCATTTTCTAGCTCTTTAGCCGCAATTTCTTTAATCTCTTGATCGTCTAATCGACTGGCCGCTTCTTCGATAAGAAATCCAAAAATAATAGCTGTATCTGGTTTTAACATACAATAACCTCCATTATTATAAAAAAGAACTATGTAGTTTATATGTATAGATAGAAAGGAAAAAATATTCATAGTAATTCACTAATCAGCATAGACAAAAAAATAAAAAATATTCTTTTATAGTTAAATTAAAATTATTTCAAAATAAATTTTTTATAATTAAACATTTTTTCCATATTAAAGGATTATTTTGACTTTTAAAAAGAGATGAATAGAATAAAGAGGGTTCTTAGTACCTATATAAAAAGAAAATTGATAAAAGATATTAAATTCAGAAATTTCCACCTCTTTATAACTAAAAAATTGCTCTACTAAAATAGTTGACAGCAGAAATAGATAGGCATAAAATATACTATTGTCAAATGAATTAGCAAGCTATTCATAAAAAGTTAACGGACATTTGAATAATATGAGTAATATCCATATAAGGTATTAATTACTTAAATCTAACCAACTTGTATGCTTGTCATACAAGTCTACAGAAAGGAAGATAGTCGTATGCGCAACGTATTTTTTGCAGATAATGAAACAATTGAAACGACTTTACGTGGGAAAGAAATTTTAGGAGCTCCAATGTTAAACAAAGGAGTAGCTTTTACAAAAGAAGAGCGTAAAACGTTAGGATTAGAAGGTTTACTTCCTCCAATGACTTTAACTTTAGATGAGCAGGCAAAACGTGCATATGAGCAATTTTTAGCTCAGGCAGATAACCTTGGCAAGAATGTGTATTTAAACGATTTACAGAACCGTAATGCTGTATTATTCTATCGTTTATTGCAAGATCACTTAAAAGAAATGCTTCCAGTTGTTTATACACCAACAGTTGGACAAGCAATCCAAGAATACAGCCATGAATATCGCCGTCCGGGTGGCGTATACTTGTCAATCGATAATGTAGAAGGCATTGAAGAAGCCCTTAAAAATATCGATGCAAATAGTGAAGACATTGATTTAATGGTTATTACAGATTCAGAAAGTATTTTAGGAATTGGTGACTGGGGCGTTGGCGGTATTAATATTGCTATCGGTAAATTAGCCGTATACACAGCTGCAGCAGGAATCGACCCAAGCAGAGTACTTCCAGTTGTTCTTGATGTAGGAACAAACAACGAAAAATTATTAAATGATCCTTTATATATCGGAAACCGTCATGAACGTATCCGCGGTGAGCGTTATGATCATTTCGTAGATCAATTCATTTCAAAATCTCTTGAAATATTCCCTAATGCACTGTTACACTGGGAAGATTTCGGTAATGTAAATGCTCGTAACATTATTAACAAGTACGGAAAAGAAATTCTAACGTTTAATGATGATATCCAAGGAACAGGTGCTGTAACGCTTGCCGCTATTTTCTCAGCAGTTCAAGTGTCTAAAATGCCACTTCGTGACCACCGCGTTTTAATCTTTGGACCGGGTACAGCAGGTATCGGTATTGCAGACCAAGTTCGTGACGCGATGGTATTAGACGGTATTACAGAAGAAGCAGCATACAAAAACTTCTGGGCAGTTGATTTCCGAGGCCTTTTAACAGATGACATGGACGACTTATTAGGTTTCCAAACGCCTTATGCACGAAAAGCAGAAGAAGTGAAGGACTGGAACCGTGAAGAAGACAAAATTTCTCTTTTAGAAGTTGTCAGACAAGTTAAGCCAACAATCTTAATTGGTACGTCTGGTGTAGCAGGCGCATTCTCAGAAGAAATCGTAAAAGAAATGGCGAAGCATGTAGAACGCCCAGCTATTTTACCAATGTCAAATCCAACTCCGCTTGCGGAAGCTACTCCTGAAAACTTATTAAATTGGACAGAAGGAAAAGCACTTGTAGCAACTGGTAGTCCATTTGAACCAGTTAAATACGATGGTGTAGAATATGAAATTGGTCAATCTAATAATGCTTTTGTTTTCCCAGGTCTTGGTCTTGGATCAATCGTGGTAAAAGCAGAAGTTATTACAGACAGCATGTTCGCAGCATGTGCACACGCTGTAGCTGAGATGGTAGACAGCAGCAAACCAGGTGCTTCATTACTACCGCGCGTAGAAGAATTACGTGAAGTATCATATAACGTTGCTTTAGCAGTTGCTAACGCAGCGATTAAAGATGGAGTTGCAAAAGAAGTTCCATCAGACGTTAAAGCAGCAGTGAAAGCAGCAATGTGGGAACCAACATACAAAGAAATTAAAGCTTTAGAAATAGTAAATGCTTAATTTTTAGATAGAAAAAGCACAGCTTCTCAAAAAAGAAGCTGTGCTTTTTTTAGTTACAAAAAGAATTCTTAAGTTACATAACGTATATAGTTTTTTTAAACTTGTGTATGATTCTCTATATTAGAACCACAGGGGGTTATGACATGAATACAGCACGTAAATTGGAAACGTTTACTCAAGATTCACAGCCTAAAAACAAAGGATTTTGGAAGCGCATCAACAATATTAAAGTAGGAGTTATTCCTCTGCCGCTATATGTGTTACTTGCCTTAATTGTATATGGCGCGGCCGTTTACAACGAGCTTCCTCCAGATATGATTGGCGGATTTGCAATTATTATGGTAATGGGAATGCTGCTTGGTGATTTAGGATTAAAAATTCCGATTTTAAAAGATATTGGCGGACCAGCTATTTTATCGCTGCTTGTACCTTCCGTATTAGTTTTTTATAATGTTTTAAATCCCGCATCTATGGAAGCGGTAACAACTTTGATGAAAACATCAAACTTTTTATACCTTTATATTTCTTGTTTAGTAGCCGGAAGTATCCTTGGTATGAACCGCAAAGTTTTAATTCAAGGGTTTACACGTATGTTTGTACCGCTTGTATTAGGTACGCTAGCCGCTGTAGCTGCAGGGGTAGCTGTTGGGACGTTATTTGGTTACGGAGCAAAACATACATTTTTCTACATTGTTGTACCAATCATTGGAGGAGGGATTGGTGAAGGTATTTTACCGCTTTCGCTTGCTTATTCTCAAATTTTAGGTAGTTCAGCAGAATCTTTTGTGTCGCAAATGATTCCAGCTGCTGTTATTGGAAACATCGTTGCGATTGTGTGTGCCGGCTTAATGAAACGTCTTGGAGAGAAAAAGCCAGAATTAACAGGTAACGGAGTTCTTGTAAAGACAAAAGGTGGAGATGGAATTTCAGAAGAAACAAACATCAATAAGCCAGTAGATTTTTCGTTAATGGGTGCAGGCCTTTTAATTGCATGTAGTTTCTTTATTTTCGGAGGCTTAGCACATAAGTTTTTAGGAATTCCAGGTCCAGTCTTAATGATCGTAGCGGCAACGCTAGTCAAATGTTTACAAGTAATGCCTGCTAAGATGGAGCAAGGTGCTTACCATATGTACAAATTCATTTCTACGAGCTTAACATGGCCGTTAATGGTGGGGCTAGGAATTTTGTATATTCCTCTTGAAGATGTAGTGAAAATTGTTACACCAGGCTATGTAGTTGTATGTGCTGAAGTTGTTATTGCTATGGTAGCAACGGGTTATTTTGTAGGTAAAATGATGAAAATGCATCCAGTGGATGCTGCCATTGTAACCGGCTGTCACAGCGGTTTAGGAGGTACGGGAGATGTAGCGATTTTATCAGCTTCCAACCGTATGTCACTTATGCCATTTGCTCAAGTAGCAACAAGACTTGGAGGCGCTTCTACTGTTATTTTAGCTACGCTTCTTATGAAACTTTTAGGAGTATAAAATCAGAACAAAAAAGCAGCTCGGTTCGTACGAGCTGCTTTTTTTGTCTTATGAAACGCTAACGGATTTTAAGATAAATTCTTCCACAACTTTTGCCACACCGTCGTTCATGTTTGTATCTGTTACGTGGTTGGCTTTTTCTTTAATATCTTCAGGAGCATTTCCCATTGCTACGCCAAGTCCAGCAAATTCAATCATGGCAAGATCATTATAACTGTCGCCAATGGCGATCACTTCATCGCGTGTAATGCCAAGCTGTTGAATTAATAAGTGGAGACTTGTCCCTTTTGTGACGCCTTCTTCTGTAAATTCAAGGAAGTATGGTTTAGAGCGCATTACGCTTAGCTCTCCTTGAAGCTGCTTTTGAAGTTTCTTTTCAACGTGAACCAGCATTTCCGGTTCTGCAAGCATAAGTACTTTTACAACAGGTTCTGTAACGGCATCAGTAAAAGATGAAACAACACGGATCGGCAGACCTGTAATGTCACTTTCAATATCCGTAAATTTATTTTCTACTTCTGTTATAATTTCATCTCCAACGTACGTATGAATTAAAACGCCTTCTTCGCGGCTAATATCGTTGAGACGTGCAACGGTTCTCGGAGATAATGTGCTGCTAAATAGCTCTTCATTTGTTAAGCAATTAATAATTTTTGCCCCGTTAAACGATAAAATAAAGCTTCCGTACTTTTCTAATTCTAGCTCTTTCGCAATGTGAACCATTCCGTAAGTTGGTCGTCCAGAAGCAAGTACAACTTTTACTCCTGATTCTTGCGCGTTCATTAATGCTTCTTTCGTGCGCGGAGAAATAGTGTGATCATCGCATAATAGTGTATCATCCAAATCTAAAACAATCATTTTGTAAGGCATATGTGTAAATTCCCTTCTTTTACTAGACTCATATCTTCATATGGTACTATAAAAAAACGTTCGATTCAATTTAATGATTTTTTGAAAAAAAGAAGCATGCGTATACTTTGTTTGAACTCCTCGTAAGTAGATGAAACAAAGAAATTGAGATATAACGAAATCACTCGGATCTATAGACGAACAAATGAGATAAATGATCTAGTATGGATGACTTGTTACACCGCTGTTGATTTCCGTGCAAGACTTCGCTTTCCGCGGGGGATGAGCCTCCTCGTCGCATACGCTCCTGCGGGGTCTCATCCCTTCGGCTTTTCCTGCAGGAGTCTCTGTCTTGTCCTCCAACCACCAGCTAGAAGCAACTAAACACATGAAAGCTACGTCCATTTTAATGATAAAAAAACACGAACTAATAATCGGAAATTTTGATTATTAGTTCGCGTTTTACTTCAACTAAAATTTATTTGTCCCAGCTTCTAGATTAGTAAGCAGCTAAAGTGTGATTAGTTTTCTGAGCATCTCCTTCACTGAAAGCTTCTTTTAAGAGCGTATAAGACCGCTTTTTTTGTTCAAAATCTTGAATAGCAGTAAGAATAATAAATTCATCAATAGAAAATGACTGCTTCAAAGCTTTAAGCTTTTGACGAACGGTTTCTTTTGTACCGTATATGACGTTGGCTTCTTTTTCTTCAATTTGATAGCTTTCTTTGGACTGCTGACCAAATTCTTCCGCTTTTTCTTTGGAGCCTAATGTAGCGGACTTACCATTTTGTAAGTATACTTTAAATATTTTTGTGCTGGATGCTAATGCTTTTGCTTCTTCTACGGTATCCGCTACGATGACGGAAAGGGCAACGACAAGCGAGCGTGCGCGAGATGAAACGTGCTGATTATAGACAGAAATCGCTTCTTCTAGCACTTTTTGATCACCATTAATGAATTGAGCAAATACATAAGGAAGGTTTAATGAACCCGCAAGCTCTGCGCTTGAAGCACTTGCTCCCAGTAAAAACATATCTGCTGCTTTTTCCGGCCTTGGATAGGCTTTTAAACCGTAAAGAGGGTGATCTTCCGGCAGCGTATCGTTTAGGTATTGTTTAAGTTCTATCAGTTTGTCTGTTAAGGACTTAGTGGGCTGAGAGTTTTGTTGTAAGGCTTGAGTAGAATGAGGTAGTCCTCCTGGTGCTCTACCGATTCCAAGATCGATGCGATTTGGAGATAATGAGGCTAAAACATTAAAATTTTCTGCTACTTTATAAGGGCTGTAATGCTGAAGCATAACGCCCCCTGAACCAATACGGATATGATGCGTTTTAGCGAGCAGGTGAGAAATTAACACTTCAGGTGATGATCCTACAACATGTTCAGAGTCGTGATGCTCGGCTACCCAAAAGCGATGGTAACCAAGTTCTTCTGCTAGCTGAGCTAATTGAATGGTATGCTGAAATGCATCTTCAGCACGCTCACCCTCATAACGTGGGCTTTGATCTAAAATACTTAATTTCACTGAAAACACTCCTTAAAGTTGATAAAAAAGGTAAGAATAATTGGGATTTATTTTAGCAAAGGATTTTCCAAATGAAAAGAGTTTTTTAAAAGAAAAATATTTTTAAAAAAATAAGTTGACTTTGCTATTTTGAGGCTATATAGTTGAATCATCAAACAGAAAAGCCGATAAAACAACTTGGATAAATAAGAATTAAGTGAGTATGTTTCAAAGACACTTCACTTCATTCTCCAGTTTTATCAAACAAACAGTTAAAGCTGATTGGTCTACCAAAGGCTCCTGAGTAAACTCCAGGAGCCTTTTTGCTATAAAAAGGAGGGGAAGAAAGTGAGCGATGTATGTATTTTATATAACGGAAGCTTTCATAATTATCAACAAATAGCTTCAGTAAAAGATGAGCTAGAAGCTTGCTTAACCTCAAAAGGAGTGCACGCAGAAGCTATTTTGTATCATGATGTACACGCTTTAACGGAGGAAGCTCAGAAAGAAGTAAAGGTATTCATTTCAAAAGTGAACCAAGCTAAAAGTATTGTCGTTCTGTTATCTGGAGTAAATGAAACATACGTACAGTCTTTTGAACAACTAACAAAAGTATTGCCGGAAGATTTATTGCATAAAAAAATACTTCTGCCGATTCTTGTTGGGGAAAATGTGAATTCTTTACTAAAAGCTAAATATGATTTAAAACTTTTAGCGTCTTTTTTAGGTAGACCTTATTGGCTCAGCAGTCTTTTTCTGCTGCATGAATACGTGTCTTTTGCAGGCATCAACAATATGAATGCTAAAAGTCGTTTAAAGGAAGCGGTGGATGAGCTGATTTATAAAGCAGGTCTATCTCTTCAATCATTTATAAAATGAGGTGGAGAAAATGAGTGAATTATTTCGATTAGCAACCGTAGAAGATGCTGAAGAACTGTTGAATTTAACACTTCGAGCATACGAGCCGATTCGAGAGCTAGGAATTAAGTTTCCAGCCGCAACGGCAACGATTGAACTTGTAAAAGAAAACATTCAAAACAGCCGTTGCTACGTGCTGGAAAGTGATAAAAAAATCGTAGCTACGATTACAGCAAGAACGTATAAAGAAATAACGAACTGGCCTTTCTTATGGTGGTTTGCGGTAGATCCTTTGGTTAAAAAGAAAGGAGTAGGTTCTAAACTCTTAACATGGGTTGAAGAAACAATTATTCGGGATCAATTGGGGGAACCTGCCGTTACATTGGCTACTTCTGATCGACATCCGTGGTTGATTCCTATGTATGAAAGGAAAGGGTACGAACGTTTTTTTGAAGTCGATCAAGGAGAAGAAGGAAAAGGCGTATTCTTAAGGAAAATCTTACATCCTGAAAGATACGAGTTAGAAAAACACAAAGAGTTGCAAAAAGCTAATTAATAATTAAAAAGAAAAGAGGAGACAAAATGTCAGTAAAGATTTTATTATGGAATCGAAAAGGTTGTCATCATTGCGAGGAACTAAAAGCATATTTTCATGAGAAAGGATATCAATATGAAAGTATCGATGTAGAAGGAAAAGATTATTTGCGGGATTTACTTGAATTTAAATACGGTATTCGCCATGTACCGGTCGTTGAAATTGGAGACGAGGGGCAGTTTAAAGGAGTAATTGAAAAAGATTATGAACAAATAGAAAAATTGATTGAAGACTATTCACCAATCGTTAAATAGCTGGAACATGTATTTTATTAATTCATTAAAACAATAAATTATTTTGAGACATAGTGAGGGACAAAACACATGAAAAAACTACAGCTGACAGCTATCTTTTTATCACTTCTTTTATTACTAGCCGCTTGCGGAACACCAAATAAAGAAACAGCGGCTAACGCAAGCAAAGACAAAGTACAAAAAATTATTGTAGGAACGGGTACGCAATTTCCGAACATTTGCTTTCTTGACGATAAAGGAAATCTAACAGGGTATGACGTAGAACTTGTTAAAGAAATAGACAAACGTCTTCCAAACTATAAGTTCGAATTTAAGACAATGGATTTTTCTAATTTACTTTTGAGCTTAGAATCGAACAAAATTGATTTAGTAGCCCATCAGATGGAAGTGAATGAAGAGAGAAAACAAAAGTTCCTTTTTAATAAAGAACCTTATAATATCTTTCCGCTACATGTAGTTGTAAACGAAAAAAATACGTCTATTAAATCAATTAAAGATTTGAACGGTAAAAAGGTAATTGTAGGAGCAACGAGTAATTCTGCTAACTTAATCGATAAGTATAACAAAGAACATGGAAATGAAATTAATATCGTCTATTCAGGCCAAGGATCTGATGATACAAAAACGCAGCTGAAAACAGGGCGTGCGGATGCCACGATTAGTACGCCGTTTGCAGTTGACTTTGTCAATAAACAAGCGGACGCAGAGCAAAAAGTTGTAGGGCCTGCTATTTCAAATTCAAAAGTATATTTTATGCTTCGCAAAAATGAAACAGGTTTACAAAAAGATGTTGATAAAGCGTTAAAAGAAATAAAAGAAGACGGAACATTGACAAAATTAAGTAAAAAATGGCTGGGAGAAGATTATACAAAAGCAGCTGGAAATAACTAAAGCACTTACTGTGACCCAAGCCTTGAACTTGGGTCCTTTCGCTACCTGTAGAGGGAAACAAAGGAGAGAAAAAGATGGGAAAAGCATTTGATATAGAGCTGATTTTCACCTCTATTCCTCAATTATTATCTTATTTGCATATTACAATTTGGATTTTGATTGCTTCACTTGTGATTGGCAGTACCTTGGGATTGTTTATTGCCCTGCCTCGTATTTATAAAGTACCGGTGTTAAGTCAAATAGCAGCAGTTTATATTTCTTTTATGAGGGGAACGCCTATTTTAATTCAATTATTTTTAGTTTTTTACGGGATACCTGCCCTTTTACAATTGATTCATATTGACGTTTCAAGAATGGCTCCGCTCGTATTTGTTATTATCACGTATTCACTGAGCACGGCGGCGTCTTTTTCTGAAATGATGCGCGGTGCCATTAATAGTGTAGATAAAGGGCAAACTGAAGCAGCTTATAGTATAGGAATGACCGGAAAACAAACGTTCACTCGAATTGTGCTGCCGCAAGCTCTCGTTGTAGCCTTTCCTAACTTTGGAAATCTTGTGATTGGGTCCTTAAAAGATACGTCTTTAGCCTTTACCATTGGTGTGATGGATATGATGGGAAGAGGAGATACCATTATCGCTGCAACGGCTCATGCAGTGGAGGTATATATCGCACTTGCCATTATTTATTATTTTGTGGCGATTATATTAGAGAAATTTTTTGTGAAATCAGAACAGAAGCTGCAAAAACATGATCAGCCTGTTCATGTATAAAACGAGCTTACTAAAAGAGGTGTAAACATGATTATTGACGTACCGTTTATATGGACAGCATTTGTAGAAATTTTAAAGGCATTACCTTTAACGCTCCTTATTACCATCGGTCCGTTACTAGGCGGGTTGCTTATTGGTATTGCTGTTGCGGCTGTGAGAATCAATTCAGTGAAATTAATAACGCCAATTGCCAACGTATACGTATCATTTTTCCGAGGAACGCCTGCTATTCTTCATATTATGGTTATTTACCTAGGGTTCCCGCTATTTATTAATAAACTATCGAGTTACTATGGATGGGGCTTCAATGCAAACAGCATTCCTATTGTCGTATTTGTATTAATCGCTTTGTCTTTTACAGCGGGAGCTTATATGTCAGAGATTATTCGCTCTGGTTTGTTAGCTGTAGAAAAAGGACAAATTGAGGCTGCGTATGCTATTGGGATGAATCGTTTTCAATCGATGAAACGAATTGTTTTTCCACAGGCGTTTGCTTTGTCTTTACCGAATTTATGTAATATCTTCATCGGCTTTTTGCATACGTCTTCTATCGCATTCATCGTATCGCAAAAAGAGCTAAACGGTGCTGCTAATATCGTAGCTTCGAATAATCTCAAGTTTTTAGAAGCCTATATTGCTGCTGCTCTTATTTATTGGATGCTGACGATGTTAATAGAAGGAATAACAGCGCTGCTTGAACGTAAATTAACTGTTTATAATCGAGGAGGGGTTGTATGATTACACTAACAAATATAAAAAAAACATTTGGTCATAATACAGTATTGGACGGTATTGATTTACTTGTTAAAAAAGGCGACGTTGTGACCATTTTAGGACCGAGTGGTTCTGGAAAGACTACGTTTTTACGCTGCATTAATTTCTTAGAAAAAGCAGATGAAGGAGAAGTTTCGATTGATCAATTTACGGTTCAGTGCCAAAAGCCAAATCGCAAAGACATTTTAACTCTTCGACAAAAAACAACGATGGTTTTTCAGCAATACAACTTGTTCAAACACAAAACCGTTATTGAAAATATTATGGAGGGGCTAGTTATTGTTCAAAAGCTGCCAAAGGAAGAAGCGAAACAACGCAGTTTAGACGTCCTTGAAAAAGTTGGGCTTGCTGAAAAAGCAAATGCTTATCCAAGTCAGTTATCAGGAGGTCAACAGCAGCGAGTGGGCATTGCTAGAGCGCTTGCTTTAAATCCTGAAGTCATTTTATTTGATGAGCCGACGTCTGCTTTGGACCCTGAACTGGTGGGTGAAGTACTGTCTGTTATTCGTAAAATTGCTGAAGAAGGAATTACGATGATCATTGTGACGCACGAAATGAGTTTTGCCCGTGAAGTTTCTAATCACGTGGTGTTTATGGACGGAGGAAAGATTGTCGAACAAGGTCATCCTGAAGACATATTTTTAAACCCAAAAGAAGATCGAACAAAGCAATTTTTCAAGCGTATTAACCCAACGCATTCTCCTTACTCTTATATTTATGAAAAAACAATCTAATATTTTAATTAAAAACCAACTTGACTCATAGGAATAATAAGTATATGATAAAATCATCAAATTAAACAAACCGACTAGATCACTAGAGGTTCTTTGCACAATGTGTGACATTGTGCAAAGAACCTTTTATTTTTTACTAGACTTAAGGGAAGAAGGGTGAACGTAGTGAATAGAGGAGCATTAAAAGCTAAAACAAGCAAAAAACTTATTATAAAAGGCCAGGTTGTACCTGGAAGGCAGCAAGGAAGATACTTAGGGTTTCCAACAGCTAATATAGATACTCAGCATGAGGAATTAAAAAATGGCGTGTATGGTGTCCTCGTTCATCTGCGGGGACTTGAACATATAGGAGTTATGAATGTAGGGGTTAAGCCGACATTTGGATCGGAACTATCTAAAACATTTGAGGTTCATATTTTGGATTTTAACGACGTTATTTATGGAGAGACAGTTCAATGCGACGTAATCTTTCGGGTGCGAGGAGAGAAAAAGTTCCCTTCTATTGAGTTTTTAAAGCATCAAATTAAAGCTGATACGCTACAAGCTAAGCAAAGATTTCAACATATGGGCTATGTATCTAGTGAAGCTACAGCTTCCAAGCTAGGGCAAGCGAGATATTTAAATCTGCCTGATCTCCAGTTTTTTAATTGGTGCCACAGTCAATTCAAAGTCAATAAAGGGATTTACAATACAATTGATCAATGGTTTTATGACGAAGGAATTGAAAATATTCACCCTAGAAGAGTTCACGTTATCGCTTTTTTACAATTTGCACAAGAAGGAAATGAAAGAAAGACAGAAAAAGAAGGAGTCCTTCGCTTTGGAGCAGGCGGTTTAACTAATCAATTACGAGAATTTATGAATGGATATGAAAAAGGAGAATGGTAATATGACACATCAAAGACAATTAAAGCTAGGGGCTATTATTCATGGAGTCGGAGGAAATATGGGGGCGTGGAGACACCCTGAAATTTTGTCAGATGCCAGCGTTAATTTCGATTTTTACAAGCAGCAGGCTCAAAAAGCGGAAGAAGGAAAATTTGATTTAGTGTTCATTGCCGATGGGTTATACATTAATGAAAAATCGCTTCCGCATTTTTTGAATCGTTTTGAACCTCTTACTATTCTATCAGCACTTGCTTCTGTCACTTCTCATATTGGTTTAGTCGGCACTCTATCGACTTCGTATAGCGAACCGTTTACGGTGGCTAGACAATTTGCTTCACTTGATCATATTAGCAGCGGCCGAGCGGGATGGAATGTTGTCACATCTCCATTAGAAGGATCTGCGCTTAACTATGGAAAAGAGCACCCCACTCATGACAAACGCTATAGAATAGCTGAAGAGTTTCTAGAAGTAACAAAGGGATTATGGGATTCTTGGGAAGATGATGCTTTTATTCGAAATAAAGAAACCGGACAATTTTTTGAGGAGAAAAAGCTGCACCGATTGCATCACAAAGGCGAATTTTTTTCTGTAGAAGGCCCGTTAAACATTGGCCGCTCAGTTCAGGGGCAGCCCGTAGTGTTTCAAGCAGGCTCTTCTGAAAGCGGCAAAGATCTAGCAGCGAAAACGGCTGACGCAGTGTTTACGGGACAAGACAATTTAGAAGAAGCAAAAGCTTTTTACCAAGACGTAAAATCAAGAGCCGCAGCGCAAGGGCGCAATGAAAACGAACTTTTAATTTTCCCGGGAATTGGTCCTATAATTGGTAGTACAAACGAAGAAGCCGAAAGAAAATATGAAGAACTTTCTCAATTGGTGACAATTGAACATGCGCTAAACTACTTAGGGCGCTTTTTCGATCATTTTGATTTTTCACAGTTTCCATTAGATGAGGCATTTCCTGACTTGGGAGATATAGGAAGTAATAGTTTCCGCAGTACAACAGACAAAATTAAAGAAAATGCTAAAAAATATAAGTGGACACTGCGAGAAGCAGCGCTGCGAATTGCTACACCTAAAACACAATTTATTGGGACGCCAGAGCATATCGCTAATTTGATGGAACAGTGGTTTGAAGAAAAAGGAGCTGACGGCTTTATTATTCATTCAAGCGTTCCCCATGGCTTAGATGACTTTGTTGAACACGTTGTACCGATACTGCAAGAAAGAGGCCTGTATCGTACAGAATACGAAGGGAGTACGTTAAGAAGTAACTTGCAGTTGAATGTTCCTAAGAATCGCTACACACAGGTGAAAGTTAATTGAAGTGGATTCAAAGAGACTCGAAGGAGTCTCTTTTTTAATATTTTTAATATTAAAAATATGGTAAAATTCTTTTTGTAGGTTATTCGTTTCAGTTCATAAGGCCTAAAGGGTTTTGAATACCCGGAAAGGAGTCAAATGGAAAAAAGACATAAAAGTAAGAAAAAGCGTATGATCATTTCGATATCTTTATCCGTTCTTTTAGTCGGGGGAGGAGCGACAGGATGGATATTGTACCAAAACGGAAAAATTCCTTTTTTATCACAGCAAAGTATAAAGGCAAGTGCCATTAAAGTGAATCAACAAAAAGTTGATAAGCTGGAAAGCAGTGATCAGCAGGCAAAAGATTTTATAGCTGAACATCATGACGTACTAAATGATTTGACGGGGTGGAGTGCCATTGAGCACCCAGACTGGCCTGCCGTACAAGAAGAAGCGACAGCCATTAAAAATACGATTGGCACGATTGAAGTAAAAGATTCTGTTTTAAAGAAAGACTTTCAGCATATGGAGAAGCTCGCTGGACAGCTAGAGCAGACGAAAGATCAAGCACTGTTAAAAGAACTTCATCGTTATTTTCATGACTTAGATGTTGTGATCAATGAAGACGATGGATCAAATACATATTTTGATGTTACCAGCTATGGTAAATCAGTTGTAAAGACTTCTAAATGAGCCATAGCAAAAAGCTTTATACATAAAAGTAGTTTTGTATAACAAACGTCTTCGCTTATTCATGCATATGCTACGGATAAGGAGGAGACAGGTTATATGAAAAAAATTTATTTAGATGCAGGTCACGGAGGGGCAGATCTAGGGGCTGTCGCCAGCGGGCTGTATGAAAAAGACTTAGTGTTAGCTGTTCAACAGTACATCATCTCTTTTCTTTCTACTCACTATCAAGGATTTTCTCTTTGTACAACGCGTACAACCGATGTGTTTTTGTCATTAAATGAACGGGTCAACAAAGCCAATGCGTGGGGTGCTGATGTATACTTATCTATTCATATAAATTCAGGCGGCGAAACGGGATATGAAGATTTTATTTATAGCAAAAATATAAATAACCAAACCATTGTGTTACGAAACGATATTCACGATCATGTGAAATTTGTTTTCACTAAATACAATCACTCTAACCGAGGCAGGAAATTGGCTAATCATAGTTTGTTAAGGCGTTCATATATGCCGTCTGTACTAACTAAAATTGGGTTTATTGATACAGAACATGATGCAAAGCTCTTAAAAAATCCTCAATTTCTAAAAGATATGGGGGTGGCATATGCAAAAGGGGTTGCACAGTTTTTAAACTTGGAGCCTAAATCTACAAATCCTTTGGGAGATTCTGACGAGGAAGGTTGTCCAAAGCCTACTTTTTTATATAAACCTTTATGGATTAAAACAACTGAGGATACGGAGACGTATAAGGATGCAAATATGTCAGAGAGAACAGGTTATTTAAAAAAGAATACCCTCTTTCAAGTTTATGGTGAAACGCGTGCAGCCTGGGTGATTGATGGACAACATTTTATTGAAAAAAAAGATACAATCATTGAAGGAGAAACCATCACAACTGCGGAATTAACAAAAGAGAATATGGAAACATTAAAAGTATTTGTGACGAAAGAAAAGTTAGAAACAGCGGTAACCTTTTCCAAAGAAGGAGCTGCAGTAGCCATCATTACACTTCGGGATAAAAAAATACTGAATGTAAAAGCATTTTTAGATAGAGAAAAATGGTGGTACAAAGCTGAACGGATAAAAAAATAGTGAAAAAACCTGCTTGTTTTTTGAAGCTTTCACCCTAGTAATTTTACTTATTTTTGATAGAATATAAAGAGCTGAATCGTAAAGATGCATAAAGGTGTGATGGAAATGGAAGAGCAACAAGAAGCGATTGATTTAACAAAAGTATATGTATATGAGGAGTTTCCGGATAAAGTTGCAGGCAGATGCGATAACTGTGGACATGTGAAATTTAAAAGCTTAGTAAAAGACTTTATTTTTATCCGTACATGCGCAAAGTGCGGGATGAAAAAAAGCATTTAAATCCCTACTTCTTTATAAAAAACGCTCTTTTCTGAAATGAAAAGAGCGTTTTTTCTCTATTTAACGTATAAATGATCGCTAAGCTGCTCTGAAATAGTCTCTACATCTTCTTGTACATGTTTTTGTTTTTTCATCATTTCTAATAGTATTTCTTCAAGATTCTGTGAATGGTTTTGCTTATCTTTTGGTTTATGTAAGTACTTTGCAATTTGATGCATATTATTGCTTAGCCGGCTTAGTTCAGACTCAATCTTTCGGAGGTTAACCAATAGTTCCACACCTGCTTCTTTGCCGATTAAAGGAGGCTTGACTTTTCCATCCATAATAAATTTTCGAATGAGAGACGTTCGTTTTAAATTATAGTGTTCAATAAGTTCCTCTAATTTTTCTTTTTCTTCTTCATTCAACTTAATTGCTGGAATGCTGTGTCCTCTCATAAGGTATCTCCTTTCAAGAGCAGTTCTTGCTGCGTTCAATCATATGTAAACATTCTCTTGTCTTTAATAATAGCAACCTTTTCCATGGTTAACTATGGTGAAAAGTTACTAAAATGTCGAACGTACAGTCTGTTAAAAACTGGTAAATTAAGAAATTTGGTTTAGTAATAGTTGAATTATAGAAGGAATGTCATTATCTACAATATTGCTGCTTTATTAAAAAGGCAGCAAAAGGGATGAATGGACCGCCTTTGTACTCAACCATTTTTGAGAGCGCAGCTTTAAAGAAGAGGGATGATTTTTATGATTTTTTCCTCGTACCACATCTTTCCTCCTAGTAACTCTGTCGAATCTTCTAGACTATTGTCTCAAGGGAATAGAAAGAAAGAAGACGAAATGGTTGAGAACGAGGTAAAGTCATATTATGTCTTTATTGACTTCATTTACATACTTTACGGGGGAGGAATACGTTTGAAACTAAAGAAACGATTAAAATTAAATAAGATAGGGGTAGCCATGCTTGCAGCCGGGGTTATGTGTACAGCTTATACGTCTATTCATACGCTACAAGCGCCTGTAGTCGCTTTGGCTGCAGAGGATCAGTCAGATTCTTTGGAGCTAGCATTTGCACAAGCATCTAAAGAATTTGGTGTGCCAGCTTCGCTTTTAAAAGCAATTTCCTACAACAAGTCGCGCTGGGAAAATCATAATGGAAAACCTAGTGCGGCCGGGGGATACGGTCTTATGCATTTAACAGACATCCCTTCTTTAGAAGATGGAAAAGGAAACGGAGCTGCATCTTCAAAACCAGCATATGACAAACAGCAAACGCTCTCCTTAGCTGCTAAGCTGCTTAACTCAGATAAAGAAAGATTAAAAAAAGATCCTGTGCAAAATATTCGCGGTGGCGCTGCTGTGCTAGCTTTTATCGCAAAAGACAAAAATGGAAACATACCGTCCACTGATCAGAAATGGTACGATGCAGTCGCCGCTTACAGTGCTTCTCAGGATAAAGAAAACGCTCAAGTATTTGCCGATGATGTATATGAAACATTGGAAAAAGGAGCAGAGCTTACAACTTCAGATGGACAGCATCTTAAAATTTCTCCTCAAAACATAGATATATCGATTCCTCGCTCTGAAAATTCCAATACGAATAAAGCAGATTGTCCCGCATCTTTAAAATGTGAATACATCCCTGCATTTTACGGGAAATTCAGCGAAAGTCCTTCAGATTACGGAAACTATGATATTGCGAATCGCCAAAAATCAGATGTTCGCTATATTGTTATTCATGATACAGAAGTAAGTTATGATGGAACGATTGATTTGTTTGCTAACCCAAATAGAGCAGCTGCAAACTATGTAATCCGTTCAAGTGATGGTCACATCGCACAGATGATTCATAACAAAGACGTAGCATGGCATGCAGGAAACTGGTATTTTAATACGCACAGTATTGGAATCGAGCATGAAGGGTTTGCGCTTGAAGGATCCACGTGGTTTACAGAAGAAATGTACCGTTCTTCGGCAAGACTCGTACGCCACCTTGCCAAAGAATATAATATTCCGTTAGACCGAGCTCACATTATTGGTCATGACGAGGTGCCAGGTTTGTCTCCTAAGGCTCAATCAGGTATGCATTCAGATCCCGGGCCGTTTTGGGATTGGGGACACTATATGGATTTGGTAGGAAGCCCGGTTGAGCGCCAGCACACAAACAAACTAGCCGTTACGATTAATCCAGTCTTTCAAAACAATCAGCCGGAGGTATCAGATGCACCAAAGCAGCCGGCCAACTTTGTGTATTTGCATCAAGCTCCCAGCAATGATTCACCGCTACTGAACGAGCCTGCAGCTTCAGGACCGGGAACGAAACAAACGTTAGACTGGGGAAGCAAAGCTGTAACTGGCCAAACGTATGCAGTAGCTGAGACAAAAGGAGAATGGACAGCGATTTGGTACGGAGGGCAAAAAGCGTGGTTTTATAATCCGCATAATAAAAATACAAGTAAAGGTACAGGCATATTATTAACGCCAAAACCAGGAAAAGAAAGCATTCAAGTATACGGAGGAGCTTTTCCGGAAGCTTCAGCCTATCCTTCTGGTATACCAGTTAAAGCTATGGTGCCACTTCAGTATAAAATTTCTCCAGAGCAGGTGTACGTGGCGGTAGAAAAAGTAAGGAGTGACTATTACTATGCACCCACTTTTACAACAAATCCAAACGATCACAAAATGATTGTTGGAAAAGACGAATATTATCAAATTTATTTTAATCACCGCTATGCGTTTGTGAAAGCGTTGGATGTAGAGGTTAAAAGACAATAGAATAGAGTGTTAAAAGAAAGGAAGAGACAGGGTGTTTAAACGGTATGTCTCTTTCTTTTCTTTTAAAAACCACAAAAATTCAGAATGTTATTGATGATGTTTTCTTATAATGATTTTCTAGCTTATTATCTTTTTACAAAAGGAAGGAATGTCCCGTGATTATAATTAAGCCTCTAAGTCAGTGTTCTTTTTCTGATGCATTACAAGTATTCAATAAAGGTTTTGAAGATTATTATCTTCCGATTGAGCTGTCACTAGATCAATTCACTTGTAGATTTGGTTTCGATCAGCTATCTGTCGACCATTCTTTTATGGCTTTTTATAATAATACACCAGCTGGAATTATGTTAAATGGAATAAAAAAGGTCAAGGGAAAAAAACATGCTTGGAATGGAGGTACAAGTGTAGCATTCCTTTACCGAAAAATGGGGATTGGTGAAGCCTTACTAAAAGCTACACTTGAGAAATATCAGCAGCAAGGAGTAGTGGAAGCCAGTCTGGAAGCATTTAAAGTGAATGAAAAAGCCATTCACCTTTATCAGAAATACGGATATGAGATTGTAGATAAGCTTTTATTTCTAAAGCATAGAGGTAGTTTTCACGCTTCTCTACTTAAAAAGAAGAATCAGCTTACGTATTCGTTAAAGCGAAGGCTTGCAAAAGATATTCGAAACCTACCCTTTTATACGTACGACGTTCCGTGGAAAAATCAATTTGACTGTATTCATGATGGAGAATCGTTTATTGCGTTGAATGAAAAAAACGAAGAAGTTGGCTATTTGTTATTTCAAAAGAATTTTTCTTCCATAGGCATCGTGAATTCCGTTACTTTTTATCAAGGAAGCGTTAAGGAACATATCTCAAATTCAGAGGACGTTCTGGGCTTTTTATTAGCAACCATTTTTAATATGTATGGACCAATTGCTTACAATACATATAATGTACCTGAAAAAAGAAATAGCTTACTCGTGAAAATGTTAAAATCATTTGGTTTTCAAGATTTATATACAGATGAAGGAATCAAACTTGAGCAGGTGTTTATGAAAAAACAACTTTAAAAAGCGGCCATGGGCCGCTTTTACTGCATTTCCGTAATTGGATGTGCATCATAAAATTCCTCGATTTTTTCTTGCTGTCCTTCGAATTTTTCTTTCCATACTTGTTTCACATCATTATAATTCCGAAGATCTATTCCGTAGAAGTCGGTTAACTCTTTTCGAGTAATGGTGATTGTCTGAGGAACAGTCGTATTAATAGTAAAGTGAACGCTGTCAGCATTTTGTACGGCAGAAAGTAAGATGGTTGCGTTATGTAAAAGTATGCGTTTAGTTTTCACAGACGTCCAGCTTTTTTCAAACGTATGCTGATTATTTATTGCAGCGTAATTAATTGCTAAGTAATAAGGTTTTTGCGTATCTTGAAAGGCTATACCTTTTAAATAAACGTGTCCTGGAAGCTTATTTGTAATTTGCTCTACTGAAGCCTCATGTTTTGAAGAAGTATGTTGAATAGAAGAAGCAGAGACTCTTTCGGCAGACAGATTATTATGAGGTGCATAAGCACACCCTGATAGGCAAGTGAGCACTGTGCAAAGTGTAAGAGAAGCATATATTTTTTTCATAATGGTAACTCCTTTTATTTATATCTACTTGTAAAGACGAAAGACCTATATATTTTGTTTCATACAAAATATAAGTTTATTCACTAAAAAGACAGATAATCCAAAATAATAGAAGTTAATAACCCTAATGAAGCAATAAAACCAATAACAGGGCCACCTTCTTCAAAAGCTTCCGGCAACATCGTAGAAGCAACCATTGACACAATTCCACCCCCGGCGAATGAGGCAATAAAACCCATCATGTTTGGGGTAGCATTTTGAAGAAATAGATATCCAATCCAAGAACAAAGAGCTGAGATAAAGAAGACAGAAAGCCATAATGAAAAAATTTTCTTTTGCTTATATTGGCTTTTTAGTAGTCCGCTTGTCCCGGATATTCCTTCGGGTATATTGCTGATAAAAATAGAAACAACAAGCAGCCAGCTAACGTGGTGCTGTTCAATCAAACTTGCGCCAATCATCAGTGACTCAGGTATAGCATCCATAATGGTACCAATAAAAATGGCTAGTCCCGAGCTAGCGGGGACAAGGTGGTCCGAACGTTTTCTTTTGTGAGCGCCTTTTTTAGCTAAGGAGATGTCAAGAAGAGTAAAAAGTGCTGCGCCTGTTAAAAAGCCTAAAGAAGAAGCAATGATTCCCGCTTCTTTTACCGAATCTTGAATGAGCTCGTAAGCAGCAGCTCCTAACAAAACGCCCGTGCCAAAAGCCATAATATAAGCAGTCAACTGTTTTTTTAAAGGTATAAAAATAGCTATAATAGCTCCAATTAATACAGCTGAGCCTGAGACACCACCCCACATAAGGGCATCTATCACATGAGATCCCTACTTTCTTACGTACTTACTTGTAGTGTAACCATCTCTATGATTATTATGAAACAAGATAAATGAACTAAAAAAATGGAAAAGAATCACTGATTTAGACCTTAAATAAAATAAGTCTTCTGTATAATTGACAAAATTTTCTGATTATGTCCGTTGAAAGTGAAAAAACCTTGTGATAGTCTGATCAAAAGATACAAAGATGGAAAAAAATTCTTTGATCTGTAGAAGATTAAAAAACTTAACGAGGTCACTTTTAAACGAAAGAAGGAATACGAGATGAATTCAAAAGCAGTAAAAAGAGAAAATCGCTATGCTAACTGGATTCCTATGCAAGAAATCAAATCAGTTGAACAGCAGCTTTACCCATTTGATATTTATAACAGTCTGCGTCAAGAGGCACCTATTCGTTACGATGAAAGCCGAAACTGCTGGGATGTATTTGATTATGAAACAGTAAAGTATATTTTAAAAAACCCGTCGCTTTTTTCATCCAAACGAGCAATGGAAGAACGCCAAGAAAGTATTTTAATGATGGACCCTCCAAAACATACAAAGTTACGAAACTTAGTAAACAAAGCTTTTACGCCAAGAGCTATTCAGCACTTGGAGGGTCATATTGAAGAGATTGCAGATTATTTATTAGATGAAGTAAGCAGCAAAAAAAAGTTTGACATAGTAGAAGACTTTGCTGGACCACTGCCGATTATTGTAATAGCAGAGCTGCTAGGAGTACCAATACAAGACCGAGCACTGTTTAAAAAATACTCCGATGACTTAGTGAGCGGTGCTGAAAATAATTCAGACGAAGCTTTTGCGAAAATGATGCAAAAGCGTAATGAAGGCGTGATTTTTTTACAAGGGTATTTTAAAGAAATTATCGCGGAGCGTCAGCAAAATAAACAAGAAGATCTCATTTCGCTTCTTTTAGAAGCAGAAATCGACGGCGAGCATTTAACAGAAGAGGAAGTGCTGGGGTTTTGTATTTTATTGCTAGTAGCAGGTAATGAGACAACAACAAACTTAATTACGAACGGAGTTCGGTATATGACAGAAGACGTAGACGTGCAGAATGAAGTTCGTCGAGACATATCGCTGGTTCCGAACCTGGTAGAAGAAACGCTTCGCTATTATCCTCCTATTCAAGCGATTGGACGCATAGCTGCTGAAGATGTAGAACTTGGAGAGTGTAAGATTAAAAAAGGACAGCAGGTAATTAGCTGGGCAGCGAGTGCAAATAGAGATTCAGCTAAGTTTGAACGTCCTGACACTTTTGTCGTGCATCGTAAAACAAATCCTCACGTGAGCTTTGGATTTGGCATCCATTTTTGCTTAGGAGCACCGCTAGCAAGAATGGAAGGGAAAATTGCTTTTACTAAGTTACTAGAAAAAGGAGAATTTTCGAAAGTTCAAAATCAGTCTTTAAAGCCAATAGGCAGCCCTTTTGTTTTTGGCGTAAAAAAATACGAGATTACTTTTAATAAAGCTTAAAAAGCGAGCGCAAATTATGCGCTTGCTTTTTAGCGTTCAGTGTTCCATTTTTGGTCCTCTGAAGGGGACGTGTACGTGTCCATTGAAGAGATAAGCTGCTCGGGAGTATCAGAAATGTTGATGAGACGAATAGCAGAATCCGTAGAAAACCCTTCATCTACGGCATGCTGAACCATTTGCATAAGCGGGTTGTAGTAGCCGTTCACATTTAATAACCCTACTGGTTTTTTATGTATACCAATTTGAGCCCAGCAAAGAGCCTCAAACAACTCTTCAAATGTCCCGAAACCTCCAGGAAGCGCAATATAACCATCAGCTAACTCGTGCATAGTTGCCTTTCGCTCATGCATGCTCTCTACTTCGATGAGTTCTGTCAGCGCGGTATGAACAATTTCACCGCTAAACAAACCGCGGGGCATAATGCCGATGACTTCGCCTCCATGCTGAAGCATTTCATTTGCGACTTCTCCCATCAGGCCCATTCGCGAGCCTCCGTAAATCAGCCGGTAGTTTTTTTGGGCCATGTAGCGTCCTAGCGAGACGGCGGCCTCTTTATATTCTGTTTTTATTCCAGCGCTTGATCCTGCAAACACACAAATTGATTTCAATTGATTCACTCCTTTGTTTCTTTTCTATATAAGTCTTTTCTGTTTGTGAAGAACAAATTCCTTCTTAATAATTTATGAATTTTCACAATGTCATCGCTTGATTATTCTAAAAACTTTGCTTATAATCAAAGCGAAACGTCTGTTTGAAAGCGTTATCTATTGCTTTTCTTTTAATGGAAAAGACAGTACGTATAGATCTACTTGTAAGATAAGTAGATAACATGAACTTATAGGAAATTTGACCATTTTAAACGTATCAATTAGTAAGCATACGTACTTGCAGGATTAAGACAAGGGGGATATGGGGATATGATGAACAATTTAATACGCACATTAATGGTACAAACACCGACCGTACCGGGAAACTTAGGAAGAGTAGCAACAGCTATTGGAAATGTTGGAGGAGATATTGGTGAAGTTGAAACCGTTAAAGTAGGACATAACTACACCATGAGAAGCATTACGGTTCAAGTAGAAAGTGAAGACCAGCTTGAGGAATTGCTTGAAGCGGTTCGCAGTTTAGAAGGCATTACTTTACATACAGTATCAGATGAAGTTCTTCATGCGCATGAAGGCGGCAAAATTCAAATGAAAAGCAAAATGAAAATTGAGTCAATTGCTGATTTAAGAAGAGTATATACCCCTGGTGTAGCAAACGTTTGCCGTGCTATTCAAGAACAGCCGGACAAAGCGAAGATTTATACGAGTATTGGAAACACGGTTGCGATTGTAACAGATGGTACCGCTATACTAGGATTAGGAAATATTGGTCCAGTTGCAGGAATGCCTGTTATGGAAGGAAAAGCTGCGTTATTTGATCAACTTGCCAATGTAAACGCTATCCCTATTTTGTTGAATGTAAATGAGCCGGAAGAAATCATTCAAACGGTTAAAAATATTTCACCGGGATTTGGCGGTATTTTACTAGAAGATATAGGGTCGCCTCACTGCTTTGAAATTGAAGAACGTTTAAAAGAAGAGCTCGATATTCCAGTTATGCATGATGATCAGCACGGAACAGCGGTGGTGACGCTAGCGGCAGCTATCTCAGCTTGTCGCAGCACAGGTGTGAATTTGAAAGAAGCAAAAGTAGGACAAATCGGCTTAGGAGCTGCCGGCATCGCTACTTGCAGAATGTTCATGGCTTACGGTGTTAAACAGGTGATAGGAGCTGATAAGTCTCCTGAAGCGAATGAGCGCTTAGTCAGCTACGGTGGAAAAGTAGCGGATTCATTAGAAGAGCTTATGGAGAACTGTGATATTGTTATTGCGACAACAGGTGTACCTGGCTTAATACAAAAAGAATGGATTCGAAAAGGGCAAATCATTCTAGCACTTTCTAATCCAAAGCCAGAAATTGAACCTGAAGATGCTCTTGAAGCAGGAGCTATTTACGCTACTGACGGAAGGTCAGTAAATAATGTACTTGGCTTCCCAGGTATTTTCAGAGGAGTGTTAAATGCGGGGGTGCGCGATATTACGCATACGATGCTTGTAGCTGCAGCTGAAGCCATTGCAAATTCAACGCGTCCAGGCGATTTAGTTCCTCATCCTCTTAATCTAGCTGTACATGAAGCAGTATCTGAAGCAGTTGAAAGAGCGGCTGTTGTACACGGAGAGAAAGACGGCGTTTATCGATAACAAACAAGGCTGCCTCGAAATAGGCAGCCTTGTTTGTTTTTTATCAAAAAATAATAAGAAAATAGCAAACTATGAAACTTTTTTCCTTTTTTAACGTAATATAGTAATAGAAATAGTAAAAAAGGTAGAGAAAGGAGTTTTTATGGAGTTTGAACATTTAAAGGGCAAATTGCCCCTCGAGGCTAAAAAAGCGATGCGCTGGCAATCCATTTTTACGCATAGCCTGTGGCTTCTTGCAACAGCGGGTTATTTTCTACTCGTTCATTTTTTTGATTGGTGGTCAATTATTGGATGGATATCAGCTGGACTATTAGTCGTGAGCTTTATCATATATACAATTATAGCTCCAAATGTATATATGAATGTATATTCATATGAAGTCACAGATACTCAAATTGATGTACAAAGAGGGCTGTTTATCTGGTATCATACGAAAATTCCGCTTGTGAAAGTGCAGCACGTTGAAACGTTGACAGGGCCGATTTTTCGAAAATTTGACTTGGCATCTGTTAAAATCATCACAGCAGCTGGAAGCGTCGAAATTCCTGCACTTGTACAAAGAGATGCTGAAGCACTGCGAGAGTATATTGCTAGACTAGCAGAGGTAGATGATGAAGATGAGTAAGCGGCTGCATCCGCTATATATTGCAATAGCATTTATTGAACATATAAAAAATAATATCCTGCCTTTTGTGTTTGTATTTATTGTCAATCGGCACCTGTTGTTTACATATTGGTGGGCAACGCTATTAGCGGGAGGCGTAGTCGCTTTATTTGCTTTTTTTACTTGGAAGGAATTTCGTTATGAAGTAACGGAAACGGAAGTGCGTCTGTATAAAGGGATTTTTAAAAAAGAAAAAAGATTTATTCAACGAAATCGCATTCAATCGATTCAGTTAGATCAGCCTTTTGTTTTTAGAATTCTTCGCTTAGCCCGGCTTCGTATTGACACGGCCAGCAGCGGTACAGATGCTGAAATTGATTTATCTGGTATTTCACTAAAAGAAGCGCACCATCTTAAAGATACGTTAAAGCTGTCAGGGAGTCAGCCGGAAATAAGGGAAAAAAGTCCTGAACGTACGATGAAAGTGTCGGTGAAACAGCTGGCGTTAGCTGCTGCGTTTTCCGGGAATTTTGGCTATATATTTGCTGCTCTTGGTTTTCTCTATCAGTATATTGATACGTATATCAACCGCTGGGTGAAGACAGCTTACGAAGAAGTGATTCATCAATCGATGCTTGGTTTATTTGTATTAGTGGCTGTAATTGTGGTGCTTGCTTATTTGCTGTCTATCGTTTTATATGTGATACGATTTGGCGGTTTTACCGTAGAACGCTACGATCATTATCTACATATTAAATACGGACTGTTAAATAAGAAATCCCTTACGATTCCTTTTCATAAAATACAGGCTGTTACGATAGAGGAAGGATTGGTTCGACGCTTATTTGGATGGTCTTCCGTTTCGTTAAACGTCGTAACCTCTGATTTAAAAGAAAAGGTCTATTTGCACCCGTTTATCCAGCAAAAAAAGATTGCAGCGTTAATGAACGTATATGTGCCGCACTATGAATATATAAAGTGTCCAAGAAATACAGCAATTCAATATGCGTGGTATCCATTACTAGTACCGGTCTTGTTATTTGCGGCGGCAGGGATTGGCATCAGCTTTTGGAAATCCATGTTTGTGTGGATTATTGCTGTGCTCTGCCTTGTATACGTACTTATTCACTGGGGGGGCTATCGTCAAGGCGGCTTAATGATGAACGATGTATTTGTCAGTATTCGATCGCAGTTTTTAACACGAAAAACAACGATTATTAGAAGAAAGAAAATAGAAGAAATTGAGGTGTTTGCAGGCACCTTTTTATGGAAAAAAGGATACAGGAAAATAAAAATTGCAACTATGGGTACAAGCGGCAGCTATAAGTCGGGATATTTTCCATTTGAGATTTGGCATCCTATCTTTCTGCAAGCTACTTCGTCTAAAAAGGCATGAAGAACATCATTGTTCTCCATGCCTTTTGACGTTATCTATTCATTAAATTTTTTCCCTTGCTCGTAATAGCTATTCATCACCTCAACTGGCACCATACTGCCTCCAGTTGACCATACAAGGTGAGTAGCTTTTGACATATCGTTTTCTAGTCCTTGCGCTTGTATATAGGAAGACCCGCTTTCCATCAGGTGGAGAGGTCCTTGTAGACCAGCCGCTGCTGAAGGTTCTATATACATATTTTCACGATTGGCTAGCTCATAAATAAATCGGAAAAGCTGATCATCTTCTACGGTATAAATTCCGCTAATAAGCGATTTTATCGTTTCGCCTACAAAGCTAGATGGCCTTCCTACAGCTAGTCCATCGGCAGCTGTTGCGTTATCAAGTCCAATATCCGTAACGGAAATGCCATCATGCAACTCGGTCATTAATCCAAGCAGCATGCAAGGAGAGTGAGTAGGTTCAGCAAAAAAGCAGTGAACGTGATCACCGTATATTGCTTTTAATCCAAACGTAATACCGCCAGGACCTCCGCCTACTCCGCAAGGTAAATAGACAAATAAAGGGTGTTCGGCGTCTACTTGAATCCGCAGCTCGGCTAGCTGCTTTTTCAAACGTAAAGCAGCGACGGAATAACCAAGAAATAAATCTCTAGACTGCTCATCGTCAATAAAATGACAGGCGGGGTCTGCTTCGGCTTGCTTTCGTCCTTCTTCCACGGCTTTTCCGTAGTCAGACTGATATTCAATAACGGTTACACCTTTAGAACGAAGTAGATCTTTTTTCCATTTTTTAGCGTCCGCTGACATATGGACGGTGACGTTAAAGCCGAGAGTAGCGCTCATAATACCAATGCTTAAACCTAAATTACCGGTAGATCCTACTGCAATAGAATAAGAAGAAAATAACTTTTTACATCGTTCTTCAGCTAGAAGAGCGTAGCTGTCTTCCTCGGTAAGCAGTCCTTCTTTGATAGCAAGACTTTCAGCAAATTTTAATACTTCATAAATGCCGCCTCTTGCTTTAATAGAACCTGATATGGGAAGATCATGATCGCATTTCATCAGTAATTTTCCTTGCAGCATGTTATTCATTTGTTGATTTAAATAGTCTTTCATGTATGCAATTTCTTGAAGAGGTGATTCAATGATTCCTTTTGATGCTTTCAGCTCCGGAAAAGCGATTTGAAGAAAAGAAGAAAAGCGAGAAAGACGTTCTTTTGCATCTTTTATATCTTTGGTATGTAAAGAAAGTGAAGAAAGTTCTCCTTGAGCAGGTTTTATATAAGGATTTATCCAAAGTATTTCCTGTTTATTGATTAAAGGTGTTAATAAAGGATATTCATGCATCCATGTAGCAAGGGGCTTTTGGTGAAATAAATGTGTCGTCATAAAGGCTCCTTTCGCAATATGTTATTTCCTTTATATGTATAGTATCAAGAATAGAAGAAGTTGAAAACGAAAATATCAAAAAGCAGAAAGCACATTTTAACCCCCTCTTGTATACTAATAAAGATAATCTATACAATTACATAGAAAAAAAGGAGAGGAATTCATGCCATTTTCAGGCGATGATAGCAGATGTCCTATCTGCGGAGAAAAAAATAACTGTGCTTCTGTACAAGGCAGAGAAATAGAAAAGTGTTGGTGTATGCAGAAAGTTTTTACTCCTGGTCTGTTTAAACAAATTCCTTTAGAAAGCAGAGGAAAAGCGTGTGTATGTGTCAAATGCGTTGGGAGACAGAAGAAAGAAGGTGAGGATTAACTTGAAAAAAGGAATTATTTCATACGGTGAGGCATTTATTGATTATATTGCTAAAAACGAATTTAACACTAGCTTTGACCATTTTTTGGGAGGCACAACCGTTAATGTAGCAGTTGGAGTTCAGAAGTTAGGAGCAAAAGCATATTATATCTGCAAGTTAGGCAGTGATGAAACAAGTGATTTTGTAAGAAAGAACCTTTTAATTGAAGGAGTGAATCAAAGCGGCTGTGTAATATCGGAGACTAAAAAAGTTTGTGAAGTGTATGTACATAAAAGTAAAGAAGGAGATCGTTACTTTCATTCCTACATAGATTCTACACCTCATGAGCAAGTGTATAAACATGAGCTGCAGGAAGCTTTATTTGAGCAGGCAGCGATTTTTTATTTTGGATCAGGTACGTTGTTTCATCCGATTTCTCAGGAAACTACAAAAGAAGCTGTGAGGCTCGCAAAAAAACATCGTATGCTTGTAGCGTTTGATCCAAATATTCGAATGAAAAGATGGGAAAGTGAAGCAGCATGTAGAAATATCGTGACACCGTTTTTGTCCGAAACAGACATTTTGAAAATCTCTCAAGATGAGCTCCTATTTTTGATGAATTCAGCAGACCTGACAGAAAGCCTAGAAAAACTGAGAGCATATCATATTCCGTACGTATGGGTCACTCAGGGAGAAAATGGCGCAGCAGCCGTTACTGCAAATCAAACGCTTCATGTGAGTGCAAAAGAAGTGCAGGCGATAGACACGACGGGAGCGGGTGATGCATTTATGGCAGGAATTTTATGGTGCGTTCACGAAAAAGGATTACCTGAAAGTGAGGAGTCACAGAAGCAGTACACAACCTTTGCTAACGCGTTAGGTGGAGCAGTTTCGGCAAGGTATGGAGGAATAATTTCGCTTAAAGCAAAAGATGTATCTAGTATAAAAGCAGGTAGCTGATAGCTACCTGCTTTTGAAAGTTTATTATTTAAAAAATGACAGTATAATCATAAGGGCAAAAATAATCGTAAGATGGTTCAATGAGAACACAAACATTAAAGTAGCCCATTTTGTATCTTCTAATTTTTTAAATCCAACAATTCCAAGAAGCATCCACACTAATGTTAAACCGAACATTGTAAATGCGATAATTTTACTAAACGACAAAAATAAGAAAGATGCCGCTAGTAAAATAACTAGGTATACAAGCGTTTGGACTTTGGAACGACGGATACCTTTTACTACAGGAAGCATTGGTACACCTGCGGCTTTATATTCCTCAAGTCTTCTAATCGCAATAGCGTAGAAGTGAGGAGGCTGCCATAAAAACATAAATACAAACAATCCAATTGCTACCGGATGAAATAAGTCTGGTGAAATAGCGGCCCAGCCAATGATTGGAGGCATAGCTCCAGAAATACTTCCGACTTCGGTATTATAAATGGTTGTACGTTTTGTAAGCATAGTGTAAGGCACTACATAAAAGAAAAATCCTAAAATACCCATAATGGCGGCCATGTTAGAAACTAAAAATAAAATACCTACACCGATAACAAATAAAGCCAGTCCTAACCATAGAGCAAATTTAGGGTTGACCGCTCCTGTTACCGTCGGTCTGTCTTTCGTACGTTTCATGATCGCATCAATATCACGGTCATAGAAGTTATTAACTGCCCCAGCTCCTCCTACGACAAAGGATGTCCCAATTAAAGCCAAAATAATGATAGGAATTTGTGTCACAAAGCTTAAGTCATTAACAGCAATTGCGAGACAAAGCCCAGCAACCATTCCTAGTGAGTTCGATTTAATAATCCCAGTTTTTATAATAGCACTGATTACTTCCCGGGAAAAATACTGATTGATAGGAAGTGATTCCTTTGTGATAACTTCGGTATTTTTCACAGCAATTCTCCTTTTTGAGCTTATTCTTGCATGAATAAACCTAATCTTTATTAATCAACTAAACTATTTTAACAAAAAAATATCGTAATTACATCAAGGTTGCTCGTAAAATTTGTTAACATTCCTTGAACTTTTTAAAAAAACAAAGAAAAATGTCGAATTACCAATTAAAAATAAGTACATCCTTTATTATAAGATAAAAATGGAATGCTTAAAAATGAAAATTTTGACTATCTGGTGAACTTTTAACGAGCAAGAAACTCGAACTTAATCGTACCATATTTATTGGTAATTGCAATCACATAGTATGTGATGAAAGAAAAGATGTGGTACATTAAAGAAAGAACTAATAAGTTTATTTACTATGTCTTATTCACAAGGAGGATATATGATGCCAGATAAATATGCTAGCTTCTCTGAACTTGCCTCTTATGAAGTATACAACCAAGACTACAAAATTCAATTTGAAATCAGACCTTCTAACATTATTATGCTTGCGATACACGGCGGAGGTATCGAAACTGGAACATCCGAACTTGCTGTTGGGCTAGCAGGAAACGAATACTCGTACTATATATTTGAAGGGTTAAAGAAAGCAGGAAATGCCGATCTTCATATCACATCCACTCATTTTGATGAACCTCATGCGCTAACTATTATATCGAAAGAAGACTATGTAGTATCTTTTCATGGATACAATGATAAAAGTGAAAAACACACTAAAATCGGCGGTGCTGACAAAGCGTTAAGGTCCAAAGTACATGAAGCGCTTGTTTCCAAAGGTTTTAGTACAGAAATTTTATCAGATCAAGACCCTTTTTCCGGTACAAGCCCTAGAAATATAACCAATAAAACAGCTAGGCGGATGGGTGTGCAAATTGAGATAAGTAAAGCGCAAAGAGAAGCTTTTTTTGCAACTAATACGAGAAATGAACGTAAAAATTCGAAAACCCAGGAATTTTTTGAGTATATATCAGCTATTAGAAGTGCATTTCCTCTTAGATAAATCAGATACGTTTAGTATTTATTAAACAGGTTAGATTTATTACGGACATGTTTGTGGTATACATATAGTAACTACATATACTGGAGGAGATAATCATGAAAACATTTGACCAAGAAGATACCCTAGAACGTCTTAAAGCCTCTTATCGATATTTAAAAAGCGTAGACGTACGGGGAATCAGCACATTAGATGATCAAAAACGAGCGGAAGCTGTGCAGTTAATCGAAGAGATTGGTCTTAAAATATCAGAAATGCGTGTGAAAGTAGAGTGAGAAAAAAGAGAAAGAAGGACATCTGTCCTTCTTTCTCTTTTTCAACAACTATAAACAGGAGATTGGCTATGAATGAGCAATATTATGACGCTTTATTAAATATAAAAACAACGGGAGAACAAAAGGGATTTAATGATTCATTTCATTACCACCGTTATGAACCCACGCCTTATAGTGCATTAGAAACACTTTTCACTCAGTATGAGCTAACAAGCAGCGATAGAATTGTCGACTTCGGGTGTGGAAAAGGAAGGCTGAATTTTTATGTGAACTACCTGTGCAATGCCACCGCTGTAGGGGTAGAAATGAATGAACACTTTTATGAGCAGGCCATAGATAACCAGAGGCGCTATTTAAAAAAAGCCAAGGGTCGCAAACATCATATTCATTTTCAGTGTTGTTTAGCCCAGGAATATAAGATTCATCCACTAGACAACTGCTTTTATTTTTTTAATCCTTTTTCAGTTCAAATTTTTATCCAAGTAGTGAACAATATTTTGCTTTCGTGGGAAGAGAATAAGCGCGAGATTGATTTGATTTTATATTATGGTTCGGAGGATTATCTTCATCATCTCGAAAAACACCCTTCTTTCATTTTAAAAGAAGAGGTAATGCTGCCAGAGTTGGATCGTAAAAACCCATATGAACGGTTTTTGATTTATAAAGTAGCTTATTAAGACGACGTATTTACTGTTTGATAAAGCTGTATCGTGCCGGTTCTATTTAACAAGTCAGCAGGAGGTGGAAAAATATCTGCTGCTTTTATTTATAACTTTTTAGAAATTAAAGCATAACACTTTATTATGTAAGCGCTTTCTGTTATAATGAAATTAGGTTGGATAGCATGCGTGGCTATCGGTGTACTCAGCGCAGGCGGGGCTAGTACAGAAAGAGAAGGCTACATACAAGTTAATAAACATTTAGTGGATAGAAATAAGAACTCTCAAAAACAAATTTATTAATTTGTATGCTAAATCGTAAATTAACAAAAACGGCACTTATGAGAAGGTTTCAGAGAAAAGAACCCAGCATATATTGTATAAGCAATTTTTTTACTCTAAAAAAGGGTAAAGAAATTGCTTATTTATTTTTAAATAAGTGTACAGCTGTTCAGATTTGTTTTGAGATATCTAGCGTTAGTGTATAATAGTAACAAGTATGAAAAGTTGACATTGTGAATTGATTAAAGGGGATTTAAAAATGAGTGAACTAAAAATAGATGATGTAGCGAAGCAAAGCGGTTTAACAAAACGTACAATTCGTTATTATGAACAAATTGGACTGATGCCAGCACCTCCAAGAAGTGAAGGAGGATTTCGTCTGTACACCGAAGAACATGTAGAATTTTTAAAGAAAATTACGAATGCCAAAGAAGTCATGGGTTTTTCGCTTCAAGAATTACAGGAATTTCTTGCTTTAAGTGATACTCTTGAAATACAAAAGATGGATTATAGGCAAGTGAAAGGAACAAGTCAACAAAAAGAAAAGTTAGAGCAAGTGTTACATACGGTAGAAGAGCAGCTCAAGCTGATTGAACAGAAAAAGAAAAATATCTTAAAAGTAGAGTCTGATCTTCTGTCACTGAGAGATCGTGCTAAGACTGCAATTGTAAAATTTGAGCAGGAAGAATCATAAAAAGCAGGCGCATTCACCAGAAGAGTGCGTCTGCTTTTACGGTTTTTATAGGGCATTCATTTATGATTGTGAAGTGTTTTCTTCTAGCTGTACTCCTAAAAGAAGTAGAATAGCCTGTATCCCATCGGCTTTTCCACTGTGAAAGCTTCTTGTTTCAGCATCCAAAGCTTCATTTACAGATTCCATCATATTTGATTCGTACAAGTCTAAAATCAATTGTTTTCCTTCGGGACTCAAATGCAGCTGCCCGCGTTCCTTCATTTTAAACTTCAACTTCTTCAACTCCCTTTCCCATAATACTATTAGTATACAAAATTAATAACATTTACGTAAACGTTAATTTTTGTATGTGGACAGAAGGAACGTATTGAGTATAGGTACTAAGTGAGGTGAGAGATACTTATTATCCTTTGCTTGTTTTAATGTTTGTCAGCTTATATCCGCAGGCTGAGCATGTATAGATAACGTTTTGATTGGACTGAGCAGTTAAAACGGTAGCAAGCTCTTTTTGAGAATGACAGTTAGGACAAATAACAACAGGGGATTTCATGTGATTTTCTCCTTTTCTTTTTTATAGTCAAATTTTATTTTATGTAAAGTTTAATCAAATATCCTTTGTGCTATCAAAAACGACGGAAGACATGTAAAAAAGCATTCTCGCTCAAAAGAAACGGGAATGCTTAAGGTGAGTTTAAAATCCGTCCTGGCTTGCTGTAAATGGAATGTTAAGTCTTCTTTCTACATTGCGTAAGCGCTGATTTAATCTGTTTATACGATCAGTATGTCGCTCCACAACTCGATTTAAACGAGTAATTTCTCTGACTTGCTCCTCATTTTGTCTCTCAAGGGCACGAATTCTTCGTTCAAATCCTCCAAGATTTTGAAGCTGCTGTCTTTCATCGTATTCTTCATGCTGTGGTACGTAAGGGGGATAGTATTGTTGAACTGAGTAATCAACTTGCTGAGGAATGTATCCAGGGTTGAAATAATAAGGGTTCATTAGGGCATCGCTCCTTTTAAATAGTAATTTCAAATCAAACACGATATAACGTATGCGAAGATAAGAAAAATGCTATAGGCACATACCTAAAGACATTCTGTATTTAGAAAAGGAAAGTATTTTTAAAAGTCAAAAGGAGATAGCCGCTCCTTTCTTGAATATGCAAAATAGAAAAGCTTCTTTTTTAGACACTTTATTTAAGAAAGAGGGAAAGTGACTAATGGCTCAAGGAAAACAAAAACCAGCACCTAAAATAGAAGAATCAAAAGCTCCGCCTGCAAAGAAACAAAAGTCGAAGAGCCGAAGCGCTAAAAAAGCGCAGCCTCCTACATCGCCCTGGGTAAAAGTTGCTTCCATTTTATCTAACATTGATTTCATTCGTTTGTTTCGAGTGCTGTTTCTTGCTTTAGTGGTTGCTTTTATTGTGTATCAATATATTTTACTTACAAAGGGAATCTTCATCAAAACATATGCGGCCCTTTGGCATCATCACAAAATGCTCTTGCTGGCTGGAGCTGCATTCATTACCTATACTTCTTTCATTTTTTACCTTGGTTACCGCACCGCTAAAAAACGGTAGAACTGCTCTAGGGGGCGAATAGCATCTATTCTTTGAGCAAACCTTATATGTATATCAGCATAGAGGGGGGAAGAAACGTGGACAAGCAGCGAGCAAAACAAATTGCTGATTCACCCGTTATGGCTAACGTTACGTATAACGATACGGCCGTTTATATTCAACATGTAAGCGAAGAAAATGATACGGTAAGAATTTATCCGCTAGGTCAGCCAGAAAATGAACAAAATGTTTCCGTGAGCCAATTAGTAGAGAATTAAGGTGGATAAATAGAGCTGGTTTTTCAGTTAAATAAAAGCCAGAGAGCTATGTTTTACTCTCTGGCTTTTATTTATTCTTCCCATTTCTTACTGCTGATCTTTTCAATAATTCCATGCAAATCATCGGGCTTATGAAACTCAATCGGGGAAGCGCCATTTTCAAACAGAATCGATTCCGCTTCAATTAAAGCCACGTAGCGTCCGTTCACTTTCGCTAAGTGAATATTTTCCCCGAAATCAGCTAACAGCCCTTTAATCTCTGTTTCGCCAAGCTTCATTTTTAGCTCGGCATCAGGCGTATGCTCGACGATATGAGCAGCAGCTTCCATAACTTGATGCGTATCCAAACGTTCTTGAAGCTCACGCTTTTCACTTGTTGCCCACAGTTCCATGTCCGATTCAAACTGTTCAAGTTCTACGCTTTCTGCTTCAAACGTTTCGCTGACGTGTTCACGCACCATATCCATCACTTGTGTTTTCATAATCTCAGGCATCGGCTCGTTGTAGTCAATGAATTTTAAGAAGTCTTCAAAATAACGGGCGTGAGATGCTTGGTGGATGACAAGTTCACTTTCTTCGACCATTCCTTCTTCAGGCATGTAGGGGTATTGAATAGATTTCATGTTTTTAGTAGTAATTGCCATTTCTACGTGACGAATAAGGGTTGATTCATCTGAAATTGAAGCCACTTTTGGTTCGAAGTCACATTTTAAAATAAACACAAAAGCATGATCAAAATATTTTCTTGGAACAGCGGATACAACTAAAAATGCTCCTCCTCGAACGGCTGCAGTATCAAGGTATGCATTGATAAACTGTTCGCTATTTTCTTCAAATTCTTCTTTGGTTGTGGCAAAACGAGTGCGGTGAAATAAATTATAATTAGGGTTTGAGTCGAGAGCGTGTCCTGGTTCAACTATAAAATACCCGAGCTTTGTAGGCACTTGTTCTGCTTTGGGGTGTCGTTCTACTTTACGCTTTACAATTTTTTTAAATTCACCGTCTAAAAAATCTTTAATCGAACTTTCTTCATATTCTTCCGTATCAAGCGTTTGAAAATGCTTATATTGTTTAGAGGCCTGTTCTTCTTTTCCTTCTACTTGTATTACGTAAAATGATAAAAAATTAATTTTAAAATCCATAGCAGTCACCTTGTTTCTTTTTAGTCAGTTACTTCAGTATAAGAAAGAGTCCGGTAAGCGTCAATGCCTGTTAGCTTTAGGGGAAGAAGATCTATTTATACAATTGATCTGCTGAGGAATAGTGTATAAAGCAAAGAATAAGAGAGGCAGGAGGCCTCTCTTATTTATACTGCTCCAACCGTTCAAAAAAGGTTTTGACAAACTTATAAAAAATTTTATCAGAAGGTGCTAAATCACGATTTCGAGGAATAATCATCCCGACTGTACGCTGAAGCTGCGGCGTATGAATAGGAAGTTTAGTCGTAAAACGAGGAGTCGTTTCAGACACTGTGCTTTCAGGAAGAAGCGTGACGCCGATTCCTGCGGATACAAGACCTTTAATCGCATCTAAATCTTCTCCTTCAGATGAAATATTGGGCATGAATCCTGCTTGTTTGCAAGCGTCAAAGGCCATTTTATGTAAAATGAATCCTTTTGGAAATAGCACAAAATCTTCATTTCTTAAATCCCGCAGCCGAATGTTATCCCGTTCAGCGAGCGGATGATGAGAAGGAACAAGGGCTAAAAGATTTTCAGTGAATAAAATATGCCCTTCTATACTCTGGTCCTCTACAGGTACAGGGCCTAAAAAAGCGATATTAATATCTCTTTTTTTAACCGATTCAATTAAAAATTTATACGAACCTTGTCTAAGATGAAAAGCAACATTTGGGTGTTCTTCTTTAAAGGCTGATATAATAGTAGGAAGAAGGTGACTGGCAAGGCTTGTTGGAAATCCGATTTTAATCGTTCCTCTTTCAGGATCCAGGTATTCATCAATTTGTTCTTTCGCATAGTCAATAGCTTTCATAGCCGTCTCCGTATGCTCAAGAAAGACTTTTCCTATTGCTGTTAACTTGACATTTCTTCCTTCGCGTTTGAATAAACTAACACCTAGCTCAGACTCCAGGTTCGCGATTTGACGGCTGATCGCTGATTGAGCTACATGCAGATATTCTGCCGCCTCAGATACGTGTTCTCTTTTTGCAACTTCCATAAAATAGCGTAATTGACGCAGTTCCATAGGCATCCTCCATCTATATATATCAAAATTAGATTAGTTTTATCTAAATTATATATTGTTTATATTGATTTGAAAACTTACAATGTAAACAGGTGATCTTAAAAAGATAAAGAAAACGAACGGGGGAGAAGAAGATGACATACAATCAAATGCCAAAAGCTCAAGGTCTCTACCGTCCTGAATTTGAGCACGATGCATGTGGAATCGGACTATACGCTCAATTGAAAGGCGTAGCGTCACATGATATCGTTAAAAAAGGACTAAATATGCTTTGCCAGCTTGACCATCGAGGCGGACAGGGAAGCGATCCGCTAACAGGAGATGGAGCTGGATTAATGGTACAAATTCCACACGCGTTCTTTAAAAAGACATGCGCTGAATTGAACTTGCCAGAAAAAGGTCGTTATGGAGTTGGAATGATCTTTTTCTCAAATAATGAAGACGAGCGTCGAGAAATCGAAGCTTATATTAATAAATTAATTGAAGAAGAGGGACAAACGTTACTAGGTTGGAGAACTGTACCTGTAAATGTCGGAAAAATCGGAAAAGTCGCAAAAGAAAGCTGTCCGTACGTACGACAAGTATTTATTGGGGCAAATGACAGTATTCAAGATGACTTAGCGTTTGAACGCAAGCTATATGTTATTCGTAAGCAAGCGGAAAATTGGGCGCAGGCGCGTCAAAACCGTTTTTATTTTACGAGTCTTTCAAGTAGAACAATTGTGTACAAAGGGTTATTAACGCCTGAGCAAGTTGATGCTTTTTATCTTGACCTACAAGATGAAGACTTTACTTCAGCGTTTGCTTTAGTGCATTCTCGCTTTAGCACAAACACGTTCCCAAGCTGGGAAAGAGCACATCCAAACCGTTATTTAATTCATAACGGTGAAATCAATACGCTTCGCGGTAATCAAAACTGGATGAGAGCACGTGAACAGCAGTTTGTTTCGGACGCATTCGGTAAGGATTTGCCGAAGGTTCTTCCAATTTTAGATGCTGAAGGAAGCGACTCATCCATGTTAGATAATGCGCTAGAGTTTTTTGTATTGGCCGGCCGCAAGCCAGCGCATGCAGCGATGATGCTTATTCCAGAGCCTTGGTCTGAGAATCCGCACATGTCAAAAGAAAAACGTGCTTTCTATGAGTATCATAGCGCATTAATGGAGCCATGGGATGGTCCGACTGCTATTTCGTTTACGGATGGAAAGCAAATCGGTGCTATTCTAGACCGTAACGGTTTACGTCCAGCTCGCTATTATGTTACAAAAGATGATTACATCATACTTTCATCAGAAGTAGGCGTCATTGATGTTGAAGATGAAAATGTATTATATAAAGATCGTTTAAGCCCAGGTAAAATGCTTCTAATCGATTTAGAGGAGGGCCGAATTATTTCAGACGAAGAAATTAAATCTGAAATGGCACAGGCTGAGCCTTATCAAGAGTGGTTAGATGAACAGCTGGTAACGTTGCCAGAAGTGCAAGAAGAAAAATCTGAATACTTCGATGATTTGGTCATTCGCCAGAAGTCATTTGGCTACACGTATGAAGATATTCATAAATATTTAGTTCCAGTTATTACAGAAGGAAAAGATCCGCTTGGTTCAATGGGGAACGATACTCCATTAGCCGTGTTGTCTGATCGTCCTCAATCGCTGTTCAATTACTTTAAGCAGCTATTTGCTCAAGTAACGAATCCACCGATTGATGCTATTCGTGAACAGTTGGTTACATCGACAATGACATTGCTTGGTGCAGAAGGGAATCTACTGCATCCAACCAAAGAAAACATTCATCGAATTCAGCTTGAGACGCCGGTTTTAACAAACGATCAAACTGATCAGCTGAAGTCTGCCATTCATCCAGATTTCAAAAGTGCCGTTATATCTGCTGTATTTACAAATGATTTAAAAGCAGATCTTGATCGCGTATTTGCTGAAGCTGAAGCGGCAATTAACGCAGGTGCTAGCATTCTTGTTCTGACAGACCGTGAAGCGGGAGCTCAATCCGTAGCTATTCCAGCTTTATTAGCGGTCAGCGGGCTGCACCAGCACCTAGTGCGAAAAGGAAACCGTACAAAGGCGAGCATTGTAGTGGAAACGGGAGAAGCGCGTGAAGTGCATCATTTTGCAGCGCTGATTGGTTACGGCGCAGACGCAATTAATCCATATCTTACTTTTGCAACATATCAAAATGAAATTAACGCAGGTACGTTGAACGTATCGTATGATTATGCTGTTGAGAAATATGTAAAAGCCGTTACTGAAGGTGTCGTAAAAGTAATGTCTAAAATGGGTATTTCAACGGTGCAAAGTTATCGGGGCGCACAAATTTTTGAAGCAGTTGGAATCAGTGCAGAGGTTATCGAGCAATATTTTACAGGTACTGCCTCGCAGCTTGGCGGTATCGGTTTAGATGTTATTGCAAAAGAAGCAAAAACGCGTCATGACAATGCTTATGTTGAAACAATTGAGCAAACGTTAGAATCAGGAAGTGACTTCCAGTGGAGACACACGGGCGAGCATCATGCGTTTAATCCAAAAACAATTCACACGCTGCAGTGGGCTTGCCGTAAGGGAGATTACAGCTTATTTAAAAAATTCTCTGAATCGGCTAATGAAGAACGCATCGGTTTCTTGCGCAATCTGTTCTCGTTTAATGGATCGCGTTCATCTATCTCCATTGATGAAGTAGAATCAGTTGATTCGATTGTAAAACGTTTTAAATCAGGTGCTATGTCGTTTGGATCTTTAAGTCAAGAAGCTCATGAAACATTAGCAATTGCGATGAACCGTTTAGGGGCACGCAGCAACAGTGGAGAAGGTGGCGAGCATCCTAGCCGCTACACTCTGGATGAGAATGGAGATAATCGCCGCAGTGCGATTAAACAAATCGCTTCTGGGCGTTTTGGGGTGAAAAGTCACTACCTTGTGAATGCGGATGAGCTTCAAATTAAAATGGCACAAGGTGCAAAACCTGGAGAAGGCGGTCAGCTTCCAGGAAACAAAGTATATCCATGGGTGGCAGATGTGCGTGGATCAACGCCAGGAGTAGGCTTAATTTCACCTCCTCCACACCACGATATTTATTCGATTGAAGATTTAGCGCAGCTTATTCATGACTTGAAAAATATAAACCGTGATGCACGAATCAGCGTCAAGCTCGTTTCAAAAGCAGGTGTAGGAACGATTGCTGCCGGAGTAGCAAAAGGAGTAGCGGATGTTATTGTCATTAGCGGTTACGACGGAGGTACGGGAGCATCTCCAAAAACAAGTATTAAACATACTGGACTACCGTGGGAACTTGGCTTATCAGAAGCTCATCAAACGCTTATGTTAAACGGTCTTCGTGAAAAAGTAGTGCTTGAAACAGACGGGAAATTAATGACGGGTAAAGATGTAGTCATGGCAGCACTTCTAGGAGCAGAAGAGTTTGGTTTTGCTACGGCGCCTTTAATTGTTTTAGGCTGTATCATGATGCGTGCGTGTCACTTAGATACATGCCCAGTTGGAGTGGCAACGCAAAATCCAGAGCTTCGTAAAAAGTTCCTGGGAGAAGCGGACCACATCGTTAACTATATGAAATTTGTTGCACAAGAAGTGCGCGAAATTATGGCTGAACTTGGATTTAAAACAGTGGATGAAATGGTTGGACGTACAGACGTATTAAGCGTTAGCGAACGTGCAAAAAATCACTGGAAGGCTCAGCACTTAGACTTAACAACTCTTTTATATCAAGCTGAAGGTGTACGTACCTTTAAAACACCTCAAAATCATAAAATTGACGAATCTCTTGATATGCAAAAGATTTTGCCTGCGGTACAGCAAGCAATCGAGCATAAGTATCAAGTCGAGTTAGAACTTCCAATTTCTAATATTAACCGTGTAGCTGGAACAATTGTGGGAAGTGAAGTTACAAAACGTTACGGTGAGAAAGGTTTGCCAGAAGATACGATTACTCTTCGATTCACTGGCTCTGCAGGACAAAGTTTTGGTGCGTTTGTTCCAAAAGGAATGTCTATGTATCTAACTGGAGATGCAAATGATTATATCGGAAAAGGTTTATCAGGAGGTAAAATCATTGTTGCTCCACCTAAGGAAACAACAGCTGTGTCAGGTGAGAATGTTATCGTCGGGAACGTTGCATTTTACGGTGCAACAAGCGGTGAAGCCTATGTTAGCGGGCTAGCAGGGGAACGTTTTGCAGTTCGTAACAGCGGTGTGAACGTAGTGGTTGAAGGAATTGGCGATCATGGCTGTGAATATATGACTGGCGGACGTGTTGTCGTATTAGGCGATGTAGGTAAAAACTTTGGTGCAGGAATGTCAGGCGGTATTGCTTACGTATTTGCTGATGATCAAGAAGCATTCAAAAACCTTTGTAATAAAGACATGATTGGGTTTGAGGGCTTAAAAGGCGAAGAAGCAGAAGAAGTAAAAGAGATGGTTTCAAATCATCTGAAATATACGAACAGTCATAAAGCAGCATTTGTCTTGGAAAATTGGGAACAATCACTTTCAAAATTTGTAAAAGTGATTCCGAATGATTATAAACGCATGATGAATCGCATTGAAGAGCAAAAAGCAGCTGGACTAACGGAAGAAGAAGCAGCTATGAGTGCGTTTGAGGAAAATGCAAAACAAGAAAAGAAAGCATCGGCAAAACAACAAGAAGCGGTAGCTCAGTAAGAAAGGGGAGAGTACGATGGGAAAACCAACAGGATTTATGGAAATCAAACGTGAAAAAGGGAAGGAACGTGACCCGTTAAAACGTTTAGGTGATTGGAAAGAGTATGCTGCTCCTTTATCTGATGAAGCGCTAAGCCGTCAAGGGGCACGATGTATGGATTGTGGCACACCTTTTTGTCACATGGGAATGGATATTAATGCTTTTACTTCTGGATGTCCAATCTATAACTTAATTCCAGAGTGGAATGATTTAGTTTATAAAGGACGCTGGAAAGAAGCTTTAGAGCGTTTAATGAAAACGAACAACTTCCCGGAGTTTACAGGACGAGTTTGTCCTGCTCCGTGTGAAGGTTCCTGTACGCTTGCTATTTCAGATCCAGCGGTTTCGATTAAGAATATCGAACGCGCTATTATTGATAAAGGCTTTGAGAATGGGTGGATTACTCCGCGTATTCCGGAGAAGAGAACAGGCAAAAAAATTGCTGTTATTGGCTCTGGGCCAGCAGGCTTAGCAAGCGCAGATCAGCTGAACCAAGCGGGTCATTCAGTAACGGTATATGAAAGAGCAGATCGTGCTGGCGGTTTATTAACATATGGAATCCCAAATATGAAGCTAGATAAAGAAGTAGTGGAAAGGCGTGTTCGCTTATTGACGCAAGAAGGTATTGATTTTATAACGAATACGGAAGTTGGAAAAGACATTACTGCTGAAGAGTTAAAAGAACAATATGATGCTGTAATTTTGTGTACAGGAGCTCAGAAGCAAAGAGATCTAGTATTAGAAGGTCGTGAAGCAAAAGGAGTTCACTTTGCAATGGACTACTTAACAACTTCAACAAAAAGCCTTTTAGACTCTAACTTCAAAGATGGTCAATTTATTGATGCTGAAGGAAAAGACGTTATTGTTATTGGAGGCGGAGACACGGGAGCTGACTGTGTAGCTACTGCTCTTCGTCAAAAATGCCGCAGCGTTGTTCAGTTTGGTAAACATCCTCAGCTTCCTGCTGAGCGTACGGCAGATAATATGTGGCCTGAATATCCACATGTATTTAATCTTGAATATGCTTATGAAGAAGCACAGGCGAAATTTGGGGACGATCCACGTGAATACTCAATTCAAACGAAAAAAATCGTGGCAGATGAGCAAGGCAATCTAAAGGAACTTCATACAGTTCAAATGGAAAAAGTAAAAGGGGAAAATGGACAGTACATCTTTACCGAAATTCCAGGAACAGAAAAAGTATGGCCAGCTCAGCTTGTCTTTATTGCGATTGGGTTTGAAGGTCCAGAGCATCCGGTTCTATCAGCGTTTGGTGTTGAAACGAAAAATCGTCGCGTAGATGCAGCGTATGGAAATTACAAAACAAATGTTGAAGGTGTTTTTGCTGCTGGTGACGCTCGTCGTGGGCAAAGTTTAATCGTATGGGCTATTCATGAAGGTCGTGAAGTAGCTAAACAAGTTGATAGCCATCTAATGGGAGCAACTGTATTACCATAACAAAAAACCGTCACAATTGTGGCGGTTTTTTGTTTATCTAGGATTTGGTACTTCATTTCCTCTACGTAAATTTTCAAATGAAACGGTTAAAATCGTGTTGGTAATTCGAACTTGTGAAGCGGGGGAAACGCTGTATAAGTTAAAAAGTTCAAATATCCAGGGGTCACGTTTTTTCAGCTGTCGCGCGGCTTTTTCGACGCGTTCGTTAATAGATCCGCTGTAACTGTTATAGTTATCATCAACAAATCTTACAATGGAACGAAATAAGTATTCTGTTAGTTTGCTATCCATCCCGCCTCGTTGAGCATCTCTGTAGATAGACTGATACTGGCGTTTTAAAATTTTCATCACTCTGTCTACATCGCGTGTAGATCTAACTTCCTCTTCCTCATGCAGGATATAAGAAAATAAGTCTTCATTGTATCTATAAGGTTCTAAATAATTTTCATTCGTAGTAGGAACCACTGGATGGTAATAGCGCGGCATATAGGGGTAAACCCATTGACTGTACATGAAACATTCACACCTTCCTCGTTCATTTCCCATTAGTTTATGCACTAGCGTGCTAGCTGCTGCATGTTTGTTTTAAATAAAATTTAGGAGTTTGATAATAGGACCACCCTCTAAATTCTTGATAAGTCGATACAAAATAAATGTAAATCGGCGTATTTAGTAAGTCTGGATAATGTTGAAAAAACGCTTGGTCTCCGTAAAACATTGCTTCTAAAGCAAGGGGGAGTTCACGACGGAAAATCTGATAACGAAGCTGTGCTTGCTCGCGGCTGAACTCGCCTCCGCTAACAAAAACTTCGCCTTGAATAACTGCCTGTCGATCTGTTACGTGAAGAGCAGCCAGTACTTCATCACGCATATTTTCATCTATCTCCTTGTTGTTATATGAGCATCCGATGCTTAAAAAAAACTGACCGGTTGTATCAGAATGAGTAAGAGTATATTTTCTTCCGGAAACCGGATAGGAGGAAGTAGCAGGGGGAATAAGAGTCGTAGAAAGTTTTGAAGAATTAAACGAACTCATAGTCATTGACACTCCTTTTTTTGAATAAATTTCAATATTATACGGCGCTATGGGCTCAGTTGTGATAAATGTCTACTTTCTTTCTGTAATAAAGGCGTTTTGGTGTACTTTTTGAGAAATGGATGGTAATATTTAACTAAAATTATGCGTGTACAGTCCCCAAGAGTGTCTTCAAAAGCAAATGTGAATGGAGGTTATCACTTGAATATCACAACGTTTGACGGTAGGTATGGAAACTGGCTAACGACTAAAAACCCTCTTCAATTTCAAGCAGCGACTGCCTATGGGAACATTGGGCTGGCTCCTATCTATTGGGGAACAAAAGAAGAAAAAAATGGATGGTATTACATGTATCAGCCTGAAGAAATAACGGGTGTTCAAGTAGAAGGTGAAGTTGATGGTGGTAAGTTTCTCATTCGAATTCCTGATGACTGGAATGGAAAGTTAGTTATGTCAGGAGTTCCAGCTACCAGGGATGAGAAATCAACGGATTTACTGTTCAGCGACTATGTGTTGGCAAAAGGGTTTGCGTTTGCTGCTTCTGATAAAGGAACTCAGGGAGAAGAAGTGCGAGATGATCCATTTGCTAAAGCAAAGAACGCTCTAGTCAAAGAAGAAGACTCCATTAGAAAATGGCATATTCAATACCGAGAAGTGACAAAAATAGCTCAGAGATTTTTGTTTGAAAATTATCGTCACAAACTTCAAAAAGAAGTGACAGAATATTTTGATATAAAAACGTATGCGTTAGGTATTTCTAACGGGGGTTATGTTGTTCGTTATGCTTTAGAAAACGATGGAAAAAATGGAGAGCCTCAGCTTTTTAATGGGGGTGTTGAATGGGAAGGGGTTATGTGGCGAGCTGATCACGATAACTTAATTACTTCCTTAACACCTGTTGTAAATCATGCCGAAGAAGCACTGTACACGGTAGGTGAATCGCAAAAAGAAGCTTTGCACCGTTTGTATCAGGCAGGGTTGCCAAAAGGATCTGAGTTTTTATGGCCATATCATGACCAGTATTATTGGTTTTTAACGCTTAATATATATAGAGATGAGTTTGACAGTCAAGCACCTGGAAGCATTCCATGGCAAAAATACTTGACGCTTTTTGAAAATGGAGTTAGAGATCGTTCGTTAGATTCTATTTTTGAAAAGTATGATTATCAAGAAAGACCCCAAGATGTAAAGCGAAGAGTTCGTGAAATTGAAAATACAGGTGATATTTCCGTTCCGTTGATAAGCATTACAGGGTCGTTAGATGCTCTTATTTTTCCGGATATTCATGCTTATCCTTATGAACAACTGGTAAAAGATTCTGGTAAGCAGCACCTTCATCGTCACTATGTAGTTGAAAATGGAAACCACATTGATAGCTTAGTATGGAATCATCAAATTGACCCAGATCGAAAGCTTCAGCCTCTCCTGCCTTATGTGTATCAAGGATTTGAATTGCTATGTGATTGGGTGGAGAATTTTGAAGAACCTCCGAAAAATAAGAAAATAAGTGCGCCTCTCAAGGAAATGCATGTAAAGGATCTAAAAACAGAGGAAGACGTGCTGCCGTTGACTACAAAGAAAAGCATATCAACAGAAAAATAAATCGCCGAAAACCGTGCCGAAGGTGCGGTTTTTAATTTGGAAAAGCAACGTTTGAATAAAAACAGCTTTGGTGAATACAAAATATTATAGTACGATAAGAATGGAATATACGTTATTTGTTATTTATTTTCATCTATTTAAAATAAAAATAATAAAAACATTGAACAAAACCGAACTTTTGTGTTAGATTAATAACTATAATTCGTACATTTATTAAATGGCTACAGTTGAAAGGAGCAAAAAACATCATGACAGCGAAAGTAATTAAAGGAAAAGAAGTAGCGCAAGAACTGCGCGCCGCATTAAAAGAAGAGGTAGCTCAATTAAAAACAAAAGGTATCGTTCCTGGTTTAACCGTGATTTTAGTAGGAGAAAATCCTGCTTCGCAATCATATGTAAGAGCGAAAGCAAAGGCTTGTGAAGAAATCGGTGTTGCATCTGAAATTATCAAACGTGACGTAACGATTACTGAAGAAGAGCTTTTAAACGAAATCCATCACTTGAATGGAAATCCATCTGTTCATGGTATTCTTATTCAACTTCCATTACCAAAACATATTGATGAAAAGGCAGTATTAAATGCTGTATCTCCTAAAAAAGATGTAGATGGCTTCCACCCAGTAAGCGTAGGGAATATGGTTATTGGCGATGAGTGCTATTTACCATGTACACCACATGGTATCGTTGAGTTAATTAAACGTTCAGGTGAAGAAATTTCAGGTAAACATGCGGTAGTAATTGGACGAAGCAATATTGTTGGTAAACCAGTATCCATGCTGTTACTTCAAGAAAGTGCAACGGTAACAATTGCTCACTCTCGCACAAAAGATTTATCTGCTTTAACAAAACAAGCTGATATTCTTGTGTCAGCTGTAGGACAACCTAGACTTATCAAAGCAGATGATATTAAGCCGGGTGCCATTGTAATTGATGTAGGTAACACAATGGAAAATGGTAAACTCGTTGGTGATGTTGATTACGAAGCGGCTTTAGAAGTTGCAGGTTATATTACACCAGTACCAGGCGGAGTTGGTCCGATGACCATCACAATGTTATTAAAAAATACGGTAGACGCTGCTAAAACAATTAACAACGTAAAATAATAAGAAGTTAAAAAGAGGCTGAGACAAAGGTATTTTCGTTGAAGGAAGATCCGAACGAGTTTGATTCTTGATGGAGAATCAAACTCGTTCGGATCTTTTCATTGATAGAGTCAACATAGGTTTCATGTATGGAGGTGCTTCTAGCTGTTGATTGGAGGGCAAGGCGAAGATTTCCGCGGAAAGCGAAATCTTGCACGGAAATTAATAGCGGTATCAAAAGCGATCCATACTAGAGCATTTATCCAGTTTGTTCGTCTTTAGGTTGGAGTGATTTCGTTATGTCTGAATCTTTTTTTGCTTTAGTAATGGAATGAATGCTAAAAGAATAGAATGTAACAACCTGTATACAAAGAGGAGGAAGCGATGGTTACGTTACCTGCAACCGTATATTCTCAACAAATGGTGAAGAAAAAGTTAAACGTTTATTATCCAGTTGTACATTTGACTAATCAAGCTGTTCAGCACAGCATGAACAGTAAAATTTTGCAGCGCACGAATGAATTAATTCGTCAGCAGGGATATGGAGAAAATCCGGATACAGAAGAAACGGGTTACTATGAGTTGAAAACAAACGAGCGAAATGTGCTCAGCTTAACACTTGTCAATTTTGCTTATTCCGGGGGAGCGCACGGATTGACCGTGGTCGTTCCGTTAACGTTTAATGTGCTGACTGGAAAAACGTATCAACTCAAAGATCTATTTAAAAAAGACAGTAATTACGTGAGCATTCTTTCTAAAATAGTAGGAGAGCAAATAAAAGAGCGCGATATTATGGTTCTTGGAGAATATAAAGGAATTAAACCAGATCAAGATTTTTATATCGCCGATAAATCACTTGTGCTCTTTTATCAGCTGTATGACCTGGCTCCTTACGTATATGGAATTCCTCACTTTCCCATTTCTATCTATACTATTCAAGATATTATTGAAGATGAAAGTCCACTTGGACAAATGTTTGGATAAAGTTATAAAAAATTGCGGTGCGGTCGTACGTATCTTTTTAATTCGGCCGCTAACTGCTGACGAAGCGAGCGAACGCTAATTGCTTCAGCAATATCTTTTGCTACTGGAAATACCCCGACTTTAGTGATATGAACACGAAGATAACCCTCATACAAGCATCCTCGGTCCGCATGCTTGATTTTGGTGCGTACAACAGCTTCTATTTTATCGTTTTCATTGTGCAAAGGGTAAGAATCTGTAATATGAAAACGAAAAGAATATTCCTCCATCACCATCATCCTTTTTTCTATGATATGTACTAGCATACTATACAAATAGTGAATCAGAAAAAATAAATGTGTCAAAAAGACAAAGCGCAAAACAATCAAGGAAGCAGTTTCTTGCATGTAATGATCATTATTTGTGAACGATAACAGAAAAAGACAAAAAGCTGGAGTTGCGATGATAAAAATAGCATTCAAAGGATTACTTATTATTTTATCTTTATATATTCTGTATGTGGTTATAGCGGCGGTGGTTCTCTTTTATGTACCTTTAAAAACAGGAGAGGAAACGACCTCAATTAAACCGGATAGCTTTTTTGGTCACAGTGAGTCTACGGACCGGGTGAGACTTCTCGAAGATGGATATGAGGCAGGAAGAGTTCGTATTCAAATGATTCAAGAAGCTGAGAAATCGATTGATATTGCATATTACTCAATAGGAAAAGGAGAGTCAACTGATTTAATTATGGCCGCTCTTTTTAAAGCAGCTGATCGAGGCGTCTATACTCGCGTTCTTTTAGATGGGATAGCTAACGGCTTACGAGGGAATCGAAGAGGCGTGCTCTACGCATTAGCTTCACATCCTAATATTGAAGTGAAGTATTATGAACCGTTTCAATTGTTTAAACCTTGGGCGTGGCAAAATCGTATGCATGACAAAATAATGATTGTAGACGGACAGCTAGGCATAATAGGGGGACGGAATATAGGGGACAAGTATTTGGCCAACAAGCCTCCTCCAGACTTCGTCTATGATCGTGATGTCTTTATTACAAACAGCAAACATAAACAAGATAGCGTCATCGTTCAAATGCAGAATTATATAAATGAATTATGGGCTCATCCTTACACTAAAAAAGCTTTTTATCATCTCACACAGTACCAGGTCGATCAGGGAAAGAGGATGAAAGCTTTGCTGCTGCAGCAATACGGTAAAGCTAAGCAAGTAGGAGAAACGTTTGCAACTCCTAAGATTAATTGGAATGCTTCCACCGTTTCTACAAAGTGTGTTTCTTTTATTCATAATCCAATTGAACGATTTAATAAAAGACCTTTTATGTGGAAAACGCTTATTAATCTGGCAGAAGGAGCTAACCGGTCTGTTCTTATTCAAAGCCCTTATGTTGTGCCAACTAATGCGATGAGCAAGTATACAGCCATAAAAAAGAAGCGAGACGTTCAATGGACGCTACTCACAAACTCAGTTACATCTACGCCCAATGTGTTAGCTTTTTCTGGGTATATAAGTATGCGGGATACGATTATGAAGACAGGTGTAAAGCTTTACGAATACCAAGGACCTTATTCGATCCATGCAAAATCCGTAATTTATGATCAAAGACTCAGTGCCGTAGGCTCTTTTAATTTAGATTCCCGTTCTACATTTTTGAATAATGAATCAATGGTCATTATCGATAGTCAAAAATTTGCAAAAGAATTAACGATGGCGATGGAAAACAAAATAGATAAAAGTATCCTTGTTGCCAACCATAAGCGATGGATTAAATCTCCCGACGTCCAAAGGAAAGAAGAACCTGTCATGAAGCGAACCTTCCTGTACGCCCTTGCAAAAGTAACAAGGTTTTTTAAGGAATTTATTTAAACAGTGGACAGTTTACACATCACGTAAATTATCCTCTTTTATTTATTGGGAAAAATCGGTAGTATAAACATAATAAATAAAAAGGGAGGAAGGTACGTGGAAGCCGCCGTTTTAATGAAACCAGACGCAGCTTATAAAAAGGCTTATATGAGCTTTTATCATGAATGGAAAGCAAGCGGAGAAAAAATGATTCCGTGGGTAATTGCTAAAGACCCTACTCACTTTGAAGAAATGATTCAAGAGTTAATAAATGCAGAAAAAGGTATTGGATTAAAAAAAGGATATGTACCCGATTCTACCTATTGGCTAATGCATAACGAAAGAGTAATAGGCGTAGTTAATATCCGTCATGCACTAAGTGAATTGCTTCGAAATAGCGGAGGGCATATAGGTTATGGTATTCGGCCAAGCGAAAGAAAAAAAGGGTATGCAAAGCTGCTATTAAAGTTATCTCTTCAAGAGATCAGAAAGCTAGGAGTTCAACGGGCATTAGTAGTGTGCGATGATTGGAACATCGCTTCTCGTCAAACTATTTTGGCAAACGGTGGTATACAAGACGAGGATTATATAGAAGAAAACGGAGCTGTTGTTCAGCGCTTTTGGATTTATACGGATAAAATAGTATAAAAAAGAGGTGGATTTTTAAATTCACCTCTTTTATGCTTAGTCATATTGTTTTAAAGCTAATTTCAGTCGCATATAGGTATACATAGCGTATGCCTGTCTTCCTTTCAAGCTGTATGGATTTGCTTTGGAGCAAAGACAGTTAAGAAATTGCTCATCACATGAGCGGCATGAACCGTAATCTTCATAGCATAAATCGTGGTATTTACAGCAGCAGTCTACATCATTTACTGGGCATCCTGGACCACTGCATCCGGGGCCGCACCATTTATAGCCGGGGAAAAGGCAGGGCGTGGCTTTCCTTTTGTTCGGAACAGACATAATCATACATCCTTTTCAATAGTCTCTTTACAGTAAATGCAAGAAACGGAAAAGAGACAGGGACAAACACCTTGCAGCAGCAGCCTAATTTTTTAGGGCTTTCTATTTAATCGATAAATGCGTCATTCATCCGCATTAATAGTTTGCCAAACAGCTCTTTTTCTTCACTGGACCATTTCTTCAACATACTATGATAGCGTTCAAGGCGCATTTGTTTATCACTTTGCAGCATTCGTTTTCCGCGTGCTGTGATATCAAATAGACTGACGCGTCCATCCGAAGGATCAGAGGAGCGGGAAATCAGCTGTTTATTTTCTAAAGCAGCAGCTTGTCTAGAAAGAGTTGAAATGTCGAGTTTAAATGCTTCAGCTAGTTCTTTTACACGAGCTGGTCCAAATTCATCTAACTGGCGTAATAATAAATACGCTGATCTTTCTAGGTTTCCTATTTTATTTTCGGAATTATCAAGATAGACGGCTCGTCTAATAAAGGTAGTAAGTTCATATTCAATCAATTCAATTGAATTCTTTTCTTGCATCATAATCGCTCCTTACAAAATCATTCATTGACAAAGAAATATATACTTGTATAATACAAATGTATATATATAGTTGTATAGTACAAGTAAAAGTAGGTAAAGTAAAGTATGTTTATATAGTAAAATGTTAGACAACATGACAAAAGAAAGAGAGGAGGACAGCTGTTCTTTATCTGTAGGACAGTGACCTATAATGAAAGTGATACGAATTATTCTACAAATTGCGATTCTTTATGCTTTTTCTATGATTGGCGAAGCTGTTCACCATATGCTGCACCTGCCTATTCCAGGAAGTATTATAGGCTTAATCTTAATGCTTATTTGCTTAATGTGCAAAATTGTTCCCATCAAAGTGATTGAAGACGGAGCGAGTTTCTTGTTATCTTTTTTACCGCTATTATTTATACCAGCTATGGCGGGTGTGATGAATTATCCTTCGCTTCTTTCAAGCAGCGGAGCGGTTTTGTTTTTAATTATTGTACTTAGTACGATTGTTACGATGGCCGCCGCAGGGATTGCCAGCCAACTTTTAGAAAAGAAAGCGAACAAACGAAAGGAGAAACAACAGTGCAAGAATTCTTTATCGCGGTCTTTATAATCGTAGCTACAGTTGCTTTGTACCTAGTCATGGCAAAAGTATATGTACGGTTCTCCTATCCAATTCTTATTCCAGTTTTAACTACAACCATATTCGTTATTCTTCTTTTGCTTACTTTTCATGTTTCCTATGATGAGTATATGATTGGAGGCAAATGGATTAATTCACTTCTAGGACCAGCCGTTGTCGCATTAGCGTATCCACTCTATAAACAGCGTGAGATGCTGGTGAAATACAGCGTTCCTATTATTGGAGGGGTATTTGTAGGGTTATTTGCAGGTATGATTAGCGGACTTGTGTTCGCTGAAGTATTCGGCATTGATCGAAGTCTGATTTTATCCATTATTCCTAAGTCCATTACTACTCCGGTTGCGATTCAAATTGCTACGGGATTAGGGGGCGTTCCATCCATGACCGTAGTATTTGTTATGATTGCAGGTTTTTCGGGAGTAATCCTTGGACCTTTACTTTTAAAGTGGATTCGTATTAAGAGTTCTTTAGGAAAAGGCATTGCCCTAGGCAGCGCTTCTCATGCCTTAGGAACTTCTAAAGCATTTGAATACGGTGAATTAACGGTATCGATGAGTTCAGTATCAATGACTTTAAGCGCTGTACTAGGCTCGGTTTTTGGGCCTATTGTTGTCTGGTTATTCCAAGTGTAAGGTGAGGTAAAAGAAAGTGAATATAAAAAAACAATCTTGTTCCAATTGGAACAGGATTGTTTTTTTATACGAAAGCATAAGTTTTATCCGCAGCAAATTTTAAGTTGTATGCCTCTTTTTCTGGTACTATAATAAGAAGAAAGAAAATTCATAAAATAACCGCTTTTTTGTTATTTTTAGGAAGGCTAGTCAATTGTCGGATGGGTAAGAAGGCTTAGTCAAGGTTATATACGCAGTAAAAATAGCAAAAAAGAGGAGCTGAGCGTATTTTATGAAAGAGGAGCTCGTGTATATAGGAAAAAAGATTATTGAACATAAATACAACTTGTCAGAAAAATTAGCAGAACGTTTAGATGCTACACATCCTTTAAGTACAGAGGAATTAAAAGAAAAGAAAATTTTGAAGTGGCGAGTGTCCATTATGGAGTATTTTGGAAGAGTACTATTTGAAGAGCAAGAGGCTGTACTTAAACTTGTTAAAGAGTGGGCGCTTGCTACTGGTAAATATGCGGTAGAAAAAAATATTCCTTTAGAAAAAGCGCTAGGTACCTTGCCAATCTATCGCAGTGTTATTTGGGATGTATTTACAAGAGAACTAGAGGAGCATCAGTTTGCCGCAATTACTATGCTGCACGTCAGTGAGCGAATCGATCCGCTTTTAGATACGGTAACATGTATTTTTGGTCAAATTTACGATGAGCATAATCGATATATGATGAATTTAGCTTATACGTCATTAGAAGAACTTTCAGTTCCGCTTGTACCCGTTACCAAAGGCATCGCTATTATGCCGATTATTGGGGAAATTGATACTCATCGCTCGCAGGTTATTATGGAGACCTGCTTGAAAAAAGGGACAAGTCTTCAATTAGCTTATCTTATTTTGGATATTTCAGGTGTTGTAATTATCGATACAATGGTCGCAGACAATCTTTTCAAAATTCATCAAGCTCTTAAATTGGTAGGAGTGGAAGCTATTATAACGGGAATACGACCGGAAATTGCCCAAACGGTAGTGAAATTAGGAATTAATTTTAATCAAATTAAAACAGAAGCTAATTTAGAAGCAGCGCTTTTAAAAATTGGATTTAGACGTTCTGAAGAACATAGACCCACGCACCTGTCATCACGTCGCATAAAATGACAGACTATGAACATGCAGGGACACCAGAATTAGAAATGCATTTTATACACGTAACTATTCCAATTCTTTTAAAACTCGCTGTGAAATACGAATTTCAGTGGATAGGAAGTAAGTGTATAGTAAAAAAGCGGATGTTAATCAACATCCGCTTTTTTACTTAATAAATGCGATATGCCATGGTAGCACAAAAGCATAAACGAGTAAGTATACCACTATTGAATAGATAAAAAACCAGCCGTTTAAATGCATATAGCCACTTTTAATCATTCCGTATTCTATGAGTAGTGAACCAGCGCAAAAGAGAAGTGATAAAACCCATTTATTTTTAGCTGTTAAGTAAGTCAAAAATAAAACGGAAAGGGAAGGTGGAATAAATGTATAGCTTAGAATATCTCCAAGTCCTGTAACTTTTGGATCTCCCAAATCAATCACGTTAAAAACACGTGTGATGATAACATCACAAAGCCATCCAACAAATCCAACTACGCTAAACGTGATATAAAAATCTCGCCAAGTTAGCTTTCGTTTAAATAAAACAAAGGCAAGAATAAATAAACATAAACTAGCGGTAATCGGAAACCACAAACCATGTGCAGATAAGTCTAAATGCTGAATTGCTTGCTCCAACATTGTTCACCTCAAAAGGAAGAGTTAGTGTTGAAGTTAGCCTATGTTATGGAAAGTATTTTATGCATTTTCTACGCGTTGCGTGTATATTCTTCTCGCAAGATTGAATATAACTTTAAGTCTTGATGAGCTCCCTTAATAAACATGGCTTTTCGAATCGTTCCTTCATAAGACATACCGATTTTTTTCATCACTTTCTCAGATGCAGCGTTTTCAATAAAGCACCTCGCCTGAATGCGGACTAAATCCATTTCTTCAAATCCAAACGCAATTACTTTTTCAGCTGCTTCCGTAACAAATCCCTTATTCCAATATGCTTCAGAAATCGCATAGCCAATTTCCGCAATGCGATGGGTAGGGTTCCAAGTGACAAAGTCAATGGTGCCAATACATTTTTTCAAGGCTTTGATTTCCATAGCCCAAGGAGAAATGGATTGGTTGCTGTACTGTTTTAAAACGAAGGAAACAAACTCTTTTGTATCTTGAAGCTTTCGGTGCTTTTCCCAATTTACATATCTGCTTACCTTTTCATTTGAGGCATATTCAAACATGTCACGCACATCTTTTTTGGTAACTTTCCGCAAGCGGAGTCTTTCTGTTTCTAGTGTGGGTAAATTTCCGTATATATCTTTTACTTGAATCATAAAGTTGTCTCCTTTCTCAGCAAGAAGTGGATGAAGTGTTGATAATAATGTTTCATAGAAGCTGCAGCATTCCAAGAATACGCTTTCTATTTCATGTGCTTGATTCTTTAATTGTAAAATATTTCATTAGTGAGCGTAAGAGGTCAAATGGATTTTTAAAAAATAAAAATTATTTTTGCTGTTCATAATCAGTTCACAGATGCTTGTTAGACTAAAGTCAGAAATTACGAAGGAGTGAAATGAAACACATGAACAGTGAAGTGAAAGAAGAACGAACTTCAAATAAAAAAAGAATAGACTTATTTTTAGTTCCAATCGTTTTAATTGCAGCGTTTTTGAACTTATTTAAAATTTGGACAGATGAATACGCCAACGCTTATTACACGGCAGCTGTCAAAAGTATGCTTCAAAGTTTTCATAATTTCTTTTACGCATCTTTTGATCCAGGAGGCTACGTAACGATTGATAAGCCGCCGGTTGTGTTTTGGATTCAGACAATTAGCGCCAAAATATTTGGATTTCACGGGTGGAGCGTCATTTTACCGCAAGCCTTAGCGGGCATCGGTTCAGTCCTTTTACTATACGTACTCATAAAACGTACGTTTGGCGTATGGGCTGGGAGGTTTGCTGCTCTTGCCATGGCCCTGACGCCAATCGTACCGGCGGTAAGCCGAACAAATAATATCGATAGTATGCTTGTATTTACATTATTATTAGCAACATGGATGTTGTTTCGTGCTGTGCGTACGGTTAAATTTGGCTGGGTGTTAGCGGCTTTTGCGATGATTGGTGTTGCATTTAACATGAAAATGCTTCAAGCATACATGGTTTTACCAGCATTTTATGTTTTCTATGTAGTGGCAACCAAAATCACGTGGAAAAAGAAAATTGCTTTCTTAACAACAGCAACTGCACTGATGCTTGCCGTTTCTGTCTCATGGGCAGTTGTAGTAGATTCAACTTCTGCTGATAAGCGACCTTATATGGGAAGCAGTCAAACAAATTCAGTTCTAGAGCTTGCTTTTGGATATAACGGTATCAATCGTTTAACTGGAAATACAAGCGTGACGGGAAGCAGTCATAAACAGCCTGCTCAAACTGAGCAGCAAACAGCAAGCAGTGAAACAAAACAAAATAGTAATTCAAGTGCTGATTCTTCACAAAGCTCAAATCAAAGAAAGAGCAGCTTTTCTCAAAAGATGCAGGCTCCAGGCGGAGGGAATCAAAACGGAATGTTTAACACGGGGAATCCTGGTCCCTTCCGACTATTCCAAAAAGGTTTATCAGATCAAATCAGCTGGTTATTACCATTTGTAATCTTTTCAATCGTGGGTTTATTTGCCGGAGTAAAATTTAAAGGGCCTTACACGGCAAAACAAAAAGAAAGTTTATTTTGGTTAGCGTGGCTGCTACCAGTAGCGGTCTTCTTTAGTATCGCAGGATTTTTCCATCAGTATTATTTAATTATGCTGGCACCTCCAATCGCTGCATTTGCCGGAGCGGGAGCAGTAGCTTTATGGAGCATGTACAAACAGCATAATGACTGGAAATCATGGCTGCTACCAGGTGGTATTTTAACGACAGCAGCACTTCAAGTATATATTATGTCTCCTTATGTCAGCTCAATCGGCGTAGCGCCAATTGCAGGTGTAGGAGCACTGGGCGTCATTTTAGCTCTTGTTTTAGCTATTCGTAAACAGCGTAAAAATTCGTTGACGAACTACCTAGGAGCCGCAGCGATGGTTGTCTTACTTGCGATGCCGGCGTACTGGGCGATGACACCAATTATTTATGGTGGAAATAGCATGCTTCCATCAGCAGGTCCTGATTCTTCAAGCGGTATGGGAGGACCTCCAAGCACAGCTACAAATAGCAAACAGTCTGGCTTTAACGGCATGCAACCTCCAGGAATCTCTAGCGGCAATTCATCATCGAACAATCAAATGCAGCCGCCAAGCGGTTCATCGAACGGCGGTCAAATGCCGGGCGGTTCGTCCAATAATGGTCAAATGCAGCCGCCAAGCGGTTCTTCAAACAGTGGTCAAATGCAAATGCCAGGCGGTTCATCCAATAATAGTCAAATGCCAAATAGCTTTTCAAGCAAATCATCATCTTCAAAACGAAAAAGTGGAGGGATGAACGCAGAAGTAAACCAAAAGCTACTAAACTATTTAACAAAAAATAATACAGGTGAAAAATATTTATTTGCCACAACGGATTCAACTTCAGCTGCGCCTTACATTATCAAAACGGGCAAGCCAGTAATGGCAATGGGTGGATTTAGCGGTTCAGATCCAATTTTAACGGTAAGTAAATTAAAAGCCATGATTAAAAAAGGTGAAGTGAAATATTTCTACTTGTCTGGAATGGGCAAGGGAGGTCAATCTGACGTTATCACGTGGATTAAAGAAAATAGTAAGGAGATTCCTTCTTCCAAGTGGCAGTCTACTTCATCAAGTGCTCAGCAAGGGCCATCTGGAAACGGAACACTATACGAAATAACGCTTAAATAAGGAGGGCATGAACATGAGTTCCATTGTTAAATATTCTATTGTTGTTCCTGTCTACAACGAAGAAGAAGTGATTCATGAAACCTACCGCCGTCTCACAGAAGTGATGCGTTCAACGAAAGAAGCTTACGAGCTTCTTTTCGTGAACGACGGCAGTAAAGATCGAACAGCAGAAATCATTAAAGAGTACAGTGAGCAAGACCCAGCGGTTGTTTTATTAGATTTTGCCCGTAACTTTGGTCATCAAATTGCTATTACAGCTGGTATGGATTATGCAAGAGGAGAGGCGGTCGTTGTGATTGATGCTGATTTGCAAGATCCGCCCGAATTGATTTTAGAGATGATTGAAAAATGGAAGCAAGGGTTTGACGTTGTATATGCTAAGCGTACAAAGCGAAAAGGAGAAACATACTTTAAAAAACAAACGGCTGCTATGTTTTATCGCTTCTTACGTGCGATGACCGATATTGATATTCCGCTTGATACAGGGGATTTCCGTTTGCTAGATCGCAAAGTGTGCGATCAAATGAATAGCATTCAAGAAAAAAATCGCTTTGTTCGCGGATTAGTAAGCTGGGTTGGCTTTAAGCAAATAGCAGTAGAATATGAGCGAGACGAGCGTTTGGCCGGGGAGTCGAAATACCCTTTGAAAAAGATGCTGAAGCTTTCAATGGATGGCATTACATCTTTTTCCTATAAACCGCTAAAGCTAGCTAGCTATGCTGGTGTAACTCTATCTGGTATCGGTTTTATTTATCTTTTAGTGGTGATGTATTTGAAGTTATTTACAGACAGCACCATCACCGGGTGGTCGTCATTAATTGTCATTCAGCTATTCTTTAGCGGCATCATTTTAATTATTCTTGGGATGATTGGAGAATATATTGGCCGCATCTACGATGAAACAAAAAATCGTCCACTCTATATCGTCCGTGAAAAGTATCAGCTTGAAACACGCGAGGAAGTATCACTTCGTGACTAACAAATGGATATCTTTTATTAAATTTGCGTTAGTAGGAGTTGTAAATACACTGATTGATTTTGTAGTATACGCACTTTTAACAACAATCGGTGTTAACTACATACTAGCGCAGTGGATTTCATACAGTGTGGGCATTTTAAACAGTTATGTCATGAATCGCAAATGGACGTTTGAGAGAAAAGAAAAAAGCAGTAAGCGTGAAGTGATTTCATTTGTGATCGTAAATTTGATCACTTTATCCCTAACATCATTTCTGTTGACTGTTCTATATAATAAATGGGGTATACCGCTGCTAATCAGTAAACTTTTAATTACAATCGCAAGTGTCGGTATCAACTTTATTGGTACTAAACTATTTGTATTTACTACTAAAAAAGAAAGAGGGATTCATATATGACGATAAAAAAAGCAGTTATTCCAGTAGGCGGTTTAGGAACTCGATTTTTGCCAGCGACAAAAGCGCAGCCGAAAGAAATGCTGCCAATTGTCGATAAGCCTGCTGTACAATATATTGTAGAAGAAGCTGTGAAATCAGGCATTGAAAGTATTATTTTTATTACAGGACGAAACAAAAAATCAATTGAAGACCATTTTGATAAATCAATTGAGTTAGAGCAAATGCTTGAAGAAAAACACAAGTTTGACATGTTAAAAGAAGTACAAACGATCTCATCAATGGCCAGCATTCACTATATTCGTCAAAAAGAGCCGTTAGGACTCGGTCATGCTATTCTTTGTGCTGAGCAGTTTATTGGAGATGAGCCGTTTGCCGTTCTTCTTGGAGATGATATTATGACTTCTGAAGAACCTGCGCTCAAACAGATGATCCAAGCGTATGAAACGACTAATCAATCAGTTATCGGAGTTCAAAAAGTGGATGTTGAAGAGGTATCGAAATACGGAATCATTCAGCCAAAAAATAAATCCGGCAGCCTTCATGAAGTGAGTGACTTGATCGAAAAACCATCGATAGAACAAGCTCCGTCAACTATTGCCGTTATGGGCCGCTACATTTTAAACCCTTCTATTTTTTCTTATCTAAAAACCATTGAAAGAGGGGTAGGAAATGAATTACAATTAACAGATGCACTGCGTGTAGTATGTGAAAAAGAGCGGCTGTTTGCTCTTGAACTGGAAGGACAGCGCTTTGACATTGGAGATAAGATAGGCTATATGAAAGCAATGGTAGAAGTGGCGTTAAAGCGTAAAGATTTACGTCAAACGTTTTTATCGTATTTGGAAGGAATTGTAGAAAAAGAACGAGCAAACAACTTCAGCTAATAAGAGTTAATCAGTTTGTTCATATTCAGTTCATATTTGAAGTATAAAATCATTGTATGATCTTATGTGGCTCTCTGTTTACGATAAACAGAGAGCTTACTGTGCGTAAAAGCTGGACAAACTTAGGAATAAGGAGAGACATGTATGATTCAAATATTAGTTGCAGATGATGATCAACATATTCGAGAGCTGATATCATTATATTTAGAAAATCAAGGATTTAAAATTATAAAAGCAGCAGATGGTGAAGAAGCGTGGGCGAAAATGGAAGAGTTTCGAATTGATCTAGCGGTCGTTGATATCATGATGCCATTTAAAGACGGATGGGAACTAACAAAGGAAATTAAGGAGTATTTTGATATACCGGTTTTAATGGTAACAGCTAGAGGCGAATCGCATGATAAGCTAAAAGGATTTGATATCGGAACAGACGACTATGTCGTGAAACCTTTTGATCCTCAGGAAATGGTTGCTCGTGTAAAGGCTCTTTTACGCAGGTATCGAGTAGAAGCTAACAATGTAATCTATATGGGGAATATAAAACTAGACCGTACCAAATTAGAGATGAGTGCAGGAGAAACAAGCGAACAGCTGCCGTTAAAAGAGTTTGAATTACTGTTCACGTTAGTTAGTTCTCCAGGAAAGATTTTTACTCGTGATCAGCTTATTCAATTAATTTGGGGATATGATTATGAAGGCGATGAGCGCACGGTAGACGTTCACATAAAACGTCTGCGAGAGAGGCTTAATCATATGAAAAACGTCGGTATGGAAATCAAAACAATTCGCGGACTAGGCTATAGAGCAGAAGGGTGTTAACGTGAAATCAATTTATGTAAAGCTGGTTCTGTCGTTCATCATTACAATTTTATTGAGCGTTGTGATTACCGTTGTCGTCACGACGTTTCTTAGCAAGCAGAAGCTCGAAATGCGATTAGGTCAGGATATGGTGAAGATGGGAGAAGATTTTATCGATTTGTACGGAGCAGAAGACTCCGACAAAGCTGCAAGGTTTTTATCTAATTCATCATTCATTCATTTTTCGTTTATTATTATTGATGATCAGCATGAAGAAAAAGTATTAGGACAGCCAGGACCGCCTATTCCAATTACACCGCAAGAAGTAGATCAAGTATTAGACGGGAAGCGTTATTCTAATTTAAACGAGGAGAAAGGTGATCGTCCACAGCCAAACGTAGTGGGTCTTCCTTTTAAAGAAAATGGACGGTCGTATGCTCTATTTATTCAGTCACATCCACAGCGGCAATTTTCAGTTATTCAAGATGTTCAAAATATCCAGCTTATTACAATTTTATTAGTAGGTATTGTATTATTTGCATATGTTTCAACGATTATTATTAAACCGATTAAGCGTCTCAGTACAGCGATGAAAGTTGTCGGACAAGGCGAATACAATGTGCAAGTCGAGCACGCGACAAATGATGAAATTGGTTTGTTAACTAAAAACTTTAATCAAATGACTAAAGAATTAAACAAAATAGAAACGATGAGGCAAGAGTTCATTGCTAGCGTTTCGCATGAGATTCAATCACCGCTGACCTCTATTCGTGGTTTTTCAGCGGCACTTAAAGATGATATCGTCAGTGAAGATAAAAAGATACAATATTTAACGATTATTGAAAAAGAAAGTACAAGACTTTCTCAGCTTAGTTCCAATTTGCTAAAGCTTGCTTCTCTAGACTCTGAACATCAAACGCTAACGCTGCAGCAATACCGGTTAGATGAACAAATCAGGCATGTGGTCATGGCTTTAGAACCTCAGTGGACAAAAAAGAACATAGAAATTGACCTTGATTTATCCAATGTTCAAATGGAAGCAGATAAAGATTTGTTGGAGCAAGTTTGGCTGAATTTAGTAACAAATGCTATTAAATATACGCCTGAAAATGGATTGGTGAAAATATCCATTCATCAAAAAAACGAAGAGATAGACGTGGAAATAAAGGATAATGGAATTGGTATTGCCGAAGAAGATCAAAAATATATTTTTGAAAGCTTTTATAAAGTAGATAAATCCAGAACGTTAAAAGGAAGCGGCCTCGGTCTAGCCATTACAAAAAAAATTGTTCGGCTGCATGAGGGCGCAATACGTGTTGAAAGCAAAAAAGAACAAGGAAGCATTTTTACGGTAACCCTGCCTATCCAAAAAAATAGGACTAAAAAAGACTCGTCTGTGTAAGTTCATGCAGATGAGTCTTTTTTATTAGGTCAAAGATATAAAAAAATTTAATAATATCTATTTATTTTTTTAATCCCTACTTGACATATAGGTAAAGTGTAAATAATATAGATAGTATAAATCTTTTGAAAAAATTGGGATGCTAAAGAAGCTGATCGGTCAACCGAAGGCTCATACTTGTTCGCTACTAGTGTGGGCCTTTTCTGTACATTGGTTGTGGTCATTAAAATCTCAATCTTCAACTGAACATATGGGGAGGATTACCATGTATTTATCTTCTGCACATTATACAAGTACTTATAGATGTTGTTCGCTTTGTTTATTCAACTGCAACTAAAATATAAATTTATCTATGAATAGGAGAATGATAAAATGGCTTCAATTACACAAGAAAAATTAGATTATATTGTTAAATTACTAACTGAAATCAACTATGGATCTGTACTAATTACTCTTCACGACGGACAAATTACTCAAGTGGACAGCACGGAAAAAAACCGCTTTTTAGCTAAAAGCAAAGTAGCAAGCCACAAATAAGCCTATTTAAATACGTATTTAGAGAAACTGAAGGGACAGCCTAGCTAGCGAATGCTTGACGGCGGGGCAAGCAAGTACTTTATTAAATATAGAAAACGTGCGTATTCGAAGAAAAATTGACTTTTTTTCCGGTCAAAGATTTAGAATTTTTTGAATTAAAATTATAGGTTGTACGAGTATGACGATGAGAAGTGTAAAGCTGCTAAAGCAGCAGCTTTATACTTTTTAAAATTATGAAAATCTGACAGTTTCATTCCTGTGCTGACCGGATTACCGAAGGCTTCTGACCTGTGTTAGAAGTCTTTTTTTTATTCTTAAATTAATATAATAGGAGGAGAAAAGATGGAAAATTTATTACGAGCAGCGGTGCGGCAAAGAAAACAATACCTCATTGAAGAGTTACTGAAAAAAGGGATTTACAAAAAAGAAAACCATCATCTTTTTGAACTCACACTCTCTGACTTAGAAAAAGAGTATCAGGCACGCAGTAAATAAGGAAAACACGTAAAAAGAACTAAAATAAGTGTAAAAAAGATTAAAAACCTAGTTGACTAATAGGTAAAGTGTGTTTATTATAAAAACAAGAATAAATTGTCTTTTCAGAAAGTATCTTCTTTTTATTCTTACGAATAAATTTAATAAGAATAATTTAAGAGCATATACGCTGATCAGACTAGCTGAAGGCTGCTTCTCTTTTCAAAGAGATAGCAGCCTCTTTGTATTTTTTTATAAAAAGGGGAGTAAAACATGAAGAAAAAAGCAGTTCAGTTTTTAATGGTGCTAACAGCATTGCTCGTCGTGCTAGCAGGTTGCGGCAATGGGAAATCTACTGAAACAGCAGGGAAAGATAGTTCTGTGAGTAAAAACGATTCAAAAAAATCAGTAGAGCTTTTAAACGTTTCATATGATCCTACACGTGAGCTTTATCAGGAGTTCAATAAGAGCTTTGCATCTTATTGGAAAGATAAAACAGGGCAAGACGTTACTATCAAGCAATCACACGGTGGCTCTGGTAAGCAAGGCCGAGCAGTTATTGACGGTTTGGAAGCGGATGTAGTAACGCTGGCGCTTGCTTACGATATTGATGAAATCGCTCAAACTCGCCAATTATTAAACAAAGACTGGGAAAAAGAATTGGCTCATAATTCTACACCATACACATCAACAATTGTTTTTTTAGTTCGTAAAGGAAATCCAAAGGGAATTAAAGATTGGGATGATTTAACGAAAAAAGGTACATCCGTTATTACGCCAAATCCAAAAACTTCTGGAGGCGCACGCTGGAATTATTTAGCAGCTTGGGCATACGCGAAGAATAAATATAACGGAGATAACAAAAAGATTGAAGACTTCATGAGTAAACTTTATGGAAATGTCGAAGTGTTAGACTCAGGCGCACGCGGAGCGACAACTACGTTTGTAGAACGGGGCATTGGAGACGTGTTAATTGCATGGGAAAATGAAGCTTACTTATCGTTAAATGAGCTAGGAAAAGATAAATTTGAAATTGTAACACCGTCATTGAGTATTTTAGCAGAACCGCCTGTTGCTGTAGTAGATAAAGTAGCTGAAAAGAAAGGCACAACAAAGGTAGCAAAAGCATACTTGAAATATCTATATACAGAAAAAGGTCAGGAAATCGCAGCGGAAAACTACTATCGTCCTCGAAATGAAAAAGTATTAGAGAAACACAAAGATCAATTTCCTTCTCTTAACCTAGTCACCATTAAAGATTTTGGCGGCTGGAAAAAAGCTCAAGAAACTCATTTTAACGATGGAGGAACATTCGATCAGATTTATCAGCCAAAGTAATATGATGCATTAAAAAAAGTAAATGAGGAAGATACGAATGGTAATTCGTATCTTCTGTGTACATGTATCTTGAAAGCAGAGAGAGGTGTAAGACGTGAGCGTGTTACAACGACAGAAGAAAAAGAAAAGCATCTTACCTGGATTTGGGCTTTCTTTAGGTTTTACGATGTTTTATGCAAGTATCCTTGTGCTTTTTCCGTTAGCTATGATTTTTTTAAATACGGCATCTATGGGATGGAGCGACTTTATTAAAACTGTTACAGACTCTAGAGTAGTAGCATCATATAAATTAAGTTTTGGAGCAGCATTTGCAGCAGGCATTATTAATGTTATTTTTGGAACCATTATTGCATGGGTATTAGTGAGATATCATTTTCCTGGAAAGAGGTTTATTGATGGACTTGTAGATTTGCCGTTTGCTTTACCAACGGCTGTTGCCGGCATTGCCTTGACCACTCTTTACGTCCCAAAAGGATGGATTGGTCAATTATTTACGTTTAAAATCGCATTTACGCCTATCGGAATTATTATCGCTCTGACATTTATTGGTCTGCCGTTTGTTGTCCGAATGGTGCAGCCAGTATTGCAAAACTTTAATGCAGAGATTGAAGAAGCATCTGCTAGTTTAGGAGCCAGCCGAATGCAAACGTTCAGAAAAGTTATTTTTCCAGAGCTGGTGCCTGCTATTTTAACAGGCTTTTCTCTTTCATTCGCAAGAGCGCTTGGAGAATACGGGTCAGTTGTTTTTATTGCTGGAAATATGCCGATGAAAACTGAAATTACGCCGCTTATTATTATGACAAAACTCGAGCAGTACGATTATGCGGGCGCTACTGCTATTGCATCAGTCATGCTCGTTGTATCATTTTTTCTGTTATTACTTATTAATATTATTCAATGGTGGACAAATCGTAAATTTGTACATAGTTAAGGAGGGATGGCATTGGCAGGACATGTTCCAATGCAGCATGCAAAAACGAATGTGGAACTTAATCATTCTAGTTTAAAAGAGCCCAAAGTCGTCCGATGGCTGCTTACATTTATTGCGCTGGCTTTTTTAGCTCTATTCTTAGTGCTTCCGCTCATCACCATTTTTATGACAGCTTTTCAAAAAGGGTGGGAAACGTATCTAGCTGCGATTACGAATCCGGATGCTTTGGCTGCTATTAAACTAACGTTAATCGTTGTGCTTATTACCGTTCCTTTAAATGCCGTTTTTGGCGTAGTAGCTGCATGGTTAATTACGAAGTTTGATTTTAAAGGGAAAAATCTTTTAATTACGCTTATTGATTTACCGTTTGCCGTTTCGCCTGTTATTGCTGGATTGGTTTTTATTTTATTATTTGGTGCACAAGGGTTATTCGGAGAATGGCTGTTTAATCAAGATATTAAAATTGTATTTGCTATTCCCGGTATTATTTTAGCTACGCTTTTTGTAACGCTGCCGTTTGTTGCTAAAGAATTAATTCCACTTATGCAAGCTCAAGGATCAGCAGAAGAAGAAGCATCGTTAACGTTAGGAGCCAGCGGTTTCAAAACTTTTTTTCTAGTGACGTTACCTAATATTAAATGGGGCTTATTATATGGCATTATTTTATGTAATGCGCGGGCGATTGGGGAGTTTGGAGCTGTTTCCGTTGTGTCTGGGCACATTCGAGGAATGACAAATACGATGCCTCTTCATATTGAAATTCTCTACAATGAATATCAATTTGCAGCCGCATTTGCGGTAGCTTCTTTAATGTCAGTTTTAGCTATTTTTACCTTAATTGTGAAAAACATTATCGAGTGGAAAGCCAAGCATATTTAAATAGGAAGGAGCTTATGAGATGAGTATCCATATTAAGCACGTATCAAAGAACTTTGGTGATTTTAAAGCGCTGGATTCTATTAACATTGATATTCAAACGGGTGAATTAGTAGCTTTACTCGGTCCGTCCGGTTCTGGAAAAACATCTTTGCTTCGCATCATTGCCGGTCTTGAACACCTTGATCAAGGAGCTATTTTATTTGATGGAAAGGAAATTACGCACGTAAATCCAAAGGAGCGGAATGTAGGGTTTGTTTTTCAACACTATGCTTTGTTCAGACATATGACTGTATTTGATAACGTTGCGTATGGTTTAAAAGTACGACCTAAAAAAACACGACCTTCTAAAGCGGACATTAACAAGAAAGTAGCCGAGCTGCTGCAGCTTGTGAAACTAGAGCCGCTTGCAAATCGCTATCCCTCTCAATTATCCGGCGGACAGCGGCAGCGAGTGGCGCTTGCTCGAGCGTTAGCAGTGGAACCTAAAGTACTGCTATTAGACGAACCTTTTGGAGCTTTGGATGCAAAAGTTCGCAAAGATTTGCGCAGGTGGCTGCGTAAATTGCATAATGACTTTCATATTACGAGTATATTCGTTACGCATGATCAAGAAGAAGCTTTAGATGTGGCCGATCGTATTGTTGTGATGAACAACGGAAAAATTGAGCAGATTGGAAGTCCTGAGGAAGTATATGATCATCCTAACAGTCCGTTTGTGTACGATTTTTTAGGGAACGTCAATTTATTCAAGGGCCGCATTCATAAAGGCAGACTAAAACAAGGAAGCTTTGAAATGGATGTTCCAGAATTTAGCGGAAGAAATGAAGAAGCAGCTGTTGGTTATGTGCGACCTCATGATATTCACCTTGAAAAGGTAAACACAAGCGCAGATGCCGTTTCTGCAACCGTTAGCCATATTCATGTGATAGGACCTATCGTGCAAATTGAATTAAAAAGAGAAGATGCAGAAGAATTTTTAGAAGCTGAATTAAGCAAAGAGCATTATAAAACACTCAGCCTTCAAGTCGGAGATCAGGTGTATGTAAAGCCTAAGCAGCTAAAAGTATTTATTCCAGAAGATTATTCTATTTGATAAAAAGCGTAAAGGGTATGCCTTTGCGCTTTTTATCTAACAATAAATTAGTACCAGATATTAAAGGCAGATGTTATAATTAAGTATCAACTGATTTGAGGTGGAGAAATGATACAATCAAAAGCTAGAATCACGGGAATGGGGATATATACACCAAAGCAAAAATTAACGAATGACCATTTAAAAGAAATGGTTGATACAAGTGACGAATGGATTGTACAGCGTACGGGAATGAAAGAACGACGAATTGCAGGAGAAGGCGAATACACGTCCACGCTTGCCATTCAAGCCGTTGAAAATTTGCTTAACCGATATGATGTAAAAATAGAAGATGTAGATGCAATTATTGTTTCGACAACAACGCCTGATCACTTTTTTCCTAGCGTAGCATGTCAGGTTCAAGATTACTTTCATATTGATCAAGCTGCTGCATTTGATTTAAGTGCCGCATGCGCCGGTTTTACATATGGACTTCATGTGGCGAACGGCTTAGTGACGTCGGGATTGCATAAAAAGATTTTAGTTATTGGTGCCGAAGTAATGTCGAGAATTACAGATTATACGGACCGTGCAACATGCGTGCTGTTCGGTGACGGAGCGGGAGCGATGCTTGTAGAATACGACGAGCATAACCCAAGTTTCTTAGGATGTCACTACGGAACGGACGGGAGCGGAGGGGGAAATTTATATCGTTCTAATTTATCTAATACTCTTTCAGGAAAAGAAATTAACTCGAGTGGAAATTTAGTTCAAAACGGACGTGAAGTATATCGCTTTGCTGTACGAACGATTCCAAAAGGAGTAGAAGCATTATTAAAGGATACTTCCATTTCTCTTTCTGATGTAAATTGGTTTATTCCGCACAGTGCAAACCTTCGAATGATCGAAGCTATTTGTGCTAAAACAGATGTTTCAATGGATAAAACGTTAACGAGTGTGCAATACTGCGGAAATACATCTTCAGCTTCTATTCCGCTTGCTTTAAACGAAGGAATAATGACAGGAAAAGTACAGGATAATGACCTCCTTATTCTCTATGGGTTTGGAGGAGGATTAACGCACTGCGGTCTGTTAATCAAATGGACGTGTAAAGAAAAAAGCTAAAAGGCGTCGCCTTTTAGCTTTTTTCTTTTTCATTACAGAGCTTTTTATTGTCGTTATAAGAAAGTTTTTTCTTTTTATAACAGCAGGTTTACTGTATTTTCAGCGCAAACATATATAATAGAAAAAACCCGCTTTTTTATAGCGGGTTTTCAGCTGGCTTTTGGAATGGTAAAACCTACTCCAAAGACGTCGCGCACATCGTGGACGACCACAAAAGCCTGTTCGTCAACTTTATGAATAATGCGCTTCAACTCCAGAAGTTCTTGTTTGTTCACAACGACGTACAATACGTCTTTTGCTTCTTTTGTATAGCTTCCATGAGCAGAAAAGACGGTGACTCCGCGCTCCATCTTTTTATTGACTTGTTCGGCTACTTCAGCTGAACGGTGTGAAATAATGGTGATTGCTTTGCGAGGGTTGAGTCCTTCAATGATATAATCAAGCACCTTTGTTCCGATGTAAAGAGAAATAACCGTATACATCGTCTTTTCTCCACCGATAACAAAATAAGCGCTTGCTACAACTAATAAGTCAATTGCCAGCATCGTTTTGCTAATATTCCAGTCTAGATATTGATTAGCTAAACGGGCAATAACTGCAGAGCCTCCGGAAGTTCCGCCTCCTCTAAACACAAGTCCAAGTCCTACACCAGCTAAAATACCAGCAAAAATAGCCCCCAGTAACGTATCGTCAAGAGGATTTCCCAGTCCTTCAGTTATATGTAGGAATAGAGACGTGAAAATAATACATATAATTGTGTAAGCAATAACACGTTTGTGAAGCAGTTTGTATCCGATCAGTACCAGCAAACCGTTTAATATAAAGTTTGTGATACCGGGAGACCAGCCTAATACATAATAGGTAATCATTGTTACACCGGTTACACCGCCTTCAGCTAATTCATTTGGAATGGCAAAGTAATTAATGGCCAGTGCAAAAATGAGGCTCCCTAGAATAATGAGGATAATTTCTTTTATTTTATTAATCATGAACGTTACCTCCAATCATCAAAAACTCCGAAAACACAGTCATGACAATGTATTATACCAACTCTAGAGACCGAATTAAAGATGGGATATTATTATTTTTTTAAAAATCAGTTTCTGCTATTAACATAAAATCTTTTGACAGTTTTTATGGAGTATGAAAAAATGAATTGTTTGCTTTTATTTTGATTAAAAAGTTTTGCAATGAGAATGTTCGTTCGGTAAAATAGAAGCAAGAGTCAAGGGGGAGAATGAACGTGTATCAAGATGAACTAAAACAGTATGCAAAGTTAGTAATGCCCGAGCATTTAGAGAAGATGAAGAAAATGTACAGTCCCGAGGCGCATAAGCAGTCTTTAGGGTTGAAAAAAGAAAAGATTGAGCATATTGAAAATGTCATTATGAACAGTTACTCGGAGCATCATCCAGTAACGCTTCACGTCTATGAAGCAGGACATATTCAAAGGTATGAACGAGTGACGATTGATAAAGTCTCGCTGCAGTCGAATACGCTGATGGTTACAGGCCCTTGTTATACATATTCGATTCGAGCGGATGCAGTAATTGAAGCAGATGTATGGAAAGATGAAAGCTACTCTAGCTAAGAGTAGCTTTTTTGTTCGTTTTGTATCTTTTTTTTAACGCATGCATACAATACATAAAAGCATATTCTGCGAGTAGTAACTTCTAGCTACTAGGAAATTTTAATTAAAGAAGGGATTATTGTATGCAAAATGAAAAAACTCAAGTAAGAGAAATCGAATTAACGCAGTTCATTAAAAAAAGACTCGTTCGTTTTATCTCAAGTTTAGCTATTTCTTCTGCCCTTGCTTCCATATTATATATGCTTCTGTTTTTATTTAAATGATGGGTCACTTTGAGTTGTCCAAAAAGGTGGACAACTTTTTTTGTGTGTAGGCTTTTATGAAATCAGGATAAGCTATACTCGATTCAGTCAGAAAAATTCAATCGGTCAAGAAATAGTCAAAAACAGTCATAGCTAATTGAGTAGAAGAAAACCTTTACATATAATGAGAAAAGTAGACAAATTCTTGAATTACCAGCATATTTCCTTTTGTACGAACTATTATTAAACCAAATACAAATCTAATTATTCGTTCAAAAAACTTTATTTTGTAATTAAAAAAATGAATGTTTTTGATTTTTTATGATTGATTTTGAATGTAAACCGTGATAAAGTAAGTACATGAAATAAATGAAAACGCTTTTTTGAAAAAGGAGCTAGAACATGTTAACGCCGGAGAGACATCAACTAATCTTAAAACTTTTAAAAGAGAAAGAACTTGTAAAAGTGCAAGAGTTTATCGAAGTTACAGGCGCTTCGGAATCCACCATTAGAAGAGACTTAAGTCAACTAGAAGAAGAGCAAATGCTCAAACGTGTTCACGGTGGCGCTTCGCTTATTCGCAGTAAACGAATCGAACTGAGCGTTATCGAAAAATCTGCTAAAAATGTTCAAGATAAACGAAACATTGCAGAGTATGCGGCTTCCATTATAAATGAAGGTGACTGTATTTTTTTAGATGCAGGAACTACAACGTATGAAATGATTCCTTTTTTAAAGCAAAAAGATGTAGTTGTCGTGACAAATGGTTTAATGCATTTAAACCCGATGCTAGAACAAGGTATCACCCTCTATTTAATTGGGGGATCTGTTAAACATAAAACGGGCGCTTTAATTGGCAATGGAGCTCTTTTAAGTCTTGAGCAATATCGTTTTGATAAGTGCTTTATGGGAGCGAATGGAATTCATCATCAATATGGATATACAACTCCTGATCCAGAAGAAGCATTGATCAAGCAAACGGCAATGAAGCTGTCTAGAGAATCTTATATTTTATCAGATTCCACTAAGTTTTTTGAAACAAGCTTTGCGAAAATAGCCGATTTACATGAAGCAAAAATTATAACAAATGACGTACCTAGCGATGTACTTATACAGTATGCAAACAAAACAGACATAAAGGTTGTGAAATCATGATTTATACATGTACGTTGAACCCATCCGTTGATTACGTAGTACATGTTTCAGCATTCGAAGAAGGCGGGCTTAACCGCACAACGAATGAAGCCAAGTTTCCAGGAGGAAAAGGCATTAACGTCTCTCGCGTTTTAAAGCGATTAGGTGTTGATAATAAAGCCCTCGGTTTTGTAGCCGGCTTTACAGGAACCTATATCGAAGACTACTTAAAAGCGGAGAATATCGAAACAGCTTTTACAAGAGTTGAGGGAGATACCCGTATTAACGTAAAGTTAAAAACAGAAAAAGAAACAGAAATTAACGGTCAAGGACCTGCTATTACAGACGAAGCGCTTCAGTCTTTATTGACTCAAGTAAAACAAATGACTGAAGGCGATATCTTCGTATTAGCGGGGAGTATACCGAAAACGCTTCCAAGTTCTGTGTATAAAACGTTAACTGAACTAGCAGCAGCGAACGGAGTAAAAGTTGTAGTAGATGCAAGTGGAAAAACTTTGCTAGACGTCGTGTCCCACAAGCCGTTTTTTATCAAACCCAATCATCATGAACTTGCAGAATTGTTTGATGTAGAAGTAAACAGTGCAGAAGATGCGCTAGTGTACGGTAAGAAGCTCGTGGAACAAGGAGCGCAAAACGTCGTTGTGTCTATGGCAGGTGATGGAGCACTTCTTATTAACGAAAGCGGTGTCTACAGTGCCACAGTCCCTAAAGGAACGGTAAAAAATTCTGTTGGAGCTGGCGATTCACTTGTAGCTGGATTTATTGCTTCTTATGTAAAACAAGGAGATTTATTAGAAGCTTTTCAAACAGGAGTAGCTTCAGGAAGTGCCACAGCATTCTCACTTGAATTATGTACAGCAGAAGATGTAAAGACGCTTCGTGAACAAGTGTCAATCACAAAGGTAGAGTAGGGGGAGACGAGAATGAGAATTACTGAATTATTAAAAAAAGATACAATCATTCTTGATTTAAAAAGCACGTCAAAAGCTGATGTTATTGATGAATTAGTTGGAAAATTAGACGAAGCTGGTCGCTTAAGCGACCGAGCTGGCTATAAAGAAGCAATTTTGAATCGTGAATCTCAAAGCACAACGGGAATTGGGGAAGGCATTGCCATTCCGCATGCGAAAACAAGCTCGGTAAAAACACCGGCCATTGCATTTGGACGCTCAACAGAAGGTATCGATTATGAATCATTAGACGGACAGCCTGCGCACTTATTCTTCATGATTGCAGCGAGTGAAGGAGCGAATAATGCTCACTTAGAAACACTATCTCGTTTGTCTACGTTATTAATGGATGAATCGTTCCGAAAAACGTTGCTAACAGCATCATCAATTGATGAAGTCATTAAAGCAATTGATGATAAAGAAACTGAAAATGAAGCGCCGGAAGAGGAAGTAGATACAGCTTCAGATCAATTAGTGCTTGCTGTAACGGCTTGTCCAACGGGAATTGCCCACACATATATGGCAGCGGACAGCTTAAAAGCAAAAGCGAAAGACATGAATGTGACGCTCAAAGTTGAAACAAACGGTTCCAGCGGAGTTAAAAACGCGTTGACGAAGGAAGAAATTGAAAACGCTACCGCTATTATCGTTGCAGCGGACAAGCAAGTAGAAATGGAACGTTTTGCAGGTAAAAAAGTCATTCAAGTTCCAGTAGCTGAAGGAATTCGCAAGCCGGAAGAATTAATTAACCGCGCGTTAAAAGGAGACGCTCCTGTATACAGCGGCGGCGGTGGCAGCAAAGAAGGCGGAGAAAGTAAAGGATCAGAGCGTACAGGGTTTTACAAGCATCTAATGAGCGGTGTATCCGCAATGCTTCCGTTTGTTGTAGGGGGCGGGATCTTAATTGCCATTTCATTTATGTTTGGCATTCACTCAGCAGAGCCGAAAGATCCAACGTACAATGCATTTGCAGCGGCGCTAAAAACAATTGGCGGAGATAATGCATTCTTCTTACTAGTACCAGTACTAGCAGGGTTTATTGCAATGAGTATTGCTGATCGTCCTGGTTTAGCTCCCGGTATGGTGGCAGGTCTTTTAGCAGCTTCTGGCGGAGGCGGTTTCTTAGGTGGTTTAATCGCTGGTTTCTTAGCAGGTTATGTAGTAGTGGGGTTAAAGAAATTATTCAGCGGTTTACCGCAAGCGCTTGATGGAATTAAGCCAGTTCTTCTTTATCCGCTATTTGGGATTTTTATCTCAGGATTGATTATGCTTTATGTTGTAAATGAGCCAGTTAGTGCAATTAACAAAGGATTAACGCACTGGTTAAGTGGATTTGGTACAGGTAACTTAGTATTATTAGGTATTATCTTAGGCGGTATGATGGCGATTGATATGGGTGGTCCTATTAATAAAGCAGCCTTTACATTTGGTATTGCAATGATTGATGCTGGAAACTATGCACCACACGCAGCGATTATGGCAGGCGGTATGGTTCCACCATTAGGTATGGCTATTGCGACAACTTTGTTCAAAAACAAATTTACTCGCCAAGAGCGCGAAACAGGTAAAACGTGTTATGTAATGGGTCTTTCATTTATCACAGAAGGTGCGATTCCATTCGCAGCAGCTGACCCAGGACGTGTGATTCCCGCATCGGTTATCGGTGCTGCAGTAGCAGGTGCTTTAACAATGATGTTCCACATCGGTTTACCAGCGCCACACGGCGGCGTATTCGTTATCGGAATTGTACAAGGAAATCCTCTTTTATATGCACTAGCAATTTTAATTGGTGCAATTGTAACAGCGGTCCTTGTAGGTGTATTAAAAAAGCCAAAAGCAGAATAACAAATAAAGACTGATTTTACATGATGTAAAATCAGTCTTTTTGTGTTTTTGTGGTAGACATTTGTTCTTTATGAGAGTACAATTACGGTAGTATTCCTTTAATTTTTAGAAAAGTTAGATAGATAAGCTTTTCTACTTGATAAAATATGGTACAATAATCGAATATTAAAAACAAAGTAAGGAAGTGTCTCAAACATGAAGGTTGCGAAGTTTGGCGGGAGTTCAGTTGCAAGCGCAGAGAAATTTAAACAGGTTGCGCATATTGTAACGTCTGATAAAGAGAGAAAGCTGGTGGTTGTATCAGCTCCGGGCAAGCGATACGGAGAAGATACAAAAATGACAGATTTGCTAATCGCACTTTCTGCCAAAATACAGCTTGGAGAAGATTACGTCGATGAGTTTGGGCAAGTAATTGATCGCTATCGTGAAATCGTTGTGGACTTGTCTATCCCAGAAACGATTATTACTGACATTATTACGAATTTACAATCACTTATTGATTTACATAAAAACGATCCATTTCGCTTATTAGACTGTCTAAAAGCAAGTGGAGAAGATAATAACGCAAAGGTAATGGCTGCTTATTTAAACCATTTAGGGTTTGAAGCTCATTATGTAAATCCAAAAGAAGCAGGTATTTTTGTTTCTGATGAACCCGGAAGAGCAAGAGTGCTCCCACTGTCTTATGAAAAATTGCCGAAGCTAAGAGAGCGTTCGGGTATTCTAGTGATCCCAGGATTCTTTGGCTACTCCGAAGAAGGGAACATGGTTACGTTCTCGCGCGGTGGTTCAGATATCACAGGCTCAATTGTAGCAGCGGGAGTAAAAGCTGATTTGTATGAAAACTTTACCGACGTAGATGCTATTTATAGCGTAGATCCAAGACTTGTGGAAAAGCCTCATGAAATGAAAGAGGTAACATACAGAGAAATGCGTGAACTATCCTATGCAGGTTTTTCTGTCTTCCATGATGAAGCGCTAGAGCCGGTTTATAAACTAGGCATTCCTGTATGTGTAAAGAATACAAATAATCCTGAAGCAAAGGGTACATTCATTGTAGCTGAGCGTCCTCACGGAGATACGCCGGTGGTTGGAATCGCTGGGGACAAAGGTTTTTGCAACATTCACGTGAGCAAATACTTATTAAACCGTGAAATTGGTTTTGGCAGAAGATTGCTTGAAATTTTAGAGGATGAAGGTATTTCATACGAACATACCCCTTCAGGAATTGATAATATCTCTGTCATCATGCGCGAGCATCAGCTTACGCCAGATGTGGAAAAGCGTGTATTTGCTCGAATTGAAAAAGAACTTGAAGTGGATGAAATCTTTATTGAACGTGATCTTGCTATGGTTATGGTAGTAGGAGAAGGAATGAATAGCACAGTAGGAATTGCTGCAAAAGCTACAGAAGCTTTTGCTCGTGCTGAAGTGAATCTTGAAATGATCAACCAAGGTTCTTCTGAGGTGAGCATGATGTTTGGTGTGAAAGCAGATGCTTTAGACCGTGCTGTTCAAGCTCTATACAATACGTATTTTAACAGCATGTACAGTATTTCTTATTCGAATATAAAATAAACAAGACGAAAAACCCCGCTTTCTTTTTAGAGAGCGGGGTTTTCTAGTGAAGGCGTATAAAAATCAAATTTGTGGACATAAAGGGAAGGAAGAGTGAAGTCAAAGGAGGAAATACAGTGAAGAAACGACCCTTTTTCATATTCTTTTCCCTTATAGGTATTAGCGTACTTTCAGCATGCCACAATGATGATGCAGCACCGGCAAAAGAAGCTCAAAATAAACAAGGTGTGACGAATGGCGGAACGCCGATGAGCTATGATAATCAAAGCGAAAACACATCTTTTAACTTTTCAAAATTTGATTTAGAAGTAGACTATAAGGGGCTCAACAATGATTATGAAGCCGACTACGAAAATGAAAATGATGAGATAGAAGCCAAAGTGGATGATAATATTAACGATGAGCACTTGAACGGAGACAAAGCTTTTAATAAATTATCTTCAAAATTTAAAAAGTTAAATTTTGATCAGCGCACCCCCGATGAAGATGTAAAAAAGGAAGTAATCGATGCGTTTGGCCTAAAAAAAGATTTTCAGTCGTTTGAATTAGAAGTTCGTTTTTCAAACGGAACGGAAAAAGAATACAACTTTAAACAAAAGTAAGACGTTAAAGCAAAATATTTTAGTTGAAGGAAAATCCGAACGATGAATTGAGGTTCTTCATTAAGAATCCAACTCGTTCGGATTTTTTCATTGGTAAGGTGAACGTATGTCTCAATCTTATTTTTGATGTCTAAAAAAAGGAAAATAGTGAAAGGATGGTGATAAATAAGAAAAAGGAGGAATTACGGATGCAAAAGTTAATAATGAACGGATGTGTAGTCTTTGTTCTGTTATTGTTAGGAGCATGCAGCATGGTAAAAGAGCAAAATAATGCTCATGAAAACCACTTGAAAACAGAGGAAGCGAAAGAAACAAGCGAAGTATCGGTAGAACCTGTTAAAGTGGATTTAACGAATACATCGGGCAAAAAAGTAGGAGAGGCTACCCTGTCAGAAGCAAAGAACGGCGTGCAAATTAAATTAACTGCTCAAGGTCTTTCACCGGGAAGACATGGATTTCATATTCATGAAATAGGAAAATGTGAGGTGCCGGATTTTAAAACAGCGGGTGCCCATTTTAATCCTTTTAAACGTGAACACGGTTTTAAAAATACAAAAGGCCCGCATGCAGGTGATTTGCCCAATCTAGAAGTTGCTCCAAATGGCAAAGTAGATACAGAAATTTTTGCTTCTCTTGTCACGCTGCAAGAAGGAAAGCCGAATTCTCTTTTGGATATGGATGGATCGGCATTAGTGATACATGATAAAGTCGACGATTACACAACGGATCCTTCAGGAAACTCAGGAGATCGGATTGTTTGTGGAGTGATTACAAAATAAGCCAAAAAGCTGTGAAATCATTCACGGCTTTTTTATTTCAGTAACGAGCGTCTTCTAAATTGCGGTGAGCTTCTTTTTTTTGCACAATAGAAGAAAGAGCAAAGAAGGTGAAAACATGCATAAGCAAGTTGTCGTAATAGGCGGAGGAGTAGGTGGGTTAACAGCGGGAGCGCTTTTAGCTAAACTTGACTATGAAGTGACGGTTTTAGAAGCTTCTCGAGAATGGGGAGGCTGTGCAGGGAAATTTCAGCGCCATTTGTATACGTTTCCTGTTGGAGCGACGCTTGGAATGGGATTTGAGCACGGAGGGATACATGAGCGAATCGGCATGTACCTTGGCCTAGAAATTGAAAAGGTTTCTCTTGAGAAAATCATGAAAGTTCATCTTCCTCATCGTACACTGATTTATTATCAAGACCGGTATCAGCATATTTCCTATCTTCAAAAACAATTTCCTCATAAAGCAAAAAATATTAGGAGCTTTTATGAAAATGTTTTTAGAATTGCAAAAGAAATTCGCAAGCTTATGCAGTCTCTGCCGGTTCTTCCTCCTCTGACAGTCGGTGAGTGGAGCAGGCTGGTAAGTTCGTTGAATTTTGGTTCTGTGAAGCTGTTGCCTTATTTTCATCAATCGTTTAGTTATTTACTAAAAAAACACAGCTTGTTAGACGAAGCGGACTTTCTTCATTTTGTTGATGGTCAATTAATAGACAGCATGCAGACAACGAGTGAGAACTGTTCAATGCTTATTGGATGTTTAGCGTTGGATATTTATCACGAAGGAGCTTTTTATGTGAATGGCGGCTTATACAAAGTCGCAGAAGCGCTGCAAAAATCGATTAAAGCCAACGGAGGAAAAACGACTCTAGGAAGGAAAGTAGTAAAGATAGAGCGTGATAATGACGGGTGGATCGTGCATGATCATAGAGGTAACCGTTACCGTGCATCAGACGTTGTATGCAACGCCCCGGTTCAAAGCTTAAAGTCTTTGCTGCATGATGAAGATTACCAACATATTCATAAGCGGGCAAAAGAAAAAAGCGAGCTTCCGCAGTGGGGAACGTTTTCGATGTATTTTGCCATTGATGAAAGAGATCTGCCGCAAAAGGTAGAGTTGTTTCAGCAAGTACTTCAATCCGAACAAGGGGAAATGACAGAAGGAAATCATTTATTTATCTCAGTCTCTCATCCTGATGATCGTTTTCGAGCGCCTGAAGGCAAGCGTACAATTACAGCGTCTACTCACATTGATCTTAGCAAGTGGAGTAACAAAGAAGCCTATGACCTTCAAAAACAAGTTCTTGAGAAAAAAATGGTAGCAGGCATTAAAACCATTATTCCTAGCATTGAAAAAGCAGAGCATCAAATTTCGGGAGCTCCTAAAGCATGGGAAAGGTTCACTTCTCGCCCAAACGGCGGAGTGGGAGGCTTTCCGCAAACGTTAGATCATGCCTTGTTCAACAGCATTTCGCATCGATCTGGCTTACAAGGACTGTGGTTATGCGGAGATACAGTGTTTCCAGGAGCGGGAACTATAGGCGTATCGGTAAGCGGCTATCATGTGTTTCAAAGTATAACGTCTCACCGCCATACGTTACCTTAACATTTCTTACATACAAACTACTATTGTTCATACCATTAAAAACACCGGCCCCATTACCATAGGGCCGGTGTTTTCAGGAGAGAAACAGCTTCCACCACTTCCGTTTTCGCTTCATATCAGCAGCGGCGGTTTGTCTAAAGGTTTGGACGAAATCACTAAACATCTCTTCGCGTTCAGCTACGCTTTGACGATGAAGCTTACGTTCTTTCTCCATTTCTTTTAAATAATAGACTCGTTCCTCATTCATTGAATCAATTAAATCACGAAGCTCTTCTGTCGTATTAGTTGAAGAATTATTTAATTTTTCAACCATAAATTTTACTTGATTCATCGCAACGGTGGAGTTGCTTGAGAATCGGTCTAATAAATACTGCATTTCTTTAGAGGATTCATCCGCATTCTCCATGACATCTTTCATGAACAGGCGCATATCCTCGGTTTTCTCTTCAGCGATTGTTGAATAATCTTCAATCAAAGAAGTGACTTCATCAAACGATTTTTCGTTAGAACGGATAATTTTTTTAGACATATTTTCTACATCTCTTGCGCTGCGTTCTGAAGACTCAGAAATGTATGCCCCGACCGACTCCACCATTTCTACAGTTTGGGTAGCACTTTTTTCAAGCTCTCTTTTTACTTCTCCGACAATTTCTTCGCGAACTTCATTTCGCATACCTTCTCGCATTTCTTTTAACAAATCAGCTTTAAATGTATCAAGTACCTCAAACACATCTTCATAGCGGCGAACAGCTTCTACTAATTCCCCTTGAAGCAGTTCTTTTTCATTCACAACAAGGTCGTTTGGTTTTGGCTCTTCAATAGAAGCAGAAATAGCCTGCTTTTCTTCTTCAGTAGCTAATCGTGCTTCAGGTATAGGAGGGGTCTTCTCTTGCTTATTTTCTGAAATGCTTTCCTGCTTTTCAGCAGCTTTTTTCTTTTCTTGCTTTATTTGTTTGTTGGAATGTTCTTGAAAATCAATGACGTTTTCTTTTTTAGAAGTTTTCAACTTTGCTGGTTCCTCTTCTTTTGAAACCGCTGCCTCTGATTCCATCACTAAATGCTCCTGTTCTTCTTGTTCCTTTATCAGCAGCTGAACATATTCTTTGACTTCATCTAACGTACATTGTTCATCAAACAGCTGTTTAATATCATTAAATAATTCAATTTGTTCCTCTGTATAGACACGAGCCCCATCTACTCGTTCAATTGTTAAATAGCTGCCCAATAATTTTTCCCATTGTTTTAGCGTTTTCTTTTCTACCTCTAATTGATCACTTACTTTTTTAATTGTATATGTCTCCATCATTTTTCATTTCCTCCCTTATCTATTTTCATCCAACTATGTAATGGATTATTTGTTGTATGTTGTATTCACCATATCTTCACTTGTTTTCCTGCTAGGTGACAAAGGTTGTCAAAACTAGACGACATTAGCCTTCTATGTAAAGAAAACGCATATTTTGTAAAAAAATGTACAGAAATGCGCAAATGGCAAAAATGGAAAATATAAAAGAAAAGGAGAGTATAGAAAACAGTTGACGGGAAAAAATGAATCCTATAAGATAAGTTTAAATGTTTAAGTTCTTAAACATATAAACATAAGGAGTGAACACTATGTCACAGCATTATGCGCTCATCACCGGTGCGTCGGGAGGAATAGGTAAAGAGTTAGCTTATCAATTCGCAAAGGATGGGCATCCTGTAATTTTAGTTGCCAGAAGCGCTGATAAACTAACAGCGATTGGAGAGAATTTAAAATCTACTTATAATATTGAAGTGATAACGGTTGTTAAGGATTTATCAAGAGAAGAAGAGATACAGTCATTATATGAAGAACTTAAAAATAAAAAAATGCACGTTGATTATTTAGTGAACAATGCTGGTTTTGGACTATACGGCAAATTTATTGAAACAGCTTTAGATGAAGAGTTAAACATGATTGATTTAAATATTCGAGCATTAACTCATTTAACAAAATTATTTTTACCGGATATGGTCAAAAGAAATCGCGGAAAAATTTTAAACATTGCATCTGTTGCTGCATTTATGCCAGGTCCGCTTATGACGGTATATTACGCAACGAAAGCGTACGTGTTATCTTTCACAGAGGCCCTTGAAAATGAATTAAAAGGTACCAATGTAACGGTAAGTGCTCTATGCCCGGGTCCAACTAAAACTGGTTTTAGCGACCGAGCCCAGCTAAGCAACTCCAAGCTTTTTCAAAGCGGTGCAATGGATGTAGAAACAGTAACGAAAGTTGGCTATAAAAAATTTATGAAAGGGCAGACGGTTATCGTACCAGGAGTACAGTTTCATCTTGCTACGTTCATCCCGCGCTTCGTGCCAAGAAAGTGGCTTACATCCGTTGTCCGAAGAACACAAGAAATTAAATAAAGGAGAATATATATGAGTGAAAAAGCAGTCGAGTTATTTCGTGCCAGCATTCCTGTTTTTCAGGCTCTAAGTGATTCAGCAAGACAAGATATTATTTTGCTGCTCGCCGAAAAAGAGCCTTTAACCGTTAATGAGATTGCAAACGAGTCTACTCTATCACGACCGGCAATTTCTCATCATTTAAAAATTTTACGCGATCAAAAGCTTGTGCAAATTGAGCAAAAAGGGACGCAGAGATATTATTCACTAGCTTTAAGTGAGGCAGTTGAGCTATTAAAAAGCTTGCTTGCTACAGTTGAAGCCGAATGTTTATAGGGAGATGAAAGAGATGAACCACGAGCGATTTTATATCACAGATGAAACGGTCATTGAACATATTGTCTCTACACAAAAGCAGTATTTCTATGCGCAAAAGACAAAGAGTATCAACAGCCGTATTCAAGCGCTGAATAAGCTAAGAGACGCAGTCAAACAAAACGAGCAGAGAATTATGGATGCTTTAAAACAAGATTTAAATAAATCTGAAGTAGAGGCCTACACGTCGGAAATTGGGATTTTACTAGAGGAAATTCGATTTACGCTTAAACATTTAGCAAAATGGATGAAGCCTAAAAAAGTAAAAACCGCTTTAACACATGTGGGCTCTAAAGGGAAAATTGTTCCTGAACCGTATGGAGTCGCGTTAATTATTGCTCCGTGGAACTATCCGTTTCAATTAGCACTGTCTCCTTTAGTAGGAGCGATTGCCGCTGGAAACACGGCGATTATAAAACCTTCTGAATTAACGCCTAGCGTATCTCGCGTTATACAAGAATTACTAGCTGAAGCTTTTGACCCAGCATTTGTGACGGTGGTTGAAGGGGCTGTAGACACTACAAGTCTGCTTTTAAAACAGCCCGTTGATTATATTTTCTTTACGGGAAGTGTAAATGTAGGGAAAATTATTATGCAAGAAGCAGGGAAGCAGCTTATTCCCGTCACGCTTGAGCTAGGCGGAAAAAGTCCGTGCATTGTACATGAAGACGCAAACCTAGATCTTGCAGCGAAGCGAATTATGTTTGGTAAAGGGATGAATGCAGGCCAAACGTGCGTTGCTCCTGATTATTTGCTCGTGCATAAAAAGGTAAAAGCGCAGCTTGTAGAGAAACTTCGCGAAGCGATTTCTCAATTTTACGGTAGTAATCCGCTTGAAAGCGACCGCTATGGCCGTATTGTCAGTGAGCGCCATTTTACTCGGCTAGTTGAGTTTTTAAAAGACGGAAATGCTATAGTTGGAGGCGGGTACAATAAAAACACGCTAACAATAGAACCTACGGTGTTAAGTGAAGTAAGCTGGACCTCAGATGTCATGCAAGAAGAAATCTTTGGGCCTATTCTTCCTATGATTGAATATGAAACACTAGACGAAGTCATTCATAAAGTTCAAGAAAAAGCTAAGCCGTTAGCTCTTTACTTATTTACAGAAAGTGAAGATGTGCAAAACGCCATAACGGAGCGTCTTTCATTTGGAGGAGGCTGTATAAACGATACGCTTATGCATATCGCTACGCCATATTTACCGTTTGGCGGAGTGGGAGAAAGCGGCACGGGTCAATATCATGGAAAAGACAGCTTTCAGACATTTACTCATTTTAAAAGCATGCTGTCTCAAACAACCAAGTTTGATTTGTCATTCCGCTATCCTTCGGAAAAACAAAGCTTGAAAATGATCAAAAAATTACTGAAATAAAAGAGCCTCCTGATAGGAGGCTTTTTCGTTATTTTGAAAGTGAAAGCTGAGAAAGCGGCCATTTTTCTTGGGTATATGCCATTTCCCAAAATAAATACTCGAGTTCACAGCTTTTGATGAAGTGATCTTTCATACGGTTACGTTCTTCTTCAGTCGCTTGTTCGGCGAGTTCATCGAGCTTGTTACAAAACCATTGTGTTGTGCCATTCATTTCTTCATTATTATAAAACTGAATCCATTCATAAAAAGGATGAGAAGGAGATGGATTTACTTGTTCTGTAATGCGCTGCCCAATTTCAACGTACGTCCATGGACATGGAAGAAGCACTGCAATGATTTCTGCTAAGCTGCCTGTATGCGCAACGCTTGTCATATGGTTAATGTAGTGGCTGGCTGTCGGTGAAAGCGTCTCAGTGTGAAGGTCTTCATAACGTACGCCTGCTACTTCACAAAAATTATTGTGAGGGTGTACTTCACTATGTAATACCGTAGAAATGCCGGCATTAAAGGCTTCCATTTCGGTACGCGTGCGGCATTTCGTTAAAGCAGCGCCGTAAATGCGAACAAATGCTGTTAAGTATTCGTAATCTTGAGAAACGTAGTGAATAAGCGCTTCTTTTGGCACGTTTCCTTCAGCAATTCCTTTAATAAAAGGATGGTTAAAAATGGCTTCGTAAATATAGTTTGCTTCTTGTCTTAATTGAGATGAAAATGACATCAAAATCCTCCTTTAATATGAGGAAGTCACAAACAAGCACATAAAGGAAATAAAAAACACTCCGTTTATAAACGGAGTGGCAAAGGACAGTAAAAAACTGAACATTGCCACTTTCCTACGCTGGTATGAGCCAGATCAGGTTCAAAGGGATCAAGAAAACTTGTCTCAGCCGGTGGGCACCCCTAGTGGACTTCCTATTAATCTATGTTTAACTTACCATATATTCTGAAAAATAGAAAGCGTTATGGGAAATTGTGTGCTAACCGCTTTTCTTTCTTAAAGAGGAAATTTCTTAAAGCTATTTTTAATCATTTTTGTTTAAAAATGCATATTTTTAGGGAAGAAGAGGTATTAATGAAGGGAAGAGCCGTTTTCGTCTCCGAAACACTCCCATATAAATAGAAGAAAGGAGAGAACAAAATGGCGAAATTTCGTTTGTATGCTGTATTAAATACAGTAGGCTTGGCTATTACACTGCTTGTGAATTATTTAGCAAATGCCATTCCAATAGGAGGCAAAACAACGGGAGAAGCTTCTGCGCAAGTTCCTACGTTGTTTACACCAGCGGGTTATGCCTTTGCTATCTGGGGCGTTATTTATTTATTATTAACCATTTGGGTTATACGCCAATTTTTTGCAAGAGAAGATCAAAAGGAAATATATGCACGTATCGGCATTTGGTTTTTTCTAAACTGTTTGTTAAATAGTGCGTGGATCTTTATTTTCCAAAACGATTACTATAAGTTATCTCTTTTAGTTATGCTCTTTATTCTAGGCACATTAATGATTGTATATTCCATTATTCAGCATTCTCGGATGACGACATGGTTTATGCGTCTGCCGATTTCGCTTTATCTTGGATGGATTTCTGTTGCGACTATTGTCAATGTGTTTGTCGTATTTCAAGCAAATGGAATACAGCATTTGCTTGGCCTGAGCGAGTTAGCATGGACGATTATTATGCTGCTGGTAGGAGCTGCGCTGGGCATTATGTTTACATTAAAAAACCGAGACGCTGTTTATCCGCTTGTTTTTATTTGGGCTTATATTGCCATTGCAGTGAAGCAAAGTGGAAATCAGCCAATTGTCATTACTGTCATCATTTCAGTTGTTTTATTAGCAATTGCCATTATTGTGGGATTGATTAAACGCTATAGACGTTTTTAAAAAGAAGCTCTAGCTTTTGTAAGCTAGAGCTTTTTATGATGCTCTTTTGATTGTAAAAAAGCAGCTGTAAAAGCAATTAAGCTAATTAAAATACCAAAAGGAACAACAATTGGTACGAATGATAAAATAAATGTCATAAGTGTAACCTCCATGTTGCATCGGTGCATAATGAAAAATTCAACTTTTTTAAATTGAAGTTCCGCTATTATAGTATGCTAGGCTTTATGTTTGGAGCCTATATGTTTAGAAATAAACGAAAAAGGCAACATACGTTACATACAGGTTGTATTAGGAGGAGTTAAAATGGAAACATATTTAGTCGCTTACACAGATAAAGATGATATGGAATATAAACAAGTGACGTGCGAGAGTTATGAAGATGCAGAGCGTACGGTCCTTCGTTTAGAGAGAGAAGGGCATATGCATATTGAAGAAATTTCAAATCAAGAAGCCTACCGGGGAGATGAATCATCGTACAGAGAATAAATTTTGAATAGAAACACCAACCTTAAAATGAAGAAGCAGCTGCTTCTTCATTTTTCTATTCTATATAGATATCGTTTTATAGAAAAAAGTAAAACGGGAATGATTTTCTTCTGCATTTATGGTACAGTACTAATCAGGTGAGTTTTGAGTTTAGAAGAGGAGAGAGTAACATTATATGAGTAAAGGAAATCAGTGGTCTTCACGCCTCGGTTTTATTTTAGCATCTGCTGGGGCAGCAATTGGTCTAGGAGCGATATGGAAGTTTCCATACGTAACGGGAACCAGTGGCGGTGGAGCGTTTTTTGCGTTGTTTATTTTATTTACGATTTTTATTGGATTGCCGCTTCTGTTGGCAGAATTTATCATTGGAAGACATACGGGAAAAGAAGCGATTAGTGCTTATAAGGCAATTGCTCCAAAATCCGCTTGGGTATGGATTGGCAGGCTGGGAGTACTAAGCTGTGTCGTTTTGCTTTCCTTTTACAGCGTCGTTGGCGGCTGGGTGATTTTATATACGATTATGAGCGTAACCGGTATGCTAAGCGGAAAAGAGTACGGCCCGTTGTTCAATGCCGTCATTAGCCAGCCTTATGTAGTATTAGGTGCGCAGGCGCTGTTTTTATTAATTACAGTGTTTGTTATTTCAAAAGGCGTACAAAAAGGAATAGAGCGTGCTAATAAATACATGATGCCGCTGTTATTTATTTGTTTTATCATTATCGTGGTGCGTTCTTTAACATTAGACGGAGCAATGGACGGAGTAAAGTTCTTTTTGAAACCAGATTTTTCAGCCATTACAGGGTCATCTGTTCTCTATGCGCTCGGTCAGTCGTTTTTCTCGCTTTGCGTGGGATTATCCTGCATGGTGACATATAGCTCTTATTTAGGGAAAAAAGTAAGCTTGACGCGTTCAGCTGGCACTATTGCTATTTTGAACTTGTTTGTTTCGCTGCTGGCGGGCTTGGCTATTTTTCCAGCCGTTTTTTCATTTGGATTAAAGCCAACTGAAGGACCTGGACTTTTGTTTGTGGTCTTGCCAACAGTATTTGAGAAAATGCCGTTTGGTACCGTCTTTTTAGCACTGTTTTTAATTTTATTTCTATTCGCTACGCTTACCTCTGCTTTCTCACTGCTGGAAATTATCGTAGCTGCTTTAACCAAAGACGATCAGACAAAACGAACTCGCTACGCTTCTTTATCAGGGATTCTTGTGTTTGTGGTAGGTATCCCATCAGCGCTTTCGTTTGGTGTACTAAAACATGTCTCACTTTTTGGCAGAAGTATATTTGACGTAGCTGACTTTTTTGTGAGCAACTTAATGCTGCCTCTTGGAAGTTTAGCCATTGCGATTTTTGTGACATTTAAAATGAAAAAAGAAGCCGTGTATGAAGAGTTTATTTCAGGAAGTACAAAAGGCGCTAAATTATTCAATGCATGGTTCTTTCTAGTTAAATACGTATTGCCTATTATAATTATAGTTGTTCTATTAAGCTTACTTGTTGCATATTAAATAGGCTGAGACAAAAAATATGTTAGTTGAAGAAAGCTCCGAACGATGAATCGTTCGGAGCTTTTTATTGTGATAGTGAAGGTAAGTTTAATCGATTTAATTGCTTCTAGCTGTTGATTGGAGCGCAAGACCAAGACTCCTGCGGGAAAAGCGGAACAGGTGAGACCCCGCAGGAGCGTAAGCAACGAGGAGGCTCACCGGCCGCCCGCGGAAAGCGAAGACTTGCACGGAAATCAACAGCGGTGTCACAAGCAATCCATACGAGCTCCTTTACGCCATTTGTTCGCCTTTGGATTGGAGCAATTTTTTATGTCTCAATCTTTTGTTTATTTTGCAAAAACGTGATTTCCGATCGTAATCGTAACCTGTTTTTGACGAAGCCATTGGTCGCTTGTTTTATCTGGATTAAAGAAGAATAACGAACCTTTTCCTTGACCTCTAAAAGCTAGTGCTTCATTTACAGCTTTTTTTGCGTCAGCATCCGCTGCTTTATTAATTTCACCGTTTTGTACAGGTGTAAACTGTGTACCTTGATAAATGACATCATGAATAGAGTTTGGGAAAGAATCGCTATCCACGCGGTTTAAAACGACTGTTGCTACAGCCACTTTGCCAGCGTAAGGTTCGCCTTTTGCTTCAGCTTGTACAAGGCGAGCTAACAATTCTTTATCACTTTCGCTAATAGAGTTAGGGATTGTTAATGTTTCATTTGCATTAATAGAGTCGGTAGATTTGTGATTCGCTTCTTTTAACTGTTTAACCGTAACGCCGTATTCAGCGCCAATCTTGTAAAGAGTCTCTCCGGCTTTTACGCGATGGGTTGTTTCAGCGGCATTTGCCCCGTGACTCATGCCGAACATAGGAACTGCTAGTGCTCCAATAATTGCTAGTTTCTTAAACATAAAGTAAGTACCTCCTGAAATCCTTTTGAACGCCCCTTTTATCACGGATCGGTGCGTGCTGTGCACCGAACTTTATATGTACGTTTCAAAGATTAACAGGTGTCAATACATCTTGTCACTGCTTAAAACATACCAATCTAGGAAGATATTATAATAGTTAACAGATAATTTGAAAAATACGTTGACTGATAATAAAGGAGTGAATTATAATGAACGAGTAAATAGTTAACCGTTTAACTGGAGAGATTTTATGGGAGAAAAGATAACGATTCGTGATGTAGCAAAGCATGCAGGGGTGTCTGCAGCTTCAGTATCTTACGTCTTAAACGGAATTAACAAAGTATCCGATGAAACAAAAGAGCGAATTTTAACAGCGGTAAAAGAATTAAACTACGAACCAAATTTAACCGCCGTTAGTCTTTCGAAACAAAAGTCAAATATGATTGGCGTTATGTTCCCGCTTACAGATGATTCACTTTCTACTATATTTAAAGATAACCATTATTACAGTGAAATGATTAGTGGAATTGAATATGTAATCCGTAAGCATGGTTATGATCTAGTCATATCTGGAGCGAGTAGCCCAGCTGATTGCCTAAAATGGATTCGAACGAGAAATATTGATGGTCTTCTGTTTTTAGGAGCCTTCCCGCATCGATTGTATGAGAAAATGAAAGCGTTATCGAATCCGATTGTGCTAGTAGATACATACGAAAGGTACGAACGCGATTATCATCATATTTCTGTAGACGATGAGTATGGAGGATATCTAGCTACAACACATTTAGTGAATTTGGGTCACAAAGAAATTGCCTTTGTTGCTCATCACCTCGTCAATAGTCCAGTGGATAAAAAGAGGTATATAGGCTACGAGAAAGCATTAAAAGAAGCGGGCATTACACCATCAAAGACGTTTGTTTTTGAAGTGAACGAAAGTTCGTTTGATAACGGTTACAATTTAGGGAACAAGCTGCTGCAAGATCATAAGGATATTCGGGCGGTTTTTGCATCCTCTGATACGCTGGCGCTTGGAATTATGAAAGCACTGCAAGAAAAGGGGAAAAAAATTCCGCAGGACTACTCAATCGTAGGGTTCGATGACATAACGTTTAGTAGCTATGCATCTCCAAGTCTAACAACCATTCGTCAAGATGTATTTAACAAAGGAGTCGTCGCCGCGACGTCTGTTATTCAAGCAATTGAGCACCGTTTCAGCACGCTGCAGCATGTGAAATTATCGGTTGAACTTATTATTCGAGATTCGACTGCTAAGCGCGGGTGAATCAGAGTAAGTTAACCGGTTAACCAAAGTTTAGCATTTATGAAAAAAGGGGATATAAGTTAGCATTCACAAAAAAAAGGGGATATGAAAATGATTAATGTTACAGTATGGAATGAAAATCGTCATGAACAGAAAAATCCGGTTGTAAGAGAAATTTACCCTGAAGGCATTCACGGTGCCATCGCTTCTTTTTTAGAAGAAGGAGGGTTTCGTACACACACCGCAACATTAGACGAAGTAGAACACGGGTTGACTGAAGAAGTATTAAATCAAACGGATGTTTTAGTATGGTGGGGTCATTTAGCACATGACGAAGTGAAAGATGACATCGTTGAGAAAGTAAAGCAGCGCGTGCTAGACGGTATGGGGCTTATTGTCTTACACTCAGGTCACTTTTCTAAAATTTTTAAAACGTTAATGGGCACAAGCTGCGACTTAAAATGGCGTGAAGCAGATGAAAAAGAGCGCTTGTGGGTAGTAGAACCGAGTCATCCGATTGTGGAAGGTATTGGTGAATTTATCGAGCTTGAGCGCGAAGAAATGTATGGAGAGCACTTTGATATTCCAGCACCTGATGAACTGATTTTCACGAGCTGGTTTGAAGGCGGAGAAATTTTCAGAAGCGGCTGCACGTACAAACGCGGAAACGGAAAAGTATTTTATTTCAGACCTGGACATGAAACATATCCAACATACCATAACAAAGACATTCAGCGTGTCATTATGAATGCTATTAAATGGGCGAAGCCAGCAGAGAGAAAACGTCCTGTTTACGGCAATGCGCAACCGCTTGAATCAATCGCTGTTAAAAACTAATTAATAATGCTTAAGCAAAGGGGATAGGAAAGATGGAAAAAGTAAAAATTGGCGTTATTGGGTGCGGAAGCATTGCGCAACACCGTCACTTACCAGAATATAAGATGAATGAACAAGTAGAATTAGTAGCCGTTTGCGATATAAACACAGAACGTGCAAACAGCGTAGCGCAGCAGTACGGTGTAAAAGCTTACACAAACTACGAAGAACTTTTAGCAAGCGGTACAGTGGAAGCAGTGAGCGTATGTACGCCCAATTATCTTCATGCGCCTATTTCGGTGGCAGCGTTAAACAGCGGAGTTCATGTCCTGTGTGAAAAGCCGATGGCAACATCAGAAGAAGAAGCGAAAGCAATGATTGAAGCAGCAAAAACAAACGGTAAAAAACTAATGATCGGACATAATCAGCGCTTTGTAGCTTCTCATCAAAAAGCTCGTGAACTTATTGGAAAAGGGGAAATCGGTAAAATTTACAGTTTCCGTACGGCTTTTGGCCACGGTGGTCCTGAAGGTTGGAGCGTGGACGGAAAAGACAGCTGGTTCTTTAAAAAAGACGAAGCGTTTATTGGTGCTATGGGGGATTTAGGCGTTCATAAAACCGATATGCTCCGCTACATATTAAATGAAGAAATTGTAGAAGTCGGTGCATTTGTAGAAAGCAATGCAAAAGACTTTGCAAATGTAGACGACAATGCTGTGTGCGTATTAAAAACGGAAAGCGGGATTATCGGTACGCTTGCGGCAAGCTGGGCTTACAATGGAAAAGAAGACAACTCCACGATTGTTTACGGCGAGAAAGGGATTCTTCGTTTAGAGGACGATCCGACGTATTCATTAGTTGCCCAATATGCAACAGGTGAAGTGGTGAACTATGAGTTAGGAAAAATCCAGTCGAACGATGAAGGCGGACAAAGTAATTCTCACGTCATTGAACAATTTGTAGATGCAGTTGCAGAAGATAAAGAATCTCCTGTTCCTGGTGAAGAAGGATTAAAATCACTTGCTGTTATTTTAGCAGCTTTAAAATCAAGTCAAACGAAACAAATTACGCGCGTGTAAGAGGTGAAAAACGTGAGAATTGGCATAATCGGAGCAGGAGGGATTGCTGTAAGCAGGCATATCCCAGCATTCAAACAACTGGGTGATGAATGTGTGATTTGGGGGCTTAGCGATATTAATAGTGAAAGAGCCACAGAGGTAGCCAATGAGCATAATATCCCTCACGTATTTGTTGATTACAAAGATATGTTTAAAGAAGTGGACGCTGTATGTATTTGTACACCGAATAAATTTCACGCCGAGTTTGCAGTAGAAGCGCTAAAAGCAGGCGTTCACGTCCTATGTGAAAAGCCAATGGCGATGTCTAAAGAGCAAGGTGAAGAAATGCTTGCTGCTGCTAGAGAATCAGGTAAGCAGTTAGCGATTGCGTATCATTACCGATTCATGAAAGAAGCGCAGGCTGCGAAAAAAATGATGACAGAGGTAGGGCGCCCATTAGTTGCACGTGTCAGAGCAATGCGTCGCCGAAAGGTTCCCGGTTGGGGGGTATTTACGAACAAAGATCTTCAAGGAGGAGGCAGCTTAATTGATTACGGCTGCCATTTGCTTGATTTAACGCTTTGGCTGATGGGAAACCCAAAGCATACTGAAGTGCTGGGAAGTACATATAATGACCTGAGTAAAACGCCTAACCAATTAAATCAATGGGGAGCATTTGATCATGAAACATTCAGCGTGGATGATCATGTAACGGCCTATATTAAATTTGAAAATGGAGCGTCGCTTCTTTTAGAAACTTCTTGGGCAGCTAATATCGAAGATGATGAAGAGCACGTAAGCATATCAGGGGTAGAGGGCGGTTTAAGTGTGTTTCCGTTTGAACTATACACGTCTAAAAACGGTATGCTCATGAACAGTACGTCACCTTGGATAGATGGAGAAGATGATTACAGCCTAAGTCAGGCTAAAAATTTCGTTGAAGCGTGTAAAGGAAATGCTGAATTAGTGGTAAAGCCACAAGAAGCGCTTCAAGTCTCAGCTATTATTGACGAAATATATCGCACAGGGGGAAATTAAAATGAAACTTGGAGTATTCACGGTCTTATTTGCGGATCTTTCTTTTGAAGAGATGTTAGATAAAGTAAAAGCAGCAGGTCTTCATGCTGTTGAAATCGGAACGGGCGGCTATCCGGGAAACAGCCATTGTCCGCTAGATGAGCTGCTTGAAGATAAAGAAAAAAGAGAAGCCTATATGAAGCAGATAAAAGACCGCGGACTTACAATCAGCGCATTTAGCTGCCACGGCAATCCTATTTCACCTGAGGCAAGTTTTGCAAAAGAATCTGACGAAACGCTTCGCAAGACCATCCAACTAGCATCATTAGTAGATGTTCCAGTGGTGAACTGTTTCTCTGGAACAGCAGGAGATCACGAAGAAGCCAAGTACCCAAACTGGCCTGTTACTCCTTGGCCTAACGAGTATGGAGACGTATTGAATTGGCAATGGGAAAATAAGCTTGTTCCTTATTGGAAAGAAATTGGAGAACTAGCCGAGGAGCATAATGTGAAAATTGGTTTAGAACTTCACGGCGGATTTTTAGTTCATACTCCGTATACGCTCCTAAAGCTTCGCGAAAAAACAAGTCCAGCGATTGGCGCTAACCTTGATCCAAGTCATTTATGGTGGCAAGGAATTGATCCGGTAGGAGCTATTAAAATTTTAGCAAAAGAAAATGCGATTCATCATTTCCATGCAAAGGATACGTACTTGGACCAGGATAATATTAACATGTATGGCCTGACGGATATGCAGCCATACGGAGAAGTCCAAACGCGTGCATGGACGTTTAGATCCGTAGGGTGCGGACATGATGTAAAAGAGTGGTCTGATATGATGAGTGCACTTCGCACATACGGATACGATTATGTAGTCAGCATTGAGCACGAAGATCCAATCATGTCGATTGAAGAAGGATTTAAACGCGCGGTTACAAACTTACAAAGTGTATTAATTGAAGAAACTCCCTCACAAATGTGGTGGGCGTAAGCAAAAAGAAGCATCTCTAAAAAGAGGTGCTTCTTTTATTTTCGTTAGTAAATCAATTCGCCTTTGGTTCACCTGAATTTCGATACAAAAGGGTGATTGGCAACCCAAAAGCGCCAAGGGTAATCCTTCGCTTCACCAGAATTATCAATGCCAACGCGAGGTCCGGCGGAAATCTCTGAAGGAGTGAAGCCACGAGCAATATAAAGAGGAGGGCTGGTTAAATCATGACCGTACAAATCCATTGAAACCCCTAGTGCTTTTGTTAGTTTCCCAGGACCGTTTGTCCAATTTATTTCATTTTCCATCCCTCGACGTCTATTTTTCATCAAATTTTTTCCGCTAAATGGCTCAATAGCTCGAATGAGGACGCCTTCTGGACAATCGATGTCGCTGCTTACAACATTGAGTAAACAATGTGTATGCATTGTATGCGTATAGGCATGACCAGGAGGACCGAACATTACCTCCGTTCTTTTTGTGCGCCGGTTATTAAAGCTATGAGCTGCTCGGTCGAAAGGCCCTTTATAAGCCTCTGTTTCTACAATAAAACCAGATGCAGTTCCTTCTGCCGTTTCGTGAACAAGAAGACATCCTAACAGCGACTGAGCTAATTCAAGTGTAGGCTGTTGGTAAAATAAAAGAGGAAGTGGTTCAATCGCTAAAAGAGAACGCGTCATTTGCTGTAGTCCATCCTTTCAAAACAGAGTCATTCACGCTGTTATGCGCATCTTTTATTATGATGTTTTCTTTGTTATTTTGCAAAGGGAGGCACTGATTAATACAGTAATCTTTCTTATCCCACGTTCAAGTATTTATCATGATTCAACTCACTCTATGAAATTATTTTATTTTAAAGAATGGTTTCGTTTTGCACGTATAGGGGGAATATTTTACTACAATACTTCGCTTTTGCTGCTGGTATGATATACACAGTTCATCCATATTTTACATGCTTTTAGTTTTAAAAAATAGTGATCCGTCTTTTCTTTATTTTCGTTCTACACATGAAAGCAAAATAAAAAGATTGAATTGTAGAAAGTTCTTTATAAATGGAAATAAAGAAAAAATATCCTTCAAAGAGTCTTTAAGGGATTTTAGAACATATTAAAAATAAAATTTATACACTGTGAGGAATAGCTATGAACATCCACTTTGATACATTAATGAACTTATCAATTAAACATATTTTTGGGCCTGCATCTCAAACGATCAACCATCTGACATATCATTCAAAGCAGGTTCACGACGGATCAGTATTTTTTAGTATAAAAGGTGAAAATGAAGATGGACATCAATATATCAAAGAAGCTATAACTAGAGGAGCCGTAGCAGTCTTTGGGACAAGCATTGAGGAGCTGCGTCTTTTGAGTACTCAGTATTCTCACTGTACGTTTTTAGCTGTTGATGACGTTCGCAAAGTAATGGCGTCTTTTTCTAAAATGTATTTTGATTATACGGATGAAAAAATTGAGACAATTGGCGTTACAGGTACAAATGGTAAAACAACCGTAGCAGCTTACGTAAGGTCGCTTTTAACTCTTTTAAAATTGCCGACAGGATCGATTGGAACGACCGGCATTTGGTCATCAAAGAAGAAGTTAGTTTATAAAAAAAGTACGCCTACAACACCTGAATCGGTAGACTTACATAAAATTTTTTATGATTTGTATACAAGAGGCGATGAAGCGGCAGTGATGGAAGTATCTTCAATTGCGATTGATCAGCAGCGAGTAGAAGATATTTATTTTGATGTAGCCATTCACACAAATCTTTCAGAAGAGCACTTAGAGTATCATAAAACGTTTGAGCACTATAAAAAATGCAAGATGAAATTATTTCAGCAGGCAAAACATGCCGTTATTAATATAGATGATCAGGGCATGGGGAAAGACTTGAGCAGGCTATTTGAAGGACCTAAAGTCACGTATAGCTTATTAAATAATGCGGAGGCAACTCTGCAAGCAAAAAACATTACTGTCAAAGAAGGGGGCTCTTTCTTTGATTTACTGTATAAAGGACAGTCATACAAAGTAGCAGTGCCTGTATATGGCGATTACAACATTGCTAACGTGCTAGCGGCCATTGGTACAGCTCTTCATTTTGAATACCACATTGAGGATATTATTAGCGTGCTTCCTCAATTGGAAAGTCCAGAAGGGCGCTTTCAAGTGGTAGAAGGTCCCAATAACCAAAAAGTGATTTTAGACTATGCCCATACGCCTGTTGCCCTTACGCGTCTAGTAGAAGAAGTAAAAAAGATGGAGTATAACCAGCTAATTGTCATGATTGCAGGAATCGGCATTCGAGATTTTAATAAAATGCCTAAAATGGCGCGTGTCATTGAAGGAAAAGCGGATGAAATTATCGTAACGGTTGATCATCCAGGTCATCATGATCCGAACGTAATTGTAGATCAAGTGATGACGGGTTTTTCAAATCCGAGCGCAAGTAATATTCACCGCGCCCCTACTCGAACAGAAGGAGTATTAAAGTCGCTTTCTTTAGGAAAGCCGAATGATATTATCTTACTTACAAGCGGCTGTATTAACGGCGCTCAGCTTGTAAAAGGAAACGAAATTCCGCATTCCGATGAAGAAATTATTGCTTCTTATTATACATCGTTAAGCAATATTTCCTAATACTCTTCTTCATTTATCTATCGAACGAACGTGTAGAAATTGAAACAGCATACGAAAGAAGGTCTCTTACTATTTTTAGAGACCTTCTTTTTGCATCAAAACTATAGGCTGTTTTCTCGCTGTGTTTTTGGTTCTTCAATTTTTACATCATGTTCTTTAGCCAGCTTTTTAATAGCTGCAGTGTAACCGCGTATGCCTTTTCGTGCTTCATCAAGCATAGCGTTTGCCTCAGCAATAAGGTTGCGGTCCTGCTTTTCTAAAGCGCTGACAATTTTAATGAAAGCATTATACTGGGTATTGGCAGCCTTTATATAGCTTTCATGAATCTTTCGAAGATCGTCGGTTTCTACATCGATGTTTTCTAGTTCGTCAACAAATTTACGATAGGTAGGAATGACTTCACTCGTCATCGTATCATACATCACTGCGTCACTTGTGTAGTTAGCGCCTGTAACAGAATCGTATGCGTCAATCGCTTCTTTTTCAAGCTGAGCCGCTTTTTTTAAATCTTGATTGTTATAGTCGATTAAATCATCTTGAACAGGATCACTAAAGCAGGCGGATAATAAAAACAAAAGAGGGATAAGACAAAATAAAACCTTCTTCAATGAATTTCACCTCCGTTTAACAATGTATGAAACATCTGCTTGGCAAAGTCGGTTTTAATAACTGGAGAAAAAGAAGGGAGTGTATAAAAGGATTTTTAAAGGTCGACAGTGAATTTATTCATAAGTCGGTTTGTAGTTGACCACCCCTTAGTAGCAGGAAGGAAGAGAAAATGATTAAAATAAAAAGAGACCACTTAATGAACAATGAAGTTATTGAACTGGTAAGTTCTCACCTTCAAGGAATGAACTTACATTCACCCCCTGAAAGTATTCATGCTCTAAATATTGAAAACTTAAAGCAACGTGATATTACGTTTTGGAGCGTGTGGAAAGACAGTCAGCTAGCAGGGTGCGGGGCTTTAAAAGAGTTAGATGAGCATCACGGAGAAATTAAATCGATGCGAACAGCTACCGCCCATTTGCGGAAAGGAATCGCTAAAGAGCTGCTGCAGTACATAATAAACGAAGCACAAAAACGAGGGTACCGACGCTTAAGCTTAGAAACAGGATCCGCGTCTGCTTTTGAACCGGCTAGAAAGCTGTACGCCAGTTTTGGATTTTACGAGTGCGAACCGTTTTCTACCTACAAAGAAGATCCATACAGTGTATTTATGACAAAGAAATTGAATGATTAAAAGAGGATGGGACAAAAGTATTTTAGTTGAAGGAAAATCCGAAAGAGGAATCGAGATTCTTGATGGAGAATCCAACTCGTTCGGATTTTTTCATGGTAATCGACAGCGGTGTAACAAATGATTCATACCTGATCATTTATCCCGTTTGTGTGTCTTTAGATTGAATTGATTTAGTTATGTCTCAACCTCTTTGTTTTTTGTTTTGTCATAATTCATATAAAAAGGTATAAACTAGGTTTTCTTACTAGACAAAGAGGTTTTTCCTAAGTAGTATAGGTATCAGATAATACAAAACGAATGTTCAGTATAAATAATAAATGTGCGGGGCGGTGGAAATAGCTTGAATAAAAAAAAGCTTCAAAGTGAACAAACCAAAAGAAAAGTGGCAGATGCCGCTAAAGCATTGTTTTCTCAAAAAGGCTATAAAGCTACATCTATTGAGGAAATTGTAGAGGCTACGGGAAGCAGTAAAGGGAATATTTATTATCACTTTAAAAGTAAAGAAGGGCTTTTTCTCTATTTAATAGACGAATGGGATCTCGAGTGGGAACGAAACTGGAAAGAAAGAGAGTCTCTTTACAAAACAACAAGAGATAAGCTTTTTGGAATTGCGGAGCAAATCATTTTAGATGATTTAAATCATCCTCTTACGAAAGCCGCCGATGAGTTTTTTAACAACGAGGAAAAGGGCAGCGACATCGAAGAGCGAATTGATGAGATGGTGAAAAGACACGTGGAGTTTAACCGGGAACTTTTGCAAAAAGGCATTGATGAAGGAGAGTTTTCTCCTAAAAATGCAGAACAGCTTGCAGTGATTTTAGAAGGGCTGTTTGTTGGAATGAGCCGTATGTCTCGAAAAACGAACACGGAAAATGCCCTGCAGCTTTACCATTCAGCAATTGATGTATTTTTAAACGGAATTATAGCAAGGTCTTCTTAAATAATCGGGGATGCTTATTGCGGTAATGAGTAATCCCTCATTATTTTGTATTTTTATAGACCGAACGTTCAGTATTTTTGTAATCAGGAGGTTTATATGTCATTATTGTTAAGAAATCGAGCGGCGATTCTGCTGCTCATGCTAAATATTTTTATTATTTTTACAGGAATCGGTCTCGTTATTCCAATTATGCCAACATATATGACGGAGCTTCATATCAACGGCAGCGTGATGGGGCTTTTAGTAGCGGTGTTTTCACTAACTCAATTTCTGTTTTCACCTTTAGCGGGCCGGTTATCAGATTCGTTAGGGAGAAAGAAAATTATTGTAGCGGGAATGATTGTTTTTGCCTTGTCTGAATGGTTCTTTGGTTCAGTGAGTACACCTCTTTTATTATTTGTATCGAGAATGTTAGGCGGGGTCGGGGCCGCGCTTATTATGCCTGCTGTTATGGCTTATACAGCGGACGTGACGTCTGCTAAAGAACGCGCTAAAGGAATGGGCTATGTGACGGCGGCGATTACAACAGGATTTATTATTGGGCCCGGTATCGGAGGCTTTTTAGCTGAATACGGCATGCGTGTACCATTTTATATGGCCGCAGTAGCAGGAGGCTTGGCTGCAGTGATTACGCTTTTTGTTTTGCCAGAGTCTCGTCCTGTACAAAATCATGCTGTTTCAAACAATGAGAATCCAAAAGAAGATCGGCTGCTACTGCAGCTTATGAATTCCTATAAAGAACCTTATTTTCTAAGTTTAATTATTGTTTTTGTGACATCGTTTGGATTATCCAATTATGAAACGATTTTTTCACTATTTGTTGATCATAAATTTAGCTTTACGCCAAAAGATATTGCGTTTGTTATTACGTTTGGCTCTATTGCGGGGGCTGTAGTGCAGGTTACGATTTTTGGCTGGATTTTAAATAAGTTTGGTGAAAAAAGAGTGATTTCGTTTTGCTTGATGATGACGGGACTTTTTATTTTACTTACGCTATTTGTGCACACGTACTGGCTTATTATTGTTGTGACATTCATCGTCTTTTTAGCAACAGATATTTTACGTCCGGCAATCAGCACTCAAATGTCGATGATGGCACAAGACGACCAAGGGTATGTAGCCGGACTAAATTCTGCTTATACAAGTCTTGGGAATATTATTGGACCAGTTGTAGCAGGCTTCCTCTTTGATATAAACATTAATTATCCGTACGTATCAGCTGCACTTGTACTGCTGCTTTGTTTTCTTTTATCTTTAAGAGCAGGGAAGGACAGAAAAACAGCTGTGAGAAATCAAGCGGTTCAAGAGAAATAACCATAAGGAAAAAATAATAGAATTCTTAGGGAATAGAAGATCTCTAGTAGCTTACTGGAGGTCTTTTGATTATTCTTTTAGTAAAGGTGTAAGGTTTACAACGCCACTCAGCCTATAGAGAAGCTTTATTTTATCGGCAAAACAGTGAAATGGTTGCAAATAAAAAAGGTTAATAGTAAACTTTAAACGTAACAAGAATAGTATGGGAGCTTGCGCGGGGCAGGCTGAGAGTACAGGGACGCCTGTTGACCATTTGAACCTGTTGGATAATGCCAGCGCAGGGAATGTGAGTACATACCAAAGCACTTTGCGCATGCAAGGTGCTTTTTTGTCTTTTTTTTGCAGTGTTAAAACTAAATGAAAAGAGTGAGAGAATATGGATATTAGTAAAATTTCAGCTCAATTAGAAAAAGTAAGAGATACAAGTCCGCTTGTTCATAATATTACGAATGTTGTGGTAACCAATTTTACTGCAAATGGACTGCTTGCACTAGGAGCTTCACCTGTTATGGCTTATGCGAAGGAAGAAGTGGCTGACATGGCACGAATCGCCGGAGCGCTTGTTTTAAATATGGGTACACTGACGGCTCAAGAGGTAGAAGCGATGAGAATAGCAGGAAAATCAGCAAATGAAAATGGCGTGCCGGTTATTTTCGATCCTGTAGGAGCCGGAGCGACACCGTTTCGTACAGAAGTAGCACGTCAGCTTGTAGAAGAATTAAATATTGCAGTTATTCGTGGTAACGCTGCTGAAGTTGCGAATGTAGTAGGCGAGTCATGGCTCATTAAAGGCGTTGATTCATTAGAAGGGCAAGGAGACGTCATTGAACTTGCTGAGAAAGCAGCGAACAAATTAGATACAGTGATTGTTATCACAGGTAAACAAGATGTAATCACAGATGGAAACACAACGTATACAGTAGACAACGGTCACCCGTTATTTACGAAAGTGACGGGTACTGGGTGTCTGCTGACATCAATTATAGGAGCTTTCGCTGCTGTAGAAAAAGAATATGTCGAGGCAAGCGTTGCTGCTTTAAGTTTTTACGGAGTGGCAGGTGAGATCGCCGCAGCGAAAAAAGGTGAAGAAGGGCCGGGAAGCTTTCAAATTGAGCTGTTAAACCAGCTTCATCTTTTATCTGGGCAGGATATTGAATCATATGCAAGAGTACATCAACGTTAAAAGGAGCCGGAAAATGACAAACGAAGAAATCAAAAAGCTGCTGCAAGTTTATTTTATAATGGGCAGCAATAACTGTAAAAAAGATCCGAAAGAAGTGTTGAAAGAAGCAATTGAAGGCGGCGTTACCGTGTTTCAATTTCGTGAAAAAGGCGAAGGTGCCTTAACAGGAGAAGCGAAATATCAGCTGGCGAAGGAACTTCAGCAAATTTGTCAGCAGCACAGCGTTCCTTTTGTTGTGAATGATGATCTTGACTTAGCGATCCGCTTACAAGCAGATGGCGTTCATATTGGACAAGAAGATGAAAAAGCTCATATTGTTCGAGAGAAAATAGGAAAAGGGATTGTGGGCGTCTCTGTTCATAATGTACAAGAGCTGCAGCAAGCGATAAAAGACGGGGCGGATTATGTAGGAATGGGACCTGTTTTTCCTACTTCTACAAAAAAAGACGCAAAAGCAGTGCAAGGTACAAAATTAATTGAAGAAGTGCGAAACCAGAATATTGACTTTCCAATTGTAGGAATCGGTGGCATCACGCCTGAAAATGCCAAACAAGTAGTAGAAGCAGGTGCAGATGGCGTTTCTATTATTACCGCGATTAGCTTAGCAGCGTCTCCAAAAGAAAAAGCAGCTCAATTGAAAGAAGCGGTAGGAAAATAAAAAAAGCGCACAGTGTGCGCTTTTTTTATTATAGCTGAACAGTTTGAGGAGTTTCTTCGCCTTCATTCATAAAGCGAATTTCGTTCGGCGTAATTTCAAGAACAACATACTCAGGGTCATTTGGACCGTCAAACCATTCTTTCATGTGATCGTTCCATATACGCCCTTTTAATTGATCACCAGTACGAAGAACAGCTGTACCAGATAATTCTAAGTATTGATCGCCATATCCTTCACCGCTGTAGCCCAATAGTACGTGCACGTTCGGATTGGCTTCGATTTCTTCTGCCTTATGTGTATTGATATTTGTTGGTGTGTAAAGAGCGATACCCTCTTCGTCGCTAAAGAATGTCATATAGCGAGAATGGGGTTTGTTGTTTACAACTGTGGCTAATGTTCCTACACGATTTCCTTCTAATACTTCGTTTACTTTTTTAGCAATTTTTTGTTCATTCATTTTATCCATCTCCTTTATTACTTTTTATGTTCCTCAATCGAAGATAAATAAAACATACATGTCTAAAAAAAATATAAGTTAACAATAAAATAGTTATGTAAACTAATAAAATGAAAAATAAAAAAAGCTAGCTACAGCTAACTAAAAAATAAGCCCGCACTGCCGTAACCCTAAGTGTCTTAAATACCCAGATCTACTAGGTGGGTGCCCTCATAGCCGGGTTTAGCGTCCCAAGAAGGGCGTGCTATCTGCAGCTAAATTTTGAGCTCCCTTTTAACACTCAAAGGTTTAAGACAACATGAGTATACGCACAGCGCAGGTATGTATAACAAATGTAAATAAGATGCCGATATATAAATGTTTTCTAATTAATCAACTTTCATCGTACAAGAAATGATTATAACGGAATAATGAATGGAACGCAAGACTTTTATTTAAAGTTTTTCTTCTCTAACATCTTGGCGGGGAAGCAGTAACAAAATAAGAAAAGGGCCCGCAACTGGAATGAAACATAAAAGAAGGTAAGGCCGGGATGCAATCCTTTCTTTTGTCATAACGGAGTAAGAAAGCCACGTTAAAACAAAAAAATCAGCGGTCATCACGCTAACAAGCTGTGACTGCATAAAAGCATCTCCATAAGCTTTTATTGAACCTACGGATAGTCCGTATACGTAACCTGAAATCGTGAGCGCTAAGCACAGTCCAATCCATAGACGAGAAGAAATGATAGCAATGAAGCGTGAAGAAATACGCGAACGTGTTCGAACTTTTTGTCCTTTCCAATGATAATAGAACAAAAGAGAAAAAGCTCCAAGCGCAAATGATAGAAGAGAAAATGGCCATCCAGGCAGTTTGTATGTATCTTTTTTACAGATCATTATCATAAACAATACTGGGAAAAGTCCTAAAAAAGAGAATACCATAACCACGAGCGGATCTACCTGTTGAAAATCTCCCGTGATAAGATTTTTAAACAGCAAATCATTAGCGGCGCTTGCTCCCGGAGCTAGCAGCAAGGCGTATAGTACAAGCATAGCCCATACAATGATATACATATTCTCAACTCCTTTTACTTGTTTTAATGTACAAAAACCATTTCAGTATATTTCCCCGTCTTGTGACGAAGGGAAACGCTTGAAACTCTTCTTTAATTAGGTGTAATATTACACTAAAGAAATGTACGTGTATAGAAAGAAAGGGCTGTGAAAATGAATAAACAAGAAGTAATTAAATCAGTATCGGATAAAATACGATTAATTCGTTTAGAAAGAAACTATTCACAAGACAGAATGGCTGAAGTCATTGGTATTTCCAAAAAAACATTGGTTCAAATTGAAAAAGGGCGCACGGAAGCAGGGTGGACGACCACTGTTGCAGTATGCGGTTTGTTTGGTGACAGTGAAATCCTTCAATCGGTTTTAGGAGACGTTCCTTTAGAAGTAGTAGAAATCATTGCTCATAACGGCGTATCTTCTCCAAAAGATAAAACGCTCGGAGGAAGAGTATGGTGGAAAGAAATTCAAAAAGAAGGCTCTTTTCGTCTGCAGCAAAATATGATTAGTCAGCACTATCGCATTTTAGATGACCAAGACTATCGATGGTTTAGTTCATTTGATAAAAGCGAAGCGGTAAAAAGGTTTGAAGAATTAACGAATGAATAAAAAAGAGGCCGAGACGTAACGAAATCACTGCATATATGAAACCTACGTTCACCCTATCCATAAAAAAATCCGAACGAGTTTGATTCTCCATCAAGAGTCTTAATTCATCGTTCGGATTTTTCTTCCATTGCTATACTTTTGTCTCAGCCTCTACTGATTCATTAAGGTACCTGATGAGGGACGACTGAACCAATTCCATAGCTCTACATCTCCAAGTGACGCATATGTGATCGACGGATCATTTTTTAATTTCAGAAGCTTTTTTGTAGGCCCTGTAATCACAACGCCGTACACACCGACGCCATGTTTTTTCACATAAGAATATCGCTGCTTTAGCAACAGATCCGAATGGTCTAGCTGACGAACTTTTTGGACCGTTTCTTCATTATCAGCTAATAGTTTCATCATATTTAAAACGTTCGACTTGCTAGTAGAGTGGGTTTGATTTCCTTTGTGTTCGTAAGGTAAGTCTAGAAACTCTGGAAAGCCAAATGTTGATGTTAAGTCAATTAATGGCTCGTCTTTTGTACTTGTTTTTTGTTCGTGCCCTGTATTAAGCGCGTACCAAGAGGTAGAAAAATCACGGCTGTCGATGGCGTTCATTTTTTGCTGAACTTCTTTTAGCGAGTACGTATCATCAAAAGAAATAGCCACTTCGCTTACCGTTCCTTTTGGCAGATTTTCTAATGCTTTCCATGTTTCATTTGTCCATTCCTTATACTCTTTTGTATGTAGCTTTAGTTTTTTTGGATCAGGATAGACAAAAGAAAGGTTAAGATCGTATTTGCCGCCAGGAAATTCTTTTTCTACACCGCTTGTTTTATCAAACAGCTGATGAAATGTAAACGTCCCAATGGCCTGCTCTTCACGTCCAATTTGCTTATAAGCTTCCATTTGCGACTGCATGCGGAAAAAGGACTGTGTATCAGAAGTGGTTTCACGTATATGAACGTTCGGAAAAGCAGATTCGATAGCCGCTTGATTCACGCTGTTTATGTATTCGGTTTTTGATTGATGATAATATACAATAGATAAAAAGCTGCCGATTATCCATAGCAGAACGACAGAGCCAATGACAGTTGTCACATTTGAAAGGCGCTGCTTCCATTTGGCGATATAAATGGACTTTTTAACTTTTTTATTATCCAACATCGTATCGTCACTTAATGAAGTAGCTGATGCAGTTGGCGATAACGGTTCATCTTCGGTTAGCAAGTGCTCCAAATGAGCTGAGCATGCTTCACAATTTTCCGTATGTTCTTCAAGTGTTTCTGCTTCTTTGTCTGTCAAAGTGCCGTTTTTATATTTTTCCCATTGATGCTTCATATCTTGACAGCTCATCCGTCCTCTTCCTTTCTTTTTTTCAATTGTTGACGACCACGATACAAGTCCATTTTCACTTTTGACAGAGTAAAGCCAGTCATTTCTGCAATCTCTTCATATGTGAAGCCGTGATAATCTCGTAACAGTACAATATTCTGCTTAGCCGGAGGCAAAGCAGATACATCAGAAAGCCAGCCGTCGATTTCACTTTGAATCATCACTTGTTCTTCAGCACTTGGCTGAGGAGTAAAGTGCCATTCTTCTATTTCGACAGTAGGGCGTTTTTTTTCTTTTCGATACCAGTCAATAAAGGCGTGATAAGCAATTTTGAACAGCCAAGGCTTCACTTCCTCGCCTTTATATGTTTCTAAGTGTAAAAGTGCCCGGTAAAAGGTCTCCTGCATTAAATCTTCCGCTGATTCTTTTCTGCGAGTAAGAGAGAGAAGATAGCGCAGCAAATCATGCATGTGCTGTTTATAAATGTGTTCAAAGTTATGCTGTTGTGCCATTTTCTCCCCCTTTCATTTAATCAACGCAATTTGTGGATAAAAGTTTCGGTTTTTTTATTAAAAATCGTATGTAATAGATAAAAGATGCTTAAAATACGATATATAGCTTATCATACTAAAAAGAAAACCATATGAAATTCGACATAATTCCGTGTAATTTGTCATTTTTTTAAAAAACTAAAGGGTAATTGGTGTTCGAAGGAAACAGAAAATGTTATGATAGAACAAGGATGTGCTCTTACAAAAAACAGCTACATACATAATAAAAAATACAGCGTTTGTTTGCAAAATAAAAATGGACAAACACATGTTGTTTAACCATGGATGTTTGTGGGAAAATGAACTAAGTATTTTCAACAAAAAGTAAATTAAATTGTGTTTTCACTTATAAAAAACACGGTAAATTGGAAAAGGTGGGGTCATGATGGACGTAGAAAATACACAAGGTACAGAAGAACAAGCACCTAAAGTCAAAGCAGCTAAAGTTGGCGATACGATTCAGCCAAAAAAAGGCGACTATAAAGGATTTAAAGGAATTGTTATGGTAGTGCGAGACAATTCGGTTATCGTAGATTTTGGGAAAGATGCTGAAACGGGCGAATCCATGAAAACAGTTGTTAATCATAAAAACTATAAAATCGTAAAAAAGTAGGTGAATAACCTACTTTTTTTTACTGAATATATGTTTAAAGGCTGCGATTTTTCTATCGGAAACCTTAGAGAAAAGCGTAGGTAAAGCAATTCTTTGAGATGAACAATGTTTTTTAGTAAACTATAGAAAGTATGCAGAAAGAAAGGATTTTTGTTATGTCAATTCAACTATCACAATTATCATTACCGCAAGAGGTTCTTTCGCTTTTAGCGAATCGTAAATATGAAAATTTGTCCGATGCTGATCAGCTATTAATTGGAAAAGGCGGCTATACAGCAGAAGAAGCAGATATTTTAGAAGATGCCATTATTGCCTTGTCACTAGGGAAAAACGTACTTTTAAAGGGGCCAACAGGTTCAGGTAAAACAAAGCTGGCTGAAACGCTGTCGCATTTATTTTCTCAGCCGATGCATAGCGTTAACTGCTCGGTTGACTTAGATGCAGAAGCGCTGCTTGGTTTTAAAACAATTGCTGAACAAGAAGGGAAAACAGGTATTGAGTTTGTGGAAGGACCTGTTATTCAGGCAATGAAAAAAGGCCATTTATTATATATTGATGAAATTAACATGGCTAAACCTGAAACGCTTCCTATTTTAAACGGGGTTCTTGATTACCGGAAAATGATTACGAACCCATTCACTGGAGATGTAGTACGCGGTCAGCAAACGTTCGGCGTAGTAGCGGCTATTAATGAGGGGTATGTTGGTACTGTTCCATTAAACGAAGCATTAAAAAATCGTTTTGTTGTTATTGAAGTTCCGTATATTCAAGGAGGCAGCTTAAAGCAAGTTCTGATGTCTCAGTCTCAGTTAAAAGACGAAAAATTAATTGATAAATTTGTCACGCTCTCTGCAGATTTAATTACTCAAGTTCAAAGCGGCCATGTATCAGAAGAAGCTGCGTCTATTCGTGCGCTTATCGATACGTGTGATTTAGCTCTTTATATGCCGCCTCTTCGCGCGATTAAACGCGGTATTATTGAAAAGCTAGAAGATGAAAGGGAAAAAGCCGCCATTCAAAATATTGCTGAAACATTATTTGAGTAAGGAGTGGCGCTATGCGATTTATTAAATTTAACGACAAAAATGTAGATTCCTTTCTCTATATGGAGCTGGCAGATTTAACGAAAACATTAACAAAAAATGATGAAATTGAAGTAGAGTATCGCGTTTCGTCTTATTATGATCCTGTACACGGCATTATTTATCTCAGTCACTTTTGGGATAACCGTCCAGAACAAGACAAAGTGTACGGCTTAAAAAGTGATGTATTTTTAAGAAGTATTGGAAGCTATAAGCATTCAAACTTCAAAGAAATTAATGCATATTTAAAGAAAATAAATAAAACCTCGGTACCTAGCTTAGCTAAGCAGCTGTTTATGCTGTTTGAAGATATTCGTTTAGAAGAAGTATGCAAACGCGAACGTTCTGGAACGAAAAAAGCCTTCGCCGTCAGAAGACAGCTCTATAGAAAATATTTTGCTACACAAATGAGCGCAAATTTAACAAAAAGCGTGTATACGGATGCACTTTTTAACGGCATCTACTTGCTATTGACGGCCGAAAATCCATTTGAAGAAATTCCTTCAATGAGTGAATCGATTAATTTAGCGATGCCTTTTATTCGCAGACAGCTAACAAATGTATATGAAGCTAAAACAACAAAAGATGTATCGCGCATCTGTCTTGAACTTGTAGATGTTTTTGATGATATTATTGAAAAAGATATGCTTAATACTTATTTCTTCTTGGCTGAACTCCAGTATGATCAGTTAGAAGAAGGGTTAACATTTGAAGATTTAAAGCGCAAAGATTCATTAGTGAACGATGATATTTTAGAGCATGAAAAAGACGGGGATGAAGACATTCACGAAGAGAAAATGGAAATGTGGCATCGAGAGACAAGCGAAGCGACGCAAAGTTTTCTACAGTTTGATATGGATCAAGGCTCAAAAACAGACATGCTAGGCGATGGTGTTCGTGAAGGCGACGATGGAGATCAAGCAATGGGCATGGTGCAAGGGTCTTCTCAAAAAACATCGCGCAACGATTATTCTCAAATCGAAGCCATGGAGCAAACGCATCCGGAAAAAGACGGGGAAGCGGATTATGAGTATGGGAAAGAAAATAAGCATGCCTATGCTGTTTTTATAGATTCTAAACTTCCGAACGACGATCACGTTGTTCAGTATGATGAGAATAAAAAAATTATTGCATCGTATCAAAAGAAATTAAAGCAAATGATTGAAAAAACGCTTGAACATAAAAAAACGCTTCCTAGAAGCGAGCTGCACTTTGGCCGATTGAATAAAAAGCTTCTAAAACTATGGACAGACGACAATCCTCGTTTGTTTTATAAAAAAGATGAAGATTCTGCGCAAATTGATGCCGTCTTTTCTCTTTTAGTTGACTGTTCCGCATCGATGTACGACAAAATGGATGAAACGAAGCTTGGGATTACGCTATTTCATGAAGCGTTAAAGTCTGTTATGGTGCCTCATCAAATTGTAGGGTTTTGGGAAGATACAAATGATGCCACCGAAACGAGCCAGCCTAACTACCTGCAGACGGTTATGGACTTTCAAGCATCGTTAAAGCGTAAAAGCGGTCCTGAAATTATGCAGCTTGAGCCTGAAGAAGACAACCGTGATGGGTTTGCTATTCGCCATATGACACGCCGTTTGCTTCAGCGTTCTGAACAGCAGAAGTTTTTACTTGTGTTTTCAGACGGTGAACCAGCCGCTATGGGATATGAACAAAATGGTATTGTAGATACGCACGAAGCGGTATTAGAAGCACGCAAGCACGGAATTGAAGTCATCAACGTCTTTTTATCCAACGGAGAAATTGATGAAGGACAAAAGAAAACCATTCAAAATATGTACGGGAAATATAGTATTCTAGTACCAAACATCGAAGAACTTCCCGATGTGCTATTTCCTTTACTGAAGAAATTACTTCATAAAAGCATTTAAAAAAGTCGAAGCATATTGCTTCGACTTTTTTTGCTATTGACCGTTAAAGAGGAGCGAGGTAAGTTAAATATATATGAAAAAGAGAGAAGGAATGGCAAGTGGAAGGAGTTCAAACGTCATCTAGAAGAGCATGGGGGCTGCTGCTTGTAATCATTGGTGCCACAATGTGGGGAGTATCTGGCACGGTGGCTCAATATTTATTTCAGCATAAAAGTTTTAACGCAGAATGGCTGGTCGTCGTTCGTATGTTAGTATCCGGATTGCTGCTTTTGGCAATAGCCTCTAAGCAGCGCAATATTTTTGCAATTTGGAAAACAAAAGAAGAGAGGACTTCGCTGCTTTTGTTTGGTGTAATCGGTATGCTCGGCGTGCAGTATACATATTTTGCAGCTATTGAAGCAGGAAACGCTGCTACAGCTACAGTGCTTCAATATACGTCGCCAATATTTATTATTGGCTATTTAGCTGTGCAAGCAAGAAAGTGGCCGGTGAAAGTAGAAATGATTTCTGTTGCGCTCGTCATAACGGGGACATTTTTTCTTGCAACAAGCGGAAATTTTAACGAGCTGTCTATTACAGGATGGGCGTTGTTTTGGGGGATTGGGGCAGCTGTGACGTCTGCTTTTTATACGCTTCAGCCTAAACGCCTTCTTGCGAAATGGAGCTCAATTGAAGTAGTAGGCTGGGGAATGGTGATAGGTGGAGTAAGTTTTTCATTTATTCACCCGCCGTGGCATATAGCAGGTGAGTGGTCGCTATTGTCGCTGTGTGCGGTGTTATTTGTAGTCATCTTTGGAACGCTTATTGCATTTTATTGCTATTTGGAAAGTTTGAAGCATATTAGCGCTTCTGAAGCCATTGTTCTTGCGTCAGCAGAGCCTTTATCAGCAGCGGCGCTCTCTGTTCTATGGCTTCATGTGACCTTTGGATGGACGGAGTGGTTAGGTACGATTCTTATTATCGCTACGGTATTTTTACTTTCTCAGCGAAAGCCAGAGGTGACGTCATAAGTAAAAAGGACTTTCATTTGAAAGTCCTTTTTACTTTTATAGAGGTTTTAGTGTAAACGTGTTTGTATACGAGCGGTTAGCATATAGTGTGTAATCAGGATGTGTTTTAGCTCCCCAGCTGTCGTCTCCGCCAACGCCCATTTGCTTGTAGTTAACCCGCACGGTTACTGAATCGCTTGACGGCAATTTGTAAAAATGATCGTAAGCCTCCAGTTCAAAAGGTGAGTAAGGTAAAGCGTTCAGCTCGACTGTTGGCAAACCTTTTATCAAAAAGCCGCGTCCTTGATCGTTTGTAATAGTGGCCCATCGAACGTCCGTTTTATTTCCGCATTCTTGAGGGCGTAAATACGGTGTAACTTGCTCTTTTACACTGCCTTTATGAAGGGCCAGCTTAGCGCCAGTTTTACGGTCCCAATAATTTTCATGAGGTCCTCTTCCGTACCACGTTAAAGAATCAAAAGCCGCATTCATCATAAACAGCATGCCGATTTCAGGAATTTCAGGCATTGTCTCAGAAGGTGCTAAAGATTGTTCAATCTTCATTTCACCATCGTTATATAGCGTATACGTTACATAGCAAGAAGCAAGAGAGTTGTCTAAAGCTAGTTCAACCGAAATGATAACAAAGTCAATTTGCGGCTGAACACTTATGTTTTGCACATGCTGCCCTAAGCTTGCTTGACGCCACGTTTGACATCTTTCATGCAGTTTATTCCCGAGGTCATTATCGGTTACTGCACGCCAAAAATTCGGACGGAAACCCGACGCAAGCAGCTCGGTGTGCTCATAGTTGTAAGAAATAAACTGTCCTTTTCGCTTATCAAAAATAGCCGTGAAGTTAGTTCCTGTAACCGTAAGCGTTTGTTCATTTTGGTCAACGGTTAAAGCAGGATGAGCAGCTTTTACTGAAGGTACAGCGGTTTTGGCAGGCAGTACAAACTGTTCGTATGCCACTTCATATCCAGCTGAAGCCCAAGCTGTATCTTTGGACAATCTGAGAGAAAGAGTTAAAACAAATTCATCAGTTTCATTTTCTTGCTCATAAAGAGGATAAGAAAGCGTCAGTTCTTCTGTACCATCAGGAGCTACATTTAAAAGAGACGCATGCTTTTCAACGAGTTCACCGTTTTTTTCAACAGTCCAAACAAAATCATAGGCGTTCAAGTTTGTAAACAAGTGTTTGTTTTGAACGGAAAACTTTCCTTTAGCAGCGTCGACTGCTGTCCACTTTACGGGCTGATAGCATTTTTTTACTTCTGCAATTTTAGGGCTAGCTGTCCCATCAGCAAAGATTAAGCCGTTTCCGCAGAAGTTACCATCGTTAGGCGTATCACCAAAATCTCCCCCGTAAGCTAAGTAAGAAGTACCGTCTTCTGCTGTTGTTTGAAGAGCTTGATCTTTCCAGTCCCATATAAAACCGCCTTGCAAGATCGGATATTGATCGAACAGCTCCCAGTATTTGTATAAATTCCCGCATGAATTGCCCATTGCATGACTGTATTCACATAAGATGTAAGGTTTTTTCGGATTCATTAATGCATAGCGCTCTACATCTGCTGGCTTAACGTACATCGTGCTTTCTATATCTGAAGCATCATAGTCGCGATGATGGAAGATTCCTTCGTAATGAACAAGTCGTGTGGAATCTTTTTCTTTAAAAAAGGTATACATATGGTGAAAGTTTTCTCCGCCAAATGATTCGTTTCCAAGCGACCAAATAATGATAGAAGGGTGGTTTTTGTCACGTTCGTACATCGAACGACAGCGATCCAATACGTTTTCTTTCCATTCTGGCTTGCTTCCTGGAACGGCTTTTTGCTCACCTTCTTGTAAATAAGTCCACGTTCCGTGCGTTTCTAAATTGGTTTCATCAATAACGTACAGTCCGTATTCATCACACAGTTCATACCATACTGAATCGTTAGGGTAATGGGATGTACGCACGGCGTTAATATTATGCTGTTTCATCAGCAAAATGTCGTGAAGCATGTCTTCGCGCGTGATGCCTGCCCGGCCTTTTACTGAATCAAATTCGTGGCGATTCACTCCTCGAAGTACAATACGTTTGCCGTTGATTGTCATAAGACCGTTCTTTAGTTCAAATGTACGGAAGCCGACTTTACAGCTTTCTGTTTCAATAATAGAACCAGCAGAATTCTTTAAGCTGAGTACAAGCGTATACAAATGAGGGCTTTCTGCACTCCATTTTTCAGGGCTTTTAATGTGTGTACGCAAGGAGACTGTACGTTGATCGCTCACACTTAAATTTATTTGCAGCGGAGCTTGTAGTACTTCTTGGTCATTCGCGTCATACAGCGTGGCTTCAAATGTTAGACCTTGAGTATCGTGCTCAAAGTAGTTTAAGATATCAGCTGAAACGATAAGTTCACCATCTTGGTAGTTGTTATCAAGCGACGAACGAACGCTAAAGTCATAGATGTGAACTGGTGGAGTAGAATAGAGATACACATCTCGGAAGATGCCGCTCATTCGCCAAAAATCTTGGTCTTCAAGCCAGCTTGCATCACTCCAGCGATATACTTCTACTGCTATCGTATTTTCACCTTCTTGAAGGTAAGAAGTTATATCAAATTCAGCTGGAGTAAAGCTGTCTTCGCTGTATCCAACAAACTCACCGTTAATCCATACGTAAAAAGCAGATTCGACGCCTTGGAAGCTGACGTACACCGGCTGATCTTTCCATTCTGGTTTAGGTGTAAAAGTACGGATGTACTGACTGACAGGGTTATATTTAGTCGGTGCAAAAGGAGGTTCGAGCTCTTCATTTTCAACCCAAGGGTATGCCACGTTTGTATATTGAGGATAGTCATATCCTTGCAGCTGCCAATGTGAAGGAACTGAAATAGAGTCCCATTTCTCATATGAAAACTCAGGTGCGAAAAAGTTTTTGACGCGGGCATCTGCATTTTCAGCAAAATGAAAATACCAGCTGCCATTTAAGCTTTGATAGTAAACAGAAGATTTTCTATCATTTTTTAAGGCCTCTTCGACCGTTTGATAAGGCATAAGTAAAGCGTGTGCTTTTGAACGGTTCAATTGAAAAATTTCAGGGTTGTTATTCCATTCAGGGTATCCGTTTGCAGGTGCTGTATAATGAAATTTCTTGCCGGTTTTTAACACGTCGATCCCTCATTTCTAAAGTACTAGGTTATTAGTTTATATGGAAATGATAACGTTTTCTGAAAACCTTATCAATCTAATTATTTTCATGATAATATAACTATATTCACATAAAAAGGGGGAAGTAATGTGGACCGTATGTACTTTCCGGCTCTTTCAGATGAAGATATGAAACTGCCATTCTATGTTACAAGCGCTGGAAGCTGGAGGCACCAAAAGCATATTAAGCGTCAGGGAGAGTTTCCTGATTATCAATGGATTCAATGCATAAAAGGAAGAGGCGAGCTTCGTGTAAATGATGAGGTTTATATTATAAAAGAAAATGAAGGGATGTTTCTGACGCCGCACGTTCCGCACGAATACTATCCCGTTACGAGCGAATGGCAAGTATGCTGGGTTTCTTTTAACGGAAGTGTGATTGATGATATCATGCTTTCTCTTCAATTTATTAATTCGGGAAAAATCGTCCTTACAAATGCTGAAAGTCTTTACAGGATGCTTCAAGAACTAATGGATCGGTTAGAAGAAAATCATACCTCTAGCACCATGCAGTGCTCTGAACTACTATATAGCGTCATTTTAAAACTTCGCCAAGACAGCGTATATATAGAAAGCAAAAGTCGCCTGCAGCAAATTACTCAGCTAAACCCAGTCCTTCGTTATATCGAGGAATATTATCATCAGCCGTTAACGCTAGAAGTACTGGCGCAGCAGCTCAACGTAACGGAGCAGTATACGTGTTTGCTTTTTCAACAATCTCTTGGCATCCGGCCATTTGAATACGTAACGCGCGTGCGGATTCAAAAAGCAAAGAAACTGCTGCTTAAAAACAACCAAATCTCTGTACAAGATATAGCAAGACAAGTAGGGTATGAACATCCAAGCTACTTTATCAAGCGTTTCAAAGAACAGGAAAACGTTACGCCAACTATTTTTCGAAAAATGTATTTTTCATAAGCTACATACATCAGGGTTTATCTAGGTCATAAGACACGAAGTGTATGCTAGTTATTCCGTATGAGTTTTAAAAAAGAAATTAAATGTAGTTTTAAGTGAAAACGGGGAGGAAAAGTAGAGAGAAGAAACAAAAAGGAGGGATAAACGTGTTTGGGTTAAATGATCTTCCAAAGTTTGTGTGGTCATTCTGTCTTGTATTGCCACTTGTATCATTTGTTCATCAGCTGGGGCATTCCGTCATGGCAATTATTTTCGGAGGGAAGGTCGATTTTACTATTGGGCGAGGGAAAACGATTCTTAAAATGGGGAAGTTTAAAATTAAGTCAGTCTATTTTTTAGACTCGTTTTGTAAATATGAAAATCTTAAGAATGACAGTCGCATTTCTCATGCAGTGGTGTATGCGGGTGGTGTACTGTTTAATGTGCTTACTATTTTTATAATAAATGGATTAATTATGGCTAATATTCTGCCTGAAGATATATTTTGCTATCAATTTGTTTATTTTTCAGTCTATTATGTTATTTTCTCACTGCTGCCAATTCAATATACAGAGACATCTGCAAGTGATGGACGTGCTATATATAACGTATTACGGTACGGGAAAACGTGTGATCCAGATTAAAGGGCTGTGTGTAGCAGCCTTTTTTGGTGCGTTTTTTCTCGTTCATTTAAATAAAAAAAGGAAAACTTTACGAAAAGAAAATAGTAGCGGATAATAAAGATAGTAGATGTTGGAATGTAAGAAAGGAGAGGATTCATACGATTATTGAGACAGAACGAATGACGTTGCGAGCCATGGCCGAAAGCGATGCAGAAAATTTACTGAAAATCTTTGAGGATGCTGAAGCAATGAAGTATTATTCTTCTACTAAAAGCGAACAAGACACACGCCGCTGGATTCAATGGATGAAGCAGCATTATCAAACGTACGGCATTAGCATGTGGATCGCTGAGGATAAACAGAAAGGAGAGTTTCTAGGGCAGTGCGGCATGGTTCTTCAAAAAGTAGACGGAAAGGTAGATCCAGAACTTGGTTATTTATTCTTACGCAGCCGCTGGGGGAAGGGCTATGCGAGTGAAGCAGCAAAAGCTTGCTTAGATTATGGACTTCATACGCTGAAATTTCAGAAAATTACATCATTGATAGATCCTGACAATTACCCATCGATTAAAGTGGCTGAAAGAATTGGCATGAAAAAAGAAAAGCAAGTTAACAAATGGGACAAATCATTATTCTTTTATAGTATATATAATGAAAAATGAGAGTATAGGAGTGTTAGCATGATCAAAATTAAGAGCGTTTCGGTAAAACGAGCAGAAAAAGAAATTTTAAAAAACGTGTCGTGGTTAGTGAAAAAAGGGGAACATTGGTGTTTGCTTGGGTTAAATGGTTCCGGAAAAACGACGCTTTTAAATATAATCAACGGATATATCTGGCCTACAAAAGGCCAAGTAGAAGTTCTTTCAAGGAAATTTGGAGAAACAAATCTGTCTGAGCTCAGAAAAGAAATCGGGTGGGTAAGTTCTTCGCTTCAGCAGCGGTTTCAAGATGACGATACGGTTTTAGAAATGATTTTAAGCGGCAAATTTGCATCTATTGGTTTGTATGAACAAGTGGAGCAAAAAGATATGAACCAAGCTATAGAATTAATGAAGCTGCTAAATTGCGAAGATTTACAAAATCAGGCGTACGGAACACTTTCTCAAGGAGAGCGCCAGCGAGTGCTAATTGCCCGAGCTCTTATGGCTTCACCAAAGCTTTTAATACTTGATGAGCCATGTACAGGACTAGATATAATGGCCCGAGAACAGCTTCTTCAGCTGATTGCAAAAATGGCAGAGCAGCCAAAAGCGCCTACGCTTATTTATGTTACTCACCATGTAGAAGAAATTTTGCCGTGCTTTACCCATACGCTTTGTATGCGCCAAGGAGAAGTGTTCTCTTCTGGAAAAACGAAAGACCAGCTCACTGAGCCGCATCTTTCTAAATTTTTTAATCACTCCGTAGAGATTCAGCAGCAGAAGGAACGCACTTGGCTGTCATTAAAAGAACCGGTAAAAAGCTGAGCTAGCGTCGAGAAACCTTCTTACATACCATGGGAAAAAGAGCGCTGCTTGCAATGGAAACAAGCTCATTGTGGAGATAATGTTTACATGCTACATAAATAGTGGTGCTGCAAATAATATCAATTAGTAAAAAAGCAGCAATGTCATGTTTATCAATGGTTACAAATACAAAAGAAGAGGAATCATAAGCTGTCATCGTTGGCTCCTTTGATTATATCGTTATGTTACTTTATTCACAAAAGGCTTGGGCTATACGAACTTTTAAAGAAGTAGGATGACGACAGCTGATTCTCTTTTCTACAGCTGATAATATTCTTGTTCGAGTATACTCATGATAAGATCTGTCTGAAATGCTTCTTCAATAAAAGCACCTTCACGCTCTATTCCTTCTTTTACAAAACCGCATTTTTCATAACAAGCAATGGCTCTATGGTTGTATTCGAGCACTCGTAAATCGACTCTGTGCAAGTGAAGGTGTTCAAATGCGTACGCAAGTACCAATTTTGTAACTTCGGTGCCTAGCCCTTGATTCCAGACGGAAGAATCAAATAAACCAATTGCATACCGTGCGCGCCGGTCGTGCTCGTTAACGGTCAGCCGTGCTTCTCCAACAAAACGCTGCTCATATTCAATACACCAATTCAGCTTTTGAGACTTTATGTACTCGACGTGCCGCTTGGCATCTTGTAATGTAAGAGGTTTTAAGTTTCGGGTATCGCCTCCGTACATGCGAATAAGTTCTTTTGTTTGTTTGCATGCTAGATAGTCATTTACATCGCTGTCTTTTGGTTTTCTTAGTATCACGTTTTTTCCTTTTAAAAGTGGTGAAACATTATTCATTTGATGCATCCTTTCTTTTCTAACATTTAAAAAGGTATTCCACTTGTCTCCTAAAAAACCTGCTTTTATGTATAAAAGAAATTCAGACATAACTATGTCCATCGAATCTTAAAACAAATGGGATCGGCACGCTAGTATGGAGTGCTTGTTACACCGCGGTTGACTTCCGTGCAAGCCTTGGCTTTCCATTAACTGCTCTACATACATGAAGCCTACGTTCATTCTACAAATGAAAAAATCCGAACGAGTTGGATTCTCAAGCAAGAATCTCGATTCATCGTTCGGATCTTCCTTCAGCTAAACTACTTTTCTCCCAGCCTCTTTACGAAGAATGTTTTTTTGCGTAGTGAGCAAGTGCAAGAAGAGGAAAAATATCATTGTAGCTGTGGTACTGAATATAAAATTGTCCAGGAAGACCAATTCCCGTGGGGTAATGAGTTTGCTGCTCTGTAAGATTTGGATTCAGTAAAAATTTAATTCCTTTTTCAACGGCTCGATCTTTTAATGGACATATTGTCATTAAAGCATCGAGAGCCCAAGCCGTTTGAGAAGGGGTGCTAAACGATAGTGGCACATATTTTTTTAAAGAAGCGCTATAGCATGATTCTCCGAATCCACCGTCTTCTTGTTGAATGCTTTTGAGCCAGTTGATAGCTTTGATGATACGCGGATCAGAAGCAGAAACCCCTACAGCACGAAGTCCTGTAATAGCGGCCCACGTTCCGTAAATGTAGCAAACTCCCCACCGGCCGTACCAGCTCCCGTTATCCAACTGATGATCAAACAGCCATTTTACTGCAGCTTTAATCGAAGGGTGGGATTTATTCATACCAGCAAAGTTTCCGAGGCACTCAAGCACTCGACCGGTTAAATCGGCAGTAGCCGGATCCGTCGCTGCATCTTTTGCATTTTCAAGCGGGAGATAAGTAAATAAAATAGAGTCAGTATTTTTTTCAAATGCAGCAAAACCCCCGTCTTTGTTTTGCATGGACAGCAGCCAGTTAATGCCTCTTTGCCAAGACTCCAAATAATCTGTATCGGTTTGTGCTCTTCTAGAAAGAGCTCTGATAGCAGCAGACGTATCGTCTAAGTCAGGGTTATTCGTATTAATATCGGAAAACCCCCAGCCTCCAGGTGCTGTATTTGGGTTATGAAACTGCCAATCTCCAAGCTTTGTATGCTGTCTTTTCTTTAAGTAGCGAGTTGAGCCTTTAATCATAGGATCTTGCTGCGGTACACCTGCTTCCTGTAGAGCGTAAGATAGCAGCGCGGTATCCCAAACGGTTGACGTGGAGTTTTCTACGTGCACGTGGCCGCTGCATGTACTAAGTAGTGAACAAATACCGTCAATTGCTTTTTGGATCACAAATGAATCTTTTTTATAGCCAAGAGCCAAAAGACCGTAAATCATAAAAAAAGTAGAGGTGGCGTAGCTGTAGAGTGTTCCGTCTTTTTCAATTCTTTCTAGCATGTAACGCTCCGCTGCTTGATAACCAAGCTTGTGGATGTAAGAAGGTAAAGAAGCCAGCTGTTTTAAATGGTCGACTAAAAAAATAGAAGCGCGTGATTCTTGAGTAGTTTCCTCCGATTCCTGATTCTGTTCTCTTACATCTAAATGAGAAAGAGAAGGTGTATGCCTAGAAGTAAGTGAAAATTTTTTGTTTCCTGCTACCATCATCGGAACGAAGTGAATTCTGGCATAGGTGCTTAATTCATAAAAGTTAAGCGGTACATAGGTAGGCACGAGCAAAAGAGAAAGCGGGAGGTAAAATAGCTTTGGCCACTCGTATAAACCGTTAACAGAAAGCATCCATCTTGTAAGAAAATGAGCGCGCGAAATGCCTCCCGAATCTATAATATATCTTTCTGCTTTTCGCAAAATCCGGTCGTTTTTTTGGTAATACCCTGAATATAAAAGAGCTGTATAAGCTTGAATAGTGGCGGATAAGTTATGTTCTTCATCATCAAACAACGTCCAAAGACCATCTTCATTTTGAAGGGAAACGATCCGTTCGGTTAATTGTTTAATCAACCCTTCTTTATCTAAATCAAAGGTGCGAAGAAGCATAATTAAAAACGCATCAGGCATAACGCCTGTTTCAAAACAGTAGCGAAATGACCCGTCATTTTTTTGTGTTGGGCGCAGATAGGCGATTCTTCGCTGAATCTCTAGCTGAACTTCCTTTAGCAATATGATCACCTCTTATGATAATGCTTTTCAATCTTTCGACCTGTTTCTTTATAACTGTATTCAAAGGAAGAGAGTTCTATGAGAGGAGAAAGTTGCAAAGAATAGAGCGCTTGCTGCACAATAAAGGTACTGGAAAATTGGAGTGATAGAAGTGAAAGAAATACAGGTAGAAGTTATTCAAGGACGAGGCTCTTACCGAGAGCTTGGTGAAATGCAAGGGAAATTACATAAAGGAACAAAGCTGTTTGAAAATCATCAAAAAAGAAGAAAACGTTCATTAAGAAGCTATCAAACGATAGCAAAAGAAGCGCGTCATTATTACGACTTATTTGCTCCGGGACTGTGGGATGAGCTAGTGGGCTTAGCAGAAGGCTTAGATTGGCCTCTTGAAGACGTTATTCATGAGTACAGCGGGTATCAGCAAGAGTGGAAAAAAACGGGATGTTCGGCTCTTATGCAGCACGGCGTGTATGTGCGAAACTACGATTATCATCCTAAAACGTACGAAGGTCGATTTTTGCTTTTTCAGCCAAATGAAGGATATGCAAGCGTCGGATTTGGAACGAGAATGGTGGGGCGAATGGATGGAATGAATGAAAAAGGATTAGCAATTGGCTATCATTTTGTTAATCGCCGCCGTCAAACGAACGGATTTATTTGCTGTACGCTCGCTCGGTTTATTTTAGAAACATGTGAAACGACAGAAGAGGCTATTGCTATTTTAGAAAGAGCACCGCATCGTCATGCGTTCAATTATTCCATTTATGACCGCAGCGGACAGGGAGCAGTAGTCGAAGCATCTGGACGAGGCGTTCATGTACAAAGAGGAACGATGATGGGGTGTACGAACCATTTTAATCAGCTGGTCGAAGAAAATCGTCATCATTTGGTAGAGTCAAGGGAAAGGCTCGATCATATTCGAGATCATATTGAAAAAAAGCTATCGCCTCTTGAAGCTTTCTCTTTATTTAATGAAGATGAATACGGTATTTTTAAAGAAGATTACCGGAATTCTGCTGGAACGCTTCATACAGTAGCATATGTACCGGAGACGCTGCAAGTCATTGTGGGGATTGGACGAAAAGCAAAGCCTCTCATTTTCTCGTTTGAAGATTGGATGAAAGGAGAACAATTAACTATAACGAAAATAAAAGGAACGGTAAATACAGATGAACCATTTCCGTTTCAGTAAGGAGCAGCATAATGAGAATTGTAACGAATCAAGAGATGTATCAAGTAGATGATTATATGATGAATACAATTGGGATGAGTGAAGAGTCCCTTATGGAAAATGCCGGGCAGGCTGCTGCAAACGCGCTGAGTGAGCGAATCGAAAAACATGAAAACATAGGGCTGCTTATAGGAACGGGAAACAATGGAGGAGACGGATTTGTTATTGCCCGTGCTTTGAAGTCAAAAGGCTATGAAGTTGACGTCTGGGTAGTTCCTGCACGGGAAAAAATAAAAGGCGCGGCTAAAAAAGCAATGATCATCTATGAAAATGCCGGGTTCACGTGGCAATCGGCGGGAGATAATTTCTCTGTAAAAAAGTATACGGTGCTTATTGACTGTCTACTAGGGATAGGAGTAAAAGGCAGCATCAAATCTCCTTACGATGATATTATAAAAAAAATAAACGACTCTAAGGCTTACATATACAGCATCGATGTCCCAAGTGGAGTAATGGAACAGAAGCAAGAGCTTACAGTACGTGCAGATGCTACGATTACGCTTCAGCAGCCGAAAATCACGGCATTTACATACCCCAGCAAAGAAAGTTATGGAGAATTGATTGTGGTAGATATTGGAATTCCGCCGCTAGCAATTGAAAAAAGTTCATCTTTTAAAGAGGTATGGTCAACTCAGCATATTAAACAATCTTTTCCTATTCGGAATGCTTCGTCCAATAAAGGTACACACGGAAAAGGAATCGTAATAGGAGGTTCACTCCAAACACCCGGAGCGCCGATGTTAACGTCAAAAGCAGCGCTCACAAGCGGAGCGGGACTTTTAACGCTTGCGCTTCCGAGCGATATTCATGCGATTGCAGCTGGTCACATGCTGGAAGTGATGTATAAACCATGTCCAAGCAAAGATGGCTTTTTTGCAGGGGAGATACCTTTAGAAGAAGCGAAGTATGATGCCATTGCAGTCGGACCAGGGCTTGGGAGAACGAAAGAAACGAAGAAAGTCGTCGAACAAGTGCTTTACCAGCCGGTTTCTGTTGTGGTGGACGCCGATGCTCTTTTTCATCTTCCCCATTTAGAAACAGAAGTAAAAGAAAGAGAACACGCCACGATTTTAACACCTCATCCGGGAGAAATGGCAAGGCTCGTGGACACAACAATCGCCGAAGTAGAAGCAAATCGATTTTCAATATCTAGGCAATACGCAGTGGAAAATGGTGTGTACCTTGTATTAAAAGGTCCAAACACGATTGTTACAACACCTGACGGAAAACAATACGTAAATACCACTGGAAACGCGGGACTTGCGAAAGGAGGAACGGGTGACACGTTAACAGGGATCATCCTCGCTTTTATTATGCAGCATGATTCTCTTCAAGAAGCAATCAGTAATGCGGTATATGTTCACGGAAAAGCAGCGGATGTGCTGCTCGATCAGGGGCATACAATGATGGATATGTTAGCAAGCGACGTTATTTCTGCACTGCCGGCAGTCTTAGGGCAGCTGGGTGAGAAGTAATTTCTTCTAGATTATTAAAATTTGTTGACAAAATCCTTCAAAAAGTTGTCAAAACTCTTTGTAAATGATAACGTTATTTTACGTAAGATTTTACATAGAAAGAAAGTGATGTTGTGTACTACTCAATGAGACCAAGAGGCATTCATTTAGCTGTGCCTACACTTTTCTTCCTTATCACAGTCGTGTTATTTGCGATGATGCAGTTTGGTTTTTATTTGGATTCCAGCATTCTTCGTAAAATTTGGGTCATCGTTATGGCTTTATTGCCCATTGCTGGACTAATCACGGCTATTAAAGGTAGAAGAGGAAGCGCAAAGCCGTGGTTAATTATAGGGAACGTGATTCTTATTTTAACCGTTACAATAATGAGCGTACAGGCTATTATTTACTAAACAAAAAAACGTGTTCGCCAAATAGGCGGACACGTTTTTATTAGGAAAGAGAAACGATTTGCTTGGTTACATAGACCGCTTCTCCTGCGATTACCACACCATACGTATTCTCTTTTTTTGTAATTTTTACATGAACGAAGCCATCTTTATCTATTTCCTGTCCTTGCTCAATCACAAATTGCCAGCGGTCATTATCTTGCTGGTCCACATATCTCGCATAATAGGCGCCCATTACGCCTGATGCTGTTCCAGTTACGGCGTCTTCTACCGTACCTGAAAATGGTGAAGAGAAATGTCTTCCGTGCATATGGGCTTCTGAGTGAATCGTTTCAAAACAAAAGGGATGAATAGATGCTTTTGGCATATCTGTTAAAATATGAGGGAAATCTTCTTGATTAGGCTTCATCTTTTTACAGGCATCTAAATTTTTTAAAGGTACAATAAGCGTCCAGTTCCCCGTACTTCCATATACAATAGGAAGTCTTTGATCAAGGTCATCAATATGAAGATTAAGAGCTTTTGCCAGTTTTTCTTTTGAACCCGAAAACGGATGAAACTGCGGAGAAGCTTGACTCATGGTGATAACAGGTTGTCCGTTTCTATTCTGTACAGTCATCGGCAAAATTCCAGCATTTGTTTCCACTGTAAATGTAGTTTTTGGAAGTTTGTTTTTACTATGTAAAGCATAAAGAGAAGCGACGGTTGCATGACCGCACAAATCTGCTTCTTGGCCGGGCGTAAAGTATCGAATTCGTAAATCAGCGCGGGAAGACTTCATGATAAAAGCCGTTTCGTTAAACTGTGCTTGATAAGCAATCTTCTGCATTTCTTCAGCTGAAAAATCATCTCCGTTAAACACGATTCCTGCAGGATTTCCTTTATTAGGGCGCGTGCTGAACGCATCGTATTGATAAACAATCGCTTCTTTCATAGAAATTACCTCCATTTTTATATCCTTGTATGAAAGCTTTAACCAGTGTTATTAAATGATTGGCTATTAAAATAGTGAAATACCTGAACGTTAGAATAAAAAAACAGCAGTTTTACCCGCTGTTTTTCACTTCGCAAAACTATTTTTGCATCGCGGCATTTATTCCTTCTTTTCTAACTTCTAGCATATGAGTAGCTTTTTTATCAATATCTTTAGCTGTATCGGAAGAAATGACGCCTACGCTGCTTAAGTCATAGGCAAGACTTGTAACAAGCAGATGCTCTCTTTGTGCTAGTGTGCCGTATGTAAGTGCAGCGGTTTTAGCTTGAATGCCACTCATATTTAATTCATCAGTAGGAGAAGCTGCTTCTTTTTTTGCGGCTATTGCTTCTTGATAAAGAGAATCATATCCTCCAAACCCCACTTGGGCAATTAGAAAGTTATAAATATCATCGGCCGATTTTTTAGAAGGCTGAGAAAAAGCTCTTTGAAATTTATTGCGCGGTAAAAAGTTTAGTGCCGCTTGTCTTCCGTCTTCATAAATTTTTTCTTGTATTTCTTTAGTAGCTTTTTCGTCGCTTTTCTTCTGCGCTGCATCTAGCTGTTTGCGATATTTTTGAATAATGACTCCGTCCTGCTGATTGTTTCCATCTTTGAAAGTATCTGCGGCTTGTGGAACATCTGACGTTGCTAGAGTCTCAGCGGCGTTCTCTGAAGAAGAAAAGAACGTATTTTTGACAAAAATAAGTGCAAAGATCAGCAGAATAAACCATAAAAACCTGAATTTCTTAAACAAAATGTTCACCTCTGTATAATATTTCTAAATTATGTAAAACAACATGGACCAGTATACAGCAATTTTAGTGTTTTTTTACACATTTACCCAAAAATAAGAAAATAGTAAGAGGTGGTTTTATTAATCTAATAGATATATAGGTTCATTGTTATGGTTCTAAAGAAACCATTGATCTATTTGTACTGATTCACATAATCGAATATGTTTTTGCTAATAAGGCTTAAAGTGACAAGGATAAAAAGCGTTCGGACGTACGTCACGCCTTTTGATAGAGCGACATTTGACCCGACAAAAGAACCCACGATCATCGCAAACCCCATAATTAATCCGTAAGAAAATACAACAGAATCGAAATATAAAAACACAAGCAAAGCACCTAAGTTACTGCCGAAATTTAAAAATTTTGCACTGCCTGCTGACTGCAGGAAATCAAATCCCATAAATAAAAAAGCAAATAAAATAAATGAACCTGTGCCTGCTCCTAAAAAACCATCGTAAAAGCCAATAATAAAAATAAGTGCAGTAAAGAAAATAAGTTTCTTAATAGACAGCGGCTTATACGTGGACGTGGTGCCCCAGTTTTTTTTGAAGATTGTATAAATAGCAACTAAAACAAGGAGAATCAAAATAACAGGTTTCAAAAAAGCAGAGGATAGAAAATGAACGGTGATTGAACCTCCTAAAGAACCAATAAATACAAAAGGAAACCATTTACCTACGACGCGAAAATCGACTTTTCCGGATTTAACAAATCGAATGGTACTCGTTAATACGCCCATCGTTCCGGCTAATTTATTTGTAGCTAAGGCAGCAGCGGGAGGCAGGCCTAAAAATAAAAGGGCAGGCGTTGAAATTAAACCCCCTCCGCCAACTACAGAGTCGATGAATGCAGCTAAAAAACCAAATAGTAAAAGCAAAAGAACAATCTGTAAACTTAATTCTTCCATAAAGCACCTTCCTCATGTCATAATATATAGTGACTACTTAAATAGTAACTATATAAAAAGCAGTTGTAAATATGTAAATGATGAAAATTTCAAATAACTTAAAAAACAGGGAGGTTTCCTTTATGGAAAATATTATTCAGCAGCTGCAGTCGCTTGGATTTAATCAGTACGAATCAAAAGTATACGTGACGCTTGTCAAAAAAGGATCTTCCACTGCTTATAGTATTAGTAAACATTCAGGTGTGCCAAGAGCGCGTGTATACGATATTTTACAAACACTAGAGGAAAAAGGCATGGTGTTAAAAGAAGAGAGTAATGATGGCACCCAGTACACATCGTTGCCCGTCGATGCTTTTTTGCATTCGCTGCAGAAAAAATGGAACGAAACGTATGAAGACGTTAGCGAAACGCTTAAACGTCTTGAAGCTGCAGAGTCTATAGAAGAAAGCCGGGTTATGACGATGAAAGGGGAAAGAGCGATTCTTGCTTTTTGTGAGTCGCTATTGTTAAAAGTAAAAAATAAAATTGTCATCTCGCTTTGGCCCGATATTTATAATGAGTTGAAGCCCCTTTTATTACAGCTAAGGGAGAGTGTCACACTAAAAGGAATTGTGTTTGAACAAGATGAAGCGATGGAGGAATTTGACCGGCACCGTCATACAAGCTATACCGAAAACATTGGGAATCAAAACTGGTTTATTATATCTGTTGACAGCAGTGAAATGATTTATGGTCATAAAGAAATGGCTTACTATACAAATAACGCAGTCAACATTAATTTACTTGAAAACTATATTTGGCATGATATTCTCGTTAACAGACTTGTAGAAAAAAGTGATCAGGAAATGGACAGATGGATCGAAAGGGAAAGAGAAAGTTTTTTTGCGTAGAAAAACCCGCTTTATGCGGGTTTTTGTATTAAAAAGTTTGCGCAAGTTTTTTGGCTTCGGCTATTCCCTTTTCTTTAATTTCCTGCGCTTTATCTGGCATTGCGTTATGCCCTTCGACAAAAATGCCGTCTAACGAAGGTACTCCGAAGAAATTCATCATAATTCCAATATAACGATGCCCCATTTCCATATCAGCTGCGGGACCTTCAGAATAAATGCCTCCGCGCGCTTGAATATGAAGCGCTTTTTTATCCGTTAATAGCCCAACAGGACCTTCTGCCGTGTATTTAAATGACTTACCGGCTACGGCTACAGAGTCTAAATAAGCTTTCATAACCGGTGGAAATGAAAAGTTCCACATAGGCGTTACAAAAACATATTTGTCCGCGGTTACAAACTGTTCGCTCAGTTCTGCAAGACGATTGACCTTTTCCTGTTCATGAGAAGAAAGTTCAGAGCCAGACTGAAGTTTGCCCCAGCCGCTAAATACATCCGCATCAATATGAGGGATATTTTCTTTATAAAGGTCAATATGTACAACTTCGTCACTTGAATTGTGCTCTTTGTAAGCATCGATAAATGCTTTTCCAGTTGCCATACTGAATGATTGAGACTCATCGTGAGGATGAGCTGTAATATAAAGTACTTTTGCCACGTCTTATCATCTCTTTCTTGTTTGAAATAATGTACTGTCTTATCGTTATCACTCGTATAAAAAACTATACGCACTTTGTTCAGTAAGTTGAAAAAGAGCATATGAAAAGAACTTTTATATAGAAAATAATGGTATAATAAATGTTTGAATATTTATATAACAAGTATGTGTAACAGAAGTAAATAAGAGGTGTCGAGATGAAAGGAAAATGGATAATAGTTACAGGTGCAGGTTCTGGAATTGGCAAAGAAATTGTAAAAGAGTGTGTGTCAAAGTGCTATTCAGTTATTGCTTGTGATATTAATGATGAAGCTTTGAGACAACTAGCTGAAGATACAAAGGGCCATATTGAAACGTATGTAGTAGATGTTAAAAATGGAAAGGATGTAAAAGATCTTTTTTATCAAATAAAAGATAAAAATTTGTATGGGTTAGTTAATAATGCAGGCGTGTATTTAGGGAAAAATTTATTGGATTATGAAGAAAACGAAATAGATTTTGTGATGGATATTAATATTAAAGGATATGTTTATTTCTCCAAGTACTTTGGCGAATTATTAATGAAAAAGGAAACAGAAGGGGCGATTATTAATATATCGTCCGTGTCAGGAATGGAAGGAAGCTCCGATGCTATATATGGAATGTCTAAAGCAGCAGTATTAGGATTAACCAAGAGCTGTGCGATGAATTTTTCTCCTTATATGCGGGTGAATGCAGTAGCACCTACAATGGTAAATACCGATATGATGAAAAATATTCCAGAGTGGCGCAAAAATGAATACATCGCTCATCAGCTGATTCCAAGCTTTGTTACGCCTCAAGACGTGGCAGATACGGTCCTGTTTTTATTAAGCCCTCAAGCAAAACATTATACAGGAGCCACCTTTGATCTTAATAGCGGATGTTATTTACGCTGAATACTCTTTCAAAAGGAATTGAGACATTAACTACATCAATCCAAAGACGAACAAATGGGATAAATAATTCAGTATGGCGCGTGTTACACCGTTGTTGATCTCCGTGCCAGACTTCGCTTTCCGCGGGCGGCCGATGAGCCTCCTCGTCGCATGCGCTCCTGCGGGGTCTCATCCCTTCCGCTTTTCCGGCAGGAGTCTTCGCCTTGCCCTCCAATCAACAGCTAGAAGCACCTACATACATGAAACCTACGTTGACTATCACCATAAAAAATTCGAATGCACTTAATTCTCAATAAAGGATTTTAATTCATAGTTCGGATCTTCCTTCAACTAAAATACGTTTGTCCCATCCTCCTTTTTGTTTTCTTAAGAATTCTTAAGGAATTTACTTAACGTTTCTTTAGATTTTTTTTCTATTCTAGAAAGAAAGAGTAGAAAGAAGGAATAGAAAATGAATTTAGCTTTTATGTATCAATATTTTCACCAGCCGCGAACGGTAGGAGCACTTTTGCCAAGCTCTAAGCACTTAGCGAAAAAGATGATAAAAGGGATTGATTTTGAACATGCAGCCTGTATAGTAGAGTACGGACCAGGAACCGGAGCTTTCACCCGTGAATTAATAAGAAGACGAAGCGCTTGTACAACTTTGCTTCTTATCGAATATAATCGGCATTTTTACGAAAAAGTAAAGGAACAAGTAAGGAATGAAAAAAATGTGTACATGATAAACGGATCCGCTGAAAATGTTCAAAAGTACTTGATACAGTATGGTATTACAAAAATAGATTACGTATTATCAGGTCTTCCTTTTGCCTCGTTGCCGTCTGAAGTGTCGGACTGTATTCTGCAAAACACGCGCAGCGTATTAGCTGATGAAGGGAAATTTATTACGTTTCAGTATACGAATTTAAAAAAAGAGTTGATTCGTACGTTTTTCCCGAAGTTTAAAGTAGAAAAAGAGTGGAGAAATGTTCCGCCTGCATACATTTTTACATGTGAAAAGAATGAGATATAAGGAGTTTGTAAATGAAAGACAGAATTTTAATTATGGATGACGATGAGCAAATTCGTAATTTAATTGCTATTTACTTAGAAAATGAAGGATTTGAAGCGCTGAAAGTTTCTAATGCTGTATCTGGGTTAGCGCTTTTAGAAGAACAAGAGGTAGATTTAATTATATTAGATATTATGATGCCGCAGATGAATGGAATTGAGACTGCTTTTAAAATACGTGAAGAAAAAAACATGCCCATTATCATGCTGTCAGCTAAGTCAGAAGATATGGACAAGATATCTGGCTTAACAGCAGGCGCAGATGATTACTTAACAAAGCCATTTAATCCTCTCGAGCTCATCGCGCGGGTTAAATCACAAATTAGACGCTATAAAAAATACAATCAACGTGCTGAGCATGAAATTATTCAAATTGGCGATTTGGAAATTAACCGCAGCACCCGACTCGTCTTTGTACGCGGCCAAGAGATTCGCTTAACGCCAAAAGAGTTTGATATTTTAGAGCTGCTTGCACGCCATAAGGGCACGGTGATGAGTATGGGGAAAATATATGAAGCCGTTTGGCAAGCAGACGCGCTTAAATCGGATAGTACCGTAATGGTTCATATTACAAAAATCCGCGAAAAAATTGAGGATAATCCGAAAAAGCCCATTTATATTAAAACAATATGGGGCGTAGGATACAGGATATGAGAAGAATAAGTGTAAAGCTTCTTTTTGCTGTCATTATAAGCTTTTTGGCTACTAATTTAATTTTTATTTTAATTTCTAGGCTTGTTTTAAGCAGGTATATACAAGAAGAGAAAATGAATGTTTCTGCATATAATCTATTGGCGTTTGGGCTTACTTCTATGGCGGTTGTGGTCTTTATTTTTGTTTTTTTAGTACTTATTCGTTCCCATATTCGTTACCTGAAAGAAATTTCCGAACAGGTTCAAAAAATATCAAATGGAGATTTAGGAGCAACCATCCATGTGCGAGGAAAAGATGAACTGGCTGAGTTAAGTCAAAATATTAACAAAATGTCTGCTCAGCTTCGTACAAAATTTAATCGCGAACGAGAAATCGAACAAGTAAAAAATGAGCTAATATCCAGTGTGTCTCACGATCTGCGCACGCCGCTAACCTCCATTGTGGGGTACCTCGATTTAATTAAAAAGAGAGCAAATTTAGATGATGAAACATTAGATAGCTATTTATATATTGTCGATTCAAAAGCAAATTATTTAACGGATTTAATTGAAGAGTTGTTTGACTATACAAAATTAACGAGTCCCGATCTTCAGCTTCAACGAAATGAAGTGGATATGAAACGTTTGCTTCAGCAGGTGATAGGAGAGTACGAGCCGATTTTAAAAAGAGAAGGCATTGACGTTCAGACTAGTTTTGCTAGTGAATCGGTTGTATTGATTGATGTAGAGAAAATGGTAAGAGTATTTCAAAATTTGCTCGAAAATGCCAAAAAGTACAGCGAAAAGCCTTCCGTATTAGAGGTGAATCAGGAAATTGATGAGGATTCGTTGATTATTTCCTTTAGGAACAGCATTAACATCAGTGAAAAACTTGAGGTAGAAAAGTTATTTGATCGATTTTATCGAGGTGATGAATCAAGAACGGATGCGAATGGTTCAGGCTTAGGACTGGCTATTGCTAAACAAATCATCCTGCTTCATCAAGGAGATATACGAGCGGAGCTTCAGCGTAATAAGCTCACTTTTTTTATAAAGCTGCCGCTAACACAAGAAAGCCTTGAGAATCATAAATAAAGATTCTTAAGGCTTTTTGCTACTATTTTAATACCGTATTCAAATTCTGGAAGCGTCGCATAAGCAAAGGATATTCTGATATGCTGCGATGTTTCATGATCATATAATGCGCCTGGATTTAAAAGGACGCCTTGATCTAGACAGTGCTTAAATAATTTACGCATCGAAACAGGCTTATGCAGCGTAAGCCAAAAATAAAAACCTCCGCTCGGAACATTCCATGTAGCGAGACTTTCCAAATGCTTCTCTAAAATAGCCTGTGCTTTCTGAGATTTTTCTTTTAATTTGTACCGTACGCTGGCAACGTGATTGTCATAAATTCCTGTCTTAAGAGCTTCAGCAGCAGCCCATTGAGATAAGGAACTAGCTCCGTAGTCAACTTGCATTTTAAGATCGGCCAATCGCTCAATCACATGTTCTGGCCCGACAACCCATCCAATTCGAAATCCTGGGCTGAAGGTTTTAGAGAGCGTTCCTAAATAAAGAACCATTCCGTTTTTATCTTGAGCTTTTAATGAAAGCGGAGGGGGTGAATGAAACCAAAGCTCTCCGTAAGCATCATCTTCAATAATAGGCAAATGCATCATTTCACACCGATGAAGTAGCTCTTGACGCCTTTGTTCGCTCATCGTCACATTGGTCGGGTTATGAAAGTTGGGTATCGTATATAAGACTGTGCCTTTTTCTTTTTCATGCTGGTCTTTTAATGAAGATAATTGAATTCCTTCTTTATCTAATGAAACGCCCGTTATTTTCATTTGTGCGGACTGAAACAAGGGCAGAGAATAAAGATAAGATGGCTTTTCAGCTAAAATATTGGCACCTGGAGGCAGCAGGCCGATTGAAATTAATTGAAGCGCTTGAAGTGAACCAGATACAATTAAAATAGATGAAGGAGACGTTTCAATGCCTCGTTTTTTTACATGCTTCGCTAACTCTTGTCGCAGTTCACCGTTACCTTTTGGGTGCTCGTACCCCAAGTGTACGCTTCTATGTTTCATTCCGCTAAACAGCTCGGAAAGCTGATCAGAAGGGAGCAGGTCAGGTGCTAACTCTCCAGTTCCCAAACGAATAATGCCCCGTTGAAATTCAGCTTCGTTAATATGGCGGATAGTCGAAGAATTTGGTTGGTATATTCCTGCCTCTACATAAGAACTCCAGTTCATGTGAGAACCTGCTGCTAGTAAGCTCCACGTATTGTTAATGACTTTGGTTCCACCACCTTTGTTTCCACTAAGCAGTCCTTCAGCAATTAAGTTTTCAGTTGCTGTTACCACTGTGCTTCTATTTACAGAAAAGGCAGCAGCCAAATGGCGCTGCGAAGGAATTTTAGTTCCAATAGGCCATTCTCCATTTGTAATTTTCTCTTTCATATACTCTTGAATTTGTTTGTGCATTGGCTTTTTATCAGCCGGATTTGGAGTCCAATTCATGTGAGACCACCTTTTTGTAATTTGGTTGGTATTATAAATCAAAACTTGGATGGAGACAACAGGGGATGTTAATTGTAAGATGAAAGTGAAAGGAGAGAGTAACATGTTTACAGTGGTTATACACGCTTTGTTGTTAGCATTCGGTTTGATTTTACCTTTAGGAGTACAAAATGTGTTTGTTTTTAATCAAGGAGCAAATCAACGGATGTTCAAACAGGCGCTTCCCGTAGTGGTGACGGCTTCTGTTTGTGATACGATTTTAATTATAGTCGCAGTGCTGGGAGTTTCAGCAGTAGTTGCTGCTTTTTCGTTTTTTCAAACGCTTATTTTTGGAATAGGTTTTCTTTTTTTAGCGTATATGGGCTTTGTAACATGGAAGAGCGAACCTTCGAAAACGTCATTAAAGGAAGGAATGACGGTAAAAGCGCAGATTCTATTTGCTGCTTCTGTATCTCTGCTAAATCCCCACGCGCTGATGGATATTATAGGCGTAATCGGAACAAATTCTCTACTGTACAGCGGAAAGGAAAAATGGATTTTTACGCTGGTTACGATATCTGTTTCGTGGATATGGTTTTTATTTTTAGCTTTTGCAGGAAAAGTGATAGGAAAAATGGATACAAATGGGAAAATAATGATTTGGGTGAATAAGGTTTCTGCATGTATGATTTGGGGAGTGGCTCTTTACATGGCAAAAAGCATTCTTTTTCATTAGAATAAACGTTGAAAGGAAAGTTATGTAATATAAAAATGCTTTTTTCTAGAAAGCGAGGGTAAAAAATGATTCAAGGAATTAATCATATGTGCTTTTCCGTGTCAAATTTAGAACAGTCCATCACCTTTTATCAGAAAGTGTTAGGAGCGGAACTTTTAGTGAAAGGAAAGTCCACCGCTTACTTTAGTCTTAAGGGACTGTGGCTGGCGCTAAACGAAGAAAAAGATATTCCTAGATCAGACATTCAGTATTCGTATACTCATTTAGCGTTTTCTATTTCCATTGAAAGCTTTGACGAAGCAAAAGAGCTGTTAAAACAGTATAATGTAACCATCTTATCTGGAAGAAATCGTGACGAGAGAGACAAAAAATCTATTTATTTTACGGATCCTGACGGTCATAAATTTGAATTTCACACCGGTACGCTTCAAGACCGTTTAGCGTATTATCAAGAAGAAAAGCCCCATATGACATTTTATTCGCTAGAAGAGTAGTACTAAAATAGTTATATAAGGTTACAGTTTTATTACATTCGCATTCCTCGCTCAGTTATCATTAAATAAACGATTCTGTTGTGATATAATGGAAAAAAAGTGAGGAGGAGGAAGAATGTATACCGCAAAACAGGTGAAGTTTGGTTCGCATATTGTGATAGGCGTACTTTTCGGCATCCTAGCTGCAATGTTCATCGGCACTTTTTATCAAAATGTACCGGGTGTATTACCATACGGGATGATTAGCGGACTTGCAGTGGGGCTAGTAGCAGATACATATTATACAATTAAAACAAAAATAAAGGTTATCTAATATAGAGAGTAAGAAAAAGCAGTGAAGCGATCGCTTCACTGCTTTTTTCTATTTCAAAATGACATTACTCAAAAAGCACTACATCCAATCGATTTCTGCGGTAACAGGTTAGAAGCGTATACAGTTCTGCACGGTGGTGGTATAAGTGAGATTGAATTTCAAGTAGCCACTCAAAACGTGTATACGTGCATCCCCAATAGGATGTCTGCAGTGAAAATAGCTTTTGTTCGTCAAAAGAAGAGTAGGCTGCTTTTAGCTGATTGAAGCCCTCTACTAAAGCAGCTTTGAGTTCAAGCTTTGTATAAGCTGGATGCTGCAGATAAAAGTCATTCATTTTATCTGCAGAGTAGCCTAAGGAAATATAATAGTCTGCACTACAAATGAGACATAAATGCTGCAGCAGCTCTTGAATAGACCGCTTGTGAGGGAGGGGACGATAAGCAAGCTCTTCTTCTGTAACGTCATTAATGATTGCGGTTAGGGAATGGATGTTAACGTTTATTTGATTAAACACCATCTCACAGTACGAATTCATGTATTCACATCCTTTTTATTCAACTAAATACCGCATTTTTTGATCCAGCCAGTACTCTGATTTTTCATTGTTATCGAGCTTAATATAGCAATCGACAATTTCATCATAAATGAATTCCTTTTCTTCTACTAAATCAATAAATTTAATGAGTAAAAATACGGCTTTTGAAACTTTTCCATTCTCACAAAGCCATTCTTTCATCCAGATTAATAAGTCAAGAAGAATAATCTCTATTTTTACTCGGATATCAAGGAACCAGTCGTCATAAATCGTTGTTAAATAATGAGGAACTAATTGGTGCAGTCGCTGTTCAGCTTCCTTGAATTTCAACGTCGGATCAGACTGTTCGGTAATCCACTGAAGGTCAGTTAATAAATCTAATCCATCGCTTGATACATCTGCGTTTAAAGAAATGAGCTGCCTGTTAACAAGTAAAACTGGCTCTTCCTTTTCTGCATTCAATAACTTTTTTAAATGAGACAAGTAGACGCGTAAATTCTTTTTGGCATTGCTTAAAGGTATGTCAGGCCACAACGCTTCGCATAGCTGTTCTCTGCTGATAGAATGATGAAAAATAAGATATAGTAAAATTTCTTGAGCAAAGCGCTTATTCCAGCCCTCTGTAATAAGCTGGCCATTTACATAGACGGAAAAAGAGTACAAGAAATCTACTTTAAGAGAGGGTGTGTGGGCATGGAAGTCTTTTTGTATGTCTATAGCCGTATCACTTTCCCAGTTTTTAAGTATTTTCATAGAGTCATTTCTTAAAGAAGACGGCTGAGTTTTGTTACTTTTAATAAAATCTACGGCAATTTCTTTGAGTAAAGTTGTTTTTTCTTTTACCAAAAATAAAGAATGTGCGTTAGGTATGGTCATATGACTGTAGTTTTTTAAAAACATCGTCTTTGAAATGAGATACTGAGATGAAAACAGAAAATCATGTTGACCAGATAAAGTGAGTACAGGAAGTGAAATGCTAGTCAACTCTTGAAATAGATTGTCTGTAATAGATAGTTTAAGAAAGCGGAAATATACACCGGGATCCATTTTTTTTAGTCTTTCAATTACCTGTTGTATGTTTGTAGGTTCCAGACTCTCTAGTTTGCCTAATTCGAAAATTTTATCTACCGGTATTTGGTTTTTACTTTCTTCGTTGTAACATCTCTTAATCTTTTGAAGGGTGCTATCTGAATAAAAAGGAAGAGACAATAGTATCAGTCCCTCAATAAGAAATTCATAGCGGGCAGCAAATTTAACAGCGATTTGTCCTCCAAATCCCACGCCAACTAAGTAACATTTCTTTATATGTAACGTATGTAATAAGTGGAAAAGATCTTCAATATGAGCCTCAAACGATATCTCCCCTGTAGCGGAGGCGCTATTTCCTGTCTCTCTCAAATCGTATTGAATAACACAATAATGTTGGGTTAATTCTGCAGTAATAGAATCAAAAAGCGTATGATCAGTGATAACAGAATGAACCATCACAATGGTTTCTGTCTTGTCAGTGAATACGGGCGAATGAACTTCATAGTAAATTTTTTCTGTCGCCGTATGCAGAAAAGGCATAAAAACAATCCTCCTAGTGTCTAACTGTAGCGTTTGTGTAACGGTAAAATTATTATGATAAGAATAGACAAAAAATTCAAAAAAATGGGTACTTTTTAGTAATTAAAAAATGTCTAATGTTCTAGTAATATCCATTATACTGTAAAACCATAGTGAAAAATAAGGGAGAATGCCCAAAAACAGCAAAAAGAAAACGTTATCAATTTCGAAAAAAGAAGAAAGGAGGAGAATTATGAATTTTAAAGACGAAAATGCGTTAGACTTAGAATGGGTTATGCTCATAATGGAAGCAAAACAAACAGGTATAAGCATCGAGGAAGTTAGACAATTTTTACAAAGTATTAGCTCAAATTCTTAGCCAATACACTAGTAAGAAAATAAAGAATTTTCTAAGCATAGATAACCTTTATAGCGAGTCTCAAGCTATGTCTACTAGATGTATAATCATCCCTTTACAGTAAGAACGTTTATTTATAATGCACGGTAAAGTGAAATTATGGTATTATTATCGATAAGTAAGCATTAGTAAGGGTGATTAAAATGACAATTGGCCAACGTATTCGAGATCTCAGAACGAAACAGGGAATATCGCTAACAGAACTTGCAAACCGAGCGGGTGTTGCTAAATCGTACATATCTTCAGTAGAAAGAGGAATTCAGCTCAACCCATCTATTCAATTTCTAAACAAAATTTCTACCTCATTGAACGTCAGTATTGATAGATTGATTCATGAGCCTATGGATAAATCTGAATCGTTGGATATTGATGATGAGTGGCTTGAGTTAGCAAAAGAAGCAGCGGAGTCAGGAATAAGCAAAGAGCAGTTTAAACAATTTCTTGAATTTCAAAAATGGCAGCGGGCAAAGCAAGATTAACTTCGTGGAATATACATAAAAGAGAACTTACATAGAACAACTGCTGAAAAATCATGATTGTAAAAAAGAGATTCCATTTATCTATGGAATCTCTTTTTTAGGCTTAAGAAGAAATAAAATGGGACGAGAATTCTTTTTCTCGCTGAAACTGAATACGTTCAAGAGTTATTAATTCAGGCTTTCTTTTCTGTTCAAACTGTCTCAATGTTTCTGAAATCTTTTTGTTTTGATAAAAAACTTGATGCAGTAAGTCAGACAGTAAGTCAGCATCTTTTAATGACTCGTTTAATCCAAAAGCGCCAGTGGGAGTCATCGTATGAGCAGCATCCCCTAATAATAACAGGTGATGCTTTGACCATACTTCGCTTATGCTGCTTTGCACAGAAAGAAGCGTAAAGTCTGACCACGACGTAATAAACCTTTCTATTGAAAGGTTTAAGCTAGGGAAAGCGTCTATTAAACGCTGAATAAACGGTCTAAACGATTGCTTTCGAAGAGCAGGATAGCTGCCTTTTTCAATATTCCATCCGATTTGAACAAAGCCTTTTGCTTGAGAAAAAAGCGCCACCTGCTGCTGCTTCACAAGTGAAAATTTAATAGAAGGCTCCCAATTGGCAGGTGCAGGAATTTTCGCCCAAAGCAAATCGTATCCATGATTGTGGATATTGTTTTTTATGTGCGCAAGTTTGCGAACAGTTGAATATCGACCATCTGCTCCAATAATGATTTTACTTTCAACTATTATTTCACCCCGGCCTTTTTGCTGAGCTTTTATTCCAGTATATTGTCCTTTTTCATTCTGCATTAGCTCCGTTACTTTTGTGCCCAGCATAAGCTTGTAGGAGAGATGGATGCTTGCTTGGTTATTTATAGACTGAAGGAGATGCTGCTGTGGAACATGAATTCCTGCATGTCCAAGTTCAGATTCTATCGTTTTGAATACATGTCCATCCTTCCAGTATTCGACCCTAGACATTCGAAGGAGGCCTAAGCTTTCAATTTCTTCAAATATATGATGTTTCTTAAGAATCATTTCTCCATCTTCATTTAAATGTTCGCCTCGAAATTCTTTTCCAAGCTCATCAGATCTCTCTATCAGTATAGTTGATATATTTTGTTTAGCCAGTAGATAGGCCAGTAGAGCACCGCCTGGTCCGGCTCCTATTATACACACATCTGTTTGATAGTTCATTTTCTTCACCTTGTTTGTTATATGCAATTAAGTTACTTTTAGTAAGTATATTAACTTTTATAAATGTTAATGTCAACTTTTTTATAGCTTTTCTTCTATGAAATTCGCTCTTTGGACAAAACACAAATAAGGTTCTACATAATCAAAGTCAAAGATTAAGTTTTATGATAAACTAAAATACACAAATTATTTTGAATAATTTGTATAAAAAGGTGAAATTTCAAAATTGTTGAGAAAAAGCACGGTTGGAAAGCTGCAGGATTTTTAGCAAGAAGAGTAGAGATCGTTTCTGAAAATTCTAGCAAACTCCAATTTCGACTGGAGGATGATTATGACAAAAGTAGAACATTATATTCAAACATTGGGTAACAGTGCAGATTTGCTAACAAAAAGGCAGACAAGCATTTACTTCGAAAAACTTTCAAACACCTTTCCTTTTTTAACAATCATGCAAATTAATTGGAGAAAAGTATTAATTAAAAAGTCCACCCGGCATATTGAAGAAATCAAAAAATGGCTTCAAGAGATGAATATAAAAGAACATCAGGTTGTTTTATCTTGGAAACGAGCAACTAAAGCTGTAAGCGTCGATTTAGCTCAGGCTTTACTATTTTTTCAACAAACAGCTGATCTTACAGAAGAAGCATTTATTTACTGTCCGTCTGTTGACTATGTAATTGAGTATTTTAAAGACGGTAAAATGATGATTGGTTTAGCAGCACGTTAATTAAAAGGAAAAAAAGCTGAGGGAGGAGGCGAATTAGAACCTCTTCACTCAGCTTTTTATGCATATAAATCTAAAAAATACGAAACATAACGTTATTTACAACATAAATTACCTTCTCTTTATAATTAGTAGGAAAAGTATTGACATTTTCCATAAAACAAATATAATTAACATTAATCATATTGTTAATTGTAAAAAGAGCGATCAGGAGAAATGATGAATGTCGAACAATAAAGCAGTGACGAATCAAACGAAAAAAGAATACCCTAAACCCTATGGCTATACGTCAGATATTGCTGTATTTACGATTGTGACGGAAGAAAAAGAACCATACAAACCACCTAAAATGAGTTTGAAATTAATGCTTATCCAACGAGCAATGGTGAATGCAGAAGGAGAAAAGAACAGCGAAGCAGGAAAGTGGGCGCTTCCCGGCGGATTTGTCCATCCTGATGAATCAGCTTTTGAAGCGGCTAAAAGAGAGCTCGAAGAAGAAACGGGCGTAAAAGATATTCATTTAAAACACTATGGTGTCTATGATGAGCCTGGCAGGGACGATAGAGGATGGGTCATTACAAACGCACATTATGCAATCGTCCCAGAAGATAGTCTAATAAAGCGAAAAGCGAATGATGATGCTGCTCGAGTTGAATTATTTAAAATAGATGAAATCTTTTCATTGCCTTTAGCATTTGATCATGAAATCATCATTCGAGATGCAATCAAGGAAATTAAGAAAGATTTATTGCAAACGACCATTGCCCAGAAGTTTCTGCCTTCTCAGTTTACATACTCTGAGCTGCAGGCTGTGCTGCTTACCGTAACGGATGATGCAGCGATTAAAAGTGATCAGGCCTTTGCACGAAAAATAAGAATGCTGCCATTTATTGAAGAAGTAGATGGAAAAACAACGACGAGAACGTCTAAAAAACCAACAAAGCTCTACCGGTTTGTTGAAATGAATGTGATGAAGCCAATCTATACAGCACGCTACTAAAAGAAAAACTTTCAATTCAAATAATTAACAATATGTTAACTGTTAATTTTCACGTATGAGGGGGAAACATAATGAAAAAAGCACTGATTAACATCGATTATACAAATGATTTTGTAGCTAAAAACGGAGCTTTGACATGCGGAGAACCAGGGAGACACATTGAAACATCCATAAGCGATATTACGCGTCAATTTATTGAGCAAAACGAGTATGTCGTGTTCGCCATTGATTTTCATAAAGAAAATGATTCCTTGCATCCAGAATCAGCGCTGTTTCCGCCTCATAATGTTGAAGGTTCTGCAGGAAGAGAGCTATACGGAAAGTTAAATGATTTATATAATGTGTATCAATCAAAGGCAAATGTAGAATGGATGAATAAGACGAGATACAGCGCATTTGCTGGAACGGATCTGGAGATTAAACTGAGAGAAAGACAAATTACCGATGTCTACTTAGCAGGTGTATGCACGGATATTTGTGTACTTCATACAGCAGTAGATGCCTATAATAAAGGATTTGCTATTTATATTTATGAAAAAGCCGTAGCAAGCTTTAATCAAAAAGGTCATGAGTGGGCGCTTGAACATTTTAAATCTTGCCTCGGAGCAGAAATTATTTAAGGACATAAAAGTGGAGGAAATCAATGAATATGTTTACAGATGACAGCGTAATGCTACACACCGATTTATATCAAATTAATATGGGAGAAACGTACTGGGAAGATAATATTCATCAAAAGAGAGCTGTTTTTGAAGTTTTCTTCCGCAAACTTCCTTTTGGAAATGGCTATGCTGTTTTTGCTGGATTAGAAAGAATTATTGAATATATTAAAGCATTTAAATTTAGCGAATCAGATTTAACCTACTTGCACGAAGAATTAGGTTTTAAAGAAGATTATTTAGCTTACTTAAAAGATCTTACGTTTACTGGAACGATTCGATGTATGCGTGAAGGTGAGCTTGTGTTTCATAATGAACCAATTTTACGTGTAGAAGCACCATTAATTGAAGCTCAGCTCGTAGAAACAGCTATTTTGAATATTGTGAATTACCAAACGCTGATTGCGACGAAAGCAGCTCGAATCAAACATGTAGTGGGAGATCAAGTGGCAATGGAATTTGGAACACGCCGCGCTCAAGAAATGGACGCTGCTATTTGGGGAACAAGAGCAGCCTATATTGGCGGATTTGGTGCTACTTCTAACGTGCGAGCAGGAAAGAAATTTGGAATTCCAGTTGCAGGAACGCATGCTCATGCCATGGTGCAGGCTTATAAAGACGAATATATTGCATTTCATAAATATGCTCGTCGCCATAAAAACTGCGTGTTTCTAGTTGATACGTACGATACGTTAAAATCAGGAGTTCCCAACGCCATTAAAGTAGCAAAAGAATTAGGCGATAAAATTAATTTTACAGCGATTCGCTTAGACAGCGGCGATTTAACATATTTGTCTAAAAAAGCTCGTCAAATGTTAGATGAAGCAGGGTTTACAGACACAAAAATTGTTGCTTCCAACGATTTAGATGAAGATACGATTATGCATTTAAAGTCGCAAGGGGCACGAATAGACATGTGGGGAATTGGCACTAAGCTCATTACTGCATATGATCAGCCGGCGCTTGGAGCAGTATATAAACTCGTCTCTATTGAAGGAGAAAATGGCGAGATGATGGATACGATTAAAATTAGCGCCAATCCTGAAAAAGTGAGTACACCAGGGTTGAAGCGCGTATATCGTATTATTAATAATTTGAATGGAAAATCTGAAGGGGATTATATCACGATGGAAGATGAAGATCCTCAAAGCGAAGAACGTTTAAAAATGTTCCATCCTGTTCATACGTTTATCAGTAAATTCGTCACAAATTTTGAGGCAAAAGAACTCCATCATGATATCTTTGTAAACGGAAAGCTTGTGTATGAAACAGAAGAACTTCAGGAAATTCAGCAGTACGTAAAAGATAATTTAGAGCTGCTTTGGGATGAATATAAGCGTACGCGCAATCCTGAAGAATATCCAGTAGATTTAAGCGAGAAATGTTGGGAAAATAAAACGCGTCAAATTGCGTACGTAAAACAAAAAGTAGCGGAAGCCCTAAATAAAAAATAGTAGGGAGCTGGAGACATGTCAGATACGCGTGCTTATTTTCAACAGCTAAACCCTGATAAAAAAATAGATAAGCTTTTAGAAAAAGGAGCGAAAATTGGTATTTATGGTTCTTCTTTTGATCCGGTTACCAATGTTCATCTTTGGACGGCATCAACGGTTGCGCATCGAAAGAAGTTAGATGCTATTATCTTTTTGCCTTCATCGCACAAACGAACAGATAAAAAGCTCCAGACGTCGGATGAGCACCGTGTAAATATGGTTAGCTTAGCGATTAAAGATAACCCAAAATTTTTACTCGATACGTATGAGCTAGACGTATTGCCCGGCTATCATTACACATACTACACTATGGAGCACTTTAAAAAATTGCTTCCACACGCTGATTTATTTTTTATTATGGGAGCCGACTTACTGCAAGATATTGGTGAAGGCAAGTGGAAGAAAGCAGATGAACTTATTAGTAAAAACCAGTTTATCATCATGGCAAGAGAGGGAATAGACATGTTGAAAGCTATTAGTCATTCTCCATTGCTTCGAAATTATGACGACGGCCGGTTTCAGCTTCTTGATAAAGGGCTGGCGATGGAAATCAGTTCTACTTATATTCGTCAAGAATTTGCCCGGGGCGGAGAACCAAGATATTTAATGCCTGATCTCTGTTATTTTTATAGTAAAAAACATGGACTGTATCAGTAACAAATCTACATATAATGGAAGGAGAGCATGTATCATGTCAGACATGCAAGAAAAAATAAGAAAAGAGCTACATGTGAAATCTGAAATTGATCCAGCACAAGAAATTCGTGCCCGCGTTGATTTTCTGAAAAGCTACCTAAAGTCAGCAAATGCAAAAGGCTTTGTATTAGGTATAAGCGGGGGGCAGGACTCTAGCTTAGCTGGGCGATTAGCGCAGATTGCTGTAGACGAATTGCGAAAAGAAGAATATGAAGCAAAATTTGTAGCCGTTCGCTTGCCTCATGGCACGCAGCATGATGAAGCAGATGCGAAGGCGTCACTAGAATTTATTAAACCTAATGAAACATATACGTTTAATATTAAAAACACGGTGGAAGCATTTGAAAGTTCGTTTACAGGCGCGACAGATATAGCGCTGTCTGATTTTCATAAAGGAAATGTCAAAGCACGTACACGTATGATTGTACAGTATGCAATCGGGGGAGAAAACGGCCTTTTAGTTATCGGAACCGATCATGCAGCAGAAGCAGTAACAGGCTTTTTTACGAAATACGGGGATGGCGGAGCAGACGTGCTGCCTCTAACGGGATTAACAAAACGTCAAGGAAAAGCATTGCTAAAAGAATTAGGTGCAGATAAACGATTGTACGAAAAAGTACCAACAGCTGACTTGTTAGATAATAGTCCTGGTCAATCTGATGAAACGGAACTAGGAATTTCTTATGATGAACTAGACGATTATTTGGAAGGAAAAGAAGTATCACAAGAAGCCGCTGAAAAAATTGAACAGCGCTATCGTATTACTGAACATAAGCGTCAGTTACCGGCTAGCATGTTTGATAAATGGTGGAAATGAGAGAAATGCCCATATTAGGTATATCTAATATGGGCATTATTTTGACTGATTTCTTTCATAAAACAAAAAAGTGGCGGAAAAAGTGTAAATTAACGAATTGTTTTCTCATACACACTTTGTTATTCTTACGCACTTTGGTATAATGAAGTGCTTTTAATATTATTGAGGAGGAACATTTTTTATGGCAGTTGAAGTAGGTAGCAAGGTACAAGGTAAAGTAACAGGTATTACTAATTTTGGAGCATTTGTAGAATTACCTGGAGGTCAAACTGGGCTTGTACATATTAGTGAGGTAGCTGACAGCTATGTAAAAGACATTAATGACCATCTTAAAGTTGGTCAAGAAATTGAAGTGAAAGTCGTTAATGAGAAAGACGGAAAAATTGGATTATCGATTAAAAAAGCGATAGATAAACCTGAAAGACCCTCATCTTCTTATTCACAACGCCCGCCACGTCAGGCAAGAAATAATGATAATCGTTCTAAAAGCAACTTCCAACCAAAGGAAAACTTCGAACAAAAAATGGCGCGTTTCTTAAAGGATAGTGAAGATAATTTATCTACACTAAAACGCAGCACTGAATCAAAACGAGGTGGCAGAGGCGGAAGACGCGGATAAATCCCTTCCACTTTAACTACTTTATTATATAGCTGAAGCAAGCCAGTAAAAATTGGCTTGCTTCTTTTTTGTAATAGCTTAAGTACATGCGCTAGAAGAGTAAAGAGAAGGTTAGGTACTTACTTGGTTGTAAAGTAGATGCCAATAGTGACAAGAGATGAGAGAAGATCAAGGATGAGTAGGATGAAATTTAAATCTATCATAATCATGCCTCCCTTTGTGCGAGCGTTGACGTTAGTATCTGCAAGACCTCCCTTTATTATTCGTAATCTTTTAAAATTTCATTTAATTAAGTGCGATATTTTATATTAAATTAAACTATGTTCTAAATAATAATTTATAAAATAAAAAGCGCTTATAAGAACAATTTTCTTAAAATAATAAAAAACCTTATAAGTAAACGAAGGGAAAGTAGGGATGAGTCCCTGATAAAAATAGCTAAATTAACAGAAATTCGTCAGTATTCTTGTATATTCATCTAATCTCTTCATAATTTTAGGAATAAAAAAGTTACGGAAAGACGAGAAATAGACAAAATTCTTCATTTTTTGAGCATTAGTGCTTAATTTTTAGGGATATATAAAATGATTCCATAGACTCAAGGATTTTATAGTAATATATAGAACTTCCATACTATTCTAATTTTTAGCTCGCAAGCTAAGTAAAAGATGCGTATGTTCTGGGGATGAAGACATACATAGTTGCATGAATTATAGAGAGAAATGGAGAGGGGAAAACGATGAAAAAAGTATCAATTCGGGCTGTATTGAGTACAGTAGCATTTTCGGTTGCTTTATCTTCTTTTGCAATGGGAGCATCCGCTAACGGAAATTCAAAACCAGCGCTTGAACCGTCTTTAGTTAAAATTCAAGGAGACTATAACTTAAAGTCGGCTAAAAAAGTAAAAGTTATTGTAGAGTTAAATGAAGAGTCTGTAGCGGAAGCAAAGAAAAAGGGAGTAGCGCAAAGTAAAGGAAAGATTAAAAAAGCGCGTGACGAAGTGAAAAAAGAGCTTTCAAAAGCTTCTAAAACTTCAAAAGTAAAACGTGAATATGACCAAGTGTTTTCCGGATTTTCAGCGGAACTTCCGGCTAATGACCTTGAAAAAGTAGCAAGTTTACCTGGAGTAAAAGCTATTTATCCAAGCGTTGAATATCATACAACAGAAGTGAAATCGAAAGAAGTGAGCGCCGAAGAATACGGTTCTGAAATGGATAAAAGCATTTACTATGTGGGAGCAGATCAAGCGTGGAAGTCAGGATATACAGGTAAAAATATGACCGTAGCCGTTATCGATACAGGCGTTGATTACGACCACCCGGATTTAAAGTCAGCGTTTGAGAAATATAAAGGATGGGATTTTGTAGATGATGACAAAGATCCTCAAGAAACGCCGGCTGGAGATCCAAAAGGAGAAGCAACAACGCACGGAACCCACGTAGCAGGAACAATTGCAGCGGACGGGAAAATTAAAGGGGTAGCTCCTGATGCCCATTTACTTGCTTATCGTGTATTAGGCCCAGGAGGAACGGGTACAACGGAAGACGTGATCGCCGGTATTGAACGTGCGGTAGAAGACGGAGCGGATGTAATGAACCTGTCGCTTGGAGACACAATTAATAATCCTGACTTGGCAACGAGTATTGCGTTAGATTGGGCAATGGAAGAAGGAGTAGTAGCTGTTACATCAAATGGAAACAGTGGACCAGCTAACTGGACAGTAGGCTCTCCAGGGACGTCTCGTGAAGCTATTTCAGTTGGTGCAACTCAGCTTCCTTACAATTTGTATAAAACGACATTAACTGTAGATAACGCAAGCTATGCTTCAGCTGAAGTAATGGGCTTTCCAAATGACAAGGCATTACTAGATGCAAGCGGTAAAAAGTATGAATTTGTACCTGTCGGACTCGGTAAACCAGAAGACTTTGAAGGAAAGGATGTAAAAGGAAAAGTAGCGGTTATTTCTCGCGGCGACATTGCGTTTGTAGATAAAGTTGATAATGCGAAAAAAGCCGGTGCTGTTGCAACGGTGATTTACAACAACGTAGAAGGGACAATTCCTGATATTCCAGGTACATCTCTGCCAAGTATTCGCCTATCAAAAGCCGATGGACAAGCTTTGGTAGCTTCTTTAGCAAAAGGATCCGTCACGGGCTCTTTTACTGCAACATTTGATCAGACAGTTGATGAAACAATGGCTGATTTTTCATCTCGCGGACCGGTTGTGGATACGTGGATGATTAAGCCAGACATTTCAGCACCTGGAGTAGATATTATCAGCACAGTGCCAACAAATGATCCAAGCAACCCTCATGGATATGGGTCAAAACAAGGAACAAGTATGGCCGCGCCGCACGTAGCAGGAGCAGCAGCGTTAATTTTACAGGCGCATCCAAATTATAAAGTAGAAGACGTAAAAGCATCTTTAATGAATACAACGGAATTGCTTCGTGACCGCAACGGGCTGGTTTATCCTCATAATACGCAAGGTGCAGGAAGCATGCGCGTAGTAGATGCAATTAAAGCAAAAACGCTTATTACACCAGGAAGTCACTCGTACGGTGTCTTTTATAAAGATAAAGGGAAACAAGTAGAAAAACAAAGCTTTAAGATTAAAAATCTATCAAATCACAGTCAAAAATACTCGGTCAAAGTAAAATTTAAGAAAAGCCATCAGGCAATTGACGTTAAATCAACAAACGATTTAGTTGTTAATGCAGGAAAAACGCAAAAAGTAAACCTGAATGTAAAAGTAGATGCAGGGAAATTATCTCCTGGCTATTACGAAGGGACAATTACCGTAAGTAACAATAAAGAAACGTACGATGTTCCAACCATCTTATTTGTAAAAGAGCCGGATTACCCGCGCGTTACTTCTGCGTATGTAGATGTACTTGGAAATGGATCATTTGAATACGGCAGTTATTTACCAGGAGGAGCAGAGAAGCTTAGCTATTACATTTACGATGCAACGTTAGAAAAAGGGGAATTGTTAGGTTCGTATACGAATGTAGAAAAAGGATTCTCTAGCGCAACGTGGGACGGAAAGATTAATGGTGAAGCTCTTCCAGCGGGAACATATTATTTATACGCAGAAGCAGTAAAAGCAGGTCAGACGACAGGTTCTTTAGGAGAATTCGAAATTAAATAAATAAAAAAAGAGTGCCAGTCTCTAACTGACACTCTTTTCTTATTGAGCCGTATATCCACCATCGATCACAGCAGCTTGGCCGGTTACGCCTTTTGCTAAATCACTTGCTAAAAACATTGCATAATCTGCAATTTCATCGACAGCAAGCAAACGTTTTTGAGGAACAAGAGGATAAATGACTTCTTCTAGTACTTTTTCAAGCGCTACATTTCGCGTACGTGCCAAATCTTTTAATTGATTTTGAACAAGCGGTGTATCAACATAACCAGGGCAAATCGCATTTACCGTAATGCCGTGCTCCGCACCTTCAAGAGCAGCCACTTTCGTTAAGCCAATCACGCCGTGCTTAGCGCTGTTGTATGCCGCTTTTCCTGAGAAACCAATCAATCCGTTAATGGAGGACATGTTCAAAATGCGGCCGAATTTTTGCTTTTTCATAATAGGAAACGCATGCTTAGTCGCAACAAAAGGTGCAACAAGCATAATTTTCGTTAAAAGTTCAAATTTTTCAGTAGGAAATTCTTCGAGCGGGGAAACAAATTGCATGCCGGCATTGTTAATCAATACATCAAGGCGGCCATATGTTTCAACCGTTTGAGCAATCATTTGTTCAATATCACTTTCATTTGTCACATCTGCTTTAATGCCTAATGCTTCGTAGCCTTTTGTCTTCAATTTGTCTGCTGCTTTCTTAACTCCATCTTCATTCAAGTCAGTTAAGACAACAGTCGCTCCGTCTTCAGCGAAGCGCTCACCAATTTGATAACCAATACCTTGAGCTGCACCTGTAATTAACACAATTTTGTTTTCAACCATCGTTTTTTCCCCCTTATATGTAGATGATATAAAATCGCTTACTTTTCCATTTTATCAAAAAATATCTTGATTTAGCGAGTTTTTTAACTGTACTTTACGCGAAAAGAATGGGTGTGGGAAGGGGTGTTTACTACCTTTACTTCCACATTGCTAACAGAAGCGAACGGCGAGGGACCTTTTTTAATTTTTTCAATAAATTTTTGGATATTACTTTCTTCACCTTCAGCATCAATTTCCACTTTTTGATCGTCTCGATTTCGTACCCATCCGTTAATAGAGCATTCCATTGCTTTTAGCTGCGTATAGTGACGGAACCCAACCCCTTGAACGCGTCCGTCTACGATCATATGCACATGTTTTTTCACTGTTCTCACCTCACAGGCAATTTTCCCTTTTTTATAAAAAAGAAAACAACTACAATCTTAACTTTCACTGTATAATAGAAAAAGACATTGTAAGACTTTAACAATTATAATGTAGATTAAATTAAGAAAGAAGGGTTATGAATGCAAGCAGCAGCACGAACGCAGCAAGCGCAGTCGGCAACGATTTATCGTATTTTATTTGCTATTAGTTTAGGACATTTCCTAAATGATTGTATGCAGTCCGTTATACCGGCACTTTTTCCTGTCCTTGAAAAATCGATGAATTTAAACTACACGCAAATCGGCTGGATTGCCTTTGCTTTAAACATGACGTCATCGATTATGCAGCCGGTATTCGGCGTATTTGCCGATAAGCGTCCCTCGCCATTTTTATTGCCAATTGCAATGTGTTTAAGCATGATTGGTATGGTTGGACTCGCTTTAGCGCCAAATTTTTATTTTGTGATTATATCTGTCTTATTTGTAGGATTTGGCTCAGCTATTTTTCATCCGGAAGGTTCTCGCGTAGCGTATATGGCAGCAGGAGGAAAACGGGGGCTGGCGCAGTCTATTTATCAAGTTGGCGGAAATACAGGACAGTCGATGGCTCCGCTATTTACGGCATTTATCTTTATCGGACTTGGTCAGTTTGGAACGATTTGGTTTACGTTAATTGCAGGTATCGGCGTAGTGGTTTTGTATAGCGTCTCTAAATGGTACAAATCGGAGTTAGCTACTCATCAACGCTTGAAGAAAAAGCAGTCAGATGTTTCATTTACGATGAACAAGCAAATTATTTTTGCGATTGGACTTTTAATTTTTCTTGTTTTTGCACGTTCATGGTACGGAGCAGGTATCCTTAATTTCTTTCAGTTTTATATCATTGAAAAATTCAATTTGCCTATCAAAAGCGCTCAGCTTTACGTCTTTTTATTTATGATTGCAGGGGTAGTTGGAACATTCTTTGGAGGTCCGCTTGCCGATCGTTTCGGAAAGCGAAATATTTTATTGTTTTCTATGTTAGGGTCAGTCCCTTTTACTTTATTACTGCCTCACGTTTCTCTAGGAGTGGCAGCACCTCTTTTAGTACTAATCGGCTTTATTCTTCAGTCAAGTTTCAGCGTCACGGTCGTCTATGCTCAGGAGCTGATGCCAGGGAAAATTGGCTTGGTTTCCGGCTTAATTGTAGGGCTTGCTTTTGGAATGGGAGCTTTGGGAGCTGTTGTATTCGGTAAATTAGCCGATGTCTTCAGCCTTCAGTTTATTATGCTGTTTTGCAGCTATCTTCCAATTCTAGGGCTGTTAACATGGCTGTTACCGAGCGATAAGCGTGTGAAAGAAATACACGAAGCAAAATAAGAAAAAGAAAAAGCAAACGCGCCTTAGCGTTTGCTTTTTCTATGAGCGTGAAGCAAATTTCAAGACGAATTCATATTTTTCTCCTACAATAGAGACAATAGAAATTGAAAATCGAAAGGAAGAATCACCTATGATTAAGCTAAGCGTATTGGATCAGTCTCCTGTTTCAAGCGGATCAACACCAAAGGAAGCGTTGAAACGTACGGTAGAGCTGGCTAAATTAACGGAAGAGTTAGGCTACCACCGCTTTTGGGTAGCGGAACATCATAATACTAACGGTCTTGCAGGCTCATCTCCGACACTTTTAATGACGCACTTAGCTTCTCACACGAGCCGAATCCGAATTGGGTCTGGAGGAGTCCTTCTTCCTCAATACAGTCCGTATAAAGTAGCAGAAGATGCTCAGCTGCTTGAAAATCTGTTTCCTAATCGAATTGATTTAGGTCTTGGACGGTCACCGGGAGGAGATGCGCTGACTCGGCTTGCGCTGACAGATGGAGTCCGTAAAAGCCTCAATGAATTCCCGCGGCAAATTCAAGCGTTAAAAGGACACCTTGAGCATAATTTGCCGTCGGATCATCCGTATTATGGCGTGACGGCTTATCCGTTAAGTGAAACAAAGCCGGAACTGTGGCATCTTGGCATTAATAAAAGAGGAGCAAGGTCGGCTGCTGAGCTAGGCATCTCTTTTACATTTGGACACTTTATTTATTCAGTTGGAGGACAAGAAGCCATTCGTCATTATAAACAAGAATTTATCCCTTCTTCGTATCAATCAAAGCCTAAAACCAACGTATGCGTATTTGTTGTATGTGCAGAAACAACAGAAGAAGCCGAGCAGCATGCCAAAACGCTAGATGATTGGCTATTGAAAGTAGCTAAAGGCGGAGATACAACAATTTCATCGATAGAAGAAGTGCACAATCGTTCTTATTCAGAAGAAGAGCTAAAAAAAATAAGCACCAATCGTCCTCGTATGATCGTAGGAAATCCAGTTGAAGTAAAACAAGGATTAACTCAGCTGCAGAAAAAATACGATAACGACGAATTTTTAATTATTACAAATATCCATGATTATGAAGCGAAAAAGAAGTCCTATGAATTGCTTGCAGAGCTATTTCCTCAACCCTCATTTTTTTAAGAAAAAGATGGGGTTTTTTTACGGAATTAAATGTTAGAATATTTAAAAAGGAGGATTGACATGCACGTAAATCAGAAAAGCGTAAGCAACCAAACTCATAGGATTACCTATACACATATTAAAACGGAAGGGTCTAGTCAAATTTGCTTTATGTTTTCAGGCTTGGGTTATACATATGAAAAGCCGCTATTGTATTATGTAACAATGCTGATGCTAAAACACGGAATTGACGTTGTTCATATTCACTATACATATCCAAAAGAGCTCATGACAAAGTCTACAGATGAGATTGCAGACGTTATGATGAAAGACATTGATCTCGTGCTGCAAGGCGTTTTATCTCACAATGACTATAAAAATATCATATTTGCAGGAAAATCGATTGGCACAATTCCGCTGATTCAGCGAATTATGAAAGATGAAGTCTACAAAGATGCAGTGATGCTTTTACTGACCCCGCTTTTAACAAGAACAGAACTGTTTGAAAGTTTACTAGAATGCACTCATAAAGGTCTTCTTGTAATAGGAACTCGTGATCACTATTATACTGAAGAAGTTTATCAATTAAAAACAAACACAATGAATATTCAAGTGATTGAAAATGCCGATCATTCATTGGACGTTTTGTATACTCCCACGGAATCGTTAAAGGCGCTGGAAACCGTTTTGAATGGCATAGAACAGCTTCTATAAGATAGGAAATAAGGAAAGGAGTACAAAATGGATACGCTACGTGAAATTATTTGCGAAAAAAGAGCCTACAGCTATTCACCTCATACTCATGATCATAACTACAGTCAGCTTTTGTTTCCGCTAGCAGGTGCACTTGATATTCAAGCAAGTGAGCAGCACTTAACGCTGCAAGAAGGATGCTTTTACATTCCGCCTCGTCAGCTTCATACGTATCAAGCTAAAAATACAAATGAATGTTTAGTTGTTGATATTCCGTTGAAATTTACAGAAAGTGCGCATCTTTCTCAACAAGCCACTTTTATTCAATGGGATTCAACGTGGAAAGCAATTCGCTACCTTTTACTTGATGGGCTTCAAAAAAGCACTGACAGGGGGGCGCTTGAAGATTTAGTCCGTTACGTTCAGCATTATTTGCCAAAGAAACAAACGTTTAAATCCATTGATTATCTTCATGCTAACTTTAATCAAGAGCTAAACATAGAAAGTCTTGCCAAGCTGGAAAATTATCATCCCGTTTATTTTTCCGCTTGGTTTAAACAAAAAACGGGCTATTCGCCTCAAAGCTATGTAGCGCGTATACGTTTAAATAAAGCAAAAGAATTGTTAAAAGAGAGCAGCTATTCGGTAACGTATATTGCGCATGAAGTCGGCTATCACAGCTTGTCTTCATTCACTAAATGGTTTGCAAAACAAGAAGGAGTCTCACCCACGCAATATCGAAGTATCTTAAAAACAGACAAATAATATCATAAAAGCGGAAAAACTTTTTTCTTTCTTTTAGCTATGATAAAAGAAAGGAGATGGAAATATGAATACTTCATTATCAAAAATACTTATATTATGTGCAGCTGTACTATGGGGAACAACAGGGACTGCCCAAGCTTTAGCATCTGCTGAAGCGCATTCTGTGGCGATTGGAGCCGTGCGATTAGCTGTAGGGGGACTGTCGCTTCTTGCAGCTTGTCTTATTCAAAAAAAGAAAGTGGACGTGGACGTAAGACGCCTTCCTATTCTGCCTCTTACGGTTGCTGCAGCAAGTATGGCCGCTTATCAGCCGCTGTTTTTTTCAGCTGTTATCAAAACGGGTGTTGCAGTAGGAACAATGGTTGCAATTGGGAGTGCGCCGCTTTTGTCAGGAGTGTTAGATTACATAGTGTACAGCAAGAAACCTACAAAAAAATGGCTGCTTGCCACGTTTACGGGTATTCTAGGGTGCTGCTGCTTGTTGTTAAAAAAAGATAGTCAAATCGACGTGATAGGTTTGGGTATGGCGATAGGAGCAGGGGCGTCTTTTGCTTGCTATACGACTGTTAATAAAAAAATTGTTCAGTATGTTGATCCGCAAGTAGGCGCTTCTCTTGTGTTCACAACAGCAGCTGTTCTACTAATCCCATGCTGGTTTATGTATGATATGAGCTGGCTAGTTTCTTTAAATGGAATAGGCATTGCTCTTCACTTAGGAATACTTACGACTGCTCTTGCTTATGTATTATTTTCTACAGCGCTTAAGTCGGTGCATGCGTCTACCGCCGTGACGTTATCGTTAGCAGAGCCCGTTACCGCTTTTTTACTGGGCGTATTTTTGTTGGGGGAATCCCTCACTTTGGTGAACATATGCGGAGCAGCACTAGTGTTTGTTAGCTTAGCGTTTTTAACGTATTCTCCGAAGTCATCGCTAAATCAGGAGGTGCATATATAAAAAAACCCCTTTCTTTAAAGAAAGGGGTTTTTTTATTAAGCGTACATGCCTGCTACTTGTTTTTGTAGGTTGCTGTCTTCTAAATACTCATCGTATGTCATTTGCTTGTCAACTACTCCGTTTGGCGTAATTTCAATTACACGATTCGCAATCGTTTCAACGAACTGATGGTCATGAGATGTGAAAATCATTGAACCTTTGTAGCTGATAAGTCCATTGTTTAGCGCTGTGATTGATTCTAAGTCAAGGTGATTCGTAGGATCGTCTAGTAAAAGAACGTTTGAACCGCTTAGCATCATTTTAGAAAGCATACAGCGAACTTTTTCTCCTCCGGAAAGAACGTTGGCTTTTTTCAACACTTCTTCACCAGAGAATAGCATTCTGCCTAAGAAACCGCGTAAGAAGCTTTCGCTTTGGTCATTAGGTGAATACTGACGCAGCCAGTCTACTAAGTTTAAATCTCCGTTTTCAAAGTACTCGGAGTTGTCTTTTGGGAAAAAGGCTTGAGACGTTGTCACACCCCATTTGTACGTACCGCTGTCTGCTTCCATTTCACCCATTAAAATCTTCATTAATGTTGAATTTGCAAGTTCGTTGCGGCCTACAAGGGCGATTTTGTCATCTTTATTCATAATAAAGCTTACGTTATCAAGCACTTTTACGCCGTCAATTGTTTTTGTTAGACCTTCCACGCGAAGTACGTCATTTCCAATCTCACGTTCCGGCGTGAAGTTCACGTACGGATAGCGACGAGAAGAAGGGCGGATGTCATCTAATGAAATTTTATCAAGCAATTTTTTACGAGACGTTGCTTGTTTTGATTTCGATGCATTTGCGCTAAAGCGAGCGATAAAGGCTTGAAGCTCTTTAATTTTTTCTTCTTTTTTCTTGTTCGCATCTGACGCCATTTTTTGTGCTAATTGACTTGATTCATACCAGAAATCATAGTTACCAACGTAGACTTGGATTTTACTGAAGTCAAGGTCAGCAATGTGCGTACATACTTTGTTTAAGAAGTGACGGTCATGAGATACAACAATGACTGTGTTTTCAAAGTTAATTAAGAACTCTTCTAACCATTGAATTGCTTGAATATCCAAGTTATTCGTAGGCTCATCTAAAAGTAATACATCAGGTTTTCCGAATAAAGCTTGTGCAAGAAGCACTTTTACTTTTTCACTACCCGTTAGTTCAGCCATTTTTTTTGCGTGAAGATCTTCAGAAATACCTAATCCTTTTAAAAGAATAGCTGCTTCTGATTCTGCTTCCCAACCGTTTAATTCAGCAAATTCACCTTCAAGCTCAGCTGCTTTCATTCCATCTTCATCTGTGAAGTCTGCTTTCATATAAATAGCATCTTTTTCTTGCATTACTTCATAAAGGCGAGCGTGCCCCATAATAACGGTTTTCATAACTTCTTGATCTTCATATTCGAAGTGGTTCTGTTTTAAGACAGCAAGGCGTTCGCCAGGGCCCATATGTACATCACCAGTTTGAGATTCAATTTCACCAGATAAAATTTTTAAAAACGTTGATTTTCCAGCACCGTTTGCGCCGATTAATCCATAACAGTTACCAGGCGTGAATTTAATATTCACATCTTCAAATAACTTTCGGTCGCCAAATCGTAAACTTACATTACTAACTGTAATCATGTATGAGCAGTCCTCCAAATTCAATATCTATAAAATTATACCATTCTTTTGAGATAAGAGCGATATGAATACAATATTTCAAACATAAAGTGTAACCGACACTTTAAACACGCGTCAACCATTTAAGGGATTTTTTGAGCGGTAAAACTTGATTATTCTAGCATTCACCAAAACATTGAGCGGCAAACCAGCATGTATAATCCTTCAGTAATCAGCTCTTTTTCATTTTTAAGATGGATGTTGTATTCCTTTGTATAAGAAACAAAAAGAAGAATAATACTACCTGGTAAATAAAAGAATTTTTATAAAGTAAACACTGATATTTTACGGGTGCTTATTTCTAAAATTGGTTTGACATAGACATAGATAGGGTGATTATCATGTGGAAATTAGTTGTTTCCTATCTTCCAGAAGGGCCAGTTTTTATACAAGCAGTTCTGGTTTTTTTCATCCCATATATAATCTACAAATTATTAAGCGGGATTCGTAATTCAGAGGAAGAGTGATGGAAGTGAAAAAATGGAAATCGGCAGTGAAAAAAATAGGTAACCATGCGAACGAGAAGGAAAACAAACAGGAATCTATACATCAAGATTCACCTAATCATGTTACGGATCATTTAGCTTTAACTCTAGAAGTAATTAAAAATGAAATTGGTCATAATTCCGACGTTCATTTTCGTGAGTTTATTATAGGACGCACGGGCATTCAGGCAGCTATTATTTTTGTAGAGGGGCTCTCAGATAAAGATCTTATTGAAAAACATATTTTGTCATCATTGATGGCTGATTTTTCAAAAGAATATCAACAGGATCAGCTTTACGTAAAGGGAAGCCTTTCAAAACAGTGTATTAAAAGCCAAGTATTATCAATTAGTGATGTAGAAGAGGTCCATTCTATTAAAGAAGTAATATCAAAAGTCTTAACAGGATCTACGGCTCTTTTAATTGACGGGTTATCACTTGCCTTAATTCTTGGTACAAGCAAATTAAAAACAAGGACGATTGAAGAGCCCGTATCAGAAGCATTAGTGAGAGGGCCAAGAGTAGGCTTCACTGAATCTTTAAGTGATAATACTTCTTTATTAAGAGGAAGCGGAGATATTGAAAATTTGTCGCTGGTGAAATTTCAAGTAGGAAAGCGTTCCAAAAAAGATTTAATTGTTGCTTACATAAAGGAAATTGTTGATCCAGAACTAGTTGAAGAAGTAGAAAAACGAATTAAAAAAATTGACCTTGATAATGTACCGGAGTCTGGATATGTTGAACAACTCATTGAAGATAATTACCTTAGTCCCTTTCCTCAGGTACAGAATACGGAGCGTCCCGATCGTGTAATTGCTGCTTTGATGGAAGGGAGAGTAGCCATTTTATTAGACGGGACGCCTTTTGCTTTGATTGCTCCCGTTACGTTTAGCATGATGTTACAGTCGCCGGAAGATTATTATGAAAGGTGGATTCCCGGTACATTCATTCGTTTTCTTCGTTATATTGCAGTGGTTCTTTCCCTTTTTACACCGGCTTTGTATATTGCGTTTATTTCATTTCATCCAGGATTAATTCCGACTAAGTTAGCTATTTCTATTATAGGATCAAGATCTGGTGTTCCGTTTCCCGCCCTTATCGAAGCCTTATTTATGGAACTATCGATCGAAATTTTGAGAGAAGCCGGACTCCGGTTGCCGAAACCAATTGGTCCAGCAATGGGCATTGTCGGTGGGTTAATCATTGGAGAAGCTGCGGTGCAGGCAGGAATCGTTAGCCCTATTTTGGTGATTGTAGTGGCGTTAACTGCTATTTCATCGTTTTCTATTCCGCAATATAGTGTAGGAATCACATTGCGTATTCTTCGTTTTGTAGCCATGCTTTGTGCTGCCATACTTGGATTATATGGCGTCATCTTATTTTTTCTTTTTATGATGAGCCATTTAGTGAAACTAAAAAGTTTCGGCGTGCCTTATATGAGTCCAGCTGTTCCTTATCGTTTAAGTGAATGGAAAGACTTGGTAGTCCGTATGCCTCTGATGATGATGAAACGACGTCCAAAGATGATGCACACCAAAGATCCTCTGCGAAAAGGGTAGCTTATGATGAAAGGAAATGGGCCGTTAGAAATGATAAATTCAAAAGATCGTATTACGACGCCTCAAACAACTATTATTATTACCAACTTTATCCTTGGAACAGGGATTCTTACCTTGCCCCGGGCAGCTGCGGAAAAAGTGAAAACACCAGATGTTTGGCTAACTGTTATTTTAGGGGGGATAATCACCATGATAGCAGGGGTAATCATGGTGAAATTAAGTCAACGTTTCCCTGAAAAAACCTTTTATCAATACAGCCAAGAAATTGTAGGGAAATGGATAGGCAAGTTATTTAGTTTCTTCATAATAGGTTATTTTTTAGTACTTGGTGGGTTTCATGCTCGTTCATTGGCAGAAGTAACAGGATATCTATTGCTGGAAGGAACCCCTAAATGGGCTATTATTATGCCCTTTATGTGGGCAAGTCTCTACCTAATCAGAGGAGGGATAAATCCAATTGCTCGTCTATTTGAGATTATATTACCTATTACGGTTATTCTTTTTTTACTTGTTGCCTTTATGAGTATCAAAATATTTGAAGTGGATAATCTGCGCCCGGTACTAGGTTCAGGTATTACGCCGGTGTTAAAAGGGATAAGGACAACAGCTCTTGCGTTTACTGGGCCTGAATTCATGCTTTTAATATTGGCATTTATGAAAGAACCAAACAAAGCAGTAAAAGCTGTACTAGTTGGTACTGCGATTCCTTTGCTTCTTTATGTTATTACCGTCGTGATGGTTATCGGAGCGTTCTCAGTGGGTGGAGTGGTTACGAGAACGTGGCCTACGCTTGATTTGATAAGAAGTTATGAATTAACTGGGTTAATCTTTGAACGCTTTGATTCCTTGTTGCTGGTGGTATGGATTATGCAAATGTTTACTTCTTTTACTGTTAACCATTACGCTGCTTCATTAGGACTGTCTCAGCTTTTCAAAAAAAATATCCATCCATTTATGTATGGTGTGCTTCCGGTTATTTATCTCATTTCCATGGTTCCTAGAAATATCAATGATGTATTTAAATTAGGAGATATGGTTGGCAATGCTGCCCTGATTTTATTTGGCTTTTTACCGGTACTGCTTCTTATCATTTCAAAAATAAAGGGGAAAAAGTATGAGACAAGCCTCTAATCACGTACGGTTCTTCTTATCGGTTTTGCTTTCTGTTTTTTTGCTCGTTCCTCTGGCGGGCTGTTGGAGCAGTCATGAAATTGAAGAACGAAGTTTAGGAGTAGGTATGGCTCTTGATAAAGCTAACAAGTCCATGACTGAAAAAGAATTTGATGAACAAGAAGAGTATCCCAAAAGGAACTTGATTACGTCAACCTACCAACTGATCACCCCGCAAGTGGCAAGTTCAACAACTGTCCAAGGAGGATCTCAGCAGAAGGCTTACGTGAATATGGCTGAAACGGGAGATTCTATTCATCAAATGACCCGTGAATTATCATTGAGAAGAGAGACTTCGATTGCCAGCCAACATCTAAAAGTAATTATTATTGGCGAGGCTCTTGCAAGAACGTATAGCTTAGGAAAATTAGTGAATGAGTTTCTTCGTGATAATGAGATTAGACCAAGCTGTCTTGTACTTATTAGTAAAGGGAGAGCTAGCGACGGGCTAGAATCGAAGACAGCAGGAGAGATCCCGGCATTTCGTTTGGCTGGAATGGTGGAAAATGCCTATCGAACAACAAGAATTTTACCTCCCACTTCGCTCATTAAATTAGAGAGCAATATTGAATCAGGGACTAGTTTTCTATTGCAAAATGTATTATCGGCAAATGGGGAAATCAAATTTGCTGGTGCTGCCATAATTAAAGGGAAAACAAACAAAATGATCGGTTTTTTGAATGAAGAAGAACTAGATGGTCTGACTTGGATCACAGGAAAAGGGAAAGGCGGGCTAGTGAAAAGCTTTGATAAAAAGACCGGTCAGCTGATTGTATACGAAATAGAATCCATGAAAAGTCATATTGAACCTCATGTTAAAGGAAATAGCATCTCCTTCAATGTGCATATTGAATCCGAGGGAAGGCTATCTGAAAATTGGGTGGTCTCAGGAAATCCTTTAGAAAATCAATTTTTACATAAGGTGCAAAAAAACTCAGAAAAAAAAGTGAAGCACCTCGTAAGAAACACGGTAGAAAAAATGCAAAAAGAATATAAAGTCGATGTAGCCGGGTTCGGAAACCAATTGAGAATTAAGAGGCCCAGAGTATGGATGAGGGTTAAAGACAATTGGGATCAAACATTTAGTGAAGTTCCAATTAACTATGATGTAAAATTAATGATTAAAGATTATGGAACGTCAGGATCAAGAAAATGAGTAGCTAAGTACAATTTTGCTTGTTTTGATGTTGAAAATGAAAGAAGCTAAAAGGAAATAGCCTTAGAGCTTGCTAAAAAAATATTTCCCCTAGTAATGAGCTTGAGGGATAAATGAAAAATAAGAGCTGTCCAGAACCGACAGCTCTTATTTGCTATTCAAAAATATAAGCTAATGCTTGAAGAGCCTGTTCTGGCGTTTCGACTACAACCTGCGCTTTGTTTGACAGTTCTTTAAGCGGGTGATGCAGTTTTTCAGGGCGAACCAAAATTAACGGTTTATCTAATGCAATGGCTGTTGCCGCATCCATTGCGCTGTTCCACTGCTTGTATTTTTCGCCAAATAAAGCAATAACCACATCAGATTTTTTAAGGAGCACCTGCGTACGTAAATTATTAATTTGAGAAGCAGCTTCATCTTTTAAGACAGCGTTAGGCTGTTTTCCTAAAATTTCTTCTCCAATGTTGTCGGAGCGGTCATGGTCTGTCATGGGACCGACAAAGGTAAGGGGAAGGTTTAATTGTTCTGCTTGGTTTTTAATTTCGTCCCGCCAATTATCGTGAATTTGCCCGGCAAGGTATACGGTTAAGTTCATTATGTAGAAGTCCTCCTCTAACTAAAGTTTGTTTTATTTTATCAAATGTAAGCGGATAATACGAATGATTTGAATGGGCTACTTTTCCAAAAATAAGGTTATAGTAGACAAATAGCTAAAAAAGAGAAACAATAGAAGGCGTATTGCTAATTAAAGAAAGGATGTACATGATGACAGAAACAGTGCTACAAGTAGATCATGTCAGTAAAGTAATTGGGAAGAAAACCATTTTGCATGATGTATCCTTATCGGTTGAGCGCGGTGAGATTTTCGGATTGCTTGGTCCAAATGGTTCTGGAAAGACAACGCTAATTCGTACCGTCGTAGGACTCATTAAAGAAACAGAGGGCACGATTACCGTTAACGGCTTTCCTTTAAAAGAACAGTTTACATCAGCTATGAAATCAATTGGAGCGATTATTGAAAACCCTGAGTTTTATGATTATCTGACGGGCTATCAAAATTTAAAACACTTTGCGAATATGCATGAAGGGATCACATCAGAACGCTTGGATGAAGTGATTGCTTTAGTAAAGCTTGAAAACAGCATTCATGCAAAAGTGAAGACGTATTCTCTTGGGATGAGACAGCGTTTAGGAGTGGCTCAAGCTATTTTACATAAGCCTGCATTGCTTTTATTAGACGAACCAACAAATGGTCTAGACCCAGCGGGAATGAGAGAATTTCGTACATATTTACAAACGCTTTGCAGGGAAGAAGGAATTTCAATCTTAATCGCGAGCCACTTATTAAAAGAAGTAGAAGCACTATGTGACCGCGTTGGCATTATTCAAGACGGTGAGTTAAAAGCCATTCAAGATCTATCTCCAAATCGTCAAGATCAAGGAATGTACGTAGAATTTGAAGTGTCTGATGCGCAAAAAGCAGCGGATCTTTTATCACAAGAATTTGAAGTAACGATGAGATCACATAGTATCGACGTGGCGATTGTAAAAGAACAAATTCCAGCTGTGAATAAAAAATTAGTGGACAGCAATATTTTAGTCTACCGAATCACTCCTGTGTATGAGACGCTTGAAGATTCGTTTATGTCCGTTACGGAAGGAGAGCACCATGCTTAAGTTAATTCAAAATGAACATATGAAATGGTTTCATAAAAGAAGTACAAAAGTCACGTTTATTACAATCGGTATTTTAACTCTTTGTATGGCTCTTTTAATGAAGAAAGTAGCAAACAGTGCAGGAACAGAAGACAACATTTTGAACTTCCTGTCATTTAGTTCAGGTATGCTCATTCTTGTTCAATTTTTTGCTCTTGCTGTTGGAGGGTCAATGGTTGCAAAAGAGTTTGAAGCAGGTACCATTAAGTTTCTTTTAATTCGTCCTGCTAGACGTTCAACGATTTTAGCATCCAAGTACCTAACCCTCATTTTAATTAGCTTGTATTATTTACTGAGCTATTTGCTTTTTTCGTTTGTATGGGGAGCATTGTTCTTTGGCTTTACCAGTCTAGAAGGAGATGCGCAGCTGCTTAAAAACATTACGCTTACGTATGATAGTGCGTATATGGAAACGTTTATGATGATGACGTTCGCATTCATGCTGTCGTCTTTATTTAGAAACAGCGCGCTTGCTTCAAGTCTAGCTATTGTCGTAAGTATCGGGGCAAAAGCTGTAACAGGACTAGTATCAGAGTTTGGTTTATGGTGGGGGAAATTTTTACTGTTCGCCAACACAAACTTTGTGCAGTATATGGACGGAATGAAGACGATGTTTGACGGCATGACGATTCCATTTTCAATCTTCGTCTTAGTCGCGCATTTTGTCTTCTTTATGGGCGTAGCTTGGGCAGCGTTTTTAAAACGAGACGTAGCTAATTGATGTGAGAATTTTCGCACTATATATTTTTCTGAAATAGCATTTGACAATTAAATAAAAAGAGATTACAGTAGTGAAAGACTATTTTTAAAACAACTATAAACTTCTTATCAAGAGAGACGGAGGGACTGGCCCTATGATGTCTCGGCAACTGGCTGTACGCAGTGCGGTGCCAAATCCAGCAGACGATGTTTCGTTTGGAAGATGAGAAGGGTAATCTTATGATACAAAATAAGAGACCTCTTCTTATCAATAAGAAGAGGTCTTTTTTTATTACGTAAACAAGAGGTGTTAAGAATGGAACAACAAAAAGGAAACGGCTGGGCGCTGTTACCGCTGGGCGTCTTTTTAGTCCTGTTTGTCGGATCAGGAATTATAACGGGAGACTTTTATAAGCTGCCTGTATTAGTAGCCATTATCATTGCAGCCATTGTGGCGCTGGCTATGAACCGCAAAGATTCACTTAATGTAAAAGTGGAGCGTTTTGCTAAAGGAGCAGGACATCCTGATATCATTATTATGGTGCTTATTTTTATTTTAGCAGGTGCTTTTTCTGAAGTCGCTAAAGGCATGGGAGCTGTGGATTCAACGGTAAACTTAGCGCTTTCTGTGCTTCCGCAAAGCTTAGTCGTAGCAGGAATCTTTGTTATTGGCGCATTCATTTCAATTTCGATGGGAACATCAATGGGAACAATTGCTGCGCTGGGACCTATCGCTGTAGGAATCAGTGAGCAAGCGCATGTTTCTGTTACATTGGCAATAGCCGGTGTGATTGGCGGTGCAATGTTTGGTGATAATTTATCTGTTGTCTCTGATACAACCATTGCGGCAGTTCGTACGCAAAAAACAAATATGACAGATAAATTGAAAGTAAACTTTTTTATCGTACTTCCTGCAGCGATTGTTACAGTGATTCTATTGCTTGTAATGACGCTAGGAAACACGTCATCAGTAGAAATTAAAGATTTCAGCTGGTTTAAAATCTTGCCTTATATCGGCGTACTCATTGCTGCAGTATTTGGTGCAAACGTATTAAGCATTTTAACCGGAGGAATTGTGCTAGCCGGCGTGATTGGATTAGCTGACGGAAGCTACACGCTTTCTTCTCTTGCTAAAACTGTGACAGAAGGTATTGGCGGAATGTCAGAGTTAATTATTTTATCTCTGTTAATTGGCGGAATGGTTGAGCTTATTCGCTATAATGGCGGTATTCAGTTCTTATTGAATTTATTAACACGACGCATTCAAACAAAAAAAGGCGGAGAATTCAGCATCGCCGGACTGGTAAGTTTAACTAATTTAGCGACGGCTAATAACACGATTTCAATTATTACAGCAGGTCCGTTAGCAAAAGAAATCTCTGATAAGTATTCAATTGATAATCGTAAATCAGCCAGTCTGCTGGACTTGTTTTCATGCAGCGTTCAAGGGCTTATCCCTTACGGCGCACAAATGCTTCTCGCAGCAGGGTTTGCTAAAGTTTCACCGATTGAGATTATTCCATTTACATTCTATCCAATGTTAACAGCGGTTTGCGGAATCATTGCGATTGTAATTGGATTTCCTCGTTTAAATAAAAAGTCTAAGTCATCTAAAGAAGCTGCGTAATATGAAACCCTTAAAAAGAATGTTCTTTTTAAGGGTTTTTTACTGTTTGAAAAAATCAGTCGGCTTTTCTTCATCTAACTCCTTCCAAAGCGTCTCATTTTGTTTAAGTGCATAAGCCGCTCCTCCAATTTCAATTCCGCATAATAAAATAAATAATAAAATACCCATGAAATGACCTCCTTACGTAAATGAATAAAAACACGATGGTAACGGGTTTAGCTTCTTGCTGTTTCACTTTATAATGAGAATAAAGTATGAAACGCGTTTCAGCGCAAGAGAAAAAGGTGAAAACATGACAAATATCCGAGATATCGCAAAAAAAGCGGGTGTATCTGTTTCGACTGTATCCCGGGTGCTAAATCATCATCCGTATGTAAAAGAAGAGAAACGCCGGCTGGTAGAGCAGGTTATTCACGAACTTAATTATGAACAAAACATTAATGCCGTTCACTTATCAAAAGGGAAAACAAATATGATTGCCGTCGTCTTGCCTTTTATTAATCATCCGTATTTTAGTCTGCTTTTAGAAGGAGTGGCATCTAAAGCGTTAGAAAAGCAGTATCAGCTTGTTATTTGTCAGACGAACTATGATGTGAAAAAAGAAGAAGAAGCGCTTCATATGCTGAAAACAAAGCAAGTTGATGGAGTGATTATTTGTTCTAGAGCAAGCAGCTGGAGCACGATTGAATATTATCAGCAGCACGGGCCGATAGCCGTGTGCGAAAACGTACAGAATCGTTCTATTCGCTCCGTATACGTTGATCATTATGCAGCTTTTAAGCAGGCGCTTATGTATTTAAAAGAAAAAGGATATACGGATATTGGCTACTGTATTGGAAGAATGACGGGTACAAATAGCCTGCAGCGGCAACAAGCATACAAAGAATATGTAGAAAGAATAAATCAGCCTTATCATCCGGAATGGGTTTTTCAAGGCTGTTTGAACGTGACAGATGGTGAAAAAGTGGTGGAAAAACTAGTGCAGATGAAAAATCGGCCTCAGGCGCTTTTAGTAACAAATGATCAAGTAGCTATTGGAATAAAAGCTCAGTGCGAACAAGCGGGTATTTCAGTTCCTGGTGAGTTAGCTATCATTGGTTTTGATAATCATCCGCTTTCTTCTTATTTACAAATAACAACGATAGAACTTCCTCTTAAGGAAATGGGCGAAACGCTTTTTACATTAGTGGGAAGCAAGGTTCCTCAGAAAATTGAGCTCCCTTTTCGGTTTATTGAGCGTAAAAGCGTATGAATTCTTGATGATGCTATGAGGGTTTTTACCGGATAAAATGAGCAAAAGCGGACATCATACGAGTAAAGAAAAAAGAAAAGGATGATGATCGTGGAGAAAAAAGAATATCAAGTGGGAGATCAAGTATTTGTTATTTACCGAAATCCTCATACGGCAAACGTTGCAAATATTAATCAAGCTGAAATTGTTGAACATCCTGAAAACAAAGGTGAAAAGGCGCTGTTTTTACATGAGTCTTATCATTTGTTAGCTGAAGATGATGCCGTGTATTCAACATATGAAGAAGCTGAAAAAATGTATAATAAGATATTTGATTATGAACAATATGACTGACGCAAGGCTCTCTTAAACGGAGAGTCTTTTTTGTTTGAAAAATAATTACCAAGGATAGAGTCGTTTTATTTTTCAAACGCTATTAATATTAGAAAAAAGGAAGTGTACATGATGATAAAACCTTTTGTACCTCAATTAGTATATATTGAGCCAGGGGCAATGGAGTACCCGCTTGGTGTTCAATTAAAAGAAAAATTTGAGAAGATGGGAATTGAGATTCGTCAAACAACTTCTCATAATCAAGTGCGTAATATACCGGGAAAAAATGATTTGCAAAAATATCGCAATGCCAAGTCGACTTTAGTAGTTGGCGTGCGTAAAACATTGAAATTTGATACATCTAAACCGTCAGCTGAATATGCAATACCGTTTGCAACAGGGTGTATGGGGCACTGTCACTATTGTTATTTGCAGACAACAATGGGAAGCAAACCATATATTCGCACGTACGTGAATGTTGAAGAAATATTAGGTCAAGCAGAGCAATATATGCAGGAGAGAGCCCCTCAAATAACGCGATTTGAAGCGGCTTGTACATCTGATATCGTAGGAATTGACCATTTGACACATTCATTAAAGCGCGCGATTGAATATTTTGGGGAAAGTGAACTAGGTCAACTGCGCTTTGTGACTAAATTTCATCACGTGGATCATTTATTGGATGCTAAACATAATGGTCGCACGCGCTTCCGCTTTAGCATAAATGCAGATTATGTTATAAAAAACTTTGAACCTGGTACATCTCCTCTTGATTACCGGATTGAAGCTGCTAATAAAGTTGCAAAAGCCGGATATCCACTTGGCTTTATTGTGGCGCCTATTTACATTCATGAAGGTTGGCAAGAGGGATACCGTCAGTTGTTTGAAAAGCTTGACGCCTCTATACCTGAGGAGTCAAGAGATGATATTACGTTTGAAATGATTCAGCATCGCTTTACCAAGCCGGCCAAGCGGGTAATCGAGAAAAATTATCCGAAAACAAAGCTTGAGATGAATGAAGAGGAGCGCCGCTACAAATGGGGGCGTTACGGAATTGGAAAATATGTATACGCAAAAGATGAAGAACAAGAATTAAGAGAGACGTTGGAATATTACATTGATCAGTATTTTCCGAATGCAAAAATCGAATACTTTACGTAATTATTCTACAGTAATTGAAAAGTTATTCTGACGCCTTAGTCAAAATAACTTTTCAATTTTTAATGTAAAAAAATAAATTGCTTGCTAATAAGTTGAAAAAAAGAGGTTATTTTTATCTCTTGTCGTATTACATACAAAAGGGAGGTGACTGAGATGTTAAAAAATGAAGAGTTTGCGCTAACAAAAGAATTAACAAACGAACAGCAAGAAGCTGCACGAAATTTTATTCAAGTGTTGTTCCAAGAAAATTTATCTGAATTTTGGAACATATTATGTGATATCGATAAGTCTCGTATTTACGGCTTGTATGAAGCAAACCATTATTATGATTCTGATATTGAACTACATGGGTTTGTACAAGAAATAAGAGATAATGTAAGAGCTGTTTATGCGCCTCTTCAAGGGCAAGGGGGTATTTCGACGAAGGTTCGATATACAAGCGAAGGAAAGATGTATGTATACATATTAGGCAGTGGCGAAAACCCTAAGGTATATCCTGTTGGATTAATGCCTGAAACATATATCGAACAAGAACGTTTTTCTCAGCGGCTTCAAATTAGCATTTATAACGACGAGTTTCGAAACGTTGCCCTATAAACCATATATATAGAAAAATAAAGAATAATAAAATTAATTTGTTAAAATAGCAATATTTGGGGTATGTAATAGGTATACCATTAAAAAGGGGTGAAAGAAATGCATTATTATCGTATTTCAGAGGGAGACCATGAAGAGTATTGTGAAACGATTCTGCTTCATGAAAAGAAGTTTTGCAAAGAAACATTTCAATCTATGGTGCGAGAAGCAATGAACAATAAGCCCGGTAAAATTGACCGTGTGGATATTGTTAAATATTTAATTGGTCACCATAGCTTTCAAGTAGCCCACATCGAAGCGGGATTTCATAGTACATACAGCGAGAAAGTGACATAAAAAATGCAGCACATCCTATACAACGAACTTTTCTTTTGAAAAGGGCGCTGTATTTTTTTTTGCTAAAAATAGAATGTTTCTAAGAGATATTCCTTTTAATAGTATAATAGTTAAGCGCTGTAAGATATACATATAAACATCACAAATACTTTAAAGAGAAAGGGTGAGGAAATATGGAAAAAGAAAGAATAGAAGAACTTGAACGAAAAATAAGCAGTTTAGAAGAAGACGTAGCTAGGCTAAAGTCGCTCGTATATAAAACAAATTCTCCAAGATCAAAAACAGTTCACGCTCCTCCCAAGCAGTGCGAGGAGACCACTAAACGTCCTGCTCAAACAGCAGCTAAAAGCTCACAGGCAATAGAAGAACCTGTTGATTGGGAAAAAGTCCTTTTTCAAACATGGCTGCCGAGAATTTTTATTTTTGTATTTATTATTGGCGTATTATGGGGATTTAAAGCAGCCTCTGACTATGGGTTAATGAATGAAAAAGCAAAAGTTGTTCTCGGTTTCGTTGTTTCAATAGGTTTTGCTGTGACAGGTCGTTTCCAAATTAAAAAGGGCAGGTTGGTGCTCGGGCGAGTACTTGTAGGAGGAGCTATTCCTATTCTCATGTTAACGACGTTTGCGATGCATAGCCTGTATCATTTAGCGGGACCAACGCTTGCTTTTATACTAAATGCGAGCTGGATTATCCTAGGGATTATCGCGACAGTCTTTTATCGTTCACAGGCATTAGGTATTATTAGCGCGGTTGGAGGCGTACTAGTTCCTTTTCTTATTGAAAGTAATTCGCCTAATGCGCTCGTTTTCATTGGCTATGAAACGCTTCTGTATATTGCCTTTTTATATGTGGCAATCAAACAAAAATATTCAATTTTATATGTTCTTTCCGCGGTACTATTAAATCTTACGCTACTCATTTATTACTCGTTTGTTGGTGATAATGGTGTAAAAGAGTTATTAGGTATGGCGATTCTTATTCAGCATTTATGCTTAATTTCTAGTTTTTTTCTATCACAGTCCGTACTCCAAGTATATGCGTTTACCCTTCTATCGAGTTTAGCAGTTACGTACAGCTGGCTGCTCGCCGTTTTTGACGATGGCACGACCACAATGGTGCTGCTTGCGCTAGTTATTATTTACGCAGTAGGTGTTTACGCAGTAAGAAGTTCTAAAGAGAAATTTGAATTTTTTATTACCTATTTAATTGTTGCAGTAGCGTTTTTTATTCATCAGCTCGTCGATTTAAGAGAAGGAGTCATTTTATATGTGATTCAAGGACTTGCTGTTTACTATATCGCCATGACGTATAAAAATCTACTTCATCAACTATTTTCTTATACAATTTATATACTGAGTGCAACGTATATCTTAGTTACACCAATCGAACAAGTGCTGTCTCTTCCGACATTAAATTGGCTTGTTGTGTTAGCTTCTATTCTAGTATTTATATGGATCAGCATTCAAAAAACAGAACAGGATGAGCACGATACGTTCAAAATTGGAGGAAGTATTGTTTTTTCTATTCTTTCTTTAATTTTTGCTACGGAAGTTACGGCCGCTGGCACCAATGATCTTTCCGCTAATCCGCAAACGCTTATTATGACGGCCGTTTGGTTAGGGCTGTCCATTGCAGCATTTGTAATAGGATCACTTAAAACGTTTAAAACAGCAACGTATATCGGTGTGGGCATTTTGTTCTTAACACTTTTTAAACTTGTTTTATACGATTTACCTTTTATCCCAATGGCTATACGGGCCTTGTTATTTATCGTCTTAGGAGCTATCGGTTTAATTATCTCGCGACTATTTTATAAAAAGAAGTAGCTAGAAGCTGAAGAGAAATTCTTCAGCTTTATTTATTATAATATTATTATGTAAACTTAATCTTGAAGTCGTACAAAAAGTATACAATCATGTATAATGGAACAAGTGAATTGGAGGTATACATAAAATGAAATCACTTGTATTAGCAGAAAAGCCAAGTGTAGCACGTGATCTTGCGCGCGTACTTGGCAGCACCCAAACAAAAAAAGGGTATATTGAAGGACCAAAGTATGTCGTAACATGGGCACTCGGTCATTTAGTTGAATTACAAACACCAGAGGATTATGATAACCAATATAAAACGTGGCGATTAGAAGATCTGCCAATCATGCCTGAGAAAATGAAATTAAAAGTAATTCGTAAAGTGAGTTCTCAGTTTCGCACAGTATCCGATCTAGCAAAAAGAAAGGATATTGGAGAGCTAATTATTGCGACTGATGCAGGGCGTGAAGGAGAACTTGTAGCACGCTGGATTATGGAAAAGGTACGCTGGAACAAGCCGTTTAAACGCCTTTGGATTTCGTCTCAAACGGATAAAGCAATTCGTGACGGGTTTAAACAGTTAAAACCAGGAACAGAGTTTAATCGCTTGTATGATTCAGCTGTTTGCCGTTCAGAAGCTGATTGGCTTATCGGTTTAAACGTGACGAGAGCGTTAACGACTAAATACGAAGAACCATTGTCGGCAGGAAGGGTACAAACTCCGACGCTTGCGATGATAATTGAGCGTGAACAAGTAATTAACACATTCAAACCTAGTGAATATTGGACGCTTACAGCTCAGTTTTCATCTTTTGAAGCGGCTTGGCAAAAGGGCAATGAAAAGCGCATTTTTGATGAAAAACGCGCAAAAGAGCTGCACTCAAAATTATCAGGTGAGGCAGTTGTAAAAACAATTAAGCGCAAAATGCATAAAGAAGCGCAGCCGCTTCCTTATGACTTAAACGAACTGCAGCGGGATGCTAACAAACGCTTTAACTTCTCTGCTAAGAAGACATTGAATGTACTTCAAAAGTTATATGAACAGCATAAGTTAGTCACATATCCACGTACAGATTCCCGTTATTTAACAACAGATATGGTTTCCACTATGAAAGAGCGTTTGGAAAGCATCTCTGCTGTATATAAAGAAGAGGTTCGTTCAATTTTAAGAAATGCACAGTTGCCAAAGCGAGTGGTTAATAACGAAAAAGTAAGTGATCACCATGCTATTATCGTAACAGATCAGCCCGTGTTTCTACAGGACTTATCAGCTGATGAACGAAAGCTGTATGACTTAATTGCAAAGCGATTTATTTCATTATTTTATCCTGAATATGAGTATGAAGTGGTTAAAGCAGAGCTTGAAGTAAATGGGGAACAGTTAGTAGCAAGCGGAAAGCAAGTCGTGAATGCAGGCTTCAAAAAAGTTTCTGGTGGAGACTCAGAAGCAACGGTGAAGCTGCCTGATATGGAAGAAGGCAGCAAGCTGCTCATTCAAGATGTAACGATGAAAAGTGCATTTACAGAGCCGCCGCAGCGCTATACAGAAGCGGATCTTCTTGGACAAATGGAAAAACATAATTTAGGTACTCCGGCAACACGTGCAGATATTATTGAAAAACTTCTGCAAAATGAGTCCATTGATCGCCAAAACAATCGTCTGCACGCAACCAAAAAAGGAAAGCAGCTGATTGACCTAGTAGCAGATGAGTTAAAGTCGCCTGAGCTTACGGCTAAGTGGGAACGTGACTTAGAAGCAATTGCTAAAGGAAAAGGAAATGCAAAAGAGTTCTTAACAAATATTCGCGAACAAACAGAAAAGCTAGTTAAGCAAGTAAAAACGAGTAATCAAACGTACAAACCTCATAATTTAACGGGCTCTAAATGTCCGGAATGCGGTTCTTTCTTGAAAGAAAAGAAAACAAAGCAAGGAAGAGTGCTCGTTTGTTCAAGCCTTGAGTGCAGCTATAGACGCGCAAAAGACCCTAAACTATCGAATCGACGCTGTCCGCAGTGTCACAAGCGAATGGAAATTCATTCAGGAAAAGCGGGCACGTATTTCCAATGCCGTTCATGTCAAGTAGTGGAGAAAGCTGAGGACAAAAAGAAAAAGATTTCAAAACGAGAAGAACGAAAGCTTCTTAACAAATATAATGATGACGGAGCATTTGGTTCAAGCTTGGGTGATGCTTTAAAACAAGCCCTTCAAGATAAAAAAGATAAATAATCTAGAAAAGTGCGATACCACGGTATCGCACTTTTTTCGTATAATATGGATTAAGTGATGAGTAAGTAAGGTGGAGTGGAACAATGAAAAGAAAAAGCAGGGGAATGGATCGTTTAATCGCGTTCTTTATAGTAGGAGCGATGGTACTAATCATTTTAGCGATACTAATGGGAAGCTATTTTTTTGGTTTTATAGGCTTCCTTAAAGTAATGGGAGTGGAATATGAGTCCTACTGGGCCATATATTTATTTCTATTTTTTATTTTTGTATTTGGCTTTATAGCTTTTTTCAAAGACACTCATTTTTTTAATGAAGAATGCCAGACTGAATAGAGTACTATTTGTAACATTTGCAGCTTCTGTAGATATATTTTTTACTTTTCTATCAGTTTACATAGCAGACTTGCTTGTGAGCGGAATTCGTTTATCTATTTTAGCGATGATTCTTTTATCCGTCTTATTTTTTTGGATGGAGAGTGCATTGGATAGTAAGTTTCTACGTAAAAAAACAAGCTGATGAAGTTTTTCATCAACAGCGCATCAGCAAGAAAAGCGCATCATATCAAGCTTCAAAGCTATTTAAAGAACCCTGTAACATATTTTTTTAAAAAAGTATGTGATTTTTTTCACATACCTCTTGAAAAAGGACAAACATGTTTGTATAATAAGAATTGTAAAAGATATGTGAAACATTTCACAATATATGTGAATAAATTCACAATATCATATTTTCTATAATCCTAAGGGGGATATCATCTATGAAAATTGCAGTAGTAGGGTGTACACATGCAGGAACGGCAGCAGTAAAAAATATGGCAGAACTTTATCCAGAAGCTAAAATTACAGTTTATGAGCGAAATGATAATGTTTCATTTTTGTCTTGTGGAATTGCGCTCTATGTAGGCGGGGTCGTAAAAGATGCAAATGGCTTATTTTACTCTTCACCGTCTGAATTGCAAGAGATGGGTGTAAATATGAAAATGAAACATGAAGTTACGAATATTGATACAGATGGTAAAAAAATAGCTGTACGAAATTTAGAAACCAACGAAGAATTTGAAGATACATTTGATAAATTAGTGATGACAACTGGATCATGGCCGATCATTCCAAACCTTGAAGGCATCGATTTAAATAATGTTGTGCTTTGTAAAAACTATCAGCATGCTAATCACATTATTGAAAAAGCGAAGCAAGCGAAGAAAATAGCCGTAATTGGTGCGGGCTATATTGGTGCAGAATTAGTAGAAGCATTCGAAGTGTATGGAAAAGAAGTCACGTTTATTGATAGTGCTGATCGCATTTTAAATAAATATCTTGATCCAGAATTTACGAATCTAATGGAAACTGAGTTTGAAAATCGAGGAGTTAAATTAGCATTAAACCAAGCGGTTACTAAATTTGTAGGCAGTGAGGGATCTGTTGAAAAAGTAGTGACAACTGAAGGCGAATACGAAGCGGATCTTGTTATTCTGTGTGTTGGCTTCCGTCCAAATACAGACTTAGTAAAAGGACAAGTAGACATGCTTCCAAACGGCGCAATTGTGGTTGATGAATATATGCAAACAAGCAAAAAAGATATATTTGCTGCCGGAGATAGCTGTGCCATTTACTATAATCCGATTAAGAAACATGCCTATATTCCGCTTGCTACAAATGCAGTTAGAATGGGAACATTAGTAGCTCAAAACCTTGTTAAGTCAACGATTAAGTATATGGGAACACAAGGAACGTCAGGTCTGCATATTTATGATTACAATGTTGCATCTACCGGCATAACTGAAACAGCAGCTTCTCTTTTTGATATGAATGTGAAAAGTATCACAATATCAGAGAATAACCGACCTGAATTCATGCCAACGTACGAAAATATTACGTTGAAAGTAGTATTTGAAGAAGAAACAAGACGAATTGTAGGCGCACAGGTTATTTCTAAAATTGATGCTACTCAAGCAATCAATACATTGTCTGTATGTGTACAGCAGGAAATGACCATCGATGAGCTTGGCTTTATGGACTTTTTCTTTCAACCGCACTTTAATAAGCCTTGGCATTTCTTAAACCAAGCAGGACTTCAAGCGCTTCAAGCATAAAAAAAGCAGGTGACTACCTGCTTTTTTTATGTAGATTTTATTATCTTTTTTATTTTAGCAGGTCTAAAGCGGATCCAGCCTATAATAAGAAGAATAAAAGGATAAAAAGCCCCTACGAAAAAACTATAGGGAATCCACGTTTCGGCTAACCATGTTTTTTGATAGATAATAGTTGGATAAACGATAATAGAAAAAGTTGTAACGATTAACCCCATCGGTAACGTTAGAAATCGAGTTTCGTTAACGTTAAAAATGTGGCAAAGCCCAGCGATAGAAGCATGAAAATAAAGAGAAACTTTAAAGAAAAGAGTAAGAAACCATATAATAGCAATAATTACTTCAATTCCTTGCAAAAAATTCCCCAGCTCAATTCGCTTAGCCATTTCGTATACAGGAAACATGGTAGTTGAAGAATGATAAGAGCCAATAACCATTATACAAAAGAGAATGATCGCTACCATAATAAATCCACCTAACAGACTTCCGCTCATTAAAGCTTTAGCACCTTTTTCAGGTTTTCTTAAATGAAGAGGAAATACCATCATTAAAGGAGCAAAAGTAAAATAAGTGATGCTAAGAAAGATGAAAACCGAATGAGTCAGCGGCTTTAAGTGAATATCTAATAAAGGCATAAGGTTTTGGACTTTCATTTGAGGAGTCAGTGAGAAGATGAAAATTCCGAGAAGGCCAATAAACCAAGGGAAAAATATTTCACAGCAGCGTGCGATGGTTTCTAGTCCGAGTCTTGCTCCGAACACAACCACAAGCATAAAAATAATGTGAATAGCAATCAGCGGCGTTTCCATCATAATATGTGTATTTAAAAAACTCCCCACGTAGTATACAATGCGGCTGCATGTTATGACAGTAGACGTGACAAATAAACAAGATACACCTTTTCCTAGATATTTTCCAAACACTGCTTCATTGATTTCTATCAGATTTTTATCTTTAAATAACAGTCCGAGAGCTATATATACTTTTACTAATACAAATCCGCATACTACTCCAAGGATAGCTGGAATCCAAGCGGTTTGTTTGGAATCTACAGTCATAGCTGCTGGAGCAATAACAATTGTGCTTCCAATTGTATAAAGCATAACGAGCATGCGAAATTGAATCGTTGAAATTTTAACTACAGGTTTCACTGTATTCACTTCCTCGTCTTAACGTATTAAGATAATAAATGAAATAAAAATATGCTGATTGGCTTGAAGATAGCAGCTGATAAATCAGAAGGATTTGGAACATTTAAACCAAGTGCTTTACAGATGCTTACCACCATTCCGATTGCAAGAACTGTATAGAATAGCCACAGTTCTTTCTTCGCTTTTTTATGCCGTAGTTTAGGTACTTCAAACCAAATGACGAGCGTGCAAACGATAAGTAAACCCAATACCCCTAGCATACACTAGCTCCTATACATGAATAATTAGTGTTATATTTTCCTGAAAAATAATTACTTATACTGAAGGTGCATTCTTTATTAAAGGTTTTTGAGTTTCTATCCATTGCTAGAACGCCGCTTTTTGTTTTGAATAAACCCTGCAATTAAAAGGAAAAGTGGATATAAGATGCCTACAAGTAAGCTGTAGGGAATCCACGTTTTTGTATCCCAATCCTTTTGATAAGAAACGCTTGGATACACAATAAGGGAAAGGGTAATCATGATGAGTGCGACTGGAAAAGAAAATAGCTTGTAATCCTTTATATGAAATACATTGGCAAACCCCAAAAGAGTAGCGTAAAAGTAAATGCAAAGCTTAAAAAAGAGAGTAATAAACCACAAAATAGCAATGACTACTTCAATTCCTTGAAGAAAGTTTCCTACATCAATTCTTCTTCCTAATTCATAGCTTGGAAACATGGTGATTTGGGAGTAATAAGGACCAAGTACTAAAATTCCGAGTAAGATTAACGTAACCATCACTAGTCCACCGGCTACATTACCTATATAAAAAGATTGAGTTGCCTTTTTCGTGTCTGGTGTATGGGAAGGGAAAATCATAAGCAGAATCGTATAAGTCAAAGAACTTATGCTTAAAAACGTTAAAACAGCACGAATAAAAGCTTTTGGATGGATTTCGAACACAGGCTGAAGATGCTCTATTTTAATTTGAGGATCATAGACACAATGAGAAGCCCGAATAATCCGACAAACCAAGGGAATAAAATCTCGGCACTTCGTGCAATAACCTCTATTCCTAGGCGTACTCCTACGATGACCACACCCATAAATGCAATGTGGATGGCTGTAAGCGGGGTGTAGGGAAGAATTTGTGTAGTGAGAAAATTCCCTACATAGTAAAGAACTTGACTGCTGATAAATAAATTGGATAACACAAAAACAGCAGAAACAATCTTTCCAAATAGTTTGCCAAAAATTTTTTCGTTCATTTCCATCAGCGTAAGCGTTGGAAACATTTTTCCTAGTGAGGTAAAAAGCAAAACTAAGCCAATTCCTAATGCAACACCGAAGAGTGCGGCAATCCAGGCATCTTGATGAGCATCAGCTGTAATAGCGGCAGGTACAACAATAATTGTGCTTCCGATGCTATACAAAGTTACTAATTTGCGAAACTGCGCAGCTGAAATATTGATTTCATTAAGCAAAATGAGCACATCCTTTTGCCATATACACTAATTAAGTGATCCAACGGAATAATAAGTGACTTAAAGGTTGAAACATTACTTCTACCCAATCAGAAGGGTTCGGTAGAGGCAGCCGAAAGATTTTTGCAAGAGCGATTATGATACTGATTGTCATGAACACAATAAAAATGTTCCGTTCCTTTTTATGAGAGTGTTGAGGTAATCTTTTTATTTCCATCCATATAATCCCTGCACAAATGATCAAAAAGGAAAGAAACAAGTGCATGCAGTCAACCCCAATACATTTTTTCGTTCAGATAAGCTATTCGTATGATGTCCGCTACAGAAAGTCATTATACATTTCTGTAGAATATAGAAAGTATTTCAGGAGATAGAAGATATTTTCTAGGGCTCTTATATGATTGAGGGGTTTGTTATGAGGAATATACACTTAGCTTTAACCTATTGAAGCGTTGTATGAATATGTAGAAAAATGCCACACTAAAGAGTGAACAAATGGAAAGGAGCACTATGATGAAAAAATTCCCATACAATAAAGATAAACAACAATCGTTTCAAGCAGCACAGCAGGGGCATAAAGAAGCAGTAGATGCATATGAACAGGCAAATGAAGCTAAAAATGATGCATCGTACGGCCATGAAGCGAAGCAAGCGATAGGTGAAGTGAATGAAGCCTCTCAGCAAATTGAGAATGCGCTTGAAAATGCTTCTGAAACACAGCGTCAGCGTTTAACAGAGTTTCAGCAAGATATAAAAGATATGGAGAACAACCTTAATCAATAAAAGAGCCGCTGTTTTACTTAGAACAGGTTCACAATAGGGTATAAATTGTAAAAGCAGAAGATAATGAACTTCTGCTTTTTTTATTGGTAGTGTGAACGTAGGTTTCGTGTATATAATTGCTTCTGGCTATTGTTTGGGGGAAAGGCGAAGACTTGCACGGAAATCAACAGTGGTGTAACAAATAATCCATCATTCCATTCTTATTTTAAAAGGTATAGAAGTTAAAAAAGTAAGAATCCTAATAAAAACAGAACGATAAGAATGGAAAGGGATTGTGACAGGAACATGCTAATAAATATACTAATAATGATTGTCGTATTGTACTTCATATATGTATTCGTAACTGCAGTGGTACTGTTTTATGTCCCTTTGCACAAGGGAAAAGACTTAAAAGTAATAAATACTGAGAATTTTTACGGAAAGGAAGAATCCACAGACCGGGTTATGCTTTTGGAAAACGGTTATTTTTCAGGGCTTGTTCGGATGCAGATGATTCAAGAAGCGAGGCATACAATTGATATTGCTTACTTTTCCATCGGTAAAGGTCGTTCTTCGGATTTACTTATGGGCGCTTTATTCGAAGCTGCGGATCGAGGTATACGTATTCGAGTGCTATTAGACGGGATCTCTCATGGATTAAAAGGCAAGAGAAAAAATGTTCTTTATGCTCTAGCTTTCCACAATAATATAGAATTAAAGTACTATGAGCCCTTCACTATTTTTAAACCTTGGACCTGGCATAATCGTCTTCACGATAAAATAATAGTAGTCGATGGCCAATTAGGTATTATTGGAGGACGAAATATTGGAGATAAATACTTGGCCAGTCAACCAGATAAAAATTTTGTCTATGACCGTGATGTGCTGATTTATAACACAAAGCAAGAAAGTCATAGTGTCATTCTCTCAATGGAGAAGTATGTAGAGAAATTATGGACTCATCCGTATACACGCAAAGCTTTTCAAAAGCTCAAGAAGACTAAACAATTTCGTGGTCTTTCAGGAAAAAAATTGTTGATAGATCAATACGAAAAGGCAAAAAAAGCAAACGAACCTTTTGTCCATCCTTATATTGTATGGAGAGAATCAACGATGCCTACAAGAAAGGTTTCTTTTATTACAAATCCTATTCAGAGAATTAATAAAAGCCCTTTTATATGGAAAACATTTATTAAGCTTTCCCAACAAGCTGAAAAATCCATTGTTGTTCAAAGCCCTTATATCGTACCAACAAAAGAGATGGAACGGTATATAGATAAGCGGGTAAAACCCAAAGTACAAAGAATTATTTTAACTAATTCTATTACATCCACTCCAAATGCTATGGCTTTTTCTGCATACTTGGGAGTGAAGAATCACGTCATAAAAGCTGGTTCAAAGCTTTATGAATATCAAAAGCCCTATTCAATTCACGGGAAATCTGTTGTTTATGATCAGCGTTTAAGTGCAGTTGGTTCTTTTAACTTAGATTCCCGCTCTGCATTTTTAAATACTGAATCCATGGTTATGATAGATAGTAAAGAATTTGCAGCCGAGTTAACAGGAGCTATTGAAACTAAAATTTCTCACAGTATGCTTGTGGGAAATGAGGGAGAACCTGTGGATTTTAATACGGATTCTCAAAAAAACGCGCCTCCTGTAAAATCTGCACTTCTACATATTCTTTCGGTCTTTACGCGATTTTGGAGACATTTTGTATAGTACTGTGTTACAGTAGAGTCTCTAAAAACAAATAGCGGAGATTAAAGAAGACTGCAGCTGGTGAAGGGAATGTGTAAAAAGCTGTGATATGCCTCACAGTTTTTTTGAAACTGCTAGTACTAGTTATGATTTATCAAAAGACCTATTGACGAAATTCCATATATGTTTTATTATGATATAGCGTCGTTAATAAACGAGGTTCTTTTGAAGAAATCATTTCTAGGGGCATAGTTTAAAGGTAGAACTACGGTCTCCAAAACCGTCAGTGTGGGTTCAATTCCTACTGCCCCTGCCATTTTGAAGTTATCTTTTAGTTCACACGCGGGTGTGGCGGAATTGGCAGACGCGCTAGACTTAGGATCTAGTGTCTTATGACGTGGGGGTTCAAGTCCCTTCACCCGCATCTTTACTTTCATATATGCGCGGAAGTAGTTCAGTGGTAGAACACCACCTTGCCAAGGTGGGGGTCGCGAGTTCGAACCTCGTCTTCCGCTTCTTTTCAAAAGCAGTTTGCATGTGCAAACTGCTTTTTTTGTTGTAGAAATAAAGAGTTTTATTATGCTGTTTTTAATCAGAAATATTTTATTAAAGCAGTACTGCTTATACGTGTTGTTTTCGTGAATATACACATAATATTGGGGTTACATTAAAAGCTAATGAACGATACGTGAAGACATCTAATATGGTTTTTAAGATAGGGGAGAGTCCTATGGAATCTAGTTGGTTTTCCATTATACCGTTTTTAATTGTTATTCCAATAGCTATTTTCACCAAACAAGTGCTGCCAGGGTTGTTTTTGGGCTTATTAGTAGGCGCTTATTTGATTGATCATTCGATTATTGGAGGTGTTGAAAAGCTACTTCACTACGTTGTACAAGCTCTTAGAAATAAAAGTAATATAGAAATCGTCGTCTTTTTATACGCGTTTTCAGGGCTTATCGGAATGATTAAGATGGCTGGAGGAGTTAAGGGGTTTGTGGAAACTGCTGCAGAAAGAATTGATACAAGAAAAAAAGCCCTTATTTTAACCTATGTTTCAACCATTGGGACATTCAGTGCTCCGACATTTCGTTTTGTTACGATCGCGCCCATCATGAGAGCGCTGCTGAAAAAAGTGAAAATGACGACAGCAGAGCTAGGTTTTGTTATTGAAACAACTGCTACTCCTGTTATCGTCTTAATTCCTGTGGCAACGGCATTTGTAGGATATATGGTATCAATCATTCAAATGGCGATTGATCATCAAGGCATAAAACAAGACGCTTATTCTTTGTTCATTCAAAGTATTCCTTATAACTTCTTTTCGATTGTAATTATTTTAGTAGGGATTTATTTAAGCTTTTTTCATCATTCAACATCTACGGCTCCTATGAAGCTTGAGGAAGAAGACGAAAAAGATTGGCATGATTGTCATCCTTGCGTATCGAAGGATTTGCCTTCTAAGCCTTGGAATCTCTTAGTGCCTTTACTTGTCGTGATCTCACTCACCTTACTTTTAACATGGTGGAGTGGACATCATAAAAGTCACACCTTTTTTGAAGCATTTATTAAAGCAGACGTACTAGAAGCGATGGTAGTAGCTTTGATTATGACTACGTTAATTACCCTCATTTTTTTCTTATTTCAGCGCTTTACATTACAGAATTTGCTTAATGGTTTTATCACAGGAGGCAATGACTTAATGTCCGTTATTCTGTTGTTATCGGTAGTATGGGGATTATCCGCTGTTACAGAAGACTTGGGTTTTTCGAATTTCGTGACGGCACATTCTAAGTGGATTCCTCAAATGTTTGTCACTCCTTTTATGTTTGTGTTTGGAGCTGCTATTTCTTACTTTATCGGGTCTGCTTGGGGGACGTGGGGGATTTTAATGCCGCTTGGCGTATCGCTTGCAAGTTCTGCAGACCTTTCTTTACCGTTGATTATCGGTGCGGTATTTGCGAGCGGTTCATTTGGAGCGTTTTCTTCACCTTTAAGCGACGATACGAATACCATCGCCAAAATATTAGATTTATCTGTTATTGAATATGCTAAGTATAAATTAAAACCAGCTTTAATTGCAGCAGGAATAACAGTTGCTTTTTATCTCGTTGTATCTTTCTTGTTTTGAATGAGAGAAATAGCCATCTAGTATCAATTTTTTAGTTTTTTCAGCTTAACGTATGCATACAGTCCTAATGATAGGCACACTAGTATGATACAAGTAAGCGGAAATAAGATGGTATTAACAAAATGATCATAAAACCATATATACACGAAAATCACCTCACTAACTGCAAATTTATTGTTATTGTCTCTGCTGCCGCTTCCTATTCTTAAAAAATGCGATAAGCAGAAGCAGTATAGGTACGACAGCAAAAAGTGGCATATGTAAAAGCAATCTTGCTACGTGCAATCCTTCATAAAGATGCTCTTGAAAATTACTAGCGATCGTAATCGACAAAAACAACACAATGATGCCTAAAGGATATGCCAGACGTGAAGGAGATTTAATTTTAAATAAAGTAGCTGTACTTATTATAGAAGCATAAAACAAGATGCTAACTTTAAAATAAATCCCAATAACCATAGCGAACATAAAAAATACATCTAGACGCTCTAAAAAATCAGCTACTTGGATTGTTTGGACAGTACTCAGAAGAGGGAACTGTGATCTTGTCGTCAAATCAACTCCAAGCACGCTAATGTTAATGATCATCGTAATAATTAGATTAATTCCGCTTAATCCCGTTGCGCATAGCATGGTGACATTTGCTTTTTTAGGGTTGCTTAAATAAGGCAGAAGCATGGTAAATACAATAGCTTCTGTGAAAGGGAAATACAGCGTTTCGGTTAAAGCAACTTTGGCAACAGGAAGTATTCCTTCTTTTAATACCGGCTGTAAGTTCTTAAAATCAATTAATCCTGAGCTAATAATTAAGATGAAGCCTGCAATAGCCAGAAAATACATAAAAATAAACAGAAGCTCTCCTGACCTCGCTATTGCTTCAATTCCTTTTCGGGTTATATAGATAATGACCAGCATCAATAAAGCATTGGCAATAAATAAAGGCGTATCCGGATAAGCAAAAGTAAGAAGCATCTCTCCGAAATCTCTCAGAACTCGCGATGCATCGTATAAAAAATACACAATATATATGAAGGCAAGAAGTGTTCCCAGTACCTTACCTAAAATTTTCTGCATATACTCTGTAGGCAGGAGGTCCGGATAGTAGGAATAGAGTTTATGATAGATTAAGAAGAAAAAAAGCTGCACAGCATTCCAATTAAAATAGCTAGCCACGCATCTTGTTTCGCTCCCATTGCAAGAGGGACTAATAGAGCGCTTCCCAGTTCAAATAAAACCATGAGAATAAATAATTGAGTGGCGCTAATTTTTGCTTTTTCCATATACCCAGTACCTCCTTGTCTTAGTGTTGTTTTTCTTTTACGCTAGAAAGAAATGATTTATTGCGCAGACCTGTTCGGCGAATATAAGCTTCTACCGTAACGTCTACATCTAATTTTGGAAAGTAAACGTCATCCCATTCTGATTTGAGTTTTTCCCACTGATTGGGGCGCGTGCGTTCCAGCGCTTCTCCAAATCCAAAGATATCAACTTTGTCTGTCTGAGCTTGTTTAATAGCCGTTTGTAATTCTTTTTTTATTTCTTTACCTGCAGCTTTTTCCATTTTTTTGATTACAGCAGGTTGACGTGTATCAACAGGGACCTCCACTTCTCCAAGATCGCCTTCTACACGAGTATGAACGGACGCATAAGGTTTTCCTTTTATCATTTTTACAGATACATCCGTTTTTTGACGAACTGTTTGATAGGCAAGCGCTTCTTTTTTTCCTTTCCAATCTACATTAATATCGGTTCCTTGTATTTTATCAAGGATCCAAACACTGCCTCTGGCTGGACTATTGTACAACCAGTCGATTAACTTTCCATTTTTAAAAACAGCAATGCCAGAAGCACGAAGGGTAGCTTCTGGTGCGCTTTGCTGGAGATTATCTAATTTTTCTGCTTGTTGAGGATTTCCAACTAAACGAAAACCCGATACTAGCGCTTCTCCTCCGGGAGATTCGAGAGATCTCATCACTTCTTGAAAGGAAACCTTTAGGTTTTCTCCCCATTTTCTTTGAGTGAACTCCAGCGTTTTCATAATTTTGTTTGCTGGAATTTTATCGACAGGCGTTAGTGCTTTTACCAAATCAGCAGCACTTGATTGGTTTGCGATTACTAAGGAAGTCGTAATTCGAAACTCAGGATCGCGATCAATAGAATCAATAAGAATGTTAATTCCTTCTTCACGCGCTAGTTTTTCTCCGATCACGACTAAGTTGGTATGGGCATAATAAAGTCTTCGGGAAATTCTAGCTGAAGCGCGTCTGCTTGCTTCAACTAAATTATCACCGGAAGCGGAATAGATCGTAACAGGCGGACTTTGAGTACCGCCGCCCCCTTGTAAGCCAGCTACATTTCCCGGGTTAATAATTTGAAAGGTAAGCTCATACCGCCCGTCTTTCGTTTTATCAATGCCCATTGCCGATACAAATGAAAGGTCCGTTAACTCTTTTTTACTCCAGCAGCTAGTAAGCAATACCATCATTATGGTCATTACCAGTAAAAATAAACTTTTACGTTTCATTTTGATCATCTTCTTCCATTTCCTGATTAATCATGCCTCTTGAAGAAGGAGGCTCAGGCTTTTGATGTTTGCTTTGACGAACTTTGTTATCACTAATTAATTTAGGTCTTCTTCTCATCGTCCACCAAGGTAACCGAAGCAATGTATCTTCATTGCTTACAGGAATAAAGGGTGCTAATGGCGTCATGTAAGGAACACCAAATGAACGTAAGCTGCACAGGTGTCCAACCCCCATTAAAAGAATAAGGATAATGCCATAGAAACCGAATGTAGCCGCTCCTAATATAAATAAAAAACGAATTAAACGCGCTGAAATAGCCATATCGAAAGACGGTGTGGCAAAGCTAGCAATGGCTGTAATCGATACAATAATAACCATAGCTGGTGAGACGATCCCTGCTTGGACCGCTGCTTGCCCAATAACAAGAGCTCCAACGATCGATACAGCAGAGCCGATAGCTTTTGGTAAACGAATCCCTGCTTCACGCAAAATTTCAAAGGTGACTTCCATAAAAAAAGCTTCCACGAACGCGGGAAATGGAACGGATTCTCGCTGTGCCGCAAGAGCTACAATAAGCGTTGTGGGTACCATCTCTTGATGAAATGTCGTAACCGCCACATACATAGCAGGAGCGATAAGTGAAATCATAAACATAAACACCCGCAAAAGACGAATGGACGTCGCAATATCAAAGCGTGCGTAGTAATCTTCAGCCGATTGGAAAAATTGAATGAACAAAGCTGGAGCGATAAGTACAAAAGGAGTTCCATCCACAAAAATAGCAATTCTTCCTTCCAAAAGGTTACCCGCCACCACATCGGGTCTTTCTGTATTATAAATAGTTGGAAAAGGAGTGACCGTTTGATCTTCAATTAGCTGCTCAACATAACCTGATTCCAAAATACTATCAATATCAATGTTTTTTAATCGCTTTCGAATTTCTTTTACAACTTTATCGTTTGCGATGCCATGAATATACATAAGAGTGACATCCGTTTTAGTTACCCGGCCAATCTTCATCAACTCTAGCCATAAGTCGGGTGTTTTAATAATTCGGCGCACCATGGCTAAGTTTGTGCCAATAGACTCAGTGAAGGCACCTTTTGGTCCTCGCACTACCATTTGAGTAGTAGATTCTGCAATGGCACGCTTTTCACCGCCTTGTGTACTCACGCTGAGTACGCGGTTTATGCCGTCGACAATAAGAAGGCTGTCACCGGACATTAAAGAAGAAAGTAAATCATTCCAGTTGTCTGCAAACGATACGTTACCCATTGTTACGATGTCTTCGGAAATTAACTCTAATGCATTTTGATCGTTTAGGTCGTTTTTTTGATTATCTTTCATAAGAGACTGCAGTAAGTAATCTTGAATAGCCTGATTATCTACAATCCCTTCTATGTAGACGATAGCAGCAGCCAAGCTGTTATTGACGCTTATTTTAAAATGACGAATCACAATATCTGAGCTGTTTCCAGTTTTCTCTTTAATGAGGGTAAGGTTTTCAGACAGCAGATTCTTAAGAGAAGACACTGTTTGTTCGTTGTTTGTTTGATCTGCCTGAGGTTGAAGTTTATTTTTAGATTTTTGATTTTTAAAGAACGAAGGCATAAATGAAAGCACCCTTACTATAGTTTTTATTAATTTGACCAAAAACCGTATAATTATGTAATTTTTAACAAAATATCTTTTGCATGACGGTAAATAAAAATGACGACCCTATGAGGTAAGTAATGATTAGGTGAGGAGAGAAAATGATGAAAATTATTGGAGTTAGCCTGCTGCTATTTGGATCTGTGATCGCTCTTTCTGTAGGAATTGATCTTTTTCAAGGAACAAACGTACTGCAGGCACTATACAATGCTTTAAGCCCGTTTCGTGTAATGGAAGTGGCCGAATTATTTGTCCTTTTTTCTCTTTTGTTTTTCTTTTTCGCAGAGTCACTTTATCTTGTTTTAAAGAAGCGTCAACAAAAGCAATAGTAACTTGGTGCAAAGAGGTTTTTATATCTTCACTATCGAAACAAGCGTATAGAGAGATAGCTTTGAGATAGGGGAGAACCACATGAACATTGAGACTAAAAGATTACTAATACGCAAATTTAAATATGAAGATTGGCAAGATGTCTACGCATATACATCTGATGCTAATGTCATGAAGTATATACCAGAAGGTGTTTTTAGTAAGACTGATGCGAAGAAATTTTTAAATGAAAATATGAAAGAAAATGTTAAAAATTTTCCAGTTGTATTAAAAAACAAAAAAATTCTAATTGGTCATATCGTCTTTTTTAACTATTTTGGCAACCATACTTATGAAATTGGCTGGGTATTTAATTCTCTCTATCATCAGAAAGGATATGCTTCAGAAGCGGCAAAAGCAATAGTGGACTATGGCTTTAACACAATGAAACTGCATCGGATTATTGCTACTTGTCAACCTGAGAATACGTCTTCTTATCGTGTTATGGAGAAGATTGGGATGAGAAGAGAAGGGTATTTTAAAAAATGTATTCCAACTGAAAAAGGATGGTGGGATGAATATTATTACGCGATTTTAAAGGAAGAGTGGAAATGAGCTTTACTTTTACGGAATTGCATTTTCCGAGTTATAAAGACGAAAACAAGCCCAATTTTAAAAAAATGAGCAGAACAGCAAACCAAAACGTCTAGGCAGACATACAATAACCTATCCATGAGAAACACCCCATGTTTGAACCTTCTTTGTTTTAGCAACAGAAAATTACGTTGAAAGGGAGTGCTTGTATGTCTAATGCTGGATGTGGATTTGGTTCTGGTTTCGCTTTATTAGTTGTATTATTTATTCTATTAGTAATTATCGGATGTAGTTGTTATAGCGGTGGTTACGGTGGCGGCTACGGCTGCTAATTATATCACTGAATAGCCTAAAGGATACCCTTTAGGCTTTTTTATGTTCATTATAAAAAGCTGGAAGAGATGATTAATCGGCAGGCTCAGTATCAACATGTGATTCAATTTTTTTCTCTTTCTGCAATTGATTAATAGAAGCCCAAGGCACGCGGCGAGGCTTGTATTCAATCGCATCGGTAGAATAAACGGCTACGCTTACGACTCCGCCGTGCACCTGCGCTCGAATCAACAAAGGATCACTATACGTATTTTTAAAATGAAAGTCAGGTCCATACCAGCTCACGGTAGCATCTCGCCCAGGAGGTACGTAGGAAACACTGCGGCTATGTGAGTAACGCTGCGTAATTGTTACGCCAGCGTTATCGACGGCGTTAAATAAGGTAGAAGAAACTTGGCAAATTCCTCCTCCAACTCCTTCAGAATACTCTCCTTTTACAATGATTGGCGCACGCATATACCCTTTGGCTGCCGTTCTTTTTCCGACGGTTTGATTAAACGAGAAAACTTCCCCAGGAAATATGACGCTGCTGTCTAGTGATTCAGCCGCAAGGGAAATATTGTGAGAACGATTTTTATTATGAGGGTTAAATAACGTATGATAATGACCGATTTGCTTAATTCGAATCGTTGCAAGCAGCTCCTTATCCACGCGAGGCGGAACAGGAAGCGTCGGGATTTCTAATGTTGACGTACCGCCGTTAAAAAAATAAGTATAAAATTTCTTCGCAAAATCTTTATGATATAGTTTGACACCCGCTTGCTCAGGAACAATTTGTCCGCTTTTATCAATGCGGGCATTTATGGGCTCTCTATATGTTTTTTTATCCAATTCTTTTAGAAGAAGATTGTATCGATCAAGATCAACCATAGGTACAGGAAGAAGAGGCACGGCCACTTTGTCCCGTTCAATCCGTTCAATTGGGTTACCGTCATGAGTAATAGATAGGTGGTCTTGTGTAGAAAGAGGTTGAATGAGCATTAAAAGTCCAACCATCCAAGTGAAATTCATATCATATACCTCGCTTTCACCTGTTAGTATGAATAAAATGAACCGTTTAATGTATAAGATTCACAAGCTCTTTTTTGTATTATTTTCCATGAGCTTAGCGTGTAAAAATTTCTATTTATAATTGTATGTGTACTTTCGCATATTACATAGAGAAACTACAAGGTAATGAGGGTAGACAATGACAAAATTAATGATTTTAGTCTTTATGCTTATTAGTTTTTTTGTGCATCCCCAAAAGATGAAAGCAGAAGAAAACCTTACGTACTTTCCCGTAAGTGACACAGGAAAAGTATTAAAGTGGAAACGTGTAGAAAGCTTACTGCCAAAGGGGAAAAAATTTAAAGTGATCGATGTAGAAACTGGTTTTTACTTTTATGTGCAGCGAAGAGCAGGCTCACACCATGCAGATGTTCAGCCGCTTACACGCCAAGATACAAAAATAATGAAGCACTTATATAATGGGAAATGGAGCTGGAACCGAAGAGCTGTTCTCATTCCGTTTAAAGGTCAAATGCTTGCAGCTTCCATGAACGGAATGCCTCACGGAGCCGGTGCGCTTGACAATGGGTTCCCCGGTCATTTTTGCATTCATTTTGCAGGAAGTACGACTCACAAGTCTCAAAATGTGGATCCAGGTCATCAGTTAATGGTATTAAAAGCAGGAGGAAAGCTTGATGAATATGCATTAAAAGCTGAGCCGGCAGAAGTCGTAAATATGTTTTTAACAGGATTAAAGCAAGATGACGATGCCTTAATGCAGCCGGTTTTGCGCGTGAAGCAAGAGCATAAGCTATGGACAAAACTGCATAGTATCTCCACTATTTATTATAAAACGGACTTATTTCATGCAAAAAAGTATAAAACAAAAGAGAAAATCGCCGTAGATTGCCTTATTTATTACGAAGATAAAGGGGCTCAAAAGACCACGATGGTTTTTACTTTAAAAAGAAACCCGTTAACAAACGGGTGGGAAATTTCTTCACTTACATTGTAAGTACTGATTAATGCTTAAAAACACATCTGACAGAAAACAGATGTGTTTTTAAGCATTTGTTTAGCTCTTTAGTCCTTCGCAATGTTATAGTGTAAAAACGTGCTTACATACGATAGAAAAGAATAAAAAAGGGTATAAGTAATAATATTACTCTTTCTACAAAGAACTCTACAGCAAGAAAGGAGAGGGTGTTTATTTTTTCATATTGGTTTAGCCGCTTAGTTGCTGCAGACCCTGGACGAAAAAGGCTCAAAACAGCTTCTAAAGCTACGATCAGCGTCATTACAGCGGTCGTTATTATGCTGATCGTATTAAAAGCAGCGGGAAGCTCACAAATTACCGCTGCTATTTTAGCAGGTGTAATCGGCCTGATGGGTATATTGGTCGTGAATGATGAAACAACAAAAGCAAAAAAAGTGACAACAGGCTTAGTAGCACTTTCCAGCGCCGTTTCTCTCGGAATTGGCTCGTTTTTATCACGATATGGACAAGCAGAAAATATTTTTCTTGTTCTGTTGGTGTTTTTGTCTTTTTATTTACAGAAATTTGGTATTCGCTATTTTTCCCTGTCGATGGTAGCATTTATGTCGTTTTATTTTGCTTCTATTTTACACGTCACATTTTCTCAGCTGCCGTGGCTGTTAGCTGGCGTTGTAGTAGGAGCTTGCTGTGCATTTATCTATAATTTTGTTATCTTTAAAGACCGGCCTGCCAACGTGCTGAGGTCTTCAATGAAATCATTTCATATTCAAGTGAATTTGGTGCTTGATTTAATTATTGAGTTAATTCAAAAGAAACAAATTGAACCGGCTCAAATCAAACAATATAACCGCAATATTAAAAAACTAGCAGAGTATGCCCGTGTAGCATCAGAAGAGCTTGGAAATACAGATCCCCACGACATATGGCCTGGCGTAACAGCTGAACAGATGCGCCTTTATGTATTTGATACAGTTATGCTGCTTCAGACATATTCCCCGGCGATTCGAAAGCTCAGTGAATTAAAAGCATTTAATCATTTTGACATTCAGCAGCTGCTGTTAAAGCTAGTGGAATCGATTCGCGAAGCAGAAGTATTAAATGAAAATCCTACTCATTCCTTAACGGATGCAGCTCAGCATCTGCAAGAGCTGCGCCAAAAATTAAGTGAACTCGAACCTCAAGATAAAAGGTATAAAGACTGGCTTTACTTAATCCGCCGTATCGAAACGATATCAAATCACGTGATTGATGAAGCCTATGAGCTGCAGCAAGCAATTGTGAAACAAGAAAAACAGCCTCAAAAAGAAGCGGAAGAAAAAGAAGGCGAAGAGGACAATGATGAAGAAAAAGGATTAAAACCATCTACGAAAAAGTCTATTCAAGCGGTCATCACCGCTGTTGCCACATTAATATTTGGCTCTTTTTTATCTCCATCGCATCAATATTGGGCGCTGTTAGCAGGCTATCTAGTGCTTCTTGGTACAGAAACGATAGGAAGTACGTTTGTAAAAGCCGTGCAGCGAAGCGTAGGAACGCTTTTAGGAGCAGCTGTTGGCTTTGTTGTCGCAAGCTTTGTCTCACCCGGGATACTTGAAATAACGCTGCTTTTTATCTGTGTATTTATGGCTTTTTATTTCTTTCCTATTACGTATTCGTTTATGAGCTTTTGGATTACGATGATGCTCGCCTTTATGTATGACATGCTTCTTGGGGGGATTTCAGAGAGTTTATTACTAGCTCGCGTATTAGATACAGTTGTAGGAGTTGGAATTGGTTTAGCCGTATCTGCTCTTGTGTTTCCTAAAAGAACAAGAGATAAAATAACCGACACCTCAGTAGAATACGTAGCGGCTTTAAAAGAATTTGTTCACACTTATTTGCATCGTTTTACGAAGCAGTATGCGTTGGCCAATTTAGCTGATAAAGGAATGGAATTAGAAAAAAAGCTAAAACAGCTTCATGTCGATTCAGATCCTATTATCAAAGGTTTCGTTGGCCGTTCACGTCTTCAGCAATTTTTGACCGTCTTTACCGCCATTAATTATTACGCCAAGCATTTGGTAGCTTCTTCTACTAGAAACGGGGCTTTTTATAAGGAAGCAGAATTTCATGGCGTAGTAAAGGAAGTGGAAGAGAAAGTAGCAAGCAACTTCACTCAGCTTGAAAAAGCGTTACGAGGAGAAAGAGGAACGTATGTATACACGCTTGAAGATGTAAGACAAAAGATTGAACAATCTTTAGATTATTTTGATACGTCCGTTCAATCAAGAAATTTACAGCATCTTCAGCTGCTGCATAACATTTATTACGTATGGAAAATCAATCAATCGGTTGTTCACTTAGCCAAAGAGCTAGGGGCAGAAGAAATAAGTAGTGAAGACTAAAAACCAGCGAATATTTCGCTGATTTTTAGTCTGATGAATAAGGAGACGTATCTTTTCTAATCGTTCTCCACGTTGTTTTAAGACCGGCATAGCTGCCAATTGCAGCGTATCCATAAAAATATCCCATAAACAAGCCGGCAATAATATGATGAGGATGACTGATAAATACTGAAAAAAGCACGCCAACAGCTAAAGCAATAGTCGGAACATATTGCTTTTTAGGATGGAAAAGCCATTTGATCAGCTGCGTCACGATTAATACGATAGGAACGCCAATGACTGCGTCCCAAAAATTTGTATGAATTGTAGGGAAATCCATATTCAAGCACCTCGTTAAATGTGTTAGATGTAAGGTTATCTATGCTGCTTACCTTAAAACACTTCAGTTAGTTATGAGGTGCTCCAGGTGAATAATAATAAGGTGGAATTTTAAGCCAGCCTTTTTGCTGCATCAGACTTTTCACTTTTGATCCTAATATGACCTTTTCAGTGTGGAATTTTAGCCACATCAATCCAATATCGGTTCTAATAGACTGTCCCATATTTGTGCTGCACATGACGATATTAGAGGCAACTTTTACAGATATTAAGTTAGCGATTTCAGAATCCGTTGCTTTTGCTCCTAATGGAATGCTGTTAGGGTCGGATTTGGGATTGGTAGCCGGTATTTCAGGAAGCAGGATTCCTTCTTTAACCATTAATTTCTTTAGGGTATCAATCTGAGATTCAGCCAGGTTTTTTGAGTCTTGAATAAGCTTAAGCAGTTCACTGTTGGTTGTTGTATTAAGACAGGTTTCTAAGGCAGGTACTTCTTCCGCTAAAGCAGTGAAATATAACCAGCATCCCATAGCCTCACCAATATGTGGGGGAGGGGGCGAATCATCTGTAGAAAAGTTCTTTATATAATCAAGTAGTGTCTCAATGACGTTAATCATAACTTTTCACCCTTTATATAGTTTATCCATCTCCATTATTACCTTCAGCAGAAAAGGATAAACACAGCTAAGAAATGCTACATATAAAATTGATTATGATGAGTGGAAGAAAAAGCATCTCACGCAGCCATTTATAATGATGACAGTACATTTACTGTCACCACATCTAAAGGTATAAAAATTGCGGCAATGCGTACTAAATATGTTAGGGCTAGAACATGAAGTAAATAGAAAAAAATCTCCTTGCTCATTAAGGAGATTTTTTTATCAGATGTGTTATATCGTTTTTCTCCGATGCTCTCTCCATAAAGAAGTTAAATCCTCTGACCAATATTTATAATCAAATACCGTTATATTTTTGCTAGGCATAAAAACATTCAACAGCCAATTAACCCTTAATTTGTCTCTGACGCCTATCGTTTTATCGTTTTTACAGCAGCCTTCATCACAGGGTTTATCGTGTATCTTGTAAGGAATATTTTTAACGACTAATCCATTTTTCACACGTTTTGTGTACTCAATTCCTATAATCAATATATCACTCCTCACAGTAGCTCTTATCTTCATAATCATATGTATGAATGACTTCTTTAATGAAAGGGTAAAAGGGAGGAAGACAAAAATAAAAAAGCCCTGCTGTAGGGCTTTTAGATTAAGCAACTTTTGATGCAACGACGATGACTTTACCGTGATCTAATTCTTCTTCATAGCGTTCAGCTTCCGGCTGTGATAATCCTAATGAACGCATCTTGGCACGAAGCTCGTCTCCTCGAGAACGAAATACATTCGCAATCGCATCAAAAACACCTTGTTCAGAAAGACCGATGTTGTTTGTATTTGTTGCAGCTGTTAAATCCTCGGAGCGATCTTGATGGTGTGCAAGTAAATAAACTTCGTCTTTTGTAAATCCTTCACGCAAAAATTGTTCAATTGTATCTTTTGCCTGTACGCCATTTTCAACTACTTTTACATTTACCATTTCAAAAAACCTCCTTGTATGATAGCCAACTTTCTTGAATACGTTGAGTAATGAAGAGAAGCTTAAGTAACTTATCTCCTTGTTTTGTGTATACACGTTATTGGAAGAGATAAAACCTATTTTATGAAATTGAGTTAAAAAGCCTAATATAGAAGAACAAGGAAAAACGATTTTATTTTTAAGGAGAATCTGGTGAAGGATAAGCGGGAAGAAGCTTTAGTTAGCCTTTTTCCTGCATCGTTTTTTTTTTTTTTTTGACCTTTTAAGGTACAGTACAAACTGCAAAAAGCCTGGATCTTAAACAGCTAAGATCCAGGCTTTTTGCATACATGAGAAATTTAAGATGAAAGACGTTCTTTTTGTTTTTCATAAACAGAAGTAGACTCGTTCCATGTATATCGACCATCTTGTAATTGAATGGTTGCGCTGAATGGACAGTCTATTGACGTTTCTGCGTCATCTAAACTACTTTCAAGTAAATTTTTTTTAAATCGAAGCAAATCTTCTTTTGAAGCAACTCGAAAAACCATTTCTAACGTAAGATCATCGTCCATTGCATTGTGTAATTGACTAATACTTTTGCGGAATTCTTTATTATATTGGAGCATAATTTTAATATCTGCTACGCAAGCAACACCAAACACATCTTTCACAACAGACTCAACCGTTAACTGAGTTGTGGAAGCATATGTTGAAATATTACGCTGTGGATTTTCTAAATAATAAATCGTTTCTACAGGATGTCTCGTGATAAGCACCTCTTTCCTATTCTTAAGTATACAGGAAAAAAGAATGGAATGGGGAAAGATTTTTAGGAAAGGAGTCCTGACATACATAAAAAGACTGTTTGTAAACTGTTTGTAATAGGAAAGAGAGTTATAAATTGAGGGCTTTTCGCTTATCATTTTTGCTATAACCTTAAATCAACGAATTCTGTGCAACTTCTTTTAAGATTTGGTAAAATAAAACCCTACGTTTTAATTCCTTCCGATAGATCCCTCAACTACTATTTCTACTTATTTTAAAGGAGGACGCTATTTTGCAGTTTGAACAAGCTTTAACACATTTACAGTCCTATTTTGGCTATGATTCGTTTCGAAAAGGACAGGAAGAGTCGATTCGTTATGTTTTAGAAGGGCACAATACCGCTTGTATTATGCCAACAGGAGGAGGAAAATCACTTTGTTATCAAATTCCTTCATTATTATTAGAAGGTACAACACTGGTGATTTCTCCGTTGATTTCCTTGATGAAAGACCAAGTGGACACGCTGAATGCAGCTGGTATTCCGGCCACGTATATTAACAGCTCGCTGACTCACACGGAGGTACAGCAGCGCTTAGAAGAAGTCGCACTTGGCGAATATAAGTTGCTTTATGTAGCGCCGGAACGACTGGAGTCTCCGCAGTTTTTAGAGCAGCTTCAAATGCTTCCTATCCCGCTTGTAGCGGTAGATGAAGCGCACTGTATTTCACAGTGGGGTCATGATTTTAGACCGAGTTACTTACGCATCAACGAACTGATCAGCAAGCTGTCTAACGCTCCGATTGTGATGGGGCTGACGGCTACGGCGACGCCTCAAGTGCGTGAAGATATTTGTCGAGCTCTTCATATTAATGAAGAGTACACGGTGATGACGGGATTTGAACGTGAAAATTTATCGTTCGCTGTGGTAAAAGGCCAGGATCGAATCAGCTATATCGAGCAGTATATCCGTAAAAATGACCAAGAAGCAGGAATCATTTATGCCGCTACGCGTAAAGATGTTGAAGAGCTTCATGCTAGATTACAAAAGTCAGGAGTTAATGTATCAAAATACCATGCTGGTATGAATGGGAACAGCCGTGACGAAGAGCAGAACCGCTTTCTGCAAGATGATGTGCAGGTGATGGTGGCTACCTCTGCCTTCGGAATGGGGATTGACAAATCAAATATTCGCTTTGTTCTTCACTATCAGCTTCCGAAAAATATGGAAAGCTATTATCAAGAAGCAGGACGTGCTGGTCGTGACGGACTTCCAAGTGAGTGTATCGTCCTTTATTCTCCTCAAGATATTCGCGTGCAGCGCTTTTTGATTGAACAGTCAACGTCAAATCCTAAAAAGCAGATTCAAGATCTTGAAAAGCTGCAAAATATGGTGAACTACTGTCATACAGAAGGCTGCTTGCAAGCGTATATTCTTCATTATTTTGGAGAAAGTGAAGCGCATGAGTGCGGCCGCTGCAGCAACTGTACGGATGATCGTGTGGAAATAGACGTAACGGTCGATACGCAAAAAGTATTATCTTGTATGATTCGTATGGGCGAACGTTTCGGTAAAATGATGATTGCTCAAGTATTAACGGGTTCACGAAATAAAAAAGTAGTTGATTTTGGTTTTGACAAGCTGAAAACGTACGGCGTCATGAGCGACCGGTCGGCTAAAGAAGTGAGCGATTTTATTGAGTATTTGATTTCAGAGCAGTTTATTTTAGTAGGACAAGGATCATTTCCTACTTTATCAGTAGCAGCGAAAGGAAAAGGTGTGCTTCTCGGCACGGAAAAAGTGATGAGAAAAGAACAAATGGAAGTGAAGCAAATTGTCCAAGACGACGAGCTGTTTGCTCATTTGCGTTCCGTTCGAAAGCAGCTGGCAGACGAAGCGGGCGTGCCTCCTTTTGTTATTTTCTCAGACGATACTCTTCATGATATGTGCGCAAAACTTCCGGTAACTCTTGAACAGTTCGCCACTGTAAAAGGAGTCGGAGAACAAAAACAAGAGCGATACGGAGAACGATTCACGACTGAAATCAAACAGTTTTGTGAGAAACATCCAGATCGAAAGCGAGAAGTATCTTCCCCTGCTCCGAAAAAAGCAAGAGCTTCATCAAAAGAAGGCTCTCACTTAATGACGTATGAGCTATTTCAGCAAGGAAAATCGTTAGATGAAATTGCTGCAGAACGTGAATTGAGCCGCATTACCATTGAAAATCATTTGTTTAAATGCGCAGAAGAAGAAAAAGAAATTGACTGGTCACCTTTTCTTTCAGAGGAGGACGAACAGCTTATTTTAGAAGCTGCTTTCTCAGTAGGCGATGAAAAGTTAAAACCAATCAAAGAAGAATTACCTGAAAACATTACCTATTTTATGATTAAAGTAGCGCTGTTTAAACAAAAAATGAAGCAGCTGTCTTAAACAAAAAGCTCCTATTTAAGGAGCTTTTTTATGTTGAATAAGGGAGTTTACTGATAAAATAGAAGATATAAATATTTGAAAAATCAGATTAAATAAAAAGGAGTACTGCACTGAGATGATTGAACGAGAGCTTGAAGCTATTTTGCATGCTTCTAACGACAATATCGTTATCACTGATGAAAAAGGGTGTATTTTACGAGCGAGTCAAAACTGCCGTGATATATACGGGTATGACGTGCCAGAGTTGGTCGGACAAACAGTATACGAATTGCAAGACCGCGGGATATTTTCACCTTCCGTTACGATTGAAGTGTTAAAGAAAAAGAAAGAAGTACAGCTGATGCAAAAAACAGAAACGGGTAAAGTTGTAATGGCAACCGGTATTCCCGTGTATGATGAATATCAGTGTATGAAAAGAGTAATTAGCTTTTCACATGATTTAACAGAGCTTCAGCGCTTAAAAGAAGATTATCAGCAGCTCGAAGTGAAAATGAAAACATATCAGCTAGAAATGGAAGAGCTTCGGGAACAGCAGTCAAATGAGATGGTCATACGAAGTCAAGCGATGAAAAAGGTATGGTCCATTATTAATCGCGTGGCAGACAGCGATGCAACGGTTGTGTTGCTAGGTGAATCGGGTGTTGGTAAAACGGCTTTTGCGCGTGCTTTACATTATGGAAGTGAACGAAAAGAAGAGCCGTTTATTGAAATCAACTGCGGAGCCATTCCAGCTAGTTTGTTTGAATCTGAAATGTTTGGATACGAAGCAGGATCTTTTACAGGTGCAAGTACAAAAGGGAAAATAGGAAAGGTTGAATTAGCTCATAACGGCACGCTTTTTTTAGATGAAATAGGAGAGCTGCCTCTTGATATGCAAGTGAAGCTGTTAAAAGTGCTGCAAGAAAAAACAGTCACCAAAATTGGAAGTGAACGAGCCAAATACGTAAACTTCAGGCTGATTGTAGCAACAAATCAGCCGCTTGAGGAAATGGTCAAAAAAGGAACATTTCGCGAAGATTTATTTTATCGGTTACACGTTATTCCGATTACTATTCCTCCGCTTCGCGAGCGAAAAGAAGACATCGCGGCACTGCTTTATCATGTGTTACATAAACAAAATGAAAAATATAAAATGAAGAAATTTTTTCATGCAGAAGCATTAGATATATTGGTTGAACATCCGTGGCCCGGAAATGTGCGCGAGCTAGAAAATACAATTGAACGCCTTGTGTTAACAACGGATGAAAACAGCATCTCGCCTAAAGACCTGCCGTTTTATACAGAAAAGATCAAAAGTGATAAAGAAGAATGGGAGACTCTTGATACGTTAACCTCTCAGGGAATGACCCTTCAGCAAGCACTTGCAGAAGTGGAGAAAAACTGGCTGATTCGTGCTTATCGACAGTGTCAAACAACGTATGAAATGGCAAATGCATTAGGAATTAGTCAGCCTACGGTTGTAAGACGTTTACGAAAGTACAATATTAAATAAAGAAAATTTAATTCAAAATGAATTAACTGATTCCGTACTGAATCAGTTTTTTTGTTTTGATTCTATTATGAATTAAAAATCGTCCATAATTGCACGAAATAAGACGATAAAAATTGGCATGCATTTTGCATTAATAAAAAGTATCTAAATAAAAAGCGTCAGTATCTAACATGTTGACACGGCGCTAATGAATGAAACCCATTAGGAGGAATAAATCATGCCAAAATATCAGCCGAAAAATTCATTTGAATCTCCGCGTTTTTGCGGACCTCGAACATTTATGAGACTTCCGTATGTAGAACAAGTAAATTCGGAAATGGATTTTATTGTCACGGGTATTCCGTTTGATTCAGGTCAATCTTTTCGAACAGGAGCACGTTTTGGACCGGAAGCTATTCGAGATTTCTCCATTTTGCTTCGCCCGTATAACCCAGAACAAAAGATTAATATTTTTGATTACATTTCAGGCGTTGACTACGGCGATTTGTCAGTTGTTCCGGGATATATTTTAGAAACATATAAAAAAATTGAAGAAGGGTTAACGCCGGTTGTGAATGAAGGAATTATTCCTATTTCACTAGGCGGTGATCATTCGATGACGCTCGGCGAACTTCGTGCCATCGCGAAAAAGCACGGGCCGGTAGCGCTTTTACAGTTTGATGCTCATTCTGATACGTGGGATAGCTATTTTGAACAAAAATACAATCACGGTACGGTATTTAGACGAGCAATTGAAGAAGGGCTAATTAACGTGTCGCGTTCGATTCAAATCGGTATGCGAGGCGGTCTGTACGGAATTGAAGATTTAGAAGATGCAAAGAACTTAGGTCTAGCTCTGTATACGACAAATGAATATAAAAAACTGGGCGTTGAAAAAATGCTAGAAATTATTCATGAGCGTGTAGGAGAAGGACCCGTATTTTTATCGTTTGACATTGACTTTTTAGATCCAGTTTACGCGCCGGGAACAGGAACGCCTGAAGTATCGGGTGCAAGTATTGACGATGCGCTTCAATTCGTTCGTGGGTTAACAAATATTAATTTTGTCGGGTTTGATTTAGTAGAAGTACTGCCAGCTTATGACCATGGACAAATTACAGCAGCAGCGGCCGCTAATATTGTTTATGAATTTATCACGCTTATTGCGTTAAGAAAAAAAGCAAAAGAAGAAGAAGCGCTGTTAGTAAAAGCACGCGACTGAATATAAAGAAGACAGTAAAAGTGGGAAGGTACTATTATCTTCCCACTTTTATATAAGAGTTCTCTATAGGGAGTGTTTGACTATGAACGAGCAAGTAAATGTAACAGTAGATAAAAAGCGAGCAAAACCATGTAAAAGAGAAATATTCAATCCAGCGACCAATAAGATCATAGCGGAAGTGTTTGATTCGTCGCTTCAACAAGTAGAGGAAGCGGTAGGTAAAGCGAAACAGGCTTTTGAACAGAGTGAATGGAAGAAAAATAAGTCACTGCGTGTAGAGGTGCTTACGAAACTAGCAAATCTATTAGAAAATGAAGCGAATATATTCGCTGAAACAGAAACATTAAATACTGGCAAACCGATAAAAGAAGCGCAGTTAGATATTGAAGATACGATTAATTGTTTAAGATATTACGCAAATTTAATAGAAGAAAATCAGCCGTGGACAAAGGACATGTTCGACGATACAAACAGTAAAATCATTCAAGAACCTATCGGCGTATGCGCGCTAATCGTTCCTTGGAATTTCCCTTTGCTGCTTGGCATGTGGAAGCTGGCTCCTGCCTTAGCAGCTGGAAACACGGTGGTGTTTAAGCCTTCAGAATTAACGCCACTTTCTTTTTTAAAGTTAGCTTCATTATGTGAAAAAGCTGGTATACCAGAAGGTGTGTTTAATTTACTTACAGGAGACGGTGAAGTGGGAAGTGCGCTGGTTGAACACAAAGACGTAGCTAAAGTCTCTTTTACAGGAGGATCAGAAACAGGCAAACGTATTTATCAGCAGTGCGCAAAAGAGATGAAAAGAGTTTCTCTTGAACTGGGAGGGAAATCTCCGCTTCTTATTTTTGAAGACAGTGAAATTGATATTGCAGTAGACTGGACAATATTTGGCTCATTTTTTAACCAAGGACAAGTGTGTGTAGCTTCATCGCGTATACTCGTAGATGAAGCTATTTATAAGCCGTTTCTTTCTGCTCTTATGGAGGCTGTTGCTGCTATAAAAATTGGTAACCCCTTAAGAGAAGAAACGGAGATGGGTCCGGTTATTAGCACGGAGCATCTGAACAAAATACAGGATTTTATCAAGTTAGGTCAAGAAGAAGGAGCGAATTTATTAACAGGAGGAACGTTAATTGACTGCGAAGGTGGAAACTATATAAAGCCGGCTGTGCTCGTCGATGTGGAGCAGCATATGAAAGTCGTACAAGAAGAAATATTCGGTCCCGTCATTACCGTTCAATCTTTTTCAAGTGAAGAAGAAGCCATAGTACTTGCCAACGGCACGAGATTTGGTTTAGCTGCAGGAATTTTAACGAATGATTTAATGAAAGCAGAGCGAGTTGCTGAACATCTTCAAGCGGGAACGATTTGGATCAACGGCTACCATACGCCTCATATTGAAACGGCGTGGGGCGGTTTTAAAGAAAGCGGCATTGGGCGGGAGTTAGGTCCATCAGGATTAGCTGCTTTTACTGAAACAAAACATGTGAATACAAATTCCAAGCTAGCTCGAGCCAATTGGTATCAATAAAAGTGAAAGGTGGAAAAGGAATGACAACAAAAAGTGGTCTCGCCCATGATGATGTGCAGCCGATTGCAATGAATAAAAGAAGTATGGGCTTCTTCTCTACATTTTCCATGTGGATAGGAGCCAATGTGGTAGTAACGACCGTTTTTACCGGAATGCTGTTTGTACCCGATATGACCTTTTTAAAGGCATTATTTATTATTGTGCTTGGCTCTTTAGTTGGTGCCATACCGCTCGTGTTGATGGGGAATATCGGAACTCGAACCGGTCTTCCAACCATGGTTTTGATGAGACCAGCTTTTGGGCAAAGAGGAGCTATGCTTCCTGCTGCTGTTAATCTTATTACATTAATCGGCTGGGCCTGGATTCAAGCCTACATGGCAGGGCTAAGTTTAAATCATGCCGTTACCTTTTTGACAGGTTACAGCAATATCAATCTATTTACAATTCTTACTCAAGTGTTGGTAGTAGCTATTTCTATATACGGACATAAAGGCATTGAAGCAACGGAAAAATTAGTAGCTACGCTTATGGTCATTTTAGCAACCGTTGTGTTTAGCTATTTGTTTATCGAATTTGATGCAGCAAAATTAATTCAAATGAAAGCAAGCGAAAATCCTGGTATTACAGGAATGTTAGCTTTTGATATTGTCGTAGCTACAGCTTTTACGTGGATTCCCATTGTTTGCGATTATAACCGAAACTGTAAATCTGAAAAAACGGGCATTGCGGGAACTTATTTAGGGTATAACGTCGCAACTCTAATTGCGATGGGGTTAGGGGCAACGGTTTCTGGCTTTTCAATTCTCGGAAATATGACGCAAACGTATGACCCGGTAAATTTAATTGGTGCATATAGCCCGCTGTTAGGGTTAGTAGCTGCCATCGTAATTTTTTTATCGGTGCTGTCAACCAACGTAATGGTATTGTATAGCGCGACAATGTCTTATTTATCTATTTTTCCAAAGCAGAGGTTCTGGATACCGGCACTAACCATGGGAGTTGTCACAGTTCTAGGCTCTTTATTAAAAGAGTGGTTAATGACAAATTTTCAAAGCTTTCTGCTTATGATCGGCGTATTATTTATTCCTATTATTGCGATTGTTCTTGTTGATTATTATATCATTTGCCGAAAACACTATGACGTTTCAGCTATTTTAGAAAAAGAAAATAAACTATACTGGTATACAAAAGGCTTTAACCTTCGTGTGTATGTATCTTACATAGTGGGGGCTGTATTTGCCTACTATTTTACGTACGTTCACCCGCTAGCCACAGGCGCAACAATCTTAGCTTTTTTATTTACAGGTGTTTTGCATGTATTGTTAACCAAACTTTCGCAGCTCTCAATCCCTTACTCAAAGGGAATCGACAGAAATGCTTAATATAATTTTAAATAGACTGAATTATCAAAAATAATCAAAAAGCTCCTATTTAAAGGAGCTTTTTGTGTTAAAAATAGCTAAGAAATAAGCAAAAGCAGGAAGAAGAGAGGTTCTTGATCTAGCTAAAAATAAAGTAATAACATGTATTTGATTCTGTCAGGGGTCTTTCCTATAATAAATGTAGGAAAACTTTCCAAAGGAGAATTTTATGCTCGAATTAGAGACTATTCAAAGCAGTGCCATTGAAAAAACTAAACATACATTACTAAAGGATATAAAAAACGTAATAGGTGAACAAGACGAATGTCCGGATTTTGAGACTTATTTAACAGACAGACACTCTTTTATTAAAAAGGCCTGGGGGACTACGTGGAGAAAAGCAGTTGTTTCTTCTGTATCTAAAAAAAGCAGAAAGTCATATTTAACAGAGAAAGGCTTCGAGGTGAAAGGGTATAAACCTCAAGCTATAGATAAGTTATTTGCTAAAGAAACGAGAAAAGGTATAGAGTTTAATGCTTTTTCTTGGCTAGAAGAGCAATACGGAAAGGGCAATAAAGCGGAGTGGCTATCTCTATACGGAGAAGCAAGAGCTGAATTTGCCGAAAAAGAAGAAGAAAGAAAAGAGAAGGAACGACAGCAAAGTATTAATGATCGAAAAGCTAGATATCAATTACAGTTAAACTTAGAAGCAGCTCCTATTTTGGAAGTAAACAAAGGGCTGTATTACCTACATATAAGAGAACAGCTTTCCCATCAGCTGTCAAAAGACATTAAAACAAACTCAAAGTATATTGAAAACTATGCGCCGCATACTGAGCTTGAAGATGAATTAATAGCAAACGGCGATTTAACACGTCATGATTATGAAACGGTTAATGACTTTTTTCAAGAGCTCACCGGCGGCGTAAGCTCAGAATTAGACAGATATTCAACGATTATCTTGTTTGAAACGTATGAAGATGTATACGAGGTATTTATCACCGATAAGATTTATGAAATTATTCCAACTATGATTATGGATGACCTTCCTGCTTCATTTAAAGAAGAATATAAATGTTATACAAATGCTTCGGTAACACGAATGGATATTATAAAAGCACTTAGAAGTGATTTATCGGATTTGGTCTATGAATATAAAAAAATGCTTGTAGAAGAAAAGCTTTCTGATGTACTAGAAATTTCAGATCACAACTTGACGATTGAAGAGCATCAAGAGAGATATCAACAGCAACTGGAAGAAAGACGATTACAACAAGAACGTGAACGTGAGGAAAAGAAAAAGCTTATCGAAGAAGAACAGCGACAGTTAAATTATATTTTTGGTGCAGAATACGAAATGGACCCAAGAAAAGAAACGGAATACATCCTTCATCTCGGTGATACAAACACAGGAAAAACGTATACGGCATTAAAATCATTAAAAAAAGCTGCTTCGGGTAGTTACTTAGCGCCGCTTCGCCTGTTAGCTTTAGAAGTTTTTGAAAAGCTGAACAAAGACAGAGTCCCTTGTTCGTTAAAAACAGGTGAAGAAGAAAAGATTGTTGAAGACGCTCAGCATATGGCCGGTACCGTAGAGATGTTTAGTGAATTAGAACATGGCGATGTAACCGTAATTGATGAAGCACAAATGATTCAAGACAGAGACCGAGGATTTTCATGGTATAAAGCCATCACTCGAGCCAATGCCAAACAAGTTCATGTTATCGGGAGTTTAAGTATTCGAAGTATGTTAGAAGAGATGTTAGACGGTGTGATCTCAGAAATTCATGAGTACGAAAGAGATATACCTTTAAAAGTAGATCTTCGAAGGTTCAAAATTGAACAAGTAAAACCCGCAGATGCTTTAATTGTTTTCTCGCGTAAGAAAGTGCTCCAGACAGCGGCTAAGCTAGAAAAAGATGGTCACAAAGTTAGCGTGATTTATGGAAGTATGCCGCCTGAAACGAGAAGAAAACAAATTGAGCAGTTCATTAATAGAGAAACAAATGTCATTGTGTCTACAGATGCGATTGGAATGGGGTTAAATCTTCCAATTAGACGAATTGTCCTTTTAGAAAACATGAAGTTTGACGGACAAAAGAGGAGATTGTTGACTTCTCAAGAGTTAAAGCAGATTGCAGGTCGTGCTGGAAGGAAGGGTCTCTATAATGTAGGAGAAGTTGCATTCGCTAAAGATGCAAAGCAAATGAGAGAACTGTTATTTTCAACAGACGAGCAAATCAGTAAATTTTCAATTGCGCCTACTTCAGATATGCTAAGAAGATTTAAAGAATATCATCATGACCTCGGAACGTTTTTTGACATGTGGGCTAAATTTAAAAATCCAAAAGGTACACAAAAATCAAACCTGGCACAAGAACGTGAGCTTTATGAGGAAGTGAAAGACACGCTGATTGAGGCGAAAATGCCCATTGTTGATTTATACGGCTACTTGCAGCTGCCGTTTTCAGCAAAAGAAAGCTCCTTGAAAAAGCAGTGGGTTGCCAGCATGAATGCGATTGTTAACAGAGAAGAGTTACCTGAACCACGGATGATAGAAGGTTCACTGGAAAAATTAGAGCTGTCTTATAAAGCAATTGGCCTGCATCTTTTATTTCTATATCGAATGGACAGAAGGCCAGAAGCTATTTACTGGGAACGTGTCCGAGAAGAGCTTACAGATAAAATCCATAACGTATTAAGAAAAGATATGAAAAAATTTAAAAGAACATGTAGTGCGTGTTCTAAAGACCTTCCTTGGAATCATGATCATGCGATATGCGATTCGTGTTTTCATAAAAGATTCCGCAGAAGGTATGGAGACGACGATTTTAATTAATAAGATGTAGTGATAAAAAAGAGGCTTGTATAAACGTATGTTAGTTGAAGGAAGAGGCTGGGACAAAAGTATTTTAGCCGAAGTGAAAAACGAACCATTGATCAACATGTTTGATTAGTGATTCGTTTTTTTATTATGGTGAACGTAGGTTTCATCTGTTTCGTTTCTTCTAGCAGTTGATTGGAGGGCAAGGCTAAGGCTCGTGCGGGAAAAGCATAAGTGGCGAGGAGGCTCAGCGGCCGCCCGCGGAAAGCGAAGCCTTGCATGGAAATCAACTGCGGTGTAACAAGCGGTTCAGCTCATGCATCCCATTTACTCGTCTTTAGATTGGATTCATTTCTTTATGTCTCAACCTTATTTTTCGGATAGGCTTTTTATCTTTTTCCTATGAATTTCTGCGTCAAAGCAGATTTTTGTAGAAAAAAATCGGAAATGTATAAGCGGTCATCTTGTAAAAAGAGCAATAAATTATTATCATATAGAGTGGAACTGATATTTTAAAGAGTTCCGTGATTTTTTTGTTGGGCGGACGTGTATTGTATTAGAGTAAGTTTGCTATCATTCGTTATGTTAAAAGCAGCACTTTTAAATAGAGATACGGTTCGTAATAGAAGGGAAGAGGATGATGACAAGTCATAACAAAGAAAACAAAGCTGCAGCCGAGCAGTACAGTAAAGGGAAGATTTTGTGGCAATTAACCCGTCCTCATACGCTAACAGCATCGTTTGTACCGGTTTTAATTGGAACAGTTCTAGCCATGTTTTATGGCCATGTGAACGTTTGGATGTTTCTTGCGATGCTTTTTTCATGTTTGTGGATTCAAATTGCGACGAACTTATTTAACGAGTACTATGATTTTAAACGCGGCTTAGATACAGAAGACTCTGTAGGTATCGGAGGAGCCATCGTCAGACACGGCATGAAACCGAAAACGGTATTAAATTTAGCACTGATTTCTTATGGAATTGCTCTTATTTTAGGTGTATATATATGTGCAAACAGCAGCTGGTGGCTTGCTTTAGTTGGATTAGTAGGTATGGCGATTGGTTATTTGTATACGGGCGGACCGCTTCCGATTGCGTATACGCCGTTTGGAGAATTATTTTCAGGTCTTTGCATGGGCGCCATGTTCGTATTGATTTCATTTTTTATTCAAACTAATACCGTAACGTCTGAAAGCATCTTTGTATCACTTCCGATTGCGATTTTAGTAGGTGCGATTAATTTGTCTAACAACATTCGTGATATAGAAGAAGATACAAAAGGCGGACGACGTACGCTAGCCATTTTATTAGGTTCTAAAAATGCGATTAGATTTTTAGCTGCTTTGTTTGGCATTGCGTATATTTGGACCGTTGCATTAGTGGTATTCTTCGATATTAGCCCTTGGATTTTCTTAGTGTTTCTTAGTGCACCTAAGCCAATTCAAGCCGTACAAGCATTTGTACGCGGAGAGCTTATTGCGATGAAAGCAACCGCGCAAACAAATACGTTTTTTGGATTTACTTTATCAATTGGCTTATTAATTGGCTATTTAGTAAGCTGATTAAGTGGAAAAAGCCTGTCTTTTTAAAGACAGGCTTTTTGTTATGCTTCAGTTATTTTTTCTTTTACTGCGCTAATAAATGCGTTCATATTTTCAGAAGATGAAAAGCTGGCTTGGGCTTGTTTTGGTCCGCCGCCGCCTTTTCCATGGTAAAGTGGAAGCAGCTCTTTATAAAGTTCGCCGCATTTGACCCCACTGCCGCTGTGAGCCAGCAAAACTTTTTGATCACTTGAAAAAGAAAAAAGAAGCGTCGTATCAGGTGTTTGAAGAAGCTGCTTTGTCAAGGCTTGCACATCTTTTAGTGTGCGGTTTTCAAAGTGATGGTACAGAAATGAACCTTCTTTTTTGCTTTCTAATTCACTTGCTAAATAAGCTGCATTTTCATTTTTTAATTCTTCTAGTTGTTTTTGCAGCTCTTTTTGTTCAGTCTCCAATTTTTTAATGCGTTCTACAACTAATTCACGGCTTGTGCTGAATTTATTGCTAAGTTCTGCTACGATTTCTTGAGACTGCTGATAATCAGCTAATGCACGCATACCGCATTTAAAAAAGAGGCGTGTATTGCCGCGCTGCTTTTCTGTTTTCGTAAGTTTAATAAGGCCAAGCTCTCCAATTTGGTTTACATGAGTACCGCAGCAGGCAGAAACATCAATGCCTTCAATTTCCACGATGCGTACCACTTCGTCTTCTAGATCGGGCACTTTGCGAAGCGCAAGAGTATGTAACTCTTCTTTCTTCACTTCGTACGTTTTAATGTGACGGTTGCTGTGAATAGCGTCATTTACAACTTTCTCAATGTGTAATAACTGCTCATGAGATAATTGAGGTACATTCAGATCGATAGAGACTGCTTCGTTACCTAAATGAAAGCTAACGGTGTGAATATCATATGTATCGATTAATAGAGCCGAAAGTAAGTGTTGTCCGCTATGCTGCTGCATGTGATCAAAGCGGCGATGCCAGTTAATTTCACATGTGACGTTCGTTTGTGCAGGGAGCGTATTGACGATATGATATACTTCTCCATTTTCTTCATACACATCTTTCACGTCGATTCCGGCAATATTACCGTAGTCAGACGGCTGTCCGCCGCCTTCTGGATAAAAAGCGGTTTGTTTTAACGTTAATGCGTAGCCATTTGAAAGAGAGCGTGTCTCTATCACTTCAGTTTCCCACGTTTTTATGTAGGGGTTGCTATAATAAAGTCTTTCTGTCATGTTCATCATCCTTTCTAGTAAAACCATATCTAACTTTTTCTATAGTATCAGAAATATGTTTCTTCGAACATGGATAAGCTAACTTGTAACAATAAAACTGGGTGGGACATATGAAAAATACTGTTTATATTTATACAAGGGATTTAAAAAGAATTTTCACCAATTGGGCGATGATTATCATTGTGCTGACGCTTATGATTCTGCCGTCTTTTTACGCATGGTTTAATATAAAAGCATCTTGGGATCCATACGGGCGGACTGAAGGTATTGCCATTGCAGTAACAAGCGAAGACGAAGGTTCTACGATAAGAGGTCAGCACGTGAACGTGGGAAAAGATATTATTGCAACGTTAAAAAAAAATAAAACGCTTGGATGGACGTTTGTCTCCAAAGAAAAAGCTGATCACGGAGTAAAGCACGGAGACTATTATGCAAGTATTGTTATTCCAAAAGATTTTTCACAAAAGCTTGGTACCGTTCTTCAAGATCGTTTGGAAAAACCGGTCATTATTTACAAAGTGAACGAAAAAATAAACGCAGTGGCGCCTAAAATTACAAGTAAAGGAGCCAGCAGTTTAACACAACAGATCAGTGAAAAATTCGTCAAAACAGCGAATGGAGCTATTTTTTCAGTGTTTAACGAACTAGGTATTACACTGCAGCGGGATTTGCCGACCATTCAACAAGTTGAACAGCGGATTTTTGAACTTGAAAATCGTCTTCCTGAAATCAAAAAAGTAATTAATGAAGCGAATGACACCACTCAAAAAGCTGGAGCTATTGTATCAAAAGCTCAGGCCGCTCTTCCTGAAGTAGAGAGACTAACAGCTGACGGCGCACAGATGACTCAGCAGCTAAACACTTTTTTAACTAAAAGCGATGAAGTTTTAAAAAACGCTGAACCAACGATCAACGAAACGCTGCATCGGGTTCAGCAACGAGCTCTCCGGGTTCAAGAATTGAAGAATCAGCTGATGGAAAAAGATATAAAACCGGCTGAAGTCAACGCAGCATCGGAACAGCTAAAAGGGCAGTTAACAAAACAAATTGCTGACACAGGAGAGATTCTTACGCTTCTTACAGATTTAAATGCGTTATCTCAACAAAAAGTTCTTTCACCTGTTATTAATGACGTAAAAGATGTAAATACGCTTTTACAGCAGCAGCTTTCGGATGTAAACAGCCTGCAGCAACAAACAAAGAATGGTGATGTTCCAAATCAAAGCGTACTTGATAGGTTCAGCTCTCACACCGATCAAGCTGTTTCTAGATTAAATGCGTTAACGAATTCATATTCTTCTACGATTGTGCCTGCTGTTGAACAAGCAATCAAAGAAGCGAAAGATAAAACGGCAAGCGCAAACTCACTGCTTGATGAAGCCAATAAAAGCATACCGGATGTTTCTAACGTCCTGTCTAAAACAGCCAGTGGCATCTTGCTTGGGCAGCAGGAGCTTGGGAAAATAGCAAAAGACTTTCCGCGAATTGAACAAAACGTGCACAATATAGCGGATAAAATACGAGAATTTCAGCAAAAAGAAAATATTGAAGATATTATTAATTTGCTAAAAAACGACGTGCAAAAAGAAAGTGACTTTTTTGCTAAGCCGGTTCTTTTAAAAGAAGAAAGACTTTACCCGATTCCGAACTACGGCTCAGCTATGTCGCCGTTTTATACAACGCTTTGCTTGTGGGTCGGAGCTTTGCTGTTAGTTTCGATTTTAAGCGTAGAAGTAGCGGATGAAGAGCGATTCAAAAGCTATGAGGTCTATCTTGGAAGACTTTTAACGTTTTTGTCTATTGCTCTCGTGCAAGCTTTTATTGTGACGCTAGGGGATTTATTTTTAATCAAAACGTATGTCGTAGATAAAGTACCTTTTATCTTTTTAGGCTTGCTGTGCAGCTTCGTATTTATGACGATTGTATATACGCTTGTTGCGATATTTGGCAATGCAGGAAAAGCAATGGCGATTGTTTTACTTGTGCTTCAGCTTTCCGCTGCAGGCGGTACATTTCCGATTCAAGTCGTGCCTGCTTTTTTTCAAGCAATCAATCCATTTTTACCATTTACGTATGCAATAAGCATGATGAGAGAAGTTGTAGGAGGCATGTTAGCGGATATTGTCAGAAAAGACGTTACGGTGCTTCTTTGCATTTGGCTAGGCGTGCTGCTCGTTGGCATTTTTCTTCATAAGCCTCTTAGTAAAACGAGTGCAAAATTAACAAAAAAAGCGCGTGAAAGTAAATTAATTCATTAAAAAAACGTTTTGGGTTTCCAGACAGAACAAAATGCGGTAGTGTAGATATAAAGGAGTGATCAGCATGGGTATATTAGATGGACTATTAGGAAATGCATCAGAAGCAGATATAAGAGGAACTGAAAAAGACTTACAAAATATCTTAATTGCCAACGAGCGAGTGGAACAAGCGTATAAAGTCATTCGCGATTTAATGGTGTTTACGACGAAACGCTTAATTATCGTTGATAAGCAAGGAGTGACGGGAAAGAAAACAGATTATCATTCCATTCCTTATAAGACGATTACCCATTTTAGCGTAGAAACGGCTGGAACATTTGATTTAGATGCGGAATTAAATATTTGGGTATCGGGTTCTAGTGCACCGATTTCAAAAGAATTTCGTAAAGATAAAAACATTTACGACGTGCAAAAAGTATTAGCATCTTATGTGTTAGATTAAAAAAGTTGAGCCATGAAAAACTGGCTCAACTTTTTTAATGTGTGTAAAACGAGAAAGTATAACAGTCTTGCATACAGTCGTTTGAAAATACTCAGGCTGTTGTCCATTCCTATTTTCACTTTACTCATTACCGAAATGCATGAAAACGATTTACATAATGAATTATACAGAATAAAAAAACCGTGATATGCTTTTTTTAGAGAAAAAAGGAAGTGACCAACTGTGAGTTATACCGTAATTGGAACATCAGCTTTTCGCAAAACAAATGTTGCGCTTTTTGCAGCAGGCTTCAACACATTTTCGATTTTATATTGTACACAGGCCATTTTACCCGAATTTTCTAGAGAATTCGGGATATCCCCGGCGTTTGCCAGCTTGTCTCTTTCGTTAACAACCATTACGCTAGCGGTTAGTATGCTTTTTTTAGGTTCTTTATCAGAAGTGTGGGGACGAAAGAAACTGATGGGTCTATCGTTAATTTTTGCGTCATTGCTATGCATCATGACAGCATTTAGCTCTACCTTTGAAACGCTGTTAGTCTTTCGCGTCATTCAAGGAATCGTTTTAGCAGGGCTGCCTTCCGTGGCCATGGCTTACTTAGGAGAAGAAATTGAACCAGGGAGTTTAGGAAAAGCGATGGGGATTTATATAAGCGGCAACGCCTTTGGAGGCGTGGCGGGAAGGCTTATGACAGGGGTGCTCACGGAATATTTCAACTGGTCCGTAGCTCTTGATGTTGTAAGCGCAATCAGTTTATTAGCCACCTTTGTTTTTTTTATGAACTTGCCAGATTCACAAAACTTCACTTCACGATCTTTTGAACTTCGTCAGCTTACCGGCTCTCTTCGCAGTCATCTTCAAGATAAAGGGATGCTTTGTCTTTTTGCTATTGGTTTTGCGCTGCTTGGGAGTAACGTAGCTTTATACAATTATATTGGATACGCTTTATCCGCTCCTCCGTATTCTTGGAATCATACGCTTGTAAGTTTTATTTTTGTTATTTTTTTTGTGGGAGTATTCAGCTCGGTCTGGATGGGGACGCTGGCGGATCGATACGGCCGGAAAAAAGTGCTGTTATGTACGATTGCTGTTACGCTTATAGGTTCCATCGTTACGCTGCATCCAGTTTTATGGATAAAAATTACCGGGCTATTGCTGCTGACTTTTGGCTTTTTCGGAAGTCATTCCATCGCAAGCAGCTGGGTGGGAAGAAGAGCCACTCATGACAAGGCTCAGGCTTCGTCTTTGTATTTGTTTTTTTACTATGCAGGATCAAGTGTTGGCGGGACAGTGGCTGGATTATGCTGGAGTGCGTACGGCTGGAAAGGTGTTATTGCTTTAATTGGTGTGTTTCTTACAACAGCCTTTTTCCTAGCTGTTCGTTTGTCAAAAATGCCGGCTCAGCAGACGCATGTTCACTAAAAAAGAATGCAAAGACATGTATGGCTATTGATTTAAAAAGACTTTCCACTCAGCGTGGAAAGTCTTTTTTTAGTTTAAAAGCTGAATAAAAAGCTCGGCTACTTTTTTATGAGCACTGTTAGCAGGATAGATATAAGAGAAACGGCGCTTAAAAGGAGCGGTGTTAACGTTGAGAATCGATAGGTGCTTTTGTTCTACATCTTCTTTAATAGCGCAAAGTGACAGCACAGACATTCCTAAATCGTGAACAATGGCTTCTTTAATTCCTTGATTGCTGCTGATCGTTAGCATGCTTTTCATTTTTAAACCGTTGGACATTAGAACGTGATCTAAATATTCTCTTGTTCCAGAGCCTTTTTCACGCGCTACCCACCGCTGATTTTGTAAATCATCAATTTCTACTTTTTTAAGCTGAGCTAAAGGGTGATCCACTGACGCAACGATAGCAAGTTCATCGTCCATAAAGGACTGAATATGTAAGTCGGATTCTTCCGTGTGTCCTTCAATAAGCCCTACATCTACTTTGAAATGACGAACAAGCTGAGCGATTTCCTTTGTATTACCGATAGTCACTTCTACATCAATATCAGGATATTGTTCACGAAGCTTTGCTAAAAATGAAGGGAGAATATATTCGCCAATCGTGAAACTGGCGCCAATCGTTAGCATTCCTTTGACACGGTGATGATGTTCATAAATATCTCGTTTCGTATGCTCATATATCTGAATCATTTGTTTAGCACGATCGTATAAAATTTCGCCGCTGGGTGTGATTTTTAACATTTTAGGTGAACGCAGGAACAGGGAAGTTTGAAATTCTTTTTCAAGATTTTTGATGTGTACGCTTACGCTTGGCTGTGAAATCATTAACTTTTCCGCAGCTTTTGTAAAGCTTTGCTCTTCTACAACAGAAACAAACGTCTTTAACGCATCATAGTACATAGAGTATGGCTCCTTTTATATTAAAAAAATTAATTATAAACATTATAAAACATTGCTATTGTAATAACTAGAGGCACTTGGTTAAAACAGTAAAATAAGGTGCTGGCTTAAAGATTTATAACGAAAGCAGTACAAGCTATTTTCAGAAGTTAATCTAGTTATTTACATTTCATCTATAAAGCTACTAAACACTTTTTTGTCATCTGTTTGTAACAAAAGTAAAAAAAGTACTTGTTTTTTCCAAAAAACATATTATAATATTAACTGTAATACGATGAGTAATACAGTTAATACACCTAGTACACACATCATGATTTTTGGTAAATGAAGGGAGGCAGACTATGTTTGATTTAGATATTCGTAGTCGCAAGCCGATATACGAGCAATTAGTAGATAAATTGAAAGAACTTATTATTCATGAAGTCTTTAAGGCCGATCAAAAGCTTCCATCTGTTCGACTGCTAGCAAAAGAATTAACAATTAATCCAAATACAATTCAAAAAGCATATCGTGAACTAGAACATCAAAATTATATTTATTCAGTTCCAGGCAAAGGAAGTTTTGTAACGCCTCAAGTTGATACACTAAATAACGAGAAGGTGAAAAAGATGAAAGAAGAATTAGTAAGGCTGTTGGCAGAAGCTATGTATTTAGGGATGGATAAAGATGAAATTCTATCACTTATCTCACAGGCTGAAAAAGCAGTAAAAGGGGGAAGCGATAGTGATTGAACTGAAGGCGATAAAAAAAGAGTTTGAAGAAATGGAAGCTCTAAGGGACGTCACGCTTTCTATAAAAAAAGGATCTATTTACGGACTGCTTGGCTCCAACGGGGCAGGGAAAACAACGCTATTAAAAATCATTGCAGGTATTTACAAGCAAGATCACGGGAAAATCGTAATAGACGGCGAGGAAGTATTTGAAAACGTTGGCTTAAAAGAACGTCTTATTTTTATGCCAGATTCTCTTTATTTTTTCCCTCAAACAACGATTAAGCAATTAGCGTCTTTTTATAGAAGCGTCTACCCGACTTGGAACGAAGAGCGGTTTCAAAAATTAAAAGAAGCTTTCCCAATTCAATTACATAAAAAGGTACACAGAATGTCCAAGGGAATGCAGCGTCAAGTAGGTTTTTGGTTAGCGCTGTCTGCTATGCCGGATGTACTTATCTTAGATGAGCCGCTCGATGGGTTAGATGCGGTAATGCGTCAAAAAATTAAAAACCTTCTTGTTCAAGACGTGGCAGAACGGGAAATGACGATCTTAATTTCATCGCATAACTTGCGAGAAGTGGAAGATCTTTGTGATCATGTAGGCATTTTGCATCACGGTCAATTATTAATTGAAAAAGAGCTGGATGATTTAAAATCAGACGTGCACAAAATTCAAGTTGCATTTGAAGGAGATGTGCCGCTAGCGCTTTATGACACGCTAGACATTTTATATCAAGAAAAACGAGGAAGCGTCTTGCTTTGTATTGTTCGAGGAAAAGAAAATCATTTAGTCAACAAAGTTCGATCGTATCAGCCTTTAATTTTTGACATCTTGCCACTTACGCTAGAAGAAATCTTTATTTATGAAATGGGGGATGTGGGTTATGCAATCGAAAACATCATCGTTTAACCGCGGCATGTGGATTCAATCCATGAGAAACGTGGGATGGATTGGTGCTTTATATACACTTGTTCTTTTATTTATTTTGCCACTTCAAATTATTCTGAGGTATACAGGTGAAGTTAACGAAAATGGAATGTATACAGAAAAGTTAAAGACTCTTTTTGAAGTTGTTGGAAGCCTTCAATTTTTGTTTATGTTTACTGTTCCTGTGGTGCTAGCTATCTTTTTATTTAGATATATCCAAACAAAATCAGCCGCTGATTATATTCATAGCTTACCAATAAGCAGAGGTGTGCTATTTTGGCAAAACGTATTATTAGGAATTGTATCATTAGTTTTACCTGTTATTATTTCAGCCATCGTTCTTTTTCTTATTAAAGATTCAGTAAATGTTGACGATTTATATACGCTAAAATTAATTCTACGATGGGCTATTGATACTATTATTTTGAATATCTTTGTTTTTTCTGGAGCCGTATTTGCAGGTATGTTCACAGGTATGTCAATACTGCAAGGTGCGTTTATATATATATTATTCATTCTTCCGGCTGCGCTCATTCAGTTTTTTATTATGAATGTTAAGTTTTATTGGTATGGGTTTGCTACAACATATTATTCAGGGAGAAATTTACAAGATTTGGTTCCTTTTATCCATATTATGGATCTGTTAGATAGTGGAAAAGAAAGTTATCTAAGTCTAGTAATATATGCAATTGTAGCTTGTGCACTTTGTTTTATTGCATTTATTGCATATCAAAAGAGAAGTTTAGAAATCGCTACGCATGCAATCGCTTTTAATTGGTTAAAACCTATCTTTATCTATGGACTGACGACGTGCTCATTATTATTATGGGGGATGTACTTCGGAGAGATCAAGGATTCTTTTAAATGGCTTATTTTTGGTTATGTTTTTGGATCTTTATTAGGGTATATCCTTGGACATATGATTTTAGCTAAAACATGGCGTGTGTTTGATAAATGGAAGGGCTACTTATTGTTTGTGGCAGCAGCCATCATTATAGGTATAGGCTTGAAAGTGGATGTTTTTGGTTACTCTAGTTACTTACCAAATCAAGAAAATATTCAATCTGTATATTTTGATGAAGATGATTACTCCTTGACAGATAACCCTAAAAGTCATGATCCAGAGAATGGTGACTATTATAGACCACCTTACTATTATTCTGATAAAAATACCGTTAATTTTATACGAGCATTGCATAAACAAATTATAAAAGATCAGCCTAATATTTCTAAAAGAGAAATACAGTCTGGAGATGCTCGTGAAATAACTTTTGCTTATAATTTAAAAAATGATAAAAAAGTTGTTCGACAATATGCGGTAAGGGAAGCTGATTATAAAGCTTTTTATAAACGAATTATAGAAACACCTGAGTACAAAAATCATTCTTTTTATATTTTAGAACGTGATAATAAAAATATGAGGTATGTAAAAGAAGTTCAAATTAATGTGATGTATAAAAGCGGCGAACCTATTGTAATTAAAGATCCAAACAAAATTGAAGATTTGAAACTGGCAATAAGAAAATCCATACAAAATCAAACGTATGAGGATACTCAGAGTAACCAACAAAGCTGGTCTAGCATTGACTTTATGGATGGAAATGGACGAAGTGTAGACTCCATACCTTTTGAGAAATCATATAAAGAAGTTGAAAAGTGGCTCAAGCATGAAAAAATGTTTGAAAGTGCTCGAGTGATGCCAGAAGACGTTTCAAATATTGTAGTTTTAAAGAATAAAGATCACGAAATTCTTCAGAACGCATGGGTAGACACGCCCTCTATTCTAACTAAAAGAAAAGGTGCGTTAACTATTAAAGATTCCAAACAAATCGATCATTTTCTTTCGCATACAACCATTCAAGAACAAGGGGATTATATAGTTGTTTTCCGTTATAAAAATTCAAGTCCTGAAGTTCAAATGTTTGATGCTAACACGATTCCAACAGAACTAAAAGAAAAACTAAAATAGCAAGGGAGAACTTATTATGTGCGGCGAGGAATTGCAAGATTATTTAAATCAGGTGCTGGCTTATTTATTAAAAAATGGTGTGAATAGACAAGACGCCGAAGATATTACGCAAGAAGTAGCATTAAAATATTTAGAAAAACAAGAAATGGTCGATCCTGAAAAAATAAAAGCTTGGATGTTTCGCGTCGCATTAAATAAACGGTGTGATTTAGGAAGGCGTAAAATAGTGAAAGACCGCTATACGTCTTCTTACAAAGAAGAACCCGTTATGTATACGCCTATTCAGCAGGTGCTCAGAAATGAAGAAGCGGCTGAATGTCAGGCGATTTTAAATCAATTGAATCCTAAGTATCGCAATTTGCTTCTATTAAAATACGGATTAGGGTTTAAATATGAAGAAATTGCCGAGTTATTAAATATGCAGATGACTACGTTAAAATCAGCTCTTTACCGCGCGCGCAAGTACTTTGTAAAGGGGTATAATGAAGTCATTTAATATAAATGAAACAGCAGCAGTTTGTGAAAAAGCACTTTTTACACAAACTACTGCTGTTTTTTTCGTATTTTTCTTCTTTGGACGGCATAGATAATCAAACTGATCGCACAAAAAGCTAAAGTGATCTCAATCACATCAGTATAAGAAGATGTCGTATTAAAAAAGGAACCGAAAATAAATAAAGCGAGCGTCCAAATAAAACCGAAGGAAAATGAGACTTTAATATAATGCCGATGCTTCATTCCGCTTGCTCCGAGAAAAAAAGGCATCACATGTCGCATTCCTGGTAAAAAGTAGCTTGCGATGATGGCGTGAGATCCATATTCTTGAATCGTTCGCTCAACTTTCATGACATTCTTTTCCCATCGCGGGCGTTTTAATAGCGCAAGCGCCTGAGCTGAAAAAAGACTGGCTATCAAAAACTTAAGATACAAGCTAATCATCATGCCGCTGTAGGTAAGTATAAAAGCTGGAATATACTGAACGGATGGAGACGTAGCCTGGCTGCCTGCAAGCATAATATATACCGGGTCAGGAATAGGAGTAAGGTTGGCTCCGACTAAAATGATAAAAAAGAAATATCCGTAGCCTAATTGGTTAATGGCTCCGATAAGCTGATCAATCACGTTTTCTTCCTCCTTTCTTCATTAGAATACGAGAGAGTGACACACAGTGTTCGCTCAAAATAAAAATAAAGTATAGGTGCGCACAATTTAGGAAAAAAGAGTTATAATAAATAAGAATGTACGTTCTTCTTTCGGGGATTAATTATACAGAAAGAGGTGATAGTATGAAAATGATGTACCCTAAAAACGGCAAAGTTATTCTTCATATTGATGCCAATGCTTTTTATGCATCTGTTGAAACCGCACATGATCATACGCTCAAAGATAAGCCTCTTGCTATTGCTGGCAATCCAAAGGAACGAAGAGGAATTGTTGTAACCTGTAACTATATTGCTCGTAAACGCGGAGTATATGCGCCTATGCCTCTTTGGGAAGCGAAAAGAAAATGCCCCGAGCTGGTTGTTATAAAACCTAATTTTCCATTATATCGCCAAATGTCCAAAAACATGTTTGATTATTTAGTAACCATTTCACCTCTTTTAGAGCCCGCTTCAATTGATGAAGGCTATTTGGATATTACAAACTGTGCTGAATTAGGCTCTCCTCTTGACATAGCAAAGTCCATTCAGCAGCATTTAATACAGACGCTGCAAATTCCTGTGTCAATTGGAATCGCGCCGAATAAATTTTTAGCCAAAACGGCAAGTGATATGCAAAAACCTTTAGGGATTACCGTCCTTCGAAAAAGAGATGTCCAAACAGTTCTTTGGCCAAAAGCCGTAGAGGAAATGCACGGAATCGGTACAAAAACAGCTGAGAAGCTAAATGCGATTAAGATCGTGACCATCGGTGATCTAGCAAAAGCCGCTCCCGGTCTTCTTAAACAAACTCTCGGAATAAAAGGAGAAGTTATGAAAGAACGAGCATGGGGCCAAGATGATCGACAGGTGAACCCTGATCGCCAATCACAGTTTAAATCTATTGGAAACTCTACGACGCTATCTCAAAATGCAGTAGATGAACATGAAGTTCTCCCTATTTTAAATAAACTATCGCATTCTGTAAGCTCTCGTATGAAAGCGAAAAAAGTTGTAAGCAAAACGATTCAACTAACGATACGATACAGTGATTTTAAAACCATTACTCGAAGCCAAACTATTTCAAAAGCAATTAGCGAGCCAAATGATCTTTTTCATTACAGTGCGGTATTATTTCAAAAGCATTGGAACGGAGAACCAATTCGTTTATTAGGCGTAGCTGCTCTTCAAGTGAGCCACCATGTTCAGGAAGAAGAACAGTTAGATTTGTTTACATATGGAGAGCAAGCAAAAAAAGAGCCTTTATACAAAGCGGTCGAAAGTTTGCGTGAAAAATATGGAGATAACATTATTCAAAGCGGTTTAAAAAAACAAAGAGGAAAAAAAGAGAGGTAACTCTCTTTTTTTGTATAAAATAATAGGTTTACACTCATTATAGAAGGGGAAGTACATTACTATCACGGTAATCAAAGTGATTACAAAATGAATTTGATTGCGACTTTTTTGATTGTCTGCAATGAAATTACATAAAATAATCTATGAGGTGATCTTATGTCAGACGTACTATTTACATCTAAAGCAACAGCGGTAGGAGGCCGAGATGGTCGAGTCAAATCAGATGATGGTATTATTGATTTAACCCTTGTAAATCCTTCTCCAAATAACAAAGAAGAAGGAACAAATCCCGAGCAGCTGTTTGCAGCAGGATATTCTGCTTGTTTTGACGGTGCTTTAAATTTAATTGCTAAGAAACAAAAAAAAGACATTGATTCGTCTATTACTGCAGAGGTAAGTCTACTAAAAGACCACACTGATGATGGCTTTAAAATTGGAGTGGTGTTAAACGCTCATATTAAAGGCGTTTCACAAGAAGTAGCTGAGAAGCTAGTAGAAGATGCACATCAATTCTGCCCGTATTCTAAAGCAACGCGTGGAAATGTTAACGTAACGTTAAATACAACGGCTGAGTAAATAAAAAACGCCTGGATTTCTCTTGAATCCAGGCGTTTTTTTTATGTGCAATTTTATATGGTCTATTTTTGATTGTACGTATGCAGTGATTGCAATAACTCCTGCAGCGTTTCTTTCAGCTTTTCTAATTCTCTCTGTGACTTATTCGTCATACTAAAAACTTCTTCTGGAATATGACAAGCTTTATCACGTAATTTTTTTCCTTTTTCGGTTAAACTAATAAAAACAACGCGTTCATCTTCATGAGAACGCTGACGAATCACTAATTCTTGATCCTGCATTCTTTTTAGCATAGGAGTAAGGGTGCCTGAATCCAAATACAGAAGTTCGCCCATTTTTTTCACGCTGAGTGTTTCATGTTCCCATAAAACAAGAAGGGCTAAATACTGCGGATAGGTTACTCCTAATTTATCGAGCAGCGGCTTGTAAACCTTTGTAATTTCTCGAGACGTGGCGTAAATTGAGAAACAAAGCTGATTTTCCAGCTGCAGCTGCTTATAAAGTTGTTCCATTGATGTTGCCTCCAGTCTATTGCTTTTTATTCAATTATACACAATTAAATAGTGGTGTCCAATAACGCCGGATGAAAAAGTAATCAAGCTGTAAATAAAAAATGGGAATTTTACATATACTAAGAAAAAAAGGGAGCTGTGTACATGTATTTTGCAAAAAAAGCCGTAGAAGAAGAAGTAGATCAAATGATGGATACGACTGTATATGCGTGTCAATCTAAATCATGTAATGGGTGGATGAGAGAAGATTTTGTTACAGTTGATTATAACTGTCCGATGTGCGGAACAGAAATGTCGCAGGAAGTACGCGAGCTGCCGAAAATTAAGTACGATCATCAATTTTATAATAAATAAAAAAAGAAGCAACTGCTTCTTTTTTTATTTTTCACTAAAATTTCATTAAGCTGCGCTAGACTAAGAACCAACATACGATGAAGGTGGGGAATATCAGAATGAATCAAGGGAACTTTTTGAAAGGTTTATTTTGGGGAACCTTATTTAGTATTCCTATTTGGATTTCATTGTTTGGCTGGTTCCGCATTTTATCACATCTTGCATAGTTTCGTTTTATAAACCGTCATACGCGCCCTTATCTTTCTATTTCCGCTATAATAAAGGTGATAGAAAAAATAAGGAGCTGTTCTCATGATTCAATATAAAACGGAGCAAATGACGGTTTTTGAAAGCGCGCTATTTCAAACAACATCTGCAGTAATCGAAACAAAAGACTGTGTCATTGTTGTTGATCCAACATGGCTTCCTCACGAAATTAATGAAATTAAGCAGCATGTTCAAGAGATCTTAAATCATCGCAAACTGTATGTGTTTTTTACTCACGGAGATTTTGATCACGTCATTGGGTATGGCGCTTTCTTAGAATTAAATGCCACCTTTATCGGCAGCAAATTTTTAGAACATCACCCGGACAAAGAAGAGAAAGTTCAAATGGTTAAGCAGTTTGATCATGACTATTATATAAAAAGATCTCATGATATTATATTCCCAGAGTTAGATATTGTTGTAACCGAAAATGAACAGCATATTACTTTAGGTGAAACATCCATTACCTGTTATTTTGCAAAAGGTCATACAAACGATGGCCTTTTTATGATTGTCGATGATTCGATATGGATTGCAGGGGATTATTTATCGGATTTTGAATATCCGTACATATATGAAAGTGTAAATGATTACCGCGACACGCTTGCCACTGCGCGACACATTTTAGCTAAGCACCAAAATCTAACGCTAGTTCCCGGGCACGGGAAAACGACACATCACCGAGTTGAAATTCAAAGACGGGTGGAGATGGCCAGCTCTTATTTAGATGAACTGCAAGCGGCAGTGAAAGAAAACAATAAAGAAGCGCTCGATAAGCTAAATGATAAACTGGCGTTTCCCTCTGATTTCACGGCACAATGTCATCAGAAAAACGTTGAAATTATGAAAAGAGAATTGCTGTTATAGAAATCGAGTGTACAGTCATCCCGTCGATATTAAAAGTAAGAAACCGCATCTTCTGTTGGAGATGCGGTTTCTTACTTTCCTTTATTTATCAATTAAATGAAACTTTTTCCTTTTCTGTCCGTTTATATAAATAAGAAATTATTTTATTTATAAAGGAGTATGACAATGGGGAAAAACGGTTGTGTAAAATGCGGACATACAGAAGCAAAAACAAAAGAAATTGCTACAACGGGAACGGGACTGTCTAGATATTTAGACGTTCAGCACAATCACTTTACAGTGGTATATTGCACGAACTGCGGATATTCAGAGCTATATAATAAATCATCTTCAAGAGGCAGCAATATTATTGACTTATTTTTTGGAGGATAAAGATGAGTATCGACCTTATTGAAATCCACAAAGACAGGCGCGCTTCCTATTTGAACCTGCTATTAATAGGGGATGAAGACGAAAAAATGGTGAAGTCGTATATAAATGAAGGTTCCTTATTTACCATTGTGTATGAAAAGAAGGAGATAGGAGTTGTGCAGTGCCTCATCGATGAAGAGGAATCGGCAGTAGAAGTAAAGAATATTGGTTTAAAAAAAGCATACAGAGGAAAAGGAATCGGCAGCAAAGTTATTAAAAAGTTAGAAGCATTGTATGAGTGTAACCATTATTCTAAAATGATTGTAGGAACAGCGGACTCCAGTCTTGAAAACATAGCATTTTATAAAAAGGCAGGCTTTTATCAAAGTGGTGTCAAAAAGAATTTCTTTTTGCAGTACGTTCCACCCATTTACGAGAATGGCTTGCAAGCTATCGATATGGTTATGTTTGAAAAAAAATTAAAAAGCAGAAGCGACTAACACGCTTCTGCTTTTAGTGATTAATCTAAAATTTGAAGTTTTACCGTTTTGCGTCCCCAATTTAAAGCTGAGCTCTGAGATGCCATAAATAAATCAACGCGAGTACCTTTAATGGCACCACCAGTATCTCCAGCAATTGCTTCTCCGTAACCTTCTACGTATACGCGAGAACCTAATGGAATCACGCGAGGATCCACTGCAATTACTTTTCGATTAGGATTTGACCTTAGGTCGATGCCTGTAGCAGTGATTCCACTGCAGCCCGCACAGTAAGCAGTATAAGCTGTTGCTTCAACCGTAATCTCTTTTGAAACCGACTTGCTTTCTTGCGCTGGAGCAGGTGCCGGCGTTGAAGTTGACGGTACTGAAGTTGACGGTGTTGATGGTTTCGCCTGAGCTGCAGCTTGTCCGCCTACTTGTAGCACTTGATTAATGTAAATCGTATTAGACGATAAGTTATTCCACTGTTTTAATTGAGAAATTGAAATGCCGTGGCGCTGTGCTACGCTCCACATTGTATCTCCAGGCTGAACTTTGTAACTTTTACTGTTGCTGGGAGCCGGGGATGCTGGCGTTTCGTTTGTTTTTTCTTGTACAGGTGCTGAAGGTGATGATGAAACAGTTCCTGTTCCGCTTATTTTTAGTACTTGATTCACATAAATTAAATGACTAGATAAGTTATTCCACTCTTTTAGCTGCTGTACAGAAGTACCGTTGTTTTTAGCGATACGATAAAGCGTGTCGCCTGATTTTACTGTATATGTATGATTTGAAGATGTCGTAGTTGGAGTTGAACTAGATGGAGAGTCAGTAGATGTAGATCCAATTTGTAATGTTTGGTTTGCATAAATTAATGTGGAAGAAAGACCGTTCCACTTTTTTAAGTCTTCAACTGTTACATTATGCTGCTGTGAGATGCTGAATAACGTTTCTCCAGCTTTTACTTTATGCGTGTCTGTGTCAGCTGATGCTGCGTCTGCAATTCCAATTGATACTAAAGCTGTAGCCCCTAATGTAAAAATGTGTTTTTTCATCTAATATTTCTCCTTTATTTCCAATAGTTGTCTCTTATTCTATCAGCAATATGTAACAAACTCATGACAAAATGGTAGGTTTTATATTACAAGTTTGTAACAATGCGTCTAAAAATATAGAAAAAACGCAGTTTTTTTACGATTATGATGAAAAAAGTCTTAATTTGTCTGGAGAGATAGACTAGTAAAAAAGGTGTTCTCCTTTTATAAAAATGAAGAAGAAAGAAGCTATGCTATATTCAAATGACGTGATAGAATAGACAAGTTAGAAATGAACGGATAAAAAGGGAGTTAGACATCTATGGAAAAACGCTCTATCTCTTCATATTTAAAAGCATGGGTGCGCGCACTTTCGATTGAGATTAATTATATGAAGAAACACGGCGGAGAAAAGTATACGGTAGGAAAAGGAGAGTACTTAGGGCAGCAGGGAGATGCGTATCTTTACCGGTTTGAACGCACAGCCGATTTATACCTTTTTGATGGAGCTCAGGTACGCCTTATCCACCAGCATAAAGAAAGTAAAGGAGAAGTTATCGGAACAGAAGGATTTGATTTGTACCTTAAAATAGATGCGTTTATTGGACAAGAAGTAGACGAACTCGATATATATAACGAACCATGGGAATTATTGCAGGCTCTCATTGATAGACTTACGGAAGCAAAAGATTACAAGCAAAAAATAGTAAGAATCAAACGTCTTATGAGAGGCGATAGTCCTGTTCGTCATAAGGAGTATACGTCTAAGAACGCTCTTCATGAAGTGTTGCTGCGAGCGCGTTATAACCGTACTACGTATATTTGGGGTCCTCCTGGAACTGGAAAAACATATACGCTATCCAAAATCGCGGCAAGCTATTACCGGAAATCAAAGCGGATCCTTTTATTATCTCACAGTAATGCAGCGGTGGACGGTTTGCTGCAAGAAACTGCGCGTCAGTTAAAAAAGAAAGAAGCTTGGAAAAAAGGAAAACTCATTCGATACGGAGCAACAAAAAGCAGCGGCTTAGAAAATATAAAAGTAGAAGAAGTCATTGGAGAAGATGATCCGGATTTAGCTCAGGAGATGCGTGATCTACAAGAAGAACGAGTTTACTTAAGCAGGTATCCCAATAGAGCTCACCAGCTTCAGCAAGTTAACAAAAAGCTAAACGCCCTTCGTAACAAGTGGATTGAAGCGGAGAAAAATGTTTTTGATCAAGCGTATATTGTAGGCACTACTTTATCAAAAGCGGCTATTGACCGATTACTTTATCAAAGTGAATTTGATATGGTTGTGGTAGATGAAATTAGCATGGCATATGCACCGCAAATTGCTTTTGCAGCTACGTTAGGAAAACGAATTGTCGTATGCGGCGATTTTAAACAGCTTCCCCCGGTATCTCAATCTTCTCATGCTGAAGTGAAGAAGTGGCTGCAGCGAGATTTATTTGAGCAGACGGGTCTTGTAGAGCAAGTAGAAAGCGGTGAGATACACCCGCACCTTTTTATGCTGACGAAGCAAAGAAGAATGCATAAAGATATCTCAGCTTTTACAAATCGCTATATTTACGGCAATCGAGTAGCAGATCATCCATCTGTCACAACAAGTCGAGAAGTGGTAGCAGGCAGCCGGCCGTTTGCTCATGAAGCAGCGTTTATGCTTAACATTGGTCATTTGCATTCTTCCGCTATGCGAGATGTCGCTTCCGGCTCACGTTACAATGTGATAACGGCTGTTTTGGCGGTAAGTTTGATGCTGCGGGCACGCAAAGCTTCTTCAGCTACTCTTGGCTATGTAACTCCTTATAAGTCCCAAGCTAAATTGATCAACGCATTTCTTCAAGATATTGAACCAGCTAGCGGTATAATTGCAGCAACCGTACACAAATTTCAAGGCGCGGAACGAGATATCATGATTTTTGATACGGTCGATACAAAGCCGCAGTCAAAACCAGGGTTACTTTTAACAAATGAAAATAGCGATCGATTGGTAAATGTGGCGGTGACGCGTTCAAAAGGAAAATTTATTATGCTTTCAGACGAGTCGTTTGCCCAGCAGCGTGTACCAAAGGAGCGAGCGTTATGGAAGTTGGTCAACCACTTTAACGAAAATCAAAAAGTATACCAACCTCAGCAGTTTTTAAAAGAAGTCATTCAGCATCCTAAATTGATTTGGTACCATCCATCGAACAGCAATCAGTTAAAAAAAGACTTATATCAAGCTCGGCAGCAGATTTTGTTGTGTATTCCTTATGCTTCCCTCGTTCCTCAAGAAATACGGGGTGTGTTAAATTCGTTTAAAGGTGAAGTGACCGTTCTTACTCGTGAACCAACAGAAGTTCGAATTGACGGCGCTCATGTCATTTCATCTGCTGTTCCGATGTCACTGCTTATCATCGATGAATCCACTATATGGATCAATATGCCTTACGGCGGAAAGAATGAAGCATTTATGGCAGCTAGAATTGAATCAAAGCTAGGCGCTAAACAGCTTATTCGGTCAATTGACTTTACCGAAGATAAAACAAGAAATCAAGAAACGAAAATGTATATAGAAACAAATAAACCACAATATTCTTTGAACAATTACCTTCGCAGCTGGGATCGCTGTGAATCTTGTCAGCATATGCGAGAAGTAGAGATAACAAAAAAAGGAAAAGTAAGGTTTATTTGCTATTATTGCGGGAAAACAAGTGGGGCAACACGTTTATTAGTGGAAAAATATTTAAACTACGTACATGCTGTATGTAAAGCATGCAAGCAGCCAATGAACGTAGAGTATGATGAAAATAAAGGCGTCTACGCATGTTGTCCATCGTGCAAAAAGGAAGTTTTGCCTAGAGATTTATTGTAACTTTAGGAAAAGGGCGTGATCTTATCGTTTATTCTCGTAATATAGCGGCTTTAGCTGATTGTTTGCTAGAAGGAAACGTTCAAAAAAGCTGGCTGCTCATTGCTATATATATAGAAGAAGGCCATTCTTCAACTGACGTATACACGTTTCTGACAGAAGCAATGTACGAGATAGGGAAAAGGTGGCAAGAAAATAAAATTTCAGTCGCGGACGAGCATCTGGCTACTGCAACCTGTGACTATGTGTTAACTCGCTTTCAGCTGTCACAGCATCAATTGCTTCAGCGCCATCGAGCACTTCTTTTTTGCATTGAAGGAGAAGAGCATTACTTAGGTATTAAAATGATTGCAGGACTTATGAGAGAACAGGGATGGGAAGTTAAAAATTTAGGAGCAAACTTGCCGCTGCCGTTTGCTCTAAAAAGCATTGAAAGATGGGACCCTGATGTAGTGTGCTTATCTGTCTCACAAGTGCATTTGCTGCCTGATTTACAAAAATACATTGCTGAGATTGAAAACATGCCGCAAAGTCCTCTTGTATTAGTGGGCAGCAGGCTTCTCAACAAGCACGATTTGTCGGCTTCAGGATCTTCAAGAACCATATTCATTAATCATATTCAAGCTTTTAAAGACTGGCTTCTAATCAACAATAAAGAAAGTTCGACGCAAGATAAAATGTTAGCAATGGGGGAAGAAATATGATCAGTTTGCCGATTCAACACATTCCGGTTCCAATGTTTTTACTCAATAAAGACAACGAAATAATTGAATTTACACCAAGCGTCACGAAAAATTTCCCGCCTGTTCAGAACTTTTTAGATCTAGTTGATGAAGACAGCCAAGAAAAAGTAAAAAGAGCACTCCAGGGAAAGGAAGAAGTGCAAATCGAAGTAAATATGCGCACGTTTTCTAACCCGGTTGCTCTTTTTGATTTTCATTTTAAGCCTGAAGCCTATCATTCGCTGCACGCTGTTTTCTGCTATCCTATTCATGAGCATATGACGAGTGTTCAATCAACTCTTCAACAGTTTCGCTCTATGCTTATGCAAGACTCATCACAAGTGAACCAAGATTTTTCAGTCAGGGAAACAGATGTAGAAACGGCGAAAAAAATGCAGCTAGTTGATCTTCAGCGTCATTTTCGAGAAATGAAAACAAATGTGCTAACCATTCAAGACCTCCTAAGTATTATCCGCTCCGACGTAATTGAAGCAGGAAAAGGAGAATATATTGAATTGGTCTCTACACATTTGTTTGACATCCAAGATGTAATTAATCAGGAGCTTGAATGTTTAAGGCAGAAGAACAAAGTACATTAAGAAAGCGGCAATCGGATTTCTACCGTTGTTCCTTTTCCTTCTTCACTATCATACGAAATGCTTCCTTTATGATTACTAATGATTTTGTGACTCACCATCAATCCTAATCCTGTTCCTTTTTCTTTTGTTGTATAGAAAGGCTCGCTAATTCGTGTTAATCGATCTTTCGGCATGCCTTTTCCTTCATCTATCACTTGGACGACTACTTGATTTGTATCTGGATCAAATTTAGATACCACCAGAATAGACCCGGGGTCATCCATCGCTTCAATAGAATTTTTCACCATGTTGATAAATACTTGTTTCATATCTTTTTCAATACAATGAACAACAGGTAATTTTTCTTCAAAATCTGTTGAAATAGTAATGTTTTTAAGAATGGCCTGTGTATGCAGCAGCGTACATACGTCTTGAAGAATTAAATTTATCTGTTTATTTTCATATTTTACGACTTCGGGTTTGGCTAGAATGAGCAGTTCGCTAATGATCAGTTCTAAGCGGTTAAACTCGGACATCATGACATCCATATATTCTTTTTTATACGTTTCTTCTTGCATCATAAGCTGTAAAAAGCCCTTTAATGATGTAAGAGGGTTTCGTATTTCATGGGCAATGCCAGCAGCCAGCTGTCCAAGTGCTGACAGCATCTCTGAATTTTTGAGCATCATTTCCGACTGTTTGCGCTGTGAAATGTCTTCGCTTAACCCAATGTAATGGATGATTTCATCCTGATCATTTTTAACAGGCATTAAGGCTAACTGTTCCCAAACGGTTTCTCCGCCTTCTTGAACGTAGGAAATTTCTCCGTTCCATTTTTCTCCTCTGTATACTTCATTCCAAATCTTAGGGAATCTTTTAACCCCCAGATTTTTTGTATATAAGTCATAAAGGTGTAAACCAAATACTTCCTGCGGCGCATGCTTTTGTTCCATGAACTTTTGATTAATGTACTTAATTTTACCTTGATGATCGGTAATAAAAATGCCCGTAGGACTGTGAGCAACTGCAAATGATGTAATAGCCAATTCTTCATTTGACCGTTTAATTTCTGTAATATTAATAAACGTAATAACTACACCGTTAATTAAATTCTCATTTGTACGATAAGGCATCATTTTCATGCTGTACCATTGGTTATCGTAGCTTTGAATTTCTTTTTGAAGGGTGTTATTTGTTCTTAAAACGTGCATTGCGTCCTCGATTAGATGGTCATATCTAAAGTTATGCGAAATATGAAAGAAAGGTCTTCCGATATCTTGATGAAGAACGTTGATCACTGTTTTCGTTTCCGGCGTAAATAATTTAATATTCAGCTGCTCGTCTAAAAAGATGGTAGCAATAGTTGTGCTGATTAATAAATTATCGATATCGTTGTTTAAGTCCGTTAATTCTTCAATCTTTCGCTCGTACTGGTTGTTAACACTAATTAACTCTTCATTAACAGACTGCAATTCTTCATTTGTCGACTGCAGCTCTTCGTTGGAAGCAATCAGTTCTTCGTTCGTGGACTTTAGCTCCTCATTTGCTGTTTCTAGCTCTTCAATCGTCGTTTGCAAATGCTGCTGCGTATAATGAAGCTCTTGCTCTAAATCTACTACAAGCTCACTAATAGAGCTTGTTTGATTAAGAAACATGGGCTCTCCCTTATCAATAATGGCACTATCTGTCTGTTCATCAAACATAAGTAAGTAAAGAGAGTGATTTGTTGGAAGAGCAGATATCGTAATATTAAAGCGGCGCTGCACGTTGTTTATGACAAACTCAATGTGCTGACAGCATACGCTCATACCTTGCTCTTTTACGCGTTTAATAGCTGCTCCAATGGCTAAAGAGACGTGAACAGGAACCATTTTGAAAATTGTATAATTAATTTTCCCTACAGGAACGTTAATAAGCTGAGTCGCTTCTTTTGAACAAAATATCACTTCGTTGTATTCATTTAATACGAGACAAGGGCTCATAAAGTGATCAATCATTGACTGATACATCTCATCTAATTTAAGCGAAGGAAGAGGCTTATAAAGTTGACTTGGCAGCGGCACGCTAGAAAAATCACCTTCATGCAAGTTGGATTTTGAAAGATTAAAAGCTCCCGTAATTTGTCGGCTGGGCTGTCCGGAACGCTTAAATATTTTCCACTTACTGTTGATAGGGCGGAACAAATCAGACAAGTTTCCCGTTGTTTCGCTAGGGCCTAAAAAAAGTACGCCTTCTTCTGTCAAAGAAAAATGAAAAAGAGACAGAATGCGCTGCTGCAGTTCAGCTTGGAAGTAAATCATCATATTTCGACAGCTAATTAAATCAACGTTTACAAAAGGCGAGTCTTTTCCTATATTATGGGGGGCAAAAACAATCATTTTGCGGATTGTTTTTTTAACTTGATAACTCCCGTGTTTTGTTTGCTCAAAATATTCATTAATCTGAGCTGCTGAGAAGGAATGAACTTCCGCTTCTTCATAAATACCTTGACTAGCTCTTTTGATTGCATGACGATCGATGTCCGTAGCAAAGATTCGGACATCGAAATAACGGTTGATTGTTGATAAATAGTCATGAAGCAAAATAGCTAATGTATATGCTTCTTGACCAGTAGAACAACCTGCTACCCAGATGCGGATTTCATCTTCTTGACTATGAATCTTTCTTTCAACTAATTGAGGGATGACTTGTTCTTCAATAATAGAGAATGCTTCTTTATCTCTAAGAAATTGTGTCACTCCAATCAGCAAGTCTCGCTGCAGTTCGACGATTTCTTCGGCTTCTTTACATAAATAGTCCCGGTATTCTTCCATCGTTTGAGAGGGCGGATCGAGTAAAGCCATTCTCTTTTCAAGTCGTCGCAGCACCGTGTTTTTTTTGTACATAGAGAAGTCGATGCCTGTTTTCTTCTTTATTAATGAATAAATGTATTGCAGCGTTTCTTCATTATATGTAAATTCAGTTTGGCTGACATGCGTTTGCACAAGGTCAGGCATATCAGCAGGAGAAAGAATATAATCAGCAAGGTGTGCATCAATAGCGCTTAGGGGCATATCTCTGTACTTTGCTGTGCTTTCATCTTGTACAAGTACAGTTCCGCCATACTCTCGTATCGTTTTTGCTCCTCCTGTTCCATCATTTCCTTTTCCCGATAAAATAATGGCTGTGCACCGGTGTTTTTTTGCAGCAGCCAGAGAATGAAAAAAGGCGTCAATCGGATACTTTACCTGATCATTTTCTTCATAAGGACGAAGGCGAAGAGTATGATCAACAACGGTCACATAATGATGGGGAGGATTTAAATAAATTGTGTCTTCTTGTAAAGTCATCCCGTCTTGTGTCAGTTTGATATTCATTCCTGTTTTTTTTGCTAAAAGTTCTGGCATAAAGCTTTTATATTTAGAGGAAAGGTGCTGCACAATAATAAACGCCATTCCATTTGGTGAAGGCATATTAGCGAAAAACTGCTCAATAGCTTCTAACCCTCCGGCAGAAGCGCCAATTCCCACAACGTGTAAATCCTGTTTCTCTATTCCTTCTGTAGACGATGGAACTGTAGAAAACGAGTTGTTCTTCATAATAGAACCTCCAATAATGTTTAGACACTTCGTAGATTGTATGTCGTTTTGTCTATTTTAATGTCGACAGCACAGCGTGGTTTACATCAAAAGTAAATTTTTTTAAAAAAACCAAGATGCTGGTACATAGGTTCATTTTAGCAAACCTATTATATTGTTCAAATAACGTTTTCAAAATTCCTTTATTTTTTGCAAAAAAATTTAAAAGTCCAAACTATATAATATGCCCCGATTTTCTTTATATAAACGTATTTTTATAAAAAAAATCGTTTTTTTTTGCAGAAAAAAATATTTAAAAAAGTTTTGTTTACGCTTACATATGCATAAGGTTATACGCTCAAGGAGGAAAAAAACGGTTAAATCCAACTTGACACTCTTTTTCAGCATGTTACTATAGGAACCGTTGAAAGAAACGAGAACAAAAATACGAACAAATGACAGGGGAGATTTGATGGATCAAAAACAAAAAGTTGCTTTTTTAGGTGCTGGATCAATGGCTGAAGCGATGATTTCCGGTATGGTCAATGCAAAGAAATTACCTGCTGAAAATATTATCGTAACAAATCGAAGCAATGATGCGCGACTGCATGAACTTGAAAATAGATATGGTATCACAGCAGTAAAGCGCAGCGAGCTGAAAACAGATGACATTGATGTTTTTATTCTAGCGATGAAGCCAAAAGGCGCTGAAGAGGCATTAAACGAATTAAAGCCTCAAATCAACAAAGACCAGCTTGTCCTATCTGTTCTTGCAGGGATTTCGTCTTCTTACATGGAAGAGTTATTGCATGATGAACAGCAGGTCATTCGAGTGATGCCGAATACATCAAGTATGATTCAGCAATCAGCAACGGCTATATCTCCAGGTCAATATGCTGCAATGGATGCTGTGCTAACAGCAAAAGAGCTGCTTTCTGCAATCGGAAAAGTATACGTGATTGATGAGCCACAAATGGACATTTTCACAGGAATTGCCGGAAGTGGACCCGCTTATTTTTATTTCCTTATGGAGCATATCGAAAAAGCAGCTAAAGAAGAAGGTCTCGATCCTGAGCTAGCACGTGAAATTGGCGCCCAAACCATTTACGGTGCAGCAAGAATGATGATGGAAAGAGATGAAACGCCGACGGAGCTTCGTGAAAATGTGACGTCTCCAAACGGTACAACAGCAGCTGGTTTAGACGCCTTAGCTAAACACGGCGGCGGAGAAGCAATGATGCAAGCAGTCAAAGGAGCATCAAAGCGTTCAAAAGAAATGAGTGCTCAACTACAAAAAGTGGCAAGTACTAATTAATTCGTCACTTATCTTCTTCGTGAATTCCTCACCACAAAAAAATAATCATAAACAAGAAAACATACAGAACACACTAGGAGTGATTTGATGAGTCCCGACAATAAGAAGCGGGTTGTAATTAAAATTGGAAGTAGTTCATTAACAAGTTCACACGGCGAAATCAGCAGACGGAAGCTCGAGCGCCTTGTGGATCAAGTCGTAGACTTAAAAGATAGCGGTCATGAAGTGCTGTTGGTTTCATCAGGAGCTGTAGCTGCAGGGTACCGCAAGCTTGGCTGCTTAGAGCGACCTAGCTCTTTACCTGAAAAACAAGCAGCTGCCTCAATCGGTCAAGGACTGTTAATGGAAGCTTATTCAGAACTGTTTCTATCACATGGATACGTTGCTTCTCAAATCTTAATTACAAGAGACGATTTTTCAGACGAAAATCGTTACAACAATGCACGAAATACAATTAACGTGCTGTTAGAACGCGGCATTGTGCCAATTGTCAATGAAAACGACACGGTAACCATCAATCGATTAAAATTTGGCGATAATGATACACTTTCAGCTAAAGTTGCTGGACTAGTGGATTCCGACCTGCTTATTATTTTATCGGATATCGATGGCTTATACAGCGCGGACCCTCGCCAGGATCCAAATGCAAAATTAGTTCCTCACGTAGGGGAAATCACGCAAGAAATCGAAGAATCTGCAGGAGATTCAGGAAGTTCAGTTGGAACAGGCGGTATGCGCTCGAAAATTGACGCGTTCAAAATCGCTATGGCGTCAGGAATTCCAGCATTTTTAGGAAGAGCCGGCGTGCCAAACATTTTAACACAAGCGGTTGACGGAGATGCAACAGGAACGTATTTTGAATCTGAAGATGATTCTGCGAACCTTAATCAGAAAAAGCAGTGGATTGCGTTTAACTCTGGTCCTGAAGGGGAAATAGTAGTCGAAGATGCCGCGAAACGTGCAATTATTGAAGATAAAGAGCCTTTACTTCGCGAGCATGTTAAATATATTAAAGGCCACTTTAGTGAACGAGCAGTTGTACGTATTCTAGATAAAGACGAAAATGAGCTGGCTCTTGGCGTGACAAATTATTCATCTGATGAACTTGCACTGAATGAGCCAATTGATCAACCGATTGTAGACAGCGAGGGTCTAGTGTGTCACTTAGAAATTCCAGTACCGGTCGGTTTGTAAGCAAACATGCTGTAAAGAAAAGGAGCCCTTCCTTTTCTTTGCATGATTGCATTTACCTCTTATGCCTCACACTTTAAAATCAAACAAAACTAAAACGAATCCAGGAGTGATTTGGTGTTACAAACAAATGAAAAGTATTCAGTAGAAGAACAAGCTATTTCAGCAAAAAAAGCAGCTAAGAAATTAAGTTTACTAACAACAGAACAAAAAAATGATGCGCTGTTAACGATTGCCTCTACACTTGAAAACAACACGGAGTATATTTTAAAAGCAAATGAAGTAGACTTAAAAAACGGTAAAGAAAAAGGGTTTGACGAAGCGCTGATGGATCGCCTTGCTCTTTCAGCGGAACGTGTAAAAGAATTTGCTAACGGCCTTCGTGAAGTTGCTGAGCTAGACGATCCAACAGGAGATATCTTATCAAGCTGGACATTGGATAACGGTCTAGATGTAAAGCAAGTACGTGTGCCTCTTGGCGTTATCGGAATGATTTATGAAGCACGTCCAAACGTCACGGTAGATGCAACAGGGCTAGCGTTGAAATCTGGAAATGCCATTGTGTTAAAAGGCGGCTCTTCAGCTATTTCATCTAACCAAGCTATCGTGGACATTATTCATAAAGCTCTTGATGAAACGCCAATTCCTAAAGAAGCGGTACAGTTTATTTCAAGTACAGATCGTGCGGCTACGCAAGAATTATTTACAATGAAAGAGCATATTGACGTGCTAATTCCGCGCGGAGGGGCTTCATTGATTCAAGCGGTGGTCAATAACGCAACGGTTCCCGTGTTAGAAACGGGAGTCGGAAACTGCCATATTTATATCGATGAACAAGCTGACGTTAAGAAGGCCATTCCGATTCTGATTAATGCAAAAACAGATCGACCAGCGGTGTGTAACGCAGCAGAAACGGTTCTTGTACACAAGAACTGGCTCGATTCTCATAAAGAAGAATTGATTCAAGCATTCAATGATCATAATATTGAAGTATATGGTGACAAAGCGACAGTAGGTGAAATTCCTGGAGCAAAACCAGCGGCTGAAAAAGACTGGGCTGAAGAGTATTTGCGCTTAGCAATCGCAATGAAAGTAGTAGAGAGTGTGGATGAAGCGATTGACCATATCGAAACATATGGAACAAAACACTCTGAAGCCATCATTTCAGAAGATGAACAAGCCGTTTCACGCTTCATGTCTTTAGTGGATGCAGCGGCACTGTATCATAATGCATCTACGCGTTTTACTGACGGAGGAGCTTTAGGATTTGGAGCTGAAATTGGGATCTCAACTCAAAAGCTTCATGCACGCGGTCCAATGGGACTTCCTGCGCTTACGACAATTAAATACATTATGAGTGGAAACGGACAAACTCGATAAGAAAAAAAGCGAGCCTAATCATGTGCTCGCTTTTTTTTATGAAAAGCAAAATAAGTAAATGGAAGCTGATTTGTAAAAAAATATAAACTCTGTTATAATAGTAAAATATATAATTTTTGTGATCTTCATTTTTGTTCTTTTCAGACTATCCCGTTGTTTTAAGAAAAGCAACTGCTATCTGCTTTGTTATAACTTCATTTTTATTTTAGTCTTTCAAGACGCCGTATGTATTCCTCAAAGATTGATTTACGGATGTATAGTATCACTTTATCTTGCACCATTTACCACATTTACACGCTAAGTTAATCTTCATTTATTATCCACTTAAAAAGTACTGTTTAAAGGAGACGATGTGTATGTATAATCGTAAAAATTTAGAGCCGGCTGTTATTGAAGAAACAAAAGTTTGGGAATGTACATCAGATACGTGTAATTGCTGGGTTCGAGATAACTTTAAAAGCGGAGATCAGCCAACTTGTCCAATTTGCAAAAGCGAAATGAAGCAAGCTGTAAAAGAACTGCAGGTTATTCATAATCCTAGAGTCATTGATTAATAACTTTTAGGAAGACGTTTTTTGAAAGGGGTTTGTGGATGTTTCTAGGAATTGATCATGTTCAGCTTCTTGGTCCAGAAGGATGCGAGCAAGAAGCAAGAAATTTTTATGAAAATCTTTTAGGAATGAAAACTGTTCTTAAGCCGGAAAATTTAAGGCACAGAGGCGGCATATGGTTTCAATGTGGAACTCAAGAAGTGCATATCAGTATTCAAGATGACTACATACCTGCTAAAAAAGCGCATCCAGCTTTTGTCGTGGAAGATATCAAGACGCTTAGACGTAAGTTGGCACATTCGGGCTGCGTTCTTTCTGAAGAAGAGCCTATTGCAGGGAGAGAGCGTTTTTTTGTCCACGACCCGTTCGGAAATCGATTAGAATTTTTACAATATGACAAATAAAAGACCTCCAAGCGGAGGTCTTTTATTTTAAGGCGTTATCTAAATACGTATATACCGTTTCTTTGCTAACTAATACTTCATTTTCTCTGTCTTTATCTTTTTGCCACTTTTCCTGTGCTTTTGCTAATACTTCTTCGACTTCCTCCTTTGGAACGACAATGACTCCACCGTCGTCACCTGCAATAAGATCCCCAGGACGGATCTTCACGCCCCCGCAGGAAATGATCTCGTTTACCTTTCCTTTTTCTTTTTTGCTGCTTGCTGCGATCGTAGAGCCCTTACAAAATACAGGGAAATTAAGCTTTTCAATGTCTTCCTGATCTCGTATAACACCATCTAGTACAATACCGCTTATTCCAACAAGCTTCGCCATGGCTACTACGAAATCTCCTGCTAAGGCACGGTTACAGTAGCTTTTTCCATCAATGACGAGCACGCTTCCGGGCTCCGCTAGTCGAATCGCTTCAAGCACTGAGTAATTATTACCAGCAGGCGTATCTACGGTAAGAGCCGGCCCAAATAGTTTGTAATGACGCTGCAATGGCTTAATAGAAAAGTCTAAGTGGTTTGCACCTTCCATTGCATCTGATAAATTTGCTGTTGATAATGGGAGCTGTTCATTCAACATCGTATCTCTCCTTTTTAACTTTAGTCTATCTATACATATTCATATAAGAGAAAGCTCTTATTTATGAAAGGGCAAGTAGATAACGTGAAGCATTGACCATCAATTAACTGCAAATGTACAGCGTTAGAAGCTTCCAAAGCCAATTTTTAATGAATTTTATTATATCTTTGAGGCACTGTTTCTCGTATGGTATTCGTCATATAAGCACCTATATCCTTTAATTAGTAATAAAGGCGAAGGTAGCAAAATACATGCAAACGTTTAATCCTATGAACATTTGATGGAGCTTGATGCATTTTTATATAAAAAAGTGAAACCTTTTGGTATGATGAAACGTAGGAACATATATGGAAATCATATATGAAAAAACATATGTGACGTTAGTCATTTAGTGGAGGGAAAACAATGGTAAAAAAATTATTGGCCGCATTTATTGCATTAGCGGTTGTGTTTTCACCAGTTGGTGGATCACTTATTCATGACGGTTCAAACGTAGCAAGCGCAAAAGGGTATAAATCAGGAAAGCGCTCTTTTGACAGCGGAAGCAATAACCAATCAAGCTTATTTAAAAACAATAACAGTAATTCAGTTAAGCAAAACAATACGTCTAAAAATTCATCATCTAAGAGTACAGCGGCTAGCTCAAAGCGTGGCGGCTTAATGAAAGGTCTTTTAATGGGAGGAATTGCGGGCTTATTATTCGGAAGCTTACTATCTAGCTTAGGACCATTAGGCCCAATTTTAGGCTTTATGGTAAACATGCTTGTGATTGTAGCTTTAATTCTTCTTGTAGTAAAGTTATTCCAAAGCGTACGTAGCAACAAGCGTAAAAATGAGGAAGTGAAATCTTGGAGACAATAAAAATTTCTGAACAAGATATTATCAATGCGATGTGTTTGTATATCGCGGAAAAAAAACAAGTTCAGCCTCAAGAAGTAGAGATTGAGCTAATGTATGATGATGACTACGGTTTTTCAGCAGAGTCATACGTACATGATCGTAAGCAGGTTCATATTACTTTGAACATTATTGAAGCGCTGCGCTTTTGGCTGGATACGGAAATGAACGTAGACCCATACGCAGCAGGACTAGAACTGGAATTAGACGACGAAGAAGGTATTATCGCTTTTGCTAAATTAAGTCGATAAAGAAATCTTCAATAAAAAGCCCGCTCAAGTGAGCGGGTTTTTTATTAGGATTTTAACTGTTCGTTGGAACTGGACTTATCGCGTTTTTTAGTGAAAAACCACCAGTTGGCATCTCCAAGCAATTTCATAAGAGAAGGGACAAGAAGCATTCTGACAATCGTTGCATCGATAAATATAGCTAGAGCAATTCCTACACCCATTTGTTTAACAGGAGTTACGTCTGTAAAAGCAAAGGCTCCTGTAATCACAATCATGATTAAAGCAGCGCTCGTAATGATTTTACTAGTGGAAGCTAAGCCTTCTACGGTTGCCACATTATTATCGCGGGTTTGATGGTACACTTCGTGAATGCGCGAAATTAAAAAGACTTCGTAGTCCATGCTAAGCCCAAATACAAGGCCGAAAACAAAGACTGGCAGTACTAAAGCAATATTAGATTCGGTAAGACCTAAATGTCCATTTTGAAATAGCCATACAAGTAAACCAAACGTAGCTGTTAAGCTTAAAATATTCATAATGATAGCCTTTAAAGGAATGAGTAAGGAACGAAAAGCAATCATTAAAATGACATACGTTGAAAATAAAACAAGAGCCAAACCATAGGGAGCTTTTTCATAAATTTCATCGAATATTTCTTGTTCAAATTTTGGATAGCCGCCAATATGAACGGTGAAAGGTGAACGTTTGTCTTTCCATTTTCGAACAAAATCTTTTGCTTGATCTGAATTTTGGTCTGTATCTAGCGTAGCTTTTATGAGCATATAATGTCCGTTAATGAACGAATCTACAGCTGGCTTTGTCTGCGCACTTATCTGCGGGTTTTCCAGCATAGCTTGAAGCTGATCACTCGATTTTACGTTTAAAGCGGTAGAAATAGAATCGACTTGCTTAACTAACGAATCTTCTTTTAATTGTTTTATAAAAGTAAAGGCATTTGCTAAAGGCTTTTCATTCAGCATATCTTGCTTAGCTTCTAGCAAAAAATAAACGTCTGCCGTGTTTTTATTTATAAACGTATCGTTATATGTGTCAAAAGCTTGACGGGACTCGTATTTTGTTGGGAGCGCTTCTGAAGACGGTATCTCTAGATGCATGTCTCGAACGGGAATAAGTGCTACTAACAAAATGATAAGAGAAACAATCGTCATAGTTACAGGCTTTTTCATGACAAATGTAGCGAATGAACGCCACCTAGACTGACCGCCTTGTTCACTGACTTTTAAGATGCGTAAACGATTAATGCGTGTACCTAATATAGCCAGTATGGAAGGAAGAAGCGTAAGAGCTGAAAACACAGCAATAAAAACAACAGCCATTCCTCCAAGAGCGACGTTTTGGAAAATATCCACTTGAATAAACAGCATTCCCGCTAATCCAATAAATACGCATAATCCTGAGAAGATGACCGAGCGTCCCGCTGTTTGAATGGTAATTTTGATTGCTTGTTCTACCGATTTTGTTTGAATTTCTTCTTTAAAGCGATTAATAAATAAAAGGGCAAAGTCAATACTAAGAGCTAATCCAATCATTGGAATCACATTTAAAATAAAGATGGACAGCTCTGTGTACGGATGAAAGAAATAGACAACGCCCATGGTAGTAACAACGGTTACAATTCCTATCATAAGAGGAATTGCAGCAGCTACCACGCCGCCAAAAGCTAGAAGAAGCACAACTAAAGCAACAGGAATGCCAATGGCTTCCGCTTTTGCTAAATCAGCTTGGCTTGCTGTATTCATATCTTTTTCAATAATAGGACCACCGGTTAATTTTACACTAACTTCTTTTTCTTCAGCCGAAAGAGTTCTGATCTTTTCCACTCGTTTATCCATCGTTCCATCATCGTGATTAAAGTGGATAATTCCATACGCTGTGCTTCCTTTTATCATCTTGTTAGAAGCCGTTGGTATGTCAACTTTCGACGCGTCTGATTTGTCCTTTGCCTTTTGCATATACTGAGCGATCGTTTGCTGGAATTTCGAGTCAGAAACTCCGTCTTTTTTTAAAAACAAAACGATAACCTGAGCTTCACTAACATCAAATTTATCAACTAAAAGCTGCTCGGTATCTTTATACATTCCTTTCATTTCAAATCCGTTTCCTCCCAGCACAGAAGGAAGCTTAGCCGCATAAAAGCCAAATCCGACAATTAGGATGATCCATAGTATTAATAAAATTTTCCTGCTCGCATATAATGCGTTCGCTACTTTATTCATATTAACCTCCAATTTTTTGTACAGTTACTAGACTATTTTATACTAACAGTTATTGTAATTAGAAGAAGTATTGTGTTTTTTTGTTTTTCTTGCCTGAAAAAGTTTTTATACAGAGAAGCAGGGGTGTTTCCTCAGCAAAATCGTGTTTATGTTTCAGGAGATTTAGGGAACACTGTACATAAATGCACGAAGGGGGATTTAAAAAGATGCAAATGAAACAGCCAGCTAAAATGACGAATAGTTATGGGTGTAAAAATGAGTATGATACATTAAAGCGTGTGATTGTTTGCCCACCTACATATATGAAAATTGAAGAAATTATTAATGAAACACAAAAGCACTATGCGGACGAAAATATTGATGAGAGCTTGGCTTCAAAGCAACACCGTCAATTTGTCGAATGTCTTCAAAAAGAAGGAGTGGAAGTCATCGGGCTATCTGCACAAGAGCCATTTCCAGAACAAGTATTTACGCGGGATATTGGCTATACGCTCGGAGATACCATTATTGTCACGAAAATGGGCAGCGAAATTCGAAGTGGAGAAGAACAAGTGCTAGCAGAGTGGCTGCAGCAGCAAGGTATTCCTTCCCATCAGGTACCGGACCATCCCATTGAAGGTGGAGATGTGCTGATTGATGGACAAGCTATTTTTATTGCGCTCAGCGACCGTACAAGTAGAGAAGGTGTGGAGCATATCCAAGAGCTGCTTCCAACGTATGAGGTTGTTCCGATTCCTATTGACCGATCTTACCTTCATCTTGATTGTGTGTTAAATATTTTATCACCTACAGAAGCGCTCGTATTTTCACCAGCTTTACATGAGAAAGAATTAAATTTACTTCGCATGAAATATGACTTAATTGAAGTAACAGAAGAAGAGCAGTTTACGATGGGAACCAATGTATTATCAATCGGTAATCAGCGGGTGATCAGCCTGCCAATGAATACAGAAGTGAATGAAGAGTTAAGGAAACGAGGCTATGAAGTAATTGAAGTTGATATATCTGAAATTATTAAGTCCGGCGGTTCTTTCCGCTGCTGCACAATGCCTCTGGAACGAGTGTAAAAAAGCTTAAAAAGAAAAAAAGATCTCGGCGATAGCCAGGGATCTTTTTTTTGAGGGATGTTGTATAAAATTTCAAGTGAAAGGAACATTAACCTATATAAGCTGTTGAAGGAAAGGAGTGATAAACATGGCAAATCGTAATCCTATTTTAGTTCAAGGTGCTGAACAGCTTCTTGATCAATTAAAAACGGAAATTGCGGGGAGACTTAACGTTCAGCTTGGCGCGGAACAAACGGCTCGCGCAAATGGTTCTGTTGGTGGAGAAATGACGAAGCATCTTGTTGCAATGGCGCAACAGCAATTAAGCGGTGCACAAGGACACATTCGCTAGTCTGCTCTACATAAACACTTTGATGAAAAGTTCTGGCTCTTTTGAGCTGGAACTTTTTTTGTGTAGAAAACATCATTCTACTTTCTCTTGGTCGTTTGAGTGGAGATTTTGCTTGAAATTCTCCACTTTCAAGGTTGAAAAGTGCATAAAATGGGAAAAGAACAAAAAAAGAGAAAGTAGAGGTTTATCATGAAAAAGCTATTATCATTTGGAAAAAGTCTTGGTAAAGAAATTCAAGAAGACCAAGCAACGGGACTAGCGGCTGAGCAAGCTTATTATTATATGCTATCATTATTCCCTATGCTTATTTTACTGATATCAATTGTTCCGTATCTATCTATTAAACCGGAAGAGGCAATCGATCTTCTTCAAAGCGTTATGCCGGGAGAAACGGCTGCAATCTTTAAAGATAACGTAGCTCAATTTGTAAGCCAACCAAACGGCGGGTTACTGACTGTAGGGATTTTAGGAACCATTTGGTCCGCTTCAAACGGTATGAACGCCTTTATCCGTGCAATGAACCAAGCCTACGACGTGAAAGAACAGCGCTCGTTTATTAAAGTAAGAGGTCTGTCCATTCTTTTAACAATTGGATTAATTGTAACAATTGTTGTATCGCTTCTTTTACCAGTGTTCGGAGGAGTTTTGTTAAATTGGATAAGCGAATGGTTTTCTCTCCCTTCAGGTACAACAGTGGTTTTAAATATTCTGCGCTGGATTGTTGGTGTCGGCATTATGGTACTTGTTTTATCCGTATTATACAGATTAGCGCCAAACAAAACATTTCCTTTTGCTCATGTATGGCCCGGAGCACTCGCTGCTACGCTGCTATGGCAGCTAACATCTTTAGGGTTCTCATTTTACGTAAGCAACTTTGGCAATTATTCTGCTACTTATGGAAGCTTAGGAGGCGTGATTGTTCTGATGCTTTGGCTATTTTTAACGGGGTTAATTCTCGTGATTGGAGGAGAGATTAACGCTATTTATCACCGAAACAAAACGGCTGCACCTCCTAAAGATACGTCTCAGGCGATGTAATAAAAAAGGAAACCTTTATAGAGGTTTCCTTTTTCAACGTTTAAAGCTATTAACAAGCTGTTTAAATGAGTTGGCTGTATATTTGACCGAATCTTTTTTGTACTGTACATCGGTTTTAATAGCTGCTTGTGTTACTTTTAAATGATTTGTTTTTTCTTTGATATGATCAGTTTCGTTTTGAAGATGTTGAGAAGTGGCATTTACAGAGTTCACAGTTGGCTTGATTTTTTTATTAAATGATACGCCTGCGTAAATAAGATACGCAAGTGATGCCAAAACAACAGCTAAGCTTATATAAACAATAATCATCAGTGTGCCTCCTTTGTACGTATTTATATAGGTGAGAATAAAATATATACGAATATCATCCTCTTTATTTAATTGTTATACCCATTTTTAATTAAAACAAACAAAAGCCTGCCGAGAAGACAATATATTGGATTTTTTCTGAAATTTCATTCATCATTACATATAGAGTTACCTTGAAAGGAGAGAGAAGAAGAATGCCGTTAGATCCGCATATTCAAATATTTCTAAATCAATATAATGAAATGCCCCGTCCTTCTTTAGAGGACGTTACACCCCCGCAGCTGAGAGAAATGGAAAAGATGTCTTTAACTCCTTCCAAAGAAGCAGTTAAAAAAGTATATAATAAAGACATTGAATTAAATGAACGTACGCTCACTATACGAGTGTATGAACCTGAAGGAACAGGGCCATTTCCCGCTCTTGTTTATTATCACGGAGGAGGCTGGGTATTAGGAAGCCTGGATACTCATGACTCTATATGCAGGTCGTATGCAAATGGAGCAAACTGTATTGTGGTGTCTGTTGATTATCGTCTTGCTCCTGAAGATAAATTTCCTGCTGCAGTAAACGATGCCTATGAAGCCTTGTATTGGATTTCAGCTCATGCGTCTCAGTTAAATATCGATTCAAATAAAATTGCCGTCGGTGGGGACAGTGCCGGTGGCAACCTTGCTGCGGTTGTGAGCATTTTAGCAAAAGAAAGACAAGGTCCATCCATTGTTCATCAGCTGCTTATTTATCCGTCTTTAGGATTTAAAAATCAGCACCCTGCCTCTATGAAAGAAAATGCGGAAGGATATTTCCTTTCAAAAGATCTCATGGATTGGTTTCGCCTTCAGTACTTAAATAATAAAGAAGAAGAACAGCATCCTTATAACGCTCCGGTATTACTAGAAGATTTATCGAGTCTACCAAGCGCTACCATTATTACAGCACAGTATGATCCTTTAAGAGATAGCGGAAAAGACTACGCGGACGCATTAAAAAATCACGGTGTCCCCGTCACCTATGAAAATTATGAAACAATGATTCACGGGTTTTTAGGGTTTCATGAATTTGTCCCACTCGCTCAGCAGGCGATCAATAAAAGCGCAGCTCAACTGCGTCAAGTATTTGACTCTATTTAAGGCGCAAAGATATATAGTGTCATAAATTATATGAACTTGGGAGAAGCAGCACATGGATGTGCTGTTTTTCTTTATTAATAGGGAGAAAAGATTGACAATAGTTTCAAAAAATAGCCCATTATCTCTTTTAAAGTCATTTTGTTTGGAGTATAGTAGAAAAGTAGGATAAAAACATTTGTTTACATTAAATAAGGTGATTTTTCGAATGATAAAAAACAAGTAGGTCAGCTGATTCCTTTTCAAAAAATACTTGATAAACGTTGATATAATAGGGTTTTTAGAGGGTAAGTAAATAGTCACTAAGACTGAAATTTGTCCATAATAAAAAAACTACCTAAACTGTTAAGGCAACTTCCATATTCAAAGGGGGTTGCCTTTTTGTGTGCAAAGCGAATAAGAAAGGGAGCAAAAGTAGCTCAAATAAATCTTGAAGAAGCTAAAGAGAAAATTATTAAAATTAAAACTTTAGAAGGTATGGCTCAATCCACTTTAAATCAATATAATCTCGTTTTTAATGATTTAATTGCATTCTTTGAAAAAGATACAAGAGTAGATGATATCACTTTAAATGACGCTAGGGATTTTATTAATTGGTTGCTTCACGAAAAATCTGATACAAGTAGTAAATTTAAGCAAGTTGCAAAGAAGGGGGTGAAGCCATCTATGTAAATAACTACCTTCAAAAAGCACGTGCTGCTTTTAATATTTTGAAACGTGAAGAAGTGCTGAAAGAAAATGTCTTTAATGAAATTCGTAATGTAAAGTTCCAAAAACATAAGGTTGAAACATTGACGGTAGATGAAATAAAGCGAATTTTTAATGCCTTTAATAAGAGTTATTATGCTCAATTTAGATCATATGTGCTTTTACATACATTGCTAGACACATTAGGAAGGGTAGATGAAACTTTATATTTGAAGAAACGAGACGTTGATTTCGATAAGCGGTCAGTAACTTTTCAAAATACAAAATCGAAGAAATTTAGATTAGTAGAATTAACTCCAAAAACTATAGGACAACATTCTAGTATGGATGATTTAGCTAGTAAATTTCAGATAAGAGAGATTTGCTTGGATTATGATCATAATGTTGATGACATTGATGAAGTAGAAGATACAGTGGAAGAATTAAGAATTGATTGCAATGTGGAGATTACATAGTTTTAAACGATTTTCCTAGGTATGCCCATAGATAATTAAAAATTACGAAAGGGTTGTGTAGGATAATGCCCTATGAACAAAAGGATTATTATATCAGTGCTAAGGATAATGAGTATTACAAAGCACTAAATGTTGTAGAACACTTAGCAGAAGAGGATAAGCAAAGGAATAATTCTCCGATTAGACTGAAACCTTAGAGAAATTAACTAACGAATTAAAAGATAATAATGGAGATAACCTTACTCCATGGCATTTCAATATGATAATATCAATACTTTTAGATTATGTGCCTACTGAAGTAAAAGACAAATGATAACAAGTAAAGAGTCACTCAATTAGAGTGGCTTTTTATTTTGTTTAACAACAAAAATCACCTGTTTTGGTGCTCAGCGAATATGAATAATAGTTTGTTTAGCAAGTTGTTGGCTAGGCATTAGTTCTAGGGCATATGCTACATCTTTTAATTCTGGGTTATTAGGTAAATCATAAGGATCTAGGGACTCAAAATGTAGAATTTGTTCATCTGTTAAAAGGTCAAGTGGGATACATACATCTACAATTGCTCTAATAATAGTTATACCTAGTTTTTTTGCTAAGTATGGTCTATGATTACCTCCATTACCAACGCAAAACTCACCATTAGGAAATAATGTTAGGTTAATATCCATGTGAGAGGAACCAGTTGTTACATATCCGTGAGTTTCTATTGATTTAAGAAGACGACTTAACTTTTCTTCAGACAAAACGTTGTCATGAGTTAAGCCTTTTATTCTTGAAACCGGCACCAGCATTGAGCCAACATGATGAGTTAAATAGTTTCTACCATAAATTTCTGTATAGTCATCATAAAATTGCCAGCCTGTATATTCAATCACTGATATCATCTCCTTTAAGATCAATTACATAAATAATATTAATAATGTTGTTAAATTAGAACATCATAGATACAGTTAATAAAATCAGGGAAGCATCGTTTCAATTCAGGTGCTTTTTAGTATGTTCAAATTTAGAAAGGGTGACTATTAAATAATGACCGATGAACTTTACCAAAAAATATTAGATGGAGAAATTAGTAACGAAGAGTTCTTACGTATCAATGAAGAAGATGATGAACCTTTAACTCATAATCAAAGAATAATGTTGGCTGAGTACTTAATGAGTTTACAAGGATTAACCAAGTATGAAGCTTTCAAATTGCTTTCAAGTGCGTGGAATAAAAATATTCTCATAGTCATATAGCGAGAAGGGTTATTACACTTTTTGTCGAAATTATAGGCAGAAAGTTGGTGATTAGAAAATGAGAATTCAATTAGATTTTAAAGTGCTAAATGTTATAGTAGAAAACGGCATAAAGTCCTACATTGTGCAATGCCTAGGCGAGAATTTCCGACGGGTTATTAAAGCACAATATGACGGGAGTGTATATATACCAGATTACCATCAACAATTTTGGGACATACCAGCTCTAAATCGAACCTTTATTGATATTGAATTAGCTAATTTTATAATGAAAATTGAGAAAAGTGAAAAAATACAGTAAGACTACTTGTATAGATAAGTAGCATTAGTGTGGGAGGGAATCTTTCTAAAAAAGAGATGACACCCCCAATGATTTTATTTTACTATTAATTAGTTAGTCAATGAGCTATGACTATTGTTATAGCTCATTAGAATTTTATTGTTATATAGGAATGGTGTAATGAAGAACCTATTGTACATTCTAGCAAGTGTAATAGTTTGTGTAGTAATATTCGTAGTAATGGAAGCCTTATTTAATGGAGATTGGACTCCATATATTGCTTTAACTATATTTGCTGGGGTAATAATTGGATTGCTTTTACGCATTCAACATTTTAATACTTAACGTTAAGTCGCTCTAAAAATTAGAGTGGCTTTTTATTTTGTTCGAGTAATAAAAAGTTGTTGAAAACGATGATTCACAATAAAAGAAAAGCTTTCATATTTTAATGAAGGCTTTTTTACAAATTGAAACAAAGTAGGTGATTAAATGTTTTATTCTAATTTCTATACGCCTTTTAACTATACTTTCTACCCCTATTTTATGCCTTCCTTTGGACGTCCTACTGGATATGTACTGAATTCTAGTGGTGAGGTTGACAGTTGGTGGGGGAATTATCCATTGGGGTATCCTGCTAAGGCTCCAAAACTTGGGGGTGGAGGACAGTCGCCTATTTCGGGACCTGCCATACCTTTCAGTTTCAGGAGTTATTATTGAAGTAATAAGCATAAGGATACTGATTCATCAGTGTCCTTTTTTATTAAAAACAGATGATTTGTCATTCTTTGTCGAACTAGTAGGTGAAGAGGTGATACACATATGCTTAAATTTAAAGTTGTTTTTGAATTTATAAACGGCAGGACAAAGGAATTAAAATTTGAAGCCACATCAAAGAAAGAAGTCATTAGTCATATAACAAAACATGAAAAATTTGTTTCGAATGAAAAAGAGCTAGTGCATATCAATTTAAATAATGTGGTGCAGTTTATGGTTACAGAAGAAAAAAAATAATAATAAGGTAAGAATAAATAACTTTTTGTCGAATAGAATAGACAAAAGGTGGTAATAGATATGGTCGATAAAAATTGGATTAATGCTTATGTTTCTAAAATTTCAGGAAAACATTTCGAACTGGTACTGATTCAAGATATTATTGATTCTTTCATTGAGATGTTAAATGTAAAGCTAAATGATAATCAACAGCCTAAAGTCAATTTTAATAAAGAGGAAAATGAAATTTCATTTCCAGACTGTTTAGTTTCTTTTAAAATCCAAGGATCTGTATTGAGCTTGAGGAAAGTTTTAAAATCTAACTATCAGGTTGCTGGTGGAATTAAAATTTTTGATACGGGTTTATCTTATCATTTGAAATCTGGCGCAGAGTTGATTGAAGAGGTTGAAACTATATCTGAAGCATTAGATAGGGCGCTAAGTTATTTACTTTTAGAGCTGAAATAAAAGTAAATATTTTTATAAGTTTAAGCTGCTCAAATTGGGTGGCTTTTTATTATGTCTAAATTACATAAATTGAAATATGTGCTAAATAATAAAAGGAACAGGAAGGGTGGTTAAAACACATCGTGCCTCGCAAGAGTCCTAAGATATGTAACACGGAGGAATGAATGTAGAGAATTAACTTATGATACATATTGTGATAAGTGTAGGGAAGATGCTCATCGAGAGTATAAAGAACAGCGAGTAGATAAGAAAGAACAAGCCTTTTATTCTAGTATTTCATGGATTAAATTACGCAATAGGAAGAAGAGGTTAAACCCTTTATGCGAGGTCTGTCTTGAAGAAGGCAGGCTTACTCCTGTTGAAATAGTCCATCACCTTATAGAAGTGAAAGAGGATTGGAGTAAACGTTTATCAATAGACAATCTACAATCAGTATGTAAAGCACATCATCATAAGAACTGGAAGCATCATCTGCTAAACTTTTAACTTCAAAACTACAATAGTTGAGTCTAAAAGCTTCTTTTAATAAATGAGCTTTAGCTCTACTATCATCTGTATAACCATTGTACGGACTGTACAACTGACCAAACCCTACCTAAACCATAACTTCTTGACCTAGTGGTCTTCCGCCACACCGTTCTTCAAAAGTAAGCTGTCGGTTAGATAAAATACGAGATAAACCTTCAGATGTCTCACTTTGAGGATCATTCCAAATTTCGTCCAATAGTCGACTAGCAGTTTGATAATATTGTAGTACGTGAGAGTTATTTTCTAAAAGTGCATCTACGGTAAAGAATGTAATTAAATTTCCTCCTTCTGGATGTATAGTTCTTTTTCAGTATACATAAAAATAATATAGGTAAAAAGAAATTTATTTTAAGTTAGGGAAAGAAATTTGAAGCAAAAACAAATGAAATAATAACAAAAAAATCCTTTTTTATGATAATATGTACTTATTAAGGGGCTGTTTGTTGTGGAAGAGCAATTGAAATCAAAGGAAATTAACATAGAAGTTAAACTTGAGCTTCTAAAGATATGTAATAACGTAATGAATAATACTTGCACCCCTAATGAATTAATCAAGGACTTAGAAAAATTAGTTAGTCGAATTAATTTATCAATTCAAGGTGATATTTTATAAAGGTTAAGTGGGTTAGGTGTGACGTCAATATAATTAGAAGAATTTTTCTTGGAATTTTTTTCTTATTTCTATTGATAAAAAAACTATCTAAATGTACAATAGGCTTACAATATTATAACGGAACGTTGTTTTAACGGGGTTTGTACGTTTTAAGTAAGGTGATTTTTTGAATGATAAAAAACAAGTAGGTCAGCTGATTCAAGATCTGCGAAAGATTGCGGAAATGACAACTGTCGAGTTATCAAAAGGAATTTGTACAGAAGAAGAGCTACATCGATTTGAACAAGGTGAAATTCATGCAAGCAGTGAAGTTCTCTATCATTTATCGAAACGCTTAGGGGTTCCGATGAATTATTTCTTTGAAGCAGGAGAGCTAACGCCCAACGATTATTCAAAAGAAATTAAATCGACCATTAGGCATTATATACGAAAACGCGATTATGAAACCGTGTTACATATGGTGAACAAAGAAAAAGATAATCCTATGTTTCAAGATCCTTTTCACGCACAATTTTTCCTATGGCACGAAGCCATATGTGATTATTATATTGGAAATAAATTTGAACAAGCGCTTCGTAAATTGGAAAAAGCCATTGCGTTCACGCGTACGAGCGAACAGTTTTATTCAGAAAAAGAGATTGCTATTTTAAATAGTATTGCCATTATTTATGAAGAAGAAGGTCATTTAAAAAAAGCGTTCAGTACGTTTATGGAAGGATTGCAGCATATTGCTTTGCTTCCTAAGTTAAAAGATCCTTTAGTCAAAATTCGAATTTTATACGGATTATCGCGTGCGCTTTTGCAAATGGAACGTTATGAAAAGTCGGTTAAATATGCACAAGCAGGACTAGAGCTTTGTATTCAGCATGAGACGCTTTATTTATTAGGAGAACTGCACTATCAAATTGGAGAAGCACTCTGTCAGCTTGGTGAGCTTAAAGAAGGAATAGCTTACTTAGAAAAAGCTATTACTGTTTTTGAAATTGAGCAAAATAAAGCGTTTGTGACCATTATTAAAGAAGAGATGTCTAAATATCAAGAAACAAAAAAGAAGAGCTGATCGCTCTTCTTTTTTTATCTCCAATACACTGGGTGTGGGTAAAACGGACGAGGACGAGGGTAAAAGTAAGGGGGATGGTAATAAATAGGACGAGGATAAGGGTAAGGATAAAATGGACGTGGGCGAGGGTATGGATAATAACCATAAGGGAATCTTTCGTCAGTTTCATGGGGATTCGAATAATAATCATAGCCATATTGGTACTCTTCTAAAGGTTGTTCCGGGTAATATTGATAATTCACTCTTTTCACCGCCTAAATTTTTATGCTTTTTACTGTATTCATTATAGAAAGAATTGGAGTATGTACCCATCAAATTTTTAATTTGAAAAAGGCGGGAGACAAAGAGTATTTTGAAAATAAAAACAAATCAGCTTTCCTTCTCGTTTTTTTGTAAGTTATCAGCATCGGGGAGGTTGGGAAGTTCAAAGCTTTTAATAAAAGAAGCGTAAGCAATCGTGTCTTTAATAGGATTTACATAAGATAATGGTTGACCTCGATAGCTGAAATTAAATGTAATCCAAGCAAAATCTTTATTATTGTTGGAAATCAGTTTCGCATTATGTATAAAAGCAGATGCGGCAATCATCGCATCCGGGCCTTTAATTTTTTTATTGGATTCTATTTTGGCTTTTCTACGAATTTGAGCTGCTAGCTGTGCAATTTCACTTGTAACGTCTACAATTTTATCTGTCATATCGTAAATATAATAATTTTTTACTGCTTTGACTTGAGGATTTGTTTCTACTTCCCAATGCGACAGAAGTTCCATTTGTACAACGGTAGGCATTAAAAATTCCGCATTATTTGAGATAAGTTCATTAATATATTCCACAACTTCTGGATAATTAAGCGCATGTGAAGCCCAAATGTTTGTATCAATGATTACTTTTTCACCCAACACAAATCGTTCACTCCTCTCTACTAGCCATTCGTACCAGCTCTTCTAACCCAAGAGGTGAGTAAAGAGCCGCAGATTCTGAAAGCTGATTGCTTAATAGAAGCTTTTCATATTTAGTTAATCTAGTTTTTGCAGATTTTATGAGCTTTTCTTGTGTATCATTTAATGTTTTATCTTTTTTATCGTACGTGCGTAGAACTTTATTTTGAGGTTTGTATTTAAGATTTTTCTTCTGTATAGGGGGGGAGGAAGGTGATTGTGGCGAGGGTTTTGTGTAAATTTTTCCATTTATTTTTAGTTTAAAGTGCTTCTGAACCTCCTTGCTGTATGTTCCTTTTTGGTCACCTACCAAGCGCTGTGCTTTCATGATATCCCTGCCTTTTATATAAATTTATATAGTATATGTGATGAAGTTTTCTCTTACTATTCCTTTTACATAAAAAGATTAAAAAATTAGCTTCCGGGAGTTATTAAATTAACTAATGTTTGCCTGGTGGGTGATAATCTCAGCGAATACCGGACAAAGGTTTAAAAACATGATATCGTGTAAGAGAATAAATCAGTATAGGTTAGAGAAGGAACTACAAAAAAGGGGATGCAAAATGAAAACAGAAAAACAAAAAATGCTGGATGGAGAATTATACCTTTCCGCTGATCTGCAATTAATAAAAGAACGTGAAAACGCTCGAAGATTAACAAGGCTTTATAACCAAACAACAGAAAGGGAAGAAGAAAGACGTACAAACTTATTAAAAGAACTGTTTGGGTCTACGGGAAATTCTCTTTGCATAGAGCCTACTTTCCGCTGTGACTACGGTTCTAACATTCATGTTGGAGAAAATTTTTATGCTAACTTTGATTGCGTACTTTTAGATGTATGTGAAATAAGAATAGGAGATAATTGTTTTCTTGCACCAGGTGTACATATCTATACAGCAACTCATCCTTTGCATGCTCTTGAAAGAATTTCAGGAGCTGAGTTTGGAAAACGCGTAGAAATAGGAAATAACGTCTGGATTGGGGGAAGAGCCGTTATTAATCCTGGAGTGAAAATAGGCAACAATGCGGTAATTGCTTCGGGTGCCGTTGTGACAAAAAATGTTCCTGCTAACGTGGTAGTCGGAGGCAATCCTGCAGTTATAATCAAGCATATTGAAAATTAAAGAATAAACAAAGAGCTTTTGAATTGTAAAAGCTCTTTGTTTATACGATGTTTTATTGCCGATATGGCTCGTCCTCATTTATAATGTTTTGGTTAAATGTAAAAATATACATATTTCCTTCCGAGATCATCCATACTTTATTGACAAAGGAAAATTAATCATGGTATATTATCTTTAATTAAAGATATTTAAATTAAAGATAAATGATGAATAATAAACTAGACGATTTATCCGGAGGAATGTAGAATGAACCACTTAAAAGGAATACACCACGTAACGGCTATTACAAGCAGTGCAGAAAAGAATTATGAATTTTTCACATATGTGTTAGGCATGCGCTTAGTTAAAAAAACGGTCAATCAAGATGATATTCAAACATATCATTTGTTTTTTGCAGATGATAAAGGAAGCGCTGGAACGGACATGACTTTTTTTGATTTTCCAGGTATTCCAAAAGGTTTTCACGGAACAAATGAAATTTCAAAAACATCTTTCCGCGTCCCAAATGATGAGGCTTTAGACTATTGGGTAAAGCGCTTTGATCGCTTAGAAGTAAAGCATACGGGGATTCAAGAGCTATTTGGGAAAAAGACGCTTTCGTTTGTTGATTTTGATGATCAGCAGTATCAGTTAATTTCCGATGAAGGAAATCAAGGAGTTGAATCAGGCACTCCTTGGCAAAAAGGCCCTGTTCCTCTTCAATACGCTATTACGGGACTCGGTCCTATCTTTATTCGTATTGCCGAGTTTAATTACTTTAAAGAAATGATGGAAAAAGTCCTTTTATTTAAAGAGATTGCTCAAGAAGGAGATCTTCACCTATTTGAAGTAGGAGAAGGAGGAAACGGGGCGCAAGTAGTAGTAGAACACAATGAAAAACTTCCGCAGGCTCAGCAAGGTTTTGGAACGGTTCATCACGTTGCTTTTCGCGTAGAAAATCGACAGGCTCTTGAAGAGTGGATTAACCGAATGCCAAGCTTCGGTTTCCATACTTCTGGTTATGTGAATCGTCACTTCTTTGAATCGTTGTATGCAAGAGTGGCTCCGCAAATTTTATTTGAATTTGCGACAGATGGACCAGGATTTATGGGAGATGAACCTTACGAAACGCTCGGAGAAAAATTATCACTGCCTCCGTTTTTAGAGCCAAAACGTGCAGAAATTGAGAAGCTCGTGCGTCCGATTGATACAGTAAGAAGTACAAAAGAGTTTGTGAAAGAATAGTATACAAAAAACACTCAAATAGTTATTTGAGTGTTTTTTGCTGTTTCAAAGATGAATCAGCTTTCAAAACGCTAAAAAAACGTGCTTTTGATATTTTCTACTTTTATATATACCTGTCGCGAATGTTTACTTAAAAACTGCCAATGTTCTACAGGGAAGGAGTGGGAGTGGGTTGTGCATAGCCTTCTTTATATTTTTCATCGATGTCTTTGCGAATATCTTTTATTGATTTGCCTCGGTTATAGTCGAGCATAGCTTTAGCTGCAATTTCTATACACAATCCGCATTTTGTTCCATGATCATCCCAGACAACTGCTCCGTTTCTTTTGTTTTTAAAAATAAAGCAGTCATAGCTATTTTTGTGATTCGCTTCCATGCCACATCCGCAGTAGCAAGGGATTTTTTCAAGTAGTTCACGATTTTTAGCAACGGATAGATAAACTAGTTTCATATCTTTAGGCTGGTTCTTCAAAAACTGTGGTAAAACATCTGCTCCTGGAGTCTCTTCGCGAATGTCAGCAACTGCAGCTTTATGATGTTCATGACCTGAATGTGCAGAAGAGTTTGTGGCAGAAGAAGTTGTTGTATTGTTTGAACAAGCGGATAATCCAATACTTGTAGCGAGAATCCCCAACAAAATAATTGATTTTTTCAATACAATTAACATCCTTTCATGTGAAAATAAATGATAGTTGCATCATACACGGCAGTTTATCTATGTAGATAATCAAATACCTGCTTGTTTATATCTAATTCTCTATAAGTATGCAAAGCAGTTATCGTGTATGATAGAGATGGACGAGGAAAAAATATGAAGCATGAATTTATCATAAGGTACGTTTTGTAAGTAATTGGACAGAAGGAGAAAGTGAACGGAGGTTAAACAGTAGTGAGTGAACAAAATCAACGTCTTTTTGAATATATTTTAGAGAATTCAGCCTCTATCAGTGAAGAATGGCTGCGCCAAAGAAGTAATATTAAAGGATCGATTTACTCAAAGGACGCAGACGCTTCAGTTGAGAAAAAGCTGCGCGAGCAGCATCTTTATACGATCGAAACAATTGCGAGCGGCTTTCTTGACGATCAAGAGATTTTTAAACAACGTATGGTGAAATGGACGACGGAAGTAGTAAACAGCAGAATTAAATTTGATACGCCGATTTACGAGGTAGTAGAAGCGCTAAGCAAAACAAGAAAAATTATTTGGACGTATGTCAAAACATATAGTCTGATACATTCATCTATTACAAAAGAAGATATACTGTCTTGGAGCGAAGTTTATCATACAACATTTGATAAACTCATTAATGAATTCTCCGAACAGTATTATAAAATCACAAGGCAAAAAATAAGTCTTCAGCAAGAGCTAATCGACGAAACGAGTTTTCCTGTCATTCCAATTGTAGATCACATCGCGGTCTTGCCTTTGGTAGGGCTTATTGATGAAATCAAAGGTGATTCTATTATCGAGGTTGTTCCAAAAAGGTGTGCAGAAAAACATATAAGGCATCTAGTCATTGACTTATCGGGTGTAAATTATGTAGATACGTATGTCGCTCACAAATTTTTTGATTTGATTAACATTTTGCAGCTGCTAGGCATCCATGCGATTATGTCAGGAGTGAGTCCTGACATGGCTCAGACAGCTGTTAATGTAGGAATTAGTTTTAATAAAATTGAAACGTTTGGGCATTTAAAACAAGCTCTCTCTTCGCTTGGTGTAAAGAAAAAAGAAGAAGAATAAAGTATAGAAATGCTAGATCAAAACGGAACTGAGACCTTTACTCTCAGTTCCGTTTCTTTTTGTTTGTCTATATTCTATATATGAAATAATATTCTGCTGCATTCAAAATCTTGTAAGCATACCTTACAAACTTCTTTCCACATGGGGACAAATGGAAGATACTAAGAAGCAAATAAACGGCGGTTTTCTATGCCAAACGTCTCGTTTAGCTTAAGAATGGAGGTGTAAAGAGAAGAATAAGAGAAGTACATAATGAGATGGTTAAAGCCTTAGATAAGTACTGTTAAGCCGTTTGATTAAGGAGGAGTTCTATGAAAATAATTTATCTTCTTTGCCTGCTTCCGTTTGTAGGAATATTAGGTTTATTGCCTTTTGTTAACAAAGTGAAGCCGTTTATTTTAGGGATGCCCTTTTTTCTCTTTTGGATTGTTATGTGGGTAATCCTTACGTCTTTTATTATGGGTATTGTGTACAAGCTCGATCCTGCTGTTAAAGGAGGAGATAAATAATGAATACCGCTCTGATTATTATTTTTGGTTTTTTACTTTTAGCTATTTATCTTGGAATTCGAGCTACGCGGGGCAAAAAAATGGATTTAGAACAGTGGAGCGTAGGCGGCAGAGGTTTTGGAACTGTTTTTGTCTTCTTTTTGATGGCGGGTGAAATCTATACTACTTTTACGTTTCTAGGAGGAAGCGCTTGGGCATATGGAAAAGGAGGGCCGGCGTTTTATATTTTAGCCTATATTTCTTTAGCGTACGTGTTAGGGTATTGGATCGGCCCGCAAATATGGCGATATGCGAAGAAACATAAGCTCATGTCTCAGCCGGATTTTTTTGTTTCAAAATACAAAAGCCCGTTTCTAGGCATCGTTGTTTCATGCGCAGGGGTGCTGGCAATTGTTCCTTATATTATTTTACAATTCAAAGGCTTAGGTATTATTGTATCTGAAGCTTCTTATGGCTCTATCTCTTCAACCGCAGCCATTTGGATTGGAGCCATATCACTAACGGTTTACTTAATGATATCAGGCATACATGGTTCCGCGTGGACGGCTATTGTTAAAGATATTATGATTTTTATTGTCGTCTTATTTTTAGGAATATATATGCCGTTTCATTACTACGGAGGCTTACAGCCAATGTTTGAGGCTGTGCATCAAGCAAATCCAACGTTTCTTACTCTTCCCAAGACAGGTCTAAGTATTTCGTGGTTTATTTCTACAGTCATGCTGACCGTATTAGGATTTTACATGTGGCCGCATACGTTTAATGCAACGTATTCAGCTGAAAACGAGAATGTATTTCGAAAGAATTCTATTATAAGTCCTATTTATACGCTAATGCTGCTTTTTGTCTTTTTTGTAGGGTTTACTGCTCTTATGCAGGTACCTGGACTACAAGGCGCAGAAGCGGACTTGTCACTGCTTCGTCTTTCCATTCAAACATTTGACCCGTGGATTGTCGGCTTTATTGGCGCTGCTGGTTTATTAACAGCACTTGTGCCTGGATCGATGCTTTTGATGGCAGCTTCTACGTCACTATCTAAAAACGTTTATGGCGTTCTTGTTCCCTCAGCGACGGGCAAACAAATTTCGATACTGGCTAAATGCTTCGTACCGGTCATTGCGCTTGTTTCAGTCTATTTTACACTTCATGGAGGGAATACGATTGTAACGCTTTTACTAATGGGCTACAGCATTGTGACGCAGCTGTTTCCTGCTTTTATTTTTAGTTTAATGAAAAACAATATCGTGACTAAATACGGGGCGTGTGCAGGTATTGTTGCCGGCATTGCGTCTGTGATGTATATAACGATTACTGAAACAACGCTTGGCACGTTGTTTCCTGCGTTGCCACAAATCATTAAAGATACAAATGTCGGCGTTATTTCTTTATTTATTAATTTAGTTGTATTAATGGTGGTCAGTTTAGCAACGAAAAAAATCGCCGCACAGCCGCATTTTGAAAGCGGGGCAGTAGATGGAAAACAAATTTTGTGAAAATCTTTTTCCAATGGCGTTTTAAGAACATCATGAAGGGTATAAAAGTAGTGCATCACCAAAATGTTCAATATGGCTGCAAGATATAAGCAGCCTTCTCGATAAAATGTAACGATTGCGTTGTTTTTAAACATAGGTAACGAGTGTGAAAAGCAACAAGACGTATGCCACAAGCGGTGTACGTCTTTTCTATGAAAGATATTTACTTAAAAAAGGAGATGATAACATGACATCTGAAAAAGCATTTGAGCAAAAGAAAGATCTTTTAATGAATCAAATTATTGAATCGGGTTACTTTAAAGCAGAAGACGGGAGACATTTGTACGAATTGAATTTAAGTGAACTAGAACAAACGCATCACGATCTTCAAAACCAAAAAATAAGAGAAGTATAATTAAAATCTTCCAGATTATTAGAAATTCAGCTGATTTCGTATATGTGTGTAAACACCAGCTGTTCAGTTTGTTCCTCCGCGGCTTTTTTGCTTGAAAGCAGGCACTTTTCTTTTTCTTCCTGTGCGTTTACAGCCTAGCTGTTTCCAATCATACTCCTCAAACATATAACTCAACACTTAAGAAATATGCGAATAAAAACAAAAAAAGCGCAGCTTCTGCGCTTTTTTTGTTGAGTTAAAAACGAGTGGAGGCCGCTGTTTTTTTAGGTTTGCTCATTGCTTTTTTTAATACTTCAGAAAAATAGGGCTCTCCGCTAGGATTTTGCTGTCTTAGCAAGTCAATGGTTCCTTTCACGTCATCCATAGCTCTGTGAGCGTGCTCTCTCTCGATATTATGATGATCAAGAAGCGTTGTTAGTTTTTTATTAGGAAAGCCGTACTCTTTCCATTTGACAGCACGCATAGAGCAGTGCCATTTTTGGTTGAATAAAGATGGATACCGTTTTAAAAGAAAACTGCGATCGAAAGAAGCATTATGAGCGATGATAGCCGAAACGCTAGTTAACAGCGATTCCACTTTTTTATCGTCTAATGTTTTATTTTTGACCATCTCATTTGTAATTCCCGTTAAGTTTGTAATATACGGAAAAATGGGAGTTGAAGGCATATTAAATTCTTCATATTCTTCTACAATGTCGATTATTTCTCCGGTAGAAGAATCATAAGAAACAACAGCAATAGCTAGTTCGATAATATCGCATGTTTGCGCACTTAATCCCGTTGTTTCAACATCTAAAACGGCTGCTAATTTCACTTGTTCAGTTGACAACTCGTCGCCCTCCCTTTCTATTTATCATTCTATTAGCTTATCATTTTTCAACAGAAAACGTTAGTAAAAAAGATGAGGTAGCACGTACATGGATTTATTTTATACGCCTACGTGGAAAAGGAATTTATTTTTTTAAAGGAGATGACGATATCAAAGGAGAATAGTAATATTTACTCATCTAAATTAAGTCTTCATTGAAAATAATGAAATGAAGGAAGAAGGGGATCGTTATCATGCAATTGCTGTATATGGTACTTTTTCTTGTCTTAATTTTTTGGGGAATTACATCTTTTATTCATTACAGGAATCAAACTATTAAAGTTCGTTTGAACAAACATTATACGAATGCAGTAGAATGGATTGAAGCTGTTAAACAAGAGCTAGAAAAGCAAGGGAAATCCGTGAGTTATGAAGGGGATTTCTTGTTTAAAATTGATGAAAAACCTTATGAAATCGCAGCGCGTAACATGTCTATTTGGAGCATGTCGCTCTATCATATCTTGCTGCAGCGTCAAAAAGAACATTCTTAAATTTACTTGCATACAGAAATTATCACTTCTCCTCTATTGAGAAGTGATTTTTTATCTTTCTGTATCCATAATGGGGAATTTTTTGTTTTTATATAATAGTAATACGGAAAAGATGGTTCTAATTCCCTAAAAAAATACGCTTCATATATTTTTAGTTTCTGTTATCGATTTGGCATAGAATTTGCATATGTAAGAAGGTTTTATCAGACATTTTAATTGTCAGGCAAAGAAAATTAGTTACATACTATAAAACTATTTTACATTATCTACTAGAATTAAAAAATTTTAATAATATAGTAAAATGTAGTTGACCTTCCTAGTTTTAGAATATAAAATAAATCTTGCTAATAGTTTGAAAATTCTAAAATGGAGGGGTTTACTTGAAAAGCTGGAAAAAGATTTTGGGGACATCTTTTCTTGCCACAACTGTTACATTAAGCGGAGTGGGGCCAGTACTTATGAATGGAAGTACTGCTTCAGCTAAAACCGCACAATCGGATGAACTTCCGAGTTCACCAATTGATATGAATACAGTACCGGAAGAAAGATTGGCTAACGCACTGAAAAACCAAGGAGTTATTTCTCAAAGTGCAACACCGCAAGAAGTGAAGAAAGCCGTTACTTCTTACATAAACAAAAAAGATGCACATAAAGAGAGCATGAAGGGACATAAAGCTAGCAAAATTGATTTGAAAGCGAAAGAAATGCAAACAAAACAAAAAGAAAAGTTTCAACGAGGCGAATTTGCTAACATTAAGTCTCAAGGAAACAATTCGGGGAACGGGGTAAACGTTAAACCTGCAGCTCAGGCAAACTATAAAGGACAAGTGAGAAAAGATAAAGTTCTTGTTCTTTTAGTCGAATACGCAGACTTTAAGCATAACAATGTCGTTCAAGAACCTGGTTACATGTATGCAAAAGATTTTAACCGAAATCATTATCAGCAATTAATGTTTGGAAAGAAAGATTTTACGCTATTTAACGGAAAGAAAATTAAAACGTTTAAACAATATTATGAAGAACAGTCTGGAGGTAGTTACACAGTAGATGGAACGGTTTCTGACTGGTTAACTGTACCTGGAAACGCAAAAGAATACGGAGCAGACAACCCAGCGGGAGGAAACGATAATGCGCCTGGATCTAAAGGGCCTCGTAATCTTGTAAAAGAAGCGCTTGCTGCTGCAGCAAAAAGCGGCATTAACCTTTCAGATTATGATCAGTTCGATCAATATGATATCGATGGAGACGGCAACCGCAATGAGCCTGACGGCATAGTGGACCACTTAATGGTCATTCATGCTGGAACTGGGCAAGAAGCAGGTGGAGGTAAATTAGGAAACGATGCTATCTGGTCTCATCGCTCTACTTTGGGACAAGTGTATAAAGTTCCTGGAACAAACATGGCTGCTTATGATTATACAATTGAACCAGAAGACGGAGCAGTTGGCGTTTTTGCTCATGAATTTGGCCATGATTTAGGTTTGCCGGATGAGTATGATACACAGTATACGGGTCAAGGTGAGCCGGTAGGCGTTTGGTCAATTATGAGCGGAGGGAGCTGGGCTGGTGAAGTAGCTGGAACAGAACCGACAAGTTTCTCCCCGCAAAATAAAGAGTTTTTCCAAACAAATATGGGTGGGAACTGGGCAAATATTCAACAAATCGACAGCAAAAACATTACAAAATCGGGCTCTGTGAGCGTGGTTGATCAAAGCGTGACAAAATCTAAACGACCGGGTATTGTGAAGATTAATTTACCTAAAAAAGCTGTTCAAGGGATTAAGCCTGAGTTTGGAAGCAATTATTACTACAGTAAACGCGGAGACGATCTGCATACGACGATGACTACGCCAGAGTTTGATTTAACAGCAGCAAAAACAGCTAAATTCAATTACAAAGCGTTCTATGAAGTAGAGGCAGAATACGATTACTTATATGTAAATGCGATTCTTCCTGACGGTTCAAAAGTTCTGTTAGATACAATTGGTGATAAAGCGAATAATGCAGATAGTTCTGCTGAAACATCTAACGGAAAATGGGAAGATAAAAGTTATGACTTGACGCAGTTTAAAGGTAAAAAAATCAAGCTTCAATTTGAATACGTAACGGACGGTGGACTTGCTCTTCAAGGATTCGCTCTTGATAATGCCAGTTTAGTAGTAGATGGAAAAACGGTATTTACGGACGATGCTGAAGGAGCTCCAAAAGTAACGTTAGATGGATTTGAAAAGACAAACGGCATCAGCTACAAAGATAACTATTATTACCTTGAGTGGAGAAACTATGCAGGCAGTGATAAAGCACTTCAATTCGCGCGCGGTGCAAAATATAATACAGGCATGCTGCTTTGGTACGCAGATGAAAGCTATCTTGATAACTGGGTAGGACAACATCCGGGTGAAGGATTCCTTGGTGTAGTTGATTCACATGCTCATAAAGTTCTTTACTTTAATGTGAATGGTATTAGCACTACAGCAAATTCAAGCCGATATCAAATTGCAGACGCGGCGTTCTCATTTGATAAATCACCTGCTTGGTCATATTCTCATAAAACGTGGGGAACGATTTCATCTAAAGAATCAAATGGCGTTACAAGCTTTAACGACAAAAAATCGTATTTAGATGAAAGAATTAAAGATGCAGGCCGCTTGCTTCCTCAAAACGGATTAAAATTAGACGTAATTGGTGAAGCGAAAGACAATTCAGCTGGTGCTGTATGGATTCATAAGTAAAATTGAATGTATTAAAAAGATCTGAAGAGCGTATTCTTCGGATCTTTTTTTGTATCATAAAATCAAAATAAACTATGAGCTAAATAATCAAAGACGCTAAGCCCGTTTAAAAAATAGAAAAAAGGGAATTTTCAACAGTGAATAATTGTTATTATGTAATGAAATTCATCCATATAATCAATACTAATAGGTAAAGAAAATATTGAAAAGGAGTTCTAACTATGAGCTATCGTATCGAAAGAGATTCAATTGGAGAAATCAAAGTGGCAGAAGATAAACTATGGGGAGCGCAGACGCAAAGAAGTAAAGAAAACTTTCCGATAGGGATTGAAAAAATGCCGATTGAAGTAATACGCGCTTTTGCGGTTTTAAAGAAAAGTGCGGCTATTAGTAATCATAAGTTAGGCAAACTATCAGCAGGGAAATCGGAAGCCATCGTGCAAGCTGCTAACGAAATTATTGAAGGGAAATGGAATGAACATTTCCCTTTAGTAGTATGGCAGACAGGAAGCGGAACGCAATCAAACATGAATGTAAATGAAGTGATTTCCCACCGAGGAAACCAGCTAATAAATGGCGACGAAACGCTTCATCCAAATGATGATGTCAATATGTCACAAAGCTCTAACGATACTTTTCCTACGGCTCTTCATATTGCAGCTGTACTAGAAGTCGAAGATCAATTATTGCCTGCTCTAAAAACATTAAAAGAAACGTTCGCTGCGAAGCAAGAGCAGTTTAAAGATATTATTAAAATAGGCAGAACCCATTTACAAGATGCTACACCGCTAACACTAGGACAAGAAATTAGCGGATGGCATCATATGCTCGAAAAGAATGAAGAAATGATTAAACAAAGCGTAGAGTATATGAAGGAGCTAGCTATTGGCGGTACAGCTGTTGGGACGGGGATAAATGCACATCCCGACTTCGGCGATGAAGTAGCGAAAGAAATCAGCAGCACGCTTGGAAAAACATTTATCTCAGCACCTAATAAATTTCATGCATTAACAAGTCACGATCAAGTGGTTTATGCCCACGGTGCACTCAAAGCCTTAGCAGCTGACTTAATGAAAATCGCCAATGACGTACGCTGGCTGGCAAGCGGTCCTCGTAGCGGACTAGGCGAAATTACGATTCCTGCTAACGAACCAGGAAGTTCTATTATGCCTGGAAAAGTAAATCCAACTCAAAGTGAAGCTCTAACAATGGTTTCTGCACAAGTGCTTGGGAATGACGTGACGATTGGCATTGCGGCTAGTCAAGGAAACTTTGAATTAAATGTATTTAAGCCAGTTATTATTTATAATTTTTTACAATCAGTCAGATTGCTGACAGATTCCATGCAGGCTTTTAACGATAAATGCGCAGTAGGAATTGAACCCAACAAAGAAAAGATTCAGCATAATCTAGAAAATTCTCTTATGCTTGTAACAGCGTTAAATCCGCACATAGGTTATGAAAATGCGGCTAAAATCGCCAAGCTGGCTCATAAAGAAGGAACGACATTAAAAGAAGCAGCGGTCAAAACAGGCCTTCTGACTGAAGAACAATTTGAGCAATGGGTAAATCCTGCTAATATGATTCATCCATCAAAATAAAACAAGAAACCAAGCAGCTCAGAATGCTTGGTTTCTTGTTTTAATAAAATAAACATTGTTCTAAATAAACACATAAAAAGAAACTGCGGATTAAAAGAAATTTTACACTAGCTTGTACTAGATTCAAATACATACGATTAGGGTATTTACATTTTTATAAAGGAGGGATTCAAGTGACGTACGAAGTGAAGTTTTATTTTGGAAATGAAAAATCAATCAGTACATTGGTTGAATCAGAAAATGTAAAAGAGCTTGAGGAATCTATTATTCATACACAAGGATGGTATCGTTATTATGACAAAAAGCACGAAGCTTATTTAGCGATTCAAATGAGCAACGTTTTACACATCGTTATAAAAGAATATCAGGATCCGGAAAAAACAGGGGTTTTGAGAGATTCGTCGTATACATAAGGAAGCTAGCAAAAGAGGTGAAAACTATGCAAAGGCGACATTCAAATAATCCTATTATTCTCGACGTTTCTCATCATCAAGGAATCATTAATTGGAAAGAAATAAAAAACACCTCAGTAAAAGGGGTGTATATAAAGTTAACAGAAGGTGGAACTTTTGTAGACCCTAGATCCTATGAAAATTATATAGGTGCTAAAAATGCAGGCTTGAGAGTAGGGTTTTATCATTATGCTCACTGTACAAATAGCCCGGAGAAAGAAGCTGCTTTTTTTATTGCTCAGCTTGGACAAATGAAACTAGACCTTCCGCCATGTTTGGATTTAGAAGAAGATAAGAAAAAATCCAAAGAATTTGTTTCTCGCTTTGCCGTAAGCTGGCTCGGGCATGTTCACAAAACAACAGGGATTAAGCCTATCGTATATACGAACTATCATTTTGCTAAAACTTTTTTTACAAACGAAATAAGTAAGTATCCTTTGTGGGTAGCAAGATATAGTGCAGCCAACAGACAAGGCGGTATGCAGCACCCTGGTAAGCTAAGTCAGTGGCAGCGATGGGCAATGTTTCAGTATACGGATTCTGGCAGAGTAAAAGGAATTTCTACAAATGTGGATATAAATGAAATGGACTACTCATTTTTTAAAGAAGTTACAACAAATCTCTCTATGACGAATAATACAAAAGGACCCTTTGTGTATTCCAAAGGTGATAGAGGGTTAGGAGTCAAACAAATTCAGCAAAACTTACTTGCGCTAGGTTTTTCTCTTCCGAAGTTTGGAGCAGACGGTTTCTATGGAGATGAATTAATCGCTGCAGTGAAAAAATTCCAGAATCGGTATGGCCTTTTTTCAGATGGGATAGCAGGAGCGGACACACTGCCGCGTCTTGTTAAAGAAGTGAATAATCTGAATAATCTGGTTTAAGAGATTACCTGATAGGGAAAAGTCACTGTAAGATTCAAAAAGGTACAAGGAAGGAGCTATTATGAGAAAACGAAAACAAAAAGCATTGATATCAGGTATTACATTATCCACGGTAGGAGTCGGCATTACGTCTTATATATTAAGCGATGCTGCGAAACGACGAAAAGTAAAAGGACTTGTTCGAAGTGCCAAAGTAAAACTTTCAAGTTTATCTAAAAAACAGCAGGTAAATGCTACCTTGAATAAAGATGCTCATTCAGATCCTACGTACGTTTCTGAAAGCAATATGATTTCAGAAGGACCTATGTATCAAGACCAACATAGATAATAAAAAACTAGTCTTGCCTCGGGCGAGACTAGTTTTTTTATTAATTTTATAAATAGCAGCGCTTATTCATGTTACACTCTCTATATAAGGGAATTATTTTACGCATATTTACAAGTAAAGGAGGAATAGAAGGAGTGGTTAGTAGCGGATTGTTTGTTAACTTATGTATTTTTTCGTTTTTTGTCAGTATTATGATTGCGATACGAATATTTTTGTTACAGCGTCTAGCCCATAAATACAAATGGATGAGTGGTATTTATGCAAGTATTGTTTCTGCTATTCTTATGGTGTATAGCGTTACGTATCAACAGATTACATATGATTTACGTTTTCTTCCTCTTATTTTGACCGTTCTATACTTTGGTTATAGAGCCGGTGCAGTTGCAGGTATCACTATGGCTGTGTGCAGTATCTATTTAGAAAGTCATTGGTTACTGACTATCTTAATTTTAATTTTTACCTTTTTGTTTTCCCTTCCTCTTATTCGATATAAAAAGCAGTTTTCTTTATTAAAACAATCTCTTCTTTGTTTCTTTCTTCATTTTATCGTTCATGTCTTATTGACAAATTACTTCTGGAATACACCTATTCAGTCGCCGTTTTATAGCGAAATAGAATATTTAGTGTTCGGAATTCTCGGACTGGGAGTAGCCGTAGCGACGATAGAATTTTATCGTAAATTTTACGCTGTAGCAGAAGAAGCTGCTTATGCTGGATCAGATTCATGTAAGGATGAAGAAGATTCTTTTTTTGTCAGAATAATGAAAAAAGAACTAGAATATACGAAAGAACAGTTGGAGTCTTTTATTAATCATCACATGGATGCGGTTATTATAACTGATTTAGAAGGGCAAATCTTGCGAGTTAATGAGGCCTATGAAAAAGTATATGGATGGAAATCCCATGAAGTCATTGGGAAAAAATATTACGATATAGCAGGAGCTTTTAGTAAGGATGTACATGAGAATATAAAAAAGACTGTTGCTGAAAAAGAGGCAATCAATCGAGTAGAAGTTGTCAGAGCTCGTAAAGATGGAAGTTTGGTAGACCTTCGCATCACCATTTCTCCAATTTTTAATGGGAAAGATGAGTTGGTAGGTTTGTCTGGAGTATGTGTGGATATATCTGAAGCTAAAAAAGCTAAACAAGAGCTTGATTTGCTGCATCGTAAGCTTAAGGAAAGTGAGTTAAAGTACCGCACGTTATTTGAATATGCAAACGACGCGATTTATTTACTTGAAATAGGTTCGGATCATTTCCCTGCCCGTTTTGTTGAAGTAAACGAAGCTGGATGTAAACGCTTTGGATATACGAGAGAAGAGCTTTTATCCACGCCTTGTCACGGTATTATACCTAGAGATTCTGACATTGTTCAAAAAACAGTCGAAGAAATTCGTAACGGAAATCTTTCTTTTACGCTGCAATCACAGTTTACATTTAAGTCTGGCGAAATAAAAAAACTAGAATATAGTGGGAAGTTGTTCAATATAGAAAACAAAAAAGTGCTTCTTATTGTTTCAAGAGACAGGACAGAGTACTTAAAAACAGAAGAGCTGCTGCAGAAATCTGAGAAATTAGCAGCGGTCGGGCAGCTTGCTACAGCTATTGCTCATGAAATTAGAAATCCTTTAACGGCCATCAAAGGGTTTATGCAGTTATTAACTGAAAAAGCGAGTAAAGAAGAGTTAACCTATATGAACATTATATCCTCTGAAATTGAGCGTATTGAAATGATTACAGATGAATTCATGTCTGTGGCAAAACCACAGGCCGTAACATTTCAGTCGATTGATTTGCAGCTGTTAATTCAACAAGTGATTTTATTGCTGCAGCCTCAAGCAACCATGAAAAACATCTTTATTGAACTTAACTCATATGGAGAAATGCCTTTTGTATATTGTGAAAGCAATCAAATGAAACAGGTGTTTATAAATATTCTTAAGAATGCGATTGAAGCAATGCCTTCCGGAGGAGAAATTAAAGTTGAGCTGAGAAAAAAGGACAACAATCATATTCATATTCAAATTATTGATGAAGGTGTAGGAATTTCAAAAGAACGCATCAAACATTTAGGTGAACCATTTTACAGTATTAAAGAAGACGGAATCGGGTTAGGATTAATGATCTGCTTTAATATTATCCAACAGCATAAAGGAACTCTTAGTATTGAAAGTGAAGTAAACAAAGGGACGAGTGTGGAAATTTGTTTACCGTTAGATTAAAAGGTAATCAGTTAAAGGAAGAAGAAATTTTGCAACAAGTTGTTTAGTAAAGTTATAATATTCTATGTTGAAGTAAAATAAGCAAAGGAGTGGTTACGATTAAACAGAAAAAGTGGATTAACATATTTCGTATTCTGTATATTATTTTTGCTATTATTGCGATTGGAGCATCTTTTGGAGACTATTCTTTTGGGCTTAATAATCCCCGCATAGTCAGTTTAACGGCTCTCATTTTGGCGGTTATCTGTATTGTTCCGTATTACATACTTCGCTTTAAAGAACAAGCTTCTAAAAGTAAATAAGTTAATATTTGTTATCTTAAAAGAGGCTGGGACAAAAGTATTTTAGTTGAAGGAAGATCCGAACGATTCATCGTTCGGATTTTTTTATTTTTATGGTGAACATGGGTTTAATTCAGCTGGTTGTTTCTAGCGGTTGATTGGAGTAATTTCGTTATGTCTCAATCTCTTTTTTATCGTAATAATTTATCGTAATAAAAGGGCGATAAATGGGCTAACATTTTTCCTAGCCTGTACATATGCTATAGAGTAAACAGGCTACGGAGGTGAAGTCAAATGGGATTTTGTAACTGGGGTTACGGCGGTGGTTATGGCTACGGCGGTTACGGCGGCTACGGTAATTACGGTGGCGGTTTTGCATTAATCGTTGTACTATTTGTTTTATTAGTTATCGTTGGTTGTACATGTTTCAAATAAAAAAAGCACGAATCTGCAAAGAATTTAGTAGATTCGTGCTTTTTTATATGGGTAAAACCTTAGTACTATAATGAAATAATGTCGTGAACATACATAAAAAACATATAAAAAATTTAATTAATAGATTAAAAAAATAAAAAATGAATAGGAACAGTAGATTTAAGTCTTAAAAATGGGCTAGAATTTATAATTTTCCTTATAAGTAATTTTTGTAAAATGCTTCAGAGAGTTGATAGTAAGAGCCAATAGCACTAACTAGGCTACTAGTTTTTATCACCTGCCCAGAAGAATTATTTCACTTGTATGAAAATCAACATAAATGATTTTCATATAGTTTAAATAGGTAAAAAAGACTTATTGTAAAGATTTATTTTTAATTTTCATAATAATAGGAATATTAAAATAATATATAGACGTAGTAATTTTTAGTTGCTATAATGTTGCTAATTATCACAATTAACAGAAAAATTGCGGTAATTAAATTTACTAGGGATAGGGAGAAAAAACTATGAAAAAGAAAAAACAGGCTTTAAAGGTATTATTATCAGTTGGTATTCTTTCTTCATCATTTGCTTTTGCACATACGAGCAGTGCCGCGCCAAATAATGTACTTTCAACTAAAAAGTACAACAAAGAAATTAAATCTCCTGAGTTTATTTCTGGGAAGCTCTCAGGCCCATCATCACAGAAAGCTCAAGACGTCGTATTTCACTATATGAATAAAAATAAAGACAAATATAAATTAGGAAACGAAAATGCCCAAAACTCGTTTAAAGTAACAGAAGTAGTGAAAGATCCCGTTGAACAAGCAACCGTTGTACGCTTGCAGCAGGTATACAATAATATTCCTGTATGGGGATCTACTCAATTAGCACACGTAGCGAAAGATGGAACCTTAAAAGTTGTATCAGGTACAGTAGCTCCTGATTTAGATAAAAAGGAAAAGCTAAAAGGACAGAAGCAAGTTGACAGCAAAAAGGCGATTCAAGCAGCTGAAAAAGATTTAGGCTTTAAACCGACGTATGAAAAATCCCCTTCATCTGAACTGTATGTTTATCAAAATGGTTCAGACACAACGTATGCTTATGTAGTAAATTTAAATTTCTTAAGCCCTGAACCAGGCAACTATTATTACTTTGTTGATGCTATTAACGGTAAAGTGCTAGATAAGTACAATACGATTGATTCCGTAGCTGGTCCAAAAGCCGACGTGAAGCAAGCGGCAAAGCCGGCAGCGAAACCTGTAACAGGCACAAATGCTATTGGCTCAGGTAAAGGAGTGCTTGGAGATACTAAATCCTTAAAGACAACGTTATCTAGTTCTACTTACTACTTACAAGATAATACAAGAGGCGCCACAATCTATACGTACGATGCAAAAAATCGTACATCTCTTCCGGGTACTCTATGGGCAGATACCGATAATACGTACAATGCAACCCGCGATGCAGCTGCAGTAGATGCTCACTATTATGCAGGTGTGACATATGATTATTATAAAAACAAATTTAACCGCAACTCCTATGACAATGCAGGAGCTCCGCTAAAATCGACTGTTCATTATAGCAGCGGCTACAATAATGCGTTTTGGAATGGCTCTCAAATGGTATATGGAGATGGAGATGGATATACTTTTGTTCCGTTATCAGGAGGATTAGACGTTATCGGACATGAATTGACGCATGCGGTCACAGAAAGAAGTTCTAATTTAATCTATCAATATGAATCAGGTGCATTAAACGAAGCAATTTCCGATATTTTCGGAACATTGGTAGAATACTATGACAACCGCAATCCAGATTGGGAAATTGGAGAAGATATTTATACGCCTGGAACAAGCGGTGATGCCCTTCGTTCAATGAGCAACCCAGCAAAATATGGAGATCCGGATCATTATTCAAAGCGCTATACAGGTTCTAGTGACAACGGCGGAGTTCATACAAACAGCGGTATTATCAACAAAGCGGCCTACTTGCTAGCTAACGGAGGAACGCATTACGGGGTTACTGTAACAGGCATCGGCGGCGATAAGCTAGGAAAAATTTATTACCGTGCCAATACGCTATACTTCACTCAGTCTACAACGTTTAGCCAAGCGCGTGCAGGTTTAGTACAAGCTGCTGCTGATTTATACGGTTCAGGCTCTCAAGAAGTAATTTCAGTAGGTAAGTCATTTGACGCAGTTGGTGTTCAATAAGTTATAAACCAAAAGTCGCAAGATAAATGAGGTATCTTACGACTTCCTATATTACCTTACTACCAATAAAGGAGTACTCGTATAAATATATTACAGTACTCCTTTATTTTATGTTAATAAATAAGGAAGACAGATTTCTTCTTGATCTATAAAAATCCACTTCTTATTCCTCCCTTTTATGTCCGTTCGGATTATACCATTGTTTGTTAAATGAAGAGGACCCGTTTTAGTAAACGGTCTTATTATAAAATGTTATAATAAAGAAAAGAATTGAATACATACATATGAAAAAGGAGTGGAGGAATCAATGGACAAAATTGCTGTTATTTCAGATATCCACGGAAATCTTCCTGCATTAGAAGCAGTTTTAGCTGACATACAACAACGAGATATCCATCGCATCATTTGTCTAGGTGATTTAGTAGGAAAAGGACCGGATTCAAGTAAAACGATTGATATCATAAAAGAAAAGTGCGAAGTAACAGTAATGGGAAACTGGGATGACTTTATTACAAAGCCTGCGGAATTTGAAGCGTTAAAATGGCATCAAAAGAAGTTAAGTTCAACCCAAGAGGCATACTTAAAGGAACTTCCTTTTTCCGTTGAGTTTATGATGAGCGGAAAATTAATTAGAATGTTTCACGCTTCACCTAGAAGTCTTTATGATCGAATTCAACCCTGGGATTCACTTGAAAAGCGCCTTAGTCTATTTGCTAATACGGAATATACGGAAAATATAAAAGGATCAAGAGAGCCGGATGTTATCTGTTACGGAGATGTACATAATGCATTTATTCAACATATTAAAGGGAAAACGCTATGTAATGTAGGAAGTGTAGGAAACCCGCTTGATTTACCGCAAGCTTCCTATCTTATCTTAGAAGGAAACGATCAAGACGAAAGCCCTTCAGCATTTTCTATTCAATTTGTGCGTATTCCATACGATATTGAAAAAGCAATAGAATTGGCGAGATCTGTAGAGATGCCGGATTTTGAACCCTACGTTCAAGAATTAAAAACAGCTCGCTATAGAGGACTAAAAAATTAAGAATAGAATGTATCTCAACCTTCAGCATAAATGCTGAAGGTTTTTTAGTGGGGTATATGAGGGGTTTTTCAACATCATTAGTATGATACATGCAAATAAAAGTTATTCCGATGAATTTAAGGGAGGGAAAACTTGGAGAAAAACATACAGCATTTGAAAGGAAATAAATTTTATTTTATGAAGACAATATGAAGAGGGCAATTCCATTTGAACATAAAATCATGCAAAAACGCCCCTGAAAAGTTGTTTTTAACATAACGAGTGGAGGAATACATGATGAAATTTTTTATTGATACAGCTAACCTGGAAGATATTAAAAAAGCTTATAAAATTGGGGTATTATCAGGTGTTACCACAAACCCTTCCCTAGTAGCTAAAGAAGGCGTAAAGTTTGAAGATCGCATCGAAGAAATTTTAAAAACCGTCCCGGAAGTAGAATCCGTTTCAGCAGAAGTCACGCCCGACACAGTAACAGCAGATGACATGATTGCTCAAGCAGAAGAGCTTATAAAAATTAATGGAGGAGACAAAAATATAACGATTAAACTTCCTATGACCATTGCTGGATTGGAAGCAACCCGTTATCTAGCTAAAAAAGGCGTAAAAACAAACGTAACGTTAATTTTTACAGTGAATCAAGCGCTTCTAGCAGCGCGTGCCGGTGCCACATACGTATCGCCATTTTTAGGACGCTTAGACGATATTTCAGAAGACGGTGTTTATCTGGTATCTCGAATTGCAGAGCTATTTCGAATTCAGCACATTGACTCACAAATTATAGCAGCGTCAGTCAGACACCCAGATCACGTCACGCGAGTAGCTCTTGCTGGGGCTCATATTGCTACAATTCCGTATGCCGTAATTGAACAATTAGTAAAACACCCGTTAACAGAACAAGGAATTGAAAAATTTGCATCAGACTGGGAAAAAGCTGTAAAAAGTTAAATTCACTTAAGGAGAAGACATCATTTTAGTGTCTTCTCTGCTTAAAGGGTATACGAAGATTCTTTTTTTCTATTTTGCAGCAAACAACTTATCATTAATAGGCGAACATCCTATACATATATGCAGAGATGACATACGTTAATAGAAACGAAAGAGGTGTTAAAATGGGCTGTATTATTAACATTGAGAATATCGTGACTAACGGGTTAAAAGACAATTCGAATGTAAGCGTAGGCTGTGTTGTACAAAATAGTCACACGGCAAATACAAAATCGGTAGGAGCTTGTTTTTCGTTTGGAAACGGCTCTCCTGCTATTGCCTCTATGACAAACAGTAATATCGACTTTTGCAAAGGTGAAGAAAATAAAGAGTAACAATCTTGAAAACAATTCCAGAAAGAGTATTTCTGGAATTGTTTTTTGGTAAGTGATAGAGTTTTGTTAACAAGTTGTTTTGGCTTTTAAAAGAAAAACATTCATGAGGGAGGGGTTTGAGCGGTGCTATGAGCATTATTTCTATTATTCCTTATACATACGTTGAAAGAAAAATAAAACGAACACAAAAGGTGACGATTCAGCATTCAAAAGACATGTGCTTATATACTGATAATATTCAAACAGAGAATGATTGCTTTCACATTAACAGCATATTTGACATCTCTTACAAATGCGTTTCAAAAGAAAGCGGCTTTTTATACTTACATACAAATCAAGGGATGTTCGCTTATACCATACACACCGATCCTGCTGCCTTTATAGCAGCATATAAAGATATAAAAAAGAAGGGGTGACATTGCTGTCAGCCCTTCTTTTTTTTGTTACTATTTTATCCACTGTACAACTTGATCCATACTTCTTCTCGTTTTTCCACGTTTAGGTTCATGAATTCGGTAGCCGAACGCAACCATAACGGAAATATCAAACTTACCGTCTTCTAGTAATCCTTCTTCTTTTAGAATTTCATGTACTTGGTCATAGTTAAATCCTTCAATCGGACAAGAATCAATACCAATTTGAGCAGCTGATGTCATCATATTAGCTAGTGCAATATAAGATTGTTTGCTAGCCCAATCAAAAAGCGCTCGCTTGCTTTCGAACAAGTGAAAATCATTTTCTTGGAAATCTTTATAACGAGGCATTAATGTCTCTAATACATCATCGGGCATTTCTTTTACGTTTTTCTGAAGATCCAATACATATTCAGAGTCATATCTTGCGTCTGTGCGAGAAAGAATAATAACAAAATGACTTGCTGTAGGAATTTGACCTTGTGCTCCCCAAGAAACAGCTTTTAATTTTTCTTTTAAATCTTTATTTTCAACGACTAAAAACTTCCACGGCTCATAACCTACTGAGCTTGGAGATAAGCGCCCTGTTTCTAAAATGAATTGGAAATCTTCATCGGAAATTTTCTTCGTTGGATCAAACTCTTTTGTAGCATGACGAAAGTTAAATGCGTCTAAAATTTCTTGTTTTTTATCTGTATTGTTCATGTGTAAACAACCTTTCTGTAAAAATATTTAGTGATGAACTGTTCAGAGTAAGCTATACCCTGTATAGCTTACAATTAACAGCCAGTTAACATACAATTTGTCATAAAATCCGTTTGCAGATTTATCATAAATTATATAAATCATTCTAACAAGTACGCACATTTTTGTTGTATAGTATACTTTTTTATACTGTTGATCCAATTTTATAAGAAGCAGAAAGGAGGAAACGATCTGGGGAGTTTGTTTTTGAAAAAATAGTTAAGAGGGAGAAAAAGGAGAAGAGTACTCTTCTCCTTTTTAATTAAATTTTGGTATTTGATTTTTTCGCTTTGTTTTCAAGTTCACTTTTCGGTTCTGTTGAAAATTCAACATCTTTTCCGTGTCCTTGAGGGTTAACACCAGGAGCTACTTGACCGCGGTTAGCAGATTTTTTTGTACCCATTTTCGTCACCTCCGTTCGGTTAGTATGTGCAAAAAAGTGAAACAAAAATCAAGAAGTAAAGCGTGGAAAGATAAATAGGAAAAGATTATCTTTAAGCATCTTCATTACATAAACAAGATAGTTACTCATTTAAACGGCCATAAAAAAACACCCTTGGAAGGGTGTTTTTTGTTTAAGAATCTGAGCTTGTCGCTCTGTCTGCGTATGGATAGATAGGATCTTTTAATTGAAATTTGTAAGTCACTCCATCTACAAGTCCTACCGTTTTATTGCTATCATAAAGATCCAGCATAAAAGCAGCCATTTCTTTTGACGTATGAAACTTAGGTACTCGTCCTTCGTATTCAAAATCACTCATATCCATCGAACGCTGTGCAAATTCTGTTTCAGTAGCCGCCGGAGCTAGAACTTTAGCCTGCATTTTTGCTCCTCTCCCTTTTAATTCTTGAGAAAGACCTTCTGTAAATGCACTTACGTAGAATTTTGTTGCGCAATAAGTGACTGCATCAGCAACAATGGTGTAGCCGCCTCCAGAAGAGACATTAATAAGCTGGGTACCTGCAACGTTTTCATAATCTCTTACAAATAGAGAAGAAAGAATGGTTAAGGCTTCGATATTTAAATGAAGCATTGTTTCAATTTTAGTTAATTTTTGTTCACCGACAGAAGCAAAGTTTCCGAATCCAGCATTGTTAATCCAAGTTTCTAATTCATACTCTTTGAGTGACTCATAAAACGTATGAGCATTTTCTGCCACGGATAAATCAATCGACTGGACAATAACATTTACATCTTGGTTCAGTTCTTCAATTTTTCTTTTTAACTCTTCTAGCTTGTCCTCTCTACGTGCAGCCAATATAAGATTTTTTCCACGTGCTGCAAAAGCTAAAGCTGTTTCATATCCAATTCCTGAACTTGCGCCAGTGATTACTGTATATTTCATGTTGATTCCTCCATTTTCGATGTTTTCGAATTGATTATAATTGTTAAAGTATACTTTAAGTCAAGCGTTTATTTGATTTATTTTTCCCTTTAGAAGTATGTTTATAAACATTTGAAGTTGGGTGCTAAACTTTTTTGCTTTTATGCTACACTTGAAACAACAGCCGAAATTTCATTTCATTAAAAGGAGGAATGTATGCGTTTTCCAAATGTGAATAGAAGACCTAGCTTACTTGCCCAAATTACATTACTTATTACGGTAGTTATTCTTGTGAGTACCGTCCTTGTATGCATTTTATTTTCTGCAATGATAGATGAAATTGTTGAAAAATATGTAGGTAAGCAAGCTATGACAGTAGCAAAATTAGCTTCTGAAGACAAAATGATTGTAAAAGCTTTTAAGAATAAAAATCCTTCTGAGCAGATCCAACCTGCTGCAGAAAAAATAAGAAAAACCACTGGGGCAGATTACGTCACCATCGCTAATGATAAAGGAATCCGCTATTCTCATCCCAATAGTAGCTATATTGGAAAACATACCAAAACAAGCAACGAAGCTTCTTTAAAGGAGCATCAATCCATTATTTATAAAGGAAAAGGAATTTCAGGCTTTGCAATTAAAGCCAAAACCCCCATATGGGATAGCCGAGGAAACGTAATAGGCGTTTCGTCGGTAGGGTTTCTTGTAAGCAATATAGAAAAACAGATTAATGATTATAGGATAAAAATTATTAAATTGTCCTGTATTCCTTTTCTTATTGGAGCATTTGGAGCTTTTTTTATTGCAAGGCGGGTAAAAAGACTAATATTTGGACTGGAACCGGAGGAGATTTCCTTTCTTTTTAAAGAAAAAGAGGCTACCCTTGAATCTATTCGAGATGCTACTGTTACTGTAAATGTTGAAAAATATGTAACGTCGATGAACAGAAGGGCTAGAGAACTATTTGGTCATCTTCAAATAGGAGGAGAGATAAAGAACGCCCGTTTAGGACAGCTAATTGATCAAGCGATAGAAAAGCAGCGGGTGTATTCTAACCAGTCCCTTGTACTAGATGGTCAGCAGTATATTTTAGATTTATCTCCTATTGTAAGAAAAAAAGAAGTGCAGGGTATCGTCCTTACTATAAGAACTTTATCTCAAATTGAAGAATTGACAGAAGAGATTTCTAAAATTAAAATTTTTTCTGATAATTTACGTGCTCAAAATCACGAATTTTTAAATAAGCTGAACGTGATTTATGGATTGTTAAAGTTAAAGAAGTATGAGCATGTCATGCAAATGATTTCATCAGAGGTAAAGGAACGCCAAGATATTATTTCTTTTTTAATGTCTTCTGTAAAGGATCCTTTGATTGCGGCATGCTTACTTGGAAAGATCAATCGTTCGAAAGAATTAGACGTTACTTTAGAAATTGACCAAGATAGTAACTTAACAAGTACTTTAGATATCGAAGACGCAAAAAACGTTGTTTCTATCTTGGGGAATTTAATTGATAATGCGCTCGAAGCTGTGCGAGAACATAAAGGGAACGTGCTGGTATCTTTTACAGATGTAGGAAATGACCTGATTTTTGAAGTTGAAGACAATGGACAAGGGATATCAAAAGAAGTAGAAAATATGATTTTTATAGATGGTTACACAACGAAAAAAGGTGAAAATCACGGAATTGGATTGACTATTGTTAAAAGATCTGTAGAGCTGCTTAAAGGTGAACTATACATAAGCAAAAGTATGTTACAAGGGGCAAGATTCACATTAGTTATCCCAAAGCTATTAAATAATGAAAAGGAAGAATCGATATGACTGAAAATCAAATTAATGTCATGATTATAGAAGATGATTCTACAGCTGCACAAATTTATGAACAGTTTACTAAGAAACTAGAGCATTTCACTGTTGTTGCGACAGCAGGATCTGGAGAACAGGCTTTAGAATTACTAACAATATTTACGCCGCAATTAATTTTATTAGACGTCTTTTTACCAGATATCAACGGAGTGGAACTGCTATGGGAAATCAGAAAGAAGTATCGAGGAATCGATATTATTTTAATAACGGCAGCCAATGATGTTGAAACAGTAGGGGAAGCAATAAGAGGAGGAGCATTTGGTTATTTGGTGAAACCTGTAATTATTGATAAATTTTTATCTACTTTAAAACATTATCAGTCTACGAGAATAGAATTAACCGAAAATAAAATGATTAACCAAGACAAAATAGACCATTTATTTAGAACACATCATAACCGCCACACTCAATCAGCAGCTGCAGTAACAGAACTTCCTAAGGGGATTGATAAACATACTCTTCGTTTAGTAAGAGATAAAGTTCGCGAAGTTCAGCAGAGCTTGAATGTAGATGAGTTTGCTCAACTAGTAGGTATCAGTTATTCAACAATGAGAAGGTATTTAGAGTATTTAGTATCTTGTAAAGAAATGCAGGTGGAAATAGTGTATGGAAGTGTAGGGAGGCCTGAGCGGAAATACCGAGTAACTAATTTTACATAAAAACGAGATAGCGGTTCTTTGTCCGCTATCTCGTTTTTATGTAAAAATGATGCATGAAAAAAATGAAAAGAATTACTTTTATAAAAGATATTAAACTTATGGTGGTTATCTATGAACCTGGTTTAACAGGTGATACCTTTTTAGTAACGTGTAGCAAACAAAAAATGAAAACGTTATCAAAAAGGAGGAAAAATATCCGTGCTTTCTTTATTAGGATTTTTAATGGTTGCAGTATTCATGTATTTAATTATGTCAAAACGACTTACCCCCATGGTTGCTCTTATCATTATTCCAATTATATTTGGTTTAATAGGTGGTTTTGCTAGTGGAATGGGACCTATGATGCTAGAGGGTGTAAAAGATATCGCTCCTACAGCTATTATGATTTTATTTGCTATTTTATATTTTGGATTAATGATTGATTCAGGGTTGTTTGACCCTCTCGTTTCATTCATTTTAAAGGTTGTAAAAGGAGATCCTCTAAAAATCGTCGTCGGAACTGCTGTTCTTTCAATGATGGTTGCTTTAGATGGCGATGGAACTACTACCTATATGATAACGGTCTCTTCTTTGCTTCCATTATATAAACGCCTAGAAATGAATCCGCTTATCCTAGCAGGAGTTGCGATGCTATCTATGGGAGTTATGAATATGACTCCGTGGGGAGGTGCTTCTGCTATGGCTATGAGTTCATTAAATTTAGATTCGTCTCAGTTGTTTTTGCCTTTAATACCTGTAATGGGTTTTGGGCTTCTATGGGTGCTGTTTGTTTCTGTTGTCCTTGGAAGAAGGGAAAGAAAAAGGTTAGGAGTTATCAATATTAAACATTCTGCAAATGAAATTGCACATGCACATGAATTAGAGGGAACAGCGCAACATTCAGACTATCGACGCCCTAAGTTAGTATGGTTTAATTTTCTCCTTACCATTAGTCTTATGGTGTGCTTAATTATGGACTTTATGTCGCTGATGCTTTTGTTCATGGTAGCGTTTGCTATTGCATTATTAATAAATTATCCAAACATCAAAGATCAACAGCAGCGAATTTCATCTCATGCAAATAATGCGGTAGCCGTCGTTTCAATTGTTATTGCAGCAGGTATTTTTACAGGAATTATGTCTGGAACAAAGATGATTGATGCTATGGCAAATACACTTGTAGGAATAATCCCAGATGCAATGGGCCCTTTTTTGCCAGTTGTAGTAGCATTTTTAAGTGCTCCATTTACATTTTTTATGTCTAATAATGCCTTTTATTTTGGCGTATTGCCGATTATTGCTCAAGCTGCCGAAAGTTATGGCATTAGCGCAGCTGAAATTGGAAGAGCTGCTATCTTAGGGCAACCTGTTCACGTGATAAGTCCCTTGGTAGCAGCAGCTCACTTATTAATTGGAATGGTAGGAATTGAATTTAGTGATTTGCAACGATTTTTAATTAAGTGGGCTCTAGGCACTACGGCAGTGATGACAATAGCAGCATTAATCTTAGGTGTTATTTCCATTTAATAAAAAAAAGACCCCGAGGGGTCTTTTTTTTATACTCTTAATCTTAAGTTGAACTAGACTGTTCGCTGCAACTGCTCTTTTTAAAATAGAACTTATAAATTAAAAATCCGCATACAGCCACTACCGCTGCAATTAAAATATAGGTTTGTGCATCTGAGATAAAAGATTGAATGGACTTAAAGTTTCCGATTTGTCCTAACCAAAGCATGGCAATATTCAAAGGGAAGATACCAAGAAATGTGAGCAGAGCAAACGGCATAGGTTTCACTTTAGATAGCCCTGAAAGGTAGGAAATGTAGTTGCCGAGCCCTAAAGGACGAGCAATCGCAATACTCCATAATCCGCATTTTTTAAACCATTTTTGTGATTTCTCAAATGCTTTTTTCTTCTTTGATAATTTTTTCTTTACCTTATCCTCTAATTTATAGCCTATCCCATAAGGTATAAAGCTAAAAGCTGTATAAACGGCGCTTCCTGCAAAAGCGATTAATAATAATTTCACTATGTGCATGTTTAATAAGTATCCGTAGGTAAGGGTGAGAAGAGAACCAGGAAACGGCAGGGAGGAAGCCTCAATGGCCAGTCCGCTTAAAAGTCCCCAAATTCCAAATTGTTTCAGTAAGTCTGTTATGAAATGTAGCATAAGATCGCCTCTTTTTCTGTGTCATAACATTCAAATACCCATCTATATGTTCGGAAAAACTTATAAAAGAAAAGAAAATACAGGAAGAAAGCGGGATGTGAAAGAAAAAAACTTAGCTTGTACAAGGAAAAAGGAAGGAAGTGTATTTTATAGCTTCTACTCAGAGTAAAATTATAGGGGAAAAATAATCGAGTGTGGATTTTTAAATAAACTACGACTTTTATTCATAGTTTTGATTCCTTTTATTCATTTTACTTATGAAAATAACGGGTGTAAACTTGTTGTGTTGTGAAATAGCCCATTATGTATATGTATTAAAAAGGAAAGGAGGTTACCGTGTGGTTATTATTGTAGGATTGTTATTGTTGATGTTTTTTGCTTATCTAGGATGGTCTATTATCTGGGTGGCTCCTGTTGTAGCTACGTTCGTTGCTTATTTTAGCGGTTTAAAAGTACTGCCTACTTATACAGATGTGTATATGGAAGGGTTTGTAGATTTCGCTGCAAAATGGTTCCCCATCTTTTTATTAGGAGCCGTCTTTGGAAAGCTAATGGAAGATACAGGCGCAGCTAAATCGTTGGCGCAGCGTATTGCTAAATTATTTGGAAGTAAAAGAGCCATTTTAGGGGTGCTGATTGCTTCAGCTATTTTGACATACGGCGGAGTGAGTCTATTCGTTGTTGTCTTTGCGATTTATCCTTTAGCAATCGCGCTATTTCGAGAAGCTAACGTATCGCGAAATTTACTGCCAGCAACCATTGCACTCGGAGCATTTACGTTTACAATGACAGCGATTCCAGGTACGCCTCAAATTCAAAATCTGATCCCGACTGCTACATTTAAAACCAATGCAATGTCCGGTTCGATTATTGGAATGGTCTCAGGTCTTATTATGGCGGTGGGAGGATATTTATGGTTAGCTTATCGCGATAAAAAATTAAAAGCTAAAAATCAAGGGTTTACCGAGCCTAATGAATCATCAGTCGCAGCGAGTGAAGAGCAGGACTCGATGAATATAATATTAGCTATTTTACCGCTGATTGTCGTTGTCGTGGCATTAAACGTTTTAAAATGGGAGCCTATCGTATCATTATTAATTGGTATTTTTTCTATTTTACTTATTAATTTTAAACATTATAAGAAGTTTATTTCTTCTATAAATGAAGGAGCAAAAGGATCCGTGATGGCTGTTATTAATACGAGTGCAGCAGTAGGTTTTGGCTCGGTTATTACAGCAGTTCCAGATTTTAAAGATGTCACGAATGTGTTGCTAAATGTTTCGAGTAATCCGCTCGTTTCAGAAGCGTTAAGTGTTCAAGTGCTAGCGATGATCACGGGTTCAGCATCCGGCGGTATGGGTATTGCGCTTCAAGCATTAGGAGATACGTGGTATCACTTGTCTCAAACGACGAATTTAAGTGCTGACGCTCTGCACCGTATTGCAAGCGTTGCGTCAGGTGCATCTATTTTACCGCATAACGGTGCGTTGTTAACGCTGTTAGCCGTAACTGGTCTTCGGCATAAAGAAACCTATAAAGACGTATTTGTTGTTGCATTTATCATTCCAACAATCGCTTTATTTGCAGGAGTCGCATTAGCGGCAGCCGGTATTATTTAAAAACAGGAGGAGAATACACATGGTTGAAAATCAAGTAATTGTAATCACAGGAGCAGCAAGAGGAATTGGGTTTGAAATAGGTAAACGATTCGCAGAAAACGGCGGAAAAATTGTGTTATCCGACATTGATCAAGCTGCTGTAGAAGCTGCAGCACAAAATCTTCGTGAAGCTGGATTTGAAGCGCTTGGTGTCAAAGCCGATGTAACAAAAGAAGAAGAAATCAAACATTTAATTGAAACAGCAAACACGCATTTTGGAGCGGTTCATACGTTCATTAATAACGCTGGCTTGCAGCATGTTTCTCCAATCGAAGAGTTTCCAACTGAAAAATATGAGTTAATGATCAAAATTATGCTAACAGCTCCATTTATGGCGATTAAGCACGCGTTTCCGATTATGAAAAAACAAGGGTTCGGACGTATTATTAACGTTTCTTCTATCAACGGTTTAATCGGTTTTGCGGGCAAAGCAGCTTATAACAGTGCTAAACACGGTGTAATTGGGCTAACAAAAGTAGCTGCTCTTGAAGGCGCAGCACACGGTATTACGGTGAATGCACTTTGTCCTGGCTATGTGGATACACCACTAGTGAGAGGTCAGTTAGATGGTTTAGCTAAAACAAGAAATGTACCATTAGAGAGTGTGCTTGAAGAAGTTATTTATCCTTTAGTCCCTCAAAAAAGATTACTAGACGTGAGCGAAATTGCTGACTATGCTATTTTCTTAGCGAGTGATAAAGCAAAAGGTGTAACTGGTCAAGCGGTAGTAATGGACGGCGGATATACAGCTCAATAAAAAATAGAATAAGTCATTAAAAGCATAAAGGAGTCTAATGAGCTCCTTTATGCTTTTTTATGTTATATCTATTCTATCGAGTTAATCAACGTTAAAATATAACTAGGCGATACATAAAAGAAGCCTTATACTATTTCTCCTATAAAGATAAATAGTATGATAAAAAAGCCTACAGATTAGAAAGGATGATACATATGGTGCAAACAGTAAATGAATTAATTAAACATCCGGTTTTTTATTTTTTTAACGAAATTTCAGCTATTCCTAGAGAATCTGGAAATGAAAAGAAAATTAGTGACTATTTAGTTTCTTTTGCAAAAGAAAGAAGCCTTGAAGTTATACAAGACGAGGCTTTAAATGTAATTATTAAAAAGCCGGCAACTAAAGGGTATGAGCATGCTCCAGCCATCATTTTGCAAGGACATATGGACATGGTATGCGAGTTAAATAAAGGAACTGTGCATGATTTCGAAAAAGATCCGCTTCAACTGCGAATTGTGGAAGATATGCTTTATGCAAATGGTACTACGCTAGGAGCTGACAACGGGATTGCCGTTGCATATGCACTGGCTTTACTAGATGCTCATGATATAGCTCATCCTTCTCTTGAAGTAGTCATTACTACTGAGGAAGAAACAACTATGGGCGGAGCCATTGCTGTAAATTCAGCTCATTTTGAAGGGAAAATCTTTATTAACCTTGATACAGAAGAAGATGGAAAGCTGCTTGTCAGCAGCGCAGGCGGGGTAAAAGGCGTGCTTCGCATTCCCGTAGACTGGGAATCGTCTTCCGATAACTCAGAAACATATAGCTTAAGCATCGGTGGATTGCGCGGCGGACATTCTGGAATGGAAATTGATAAAGAAAGAGGAAATGCTAATAAACTGCTAGGGAGAGTTTTATATGATTTACAACATGAACTTCCCTATTCTTTAAGCAGCATTAGTGGAGGATTAAAATCAAATGCGATTCCCCGTGAATCAGAAGCAATTCTATCAGTTGAGCCTTCTGAGGTAGGAAAGCTAGAAAATAAGATTCGTGAGTGGAACGAAATAGTAAAAAATGAATTACAAGCGGCTGATCCGAGCGTATATGTGAAAATAAACAAATCTTCTTCCGTTGAGAAATGTTTTACAAAAGAAACGACAGAACGAATTGTACAAGCCATTATGCTAACACCAAACGGCGTTCAAAGCATGAGTATGAATATCGAAGAATTGGTAGAATCTTCTACCAACTTAGGTGTGATTACGACGACAGAGTCTGAGATTGTTTTTCAAAATGAAATCCGCAGCTCAGTAAAAAGCCTAAAAGAAAAAATAGTAAGTCAAGTGCACATACTTGCTCAAGTAGTCGGAGGAAGAGTTGAAACAAAAGGTAATTACCCTGAATGGGCGTACAATGGAGATTCAAAAATTCGTAAATTATGTAAAAAGGTTTACAAAGAAAAGTATGGGGAAGAGGCGGAGATCATCGCCATCCATGCTGGAATTGAATGCGGTATTTTCCTGGAAAAAATCCCTGGATTAGACGCTATTTCGCTCGGTCCCGATATGTACGACGTTCATACACCTGATGAACACCTGAACATTCCGTCTACTATTAAGACATGGGAATACTTATTAGCAGTATTAAAAGAAGCAAATAAGATATAAAGTTATCAGCATCCCTATAATTTTTAAAAAAGAGCTTCTGTAAAGGAGCTCTTTTTCATTCGTCATTTATCGGATAATAATCAGAATTCCGTCAACACGTCAGGCAAATGAGAATATTTATGTAAGCGTTTTACAAATAAAGGTTTTAAAACGGGCCTAAAAGAGGTAAACAATTACTAAAACGACAGACAAATGAATTCAAAACAAGCTCTGCAACTAATAAATTAGTAGGGAGAGAATGTATATGAATGATAATAGTCTTATCAAAGATCCCTTTTTGGAAAAAGGAGAAATTGAATTTTTAGAATTAAGGAAAGACGAAATACGTTATCTAAAGTTCGATCGGTTTTTGAAAGTGATTAAAACACTTAATCAACGCAGTGATAAAGGCTACCAGAGTCTTATGCTTTCCGTTGATGGCTTTAAAGGTAATTCAAGAGAATTATATGAGATAGAGGAGTTTCGCAGATACGTAAATTTGTTAATTAATCAAGTTCCTCAAATATTATTTTATATTCATGATAAAAACAAAATGACTAATCAAATTTTGAAAAGTCTATCAAACAACAGCAGCCAGCCGGCCTCTATAGATCCTAAAAGAGCACGTTTAATGATTGATGCCATACAGGAGCAAGTAGAGAAAACAGAGGATAAAGAGATAAAGGAGAATCTTTCTGAATTCGTATGTAAAATCCAGAGCTTTGTGAATCAGTATTAACATTTCCCAATAGAAAAGTAGAATCCATATTATAAAAAAGTACGAGAACTCAAAGTTTCTCGTGCTTTTTTATTGGAAAAACAGTAGAAAGAGAAAAGGATTATCAACATAGATTGATAAATAACAAATAATAATGGTAAAGCTTCATATTCTGACGTGAAATAACAAAATAACAAGGAGGAATGAACATTGCATCATATTGAAATAAGAAGACCAAAAATAGAAGACAGCGCAGAACTCCACGAGCTTTTTAATGAAGTAATCACAGATACCTTTCATAAAGAGGGTCTATCTGACATGGTGAACGATATACAAATAGAAATTGAAAGTAAAGAACAATATTTAAAAAGTGACCTCGATAGCGGTGGAAAACATCGATTCTTTTGGCTTGGAATAGATAAGTGCACCAATAAGATTATTGGATGTATCGAATATGGTCCTGCTAGTGAATTAATTACGGCGTGTACAAAAGGAGAGCTGCAAGGATGGATTGAAATCGGCACAGTTTTTGTTCATCCAAAGTACCAAAGAAAAGGTGTAGGGACACTGCTTTTACATACTATGCTGCTTACGCTTCAAAGCAAAGAAATTAAAAAAATTTGTTTGGACAGCGGATACAAAAATGCTCAGGAAGTATGGAAAAACATATTTGGAATCCCTGATTATTTAATAAAAGATTACTGGAGCAAGGGGTATCATCACATGGTTTGGAAAATATCAGCAGAAAGTACGCCGATAGTATTTAAGCTCAGTTATAACAAAGAATAAGGTCTCTCCTAGAAAATAGCCGGTACGTTTCTACCGGCTATTTTCTACTGGTTAAGCTGTTTACATATGTTCAATTATAAATTAGTGTATTTTATTGATTATAATACCTTGACTGTCATAGTAATATGATTTAAATTATACATAAAGAGGTGATACTTTGGTATATGCAAAAATGTCTTCAGATTTACTTCGGGGACATACAGATACAATGATTTTGAAATTACTTCTCAGCGGAGATAAGTATGGTTATGAAATTAGTAAGCTTATTTATACCTACTCTAAAGAGCAGTATGAATTAAAAGAAGCCACAATGTATTCAAGCTTGAAGCGCCTGGAAAAAGACGGTCATATTCTTTCTTACTGGGGAGATGCTGTACAAGGCGGTCGCAGAAAATACTATAAAATTACAGAACAAGGAAAAAGCGTATATAAACAAAACAAAGAAAACTGGGAGCAAGCGAAAAAAATTATTGATTTATTGTTGTAAGAAAGGATGATGTTATAAATGAACGAAAAAATAAAAAATCATGTGCATAACATTTTGGCTCCTTATCAGGATGTAAAAAATGTTCAAGATCTAGAAGAAGAACTATCACAGAACTTGCAGGAAAAATTTACAGATTACAGAAAAGACGGGCATAATGAAGAACAGGCTTATTATATGACAATCAATTCTATCGGTGATATCACAGAACTGATTCAATCAATAAATGTAGAAACAAAGGAATTAAAGCAAACCGTCCCTATGGATTTTTCAAAGACCGAGCTTACAAAATCTGATTTTCGTTCTGTATCGGTGTATAAAGGGAAATTTAATGCAAGTAATTTGAATGAATCTGATTTTAGCTACGCAGATCTTACAGACAGCATGTTTAAAAGCAGCAATTTAACGAAAGCAATATTTCATCAGGTTAATTTGACAGGCGTACAATTTAAATGGGCAAATTTTAAACAGGCTAGTTTTAAAGGCTGTATCTATGACAACACGTACTTTAAGCAATGTAATTTAACAGACGTTGTATTTGACGAAGAAACATTTAACGGAACAATCTTTGAAGGAACATCATTAAAAAAAGCCTCATTTCGCAACGCAACTTTGCTAAATGTACAGTTTCGAGGATCAGATTTAAAGAAATCCGATTTTGAAAGTGCAAAAATGGATAAATTGACATATAACTTTTTAAAAAGTGCCAAGATAGATCTTAGTAAAGTTACGATTATTTAAAGATAAAAAAGACCTCTCTGAAGGTCTTTTTTTATGGACATATAACAATTCTTTTTAAGAGCGAGCAGGATAGTTTATGAGAGAGCTAGAACACATTCATAATACGAACGATTACGGCAACAAGCTGAATATGAGAAGAACATATTCGTATCTTTGAAATAATAAAGCTTTTATCACTTATGTGGAGGAGTATGGAAATGTCTATATATGAAATTTGGAATGAAGTGGATCTTTATATGAATGATAAGCTTATACAACCTGACCCTATTCTTGATGAGGTATTGAAGGCAAATCAAGAAGCTGAATTACCTGCCATCGACGTATCGCCTAGTCAAGGAAAGTTTCTGCATTTGTTAGCTTCATTAAAAGGAGCTAAACGCATTTTGGAAATTGGTACTCTTGGAGGGTACAGCACGATTTGGCTAGCCAGAGCTCTTCCGAAAGACGGGCAGCTGATTACGCTCGAATTAAGCGCTCATCATGCAGAAGTAGCAAGAGCTAATTTAAAAAGAGCGGGAGTAAGCCACTTAGTAGAAGTCATTGTCGGCCCCGGGCTTGATACATTAGCTGTATTAAAAGATAGGGGAACAGATCCGTTTGATCTTATCTTTATTGATGCTGACAAGCCGAATAACCCAAATTACTTAAAGTGGGCTCTAGAATTATCGAAAAGAGGAAGTCTGATTATTTGTGATAATGTTGTTCGTCAAGGGCATGTGGTGAACTCAGAAAGTGAAGATGAAAATGTAAAGGGAATTCGTCAATTTATGAATGCTCTGGCTCAAGAAAAACGAATCAGCGCCACGGCTATACAAACCGTTGGAAGCAAAGGCTATGATGGATTCATTGTAGGGATTGTTGAATGATAAAATTTGTATTACACCTAAAAAGAGACGGAGACATAACTAAACCCATCCAATCAACAGCTAGAATCAAATACATACATGAAACCTACGTTCATCATCACCCTAAAAAATCCGAACGAGTTGGATTCTCAACCAAACTCGTTCGGATGGTCCTTCAACTAACATACTTTTGTTCCAGACTCTTTTTAAATGGGCCCCAATTTATCTGTCATTTGTTTTTCGGTTAAAAAATTAATCAATTCTCGTACAGCGAATGAACTGTAGCGTTCTTTTAACAGAATAATTCCAAGTTCCCACATCATTTCAGGATCTGCAATAGGTACGGTAGTAATATTGGGATCTTTCACTTTGGCATAAAGCGATTCGGGTAAAATAGCAATACCTAGTTCTGCCGCTGTTAATTCAATAATTAAATCCCATTGAGAACTTTTATACGCTATAGAAGGCACAAAGCCTGATTTTAAAGCATCTTGAATTAACCGGTCGTGCAGCGTAAATTCTTCACTGAACATAATGAATTTTTCATGCTCCAATTCTTTCATCCAGACGGAAGAACGTTTCGCTAAAGGATGGTTTTTATGCGCGTATAAAAGGAATCTCTCCTTAACGAACGGGTATACGTGAAAATGTTCATCATGAACGCTTGTGAGAGGAAGCATAACAATCCCCATATCTACACCAGCCTCTTCCACAAGTGCTTCAATTTTTTTTGCTCCAAATTCAATAAGCTCTAGAGATACTTTAGGGTATTGTTCATTAAATGCTTTTGCAATCTTCGGGAAAAACAAGGTCCCGATGAGCGGAGGGACTCCCATCTTGATTTGCCCTGTTTGCAAGTTCACTAAATCTCCCAACAAGTGAGGCATGTCTTTTAACACCGACAGAGCTTTAGTTGCCTGATGATACACGACTTCTCCTGCATCGGTTAGCTTTAATTCTCTTGTTGAACGATCAAGAAGCTCAAATCCTAGTTCATTTTCTACTTTTTTGACGGCTTTACTTAAAGCCGTTTGTGACAAATGAACTTGCAGCGCTGCCTTTGTAAAATTTTTATGATTCGCTACCTCTATAAAGTATTCTAAGTCTCTGATTTCCATGTGAAACTCCATTTCTGCAAACTGCTTATCCTTTTTCTTTACTCTTTATTTTAACCATTAAATTATTTACTGTAAATGTGCTGATTATATCCAATGAATAAAAACAGGGAAAGGAAATGAACTAAAGTTTCTGTCGAAATTGATTTATAAAACGAATAATTTTTTTATAGAGAAACATAGATTTTGCTATTAGCTGATGGGGGATATAAAGATTTTTGCATGTGCGTTCGGGCAAAAATGCAAAACTGATTAAAACAACTGAAAGTCCAAATGCTGCGGCTGTAATCTCTAGCCAGGAAAACATCATACCATTCCTCCTTTTACAAACCTACTAATAGAATATGTAAAAGTTCGAAAGGAGGTTGTACGATAGACCTATAACGAGTGACGGTATGAAGCTCTCTCTAAAAATAAAATTACGTCAAAGAACGTTTGGCACAGGCCCTGCGTTCTTTGACGTAATTTTATTTTCGCTCTTCAGCCTGATGCTCTTGTTTGTTTTGTTCAGTGAGACGTTTTTGATGAGCTTTTGTTTCTGCACTTACGTGATTTGCATCATTCGGTTGATTCTTCTTTGAACCTCCTGCAGCGTTACTCATTAGACGACACCTCCAGTCTGGTTATGAAACATACCTATAGAATGTGCGTATTTACAGACTTTATACACCTCTATCGATATTACTGCACACGAAAAAAGCAAAGGGAGAGTCACTAAGACTGTTCCCTTTGCTTTTTTACTAGGCCACTTTATCGGTGGTGATAATTTTGTTAATCCAGTCTTTTCCTTCTGTAAACCTTGTAACCAGCATTGCTGTTACTGTATTTCCTGTACTATTTAACAGGGTAGCAGGGGCGTCAATAATCGTGGAAATGACCGCAATAATGGGCAGAACTTCTGGCGAAAATCCATAAATCGTAATAATTAACATTTCGCCAATCATACCGCCTCCAGGGATTGCTCCCATTACAGCTCCAACTAAAAAGGCTACGCCTAAAATACTCAAAATGCTCGTAGCAGACGTCATATCTTTTCCAAACAAACTGAATAAGAAAACAATTTTTAGAATACCGCCAATAACAGAACCATCTTTATGCGTGTTTGCTCCTAATGGAATCACCGTTTCAGCAATATCAAGTGGCACACCCATTTTCTTTGTTGCATCTAAATTGACTGGAATAGATGCAGCAGAAGAACAGGTAGCAATAGCGGTGATAGAAGGAGCAGCTGCATTTTTCCAGAACAGTTTAATTCCTGCTTTACCGCCAGCAATCCATGCGTATAGCGTAAAGAAGCCGAAATAGTAAACGATTGCAATTAATAAATAAAGAATAAATGCTCTAGCGTACCCTTGTAAGATCTTTGGTCCTAGTTCTCCTACAACAGTAGCAAAATAGCACCCTAAACCAATTGGAGCATAGTACATCACAATTTTAACAACCTTCATCGATACTTCTTGACCCGAAGTCAGGAATTTCGCCATAGGCTGTCCTTTTTCACCGGCCATCGTTGTAGCAATACCGAAAATGACGGCAAAGACAATTAATTGTAAAATATGCTCTTTCGAAAATAACTGAACAAAATCAGGTACAGTAAAGGTACTAACAAGCTGAGTTAAAAGCGTCATTTTTTCAGCTGTATTTTCACTGTCACCCATTAATTCTTTAATCGCAGAAGTATCTACGTTGTGCAGCGGATTGTAAAGTGACGCGCCTAAAAAGCCTAGAACAGCTGAAACAGCAGCAGTAGCGATAAACACAACGGCGATACCTAGCATAATTTTACCGAGACGTTTCATTTCGTTCATGTTTGCAATTGCCGAAGCCACACTAAAAAAGACAAGGGGAACGATAATCATGAACATTAAATTAAGAAACAAATCACCAAAGGGCTTTACGACTGCTACATCGGGCCCGATAGCATATCCTGCTATCCCGCCAATTAAAATAGCGAGAAGCAGAATAAGCGATGATCTGTACGTTTTAAATACACTTAAAACCATAGTTATATTTCCTCCAAACAACAATAGCTTCTTTACTACGCAAGAACAGCTATCATTTGCTCATTGCATACGTAGTAACGACTGGCTTTACATCTTTTCGCACCAAATCTTCGTATGTTTCTCGCTCCACAGCAAGACGAGCTTCTCCATTTTTTACAAATACAACAGCAGGGCGCGGAATGCGGTTGTAATTGCTAGCCATTGAATAGTTGTAGGCACCTGTAGAGGAAACTGCTAATAAATCTCCTTGATTAACGCGCGGTAAATCGATATCCCAAATAAGCATATCTCCTGATTCACAGCATTTCCCCGCAATCGATACCGTTTCATCTTTTTTATCCGTCACTCTATTAGCCAAGACAGCTTCATGCTTTGCATCATACAAAGCAGGACGAATATTATCGGTCATACCCCCGTCAATTCCCACGTATTTGCGTACACCTGGAATCTCTTTCGTTGAGCCAATTGTATAAAGCGTTGTACCCGCTTCTCCTACGATGCTTCTTCCAGGCTCAATCCAGACTTCCGGAAGGGTATAATTTTGTTCCGTTAACGTACGGCTTAGCTTTTCTGTCAGTGCATCTACATAATACTCAACTGGAAGAGGAGAATCGCTTTCGGTATAACGAATACCAAAACCACCACCTACGTTTAAAACTTTTACTTCAAAGTCCATTTTATCACGAATATTGAATAAGAAATCAGTTAAAATATCAATGGCGCGAGAAAAACCATCTACTTCAAAAATTTGCGAACCAATATGACAATGAATGCCTAAAAGATTATAATAAGGCTTTTCTAATGCAGAACTTACCGCTTTCATGGCTTGGTCATTGGAAAGACCAAATCCAAACTTTGAGTCTTCTTGTCCGGTCATAATATATTCGTGTGTATGGGCTTCAATCCCTGGAGTAACACGGAGAAGAATAGATGCTTTCTGTTTGCGCTCAGCTGCTAAGGCATGCAAAACTTCAAGTTCGGTGAAGTTATCCACAACAAAGCAGCCGATATTCGCATCAAGAGCCATTTCAATTTCTTCAATCGTTTTGTTATTTCCGTGAAAATGAATGCGTTCAGCTGGATATCCCGCTTCAAGAGCTGTAAATAATTCGCCTCCTGAGACCACATCTAATGACATATCAAGCTTCGTTAAAAGATTAGCCATTTCCATACAAAGAAAGGCTTTCCCTGCATAGGCGATTTGATATGAAAATCCACTTCTTTGGAAGGCTGAATGGAAGGCCTTGCATTTCGTCTCAATTAATTCTTGATCGTAGATGTATAGGGGAGTGCCGTATTGTTTTTTCAGTTCGACCGTATCGCACTGTCCAATTTCTAAATGATTGCTGCTGTTAATTTTACTCGTTCCATGTAAGTACATAATCCATATCCCTCCATTTAAATCATTCAACTATAACTTTGATGATCAGTAGAAAAACACAAAAAAGACCCGTGAAGTGATGTTCACGCGTCTTGGTTTCATAATAATAAAGTATTATTACATTCTAGGCATCAACATCTCTTCAATAGCTCTCCACAAACCAAATGGTTTGTGACAGCTCAGCATTTATTCAATACTGAACCAGTATATGAACACAATGGATGTCTATATACTTCGGCACGAAATCCCTTTTACTTATCTTCACAGACTCCATTAGTCTCTAATAAGTGACTCTTGATTTCATGCACCTCTATTCTCAGAGAGGAAAATTATATTTAAATGTAACTCCTATTATATTTCCTTTTCCTCTGTCTAGTCAATGAAAAGTTAAGGCATAGGAATATCAAAAAAAATAAATAAAAAAGCTATAAAGCTTCCAGATAGAATCCAAGCAGCCAGTGCTGTCTTCTGATGAATGATTAAAAGTGAGAACGTGACAACATTGAAGAGAAAAGAACACAGCAGCGACCATCCATAATGATGAGTGATACTGTGATTAACATAAGCAATGAACTCAATCACAGTAAATAAAAGCGCCCACAAAAGAATCCACCACAGCCGGCCGCTTACATGCAACGGCAGCCTTCCTAAAAAAACCGGTATAACAAACGGATAAATAATTAAGGTTATTCCAAGGGAAACCATTAGGTGATCGGGTAGAAAAAGGTGATCAATACCAACAGGGTGAAATACCCATACGCGGTGATGAAACAGCAGCACTTCATAAAGCAAATTCCCCGTGATCCAAAACAACAAAGTAGGATAGTATTCTTGATATCTCCGCCACTTGCCAAATAGTAAACCAAGAATGATGAAAAATAATACAAATGAAGATTGCATACGCTCTCCTTAAAATAATGGTTATTTCTTTTTATTTACATATTATAGTGGTTTTATTCTTTCATTTTTTTATTCAGAAACTATAATAAAAAAGCGGTAAACGCAGTGTTAAATATGCGCGATCACTACTTGTGGTTTGCTTCATCTCACCATAATCTCCGTAAAAGAACTTATTGCGCTTTTGTTTACAATGAAAGGAGCTATATGTCAAAGTCAGCAAGACTCAAAAATAAGCTCAAAATAGCTTCACCTAGTATGTGACTTCTTTTTTTGCTATGCTAAAATTGCGTACATAATGGCATAAGAATACTAGAAGAAAGAAAAGGGTGTTTTGGTATGAAAACATACATCGTAGTTGGAGCTGGGATACTTGGAGCTTCTACAGCATATCATTTAGCAAAAGCAGGAGCAGATGTGACATTGATAGATCGCAAGGATGCGGGTCAAGCTACTGATGCAGCAGCAGGAATTGTTTGTCCATGGCTTTCGCAGCGTCGAAATAAAGCATGGTACCGCTTAGCAAAAGGCGGCGCCAAGTACTATCAAACATTAATTCAGCAATTAGAAGAAGATGGAGAAACGGATACGGGATATAAGCGAGTAGGAGCAATTAGCTTACATACTGATGAGCAAAAGCTTAAAAAAATGGAAGAAAGAGCATATAAGCGTCGGGAAAAAGCTCCCGAAATAGGCGAGATTACACGTTTATCCGCTAAAGAAACACAGGCTTTGTTTCCGGTTCTTTCGGAAGAATACAGTTCAGTTCATATTAGTGGAGCCGCTCGCGTTAACGGAAGAGCTCTTCGAAACGCACTTGTGAATGCAGCGAAGAAAAACGGTGCAAAAATAATAGAAGGAAACGCAGAACTACTTTATGAAAATAATCAAGTAACGGGCGTTTCCGTAAATGGACAAACCCTTCTAGCAAGTACAACAATCGTAACAGCAGGAGCGTGGGCAAATCAATTACTAGAGCCTCTTGGAGTGAAATTTTTAGCAAGCTTTCAAAAAGCACAAATTGTCCACTTGCATCTCCCTGATGTAGATACAAAAGACTGGCCCGTTGTGATGCCTCCAAGCGACCAATATATTCTTTCATTTGAACAAGGTCAAATTGTCATTGGAGCAACACATGAAAACGACACGGGTTATGACTTGAGAGTAACTGCTGGGGGGCTTCATGAGATTTTTTCAAAGGCCTTATCAATTGCTCCCGGCTTAACAGAAAGCACAGTCTTAGAAACAAGGGTAGGGTTTCGACCATTTACTCCAGGCTTCTTGCCAGTCATTGGAACTCTTCCGGCTTACGAAGGAATACTAGTAGCGAATGGTCTCGGAGCTTCAGGCTTAACGTCGGGTCCTTATCTTGGTTCAGAGCTTGCTAAATTAGCACTTGAAATGGAAATGGAAATTGATCTTAGCGACTATGATGTAGGAGGAGCTATCGAGTCTTAAGCAAACAGAATGAATGAAAACAAATAGAAGTTCGTAAACTATAACTACTATATGATGAAAGGAAGTAGATTGTTTGCGAAAGATTATGATAAGTGCAGCAGCAGCTTTTTTATTTATGAGCGCGACGCCTGTATTAGCAGAAAACAATCCTCAGCCAGAAACAAAAGACGTGCAGCTGACGTCTCAGCAAAAGCAGGAATTGTCCGTGCTGTACAAAGAAATGCTAGCAAAAAAGAAAGAAATACTTTCAAAATATGTGGAGTACGGTGTGCTAAGCAAAACGGAGAGTCAAAACATTTCTTCACATATGGAAAATCGCTATCAGCATATGGAGAAAAATGGTTTTGTTCCGAAGCGACACTGTCATAAAATGCATCATTCAAAGTAATTCATATTCACATAAAAAAGCGCCTTTACAGGCGTTTTTTTATGTGAGTGAATGGAAAATATCCGCTTCTTTATCTAGTAAATTCTAAAATCCTCATGTAAAATTAAGAGAATGAGAACGAGTAGGAAAGATGCTAGTGAGGGGTAGGTAAATACGAACGATGAACGAAAATAAAAAAATAGTCCGATTACATGCAGAAAATCATTCAGCTGAGGCGCTAGGAATCATATTTGCTTACAAACAAAAAGATGACCATCTTGTTTACAGTATGTATCAAGGTGAAAGCGTTCATGAGCAAAAAATACCTCTAGAAGAATGGGTCTCGTATGAGCATTTTTTCGAAGCACTAAACAAAAAGAAAAAGCTTATGTACGAGCTTCAAATAAATGATAAACGCTATGTAGTAAACTTAACCCCTTTATCTTACACAGAAAAGCCTGAAATTATGGGGCATTGCGTGAATATAACTAGTTATCAGGAGAAGAAAGAACAGATTCAGCCTTTTATTTATCATAACGCAGATGCTGTTGCTGTCGTTGACTTAGAAGGTAAAACGCTTCAAGTGAACCCTGCGTTTGAGAATACATTTGGCTGGACGTTTGAAGAAATTTATCAAAAGCCTCTTCCAATTATACCTTCGTTTTTAAAGGAGCCAGTGTGCGAACTTCATAAGACCATTCAATCAGGGGAATCGAAAACGGAATTTGAGACGGTCAGACAGCATAAAGACGGTCATTTAATTAATGTAAGCGTCACACTATTCCGCGTTGAAAATATGAATGATTGGCCGCTATGCATTGCTTTTGTCTATCGAGATATAACATCACGAAAGCAGGCTGAAACGGCTTTAAAAGAAAGCGAAGAACGCTACCGAAGCTTGATTGAGTTATCGCCGGAAGCGATTATCGTTCATAGTGAAGGGAAAATTGATTACATCAACCCTGCAGGAGCCAAAGCGCTAGGATACAAAAGTCCTCAAGACGTATTAGGAGCGTGTGTTTATCAGTTTGTTCACCCTGATTACTATGATGTGGTAAAACAGCGAATTTATCGAATGAAAACAGAAAATAAATCTGTAGACCTACAGGAAGAGAAGTTTATTCATAAAGACGGTCATACGATTGATGCCGAAACCATTGCTTTTCCTATTCCCTATATGGGAAAGCAGGCCATTCAAGTTTTGTTTCGTGATATTACAGAACGTAAAAAAACTGAAAAATTGCTGCGTGAATCCGCTCAGCTTTCCTTAGTCGGACAGTTAGCGGCTGGTATAGCTCACGAAATTCGAAACCCTCTGACGGCGGTAAAAGGATTTATGCAGTTATTAAAAGAAACGAGCGGTCAGCCTTACTATGTAGAAATGATAAATCATGAGTTAGATAGAATTGAATTGATTACTGATGAGTTCTTGAGTCTTGCAAAGCCTCAGGCGAAAACCTACAGGGACAAACATGTCCAAGATATTTTAGAGAATACTTTAAAGCTAGCTGAGGTGCAGGGGATTACGGAGAAAATTCACGTAAAAAAAGAAATTGATCTTCATCTTCCTCTCGTATTATGCGAAGAAAATCAGTTGAAACAGGTGTTTAGCAATATATTTAAAAATGCAGTCGAATCTATGCCAAGTGGAGGAACCGTAACGATTCAACTAAAAAGATTTAATCAGGAGAACCTTGTTGTCCGGTTTAGCGACGAGGGGCCAGGCATCACGCAGGAAAGAATGCAGCATTTAGGAAAACCTTTTTATAGTACCAAAGAGAAAGGAACGGGGCTTGGACTGATGGTGTGTTATAAGATCATTCGAGAACATAGAGGAGAAATTAACTTTGTAAGTGAACTTGGAAAAGGAACTACCGTAGACATTCTTTTGCCTTTTAAAAAGTAGATTCTACTTTTATAAGCATGAAACCTTTTCTAAAGGGGAATACATGTTAGTGAACGAATAATGAGATTAAAATAGGAGGGAATAAGATGGAACGCATTGAAACGGGAGAGATTTTTACAATTTTAGATGAAAATGATCAAGAGCAAGATATTGAAGTGCTTGGAAAAATGACGATTGAAGGGCACGATTATATTGCTGTTGCGTTTGTGGAAGAAGTTTTAATTGAAACAGAAGAAGAAATTGATGTTTTCTTTTTGAAAATTGAAGATGATGGTGAATGGTCTTCAATTGAAGATGACGATGAGTTTGAAAAGGTATCAGCCGTATTTGAGGAAATGACATCCGCGTAAAAAGAGAGGTTAAAACCTCTCTTTTTTTATTTTTAAATAATATAATATTTAGAATTTTTCTAAAAATATCTTGCTGAATTATTTCCCTTCATTTATGATGAATATGTAACATACCAACCGGTTAGTAAGTAAATGAAAGCGAGGGACTACCGTGTATTTTTCTTACTCTGACAAAGTAGTGAAGCTGCAAAAAGAATTGACCTCTTTTATGGAAGAGCATATTTACCCAAATGAACGGCTATACGAACAACAGCTGAATGAACAGCCATCTAGATGGTCAGCTGTTCCTCCGATCATGGAAGAGTTAAAAGAAAAAGCAAAGCAAGCTGGATTATGGAACTTATTTTTGCCAGAAAGCGAATACGGAGCGGGTCTAACAAATGTCGAATATGCCCCCCTTTGCGAAATTATGGGCCGTTCTATTATTGGACCAGAAGCTTTTAATTGCGGAGCTCCTGACACCGGCAATATGGAAGTACTGGTTCGATACGGAACGTCCGAACAGAAAGAAAAATGGCTAAAACCGCTGTTAAATGGAGACATTCGCTCCTGCTTTTCTATGACAGAACCAGATGTAGGTTCTTCTGATGCCACAAACATTCAGTGCAGTATTATAAGAGAAGGCGATGAATATGTAATAAATGGAAGAAAATGGTGGTCTTCAGGTGCGGGAGATCCTCGCTGCAAAATTGCTATTGTCATGGGAAAAAGCGATTTTACCGCATCTAAATATGAACAGCAGTCTATGATTCTAGTTCCATTAAATACTCCAGGAGTTAAAATTGAACGAATGCTGCCAGTCTTTGGATACGATCACGCTCCTCATGGACATGCTGAAATTCATTATGACAATGTGCGTGTGCCAGCGTCTAATATGCTTTTAGGCGAAGGCAAAGGATTTGCTATCGCTCAAGGCAGATTGGGGCCTGGACGTATTCATCACTGCATGCGGCTAATAGGAGCAGCGGAAAGAGCGCTTGAAGAATTATGTAAGCGTATTCAAAATCGTTCTACTTTTAATAAGTTGCTTTCCCAGCAAGGGGTTATTCAAGAATGGGTGGCAGAATCGCGTATTGAAATTGAGCAAGCTCGCTTATTAACATTAAAAGCTGCTTATATGATGGACACAGTTGGAAATAAAAAAGCGCGGAAAGAAATTGCTATGATTAAAGTAATGGCTCCTGCTATGGCTTTAAAAGTCATTGATCGTGCTATTCAAGCATTTGGAGCAGCAGGTGTTTCAGAAGACACGCCGCTTGCGGCACTTTGGGCAAATGCCCGCACTCTTCGCCTCGCTGATGGTCCAGACGAAGTGCACAAAGCTCAGCTTGCAAGACTTGAATTAAAATCCTATCAAGAAAAGGAGGCAACATATGCACATAAAGGATTTGTTTGATTTAACTGGGAAAACAGCTATTATTACCGGCGGAGGCAGAGGATTAGGAGAACAAATGGCAGAAGGGCTTGCAGAGGCAGGGGCAAATATTGTTCTATGTTCGAGAAAAAAAGAAGCATGTCAGCAAGTGGCCGATCGATTGGCCACTACAGGCGTAAAAACCCTCGCTTTAGCATGCGACATCAGTCAGCCTGAAGATATTAAAAATGTCGTGCATCAAACGATTGAAAAATTTGGACGTATTGATATTTTAATTAATAACAGCGGAGCTACGTGGGGTGCTCCAGTTGAAGAAATGCCTCTTGAAGCATGGCAAAAAGTGATGAATATTAATGTTACAGGAACGTTTTTAATGTCCCAAGAAGCTGGAAAAGAAATGATTAAACAAAAAGCTGGCAAGATTATTAACATTGCTTCAATTGCCGGTCTTGGAGGAACAGATCCTCAGTACATGGATACAATCGGGTACAACACGAGTAAAGGAGCGGTCATTACGTTTACGAAAGATTTAGCTGTCAAATGGGGACAGCATAATATTCAAGTTAATGCGATTGCGCCGGGATTTTTCCCTACTAAAATGTCAGGTGCGATTATGGAACAAGGCAAAGATTATTTTCTGAGTCAAACCCCTTTAAAACGCTTTGGCTCCGAAGCTGATTTAAAAGGAGCGGCTGTTTTTCTTGCTTCTGCGGCGTCTAATTATATTACGGGAGATATTCTGACAGTAGACGGTGGAGTTCATGCTATGTGAATAAGAAAGGAGTAACTTGATGGAAGACGTTAAAAAATGGTTTACACCTTATCCAGAAGCTTACACTCATGACATTCACATCGAAGATATTTCACTATTTGATATGCTGAAAGAAACAGCCGAACGTTATCCTGCTCACACGGCAACGCGCATGTATCAGCATACGTTAACGTACCAGGAGCTGTATCACTCAGTTCGCGTATTTGCAGGAGCACTACAGAAAAAAGGGATTAAAAAAGGAGATCGTGTAGCAATTATGCTGCCAAACTGTCCGCAATATATAATAAGCTATTTCGGCATTGTAGCAGCGGGCGGCATTGTGACTCAGGTCAACCCTATGCTTGTCGAACAAGAGCTAGAGCATATTTTAAACGATTCCGGGGCAAAAAAAATAATTCTGCTCGATGATTTTTATACGAGACTTCAAGAGATAAGAAACCGCGTTGATATAGAAGAAGCGATAACTGTCAGCTTGCAAAAACCTTTTGTTCCTACATCACCAGACCTTTCCTTCCTAGATTTTTTAACCATCAAGCATGAATTTAATCAGCCGGTCATCCATCCAGGACACGATATCGCTGTTCTTCAGTATACGGGAGGAACGACCGGACCATCTAAAGGTGCGATGCTTACACATACAAACATTTACACAAACGCAGTTCAATCATACGAAATATTTAAGCATGATATTGAATTAGGAAAAGAAAAATGCTTAACCGTTATTCCATTATTTCACGTATTTGGCATGACTTCCTGTATGCATTTATCGATTCTTTGCGGAAATGAAATATTGCTATTGCCGCGTTTTGATTTGGAAGAAGTACTAAATACAATAAAAAAAGAGCAGCCTAGTATTTTTCCTGGCGTGCCAACTATGTATGTTGCTATTACAAATCATCCGAGGGCAGAAGAATACAACATCGAAAGTATTCGCATCTGCAACAGCGGCAGTGCGCCGATGCCTATTGAGCTGATGAAAGAGTTCGAACGAAAAACGGGTGCTAAAGTGTTAGAAGGGTACGGCTTATCAGAAGCATCCCCTGTCACGCATTGTAACCTGCCGTTTTGTGAGAGAAAGCCAGGTACAGTCGGACTTGGCGTTCCGCAAACTGCTTATAAAATTGTAGACGTGGCTACCGGAACAAAAGAACTGCCAAGAGAAGAGCTTGGAGAAATAGTGATTAAAGGCCCTCAAGTTATGAAGGGCTATTGGAATCAACCTGAAGAGACGGCTCACGCGCTTAGAAACGGCTGGCTGTACACAGGAGACATTGGACAGATAGATGAAGACGGGTATTTATCCATTGTTGATCGCAAAAAAGATATGATTATTGCGAGTGGTTTTAATGTGTATCCTCGAGATATTGAAGAAGTTTTATATGAACACAGCCACATTAAAGAAGCCGTTGTAATTGGTGTGCCGCACCCTTACAGAGGAGAAACGATTAAAGCGATTTTGGTAGTGAAAGAAGGGAAATCTCTTTCCGAAGAAGAGCTTACTTCTTATTGTCGACATCACCTTGCCGCTTACAAAATTCCGCGAATCTTTGAGTTTCGCGCTGAGCTTCCTAAGACCAATGTAGGGAAAATTTTACGACGGGCACTACGAGAAGAAGTGGTGAAAGAAACGATGTAAATAAGCTGAACATAAACAAACTTTTTCAAAAGCTCCCTCTAAGCCATGGTATAATTTGTGAAAATGAGAAAAGACAGAGAGGGTTTGACGATGAAAGATTTGATGATGGAACGAAGCATTCAGCTTTTTGCTCAAAAAGGTTTCAAAGAAACGTCTATTCAAGATATTGTAAATGAATTAAACGTCACAAAAGGAACGTTTTATTATTATTTTAAAAGCAAACAAGAGCTTTTAATGGATATTCACCTTCAATATATTGAAAGATTAATAGAAAACCAAGAGACGATTCTTGCAGATAAGACAACATCTTATCCAGAAAAGCTTCACAGCATTATTTTTAAACTTGTTCATGATATTGAGAAAGAAGGTCTTCGAGCTAAAGTGTTTTTTAGAGAGATGCGTCATTTGAGTGAAGAACACTTAGAACAAATCATTCCAAAACGCGATCGTTTTAAAGAAAACGTACAAGAAATTATTGAAAAAGGAATAGAAGCAGGGCAGTTCCGTTCAGATTTGCCTTCAGATATCGTGACGCTAGGCATATTAGGAATGACAAATTGGAGCTATTTTTGGTTTCAGCCGGATGGAGAAAAATCAGATCGAGAAGTTGCGGCTATTTTTTATAAGATGCTGGTGAAAGGTATTCAGTCACAGTAGCTGATAGGCTAGACAGTGCTCGTAAAAGGCGGGAAAGTATAAGCTCTTTCTCTCCTTTTATATTAAAAGGAGGCTATAACATGAATAGTAAAGACATACAGCGTATTGCTGTTATTGGAGCAGGACAAATGGGACATCAGATCGGTATGCTTTGTGCACTTGGAGGATATGAAACAATTATTCAAGATATGAATGAACAATCACTCATTGATGCAAAAAATAAGCTGGAAGCGATTATAGGCAAGTGGGTTCATAAAGGAAAAATCTCTTCTGAGGCTAAAGAAGCCGCATTTCGAAGATTGTCTTTTACAAACACATTAAAGGAAGCGGTTTCAAATGCTGATTTTGTAATTGAAGCTGTGGTAGAAAAGTTAGATGTAAAACAAAGTGTCTTTAAAGAAATAGATGAGTACGCACCAAGTCACGCCATTTTAGCATCGAATAGTTCAACAATTGTTAACTCGCTTATTGCAAGTGCAACAAACCGTCCAGAGCAAATCGTTAACATGCATTTCTTTTTTCCTCCCCTTGTAATGGACTGCGTAGAAGTTGTGATGAGTGAAAAGACAAGTGAAAAAACAGCTCAAACGACAATGGAAGTTTGCAAGCAAATTAATCGTACAGCAGTCCTTCTGAAAAAAGAAATCTCAGGTTTTATTGCCAATCGAATTTTAGGAGCGTTGCAAAAAGAAGCCGTTTTTCTTTACGAAAATGGATACGCAAATTTTGAAGACATTGATACGATTTGCAAAAAAGCGCTCAATCACCCGATCGGTCCTTTTGAATTGATGGATCTCTCGGGAATTGACGTCGGATATTTTGTGATGCAGCAGCGCTATAGCGAAACGGGGGATCCAGAGGACAAGCCAGCTGCGTGCATTGAAGAAAAAGTTCAAAAAGGCGAGCTTGGACGCAAAACAGGAAAAGGTTTTTACACATACCACACACAAGGAGTGAAGTAATGATGAAAAAATTTGTACGTGTTGAAAAAGAGGAGAAAACGGCAATTGTAACCATTGATAACCCGCCTTTAAATGTAATGAGCCAGACTGTTGTGCAGCAGCTTGAAGAAACGTATGAAGAGCTTAGTAAAGATCCGGATGTAATTACAATCATTTTAACAGGAGCGGGCGAGCGGGCGTTTATGGCTGGAGCTGATATTAAAGAGTTTCCTCAGTTAATGGGGCAAAGCGGCATTAAAGAAGAGTTTATGAAAACCCATCGTGTTTTGCAAAAACTTGAAAACATTGAAAAACCAACAATTGTCGTGTTAAACGGTTTAACGTTTGGAGGAGGATGCGAACTTTCACTAACCGCTGATATACGCATTGCCGAAGAACATGCTCAAATCGGTCTTCCGGAAGTGAAGCTCGGATTGTTTCCTGGAGGCGGCGGAACTCAGCGTCTTCCACGCGTAATCGGCGTTTCTAAAGCTAAAGAGTGGATGTTTGCCGGCAGTCCTGTTTCTGCAGAAGAAGCGCTTCATGCAGGCTTTGTCAATCATGTCACGCCTAAAGGAAAAGGGCTCGAAAAAGCAAAAGAGCTGGCTAAGAAATTTAACCGTCACTCTCTTCCATCACTTTCTCGAATTAAGACAGCGGTAAACGAAGGAATAAATCGTACATTATCTGAAGGTCTTGAACTTGAGGCAGAGCTGTTTGAAGAAGTCTTTCAAACAGAAGATATTAAAGAAGGAGTATCAGCATTTATTGAAAAGCGTCCCGCTGTTTTTTCACATAAGTAAAGGAGGAGAAGATCATGTATGAAACACAGGTCAAAGTGCGCTTTTGCGAAACAGACGCACTCGGTCACATTAACAATACGAGCTATTTCATTTATTTAGAAGAGGCCCGGATTGCTTTTTTTGAAGAAATGGGAGCATCCATGCATACAGAAAAGTGGGAGTATATTTTAGCGTCTACTAAATGTGATTTTGTTGCGCAAGGTTATTTTAATCAAGTGCTAATGATTAAAACCTTTGTATCTAATGTCGGCAATAAAAGCTTTACAATTGGACATGAAATTACAGACAGCAAGACGGGATCGCTGATTGCTAAAGGAGAAGCTGTCATCGTGTACTTTGATTTTGATGCACAAAAAAGCGTTTCTATTCCAGCGGACATTAAGCAGTTTTTGATGAATTATAAAGTAGCTGTTTAACTATAAAAAAGCAGGTGGTAAAAGAATGTCACAAATCATTCCTGTACGAAAAGGAGAGGAATTAAACACGGAAAAACTGCATCAGTTTCTCCGTGTTTCGGTTCCTGATTTACCTACAGAGCCTCTTTTAATCAAGCAATTTGGATCAGGTGCGTCCAATTTAACCTACGCTCTTTCAGTCGGAGAGTGGGAGGCGGTGTTGAGACGCCCTCCCTTTGGGCCAGTTGCGCCAAAAGCGCATGACATGCAAAGAGAATACAAGATTTTATCTGTTTTATCGAAGTCTTTCCCTCTCGCTCCTAGGCCGTATGTGTTTTGTGAAGATGAGACGGTGGTCGGGAAATCCTTTTTTTTAATGGAGAGAAAGCACGGTGTTCTCATCGACACAGCGTTTCCAGAAGACGTGAAAGGAACTAACGAACTTTGCCGTTGTATCTCAGAACAAATGGTGGATGTCCTTGCTCAACTTCATGATGTTCCTTACAAAGGCACGCTTCTTGAAAAAATCAGCAAGCCCGAAGGATTTTTAGAACGTCAGGTACACGGCTGGATTCATCGTTATGAAGAATCAAAAACAAGTGACATACCGGAAGTAGAAGCCCTAAAAAAATGGTTGACCACACACATCCCCACTACACAGCATTCGACCATTATTCACTATGATTATAAGCTTAACAATACGTTATTTTCACCGGATGGAAATAAAATTGTAGGATTATTTGACTGGGAAATGACAACCGTTGGAGACCCGCTTGCTGATTTGGGAGTGGCGCTGAGCTACTGGATGGAAGACAGCGATCCTGAACTTTTGAAAAGAGGACTTGGAAATCCACCTGTTACTGTGCAAAAAAGCTTTTATTCTCGTCGAGATTTTGTAGAAGCATACGCTAAAAAAAGCGGACGGGATGTTTCACATATTGACTTTTACCTAAAATTTGCTTACTTCAAACTTGCTGTCATTTGTCAGCAAATTTATTACCGTTATAAAAAAGGCCAAACAAATGATAAACGGTTTTCACAATTTGGAGATTATGTCAAAACACTAATTATTCATGCTCTGCACACAGAACGAGGACATATATGAAAGGAAAAGTTCACGTAATACTCAAAAAAGAAGAGCTTCTTGCCAAAAAGCTAGAAGGAAAAACGGTTGTTATATTTGATGTCTTATTAGCTACATCAACAATTGCGGCTGCTTTACAGCAAGGAGCAATAGAAGTTATTCCAGTAAAAAATGAAGAAGAAGCGCGTAAAAAAGCAGAAACGTATAAGCCTGATGAAATTGCGCTTGTAGGCGAATATAGAGGGAAAACGATTGAAGGCTTTTTTGATCCAAACCCCAGCACGTTAAAGGAGCATGTTCAAAATAAAGCAGTTATTTTGTCTACCACTAATGGAACGGTAGCCATCCATAACGCCGAGAAAGCGAAACATGTATATGCAGCTTCACTGTTAAACGGAGAAGCGGTTGCGAATGCTGTTTGTCAACCAAGTCAAGATGAAACTGTTTTATTGGTTTGTTCAGGTTCATCCGATCGCTTCTGTCTAGAAGATTTATATGGAGCGGGGTACTTCATAAGCTGTTTGCTGCAACTAAAAACATTTCATTTAACGGATGCTGCAAAAGCCGCACTGCTTTTATATGAGGCTTATGAGCATTCACCTGTTGAAATATTAAAACGCTCAGCCGTAGGGGAAATGCTCACTCAGTATGGCTTTCTAGACGAAATTGGCTTTGTAAGCCGGAAAAACGTCTATTCCGTAGTTCCTAAGGTAGTGAAAAAAAAGCTAGTAAACGGGGAGGAAACGATATGTCTGAAATGAAAACCGAAGCAAAAGGCGGATCATTTTTACTGAAAAAAACATCTACGCATCACGTTTATACACCCGAAGACTTAACGGATGAGCACCGTATGATTGCTCAGACAGCAAAGCAGTTTATTGAAAAAGAAGTAGACCCTTACCATAATGACATTGAGCAGCAGGATTTTAATAAAGTAGTAGAATTGATGCATAAAGCAGGCGAGCTTGGACTTCTTGCTCACAGTATTCCAGAAACATATGGAGGACTAGGTCTTGATAAAGTAAGCAAAGGACTCGTCGGTGAAATCATTGGCCGGACAAGCGGATATGGAGTCGCTCATTCTAATCATACATGCATTGCGACACTTCCTATTACGTATTTTGGCACCAAGGAGCAAAAAGAAAAATACTTGCCTAAATTGGCAAGCGGGGAATATATTGGCGCCTACTGTTTGACAGAGCCAGAAGCAGGTTCTGATGCTCTTGCAGCCCAAACAAAAGCCGTATTAAATCCTGAAAAAACACATTATGTATTAAATGGAACGAAGCAGTACATTACCAATGCTGCCTTTTCAGATACGTTCATCACGTATGCAAAAGTAGACGGTGAACATTTTACCGCTTTTATTGTAGAAAAAGGTTTTGAAGGACTCTCTCTCGGGCCAGAAGAAAAGAAAATGGGAATTAAAGGGTCGTCTACTCGTCCAGTTATTTATGAAGATTGCTTAGTACCCGTAGAGAACGTACTTGGACAAGTAGGAAAAGGTCACTTGATTGCGTTGAACGTCTTAAACCTCGGACGTTTTAACTTAGGTTCTGCATGTATGGGTGCAGCGAAATATGCGTTTGAACTTGCTTTAGCTTATACAAAAGAACGCAAGCAGTTTAAAACAGCTATTGCGGAATTTAATGCTTCAAAAGAAAAAATAGCAAAAATGGCGGCTCGTATTTTTGCATCTGAATCTATTCAGTACCGTACAGCTGGTTTACTAGAAGAGGCACTTGGTGGCTTATATGAAAGTGAAAATCATAAGTTAGTAGCTAAACAGCTGGCTGAATTTGCAATGGAATGTTCAGTTTGTAAAGTGTACGGATCGGAAACGCTTGATTTAATTGCCGATGAAGCGCTGCAGCTTCATGGCGGCGCAGGGTTTATTCAAGAATATAAAATAGAACAAGTATATCGTGACTCACGCATCAATCGTATTTTTGAAGGTACAAATGAAATCAATCGCCTTTTGCTTCCAACTCAGCTTCTAAAAAAAGCAGACAAAGGAGAAATAGAGCTGAGCAAACAAGTAGAACATGCTGTTAGTGAATTGATGAGCGGTCAGTGGGAAATATCTTCAAATGAACTTCTAGCAAGAGAAAAGCAGGCGGTTATTACCACAAGACATTTATTTCTTGCTTTGTTAGGAACAGCATTCCAAACGTTTAACGCCAATCTAGCACAAGAACAAGAAACGCTGATGAAGCTCGCAGAAATTGCTGTTGGACTATTTGCCATAGAGTCATCTGTGCTGCGCGCGGAAAAAGCCGTGAACAAAAATGGAGAAGAAAAAGAAAAGTTAAAAAGCAAGCTGACAGCAACGGTTGTTAGTGAAACACTCTTTGAAATTGAAAAGCAGGCTCGACAATTAATAAACGGAATGTTAACGGGTGAAAAACACCGACAGTACCGCGCAATTCTTGGAAAATGGATGAATGATTTGCAAAGTGAAGGAGAGTTCACGCGCAATCGAGACATCGCCCGTGAATTTATCGAAAGCGGGCGATATGTTGTATAAGGAGGGATATTATGCGTTTTGAAGGGCAAATAGCTGTTATTACAGGAGCTGGAAGCGGCATTGGAGAAGCGACCGCTCAGAGAATGGCGAAAGAAGGAGCTCGCGTCATTCTTGTCGGGCGAACTAAAGAAAAACTAGTACAGGCTGCATCGGCTATTGACACACGGTGTGAACGAAAATGCACGGATATTTTCTCAGCTGATGTAACGAAAGAAGAAGACGTCAAAGAGCTGGCTGAGTTTATAAAAGAAAAGTACGGACAAATTCATTTATTAATTAATAACGCAGGCGGATCAGTTAATTCAACAATCAAAGAAACAACGCTTGAACAGTGGAAACACGTGCAGGACGTCAATTTAACAAGCGTATTTCTTGTCACAAAACATTTGATTCCTTTTTTAACTGAAGAAATAGGAGGAAATCGATCTATTGTTAACATCGCTTCTCTATCAGGACATAAAGCTGGGGCACAAATTCCTCACTACAGCGCTGCTAAAGCTGGTCTAATTAACTTTACAAAAGCAATGGCGTTTGAGTTAGCACCCCACGGAGTCAGAGTAAACTCTGTGTCTCCTGGATTCGTAGAAACACCTTTAACGCAGCCTGGACTTGAAAACGAGCGCTTCACTAAGGCAATCGAAAAAAATACGGCTTTAAAACGTGTAGGTAAACCAGATGAAATTGCAAATGTTATTGCTTTTGCAGCGTCTGAAGAGGCATCTTATATGACGGGAAGTGATTTATTAGTAGATGGCGGGTGGCTTATCGTTTAATGCAAATTAAAGAGGAGGGAATTGAAATTATGAGTGATTTAGTAGTAGAAAAGCAGGGGACTATTTTATCTTTAACGTTAAATCGGCCGGAGCGTTTAAATGCATTCAGTGAAGAAATGATTGAAAAGTTAACAGCTGAAATAAAACAGGCACAAAGCGATGAGTCTATTAAAGTAGTTATATTAAATGGAGCAGGGCGCTCGTTTTCTGCCGGAGGCGATGTAAAAACGATGGGTCAAGCATCCGGATCTGATGTTTATGAACATATCGGCCGTTTAAATGAATGTATTTTAGCGATGCAAAATCTAGAGAAGCCAATTATTTCAGCAGTTCATGGATTTGCAGCAGGAGCGGCTTTTAATTTAGCTCTTGCTTCTGACTTTATCATTGCGTCAGAAGAAAGTCGGTTCGTATTAAGCTTTTCTCAAGTTGGATTGATTTCAGACGGAGGAGGCCTTTACTTTCTTACAAAGGTCGTTGGTCCCCATAGAGCGAAGGAACTATTATTTTTAGGAGAGCCTATGGATGCCGACACGGCTTACAAAGCTGGTTTTTTAAACCGTGTAGTATCGTTAAATCAGCTGAAAGATGAGGTCACATCCTTTGCAAGTCGCTTATCACAAGGACCAACGAAAGCGTATGGGAAAATGAAAAAAATTGTCAACGATTCCTTTCATTTAACGTTAGAACAAGTCCTTGAACAAGAAAGACTAACGCAAGTTCTTATGGTAGAAACAAGAGATCATCAAGAAGGAATATCTGCGTTTAAAGAAAAAAGAAAGCCACTATTTCAAGGGAAATAAGAGGGGGATATAAGATGAAAGCCATTCAATTTACGCAGTACGGGGGACCTGATGTTCTTCAAGTTATCGATATTGCACGCCCTGTACCAAAAAAGAAAGATGTGCTCATTAAAGTTGCGGCAATCGGCGTTAATTACGCCGACGCTGCGCGGCGTGAAGGAGCATACGTAGTCGAAACACCGCTGCCTTTTATCCCAGGTTCTGAAGTAGCGGGCGAAGTGGTTGAAGTAGGCGAGGATGTAAAAGGGATACAAGTAGGTACAAAAGTCGTGACGCTGCTAGGATCTAATCGAGCAACAGGATACGCTGAGTACACGCTGGCAGATTCAAGAGGCCTTATTCCGTTGCCGGAGAATGTGGATTTAACACAAGCGGTTGCTTTGCCTCTTCAAGGACTCACGGCTTATCATATTTTAAAAACAATGGGTCGCCTTGAAAAAGGAGAAACCGTCATTGTTCATGCGGCAGCAGGCGGTGTTGGAACCTTAGCTGTTCAGCTTGCCAAAATGTTTGGAGCTGGAAAAGTTATTGCTACAGCGAGCTCCAAAGAAAAGCTTGAGCTTGCAAAAAATCTCGGAGCTGACGAAACGATTAACTATACAGAAACAGGCTGGGAAAAACAAATTTTAGAAGTAACGGAAGGAAAAGGAGCCGATATTATTTTAGAAATGGTAGGAGGGCATATATTCTATGAATCTCTTCAATGTCTTGCACCATTTGGGCGCCTCGTTTTTTACGGAATGGCTAGCGGAAAACCTGTAAAATTTAACCCTGCCCGCCTGATGGAAAAAAATCAATCGGTTCTAGGCTTTTTCTTACCTCAAATGATGGCAAAACCAGCGCTTTATCAGCAAAGCCTGCATGAGCTATTAAACTACGTAAATTCCGGTCAGCTAAAATTAATGCTGGGCGGCACATTTTCACTTGATGAAGCAGCAGATGTACATCGTCTGCTTCAAGGAAGAAAAACGACCGGAAAATTAGTGTTAGTTCCTTAACAAAACAGCTTCCGTCTCTAATAGGGATGGGAGCTGTTTTGGTTTAAAAAATTGGCTTTCACCTGCCAATTTTTTAAAAACCGCTTAATAATTTGGCATAAAAACCAATGTTTTTTACTAATTTCTTCTATATTTTAACACTGGCATGGAAGTTGCATAATAAGTGTTTGAACATATAAAGGAGGAATTGAATATGGTGAGAAATGGAACGGACCGCGTGAAGCGGGGAATGGCAGAAATGCAAAAAGGCGGCGTTATCATGGACGTCATTAATGCAGAACAGGCAAAAATTGCAGAGGCAGCAGGCGCTGTTGCCGTTATGGCGTTAGAGCGCGTTCCGGCCGATATTCGTGCAGCAGGCGGCGTATCTCGTATGGCAGATCCAACAATTGTGGAAGAAGTGATGAACGCTGTATCCATTCCAGTTATGGCGAAAGCTCGTATTGGCCATATTGTTGAAGCACGCGTGCTAGAAGCAATGGGTGTAGACTACATTGACGAAAGTGAAGTACTCACTCCAGCTGATGAGGAATATCACCTTAACAAAAGTACATTTACGGTTCCATTTGTATGCGGATGCCGTGATTTAGGGGAAGCAGCAAGACGAATTGGTGAAGGTGCTTCGATGCTGCGTACAAAAGGCGAACCAGGAACAGGAAACATCGTCGAAGCAGTGCGTCATATGCGCCAAGTAAACGCTCAAGTACGTAAAGTTGTAGGCATGGATGAAGACGAGTTAATGACAGAAGCTAAACTATTAGGTGCGCCTTATGAGCTATTACTGCAAATTAAACGTGAAGGCCGTTTACCGGTTGTAAACTTTGCAGCAGGCGGCGTAGCAACACCCGCAGACGCAGCGTTAATGATGCAGCTAGGAGCAGACGGTGTGTTCGTTGGATCAGGAATCTTCAAATCAGACAACCCTGAAAAATTTGCGCGAGCAATCGTGGAAGCAACAACGCATTATCAAGACTATGAACTTATTGCAAACTTGTCAAAAGGATTAGGAAGTGCAATGAAAGGAATTGAAATTTCATCATTATTACCAGAAAATCGTATGCAAGAACGCGGCTGGTAATGAGTAATAACTTTTAAACTTAGTTAGGAGAATGACCATGGGGAAATATACGATAGTCGATAAAGAAACGTGTATTGCGTGCGGTGCATGCGGAGCTGCGGCACCTGATATTTATGATTATGATGATGAAGGAATTGCGTTCGTTATACTTGATGATAATCAAGGCACGGTTGAAGTGCCCCAAGAGCTGGAAGACGATTTAATAGATGCGTTTGAAGGATGTCCAACAGAGTCCATCCGTATAGCGGATGAAAAGTTTGATGGAGACTCGAATAAATTTCAATAAACCGAAATAAATAAAAAAATAGAAAGTTTTTTTAAAAGAAAAGAAGGATTTTGTCTAGAAAAGGCGAAATGTTAGTTGTGTAAGAACATATCTTTTTAAAAATGAAAGCACTTACATAACTAAAAGCATATGAGTTAGTCTCATTTGACCTTTCAGAATTATTATTGTAAAAGTGCAGAGTAATCAAATAGTTTTTAAAAGGAGATTAAGGGGCATGCAAATACTGAATACAGTCATTGTGACAGGATATGCAAAAGCTCCACAGGGAACTTCCATGTATGAAATGTATAAGCATGCGGGAATTGTACTAGAAGTGGATCTGACAGAGCATAAAATTGTAAATGCTGAGTTTACGTTTATTACGGAGCTGACGCAAAATTTTTTCCGGAAGCTGCTTATTGGTTACTGCCTTGCAGATGGAATTGAACCTCTTATTGAACGTATTCAAAATTATTATTTTGCTCCATCTCAACAGGCGATTATCGTAGCGCTTCAGGCTGCAATCCAACGTTACTGGGATAATGTGAATCAAAAAATTACATAGCGTTTGGTTAGAATAAAGTGAGAAGACAACCTCTTTTCATGGTCTTATTAAAACCAAGCAGACACACACACACTTTACAAAGAGTGGGGACATCCCTTTTTCTTTGGGGAGTCATTGTGTCCTGCTTGGTTTTTTTCGTGTAAAGCGCTGTGAAATATAAAAAGAAAAGGAGGAAACAAAATGAACAAAATCATCACGCGCGAAGAAGCAATAGAAAAAATAACAGATGGCGCACGCATTATGGTAGGTGGATTTGGTCTTGTTGGAAGCCCGCTTAGTCTGATTGAAGCGATTGCCAAATCAAACCTTAAAGATTTAGAGATTATTAGTAATAACCTCGGTGAACCTGGAAAAGGATTAGGTGTATTGGTTCAAAAAAAACAAGTAAAAAAAGCCATAGGGTCTTATTTTACTTCCAACCCTGAAGTTGTACACGCTTATCAACAACAAGAACTTCAAGTGGAGCTCATCCCGCAAGGAACAATGTCCGAGGCAATTAGAGCAGGAGGAGCAGGCATCGGAGGATTTTATACGCCTGTGAGCGTAGGGACCCAGCTGGCGGAAGGAAAAGAAGAACGAGTATTAAAAGGAAAGAAATATGTTTTGCAAGAATCGCTGCACGCAGATGTAGCTCTTATAAAAGCTAAAAAAGCAGATCGACTGGGAAATCTTATTTACAGCAAATCAGCAAGAAACTTTAATCCAATGATGGCAACAGCCGCTGATATCGTGATTGCAGAAGTAGAAGAAGTTGTTGAAGTTGGACAGATTTCTCCTGAAGAAATTGTAACTCCTCATTTATACGTTACTTATATCGTAGTGAAAGGAGAAAATTAAGATGAACGTCAAACAATATATTGCTGCGCGTGCTGCAAAAGAGCTTTGTCACGGAGATGTAGTGAACTTAGGAATCGGCATTCCTACTTTAGTTGCTAATTATATCTCACCCGATGTTCACGTGTTTTTACATTCAGAAAACGGGATTCTCGGCGTTGGACCTACTCCTGAAGAAGCCTATGTAGATCCAGAACTTGTGAATGCTGGAAAGCTGCCCGTCACAGTTTTGGGAGGTGCCTCATTTTTTAACAGCGCTGATTCTTTTGCTATGATACGCGGAGGCCATGTGAATGTATCCATTCTTGGAGTGCTTCAAGTAGATGAAGCAGGCCGAATTGCGAACTGGGCTGTTCCTGGGAAAAGTGTTCTTGGCGTAGGAGGAGCAATGGATTTATTAGAAGGCTCAAAAAAAGTGATCGTGACGACTCTTCATACGAATAGCCAAGGAGAGTCAAAGCTAGTTGAGGAGTTAACTTATCCACTTACTTCAGAGCGACGAGTCGATATGATTATTACGGAATTAGCTGTCTTTTCCGTAACGGACCTTGGTCTTGAACTTCTTGAAACAGCTCCCGGTGTTTCTTTAGAGACAGTACAACAAAAAACGCAGGCTTCTTTTCGCGTTTCTAAATTATTTAATAAAAACAATGAGGTGACAGCATAATGGCAGTGATTGTAAATGCATTTCGAACCCCTATTGGAAAGTTTGGCGGTTCGCTTGCAGATACGCTTCCAGAAGAACTAGTCTCTCTTGTGATGAAAAACAATTTGTCTTCAGCGGGATATACTTCAGAGATTGTTGATGAAATCATTGTCGGACAGACGAAACAAAGCGCTCATGCTCCTAATATAGCGAGAGTAGCCGGGCTGAAAGCTCAATTCTCTGAACGTATTCCAGCTTATACCGTGCACCGCCAGTGCGGTTCAGGCATGCAGGCTGTAATGAATGGAGCTATGTCCATTTTATCAGGTCAAGCCGAAGTGGTATTAGCCGGAGGAGTGGAAAGCATGTCTCAAGCACCGCACTATACGGTAGGCACTCGTTTTGGTTTTCACGTTGGTGATTTAACACTCTATGACTCTAATACAGAAAGTCAGCCAAAATCACAGCCTGAAACGTTATACGGAACGTTTACGATGGGACAGACGGCCGAGTGGCTCGCTGAAAAATATAGTATTAGCCGCACGGAACAAGATGAGTTTGCTTTTTATAGTCAGGAAAAAGCTAGGCGGGCTATAGAACTGGATTTGTTTGAAGAAGAAATTATCCCGGTACCTGTAAAAGAAGGAAAAAAAGGTATGAGGCATTTTGCAACAGATGAATTTCCTCGTCTTACTAGCAAAGAAAAGCTTGGTGCGCTTAAGCCTGTTTTTCAAAAGAATGGAACGGTGACAGCCGGCAATTCATCCGGCAGAAACGATGGCGCTTCAATGATGCTGTTGATGTCGGAAGAAAAAGCTGAGCAGCTTGGATTAACGCCTATGGCAAAGATTGTGTCGTTTGCCGCAGCGGGCGTCTCTCCAAAGGAAATGGGAATTGGCCCCGTTTCTGCTTCGCAAATTGCTTTAAATAAAGTCGGTTTAAGCTTAGGTGATATGGACTTGATTGAATTAAACGAAGCATTTGCCGCTCAAAGTATTGCTTGCTTAAGAGAATGGGACATCACATCAGAAAAAGTGAATGTAAACGGAGGAGCGATTGCGCTTGGACACCCTTTAGGCTGCTCCGGGGCAAGAATCATAACAACTCTGTGTCATGAACTCCACAAGCAAAAAAGACGATACGGCCTAGCTACTATTTGCGTTGCAGGAGGATTAGGAATGGCGATGGTGGTGGAAAGATGGACGAAATAAAAAGAGATTATGTTTTTCATAGAGATTTAACAAAAAAGTATCCAATGATTACGCATGGTGAAGGAAGCTACTTAATAGATGAACAAGGCAAAAAGTATTTAGACGGCTGCTCCGGCGCCGTGGCGGCAAACTTAGGGCACGGCATTGCGCAAATAGCCGAGGCGATGGCGGAGCAAGCAAGAAAAGCGGCGTTTGTTCATACATTACGTTTTGAAACGAATGTTTTGCATAAACTTGCAGAAAAAATTGGTAAAATGGCGCCGCTTCATTTAAACAAAGTCTATTTTACATCAGGAGGATCAGAAGCAAATGAAAGTGCATTAAAATTAGCAAGGCAATATCACAGAGATGCCGGAAAGATGCAAAAACACATCGTAATCGGAAGGTGGCAGTCTTACCACGGAAACACGATAGGGGCACTATCAGCTGGAGGAGATGTAAAAAGACGATATCCTTATACACCCAACCTTTTACATTTTGCGCACGTCTATTCGCCGTATTGTCATCGCTGTCCGTATAATCGCAATCCAGAAGACTGCGTGGCAAATCAAAACTGGAGCTGTATCACCGATATTGAACGCACCATTTTAGAGCTTGGTCCAGAAAATATTTCAGCTTTTATCGCAGAGCCCATCGTAGGAAGTCAGCAAGGAGCTGTTGTACCTCCACTTGACTATTTCAAAAAAGTACGTGAGCTTTGCAGCCGCTATGACATTCTTTTGATTGTTGATGAAGTGATGACAGGCTTCGGGAGAACGGGAACTGATTTTGCAGTGGAACAATTCGGAATCGAACCGGATATCCTAACGTTTGGTAAAGGAGTTTCAGCTGGATACGCTCCTTTAGGAGGAATGATTGTCCATGACCGTCTGATTCAAGGCTTGTTAGAAAATAGCAGCGGGAAATTTCTTCATGGCTATACGTACAGTGGACATCCTGTTTCAATAGCGGCAGGCCTTGCTGCTTTGGATATGTATGAAGAAATGAATATCCTTCAAAACGTTGAAACTCAAGGCGCGTATTTAATGGAATGTTTAGTAGCGCTGCAGCGCAAGCATCCTTATATTTCAGATATTCGCGGCCGCGGACTTTTAATTGGATTAGAACTAATGAAAGACGCCAATCAACAGATATTTTTCGAGCCACGTGAAGCAGCCAGCGAAAAGCTCAATGAAATTTGTATGGAGCTTGGAGGCGTCTTTTATCCAGGATCCGGATCTATAGATGGACATAAAGGAGAACATATCATTATCAGTCCTCCTTTAAATATAACGAAATCAGAAGTTGATGAAATAGTGAGATTGCTAGATCATGCGTTTTCTATTTTTTATCAGCACATAAGAAAGGATGAGTCATATGAAAGTGCAAAATAAAACAGAAGAGCTTCAAATCAAAGGAAAAAAACATTTATCACCGGTGATGACAAGAGTAACAGAGCTTGTTATTGAAAAAGCGCACGGTGCGAAATTTTGGACAGCTGATGGCAAGGAATATATTGATTTTGTATCAGGAGTAGCTGTCAATGCAGTGGGTCATACGCATGAAAAGATGGTAGAAGCGATAAAAAAACAAGCAGATCAGCTGCTTCACCTAGGCTTAAACTACGGCTATTACGAAACAGCAGTGAATTTGGCAGAAAAACTTGCGCAAATTACGCCTGGAAACTTAGACACGGTGTTTTTTTCAAACTCAGGCGCAGAAGCCATTGATGGTGCGCTCAAATTAGCAAAAGCGGCCACTGGCAGACCAGCGATAATTGCTTTTGAAGGTTCTTTTCACGGTCGTACACTAGGAGCTACAGCTATTACGGCTTCAAGCTCAAAATACCGCAGCTACTACGAGCCGATTTTAGGAGAAGTGTATCACGTCCCTTATCCTTATCCAAGTCAGCTTCCTAATGTTGACGAGGAAGATGCAGAAGCATATTGCTTAAATCAACTGCAAAAGCTGTTTGATCTGCGAGTGGATCCTTCACGCGTAGCAGCGATTGTAATTGAGCCAGTCATGGGCGAAGGGGGCTATTACCCTGCTCCTTCTAGCTTTTTACGCGCACTGAGAGACATAGCGAATGATTATGGCATTCTGCTTGTTTTTGATGAAGTGCAAACGGGATTTGGGCGCACTGGAAAAATGTTTGCCGCAGAACATGCTGGAGTCACACCAGATATTTTAGTTTTAGCAAAAGCTCTTTCCGGCGGCATGCCTTTAGGAGCCATTGTAGCAAGCCGCGAACTGCATGAGAAATGGCCAACAGCTGGACATGGTTCTACTTTTGGCGGAAATCCAGTATCGTGCGCAGCGGCTTTAGCTAATATTTCAATCATTGAAGAAGAAAAGCTTGTAGAGCGCAGTGAAAAAGTAGGCGCTGATATTGTTAAACGCCTTCAGCATTCTATCGGACATTTACCGGCTATTAAAGAGGTTAGAGGAATTGGTATGATGATTGGTATTGAATTTCATGTTGAAACAGCAGCTGCTTATGTCCCTGTTATTAAATCAAAAGCGCTGGAAAAAAGACTGCTAATTATGAACTGTGGAGTCAAAGGGCAAACCATTCGTTTAATGCTGCCGCTAAATATTGATAAAGACGTGCTGGATCAAGGACTGTCTTTACTAGAAGAAGCCATCACAGAAGCAGTTTCAATTAACTAGCTTTTTAAATGAAAAGGAGGGTAACAATATGAGTCAGACTAAAACCGAACTGTTACAAGGAAATTTATATATTAACGGCGAGTGGGTAAGTGAAGAGGAGCAAACCTATTTTGAAAGTATAAACCCTGCAACACAAGAGCTCGTTGGAACGTGCGCAGCCGCTACGGCTAGTCAAGTTGATGATGCGGTAAAAGCGGCTAGTACAGCCTACAGCCACTGGAAAAATACATCTATTCCTGAACGTGCAGCATTTTTAACAAAAGCAGCTGAGCTTTTTGAAGACAGAAAAGAAGAGCTAGCTCAAGTGATGACAAAAGAGATGGGAAAACCGCTGACAGAATCCATAGGGGAAGTTGGTGTCGTCATTGCAACAGCTCAGTATATGGCTGGAGAAGGAAGACGTTTGTTTGGCGAAATAGTGCCCGCTGGCTTTCCTGACCGAGATATAAAAATGGTTCGCGAACCGCTTGGAGTTGTGGCATGTATTACACCTTGGAACTTTCCTGTTTCTCTCGCTTCTTATAAAATGTTTGCCGCTTTAATCGCTGGCAATACCGTTGTCTGGAAGCCGGCTTCAGAAGTGGCGCTCTCAGCGAAGATTTTTATGGAAGTATTGCACGCTGCGGGGCTTCCAAAAGGAACAATTAACTTGCTTACAGGATCGGGCAGAATTGTTGGACAAAAGCTTGCTACGCACTCTGAAGTGAAAATCATATCATTTACAGGTTCTACGGAAGTTGGTCAGCAGTTAGCAGAAATGAGCAGCAAAACCTTAAAACGAATTTCTTTAGAGCTAGGAGGAAAAAACGCTGTTATTGTGTTAAAGGATGCCGATTTGGATAAAGCAGCAGAAGGAATTGTTAAATCAGCATTTACGACAACGGGGCAGCGCTGTACCGCAGCTAGTAGAGTGATTGTGGAGCGTTCAGTAAAAGAAGAGCTTTTGAAAAAAGTAATAGCTCTTACAAAAGAAATGAAGATTGGAAATGGTCTTGAACAAGGAGTTGTGATAGGACCGCTTGTTAATGAACAGCAGTGCCGTTTAGTAGAAAATTACGTACAAAAAGCGGTAGAAGAAGGCGGAAATATTGCGCTTGGAGGTCATGCTTTATCAGAGTTAGGAACTTGTTATTACATGCCTACAATTATTGATAACGTCAGTTCGAACCACACAATTGCTCAAGAAGAAATTTTTGGTCCCGTGCTTGCTTTTATTGAAGTAGATGGCTACGAAGAAGCAATGAGCGTCAATAATGGAACGATGTACGGGCTTTCCACTTCTATTTATACAAGCAGCTTGCACTATGCCAGCCGAGCGGCAAAAGACGCTGTTAGCGGATTAGTCTATATCAATAACGGAACATCTAATGCTGAAATGGGAGTAGCATTCGGAGGAATGAAAATGTCTGGCAACGGCCACAGGGAAGTTTCTCATCATGCATTTGATGTGATGACAGAATGGAAGTCTGTCTACACCAACTATTAATCTCGCACCTTAGCGAAAAGGAGGAGCACATGTCTTCATATCGCATTGGCATTGCCTTTTTTTATCATGAATCTCACAGCTTTAGTCCATTAAAAACAGAAATAGAACACTTTGTACAAGAAGGCTATTTTGTTGGAACGGAAATATATAAAGCATACTCAGGAACCAAAACAGAAGTAGGGGGATTTTTAGATGTATTAAAGCAAGAGAAGCAAGTAGAAATCGTTCCCCTTGTTTGTGCAGCTGCAGTTCCGTCTGGGATTGTATCTTCTGAAGCTTATCACATAATTGAAAAGCAAATGTTACACTCACTTACTCATGCGGGGCCGCTAGATGGTTTGTTAATCGCTTTGCACGGCGCAATGGTAGTAGAGCATCTTTTCGATCCTGAAGCTCATTTGTTAAGTCAGATAAGAAGCTGCATAGGAAGCGACGTTCCCATTGCTACTACGCTCGATATGCACGCAAATATCAGTGAAGATATGCTTACGTACACGCCGCTTCATTTTGGTTTTAAAACATATCCTCATGTTGATATGTACGAACAAGGAGTGAACGCTGCGCGAGCGCTTTTAACACAAGTAAAAGAAAGCGCTATCTATTATGCATCTTTTAAAAAAATGCCTATGCTTTTGCCCTCGATTAATATGCGAACCGCAGAAGGGCCGATGAAAAAAATGATTGATCTTGCTAAGCAAGCCGAGCAAGAAGCAGACGTATACAATGTTTCCATTTTTGGAGGCTTTCCGTATTCTGATATTCCAATTGCCGGAGCAAGCGTGCTCGTAACAGCTTTGAATCCTGAAACAGCAGAAAAAACAGCAAAGAAACTAGCTTCTCAGTTTTGGAGTATAAAAGAAGAGTTTATCGTGGATTTGCCTACCGTTGAAGAAGGTCTGCAAACAGCGTTAAAACGATCAAGCGAACAGCCAATTGTGCTCGCTGATATAGCGGACAATCCTTTAAGCTGCGGAAGCGGCGATACAACAGAACTTTTGGAATACATGCTGAAGCTAAATATGCCGGGGACACTGTTTGGAGGTCTTTATGACCCTGAATCTATTAAACAATGCGTGCAAGCAGGAGTTGGGAATTACGTCTCTCTTTCCTTAGGAGGAAAAGTTTCTCCTGAGTTCGGAAAGCCCGTTGAAGTTGAAGCAAAGGTCATTGGTTTATCAGAAGGTGAGTTTTACAATTCGGGACCGTTTAATCAGCATTTGAAAGTAAATGTAAAAGGTGCAGCTCATATTCGAGTAGGAGAATTGGATATTTTGCTGATTGGAAGGCCGGTATCAGCAAACGATCCTGAACTTTTTCGCCATATCGGTATTGAGCCAGAGACGAAAAAAATCATCGGTTTAAAAGCTAAAAATCATTTCAGAGCCGCTTTTGAACCGCTTGTAGGATCTATCATCTATGTGGATGCTCCAGGCGTAGCATCAAATCGCTTAACGACCTTTAAGTATCAGCACATTCCAAAACCAATATGGCCGCTGCAAGATGTCAAATATGAAAGTGAAAAAAGGAGGAAAGAAAAATGGATGCATTAAAAGAGCAGTACTATATCGAAGTGCCGGAATCGTTAAATCCTGAGCAGCAAAAAATGATGATTGAACTTGAAAAAGATGCGTTTCCGGGCATGGGAGCCGTTGATGAACAGACGCTTGTACCTTTAGCCCGCTATGGCAAGCTTATTCAATATTTCCAGGAAAATGACGCAAGGCCAATTGCTATTTGCGAGCTGCTTCGAGATTACAAAGATATCACAAAAGCTTATATCTTTGGGTTCTACGTCCGCTCTGATAGACAAGGAAGCGGAATTGGACAGCTGTTTTTAGAAGAAATATTTTCGATTCTAAAAAAAGATAATTTCGAAAGCGTTTGTTTGACTGTGAATGTACAAAATGAAGGGGCTGTGAAGCTGTATAAAAAAATGGGCTTTACCATTAAAGAAACGCGAGCAGGAGAGTTTGGGGAAGGAGAAGATCGCTATTATATGGTGCGGTCAATTTCTTAATAGAACATCTATTCAAAAAATGAACTTTGGAGGGAATATAAAATGAACAATACATTATATAAAGCAAGCAGACACTGGAAAGAAATCGAACTTTGGAAGGATGTAACGGATGAGCAGTGGAACGACTGGGTATGGCAGCTGACAAACACGATTAAAACATTAGAGGATTTAAAGAAAGTGATCAATTTAACACCTCAAGAAGAAGAAGGCGTAAAAATTGCAACCAAAACGATTCCGTTAAATATCACTCCTTATTACGCATGGTTAATGGATGAGAACGATCCGAAATGTCCAATCAGAATGCAGTCCGTTCCTATTTCAGAAGAACTGCATAAAACAAGGTATGATTTAGAAGATCCGCTTCACGAAGATGAAGATTCACCGGTTCCTGGCTTAACGCATCGTTATCCCGACCGCGTGCTGTTTTTAGTTACAAATCAATGCTCGATGTACTGCCGCTACTGTACAAGAAGACGTTTTTCAGGACAAATTGGCATGGGCGTTCCAAAAAAACAGCTGGATACAGCTATTAATTACATTGCAGCCAACCCTCAAATCCGTGATGTATTAATTTCTGGAGGAGACGGACTATTAATCAATGACAATATTTTAGAATATATTTTGAAAAATTTGCGCGATATTCCGCACGTAGAAATTATTCGTATCGGTACAAGAGCACCGGTGGTGTTCCCGCAGCGCATTACAGAAAACCTGTGCAATATCTTGAAGAAATATCATCCGGTTTGGCTAAATACGCATTTTAACACATCAATTGAAATTACAGAAGAATCAAAGCGTGCTTGTGAAATGCTTTCGAACGCAGGAGTTCCAGTTGGAAACCAAGCGGTTATTTTAGCCGGAATTAACGACAGCGTGCCAATCATGAAGCAGCTTATGCATGATTTAGTAAAAATTCGCGTGCGTCCTTATTACATTTATCAATGTGATTTATCAGAAGGAATCGGCCATTTCCGTGCGCCGATCAGTAAAGGGCTAGAAATTATGGAAGGACTTCGCGGCCATACGTCCGGCTATGCAGTTCCTACGTTTATCGTGGATGCTCCTGGAGGGGGCGGTAAAATTCCGCTGCAGCCAAACTACATTATTTCTCAAAGCTCCAATAAAGTGGTGCTTCGAAACTTTGAAGGTGTTATTACATCTTATCCGGAGCCGCAAAATTACCAAAGTGGTAGCGCAGAAGAATTTTATAAAAAAGTATATCCTGAAGTGTTTGAAAAATTTGAAAGCAACGGTGTTCTTTCGATTATTGATGATACAAAGTTCAACTTAACGCCAGAAGGTCTAAACCGTCTTGACCGCCGGAAAACGTATGACCAAAATCCAGAGCATAGCTCTTTGAAAGACAAGCGTGAAAAACGCGATCAATTAAAAGAGAAAAAATTTGAAACGCAAATGAAAAAATACGAAACGGCGGGAGCGAAGGAGGAATAATATTGAAATGTCAATGGTGCGAATCCTATGAAGCGAAAGAGACGGATGCAACGGTTTATTGGGAGCTTCCTGACGGCACAAAAGCCATAGAAATTAAAGAGACGCCTTCCATTACATGTTCAGAATGCGGAATTACGTATCAAACAGATGAAACGGTAGGACACATTGAAGATCAACTGTTTTTAATCAACACCTCTGCCTTAGAAAAAAGTGTAACGTACGAACAGCTTATGAGCCTGCCTCGTCTATTAAAACGAAACTACTTTGATTTTTCAAAGTAAGCAATGAAGAGTCCATCTCCTACTTTTTATAGGAGATGGATATTCTTATACGCTTTACGTTAAACATGTGCGCATAGTTCATTTATAAAGGTGGGATAAGTATGGAAGCGGTCGATATAAATCGTAATGAAGAAGAAAAAAAGCAGGACGATAAGCATATAAAACGCCATTTAAAAGCACGCCATATGACCATGATTGCCATTGGAGGGTCAATAGGAACTGGCTTATTTCTAGCTACCGGATCATCCATCCAAACTGCTGGACCTGGAGGAGCACTGATTGCTTACGGGGCCATTGGAATTATGGTTTACTTTCTCATGACTAGTCTTGGAGAAATGGCCACGTTTATGCCGGTCTCAGGTTCTTTTTCAACGTACGCCAGTCATTATGTAGACCCAGCTCTCGGCTTTGCGCTCGGCTGGAACTACTGGTTTAACTGGGCTGTTACGCTCGCTGTAGAAATAGCTGCTTCTGCTATTATCATGAAGTTTTGGTTCCCTGATGTTCCAAGTATTATCTGGAGCGCTTTGTTTTTAGGCTTAATTTTTTTACTTAATTTCCTATCTGTAAAAAGCTATGGAGAATCTGAATATTGGTTTGCTCTCGTAAAAGTAGTAACCATCATTGTGTTTATCGGAGTGGGACTTCTGACGATCTTTGGCATTTTCGGCGGTGAATATATTGGCTTTAAAAATTTTACATTAGAAGAAGCGCCGGTCAACGGCGGATTTCTGTCCGTACTAAGCATTTTCTTTATCGCGGGATTTTCTTTTCAAGGTACAGAGCTAGTCGGCATTGCAGCGGGGGAAAGTGAAAACCCTCAAAAAAATATACCAAAAGCCATTCGCCAAGTCTTTTGGCGCATTCTTCTATTTTATATTGCAGCCATTGCTGTAATCGGGCTCATCATTCCTTACACAAGCCCATCTCTTCTAGGAGGAGACGTGGATAACATTGCTGTTAGTCCATTTACGCTTGTTTTTGAAAAGGCAGGAATTGCTGCAGCTGCTTCAGTGATGAATGCTGTTATTCTTACCTCGGTTTTATCAGCCGGAACTTCTGGCTTATATGCTTCTACGCGAATGTTGTGGTCAATGGCAAATGAAGGGCAAGCGCCTAAAGCGCTTCGAAAAATTAATCGCCGAGGAATTCCAGTAAACGCGCTTGTTTTAACCACTATCATTGGCGGTCTTGCCTTTTTAACATCAATTTTTGGTGATCAAATGTATATGTGGCTTTTAAACGCTTCAGGCATGAGCGGATTTATTGCGTGGATCGGTATTGCCATCAGCCACTATCGTTTCCGAAAAGCATATGTTGCTTCAGGACAGGATATAAATGAACTGGCGTATAAAGCAAAATGGTTTCCTCTAGGTCCTGTTCTTGCATTTGGAATGTGCCTCATCGTTATTCTAGGTCAGAATTATCAAGCGGTACTTTCTGACAAAATTGATTGGTACGGCTTGACGGTCTCATACATCGGTCTGCCTCTCTTTTTAGCGACGTGGTGGGGATATAAAATAGCAAAGAAAACCAAGGTTGTACCTTTGCATGAGTGTATCCAAAGAGACGATAAGAAATAAAAAAGCTATACGGCTAACGATAAGTAAAAAAGGTGAACCTTGGACAACAAGGTTCACCTTTTCATTTATAAAAATTTATCATAGTAAGCTTTATTTTATAGATATCATAGCATAAAAAGTGATTTTTTTCCAGTCTGGTTTTTATTTTGTTTATTGATAAAATTCAAGAATACCACTGCATGCTAAGCGATTATGGAGGCTGAAAATCTTTGTACTTTAATAAGAAAAGGGGTTTGCAATGAGAATTTCTGCAGGTGTTGAAATGCTACAGTTGACTGCCAGAGCTTTTGACCAAGATATAATATTAAATCCTACATTAGTTTGGAATAACGATGAAGCTATTCTAATTGATACAGGAATGCCTGGGCAAACCGATCAACTGAAAGAGGCCTTGGGTGAATTGAATATATCTATTGAACAGCTAAAAGTAATTCTTTTAACACATCAAGATCTAGATCATATAGGATGTGCGACTGATATACGAAAAAAATCAAATGAAAATATCATCGTATATGCTCATGAATTTGATAAGCCGTATATTGAAGGGAAACTTCCGCTTATTAAAACGAATGCGAGTCGAATGAGTAACGAAGAACTAGCAGCTATACCTGATGAAATAAAATATTTGTATACAAACCCTCCAAAAGTTGACGTAGATATAGTATTAAAAGGGAGTCAAATGCTCCCATACTGTGAAGGCATTGAACCGATTTTTACCCCTGGACACACACCTGGGCATGTAAGTTTTTATTTAAGAAAATCAAAAACACTGGTTGCTGGAGATGCTTTAGTATTTGCAAATGGACAACTAATGGGACCTGTTAAACAAACGACCTTAAATATGGACCAAGCAGTTCACTCACTGGAAAAATTCTTACACTACGACATTGAGCATGTTATTTGTTATCATGGGGGGTATTTTAAAGGCTGTCCGAAAGAAGCGATTTTAAGGATAAAAGAACGCATTGCACAGGGAGAAAGTTAAGGGGAAATGAACTTGTTTTTTTTGCTAGAACAAGTAAGGGAAAATAAAAACCAAAGGGGATGTATAAAATGTTTACACCAACTATCAGTGTCCGAAAAATAAATGATAATCTCATTATAAAATGGCAGCTTTCACACTTTACGATTCCGTTAGAAGACATTCTTGAAGTAACGGAAGATGACACGTACGGAGGTAAAGAAGCAAACGCCATTCGAATTGGCCCTCCGTACGGAACGACTGACCGCATTTTTATAAAAACGACCAATAAAAACTATCTGTTATTTACCTCAAACGCACCGGCTATATTAAACGAAATAAATTCATAACGACCATTACTAAATACGAGATATATAGGAGAGAAAAAATTGAAGATTAGCCGTACTTTCGATGCTGGTAAAATTGCCAAGCTTAATCAGTCTGTTCATCAACTGCATGTAGAATTATACCCCCAGCATTTTCAAACATATGATTTTCATCAGGTACATGAATTTTTTAAGAAAGTGATGAAAGACGATAGATTTATCTTTCTTTTAGGAGAAGACGAAGGTCAGCATGTAGGGTTCGCTTGGCTGGAAATAAAGCAGTATTCAGAAACAGTGTTTAAAAAAGCTTACGAGTCAATTTACGTGCATCAAATAAACATCGCAGAATCCTATAAAAACAAAGGGTTTGGTTCAAGTTTGATGAAAGAAATTTATAGCATTGCTCGTACAAACGACATAAATACAATTGAGTTAGATTATTGGAATGATAATACGATTGCCGAAAGCTTTTACGAAAAAGAAGGATTTGTTACGTATAGAAAAATAGCTTATAAAGAACTTTAAAAAGAGCATTTACTTGCTCTCTTTTTTATATCCAAGAAGCCATTTTCTTCATTTTAATTACTCAATAAAATAAAGTACGCGATTTGAGAACTTAACTCTTGAAAAATTTTTGTTTTACATTTATACTTACATTCTTGTTCGCGTAATGCGACAACTTACTTTATATTCAACTAGGAGGTATACAGATAGTATGGAAAATTTCATTTATCATAATCCCACAAAATTAATCTTCGGAAAAGATCAGCTTCAAGCATTATCAGAAGAACTCCCGAAATACGGAAAAAATATTTTGCTTGTATACGGCGGAGGAAGCATTAAGAAAAACGGTTTATACGATCAAGTTCTTACGCTGTTAAAAGAGTTAAACGTAAATATACATGAGTTAGCGGGCGTAGAGCCAAATCCTAGACTATCTACGGTACGAAAAGGAATTGAGATTTGCCGGAATGAAAACATTGACTTCATGTTAGCAGTCGGCGGAGGAAGCGTTATTGACTGCACAAAAGCAATCGCTGCCGGAGCTGAGTATGAAGGAGACGTCTGGGATATTATTAACAAAAAAGTAACGGCTACAAAAGCACTGCCGTTTGGAACGGTATTAACATTGGCAGCAACAAGTTCTGAAATGAATCCTGATTCTGTTATTACGAATTGGGAAACAAATGAAAAATACGTTTGGGGCAGCTCTGTTACGCATCCTGTATTTTCTATATTAGATCCTGTGAACACGATGTCTGTTCCTAGAGATCAAACTATCTACGGCATGGTAGACATGATGAGCCATGTATTTGAACAATATTTCCATAACGTGAAAAACACGCCTTTACAAGATCGTATGTGCTATTCCGTATTACAAACAGTAATTGAAACAGCACCGAAATTACTAGAAGATCTGCAAAGCTACGAGCACCGCGAAACGATTTTATATTCCGGAACAATCGCGCTAAACGGAACACTTCAAATGGGCTACTTTGGAGATTGGGCTTCACATACTATTGAACACGCAGTGTCAGCTGTATATGACATTCCTCACGCAGGCGGTTTAGCAATCCTATTCCCAAATTGGATGCGACACGTTGTAGATCAAGATGTAACTCGTATGAAGCGTGTAATGACAAGTATGTTCGATATTGAAACTGCAGGTAAAAGCGACAAAGAAATTGCGTTAGAAGGAATCGATAAGTTAAGCGCTTTTTGGTCCAGTCTTGGTGCACCTTCTCGCTTAGCAGATTACGATATCGGCGAAGAGCGACTAGACGAAATTGCTGGAATTGCTGCTCGTGAAATGGAGTACGGAGGTTTCGGTAACTTTAAAAAACTAAATAAAGGTGATATTTTAGCTATTTTAAAAGCGTCACTGTAAAGTGAAAACCAAAAAGAAGGAGACATCTGTCTTCTTCTTTTTGGTTTATCTTATAAATGACTGGAAATTAAGTAGAGCAGGAAGAATGGTTTTTTCTCAAATTTCAGTTAACAACTAAAGGAAAAGCTTTATAATTAAGTACAGAGAGAACGTTTTAGAGAATTTAAGGGAGTGGGGAGATGAAAAAGTTTGCGCTAGCTTCATATGCGCTTTATTTGCTGGGCGGATTAGTCATTACAGCCGTAGGGTCCGTCTTACCGCAATTGCTAACACATTATCATGTGTCCTATACAGTTGGCGGACAGCTTGTATTATTAGGTTCTTTAGGATTTTTGATAGGAGTTCCGCTATCTTCTTTTCTATTAGGACGCTTCAGAGAAATGAATTTACTTACAATTGCCGCACTAATGATAGCGCTATCACAAATAGGTATGCTTTTATTGCCTCCATTTGAGTGGATTATTGCATTCAATTTTTTAAACGGTATTGGTGTAGCCGCATTGGAAGTAGTTGTAGCTACTTTAATGATGGAAGTATTTATCGGTAGAAGAGCTATTGTTATGAGTTATTTAGAAGTATCATTTGGTCTAGGTGCGCTGTTGATGCCGTTAGTAGCTAGCTTATTGATTTCGCAGAACAGCTGGAGGTTTTCATTTTTTATAACGAGTGTACTAGCTTTACTAATGGTTGTGGTCTGCAAAATGATTCCTTTTAAAAAAGAGACTGTTTTAACTTCAGAAAGCGATTCTTCAGACGCCAACTCAGAACCTGCGCCTGTGCTTGCTAAAAATCAAAGATGGAAAATACTTGCTCTTTTTAGTGTGATGATTTTTATGTACGCCGGAGTAGAAAGCAGTATGAATAATTTTCTTTCGTCTATTTTTATCACGTATCTAGATGTAATTCCGTCACAGGCTACTTTAAGCATAAGCGTTTTTTGGGTGGCTATGCTAATAGGACGAGTGGCTACTGGATGGATTATTCGAATCGTTACATACGAACGCTATCTTTTTGGCAGCATTGGAGGAACAATTGTGAGTTTAGTGCTGTTTATCGTATTAAAAGAAGCTGTCGCAGGCTATATTTTATTAGGGTTTTTAGGGCTTGCAATGTCAGGTATCTATTCGATTACGATGGTATATGCTAATCATACATTTACCGGATCTGCTCGTATTGTAACAAGTTTAATTACTGGTTTTTCAGGGCTTGGAGGAGCTATTTTTCCTGCGCTTATTGGCTTTACTATGGACGCAAGCGGAATTACCTCAGCACTTTGGTACATAACAGCTTTTGCATGTTTATATCTTCTGGCGCTTTGCATCATTTTTTTCGTTCAGCGTGATGCAAAACAAAAAGCTAATAATCATTTGCAGCCTATGAAATAAATGTTACGTCAAAAAAAGAAGTGAATTATAAGTTCACTTCTTTTTCTTTTCTCTTTCGTTATAGTAAACAAAAAGGGTTCACATAAATTCAAACAAGAAAGTGAAAAATGGATATATCTATGAAAAAGGAGCGCAATATGAAAGAAGTGAATATAAAGGATCCCGCATTAAACCCCGACATTGCATTAAAAAGAATACTAAATGAGATGGCTGAAAAAGATGTAACTTCATAAATGGTTAATATCTATTTTAATAAAAAATATAAAAAAGAAAGGTTGAATCTATGTCGACCTTTCTTTTTTTATAAAAATTCTCATTAAATTTTTTCTAACAATATCTTTATAATCAAATAGCAAAATTCCTGCTTTTAATTTCGCTTTAGTATTAACCCTATAAACCATTCTTTTCTTTACTTTTTACTAATATATCAAATATTCTATATATTCCTAATGTTATATAAAATTAAATTGACAAATATATGAAGCGGTCATTAGAATTTAGTCATCGAACAGTGAAGAGCTGTTTAAAAGTAGGAGGGAAGTAAATGCCGTTACAAAATAAGCATCTAGCAGTTGTGTTACAAAATACATATTTACCGTTTATTTTTGAAGAAGCAGAAGCTCTCGGAATTAAAGTGACGTTTTTTTATAACCAGGAAGAAGTAGAACCTAAGCATCTTAAAAACGTACAAAATTTCATACCCATCGATTTATTTCACACCCCAGACAAAGCTCTTGAGATTATTAAAGCAGAGCATCACAAAAATCCTTTTGACGGCATTATGACATTATATGAGCCTGCATTAGAGTTTGTATCTCAGCTGACAGAAGAATTAAACTTACCTGGTTTATCACCGTTTGTGATTAGTAACTGTCGCAACAAACAGAAGATGAGAGAGGTTTTAAAAGATAATGATCTTAACACTCCGTATTTTAAAGAGGTTGAAAATACGGAGGAATTAAAGAATCTTTCACTGCCTTATCCTGTCGTAGTAAAACCTTCTAACGGATTTTCCAGTCAAGGTGTATCACGAGCGAATAATAAAAAAGAACTGATTGACAGCATAGAAAAAGTGAGACGCGTAAATGAAGAAGACCTAAGTAAATTCACAAAAAATAAAACGGGCATGGTAATTGAACAATTTATAGACGGGCCAGAGTTTGCTATTGAAACGTTTTCTGTAGAAGGGGAAGTTTATGTACTTTCTATAGGTTATAAAGGGAATTCCAAAGGCCCTTTCTTTGAAGAAGGTGTTTATATAGCTCCAGCTCAGCTAGAAGAAAACGTTTGGCAATCTATTGCACGAGAAGCAGCTAGAGCAGCAAATGCTTTAGGGATTGAGGATGGCCCGGCTCATATTGAATTACGCCTGGATCCAGCGGGAAAACCTTATGTAATTGAAATAGGAGCGCGCATTGGAGGATCTGGGATTTCTCATTATATCGTAAAGGAAAGTACAGGTATTAACTATATGGAGCTAGTTTTTTACTATGTATTAGGATTAAAACCTCCTGTATTAAAAAATGAAAGAAAACGAAAGAAAGTGGTGGGCAACTACATTATCCCTGTGCAAGGCTATGGGATTTTTAAAGAAATTCGAGGCTTAGAAGACGTGCGTAGAGATACTGAAGTAAAAAGGGTTATTCAATTTATAACTAAAGGGACAGACATTTTACCATATCCGCACTTTTCAGGTTACCCTGGATTTATTTTAACCACTCATGACTCTTATTACGACTGTGAGCAGTATTACAGCTATTTAGATAACAAAGTAAAAATCGTTTATAAAAATAAAGTAAACGCATAGGGGGTATCAAAGGCTATGATAGTTGCAGAGTCGTCTAGTAAGAAAAATAAGCAGCTTCAAAAAATTAGCATTATCCATACCTTAGGGCCTGAAGGAACAAATTGTGAAAAAGCAGGCTATCTGTGGTTCGAACGCCAAAGCATACAAGGTCAGGTCTTTTTGCATCAAACGTTGGAAGAAGCTTTAGTTCATGTGAAAGAAACAGAGAGTTCTGCTCTTCTAGGCTGCGCGGTATATCCTTACTTACATGATATTGTATTCAAAAACTTAACTAGTTTAGAGCTAGTAGATAGCTTTATTATGCCAACGTATAACATGGTGCTTGCCTCAAAAGAAGAGGTGATAACAAACAATAACCTGTTAATTGCTTCACATCCTGCCCCTGTTGATTTAGCTCATTCCATCAGTCCTAATGTTCAGTTAGTAAATAGTAATGCTCAAGCGGCGATTGATTGCTTAGAAGGAAAGGTAGACGCATGTATTACAACGAGTAAAGCCGCTAACGAGCAGGGGTTAACAGTTGTAAAAGATTTTGGAGAAGTGCCGATGTGTTTTACGCTCCACGGAAGAAAATAGGCTTAACTTTAAAAAAGAAATAAGGTGAAACAGTGATTTCTAAATTAACCCGTATTCATGTACATCTTTTGTTTTGTCTATTAGCCGTCATCGGGGGAACGACATGGGCTTTTCAAAAGACTGGATTAAAGGATAGCTTGCCTCTATGGTCAGCAGGTATGAGGTTTTTAATTGCTAGTTTAATAATTGCCCTCTACCTCTTACTCACAAAAAAAATGGCCATTTCAAAAGAAGTAGTAATTATTTCAGCATTAAACGGAATTTTGTACTTTGCTCTACCGTTTGGTTCTGTTTATTGGGCATCCGTCTATTTGCCAAGCGGGCTTGTTTCCGTTTTAGCTGCCAGCATTTCAGTGTTTGCCCTTTTATTTAATCGCTTATTTAAAGGAACACCAGCTACAAAAGGACAAAAGATAGGTGTAGTCATGTGCTTAATTGGTATGAGCGTTGTATTTGGAAATCAGCTGTTTATACAGGGGAATGTGATTCAAATAGTAGCCATGATTGTCATTTTAATGGCTATGCTAGGTTCTGCTTTTATAACTGTTCAAGTTCAATCTCGCATAAAATCCTTGCCTATTATGACCTTTAATTCTTTTTCGATGCTAAGTGGAGGCGCTTGTTTACTGATTGTTAGTTTGTTTGTAGAAAATGGAAACCGCACTTTCTCTGGTATTAGTCTTATCTCATTATTATATTTGGCCATTATAGGGTCGGTCTTGGGGTTTTCTATTAATATTTATTTATTAAAAAAATGGCATATATCAAAAGCAACGGCGCATTTATTTATTTCACCGGTTATCGCCTTATATGTAGGGTTTGTCTTTTTAGGTGAAACATTAAACAAACAGGTCTATATAGGTACAGCATTTGTAATAGCAGGGGTTATATTTATTAACTTGAAAAAGCAAGTAGAGAAAAACACAAATAACTCTACTCTTACATCATCTAAAAATATTTCTGCTAAGTAGCTGTTCTAAAAAAGGAGGGTTTTAATCATGTTAACAAAAAATCATACCCAAAGTTTAGTGGAGTTATTAAACGATAAAATAGTACCTGCTCTATATGAGATAAGAAAATATCAGGGCCCAAATGGAGAGGTCAAAAGAAATTACGAAAAAGCTAGAGAACTCTTATTAAAAGTAGTTGCTGAAACTGAAACAATATATAACTCTTTAAATTTACCTGTAGTGTGGAATGCATTAAAAAATGACGTATGTGATTGGATTGAAAGAGGACTCGATCAAGCTCCTTATTTTGATCAAACGTTAATTGCTTATAGCCCGCCTGCAAACGGGGAGGCGACGTTCTTTTTAGGACCGATTGTAACGCCTAATGGCCCTACAAAAAGAGGGTTTTATTTAGAAGCCTTTATCGCCGTTCGTGATGAACCTGAAATCATGAAATCCATTGAAGCAGACCTTCCTCATCCTAAAAATGGATGTGAATCTTTAAAGCTGTTAGCTGGTACTCAAGGATTTATGGAAGGGAAGTGTATTGTATTTTTCCCTGAGAATGTAAAAACAAAAGAAAAGGTAACAAGTCAAAACTTCGCGATATTTTTCTTTAATAAATTTCACAGCATATACAATCAGGATACATTAAAAAGAGCGTATTCTATCTTTCCTGATTTTAACTTTAAATCTCATACTATGAATAGAGAAGACACTTATCAGGCAAGGGTGATTTGGGGATATCTGCATGATTATTACCATCACTGCGGAAATAAACCTTTTGACCAACATATACAGGCGAAAATGAATTTTTTTGCAGGCATACTAGAAGAAGTTAAAGTAGATTGCCAGACGGTGCTGACTCTTCATAAAAGAAAATATCCTTTTTGGGAAGAGATAACGGAATTTGTTCTCTTTGAACGACTTTTAAGATACCCTAGTCAGCATAATGCACCCCGAAACTTTGATTCTGGAACAGGATTTTTTCTTTTTAGCTGGTTAGTTGCAAATGGGCGTTCAATATCCCGAAAAGGAGACCATGCTTATTTAGATTTAGACATATGCTTAAAAGAACTGGATCTTTTAGTAAAAGAAATTGAAGAACTTGAAACGATTCAAAGTGACCTTGACTATAAAGAAGAAGCTGAACATTATGTTCGAAAATACTTATTACCTAGTGAGAACGATGATAAATTTATTATCCCGGACAATTACTTTATTAATCAGCAAAATAAAAAGATTGAAGTTCCATACTTACTATTCGATGACCATAATCTTTAAGGAGAAGGTGCACTAGTGACTGCTTTGCATTTAAGTAAAATAGGAAACAAAATGACTAATAAAGTAGGCGTTCGCGCTATTATGCATGATATCCAAGAAGTGCTCAATTCCAATCTTAATCAATATGTGAATTTAAGTGCTGGCAACCCCGCCATTCTCCCTCAAGTTTATGAAATGTGGGAAGAAGCTTTAAAGGATATTGTGAACGACAAACAATTAAAAAATTTGATTAGCCAATATGGTTCTAGTTACGGTACGCATGAATTAATTGATTGCATAAGAGAATATTTCTTTACGAATTATCATATTAAACTGGACAGAGAACAAGTCTTGATCACTTCGGGAAGTCAAAATCTCTTTTTTTTAGCTTTAAATTCGTTTTGCGGTACAAGTAAAGAAGGAAGGGTAAAAAAAGCATTAATACCTATGCTGCCAGATTACGCTGGGTATAGTGGAGTCGCGCTTGAGGAAGGTGTAATAGAAGGAATTCCTCCTATCCTCTCAAAGCTTGATCATCATACGTTTCGTTATGAATTTAACAAACAAGCATTTAAAGATAAAATAGCTCAGGACCCAGACGTCGGAGCTGTTGTATTATCAAGACCTAATAACCCAAGCGGCAACATTCTTTCTGAAGAATCCGTACAGCTTATATCCCAAGTGTGCAAGGAATATCAAATTCCATTGCTAATTGATTCAGCTTACGCACCGCCTTTTCCTGCTATTAATTTTATTGAAATGGATCCAATCATACATGATAATATCATTCACTGCATGAGTCTTTCTAAAGTCGGATTGCCTGGAGAGAGAATAGGAATTGCTATAGGAAAAAGTGACTTCATAAAAGTAATGGAAGCATTTCAATCAAATATTTTGATTCACTCTTCTAGGTTAGGTCAGCGAATGGTGGTTAGCACCTTAAAAAGCGGGCAGTTAGCCGGAATTTCAGCTAACCATATAAGAACTCATTATAAACAAAAACATGACTATTTAAAAAATCTTTTAACTATACGTATGCCGGATGATATTCCTTGGTATTTGCACAAAGCGGAAGGTTCGTTATTTGGTTGGCTTTGGTTAGAAGGTTTGCCTTTCAGTGATACCGATCTATACAATAAATTAAAAGCAGAAAACTTGATTGTAGTGCCAGGCGGGTCATTCTTTCACGGTAGCCAATCTTCTTCTCACAACCGGGAGTGCATTCGCATAAGTCTTACTGCTGCAGATGACGAGTTAAAGAAAGGAATTGATATTCTTTCTTCAGTAGTTAAGGAAATATACAGTTCAAACTTTATATTTCAAACAGAAAAAATATAATTTCTTTAAGATTTAGAAGTGCAACTAATACGTAATCATAAAAGGTCCAGTTTTATAAGCTAAAGATTGTTTGAAGAAGACAATAACATCCAATTTCTTTTGGAACTGGATAATTTTTTGTAATGAAGGACTCCTATATTTCTGCTAGCATATGAACCACGTCAAGAAATAGCAAGGAGGCTTTTTATTTTTATGATAAAGAAACTAGTGATTGCTATAGCAATGCTTATCCCAAGTTTTGGTGCAGGTTACTCAGCATTTGCTGCAGCGCCCGCTCATGAACAGCACATTCAAGTAAATAAAAATGATAAAGAATTATTAGCTCGTCTTGTATCAGCTGAAGCCAAAGGAGAGCCTTATGCAGGCAAAGTAGCCGTGGCGACAGTTGTATTAAACAGAGTCGACAGCAGCAAATTCCCGGACACTGTAAAAGGCGTTATTTATCAAAAAGGTCAGTATAGTCCGGTCAGCAACGGTCAAATTAATAAACCTGCAGACACAGATTCAAAAAAAGCTGTAGAAGAAGCAATTAACTTCCAGGGTCAAGGAAAAGGTTCATTATTCTTCTTTAATCCTGATAAAACGGGAGATCAATGGCTGCGCCAAAAACAAGAAACAATTAAAATAGGACATCATGTATTTGCAAAATGATGAAAAAGCTAATGGCTAGCTGCGCGCTGCTATTAGCTTTTTTAGTTATGTACATAAAATAAACAGTAGAACAACCTTTAAAATTGGAATTTAATGGTAAAATATAAGAAGTCATTCATACTTAAAAATATGAGGTGATAACGTGAAAGAGAATATGATGTTTGCTTGGATAGCTTCATGGTTAGCTCTTGCTGGTCAGCTCGTTTTTTTTATGGGAGTAGCGCTTTTTACAGGGGATTGGCGCTATATGATGTGGAGTTTTATGATAAGCATAATTGTAGGTATACCTAGTATCATTGGTACCTATAAACGAAATCAGTAGCTAAAAGCATACAAAAAATAAGGAATATCGTATTGAAATGAGCTATGAAAGACTTAGAGAAATCCTCCAAGTCTTTTTTGTTTGGGCATAAAAAGACATGAATCGTACTCCGTTCTTCTAAAAAAAGTGCTTTTTACATAGTTTATCAATACAGAAAATTTGATAAACACGCGGAGGAGTAAACATGCAGAAGCAGCCTAATTTTTTGTTAATTATCGTGGACGAGGAGCGATTTCCACCCTTATATGAAAGTAAAGAACTAAAAAAGTGGCGAAAAAAACATTTAAAAGCACATGAATTTTTAAAACAGCATGGAATGGAATTTACCCGTCACTACGTCGGTTCTACAGCCTGTTCACCAAGTCGAGCTACATTGTTTACAGGGCAGTATCCTTCCTTGCACGGAGTTACGCAAACACAAGGTATCGCAAAGAAGTCACAAGATCCTGATATGTTTTGGCTGCAGCCTAATACCATCCCGACGATGGGAGATTATTTTAAGCAGGCTGGGTATCAAACCTTTTATAAAGGAAAATGGCACATTTCTGATGAGAACATCTTAATTCCAGGAACACATAACGTTTTTTCTAGCTACCAGATGCAAACAGGAATACCGGATCTAGAGAAAGAGTGCCTCTATCAACAGGCTAATAAGCTTGAAAAGTTTGGGTTTTCAGGGTGGATTGGTCCAGAACCGGAAGGGAGAAACCCGCACAATTCTGGTTCATCCGCGGCCGTTGGAGTGAGCGGACGAGACGAAATATATGCAGAGGAAATCATAGAGCTTATTCAACGATTAGAACATCAAGCGACTGCGCAGCCTTGGCTCATGGTAGGTTCGTTTGTGAACCCGCATGACATTGCGCTGTTTGGAGCGATTACCAAACACCTTCCTATGTTTCAGTTTTCTATTGATGAGACGATTCCGAACATCGATCCGCCACCTACCATTAGAGAATCTTTGCAAACAAAGCCTAGCGCTCAAAGCAGCTATAAATACATCTATCCAAAAGCGCTGCAGCCGACGCCAAATTCTAGCTTCTACCGGCGCTTGTATTATCAGCTGCAAAAAAATGTTGATAAACAAATTTTAAAAGTTCTTCGGACCATCGAACAATCTTCGTTCTATGAAAATACAATTATTATTTTTACCTCTGATCATGGTGATTTGCTTGGAGCTCACGGTGGACTACATCAAAAATGGTACAACATGTATGAAGAATCTATTCACGTTCCGCTTCTCATTCACAACAAATGTTTATTTCCCAATTATCAACGTACAGACCTGATGACTAGTCACGTTGACTTGATTCCGACAATGCTTAGTTTAGCTAATATCGATGCTTCCGCTGTTCAAAAGCAATTACAAAAAAGTCATACGGAAGTACATCCATTTGTTGGGCGAGACCTGTCAGGTATACTTCGAGGAGAATCGTCTCTTGAGCAAGTGCAAACACCGATTTTCTTCATGACGGATGATGACCCGACAAAAGGACTTCACCAAACAAATTTTTTAGGAGAAAGCTACCCGTCAGTTGTTCAGCCTAATCACATTCAAGCGGTCATTGTCGAGTTTTCGTCAGCGGCAGGAAAGGAAATTTGGAAATACGCTCGTTATCATGATAATCCGCAATTTTGGTCAGCAGCTGAAGAAAAAGATAAAGTCAATCACCGGGAGCAATATGAAGGTTACCCTGTAAGTTTTACTACCCTTAAAACAACACGTGTTCCCGATCAAATTGAAATGTACAATTTGACCAAGGATCCGTTAGAAACAGTAAATCTGGCTCACCTGTATTTTTCGACAAATGAAACAAGGAAAGTTCAGCGGCAGCTTGATGTTATTCTTAAAGAACAAATCAGGAAAAAACGGATTTTTCCGCAAAGTGGAAGCATGAATGATGAGCTTCCCTCTAAAGATAGATAAAAAATAGTTTCTACGGATTGAAGTCAACTATTTGGGTGAGCAGAAAAAGGTGTATTTAATATTTTAGTATATAAATAAAAAACCTGATAATGCTTGTGCTATGTTATTTGTTCTGATTTGGGATAGTATTGGGTTTCACTTCGTTAATACCGCTTAGATAAAACAAATAAGGACTTATAGTATCTTTCTTTTTCGCCTTTATTGTTATGAAAATAAAGGTGAAAATAAGAATGAAAAGTAGTCGTTAATAGTATAATAAAAAACTTTTTCAGTCCGTGTATTCTTAAGTAACTTTTCAAAAATTTAAGCATAAAGTAATTCTATACCATTAAAAAATAAAAAATTACTTCTTGACTTCTGTTAAATTTATACACTATAATCGCTTTTAACAACTAATAAACAGTATTTGGCAATGAAAAGGACACGAATTAGATGCTGTTTTCTTCGCAGAGAATAGGGCCACTGGCTGAGAGCCCTTAAGAAATCATCTAATTTACCACCTTAGAGCTATTGCAGGGAACGTGCATAACTGAAACTGCAATCGGTAAAACCGTTATCTTTTTAAGCGTAAAATACGTATGGGTATTTTACGGAATTAGGGTGGTACCACGGCCGCATTCGTCCCTTCACTAGGGATGAGTGCGGTTTTTTATGTAGAAAAAAAGAATATACAAGCAATGAAAAGGACATGAATCATTTTTGAATTTTCTTTACAGAGAGTAGGGTCACTGGCTGAGAACCCTTAGAAAACGAAATGAATTTACCACCTTGGAGCTGCGGCGGGGAATGTGTATACACTGAAACCGCAACCGGTAGAACCGTTATCTTTTTAAGCGTAAAATACGTATGGGTATTTTACGGAATTAGGGTGGTACCACGGCCGCATTCGTCCCTTTACTAGGGAAGAGTGCGGTTTTTTTGTTAAATAAAAACATATTGGAGGAATGAACATGTCAAAACAAATGGAAGCAGAAAAGCGAAATCATCAAAAATTAGGTCAAGAACTGGAGCTGTTTATGTCAATAGAAGAAGCTCCTGGTATGCCATTTTTCTTACCTAACGGAATGATTATTCGAAACGAGTTAGAGAACTACTGGAAACAAAAGCATTATAAAGCAGGCTATCAAGAGATAAAAACACCCATCATGATGAAACAGGAGCTGTGGGAACAATCAGGGCACTGGGAGCACTATCATGAGAATATGTATTTTTCAAATGTTGACGAACAAAACTATGCGATTAAACCGATGAATTGTCCGGGAGCCATTTTATTGTTTAGCAGCAAGCGAAGAAGCTACCGAGAACTTCCGATTCGATACGCAGAGCTTGGATTAGTTCACCGTCACGAGCTTTCTGGATCTTTAAACGGATTGCTAAGAGTCCGTTCATTCACACAGGACGACGCTCATTTATTCGTAGAACTCAGTCAGATCGAAGCTGAGATTAGCCGCATTCTAGCGTTTATCCATGACTTTTACTCACATTTTGGCTTCGATTACAAAGTGGAGCTATCCACACGACCTGAAAAATTCATGGGAAATATTGAAACATGGAACCAAGCAGAAAAGTCGCTTCAATCTGTGTTAAGTGAAAAAGGCTTAGACTATCAGGTGAATGAAGGAGACGGAGCTTTTTATGGGCCGAAAATCGATTTTCATATTTTAGATTCCTTAGGTCGCAGCTGGCAGTGCGGAACAGTTCAGCTTGATTTCTTAATGCCAGAGAAGTTTGACTGTATGTATATTGGAGAAGACAATAAACCTCATCGTCCCGTAATGATTCACCGCGCTATATACGGTTCCGTTGAACGATTTATGGCCGTCTTGATTGAACATTACGAAGGTCAATTTCCTCTTTGGTTAGCTCCTGTTCAACTCAAACTATTGCCTATTGCACCGCCGCATGTGGAATATGCATATAAAGTGAAACACGAGCTGGAGTTAAAAGGGTATCGTGTTGAAGTAGACGATCGCATTGAAAAAATAGGGCTGAAAATTCGAGAAGCAGAAATGCAGAAAGTTCCTTATATGGCCGTGATAGGAGATAAAGAAGTGGAAAATGAATCGCTTGCTATGCGAAAGCACGGGAAGAAAAATATAGGAACAGTAAGTGTGGAAGAGGCAGCTGTACACTTGAATAAAGAAAAGAATTCAAACAGAGTTTATTGAAGCTATTTACCTTACTAAATAGAAAAATCCGATTTTTTTAAGTCGGATAGTGATTCCCTTCATCTTGTCTTACACCAAAATGAAGGGAATATTGAACTAGAAGGGTATAAGATAATATATATCAGCAGTATAACTTTTGCCTTAGACAAACGCCGGTATTTTATAAAAAAATTTATCTTATTCCATTCGAATCGTTTGTACGGGATGAAGCTGAAGCCTCATCTGATGGTTTGTTCATGTTCTGCTGATTTCGCTTTTTTTTAGAAGGAGAGTAAAAAAGAAATTTAAACATAAAGTACACTCCTAATGCTAGTAAAATACAGCCCATAAGTAAGTTAAGCATCTCTCTCCGCCCTTCATACACTTCAGTTTTCATCATTATAACACCGGGTAAGATAAAACATTCATTGTTCTGTAAATAATCTCTAGGTCAGGAATTTATATCTGAAGATAGTTAGTAAAAAAGTTATCTAAAAACATATAAAATAATTTTTTAGAATATTATTTTTATTCAAACTTATTATACATAAGCACAATGATAATCTCTTTATTTAGTTTATAAATCCAAAATAGAGCAATATTAAGAAATCGCTTACAAAAACTCTTGAAATATATATAATGATATTAGTATACTAATAGACAAGTTAGTAATTATTTCTATATAATTACTTCTGTATCTGAAGTAAAAACGCGCAGCCAAATAGGGAAAACGTCATTTTCAAGTTTTTTTAAGGGATGAGTGGCAACAGAGAGGAGAGAGTGCATTGGGAAAACTATTTAAAAAGAAGTCAATCGAGCAATTATTAGAACAAAGTCAAAACAAATCTCTAGTCAAAACATTAGGAGCATTCGATTTGACTCTTCTTGGTATTGGAGCCGTAATAGGAACAGGGGTTTTAGTATTAACAGGCTTAGTAGCTGCTAACGATGCTGGACCAGCCGTTATTTTTTCTTTTATATTGGCTTCTATTGTATGCGGTTTTGCAGCGCTGTGCTATGCGGAATTTGCTTCAACTATACCTGTATCTGGGAGTGTTTACACCTATACATATGCAACCATCGGCGAAGTGGTAGCACACTTAATGGGCTGGACGTTGCTTTCTGTCTATTTGTTAACAATGTCAGCAGTAGCAAATGGATGGTCTTCTTATTTTAACAACTTTTTAGAAGGCTTCGGTTTTTCACTGCCAAAAGAATTGATTACGATCCCTGCAAATGGAGGTCTAGTGAACCTTCCTGCTATTTGTATTACACTTCTTATTACATGGCTGCTTTCAAGAGGAACAAAAGAAAGTAAAAAAGTGAATAACTTTATGGTGCTGGTTAAATTATTTATTATCCTTCTCTTTATTATTGTAGGAGCTTTTTATGTAAAACCGTCTAATTGGACTCCTTTTATGCCTTATGGAATTGAAGGTGTTGTGACAGGGGGCGCGGCCGTATTTTTTGCTTTCTTAGGTTTTGATGCCTTATCTACATCAGCAGAAGAAGTAAAGAATCCGCAGCGCAATTTGCCCATTGGAATTATTAGTTCACTTGTGATCTGCACGATTATTTATGTAGCAGTATGCCTTGTTATGACCGGAGTTGTTTCGTACAAAGAACTGAATGTCCCAGAAGCAATGGCCTATGTTCTCCATTCAGTAGGACAAAATGCAGTGGCAGGAGTTATTGCTGCAGGAGCTGTCATTGGAATCATGGCTGTTATTTTCGCCTACATTTATGCAGCAACACGCATTTTATTCTCCATGAGCCGCGACGGCTTGCTGCCAAAAGCATTTGCTAAAACAAATGAGAAAACAGGAGTTCCGACTCTTTCTACTTGGCTAGTAGGGATTATCGGAGCGTTAATTTCAGGGTTTATTGATCTAAAAGAACTTGCGAATTTAGCAAATATCGGAGCTCTTTTAACTTTCGGCATGGTGGGCGTCAGCATTATCATCTTACGTAAAACGCACCCAACTTTAAAACGTGGATTTACAATGCCGTTTGTACCTGTTTTACCAATTTTATCTGTATTATCTTGTTTATTTTTAATGATTAATCTTCCTAAAACAACATGGCTGTATTTTAGCATATGGATTGTGCTTGGTATATTTGTATATGTCGGTTATTCTCGTAAACACAGTCGATTAACAAGTAAAGAAATGAAAAAAGCGAGTTAAAAATAAAAAAAGAGCCTTTCAGCAAAGAAAGGCTCTTTTTTTATTTTTTGTTCGGTTGTTAGAGAATTAGGACGATTGTTCACTATGTTTTTTGCGTGTTTCCACAATAAAAAGACAAGTGCTGATAACAAAAGCCGTTCCTACAAAAATGGCGCCGACCCAAGGAAGTGAAGTGAGTCCCATATGGTTAATAATCACGCCCCCGAAAAAGGCGCCAAAAGCATTTCCTAAGTTAGCAAACGAGTGATTCGAAGTAGAAGCTAAAGCAGGTGCTTCCTGTGCTAAGTTCATAATTTCCACTTGAATACCAGGCATTACAGCAAATGCTGCTGCTCCCCAGAAAAAAAGCGTGATAATTGCTGCTGTTGGGCTTTTAACGGTAAACGTAAAAATAGTCAGCACAATACAAAGAAAAGCAAATATACCTACAACCGAAGGCATTAACTTCCAGTCTGCAAGCTTGCCTCCAACAACGTTTCCGAGCGTAACGCCGCATCCATATAATACAAGTATCCACGTAACGCTATGTTCACTTACTCCTGTAACATCTTCAAGAAGCGGTGTAATGTACGTAAAAACAGTAAATAAACTGCCGCATCCTATTGCGCTTAAAAGAAGCATCACAAGAAGTTTTGGTTGAGTAAAAGCAGCAAACTGCTGTTTTAGACCCGTTAATTTGTCTTGACCAAGCTTTGGAATAAACAGAATAATACCAATAAATGCAATAATCCCCATAATCGTAATAGCCCCGAATGAAGCTCTCCAGCCTAAGTGTTGCCCAATAAATGTTCCCACAGGAACCCCGATGATATTTGCAATGGTTAAACCTGCCATCATCGTTGCGACAGCACTTGCACGTTTATGAGGTTGTACGAGTCGTGAAGCAATAACAGCGCCTACTCCAAAGAAAGTACCGTGACATAATGCCGTAACTAAACGAGCTCCCATTAAAATTCCATAGCTGGGTGCAATAATAGCAATTGCATTTCCGAGAATAAATAAAAGCATAAGTAAACAAAGCAGAAGCTTTTGAGGAAGTCGATGAGTAAAAATGGTTAAAATTGGCGCGCCGATTGCTACTCCTAAAGCATAGCTTGTAATTAGCTGGCCAGCAGTCGAAATGCTAACATGAAGGTCTTCCGCAACGTTAGGCAGTATCCCCATAATAACAAATTCCGTCATTCCAATAGCAAAAGCTCCAAGAGTCAACGAGATGAGAGCAATTGGAAAGGAATCTTTCTTACTGACCTGCTCATTAGCATGCATTGTATTCATGTGTGATCACCCTTTCTGTGTATAAAATTTATATCTCCTTGAAAAGAAGTCAATTACTAATAATACTTAAGTGATGGAGCTTTGACAACCAAAAAAGATGATGTAAGCGGTATCTTTTGGGATTTCTATTTATCTTTATCATATATGAAGACAGTCGGACATAAATTTATTGACAGAATAAAGTTTAGTCCTATAAACTATTTTTAAAGTTGAATAGTTTATACCTATAAACTAAATGAATAAAGGAGAGAAAACAGTGACAAAAAGCAAATTATATCAAGCTGTAGAACTTTTTGAAGAAGTGCTGTTTGTAGGAACAGAAGTAATTCATAGAGAGATCAGCCATAACCTCTTTGAACATGTCTCTAGGCAGCAGTTTGATTTGTTAAATAGTTTAATGATTAAAGGTCCGTCTTCACCTGGCAGTCTTGCAGTCTTGCAAGGTGTTCATAAAAGTGCCATTTCGAATCGAATCAAAAAACTGCTCGAAAAAGGGCTTGTGGAATGGGACGCTAATGAACTAGAGAGCGATAAACGTTCTAAGCTTATTAAGATTACGGCTGAAGGCGAAAAGGTAATAAATGACGGAAATGCCGCGTGTTTTAGTATCATTGAGAATTTGTTTGATGATGTAGAAGAAGAAAAAATAGATACATTTATTGAAATTCTTACAATGGCAAAAGAAAAGTTAACTACAAAAGGGGAAAGCAAAGAATGAAATTTATTGTGAAATTTAAATGGGTGATTGCGGCCTTCATTTTAGCTTTAACAGTTATATTGATGCTAACGGCACCAAATTTAGCAAAGCTCGCAAGTGAAAAAGGACAGTCTCAGCTTCCCGAAGATTCCGTTTCATCTAGAGCCAGCCAAATTCTAAAAAATGCCGGAGAAGACAGTAATACCATCAGCATAGTTGTCAAGTTAGATAACGCATTAGATAAAGATAGTGAGAAACAAATACAGAAAATCATTGATAAGACAGAGAAAATTAAAGGTGTAAAAGATGTCACAACGCCTTTAACAGATGATCAAGATGTTCGTAATCAATTAATGTCTAAAGACAAAAAAACCGTTTTAGTTCCGGTTACTGTCAGTGGATCGGATGAAAAAGTTGAAAAAATAGCGAATCAGATTTATGATAACGTGCCAAAAGACATTACGGCATATGTAACAGGTGCATCTCTTATTAATCAGGATTTTGCACACAGTTCAGAAGAAGGGTTAAAGAAAACCGAGTTTATTACTATCTTTTTGATTTTAGGTTTGCTTTTACTCGTTTTCCGTTCAGTAGTGACGCCGTTTATTCCTATTTTAATTGTGGGAATCACATACTTAATCAGTCAATCGTTACTAGGGATTTTAGTTAAAAATGTCGATTTTCCAATTTCAACGTTCACGCAAACGTTCTTAGTAGCTATTTTGTTTGGAATTGGTACGGATTACTGCATTCTTTTACTTAATCGTTTCCGTGAAGAATTGGCAAACGGACATGATAAAGTAGAAGCCACGATCACGGCTTATCGGACAGCAGGAAGAACGCTATTTATCAGCGGAATTGCCGTATTTATTGGTTTTGCCGCCATCGGATTTGCCAAGTTTGCCATTTTCCAGTCCGCTGTCGGGGTAGCAGTGGGCGTAGGTGTACTGCTAGTCATTTTATTTACTCTGCTTCCACTTTTTATGGTTACACTTGGAGAAAAATTATTTTGGCCGTCTAAAAAAGTGGCTTCTCATAGCGATAATAAGCTGTGGGGCTTTTTAGGAAAAAAGGCAGTGGCGCGACCGTTCGTGTTTTTAGTCATTACAGCCATTATTACCGTGCCTTTTATTGTAACGTACGACTCAAAAGTATCGTTTGACTCTACTGCTGAAATAAGCAGTGATTATAAATCTATAAAAGGACTAAATGCTATCAGTGATGCACTGGGAGAAGGAAAAGCGTTTCCTGTCAATGTTATTATTAAAGGAGATAAAGAGTTAACAAAGGCGGATGTTATTCCTTATTTAGGAAATATCAGCAAAGCAATTGAAAAAGTGGATCACGTGGATTCTGTTATGACTATCACACAGCCTACCGGAGAAAAGATTGATGATTTATATGTTAATTCACAGCTAGGCTCTGTATCAGACGGAATCAAAGATGCTGTTAAAGGAATCGGAGATGTACAAAAAGGATTAAGTGATGTTGAAAAAGGGCTAAATCAAATAGCTGACCAAACGGGTTCTGCTTCTAAAGAGAAATCTGGCGGGTCGCTTGCACCTGCTGCAGACGGATTAGCTCAAATTAATCAACAGCTGCAGCTTGTTAGCACACAGCTCTCTACAACAGGAAATGTGCAGCAAGCGGTCCCGCAGCTTGTTGCAATCAGTAAACAGCTTACTGCCATTCAAACCGGTCTCCAACAAGCAAATGAGAATCTTTCAGCTCAGCAAGGTCAAGTTGGAACGCTATCAGACAGTATCAATCAGTTAGCAAAAGGAGTTAAAAGTGCGAATGACGGACTGACGAAGATCTCAGATGGCTTAACAAAAGCAACAGATATGCTTGATAACATGAGTGACAGCTCAACAGTTAGAGATACGGGTATTTATCTTCCAGCAGAAGTGATGAAAGATAAAGGGTTTAAACAATCCATCGATAACTATTCTTTTGCAGATGGAAAAGGAGTTAAGCTCAGTGTAGTGCTCGATCAAAATCCATATTCTGAAGAAGCCATTTCAACCGTAAAAAATATTGAAAAAGCGGTGGCAAGCGAAGTCGTTGATACGCCGTTTGAGCATACAGAAATTGTGTACGGAGGGGTATCGAGCTCAAATGCGGATTTAAAAGATTTATCTACAACGGATCTTTCACGCACAATGGTTATTATGATGATTGGATTGTTTATTGTGCTGACCATTTTATTCCGTTCAATGATAATGCCTGTATACATGATTGCTTCACTGCTGCTTACGTATTATACAGCAATGGGAATCTCAGAGCTTCTATTCGTGGATATAATGGGGAATGACGGAATCAGCTGGGCCGTGCCATTCTTTAGTTTTGTTATTTTAGTTGCCCTTGGAATTGACTATTCTATTTTCTTGTTAGACCGTTTTAACGAAGAAGTAAAAAGCGGCGTAGCAGTAGGGATGGTTACGTCTATGAGTAAGATGGGGTCGGTTATTATCACTGCTGCTATTATCTTAGCCGGAACGTTTGGGGCTATGATGCCATCGGGTGTATTAACACTTGTTCATGTAGCAACGGTTGTTATTATTGGTCTTTTACTTTATGGCCTTGTCATTCTTCCGCTTCTTATGCCAGCGATTGTCGTAACGCTTGGAGAAGGAAACTGGTGGCCGTTTATTCGGAAAAAAGAAAAATACAAAGTAGAAGAATAACTTGTATATGCTAGCTGTATCAAAAATCAGATATTTGTTAGGAAATAGTGATAAACGCCTGTATAGCGTTAAACATTATATAGGATAAAAATGAAGGATAGATGAGCGTCATAAGAATGCTCTATCTATCCTTTTGGTATTATTGGAAAACGTGAGTATAGTTTAAAAGCACAATCAAGCAGGTGCTTTTATAAATACACCTAGTCGAATAAAAGACCTCTTATCAGGAAAACCTATAGTCAAAAACATGAGGGAGGTTCTTTTATGAAATTTGTAAATTTCTTCGCTAATCAGCGAGACAAACGACGAGAACAAATGCGCGAAGCAGGAACATGTCCAGATTGCTTAGGGAAACGATTCCACCATATTGGACTTTATTTTGTACATGTTTATGAGTGTCCGAGCTGTCAAGGCAAAGAAGATATGTAATAAAATCTTCAGAAGTAAGGCAAAGGCAGTCTCTATGCAGATTATGATCTGAAACCTTCTTATTTTAGAGAAGGTTTTTATTTTTTTGAAGGTGAACGGTTGCTTGTATGTTTTGTGTTAGCAACCTTTACATATTTATTTTCTGTCTAACTAGATTCGATTAGTATAGTTATTAAGTTACTTTAATGTCTCAAGTTAGCAATTTAAATAAAAAGGAGGAAAGGATGAAGGAAAAAGAGACTCGTAGCTTGCAATACTGTATTTCGAATATTAAATATGAGGAGCTGATGCTAGATGGCAACGTTACATTTAGATAAAGTATATAAAATATATGATAAAAAGAATATCGCCGTAAATGATTTTAACCTTCAGATTAAAGATAAAGAGTTCATTGTATTTGTTGGACCTTCAGGCTGTGGTAAGTCTACTACGCTGCGAATGATCGCTGGTCTAGAAACAATTTCAAAAGGTAATTTTTACGTTGATGGAAAGCATATGAACGAAGTAGCTCCAAAAGATCGTAATATCGCTATGGTTTTTCAAAACTATGCTCTTTACCCTCATATGACAGTTCGAGAAAATATGGCATTTGGTTTGAAGTTAAAAAAAATAAAGAGAGATGAAATTGATAGACGTGTAAATGAAGCCGCTAAAATGCTAGGACTAGAGACATATTTAGAGAGAAAACCAAAAGCTTTGTCAGGAGGGCAGCGTCAGCGAGTTGCTTTAGGTCGTGCTATTGTTCGGGAAGCAAAAGTTTTCTTAATGGATGAACCATTATCTAATTTGGATGCGAAGCTGCGAGTACAGATGCGTGCTGAGATTATTAAACTGCATCAAAGGCTGCAAACAACAACAATCTATGTGACGCATGATCAAGTGGAAGCTATGACAATGGCTACTCGCCTAGTTGTTATGAAAGACGGGATTATTCAACAGATCGGAACTCCTCAAGATATTTACAGCCATCCTAGGAATGTATTTGTAGGCAGTTTTATTGGATCGCCCGCAATGAATTTTTTTCGAGGGTATCTCCAAGGCACTTATTTTATAATGGGAAAAACTAAAATACAGCTTCCTGATTTTCTAATACACGCTTTACATTCTCAAGGTCATAATGAGAAAGAGGTCATAATGGGTGCGCGTCCTGAACACATTGTATATCATAAAGAGGATAGTAAGAGAGAGTTGAACAATGAGTTTTGCTTCACTACGACACTAGATATGATAGAGGTACTAGGTGCTGAAACAATTTTATATGCTAGTTTAGAAAAGCAAACGTTTGTCGCTCGAGTGCCTCTTTTATGTGAGTTTGAAGCAGGGGACAAAGGCGCTTTTTCGTTGAATTTAACCTACGTGCATTTCTTTGATGGAGAAACAGAAGAGCGCATTTCTACAAATGTAGATAAAAAAGTTTAATATTCTGATAAATGTATTGACTAGTTAACGATTGCAGTTTAATATAACAATATATAACATTACATAATGTTGTATATCATATTTTATTTAAGGAGTGGGGAAAATGAGCAAAACAGTAGTGAATGTAAAAAGTGATGTGCAAGCCGTATTAAACGAATTAAAAAGCAAGCAAATTCGTAATGTGTTTTTCGTCGCATGTGGAGGATCTTCTGCGATCATGTATCCAGCTAAGTATGTACTAGATCGAGAAGCTCAACATATTACATCCGATTTGTATAGCTCGAACGAATTTATCCACCGCAATCCGCAGCAGCTAGGAAAAGACTCCTTAGTTATTTTATGTTCCATGTCAGGAACAACTCCTGAGACTACAGAAGCAGCTAAGTTCGCTAAAAGCAAAGGCGCTTATGCTGTAGCCTTAACAAATGAACCTACTTCACCTTTAGCACACAGCGCAGATATTTTTATTAAGTATGAATGGGGCAATGATATCGATGCTTTTGAAACAAACTTAGGCGTTTTATATCAGCTTGTATTTGGTCTCTTATACGTAGCAGAAAAAAATGATAAGTTTGCAAAGTTAGTTACTAGCTTAGAAAATTCACAGTCTGTTTATGAAAAAGCTCTGAAATACGAAGCGAGCAACGCAAGAAAATTTGCTGAATCACATAAGTCTGAACCGGTTATTTATACAATGGCCAGCGGTTCGAACTATGGAGCAGCATATTCATTCAGCATCTGTATCTTGATGGAAATGCAGTGGATTCATTCTCACGCTATTCACGCTGGAGAGTATTTCCACGGTCCATTCGAAATTATTGATGCAAACGTACCGTTTATCATCCTAGCTGGACTAGATGAAACGAGACCTTTAGAAGAACGCGCCTTATCATTCTCTAAACGATATGGAAAGAAATTAACTGTTCTAGATGCAAAAGCATATGACTTCGAAGGAATTGATAAAGATGTGCAAGGGTATATTGCTCCTCTTGTATTAAACCGTGTACTGCGTCAGTATGCCGAAGAATTAGCTGAAGCACGCAATCATCCTTTAAGTAAAAGACGCTACATGTGGAAAGTAGAATATTAATAATCTCCTAATAAAGATAGAAATCTGTATATTTTCCTTACGAGTTATACTATAATGTTATAAAACATTATAGTATAACTTATATATGAAAGCACTTACAATAAGGGGGTTTCTATATGAAAAAGACAAATTTAATCTTAGCCTCACTTTTAAGTTGTTCTTTAATGCTCGGGGGATGTGCTGGAAAACAAACGTCTTCAGACTCAGACACAGGAAAGACAACATTAACATTCTTTCACAGATGGCCAAAAGAACCTGAAAAAAGCTACTTTGAAGAAGTTGTAAAAGAATTTGAAAAACAGCACCCTGATATTGATATTAAAACAGAAGCGGTCTTAAACGATTCATATAAAGACAAAATTAAAGTTATGACAGGCACTAATACCCCTCCTGATGTGTACTTTTCTTGGAGCGATGAGTTTGCTAGACAATTTGTCAGAGGAAACAAAGCCTTAGATTTAACCTCTTATTATAAGAAGGATTCAGCGTGGTCTTCCAAGCTTGTTCAATCTCAAATTAAACCATATACCGTTAATAAGAAAATTTACGGTGTTCCTGTCACAATGGATGGGAAAATGTTTTTTTACAACAAAGATATCTTCGATAAATTAGGATTAAAAGCGCCTACAAACTGGAACGAGCTACTAAATGTTTTAAGCGTGTTAAAAAAGAAGCATTATACAGCTTTAGAATTTGGAAGCCAGGATACATGGACCATTTCTCACTACGTAGGAACCTTAAATCAGCGCATGGTAAAGCCTGACGTTCTTTCAAAAGACTATAATTCAAAAACTGGGACATTCACGGATAAAGGCTATGTAAAAGCTCTAGAAAAATTAGAAGAATTAGTTCCTTACTTTAATAAAAATACAAATTCGATTGATCATGAATATGCAAGACAACAATTTTCAAATGGAAAAGCAGCTATGTTTTATGCTGAAACCGCTGAAATTAAGCTTTTCGGTCCAACGAAATTTAAGATTGGCATGTTTAATTTTCCTAAAGTAGAGGATGGAAAAGGAAATGCTACTAATTTAACAGGATCACCTGAAGGGTTTATGATTTCTTCTAAAACAAAACATCCAAAAGAAGCGATGGAATTTCTTGAATTTTTAACATCAAAACAAATGGGTGAAAAGCTAGTAAAAGAAGTAGGGAAATACAGTGCAGTAAATGATACAGCTAACAGCAGTAATTCAACACCGGAGCAATTAGAAGCAGTAGATAATATTTTACAAGCCAAAGAGATGGCTCCATGGTTTGATATGGCAATCGATGCTCGAATTGCAGATGCTTATTTAACAGGGGCTCAGCTTATGCTAAATGGTGATAAAACCCCTAAAGAAGTAATGAAAGATGTGCAAAAAGCTGCAGCGAGTGTTCGTGCTGAATCTAAAAAGTAAGGAAGTGAAAAAGCGATGTTAAAACGCAATAAGCTAACCCCTTATTTATATCTTTTTCCTGCTTTTGCTTTTTTACTACTTGTGTATATCCCTATTTTTCAGAATATTTGGGATAGTCTTTATGAGTGGAGCACATTTTCACCAGACAAAGTTTTTGTAGGAATAGATAATTATGTGCACTTATTTAAAGACCCTGTTTTTTATCAGGCACTCAAAAATAATATTCTTTATGCGGTCATTTCAATTATTTTTCAAGTGGGAGGCGGTCTAATTGTGGCTGCCGTTTTAGAAGATAAACTTATTCGAAAGTTTTCTCCTTTTTTTCGAACGGTTTATTTTTTACCAGTAGTCGTCTCGATGACCGTTATTGCCTTGTTGTTTACTTTTTTTTACAACCCTGAAGTAGGGCTTCTAAATCAAGTGCTCAAAATGGTCGGATTAGACTCATTGGCAAAACCTTGGCTAGGAGACAGTAATACAGCTATTTATGCAGTTATTGCTGTATCTCAGTGGCAGTCTATCGGCTATATCGCCATGCTGTATATTGTAGCGATACAAAAAATCTCACCTGAATTGTATGAAGCAGCTGAAATAGACGGCGCTAATAAATTTAAAATGTTCTTTCATATTACTGTAGCGCAAACAAAAGAAATGACATTTGTTGCTGTTATTTTAACGCTCACTGGTGCTTTTACAGTATTTAATGAACCTTATATTTTAACTGGAGGCGGACCGGGTACATCATCTGAAGTCCTAAGTACGTATTTATACAAAACAGCCTTTTCGAAAGATATGATGGGCTACGCTTCCTCAATTGCTACTGTCATTTTAATTATTACGCTGTTGATTTCTCTTGTTCAAATGAAAGCATTTAAAACAGGAAAGGAAGACGCTTGATGCAGATGCCTAAAACAAATGTCACCTTACCTAATGTTGTCAATACAGCCACTAAAGAAAGAAAAAAGAAGAGGTACACAGGTGTAACGATAGTATATGTCGGATTGATCATCTATTTTATCGTCATTGCGTATCCCTTGCTTTGGATGATTATAAGTTCTTTTAAAAGCACGGATGAAATCTTTACTCACAGCTGGTCTATGCCCCATACTTGGCTAATTGAAAATTATGTGACAGCGTGGAAAAGCGGAATATCTTCTTACTTTTTAAACAGTGTGATCGTCACGGGCGCGTCTTGTTTTTTGACGGTCCTGGTCAGTGCGTTAGGAGCTTATGGGCTATCACGCTTTGAGTTTCAAGGAAAAGCTTTTGTCCTTATTATATGTCTCGGAGGGCTTATGCTTTCTCCTCAGGTAAGTTTAATTCCTTTGTATAGCATTATTCAAAAACTTGGAATCTATAATACACACTTGGCACTGATTCTGCCTTATGTTGCTTATCGAATTCCTTTAACCATCTTGTTAATTCGAGCTTATTTTCTTTCGATTCCAAAAGAACTGGAGGAAGCAGCTCGGTTAGATGGATGTACAAGCTTGGGGATTTTATTTCGGATTTTCATTCCAATGAGCACGCCCATTTTATTAACAACGACAATTTTGACAGCTTACTACACATGGAATGAATTTATGTTTGCCATTATCTTTATCGACGACGACAGTTTGCGTACAATCCCAGCAGGATTAATGCAATTTAGAGACGCTTTGCAAACAGATTGGGGGGTATTACTAGCTGGACTGACCATTTCAGCAGCACCGATTGTTATGTTGTTTTTATTTATGCAAAAATATTTTATCCGTGGCATTGCTAACGGGAGTGTTAAATAATAGGAGGATAAGCAGATGAAACTAATTGGAGTAGGGGATAATGTAGTAGATTACTATAAAGACCAAGGAAAGATCTATCCAGGCGGCAACGCACTAAATGTGGCCGTATTTTATAATAGATTGAGCAATCATCAGTCTTCCTATATGGGAATCGTGGGGAATGACGAATCTGCAGAGCATGTAGTCAATACTCTGCAGCAAGAAAAGATGGATATTAGCAGAGTAAGAAGAGCTGTAGGGGAGAATGGAATGGCGGTTGTAACACTTGATGAACAAGGTGATCGGATTTTTGTAGGATCAAATAAAGGGGGCGTTCAATCTAGATTAAAACTAATGCTGAATGAATCGGATTTAACCTATATTCGTCAGCACGATCTTCTTCATACGAGCATTTTTAGTCATTTAGAATCTGACCTTCCACTGTTACATAAAGTTGTTGATATTTCCTTTGATTTTTCTACGAGATACGATGAGGAATATTTACAGCAAGTATGTCCATATATCAGCTATGCATTTTTCTCAGGAAGCAGCCTGCCAGAAGAAGAGTGTATGAATTTAATAAAGCGAGTACACTTGTTAGGAACCAGTGTCGTATGCGTGACAAGAGGAGAAGAGGGAGCTTTATTATCAGTCGAAAACCAATTATTTAAACAGCCTATAATTCCTACAAATGTAGTGGATACGCTTGGGGCTGGAGATTCTTTTATAGCTGGTTTTCTTTCTTCTTACCTACCAGAAAAAAACATAGCCAAAGCCCTCCATAATGGATCATTGGTGGCATCACAAACCTGTCAGAATTACGGAGCATTTGGATATGGAAAAGAATATAATGCAGACTGTGCGATGGTTTTAAAATGAATAAAATAGCGCCTTTGCTTTTAAAGCAAGGCGCTATTTTATTAAGAATTAGAACTGTCTATAGTGAACGTAACGCGATTCGCAGGGTAGTGTAGAAAAGATGAATGAATCGGTCTTTTTTGTGCATCATACGCCACTTTTTCCACTTTAAACAGCGGCTCTCCGACTTCACATTCTAAATGTTTTGCTTCATCCACGTTTGCAAATACCATGTTCAATAATTTTTTATTATGAACCGGAGCAATATTGTACTTATTTTTTATAGTATCGTACATTGAAACTGAATTATGGACGTGCTGATCTAAGTGTGGTAACAATTCTAAGGAGTAGTGAGAAATTTCTAAGGTAAGAGGCTGGTCGTCATAATACAGGATGCGCTGCAGTTCAAGGACTTCACTTTCTGGAGGGATTGATAACATCTTTGCCACATGAGCTTTTACAGGTTTTATACCAAAAGACAAAATTTTAGTCTGCGGTACTTTCCCTAATTCCGACATATACTCTGTATGCCCATTAACGGCAAACAGCTCTCTTTTAGCTTTTGGATATTGAACAAAGGTTCCTTTTCCTTGCTGACGTATTAGAAGGCCTTCTTCTACTAAATCTAATACGGCTTTTCTTACCGTAATCCGACTTACTCCGTATATATCGCACAAATCTGTTTCAATTGGAAGTTTTTCACCCGGAGTATAAACTCCTTTATTAATATCTTCTGTAATAGCCTGTTTTAACTGCATATATAAAGGCGTAGAGCTATGAGTATTTAGCTTCATCTTTTTCCTCCTCTTTTCTAAATACTTTCTTTTGAATATAATTATATTATAACGTAATGTGATGTTATATTACAATTTGCTTTTATTCCTTTTTATCATGTATGTTTGATACAAAAGAAAGAAAGGTTGGCGAATTCAAAGTTCTATAGCATTTACCTTTCTTTTCTATTAATTGAAAACATGGGTAATGGTTAGACAAGCAATAGAAAATATGCAACAATTTTTATTACCAGCTTCTTCAACATAAGATAAAATATAAAGAAGGTAAGAACTTTATAAAAAGGAGATTCCGCCATGGGTGAAAAAAAGAATATTGATATAGGTGGTCTTAGTTTTGCTTGGGATTTAGAAAAAGGACAATTTAGCTTTGAAGGAGAAGATGCGATCCTTTTTTGGATTTCTTCTGCGATGAAAACATTGTTTGACACAATCGAAGAAATATCTGGAGAAGAGGCAGCTTCTGTAGTACTGGAAACCACTGGTTTCCGACAAGGATTAGTAGTAGGAGAGTACTTTCAAAATATGAAAGGCGTAACGGTTTTTGAAGCGGCTGAGTTAATTACCAATACATACGCTTCGGCTGGATGGGGAAAAACCACTATCAAATATTTAAATCCTGAAAGTAAAACTCTATCTGCTGAATTAAAAGACAGTTGGGAACATAAAATTAACGTTGCGCAAAAGAAAACAAAGGGAGGAAATTTTCTTCCGGCCCATTATGCAGGGATTTTTACAGGACTATTCGGAACAAATATTTGGTACAAGGTGATTCAACATCAAATAGAAGGGCATGAATGCACCACAGTAGAATACTTCCCTTCCAACATTGATATCACTCAAAATATTCATCAATTAGCCAGAAGAAAAGAAGCGCAGAAAATAGAACATTTGCAAAACGTTGTAGCAGAAAAAACAGCAGAGTTAAAAGATCTTATTAAAAAGCTTTCTTCTCCTATTATTCCGGTTTTGGAAGGCATAGTCGTCGTTCCTTTGATTGGCAAATACGACGAGGATCGAACGGAAGATTTGATTGTCAATACATTAAATAACCTCCCAAAACATCAGGCTAATTATCTTGTGCTGGATTTAACCGGATTGGATAAAGAACTTACTGAATATACGGCAAGTCTTATTGAAAAATTAGGTGCAGCAGCGTCCCTGATTGGTACGAAAACAATTTTAGTAGGAATTTCTACTGACTTAGGGTTAGTTATATCAGAGACCCATATTGATTTATCAAAATATGATTGTTTTCAAACATTGCAGCACGGCATTCATTATGCATTGGCACAAAGCGGACGAAGCATCGTTTAAAAGATATATTTGAAATATAACAAAATGCACTCATTCAGCATTATAACAAATCTCTTTATCAAAGAACGGAAATGTATTGAAGGATTTTATTTTTCAAAAGAGGAATTGACATGAAACCAAAAGGTGTTATATTATTTTTATATAAAACTTTTTGGTGTTATTTTTTAAAAAGGAGAATGAAGATAACGATGAATGATAAAAGTGTAGTAGAAGATGTAAAACAGACGATAATATTTAACGCGCCGATTCAAAAAGTTTGGGATAAAGTAGCAACTGCAGAAGGGCTCCAACAATGGTTCATGCCTAATGATTTTCAGCCTCAGGTAGGATATGAATTTCATTTACAATCGCCTTTTGGACCATCTCCGTGTAAAGTGTTAGAAATAGATGCACCAAACTATCTTTCTTTCTCTTGGGATACGGATGGATGGGTCGTTTCGTTTACCTTAAAAGAAATGGGTAATCAAACTGAATTTACACTTATTCATAGCGGGTGGAAAGAAGCTGAAACACTTCTTGAAAAAGCAAACGAAAAGAGTTCAGTAGTACGAGATAGAATGAGCTACGGGTGGATTAGTCTCGTAAATGAAAAACTTCGAAAGATTGTTGAAAACTAAATGACTTCATCAGCTCCCAAGCATGATATCTTTCAAGCCATTGCTGATCCTACTCGAAGAAAAGTACTTGAGCTGCTTTCTGAAAAAGAATTGCCTATTTCAGAAATAACGTCTCATTTTTCAATAAGCCGTACCGCTATTGTCAAGCATCTTCATATACTTTCAGAAGCAGACTTAGTCCATGGACAGAAAAAAGGCAGAGAAAAAGTGTATTATCTTCAGCCAGAGCCTTTAAAAGAAGTACAAGATTGGCTTTCTTACTACGAGCAATTTTGGACGAACAAATTATCTATTCTTCAGCATATTGTTGAAAGAGATGAAGAAGGAAATCAATAGAAAAAGCATAAAAACGTTTTTTATAGGGAATATAGCAAAGCCAGTCGTTAAAAAGACTGGCTGTTTTACATAAAAGCTGGTTTTATTCTAGAAGGACAAATAAAAGAAAGATGCAGAACAACATAGGACATTTCTTGAAATGAAAAGATAGACCTTTAGAAGAAAAAAGGGGGAAACAGAGCAATGAACAAGCTTTTATTTTACGGGACGAGCGATGCTCAAGGAGTGCCTCGATTATTATGTGACTGTAAAGTATGTACACAAAAAGATCAATTAAATCAGCGCACAAGGCCTAGTGCACAGTTTACAATGGACGGTAACGTGTTTTTGATTGACGTATCACCTGATTTTAAACATCAATTTCATTTATACAATAACAAAAAAATCCCTTCTACCGTTTTTATTACTCATCCTCACAATGACCATGTGGCTGGTTTAGGAGATTTAGCTGATTTATGCTATTGGAATAATGTAAATACAGAAGTCGTAGGAGCGCCTGAAGTCATCAGCGAGTTAACCGAAAGATTTCCTTATCTCGCAAAAAGAAAAGGGCTTACCTTTAAAGGAACGTTAAAATGGCATAGTAGAGAAACAACCATTACGTTTCATAAAGTTAATCACGGATTTAACGGTCATTCCTACGGCATTGTGGTTCATCAAAAACAAGGCGAACGCTGGGCGTATGTATCCGATTCTTTTAACGTGACAAAAGAACAGTGGCAGCCTTTTTACCACTTAGATTTACTGATATTTGGTACATCTTTCTGGAAAGAATATCTTCAAAAAGAAAAAAGATCCGTATATGACGTGACAGAGGCAATGGAGATCAAAGCGAAGCTACAGGCAAAAACCATGGTGTTTACTCATTTATCACATAATATCGATATCCGAAAGCACGCCGAGATGCTCTCAGATGAAAACGTAAGCTTTGCCTATGACGGACGCGAGATTTTATTACCCTAAGTATAGTAATACATAAACGCATAAAAGGTTTCATTTAAAGAAGCAGCGGAGGTAAAGCGCTGCTTCTTTAAGCTTGTAAATTAGATATGTTCGATAAAGTCGATCACAACTTTGTTAAACCGATCGCTTTCTTCGAGAAAAGGGCAGTGGCAGCTGTTCTCAAAAACTTCAAGTACAGAACCTGAAACCAGCTTTTGAATATGTCTTCCAGCTGCTACCGGAATGAGTTTTTCTTCTTTTCCAAAGCACAGTAAGGTAGGGATTGTAATAAACGAGAGAAAATCTCGATAGTCCACAATGGATTGATCAAACAAAATAGCACTGGCTATTGACTCAGGCATTTTCGTTACTTCTTTCATAATCCAATGTTTATCTTCTTCAGTTAATTCATCCTTAAACATAAGCGGAATAAAATTTTTTAATGTACTTGATCGATCAAGCTGAATACCCTGCATAAGCGAAATAAGCGCAGGTAAATCAAATGCACCGATCGGAAAGTCGGGCCATTTAAAGTCTGAAGCCATTTCATCTACAATAATATTCCCTTTTACATTTTCTTGACCAAATTGTTTCAAATATTCCCACACAACAAAAGCACCCATCGACCAGCCTACTAATATGACGTCTTTTAATTGATGAGTGGTTATAAACTCATGCACATCACGAGCATAAGTGGAAATTGTATGGCCATATGGAGTATGACTTGAATTTCCATGTCCTCTTAAATCCAAAAGAATAGTTAGATACTGTTTTGAAAAAAAAGAAAGCTGGTTATGAAAAAAACGACTGCTCATCCAAACTCCGTGAATGAAAATAATAGGTGTTCCTTCCCCTTGTTGTTCATAGTACAAAGTTGCACCGTCTTTTAATGTATAAAAAGGCATCATTTTCGCCCCCCACCTCAAAGATTTATATCTCATCATGTATGCGCGGGAAAATTCATGTAGAACGTATCGAGTCAATAAAATTTTTATTGAAGAACAAATCCTAGAAGTGAACGCTTTGATATGTTATACTATTACAGGCTTAAATACTGTATGTTTTTGAAACAATCATTCACTGTAATACTTTTTAGATAGAAGCATCCTTATAAAAAGGATGTTGTTTTTGTCGTAATGTACCTTTAAGTAATGAATTGTTACCATCAATTCGGTTCACAATAACCGACCTACATGCATTATATCTTGCAAATATAAACAGATAGGTGGAAGAAGCAACATGACTGAAAGAAAACCATATCAAGTACTACTATATTATTTGTACACACCAATTGAAAATCCTGAAGAGTTCACAGCTCAGCACTTGGCATTTTGTAAAGAGCTTGAATTGAAAGGACGCATTTTAATTGCGGCTGAAGGGATCAATGGAACGGTATCAGGAACAGTTGAACAAACAGATAAATACATGGAAACGATGAAAAATGATCCTCGTTTTGAAGGTATTGTATTTAAAATAGACGAAGCAGATGAACATGCGTTCAAAAAAATGCACGTGCGTCACCGCAAAGAATTAGTAACTCTTCGACTAGAAGAAGATGTGAATCCTCTTCGCGTAACGGGTAATTACTTAAGCCCAAAAGAATTTTATGAAGCGATGCAAGATGAGAATACGGTCGTAATTGATGCAAGAAACGATTATGAATACGATTTAGGTCACTTCCGAGGAGCTGTTCGTCCGGATATTCGAAACTTCCGTGAGCTTCCTGAATGGATTCGCGACAACAAAGATCAGTTTGAAGATAAAAAAATCTTAACGTACTGCACAGGCGGTATTCGCTGTGAAAAATTCTCTGGATGGCTTCTTGAAGAAGGTTTCGAAGATGTAAGCCAGCTTCACGGAGGTATTGTAACATACGGAAAAGATCCTGAAGTACAAGGTGAACTATGGGACGGTCAGTGCTATGTATTTGATGAGCGCATCAGCGTACCAGTTAACCAAAAAGAGCATGTGATTGTCGGAAAAGACCACTTTACCGGCGAGCCTTGTGAACGCTATGTTAACTGCGCAAATCCAGAATGCAATAAGAAAATCTTAGCTTCTGAAGAAAATGAACACAAATATTTACGCGCTTGTTCACATGAATGCCGAGTGAGCCCTCGTAACCGCTATGTAAAAGAACACGGTTTAACAGAAGAAGAGTTTGCAGCACGTGTTAAAGAGCTTGAAAAAGAACACGTAACTTTATAATAAAAAAAGCAGCACGCTATACAAAGCGTGCTGCTTTTTTTATGAAAAGATTCTCTTAGAACCTGGTGTTTAAAGAATGTCATACAACGGGTATTTATGAAAAAGGAAAGATATTCCTAGCTTTTTTAATTTGTTTAAAAGAATATTTTTTTGAGAAAGCGATTATAAAAAAATGGTTGTACATAAAAACGAAAAAGGAGCTTAAAAATGGAAGCAAAAATTGAAAAAAAGTACGATGGCCGTTTGCTTGAAGGACCCCTATGGGATGAAGAAAATCAAAAATTAGTACTAGTAGACATCTTAGATAAAAAGCTTCTTACGTACGATCCAAAAACGACAACCTTAGAAGATATTACTCTTCCTTCAGTCGTTACAAGCGTTTCTAAAACCAATCATTCAAAATTGATTGTCTCCACCCATAATCAGCTGCTTTTGGTTGATAAAAACAAAAAGAATCATGAAGAGTATATCCGTTTAGATACTCTTGAAAAAACCATGCGTTTTAATGACGGGAAATGTGATCCATATAATCGCTTTTGGATTGGAACGATGAGTGAAGAAGATGAAGAAGGAAAAGCCCAGCTGTACGTAGTAGATGAAAAAGGTGTAATTAAGAGTGCTAAAGAAGGATTAAGCGTGTCAAACGGGCTAGCTTGGAATCGAACAGGAGACAAATTCTTTCTAGTCGATTCACCGAAAAATAAAATTATGTCTTATTCATTTTCGAAAGAAACAACAAGGCTCGAAGATGAAAAAGTGGTGATTGACCTTTCAGATATGGACGGGTTTCCTGATGGAATGACAATTGATGAACACGACCGATTATGGGTAGCGCTTTGGGGAGGTTCCAAAGTTATTTGTGTAGATCCAGATAAAGGAGAAATTATAGAATCTATTCATCTTCCTGTTTCCAATGTAACCTGCTGTACATTTGGAGGAGACGATTTACAAACCTTATTTATCACCACAGCTAAAGAAGAAGAAAAATACGAAGAAGCTGCCGGCTCTCTTTTTTCATGCCGAGTAGGAGTAAAAGGCGTGCCGGCTTATACTTACGTATATTAGATAAGCGCTTATCAAAATGTAATGATTCCTAAAGACCAGTAACGAGAGATTTTACATGCAGCTTCTACAATTCCTTTACATTGTGTTCACTTCTTTACATTTTATTCTTTATGTGGAAGAGGAATAAAATATGTGGGCAACGAATTTCCATAAAGAAGCCTTTTAAAGAATATGAACACTTCTGTTGGGTAATAATGGGGAAAGGTACAAAAGGAGGAATTGTTTTGGAACAAACATTGTATGAAAAAGTGGGCGGACAAGAAGCTATTGAAAAAGTAGTTGATTATTTTTATTCTGAACTCGTATTAAAAGACGAAACGGTCAGTCACTTTTTCGAGCATACGGACATGGATAAACAGCGTCGACATCAAGCCAAGTTTATAAGTTTTGCCTTAGGTGGCCCGAATCAATATTCAGGAAAGTCGATGGCCAAAGCACATACAAATATGAATATTCAACCCGAACATTTTAATGCAATTGCTAAGCACCTTCACGATGCACTTGCTCACTTTAATGTTGAAGAGTCTGATATTGACCAAGCATTAAGTAAAGTTGAATCCCTAAGAAATGATATTCAATATAAATAAATCAAAAAAAGAAGGTGACTGTGACCTTCTTTTTTTATGCTCAAAGCTGTGATGTATGAAGGAAACATGGAAAAGACATCGTAATATGATAAAAATGCAATAGGTGAAAATATTCATCGAAAGTCTGGGAGTGGGAGTATGTCAGCAATTAATGGGAAGCAATACGTAGAGAGAATTAATCAATTAAAAGCAAATGTATGGGTTGATGGCAAGCTCGTAACAGGCGATATATCAGAACATCCGGCTTTTAAAGGAGCCATTAACAGTCAAGCTAAGCTTTATGATCTTCAGCATGATAAAAAAATCAAAGATATCATGACATACCAATCTCCGGCTTCTAAGAAATTCGTTGGTACATCTTATTTACAGCCTAAAACAAAAGAAGAGTTAAAAAAAAGACGAGAGATGACTCAGCAATGGGCGCAATTAACCCATGGTATGATGGGAAGAAGTCCAGATTATATGAATACCGTATTGATGGCTTTTGCATCCTCTGCAGAACTCCTGAGAGGAACAGAAAATTGCTTTCCTGAAAACATCATTTCTTATTATGAATATGTGAGAGAGCACGACTTATCGCTCACTCATACATTCATCGATCCTCAAGTCAATCGAATCCAATTTTATTACGAGCAAAACGACGAACCGATAGCAGCAAAAATAGTTGATAAAAACAATGAGGGAATCGTTATCCAAGGCGCGAAACTGCTTGCTACACAGGGTGGAATGACGGATGAGCTACTCGTACTGTCTTCAGGGGGCATTCAAGGAAAAGAAAAAGGATTTGCTTTTTCGATTCCAAGTAATACAAAAGGAATTAAATTTATTTGTAGAGAATCATTTGCAGGAAAAGATTCGACGTTTGATTATCCATTAAGTTCTAGATTTGAAGAAATGGATACAATTGTTGTCTTTGACCATGTATTAGTACCGTGGAACCGCGTGTTTTTCTATGAAAATGTAGACGTATCAAATACATTTCTTTCTTCTAGTTCCTTCTCAGCTTTTGCTCTGCATCAAGTAAGTTCAAGGAGAATTGTCAAAACAGAGTTTGTATTAGGGATTGTACAATCTCTGATTGAGACCATTAACATTACGGACTATCCGCATGTGCGAGAAAAAGCAACGGAGCTTATTATTGCGTTAGAAACGATGAAAGCCCTCGTGATGAAAGCAGAAGAAGAAGCGGAGATTGATCCATGGGGATACATGCGTCCGAATGAAACTACACTTCGTATTGCCGCAAATATATTTTCAAAAACATATCCTACCTTTACAGAGATTATCCAGCTTTTAGGTGCAAGCGGACTAATGGCAATACCAACAGAAAATACGTGCCGCTCATTGGTTAAAGAAGATATTACGCGTTATTTGCAAGCTAAAACAAGAGGGGCAGAAGATCGAATTAAGCTTTTTCGACTAGCGTGGGATTTAACTATGAGTCCGTTTGGCACAAGAGAAACGCTGTATGAACGTTTTTTCTTTGGGGAGCCTGTACAGTTAACCAGTTATCTGTACTTATCTTATGATAAAGAGCGCTATGTACAGAGAGTAACCGATTTTTTGAAAAGTTAACGGAGAAAACGAATCTCCGCTGGGTATGATAGTTTAGTTACAAAAACAGCGGAGATGCTTATTGAATAAATTTGAAAAATCTGCAATAATTTTCAGGGAATCATTTCTGTGAAAATACTAAGGAATACCATAAAGATAGGATGTTACAATGAAGCAATTAATCTATTTTGGTTTAGAACAAGCAAAATCTTGTGTTTTTCCTGTTATCATTTTTCTTACATTGGCCATGACAAAAATAATTGAAGTACCGTTTATTTCCAGATATGACCTTATTTTATTAGTCTGTCTAGGAACTCAAGTTTTAATGGTGATGTTTAAACGAGAAACGCTTGATGAAGTAAAAGTCATCGCAGTATTTCATTTAATTGGACTAGCGTTAGAACTCTACAAAGTTCATATGGGATCATGGAGCTATCCAGAAAAAGCTTTCACTAAAGTCTGGGGTGTTCCGCTGTACAGCGGATTTATGTATGCTAGTGTAGCTAGCTACATGTGCCAAGTGTGGAGAAGGCTTGAATTAAAGCTTACGAATTGGCCTTCTACGTGGATCGTCAGTATACTAAGTATGGCTATTTATCTTAATTTTTTCACGCATCATTTTATTTACGACTTCCGCTGGTTTTTAAAACTTTTTACTTTACTTATTTTTTATCGAACTTTTGTATATTTTACGGTTAACAAACGTACATATCGCATGCCTGTAGCACTGTCTTTTGTACTGATTGGCTTTTTCATTTGGATCGCTGAAAATATCGCAACATTTTTCGGGGCATGGCAGTATCCAGATCAACAGCAGCAGTGGACAATGGTTCATATAAGTAAAATTAGCTCTTGGCTTCTTCTTGTGATTGTTAGTTTCTTGATTGTTGCTTTACTAAAGCATTTAAAAGAAAATCAAAGCCAATTTAAACAAAGGAAGAAATCAAAAGAAAAAAACGAAATATATGAAAGATAGAAACATAACTATGTACACGCTGTTAATATGAAGTGCAGAATCTTTGGAGGCTTATATGCAAGAATATATTTTTTATCTTCCCTATTTTAAATCAGCGGGGAAGACCGTAGCAGTTACAAATGAAAATGGAGAAAACGTCGGACAACTTAAGAGAATGCATAAAAATATGTGGACTAAAAGTATTGATTTTTAACTCGTGATGGACTTCCAGTTTTAGATTCTATTTCTTGGTTTCCTATCTTTTCCTGCGGCTTAAAGGTACATTTACAAGTTCAATGGGAAGGAAGAACGGTGCTTATTGATCACGTGAAAAAACACCGGTGGGTGATAAAATAAAATGGAAAAACAGTGGGGGATCTATTAGGTAAAGGAATAATTAAAAACGAAGGACAACAAGAAATTAGATGGGGAAATAACGTCTACATGTTAAGCAGTCATGAAGCCGTAGAGGAAGCGTGTATTTTTAATCAAAAAAGAGAAAAAGTCGCAGAGTTTAAAACAGACCTTTTTCATTTTAAAGAAGGCAAACACTCAATAAGAGTAACAGAAGAACTGCCCCTACCCATTTTTATCGCTTCTTACTATATAACTACTTTTATTATGCCATACATATAATCAGGCGCAGAATGATTCTGCGCCTGATTTTTATATCATGATTTTACAAATATCATTTGTGAATTCAACGGGATCACTAATAGATAAGCCTTCAATTAGAAGAGCTTGGTTATATAATAAATTTGTATAAAGGTCTAATTTCCCTTTATCACTTTCAAATGCATCTTTTAAAGAAGCGAATACATCATGATTTACGTTAATTTCTAACACTTTCTCTGCTTTTACATGCTGATTATCAGGCATAGCACTTAAAATTTTCTCCATTTCAATCGTTACTTCACCATCAGCTGATAAGCAAACGGGATGTGTTTTTAAACGTTTAGACGCGCGCACATCTCCTACTTTTCCCGCCAAAGCTTTTTTCATATAGTCAAATAGCTCTTTATTTTCTCTTTCCTCAGACTCATTGATCTGTTCTTCTTCTGCTTCAATCCCTAAGTTACTGCTTGAAACAGATTTAAATTCTTTTTCTTCGTACGTCATTAACATTTTAATGGCAAATTCATCGATATCTTCTGTAAAATACAGAATTTCGTACCCTTTATCTGCAACCAATTCTGCTTGAGGAAGTTTTTCAATTCGGTCGTACGATTCGCCTGATGCATAATAGATATACTTTTGATCCTCAGGCATGCGCGATACATACTCATCTAGTGTTACGAGCTTTTTCTCTGTAGAAGAATAGAATAAAAGCAGGTCTTTTAATACGTCTTTGTTGCTGCCAAAGTCACTGTAAACGCCGTACTTCAGCTGGCGGCCAAATGATTTATAAAACTTCTCGAACTTTTCACGTTCGTTTTTAAGCAAGCTTTTTAATTCATTTTTGATTTTCTTGCCGATGTTTTTGGCAATCAGCTGAAGCTGGCGGTCTTGCTGCAAAATTTCACGTGAAATATTAAGAGATAAATCTTCAGAATCTACCATACCTTTTACAAAGCTAAAGTAATCTGGAAGAAGGTCTGCACATTTATTCATAATTAAGACGCCGTTTGAATACAGTTCAAGCCCTTTTTCAAATTCTTTTGAGTAGTAGTCAAACGGACTATTTTCTGGAATAAATAAAATGGCATTGTAGCGAATCGTTCCATCCACATTAATATGAAGGTGAGTGAGCGGTTTATCAAATCCGTAGCGCTTTTCTGAATAAAACTGCTCATAGTCTTCTGAAGTCAATTCATTTTTGTTTTTCTTCCAGATCGGTACCATACTGTTGATAACTTGCTCTTCTGTATAATCTTCTAGCTCGTTATCAGAACCTTCTTTAGGAAGTTTTTCCGTTATGTCCATTTTAATCGGGTAGCGGATAAAGTCTGAATACTTTTTAATGATCTCTTTTAAACGATACTCTTCTAGATACTCATCATATGTTTCATCTTCTGTATTTTCTTTAATTTTTAAAATGATTTGAGTCCCAACCGTTTCTTTTTCGCAAGGTTCGATTGTATAACCATCGGCACCAGTAGATTCCCATTTATAGGCTTCACCGCTGCCTAACGCTTTACTAATCACCGTTACGACATCTGCCACCATAAACGCTGCGTAAAACCCAACGCCGAATTGGCCGATAATCGTGTGCCCGTCCTTTGTTTCATTTTCGTTTTTAAACGCAAGGGAACCGCTTCGCGCAATTGTGCCCAAGCTGCTTTCAAGCTCTTCTTGCGTCATGCCAATCCCAGTATCCGTAATGGTTAAGATACGGTTAGTTTTATCTGGTGTTACTTTTATGTAATAGCTTTCTTTGTTAAAACGCAAGGAGTCGTCTGTTAAAGCTTTGTAATAAATTTTATCGATTGCATCGCTTGAATTTGATAGAAGTTCTCTCAAAAATACTTCTTTTTGAGAATAGATGGAATTAATCATCATCTCTAATAATCGCTTTGATTCGGCTTTGAATTCTTTTTTTGACATAAGAAGTTCTCCTTTCCAAATAGGGCTTGTAAAACAATTAGCACTTCAGTGGATAGAGTGCTAATCACTCTTCTTATTTAACATGTATTAGGACATTTGTCAATATATTAGGAGATTCACTAAAGAGATTAAAAATTAGACTGAAAAAAGCAAACTTTTAAAAAAAGGTTGAACGTTCTGAAAGAGTTTGCTAGAATATACTTAATTTCAAAGACTATGTGTGACTGGCGAAACGCGGATAACCGTGAGGAAGCATATAGTGACGTAGCCGTTCGCCTGGGCAGAGGTAAGGGATTAATACATATCTCTTACCTCTTTCTGTTTAGGGGGAGAGGATATAGAAGTTACCAGACATGTAGGCTAAAAAACCAGACTTTTAAAAAAATTAAAAACGAAGTTCCTTTATTCAAAGGTAAAAACATGTAAAACTACGATGATAATCAGAGGAGAGTACAAAATGAGCACATTAACATTGGAAAAAGTACAAACAATCAAAACATTAAACAACATTGCACAAAAAGGTCTAAATGTTTTTAATCAAGAAGGTTATCAAATTGACAATGACAGCGAAAACCCAGATGCGATTGTCGTGCGTAGCTTTAACATGCACAGCATGGCATTTGACCAAAATTTAAAAGCTATTGCACGAGCTGGAGCAGGGGTTAATAATATACCAGTGGACGCTTGCACGGAGCAAGGTATCGTTGTATTTAATACGCCAGGAGCTAATGCAAACGCAGTAAAAGAAATGGTTTTAACTACAATTATGGCTTCTTCTCGTAACTTATTTGCTGGAGTTGAATGGACAAAAGGATTAGACGGCCAAGGTGATCAAATTCCTAAGTTAGTTGAAGCAGGCAAAAAACAGTTTGTTGGAAAAGAAATCAAAGGTAAAACGTTAGGCGTTATTGGTTTAGGTGCAATTGGTGCTCTTGTAGCAAACGATGCGCTTGATTTAGATATGGACGTAATTGGTTTTGATCCATTCATTTCTGTTAATACAGCTTGGAATTTGTCTCGCAACGTACAGCGTGCAATGTCTCTAGAAGAACTATTTGCAGCATCTGACTATATTACGGTTCACGTTCCATTAACGGACGATACAAAAGGTGTTTTCAATAAAGAAACGTTTAGCATCATGAAACCAGATGTTCATATCTTGAACTTCTCACGCGGTGAGCTTGTAAACGAAGAAGATATGAAAGCTGCTCTTGAAAGTGGAAAAGTTGGCCGATACATTACAGATTTCCCAAATCAAAATGTCTTGAACATGAAAAATGTTGTGCCAATTCCTCATTTAGGGGCATCAACTCAAGAATCAGAAGAAAACTGCGCGGTAATGGCAGCACGTCAAGTGAAAAATTTCTTGGAAACAGGAAACGTTAAAAACTCAGTGAACTTCCCGAATGCATCTCTTCCTTACACTGGGAAAAAACGCGTAGCTGCTTTCCATCACAACGTGCCGAATATGGTAGGACAACTTACGCAAGTATTCTCAAACTACAATTTAAACATCGCAGATATGGTGAACAGAAGCCGCGGTGAATATGCGTATACAATGATCGATATTGACAATCAAGTAAGTGACGAGATTGTGCCTGAGCTAGAAGAAAAAATTGGTCAAATTGAAGGAATTATTACAAGTCGTATTATCTAATTTGGTTCCCATCATATTTTAGTGTTTCAGCCCTAACTTTTCTAAGTTAGGGCTGTTTTTACATGGTGTTTACCTCATATCATTTCCTTTATTCTCATAGCATATAGAAATACCTTTAAAGAGGTGAACGTTTTGTCAGGAGAACTGATAGGAATTTTGATAGGGTCGCTCATCGCGCTGGCAGGAACATTCATTACGTCTGTCGTAGCTATAGTGATGTCGAAAGAGCAATACAAACAAGAGCTTCGCAAAGCATTTATCCAAAAGAAAGTTGATGCCTATACCCATGTGTGTCAAGTTATTCTAGCTATAAAAAATGATTTACTTACAAAAACCGTTTCTTCAGCCGGCTTAAACTGGACGGCTCAATCTATTAACAAACTAGCAGATGTGTGTATTACGGAAGGACTATGGATCGATGAAGAAGACAGCAAAAAGTTGGAGGTTCTGCAGAAGCAGCTTTCAAAGTTTGTATTTGATGAAATAGAACTGTCTAGACATGATATCCTCACAACCTGTTATAAAATTGTTGAATATTGTGAAAAAAAGGTAAGAATTCTTCATTTTATGACCACAAAAGAATAGGTGATTACTACTTTAAGAAGTGATAGTAGAAATATTAAAAAAGCATTGGAATATAAAATTACAAAACAATCCGTTTATATACCAGCAGCCGACGAGGACATTAGTAAGTGATGAAGACGGTAAATTTATCTTTTCAAACAACGGTTCCTACGTTATTTTTCTAGTTTCTCCGGGAAATAAAGAAATTAAAGCTGAAATTGCATATAGATGTTTTGAAAAAAACGTAAGAAGGACTGTTAACTGAATAGGTCTTAGCGATTGTATGAGAAGTGTATGAGCTATTTCATATTTAGTACAGTTCTTAACAAACAGTAAGCGTTTATGAAAAGAACTTTGCAGCAGCATACAAAGTTCTTTTTTATAGCTTGCGTTTTTTCGTTCGATTGTGGGATATAACCAAAGAAAAACAAAGCAAGCAAAAGTATGATTCCGACTAAACAAGCGATTTGAATGGTATTTAAGGATGTTGAGGACTCAAGGATTAAAGCGATAATACATAAAACTAAGCCACCTAGTACAATAGTAAATCGATTAACACTGTATAAAAAACGAATGCCGTATTTTTTATATAGCAGCAGGGAGGAAGCAAAAAGACGACTGTTATAGAACGAATGCCAAATACAGCTGATATACTCATCACCTCTTTGTAGAATGAAGTAACCTTTTTGTCCAGGTAAGGGTAAGCATCCTTAACATCTCACGTTAATGTCTAAATTCACATTATCTTAAGTTTCAATTCATACTGGCTTCATATAAATTAATCATACTGAATGTATTAATGAAAGATATGAGGTGGAATAATGCTAAACAAGCTTTTTAAACTATTTACACAAGAAACCGAGATATCTAAAGATAAAGAAGTAGATCTCCACGACGAGAGCGATTTTAACGAAGTTTGTGATGATCATTTCATTATAGATGAGTATTAGAAACCCTACAAAATGCTGCAAAAGTTAAAGAATGGATTGAGTATATCTGTATAACCAGTAATTGCACAAGGGCCGTAAAGGTATACTTTTACGGCCGATTAATATTGATGAATTGCTTTTTACATGAAACAATGTGAAAAAAATGGGCATCCTAGAAGCAAAAGGAGGGGATAGAATGGGCAAAGAACCAAACGATGAAACAAGTGAAGGGCTGAATCAGCTTTTTGAAATCATCAATGCAAAAGGCGACGAGGGCGAACTTAGAGAAATTGTCAGCAGGAGCAGTGAAAAGAATAATCATAAAAATCATGAGGATCAATCGTAAAAAGAAAATAAAAAACCTCTTCATGGAAATCATGAAGAGGTCAGATGAAATAGTATTGCAACCATTCCATCCTGCAGAGTTTTAAAGTATTTTAAACTCTTGATACGACTGGTTTTATGGAACTGATGGGATTCGAACCCACGACCCCTTGTCTGCCAGACAAGTATTCTCCCACTGAACTACAGTCCCGATTATGTAGAGCCTTTATTGCGTGTTGACTCTACTATATTTTAATACGTATGCCGCGCGTTCGCAATAGTTATTTTCAGTGTTTTCTAATTTCTTCATATGAATATTAACTTCTAAAAAAATCATTTACTTCTTGTTTGTACGTATAAAAAAAGCTTGGAATTTGGCTTGGTTCCAATCCTTTTGCAGCGTATTTGCTGATGGATTCGTAGTACCATTTCTGCTTTTCGAATCCTCTTTTAAAGCTATTCCAAATCGTATCTCCTTGCTGATCGTAGCTTTCTTTTAAAGACCGTAAATTGTCTAATTTATCTGCTACAATTAAAGATTTCACTTCAAGAGAACCAGTTTTCACAATTTGAATTGTATGCTGTTTACGTTCTTCCCAGCTTTTTGATTTGTTTTCTGTATGAGCTTCAACAATCCCCGCTACCTCTAAACCAAATCTTTGTACAATTTCTTCGAGTGTTACACTTGTATCTTCTACAGCATCATGCAGATAAGCTGCTGCAATTACTTCTTCACTAAAACCCGCTTTTTCTAAAATATTACCTACGTTAATAGGGTGAACAATATAAGGTGTATCGGACAGCTTGCGCATTTGGCCGCTATGAGCGTGTTCTGCATATCTACGTGCTTCTTTTATTAAAGACATCATATTCCTCCGCTTTTTTTATACAGTATATCTTCATATTATTAGTATAAACGAATATAGCTCTCCTCACTTTATAAAATTGCGCAAATTCATTTCTCATAATAAGGTAAGGCTATTAAAAGCCCTTGTTATTGTACGGTTTTTTATAAAGCCTAATAGCTATTTAATAGGCCTGTATCAGTTGCCATTTCCTTTTTTATTCATAGTTTGTATGAAGGAGTGATAGCAATGCAAAACCGTAATAATCAAAATATTAAGGTCATTGATGTTTCTCATCACAACGGAACATTTGATTGGGCAAAAGTGGCGTCGGATGGTGTAAAAGGCGCGTATATTAAATTAACAGAAGGCACAACCTTCTTAGATAAAAAATCATATGATAATTATATAGGAGCAAAAAATGCAGGTCTACGTGTAGGCTTTTATCACTTTGCTCATGCTGATAATGATCCTATTGCAGAAGTTAATTTCTTTTTAAATAAGTTGGGCAGCATGAAGGTTGATTTGCCTCATTGCTTAGATTTGGAAGAAAACAAAGGGAAAACAAAAGCGCAGGTCACAGCCTTTGCAGTTAGGTGGATGGAGTATATTGAAAAGAAAACAAGCATCACACCTATTCTTTACACGGGATATAGTTTTATTAAATCCAACTTTACAAGCGCTGTAGCAAAATATCCGCTATGGGTAGCCCGGTACAGTGGAAGTAACCGTTCTAAGGGGTTTGCTAATCCGGGGAATACAGCGATTTGGAATAGATGGGCTATGTTCCAATATACAGATCAAGGAAAGGTAAAAGGAATTAACGGAAATGTTGATATTAACGAAATGGATCTCGATTTCTTTAATAGTATTAATACAGGTGTTACGGTGGTGGAAAATAATAAGCCATCAGCACAATTACAGCAAGGTGATAGCGGACTAGCTGTAAAAGAACTGCAGCAAAATTTAACTAAATTAGGATTTGACCTTTCTCAACACGGAACCGATGGTCAATATGGAAATGAAACTACTGCAGCTGTTAAAGCTTTTCAAGAAAAGTATGGATTAACGTCAACTGGAAAAGCTGATGAAAGAACATTGGCTAAAATGATGGAATTGCTTAAAGGTATAAGTAATCCTATAGAAGAATCATTACCGAAGGTTACTTCACTGGGAGATAAATATTCTTTCCAAGTAAAGGCGAAGAAGGATATTGAGGTCTATAAGTATGCGAATGTAACAGAGAATTTCAGAACTATAAAAAAAGATACGATATTTAGCGTATATGGCTATACGTATGCAGCATGGGCTGTGCCAGGTGGATTTGTGCAAATAAAAGATGTAGAACCTATCTCAGTTACAATTAAAACAGGTGGATTAAGTAAAGACATGGAAGCGGAATTTCGTGCTTTCTTAAAAAATGAAGGAATTGACAGTGAATTACATGTACATACAATAGGTAATCCATCAGCTAAAATCACAGCAGCTGGACTAGATTTTGTAAAAGTTAAGCAGTTTTTAGATAAAAAAGGCTGGTATTATAAACAATAAAACCCCGCTCTTCGGAGTGGGATTTTGTCTTGGGATTTAATAAAAAAGATAGCAGACATCAATTAAGTAATTAAAATATGTTCTAAATAATAAAAGAAGTGGTAACCAAAAAGATTCTATGTATAGTTCACCTGTAGCAGTCATATTTTTAGTCAACAGCTCATGGAGGGTGAATGAATATGAAAAATACGCAGATTCGAATTGAAACACTGTCCTACCACTACGAAAGCATTATGGTGAATGACGAAGTAGAGCGTGCGATAAAAAGTATTGAAGTGACGTATCGAGTATATAAACATAACCATGTTTTAAACGGACATGTAGTACTTTCAGGAGAAGAGATTTACGATCTTCAGCAGCTGACTCACGCAGTGGCTGGGAAAATAAAAGCAGAATTAGAAACTACATAAAAAAGCAGCGCCTTTCTTTAAATCTTAAACCAAGATTAAAGAAAGGCGCTTTTTTATTAATTATTAATTAAACTGCAAAAAGAAGAAATTAAAGTATGTTCTAAATAAAATATATAAATAAAACACATAGCATCTAAGAGAATTCCTTAAAACATACACATTACCTTTGCATTGTGAACTTTGTCTCTTTTACCACTACTTTTCTTTTACTATGTGTAAGCAACACGCCGCATAACGTAATGATGCTTCCAACAATGGAAGCTGCACTCGGGATATCTTTTAAAAGCAGCCACGCTAAGAAAAAGGACAGCGCAGGAGTTAAGTAAAGAGAAATGGCAGCCTCAGCAGAACCTATACGCGATGTCAGATAAGCGAGTACCATATAGGGAATAACGGTTGGAAATAATCCTAAATATATCACGCTTATTGCTGATCTGACAGAGATATGTGCAAGTTCCGTTTCTAACCCAGGTAAAAAAACAAGCATAGAAATTGTAGCTCCCCAAATACTGTACGTCACAAAAGAAAGGAAACCATACTTTTTCAATAAATTTTTTTGACATACTATATAGATGCTTTCTGCAAGGGCAGCTAGCAGAATCAGTAAGATTCCATTAACTGAGTGTACAAAATTCTCTTTGCTGAAGGTTAAAAGTGCAACACCTGCAAAGCTTACTGCAGATCCAACCCATTTTCTTTTTCCGAACTCCTCCTGAAAAAGAAAAATAGCTAAAAGCGAAGAAAAAATAGGAGTAGTCGAGACCAGTAAACTCGCAATACCCGCACTCACCGTTTTTTCCCCAATGTTTAATGCCGTGTGATATACGGTAAAACCTAAAAAACCGAGTGCTAAAAGAAATGGAATATCTTTTATATCAGGCAAGCGCATGTGTGTGGCTATTGCAATAACTAACAGCACTAAAGAAGCAATACTTAACCGAACAAAAGCGAGGTGCTGAGGAGAAAACGATTCTAGTCCTATTTGAATAACTGGAAATGCTGAAGCCCATAAGCTAATCATCAGTATATGTAAGAACACCAGACTAAACGTTAATTTCATGTCTATTCATCTCCATTTTTCATTTTTAATCCAACCAGTATCTATTGCGGTTCCCATGTTAATAAACATTTGATAAAATGTCTTCAACCAGTTTAAAAGCAATTAACCCAACCACTTTAAAAACAGGAGTAAATGTATGAATCAAGAGAACAGTGCGAGTTATCCAAAATACAAGCAAATCATTGATTTTATGAAAGAGAAAATTGCGCGTGGAGAATGGCCGATTGGAAGTAAAATTCCTAGTCAGCGAAAGCTTGCTTCTATGTTCGATGTTAACCGAAGTACGGTCATCACGGCATTAGAGGAATTAACAGCGGACGGTTTAATTGAAGGTAAGATGGGAAAGGGAACAATCGTTATAAATAATACATGGACGCTTTTGGCTACGACTCCGCCCGATTGGAATGTTCATGTGAAATCAGGTATGCATCGTCCGAGTCAAGCAATGGTACAAGATATTAATGAATCCGAATTTAACTCAAACCTTATTCAATTAAGCAAAGGAGAGCTTTCACCTGACATATTCCCTAAAGATAAAATGAAATACGCTATGGAAAAAGTAGCAAAAAACATGGAGGTTCTGGGATACGAAGAACCAAAGGGGTATTTTCCTTTACGAAAAGAGTTAAGTGCGTATATGAAAACAATGGGGATTGAATCTTCTCCAGATTCTATTTTAATTGTTTCCGGCGCTCTTCAAGCTCTTCAGCTTATTTCAATTGGACTGCTACAAAAGAACTCTTCGGTTTTGCTAGAAAAACCTTCTTATCTATACTCTTTACATGTATTTCAATCAGCTGGAATGAAACTCAAAGGTCTTTCTATGGATGAGGAAGGAATAAAAGTAACAGCTATAAAACGCGCCGACCCTCAAGAAGGGCAAGCTATTTTATATACAAATCCATGTTTCCATAACCCAACGGGAACATTAATGTCCCAAAAAAGGCGTTACGATTTGCTGAAAGAATGTGAGGAACATCAGCTTCCTATTATTGAAGATGATTTATACCGCGAATTATGGCTGAATAAACAGCCTCCGTCGCCATTAAAAGCTTTAGATAAAAATGGACACGTGTTATATGTTAGCAGTCTTTCTAAAACATTAAGCCCGGGATTACGTATCGGATGGATAGTCGGCCCAGAACCAGTCATTGAGCGTTTGGCGGATATTAAAATGCAAACAGATTATGGATCCAGCTCATTGTCTCAAAGAGTGGCAGCAGAATGGTTTGAAAATGGCTTATATCAACTGCATATGGAAACGGTACGAACGGAATTGCGAACAAGAAGAAAAGTTATGCTGAATGCTTTAGAAACATATGCAGAAGATATAGCAACATGGACGAATCCTGAAGGAGGTTTTTTTATATGGGTGCATATTCAACCTTCTATTTCAATGAAATCTTTATACTCTCGTGCTTTAAAAAGAGGAATATTGCTTAATTCTGGGAGTATCTATGCACAAGAAACCGGCAGTTATCTTCGGCTTTCTTACGCCTATGCTTCTTTACCAGATATCGATAGAAGCATTAAAATTCTTGCTGAACTTATTCGGGAATTGCAAGTATAGTAAAAAAAGGAGTAATGGATTACCCACTATTCCTTTTTATTTGTATCAAACTCTTCTTCCTATAAAAAACTCCAACTAACAACTGACTATATATTACCGTCTATAAATACATGTTATTTTTTATGGTAAAAATAAGTTAAGAAGACTTTTAATTTGCTTTCTGCACGTTTTACATGTAAATCGTGAATGGTTTTAACTACGTAATCATTATCAAACATTTTCAACACCTCAATTATTGTTAAATTTTCTGTTTGTTATAGTTTATGAAATAATCAGACGCATATCATCCGCCATCAGCTGTAACTTTGCGGTTCATCTTTTACAACTAAAGGCTGAAATTTACGCTCATGATTGAACGCACGAATAACAGGATATGCAAAAAAATGAAAAGTGTGCACGTTTTGTTTTAAAAAAGCTATATCTTTAAAAAAAGAAAATTGTCACACACATTTATGAATATGTATCTACTAAGTAAGAAGACTTTTTTAGTTGGTGGGATTGAAGGTGAAAAAGATGGATGAATTATTTAAAGATCTTGATGTGTACAGGACGCAAGAAGAAATGAAGCAGTATTTTGAACATACGCAGCAAATGATTCATCAAAACAGAGAATATATAAAATTAGCTCGACTTAAAAAAGGGCGTTTCAAAAAGTTTTTTGAAGAGTTTTATCCGCTTTATTGCTTCAGCCAATCTTCCTATTGTCCGAGGAATTCAAAATTGAAGCTTATTATTGGAAGTCAAGGATACGACGGATTAATTCTTCAGCCGGATGGTACTGAAAAACGAATTGAAATTACTTCTTACAAAGATGGGAAACTGGAATTTGAAGATGCACAGAGGGTGAATTCAGGAAATTTTGCTCTACCCCGTATCCAGACGGAAGGTTCTGTAGAAGAGTATATAGAAAAAGTGCTAGAAAACATCCAAAAAAAGAGCAAAAAAGATTACAGTGGAGCATCCATTCTATTTGTTGTACACACGTTTCATTATTTTGAAGCCTACGGAAAAAGTTCAGCTGCCTTTATTCGTACCTTAAAAAAAGAAATGAAGAATACTGATTTTCGAGCGGATGAAATTTATTTATTGGAATTAAATCAGCCAGAAAGTGAAAGTGTTAAGCAAAACATTCATTTCATTAAATAAGAAGACACGCTGTAGATGTTGAGGCGTGTCTTCTTTTCTGATAACAGAACTCTCTTAATACAGGTGGATAATTTTGAAAATTACAACAATTAAGTGCTATAATTCAAGTATGAATATGCATTCAGAGGAGGAAAATCAATGGATTTAGCTTATAGAGATAAAGCTTACGAATATGCCAAAAGATTCGAATCTAGCTATGACGATTATGATGAACGGTATAAGTTGCACAATAATCCGACGGTGTGGCGATTTATGCCGCTGTCTGATTTTCAAGATTTACTGGAAACCAATGCGCTTTTTTTCGCAAAACCTGATGCATTTTCGGACCCCCTTGAAGGATGCTCTTCAATGTGGAACATAGAAGAGTTAAGAAAAAAAGGCGAACGTCATAACCGTACCTCTAGAACCTATATAAGAAAAATCCATGAATTTTCTGCTGTTTCATCCTGGCATATCAATGATTACGAAGCCGCTGGAATGTGGGATCTATATTTAAAGGGGAATGATGGCGTAGCTATTAAAACCACCTATGAAAATTTATTGTGCAGTATTAAAGATTTACGCTATAAAATCTTCTCTGGCAAAGTGCAGTACATAGACTTCCAAAAAGAAATGGTCAGTCACTCTGTATATGACACGTTATTTTACAAGCGTAAATCCTATCAGCATGAAAATGAATTGAGGCTTGTTATTGTAGCAAGTCGTATACACGCTTGGAAACTGCAAAAGCTATTCGAAATTCAAGGTATTTCCGCAAATCAATGGCAAAAACGAATGGATATCCTTGAAAAAAGATCGTATGAGTTTTCTCATGAGCATGGTAACCTCCTTACATGTAATTTACATCAGCTTATCAATGAAATTTACGTGTCCCCAAGAAGCGCTCAAAGCTGTGTAGATGAAGTAAAAGCCCTTGCTAAAAAACACGGACTCGCTTATAAAAAGGTCACTCAGTCCGACTTGTATAGGGACTATATTTATTAAATGTTTATGTTATTTGAAAACAGGTAAATCAGTAGTAAAAGATGTTTTCAAGGAGGAATACTATCATGCCTTACAATTCATTAAAAGAACTGCCGGATGGAGTAAGAGATAATCTTCCTCATCACGCTCAGGAAATTTATAAAGAAGCATTCAATTCAGCAAGTGATGAATACCAAGAAGAAGCTACCGCTCACAAAGTTGCTTGGAACGCGGTGAAAACGAAGTACAAAAAAGATGATAATGACAACTGGGTGAAAAAATAGTGACAAAAGAGCCTAACCATAATGGAATTATTATTTTTTGAAAAAATCTCCCAATTAGGTTTCAATTATTTTTTCGAGGGTATACATTCTATGTAAGGCCAATACAAGAAAGGAGAGACTGTACACATGCATTGTTTTACAGCGACTTCAAGAAACGTATTGAGCACCTTAGAAGGAAGATTTGTTTTGATTACAAAAGGCACACTGGTAAACAATCGTTATACTAAGTGCTAGGCTGTCTAATTCAGACAGAATACTCGACTATTCAAACATAACATTCAGTATAAAAAGAAGATGCGTGCTAAGCGCATCTTCTTTTTTATTGACTCTATTTTCCCTCCCTTTTTGTACTTCGTCTTATTTTTACGCATAAAGTAATAAAAAGGAGGGGGTTATGCTGTTTGATTATGAACAGGAGTTAACGATTCACAGAAAAGATGCTACTCAAAAGACTGCAGCGACTAATGCTGAGACTTATAAAAGCATAGACTGGGAACAAGTGAAAGTAGAACAAAATCTTACGGATTACCAAGCTCTTGTACGCGTACCTTTTCCTCTGATTTTCAAAAAAAATCAGCTGTATCCTGTATGGGATTTAAGAAAGTATGCTTTTTTATTTGAACAATCTACACCTGCTACTGTCCACCCTAAACTGTGGGAACAAGGAAAATTAAATGTACAAGCCGGCTTATATCAAGTAACTGAAAATATCTTTCAAGTAAGAGGCTTTGATATGGCTAATATTACATTTGTTAAAGGGAAAACGGGATGGATTGTTATTGATTGCTTGACGTCAAAAGAAACAGCAGAAGAAGCGCTTAAACTAGTAAACCAGCACTGCGGTAAACACTCTATCAAAGCCGTTATCTTCTCTCATTCGCATATAGACCATTACGGCGGAGTTCTAGGGATATTACCTGACTCAACACAAAATAAAAATAGTAAAGTTTATGCTCCTGCTGGGTTTATGGACGCAGTTATCGATGAAAACGTCACGGCGGCAACAGCAATGACACGAAGAAGTCAATACATGTACGGTATTCGACTGCGACGCGATGAAAAAGGCTTAATTGACAACGGTATCGGAAAAGAAATTTCGTTTGGAACAATTACGCTTATTAAAGGAATAGAAGAAATTCGCCCTTCCCAACATCATTCTTATGTAAGTAAAGAAATTGACGGCGTTTCATTTCAGTTTCAGCTTACGCCCGGAACGGAAGCGCCTGCTGAAATGAACATCTATATTCCTAGTGAAAAGTCTCTGTGTATTGCAGAAAACTGTACGGCCACTCAGCACAACCTCTATACGCTCAGAGGAGCAAAAGTAAGAGACGCAGCAGCATGGGCAAGATACTTGCAGCAAGCAATCGATTTATTTGGCCAAGAACTAACAACTGTATTTGGGGTACATAATTGGCCAAGGTTCGGAAACGAGTCGTGTATTACCTATATCGAAAATCAACGAGATGTTTATCAATATATTCATGATCAAACATTAAGGCTCATGAATCAAGGATATACCATTGATCACGTCGGCCGAATGATGAAGCTGCCAGAAAGCCTATCTCACGAGTGGTATACCAACGGTTTTTATGGAACGGTTAACCACAACGCAAAAGCGGTTTATCAGCGCTATATGGGCTGGTATAACAGCAATCCTGTAGATTTAAATAAACTGTTTCCTGAAGAGTCAGCTAAGAAGTATGTAGAGTATATGGGTGGAGCGGACAACATTGTCAAAAAAGCGCAGCGCTGTTTTCAACAAGGCGACTATCAATGGGTAGCTGAAGTGACCAAACAAGTTATTTATGCTGATCCTCACCATGTAAAGGCAAAACTTTTATGTGCAGACGCGCTTGAACAATTAGGGTATATAGCGGAATCTGGCCCTTGGCGAAATGAATATTTAACAGGAGCCAAAGAACTTCGTTTAGGTAATATACCGCTGCCTGCCAACATTATCACAAAAGAAGTATGGGATACACTTCCTTTAAAAAATATTTTAGAACTATTTAGCATTCGCGTAGATGGATTAAAGGCAGGTGCATGTAACTATCGTATATTGTTTGTAATACCAGATCGTAATGAAGTAGCTCTCACAGAACTTAAGCATGGAATCTTTAGGTATCTCGGAGATACGCGAAACAAAGCTGAGGTGACGGTAACGATGTGGCAAGATACCTTATATCGACTCACAACTACAAATGATCACTCTTATAGCTCGGTCATATTTGTTCAAGGAGATAAATCAAAATGGGATTTCTTTTTGTCTTGTCAGGATTCTGTCGATCCAAACTTTAATATTGTGACACCTGTTTCTGAAAAATAGAGTATCTGATTACAGCTCAGAAAGCACATCGTTGACTTTTTGTTCAAAGCAGCTGTCGCATGTGAATATTTCTTTTTCTTGAAAAGATGTTAGCCTTTCTCCGCAGATGGAACAGCATTCTATACAGTGATTGTTTCGCTCTTGTTCTTTTCTTTCATTTAACATAGCACTTTCCTCCTTTGCAGTATAAATAGTTTGCCTTATTTCTTTAAGTATATACTAATATCAGCCTATGCAGGGAATATAAGGCTTGCTAATACAGATTATTTATAATATAAAAGCGTTGTTAAGCAGCAGAAATTGGCACAGGAATTGCATGTTAAATCGTTGAGAAAATTCAATGATTAATATGGGGTGAACAGAATGTCCATTACAAAAACAGCTAGTGAATTAAAAAAAGAACAGCAGCAAGAACAGGAATCACTTAATTTATTTTTATCTACTCAAACGGTTATTCAAGAAGCGCTTCAAAAGCTAGGCTATGGTGAAGAAGTATACCATTTATTGAAAGAACCGCTGCGCATGATGACGGTTCGCATTCCGGTTAAAATGGATAATGGATCGGTAAAAGTCTTCACCGGCTACCGCTCTCAGCATAATGATGCTGTCGGGCCTACTAAAGGAGGCGTACGCTTTCATCCTGAAGTAAATGAAGAGGAAGTGAAGGCATTATCTATTTGGATGAGCTTAAAATGCGGAATTGTCGACCTTCCGTACGGCGGCGGTAAAGGCGGAATTGTATGCGACCCAAGAAACATGTCTTTTGGTGAACTAGAACGACTCAGCCGCGGCTATGTAAGAGCCATCAGTCAAATAGTTGGGCCTACTAAAGATATTCCTGCACCGGATGTCTATACAAACTCTCAAATTATGGCGTGGATGATGGATGAATATAGCCGACTGCGTGAGTTCGATTCTCCTGGTTTTATTACCGGAAAACCTATCGTACTCGGAGGATCTCAAGGACGCGAAACTGCAACGGCTAAAGGAGTAACCATTTGTATAGGAGAAGCTGTTAAAAAGAAAAACCTTAACTTGCAAGAAGCGCGAATTATTATTCAAGGCTTCGGAAATGCCGGCAGTTTTCTTGCTAAGTTCATGCATGATGCAGGAGCAAAAGTAATTGGCATTTCAGATGCATACGGAGCTCTTTATGATCCGCTTGGTCTTGATATTGATTACCTGCTTGATCGACGCGACAGTTTTGGTACCGTAACGAATTTATTTACAAATGTAATGACAAACGAAGAACTATTAGAAAAAGAATGTGATATTTTAGTGCCCGCAGCCATTTCGAATCAAATTACGGTTCGCAACGCTCATCGCATTAAAGCTTCTATTGTAGTCGAAGCAGCGAACGGACCGACTACGCTTGAGGCCACGCGTATTTTAGATGAAAAAGGCGTGCTTTTAGTGCCAGATATTTTAGCGAGTGCTGGAGGCGTAACGGTTTCATACTTCGAATGGGTGCAAAATAATCAAGGCTACTACTGGTCTGAAGAGGAAGTAGCTTACAAATTACGCAAGGTAATGGTGGATTCATTTGAGACGATCTATCAAATCTCTCAAGAAAATGACGTAGATATGAGACTTGCTGCTTACATGGCAGGAATCAAAAAATCAGCTGAAGCTTCTCGTTTCCGCGGCTGGGTATAAGATGAAAAAACGATTTGGACTCTATGTTCCAAATCGTTTTTTATTTACCGGAACTGCCAAATAATTAAAAGAAAACCTGCTAAAAAAACAAACATGCTTAAAAAGTTGGCATATTTATTCATCGCGACCTGAATGAGGGCAAAACAATTGACAGTGAGAATGATTTTCAATTATTCTATATATAAGATATATACATACCTATACTAATAAATTGAATGCAGAAAAGGAGACAAAAAGCATGAGCGTATTAGATATTATTAAAGCCAGAAGAACGATTGGGGCTATGCAAGACAAAGACGTATCAGAAAATGCTATTAACCTTATGTTAGAAGCCGGCACTTGGGCTCCTAACCATAAAAAGACAGAGCCTTGGAAGTTCCGAGTGTTTACAGGGGATTCACGCGTTCGTTTAGGAGACGAAATGGAACGTATTATGAAGCAAAAAACTGGTCACTTAAGTGAAGAAGAAGCGTTGAAAAAAACAACAAAAGCAAAAAAAGGACCGCTTCGCGCTCCTGTCATTATTGCTGTAGCAGTAAGTCCTTCTGGAAAAGTGCCTGAAATTGAAGAAATCTCTGCCGTAGCAGCAGGCATACAAAATATGCTATTAGTAGCGGAAGAACAAGGTTTGGCTACAATTTGGAGAACCGGTGAAATTGTCTATCAGACAGAACTGAATGACTTTTTATCTCTAGAAGAAGACGATAAGCTCTTAGGCTTAATTTACGTCGGACATCCTAATAAAGAAGCTTCATCAAAACGTATTCCATATCAAGATAAAACGATTTGGTATCGTTAAAAGGTTCTTTCTGTGTTTCTATAAATAAAAGGCAGCAGCTCATAAGTTGAGCTGCTGCCTTTTTTATTGTTTTTGAAAAGTAGCATTAAGTTGCGCTTTTATTAGCTTACCTGCAGCAGTTATTTTTAGTATCTTATGGAGAACTTCTCTGGTTTCCGTAACTACTAGTCAAAACAAAATAGGAATTGTCTGTGTTCAGTCTTCTTTTCGAAGACCAAAATAATAGGTACATGCCAAACCGAAGATAATGGGCGATCATTTAACGGTCACCTTCCTTTCGGATGATTGAACGTCTACTTTCTGCATTGGGGTAGCAGTGTTGACAAAGAAGATGCCTTTTAACTTTGAATATTCCATCAATACTAATAGCAAGCTCATTGCAAGCAGCGGAACACACACCACTTTGGCAGGAATGTTGAAACAATAGTTAAGGACGGTGATGTTGGCAATAATGGGGAGAAAAATAATGTTCCCTAGTGTTGCGGTACGCGGAATCACCAATAAAAATGCAGCTAATAATTCGCCAGTGGCAATAAAATAGTTGTAGAAATCGGAATACCCAAAGAAATACCACGCCAGTTTCATAGCAGAATCTTTTGTTGAATCGAACACGAAATCACCTGTTATAAATTGTCCTGGGTAGATTTTGGCCATTCCATAAATAAGAAACGTAATGGCCATGGTCCACCTTAGGGTCGCAAGAATACTTAAACGAAATTTCTCTTTTGTTGATAAACGCATTGTTTTCCTCCATTTGTATGCTTAATCCAAAAATCGCATTTTAGTTTCAGGGGTTGGCAACATGCATGACGTTTGTTTTCCAAAACACTTATACCGATTACGTGCGATGAAACGATAGAGTGGGTTTCGAATGAATACGGGAACAACTCGGAAACACGCCATCAGTTGAATGAGCCCCCGAAGTCGGCGGACAATATGTAGGATGGCCGTAGACTCTGTGTAAAGATTCCCGTTCATAAGAAGAATGACCGATTGAAGTGGTGGATGCTCATAGTTATGCTGACTCAGCAAGGTTCCCGCAGTATCGGATTGAAGCGATGCAAAACGAAACAGAGCACGTAAATCCCGCTTGATGACAAATTGAACCCATTGATTGCAAACACCATCAAATAGAATAATAGGATGGTGTGATGGGTTTAGGGGCATGACTTCTCCACCCTTCCTTTTTTATGAATATTTACTAAAATAAGTATAATAGTTTGCGTATTGGACTACAAGACATAAGGGTAAATATGGGAAAAATCTACGTGAATTTTAAAAAAAGAGGAGTCAAATACGACTCTTCTTTTTTCGTGTTTATTATACATAATTAAAACTTTTTTACCTGTTTTCTTCAAAATGTAAAACTATTCCTGTTTTGAAACGTACTAGATATAGTAGAAATTTACAAAAGGAGATGTGATAAAGGAGTTAACTATCTTTGTTACTACAGAAAAAGAAACTTACTTCGAGGTGAAGACGTGAAAAATCAACATATTTTAGAGGTAAAAGATCTAACTAAAGTTTATAGAGGAGAGGGCTATGAAGTTACTGCACTAAATGATATATCCTTTCAGTTAAGGGGAGGTGAAATGGTTGCTGTTATGGGCACAAGTGGTTCAGGAAAAAGTACGCTGCTGAACATTTTAGGAGCACTCGATGAACCAACTAGTGGAACTATTAAATTAAAAGGAATGCTTTCAAAAGATATGTTCCAAGAACCTCAAGCTTCAGCGTACAGACGAGATAATATTGGATTTATCTTTCAATCATTCCACTTATTAAAGGATTTATCTGTAGAAGAAAACATAGCTCTGCCGCTCGTTTTAAAGGGACTTACATCGGATGTAATTGATTTAAAAGTAAATAACGTTGTTGAGCTCTTGGGCTTAACAGCTTGGAAAAAACACCGCCCTGTACAACTGTCAGGTGGACAACAGCAGCGCGTAGCTATAGGAAGGGCAATTATAACTGAACCACCTATTATTCTGGCAGACGAGCCTACAGGTAACCTTGATTTTAATACTTCCGAAGTCATACTAGACACACTGGTAACCACAAAAAACGAACTTAGCCAAAGCATACTTCTTGTTACTCACGACCCTAATGTAGCTACTTATGCAGATCGCGTTCTATTCTTTCATGATGGCTCTATTGTCGATAAATATATCTGTAGCGGAAATAGTGATTTAGATCATATACTAGAGAAGTTTAAGCTTATTACAAAAGTCGAGAGTCCTAAGATATGAAAACACTACGAGGTTTAGCTTTTCGTTTATTTAAGTCCAATAAATTTATAGTGTTTTCATCTATTATTATGCTATTAATCTATAAATATATACCAGCTGAAAACGGGTTTCTCGTTATTGTTTTGTTTCCTTTAATTTATTGGTTTATCTACGAATTTATATTAAGACCTAAGAAAAGAAGAAGCAATGATTAATTTAAAGAGAACATGGTTAAGAAGGAGCGATTTACTTGTTTTGGAATTATCTTAACATGTCAACAGGACTTGTAATAGCTTTAGCAAACGTTTTTAATTCTGCATTCCAAGGAAGTATGCGCTGGGTTATAGTCCGGTGTGGTTTGTTGATTTTAATATACAATTTAATAGTAACTTTTAATCAAAAACAAAATGAAGCGTCTAATCAAAATACTGTAGGAATTGTATCTAGAAGAGATCGTTAATTGTTTTAGGGAGTTTAAAGTACTTAAATTTACTTTTTTATAAGCTTAACGAAGATTCTGGAGTGAAAATTTTATAAGAAAGAGGGAAGTAATGGACGTTCAAAAGGTAGCAAACTTATTTTTGATTTTTATCTTAATTGCAGCAGGCATTTCATTGATAATTGGCTTTGTTGTTGCTGTGAGAAGTACAAACTATAAGAAGGGATATATAAGTACTTTTATATCCAGTGTTTTCTTTTTAATACTTATTGTGAACTGGTATGATAAAGCATCTTCAAACGTTTTTATGGGGACAATACCTTGGATTTTAAATGTTATTGCCGTCATTATTGTATTACCACTGTACGTGTTAGTTGCTCGCTTTATATTTAAAAAGGTTACAAAAGGACAAAAAGGAACAAAGGAAAAGATTATTGGTTAAATTACTTTCTTTCATCGTTTTTTCTAATCTTCATGATTTTAAATAAATGAAGATACACAAAATCTTTTTTTATCAATATCCTGTTAGAGAAAGTGATTGATATCATTTTCTGTAAAGGAGAGAACGTCTATGATTAAAGTTAACCAACAAATTGTGAAAATAAGTGATCTAAATAATAGTTCGTTAACAAAAGAAAAAGCAGACATTTTAAAACAGATGGATGCCTATAGGGAAGTGTATGAGTATGCTACATTTGACCAGCTTGATTTTGATGTATCTGTTAAATTACAAATTATTGAATCGTCTGTGTTGCTGCGCAAAAGCGGTGCCAGGTTTGCTACATTTGCACGTTCTAGGTGTAACGAAAAGTATTGGAAAAGAACCGATAACGGAGGATTTCAGCTACTGCCTACCGTTTCTCCTCATCAGGCCATCGATGATATTTTTTACAACGGACACGAATATGCGTTTGAGTGCGCGACGGCTGTTATCATCATCTTTTACAAAGCTGTATTAAATAATATTGGAAAAGCAAACTTTAACAGGCTTTTTGCTGATCTTTACTTACACGATTGGCAATATGATGAAGATCTTGAGCTCCATGGTTATAAAGGATCTGACTACTTGCCCGGAGACTGTGCGTATTTTAAAAATCCTGATTATAACCCTGATACTCCCCAGTGGAAAGGTGAAAACACAATTGTATTAGATGAAACTCTATATTTTGGTCATGGAATTGGAATTACGACGCGGGAAAGAATTATTGAAGTGTTAAATTTAAAGAGAAAAGACGACGCAAAGCAATCAGCTTACCTGTCAGATGAAATTGTCAGGCTTCACACCGCTCACCTCAGTTATTTTGCAGTTAGATACGAACCCGTTGTTTGGTACGACAGAAACAGCGCTATTATTTCCACTATTGGGTCGATTACGTATGTAGCTTGATTGATCAAAGGTTTGATACTTTGGTCTTTTTTTGTAAAAAGGAAAGAATTACATGAAGGTAAATTTGAGAATTCAAAAGGATTTTATGTATAAAAGAAGAATCCATTTAATACACAGGTCTTAAAACTAAAAGGAAAGGAGGAGATTCCCATTAAAAATCGTGATAAAAGACGCAAGAGAAAACGCGGCGCATTAAAAGATTATCTAAAAAATAAGCTAGGTCAGCTAAAACCGAAGCCAAACAAAGGACCTGTCTCAAATTTGAAGTCTTCTGCTTAAAACATCCCCCTAGTTTTTATATAGGGGGATGTTTCTTTTGAGTTTTCTTTTATTTTCAGCTTTAACTGTTATGAGTGGCATTTAAGGGATAATTTGTGCACAATAGACATTGAATAGTTTATCTAATACGACAACGTAAGGAGAGATTAGACGATGGAAAACATGATTTTAAAACATATGGACGTTGTAAGAGGAATTACGATTAGTATCCTCGAAAAAACAACAGAAGAGGCAGCGGACATCACACCAAAAGGATTCAATAACAATATCCGCTGGAATCTTGGACACATTGCCTTTATTCAAGAAAAACTTGTGTTTGGCTTAGCTGGTGAAGCGATGCAAACGCCCGAGAGTTATGAAAGCTTTTTTGGCGCAGGAACAAAACCTGCCGATTGGACGGAGGCTGCTCCTTCTCTTGAAGAAATTGCGAATGTGTTGAAAGATCAAGCACATCGTATTAAAGAGTTCATGCCTCAGCAGTTTGACAAACAGTTGATCACACCTTTTACAAACAAAGCGGGCATCAACTTTACAACAGTTGGCGAAACGTTTTTATTCAGCTTTTATCACGAAGCGATGCATGTAGAAACGATTAAGCAAATTGGGAAAGCTGCAGCTGCACAATAAGGAAATAAAAAAGAATAAATCACATATTCTTTATAACTATTTTACATAGCGCCTATGCATATACTGATCTATACAGCGCATAAGATGTAACATGAGCTGCTTTTCCTAATGCAGTTCGCAAGGAGGTGACAACGTGAAATTTCTTTCAGGTTTAACGACTCTTCTTGTGATTTTAGGCGGTTTAAATTGGTTAGCTGTAGCATTAGGCGTGAATGTAGTAGAAGAGCTATTTGGCTCTTGGGATTGGTTAGTAACAACGATTTATTGGTTAGTTGGCCTGTCTGCTCTTTATCAAATTTTTGATAAGTTCTTCGGAACGGGAGCGAGTGTCAAAAGCAAAGCGCTATAATAAATATTATTTTTTATTATCTCTTTAGGGAGTTTGAATGTATATTCAAACTTCCTTTTTCATGGATAAAAGACGTGACATCCTTACAAAATACGGTAAAATAAGGTAATAACTAAAAAATAGGAGGAATGAGATGGAGCTTTGGGGTGTAGTACCTATCTTAGTGTTTGGAGTTCTTTATATAGGAATCATTGCTGGTATTATAGCTGTTATCGTTATAGTTTTAAAGCGAATGAAAGAGAGAAATCAATATTTACGTGACATACGGGATGAACTGAGAAATCAAAACAGAGCAACTATAGCAGAAAATAAAGAATAGAAGAGGGTTTAATAGATGAAGAAACGTGTACTTCCTATATTTTTTATCGTAAATCTTTTTTTTATTTACTGTTTATTATTTAATCAAGGATACATTTTTCAGCTAAAGAATCTACCTTACATATGGGCTATTTATTTACTTCTTGGCACCTGTTTAGCTTTTTATTATATGCTGCGATACAAACAAAAAAAAGACGGACAGGTGTTGCTTTCAATCGGCATTTTAACTACAAGCATTAGTTCACTTGGCTGTTTAGGTTTCTTTTACTTCTTTTATCACGCGATGGGCGGATAAGAGAGAGCACCACAAGCAGGGACTTCAGTGAAAGTCTCTGCTTTTTATATGTGGATCTATTGTATAATAGAAAAAAAGAAATGAATGCAGGAGGGGAACTATGCGAATTGTTTCGCTTTGTCCAAGCAATACAGAACTAATAGCGTATTTAAAATGTGAGCATTTGCTCGTAGCAATAGATGATTATTCCGATTGGCCGCAGTCTATTCAAGGTCTGCCGCGTTTAGGTCCCGATTTATCTATTAATATGGACGCGGTGGAAGAAGCTAAACCCGATTTAGTCCTAGCATCACTAAGCGTTCCTGGAATGGAGCGAAATATTGAACAACTAAAAAAACGAAAGCTTCCTTATGTCGTATATAATCCTAATTCGCTAGAAGATATCCGTCAAAATCTACAGGATTTAGGTCAGCGATTAAACATTGAAACAAAAGCAGCTGAACTGTTAAAGCGTTATGATCAGTTTCTTTCTACATATAAAGGGATTGCAAATCAAATTGATGAAAAAGCCACTGTATACTGGGAATGGTGGCCAAAACCTGTCTTTACTCCTGGCAAAGCAAACTGGCTGACTGAAATTAGTGAGTTAGCGGGAGGAGAAAATATATTTGCTGATCATAAAGAAGCAAATGTACAGAGTGATTGGGAAGAAGTGCTCAAACGAAATCCACTTCATGTGTGTTTGGCTTGGGTGGGCGTACAGACAAACAAAGTGAATCCAACGATTTTACACAAGAGACCGAACTGGTCTGACATGTCTGCCATAAAAGAACATCGCGTATATGTACTAGAAGAATGGCTGTATTGTCGTCCTTCACCTAGGTTGCTGTTAGGGTTAAAAAAACTCGCGCCGCTTCTTCATCCAGATACGTTTCCTGCATTTGACGGTAAGGACCCCTTATTATAAGAAAAAGGAGCGATACATATGAAAGATATAAAACAAATAAAACATACCCTTCAACACCGCTATCCTTTTTTACTTGTTGATCGCATCTTAGAGCAAGAAGAAGGAAAGCTTGCGGTAGGAATCAAACAAGTAACAGCAAATGAACCTTTTTTCAAAGGCCACTTTCCCGACTATATGGTAATGCCAGGGGTACTTATTGTAGAAGCTCTTGCTCAGCTCGGTGGATTTGCCATGGCTGCGGATGACCAACAAAAAGGAAGACTTGCTTTTTTAGCAGGAATAGACGAATGTCGTTTTAAGCGTCAAGTAAGGCCAGGAGATACACTGCGTTTAGAATTTGAGGTCCTCAAGCAGCGCGGAAAGATTGTAAGAGGAAAAGGAAAAGCATTTGTAGACAGCGAGTTAGCTTGTGAAGCGGTCATTACCTTTGCTCTTGATATATAAAAGCAAGTGTATTGAAGGAAACCGCTTTATGGCATAAGGGCTTTTTTTGTAAATACCTTAGTCAAACTTCCTTTTGATGAAAGAAGAAACGGGGTATAGAAGAAAAAAGGGAGAGGGGAGAATGCGGTGAGAACATTAACGGAAGTTGTTGTATTACTCACACTATTGGGTACGTATATAGGCATCTCACTACTTGTCTACAAACGGAAAAGAACGAATCCGTTTTTCTACAGTATTTACTTTTATTTAGCTACCAGTGTCATTTTGATTTGCTTGGTTATCTTTTGGCTTCAGCTTCGTTTTGGACTCACTGATAAGCAAGTAGGAGGATTGCTTATCAGTGTGGTTGCATTCTTTTTACTTATTTATGGGTTGTTAAAAACAAAACAAAAAGACAGGTAGCCGATGCTATCTGCTTTTATTTATATTCATGTTATATATTTTTATCAATTGTAGTGTCAATTGAATGGATCTCTTCATATACTAAAGATAACAGCTTTCTTTTGCAGGTTAGTTGACATCGTAGCTTACAACTCGCTATTCTTTTGATAATTCATTTTGTGAAAGGAAGTGGACGTATGGATGCATCCCGTATTATAGCTAAGTTAGAAAATCGGATACCGACAATTCTTGGGATGGAGCAGTTTTCTCGCTTCGGTATTCTTGTTCCGCTTATTGAAAAACAAGGGGAACTACATGTTTTATTTGAGGTAAGAGCCCTCGATTTACGAAGACAGCCCGGAGAAATTTGTTTTCCAGGAGGGCGTGTCGAGAAGACGGATGCAGACGAAAAAGAAACGGCTATCCGTGAAACATCCGAGGAGTTAGGGATTACGCCTGAATCTATTCAGCAAGTACAAGCTTTAGATTATATTGTTTCTCAATTCGGAACAATCATTTATCCTTATGTAGGTTTTATTGATGAGTCGCTTGAACTTCGACCGAATCCTTCGGAAGTAGCAGAAGTATTTACCGTGCCTCTTTCTTTTTTCCAGCGTACCGAACCTGATATACACAATATCCATTTCAGGGTAGAACCCGAACATAATTTTCCTTATGACGCGATTATTGGTGGTGAAAATTATAATTGGCAAACAAGAGAGATGGAAGAACATTTTTATTACTATGAAGATCGAGTCATATGGGGACTGACAGCAAAAGTGATTTATCATTTAGTACATGTATTAAATGATAAATAAAAAGCAGCGAATACGTATTCGCTGCTTTTTTTATATTAAATAGATTGAATAGCCTCTGCGATAGGCGTATCGCCTGAAACTAAATCAAAAGAACGTCCGAATGTATGATCTTCACTTAACGTTTCCACTACCACACGCGCTACATCTTCGCGAGGAATGGATCCGCGCTCTTTGTTCTCCCCAGCATCTACACGTCCTGTTCCTGGTTCGTTTAACAATCCGCCTGGTCGAACAATTGTATATGTTAATCCGCTTGCTTCTAAGATTTTATCCGCGTAATGTTTGGCTACATAGTAAGGAATTAGTGAAGTATTCCAGTTTTCACGGTGATGTGCTTGAAGTGCGCTTACCATCACAAATCGTTTAATACCTAAATTTTCTGCAGCTTCCATCGCTTTTACCGCACCGTCTAAATCAATTAAAAGTGTCTTATCATGGCCTGTATTTCCGCCTGATCCTGCGCTAAAGATAACGGCGTCACAGCCTTTCATCACTTCCTTAATTTCATGTACAGTGCCTTCTAAGCTTGCAAAAGCCGTTTCGATACCTCTTGCCTCAAGTTCTTTTGCTTGTTCTTCTTTACGAACCATCGCACGTACAGTGTGCACATCACTTTCATTCAAAATGTTTACAATATGTTTGCCTACTTGACCATTCGCACCAATTACAAGAACTTTCATGTCTAAATTTGCTCCTTTCAAACCCAAATGCTTATATATTATTGTTTCATATTCACCGTTTTCATTCAATAAATTAGCTCAAAATCCGGTGAATAAGGGGAAAGTAAGAAAATATATTAAAAAAATGAAAAACAAGAAATAAAAACTAATTTACAAACAAAAAAAGGAAAAAAATAGTTCGTTAAACCCAGTGTCTGAACTATTTAAATTTTGTAAAATTTTCTCAAACCCTTGGTAATACAACACTTCTTAAAAACAGTATCTCTTTTAACATTTCCCGATACAACCTATATAAACACATTTTGATAATTTTAAACTTTTACTTCGGAAAAATTTTTTGTTATTATGTTTTAGTCATTAAAATATTCATAAACGAAATATTTAGTCCGAGCGGACAAAGGAGAGGATAAAATGAACACATTACAATACTTAGTCGCAGAACGTGCAGAGATTTCTCCTCAACATGAAGCACTAGTTGAACATAATGAACGTTATACATTTAATGAATTTCATGAAAAAGTAAATCAATTGTCTCATTACTTCTTAGAGAAAGGAATTCAAAAAGGAGACCGTATTGGTGTTTTAGCTCATACAAGCATTGCTTACCCAGTCGTTACAATGGGGATTTTACAAGTGGGAGCAGTCGTTGTTCCATTAAGTAAGAGCATGACACCTTATGAGCTTGATAGCATTATTACGAGCGGACAGTTAAAAGCGATTATCCACCACAATGAATTTACGTCTGTATTAGAAAAAGCGGAACAAACGGATGGACTTAGTTTTACGTTAAAAATTGAGGATGCAAAAGAATTTACAACTCAATTCTCAGCGTATAACACAAACACGCCAGAAGCACTTCCTGAAGTACTTCCTGAAGATCTAGCATTGATGATGTTCACATCAGGTACAACAGGTAAGTCAAAAGGATGTATGATTGCACACGGATCGGTAAGTGCCTTTTTAAATTCTGGCGGACAGGAAGAACGTGCAAATATTGATAAAAGCATGCGCTATTTGTTTGTTCATCCATTCTTCCACATGAGTTCGATGAGCATTTTATTTATGTGCATTAACACAGGAAACACAATGGTATGTTCTGAAGAAACAGATCCAGCTAAAGTAATTGAGGTAATTGAAAAAGAAAACATTAAAATGCTGTTTGCACTACCACCTGCATTAAAATACATTGTAGAAGAGCTTGAAAAAGGAGATCACTATGATTTTCCTCTAAAACTTGCTGTGTCAGGCGGAACAAAAGTATCAGAGTCTTTAATTGAACAATATGATCGTAACGGAATGATTTTAGCTCAAGGGTACGGAAGCACAGAAGCTTGGATTATCAGTTCATGGCATCCTCAAATGGGATGGAAGAAAGTAAGCTCTGCTGGAAAACCTGCTCCACATGTGGAAGTTAAAATTGTAGACCCCGAAACACGTCAAGAAGTTCCAACTGGAGAAAAAGGTGAAGTACTTGTACGAAGCCCTTATCTATTTAAAGGCTACTGGCAAAATGAAGAAGCAACAAACGCTGTCTTACAAGATGGCTGGTTAGCGATGGGCGATGCAGGTCGATTAGATGAAGACGGATTTCTTTACATTGAAGGACGCTATAAAGATGTAATTGTATATGGAGGAGACAACATCTACCCAGATCAAGTAGAAGAAGTTGTCCTAGCAGCAGATGGTGTGTTAGAAGCGACAGTTGTCGGCATGCCTGATGATGTGTACGGCGAAGTTCCATATGCATTTGTTGTTAAACAAGAAGCATCTGCTTTAACTGAAGAAGATGTAGTGAACTTCTGTAAAGAACGATTAGCACCATATAAAGTGCCAACTGTTGTATTTGTTTCATCACTTCCTAAAAACAGCGTAGGAAAAGTGTTGAAAAACGAAGTGAAAAAACAAGCCTTAGCACACGCATAATAAAAAAGCGGCCTTTATAGCCGCTTTTTTTATATTTATTGCTGTAATTTTTGAGATATTTTTTTCATAATGTGAAAGTATTGATCTCTTTCTTCTTCTGATAAGTGCGAAAGTAAATCTGACCAAAAATCGACACGAGTAGCTTGCAATATTTCGACAACTTTTTCGCCTTTTTCCGTCAACTCTACCCACACGCTTCGGCGGTTTTGCTTTTTATAAATACGATTCACAAGCTCATCATCTTCTAATTGATTTAATACAATGGTGATAGCACCAGGTGAGAGTCCAAGTACTTTTGTGATATCGCTAACAATACAGCTTTTTTTATCGTGAATGGTCTTTAAGATTGCTTCTTTTGTTGAAGTTAAATGGTAGGGAAGCAAATCATATTTCTCACCGATTACGGTGTTTTTATATTTTAAAAGAGCTTCTTTTACATGATCTATACTTTCTAGCTGATGACTAATCTCTTCTTTGCTATAACGTTCAGTCAAGCGTAAATCCTCCTCATAAAACAAATTCCATTTTTACCATTATACCATGTATAATGCCCATAGAAAAATGAACAACACCGCGAAAATTGTCAGAAAAATTTTAAAATAATTACCATAATTCGTTAAAAAATCCTTGTTTTCGTGCTATTATATATAAGAATAGTAATAACAGGAAACGCATACAACATTTGTTTTCTATTGAGTTCATAAGAAAAAATGGGGTCTATGAACATCATTCCGCTTTACCTCATGTGTTGAACAAAGAAAAAAATATAAAAAATGGTGATTATTCACTTTGGCAGATCGTCTTTTATAAGATGTTTGTATAAAATGAATGTATACATATTTTTATAGAAAAAACATATTGAGGTAAAGCCGAGATATGGGGGGATTCAATTACATGAAGAAAGTCTTAGGAGCGCTTTTGCTTGGCGCTACAATTGTGAGTGCGTTTATTGCGTACAGCATGTATACAAACCATTCTGCAAAGCAAACAGCTGCGATAGAACAAAAACAAGCAGCGAAAAAAGCAGAAAAAAAGACTGAGAAAAAGAAAAAACCAGTCCTTAAAATCGAAGACCTAACGTATCAGCTGAAAGATTCCCGCACAGGAAAAGTAATGAAAGAATTCAAGCCGGTTCATTACAAGGATAAAGACGTATACGACCAAGAAATTAAGCAATTAGCGTCTGAGCTGGCAAAAGGGATCGACACGCCTATGCAAAACATAAAAATGGATGCAAATGGATCGTTAACCGGCGGGTCCAAACAAATCATTTTAAAAGAAGCAGAGCTTGTTAAAAATCTGCAGAACTTAAATACGAAACAATTGGATGTAAAGGTTCCGATTTACGAAACCGCTCCAAATGTAACGGCAGCATCTGCTCAAGGGATCGCTGATGTATCGCTAGCTTCGTATTCTACACGTTTTCGTCCAAGTGATACAAGTCGAAACAGAAATGTTCAGCTATCCGCAGAAGCGATTAACAACGTTGTATTAGGTCCTGGAGATTCATTTTCTTATAATCAAACAGTTGGGGAGCGCACAGCAGAAAGAGGCTATCAGCCTGCTCCTGAAATCATCAACAAACAGCTGGTGATGGGAATTGGCGGAGGGATCTGCCAAACATCTTCTACGCTATTCAATGCTATTGACGGCGCTGGTCTTCAAGTGACAGCTAGGTCTCACCATTCAAAACATGTAGGTTATGTACCTGCAGGAAGAGATGCAACCGTATCGTGGGGAGGACCTGATTTTAAGTTCACAAACAACAAAGATTACCCTGTCATCATTAAAGCGTACGCAAACGTAAATACCGGTGTTTTAACGGTAGATGTCCGTACTTCACAGCATGCTATCTAATAAAAAAGACGTATCCTAACAGATACGTCTTTTTTTCATTTATTATGCTTTTTGTTGCTCGCGTTCACGAAGTTCCACACGTCGAATTTTACCTGAATTAGTTTTTGGCAATTCATCAATAAATTCAATTACGCGAGGATACTTGTAAGGTGCAGTTAAAGTCTTTACGTGATTTTGCAGCTCTTTAATAAACCCTGCATCTGTTGTTTTTACATGATCGACAAGAACAACATACGCTTTTACAACATGGCCGCGATCAGCATCTGGGCTAGCTATAACGGCACATTCTTTCACCGCTGGATGCTTAATTAATGCATCTTCAACTTCAAATGGCCCAATTGTATAGCCGGAACTGATAATGATATCATCTCCGCGTCCTTGGAACCAGTAATAGTTATCTTCATCTTTAGAAGCGCGGTCACCTGTTAAATAGTAGTTTCCTTTATACGTTTTCTCAGTGCGCTCCATGTCTTTATAGTAGTGCTTGAAAAGAGAAGGGAGGTCTCTACGAACGGCAATATCTCCAACTTCTCCAGGCTTACAAGGTTCGCCGTCTTCATTAATGATTTCTACAAATCCTTCAAGCATCGGTTTACCCATTGAACCAATCTTTGTTTTTACACCTTTTAATGTACCGATTAAAAGAGTATTCTCTGTTTGACCGTATCCATCACGTACTTGGATATTAAAATATTTTTTAAACACATTAATCACTTCTTCATTTAGCGGTTCTCCCGCAGATACAGCGCTATGAAGGTGAGATAGGTCAAAACGTTCAAGCTCATCAATTTTAGCCATAAAGCGGTACTCTGTTGGCGTGCAGCACAGCACGTTTACTTTTTCATCCTGTAAAATTTCTAAAAACTTTTTAGGTTCAAAACGTCCGTTATAGATAATGCCTGTTGCACCTTGTCCAAGTACAGATAAAAACGGAGTCCAAATCCATTTCTGCCAACCAGGACCTGCTGTTGCCCATACCGTATCTCCTTTTTTAATATCTAACCATTCAGCAGCTGCGATACGAAGGTGAGCATAAGCCCATCCATGAGTATGAACAACGCCTTTTGGCTGTCCTGTTGTACCAGATGTATAAGGAAGGAATGCCGTATCATCCTTAGTTGTTTTAGCTGCTTGGAACTGTTCTGGCGCATCCGCCGTAAGTGACTCTAAGCGCGTCCATGACGTAACATCAGCACCAAACGTAATTTTATGTTGTAGAGAAGTAGGGAAGTTTTCAATCTTATCGATCTCATTGCAGAAAGGATGGTAAGAAATAATCGCTTTTGCTTCAGCGTGATGTAAACGATATTGGATATCTTTTGCGCGTAATAGTTCTGAAGAAGGAATTACAATAATACCTGCTTTTAAGCATGCTAAGTAAATAGCGTACGATTCAATAAGGCGAGGCGCAATAACTAAAACGTGATCGCCTTTTGTTAAACCTAGCTCTGTTAACCCGTTTGCCACTTTATTGGCTTTTGCTAACAGCTGGTTATATGTAATTTCTTCACGTGCACTGTCAGCGTCCTGCCACTTTAACGCAAGCTGATCGGATGCATGTTTTTCAATTTCCTCTGTTAAGTTGTAATGTTCACTTGGAACTAAATCTTTTAGTTGAATCATAAAAACGACTCCTTATATTATAGATATCAATGATTTTTATCATTACTATTATATTACTAACTATTAGTACTTGCTACTAATTTGTTTTGGGTTTTAGTAAAAAAGCAAAAAAAGACCCGCCTATCTTATTAAGACAGCGGGTATAACGTATGTTATTTAAATAAGCTCCATTTTGTATGAATAGGTACTAGCTCTTCTTCAGACTCGTCCTCTTCGTATAAACCACGTTCTTTTAAATACTCCACAAAATATAAGTCTGCTTCCTTACGTTCATCATAAGGCTTGATCGATAAAACAAACCCTACTTTATGCTGATCTTCATTTTCAACGCCTGAGAGATAAGCTTTTACATTATGCTGCAAGAACAGCTCTTTAGCAGGAATAATTAAGTCTTTAACGAACTTTGACAGCAATTCCAGCTCAAAGTCGAAGGTGAACTTAGCAATTTTTTCTAGATCTGCAAATACCACGCCGATAAAACTCGTATTATGTATTTCGTAGTCTTTCGTTTTTTCATCCCACTCAATATGTCCGATTTCCTTTAAGTAATTAATAAAATACCCAATGCCTTCATTGCGGCCAAAAGGCTGTTTAGAAAGGACTAAACCAATCTTCTTGTACTTAGGAAGATACACGCATGAGATAGCGGCTTCAACTTTATGCTGTTGAAATAAGTGCGTTGCCCCTTGAAGCAAGGCATCTAAGACATGATGGGTAATTTTCATTTGCTTACGAGGAAAGTGATATTCATTGCGTGCTAATTCATCTGTATCAGCAAACGTTGATCCAATAAAGCCTGTATTGGATAGGGTAGGAGGGAGCTTCTTTCTTTTTCTTTTTCGTACCGTCATTCAAAAACACTCCTTGTGATCATCAATACGATAAAAATAAAACGAACATACGTTCTTATCTAATGATACAAAAAATGTGTCGAAAAGTAAAGAGAAGTTAACGGAGAATTTGAAATTTTATAATAAAAGTAACTAAGGTTTCTAAAACGTAGCGGTTAGTAGAAGTTAAAGAGGAGAGGGAGAGCAAAAAATAAAAGGCTGCAGATGAAAAGCATCCACAGCCTTTTATATATTCATTAACGAGCTTCTGTTAAAGCTACCATATCTTCATCATCTAAATCGATATCTACGTGACAATCCATTGTATGAATTGTTTTATCTTCATGATTTCCATAATAAATTGTAATGTTCATGAGTATCGCTCCTTTAAAACTGGATAATGACATCCAATTTATACCGTCATCTATTTGTTTAATATTATACCCGATGAAAAAGGAAACTACAACTAAAATCACTAAAAAGCTGATAAGAAAGGGGTTTTCAATGACTTTAACAAGGAATCAGATAGAATAAAAATACTAATTACTGTATTTTATTACAGAAAATACGAGGTTTTGACTTTTGTAAATGAATAAAAATCCACAAAATGCAAACATATGTACTAAATGAAAAATATACGTTCTATAGCAAATAAATCCTTAAAATATTAAACGTAAACAGATTTTATCAATTTGCAAAGAGTTCATTGAGAATACGATGAGAAAAAATAAATGAGTATAAAATCTAAATCCTACAAGTAAACTCATTTATTTTTCAAAATCTATAAATATAGGTCGAACTGATCAAACTTAAAAACAATCTGTTGAAATCAATATGCATTCTATAAAATCATATCCACATTTGTTCAATTAGAACAAATCTTGCTGATAATTAGTTTAGTGAGTTAAATTAAATAAACACAAACCCTATCTCATTTTTAAATTCTGTCTCACTATCATAAGTATACTTTTGAAATGAGACAGAATTTACGTTTTATCTATTGGTTCCTAGAATATATATTATGTAAACTAGAAAAAGAAATAAAATCATTGCGGTCTCCCTTGCTCTTAGACCCTTGGAATACATATCACCTATTGCTTTGTCTTGGTTACTCGTTTGCTTGCTTTAAGGCTTTATCGAGAATTCCTATAAGAAAATAATCGCTCACTTGATTTGGATGACCTTACATCTTCAAGTGTACGTCGTTTTGTATAGAATTAAGTAATTAATCATCGAAACGTTACAACGTCGTATATCAAGCCACTTAGGCAATATTGCTTAAAAGAAAATTATATGAAGTCAGACTTCACTGCTAATATCCAAACGCCAAAATCAGACAAAGAACTTCCTGTTTATATGTCCTTCGAAGAGCTTCAAAAACTTTTCCGCTACCTAGAAACTGATAAGCGTCCCCTAGCCTTTTGAAATAATCCATTGTTATCCTCGGGATTTGGAATTTATTAGTTCTTCCTCTTTCACACCTATTCCCTTATAATAACCTGTTAGAGAGAGGAGCATAGAATATGGCAGATGTAAAACAATTTATCTTTTTTGATTTTGAAATGCTGTGTTCAAACAAAGGAATGCCGTTTGAAGATATGGAAGCAATTCGGCTCGGCGCGGTGAAGTACAATATCGAGACAGAAGACATTGAGTTTTTTGATCGTTATATTCAACCTACAAAACGAGTGTCCTTAAGCCGCTTTTGCAAAGAGTTAACCGGTATTAAAGATACTGATTTAGTCGGTGCAAGTAATTTTAAAAATGTTTTTGAAGACTTTTTAACCTGGATTGGCGGAATTAAAAAATCCCGTTTTTTCTCCTGGTCTACCAGCGATTTATCCCGTTTAAAAATAGATGCGGCAAAGCACGAAATCTCTCTTGCTACTATAAAGAAAATAGAACAGCGTTATGTTGATTTTCAAGAAATTTTCACAAAACGTGTTTCTGAAAATAACGTATCAGTAGAAAATGGGTTAGCTTTATATAATTTGCAGTTTGAGGGTAAAAAGCACAATCCGATGTATGATGCGTATAACACTCTTCGCATTTACCTAAGCTTTTTGAACGAGCCAGTACAGTCTGATTTCATTATGATAAAACAATTTATTCTGGAAGAAGTGCCGCAGAACATTAAAGAAATGAATGCAACGCTTAGAACTACCATACAAAAAGACCTCCACATATTTGCGGAAGAGTTAAATGAAATATATAAAATGAAAGATGCGTTAAAAATTATAAAGAGAACTCAAAGAATTGTTAAAAAATACGAAAATATTCTTATCAATCGCTCTGGTATGTTTTCAGAGGAAAATAGTTTTTATGTCGGTCTTTTACTGGATTTTTATCATAATTTGCTGCTTTGTTATAATGAACATCTCGAATATTCATCGAAAATTATCATTTTAGATGAGAGCACTCTATACCCTTTAAACCAGCTTTCTTTAAAGAGAGGATGAAAATCCGTTCTCTTTGGTACATAATTTAGCTCTTTCCTTATCCCCTTGTTCCCGTTCATTCCATAAACTCTCAAGAACGGAATCATCATTATAATCTTCCCTTATTAATAATAAAGTTTTAGGCCTCAATTAGGTCTAAATAAGTTTACTTACTACGGAATTATGTATTTTACACTAAATAAAAAAGCAGACACAATTGGTCTGCTTATAATACTAGCTATCCTGCTATCCTAACAGTCTGATTTTAGCTTTTGTGATTATTATTGGATTGATTTACCACTTAATGCATCGCAGATAATCTAAACAGTTTATCAATTTTAATGTTTCACAACAGTTACATACGTAACTTTACTTACATTATTCGAAGCATCTTTAGCAGTTACGTTTAATTTAGTTCCTTTTTTCTGTATAGGGATACTAACAGAGAATGATCCCTTTGAATTTGCTTTTGCATACCCAATTCTATTCTTCCCTATATTAACAGTTACGGTAGAGTTAGCTTCTGCTTTTCCTGTCACAACCTTATCATTATCATCTACTTTATTAACTGCTGGCTTGTTTGGTGGAGTAACGTCAGCCTTTACAACTGTTATATAGGTAAGTTTACTTACATTTCCCGCACTATCTTTAGCGGTTACATTCAGCGTAGTGCCTGCTTTTTGAACTGGAATACTAACAGAGAATGCTCCCTTTGAACTTGCCTTTGCATACTCAATTCGTTTTTTACCTACATTAACAGTTACAGTTGAACCTGCTTCCGCTTTACCAGTTATAACTTTATCGTTATTGTCTACTTTATTAACAGTAGGTTTATTTGGCGCAACAGTATCTTTGTCAGCTTCAAATTGAGTAGAGATTCCATATATAGCATCATAATCATTTCCGTTTAGATCTAAAACAGGTATGTAATACGTGCCCGCTTTATTAACTTTATATCCTTGCACTTCCACTCCATCATCATATTCAGAACCTAAGTATTCTAAATAACCATGATCTTGATATTCATATTCAGTTGCTAAAAATAGTAAATCGATATTGGAAGTAGTATCTGTTCCACCCGCTACTAGTAAAGTCCCTTTTCCAGATACGTTCACCTTATAAAAATCTATATCAAGAGTATCGTCGAATTGTCCAAATGTTACTCTCTCGTTTAGTAGTGTATCTGCTATTTTGAAATCATCATTAGGCTCACTTTCATACATTGGCTGACCACTACTGCCCTTAATACTTGCACTTGATGCATTAAATTTTTTCGTAGAAAAACCTTTAGGTGTTTCTAATGTAATTAAAGTTTGTTCTTTAATTTCCCTTAGCGCATAGGGATTAATAACATTATGATTTAACGGTTTATCAGATTTCAATCGGCTTTCAATGGTTTTCTTTGAAGACTCATAGTTATTTTCAGCTGCTTGAGTTGTGCTTACTGATAATGAGGAAGCTAGTAAACCTACAGATAATAATGAGATGATACCCTTTTTCTTCATTTAATCTCTCCCTTAACCATATGTAATTACTTTATAACTACGACTATCATACTACTTAATTTTTAACATAACCATATAATTCTATATTCAAATTCCGACAAAAAAAGACAGCCATTTTTAATGGGGCTGTCTTCCTCTAAATCTTTTACTATTTTTATATCTGTGGAGGAAAAGATGTTTAGTTTTATAATGTACTTTCTCTTTACGAAAGTGAAATGAACTATAAAATGAAGCATAGATAAATCATATATCGGTTGTATTTAAGAGTGTCAGTATCTAACATTTTTTGTTCTTTTGAAAGATAGAGAAAAAACTTTTCTATACGTTAGTTACTACGTTTTAATTTTTGAAAAATCCATTTTATTACAATTTATAGTCAACAGGAATTAAAATCCCAAAAGTATATATAATAGCTACTTTTGAGGTTTTGTATCGCTCTTTTTATGTTTAATAAACAGCTTATTTTATTGGTAACCGTCTAACGTAACATCAGTAATTGACCCATCACTAGGATTTACTTGATACCACCCTTGTGTAGCTGTATGCCCTTCTCCTGTTTCTTCATTATCAACAACATTTTCATAAACATGGATAATATAGTTTCCTGAGTCGTCAACGTGATCATATGCTACAAGGAGAGGTGAATCTTCAGATATGCCTTGCTGATCACGAACCAGCTGGATAGCTTGTTCTTGGGAAACTGTTTGTTCGGCTGTTTCCTCTTCCTCAATTGCTTCTGTATCTTCTTCCTGCTCTGGTTCTGATTCCGTTTGGGCCTCATCTTCTGAATCAGCCTGAGCTTCTTCCTCGTCCGCTTTTGCCTGAGCTTCCTCTTCCTCCTGCTGTTTCTTTTCTTCTTCTGCTAAACGTTCTTCCTCCGCTTTACGATCTGCTTCTGCCTGAGCTTCAGCTTCTGCATCCGCTTTGGCCTGCGCCTCTTCTTCTTTTTGTCGGTCTTCTTCTAGTTGTGCATAGTAATCATCTAATTCCTTTTCCATTTGCTGCTGTTCAAGGTCAGATAATTGCTTTTGTTGTTCTTGTATTTGATTTTGAAGCAAAGCAATTTGTTCTTCTGAAGCATTATCAACAAAATTGATGTTTTCTACATAATCACCACTCGCGTCAAAATTAACTTCCATCATACAAAAAACATTTTGCTCTTGATTAATGCCATAGTAAATATATTGATTGTCACCTACTTGGATGTACTGATAACCATTCATTACGTTTAATAAGTAATCGCGATCCGCTTCTTTAGAATTAACTGCTTTTTTAATTGTTGATGCTTTTGTTTGTAATGTATTCGGCGATGATTCTTTTACAGCCGTTTTGTTGCCATTTTCTTTCGTATGAACCGCTGTTGATTTCTCTGTAGGCTCTTCTTTTTGCGATACAGTTTCACTAGATTCATCGCTACAGGCTGCTAGCAATATAGCTAATAATGGAATACCAAAAGCAACTTTCAACATTTTCATAGACTATTATCCCCTTTTTTTATCTTTTTTTAGGTTTTGCATAATTCTAAAGAACCACAAAACCTTAGGGGTTATTATACCAAAATTAAGAAAATATAAGAATATTTTCTTGTTTTGTTTATGGAATTTTTTGAATAAATTATCTTTTTATGCATAAAAAAACACAAAGCCATATACTTTTTTCAGAACACGGCTTTGTGTTTTCGTAACAGATGTTAATGATGAAATCCATTGTCGTATTTCGTGTCTTTAAGAACAGGTCTATCCAACGAGTTAAGAAATTCAACGGCTTGTTTGAAATTAACCATAAATAAATGAGCAAGGTCTCTTGAAAATCCATTTCTAACAACAATGCGCATGATTGTGATTTCTTCCATGTCTGCTGGGAGTGGGTAAGCAGGAACTTGCCATCCGTACGTACGCAGTTGTCTAGACAAATCATAAAGAGTCCAGTTTGGTGTATAGTCTTCTTTCAGTTTCCAAGCAAGAACCGGGATATCTGAACCATCAGCAAGAATTTCGAATGCGTCCATTTCTCCAATTTCTTTGCTAAGAAACAGCGCGTTTTCTTGGGAGGTTTTTTGCACGGCATAATAGCCGTCTTTACCTAAACGCAAGAAATTGTAGTACTGCAAAAGGACTTGTGCTCCTGGTCTAGAGAAGTTGAGCGCAAAAGTTGGCATGTTGCCCCCTAAATAAGAAACGCGGAAAATAAGATCTTCAGGCAAGTCCTCTTTTTCTCTCCAAATTACCCATCCCAAGCCAGGGTAAACTAAACCATACTTGTGTCCTGACACGTTAATGGACTTTACTCGCGGCAAGCGGAAATCCCAGATAAGGTCTGGTTGAAGAAATGGAGCGATAAAACCTCCAGAAGCAGCATCTACATGGATAGGAATATCCAACCCTGTTTTTTCCTGTAACTCATCCAATGCTTTTGCGATAGCAGCAATTGGTTCGTAAACCCCTGTATACGTGACTCCAAGAATCGGTACGACGCCAATTGTATTTTCGTCAACCGCATTAATCACGCCTTCTGCATCTAAATAAGGATGATCTGGATTAATGTTCACATAACGAGGCTCTACGTCCCAATAGTTTGCGAACTTCTCCCATACCACTTGAACCGATGAACTAAATACAATATTGGGGCGGTCCGTTGATAGCCCTTTAATTTTACGCAGTTTCTGCCAGCGTCTTTTTAACGCTAGTCCACCAAGCATACATGCTTCAGATGAACCTGTAGTAGAAACGCCCATCGTGGTATCAGGATTAGGTGAATTCCACAAATCCGCTAAAATACGTACACATCTCTCTTCAATAGCCGCTGTCTGCGGATACTCATCTTTATCGATCATATTTTTATCAAAAGATTCTCCGTACAAACGCTTTGCATCAGGCTCCATCCACGTAGTAACAAACGTAGCTAAATTCAAGCGGGCATTTCCGTCTAAAGCAATTTCGTCATGAATGATTTGATAAGCCGTTTCCGGAAGCATACCTTGATCACCGATACGCAGTCTTGGAATCGTCACTTCTCCTTGTCGAGAAAAAAGCGGATTAACAGGAAATTCATCAGGTAAATTTTTTTGTTCACGATGTGGGTGCCATTGAGGCATAAAGTATCATCTCCTTATGTATATCTAACAAATTGCTTTACGTTCACCTGGTGTTATAACAAGCAGGTCTCCTTTACACATTATGAGCTTTGAAACCTATTTTCATTCTTTACATTATCCGCAGCACATAAGGGTGACCTTTATTTAGTGATACTCATAAAAATCTGCTTGGTACAACTTAAGGGTAAAAAAATATGGTAATATATTCTAAAGGAGGTTTTCGGATGGAGAAACAAGGGATTATCTTGCAAGACAAGTTTTTCGAATTAGGTGAATCTCCTATTTATAATGAATCACAAGACGTTGTTGGAAATGTCACATATAAGTTATCTATTGCTAATAAATTTGAGATTTTAAAGGACGAAGAAATTATATTTACAGGTAAATCTAAAATGTTTGCCCTCATGCCAAAGCTGATTATTTCTGATCATCAAGGAAATGAAGTTGGCATGATTCAACGGAAATTCACTTTTTTTAAAAAGAAGTATCTTTATATCAGAAACGATGGCGATACATATGAAATTACGGGGAATATAACAGATCGCAAATTCGACGTTTTGCGTTCCGGCGTTCCTATCATTCAAGTCCGCACACTCTCTTCTTTTCTGTCATTACGTCCCCACACGTTTGCTTTAGAATTTCTCGAACCTGATCTTGATAAGTGGGAAGGAATTGCGGTTGTACAAGGCGTAAGGATGATGGTGAAAGACGAAAACAGCAGTACAGCTACTGCTCCGGCTCAATAGTGGTTATATGATATTAAAAAACGAACAAACTTCAATATAAAGTTTGTTCATTTTTTAATTAAGGGCCAAATACTAATGTACCGATGACAGGGTAGCTAATTGGTACAAGAAACAAGATGATATTTAAAATAATCGCCCATAGACAGAGCTTGTCTTTTTTTATAAAGAAACCAATAATTGCAGGAACAATCATGAGCGGAACTAAAAAGATAGGTGCGATAATAGGCAGTCCTTGAAGCTTTTCAGCCGCAATAAGTCCTGTAAAAAAGTTAAGGATCAATAAAGTATTAATAATGACATATAAAAGTGAAATTCCTCCAAGAATCCCACCTATTATCCCACTTTTAGTTGTTTTAACAGTGGCATCCACGTTTCTATCACCTCTTTTTTAGAAATATAAGTAAACTATACTATAATGTGGTTTTTATTGTAAAGATATGAAGAAAATAACTAATGAAAGCCCATTACAAAAAAGCACTGTAGCGATTGCTACAGTGCTTTTTATAAACAGTGCATTTTTTCCTCTGCTTCTTTCCAAGGAACCGTATAGCTCTGTCCTTTGGCGCAAAAGACGGAGGATGAACTGTATTCGGGATCCGCCTCTTTATTGTAGCGGATTCGTTCAATAACTTCTTCTTCATTATGACAGCGTTCATACCCTCCGAATAATAGAGACATCGCTCCTTTTCCATGCGTAAAAGATGCTAGCGTCGAACCGTAGGTCATAAAAGTAGCAACAGGAACTTTTCCTGTAATAATCGCTTTGTTTTCGGTTGTTACAGGAGAATCAAAGCGACCGTGTGCGCTTTGAACATCAGCTAATACTCTTCCCATTTGATCAATATCTACTTTAATTTTAAAGTCATAATACGGTTCCAGCACAATGTTTTTGGCTTTTTCTAACCCTTGTCGTAATGCTCGGTACGTTGCTTCTCTAAAATCTCCTCCGCTTGTATGCTTGTTATGAGCTCGTCCGGTACACAACGTCACTTTTATATCAGTAATAGGCGAACCTGTCAGCAAACCGTGATGCGGCTTTTCAAATATATGCTGACGGACTAGATTTTGATACCCAACGGACAAATCGTCGGCGTGACAAGCATTTTCAAAAGTAATTCCGTTGTTTCGTTCCGCTGCTTCTATTTTCAAATGAACTTCTGCATAGTGTTTCAACGGTTCAAAATGCCCGTAGCCCATCACTGTATTTTGAATGGATTCTTTGTACAAAATTTCTGGTTCTTCAAACTGTACGTTTATATTAAAACGTTCTTTTATCAGTTTTTCGAGAACTTCAAGCTGAATTGCTCCCATCACATGAATATGAAGTTCTTGAGTCCTTTCTTCCCACGTCACATGTAAAGAAGGGTCTTCAGCATCTAAAAATCGAAAAAGTTTAATTCCTTCTTTTGGATGAACAGAAGGCTCAAAAACAACTTTTGATTTTAACGTAGGCAAAAGTTCGTAGGACCGGCTTTCTTTTAACGTTCCAAGACCGTCTCCAATCGATGCTGAAGACAATCCTGTAACTGCAAAAAGTTTGCCGGCTGAACCTTCATTAACGTTTTTAAATGTGCTTCCGTTATAAGCGCGAATTTGAGTAATTTTTTCTTCGTATAGCTCTCCGTTTTTTTCATAAGCCACTTCATCACGCACCTGCAGTGTCCCGCTAAGAGCTTTGATAAACGTGATACGCATGCCGTTTTCATCGTGCCGAATTTTATATACACGCCCTGAAAATGCTTCTTCCTTCGAGTAGCGAGTTTCTGTTAACAAATCAACCTTCTCTAAAAATTCTTTAATACCGATGTCTTGTAAAGCTGAACCACTCGCACACGGGAAAAGCTGATTGGCTTGAATAAGCTTTTGCATAGCCGCTCTCCAATAAGCTTGATCATTCTTACCTTCCATAAATGCATCTAGAAGCTCTTCATCTTTTTCAGCTATAAATTCAATAAGTTCCTCACTTAACGAGCCATCTAGAAGCTCTGACGTTATGTCAAAAACATCGGGGGTTAAGTTGTGTTTAATATCATTTATAACACGTTCAGGATCTGCTCCTACACGATCGATTTTATTGATGAAAAAGAATACGGGCACACGATGTTTTTGAAGCAGCTGCCAAACCGTTTCTGTATGGCCTTCGACTCCTTCTACTGCACTTAAGATAACAATGGCATAGTCCATCACTTGAATAGAACGTTCCATTTCAGGTGAAAAATCGACGTGGCCCGGCGTATCAATTAAATAGTAAGTAGAACCGTTATATGAAAAAGTTCCTTGATCGGCAAATACCGTAATTCCTCGTTCTTTTTCAATCGCATGGGTATCAAGAAAGGAGTCTTTGTGGTCAACTCTTCCTCGCTGTTTAATACTTTTTGTATGATAAAGAAGCTGCTCGGAAAACGTAGTCTTCCCTGCATCCACATGCGCTGCAATGCCGATTGTTTTATTAGATTGTTTCATTGTTAAATACCACCTTACTGCTGTATGTATAGCTGTTACTCTCTATTTTATAATAATCGTAAGAAAAAGTGGACGACAAAGAATTAGAGCTGCTTACATCAAAAAAGAATGCGTGATTAAACATCGCATTCCTTTTTTGTACGGCTTTTGGTATCTTTTTTGCCTTTTGCTATAAAAATAGCTGCTATAAGGCACCCAATTCCAGCTAAATGCATGATGTTATTACCTGTCGCGCCTAGACTGTTACTAGTCAACCCAACTAAAATGCTACCAAATATAATCAATAAAACAGCAAACATGAACTTCAATTTCTTCACTCTCCGTTAGTAAGTTATTAAATATGATTTGCATATGGATCATATAAACCAGTAAGTAATAATAGACTTGCTGATAAAATCAATGTTCCTGCGATTAACAAACTGTTGCTACATACCTTTTTTCTCTTCTTGCGTAAAAACATTCCTGATATAAGAAATAGTAGTGCGACAGATAGTAGAATTAACCCTATACCAATATTCAATCTTTCTTTCTCTCCCTTATGCATGTATTCCGTATCATCTAGTTAACCATAATATTATTATGAAAATAAAAAACGAATTTGAACGTTTACCCAACCTTAATTGATTTATATGTTATCATACATAAATTGTTAAAAATACATTTTTTCACCTTTCACTATCAAAAAAGCAGCCTCTTTACTAAGAGACTGCTTTTTTTAATGACAACTGATAAAACCGTTTAAGAAGCTTTTTTTAATTGTTCTTTTTGTTTTTGTTGATAAGAAGAAAAATAAATAAGACCTACAAATACAGCTCCACCTATCATATTTCCAATAAAGGTAGGGACAATATTTGTCATAAAATCAAACCAAGTAAAGTGACCTGCAAAAATAGCAGCGGGAATAATAAACATATTGGCTACAACGTGCTGAAAGCCAATCGCAACAAATGCCATAATAGGAAACCAAATACCAAGAATTTTCCCCGTAACATCTTCAGCACCGTATGAAAGCCAAATAGCTAAACATACAAGCCAGTTGCAGCCCACAGCGGAAATAAGCGTTTTAAAAAACGATTCATCAATTTTAGCTTGAGCAATTGCTACCGTTTTATCTAAAAAAGGCCCTGTTTCTGTTAAACCTACAATATGTCCAAAGAAATATGCGATAAATGCGGCACCTAAAAAGTTAGCAAGCGTGACCCAAAACCAGTTATGAAGCAAGTGACGAAGTGAAATTTTTCTTGCATACAGGGCAATGGAAACAGACATCATATTCCCTGTAATAAGCTCCGCTCCCCCAAGTACAACCAGCATAAGACCTACAGGAAAGACGGCACCTCCTAAAAGATTCGATAAACTTCCCCATTCAGCTGGTAAATTACCAATTACGCGTATATCTAGTAAAAAGCCAAGCGCAATAAACGCGCCTCCTAAAAACCCAAGCATGAGAATGGAAGAAAGGGATAGCTTCGTTTTTGAAATCCCTGCTTCTAAAGCGATGTTTAACATTTTATCCGGCTTGTGAAATGCCATAAAACTCCTCCTTAACTAAAAAAGGCAGCACTCAAAAACACCTTTTACACAAGGTTTTTGAATGCCGCCTAATAATCCTGCACTTTCTTTACAGTATATCAGTCATCATTATCTATAATAAAATCAAATAAAAAACAAGCAGATCCTACTTCTCTTTCATTTAATTAAATTATGTATTTTACGTTGTTCTACTGAATATTGGTTTCAAACACAAACACAGAAACAGCGATATCTTCTTCTACTTTGATATCAGAAAATAAGTACTCCAGCTTAGCTCCTAACAAGTCTTCAAGCCCCTCTGGAGGAGATGAAGCGTACAGGTTTTGAATAAGCTTTGTTCTTGCCATATGTACCGTCTCTTTACCTTCGGTTGTTCTCGCGATAAATTGTTCAGCTGGCGTTAAGTTGCCGTACAAAGTTGAAATAGCCATATTTTGAACAAATACAGTATGAATTCGTTCTGGACCTTTTCCAAAAAGTTTTTTGCGCAGCTTTCGGATAATATCATTAAAATCATGTATTTTCTTAGACACTGGTGTATGCCCCCGCTTATCTCGAGTATGTCTATCCTGCTCATTCAAGTTTTCAACTAAGAATAAGTTACATTATACATGACGACGTTTACATTGTATACAATGTATCTGTTTTATCCCCGTTAATCCAAACAATCGCAAAACCATTACGAAATGATAAAAAAAATCCTTCACTTATTAAAGTGAAGGATTACCTTTATATCTCTACTTAAAGGTTACAAATGGATTCTCAGTTATCAAAGAAATAACTAAGAACTTTGACAAAATAGCATGTCAAAATAGTCAAGTGGTATGTTTGTACCAGTAGTTAATGCTATCATGTTAAAGTCATGGAATCCAATTAGTTTACTTTCATAATACTTTATTTAATTTAAATATTCTTTTTTGATAGGTAACCCTTAATCTTCATCACGATCTGCTCTAAATTCATCATCAGATAATGAATTTAGTTGATGGCTAAGCTTTTCGTAGTTATCTTGTTTTTGGTTTTGTTGTACATCATTAGATATAGGAGCTTCACTAGAAACAGTAGACTTTTTTCTAGTCTCTTCGCCTCCGCTAACTCCAAACCCAACATTGTTATCCGTCATCGGATTCACCTCTTTAACTGTTATTATAGAGAATTGCTCTAAAAAAATAACAGGAAACAAAAGGGATTACCACTTAGCTAATAGTGGTCCAAGGTTACTTACGCCAAACCGTATTTAAATAAGGAAATGACCCGCTTTAACCCCATAGGCAATACCAACAAAAAAACTTGCTATACCTAGTGTTTGACTTTTACATACATACTTTATAGTTAAGCCTGGAATCAGACCCCATATAATGATGAAAATAGCGAACGATACTATAATAGAAGACCATGCATCTTGCCCTGATATACTTATACCTTGCATAAACGTTTCTCCTTTCAGTACTTATATCGGGAGAACATAAATTTTTTATAGTATCTTATAATACGAACTAAAAAATTCAAGCGACCTGTCCATATAAACTTTTACAGCGAATGGTGGCGTTCAAGCTCAATTGTTTTTGGTTTTTGCCATATTAATACCCCTGCTGCTACGTACATAAACGAAGTGATGTAAAAAAGGCTGCCGATTGTCAGAAAATCAATGATATACCCTGTTGCAATCACGGCTAAAGCTGCCCATATAGAGGTCCATAAATGATAGTGTCCTACTTGTTTTCCCGTATGAGCACGATCTGTCTGCCTAGATAACGCTATTTTTTCTGAAGTTTTCTGAAGAGCTCCAAGTAGCCCCATTATAATCTGAACGATATACACCTGCGTGATCGTTGTTAAAACAGGAATAACAAGCATAACAACGGCCATCCCAAACGTATATAAAAGAAGCAAGCGCTTTTCTCCTACTCTGTCACTCCATGAACCGATCAACGGATGACTCAAAGCTGCGGTTAAAGCGAAAATTCCGTAAGCTAAGCCAAATTGTGAATAACTATCGCCAAGATTTCGAAGCAGTAAAAGGTAAAAAGGTAAAACAATACTGCTTGCGGTAATCATCAGGCTTTGTGAGTGTAAGAGTTGTTTGTACGTCATTTTCCATACTCCTTATAAAATAAATTAACGAACGTTTCGTTCCGATCATATTTTCTTTTTAAATTAAAAAAGGCGGTTGTATGAGGATAAGCCTCTTCTAACTGCTTCTTAATTGGGTAGCCGTAGTAAGGCAAATAATAGCTTCCTTGATGCTGAAGCGTAACATCTACCATTTTTCTGACAACTCTTTGTGTATCAGAGATGCCTTGATGGTCTTTTTTCTGGTTAATAAGTAAAACGAGAGCAAACATGTCGTCTTTTGCATAAGACATGACTGCTTTATTGTCTTTCTCTACATAGCGAACGGTAATGTTCAATAAATTTAATTTCTCTGTTGATAACACTTCGCGTAAATCATCGATGTAAGAAGCAAATTCATCAACCGGAACGAAGTATTCCTGTAAAACTTCCGCTCGGCTAGCACTTTCGTATTCCATAAAATCACTTTCAGAACGCATAACATTATTTCTTGTTTCAGGCCGTCCATTTTGTCTTAAGAAATAAGCCTTTTGTGTTTCCCACAACATATCTTTTCCCCAGTCACTGTACCGAGACAGCCCTAGCATAAATTTAGGAAGTGCCACTATTTTTTCTGTTTTGAGCGGTTCGTTTGCAGTAGAAGTATTTTGAGAAGATAAACGGTAGTTTGTGACGTACATATCTGTTAGTAATTGATTAGGAGAAACAGAAATACGCGCCATATGCATACGAACGTCAGGATTATGCTGTACGTAGTTTTTAAAATACGCTGTATACTGCCTATAATCTAAGCGAATAACTTCATCTTCATACCATTCATCGTCTGTCAAACGAAGCGTCACATCTAAAATGACTCCAAATAACCCGTATCCTCCGTTTACTAAAGAAAACAGCTCAGGGTGTTTCTTCCGGCTAATTTCGATAATAGATCCGTCCGCCTGCAGGAGACGCATAGATTTTACCGTATCCATTAAAGAACCGTATCGAATATCTCTGCCGTGTACGTTCACGCTAATAGAACCTCCAACGGTAAAAATATTTTGTGATTGCATAACTTGAAGAGCAAGACCGTCTTTATGTATATATTGCTGAATATCATTCCACGTTGTCCCGCTTTGAACCGTAATTTCTTTTTGACGTGGCTTGTAATCTATAATTTTATTGTACTGCTTCATATCAAATATAATAGCATTCGGATAGTACGTCTGCCCTCCTTGGCTGTGCTGCATGCCTGCAATCGCTATTTTTTCATGATGCTGTGAAGCGGTTTTCACCCAATCTTTCAGCTCTTTTTCAGTTGTTCCATGCTTTATTTCTTTGACTTTTGTAGGAAGAAGCCGAGCAACATCCTCCGTTACAGGACGGGTTTGCTGCTGTTTATAAATATGATAGGAGGCATATGAACCTACTAGATAAAAAGATAAAAAAGTTCCTAACAACACGTTTTTCTTCATTCTAAACTGTAAGCTCCTTTCTTTATTTCTGTGAAATTATACCATATAAAAAGTGAAATAACACTATAAAAGTGTAATTTTACACTAATATACAACTTATTTTGAGAAAGTATATGAAAAAACTTGTAATTTAATGTATGTTAACCTTATTGAAACAAAAAAAGAAAAGACACTGGGTCTTTTCTTTTTTTGTTTCTTTATTTTTCAGCTTCGTATGCAACTAAAGCTACTCTTTTTCCTAACGTTTGTTGAAACTGCTCTTCTAGCTGTTTAAGCTTCGCATGCATATCATCGTTAATTGAAGCTGGCTCAAAGGTCATTTTTGTTTGCTCCATCAGATACTGTCACCTCTTTCATGTGTGTATGTTCTACTTTTTCCAATATAAAAGAGGTCTATGACGATTTGACGAAAGTTTACAAATTAAATTTGCTAATGAGCGCTGTTAATTGTTCTGCCATTTGAGACAGAGATTGTGCGGAAACAGCAATTTCCTCCATTGAAGCCAGCTGTTCTTCAGTTGATGCAGCAACTTCTTCAGATGTAGCTGCATTTCCTTTAGCAAGGATCGCCATTTCACCCGCTGTACGGGCCACTTCTTCAACCGCTGCTGAAATTTGCTGAGCAGTCGCAGCAACTTCTTCTACTTGCGGAGTCGTTTCATTCATGCTGCTTAGAATTTGTTCGAATTTTTGAATAGCCGTTTGTGATATTGTTCGTCCTTCTTCAACTTTGTTTGTAACTTGCTCCATTGTATGTACAGATTCCTGAGTATCTTGTTGAATCGCTTGAATAAGCTCAGAAATTTGAGACGCGGACACTTGTGATTGTTCTGCCAGCTTTCTCACTTCCGCTGCTACAACGGAAAACCCTTTTCCATGTTCTCCAGCTCGTGCCGCTTCGATTGCAGCATTTAAGGCTAGTAAATTTGTTTGAGCAGCAATGCCGCTGATTACTTCTAAAATGGTTCCAACTTCTTTTGAACGTTGAAACAAAGTACGAATCGTTGTATTAGACAGCTCGACGGATTGAGAAATGGATTCCATTTGTTCGACCGTTTCTCTCACGGCTTTTCCGCCTTCTACAGCTTCAGACGTTGTGTGATTTGATAGCTGAGAAACAATTTCTGTACGCTTGGCAATGGTAGAAACTCCTTGGACAATCTCATCTAAAGAAGCTGCATTTTGGTCAATAACAGCCGTTTGTTTTTCCGCGCTAGAAGCCACTTCTTGTATCGCAACCGATACTTGTTCAGTCGCAGCGCTCGTTTGCTGTGAGCTGGCCGTTAGCTCTTCTGAAGAAGCAGCCACTTGTTCTGCACTCATTTCAACATTTTGAATTAATGTGCGAAGATTGTTTTGCATCTGACTAAAAGCATACCCTAACTCGCCGATTTCATCCTTTGAATTGACGATAATCGCTGTTGTTAGATCTCCTTCACTAACGCTCAGAGCCTGATTCTTAAGCTGTTTGAGCGGTTTAATAATCGATTGCAACACCGCAAAAATGGTAAGACTCCCGATTATCAGACAAGCTACAATAATAAATAGTGTTTTGTAAAAGATAGGCTGTGCTGCTTCACTAACTTCTGATGAGTACATAGTGCCTGCAACTTTCCAGCTTGTTGTTTTATTTGTAGTAAAGACCATCTTTTTTTCATCCCCGTTAAAGGTATAATCAAAAGACCCGGAGCTCTTTGCATAAAGCTTGTCAAAAAGAGAATCTGTCGCTTTTGTACCTGCTTTTTCCGTAGGGTGAACAATATATTTTCTTTCTCCATCCAAAAGAAATGGATATCCTTTTTCTCCGATTTTTACTTTGCTGACAGCTTTATTGATGCGGCTTATATCTAAATTTAAAGCAATAACCCCTGTGCCATCCGCCGTTGTTTTCGCTACAGTAATAACGGTCTGACCTGTAGAGGCTGATGGATAAGGTTCAGTGACAACTGTTTTTCCTTTGTTTTGCATGGCTAGCTTGTACCAATCTCGCTTTCTGGGATCATAGCCTGCTTGTATCACTTTTTTAGGCGATTGAATAAACTTCCCCTGCTGATTTCCTGTAAAAATGCTGACGGCTTCTGGATGAAGCGAAGCATATAAGTTAAAATCTTTGCTTAAAGTAGCCATATCTTTTTCATTGTAGCGCTCGTTGTTTACCACTGATGCAAAAAACTCTACATCATGAATTTTTGGTCCAATGGTATCGTCAATCACTGAATTAATGGACTGTACATTTTGCTGTGCTGTGTTAATAATTTGGTTTTCAATTTCATGTTTCGCCGTTATGTAAGCTGATACACCTATCGTAACAGATGGCACTAACAAGATCGCTGCAAATGCTAGCACCAGCTTTGTCTTAAAGTTATTAAGGGACCTTTTTTTTCTTACTCTCTCCATGCTATGTAGCCTCTCTCTCCGTAGTTAAAAGTGATCGTGCACTTTCTTTCTATCGGCAAGACTTCATATTCCTTTAGTCATCGAGTGTATACATAATTAACAATGGGTGTGAAAAGATAAGAGTACGATAAAAAAAGTAGGTGATTTTAATGGAAGAAAGTAAAAACAGCAAGTCTTTTTCAATGTTTGAAACAGAAAAGGTTCAGCGCGGGGAAGAAAAAGATATTTTTAATATCTATAAAGAAGGAGTAAAAATTGCAGAAGTAAGAGGAACGGATCCTCAAACTCAGCAGGTTATTCCGATGCATGACTTAAATGATTACGAAGAAAATAAGCTTCACGAATATATTGCTCATTTAGACCATACAACGTAAAAATGCTAAAACAAGAGCCCTCTCTTGTTTTAGTCCTTAGAATCATAAAAAACATGTTCAAAATGCAGCGTGTTTTTTTGTATGTACAGCAGTCCAAACGAAAATTGCTTTTCACGCCGCTTGTCAGTAGCGGAACCTGGATTAAACAACGTAATATCACCAATTTGCTTATGAACAGGAATGTGAGAGTGACCGAAAATTATTGCGTCAACTTGTTCATGTTCAAATGCCAAAAGCGCACGTTTTTCAGTCGTTTTTCCTTTGCCATGACCGTGGGTTACACCAATCGTAACGTCGTCAAACGGAAGAAGTAATGAAGATGGAAGTACTTGCTGAAGCTCTTCACTGTCTACATTTCCAATTACGCCGTGTACAGGAGCAAACACACGCAGGTCATTGTATACATCTATCGTTTGAAAGTCTCCAGTATGAATAATAGCATCAGCTGTTTTCAGTTCGGTTAGGAGTCTTTCCGGAAAATGTTTCGCTCTTTTTGGAATATGAGTGTCACCTAAAATAACAATCTTCATTTATGATACGCTCCTTTTTCATTCAATATGGTGTAGTTTAGCGTATTACGTTGGAATGAAGCAACTCTATACGGAGCGTCAGGCAAAAAATTTCTCTTTTTCATTTAAGTTTGCGAAAATACGTTACATACTAAGTTACAGAATGGAGTTTTCAAAATGGAAGTAAAAATTAATCGAAACGCAGCAAAAGTGTTAAAAAATGCGTTGGCTAGCCCAGAAGGTCAAGGAAAAATGATTCGTGTATATGTAACTGTCGACCACGGTGATCACGCGCATTATGATTGGAAATTTGATACGCCGACTGAACATGATGAAATTGTAAAAACAGATAAAGATATCGATATCATTTTAGATAAACGCGAGAAATTTTTAGAAGGCGTATGGATTCAATATTTCCACGTTCCAGAGCCTGAATTTGTGATTAGCAGCCTTCACCACGCGCATCACCATCATTAATACAAAAAACACACCTCTAAAACAGGTGTGTTTTTTCGTTTGTGTGACAAGCAAAAATTTTATTGATAAGAAGAAGAGATAAAATTTTGTTGAAGCAATAAAAATGAGCTATAGTGGAATTACAGATGAAAGAAAAGAGGTTAGCGTATGAAAGTAAGTGTGTTAGTAAGGTCTATTTTAGTTGTTATTTTATATAATTTATTCGTTCTGTACATCGGATGGAACGCTTGGATGTGGCTTCACACAATGTTTGAAGTGGAAAACAAATGGATTCTTACGGTGATCGTTGTCTTTTTTGCTTATTCCTTTATCATCAGTCGTGCGTTTCAACAAGTGAGCATATTTAAAATTGTGGGATCGTACTGGTTAGGATTTATTCAATATTCGGTGCTTTTGCTTCCTATAAGTAATCTAGCCGTATATATTCTTACTCTTCTAGGCGCTTCACTTTCTACAGCTATCGATTCAATTGGATTTTTCATGATTGCCACTTTTTTATTCATTTTTGCTTATGGTACGTATAATGCTTACAGTCCTGTGGTAAGAAAATACACGATTTCACTTGCTAAAAAGACGAATCGGAAAAACCTTCGCATTGCTGTAGCATCTGATATGCACTTTGGCACATTGTCGGGCAAAAAACATTTGCAGCGGTTAATCACTCATGTACAAAAGATACAGCCGGATCTTATTTTACTTCCTGGAGATATTATTGACGATGATCCCCACGTATTCTTTAAAAAAGAAATGGATTCTATGATGAAACAGCTAAAAGCCCCTTTAGGCACATATGGAATTTTAGGAAACCATGAGTATTACGGCGGGAAGATCCCTCAGTTTGTGGAAAGAATGAAGGAAATGAACATTCCTATTTTAATGGATGAAGTGTTAAACATAGGTGATAGCTTGTATTTAATAGGAAGAAAAGACAAGACGGACAAAAAACGAGACAGCTTTTTCGATTTAGCGAGTGAAACGGATCGTTCCCTACCTGTCATTGCAATGGATCATCAGCCGCTTTCTTTAAAAGAAGCGGAACAAGCAGGCGTAGATTTACTTCTATGCGGTCATACTCACAGAGGGCAAATGGCACCTAATCATTTAATCACCAAGCGGTTATTTGAAATTGATTGGGGCTACAAGCAAATTAATCAACTGCATACCATTGTCTCTTCAGGATTTGGCTTTTGGGGTCCTCCGCTTCGAATCGGGAGCCGATCAGAAATTATTCAAATTGATATTTCGTTTACAAAATAGAGAAAGCCTTGAGGCTTTCTCTATTTTAATGTACGCAGCAGCTTCGGAAGCTCTGCATAAATGGCGACTACTTCATCTACTTTCATTCGAACGAGCCCGCTTGAAGACGGGGCAACAAAGTCCATTATTCCTGATACCATCGATTTCTCTTGTTTACCCCACTTTACTTGCTTGCGCCCGCTGTACTGCTGATAGACACCTTTTCCAACAAAACAAACGATTTTAGGCGTATATGTAGCTATTTTTTTCTTTAAGATTTCTCTGCCTTCTGCATATTCTTCTTTTGTAATCTCATCAGCTGCCTTTGTAGGACGCTCTACAATATTGGTTAAACCGTATCCTAGCTGGAGCAGCGAGTGATCTTCCTCCGGATGATATTTACGATCTGTCAAACCTGCTTTATGAAGAATCGTCCAGAAACGATTGGTTGGATTCGCAAAATGATGCCCCGTTTCCCCGGAACGGATGCTTGGATTAAAACCGACAAATAAAATATCTAAGTTGGGTTGTATGTGATCAAAAATAGAATTCATAGTCATACGCTCCTTACAATGTAAAAAGAAAACACCCAAATTGGATGTTTTCTTTTTACTATACCCTATTAAATACGAACTACGCGTCCGTTGAATTTTTGTTTCCAGTAGCCGCTGCTCATGTTTGCAATTGCAACACCTGTTGAGCTTTGAGCACCGATGAACTTGCCGCCTCCTACATAAATGCCAACGTGGCCGTCTTTTTTATATGTATCGAAGAAAACAAGATCGCCAGGTTGCATTTGACTAGAAGACACTTGTGTTCCAGCATGCTTTAACGTCTCTGTACTTACAGATCCAAGAGGTCCAAGGTTAACGCCTACTTGAGAATATGCCCAGTGTACAAATGACGAGCAGTCAAATAAACCGTGGCTAATATCAGACTGGCTGCGTCCTCCGCCAAATACGTAAGCAGAGTTTCCAATCCAGCGGTTTCCTACTGTTACAACATTGCTAGCTTTTGGAGCCGGAGCGCTTGTAGGTGCCACATCATTGCTGCTTGCTTTTGGTGCTTCTGCCTTAGCAGACGATGAATCGGCTTTTTCAGCTGGTGCAGCCGCTGCTTTTTGAGCTTGCTCAGCTGCTTTCTTAGCTGCCTCTTTAGCCGCTTGTTCAGCTGCTTTTCTTGCTGCTTCTTCTGCAGCTTTTTGATCTTTAATATTTTGTTCAAGCGTAGACTGTTCATTTGCAAGAGAGCTGTCTTTTGCTTGTAGAGAAGCTTTTAGTTCTTCATTTTTTGCTTCTTTATCTTTTAGTTCTTTTGCCAGTGCATCTTTTTGTTTCTTTTGAGCTGCTAGCTGGACAGTCATTTCATCCAGTTCCGCCTTCATGTCTTCTAAGCTAGCAAGCTTAGATTTAACATCCGCTTGTTTTGTTTTTAATTCGTCTTGCATATTTTTAGTTTCTTTTAAAATACCACGGTCTGCATCTACAATAGTCGAAACAGCTAGCGCGCGGTCTACAAAATCACCAAAACTTGAAGAACCAAGTAAAACTTGTAAATACTCTACGTTACCGCCGCTTTCTTGCAGGGAACGTGCACGATCTTTTAAAATATCGTTTCGCTTTTCAAGTTTTTCTTGAAGCAGCTTAATTTCTTTTTCAAGCTGCTCTACTTGTTTAGACGTTTCTTTAATATCGGCTTCTGTTTTTTGGGCTTTTTTATTATTTTCTTCTTCTGCTATTGTTAATCGCTCAAGCTGTGCTTTCATTTGATCTTGTTCTGCTTGAAGGCGTGTCAATTCATCAGAAGCTGCTTTGATGTTAGATTGCACATCTTGACGCTGATTTTGAATTTGAGATTTTTGCGATTCCATATCTTGAATGGTAGAGGCATACGTTGGAGTTGATAAAACTCCTCCCAGGCCTAATAAAACCGTTGTGTTAAGTAAAAGCATTTTCTTTTTCAATATGAATTCCTCCGCTTTCTTGCTCTGTTAAACTAGTAATTTCTAATTATGTATCAATATGTATAAAAGTCTGACAATTTATGTAAAGTTCACTGTATTTGTCGATAAATAGCTAAATATGCTAATGAAAATCTACGAAAATTATACCACGATAAACGTTGAAAAAAAGAATAACAATATTACAATTGTATTTCAGTAGTGTAACAATTAACGCTTGTGTATACATTCATCTTTCACCTGCAAAAATACACCTTTATATCCCTGTTAAAATAAATAATCTACCGGGCTTTACACAGCACTGTTTTTAACATGATAAAATAGGCGATCAAGATTTTTTAAGCTGGTTGGATATAAGTTATTGCTAAAGAGAACGTAACAATTTTTTAACATCTACATCTGTTTTTTTACCTTTTTCTACTATTTTTACAATATTTGAAAATGATTTTCTGAAATAGTAACAAATCTATGTTTATCTGTCGTTTGCACGTGTTTAAAAAGAGAGTGATAGGTAATTATCAAACAATATTCGACAACGCTTGGATGAAGTCATACAAAAGACCTTCTCACTGTGAGGCGAGAAGGCCTTTTGTTAATCACGCTGCTGATAATAATGTTCTAAAGCTACAATTGCACTTCCCATTCTTTCTTGATCAGGAATAACAATACGATCTACTCCTTCTTCTTTTAAAGCAGCAGCGGTTACTTTTCCTACGGATACAGCTACTACAGAGCTTTTAAAGAGTTCTCGAATGTGATCAGCTTGTCCGTGTTCTCTTGCAAACGAAAATAAAAATCGGGCCTGCGGAGCGCTTGTGAAATTAACAGCATCAATTTTTCCGCTTATTAATTCGTTTATAAGCTGTTCCATGATTTCTGCTTTTGGCGGAATATGCTGATACGGTAAAATCTCTTTAAATTGGGCTTTTTGATTCGATAGAAAGTCAATCAATTTTGGTGCAGGATCTCCGTGAAGCTGAAGCGCTACATGCTTTCCTTCAAAAGAAAATGAATGAAGTGCCCTGACTAGTCCCGCTGTACTTCCATCATCATCTCGAACGGTTGGAGTAACACCGAGCTTTTTTAACATATTTACGGTTTTATACCCGCGTGCAGCAATATTAGCTGCTTTTAAAGAAGACAGAAATTCATCCGCCAGTCCTAGCTTATCTGCTGTTTTATACAAAATTTCCGTCCCGACGCCTGTCGTAAAAATAAACCAATCATAATTTCCTTTTACCAGTTCTTTAATATCTGCTTCTAAGTGTGTGTCATCTAAAAAGATTGTTCCTTGTGCAGGTCGTACAAGCGGGGTCCCGCCAAGGTTTTCAACAATTTTGCTGATTTCTTCTACTTTACGCTGACCTACGAGTGCGACTGTTTTTCCTTCTAATCGTTTCAATGGTCTACCTCCATTTTTCTATGTATGCTACTTTAATGATCCTTGATAACCGAGTTTTTCAGAAATTAGGCTCGCTGCTTCTGTTACTTTTTGAATAATGAACGGCAGTCTGTCTCCTTGAAATCTCGCTTCAATTCCCGCTACGCTAATGCCTGCAACCACTTCATTTTGATGATTTACAATCGGCGCGCTCACGGATGTTGTAAAGTTTTCTAATTCAGAGGTGCTAATGGTATACCCTTTTTCTTTTGCTTCTTTTAATACATTTCTTAGCTTCTTTTGATCTGTAATGGTTCCAATACCTATTGGAGCTAGCTCCGTTTGAGTAATATATTCCTCTTGTTCTTTTTCGGGTAAATGCGCCAAGATAATGCGTGAACAAGCTCCTGCATAAAGAGGTGAACGCCTTCCAATTGATGTATAAAGGCGCACTGGATGAAGCGTATCTACTTTTTCAATATACATAGCTTCATTCCCATCTCGTACAATTAAATTAACCGCTTCTTCTACTTCATCTCGGAGCGCTTCCATTACAGGCTTTGCGATATTTCTAATATCTAAGCGATTAGCCACTAGCTGACCAAATTGCAAGAATAAAAGTCCTAGCGAATAGTATCCTTGCTCGTCTTTTGTTAAAAATCCCATCTCTTCAAGCGAACCAACCATCCGGTGCAAAGAAGTTTTCGGAACGCCTGAATATTCCATCATTTCTGTGAAGGTCAGCTTAGGGTGCTTGATAAAAAGCGTGAGAATCTGCATGGATTTAACCACTGTTTTATTGTTAGCTTGCATAAAACCTTCTCCCTTATTTGTGCGAATACATGTATTTGATAGACGTATAGCTTACTAGCTAATGATATGTTCTTTTTATTATACATGAAGAAAAAAAGGAAAGCACTCCCTTATAAGAGCACTTTCCTTTCTTACACCGTTTCTAGTTCTTTAATTGAAATAGGGTTACTTTCTAGAAATTTGGTTGTAAAATCCCCTTCCTTAAAAGAAGGATGGTTCAGTAATTCTAAATGAAAAGGAATGGTTGTATGAATACCTATAATGATAAATTCTTCGAGCGCGCGTTTCATTCGTTGAATCGCTTCATTTCGATCTTTCCCCGTTACAATTAATTTCGCCACCATTGAATCATAAAATGGGGAAATTTCATAGCCTGGGTAAACGGCGCTGTCTACACGAACCCCGTAGCCGCCAGGGGGTAAATACATCTCGACTTTTCCAGGGGAAGGCATAAAGTTTTTAGCCGGATTTTCTGCATTGATCCGACATTCAATTGCCCATCCCTTTAACTGAATATCCTGCTGAGAAAATGATAGCGGGTAGCCTGCTGCTACTGAAATTTGTTCTTTAATTAAGTCAATGTTTGTTACAAGTTCTGTAACGGGGTGTTCAACTTGAATTCGTGTATTCATTTCCATAAAGTAAAAATGCCCGTGCTTATCTAACAGAAACTCGACTGTTCCGACACCTGTATAATCAACTGCTTTAGCTGCCGAGACCGCCGCTTTGCCCATTTTAGCACGAAGGTTTTCATCTACCGCAGGAGACGGAGCTTCTTCTACCAATTTTTGATGACGGCGTTGAATCGAACAATCTCGTTCACCTAAATGAACCACATTCCCTTCTTCATCAGCAATGATTTGAATTTCGATGTGTTTTGGCTCTTCTAGGTACTTTTCAAGATATACGCCGCCGTTTCCAAAGGCTGTTTCTGCTTCATGCTGAGCTTGACGAATGGCTTTTTCTAGCTCTTCTTCGCTATGAGCTAGACGCATTCCTTTTCCGCCACCGCCCGCTGTAGCTTTTACGATGATTGGATAGCCTATTTCTCGTGCTACTGGCATAGCGGTGCTGCTATCTTCAATCAGTCCTTCCGTGCCAGGTACAATAGGCACGCCGGCTTGTTTCATTGTATCTCGCGCTACAGCTTTTGCCCCCATTTTACGGATGGCTTCCGCTTTTGGACCAATAAAGGTAATATCATAGGATTCACACATCTCAGCAAAATCAGCATTTTCAGCTAAAAACCCATAGCCGGGATGAATAGCGTCTGCCTTGGTTACTTGCGCTACGGTAAGCAAATTACGAATGTTTAAGTAGCTTTCTTTAGAAGACGTTTTGCCAATACAAAATGACTCATCTGCTAGCTTCACGTGAAGTGCATCTTTGTCTGCTTCTGAATACACGGCCACGGTTGCAATCCCCATCTCTTTACAAGCCCGAATGATACGAACTGCAATCTCGCCGCGGTTTGCGATTAAGATCTTTTTAAACATAATGACTCCTCCTGACAGTATGTATACTTTAGCGTGATTTTACGGTAAATAAAGGCTGTCCAAACTCAACAACATCCCCGTCTTTCACAAGAATTTCAAGCACTTCTCCTTCAATTCCCGCATCGACTTCATTAAACAGCTTCATCGCTTCAATCACACATACAACATCTTTATGTTCAATGGTTTGTCCTACTTGAACAAAGGGATCGGCGTCTGCTTCTGGCTTGGCGTAAAAGGTTCCGACCATTGGTGATAAAATTTGCTTTTCATTATTGTCTGCTGCGTTTACAGACATAGAATCTTGAGGCGCTTGCTCAGTGGCAGCGGCTTTTACTTCATCTGTTTTCACTTCTGTAACAGCTGTGTCCTCTAAAGGAATTCCTGCTTTATCAATGACAACTTTTGTTCCTTCATGTTCAATATGGAGCTTTTGAATACCAGATTCATTCATTAATGAAACAACTTCTTGCAATTCACGTACGTTTATCATTTCTTGTCACTCCCGTTTTGTGTTATTTAGTTGACGCAAGGTTAACAGCAATCTTCAATTCTTGAAGCATCTGTTCTTTTTCTAAATAGATTTTTTCTGCTTCATGAAGCGAAATGTGAGAAAAGTAAATGGATTCTCCAGGCTTTACTTGAGCTAAAAGCGGTAAATCCGCTGTGATGACTTGAGCAATTTTAGGGTATCCCCCCGTGGTTTGACGATCTGCTAACAGGATGATGGGATTTCCATCCGGCGGGACTTGAACAGAACCTTTTGAAACAGCTTCGGACAATAACTCTTTTTTTTCTTGAAGCTGAAGAGAAGGTCCATCCATTCGATAGCCCATTCGATCTGATTGATTCGATACTTTAAAAGGCTCTTTCGTAAAATGACTTTTGCTTTCAGCTGTAAATAAATCGTATTGACTGCCGTTAATAACACGGACACCGGGTTTCTTTGTAAAATGAACAAGTTCCTTATAATTTACGGACCATGAAGAAGTATATACTCCGTTTATCAGTTCATTTGAAAGAAAAGCAGGCTTTGAAACAGCAGGAACAGATAGAGGTAAAACATCGTCTGTTTGTAGTGCTCTTCCTTTGTAGCCCCCGATTTCACCTCTTAAATACGTACTTTTACTATTTAACACTTCATTAATAGCAAATCCTCCTGCTACAGATAGATAGGAACGGCACCCAGTTTTGCAAGGACCAAATGATAAAGTGCTTCCTTTTGGAATAAACAAAGGTTTCCACATCGGGACTAGCTTTCCGTTGACCGAAGGAGCTAAATCTCCTCCGGTAATTGCTACTAAACAATCACTTTCTATTTCAAGGGTAGGCCCCATTAGCGTAACTTCAAGTCCTGCTTCTTTTTCATCGTTACCAACTAGTAAATTAGCAATTCGAAGGGAATAAGAATCCATTGCACCGCTTACAATCACACCGTGCTGCTGAAACCCTCTTCTGCCTAAATCTTGAATGCTCGTTAATAACCCGGCTTTACTGACTCGCATACTCATTTCTCCCCCTCCTTTGCCTGCATTTCTTGATACTCTTCTTTAGAGATAGGCTCGAATTTTATAATATCTCCAGCCTGCAGCAAACTTGGGGGATTTTGTTCCGGCAAAAACAGTTTAATAGGCGTTTGACCAATTAACTGCCATCCTCCGGGAGTAGAAATAGGATACACTCCTGTTTGCATTCCCGCAATACCAACCGAACCGGCAGGAATAGAGGTGCGAGGAGACGGCCGGCGAGGTGTAGCAATTCTTTCAGATAATCCTCCTAGAAATGGAAATCCAGGAGCAAACCCAATCATGTACGCTAAGTATTCACCTTCAGAATGAATACTAATTACCTCTTCAGTTGTTAAGTTATGGTGACGAGCGACATATTCAAGGTCAGGTCCATACTCGCCTCCGTAGCAAACTGGAATGGAAACCGTACGATGGTCTAATTCTTTTTCTGTCTGTTCGTTTTCTAGTTTACTTTGAACGATAGAAGACACTACTTCAAAAGGAGAAACAAATTCCTTCTTCTGCTTTTTTCCCACGGCTGCTACAACTTCAAGAGGGTTATAGAAAATTGTAAGATTTGTAAATGCCGGCACGCATTCGATAAACCCAGGGAATGGATTTAATTCTATCGAATCTTTACACGTTTTAATTTGTTTATGAATATCGTACTGAATACTATCTCCAAACGTTATAACAAGCGCTGAGTCGCCAAGCGGAGAAATAACAGCCGACGCTTTTGTTACGGTTTGATTCATACCTACACCTCTTTCTTTTATAAAACACCTAGTTTTTCATCTCGAATATCTGTGATAAACATATGCCCGGGAGCATGTGTAATCATAATAGAAGGTTTTGTTGCCATTGCTACTGCTTGAGGAGTTACACCACAAGCCCAAAATACGGGCACTTCCCCTTCCTTAATCGAAACAGCATCACCAAAATCCGGAGAGTGCAGGTCTTGGATCCCTATTGCAGCCGGATCTCCAATGTGAACAGGCCCCCCGTGCACAGCTGGAAAACGTGAAGTTACTTGGGCTGCCCGCACTACGTCTTGCTGAGGAATTGGACGCATACTAACTACCGTCGAGCCGTGGAATATTCCCGCTTCAGCGCATGAAATATTTGTTTTATACATAGGAACATTACAGTTTTCTTCAATGTGACGAACAGGTATGTCGTTGTTTAAAAGCGCGTGTTCAAATGTAAAGCTGCAGCCGATAAGAAAAGCAACCATATCTTCTGTCCAGTAATCTGTGATATCGGTTACTTCTTTTACTAGTTCCCCATTTTCATAGATTCGATACTTTGGAATGTCTGTACGAATATCTCCGGATGGAGCTGCAAATTTTGGCACCGGAGATCCAACGTCTGTGACATCTAAAAGAGGACACGATTTAGGGTTACGCTGACAGAACAATAGAAAGTCAAAAGCTTGTTGCTTTGGTAAAATAGCTAAATTAGCTTGAGCATAGCCGTTTGCCATGCCTGCTGTTGGTTGAATAAGCTGATTGTTACGGATTTGCTGACGAAGTTCAGCTGGAGTTAGCTGTGAAAGGGTTGTCATGTTTCTATCTCCCATCATTGCCCGCACGCAACTTACGTGCGGGCACATTGTTTTATTTAAATAATTGAGGAAGTTGATCTATTAACGTATAGCCGCCCATTAAAGCCATTACAATAACGACAAGTACACCAGAAATGGTAAGCCATAAAGGATGTTTATACTCGCCAACGATGCTTTTTTTGTAAGCAGCAACCAGTAACGTCCCAAGAGCGATCGGCAGAATTAATCCATTGATTGCTCCAACTAAAAGAAGAACTTTTACAGGTTTTCCAATTAAGACAAACGACAGAGTTGAAATAATAATAAATCCAATAATAATCCAGTTTGAGTTTTTATTAAGTTTTTCACTAAACGTTTGAATAAACGAAACGGATGTATAAGCAGCTCCTACCACAGACGTAATAGCGGCAGACCACATAACAATACCAAAGATTTTATAACCGACGTTTCCCGCTGCGAGCTGAAACACGGATGCCGGAGGATTGGCTGGGTCAATTTGTAAACCTTTAGACACAACGCCAAGTACAGCTAAAAACAACGCGATTCGCATAACAGAAGTGATGAGAATTCCTGTTACAGAACTTTTTGTTACTTGAGGTAAAGAACCGATGCCTTTTACGCCGGCATCTAAAAGACGATGTCCGCCAGCAAAGGTGATATAACCACCGACTGTTCCTCCAACAAGCGTAACGATCGCAATAATGTCAATTTTGTCAGGAGCAAAAGTTTTCACTACAGCTTCTCCAACGGGAGGTGAAGTGGTAGCAGCTACGTATAGCATTAGCCCAATCATGACAAAACCTGCAATTTGCGTGAAGCGATCCATTGCTTTTCCAGCTTCTTTTACAACGAAGATTAGCACGGCAATAACTGCACTAATCGCAGCGCCGGCTGTTGGAGAAATACCCGTAATCGCATTTAATCCAAGCCCGGCACCGGCAATATTTCCAATATTGAAAGCAAGTCCTCCAATAACAATTAAAATAGCGAGCACGTATCCTAATCCAGGAAATACCATGTTGGCGATTTCTTGTCCGCGTTTTTCAGAAACAGCAATAATTCTCCATACGTTGGTTTGAGCAAAGATATCAAGAATAATTGAAATTAAAATAACGAATCCGAAGCTTGCAGCTAAATTTTGTGTAAATACAGTAGTTTGAGTTAAAAAGCCTGGTCCAATAGCCGATGTGGCCATTAAAAAAGCGGCTCCAAGCATTAACGTCCAGTTTACTTTAGGCGCAGCCGAAAGTTTTTGCTGAGGTGTTGATTTTTTAATTGGCTCCAATATCATCTTCCTCCTGATTGTATGTAGTTTTTATTTTGAAATAGCCTTAACTACCACTTCTGATGCTCGTAAAGAACGGTTGACATGACGGGCAAATTCAAGTGCGTGAGCTCCGTCTCCATGGATGCAAATCGTATCTGCCTGCAATTCTACATCCTTACCTTGTTGAGATTTTACCTTCCCTTCTTTCACCATTGTAATAACTTGAGAAACAGCTTCGTCATCATTTTCAATTAAAGCATTTGGTTCTGTGCGAGCAGTGAGAGAACCGTCTAACTGATAGGTACGGTCTGCAAATACTTCGTTAGCCGTTTTTAAACCAATTCTGTTACCTGCTTGAATCAGCTCACTTCCAGATAACCCAAACAAAATCAGCTCAGGATTTACGTTGTAAACAGCTTTTGCTATTGCTTCAGACAACGCTTTGTTTTTAGCAGCCATGTTATATAGTGCACCGTGAGGTTTTACATGCTGCATCGATAACCCTTCCGCTTGCAAAAAACCGTTTAATGCCCCAATTTGATAGACCACGATATCGTAGGCTTCCTGAGGTGAAATATTCATGTTTCTGCGTCCAAAACCGATAAGGTCCTGCAGACCAGGATGAGCCCCAATTTGCACTTTTTTTTCAGCGGCCATTTTTACCGTTTTTCTCATGACGCTCGGATCCCCTGCATGAAATCCACAGGCTACGTTCACAGACGTCACGTGCTCTAAAATGGCTTCATCATTGCCAATACGATAAGCACCAAAGCTTTCACCTAAATCACAGTTTAAATCTACTTTACTCAATGCATTCTTCCCCCTTAACCCCTTTAATGTAAGCGTAATCATTTGCAGATAGTAAATAAAATTCAAGCTTTATTATCTGCATCAATACTTTGAGTTCCGTTTTTCGGAACTATAGTACCATTTTTCAGTTATATTTGGATTTTAGCACGAGATGATGAATTGAACAACAACATTGTCAGAATATTTAACATAGTCATTATTTTTACTTGGATAATAATCCCTTATTTTATTGCTATCTTCTATCTATAGCCTTAATATAACGCAGCCGCTCAATGTCATTAGACGCAGTAAACAAACAGGTTGTCAGAAAAATTACTAGTTCAAAATAATCAAAATGAAATTTTCGTTGTAATCGTTTTCAAATAGGTGCTATATTTCAATTGTAGTCAATTTATGCAAACGATTGCAAAAAAAGGGGATGAAACGATGAAAGGAAAAAAATGGACAGCTTTAGCACTAACACTGCCGCTGGCTGCTAGCTTATCAACAGGCGTTCACGCCGAAACCGTACATAAAGGTAAGTCTGAAGCAGCAGATAAAAACGGTGTCTTTTATGAGGTGTATGTAAACTCTTTTTACGATACAAATAAAGATGGACATGGTGATTTAAAAGGTCTGACACAAAAGTTGGATTATTTAAATGACGGCAATTCTCATACAAAAAATGATCTTCAAGTAAACGGGATTTGGATGATGCCCGTAAACCCTTCTCCTAGCTATCATAAATATGATGTAACGGACTATTATAATATTGATCCGCAGTATGGAAGTCTGCAAGATTTTCGCAAACTGATGAAAGAAGCAGACAAACGAGACGTAAAAGTTATTATGGACCTCGTTGTGAATCATACGAGCAGTGAACACCCTTGGTTTCAAGCTGCGTTAAAAGATAAAAACAGCAAGTACAGAGATTACTATATTTGGGCTGATAAAAATACCGACCTGAATGAAAAAGGATCTTGGGGACAGCAAGTATGGCATAAAGCTCCAAACGGAGAGTATTTTTACGGAACGTTCTGGGAAGGAATGCCTGACTTAAATTACGATAACCCTGAAGTAAGAAAAGAAATGATTAACGTCGGAAAGTTTTGGCTAAAGCAAGGCGTTGATGGCTTCCGCTTAGATGCTGCCCTTCATATCTTTAAAGGTCAAACACCTGAAGGCGCTAAGAAAAATATCCTTTGGTGGAATGAGTTTAGAGATGCGATGAAAAAAGAAAACCCTAACGTATATCTAACGGGTGAAGTATGGGATCAACCGGAAGTGGTAGCCCCTTACTATCAATCGCTTGATTCTTTATTTAACTTTGATTTAGCAGGAAAAATTGTCAGCTCTGTAAAAGCGGGAAATGATCAAGGAATCGCTACTGCAGCAGCGGCAACTGATGAGCTGTTCAAATCATACAATCCAAATAAAATTGACGGCATTTTCTTAACCAACCATGACCAAAATCGCGTCATGAGTGAGTTAAGCGGCGATGTGAATAAAGCAAAATCAGCCGCCTCTATCTTACTTACGCTTCCTGGAAATCCGTATATTTATTACGGTGAAGAAATTGGCATGACAGGTGAAAAGCCTGATGAATTAATCCGTGAACCGTTCCGCTGGTACGAAGGCAACGGAATTGGACAAACTAGCTGGGAAACACCTGTATATAACAAAGGCGGTAACGGCGTGTCTGTAGAAGCACAAACAAAACAAAAGGATTCCTTGTTAAATCATTACCGTGAAATGATTCGTGTGCGCCAGCAGCACGAAGAGTTAGTAAAAGGAACGCTTCAATCCATTTCAGTAGACAGTAAAGAAGTCGTTGCCTATAGCCGCACGTACAAAGGCAAATCGATTAGCGTGTATCATAATATTTCAAATCAACCTGTAAAAGTATCTGTAGCAGCGAAAGGTAACTTGATTTTTGCTAGTGAAAAAGGTGCTAAGAAAGTCAAAAATCAGCTTGTGATTCCGGCGAATGCGACGGTTTTAATAAAATAATATAAAAGAAATCCGTGGATGAACCCACGGATTTCTTTTATATCTCTTTTCCCAAGCAGTTAACTTGATTATGATGAAGCGGCTTAGTGGCATAATGCGTAAAACCAAGGCGCTCCCAAAACAGCTTGGCTCTAGGATTTTGAGACAGAACGCCCAGGCGTAGAACGGAAACTCCCTCTTCTTTTAGCTTGTCTTCAAACGCTAGATACGCCTGCGTTCCAAAACTGAAATTGTGATAGGCGCTATGAATGATAAATGCTCCAATCCACGGATGGTCATCGTTTGGGTTTTGTTTCATGTAATCAATAACCCCTACGTATGTATCGTCGGCTTTTATAAAGTAACTGTCTGTTTTTTCGTTCATGTATTCTTTAAAAAGCTCTTCTTCACCCCGCTCTTTTTTGCCGTTTTCTAACACGTTATAAGCTTCGTTTGAATTGATAATCTCTGACACAATATACATCGTGTCAGCTGTAATAGGTTCAAATGAAATCATATGTCTTCCCTTCTTTCTCTGCAAAGTAGCTGTATATCGTTGCTTTGTCAATTTTACCATTTTTCATTCGCGGAAAGGACGTTAAAACTCTCCATACGCGCGGGATTTTATAAGCAGATACTCGTTTTGTCAGTGCTTGTCTCACATCAGAAAGAGAAACGTTCTCTAAGACAATTGCTGCACCGACTACTTCTGAACGTTCAGCATCTACTACGCTAAAAACGGCTGCTTCGCTAACGCCGGGTATTTGCAAAAGCAACTCTTCGATTTCTTCAGCATACACTAAGCTTCCGCTGCTTTTAATCACGTTTTTGTCTCTTCCTACGATGGTCATGCTTCCGTCTTGAAGCTGAACCGCAATATCATGCGACGTAACATATCCGTTAAAAAATGAGCGGTTCGTTTCTTCGCTGTCCTTAACAAACCCTTCAAATGCTTGAGTTGTTTTCACAAATAGTGTTCCTTTATCTCCTTTTTCTACTTCTTTTCCACGCTCGTTCAGGATTAAAACGTCTACGCTGTCAACAGGATAGCCTACTGTATGAGGCAGCGTTTCAGCTGTATGTGGTGAAAGCACCGTAACAAATCCCATTTCAGAAGATCCGTAATATTCATACAGATAGGCATTAGGAAACGCTTGTGAAAATTTCTTTCGAACGGAAGGAGATAATTTATTGCCTACTGAAATTACGGTTTTTGGCAGAAGTCGTTTTTCTTTTGGTCTGCTTTGTACATAACGAAGCAACGGAGAAATTAATGCGGGTGTAATAGACATACAGCTAGCTTCCTTGTTAAAAACAGCCGAAGGTGTAAACGATTCTAGCATGATAGCGTGCATGCCGCTGCAAAGCGCATGCAAGACTGGGTAAAGCTGGGCAGAATACGAGATATGTAAAGGAACAAGCACTTTGTCGTGTTGCTCTAAAGAAAATATATCGGACCACTCTTGAAATGATGAAGACCAAGAATAATGCGATTTTACAAATCCTTTTGGTCTCCCTGTTGACCCAGAGGTAAATCCAAATAAAAATAAATCGGACAGTGCATTCACTCGTCGTACGGGCAGGATTGGTTTTTCTTTTGTTGTGTTAGTTAAAGAAGATGTGTTCCATAGCCAATTTGGGGATTGAATAGAAAAATAGGTATCCACTTCCGCCTCTGTTAACTCATTATGTAAAAGCATCACAATTCCACCAGCTTTTAAAATCGCTAAAAATGACACAACAGCTTCTACATTGTTTGGCATACTTAACGCAACGATCTCCCCTTTTTCCATCCCTTTTTCCTGCAGCTGATTTTCGGCTTTGCATACATGATCCCACATTTGACCGTAGCTTAGCTTATTAATAGAATCCGATAGTGCCAGGTTGCCAGGCGTTTGTTGACACTGATAAAAAATTAGTTCTTCAATTCGTTTCATTACTGCTTAAACTCCCTTTTTCTTTTACTTTTAGTGTATCGTAAATGTACGTTTGAGAAAACAAAAATGTAAACTTATATAAAAATTAAGTTGACTAATTTGAGTTTTATAAGATACGATAGTCATGTTTTATCATACATAGCGGAGGTTTACGATGAAAACAAAAGATATGACGTACGTTGCATTATTCACGGCTATAATGGGAGCTCTAGGCCTCGTCCCTCCTATTTTTTTATCCTTTACACCCGTTCCAATTACCCTTCAGCCTATGGGTGTTATGCTATCGGGAGGAATTCTTGGAGCTAGACTAGGAGCTTTAAGTCAATTTCTTTTTTTATGTTTGCTAGCAGCTGGCGTTCCTTTACTTGCTGGAGGACGCGGAGGGATTGGCGTATTTTTGAGTCCGAGTGCTGGATACATCATTGGCTATGTGTTTGCAGCTTTCTTTATTGGCTGGACTCTGTCACGATTTAAAAATGTAACGGTTGCAAAGGCATTTGCCGTAAATGTGTTATTTGGCATTGTGTTAGTATACGCATGTGGCATTCCTATACAAGCAATGCAGCTTCACATTCCGTTTCTGAAGTCCCTTCAGCTAAGCTTTGTTTATCTTCCGGGTGACTTCATAAAAGCAGCGGTCGCGGCGTATTTAATTACAAAAGTTCGAAAAGCAGTAGCGGTACCTGGCCGTTCTAAAACGGCTTCTATGTAAGGAAGTGATGACCATGTATCAAGCAGCAGTTGTAAAAGCGAAGCGTACAGTGATTGGAAAAGAAAACGGCGCATTTAAAAATTTTCGCGTTCAAGAGCTAGCGGCTCCTTTATTAAAACAGCTTAGCGCTGGAATCGAGCATGAAATTGATGACATTATTTTAGGCAATGTTGTAGGTCCAGGAGGAAATGTAGCTAGACTATCCGCCTTAGAAGCAGAGCTCCCTTTTTCTATCCCGGGAATGACCATTGATCGTCAGTGCGGAGCGGGCTTAGAGGCTATTCGAATGGCCAGCTATTTGATAAAAGCTGGCGCTGGAACGTGTTATTTAGCTGGAGGAGTTGAAAGTACAAGTACTTCTCCTTTTGAAAAAAGAGCACGTTTTTCTCCTGATAAAATTGGTGACCCTGACATGGGGATCGCAGCAGAAAACGTAGCCCAGCAATACAATATATCTAAAGACCAGCAGGATAGGTATGCTCTTTTAAGCCATGAAAGAAGCTGGGAGTCTTTTGAAAAGAGATTGTTTGAAGAAGAAACGCTTCCTCTTTCAAATGTGATGCATGATGAAGCGTTTATGAAAAACCGAAACCTAACAAAGCTGCTTCAAAAAGCCAGCCCCGTCTTTTTAAAAAAAGAAGGTACCGTCACTGCAGCCAACAGCTGTGGAATTAATGACGGGGCCTGCGTTACACTTGTGATGGAAGAGCAAAAAGCACGCGCCTTAGGATTTCAGCCCGTTTTACGTTTTATAGACGCTGATATTTCAGGCGTGTCGCCTCTATCCCCTGCTATTGCGCCCGTTTCTGCGATTAAAAATATCTTGAAGCGAAATTCTCTTACGATAGATGACATTGACTTATTTGAAATCAATGAAGCCTTTGCCGTTAAAGTTGTTGCTTGTATGCAAGAACTGGGGATATCAGAAGAGAAAGTAAATATTCGCGGAGGAGCGTTGACGCTGGGACACCCATACGGAGCATCAGGAGCTATTTTAGCCACGCGTCTTTTTTATGAAAGCAAGCGCCGTGACGTGCGATATGTAATAGCTGCTTTAGGGAGCGGAGGCGGAATAGGAACAGCGGTATTATTTGAAGTAATCAAATAATACCGCTGTTTTTATGTCTTGCTTATCACATTGTGCTGCATTAAATACCGCTCAATATCTTTAAATGTCTCAACTGGAACAAATGAAACGTTTTGTTCGCGCAGTAAATCCTGCAAAGAATCTTTTGCAAATGTGACATCTGCATATTTTGCCGGATGTGAATCCGGCTCGCTGTCTCCAGCAAAATAAATCGTTTCGTATGTCTCTTTTAGTTCTTGAATAACAGCAGATTTATCAATGCCGTAGCGTTCTGAATGCCATCTGTGAGCAGGGTCTAGACGCAAGTGAACATTGTTTTGATGGAAATATCCTTCATTCGAATAAACTTCCACTTTTTCAACACCGTATTTATCTAAAATCGGTTTAATATAGTACGTTGTTCCAGCGCTTAGAATATAAAAATCCCCGCCGTTTTTCTGAACAGTTTTAATAAAAGCGGGCACGTATTCATCAATTGGAATATTCCCTACTTCTTCTAAAATTTTCGGTTCTTCCTGGTGAATGGATTGAAAAACAGTAGATAAAAAATCAATATCTTTCATTTCTCCTGCTTTCCATCGGTGGAAAAGTTCTTCACCTTCTGGAAAATACTTTTCAATCACAATCCAGTAAAAATCTTTTTTTGAAATTGTTCCATCAAAATCTGATACAAACGCCCATTTTTTCATTCCTCACACATCCTTTGCTACATACTAAGCAGTTCTCGAAGCTCTTCTTCTGTCAAACTGGAAAGCATTGTTTCTCCCGGCTGAATAACCTGTTCGATGAGTTCTTTTTTCTTTTGCTGCAAGCCGTAAATTTTTTCTTCGATGGTTCCTTGAGAAATAAGCTTGATGACCTGCACAACATTTTTTTGCCCAATGCGGTGTGCACGGCCTGCCGCTTGTTCTTCAATCGCCGGGTTCCACCATAAGTCATATAAAATAACCGTATCGGCTCCCGTTAAATTTAAGCCTGTGCCTCCGGCTTTTAATGAAATTAAGAAAATGTCTTGTTCTCCATTATTAAACCGATCCGCCATTTCCACCCGTTCTTTTGATGGCGTTTGACCATCTAAATAAAAGTATGAGAGATTATCTTTTTGAAGCTCTTCTCGAATAATGTGAAGCATGCTTGTAAACTGAGAAAAGATTAACAAGCGTTTTCCATTGGCAACCGCACTTCTTGTAATCTCAAGCAGCTGCTCTAATTTGCTTGAATACCCTTCGTAATTTTCAACGAATAAAGACGGATGACAGCAAATCTGGCGAAGTCTTGTTAATCCCGCTAAGATCTTCATTCGGTTTTTATTAAAATCTTCACCGGCTAAAGATGATTTTAATTGCTCTAAATAGCCTACATATAACTCTTTTTGTTCTTTAGTCAGCTCAGATAAATGAGTTGTTTCAATTTTATCAGGCAGTTCTTTTAACACATCCTTTTTTACTCGTCGCAGTAAAAATGGTCTTACAATTCGACTGACCTGCTCCGATGACATGTTTTTAAACTGGCGAAGCCCTGGAAATAAACCAGGAAGAATGGTCTGGAAAATTGACCAAAGCTCATCAAGTGAGTTTTCAATAGGGGTACCGCTCAGCGCAAAACGTTTTTTAGCTGAAATAGTCCTAACAGCTACTGCTGTCTTCGTTGTATGATTTTTAATACTCTGAGCCTCATCTAGAATTAAAGCATGAAAATGAAGGTGCTGATACAAATCAATATCTTGACGCAGCGTTGGATAAGATGTGATCCATACGTCAGCTGTGCGTTTTAGCTTCTCCTCACGCTCGCTCGGCGTTCCTGTAATGGTTTGAACCGTTAAATTCGGTGCAAATTTCTCCAATTCGTTGCGCCAGTTATAAATCAAGGAAGCCGGCACAACAATTAAAAAAGCACTGCTATCTTCATCAAGCTCTTTTTCAGATAGGATATAGGCAATGCTTTGAAGCGTTTTTCCAAGCCCCATATCATCAGCCAGCACGCCTCCTAAAGAGTAGTGAGCCAGAGATTTAAACCACTTAAACCCATTGTACTGATAATCACGCAGTGATGCCTGCAAGGATTCCGGTACTTCCCAATCCATTTCCTCTGGGGATTTGAGCTGTGTAAGTAACCTTTTAAATGCTGAGCCAAACTTAGCAGCTGATTTATCACCCGCACTCATAATCTCTTCCACTTGCATCCCTCTGTATAAAGGTACTTGCAATGAGTTATCCTTTAAGTCTTTCTCGGTTACGTTCAGCTCACGAAACAGATTTTGAATATGCTCAAAGCCTTCGTTTTCAAGAGGAATAAACGCACCGTTATCTAGACGATGATAGCTTTTCTTTTCTAAAACAGATTTTAAAACAGCTTGAACGGTCTGATGATTAATGTCTCCTAAATCAAAATTAATTTCTAATAATCCATTGCTGTTTTTGATGTCAACCGTTGTTACTGGCGCAGAAAAATCCGTATAAGCATAATCTTTCATCTCATCCGTAATATACACATCCGCTATTTCATCAAGCTTTGGAACAATATGAAACAAAAATTCATATAAAGATGATTCATCTTGATTTAAATACAGCTGGTTTTTATAAATGTTTAAAGGAGCTGTTTCAATTAAATCCATCACGCGGTCTTCTTTTTCTAAATCTCGTATTAAGATTTTATCGTACTTTTCAGGTTGAGGTAAAAATGGATTAATTGAAATCTCTCCGTAGTGGTACCGAAGCGTCACAAACAGCTGTTCATCTTCCTGGTCAATAAATACTTTTGCTTTTAGTTCAGGTGCAATAATCTGATGGGATACTTCTTTTGCGATATCCACTTTTCCCACTTTTTTTAGTCCTGGAACGACGTGTGATAAAAAATTGCCCATCTGCTCTTCTGCTATAGGTACGACTGGCTTCAAAGGCGCCGTTTTTCGAAGCCCTTCAAGAAGCATACGCTGATCTTGAGATAGCTCATAAAACGTCCCGTTTAAAAATAGCCACCCGTATCGATCAAAAAATGAAGCTTGATGAAGTTCAGTAAAGTCTAACTCAAATCCAGCTGCCGGGTGCTTATTTAATTGAAACGAAAAAGGAGCTGAGCTTTCAGCAAAGATAATATTTTCATATGAGTGCCCGTCATGAATAAATATAAAGCTCCGATCTTTGAGCAATTGAAATAACTCTTTGGCTATGATAGAGGGAATGATTAGTTCTCTGTTATTTGCAGACGAACGATACATGGAATAAGAATTTTTATAAAATGATTCATTTGTCATAATATCCATCAGCAGCTCAATGATTTTCCTATCTTCTTCTATAAAAAAATGTTCCGCCGGGTCATATTCGAAGCGCTTGGTAAATTCGTGAGTTTTGAATTCTTTAACGTCTGTTAAAAATTCTTGAATGTTTTTTACTACATACGTCCGGTCGACGCCTACTTTCATTTCAAGCGCCACGTACATTCCTTCTGAACGTAAAAATTCTTCTGAGTAAGACTTGCAAATAAATTCCACTTTCAACGGATCTTTATCTGCATATTTTCTGTGGTCGCTTATTGTTTGCTGATAACTTGAAAATAAGTCGATAAAATGATTTACATTCTCGTATTCTTTGCTTTGGCGAAAAGGCTTCGTTTTAATTGGCTGCGGCTTTGCTCGCTCATCGCAAATGGTTAATAAAACAGCTACTTCGTGTTTGCATTCTGAAAACTCGTGATAAGCAGGACAATCGCAGAATGAATAAAAAGAATTTCCTTTTTGTTCAACCATTACCGTATACATTTCCGCCCCTCGAACGGCTGCTGTCCACGTAGTGGTCTGTTCATTGTATTCCAAGTCGAGCACACGTCCCTGCTTGTAATACGTGTGTCCTCTATAGTACGTTCTGCTTGAGTACGAATCTTTTAATTGTTCTTTGTTTAATGTTTTATTTATCATCGCTTCACAATCTTCCAATCGCATAACAGTCAATGCTGTTTCTGTTTAATTTCTATTCAGAACAAATAATGTTCAACGTCATAAACGTTGAACATTATTTGTCAATTTCTCTATTATAACATGCAACAGACATTATAAAACACTCTTAAGCAATGCAGACTGTTTTCGCTTTTTTCTTTTGTAGAGTATCCAGCCCGCTCCAGCCGATGATAATAAAAGTAGACTCAGCCCTAAAAAAGCCAGTCCTATACGATCGTTAGCCGTAACGTACGTAAAGAAGAAAATCAGTAAAATCCGAATTCCTAACGTAATAAAGCGAAAACAGCTGTCGACTCTTCCCACGATGATATTCGGTATTTTTTGCATCATAAACGTATTTCGAGCTACTCTTGTACCTGCATTTGCAAAAGCAAGAAGAAACACAACAGAAAAATAAATCGGCAGAAGTTTCATAAAGAAGAGGATAGATATACCGAGTGCAAAAAGGCTTATATTAAGCATAACGGCTAGCTCAGTGCCTGTTCTTTTCATAATAGATACGATGAATACCCCTGCCGTTAATGCCCCGAAACCATATACCGCACTTTCAATTCCATATGCTGCTGGGCTTGCTTTTAATTCTTGAGTCAGATAAATAGGAAATAAATAGTTCGTCATCATCACAGCGATGAAAGGCATAAAAGAAAGCAGTAAAAAAATAGAGACGGAGCGATTTTCTTTTATAAATGTTAAACCTTCTTTCATGGCAGTGTGTTTCTTGTCGCTTCGTTCACTGCTTTGTTTATATGGAATACTCCATAGACAAAGAAATGCAGCTATATACGTAGATGCATCTACTGTTAAAATCCACTGAAGCGACCAACGAGTAATGACTAGACTCGCTATAGCGCCTGCAAGCATACTCGATAGCTGACCTTGTATTTCCATGATACTGTTTAATGATTGAAACGCATCTTTTGAAAAAACTTCTTGATTTAAAGCAAAAATCGTTGGATAAAAAAACGTGTAGTAAAGGTTTCCGGTTCCGTACAAAATTACGTAGTGAATCGTTGAATAATCGGTAACAAAACCGACGATTACAAATAACATGACCGTGATAAAACCTATCAATTCTACGGTTAACAGCAGTTTCTTTCGTGACATTCGATCAATCAGAACACCTATATAAGGAGTAGCCATAAAGCTAATCACCGTCATAATCAGCATAATCGTGCCAAATAGTCTATTTCCATGTGGAGATGCAACTAACAGTAAAGGAATGGCAAGCATCGTAATACCGGAGCCGATAGAGGATAAAACATTAGCAGCTACTACGGCCTGAAAGCGCCGGTCTTTATGGAGCGCCTTCATCAAACATTTTGCTTAGCTTCTAAAATTTGCTTAGACACTTGTGTATACAGAGTCAGCTCATTAACTAATTCATGAATTCCGTTAGCTGCGTTTTTTCGTAAAGTCCCTTTTTCCAAGATGTCTGCAGGGTCTAATACCAACTGCTTAGATAGAACATTCGCATACAAAGCGCGTGTAACGGTTCTAAGGTTATTTAAAGCATTAATGCCTCCTTTTCCTCCTCCTGATACTGCTAAAAGTGCTACGGGCTTATGCGCAAAATACGCACTGTTTAAGAAGTCAAATGCGTTTTTCAACGCTCCGCTCATAGCTCCGTGGTACTCGGGCGTCGCAAGTAAAATACCATCTGCTTTTTCTATTTTTTCAATTAGCTCTTGTACTTCTTCTGTTTCATACTGATGAGGTTCACCTGTGAATATAGGAAGCGATAATTGGCTTAAATCTAGAAAAGAACTTTGATAGCTTTTGTGAAGCTCTCTCGTCATTTGTGTTGTTCGACCTGTTTCTCTAGGACTTCCATTCATGATAAGTATGTTCATGTTTATCTACTCCTCTGTCGTTTGGTTATACGTATAGTATAGGGATGATTGAACTTTTTTTCGTCATGCTATTGATAGAAAGAAAGCTACCAATATAGACGGAGAAGCACAGAGAAAAACCTACAACTAAAGTCGTAGGTTAGGAAATTCCGTGCTGCACAGCATATAGAGCAGCTTGCGTGCGGTCTTGAACCCCAAGCTTCGATAAAATATTAGATACATGTGTTTTTACTGTTTTTTCCGTAATATGTAAGGCAACACCGATTTCTTTGTTGCTTTTTCCTTTTGCAATTTCTTTTAATACGTCTTTTTCTCGTTTTGTTAAGTGGTCAATAAAATTGACTTTCTTTTCGCTGCTTTTAGTTAAGCGTGTTAGCAAGTGTGTGGTGACTTTTGGATGAAGCTGATTTTCTCCGTTCATTAGCTTTCGAATAGCCGCTACAAGTTCATCTGGGTCACTTTCTTTTAGCTGATAGCCTGAAGCTCCAGCTTCTAGTGCCGGTATCACATGGTCTTGATCCGAAAAGCTTGTTAAAATCATGACTTGTATATGCGGTGCTTGTTTTTTTAATTCTTTTGTTGCTTCGATTCCATCGAGAACCGGCATCGATAAATCCATTAAAACAATGTGTGGTTCTAGGGATGTCGCTAACTTTAAAGCTTCCTCTCCGTTAGAAGCTTCTCCTACAATTTCTAAGTCTGGCTGCGTCTGTAAGAAAAAGACAAGCCCTTTTCGGACAACGTGGTGATCATCTGCGATTAGAATCTTTATTTTCATATGCGCTCCTTTCTGTTATGAAAGAGGAATAGATACTTCCACAACCGTTCCGTTTCCTATGCTGCTTGTAACAGATAGTTTTCCATTTAATCTTTTTATTCGCTCTTGCATGGTTTTTAATCCAAGCGTCGGCAATTCTGCTGAAGCACTATACATAAACCCATTGCCGCTATCTTGGACTTTCATAATCACTTGTTCTCTGCTTATATTTACGTTTAAATGTACATCTGCTGTACCCGCATGCTTTCGGCAATTATTAAAAGCTTCTTGGCCGACTCTCCACAGTGTCTCTTCAATCACAGCAGGCAAAACCGACACACCTTTAATTTGTTCTGTTACGTTAAGACCTAGCATTTGACCATAGCTTTTTAACGCACTGACGATGCCGTTTTCTAACCCTTGAGGACGAAGCTGCCAAATTAATGCTTTCATTTCCACTTGAGCATGCTGAGCGGTTTCTTGGATTAAGGAAAAAGTCTCTTTTAACTGCACATCTTTCGCTAAGCTGCTTCCGGCTTTGGCTGTGACATTAATTGAAAATAACAGTTGATTAACAGAATCGTGAAGATCTTTTGCCAGTCTGTTTCTTTCTTCAATAAGCTTTACCTCCTGCTGAGATTGAGTCAGCTTAATCCGCTTGATAGCCGTGCCAATTTGAAGAGCGACGGATCCTAATAAATCAAGCTCTCGCTGTTCAAAATGAATTTTATGAGGGGCAGCTACATTTAATAATCCAAAGCGCTCATCCCCTGCTTGTAAAGGAACCGTTGCGTGATGGGTAATGTCGTGTGTATCCCCCCACTCATGAATGACGGAATCTTCAAGTCTCTTGCACTCCATAATATTAGACGCTTTTTGAAGCCGGCCATCCATATACCGATCAACACACCAGCAGCTTCCGTTACACATAGGCTGAGCGGTTTTATTTAATAAAGCCGGCGGCAAATGCTGAGCGGCAATCATCTCATGTTTTCCATTTTCGTCAATAAAAAAGATCCATCCTGTTTGTAAATCTGTTATTTGCAGCAGTTTTAAAAGAGCATCGTGAAGCATTGTATGTAAATTAGTGCCTTCATTTAAAATCTCGGCAATGTCTTTTAAAATCTTAAGCTCTGAAATATGATCTTTTTCCATAGCCTCTCTCCTATATGATGTATTTTCCATTTTTTATTTTATCACAATTAAAGACGATTCCGGCTCATAGGACGTTATTTTTAAGGTGTTTGCGCTTAGGTATGTAAGAGTTTTTGACATCAATAATAAAAATTTCAAAAAGTATGTCAGGTAGTTTAACAATTAGCTAGAGTCTTTACGTAAAACGAACTATACTACAGATAATTCACGTAAGAAAAGAAAAAACGAAAGGAAATGAGAAGAAAAAAATATTAAAATTAATACATTGAAAACGCTTCCAAATATGAAGGCATAGTGCTATTATATAATTATTAACAGAATAGGGATGTGAGAAAGATGAATAAATTATTTTTAGAAGAGTTACGATACATTATCTTGTGTGAAGTGCCTATGACAAAGTACCGAGTAGAGCAGCTTCAAGACAAATTTGATCAAAGCCCATACTTAATTAATGAACTTTATCAACTCCTATTCGAAAAGCGTCACATTTTAGCTTTTGTTGATGATATTGAATCATCCCTGTATGACTATATTGTGAATAAAGAAATGATGGATGCTAAAACGTATTATGGAGCTATTGCACATGTAGCAAATCTTTTCGGCGAAACGCCTACATATATAAAATGCAAAATAAAAAAATATAGACAGTCTTCGATTTCAAGTATCAGTGCCTAAAAGTTGCGCACAGCTGATTCAAATAAAAAGCAAAAAAGAAATCCTAGCACAAGGGTTTCTTTTTTGTACCACTAACATATAGGGAGGAAAATAAGATGAAGACATTTTTTATCACGAATCGCTATTCGTTTCTCGAAAAGCAAGTAGATGAATACATGCAATCTTTACTGGTAAAAACACCTGAACAAGTTATTTTATATTTCGAAAGACAAATTCGAAAGTATAAAGTATATTTACAGAAAAAACATCATTACCCAGAGTGTATGGTTCAATCTATCCACCGTTTGATTGAAGAATATTCATTAATTATCATCAGGGTGAAGAAATACATTAGTTATCAAAACAAGCTGATGAATAAACAGCTCTTAGAGCCGCAGTAAAACGAATCATTTTTTATGGTTCGTTTTACTGCGGCTCTGCCGTTTTACTCCTCATATTTTAGCAGTAAATGCAGAACAGCGGGACGTTCTTCAAGATTTTTGTATGAGTGTACATGACTTCCTTCAAATTTTATAGAGTCAAATTGTTTTAGCTCGTATAGCTCTTCTTCTATTTTCATTTCGATTCTTCCTTCCATTACCGTTGCTACTTCAATTAATCCTTTATGATGAGGTTCGGGACAGTATGTAGCGAGAGGAGAAAGAAAGGCTCGGTACATTTCAATAGTTGAATCTATTTGATTTTGAAAAATAAATTCTACTTTCCACGCTTCGTCCGGTCCTTTGAGAGAAAAACCTTCTCCGCACTTAGATACAGCCACTGAAGGTTCTACTGACACTAATTTAGTTAAAGGGATATTTAAACCTGTTGTTATTTTCCACATTACTCCTAGGGTTGGATTAGTCTCCCCTCTTTCAATTTTCCCTAACGTAAGTTTGCTCACTCCCGTCCTATCTGCTAATTCATCGAGTGTGAATTCTCGCTGTGTTCTTATTTTTCTAAGCTCGTTGCCTACCTTTTTCATCATTTCTTCTGAATGCATTTTTACCTTCCTTTCTTTTGTATATTATGGTACACTTTTTTTGTATCTAAGTATACTATAATATATATTTAGGTATTTTTATTAATTAGGAGGAAAAAGTATGAAAGCAATTTTATGGGGGCTTCTCTCGTCCATGTTCTTTTCTGCTACATTTATTGTGAATCGCGCCATGAATGTATCTGGAACAAGCTGGGCTTGGACAGCATCTCTTCGTTTTTTATTAGCACTACCTATTTTACTCATTTTAGTACTTGTACAAAAGAAGTTTACACCATTATGGATGGAAATGAAAAAGCATCCTTTCGCTTGGTTAGGCTGGGGAACTCTTGCAGGAATTGGATTTTATTCATTATTAAGTTTTTCTTCACTTTTTGGACCGTCATGGCTCATAGCTGGAACGTGGCAAGTAACGATCTTGGCAGGTGCGCTCATTTCTCCACTTTTCTATGTAACGATTCAAACTGCAGACGGAAACAAAAAAGTAAGAGGAAACATTCCACTCAAAACGCTTGGTATTTCAACGTTTATTTTAGCGGGTGTGATTCTCATGCAAGTTAAAGAAGCTGAAAACATCACGCTTTCACAGTTTGTGTTGGGTTTTCTCCCTGTCGTCATGGCTGCTTTTTTATATCCGCTTGGAAATCGAAAAATGATGGAAGTTTGCAAAGGGAAATTAGATACATTTCAACGTGTTTTAGGTATGGCTATCGGCAGTATACCGCTAAGTATCATCTATGCGATATATGGATTTTATACAACTGGTATGCCGACAGCTCCTCAGTTTTCGCAAGCTTTTATATTAGCGATGAGTTCAGGTGTAATTGCGACAATGACGTTCTTTCACGCAACAGACTTGGCAAAAGAAAATTTAGCTTTGCTGGGAGCTGTCGAAGCAACTCAATCGGGCAGCATGATTTTTACAGTGTTTGGAGAAGTGTTTTTATTAAATGGGCGTGTGCCAACAGGGATAGCTTTAGCTGGTATGATGGTAATCGTAATCGGAATGATTATGAACAGTATGCTAAACAAAAAAACAAAACTGTCTTCGGCCGGTCCTTCACGTACTCTATCAAAATAAGAAAAGAGGAGATGAAAATCTGTTTAAAGGTTTTCATCTCCTCTTTTTAATATTCGAGATGATTGTTCCAATAGCGATTCCAAAGCACAGGGAATCGCATCTGTAAACCATCCTCATCATCTTCATCCCAATCAAGATCCAAATCTTGCTCATCGTACCAGATTGGATCAAACTGGTCATATTTATCATAATAGTAGTCGTTATCTAAACCTGTCTTTTCTTCATAAGCTTCACACGCTACAGCAAGTAATTCTTCTAATTGAGGAGCATAGCCTTCTACTTCTAGTGGTTGAAGAACAGAAATCATCGTCTCAGGAGATTCAATTGCTTTATAATAAATGTCTTTTCCTTGATATAAAAGCCACGCTCTAAAATAATCAAAACAATCATCTGAACAACCGCCCATTACAATATAAGCTGCTGCCCACAATGAAGAAGTATAGGATTGATCAAAATGCTGATTTAACAGCTGATCAAAGCGGAAAATGTCTTTTTCAGAACGCTTTGCTAGCGTTGAGCGGAGCCATTCCATTTGCTCGTCGACATCTATTTTTGTCTTCGCCTTTTTTATCAGTTCCCAAAAGAGATCCTCTGACATCGTGCTGTCTTTCATTACTTGCATTGAACAAGTTAAAGGCTTATACCCTTTCTTCAATTTTGCACGAATCAGCTTTTCAGCTTCCGCTTCACAAGCTTCTGCGGAAGCAAACTCTTTTACTTGCATGCGACCGGCTGTATCAACTTTTCCAAAGTGAATGACTAACTTGCTGTCTCTTCTTTCAACTTTCCAAAATTTATTCGATTGCTCATCTTTATACACTAAGGTTATTTGCATGATACATTCCCCTTTTTCATCCTACTACTATTGTGAATATTTCTCTTTTTACAAGTTATGTAGAGCCATGGCGCTTCATAATACATTTTCTTTCCTTTTGTAACATGTTCCAGTTGATTTTAATTCTTTCTAAAGTTTGTTAAAAGCTGAAGCGCTATTTTTTGATTATATTTCGCTCAGCATTTAAATTTAATGCTACTGATACAGTTCAAACAGCGAGAAATTAAAACATCATGTATGTAATATTTCACTTGTTTGTTTTTTTTGTTGCATTTACAACATTTTGTTTTTCCTTTATACTCTTTCATATCAGATATCTTTATTATACAAAAAAGAATCATAAATTCGCAGCAAAGGAAGGATTTTAATGAAAATTAAGCAAGTTACAACAAAAGAGCAGCTTGAAGAAGTATTTCATATACGTAAAACAGTGTTTGTTGAAGAACAAGGCGTGCCATTAAAAGATGAATTTGATGAACATGAGGAAACGGCAAAACATATGTTGATTTACTATAACAATGAACCGGCAGCTTCTGGTAGATTCCGCATAGTAGACGATTACGCCAAAATAGAGCGGATATGCGTATTAAACGAATTTAGAAAATACGGGCTCGGAAAAGAAGTGGTGGCCAGCTTGGAAGAAGCAGCGAAAAAAGAAGGATTAACTCAAGCTAAGCTTCACGGTCAAGTTCAAGCTGAATCATTTTATCATAAATTAGGGTATAAGACTGTTTCTGATGTATTTATGGAAGACGGTATTCCACACGTTATAATGAAAAAAGAATTTACGTTTTAAAAATCTTCTTGTACACAGTTACTTCAGTAAAGAAAAAGGCTCTCTACTGAGAGCCTTTTTTGTACTATTAGATTTTCATAATTCCGCCTGTGCTTGCAGAAGTTACAAGTTTAGAATATCTTGCAAGATAGCCTTTTTTCACTTTTGGCTCAAAGCCTTTCCAGTTTGCTTTTCGTTCTTCCCAAACATCTGGAGAAACTTGAACATTCATCGAACGATCTTCAATGTCAATCACGATGTGGTCGCCATCTTCTACAAATGCTAGCGGGCCGCCTTCAGCAGCTTCTGGAGATGCGTGGCCAATTGATAATCCACGAGAAGCGCCAGAGAAGCGTCCGTCCGTTAATAGAGCTACTTTTGCACCTAGTCCCATTCCCATGATTTGAGAAGTTGGAGCTAGCATTTCAGGCATTCCCGGGCCGCCTTTTGGTCCTTCATAACGAATGACTACGACATGTCCTTCTTTTACTTTGCCGTTAGCAATACCGTGCAGCGCCTCGTCTTGAGACTCAAATACAATTGCTGGTCCTTCGTGGCGAGTAATGCCGTCTTGAACACCGCCTGTTTTAATAATCGCGCCGTCTGGAGCTAAGTTACCAAATAATACAGCAAGTCCGCCTTTTTCGGTGAACGGCTTATCGATTGGATGGATAACGTTATAGTCTTTTACATCGCATCCGGCAATGTTTTCACCTAGCGTTTTTCCAGTAACTGTCATAGTATCTAAATGAAGAGCCCCTTCTTTTTTAGATAGCTCGTTTAAAGCAGCTGATACGCCTCCTGCTTCATGTAAGTCTTCAATAAATACATCAGAAGCCGGAGCCAGCTTTGCCAAGTGAGGCACGCGTTCTGCCACTTCATTAATACGCTCTAATGGATACTCAATTTCAGCTTCATTCGCAAGAGCTAGCGTATGAAGAACTGTATTTGTAGAACCACCTAACGCCATGTCCAAAGCAAACGCGTTGTCGATTGCTTTTTCTGTTACGATATCACGTGGTTTTAAATCTAATTTAATTAATTCCATAAGCTGTTTAGCTGATTTCTTAACGAATTCTCTACGTTCAGGAGCAACGGCTAAGATTGTACCGTTTCCAGGTAAAGCAAGTCCTAACGCTTCAGCTAAGCAGTTCATTGAGTTCGCTGTAAACATTCCTGAACAAGATCCGCATGTCGGACAGCCGAATTGTTCTAATTCAAGTAATCCCTTATCATCAAGTTTACCAGCTTGATGAGCTCCTACGCCTTCAAATACTGAAGAAAGAGAAATCTTACGACCGTCGCTCGTTACGCCAGCCTTCATTGGTCCGCCGCTAACAAAAACTGTCGGAATATTCAGACGTAATGAAGCCATTAACATCCCAGGCGTGATTTTATCACAGTTTGGAATACATACCATTCCATCAAACCAGTGAGCAGATACTACCGTTTCAACTGAGTCAGCAATGATTTCACGACTTGGTAATGAATAGCGCATACCGATATGTCCCATCGCAATACCGTCATCTACACCGATAGTGTTCATTTCAAAAGGTACGCCACCAGCTTCGCGAATCGCATCTTTTACGATTTTACCAAACTCTTGCAAGTGAACATGACCTGGTACAATATCAATATATGAATTGACAACCGCAATAAACGGTTTGCCGAAATCCTCTTCTTTTACACCAGCTGCACGCAGTAGGCTGCGGTGCGGTGCTCTGTCGAATCCTTTTTTGATCATGTTACTTCTTAATTCTGCCACAATAATTCCCTCCGTATTCATCTAACCTATTAAAAACTGAATCTTTTTAAATTGTTTAATAATTTTTAATATAAATACTAATTTAACAAATCACATAAAGGTTTGTAAAGGTTTATGACAAAATAATCATTTTTTATTTCAAAATAGTAAAATCACCCGCATAAATCAGTATAATATATACATATATCCCTTATTTTACAAGGGGGGGCGGAAGGTGGATGCTGAGCATGAAACAATCCTTTTATTACAGAGGTCATCAGGAAAAAGAAATATTTGCACAAAAATGGGATGTTGAAAACAATTCTGCAAAAGGCGTTGTTCAAATAGCCCATGGGATGGCCGAACATATTGGACGCTACGAATACTTTGCTAATGTATTAACTCAACATGGCTACATCGTATATGGAAATGATCACCGCGGTCACGGTCAAACAGCTTTAAAAGATGAAGAAAAGCGTTTTTTTGCTGAAGAAAATGGTTTTGACACCGTAGTTTACGACATGATTGCTCTGACTAATCACATTTCAACGGAACACTCCGGTCTACCAATCTTTCTTTTCGGTCACAGCATGGGTTCTTTTCTAACGAGAAGATATATTCAATTGAATACAGAGCACATTTATGGTGTGATGCTCTCAGGTACTGGCAGCATTCCTTCCCTTTCACTGAAGGGCGGCATATTAGCTGCGACAATAGAGAAAAAAAGAAAAGGATTACGATCTGCTAGTCCATTGCTTGATAAACTTTCTTTTGGACAGTATAACAAATCCTTTCATCCTGCTCGAACACCTTTTGATTGGTTAAGTCAAGATAATGAGGCTGTAGATTTATATGTAAATGACCCTTACTGCGGAGGAGTTTTCACAGCGGGATTTTTCTATGACTTATTAACAGGAATCAAACAAATCTCTAACTTAGCTAATATAAAGCTAGTACCATCAAACCTGCCTGTTTATTTAATATCTGGAGAACATGACCCAGTAGGCAGCTATACAAAAGGGGTACTCAAAGTATATAACGACTTTAAAAAAGCCGGATTGCAGGACGTAAGCTACCGCTTTTTTACACAGTGCCGTCATGAGTTGCTTAATGAATTAAATAAAGATGAAGTGATAGAAGATATACTAAATTGGCTTGACGTGCAAATGGACAAAAAAACGGTTCGTGTCTAGACACGAACCGTTTTTTTTATTAAGCAAATACAGATGTTAATACAGGCACTACTTGTTTTTTACGTGATACAACGCCTTCTAAGACAGCTGTATTGTTTTCAAGCGTTACGTTGTATGCTTCTTCTACTTTTGAAGCAGCAGAACCTAATGCTAATGCAGTAGAGTTGCTGTTTAAAATATCTGTAACAACTAAAAGGAATAATTGTAATCCTTTTTCTTCGATTGTTTTAGTAATAGCTTCTTCCAATTCAACTTTGCGCACTAAAACGTCGTTTACGTCAATTGCATTCACTTGTGCAATTTCTACTTTGCTTGTACCCATGCTGAATTCTTTAGCATCTAATGAAATTAATTGTGAAGCTGTTTTATCGCCTAAGTCAGCTCCAGCTTTCAGCATTGCTAATCCGTACTCTTCTGCATCTACGCCTGCAATTTCCGCTAATTCTTTAGCAGCTGCAACGTCCTGGTCTGTGCAAGTTGGTGATTTGAATAATAAAGAATCAGAAATGATAGCTGATAGCATAAGACCTGCGATGTTAGGTTCGATTTCTACGCCGTTTTCTTTATACATCTTGTTTAAGATCGTTGCCGTACATCCAACTGGCTCTGCACGATAGTATAAAGGATCTGCTGTTTCAAAGTTAGCAATACGGTGATGATCAATTACTTCAAGCACACGAACTTGATCAATATCGTTTGCACTTTGTTGGCGTTCGTTGTGGTCCACTAAAATAACTTCATTTGTTTCTTTAGATACTTCATCAACGAAACGTGGTAGTTCAGCGTTGAACTTTTCAAGAGCAAATTGCGTTTCACCGTTAATATCGCCTAATCGAACTGGTTCAGCGTCTACACCTAATTTATTCTTTAAATCAGCGTATGCAATTGCAGAACAGATTGTATCTGTGTCAGGATTTTTATGTCCAAAAATTAACGTCTTTGCCATCTTAAATCTCTCTCCTTCTTACGTATGTAAATAGCATTCTTGCGTAAATTTAGTTAATTCGTTCACGCAACATTGCCATTTTAACATAAACTTTTACATTATTTTAATTTTTTTGCGAAAAATGATATTCATCCGCAGATATTTTGCCATTTTGTATCTTTTTCATAGTAAAAACACCTCTATTTCCGATATAAATAGAGGGTTTTATACGTTCATTATATAAAAGTTAGCGATAAAACACAACCCGTCTCTCTATTACTTGATAGATAACTTAAACGCAGTATCTTGCCACTTTTGATAAAGAAAAAGTAGAACAGCAACAACCATCATTAGTACAAATAATAAAAAATGATTCATTTCCTTCAGTGTATAAATATTTAGCTTTTCAAAAATAGGATTCATAACAAATGCTTGAAACAAATCAAATGCTGCATTGATAATCATAAACATCCAAAAGCCAGGATAGGTAAAATAAAAAATAAAAAGCGTGCCTATTATAAATATGCCAAAAGGAAAAGGCGTCATATTAACGAAGAAAAAAAAGAGTTTTATTCACTTCCCACCAGTTAAAGCCATCTGCAATTTGAAAAACCATCGTTAACAATACCACTCCAAATAGTGATACAGCCATATACCGCTTCACTCGCTCTTTATCCACTGCAAAAAGCAATAGCCAAGGACCGATAAAAAACATCCACATTACAATTTGCGCCATGAACATTCCGCCTTTCATTTCAAAAAAAGAGAATATACATTACTCTGTCCTTATTTGTGTAAAAGAACCAAAAAAAGCACCCCTTATGAAGGGGTGCTTTTTTTGGTTATCGTCGCAGTGTAAAATCGAAATGTTCATTTACTTTGGCTCCTAGCTCTTCAAGAAACTGCTGAGCCGTCATTCCTTCTACGCTTTGGGTATACCAAGCAAGCTGAGATTTTTTATGAACATTGTTGTAATATACATCTCTTGACCAATATGTTTTTGATCGGTATGTATAATTAAAGTGAATGAATAGTTCACTCCCGTCTGGACACTGCAACAATACGCGGTAATGTGGATTACGACGATTTTTATCTAAACTCATTTCTTTGATCTGTGCTAACATTATTCACCTCTAAAGCCATTACTTAATCATTTAAAGGTAAATGCCACACCTCGCTATATCCTAGCTCTGCCATCAACTAGAAAATCATATATTTTCTAAAATTCTACACGATATAGGACAAAAGAGGAAGAGATAATTTATTGATGGACGTGTAAAGTTTCATATAAATCTTTTAGCTGCTCAGGGTATTGAGACCTTACGTAATAACCCGTGGGACGGTGCTCGATTAAATGAGAAGCAAACAAATAGCCGATGAGCACGTGCATTTGTTCATCTGAGGTTTCTTGGCTTAATTCTCTTTCGAGTCGTTCAGCTAAGTGTGAAGCCAGCTGTTTAATTTTTTCATCATGTGATAAAAAAAGCATTTTGTTCCCCCTTATAACGAATAAGTAATGCTGTGAATTTCAATAAAGACAAAGTATTGCTTTTATAAGGGAAATTATACTTTTATTTTACAATAAAAGTATATAAATAGTTCTAAATATTCAAAAAAATAACTCGTTTCTTTTGGACTATTCGGCAATAAAAAAAGAAGCGGGAGCTGTCCGCTTCTTTTACGTAAAAAGATATTTGACTACCGAAATTTATTCTACTTCCACTGCCCAGCCGAATGGGTCTTCCACTGTACCATTTTGAATACCTGTTAGAGTGTCATACAGTTTTTGTGATACTTCTCCTGTGTTTCCATCGTTGATGACCATTTTCTCGTTATTCCAAAATAGTTCGCCAATTGGAGAAATAACTGCAGCTGTACCTGTTCCAAATGCCTCTTCTAGTTTGCCTTCGGAATAAGCTTGCTTAATTTCTTCCATAGAAATACGGCGCTCAGTTACAGGCATATCCCAGTGTTTTAGCAGCTCAATGATAGATTTACGCGTAATTCCTTCCAAAATGCTTCCGTTCACAGATGGCGTTACTACTTCTCCATCGATTTTGAAGAAAATATTCATGCTTCCTACTTCTTCAATGTACTTGCGTTCAACTCCGTCTAACCACAGTACTTGTGAATAGCCTTTTGAGTCAGAAAGCTGCTGAGCTTTTAAGCTTGAAGCATAGTTTCCGCCTGTTTTAGCTGTCCCTGTCCCTCCGGCTACAGCACGAACAAATTCGCTTTCAACCGCAATTTTTACAGGAGCAATCCCTTCTTTGTAATATGAACCAACTGGAGAAAGAATAATGATAAATTGATAGCGGTCAGATGGCGCTACTCCTAAGTAAGGCTCTGTTGCGATGACAAACGGGCGAATGTATAGTGATGTACCTTCAGCAGTAGGAATCCATTCGCGGTCAATTTTAATCAGCTGCTTTAACGCTTCTAGCGCTAAGTTTTCATCAACATGAGGAATACAAAGACGATCGTTTGATTTATTTAAACGTTTGAAGTTCTCATCTGGTCTAAATAATAATACTTGCTCTTTTTTTGTTACATATGCTTTTAGTCCTTCAAAAACAGACTGCCCGTAATGAAAGATCATGGATGCCGGATCTAATGTGATAGGTTGATAAGGGACAATACGAGCATCGTGCCATCCTTGGCCTTCTGTATAATCCATAATGAACATATGGTCCGTAAAGACTTTCCCGAATTGCAATTGATCAGATTGCGGCTTTTCTTTTTTTGTTTGACTTAGTGTTACATCGATTGAATAAGTTGTCATAGTTGTTTCTCCTTGCTCTTTATATTTACGGGTTTTTCGCTTAAACCTCTATATAAGTTACATTGTACAACTTTAGGGAAGAGTGTCACAATAGTTAGAGACGAAAAATTCTAAAAATTTTATAAAAATTATAAAGAAATAGCACCTAATCGAATTAAGTGCTGAATTGAAAAGGTTTTCTTTCTAAAAAAACTATTTCTACATTTTATTTATAACTATTTATAAACCAATTTTCACTCGAAGCTTTTCATCTTGTATTGAAAATTGTTTGATTTTCCCTACTGGAATGACCTTCACTTTATCAATTTCATTGAGATTGATATGAATTTGTTTTTCTTCATACGTAGTAACAGGCGGCTTGTGAAAAATTCGATAGTTGATCCAATTTTGATTAAGAGGTTTCATTTCATGGATTTTGAATAGAAGCGTACGTTCTTTTGCCTCAAGAGGTTCTAGCACAATGGAAAATGGAATTCTCACCAGAAATTTTTTAATAATTCCATTCACGTGAATATAGGAGTCTTGAAATGAAATAGAGAATTGCTGAATTTGATCTTGCTTTGTCATTTGCTTTTGAAAAATTCGCATGAGCATAGAAGCGGATATAGGAACGGTTACGCCACTTTCAGCCATCTTTTCTTTCATTTTTGCCTGCACATCATCACTAATTACATCGTTTAACTTTCTCTGTACCCAATCCTTCATGATGCACCTCCACTATGAAGTTATCTTGCTGTTTCCTCTAACGCACGAATTGAAGCTGTTAAATGGTTTGACACGTCGGCAAGGCGATCTTTTGTCAGTTTATCTTCTCCAAGGTAGATAGGTTTTCCAAAGGAGATAACAATAGGAACCTTCGAAAATAGTTCTTTTACATTTGCGGGTCCTTTGTAAACCGCGGGTACAATAGGAACCTTTGCTATACTCGCTATAGTGACTGCTCCTCTTTTTAAGGGAACGTCTTCCTCTGTTCGCGTGCCGCTAGGAAAAATCCCGACGATATGTCCTTCTTTTGCTAATTTAATAGGTGTTTTAATGCTGCTGGGTCCCGGGTTGGTACGATCTACTGGGAATGCGTTGAGTTTTTTTAATACATTACTAGTGAGTATATGATTAAAAAGCTCCTTTTTTGCCATAAAATGAATTTGGTGAGGCAAAATAGCCGCACCAAGCGCTACAACGTCTACCCATCCCTTATGCGAACAAGCGATCACAAAACCTGTGTCTGTTGGTAAAGACTCTTTATTCCTTATGTAAAGCTTACCTCTTCTTTTTAATAAAAATTTACATACGTGAGCCGCAAGATTATACATAAACATTTCCTCTTCCCTCTATTATTTGAAAATATATACAAAAATTATATCACTTACTATTAAGAGTTGGTACTAAAAATTAATGTAACATCTTTTTACAAGATAGCTTACCTACTTCTCTATATATTGTAAAAAAGTAGATATCGAATCCTCTATTTTTAGTCAACTTAACTAATGACATCCCTTAAAAAACATTTTACTATTAATGTATTATTATAAATGTAATATTTATTGACATTACATGTGATATAATTAAAGGAGGTTTTTAGGTGAATAACCAAAATCGACCGTTTCGACTATCTTCATTGGGATTACAGCACGTACTTGCTATGTATGCGGGTGCCATTCTCGTTCCGCTGATGGTGGGGCGCGCATTGAATTTAAATGCCCATGACTTATCCTATCTTGTGGCCATTGATTTACTAACATGCGGACTAGCTACGCTGCTGCAGGCATGGACGAACAGGTGGTTTGGTATTGGTCTTCCTGTTGTACTCGGAAGCTCATTTGTAGCGGTGACTCCTATGATTGCAATTGGAACTCAATATGGAATTAGCGCTGTTTACGGAGCGATTATTGCCGGTGGTATTTTCATCGTACTGGCAGCAAGTTTTTTAGGCAAAATTATTAAATTTTTCCCTCCCGTTGTCACCGGAACGGTTGTGACGATGATTGGTTTATCGCTTGTACCATCCGCTGTCCGAAATATGGCAGGAGGAGTGGGAAACAAAGATTTTGGTTCTCTTTCTAATCTTCTTCTTTCTTTTGGTGTTCTAGCGCTTATTTTAATTTTAAATCGATTTTTCAGCGGTTTTCTTCGTTCTCTTTCTGTATTGATTGGAATTGTAGCCGGAACAATAGCCGCTGTATTAATGGGAAAAGTTGATTTCACTAATTTTAATGAAGCTTCTTGGCTGCACGTTCCCACTCCTTTTTATTTTGGGATGCCTACTTTTGAAATCGGCCCTATTTTAACAATGATTCTCGTATGCTTGGTCATTATTATTGAGTCTACAGGCGTATTTTTAGCGTTAGGAAAGCTGTGTGATCGGGAATTAACGGAAAAGGATTTTACAAAAGGCTACCGTGCCGAAGGAATCGCCATTGTTCTTGGAGGGCTATTTAATGCTTTCCCTTACAATACATTCGCTCAGAATGTAGGACTGGTTCAGTTATCGAAAGTGAAAACAAAAAATGTAGTGGTAGTAGCCGGCTTCATTCTCATATTACTGGGGCTTGTTCCGAAAATAGCTGCTTTTACAACCATTATTCCCACCCCTGTTTTAGGAGGAGCAATGGTCGTGTTGTTTGGTTTAGTTATTTCATCAGGCATCAAAATGCTAAGTGCTGTTGATTTGTCCAAACAAGAAAATTTGCTGATTATTGCGTGCTCTCTTTCACTCGGCCTTGGTGTAACGGTGGTACCTGATTTATTCGCTCAGCTCCCAAATGCTTTGCGCGTAATTGTAAGTGATGGAGTTATTACGGGAAGTTTGGCTGCCATTTTATTAAATCTCTTTTTTAACGCATCAATTGAACGAAAAGTACCTTCTGTCTCTTTGGAGAAGACAGATTATTCAGAAATAAAATAAAGGTGGTGTAGTATGAATAACGTATCCGTACAGTATGTAAATCAGCTTAGCAAGCAGCATTTTGTTTCACTAGTTGGTGATATATTTGAACATTCACCTTGGGTTGCAGAAGAGGCTTATTCTAAAGGCCCTTTCTCTTCCGTTGAACAACTTCATGCCATGATGAAAGAAATTGTAGCGCAAGCATCTGTAGAAAAACAGCTGCAGCTGCTGCAAGCTCATCCAAATCTAGGTGAAAACATTGCCATGACATCTGCTTCTACTGAAGAACAAACCAAAGCAGGCTTACAAAACTTAACGCAAGATGAGTATGAACAGTTTTCTTCTCTCAATGGAACGTATATGGAGAAGTTTCCTTTTCCTTTTATTTTGGCAGTACGAGGCAAACAAAAAGAAGATATCTACGAGGCAATGCAAAGTCGTTTACTAAATACCGAGCAAACAGAGTTTGATACAGCGTTAGAAGAAGTATATAAAATTGCTTTCTTTCGCTTAACTGATAAAATTACTGAAGATAAGGAGACAAAGAAACGAGCATGACTAAAATCACAACTCATATTTTAGATCTTACCCACGGATGTCCGGCTGCTTTTGTCAAAGTTGATTTTTATCATATTCAGTCGGAAAGTAAACGAATAAAAATTTCACACGGTACTACAAATGAAGACGGGAGGTTAGTAACTCCGCTCTTCTCTTCTGAAGCGTTTGAATCAGGAGATTATGAACTTCTGTTTCATGTTGGGGAATATTATAAAAAACAAGAGGTCCAAACAACAAATCCCCCCTTTTTAAATCAGGTTTCTGTTCGAGTCGGATTGTCTTCTGAACAAGAACATTATCACGTCCCTTTGCTTGTGTCACCGTGGGGATACCAAATTTATAGAGGAAGCTAAAAAAAGAAACGGCGTCTTTAAACGTCGTTTCTTTTTTAGTTGAGCAATTTAGACATATAGTACTCATCAATAAACAAACCGCCAATTCGCAGTGAATGTTTTTTTGTTCCTTCAATTTCAAATCCTACTTTGTCATATAAAGAAAGAGCCTTTTCATGCTGTATAGCGACTGTCAGTTCAAGACGATGAATACGGTGTTCTCTCGCCCATTCTTCAAGTGCACCGATTAAAGCTGTCCCAATCCCTTGATTTTGAAACGTCTTTCGAATACCTAATGTTAGAGAAGCGATGTGAGCGTTTCGGTTAGCTTCCCCCCCTGTTGCAGCTATATATCCCACAAGCATCTCGTTTTCTTCTGCTACAATAATCGTAGAGTTTGGCTGCTGCTTAAAGATTTCGATGTTTTTCTCCTGCTGATCTGTGCTCAGCTTTCGCTCTCCGCTTTCAAACAGCATAAACTTACTTTCTTCTTCAATCTGTTTAAGCAAATCTACAAAGTTTGCAGCATCATGTAATTCTAGTTCTCTAATTTGCATGCTGATCCCCCTTTTTGTGTGTCCCTTTTGTTTGTATATGTATTGGTTCACCTTTATAAAATATAGCTTTACAGTTTCTTACGAAAAATACGACTTTTTAAGAAGCGGAAGTAGAACAAAAAACCTACTAATCTCCCTTTTTTTGAAATGCTTTTTTCCTCTGTATAATTTTAAATCACTTATCAACTTCTGTAAATTTTTTAGATTCCCTCTTTTAATTTCCATTTATCTTCCTTTTCTATGGGTTTGATTTTGATCTAAGGAGACCTTTTATAGAAAACATATGACTATTATCCTGTTTTTCATGAAGAAAGAAAGCAATAAATGTAATTTTACTTGTAATCGTTTAAAATAGAAAAAGTGGAAATTTTATGTACATATCCTCCTTAATTATTGGTCTATGAAAGGAAATTATTATGAAAGTACAATCCGCAAAATGTGGTGTATATGTCTTAAGCGGTCTAGGAGCTGTTATAGTGTTCTTCTTACTTTTACTTAAGAACAGTGCTTTCTTTCTAGAGGAAGAATACGATCAAAACAAACCTGAAGCTGCGCTTGCGGTCAACGAACATACCTATCACCTTCACAAAGGTTCTATTAACTGGTCAAACGGCCGTTCAACAACAAAAAAAGAAATAAATGTATATGATTTATATACATACATATCGCAGCAAAAAAGTATCCCATTGCAGCAGCAACAATTGGTTAAGCTCCATTTTTCGAACTTAGACGGTGCTTATATTCGTAGTGTGAGTGTGCATATATGGAGAGATAACGGTGAAAAAACCAAGCTGTTTGTCAAAAATAATGAATTTAAGGTTCCTAAAAATCAAGGTTTGTACGTTGTTGATATTGCGATTAACTCTACAAGAGGAACAATGCAATATGCGGCAAATGTGCAAATACAGTAAGTTTTTATATATTTATGTTTGGTCGAGAAAATCGGATAAGAAAACTCTTGTTGCAAGTAGGAAACGATGTATGGAATAAAAAACGGTGAAAAAGAAGTATTAAAAATATAGTGAAGCATTCAAATAAAAACCCTAACTTCTTCAGTAAATAATCTCACACAAAAAAAGAGAGCATAAGCTCTCTTTTTTATAAAATGAAAAAGACGTCCACGTAGGACGTCTTTGATGCGTTTGTGGCGGGGACCGTGTGACCACATTCACACGTTTAGCTCGAAAGCATGTCCTTCGACTTACACAAATTAGCTCATCGCTTTATTAATATAACATCCGCCACAGAAAAAAGCAATCAATTTTTAAATAGTTTTTTCTATTTATACATATTTCGCGAGAATCCACAAAATAATATGCATGCGTAGCTATTCACTCTCTACATTTTCAGTCTATTTTAACTCATGTACGAATATACTAATAGACCAACCTATACGCAGTTTTTGAAAAAGGATGTGAATAGCTTGTTTCAAATCACTGATTTCCCTGAATTTTCATGGTCGTACTCCAGACATAAAATGGTCACACAGTGCAACCGAAAGTATGCATATCATTATTATGTCTCACATAACGGATGGCTTGACAGCGCTTCTGCGCAGTCTCAGAGCGCTTATCGTTTAAAAAAGGTTTCCACTTTATCTATGTACGCCGGACAAGCCGTGCGTCAAGTGATTACAGAGGCCATTTCTGACTATACATCTACAAAGCTTGTCCCAAATGAACGGAACTTAGCGGAGAAAGTGCAGCAGCTACTAAATAACGCACTGCGTGATTCTACTGACTATGGAGAGCTTTGGTATCATAAGCCTGCTCAGTATAAGATGCTTTTAGAATTCTACGAAAACGGCTATATTTCTAAAAAAGACCTTAAAGACATGCAAAAACGGGTACACATTTGTGTACATCACTTTTTACAAAGTAAATCTTTTTGCGACATCGTATCTTCACCTTTTTTAGAAGTGGAGCCTCATCAGTCGTTTCGTTCTATAAATGTGTATGATCATAAAGTATATGCGCCTTTTCATTCTCTTTTTAAAAATCCAGTCACAGACGAATTTACGATTGTTGATTGGAAAATAAGTAAACAAACAAAAGATGATTTGTTTCAACTGGCGATATACGCCCTCTACGTGCTAGCTGAATATAATATTTCCGTCGATCAGATAAAAGTCCGAAACGAATACTTGCTTTCAGGCAGTGCGCGTACGTATCAGCTTACTCTTCACGAAATTGAAGCTGTTCTTCAGCAAGTTGATACAAGCATTGATTATATGAAAACTTTTTTGGAAGACTCAGAGGTAAATCAGCCTCTTCCGCTTGAGCATTTCCCTCAAACAGATACGCCTGCCTCCTGTCACGGCTGTGCATTTAAAGAATTGTGCCAAACGGGATAAAAACAGCTGAAGATGATCTATATTTTTTGCTAAACTTTTTTATTGTCAAAAGAACCTTTGCTAGCATATAATTTGCATTAAGGAAACATTTTATACTTCATATAAAAAAATTAGCTTGGGCTATTTATTGTTCATCAAAGAAAGGAGCACTAGACATGAAAGATCAAAACGGCAGTAAAGCATTATCAGTTATGCAGCTAAGTGCTCAAGACGTATTGTCGGGTAAAACAAAAGGAATTAAGCGATTATTACCTTTCTTAGGGCCTGCTTTTATCGCAGCGGTTGCTTATATTGACCCAGGTAATTTTGCTACTAATATTGCAGCAGGCTCTCAATACGGATACATGCTGCTTTGGGTTGTATTAATTTCTAACTTAATGGCTGTCTTAATTCAATCGTTATCAGCTAAATTAGGGATTGCAACGGGCTTGAATTTACCCGAGATAGCACAGGAACACTTCCCGTCCTTCGTTTCTTTTGGGCTTTGGATCCAAGGAGAATTGGTCATTATGGCGACGGATTTAGCAGAATTTATTGGGGCTGCTCTTGGAATTTATTTATTATTTCATATTCCTCTGTTCCCAGCTGCACTTATCGCAGCGGTAGGCTCTTTTGCTATTTTAGAGTTACAAAGACGAGGTGTTCGACTGCTAGAAGCAGCTATTGCGGCGATGGTTTTTATTGTGGTATTAGCTTTTGGAACTCAAATGTTTCTTGCGCATCCAGACGGCGCAAGTGTTGTCCACGGCTTATTTGTCCCTCAGTTTCACGGAACAGACAGCGTGCTGTTAGCTTCTGGGATTTTGGGTGCTACAGTTATGCCACACGCGATTTATTTGCACTCAGCTCTTACGCAGCGCCGCGTGGTAGGAACTACAGAATCGGAGAAAAAAGCGATTTTCCGCTTTGAATTTATTGATATTGTGATTGCCATGATTATCGCTGGTGCAATTAATGCAAGCATGCTGATTGTCGCAGCCGCTCTATTCTTTAAAAACGGACTAAACGTGCAAGATTTGGACGTGGCTTTTACACAATTTGAACATTTAATTGGTCCCTTTGCAGCTATTGCGTTCGGAGTTGGATTATTATCTTCAGGACTTTCAAGTTCTTCGGTCGGAACAATGTCTGGAGATGTCATCATGCAAGGATTTATTAAACGCAGAATTCCTTTATATCTTCGCCGGTTCATTACAATTATTCCGCCGCTTTTGATTATCGGATTGGGCGTAAATCCAACAAGTGCACTAGTTGTCAGTCAAGTTATTTTATCGTTCGGAATTGCCTTTGCGCTCGTTCCTCTTATTATGTTTACGAGTAATAAAAAAATCATGGGCGGGTTGGTTAATCATAAAGCAACAACCACTGTAGCTTGGGTGATAGCTGCATTAGTCATTTGTTTAAATATCTTTTTGATTTATCAAACGATAGCATAGTAAATCAAACTTTCAAGAAAAAACAAAAAAGAGACCCTAAAAAGTTAGATATAGTCTAACAATTGGGTCTCTTTTTTATTATTTTTTATTAAACGATAGTAAAAATGAAGTAGACGAGAGTTCCAATAATGGCCGACAGTACTAAGCAACCCAGTGGGGATAAATAAGAATAGTTTTCTTTACGGATTGAAAGAATGCGATCAACAATAAAAATAAGAATGACGCCCATCATTCCGAATTCAAACATTAATAACCCAAAAATGGCGTGAAATATGAATGACATGATAAAATCAATTTTTTTACTACGGTCTTTTACAAAAGCACTGACTAATAAATCAACGATAACCGTGCCTAACGTCCCCATTATTAAAAAGAAGGGTGTAAAAAATAAAAGGTATAAAGGAAATAAATCAATGAAATGCGGACTGGTTTTTTTAATAGAAAAATTGGGAATTGACTCTTTTATACCTGGCATAAAACAAAAAAGTAAAGTAAAAAGAAACGCAGCTATAATAGCGGCTGATAGCTTTCTATTTAAATGCATGTTTATTTTTTTATTACTAAATTCAGTAGTTGTTTTTGTATGTTTATGATTCATATGTCTTTAACGTGATGTACGCACCTTTTCCTTTCTCATAACTTTTTTATTTATATTTTATGTCTATCTTTTGTTACCAGCAGTTACAATGATACACGTTCTTTTTGAACTTGACTACACTAACGCGCTTTATGTCTATTCTCTTTTTCTTTTTGTGTCTATCGTTTACTCCGCTTCCCTTGTATATTCCTTCTTTTTATTCAGGGGTTGTAGTATAGTTAACGCTTTCTATGAGAAACAGGATGATGTTACAAAAAACCCCCTCTTTTTCGATAAAACAAAAGACGGGCGTTTTTTCTGTATGTAATTAATAATTCTGTTTGGCTTCTTCAAACTTAAACACATCCGCTCGTTCTGATTGCTGTGTAATTAACAGGTTATACGTATGGTTGGCCTTTTTTGGAATTTTAAATGCAACATCGAGGTTAAGTGGTTCATCGTCAGATAGTGACGGTAATGAAGAAGCTGTCCACAGGGTGTGCGGGGTTTCTGTCGATAAATTCCCTCCATCAGACGGTTCGTAAGTTTGATGAGTTACTGTATCTTGTAATGTAAACGTTGTGTCGTTTAATACTACAGTCGAATGTTCATTAGGTGTTCGCTGAAACTGAACGGATACGACAATGTACTGGGTGTTTACTTGTTTAGCTCCTTTAACAGGATAAAATTGCGCATCCGTTGTGGACACATAATATTGACCGTGTTTTGATCGTTCTCCAAATGCTAATCGATCATCGGTTTCATCTTCTTGAGCTACCCGACTTACAGGGGCCATCGTTTCATCTGTTGCTGAAATGGCGTCTGCTCCCGGGGCATGCTTAGGTTGAGGGGTTTTGTAAGTGACGTGCGTATCGCCTTGTTTGTCTTCACAAGCAGCGAGACTTGTGAACAAAGCAGCAGCTACAAGGCTTCTGGTAACTATTTTCTTCATGTTATTCCTCCAATGACTAGTCTATATACTATGCTATATGGTATTTATCTGGGAATCAAGGATAAGATTAGTACAATGTGAATGAAGTCAGTGAGATTTGGAACGGATATAGGACCTGCAAAGACTGCTGTGCTTATTTTTATAACAAAAAAGAGACGATTTCCGCCTCTTTTTTGTTTGTTCGTATTATGAATTTAGTTCATCTAAAATTGAATGCAGTTCACTTAAATGGGTAATCTCATAAGTAGGAATGACTTCATTTCGCTCTTTATCGTGACGATTAATCCATACAGATTTCATTCCAACGCGAGAAGAACCCAGTATATCTGTCATTAAATTATCTCCAACCATAATCGCTTCATCTTTCTTTAAATCCATAAGTGATAAAGCATGGTCGAAAATAGATGGATCAGGCTTACCGCGGCCAAATGCACCTGAAATCACAATCTCATCAAAATATGGAACTAGTTCTGATGTAATATCTAATTTGGTATTTTGTAAGTCAGGTGAACCGTTTGTTAGCAGCAGCAGCTTGTACTTTCCTTTTAATTGATCAAGTACTTCAAACGTTTCTTCGTATACAAACGGTGTTTTGCGGCGCTCTAATGGAAAACGCTCAGCTAGCTCTGCTCCAAAAGCATCATCGTGAATTCCTAGGGTACGAAGACCTCGAGTCCAAGCTTCTTTGCGATAAGTAGGAACAATATCTTTCATTTTGCGGAATTCATCATGATCGTCTAAAAAATTCCCCCATAATCCTTCAAATGGATTAATGCCAATCATTTGCGTAAACTCATAGGTTTCATACGAAGCATATAATTCTCTTGCTTCCTTACGCACCGCTTCTTCTAGTTCTTCAGGTTTTAAATTATATTTCTCACTTGCATATGTACATGTTGCAACGAATGCTTCTTTTACGCTTTTTTGGTCCCAAAGTAGCGTGTCATCTAAGTCGAAAAATACCGCTTTAATCATGGATGTGTGTACCCCCTACTGTTTTTGAAAAAGTTTAACTATTCTTACACTAGATTACAAGGATACACACAATAAGTCTAGTGTATTTGCAATTTATTCTGTAAATTTATTTTTATAAAGCTTCCTCTTTACAAACAAATTTACAGAAATAAAAACAGCTGATATAATCACAGCATGTATGTATGCAGGAGGTTTTATATGGAATCGTTAGAAGAAATGTTCGGCATTCCCACAGTTCGTACAAGTAAGCGCTTAAGCAGAGTAGTTGCCGCACGCTTGCGCCCTTTTGGGATTACGCCAGAACAGTGGACCGTTTTAAAACGCGTATCAGAAGCTGAATATAGTACGCAGAAACAATTAGCTGAACGAGCGGATAAAGATCAAGCGACGCTGACTAAAATTTTAGATTTACTAGAAAAACAAAATTGGATTCAGCGTATCAGAAATCCAGAAGATCGCCGCTCGTTTTTTATTCAAATAACAGAAGATGGCCTGCGTTTAAAAACAGAAGTAACGCCTGCTGTGGAGCAGGTATTTTTCGAATTAACGTCCGAATTAAACGAGCAGCAGGTGAAAATTTATACCGAAACTTTACAAAAACTTGAATGCCGCGCGGAACAATTGCTTCAAGAAACAGAAGACCTTAGTTAAATCCCCAAAACCCCACAGCTAACATTCTGCGGGGTTTTACACGTAGTTGGCGATGCATAGTACTTCTTTGATTTTTGAAATCACTTGTTTGGTTTCATCTGTTAAAGAGGTGAATTTAAACGCGATGGATTCTGCATTTGGATTAATGAAGGGTTCTTTGTTCGTGTCTTTGCGGTAGTCTTCAATTTGTTCTAAACAATATTTTAAAATAAACGACAAGTTCGCACGTCGAAATCTCAAACTGACGGTAGAAGGCCATCTTTTTTGAAACTGATTGCTTCCCTCATACTGAATCGCTCCGATGTAGCGTTCTCCGGATAAAAAAGATTCTTCGCTTCGATATAGCTGAACGGTTTGGGCTGTTCCGCTCCAGTCAATATAAATACCTGCTGTTTCACAAACTTCGTATATGTAATGAAAAAGCTCCGTTACTTCTCCGAAATGGTAGTGAAGCGGATGTTTAGCCGTCATAGGTAGCTCCCTCCTTTATCGACTTTCTACCATTATATTGTAGGAAAAGTAACTTATTCATTTATACAACTTATTTCATACGCATAAGCAGTAAAAATGAAAATATATGTTTTTTAGTTTACATAAAAATATTATAAGTAATTAGCGATAACCCGATTTTCGAAACGCGTCGTATACCGTATCTTCTTGAAGTTTTTCAAGATAAACGTTCGTTGTAGCAATAGAAGAATGCCCTACTACTTGCTTCACAACAGCAAGCGGAACGTCATTAGCTAAACTGTTTGTAATAAAGGTGTGACGAAACCAATGAGGAGAAATAGACGCGTTTCCTTTTACTTTATAAACAGCTGATTTAATCGTTCGATACAACGTTGTATAGGATAATCGCTTCTTTTCGCCGGTACGATAGTACTCTTTAATGGAGTAAAAAAGCGGGTCGGTGTCAAAAGGACTTAGTTCAGTGCTTTCATTTAACGCTTGACGGTAAGTGAAAAGCGTTTCTTTCACATCATCAAACACAGGAATCGTTCGTTCTTTTTTTCCTTTACCAATCACATCTACAACCAAATTTCCGCGACGGTCTTCGCGGAAGCTTCCCCAATTTAAACTCAGCAGTTCACTTGAACGCATTCCACTCATATACAAAAGCATTCCCATTAAGCGATTGCGCGCTTTGAATTCCTTTTCATGCTGACGAATGCGCACGACTGATTCTAACGCATTTACAATCACCTGGGCTTCGCGGTCGGTTAGCTCTCGGTACTCGGTGCGATTTTGTTTTTCCTTGTCGCTGTAATGTCCTTTAGAAATAGATGGTTTTTCAATCCACGTCGTATACAGCGAAGGATAAAAATGAGTAGCGTGTCCAAACTCTAGCATTCTTCTAAAAAATTCTAGTTTTCTTGCAGCGGTGCGATTGGCATATTGATTCATCATTTCTTCATTAAATAATTTGACTTCCATAAATCCAATCGATTTTAATGTAATCTCTCGTTCATAGAAAAAAGACAGAATCGTTTTCATGTCTTGATTGTAAGATCTGATTGTATGAGGAGAAAGTGATTTTTTGATAATACGCATTGAAAAAAAGAGCTGAATAAATTCTTCATCTGAAATGTGCTTTAAATTCAAGTTGTTATCTTCATCTAACAGCTCTGCCTCTTCCCACTGCTCTTTTAGTTGGCGAAACGAATTTTTCGCAGGCGACAATTCAAATTCTTCCATTTTACCCCTCCTAATGATTAAAAACAACGATATCCCTTTTAAGTGATCTAGGATTCGATATAACGATTTTTTATAAATTCGCAACAAATACCATTAAAAGTTTTTAAAAACCTCTCAAAACTCAATTTAGAAAGTCGATTTTTAAAGATTTTAACACAAAAAACCATTATATGTAAAATAAATTCTGTTTTCTGTTTATTTCTCTACTTTATCATATGAACGCTTGATAAGGAAGAGTTATCTTGCGTTAGTTAACTAAAGTATTTTACCCTGTGTTAAACAGTGATGTTTTGGGAACACTAGTAGGAGTTTAGGTAATAATTGGAGGTACCGACTTTGGAAAATCAGAAAAGTAGATTGACGTCATCAGAAATTACAAGTTTATGGACACAATACATCCAAGACACCATGTCTGTTTGTATTAGTAAATATGTGTTAGCAAAGGTCAAAGACCTTGAGGTTTATTCTCTTTTTGAATTTACTTTAGAACTGGCTGAAAAACATTTGCACGTGCTTAGAGATATTTTTAAAGCTGAAAAATTAGATTTGCCGATTGGCTTTACTGATAAAGATGTAAATCTAGATGCTCCTCCTTTGTTTACGGACACCTTTTGGTTAGTATATATACACGAAATGACTATGCATGGATTAGCTGGATATAGTATATCTTTTAGTGTTTCAGCACGCAAAGATATACGTGACCATTATTATCAGTGCAATATTGATGCGATGGACCTTTATAATAAATCTATTGAAATTCTTATATCAAAAGGTATTTATCAACGATCTCCCTACTTTTCTAAAACAGAAAGAGGTCACTCGATTACAGAATGGGGATATGTCATGGACCTATTCGGAGACAAAAGACAGCTGAACTCAATGGAAGCTGGAAATATTTATTTTAACTTAAAAAAGAGTATCGCAGCTAAAGCGCTTGTGAATGGCTTCAAACAGGTAACGAAAGATAAAGATATCCATAGCTTTATGGAGGAATGTTCGCACACAGCCAGTAAGAATATAAATATTTTTTCTTCCTTACTTCAACAAGAAAACCTGCAGTCTCCGCGCTTGATGGATGCTGAAATTACAAATTCTGACGTAGCCCCTTTTTCTGATAAACTAATGGTATTTCATGCAGGATTTTTGTTTCATTTAGCTACTACATATTATGCTGCGGCTATGATAACTAGTATGAGAATAGACGTAGCCGGACATTGTGATGCTTCTATTTTAAGGGATTTAAAAACCATCTCTTCTTTTGGGCGAATAATGATCAAAAAAGGATGGATCGAAAAACTGCCAAGAGCAGATGATCGGAAAGAATTATCTTAATATCCTGCGAACTTATTTGTAAATAAAAAACATCACGCTCTGCGTGATGTTTTTTAAAGTGATTCAATTTTAGTCAGGTGCAGCTGTTTATTGCTGTAGGAAACGGTATAGGTTCGATAATACTCTTTTTCCTGACTTTGACCGTTCGTTGTAATTGAAATGACTTCTTTCGTTTGGATTGTATAGACCGCTTCGCCCTCTTCTTCACTCACAGATTCCACGTCTAATACCGAATAATCAACGAGTTCTTCTCGAATGTCTCTTTCATACAGCATTTTCACAAGCTGCTTTTGATCATTCCACAAAACACTATCCCGCTGGATATAAGGCTGTACGTGTTCAAATTTATTCGTGTTAATGGACTTTGTTAAATCTCGCAAATAATGTTCAATAAAAATATCCGCTGTTTCTTGATCAACTTTTTGGATGCTTTTTAAATTAAAATCTTTTTCTTCCTTCTCTTCTTTTTCTTTTTTATCTTCTTTAAAATCGTCGATTCGCTGAGAGCTGTTTTTGCTGATGGCATACTTTGTATTGTTCTCTTTGAAAACCAAGATTTCTTCCTTTTCCCCTTTTTCGTTTGTACGGGTTGTTTCACCTTGGTATGAAATATCACTAGAAGGATTAATTGACTTCACGTATTCGATATATTCATCGGCCGTAATGTTGAGGTATTTTTGATGATAGGTAACTTCATCCCATTCATTTAACTTCCAGTGCTTATTGACGTATTTAAAATTCATGTAGATGGTCAGTCCACCGCTTCCTTCTTTACTAATTGGCTCAATAGCCGAGACCGAAAATTGCCCAGCGTGATTGTTAATAAGTTCAAATCGAATAAGATGAGTTACATCAGGAAAAAAGCTCATATTGCATTCTTTGCAGTAATAATTAGTAGAAATACTTTTTAGCTTTGTTGCAATTAAAGATGAAGTTGCGTATGGCGTTAACGCTTTTTTTAGCGTTTCATAATCAGCAGGGTTAGATTCATTTTCCCATTCGTACTCTTGGCCTAATTCTTTATAGGTACTTGAAATTTTGTTCATCGTCTCAACCGCAGTTTTTTCTGCTTTTTTTTCTGATACAAGATCAGGAGGAAGAGATGACTTAGCTTGATCTTTTGGGATCACTTCATCTGAGGAAGGTTCGGTTGGTTTGGATAACTTAACTGTTTCTTTTTCTTCACAGGCTGTCAAAACCATTAGCAGCAGTAGAACGAATGCAATCGTCCATTTTTTATGCATAAGGTGTCCTCCTCAATGCCGAATTTAGTCTGTTTTTAAAATGATCTTTAATTCTCAAACGTATCGAGCACGTAATCACCGCTTGGAATTCCCCACTTTGCCTTTTTATTTTGATCTGTTTTAGCAAGTAATGAGATGGAATTTTCTTTGAGCGTAATGACAATTGTTCCTTTATTTCCTTGTCCATCATTTTCATATTTAATGGCTGCTTGGTTATTTTCAAAGCGAATATTTTTTTGTTCAACGGTTGACACGCGGATTTTGCTAGGTGGCTGGTACGAATTTATTTTAATCGTTGCTTCCGAGTTGGATGTAGCAAGAAATTGAATGATAGGAGATCCGTTATCATTGCCAGTGGTCCATTTTCCATCGTAGTCGTGTAAATCTGTTGTTTGTGTAGTGGGAGTCTCAGTGCTTGCATTTGGTTTAGATGAAAAGTCAAATGGTTCTACACTCGATAACTTTAACGTATCGTTTTGATAAACGGCTGTATAAAGGCGGTCACAAATTTTAGTGTAAGGATCTTTACCCGGCTGCTTTAATAAGCTTTCCTCGTGGGTTTGTATTTTGAACACATGGTTAGGTTCTTCATACCAATTGACAATATGAAACGTTTGCTTCTTCTGCTCGATGCCTTGGCGTGTGAAATTTTCAACAAGAAGGTTCTGCTCTTTATAAAAAGAACTGTCCGCTTTCAAAAAAGCTTTTAAATCATCAAAGGAGTTTTGATCCACTGCTTTTCCAAACGCTGAAAAGTAATCAGTCATCCAGGCTGTAATAAATTTCCCGCTCATTGCTTCTTTATTTAAATCAATTGATTGAATGCTTTCTACCTGTGTTTTTGGTTCGTTTAGTACTTTTTTTGCATCTTTTTCTACTATCATTGTATTTCCGTCTTTTAATGTTTCTTCTTGCTGACAGGCTGATAACAGAATAGATGAAACAACCGTGATAATGATTGTATTACGTTTGTTCATCATAATTGCCCCTTCTTTATCTAATATAAATGTATGTATATTCTTCCAACAAACAGACCTAGTATATCATTCTACAAAAAAACGCTCAACCCTTTAATTTTACAAGAAAAACGGCTTGCCTTTACAGCCAGCCGTTTTTCCTCCTATTTAATGGATGCTTCTCGATATGAATTGGCTGCTTCTTTTTTGAGCTGTCTAGAGCCATAAAAGACATAGTAAATAATTGAAAGAAGGAAAATTCCAAGAATCACATAAATTAAAGGTAGAGAAACGCCAAACAGCATTAAATTTGTTGTAAGAACACTGTATTTTATGATGCTGTACAAGCACAGAATCCCTAATACTAAGGCAATGCTTGGCACGACCGGGTAGTTTACTTTAAAAGGACGAGACAAGTTAGGTTCTTTTTCGCGTAAAATAAAAAGAGAAACTAAACTGATGCAGTACATCATCATTGCTCCGAACACGGATAAGATAATAAGTGCATTGGCAAATGTTGCAGATCCTGCACAAATCACGCCGATTGCTCCCGGAATCAACAAACCGCCGACAGGAACTCCTTTTTTATTCGTTTTAGCAAGAAATTTAGGGAAGTACCCATCTCGTGCAAGCGCATAGGTTTGTCTTGAAAATCCCATGATGATTCCGTTTAAGCTAGCAATCAAACCGAATAGGCCGATAATAGCAACAACGGTTGAAATGCCGTTTCCGTATACAGAAGACAGTGCCTGTGGAAGTGGATAATCGGCTAGCTTCCCGCTTCCTTCGCCAAGTCCTGCTGTTACAAATAGTGTAAACAACGTTGCGGTTGCTAGAGTAATAATCGCTCCAATAAATCCTTTAGGAATGTTTTTCTTAGGATTTTCCACTTCTTCCGCTGCCATTGCTCCTCCTTCTATTGCCAGATAAAACCAAACAGCGAATGGAATAGCTGCTAGTACCCCTGTTGGCCCGTTAATAAATGAATGATCATTAAAAATATTCGATGTTTGTACATGAGGCAAACCAGCTACATAAAAAATAGATAAACCAATTAGTGCAACAATGGTAGCTGTAAGCTCAATCACCGCTACTTCTTTTACCCCGATTAAATTTAATAAAACAAAGAAAATAAAGGCACCTACCGTTGCGTATACAGGGTTAACGGCTGGAATAAGGAAGTGTAGGTATGCTCCTGTTGACACTGCAATAGCAGGGGGAGCAAAAATAAATTCAAGCAAGCAGGCAATTCCTGCGATATATCCCCCAAAAGGTCCAAGTGCTCTTCTTGCATAAGCTGAAGGTCCGCCGGCTTGCGGGATAGATGTTGAAAGCTCTGCATAACTGAACATAAACGTTGTGTAAAACACGGTTACAATTAAGGTTGCGATTGCAAGCCCAATAATCCCGCCTTGTTCAAACCCGTAATTCCACCCAAAGTATTGTCCTGAAATAACCATGCCCACTGAAATAGCCCATAAATGAATAGGTTTTAATTGTTTTTGTAACGCCATACGTTCTCCTCCTTTTGATGTTTAAACAATAAGATGTACACCGCTTGTTTGCTGCTTGATCATTTTGTCAATCATGGTACCGATATGTGCGGCTGCCTCAATAGGAGGCGTCCCTCTTTTATGAATATTAGAAATAACCATACGATCAGACTCTTTTTTGCCTTTGCTAGGTTCATAGCACATGTAAGCACTCATTGATTCAGCACTGACCAGTCCAGGTCGCTCTCCAATCAATAGCACAAGTGCTTTTGGCTTTATGATCTCGCCAATTTCATCCATGCATGCAACTCGTCCCCCTTTTACAAAAAATGAAGTCCCGATACAAAGCCTATATGACTGCAGGGAGTCAATTAAAGCTGGATACACGTCGCTTATGTTTTCTTCGATTGCCTTGGCACTCAGTCCATCTGAGACTACTACTTGTACATCAGGCTGCTGCACGCAGTTTTTAAAAATTTCTTTCTTAGCGTTATCTGCTAATAACCTTCCTTGATCCGGCCGTTTTAAATAATGTTCTTTTGACTTCACGCGTGTATTCACAGTGAAAAGGTTAAACTCAGCTAAAATATCTTCTGAAACTGCTCCATATACAGAATCCACGGCTGCAGCATGATCCGTGCGAAAAGATAAAACGTCTTTTGTTAGCGGCCTTGTTCCTGTACGGCCGACACCTATGCGGGCAGGGGTAAATTGTTTAAGTGTTTCAAGCGGATCGCGATTTGACTTTGGTATCATAGTAAGCACCTTCCTTAAATCAAATTCATAAAAATAGTTGGGTCTCCGGCTCTAGATGTAAAGCGTCCGTTTTCCATAATACGCTGATCTTCAAGCCACTTTTGAAATAAAGGCGTTGGGGTACGGTCTAACACATTACGTACCGTTGCGATGTCATGATAACTAAGAGACTGGTAGTTTAGCATGCAGTCATCAGCCATGGGCACTCCTATGACAAAGTTCACTCCAGCTGTTCCTAGAAGCATACTTAAATTATCCATGTCATTTTGATCAGCATCCATGTGATTGGTGTAACATACGTCTACTCCCATAGGCAAGCCGTGCATTTTGCCCATAAAGTGATCTTCTAGCCCAGCTCGTAGGACTTGTTTGCTGTTATATAAATATTCAGGTCCAATAAATCCAACAACCGTGTTAACTAAGAAAGGCTTGTAGTGACGAGCTAAGCCGTAGCATCTAGCTTCGAGCGTTACTTGATCAATATTATAGTGAGCTTCTGCTGACAGTTCAGAACCTTGTCCTGTTTCAAAATACCAGCGGTTCGGACCTTTTGCTGTACCTTTTTCATGAATTAACGCTGTTGCTTCATTGAGCATAGACAGTGAAATCCCAAATGAGTCATTACCGGCTTCTGTTCCTGCTAAACTTTGAAAAATCAAGTCAGCAGATGCTCCTTTTTCGATTGCTCTCATCTGACTTGTTACATGTGATAACACACAGTTTTGAGTAGGGATGGACCATTCATTGATTATATTTTTTGTTTCATTTAAAAGAGCGTAGATATTATCCGTTGTGTCAATAACGGGGTTAATTCCAATAACCGCATCCCCAATTCCATAGCTTAACGCTTCGTAGAGAGATGCTCTCATTCCCTTTAAGTTATCTGAAGGATGATTAGGCTGGGCTCTTGAAGCCAATACGCCTTTTTGGCCGATAGTCGTTTGACAAGTAGTTTGCACTTCTATTTTGGCTGCTCCTTGAATTAAATCTAAATTGGACATAATTTTAGTAGCTGCCGCAATCATTTCGCTGCTTAATCCTTTGCTAAGCGCAAGAAGGTCTTCTCCGGTATGCTCATCAGATAAGATGTATTCTCTTAACTCCCCTACTGTCCAATTTTTTATAATGTCGTAAACGGATGAATCAATTTGACTTTCGATTAACGCCGAGACGTTGTCTTCATCTGCGCTGAGCAGCGGGTAGTTTCGAATATCAGCAAGTGTGATATCAGCTAGGACTTGCTTTGCTGCCATTCGTTCTTTCATTGACTCAGCGCTAACTCCCGCGAGCTGATCTCCAGAACGCTCTTCGTTTGCTTTGGCCATGATTTCTTTTAAGCTATAAAATGAAAATGTTTCTCCTAACAATCGTGTAGTTTTAAACATCGTTTCCTCCTTGTATATTTAGTGGATTAGGATGAAAAAGCGAGCGTTTTAACGGAAACAGAGATTGCTTCTCCAGCTACTGGTAACCCTAGATCGATGTAATCTCCGTGTGTAAAATCAATTTGATCTAAACAAATAATTTCTAACTCTTTTCTCTGTTTAGCTAGTGCTTGTCCTAAGGCTTTTGCAATATCTTGCTCGCATAAAACAACGAGGCACTTAGCTCTCTTAAAACAAGCAATAAATTCAGCGCTTATTACTTTTGCTAATTCTTGCAGCATCTTATAGCTGCAGTAAGGAAAATGAGATAAAGCAATAGCAACGGGAGGATCTTCTGCACTGAAAATAGTTGAAGCCTGCATACATGACGCTCGAGCTCTTTCTTGAAACAGCTGCGGATTCCACTCCTCCTCTGGCTGTACGGGTATTTCTATAATCGGAATGTTTTTCAGCGGCAGTTTTTTAGACTTAATGTATACGGTTGATCCGCTAACTTCTGTATTTTGCATACCAGCTCCAATGACAGTAGCGCGCGTTGTCTCAGCGGCTTGAGATACTTGGATGGATTGAAAATGATATGCTAGAAGCGGACCAACGTCTCCGTGTATGGCCACTTCCTTCACTGTTTTTGGCTTTTGCTTCTCCATCATTGCTCCTACTCCTCCTGAAACCATGATCGTTTCAGGATGTATAGAAGATCTTGTATGAGGAGAAACGAGCAGCGAGGAATTTTGATTCAGCGCTTTTACATAATTCACGGTTTCTTCAGCTAGTAATTGACAGATAGACGAGAGCTTTTCAAATGTTGCTTTTTCACCTTCTCGCAGTGTTAAAGAATTATTTTTCAAAAATTCAGTTAAATGAGACGAAATGTAGGTAACAAGACCGTCTTCATTTAGTCGAATTAATCTCCCGCCTACATGCAGTGTAAACGTTTCTATCACTTTTCCATTTTGACATAAAGCGATGTTAGCAGTGCCTCCTCCTACATCAATATTGGCAATTACTGCATTTGTTTCAGCAGAACGTTCGATTGCTCCTGATCCTTTTGCTGCTAATATTCCTTCCAAGTCAGCGCCGGCTGTTGCAACAACAAAATCCCCAGCATGTTCGGCTAGATAGTGAACGATACTTTCTGCATTTTGCTTTCTAGCCGTTTCTCCTGTAATGATCACAGCGCCCGCCTCCACTTGATCTAAGGAGATTCCTGCATTCTTATACTCTTGTTCTAGTAGTACCGTTAATTTTTGAACATCGATTTCAACATCGTTTAGCATAGGGGTGGTATAGATAGAACTTGCATACGTTACGCGACGATCAATAATTTGACAGCCTGGCAGCGTAAACTGATTTTGTTGATTTGCTATTAGCAGCTTGCTTACAATCAGTTTTGTTGTGCTTGTTCCAATATCTAAACCTATGCTCGTGATCCATTTCTGTAGCATGCTATCAATCCCTTACCTCGTTTGAATATGGTGATTATCATAAAACAGTTTTTTGAATATTTCACTAACTATGTTATCAAACCTGACACACTTTTGTGTAAACAAAGGTGACAAATGACAAAAAAGACTAAATCTTGGTAGATTTAGTCTTTTTTATTATGAGTGTGATTTAGTTACAATCATTCTTGATGCGGATGGAATTAATAGTGAAAGAATGACTAAGCAGGCAATTAGTGACCCTACCATTGAAATCCCGTTCATTGAAAAAGAATACCACAGAGCGGACATGCCCTTTGGCGCGTATGATCCCCAGAAAATAATACCCGCAATAAAGTGCCAGAAATACCGTGCGAAGCTGCCGATAACAAGGGATAAAACAATCAAAACAAAAGCTTTTGATCTGTTATTGTTAGCTAAATTTGTTTTAATAGATTGCGAAAAAACACCTCCAAAACCTATAAAAGCAAAAGCCACAATATATTCAATAAACGTTTGCAGCGCTGTTAAAATATAAGCCGTTCCTGTTGCCAACTGCAACAGCCCCCATAATAGACCAGATAGAGCCCCGCCTTTTACTCCCCAGCGAAAGCACATAATAAAAATGGGCACCATGGAGAACGAAATACTCACAGCCGTTGCAATCTTAATGGAAGGCAAAAGATCAAGTAGAAGTGCTAATGCTGCAAAAATAGCTATTTCAATTTTAGCCTGTAAGGGTAATGCTTTATTCACGTTTCTCACTCCTGTTTTTGAATCATTCATATCAAACGGTTTACACAGGAGTAAGCAAATATATGCTACTATTCCCACATTCCTACGCTAGCGTTAACTAACAGGTTCGAAGGGTCTGAACAATTTGTTCACTCTCAGCACGGCGGCTCCCCCTGTGGTACGTTCGGATATTTATGTAGTATTATGACAACATTTATTATACCATATGTAACAAAATAGATTCGAGAGATTTCAAAGATGTTTCTATTTTCTGAATCTATTTTTTATAATGACAATCGTTTTAGTATTTGATATACTTCTTTTATGTCAAATGAATATAAAAAACCCTCATCCTAATCGATGAGGTAGAGGTCGCAGTTTTTAATAGTAAAGCAACGGAAATGCAGAGAACATTGAGGATGTTGCTTGAAAGGAAAAATTGCCGAAGTTTAGATCACTTCTCGGTTGATTTAAGCTGGGGCTGTCTCCGAACAGGAACAGAACTGTCACATCATGCAAGTGATGTGAAGAGCTATCTTCACGGAAGGTTGACGCGGTTTTCAGATTTAAAAGCGCGCACATATACTGCGGGCTTTTTTTATGTTATCCCGTCTCTTTCCGTACATTCGAAAGGAGTATTTATCTATGCAAGAGCAGCAAGAATTAAAACGTGGGTTGAAATCTCGCCACTTAACGATGATTTCATTAGGAGGAGCCATCGGAACCGGCTTATTCCTAGCAAGTGGTGGAGCAATTCACACAGCAGGACCTGGGGGAGCGCTTTTAGCTTACGCTATTATTGGTGTCATGGTTTACTTTTTGATGACCAGCCTGGCGGAGCTCGCAGCTTATATGCCTGAAGCTGGTTCGTTTAGTACGTATGCGTCTCGGTTTGTAGATCCATCCTTTGGTTTCGCTCTCGGCTGGAACTATTGGTATAACTGGGCTATTACGATTGCAGCTGAATTATCTGCTGGAGCCCTTATTATGAAATTTTGGTTCCCAAACTCTTCTTCTATTTTATGGAGTGCCCTGTTTTTATTAATTATGTTTGGGCTTAACTACCTTTCTGTAAAAGGATTTGGCGAATCTGAATTTTGGTTTTCATTAATTAAAGTAGTAACAGTTATCATCTTTTTAGTTATTGGTATTATGATGATTTTTGGTATCTTTAACAATGAAGCACCAGGTTTTAAAAACTTCACGCTTGGTGATGGACCCATTCACGGTGGATTCTTTACTGTCTTAGGTATTTTTATGGCTGCTGGTTTTTCATTCCAAGGAACAGAGTTGCTTGGAGTTGCAGCTGGAGAAAGTGAAGATCCGGAAAAAACGGTTCCTCGCGCAGTTAAACAAGTCTTCTGGCGCATCTTGTTATTTTATATTTTAGCTATTTTTGTTATTGGGATGCTTATTCCATACACAGCGGATTCATTAGCAAGTGATGATGTGCGGGTCAGTCCGTTTACTCTAATATTCGAACGAGCAGGTCTGGCGTTTGCAGCATCAGCTATCAATGCCGTTATTTTAACAGCCGTTTTATCTGCTGGTAACTCAGGTATGTATGCTTCTACGCGTATGCTGTGGAACTTGGCGAAAGATGGAAAAGCACCGAGGTTCTTAGCAAAAGTAAATAAACGAGGCGTTCCGGTTAATGCTTTAATCGCAACGGCACTTGTCGGTACACTTGCATTTGGTGCTTCATTTTTTGGAGACGGTGCGGTATACACGTGGTTACTTAACGCTTCTGGTATGTCTGGTTTTATTGCTTGGTTAGGAATTGCAATCAGCCACTATCGTTTTAGAAGAGCATTTGTTGCCCAAGGTCATGATTTGAGTGAACTTCCATATCATGCAAAACTTTTCCCATTTGGCCCTATCTTTGCCTTTATTTTATGTGCCGTTGTTATTTTAGGCCAAAACTATTCGGCGTTTATGGGTGACTCGATTGACTGGTACGGTGTACTTGTTTCCTATATCGGACTTCCTTTATTCTTAATTGTTTGGTTAGGATACAAATGGACGAAAAAGTCGAAACTTATCCCGTTAAAAGAATGTCAAGTAACAGTGAAAAAATACGAATAAAAAAAGCTCTCTATTCTTTTGAATAGAGAGCTTTTTTATGTGATCTGATCAGCAAAATGAAGAGATATATAGGCGGGCTGGTTTTTCATAACAAGCATATAACCTTTGAGGGGACGATTACAGTAATCAGCAGCTTCTATATAATAAATATGCTGAATTAACCTGCTTAAATGGGTTACAAAAGATGGAAGTTGATGAGTAGGAATGCTTTGGATGTAGTCTATGATTTCTTGTTTAGTTTGAAGGCCCGAATGGGTACATTCTAACAGATGAAAAAGCAGATCTGCTGCTATAGTAGATAGTTCAGAATTGTGCTTGATTCTATTCAGCTGGATATGCAGCTCTTTTTTGGACCATCTTTTCGGAATAGCTCTTAGATGCTGATATTGAAAATGTGTATTCATGATAGCTAACACCTTTCGTATTAACATAATAAAACGATTTATTATGTTAATAACCTTTACACACGAAACTAAAACGTTACAATGTGTAAAGGTGTCATACATCTTATAAAATAAGCTGATAAAAAAGCACATCTTGCCACTGATCAAATTTCCAGCCTACTTCTTTAAATTCTCCGCAAAATGTAAAATTAAATTGCTCATGCATTTTGACACTGATATCATTCCCTTTTGTAATCCCTGAAATGACAACGTGATGGTTGAGTTCTTTAGCTAATTCCAAAATCCGCTTCATAAGCTGTTTTCCAATGCCATGTCCCTGCTGGTTTTTATCAATATAAATCGATAGCTCTACCGTTTGAATGTACGCCTCTTTATCTCGATAAGAAGAAAGCGAAGCATAGCCCGCTACTACCCCATCTTTTTCCGCTACAATAAGCGGAAAAAGTTCATTGCTAATGTGATTATCAAACCAGCTCCTTCTTTGCTCTACTGTTACAGGCGTTAAATCAAAAGTAGCAGCACTTGTTTGAACAGACTGATTATAAATTTCAACAAGCATAGGTAAATCTTCTTCTTTAGCATAACGAATGATCATATGTACAAACTCCTTATAGTATAGAATTATCTTTATTTTACTTCTTTTAATAAACATAATCTACATAAAAAACCGATGTGCGCATGCACATCAGTTATGATTTTGAGCATATTGAAAGGTTTGAAGAACTTGAAGTGTCTCTTTTGTAGAAACGACCGTTGCAAACTCCTCATGCAAAGAAGACAATGCGAATGTATGTACATCTTCTGCAGGAAGCCTTGTTTTTCCATCGTAGGACATACAATCAAAGCAAGCTGTTGCATCGTTTACAACGTACGTCCTGTACCCTAGATTTCCAGCCATGCGAGCAGTCGTAGAGACGCAGTGATTAGTAGTTAGTCCTATTAAGATAAGCGTATCATAGCCATTTGCTTTTAAATAACTGTCTAGCTCTGTTCCAATGAAGCAGCTGTTCACGTGTTTGCGAATTAAGTATTCATCTTCTTGTGGACCAAATCCTTCTTTGAACTGAAACCCCTTCGAACTTGGGTGTAAAGGAGAATTTGGATTTCCTGATGCATGCTGTACGTGAATGACAGGATAATCTTGGCGCCTCCATGCTTGCAGCAGCGTCAGCATATGTTTTTCTGCATCTAAATTGTTTCTTTCCCCCCACTCGGGTGAATAAAATCCTTCTTGTACATCGATAAGCAGCAGCACTGGCCGGGAACGTAGCATAAGCATCATCTTCTTTCGTCTTTATTTTAAAATGGAAATAACGTATGTGCACCCATCAGGACCGGCTTTTGAAGAATGAACCGTTTGTTTCGGTAAATGTATCCGATCTCCTGCCTGACATAGAACCGTATCACGTTCAACTGTAAAATAAATAGATCCTTCAAGTATATGAAGAATTTCATCAGTTGGATGCGTATGAGATGGGTGCGTTTGAAAAGCAATATCGTGCTGTACTTCAACGTATCCAGTATACGCCGGAAGCAGTTCTTTAATTACTTCTTCAAACTTTCCGCCAACTCCTTTTTTAATAGAGGCTTTTTTTACGTCCATGCTGCTCACTCCTTTTTAATTTAAACGGACACTGTCCGGTAGTATAGTTGTTATCATCATGTAAAAAATATTGCTTCCACTCTCGGTTTCCCTGCTGTCCATACCATCCTAACTCAGGGTGAGCTGATACGTCATCATATGTTTTTAACCGATCGCGGACCACCTTTTGTACGTGCCGCCCTATTTTTGAATCTCCTGTCATACCTTCAAAGACCCACCGAGGCTGAAATGTAATCATAAATCCTCTGCTCTTACGGCTTTTACGCAAAGAATGAGCAGGCGTATTACATACGACAAAAATAGGTTCTCCGTGAAAGCAAAATTCCCATAATGGATTTTTTGGATCTTTTGGAATGTCTTGCGGCCATTTCTTTTGATCAATTTGATGAAGAAACGTCAGCGTATCCCAAAACATCGTTTCGTACTCTTCCATTGATCGTTCTTTATGTTCAGGCTTAAAGAATAACACAAAAGATGTATAGCGACCTATGGTCTTGAACGTATCTATGTATTCTCTAAGTGCCGACGCTGCATTCCTAATATCTTGGTAGTTATAAGGAGTAGTCACAAATGAAAAACGCAGTAAATCTTTTTTAAAGCCTTCTACCCCTAATATACAAGGAAATGGATTTTCTTCTGATAATATATCGCTTTGGAAATATTGAAAAGCATCTTTTCCCCAAAACGGGACATGCGTTGACTCTAAAATCTCATTGGCTCGAAAAAGCATTTTTGATGCCATTAAAACCCTCCTTATGGAACTCAACGTTACATGTGTATTAAAGAAAAGAAAGTTTATGAGCATTTTTAACTAAATGCCGCTTCTAAATTATAAAACTCTAATCTATATATATATATAAGCTACTATTGGACAAGTTAGAAAGGAGGCTGTGTTTGTGGAGTGGTTTTTGATTGCTATAAAACAAATAATTCTAGGTATTAGTCTCGCAGCACCGGTAGGTCCAATTAATATAGAGATGATTAAAAAAGGGCTGACAAGAGGATTTTGGGCTTCTTGGCTAGTTGGTTTAGGAGGCATGACGGCCGATATTTTATTTATGCTCCTCATTTTAATAGGGTTAACGCCCTTTGTTCAGATGCAGGCTGTTACTGTTTCCTTGTATGCAACTGGTTTTGTCATGCTCACATTTGTTGGCTTTCAAAGTATGAAACAAGCTGTTTCTCGTTCCTTTTCAATAGATGTAAACAAACCCTCTATTAAAAGAGATAAGTCGTTTTTTACAGGTTTCTTCATTGCTCTTATGAACCCTTTAAATATTGTGTTTTGGTTTGGTGTATTTGGGTCAAGCTTAAGCGAAAGCCTCCAAAGTCAAACGTGGCTATCTGTCTTTTTTCACAGTTTCTTTATTATCTTTGGCATCCTTCTTTGGAATTTAAATATTGCCAGCAGCATTCATTTTACAAGAAAATTTATCACGCCTAAGCTTCTTCGCTTCATTACGTTAGGTGCGGGTTTTTTACTTTTTTTATTTGGCTGCCAATTCGGTTTTAAATGTATATCCTTACTTATAGGCTGAGCTTTTAGCGATGAGTTCAATAAGAGTGTCATTTACTTTCTCACGTTCATCATAAAAAAGACCGTGTCCACTATTTTCAAATGGAAGAAGTGTAGAAAATGAAATATGACGATTCATAACTTTTGCAAGATCAAATGGACAAATTTGATCTTTTTTTCCGTGTAATATATATGTCTCAGCGAAAATTTGACTCAAATCCTCTCGCAAGTCTTCGTCTCGTAAAGACACCGCAGTTTTAATCGTTCCATGACCGGATGCCTCTAAACCTAAATCTTGAAACCACCCTCTAAAAGCTGAGCTAATAGGCTGATTAAAAAACTTTTTGCCAAACTCTTCAAGCATGTTAGGACGATCTCTATACGTATTTTGAATAATTGTATTTACTTCTTCAGAAGGAAGTCCATATGGAAAATCAGTTTTTTGAATAAAGCTTGGAGCCGCTGCTCCTAATAAAATTAACTTCTTCACGCCATATCCTAAATGTCTGCTCATATATCGAATGGCAATGGCTCCCCCCATAGAAAAGCCTACAAGCGTATAATTTTTAAGCTCCAGTCTTTCTACTAACATTCGAATATCATCCGCTAATTGATTATAAGAATAGCCGGTGAAAGGCGCATCTGATTTTCCGAATCCGCGAAGATCAGGAGCGATACATCGAATACCGCGGGCCGGCAACGTTGTAAATTGGTATTCGTACATTTTAGCGTTAACAGGCCACCCGTGGAGGAAAAGAACGGGTTCCCCTTTTCCAATATCCCGAACAAAGAGTTTAGTCTTAGGAGTTACGTGAATAAAATAGTTCATCTATAACACCTCCTAGATGTTCTTTTATATATATGTTTAGGACAATTGGAACATTCAAAAGTTTCTTAGAGGCTTGTGTAGGAGGTATATGATGTTTATTTGGGTTAAGGAGTAGGGAAATTTTTATATTGTTTATTTAGAACATAGTTTAACTTAAAAATATTAAACAAAAAAAGTAGTAAAGCGTTAAAAACTTTACTACTTTTTTGTTATTTTTCTTCCAGCCACACATCAACTAAATTGCCAGCTTCGCTTTGGTCCAATACGAATGAACCGTTGCTGTATCGGTCGCTAGCTCGCATTGTAGACGGATCAACCTGCTCGATTTGACCTTTAGATGATTCCACTATCATGTAGTGCTCTTTAGAGATTGCTTTTACTTTTGCAATTTGATGCGGATTAGATTTTAGTTCTCGGACCATCACTAGCCCTCGTTTTGCTCGTGCTGATTCTTCAAACTCAGTAATTTTTGTCTTTTTCACAGCTCCTCGCTGCGTGGCGATAAATAATTCAGTTGATAGAGCTTCACCTTCATCGAAGATAACGCCGCTTACAACATAATCATCGTCTTTTAAGTTAATTCCTTTCACACCGGAAGCGCGAGTTCCTACAATATTGATTTCTTCTTCCCGGAAACGCAGTCCGTAGCCAGAGCGAGTGGCAATAAACACTTGTTTTTTACCATCGGTTTGATATACATCGACTACTTCATCATCGCCTTTTAAATTAACGGCGACAAGAGCTTTGGAGTAGCGCTGTGCTTTATATTGAAGTAATTCTGATTTTTTGACCATACCATTTTTCGTAAAGAAAAGCAGATACTGATTTTCTTTAAATTCTTTCACCGGTATCGCCCGTACAATTTGCTCTTCTTTATCAATTGGAACAATGTTCATGATATGCTGCCCCATGTCTTTCCACCTGATATCCGGAAGTTCGTGCACTGGCATATATAAATAATTCCCTTTGTTTGTGAAGATGAGAAGGGTTTCGGTTGTATTAATTTCATACTTCGCTAAAATTCGGTCCGTATCTTTCATACCGAAGTCTTGCCCGTTAGACGCGGCGTAAGAACGAAGACTTGTTCGTTTTACGTATCCGTCTTTTGTGACTGTCACCATCACTTCTTCAGATGGAACCATCACTTCTAGATTAATCTTAATTTCTTCGATTTCCGCTTCAATTTTTGAGCGGCGTTCTGTACTGTATTGCTTTTTTACACGGCGTAATTCTTTTTTGATTATATTAAAAAGTTTTTTCTCGCTATGTAAGATTTCTTCTAACTCGTTAATTTTAGCACCTAGCTCTTCAGCTTCCGCTTGTAGAGCTGTGATGTCCGTGTTTGTCAAACGGTATAATTGAAGCGATACAATCGCCTCTGCTTGAGGTTCTGTAAATTCATATTTGGCAATTAAATTATTTTTAGCGTCGCGCTTATCTTTAGAAGCTCTAATCGTCGCAATAACTTCATCTAAAATCGACAGTGCCTTAATCAATCCCGCTACAATATGTTCACGTTCACGTGCTTTTTGCAGTTCGTATTTAGAACGATTTGTTACCACTTCTCTTTGATGATCAATATAAGCATCAAGAATGTTAGCCAAGCTCATAAGCTTTGGTCGCTTTTTAGCAATAGCAACCATGTTAAAATTATAAGGTACTTGCAGATCCGTATTTTTATAAAGATAGTGAAGTACTCCTTGAGCATTTGCATCTTTTTTTAATTCTACTACGATGCGCAGACCGGTACGATCCGTTTCATCGCGAACTTCAGCAATGCCTTCCACTTTTTTATCTAAACGAAGCTCATCCATTTTCTTAACAAGGTTAGCTTTGTTTACTTCAAACGGAATTTCTGTAATGACAATTTGCTGTTTTCCGCCGCGAATGGACTCCACTTCCGTTTTTCCGCGAATAATAATTTTCCCTTTACCTGTCTCGTAGGCTTTCTTAATCCCGTCTACCCCTTGAATGATTCCTCCCGTAGGAAAATCAGGACCTTGAATAGCCGTCATCAACTCTTCAATTGTACACGTTGGTTTATCAATTCGCATGATCGTTGCGTCAATTACTTCACCTAAATGATGAGGCGGAAGTTCTGTAGCATAACCAGCTGAAATACCCGTGGATCCATTTACTAGCAAGTTAGGAAACATAGCCGGTAACACAGTTGGTTCGCTGCTTGTATCATCGAAGTTAGACACAAACTCAACCGTTTGTTTGTCAATATCTCGTAGAAGTTCTGCAGCAATCGATGAAAGGCGAGCTTCTGTATAACGCATTGCTGCTGGGGGATCTCCATCAATACTTCCGTTGTTTCCATGCATTTCGATCAATACATTTCTAACTTTCCATTCTTGACTCATTCGAACCATGGCATCATATACAGATGAATCACCATGAGGGTGATAGTTACCAATTACGTTCCCTACAGTTTTGGCTGACTTGCGAAAGCCTTTTTCTGCTGTATTCCCATCTACGTGCATTGCATATAAAATACGGCGCTGAACGGGTTTTAACCCGTCTCTTGCATCCGGCAGTGCACGCTCTTGAATAATATATTTACTGTATCGACCAAAACGGTCGCCTAGTACATCCTCAAGAGGTAAATCTAAAAAGCGTTCTGTTTGTGTCATTGTACGTCCTCCTCTGCGACCGTTAATACATTTTCATTATCTAAAATATTTGGATCTTCTTCTAACCCAAACGCTACGTTGCTTTCAATCCATTTTCTGCGTGGTTCTACTTTATCGCCCATCAAAGTGGTCACACGACGATCAGCGCGAGCAGCATCATCAATACGGACACGAATCAGCGTACGCGTCTCTGGGTTCATTGTTGTTTCCCAAAGCTGATCTGCGTTCATTTCACCGAGACCTTTATAGCGTTGAATCATATACCCTCTTCCTACCTTATCGATAGCACCTTGCAATTCTTCGTCACTCCATGAATATTCAACCACTTCTTTTTTACCTGACCCTTTGCTTACTTTATAGAGCGGTGGAAGAGCAATAAATACTTTTCCTGCTTCCACAAGCGGTTTCATATAGCGGTAGAAAAACGTTAGGAGAAGCACTTGAATATGAGCGCCATCCGTATCCGCATCGGTCATGATGACTATTTTATCGTAGTTAATATCATCAATGGTGAAATCTGCTCCTACTCCTCCGCCTATCGCGTGGATGATCGTACTAATTTCTTCGTTTTTAAAAATATCTTGAAGCTTGGCTTTTTCGGTATTGATAACCTTCCCTCGCAGTGGCAGCACAGCTTGAAAGCGGCGGTCCCTTCCTTGTTTTGCTGAACCTCCGGCGGAATCCCCTTCGACTAAGTACAGTTCGTTTCGCTGAGGATTTCTTGATTGCGCAGGCGTTAACTTCCCGCTTAGAACGGTTTCTTGACGCTTTCGTTTCTTCCCGTTTCTTGCGTCTTCTCTCGCCTTTCGTGCTGCTTCACGCGCTTGAGCAGCTTTGATTGCTTTTTTTACAAGAAGAGAGCTTACGTCTGGGTTTTCTTCTAAGAAATAGGCAAGTTTTTCAGAAATAACTGCATCTACGGACGAACGAGCTTCACTTGTACCTAACTTTCCTTTTGTTTGACCTTCAAACTGAAGCAACTCTTCAGGTATTCTAACGGAAACGATGGCTCCTAAGCCTTCTCGTATATCCGTTCCTTCTAAGTTTTTGTCTTTTTCTTTTAGCAGGCTTACTTTACGGGCGTATTCATTAAATGCACGCGTCATAGCGCTTTTTGCACCGGACTCATGCGTTCCACCATCTTTGGTACGAACATTATTAACAAATGATAAAATGGTTTCAGAATAACCATCATTAAATTGAAAGGCAAATTCAACTTCAATATTATGATGAATCCCTTCAAAAAAGACGACTGGATGAAGTGAATCTTTTTCTTCATTTAAATATGAAACAAAGGCTTGAATACCTGTTTCATAATGAAAGATATCGTGACGATCATGTCTTTTATCGATTAACTCTATTTTGAATCCTTTTAACAGAAAAGCCGATTCGCGGAGCCGTTCACAAAGCGTATCATAATTATACACAGTTGTTGAAAAGATCGTGGCATCCGGTTTGAAATGAATCGTTGTTCCCGTTTTTTTCGTTTTTCCTATTTTTTCTAGCGTCGTAACCGGCTTTCCTCCATTTTCAAAACGCTGTTCATAAATAAATCCATCTCTATGAATGGTTACAGTCAACCATTCAGACAGCGCATTTACAACAGATGCACCTACTCCGTGTAAGCCTCCGCTTGTTTTATATCCACCCTGTCCGAATTTACCTCCTGCATGCAGGATGGTTAAAATAACTTCAGGCGTTGGTTTTCCTAATTTATGCATGCCCGTTGGCATACCTCGACCTTTATCTTGTACAGAAATTGAATTATCTTTGTGAATGGTTACAATAATTTCTTCTCCGTAGCCTGCTAGAGCTTCATCAACAGAGTTGTCGACGATTTCATATACTAAATGATGCAGACCTCGTGTATCCGTACTTCCAATATACATACCAGGACGTTTACGAACGGCATCTAATCCTTCTAGTACTTGAATTGCATCTTCATTATAATTAAATTGTTGTTTCCGAGCCATTCATACTACCCCTTTCATCACAACGAACATTACTACATTATGTATGAAACACAAACGTTTGCGCTTCGTGTCTAAGAATAAATGATCATGTATCCTATCTTTTAATTTTATAGTGTTCGCATCAACAGAACGTATGTTTCTATTTTTGCGTACTTACAAGATTTTAGCACAAATTTCCGTATTATAAAAGCAATATCTTGTGTATTCATGGATTATAAGCATTATAAAGCTAGCTGTCTAACGTCTATTGTAGCGGAAACGCTCTTACTATTTCAACGCATGGTGAAACCCATGCAAGCAGTGTGCATGGGTTGGTTGTTCTGCTTATAGATCTTACTTTGTTAAAGCATGCTCAACTTTTATACAACGATCCATAACTACAGTATACCCTTTTTTAGCGAGCAGGTCATATGCTTCTTCATTAATTAAACCAGATTGTGCCCAAAATACGTCTGCATCTACTTCTAAAAACTCTTCTGCAACTTCAAGCAAATGCTCAGAGCGACGAAATACATTAACGATATCAATATGCCCTTCAATTTCTTTTAATGAAGATACGGCTTTTACGCCGAGCGCTGAGTTGATTGTCGGGTTCACCGGAATAATCTCGTAACCTTGCTGCTGCATGGCTTCTGAAACCATATAAGACGTTCGATGAGGGTTATCTGATAAACCTACTACAGCAATGCGCTTGCTTTTTTTTAATATTTTACCAAGCTCTTGACGGGAAGGAATTTTAATGGACATGTCTATTACCTCTCTTAGCTATATAATATGTACTGAACAACATTCGCGATTTACAGTTGATTTCCTGCATATAGTACCCGTTTTCTCTATTTTTGTAAACGTCTTCTTTTTTTAAAATAATTGTCTCTCACCCAAAACTAGCTATGTTTTTTTAAGTATCTCATGGTAAAATAGAAACGATATAGAAATAAAGGAGCTTTCAAACATGAATTATTTATTACCTATTCTTGCCTATATCTTGGGCTCTATTCCTTTTGGACTAGTTGTTGGAAAACTAGGATACGGCATCGATATACGAGAGCATGGAAGCGGCAATTTAGGCGGCACCAACTCATTTCGTACATTGGGCGTAAAAGCCGGAATTATCGTTACGCTTGGAGACATTCTAAAAGGAACCCTAGCAGCTTCTTTACCGCTTTTATTTGATACGAATCAAAACATTCTCTTTATTGGTTTATTTGCTGTCATTGGTCATATTTTTCCTGTTTTCGCGAAATTCAAAGGCGGGAAAGCTGTTGCCACGTCCGCCGGAGTGATTTTATGTTATGAACCTCTTTTATTTGCTTTCGTACTATTATGTTTTTTTATCTGCTTATACATAACGAAGTATGTATCATTGTCATCAATGGTTACCGGGGTATTAACTTTTATCTACACGCTATTTAAGCAAGACTACATGCTTATTATGATTATTGGTTTAATTGTAGCCTTTGTCATTTACAGACACCGCGCAAACATTACCCGAATTCTTAATAAAACAGAACCGAAAGTCACATTTTTGTCAGGTAAAAAGAAATAAGAGAAGCTTCCTCTTATTTCTTTTTTTATAACCGTTTTGTAAGCGAATACATTTCTTATTTATTAGTTATACTGATACTAAAATAAGGAGGTGAATGATGTGAAGAAAAAATGCCCTATTTGCAAACGAAATAAGAAAATGGATTCACAGCTAGAAGGAAGCCGCTACTGCGTTCACTGCTGGGAAACCATTGGAAAACAATATGATTTCAAATGAAAGAATGAAACGATTTAATATAGAAATGAAGCCTTCACCTCTATATTAAATCGTTTTATTTTATCTCATTCCTTCCTAGCTGGATTCGTATATATTGGTAATTTATCTACCTTTCTACTATAATAAATGTATCCGCAGTATTGGAAGGAGCATAATTAATGAAATTAACAGTAACAGAAGCAGCAGCTACGTGGTACAAAGATGAAATGATGCTAGAAGGAAACGAAACAATTCGCTTTTTTGTTCGCTACGGCGGATGCAGCAACGTTCAAAAAGGTTTTTCTTTAGGTGTAAACACAGATTCTCCTAAAAACGTTGGCGTTGAAACAAAAGTTGACGGTTTAACATTCTTCGTAGAAGATGAAGACCTTTGGTACTTTGATGGTCATGATTTGACCGTAAATTATAATGAAGAAACAAAAGAACCTGACTTTCATTACGAAGCGTAAGAAAAAAGCATCGATTTATCGATGCTTTTTATTCTTGCGATTAACCCTGCTTTTTGGCATCTTCATAGGCTTTATGCCATTCCGGATAATTACGGCGAATCGAAATAGGCTTAAAGTTTTCTTTTTTCACACATACGTGTGACGATGTTCCTGCTAACGCAAGTTCTTCATTTGAATTAAAAATTTCGTAGCCGTACACAACGCGTAGACCATCATAGTTCTCAACCCAAGTATGTACTACAGCTGTCTCGCCATAATGAAGCGGCTTTTTATATGAAGCCTGTATATCAATAACTGGCGACAGCACACCGTCGCTTTCCATTTGTGCATAGCTAAAACCTAAATCACTAATAAACTGCGTTCGACCTATTTCCATCCATACTAAATAGTTAGCATGATACACAACGCCCATCTGATCGGTTTCTGCATAGCGCACTTCGATTTCTTTCTTCGATACTAGCATGATTCTACCTCCTCTTGCACTGTTCCTGTTTTATCTTACCATATAAGGAGAATATACTCCTACTAGTTTGGTTATTACTCAATATGTTGTAAGACTAAGCGCATCTTGAATGCGATATATCAGCATTTCCAGCCGCGTCATTTTATTTTCATACCTTTTATAAGGAAGTGTATATGTGTAGTCTTTATTTGTCCATAAGCGGTCAAAATAAGCGTTTAGTTCGGTCATAACCTTTTTGTTAGAAGGTCCTGATACTTTAATATCCGTTTCTAAGTTCAAGTCAGCCAAATTTCGTTTTGTGAAATTTGCTGCTCCTGCAATAATAGTTGCATTTTTTTTGTTTCGAATAAATAAAGTTTTAGAATGATACTGTTCTTTCCCTGTATGATACCAGCGAATTTTAATATCTCCTTTGGATTTTTTTACAAGTTCTGCTGCTACTGGACGGTTAGGCAGTCCGAACTTTTTTCTTCCAAACGCATTCTCATTAGGATCTAAAATTAATCGTACGTTTGCTCCTTGTTTGGAAGCTTTCAAAAGCGCCTTTATTACGTCGCGATCTCCAAGATAAAACATGCCAAGCCATACATCGTCGCCTTTTTTAGCATGATGTAAATCATGTAATACGTGCTTATAGATTTTACCTTCTGTTAACAGCTGAACATAGAGGTCTCCCTTTTCTTTTTCTTTTTTCTTATACCGAGGTAACTTTCCTCCATAAGAAAAATCTGACACCGCTTGTTCACTTTTCACCACATCTCCAATGATATTCCCTTTTACTTCAAAGGCCATGTTAGAATTATAAAAACTTGCATCATGAGGATTGGCAGAAGAGATAATAACGCTTTGATCTGTTGCTACTACTTTTCTGTGATTAGCTTTTACATTTAACAACTTTAAATAAGCACGGACCGTCGCTTTAGGCGCATTGGTACCAAACGGATTTGTTATCCATCCGTTTCCTTTTTCACCAAACCACTGAACAAAAGTTCTCCACACTGAAGAATACAGTGGAATGGAGTCTCTGAGCTTAGATAAATTGGTTTGCACCACTTTGATTCCGTTTAGCCGCAGTGAATCTAACCACTTTGAATCATGTGAGCCGTAGGTTGTATTGATTTCATCTGTAATAAAGACGATTGCGATATTAGGATGTTTTCGTTTCTTTTCAATCAGCTTACTTGCAAGCGTATCACTAAGGTGAGGAAACGTTTCGCCTTGGTTATAGTAGCCGTTAAATAGAAACATATCCATAATAATGAAAGCTTTTGCGTCATCAATCACATTCGTAACTGCTTGAAAAATATGTTGTTCAGAAACAGATGTCTGCTGGTCTTGATACGTTAGGTCTGATAAAAGAAATACATCTTCTACTTTGTGGGGCTTACTTTCGTATGAAACTCCTTTAGGCAAGGGCTTATGCGTTTGATAAGAGCCCACAATAATCAAGACGACAAGTAAACTGACCAAAATCCTTACTACTTTCTTTTTCACGTGCTTTTTCACCTACATAAACCTCTTCGCTAGTTTGTATTATTATTGACCTTACTAAAAAAATATAGAAAGAAAGCAGCTAAAACCGTTTATTTTTAGCTGCTTATTGTCGCTGTTTTATTTATTAAATCGTACCTTCGTAACCATTTTGACGAGCTTCTGACTCATCTTTTATTTCGCTGCGCATTGCTTCGATACTTACTTCGCGATTGTGATTTTTTTGCTGAATGCGCTGACGTTCTTCTTCAGTGCTGCATGCAGCAGCTTCTTCTGCTTCTTCAATGTTTTTCATTGTATTTTGCACCATTGTTTGTAATTTTTCAACGTTATCACTGCGATCGTCTGGATTCGGTTTATTCCATGCCATTGTATCTTCCTCCTCAAAATAACTTTGTTACAATTGTAGTATGCCGGATTTGTTCATCTCTATAAGTGGAAAAAAATGATTTTAGTTTACATAATATAATTATAATTAATTTAAAATGCATATATAAAACATACATAATATGGTAATATATACATACAAAGGGGGAATCTCTATGACCAAACGAATGATAGCAGTACTAAGCGTCATCTTTATTGCAGTGCTTGCCGTATTTTTTATGTCGCAAACTTCATTGGCATCAAAATTGACAGCAAGTGCCTCTATGAAGCCTCATCATTACTCAAAACATGAAGAAAAAATGTTAGCCGTGACAAATTTAGACTACAAAAGCAATATTATTGCATACGATGTTAAAGCTCCTAATCACGCAAAAGAAGCTTATGTAAAAGCCACTTATTATGAAAAGGGGAAAGCCAAACAACCTTTATTTTCAGGAGGGTTGACCGTTTCAAAAGAATTTGACATGTTTGCTATTACATATAAAATCGATGATGATGCTCATAAAGTTATGTTTAATGTAGGCAGCAACGATACAAACCTAGGAATAGAAGCGGAAAAGCCAAAAAAAATGAACGGCTATTCCTTTACTGGATTAGAGAAAAAACAAACGGTAAAAATGAATAAAACATATCCAGTTGCTGCTTTATTTGGTGACGCTGGCAGTGGCATACGAGTTGCTCCGCTTTCAACCCACGATGGAGAAGTTGTTAAAGAGCTTATTTCGAGCAATCCTTGCGTTTATTTATTCACGGTAGAATTCAAATAATAAAAAGTCGCTGAATTCAGCGACTTTTTATTCATTCACCTTTGGTTTGAATAACTTGAGGATGCTTGCCGGATGTATCTTGCATTTGTTTTCCGTTATTTCCACCAGCTTCTCTCGGTTGAGTGCCGATGTGATTCGGAACAAAAGGTTTGCTTTGTTTTTTAGGATTTCCCATGCTTATCCCCTCCTCACCGTTACTCTAACCAACTTACTTTAAAGTTATTCAGCTCTTTCAAGCATACGATCTTCTAACCGCTTTTCAATTTCCATTTCAATACGTTCAATTTCTGACTGATCTTTTAACAGCTGCGTTTTATTTTCTTGCACTAACTCTTCAAATGAACGTTTGCGTAATTTTCTCATGATCACAACACCTACTTTATGTAATTTTTATGAAAAATCTGAAAAATCTAAAGAAACTGATATCATACAACTATCTATATTGTAACCAATTTGTCAGATAAGTAAACATACTTTTTGAAAAGTTGTAAGAAAGTTTGATATGTTTACTGACTTATCTATGTATACGATGGTAAAGGAAATAAGTTTCATTTTTAATAAAACAAGCAGCGAAGTTAATTCGCTGCTTGTTGAGCAAAGTTTTCCATTTGTTTAAGCGTCATTGGACCATTCACTCGTTGAACAATTTTCCCTTCTTCATCTATAAAGTAAGATGTCGGAATGGTGGAGACTCGATATTTTTTACTCCCTACACTATCTTGGTCGTCCAATAATACACGAAACGTAAACTGTTTTTCTTTAAGAAACTTAGATACTGCCTGTTTACTGCCTTCTGACGAAGTTAAATTAACCGCAAGCAGCTGTACATCGTTTCCATATTTCTCATAAAATGCTTGCATATCGGGCATTTCTTTTTGACACGGCGGACACCATGTTGCCCAAAAGTTTAAAATGACTTTTTTTCCTTTAAAGTCCGATAATTGAACGGATTTCCCGCTCGTATCTGACAGTGTAAACGGAGGCGCTGTATTTTTTGGTTCCAACCCATAAGCTTGACCCGAAGCCTGACGAGCACTATCGCCTTTTTTGATATTTAAATCCTTGTATTCGCTTAAGTTAGAATTATCGGATGCTTCATTTGGAGAAAGCCCTTGCCAAAGTGCGTAGCTAAGAAATCCTACTAGAAGCAAGACCGCAATTATTTTTTTAACCATATGATCGGCTCCTTTATTTCTTCTAAAAAGTGATAATCTATGTACTAATAGATATGTGCAATATCTACTAAAATAATCCTTTTATAGGGCATTTTCTTTTATAATATAGCATATTTCCCTCTCACTTTTTGTCGAAAACGGTGCGTTTGCATAAAAAAAGAGCGGTTCACGAGAACCGCTCTTTTTCTTTATAACTTACGCATGTGTTTTAGACTGTAATTTATCACGAAGCACCATTTGAAGGATACCACCGTGGCGATAGTAATCAATTTCAACTTCACTATCGAAACGAACCAGTACTTCAAATTCTTTTTTGTTTCCAGCTTCATCAGTTGCTGTTACTTTTATAAAATCACGTGGTTTTACCGTTTCATCAACTGCTACTGCAATTGTTTCTTTTCCAGTTAAACCTAATGTATCCGCGCTTTCACCATCTTTAAATTGAAGAGGTAAAACACCCATTAATACTAGGTTTGAACGGTGAATACGCTCAAAGCTTTCAGCGATTACTGTTTTAATACCTAAAAGATTTGTGCCTTTTGCTGCCCAGTCACGAGAACTTCCCATGCCGTAATCTTTGCCTGCAAGTACAACAAGACCTGTATCTTGCTCTTTGTATTTCATACAAGCATCATAAATGCTCATTACTTCATTTGTTGGCCAGTACGTTGTCCAGCCGCCTTCTGTACCAGGAGCTACTTGGTTTTTAATGCGGATGTTTGCAAACGTACCGCGCATCATCACTTCATGGTTACCACGACGAGAACCATATGAGTTAAAGTCTTTTGGCTCTACACCGTTTTCTTGAAGGTAAAGACCTGCAGGTGATGTTTTTGCAATTGAACCCGCTGGTGAAATGTGATCCGTTGTCACTGAGTCACCAAATTTCGCTACTACGCGAAGATCATTTAACGCCTCTACTTCACCTGGTTCTTCTGATAAGCCTTCAAAGAAAGGTGGGTTTTGAATGTACGTTGAATCATTCTCCCACGTATAAAGCGCATCTTCGCTTGTTTTAATTTCGTTCCAGCGCTCGTTATCATCGAATACACGCTCATACTCGTTACGGAATAATTCAGGCGTTACGGTACGGCTAACAACTTCTTTAATTTCATCTTGAGAAGGCCAGATGTCGCTAAAGAATACTTCATTGCCGTCTGTATCAATACCGATTGGATCTTTTTGTAAATCTACATCTACCGTTCCAGCCAGTGCATATGCTACAACAAGCGGCGGAGAAGCAAGGTAGTTACCTTTTACTAATGGATGAATACGTCCTTCAAAGTTACGGTTTCCTGAAAGAACAGACGTTACAAGCAAGTCGCTGTCTGCAATCGCTGCTTCAATTTCTGCTTCTAATGGACCAGAGTTACCGATACAAGTGGTACAGCCATAACCTACGATGTTAAAGCCGATTTTATCTAAGTATGGAAGCAGCCCTGAATTTTGAAGGTAAGCCGTTACTACTTTTGAACCTGGTGCTAAAGAAGTTTTCACGTAAGCTGGAACATCCAATCCTTTTTCTACCGCTTTTTTCGCAACTAAACCAGCTGCTACTAATACGTAAGGATTTGATGTGTTCGTACAGCTTGTGATAGCCGCAATGGCAATGGCACCTGTTTTCATTGTTGTTTCTGAACCGTCTGCAAGCTTAAACGTAATTTCTTTATCCACGTCTTTAGCATCAAGTCCGAAGCTTTGGTTGCTAACAGGAGCTGTTAAAGCCTTCTTGAATTCTGTTTGCATTTGAGAAAGTGGAATTAAATCTTGCGGACGCTTTGGACCAGAAAGATTTGCTTCAATCTCAGCAAGGTTAATCTCAACAACGTCAGTGAAAATTGGATCTTCATTTTCTGGTGTGAAGAATAAACCATTTGCTTTTGTATATTGTTCGACAACCTGAATGTCTTTTTCATCTCTTCCAGTTAAACGCATGTATGCTAATGCTTCTGCGTCAACTGGGAAGAATCCACATGTTGCACCGTATTCAGGAGCCATATTAGCGATTGTTGCACGGTCAGCTAATGGAAGTTCTGCTACACCAGGACCGAAGAATTCCACGAATTTTCCGACTACTCCTTTTTGACGAAGCACTTGCGTAACTTTTAAAGCTAAGTCTGTAGCTGTAGTGCCGTTTGGTAATTCACCAACAAGTTTAACACCGATTACTTCAGGAACTGGGAAATAAGAAGGTTGACCAAGCATACCTGCTTCCGCTTCAATACCGCCAACACCCCATCCTAAGACACCGATACCATTAATCATCGTTGTATGAGAGTCAGTACCTACTAGAGAATCAGGGAAAGCTACAAATTCACCATCTTCTTCAACAGCATGAACAACGTTTGCTAAATATTCTAAATTTACTTGGTGCACGATACCAGTAGCTGGCGGAACTGCACGATAGTTATTAAATGATTTTTGAGCCCAGCTTAAGAAATTATAGCGCTCTGTATTACGTTGAAACTCAAGGTCCATATTAATTCGTAATGAGTCAGCTGTACCTGCTTTATCAACTTGTACGGAGTGGTCGACAACGAGGTCTACTGGAATTTCTGGATTGATTTTGTCAGGATCGCCTCCTAAATCAGCCATTGCTTTACGAAGTGACGCTAAGTCTACAACCGCTGGAACTCCAGTGAAATCTTGAAGAATAACACGAGATGGTTTGAAAGGAACATCGATATCTTTAATATCTTTTGTTCCCCATTTTGCAAGGTTTTCGACGTGTTCTTTTGTAATAACACGGCCATCTACCTGACGAAGAACAGATTCTAATAATACTTTAATTGAATACGGCAGCTTAGATACGTTACCTAAACCTGCTTCCTCTAAAGCTTGTAAGCGGTAATAATTATATGTGCTGCCATTAAGATCGAATGACGAACGAGCGTTAAAAACGTCTTTTTTAGTCATTGCTTTTACCCCCTTAAAATTCTATGTATAAAGGATTTACTTACCCCATCCTCTATTCCCTTCACCATCTATCTTAATATAATATTATACATAAGTAAATAAAAAGAATGTTATTAATTAACATAAGTTTCACTTATAACCTTTTCCATCTTCCTTTTATTTTTCTAATAATTCATATTTCATTGATTTTTACGCATGCTAGAAACGGAGGTGATTCAACATGGCTAAACGCAAGTCAAACCACGTCATTCCTGGAGCTAACGCGGCTAGCGCTCAAGGAAAAGGATCGGGTTATAATGAAGAGTTTTCAAATGAACCATTAACGGAACAACAGAAACAAAATAATAAAAAACGCAAAAAAAATCAATAAAACAATCTCTTATTGGATATACTAATCACTAGTTAGAAAAGCAAAATCGTTTAACTCCATGAAATCTAACGAGAAGGCGTCATTATATATGACGCTTTTTTCCTGTTCCCATTTCCTGTTTTTGTTAAACCTATTTTTAGAAAGGGGAATTTTTCATTGGATAAATTCCCTGTCACTATCCTACCCTAATAAGTGAAAGGGAGGCTTTAACTATGAACAAAAACAGCAGCAAAGACATCAGAAGAAATGCGCCAAAAAGCAATTCTGGACAGCCAGAACCGCTAAGCGGATCTCATAAAGTAAAAAACCGTAAGCATTCTCGCCAAAAACACAATAGCGGACATGATATGTAAAACAGCGGCAAGCTCTCTACAGAGCTTGCTTTTTTATGCGTAGAAAAGACAGCTAGTACTTCAAGCTTATTCTTTGCGCAGGAGTTCACTAAGTACATAAACGCGCATATGATAGTAAAGTGAAACAGTTTAAATAATGGAGGAACGCAGAAATGAAAAACAAGCGTCTGCCAGCAGACCAAATGTTTGTAAAAGGCTTTCAAGAGTTGTTAGAAGTCATGCTTTCAAATCCCTTTATGAGTTATTTAGATTATGATTCCGTTCGTATAGATTTATTTGAAACAGAACAATCATTTATTGTCGAAGCTGAATTATTAGGGTATCACCCTAAGGATATTATCGTTCAGATACAAGCTGACCACTTACAGCTGACAGCCAAAAAATACTGCATTAGAGAATTTCATGATGAAAAGCAAGGAACGCTTGCAAGAGAACAAACGGAAGAAAGCGTTGAACGTACAATCGACTTTCCATTTCCATTGATGAATAAAAAAATTACCGCTACATTTAGTAACGAAATCCTTGAAATTACGATTTCTAAACATGAGACAAATGAATCTAATCAGCAAATAGTCCCTATTGAGTTCCAATAAAGCTGCAGATGTTGTCTCTGCAGCTTTATTGGAACTATTTAATTGTTTATTTAGCACATAGTTTTTTTAGAATATTCTTCTTTTCAAAACAATGGGATATCTAATTTATTTTACGGCACACTACTAAAAAAGAGTAAAAGGAGAACGTTTATGCTTCATACTGCTTGGAAAGGTAAAATCAGCTTTGGATTAATTGATATCCCTATTAAACTGCACGGAGCAATTGAAGAAAAAGATGTAAAGCTGCGCACGCTACACTCCGTTTGCCATACACCTATTCATCAAGAAAAACATTGCCAAACGTGTGGACGAGAAGTAGAATCCGATGAACTGGTTAAAGGATACGAAACCGCGACCGGTCAGTTTGTTGTACTTTCACAACAGGAAATTGACAGTGTCAAAGAGCCCTTTGCAGCAAACAAAGCCGTTGAATTGTTACACTTTGTTTCGTTAGATGACATTGATCCCCTGTTTTTTGATAAGCCCTACTATATTTCTCCTGGGGAAACAAGCCTAAAAGCTTATTATACTTTATTAAATGCACTTGAAATAACGAATAAAGTCGGTATTGCGAATGTATTTTTATATTCCAAACAGCAAATGGCAATTATTCGTTCCGTGGGCGGATCTCTTGTTCTTCACACGATGCATTTTGAAGAAGAGCTTCGTTCAGTCACAGATGTGCCTAACTTATCCAGTACTTCTTCCATTAATGAAAGTGATACACAAGTGACGGTGGAATTAATTGATAAGCTATCTACTTCTTTTAATCCATCTATTTACAAAAACAACTACCGAGACGCCTTACAAAACGTCATTCAACAAAAAATAAATCAAGGCGAAGTTACAAAAGGCAGCGGAAGCGAAGAACGAGATATTCGACATTTAATGGAAATGTTAAAAGTGAGCATAGATCCTTCTACTTTACACCCGACAAAATCAACAGCAGAGAAAAAAACTTCATCCTTAAAAAAGAAAGCATAAAAAAGCTAACGAAGAAATTCGTTAGCTTTCATTTGCAACAGAAGTCTTAGGAACAATAGTTCCATATGATGCCGGTATTTTTAAATATTGCGTTACTTGATTATTTTCTACAAAGACAATAAAGTTATCTTTTTTATCTTTTCCAATACCTTTTGCTTTTGCTTCAGACCACGTGAAGCCCAGCTTTTCATTTACCTCACTGCGAGTCGTTTCCGGTCCAAAAACATATACTTTATCCCATCTAAAATCACATAATTCATTAAAATCAAGGATGGAAGCTTCTTCTTTACTTTGATTTGTTTTTTTAATTTCATTGATTACAGTTTGCTGAAGTTGCGCTTGGTTGCGTTCGCTGTATACCCTGTCAATAAAAAAAGTTGCCAATAGCGCTACTAACGTGAATAGTAGAATCTTTTTCACTTCGTTGTCCTCCTGATACGTTCTCTGCACATGATACGACTTCTTTTCGATACGGTTTTATTCTCTACTATTCTAGAAAATTCAACAGGAAAATACAACTAAAATCTCGAAATGTCATCAAAACATAAAAAACTTAACACTATGTCAACGCATAAAAAAAGACTTGTTCACTTTCTACCTATTCACCTACTCAGCGCTGAAAAAATGTGGTTCTACCGTACAAATAGTTTCAATAAATTCTTCTACTAGCCCTTCTTCTCCCGGCAAAAAAGGCAGCGCACCAACTCCAACACGTTCAATACTTTTATAAAAATGATGCTGCTTATAGCCCTCTGCTTTCCCAGGAAAAAGCACAATCGCTGTTTGTACCGGTTTTATTCCATTTTCCTCTACAATAGCGTCTCGGTAACGATGCATGGTATTAATATCTTCTTCTCTAGGAGAGGGCGTATCGTGATTTGGTTTGATACGATACTTAGCGTCAAAAAGATATACACTTTTTTTCTCCCCTTGCTTTACTTCAAGCAGCAAGTCCGGCTTTTGAATAACGGTATGAGTATGATGGTATGCTTTCTGATACCATAGCGTGGCTTCTGCTTTCCCCACTTGAAAACGATGATAAGACGGCTGCATCCTGACGTTCAACCCTTGTTCTGTCGTTGTCATGATGTTTTGTTCTATCCGCTTGCCGTAAGTTTGCAACTTCTTTAAAAGACTAACATACGTCCAGTATTCGTAGAGAGTTGCGATATCTTTTAATGAGAGGTGGTAAAACTCTCCGTTAAGAGCCAATCCTCGCGTTAAGAACATAAAGTATCTGCTTGCTTCCCGATAGCGGGGTGCCGTCCGTAGGGTAGAAGGAAGAGTTGAAGCTTGTAGGGTCTTCACCCGTTGCCAAAACGCATTATTTAACAGTCTTTTTAATTCGGTATGATTAGTTTCTAAAGCCGATATGGCTTCTTTTTTTACATATCTATCTTCTATCAATTTGTCAATTAGTGCAGTTAGCTTATGATACAGCTGCGTCATCATCCATTTTACACTTTGATTTTCCAGATTATCATAGGTAGACACATGCCTGGTGCCAATCGCTTTTGTGGGTACTACTTTTATATTTCGATTAATTTTAATCCCCCTGCTTGAAGGTGCAAGATAGGTAGGGTGGGTTCGGACAAATGATATAGCACGGCTATCTTGTTTTTTTATTTGATCGCCTCTCATGAGCTCATGTTCAACTTTTACCGATTGAAACGGCTGATTTTCAATCTGACGCACAGAATGAAGAAAGGGTTTCATATAGTGAGAGAGAACATGATAAAATTCCGTCCATGTTGCTTGCTTAGACCAAACAGATTTTGCTTCAATATATGTTTTACGAAGCATATCGTATGCCAAATCATGAATGTATCCGTTCACTTCATCAACCATGTGTACATAATCTGTCTTGTAGCTCATCTTTGAGGGGAAAATTTCAAGAGTAAAGGACAGCTCTTTTTCTCTTTCGCTGTAAACATGAAACGTAGAATACCCTACTTCATTTTGAAAGCTTATATTTCCCGTCAAAATGTAGGGAAATCCTACGCTTTGAAAACTTTGTTCAACTGCTTTTGAATCGTGGTTAACAAACAGGCTTGTTTCATTTTTAGAAACAACTGTAATTTGATAGGTTTCATTTTCAAAAAATAAAGGCTCAAGCGGCGGTTTTGAAGTCATCATGCCTTTTGTTTGATTTAATACTTTTACATGTGTAATTCCTTTTCCTGTACAAGAAAAAAACATCACTTCTTCTGCAGATTTTATTTTTTTCTTATTTTTCCCTTTTATAACCACCGTACACGTGTCAGTTTCAATTTCAACGTACGGTATTAATCCAAAATGACGTGTATCCGTATATTTCAAAACGTCTCATCATCTCCATTATTTTGCGTGCGCTTTTAGGAAATCTCATTCCATCTGCATTTACGACAGCTGTCTCAAATTCATCATCTAACAGTGTATTTGTACAGTAATAATAAAGGTTTTTTAATAAATCAAATGTGTACCCATCGCTTCCTGAAATACGAGGCAAAACTTTTTGCAAAATCTGAAAATCAAACGCCTGATCAAATGTAAACATCCCGCTTTTTACCGCGTAAATCAAATAAAAGCATATTTCGTCGCGTACGCGGTAACCTATTTGCAGATCGACTTCTATAAGCATCTCGTTGACGGTTAGCAGTTCATTTGTTACTTCGTGAATGAGCTCAGCATGTTCAACATACGCATCTTTTAAGTGAACATATTGACTTTGAATTTGTACATTTTGAATGCCGTGCTGAGCCGGATCTCTATCATCTAAAAAATCAAAAGAATCTAGTTGAATCTTATTTAACTCAATGGTGTTGGTACGATCTAACAACTTTTGACTAAACCCATGAGTTGTTTCATCCATATTAATTGTACCGATAATGAGAAGATTAGATGGCAAATAAATATCTCGGAACATCTTATGTCCAGGAAATAATGGAGCCGTTTTGATTTTCCCTTTTGACCAGCTCCTGCTTTCCATCACGCTTAAAATATCGCTAAAATAATGTTCAACTCGAGCTAAGTTCATTTCATCCAATATAGCAACATATGTGTAAGCTGGATGCTGAATGGCTTGCTGCATAATCGACAGAAACGATCCTCTGCGAAAATCTCCTCTTAAATCAATATATCCTAATAAATCTGAACTATCGTGCCAATCGGGTCGAACCGGAATGAGCACTTGTCTTCCATTTTCAATCGTGGCACCGATACTATCTGCTAAGAGCTGAGCAAGCTTTGTTTTTCCTGTCCCGCTCATTCCTGATAAAACAATAAACGGTTTGGTCTTTAAAGCAAAGTAGGCGTTGGCTATATCATGTCGTTCATATGTAAATCCAGATTTCCTAATATACTCATGAATATGGACGATGGCGTCTTTGTCTCCCAGCATCTCTTTGCTCATTCCGTATGTTTTTATATACTGTTCATGCATACTTAGCAGTAAATGCAAGTCATCTTGCAGCTGATCATTGCTAGGTAAGTCTGCTATATTGTAAGGAAGGTAAAGAGCTACTCTATCCTCAAAGCTTTTCGCTTCCATGCTTGTACCAATGACAATATGATTATCTTTCAATACGCGGGCATGTTCAGGAGTGAAAAATCGAATGTCTTTCAGATCAGTTCCTTCTTCTGAGTCTCCTCTCATCATGACTAAGTAAATGCGCTGACCGTCTTCACTGAATAAATACGCGACCATCACGTCACTCTCTATATTCTTATTCGCAAGGGTCACGTAAGGAAATGTTTCAGCGTGCTGTCCCGATATACGCATTTCTTCTCGATTTATATGCTCCAATCGATAAAGAGAAATCGGAAGCCTGCGTGTAAGCATATTTTCTATTTCATGTTTTACAAGTACGTCTCCACCCATTTGTTTATAATGTTCCGCTACATACAGCAGCCGCTCGCGCAAACTCATCGAATTCTCTCCTTTCTGCCTTCACTGCAGTTTGTAAAAATAAAAAGCATCGTCAGCTGACCACGCAAAAGGTTCATTTCTTTTATTATAGACGCTTTCTTCGTATAGTAAGCTATTTTATAACGTTAGGAAACACTACATTATTCTTTTCTCTACATATATGTTTATGTTCATTTTAATGAAACATGACAGAAAAGAAAAGCGTTAGGGGCTTAATAAATGAAGAGGCAATGATACGAACAGAAAAATAAGCAGCTTGTGTGCCCAGGGATACCCCCCCCCATTATGCTACATGATTATTTAACGTCTGATGCTTTTGGCTGAGTAAAGAAAAAGATAAAAATAATAAGCGGCAGGGCGATAAGAAAAATACTCGTCTCTGAAGGTCTTACTGTAGGTATATCTGTTAATGACATTTTAATCAGTCCTTTGTAAATTTTTCAACTAAGTCAGGATTTACATAAAAATGTTTTGATACCGTACGATGAAAAAACTGAGAGGATTGATTCAGTTCACTTAATGCAGGTTCTGTTTTGGGAACGCCAAAAATAGGCCCACTTACGTTAATGGTAAATCTTCCAGAAGAAATAAAGGCGCCCGACACATTAATCTGGTTATTAAGCAGCAAAGCCGCAAGAAACACATCAATCATATCAATAATAATATTAATTCCCACATTTCCGTCTTTTCCTTCGATGCGACTGGTTCCTGTAATAGGTCCGCCTACTGAAACACGAAAAGCTCCGGGTGTCACAAATACTCCTATAATTGTTATTTGGCCAGTTAATAATAATATGGCCGTTACTACATCCAGATCTCGTTGAATGGCAAAGATAAGTTCCCTTTCTTTGTCAAAGCCGCTTTTCCATTCCACATTCTCCACACCCTTAGCACATACTATTCTAAACACGTGTAAGTGTTATTCTAATTCTACTTTTTCTTTTCTCACTCGCGCTCCGAAAAGTGTAAAACAGATTTTACTGCGTCTTCAATTTCTTTATATCCTGTACATCTGCATATATTAGAAGCTAACCACTCCTTTATAATATCGTCACTTCCTGAAGGATGGCGTTTGGAAAGCAAATGAGCATTCATAATAAAACCCGATGTACAATAACCGCACTGAAAAGCAAAGTGTTCAATAAAAGCTTTTTGCATAGGTGAACTCTTCAGTCCTTCTATAGTCATTATTTCTTTCTCTTCTGCTTCTGCCGCTAACATGAGGCAGGATTTCATTGGCCGCTGATTTATCCCTACTGTACAAGCTCCGCAGTCTCCATTTAAACAGCCTGGTTTTGCTCCGGTAAGGCCCAGCTTTTCTCTTAATACGTAAAGCAGCGTATCTGCTGTTCGGATATCAACCATTTTTTCTTCCCCATTAACCTTTAGCTTAACTGTTATTCTATACCGTTCATCTCTTAGCACATTACGTTCCTCCCAGCTCTTTGAAAATATCAAACAATAAATTTTTAATCACAAATTTGCGATATCGATCCGATCCTTCTCCATCATTTAAAATTGGAGCCGGTATATAATCAAGAGCAGTTTGAATTCGAGCTTCTAATGGCGTTTCTTCATGATTTAGCACTTCTTCTATTTCTTCTGAGCGAAAAGGAAATGAACATACCCCGCTGAAAGCTACTCGAATGTTTTTTTCTGTTTTTAACGCCGCTATTGTAACTAACGGATAGCCTGTATCCCACTGCTGACGTTCTTTTATACTCACGTATGGCAGGGCAGCATACTTCGTTTCAACAAACATCTGAACAAGAAGTTCTCCCTTTTTCAGCTGCAAACGCCGGTGAAAAAGATCGTGAATCGAATAAACATTTGTTCCAGTGAGACCTGCCACTGCGAGTTGACTATCCGTTAAAAGCAGCGGCAACACGGCTTCTCGATAAAAGATATGCCCACAAATATTTCCTCCCAGCGTTATTTTATTTCGAGCCGTGTGATCAGCCACTTCGCTAGCAGACTTACTTAATAAAGGAAATAAGTTTTTCTCTTCCAGTTCAGTCAACGTTACACCTGCACCAAAAATCATCCAGTCTTCATCAACTTCTGCTTTTTGAAACTCTGGTATATTTTTTATATCAATAACAGCATGGGTAACAAACAAACCCAATCTGCCCAATGTCAGAATTTCAGTGCCTCCAGCATAATAACGCGGCTGTTTCCCTTGATTCTCTAACTCTTGAAACAAGGCAATCGCTTCTGAAACGCTTGCAGGTTTATAATATTCAAAGTCAAACGAAATCATTTGCATTCCCTTCTTTCATTCTCCAAATCAATTCTGGGATAAGAGGAAGTTGATTTAATTCTGTTTCTGCTGCCACCGTTAAGCTGTTTCCTAAAGAAGCTGGCATACCAAGCAGCCCGTGTTCTCCGACTCCCCGAGCGCCGTACGCTGCATCTATTTGAGGTGTATGAACAAAGTCTACTACGTACTCCGGATGCTCTCCGTAGCGAAGGGGACGATATTTCCGAAGCTGAGGGTTTAAAATACGTCCGTTTGAATCAAACCAAAATGTTTCTCTACCCGCAAACGATAGTCCCATACTCATCGCACCCATGACTTGACCTCTTGCCATTTTCTCATTTAACACGGTTCCTATATCAATAACAGAAATAGCTTTTACAATACGATATCGATGCGTTCTAGGATTATATTCCACTTCAACTCCTTCAGCTGCTACGGTCCATTCAGGCCCCGGACGCCCGGCTCCTGTTTCTTTATCTAAGTAGGTCATTCCTCTTAAAATATAGTTACCCCTCCCTATGATTTGCCCTCCAATTGCATTTCCGTTCGGATATTTGTAGCCATACACAATTTCTTTAAAGTCCAAAGAGGTTTGAGGCTCATCCCGTAAAAAAACTTTTTCATGTTTTATTTCGATATCTTCTTCAGAAGCTCGGAATATATGAGAAGCTATCTTTTTTAATTGGTTAATCACATCTTCAGCGGCTTTTAAAACCGCTCTTCCTGCCATAAAAGTTCCTCGGCTAGCCACCGTTTTCCAATGTTCAGGAGTCGTTTGAGTATCTACTTCCATTCGCACATGAATACGTTCCATGCGCATCTGCAGTTTTTCAGCCAAGATTTGCGCGAGCACAGTTTTTGTTCCCGTGCCTAATTCAATAACGCCAGACATTAAATTTACGCTTCCATCCGGATTGAATGTTAGAATAACACCTGAACCCGCGTCTGTTTCAATAGTCGAGGTTTTCCAGACGCAGCTAATCCCTTTGGCGGTAATAAGGCCGTTTTCATGAACTGTTCTCTGCCCTTCCTCCCATTTGATTAGCTGCTTTAAGCGCCGAATACACTCTGGTAAGTTACCAACGCTGCTAGAAGTCAAACGGACTTGTGTAGGCGTAGTATCACCTGGTAAAATAGCGTTTTTTTCTCTAAATTCCAAAGGATCTATACCTGCTTTTTTAGCAAGGATGTCCATCGTACGCTCAAATGCAAATAATAGTTCAGAGTGGCTGAATCCTCGAAAAGGGGAAGCGTAAGGGTGATTTGTATATACACATAATGAATCACAGAAGATATGTTCAAGACGATAAGGCCCCGTACAGTCAGCTGCTGCAGCCTTACTTAAATCCGTTCCTTTATCTGCATAAGCACCGCTGTCAAACAAATATAGAATGTCAGCAGCCTGCAAGAGTCCCTCTTTAGAACAACCTAGCTTAATTTTAGCGTCTAGACCGATGTGAACAGGCGAAGTGAGCATATCTTCTTCTCTTGTGTTCAATATTTTAACCAGCCTTCCACCAACAGCTTTTGAAGCTAGATAAGCAAGCAGCTCCAGCTGGACAGCAGCTTTTCCTCCATACCCTCCTCCTACTAGCGGTGTTTCAACGATCACTTTTCCCGCTTCAATTTCAAAGTACTCACTGATTAATTTTTTCACCATAAAAGGAGCTTGAGAAGAAGTGATAATTTTAACTACTCCATTCGGAAGAATTTCAGCAGCGGCGCTTCTTGTTTCCATCGCCGCGTGATCTGAAGGAGACAAAGAAAACGTTTCTTCCACTACTAGCTCACTTTTACTCCAGCCTTCTTCCATATTGCCTTTTCGTATTTTAACTCTGTTAGCTACGTTGGTACCGGGCTCTGGATAAACCGTTTCATCGTGCTTGTAGGTGTGCATATTTTCATGTACTAAAGGAGAATTTGGCTCAATAGCGGCGCTAGGAGAATGAACGACAGATAACGGCTCATATTGAATATGAACAGAGCTCGCCGCACGCTCGGCGAGTGCAGGGTTTTCTGCTACTACAAGGACTACGGCTTCTCCGTGATACCGCACTTTTTCAAACGCAAGCGGTCGCCGGTCACGAACTCCTTCTCCTGTTAACGGCAGATGCTCTCCCGTCACAACCGCGTGAACACCGGGAATAGCAATCGCTGCTTGAATGTCTATCGCTTGAATTCTTGCATGAGCGTAAGGACTGACTACTATTTTGACGTGAAGGGAACCTTTAAAACTGTAATCATTTGTGTACCGAGCTGTTCCCGTCACTTTTTCTAACGCATCTTTTCGAATCACGTTTTTCCCAATAATCTCCACTCTTTTCACCTCCGTCAATCAAACCCGTCTACATTTCTCTTTATATATCTTTTTAATACGTTCATACGCTTGTTTTGTATCAACATCCATAAAAAGGGAAGCGTCGGTACATTCATAAAATATTCCATTTTCAGTTCCGTTTTGTCTTATGATTTTTCTTGCTCCTTGGTCTCCTTGCAGCTTATCCAAACTTGGAAACATTTGTTTTGAAAATAAAACCGGCGCTCCGGCGATTCCTTGATAAAAAGAAGAAATAAAGGGAACGGAGGAATGGTTCTCAAACAGAGAAACAATTGTATTAATCAGCACGATACTTATAAGAGGCTGATCTGCTAGGAGTACAATAACAGCATCAGCACTTAGTTCTTTTGCTTTTTGTAATCCGCACTTTAAAGACGCTGACTGACCTTTTAAGGCGCTACTACAAGAAATATGACTCCACTTCTGCTGATATGCTTCTGAAAAAAGAATAGGTTCAATCCACTCAAGATTATCGCCTTTCTTTGTCACTACTATTGTATGATTCACTTTTGAACAAACGGCGGCTTGTAAAGCTTTACTACCTAAACATTCATTCCCTAAAGGCAGAAGCAGCTTATTGCTGCCCATCCTTTTACTAGATCCTGCGGCAAGATAAACAGCTACAACATTTAAAACGGGCATTTTCACCCCTTTTTCCCATCACACATTCGAAGGGTTCCAATTAACTCAGCTACAATACTAACCGCAATTTCCTGCGGCCCTACCGCTCCTATGGAAAGTCCCACGGGCGAATGAATATGGGAGGGAATATCGGTATTCAATAATCGAAGCGTTCGCTTTTTGGGTCCTAAAACTCCTATATACTTCACAGTTTTTGATTTTAATAGCGACAGAATTTCTTGATCACGATAAAAATTATGGGTCATAATCACAACAAAATCATCGCGCTGAACGGACAAGTGTTTGTCTACTTCCTCTGGAAATCCAATATGTATTTCCTCTGCTAGCGGAAAATGTTCCTTATTACATAAAGCCGGTCTCCAGTCGCATAAGGTAACAAAAAAACCTGTACTAACAGCAAGTGCTACTAAATATTTTGCATCGGCACCTGCTCCCCAGATAACTAGACGAGGCTTTGGTTTATATAGATGAGCATATGTGAGCAGGGAGCAATTTGAAAGTTGAATACCGCTCTTTCTCCCATTCCAATCATCTGTTGCAAAAGATGATGCGTCGCTATTTGCACCAAATGTTTCGCCCGTCTTTTCTACATAAAAAGAGGTTGTTTGAGTAAAGTTTTTTTCTAATTTTTTAATATGTAAAACAGGATTTCGGTTATCTAAATGACGTTTTACTCGCAAAAGATTTTTCTTCATCCTCGCAGTTACAGGTTCTAGGAGAATATACAGGATTCCATTGCAGCCTGCTCCTTGTCCCCATCCTGCATCACCTTCTTCTTTCAAATTGTACGTAACGGTTAATACGTGCTCAGTGTCGAACAACTCTTTTACGCGCTCAGCAATATCTGCTTCTACACAACCAGCGCTTAACATCCCAATGTTCTCCCCATTTTCTTGAAACAGCATGGACGTTCCTTCTTTTAAATATGAGGATCCTTCTACATGAACAATCGTTGCCAACACACTTTTTACTGTTGATGTGTTTACAGCATGTAAAATATCGTGCATTTTTATTATTCCCTCCTTTTCCTGTCGAGGTTTTAAAATCTTTTCACGTTTTACACAGAACTACAATACGCTACAGTAGACCACTTCTACTCTCTGAATGAATCCATGTATTATTCATATTTTCAAAGAAGCTACAATAAGCTTTTAAAGACTTAGAAGAACTGTCGTTTGAAAGGAGAATAATATGCTATTCGACTCAACAAAAATCAACCTAGGAAAATTGAACGTTCGCAGTGCTGATCAAGCAAGCAGTATTTCTATTGGAAATACGTCAAAAGTTACAAGATATGTCACAGCAAAGAAAAATCAGGCCTTCGGACAGCAGCACGCTGATCAATGTTTTACAGCAGGATCTGCTCAAAAAACTGTAGATAATGATTATGTAGATGCATTTGCAACAAAAAATGATAAATAAGGAGGAAACCATATGATTTTTTCGCCCATGGTCATTAACTTACAAGCCTTCAAAGTGAACGTTTTGGATAATTCATCCGTTTTAAGCATAGGACCTAATCAGCAGCTTGATGTGTTCGTATCTTATAAACGTAATCAAGGTCTGGGAGAATCAAACGGAGATTTTTCTCCGAACGTAACTCCGTTCTCATGGATTATAGACTCAGATGTAAATGATTCAAACTCAGTTAAAAATAGCGTAATTTAATTTTTTTCATTTCCTCTACCTCTACTGCGCACAACTAGCAGCATATCTTCATCTATTCGTCTATTAGCATTCAACCGGAAGCCTAATAAATATAACCTGCATCTGAACTGGCTATATTTATTAGGCTTTTTCTATGAAATGGGCACTTTTTGAAAAGATGATGGGCTGTCAATTTGATCTCGATCATCGACACAGCTTCTCGTTCCTATAAAGCCGCTATCATCACCAAAATTTTGCCCAAATCCCTGTGTTTTTTTATCTGAATTATTCCAGTCTGCTAGTAAATTCTGTCCGATATTTACTGCAGACGCATTTTCAAAGGAATTTATCTTTAGCATTAAAATATTAATATTTATAGATGCACCTGCCATTTAAACCACCCCCCTTTCAAACTATATTCAAATTCCATCTTTTTATGATGTGTGGTAAGGAGGAAACCATATGGACTTTGATAAACTTATGCAGTGGATGGAATTTGCTAAAAAATATCAAACAAATGACTTTTGGAACGGTGTTTTTGATCAAACTGCTTTTAACGAATTTATGAAAGAAAATATGGATATGAATGCTCCTGATTCATATCAGGCACCTCAGGCTTCTAAAAGTAATTTTCCACCTGTTGACATTTACGTTACCCCACATGAAATCATTATTATCGCTGACTTGCCCGGCTATCTAAAAGAAAATTTGCAGGTGTCTGTTTCAGGCAGCCGGCTTTTGTTAAAAGGCTCACCGCACCCTCTCATCACAGGACAGCCGGTTGTACAAGAACGACCTTCTGGAGACTTTAACCGAATTATTGAATTGCCAGAACCTACGGATGCGCATCATCTGCGTGCGAAATTTGAAAATGGACTGCTTATTCTTTCTTATCACAGGCAGTTTTTCCAAGAAGAACGTATTCACATTGAATAAGGCTTAGTAGTTTTATGAATGAAATTCAATAGTTCACATAAGCATTTATAAACGCAAAGAATTTAACGTGAATTTCCAAACTGGACCAATATATATTTATCTAACTGTTATTACATCGGAAATAAGCCCAAGATGAGGAGAAGCGAAATGTCTATGAAAGGATTTTTCAACCCCAAACAGACTAACCAACAGCTTCATACTGAGCTAGAGGACTTCAAACATCAAATCAAGCGCATTAACACGCTTGAAGTTCACATGAACCGTTTTTTAAAACTCGAACCGCAAATTGGTTCTCTCATAATGCTCAAAAAAAAGCTGGAGGCTCAGCCCTCGCACTCCAATGATTCTTCACCTTCACAAAGAAGCACTCATAAAAATGCTGAACAAGCATATGCAAAAGATAAGAAAGAGATTGCTAACCAGCTTCAATTTTTAAAGGAAAAAGTAGCGCAATTGGAACAAGTGATCTCCACGCAACCCCCTCGCGATAAAAAGATAGAAACTGTACCTTATCCGGATTTAACTAGCTTGATAGAACAATCTGTAAAGAAAAAAATGGCTCCTTATCTCGAAAGAATGACCGAACTAGATGAAAGAGTTTCAGCATTAGAGCGCAGCATGTCGCTTTTAACTGAAGTACAGGTGGACATGTTAAAACGAACGTCTGCCCTTCAAGAAGAAGTAAAAGCGATTCACCAAAGAGCCGCACTCTTAGAAAATGCTCCCCCGCCTATTCATATTGATAAATTTTTTCTTGATAAATACGAACAAAACAATAATATTGGCCAAGTTGGCATTAAAGAACTCGGCGGTACTTTAAACATCGGAGCTACATACGGAAGCGGAGCTATACCAAAGGATTTCACGGACCAAATCCAAAAAGACATGGAAGAGTTAAAAAACGCTAAATCAGATATTTCTTCTGGAAAAACGAAGCCTGCACAACCTGCACAAGAGGAAAAAGAAAATTCTTCTTCCGCTTTCGAAAAAGAAGAAACATATACGGAAGTTCCTATTTTTGATGAAGATGATCCAAAGGAAGAGTCAATCTAAAAAAGTCATAAAATTATATCTAGTTATGACTAGAATTTTTGCAAGCTATTCTTTACACTATAGGTAATAACTTCAAAAAAGGAGATATGCTGATGCCAAAGCTTTTATGGAGAATAGGTGCTGTCATGTTGCTAATGTGTGGAGGCTTTATCTTTTTATTTATTGCTGCTTCGCAAATGATGGTTCAGCAATACAAACCTTTTTTTAGACGCGAGAGTGCATAACTCTCGCGTTTTTTTATTGAATATTATCCTGTTTATGGTAATATATATCAAAAAGATATAGGTGAGGAAAATAAATGAAGGAAAATCAAACAACATATGCAATTTTAGGACTGCTTACCACGGAATGCAGAACTGGTTATGAAATTAAGCAGTTAATGGATCGAAGTTTAAATCATTTTTGGAAAATCAGTTATGGCCAAATTTACCCCACTTTACAAAAGCTTTTGAATGATGAACTAGCAACGGTCAATTCCGTTGCTCAAACTGATAAACCAGATAAAAAAGAGTATGTAATAACAACTAAAGGAAAAGAAGTTCTGCAAGATTGGCTGCGTGAACCTATTAAACAGCTCCCTTCAGAAAGAAATGAAATTTTGTTAAAACTCTTTTTTAGTAGTCAGCAAGAAAAGCAGCTCACAATTTCCCAGTTAAAAAACGCTCAGCAGAAACTAACTGAACGTTATCACATGTATTGCGGAATTGAAGACAGCATTTCTAACAGCCCTTCTCCCGACAGAACGTATTGGCTTATTACCCTAGACTACGGTAAACGAACAACGTGTGCTTCGATAGAATGGTGCAAAGATACGATTAATAAATTATATGATGAGGAGGCGCATAATTTATGATTCATTCCAATCGTATGATGGCTAAGCCCGGTAAGGATTTGGTCGTCTTTGTTATAGGAATGCGTATTAATAAATGGACAGCCGTACACAAATGGTTCCCTGTATTTAAAGCAATGCCTCCTATGATTCGCGAATTGTATGCAAACAAAAACCTTGGATTTTTATCTTTGCAAGGAACTTTTAATTTAAGAACCATCACGCTGATTCAATATTGGGAGTCAGTTGATCAATTGACCTCCTATGCCAAAGGTCCTCAGCACTTAAAAGCTTGGAATTCTTTTTATAAAAAGGCTTCAAAAACGAATGCAGTGGGCATTTATCATGAAACGTATGTCATTTCTGCAGGAAATTATGAATCAGTATATGTGAATATGCCTTCGTTCGGTTTAGCTAAAGCGCTTGGATCTGAAACCATAACGAAGCATACTCAAACTGCCAAAAAACGTTTGAATGTTAAAAAGCCGCTTTAACTAAAAGCGGCTTTCGTTATATTTGTTATACATATATCTTCAGCATTTGATTGGCACCTTTTTGAAATTCATACGGGACGTCTGCTATTTCTGTTCCTTTTACTAGAGGCGCAATCTCTTCTAACAGCTGCCGCAAATAGGTAGAAATCTTGCCGCTTAAATTCGTTAAAGGAAACAAACGTACTTCCTCTTTTGTAACGCGTATCAGTTCTTTTAAAGCTTCTAAATGAAACGTATAATCTAACCGGTCACTGTACATAAATAAAAAGTTTGCACAAAGAGTTAAATCAAACTCGTTCTTTTGAAACGGCAAATTAGGAAGTGCTCCGTACTGATAGGCTTCGGGGTTCTTTTTCATATGAGCAATACAATCTTTTAATGCTCTTTTTCGATGTTCAGTTAAATCATCAATAGACGAAAAATACTTCCACACATACTGTTCCTGTACGTGCTGCATTTGATTCATCGTATGAATTAAATCCAGGCTTCCTTTCTTTTCAAGCTCTTCTGCCGTAAATTTATAGGCAATATCACAGCTAGTAGCCTCCGTACCTTGCTGCAAGGCATGAGCAGTAAAAGAACAGGCCCCGCTAGCACAATCTAACACTTTTTTTCCTTTTAAATACTTTTCATTCAAATTAAACATAGCTCTATACTCTTCAAACGTTCTGCCGATAAAAACAACTCGGTCAATTCCTAACTTTTTCTCTGCTAAACTCAACTCTACTCAGCTCCTATCTTTTACTTAGACTTTCATTTTACAGAAAATTGGATTAAATTCCAATAGTTTATGTATTAATTAGTTTAACCACTATCCTTTGAAGGCCTAAAAACAGGCCCCAACACATAACTCCTATCGATAAACTCATAAACAAATGAAGAGAGTTTTTTAAGCAAATATAGACGACAGCAAGTAGTAAAATAGTGCCTGGCAGTCCATAAAGAACGCCTAGTGTAAACTGACTGACCACTTCCTTTTTTTCTCCTTGCACTGATAACCATATAATACTTAGTAAGCTCACAATTGGAAGGGCAGCCACAATTCCACCGTATGTCGGAACTCTTTTGGCCATTTCTGTTACCCCTGCAATAATAAGAGCCGACATTAAAATTTTGATGATACTATACATGTTTTGCACGCTCACTCAATAACTGAAAAGCCTGTTGAATCAGCTGTTTTTCAGATGCTGTCATTTCGCGTAAAATAGCTGATACTTTTTCTTCATCCAAGCTTGAATTCCGTTTTAATAGGTCTTTTCCTGCTTCTGTTAAATGCAGAATTACTTTTCTTTCATCATGTATATCTCTATTTTTATATACATACCCTTTATCAATATTTCTCTTTACGTGTTCAGATGCCGTATTATGTGAAACGTGTAAATAATCCGCAATTTCTTTTATTCCAACCGAAGATGATTTATCTATATGCTGTAAAAGACGTATTGTTTGGTGTGTAATTTTCTCTTGATGCGTATAGTGCAAATGATAATAAATAGACGTCCAATAGCTGTTTAACTCCTCTACTTTCATGATCTTGCTCCTTTATATCGTATTTTTAGTTATTATCGTATTATACGATATATATTACAGGAACGACAGCCAGGTTTCAATACTACCTTCTTTTTATCTGACATCTCACATAATAATATAATTTAACAGTTACACTAATCGTACACACTGTGAAAGGCGGTTGTATGACATTGATTCTTCGACTGTTAAAATGGGTTCCGAATCTCTTTACGATTGGAAATTTGCTAAGCGGCGTATTTTCCATAGCTTTTAATATGAATAGCTACGAACGCTTAGCTGCTCTTTTTATTTTTCTAGCCGCTTTTTTCGATTTATTTGACGGCAAAATTGCGAGAAAGCTGAAAGTTAACAGTGAGTTTGGTGTAGAGCTAGATTCTTTGGCTGATATTATAAGCTTTGGCGTAGCGCCTGCAATGCTATTTCATACTCTTTCTCCCCACTCTTGGCTAACCGTACTCGCTTTTATGATTTATCCAAGCATGGGCGCATTAAGATTAGCTAAATTTAGTGCAAATCCAACCATAGGTTATTTTATAGGGCTTCCTATTCCTTTTCCAGCTCTAATTATCGCACTGCTTGGTATGTTTTATTACGTAAACCCTTACCTTATGATTATTTTAGCTATTTTGATGGTTAGCCCTATTCGAGTGATGAAAATTTAGATGCAATAAAAGACAGACAAAATGCCTGTCTTTTATAGTGCTGTCCATTCTTCGCACAGCATTTTATGCTTGAATTTCAGCTCATGTTCTCTTTTTTCAAGCTGAGCTTGTAAAGAAAGCCACTCGCTATTATCAGGTGCTGAGCATAATTTTTCTTCAAGGGACAGTAAGGAATCCAGTACGTCTTCAAGCTGAGCAGCCACTTCTCTTTGCTGTTTTATGTTCATTTTTTTCAACAGTAGTTTTTCATTTTTCTTCATTTTTTTCACCTCTTTCTTTTCTTTACCCAATGTTGAATGTTTTAGTATAGAAAGTATATGGTTAAAAATATTTCTACTGTAATAAAGATCCTTTAATAGCTTATCTTATTTTTAATGATTTTTTAGAACATAGTTTAATAAGATTATTATATCTGATACAATTAGTAATACTTTTACGAACCGTGATATACTTAAAAAAAGAAAGGATGATGAATAGAAAATTATGCTGCAAAAATTTGGTTTTTCTCAGTATGAAAGTCAAGTATATGAAGCGCTGCTTGCGAATGATGGCCCGTTGGATGCTAGTTCCATTGTTACGTATTCGCATGTTCCAAAAGCAAAAATTTATGAAGTGCTTAATCGTTTAATTGATAAAGGTATTGTAGTAAATACATTGTCCGGGAAAAAGAAACTTTACTCAGCGGTAGCCCTTCAAACCGTCATTCAAAAACTTACTGCTGATTTTGAAAATGACATTAATGAATTAAAAACATATAAAATTAAAAAAACGTTTACAGATGATCATGTTTGGAGTTTAAAAGATAAATCCTCTATTTCTGCTCACATTGAACAGTTGATTCATGAAGCGGAATCTTCTATTATTTTATCCGCGTGGAATGATGAGTTAGCACATTACCGCTCATTGCTAGAAGAAAAAGAGAAACAAGGCGTAAACGTCGAGGTCTTAACCATAGGAAACTTGCAGACTACCCTCAAACATTTACATACATTAAATCCAATAGATGATCATAAAAACCTTGAGCCGTCGCAGTTGATTATTGTTGACGACGCTTACCTTTTATTTGCCGGCATTGAACATGAGACATGGAAAGCAATAAAAACCATGTCGCAGCCGCTTGTAAAAGTTTTTGCTGATTTCTTTTATCATGACGTCGCACTTACCCATATTACAAAGAAATATCAAGAGCAGCTTCTTCAAGATCCTGAGATCATGGAGCTGCTTACTCGACTGCGATATTAAAAAGGTTACTAATTCATTAGTAACCTTTTTAATATTACCTATTGAAATCTCTTTTAAAAAAGGTTACTATTCTAGTTGTAACTTTTCAAAGAGGGGGTTTTTTGATGAATAAAAAAGTTTACATACTTGCGATTGCTTCCTTTGTTGTTGGAACGGTCGAATTAATTCTAGGAGGCATCTTAGACTTAATTGCCGATGCATTTCATGTATCATTAGCAAAAGCAGGTTATTTAATCTCTATTTATTCGTTTGTTTATGCCTTGTCTGCGCCGATTTTACTAAATGTGACGGCTAAGATAGAGCGTAAAAAAGTTTATATGTGGACATTATTTATTTTCTTATTGAGCAATGTATTTTCAGCCTACAGTTCGGGCTATTATATGCTACTAATTGGACGTATTCTTGCTGCTGCGAGCGGTTCTTTTATCATTGTATTATCTACCACAATGGCTTCTAGAATGGTAAAACCTGAATACCAAGGCAGAGCAATTGGCATCGTATTTATGGGAATCAGCGGCTCACTTGTTTTAGGTATTCCTCTTGGTATTTTGATTGGAAATGCGCTTGGCTGGCGTCAAGTATTTGTTATGATTGCAATTTTGACTGCCATTATTATGATTACCGTTTGGTTTACAATGGAGCGTCTAGCTCCTGCTCCAATTGTACCGTTAAAAACTCAGGTAAAAGCTTTACGGAATAAAAAAATGCTCGCTATTCACCTAGCAACATTGTTTGTACTTGCGGGTCATTTAACTCTTTATGCGTACTTCACACCATTTTTACAAGAAACGCTAGGATTAAATACAACGATGGTGACCATTATTTATGGTATTTTCGGTCTTGCTGCCGTGGCAGGAGGAGGACTTGGAGGAGCTGTTTCTGATAGATGGAACCCTTCTTCTTCTGTTATCACCATGATTGCTCTCTTTTTTGTTAGCATGATTGCTATGCCTTTTGGCGTTCATTTACCATTTGTTGTGTTCTTGCTTCTTATGATCATTTGGAGTGCGCTCAGCTGGGCGGTCTCACCAGCTCAAAGCAATTTAATTATTCATAGTGCACGCGAAACGTCGGACATTTTAATCAGCACTAATGCAGCGATTTCACACGTAGGAATTGCGATCGGCTCCTATGTTGGAGGAATTGTCGTTAATCAATACTCTGTTATTTATAACGGCTGGGTCGGGTCTATTTTTGTTTTGCTTGGTCTTTTCTGCTCTCTTTATGCGGTAACACGAACAGAAAGCACAGCAGATACGCTTCACAGTAAATAAAATTTTATAAAAAAGCGTACACACATGGTGTACGCTTTTTTTGATTATGATTGGTCTCCATGCATTTCAGCTGCAAATTGAGATTCGGACATAACGATAAAACCATGCTTTCTTAGCAACGCAGTCGTTACCCCTTCACCGGCTATTTTAACATTTGAAAATGCTCCGTTATATATATGTTCACTTCCACATGAAGGGCTGTTTTCTTTTAGTACAATAACAGTAGCTTTTATTTCTTTTGCGATGCTCAGTGCCTTATAGGCCCCGTCTATGTATATGTCTGTGACGTCTTTTCCCGATCGTTCAATAACTCGCGCATTTCCGTTTATTACGTCTATTCCCGTTCCTTTTATAATTTCTGCCGGTTCTCTAGGTGTGTGAAATCCACCTAACAGTTCCGGACACATCATCACCGCTTCTTTATTTTCAACGAGCGCTTCAATTTCCTTAACTAAGGCACTGCTTCCATTATATTTGCACCCTTGACCTGCTAAGCAGGAACTAACCAAAATCATAGAATTCTCCCTCCCATAAAAAAACACTTCTCATTCATCATACAAAGAATATATGATGAATGGAAGTGTTTACCTTTTATATTTTATTCAAGATCACGCTTTGACTCCTGCTCTTTGTCTCGATCCGTTTTCGCTTCAAATTCAGAGCGAGTCATTACGTCCTCTACATGCATATTTACTTCTACTACCTCTAATCCCGTCATCTCGTGAACTGATTTTTTTACGTTATTAACAGTTTCAGAGAAAATGGCTGGAACATTTTTTCCGTATTCGACAATTACTTTTAAATCAAGGGCAACTTGCTTTTCTCCTACTTCAGCGTTAATCCCTTTTGTGATATCTTCAGTGCTGCGGAAGCGATCTGTTAACCCGCTCATAAATCCGCCGCTCATTGATAAAATCCCTTTAATTTCATTAGCTGCAATTCCAGCAATTTTTTTAATAACTTGATCTTCAAATGTTAATGTATTTTGATGTGTATTTTCCTGAGATTTTACTGCTGTATTTGTTTCATTAACTGCCATAACTAACATCTCCCTTAAAGTGATTTCCTATCTTCCTTTAGTAAAGAATCCTACCCAAGCATTTATGTCTAAATGACCGTCTCGCCACTTCCCAATTACATAACCAATTCCCATAAAAGCTACAATTAGCAGCGTGGGACCAAAACCAATTGTTAATAACAAAATTGCCAACACTAAACCTGCCAGAATACCAAGTACTCGGCCACGGTACGGAATCAATTTATCTGGAGTACCCATTATGTCCCTCCTTCATCACACAACACGCTCTTTCTTTCGTGTTTGTGTATCTGTTAAGTCAATACGGACGGAGTGAACGGGAAGCTCGAGTAAGGCCTCCACGGCGCGTTTTGTTTCAAGCTGCATTTCTTTTCCTAGCGTTGGTAATCCATCTCGTCCAAACAACGAACAGTTGATATACAGACTAACTTTTTCTTTGCGAGAATGAATAGATGCCTGGACTTCAGGAGAGCGTATTCCCTGAAAGCTTCTAATTGCTCGTAAAGCTGTAGATTCGATCGTTGCTTTAGAAATTGTTATTTTGCCTTCACCAGTTACAATTGCTAAATTCTTTTTAGGCGGTCTGCTAAATATGCCTGTTAAAAGAAAAATAATAAAAATAACTGTTAAAAATGCGCTTATTGATAAAATTGTGTAGTAAAACCACTCCTGATGCTGCCACTTTTCTAACCAGTTTGAAAGGTGAGGAACCCTATAAACCATCAGTGCTAACATACCGGAACAAATCAGTCCTGCAATTCCAATAATTGCGATTAAAAACCGATTAAAATTATTCAATTTTCCACCTCATCTCAACGTGAACTCCTACTGCTTTTTTGTTGTGGGTAAAGGGAAGGCAACGAGATATTCAATAGTTACCCGCAATATTTTTTTGATAAACTTTCTAACTGTAAAACTGAATATAAAAAAACGACTAGGTTTCCCTAGTCATTTTCCGCGTCTCTATACGTTGTCTTGTGAGCTTTGATGAACTTATTACCGTTTATTAAACCGCCAATTAATAAAATAGCGGCCGTTAAATAAAACCAGACCATTAAAATAATAATACTTCCAAGCTGACCATAGATTTGCGAGTAGCTTCCAAACTGGACATAGTATCCAAATCCGGTAGATACAACTTGCCATCCTAGCGTGGAGAAAACAGCTCCTGGAAGTACATCTTTCCACGTTACTCTTGCGCTTGGCATCAGTTTGTAAAAAAGAATAAAAAAGCCTAATAAAAATAATGTCCCAATTCCCCATCTAATTGTCGTCCAGCTTTGAAACCATATGTCAGGAACATGGACTTTTGTTAGTACCAAATGTCGAATGACCTCTTCAATAATTGGTACAAATAATGAAATGGCTACCACAACCATAAAACCAAAAGTTAAAATTAAATCATTGATTAAACCGCGCAAAAACGTTTGTTTTCTTTGAATATGATACGCATCATTTAACGAGCGAACCAAAGATTGTATAGCCATAGATGCGAGCCAAAAAGTCGCCAATAAACTAAAAGATAAAACTTTTTTCCCGCTATTGTTAACTGTTTCAATTGACTTTTCAATTACGTCGTAGGCGCTTTTAGGCGTAAATGGTTCAATAAATATCAGCAAATTGTTTGTATCAATTGGAAAGAAACTCAGCAGAGAAAAAAGAAAGATAATAAACGGTACAAAAGATAACAAAAAATAGTAGGCTGTTTGAGCAGCCTGATCAAAGAAACGCTCCGTAAAAAAACGAGCGGCAACGGTCTTAGATGTTTGAATCATAACAGCGTTCTCCTTTACTTTCGCTTCACTCTGTAGTGAAATTCATATTCAATTTTTATGTTCAACATGTATTGGATAAGTTTCGGCTTATAAAGCTTTCCTTTTCCATTATCCGCGGTTAACAAAGAATTTAACCTGTAAAATTATACAGTCGGTTCATAAAGAAGATATTATTATAATTACATCTGCCATTACCACCATATCAATAGATCTTCTTTTTCTTTCATAAAACCGTAAATTCTCTGGGACTGCTTTCCCTTCTTTCTTATATCTTAAACTTTTTTACGCTATGTTAAAAAAGTAAAACATAAGAGCGCCGATCAGCATCAGCATAATCATTAAAACAAAAATAACCAAAGCGTGAGAAGATTGATACATTTGGCTGTTAATTTTTTTGCGGGTTGAAAAATAATGATAGGTTGAGAAGAGAAGCAAACCTGCACTTGCAGCTAAAGAAAAGATAATAACAGCAATAATAAGGGTATCGGCTGCTTCACTTAATTTTTTTCCAGAATTGAAATGTAGGCCGCCTGCAACAAAGCCAATGCCGAGTGTGGCAATAGACGTTCGAATCCACGCTAAATACGTTCGTTCATTTGCTAAATGCTGCTGAATATAAATGGATTCATTTTCTTTTTTAGTCATTTACATACCACCGTCCTTTTATATGTCTTCTATTATAAATAAATGCTCAAACGAAAATAAATTGAGGACGCTTCACGCCACATTATACCGGAAAAGAACGAATCATTACCATCTTCAAGCGGTCAAAAGAGCTTCTTCATAAATCAAAAAAGCCAACGGGATAACCCCAGCTGGCTTTTTTGATTTATGAAACATTTTCCTTATCTTGATCATGCTGATATTCATCGTCCCAATAATCAGCGTTTTGAATTTCTAATTTCCTTGGAGAAAAGATAGGGTCTATCCCTAGTTTTCTCTGCTGGCGATAATCTTTTAAAGTTATTAAAGCTGGCTTAGCTAAACTCAAAATTGCAATTAAATTGAGCCAAACCATTATTCCAACTCCGATGTCTGCTAATGCCCATGCAGCTTCAGCCGTTCGGATAGATCCGTATAAAGTAGTGGCTAAAAGAGCTGCCTTTAGGAACATGGATACTATTTTATTTTGTTTGCCTTTCATTACGTAAGCTAAGTTCGTTTCCGCAATATAATACTGTGACATAATCGTAGTAAAGGCGAAAAACACGAGAGACACAGCTACAAACCCTGATCCGAATCCAGAAAGCACCGTCTCAACTGCTTGCTGCGTATATTGAGGCCCGGCTTCAACTCCTTTTAAATGATCCACAATGAACGAACCATCTGGCGCTTGGGTGCTCATATCTTTCAAATATCGAACTTGTACAAATCTAGTGAGAATAGTAAATAAAAGCCCCACTCCTATACATAGATAAAGCATTGGCGTACTCCAAATCATTTCACTTATTGTACTAATCATTTGTTCCAATATGAATTCCCCCTTAAAACACTTTGCACATTATGAATAATGAGAACATAGTTTTAATATAGAGTTAAAAAACAGAAAATTCACTCTTTTCACCAGGTTGTTTTACACATTATTTGATAAATAGACAACATTTGCGGATATAACGTATATTTTGGACAGATTATCTGACGCATTTTTCAGTGATGCGTAAGTTCTTTACATAATCCCCACTGTCACAGCATAAGGTAATAAGTGAACCAAGGGTCACTTTATGTTCTAAGCCGAGCGTACACACAGCACATCTTTCTGTTTTCATTTCACGTTAATAGTTCACTAAGTGAATCATTTTATTTTTAAATATTTCTGGTATATGGTATAATTTAAACTGATAAAAAGATGCTGCATATATGCTAAAAGAGCAGGCCGTATGGTTTCGCTCTTTTGTTGTTTTCACGCCATGCGGCACAACGAAAGAAGGAAATAGAATGGAATTATGGAAACGAAACTTGTACATTTGCTGGTTCGGTTCTTTTTGCACCACAGCCGGGATGAGTTTAGTTATTCCGTTTTTACCGCTTTATATTGAAAAGCTGGGAGTTCACGATATAAGCTCCATCAGCAGATGGGCTGGTATTGCATTTGGATCTACCTTTTTAATGGCGGCTATCGTTTCTCCTTTATGGGGGAGTTTGGCCGATAAATATGGGCGAAAGCTTATGCTCCTTCGCGCAAGCTTGGGTATGGCAATTGTTATGACTTCTATTGGTTTTGTGCAAAATGTCTATCAGCTTGTCGGACTGCGCTTTTTAATGGGGGCCGTTTCCGGCTTCATCTCTGCAGCCATTACGTTAGTAGCGACTCAAACACCTAAAGAGCACAGCGGTAAAGCATTAGGTACGTTGTCTACAGGGGCTGTATCAGGATCTTTATTAGGACCGCTAGTAGGCGGATACTTAGGAGATACAATCGGGCTACGCCACGTCTTTTTCGTGACGGGTGCATTTATGTTTTTGTCTTTTTTAATTGTAAATTTAATTCAAGAAGACAAAAAAGAGACGGCGAAAACGACGAAAGAATCTAATATTGGGTTACTGTCTCTTAAAAATTCAAAGGCCGTGATTGGTGTATTTGTTACAACTTTTTTGCTGCAGCTTGCGGTTATGGCTATTCAGCCAATCGTTACACTGTATGTAAAACAACTGTCTACTCATACCGATCACCTTGCCCTTATTTCAGGCTTTGTCGTGGCGGCAACAGGAATTTCAAATATTTTAGCTGCATCAAAACTTGGCAAAGTCAGCGATCGCGTGGGTCCTCAAAATGTGCTTCAAATATGCTTGCTTATCGTAGCGATTATTTGCGGCTTGCAGGCCTTTGTGCATAGTACTTGGCAGCTATTCTTACTTCGTTTTTTACTCGGTTTCGCAATGGGAGGATTATTACCTTCTATTAATTCTTATTTGAAGAAAATTGTGCCGGACTCTATTACAGGTAAAATGTTTGGCTATAATCAAACAGCGCAATACTTTGGGAATTTGGCCGGTCCAGTCATTGGCGGACAAATTGCCGGAGCTAAAGGAATTCCTTACGTATTCTTAACAACCAGTGTTCTTCTACTATTGAATGCTGGGTGGGTGTATTATCAGCGCCATCACGGACAACAGCTAGACGGTAAAGCCGCATAAAAAAACCTTCCGTTTTAACGGAAGGTTTTTTTATTACCACAAGGGTTCTTCTTCGCTGCTTACTTCATAAGAAAGTGGCATCATAATAACCGCTGCTATGAAGAAAATAAGCTCCGCGACAACAATGGATGGAAAGGAAAAGTCAAATAGTGAGAGAATAAGCCAAATAATAAGGGGTGCAAATGAGTAGATTGATAATCGCTTTTGGGATTTTGCAGAGATATACTGTTGTTTGTCACAGTGTGGGCATTCTAAAACGTTTCTAAATGTTAACAGTTGTTTAAAGGTTGTCCTCCAGTTCCATTTATGATTACAATTTTGACAGGTGGCCATGGGCATCACGCTCCTAAAAAGATTTATGTACATATAAAGTATACGTACAAGTTGGTATAAAGTTTCATTTTTATAATTAAAAACGTTTTTACTATTATAACATAAAACAAAATAAAAGGCTTTTTACAAGAAAAAGCCTTTTATTTCAACGTTTATTTAGATACAGCTTCATTCGTTTGAGAAGTTGTTTTTACTTTTATAACCATAATAACAAAAGCTAGCAACCCAAGAATCGCTGCTACGAGAAAAGGAGCTTGAGGCGCTACGGCATTGCCGATAACTCCTGATAATAAAGGAGCAAACGCTGCACCTAACCATCTTAAGAAATTATATCCTCCAGATGTAAGTCCTCGTTCATAAGGAGATACTTCCATTACATGACTCGTAAATAATGCATTATTAAGTCCTGATACAAGACCCGCTGCCATGATTAAAACAATGCGCAACCATGTTGCATCAAAAGCAAATAAACAAATTAAAATAAGTGAAAAAACAATTAAGCTAACATGTAACACTTGTTTTGGCTGATATCTTTTTTCTAACTGATGTGCTAAAACCGCTGAGCCATAAGCTAAACATAATCCCCATCCAAAGAAAACAAAGCCAATTTGAAGAGCTCCGATCGATAGAATAAGCGGCGTATAAGCTAACACTGTAAAAAATCCGTAGTAATAAAGCATGCCTGATACAGCGCCTTGAGTAAATGGTTTTAATTTATAAAGTGTAACCATGTCTTTAAAACCCGCTGCTTTACGAGACTTAGTGCTTGTAGGCTGTTTAACAATCGTTAATACTAAAATAAAGGCGATAAAAATTAAAGCACTTGTACCGAAAAACGGCAATCTCCAAGAAGCATTTCCTAACACGCCTCCTACAAGCGGTCCTCCGGCCATTCCCAAACCAATCGCAGCTTCATATAATCCTACTGCTTTTTTTACTTCACCTGATAATGCAATAAGCAGCGTCATAGCTGTTGCAAAGAAAAACGAATTACCAAGTCCCCATCCTGCTCGGAAAATGGAAAGCTGAGGAATATTGTTAGAAAACCCGCATAAGGCTGCAAAAATCGTCACAATGATAAGTCCTGTTACCATCAAACGCTTGTCTCCTACACGTGATGCTAAGATGCCTGCTGGAATCATCATAATAGCCATCATTAATAAATAGGAAGTAAATAACATTTCTACTTGCCAATGAGAAGCTCCAATTTGCTTAGCAATCTCCGGTAAAATCGGATCTACTACCCCGATTCCCATAAATGCTAAAAAAGTAGCTACTACCGTAATAATTTGACCTAATCGGTTATTTGAATGCTGTCCTTCCACTCTTTCATCTCTCCTTTTGTTTTTGTTTTTTCATGTATTTTCATAGCAGATTCTCGCATTTCTTCTAATTCTGTTTTAAATGCCTGCATTTTAACCACTTTAAATTCAATCATCTTGATTTGATTTTCCAGTAAATTTTCTATTTTAGTTATCTCTTTCGCTGATAATCCTTGCTGCTCACTTCTTTCTTCAATCATTCTTTTGAGCGACATAAACTGCTGCAGCTCCTGTAAAGAAAAACCGAGAACTTCTTTTGCTTCTGCTACTTTTCTTAGTTCTTTTACCTCTTCTTCGGAATAAATCCGTGCATTTCCTTTTGTGCGTTGCGGGGGCAAAATGAGTCCAATCTCTTCATAATACCGAAGAGCCCGCTTGGTCAAACCGGTCATTTTCGTCACGTCATCGATTAGATACATGCTTTCCCCTTCACCTCCCTTTAACATTAACGTTAACGTCAATTCTATATTACTATTATAGATTAACGTTAACGTTAATGTCAATAATATAAAGACATTTTATGTAAATTTAAAAAATATGTGCACAAAAAAACCTATTGATAAATCAATAGGTTACATCAATATGTCATATAGCTGCTGTGCTGTTTCTCCTGTTACTTTGCCGTATACCCCTCTTCTTTTAGAAGTAAGTTCCGCACTCTCGGCGGTGAATCGTACATTGTATACGACGCCTTCATAAGTAAGCTGTACATCTGGATCAAGAGCGACGCTGTAATCAGCTTTTTTCCATTGAATTTGTTTCATAATTGATTCTACAGTTAAAGCATCTTCTGAACTTAACGTTTTTTCTCCTGCTTTTATAGGCTTTCCCTCCCTTTTTTTATTAAATTTTAGTTCAGAATGAGCAGATGAAAATTCAAGTTGGTTTTTATCATGCGCTATGAAATCTTGGGGTAGTTCTACATAGCGGACAACTTCTCCTTCGTGTACAAACACAAGCATTTGATTAGCAGCAGATATTTTTTTCATCACCTCTTCACTAACCGGTGCGTTTACAAGTTTTTCTACGTCGGCTTTCTTGCTTTTGTTTGTTAATAAATATCCTTTTTCCCATTTAAAATCACTTAACTTCGATACATCCACTGAGCTCACACCTTTTTTTTCAAATGATTGCTGAATATTCTCCCCCATTTCTTTGTCGTTGGTGACTTGAGCATTAGAACTGCACCCTACTAAACAACAGAAAATAATGCCTATTGCTATAAGAGCCTTCACTTTTGCCTTCCTCCTCTCTACCATTCTTTTAGACAATTCCAACTTTGTACCATTTTAACATATAATTCCTATTTTTTCGTGAAAACAAATAAAGAATACGCTTACATAATTTCACGCATATAAATTTGATTTATTTATAAGTTTTTTCTGAATATTTTAAGAAAATTTTAATATTTTATTTAGTTCGTTTTTAACTCTTATCTTTAGACTAAAAAATAAGTTAAAAATAAATAACGCAGGAGGAAAACAATGACTTGTCTATCTGAAGTTTTAAAGTTTAATGAAAAATTTGTAACAAATAATCAATTTGAGGCTTTTCAAACATCCAAATTTCCTAACAAAAAAATAGTGATCTTAACTTGTATGGATACACGTTTGTTAGAATTACTTCCTAAAGCCATGGGGCTAAAAAATGGAGATGCAAAAATAGTAAAAAATGCCGGAGCTGTTATCTCCCATCCCTTTGGCAGCGTCATGAGAAGTATATTAGTTGCCGTCTACGCTTTGCAAGCTGATGAAGTATGTGTCATCGGTCATCATGAATGTGGAATGACGGGCATGAAAGCTGAAGCTATTTTAGCCTCTGCTGAACAAAGAGGGATTAGCATGGAACAGATTCGTAATCTAAAATATGCTGGTATTGATTTAGAATCATGGCTGACTGGGTTTGAGTGTGTAGAAGATAGTGTCGAAAACAGTGTGGATATGATTCGAAATCACCCTTTATTACCAAAAGACGTGCTTGTTTCTGGAATGGTTATTCATCCTTCAACAGGAAAGCTTGACGTTGTTGTAAACGGCTATTCCCAAGACCGAACTGAAACCGTAAGCTCATGAAGGAGGATTTTATCGAATGCTAAAAGATAACCGATTTCAAGGCTATTCAGCACGGCATTTACAAAAAGACATTATCGCCGGTTTGGTTGTTGGGGTCGTTGCTATTCCTTTAGCAATGGCCTTTGCCATCGCTTCTGGTGTAAGACCTGAATACGGGATTTATACAACCATTATCGCAGGGATTATGGTTTCAATATTAGGCGGATCGAAATTTCAAATTGCAGGTCCAACAGGTGCATTTGTTCCGGTGCTGCTTGGAGTTGTCATGCAATATGGTTATGAGAACCTCATTATTGCCGGCTTTATGGCTGGAATTATGATTACGCTTCTCGGAATATTTAAGCTAGGGAAATTTATAAAGTTTATTCCGCGCCCTGTGACGATTGGATTTACAGCAGGAATTGCGATTATTATTTTCTCAGGTCAGATCGCTAATTTTTTAGGATTAAAAGGAATTGCAAAACATGAGGAATTTCATTTAAATATGATTGAAATCCTACGAAAAATTGCAACGATTAACATTTACAGCGTCATCATAGCCGCTATTTGTTTAGCTATCGTGATTACAACGCCAAAGTTTTTACCTAAAATTCCCGGTGCCCTTCTAGGTCTTCTTGTCTCCACACTTGTAGCCATTACACTGTTCCCAGGAAAAGTTGCAACGATTGGCTCTACTTACGGTGCCATTCCGAGTAAACTACCATCTTTTAGCTTCCCAGATTTAACATGGGATAACATCGTGATGCTATTTCCAGCTGCCTGCGTAATTGCGATGCTTGGAGGTATTGAATCTTTACTATCGGCTGTTGTTGCTGATAATATGGCCAAAACCAAGCATAATAGCAATAAAGAGCTTGTGGGCCAAGGAATTGCTAATATCGCTACCTCGCTATTTGGAGGAATTCCAGCAACTGGTGCCATTGCCAGAACAGCTACCAATATCAAAAACGGCGCAGCTTCTCCATTATCAGGAGTCATACACGGCTTAGTTGTTTTATTGGTCCTTGTGATGCTTGCTCCTTATGCATCAAACATTCCGCTGGCAAGTATGGCACCTATTTTAATGTTTGTGGCTTGGAATATGAGTGAGCGTAAAGAATTTGCGCATATTTTAAAAACCAAGTCGGCTGATTCATTTGTACTTGTAGCTACGTTTTTATTAACAGTTTCAATCGATTTAACAACAGGCGTAGGCGTGGGTCTACTTTTAGCTATTGTCATGTTCGTGAAACGAATGAGCGGATCACTGAAGATTTCCAAGGTTTTAGCGGAAACATCTGAAAACGCTCACAAATCTGAATTGATGGAATATACCATGCAAGGATCTCTTTTCTTTGGATCGGCTGAAGTATTAGAAGATTCCTTTGATAACATCGCTGAAGCGAAACCAAAAGTTTTATTGCTTCGAATGAGCCAAGTATCCTTTATTGATACATCTGGAGAAGCTTTACTATCGAAGGTGGTCGAACGTTTGAAAGATTCGCATAGCCAAGTCGTTATTTCCGGCTTACAGCACCAGCCAAAAGAAATGTTAAAGTCAACCGGTCTATATGATAAAATCGGTGAAAAAAATATATTTTCTTCCGAACCTCCCGTGAGTAAGATTAAAGCTCGTCATAGAATCGTTACTACGTAATAAAAAAGAGATCGGAACGATTAATCGTTCCGATCTCTTTTTTTAAATATTAAACCGGTACCCTGCTCCCCAAACCGTTTCTAGGTACTGAGGATCTGCTGGGTTTTCTTCTAACTTTTCTCTTAGTTTTCGAATGTGAACTGTTACGGTTGAAATGTCTCCTGAAGAATCAAATCCCCAAATTTTTTCAAATAGATGTTCTTTACTTAATACTTGATTTGGATGAGAAACGATAAACTTCAGCAAATCGAATTCCTTCGCTGTAAAAAACACTTCTTTATCATTGACAAATACTCTTCTAGCGAGCCTGTCAATCGCTAAGCCATGAATACGAATCATACGCTTTTCCTGCTTATCAGAGAGTCTTTCATATCTCGCTAAATGCGCTTTGACTCTTGCGACCAGCTCCCCAGGGCTGAATGGCTTGGTAATATAGTCATCTGCACCTAGCCCGAGCCCTCTAATTTTATCGATTTCTTCTTTTTTAGCTGAAACTAAAATGATTGGAATATCTTTTGCAGCTCGAATTTGCTTACACACTTCAAATCCGCTCACTTTAGGGAGCATAATATCCAAAATAACCAGATCAAAATGTTCATTTAACGCTTTTTCTAATCCCTTATCACCGCTATATTGAACGTCTATTTCAAAATCGTTAATTTCTAAATAATCTCTTTGCAATTCAGCAATACTTACTTCATCTTCAATTAACAATATCTTCTTCATGTGTATCACCATTTTCATTCATTTTTTGCAAAGAAAAGAAAATACTTGTTCCTTCGCCAAGCTTACTTAATGCCCAGATGTCTCCCCCGTGGCGTTCAACAATTTGTTTTGCAATGGCCAGTCCAAGTCCACTTCCTCCAGTATTGCTATTGCGGGACTGTTCTGCTCGATAAAACCGGTCAAAAATATGCGCTAATGCTTCCGATGAAATCCCTGCGCCATTGTCTTTCACTTCAATAATGAGTTCACTTTCGGTAGCAGAAAGAACGATATCGATTCTTCTTCTTTCTTTATCCATAAATTTAATGCTGTTGGTTGTTAAATTTATTAAAACTCTTCGCAGCTGCTCAGCATCTGCCTTTGCATACAGCGTCGTTAGAGAATCATTAGAAAATAAAACATCAATATCATGTTCGCTCATTTCAAACTGAAGCTCTTGCACATAACTTTCCATAAATGCAGAAATATTAAGTTTTTTAAACACAAATGGAATTTCGTGCAAATCCAATTTAGAAAATAAAAACAGCTCATCGATTAACGCATTCATGTCTTTTGCTTTCGTTGAAATCGTTAACAAATATTTAGAAAGCTTATCTGGCGTATTAGCTACTCCATCTTGAATTCCTTCTACATATCCTACAATGGAAGTAATAGGAGTTCGTAAATCGTGTGAAATACTTGAAAGCAGCTGCTTTCGATTATCTTCATATTGAATTTGCAGTTCAACAGAAGATTTTAGTTTTTGCCTCATTTCTTCAAAAGCTTGCGTTAATTCGCCTATTTCATCCTTTGAATTAGCAGAGATCTCAAAGTGAAGATCACCTTGTTTTATTTTTTCAGCCGCTTCTTTTAATTCACGAATGGGTTTAATAATGCTTCTTGAAACAAGATAGTTTAAAAATCCAATAATCACAATTACTAAAATTAATAGTAGAAAGATTAAAAAAGGGAAAATTCGATTAATAATGCCTACATAAGGGCTGATTTTTCGCAAAACGTAAATGCTTCCTTTTTCTTGATTTAAGAAAGGAAAATCAAGGTTGATATATGTAAAGTACTGCTTGCCTATGCGCAGCATGTCCTGCTGATACGAATGATTTCCTTTACTTTTTTGATGCTTTGGCAAGTATTTACGGAGGTTTTCTCCTTTAATGGATTCTGAAGCATATACAACCTCTGTATTTTTTTGAATCACAATATCAATATTTTCAAATTCATATTTTTTAACCGTCTCCGGCCGCAGCAGCTGCTCCGGTTTTTCTTCACTCAATAACTTTAAATCTAAGAATGCATTTTCTTCTTCTGGCGTTAACAATTTATACTCATAGGAGTGACTGTACAGTTTTCTTACAAAATCGGCGTCTCCAGTAATGGAGAAGAAAATGAGAAAGCCCGATAAAAAAAGCAAAATAATAAAGACAAACACAATACTGATATACGTTAAAATAAAACGCAGCTGAATTGACATTACTTACCCTATGCCCCTTTGGCTTTAACAAAACTATTTGATAGACTAGTAAAGGTGAATAACAAATAGATCGTTAGACATTATACATATAGCAAAAATTAAAACAACAAAACAAATGTATATTCTCACTTTACCGTGATAGAGTGAGAATGAACACCACCTTTTTTACCATTTTATGAATTACTGGAAAATTATGATCTATTTTTCATAATATTCTTAGGCTGAAAGGTATACTATATGCCTTAATATTTTTAAAAAGGAGATTTTTTAATGAAAATTATTAAAGCTACTTCCTCTCACATCCCTTCTGTTGCCCGTCTGTACGTTGACAGCTGGCGCATTACATACAAAGGATTAGTACCTGATGCTTATTTAAAAAGCTTATCTTATAAACAAAGTACAGAAAAATGGTCCCTTTTTCTTACCGAGCCTTCTCATTTTATCTTGCTCGCTATCGATGAACGAGGAAAGATTGTCGGCTTTTCAGCAGGTAAGCCTCATTTGTCCTGTGCTGAAATATACGCGCTATACGTTTGCAAGGAAGTGCAAAACCAAGGAATTGGTCACCTTCTATTTTCTCATTCAGTAAAAGAATTTGCTGATCAGCAATATACGTCTATGATTATTTGGGCTATGAAGAAAAATAAGAAAGCCGTTCAGTTTTATAAAAAATCAGGCGGCAAAAAAATCTTGAATCGCACAAGTCAGTTTGGAGAAACTAAAGTTGAAGACGAAGCATACGGTTGGGAACGTCTTCCTTCTATATAAATAAACGAGCACACTAGTGTGCTCGTTTATGTGATAGGAACTCCTGTCGAAGAATTTTCTGGAGCTTGAGTTCGTTTTAGAAAAAAAGATAAGACGTGGGCAATCACTCCAACGATAGTAGCAATAAAAAATGCTTGCTGCAATCCGGAAATCAGTCCATTCACTTTTGCTAAAGCTGTATTTGGTTCATTTACCCCTTTTACGTAACTCTCTTTTCCAGAAGACATAATACTGACAAATAGCGCAGTTCCAATTGCTCCGGACACTTGGTGTAATGTATTCATTATTGCTGTGCCATGAGGATACAGCTGCTTAGGGAGCTGATTTAACCCGGTAGTCTGTGCAGGCATCGTCACCATAGAAGTACCAATCAACATCATCACGTGTAGCGCAACAACATAAGCTACACTCGTAGAAGCAGCGAGTTGACTAAAAAGTACAAGAGATAGGATAACGAGCACAAGACCTGGAGTGACTAATGCTTTAGGACCAAACTTATCAACAACTCAGACATTAGACAATTTCTATACAATCATACTCATAACCTTTTAGAATCGCTGCGCTGTTCTAGCTTATAATGACTATACAAAAAGCAGAACGATTATACGCTCTGCTTTTAAGTTCGAGAAGATAATATTATTGAGCCGTCGTCTTTTTGTCCGTTGAATGAACTTTATTACAAAGCTCATTCCAGTGCCAAAAACAATTCCCTTGACTCACTATAAAACAATCCAGCCATTTCTGAAAATTCATATGTAATACATGTGCATCTTGAAACGATGCGTTCCGCTTTTTTACTATTATATATGCAGGGTGCGCTGATTTTTTGGAGTCAATGATAATCTCTTCTTCTCCAACAGACCCAATTGTCATATAGAGACTCTGACTTTTATAAGCTGTTTCTCTTACATCTTCTAAGCTATAAAGATTCCCTGCTATTTTTTTGTCAGCATCAATGAACAAATTACACCCATTTGTTAGCTGCAAAAACTGCTTGTAGTCTTCAGGAAGTGATACATGCATTTCTTCTTCAAAAACATTCAGTTGATTCTTGCTTACTCCATCAAAAAAAGTACAAGTGGTTCTGTATACTTCTCCTTCATTTTTACACACTTCTATAACATTATTGTTTTCCCACAGCCGCTTTCGAAGTGAATTTATTATTTTTTCAATCATACTCTTCCTCCAAGCGTTGGATTTAAAACGGTTACATTACATTAATTAAACAATAATGTGCTAATTCCTTCTTTCCTACTAAATTATACGACAAACTTTAGAAATTCATGTTCAAATAACATAGAAAAAAGCAGCGAATATCGCTGCTTTACAGGTTATACAGGTGCTTTTTCTTCCTGTTCAGGATGGTGATCGTAATCAATAAGCGCTTTTGGAAGGCCCGTATATTTAGCCCAATAATAAATCCCAAGAGATACGACCGCTATGATAATTAAGTCTACAGGCGTATCGATCAAACCCTTTCCTCCGCCGAACGAACCAATATAAGAAATAAAGAGCATGATGATATAATAAGAAACTAACCACCAAGTTGATTTAATCTGCTGACGAAGACTTACTTCGTTTTTAGGCACATATTTAGCAAAAATCAAATATATAACAAACATAACCAATTGAGAAGTTAACAGCCATGAAATAGTCTTCCATCCTGACCAGTAGACAATAAAGGAAGCAAAAATAAAGGATAATGGACCAATTATACTCATTCCTCTTAATTTAAAAGGCTTTTCCAAATCTTTTGCGTTCACCATAAAGGCCGCTGATGAAATTGGTGCAATTGCGTAAGAAAGAATAAGCGCAACAGAGCATACGTTTACGAGTGCATTCCATGAAGGAAATGGCAGTGTCCAAAAAATCGAAAGTCCTAATGAAAGCCATAGAGATGATCGAGGAATCCCTGTTTTTTTATCCACATGAGCAAACGTTTTAAATAGCGTACCGTTACGAGACCAAGCATAGATAAGTCTAGATGTTGTATTCATAAAAATATTACCGTTACCACCTGGTGATAAAATGGCGTCTAAAATAACAAGTGTTGCTAGCCACCCAAGACCAAGAACAACAGCGATGTCTTTAAATGGCAGTGAGAATTTATCTTGAATGCCGGACCAACCGCCTTTAATCATGTCAGATGGAATAGCTCCGATAAATAATACTTGTAGAGCAGTATAAATGAGAGCTGCTAGAATGATACAAATCACAAGAGCAATTGGAATATTACGCTGAGGATTTTTCACCTCTCCAGCTACCGATACAATTGGATGAAGGCCTAAGTAGGCAAACATAACCCCGCCTGTGGCAATGGCGGCCTGGATACCATCAAACCCCCCGGGAGCAAACTCTCCCATCGTAAAGTTTCCTGACTTAAAATAAAATGCCAGCGTTACGATTACTGTAAGCGGCACAAAATATTTAAAAATAGAAATAATAATATTCGATTTCGCAAATGCTTTTACACTCCAGTAATTGAGTAAAAAGAATAAGCAAAGCAACACAAATTGTAGAATCCATCCAGATATCGTCGGTGAATCAGATCCAGATTTTGTTAAACCTGGAAACCAGTAGGCCACATACTGTCTCACAGCTGTTACTTCGATAGCGATTAGGCTAGTGTACGCTACAATAGTAATAAATGAAATCATATAGCCTACAAGATGACCGTGTGAATAAACAGGATATCGAATAATTCCTCCTGTACGAGGCAAGGCAGCCCCTAGCTCAGCGTATACAAGGCCTATTAATAAAATAATAACTCCACCAATAACCCAAGAAAAACTTCCTGCAGGACCGGCTTGCGTAGCGACATTGCTAACGGCAAACAGCCAAGCGGAGCCAAAAATAGCCCCTAATCCAATCAATGTTAAATCTAATAGGGATATCGTCTTTTTAAACGGACCTTTATTCTCCATAAGCTTCCTCCTTTGGATGAATCATCACTTTTGTTGTTTTTTTTGACAACATTCATATATATTCGATAATATGTGTCAAAATTTTTATTACTATACCCATTCAAAATTACTTTGAATCCCTTTTCTTGATTTCTACAGATTAATTAACAGAAAATTTTAAAAAATAACTCTTATATTCAAGACACACTAAAACTTTTTCTTCTCTTCTTTAATAGGTAGAATACTCAATAAATGAAAGGAGTTAGACAAATGACTTTACCAGAAAATTTGCCTGTTGATTTTACAGCTTACAACCACTTAACATTCCTTCCGCTCGGACGCAAAAATAAATCGATTCGGTCCGTAGGAAGTAAACATACTAAAGGGCTACTTGGACGTTTAAATGACTACTTTGAGCGAGCAATGAATGAGTTATCTCAAGAAGATATAGTCCTTTTTCAAACGTTCTTATATGGAAGTCATAGGGGCGGTTTTCCCGTCGCAATTGATAAAAATGAAGACGTTTATCCTCACTTTTGGAAACCAACTTCATTTCTATGGAAAGAATATAATAAGAATCGCGGCATTCCTATTCATCATGATGAGTTTTATTCTCAAGATTTTACGGTTTTAACTAAAAATGAGTTGGAAAACTACCTCGGAAGTATTATGAAAGATTACATGTTTTGCGCTAGGATACATGATTCTTCCAAAGAAGAATGGATTCAACATATTAATAAGTGTTTCTTCAAACATCCGCTCATTTCCCTTTATCATCGAAATGCAGATGTGATTGAAGCAATTGAACAATCAAAAAAATCACCTTTGCTTTTTATTATGAAAAACCCTGAGCAAATTGCTTTTTGGCGCAATCGGATTGAAATCATTATGAGACCTTTTCGATCTCTTCCTTACACCGCCTTTGAGAGAGGATTTTCAGATACGGAAGATACGGTATTAACTGTTCACGGAGAAAAAGAGATCATTCGCTTAACTTCAGAAAACAGAGGTCTCGCCGTAACATATGATGTTGCAAATGATGCTATTTCACTCGATGATGAGTATAATGTAGTGCTAGCAGCGAAACGCTTAGCTACAACTCAGCGGCAGTTCGAAGAGATTATAGATGAAAATGAAGAAGTGATTCAAAAACTACTGGTCTTTTTTAAATGGAAAAGTCTTTTAAAGCATCATGAAGTGCACATCAAAGAAATCCAAGACAAATTGTGCAGCCTAACCACTTATCAACTTAATCAAAGACAAGTTTTACAGGAAAACGATCCCTTTCTTTCCTTCATTCAAAAGGTATTACAAGTAAAAACACCGAATGCAAAGCTCGAAGTTGGTTCCATTCAATGGTTTTCACAATGGAATTTTCCAGATGTCACCCTGCTGCAGGAAACAAACAAATTTACATGTTGTATGGATCCAAACGAAATAGAAAAGAAACTGACAGAAATAAGCGCTAAGATAGAAAATGAACTTCATAAGGAGCGTCAGGATCTGCTTTCGACTCCGCTAAAAATCGGTCAAATAACTTTTGATTCAAACCAAATGCTACAGTTACTAACACTTATAGATACCTTAAAGAACACGGAAACTCAGCAGAGTTACGTACAAATTTTAGAAGGTGTTTCTACTAACAGCATTCGTCAAAAAGAGCTCGATAAAATACCCGCATTTGGATTGTTAAGTTCCGTAAAGCGCAAGCGCATCGTTACGTATTTACAAGAATTACAAAACTATCAGCTGCTAAAAAAAGAGAAAAAAGGATTCAGCCTCACTCCAAAAGGCGAAGCCATCCGACGTCTATTTGAAGAAGAATCACGGAGAATATGAGATTATATCTCGCGTGATTCTTCTTTTTTGATTTTGAAGACTACTTTCTCTATTAAATGCTTATCATAATTAGAAGTCTCCATTCATATAATCATTACTAGATTAGCAAAGTCCTTCATACCTATTAGCCTGATGCTGACATAGAGAGGAGATTTCGCCATTGAAATCTAGTAATCGCGCCAATTTTGTAGTGTTAACATATAAGATGGTTCTTGTTATTTTATCCATTGTTTTAATGACATCATCTATCATTGTTCTAGTGAGCTACTCAGCATTTAAAGAACAGTTCAATTCTTCTATTGTCTATCAAACGTTATCGAGGCATAAAGCAGAAAGCCTTTATTATTTGATGAGCCAGGAAAATCATCATTTTTCAACGGCTTTTGATAAAAATTACTCGCCTCCAGGTCTTTCTTCTACACTGCTAGAGTTATCAACAAGTATTCGAGCAGAAGACGCGAGAAGCTTGTTTGGTTCAGAACTTCCTGGATTCAGTATTTATGACTCCAATATTATCATCGCCGGTGAAGGCACAAATTTCACAAACTTCCCTAGAGAATCTGCACCGCCGTTAGATGAAACGCTAAAAGAAAGAAATTCTACTACAAAAGTTCAGCAACCTAAAGAAAACAATGGTACGAATGCTCCAAATAATAATACAACTGGCGGAAAAAAGGTATTTTATATTTATCATACGCACAGCTGGGAATCTTACTTGCCTCTGTTAGGACTTGAAGGTGATCCAGATGCTAATAAAGCTGTAGATAGCAAAACCAATATTAATATAGTCGCAAATATGCTAGGAAAAGATTTAGAGGCTCAGGGAATTGGAACAGAAGTAGATCAAACCAATATTGGACAGAAATTAAAAGAAAAAGGTTGGAACACCAACCAATCGTATGCCATGTCTCGTACAGTAATTGAAACGGCGATGACTGAGAATAGAGATTTAACTTACTTTATCGATTTGCACCGAGATTCGCTTCGAAAAGATAATACAACCATTAAGATTAACAATAAATCGTATGCAAAAGTTGTGTTTGTTTTAGGGAAAGCGAATCAAAATTTTGAACAAAACTTAAAGATGGCAAAAGCGCTTCATGAAGGTCTTGAAAAGAAATATCCTGGGTTAAGCCGCGGAGTTATTGGCAAAAACAAATCCAGCGGTAACGGTGTATATAACCAAGATGTTTCTAAAAATGCGATTTTAATTGAAGTGGGCGGAGTTGATAATAACTTTGACGAGTTAACCAACACAGCAAAAGCACTGTCTGATGTCATTAGCCAATTTTACTGGCAAGCTGAAAAAGTAGATGCCCCTGCTCAATAAAAAAAGCCCTCTTCACTGAGGGCTTTTTAAAATTCAATTCCTTTTACAGCAGGAATTCCTTCATCATAATAATGTTTATGAGGCTTCATTTCCGTCACAAGATCTGCTGCATCCATCACTTCTTTTTTGGCAGAACGCCCGGTAATGACCAAATGCATATGCTCAGGGCGCTTTTGAATAAGGTCAATTACTTCGTGTAGCGGTAGCACATCATCAATAGGAAATTTCTCGATAGCCAGTGCATTATTTAACTCGTCCAAAATAACTACATCATATTCGTTCGAGAAGACTTTTTCCTTCGTTAGCGCCCAAGCTTTTTGCAAAGCTTCGCGATGTTCAGGCGGTGTTTTTGTCCACGTAAAGCCCACTCCTGTTTGAATCATTTCAATTCCTATTCTGTCAAACATCAGCTTTTCGCCATATGTACGCTGAGGAGATTTAATAAATTGAATCATTAATACTTTTTGTCCGCGTCCCGTAGCGCGCAACGCAAGACCTAAAGCAGCGGTTGTTTTTCCTTTACCGTCTCCGGTATAAATTAACGTAAGACCCCGTTTGTCTTTCAATCTAAAAACCTCTTTTTCTTAGAATTTCAGTTTACAGCCATGTTGTTTTTTCTGTAAACGGTGTTCTAGCAGGCTCTTTCATTTTTGTAAGAGACTCTTCATTTGGATAGCCTAGAAATACGTTTCCTACTACGACTTTACCTGAAGGCTTGCCGATAAACTCATACAGCCTCTCGTCTCGAACAAGACCAACGCCTCTTGTTCTCCAAACGAATCCAAGACCTAGTTCTTTAGCTGCTAGCCACATGGAATGAATCGCGCATGAAACCGCATATTTGTTGTCTTCAGTGGCTTCTTCGTCTCCTTCAACTATGTCAGCTGTTACGACGATATGTACAGGCGTATTTTTTACTGCTTTTAACGAACTTTCTACTAAATGAGGCTTTGTAGGAAAGCGCTCCTTTAAATAAGCTTCAGCCAGTTCTTCATACTTCTTTTTTGCTTCTCCTTGAATCACATAAAAGCTCCAAGGCTCTCTCATTCGGTCATTTGGAGCCCACGTCGCTGCTTCAAGCAGCTGTTCGATTTTCTCTTGCTCCACTTCACGTGCTTCATGATCTCGTATCGCTCTTCGTTCTTTTAGCTGTGAGATAATCGTCATATTGTCTCCTCCTTTTAACATTAAAGCAGAATATTTTCCGCTCTTTCTTCGAACCATTTTATTTTTTCTCTAATTGTCACTACTTCACCTACAAGCACGATGGCAGGATGAGCAATTTCTGCTTTTTTTGCTATTTCTTCGATTGTGGCAAGCGTTCCCGTTACGGTGCGCTGATACTTCGTCGTTCCCCATTGGACAAGCGCTACTGGCGTATGTTTATCTCGTCCATGGTCCATCAACTGCTTGCATATATGAGGTAAATTTCCAACACCCATATAAAACGCAATTGTATCTATTCCTTGAGCAAGCGCTGACCAGTTTAAATAATCTTTTCCTTTTTCTTCTCTTCCATGACCCGTTACAATCGCAAAAGAAGTGGCATGATCTCTATGGGTAACCGGAATTCCTGCATAAGCTGGAGCTGCAATTCCTGAGGTGATACCAGGAACGACTTCGTAAGGAATTCCTTGAGTAGCAAGTACTTCAGCTTCCTCTGCTCCGCGGCCAAACACAAAAGGATCGCCTCCTTTTAAGCGCGTCACTACTTTTCCTTGAAGTGCTTTTTCAACAAGCAGTTCGTGGATACGATCTTGGATGACTCCGTGCTTGCCCGGTAATTTCCCGCAAAAAATAAGCTCCGCATCTTTTTTAGCATAGTTTAACAACTGTTCGTTGGCTAAGCGGTCATATAAAATAACATCTGCTTCTTGAATACACTCCATTCCATATACGGTTATTAGCTTCGGATCTCCTGGTCCGGCTCCTACTAAATATACTTTTCCAACTGTCACACGGCATCTCTTCTTTCTTTTTTTACCGCTTTACACTGTTCCACCCAGTTTTCTACCATCTCCGTAGAAGAGCCGAAATGAAAGTGCGTATAGCCGGCAATTAAATTATTGTTCATATAGCCTTCTTCTTTCATTCCTCGCATCCCTTTTGTATCATAGGCAGGCGAAAACTCTTTCTCTGAATGAAAGGTTGAATAATGAAATTCATGGCCTTTAGCTCGTATATCGCCTTTAAATAAAAAATTCCCCGGCTTTCCCGTCACTTCTCGGTATCCTAAAGCAGCTAATTTTGTCTGCATTCTTACTTGTCCGGGAATAAGCCCCACCATTTCATGGCATGTATCATCTGTTGTGACAATAGCATCTGTTAAGAACATAAAGCCTCCGCACTCAGCAAGCGTAGGAATTCCTTTTTGGATGGCTGCTCGAACAGAATTTTTAACGTCGATTTGCTGAGCCAGCGTTTCAGCAAATTCTTCTGGAAATCCGCCTCCTATATAAAGACCGTCAGCATCTTGCGGAACCGTTTCTCCTTTTAAAGGCGAAAATTCTACAAGCTCTGCTCCGTAAGCTTTTAACAATTCGAAATTTTCTTCATAATAAAAGTTAAAAGCCGCATCTCTCGCTACAGCAATTTTCACTTGAGGTACGGACGGCTTTGTAAAGATAGGATCATTAATTTCTATTTTAGGAGCTAAAGCCAGTTCATATACTTTTTCGATATCAATTGTATCATGAACAAGCTTTCCTAACTGTTCAAAAAACGGTGTTAACTCTCCTCGTTCAATCGACGGAATGAGCCCGAGGTGACGTTCAGGAATCGTAAGATCATCGTTTCTTTTCAAGTAGCCTACTACAGGGATATGACATTCCTGCTCAATCGCTGCCTTAACAAGTTTATAATGTCCTTCACTTCCAACCCGGTTAGCAATCACCCCGACGATGTTCGCTTCGGGTAAAAATTGCTGAAACCCTTTTACAATCGCCGCTGCACTTCTAGCCATACTAGCACAGTTGACAACTAAAAGGACAGGGCTATTGGTGATTAAGCTGATTTCTGCTGTTGTTCCTTCATTCGTTAACGGATTTTTCCCATCGAAAAATCCCATAACTCCTTCCATGATGGAAATATCAGCATCTTCACTAGTACGAGCGACAATTTCTCTAACCATATCGTGTTCAAGCATCCAGCTGTCTATATTTCGAGACGTTCGTTCTGTAACAGCCGTATGATACGTTGGATCAATATAATCGGGTCCGCATTTAAACCCTTGAACTCTGTAACCGGCTTGTCTTAATGCTGCCATCAGCCCGATTGTAAGGGTTGTTTTCCCTACGCCACTTCCGGTACCGGCAATGACGAGTCTTCTGTTTGACATGTTGTTCTCTCCTTTAGTCATATGGAATAAGTGCCACTGAAATGGTTACATTCCCTGACTTTTTCTTCACAAGTTCAAGCTTATCAGCACCGCTGTATAACATAGCAGCAGGTTCACTAACGCCATATGCACCTGTATATTTAAAGACAGTATCTGAAGGCTGTTGGATACTTATGCTGTTTAGCTCTTGGGGCAAATAATAGACAAACTCCCAGCCGTACTTAGACGCCACTTCTAACAGCCCTTCTTCATCTTTCTTTAACTCTATTGTACATAATGCTTTTACACTTTTCATTGAAAACTGAAGTTCAGCAAGCGTTTTTTCAATAACGGTTTCAATTTCAGCTGTACTTGTCCCTCGATTGCATCCCATCCCAATCGCTAATACTTTTGGCCGGTAAAGAACACCGTTTTCTAAGATTGCTTCTTCCTCTTTTTTTAAATTGCGATGCGTTACGACCAAAGCAGCATGTGGCGATGCTTCAAGAGCTGTCTGAATCGATGAATATGTTTTAATGTTAACTGGAACAGGGTGCTCATAATGCCACCAGTTCTTTTCACCTGATTCTTGAACCACTGCTATTTCTTCTTCATTCACCACAGAAGCGCTGACAGGCGTTAGTTTTTCTGCTGATTCCCACACCCATCCAAAGCGCTTACCAAATAAATCAACCGGAATTGTTTTTTGCACATCGGATGCTGTTGTAATAACAGGATGAGCTTCAAGAGCTGCCGCAACTTCACGCGTAAGCTCATTTGCTCCTCCGATATGACCTGAAAGCACGCTGATGACATTTTCGCCTTTATCATCAATGACAACAACCGCAGGATCCGTTTTCTTATCTTTTAAAATAGGTGCAATCATACGTACAACTGCTCCCAGTGAGATAATAATAATAAGTCCTTTATATGATTCAAAAAGAGAAGGCAAAAGCATCCGAACGCTTCCTGAAAACAGCTGAATGTTCTGCTCTTGTTCGTCTCCTTTTTCAAACTTGCTCATGTAATACACATCAGACTGCTGAAAAGTGCGGCCTAGATTTCTTGCAATTTCTACGCCGTGCTTCGTGATGGCCACGACAGCATAATCCCCGCGCTGTGTAATGAGGGCTTTTCTTCCTTCTTGGAGTTGAATCATTCCGACTTCACTCCTCTTCGAAAGCCATGGGTAAATGTTTTATCATAAAGTTTTGAACGATAATCTTTGTCATGAATGTGTGGATCAAGTGCCCAGCCTGCCAAAATCATCGCCTGCTTGCGAATGCCGTTTGTTCGCATAGCGTCATCGAGGTCTTTTACCGTTGTGCGAACAATTTTTTCATCTGGCCACGTTGCTTTATAGACTACTACAATCGGCGTATCCTCACTCCAACCGGCGTTTATAAATTCTTTCATTACTTTTTTTGTGAGCGTCGCGCTTAAAAATAACGCAATCGTACATTTATGTTTTGCTAAATCGGTTAATTTTTCAAACTCAGGCACAGGCGTTCTTCCTTCAGCACGAGTTAAAATAACCGTTTGAGTCAAATCTGGAATGGTTAATTCTGCCTCAGCCGCTGCTGCAGCAGCGAATACGGAGCTGACGCCCGGAACGATTTCAATATCAACGCCTTCTCTTTTTAAAAGTACCATTTGTTCCATAATGGCTCCGTACATAGCAGGATCTCCGGTATGAACTCTTACAACCATTTTTCCTTCACGCATGCGATCAAGCATCGTACCGACCATTTCTTCTAAATGCATACCCGCTGTTTTTAACACTTCAGCTCCTGGTTTAGACTTAGCAACTAGCTCTTGACTTACCAGTGAGTCAGCGTACAAGACAACATCTGCTTGCTGAAGTAATTTTAAGCCTTTTACGGTAATTAAATCTGGATCTCCGGGTCCAGCTCCGATTATGTATAACTTCATTTTCTCACCACCATTAGCGTTAAGTATTGTAAATCGGCTCCTTCTAGTTCTGAAGCTTTCCAGATAATTTCTTCATCTGACGTTACTTTTGTCACCACTGACGCTTTTTCAAGCAGATCAAGCTCTTTTAAAAGACCAACCATAAAATCGATGACTTTGGCCACTTTAATAAAAATGACGCAGTCGTTTTCCATTAATACTTTTTTCATTGTTTCATAATCTTCACGAGCAGGAACAATTGCTACGTGTTCATCACCGTCTGCTAACGGAATACCTAAACGAGATGCAGCTCCATTAATGGATGAAATACCAGGAATTACTTGAATCGGAGCTTCAGGGTGACGTTCTTGCATCAGGCGCATCATGTGAATAAACGTACTGTAAAGCATAGGGTCGCCCTCTGTGACAAATGCTACATCTTTTCCTTCCTCGAGCTTTTCCCATACTCGTTCTACCGTTTCGGTCCATTTTCTTTCCAAAATAGCAGGATCTTTTGTCATTGGAAACACAAGGCCAAGCATATCTTTTTCATTTGCACTGAAATAGACATCAATAATTTTTTGGGCATAGCTTTTGCTTCCTTTTTGCTTTTTAGGATACGCAATAACAGGTGATTCTTTTAATTTACGAAATGCTTTTACTGTAATAAGTTCTGGATCTCCCGGTCCAACTCCAAGTCCGTACAATGTTCCAATCATATTCATTCTCCTCTTCTGGCTGTAATAATATAAATGGGGTTTAAAGCGTCAAATCGCGTTAAATGTAAAATGGGCTTGCTTCTCGAAATTTGTGCAAGGGTAACAGCAGTCTCAAAGCCTCGTTCTTTAAAAGCTTTCATCGCTTCTGCTAAATTTTCAATCGTTACGGCATTTAATACGATGCGCCCTCCTGAATTTAATCGACTGCAGCAAACATCTAAAATTGTTTCCATGCCTCCTGCTGTACCTCCAATAAACACCGCATCAGGATCAGCAAACTCATTGAGTCCTTCCGGTGCTTTTCCGTGCACAGTGTGGGCATCTACTCGAAATTTCGCTAGATTTTCCCTGCAGTTTTCTAAGTCTGCTTCATTTTTTTCCACGGCAAAAATTTGTCCTTCACGCGCAATTTTAGCCGCTTCAATTGCGACTGAACCCGTACATGTTCCGATATCCCATACGACGCTGTCTCTCTTTAGCTGCAGGGCGCTAATACTAAGTGTACGAACTTCTTTTTTGGTAATAAGTCCTTTGTCCGGCTTGCGTTGAATAAATTCATCGTCCTCTATTCCAAGAGGCCAGACTGGGCTCTTTTCTACCTGCTTTAATATCACGACATTAAGCGGAGAAAAGAGTTGATTCGCCGCCTCTTCCAGCGAAAGCAGCTGACAGCGCTCCGTTTCTCCACCTAGGTTCTCTGCCACAAACATCTTGTATTCTGTCATGCCGAATGATAATAAGTAGTTTGCCAGAGCACTAGGAGAATTTTGCTCATCGGTTAAAATCGCCACTTTTTTATAGCCGTCAATTCGCTGAGCCAGTCCCTTCATGCTTCTGCCGTGCACGCTTGTAAAATAAGCGTCTTGCCATCGCTCTTTTAGACGTGAGAATGCAAGCTGAATAGAACTTAAATAAGGATATATTTCAACGTCTAGCTTCGTAGAAAGATAGCTCCCAATTCCGTAAAATAACGGGTCGCCTGAGGCTAACACAACCGCATTTCCTTCTTCGTTTTTTAAACGTTCAACAAGAGGAGAAAGCCCCCCTTCAATCGCTACTTTTTCTCCTTCGAAATCTTGAAAAAAATCCAGTTGACGCTTTCCTCCAATTAGCACATCACTTTCATACACCCACTGTTCATACATAGGAAGCAAACTTAACTTCCCATCGTCACCAATTCCAATAATTTTAATTGCCATGTTGCACCGCCTGTCCTAAAAAATCTCCTTTTAATGTGTAAAGAGACGTATCGACATCGATTCCGTCCCCTACTTCCTTTAATGCTGATAAACAGCAGTACTCGCACAGTTTTTCAAAAAACTGATGATGACCGCTTTGCGTCATTAAATCTCCCACTTGAGAAGCTGTGTTTGCACCTTTTATTTCTTCTACCAGTTCAGCAGAAGCGCCTGACTCAGAAGCCGCTTTTGCTAAAAAATTAAAATCAATGGGTGCACTTTTTGAATGAACCATCATAACGCCTTGCGCGACTTTTGAAAACTTTCCCATCATGCCTACGAGCGACACTTTTTTCATTCCTTGCTTTTTACATTGTTTTAAAGTAAATCCAACAAAATCTCCCATTTCGATAAATGCTTCTTCCGGAAGTTCAGGGAACTGTTTCATTCCATACTTTTCGCTTCGGCCCCCTGTCGTAATGACAACGTGCTCACAATTACTCGCTTTAGCAACGCTGATGGCCTGCACGATACTTGCTTTATAAGCAGCTGTTGAGAACGGAACGACAATCCCCCGCGTCCCCAGTATCGAAATGCCTCCTAAAATACCTAGACGCGCATTTAATGTCTTTTTCGCCATTTCTTCTCCTTCAGGAACCGAGATGACAATCTTAACGCCTTTTTGTATATTGTATTCAGCTAGAAGCTGCTCAGCCGTTTCTTTCAGCATCTTTCTTGGAACAGGGTTAATGGCTGCCTCACCGACAGGAACTGGGAGGCCGGGCTTTGTCACACGCCCTACTCCCACTCCTCCATCAATGATAATGTCTGCACCATTACACCACGAAACTTCAGAAATAATCAGCGCTCCGTGCGTGGCATCGGGATCGTCTCCAGCATCTTTAATGATGCTAGCTACAGCGCTGCTTGTGCGGTACTCGCATTCTTCAAGATGAAATGTAGCAAAGCGGCCGACAGGTAAGTAAATCGTTGACTCATCTTGCACTTCTCCTGAAATTAGCGTAAGCAGAGCTGCTCTCGTAGCTGCCGTTGCACAAGCGCCCGTCGTATAGCCTTCTCTGAGTTTCTTAGGTTCTTTTGGTACTTCCTTCATGCGTTACACCTGATCTGCAAGAATTGAAATTGCATTTAATGCAGCAACCGTTACCGTACTGCCGCCTTTTCGCCCGATGTTTGTAATAAACGGCACGTCAAGTTTTGCAAGTTCTTCTTTAGATTCAGCTGCTGAAACAAATCCTACCGGCAGACCAATAACAAGCCCAGGCTTCGCTTCTCCTTCTTTAATCAAACGAATTAATTCAAGTAAAGCTGTGGGTGCGTTCCCAATTGCAAAAATTCCTCCGTCTGCTTCTTTGATGGCTTTTCGCATAGAAATAATTGCACGCGTTGTATTTAAGCGCTTTGCTTCTTCCATTACGTCCGGATCTGAAATATAAACTTTGATTTCACCGCCGTGTTTTTCAATTCGCTGCTTGTTTGTTCCTACTTGCACCATTTGTACATCTGCAACCACTTGCTTGCCGCTGCGAATGGCTTTAATTCCTGCTTGAATCGCATCCGGATGAAACAGCATGCTGCGTCCAAGCTCAAAGTCTGCAGACGCATGAATTACGCGCTGAACAATTGGGTACTGTTCGTCTGTAAACGGATGAGGCCCAAGCTCTTCTGTAATCATTTCAAAACTTTTTCCTTCAATTTGCTGAGGCTGAACAGTTAACGGTTTAAATTCTGTACGAAAATCCATCTCAATCAACTCCTAGTTTGGTTTACTAAAGCATGAACCACTTCTTCAAACGTGGAATACACGGTCCCATACTCAATTTTCGGTCGCCCAATCATAATAATATCTAAGCCTAACTCTTTAGCTGCTTCCACTTTTTCATCCACAGATCCAACTTTTCCGCTTTCTTTTGTGACCATGACTGTCACTCCGTATTGCTTATACAGCGCTCGATCAAACTCTTTTGTAAACGGCCCTTGAATAGCAATGATATTTTTTTGCGAAAATCCTAATTGCTGGCACTTTTCCATATTATCCAGCCTTGGAAGCATACGAGCAACAAGCCGTACATCTGAAAGAGGAAGCAGCTTTTCTGTAAAAACCTGCAGCGTCTTGCTGCCTGTTGTCAGCATAATAACTCCTTTTTTCTCAGCTGCTACTTCTGCTGCTTCTTCATACGTAGAAACCATCGTCATATTATCATAGGTAAAAGCCTGCGAAGCCCGCTCATAGCGTATGTAAGGAATCGCTGTTTCAGCAGCCGCACCGATAGCATTTTTAGATGCTTCTTCCGCAAAAGGATGACTTGCATCCACAATAGCTTTTACACGATGTTCGTTTACAAAATCCGTCATATCTTCTTTTGTGAGACGTCCAATTTTCACTTTCACTTCTGCACGCTGTAATTCGATAGCTGCGTTTTCGGTTACAACCGTTGCCGTAACCTCATGACCTGCTTTTTTCACTTGCACGGCTAATGCACGTGCATCGCTAGTTCCGGCTAACAATAAAATCATTTTAGCTCGCCGACCTTATCTTCACGGTGTTGATGGTCGTGATGGTGATCGTGGTGATGGTGTCCGTGATCATGGTCATGATCGTGATGATGGTCATGATCGTGATGATGGTGGTGATCAATATGCTCCATAATGCCGAGGCGATATTGACACGTATCGCAGTTCATTTTCACTTCACCTTCTAATCCTTCTTCAGCACGTTCTTTTAAAATTGTCTGCAGTTTTGGGTGAAAACCGAAATAGCCGGCTAGCTTAAACTCAATGTTTTCATGCTGCATTTTATACTGCTTCACCATTTCTTCTAATCGCTTAATTAATACTCCTGTAAATAAGAAATACGGGAGAATAACCACTTTTTTAGCGCCCAATTTCAAACATCGCTCCACGCCTTCATCAATCAGTGGTGCGGTCACGCCCATAAAAGAAGTTTCGACGATTTTATAATTTGTTTTTTCCCAAAGAAGGCGCGTAATTTTATATAAATCACTGTTTGCATCAGGATCACTTCCTCCTCGCCCTAAGACAATAACAGCCGTGTCTTCAGCTGGAGTTTCTAAATTCTCTCCTGATTCTTGCAATCTCGTTTTTAAAATTTCAAGGGCTTCCTCATGAACGCCAATGGGACGTCCGTATACGAAGTTTACGTGTGGATATTTTTCCTTAGCTTCATCTATAGCCGCCGGAATATGTATTTTAGAGTGGCCAGCAGGCAAAAGCATAATTGGAATTACAACTACATCTTGTGCTCCCTTTGCCACACATGTATCAATACCTTGACTTACATTTGGACGTTCAAACTCTAGAAAACACGTTTCTACTAAAATAGATGCGTCCCAATCATGCTTCATAGTCGAAATAAATTCGCGAATTTGATCGTTCCCTTCAGGATCTCTGCTTCCATGACCAACAAATAAAACTGATTTCATATAATGTCCTCCTATTTTTTAATCTCCACACGGAGCTGGTTCTACTTTTATTTTTGGTGTTATATCTTGATAGTCGAATCCATAAACGTTCTTCACACGCTTAAAGAATTTATGAAATCGCTCATTAGGATGACCTTTTTCTTTATATTCATGGATAATGTTCTCCACTATTTCAACAATGTCATCGGGTGCTATGCCTTCCGCCACAATTTGACCTGAATGCGCATTGCGTCCAACCGTTTTAGCTCCTAAAAATAAATCAAACGCACCTTTTCTATAGACAATGCCGATATCTTCTTGAACAGCGCCGTAACAAGCCATACCGCATCCATTGATACCAAGCTTCAGCTCTTTTGGCATGTCCATTCCCCCGAGGCGCTTTTGTAATTCTTCCGTATGTGGAATAGCATCGCTTTTTTCTCCATCGCAAAAATCACACGCTTTGATTGTGAACACGTCTCCGACCGGAGATAGTAAAAAGGAAGCTGCTTGGAGCTTTTTAATGATTATATCCGGCTGGGCCGTTGGAATTTGCAGTTTAATTTGATGGTCAGGTGTATACTCCATCGTACCTTTTTCACCAACAACTTCCGCTAGTGTTGTCATTTGAACAGGCGTGAATTTCTTATTTGCAAGTCCTGGACTAACTGCTACTTCAAAGATAGACTCGATTGGCTGGTGTACGACCGCAGAAGTGGATTCACCTAAAATTGCTTGAAGCGCTTCTTCTGCAAGAGCTCGTGAAGTTGCTTTTTCTTCTCTTGTGTTCTGAACTGCTTCAATAGCTGAAGCTGTTTGCTTTACAGTCTCTTCTTGATCGAGAGCCCATGGTTCTGCTTCTTTTCGAAGTCGCTGATGCGGTCTTAGCGGCTGCTCCGTTTGGTTGAGGGTATATTTCCGCTGATATCCTCGCGGTGTAATCATTAAATCGTCGTAAAAGAATGTAGATGAATTTCCGACAACAACGGTAGTCAGCATGCCTATTTCATGGTTTAACATGTCTTTTAAGTTGGTCATTACGACTTCTTCACGGTCACGATAAGCGCTTTTAACAAGACCAACAGGCGTATCAGGGGAACGGTACTTTAATAGAATCCTTTGCGCTTCAACAATTTGTCTTGTTCGTCTTCCGCTTTTTGGGTTGTAAAAAGCCACTACGAAATCTGCTTGTGCAGCTGCTTCAATTCTTTTTTCGATTAGCTCCCAAGGCGTAAGGTGGTCACTTAAACTAATCGTACAAGCATCGTGCATCACGGGCGCTCCAAGGAGAGATGCGCATGAATTAATAGCCGAAATGCCAGGAATTACTTCCATCTCTACGCCCGTTTCTTTTTTCCAGCCTTTTTCAATCAACACTTCATACACAAGGCCTGCCATTCCGTATACTCCTGCATCTCCGCTTGAAATGACAGCTACGGTTTTGCCCGCTTCAGCTTGCTTTACAGCTTCTTGTGCACGGCTTACTTCTTCGGTCATTCCCGTACTAATAATTTGCTGATTCGTTAACAGTCCTTGAATTAGTTCCACATAGGTTTTATAACCGATGATCATATCACTTTCTTGAATGGCTTCTCTTGCTCGCTGTGTAATATGTTCAAAGCTTCCTGGCCCAAATCCAATAACTAACAGTTTACCTTTCATGCTAGCTCCTCCTTTATGCGTTACTTTTTACTTTGTCAATTCCTTCTATGGAGTCACTGTTTTCCGGAGAAACGAAACCATTTTGATCACATTCATAAATAAGCGATTCCTTTATACTGCAGCCTCCTGCTAAATGCTCTTTGACAATCCGGTGAGCCACGGTTTCAGTGACCTGCTTGTACCAATCTCCTGAAGGATAGACGATAGCTACAGGAGCATCTTTGCATCGTCCGTTACAGCGCGTACGCGTTGTATGAACCGTTTCATCCAAATCCAGTTCCGTCACTTTATTTCGAATAGCCTGCGTGGCTTCTTCTCCACCTTTTCTCATACAGCTGCTTCCATTACAAATCAATACGTGATGTTTTGTTCCATTTAAGTTCCACGTCGTCACACTCATTCGCTCCTTTACTAAAAAAAGCGCCTCTATCAATGATAGAGGCGCAGAAAATTCAAACTAAGTTTTTGCACTTCCACCTATATCCCGTAGGGTAAGCTTCGCATTAGAAAAAGGCTGGTTTCCTGACTTCGATTCATCACTTGATTGCGCCTTCCCGAATACAGTGGCATATGCAATCAGCTCCTCTTCACAGTGGCGGGTACCGCGCTGGCTTTACACCAGACTTCCCATTTAACGCAATGTGAACATTGCGCACCTTTTTTGCACGATATGTAGTTTTAGGATATGAGAAAAACCCACTTCGCTAATATGCGAGCGGGTAAAACGTCAGAATAAGAGTGTACACGAATGCCACTTTAAGCCAACGTTTCCCTTCCCGCTCCCCGGAGAAATAGAAACTTCACAATAAAGACAGGTCTCCTGACTTGTGTATCATTCTACTTGAAAACCTTCCCGTGATTTTTTCACAGTGGTTATACTCGTTCGTCCACACTTACAGTTGCGGGGACAGTACTGGCATTTCACCAGTTTCCCTATTAAGCCTTCTTGGCATCTTTACTGTTGCTGTTTGATATATATGAACCTTTTAAACTATCAGAATAATAGAAGTAACTACCATATCATAGCGTACATTTTTTTTTATTTCAACTCTATTCTTTTCGGAAGATACAAGTATCTATAAAAAAACAAGAGCATAAAATCAGCTCTTGTTTTTTCATTATATAGCTACTAATGTTAAATGAGGATCATTATAATACACAACTTCTGAAAGAACTTTACAGCCATTTGTTTTAGCAAAAGCTTCTCTCGCCTGTTTTTCAGTTTCAAATTCAAACATTTTCATTTCTTTTCCAGCATATACCGTCAGTACCCACATGAAAAGATTCGCCTCCGATTATTGTAGTGATCGCTATATCCACATTATGCTGAAACCATTTCCTTTTGAAAACCCATTCTACAAAACTTGTCACAAGAAACTTTTAAAAATTTAAAAACATTTTAACTTCTGTAAATGAACACAATGTACAAAAGGTTTAAGCAGTATTGTACCTCTTTAAAAAAGGTGCTTTTTTAACCCACTGTTGCTTCACCAGTAAAAAAATATATAGTATTTATTAAAAAAAGAAGCCGGACAGCCGGCTTCTTTTTTAGGAAAGGAAAGGACAGACATCACAATCCCGTCCTGTTCTTTATTTTGCATAAAAATACATTAATTAAATATTCCTTTCTTAAAGCAGAACCATGTTCGACTGCACATAGTAATAAAGAAGCTTATACGTATGATTCAATGAATCTTGATGCGTTCTCTCAAACGCATGAGAAGAATCAATTCCTGGACCAATTAAGCCGTGTACGATATCGTGTCCGGCACGAATAGCAGCAGAAGCATCTGATCCGTAAAACGGATAAATATCTAATTTGTACTGAATATCATGCTGCTTAGCTAGCTCCACCAAATGCCTTCTCAAACCGTAATGATATGGGCCGCTTGAATCTTTTACACAAATAGACACGGTGTATTCATCAGTAGATTGTCCATCTCCCATAGCACCCATATCAACCGCTAAGTATTCTACTGTTTGAGGCGTAATGTTGGAATTTCCTCCGTACCCAATTTCTTCATTATTTGAAATGAGAAAGTGCGTAGTGTATGGCAGTTCGATCTGTTCTTCTTGAATTGTTTTCATGAGCTGAAGCAATAAAGCTACGCTTGCTTTATCATCGAGATGACGAGATTTAATAAAACCGCTTTTTGTTATTTCTACACGAGGATCAAACGAAACAAAGTCGCCGACTTCAATTCCAAGGCTGCGAATATCTTCTGCGCTATGTACTTTTTCATCCAGTCGAATTTCTATATTTTCTTGATTCCGCTCAGCTTTCCCTGCATCTTTATACACATGAACAGATGTTTGATGCATAAGGATGGTTCCTGTAAATACTTCTCCTGATGAAGTTTCAATTTCACAATATTCTCCTTCAATAGAATTGTAGCGAAACCCTCCAATCAGGTCGATTTTCAGACGTCCACTCGGTTTGATTTCTTTTACCATAGCACCTAATGTATCGACATGAGCCGTCAGCATGCGGTGGTGATCTGTATCTTTACCGGGAATAGTAGCGACTAAGCCTCCTTTTCGATTGCGATACGTTTGAATATTTAGCTCTTTTACATAGTCTTCGACAAATGAAATTACCTTTTCTGTATTTCCAGAAGGACTGGGAATCGAAACAAGCTTTTTAATTAACTGAACAGTTTCCGTCATTATGACACTTCCTTTGTCTCTCATTTCTTTTATTTTACCATATGTTTCAAAAAAGATAACAGGCAGCTCCAAACAAAAAAGCCGGGCAGCTGCCCGGCTTTTTTGTTTTAAGCTATGTTTGATTTCTTTAATTCATTTGTGTAATTTAATGATTTTTGCTTATCAAACTCGCCTTCAGACTTGGACATTACAATAGCAGCTAAAGCATTTCCTACTACGTTAACTGTGGTACGCATCATATCAAGAATGCGGTCAATTCCTGCAATAAATGCCATGCCTTCAAGAGGGAAGCCCATAGATTCAAGTGTAGCAAGTACAACTACAAACGATGCCCCTGGTACACCAGCCATTCCTTTTGAGGTTAACATTAGCACAAGAAGGAGCTGAATTTGATCCATAATGGAAAGGTCGATGCCGTACATTTGAGCAATAAACAGCGATGCCAGCGCCTGATAAATGGTTGAACCATCTAAGTTAAACGTGTAGCCCGTTGGAATAACAAACGATGTAACCGATTTAGAACAACCGAAGTCTTCCATCTTTTTGATAAGAGATGGTAAAACGGCTTCTGAACTTGCCGTTGTAAAAGCAAGAAGCAGCTCGTCTTTTAACACTTTTATCAGCGTAAACATGCTTGTTCCAGCCATTTTAGCAATAATCCCAAGAACCACAAGCACAAAGAAAATCATGGTGAAGTAAACGGCGAACACTAATTTTCCTAATGGAATAAGTGATCCGACACCAAACTTTATAATATTAACACCAATAAGTGCAAATACACCTACTGGAGCAAATTTCATCACCAAATTAGTTACCCAAAACATTGCATCCAAGACGCCTTCAAAAAAGGCTAAAACAGGTTTTCCTCTCTCTCCAATCGAAGCTACGCCTACACCAAACAGTACGGAAAATAAAATGATTGGTAAAAGATCGCCTTCTGCTACCGATTGAAAGACGTTTGTCGGAACAATATGAAGAAGCTCTTGAGCAATCCCTGTACTTTCAGACGTTTTTGCCGTTGCCTCATATTGAGAAATATCACTTTTTTCAATATGTCCCATATCAACCCCTGCACCAGGGTGGAATAAGTTCGCGGCAATAATCCCCACTACAATAGCAATGGTTGTAACAACTTCAAAATAAAGAATTGTTTTTCCGCCAAGCTTACCTAATTTTTTGATATCGCCTACTCCTGCGACCGCTACGATTAATGCTGAAATCACGATCGGTACGACAATCATCTTAATTAAATGAATAAATATGTCTCCAACCGGCTGTAAAATAGAAATGGCTGTATCGCTTCCATAAAAAATAGCACCTACAGCTACCCCTAAAATCAGTCCAATTAGAATCTGAGTTGCTAGACCTAACCTTTTCACTTTCTTGCTCCTTTCGCACAGTTGACTTTCATCCATCGAGCATATGCGGTTCCGCGAACCGTGTATAAATATACATCCTCAAAGCACCTTGTGTAAACAATTCTTTACTAAAAGGATGTAAGGCCGCACATGCGAATTTTTAAAAGCCACGGTTCTGTTTTATCATATCAAATAATTGTTGTATATTGAGATTTTTTTGCTAAGTATTTTTCTATTTTTGCTATTTCAGCGAATAAATTAAAAAAATAAAATTTTATATTGAAATATGCATTTTAGGTTAGTATAATACGATACATGTTTATTTTTATTATTCGAATATAAAATTCTGAAAATTTTAATTATTCAACACGATAATAAAAAGCATTTATAATTTTGGAGGTTTTAATGTGTCAAACAAAGTTCCTTTTTCATTTATAGTGGTTATTGGCTTTATGCTTTTTGCCCTATTCTTCGGCGCAGGTAATTTAATCTTCCCTGCAATGTTAGGTCAGTCTGCTGGAAGCAATATTTGGTCAGCAAACGCTGGATTTTTAGTAACGGGTGTAGGTCTACCTCTTCTAGGTGTTCTCGCATTTGGTTTTTCCGGAAAAGAGGATCTGCAGTCTTTAGCTAGTCGCGTACATCCAGCTTTCGGTATTATCTTTACTACAATTTTATACTTGGCAATCGGACCGCTTTTTGCGATGCCGAGAACGGGAAGCGTTTCGTTCGAAATCGGCGTTAAGCCTTTTTTATCAGAAAATTCAGGGCACCTTCCCCTTATCATTTTCACGGTAATTTTCTTTACTATTACCTGTTTTTTTTCGCTAAACCCTGCGAAAATTGTCGATTTAGTAGGAAAAGTTTTAACACCTATTAAATTAACGTTTATTGGAATATTGGTAGTTGTAGCCGTCGTGAACCCAATTGGAAAATTTGAAGCACCAAGCGAAGCTTATACAACACACGCATTTTTTAAAGGCTTCCAAGAAGGCTACTTAACAATGGATACACTAGCATCATTTGTTTTTGGAATCATTATTATTAATGCAATTAAAGAAAAAGGAGCAAAAACTAACCGACAAATCATCACAATTTGTGCAAAAGCTACGGCTATCGCTGCCGTTATTTTAGCTCTTATTTATAGTGCATTGTCCTATATGGGTGCTTCAAGCGTATCAGAGCTTGGACGTCTTGATAACGGAGGTACGGTTTTGGCTGAAGTATCAAATTACTATTTTGGCTCTTACGGAGGAATTCTTTTAGGTCTGATGATTACCGTTGCTTGTTTAACAACAAGTGTAGGCCTTGTAACATCTTGTTCATCTTTCTTCCATAAGCTGTTTCCAAGGGTTTCTTATAAATTAATTGCTGTTATTTTATCAGCATTCAGCGCCGTTGTAGCGAACTTTGGTTTAACGGAATTAATCGCTATTTCGGTTCCGGTCTTAACAGCTATTTATCCGTTAGCTATTGTGTTAATTGCTTTAACATTCTTACATCCTTTATTTAAAGGCCGTTCTGAAGTTTACCAAGTAAGCCTTCTGTTCACGTTTATCGTTAGTTTATTTGATGGCTTAAATGCTGCTGGATTCAAAATTGCGGCAGTAAACGATCTGTTTACATCGATTCTGCCTATGTATGGAGTGGGTCTCGGCTGGGTAGTTCCTGCTATTGTAGGAGGATTAATCGGTCTTGGCATTACCTTCCTTCGTACAAATGATAATACGAACAGAAACACTTCAAGAAAATTAATTAAATAAAAAGAGGATGCGAGTGCATCCTCTTTTTATTATGGCGTCTTATGAATAAGGAGTTTTTTTCTCCATTAACTTCACTTCTTCTCTTAACACATGTTTTTCGTATAGATATTTATCCGTACGTTGAAAATGATATTTATCAGCTTTTTCTTTTTCAGATGTGGTCAAAAGCACTCGATGATTAGAAGCATCTGACACACCAAACGTTTCATTTTGATAAGTAGCATACGGAGCTACAAAAAACACTTCTTCAACAGCATCACGAGGAACTTCTTTTGTAAAAGTCGTGTCATTGTATGGAATGAATCCGTTTGCTACATCGCCTTCATCATAGCTAATTAGCTTTACACACCCGTTTTCCGTTTCATAACATTCATAATCTCGTTCATTATATGCTGCATACAAACCTTTTCGAATCACAAAAAACCAGTCCTTTACATTGGGTTAGCAACTGCTGGTACAAATCGTTTCTCTTCTGCCACATAGGTAGCTAAAAGTACTTCTTCCCCATTTACCACTTGGTATAGTTCCGCTCCGTTTGCTGGTGGATAATAGTTATCAAATTTGAACTCTGGAACGGTTTCCCCGTTTCGAGATCCTGTAAACCCATTAAGCGTACATGGAGGTCCGTCTGTTGTTTTTCCTCCGAACACAGTTCCGTAGGGAATATCAACTTGGCTTATCGCTTGCGATTTAAATTTGATTACACCGTACGTCGATCCTTCTTCAGGAAACGGCCTTTTGCCTGAACCATCGGTGTAATCTAAACGTAAGCTTTCAACAAAATCTTTGTACGAAGTAATATCATGAACATCTTCAGCTTTAGCTACATATCCTCCCACTGCTGTATAAGATCCATCTACATACTTTTCAATATCTTTAGCAGGGATCGTTTTTTGCAGCAGCGTATCTTTTGTAAGGGGAGAAACAGAGTCACGTATAGCCTTCATTACTTCTATTTCATGAGAAGTTAATGTTTTAACATCCTTTAATTTTAGTTCATTAAACTCCTTTTTTGTAAGATTAACGCGCTTCAGCACTTCATTAATTTTTTGATCAAAATCTTCTAAGCTTTCTAAATCTGAAGCCGTATAATGAGCATCAACTGCTCTTACATCTTTATGTACTTTTTTAACTTCATTTAATTCATACTGTTCTACTTCATCAGCCGTTTTAAACGTTTCAACGCTTGAAATGGTTTCGCCATTCGTATCAGCTACAACGTAACCGTCTTCAGCTTTGATCACATATCCGACTTCTCCGTTACCTAACGCAATTAAGTCTGACTGTTGAAAAGCGGCTTTCTCTTTTTCTTTTTGAAATTCCTTATCTGTCATTCCCTTAGTAACGAGAGCTTTAAGTTCTGACGTGTCTTTACTGTCTTTTTGATTTGCTTCTACTTTCTCAGCTGTAACTGATGAAGTTTCTGTATTAGATGGAGAATGAGTGACCGTCCCGATGACAAAAATAAGACCAAACACAATCCCTATGCCATACAAAAATTTGCTTGTTTTATGAGCTCTAAATAAAATTCCTAACACAATGCAAACAATACCTGCAATCAAGCTATCTACTAATAATAGATGTCCCAATCAAACCCCTCCTCTTTAATTCTTGTTTATGTTAAAAAAATCCATAAAAGAAGTCGATACAATTAATGTAAATAAAGTTTTAAATAGGAATATATTCATAATTATTACTAATTAATCCCTTTTAGTAGGTCTCAAAAATAAAACACACCACCTAAAAATAGATGGTGTGTGAAGTATAGTAAGTAATTAAGAAATTTGTTTAAGTTCTGATGAGAGTTTTAAAAACTCTTCTTTATTTTTCATCAATAGCGTGCGGTCGATTTCTTCTTTTAGCTGTGCTTTACGAAATTCTGCAATCGCCTTGTCTAAAATCATCTCAGCGAATAATGCATCAAGCACCTTTCCGTTGGATTTTTGCGGTGAATTAAGTAAATTCTTTTTCATAAGAAATCAACTCCTTGGCTTTTTTATAATATAACACAAATATTCTGACTTTTCAATCATTTAAACCAAGTATTTTACATCTATTTTTTCCACATAAAAAGGCCGCCCTTTTGTTATAAAGCGCGGCCTTTTATTACGAATCTGCGGCTTTTTCTTTTACTTCCGCATAGTAGTTTTCATATTCAATAAATTCAGGAGCTTGATGAGCTGCCATGATACCGTGGTAGCTGATATCTAAGCCCACTTCTTCTTCTTCTTCCGTAGATCGAAGCGGAACCACCAAGGAAATAACCTTTAACCCTATCCACGTCGTAACAAATCCCCAAGCGCATAGAGCGATTAACCCAAGAAGTTGAACGCCAAGTAACGTCCAGCCTCCTCCTGTAAACACACCGCCGTCTGTAGAAAACAAGCCCACAGCCAACGTGCCCCATATTCCCGAAGCAGCGTGTACAGGAAAAGCTCCTACAGGATCGTCGATTTGACGTGCTTCGAGCCAGTTTGTAGCTGCCATCATTAATAAGCCAGATACAGCTCCAATAAAAATAGCAGATGGTGTGTTAACAAAAGCGCACCCGGCCGTAATGCCAACCAGTCCAGCAAGCGATCCATTTATTACAGAAGGTGCATCTGAACGGTTGTAGCGAAATAAAGTATAAAATAAAGTAGCTGCTCCGCCTGCTGCTGCTGATAACATTGTGACAATAGCAATGTGACCAATTCTAACGTCAGTGGCACTTAGCGTACTTCCTGCATTAAACCCGAACCATCCAAACCATAATAAAAAAGCACCCACTGATGCAAGCGGCAAATTGCTTGGAAGAGAAACAGAACTAATTCCATTTTTCGTGAACTTCCCTTTTCTCGGTCCAATCATTATTGCAGCTGCTAAAGCTGAAAAACCGCCAAGAGCATGGATAACTGCCGAACCGGCAAAATCAAGCATCCCTAACTTACTAATCCATCCGCCTCCCCAAATCCAGTGGCCAGCTATAGGATAAATAAATGTAGTCATCAAAATCGCATATAAAAGATATGCGCGGAAATTAATTCGTTCTGCCACCGCTCCAGAAACGATAGAAATGACCGCAATAACAAACGCACATTGAAACAGCCAAAACGTTTCAAGCCCAATTGGAATGTCAAGGTGCGATAAATTACCTGAGAGCGCAAAACCGCTTTTACCGACAACTCCACCTAAATCATCACCGTACATTAATCCAAAACCAATTAAATAGAAACAAAGCGTTCCTATTGTAATATCAGCGAATACTTTCATAATAATATTCACGCTATTTTTATAGCGGACAAAACCTGCCTCTAGCAAGGCAAAGCCGCCTTCCATTAACAAAATCATCGCCGCTGTTAACACGACCCACGTTGTATTTATCCCTAAACTTAGTTCATTAACACTCATATCCCAACGCCTCCACTGCTTTTTAATCGTTTTATTTCTTGTACAATAGCAGGCGAAAGCGTAATTTCACTTGTTTCTTCATTTTCCGCTTTTATTAATTCAAGAACTTCATGAAGTTCTCGCATTTGTGCTTTAAGGTGATCAATTTTTTTAAAGCGTTCCTTTACGTATACCATATACTCGACCGCTTGATGCTGACTTAAAGGACGCCCGGTAAAAAATTTACGAAACGGTGATAGTGATTGATACCAAGCTTCTTCAGCACGTTTCTTCTCTTCGTATTTACTAATTTTCGTTTTTATATCTTCTATTTCTTGTGCTTTAGCTTCTTTTAACTTCATTATAAATTCAATTAATTTTAATTGAGGCAATGTAATGACCACATTATGATAAAGTTCATCCACTATAACCATGTTATATCTCCTTACATAAGATGTTATATTATGATTATATGTAGAACACTATAGTAAGTCAATGTAATTTTTTGAAAACTCTTTAAATAGTAAATGCGCCCTATCTTTTTAATACTTATAGAATATTAAGTTCCTATGTGTTGAAATATGACGTTATTTGTTTTATCGTAGGAAGAGGAATCATGTTAGTTCCCTATTTTAATTTTATTTACCTAGGCAATTATTCGCTTTATTTTTTATAAACTTTTATTAAACAAAGGGTTACGAGGTTCTTCACTTATTTTTTCAACAAAATGAGTTGATTTTATCTCGTATTAAAATTAAAATAGAATTATGTGCAAGATTTCACAACTTCACAATGTAGTTTGAAAGTCTAGCAGATAACTAGGAACTACATATGCAACAGTATCCAGCAAAGGAGGACTTTTCATGTCTCAATCAACTATTCAAAAATCAGCTGCAGAGGAAAATGCTGCTGTACAAACAGAAGCGGCAGTTAACAAAGGTCAAGCGGATGTGTTAGATCAATTGTTAAAGCCTGAAGTACAAGAAGCTCTTACTGTTCTTGTAGATAATTTACCAAAATTATCTGAAATGGTAACGGTGCTTACAAAAACTTACGACGTTGCGCAATCATTATTAACTGACGACGTATTAAAAGAAGATCTACTTGGTGGAGTAAAAGAATTTATCGAGCCAGTAGAAGGAACAGTAAAAGGTCTTGCAGCTACTGCAATCGAAGCAAACGATCGTGCAGAAGCAAATGCTTCTAATTCAATCGGTTTATTCGGTTTATTACGCATGCTTAAAGATCCACAAGCTCAAAAACTATTCCGCTTTGCACAAGCGTATTTAGACATTACAAACGAAAAACAAAAATAATTTTCATTAAAAAGTGTGGACGGAGGATCGACTATGTCAAAACATATTTTAATTTTAGGCGGCGGTTACGGTGGTTTATTAACTGCAATGACAGCTCGCCAACACCTAAGTGCGGATGAAGCAAAAATTACAGTAGTGAACCGTTTTGCTACTCACCAAATCATTACAGAATTACACCGTCTAGCTGTAGGCGGCGTTTCTGAACAAGCGGTAGCTTTACCACTTGATAAATTACTTAAAAACTACAACGTTGATTTAAAAATTGCAACGGTAAAAGAAATCTCACCAGATCAACGTGAAGTATCTCTTGAAGATGGTACAAAATTAAGCTACGACTACCTTGTTACAGCGTTAGGTAGTGAAACTGCTTACTTCGGTATCCCTGGTTTAGAAGAGCACAGCTTCGTTCTTAAATCAGTAAATGATGCAAACCGTTTACGTGCACACGTAGAAGCTTGTATCGCTGAATACAGCAAAACAAAAAATAAAGCTGACGGTACAATCGTAGTTGGCGGTGGCGGATTAACAGGTATCGAACTTGTTGGTGAATACGCTGACTTAATGCCAAGCCTATGTCTAAAACACGGTGTTGATCCAAAAGAAATTTCTCTATACTGTGTAGAAGCAGCTCCTACAGTTCTTCCAGGCTTCCCTGCTGAATTAGTAGAGCGCGCTCAATCAAGCTTAACAAAACGTGGCGTTACATTTGTTACTGGTACACCTGTAACAAAAATGGATGCTACAACTGTTGAACTTAAAGACGGCAGCAAAATTGAAACAAAAACAATGGTATGGACTGGCGGAGTTCAAGGTAACTCTGTAGTTGCTAACTCAGGTATCGAAGTAAACCGCGGTCGTGCACTTGTAAATGAATTCTTACAATCTACATCTCATAAAGATGTATTCCTTGCTGGTGACTCAGCGGTTGTAATGGGTCCAGAAGGTCGCCCTTACCCACCTACTGCTCAATTAGCTTGGCAAATGGGTGAAGTTGTAGGCGTGAACTTAGCAGTAGCTATTCGCGGCGGAGCAATGGAATCATTCGTTCCTGTCTTCTCTGGTACACTAGGAAGTCTTGGACGCAAAGATGCAATTGGTACAATCGGCGGAAACAAAACGCAATTAAAAGGTTTACCAGCATCACTTATGAAAGAAGCAAGTAACGTTCGTTACTTATCTCATATCAAAGGATTATTTGCATTAGCTTATTAATCCGGCTTAAAACGAAAGAGGAATTCTCCTCTTTCGTTTTTTTATTTACATAAGCCAAGAAATAAGAAGCGGCAGCGTAATCAACGATAAAATAGCACTAATGACAAAAGCAGATGCGGTTTCGTTTTCCAAACTTTCAAACCGCAAAGCAATCATCGCAGCTACAGCAGACCCAGGAAAAGCTACCAGTAAAATAGCTTTTGTCACTTCATCTGAAGACAGCCCTATCCATACTGCAATTCCGAGCATAACGATGGGTTGAACCGCCACTTTTAAGACAGCTATCCCAAGCGCGCCTTTACTGAAGTTAATTTTTCCAATTCCAATCGTTACTCCTACCGCAAACAAAGCCGCTCCCGATGTGATACTTCCGATTTGATCAAGCATATCCTGTAAAAGTTTAGGTGACTGAAAGCCGCAAAGCGTTAAAATCACCCCAATTAACGGTACACATGCCAAAGGCTCAGATAAACCATGCAAAATGGAATGAACCGTTACTTTAAATAAACTTGTTTTCTCTTCCCCTTCTTTTCGCCCCCGTTGTCCAACGGTTCCTAAAATCGTTGCCAGCGGATCTAAAATCGCATTCACCACGATTCCTGTTATGGCAATTGGAATCGCTACTGCGCCTGCACCGAACAATCCTCCGAGTACTGGGATGCCCATAAAAGCAAACGTTGGCTGAGCTGAGTTTAGGGCAAACATAGAAGAGGCAGTTAACGTATGCTTCCCTGCATACTTCACGACGAGCAATATAATGAGATAAAACCCGACGATTCCTAAAATCAGCGCTACTAAAAACGGCCATTCGTCTATGAGTGTTTTTCTTGGCGTTGTCGTTACACCTACAAATAGGTGTGCAGGAAGCGCAAACTTCGTTACTAATGTGTTGAGCCCCTTAGACGTTTGCTTATCAAATTTTTTAAAGTGCCCTGCTAAATAACCAAGCAAAATGACAAAAAAGATAGGCGCGAGAATGAGAAAAATTTGACCTATGCTCATTTATCATTCACCTCATTCATTTTTTGCCTTAACCGGTTTATAAACAGGCTGCCATACCGCTGCTTCTACAAGTTCATTTACATTTTGCTCGGCAACAGTTGCTACGTTATCTTTTACAGCAGCATCGGCAACTGCTACAGCAACCGCCTTTGATACTTTTTGAAGATCTTTAATGTTGGGAAGAAGCGTATCTCCTTTTGTATCTGTTTCTGCTATACGCGCTACTGCATTGGCTGCTTCTGCAAACATAGATTCAGTAAACTTTTGAGCGCGAACCACAATTGCACCTAAACCAAGGCCCGGAAATACAAACGCATTATTAGCCTGTCCGATTTCATAAGTGTGCCCGTTATATTCAACGGGTTCAAATGGACTTCCCGTTGCAATAAGGGCTTTTCCTTCCGTCCATTTTATAATATTTTCCGGAACAGCTTCAGCAAGTTTAGTTGGGTTTGAAAGCGGCATAATCACCGGGCGCTCTACATGCTTTGCCATTTCTTTAATAATTTCTTCGGTAAAAGCATCCGTGACGCCTGACGTTCCAATTAAAATCGTTGGCTTCACTTGCTTGACAAGCTCCAACAGTGAAATTTTATTTTCATTATCTTTTTCCCATTCTTTAATCTCTTCATTTTGGCGAACATACGGCTGTTGAAAAGGAGCTAAATCTTCCATATCTTCGGTTAACAGACCTCTGTAATCATATGCCCAAAAACGATCATATGCTTCTTCTTCAGACAGCCCTTCAAGCATCATCGCACTATGAATACGATCAGCATTCCCAATTCCAGCAGATCCCGGTCCAAATACAACAACCCTCTGATCTTTTAAAGGCGTTCCTGTAATACGCACTGCTGTTAAAACGGCTGCAAGAGTAATTACTCCCGTTCCTTGAATATCATCATTAAACGTTAAAATTTTATCGCCGTATTCTTTCATAATGTGACGCGCGTTAATATTCCCAAGATCCTCCCAATGAAGAAGCGCTTTAGGAAACTTGGTCGTTATTTCTTTTACAAATTGAGCAATAAAACGATTATAGTCTTCTCCTTTTACTCGTTCATGACGATTTCCTAAATACAAAGGATCTTCAAGAAGCTTTTTGTTATTGGTCCCCATGTCGAGAACAACAGGCAGTACGCGGCTTGGGTCAATTCCTGCTGCAGCTGTGTAGACCGCTAACTTTCCAACTGCAATATTTATCCCTCCTACACCCCAATCCCCAATGCCGAGAATACTTTCTGAATCCGTTACAACAAGCAAATCAATATCTTCGCTGTCGAGTCCTAAGTTTTCAATCGCATCACTTAATCGATCCGCTTCATTTACAGATAAATATAGTCCGTCAGGACGGTGGTATTCATGGCTGTATTCTTGAATGGATTGACCTACAGTAGGCGTGTAAATAATAGGAAGCATTTCACTTAAATGATCGGTTAATAAACGATAAAATAAGACGACGTTTCGGTTATGTAGATCATTCAACGAATTATTTTTTTGAAGATCATTCGGTGCTTTCTTGAACTGCTCATATGCTCTCTTCACCTGTTCTTCTAACGTTAAAACCGTTGGAGGAAGAAGTCCCTGCAGATGAAGGTTTTCTCTTTCTTCTTCAGTAAAGGCAGAACCTTTATTTAAATAAGAAGTGGATAAAACTGATTTTCCTTTTAGTGAAGTTGAAATTGACCCATCTTTTTCTACTTTATATGCTCTCATGTTTTTTTACCTCTTTTCCTAAACAATTAGATAGGGTTAGGTTCAGCAAAGAGATATATTTTTAACCATTTATTTTTAATGAAAACAAAAAAAGAGATTGAGCCATAACTACATCGATCCAATCTAAGGAAGAACAAACGGGATAAATGAAACCTGCGTTCAACCTAACAATAAAAAAATCCGAACGATTCATCGTTCGGATCTTCCTTACACGAAAATACGTTTTTCCCCGCCTCGTTTTTTATACCACGCTGTAGTCTTCCTCCTCACTTTCTGAGTAATTAGGTGGCTGTATATGCGAAGGCACAAGACATTCATAGCTTTCCCCTTCTAGCCTATCCTCCAGCTCTTGTTTCGCTTGACTAATCAGCTCTTGATTTTCTATCATTTCAATTGCCGTAGCCGCGATGGCTTTTCCAGCCAATAACATTGCATCATGGGCATACTCCGTTTTCCCTTGAGCAACAGCTTGCCATGTATGAAACGGGGTAGCATAAGCCCACGTTGCGGTCACGCACTGTGCAGTTGGAACATTCCAGCTAACGTCTGCGACATCAGTTGATCCTGTCATGAAGGAAACATTTTTAGACATAGGAGCAATTTGGTTGAAGACTGGATGATCCGCTAAAGCTCTGTCTAGCAGTGAACCCACTTGTTTTTTTGCTGCTTCTTTATCTTCAGCGGATGTAGACTCGTAAATAGCTTTGGCAAAAGCTATTTCTTCTTGTTTCACTTCAGCCAAATTTATCTGCATCATTTGCTTATGCATCAGCTGCTCCATTGTTTGATTTGGAATTAGGTTAGCGCAGGCTCCTTGAATTTGCTGTTCCATTTGTGTTTCAGTCATTAAAGCCGCTCCCTTTGCAATTTTCACAACCCGTTCATAAAGTTCTTTTACTTGAGATGGCTTCGGAGCACGAATTAAGTACATCACTTCCGCTTCTGCTTGAACAACATTAGGAGAGATGCCTCCGCTATTTGTAATGGCATAGTGTACGCGCGCTTCATCTATCATATGTTCACGCATATAATTTACACCAATATTCATCAACTCTACAGCGTCTAAAGCGCTTCTGCCAAGATGAGGACTAGCAGCTGCATGACTGCTTCTTCCTTTAAATTTAAAAGTTGCTTGCATAACCGCATTCGATGACGTGTGCATAACACCATTAACGGTAGCCGGATGCCATGAAAACGCGACGTCTACATCTTGAAAAAATCCTTCTCGTACCATATACGTCTTTCCGTAACCACTTTCTTCGGCTGGACATCCATAGTATCGAACGGTCCCCGGAACATTTTTTTCTTTTAAATATTCTTTGACAGCAAGTGCAGCTGCTAGTGAGCCTACACCAAGTAGGTTATGTCCACACCCATGGCCATTTCCGTTTTTTTTGAGTGGATCTGCTACTGCACATTTATCTCTTTGACTCAGCCCGGTAAGCGCATCGTACTCACCGAGAATAGCGATGATCGGATAACCGTGCCCGTAGCTTCCAATAAAACCTGTTTCAAGGTTGGCAATATGTGTACGAAGCGTAAACTCTTCTTTTTCTAACATGTCGCAGATCAGCTGTGCCGACTTATACTCTTCAAACCTCGTTTCTGCATATTCCCATATTTGATCACTGATTTGAGTTAGCTCGTTTCGCTTTTTTTCAATAAGTTTTTCGACTTCTTTTATAATATCCATGAAACCCTCTCCTTTTTTCTTCATTATTTAACAGCGTTTTGTGTTTCCACTACCACTTTTGCAGGTCGAATCGAAAACAACGAAATAGCACAGACAAGAGCACAGATAATTAATAAAGCAAATGCTGCATTATACGACCCGCCAAACGATTGTACTAAAAAGCCAATGAGCATCGGTGTTAATACGCCGGCTGCTTGAGCTCCTGTATTAATAAAACCATTTGCTGAACCGACCACTGATTCAGGCAACATTTTTAAAGGAGCTGAAGCGATTAAAATCACATTAAACGAAAACAGTAAGGTGACTGCACTTTGAAAAACGATAAACATGCCTACGCTAGGTGAAATGGCCATTAAGCAAAGAAAAACGCCCATCAGTAAACCAAACACCGCCGCTATCGTCTTGTCTTTTCCATCCGGAAGCTTGTCTAAAACAAAGCCGCTAACAAACATCCCGATAATACCTACAAATGCTGGGATAGCGGAAAGAAAACCGATGTCCGTTAAATTCAGATGTCTTACTTCGGCTAGATATGTAGGCATCCACGACATGAGTCCCCAGTTAATGGCGTAGATACTGAAGTATGCAATAAATAAATTCCAAATCATCGGAGTTTTGACAATTTCTTTTAATGTCATCTGCTTAGCTGGAATAGCAGAAGTCTCCGTTTTTTCTCCCTGCTGCTTTTCTTTCAATAAAAATACAAACAGAACTGTAATAACGAGCCCGATGGCTCCTATGATATAAAAGATACTTCTCCAGCTTATCGTTTGCATCAACTGCGTCGCTAGAATCGGTGTAACCACGCCCATAATCGTACCTGACGATAACAAAAAGGACATGGCTCTACTGCGTTCTTGCTGAGGAAACCACCCTGCGATTCCTTTTGATGCAGATGGAAAATAACTCCCTTCCCCTAAACCAAATAAAAAGCGAATGATAATAATAGAAGCAAAAGACCAGGCCATTCCCGTAAACACCGTAAACAAAGACCATAAAAGCACGGCAATTGTAATGACTTTTTTAAATCCAAAGCGGTCTGCTAGCCACCCCCCAGGTATTTGCATCAGTGCATAGCCTGCAAAGAAACTGCTTAAAATGATGCCTGTAGAAGAGGCATTAAGATGTAAATCTTTTGAAATATCTAAAATAGCGTAATTAATAATAAAACGATCTAAGTTTCCAAGCGACCAGCCTAAAAATAATAAAAATAAAATGACATATTTCCAGTTTGACCTTGCTAGCATAAATGCGCTCATCCCCTTTTTGTTCCATTTAATGTAATGTTTTGTAACAAATTAATTCGTTATATAAATATTAAAAAATTCTGACTATTTTTTCAATGTGTATTTCTATATAATAAGAACTATAACTATGTATTTTTTTACATTAAGTAGTCTATAAGGGGTTGTTGACGTGAGTGATTTATTAGCTAATATGAAAGGTTATCTTACATCTATTATTAAAAACAGTTCTTATCAGATTTGGGCAAGTATTGATTCTGCAAATTTCAACGTGATTTTTTCCAGTTCTTCATGCTCATCCCTGACTTACACTACTCCCACTAGCCTACATAACGGCAGTGATTCCTTTCAAAAGCATACGGCATATGAAGAGTTCGAGGAAATTTACTTATCCTTTCCAAACCGCTATGCGTTTGTTGTTCGCATATTTGCTAAGCATGACTGGACACCCCCACAAATAAAACAGCTATCAGCTACCGTTTCTCCTTATATGCTGCAAAAAAAGCTAGAGCGGCATGAGCATATTTTAAACGTGCTTATGAAAAGCATTAAGGAAATCTCACTTTTACAAGACTCAGATTATCTATTAACAAGAATTCTTGAAAATGCTCTTTCAGTTATTTCTGTTGCGGATATGGGCGTGCTGTGGATGTTTGATTCTTCCACGCAATTTCTTTTGCCTCGCGCCTGGTCCGGGGGGCCAAACAATGAAATTCAAAACATGAAAATGAAAGTTGGCGAAGGAATTATCGGAAAGACATTTCAGCATAATAAAAGCTATATGTATACGAACTTAAAAGATATATTACGCGATTCTTCTACTATGACTGACGATAATATTCATTATCTTAATCAGTCCTATACGTTTACAAACATTCAATCTATTATTTCTGTCCCTATTTGTATGGAAGAACAGACGGTATGCGTACTCATTATTTATCAAAATGGTACAACCCCTCTTTTAAATGAAGAGGATAAAGAATTGTTAGAAAGCTTTTCCGATCAAGTATCGATTGCTCTCTTAAACTCAGCGCTTTTTGAAGATGTAAAAAAACAAAATGAACTTTTAATACGTCGCGATCAAATTCATCGCACCTTCATGAATGTTTCACTTCAAAGTAAAGGAATTGAACCAATACTTACCGAATTGCGCCGAATGGTTACATCTCCTGTCACCATTGTAGATTTTGTTGATAATAAGACCTATGGCTTCTTGAAATTCTTTGATATAGACACAAAAACAGCTGAATTTCACACGCATTTTCTTTCACATACAAAGCCTTGTTTTTATACTATTGAGGCAAACAATGAGGCACACAGTGTTTATATTCACCCCATACACGGCATTGACACGCTCTTAGGGTTACTTATTATGCAGGCAAATCAAGGAGATCTTTCCTCTCTAGATCAAGTGGCACTCGAACAAAGCAGCTCTGTTATTGCATTAGAAATGCTGAAAAAACAAACGTTAGTTGATTTATTTTACAAGCGAACACATGAATTATTTAGTGAATACTTATCGTGTTATGACACTACTTTGCTATATCAAAAAGCAGCTGAGCTAAACATTGATACAAAAAAGCATATTCTAGTCGCTCTCATTACCATTCGTTCACAAGCGGACCTGCAGCTCTTAAACTTACACCTTCATCGCCTTGTATCTGACATCAAATCGATTTTCAGCTCAAAAGCACCGGTCGTATACGGATTCGACACCAAAGTAACCATTGTATTTACGCTTGATCCTCATGAAGAACACCGTGCTATTATCAAACAATTAGAAGATTTGCTCTCAAAATGGCGTTACTACAATGAATGTCATATAAAAATAGGTATTGGAAGTCGGTATTCTCACTTTACTCAAATAGGAAAAAGTTATAGTGAAGCTGAAAAAGCTATCTCTTACCTTCTGTCTCAGCAGCAAGATGGATGCATATTGTATGAGGAAATAGGAATTAACCGGCTATTTATTAATCAATCGAAAGAAGAAGTAAAAACCTTTATTGATGAAGTATTTCTCCCTCTTAAGAACAATCATTTAAACGACGAACCTTTAGAGCAAACGCTAGAAGCGTATTTCGATAATAACCGCTCTGCTTCACTTACAGCTAAGCAGCTTCATATTCATGTTAATACACTCTATCAGCGGTTGAAAAAAATTGAAGAAAAAATGAACATATCATTTACAAACAGTGAACACCTATTAAAAGTTCAGCTAGCATGCTATTTGAAAAAATTCCACTACAGCTAAAAAACCGATTCTTATTTTTAAGAATCGGTTTTTTCAGTAGAAAGAACAGCCTCAATTGATTGCTTCCAGCGGCTCAGTACCTCTTTGGAATCATGAAGCTGAAATTGAATTCCTGATGTTAAAACTGCATATTTTGCGTAATCTTCTTTAACAGCGGCTACTTCTCCCGTAAATAACTCATAGCCTGATAACACAGGAGCTTCTTTTTTTAGCAAAAATTTAATGTAATAAGCTTTTCCTTCAACAACTAATGTAACGGTTGCCTTATGATTCTGTATCATGTTTTTTGAAGATGTTGTATTTTTCCATACTAACAGCTTGACGCGTGAAGAGCTAATAGCTATCAGCTCTCCTGCGCTAATCATTGCTACATGAGGAAAACCCTCGGATGTCACTGTAGATAGCAACATCGCATCACGCTGTTTTCTTTCTAAGTCTTTTCCATTTAAAAATACGCGCACGGCTTTTGGCAGCTCTGCTTTATTCATTTTACTTACCGCCTTTGCTTATTAAGATCGGGGTGGCACAGGAGGCACGTGCGTTGCCAGCGGTACGTCTTTTGGATTGACTTTAAATGGTCCAGGGTATTTTTCAGGATTGGTGATGGTCTCAGGTTCAGAAGAACGCCAGGTAAACAAACACACGTCGCATAAATAAATTTCCCAGGCTCCTTCAACTGGTGATTTAGATACTACGTTTGCTTGTTTGGTTTCACATCTTGGACAAGTATGCATGTCGATTCCTCCTTGTTTATTTTTGCATCATATTCGTTAAGATTTTTTCCCATTTTTCAGTTTCAAGTGGTGTATCTAAAGGCTGAGAATAGTGACCTCTTGTTTCCGGTGCAACTGGTGTTGTAGCATCCAAAATCATTTTATCTGTAATACCAGCCGGCTCAGATCCTGGATCAAGTGGCAGAACTGAAAGATTAGGCACTGTTATAACATCATGTTTTGGGTGCATTTTTGTTGATAGCGCCCACATGACTTGCGGTAAATTAAACGGATCCACGTCTTCATCTACTAAAATAACTAGCTTGCAATATCCTAATCCATGGGGCGTAGTCAATGCCCTCATACCAACAGCCTTAGCAAATCCTCCGTATCGGCTTTTTGTTGAAACGATAGCAACGAGACCATGAGTATACATCGCGTTCACAGCTTCAATCTCTTCAGGATATGCTTCTTTTAGCTGCTGATATAAAGGAACGCTTGTATTGATTCCAATTAAATAATCTGTTTCTGTCCAAGGCATACCGATATATAAACTTTCAAAAATAGGATCTTTACGATGGTATACGCGATTGATTTTGATAACAGGCATGCTTCTGCCACCGGAGTAATGACCTGTAAATTCACCAAAAGGACCTTCATACTCGCGTTCACCAGCTAAGATCTCTCCCTCTAAAATCACTTCTGCTCCCCACGGTACATCTAAATCAGAAAGCTGAGACTTCACAATTCTGTACGGCTCACCTTGAATAGCTCCTGCCATTTCATATTCTGATTGATCGTAATGAAGCGGCGTAGCGGCTGCTGTGACAATCGCAGGTTCACATCCTAAAGCAATTGAGACAGGGAGGTTTTCACCTTTTTCTTCGGCTTGTTTCAAGTGAATGGCAATATCATGCTGTGGCACGGGCTGAATGCCTAGACGGTCTTTCCCTTTGACCTGCATACGATATATACCCACGTTTTGTTTGCCGAAATTCTCCTTATCATGCTGATCACGAGAAATGACGCACGCTTTATCTAGATAATAGCCGCCGTCTCCTTGATTTAAGCGAAACAATGGCAAAAGGTCGAATAAGTTGATATCATCTTTAATTTCACACTCATGAAATGGCGCTGTTTCTTCCCTTTTCACTTTGACAGGAAATTTTTCATATCTCCGAGCAAACTCAAAGAACTGTTCTTTTACAGGAGTTGATTTAGGCAGTCCCATCATTAACGCGTGATTTGACCAGGAACCCATTACGTTTAGAGCTACCTTTGCATTGTTGTACCCATAAATATTGGTAAATAATAATCCCGGCGTTTGGTCTCCTAAATTACTGATGGCTTGACCTGCTGAACCTAAATCTGGATCAGGCTGCACTTCATCTGTAACCGTCAGTAGCTGCCCTTCTTTATGTAGCGTATTAAGGAAATCTCTAAAGTCTTTATAAGCCATGTTTATTTTCCTCCTTGTGATAAATGTTTAATTCCATTCCATCTTTTTGCCTCAGGAAGCTCAATTCCTAATTGATCTAAAGTTCGAACAGCAATATGGGTGACAATATCCTCAATCGTCTCAGGCTTGTTATAAAATGCCGGCATAGGAGGCACGAGGATAGCTCCCATTTTTGAAAGATCCAGCATGTTTTCTAAATGAATCGTATTCAAAGGCGTTTCTCGAGGAAGTAGCACCAGTGGCTTTCTTTCTTTTAGCATCACATCTGCTGTTCTCGCTATTAAGTTATCTGCTAGTCCCATTCGAATAGATGCTAATGTTTTCATGCTGCAAGGACTAACAATCATTCCATCTATGCGAAAAGAACCGCTCGAAATTTTTGCTGCTTGGTCTTGATATGAATAACAATAATCTGCTAGCGCTTCTACTTGCTGAACGCTATAGGGTGTTTCCAGCTTAATTGTGGCATGAGCCCAAGGCGACATGACTAAATGCGTTTCAACAGAAGCCTTCTTCAAAAGCTCTAAAATTCGAATACCTAAAATAGCTCCCGTGGCTCCTGTGATTCCTACAGCTATTTTCATTTCTCTTCCTCCTCTCTGCTTTGGTTACACATTTAACTTTACACTCATTTTCCATACAATTAAAATATTGATAAAATATATAATAATACCTTTAAAGTATGGAGTTGAATACAGTGGAATTAAGACAGCTGCATTATTTTATTGTCATAGCTGAAGAATTAAATGTGACCAAAGCAGCAAAGCGCCTGCATATGGCTCAGCCTCCTTTAAGCAGGCAGCTAAAACAGCTCGAAAATGAGCTGGGCCTTTTGCTTTTTGAACGAAATAATAACAAGCGCTTATTGTTAACGGTAGAAGGAGAGCTTTTTTTAAAACGAGCGAAAGAAATTGTGCAAAGGGTCGAAAAATCAGTATTGGAAGTACAGGAATGTAAAAACGTAACAAATGAAAAACTTGAAATCGGATGTACAATCTACTGTGCATCAACGGTTCTCGATAAGCTAACTCTTATTCAAAAACAATATCCAAACAGCACATTTAATATCTATGAAAACGAACCAGCTCACTTAAACGAATTATTAACGGAAGGAAAAATTGATGTAGCAGTCACTACTACTGACTTACCTTATAAACATGTCAAAACAAAAACACTTGCACCAGATGTTTTTGTTGTAGCCGTTCCCAAAGAAAGTGGTTATGCAAAAGAAAAGATTTCAGTCGCTGAAATTGCTTCTCTCCCTCTTATTCTTCTTCGCTCAAACCGGGAAATAAGCATATATAATCGCATTGTGAAGGAATTTGAAAAGATGGGTATAACACCTAACATTTTATGCGAATGCCATGATTCAGCGATGCTTCTTAATTTAGTATGTCGTGGCCTTGGTGCTGCCATTGTTCCTTATTCGATGCTATCTTCTTTTTCACTAGAACATATTAAAATTTTAAACATAGAAGATAATCCATTTGTAATTGAGCCTTTAGTTACGTGGCGTACCGACAGTTATCTTCCCAAAATCGCCCAAGAATTTTTAAAGCTTTTTTAAATATAAAATAAAAAAAGACTTTGCTAAAATAGCAAAGCCTTTTTTTATTTTATATTGATATATGTGACTACATTAACCAAGAAATTAACAGCGGTAATGTAACAAGTGACATAATGGCACTAAGTACGAATGCTGAAGCTGTTTCACCAGCTAGGCTGTCAAAGCGAACTGAAATCATCGCTGCTACAGCTGAACCTGGGAACGCTACTAATAATACTAATTTTACGATGTCAGCTGATGATAGACCCATTGCTGTTGCAATTCCTAACATTACAAGCGGCTGAATAGCCACTTTTAAAATCGCAATACCAAATGCCGCTGGGCTAAATTGAATTTTACGGATACCAATTGTTACCCCAACTGCGAATAGAGCCGCACCAGATGTAATTGAACCGATTTGATCTAAGCTGCTTGATAGTAAATCTGGAGCTTGGAAGCCGCATAATACTAATATTACTGCGATTAACGGAACACAGGCTAACGGCTCAGAGAGACCGTGTAAGATTGATTTAATCGTTACTTTAAATAAGCTTTCTTCTGAATCGCCTTCACTTCTTTCACGCTGTCCAACCGTACCAATAATAGTTGCTAAAGGATCAAGCATCGCATTTACTACGATACCAGTAATTGCGATTGGAATTGCTACTACATCCGCGCCAAACAAGCTACCTAATACTGGAATACCCATAAACGCAAACGTTGGCTGCGTAGAGTTTAAAGAAAACATAGACGCGCCTGTTAAAGAGTATTTAAATACATATTTTGCAACAAGTAAGAAAAGAACATAAAATCCAATAATACCAAGAACTAATGCTAGTAAAAACGGCCATTTTTCAATAAGCGTTTGTTTTGATGTTGTTGTAATACCAACGAATAGATGTGCAGGTAACGCAAATTTTGTTACAAGCGTATTTAACCCTTTAGATGTTGTTGCATCAAACTTTTTAAAATACCCTGCTAAATAACCTAGCAAAATAACAAAAAAGATTGGGGTTAAAATAATAAAGATTTGACTAATTTCCATTTTTGAACACTCCATTGTTTAGATTAGAATCAATCATATAAATTTGCTTTCTTAGAAAGATAATTATCTTCTAAGGCTTGTCTATGGATATTGTTTACGTCAGGCCATTCATCTCCCCTTTTGCTAAACATCTCTACAAATATGAAGTAACGTATAATGGTTCATGAAAACGCATGGACTTTGTTTTTCTGCAATCATTTATTTACTTCGAAGCTGTTCATTTATTTAACATCAAATCACACAAAACTTGTCATACAATACAGTAACTATACAACCTTAGTAAAAACTTGTCATACAATCATGTTGTTGGCTTACTTAGGCTGAAAAAAAACACCTTCAAATGAAAGATGCTTAATCTTGTGACGAAAGAAAGCTACTTCTGATTGATGAGGAAGAATCTCTAAGAGTTTGAAACTCTCAGTTAAAAAGTTCCATAATTTCACAAAGTTTTTACAAACCATCTTACTTATTTGTATATTGCTTTCTGTGACGAATTTATGAACATGTTTTAACTTAACATTTGTAGGGCAATTATTCAATTACATTGATTAAAATTTTAATGAAAAAAATATTTTAATCCTGCTTTTTTTACATAAAACGGATTAAAATAGTCACAAAGACCTATATATTAACGGTTAAAAAGAAGATGATTCATCTATCACCTTCTTTTGCTCACTTTATTTAATAATTACATTTCGATCATAACGTTACTTTATTTTAGCATCAATAATGGAAAAATTGTGGTCTTCTGAAAACCACGTTTTAATTTTTTCTTTTGCTTTCAGTTTAACACCTTCATCAATGTACATGGCAACTTGAATCAATGCAAGCCCTAGAGCTCCTAAATCATCTGTAAATCCAACTCCTGCTGCGAAGTCTGGAATTAAATCTAGAGGAAGAATAAAGTAACCTAATGCTCCTATAATAACTGCTTTTGCTTTTGGCGGAATATCAGGCTTTTGCAGCGTGTAGTATAAAAGCAATACGGCATAAACAACGTTTGCTCCCGCTTTTTTACCAAACTTTTTAAGCTTGTCCCAAAATTTTTCTTCCGAGTAATATTTGGCTGCTTCCTCTGTACGAACGGGTACAATTTCTTGTTTCTCTTCCATATCGATCACCCTTTCATCACCATATGTACTTATTATAAACGATTATCTCTACCGAATTCCATTGAGAGCTTAAACTCCATAAACCTGCACAAAGCAGGCTTATGAACTTTTTAATGAGTAATGCTTCATAACGATGGTAACTAAGTCATTCAGCGCTGTTTCACTTTTAGAATGATTTTCAAACTGCTGAATGAGATCCATATGTTCAAGCAGCACTTCGTAATTACCCGTCATCTTTCTCAGAACTTCATATGCGGAACTATTCAAATCCACTTGTATTTTCAAATCCTCCAGCTGTACTAGATACTCATTCCAGCGCTGGTCTTGTTCTAGCAGCAGCCATACAATTTCTTTTATCGCCTTCCGCACATTGGACTCCATCTTTTCATCTCCTTTGATACACAGATATAACAAAGTCTATGAAAAAAACGAGCTTTTTCATTCCCGTATTAAACAAAAAGAGTTCCTTTTATTTTATAACAAGCCCGCTTAAGAGCTCTTCCCATACTTTATCATCGCGCAGCACGTCCATTGAAAAAATAGGTGCATGTAAGACACATGTATAAGGCAAGTCCCAGTTAGCTGCGGATAAAAGTTCTTTTTCACTGTTTGTCAGCAGCAGTATATAGAAATCGTTCTTGACCATTCCCTTTAAAATATGCTCTAATTCTTTCGCTTCTTCATACGTTCCACCCATACGAATAAACAATATACAAGAACTGGTCTCCATCGACGTTAAAAATCGCTCCGTTCTCCGTTCATATTTTTCTTTGACTTCATTATATGAAAGCCAGTTATTCTCTGTATTAATAGACGACGGAAAATCATGAGCAGAATCAATTTGATACACCTTATCACGCAGTCTAAGCGTGGAACCATCTCCGAAAGAACTAATATAGGTTAAGTGTTCATATACAAATAAGTCTTTACAACGATTTTTCAACAGCTGATTGACATGAGAAAGAGAAATGCTAATACACCAATCAATCACGCCCGCTTGTTTTCGCAAAAAATATTTTTTCATGTATATCCCTGAAAAACAGTTATAGCCTAAACTGTATATCATATCGTACTGCTTGCTTTTTAGTTCATTTAAAGTAACCATGTTCATCCTCCCTTCTACTATAAAATATGACAGCTTTTTATAGAAAGAGGCGGCTTCTGCCTTATGCCGTACAGGCTTTTTGCTTCTTAAAAACTTGTGTAAATAAAGAACAATAACTTAAAGAAAAATAACCGAAGCAAAATATTTTGGAACTCGAAAGATTATTGTTAAAATACTTGTATTCCATTGAAATAACAAGGCCTATGAAGTCTTTAAAGAAAGAAGATGAAATTGATGAGTAAAGCATTAAAAGATATTCCGATTTCCGTATTAGATCTTTCTCCTGTAGTTGAAGGAGGAACTGTATCTGACTCACTTAGAAATACATTAGATTTAGCTCAGCACGCTGAAAAATGGGGGTATAACCGCTATTGGCTAGCTGAGCATCATAATATGACAGGTATCGCAAGTTCCGCTACATCTGTTGTGATTGGTCATGTAGCTGCAGGCACGTCACATATTCGCGTAGGGTCTGGAGGTATTATGCTTCCTAACCATTCTCCGCTTGTTATTGCTGAGCATTTTGGCACGCTTGAATCACTATTTCCAGGACGTATTGATTTAGGCTTAGGAAGAGCGCCAGGGACAGATCAGCTGACAGCACAAGCACTGCGACGCGACCGCAGAAGCGACGGCAGTGACTTCCCAGAACAGCTAGCTGAACTGCAAGAGTACTTTAAACCTGCTTCAGAAAGTCAGATGCGCGTCAAAGCTGTTCCGGGTCAAGGTTTAAATATTCCGATTTGGCTGCTTGGCTCAAGCGGTTTTAGCGCACAGCTTTCTGCACAGCTAGGCTTGCCATTTTCATTTGCAAGTCACTTCTCACCTAATAATACAATGACAGCTCTTAACATGTATCGCCGTTATTTTAAGCCGTCCGACGTTTTAGAGAAACCATATGCAATGTTAGGTGTAAACGTAATCGCTGCTGATACAGATAGAGAAGCTGAACGTTTGGCTACTTCTATGCAGCAGCAGTTTCTAAATTTAATTCGAAACACACCGGGTAAACTAAAAGCTCCTGTGGATAATATGGATGAACTATGGACTGACTTTGAAAAAGCTTCTCTTCAACAGCAGCTGGGCTCTTCTATTGTCGGAAGCCCTGAGACGATTAAAGTCAAGCTTGAACAGTTTATTGAAGAAACAGAAGCAGATGAACTGATGATTAACGCTCAAATTTACGATCACAAAGCTCGCCTTCGTTCGTACGAAATTGTTTCTCAGCTGTTCAAATAATAAAAAGGCCGGACGTGTCCGGCCTTTTTATTTGCTTTCTACTGCTTCAAGAAGTAAATCTGCAAGATGAACGGCCCTTACACTTTCTTCTACTCCTTCTCTGACTACCCCTAGCTTCATTTGAATGAGACAGCCCGGGTTCGCTGTTACAATCGTATGTGCATGCGTTTCTTTCACTTTTTCCATTTTGTAATCTAAAATTTGCATAGACATCTCTTGTTCCGTTAAGTTATAAATACCGGCTGAGCCGCAGCAATGATCCGCATTTTCCATTTCATTAAACACCGTTCCGTTAATCGCTTGGATCAGTTTTCTCGGTGCACTGGATGTTTTCATCACGTTTCTTAAATGACACGAGTCTTGATACGTAATAATTTGACTTGGCAGCGATAACTTTTGTTTTTCCACAAACTGCTGCTGCAATAAAATCTCTGAAAAATCTTTAACTTTGGCAGAAAAAGCCGCTGCTCTTTCTTTCCATTCCGGTTCCTCTTTTAATAAATGATCGTATTCTACCAACAGCGCACCGCAGCCTCCTGCATTAAGAACAATATCATCCGCTTGAATGGATTCAAACGCCATAATATTTTGCTTCGCTAACTTCTTTGCCTGATCTTTTTCTCCTCCGTGCGCATGCAGCGCGCCGCAGCATGTCTGCACCTCTGGTATGACGACCTTACACCCCGCTTTTTGTAAAAGTACAATCGTGGCGTTGTTTGTTTCCATAAACATCGTATCCATTAAACACCCTGTAAAAAAAGCAACCGTACGCTCTCTTGTTCCTTCTGCTTCAAATAAAAAAGGCCGTTTCTTCATTTCTTTTTTTGTTGGCACAGGCGGAAGCGTTTTTTCCATTTGCGCTAGATTACCAGGAAGGGCGTTTAGTATGTTTGTTTTTTGAACAGCTTTTTGCAAGCCGCTTCTTTGATAGAAAGCAAGCAGAGAATGTACATTTTTTAATCGTTCTTTATGCGGAAAAAGCTGTTCAAACACCATATGCCTGAGCGCTTTTACCGGCCATTTATGTCGTTTCTTCTGCTGAATAATATCACGCGCTTCTTCTAGTAAATGTCCGTACTTTACACCCGAAGGACAAACAGGCTCACACGCTCGGCAGCCAAGGCAAAGGTTCAATTGCTTTTCAACGGATTCATCAGGTTCAATGAGCCCATCTACCACTCCTTTCATCAAAGCAATTCTCCCGCGCGGTGACGCTGCTTCATATTGATTCGTTTGGCCATACGTCGGACAGCTTGGCAAACAAAAACCGCATCTCATACAATTCATTAACTCGTCATAATCTAACCGTTCTTTGAATGCTTGCTGAATGTCTTTTGTTGCCGTCATGAACGAACCACCACTCTTTTTCTCGTGTCTTTAGCAAAAATTTTCCCTGGATTCATAATTCCTTGCGGGTCCAAAGCATACTTAATTGCTTTCATCGCAGCTACTCCTTCTCCGCCCATCTTCAATGCCAAATACGGTGCTTTCATTTCTCCCACTCCGTGTTCACCTGTAATCGTTCCTCCAAGCTCAATGGCTTTATGAAAAATTGCTTCAAAAGCTTGTTCGACGCGGTGAAGCTCTTCTTTGTCACGCGCATCTGTTAAACAAGTCGGATGCAGATTTCCGTCTCCCGCATGACCAAACGTACAGATCTTAACGTTATATGTTACAGCAATTTCATTAATCGCTTTGACCATTTCACTAATTTTAGACCGTGGGACGGTTGCGTCTTCTAAAATCGTCGTTGGCTTCATCCGTGCTAAAGCAGAAAGGGCTGATCTTCTTGCTGTACTTAACGCTTCTGCTTCTGCTTGCGAAGCGGCTACTTTTACCGATACAGCGTTTCCTTCGGTGCAGATGCGTGAAATCATTTCAATATCGCGCTTCACTACTTCTGGCGGACCATCTTGTTCAATCAACAAGACAGCGTTTACATCTGTTGGAAGGCCAACTTGTGCAAAATCTTCTACTACTTCACACGTCGGCTGATCTAAAAATTCAAGCGTAGCTGGAATAATTTTATGTGCAATAATAGCTGAAACGGTCTTAGCAGCTGCATCCATGTCTTCAAACAGTGCGAGCAAGGTTTGTTTTGTTTCTGGTATTGGAATAAGCTTTAAAATTGCCTCTGTCACAACGCCAAGCGTTCCTTCAGAACCGACAAACAAGTTCGTTAAATCGTATCCAGCTACATCTTTAGCTAACTTGCCTCCCGTCTTAATGCAGTCGCCGTTTGCAAGAACTACTTCAAGACCAAGAACGTAATCTTTTGTCACGCCATATTTTAAGCCTCGTAATCCTCCTGAGCATTCATTGATGTTTCCTCCGATGGTTGATATTTTCATAGAGCTTGGATCAGGAGGATAAAATAAACCTTTTGCCTCTACAGCGTTAATTAAATCTAACGTAATAACACCCGGCTGAACGGTAACCGTTAAATTTTCTTCATCAACTTCTAAAATTTTATTCATTCGGTTAAAGGTAAGAACAATTCCTCCTTGCGTGGGACACGTTCCTGCGCTTAAATTTGTACCTGAACCTCTTGGAACAATGGGCACGTGATCTTCGTTGCATATCGTTAAAATTCTTTTCACTTGATCTTTGTTTTCAGGCATAATAACCGCATCAGGAAGCGACTGAAAGTTAGGTGTTGCGTCATAGGAATACACGAGTCTTGCTTCACTGCTATCTTGAAAATTGGCTGATCCTACAACTTCAATGAGCTTTGCTTTTGTTCGTTCATTAAGCATAACGTTCCTCCTTATATGTATCTCTTACTCTTATTATAGTTACAGAAGCAACGAGGGACTATAGATAAAGAACTAAAAAAAAGTGCTTTAAAAACTCTTTTTTTGTATGTTTATCTAACGAAGGACGCACTTTACTCTAATAGAGACAGCGCAAGGTGAAAAAGCGTGATACCTTTTACGCTTTTTGGTTCAATGTCTGTTAGTTCTTTCATTTGCTTCAAGCGGTAATGAAGCGTATTGATATGAATATGTAAATCAAACGCCGTTTTTTTTAACGATTGATCGTTGGCTAAATAGCATTTCAGCGTTTCGAGAAGCTCTTTTTCTTTTTGAATGGACGAAAGCACTCGACTCAAGAATTCCTTTTTTACAGGTTCAGAAACGTCTTCTAAAATCATGTCCATCAGCAGCTCCTCATAAAAAATAACGGTTTGACGTTTTGAAGCCACTTTAAGTGCTTTTTTCGCTTCTTCATATGAAGCATGCAAATTAAATTGCTCCGCTGGCTTTCCTACACCAATAGTGATCATAACTTGGTTGTTTGCTTGAATGTACTGCTGACATTTTTTTAATTCTTCTTTAAATCCTTGCCTTGCCTTTTCACCTACCGCTTCTTTCAGTAAAAGCAAACGATCATATCCCCAGTTTGCGATATAATCCCCGTCAGCTTTATGACTTTCAAACCAGTAGCGAATTGTTTCTTGTACCTGCTGCTGCTTCTTTTTCGAAAGAGATGAGTCAATTTGAAACAGCGTGCAGCAATAAGAACTGTCTACTTGCACTCCTAAAATATGGCCTCGTTCAATAAATTCTGCATCTACCTGCTGGCTATAAATCCATTCACGAAAAAAAGCTTCCACTCCTTTATTTTCCCATTCCTTTGTTTCTATGTAATATGCCTCGCGAATAATTAACTCTGTTAATCTTCGAATAATGTCTGCAAAAGGCTCAACGGCTTCTGGAGTACCTGTAATGCCAATAACCCCAATAATCTCTCCTTGATAACTGATAGGCAAGTTAATGCCAGGCTTAACTCCTTTTAAATCCGCTGCTTCTTTTTTGGATATATATAGTTTTTGCTTTCTTTGCATCACGTTCCACGCGCCTTCGTGAAAAAAACCAACCCGTTTTTCTTCTGTTGACGCAATAATAATTCCGCGTGGATCTGTTACAATTACATGTTCTTTCATCACAAGCTGCACTTCTTTTATAATTTTCTTTGAAAGTTCAGACACAAGCTGCACGTTGTTTACACCTCACCTATCATCATTTAAAAGAGCTGAAAGAATTCTTTTCTCTCAGCCCGCTTTTTTATTATGCGTTCACTTTTTCAGCTTTTTTTAGCACGTTAAAAAATTCTTTCATAAATTTAGGTAAATCTGGCCAAGCTTGTCCGGTTACTAAGTTTCTGTCTACGTGAAGCGTCTGTTCAACAAATACTGCACCCGCCGCTTCTACTTCCGGACGGCAAGCAGGATACGCTGTCACTTCTCTGTCTTGCAGATACTCTCTAACCGTCGTTAACACGAGCTGACCATGACAAATAACGCCTAAAGGTTTGTTTTCTTTTAAAAAATGAGCGGCAATTTCCTGAACTTTTGTGTTCATTCGAATATATTCAGGCGCTCGTCCTCCAGGAATAATAAGTCCGTCAAAATCAGCGGGATCCACTTCATCTACAGAAGCGTGAGAATCAATTTTATATCCCGTTTTTTCTGTGAATGTTTCCATTTCTGGAAGAAAATCATGAACAACCGTTTGGAGCTTCTTTTTCACGGGAGAAGCAATGGTACACTGAATATCTTCTTCTAAACAGCGATAATACGGATAAAAAACTTCTAAAGCCTCCACGGCATCTCCTGTTAAAATCAAGACACGTTTACTCATCTTTTATCACCTTTTCTTTTAATGTCGTCATTTACTTCTTCTCGCAAGCTGCTTTCCATTCCTGCTTTTCCCCCTAGGAATAATAAAAAAAGCAGGGCCTTCATTCCTTATTAGGAATGTCAGCCTTGCTTTTTATCTTGTAATCTTTTTAATTCAGCTGTTAATTCAATAAACCAAGCTTCGTCTTTCGTTAGCAGCGCGAGATCAATTAATGAAAGAATTTGCTCTTCGTGCGCCGTTTTTTGAAGGGGCAGCTTTTCTATTTTTTCATCCATCATGCCAATGGTTGTGCCGACCATTTTTTCATCATCACTTTTCACAACGTTGATTAGTGCTGCTTTTTTAGATGGATTAATCGTTTTAATATATCCGTATATAAGTTCACCGTCGCGAGACTTCCCTTTGACCCAGTCGCCTACTTTTAAATTTCCTTCAAATAGCTTCACAGTCATTCTCCTTTCTTCATAAACATGCTAAGAATTAATGTAACGGCATATAGTACTGCAGAAAGTAGTGTAATCATAATACTTACAGTTTAGAAAGTCAAAGAATCTGTTTTATAGCCAAAAGCTTGATATACAACTAAATCACTGCAACAATAAAAAAATCCGAACGATTCATCGTTCGGATCTTTCTTCAACTAAACTCAGCCTCTTTATTTGTTATACGAGTCCAGTTAAGCTGTAGATTCCAATGATTAAGAAACATGCAAGCGTTTTTATAACAGTGATGGCAAAAATATCTCGGTAAGACTGCTTGTGGGTTAACCCGGTAATAGCGAGCAGTGTAATAACGGCTCCGTTATGAGGAAGCGTATCCATACCGCCTGATGCCATCGCTACAACTCTGTGCATAACTTCAGGAGGAATGTTGTACTGATTAATAGCTTCTACATACTTATCTCCCATCGCACTAAGCGCAATTCCCATGCCTCCAGAAGCAGAGCCCGTAATACCGGCTAAAATGTTTGTCGTAACGGCTCCATTGACAAGCGGATTTGTAAATGTATGTGAAATACCGTCACGAACGGTTGCAAAGCCAGGAAGAGATGAAATAACGCCTCCAAAGCCATACTCAGCTCCCGTGTTCATCGCAGCGAGAAGCGCTCCGCCAATACTTGCGTTAAGACCCGCTTGGAAACCGGTAGTCACTCTCTTCCAGTCATACGCAATCGTTGTGATAATTCCAATAACAAGTGCCAATTCCACTGACCAAATACCAACAACTGCGGTTAAATCTACTTTTCCGAACGCTTCAAGGCCAATTTTGGCAAAATCAAAACCCTCTGGGTACCATTTTGGAATAGAAACAGTAAAAAATTTGTTTGCGACCCCTACAAGCACAAGCGGCACAAATGCTAAAATCTGTCTTGCTACGCTAGGTTCATAGTTAGGTTCTGTAGAAGGCACAGACTCTTTTTCTAGCTCTGCAGCAGCCGCTAGTTCATTATTAAATCCGTAGTAGCCTTCTCCAGCTTTTCTTGCTTTTTTGCTTCGGCTTTCTAAATACCAAAGACCTAAGCTAAAGACAATAACCGATCCGATAATCCCCAGTGTCGGAGCAGCATAGATGTCTGTTTTAAAAAAAGTCGTTGGAATAACGTTTTGAATCTGCGGTGTACCTGGAAGTGCATCCATGGTAAACGAAATAGCTCCTAATGCAATCGTTCCCGGTACTAATCGTTTTGGAATATTCGCTTCGCGGAATAAGTTAGCCGCAAACGGATAAACTGCAAACGCAACAACGAATAAACTTACTCCGCTGTAGGTTAAGATTGCCCCCATTAAAACAATAGCCAAGATGGCACGTTTAGCCCCTACTACTTTAACAATTGTTTTCGCAATCGATTCAGCGACTCCAGACATTTCAACCATCTTTCCGAAGACTGCTCCTAATAGAAAGACAGGGAAGTAGTTTTTAATAAACCCAACCATTTTCTCCATAAAAACGTTTGAGAAAAACGGGAGTGCATAGCTTGGTTCCGTTAAAATAACGGCTAGCAGCGCACAAAGTGGAGCAAACAAAATAACTGAAAATCCGCGGTAAGCAACCAGCATCAAAAGCCCCAGAGACAGCAAAATAATCAGCAAATCCATAACGTTTCCCCTTTCATCCCTTATTCAATTTGTTTTGAATTTATCTTATTTTTTATAAAGTGCAGACTCAAACTCATATTCATAGCACGTGTAATAAAGCTGAATAATTTCTTCTGCCGTCGGTACGATCGGATGATTAGCAGGACTTCCGCTTTGAATCGCATCCGCTGCCATTTTCTCAACCGCCGCGTAAAATAGCTGACGATCAATGCCCCACGATTGAAGATTAGGAATCTCTAAGTCGATACAAAGCTGCTTGATGGCTTCAATTAACACATCTGCTCCTTCTTTTTTTGTATATGATACGTTCGGAAAAAGAGCTTGTCCTATTTCACCTAAACGATCGATTGAAGCCTCTTTTGTATAGTCCAAAACCGCAGGCAGGAGCATCGCATTAGAAATACCGTGGGGCACATGGAATAACGCGCCAATAGGTCTTGACATACCGTGCACTAGAGCAACAGATGAATTTGAAAACGCCATTCCTGCCAGCATAGAAGCATAGGCCATTTCGTTTCTTGCTTGAACATTTTCTCCATTTCTGTACACAATACGGATATTTTTCATGATTAACTCAATTGCTTGAAGCGCAAGTGAATCTGTAAAAGGATGTGCTTTTTTAGACAAATACGCTTCCACTGCATGACTGAGTGCATCAATTCCTGTAGCTGCCGTTACGTGTTTCGGACATGATAGAGTTAATAACGGATCAACAATGGCTGTATCAGGCAATAATTGAGGCCTTGCGAGCATCATTTTTACATCGTACGCCGTATCTGTAATAACCGTCGCTTTAGTCACTTCTGAGCCTGTTCCAGCAGTCGTAGGCACGGCAACTAAAGGAAGAGGACTATCTTGAAAATCTTGTTGATTTTGAAAATACGTTCGTAGATGCCCCTCATTTGTCATCATAATGGCAACCGCTTTTCCAGTATCGATACAGCTGCCTCCCCCTAAGGCAATAACCACATCGCACTGCTCCGTTTTACATATGGCGAGCGCTTCATCTAGATGAATATCTGTCGGCTCTGAATTTACGCCTGTATACACGGCACAGTCCATGCCAGCCTCGGCTAAGTAACGACGGCAAGTTTCTACATTCCCTGCTTTCGCCATAACGTCATCACTTATAAGCAATGCCTTTGTCCCAAGCAGTGCAGCCTTTTCTCCAATTTTAGAAAATGATCCTTCTCCATATAAAACCGTGCGTGGTACAAGTAGTTCATAAATTCCCACTGTTTTTCCCCCTTTGTTATCTCGCTGACAATCTCTCCTTCCGTATTTTCATGCTGACTTATGTAAGCGATTTCATTTATTTGTGCAAAAAACCAACATGAACTTCGTTTTTCTCCCCTATTTATTCTCTTTTTGTATACCCCTTTCCTCTTTCATTCTAAAATTTCATCTTATATTTTTCAATCTTTTTTTGTAACTTTTTAAAAATTACAAAAAAAGCCAGAGGTATTCTCTGACTTTACCATTTAAATAAACTTTTGAACAGTATTATTTCGATTTAATTTATAAATAGACAGCAGGAAAAAAACGAGTGCAAAAGCTAGTAAAATGCTGATATTTAACCATAGGCTGCTTAAATCAGCTCCTTGTTGAACACTTTTTAACGTACTTAATACCCACGTTTGAGGAAGAAAGTCGGCTATTTTCTGCATCACATCCGGCATAAATTCAGGCGGAAAAAAGCAGCCGGACAGTAAACAAGTTGGCGTGATGATAAGCGTCTGAAGACCATTCGCTGCTTTTGAACTTTCTGTAAAAGCGATAATTACAAGAGACAAGCCGATGGCTACTAGACCAAACAAAACTAAAATGAAAAACAGCTGCCATACGGGAATGTTCATATCTACGTGAAAAAGAGTCGTAATACAAACAAGTGTAATCATTACTTGCAGAGTTAATAAAATCATATTTGTAATAACATTGGATATCACGTATTGCCTTGCACTAACTGGCGAAGCTAACAGTCTAAAATACGTTCGCTGCTCTTTTTCTTTTGTGATAAGAGCTGATAAATTCACCGCAGAAAAAAGCATAAACATAATTAAATACCCAATTGTCTGCTTGACAATGTTTTGATCGGTTCCTTTGTCTTCAAGGGCATGCGTTGAGACGTGGAATGGCGCTTTTTGATAATTCTCATACATTTGGTTAAACGCAGCATCGTCGCCTTCAGCAGCTTGATTCAGCGCAGAAACATTATCAATATATTGATATAAATAAGACTTAATAAAGCTCGTTACTTCTGCTCCTTTTATTGAAGTGATTGTAATATGATCTGGTTTGTTCGCTTTGACGCTGTCAGAAAACCCTTTTTCAAAGGTAATAACCGCATCAACTTTCTTTGACGTAATCTCATGATCCACTTCTTTGTCCGTGAGCATTTTAACATTTGTTTTGTGCAGCCCTTTTAAAAACTGAACGGTATCTTTTGTAATATCCGTTGAGTCGTGATTGACAACTCCGATATTCACCGAAGTCCCTCCTGCATTTCCATAAATAAGAACGGACATTAAAACCCCTGCAATAGGCAAACCAATAACAAGCACAAGCGTCCTTTTGTTTCTAAGCAGCATATTTCTTAGCATATTTGTTACAAGCCACATGATATTTTTCATGTTATAACCCCTCTCTTTTTCTCAAAAGCACAATTGCTATGCCCAAGAATAAAATAGAGAAGCCTACATTCAACCCAATAACTGAAAGAGAAGCGCCGATATCATTGGTATAAATCAATTTAATAAGTCCATTATTCATCCAGGTTAAAGGTGATACATTGACGAAGCCCTCTCCAGATCCATTTTGAAAATAGGTTCCTCCCACAATACACGACACTTGAATAACAACCATAATAATTGCTCTTGACGCCGCTTCTGTCTTCGTAAGGTAGCTAACTCCTAATCCAAAGCTAATGGCAAAAAGAATCTGAGATACTAACATCAGCAGTACTAGGAGTAAATGATCTCCCCAGTTGGCATCAAAAAAATATTTAGTCGACATAATGACGACTAACACACAAATGGCGTGAACCAAAACAGTACCTAAAATTTTCCCGACAAAAATTTCAGCGGTTTTAATCGGAGCGGCTACTAATCGATTGGCCGTATTTCGCATACGCTCTCCTCTAATTAAATAACTCGCTGAGATAGATCCGTACAAAACAATCATAGTTGTCATTGAAATGGCGTAGTAGTCTATTGAATTTGGCTGTTTTTGAGAATGAAGAGATGTTTCTTGAATATAGTCATGCTTAGACGCACGGAGCAGATTATCCACTTGCTGAGGATTTACTTTGGCCACTTCCATAGCCACATTGTACTTATCAACAAAGGTGCTTAACATACCTTGGACCATGTTGAATTCAATGCTGTTTTCTTCATTTCCGTAGAGATGAATGCCTTGGTCTTTCACTTCTACATAAGCTGTATAGCGCTGCTCTTTTACTTCTTTTTTTCCATCTTGATCTTTTTTCAACGCTTTAAAGTGAATGCCAGATTTTTCTGCGTTTGCAGCAAACTGCTTAAAGGCAGCATATTCTTCATTACTTGTGTCCATTTTGTAGAGAACGTAACTGTCATCTATCGTCATGTCATTATTAAAGGCTTGAGACAAAGCTGTTCCTAAAATAAGGACAAGAGCTAGCGGAAAAAGAATCATAAAGATAAATGCACGCTTATCTCGCAGATCACTTTTCATTTCTTTCAAAGCAATTGCAATAATATTCATTCATTATTCCTCCTTTCTTTTATAAATCTCTTAGACTGCGCCCTGTCAACGTGAGGAAGACCGTCTCTAAATTTGGGGCTTGTTCCTTAACTGCTTTAATTTCGATATGATGCGTCATTAAATACTGAATGACTTTGTTTAAGTTATTCACTTCGGCATTTGAATTAATTTTAATGATTCCATCTTCATACGTAACGGCTGTTACTCCCGGAATTTCTTTTAGACCGCTGCAATCTATATCATCCGCTGCTTTTACTTCAATCCAAATATCTTTTGTATCGGTGATAATCGCTTTTAGCTGCTCTTTTGTTCCTTCCGCAATGATTTTGCCGTGATCAATAATGGCAATCTTTGTACATACCTCTTCTACTTCTTCCATATAGTGACTTGTATAAATGATTGTGCTTCCCATTTCATTTAGCTTTTTTACAGATGTTAAAATATAGTTTCGCGACTGAGGATCAATACCAACCGTCGGTTCATCCATTATAATAAGCTTTGGGCGATGAGCAATTGCGCATGCGATATTTAACCTTCTTTTCATACCTCCTGAAAAGCTTTTCGGATAAGCCTTTTGTTTATCTAAAAGCCCTACAAACGCTAAAGCTTCTTCCACTCGTTCGTTAAGAAGTGATCCTCTTAATCCGTAAAGTCCGGCAAAAAACTTCACATTTTCATATGCTGTCAAATCTTCATAAATCGCTAAGTCTTGCGGAACGATCCCGATGTTCATCTTTGCGAAATTTCGATGTTTCTTTATATTTTTCCCTAGCACTTCAATATCACCGCTGTTGCTTTGAAGCAGACTAGCAACCATATGAATCATTGTGCTTTTTCCTGCTCCGTTTGTTCCTAAAAACCCAAATATATCTCCTTCTTCTACTTGTAAAGACAAATTATCTACTGCAATAAAATCTCCAAATTTCTTTGTTAGTTTTTGAATTGATAATACGTTCATCATTTCACCTCTAGTGTGTTGGTATATCCTTATTTTATGAAAAAAAGGCAAACTTACGTCAGTGCATAAGTTCACCTTTTTCCCATGAGAAATCTCATTATTTATGTATGAAGTTTCTCACCTATCGGCAGCAGCGTTGTAACAGAAAACCCGTTTGCCCCATCAACGATCACCGTTCCGTTAATGGAAGCGGCTCGCTCTTCCATCCCTGCTATGCCAAGTCCTTTTTGAAACAAGTGAGCCCCTTTTCCATTGTCTTTGACTTCTACTTTAACCATTTTATTTAGTACATGAAGCTCAATGGCAATCATCGTTGCTTCTGCATATTTTAAGGCATTTGTAATAGCTTCCGTTATATTTTCATGGATAATTTTCCACTGAAGAGGCGTGATAAGATCTAAATTACCTTTGTATACAAGAGGCATTGCGATACTATGCTTAGCCTCAAACTCACCAATAAATAATTTAAGCCGGCTGATTCCTATTTGCTCAGCGGGAGGCTTTATACTTTTTAACGTTAACCTAATTTCTTCAATACCTTCTTTGGAAATCGTAATCGCATTTTGAAGAAGAGACAGCGCTTTTTCCTCGTCTTGCTTCATCACATGCTTTGCTGCCTCCATTTGAATAAGCGCTCCTGTCATTGAATGACCAATCTTATCATGAATTTCCTGCGATAATCGATTTCGCTCTTCTAACTTTGAAGCATATTGAGACTGCCTCACATACTCTTTATTTTCATTCACGTGTTTTTGCAGCTTTTGCATACTTACTCTCATTTCATCAATTTTTTGCTCATAATTAATCGTTCGTTTTTGATAGAGAGCTGCTGCTGTATAAATAAAGAAAGTAAACGCAGCGACTAACACATACAGCGCGCTAATGTCAGAGGGAACAAGCAGCATTGGAAGCAAAACAAGCAGCAGCACCATCCATTTTTTTACGACTGATTCTCCAACAAGCTCACAAAGGTTTAGCGGCAAAAGAAGAAAAAACAAAGGATGAAGTTTATACGCACAATATAGAATAAGGACAATTGAAATAACAATAAACATGCGCTTGAACACGCTCTTTTTCACAATGGACGCTGCAATATTAACACAGCTGTAAAGAAGCAGTGCTAACACAATAGCTGAAATCGAGTGTACATAATTAAACTGAATGTACGTAATAGCCAAAAACAGTATAAGGATGAGCTTAGTCATCATTAATCCGACTTCCATAGCCCTACTTCCCTTTACCGGTTAAATAATAAATAGCAATTTGAGTGCGATGCTCAAGTCCCGTTTTACTTAAAATCGAACTAATATAGTTTGCTACGGTACCTTCTGAAATAAAAAGCGTTTTAGAAATTTCTTTATTCGAAAGCCCCTTGGCAATAAGCGTCATAATGCTCGTTTCACGCTCTGTAAACTGTGTCATATCCGCTTTTGACTCACGCTCAGTTGCAGCGTTTAAACTTGATTTAATCTTATCAAGCACAACATCTTGAAGAACCGTATGTCCGTTGAATACACTTTTGATTGCGTCTCGAATGCGCTCCGGTTCTGTATTTTTTAACAAGTAGCCTTTAGCTCCGTTTTTTACGGCATCAATAATATACTCATCATCATCAAACGTAGTTAAAATAAGCGGCTTTGCTTTCGTTAACTCTGAAATAAGCTTTGTAGCCTCTACACCGTCCATAACGGGCATTCTTACATCTAACAATGCAATATCGACGGAATGGTTTTTGCAATATTGAACGGCTTCCTGACCATCTTTTAAAGTAGCGACAACGTCGAACTCCTCGTATGTATTTAATATAATTTTCATTCCTTCTCGAATAAACGAATTATCATCTGCAATAATAATAGTAATTTTCATTTCTTTAAGTGAGAACATCTCACTTTTTTTCACATCCTTCTTTCACATCCATCCGCATGCTTCTCATTTATTGTAGCCATAATAAACCAAAAGTTCAATGCGATAGTTCGCAGTCTTTCTAAGCACTAAAAAAGAGCAAACCTCCGCAGGTTTACTCTTTTGCTCCGTTACTTCTGAGCTAACTTAATCACCGTCTCTAAAAGTACATTTACACCTTTTTCGCATTCTTCCCAAGGAGTAAATTCTTCTTCACAATGACTTTTTCCGTTTACGCTCGGAATAAAAATCATAGCCGTCGGAATATAGGTAGCTAAAAACTGTGCGTCATGTCCAGCTCCGCTTACCATTCGCTTGTAGGAATACCCAAGCGAACGAACGGATTCTTCCACTTCATCGCAAACGGTTTTATCAAACCATACGGTATCGCGTCCCCAAAGCTTGGTCACCCGCACTTCGCAGCCTTCTAACAGCTCCGCTTGATCAGGCAGTGACTGAATGATCTTTTCCACGGACGCAATGACGTCTTCATCCGTATGTCTCGCTTCAAGCGAAAAAATAACTTTATTTGGAATAACGGTATGAATATTAGGCAGTACGTTCATACGACCCATTGTATAGACTAAATTTGAATCTAATCTACCGAGCTCATGACGAGCTTCAGCAATTAAATTATTGGTTGCAAAAAGCGCATCTTTCCGCATATCCATCGGCGTCGTCCCGGCGTGGTCTGACTCCCCGGTAACTTCAATTTCATAACATACCATGCCGAGCACGCACTCCACTACACCGATTGATTTGGCTTCTCGTTCTAAAATAGGCCCTTGCTCAATATGTAATTCTACAAATGCCGATGCTTCAGTAAGGCGGTTACTCGTATCGCCTTCATATCCGCATGATTGAAGAGCTTGCTCAAACGTCACGCCGTCAACATCCGTCTTCTTTATCATAACGTCTTTTTGAAATTTGCCCGATAAAATACCTGAAGCCATCATAGAAGGCTCAAAACGCGCTCCTTCTTCATTCGTAAAGTTAACAATGGTAATCGGCACCTTCGGCTTAATATTATGTTCAACGAGCGTTCTTACTAACTCTAATCCTGCAACTACACCGAGGATTCCGTCAAACCTTCCGCCTTTTTTTACGCTGTCCATGTGTGAGCCAATCACAACAGGCGGCTTATCTTCTAGTCCTTCAAGCGTGGCGTAAATACATCCAAGATCGTCAATTTTAATATCCATTCCAAGGTCACGGCAGCATGAACAAAAATAGTCTCGTGCTAAGCGGTCTTCTTCTGACAGCGCTAAGCGGGTTACACCGTTATTAGGTGTTCGTCCATAATCGGCAAATCGTTCAAGCGTATTTTTTAACCTTTCTCCATTCACTGCTACTTTTTGTCGTTGCAACTCAACCACTCTCCTCATTATTTGGTTATAAAGTGCGTCTAAGGTGCGGGGTTAATGAATATCATTCATTATGACATAAAATAGGCGATATCACTTGAAGTCTGTTAGAACCCCTTCCATTGTTTTTGTAATGAAAGTGCGCAGCTTGCCTTATGTATCTATTAGCTTCAAAACGTAAATTTCCTGCTTTTTTCTATGAATAATGCACGCGTTATTTATGCATTTTTATTATAAAAATAGCGATAGGTTTTTTTCAAAAAAAAGAGAATTAGTTACTATACTAACTCTCCTCTACATACTTACTTTTTATTTGCTTTCTTCGCAATCGCAATCATTGTAGCCAAAACACCGACTGTAATAATCACAATAGCAATTACAGCAGTGGTAATAATAATTCCTGATGTTACTTCTGAAACACCCATTAGTCTACGTTCTCCTTTTGTGCCTGACCTATTTATCTACATCAGCATAGTGGTCGGTTTATTCCTATTATATACGAACTTGTAAAGCGACGAAATATGTGACACATAATTGACATACTGTTTATATGTTTTCTTTTAATTCTACGTTTTATTTAAGAAAATACGGGAATAATTCAAACATATATAAGAAATACTCTTTATTTCTTTAAAGAAGTATTGTAATATAAATGTAACAATTGTAATATTAACAGCATGAATGTTACATATATTTCAATGAATGAGTAGGAGGGAAATGGAAATGAAAAAAATTGGAATAATCTTAGCATCACTTGCTCTTTTCTTTTCACTAAGCACAGGAGTTACAGCTCAAGCAGCATCACAAAATCTATCAACGACTAATGCGGTAAAAATTGCAGCAAACGCAAGCAACCATTTCTGGAATGCACTTCATGGATCTAAAGGTAATTTATGTACTCAAAAAACATTTAATTATAAAGGCACTCAGTACTCATATCTTTGTCAAGATTTTAATACAAAAAGCAAACTAGTAAGCTACTTATCTGAAACTTTTACAAACAGTGCTATTCAAAAAGGATTAACAAATTATCGCTACATCACATATAACGGAAAGCTTGCTCGTCCTGTCGGTGACGGATTCAGCATGCTAGAGTGGAACAAAGCAAAAGTAAAACTAACTTATCAGCGTGCCGATGTTCGCTCTTATCAATTTACGGTTCCAACGGTTGACGGAGGAAGTGTAAAACGCACCGTTACATTTTATAAATCTGGTTCACAGTGGAAAGTGAATAAGTTTGATGCTGTACTATAAGCAATATAAAAAACAAGGTCTTCTAAGGCCTTGTTTTTTTATGCTCTCGCTTCCGCTCTTTATTAAAGAAGTTTCACTTTATTTTCACCAACTCCCCTTATAGTATGGAGACACACTACTACTTATTCGATACATTGTCATCGGAGGATTTTATATGAACATACTACAAAAAAGAACGGCTTTTATCGTAACGGCAGCTTTTCTTTTAGCATTTGTTTTCAGTATCGTTTCACTATCACACTACAAAGGAGAAGAACATTTATTTTCGATTCAAGAAAGTTATCAGTTAAAAAAGATTACTAATGGTATATCTGCTCCTGATAATAATTCGAGGGATCATCGTCTCCCTTCAGGAAACGGTCCCGCTTCGTCTAGCAATTCCGGAGAACACGTAACGCCTTTTCATAATCTATCTATGGATAACGGTGCCGGAAGTCAAGGAGCTAATAAGGACTATGAAACACCGCTAGCTCTTTATACGGTGGGCTTTTTTATAGCAGCAGCTTTCGTTTACGGATTATTAAAGAAAAAGAAATGGCATCATTCGATAGGGCATTCTCGCGTTATTTTATGGTCATTACTTGGCACTGGACTATTTATCCGGATTGCGCTGATTCCGTGGGTAGGCTCTCATATGGATGCGTCGCTTTTCAAAAACTGGGCATCGGTTGCGGCCAATCATTTTTCCAATTTCTACGCTAAAAGCGGGAGCGATTATCCGCCGTTTTATATTTATATCTTGTTTATCGTTGGGAAAGTTGGCAGTTTACCGGATTTTCAGCAGTATTTTTCGCTGTTGATTAAAATCCCGCCTATTTTAGCAGATGTCATCACATCTTATTTACTCTATCGTTTAGCTCGTAAATACTTAGCACCTTCTTTTGCATATCTGTTAGCAATTGGGTATTTATTTAATCCGGCCATTTTAGTTAATTCAACGTTTTGGGGACAAGTCGATTCATTTTTCACTTTGCTTATTGTCCTAGCGATTGTGATGATTACGGAAAAAAGAATTTACGCGTCAGCCGTTATTTTTACAGCAGCGGTCTTAATGAAGCCGCAGGCGATTATTATCCTGCCCATTTTGTTTTTTGAACTCATTCGCCTAAAGCAAGTAAAACATTTCTTCGGCATTGCTTTAACGGCGGCTTTCACTGCTGCAGCGATTTTATTGCCTTTTTCAATTGGAAAAAGTCCAACGTGGATTATTGATTTATTTTCATCAACCATTGGAGAATACCCGTATGCCTCTGTTAACGCCTATAACTTCTTTAGTTTAATAGGCGCAAACTATAAAGACAGCTCTGCAACACTGCTGTTTTTCAGCTATCATACGTGGGGACTTATTTTTATCGTCGCGACAACTGTTTTTTCATGGCTTATTTATATAAAAGGGCGCAGCTTTAAATACGCCGCTCTTGCAGCGCTTATTCAAATTTCAGGGGTATTTACGTTTGCTTCAAGCATGCATGAACGCTACTTATTTCCAGCAGCAGCGCTTGCTTTGCTCGCTTATATTTATTTAAAAGACAAAAACTTGCTTTACTTATCCCTTGGATTTAGCATCAGTATTTTCATGAACACTTTTTTTGTTTTATACGGTGACAGCAATATGCAAAACAGCACGTCCTATCCATTTTCTATGTTTGCTACGTCTATGCTGAACGTTTTGCTTGTTGTTTATTTAGTAAAAGTTGCTTGGAATTTAGTCCAAAAAAGTACGGTTTTAAAAACGGCATAATACAAAAAGCTCAGTGAGTATGATTGATCACTGAGCTTTTTTACATAACAAGCGACATACCTGGCGCGTCTTCTTCTCTTTCTTGAAACCCTAATTTTTTATAAAAATGATGCTTTCCTTTTGCTGCAAACAGCTGAATCGATTCAATTCCGCTTTCTTGGCACTTCGTCAACAGCTCTTGAATAATTTGCTTTCCAAGTCCTTTGTTCTGGTATGAGGGATCTACCATCACGTCGCAAATAAGCGCTTGATAAATTCCGTCTGAAATCATACGTCCGAATGCAATTAATTGTTCATTGTCATAAATACCGACTCTAAACCAGCTGTTGGCTGCAGCCTCAAACAGCTGTTCTTTTGTATAATTGCCTTTTTTACTTTTATGTAATCCGCTCGCTTCATGCAAAGCAGCAAACTGCTCAAATGACGGAACCTCTTTTTTTATTACGTAAGACACGTTCATTCTCCTCTCAATACCATTGTTTTCTATATTATATTTATACATCAAACGGAATAATAATTCAACATTTTTATCTAGTTATCTTGTTACCCTTTCTTCAAATAAAAAAACTGCCGTTTGGCAGTTTTTTAGGCTTGTACTGATTTTTTTCGTTTTTTAAGATCAATTCCTGCAATGATAAGCAAAATGACTCCAAGAGCAATCATGATTTTACTCACTATCTCTAACCACTCCGGTGCGCCTCCAGCAAGTAAAAGTGAAAATCCAATGATATAAATCGGAAACCCCGCGAGAGCCCAAGGAGATTTCACCTTCTTTTTCTTCATGTGTACGATCTCCTCTTTCTTTACAGATTCTATGTAGGCTGTATATGATGAGTTTATCAGAAAAAATTGGAAACGACAAAGGAGATAAACGCATGTATACGCTGCCTCAAACATTTTGTGACACCGTTACTCACCTTCACTCTCATAAAGGTCAAAAGTGGTTAGCTGACTTTCCTCAGCTTATTCACTACTGTGAAGAGCGCTGGCGTATCAATATTCACATTCACTTCCCTCTTTCTTACCACTTTGTTGCTCCTGCGCGTAAAGCAGATGGAAGCGAACTAGTTGTCAAATTTTTTGTAGAGCCTTCAGAGTTGCTTTATGAGCAAGAAGCACTGACAGCACTAGCTGGTGAGAACACGGTAAAAATAGTGGACAGCGATACTGAAAAAGGCATTTTACTGCTCGAAAAGCTGTCTCCCGGATGCCCGCTTTCCTCTTTCTCAACTAAAGACGAATCTGCGTTAATCGCTGCTGGGCTCATGAAATCTCTATGGCACATGCCGCACTCAGACTCCACTATCGAAACAGCCATTAAAAGAGAGAAACAGCTTCGAGAGTGTACACAAATGTATCCAAACGGTATTGATTTCCTTTCTTCTGAAACGCTTCAGAATGCACTAGCCGTTTTCTCTGAATTAAACCGCACTTCTCAGCAGCTTTTTCTGCTTCACGGCGACTTGCATCATGATAACATCTTACAGTCTGGTGAAGCGTGGAAAATAATTGACCCAAAAGGGTTAATTGGAGAAAAAGAGTACGAAATCGTCCCTTTTCTTTTAAATCATCTGCCTAAGACAAACGTGGCAGAGACAATTGACCATCGAATCAATATATTTGTCAAAGAACTGAACGTAAGTAAAAAACGAATCTTACTGTGGGGATACGCTCATTCTGTACTAGCCACGTGCTGGTTAATAGAAGACCGCCAAGACGCCGCTTCTTTTTTACATGCCATAGAAGCATTTCAACACTTATACGAACGCTATTACGGGCATAAAAAATAAGAGCCGACATTCGGCTCTTATTTTTTGCATTTCTCTGCTATAAGCTCATATGATTTTAATCGGTCAGCCGGATCGTGCGTAATGGTCACAAGCATGAGTTCATCCGCTCCGTAGCGTGCTTGAACTTCTTGAAGACGCTCATGTACTTCTTCTGGATTTCCGATAATCATGGCTTCTTTCATTTTCTTGATTTTTTTCTCTTCTTCTTCTGTAAGCGGATAGCTGGCCGCTTCTTCAATAGAAGGCACGCCTTTTGCTTCCATTTTATCCTGCTGAATTTTCCATACGAGTGAGCTCGTTGCGATGAGATGCGCTTGCTCGGTTGTTTCAGCGCAAATGACCGATACAGTGACAATCGCATAGGGCTGATCTCCGCCCTGTCTTGGCTGAAATGCCTGTTTGTACTGATCAATAATAGCTGAACCGTCTTGTTCACTCATAAACTGTCCAAACGTATAGGCCATTCCGTTTCTAGCGGCGAGCTCAGCACTTTTTTTACTTGTACCAAGAAGCCAAGGTTCGGGAGAGACCGGCGGCAGCGGCGAAGCTGAAAGCTTTGCGTATTCATGTTCAGCCGGAAATTTATCGTCTAAAAACTGAAGAAGCTCTTCAACAAGTTCAGGCATTTTAAATACTTGCTGCAAGAAATTATCCGACAGCGCATTTGTTGCTTCAGCCGATCCACCCGGCGCGCGCCCAATTCCTAAATCAATGCGCCCTGGAAACAGCGTTGCCAGCATGTTATACGTTTCCGCTACTTTATACGGCTTGTAGTGAGGCAGCAGCACCGCTCCCGATCCAATTCGAATCGTATTAGTCTGTGCGCCGATATAGCCAAGCATCACTTCAGGAGCCGAACAGGCAAGTCCAGACAAATCATGATGCTCTGCAATCCAGTAGCGTTCATAGCCAAGCTTGTCACCAGCCTTGGCCAGCTGCATTGATGCTTTTAACGCTTCAGCTGGGGTCTGATGGGATGAAACGGGCGATTGGTCGAGTATACTTACTTTCATCACGCATCTGCTCCTTATTCGTTCACTTCAATTAAACTTAATGAAAAATCCCCTACCTGTCCTTTTTCATATAAATTTGTAAAAGATGTGGAGTACTGATGAATCGTTCCTTGAAAATCCAGATCTTCTTCCGGGACATTTACATGAAAGGTGCCTTTATATAACAGTGTAGTAATATCATGATATTCCTCACTTGTTACTTTAAAATCAACTGAAATTTTCGTTTTGCCTTTTACAATCTCTTGTTCATAGCTGTAAACTTGAATAGGCGTATCATTTAATACAATTTCTTGTACCACGTTAAATCGTCTCCTTTTTTAGTGCGTATGAAAAATAATAGCACTTGAAGAAGTCATGAGCAAATAAAAGAGCTTCTGGTTGCGCATGCAAAAAAAGCATGGCTTTTTGCCATGCTTTCAGTCAAAAAACGATCTTATACGCGCTTTGTACGCGTTCGTTTGAATACGAAATAAAGAACAATAATCACAAATGCCGCAACTACAAACGGAAGCGTATATTTGCTTGCTACGTCTTCAATGTTCGCCCAATTCTCGCCTAGCTTTCCCCCTAAGTAAATAAATAAAATCGACCAAGGAATCATCGCTAACACGGTTAAAGACGTAAATTTCCAAAACGGCATTTTAGCAATACCTGCAGGAATCGAAATTGCATGTCGAACAACCGGGACAAAACGAGCAGAGAAAACAACGCCCGCGCCGTATTTATTAAACCAGTTTTCCGCAAGATCAATATGCTTATCATGAATAAATAAGTACTTGCCGTATTTTTGAAGAAACGGACGTCCTCCGTAGGCTCCAATCCAATATAAAAACCACTGTGCAATCGTTCCGCCAATAATTCCGGCAATGACTGCTCCAGGAAAACTAATCATACCTTGAGAAATCATATACCCTCCGTAAGCTAGTACAATTTCACTTGGAATGATTTCAATCATTAAACCGAGCGCAATACCTAGATAGCCAAGGCTCGTTAGAAAATCTAAAATACTCGCAACAAATGAACTCACCTTTAATCACCTTACTCATTCTTTAATAATTTTACACTACTACTATAAAAGGAAACTATGAACTCATTATGAACAGCTTACTTCCCCGTTGACTGCCGATACCTTTTCCGCAGCTCATGCGTATGCAGATCTGCTAGGCGCACCGGAATCGGAAGCTTACTTTCTTTGGAAATAAAATGCATCATGAGCTGATACGACATGTCCAAATCAATATAGTTTCCGCACGACAGAAAAATAGGCTTTACTCCTTTTGCTGTCCTTACTACTCTACCATAAACTTCGCCATCAATCACAATATCTTCATAAGCGCCTGCTGCATCTTCAGGCATAACGTAGTCATATCCCTTGATCTTTAAATAGCTTTTCCCAATTCCAACGATGGGTTTATTGAGAAAAAACGAAGCATGTGTGGCTACTCCCATATGCTCATAGTGCAAATATCCGTTGCCATCAAATAAAAACACATCGGGCTCTACTTGAAGTTTTTTAGCCGCTTCAAGTATTAAAGGAAGCTCTCGAAAAGCTAGAAACCCAGGAAGATAAGGAACCGTTACTTCTCCTACACTGTGCACTTTTTCCACAACGTTTTTCGTCTGATAATCAACCACTACAATGCTGCACGCTCCGTAGGATACGCCGTTTTCTTCCCAATACGCAACATCAACGCCAGCACAGTTATGTATATGCGCCATTTTGACGCGTGATGTTAAATCAATTTGTGCTTTTAGCTTTTGCTGAAGCGTCCGGCACTCCTCTTTTGTTTGCATCGTAAACGTATGTATGTACTGAATATCCATGTTCCATTCCTTTCATTGACTGACTCACCTATTATACAACTATTTTCTAAGAAATTCCTATTCTTTTTTTACACCTTTTATTATAGCGCTGTTTCCTTAATATTTAATTAAAATCACTATTCTTTTACGCATTTTTTGTAAACATCACCAGGAAAAAGTCCCTATTTTCCTTTACGAAATGTCAACGCTTTCTACATACTTTCGCTATATCAGCATCATATTTTTTCGTTACGCTATTTCTATACCAACGCATAGGAGAGAAACGTGATGAAAAAATATTTAGCTGGTCTAAGCGCCGTCGCCTTGTTATGCTGTTCGATTGCCTCTTCTGCTTTTGCACGCACGGAAGAAAAACTCACAAATATCGCGCACCGAGGAGCCTCCGCTTACGCACCTGAAAATACAATGGCTGCTTTTCACCAAGCGCTAGAAATGAATGCGGATTACATTGAACTTGACGTGCAGCAAAGCAAAGACGGTGTACTCGTTATTATGCATGACCGTACCGTAGACCGAACGACAAACGGAAGCGGACACATTCGAGAATTAACGTACGCGGAGCTTCAGCGCTTGGATGCAGGAAGCTGGAAAGACGATTCGTTTGCGAATGAAAAAATCCCAACTCTTTCACAAGTGTTAGATGAATTTCAAGGGAAAATCGGTATATTAATAGAGTTAAAAGCCCCGGAACTTTATCCTGGAATTGAAAAAAAAGTAGCTTTTGAAATCAACAAGCGAAAGCTCGATCACATTATCATTCAGTCTTTTAACGTTTCATCCATGAAAAAAATGCATGAGCTTCTCCCAAACGTTCCTATAGGCATACTAACTTCTTCAGAACGAGATGCAAACCCAAACTCAATTCAGCAATTAGCCGCTTTTGCCACTTACTTTAACCCGTCCTATGACATCCTAACGCCTACTCTCATCCACCAAGTCCATTCTGCCGGAATGAAAATATCACCGTGGTCTGGAACCAAGCGGCTTCCTGCTTCATTTTTGTGGAAAACAAAAAGCGACGGAGTCATTACAAATTATCCGGATGAAGTGAATTGGGTGCAAACATCAACAAAAATAGGGAAAACCATTCACGCAAGCTCCGCGAGTCACACTGCTCGCTTAGTTGGTGTAAAAAAGTAATAGCAGCTTTCTTTAATAAAGAGCTCTTATAGCCCTTCTCTTCTGTATAAATCTGACTTTCGGTTGTCTAAATAGTTCAAAATTTCCTTTGAACTTGCCGAAGACGATAGGTCTATGTCAACAATCGCAAGATCCTCATTATTAAGAGATTTAAACAGACAGTGCCCATTAGGATTAATAACTTCACTTTCACCAAAATAGACATAGTCATCTTCTAATCCAACTTTATTAGCAGCTGCAATAAAAATATGATTTTCTAAAGCTCTTGACCTCAAATAAACGTGCTGATGATGCTCGTAAGGAATCATGTTCGCACAAAGAACAAAGACGACTTCGGCTCCTTTTAATGCTAGAATTCGCGCCACTTCAGGGAATTCCATATCATATGTAATCATTACTCCAAACTTTCCTTGAGGTGTATCAAAGACTGGTATACTATCTCCAGAAGTAAAATATGAATTTTCATGATCAAAAAGGTGAATTTTACGATAAGTTCCTACTATCTCACCTTTCTTATTAATAAATACAGCGGAATTATATATTTTAAAGTGGTGTCTTTCTGGAAAACCAAGAATAACTCCTATTTGTAATTCTTTAGCACATTTTTTAACTTTCGTGATTAATTCTCCTTCTACTGATTCAGCTAATTCCTCCACCTGTTCATTTAACAAAAAACCAGTCAAAAATAATTCAGGAAATAACACAAAATCCGCACCTTGATCTTTAGCCGCTTCCATCGTTCCAAAAACTCTCTTTAAATTTTTATTTTTATCATGCAAATTGCTTCTAAGCTGGGCTAATGCAATTTTTAATTGACGCATCCCTTCACCTCTTTAAAAACCTTCTTTTTTGTATACTTTTAACTTTTTTGAAATAGTAGACTGATCAACCTGCAATACTTCTGCTACTTTGTAAGTACTTTTGTATTCACCGTAAGCTTTTAAAATTAATTCTTTTTCTACTTGTCTTTTAGCTTCTTTCAAAGATATTGGTGCTTTAGGAGAAAATGACCAACCGTTTTCACGTATATTTTTTTCTTCTAGCACTTCTTTTTCAGTCATATTTGTTACGACAATTCTTTCTATCGTGTTTTCCAATTCCCTTATGTTTCCTGGCCATTTATATTGGATAAGCTCTTTTTTTACTTCATCATTAATCTCTTTTTGAAGATGATATTTTGTATTATATTTAAACAGAAAATGATCAATTAAGATATGTATGTCCTTTTCTCGCTCTCTAAGAGGTGGAATAGTGAGCGGTACGACATTAAGCCTATAGAACAAATCTTCACGAAATAATTTTTTCTCAACAAGCTCCTGTAGATTTTTATTTGTTGCAGCAATTACTCGCACATCTACTTTCTTTTCCTCTGTACTTCCTACTTTTCGCACCGCGTTTTCTTGCAAAACACCTAGCAGTTTTGCTTGTAGGTTTAAAGGAAATTCCGCAATTTCATCTAGAAAAATTGTTCCTTTATGAGCAGCCTCAAATAAGCCGACCTTTCCTCCTTTTTTTCCGCCTGTAAAAGTTCCTTCTTCATACCCAAATAGCTCTGATTCGATTAAACTCTCTGGAATAGCACCACAATTAACAGAAATAAAAGGCTGCGTTGAACGTGTACTAGTACTATGAATAAATTTAGCAATTTGACTTTTGCCTACTCCCGATTCACCTAGTAGAAGAACAGTGGAGCCTACATGAGCAATTGTTTCAATAATTTTACTAATTCGTTTCATAGCAGATGATTCCATAATCAACTCATCGGTTTTATGCTGACCTTCATTTGAATAAGGGTTAAACATGCTTTGAGATATATTCGCTAATGTCACGATTTGATTTATGTAAGCGTTCGCTTGGACAAGGTGGAGGGTAAATAGATAGGTTCTTCCCTCATAGGTGCTTAATAACTGAGTAGAACCACTTGGAGCAGCAGTAAAGACCTTTTTCCACTGAACTTCTTCAAATAACATACTTTCTTGAAACAGCGATAAGTGACTGGTTTGTTTATTATTGATAGATACGGTATCAATGCGTCCTTCATGATTTATGATGACTACTATTGATTCGCGGGTACCTATTGAAGAATTCCTCATTATCCATTTCCTCCTTTCGATTGTTTCTAATGAAAAATCGCATCATTGATGATAAAAATCATCATCTTAGCTTTCCAAATAACTGTATAAGCAGAATATGACTTATTTTCTTTTTCTCCCTATTAGTATAATGAAAAAATTCATCTTTTTAAAGATTAAAAATCAGAATTGACTGAAAACATACGTTGGCACACTTCTTGCTTGTATTTATAGTGAAAACGATTATGAGGAGGTATTTTACAGTGAATATTACAATTGCTCAGTTTTGTCCTGTACTAGGCAATAAAAAAGAAAACATTCGAAAAATAAATGACTGTATCAAGCAAGCTGTAAGCGAACAGGCTGACCTTGTTGTCTTTCCGGAACTTTGTTTAACAGGTTATTTTATTTGGGATGATATTAAGGAGCTAGCTGAATCCGTTAGTGGTGAAAGCTTACAGCTTTTACAACAAAGCTGCAGGGATCACAGCATCCACGCCGTTATATCTTTTCCTGAAGTAACAGCTAACGGGCACTATCATATTACATCCGCTCTTATAGATGATACCGGAACTGTAATTGGTACGTATCAAAAAACACATCTTTTTGACAGGGAAGCTGAAATCTTCCGCCCAGGCAACACTTTACCTGTTTTCAAAACCAAATTCGGAAACATTGGATTAATGATCTGCTATGACCTTGAATTCCCTGAAGTGGCCCGAACTTTAAAAATAAAAGGAGCGGATTTACTCATCATCCCGCTTGCTAACATGAGCCCTTACGAAGATTATCAAATAACTTATTTAAAAAGCCGTGCTATGGAAAATGAACTTCCAATTGCTCTATGCAATCGAATTGGCTCTGAAGAAGATACATTCTTTTTTGGACATAGCGCAGTCGTCAACAGTAAAGGAAAAGTTCTTCTAAAAATGGGTAGCAAGGAACAAATATCGACAGTAGCTATTTCTTTAGAGGAATCAAAAGATCAGAAGCTTAATTACCTTATGCACAGAAGAGCGGATTTGTACAAATAGATATAGGAAGATTAAAAACAATTTTTAAGGGAGGCGCAAAGATGGAAACAAAAAGAAACCAAGCAGTTCCAACTTTGAAGTTGTCACATATTGTTTTGTTTGGACTTGCTTATATGACACCAATGATTGTATTTGGTATTTACGGCTTGTTGGCTGAAACCACCCATGGACTAGTTTCCACTGCTTATATAGTGGCTTTAGCTGCTATGCTATTTACCGCTTATAGCTACGGTAAAATGACTAAAGCTTTTCCTATTGCAGGGTCTGCTTATACGTATACAAGAAAATCCATAAATCCATATGTCGGATTTATGATTGGATGGGCTGTTTTACTAGACTACCTGTTTCTTCCTATGGTTATTTGGCTTATCGGAGCTGTTTATTTACATACAGCTTTCCCTAACATTCCTCTTTGGACATTTGTACTAGCCTTTATTTTTATTACAACTGTTATCAATATAATTGGCTTAAAAGCAGCGGCGAGCGTCAATACATTAATGATGATTTTTCAATTGCTCGTAGTCGGTATTTTTATTTCACTAAGCATTATATACCTTATAAAAGGCTCATCACCTTTTGCACTCTTTAGCTTTAACCCATTCTTGAACGAGCATCTTACATTTTCGTTTGTAGCCGCTGGAGCTTCCATTGCTTGTTATTCTTTTTTAGGATTTGATGCTGTTACAACTCTATCTGAAGAAACCATTAATCCTGAAAAAACAATGCCAAAAGCTATCTTTCTTATTACACTAATTGGAGGCATCATTTTTATTGGAGCTTCTTATTTTCTACAGCTTGTTCATCCTGACTATACATCTTTTAAAAATATTGATTCAGCAGCATTTGAAATTGCCGTACAGATCGGCGGCAATTTATTTAGCTCTATTTTTCTAGCTGGATTAATTATTGCTCAATTCGCATCTGGCTTATCTGCTCAAACAAGCGGAGCCCGTTTATTATTTGCAATGGGAAGAGATGGCGTACTTCCCGCTAAGATATTTGGTTATCTTCATCGAAAGTCAAACACACCCCTATTGAATATTTTATTCATAGGAGGCATTTCATTGCTGGCCGTTAAGCTTGATGTAAGTACATCTACTTCATTTATTAACTTTGGAGCATTTTTAACGTTTATTTTTGTAAATCTATCGGTCATTTTTCACTATTACTTCACGTTAAAAAATGAAAAAAAGAATCGTTTTCTTCTGTACTTTCTTATACCAGCTATTGGAGCGGTCCTTGATTTCTATCTCTTTATTAATTTAGATAAACACGCCTTAGTGCTAGGAATCATCTGGACTGCCATAGGACTTGTATACTTAACTTTTCTTACAAAAGGATTTAAGCTTTCTCCTCCAGAAATGGATTTCGATGAAGAGGAAATAACGAAATCTTCCTCTTTTGCACATCAAAAAGCTGCTGAAAAGACATTATAACTTTTTTTAAAAAAGAGGTTGAAACATAACGAAATCAATTCAATCTAAAGACGAACAAATGGGATACATGAGCTGAACCGCTTGTGACACGGCAGTTGATTTCCGTGCAAGACTTCGCTTTCCGCGAGCGGGCACTGAACCTCCTCGTCGCTTGCGCTCCTGCGGGGTCTCATCTATCCCGCTTTTCCCCCAAGAGTCTTCGTCTTGCCATCCAATCAACTGCTAGAAGGAATTAAATAGATAAAACCTACGTTCACCATCAAAAAAAAACGAACCACTAATCAAACATGTTGATTAATGGTTCGTTTTTCACTTTGTCTAAAACCAACGCTTCTTTTTGTCTTCACACCTCAAATAAACTTTCTCCGTCCTTATTCACCCAATACTTTTCTGTTTCTGGAATCAAACCTGTAAAGTCTTCATACGTTCCTTTCCAATCGCTTGGAACATATTCTTCAAATGAAGCAGGCTCAGGAAACAGTGAATAGAACACCTTTTGATCAAAGTCCACCAAAAACGAAGGGATAAAGTCTAATACGTCTTCTTCCTCTCCGCTTTCTATTTTATCTTCAAACAGCTTTAAAAGAGTAGCTGCATCTCCTTTATATGACTCTATACGTTTTAAAAAAAGCCCAGCATTTTCACTGCTGAGAATCTCCATTCCTTTTCGTTCAGGTTCAATGTATTCGTCAACCGCTAAATCACCTTCATTTTCAAAAGCTTGCGCAAACTTCACATAATCTAAATACCATAGCTCTCGGTCAGTCACATACCATTGAAACTGCTTTTTATGTATAACTCCGACAATTACGTTTTCAGCATATATAGGTTCTAGCATGAGGTGGACCTCCTTGCTTTTATTAGCTTTGTAACCTGTTGTATACGATTTAATTAGTCTTCAAGCACTCTCTTTTGTACTTTTTCATTCAGCTTTCGCTTTAAATATTCAGCAATTTCTATTTGTCCTCGTTCAATCGCAAATTCATAGGCATCCATATCTTTCATCGTATCCCCTGTATACTTTACAGTAATATCAATACCACTCTGAACAAGGTATTTTACAATATCAAGATGACCACCATAAATCGCTGAAAATAAAGGATTTCTACTCGAATCGCTTACATCTAATACTGCACCTCTATCGTATAAGTACTGAACTATGCTAAATTCACCCACACTCGCTGCATGTGCAATTGGCGCTGACTTTGGTACACCTTCATTTGTGTTAATATCCATCCCGTATTCAACTAAGAACTTTATCATATCAAGGCTACCAGCTCTAGCAGCCACGTGTAGCCACGTTCCAAAAGGAGTTATAAACTCAAGCAGCCTTTTATCTGTAATCAGAATCTCTTTTGCTTGTTCTGTATCACCATTCTTAATTAAATCATAAGTTTTAACTGCTCTTTCCTTATTATCCATAGAAACCTCCTAAGATATCTTTGTTTATACAGCTTCTTCATCAGTTCATAGTATCAGAGAGATCCCTTTAGTTCTCTCAAATCACTTCCAGAATTCATCTAATGATTTAAATAGGATTATGTGGATACTCTTTTAAATAGTGCTCTATTAAATCTTTAGTTTTTTCATCTATTGGTACTTCATTTAAATATTTGTACTTCCAAAGTTTGAGCTGCACTAAAAAACCATAATCTGTTTGAAACCAATTTGTATAATCAAAAGATACTGAGAATTCTCCTTCTCTATCAAGGCTCATTGTAAAGGAATACCACAAATCCTGATTATGTTCTTCAAACGCTTCTCTCACTTTACTACTAAGGTCCAAAAGTTTATCTTCTTGTTCATAGAATTCTAATTCAGAAACAACAAATCTTTCTGTAATATCTAAGCTATAATGATACGTTTTTTTATTCGAAGGCTGATTATAAAAGAAATACGTTCCTCCTCCATCTTCTGATACCTGTGCATAAAAATAAAATTTCTCCCAGTCTTCTGGAATCATATTGTTAACTGTTTCTGCTATTTCTTGATACAATTCCTGTAACTGGCTTTCCATTTGCATAAATTTTATCCTCCTGCCTGGTTTTTAACTGTTACTCTCTCTAATTCTTCAGCTTCAATTTGATATGCTATTCTAAATTTAAGTAGAGCGTATTAAATCCCCTTGATAAGAGGGAAATATTTTTACCGATACTTTTTTGGAGGGTCTTCCTTTAAAGCATTTGCCCAATCTTTCTCCATACTAAACCAGACACCACCAGAATGATTGTTAGCTATTTTACCTACACTAAGTTGTTCCCCAACAATCACGTCCATTCATGTATTTTCCTAAGCCATTTGAGACAACAAAACCATAGAGGACTTTTTTGGTTTTAATAGATTGAGTTAATTTGTTTCACAACCTCACACTCATAAAAAACGCAAGCACCATCCGTATCTTTTCACACAGATACTTGAACTTTTATCATCCATAATTTTTAACAAAGCAAAAGATCTTGAAAGGAATATTACCCATCAAGATCTTTTATCATTTCATTTTTTGCATTAATACTTATAACTGTAAAGCTAATTTCAAGTTTATTCTTTTTCATTCATCTTTTGCTTTAAATATTCAGCAATCTCAGTCTGCCCAAACTCCTTTGCATATTCATAAGCATTCATATTTTTGATATTTTCTCCTGTGTATCTAATGGACACATCTATTCCTTTTTGTACTAAATATTTAACTACTTCTTGATGCCCCCCATAAATTGCTCCAAACAGCGGATTTCTCTTCGCTAAGCTCACATCTAGTTCTGCTCCAGATTCTATTAAATATCTTACTATAGCTAAATTACCAGATCCAGCTGCTAAATTTAACGCAGAAGCATCAAATGTCCCGCCTTTCGCATTAACATCAATTCCTTTTTCAACTAAATACCGGACGATTTGAAGGTTCTCCTTTTTAACCGCTACATGTAACCACGTACCAAATACAGTCACGGTATTCAAAGTCTCTATATCATCACCTATTAGTTTTTTCACTGCATTGATATCGCCAGTTTTAATGGCATTTCTTATCAATTTCTTACTATGGTTTCGGTCCATTATGCAAACTCCTTCATTATCATCTACAAATAACTTATTATGTAATCCTTTTTATCCAGGAATTTTACTACTTCTTCCACACATTTATTTTCAATATTCAACTTCTTTAAAAAATCTTCAAGATTTCCAAATTTTATAACAGTCCCAAAATCGGCTTTATTAAGATCCATTTAATCACTACCTCCCCCGTTTATACTTATGACCTCAAACGGTATTTAATAGCTCATCATTTGGCAAAGGTAAAACAATGGTATTACTATCTACTTTCCTATTTTTTCACTACTTATTACTTTCTTGCTCTACGCTTGTATACTTATTCAAATCCTATAACCATCCATTCATCTACTACATCCCAAAAGTTTAGGTTATACTCTGGCTCTTCTTTTGAAGACCACAAAGTAGCGTTGTCACCCAAACTGTTTTTATAATCCACTACTACATAAGTTCCCATTCCATTACTGAAAAATCCATATGAAGATACGAAGTCAATTTTTAAATTATGTTCTCCAATTTCATCAACAATTCCCCATTCATAATCGTCTAAATACGTAATATTTTCTAGGGACTCTAACCCCATTGACTTACTTGGATAGTAGTAAAACCCACTATGAACATTTTCATAAAAGCTTCTAATTTTATCTGGAATTTTACTCCAATCTTCTTCAAGCTGTTCGTTATTAAAGTACTCTTTAGGATTTCGGCCTTCATAATATAAAATTTTCCCTCTGGCATTTTTCACCGAATATAATATCGAATACCGATCACCAATAGCCATTAATTCAACATCTATCAAACATTCTTTTAAAAAAGATATGGTGTTGCTCATTTCATTACTTACATATCTTTTCCATACATTTAATACCCTACTTATCTTACTAGATTTATTTTTTTCTTTAAAAATTTCTCTCCATTCATCAGGAATTAAATCCTTTTGGATATGATCGATGTTAGTAGACTCTATTAAGCTTACAGATAGTTTCTTACTTAATGTATACTTATTTAAGAAATCTAATTTATCTTGAAGCATCATTTCTACCCACTCCCTATTCTTCTAAAGTCCCGCTATTACGTCCTGTATTTTCAATTTATGTTTACTGCCTCCTTCATTTGTATAGCCTTAATCAGTATTTAAATAGGATTATTTGGATACTCTTTTAAATATTGGTTTAGTAAACTTTTAGTTTTTTCATCCGCTGGTGCTTCATCTAAATATTTATACTTCCAAATCTTTTTCTGTGCTACAAATCCGTAATCTGTATTCAACCAATCTGTATAATCAAATGATACAGAGAACTTCCCTGTTTGATCTAACATTAGCGTAAAAGAATACCATAATTCCTGGTTATTTTCTTTAAAGATTTCTCTGAGCTGTTCACTAAGATCAAAAAGCTTATCTTCTTTATTATTAAATTCTAGTTCCGATAGATTAAATTGTTTCGGTATATCTAGACTATACGTGTAGCTATTATCTCTAATTGATTTATAAAAAAAGTAAACTCGCCCCCCGGATTCATCAATCTGTGCATAAAAATAAAATCTTTCCCATTCTTCTGGAATCATATTATTAACCGTTTCTGCTATTTCTTGATACAATTCCTGTAACTGGCTTTCCATTTGCATAGAATTTATCCTCCTGACTGGTTTCCAACTGTTACTATCCCTAGTTCTTCATCTGCAATTTGGTATGTTATTCTAACTGTTTATCTTTAACTTTTTTATGTTTCTTCAAATCCATGTCAGACAACTAAAAAAAGACACTATGATACTTATATATATCGTAGCAACTATTAAGCTGACACATCTTATGAACTCTAGCTTTCCAAAAGAATTAGCGCTCTTCTTTGCACAAATATAAGTATTGGCCAAATTCAGGAAACACATCCCAGTTTTTTTCAAAGGTATTGTTTGTTTCCCGCTCCTCGACTGAACCATTCTTTAAATCTCGCTTTTCCATTACTATGTAACCATCTTCTCGGAAATTCAAAATCAAACTACTTACTTCTGTATCAGTTTCATCATCATATTCCCAATACATGGCTGTTCTTAAAAAAAGCTTACCTTCACTCATAACTTCGAAATCATAATTTAAATATTTACGAATTAGTTCATCATAAAACCCTACCGAAACCCATTCATTTGTAATATTTATAATATACTTGTGCTTCTCATCTTCCCTTAGTACGACCGTATAGGGTTTATGTTTTTGATGGTATGTGTATGCAGTATGCTCATCAAGAATGTTCCAAGGCTTCTTTTTGATATCTGACCATTCGTCACAATAATACATTTCCATAGTCAATTGTACACCTTCCCATAATATTTCTACTAACAGTGCTGTTTTTATCACTAATCAAGAATTGGTTTAAAGATGATTTGTCAGTGCCAACCAAACTGAATTCTGTTAAGCACACATATCAATACGAAATTAAAGCTTATTATTTTTCACTTCTTCAAACCACTCATCAGCAATATGACTGGCTGTTTTAATATCGTCATGCGTATAAACTAAGTCATACTTGTATTCAGCTTTAAAATTGCCACTCTTAACATCATAGATTAACTTCATCTCCGTTGGCATATCTCTTTCATATTCTTTGCATAATTCTTCAATCTTTTCGATATCTTCACATATTATTCGCAACACCATAAGCATTCTTTTTTGAGACACATCATATCTTTCGTCTCCATTCTCCAATGCATCATTCACTTTATGACATTCTACATACTTATTATTGATACAATAAAAGAAACTGCCTGAAACAATTCCTCCTTCACGTGAAGCATAAACATATACTTTATCAGCTCTATCTTCAACGTACTCCATACATATAGATATCATATCAGCTTGTAATTCACTAAACTTATCTTCATATTCTTTCATTTTACTGTTTTCACTCCTTAGATTAACTCTCAAGAATTCCAGTTAACCTTACCTAAAAAATCTTTTCGTTCCTTTAGTCATCATAGAGTGACCCACCTTATTTGTTTAGATACTTGCAATGACTAGCGATTGGGATAAGCTATTTTGGCGCTATTCTATTTTATAAGCCGTAACTTTTATAAAATAGAAAATAAATACTGAAATGCGCAAATGCGTTTAATAAAAGCACCGATTGCCTAGAAAATTCAATCGGTGCTCCCACTTACTCTTGCAAATTTTTTATTCCCAAATTAATCTCATTAATTCAGGAATAAAAGAATTTATACCTATTTACGAACGTAGGTTTTATAAGTTTCCCAATAAAATTAACAAACAAATAAGTTTAGCAGCCCTCTAGAGTTATTTGTCTTTTAGGCTTTTTATAAAATCTTCAAAGCTATAAGAAATAAGGCTAAAATGCGTGTTAGAAGGTTCATACTCTTCTTCGTAGATGTCTTCCATGTCTAAGCTCCAATAATAAACCGCTCCAGCATCTTCTCCTGATAATGACAAGCAAATTTTGTTATCAATTGGATCTTCGCCAATAATTAGAAAATTATCAGGTATTATATGGTTACTATGAAAAGCTAAAAATACATTCTGTACATTTTTATGCACTTCTCTAGTAAATGGAAGTATAGATGTTAAAGATGACGTGATTTTTTTGTCTAAGGTTTGAAACCTTCGTATAGTAGGGTTGCCGCCATTGGTTTTAAGTAAAAACTCTTTATAATCATCGGGCAATTCAATATTCCACTCTTCTTCAAATGATTGAATCTCTTGCAAATTTGCAGGTTTACTATTATTTTTAATCTCTATATTCATAAATAAATATTAACCTCCCTCTATAAATATCTCGGTCTATAACTTTGCAACCCATATCATCCCTAGAGATTCTTTCTTTTAGTTTCAAGTTTTATAGTGAGAGTGTGACGCCCTTTACATGCTGTGACAAATCATACATTAAAACGTAGGTGCCAATTTTACATACAATTTAAAATCAACTTCTATATCATTTTCAACACTTGTTCTTTCACATTTTCGTCAAACTTAGCTCCTTCTACATTTGCTCCTTTCCAAACTACATTGTCGAGTTTAGCACCGGTAAAATCCGCTTCTGTGAAATTAGCATTTCTAGCATCTACCGCTGATAAATTTACATTTTCCAAATGCGCTTTTTCAAATTTACCATTTGTCAGATTGGCACCGCTGAAATCCGCTCCCGTACAGTCGGCCTGTTCCGCATCAATTCCTGACAAATTTGCATGGCGAAATGTAGCATGATTTAAAATTGTTCCAACTAATTCTCCATGTGAAAAATCAACTTCGTCAAAACGAGTTTCAAAGCAACTACTTATATTTATCTTTGCATATTTCATATTTGCTTTAGAAAAATCCGCTTCGCCAAACCTACAATCTGCCATGTTAATTTCCTCTAAATTACAACTTCTGAAATCAGCTAACTCAAAATCGCAGTCATGAAACGCTGCTCTCATTAGTGAAGAGGCTCTCAACACAACACGTTTTGCCATAATACGCCTTGCCATTACTTCTGACAGGTCTGAAAAACTAAGGTCTAAATCACTCATATCTACCTGATCTATAACCTCATCATTATATTGAGCTCTATTTACTATTTCCATGACTCTTATTCGGTCATTACTTTTCTCATCCATGATTACAAATTCCTTTCCTTTAATTTTCTAGATACTTCTTCCAAGCAACATTGGGCGAATATGTGACAACCATTCGACTTTCATGAAAACTTGGCACAGCTATTACTTGAGCTGGTTCTAAGTATTTCATTACATATAACCACTGATCTAGCAATGTATCCCTATCAGCTTCTAATGGATTTTGTAAAAGATCCATACAAACCCCGCCCCATTCTAATTCTGATACGACAGCGGGAGTATTTAGTAGGAATTCCTTATCAAACATTTCTAAAATATGACCACTAAAATATGTTCTAGCTCCTACCCCCAAGGGACCGTTAGGAAGAAATCTGACCGGTATAGGTAGAGATGAGATATTCATCCACTTTTGTAAACGTTCACGTTCAGTATTCCAAGGATTAGGTACTGGCCAACAAATTTGAGCTACTCCAAAACAAGGTTTTGCAACTTCTGCGATTTGATCAGATAGCACAAAAAAATCTGACCAAAATTTTTGAGGAATAGATTTTTGAAATTCAAATTTCAGAAATGAACCATAGTTCAAGTTAACTTCAAAGCGTCCTCTATAGTGCACAGATTTATCACGATACAGATGAACTTCAGATACTTTACGTCCCGAAATTACTTCTTCTAGAATTTCCTCACGATTATATTCCACCCGTACCGTTTCAGCGTTCCCCCAATGAGTAGGAGCAAATTTTTCATTTGACTCAAACACATCCAAAAGACGACCTAATAGCTCCTCTTCGTTAAAAGCTACTGTGGGGTACATTGAAATTGAAAAATAATTAGGTTTCATTTATATCCTCCTTCCATACTAGATATCATATCAGCCTTCAATTCACTGAATAAATCTTCAAATTCTTTCATACTACTTTTACTTCTTTAACACTAATAAAATGCTGTAAGGCCATGCTTGCCATCAATAATGTATTTAACTATAAATCTCTGTGTGTGATATGACTCTCAGTATAAATGTTTTTAACGTCAAAACCTATTTTTTGAAATACTTCTTTCAAAATTCAACCTCATTTTTCTTTGACTTTCTCATATTTTTTCACATTCACATCAGGCATCTAAAAAATCAAAAAACGGCTCACAAAAAAACACTTGTTGCCTAAAAGGCAGTCAAGTGTTTATAGTTCATTTTGTAATATAGCTTTGAACATTACTGAACTGGTCCCATGAATTCAGTAATAATAAGAATATGTTCCTTCAATTTGACTTTTTTTAGATTCTCTATTTTTTCTGTTTCACCAAGCCCTAATAGAGGGGTGTATCCAAAACATTCGTCATAAGATATTTCGCCCCATATTTCTACTGCTTTTGGATATGGCTTCCACTTTAAATATTCGTCTCGAAATTTTTCCGAATCTAAACTTTTAAAAAAGTATAGAAAGTTTGGCATAAGTGTTTTAAGTAACCCGTACCTAAAATTAAGCAACCTTACATAACCATCAGCCCATATGACTAAATCCCCCATACTTGTTGCAAATAATACTAAAGAATCAGTGTATCTTTGGCTACTCTCTTGTAAGATATCAATGTACTCCTCTGGATTGACACTTTTAAAATAACCTGCCATAAATGTTCCAAACCCATAATCCTGCCATAAATCTATTATTTCTTTAGGGACCATATTTTTATACTTTTCAATCAGTTCACTGGGAACTTTATTATGCAACTTAAAATCTTTTAAATATTGTTCCATTCAAACTCCTCCTTTAATGTGTTAACTTTACATTCAAATAAGTATTTTTCGGTTGTTCTGGTGTCATATTTTTTGATATTTCCTCTATTTGTTTATCAACAATTTTGATTCTAGACCTCCATTGACTACCTATAGAGAAATTAACCCTCTTATCTCCCATTCATTCCTCCTATTATTTCAGGCCTTCCTCCCGCAACCTGATCTGGATTATGAAGTGCCGTTTGGGTTTTCAGCTATTTTTCCGCCTCTTCCTCTGCTTCATCAAATGATTTTCCTTTATCCATAAATTCGGTAATCACCACTTAATTTTTTATATCGTTTTTTTCTCTAGTAGTGTCGCACACTGTACAAAACCAACTATAATCTATAAATTTAACACTTAGCACACTTATAAAATTATACGCGTACCAGCATATTTCTGGGTTAAAACGTAAAAAAGCACTTGTTGCCATAATTGACAATCAAGTGCTTTAAGTTCATCTGTTTTTAAGTAGCGTAAATTTGTAAGTTTTGTAGTAACAGTATGACACCCTTTACATGTCATGACAACTACTACGTTAAAACTTACGAGTTTGTACGAGTTCGTTAGTTTCATACTCATTCCATGTGTTTATATTCACCGCCATGTAAAATGTCATTTCGCCTAAGCTCGTACTTCGTTTTCTATTCTATCATTGCACACAGTGCTCCATGATGGTACAACCCTCATGGAGTATCTATTTTCAAACACCCTATTATTTTTTCTATCCACTTCACATGTATTTTGTTTTTCATTTATTTATATATATGTTAATGTGTTCCATTATAGTATCTGCTTGAAAAATCTAAATAAACTAGGAAGTGTAAAGTATTAGAACTAACTCTATATATCTCCGTTCATATACTAGTAAAACACGCGCTTTTTCCATTATTGAACTGGTCCCATAAACTCCGTGATCAATAAGATATGCTCCTTCAGTTTCACCTTTTTTAAATTCTCTACTTCTTCTGCTTCGCCAAGCCCTAGCAGAGGTGTATAACCAAAACATTCTTCATACGCCGGCACATTATATTGCTTTATTGCCTTTGGATAAGGTAACCAATCTAAAGCCCTTTGTTTAAATGCTTCCTCCTCTAAAAACCTAATAAACAAGGAGAATTTTACGGCTAGCACTTTTGTTTCACTTTTCCGGTAGTTAACCATCACTATGTAGGACTCTTGGCTTTCATCTTTCTCAAAAAGGATAATATCACCCATGGATGTAGTGAAAATAGGAATTGTTCCTTTGTTTCTTAAATATGTGTCGCTTACTAAAGAGCTAAAGTCATCAGGATTTATTACTTTTAAATAGCCATTCATAAAAGTCCCATAGCCATAAATTCTCCATGCTTCAATCAATTCTTTTGGAAGGTATTCTTTATACTTATTTATTGTGAATCCTTCTACTTTACTGACTTTTTTAAAATCACTATAAATGCTCAATTAACAATCTCCCTTTGAAGTATACATAGTTTAAATACGAACTTTTCTGTCGTTTTATTGTTATACTGTTTTCTAATTCCTTCATTGGTTCATCAACACCATCAATTCTAAAGCTCTCAATTCTCAAACTATCCATTTTCATATTGTCTTGCGGAAACACCAGCTGATCCTATATAAATTAAATGTCAAAAACCTTGGGAGGCATTTAGCCAATCAAGGTTTTTGACATTTTTAACCTGATATTTTACTTTTTTAGCGGCAATATCAAACTTTTTATTAGTATTATAAATTATTGATCCTCATATAAACTATCAAGAAAATCTTTAAAGTTACTTGATAAAAAATACATATTCTCCATTCCATCATGTTCCTCATCATGAGCCCAATGATATATCTGTCCTAAATATTCTTTGTTTATTCCGATACATATTTGATTTCCACTTGGATCATCTGCTATTGGAATAAATCCTATTTCTAATATTTCATCAAAAATATCAAGCTTTTTTTCTAAATTATCATACATACTACCAATTCCATAAAAAATATTTAATATACTGTCACCTAACTCTTCAGATATCTTATAATTACCTGGATCAGGATATCCACCATTATATTCTATCAAAAAATCTCTATAATCTTTTGGAAATGTAATATTATGATTACGCTCAAAACTTTCTAAATCTTCCACCAATAAACTTTCATGTATCTTTTCGATTTTCACCAAAGTCCCACTCCTTATTTGCTATTTTTTCCATTGATTTTTGATTGTCCACCTATATGCTTAAATTCATCATGAATATCTTTTACTACAAGAAGCATTGTTTCCCCATCTTGGTGATGATGCCAAGTATATCCTATAGGTGGTCTCCTTATATCGAAAATAGGGGGATCCGTATCTTTACTTAGTTTAGCTTCTATATTTGCATTTTCAAAATCTTTCGGATTATTTTTAGGCGAATGAACTTCGATTTTTACTGGTTCAACATTAGGATGCATAAACGGTGTAAAATCCGGGTAACCATCTGGATACCTTACTGAAACTCCAGAATTGTTAGTATAAGTCCAAGTTCCGTCACTCTCAATATGAATTTCTCCACCCTTATCATACCACTTTTTAGGTATTGGCGAGTTCATCGGTTTTGTTTCCAAAATTTCTTTATTAAAATCTTCTAAGGTTAATCGGGTACCATTAACCTTACCATTAGTATCCCAATGAATCTCACGCTCACTCACACTCTCTACTTTTACAGGCTTATCAACCCTCCGAACCGTCTCTACCTTAACCGAATCACCCAACTTCTCCACATCACGCTTGGACATAAATCTTCCGCCAGCTCCGCGATAGCGATTATGAACTGGATCATATTTCACCTTCGTTACCATCTGCATCGTCTGCTGCTTCACATTCTGCAAGGTCTCCCTCACCGTCTGCTGGGCAAGTGCTGGACCTGCCGGCACAAGTTCTGGCATGAGTCTTGGCATACTGCTGTCTAGGATGTTGTTATACGTTTTATGTAGCGACTGGGTCCAAGAGGCCGGTGCGTTTTTGACGCTTTGGTAGGCTTGCTTTGTGACGTTGGCAACGGCGCTTGTGCGAAGCGTGTTGCGCATGTTGTTGAGCTTTTCGGTTCCTTTGGTCGCAAGGCTTTGTCCCATTTTCCCCGCTACCTTCGTAGAAAGCGCTCCAGCTCCAGCAATTCCTAATGCTTGCAGAAGACTTTCTTTACGCCGCTCTTCACTGATTTTATTGCCGAACATGTCGCGTCCGGTCATGTATTTTCCTAAGCCATGTGAGACAACAAAACCATAGAGGACTTTTTTGGTTTCAATAGATTGAGTTAATTTGTTTCACAATCTCACAATCATAAAAAACGCAAGCACCATCCGTATCTTTTCACACAGATACTTGAACTTTTATCATCCATGATTTTCAACAAAGCAAAAGATCTTGAAAGGAATATTCCCCATCAAGATCTTTTATCATTTCATCTTTTGCATTAATACTTATAACTGTAAAGCTAATTTCATGTTCATTCTTTTTCATTCATCTTTTGCTTTAAATATTCAGCAATCTCGGTCTGTCCAAACTCCCTAGCATATTCGTAAGCATTCATATTCTTAATATTTTCCCCAGTATATCTGACTGAAATATCTATTCCTTTTTCAACTAAAAATTCAGCTACTTCTTTATGCCCGCCATAAATTGCTCCAAATAGTGGATTTCTCTTAGCTAAACTCACATCTAATTCTGCGCCTTCCGCTATTAAATATTTCACTATTTCCAAATGTCCTTCTCCCGCGGCTACCCTCAGAGGAGCAGCATCAAATATATCACCTTTGGTATTAATATTAATTCCTTTATGTAGCAAATATTTCACTATTTCAAGTTTCCCTTTTTTAGCTGCAACATGTAACCACGTCCCAAACGGTGTTATTGAATGTAAAGATTGCGGATTGTCATCTATTAAATGTGTTACCTGATTAATATCACCGAGCTTGATAGCATTTCTTATGACTTTATTTAAATTTTTTTCATCCATAACGTTACCTCCCATATTCAACTATCTTGTACTAGCTATATCTCCTAAATCTTTAAGGGCTTCAACAATATCATCCAAGTCTCCGTCCATTTCTTCAACAGCCCTTAATCTATGAACAACAATTTCTAAGGCGTCAATACTATGTTGTCCTACCACAGCATTCGGTGCCCAGACAAGGTTTTCTTGCCCAATTATCGGATCAATTCCATATTTTCTTAATATTTCTTGCCCTTCTTGCACAAGCTCTTTCTGCTTTTGACCAAGACCTTTCTTGAATAAAATATGATGAGCATGTGGATTTATCATAGCCTCAGGTGGGCCACCTATTAATCCCGTGAGATATTTTCCAAAATCAATTTTTAAGAGTACTTCATTATATTCTTTTGTAATGCCTAGTTCAGACATTTTTCCACTAATTTCTGAAAGTTCCTCTACACTAAACCTATTATTTTGAATAGCATTTTTAAGCTGATTCATTTTGTCCTTATTGACCCTACCTGATGTAGTTATATCATTGAGATATTCGCTCACTGGCTTATCTTTAACAGAAACCTTACCAATCATCTGCATCGTCTGCTGCTTCACATTCTGCAAGGTCTCCCTCACCGTCTGCTGGGCAAGTGCTGGACCAGCCGGCACAAGTTCTGGCACGAGTCTTGGCATACTGCTGTCTAGGATGTTGTTATACGTTTTATGTAGCGACTGTGTCCAAGAGGCCGGTGCGTTTTTGACACTTTGGTAGGCTTGCTTTGTGACGTTGGCAACGGCGCTTGTGCGAAGCGTGTTGCGCATGTTGTTGAGCTTTTCGGTTCCTTTGGTCGCAAGGCTTTGTCCCATTTTCCCCGCTACCTTCGTAGAAAGCGCTCCAGCTCCAGCAATTCCTAATGCTTGCAGAAGACTTGCTTTACGCTGCTCTTCACTGATTTTATTCCCGAACATGTCGCGTCCGGTCATGTATTCGCCTAGTCCGTTTGCAGCCACAAGACCGTAGAGACCTTTTTCGGTTTGCTCCAGGACTTTGAAGGATTTGGCGGATTTGTAGGCGTCTAAGGCGTGATCGGCTGCGCTTAGGCCTTTAGCCGTTTTATAGATTGCTTTTCCGCCTTTTGCGGCTCTTCCTACCCAGCCGACAACCGGAATGAAGCCGGCTGCTGCCATGGCTCCCGCTGCGACGCGCTGTGAGGTAGAAAGTTTTTCACCCGTAACAGGGTCCACGCCTTCTGCTGCTCGTTTATAATCATAATATCCGCTGACCTCTCCTGTAAAGGTAGAAACCGCATCCCACGTTTTTTCATACCACGGCTTGTTTGCTTCTTCTTCTTGCTTTTTTTCCAGCTCGTATACTTCTTCTTGCTGCTTGTTGTAGTCAACATATGAAGTTGCATAGTCGTTTAGCTTTGTTTGAACTTTATACAGCTCGCTGTCGTGATAGGCTTTTTCGTCAAAGACAAGCTGATAGACACTTCCTCCTTGACTCGTAGCAAGCTCTAAGCCGCTTACTAGCATATCCACTACCGCATAGAAGTCGTCCATTTCGCTGTATTCTTTTGACCATTCAGCGTCAAGCTGGTTCACTGCTTCAATTGTATCGGTGCGTTTTTTCTCTGCTTCTTCTATTTTATCGTTAAACTCACTCGTTGAAAACGCTGAAATAGAGACGATATCGTCAATGCCGTTTAAAATACTCTGCAGATCGTCGTGCTGCTGAGCAACCATTTCTTTAGCATTGCTGTTGGCGTTTTTTAGCTCTGTTTCTAAAAATGATTCATCTACAATCGTGCTTCCTGATAGCTTTGCTTTTTCAGCTTTAACGTGAAGCGTTGAAAAATAGCTTTTTTGCATTTTAATTAAGTTTTCCCACTGTCCGGCCGTATCGGCGTGCTGCTTATAAAAAGATTTTATATTGTCAGCGCCTTTTCCTTCTAAGCTGCCTTCTAAGTCCGCTACGCCCTGCAGCGCTTTTTTCAGTTCACCCAGCTGGCTGAGTAACTCATCGTAGGCTTTTTCCCTATCTTTTGCTACATCAAACAGCGCTTTTGCATCGTATACCTTTCCCACAGTCATCCCCCTTTGCTGCTACGAATGGATAATAGATTCGTCTTGTTCTTTTAGTAAGTCTACATTAGATTTTGTATCTTTTACGTTTTTGTTTAGTGCTTTTATATAAGTAGAAATAAGCGTTTGAATTTCTTCTTCGCGCGCTGCCCATTTCTCTGTAGTATCAAGGCTGTTTTTTCCAAGGTCAGGCATTTTGCTAATGGATAAGTTTCCAATCGCTGTGCTGACTGCTTCAAGCTTTTTAATAACGTCAGCATGATCAAGCTTAATTGTCATGAAAACAGCCCCCTTCTAATTTCACTAATCTTGTTTTCTACTGCGTCATAGGCTTCTTCACCTTTAGCTAATAAAGAATCCGCTTCTCCAATAGCGGCGTTCAAGCCACTCAAAGCTCCTTTTTCAGCTTCTAGCATCCATATCTTTGTTTCAATTTCACGAATGTATCCATCGTAATCACCGTCTAAAATGCCTTTTATGTTGTCGTAGGCTTCCGTACGTTTTTCTTCAAAATCATCCGATAACGTACCCGTCCACTTTTCTCCTAGCTCAGGCTTTTTGATGTGTTCGATTTCAGTTAATGAAGTAGCTTGTTCATGCTCAATTTTACTTTTGGCCGTTTTTAGCTTAGAGATCTTTCCTTCTACATCTGAGACTCTTCCAGATACTTCACCCAGCAGTCCGTCTAATACGCTTCCTAACCCCATATCGTTCCTCCTGTTCCGCACAATTCGAGTTTAATCCAATAATTATAAGTATAAAATTTGTCTCATTATAGCTAAATAGGAAAAAACTCTCTTTTTTATGCTTCTAGTTTCATGAATTGAGATAAAAATGGAAAATCAGAGAAAAAAGACTCATGTCTAAATACGTTATCCAACCATATACCGTTATCTAAAATAAAGAATAAGTAGAATAAAACCATTCCTTTGTACCCATACCCGTTTTCTGCCATAAATTAAAGCTTTTTGCGTAAAAAGACCAATTTCACTTCGCTTTTTTACATAGCAAAAAACCTCTGCACATTCTGCAGAGGTTTTGTTTTATACTTGAACCGGCGTTGGTTCTTCAGCTGCTGGTTCATGCTGTACAAGTCCGTAGTTTTCCCACGCCCGGCTTTTCCAGCGGAAAAACATAATAACTGCGCGCGTCCATTCGTCGGCTGCAATGGCAAGCCAAATGCCAGCAAGCCCCATGTCTAAATGGAAAACGAAGAAATAACCGAGCGGCAAGCTCATCATGACCATCGACATGGCACCAATTAACACCGGATATTTGGCATCTCCCGCTGCCCGCAGCGAGTTAATCAGCACAATGTTCATCGTTCTTCCCGTTTCAAGCAGAATACTCAGAAGCAGCACCGTCGCCCCAAGCTCAATGATATGCGGATTGTCTGTAAACACGCTGATCAGCTGTGTTCTGAATGTCATCACAAGAACAACCATCATCATCGTTACGGCACTGGCCCATTTGACGCTTTTCCATACGCGATGGTACGCTTCATCTTTTTCGTTTCCGCCTACTAAACGGCCGACAATAATCGCTGTACCCATTCCAATCGCAATGGCAAACAAGTAAATGAACATCGAAATGTTCATCGCGTACTGTCTCGCAGCGAGTGATTCTGCTCCTAAGTAGGTTGCATAGTATAAAAAGACAATTTGACAGCCTTGATACATAACCTGTTCAAAAGCCGACGGAATACCGATTTTTAAAATTTTACCGATATATTCTTTTGAAAGCGTAATGTAGTACTGAAATTTCACTCTATATTCCATCACTTGATACAGCAGCCAAAAGAACACAATCAGCGCCACGAATCGGCTGAACGCAGATGAAATGGCAGCTCCTTGCACGCCCATTTCCGGAAAGCCGAACTTCCCGAAAATTAAAGCATAGTTTCCTGCAATATGAAAAATGTTCATTCCAAGTGAAACAAACATCGCCTGCTTCGTAAAGCCGTGTACGCGAATAATCGCTGCAAGCGAGTTAATAATCGCTTGAAGAAAAATAGCTCCTCCGACGATGGATAAATAGCTTTGTGCATACATCAGCACGTCACCTTGTAAGTTCATAGCTTCCATCATATGTCTTGAAAACAAAAGAAAACCCGCGCTAATGACTAGCCCGACTCCTAAATTTAACGTAACGGCCAAAGCAGAAATCTTTGACGCTTCCATATACCGTTTTGATCCTAAATACTGAGAGACAACAATTGCCGCCCCGTTGCCAATGACCTCTAACACCAAAATCGCAATGTGAAGGTATTGATTGGCTGCTCCGACTCCTGATACGGCATCGTCCGACAGCGCACTTAGCATAAAGGTATCAGCAATCCCCATTAACATAAAAAGAAACACTTCTAAAAAGATCGGCCACGTTAAGAAAAACAAATTCAGCTTTTCTTTTGGCCCTTTTTTTGTTTCGACCGCGGTCATCCCATCACCTTCTTTACCGATATCCAATTTCAAACAAGAAGTATCTTACCACACATTTCCTTTGTATACATCCCCTTTTTAGCACATTTTTTATTTTATTTGTTTAGGCATAAAAAAAGCCGCTCCCTTGAAGGAAGCAGCTTTTTTTCCGTTGTTAAATTGAAATTTTCACTTCCGCATTCATACCTGGAAGAACTTTATCTGATGCATCATCAATTGAAATTTTCACCGGTACTTTTTGCGTTACTTTTGTGTAGTTTCCTGTATTTTGAGCAGGAAGCATAGAAGACACTGAGTTTGTTGCGCGGCCGATTGCTTCAACATGACCTTTAAAGACTTTACCTGAATCTCCGTCCACTGTAATGTCGACGCTGTCTCCTTCTTCAATATCACCTAGGTCTGTTTCTTTAATGTTTGCATTGATATAGATTTTAGATAAATCAGCTGTTTGTGCTAATACATCGCCAGCTTTTACTAATTGATTTTGAGACGCGTTGTTTTTAATGATTGTTCCGTCGATCATAGACGTTACGTCTGTTGATTTGTCGCCTTCTTTTAAGCTTCCAACAGAGTCACCTTGAGAAACGCTGTCTCCTTCTTTTACATTCCATTCGCTTAACTGACCGTTAGCTGAAGCCATAACTTGTGAAAGCGGTGCTTCTACCTGCGCTTCATCGGTTTTAACGTAATTTGCTTTTTCGTAGAAATAATATCCACCAAAACCTACTAGTAATAAAATCACAATGATTCCAACAATGTTAGTAACCAATAAACGACTTTTACTCATCGGAATTCCTTCTTTCTATAGTTAGTATATTATACAGATGTTTCTTCTGTTTGAGGCGCCGGCAGCATTTTTCTTTCTTCTTGCGGCTCAGCTTTTTCTTGCACCTCTTCTTTTTGAACAAGAATTCTATTTTGACCGCTCCACGCTTTACTTAGTGAAGCAATGAGCATGATTACGCCTAAAATACCAAGCATGAAAAATAAGTTGTGATACGCATGTAAAATCGACGCTTTTTTAGCGCTTGCTACAACAGCTGTCACAGCCGATGTTTTTGCGTCCGCTTGACTCATTCCCATACCCATATAACGTTTAATCATTTCAGACAGCTGCAGCTTCACCTGAGGATCTACTGAGCTAATTTGTCCTCGGAAATCTTCATAATAAATCGCGTTTTGTCGAACAACAAACCATCCTATTACAGGTGCTATAATGGCTCCTAGTAAATTTCGAATGGAGTGCAGTGAAATCGAACGCATCGAAGCTTGATGTAAATCTCCGGCTAATGCCGCTCCTAGCGCACCAGATACCAGTGCCATACTAACACCCATACCAAAGAGCATAATGTGAACATATAAACTTACTAGTGATGTATCGGCTGATACGTTCACCCAGCTAAATCCTACAATGACAATGAGAAGTGATCCAATCGCTCCAAGGTAACCTGGACCAAACTTGTCATACAAGAATGTCGTGGCAAATGCTGAAATCAGTACCCCAACAAAAAAGTATAAATAAAAATAAGAAAGCGTGGTGTACGATGCATTTTGCACATTTTGCATGACGCCATTAATACCTGCGATTGCTAGAATATATGCCATATGACCGCCAATTGCCATAATTGTACCTGCAACTGGTTTTACGGCTAGCAGCGATTTTAATGGTACTAACGGATTTTCAGCCGCTAAATCAACTAAAACAAAAATGACAACTAACCCTGCTGCAGCCAATAAGAATGGCCACACTTGAATAGAAGCGAATCCTTCATATCTTAGTTCATACAGTGGATATACTAGTAAAATCATAATAAGACTAAGGATAAAGATACTTTTCTTATCTACTGGACGCTCTTCTTGCTGAGTTGGATCATGAGCAGGCAATACCTTATACCCAATAAACAGACAGACAAGAGAAGCTATTATTCCTAAAACAAAAACCCAGCGCCAATTATCCATGCTAAGAGATACAGCACCTAAAAAGGCTCCAATCGCCGTTGAACCGAACAGTCCGCCGATCGCTAACACTAAAAAGAAGTTTCGGATTTTATTCGGAAACGAGATCAGCGCAGCTGGAATAATGGTTAAAAACAGCATTCCTGAGCTTAAGCCTTGAATCAGACGACCAAGGGATAAAAACGCCACATTTTCAGAAAAAACGTTGATAATCGAACCTGCTAAAAAGACTAAAACGAACGTTAAGTATGCTTTACGCACGCCATATTTTTTCGTCAGCATCGGACCAATAGGTACTCCAAGTCCAAATGCCAAGTTAGAAATAATAGATGGCAATAGTAAGCTTTGTGTACTCGCATCAAATCGATTTTGAATCAATACTTGATTGACCGTGTAAGATAAATTCAAAAAATACTGAGGGCCAATTGAAAATAGCGTTAAAATCGCCATAATTAAGTATTTAGGTACGCTTAAACCTTGTTTGTCGGAGGCTACTGCTGGATTATTCTGACTCATATTTATTCCTCCTTTTATTAAATTCTTTTCATATGACTAACAATTCCTTACATATTTTATTGTACAAGTTGTATTATGCAAGTTATAGCAGCACTACATATTATACATCTTTTAAAGAAGAAATCAACTTCTTTGTTTCAACTTAAAAAGACTATTTTTCAATAGCCTTTTTGTTCATCTATATGTATTCGCTTTAACATCCATTACTGCGCCATTTTTTAAAATCGTGATTCAAGCGGGATAAGCTTTTTTCCAGTGCTAAAATCTCTTCTTCCGACCAATCTTCTAATACTTCAGCATAGGCTTGTTTACGCTTGCTTTGTACATGCTGCAAAATCTCTTTTCCTGAATCCGTCATTTCAATTAAACTAATCCGCCCGTTTTCCGGACTTGGAAAGCGGCGAACAAACTGTTTAGTCTCAAGCGCAGATACTTGCCGGCTAGCTGTAGATAAGCTCAGCTTTAAATTTTCAGCTAATGCATTAATCCCGAGCGGACTGCGCTGATCTAGCTCGCTTAACAGTAAATACTCAGAGCGGTCCAAGCTTCCAAGCTTAGGACTGTGCGTCGTTGTTAGACGAACAAGCAGCGCAATTTCGTGCTCAATGGTTTGCAGCGAGTCTCGCTTCACCTCTGTCTCCCCCTTTATCTCATAGAACATTCTGTACTTTTCGCTATGTTTACTATACCGCAACCGTTCGCGTGAACCAACCTTTTTTCCGTTTTTCTTCTATTATATAGAAAGATATCATAGATGGGGTACATTTAATTCTAGCATCACAGGACAGTGGTCGCTTCCCATTACATGCGGATGAATAGCAGCTCCTTGAATAACGTCTCTAATTCTCTCTGATACGATAAAATAATCAATGCGCCACCCGATATTTCGTTCTCGCACTTTGTTCATATACGACCACCACGTATAGGATCCTTCTTGATTCGGATACAAATAACGAAATGTATCAAGAAATCCGCTAGCAAGAAGCGTCGTCATTTTCCCTCGCTCTTCTATGGTAAAACCAGAATTGCCTCGGTTTGGCTTTGGATTGCGCAAGTCAATTTCTGCGTGGGCTACATTTAAGTCTCCGCACAAAATCACCGCTTTACGGCTATTTAATTTGTTTAAGTACACGAGCAGATCGTCTTCCCATTGAAGCCTTTCTTCAAGCCTTGCTAAATCTCTTTTAGAATTGGGCGTATACACATTTACTACATAGCATTGTTCAAACTCAAGCGTGATAATACGCCCTTCGTCTTCTGATTCTTTATCCACACCGTATGAAACGGATAAAGGCTTCTGCTTTGTAAAAACAGCCGTTCCGGAATAGCCTTTTTTCACGGCGTAATTCCAGTACTGCTCGTACCCTTCTAGCTGCAAATCAATTTGTCCTTCCTGCAGCTTCGTCTCTTGAATACAAAATACATCTGCATTCACTTCTTGAAAATAATCTAAAAATCCTTTTCGCACACACGCGCGAATGCCATTTACGTTCCACGAAATCAACTTCATAAACTCTTCACGTTCTCCTCACTCGATTTATGTATCAGTGTTTAGTGTAGACAATTTCTTGCATGAGTTCAAATAATTTAAAGGGTACACTTCTTTTTAAGGTATTCCTGATATTTCTTCTTATTTTATTTTCTGTACCTCAAACACTAGATATAAGAGGTGAACAATAATGTCAACAAACAATCGATATGACAACAACAAAGGACTTTCTGTTGTTTCTAAAAAAGAAGAACATCCTGCTAAACAATGTGAAACACAGAATCAAACGGTGCTTACTAAAGAAGATTTTTCTTTAAATGATTCTGCCATTAAGCATTTCAGCAGGTAATCCATAGAAATAAGAACCCTTTAACTGGTAGCAAGACTTGTTGTACGAAGCTCTTGCTATCCATTTCTTAAAAACAAGGTGATCATATGCTAAAAACCAATCAAATGATAGAAGCCATCAAAGAATATTCCATCCCTTTTGTTAATATCGATGACTTACTGCCGCTTATTAACACAGCAAGCCGCGCTCAATACGTACTTCTCGGTGAAGCATCTCACGGCACATCTGAATTTTACGAAATTCGAGCAGCTATTACGAAAGAATTAATTCAGCATCATGATTTTTCTTTTATAGCAGTGGAAGGAGACTGGCCTTCGTGTTTTGAAGTTAATCGCTATATTAAAGGATATACAACTCAGTACGCCGATGCCGAAGATGTCTTAAAATCTTTTAGCCGCTGGCCTTCATGGATGTGGGCCAATCAAGAAATAAAAGAATTGATTGAATGGCTTCGTGATTATAACAACAACTTGCCAGCACATCAGCCAAAAGTAGGTTTTTACGGTTTAGATGTATACAGCCTGTGGGAATCGATGGAAGCTATTATTGAGTACTTAGAAAACAACCACGCTTCTGATGCAAAGAAAGCGAAAAAAGCCTTTGAATGCTTTGAACCTTTTCATCGCGAAGCACAGATGTACGGAATTTCTTCTGCCTTTTACGGAAAAAACTGCATGGTAGAAATCTTAGAGCTTTTACAAACCATTCAGCAAAAGAAAGATACCTATACTCATGAGCCTGAAGCTGCGCTTAGTATGCAGGTAAATGCGCTGGTAGCAAGCAATGCTGAAGCTTATTATCATACGATGATTACCAACGACAATGAATCGTGGAATATTCGGGATCGTCATATGGTAGAAGCTTTAAAATATATTCAATCTTACTACAAAGATAGCGCTAAAGGAATTGTATGGGAGCATAACACTCATATCGGAGATGCAAGAGCAACGGACATGAAAAGCAGCGGCATGGTGAATGTAGGTCAGCTTACCCGTGAAGAATACGGAAAGAAGCATGTTTACGCCGTCGGATTCGGAACTTATCACGGCACGGTCATTGCTTCTGATAGCTGGGGTAATCCTCATCAGGAATTAACCGTTCCTCCAGCTATGGAAGGAAGCTGGGAAGATACCATCCACCGAGCAGGTGCTTTTGATCAATACCTCATGTTTACAGAGGAAAATCGAACATTTTTTCATTCAACGATAGGCCACCGCGCCATTGGTGTTGTATATGACCCAGAGATTGAACAATACGGAAATTATGTTCCTTCTCGCTTGTCAAAACGATATGATGCTTTTATTTACGTAGAAAAAACACACGCCTTATCGCCACTCATCTTTTAATTAAATAAGCGGACTTCCAACGAAGTCCGCTTATTTTTATTGCAAAAAGCTACGAATCGTATCTGCCACAAGTGCATGATCTTCTTCTTGTGACATGCCTGATACGGTGATGCTTCCAATTACGCCAACGTTTTTAACCGAAATCGGAAATGACCCTCCTACTGCTTCGAATTCCTGAGGATTCGCTGCGTAAAACTGCGCGTAAGAACGATCTTTTAACTCGCAGTACAGCTTCATATAATACGAGCTGTGATGGTGGCGAAGAACGGTGTTTGATTTTCGTTTAATCCATTCTTCATGATCGGGAATAGCCCCTTCCATCGCATGATGAAAGAGAGTTTGACCATTTCGTTTAATACTTACGGTTACTGCCTTACCCTTGCTTTTTGCTTCATTAATAATGGCCGTTCCGAGCTGTAGAGCCTGGTCATTTGTAAATTGATGAAAGATCAGTTCTTTTTCCTGTTGAACTACTTTTTCAAGCAGCGTCTCTGCCGAATGATTACTCACTGTTTCTCGCTCCTTAGTTAAAATAAACCGCTCGTTTTTCTTTGCTGCTTTCAAATACCGCTTCAATAACTTTAACCACGTCACGAGCTTCTTCTGCTGAAACCGGAAGTTCTTCTCCTCGAAGCAGGCTGTCGGCAATTTTTTGATAATACGTCACATAAGAACCGTGCAGCGTTTCAATTTCTGTTGTTTCTCCTTCGCCCGTTGTCAGCTTACCGTAGTGTTCAGGATGATCTGCTCCCCACGTATCATTCACAGGCTTCTTGCCGGCTCTTAGCATATCTTCTTGGCCGTCAATCCCGTATTTGATATAGCTTGCTTCTGTTCCGTGAACTTGAAAGCGCGGCCCGTTGCTTGGCACAATAGCGCTTGAATGCAAAATAACGCGAAGAGAACCGTATCCAAGCACTACGTGGAAGTAATCATCCGTACGTGCATGATCTCGCTGACCAAACACATCAGCTTGAACAAATTCAGGCATTCCAAAAAGATGTAAGGCTTGGTCAATTAAATGAGAGCCTAAATCGTAAAGCGCTCCTGACCCAGGTCCTTCATTTTCTCTCCAGCGGTCTCGAACAGCCGGACGATAGCGGTCAAAATGAGCTTCATACATTTTAACGTCGCCTAATTTTCCTTCTTCAATCAGCTGTTTCACCGTCAAATAATCATTATCCCATCTGCGGTTATGATAGACGCTTAGTTGAACATCTTGTTCTTTTGCTAATTGAATTAATTCATTTGCTTCTTTTTCCGATACAACCATCGGCTTTTCAACAATTACATGCTTGCCTGCGCGAAGTGCGTCTTTCACCATTTCATAGTGCATGCCGCTAGGCGTTGTAATAATAACTAAATCAATGCTGTCATCTTCTAGAAGTTCAGATAAAGTGCTCACTACTTCAACGTCTTCTAAGTCACTCTTCACCTTTTCAGGATTTGAACTCATTACTTTTGAAATATGAAATTCGTCTAACACGCTTAAAAGAGGCGTGTGAAAGACCGTTGCTGAAAATCCGTATCCTACTAATCCTACTTTTATTTTTTTCATCGTTTTTCCTCTCCTTTATCAAAATCTGTGACGATAAGCCGCACTTGATTTTGTTCTATTTTTTCTTTTACATCCGCTTCTGGCTCTTTATTTGTAATCAAGATATCAATGTCGCTCATATCACATACTCGGTGTAAAAATTCACGTTCAAACTTCGTATGATCCGCAAGCATAATCACTTGTCTTGCACATTGAATCATCTGTCTTTTTAAAAACGCTTCTTCTTCACTTGGAGATGTAATACTCTCTGCCCCAACGCCGCATGTCCCTAAAAACAGCTGATCTACTTTATATTCCTGCAACGTAGAAATCGTTCTTGGCCCGGTGACGTTACGGTTTTTCCCGTTAAACTTGCCCGGCAGCAAAAACGTATCACACGTCGTATATTGATCGAGCAAATCCACATTATCAATGGAATTCGTAATAACAGTTGCATGCTTTACATCCATATACTTCGCCATCAGTGCGATGGTAGAAGACGTATCTAAAAGTACATCATAGCCCGCCGAAATTAACGAAGCTGCTTCTTTAGCGATTTGTTCTTTCGCTTTGGTAGGCGTTCGTTCACTATAATCAACGAGGTGACTTGACGATAGCGTCGCCCCGCCTTTGACTCTCATAACCTCACCGTGTTCTTCAAGCTTGACTAAATCACGCCTCGCCGTATCTTTTGAAACGGTAAACATATCGCAAATTTCGTCTAACATAATCGTACGGTTTGTATGAAGGTATTCAACAATCGCACTCATGCGCTGCTCTTGATACATCCGAATACCCTCCTTTTTTACTTTGATATGAGCTAATTGTAGCGCAAATAAAAGCTAAAAGCCAGAAAAAAACTTAAAAACATTAAGTTTTTTAATTTTTTAACTTAAAATATAAAAGTACACAAACGCTTTTTTGGAAATAACTATCTTATTTTGGATAATACTTCTTTTATATCTGATACCCTTTCATGCTTTTGACTAATCTCTTCTAAACAATTCAGACTTCTAGCAAACGTATATGAAAAAAAAGCGAGAATCGTAAAGATTCCCGCTTTGTCGTTACATCTTATGCTCAAGCGCCTTGAAGTTTTCTTGAAATTGCTCCAAGCGAACAAGTCCTTCTTCACGCAGACGTTTGTTTTCTTCTTCGATTGCTTTTGTTTCCTGCATTCCTTTCATAATAATATTCCACGTTTGCTCCATCGTTTCTACTTTTACGCTAGGAGCACCGGACATTTTGGCAATTTTAACGCTTTGCTGTGAAATGTTTTCTGCATTTCGAATGAGCAGTTCATTTGTGCGTTTGTCTAATTCGTTCATTGACTCGGCTACTAAATTTTGGCGTTTTGCTGCAATTGCGTTAATAAGTCCATTTTTAAAAATAGGAATCGTTGTAATAAACGCAGAATTGATTTTTCCGATCAGCTTTGTATTTCCTCGCTGCAGCATACGGATTTGAGGAGCAGATTGATAAGATACTTGTTTTGCCATTTCTAAGTCATATAATCGCTGCTCCATCAGCTCAACTGCGTTTTTTAAGGTTTGAAGCTCCATTGCCGCCAGCTGATTTCCACTCGACGCTCGTTCTTCAAGCACCTTTAACTCTTGTTTTAATTCTTCTACTTTTACTTCGCCCGCTACAATATATTTTTCAAGCTCCATATAGTACTGATAGTTTTGCTCGTAAAGCTGTTCAAGCGTTGTGGTCGAATGCTTCATTTCCGTTTCATATTTTGTAATCTCTACATATACTTTATCAATTTCAGAGCCCATCGTTTCATATTTTTGAAACAGCTTATCCACTATTTTTTGACCGCGTTTAAAAAGCTTAGAGAAAAACCCTTTATCTTCAACAAAATCCTTTGCGTCAAATTTATCCATAATCTTTCCAAGCTGCTTTAATAATTGGCTTGACTCTTCCATGCTGGACGATTTAATTGTACTAAGCACTTTTCCAGAAAACGAGGAAATTTCATTGGCCGTTTCTTTCCCATATTCAAGCAGAGCCAGCTGATTTTTATAATCAATTTGTTCTGCTAAGCGACGTACTTCCGGTTCTTCTCGCAGTTTTGCTTTTACTTCATTAGGCTTTGTTTCTAAAGCTTCTTCCGCTTCGTTTAGATCTAAAGGCTGTAATTCATTTGTTGCCATTTAAAAACCCTTCTTTCTTTAAAAGATTCGTTTTAACCATTTTTGAATGAGCGACGGCTCTTTGAATTCTTCATTAAAGCTAATATCTTCTAGCCAGTGCATATCGAAATATTTTTCTTCGACGAACGCTTCTATATCCAGTTGACCCGTCGGATTAAAAAGAACAATATCAACGCCGAATTCATTTAATAGAAGCAGTAAAGCTGCATCTTCACGCGTAAACGTTTCATGTTCATTTCCGTGATAAATAATGAGCCGGGGGACGTGCTGCGTATAATCAAATTTTTGAAGCATGCGAAGCACGTTGTTTGGAAGCTTCAAAGACTGATTAAACAAGTACATTTGATGCTGATACTCATCTTCATGATCTAACCGAAGGAGCTTTGAATGTGCACAATACCTGGAAATAGCTGCAGCGAGCCCTTTCTGAAGCCCGATAGGCAGCTCTTTATAGCGCCACCAGTTGCTTTCAATCATTTTATCTGCACTGAGCGTACCATCACTTCCGAGAGCTCCTTGATAGTGAAAGTGATTATTCCCCTCTATCTTTTTGGCAAAAGGAACAGAATCAATCGTCAGAGCTAACTCATTTTCCGTTTGCATGAGCTCATGCACTTTACTCCAGTACTCTTTTCGATTTCTAGAAATGCCAAGTACTTTTGAGAACAAGACCGGCACGTGTACATATGGCTTTGACACTCCAAAATTAGGACGAATAAACGCCCGTTCTCTCATTAATAAAAAAACCTCATCATACGTCGTTTTAAGAGTAACTGAAGTTGGAAAATACGAACGAAATTGCCACGGTTTATACAGCATGGACTCCTCTGAATGAAGCACTTGCTCAATTTCTTGAGACGCTCTAAATGCTACCGTACCTTTTCGAACCGGTTTATCCATTGGAAAAGGAAAAAGCGAGCTAGTAGAAGGAAACGTATAAACCGTTGTTAAATGTTGATTCTTATCTACTTCTTTTAAATTATCCTTTCCCTCTGGATGAAAGGTGAGGACGTCAAAACCTAGTAAAATCAAATAATGAAGAAAATACTGCTCGCTTTTATTCGCATCTCCGTACCACATGATGCGAGGCGCGTGCTCGGGAAAGGCTTTATCCAGCATCCAAGATTTCACATGATTCCACTGCCACTTTATTAAATCGATTAATACGCGTTGAAACTGTGCATCCATAAAGCCCTCTGCGTGCTGTTCTTTAAAACACGTTAACGTTTCAATAAATTTTTCACGTACTCTTCTATGTATAGCGGGATTTTCTGACTTCACGATCAGCTTTTTTCCTTCTAAAAAAGCAAACAGTCGATTGACAGAAAGACCGCGTTCTTCTTGATTAATTTTAAGAATCGTTTGGACTTCTTTTAATCTATCATTTGAAATGGACTTATCAAGCTTATCGTGCAGGACAAGGATCGATGATGATGAATGCGCAAGTTCATAAAGAAAAGCTGCGTACTCGTCCGCATCAAGATGAGTGCCTAAATACCTTCCCGCCACTTGTTTATAGGAAGTTTGCTGCTCATTTTGTATAAAGTCACCTCGCAGAGAAACATCTTTAGAAAAAAGAGAAGTTCCATTTTGCTCGTTAAGATTAATGATATGAGGATCAATTAGTTTATTCACGCCTTACAGCTCCTTTCTTTTCAGACATATACATGCTAAAAAGAAAGGGTACTCGTTAAAGCACCCTTTCTTTTTCATTTATCCCATGCCTTTTTTATACGGATAATCCGTAGTTGCGGCAAAGGTCGGCCAAGCCACCGGAAAATCCGCTGCCAATAGCATTAAACTTCCAATCGTTTCCGTGCTTGTATAGCTCGCATACAACGACAGCTGTTTCAATCGAAAAATCTTCGCCTAAGTCATATCGAAGCACTTCTTCATTTGTTTCAGCGTCAATCAAACGAACAAACGCGTTGGATACTTGTCCAAAGTTTTGTCCTCGAGCATCCGCGTCGTGAATCGTGACGCTAATTCCGATTTTTTCAACATGGTCAGGAAGAAGAGAAAAATCAACGGCGATTTGCTCATCGTCTCCATCTCCTGCACCTGTACGGTTGTCGCCGGTATGCTCCACAGCTCCATTTGGACTTTTTAAATTGTTGTAAAAAACAAACTCCTCGTCATTTACAACTTGGCTTGATTTATTGGCTAAAAATGCACATGCATCTAAATCGAAATCTTGAGATCCAGCATATTTATTTGTATCCCACCCAAGACCTACTATTACTTTTGTTAATCCTGGGTTCGTTTTGGTTAGGTCAATGCGCTGACCTTTTGATAAAGAAATTGACATAAAAACATCCTCCGTACATTTTCTTACTTTAATGATTAGGCATTTAAACCGAAGTCGTTTACAAGTGCCGCTAAGCCGCCTTGATAGCCGCTGCCAATAGCATTAAACTTCCATTCTCCACCGTGTCGGTACAGCTCGCCTACCACGACTGCTGTTTCAATAGAGAAGTCTTCACCTAAATCATAACGAATTAACTCTTCGTCATTTGTTGCATTTAAAATACGAACATAGGCGTTGCTTACTTGACCGAAGTTTTGACCGCGTGCTTCCGCTTCATGAATCGTAATGGTAAACGCGATACGTTCAATAGATTGAGGCACATTTTTCAAATCTACTTGAACCTGCTCATCGTCTCCTTCACCTACGCCTGTACGGTTATCTCCGGTATGCTCAACCGCTCCGTTTGCACCCGTCGTATTATTGTAAAAAATAAAATCAGATTCTGAAGCACATTTTCCTGCGCCGTTTAATAAAAAAACAGATGAATCTAGATCAAAATCGTTTCCACCGTCATACTTATTTACGTCCCATCCAAGACCTACCACGACGTTTGTTAATCCTGGATTCGTTTTTGTTAAATCTACTTTTTGTCCTTTTGAAAGATTAATAGCCATTTCGTTTCCCTCTTTTCAAGTTGTTTATTTTGTATATTTATTTGCAATTTCACCTAATCCAGTATCTCTCGTTGCATCTCCAGTTGCGGAAAACTTCCATTCTTTCCCGTCTCGGTAAATTTCACCTGCAAACAAAGCGGTTGCTCCTGAATGGTCTTCAGATAAATTAAAGTAGACAAGTTCTTCGTTTTTAGCGCTGTCTACAACGCGAATAAACGCATTTTTAATCATACCGAAATCTTGGTTTCGCTCAACACACTGATAGATGTTGACCACAAACACAAGTTTATGTACGTTTCCAGGAACTTTTTTTAAATCAACAAAAATTTGTTCATCGTCTCCTTCACCTGCTCCGGTAAGGTTATCGCCTGAATGCTTAACGCTCCCGCAGTTACTGTGACGATTTCCAAAATACACAACGGCTGAGTTACTTACAAGCTTATCGTTTGAATTTAGCATAAGAACAGATGCATCACAGTCGATACTTGGTCCGTTTCCTCCGAAACCAAAAAAGCTGCGTTTTTTTACAGGATCCCATCCTAATCCAACTGTAATAGAAGATAGGCCTTCTCTTCCTTTTGTTAAATCAATTTTTTGACCTTTTTGTAGATTAATAGCCACTTTTATTTACTCCTTTACTGTAACGAACATATTCTATTTCAGGTTCTATATAGCTCTATATCATAGCGCAAATAAATGAAAAAATAGTGAAATCTTTTATACCACTTTTAACGTTTACGTAAATCTTCTTTCCATGGAAAGAATACCACAATCTGGTGATTGTTTCAAAAATTAAGCGGTCTGTTGTGACATAAATTAGTTGATTTAAAGTTTAAAAGGTAAGTCAGCCTACTAAAAAAAGACTGTCTCTAAACCGGAAATCCGGGTTATGAGACAGTCTTTTTTGGCTTATTGAGCTATTTTCAAAGTAGGCTCTTGCTGTTCAGCTGTTTTAGCAGCTGCCACGTTTTGAATACGTCCTTCTGCTTTGTATTCAAACGGGCTATTAAGTGTTTTAATATAGTTTACCGTTGCTTGTAAATCTTCTGGTCCCACTTCCATATCTGAAGAAAGTGCGCCAATACCGTATTTTTCATTTCCATACATATAGTTATTGACTACTACTGTATATTCTTTTTCTTTGTCAATTTTACTTCCATCTGGAAGCGTGATATCGACTACTTTATTGGTGCTTCCATCCCACGTATAGTTAAAGCCTGCAATATGGAAATCTAAGCCGGATGATGTAATTTGATTGTTTAACACCGTTTCTAAATCTGCTCCGCTTAGCTTTACTTTATTTAAGACGTTGCCAAACGGCTGAATCGCAAATAAATCACCGTATGTGACGTCACCAGAATCAAGCTGTGAACGAACGCCTCCGCCATTCATTAACGCAAAGTCAGCTTTCATTTCTGCTTTCATACCGTCAGCAATTAAGTTTCCAAGCGCGATATCGCCCGTTGCTCCGCTAGATGGATAACCTTTTGCTAGAGCAGTAGATGAATTTCCAACAACTTCTGCTTTAATAGGTGCTGCTAAGTCTTCATACTTTTTCATAATGCTTGAAACTTCAGGATCTGGCGTATAGTCTTTTTGATAAACGGTCACAATTTTTGCATCTTTTTTCACGATGTCACCCGTATTATCGATTTCAACGTCTACGTCAGAAAACGCTGAACCGTATGAATAAGCTTGAACGATTAGTTTGTTATCTACTACTTTGTTGTTGTATACGTGATTGTGAGCTGAAAAGATAACGTCAACTTCATCATCAATTTTTTTAGCGATATCGGCTGCATCAAATTCGGTAGACGTTCCATTTTGATTAGATGGATTATGAGCAAGTACTACAATTGCTTTAATACCCTTCTTTTTCAACTCTGCCGTATATTTATCAATTGCTTCTGCTTCATCCGTAATTTTTAAGTTTTCATTTCCTTTACGAACAATCATGCTTGGCGTTTCTTGTGTTACAACGCCGATGAATCCAATTTTCTTGCCGCCTACTTCTTTTATCGCGTAAGGTTCTGTAATTAATTTATTCGTTGAAGTATCATAAGCATTTGCCGCTATAACCGGGAAATTCATGCCGTCGTATCCTTTTGTTCCTTTTGGATGGTCTCCCCCTTCAATCATACGGTGAAGCTCAGCAATGCCTTCATCGAACTCATGATTTCCAAGCGTGCCTACATCAAATCCAAGTGATTCCATCACTTCAACCGTTGGCTCATCTTGAAACAGCGCTGAAACTAACGGGCTTCCGCCAATCATATCTCCAGCATGAACTAAAAGCGTATTCGGATTTTCAGCTTCTTGTTTACGAATAGCTGCTGCTGTATACTTCATATTTCCAGCTAACAGCGATTGGCCATTTGACGTAATTTTTGTATCTGTATCGAGCTGACCGTGCAGGTCGTTCATGCCTAAAAGCTGTACCTTTGTATTATCTTTGGATTCACCGTTTAGGTTGATTTTGTAAATGCCAAATCCTTTGTCATCCGTTTTATTTGTATACGTAATGTTGCTTCCTTCAGTTAAATAGCTTTCTCCGCGCGGTGAGCTTGTGAACGTCACGTTAGCCGTTCCGTTAATTGGTGCAATGGACCAGTTATCGTCAGCTGTAGGCGTAATTTCTTTTTGCTCGGTGATGTAGTCCATTAGAATTTGACGGTTTTCATCCGCTGAATCCACCACAAGCTCGCTTCCTTTTAGACCAGGGAAGTTTCCGCCTCCGCCAGCTCGGTAGTTATTTGTCACAACGATAAACTCTTGATTCGGGTCAACTGGTTTACCGTTATACGTTAAGTTAACAACTCGGCTTGAATCCGCATGAATCACGTTTCCATTCACATCGTATTTTGCTGGTTTAGTGACGTCAATTTGATATTGAACGCCGTCAATGACGTCGAAGTTATAAACAGGGAAACTTGGATTTAATAATTCCTGCTCTTCCGTTTTATTCGGTGTAATTTGATTAAACTTACCGGCAGACATATCAATCCAGTCTTTTATAACGGAACCTTTTACTTTGACCGCTTTTAACGTGTTGTCATATAGATACAGGTCACCTGCGCTTCGAATCGTTAAGTCACCTTTTTTAATTTCCGTATATTCATCTACGCCGTTTCTTCCTGCTTTAAAAGGTGCTCCGACTGATAAAATCGGAAGGTCTTTATATTCCGGCTTGTTTTGAGAAACGTATTTTTCCACGTAGTCTTTTTGTGCATTTGTTACAACTTGAATAGATGGATCATCTTTCACAAGAGAAAAATAGCTGTGAATATCATCCGTCGTTTTACCGATTGGTGTGTTCACGTATTTAACCGTTGCATCGTGATCTTTTTGAACCGCTTTAACAACACCTTTATCCGGTTCTACCGTACTTTGCGTAACCGTTTTCCCTGACGCATCTTTTACGTCTTTATACGTTTCACGCGTGGACGATTGAGAGTTTACTACTTTCCATTTTCCTTTTTCTTCTTTTAACGTTAAGTCAATTAAGCCAAGTGATCCTCCGCCGTAACCTGCTTGGACAGCCGGAACGCCGTTGATTGTTCCTTTTGCATTATCGACGCCAGGAAGAGGCTTTTTATCTGCTCCGAGGAACAAACCGTCTAGCGCAGCTTCCGTTTTAGCAGGGAAGACTTTATGCGTGTGTGAAAACGTAATAGCATCAATGCCTTTTACTTCACTTAATGAGTAAATCACATCTTCCGTGTTTTGCTTATTGCTGCTAAACCCAGAGTGAGCCATCGCGACAACTACGTCCGCACCTTTTTTCTTCATTTCTGGAATGTACTTGTTGGCTGTTTCTACAATACCTTTTGTAATGACTTTTCCGTCAAGGTTTGCTTTGTCCCAATCGTTAATTTGAGGCGGCACAAAACCAATGAAACCGACTTTAATCGTTCGTTTTTTACCGTTTTCATCAACGACTTTTTTATTCATAATTTTATAAGGCGTAAATTTATTTTTGTCATTTTTCGGGTTGCTGTCATGATCGTCAACATAGACATTGGCATTTATGTAAGGGAAGTTCGCATCGTTGTACGCTTCTTTTAGAAAGTCTAATCCGTAGTTGAACTCATGATTTCCAAGCGTTGCAATATCATAATCTAGCTGATTCATCGCTTTAAATACAGGATGAACTTCGCCTTTTTTCAGCGGGTCAATCTTAGCTTTATACGTGCCTAGGGGCGTTCCTTGAATGAGGTCTCCGTTATCTACTAATAAGCTGTTTTTTACTTCTTTTCGAGCATTTTTGATTAAGGTAGCGGTTTTAACTAAACCCACTTTCTCGTAAGAGGCATCTTTGAAATAATCATAGTTTAATAGATTCGTATGAACATCGGTTGTTTCCATCAGGCGTATGTTCACAAGCGCATCTTTTTTATTATGGCCTTGATGCTTGCTTTGCTGTGAGCTTTGTCCAGGATGACGTTCTTCCGCTCCTGCCTGTGTAGTTAAAAGAGGCATAGATAATAGAGAAAGTGCCAGTGATGTGGATAGGATTTTTTTCGTTTTACTACTTTTGTTCTTTTTCATCTACCATTCACCTTTCAAGTAAGTTATCATCGCTATAAATCTAGCAACTGTTCAAAAATAGTATAGCAGAAAAGATTTATAAAGGATGTAAATTTTTTGATTTTTTAGTAAACCATTTGTATGCGTTTTATTAACTTTTTGTAAACCGAAAAAATTTTTTTAGTTTCTCTCTTTAAAACCAAAGACTATAGTTTTTATTAATTGGATGAACCCTCCTTTTTAAATGAGTCTTATTACCTAATACATCAACGTTCCCACGCCCTCTTTTAATTTTTAAAAAAATTTATTTCAAGCGGTGTGTATATATGTACTATACATAGGATATGAAAAGCAGACATTAAGTTTGTCACAGCTTCTAACAAAATTTCGTAGATGTAAAAAAGAAAGAGAAGGTTTTTGCCTTCTAATAAATAGATATATTTATATAATTTTACATTTATAACAAGAAAACGATGTTGAGTCATAAGACATAACTACATCAATCGAATCTAAAGGCGAACAAAGAGGATCAATGAGCTAGTATGAATCGCTTGTGACACCGCTGTGGATTTCCGTGCAAGACTTCGCTTTCCGCGGGCGGCCGATGAGCCTCCTCGTCGCTTGCGCTCCTGCGGGGTCTCATCTATTCCGCTTTTCCCGCAGGAGTCTTCGTCTTGCCCTCCAATCCACAGCTAGAAGCACCTATACACGTGAAGCCTACGTTCACCTTACAAATGAAAAAATCCGAACGAAGTTGATTCTCCATCAAGAACCTTGATTCATCGTTCGGATTTTCTTTAGTTAACATACTTTTTTCTCAGTTGCGTTTTCTTACTGACCTAATTCTTTAATTTGTTTCATAATACTTGATACATCTTGAATTGATTGAAACAATTCACTGTTTTTTAGCGCTTCTGGATTGAAGCTGCCATTCTTTATATTGGCTTCATACGCTTCAATTCCACTAATGATTTTTTCGTTTTGTTGAACAAGCTGATCGTGCACATCAGAAGCGATGTCAGGAGCTTTTGTTTTATTAAATTCTTCAGCTTTCCCTTTCATTTGCTGCAGCTTTTGCTCTAGCTTCTTTATTGCCTCGTCGTCATTAACAGCTTTTTCCGCTAGAGGCGGTATTTCTTCAGCAAACTTTTGTGCTTCACTCACGTAATCTTTCGCATCGTTTGCGTAGTTCAACGTACTGCTTGTATCTTCAAGAAAAGAACAGCCTCCGACCATAAAAAGAACAGCAGTTGATATGACTAGCATCCACTTTTTCACTTAGCACTCAACCTTTCTTATTTTCTTTTCTGCTATCTTCTTTTCGATTTTCGTTTCTTTAACTCTTTCATAATAATAGGTACAGCTTTTTTTATTCCTTTTTTTACAGCGGGGCTTTTTAACAGTCTCGATAGTTTTGACATTTTTAAGCTCCTCTCTCATTTTGAAATGACAAAAAACACCTTTACCACATGTGGTAAAGGTGTTTTTATCCAGACCTTTACCAATGGCAACATTGGCAAAGGTCTCGCTAACAATTTGCATTGTCAATAAAGCCGGAGATAATAATCTCGAAATGACGACTTTACTGCAAGAGCTACTCCCCTTTGAACAAAACAGCATTTTTTGTTAATACAATCGTAACGTACGTTCCTGATTATCGTCAACTTATATGGAATTAGTACACGTCTTTTTTGGTAAATACCAGAAACGACACGAGCAGCCCGGCAAGTCCCCAAATGGTTAAAACACCCAAGGAAAACCCTAAGGTCATTCCTTCAGTCGGAGGAGCTGTGCCTTGCAGATAAGAAGTTAAATTTAAATTAACCATAAACAAATACTTAGCCGAATGCCATGAAGAAACCATGCTGCTTAAAATCGTACCTGCAATCAAACAAGCAAGCATCACACCCATACCAGCAGCTGTACTTTTAATTAAAACAGACAGCATAAAAGCAAGCGTTCCAACAACAAGTGATACAAACCAAGCAAGACCAAACTCCATTAAAATATATCTCCACTGCGAAATTAAATGAACGTCCGCTGTATTTAAGTCATTTCCCTGCACACTAAACCCCGTAAGAATCGGGGCTGTCCAGCCTTTAAATCCAAATACAACGCCAGAAATGAGATACGACAAAACGCCAAACATTAAAATTAAAAACGAGACAGACATGACGAGCGTGATATATTTACTAAGCAGGATTTTCCAGCGTTTCACAGGCCTCGTCAACAGTACCTTGATGGATCCCAAGCTGTATTCTGAAGACACTAAATCCGCTGCAATAATCATAATCATCAGCGGCAGCAAAAGCTGAATGGCGTTTTCAATGAACCCTCGCACAAACGTTGGGGCTCCTGGTTCTGAAGGATTGATATCGTTATCTAAGTAATACTGTTGCTGCGCCACGCGAATTTCAAGCTGCTTGCGCCAATCATCTGAAATTTGGCTTCCGCTCAGCCGGTTTTGCGTATCGATAATTTCTTGCTGCAGCGTACTGCGCCAATCGGTCGTTCCTAGCTTTTCTTGAAGGCGCTGCGTTTCGCGAAGCTGAGCATATGTGAACATGGAAATCAAAACGCCCATAATAAGGGTAACGATTAACAGGCGCTTTTTTCGAACGAGCTTGATCACTTCATTTTGAACCAAACTAATCAATCGATTCGCCTCCTGTCATTTCGATAAATAAATCTTCAAGAGTTGGAAGCTTTCGATTCATTTCTTTTACCGTTACTCCTGCTTGAATGAGCTGTTTGTTCCACTCTCCCACTTCAGATTCTTCATAAAACGTAGTGACATACTCCCCCTGCACTTGCACAAAGTCCGTCACTTGTTTTAAGACGTCTATTCCCGCAGGCTGCGGATCTAGCTTCCACAGTAAGCGCTCTTGCTGAGTTAACAGGGTCTTCACCGATTCTGTGTGAATAACTTCTCCTTTTGCAATAATCGCTACTCGGTCACACATTAGCTGAATCTCACTCAGCAAATGACTCGATACTAAGACGCTTAGACCTTCACTTTCAGCTAAAAAGCGAATGAATTTACGCATGTCCCGAATCCCAGATGGGTCGAGTCCGTTCGTTGGCTCATCTAAAATGAGCACTTTCGGTTTTCCGAGAAGCGCTTGCGCAATTCCTAAACGCTGCCTCATACCTAATGAATACGTGCGAACTAAGTCGTGGATACGCTCTTGTAAGCCAACTAATTCCACCACTTCATGAATGCGTTCTTCCGTCATAGAAGGAATCATACGTGAAAAGTGCTGCAGATTTTCCCAGCCGCTTAAGTATGGATACAGCTCAGGATTTTCAACAATACAGCCGATATGCTCCATCGCTTTTGTAAACTGCTTCGATACACTGTATCCACAGATAGAAATCGAACCAGCCGTCGGGCGAATCAAGCCGACAAGCATTCGGATCGTTGTTGTTTTACCAGCTCCATTTGGCCCTAAAAAACCAAATACTTCGCCTCTTTTTAGTTCAAAATCAATATTTTTGATAATTTCTCGTTTTCCTATTACTTTTTTCAGTCCTTTTACTGAAAGCGTTACTTCACTCATATCATTCCCTCCCTTACCACGTAATAAGCGATGCTACACGTTCTGCGATTAGCTTATAGCCTTTTGCATTCGGATGAAACTTATCAGTATATAAGTAGTCATCTACCTTTAGCTGAAACAAATCAAAGGTCGGTACAAAAACAGTTTGCTTATAATTAGCACTTAATTCACTGCTTCTGTAATTCCATTCTCGTACAATAGCCGTTGTCGTTTTTGCATCTTGCAGGTTACTAAACGGATTGTATAAACCAATTAAAAAAATTGTTGCGTCTTTATTTGCCGACCGGATGCTTTTTAAGATGCTGTCTACGTTTTTTAAATAGTCATTTTCTAGCTTTTGAATATTGTTTTTATTTAAGTTCTGCAGCGTTTGTCCGCCTTGAAATAAGTCATTTCCTCCAATGGTGATCAGCACGGTATCTGCCGACTTAATCTGCCGCTGAATTTGCTGCTGCTTTACTTGACTTGCCAGCTGCGAAGACGTTTGACCTTTTATTCCAAAGTTACTTAAGAGAATTTTCTTCTCCGTTTTTTCTTCAAGATTCTCTTTTAAATACCCAACGTATCCTTTTCCCGCTGCATCTCCTGTTCCTCTTGTCAGTGAATCTCCTAAAGCGACAATCGTATAATTCTTTGTACTTTTGTTACTGCTGCTTGTTTCCTGCTTTGGCTTTGGCATTTCTTTTACAGTAGCTTTTGAGGCGCTAACATAATCATAAATAGACATTCCAAGCCCAGCTGCAAACAGCAGACACGAAATAATCGAAATAAAGGATACAATCCATACCCACTTTCCTTTCGCTTTCACTGGCTGCACTCCTTTTCGTCTTTTTAGTTATCTTTTTTTAGAGCTTCAACTGTTTTTAGTAAAGCGGACCAGTCTAAATGACCCCAGCCATTTTCGATTCCTTGTTCATAATGACCTTTCACAAGCTCTCCTAACGGAAGCGGAGCGGACACTTTTTTGGCTGCATCAATAGCCAAGTTTACATCTTTTAGTCCAAGCTCCAGCTTGAACCCGGCTGGTTCAAAGTCTCTTTTAGCAATTAAATTGCCGTAATTTTTATACACAGGAGATGCAAATAAGCTATTAACCACTTCAAGAAACTCCTCCGCTTGCATGCCATACTGTTCTACCATGACTACTGCTTCAGAAACAGCTTCTAACATCGAAACTAATAAAAAATTATTGCCAAGCTTAGCTACATTTGATAAGTAAGGCTCGTCTCCTACAGTGAAAATAGTTTGACCAATCGCTTCAAACAGCGGCCAAACGTGCTCTCTTGCTTCTTTATTACCTGCAACTATTACTTTGAGAGCCGCAGCTGCTGCTGCGTCGGGGCGACCTAAAACAGTCGCTGCAACAAAATGCTGTCCTGATGCAGCATGTGCGCTTGTTAATTTTTCCGACAAATCTACGCTAATAGTACTCACTGAGACGTGAATACCACCTTCTTGAAGGCCTGCAAGTACACCGGCTTCTGAAAGCGTTACTTCTTCTAAAGCCTCATCATTTGAAAGAATCGTAAAGACAAGATTCGCTTCTTGTGCTGCTTGAGCAGGTGTCTCCACAACCTTTGCTCCTTTTTTCACAAGGCTTTCCGCCTTCGAAGCAGTGCGGTTATAAATAACAAGTTCATGACCCGCCTTTATCATATTTTCCGCCATCGGTAATCCCATATTTCCTAAACCAATTAAACCCACCTTCATCTTTACCACTCCATTTCAGCACTCAGTATGTACGTTTCTTATACTTGTCGTCTATCTTTAGAAAAAGCATATTTTCATTATTATATAACTACAGTAAAAGCGAATACAAAGAATAGCCTTTCTATAATGTTCAAAATGTGACATTTTTTAGACATAATTTATGAAAAACTTGTCAAAAAAATACGAATGGTTTTTAAATAAAGCGCTTGCAAACATAGGAAATTTCTGCTAAGATGTAAGAGAATTATTTTTGTTCGGTGGGGATGTATGAGTATTGTCACTTTTCGTCTTTAGATTTGAGCAAGAATAGTACCACAATGTGCGAGTCCGCACGAGGAGGCAACAATTATGGAACAAGGTAAAGTAAAATGGTTTAACGCAGAAAAAGGTTTTGGATTCATCGAGCGCGAAGGTGGAGACGATGTATTCGTACACTTCTCAGCAATCCAAAGCGAAGGCTTCAAATCTTTAGACGAAGGTCAAGCTGTAACATTTGACGTAGAACAAGGTCAACGCGGACCTCAAGCTGCTAACGTTCAAAAAGCATAAGAAACACAACATATCAGAAACAGATCCTTTAAAGGATCTGTTTTTTTGTGTACAAACATAAAAAAAAGCCCTGTTTTTCAACAGGGCCAGTCGGTACAAATACAGAAGTAAAGTTAATGGTACTCTTAGTATAGCACAAGATCATAACAATCTATACGAAATAATAAAATAAAACTTTCATCCGGCACGTTTACCTATGTTTATAGCTATTCCAGACTCTCTAGGGCGCTCGCAAATCGTTTAATTCCCTCTCGAATCACCTCTTCTTCTCCTCTGCCAAACGTAAAGCGAATAGCTCCGCTTTGAGAACTCAGCACGCTTCCTGGGACAAAAGCCACTCCTCTTTTAAGCGATTCTTCCAATAGACGATAGTCATCGACCGGCTGATTCACTTTGCACCATAAGTGAATCCCGCCTTGAGGCGAATCGAAAGATACTTTTGATCCGAGCAACTCGTTCAGACTCGACGACAGGGCATACTCTTGCTTTTTGAGCTCTTGTCTAAGCTTTTCAATATGCGAAGAAAACGTAGGAGAATCTAAGAATTGATAAGCAATCCACTGCGGAAAGATGCTGTGACCAAAGTCAATTTGCTGCTTAGCATCTGCCAGGCGCTGAATCACTTGCTCTGGCCCCACTATCCAGCCAATTCGAAGGCCCGATGCCACGATTTTAGAAAGCGAGCTGATATAGAGGACATTTCCGTTCTCGTCCATCGATTTCAGCGTTTGATGTACATTTCCGTCAAATGCCGTGAGTGAATAAGGATCATCTTCAATAAGCGGAATGCCGTATTCTGAAGAAAGCTCTAAAAACCGCTTTCGACGCGCTTCTGATAACACAATACCGGTCGGGTTTTGATAATACGGATTTAAAAAAACCATACGAATGCGATGCTTTTTATGTAATTCTACTAAGTCGTCCGGGTTGGCTCCATTTTTATCTACAGGCAGCAAAAACGTTCGTAAACCTGCTGATTGAAAAAGCGGCAGTGAATAGCTATAAGACGGATCTTCAATCGCTACTGCATCTCCTGGTTTTAACAAACACTGCACAATCAAATGAAGTGCTTGCTGTGCACCTGATGTGATTAAAATGGAATTAGCATCGGTGGAGATTTTCCGGTACTCATGAACATGAGCAGCAATAGCGTCACGCAGACGTTCATTGCCGTGAGGATGATCATAGCCTAAATGCTCATTAAACGGCATGCCCGCTAATATTCGCTGAAAATCTTCACTTGGAAACAAGCTAGGGGCTAATTCTCCGCTGGCTAAGTTTACAAAATCTGTTCGCAAAGCTTCGCTTCTTATTCGCTGTACGAGCGGTAAATTAGGCAAAAATGAACCGTCTTCTACATACCTCCCCCAGTTTGGAATACGTTTACGGGAAATTCCCCAGATGCTCGAACTAACTCGCGTGCCGCTTCCTTTTTTACGTTCTACGATTCCAAGTGCCTGCAGCTCTTCATAAGCAGCTACTACCGTGCTTCTGTTCACGTTTAGCTCAGCAGCAAGCGTTCGTTCTGATGGCAGCATAGAATCCGGCGGAAACGCTCCCGATGAAATACAGCTTTCAATATATTCTGCAATTTGTTTATAAATCGCTTTTTTGCTAGCGCGATCTGGTCTCCAGTTCATGCGGCGTCAGTCCTTACATTTAAACTTTCTTATTAGTAGTTTATCCCTTATCTCTCTTATCTTAAAGCAGTTTTATAAAAAAAGACCATCCAATTCGGTGTTTTTTTGCTCATCCACTTTACAAAATAAATATAATATCACTACTTTTCATTTGCCGGCATTTAAGTTTACATAATAAATTTATAGTTAATTAAGCTACATTCACCCTCACAATAAAAAAATCCAAACGAAGTTGATTCTCTATTAAGAGTCTCGATTCATCGTTCGGATCTTTACTAAAATATTTTTGTCACGGCCTCTTTTTTATAGAGGAGGTAAATCTAGCTTGCCTTCTTGAAATAATTCTTTCACCATATGCTTGGCATAACCCGTTGCTTGCCCTAGCGTAATCTTAGCTGGCATAGGGGCTTCGTTTGCATCAACGATTACATCGATAATACACGGCTTGTTTTGTCTAACAGCACTTTCAAAAGCTGGCAGCAGCTCTTCTTCTTTTTCTACTCGGTAGCCAACACCTCCGCAAATATCTGCATACCTGGCAAAGTTCGGATTTGTTAAGTCTGTGCCGAATTCAGCGTTTCCCATTACTTCTTGTTCAAATTTAATCATACCGATTTTATGGTTATTAAATAGCACCACAACTAGCGGAAGATTGTATTTAACAGCTGTAATAAAATCTGCCATGGTCATCGCAAAGCCGCCGTCTCCACAGACCGCAAACACCTGCTTATCCGGATAAGCAATTTTTCCAGCAAGTGCGCCCGGCAGCCCGCATCCGAGAGTCGCTAGCCAGCTTGAAATCACAAACTGCTGATTTGTCATACGAAAATGACGCGCCATCCATACTGTGACGTTTCCTACATCTACGGACAAGACCGCGTTATCAGCCGCTACGTGCTGAAGAGCTCGAATTACTCGCTGAGGCTTGATAGGTAGACTTTCTTTTGCCTCTTGGGTATCAAGCTGACTCCACCACCTTTTCATACGTTCTTGACTTTGCTCTAAAAACTGGCGATGCTCTGAGCGGCCAACGTTTTCTAAGAACCACTGAATTGTTGTTTTTGCTTCTCCGGCAAGCCCTGCATCTACAGGATATCTTTTGCCAATTTGTGCAGGATCAATATCAATATGAATCGTTTTCGCATGGTCTGGCAAAAAGCCTGTAAACGGATAGGACGTTCCAATCATGATGAGCGTATCCGCTTCTTGCATCGCTTCATACGCTGGCTTTGTCCCGATTAATCCAAGTCCTCCAAGACAATACGGATGTTCATCCGGTATTGCGCCTTTTCCAGGAAGCGTAAGAACAATAGGTGCTGCGATTTTTTCTGCAAACGCAAGCAGTTCTTCTCTCATTTCATGTGTGCCTCGACCGGCTAAAATAACCGGACTTTCTGCTTTACCAATCAAATCTTTTGCCTTTTCAAGGTCTTCTCTGTGAGGAAAGACGTCTTGTTTAACGATTATGCTTGATGTTTCTCGTGCTTCTGATCCGATTTCAAAACGAGGGATATCATCGGGAATGGTTAACACAGCCACACCTTTTTTAGCATAAGCTGTTCGAATCGCTTGATTGACAACAGTGGGAAGCTGTTCAGCGGACATGATTCGCTGGTTATATACAGCCACGTCATCGAACATTCGCTCTAAATTAATTTCTTGAAACGCATCGCTTCCGATAAGATCAGACTCCACTTGCCCCGTAAGTGCTAAAACGGGAGCTTTGTCTAACTTTGCATCATACAAACCATTCAGTAAATGAATCGCTCCCGGTCCGGCAATAGCCGTGCATACACCGATTTTACCCGTTAGCTTTGCATATGCAGCTGCTGCGAGAGCTCCCGCTTCTTCATGCCTCACTTGAATAAATTTAATTTTGTCCTGGGCTTTGCGAAGCGGTTCAATAATTGAATTAATGGAGTCTCCTGGCATACCGTAAATATGGTCAACGCCCCATTCAATTAACAATTCAATCAGTTTTTCCCCTGCTTTTTGTTTAAACATATGACTGACCCCTTTCTTCTTATATATAGAGATAGTGTGACCTGATACGCTCTTTCTTACTTATTTTCACTCGTATAATTTTCGTTTTCTTTCATTAAATGAATGAACCATTTTCGTTAAATTTTCTTCATTCCTTGCAATTATCATTAACTTTTGCTATTCTATAAGAAGAATTATTTTTGTTCGGCAACAATCGATAGGTGAATACTTTCGTCTTAAAGATTTTGATCATGAGCAAGGATAGTAATACAATGTGTGCATAGCACACGAGGAGGCAACATTCATGGAAAAAGGTACAGTAAAATGGTTTAACGCAGAAAAAGGTTTCGGATTTATCGAGCGCGAAAACGGCGACGATGTATTCGTACATTTCTCAGCAATCCAAAGCGAAGGATTCAAATCTTTAGACGAAGGTCAAGCTGTAACATTCGACGTTGAAGAAGGTCAACGCGGACCTCAAGCTGCTAACGTTCAAAAAGCATAAGTAGAAAAAGACTCTGAAATCAGAGTCTTTTTTTTATGTAGAACCATGCATAAAACCTTTTTAACGTGTAGTTTGTACACGTTATTATAAATAATAAACTAAAAAAGTCTCTTCATCCCGAAGAGACCTTTTGTGGAAGAAATAGTTGAAGAAATAAAGTGTGGATGTTGCGTCGTCATCATTTTTTAATAATTAGCACCAGCCGCCGCCGAAGCAAGAAGCGCCGATGATGATTAATAAGATGAAAAGTACAATGATTAAAGCGAAACCGCCGCCGCAGCCACCGCCGCCATAACCACAACCGTATCCGTAACCTCCGTAGTATCCCATGTGTTTCACCTCCATTTGCTATACTTTAAGATATGTGGATTTAGTTAAATTGCTCCTAATAATTCCATAGAACTTTTGAAAATGTTTGTCATACACTAAAAATACTGCGTTTTTCAAACATGCCCCACAAAGAGATAAAACATTTGATTTTATGGGCATTTACTCCTCTTTTCTTTATCTTTTAAAAATGTAATCGCTCCCTTTTTCATGAATGTACACCGTGCTGAATACGTTTAGTTATGTACACTCAAACGGGAGGGATTTAATATGTTAACACTCGAAATTTCAAAGCAAATCGTTAAAAACGTCTACCCTATTGTCTTATCGAATCGCAGTAAAATCTTTCAAGAGGAAGTGAGCGTCGCCGCTTTGCAAGACTACTTTGGTCTTGATCATGCCTTTAGCGTGTATGCAGCTGCCACCATTATTTATCAGCTAGAAGCCGACGGGTATGTATCCAAACCTCTGAAGCGCCATGAATACAAGCGAATTTTGCTCAAATAAAAACAAGCATCCCCGCAAGGATGCTTGTCTTATTTATAGCTATACCTGTCGAATAACTGCTCGACTCTTTTGTGGTAATCGGCAAGGTAGTCAGAAAGCTCAGTTTCACTCAATTTATTTGCCTGTTCCTCAAATAGTGACAGCAGCGAAATTTTAATCATTGCCTTTTCCGTTTCCGAGCGATTTTCATTTCGCAAATCTTTTCTTAAATTCCACAGGCTTTGCTCCATTTCATGCTTTAATTGTTCTAGTGAGTGTGTTTCTTCAGATCCGGCACGAATGTCTTTTTTAAATCCACTCATCTTATCACTCCTCGCATTTGCACCTGCTAGATAGTATCTAATGTATACTATACCATAAATAACTATACGAGGCTTAAGCATGCCTTTTAAGCAATTGGTCACAAAATAAAAAACATCTCTTTGGATGTCTTTATGTTACCTTTTATCTTACTTCGTCTTCTTCACCTTTTACATATTTAAAAAATGAATCAATCATTTCGTTTAAAAAATCATTGCGATCTTCAAAATTCATAATTTCTAAAAATTCCACAATATCCTTATCTAAGCTAACAGAAGCGGGAACATAAGCAGCCGCTTCCCTTCTTTGCGGGAATGGAATCACATTATTTTTCTTCTTCATAAAACACCGTCCTTTTTCTGTGCTTTACTAGTGTAAGCTTTCAAGGAACGATTTGCAAGTCCCTCTGATGTAAAATTTTATATAAACATTCTTCTGAAAAGACAGGGTATATCTTTAGCTACTCAAGTAGGATCATTTGACATTAGCTTTTCCATGTTCTGGCGTCATATTAATAATTCGCCGCTGTTTTCTCTTTTCCTTTTGGCATCTTTCAGCAAACTTAAACACAAATATTTTAAAAGAGGTTTTTATTTCCTTCGTATAGGCTAAAGAAAGGAAACAACATTTTTATATGGAGGGGTTACAAATGATTGCATTAACTGGGAAAGTTGCGCTTGTGACGGGAGCGGCGTCTGGAATTGGACGTGCTTCAGCCATTACATTAGCTGAACAAGGAGCGCGCGTTGCTCTTTTAGATTTAGAGGAAGAAAAATTACAAGAAGTAAAAGAGACCATCATGTCGAGCGGCGGAGAGTGTATAGCCATTAAAACAGACGTATCTGACTCTGAAAGTATAAAAGAGAGTATCGAAACGATCAGCAGCTTATGGAGTCAATTACATATTGTTTCTATTAACGCAGGCATCAACGGTACGTTCTCTTCTATTGAAGAACTATCACCAGAAGATTGGACAAAAACAATTGATACAAATTTAACAAGTACTTTTTTAACCGTAAAGCATTCTATTCCTTATTTGAAAGCTCAGGGAGGAAGCATTATTATTACTAGCTCGATTAACGGCAACCGTACATTTTCAAATATCGGCATGAGCGCATACAGTTCCTCAAAGGCTGGCCAAATGGCTTTCGGCAAAATGGCAGCTCTTGAACTTTCTACATACGGAATACGGGTAAACGTCATTTGTCCAGGAGCAGTTGATACAAATATTGAAAGCAATACATTCCGTCAAGAAGACAAATTAAAAGAAGTCGCGATTCCAATTGAATATCCAAATGGCAATCAGCCGCTTGCTAAACGCTCGGCTAAGCCCGAAGAAGTAGCAGATTTAATCTTCTTTTTAGCTTCTGACGCGTCCAAACATATTACCGGAAGTGAAATGTTTATTGATGGCGGAGAATCACTGCTGTAACGTACAAGCCCCTGCATCAACGTCAGGGGCTTGTTTTTTTACTTTTATGAAAAACGTTTACTCCACCCGAAGCGGATATAATGCTGCCTGTAATCATATCTGAGTTTTCATCACAAAGAAACTCAATAATACGCGCAATGTCTTCTCCTGTCCCTGATCGACCGACAGGCGTTTCCTTGTCTTCTAGTAATCTTGCTGTTATGATATCATTTTCTTTCATGTCTCCCACAATATCTCCGGGACAGACCATATTGGCCGTAATCCCGTATTCGGCTACTTCTAGAGCAAGCGATTTGGTCAGAGAAGCTAGCCCTGACTTAGCGGCACTAAAAGCCGCACGGTACATCCATCCAGGGGTATGCTCTACATCTTGAAAACCGTATGTAATAACCCTTCCAAACTGCTGTTTTTTCATTATAGGAACAACAGCTTTTACAAAATGAAAAACGGAGCTTAAATTCCCTTCCAGCATTTCATACCATTCACTGTCTGTGTACTCTATTAATTTTTTTCTTTCAAATACATACGGACCTGCATTATTAATTAAAACATCAATACGTCCAAATTGCTCCATAGCCTGCGCAACGACATGTTCAATATCTGCTTTATTCGTTATATCTCCTTCTACAAACTGTACGTTGTCTTTATATTGATGCCATTCTTCTTGCAGTTCTCGCACTTTATTTTTATCACTTCGAAAATGGACGGTAACGGAATACTGCTTTTTTAAAAACTGTTCTGTTACCTTCTTGCCAATACCTTTATGACCCGCTGTAATCAATGCATGTTTCATCTACCTTCACCTCTTTCACTCTACTTATCTACTATATATATTAGACAGTTCCTTAGTTTCTCCTTTACTAACAGAAAAAAGCCCTTGACTAAAGGGCTTTTCTTTTACGGTCTTAACAAAATTTTCCCTGTACTTTTCCGGCTTTCAAGCAGCTCATGTGCTTTTGCTCCGTCTTTTAAATCAAACACCACGGGATCGGTTAGCACAAGCTGACCTTTACTGATCCACTCAAACAGCTGCTGTGAACGTACTTTACGTTCTTCATATGACACAAGCACGTTCCATAAGTCTCCGCCTGTAAGCGTTTTAGAGGTATCCATCAGCATACGCGGGTCGACCGGGGCCGGATCGCCTCCTGCCATTCCGTAAAATACCACGGTTCCGCCTGTTTTTACGGCTTCAAAGCTTTTTTCTAGCGTAACTCCTACAGATTCGTAGGCAACATCTGCGCCTCGCTTCGTTACTTCTTTCACTTGTTCCACCCAGTTATCTTCGTATAAAAAGACATAGTCAGCGCCTGCTTGAGCCGCTGCTTTTGCTTTTTCAGAAGATGACGTTAAGCCAATGACTTGTCCGCCTAATAGCTTGACAATTTGAACTAAAAGCTGACCTACGCCTCCAGCAGCTGCGTGAACAAGCACATAATCGCCAGGCTGAATGCCGTAGCTGTCTTGTGTTAAATAGTGCGCCGTTAACCCTTGTAAAAGCACAGAAGCAGCTGCATCAAACGAAATATCATCGGGTACCGCAATGATTTTATCCTGTGGCACGGCAACAAGCTCTGCATTTGCAAAAGGGACGTCAGCAAACGCAATACGGTCTCCTACGTTAACGTGACTTACTTCTGCTCCTACTTCTTCTACCACACCTGCTCCTTCATATCCTAAAATATACGGAGGTGTACCCGTTAAGTGGTAGTTCCCTTTTCTTCGGTACACATCAGCAAAATTAAGTCCAATTGCTTTTGTTCTTACTAGTACGTCTGTTGGACCAATAGAGGGGTTCGGTATATCTTGATAGTGAAGAACGTCAGGTCCTCCAAACCTTTCAAATACTAATGCTTTCATATATAAGTTACCTCGTTTTCTTTATGTATTCCCTTTCATCGTAATTCAAAGAGATAACAAACACAAGTTTCTGACTCAGCAGAAACACGCTTTATCTCGTCATGAGACAAAGCGTTCTTTTACTTTGTTTGCTCTACAATTTTTCGCATCGTTCCATTTTTTTGATAAGACGTATGAAAAGAAAAGGCTTTTTCAAGAACGTGCGGTGTTTGTCCGCCTCGCGTGAGCGCTTCTTCGTAATACGCCATAAGCTGGTCGCGGTACATTGGATGGGCACAATTTTCAATGATGCGTTTTGCTCGTTCTCTTGGGGCGAGTCCGCGCAAGTCTGCGTATCCTTGCTCTGTTACAATTACATCCACATCGTGTTCAGTATGATCAACGTGCGAAACAAATGGCACTATACTTGAAATATCGCCGTTTTTAGCAATTGATTTTGTTACAAAAATACCAAGGCGCGCATTTCGGGCAAAATCCCCTGAACCTCCGATTCCGTTCATCATTTTTGTTCCCATCACATGCGTTGAATTAACGTTTCCGTAAATGTCTAGTTCTAGCGCAGTATTAATTGAAATCAGTCCTAAGCGACGAATGATTTCGGGATGGTTTGAAATTTCCTGCGGACGAAGAATCAGTTTACCTCGATAGGCTTCAAAATTAGAGAAAACTTGTTTCATTTTATCCGCTGAAAGCGTAATTGAGCAGCAGGAAGCAAACGTAACTTTTCCTGCGTCAAATAAATCAAACACGGCGTCCTGCAATACTTCTGAATACACCTCTAAATCATGAAACTCTGAATCTAACAAACCGTGGAAAACGGCATTTGCCACAGATCCAATTCCAGATTGTAAAGGAGCAAGCGATTCAGTTAATCGCCCTTCTTTAATTTCTTCACGTAAAAATGAAATCAAATTTTGAGCCATCACAACCGTTTCTTCGTCAGGTGCTACAATCGTAGACGGTGAATCTAGCTGATTTGTAAATACAATGCCCTTTACTTTATCTAAATCAATTGGTATGCCTAACGAACCAATCCGGTCATCAGATTTTTTCAAAGGAATTGCATCTCGCTGTCCTTGAACGCCCGGATCATACAGGTCGTGAATGCCTTCTAACAGCTCTGGCTGCGCTGTGTTAATTTCAATAATAATAGATTTTGCATGCTCGGCAAATACCATCGAATTGCCAATTGACGTTGTTGGAATCATCATTCCGTCATCCGTGATAGAAACCGCTTCCAAAATAGCGAAATCTATTGAATCTAACACGCCTGAACGCACCCATTCAGAAGTATGCGATAAATGTTGGTCAATAAACTGAAATTCACCTTCATTAATTTTTTTACGCATCGTGGGGTCCGCTTGAAATGGAAGGCGTTTGTTTAACATGCCTTTTTCTGCAAATAGCTTATCCACATCTGACCCAAGTGAAGCACCGGTATACACGCTTACTTTTATCGGTTCTGTTTCCGCTCGTTTCGCTAGCGCAAACGGTACAGCTTTGACATCCCCCGCGCGTGTAAAACCGCTTAGACCAAGAGTCATTCCATCTTGAATCCAAGACGCTGCTTCTTCAGCAGAGACAACGCGATTCTTTAGTGCTTCATGCTTAATTCGACTGCAAACGTTTTCCAATCTGTTCACTCCTTGTTTTTGCTCTTTTTTACCATTTTACTGTAAAAAGAGCGTTCACAAGAGTTTTTGGAATGAAATGGACAAAAATAGCGATAAAACAGCATATTTGATGATAATTAAGCAAAATGACGGTTAAAACCCAAGTAGCTTTCGAAAATAGCTGGCGTACGACTGACTGACCGGAATTTTTTCTCCGTTGCTCATCACTAATAAAAAAGTTGAATGTGTATCAGGATAAATTTCTTGAATTTGCGTCACATTGACGATAAAGGAACGATGACAGCGCACAAACTCTTCTTTTGGAAGCACATAATCAAATTCATTTAACGTGTATTTATGCGTACCCGTATACTTCTGTGCGTACACATATGTTTTTCGGTCACGCGCTTCTACGTAGATGATTTTTGAGAAAGGAACCTGTATCCATCCCTCGTTCACCTTTAACGTCACAACTGACTTTCCGCTCGTTAACGCGGGAAAAATCGCCGTCACGCACCCTTGAACCTCTCCTTCATCTAAGAAAGGTACGGCCATGCCGTAGTAAGGCGTGCCAAACACGTCTCGGTGAATAAATTCCGATACTTTTTGCTTTCGTTCTAATGCTTTATATGTAATCGTTCCTTTTTTAATTTGATCTCCAGGGCTAATTTTTAAATTAATTCGTTTACTTGCCCGGTAATACACGTACGTTTCTAGATCTGAAACGGCAATCGACGCTTCATCAGAGAACAATTCGCTGATAACGTCTAATAATGCTGGAGCTTTAAATGGTTTCATCTTTTCACCTTCTTTTGTCTAGTCAAACACGCTGCTTCTTTATTGTAGCGCAAAAGCAAAAGCGAGTGGGAAAGAAGCATGGAATTTATCTTTTGAACTGCATAAAATTTCTATTTTTTCACAACATAAAACAATGAAATGAAGGAAGGGTGAAATGTATGGGCTATGCTGAATCGACGTTTCGAATCGCCTGTTCATTTTTTGTGCTGCTTCTTTTAACGCGGCTCATGGGAAAAACAGAAATCAGCCAGTTAAATGTATTTACATTTATTACGGCAATTACGATTGGTAATATCGCTTCTTCCCTCTCCACTGATGAGCGAGTAGAGATTGATAAAGGGGTTTATTCACTGCTAGGTTGGACATTTTTAACGATCGCTATGGGCTATATTGGAATGAAATCGAAAAAAGCACGGCGTCTTATTACCGGCGAACCCAAAATTGTGATTAAGCAAGGAAAAGTGATGGAAAAGGCATTAAAACAAGTACGGCTAGATATTGAATCTCTTTTAGGCATGCTGAGGCAGCAAAACGTATTTTCCATAAAAGATGTAGAATACGCCATATTAGAAATCAACGGAAACCTTTCCGTTATGCAAAAACAAGATAAAAAGCCGAACTCGTGGTCAAAAACGCTTTTATTTCCCACTTCAATAGGCGTTATTTACGACGGAAAAGCGAATGAAGATGCGTTGAAGGACCTGCATTTAGATAACAATTGGCTTCATAAGCAGATTGAAAAAGCTGGAGTCAAATCAATTGATGAAGTGTTTTATGCTGAAGTTCAGTCAGACGGATCCCTTTATATTGACTATAAAAAAGACAAATTTAACTCATAAAAAAAATCCGTACCAAAAGGCACGGATTTTTTATTAGCTTGCTTTTTTTACACGATTTGTAATGGTATCTTCTTTTGGTGATGTTTTGCGAATAAAGAAGGCTAAAACAAACGCGATCACACTTAAAATCGTTGCGATCATAAACGCATCGTTAATGCCCATTGCCGTACCTTGATTCACAGCTACAGCCATACTGCCTTTATCTGTCGGCAAAATTTGTTGATTCATTACGATGTTTTTCACATGTTTTTCACCTTGATTCATCATAATGGAGACAAAGAACGCCATTCCTACAGCTCCAGCAACCATTCGAAGCGTATTAACCATCGCTGTGCCGTATTTATTTAAGCTAAGCGCAAGTTCATTTAACCCTGCTGTAAAGATTGGCATCATGAGCAGCGACATACCAAACATACGAACAGTATAAACAATCATTACATACATAAATGTTGTTGTCGTTTCAAGTTTTGTTAATTCATATGTTGTCACAACGGTAATTGCTAAACCAATAACAGCAAGCCATCTTGCGCCGAACTTATCAAACAGCCGGCCTGTAATCGGAGACATAATCCCCATTACAATTCCTCCTGGCAGTAACAGCAGGCCTGAAAGAAACGGTGAAAAACCGCGTACGTTTTGCATATAAATCGGCATTAAAATCATACCTGAAAACATTGCCATTGTCACAATAACGTTAATGATTGTTGTTAAAGTGAACATACGGTAACGGAAAATACGGAATTCAAGAAGCGGCTGATCGATTTTTAACTGACGGAAAATAAAGAACAGAATTGAAATACCGCCTACAATGAACATGGCTAATACTTCAGTGCTGGTCCAGCCCTTTGTACCGCCCGTAGCGAACGCATACAGCAAGCCGCCAAATCCAATTGTTGATAAAATAACGCCAAGCACGTCTAGCTTAGGTCGGCTTGTTTCTGTCACGTTTTTCACTAAAATAATCGCCGCAATTACGTTAATAAGTGCAATTGGAAACATCATAAAGAATAAAACGCGCCATGAGTAGTGCTCAACTATTAAACCAGAAAGCGTCGGACCTACTGCCGGTGCGAAGTTCATCGCTACACCAAAAATTCCCATCGCAAAGCCGCGTCGGTCAGGTGGGAATAATGTAAAGATAACGTTGGTAATTAACGGAAATAAAATCCCTGCTCCTGCTGCTTGCACGACGCGTCCCACTAAAATAACGGAAAATGTCGGTGCAATACCGCAAAGCAGTGTTCCTACTGTAAACAGACCCATTGCTGTAATATACAGCTGCCTTGTAGTAAATCGATTCATTAAAAATGCTGTAATTGGAATAACAATTCCGTTTACTAACATAAAGATGGTTGTTAACCAGTTGCCCGTAGCCGCCGTTACATGGAAATGATCCATCATTTGCGGAAGCGCAATGTTAATCAGCGTTTGATTTAAAAAAGCGACGAGCGCTCCCATTATCATTACGCCAAAAATAGACCGAGTTCGGGCTTGATCGGACTGTTGTGTTTGTGTATTCATTTTAACAAGACCTTTCCCTTTAAAATTATCTGTATGTAAAATCTTCAGATGACAAACAGGTTAAGAATATATTTTATGTGTTCATTCTATTAATTTATGTCACGAATATTTAATGAACTTAATTATATACCGAATAAATATATCTGTTTCCGAAATATTTGTCAACAAATATGATCATTTTCGTAAAACTTTTCCATCAGTATATATAAAGTAGCATGCCCTTTAATGAAGAAAAAAATGAGAGCCCTTCAACGAAGGCTCTCATTTCCTTAAGAAATACTTATTTTAAGATTTGAACTTTTACTGTTTTTCTTCCCCATTTTAACGCTTCTTTTTGAGAAGGAAGAAGAACGTCAATTTTATTTCCTTTAATCGCACCGCCCGTATCAGCTGCGATTGCCGTGCCGTAACCTTCTACGTATACTTTTGAACCAAGTTTAATCACTTTTGGATCGACAGAAATCACTTTTTGATTTGGATTCTTTTTCAAGTCAATTCCAATCGCTGTTTTTCCGCTGCAGCCTTTGCAGTTCGCTGTGTACGCTGTTGCTGTTACTTTAAATTCTTTCACAACGTTTGAAGACTTCGCAGGCGCTGCTTTAGCAGGCGTGCTTGATTTTGCTTGAGATACTTTTAATACTTGTTTTGGATGAATGCTGTCTGACTTTAAGTTATTCCACTGTTTCAGCTGACTAACCGATACTTTATATGTCTTTGCAATTTTGTATAGCGAATCTCCGCTTTTTACTGTATATGTATTTGTTGCAGCTGATGCACCACTTGCCACTCCGAACAGTGACATTAGAACTAAACTGAACGTAATCATTGTCTTTTTCATTTAATTGATTTCCCCTTTATCTACCAATACATAAAAAATAACACATTAATATTACAGTTATATTTCAGTAACATGTCAATAGTTTGATAGTTTAGTTACAGTAAAAATAAAGATTCTTCCTTTTAAACTAGTAAATTAATCACCTTCACACTTTAAAAACATACATATTTAGGCATATAACGGGGGTTTTACACACATTTATACGTAATTGTTTCATTTGTAACATTCAACTGGTTCTAGAGGCTTATGCTTTATTTTAAATTGATTATTTAGAACATAGTTTATTTAAAAATAAAAAAATGAAATAAAGGATCTAATATAAATCACTTTTTACACCGCTGCTGATTTCCGTGCAAGACTTTGCTTTCCGCGGGCGGGCGATGAGCCTCCTCGTCGCTTACGCTCCTGCGGGTCTCATCTGTTCCGTTATTCCCGCAGGAATCTTCGTCTTGCCCTCCAATCAACAGCTAGAAGCCACTACATACATGATTGTCATAACAATGAAAAAATCCGAACGAGTTTGATTCTCAATCAAGAATCAAACTCGTTCGGATTTTACTTCAATTAAAATACTGTGGTCCCAGCTTCTTTTATCTTTAAATTATAATGGTTACACTAATTTTCAATATGGCTGCCACTGAAGCATTTTAGCTGCCTCAAACCTTTTTTCTACATTCGGCCAGTAAATTATTTTCCACCAGTTGTCAACGTACGGATCACGTTCATTTTTGTACTGCAAATAATAAGCGTGTTCCCATACGTCTAATACAAGCAGCGGAATGGTGTCCCACTGCGTAAGCAGCTGATGACGCTCCGCTTGCAGAACTTCGAGCTTGCGCGAACGCGGGGACCATACTAAAATTGCCCACCCCACACCTTCTACTTTTTTAGCAGCTTGAGAAAAGTGCATCATAAATTTCTCATAGCTGCCAAAGTCTTTTTGAAGCTGCTGCAACAGCTGTCGTCTCGGTCTTCCTCCTCCTTCTGGACTCATAATTTCCCAAAAGATTGTATGCAGATAATGACCAGATCCATGAAAAGCAGCTTCCCGTTCCCAGTGTTTTATGAGGTCAAAATTATTTGTGTTACGGGCTTGCTGCAGCATGAGCTCTGCTTTATTTAATCCATCGACATAGCTTTGGTGATGCTTGCTGTGATGAAGACGCATAATTTCCCGGTTAATATACGGCTCAAGAGCTGAATAGCTATAGCCAAGCGGCGGCAGCTCGTGTCGTCCCGGCGCTATAGATTCCCGCTCCCTGCCGTCATCTCCAAGTCGCTCTTTTAAAACTTTATCAATATGCCGCACCGCATTGTTGATTTCTTCTAACGTATATTCGTTAACATCTTCTTCACTTAAATATTCAAGAACGTCTTCTTGCGTGCGCGTGATATATGACGTTATATCTACTTCTGTAATGGCTTCTTCAAATACAGGGTCACACACTTGTTCAAGCCAGGTCTGAACTTCCATCAAGTATCTTTTTCTCTCATCTTGATCGGCCATACTTCCCCTCCTTACACCTCATCTTCACTATCATATTCAAAAGAAAAAGCAACATAACTGCCTACTTGTATCTATTGAGTTAGAAAATTCGACATAAAAAAGGCAAAGGTTCCTTTACACTTGAACTCTTGCCTTTTTTCTTATATATTCTTTGCCATATTCACATAATCAATCGTTTCTTGCTTACTAACAGCCGCGTGCTTCAGCTTTGGATTGTAATAGAGCTCCACTTTTACATTATTTATTTCACAGTCGTCAGGCATATCCTGCATATCCGTTAAAAACGGCAGCAAGTGATTGTTCATATCATACTCGAACGCTCCGTTTTGCAAGTAATACACCTTTGGCACATAGTTAATATGGCGGAAAAACTTCACTACGTTGATTCGCTCACCGTATGAGACTATCACTTCCTCTTCAGTCAGGTCGGGATAAGATAAATTAAACACTTGTCGAACCGGCGTTTTCAGCCACTTTGTCAAGCACGTCTGCGGATTATTTACAAGCGCTTTTGCTCCTTTTACGTACCCCGCTAAAAACATTGACATAAATCCTCCGCCCGAAGAGCCGTAAAACAATACGTTAGACGAATTCATCTGCACTTTTTTCATGAATTTTTCAATTAAAACCGCAATGTCTTTTAAATAAAAACGGTCGCTTGTCCCTTGTCCCCACGCAAGCGACACTTTTCCTAAATAAAGCGTGGGGTCGTTGTAATAAATAATCGAATCTTCAAATTCATTCATCCACGAATGCCGCTGAAAATATGGAGGTCCTGCCGGCATTTCCTGACTTGCTCCTCCGCCTGAACCAAACACAAGCAAATGCGAAGACTCTTTTTTTAATCTGACTAAAAACTCAAACAGCACTCCGTTCCACTCGATCGCCACTAAAACAGGCTTATCAAATGGCAGCTGAAGTTCATCTATCTTATCATACGTACTATTTATTTTTTCATATTGATCAAGCAACAGCTCTGCAACTCACTTTCCTTAAAATGATACGTCATATGTGTCTGACATTGATCATGGTTCTGTGAAAAAAGAACCTGTCACAGTATATGAAAACCAGCGGACAAATGATTGTACACCTTATCCAAAAGAGGCCGTTGCCTACATCTTCCTGGGCTTCTGTCACGAAATAAAACTCTCCACATACGATACAGCATCATAAAAAATTCAAGGATAGGAGCTGGAGACCCTTGTCAACGTCCTATATGGATTATAATAATCCGAACGTACAATACTTCTCTGATGTAAATAAAAACAGACTTAATACGCGAAATGATCAAAATTACATTAACCGATTAGGCCGGGATGTGCTCAATACATTAGGAAACGTATCATTGCTCGATATTTACTTAAGCGAAAGCCGCGTGGTCGAACCGCACTATCATCAAAATGCCTCGGAGCTTGTCTACTGCATTTCAGGATCAGCCGTCGTTTCATTAATCAATCCGTTTAACAATGAAGTCACAAATATTCCAATTGCCCCAGGCCAAGTAGCCAACATCCCTCAAGGCTGGTGGCACTGGGAAATTGCGTCTGAAGACAATACGCATTTACTTGCCATTTTTGACGCTCCGTATCCGGAATACATTTTTGGATCGGATATTTTAAATAAGACGCCTATTGAAGTACTTGCTCATACGTACTGCTTAGATCCGGAGCAGCTAAAGAAAACGCTGGCTCCGTTAAAGAATCAAACTATCGTGATTGGACCAACGGACGAATGCGTAGAAAAAGGGCCTTACAAACAGAAAAAACAAGCAGGCTCCGCTAGCCACGAGACGCCTCCTTATAAGTATCCTCCGCCTCAGAATCCTTATTACTCCCCTCAAAACCCCTATCACTATCGATATTGGTAAAGACAAGAAAACCCCGCTGCCAATGCAACGGGGTTTCTTAACGAATACATAACATTATTGTTCTTCTATATACGTGCTATGAAAGGCTGCTTCAATATATGCAACTTGGAAATGATAATGTCCAATTAAATATTTCACAATGTCCACCTGGTCGATTTTGCCGGGCTTATCGACCATCGCTTCTTTTACCATTTCTTCGAATGTACCTTGATCAAACTGTTCTTCATGGACAACAATTGTCTCAGAGTACATTTCGTCTTGTCCTTCTGAAATGCGATAGTAATACAATTTTTTCACCTCGATTTATTCTAAATATATGTATACCCCTAACTGAAAACCTTCAAACATTTTTTCATCGTTCTTTTTCCACTTTATCATAGGCTGCAGCTTTTACTTTTACAAGCAGCCTTGTAACCCAGTACGCCACTAGCGTTATTCCTATATCAATAAGAAAAATATAAAACAAACTCATTCCTTTTCCTGAATCAATGAATTTAAAATGATGTTCAAGAGGCGCCAGTCCAAACGAAAAAACAGCGCTCAAAAGAATTGTATACAGATAAAAATTCTTTTGATGATTTGTACAATATTGATAAAGCAGCAGAAATCCTACCGGCAAAATAGAAGCCGTAATATTTGTTGCGTTCGGAAGCAGAGGCGTTAAGAAAAATGTATGCGTCAAATAACCGCTTCGTCCAAGTGCAATATCAATATATGCCCAAAGCATATGCACTGTGTAACCGAAGAAAAACACCTCAAAAATCCGCGTCCGGTCTACGGTAAAATACAACAACACAAGAGGAAGAACGAGCGAAGCAAGCACCACCCAAAACTGCCAGTTTCCAAAATCTGAATACTGATGCCAATACGACGATAATAACTCCTGCAGCTTATCGCTTTGTTCATGTATGTTTCCCCAGTATCGTTCATAACTCACTGAAGTAACCTCCTATATAGAGTCTCTGCTTATGTATGTACGAATAAGCTCCATTTTATACAGAGAAACACGGGAAGCGGCCATTTATTGCTTGCCATCACCTAAATACGTCACCGGGAGTTCATGCTCAATGACTTTACTTGCTTTTCGATTAACAGCATACGCTTTTGCTGTTGGTCTTGAGCTAACTGATGCGGATAGCTTCTCATCTTTAAAATGCAGCGCGACTCCATCATCTACAGCATAGCCTTCTTTCATTTCCCCGCTTGCAATTAATTCATGATACGAAGGTCTTCGATTGCTTTCTCCGTCATAGTGAGGACAGTTGCTTCCCGTTAAAAACCCTAAACAGTCGATTTTAGACAGTTTGTTGTTCATTGAATCGGTGACGCCTTCTTCAAACCAGCAAATTGAACCTGCGCTTATTCCTGCCAAAATAATTCCTTTTTTATAAGCTGCTTTTAAAATCGTATCCAGTCCCCATTCTTTCCATAAAAGAAGCATATTCCTTGTATTACCGCCGCCTACATACAAAATATCTTGCTGCAGTACATATGCTTTTAAATCTATAAAGTTTTGAGAAAACAGCGATAAATGAGACGGTGTGCATATTAACTTCTCAAACGCTTCATAAAACCTTTCTACATAATTATCCGCATCTCCGCTTGCTGTAGGGATAAAGCAGATCTTCGGTACATCCGTATGAGCTTGTGAAAGTATGTATTGATCCAGCAGCGGGTTATCCGGCTCCATTGAAAAGCCTCCGCCGCCCATGGCTATAACTTGTCTCATTCTAATCCGTCCTTTCAGAAAGGTAATATAAAAAATGTAAATTTATACTATTTCCAAAAGATAATTTTCCGTATAATGGAAGAGTGATAAAAAGGTGGTGTAAAGCTTTTGAAAATAGTACGAACCCTTTTACTAATACTAGGCATTTTTATTATCTTGTTTTGTATCTTCGGCTATATCGATTATAACGGTCAAAAAATGGAGCTGGGCACCAAACAAGAAAAAAACATTCCTTCTTCCATCAACACGGACGGAGGAACCATTACGCTATCTGCTGTCAGTAAAAAATACGATAAAACGCAGTTTGGCTTTTTTGTTATTCAAAACAATTCGACGCATACCTTAACAATTCCTTACGAAAATACGGCGGATCACTTAAAAGACGGCAAGTGGTACAAAGTTGTGCTAAACGGATTAGAGTTTCCTGATAAAACCGTCACGCTGAAGCCAGGGAAATCATTCAAACAAGATATCGCAACTCCTAACTACAAAGTAGGAAAATACCGTTTTGTTCAGCACTTTAAAGATGAAAATGGAAAAGAGTATGTATTAGCGACTCCTTTTGAAATTGTTTGGCCGAGTCTTAAGAACGTTCTCGGGCAGTTTGATTAAAGGTAAAAAAGCACTTACCCATTATGAGGTAAGTGCTTTTTATCAGTTCTGATTTAAAACGCGAAGTGTAACTTGCTTTGTTCCGACTTTTACCGTCTCTCCGTTTTTGATAGTTTCTTTCACACTGAGACTGTGCAGCAGAAGATTTTCTTGAAGCAGCGTTTCAAACTTCGCCACGGCTTCCTTCACTTCTTCGTCTCCACTAAGCTCCAAATCAATACGTAAATTCACGGGTAAGTCCAGCTTTTTACGATAATCTTGAACCGCTCGAATTACTTCGCGAGCGACCCCTTCCTGCACAAGTTCTTCGGTTAACGCCGTATCCAACACGGCGGTATACATGCCGTTCGATGCAACCGCAAAACCTTCTTTCGGAACTTTTTCAACGAGTACGTCAGCCGTTTCAAGCGTTAAGCTTTCTCCTGAACCAAGCGTAACACTTAGCTTGCCTTGTTCAACAAACTCTTTTCCTTGACCTTCTGAAAGGTTCTTTAATGCTTGATTGACCTCATTTACTCGTTTTCCAAACTTCGGTCCAGCCTGTTTAAAATCAAGTTTTAACACGTACGAAACAAGTTTGTCGTCGTCTTGCTCCACATTAAAGTTCTTCACATTAAGCTCATCTTTGATGACATCATGGTATGCTTCCCACTCTACATCTTCTTCCGTTACCACAAGCGAAAGACTTTGCAGAGGCTGCTTTACTTTTAACGAATGCGTATTTCGGATGCTTCGGCCTAGTTCAACTACTTGCAGTACCGCTGCCATTTCTTTTTCCAGCTTTTCATTCACTTTGGTTTGATCATACACAGGATAGTCTGCCAAATGAACGCTTTTTCCTGTCAGATTTTCATGAATATCATCCGCAACAAACGGCGTAAACGGCGCTAACAGCTGACTAAGCGTGACTAACACTTCATGAAGCGTATCGTAAGCCCCTGCTTTTTCTCCGTCCATCCCTTTTGACCAAAAGCGATCGCGAGAACGTCGTACATACCAGTTGCTTAGCTCTTCAATAAATGCCGCGATTTCACGAGCGGCGCTTGTAAACCCGTAATCTTCAAGATGTACTGTTGCTCGCTTAACCGTGCTGTGCAAACGTGAAAGAATCCACTCATCCAATTTTGTTTTTTTCAATTCATACGTTTGCTCGGGATTATAGCCGTCAAGCTTAGCGTACAGCACGTAAAAGCCGTACACGTTCACGAGTGTATCGATGACTTTTGACTTCGCTTCTTGCACAACGCGCTCTGAAAATTTCTTCGGATTCCAAGGCGCACTGTCTGCTAAAAGCGCCCATCTAAGCGCATCGGCACCAAATGTATGAATAAGATCAACAGGATCTAGCGCATTTCCTTTACTTTTAGACATCTTTTGACCGTTTTCATCTAACACATGCCCAAGAGACAAAACGCGCTTATAAGGTGCCTTTCCTGTAAACAGCGTTGAAACTGCCATCAAGCTGTAAAACCAGCCCCGCGTTTGATCAATTCCTTCTGCGATGACGTCTGCTGGAAACTGCTTTTGAAACAGCTCGTTGTTTTCAAACGGATAGTGATACTGCGCAAACGGCATCGAGCCGCTGTCAAACCAAACGTCAATTACTTCCGGCGTTCGCTTCATTTCTCCGCTGCAGACCGGACACGTTAGCTGCACGTCATCTACATAAGGCTTATGAAGTTCAATGCTGTCATCCACAGAATGAGACGCATGATTTTGCAGCTCTTTGATGCTTTTCGGGGCTACTTGATGCTGACATTTCCCGCATTCCCATACGTTCAGCGGTGTTCCCCAGTAGCGTTTTCTGCTGATGTTCCAGTCCACCATATTTTCTAAAAAGTTGCCAAAGCGGCCGTGCTTGATATGATCCGGGTACCACGTCACGCTTTCGTTGTTTTTCAAAAATTGTTCCTTTAACGCCGTCGTTTGGATAAACCAGCTTTCATTTGCGTAATAAAGAAGCGGCGAGTCGCATCTCCAGCAAAACGGATAGCTGTGCTCATGCTTTTCTTTATGATACAGCACGTCTTGATTCGCTAAATAGCGCACGATATCAACGTCGCAGTCTTTCACAAAACGTCCTTGAAACGGCGGCACTTCAGCCGTGTACTGTCCTTTTTCATCCACCACGTTCACAAACGAAAAGCCGTTTTCTTTTACCACTCTGTAATCATCTTCACCGTATGCAGGTGCTAAATGAACAACTCCTGTTCCGCTTTGATCCGTTACGTAATCAGCCGTCACCACTTCATGCCCTTTTTCCACTTTCACAAAATTAAACGGCGGCTCATACGACATCCCTTTTAACTCATTTCCTTTATGTTGAGATAAAACCGTATACTCTCCTTTTAACACTTTGTCTGCGAGCGCTTCTGCCACTATATACACGCTGCCGCCTTGCTCAGCGCGAACGTAGTTCATCTCTTCATGCACCGCAAGCGCCACGTTTGACGGCAGCGTCCAAGGTGTTGTCGTCCAGCCTAAAAAATATTCATCATCGCGGTTTTTCACTTTAAATTTCACCGTTACCGTTAAATCTTTTACATCTTTATACCCTTGCGCTACTTCATGCGAACTCAGCGACGTTTGACAGCTCGGGCAGTAGGGTGATACGCGGTGACCTTTATAAAGAAGTCCTTTGTCATGAATCGTACCAAGCACGTTCCATACGCTTTCAATGTATGAATTCTCCAAGGTGATGTAAGGGTCTTCCATATCAACCCAATAGCCAAGCTGCTCCGTGAACGTGCGCCACTGCTTTTCATACACAAACACACTTTCCTTACATTTGTTGATAAAAGCTTCTACGCCGTATTTTTCAATGTCATGCTTCCCAGATATCCCGAGCTGCTTCTCTACACCGAGCTCTACCGGCAGTCCGTGCGTATCCCAGCCTGCTTTTCGAATCACTTGATGCCCCGTCATCGTCTTATAACGAGCCACCACGTCTTTAATCGTCCGGCCTAGCGCGTGCCCAACGTGAGGCAAACCGTTGGCTGTCGGGGGCCCTTCATAAAATACAAACGAAGGATGCCCTTCTCGGTTTTGAACCGACTGCTGAAACACATTTCCTTTTTGCCACTGCTGCTGGATACGCTGTTCGCGCTCTTGCGAAGACTCCCTTACATTCACTTCTTTCATGTGATACCACTCCTTTTAAAGTTAAAAGCACACAAAGAAACCCGTCCCTATGACTAGGGACGGGTTTTAAACCGCGGTACCACCCTGGCTTCTATTGATCCGTTCATCAATAGCACTCAGCAACGTACAATCATACGCGTTCTTTTTAACGGTAGACTACCGTTCAAACTTACTTATCGTTCAGTTTGACTTCTCAGAGAGGATATTCCCCTGCAGCTTGAACACCGGCTTTCAGCTATCACCGGCTCTCTGTGGAACAAACTTGCAGCGTACTGATTCTCTTCAACGAATTTGTGTGCTTTTATTAGTAGCTATTGTATGCGTTTTGGAAGGGAATGTCAATGTTTTGAAATACTTATTGAGATCAAAAGGTTTAGATCTAGGTTATTTTGTTTCTGCACTTAACATTTGATCGATTTTATTACGCGCTGTTATCCCGTTCTTATCTTTCCATTCAGAAGTTCCACTGCTTCTTCGCTGTGTCACAAACACTGCCGCAGCTGAGATAGAAGAAAAAATTTGATCTTGTACCAGCACGTATCTACCATCTTTTATTTCTAATACACCGTTTGCTAAGAAAGTATTAATATGGTCTTGCTGCCTTTTAAGTTTAGCTCCTTCTAGCTGCTGTTCGCTCGCAAGCAAAGCTCCTTTATAGACAAGAAATCCATCGCTAACATATTTCCCCGTCGCATACGCATCTCGGCGTTTACAATATAGAACGTCCTCTACTATTACTGACTTTATATCTTTTGACAAATGTGTCTCAACTTGAATAACCTTTTCTATCGGTTGCTCTGTTTCAATTTTTGGTATGTTACCAGACTGTACAGCTCCGCTTTCATATTCTATTCCATTTGAAGCATCCGCAAAAATTGAAAAGCCTAATCCACCAAGTAAAACTTTAATAACATTAAAAATATCTGTCAGGTCATCTCGTCTAAACTCACGTACAAACGGCTTTGTCGGAACGGTTTGATTAATATCATATGTACCAGAGCGCATGGCTGCTAGATAAGAAATATGTTCTAAGTATTTTACATCAACTTTATCTAATTGATCTTGAGAGGCATTAGACACAATTAACACGGCCACATCCCAAAAACTTTTACCTGTTGATGGACTAGCATGCTGTCTTAAACGTTCATATCCCACTTCTGCCTCTCCAATATATGCCTCTTTATCTTCTCCAAATAAAAAATAAATGCCGGGCTTTTCTACTTCGCTTTCACCCTTTAAATCTTTCAAACTATTTCTGGGAATGAATACAGCCTGTATTGTTGTATTCGGCACCTCAGATACTTTAATCCCGTTTGGATCATCATCGTAAAACCAAGCCTGTATTCGTTTCGCGCCGCTTTTTCGTAGCATCTTTCTTCCTCCGTTTATATCTTCTTGAGCGTATTTTAACTGACATTACAATATGTAAATCACTTCCTAATTATAGACGCAGCAATCTGTCATTCACAAAAATTAATTTATATCACCTGCTTGATATCTAGCAGGTCCCCTAAATACTTCTCTAACATGCCACCCAAGAAAATCTTCGCTCGGTTGATACGCCGGATGAATAGGACCTCTAAGCTTTTGCCCGTGAAACTTCATAAGCCATTCTTCAAATCCATTCGTCCCGTGCGCTTGAGTTGCCACTAACAGCTCATTATGATCGGAAAAAGTAAAAACTCCTCTATCAAATAATTTATGATGCATTGAACATAACGCGATTCCGTTACTTTCAATATCTGGCCCTCCCGCTTGATGCCACTTAATATGAGCAGCCTCCACGCCAACTAAATTATGACCAAGACGAACGTTAAACCCACAAACAGCGCAGCTATATCCGTAAGCTTGAAGAATTTTCTCTCGAAACTTTGGATCTCTTCTTCTCTTTAATTGTGTTTCAAACTCCAGCCCTACCGCTCTTAATATATCTTCATGAATTGTATCCGGAAAATGCTCATTTAATAAAAATTGTGCTGCGTCTTGAAGAAGCGTAGGATCATTATCAAAAAGGTTATAAACATCCTGTCTAAAACCGCCCATTATATTTGTACTCAGCAAATATTTATCGGTAAAGCTACGCTTATCAATATCTTCACTTAGCTCCCATATTCCATCTCCTGTCAAACGAACAAAAGGATGCTCCGGATGGTAGGAACTGCGAGAAGGTCCAAACTCCATAAGCAGCTCTTTTAAAGGGATTTTCACCTCGCTGTATGGCAGGTGCATTCGTTGCTTGGCCTGCAGCTGACCTAGGGCATACAGTATTAACAATGGTTTGTGCGGAGCTCTTTGATCTCTTTTTTTCCAAATGTTTAAGTTCTTTATTTTTTGAAGTAACTCTTCTCTGTTCATAAGCTTGCTTTAACTCCCATCTATAAAACTATTTAAAAACCTTAGAGCTAAGACCGTTTTTGAAAAAGTATTAATAAATGTAAGTATAATAGCTTATTCTATTATATGACACCATTGGATGATCAAGGGGGATTTTATTTACAGGGGCATTTATAAAACGACACATAACACTTTCTTATCCAAGTTGTTTTGTTCAAAGAATTCTTTTTTCATACCTTTTCTGTTTTCAAAACTTACTCGTTCTGTGTCTTTAATACATACGTTAGATAATCTCTCACAAAGAAAAAAGCTCTCCAACAAACATATAGGAGAGCTTTTAAAGGTTGCATACATTTTTTATCGTTGAGATTTTCTATACCCAGCTGCCTGTGCATCCGCTTCTGAACAGAACCAAACAATATTATCTTGAGTTCTATCATAATAAGCTCCGCCAGGTACGTGGTAAATTTTCGAGTTTTTATTGCCTTTGATTTGACCCGAACAAGACATGTTAGACTGTTGATCATCACTCGGATCGTTAGATATAGGCCCTTTTGGCTTTTATTTATTCTTTTCATATGACTGCTTTACCAAAGTCATTATGTATTCAATATTTTCTTCCTCAGTAATTTGTATTTCATAGTCACCATTTCCCCAATGACCTATATTTTCCACATTTCTAGCAACACCTGCAGGATCATTCAGCTCATCACTTTTTAAATTAATCCAGAGCTTTAATCCTTTTTTTAAAAGATGAATATCAGCAATGTTTCGCTGGTCCTTAGTAAAAGCTATATAGAGCTTTGTTGGTTTTATTGAAATATTATCACCGACATTTAAGATAGATTCTTTTAACAACTGATATAATTCAACAATATCATAGGGCCTGTTAGCGAGATGGTCCTCTTCAGTAAAAACTCTAATTTCTTTACTCACCTTTTCAATAGTTTCACTTTGCTTCGAAATTGTATTAATAGACTCCGAGACTTGTGCAGGTTTAATATGGTCAAAATGGAGTATATCATTTTCATACCGTTTAATTTCCCATAATTCAATAGGCAGGTCTTTAAAATTTATTGACTGCTTTTGATAAGTGGTGAATCTCGGAGAAATAAAAATAATCTTAGATTGTGACCAGTCTACATCACTACGCTTTAAATTCTTCTCATTATTTTCATTATATTCAAGAATAAAATCAGCTTTATTATTTAACATTAAAGAGAGATACGCATAACCTTGATCAATAACACTAAAACTCTTAGTATTTTTATATTCAATAATGACAAAAGAATTAGTTTGCTCATCATAAGCTAATGTGTCTATACGAAAATTACTAATATTAAACTCAGAGCTAATAAATCTCAGACCTAAGATTTCTTTTAAATTTTTTTCACATATCTGTTGTATTTCTTTTTCTTTCTTAAATGAATTTTCACTTATTTCTCTTAGTTTATCTTTATTATTTAATTGATATAAATACATTTATTTTCCCCTTACTTTTACTTTCTATTTTTTTAGCTTTTAATGTTATAATATCGAATTTTATTCAATAACTCAGATGAAAGAAAATTAACAACTATCCAACATCATCCATTTTGTTACATTTTTTATTTTATGTATCATTTTAATATGCATAAAGCTTTTATGGCTCAGTATGTATTTTATTACCCTTATTCAACATAATACCCATCATCCTCCATCACCTTCTTCAAAAACTCTTCTAAAGAATCGGCAATCTTTAAGTCATCATAATAAATCGCATTGTTCTGCTCTTCACTTATTTCTATCAGCAGCAGCGCACTTTCATTGGCTTCAAAAAATAGTAATTTACCCTCTTCTAAATCTTCGTAAAGTTCGATATCAGGGTATAATTCAAAATCATTCACTTTTAATCTAGCGTCTCTGATTGAAGAAGGGCCCATAATGCGGTTTATATTATATTCAGACTCCTGAAGAAAACCATAACCCACCTCTAAAAGAAACTTCCTTAACTCAAAAGGAAACTTTAAGCCCAACGTTCCTTCTACTTCTTTAATATCACTTTCACATACGGGGTAAAATTGATTATCTTTTTGATTCGCAACAAAGTCGTACCTCATTATTTCCTCTCCTTTAGAACTTACACATACGTACACTCATTACACATTGCTTAACTTAATCCTCATCAGACAAAGCAAAAGCATCACTAACATCCTCTAATTCTTCCATGATGCTATTGAAGTCACCCTCTATATGCAATAATTCCACCATCTGGATAATCCCCACACCATCCACAAGGCAAATACCCGGATCTATGTAATTTAAATATGCTTTCAAAGAAGTTATTTTTAGTACCATTAACCGCTCTACTAATTGCACAATTGTTTAAATCTGCTACGATGTCTTCAAAAAAGGCATCATAATCTTCTAGGCTCTGTCGTAAGTTTTCAGCTATAACTTCTACTATTTCTTCTAACTCACGAGGTTTTTCAGCATCCGTTAAATCATAATATCGCTCCCATACGTCACTCATTTTTAATTCTCTAATGTCTTTCCAACTGTCTTCTTCTTCACCATATACTTCTTCATATGCAAGATATTCAGCCTTATCACAATCGTATATTACTTGTATTTTATCTACATCTTCTTTTTCTAGAGAAACCTGGCCATAATTTTTTGATAGCTCAATGACCTCTTCTACTAGAGTATTAAACTTACCACCATTATTCATTACTTATGGAGCCGCCTTTCCAAATTGTGATTCTTTCTTTTTTCCGAATGAAGCCTTGTATTATAAATCCCTAATCAATCCCGAGAGATTTCTACTAATCCTTTCAAATGATTTTCTTTCATAATTTCCATTGCTTGTTTCACATTTACTATTCCTTTCCTCATCTTCTGGATAAATTATGATTTCTTCAGCTTTATTTTTCTTATTAATTCCTCAAGTGAATGCTCCAATAATGTTAATTCGTTTGTTTCATAATCTTCTATATAAACTTTTCCAGTCTTATTATCTATGTTAATGGCCATTTCGTCCGGAGAAATAAAACCTATCTGTATGTATCTAAATTCCTTTCCTTGACTTTCATCATAATGCGTAAGATGTTTAAAATAACTTCGTACATCCTTACCCGGTTCAACAGGCTCAAGGCATATATATTTCGAATGATAAAGACCTTCTAAGCTTAAAAATAAATAACTGTTAAAATACTCTTTAATTGAATGATGCAAAGGCATTTTAATTTCAGCTTCGATCATACTAAAGTTTTCAACAGCCTTTTTTTCTACTGGTTTCCAAAAAACATACTCTTCTTCATCAGGCTCACTTACATATAGCAGTGGATGTATCTCTTCATCCCACGGTGCCTTTGGAAATGTGTTATAGTTTTCATTCCAATAATCTAGCAGTTTCTCAAAATAATCCGTCATGGCCGCTTTTACACTCATTTTAAGCCTCCTATTCACACTTGCAAATCGGTCCAATTCAACAGCCCCCTGTGTTTATCTATCTATTAGGTTAGCTTTAACGTCTAGTAGATTCGTTACAACACAATATCCTGATACCCCACTTCTTCTACACCTTCATCTTCCATTTTAATTCCTATTCCATTTTCAATATCCCAAGAAACATCGCAAAGTAAACCCAATCTTCTTTTTCCATTCTTCCTTACTCTTCTTACGATTAATTCAGTGGGCTCCACTAATTTTTTTAAATCTAAGACGGAATGAATGTTTGGAACAACCTGATCTGCTTCTGATTTATTAGCTATCATCTCTCTATACTCTTCATAGTTCTCCATATAGTAATCGTATATATGCTTTTCTGCCTTATTCATTATGTTTTCCATATTTTGAATAAAGTTAAGAAATGCTTCTTTTTGTACATGTGAAAAATCAGTGTTTTCGTATGCATCAACACTTAAAAGGATTTCTTTTTCTACACCAAACATTTTAATCGTAGTTTTCCCTCGCCAAAAGTTGTTTTTATATTCAAGCTTTCCAAATGATTCATCATTAATCCTTGTCATTCTAATCGCTCTCCTAGCTTAGCTTTTAAATTACATAGCCTGTTTATTTGTAGCAGCTACCGTTTTTTCTACTCTTTAATTAAATCAATGTAATACTCATTATCGTTTATAAATTTCTTAAAAAAATCTTCTAATGAGTCTGCGATTGGCGTGTCCAAATAAAAGACTGGATTATGAGATAGTGTTAAGTCTAACGATATGTATACTCCTTCGTTCACTTCAAAGAAAATAAGTTTATCTTCTTCGTCAAGTTCTTCTAAATCGAAATCGAATTCAAACATTCCTTCTCGTAGTTTAGCATCTGCTATCGTTTTGGGTCCCATAATTCTATTGATTGCCGTATTACTTGGCTCCTTAATAAATCCATACCCAACGTCTAAATATAACTGCCGTAAATCGTTAGGAAAACGAATACCCATTCTTTCTTCTGCTTGTAAAATCTCCTGCTCAGATACATGATAAATGTTATTTTTCCCATTATTAATAAACGCAAAATCTGCCATTGCTGTTACCTCCTATGAGATGCCGTTCATACATTTTTTATGATCAATTAGATTCACTCCAATGGTGAAGACTGTGTACGATTAGCGAAAGTGCAAAATATCTATTTCACTTAAAATCCAGCTGAGAAATGAGCTCTTTTAAACTAGACGACAAATATTTATAGCTTTTCTCTTCACCGTTTTCTACGAAAATTTCTCCAGACTCATTATTCATAACAACTAGCATGCCATTGCTTTCAAAACCTAACGGAATGTACGTACTGTTTTCTTTTTCAAGAATATACTCCTTTACACGTTGACAAAATGCTTCAGGTTCTACACCGGGAATGACAGGATATAAGTTAATATTATACTGAGACACCCATCCAATCATTTCAAGAAACCAAAACGAGTTAAAATAAGCTTTTACATCATTATGAAGTATCACGTTTATTTCTTGTTCAAACTGTTGAAAATTTGTATTTTCACACTTTTCTAGATGTTTCCACGCTATATAGCCTTCTTCGTCTTGAGAACCTACATAAATATTTGCATCTGCTTCTTCATTCCAAGAAATCAAAGGTAACGTTCCATTGAACTCTTCCCATTTTCCCGTTAGTTTCTTAAAATATTGTTTCATTACATGTTTCAAAAGCTTCCCCCTACCTTATATACAACTATATTTCCAACTCTATATTCTCCGCCCCATTCACACGGAATATAACCGCTAAAATCCATACCTAACAATTAAAATAGGATTTCAGAAAATCAGAAAAGGTAGGCCACGTTGCCTCTAATTCTCCTTTTAACAGCAGCTCGTCTCCTCCTTCAAAATTTACTATGTACACGCTATCGGTTAAAGCATCAAGCACTAGTACGGCATTAGCTGATGTTTCACTTAAAATCAGATATTGTTTAGGAAAACCGTATTCTCTTCGGCAAATAAGCGTATATGCTTCAATGTTATTTTCTTCATCTACTAAATCAAGTAATTCAAAAGGTATGTATTCTTCCCAGAATGGTCCGGCATACCGGTTATAAAATTCTGTGAAGGTTTGGGATCCCTTTACTTCTAGCCGTGCTAAAGCATCCATTACTGAAGTTTTATCTTCACGTATATATATTTTTTCTTCAAGAACTTGGTTCAATTTATTTGGCAACATCTTGATGTAACATTCCTCCTAAGTCTTGTTTTCTACTAATTAATTAACTAATCAACGTTTACCGAAATAAATGTAGCCACATCACTCGGAAAATCATCTAGAAATGCATCACAGGCTAACTTTTTTGTAATGATTTGATATAAAAAATCGGTCATGGACAGTGAGTAAATATAATTTTCAGGCAATCTAGATTCATACACCACCACTTTCCATTCGGCGGGGCTCCCTTCAGTTAGCCAATATAATTCGTCACCATTCTCCGTATATCCCCAAGGAAGAACACTTCCATTTTATGGATAAAAATGATGTTTATAATATTGAGGGAATTGAATATTAAACTTCAGTTCAAGCTCTTTTAAGGCCTCTTTATTTACTCCTGGATTTAACTTATGGCTACCTTCAACAAATAGCTTTAGTTCAAGATTTCCTCAATAAAGCTCTTCGCCCATTTATAAAACCTCCTATTTATTTAGACTTCATAGGGATCTATTGTCTAACTCTTACCATTATCACCTGCATAATCTGACTCCTAAATAATCAGTAAAAGAGATACTCATACCTCTACAGCACATTAAATAAACATATACAGAATGATACCTCTCATGGAATTCGAAAGGAGAAATCACCTTTGACAAAATATCGGATTATGACCTTTGATGGAGGCGGTACTTTAGGTGCTTTAAGTTTACAGCTTTTGAATAGATTAGCTTACCAAAACCCAAAGTTAATTAGTGAAACCAATGTTTTTTCAGGAAATTCGATTGGTTCATTTACTGCTCTTGCATTAGCAAGCGGAAGATCGCCAGAAGAAACGTTTCAGTTTTTCAAAGATCACATCTTACCAGCATTCAGCATTTCCCGACCGGGCGGACCTGTTTTTAACCAACAATTACCCTATTCTGGTTTTATTAAAGCCATACGAACATTTTTCCCCCGAGACCTTCGCCTTAGAGACTTAAAGAAACGAATTGTTGTGCCTGCCTTTCACTTATTTGCACCGGAGCTGAACCGTTGGAATCCTGTGTTATTTCATAATTTCCCTGACTCTCCCTATCTTAATGAAAAAGCGAGTGACGTAATACTTAGGAGCAGCGCTGCCCCTGCAACGCAAAGAGCTTATCAAAACTATGTGGATGGGTATACAGTAGCAACTAACACCAGTACAGCTAGTATCGCATTTGCAGTGGGAAAAGCAAAGCAGCCGCTGGATCAAATTGCCGTATTATCCATCGGCACAGGTGAACAGCCAACTCAATTAAGAAGAGATACGAAAGGATGGGGAATGGTAAGTGCCGATAACATACGACCAGAAGATATGGAGGACCTGCCGCCAAATTGGGGAGTACTTTTAGACCGGTCTCCTAATGAACCCTTGCTGCCGTTTCTTCAGATTATCTCTGGTGGATCGAGCTATTATGAATCAATGGTTAGCTCTGAGCTTTTAGGCGATCAGTTTTTCCGGTTAAATCCGAGGATTCCTAATTTCTCTAAAACGGACCCTTCAGTGGTGCCCGTTCTTATTTCAATTGCTAATAAAACTAATTTACGACCTGCATTTCATTTCATTGAAAAAAACTGGAATTAATATGACCGTACTTTAGATTAATTTTTTGTTTCTATATGGAAGTATTTAAAATTTTATATAACAAGATCTCCACGCTGGCAGCGTAGAGATCACCCTAACCTCAATCACACCACCCAATCACAACAACCGCTAGCTCCAAAAAGGAACTAGCGGTTGTTCATAATCTCTCAGAAACCGTTCACTCTTCCACCGGCTTCTGCTCATCTGTTAATGTATCAATTTTAGTAATTTGAAGTTTGTCTTTACCAGCAGCTTTCACATGATAAATTCGTTCTTTTTTAAACTGCGTGCTCGCGTCATATGAGTCGGTGAACGTGTATACTTCGCTTGTATAAATGTCATAGGTTCCGTCGTTATGTGATTCTGTTTTTGTCACGAGAAACTGATCGTTAGCAAACGATACGTTTTTTCCGGCGAGTGATGTGATATAGCTTTTTAGCTGTTTATAAACTGGCTGACCCGAGTCAATATAGGGCGCCATCGAACTAAACTCTCCGCTGTTTAAGCTTGAAAAGTAAGCGGCTTTATAGGAGATAAAAAAGTTTTCAAGATCTGTTTTGCTTACGTCAGCTGGCTTAGGTTCTTCATTTTTTAACGGCTTGGTGTTGGTCGTGGCTTTTATGTCTGCGCTTGTTTCTGCCGTTTGATTGTTACAATTCATGTATACAATCGTCAGTAATAAGACAAGGACGATAGCGCCTCCTATTAAAACAGGAAAAGTACGTCGTGATGCTTGCTGTTTTTTGAGCATGGGAAAGTCTGCGTAGGCTGGCAGTGTAACAGGGTTTATATCTACCTTTAACCGAGCTAATGGCTTTGGCATCTCCATGCTTTTTATACTGTTCAGCGGCTGAAGTGCTAAAAATTCTTCATATGCAACAATAAACTCGTTTACTGCTATTCCTTTATACATGCCGTAAATTCCATTCCACAGTTCTCGACAACGAGTATCCTTTATATCTTCACTCAGTTCGTTAAAAAATGGTCGTGATTTTTTAATAAAAGCCGCTAACCACGTTTGATGAACGTCAACTTCGTGGACTCCATTTAGGTCCGTAAGTGATTGCTTTAATTTGGCGTGTTCATTTGCATCGTTTTGGCTAATGACTTCCATACTGCGTTCCGTTTCTTTCAGCACGGTAGAAAGACTTCCGCTCATTTTTTCTTGTAGCGCATCAAACTGACTGCGAACATCAAGCCAGTGAAGTTCGAGTAACTGTTTTTGTGCAGTCGTGGCTTTTCGAATGCTTTCATTTAGCTCATGCTGCTTTGTGCGAAAGACGGTCGCTTTTTGCTTGGTCACCAATTTATTTTTGCTTAGCTGATGCCATTCTTGCTTTAAGCTCTTGGCTTCTTCAAGTACTGTGGCTATCGCTTGTTTTACATGTTCATGCTTTTTTTGAAAATCAACAAATGCCGGCAAATAAGCATTCCAGCTTTCCTTGATTTCTTTTAGCAATGACGTGTTAGCATGTTTTTCTGTTAGTTGAAAAAAGTCATTCCTAAATGCCACCATATCCGCTTCGGAAGAAAGTTCTTTTCCGAAAAGCTCTGTCACATTCTTATGTATGCTTGTTAACTGTTGGATCTGTTTCATATTGCTTTGACGCTTTTTTATGTACTCCGGATAATCGCTTGAAAGAAATGTCATCATTGTATATTCAATGTTGTTCATATTAGACTCTGTACGTTCTTTTTCTAGTTCTTCATACACTTTCTGCAGATGACGTTCTACTATTGAGAGAAACTTTTCTTTGTCCATCCCGTCTACTTCTTCTTTTAGCATGTTTAAAGATTCCGTTTCCCCGATAAGAGATGTTTTTTCTTTATATAGCTGTATCCACCTTTCTAGTAAATGTGCTGCTGATTCATTCCAGTGGCTTGTATTCATCGTTTGCTTCACCTGTTGTTTTTATTTTTATCCTTTTTTAACTATACAGGAATTTAACAGAAATTCTATTACAGTTTTATTACTCTTGAAAGATAAGGTTCAAGCTTTCTAGAGCTGCTTCTAACGTTTGTTTGGCTCCTTGGTCGTAGCTGTGTGCTACAAGCACTACGGTTGTAAATATGGCTTTCCATTTTGCCAGTCTGTGCGTTTCTTCATCTACTTCTCCGTACTCTTTGAAAAAACGTGCTCTTGCTTTAGAGGGTAGGAAGCTATAGGCAATCGCTAGGTCAACTGCCGGATGACCAATATGAACGTCTCCCCAGTCAATAATGCCTGAAACCATATTGGTTTGATCAACAATCATGTTTTTAATATGAAGATCTCCGTGAACTAGTACATGTTTTTCTTGATAGTGAATTTCTTGTATGTCATTTACATAGTCTTCAAGAACCCCTTGGTTAGAATAAAGGTTACGCTCTTTCATTTGCTTAACATACTTTTCTAACGTCGGCTTTCGTTTCATCATATCAAGCCGATTTAACTCGTCAAACGGCACGCCAAGCTCTTGGGCTTTTAAATGAGGATAGTGATGCAGCGTACGAAGAAATCTTGCTAGTATAGAAGCAGATTGCGTACGTTCCTCTTCTGTTAATCGCGCAGGCGGATTTCCTTGAACGTAGTGATAGCCCGTAAACGGCCAAGGATATGCGGCATTCGGCTTACCGAAAAAAATGGGTTCGGCAATGGATAGCGGCAGCTGAGAAGCAAGGCTTGGTAAAAGCTGATTTTCTGTTTCTAATAGCCGCACTGCGAGTTCTCGTCTAGGAAACCGGAACACAAAGCGGTCGTTCACTTGATAGACCGTATTGTCAAAGCCGTAGCCAAGCAGTGAAATCGCAGCGGGCGCAAGTTCTGGAAACTGCGTCTCAATTAGCGTTTTGGCAAGCGGTGCTGATACGATTTGTTCTGCATCCCATGCATTTGGCACTGTGATCACCTTTCTTTAACGTGAAGTTTGTATGTAAAGTATACTATAAATAATTTTGACCATAAAAACCCTCTGACGCAAAGCCAGAGGGTTTCAGTGAATATATGTCACGCCATCTTTTTACATAAATAAGATAGAGGCCTTAGAACGGTACAACCAGCCTCTGAGTTAGTAGCCTCCATGTACGTTTACTACTTAATACGTACACCAAAACACCTTATCGGCTGTGTCTTCAACGTGCTCCACCTTAATAAAGTTCAATACAAGATCCGTTTGGTCATTTCCTATATACTCATTTTTGTCAACATTATAAAATTGAATAAGCTCGAGCTTGTACATACCATTTTTAATATCAATTCTATACTTAGAACAGTTTTCATCAGGTACTAACTGATCTTCAAACTGGGCGGCCATCGTAAGGCAGTCATAATCTACGAGATAAAGCTGATGATTGGTTACATTTATATAACCTGTTGCTTTCCTAAAGTATGTATCTATATCCGACTCTGTTCCAATCTTCACTTCTACGTTCCAAGAGTGTTCAATTCCTTCTTCTGTCATTTGACATACTAGGATATTTCTCTTTTTCATTTCACTGCCGAAGTGGTTCAGAAGCTGGTCTAGCTCCCAATCCTCATCGACAAATGATTGATATTCTTTTGCGTTGGCTACTCCAATAAAATTGGTATCGCCAAAACTCATACAAAACTTCACTTTATCTCCTCCGAACTTTAAAGTAATTTTTATGATCCGTTAACATATATCCGCAAACTTCTTACAAGCTTTCTCTAACTCTTCTTTTTTAGCAAGCTGAAAAATCCACTCTTCAGGAATGCCATCCAGCCCATAATATACTCCTGCCACAGTACCCGTAATAAAGCCTATTGTGTCTGTGTCTTCTCCTAAATTCACAGCGGTAAGTACAGCTTCTTCGTAGTCGTCACTTTGAAGAAAAGACCAAAGCGATGCTTCTAGCGAGCTGACGACATATCCGGTTGACCCGATTGCATTTCTCGCTGCGTGCGGCAAGCTTAGGTTTAACACTCGTTCGTACGCAGAAAACTCTGCTTCATACTCCGTACCTGTTAAATGTTTTTGGCAGAGGTTTACCGCGTTTTCATATGCTTCAAAGGGCTCGTCGCCGTGAAGGAGACGAATAAGCAGCTCCACATATATAATACAGCCAAGCGTAGAGCGCAAGTGGCGGTGCGTGACGTGCGCAATTCTTTCTATTTCTTCTTTTCTTTTTGTAAAGCTAGTTTCATCACATAGTGTAAACGCAAGCGGAGCAATACGCATAAGCGCTCCGTTTCCGTTATCGTATTCAGCGCTTCCTCCCCACTCTTCTTTAGGAAGTCCGCTTTTATAGCGGCGAATCGCTTCGCTTGTTGCGATGCCAATATCAAACATTTCTCCGTACGGCGTCCAGTAGCCATCCGACCAATAGTTCGCAAACTTTTGCATTAAATCATACTCATCTTGTTTGTCTATTAAATTATCAATTAAGCACATCGTCAGAGATGTATCATCTGACCACGTTCCTTTAGGCTGGTTGTATGTACCGTAGCCGGTCATAGTCGTAATTTGAAATGAATCGCGTTTTTTAAACTCAACTGGAACACCTAAAGCGTCTCCGACAGCTCCTCCTAGAATCGTAGAAAGGACTTTTTTATGTAGCGTCATGTGATCAACTCCTTTCTATTATTGTAATTGTTTGATTTTGGAATTTGCAAGAGACACCCTGCCTAGACGCTTTTTCTTCTTTATAAAAAGGAATTTACCAGCGTTCATCTAATTTAAATAAGAGGTAAAAAAACATGTGAGGTGCGGTAGATGATTCATTTTTTTGAATATAATTGGCAAGTGAGAGATGAATGGTTTAGCTGGTGTTATCAACTTTCAAGAGAAGAACTGTTGAAGAAGCGGACTGGAGGAATGAGTAGCATTTCACAAACTTTTTTTCATATTATTGATGTGGAATACAGCTGGATACGTGCCATCCAAGGTAAACAAGATATCGTTCTTTCTTTTGAAGAACACGATACGCTTGAAAAGCTTCAAGCGCTCTCTTCTGCACATAGACCTAACATTGCCGACTTTCTAAGCCATTTGAATATTTCTAACAAAAGGTATATAACAGTCCCTTGGGATTCTACTTCTTACACAGAAGCTGACATCTTGCATCACATCATCATTCATGAAATCCATCACATCGGTCAGCTTTCTATTTGGGCAAGAGACATGAATAAACGGCCTATTTCTTCTCACTATGTAGGAAGAAACATAAAAGACATTTCTTCGTACTTCTCTAAAAACAATTGACCAACAAGAACAAATGTTCTATATTTTTTGTAAATATATGGAGGTGAAAACAATGAGACCAGAATTTTCAAAAAACTTATCTATCACTGACTTTACGGATTTTTACTGGCTCAAAACCGAGCTGCAGCAATTTTGCCGAGAAAATAACATGAGCCCGTCTGGATTTAAAATGGAACTTTCAAAAAGAATTGAAGTGTTTTTAACAACCGGTGAGACTCAACAATCAAAAACACCGTCTAAAAGACGCTCGTCCTCTAAAACGCAAGCGCCACTAACATTAGATACCGTCATTGGGAAAAATCACCGCTGCAGTCAAGAAGTACGGGCTTTTTTTAAAGAAGCCATTCATCCTACATTTCATTTTTCCACCTATATTCAAAACTACTTTAAAGAAAATGTAGGGAAAACCTATCGAGATGCGGTAAAAGCGTGGTATGAAGAAGAAGAAGAACGAAAAAAGCAGCCTTCCTATCAAAAAGAAATTGCGCCTCAGTTTGAATACAACCGCTTTATCCGCGACTTTTTTAACGACCCGAAAAACAAGGGAAAAGGCCGCGATGATGCGATTGCAGCGTGGAAACAGTTAAAACTTCAGCCTGGAAGCAATCAATACCGCTCTTAAATCAAACCCTACATATAAAGATCATTAAAACACCACCTCAAGAAAAGGTGGTGTTTGTGCACGCCTGTAGATTTCTTCACATACACATGTGCTGTTTGTTACGCCGTAAAATCTTTAGCTATAAACAGACTCTTTTTTAATTAAACCCAGCGTCTGTGAAGTAGATGCATGAATTTCGTTAAAGAAGTCTGGATGATCAACTAACGACATGCCATAGGAAGGAATCATTTCTTTTATTTTTGGCTCCCACTTGTTCATGTTTTCTGGGAAGCATTTTTCCAATACTTCAAGCATAACGTGAACCGCCGTTGACGCACCAGGAGAAGCGCCAAGAAGTGCAGCAACAGAACCATCAGCGGCACTTACGACTTCTGTACCAAACTGAAGCGTTCCTTTTCCTCCAGCTTCCGTGTCTTTGATTACCTGCACACGCTGGCCTGCTACGACGATATCCCAGTCTTCGCTTTTCGCGTTCGGGATAAATTCACGCAATTCTTCTACACGTTTTTCATTTGATAACAGCACTTGCTGAATTAAATATTTTGTTAATGCCATTTCTTTGACGCCTGCTGCTAGCATGGTTAAAATATTATTCGGCTTTACAGAACTGATTAAATCCAGGTTTGAACCTGTTTTTAAGAACTTCGGTGAAAAGCCAGCAAATGGACCAAACAACAGCGTCTTTTTGTTATCAATATAGCGTGTATCAAGGTGCGGAACCGACATTGGTGGAGCTCCGACTTTTGCTTTTCCATATACTTTCCCGTGGTGCTGCGCAATTACTTCAGGGTTATTACATACCATAAATAATCCGCTTACCGGGAATCCTCCAATATGCTTGGATTCAGGAATACCTGTTTTTTGAAGTAAAGGCAAGCTTCCGCCTCCACCACCGATAAAGATGAATTTTGCCGTGTGGTACTCAACTTTGCCGCTGTCTACATCTGCGACTTTTACTTCCCACATACCGTCACTTTTACGTTTAATATCTTTTACACTTCGTTTGTAATGAACGTGAACCCCTTTATTCTTCAGATGGTCAAACAACATGCGTGTTAAAGCACCGAAGTTTACGTCTGTTCCCGAATCAATTTTAGTTGCGGCAATTGGTTCATTTGACGTGCGCCCCTTCATGATTAACGGAATCCATTCTTTTAGTTTGTCAGGACTGTCGGAATACTCCATTCCTTGAAACAACGGATTGTTTGACAGCGCTTCAAAACGCTTTTTCAGAAACGATACATTTTTTTCCCCTTGTACCAAACTCATATGCGGAATTGGCATGATAAAATCTTGCGGATTGCGAATCAACTTGCTGCTTACCAGATAAGACCAAAACTGTCTTGACAGCTGAAACTGCTCGTTAATTCGGATCGCTTTTGTTATATCTATAGATCCATCAGCTTTTTCTGATGTATAGTTTAGTTCGCACAGCGCAGAATGGCCCGTCCCTGCATTATTCCATTCGTTCGAGCTTTCTTCCCCTGCGTCTGCGAGTTTTTCAAATACTTTAATGTCCCATTCAGGTGCTAACTCTTTGAGTAATGACCCCAAAGTTGCGCTCATGACTCCGGCACCAATTAAGATAACGTCTGTTTTTTTCTGTACGTTGCTCATTATAACCTTCCTCATCCCCTATATTTGTAAAAAGATGTAGGCGCTCCTGCTTACGTAGTAAAAAAATTCAGGTGCGACCTAAGAACACACCTTTTTCTGTCTCACTTATAACTATATCACAGTATAATTGTCTGATGATTATAAACTATTCAAAAATGATAAAAAAGTGAGAAAATCGCCCACAAATTCTAAAAAACTTATTAAATTCCATCTGCATTTTCTTTTATTAGTAAACTTTTATACCTACTTCTAAGTGGCAAAGCATTGATTAATAAAATAACAAACTATTCCAAAAATTCAGATCAAAAACCAAAATAATTTTCTTGAAAATTTCACCTACTATAACTATACTCATTCGAAAGAACAAACAGCACTATAATTAGAAATGCCTTCATTCTTTTTGACTAGTTATACGTAGATGTATCCATATATGTATAGAGCACCGGCTCGTCCAGGTGCATATTTAGAGAAATAAGTATATATTATAACAGCTGATTTTCAGCTCGTATTGTAAGTTACAATATCTATGTCATATAACATACCATGAAATAAGTGAATAAGTAAATGATTATTCAGAAATTTATGTTATAAAACCTAACATGTATGTTGACTTTTACATAGGACATACTTGTTGATAAAGAGAATAACACTTTACATGCTCCTTTCATTTTAAAGTTGTTTAATTGCCTTGTTCATGCGCCATGGTTGTTGCTGAGTTCAATCAAAATAAGCCACGATTAGCACGTGACTTGTTTTGATTCTTATTGAGCTGGTTGAATATCATCTTGTGTAAACGTCCAAATACCACGATTTTTACTAAAACCGCTAAATTCAAACTTAAAATCGCCTTCTTTTGGTATATCAAACGTTGCAATCCCGCTTTGTTTTTCTCCTGGTGAAATGTTTCCGTTCAAATGATTCTCTGTGGCACCAGAAACAACCGTAGCAAAGTATTGAGTGTCTCCTTTTTGAATATCAAAATGAAGTAGCTCACTTATTTTATGATTTTTCTTTCCTTTATTCTCAATCGTAATATTCATTTTGATAAACTGTCCGTTTTTGTTTTTAGATAGCTCATCATCCGGTACGACTTGTGGAGAGTCTACTGTAATCGTAAAATCATCAACATTAGCAGTTTCACCTAATTTTTTGGTAACCGTATTGTAGAATTTATCTGTTTTTTCTTTATCAAACTTCGCATCAGCATTTAGCTCTTTATCGTCTGATTTCTTTTCTGATGACTCAGCTGAGTGTTTCTCATTTCCACTAGCTTTTTCTGATTCTCCGCTCGAACAAGCCGCAAGCCCTAATACTAGAAAACATGTACTTGCTCCTATTAACCATTTTTTCTTACTCATTACGGGTTCTTCCTTCTTTCGATTAGTATTTTATGTATAAAGAGTTAAATCTACGTAACTCTTAATCCAAAAATAGGATATACCAAATACTAACAGTCTGTCAAAAGTAAATATATTACAACTGTTCTATATATTAAATAAGGACCTTCTGCTCAACACTCATTCATTAGACAATAGCGGTACTCATATACCTTAGCAAATTGCCTTTCACCAAGTATTTAAGTAATGTTTGTTACTATTCCACTGAAGGGTTATGATCAGCTTTTACATGCTTTAGTCCTTCTATTACTTTATTCATTCGTGGCAATAAATCTTTTATTTCGTCTAATGTTAGCTCGTCTTGCGCTTCTTTTGGGTTAAATTCCCCAACCTTTCTGTTATACCTCTAATGCACCCAACGAAAACTTGCTCATGGGTAATTGCAATTTCTCCAATAGCAGTGTCCGCAATAAAATCTTCTACCTTGCCTAAGTTATCAAATTCATCCGCTAGTTTTGCTATAGCATATCTATACCCTCTGCCTTCATCTACCAACTCTTCATACGTCTCCTGAATTGCATCAAATATTTCATTATACTCCCAATCTTTCATGGTATTACTCCTCCTTTATCTCCGATTAACGCTTAAAGGACAAAGTTTTTCAACCTTGTCCTTTAAATGACTAGCTTATTTTATTTAACCGCCAAACCCCATAAAGGTTATAAAAAGGATCATAACTTTCAAACAGCACACACGATTCTGCTCTTAATTGAAAAACAGGAGCTTTAGGGTCGACACTAAATGTTTCTCCACTATTAAATACGGGATTTTCAATTAACGTATATAGGCAAAAGGTTTGAAATAACTCTACTGTTTCAGCTGGATTGGTATTAGATGTAGATGTTAGTAAATCTTTATAGCCGAAATTATGCATACCACAGGTGTAAAACACATCTTCTTCTCTGGACATTTGAACGAAAGCAGCAAATGCTCTGTTCTCTGTACCATTGTTAACGTATTCTATCCAATTATCTTTGGTAGTGGCCTTTCCAGATGACTCAACGTTCACTGCTAAACCGCCCGATTGAAGAACTGCCTTTGCGACACTCATAATTTCAATAACTTGCTCAAGTGATCCACCTTCTGCAAGAATATACACCATACTACGGTGACTTTGAAGAGTTTCAATATCACCCTTTGTAAACGATCCATTTCCACCAAGCTCAAACGCTTCAGCTACATAAGGAATATGTTCGTCAACAAATTCTATTTGATACAAATATTTAGGCGTCTGTAATTTACCTATATGATGTTCCCCTAGGTATACAAACTCTTGTTGACTTTCATTAAATTTTTCTTTAAATGCTTGTCTATTCTGCCATATGCCCGGTATTCCCAAAATAATTTTCGAGTTATTTTCCACGCTCTCACCCACTTATAATAAATTAATTTATTACTAGCTGTTCTTCAACAATAGCTCAATTTGCTTAATTTGAATAGCATGCATAGATTCTTCTTTTAGTTTTTCGAAGTTCTCTTGTAATTTGTCTAATGATTTTTATAGTTCTCAAGAAAAAAGCACTTCTGGATTTATTCAGAAGTGCTTTTACTATCATTTATTTAATAAGCATATTTGCCTTTAATTTTCATCAACAACTCTTCAATAATCTCTTTCTTTTCAGAATTTTTCCCTATATAAAATTCACATGCAGCACTTAAATACTGGTACAGTTCGTCATAATTCACAATATCATAGTCATCATCACCATCACCAGAATAAAATAAAACTTTATTTTGTCCAAAATACTCCTCATCATCTTGTTCATATTCATCTGAATAAATAACTCCATTATATTCCCGACGCTCTCCCTCTTTATTTTTAAAATCTTCTAAGTGTTGTAAAAAGTTACGTCCATTTACATATATATTCAAAACATCAATAACTGCCTCTTTATTTAAATTGTTCTGTTTCATTATCTCAATAAACTCTTCATATACGTTCATACTAATCCACCCATTCTACTACTGGATAAGCATTCTCTATCTCTCCAGTTTCGGAATTCATAATACCTTCAAATTTCAATATTTTTCCATTATAGTCTGTTTGTCCTTGTATTTTTATCTTCTTTTGTTTTAATAGTGGAATTTCTCTTTTATTGTTTAAACCCTCTTCCATTGCCTTTTTGCTAAAATTTATTATTTCATCATTTGAAATAATTTTTGGATCATACACTGTCTTTTTATACATTTTATCTCTATTAGGTATTACTTTGTATTCACCAGTCCCGTTTTTTCCTGTATAATCCATTTTTTCATATTTTACTTTATATTCTATCTCAAAAATTCCATCTATATCTGGATGTTCCTTTTTAACAACAGGTCCTAACTCATATTTGTTAGAATTACTATTAAAATAATTTTTAAACTCATCATAATTATGTCCACCACTAATACCATTACGTTCAGTAAACTTTTCAACTGGTCCTATTGTATTAGCCTTCTTTAAATTTAAGATTACCCGTACCCTTAGCGACAGCCCCCTGATCATTGGCCCCCTTAACATTCGCCTTACTACCCGACTCTTCCACTTTCTCCAACGCTTTGGACTGACCTTTCGAGACATTTCCCATCTTATACGTCGTTAACCCATTTAACGCTTCCCCAAAGGTCTTTCCAGGTAACGCCTCTCCTATCCCTGACAGTTGAGGTTGAGGACGTAAAGTCGGTATCTCAGCATCTAGTAAAAGTTGAAACTGCTTCTGAACAGGTTCATACACCTTTTTCGACCAATTGCTTGCTGCTTTTGCGCTGACGACATTCCGCATATCACTCAATGTTTTGGTTGCTTTATGGGCAGGTACACGCGGAACGTTTGTTACTTTTGGAACGGATTTTACGGCGCCTGCGGGTTTCGCTCCTCCAATTACGCTCGCAAACAGAAACATGCTGCTTTCCCAGTGCTCTTTTGAGAGAGGTTTGTCAGGATTAAGCGCCTGCTTTCCTACATCTAAGAGTCCCATTGTTGCGTGATTGACAAAGTCATACGGTGAATCCAAAGAATTTTTCCCTCGTTCATTCAGCCCCTCTTTGAAGGCAACAGCTTCATCAAATCCGCCCATCGTTATATAGTTTCCAAAGTCATACAAGGAGTTGTACCGTTTATCTGCTCGCTCTCCCATACCGGCCCAAATGTCTTGTGCTACTCCTTTATTACCCGTAACTGTGCCTTTTGCTAAAGTTATAGCACCTTCTCCTACGTCTTTGACTACAGCTTTTATACCGATTTCTTCTTTTTTAGCCGCAGGGTTCTCGCAGATTTCTGTAAAGTCAAAGGATTCAGCAGTTTTTTCAGGTGCTACGTCCCTAACCCGCCCCTGGCTCATCACCGACTGCATAAGCATTCCCTCAACGCCCGTAGCGTTTTGAAGAATCTGTTGAGACGTTAGCATGCCCAAAGCGGAAGAATCGTTGAGCGCCTGCAGATATGGGCTTTTTTCAAGTTCCACTGCTTGCTCTGCAGGTGACAGTTCCGCTAGTTTTTAGGTGCTGTATCCTGCTGAATTTGCGTTAGCACTTCTCTTATGTAAGAAAACTATCTTACCATTGACAATTTATCAAGATTTTTGGACTACTTCACTTGTTATTTCCACGCCACTAAAAGGCCTTTTTACACAATTTTTTTGTTAAAACGCATTCATTCTTTCTATTTCCAAATATTTAAACATGCGCTAGTATATACATAATATAAAGAGGAGGTTGAGTATGAGAGAAAAGCTCGTAAGACTCGGTTATTTACTGGGGTTGGCTCTTGTTTTGTCCGGCATTTTATATTTCTTTGCATCGAACTGGCAAGGCTTTGACCGCTACACTAAAATTGCGCTGAGCGTGGGGCTGATGCTGCTGTTTTACGGAAGTGCATTTGCGGTGCGAAAGCTGCTTCCTCAGCAGGCGTTTTTAAGTCACTGGACGCTTTTGGCCGGCGCTCTTTCATTTGGATTAAGCATCGCGCTTCTTTCTCAAATTTACAACACGCACGCTGAATCGTACTGGCTGTTTTTAATTTGGCTTGTGCCGGTTATTTTGTTTAGCTTTTTTACAAAGTATCAGCCATTTTACGTGTTATCGTTTGTTTTATTTCAATTCACCATGGCTTTTTTCATTTCACCAACAGGCGCAGTTTCACAGCGAGGCGAGCAAGAGACGCTTTTACTTTACGCAGCAATGGCGTTTGTGAACTTACTCATCTTTTGGATCATAAAAAAGAAACACCTCTCGTCTCCTGTGATCATGTATGCGGCGTTTTGTTTGTTTCACTACATTTTTTTAACTGTTTCCCTGCCGGATTTTACAGGCAGCTCTAGCTTACGGATTGGCCTTATTATTTTTTATTTGCTGTTTTTACTAAGCTCCTTTTTTTATTTTTCAAAAGTGGAGCCGCAAAGGTCATTTTTAGGGATTTCCATCGTGGCATTTGCTTTATTTGTCATTGAACAGTTTTTCTCTTTTATTTTTAAACACTACGCTGAATGGTCGCTTTTTTTAGCGTTAGGATTCGTGATTTTATTTATTGGTGCAAGCGTGTGGTTTGTCAAATGGCTCACTGCCAACACGTCAGCACAAAAAACCTCGCTCCGCGTAATCAAACGAATAGCGGTAATTGGGATTACGGCTATTGCATCGGTGATCGGCAGCAGCTCTTTAGGAGGACTCATCACACTTATTACAGGAACATACCCAACGAACGGAATGCTTGTGATCGGCGTTTTGTTGATTGTGGCATGTTATTTGATTAAAGCAGATATTCCAACGGTAAAATATACGCTTTTAATGATGGGCTTATTAATTAGCGGCGGCGCTTCTTTTTTTGTGAACGACATTCTGTTTTTTATCTACGTCATCGCACTTGTAGTGCTTTTAGTATTCACTAAACATACGCCCGTTCGCCTGTTGCTTTTTGTGCTAGTGCAAGGGCTTCTGTTAATAAAGGTTCCGACTACTTACTATGACACTATCAAAATAGATTATGTGCTGCTCGCTTTGTTTCTATTAAATGCCGCTGTATACGCGATAAACGTACACCACGCGTTTAAAAAAGCAGCGCTGCTTCTTGCTTTTATCTTTTTACTGTCGCTGACTGAATTAAGCGAACCTTCTTTTTTAAATATCATTTACTGCACGGTGTTTTTTGTGATTTCGACTGTCTTCTTATTTGTGACGGTACGAAAAGAGCCAAAATATGATTTTATTGTCGGCATGATTTTCTGGTTTGTTTTTTTAGCGATGAAATATTACGACTTTGTGTGGGATTTATTTAATAAATCACTTGTTCTTGTTATTTTAGGTCTTATCTTTCTTTTCCTAAGCAGGAAATGGGACCTGTCAACGCCTGATCAGCCGCAGCCTTCGTTTCTTGACCGCAGCCGAACCGCTGTATGGATCATCATTCTTGTTCAGCTCATTATTCTGGGCGGCATTTTTACCAAAAACGAAGTGCTTCTTCAAAACGGAAAAGAAATTAAGCTCGCTTTACAGCCGATCGATCCGCGCTCGCTGCTGCAAGGCGATTACGTTGAGCTGAATTACGCCATTGCGCACGTTACATTACCTCATGTAAAAGACGGTGAAAAAGTGAAGCTCGTTCTTCGCCCTAACAAACAAGGCGTGTATGAATACGCAAAAATCTACCAAGCGGATGATGACTGGAATAAGCCGTATACTTCTAAAAAGAAAGACGTTGTCATTACGGGGACGTATCACGAATGGGGAATTCAGTACGGAATTGAGCATTACTTTATTCCAGAAGGAACCGGCAGCAAAGTGGAAAGCGAAGCTCGTTTTGCTACTGTACGAGTTGGAAAAAACGGAGATGCGATCGTTACAAAAGTAGGCAAATAAAAAACGGCCGCTTCAGTGTTGAAGCGGCTGTTTTTTATTTTAATTGATAAATACGCCGATGATCATCGTTAGAATAAGGATCACAAAGAAAATGATGATTCCATAGCCAATCCATTTTATTCTTTTGGGCGTTCCTTTTACATTCATATCCGTTATTTTTCCTTCAATACGCTTTTGATGTTCAGTAACGTCATCGTATTCATTATTAGGCGAAGTGATATTATCCTTCCTTTCTATTTAATCGTTTTCTTTCTTCTAACAGCTCTTCATATCTTTTTTCAAGCCGCTGCTTTTCTTTTCCTTCTGGCGTGATAGAAAGCTCGCTAATTACTTTTGTTAATTCTAGTTGAAGCGCAAGTTTCTCGGCTTCATTTTGCTGCTGTGACGCTTTTTTGCTTTTACCCGTATCTTCAATCGCCGCGAGCTCTGCTTTAGACTGTTTTAACGTCAAAACATGCGTCGCAAGCTTTTTAACAAAGTAACGGTCGTGCGTCACAAATAAAATCGTCCCTGGATAAGCTTTTAACACTTCTTGAAGCGCTTCTTTTGTATGAAGATCAAGATAGTTGGTCGGTTCATCTAAAAGAAGAACGTTATAGTTTCCTAAAAAGACTTTTGCTAATGCCGTTTTCACTCGTTCTCCTCCGCTTAGCATCTCTACTTTTTTATACACGTCTTCACGTTTAAAAAGTAAGCGCGATAGTACCGTACGAATAAACTGCTCGGTGTACGGGCTGTCTTCTTTAATGTTTTCTAAAATGTTTTTAGCGGGATCTAGATTTTCAAGACGCTGATGGAAAAAGCCAAGTTTTACAGGCTTCGCAACCGTGATGCCTTCTGTTTGCTGCTCAATCATATTCAGCAGCGTAGATTTTCCGGCGCCGTTTTGACCGACAATCGCTACTTTCGCGCCTGGCTTCACACCGCCTTTTAGGTTTTGAAACAAGATATGGTCACCAGCTGATGCTGAGACTTTGTCAAAGCTTAGTACCTGCTTGCTGTGTACTTGGTGAAATTGAGATAAATCAAAATGAATTTCTTCCATTTCTTTTGGCTTTTCTTTTTTCTCTAGCTTTTCAATTCTTGTTTCAATCGCTTTTGCGCTTCTATCTAGCTTGGCTTTTTGTTTTCCGACCGCTCGTTTATGAAGTCTCGCTTCAGAGTTCCCCATACGGCTCGGCGCTTTTTTAAGCGACTTTGATTTTTGGCTTTTTTCTTCAGACGCCAGTTCAAGCCTCTGCTTTTCTTTTACATACTGCTCATACTCAAACTGCTGTCTTTCAATTGCATGTTTTTTTTGCGTCACATACTCTTGATAATTGCCTTCATAGCAGTGAACTTTGCCGTCTTCTACTTCCCAAATAGACGTACAGAGGCGGTTTAATAATTCTCGATCATGTGAAATCAGCAGCAGACTGCCTGTAAAAGCCTTCATTTCTTCTTCAAATTTCTCTACGCCTTTTACATCTAAGTGGCTCGTTGGCTCATCGGCTGCAAGTAGTTCCGCGCCCGATGAAAGAGCAGCAGCAATTTTCTTTCTGGTTTCTTCTCCTCCGCTAAGAAAGTCCGCTTCATTTGGCACGTTCCACTGACTTTTCATCTCGGGAGATACAGCTCCTGTAGGTTGAACGTCAAGCTGCGGAATCAGTGAGGAACAGCCATACGTTTGCACAATTCCTTGATCCGGACTCATTTTTTTCATTAAAATATGAAGCAAAGTCGATTTGCCTTCTCCATTTTTTCCAACAATTCCAATTCGCTCTCCGCGATGTACTTGAAGCTTCTCTGCTTGAAACAGCAGGCGGTCTCCATAGCTTTTTTCAATATTTATAGCTTCTAACAATAACATAAAAAAACCTCCCTAGGATTTCTAGAGAGGATTAGAGGTCATAATTAGGCATACGCAAATATGCACCCTTTTATAGAGTAAAAAAAGGGAGAAATCAATTCATATAAGACATATAGAAATGGCACCTAAAAATGTACAGACTAATCCTATCTAGACAAATGTTCATTTAAAATAAAGTTTTAAAAGAATGTCTAAAAAAATAGGATTACTTATCCATTGTCTACGGTACCTTTCCTTTCTTAGTATGAAATGACTTGCTTCTTACAGTGTATGATGAAGTTTTTTAAATGTCAATATCCATTTGGATGATATTCCCTCCTTTTCCTAAGCACAAAAAATCCTCAGCCGATCACAGCCGAGGATTCTTTTATTACACGTATTGGTTCACTTTACCTGTAAAATCAGGCAGCCACTCACCGTGAGCTTCAATTAAATCATCGCACATACGAATGATGTCATCCATGGATAATTCCGCATTTGTATGAGGATCTAGCATCGCAGCTTGATAGATGTGCTCTCTTTTTCTAGTGACAGCTGCTTCAATTGTTAATAATTGAGTATTAATATTCGTGCGATTTAACGCCGCAAGCTGCTCAGGTAAGTCTCCTACATAAGTCGGCATAATGCCGCTTCGGTCTACAACACATGGAACTTCTACGCACGCTTTTGTCGGCAGGTTACTAATTAAGCCTCCGGTATTTAATACGTTACCGGCAAATTTAAACGGCACGTTTGTCTCTATCGCTTCAATGATTCTAGAGCCGTACTCATGTGAACGCGTATGAGTTAGCTGACTGTTGTTGACCATTTCTTCTCTCATTGATTCCCAATTGCTTATTTGCTCTTCGCATCGACGCGGATATTCATCAAGAGGAATGTTAAACTGATCAACAAGATTTGGATATTTATGTTTAATAAAGTATGGATGATACTCTGCATTATGCTCAGACGATTCGGTAATATAGTAGCCGAACTTATCCATTAGCTCAAAACGCACCATATCGTGATGCTTTGTCTTTTGCTTTTCTTTTGCTAGACGCTTGATTTCTGGGTATAAGTCTTGTCCATCTCTTTTTACTTCTAGCAGCCATGCCATATGGTTAATGCCTGCGATTTTCTCTTGTATTCCTTCATGATCCATTCCGAGAGAATCAAATAAATCTTTTGTACATACTTGAACACTGTGACAAAGGCCTACCGTCTTCACATTGGTATAGCGCAGCATTGCACCCGTTAGTGTTGCCATTGGATTGGTGTAATTTAAAAACAGCGCATCCGGACATACTTCTTCAATGTCTTTTGCAAAATCAAACAGCACCGGAATCGTGCGCAGTGATCTGAAGATCCCTCCAATTCCTACTGTATCTCCAATCGTCTGACGCAAGCCGTATTTTTTAGGAATTTCAAAGTCAATGACGGTGCTTGGCTTGTATCCGCCTACTTGAATCGCGTTAATCACATACTTTGCTCCTGTTAAAGCTTCTCTTCGATTTAAATAGGCTTTAACCGTAATATTCACTTTATAGTTTTCTTTTAAATTGTTTAGCATATTTTCCGAATCTCTTAAACGCTCGGCATCTATATCATATAGCGCAAATTCAAAGCCAGCTAAAGCAGGCACAAACATGCAGTCTCCTAAAATATTTTTTGCAAAAACTGTACTTCCCGCTCCGATAAATGTGATTTTAGACATCGTCATCTTCCTTCCTCGTATTGGTTTTATCCTTTCACAGATCCTGATGAAAGCCCTGCAATAAAGTATTTTTGTAGCACTAAAAATAAAATGGTCATTGGAAGCATCGCAATAATCGCAGCTGCTCCTACTAAGCTAAGATTATTTTGATTTTCGGCAAAAAAGCTTGCTAACGTAACGGTTAATGTATGCATTTCCTTATCTTGAAGGAAGAAGATTGCAAACTGATAGTCGTTCCAAATATAGACGCTGGCAATAATTAGAATGGATGCAGTAACAGGCTTTAGCAGTGGAAATACGATTTTAAAGAAAATCGTTAACGTACCGGCACCGTCAATTCTTGCTGCTTCCTCGAGCTCTTTAGAAATAGTGGAGCGAATGAAGCCCGCATACAAAAAGATCGTTAGCGGCAAAAATGCTGCGACATTATTTAAAATGGCAATTTGGTACGTGTTCATCATTCCCATATTCACAACCATTTTGTACAGCGGAACTAGCGCTGTTAAAGGCGGTATTACCATCACGGCAATAAAAATAAAATAGACGTACTTATTTAATTTCGTTTGTCGGCGCGCTAAAGGATACGCAGCCATTGATCCTAAAAAAATAAGCAGAATCGCCGAAACGAATGTAATGATAAATGTATTAACAAAAGAGTTTCCTAAGTTCGCTTGCTCCCAAGCCGCTGTGAAATTTTCAAGGTGTATGCTTTTTGGAAATACCCATTTGGAACTAAAATCCCCGGTTGCTTTTAAAGAAGTCGTAACAAGAATATAAAAAGGGACAATATGAACGAGCGTTATACAAAGAGCTAGAAAGGTAAAAAATCGTTTTTTCCGTTTATTTGTATAGTCCATCACGCTTCTGTCTCCTTTCGTTTAAAGTACACAAGTGCTGATAAGCTAATGACTAAAATAATGAGCGCCATGCACACACCTTGAGTTGCTGCATAGCCGGCGTCTTGTCTTCTAAAATATAAGTCATACATAAAAGTAGACATCGACTGTGATGCATCTCCAGGTCCTCCTCCTGTCAGCGCAACAATTACGTCAAACAGTTTTAACCCCCCGATAATATTTAAAACGACGTTAATTGTAATAGAAGGCATAAGCAATGGAAGGGTGATATTTTTAAACTGCTGAAGAGCAGATGCTCCGTCAAGCTGTGCTGCCTCGTAGTAATCTTTTGAAATACTTTGCAGCCCCGCTAAATAAATAATCATCGCAATTCCAACGAATTGATACGTATTGACGAACACGATAATCCAAGAGTTAAGCTCCGGAGTTCCCAAAGCATTAATCTTCTCAAAGCCTAAAAATACAAGAAGGTCATTTAAAGCGCCTCCTTGGTAGGCAAAAAAGAAGTACCAGATATACCCCATAATAATTGGGCTGATAATAACCGGAAGATAGACAATTGTTCTTGTTACAGCTTTCATTTTAATGCTTTGATTCAGAAGCAAAGCATATAACAAGCCAATAATATTTTGAAAAATAGTACTGCCTATTCCGTAGAGCAACGTGTTTTTTATCACAAGCCAAGTCGTTGGATCTGCAAGCAAACGTTTGTACTGTTGGAGTCCAATCCAATCGTACGTTTGTGAAAATCCATTCCAATTAGTAAAGGAAAGTCTAATTCCGTTAATAAAAGGATAGATAATAAAAACGGTGATAATTACTAAGCCGGGAAGGTACATCCACCATAAAGAGGATTCTGTTTTTAATTTTTTCTTTCGTTTTTCCGTATCTCTTACTACGGAAACCGGCTCTTTCCTGACTAATTCATTCATCGTGTTCACTCCTATTTCAGCTTGTGTTGAAAAGAAGCAGAAGCCTATCTCCCTGCTTCTCGGCGAACAAGGAAATTTTGCACACTATTTTATTGTTTGCTCAGACGCTTGTACTCTTTTTCCATCTCTTTTGATAATTGCTTTGGCGTTAAACTTCCGGCTAGCAATTCTTGACCTGTAGAAGACATCACTGCCCACATGCCGCTCGGTAGATACTTTCGGTCGAAGTATGGCTCAACTTTGATATCGCTATACTTATCGTAGTATGCAGAGTAGTAGTTTTGTGTTTTATTGTTTGTCAGAGCCGATGCTGAAGACGTTCCTTCGGCAATCTTTTTAGCAACTTCCGGCTGTGACACAAATTCAATAAATTTCTTCGCTTCTTTAAGGTGCTTAGAATCTTTCCAAGCAGCAAGGGTAAAGCGCTCTCCGCCGATCCAGCTTTGCGTACCACCTTTATGAATAGCCGGCACCGGTACCGTTCCTACTTTTACTTCAGAATTTAATTCTGTTGCATCCGGTCCAAGAGATCCGCCCACAAATGTAAAAGCAATTTTATTTTGAGCCATTAATTCCGTTGCTTGAGATACTTTTGCGGTTAATACATCTTCATTCAATAACCCTTTTTTCTTCATTTCTGCCATTGTTTCCGCTAGCGGCGTGTAGTTTGACCAATTAAATGTTCCTTTTTCTAACTGCTTAGCATAGTTCTTATTTTTTGCTGTAATAAGCTGAGGTGTAGCCAGCTGATCAAACACTTGAGCAATATTGCCGTTTTCTCCTCCTGGAATCCATAAAGGCGCTACTTCTCCTTTACTTTTCTTCTTTACTGTTTCTAACGCTGTTATAAATTCATCCATTGTGTTAGGAGGCTTTATTCCGTACTTTTCTAATAACGTCGCATTATAGCTAATTCCGTCTTTTGCTTGATTTAAAGGATACGCATACACTTTGCCGCTTTTATCTTTTAAAATTTGATTCAGCGCCGGATCTAAATGCTGAACCCAATCCATATCTTTTAAATCTGCTACATACTCCCCGTAGCGAAGCTGAGACCAGCCGTGCGTATCAAATAAATCGGGCATATCATTTGCACCCATTTTCACACGAAGCATATCTTCATAGCCGTTACCAGGAAAATTCGCATCAATTTTAATATCTGGATTTTGTTTTTCAAATTCTGCAATCGCGTTTTGAAGCGCTTTTCTCTCGCCTTTATTACTCATCGTAGAAAAAAGCGTTAACGTTGTTTTCCCATTTCCGCCTGTTGCCGCTTCTTTATTTCCGCAGCCTGCTGCCACAACAGAAAAGACTAGTAATAGAACGAAAAGATACGTAAGCTTTTTCATTTATCTTCTTTCCTCCTTATACTCTATCAAGACACAAATAACTGAATATTCAGTTATTTATACGTAGACAAATTCATTGCACAACGAAATAAAGTCACTTATAATTTAATCCTATACTTTTACAAAGGTTCAAAGAGTCCTAGAGATGAAAAAGCTTTTTCATTTACATACTTATCTGCCAATAAGTATGTAGTTTCTAGGGCCTTTTAACCTGCTTTTTCTATGTTTTTTTCTATTTTTCTTCCCCCTTATCACTCTTTATGTATGAATTCTTCTTTTCTATCACCCCCTTTCAAGTTATAACTTTTAGGCTACTGTTTTTTGAGTAAGGCTCCGCAGCTTTCACGATAAATTAATTTAGTCGGCACCATGACTTTTAAAGGAACGGATCTGCCGCTTAACCGATCTACTAGCATTTTAACAGCCTGCCTTCCCATTTCTTCAGTATATACTTTAACCGTGGTGAGCGGCGTGCTCGCAAATGCTGCGATATCCACATCATCAAAGCTTACAATCGCTACGTCTTCAGGAACCTTTATATTTGATTGCTGTAGGGCACGCATTGCTCCTATCGCCATTGCATCACTTGCGATAAAAAATGCCTCAGGAAGATTTCCTTGCTTAATCGCTTGTCCCATTAGCTCATACCCTTCAGTCATTGAGTACTCTCCTATATAAACTTTCTCAGAATCGAGCAGGCCTTTTTCATGCATAACGCGTTCAAAAACCGTTTGACGCTGATCTTCAATAATAGAGCTTCCATTTATATAATGTTCTCTTTCTGTCCCTCCGATATAGCCAATTTTTTTATAACCGAGGCCAAATAAATGATTTAATGCGTGTTTAGTAGCTTTCTCAAAATCAATCATGACCGAATCGTACAAATCCTCATCCGCTTTGTGATTAATAAAAACAATAGTATCTAAATGATCGCTCACTTCTTGAACCGTTTCTGGACTAACTCTTCCCACTACAATCACTCCATCAAGATCCTGCAGCAGCTCTTCTTGCTTCATGCCTTTTAGCCTAAATGACTTTACTGTAAAAATTTCTTTTTCCGAGCATTCACTTTCTATTCCATGGCGAATAGAGGAGAAAAAAGGGTCTACTAGTTCTTCTTCAAGGGACTGAGCAAAAATAATACCTATTCTTGGAGCTTCGAGGTCTTTTCCGTTTGCCGTTCCTTTTCGTATCTTCACAGGCGTATATTGCAGCTCCTTGGCTGCATGCAGAATACGTTCACGGGTAACCTCAGATACAGAAAGCGTATGATCATTATTTAGTACTCTTGATACAGTTGAACTGGAAACATTAGCGTACGCCGCTATATCTTTTAAAGTTGCCATCTTTTTACCTCTCTATTATAATCTTCTATTTTTACTAAATATTTATCTCTTATATTGGAAGAATAGCACACTAATAAAACGCTTTCAATAAATATTTTTAAAATTTCAGTAAATTTATCAAAAAATTCTCCAAAATTCTCATTTATTTTGTTAGTTCCGCCTTTAAAATGACAAAATCACTGCTATTACTACTTTGTTTTTATCACACCGAACTAAAACTTAAGTAAACTTTTAGTAAATATTAATTTTCATAAGAATTTGTTCATATTTGATATAAAACGGTTTGTTGGGGAAAATAAAAGAAGAAATACTGATAAGGAAAGAGAGAGCCTATGATTAGCCAACATTCCTATTTTCAACAATGTCTGCCTGCCCTTCAACAATTACATAATATGAATTTTACGAAAGAACAGCTGTTGCAAAAAGACTTTTTAATCGGTCAAGAAAAGGAACTAAGCATGTACTACTCGCCTCATAACGATTACATAAATCCGGACGCTCATATTATTATTGCGGGCATCACACCAGGGTGGTTTCAAATGAAAACTGCTTTTAAACAATGCGTTTCCAGCCAGTCTCATCATCATCCGCTTGAACAAGTCCTGTACGAAACCAAAAAAGCCGCTAGCTTTAGCGGAACAATGAGAGTAAATTTGATAGACATGTTAGATCAATGCGGAATTGCAAAAGCCATGGGCATTAACGGTGCCGCTGAGCTATTTGCTTCACAGCGAGGTATGCTGCATACAACGTCCGTACTGAAATATCCTGTGTTTTACAAAGGAAAAAACTATACGGGTCATCAGCCGCCAATTGAACGATCAGCGCTTCTTTCTCGCTATGCTTTTGAAGTGTTTCCACAGGAATTGAACGAAATAAAGAATCCGTGCTTAATCGTTCCGCTAGGAAAAGCCGTTGAAAATGTTTTAAGAAAGCTTTCGGGTGAACCTTCGTTTTCTCGGCATACGTATTTATTTGGCTTTCCTCATCCATCCGGAGCAAACGGACATCGAAAACGGATATTTGAAGAACACCTAGGTGAATTTACGGAAATTGTGGAGGATTGGGCTGCAAAAAGAAAGAGCTGAAAATAGTTTCAGCTCTTTTTTTGCTATAATTATGGAAAAATAAACCTACACGGAGGTCAGCTTTTATGCTAACAAATTTAGACGAATATAATAACCCTGTTTTATACGACGATGAAAATGAGCAGTATACAGAAGACGTTGCTTTTTTACTAATAGAAGCGGCTAACAAAAGCGGAATAACCCTTGACTTAGCTTGTGGCACAGGGCGTGCGACCATTCCACTAGCGGATGCCGGACATTCCCTGATTGGAGTGGATATTCATTCACCTATGCTGCAGGAAGCACAGAAAAAAGCAGAGGCTTTGAAGCTATCTGTTAAATGGGTAGAACAAGACTGTACCAAACTCGATTTAAAAGTAAAAAGCGACTTTATTTATATCGTAGGAAACTCTTTTCATCATTTTCTAACAAATGATGAGCAGTACTCCTTTTTACACTGCGTTTATACGTATTTGAACGACGGTGGAACCTTTATTGTGGGAATACGTTTTCCTTCTATAGAAGAGCTAACGTCAACAGAAGCAGAAGAATATTGGAAAAGCTATCAAGATTCCGACACCGGATTTATGACAGACGTGTATAGACAGCTACTATGATGCCATCAAGCAAATTCAGCATAACCTCACAACTAGAAAGATAAGAGATTACGATAAAACAATCATAAACGAAATAACAACGGAAATAGATTTACGCTACACGTTCCCTCAAGAAATGGAACATCTTTTAACACGTAGCGGATTTATGATTACGAACGTCTATGGAGATTGGAAAAAGAGCGCTTTGACCAACCAAAGCACTCAAATGATTTACGTTTGTAAAAAACAAAGAGTCCATCCTATCTCTTAACGGCGGCTGTAATCTTTTATTTCTAGTATCATAAAGAAGGATGCACACAGCACTTTAGCTTTTTCTTCTTTTGGCATCTCCTTCTCTTTCTTCTATTTCTCGTTCATTTTGTTCTTCATGAAACTCTTCTTCTGTTTGTGCAGCAAGATAGTCAAATGGCGTATAGTAATTACGAGGAAGCTTTCGGTGCCAAACTGTTTTAACAATAATAATCAGCAGCGGAATACTCACCGTTAAAATAGCAACTAAAACCAGTAGCCAAAAAATCATAGATTATTTCCTCCTGCTTTATGAACCGTTCCTCCTGAAACAACAAAACGGACACCCTACATTCATTCACTTATATTCAATCTACATTTAACGCCATCAGTATACGAGATTCATGAGTGAAAAAACCGTTCTTTTCAAAGAAACGTTCTGGTTTGCCTTGGCCTCTTTCAGTAGACACATAGACTTCTTTCACTTCTTTTTGTATAAGTAGCTCTTTAAGGAAAGATAAAAGACTCGTTCCTATGCCCGTTTGCTGAGTGTTGCTTAACACACAAATTTCATTTACATAAAACGTCTTATAGTTCGCCCACTGTTCTTCATTTCCTACTATAAAGCCTATTAATTTATTATCTTCAGAATGAAAATAACCTATTCCTATGTATCCCGGAGTTTTACTGATATCGTATAAACGAGCATAAGCAGTGCTTATGCTCCAAGGTTCATTCCAAGGCGGGGCGCTAAAAACGTTTGTATAGATGCTTGCTGCTGCTTCTAATTCTTCATCGGTTAGTAAACGAACTTGACTTTTCATCATTGCTCCCCTTTTCTCAACAGGTCTCTTGAAACTCATTCATAACGTTCAATAGTTCTTTTAAATCCTCTATTATATATGAATCTGTAAAACTTCCGTCAAAGAAAGCGTCTTTTTTCCATACAGCATGCATGCCCGCTCCTCGTGCACCTAGCACATCATTTTCTGGATGATCCCCGATGTATACACTCTCTTCAGCCGACACATTAAGCGCTTTTAATGCTCGCAAAAAGATATCTTTATGCGGTTTTTTAATGCCTTCTTGTTCGGAAACAAGTATGGTATCAAAATAGTGATCAATTCCAAGCGCTTTAATATTCATCCACTGAAAGTCCGTAAAACCGTTTGTGATCATGCCTAGCAACAGCCCTTTTTTCTTTAGCTCTTTTAGTACATCCTCCATATGTAAAAACGGAACGCAGTGAGCTGGAAAATAGTGAAGATAATCAGCTAGCATTCCTTCCCATGTTAGATTCGAAAGATCATATTCGTTCAAAAGCTGCTGGTATACTTTATCTTTCCATACGTAGCCTTTTTGATCTAACTCAATAAATTTAGATATGTACTCTTGCTTTGGTATGTGTGCTAGTTCTTTACTATATCGCTCGTATTGATCTTGAATAAAACATTTTAACGAACTGTCTCGATCTAATAATGTCCCATCTAAATCAAAAATAACGGCTTTAATCATGATTTGCCTCCTTTATCTGTAACTTGATTCAACGATTGGTTAATTATAACATTTTTAACTATAAAACTAATAAACTATATTGAATTCTTCCCTATACAAGAAAAAAAGGTCTCTTCTGATGGAAGAAACCTTCTAACATTTATTAAAAAGAGAATAAGAAGAACTTTAAGTCCTTTATTTTATGGCTAAACGTATAACTGACGCTACGTTTTTAGCCGTTCTTTCAATGTTTTCATCGGCTTTTTCCAGCGCTTCTGAGAGAGTCACTGCCCCCGGCACGACGCTGAATAAAGCCGAAATACCATGTTCATACACAGCTTCGCTTCCTGCTCCAATGCTCCCTGCTATCGCTATCACGGAAACGCTATGCTTTTTTGCTGTTTTTGCTACGCCAATGGGTGTTTTTCCGTAAATGGTTTGTCCATCTATTCTTCCTTCACCGGTAATGACAAGATCGGCATCTTTAATATAGCTTTCTAGCTGAGTTGCTTCAATGACAATGTCTACACCTGGCTTTAGCTCCGCAGATAAAAATGCCAGCAGGCCGCCGCCAAGCCCTCCTGCCGCTCCGGCACCAGCGACGTTCTGAATATGAATATCCATTTCTTTTTCAATAACCGCTGCGTAATGAGCTAGATTACGGTCAAGCTGTCTAACCATATCAGGAGTTGCGCCTTTTTGAGGCCCAAATACGGCGGATGCTCCGGTTTCACCTGTTAACAGATTGTCTACGTCGCACGCCACTTCTACTTTGACTTCAGCAAGCCGAAAATCCAAGTTTGTCAGATCGATAGAGGCTAACTGATCTAAACTGCCTCCTCCTTCTTTGATTTCTGCTCCGTTAGCATCAAGAAGCTTTGCCCCTAAAGCTTTTGCCATACCGGCTCCCCCATCATTTGTAGCACTTCCTCCGATGCCAATGATGATATGCTTCACTTTATGATCTAACGCTTTAAGAATCAGCTCGCCTGTTCCTCGCGTTGTTGTGATAAGGGGATTTCGTTTATCGACAGGGACATGATGAAGACCTGAAGCGGCCGCCATTTCAATAACAGCCGTGTTGCCGTCTCCAAGAATTCCGTAAAAAGCTTCCACCTCTTTACCTAAAGGTCCGGTTACCTTAGCTTGTATAATTTGTCCACCCGTCGCGTCCACAAGCGACTGAACGGTTCCTTCTCCACCGTCTGCCATAGGTACTTTACTAATCTCCGCGTTAGGAAAATGAGTTTTTATTCCTTTTTCCACGGCTTCACAAACGTGCAGAGCCGTTAAGCTTTCTTTAAATGAATCCGGTGCAACCACAATTTTCATAGAAACACTCCTTTTTGTTTTTACCCGTATAGCTTTAATACACCAAATATAAGCGTGGATACAATTGCCATAATGAGTCCAATAAGCGATTCGTAAGGGATTAATTTTAAACGTTCTTTTATTTTCATGTTTACACTTCCGCCCGTTGCGTGGAAAAAGCTTCCGTGCGGGAGGTGATCAAGTACGGTCGCTCCGGCATGAACCATAGCAGCTCCGGCTAAAGCAGAAACGCCTAGCTCTAAAATCGTCGATCCAAAAACTTGGCTTGCGACTGCTGTTCCTGCAGTTGTCGAAGCGGTTGCCGCTGACATAAAAATACCTGAAATCGGAGCTAAAACATAAGCTGGCAATCCAATGGCAGACAAGCCGTGAATAATAACGTCTTTTAGCTGGGAGTTAGCAATAATTCCTGCTAATGTCCCCGTTCCAAGCAGCATAATGGCTACACCTGACATTTTTCCTAACCCTGAAATAGCGTATGTATTAAGCTGTTTTCCTTTTTTCATTACGATGGCACCAACGATCCCTCCTGCAGGAAGCGCAACCATCGGGTCAATATTAAGATCAAAAAGCGGTCGCAGCGCCAGCAGCACGATGGTAACAATTGGTGCTATGATGGCTGTTAAAAACAGCGGCAAGCTGCTTGCATCCACTGTATCTATTTCTTCAGCTTGAACCATTGTTCCTTTTTTCACTAATCGTTTGGCTACTAGATAAGTGGCCGCTACGCCAAATACAGCGGGAATGATTCCTGCAGCCATCACGGATGTAAGAGGAATATTAAATGCATCTGAAGCAGCAATGGCGTTAGGATTAGGAGACATTAAATTCCCTGCCTTTCCCCCTCCAATCATTGCTAGTAAAATAGCAGGCTTTGACATACCTGTACGTTTAGCAATAGCTAAAGCAATAGGCGCCACTGTGATTACAGCCACATCAACAAACACACCTACTGTCGTAAGAATGAGTGTGGCTAGCGCTAGAGCTAAAAGCGCTTTTGTTTCCCCTAGTTTTTTTACAATGGTTTCTGCTATAACCGCTGCAGCACCTGATTCTATTAATACCCCAGCCAATATACCGGCTGCAAGAATCCGCAGCACTGCGGGAATGATGCCTTGCGCTCCTTCAATCATTAAATTAACAGTATCAGCAATATTAACTCCGCCAATCAGTCCTCCAATTAAAGCTCCGGCTATCATTCCGTATGCGGGAGCCACTTTCTTTAAGATTAATATAATAGCAATTACTAATGCACAAATCGCGCCTAACGCGCTTACTTGAACGTCCATAAAGCCATCCCCTTTCTTGTTTCTCATGTCCCTAACGTTAATTGTAAGCGCTATCTTATATTCTTTCATTAGTCACTTCAACAGAAAAAGACCTCACTATCGCAAGATCTTTTATGCACGTGCACAATTATGAAATTTTAGATAGCAGTAGCGCTACATACAGTTCGAGAAGGTCTTTTACTTTCCTTGGATCTTTTCCTGTGATGCTTTGGATTTTATCTAGACGGTAGCTTAGCGTATTTCGATGTATAAAAAGCTTTTTAGCTGCCGTGCTTCCTTCGCCATTTTCTTCTATGTAGACCGTTAACGTTTCGATAAGTTCTTTTTTCTTATCGTATTCCTTAAGCTTTTCATAGTGATGCAACAGCTCATGATTTTCTTGAAAACCGGCGCTTTGACGTAACAGCACGGGAATTTGATAATCCGAATAGCAGTAGAAAACAGCTTCTGGGTGAAGCTTAGAACCGACGGCAAGCGTATCTTTTGCCTGCTGATAAGATATATGAAGGCCTTTAAAGTCAGCTTGAACAGATCCTGCCGCTAACTTACACACCATACCAGACGCCCGAAGCTGTTTTTCCAGCTGTTCCGCATAGCTGCTAGCGCTGCCTGCTTCTATAGATTTTAATATGACCACTCCGTCTGGAAGCATAGCATATAAGTCATTATTAGTTATATATTTCTTTACACGTTTCATGACTTTATGACGATTTTCAGCTGTAACAATGAGTGCCACTCGTGGAAGGTATAAGTTAATATCAAAGCGATTCGTCCGGTCAAAAAATAAAGAGTCAAGCGGCTCTTCTTGTCGAAGAAGCTGATGAACCACCTCTTCTTTTAATCGTTCGTCCCATTGAATTTCCTCTATTAAAATCATTTCTTGAAAAATCATTTCAGCCGCCATGCGCACAAGCTCTCCGTAATTACGAATCTGTTCTGGCAGTCCTGTTAATCCCACGACTCCAACAATTTCTCCGTTAAAGAAAATAGGCAAATTCACGCCTGGTTTGGCCCCGCGCAGCAAGTCGGCCTGCTGTTGAGTAATTTCATACGGGCTTCCGTTTTTTAATACCATTAACGCTCCTTCATGAATATGGTCAATTCTATTTTTGTCACCCGAACCAATAATGACTCCTTTTTCGTTCATCACGTTAATGTTGCAATCAATAATCTCCATCGTTCTACACACAATTTTCTGAGCTAATTCTTTTGTTACGTATCTCAACATTTCCCCATCCTTTGTTTCTGTGAAGTAAAGCTCAATTTTTTCGTGACAGCTAATTTGCATTCAATGAAAAATTTGCGATACTTCATTATAATATACGTAGAAGCAAAACCACATCTTTGAAACCGCCAACAAAACAGTGCCTATAGGAGGATAAAAGAATGACTGTGTCAAAACTAGTTTTTACCCCTCTTAGCTATACAGGATGGGGATCACTTCAGCAACTGCTTCCGGAAGTAAAAAAATATCACCCTGCTCATATTTTAATTGTCACAGACCCTGTTTTAAAAGATATTGGACTTGTAGATAAAGTGAGTTCTCCCCTTATCAAAAACGGATACGAAGTAGATGTATATGCAGATACGGCACCAGAGCCGCCTTTAGCACTCGGTGAAAAACTCGTATCCTACGCAAAAAGCCGAAAATTTGATTTAGTCATTGGCGTTGGCGGCGGCAGCGCGTTAGATTTAGCAAAACTTACGGCCGTTTTAGCCGTTCATGACGGAGCTGTAGAAGAATACTTGAACTTAACTGGTACGAAACAAATTTCAAAAAAAGGTCTTCCAAAAATTTTAATTCCCACTACTTCCGGCACGGGTTCAGAAGTAACAAATATTTCTGTGCTGTCTCTTGAAAGCACCAAGGATGTTGTGACCCACGACTATTTGCTTGCGGACGTTGCGATTGTAGATCCCGAGCTTACGCTTAGCGTGCCTCCTAAAGTAACGGCGGCTACAGGGGTTGATGCATTAACTCATGCTGTTGAAGCTTATATATCAGTAAATGCAAATCCAGCAACCGATGCCTTAGCACTAAAGGCTATACGCATGATTAGCTCTTCTTTAAGAACAGCTGTAGAAAATGGCAAAGATAAAGAAGCGCGAACTCAGATGAGCTACGGAAGCTATTTAGCAGGGCTTGCGTTTTTTAATGCAGGTGTTGCAGGTGTTCATGCACTTGCTTACCCATTAGGTGGACAGTTTCATATTTCTCACGGTGAATCAAACGCCGTATTGCTTCCATATGTGATGGGTTACATACGCAGCAGCTGCGTGGCGAAGATGCGTGATATTTTTGAAGCACTAGGCGGAAACGTGAGCTCTTTATCAGAAGAAGAAGCTTCTTATCAGTGTGTAAAGCAGCTACAGTCACTTGTTGAAGACGTCGGCATTCCTCAAACCCTTCGCGGCTTTAATATTCCAGAAAGTGCCCTTCAAAAGCTGACAGCAGATGGCGTCCAGCAAAAACGAATTCTTGCTCGCAGCCCTTTGCCTCTTCATGAGAAAGACATAAGAGCTATTTACCAATCGGCTTATGATGGCGCTATAGTAGAACCTGTCCACTAAAAAACTCCCCCTTACCTAAGGGGGAGTTCTAATTATGCTGCTTTGGCCATTGTACCGAAACGATTTTCTTTTGGATCGCTAGGCTGACAGAATAAAATAATCAGCCAAATACCGCCAATCAGTGGAACCAATGTAATAAGCTGCCACCATCCGCTTTTTCCCGTATCGTGGAGCCTTCTTGCTCCTACCGCTAACGAAGGGACTGCAACCAATAACGAGTAGATTACCGGCAGAAAAAGAGGCTTATCAATCACGAACTGAATGAACGAAAGAATAAATGAAATAACAAAGTTAACTAACACAAACATCCAGTATTCAGTTCGGCTTGCTCTGCCAGAAAACGTCCCGTAATTTTTCAACACTTTTATGTACCACTTCATATGCAACATCCTCCTTTTTTAGTATAAAATTGTAAATTTATAGTTTATATATCCTTTTTATTCAAAAAACAAACCGTTAAACGAACAAATAACGACATTTTTTATGCAAAAAAAAAACTTCTTTCACAAAAAGAAGTTTTCGTAATGTATTATGCTTTTCTATTTAATCAAATCATTTCGGTCTTCCATACTTGGCGGTTCCTCAAGCCATCCGTTTTTGGCCATGATTTTCCCCCCGTCTTGCCCGTATGTTAAAATGTCTTTGGCCGTACTGACAAGAGTAAGAGGAAGATCTCCACGTAAACTAAACGCAGTGCCTAAAGCGTTGCTTCCTAGCCCGAAACTGCAGAATAAACTCACACAATACATCATTAGTTTATCTGAAAAAGGTGCTACTTTTGATTCGGTCGCTTTCGCTCCCCACGTCGCAGGCGTCTGAATATCGCTCTCCAAAAGAATTTTACTATAATCACTTACAACTTTTTTAGCTAGCTCTTTTCCTTTTACAAAGTACTTCTTCACTTCAGGCTCACTTGCTACTTGAGCAAACCCTGTGATCATTTGCATGCCAAGAACGTTGGTTTCAATAGCGTAGTAAATATGTGCTACCTCTACAGTATTTAATGCACGTTTACTGGAAAATAAATGGATTCCATTCATGTAATCTGTACCTTCAGCGAACTTCACTGTTTTAGGTACTGAAACAGCTGGAGGCCTTGGAAGCACGTTTTTTTCCTGAAGATAATCTACACATTTGTCATAGCCACTTTGTGTGAAAGCGGTAAGCTCTTTATATAGAGAGATCATGTCTTTTCTGTAGGACATGGTTAAATGAAGCGTATGTAGCCCCATGCTAATTTCTTTTAAAAGGCGAAGAAACATAATATCAAACATCTTATCATAAAGCTTAGGAACAACGACATTTACGTCTTTTTCTGTGTATCCTACCGGTATGGCTGCCCCTTCATTTTTTAGAATCGTTTTGATATCTTCAATATAATTCACCACTTGCATATGCGTATCTTGCATAATTTCTTTTGCTTGGTCATCTTCTGCGTGCGTAATAAAATATTCTAACATTCTTCGGATCATTGTCTTTTGCTGATAGGTCATCCAAAGAGTAGCAATTTCACTTGAACTTAACGGTATTTCTTGACTCATATACTAAACCTCCTGCTAGGGCTACATACGTATAGCTTTATTTATTCAAGAGTGGGTATCTGTACAAATGAAGATTGTATTCTACTTTAATGTTCATTCACGTAGTCAGATACAAAACTCTGTCTCTTCCTCAATTAATTCTGCTTCATTTACTATGCACAAACTGGAAGAATTCTATGTATTTGCCTTCGCTTTTAAATGGAGGAAACAAAAAAAGCCCCTTTCCATTAAAGGCGCTTTTTCAAAGAGAACGGTTTTATTCCGTCGTATCAGAAATTCTTTTGTAGCTTCCGCACTTTTTTAGATATTGAATAATATCTTGATCTTTTACACGCTGAATAGCTGATCCGAACAGTTCTGCTGCTACCTGCATACGTTCATGTTTATGTTCAATGGTCATAATATATCGAAGCGCATCCACAACCGGTGCATTGTGACGTGTACGACGAGTTATGTACTCGTGAATGGCTTCATTTAACCCTTCCGATTCCGCTTGTTGAAACTCAGGTTTTCTTACCACTTGACTATATACCACTTTTTTGACACTCCTTCTCCTCATTTTTAATCATTTTTTTCTTTCTTTCATTTCCATTTCCCTAACAAAAAGGAAACAAAACATGCAATCTTAACTTTTTTTATAAAAAAACAATTATTTTTCATGAAGCTCTAACAAGCGTTTGTGTATCCAAATAGCGGCTTGTAAACCTTCTCCCATCGCTACCGTAACTTGTTCAGAATGAGCCACAATGTCTCCTGCTGCCCACACGTTTGAAACATTTGTTTCTTTTGTACGCGGATTTACGATAATGTGCTGATTTTCTAGAAGTTCTACTCCGAGCTCATGGGCTAATTCTGTTCGAACTTTATTTCCTCCAAACGCTAAAAAACCTCTTTCTCCATAGATAAATTCATTGTTTTCGAGGATGACTCCTTTTAACATTTCTGCTTCAGCTATGACTTTTTTTATTGCCGCTTCTTTATAGGTAATTCCCTTTTGCATCAAGGTATCTGCTAAAGGTCCAATCTCTTTTTTGTCATGATTAATGTACGTAATGTCATTTGTCCAATATGTTAACGTAAGAGATAAACTGGCTCCTGCTTTTCCCGACCCTAGTACTAATACCCTTCTATTATTTACTTCATATCCGTCACAGTCGGGACATACATATACTGTTTTTCCCATACAGGGATATAGCTCTTGCTGAAGTTCAGGCGGAACCCGGTCTACTACTCCCGTCGCAAAGAGTAAAGTAGCTGCTTCGTAGTTAGCAGAGTTTGTAATGACGCTAAACCCCTCTATTTCCTTTTGACATTGAATAACACGTTCTTCTGCAAATTGAATACCGTAGCTTTTTGCTTGCTGCCTTCCCGCTTCTCTTAGAGTTTGCCCACTTATTCCCTCAGGCCATCCCAATATATTTTGATAATTTTTGCAAAGATTGGAACGTCCATCGTTTGAATCAATAACCAATACACTGCGCTTATATCTTCCAAGCTGAATAGCGGCTTGAAGTCCTGCAATTCCTCCACCTATAATAACGCAGTCATACTTGTCTGCCACACCACATCACCCCAGCTTTTACTATTTTTTAAACGAAAGCTTCAGTTTTTCATTATCTGTTTTTCTATTATTTTTATACACTTTATTGTCTTTATTTTTTGAGAACATTCTACATACAAAAAAACCGCCTCGGCAGCTGCCCTGCCTAGAGACGGTTTTTTATAAAATGAAAAAAGACGATATTACTCATTTTTCTTTCCTGCTTCTTTTTCATTAATTTTAGTAATCAGCTCTTCTTTATATACTTCACTATCTTTCCCGTAGCGTAGACGACTATAACAGTTGGGACATAGTGCCGCAGCGTCCTTTGGCTTAGCGAGCCCGCTCTCTGAAAGCTTTGAAAGATAATACATTTGCAAAAAGGAGCTTCCATCTTTTGCGATAAACGGCGCGCTTTCTCCGCAGGCTTCACAAATACCTGCTGCGCGTTTGTGAACATATTGTTTAAGAGCTGCCGTTTGTTCGTAAACACTTGTCTTTTTTTCTTCCCCTAATGCTATATGACGAAGCTGTTCAGTTGAATAAGGTGAAACGTCCAGCTTTGCTGCTTTTTCCTCAATTACAGGATTTCGTTCAAGTTCAAAAATAATGGCTTCACGAAGCTCTCCGTCTGAGTCCCACATGATTTCTAATTGATGATTAATATACGTCACTTCATCCACAAACTCGACCACTCCAGGCTCCACGTAGTGAAACAAGTAAACGGCTTTTCCCGATTGGAAATGTTCGCGAAGCGCTTTATTGCCTTTAATGAGCTGCATCGATCCTCTTTGACCTTCTCCCGTATAGAAAAAAGAGGTTTTATCTCTGTTCCACCCATGTCCTGTTCCGTATTCACTTCCGCTTTCTTTTGTGAAAATAAAAATATATGGATGCGCTTTTGGCGTTGATATTTCGCTTTGTTCTTGCCCTTTATAAAGCTTATGAATTTGTTTTCTGCGATAACGATGTCCTTTTTGAAAGAAATCTCCGCGCTGTAAATCCGTAATCAATGAATTGCCTCCTACTGCGGTCCTGCTTTTATAGTACTTATAGCTCTACTATACACTAATTTTTGTTTTCTTTGCAGATCGTTTCTTCTATCTATTGGATTTATATCATACAAAAAAAGCAGCTGTATGGGCAGCTGCTTTTTTGCTATAGTCAATTTTGCACCGTATAGTCTTCTCCTAGCCATTTTGTGCTGAGTTTTTTTAACGTACCGTCTTTTTTCAGCTTTTTAATCGCCTGATCGACTTCCGACTTTAACTTTTCGTCTTTTTTGTTAAACATAAAATATACTTTTGAATTAATCACGATATCTCCAACCGTTTTTTGCTGAAATTTCAGCGCTTGATTGCTAAAGTCGATGGAAAATGGTGTCGCAAGCGTAGCATCTGCTCGGCCCGTTTTTAATTGAGTTGTGGCATCATCCGCACCTTGACCGGCGTAAACTACATCGATTTTATTGCCGTGTTTTTGATTGTATTTGTCTAGATAAACGGCCGCATTGCTTGTAGCTCCTACAATCATTTTTTTACCTTCTAAATCTTTTAAGGAATGAATATCATTTCGATTTTTAGGAACCGTTACATAAAGCGGAGAATAATTATATGTTTCATCATTAAATAAAAACTTTTTCTTTCGCTCAGCGTTTTGAGCCATATTATGAGCAATCATATCAATTTTATTACTTTCTAAGCTGAGAAGCAGATTTGAAAATTCCATCGTTTTAAATTCAAATTTATAATCCTTTAACTCTTTGTCGATTGCTCTTACTACTTCTACATCATAGCCGGTCAGTTTGCCTTTATCATCAATAAAGCAAATATTAGGAAACTGAGTGCCTGTTCCAACTACAATCGTTTGAACATCTTTTTCTTTCTTTTTTCCTGCACTTGAAGATACGTTTGTTCCGCAGCCTGCCACGCTAACAGCTACTACAATTGAAAGTAAAAACAGCCAATATTTTTTCATGCGTTCCTCCCCTAAATCCCTATATTATGTAATAAAAAGAGGCTCTTGATAAAGCATCTGCTTCATCAAGAGCCTCTGGTTAACCAGTGGGCTTACTTCGTGTAAGATTATCCACATCATAATACTAGTTAACCGATAAATCAAGTGGGTTTTTAGAAAAAGATTATCTTGACAGCTTGGTGTCTACCGCTTAAGATACAACTAATAAAACAATGAAACTACATATCTACCAGTCAACTGGAGGCAAATGGACACGATAATGAGTGTACGTTTGCTTTTTTTATTGTCATCCACCAATTTATCTTTTGGAGGTAAAACGTATGAAATTTGCTTTATTTAGTCTTATTCAAAACATCCCGAACCCGGTTACTGGAGAAACATTAACTGCTCAAGAAAAATTTCAGCATGTGTTAAATCAAGCAGTGCTGGCAGAAAAATTAGGTTTTGATGCTTACGGAGTCGGCGAAAGACACGGAGCTCCTTTTTTGTCTTCTTCTCCTCCCGTTGTTTTAAGTGCAATCGCTGCTAAAACGTCACACATTCGTCTTCTTACTACTGTTACGGTTCTAAGCATTTTAGATCCTGTACGAGTAGCTGAAGATTATGCAACGCTTGATCACCTGTCGGGTGGACGCCTTGAACTGATTATTGGAAAAGGCAACGACCCGCGTCATTATCCGCTTTTTGGCATTACAGAAGAAGAACAATGGGAGTCTCTTGCTGAAAGATACGCTCTTTTGAAACAGCTTTGGACAGAAGAAAATGTCACGTGGAGCGGCCGTTATCGTCCGCCTTTAACTAACGCTACGACTCAGCCTCGACCGTTTCAGACTTCTATTCCCGTTTGGCATGGAAGCGCGTCAAGCCCGCTGTCTACAGAACTTGCGGCTAAATACGGAGAGCCGCTATTTTCATCTAATTCCTTCCATCCTCAGGCTAAATATAAAGCGCTGATTGACCATTACCGGGAACGTTTGGCTTATTATGGCCATGACCCACGCAAGGCCATCGTCGGTTCGGGGGCGAGCAGCCTATATATTTCTAATACAGGGGAAGAAGCGATTCGCCGCTATCGCCCGTACTATAACGCCTTTAGCAATACGGAAGCAGCCAAACATAATCAATCGCCGTTCACGTCACTCGAAGATATCGTTCAACACGGTCCTGCTTTAGTAGGAAGCCCGGAGCAAATCATTGAAAAAATAATAGACTATCACCGCGCTTATGGAAACGAAGTGCTGAGCATCAGCGTAGACGGTATAAGCGAAGCAGAACAGCGCGAACAGCTAGAGCGCTTTGCAAGTGATATTGCACCTGTTCTTCGAAAAGAAATTCCCAGCAGCGTGTGGGAAAATGAAAAAAGAGGCCGGGACATAACGAAATGAATCTAACCTAAAGACGAACAAATCAGATACATGAGCTGAACCGCTTATGACACCGCTCTTGATTTCCGTGCAAGGCTTCGCTTTCCGCGGGCGGCCGCTGAGCCTCCTCGTCGCTTTCGCTCCTGCGGGGTCTCATCTGTGCCGCTTTTCCCGCAGGAGTCTTCGCCTTGCCCTCCAATCAACTGCTAGAAGAACCTACATACATAAAATTTACGTTCACCATCACACTATGAAAAAATCCGAACTAAACTACTTTTGTCCCAACCTCTTTTTAATTAGAAACAATTCGCACGTTTAGTTTACTAACTTTTTAAACTAATAAACTACTCTGGTTAAGATGCCTGCGTGTCTGTGTCGTAAATATTGGCTGTTACTTCGCTTCTTTGACAAAATAAGATGAGCAGCCAAATGCCTCCGATAACTGGAACAAAGTTAATTAAATACCACCAGCTGCTTCTTCCTATGTCATGCAATCGGCGTGCCGTCACAGCAAGAGATGGAATGAAGACTGCAACAAGATAAACTATACGCAAAAACGGAGGCATATCTGTTATAAGTTCAATAGCTGAAAGCACACACCACATAATAAAATTAAATAAGACAAACATCCAATACTCTTTACGCGTTGCTCTTCCTTGAAACGTTGCATAGTTTTTTAGTACATGTAAATACCATTTCATACAAAAACCTCCTTTTTCAAAACGAATTTTGTAAGACAAGCTTACTAGCAGTAATTGCCTTAGCATACAAAAAATTAATTTCACATCCTATTTTTTGAAAAAATCCCAAATGGTAATATAGATATAGGAGATAGATGGATAATATTTAGTAATAAATACCCAAAACTTTTAGATCAAAAACCATTTTATTACTATAATTACTTTTAATTAATAAAATGTTCTTTTATAGAAAAAACCTGCCATATTAATAAACACGGCAGGCTCTATCTTTATTATGTTCGGTAAAAGTAAGGTCCACATGAGCTTTCATGGGTAATCACGTAAGTCCATGTGAAATCTTCATCAACCACATATAAATCTTCTAAATACATGTTTGTATTTTTACTTAAATCAGCGCTTGTTAGATGCTTACATTTAGATAGCTGCAGCACCCGTTCATCATGCTCAAACAACAAATAACAGTCGTTCTTTATTTGCTGTTCGAACGCTTGAATCGCTTGTTCTCCTTGTAAGCAAGGGAGCTTTTCATAGCTAAATGCATGCCATAAGAACTGTTCCATATAAATTTTCTTTTTTTGCGATACGCTTAAAGCACTTGCAAATTCATGTTCCCACCGTTTCCGAAAGAGTTTTCCTTGATTCGATAATTTTTTAACAAACATTCCTTTTTTCTTTAACGCATCTTTCATTTTCACTGTGCTTTCTCATCCTTTATCCTGTACTCATTTCTTTTTATCGGCTTCTTAGCTTATTTGTCCACTAGTACCCGTGCGTTAGATTCGCTGCTTTTTGACCAAATTGACTTTATAAAACTTCGGCTTTAACGTGCACAAAAACAACACAATCGTACTTAAAAGCATGATCAGACTTCCACCAATTACAGCTTCTTGAATCGAAAAGATGTGCGCAGCCATGCCGCATAAAAAAGTCATGATAATGATCAGCAATGAATCAAGCAGTCCATATATACTTCCTACTCGACCCATCATGTCAACGGGAATACTGTTTTGATAAAAGGTTTGAAAACCAGCACTTGCAAAAGCTAACGCAAAAGATAAGCTAAAAAATCCTGTTCCGATGGCTTGAAAAGAAGACGAGCAAGCATACAGCAAATAGCCAAGCGACACTCCTACACTGCCGGCGCCTATCAGAAAGTTCGTTGACAGCTTCTTAGCAAACAGTGTATTCACAACTGCGCCAATCATAATGCCTGCACCTGCTACGCTCACTAAAAACCCGTACTCGCTTTCGGACAAATGAATGACTTTTGTTGCAAATGAAACTTCAAGAGAATCAATTGCCGTGGCCATGACCATTAAGAAACTGAATAATACATAAATGTTCATAATGTATCTGTTGGCTCTACTAAAACGAAACACCACTTTCCAATCTTCTCCAATTGTGTTTACAGAGAGTTTATTTTCTTTAGCTTCTGTTTTTATATCTAAGTTCGGCATTAATAAAGTAACCATTCCTGACACCACGAGCGCTGCAGCATTGGCATAGATAGCAAACGCAGGCGTTCCAATCATAAATAACGCACCTGCTGCGGCTGGCCCAAGAAGAAAGCCTCCTGAGTCAATCAAACTGCGCAGCGAATTAAATCTTTTTCGTTTTTCACTTGGAATAAGCTTTGTGATATAAACCATCGATGCCGGCCGAAACATTGAACTTGCCATACTGATGATAAATACCAGCACATAAATGATCAGTATGGATGAGAAAAACGGAAAGCAAGCAATAATCCCCGCGCGCATCCAATCTAAAAACATCATAAGCTTCCGTTTGTTTATGCGGTCAATTAAGCTTCCAGACCATATATTTGTACATAGCGCAGCAAGCGGCTTTATCATGTATAGCCCTGAAACCGCAAGCGGCGAATTCGTCATATCAAGCATCCTGACATTTAAAGCAATTAAATAAATCCAGTCCCCGATATTGCTAGTGCCAATTCCAAACAGTAATAAAAACGGGTATTTCCAAGACAACAGCTTATTTTTCATAAAACAAAGGCCTCCGCTCCATTATTGATTACAGTCAATAAAAAAATCCCACCCCCAAGACATGTGTCTTAGGGGCGAGATTATGAATCGCGGTGCCACCCTAGTTTGTTCATATGTCGCCATATAAACCTTATCGAGTACGACTTTCGCTTATACTCTAGCTTTGTAACGGAAGCAGCCGTCGCACTATCACGTTAGATCCAATGCGCTGCTCAGAGGCTTGTTTCAACAGCGTTTTTCTTGCTCCTTTTCAGCTTCCGGAGCTCTCTGCTAAGAATACGCGCTGTCTACTTTTCTCTTCACGGCATTTAATTTCTAACATCTTACCATTATTATCTATTTTTTGTAAATACTTTATTTCAAAATCATTTTTTTCGGCTGAGAAAAGAATAGTCGATATCCTACGTATACAAAATAAATGATGGAAGCAACCAGCACGATTCCCCACATATTGTACATATCTTTATTTCCCCATACGCCCGTTAGCGAAAACAGCGCTGGAATTGTTAAGGTCACCCACGACTGTACAATCGCCACTTTCCCTACATATGCAGATACATCTTTTTTGCTCGTATTAAGCACATAAAATAAAAACCATAAAAACGACCAAAGAATCCATGTAATAGCGTTAACTACGTCATGATAGTGAACAAGAGAAACCGTAACGTACACCAAAGCGATAATGGATACCCAAAGTGAGTAATAGCCAAGCCCTGTTCCCTGCATTCCTTTTAGTACCGTCACGCCTACATATAAATACGTGAGGCCAAATAAAAAGATTGCCGTTCTTTCATATAAAATCCAGTTGCTTTGGTCTGACGTAATAATTAAATAAAACGGAACAATAACTTGAAAAGCTCCAACAAATAAGTTAAATACGCCTACATTTTTCTCATCTGCTTTTCCAAGCAGCATCAGTCCGTTTAAAAATAAAGCTGCACCTGACAGTAATAGTCCAATTTGATCCATTTTTCAGTAAGAAAAGCCCCCAGCTTTTCTTGTCCTCCTCTGTGTCGATGTTTTTCTTTAGGATGTGCGGAGTTGCGGTTTACATGTAAAAAAGAAAAAGCAATTCCTTTTGAAAAGGAAACTGCTTTTCTTTCTGTTTCTATTACACTTATAAAATAAAGCTGACAACAATCGCTGACAATACGCTTACAAGCGTAGCTCCGTACAGTAAACGAAGACCAAAGCGCGCTACTGTATTTCCTTGCTTTTCGCTTAAGCCTTTAACAGCTCCTGACACGATTCCGATTGATGAGAAGTTAGCAAATGATACTAAGAATACAGATACAATTCCAAGTGTTTTAGCACTGAATGTTGAAGCCATATCCGAAAGACTCATCATTGCCACAAATTCATTTGTTACAAGTTTTGTTGCCATAATTCCACCGGCTGCTACTACTTCTGAAGCAGGAACACCCATAATGAATGCAAACGGTGCAAACACATAGCCAAGCAGATGCTGGAATGACAGACCAAATAACATTTCAAACACGTTATCAATCGCAGCCATTAGCGCGACGAAACCAATTAGCATCGCACCTACGATAATCGCTACTTTAAATCCATCCATAATATATTCGCCAAGCATTTCGAAGAACGTTTGCTTATGACCTGTTTGTACCTCTAAAATATCTTCTTGATCCGTTACTGTGTAAGGGTTAATGATAGAAGAAATAATAAATCCGCCAAATAAGTTGATCACAATTGCTGTTACTACGTATTTTGGTTCAATCATTGTCATATAAGCACCGACAATTGACATAGAAACAGTCGACATAGCTGATGCACAAAGCGTATATAAACGGTTTGGCGGCAGTTTGTCTAGTTGCTTTTTAACAGTAATAAATACTTCTGACTGACCTACAATCGCAGAAGCTACTGCGTTATAAGACTCTAATTTTCCCATTCCGTTAATCTTGCTGAGAACTAAACCAATCCATTTCATAATGAAAGGAAGAATTTTAAAGTGCTGTAAAATCCCAATCAAGACAGAGATAAAAACGATTGGAAGCAGGACGTTTAAGAAAAACGGCATTGATCCTTTGTTCGCAATGCCTCCAAATACGAACTCTACTCCTTGGTTTGCGTATGAAAGCAGCTTTCCAAAAACGCTGGCAATCGCATTGATAATAATCAAGCCAAACTTTGTATTTAGAAGTAAAGCTGATAAAAGAACTTGAATCACAACCATAATAATGATTGGTCTATATTTGATTTCTTTGCGGTTATTACTTGCAAGATACGCTAATCCAAAGACAACGAGTAACCCTAAGATGCCAATTAAATATTTCATAGTATCCTCCACTGCTTACTTATTTTTGTAAGTCTTTTGATGAAAAATAGCCCGGTAAGATTTCGTTGATGTTTGTAATCACAAAATCTCCTTTTAGGTTTGCTAAGATAATTTGTGTGTGATCATCACAGAACTCAGCTAATACTTGTCTGCATGCACCGCAAGGAGAAATTGGGCCGTCCGTATCTCCTACAACTGCAATAGCTGAAAACTGCTTGTCCCCTTCTGAAACAGCTTTAAAAATAGCCGTTCGCTCAGCACAGTTCGTCAATCCATAGGAAGCGTTTTCAATATTGCATCCACGATAGATCTTCCCATCGGTTGTTAAAAGAGCTGCACCAACATGGAAATGAGAATATGGTACATGTGCTTGTTTGCTTGCTGCGATTGCTTCATCTATTAATTGTTTTGGCTCCACAGTCATCATCCTTTGCTTAGTTTACAGCAGGTTAGCTAGTACTAACCTGCTGTCATTTATTAATAATCAGAGTTGCTTAATTGACCTTTTGCAATTGATACGCCAGAGCTTGCACCAATACGTGTTGCACCTGCTTCAATCATTGCTTTTGCATCTTCTAAGCCTCGAACGCCTCCAGAAGCTTTTACACCTACATCCGGTCCAACTGTTTTTCTCATAAGCGCTACGTCTTCTACCGTTGCGCCTCCTGTTGAGAAGCCTGTTGACGTTTTAACAAAATCAGCTCCAGCTTTTACAGCTAGCTCAGAAACTTTTGCTTTTTCTTCATCAGTTAAAAGAGCTGTTTCAATAATTACTTTTACTAGTGCTTTGCCTTTTGCAGCATCTACTACTGCTTGAATGTCGCTTTGCACTAAGTCATAGTTTTTATCTTTTAACGCGCCGATGTTAATTACCATATCTACTTCATCTGCACCGTTTTCGATTGCATTTGTTGTTTCGAATGCTTTTACTGCTGAAGTAGTAGCTCCAAGAGGGAAACCGATTACCGTACATACCTTCACTTCTGGAGCATCTTTTAATAACTCAGCTGTTTTTTTTACCCACGTTGGATTTACGCAAACTGAAGCGAATGAATATTCTTTTGCTTCTTGTGCTAAAACCGTAATTTGCTCTTCTGTTGCGTCTGCTTTTAATAATGTATGATCAATAATACCCGTAATGTTTTGACTCATTTTGTTCTTCCTCTCTACTTCTTAATGAATTTCTTTATAAATTAACGTTGGAGCTTCCACTTTTTCAGCAACCGTGCTGTAAGAATCATAAACGATATCCATTACTTCCTGTACATCTTCGCTGTTGCTGTGGATGGTAACAAGAGAGTCGCCTTTTTTCACTGAATCTCCAACTTTTTTATTAAGCATGATACCAACTGCTAAGTCGATTTCAGATTCTTTTGTTGCGCGTCCTGCACCTAGCTTCATTGCTGCTACGCCGATTTTTTCTGCAACGATTTCTGAAATGTATCCATCTTCTTTTGCTGGCACTTCAATTTTGTGCGCTGCATCCGGTAATTTAGACGGATCGTCTGCAACAGAAGCGTCTCCGCCTTGTGCGCTTAAGAATGTTTTGAATGATTCTAGTGCTTTTCCGTTTTTAATTACCTCTTGAAGCATTGCACGCGCTTCATCTAAGCTGCTTGCTTTTTCAGCAAGTACAACCATGTGACTTCCTAACGTTAAGCAAAGCTCTGTTAGATCTTCAGGTCCTTCGCCTTTTAACGTGTCGATAGCTTCTTTCACTTCAAGCGCATTACCAACCGCAAAACCTAGAGGCTGGCTCATATCGGAAATGATTGCTTTTGTGTTTCGGCCTACGCCTTTTCCGATTTCAACCATTGCTTTTGCTAATTCTTCAGCGTCTTCAAGCTTCTTCATAAACGCGCCGTTCCCAGTCTTTACATCCAGGCAAATTGCATCTGCTCCAGCTGCAATTTTCTTACTCATAATTGAGCTTGCAATTAACGGAATCGAATCAACTGTTGCTGTTACATCACGAAGCGCATAAAGTTTTTTATCCGCTGGCGTTAAGTCTCCGCTTTGACCGATAACGGCAATTTTATTTGTATTTACTAAACGAATGAATTCTTCGTTTGTAATTTCAACGTGGAAGCCAGGCACTGCTTCAAGTTTATCAATCGTACCGCCAGTGTGTCCTAAGCCGCGGCCAGACATTTTGGCAACCGGTACATCAACCGCAGCTACTAAAGGTCCTAATACAAGTGTTGTTGTATCACCTACGCCGCCTGTGCTGTGTTTGTCTACTTTAATACCTTCAATTTTTGATAAGTCGATTTGATCGCCTGATTCAACCATTGCTTGCGTTAAATTCACGCGTTCTTCCTGTGTCATTCCTTGAAAGTAAATTGCCATCGCAAATGCCGATAGCTGATAATCAGGTAAATCCCCTTTTGTATAACCTTCAATAATAAAATCAATTTCAGCTTTATTTAATTCATGTCCATTACGTTTTTTTTCAATTAAGTCAACCATTCTCATGACGTTTTCCCCCTAAAAGTATCTGCATATTGTGCATCCACTAAAACGTTTTCAACAACTTACACCCTTACTATATAATAGCTTTGAACAATTGTAAACATATATATTTACATTTGTTCAAAAATATTTATAGCCGCTGTTTTAGTGAATAAAAAAAGACTTCCGCACTCAGAAGTCTTCCCTTATTTTTCAGCTTTTATCACAAATGACAACATGATTCGGTACTTATTCTTTACCTTTTTATAAGGAATTAATACGTATGGCTGATCAGGCGGCATAAACCGTTCAATTCCTTTTTGATTAGCATAAGGAGAAAAATACATTCTTCCCCACCGTTTAATGATATAGCCCGTGGTTCCTTTGGCAATCACTCCGTCTTTTGAAACGTCTGCTTGAAAAGGATACCGATTTCGCTGTGCCTGCAGAGATGACGCCGAATAAGATACACTATCTTCTACTATTTCAATCCGATGAAGCTTTTGCTCTTGAAAAAACAGCGTCTTCATCTCCCTTACTCTTGTTTATCTAACAAAAAGCGCGCCGTGAACTGATCAGTAACGAGCACATTTGCAAATTTTCCTTGCAGCGCTCCGTAAATGCTGTCAATTTTCTGATCGCCGCCGGCTACTAAAATAGCGTACTCTTTCTTCTTTAGTTCTTCCAAATCAAGTCCAAGCGTCCGTTCATCCAGGCTTTCATTGCAAATTTGTCCATCTTTATCAAAAAAGCGTGAACAAATGTCTCCTACTGCTCGCGAGGAAATCATCTCTACATCTTGTTCGGAAAAGTAGCCAAGCTGAAAAAGCAGCGAATCGGTTTTAATGGGTCCCGTAGTAAAGACGGCAATATTGGCTTGTTTGCCTAAATCTAAAATGCGCTTAATATGACGATCCGTTTCCATTGCTTTTTTGACTACTACGTGATCGACAATTACAGGCAGAGGAAGATGCATAGGAGGCGTATTGTATGCCTTTCCAAATAAGTACATAATTTCAGAAGCATACGTGCTCGTTTCCGAATGGCTTACTCCGCCTTTTAACTGCACAACCTGCACGTCATTCACATACTTTTGTTTTAAATCGATGGCCACTTGATAAAGAGTTGTTCCCCACGTCACCCCAATAATGTCTCCATCTTTTACGATGTCATAGAGATAGTCAGCTGCTGCCACGCCTAGATGACTTTTAATAATGTGATTTTCATATTGAGGCACCGGTGTGACGATTGCTTTTTTTAAATTGAATTTTTGTTCAAGCTGAGAAGACAATTTTTCACTATTGATAGATGAATCCACAATTTTAATTTGAACAATGCCTTCTTCTTTTGCTGTCTGCAGCAATCGAGAAACCGTAGGCCTTGATACACCAAGCTTTTTTGCAATTTCACTTTGATTATAATCAAGAATATAATACATCCTTGCCGCTTCAATCACTTTATTAAATTTCTCTTGATCCATCTCCATCGATTTGTTCTCCCTTACCTCATGAATTTCTTATCCCTATTTTACCAAACTTATATCTTTAGTTTACTTGTTTGGTGAACAAAATTTCAAGAGGGGATTTTGTAACTGAGATGAAAAGACAAATACTTGGGGTTAAGGAGACCAGTTTTCTACGTATCCATTCATTCCAGCATACTCATAAAGAGCTTCTAACTTACGCTCCGAATAATAGTTAAAATCATTGTGAACTGCTGTTAATTTAAGATTATCGTTACGAACAAACATCTTCTCGAGGTATACACTCTTAGCAAGTTTATTGCTCTTTTTTGTGTTGCAACTTTGACAGCTTAACACTAAATTCCACATATTATCTGATTGGATATAACTCCATGGAATAAAATGATCTACATGAGTAGCGATGCGTTTATCAGAAAGACGTTTTCCACAATAAAAACATTCTTTTGTTTCGTATTTCCAAAGTATGTTATAGAATGCATGCAGCGATTCGTGTTTTGAAATATTTTCCACTTTCAATAAGACATCATCTAACTTATTTTTGTCATTATGCTTTTCTAAAAATTTCGCCAAATGATAATTGGTTAAATGAGTAACAATTTGTCTATATTTTTGTAAAAAAATATACATACTGCTATTAAACTTTATGTATTCTGTTCTTTTATCAAACTCATAAATAGAACCTTCCATATCTCCGTATAACACCCCTACTACATACCTCGCCCCCACTTTTTTAGTTCTTTCTACTAACTGCAATTGAAGATTACTTGGTAAACGATCAAATACTACTTTATTGGGGACACCATGCATTAACTGAAATTCCTTTAGCTCTTTTTGAATTCCAGCTTGTCTATTGTGTGTATTTAATTGATTTAAATCATGATGAATAACCAAATTCCAATATATTTTAGCAAATGAAAAATACACTTGATCAAACGTGAGTACTAACCGATTGTCAACGTTATATAGGTTTTCAATTAAAGCTTTCATTAATCCATATTTATACGTTGTGGTAAAGTGACCATTAGCGAAAAATTGATTAATGATCTTCCAAATTTCTTGTTCTGTTAAATAAGCTTTTTTTATTTCTCCTACTTTTAAATTAAAACTCACCTGCCACCGCTCGCTCCCTCCACTATTGCACCATCAAACTACACTTCCTCTGTTTCCACTAAATAAACCCGATCATCAAACTTCCCGCGCTCCTTCGCCTTCTCCTCACGCACTTTCTCAAGTTGTTCTGGCGTGGCCCCGTGCACAGCTGCTAGCGCGTGCATAACTTCCAGTAAATCTGCAAGCTCTTCAATAGCCTCTTGATGCGTTTGGGCTTCTATGTACTCTTGAAGCTCTTCTTTTGCCTTTTTCGTCAGCTCATGTTGATATTCCTCTCGCTGGAGCACGCGTGATTTGAAGGTTTTTCCGCTTTGTTCAATAATCGTGGGAATTTTATCTCGCACTAGCTTGTTGTAAGTAGGCATTATTTTTTCCTCCATCTCTTACCTTTCTAGTAAACTAGTATTTTTCAAATTCTGCTTTGTTTCCGTTAAACACATTTAAATCAATAAACGTTTCTTTACCTTTATAGCCGCTTAACCGCCCTTTGTCCGTATACTGCCAAAACGTCCATTTCTTCTGTTCTTCAAGAGTAGGCTTTTTCACAACATCGCGAATCCAAATATCACACTCAGGATATCTGTTTTTAATATACAAGTCATACGCTTTAGGCGTCGTATAAAGAATGACGCGCTTGTCATAATGAGATTCAAGACGTTTAATCATGCTAGAAAGCTCCTTGTATACATGTTTCTGAGACGGAAGGTTTTGTTTTTTATCTCCGTAAAATTCTACATCAATCACTGGAGGCAAATCGTTATTTTTAAGAGAGACCGCTTTGATAAAATTAGCCGCTTGTGTGGAACCTTTGCTATCGTAGCTAAAAAAATGATAAGCTCCGATCCGCATGTTTTTCCGATTTGCTTGTTCCCAGTTTTGTTTAAATAAAGGATCTTGAAATGAACTTCCTTCCGTTGCTTTTATAAAAGCAAACTGAATATCTTGTTTACTCAGCACACTCCAATCAATCTCCCCTTGATAAGAAGATACGTCTACGCCTTTTACATCATAGCGATTGGCACTTATCGCATTAGGAATTACCCATCCTTTACTCCATAGTAAAAATATAAAGCTTACAAGAGCGACTAATATGAGTCCTGCTGTAAAAAGTCTTTTGTTTTTTTGATTTACTTTGTCTATTATGTTTACCCCCTTTTTTAGAAAATACTTCTAATATTCTAACATATAAAGGATTTTCCAAAACAAGAGAGCCTACAGGTCTTTGTTAATAAATACAAAAAACCACCTAAAAATCAGGCGGCTTTTCTTTTATGCTGCGTCTTCAGATAGCTCGTTATCTTTGGCTGCTTCTATCAGTAAGAAAATAGCCGTTAAAATGTGCATGATCATACCGACCACAGGAATCCAGGCAATAGCGGAACAGACAATTCCCATGATATGCCCTGTCCGAACTTTGTTTGTTTTAATGACAAATACTAAACCTACAATATGCAATGCGAGCATTAGAATGAGCGGCGTGTAGGCTAGACTTATAACCAAGGTGCCGCCTAAGAGGGGAATCCCCCAAAGAGCCTCTAAACCTCCGCTGACCCATTTCAATATACGACTTGCTTTTCCCATTGTATCCTCCCCCTTTGTCTTCAATGTATGCACAAAAGTTTTGTTTCTGAACGTTTGTATATGAAAAAAGCGGCAAAAATACGCCTGCTAAAATAGGCTGATAGTCCCAAACGAAAATAAGTTTTTATGTAGAAATAGTTTAATAGTGGAAAATAAATGAGAGGAAAAGCGTCGTTTTACATGTAATAACGAGGAGCTCTTCATAAAGAGAGCGAATTAGATATAAACAAAAAAAGCCGAACTCAAAATGTAAGCTCGGCTTTTTCTTATATAACAAATAAAAGGATTATAAAATGTTTTTATTATTAGTGTTCTCGACTCTTCTCAAATTTTTCAACAGCTTCAAAATCAAGCTCGGCTGATATCCAATCCCCTTTTTCCGGGAATTCTAGATTTCGAACGACTATTTTATTCGGCCCTTTTTTTTCTAAAATTTTCGCCTGGCAGTTTTTGTACATAACTACTTCTCGTTCTTTGATATCTGTCCACAACAAGTGCAGAACCCCTTTCAACTTTAAGAAGTTAATATTTCGAAACACTGTTTTACATTCTATTATATTTTTTTTGATTTGTTAATTTATTTGTCTTATTTTTTATAAAAAAATATTAAAAGACATTCCTTCTAATACAATATACCCAAAATATCTTTTAATCCTTAAACATTTATGTTATATTTTAAAAATTGTATTACAAGTTCTTTATTTTGTAGAAAAAATCAGAACGGCTTATGCGCAAAAAACTTCGCTGGTGTTGTAGCAAGTTTTTTATTTTTGCCTTTCCGCCTACTCTCTTTTCTTTTTTTACATATTTATAATGGACATGTGGATTCGTCCTAATACGTAGGAAGGCTTGAAAATTCAAAAACATCTTAGCATAAAGTCATGAAGTTATCCCGCTAAAAATACAGTTGAATTTACACATACTCTACCGAAACAGCCAGCACCCTCTATCCATATAAAAGCTACCTTCCACTATTTAAGAAACCACAATTTACTCCCTGGGAAGCATTACATACTGATAGAAGTGTTCAGAAACAAAATAAACTTTACTCTTGATATCTTGCTATAAAATGAATAATAACAACACAATTTGAGGTGCCAATAATGAACATACTAACAAACGCCATAATTATCTTATTAGCTTATTTCATTGGATCAATTCCTTTTGCTTTAGTGATTGGAAAAGGATTTTACAAAACCGATGTTCGCAAGCACGGGAGCGGTAACTTAGGAGCTACTAATACCTTTCGCACTTTAGGAAAGAAAGCAGGTATTATAGTATTGATCGGCGATATAGCAAAAGGTTCGCTAGCTGTCTGTTTACCGCTTATGATGAATAGTCACTTGCATATGCTTGTCCCTGGATTTATCGCTATTCTTGGACATAGCTATCCGGTTTTTGCAAAGTTTAAAGGAGGAAAATCTGTAGCGACTGCAGCTGGTGTATTCCTTGCATTTTCACCATTAGCTTTCATTCTAGGGATTCTTGCTTTTTTAATTTCTCTCAAAATTTCTAAATACGTATCCTTATCTTCACCTATTGGCGCATTGGTTGCCTTTTTAGCATCAATTTATGTAGGCGATGTAGTATTAATGGTATTTGCAGCCGTTATTTTTGTTTTCATTACATGGAAACATATTAAAAACTTCAAACGTATTAAATTAGGTACAGAACCAAAGGTTAATTTTTAAACGTAATAAAGTTATTTACTATTAATCTTTAAATATTTTTACTAAAAAGGTGTTCATGATTTGAACACCTTTTTTTATTATTTTAGTACTTCTCGTCCTAAGATAGACGTAAATTATAAAATTTCTTTTAAAAAATGCTCTTGATTATAAAGTAAATCATACATCCCGCTACTTTTTGTATCTCATTTTGTAATTTGATATTTACTATTTAATAACTTAGCATAATAACCTTTTTAATAACTTTGAATAAATAAATGAAACCTTTTCTCTCCTCCAACCGTATACCTATCATGCACGTATTAGTTAAAGGAGGAAGACTTGTGCTAAAACGAATTTCACTGTTTATTTTCGTTAATATTTTAGTATTAATTACAATCACAACGATTACATCTTTATTAGGTGTTCAAAGCTATATGGGAAGCAGCGGTTACGGCGGCCTGCTGGCATTTAGCGTAATTGCCGGCTTCAGCGGCGCCATTATTTCTCTTATGATGTCCCGCATGATGGCAAAGTGGATGATGGGTGTTCAAGTTATTGATGAACGTTCCCCTCAAGGTGAATACGAACGATTTGTTCTCGAAGAAACGCACCGACTTGCATCTGTTGCAGGATTAAGAAAAATGCCTCAGGTCGGAATTTATCATTCAGCGGAAGTTAATGCTTTTGCAACTGGGCCAAGTAAAAGACGCTCGCTTGTTGCAGTTTCAAGCGGAATGCTTGAACGTATGGACCGCGATGCAATCAGCGGCGTTATCGCTCACGAAATAGCGCATATTAAAAGCGGTGATATGGTCACAACTACGCTTCTGCAAGGAGTATTAAATACATTCGTTATTTTCTTCTCTCGTTTAGTAGCCAAAGCGGTGTCAAACTTTGTGCGAGAAGAGTTTGCGATGGTTGTTTATTTCCTTACATCGATTGTATTTGAGATTCTCTTTAGTATCTTAAGCAGCCCGATTATCTTCTGGCATTCAAGAAGACGTGAATTTAAGGCCGATGAGCTTGCAGCTAAACTCGGCGGCAAGGAAAAAATGATTTATGCGTTAGAATCGCTTCGTCATACTACTTCATTAGTAGATGACCGTCAAAAATCCATTGCTGCTTTTAAAATTAGCGGTAAAGAAAAGTTCTCTCGCTTATTCTCTACTCACCCGCCGCTTGAAAAACGCATTGAGCGCTTGCATTCACTATAAGCAGACAAAACCAGCTTCTTTAAAGAAGCTGGTTTTTTTATGTTATGACTGAGGAGCAAGCACACGTGTAGTTTCCCACAGCAAGACGCCTTCTTCATTTTTTGTTAATTCAACGTATCCTTCTTTCTCTAAATACGTAAGCTGGCCGTACACTTCTGAGAAAATAAAGTCGGGTGCTTTTTGATACATATCCGGGAAAAAAGCAGCGCTGACTTCAAGCGTTGTTTTCTTTCCTTCCCCCATTGCTTGTAACACGCGCAGCGCCCATTTATGCTGCTTTTGAATACGTTCCATAATTAAAGAATGAATGTCATTAAGCGGTTCACCATGACCGCTATAAATCAAATCAATGTCGTAGTTCAACGTTTTTTCAAGAGACGCCAAGTAGTCCAATAGCGGCTTTGGCTTAGGATTTTGAATGGTTGGCTCTAAATATGGGTTGGACGGTACTTTTGGCAAAATATGATCTCCGCCAAACGCGACTTTTTCTTTGCGATTGTAAAACATCAGCTGAGTTAAGGAATGTCCCGGCGTTTCAATTACTTCCCACTCACTCGCATACGGAAGTGTATCTCCTTCTTTCAAATACCCTGCTAGCTTCTGCCCTTTAGGTGAATATACTTGAATTGCAGCCGTTGCTTTACGAAGCCATGTATCCATTACATCATCACTGACTCCAAACTCGATAAGGAAATTACGGTATAGCTCATTATGCTGCTGAACAAACTCTTCATCTTGGTAAATCCAAGGCTCCACAAGCTTATGACCGTAAACCGGTATATCACTCGGCAGCCATTCTAAAAATCCAGTGTGATCCGGATGCTGATGAGTAAGAATAACTTGTTCAATATCTGTTACTTTATATCCTTCTTTACGAAGCGCCTCTTCAAAAACATTCCACGCTTCTTTGGTTTTCATCCCTGCATCAATTAACGTTAACTTGTCTGCTCTTAATAAAAACACATTCACTGGTCCAATTGGAAATGGCGTAGGCAGCTCAATGCGTATCACTTTATGATCTAAACTCATTTTACCAAACCCCTATATCTGCATTCTTTTTACTGCTTTATACTGTTAAACGTTTTATTCTTTTAAATAGTCCCTTTACTACTAACTTCTACCTTTTGTAAAAGTGCGCTGAGCATCAATAATTGGATGACTCTTTGTACTCTTACAAACGTTTTATAATGAATTCATACTATTAATAGTTTAGCAGGTTTGAAGACAAATTGATAAAGGAATGCTTTCCAGTACACTTATTTAAAACGAACAAATGGTCCATCAAACGAAAAAAGTAAGATAGAATAAAGAGAAGAAATGATGATATAAGGAGTATAGTTTATGATTAAAGCGATTTTTCTTTTTATCCTAGCGGGTCTCGCTGAAATTGGCGGCGGCTATTTGATTTGGCAGTGGCTGCGCGAAGGAGCATCAAGCTGGTTAGGGCTGCTGGGCGGTATTGCTTTGGTGCTGTACGGCGTCATTGCTACGTGGCAGTCGTTTCCGGACTTTGGACGTGTATATGCAGCTTACGGCGGCATTTTTATTGTTTTAAGCCTGTTTTGGGCGTGGTGGGTTGATAAAAAAATGCCCGATACATATGATTGGATTGGCGGACTTGTGTGTCTAATTGGCGTAGCCGTTATGCTTTGGCCAAGAAGTTAAGTGATAACGCAGAAAGGCGGCAGAACACATAAATTCTGCCGCCTTTTTTTTTTTAGATAAATACAGCTATGTTTCTGGTTTGTGTACCCACAAAAAAAAGACAACCCCAAGGTTGTCTTTTCTATTACTTCAATTCAGCCCATCTTTTATCTAATGATTTTAATAGCTCATCTTCAGATGTTTGGCCGCCGATGTATTCTTGTACATCCGCTCCGAATTTTTGCGTTACGCCTTCAGGGAACTTTGTCCATTCCCAAGGAATCGTTTTTTGATCCTTAGAATATTTAAGAAGTTCTTCGCCTAAAGGTCCGATGTCTTTTGCTTCAATTGATTTAAAGGCTGGAATGTACTTAAAGTCTTCTACTAACGCTTTTTGGCCTTCTTTAGATGTGACCATCCAGTTTAAGAAGTCTTTTGCTGCTTTTTTATCTGCCGCTGGTGCTTGTTTGTGAATAACCCAGTTGCTTGGAACGTCGATTGCAAGCTTGTCAGCTACAGCCGCATCGTCGCTTAGCGGCATAGGTAAAATGCCTACATCCATGTTCGGCGTAATTTTATCAAGCATTGGCTGAATCCAGTTTCCTTGCTGAATCATCGCTGCTTCACCGTTCGCAAATTTTGTTACTTGCGTGTTGTAGTCCGTCGTTAAAGGATTTTTGTTTCCATATTTTACTGTTAAATCAAGCAGCTTTACATACTGTTTGAACTGCTCATTTCCTGCGATTTTCGCACTGCCGTCATTTAATCCTTTAATAAATGCATCGGGATCTTTTTGACTGGCAAATGGAATATTTAAGCCGTGGTTTCCAAGCACCCACCACTCGCCGTAGCCGATAGAAAATGGCGTAATGCCGGCAGCTTTCAGCTTTTTAGCCGCTGCTTCTAATTCTGAATACGTTTTTGGCAGTTCTTTAATGCCTGCTTTTTTGAACAGTTTTTTGTTATATGTAAATCCATAGCCTTCAAGACTGATTGGCTGTCCATATACTTTACCGTCCATCGTCATTGGTGTAAGTGTGTTTTCGTACGCGTCATCAATCCAAGGCTGATCGGATAAATCTTCTAATTTATTTTTCCACGTTTTTGCCTCTTGATATCCGCCGTTTGTGAAAAGGTCAGGTGCATTGCCTGAAGCAAACTGCGCTTTTAAAGCAGCTGCACCGTCAGCTCCTCCACCCACCGTTTGGATATTAAATTTTACGTTTGGATGTTCTTTTGTGTATTGATCAGTTAGAGCTTTTAGCTGATCAGCAATTTCTACTTTTCCTTGAAATACATCTACTACCACTTGATCTCCGCCGCTTTTTTTATTACCAGATGCGCTTTCGTTTGAACACGCAGTTGAAAATAAAAGCGTAGCCGATAAAACACCTACTGCTAAAGGCCATTTTTTCATTTTAAATGCCATTTTCCGTTCCTCCCTATTTGCTGCTGGTTTTGACGCCTCAGCCTCAAAACCAGCCCTGTTGCCGATACTATTATTTAATTGAACCGCTTGTAATTCCTTTAACAATGTGTTTTTGCATTGCAAAGAAGAAGATTAATAGCGGAATAATACTGATCACAAGTGCTGCTAGTGCTAAATCCCACTGCTTTGTATACTGACCAAAGAAGAAGAATGTCGCAAGCGGAATCGTTCTTAGTTCAGGATCTTGCAGAACAAGAGACGGAAGTAAGAAGTCATTCCAAATCCATAGGCTGTTTAAGATAACTACGGTTACTGTAATTGGCTTTAATAACGGGAATACAATTCTCCAGAATACGCCTAGACGCGAGCATCCGTCGATGATTGCCGCTTCTTCTAGCTCGACTGGAATTCCTTTAATAAATCCGTGGTATAAGAAAATCGTCATACCAGAACCGAAGCCTAAGTACATAATCACGATACCCCAAATGCTGTTTAACAGATTTAAGTTTCCTGCTACTTTTACAAGCGGAATCATGATAGATTGAAACGGAATAACCATTGCCGCTACGAATGCCATAAAGATAATGCTGCTGATTTTTTTCTTTGTTCGAACCAGCATGTAAGCTGCCATTGAACAGAAGATGACTAGAACTGCGTTACTGATGACTGTAATGATTAGCGAGTTGCTAAGCACTTTTAAGTAATTCATTTGGTTGAATGCATTAACAAAGTTTTGAAACTGAATCGTTGTTGGCAGTGCCGATGTGTTTGACAAAATTTCTGCAAATGACTTCAACGAGTTTGAAAGCACATAATAAAAGGGAACCAAGAACACAAGTCCAAGCAGGACCGCTAAAATTTCAACAATAAAGGTTTTGCTCGTATATTTGTTTCCCATTACGATTCAACCTCCTTCTTCTTCGTGTATGTTACTTGAATAATCGTAATCGCTGCTACGACGATGAAGAAAATTAAGGCTTTTGCTTCACCTAGACCGTATCTGTTATTAACAAATGCTTCTGTATAAATGTTAAGCGCTAACATTTCTGTTGATTTGAATGGACCACCGTTTGTTAATGATAAGTTGACATCAAATACTTTGAATGACCATGAAATCGTTAAGAATAAACAAACCGTTACTGCCGGCGCTACCATTGGAATTGTAATATGACGAAGAATTTGCCATCTGCTTGCTCCGTCAATTTTTGCTGCTTCAATCAGCTCTTGCGGTACGTTTTGCAGTGCTGCTGTGTAAATAAGCATGATATAGCCTGCTCCTTGCCATACACTTACAATCACGATGCCCCAAAATGCTGTTTTTGCGTCTCCCAACCAAGGAAGTTCAAAAAGCGAGATTCCCGTAATTTGTCCGATAGATGCAAATCCTTTTACGAAAATGAACTGCCATACAAATCCTAGTAAAAGTCCGCCAATTAAATTCGGCATAAAGAAAACCGTACGTAAAATGTTTCGTGTTTTTAACATCTGAGTAACAAGGATTGCTAACACGAATCCAACCACATTCGTTAAGATAATCGCAACGACCGTATATTTTGTTGTGATCCAAAACGATTGCTGAAACTGCTTATCTTCGGTGAACAAGTACTTAAAGTTATCAAGTCCCACCCAGTTAATCGTACCATTTACTCCGTTCCAGTCTGTAAATGAGTAATAAATCCCTGTAAAAAATGGTATAAGTACAATCACACAAAACGCTAAAAGTGCGGGCCCTACAAATAGTGCAAATAAACCTACATTTTTCAAATTTTTACGTTTTTTCGTATTAATCGATGGTTCTCTTTTAAGTTCTTGCTCTAAAGGAACATATTCTGTCTCCTGTAATTTACTTTGGCTATTCATCTTACTAGCACCTCCCTATGTCTTATTTTAGCGAAATCCGCTATTTATGAAACCGCTTTAATTGACGAGTAGGGTGTAAAATATTGACCTTTGTGCAACATTTTCTCTTCTGTGCAAATTTTACGCCCTTTTTTAAAACATGAAAGAAATAAAAGAAAAAGCTAGAAGTGGACGACGTATCTTCTTATCTTATACACTAGAAAAAAGATGTAGTTGGGAGGGACATACTCATGACAGCAAAACGAGCGTTAATTACGGGTGCCAACTCAGGAATGGGACTGGCTGCAACGATTGAACTAGCCAAAAAAGGATTCGAAGTCATTATGGTTTGCCGAAATGAAGAAAGAGGAAATCCCGCTTTAGAAGAAGCGAAGCGTCAAAGCGGCTCGGATTCCATATCTCTTATGACCTGTGACTTAGCTTCTCTCGACAGTATCCGAGCTTTCAGTGAAGACTTTACGTCTCGTTACAGCGTGCTTGATGTGCTGATTAATAACGCGGGCGTGGTGACAATCAAGCGTGAAACAACCCAAGACAGCTTTGAAATGATGCTTGGTGTCAATCATTTGGGTCACTTTTTGTTAACTAATTTACTTTTAGATCCGCTGAAAAAATCTCAGCAAGGACGCATTATAAACGTTGGGTCCGGTGCTCATAAAGCTGGAAAAATAGACTTCAACAACCCTCACTTAACAACAGGATTCGGAATATGGCGAGGATACTCGCAGTCTAAATTAGCGAATAACTTATTTACGGTCCATTTAAGTAAAAAGTTAAAAGACACTTCGGTAACCGTAAATTGCCTTCACCCCGGAGCCGTTTCTACCGCTATCGGCGTTAACCGTCAAACGGGTTTCGGAAAAAGCGTTCACGCCGTGCTTCGCCCTTTCTTTTTAACACCTCTTCAAGGTGCTGAAACGGCTATTTATTTAGCAGACAGCCCTGAAGTAACGCATATTAGCGGCGCTTACTTTTATAAAAAACGCGTGACTCCCCCTTCTTCAAGAGCAAAAGATGAGCGGCTCGCAGAAGAATTTTGGGACTGGAGTGCCCGCGAAGTTGGCTTATAAAGTAGATAGATACGCTTGGAAAGAAGAAAATAATGAAAAAAGGTCAGCTTTTCAGCTGACCTTTTCGTATTAGAAAAACGTTAGTCCTATAGCAAAAATAAAGCCTGATACAATTAAGGTCGTCACGCAGTAGCCCATTATATCGCGTGCTCCGAGCCCTGCGATAGCTAGTGCAGGCAGTGCCCAAAACGGCTGCGCCATATTCATCCATGCTTCTCCGTAGGCAATGGCCATCGCAGCGACTCCCGGATCTACGCCGAGCTGTTCAGCTGCCGGCATAATAAAAGGTCCTTGTACAACCCAGTGTCCTCCTCCTGACGGAACAAAAAAGTTCACAACGCCAGAACTTAAAAACGCAAGAAACGGAAATGTCGTTTCATTTGAAATCGAGATAAATGCGTTCGTTAGCTTCCCGCCTAAGCCTGATAGCTCCATCATGCCTTGAATACCTGCGTAGAATGGAAACTGAATCACAATCCCAGCGGTTCCTTTCGCAGCATTAGAAACGGCATTCATATAGGATAAAGGCGTGCGGTGAAGCAAAATACCCGTCGTGAAAAATAATAAATTCACTGTGTTAATATCCATTTTAAAGCCGTTTGTAGCAAAATAATAAATTAAATATGAATACCCAAGCAGCGCAATCGTCAGACTTAAAAACCTGCTGTTCTCCATGCGTACAGCAAATGTTGGCTTAGAAGAAGATGTCTCAACAACTGTAGCCGGAGCCATTTCATCTTCTGCCAACAGTCTTGGATCAATTTCTACCACTTCTTTTCCCGTCGGCATCATCAGTCTTGTCATAATAGGAAGGACAATTAATAATGCGAGGGTAATAAATAAGTTGTAGCCTGTAAAAATCGTGTCTGACAGCGGAATAAGTCCAGCCGTTTTTTCCATTGGGTTTCCAGGTGTAGCAGCGACAAGAGGAATCGAACCTGACAAGCCTCCGTGCCATGTTAAAAACCCTATGTAGGCACAGGCAATTAAAAACCGGTAATCAGATCCCGGCACGCGTTTCGCTACTTCTTTCGCAAACAGCGCACCTACAATTAAGCCAAACCCCCAGTTAATCATACAGGCCATAGCTGCGCCAAGCGTGACAAGAATTACCCCTTGCGCCGGAGTTTTGGCTAACAGTGCTATGTTCACAAGCCACTTCTTTACAAGCGGCGAGCTGGCAAGCGCATGTCCCGTGACAAGCACTAAACTCATTTGCATCGCAAATGCCAAAAGGTTCCAAAATCCACTTCCCCAAAACTGAACCATTTCAATCGGCCCGTGAGGAGTAAAAACAATACCTGATACAAATAAAATCAGCGTCAGGATTAAAGCAAACACAAACGGATCAGGTAAAAAACGCTGCACAAGCGCCGTAAAGAAATTAGATAACGCTTTCATTTTACTCCTCCTTTACAGGAATACTCCTGTGAATAAATGTCGACAAGCATCTTTAATTATACATAATTTGTTGAAAATTGTTAATATTTAGTTTAATAAAAACCCTTCCGTTTTTCAGAAGGGTTTTACACACTAAATGTTTGAATAAGAGTTGGCTCTCCGTCAAGTTCAATTTTCTTTTCTTGAAAGGAAATATGTAAGCTTTTATAAATATGTTTCCAAAATGAAATAGCCCGCTTATTGCCTGCAAGCTCAATAATCATATATGTTCCTTTTCGATGAGAGAAAATGTCTTTTATCGTTTTGGAAGCGATGCCCTGCCCTCGGTATTTGTTTAAGATAAAAAAATCATTGATGCAGTAATCTGCTTCTTGCTGAAGTGCGGGCTGTTCAAGAAGTAAAAAAAAGCCCGTCAGCTTATCATCTACTTTAATAAAGTATGGCGAGAGGCCTTCTACTTTCCAAAACAGAGGCAGCTCTTCAAAATGGAAAGCTCCATCTTCGCGAATATCTAAAGAAGGTGTATACGCAGATAAATCGTGGAGATAAAGAGAATACAAATTTTGCAAAACGCCCGCTTGGTTTTTAGGTACTTTTTCAATCGTAAGCATTCTTAGTTCATCCCCTTCTTTTCCTATCATAAGGGTTTTTTCTGAAAGTTTACAGTAAAAATGTTTGGGCAAAGTGAAGATGGATAGTCAAAAAGCTCTTTTTTCATTTTGCAGATGTATGAAACGCAATAAAAAAACGATCATCTCCGGTACTGTACGCTCCGTCTGATAATCGTTTTTTATGTTTTGTATGCTGGTGCTGAAGTTTTTCCTTCTTTGTTTTGGTTTTGCGCGTGTCCATGTCTGCAAATACAAACAGGCTGCGGTTTAATTCTGGATTTCGCTTTCCTTCACGCGTCATTTTATCACGCATTTTTTTTGCTTTTGACTTTGCCATGTAACTTCCTCCCTATATGAATGATGTATACATATCTTACTGCTTTTTTATAAAATGTCAAGTGCAGAAGCACTGATGGATTGACAGTGCTTCTGTATAGTCAAGACTCTTTGTTTTTCAGCATATCATCTAACTTTTGCTCCATGCGCTGAAGCCTTTTTTCATTTGCCCCCTGCTTTTGAATCAACCTTTTTAAGCCTATAATAAATGCAATTATTACTCCTGCTATTCCTATCAGGATAAGCAGCATAAGAATTTGAAAAATAATATCACCTATATTAACCATAATTCCACCTTTAATCTATTTTTTTACATTATATCATTTTTTTGGTTATTTTCGCTTTATTTTATAAAAAAAAGCTCTCAATGCTGAGAGCTTCATTTACTATCTTCATCGTAAACCGTCCATTTTTCCTGTTTGATTTGATTGGAGACATCAATCAGTTTATTTTTCACTCGGTCCTTTTCCGCTCCTGTTAAAGGCGTAGGTCGGTAGTCGTTTCGCGCCGTTGTGGAAGAAATACGGAATGGAATGACGTTGATGTCTTTATTAGTCGTTAGCTTTCCATCTTTAATCGTAAACGTCTGCTGAAATACAAATGTATCTTTATCACTTGGATTTTTGTTTCCGCCAAACATAAAGTTTCCTAAGCTATAGACAATAAATTTATCTTTGTACTCTTCAATTCCTTGAACAACGTGAGGATGATGACCTAAAATCAAGTCTGCTCCGTTATCAATTGTATATTTCGCCAATGCTTGCTGCGCTGTATCAGGAACATAGTGTCGCTCAGATCCCCAGTGAAAATGCACAATGATAATTTTAGCGCCTTTTTCTTTTAAAGACTTAATTCCGTCTTTAATCTGACTTCTTATTTCTTTGGTGTCATCCCAGCCCGGATATCCAAGCAATCCTACTTTGACTCCTTTTACCGTTGTGATGTATGTATCTTCATAGCCAAAATAGCCTATTCCGCTTTTCTTTAAGTTCTCTCTTGTATCATCATATCCTTGCTGTAAATAATCACGTGTATGATTATTAGCTAAGTTAACGGTTTCAATACTTCCTTGTTTTAAAATATTCACAAAAGAAGGGTCACCTTTAAAACGAAATGTTTTACTTGCTTTTTCGGTCGCATTTGTCAGCGTCGTTTCTAAGTTAACCGTTGTTAAATCATCTTGTTCAAAAATCGACTTTACATTTTGCGTAAAATACGGAAGGCCATTTCTTGCCGCTACGTCATTAAAAGTAGAATCATAGCTGAAGCTTTCATCATTCCCTAAAGTAAAATCTCCCGCTGCGCTAATTTTAATGGTTGTATTAATGCCCTCTTTTTTTTCTTTTTTTGTCGCTTCTTTAGATTTTACAGCTTCTTTAGATTTTACAGCTTCTTCTTTTTTCTGTGGTTCAGAAGATGTTTGTTCTCCTGCTCCTCCGCATGCTCCCAGTAAAAAACACAAACTTCCATAAATAACAGCTTTTTTTAAATACTTGTTCATGTAACGTTAAAACCCCTTTTTACGTTTTAATAACTGTGTTTGGACATGGTGTTTAATGTACATTTCGCCAAATACATACAATCTTCCTGTTATATCGGCAAAATAAGTGAAAATTTCATAAAAAAAGGAAGTTTTTATATTCTTTTTGGGTTAGAACAAGAGATTTTAGCTAAGAGAAAAGTAGCGCAAACGCTGCGGAGAAAACTGATGAGCTGTACTAAACTTCAAGTGATTCACAAAATAGCACAGCGATTCCAAACATCACCTAAAATAAAAACCTCCTTTGCTCATGCAAAGAAGGTTTTATCTACACTTAACAAATCGAATCATTAGATTTAGGGTTTTTGAGTCCAAATAACGGTCGGATAAATAGTGCTACGCCTGTGCCAAGCATCGCCATAACCATCCATACCCATCCGTGAAGACTAAATGAGGCAATGCCGCCAAAGTAAGCGCCGATGTTACAGCCAAAAGCAAGACGCGCACCATACCCCATTAAAAGGCCGCCAACAACAGCTGCTCCTGCGACGCCGGGCTTAATTTTCCCTGGTTTGAACGTTCCTTGCGCCGTCGCTGAAATGAAAGCTCCGAGGATGATCCCAAAGTTTAACACGCTAGTAGAGTCCGCTAATACACTTTGCGTTAGCGCTTCTCCATTTGCACCTTGGAAAAATCCCCAGCTTGATACATCTATTCCAGCTGCCATCATCGCTTTTCCGCCCCATAAAGCAAAGGCAGAAGTAATGCCCCAAGGATTTCCTCTTACAGCCAGCGTCAATGCATTTAATACAGCCAGCACAATCGCCGCAGTAAATAGAGGCCAAGAGCCGCGAATGATCTTTTTCCACCCTTTTGTCGTAGGAAGCTGCTTCATCATAGGCGGATTTTTCTTTTTCGCAATTTGAATCGTAATCCAGTAAATCGCTGCGAACGCGATAAGCTGTACAATCCAAGCACCAAAATAACCAAGGCCTGTCGATTCAGCTAATGAAATAGGGGGAAGCGAAGGTTGTTTTTGCCAAAATGGCAAATGATACGCCCCGAACATAGAACCTACAATAAAGGATAAAAGCGTTAAAATCATGGAAGAAGAGCCGCCGCCTAACGAATACAGCGTTCCTGAGGCACATCCATTTCCTAGCTGCATGCCAATTCCAAACATAAACGAACCAACTATCACGCTGACTCCTACAGGTGAAACATATCCTTTTGGCGTTACGCCTGTAAAGCTAAAGCCTGTACTTAAAATGATAGCAAACAGCGTTGAAGCAATCGCTAGCATAAGCATATGCGCCTGTAAACCTTGAACATTTCCGACAGATACCAGTCGGCGAAATGCTGATGTAAAGCCAAAGCGTGCGTACAGAAGCGTCATCCCTAACGCTAGGCCAATAATAAATAACACACCTTGCGTCCAGTTAGTCGTGAGCACAATCGCAAGAAGCAAAATAACTGCTGCTATAACCCCTCCTGCAAATAATGGCTTTTGCATAGGGCTTAATTCTGTTACAACAGTGGTTGACTTCGATTTATATGATGAGTGCAACGTTTGTGCCAAATCATCCACTCCTTTTCTGATAGAAATACTAAGAATTAATATTTATCATCTTATAGCACTTCCCTTTCTCTGTAAACTATTTAGCAAAATGAAAGTGAATTGTTTATTTTTTGAGTATTCTTACTTTCATTCATACAAAAAGCAGAAGTTGCTCTTCTTCTGCTTTTTGTTACTAAACGTAAATAGAATGAATCTCTTTTAACGGTTCAGGATGAGGCTTTGCAAAATAATACCCTTGAAACAAATCATAGCCCATCTCTATCAGGCATTTTAAATCTTCTTCTGTTTCTACCCCTTCTGCAAGAGCCTTCGCCCCCATTCTATGGGTGATAGTTAACATCTCTTGGGCCACTTTTTTCTGTTTCTCATTCTTACTGACTCCGTTTGTGAATTCAAATGCCAATTTCACGATGTCAGGCTCCACTTCTAAAAGCCGATTCAGCGTGTTATAACCAACTCCTACGTCATCTAAAGCATATTTAAATCCGTGGGAGCGATAATAATTCAAAATGTTTTTTAAATGCTCAATATCTTGAACATCCTCCGTTTCAATCACTTCAAACACTATTTGCTCGGGTTTTATATTCAATTCTTGGATTAACGTAAATGTAGATGCCAAGCAATGCTCAGGATTATATATTGCTGTAGGAATAAAGTTAATAAAAATCAGCTGACGATCAATAATACTAGCATTTTTTACAACTTCTAAGCGGCAGGCTCGGTCAAGAGCGAAGGTTTTATTTCTTATTTGAGCAGCTTCAAACATTTTAAAAGGCGGTATAATACTTCCGTCTTCTTCTAATCCTCTTGATAAAATTTCGTGGCCAACGATATGCACGCGTTCGTGATCAATCGATACAATCGATAGAACGTACTAAAAAGTTTTGGTAAAATGGTAGACGGCTTTTATTATCTAGATCATAGAAGAACTTGATATAAGGAAGTGAACAATTCATGAGCAAAAACCCTTTTACTAAGTGGTTTGTATTTTCTTTAACATTCTTTGCCCTGAGTACTGGCGCAATGTATTATATGCTGTACATATCGTACTGGACGTATTCTATTAAGCTGTTTTTAATCGCGGTGCCGCTCTTTACCTTATTATCGGTTGCTTTTGGTTCGTTGGTAATCGTACATGAGCGCAAAAGAAAACGTGTATTTCAGTTGCAAAATGAAGGAGGCAGTCCTAAAAGTACGTTTATTCAAGGATTTTCCGAAATAACGGTAGGAGCAGGATGCATCGTGCTGTGCTTTTTTCTTTTTCTTTATTTTCTAATGGATTATTGAGTACATATAAAAAAGACGAGCAGGCAGCTCGTCTTTTTTATTTGGATCTTTCTAGAATATCTCGAACGCTCGCATAATCAAGCTCTTTATAAGTTCCAACACCTGGTTTTACAAAGGTCTTTTCAACAATCGCATCAAATTCAGAATCATCAATATCATAGTCACGCAAGCTGTTCGGGGCTCCTAAGTCATTCCAGAAAGTGCGAAGCGCTTTTGCTCCTTCCATTGCTGTTTCTTCATCGCTTTTTCCCGCTGGATCAATGCCAAATACGTTTACAGCCAATTGTTTTACACGAGAAGGATCTTCTTTTAAAACGTGCTCCAGCCAGTTAGGGAACAAGATAGCGAGACCGCCTCCGTGGGGAATATCATATACGGCCGACAGAGCATGTTCAATACGATGAGTAGCCCAGTCTCCCCCGTCCGTTCCGTTTGCTAAGCTTCCGTTAAACGCCGTCGTGCTGATATACATCATCGTTTCACGATACTTATAAGAAGTCAGGTCTTTAAGAAGCTTAGGACCTTCTTGTACAGCCGTTCTTAGTAAAGATTCAATAAAGCCGTCGATCATCGGCGTATTTTCCGTGCGATGAAAATAGTGTTCAAGCGCATGCGACATACTGTCAACAATTCCATAGACGGTTTGATCGCGCGGCACTGAAAATGTGTACGCCGGATCTAAGATAGAAAAGACGGGAAATACGTGAGAAGACGTCCAACCTAGCTTTTCTTTTGTTTCCCAATTTGTAATAACAGAAGTTGAATTCATTTCAGATCCTGTTGCTGCAAGTGTTAATACCGTTCCAAAAGGAAGCGCATCTGTAATCTCTTTTTTACGTGTAATTAAATCCCATGTATTTCCTTCATACACGGCTCCAGCTGCAATAGCTTTTGTACAATCGATTACACTTCCTCCCCCAACGGCTAAGAGAAAACCAATGTTTTCTTTTTTACATATGTCAACGCCTTTAGCTACCGTAGTCAAACGAGGATTAGGTTCTACACCAGACAGCTCGTGAACAACCGCGTTAATAGACTGAAGTTCAGCTTTCACTTCGTCGTATACGCCATTTCGTTTGATACTTCCTCCTCCATATACTAACAGAACGTTTACTTGTTTATGATAAGAAGCAAGCTCTTGCGATAGCTTCGTAATTTGATTTTCTCCAAAGTATAATTTTGTAGGATTGTGCTGCAAAAATATATTCATGTTCTACACCTCTAGTTTCATGTTTTATAAAAAGTGTAGCACGAAAACAACTTCATCATTATTGAAGATTCTCTATATCTATTATCAATATTTTTGATAACCTTCTTGAACAAGTGAAATAAATTGTTGAATGGGTGCCGTCAGCCACTTTTTCTTTTTGAATATGAGCTGTGAATAAAGATAAAACTCTTCGTGGTCAAACGGGATTTTAATCAATTTTCCGCTTTCCATCTCTTGTTTTACCGCTATTTCCGGTACAAGAGCAATACCTAAATTATCCGCTACGCACTGTTTAATCGCTTCAAGACTGCTAAACGAGATGACCGATTGCATATGAATACCGCTGCTGCGCATCATCTCTTCTAAAAGCGTGCGATAAGGGCAGCCGCTCTCAGTTAAAATAATGGTCTCTCCCTCAAACTCTTCCATTAGAACGCTGGTTCTTTTACTAAAAGAATGAGAAGACGAAGCAATCATAACCATGTTTTCTTTTCGAATAGGAATCACTTCTAAACTTGAAGATGTTTGAAGGCGATCAAGCAAAACGGCTACATCATACTTTCCGTCAATAATTCCTTGTGTTAAATTTGGACATAAACCCGCTTCTAGCATAATCTTTAGAGAAGGGTGCTGCTTTTTTAATTCACGAATATACGGTGTAATAAAATAGGCGGCCAGCGACTCCACGGTTCCTATTGAAACGGTTCCTCTAGCATCTTCGTTCGTAGTAAGGCGCTCTTTTGCTTCATTTAATAACTCGGTTACTTGATTCACATAATAAAGCAATTCTTCACCAGGCTGAGTCAGCTTCATTTTTTGTCCAGTTCGTTCAAATAGTTTTTGACCGTAATGATCCTCTAATTTTTTTATATGAGTGGTAACGCTTGACTGAGCATACCCTAACTCCTCGCCCGTTCGTGTATAGCTCCCCCACTTCGCTACTTCTTTGAATGTATATAAATAGTTAATATCCATATGCTGCTCCTTATGTACTGCTGTTTTGTTTCGTTGTCCATATGCTAAAGCTGTTCTAGTAATTAGAACTTATACGCAAATAGAATCACAGTACAGTATAAGCGAACTCGTTTTGCCAAGCAATTTTATCCACCTTAAAAATTCTTTTTATATTAGGCAATTACGCCGTTTTTTGTTCATAGAATGAAAAACAAACCTATGAAAAGAAAGGGTGTATCTCGTGACAGCCTACAAAGAAGTATTATATAAAGGAAAACGCTTTGTACTGATTCACGTATATGATTCAGGATACTGTGAAATCCGACCGATTGATCATGCTTTTAAAGTCGAACTTGTGCGATTAGATGAGATAGAACAATGTGGATAACAGTCATGAACGCAGCTAATGCAGCTGCTTTTTTGTTTGTATTAAAAACAAGTGGATGAGATAAAAATAGCTAAATTGGCTGGCCTTTTACATAATTTCTTCCTGTATACTTTGTAACTAAGGATATTCGCACTTATTTAGTTTCTATACTTATTCGAGGTGATTACATGAAAAAAGGCTGGCTGGAATGGATATTATTATCCGTTGCGTTAATTTGGGGAGCCAATTATACAATCGGAAAATTTGGAGTTGCTCATATGTCTTCCATTCAATTTAGCGCACTGCGTTTTATAATGGTTGCTCCTATTCTTTTACTTATTACAGGAATAATAGAGCGAGGCATTCGTATCGAAAAAAAAGACTGGGGACGTTTAATAGCGGTCAGCATAGTAGGCGTTACGCTCTATCAAACGCTGTTTATGGTATCTGTTAAGTATACAACAGCTACAAATGCTTCTTTACTTATTTCGATGTCTCCTATTTTTACAGGAATCTTAGCTATATTATATAAGCATGAAGCTTTTTCGTTAAAAACACAGCTAGGCTCTGTGCTTGCTTTTTTCGGGGCTGCGTTTGTACTGCTGTTTGGTCACTCTAGTCATGCACTGTCGCAGCTTGCATGGTTCGGAAACATCATGGGGATTGTGGCAGCCATTTCTTGGGGCTGGTACCCGATTTTAGCAAAACCTTTAGTTGTAAAATATTCTGCTTTGCGCGTGACTGCGTGGTCTGCTTTAATCGGAGCTATTCCGCTTACTGTCTACTGTCTTTTCACCTATCAAACACTTATCTGGCCAACAGATATAGGCAGCTGGAGCTCTCTGGCATACTCTGTTTTGTTCGTGACGGTGTACGGACTGGTGATGTGGTATGTAGGAATTGGAAAAATTGGCTCTACAAAAGTAATGGTTTACATGTATGTTATTCCTTTGTTCGCCGTTGTTTTTGCTGCTGTAGCTATTGGAGAGACCATCAATGCTATGCAGCTGCTTGGAGGACTTATTATTTTTAGCGGTTTGTATATTGTTAAAAAAAGCCCTGCTGCTAAAACAGCTCTTAAACTTAAAAAAGCAAACTAAAAAGAGTAACGGGTTCGACTGATGCATGCTAATAACGCTCAGATTTTTTCTGAGCGTTATTGGTATACTATTTTAATGCCCTAATTGAATTAAACATCCAATAGTTTGATTAATGAACATTTTTCAGTTTATATTCATGAGTGATTTTATGCTGATTGTATACGCGTTTAAAACCGTTTCGTTCATAAAATAACTTCGCTTCGTCCGTATCTGTATAGAGAACGAGGCTGTCGTAAGAATTCTCCGCATAGTGAATGCCTGCTTTTAAAAGTCGCTTGTCTATACCCTTTCTGCGAAATTGAGCTGAAACATAAAATCTCCTTACTCTTCCAGCGTTAGCATACTGGCTGTAAGAATTTTGATTAAGGCCGGCTACGCCAATTAATTTGTTTTGTTCACCGTAAACTCCCCACAATCTTTCGCCCGTTTTGTTAAATACGTTTTGCCCGTTTTTATACTCCGCTACTAGCTTTGTAAGAAAGAAAAAGCCTTCCTCCTGGCTTTCTATTAACAGCTCTTTTATATCATGCTCCATCAGATCCGTTAGCCTGATGATTCTCATAAGTGACGGCCATTGTATAAAGAACAAAACCTACATTTGCGGTTACTTGACTTGCTGCTAAAAGATAAAAACGCTGAGTCAATTCTTTTCTCCTTTCTGTTAGACGTAACATGCAAAAAGATAATTCATTTTTGTTAATTTTTCCCTTTTAAACTATAACACTATTTGACGAAATCCAAAACTATCTATAATTTAGTAGATGGAGGTTTTTATGTTTAAATATAGTTTTCTTATTGTTCTTATCGCTTTTTTACTTATTAACTTTAACGGTCAGGAAAATCAAATTGTAGGAGGCAAAATAAAAAAGGAACGAAGTGAGGTTTTCTTTGGAGAATACGACAGCTTTACGGGCCGCTACTCCCGGAGCATTAAACTCAAAAAAGGCGTAACCTACGCTTTTACGCTATCTAAAAACACCAAAAGCGGAGACCTGTCCCTGTACGTAGAAGATCCAAAACAGACACGATTTTTTGAAATGACTAATAACTCTCTTTATTTAACACCTGAAAAAACGAGAAGATATCGTATTAATTTTGTAGGCTCCGAGCATAAAGGCTCTTTTCAGCTTCGCTGGAAAAGAAGTAATCAAAAAGAGAGCGAAAGATTTGTGTAATACCATTTTAGACAACGCTTAAACGAGGAGGAATGGTTTATGATTATTAATCAAGCTGTCCTGTACACCCACTTATTGGACACAATGAAGGATTTTTATGTAAATTCTCTCGATTTTCCATTAACCGCCGCTTCACCGCGTTCTTTTTCCATCAAGGTTGGTGAAAGTGAGCTAACCTTTAAAGAAAGTTCTCTACATACGAAGCCCTTTTACCATTTTGCTTTTAATATTCCAGCAAACCGCTTTATGGAAGCAAAGCAATGGGCTACTCAGATAGTCTTCCTCAATACAGAAGAGAAGAAAGATGAGATTTATTTTGAAGCATTTGATGCTCATTCCTTTTATTTTGAAGACCCTGCTCATAATATTGTTGAATATATTTCAAGACATTCGGACTGCCCGTCATCCAAGGACCCCTTTTCTTCTAAGTCGATTTTAAGCATAGGAGAAATCAACTTGACAACTCCTCATGTCCACTCTGTAGGGACACAGCTTATTAACTCCGGTATCACCGTGCGCAACAACAGGCTATTAAACGAGACCTTTAATTTTTTAGGAAGCGGCAGTGCGTTTTTTCTTGTAGGTACGCCTAAAAGGCGGTGGTTTTTTTCGAACCGAGACTCTGAAATTCATCCATTAATGGCAAAGGTCAATCATTCTCTAACGGTTGCGCTCGACGAAAAAGGAATGTTGAAGATTACGCAAGAATGATTGTTTTTTTAATAAAGCCACGTAACAAGCGAACTTGTTACGTGGCTATTTTTGTTCAAAATTCACCTCATACTCCCCCTATAGGTTTTGTATATAGTTCTCGATGTCCTTTCTGTTCATCAGCATAAAAACCTTGCAATCCTCATCATTTTTAAGCTTTTTAAACCGGTTTCTCATCTTTTTTTGCCGCTCTCGATACGTAGTAAGAATAAACGTAAAAAATGACCAATCTACTTTTTCAGGACATCCTTTTGCCATATCTTCACGCGTTTTTCTTGCATATACGATTCTCCGCTTTATTACTCGGTACACACAAACGATTAGCGGCAGCTCTAAATAAATAATGGTATCTGCACGCTTCACTCGCAGGTCATACGAATTGCTGTAGTTTCCGTCGATAATCCAGCTGTCTTTTTTTACAATGTGCTCCTGCAATTCTCTAAAGCTATCATTGTCTCTTTCCGTCCAGCCAGGCTGCCAATACAGACTGTCTAAATGATATACTTCTAGATCAAGCTTTTCCCCTAATTTCTTGGCAAATGTAGACTTTCCTACTCCTGGAGAAACGCCCATTACCAGTACTCTTTTCATCTCATCACCTTACCTTTTTAAGAAATAAAGCTGATTGAAGAGAAGGCAGCTGTTTATAGCTGACTCGGTGCACTCAGTGTACTCGGAGCGGGCAGCTTTATAAAACGGTTGCATGTTAGGATTTTTATTCCCATGATTTTCAGGCAACCTATAAATATTCATTATAAATTCCTATATTCCTTCTTGCTTTGTAGTAAATAGGTTGCTTTTATGAATCGTTTCCTTTACCTTAAAATGTGAGTATATAAAAGTAAGGTGAAAAAAATGAATGCATCTATGCTAAAGAGATTTTTACGAAACCTCGGTATTTTTATTTATATTGTCATTGCAGCTATTAATATTTACTTAACGAGAAATGATTTGGGCGATATGCTTACCCGCCTTTTGCTGCTGACTATTTTACTTCCTTTGTTTTTTAGTTTTGTGTATGCGTTAGGAAAATCACATTTTAAAAGACAAGAAGAGCTCGCTGAACAAGAGAAGAAAAAAGAGTAATAAAAGCCTTTTATCGAGGGGGATTTCCCTTGATAAAAGGCTTTTTACTTTTTTTCATATAACTGAACATTAACTACATTAGGATTAACGTGATACTGTTTGGCAAGTTGATTTACCATCTGCTGAATTTCTCTTTTCTTATGGGAAGAAAGGTGTTCGCGGGGCAGAAGAACCAGAACTTGAGCTTCCGCATAGTTGTTCAGCACCCTAACTTCTTGAAAGCCATGCTGCGTCAAAAAAGCTTTTAACGCTTTTTCAAAGTCTGTGCTTTCTTTTTGAACAACTATAGAAGGCTGATCGTAAGAAAATAGCGAAACTTCTTTCTCTTCAGGCTTTGTATACACCGTCCAAGCAGTTATAAGCACTGTGACAGCAATACCCACATTTAACATCCACCTTTTCATACCAAGAACGCTCCTTTTAATTAAGTTTGTTCATGATATGAAAAAATTCGTTCATTCATGCGTTATCTTCCTAGCCAGCCTCCGTCTACGGCAAGTAAGTGCCCATGAATATAAGCAGATGCATCAGATGCTAAAAAGACAACCGCTCCTTTAAAATCATTTGCTTGCCCCCATCTGCCTGCGGGAATACGTTCAATGATTTGTCTGCTGCGCGTTTCATCGTTAATAAGCGCTTCATTCATATCAGTAGCAATATACCCTGGTACAATTCCATTAACATTTACGCCTTTTGCTGCCCATTCATTAGATAAAGCCTTTGTAAGCTGAGCAACTCCGCCTTTTGCTGCAGCATAGGCCGGAACGGTAATACCTCCTTGGTAAGAAAGCAAAGATGCCATATTAATGATTTTTCCGCTTCCTTGTTTAAGCATTTGTCGGCCCGCCTGCTGACATAACAACCATACGGTTTTTAAATTAACATTCATAACAGCATCCCAATCTTCTTCTGCAAAGTCTACAGCGGGTGAACGTCTTTGAATGCCAGCATTGTTCACTAAAATATCGAGCTTGCCAAAATAAGCAACAACCGATGAGATCGCTTCGCTTACTTCAGAAGCATTTTCTAGATCACAATTAACAATAAAACATTTTCTTCCGAGACGTTCAATTTCTTCTTTTACTCCAAGAAACTCCTTTGATCGCTGCAGCAGAGCGATATCCGAACCTGCTTCTGCCAAAGCAATCGCCATTGACCTTCCAATTCCTCTTGTTGCCCCCGTAATCGCTGCTACTTTACCATCTAAAGAAAATAAATCTACTGTCATTGTTCATTCTCCTCTCCGTTTGGTACAAATAAAACCTTAAGTGATTCATCAGGCCGCTGCATAAACTCAAACCCCGCTTGAATATCTTCAAGCGGCAGCTTATGAGAAATTAAAGAATCTGCTGCTATTTCACCGCTTGCCAGTAAATCAATAGCCGTCTGAAAATCTTCCTTTGTATAACATCTCGTTGTAGTTAATGAAATTTCTTTAAAGTGCATCACTGCTAAATCTACTTCTGGAGCTTTTTTGTATACGCTCACCACCACAATCTCTCCCTGAATACGGCTTGTTTCAACCATTTGTTTTGCTGTAATTTGATTTCCAGCTACTTCAAATACAACGTCTGCACCGACGTCATTCGTAAGCAAACGCACTTCTTTTACGACGTCTTTTTTCATTGCATCAATTGGTATAAAGCCAAGTTCTTTTGCTTTAGTTAAGCGGTAAGAACTAATATCTGAGATCATTACTTTTTTTGCTCCTGCTCGTTTCGCAATCATCCCGATCAGCAGTCCAATAGGTCCTGCTCCTAAAATGACAGCTTGGTCTCCTACTTTCAACCGCGAGCGTCGCACTGTATGTACGGCAACGGCTACGGGTTCTGCAAGAGCTGCGTGTGCGCTGGACAGATTCTCTGGCAATAGGTGAAGACGGCTCACTGGAACAGCTGCGTACTGCGCGAACCCTCCATCTTGATCAATCCCAATTAATTTTAACTTCTTACAAACGTGAAACTGCCCTCTTACACAGGCTTCGCAAGTTCCGCAGCTAAGCGTAGGCTCAACTGCTACGCGGTCACCTAAAGAAAATTCCGTTTCCCCTTGGATCTCCTCTATAACTCCGCTGAATTCATGTCCCATAATAAGTGGCGCTTGTGCTCTAGGGTGTTTTCCAAAATAAATCATCATATCCGTTCCGCAAATTCCAGCATGAGATACCTTTACAAGCGCTTCTCCTTCTTTTATGACCGGTTTCGCTTTTTGCTGCATAACGGCTTTTGTTTCTGAAACGTAGACACCTGCTTTCATTTCTCCATCCCCTTTGTATACTTGTCGACAAGTTGAAGATAAAAATCTTCAAAATCATTTGGAGCTTTTATCCCTTTTTTATGCTTCATTCAAAAGTGAAGCTGTTATCGTATTTCGCGTGTCTTCAAAGTGACGCTTCACTTCATCTTGAATACGTTCTATATTTTGAGACTTTAATGCCTTAATCATTTCATGATGCTGTTCAATCAGCGGCATCACGGCTTTTTTGTCATCTCGAAATCTTTTTTCAGTAGTAATTAAAAGAGCCGCTAAAATGATTTCACGAATGCTTTCCCACAATTTTAATATCCGCTTGTGATCTGCTTCGATAATCACGAGCTCATGAAACCGCAAATCTTGATAAGCAAATTCTACATAGTCATCGTATTTAGCTGCCATGTTCATTTGATCAATGCTTTGCTCCAGCTTCTTAATAAGCGAATCATGATTGACTTCAGATAAACGTTCTAAGACAAAATGTTCTAAAAGCAAACGAACATCGTACAGCTCGTATAAATCTCTAGCTGTTAAACCAATAACTACTGCTCCCATTCGCTGTAAGTCGATGAGCCCTTCGTTTGAAAGGATTCGCAGCGCTTCTCTTATAGGAGATCGGCTCATTCCAAACTCTGCCGATAGCTGATTTTCTGATAGTATGGTTCCTTTCTTCAGTTCGCCGCTCATAATTTGAATTCTTAATTTGCTTACAACTTGTTCTCCCAGCGAGGCTCCGCGAAGCCATCTTTCCGGGTAGGTTACCTTTTTAATGTGTCATCACTTCCTTAGCCAACTTGTATACAAGTATTCAAGAATTAGTATATAGATAAGAAACCTCATTGTAAACGTTTCCTTTATAAAATGTATATTTTTACAATTCTTTCTTACACTAAGAACTACTGATAAATAAAAGGTGGGAAGATGAATGAATCAAATTATATTATGGGGGATTCTTGTTATTCCATGGTTTCTACTGCTGCTGCTTGATAAACAGCGTGTTAAACGATTTTTTACTGTAGGGTTATTTGCTGCATTAATGATGACAATCGCCTATCAAGTAGCGGAAAAAATGCACTGGTGGACGGTTCAAGAAAACGTATTTTTTCTTACTAGCATGGGAGCAACGATTTATTGCCTTCATATTGTGATTACGATCTTTGTCTTTTACCTTACATATCCCGGGTTTATCTTGTACATAATTGTTAACATTATTTTGGATTTGATTCATGGTTATGTTATTGTTCCTTTTCTCGCTAAAATTGGGCTTTATAATCTGTATGATATCAGTCATTTTGGGCTTTTCCTTGTCATGATAACCGTAGCCATTATCCTTTACTTGTTTCAACGGCTGCTTGACTTTATATTTGAGGAAAGCCCTGCATAAAAAGCCACAGCAAACGCTATGGCTTTTTAATCAATAGAAAAATGGAATAACCGTATCTCCGCGAATCGGTTCAACAGCCGTATGAAACTGAATTCGCAAACTTTTTGAAGTTTCGATGTCAGAAGCATCCATGACGTGAAAATGAATGTGTGGCTCTGACGAATTCCCGGAATTTCCACACCTTCCGAGCAGCGTTCCTTTACGAACCACGTCTCCATTTTTCACAGAAACCGACCCTTTCTTCAAATGTGCAATCACACTGTATTCTTTTCCTTCATGCTCAATGATAACGTGATTTCCAAAAGGACTTTTTTTATTCGTGTGCCCAATTTCATTATCTTCTTGTCCATCAACTGCTGAAACGACGACTCCTTTTAGCGGAGCTACAACTTTTTTTCCATAGGCATAGTAATCTTCGTTTTTCATTCCATCATTTTTATAGCTTTGCTTTCCTTTTCGCACGACTAAATCATACGCATACCTTTCGTTTTCGACTGGATGGTGATAGTTCAACACCTCATGCTTTCCTCCCCAATAGACAAACCATTCACTTTGAATCGGCATCGTATATTTGTTTGTACTCCATCGATCTCTCTCTGAAAATGATTCTATAGGAGCAATCACAAGTGCTTGTATAATGTTATGTTCATCAAACATAACGCTGATGGCTTTTGTCTGCGTGGAATTTAACCAAATAAACTGCTCAATGTGAGGAGTTAAATAGAGATTTGTTTCTAGTCTGTAGAACTGTTCTCCTTGATTAAACAATTTGCTCTGCTCCAAAAATTGCTGAAGCGAAACTTGACGTTTAAATTCTTCGCTTACACAATCATAAAGCTCCTTAAAATCCCCTTGTGCAAATAAAGTTCCAAACTCTTCTCTGATGTTCACTTTTCTCTCTGTATCCATCATTGTAATCCACCCTTTTATATGTATTTCAATTTGTTTGAATTATCTATAAGTAATACGTTTTATGTTGTGAAAAGGTTTCATTTTCCAGTTATTCTATCTCAAAATATTCTTCTATGCCGTATTTACAATTTTCTCAATCCATTTTATACTGTTTTTACAAATATTTGAAAGGAGGTGCAGCATGATGAAAATAACGTTCAGTAAGAAAATCAAGCTGCGCCGAGTATATGTTTTTGGCGCTTAGCTTTTAAGGAGATCATACAATGAAAGTAGCATTAGTACGTCATTACAAAGTAAACAAAGGGCTTCCAGAAAACCACCGCTTATCCACCAATGAACTAGTGGCTTGGTTTCAGGAATATGATGAATCAGATATTACGTATGGAGAGACTGATTTGAATAATATCGAATGGAAACGCTGTTTTTCAAGCGATATGCCGCGAGCACACAAAACGGCAAAGCATATTTATAAACAAGAGATCACTCTTCTTCCGGAACTTAGAGAAATACCTATGCCTATTATTCCATTAAAATTCAAACTTCCTTTTATCCTCTGGGCCTTACTGTTTCGCATATCCGGACTTATCAACAAACAAGCTCGTAAAGATATGGCCGAGACTAAGAGAAAAGTAGCAGCAGTGCTGGATCGCGCTATTTCCGAGTCAGAAGACGATTTGCTGATTGTCAGCCACGGAGGCATTATGAAGTTTATGCGTAAAGAACTTATAAAACGCGGCTTTAAAGGGCCTCGGTTTGATATTGCTGTTAACGGAAAGCTTTATCTTTTTGAAAAGCAATAGAATGAAGCTTACTGGAAAAACATTCCTAAAAAAGTCGCAGAGATCAGTCCCTGCGACTTTTTAATAACCATTTTCTTCAATTGTTAATGCTTCACGCAAAGCGATATCTTTTCGGATATTATGAGCGATTTCACGCGTAATTTCTCCTTTTTCATAAAGTTCTTGCACCGTTTCCCGCTCGGTATGAAACGCTTTATAACATAAATCTCTCGTTGCTTTTTTACGTTTGCGTGAATTGTACTCCGTACTCTCTTTTCTAAGTCTTGCCATGGATCTATGGTATTCACTAATAATAGCAAGTGAAATCATTCGATTTTCTTCGTTCATATTTTCTTTAATGACCTTTATCGCTTCTTCAATCATTTGAATACGTACTTTGTTCACTTTGCTTCTTCTTCGCAAGCTTTGTTTTCTTAACGCCTGCTTATTCGGTGAAAAAATTCGGACTAGTAATAATAAAACTTTTTTAAACCTCATCCAGCTCACCAATAATTTGTACCTTACACGATTGGTTACAGCCATTTCAAGCTTGTGTGTATGTTCCAAACAAATATACGCTGTCTCACGGTCTATTTTTTCCTCTTTTAATAGCTTTTCCACCAATTTCCCCTTGGCCTGAAGAGCCAGCAATCGAATTTCTTCTTCATACTGTTTGTTTTCAGAGACTTCTAAAGGATGAGTTTTAACGATGATGTTATTAATCGTTGTATTATACGTTGAAATTAACGAAAGGGCTGCTCCACGATTTTCCTCGGTCATTTCTCTTTTTAACCGTTGAATAGCAGCTTTGTGCACTTTAATGCGTGCTTTAACCTCTTTTGTATTGCGCTCAGGCTTCTTCGGCGCCTTTTCTGTTTTCGCAATAACAGGTAAAAGAATACTTGCCGCAACTAAGGTTAACAATATAACGCCTGCTGCTAGAAAAATAATCAGAGAGCGTTCCGGAAAATCACTGCCGTTATCAAGCGTATATGGAATCGAAAACGCTCCGGCTAACGTAACAGCTCCTCGTACACCTGAAACCGTAATAATGCCAATAGACCGAGGCTCAGGTTTTAGATGCTTGTTATTTTTGTAATACCAGCCTACTGACCATGACACCATCACCCAAATAAATCGTAGTACAAGCAAAAAGACAGTAATAATCAAAATATAAAAAAGCACTTGTCCATTATTAAAGTTTGGATCTTGAATAATTGCTTTCGCCACTTTAGGTATTTGCAGACCAAGCAGTACAAACACCAAGCCATTTAACAAATATAAAATAACCGTCCAAGTACTTTTTGATACTACTTTAAGCTGCTGGTTAGGTGATTCCTCTCGGTCGCGCTCAATCGCATGCACAATGCCGCCTGCTACAACTGCCAAGATTCCTGATAAATGAAAATGTTCAGCAATGTAGAAGATAACAAATGGAGTTAGAATTTGTATTAACATATGAATCGTAATATCTTCCATTCCTAAACGTCGAACAAGTACACGCAGTCTGATAATCAGAAAAGCGATAAATGTTCCTACAAACAAACCGCCCAGCGCTACCAAAAGGAACTGAAATGTAGCATCTACTATCGAAAAGACGCCCGTCAGGGTAGCAGCTACTGCTACTTGAAACGCTACAAGACCAGAGGCATCATTCATCAGCCCTTCGCCTTCAAGCAAATGCATAATTCGCTTAGGCAGCTTCACTCGGCTCGCCATAGCTCCAACAGCCACTACATCTGTTGGGGACAAAATAGCGGCTAGTGCAAATGCCGCCGGTAACGGAATGGAAGGGATGAGCCAATTGATTAGATATCCCCCTACTGCCACGGTTACAAAAACCAGTCCCAGCGCTAGTAATAAAATAGGTGTACGAAGCTTCCAAAGAGCAGCTCTTGACACGTTTTTCCCATCATTAAATAATAGCGGGGCAATAAATAAAATAAAAAATAACTCAGGCTCTAAATGTACATCTCCACCAAACGGCAAGATAGCAAGCCCTGCTCCCAAAGCTATTTGAACTAATGGAACAGGAATAAATGGTACAAAATGATTAATGATATTAGATAGACCAATCAAAGCCAATAACACTAATATCGTCAGAAAAAATTCCATAAAAACAATCGACTCCTACTTCTATTTACATCCTTTTAAAGGTATCACGTTATCTCTTTTCATTCATTTTATAGTGTTTAGTTTACGCTTTTTCTGCCAAAAAATGTTGCGGGTTATTAAAAAATGCTCTTTCTTTTCGGTAAGTTTATTTCTACGGACATTAAGGGAACAGTATACATGATATTCTTTATTTACCATATAAATCAGCTCATCAAACTTTGAAAAGGGAGGTGTTCCCTTATCCGTTTCAACGGGGTAAGGAGATAAATTTGGAAACAGTAAATGTCATTTTATTCATCGTATTAATCATATTAACAGCCTTTTTTGTTGCAACGGAATTTGCCGTCATTAGGGTACGGTCGACTAGAATCGACCAGTTAATTGAAGAAGGAAACCGGAACGCTTTAGCAGCAAAAAAAGTAGTATCAAATTTAGATGGTTATCTTTCAGCCACACAGCTGGGCATTACGGTTACCGCACTGGGTCTAGGCTGGATAGGTGAACCTACGGTAGGTCATTTATTAGAGCCGCTTATTGACATGCTTCCTTTTGCTACATCACTTTCGCATGTTATATCTTTTGTTCTTGCTTTTTCGATTGTCACATTTTTAAATGTGGTAGCTGGAGAACTTGCGCCCAAAACAGTGGCGATTCAAAAAGCCGAACAAGTCACGCTGTTATTTTCCCGTCCTCTTATTCTTTTTTCTAAGTTACTTTATCCGTTTATTTGGCTTTTAAACCACTCAGCAAGAGGCGTTGTCGGATTATTCGGCCTGAAGCCAGCTTCTGAAAATGAAGTAGCTCATAGTGAAGAAGAGCTTAGAATTATTTTATCTGAAAGCTATGAGAGCGGTGAAATTAATCAATCGGAATTTAAGTTCATGAATAATATTTTTGAATTTGATAATCGTACGGCTAAAGAAATCATGGTGCCTCGTACGGAAATTGTTAGCGTATCAGCAGAGGAAACGATAGAAGAATTCTTAAAAATGGCTAGAGTAGAGCAATATACTCGCTATCCAGTAGTTGTAGATGGAAACAAAGATCAAGTGGTGGGATTAGTTAATATTAAAGAAATATTAGCGGATTACATAAAAGAAGATGATATTAAACCACGTACCGTGCAAACGTATATGAAACCCATCATTCAAGTCATTGATTCCATCGCCATTTACGACTTATTGCTTAAAATTCAAAAAGACAGAATTCACATGGCCATCTTAATAGACGAGTACGGAGGAACAACAGGGCTTGTAACGGTAGAAGACATTTTAGAAGAAATTGTTGGTGAAATTCGTGATGAATTTGATGATGATGAAATACCGGACGTACACAAAATTAATGAAAATCACTACGTACTCGATGCGAAGGTGTTGATTGAAGAAGTAAACGATTTACTCGGAACAAATATTGAACAAGAAGACGTTGATACCATTGGCGGCTGGATGCTGACCGAAAAGTTTGATCTTGCTAAAGGTGACAGCATCACAAACGAAAGTTTTTCATTTAAAGTCATTGATATTGAACATCACCATATTAAACGAATCGAAATAACAAAGGAAAAAAGTACGGATAACAGCTGATTATCCGTACTTTTTTTGATGCTCTTTTTTAAATGTCAAGTACTCTTTATTCTCTCGTACCTCCTTCCATTTTTTCATAAAAATAGCCGCCGATTCTGCTTTTTGTTCATCAATTTGCCGTTCATTACGCTCTCCGTCTTTGCTGTATTTCTTTCCGCCTTTGTAGTTCGCGTAGCGCCTGGATCGCGTGTATCCCATTTGGAGAAATTTCCGGGCCATGTCCATTCCAACAAAATCGCTTTTTTCTTTGTAGGTTAAAAAAAGCTGATAAATGGCGTCCGCGGATTCCTCAGCAATTTCAGGTGTTCGAAAACGCCAATGAGGAAGAATTTCACTTTTGTATGGCTCAACAAGGAGAACTCCTTGTTCTCCTTTTCCTACTCTATACTTTTCAGGATGTTTTCTAAAATCGATATGCTCAAAGTCAAGTGAATAATCAAATGCCACGGCTCTCCCCTCCTTTTTGATCTCTACCCCTTACAAATGAATGATAAAACTTTTCTTAAAGAAGTTTTTCACATGCAGATGCGGGTAATAATAGGTGGATAAGTATGACTAACTTTTTTCTCCATGCTAAAAGAAGGCCGAACTTATTAAATCATGATACGGGAGATTTCGTTATGTCAATAAAGCTACAGCAAAACCGAATAAAAGCTAATTTTTGGATCACTCCTTCTTTATATGGAATTGTTGCTTTTGTTTTAGCCACTATTAGTACATTTTTAGATCGATATTTAACAGCTCATAAACAATGGTTAAAATTAGTTCCTTCCGTGTTTCTAACGGATAAAGAGCTTGCTCATACTATTTTGAGTTCAGTATCAAATTCCTTATTAACGATGACGACGATTACCTTTTCTTCTGTTTTAGTGGTACTGACTACGTTTGTAGGTCAGTTTTCTCCTAGAACGATTCAAAATTTTAATACAGATGCCAAAACTCAGCGCGTGCTTGGCACTTTTATCGGTGGATACGTATACGTGCTTGTAGTGCTCATTCAAGTTCGCAGCAACCAAGTCAGTAATACCTTTATTGTTCCTTCATTAGCCATCGTGGTAGCATTCATTTGCTTAGGGATGTTTGTGTTTTTGATTCACCACGTCATCAACTGGATTAAAGTCGGAAATTTAATTTCAAACATTGCAAAAAAAACGATGATCACTATTGAAGAGAGACGGCTAGAACAACAAAAGACCCCTGAATCAAAGAATGAAATACATCTTGATTTTGGGAGTAAAAAAACGATTCAAATTAAAAGTATCAAACAAGGATATATTCAATATATCGAACTAAAGCATTTAACAACACTAGCATCCAAACTAAATGTCATTGTTAAACTCGAAAAAGCACCCGGTGAGTATGTAGAAGCAGACACGCCGCTGTTAACGGTGATCAATCATAACCAAACGTTAGAACATGAAAAATTTCTTCATTGCTTGTTTATTACAAATGATCAAGAATCGATTCAAGACGTAAAATTAGGTATTCAAAAGCTAAGTGAAATTGCATTAAGAGCTATTTCACCAGCTATTAATGATCCTGAAACAGCTATTAACTGCATTGAACAGCTCACGCAAGTGTTTATCAAACTCGGAAAAAGCTATTCTTCTTCTCCTTATTATTGCGATGAAGCAGGACGCATTCGAGTGATGCTAGAAAAACCTTCTTTTATGGATTATTTGTACAAAGCGTTCTATCAAATTCGCCATTATGGAAAAGAAGATGTTTCCGTGATGTCTGCTGTCATTAAGGCATTAACCGTAATCGCTGAAACAAATCGCTCTGCCATCAAAAACGACGTCTGGGTTTTTTCTTCCTATATCGTAGAAGGGCTGCAAAAAGAAGAGTGGCTTAAAATGGACAAAGAGTTTCTTAATCAGCTGCTCAAAAACCTTGCAAAAGCTTGTGAAAAAAAAGGCGCTTCTATGTTGATAGAATAAAAACCAAAAAACGCCGCTCATCAACTGAGCGGCGTTTTCTTACGATATAAAGTGCTCTATCTCTTCTCTCTTTTTCACTATTATAAGTTTATCGTTATATGACGTACGAAGGGTATGCAAAATTTCAGGTTTACTTTGCTTTTCGAAATCCGCATTCCACTGAAACATTTTAATGAAAATAGAAAACGTCGGTGCATAATTTGCTTTTTCTATTTTAGCTTTTTGCAGAACATACCTTTTTATAATAAACCCTATTCTTTTTAGATAATGGATGTCGAGAAAAATAATAAGGTCAGCTTCATTAAAACTTTCATTCACCCACGTATAGTGTACGCCTTCTATAATCCATTCTTTTGAAGCTGCAATATGATGTAAACACTTTTTTCTATCCGCTTCACTTCTTCTTTTATCTCCTTCATATGTTCGTTCCCACATAATATTATCAAGTTCGTAGTGAGGAACTTTTAATTCATGGGATAATAAACGGGCAAGAGTTGTTTTTCCACTTCCAACAGACCCAACGATATGTATTTTTTTACATGAAGCGCTTTGAATACTTCATCTCCTCCTACTTCAAACCTGTTTTTTTACACATATTGTATAATTCACGTTCTTTTTCTCTAATGCAAACTAGAGCGTTTTATGCTAGTATTTTATGGTACTTGACTGACAAAAGGAGTGAAATCGCAGTGCCTAAAACCCTTTTTGGAAAACTTACGCTGTTTTGGATTGGACTATTTTTATTGATTACAGGTCTATTTTTTTATTATAAATATACAAACCAAGCGTTTACCGCTGCAGATTTATTCTTTCGCGTCTCTCCTCCTTTAGCTGCTATTGGCTTCCTTTTAAGCGCAGCCGGACTATATGAAGAACGAGGAAAAAACAAGCTAATTCCTCTCGTTGTACTCAGCATTAGTTTTGTCATGCTTTGCCAAGCAGGCTATCATTTTATACATATGCATACTCCACCGCCGCGTCCCTGATTTTGTCTCATTCTCATTTATAAAAAAGCTCTGCGTTTAGTATATTAAACGAAGAGCTTCACTCTCTATTCAAATAAACGCACAAGCTTTTTTGTGTAGGGATGCCTGTTTTTATCAAATAGCTTTGCACGGTCAAATTGATCGATAACCTCGCCTTGCTGCATAACCATCATGCGACTGCTCATAAATTTTACTGCCGCTAAATCATGCGAAATAAACAAATAAGATAGCTGAAACGTCTCCTGCAAATCTTTTAATAAATTTAAAATTTTTGCCTGTACCGTAACATCAAGACTCGCTGTTGGTTCGTCTAATAGCACCAGAGACGGACCTACGCTAATGGCACGCGCAATCGCTACACGCTGAAGCTGTCCACCGCTGAGTTCATGAGGATAATTCAACGCATATTCTGCGCTAATCCCGACTTTTTCTAACAAATAAAAAGCGATTTCTTTTTCATTTCCGCTCACATGAGATAAAAATGAAGGAACGGTTCGCTGCTGCCGCAAAGGCTCGAGCAAAGAATCGATGATTTTTACTTTTGGATTAAAAGAAGCCGCAGGGTTTTGAAATACAACTTGCATGCCTAGACGAGCTTGCTGAAGTTTTTTTCCTTTTAACCTATGAAGAGGCTGCTCGGCAAACCATACTTCTCCCTGCTGAATTTCTGTTAACCTTAGTACACTTTTTACAAGCGTACTTTTGCCGCTTCCACTTTCTCCGACAATTCCTACACATTCTCCTTTATCGATATGCAGGGAAACATTATTTAGCGCTTTAACGTCTTTATACTGTTTCACCAGCTGCGTGACGCGTAATATACTTTTTTCTTTCATATCTCACTCCTATATCAACACTTTTTTCTGCGTATCTAACAATCGATCAGGCGTTTTCTGTAAAGAAGGAATGGCGTTAAACAGTTTTTTTGTATAAAAGTGATGCGGAGCGTGAAACAGAGATTCGATACTGTTTTCTTCCACGATCTCTCCTGCTAACATAATGGCTGCCCGGTCTGCATATTTCCGCACATGACGCAAATCATGAGTAATAAACAAAATGGCACAGCCTGTTGCTTCTTTCAGCTTATGCAGCAGCTGAAGAACTTCAGCTGCTGACACGCTATCTAAAGCCGTGGTTGGTTCATCTGCAATAATCAAGGCAGGCTTCATCACCAGTGCTAAAGCAATCGCTGCTCGCTGAAGCTGTCCTCCGCTCAGCTGAGAAGCATAGCTTTTATACACGCGTTCATTAGGTAAATTCACAGCTTTTAGAGCCTGAAAAATGGCAGCAGTCCTGTCTTTTTTAGCAAGCTTACTATGTGTACGAATCGTTTCATCAAACTGCTTTCCAATTGTTAAAAAAGGAGTAAAGGCGCTTCGATAATCTTGAAAGATATACGAAATATCTTTTCCAAGGATAGGCGCCTCTCCTTTCTGCTTAAAGATAATAGATCCTCCTTTAAGCGTTACACCTGAAGGCAGCAGTCCTCCTATCGAAGCAGCAGTGATACTTTTACCGCTTCCGCTTTCTCCAACGAGCGCCATCCACTGTCCTTGCTCGATTGTAAAAGAAACGTCTTTTACGATTTGTTTTGTTTTATTATGAATGGCTAGATGCTTTACTTCTAAAACGATGACGATCACCTCTTTTATCGATTAACTTGATATTTCCCTCGAATATATTCACCTAAAGCTGTAAACGCCAGCACAAATAAAATAATGGCCACGCCTGGTATCAACATTAACTGCGGAGCATTGTAAAAGTAGGCCCTGCCTTCATTTAGCATCGTTCCCCATTCCGGAGTAGGCGGCTGAGTCCCTAGTCCAATATAGGATAATGAAGCCATCATTAAAATAATTTTCCCTATATCCAGTGTAGCAAGAACAAGAATATGTCCTCCAACATGAGGAAGAAAGTGGCGCAAGATTAAAGGTAGTGTTCCCACTCCGTTTAATTTAGCGACCAGCACATATTCTTTTGACTTTTCTTGAAGCACAATACTGCGCACTACCCTTGCATAACCAACCCACTTTACAATAACCATCGCAGCAATTAAGTTAAATAATCCAGGCCCTAACAGTCCGCTTAAGACGATGGCTGCAATATAGTCAGGAAAAGCTAAAAAAGCGTCTACAATTCTCATTAAAAAGCGGTCTATTTTCCCTCCAATATACGCTGAAACTAAGCCAACAGGTACTCCAATCAAAAGAGAAAGAGCTAAGACAAGAAAACTAGTCCCAATTGTGGTCTGAGCTCCAGCTACGATTCGTGAAAAGAGATCTCTGCCTAAGTGATCAGTTCCTAACCAGTGATCACCGGTGGATTTTTGAAGCCGATCTTGCATATTGACTTGTGTGGGATCCATTGGTGTTAGCTGACTTCCAAACAGACAAAATAAAATAAGCGCAATACCACACACGCTTATCACTACAAAAGGAAGCTGAGTTTTTTTCACCTTTTATCCCCTCCCTTTACATAGAGCTGGGGATTTACATATTTGTAGCTCAAATCCACAAGTGAATTAATTAAAACAACAAACAGGCCCATCCACAAAATATACCCTTGAATGACAGGATAATCACGATTCATAATCGCATCAATAACTAATTTTCCAATTCCAGGATAAGCAAAAAGCACTTCAATAATGACCGTTCCTCCAAGCAAACTACCTAAGCTCGTCCCTAAAATAGTAAGAAGCGGCGTTAAGCTATACCGGAACGCGTGAAAAATAAAAATTCGACTTTCACTTATTCCTCTTGCTCGAGCGGATCGTACAAAATCTTGTTTCAATCCTTCTAGCAGACTAGCTCTAACCATTCGCATGTACACAGCGGACATGGCAAAACCGAGCGTTAAAGAAGGCAGCACAAGATGGGCTGCTGTGCCTGTACCCATTGAAGGAAGCCATTGAAGACGCACGGAGAACAGCTGTATAAACAAAAGGCCGAGCCAAAAGCTTGGAATAGACGCTCCAATTAAGGAAATACTTCTGCTGAGATAATCAATCCACTTGTTCGGATACAGTGCTGACAGCGTGCCGAGTGGCACAGCTATTAACAGCATCACAACCAAAGATGCAGCCGTCAAGCGCAGCGTAGCCGGAAACTTCTCGGCTAATTCATCGATGACAGGCTCTTTTGTCATATACGAAGACCCTAAATCAAACTGAAAAAAGCGCTTCAGCCACTTTACATATTGAATATATACGGGTTCATCAAATCCTAGCTCTGTTCTCAAATTATTCATTTGTTCCTCAGAAACTGCCACGTCATCTACGCGAAGCATTTGCTTAACTGGATCTCCTGGAGCCAGCTTCATTAAAACAAAGCTGAGAAACGATAGTATAACTAAAAAAATGAGTAATTCTATTATTCTTTTACTAATTAATTTCATATCTACTTCACATCTAAATCCTTTGTTATCACATAGTATTCACTTTTGGTTGTGACCCAATTTTTCACATTGTCTCTATAGGCCACAAAATTATTCGGATGAACAATCGAAGAGTGGAGCGTTTCTTTTTCTACTATTTCTCCGGCTTGTCTTGCTAACTTATTGCGCTGTTGTTGATCAACTGTTTTATTGAGTTTATTAATAATGGAAGTTAATGCTGGTTCATGAAAATGACCTACATTAAATGCTCCTCCCTCCATGTAAAGAGCATTAAAGAAATATCCTGCATCTCCTCGCGGCGCGGTTACTAGACTATATGTAACGATTCCCCAATCATTTTTTGTTGTCATATACTCGTCCATATTTTCCACTTGTTGAATGTCTATTTTTACACCAATCTTTTTTGCTTCTGACTGAAGCATTTGTGACATTAAAGGCAGTTCTGGACGATAAGGATATGTAACAAGCTTAAAGGAAAGCTGTTTTCCATTTTTTATTGCTTTTCCATCCTTGAGTATATAACCGGCTTTTTCTAAATATTTTTGAGCCTCACTTGGTCCATAGGTTTTCGTTTTTTGATCGTTCGAAAAATCTAAACTCTTTAAAAATGGACCATTTGCCGGGAATCCTTGACCTGCAAGCGCTGTATCGACAACATCTTTTGGATTTAATAATACATCAAACGCTTTTCTCACATTTTTATCTTTAAACGCTTCTTGCCTTGAATTATAGAAAAGCATTTGATTTCTCAGGCTCGGCTGTATATCTACTACAATAGAAGAATCTTTTTTTAATGTGTTTAAGCTTTCAATAGCCGGACGGTACACAATATCGGCTTCACCTGATTGCAAAGCGGACGTTCGTGCATTTTCATCATCATTAAATGTTAACACAACTTCATCCAATTTTGGTTCCCCGCCCCAGTATTCTTTATATTTTTTTACTTTCATTTCATTATCCGGTTTAAACGAAGCTACTTTAAATGGCCCTGTTCCCACGGGTTTACTTTTTGTATCTGGAGCATCTACATCAATAATTGCCGTGTTTGGATGAACAAGTTCAGAAGGCAGCGTGGCAAGCGGCTCTGTTGTTGTAATGGTTAAGATTTGGCCACTGGCTTTCATTTTTTTAATTTTAAGTGCACTTTTCATTGCTTCGCTTTCTTTTATCGTTCTTTCTAACGAATGTTTCACGGCTTCAGCATTCAGATCCTTGCCATTTTGAAACGTAATCCCGTCTCTAATCTCAAATACCCAGGTCGTTCCATCATCTTCTGTTTTCCACTTTTTTGAAAGCCATGGTTCAATCTGTAATTGCTCATCAACTTTTACTAACGTTTCGGCAATACCGGCTCGTACAGTTGTATAATTCAACTGTGGATCGAGCGTGTCACTTGGAAAATTCGATACAAAAGTAAGTGATTTTTTTTCACTCTTTTCTTCGGTACTCGCAGAGTTAGCCGAACATGCCGCTAGCATACCTATCGCAGCAAGCGTTAAGCATAGCAGACTTATCCTTTTTCTCATATAAACCCCTCCTTTATTCAAAACTATCTTTCTTTTATGTACTGTCTCTAACTATAACTTACCCCTCCTTTTAAATCGTAACGATTATTATTATCATAAAAAGTTTAATTTGTTTACCTTACTTTGTCAACAAAGGTTTTTAAAGGATATTGGCGCTTTAACACTTGTTTTCACCCGTTATGATGATTGAATTTAGTGATAACGCATACAAATGAACATAAAAAAACAAAGCCTTCTCGAGGCTTTGTTTATGCAGCGTGTTTTTTTCTTTTATATTTCCACATCATATATCGATAACGAATCGTGCAGCCTATACAATATCCCATCAGCGCTACACCAGCAGCAAGAATCACCATTATACTAAATACATAGCCGACAAGCGTATAACCCATTAAAAATGAAATGAAAGCAACCCCCATACATATCGTTGCAATCCATTGGTTAAAAAGCTGCTGATCCCGGTCTTCCATTTGATAAGAAGAAGCAGGCTTTTTGAGAAGCTTTTTCCCTGCCATAATTACGGGATTACGCTTTGTTGCAAGTGTGACTACTCGAACGAGAAAAGGCAAAAGTAAAAGCCACTTTGCCGCAAGTAAAGCGATCAAAACCGTTATAACGATAAAGAGTTGATTAAGCTGAACTAATGGTTTGGGAATGCTCATGGAACGCCTCCTTCTTAAAACCCATTATACAAATTGGTTTACTAATTTAAAAGAAAAAGCACTCCAAATGAGCGATAAGACTCATACAAAAAAGTTACATAATTTCACTAACGTACTTTAAGATCAGTATCGTAAATAAAATCAAGACAACGTATCGTAAAGAACGAATTCGACGTTGAAGAAGACGTTTTACATGCCTTTTATTACGCATATGGGTTCTTCCTTTCGTATATTGAATTGTCTTTAGACACACTTATATCATACTTTTTCGGAAAACACCAACGTCAGAAAAAATTGCCAGGAACCACAGCTCTATGCGCTTAGAAAGCCTTTTCCAATTACATCTCGTACATCGTGTACAATCACAAATGCTTCATCATCAATTTTTTTAATCAGCTTTTTAAGCTTAATGAGCTCTTGTTTGTTAATGACCACATACAAGATTTCTTTTGATTCTTTCGTATAGTTCCCTCGGCCGTTTAAAATCGTTACTCCGCGATCAAGCTGTTCATTGATTTGATCCGCTACTTCATTTTTGTTGTTTGAAATAACGGTAACGGCCTTTTTAGCATCAAACCCTTCAATAACGAAGTCAATTACTTTTGTTGTAATGTACAGCATGACGATCGTAAATAGTAGCTTTTCGATTCCAATAATAAAATAAGAAGCTAATACAACTAGTAAATCAACAATTAAAAGTGCATGACTGACTTTCCAGTTTAAAAACTTATTTAGAATTCGAGCAATAATGGCTGAACCTGCTGTTGTTCCACCAACTCGCAAAATCATCCCAATTCCAACGCCTAGCAGTACACCGGCAAAAACCATGCCAATGAGCTCTTCATGGAGATGAAGACCCCAGCCTTCAGTTACGTGAAGAAAAATAGATGTAGCGATAATCGTAATCATCGTATAGACGATGGTTTTTTTCTCTAAAAATTTATACCCTACGATAAGCAAGATACCGTTTAAAATAAAGTTAGTGATGCCCGTTGAAAGATGGGTTGTATAATATAAAATAATTGATATACCCGTAACTCCACCTTCACCTAGTCCTATTGGAATGACAAACATGTTAACTGCAAGTGAAAATACAAACGAACCTATTAATAAAAAGATGACATCTTTTACTGTTTTACTCATCGATTAAACCCTCCTCGGCATAAAAATTCACATAAAAAAGCCCCTTCTCCAAAAGAGAAGAGACGCTTATGTTTAATTTTTATATTACGTATTCTTAAATTGCCATGTATGACTATAATATGTTCACATACGTTTGTCAAACGGAAAGTTTATGCATTATGTGTAACCAAGGCTATGAGTCATTTATCTTTTATGTATACTAAGAATGTTTTAATTTATTTAAACAAAGACGGATGCAGGAATTAGTTGACTCAATTAATTCTTTATCGCCTTTTTTCAATCGAATTTCTAACGCGCGTTGAAAATAGTGATGTGCTCTGGAAACAACCCGCTGATCAAGTAAACATTTTCCATAATACTGATAGACAAAGTCTTCATATATGTGAAGGTCTTCATCTGCTTTTAATTGTTCAATGAGTAACTGAAACGTTTCATTCGCTTTATCCCACTGTTCTTGCCAGTGATATGTATGTCCAAGTCGGATCGTATTCAAAAATTCACCTATTGTATCAGCATGTCGGTCATATAGATAAATGGCCAGCAGCAGATGTCTTTCACTGCTCGTTAATTCTCCAAGTATGCGCTCATATACGCCAATATGTCCATATGTTTTAGCAGCGGCACACTCATCCTCTTCTTCAAGAGCTCGTTTCTTTAAATAGATAATTCCCTGCTTCATTTGGTGTGGGTTAATCGGAACTTCTCGAAGCTGTTCATTAAATCGATAACTCATATTAAACGGAAGATCTCTGATGTTCATGCACGCTCCTTTCATGTGGCACATCAGCAAACATACTTTCATGACCGCTTGCTTATGGTCCATTGGATGTAGGATTCTTTCCATTTTGATACGTTTACGCGATTTACAGGAAAGCTCAGCAAAAGTGCTGAGCTGTTGGTTCTTATCATTTTACTTATATATCCATTTTATCACAAAAAATACTACCGTAAAGATGCTCAGGCAGTCTTCATATAAAAAAATGGTTTTTTATCAATAAAAATGGTTTTATGCTCTTGAAAGCCTATACGCTGATACAATTTTTTGGCTTCTACGTTATTATATTCAACGTTTAACGATAAAAACATCTTACGCTTTTTGGCTTCTTGCTTGGCTACATTTAAAAGAGCCGTTCCTATCCCTTTTCCACGGTAAGCTTCATCTACACATAGAGAGTCAATATAATAATCTCCATGTTCAGTTTCTATATCAATTTCCCACGCTGGATTATTAAGTTTAGCACGTACAAAACGCTTAACTGGTTCATAAAGCGTTTGTAACATACTTCCTTCGTAGCAAAGCATAAGTCCAACTACCTTCTCGTCGACTTCTGCGACTGTAATATGATGATAGCTATAGCGATTCTTCTCAGACAGAATAAACGCTTTAAGTCTTAAAAGCGCTTCTTCATTCGTTGTAGCCGCCGTGTGAGAGCGTGCAATACTGCCAAGCATGTCATAAAGTAATTCCGTTACAGCAGAAGCATCTTCTTTTCTTGCTTTCCTTATTTTCACGATTTTCAAACTCCCTTTATTCTCTTCGCTTGCGTTATTTGTAGCAAACCTTCTTACCTATCTACTTTAACACGAAAAAGAAAAGAAAGAAAAAATTAACTCCTAATCTTCCTTTCATTGTATAATTAATGTATATTTTCAAATGAATGGATGATGACTATGAAAAAACGCCGTCAGCAGAAAGACACTACGGTAAGTGGATGGGAAGTTTTAGCAGAAATTCTTTTACAAGTGCCTCAGCTGCTCATATGGCCACTGCGTCTTCTTATACGGATTGGTCGCTCTTTGTTGGATGGTGGTATTTAGCCACTCCTATACAAATACTTACTGAACTCAAAAAAAAAGAAACTCAGCAGTTACTGAATTTCTTTGTTAGTTTTTTGCTTTTTTGTATCCTGCTTCTTGCGCATCTTTTTCGGTACAAAACCAAATGACGTTGTTCATGGTTTGGTTGTAGTGTGCCCCTGTTGGCACGTGATAAATTTTAGAGTTTTGATTTCCTTTTATTTTACCTTCACAGCTTTTGGCAGACTGAATATCTTTTTGATTAGAAGAGGACTGATTTTTTACAGCATCCGTGTTATACCCTTTTTCTTGTGCATAGTTTTCAATACTCCAGATGCCTTTTTCGCTTTTTCGAGCCTGCTCCTGTATTTTCTTAAATTCATCTACGTACTTTGTATTAGGAGGAAATACTGCTACGCGGGCTAGCCCTTTTGCTAGCAGCTCTTCATTATACAGCTCATTGTCTATCCATACATAAGCAAGCAAGCGTCCATATTGATCACGCTCTTGCACATCAAATTCAAGGGTAATTTCCTGTCCTTCTAGTCTTTTTTTTGTGTAAGCAGATGCTTCAGGACCAAAGGGCTGTACGCCTAGTTTGGGATGCTTTGTTTCTGGGGTATCAACAAGAAGTAATCGCACGCGATCTCTCTTTCCGTTCAGCATTTTCACTTTAAGCGTATCGCCGTCCACTACTCTTTCTACCGTAGCCGCCTCACCTACTACATCTTCACGATTTGCTTTAGAAGGACTATGATCGTTTTCTTGATCTGATGAACCTTCTACTTGAACTGCTTGTTTTGTATCGGTAGAAGATGTGGTTGAATGACTTGCCTGCTCATCGCTGCATCCAGTAAGAAGCAGCATAAACATCGCAAGCATCGTGCAAATAATTGCTTTTATTTCTTTCAAAACCCGGGTCCTCCTTTAACACGTTCCCTATCTACTATATAAAAGTAAAATGATTTTATAAATAGTGTAAATCACCTAAAAACAAAAACTCGTGAAAATACCTTTCACGAGTTTTTTCGTGCAACTGTTATAAAAATTGCTTACCTGTTTTAAAGTCATTCTTTTAAATAGCATCTATTTTATTTTTATCTCACGAACACATTTTTCGTTTTAGTGTATCCAAATTTTTAATCATGAGGATATTTTACACTACAAATACATTTATCGTCTACCGGCTTATAAGAATAGGGAATAGCCGCACAAATAGAACAAGTATGAATATTTCAATATAATAACTGGCTAACATGATTGCTATTTTTTTGTAACATAAATAAGAGCCCTCACTAACAATAATAGGGCTCTTCAAACCTTTGTTTTTACGATCGAATTTTTTGTTTGCGCATCCACTGGGTAGCGACCCACTTTTCTCCTTTTATAACAGGAGCTCCCCCGTGGAGAGTACGGTCATTAAGTTCAGCATCACTATAAAAATATTCAAAGTACACGGCCATTCCTTTTGTCGGAGATACGGAAAGACCCAGCTTAGGAAAATAAGTTTCTCCTCCTTCTTCGACATCGTTTAAGTACATAACCAATGTACTAATACGGTTGTTTTTAGATGCTTTACTTGCAGAAGTGAAATAATCGTGATGTGCTTTGTATTCTTGATCAGGCAAGTATTTTAAAACTTGAAGACCTTCAGCATATTCAATAGATGGTCCCATTATTTTAGAAAGTCTTCTTTCGATTTGATGTACAAGCTCGTTTTCGCTTTCTTCAAAAAACATGCCGCTGCTCGTTCGAATACTGTTTACTTCACGTGCAGCACCAATTTTTGATCGCTGCATTTTATCTTTGGATAGCTGTATAAGTTCGTCACATTCTTCGTTACTTAGTACATTTCCTAAAACTAGAACAAGAGGCTCTTCAAATCGAGCAACAATATCAATCTCTCTGTCTTCTAATTTAATTTTATTCCCTGTATGATTAAAAATCGTTTGTTCTTTCGTCAGTAAAGATGTATTAGTTAGAATCATCTTTTATCGGCTCCTCGAAATAGCTATTTTCCAATTCTTCACTCCATTATATGTAAACGCTTACTAATAAGTAATTATATCATGAATACGAAGTAAATTCTGCTAGCAAAGGAAATAAATAAAAAGAAGCCCGTTATATAACGAAGCTCCCTCATTTTTTCTTATATGTTTCACCTATATTTTGAATACTTTACAACAGCTTCTAAAAAATTCTTTTAATTTAAAGCATACGTGTCAAAGGCTGCCTAAAATCATCGGTACACAAGTTCTTTTTTACTTAAATCAAGCATTTGTACTGTAGAAGCATGAATTTCGTTAAAAAGCGCTGGATTTTCTACCAAAGATAAGCCGTAAGAAGGAATCATTTCTTTTATTTTCGATTCCCATTCTTCTATATGCTGCGGGAAACACTTTTCCAGCACTTCAAGCATGACATGAACGGCAGTCGAAGCACCTGGCGAAGCCCCGAGCAATGCAGCAACGGAACCATCAGCTGAACTCACAACTTCTGTACCAAATTGAAGAGTTCCTTTACCTCCGGCTTCCGTATCTTTGATTACTTGTACACGCTGACCCGCTACGACGATATCCCAGTCTTCGCTTTTTGCGTTTGGAATAAACTCGCGAAGTTCTTCCATACGCTTTTCATTGGACAACAGCACCTGCTGAATCAAGTATTTCGTTAAGCCCATCTCTTTGACGCCTGCTGCTAACATCGTTAAGATATTATTCGGTTTTACAGAATTGATTAAATCCAAATTTGAACCCGTTTTTAAGAACTTTGGTGAAAATCCGGCAAAAGGTCCAAACAGCAGTGTTTTTTTGCGGTCGATATAGCGTGTATCAAGGTGCGGAACCGACATCGGCGGAGCGCCAACCTTTGCTTTTCCGTACACTTTCCCGTGATGCTGCGCTACAACTTCGGGGTTATTGCATACCATAAATAATCCGCTTACCGGGAACCCTCCAATATGTTTGGACTCAGGAATACCCGTTTTTTGGAGTAAAGACAGACTTCCGCCTCCTCCTCCGATAAAAACAAAGTTCGCCGTGTGATATTCCTGTTTGCCGCTATGAATATCATGTACTTTTACTTCCCACGAGCCGTCTGCGGTACGTGTCAGATTTTCAACGCTGTGGTTATAGTTTATTTCTACGCTTTTACTTTTTAAATGTGTAAACAACATACGAGTTAAAGCTCCAAAGTTCACGTCCGTCCCTGAGTCAATTTTGGTTGCCGCAATTGCTTCAGTCGATGTACGGCCTTTCATAACAAGCGGCATCCATTCTTTTAACTTTTCAGGACGATCCGAATACTCCATCCCTTGAAACAACGGATTATTTGATAGCGCTTCAAAACGTTTTTTCAGAAAGGATACGTTCTTTTCTCCTTGTACGAAACTTATATGAGGGATTGGCATAATAAACTCTTGCGGATGATGAATTAAATTACTGCTTACAAGATACGACCAAAACTGTCTTGAAAGCTGAAACTGTTCATTAATTCGCACTGCTTTCGTAATATCTATAGATCCGTCAGCTTGTTCAGATGTATAGTTCAACTCGCACAGTGCAGCATGGCCCGTCCCTGCATTATTCCATTCATTCGAGCTTTCTTCTCCTGCATCTGCGAGTTTCTCAAATACTTTGATTTCCCATTCCGGCGCTAACTCTTTTAGTAAAGATCCCAACGTTGCGCTCATAACTCCGGCCCCAATTAAGATAACGTCTGTTTTTTTATATACATTGCTCATCACAATCTTCCTTATCTTTTATATTTTAAAAAAGCACCTTTTAGCAACACGCCTGTTCTACCTGACTCTCTATAGATTAAGTATGTCTGACAAGTTATCTGTCTTACATAATGGGAGTTTTTATACATACCCTTTCATCTTGTCCTTTTTTAACATGCTCAATATCACTTCAGCGGTTTCTTCAACTGCTTTACCTGAGACATTAACAATAGGACAGCCAATGCGCTTCATAATTTTCTCAGCATAGGACAGCTCTTCAAGGATTCGATCTACATTGGCATAATTGGCTTGAGACGCTAAACCTAAATTTTTTAATCGTTCTTTTCGGATTTCATTGAGCTTATCCGGTGTAATAACTAAACCAATACATTTATTTTTCGGAATAGTAAAAAGTTCATCAGGAGGCGTCACTTCTGGAACTAACGGTATATTCGCTACTTTAAGACTCTTATGAGCTAAATACATAGAAAGTGGCGTCTTAGATGTTCTCGAAACACCAATCAACACTAGATCAGCTCGCTTGATACCTCTGAAGTCTTGTCCATCATCATATTTAACAGCGAATTCAACTGCTTCTACTCTTCGAAAATAGTTATCGTCTAACTTTCTCGTTAATCTCGGTTGAAGATTAGGTTCCTTATTAAAGGTTTGGCTAAAGGCACTCATAAGAGGGGTCATTAAATCAATAGCTACAATTCCTTCTTCTTGTGCCTTTTGATCAAGATACTGTTTTAAAGGTGGGATGACGATAGTATACGCAATGATGGCCTGGTTACACCTTGCTTCAGCAATGATATTATCAATATTTCCCTCATCTTCTACGTAAGAAGTATTTTGAATTTCAATATCTTCTCCACTAAATTGAGTTAAAACTGCTTTTACCATCAGCTCAGCCGTTTCACCTACTGAGTCGGAAACTATATAGACAATTTTTCTTTTATTCACATTAAATCTTCCTATTCTTTGATTTTAATAGTTTAATAACGCTAGTATTTTTTATTTAGCAGCTTACAAGATACACAATTTAATAGTAATGAATAGATAAATATGCTGGTCACTGTGATTATAAACACTTTAACAAAACGATTAAATTCAGAATTTGTGTCATACTAATTATGAAATAAAATTAAATATGTTATACTATTTTCATTAAATGTTATATTAGCATTAAATATACGGAGATACAATCCCTTTTCTCCGCATTTTATAAAAAGTTTGAAGAAAGAAAAAGTTTAGATTTTAAAATGTCTTATGCTTTGGCATGGTGGCACTCATCAGGGCTGAGAGGCGTTTTGCAGGGATAGGTACGAGGATAGTTGTATAATTATGTTGTTTATAACACGATTTTTAAATTATAGAAGATTTATTCTTATCTATTCTTTTTAGCTAAGAGTGCTATAACTAAAAATAATGAACGGTTTACTTTTCACTTTCTGTATACTAAAAACACCGCCTAAAAGACGATGTTTTGAATAGTTGGTTATAATGCATTGTCGTGAAATAGATTAATTTTTATAAAACGGGATTACTTCTAGCAGATTTTTGCAATAAAAATTTAGAAAGATAATGAGATACGCCGTTTTCGTCACAGTTAAATTCCGTTACGTCATCGACAATTTCTTTAATATGATCCGGCGCATTTTTCATCGCTACGGCATAGCTGGCAAACTGAAACATTGGTAAATCATTGTTGCTGTCGCCAATCGCTAGAATGTCTTGCTCGGGCAAATTAAAATGTTTTAGCATTTGCTGAATTCCTGTTGCTTTATTTACGTTTGCCACCATCACTTCAACATTGTGTTTAGATGAAGTAGAAGTTGTAAAGTCGATTTCTTTTTTAAGTTCTTCAAGCTCCTCTTTCCATTTATCGATATGCTCGTGCGTTCTTGCAAAGAAATAGAACTTTGAAAATTCGCTTCCTTCTACGGAATCTTTCCAGTCAATTTCTTCTTTAATCGCTTGTTTACGGGAAAGCCATTCGTTAATTTCCACACTGTCTGGCTTTGGCTCTCTAATTTCATTTTCCACATAGGACTGATCTTGTTTTAACGTCACGCGAGGTGTGCCATACGGGAAAAGCTCGTAGTATACCTTGTTCGCTCTTGCTTTTTCAATAATAGTTTCCACCAACTGGAGCGAAAGCGAGTGCTGAAAGACTGATTCTTTTCCTAGGTATCCTGCCATGCCATTTGACGTGATAAATCCATCCACTTGAAAGCCTTCAGGAACTAACTCTTCTATTTCATCAAACGCTCTTCCCGTAGCAATAAAAACAAAAATTCCCTGTTTTCGTAATTCGTCAATGATTTCTTTTGTTTGAATACTTACTTTGTTGGAGCGATTTAATATCGTACCGTCCATATCTAAAAAAATTGCTTTAGGTTTTAACAACATATTTATTCCCCCTATTTGTAAAAAGAGTGTACTTGGCAAGTATAAACTTTTCCATTTTCAAACTCAATGAATGTACTTTGCTTTTCTCTTTTATAAAACTACTATAATACTCTCCTTACATCTAAAGTACGTACTTATATTGTACAAGCGCTATAAAGAAAGAATTTTATATTTGCAATAAGCCTTTATATACTAATAGCCAGCTAGGCTAATTTGATATAAAACAGCATTCATAAAAACGAATTTTCCTTTTAGCCTTTAGAGTATCGTTCAAAAAAGATATAATAAGACTGTTACAGATTAAATACATACAGAGGAGGTCAACATGAACGAACCATCCAATTTTTCTCCTTACCTTATTAAACAAATCAGCGATGCGATCGATGACAATATCAAATCAAAGTGCATAGACTTTTTATATGATTCTCATTCGTTTTTTTCGAATGAAAAAGATTTTATAGAAGACTACATTTTAAATATATTGCAAGATACGTTTGTTTTAGAGAATAAATTAATAAATCCTAAGGAAATAAGAAACCCAGCCTACAAAAGAAGACAATCGAATAAGAAAAACTGGCTACAAACGTTAAAAAAAGATATTAAAGCCCAAAAGCCTAATCCTATTTTTGAAGACATTGAATTGGCCAAAAAAGTGATGGATAAAAAAGTGGATACCGAACACTTAAAAAAGCTGTTTGGCGTGGAAAAACCTGAAGATATTTTAAAGATAAAGTTAAAAGAAGTAGAGGCATGGGCTAAAAGTAAAAAAACAAACATTACCGATTTTCCTTATTTAGATTCAAAGATGAATTATCAAATAGAGAAAGCATTTCACACAGACTTTACTTTTTTAATTGCTGAAATCATATTAGAAAAATACAATGGAAATTTGAGTAACTGGATTGATAAACGATTGAATTCGTGGGTAGAGGCCCCTATCTTCTCAAATGAAAGTCACTCTCTTAAAACCAATATGGAAGTTAAAACAAACTCCCAAGAAGTCGTTTTATATAATGACTATAAAGTTGATGAAGAATATTTCATTCGCACCATTATCCCTGTCAATGATAATCAAACGGTTCTTTCCAAACGAAATATGGTTTTAGATCCAAAAGATTCTCAAATTATCCAGTTTGCTCTTTCACAGCGCGACGAGATGTTTTATAAAGAAAAGACGGTGACTCTTGATTTAGCGGATATCGTTAAAGAAATTTATAATTCAAAAGGTGTAAAAAACTATGAAGCGGTTGAAGCCCGCATTATGAAAATTGCCAGATACCACGTAGAAGGTGTAGCGAAGAAGAAAAATTCCAGAGATACAAAATTTGCGATAAACTTCTTCCAAAAAGCTGTTATTGAAACCGATGAAATAACTGGCAGACGATATGCAACCATCGTATTTAGCGACGATACGCATCAAGGCTTTTTAAATCAGCAGTTTGTACAAATTTACAGTGACGTTATTAAAAAGTTTAAAGATAATTCGCTGTCTTCTTTGCTGCTGTATGCATTTCAAAAAGAGCGATTAGATTGTTATTTACAAGAGAAGTCTTACACCCATTTTTACCCGTATCAATATTTTGCTTCAAAAGTTCGTTTTCGTTCAAAGAAAATTGATGTCAATCTAAAATTAATTAATGAATCTCTAGCAGAGTTTGTCAGCAATCAAGTGCTAATTCAAAGTTATCAGCAAAAACTTCAAGGATTTGAAATCTCTTTTATTCCTCTTCAAAATTATGAAATTCAAGACTATTTTGGAGGAGAACATAGAGAAACATTGGAAGGGTAAATTGTTCCCTTCCTTTTTTTATTTGATATTTTGCCACTTTCAGCTTATAGATACAAAATATCCCACTATTTTTATTTCATAGTTTGGAAGTTTTGTCATTTTTAACGTACTAACCAGAAGCTTTTGCCGTTTTTTACGTACCTTTTCGCTTCTTTTGCCGTTTTTAGCGTACTAATTACTATCTTTTGCTGTTTTTGACGTACTACTCTGATTCTTTTGCCATTTTTGACGTACTAAATTCATTTTATTTACTAGTAATCACTTATTAATTGTTAATTATTCTCTTTTTCCGTAAAACAATCCTACCTTTTGCCGTTTTTGACGTACTCTTTCATTACTTTTGCCGTTTTTGACGTACTCCTTCATTACTTTTGCCGTTTTCTGCGTACTAAACATTGCTTTTCCCTTTGTTATTGCCTTTTCAAACCCCATTTTTTATTTTTTTCGCAGCATATATAAAGCTTTTGCCATTTTTGACGTACCAAACGAAAACTTTTGCTATTTTTGTCGTACTACTACGTCGTTTTTGACGTTTTTCACGTACTAAAAATAGCTTTTGCCATTTTTGACGTACTAATAAAATTCATTGTGTTATTTACAACGATCAGAGAAGTGATTTTTTTACCTTTTTTTAGGTGAATCAAGATGACTTTTGCTGTTTTTAGCGTACCACTTTTCACTTTTGCTATTTTTGGCGTACTATACTAAGCCTTTTGCCGTTTTTGTCGTACTAAAACGCATAAAGTTTTTTTTGATTTTTACTGATCGTAACAAACACTGTTCTACCGGCGCTTGCTTGCTTTTGCCGTTTTTGTCGTACTAAAAAACCTATACGCTGAACCCCTTGATATGACAGCATTCTTTGAACCTTTTGCCGTTTTTAGCGTACTACTCGTTCGTTTGCGATTCTATTTCTTATTGATATAATTTTCACAAGGTATTCTTTGTTATTTTACCCTAATAAATTATTGTTGATGTGAAATAGATTGGAGGGATTCTCATGATAAAAAAAGAATTTGCGAAAATTGGAAAACAAATTATTCGCCAATTGTCTAGCACCGTAGAAAAATATAAAGATATTGAAGATCACATGGACCTAGACGCTCATGGGAACCCTACAATCAAAACAGTGGCAGAACATCACCGTTTATCTAAATCTCAAATTTCACAATTAATTTTTTATCACTTCCTTCACGTTGATGAAAGAGGTATTATTTGTGATGTTTCTGAAAAAGAGATTGCAGCCGCGTTGAATTGTACAGTTCGAACAGTTCGCAACAACAATGTAGTATTAGCAGAAACAGAATTAATTTCCTATTCTCGCAGCGGCAAAGGAATCAATATTTGTATTGTTCCCTATCCTCAATATTTTGAAGAACACGGCTTTGGGTTTATGGAATTAGAATATACTCGCTTTGAAGAACTTATTCTAATTGAAAATGTAAATGCCCTTCGCTTAGAGCTTCGCAAAGAATTGGTTTATGACAACGATACGATTAAGCGTCAGTTTAATCCTGGAGAAAACACTTCAAAAATTAGCTTTAATGACTATAAAATTTTTACACCGAAATATACTCACTACAAAGGTATGATGCAAAAAATAGCTGAAACGCAGACGAGCGCATTTAAAACCGTTGTCCAAGGATCTACTATTTTCTTTGTTTTAAAAGACGGAGCTAAAAATGGCAAGATGTCAAAACAAGAAAAGAAAGAGCAATACGATGCGGCGATTCGACGTACTATTGAAGAGACTTTTGTAAAATTATCTGGACACAGCACAGATTCTACAGGAATTGTTATGTCTTCATTCCAAAACGAAGACATCGCTGATTTGGTTCAGCTTTCTTTTGAATATGGTATTGAACGAGTGAAGTCTGCCCTTTATTCTCTGATTGAACAGGCCTTCTTCAGCCATGATGCTCAAGTCGTTGAAAATTACGGTGGGAAAATCCGTACGCTCATTCGAAAAGAGCTTTCAAAAAATCTTCAAGATCAAGTCCCTGCTGAACTTACAGCTTCATAAGGGGCTTATTTGGCATGCCTTTTTTTTGTTTTATCTCCCTTCTCTTCTCTTTTTGATACAAATAGCGCAAACAAGCACCCATTTTTGCAGCTATCCAATTCCATTATCCTATCTATATAAACGTAATGAGTTCAAATAAATGATATTTCTTGTGTACAACTACGGAATATTACTAAAAAAACACCTTGATACTTATCCACAAAAGAAAGAAAACATATTCAATGACTGTTATATCATCCTCCTTGCTAATAAAAACATCCCTTTTACTTTTTTATTAACGATGATTTCCAGGTCATTTACTCTTTAACACGACTACTTTTATCCACAGTGGAAATAATTCATACTTTTAACAGCAATCTTCATACCATTGGTTTTAAAATCCATCTATTGCAGAAGAAAAAACATAGTAAATAAAATGGTTTCCATATCTGTTGTTATAAAAAAACATCCTTTAGCTAAAGGATGCTGTTCACAAAAAAGTTCTATTTTCCACACAGTTATTTATTGAAAAGCTATTTCTTCTCTAACCCTTGATACCATTGGGTTTTTAGAGTTTTTTCCTCTCTTTAATATCTGTATATAATGTTTGTTAATAATATCTATACTAATCTCTGCTATAAGGTTTTATTTAATATTTGTATAAAGAAATGTTTTAAAAATATCTATACCTGAGGATTTTCACTTTTTCTAAAATAAGGAGTTTTCATTACATATACCAAATACAAATAAATTAAAATAAAACAATAGTTCAAACACTTCTTAATAAATTCTAGTAGTATATTTTCCAAAATAAATTATACTATTCAGTAGAGAAAATTTTATAAAGCAAGAAAGGGACTTAGTCATGAAAGACATACATTGGGTGCAGCAAACTTTATTTAATACCGGTAAGTGGATTGACATTAGTGAAGTAATCATAAAGATTATCTTGATTTTTATTATTGCTCAAATTGTCATCCGGTTTGCTCGTAGTGTAATTAATAAAATCTTTGATTTCAGATTTAAAACTAAGCTGCTGAGGTACAACGAACGTAAAGAAATAACGCTGAAAAAGCTTTGTCTGAGCATTGTCATGTACGTCGTGTATTTTATTGTACTTATTACGTCTTTAGAAGCAATCGGAATTAATATGAAAGCACTTTTAGCTGGTATTAGCGTAGCAGGATTTATTACAGGCTTAGGTGCACAGAATTTGATTAAAGATATTTTAAACGGCTTTTTTATTCTGTTTGAAGATCAATTCTCAGTAGGAGATCACGTATCCATAAATGATACGAAAGGAACTGTTGAAGAAATTGGATTGCGCACGACAAAAATTCGCGGAGTTGACGGAGAGTTTTACTTTTTTGCTAATAGTAACATTACAAAAGTAGCGAACTATACGCTCGGTGAAATTCCCGAAGTACATAAGCCTGAACAAATAAAAACTCGTGAAGAATAGCTTCACGAGTTTTTATTTACGACAGTTGTAAAAAATTGATCGTATGATGTAAGGTGATAATCTGCTTCAATGTCGTCATTTTGAAATGCACATGTTTTGATTCCCAGTTCACGGGCAGGTTTTAGATCAAGCTCGCGATCTCCAATCACTAAATCGAGCTGATACTTATCGTGAAGATATGCATAAGCGCCGCTATCAGGCTTTCGTTTGTAGCCATCATCTTTTGTAATGATCTCCGTAAAATAGTGCTCCATATTAAAAAATGCAAGAATATCAAGAGTAGACTGTCTAGATTTATGCGTAACAATTACATTTGTATCCGCAAAGCTCAGTACGTCTTCTACGTGAGGAAAAGCAGGCTTATCTTTAGGATTGATTTTCTGTTCGAGCACATGGAAGTGTTTATCAAACAAAGACTTTTCAATATCGAAGTGCTTAATTGCTACGTCAGAAGATATCTTCATTTGTTTTAAAATATCGCCTTCTGAAATCGTTTGATCTGTTAGTAATTCTTTGAATGCTTTTACAATCGTTGGATAGGTATCAAAGATGGTTCCATCAAAGTCCCATAAAATATTCATTTTCGCTGTCTCTCCTTTTTTAAAAACGTAACGATTATACCAAATTTTTCATTGCTTGTCAGTGAACCATTTTGTCGTCGTTGCATTTAAAGTAAAAAAACTCGTTTTATACGAGTTTTTTTACTTTATTAACTGCTGCTGCATCCACTCCCACAGCTTGAGCTGCTGCAGTTTGAACTCGAACAGCTGCTGCCGCTGTCATGATGGTGATGCCCTCCATCGTGGTGATGATGGTGGCGATTGTCTTCCCATGGGCTTGAACAGCTATAGCCGCTGTACGAGGCTGTATCTCCCGCATAGATTGTCTTTTTGTATAGCAGCAGTTCATTCATATGTCTTGAAAAGTCGGTAGCTTCGTAAAGTGAATAAAAAACAAAGCCTTGAAAAAGAAGTTCGTTTGATACATTCCCTTTTTTTAATGCTTTTTTAAAGTACGACGATCCTCCCGATTTCATTCGTTTTTTTGCATCCTTAATTTCTTCTTTTAACGCTTGAATCAAATGTCTCTGCTGTTCTTCCCATTTGCCGTTTCTTAAAAAATAGCGATCTAGCAATTCATCTTCTGACAATCTTTGAAAATCTTGAAGCGTACTTTTATCAAGCGGATGCTGAAAAAATTTCCCCCAAAGCAGTCGGCTGTTGCCCGTTATGTCAAACAAATGAGCATACATCCAATCAAAGAAGGCGCGCTTATCCGGCTGTGGTGATGGCGTAGTGTCTACATTTGGCTGGTGATGCAAAAAACGGTCAAAAAAACGGTCTGTAAAACGCTCATAATCCACTGTAAACATGATCATTTCGTGCCACACTTCATCTACTTTTGCACTAAACATCGGTACGTCTTTGATGACTGCATTTAATAAAAAGTAGCGCTTCATCTCAAAAAACGTCCATTCTACTTCATCGGCTTTTGTATTTCGCCCTTTCATACGCTGTTTCACCTGTTGAACATAGGCTTTCGGTAACGAATCTTCTAGTGAATGAACAATATCTTCAAAACCATTACCTTTATGTATTCCGAGCTCATCTGGAAGCTCCTCTTTATACAAGCGAAATCCCCTTGGCTTTCCAATCCCTTTAATAATCAAAGCTAAAAGAATTACCGCTCCTACTATAATTGCTGCTATCATCTTCTTCCCCCTATACCGCGTCTATATATTCAATATTTTACCACATTCGTAAAATACAAAAAAAGAGCTCAATTAACTTGAGCTCTCGTCATCATCGGGCATCTCGTCTACCTTTTCTACTTTGACTAGACCTTTTGTGCTATATTCAAGATCAAAGTATGCTTTAACGATATCCCCTTTTTTCAAATTGCTTGGAATCGGTTCATTTAAATTTTTATCGGAAAATTTAATGCCCGTTCCTTCTTTTGTTGTTCCGCTGTATGTACCATTTTCGATTTTTTCAATAGTAATATAATACACTCGATATTTGTGCGCTTCCTCGTCGCCCTTTGCTTTTTCTTTAACGGTTTCTTGTTCAGGAAGCTTACTCAGTGTTTCTTGGGCCTGTTCGGAAGTCGGCTCTGCTGATCGATTTATGAATTGCATCACAACTAACACTAAACATATAACTACTAAAACTAATAATAATATCTTTTTTGCTGATAAAGACAATGAACTGTGCCTCCTTACACCTTTATGTATATCATGCTGCACACAAGAGATTATACACGATAAAGGATTAGAAATTGGGATAAATTCTATAAAAATAGTAAAAATATGAGAAAGTACCTAGAATTTTTTACGCTTTTCTGCACTTTTTTGAGATAGAAAAGAAATTTGGTACCTTATCCTTAAATTGTAACTGATTCGCTTCATTTTCGAAAAGAGTTTTGCCCATTTTGTCGTAAAAAAGTCATAATAAGAAGGAATATCACACCATATTGTCGAACGTATGTATATACTTGTAATGAACTGCCGAACTGCTTTTCTCTACCCTCATTGTTGAGGCAATATGGCAACTGAAACAGCTTGCTGTTAAATTCAGATTACACATCTATTCAGGAGGTGGAATGCAAAATGATGTTTGCACTTATTGTTGTAGTTGGTGTCGTAGCACTTGGCGTAGCTAGCTTCTACGTCATTAAGCGACCTCAAGGCGCTGTTGATCCTGAGGATCGCAAACCGCTTGTTTCTGTAAACGGACATGTTAAATTTGCAGAAGGAATTAATCAAATTTCCATATCTAAAATTGACATGTACGATCAGCGTCTTGTTATCAATCAAGTAGCTATTATTCCATTTAACCGTATTCAACGAGCAGAATTTTCAAAGGTTGTCAAAAATGAAAAAGGCCTTCACGGAGCTCCTGTTCAACGCTATTTCGGTGAATTAACCATTCATTTCACAGACAAGAACGGGCAAGAAACATACATTCGCTGTGAAACACCGAAAAAAAATCAATTTCACCTCATCTACCAGTACGATTTAATGAAAAGACAATTAAATAAGCGTCTTGGTCTCGAAGATCTGCAGCCTTACCTTACTCTTCAAGAACCATACGAACTATAAGAGAAAACCTCCCTTTTTCACATATTATTTCACTTCCCTGTACATACTAGAAGCGAAACTGAAAATGGGAGGTCATTCCAATGGATTTCGTCCGTTTTTTGCAATATTTTTGTTCAATCGCCGGCGCTCTATGCTTAGGGTTTACCTACTATCACATGTTCAAGCGTGACTCTCCGGTTAAAAAAGAAGAATCACAGCAAGGTGGAACTGACTAACGTTCACCTTGTTTTTTTATGTGCAGGCATGTGTACTTCGCATTTTGTGGTTGAAAGTTAGATTACTTTAATCATTTGTAAAATCACGGGTGATTTTTCTAAAGGAATATCCTCTGTGTTAATGATAAGAAGTCCTTTTTGGACGCTGTAATTGGAGGAAGGCTGTAACACACCGTTTATGAATAGATTACTGTATGAGTAGCTCTCAGGATCCAATATATGCTGAGTGCCGTATTCTTTTAATGCATTTTGATCTGTAAAGATGCGCTTGCTGCCTCCGGCTACCGTATAGTATTCAAAGACGCGAACTTTTTTCGGAAATATATACCTGAATTCCTGCTGGATCTACCATTTTGGTTCTCCTATAGTATTAGAAGTTACAAACTTTGCGCCTGATTCTGATACAGATGTACAAACTTAAAAGTAATAAAGTGAAGATTATGCTATCGTTTTGTTTTAAAGCGTAATGGCGTGTAAGATATATAAATCTCAGTTTTACAGAAATTTAGTGGTCACAATAAAAGCTTCTGGGGACGTAGCGCAGAAGCTTTTATTATTGTTATTTATTTAATTCAAAACGCCCAGTTCCCTTTTCTAAACACAGGCTCGCTTGTACCGTCAGCTTTGATGCCGTCGATGTCCATTTCAGCTGAGCCGATCATGAAGTCAACGTGGGTGATGCTGTCGTTTGCTCCGTTTTGTGATAGCTCTTCTTTAGACATCGTTTTTCCGCCTTCTAAACAGAAGGAATACGAGCTGCCGATAGCTAAGTGATTGGATGCATTTTCGTCAAACAGCGTGTTGTAGAAGATGATGTTTGACTGAGAAATTGGCGATTGATGCGGTACTAAGGCTACTTCTCCTAAGTATTTGGCACCTTCATCTGTTTCAATTAGGTGCTTTAACGTTTCTTCGCCTTCTTCTGCATTTACATCAACAATTTTTCCGTTTTCAAATGTTAGCGTGAAGTTTTCAATTAAGTTTCCTGCGTAGCTAAGCGGTTTTGTGCTTGTTACTTGACCGTTTACGCCGTCTTTTTTTGGAAGTGTAAATACTTCTTCTGTTGGCATATTGGCCATGAACGAGTTACCGTCTTCATTAACACTGCCTGCGCCAACCCAAATATGTTTGTCAGGAAGCTCAATTGTTAAATCTGTTCCTGGCGCTTTATAGTGAAGCTTAGCAAATCTCTTTTCATTTAAAATGTCTACTTTTGTATGTAATGAAGCGTTGTGCTCTTCCCATGCGGCCACTGGATCTTCTTGGTCTACGCGCACAGATTTAAAAATAGCTTCCCACAGTTTTTCTTGCTGCTGTTCTTCTGGAACGTCAGGAAATACTTTAGCTGCCCAGTCTTTTGAAGGAACAGCTACGATGGACCAGCTGATTTTATCGGATTGGATCGCTTCACGGAATTTTTTCATTGCTTTTCCGCTTACTTTTTGGAACGCAGCAATACGTTTGCCGTCTACTCCTTTTAGTAAGTCAGGACCGCTTGAAATTACAGATAAAACAGCGCCTCCGTTTTTCACAAGCTCTTCTCTTGCTTGAGCTTTCCAAGCAGGAAATTCATTAAATACAGATTCATCCGCTTTTTCATATTTCAAACGAACTAAATGATCGTCATGCCAGTCTACATCAACAGACTTTGCTCCGGCTTCGTACGCTTTTTTCGCAATTTCACGAACAAAATCAGCGGAAGAAATATCGGCATTAATGTTTAATACTTGCCCTTTTTGAATGTTTACACCGACTTTTACAGCTAGCTCGGCGTACTTTTCAATATTGCGCTCAAACTGTTCCATAATTTATCTCCTTTACGTATATATTCTAACGACTTTATTGTATCATGAATAAAACATCAATTAAAAATCCTAGCCTATAGTTTACATAATATAATTACGTTATTTTACAGATTATTATATAGCAAAAGTTTGTTCTCTAAGAATCAGAACAAACTTTTGTCTTTCACAGATTCAGTTTTGTAGCCGAGCCGCTCCGAAATGTTCTTGCCTATATCAACCATGCGTTCTTGAAGATACGTTAATCGCTCATTTGTCATACGCATAGTAGCACCGGAAATGCTGACTGCGGCAACGACTTGACCAAGGTGATCAAAAATAGGCGCTGCGATGCAGGTAATTCCATATTCATTTTCTTCTAAATCCAGCGCATATCCTTTTTGTTTTACTTCTGAAAGTTCTCGAAGAAAGCTTTCTTCATCTGTAATGGTGTGATCTGTATGAGCTGGTAAGCCTTTTCTTTCAAGAATGCTTGTTACCGTGTTAAGCGGTAAAAAAGCTAGGATAGCTTTACCGACAGACGTACAGTGCATAGGGGCTCTTTTCCCCACTTTTGAATGCATGCGCAGCGTCTGATTGCCTTCTAATTTTTCAATATACACTACTTCACCTTGATCGTAGACAACAAGATGAATAACTTCATTTGTTTCACTTTCAAGTTCTTGCAAAAACGGCTTTGCTTCCGTTCGTAGATCAATAGAATCTAAAAGTTTTGAACTTACTTCTAAAAACTTATACCCAAGCTTGTACCGCCCGGTTTCTTGATCTTGTTCAATATAACCGTACTGAGCAAGGGTAGTTAAAATACGGTATACGGAGCTTTTGTTGATGTCCATTTGCTTTGCAATTTCTGTGACGCCTACCCCTTCTCTTTCCATGCTGACAATTGTGACAATATCCAACGCCCGGCTTACAGACTTTACCATATTTTCTCTCTCCATTTTTTTCTCTCCTTTATGTGTCGTGTTACTGCCGGGCATTTTGTATCACTCTTATACGTTTACACGTTCTTTCTCTGCAGCAAACGGATTTTGGAGGGTTCCAATTTCTCGGATGGTGCATTCAATGACATCGTTTGCGCTTACCAGCTCCGCGCCGACCGGACTTCCTGTTAAAACCACATCTCCCGGCTTAAGGGTCATAACAGTAGAAAGGTAGGCGATCATTTGCTCAACGGAAATAATCATTAAATCTGTCGAGCTATTTTGTTTTTCAACGCCATTTAAAAACGCTTTTACATGAATGGATTTAAAATCAAGCTCCGTTTCGATTACGGGGCCAAGAGGCGTAAATGAATCAAAGGATTTTCCAATGGTCCAGTGCCCGTCTTCATGAAAATAATCCGGAGCCGTTACATCGTTTCCAATTGTATACCCAAATATATAGTCCACCACGTCTTCTTTTGCGATGTTCTTCGCTTCTTTTCCAATAATAACTGCAAGCTCGGATTCAAACTTGATGTGCTCAATCGCGGCTGGAATGACAATGGCCTCGTTTGGACCGATCACAGAGGATGTGGGCTTAAAAAAGAAGACAGGAATAGAAGGCACTTCTCTTGGCAGCTCCGACTTTGCAGCTGCATAATTTGCGCCTATTCCAATAATTTGATTCGGCTCTAAAGGAGCCAAAAGCCTTACTTCACTCGGTGAAAAAGTCTCCCCTGTATAGTCCCATTTCTCAAATATATTTCCTTTAATGACGCTGATCGTATCCTCTTTTAGTACACCTGTATGACGGCTATCTTGTACAGCGAACCTTACAAATTTCATAACATAGCTCCTTTTCCCATTTGCTTAATTTTAATAAGAATAGTAGATAGTCAGATTCTGAAGGTGTAAGTACAGCCTGCCATCCCTATGCTGACAGGCCGTTTGTTTTACTGTTTTATAGCTGCTTTTGCCTTTGCTTCGATACGGCGACGGTGTAAAATTGGCTCCGTATAACCGTTTGGCTGATCATAGCCTTGAAATACTAAATCGCAGGCTGCCTGAAAAGCAATGGATGCGCTGTAGTTCGGTGCCATTGGCTGATACAGAGGATCATTTTCATTTTGTTGATCCACTACTTTTGCCATTCGTTTGAGTGTCTCCGTTACTTGTTCCTTTGTACAAATTCCATGATGAAGCCAGTTAGCCACGTGCTGACTGGAAATACGAAGCGTTGCTCGGTCTTCCATTAGCCCTACATTATTAATATCCGGTACTTTTGAGCACCCTACTCCTTGGTCGACCCACCTTACTACATAACCAAGTATTCCTTGAGCGTTGTTGTCGAGCTCCTGCTGAATTTCATCTTTGCTCCAATTTGGTTTTTCTGCCACAGGAATTTGCAAAATGTCATCTTGTAAATCAGCAGACTGAGTAAGCAATTCGTTTTGAACATCTCTTACATCAATTTGATGATAGTGAAGAGCATGAAGCGTTGCTGCTGTTGGTGAAGGCACCCATGCCGTATTCGCTCCTGCTTTTAAATGCCCCACTTTTTGTTTAAGCATTTCCGCCATCATATCCGGCATTGCCCACATTCCTTTTCCGATTTGAGCGCGGCCTTGGAATCCGCTTGCTAATCCTACATTTACATTAGACTGCTCGTAGCCTTGAAGCCATCTAGACGCTTTCATATCATTTTTACGGATAACAGCGCCCGCTTCCATTGAGGTATGAATTTCGTCACCTGTTCGATCCAAGAATCCAGTATTAATAAAAGCCACTCGGTCTTTTACTTCTTTGATACACGCTTTTAAATTAAGCGTCGTGCGGCGCTCTTCGTCCATTACGCCAATTTTAATCGTATGACGCTCAAGCCCTAGCATATCTTCAATTGAATTAAATAACGTGTTGGCAAAAGCCACTTCTTTGGAGCCGTGCATTTTCGGTTTAACGATATAGATAGAGCTCTTTTTAGAATTTTGATACGTGCCGTTTTTAAGCAAGGTGTGTTTGGCAATTAAACTAGTAATCACGCTGTCTAAAATACCTTCATAGATTTCGTTGCCATTTCGATCTAAAACAGCGCTGTTTGTCATTAAATGCCCAACGTTTCGAACAAACATAAGCGAACGGCCAGACAGTGAAATCTTTTTCTTGCCGGGAGAAATATAGGTACGGTCTGGATTTAAACGCCTTGTCATGTTTTGACTTCCTTTTTTAAAAGTAGACGTCAAATCACCTTTCATTAATCCCAGCCAGTTGCGGTAAACATCTACTTTATCTTCTGCGTCTACTGCCGCTACTGAATCTTCACAGTCCATAATCGTCGTAAGAGCTGCTTCCATTAAAATATCTTTTACACCCGCATCGTCTGTTTTACCAATCGAATCCGTACGATCAATTTGAACTTCAAAATGCAGCCCGTTGTTTTTGAATAAAAGAGCATCAGGGCTTTCTTCTTCCCCTTGATACCCTACAAATTTCTCGTCTTCCTGTAATTCGGTTAAACTGCCATCGTTTAATTGAGCGACAAGCTTTCCATTTTCAAGGCTGTACTGAACCACTTCCGCATGAGAAGACTGAACGAGCGGAACGACTTCATCAAGAAAATTCTTCGCAAACGCAATAACTTTTTCTCCTCGAATTGGATTATAAGAACTCGTGCGCGAAGCTCCATTTTCTTCACTGATTGCATCAGTGCCGTAAAGAGCATCATAGAGACTTCCCCAGCGTGCATTAGCAGCGTTAATAGCATACCGGGCATTATTTACAGGTACAACAAGCTGCGGTCCTGCCTGATAGGCAATTTCGCTGTCTACTCCTTCTGTACCAATAAGGAAATCTTCTGTCTTGTCTTCTAAATAGCCAATTCTCGTTAAAAACGATTTGTATTCGTTAAAGTCACCGTCAGGATTTTCTTGATGCCATGCATTAATTTGAGCTTGCAGCTGATCACGCTTTTCTAACAAACGTTTATTTACGGGTGTTAACTCGGTTACTAACGCTTCAAAATCAGACCAAAAATTTTCTGTACTTAGGCCGCTGCCCGGAAGAGCTTCCTCATTGATAAATTGATAGAGAACTGGAGCTACTTTTAGATTTCCAACTTGTTTGTAGTTTGTCACCGTCTGTTTCCTCCTCTTACTCTTTTACATTTTTAAATTTGGACGCGCTTTCATTTCTTTTTGCCAAAATGATTAAGACGAACATATGCGGTACTGTTTCTTATTACGAAACAGCGTTTTATTTTTGTTAAAAAAATCATATCATCGAGCGAATATATTTTCAAGAATTTTCTAAAAATATTCTATTTTTTTCATTTCTTTTTTGACTTCAGCGCAGCGGCTCGGACTTGGAAACAGCTTTCCTGCATTTAATAGATTTTTAGGATTAAATACTTCTCGTATATTCGTTTGTGCTTGAATTTCATCTTCATTGAAAACAAATCGCATTTCTTCTTTTTTTTCAATGCCCACGCCGTGTTCGCCGGTAATCGTTCCTCCTGCTTCTGCACATACTTGCAAACATGCGCTTCCGGCGTCGAGTGCTTTTTCAGTTTCCCCGGGCTTTCTAGCATCAAATAATACAAGCGGATGCAAGTTCCCATCTCCGGCGTGAAAAATATTGGCAATGCGAAGGCCAGATTCTTCGCTAATTTTGTTAATTCGCTTCAGCACTTGAGGAAGTTTACTTCTTGGAATAACGCCGTCTTGTACGAGATAGTCAGGGGATATAGCTCCCATCGCTCCAAATCCTGTCTTACGATTTGCCCACCACCTCGCGCGCTCTTCTTCACTTTCAGCTACTTTCACTTCCCGTACGTTTTGTTTTTTACATACGTCTAAAATACGAAGGATTTGCTCTTCGATACCGTCTGAAATGCCGTCTACTTCAATTAATAAAAGAGCTTCAATATCTCTAGGGTGTCCGACTGGAAACGCAGCAGCTTCCACTCCTTCAATGGCGGTTTTATCCATCATTTCAAGCGCAGCAGGCACAATGCCGGCTGATATAATGTCTGATACCGCTTGGCTGCCGTCTTCTACGCGGTCGAAATAGGCAAGAACCGTTTGTTTTGCTTCGGGGTTTTTCAAAATGCGTACCGTAATTTTTGTAACGATTCCTAACGTCCCTTCTGATCCTGTTAAAAGTCCTAATAGATCATATCCCGGTTCGTCTGGAATACCTTGCTTGCCAAGCTCAATTACATCTCCATTTGGAAGCACCACCTCTAACCCTAAAATATGGTTGGTAGTTACCCCATATTTAAGACAGTGTGCCCCTCCTGCATTTTCCGCTACATTTCCACCAATTGTGCAGCAATACTGACTCGAAGGATCCGGTGCATAATAATATCCTTTTTCAGAGATTGAATTGGTTAATTTAAGATTAATAAATCCCGGCTCTACAACGGCACGCCTGTTTTCATAGTCGACGCTAAGAAGGCGCTTCATTTTCACTAAACTAATAACCACTTCGTTATTAAGAGGAATCGCTCCCCCGCTCAGTCCTGTGCCTGCTCCTCTTGCAAGAAAAGGCAAATCATGTTCATTGCAGTATTTAACAATGCTAGAAACTTCTTTCGTATTTTGAGGAAATAACACCGCTTTAGGCAAATGTCTATGAATGGTAAAGCCATCGCAGTCGTACGCAAGCAAATCTTCTTTATGATGCAAAATAGAATGAGGGTCTACTAGCTGAGAAAGATTTTTTACGTGAAGATCTTTTATTCTATTTTTCTTCAACACGATGTGCTTCCTCCTCTTCTTTTTGATAGGCCCACTCCAAAAGCTGTACCGTGTGAACAATCTGCTGACTTCGTCCATATTTTTTTACTCCTACTGCCATCTGCAGCATGCAGCCTGGGTTTCCCATTGAAATCATTTCTACGTCATGAGGCACATGTTCCATTTTACTTTGAAGCACAGCTCCCGCCATATCAGGATTTGTTAAATTATAAATTCCTGCACTTCCACAGCACCGGTCGGCATTAGCCATATGAACCATTTCAACTCCGGGAATAGAGAGTAAAATATCTCTTGGTTCTTCTCTAACTCCTTGGCCATGAGCTAAATGGCAAGCGTCGTGATACGTAATGCGCGTATTCAGCTTTGTCTGCGGAGGGCGATATCCCGTATCGTGAAGGTATTTTGAAATATCCTGGACTTTTTCAGCAAAGACTTCGGCTTTTTCAAGCCACTCTTGCTCTTCTTCTCTAAACAGTTCAGGATACTCTTTTAACATGCAGCCGCATCCCGCAGCGTTTACAATAATAGTGTCCGCATGTTGAAACGCCTCTATATTTTTTTTTGCAAGCTTCCTTCCCATGTCTCTGTCTCCTGCATGAACGTGCAAAGCACCACAGCAAGTCTGAGACTGAGGAATAACAACGTCGTTTCCGTTTCTTCTTAATACATTAAGAGTCGCTTCATTAATATCACTGAACATGACGTCCATGATGCAGCCAGTTAAAAAAGCAACTTCTGCTTTTTTTTCTGCTTTTGCTTTTAGAACGCGTTTCTTTTTATATTTTTTCCGAACAGAACGGGTAATCTTAGGCATTACATATTCCATTTCTGATAGATGTGTTGGCATCATATTTAACATGCCTGTTGCGCGCACCATTTTTTGCATTCCGCTTTTTTGATACAGCTTTAATAAGCTTCCTGCAGCTTCCAAGCGGTGGGAATGAGGAAAAAGTTCCTTAAGAAAAAATTTGCTAATCATCCCTTTCCAGCCGGTCAAAGGCATCGCCTGACGAATTTGGCCGCGAGCTTCTTCAATGAGTCCGCCAACGTCTACATTTGCAGGGCAAGCAGTTGTACAGGCACGGCAGTCCAAACAGGCAAACACAGGGTCTGTAAACTGCTCATTGACGCTTATTTTCCCTTCTGCTACCGATTTGATAAGGTGCACGCGTCCTCTTGGTGAATGCTGTTCTTGCCCCGTTATTTCATAAGTAGGACAAGACTCCAAGCACATTCCGCAGTGTACACAATCCGCCCATTTTTTTTCGTCTGGCGCGTCTTTCCACAAATAATTGCTAACGCTTTGACATGGAGCATCTTTGATATCCGCTTTCGCTGAATTCACTTAGATTCCTCCTATAAATCGTTTATAGTTAAGCACGTTTTTAGCGTCCATCTTTGCTTTAATTCCTGCTAGTAACGGAAAGTGAGAAGGTTCTTCGCCCCATACATTTACTTTTTGGCGCAGTATAAAAGGCAAATGTTTAACGACCACATATCCTCCGTACGTTTTAGCAGTTTCAGTAAATGAAGTAATAACGGAAAGAATGGCATCTTCTGAGCCTTTTATGTAGATCGAACAAAGACCATGTCCAACTCCTCCATGTGCTTTTATCAGCATTGGACGGGACGTTTTTAACACCGTACTTTTAGTTATCACATCCAGTACATTCATATTTGGTACGCCGACTTTTAAAGTGGCTTCCGTTTCTTCTTCTGAAGAACAACGTGCACCATTTGGACTAATGTTACTAAAAAACCCCCAAAATACCTCGGCTTCTTTTTCCTGCAGTATTTTTAAAATTGTATCAGCAGGCTGAATGCTTTTGATATAATTCTCTTGATAATGTACGGAACTTTCCACGTCTTCAAAGCTGATCACAAGCGTAAACAGATGCTGCCCTATTACATCTTCAGCTAGAGAGGGATTTAATAATTCCAAAGCAACGGGCTCTATAATTGAATCTAAGACTTTGCTAACAAACGCATGAATTTCTTCGATATTGCCTGTTGAAAAAGAAATAAAGACAATGCTTTGATACTTAGGCAGCGGACGCAGCTTTAACGTTATTTCGGATATAACGCCGAGCGTTCCCATTGAACCAATAAACAGCTTATTCATATCATAACCAGCCACGTTCTTGACGACTTTTCCCCCTGAACGAACAATGGTTCCATCTGAATATACGACTCTCATACCGATTACTGCATCTCGAGCTGATCCATAAGACAAGCGCTTTGGACCACTTTCATTCGCTGCTATAACTCCGCCGATTGTAGCGTAGTCTCCTAGAGCTGGATCAAGTGAAACTTGCTGATTGTGCGTTTTTAAATACGTTTGCAGCTCTCCAAACGGCGTACCAGCTTTTACAGTAAGCGTCATATCACCTACTGTATGTTCAACAATTCCGCTGTATTCAGTCAGCGAAAGCAAAAGGTCTGCTGTATCTATAAGTCCGCCAAATCCCTTTTTTGTACCACTCCCTTCAATGACGACTTTTTTTCCGTGTTCCGTCGCATACTTTAAAACGGCTGCTATTTCTTGTTCTGAAGTTGGCTTAACACGAAGCGCTCCGTTATTTCCAAGGAATTGATTCATATGCTGTTCTTCAAGTGTGGAAGGATGAGATAAAATGGATTTTAAATGACCTGGAAGCTCTAACGTACTCAATAAATTGACTCCTCTCGTTTTGTAATAGCAAACAACGTTTCACTAGTAACATAAAGAAGTGCCATGTGTAATACGACTGAAAGTAGTAGATTAATAAGAAGGATAATTAGTAGAATAGATGAAAAGATATATTTTAAGCGCTTACAATCATTAAATCACCTATTCTTGGGATTTTCAACCAATATTTTCTTCTTATCAACAAAAAAATGTCCGTTCTTTTGAAAAAAAGTTTCTTTTAGTACTTGCCTATCATAAAAGGATTAGAATATAATGTAAGCGAATTCATTTTTACATAAGTCATCAGATGACCTTATCATCGTAGTTTTAATGGTTTCGTTTTACTAAATTTATAGTTCACTAATTTGAAAATGAGGTGTTAGTTATGACATGGACACAGCAGTTCACTCCTGTAGGAAACAGCGTCATTTGGTCTTCATTAATCGCTTTGATTCCTATTCTTTACTTCTTTTGGGCTCTGGCTATTAAACAAATGAAAGGTTATATGGCTGGAGTTACAACTTTACTGGTCGCGCTTGCTGTTGCAATACTTGCTTATAAAATGCCGGCTAGCATGGCTTTTATGTCAGCCAGTCAAGGAGCCGTATACGGTATACTGCCGATTGGATGGATTATCATTACGTCCGTTTTTCTTTACAAACTAACCGTAAAAACCGGTCAGTTTGATATTATTCGTACCTCTGTCGTATCTATTACAGAAGATCGCAGACTTCAAGCTTTGTTGGTTGCTTTTTCGTTTGGGGCTTTTCTTGAAGGGGCCGCTGGTTTCGGCGCACCTGTTGCTATTTCAGCAGCTCTGCTGGTAGGTTTAGGATTTAATCCACTATATGCCGCTGGCTTATGTTTATTAGCAAACACAGCACCCGTTGCTTTTGGTGCAATCGGTATTCCTATCACGGCTATGGAAGGTCCTACTGGAGTAGCGGCAATGGAAATCTCTAAAATGGTAGGCCGCCAGCTTCCTTTTATTTCTGTATTTATTCCGCTGTATTTGGTTTTTGTAATGGCAGGATTTAAGAAAACATTAGAAGTACTCCCTGCTATTCTAGTATCCGGCGTCTCTTTTGCCCTTACCCAGTTTGTCAGCTCTAACTTTTTAGGACCTGAACTTCCCGATATTTTATCGGCACTCGTTTCACTTTTTGCACTCGCTATTTTCTTAAAATTCTGGAAACCGAAAACAACGTTTCGCTTTCAATCTGAAAAAGCAGCACATGAAGTAGCTTCCGCTTCAGCTGAGCCAAGAGAAACTCAAGATCAACCCGCATTCACGGGGGCTCAAATTGCAAAGGCGTGGTCACCTTTTTTAATTTTAACGATCTTTATTTCTATATGGGGAATTCCTCAAATTAAAACCGCTTTGACAGGACATTATGAAGGAGCTAACGCTTTTTTGAGCGCTATCAATTCCATCGGACATTATTTAACGTTTATGCCAGAAGTACCTTGGTTAAACAATTTAATTTTAAATGGAAATGGAGAACCGATTGCGGCAGTGTATAAGTTAGAATTATTAGGCGCTGCGGGCACAGCTATCCTGTTGTCTGCTGTTGTCACAAAATTTATCGTCAACATCTCTTGGAAAGACTGGTTCATTACGTTTAACGAGACGTGCAAAGAATTAGCGCTGCCACTGCTTACCATTATGTCCGTTGTGGCATTTGCTTACGTGACAAATGCGTCTGGAATGAGTACAACCTTAGGACTGCTGTTAGCTAAAACAGGCGCGTTATTTCCCTTTTTCTCTCCTGTACTCGGCTGGCTCGGTGTTTTTATTACAGGATCAGATACTTCAGCCAACTTATTATTCGGCAACTTGCAAAAAATCACGGCTACGTCTATTGGAATGGACCCGCTTCTTGCGCTTGCAGCAAACTCTTCTGGTGGAGTAACCGGTAAAATGATTTCACCGCAGTCCATCGCCGTTGCCTGTGCTGCGGTCGGGTTGGCGGGAAAAGAGTCCGATTTGTTTCGTTTCACGGTGAAGCACAGCTTATTTTTACTGCTGATTGTCTGCGTATTAACATTTTTACAATCTAATGTATTATCGTGGATGATTCCTTAAACAAAAAAAGCTTCCGTATCTAGAGGTACCCCTCTGAACGGAAGCTTTTTTTCTTTTATTTAAGATCGATTAATGGCATATACAACAAATAAAACTATATCTAGCAAAATCATCACAACACCAACAAGCAGCCAGATGTTTCCTTGAGTCTTTTTCTCTCCTTCTTGCATTTCAAACGCTCGAATAGCAAATACAATTCCAAGGGTAAACACAAGAAAAAACAGCTGACGGTAATCGAAAAACGACAGTACAACAAAAATTAAAGTGAAAAACACCATAATCATTTCTAAAATCCGATAAGGCTGCTTTTGACATGCTAATAATAGTTTCATTTCTTGACCTACTTTCATCCCGTTTTTAATAGCGTTATTTTACTATTAATTTTAAATGAGATGTTAGTGTTTCGAGCACTGTTCACTGTTTTGTAACAAAAAAGCGTACGTTAGTTAAACGCACGCTTCTTTTTTATTCATTTACATTTGGATTCATTGGATTATCAATCCCTGTTTTATCTTGAATTTTTTTATAGATAAAATACGTGTAGACAGCAATTAAAATGGAGAATGCCCACGTAACGGCCTGACGGAATACAATCATGTTCCCGTACCCTTCTACTCCGTACTTTTGAATCAATACGTATTTTACAATTGCTAAAAATACGTAGCGACCTGCGAACAGTACTGTAAGCCAGTTCATCATTTTGAATAAATCAGGCTGGTGGAAGAGTTTTAGAGAGTCTTCTCGCTTATAGCCCATTAAGTAAGCCGTATCTACAAAAAAGTACAAACCAATTGGCTTTTTTATCACAATGGTAAAAAGGACAACTACAGCCAGTCCAATCATAAAGTATACTTGATTGTTTAACATCGTTGCTGCGTTTCCTGAAATTAAATCAATAATGGTACGTGCCAGCAGCGTAATGACAATAAACAATCCTGTTACGTTAAACTGGCGATCTTTAATAAATGTATAAATGGTATACACAAACGCTGGTGCTGTTGAAAGCAAAATGGCATAGTAATCACCAATAATGTCTTTTCCTTGGTTCCATATTAGGTAAGGAATAGCGATATAAAAAAGTAAATCAAACCATACTCGTTTTGTATTGTTCATATATAACTCCTTTAAAAACGTTGTTCCTGCTATTATATGGGATACTACGCAAGAAAAAAAGGCTTTTACCTGGAATGTTATGAAATTTTAATCATTTGATGTTTAGATCCAGAGCGACAGGGAAAACGATTTCTAGAAAGACTTCAAGAATCATAAACATCCAAACACTTGAGCAGCAATACATGTGCCACAAGTGAAAAATGCTGAAAGGATTGATTCATTATCGCACTTCACCTAACGTACACGTCAGAAATGGAAAAGGCCATGCAGCTTTCTCACGGCGTGGGGTATGCTGAATATAGCCGTAAACTAGACAAACGTCTACAGGTGGAAAAAGAACGAGAAAAAGATTATCAGGCTAGCAAAGATATACTGCGTGATATTAACCAGCATCGATAATAAAAAGCCGCTTGCTACCAAGAGTAGCAAGCGGCTTTTTATTTACAAATGAACCAAATTTATACATAATAAGGAAGTGCATGTATCAAAGAAAGGAACTTGCTTATTATGATAGAAAAATTACTTATTATTTGTGTATTTGTAGGAATTATTCACATGATTGAAACACTAGCCTACTCTGTGAGACTTGCGGGCTTGAAAACTCGGAAGCTAGTCGTGGCTCTATCTCTTTTTAATATCATTGTCATTGTTTCAAGAACAGCTAATATGGTGCAAGCTCCGCTGACCGGCAAATTAGGAGATGCGGTTCAGTCTAAAGAAGATTTGCCCGTTCTGCTTCATCAGCTTCAAACTATCTTGCTCGCGGCCTCTATTGGGACAATCGCAGGTGCTCTTTTAATTCCTAGCTTTGTATCAATCTTCTCTCGAATGATTTCACACTTAGAAGTAGCGGGATCTGTACCCAAAATGATGAAAAATATTGCTTCCATACATACGCTTGAGAAAGCAAAAAAACACGTGAAGCGTCCTAGGTGGATTATGCTGTCTCAGCTGCGAATAGGCGGAGTGCCCAAGCGGTTGCTTCTTTTGAATTTAATGGCTACGACCATTTATACAGTAGGTGTTCTTTCCACTCTTTATGCTTCTACGCTCGAGCCTACTCTTTCTAAATCAATTCTGATGTCGTCTGGCCTTATTAACGGACTAGCGATGATTACCCTTGCTGTGTTTGTAGATCCGCAAGTAGCCATTTTAACTGAAAAGGTAATGAAAGGTGAATCCACTAAGCAATCTATGAACAAAATGGTTGGTACACTCGTCATCTCTCGTTTGTGCGGGACAGTGTGTGCCCAGATTCTCTTAGTCCCCGCTGCTCTTTATATTGCATGGATTTGCAAATTAATCCCTTAGAAAAAAGACTTCGTTAAAGAAGTCTTTTTATACATATTCCACTTTTTTGTATCTATGAACAGCAGCAATTAAAAGAAAAAAACTGCTCATTAACGTAACAACTACGGTATAGGTGAAACTTTGTGACCAGTGCAATTGTTCAAGCAGACGAGCGGCGTATTGTGACAGTGCTGCAGGACTCCACTTTAATTGATTCGTAAACAAAGTACTCAAAAATGAAAGTAACGCAATGATCAAAATGCTTACTCCAGCAATCCCTCCGCTTTGTAAAAGGAATGTTCCAGCTGCCACTAAAACGGACAAGATAAAAATCAGCCACAGACTGTATAAAAGAAAGCTAACTAGCATATGAGTCCAATCCACATATGAAAATAAAAGATTTGTATAATACCATGCTGCTATATAGCTTATAAACGTTGAGCCAATGACCAGTACAATTTGCGCAGCCCATTTACTCATAATGTATTGAATGATGCTCACCGGTCTCATCATAACAAGTACAGCAGCATGATTTTGTCGTTCATTTGAAATCATATTCATGCTTGCTAGTACAATCAGTAAGGTTCCTATTGTGCTATATTGTGAAAGGACACCTTGCATTACTTCTTGACCGGTGGGCGTAGGAAGTTGAATAATTGCTCCTTTTGGTAAATTCCCTGCCATGTTAATGATTTGTGGCATATAATAATTCGTTAAAGGCTGTGTGATGCCTAGTAAAATTAGAGAAATTGGCAGCCAAATTCCTTTGCCGTTCGCAAATAATTCATGCAGTTCCTTTTTAAATAAGACTCCAAATGTGTTCATTTGTTCATCACCTCTAGATACACATCTTCGAGAGAATGCTGTTTTCGTTCAAATAAAACAAGGTTTGCTTGTTGATCAACAAGCAGTTGAAGCAGTTGCTGCTGCTGAGATGTATCTTTTACACCTACAGTGGCTTTATAAGGAGAATGAAACAGCACCTGTTCACTCGGCAGACTGCTAAGTGATGCAGGGAGCCTTTCTTCTGTTTCAATCGTAAAAGCAGGAGCCGTAAACTCTTGGCGCAGCGAACTCTTTGTTCCATTCCATTTCATACGTCCGTTTTTAATCATGATAATGTTATCGCATATTTGTTCTGCATCATGCAAAATGTGAGTTGAAAAAAGGATGGTCGTATCTTTTTTTAATGTTTCGATAATCATTAGGACATCTTTTCTGCCTTCAGGATCCAAAGCCGAAACCGGTTCATCTAGAATTAGCAGTTCAGGTTTATGTAACAAGGCTTGCGCCAAGCCCAAACGTTGTTTCATTCCTCCAGAAAAGCCAGCAATTTTCTGCTTTTCCTTTCCTTTTAAACCTACAGTTTCAAGTACTTCATCTATTCGTTGGGAAAGCACATTTTTTGAAATGTTAGATAAAAGACCTAAAAAAGTTAAATACTGCTGAGGCGTCATCCAATTAAAAAACGTAGGATGCTGTGGCAGAAAGCCAATAAATGATCGTACGTCTTGATGTTGTTTATCTTCAAAAGAAATTTTCCCTTTATTAGGTGCAGTAAGACCTGCAATCATATGCAAAGTAGTCGTCTTACCTGCACCATTAGGGCCTAACAGCGCTGCACATTTTCCTTTGTCGAGATTAAATGAAAGGTTATTCACAACAGTTATATTACGATACGCTTTTGTCAGTCTTTCTACTTGCATAAACATCTTAGCTCCACCTCACTGTTTTTTACGTCCTAAAACAAAATATAAAACGGGGCCAACTGTACTTACACATAAAATGATGAGTCCCCATAACCATTTTGGCCCGTTTGTCTCTTCTTGCTTTATGCAGCTTATCAATGCTGGAATCATTAAAAGCAATTGTAAGAATAGAATTGGAGCAATTAACAACCAATTAATGTCCTTCATTTACATCCCCCTTTTTCTTCGTGCTGGAAGCCAAATAATAAAAAACCAATAAAACAGCGTTGGCATTGGAATTTGAATCAGTCCCCATATTCCCCAAAACCATGGATGAGCGCCGCGTTTTTTTGCATTGATAAAAAGTAGAAAGCTTTGAAGAAGGAGAAATGGTGAAATAAACAGCACAAGAATCCATTTTTCATTCATTATAAAAACATCTCCTTTTTTCGTTTATAGTGAAAAACGATAAAAGAAATAGGAGCAACAATGATCCCAATTACTTCAATGGCGATAAATAAGGCAGGTATTTGTAAAATAGCAGTTGCCATTACCGTTAAAATAACAAGTGCTGTTAATGTAAATAAGCATAACTCTTTCCGGAAAGCTTTTTTCTGCTTTTGTTTTTGAATGAGAAGCTGTTCTTGAATTGCATGAAGAGAAATACGTTCATGACTTGCTAAACTCTCTAGCTGCTCCCAATCTTTTTTTAAAGAATGTAAGGACTGATTGTCATTTTCTTCTCTCATTCTTTCCACTCCTTTCTCAGTATGTTTACTCCTTTATTTACTCTTGATTTGACCGTTCCTGCTCGCATATTCAGCATATGGGCAATCTCATCGTATGTATATCCGTAATAATGTCGAAGCAAGACAGGAATTCGAAAGCGCGAATCGAGTTCATTAAAATCGGAAAACATCTCGCTCCATTCCACTCCTTTGTATTTAGCTTTCCACTGAAGCTGGTGCGATAAAGACTGCTTTATTCGCTGGAGACTGCTTTTTTCACGTTTTTGCTTACGCAAATAATCCATGTACAGTCTTGAAGCAATGGATATCATCCAAGTCGAAAACTTTGCTTCATTTTTGTATGAAGAAAGATTCACGTAACACTTCATCATTGCTTCCTGACACAATTCACTGCATAAGTCCTCATCTAATGTCAGCTTTAAAAGGTATTTATATAAAAATGAATGATAGCGCTGAAATAATAATGAAAAGGCATCATCATCACCTTGTAATGCTTTTTGGACAAGGATGAAATCATCTTGTTCCAAAGCGGTCACCCCTCCTTTTTGTTTCATCACTTATATGACGCTTTAGCGATTGAAATCGTTCATTTTTTATATAAAAAAAACGCCCCGCAGGACGTTTTTATTTAGTACGAAGCATTTTTAATCCTTCTTCATCTTCTTCTAATGAATAGACTTCATCGTTTTTAGCGAATAAAACACCGTGGAAGATTTGAAGATCATCATCACAGGCCTCGCAAAATTCCTTTTCGCCTTCGTTCCAAAAGCTAAAGAGCGCTAGTTCATCACTTCGCACGCTCGCGTATTTTTGATGAAATTCATAAATCATCATCGCGTAGTAGCGAAGCGCTTCTTCTTTTTTTTCAAATTCAATGGTTTCAATAATATCTTTTTCCCAGCCTTCTAAAAACAGCCAAGGTTCACAATCACTTTTTATTTTATGAACTCTCCATTTATCTGTCATGATTGAACATCTCCTTACGTACAGCTTACTTCTAAAAATTCTCTTTTCCTTATTATTCAGCAAAAATAACTTTGAATCAAGTAAAACGGAAAAAAACGCCTATTTTCAGGAAATAGACGCCAACAAGGTAGCTTAATCTGAACTTCTTTTTTATATTAATAATAGCTCCTTAAACTATAAGGAACTAAATTACCCGTATAGTACTGGGTAACGGGAGGAAAAACGCCCGCTGAAGGCGTAATTTCCCCCCCCACCAGTTGTCCATTGCTCCATCAGGTGACACGACAAATCCAATTGGACGTGCAAATGAAGGCATAAAATGCGGATAAAACGAATACTGAAAAGGCGTGTAGAAAGAAGAGTAAAATATCTCTTTCCTTAGCCGTTTCCAAAGCCGGTTTGGTCAGAACCATCCGGATCGAGCGTATTTGTATTAGAAAGTCCCGAATTTGTATTTACACAAATTCCTGTATTTGAAGAGCCCGAACCTTGTGCAGTTTTACTGTTACTTTTTGGAGAAACATAGTACGTGTCGCCAAACGTAACGACTCCTCCTGTAACGTTTGGAATCACTACATGATTAATAACAATCGGCATTATCCTCACCCTTTTTATTTTCATTGTGATGTAATATATGAACGATTTATCAAAAGGGTTATAAATTAATGGATATAAATAAAAAATCCCCCTGCAGAATGGGGTATTTTTACGCTTTTACCTCTTTTTTAGAATGACTTAATTCATCTCTTAGAATATCAAAATCTCGTTCTGCTACTTCTTCAATTTTAGTATACAATTCCTTCTCTGTTAGAAGTCCTTTTTCTTCAAGTAATTCGACAAGAGCCTTAAACTTTATTCTAGATAAAAGCATTTCGTTTACCGTGTTCTCTGTTGGCTGTTCATTTTTCACTTGTTCTTTTGCTTTAACAGGTTCTTGCTGCAGCTTCACCCTGAAAACAATATTTGTATGATCTGTAATTTCAGGTGACTGATAAAATGTGCTGTGCGAAATGTTTTTTAGTGTTAGCGTTTCTTTTGTCTCCATATTTGTTACTTCAAAATATGGATCCTCAAAAAATGCATCATATTTATCATAAGCTGCTTTGCCTACAACCGAAAAAGAAAAGTTTAGCCTTTTCAACTCTTCACCTGTATTCGCATCAGTAATCATTTTTTCTTCAAACATATCAACGTGAAAATTTACGTTATTAATCATTAGTTGTGTCAATTCAATCGCCTCCTTCTTTATTAATACGACATGGAGTGACAAGTTCCCTGTTTTTTTATATAAAAAACATCTCCCAAAAATGGGGATGTTTTTCAAGGAGCTAGAAAAATGCTCTTTTTTAGCTCTACAATTCTTCTTCTGCTTTGTCATATTTGCGTTCGTGCGCCGTATCTTCTTCGTTATCACGAATGGTTTTTTGGAGCACAAAAGCAGACATCGTTAAGTATAATGTTCCAACGGCATAATAACCTTTTACCGGTAATGATGCATCTAAGGTATAAATTCCTATAAACATAGCTAATAGTGCTGTAATAAAAGCTGTCCATGCTAAAAATGTAAAAGCTGCTGTATTACGCTTTTTCATCGTACGACCCCCTCTTTTCCTTTTTCTGTTAAGCGTCGCTTTCATTTTACATTGTAAAATAATTGTTGTCATGGGTATTTATAGTCAGTTACCCTTTTAATCAGAACAAGAAACGGAAGAATTTGGGTCTTACATCTTATTTTTATCGTAAAGCTTTTTTTCGAAATGATTAGATATATGGAATTTCTCTTTAAAAGTATGTTCATTCGTTTTCATTAAGAGAAGCTCCAGGTAATTATTGCAATAAAAAAATCATCGCCGAGACGATGATTTTTTGTTTAGCCTTCAAAGTATTCTTTATAAAAGCCGCCGACTTGGCCAGTGTTATCAACAACAAAATAAAACTCTTCTGTTTCGTTTTTCACATCATATGTTTTTCCTGCTGTTAAGACATTTTCAACCACGAATTTTTTTGCATCTGTATGTATGCATTTTACTTGTTTAATTGTTGGACGATCGTTCCATTCTAAATGAATCATGTATGTACACTCCTTTGTTTTCATTCAAGATTCATTTTATCTTACTTGAAGTAAAAAAGAAACGGAGCGAATTTAAAAATTAAAAAATTCGCTCATGCACTTTTTTTTTGGCAACTGTTGCTTGTACAAACTGTGCTGTTTGTGCAACAATTGTGTCTTTATCAAAATCCATCGACGCAACATGGTAAGAGTTTCGAAGCATGTGCTGTCTTTTTTCTGCTGATTGAATATGGTTTAAGATATAAGCTGAATTCTCAGGCGGTACTACGTTATCAACTGTTGATGTTAGTACTAAAGCCGGGCACGTTACATAAGATAAGCGTTCTTTCGTTTCATCCATTAAAGAAAGCAGCTCACGCATAGAACGCACTGGTACTTTATCATACGTAATTTCATGTACGTTTGTATCTTTAATATCAGGATGCTCTTCTTTTAAATAACGAGGCGTATGACGAGAACGATAAGGCTCCATTGAAGGAATGGACGTCATAGCCGGATTGATTGCAATAACTCCGTCAAGATCTAGTCCTTGACTCGCTGTATGAAAGGTAAGAGTGCCTCCCATGGACTGACCTAAGATAAATACATGACGGCATTCTTGCTTCAAACGCTGATACCCATTTAAAAAGTCTTGCTTCCATTCCTGGTACGTTGTTTGTTCAATATCATAGTAGTGAGTACCATGTCCCGTTAGTCGCAAACCGTACACAGTAAAACCTTTTTCAGCTAATTCTTTTCCGATATATTCCATACTTTGAGGGGTCCCCATAAATCCATGAGAAACAAGTATACCAATGTCGTTGCCTTTATAATAAAAAGATTCTGCGCCTTGAATTACGTCATAACGTTCCATTTTCTTCACCCTTTATCACAAATTTTCTGACTAAATGAACTATCTTTATAATACACCTATAATTCCTATAAGTCAACTGGGGTATTTATTTTTTTACGATTCAAAAAGAACGAAGCAAGAATTATCTCTTGCTTCGTTCTTTTTGAATATGTGGAAATACTAGCTCAGCAAACGTATATGCTTCTTCTAGATGCGGGTAGCCTGATAAAATAAATGTATCTATTCCTAGCTCTTTGTACTCTTTTAAACGATCCGCTACAATTTCAGGACTTCCAACAAGAGCAGTTCCAGCACCTTCTCGTGCTAAGCCAATTCCCGCCCATAGATTCGGAGCAATCTCCAGTGCCCCTCGATCTTTTGTGCCGCTGTGCAAACTTGACTGTGTTTTTTGGGCAATGGAGTCAAATGACGCAAACTTATCTTGAAACGCTTTGATCGTATCATCATCAACATGTTTAATTAATTTATCTGCAGATTCCCACGCTTCGTCTTCCGATTCTCTTACAATAACGTGCAGGCGAATACCAAAGCGAATGTCCCTACCTTCGTTTGCAGCTTTTTCTTTCATCTCATCAATTTTTGTTTTAATCACTGCGGGCGGTTCTCCCCATAACAAATATACATCTGCATGCTTTGCTCCTACTTCTTTTCCTGCTGGAGAAGACCCGCCAAAGTACAGCGGAGGATACGGTTTTTGGACAGGAGGCGATGGAATGTACGCGCCTGTTACATCAACATGTTCTCCTTTGTAGTCGACTTTTTTTCCTTCCATTACATCTCGCCAAATCGTTAAAAATTCATCTGTTAACTCATAGCGTTTATCGTGGCTTAAATAGTTACCGTACGTTGCTTGCTCCACGGGATCTCCTCCCGTCACAATATTTAACATAAGTCGGCCGTTTGACATTTGATCGAATGTTGAAGCCATCCGTGCTGAAAGTGTTGGCGACATTACACCCGGGCGAAGTGCAATTAAAAACTTCAGTCGATTCGTAACGGAAGCAAGTGCCGACGCAATCACCCATGAATCTTCACAATTTGAACCAGTAGGCAACAAAGCGCCGTCATATCCTAGATAATCCAGTCCATGTGCGATTTGCTTTAAGTAGTGAATGTCGCTTGTTCTGCTTCCTTCGGTTGTGCCTAGATAATGTCCGTCGCCTGCTGTAGGGAAAAACCATAAGATGTTCATTTCTATTTCCTCCTAAATATTCTCGTATTCTATATAAAGCGTTTTCATGTTGTTTGTTCAATTCTTGTCCGCTAATTACAGAGATGCATTTTTATATTAGCGTATGTAATACTACTCTTTTTATTTATTAAATTAGTAAAATCATAATACCTCTTTAACCTATATGTCAAGTATGAATTAGGATAAAAAAACAAGAATTAAAAGTAATTCTTGTTTGCTCTATTTCCTCATACGTGAAGCCATCGCGTTAGCAAGGGTTGATTTTGTTGATATATTTTCAAACGATAAACCTAAATGAGAAGCGGTAATTGCGATTTCAGGACGTACCCCAGAGATAGTTGATTCTACACCTATTAATTTTAATGCATCAATCAGCTGGAAAATCTGATGAGCAACCATCGTATCAACAATAACTACTCCTGAAATATCAATATAAAGGTGATTCACTTGCTGTTCAGCGCAGCGAGTTAACGTATTTTCTAAAATTCGGCGCGCTCTTGCTGTGTCGATGTCCCCAACAAGCGGAAGAATCGCAATATGATCGCTTAGTGGAATAACTGGCGAACTCAGCTCATTAATCAGTTCTTTGTGTGCTTCAAGCAACCGCTTTGAATGCTGATGGTGCTCTTCTACAAATTTATAAACGGTGATATCAAACACGCGTACAATCAATTCGTTCCATTCATCTAGTTCTTCTTGCGTAATATCTTGCTCGCACTCTTCTACAAATTGATTTAAATACGTTAAATACTGTTTTCTAACTCGGAAAAATTCTCGAATAATATAATGAATAGGCGTTCTTACATGCTCTCCGTCTTCCGCAATCTTTAAAATCCACGTTTCAAATGAATCAAAAAATTCTTTTTCATTTTTTATAAATACATCGGCTATGTATAAATGAAATTCATTATTTTGATCTTTTAATACTGAAATGACTTCCGGATGAGTAGATGCATAAACCGATTCTGGGTCATTGTCTTCAATGCTTTCATACCATTCTTCCGTTAGTTGATCTGCATGTTTTAAAAAAAACATTCGAAGTGCTTCATTTTTATTCAAAACGATTCCCCTTTCCATACGAGCTACTACTATCATTATAATTTAACTTTTTCACCCTTACTAGTTTTATAAAAAGAGAAGAAAGAAAATTATTTTTTAAAATACGTGTAGTTTATGATTTTATGCTACATTGAAAATAGCTATAAAAACACAAAGGAGTTTTTAAATGATACGAACGTTAGCTCTTAAGAACGATGACAAACTTGTGAAACATATACAATTAGATCAGATTCACGACCTCTCTATTCAGTACTATTGGATTGACTTTAACTGCCCTTCTGAAGAAGAAGCGCTGCTGCTTCAATCATCCTTTCACTTTCATCCGTTAGCGATTGAAGATTGCTTTCATTTTCTGCAGCGTCCAAAACTCGATTATTATGAAGGATACAGTTTTTTTGTCCTTCATTCGTTAAATCGTCAAACGTTAGAAGCTGAGGAAGTTGACCTTTTTATCGGCGAAAATTATATGGTTACTTTTCATTTTCACCCGTCAGCTGCAATTGATAAAGTATGGGAAAAGCTGCTTCATACACCTTCGATTCAAGAAAAAGGGATAAGCTATCTTGCGTATTCTGTGATGGATAAAGTGGTAGATGAATATTTCCCCACTGTATATCAGATTGAAGATGAGCTGAATGATATAGAAAACATAGATGCAAAAAAATCCATCTCTGTTTTAATGGAAGATGTATTCAAACTTCGAAGTGATTTGCTGAAAATCAGAAGAACCATTTTGCCTATGCGCGATTTATTGTACCGTGTTATAAATTCTGAACGCCTAGATGTTCATCCTGAACAAAAAAGGTATTTTAAAGATGTCTATGACCACTTATTAAAATTAGCCGATATGATTGAATCAAATCGGGAAATGACGTCTGATATGCGCGATAATTATCTTTCTCTTAATTCAAACCGGATGAATTCAATCATGATGACACTGACTGTTATTTCATCTATCTTTATTCCCCTTACCTTTATCGTTGGCGTATACGGGATGAATTTTGAAAATATGCCTGAGCTAAAGTGGCACTATGGCTATTTCTTTGTGCTTGGCTTCATGGGACTGATAACGCTTGGATTAATTCTATGGTTCAAGCGAAAAGGCTGGTTTAATACTGATAAAGAGTAGAAAGGTTGAGACATAACGAAATTAATCCAATGTAAAGACGAACAAATTGGGTAAGTGAGCTAGTGCTGTCAATTGCCGTGCAAGACTTCGTTTTCCGCGGGCGGCCGATGAGCCTCCTCGTTGCTTACGCTCCTGAGGGGTCTCACCTGTTCCGCTTTGCCCGCAGGAGTCTTCGCCTTGCCCTCCAATTAACAGCTATTACATACGGTAAATCTACGTTCACCATCATAATGAAAAAATCCGAACGAGTTGAATTCTCCGTTAAGAATCTCGATTGATTGTTTGGATCTTCCTTCAACGAAAATACGTCTGTCCCAGCTTCTTTTCTACGAGAAGATAACTAGTTATTTCCCGAAAATATCCATAAAATAACGTGCTTACGTTTCCTTTTTCTAAAAAGTTTCATAAGATAGTGAAAATAATGCTCAAAAAGGAGGCTGAAGTAGTGGATATTAAAGGCAAACACTTGCTAATGGATGCGTTCGAATGCGATGAAGTGATATTAAACGACCCCTCACTTTTAAGAAGAATTCTTGTTGAAGCTGCACTAGATGCAGAGATGGAAGTTTTGCACTGTTATTTTCACCAGTTTACGCCCCAAGGCATTACAGGCATTCTCGTATTAGCTACCTCTCACTTGTCTATTCATACGTGGCCGGAGGAAAACTACGCTTCATTAGATTTTTATACGTGCGGAGACAAAGAAATAATTGAAATTGTTTATGCGTTACTCAAGCAATTAGCTTCAAAAAAAGCTGTTGTGTATTCGATTTCTCGCGGAATTCAACACGCCGAAACTCCAACAAAAAATCGTCAGCATGCTGAAAGCACTCGTCTTCTCAATCGTGGAGATGACTCAGATCACGTTAGTCTAAAGCAACTCTTATCAGGCCAGCATGACATTTTGTTTCATCAAAAAAACCGTATTCAAGATATTCAGCTGATTAAAGCATCTGATATTCGAATGTATTTGGATGAACAGCTGCAATTTAGTTCATTGGATGAACATGCGTACCATGAAGCTCTTGTACACCCTATCTTTGCAGCTTCCTTACATCCTCACCGCATTCTTATTCTAGGCGGTGGAGATGGTTTAGCTTTACGAGAAGTCCTTAAATATAAAGAAGTTAAAGAAATAGACCTTGTGGAAATAGATGCTGACGTTGTAAATGCTGCGATGAATGTAGAAGAATTAAAGAAGTTAAATCAACGCTCATTTGAAGATTCTCGTGTCACCGTTCATATTCAAGATGCTGTTGACTACCTCTCTTTGAATTCAGCGTGTTATGACATCATCATTATTGACTTTCCTGATCCTACCAACAAAAAAATAAGTGCTCTTTATACAAAAGAATTTTACGCACTTCTCCAACGTTCACTATCGCGCAGCGGCTTGGTCGTATGTCAGTCAAATTCTCCTAGAGACACACCTATCGTTTTTTGGAGCATTAATAAGACGATGAAAGCTTCTCAGTTTTATACGTTGAGCTACCACACCATTATTCCTTCTTTTGGAGATTGGGGTTTTCACATCGGCTCGAAAACACCTTTGTCTGCCCCTATACTCTCTACTGATATTTTATATACTACGCTGCCATCAGACTTTACTAAGTTAATGCGTTTTTCTCCCCATTCTCTTTCTAAAAAACAGTTTGCAGTTGTGAACTCTGCTGAGCACTTGGTTCTGCATAAAATATTTAAAAAAGAAGGCTTATATTTGTAGGAAAGAAAGCTTGGCTTATACATTCCTTTTCTTTTGACATACTAAAACAGTCTCGTCACCACTGTGCAACAGAAAGGATTGTTATGAGAAAAATTTCGGTTTTTGTTATCTTAGTGCTAACTGTTATTTTCCCTTCCCCCGCTTTTAGCCAAGTGAAAGTGCCTGTCCTGATTTACCATTCTATTGATGCCTACACAGGCCATGGGGAAAAAGAACTGTATGTGACGCCTGAAAATTTTGAGAAACAACTTCTTTATCTTAAAAAGCAAGGATATACGCCGCTAACATTTGAAAAATGGCAGGAACTAAAGCGTGTGAAAAAACCTATATTTATTACATTTGACGATGGATATAAAAATAATCTTACTATCTTGCCTATTTTTCAAAGAGCAGCCAGCCCTCAATTTCATCCAGCGGCTACAATTTTTGTGATTTCAGATTTTATCGGCCGTCCCAACCGTTTGTCGCCAGCCGATTTAAAAAAATTTGTTGATTCAGGATTTTTTTCTATTCAGTCTCATACCGCTACTCATCCGGATTTAACTAAGACGAAAAATTTATCCTATGAGCTAGCTGATTCAAAACGAAAAATTGAAGCCATTACGAGCCAGCCCGTTATTGCTGTTGCTTACCCCTATGGAAAGGTCAATAGCCGCGTAGTGGAAGAAACAAAAAAAAATTATACATTTGGTCTTTCAACCATTCCAAAATTTTTTACTGAAAGCGGACAAAAGAATGAAAACTATCTTATTCCTCGTCTGTACGTCACGTATTCTACAACGATTGAAGATTTTGCTAAGCTATTAAAAGAAAGCTAAAAACCCTTTCCTTAAAAGGAAAGGGTTTTTAGAATTTTGTTATTTCCAGTCCTCGCTCTTGCTGCCATTCAGCATAAAAAACTTCGCTGTATTTTTTAATTTTCTTGATTGCAAGCTGTTTTTTTAACCATTTTTCATCTACGTTTGCTTCTTTCAAATTACCAGGCACTACTTTTCCATCCATGATTAAAGCAATAGGTAAATTGGTTTGAGAATAAGGGATGTTTAAATCATTTTTCGTTGGAGGGCCGAATTCGTGTTTAGGAGCGACGCTCACCTCTCCATTTGTTTCTAAAATGACGTATTCTGCTTCATACAGTGAAAAATACCCTTGCTGTCTCATTAGATGCTGAAGCTGATTCAAGTCCAAGTTGTTTTTCTTAAGCTCTTTATAAAGGATTTTCCCTTTATAAATAATCATTGAAGGCTTTCCTTCAAGAATTCCTCTAAACCCTGTAAAGGTTTGAGATAGCTTCGTCACTGCGTAGATCAGAAGCCCCCAAATCAAAACGCTATAAAGAATTTCAGTTAACTCTACTCCTTTTTCAAGAGCTGCATCCCCCACAATATTTCCCAGGACAAGCGTTGTAATAAAGTCAAACGGAGTGATTTGAGCAAACTGTGTCTTACCTAAAAGCTTCAGCATAATAAATAGCGCTAAAAATCCACATATCAGTTCAATCGCAATATCTTTATACATTGATACCCTTCCTCTATAGCAAGCATGTTATAGTATCAGTTTGTATCATATGTGAGAGTGATAAACCTGACTTTTGATTTTTCTTTTCTTCGTTCTCCAGTTATAGAACTTTTGATTAAACTTTTTTCTTATTTGCATAGGTTTCTAACGTTGCATATTGATTAAAAATGGATGCGGCTGCTTTTTCCCCTACATATCTAAGGTGCCATGGTTCGTATTTATAGCCGGTAACCTGCTCTTCACCTTCAGGGTATCGAATAATGAATCCGTATTGATAGGCATTTTTTGAAAGCCAATGAGCTTCTGGTGTATCAGCGAAGCAGTCTGCTGCAGCACACATTCCACTTCCTCCCGTGACATCGATTGCTAGTCCCGTTTCGTGTTCACTTGTTCCAGGGTAGGCGCTATAGGTGCGTGCTTGTTCTTCACCGTCTCGCTTTGCATAAAATGCAAAAAGCTCTTTTTGACGCTCGTGAGATCGATAACCAGATACACCAAGTAAGCTGATTCCCTCTTTTTCAGCATCTCGGAAAAGTTCTTCAAGCGCTTGTGCCGCAGGCTTTCTAAGCATTCGTTTTTCTATTTTTTCGTTGAAGATAAACGGAACGTCGGCATAGACTAAATCAGAAGGCTGATAGGATTCAGGAAGCTGATGCTTTTTATTAACTAAAGCCGTAACCGATTCTGGATTGGCTATTACCACTGTTTCGTCTACATTAGATTTCGTTAAAGATGAAGAAGCTGATGAGCTTTCTAGTTTTTGAGCCTGTCCATTTTTTGTGAATTCTCTGGCAGGCTTGGATGAAGAATTGCTTGTTCCGCACCCTGCTATCATCAGCGTAAAAGCTAAAGAACAAATAAATAAAAAGTATTTCATGATGTCTTACTCCTTTCAAACGGCTTTTGATGCGCTACAAAGGCCTATAAAGAAAGGATAAAATATAAATGTTTCTGTCTGTTATTCAGTTGTTTCAAACTTGTAAACACTCTTAAAAAAATTTAAGGTATAAAAAATAGAAATGAGGCTGAGACATAACGAAATGAACCCAACCCACAGACGAACAATCTGGATACACGATCTGGACTGCTTGCTCGAACGCTGTTGCTTTCCGTGCAAGTCTTCGCTTTCCGCGGGCGGCCGATGAGCCTCCTCGTCGCTTTCGCTCCTGCGGGGTCTCATCTGTTCCGCTGTTCCCGCAGGAGTCTTCGCCTTGCCCTCCAACCAACAGCTAGAAGCACCTGCGTTCACCATGATCATAAAAAAACACGAACTATTTATCCATTTTTGATAGATAGTTCGTGTTTCACTTTAATGAAACTACTTTTGTCTCAGCCTCATTTTAAAAAGATAATATACGTATGAACTTGATTTTGCGTAAAGCTCGATGCAACTAGTTTATTTCCTGATTGACTCCAATCAAGCTGATCAGCGGCATAGTCTAAATTTACGTTTAGGTGTGTAACATCTCCTGTTAATCCATCTGCTATGAATATCCCTTTATCTCCCTCTTTTTCAGAAATAAAGTTATAAGCTAATTTCGAACCGTCGGGAGACCAGCTTACACCAAAAATTTGAGTGGACAGAGCAAGCTGAAAGGCCTCTGATCCTTTTAAATCTGTGATAGACAGCGTTCTCGTTTGGGCATCTTTTTGCTGAACGAGCGCTAATTGTTTTCCGTTTGGAGACGGGATAATAGAAACCACATTATCTCGGATTTTTTCAGGGTCCGTCTGTTCGTTATGAAGAAAAAAAAGCTGGTTGTTTACACCAATATAATAAATGCCACCTATTCCTTTAACTGCATCTAAGATTCGATCGTCTCTGTGCAACAGAGGTTCTACTTCTCCTTTTACATTTGCTTTAGAAAGCTTTCCTTCCATTGTAATAAACATTACTTCTGAATTATTAAGCCACTCTCCGCTTGATGGATAGAGAAGAACATTCTTTATTTTAACCGTTTTTTTTGTTTGAAGGTTCATTATATAACCAAATGTATCTTCACCTTTTGCTACTTTATAAAAAAGATATTCACCATTCGGAGAAAGCTTTGCCGCATGTTGAATTTCATTGCTTGGATGCAACACAAAAGTAGACTTGTTTTTTAGATTATAAGTGGCTAGATTCTGTGCATATACCTCTTTGGGACCGAAATCGTGCGAACGAAATTGTTTATTTTCTTTACTAACAATCATTGTGTTTTCGTTTAAAAATTGAAACGCCCTTACGCCGTTAATATCCTGAACGTCTTTCACTTCTATTTTTCCATCTTTATCTACTTGGTCCAATACAGTAATTTTCTTGTCGGGTTTTTCAACGGTTTCTCTATGGCTTTCTTCTTGTCCGCATGATGTTAAAATAAGAAAAGTGCTTGCTATACATATCATTAATCTATACCGTTTCAATAACGGTTCACTCCTTTTAGCTAACTCATTTCTCTGTTTTCAAAGGAAACGACACTTTGAAAATCGTCCATTTAGAATCAGAATGATGCAGCTTGATAACGCCTTTTTGCTTTTCAGTTAAATCTTTGGCTAATGCTAAGCCAAGGCCTGTACCTCCGGATAAACGCGACCGATCTTTATTTACGGTGAAAAATGGTTGAAATAATTTTTCTTCTGCTTCGGGTGGAATCCCTATCCCGGTGTTAGCTACATCTACAATAATAGAATTCTCTAAAGTATAAGACGTTACTTCCACTTTTCCGCCTGGTTCATTATATTTAATAGCATTGTCAATTAAATTGATAAAAATGTGTATTAAGCTTTCACGATCAGCCCAAACAACTGCTTCTTTTATATTTGTATGAAGAGTCAAATCAAATTTAGCTGCTTTTCCTTTCATACGATCGCATATGTCTTCTAGAAGCCGCTTCAATTCAACTTGCTCTGGCCGCTGCTCGAAATCATATTTCTCAAGCGCTGAAAGTTTTAAGATTTTATCTACCATTTCATGAAGGCGATTCGTTTCTTTACGAATATTTTGCACGCCGTCTTCCATAAGCTGAGGATCATCTCGATACATATCAAGTAAGTCAACATAAGCTTTGATCGATGTTAAAGGCGTCTTAAATTCGTGGCTGATGTTACCGATAAACTGCTTTTGCTGCTGTTCAAGAGACTGCAGTTTCGAAATAGCGAACTCAAGCTTTCTTTTTTCTTCATTCATTTGATCGATATTTTTTTCAATCGACGTACTCATAAAAAACAAGCCTTGACTGAGCTCCCCGAGTTCATCGCGCCGTTTGAACGGCAGGTCGGTTAAATAACGACCTTTTCGAATCTGCTGTGAAGTTTTTTGAAGGCTAGCAATAAGCGAAGCAATACGGTAAAAATAAGCGTAGCCAATTAAAAAAGCTGCTGCTGCTGCAATCGTTCCCCAAGTACGAAATAGGTGTCTAATGTCAGCTATAAACTGCTGATTATTTTTTAGGGAATGGTCAAAACGAATGGCTCCAATAAATTGATTATCGATTGACACAGGTGCAAAGTAAATAAGGGAAGAACCCGAGATTTGATAAGCTATTTTTCCTTTCAAAGCATAGCTAAGCGTGTCAGAAACATCCACATCTTTTTGGCCGATGGGAATAGAGCTTCCTGCTTCCTGTCCTTTTTGATTATATAGGACTGTTTGCATTCCGCTTTGTGATGCAATCGAAGAGGCAAGACGCTGTCCTTTTTGCTGAAGAAAAGAATCTGTATTCAGAGACGTGTCACCGGTTACATAACTTTGACGAATCGTTTGCTCGGCTGCTTTGCTTTTTTGAATAAGTTCACTTTCTAGCTGATCACGCTGATTTGTCTCAATTCCTTTTAACACAAGTACGCTCAGTACGGTTACTGTTAAAATAATTAAAAAAGCAAGAACGAGTCCCATTTTAGCTTTTAGGCTGATTTTCATTCATTGATCCCTGCTGTCGCTTTATATCCAACGCCATATACCGTTTGAAGCAAATAAGGTTCTGCTTCTCCTACTTTTTTTCGAAGGCGCTGCATGTGAATGTCTACCGTACGTGTACCGCCTGCATAATCCATTCCCCAGACAAGATCTAGTAAATCTTCTCGTGTGTACACTCTCTCTAAATTGGCAAGTAATAAAGCAATAAGATCAAACTCCTTTGGTGTAAGCTTTACTAAATCATTGGCAACATGTAACGTGCGCTGAATTAAGTTCACCTTCACTTTTCCTACCGTGATTTCTCCCACAGCTTCAGGAGCTTCATTTTTTTCCATTCGCCGAACAAGTGCTTTAGCTCTAGCTACAAGTTCTCTTACATCAAACGGCTTGGTCATGTAATCATCTGCGCCTAACTCTAAACCTAGAACTTTATCGACGATGTCATTTTTAACCGTTAACAAGATAATCCCCATTCCTCTTCGATTCTCAAGTTTTCGGCATACTTCATAGCCGGTTAATTTGGGCATCATCACATCTAATATCATCACATCAGGTCGAAAGCTTTTTACTTTTTCAAGCGCTTCTTCACCGTCAGATGCTGTGTCTACAATATATCCTTCGCGCTTGAAAGCATAGGATACCGCTGTAGCAATACTTTTTTCATCATCAACTACTAAAATCCTTTTATTCAATGTATCACGTACTTTCATTTGATATTTCTATTCGTCTATCTTATCAAACAGCTTTCCCAAAAACATCTCCAAGTTGTTTCGAAATTGTAAATAAAAATAAAAACACCATATAAGATGGCGTTTTTTTAGATCTAATATTCATTTGTAAAAGGAAGGATTTTATGCGTATTCAAATATTGATGAAGCAGATCTATACGCTGCTCGCTGCTAATAAAACCAATGTATCCGTCCGGTCTAATAACGTATAGAGCATCTTTTTGAAGCCCTGCTTTCTTCAAGTAAGGGTTCCAAGAAAACTCGTGCAAGGAGAAGCCTTTTTCTTGCATGCTCTTTTTTAGCTTCTCTGCTGCTGTTCCATAGACATGTATTTGCCAGTTTAATGACTGTAAATATTCAAAATTCCCTTCTACATAAGGTAACCGATCACCACTTTGCACCTTTGTCCCTTGCCCGCTGCTTAGGTTACTATTTCGATACTTAATGCGGATTTGAGATAAAATCGTAAATGCTTTGTGACGGGGATAAGGGAAACGAAATAAAAAGGATAGTACAGGCGGAAAGATATGCTTTCTAAAAAATTGACTCGTTTTATCTCGTGCCACCATTCGCTTAAAAGCGCGATCAGTTGTATTTACAAGCAGCTCTGCAAAAGGCAACCTTTCTTCTTCGTATGTATCTAATATGGAAAGTGCCGCTTTGTGTTGAAGGACAGCTGCTAATTTCCATGAAAGGTTGATTGCATCTCCAATTCCTGTGTTCATTCCTTGTCCGCCTGCAGGACTATGAATATGGGCTGCATCTCCACTTAGAAAAGTACGCCCCTGTCGGAAACGGCTTGCTACTCTGTGATGGATATGATATGTCGAGAACCAATTTATACCCTCAACCTGAGCACCAAATGTTTGTTGAAGAAAAGCGTGAATGTTTTCAGCTTTTACATCGTTTTGATCCCCAAAAGCTGAAGGAATAATGCCGATCATTCGATACGTTCCTTTACTTCTAACAGGCATACAAATCAAAAATTCTTCATTGCTAAATGAAATACTGATTTTTTGATTCTTCATCATTTCACCAGAGCCTTCAACATCCATCACATAAAAATGCTGTTTATATTTTTCTCCTTTAAATTCTATCTTCATTTGTTTCCGAACTGTACTGTGTGCTCCGTCACATCCACAAATATACTTAAAATAAGCGGTTTCCTCTTGCTGGGCTTTTAATAAAGTTTTTACCCCTTCTCCGTGTTCAGCTAGAGATAGTAACTCCGTCTTCCATTCTACTTCAATCCCAAGGTTTTTTAATTTTTCAAGTAGAAACCGCTCGTGGTCGTCCTGTGGAAATGTAAGAACAAAAGGAAAAGGACTTAATCCTTCTCCTAAAGATCCTAGATGAACTTTTGCTTTTATTTTATTCTTTACTCGGACGTATACATCTTCCATCTTAATCCCGTGGTCTATGACTTCATCTACAAAACCGAACTGCTGATAAAATTCAAGGGTTCGCGGTAAAATAGCCATTGCCCGGGAGGCTTGCCCAGGCCCGTCGCTTCTATCAATAATTCGAAAAGGAATGTTATGTCTGGCTAAATTGTAGGCCATAACGAGGCCAGTAGGGCCGGCACCAACGATTAGGATTTGTGGATTCATCATCATCTCTCCTTTTCATTCAGTTACAGTATCTTTTATATTGAGTGAGACTTCTCTTTTTTTACAGAAGATGCAGGTAAAGCAGAAGCAAACACAGCACATAAACTTATTAAAGAGATAAGAGCTAGAGCAGATACAGAATGATTCCATGTCAGATGTTCTCCAAAGAAAAATAGTTCTCGTACGCCATCTACCATAAACCTCATTGGTAGCCATGGATCAATCCACTCTCTATAAAAATCAGGCATAATCTCTGGGGCCATTGAAAGCAAAGGTGCGCCAAAAAATAGAATAATAACGAAAATCGGAAGTCCCTTTAGTCCTAGCCATGAAAGTACGGCTGATATCAGAGTGAAAAAACTGAAGTAAGCAATAGCTAAGAATAGTGCTGTATCTAAAAATGAAGGAACAGTAATTCCAACCATTTCAGCCAGCCACGCTAGCCCGAAACCTGCAGCTAAAGCAAGTATACCCCCGATGATTACGAACCCTACTTGGTTAACGATTTTCTCTTTACGAGAAGAAAACGTGATTTTTTTGATAGCGAGAAATACAACTGCTGCCCCTGCTATACTCGCCATCCACAGCGGCTGAAATAATGAAACGGGGGCATTTCCGTTGACACTATGAGTCCCTGTTTCGTTTACGTTTATAACTGTTTTTTGAATCGGTGCAGCGAGTGCTAATGCTTGGTTTGCACTTAGTTGCGTTCCGTTTTGTTCAAATCTTTTTACTATCTGCAAGCGCATATTTTCATTCATCTTATCAACTGCTCCGTTTAGCACCTGACTTGCTATTGTTGAAGCAGCTGTATTCATTCCTTGATTCACTAATAATCTAATAGCGGGTGCATTCGGCTGAGCCGTCTGAAGAGTCGCCTGCTTTTTGGTGAAATCTTTTGGAATGATAAGCGCCCCATAGTATTTTTGATTATTTAATCCTTTTTCAACTTCTTTAGTAGTTGATACAAAAATCCATTTAACCGAAGACTGTTCAGTGCTTGAACTCTTCATATTTTGTTTTATTTGATCTCCTATATTTACCTTACCCTTTGCTGGAACTGTCATTCCTTCGTCGGCATTTACGAATGCGATTGGCAAATTCTTAGGTGCTTGGTTTACTGAAGGAATTAACGTTAGGATAAAAATGAAAATAACTGCTACCACTATAATTGGTGAAAAGTATATACATTTTTGGTGAACTAATTTCATATAAACGTCCCCTTTTCATTTTAAAGATATGGACTTTGACGAAAGAAAAAAATAATGTACATGCTGTTGATTAGTGATCACTATGTAAATTATAATAAATTCACCTGCATTCTCAATATGCAATAATCGTAAGAATGTTGCTTACTTAACACAAAGCATATAACTGTTCATTATTAAAGAAAAAAAGTAGGTGTTTAAAAACTGTGGGTAATTCAAAAACAGATCGCCGAATTATTCGAACGAAAAGATTCATTCGAGATGCTTTAACAGAATTGATGGAAGAGAAAGGGTTTGAAGGAGTAACGGTCAGAGATCTGACAAAAAAAGCGGATATTAATCGTGGAACCTTTTATTTACACTACCAAGACAAATACGATTTACTTGAAAAAAGCGAAAATGAAGTTATTCAAGAGATACAAGAATTTATCAAGAAAGCAAATCCCAATGAGATTGTGTCTGCTAATTTGCAAGAACAGCCTTTACCGTTTATCATCGCACTTTTTGAGTATATTCAAGAAAATGCGCGTTTTATGCAGGTTATGCTTGGTCCAAAAGGGAATCCTGGATTTTATCTTAAAATTAAAGAAGTCATGAAAACCAATATGCTAGAAAAATTAAAGCTCATTGATAATAAAATATCTCCGCTTGTTCCACTTGAATATTTAATGTCTTACGTAACGTCAGCGCATCTTGGAGTCATTCAGCACTGGTTAGAACAAGATATGAAGCAGTCACCGCGAGAAATGGCCCTGACACTCGCTAGCATGACTTTTCTAGGTCCTGCTTATATTGCAGGCATTAAACGAACATAAAAAGAACCTGCTATTCTCTAAGAAAATAGCAGGTTCTTTTTATTAACCTTCTAGTAATAAAGATTCTGGATCTTCTAATAGTTCTTTAACAGTAGCTAGGAAGCTTACGGCTTCTTTGCCGTCAACGATACGGTGATCGTAAGAAAGTGCAATGTACATCATCGGACGATTTTCGATACGCTCTTCATCAATTGCTACCGGACGAAGCTGAACTTTGTGCATTCCTAAAATACCAACTTGAGGTCCGTTTAAAATTGGTGTAGACATTAATGAACCGAATACGCCGCCGTTTGTAATTGTGAACGTTCCACCTTGTAAATCTTTTAATGATAATTTGTTGTCGCGCGCTTTTTTCGCTAAATCAACGATAGATCCTTCGATACCAGCGAATGTTTTGCGGTCAGCATCACGTACAACTGGAACAACAAGACCGTCTGGAGCTGACACAGCAATACCGATATCATAGAATTTTTTAATTAATAACTCGTTTCCTTGAATTTCAGCATTTAATAATGGATACTTTTTAAGTGCTGCTACTACTGCTTTTGTAAAGAATGACATAAAGCCAAGTCTTACGTCGTGCTGTTCAAAGAATTTGTCTTTGCGTCGTTTGCGAAGAGCCATAACAGCAGTCATGTCTACTTCGTTAAACGTTGTTAGCATAGCCGCTGTTTGCTGAACTTCAACAAGACGTTTGGCAATTGTTTGACGACGACGTGACATACGTTCGCGTTCAACAGGTTTGTCGCTATTTTCACTTGCCGCTGGAGACGGAGATACCGGGTTAGCTGGCTTACTTGCTTGTGCCTGCTGCTTTTGCTCATTTGATTTTTGGTCTGCATACGAATCAATATCATGTTTGCGCACACGGCCAAGAGGATCAGTAGTTGGCACTTGATCTAGCTTAATCCCGCGTTCTCTTGCTGCTTTACGAGCTGCAGGAGAAGCAATTAGCCATTGTTTTTGATTTCCTTGCTGAGGCGCTTCAGCTGCTGGCGCTACTTCTTCAACAGTTTTTTGCTGAGCTGGAGCCGCTTCTTGCTTTGGTGCTTCCTCTGCTGGTTTTTCTTCAGCTTTTGGTGCTGCTGGTGCTGAAGCTCCTTCTTTCGCTTCAAGACGTGCAATTGTTTCACCAACTTGCACTGTGTCGCCTTCGCCAGCAAGAAGTTCCGTTAATACACCAGAGTCTTCAGCTGTAATTTCAACGTTAACTTTATCTGTTTCAAGTTCAACGATATAATCGCCTTTTTCAACGAAATCTCCTACTTGTTTTAGCCACTGTGCAACTGTTCCTTCAGAAATTGATTCTGCTAATTCCGGTACTTTAATCTCTCCCATGGTTCATTCCCCTTCCTTATCGTGTAACAACGTCGTTAGCAATTTCATTTTTAGTTAATGCATCTTGTAAAATACGTTCTTGTTCTTGTCTGTGAACTGTTGGATCTCCTTCAGCTGGACTTGAGCGTCTTGTGCGGCCGATGTAGTCAACCGTAGCTCCTTCTGGTGCTACTTCACGCAGTCGATCTTCTACATAGTTCCATGCGCCCATGTTTTCCGGCTCTTCTTGTAACCAGACAATCTCTTTTAAATTTTTATAGCGAGCAAAGATTTCAGCAATTACGCGTCTTGGGAACGGATAAATTTGTTCTAGACGAAGGACATGTAGCCAATCTTTATCATCTTCTGCTTTGTTTAAGCGTTCCGTTAATTCACTGCTGATTTTTCCGCTGCACAGAACGATTCGTTCAACTGCATCTTCTTTTTTGCCTAATCCAGGCTGTTCTACTACTAAGCGGAAAGAGCCTTTTGTAAACTCTTCAAGGTTTGACACACTAAAAGCATTACGAAGCAAACTTTTTGGTGTCATAACTACTAGCGGTCTTACTTCTTCGCGCTGTAAAATGGCAGCTTGTCGTCGAAGTAAGTGGAAATATTGTGCAGCGCTTGTTACGTTTGCGATTGTCCAGTTGTTTTCTCCAGCTAGCTGTAGATAACGTTCTAGACGAGCGCTTGAGTGTTCTGGCCCTTGACCTTCATGGCCGTGTGGCAGCAATAAAACCATTCCAGATTTTTGTCCCCACTTAGCACGGCCTGCTGCAATAAACTGGTCAATAATAACTTGACCTGCATTGGCAAAATCACCGAACTGTGCTTCCCAAAGAACGAGCGTTTCAGGAGCAAATACATTATAGCCGTATTCAAATCCAAGAACGGATCCTTCAGATAATGGACTGTTACGAATATCAAAGGAAGCGCTTACGTTCTTCATTGCGTGTAGTGGTGAGTAAACATCCCCTGTCTTATGATCATGAAGAACAAGATGTCTATGTGCAAACGTACCACGTTCAGAGTCCTGGCCTGTAATACGAATTGGCGTGCCGTCTCTTAAAATCGTAGCAAATGCAAATGCTTCACCCAATGACCAATCTACGCTTTCATTTTCTTCAAACGCTTTGGCACGTTTAGATAAGATGCGATCAAGTTTTGGAAATACGTTAAATCCTTCAGGGTATTTCACTAGCTCTTGATTTACTTCAAACAGCTCTTCTTTTGTAACAGATGTATCAATATCTGAAATTCCTTTGAAGACTGCTTGTGGCATTTCCATGATTCTATGTTGCTTTTCAGCTTTTGGCGGTACTTTCTCATAAGCTGCTTTTAACTTCGCTTGTAACTCTTCATTAATTTGATCTGCTTGGCCGCTTTGAATCACGTTTTGTTCTTCAAGCTGCTTTGCATACATAGCACGAACGGTTGGACGTTTTGTCACAATTTCATACATCTTCGGCTGCGTTACAGACGGTTCATCCATTTCATTGTGGCCAAATCGACGGTATCCAATTAAATCAATCAAGAAATCTTTGTTAAAGCGTCTGCGATACTCATAAGCAAAGTAAGCAGCAGCTAAACAGGCTTCCGGATCATCCGCATTTACGTGAACAATTGGAATTTCAAACCCTTTTGCTAAGTCACTTGCATATTTCGTTGAACGAGAATCGACGCTTTCTGTTGTAAATCCAATCATGTTGTTAGCAATAATGTGGATTGTTCCACCTGTTTGATAACCAGTCAATTGATTTAAGTTCAGCGTTTCTTGTACAATACCTTCACCAGGGAACGCAGCATCTCCGTGAATTAAAATCGCGAACGATTTTTTTACATCTTGTTTTGGGTATCCATTCACATCACGCTCATCTTGAGCCGCTCTTGTAAACCCTTCCACAACCGGATTAACAAACTCCAAGTGACTCGGGTTGCTAGCCAATGTCAAACGAGCTCGAACTGTGTTCTCTGCTTTAATTTGTTTGTCGGCACCCAGGTGATATTTTACGTCTCCCGTCCAGCCGTAGTTGATACCGATTGAACCTTCTGAAGGAACTAATTCCTTGTTAGGTGCATGCTGGAATTCTGCAAAAATCATTTCATACGGCTTGCCTAATACGTGTGCCAATACATTTAAGCGTCCACGATGAGCCATACCGATATTAACCGTTTTTGGGCTTGTTTCCACTGAGCGTGCAATCAGTTCATCTACAAGTGGAATTAACATATCTACGCCTTCAATAGAAAAGCGTTTTTGTCCGACAAATGTACGGTGTAAAAATTGTTCAAAGCCTTCTACTTCTGTTAAACGCTTTAATATAGAAGTTCTTTTCTCATTTGAAAGAGGTTGGAAAATAGCACCTGACTCGACCATATCAGTCAGCCACTTATTCTCTTCCATATTATGTACGTGATGGAATTCAAACGCAATGGTTTTTGTGTAGACATCTGTTAAATAGTTAATTGCGTCTAAACCATTTTTGACGTGTGATGGCGCATTTGTACATAAAATGTCAACCGGAATTGATTTCAAATCTTCTTGCGTTAAATTGTAATCTTCCAAGTGAAGCAAGACAGGATCTTTCTTCTCGCTTTCAAGAGGCTTAATTGATGCGTATAGATGACCATAAGCACGGATGTTTTCCGCTAGCTTAATAGCCGATGCAATTTTAGATGTGTTAGCTGAAGGTGCAGCCTGTGCGTATTCAGCTTGCTGAACTTGCTCACTTTCGTTTAATGGAGGAGCACCCCAATAATCAAATAATTCTTTTAACTCTGGATCTACTAGATCTGACTGCTCTTCATATAACTCATACTGTTCTAATACATAGCCATAGTTCGGACCCAAAAATCCTTGCCAAGGCTCCCCTCTATTCGACGTTTCGTTACCCATGATAAAACCCCCAACGAGTTATAATAATTGTCGTACTCAACAATCTTTCCATTTTGAATGTCGATTACCTTATCGTCTGACATCTTTACAACGAGTGATAAATCTCACTGCGTGTGTATCTGATATCTGCTTATATTTTACCACTCTTTTACTCGTCAATCAAAATGAAATCGCTATATTTCTTTAATTTTTTTTACTTTTTTAATAGTCTTACTACTTTTTGAAAGCGTTTTATAAGTAAAGCTGATTAAAGGTCGAATCAGGTGTTAATTAATTGTTATTGACCTAGCTTTTGGCAAAATTAAATTGCTTGAAATATATTTTATGACCATTAAAAAAAAGAAGCAGCGTTTTGCTTCTTTTTTTAAAACTCATCTACGATTTTTTCAACGTCTTCAAAATAACCATCATCTACTTCTGTAAGCTTGTTGCTTTTCGCCGCTTCGAGTAAATGAGTGAACCAAGTTAGTTCTACTTTCAAATGCATAATCGTGCGCATAATGATCGACAGATTTGCAATGGAATGATCCACCTTTTTAACTTGGTACAAATTTTGCATTTTTTCTAAATAAGCTGCCGTTTCCTCAATCTTTTTTTCTAAAGCAGAAGCCACTTTTTCTTGATCCACGTAAGAAGTAAATGAAAGCGCAGCATAAACTGGTCTATGCATATGCTCTTTTTTTAATAGCTGTTCAAAATAAAGGCGCTCAAATTCTTCTCTTCCTGCATCCGTGATAGAATAAACGGTCTTTTCAGGTCTGTTTGTCTCTCGAATCACATCGACTACTTTCACCAGCTGATTTTTTTCAAGCGTATCAAAAGCATAATATAAAGAGCCGCTTGCAAGTTTAATATAGTGCTTCATTTGTCTTTCATTAATGGTTTGCTGAATCTCATAAGGGTGCTTATTTCCTTCCATTAATAAACCCAATATGACTAATTTAACACTCATAACACCTTTCACCTCTTGACATGCATCTTATTTAGTAAAAAAAGCACGAACATCTTCGTGCTTTTTCTATTTTTGAGCTGCAGGTTCCTTAGCTTCTACCCGCTTTTTAGGAGGAACTTCCACTCGTTCATTTCCCATTAAAAAGACAGTAATGATAGCTACTGCAATTGGAATAAGAGCAAGCATAAATGCATACGTGATCGATGTAGACATAGCATCAACAATCTTATCTAATATTTGAGGCGGAATGCTGTTTCGGGCACTTGATTGAAAAACTGCACTCGGATCTCCTATTTGAGAAAATGCTCCTTGTGATCCATTTCCCATACCTTGAAAATTGCGCTGCAGCTCATTTGTAAATGTATTGCTTTGAATCGTTCCAAAAATCGTAACTCCCAGCGTCATGCCTAAAGAACGCGCAAATGAGTTCGTTGAGTTGGCAGAACCTCTAAACTGTGGATCCAGCTTATGCGTTGACGAAGTTGGTAAAAGAGAAAAGCTAAATCCGACGCCAAACCCAGTCAAAATCATGAATACCGTTAGCATCCAACGAGGTGTATCAGGTTCCATTGTTCCTAATAAAAACATTCCTACTGCAAATGAAAAAACGGACATAATCATTAAGTTTCGAAAGCTTGTTTTTGTGAGAAAAATCCCGCCGATAGCACTTCCTGCTACCGAGCCTAACATCATAGGAGTTAAAATTAAACCTGCATTTGTAGCAGAACCTCCATACACAGCTTGAACGAAAATAGGAATAAATACCGTTAAAATAATAAACGTTGCTCCGTATAAGAAAGCGAGAATTTGTGATGTTGCAAATAAACGGCGTTTGAACATCCAAAATGAAATAATCGGCTCTTGCGCGCGTTTTTCCACAAAAAAGAAGAGTGATAGCGCCACAGCAAAGATAGCAAAAAGAGATAAAATTTGCGGAGAAGACCAATCGTACTCTTTCCCTCCAAGTTCAAGAGCAAACATTAAACTAACTACTGAAATTACAAGAGTGGCTGCACCAGCCCAGTCAATTTTTTGTTTTTTATGACTTGTTGATTCTTTATAAAAGCGCACAATAAAAAATAACGATAAAAGTCCAATCGGCACGTTCACGTAAAACACCCAGTGCCAGCTGATGTATTCCGTAATGTATGCACCAAGAAGCGGACCAAATACACTTGCTGAGCCAAAAACGGCACCTAATAATCCCGTCATTTTCCCGCGTTTTTCGGGAGGGAAAATATCAAATACAATGGTAAAAGCAATCGGAAGAAGCGCTCCTCCTCCAATTCCTTGAATCGCCCGGTAAATACTTAGCTGCACAATGCTTTGCGCTAGGCCACACAATGCAGATCCAAGTAAAAATACCGTCAATCCAAAAATAAAAAACCGTTTACGGCCGTACATATCAGACAGTTTACCAAATATCGGCATACCTGCCATCACGGCAACCATATAGGCGGACGTAACCCAAACAAACTTATCTAACCCACCTAGATCAGAAATGATTTTCCCCATAGCCGTCGCTACGATGGTATTATCCATGGCTGACATAAAAATACCGAGCAGCAATCCTGCTACGATAAAACGAATATTTTTTTCTGATGAAACCATTTCAGTTCCTCCTTTCGCGTCATCTTTTTGATGAACAGAAATGATAGCTACTTAAATTATTATATTCAAATTTGAGTATTTTACAATCTTAAATGTGCTTTTTTTAGAAATAAACATAAGAAAAGCGTAATGGGTCCATTACGCTTTTACTGTGAGCTGAGGCTCTAATTTAATCTCAACATTTCCTTGAATTGCTCTTGAAATCATACAGGATGTTTCTGCTTTTTTTATAAGTCGATTGATTTTTTCTTCTTGAGCCGCAAATTCAGATGTGATGATAACATGAGGTTTATGAATAATTTTTTCGTATGTGAATACACCATTCGTCACGTCCACAATAGCTTCTGATTCCATCGTTAAAGCCTCCTGACGGATTCCGCTTCTTTCGAACATCGCTGCAAGCGTGATGATGTAGCACGTGGCTGCTGCCCCTAGGAGCATTTCATCTGGATTTGTTCCCACTCCTGGCCCGTCCATTTCTGGCGGAATGGAAATTTTTGTTTTTAATTGTCCTGATTCAATTGTACCTACTTCATTTCGGCCTCCTGGCCAATTTGCTTGCAAATGAAAGTGATGTTTTGCCATAGTTTATCCTTCTTTCTTCTATATAATGGTGTGTACCTAGCGTACCCTTTTTATGTATAAAATAAAAATGTTCTGCTTGTCACAGCAAAAAGACTGCTAAACGGTGCAGTCTTTGTTTTTTCTTAACTTAAAGGTACTTTCTTTTCGCTTTCAACGAAAGCTTTGATTAATGATGGCAGCCATTCCTGCAGGTTTGTAAATGAATATCCCCAAAAGCTAGCCTTTTCATTGCTCATCGTCCAAGAATGATCTACTCCGTAAGGAGAATTATTTTCATCTGTTAAACGAGAAGTTGTTTTTGCTGTTTTATTCGCTGCTTGTTCAATATATGAAAATAAATTTTTGAGTGAAATAGTACCATTTGAACAAGCGTTAATCGGTCCTTTTAGCTTCTGTTCTGCACACCAGACTAAAAATTCACCGGCTTCTTCCTGTGAAATGAAGTTCATTTCTGCTTCAATAGCCGGTACACCAATTTCTTCTTCATGCATAATTTTTTCTACGTGAAAACGTAAGCGATCCGTATAATCATCTTTTCCCATTACAATTGGAAAACGGACAGCCGTTACCGAAAACGGTGCTTTTTGAAAAAATACCGCTTCAGCTTGGCGTTTTCCCTCTTGGTAGGAAATATTTTCACGACGTGTATATGAAATAGGATACTTGTATGGATCAAAATCTTCTTCATAACACGTTTTTTCTAAAGAACCGTATACTGAAAGAGTCGAGGTGAGTACATAGTGACTGGTACTATGACGAAAAGCTTCAACAGCCACAGCTGCGCCGTGTGAAGAATAGCATATTTGATCGAAGATAACATCCCATTTTCTTCCTCGTGTTGTTTCGATTACAGAATCTTTTTCTACACGATCAAGAAAAATCCGTTCAACTCGGTCGCCGAAATCATCTGGTGTTTTACCTCGCGTTGCTAACGTAACCTTAACTCCTTTAGAGAGCAATGTCTTGACTAAATTTTTTCCAAAAAAACGAGTTCCACCTAACACAAGTGCTGTTTTCATCCTTTTCTCCACCTTTCGTATTTGATATGGATAACCATACCATTATTATCCAACTTTTTTGTTCATAAAGCTATGAATCTTTCCGCTTATTTTTTTATATTCCCACCTATTTTTTCGCCGCTGTCGTGTTAAGATGTACATATCTTACAAAAAGGAGCGACAGTGATGAAGCCTTCTCCACTTCCCCTTAACGAACGCCTTGTTGTTCTTGATATTATTCGGGGCATTGCTTTGCTAGGCATTTTCTTAGTAAATATCCCTGCTTTTGCTTCGCCGATATTTATTTTTCAGCTGTACGATATTCCTTATGAATATAAAGGAATGGATGCTTATATTGATTTATTCCTGCTACTGTTTGTTCAAGGAAAGTTTTTTACGATTTTTTCTTTTTTATTTGGACTTGGGTGCGGAATCTTTTTGCATAGAGCTGAAGAAAAGCATTACTTTGCCGCTGCTTTATGGTCAAGAAGAATGGCTTCTTTGCTATTAATCGGGCTTTTTCATCTTGTCTTTTTCTGGTATGGAGACATTTTGCATGTGTATGCTGTCGGCGGTTTTTTAGTGTTGTTTTTTTATAATCGAAAAACCAAGACGATTTTGCTGTGGGCAATAGGCTTGCTATGCTTTTTTTATCTTTTGGCTTGCATGCAGTTTTTTATTCCGGCCCACGTCTTGCAGGAGGCTCAGTTGGAGTATAAGGTTTTACATGAACATGCCTTAACTCAATATTTATCCACCTACAGGCAAGCAGACTATTTATCTTGGCTGTTTTATCGTTTGAATGTTGAAGTGGTGCCTATGCTATTAAATCTACCGTTTTCTATCTGTCCCGTATTTTCTATGTTTTTATTTGGCTTATATACTGCTAAAAAAGGATTAGTACATAATATCGAACAAAATCGTTCTTTTTTTAAGAAAATTCAGTTAATAACAAGCGCAGCAGGTTTTACTTTAACTATCATTCTCGCTATCTTAAAACTAGAAATTTTAAAATATGGACTCTATCAGCAGGGGGCCATTCACCTTTTTACAAGTTTGAGCGGCATTTTTCTATGTTTTTTTTATCTTACCACCTTACTGTTATTCCTGCAATTTTCTCCTTACGCTTCGATGCTGGGTCTTTTTAAGTATAGTGGAACAATGGCATTAACAACTTACCTTAGCCAAACTTTAATTTGCCTGTGGATGGTTCGAGCCTTTGGTTTATACGGAACTCTTACCTTAACAGAAAGCACGATTATTTGTCTCATTATATATACACTCCAGCTTTTTTTTAATAAGTGGTGGCTTTATTATTTCTATTACGGTCCGTGTGAATGGTTATGGAGGAGCTTTACATACCGATCTTTCCCGCCTCTCAGACGGAATAGGAAAGCTTCAGCTTAACAGCAAATCGGCCTTCAAGTTTGAAAGCCGATTTGTCTCCTTTACTGCAGAGGCGGTATGGTTATTCGTTTAATTCCATTTGCCTCAAACTCTCGTATATAATCCATTTCTCGATGGAAAATTTGCATAAAAACTTCATTTTTTATTTCTTTAATGGGTCCTATTTGTTCTATCACATCTCGTTTAGCCATGCGATAGGCTAGCGCTTCCCAAAACACTTCGTTATCGTATTCTCCAATAATATCTTGAAGAGAATCTTCATGTTCTTCTGTAAACATAATCTCACTGTTTAGCGCGTGAAAAGGTCCTTTTTCAAGGAAAGGCTCTGCGTGAGAAAACATTTGTTTTTCTACATCCGTATATTCTTGTGCATGTTCATCTTCCACTCCAGAGCATGCTGTGACCATCCAGTTACCTAAATAAATTAAATCAAGCAGTTGAAAAAAGTGCGTTTCAGATAGTTGAAGTTCAATTTCGTTTTTTGCAGGAGCTTTTGACATAAGCGCGGATCTCTCCTTTAATTTTGAGGGTAGTTGCTACTAAATAAAATAGCTAAAAGGGTTAGTATGCAGGCTAGCAGGAAAACTGAAGAAATGGCTTCACCTCTTTTCTGTAGTGTAAAAATAGAGGTACTGACATCTAAAGAAGTGAATACGAAGGGTGTAAACTTATCATAATCGAAATAAAGACAAGATACAAGACTTTTTTACTAAATTTTCTGACTATTTTCGTCATAAATACCTATTTTTGTTTTGTTTATACTAGAAAGGTCCGAAAATTGTGTGCGGAGCTGCCCAAAATAAAAAAGCGCTGAACTAGGCGCTTTAACGGTGTAAAAAAATAGATAAACCAATAAAAAAAGCAGCTAAAATAAAATCAAAAATCCATTGCCACTTCTCACGTTTTAACAATACGTGCTCTACCCCTGATAACAGCGAACTTATACTAACCAAAACAAAAATAAAGCTTAATTGGTTAAACGAAAATTTAGTGACAAAATTTGATACAAGTATGACTGCTACGGTGATGAACAGTGCCATTTGACTTATAAGTACCCATTTAATTCTCTGTTTATATCCGTCTTTTAAAGCTTGTAATAAATCGTTGCTGATCACTCTCGCTAAACCCCTTTTGTATTCCTATCGTTAAAAGTAAGAACGCAGCAAAAACGTTTCTCTGCATCTTAACTACTTAGCAAAACTAGCTATTAAATCGAAACATAAATATCAACTTGACTGTACTCAGGATCAATACAGCGTTCATCATATAATTCAAAATCTATTTTATAGGCACGATGATTTTTTTTAGCCCACTCGCGAATATAAGCCCAAGCCTCCACGACGACCTGTCTAGCTGGCCCAACAGCTGTTGTAAACACCATGTATTCACCTTCTGGGATGATGAACTCTCTCATATCATCTTTCAGTTCGCCGCCGGGTAAAACTTCATATCCGAGAGCAAATGTAAAATCCATTTTTTGATTGTATTCAAATTCTGTATAAAGAGCAAATGTATTACCATTTACTTTATTGGCGATTTTATTAGCTAACTGTTGTTTATAAAAAGTCTGCCAGTGCTCGGGAATAAGACCTGTGCCCGTTTCTTCCACAGGTTCATCTGTTCGAATAGGCACTCCTACAACAGTAAATTCATTTACCTTGACTACTTTTTGACTTACAACTAAGTCAGTCAACATATTGAGCCCCCTTAATTCTTCTTTTTCTGTAGTTACAATGAGGGAAATACTTCTTAATATGCATTTTATTTGTATTCAAAGAAAACGTCAACCTTTTATGCAAATCCCTTAACGAAGGGGCTGAAGATCATTCTTCTAAGCTATAAAAAAACAATTCTATTTTCTTTGTACACATCATACGTATAAGATACCCCTAATTTACAATAGAGTGAGGTAAAAAAATGAAGATCATTGAACTTGCCGAATTCATTAAAACAAGTAAAAAAACAACTAAACTTGCTCTTTCCTCTTCTACAGTACAGTATACATTAGAAACAGATGATTTGAAAATTGAATTAAAAACAGGCGGCACGAATAAGCGAATCGTGTTTTTTCGCATCTTCTTAAAAGGAACATACAAGGATTGGATTTGTTATCACCGGAACGAACATCATATTTACGAATTGTATCAAAATATTTCCTTATCCCCTCAACTGCAAAGGCAGCTTTTGTACGCTATTGCATCATAAAAAGAGCTGGCTTAGTTAGCCAGCTCTTTTTATTTATGCTGTAGTTTTGTGATTGGATGTTTGTGCGGCTTCACATGTAATTTTTCCTTTGTCCATTGAATTCCTCTATATAAATAGTACGAGCACCAAAAAACTGCTGGAACGATAAGTACGTAGGCAACGACACTATTCGTAAAGAAAGAAGAATCTATAGAACGAAGCAATCGATAGGTCTCATTTAATATACATATATGCACTACATAAATGCCAACTGAATTTTTCCCAACTTTTGAAAAAAACGAGTTTTTGCCAAGAGCTGGACTGCTCAATACGAATAAAAACAATGATGCCGATAAAAAAATCGTAGAAATAAAATAGTCTCCGGGCTTGCCGTGCTGGATATTGACCAACCAGTAACGCTCGGCGATCTCTAACGCTGAAAACACAAAAAAGCTGGCTAAATAAACCATTGGCCTTGCGTTTAATACTGACAGAATTTGCTTACCGTAAAGGGCAAACATAGCTCCTAATACTGTATAGAACAAACCAAAGAACAGGGCATCTCTCGTTTGAAAAGAAAGTGGAAAAAATAAAGAATAAGACTGCCCAAATAACCCAGTTACATATAATACGGTGCTGATAAGCATTAATAAGCCAATCTTTTTCCATCTTTGAAATAAGAAAACGATGACAACAGCCCAAATTAATGCAATCAAGTACCAAAGCTGAAATCCACTTGTGTCACTTCCATAATAAAAGATATCTTTGAATGTGATGGATGATGTTAGATAATCAGCTACTGCACCTTTTCGTTCTGCTAATGTTCCGTGGTTCTGAAATAAGCGCAGAACTACACCAAACAATAAATAAAAGACGAACCAACATGCATAAAGCTTTGAAATATTCCACGTGTATTTTTTTAAGTATGCAGAAGGCTTTGGATGTTTTTGAATTTTATTCATAAACAAATACCCTGATACAATAAAGAAAAAAGGAACCGCGAATCGTGCAAATGTGTCAACAATGACATCTAGCACATTTTCCTGGTTCCCTAAAAAGAAATCGTCATGTGATGGATTAACATGAATACAAACCACAAACACTGTAGCAAAAAACTTAATAAAATCAATTGAATAATTACGTTCCATCTTGTTGTCAGCTCCTTAAAATAAACTCGAGCTCTATTTTAGCATAATTATCCAAACGAAAAAGATATTTTGGTAAAATTAACCTTATAGTCATGGAAAAATTTTCTTAACTTCCAATATTCTAGTCTTGTTTACTTGTATGATGTCTTTCAATATTCCAAATAAATGATTCTAAAGAACTATAAAACAAAAAACAGATTACGCGTAACCTGTTTTTTAAATTAACATTTTCCATGCAAACTTATTATCTTGTTTAATATCGACTTCTTTTTCATGCAAAGCCTGCACATGCTGTTTAATTTGTTTGAGAAACAGCATTACTTCCCCGCTTGATACGGCAGCTGAGTTGAGAGATAACGAATGTTTTTTAGCAATTTTTAATTCCTCGGTTTCCACTGAAATACTTACGTGGCGAAATAAGTGCCAAGGGTAGTAAACTGTTTTAAAAGATTTTGAGAAATAAATTCCTTTAGAACAAACGGTAATCCCCTCGTTTTTTTGAAGAGGATATGTATTTAAATGAGCTACAATTTTTTCTTTAGCAGGTAAATAGAGCCTGTTTCGCATCTCTTTTTCAACTTCTTCACATAGTTGTCCTTCTACCGACAACGCATCTTTTGGATCAGGGGTTTGATGAATTTGAAAAGATGAACAAATAGAAGTTAATTCTTTTGAGGATACACACGGATATATATAGTCTTGACACATATATTCATAGGAATGAGTGCGAATAAATTTCTTGATTTTTTTTAATAGAGATACTAGCTTTCTAGCTGAGTAATCGTTTTGATTGACTTGAAATTTCTCCACGTCATTAAAACAAATCATTTCTTCTTTTCGAATGGTAATGGATTGAATGTTAGCGAACTCTTCCCATAACATTTTTCCTTTTTTCATCCCTCTGCTTTTCCAGTAAATCCCCTTATTTGTAAAGCAAATTCCCCTTTTATCTAGGCCTGCTATAAAAGAGCTGTGTAAATACGCAATTATTTTTTCTTGGGGCTGAAACTGAAAGTATTTGCTAGCCATTTTTTTGTAGAAACTAGGTATTTGCATTACATAAAATTGACTTTCTCTATAGATTAAGCATAAGTCAGTCAAATAATTAGTTTTCAGCGTCGCCACGCTCTCACTTCCTTTTTGAGTGTAAATAACCGTACCCATTTTTTTCTATTACTTTATAAACGTTTTTTAATGAAAAAAGTTTCAACTTTTTTTGTTTTTTATAAAAAAGCTTTAAATTGAATCATTTCTTTCAGCTAGGAGGTTATCTAATTACTCACTTATTCAATAATCTTATTTTAAACGTTCCCTACTTAATTAAGAAACTAAACCAGATAATAGCAATGCTTAGCTGCTTTATCCAAATCATCCCTTGTGAACAAAAACAAACCGCAGCGTTAAAACCCGATGCGGTTTGTTTTTTAAGCTAAATAAGCTTCTTTTATTTTTTCATTATGAATTAATTCCGAGCCTTTCCCTTGCAGAATAATTTCTCCCGTTTGAATCACATAGCCTCGGTGCGCGATTTGCAGTGCTTGATAAGCGTTTTGTTCCACGAGTAAAATCGTCATTCCGCTTTTATTTAATTCCATAATGATTTCAAATATTTGTTCTACAATGATAGGAGCAAGCCCCATAGAAGGTTCATCTAGCATAAGCATAGTGGGATTCATCATAAGCGCTCGCCCGATGGCTAGCATTTGCTGTTCACCGCCACTCATCGTTCCTCCTTTTTGAGTCAATCTTTCTTTTAGCCTTGGAAAATATGTGAGTACTCTAGTCATATTTTCTTCTATTACTTTTTTATTAGATAGCGAGAAGGCTCCGATGGTTAAATTTTCTTTTACCGTCATCTTAGGAAAAATCTTTCTTCCTTCTGGCACGTGAGCTATTCCTAGCTGGGCCGTTTGGTGAGGAGGGAATTTCGTGATGTGGGTGCCTTTATACACGATACTACCTGCTTTGACAGGAGCTTGACCGCTAATGGATTTTAGTGTGGTAGATTTACCGGCTCCATTGCTTCCAATAAGAGTCACAATTTCTCCTTCTTCTACATCAATCGTTATTCCTTTAAGCGCTTGAATTCCTCCGTAAAAGGTGTCAACTTCAGTTAACTTTAATAGAGTCATGTACTTTTCTCCTTTCTGTCTATCTCCCCTGCCGCTCCCTTCCCTAAATAGGCTTCAATCACTTTCGGGTGCGTACGGATATGTTCAGCATTTCCTTCTGCAATTTTTATTCCATGGTCTAATACAATAATACGATCAGAAATTTCCATGACGAGCTTCATGTCATGCTCAATTAATAAAATAGTTATTTCCCGGTCTTTTCGTATCGTGTGAATAAGATCTGTCAGCTCTTTTGTTTCACGCGGATTCATACCAGCAGCCGGTTCGTCTAATAATAACAGTGAGGGTCTAGTAGCTAACGCTCTGGCAATTTCGAGTCGGCGTTGCGCTCCATACGATAAGTTATTGGCTACTTCGTTATATAAAGCTTCTAGCCCAACGTATTCTAACAGCTTATACGCTTCTTTTTTAGCTAATTTTTCCGCTCTTCTTGCTCGAGGTAAATTCAACAGCGTTTCAAAAGTGGTTGCTTTCAAATGGTTGTGCATCCCAACTAATACATTTTCTAACACCGTTATATTACTAAATAACCTGATGTTTTGAAATGTCCGAGAAATCCCTTGTTTTGATACGCTGTGAGGTTTTAGGCCTGTTATAGATTGACCATTTAACATAATATCACCTGAGGTTGGCTGATAAACACCTGTCACCATATTAAAAAATGTAGTCTTTCCAGCGCCGTTTGGTCCTATTACAGCTGTTATTGAATTTTTTTGAATATCCATTGTTACGTCTTGATTGGCAACTAAACCGCCAAAGGCCTTGGTTACATTTTTCACTTCTAAAATAGACAATTTCTTTCACCTCTATAGATTGACGTTTTTCTCAGCCGTTGAAATCACAGGCTGTATTTCTTCTTCTTCCGCTTCTTCTTTCAGCTCTTTCAAATCGAACGTAGGCTGTTTAGCAGGAATCAATCCCTGAGACCTGTATAGAGCAAATAGAATAAGAAGTCCGCCAAAAATAAATCGCTGCATTTTAGCTGGCGAAAGTGCATCCGGTATAGAGATAACTCCGTTTAAACTCAGTTGATTAAACCAATCGGTGAGCTCCGTTAATACTTGAAGATTAAGAATGGTTACAACCGCCGCTCCAAGTATGACGCCTGGAACGCTCCCCATTCCTCCTAAAATAACCATAACTAAAATCGTGATAGATTCTAACAGCGTAAAGCTGGTTGGATCAACAAAGGTTTGCTTAGCGGCAAAGACCACTCCCATCATGCCTGAAAAAGAGGCACCGATAGCAAACGCAAGCAGCTTTGTTCTGACAAGGTGAATTCCCATCGCTTGAGCTGCAATTTCATTTTCTCGAACTGCTTTCCACGATCGTCCTACTTTAGAATATTCAAATCGCCGTACAATAAAAATAACCGCCCCTAAGATGACTAATACTACATAATAAAACTGACTTGGATATACTAAGTTAATCCCAAAAATAGAAGGCGGCGTCACGGAGGACAGCCCCATTGCTCCGTTTGTAATATTGATTGGTTTATCCAAATTGTTAAATACAATTCGAATAATTTCCCCGAATCCAAGCGTAACGATAGCTAGATAGTCTCCTTTTACGCGCAGCACAGGTATACCAAGCAAAACTCCAAATAAAGCGGCTATTAGACACCCTGCAATAATAAAAAACCAAAAGCTTTCTCCTGATAATGGGTACGTACCAAAAGGCATAAAATTAGCAGCTTGATTGGTCGCAAAAATTCCATACGTGTAAGCCCCAACTGCAAAGAAAGCAACAAATCCCAAATCCAATAATCCGGCTAACCCCACTACAATGTTCAACCCAAGTGCCATAGCAATATAGATGCCTACTAGTGTAGATACTTCCATATAGGATTCATAAGCAGGGCCTTGGCTAGCTGAAAAAGGAAGCAGCACAATTAAAATGACCCCTGCTATTAGCCATTTTAATTTAGTAGAAAGAGACATAAAATACAGAAGTAATAATGAAAATAAAAGAAGTAAAAATGCGACAACGGACTTTTGGGCAAGCATTAAACTACCGCTTGTTGCAATTACATATATAAAAAATAGAATGATTTGCGCCTTTTTGTTTCCTTCAAGCCTACTCATTATTTTTTTCATCTTCATCACCTACACTTTTTCTGTAACGGCTTTTCCAAATAAGCCTTCTGGTTTAAAAATTAACACCAAAATCAAAATGGCAAATGCAAATACATCTTTATACTCTGCTCCTAAAACATTGCCGGTGATTGTGGATAAATTCGCAGCTGCAAACATTTCAAGAATGCCAAGCATTAGCCCTCCAAACATTGCGCCTCGTATATTGCCTATACCTCCTAAAACAGCTGCTGTAAAAGCTTTTAATCCTAATATGAACCCAATGTAAGGATCAATTGTTCCGTAATGAAGCGCAAATAACACACCGGTCGCGCCTCCTAGAGCCGAACCAATAAAGAAAGTAAGAGAAATAACTTTGTTTACATTAATGGACATTAATGAAGCTGTATCGGGATCTTGAGCTACAGCTCTCATTGCCATTCCCCATTTGGTCCGATTGACGAAAATTTCAAGTCCGATCATTAAACAAAAAGCAACAAGTAACACTACGATAAACGTTACTTTAAATGTAGCATCATCAAATGATGATGAAAGAGAAGAAGCACTAACCAATACTTTTCCTGAAAATAAAGCAGGGGTATTAACAATATAGTTACCATTCTTAAGTTCCGTAATGAAGCGCACAAAATCCTGTAATAGAAACGACATTCCGATAGCTGTAATAAGTGTAATTAGTTTAGAAGACTTGCGCAGGGGGCGGTAAGCTACTCTTTCAATTCCCATACCAAGAAACCCAGTCGCAACGCTCGTAATAAGAAGAACTAAAAGTAACGTCACAACAGCTGGAAAAGCTGCAATCCAACCTACGCCTGTTAACCCTATTAAAATAGCGGTTCCGATAAAGGCGCCTGACATAAAAATTTCGCCGTGTGCAAAATTGATGAGTTCTAAAATGCCATATACCATCGTATAACCTAGGGCAATAATTGCATATACAGCTCCTAATGTTAGTCCGTCAATTAACACTTGCGGCAGTGTTTGTATAATATGAGCAAACATATAACCTCGTCCCTTTCGTCCTATAAAATCGATTTTAAGAAAAGAAAGGTACGGAACATCCATACCTTTCTTTTCTAAGGTTTACTGTGAGATTTCTCCTTCTAATTTAGCTGGGTACGAAGGAGCGTCAAACTTATAGATAAAGATTTTAGCGTATTTATTGTCTCCTTTCTCATCAAATCCTACCTGCGTAAGTTCTCCTTTATATTCTGTAATACCGCGTACGGCGTCACGTACTGCTTCATGAGAAGGAAGCTTTTTATCATTGTCTTCAATTGCTTTTTGAATACCTTGAAGCATAACTTTCATGGAATCATACCCGTATACAGAATATGACTCTACTTTTTTATTGAATTTCTTCTCATAATTTTTAGCGAATTGCGTCTTGGAAGCATCGCCTGCTACTGACGTAAGATATGTATCTTTTACAGCATCTCCGGCAATATCAACTAAAGTTGATGAGTCTAAGCCATCCCCTCCCATAAACTTAGCGGTAATTCCTTTGTCACGAGCTTGTTTAATTAAAAGTCCGCCTTCTGCATAAAGACCACCAAAATAAACGAGATCCGGCTTTTCTTTAGAGACTTGATTTAACACACCGTTAAAATCTTTTTCTCCAACCGTAATTCCTTCAAATCCAACAATTTTTGCTCCTTCTTTTTCAGCTGCTGTTTTAAAAGCATCTGCAAGCCCTTGTCCGTAAGCTGTTTTATCTTGAATGACAAAAATATTTTTTGCTTTCAACTCTTTAACAGCATATTCAGCTCCTGCAGGCCCTTGGAAGTCATCGCGCGCTACAATGCGGTTAACCGTTTTTAACTTTCGGTCTGTTACGTCCGTTGCTGTACTTGCAGGAGAAATCATTGGAATTGAATATTTCTCATACGTTTCAGATGAAGGAATGGTAACCCCTGAATTTAAATGTCCTATCACTCCATAGACGGCTTTATCGGATCCGATTAACTGAGCGTTCGCTACACCTTTTTTCGGGTCGCCTTGGTCGTCATACGGTACAAGCTGAAGTTTATATCCTAATTTTTTAAACGTGTCTTTTTCTTCATCAAGAGCTAGCTGAGCTCCCAGTTTGATTGCTTCACCTAACGTCGCACTACCTCCTGACAAAGGGCTTTGCGTAGCAATTTTTATAACATTGCTGCCTTTATCTTCTCCCGATGTACTGTTGCTCCCACAGCCAGCTACAAACCCTACCGATAAGACCGTTGTTGCTAAAATAGATAACATTTTTTTACTTAGCATGTAGTAATCGTTATAAAACGCTTAATAGCGGCTAGTCTTTTATAACGATTTTCCCTCCCTTTGTTCGCGTCTAGAACGCTTTTTATCTTTGCAACAAATGTCATTTCTGAAAACGGTGAAACAGCTTGCTGTTTATGTACATCTTTTTTCACATCCTTTCATAATCGATTTGCTCTCATATATAAAGAGAAACTAATAAAAGTAAAAATATAGTTATTTTTTACTATTATAAAAGGATAAACAGCAGTATTTCACCAAACTTGTCAGTAACAATGACACATATTTTTATAATTTTCTTAATTTTATAAAAATAATTTTAATTATATTCACTTATTTTTTGCGATATACTTTTTGGCTATATATATAACAAAAAAGCATGTCACCGTAAGGAAACATGCCGTGTAACTATTCAACCTAAAAAAAGGTGCATAGTATGCACCTTTTATATGACCCTTTGTTTTCTCTTTCTCCCTAAGTTTAACTATTATTTCGTAATGCCTGTGATCCTTCTTCCCCTGTTCGGATCTTAATGGCATTTTTTAATTCATAGATAAATATTTTCCCATCTCCAGGCTGACCTGTATTTAGTACTTTTCTTGCTTTATCAACAACGTCAGATACCGGAACTTCGCACACCACAATTTCTACTTTAATTCGTGCGTGCATATTGTCTTGTTTTTTAACGCCTCTATAAAGCTCCGTAATGCCTTTTTGCAACCCGCACCCCAGTGCATCCGTAACTGTAATACCGCTAACGCCAATTTTCGCCAGTTCTTGCTTAAGCTCTTCAAACTTTGAAGGGCGTGTAATAATTTCAATTTTTGTTAAAACATCACTCACTGTGTCCACCCCTTTTACATATTTGATTCGTGATACGCTCTTTCACCGTGCAGCGTAATATCAAGCCCAAGCGTTTCTTCTTCTTGTGTCGCACGCAGAGATACGATTAATCCAACCACTTTAACAATAATGAAGGTAGCAATACCGACAAATAGGTACGTTGCTACGATAGCCACCAGCTGTTTCCAAAGTAGACTTGGATCTCCGTAGAATAAACCATTCGCACCGGCGTCATTTACAGAAGTTGTGGCAAATAAACCTGTTGCAATACCTCCCCATGTTCCCCCAATACCGTGAAGACCAAATGCATCTAACGCATCGTCGTAACCGATTTTCTTTTTAAGTGAGAAGATACCCCAGAAACAAACTGCTCCGCCGATAAAACCAATTACAATAGAGGCAAACGGTGTAACGAATCCACAAGCTGGTGTAATAGCTACAAGTCCAGCAATCGCTCCCGAAACGGCTCCAAGCAGCGTAGGTTTTTTATTGATAATCCACTCTACTACAAGCCAGCCGATAATTCCTGTTGCTGCCGCTGTATTCGTGTTAATGAAAGCCGTCATTGCAACGCTGTTAATAGTTAAAGAACTTCCAACGTTAAAACCAAACCACCCGAACCAAATCAGCATTCCGCCTAAAAGAGTTAACGGTAAATTGTGAGGTGCTGCGGCATCGGCATTTTTTCGTTTTCCAACAACAAGAGCTAGAATTAATCCTGCTACACCTGATGAAATGTGAACGACGTTTCCTCCGGCAAAGTCAATAGCTCCTAGTTCACGAAGCCATCCGCCAACTCCCCAAACCCAGTGTGCTACTGGTGCATATACAAATAATGACCATAGGATAGCAAATAAGATAAATGCTGAAAACTTCATGCGCTCTGCAAAAGCTCCAGAGATAATAGCTACTGTTAGTACAGCAAATGTCAGCTGAAACATCATAAACATATTATGCGGGATCGTAGCACTGTAGTCCCCGTTTGGAGTGAACCCGACTCCTTTTAATCCCACCCAGTCCAAGTTACCAATAAAAGCATTGCCACCGGTAGAAAAAGCTAACGAATAGCCTGCCACTATCCAAAGAACAGATATAACAGCTAAAGAACCTACGCTATACATCGCGGTACTTAACATATTTTTACTTCGAACCATGCCCCCGTAAAACAATGCAATAGCTGGTGTCATAATCCAAACCAATAATGCTGAAAAAAACATAAATACTGAATCGCCCATTTGCATGATGATTTCCCCCTTAAGTACGAATAAATAACCCCTAAATTTAATGTTAGATTATATAACATCTCTTGTTATGTTTACTATCATATTTGATTTATATGTATTTAGCAACTACTTTTTGCAAATTTATTCAGAAAACTTTTATTTTTTCATACTGTTTTCTTTTTCTTATGTATTCTCCTATGTACACATAAGCTGAACTATTTTTTGTTTGTGTTAGAGTTTCTGACATAAAAAAATCCTCTTCTTGGAGTAGAAGAGGATTTTTCTTTACAAATACATATATACACCAGGCCCTAGAGGAATACCGAATACTGCAAAAATAAGCAACATAACAATCCAAATTCCTAAAAAAGCTAGAGTATAAGGAAGCATAAGTGAAATAATTGTGCCAAGTCCTGCCTTAGGCTCGTATTCTTTCATAAAGGCTAAAATAACAATCATGTATGGATTTAAAGGAGTGATTACATTCGTGGAAGAATCCGCTATTCGGTATGCTGCTTGAATAAATCCAGGGTTGTATCCTAACAGCATGAACAATGGAATAAAAATAGGTGCTTCTAGCGCCCATTGAGCGGAGCCGCTAAAAATAAGAAGGCTTAGAACAACAGTTAAAAATACAAAACCAACCACAACTGGAAGTCCAGTTAGATTTAGTGCTTTTAATGCATCCGCTCCTTCTACTGCAATCCACGTTCCAATATTAGTCCAATTAAAGTAAGCGATAAATTGAGCAGCCGCAAAAATAAGAACAATATAGCTAGCCATATCTTTCATCGAATCAGTCATATAAGCAGGTACATCTCTAGAACTTTTGATTTTCCCTACTGTTATTCCGTAAACAGAGCCAACTACCACAAAAAACAGCAGCGTGATCGGAATGATACCATCTAAAAAAGGAGATGGCACAATTCCACCGTCTTCATTTCGTAGAGGAGAGTTGGGCCAAAATAAGAAAACAGCTAGTACAGCGACATAAATACATGTAGCAACGATACTGTTTTTTAATCCTTTTGCTTCTGCCTCACTAATTTCACCAAAATCATTGCGTTTTTTCCCTTTATAATTGCCCAGCCTAGGTTCTACAATCTTTTCGGTGACGATCGCTCCTATAACGGTCAAAACAAATACAGAAGCCGCCATGAAATACCAGTTCGCTGCAGGACTGACAGCAGCGCTTGGGTCAATTGTTTTAGCAGCTTCAGTAGAAATGCCTGATAACAATCCGTCGGTTCCGGATATAATAAGATTCGCTGTAAAGCCTGATCCCACCCCAGCAAATCCTGCTGCTAATCCAGCAAGCGGGTGCCTTCCTACTGTATAAAAAATCATTGCGGCAAGCGGAGGCACGATGACAAAAGCGGCATCTGCCGCTAAGTTGGCCATAATTCCTGTAAAAATGATGGCGTATGTAATAAGAGCTTTTGGAGCATTCAAAATCGTTTTCTTTATGGCCACTTCAAGCAGACCTACTTTTTCTGCAAGTCCGACTCCAAGCATCATAGCAAGTACAAGTCCTAGGGCTTAAATTCAGTGAAATTGGTCAGCATCGATGTTAAGATATACTGAATGCCTTCATGCGACAACAAACTTTTAATTGGAAGAGTCTTATTAGTACCGGGATGGACCACCGTTACTCCCATACTATTAATAGCAACAGATGCTACTACGATAATAAGCGCTAGACATACAAACAAAATAAAAGGATCAGGTAGTTTGTTTCCGATTGCTTCTACCCTTCCTAATAGTTTGTCTAGAAAGGTTGTTGGATGCGATTTTTGCTCTGTTTGCAAATTAGGTTGTGCCATACTTTCTCTCCTTTTTCGTTTAGAATTTTTTGGATTTTTCCTTTTAATTACCAAAAAAGATTATTAGTACATAATAATCTGAATATTTATATTATTCAAGTATTATTTTTAAGGAATTTTTATTTATCTATTAAAACTAATAGCATTTAGATAAATAGAAAGGCAGAAGATATCTTTTTAATCGACAATCAAAAATAACAAAAAGCCCTCCGTTTGAAGAGAGCTTTTTGTTATTTCGCTATACTAGACGGAGCGGACTCTTTTCCTGACTCATTAACAGCTGTTACATAGTAACGAGCTTGAGATGCGTCGGAGTCAGCAAAGCTTTTTCGCTCAAATTCCGAAACGCTGCCAATATGGACAAATGTTCCGCCTGGATTCTTTTTATAAATTCGGTAGCCGATAATATTACCTTCTCGTACCGCGTACCACGTAAGCAAATTACCGCTCATCTTTACATGTGTAGGAGGTTGTGGTGCAGTTGCTTCACGCTCCAATTCTTTTGCTTGGTCAGCTTTTAGTTCTGTATAGACAACTAACCTCTCTTGATGGGTTCCTTCCGCACGGTCAAACGTGCCTGTGCACGTAATTAGGTTTAAATTACGTTTGTTGCTGTACCCAAAAATTTCGTTTAGAGGTGCTTTATCTCGCGGATAGCTTTTTATACGTTTAACAACAAAAGTAAGTGTGGTCCCCTGTGCATCTCTTACGGTAATTTCATCGTCTTTTTTTAAGTTTTTTAGGTTGTAAAAGACGGCAGGGCCGGTTTTACTGTCTACGTGTCCTGCTAATACAGCATTTCCTTTTACGCCAGGTTTAGCTCCTGGTTCAAACCAAGCAACTCCATTTTCTGTAGATGGAGCTGCCATTTCACCGCTGTCTAATAATCCTACTTCTTCAATTGAAGCCTCCACATGAACAGCAGGAATGGACACTTTTTCAGGGATGATTCCTTTGAATTCTTTGTTTAACTGTTTGGCTTCTGTTTTATGCTTTTTTAGTACAGCAAATTCTTCTTCAAGCGTTACCCGGCTTTTTAGATCCTTTGATTGTGCTTCTTTTTCTTTTTGCTTAGCTGCAGCCTGTTGCTTTGTTTCTTTTGCTTCTACCATTTGTTCTTTAAAATATAGTCCGCCGCTAACAAGCAGGACTAAACTTAATATACAGTAGGCGAGAACAATCGCTTTTTTCACATCGTCACCTCATTTCACAGCTGTTTATAAAAAAGAAGAGAGAACAGCCTCTCTTCTTTTTTTCAGGACTCTTGACTTTTAATTCATAAGGAAAAGGAGAAAAAATATTATTTGCTTACTGGTTTCTTGCGTAAAATAACTCCAGCTGTTAACACAGCTAACGAACCTAGTGCAATATAGATCGCTGTTAGTGGATTCATCGTTGATTCAGATGCCCCGCCCATACCTGTTTTCGGCATATCTGTTGGCATAGCTGTTTCAGCAAACTTATCGGGGTTTTGTTTTACGATTGCTTCACCTAAAGCTTGGCCAACACCAAACATTAATTTATACCCTTCACGATACGTATCATAACTTCCAGCGTAGTCACCGGATGCATATTGTTCAAATGTTTTAATAACCGTATCCTCGTGTGCTTTTATAGCTGCCTGTGCGTCTGCAGTTGGAAGGTTTCCATCTGTTGCTGTTCCTAAGAATGTACCAAATTCTTGCGCGAATTTATGGAGCTTATCTTTTGCAGCTTTTTCTCCTGCTTCATCGCCTTTTACTTGTGCACTTACTAATTCAGCTTGGGCATTGATGTGATCTCCTTGCCAAATTTTTTCGAATTGTGCAGCTCCTTCATCGCCATATACTGAGCCAATTGCAGCTTTAAAATCTGCTGTGTTGGCATTTTCTAACCAGCTAACATAGTCGTAATCTTTTGAACCGTTAAACCCTTTTTCCATTCCCATTGTTGCTAGAGCAAAATGTTCTGCTGCTAAGCTGTTTAATGAAGAACGTAAATCTGCTGCTGGTGTATCTACTTTTGTATTGTCGAATTTATCAGGCATTTGTGTTACGATTGCATTTGATAACGCTTTACTAATTGCAAACATCTGCTGATATCCTTCGCGGTATGTCTTCGCGGCTGCCTCATAGTCACCTTCTACATAATCTTCAAACGTTTCTTTTACTTGATCTTCGTGCACGCGAAGCGCTTCTTTTGCTGCATCTTCAGGGAGTTTACCCTCCGTAGCAGTGCTTAGAAACTTAGCAAATTCATTCACGAATTGATCTACTTCTTTATCTACTTCCGCCATGGCTTCTTTGTCGTTTTCTTTTGTTGCTTTTACAAAATCATCTGTGTAATTGTTGTGTTCTCTGAAAATTCGTTCAAACTCAGCCGCTCCTTTATCACCATAGATAGAAGCAATAGCTGGCTCCATGTCGACGGCATTTTGATCGAGTGCTTTGAACGCAGCGTCAGCATCTTTAGAACCATCATAAGCTGTTGTCATAGCGGCAACGGCAAGCGTAAAGTGTTCAGATAATAGGTAGTCTAAGTTCGCTCGTAGATCTGAAGCTTTTGTTACTGCCGTTGGTTTTGCTTCCTCTGCATTTGCAATAGTCGGCATCAATAGTGAAGCTCCTAGTACAGGGATCATTAATTTTTTACTTAATTTCATCATTTTCCACTCTCCTCATTTTTAGTTGATTGATATACGCCACTTTTTTCATTCTTACTACATCTTAAATCATTAAATAGATTGAACATTTTGAATATTCTATATATTAAACCTTCATGTTCCCTCACATTTAATGATTCTTTTTAGGAAGTATTCTCTTTCTATCTACTAAACGATTGCTGAGTGACGTTGGATCACTCTTTTTAAAAAAATTTTTTAATGTCATCTTCTTGAATAATTCCTTCCCTTTCTACTTATCTAACGGACGCTTTGTTCAGATAGATCACTTTTTTTAAAAAGTTTTTACCCGCCTTTTTTCAAGAATTCCTTCCTTTTATACTTACCTAACGATCACCTTATTCTGTTGGATCACTTTTTAAAAAATTATTTTAAATTCAAAAGAAAAAGAAAGGTTTCTAGAGGAAACCTTTCTTTTTTTCTTTACTTATTTAAAAAATTCCACATCACGTCGTTTACTTCTTGAGGCTTTTCATGCTGAGGAGCATGAGATGCTTCAGCTAATCGATGAACAGATATGTTTGGCACATATTCTTCAATGCCATCTAAGTTTTCAGGCATAAACGTAGGATCTTGATTTCCCCAAATAATCTGTACAGGGATGTTTAACACTTCCTCTTCTAACGGAAACAAAGATTTTCTTTGAAGATCTTCTTCCGTGAAGATTTTTAAATTGCGGTAATAACTTAGCATTGACAGCACAGAGCCATTTTCCCAAGAGTTCATGTATGCTTGAACATCATCAGCTGTTAGATATCCTTTTTTTACACCTGGGTCGATCACAAGCTTACGCAAACCTGAGAAGTTGTCTCGTTCCATATAGTCCTGTGCTTCTTGTTTTTGAAACCATTTCATATACTCACTTGCTTTTTGCTGATTTTTATTTGTTCTAAGCTCACGCATAAATGTATAAGGATGCGGACCGTTAAAAGCAATTAATTTTTGTACATATTCCGGGTAGCGATAAGCAAATGTCCACCCGATTCCTGCTCCCCAGTCGTGTACAACTAGCGTACAGGAGCTATATCCTAAGCCTTCAATCACTTGGCGAATATCTTCTACTAATACATCAATCTCGTATGATTCTAGTCCGCTTGGCTTTTCAGATAAGTTATATCCTCTTAAATCCAAAGCAACTGTATGAAAATCATTAGAAAATTCGTCTATCTGGTGTCGCCAAATATGCGAAAAGTCAGGAAACCCATGAAGAAATAGCATAAGCTCTCCTTGTCCCTTGCTTATGTAGTGCAAATTAACGCCATTTACGTTTATATACTGTTTACTCATTGTTCATTTCCTCCTTTTATGTAGCTGTAGAGCAGTATAACGCTGTAAAAAATGAACGTCAATTCATTTGCTTCGTTCACTTCTTTTTAGTTCCTTTTATGAATATAGTTAATTATTTAGAGTGGATCTTTTTGAAGGAGTGATTAACAATGGCTCATATCTATTCAAAGGGCTGGTTTGTTCAGCAGTTAAAAGCGGCCAATATCTCTAAAATTGATGGAAGAAAGCTAGAAAGTTATAAAACCTACATTCTTCGTAATTTATATGCTGAGCTTATAGAACAAGGTAAAATCAACGGCTAAAAGAGGTTGAGACATAACGAAATGAATCCCATCTAAAGATGAACAAATGGGATATATGAGCTGAACTGCTTGAGACACCGCAGTTGATTTCCGTGCAAGACTTCGCTTTCCGCAGGCGGCCGCTGAGCCTCCTCGTCGCTTTCGCTCCTGAGGGGTCTCACCTGTTCCGCTTTTCCCCCAGGAGTCTTCGTCTTGTCCTCCAATCAACTGCTAGAAAGATTTACACACATGAAATCTACGTTTGTCCTAACAAAAAAAACGAACCACTAATCAAAAGTCTTGATTAATGGTTCGTTTTACATTTCGTCTAAAATATTTTTGTCCCAGCCTCTTTTTTTTACAGCGATTGCTCAATAAAAGATAATACGCGCTTTACATATTCTTTTTTGTATACATGATAATTTTGAACGTGTTCTGCTTTATCAGTTTTCCAGAAGTGAAAAGCATCCGGGTGCGTTTTAGCCATTTTTTCACTTTCAGTGTAAGGAATTTTTGTATCTCCTGTGCTGTGTATAAATAAAATTGGTCGAGGGTAAATATGCTCGACCGCTTTAATGGGACTAGCTTCAGCAGGATTTACATCTGCAATAACAGGAAGAATAGCCATTGTCAGCGGTGTAAACGGAAAGTTTGGTAAATGAGACCATACAGATAGGTTTTCTTTTAAATAAGAGGTTAAATCACTAAAAGGACTATCGGCTACCACTGCTTTTACGTCGTCATCTTGAGAAGCTGCTAATAAAGAAGTGGCTGCTCCCATTGAAATGCCGTAGAGCACAATTGGCTCTTTTGTTGTTTCTTTTATTTTCTGAATAACGCCTAATAAATCGAGCTGTTCTTTTACACCAATCGTCGTTTGATTTCCTTCTGAGTCTCCTGAATCTCTAAAGTCAAACATGACTACCCGATATCCCGCTTTTACAAATTCTTTACTCAGGGGCAGAAAGCCAGCTCCTTGTGCTTCACGGTTATTTCCGTATCCATGTGACATAATAATGGTCGCTTTTGGCTGCTCCGTTGGTTCAATCATCCATCCTTTTAAATGGGTTATTCCGTCTTTGCTCAAAAATACTTGATTGCTATAGTGCATGCCGTAATCACCAGGATTTTTCACAGCAGAATTTTTATCTAGTTTTGTCAGGCTTATGCCTACATAAAGAGAAATTACCGTACAAACTACAAAACAAAGAATAACAAAGGCTATCAGACTGATCCATATTGTTTTTTTCTTTTTGCCTGTATTTGTCTGTCGATTTAGAACTGGAGTCAAACTCGTTCCTCCTTTTTATCTAAGATCATCTTTCCTATTCTTATTGCTGCTTCCCTTTCTCCATTTTAAAGCTAGCCCATCTATTTTATGAATAAAATTCGTTTTATTTTCCACATATTTTTCTGGTTCAAAGCGATAGCGATGCGCTAGTTCTATTTTCAACGTTTCGTATTCTTTTGCTGTATCAGGGTGAGTACGCAGATAATCTCGAAACCATATATGCCGATTAATTTCTGGGTGGCCTTTTTCATAAATATGAACATGATGCGTTCTTTCATTTCCGCCTTTTTGGAAGTATCGTCTTCCTTTTATGCTGTTTTCACCTTTCGCTTCGTAACCAAGCTGTTCCATCCTCTGATTATATGTATCTACTTTCTTTATATCTTTCACTTCAATAAGTAAATCAATAATCGGTTTTGCGCTTAAGCCGGGAACAGCAGTGCTTCCGATATGATGAACCTCTAAAACTTGAGCTGACATTATAGTTGTTAAGGTGGCAGCTTCTTTTGAAAATTCCTTTTCCCACGCGATATTATAGGGTGTCAGCTGAATTTCTCTTACGGACTTCATCTTCAATTCCTCCTCTTGCAACGAAAAAACTGCTTATTATAGAATAGCCTATAATAAGCAGTTTTTCATCATTTAACATGTTATTAAGTTTTATCTAGTAAACGCCTGCTTCGCTAAATTAACAATCGTCATATCATCCATTGGAGGGTTGTGAAGCCCGGCACGCACGTCTCTATAATAACGCTGCAGCGGATTACTGCGCTGCAAGCTTCGCGCTCCTACTATGCGCATGGCTTTGTCGACAACCGTACAGGCACTATTGGTCACTACGTGTTTGACAGCTGCTAACTCTCCCGCTAATGCTGCTCGGTCGCTGGTCTCATCCCATTTACTTGCCACGCCGTACATAAAGTGACGCGCCTGCATGAGTTCAAGTTCCATCTCTCCTACTAGACGCTGCACATTTGGCAACTCGCTAATCGTCCCTTCAATACTATTAGGCGAATATTCTGTAGCAAATGCGACAGCATAATCTCTTGCTGCGATGGCTGTACCCATGTAGCAAGCTGGTATATGAAGAAGCCAGCCGCTTGGCTCATTCTTTTTAAAACCACCGAGGCGTTCAACAAGAAAGTCGTGTTTAATATCGACGTTTTCTAGCACAAGATCGTGACTTCCTGTCCCGCGCATTGCAATCATATCCCATGTTTCTTCTATTGAAAGTCCGCTTGTTTCACGAGGAATTAAAAATAAGCCGATCTCTTCTTCACTTTCAATGCTTGCTTTTACCAAAAAGTAATTTAACACTGGAGACATCGTGGTGAATGTTTTTCGGCCGTTGATTCGCCAGCCTTCTTTTGTTTTTACGGCTGTCGTTTCCGGTTTTCCTCCTCGAGTAGGACTTCCTGTCTTCGGTTCAGTAGCAGCGGTGTTAATAAGTGCACCTTTTTCTATTTCTTTAAAAATAAAATCGAGGATTTGCTGATTCCAAGGCTGTTTTTCACGCAAGTCCATTGTAATCCCCATATGCCATCCAATACTAAGAGCCGTAGAAGCATCTCCTTGAGCAATTAATTCTTGAAATAATAAAAAATCATAAAGGCGTAATTCATTTCCGCCATATTTGCTTTCGAGAGAAAGACGTGTATAGCCCGCTTCTTTTAACTCTTGAATATTTTCAAAGGGAAACGTACCTTCTTCATCTATTTTAAAAGCTCGTTTCTTAAATTTTTCGACTAGAGGCAGCAATTTTTCATACGTAGACTCTTGATTTTTATTTACAAATGAAACACTCATTTGCTTCATCTCCTTTTTATATGACAGAGTGTCCCTATCGGATTAATATATAGTTCTTATCATAGCATACCTCACCTTTTCTGTGCATGTTTGGTGTGTTTATCTTTCTTGTTGAATCTATTCTTTTTCCAATTTATAATGGTCTGTTTTACCTACACGTTCCATACATTTAATGGAATGAAAAGAAAGGAATGGTGTGAATGAATCAATGTCCAAAATGCGGGGCCAGTGCAAGCACAGACCAATTATTTTGCAATAACTGCGGCTTTTCTTTCACCGTGTCGCCAGCTGCAGCTAAGCATAAAAAGAGCTCGTATATTGGCGGAGGTATTGCGCTTATACTTCTTTTAACTTTTGTATTTTCTTTCTTTTTCTCTGGCTCAGAAGAAAAGACGGCTGACCGCTTTATTGAGGCATTAGAATCGAAAGATACAGCTGTGTTAAGAGAGTTATTAGACTCTTCGCAGTCTACTATAGTTATTAATGACACATCTATTCAAGCACTGTTAGATGCAACTTCCGATGGTTCTATTTTACGAGACGTTGAAAATGATTTAAAAAATAAATCGAGTATCTACTTCACAATAAAAGAACAGAAACATTCACTACTCTTCAAAAAACAGTACGTGGTTGTGCCGTCATCATATTATATCTCCCTCACTACGCCAGAGGATGCAACGGTTACAGTCAATGATACAAAACAATCGATATCCAAGAATCAAACGCAAAAAATAGGGCCTTTTATGATTGGAAATTACCCGCTTACGGCTTATTATGAAAGCTCTTACGGAAAACTTACAGATCAAACCACTGTAAATTTTCACCGGCAAAAAGAAGAAAATATATCTGTGGTATTTAAAGGGGCTTACGTTACAATCTCATCGAATAGAGATGACGCTATTTTATTCGTAAATGGAAAAAGCACGGGACTGCAGGTGAATAGCTCATCACAAATAGGGCCTGTTGCCACGGATGGAAGCGTCACTGTTCATGCTGAAGTGCAAAAAGACGGCACAACGTTCAAAAGCAGTCCCTACACTATTCAAAGTGAAGAAAGTATTATGTTAAATATACAAACGCCGCCCGTCGAAAAGGAAAAAACCGTCATAAAAGAACGAGAAGTGATCGTGCCTGGGCCGCGCTCTTATGCTACTTCAAGCTCTTATATTCTTCCTGGTTCGGATTCTTACAAATTAAGCTATAGAGATATTAGCAGTTTGAGCTCGAGTGAACTAAGGCTAGCTCGAAATGAAATCTATGCGCGGCATGGGTATGTATTTAAATCGAAAGATCTTCAAGCCTATTTTTATGAAAAGTCATGGTATACGCCTGATTCATCATTTAGAGATTCCCACTTATCAAGCGTTGAAAAATACAACGTTGATTTTATTAAATCATATGAGTAAGGTGAACTCTCCTTTTGCACAGGGGAGTTTTTTGATTGAAGCGAGTGCTTACTCCTACGTTTTTTTACATACCATGATCCCTATACACGTTAAGAAATTTCTTATAGCCTTCTTCATTCTTTTCACTGTAAAATATAAAGTAGATGTACATAAACTTAATACACACATAAGGAGAGATGGAGAATGAATGGAATTGGACGACTTCCACAAAAGCTTAATGGACATTTGATTTTAGAAAATATTCAAGAAACCATGATCATTGCAGATAAAGACTATCGTGTGCAGTGGATGAATGCAAGAGCAATTGAAACACTCCAGCCAGTACTCCCAATCTACCAGTTATCTCATATCGAAGAGTTAATTGGAAAGCATATGGACTTCTTTCATTCCAATTCTGAAGAAGCGGAAAAATTACTCACCTCTCTTCATACAACCTACCGAACGCGTATAACGATTGGCAGTCAATACGTAGCAGAAGCTGTGATTCACCCTATTGATACAAAAGACGGCGAGCGTTATGGCTACTTGCTTATGCTATTAGACTTTACAGATCAAGCCGAGGCAGAGCTTGAAAAAGAACGGTTAATTGAGGATTTGTCCACGCCTTTATTAAAGATATGGGACGAGGTTTTAGCTGTGCCCATTACCGGTAAGATGGATATAGAACGTGGAAAGAAGCTAACTGAAACGGTATTGGAGGCAGTTGTAAAAGAACAGGCGCGCTATTTGCTTATTGATTTATCTTCCCTTCATTCGTTAGATGAAGAACACGGTTATTATATTAACACGCTTCACGATGCTTTGCGTTTGATTGGTACCACTTGCCTTATTGTTGGTCTTTCTTCAAAAATGGCTCTTTCGCTTGTAGATTCTCAGTTTAATTGGCGAACATTTTCCACTGTCCAACAAAGCATCTCTTACATTTTAGAAAAAAAGAATTATCGTATTGCACCCATTTCATAAGCCCATCATATCATTAAGTAATCCTCTCTCAATCGCTTTTTCCTTCAATCGGAAAAGGCGATTTTAGTTATGAGGAATTGTGAACGTTTAGGCACTTATCATCATAGGATACATTAATCAACCATAGAAAAGGGTGAGAGCGTATGCCAAGTGTTATTAACATTTATAATTTAAAGATCAACAGTATCTCAAGCAACGGTTCTGTCAACATTGGCGAAGCACTCCATAACAGTCACACGGCTCATTCAAAATCCACTGGTACGAACTCTTCTTATGGCGATGTCTCACCTGCTTCCTCGAAAATGCGAAACATTTATATCGATCCTGATACAAATGACCAAACAGATATTGCAAACGTTGATCATGTCAATGGTTATCAGCAGTGATATAGGGCAATGCTTGTCAACAGCATGACGACAAACGGTGAATACATTCTCTCTTAACGCGATAGTCAGAGCGGAATGAATAAAAACAGTAAGGAGTCTCTTTATGCCTCTTCAAATTAACGGTTTTAATATCGTAACAAACGGTGTCACGCAAAACGCAAATATTGATTTTGGTTCCACCATTCAAAACAGTCACACGGCGAACTCAAAGTTTAACGGCGCGAATTTCTCTTTAGGTAACTTCTCTCCTACTTGCTCTCAAATGAATACAGGCGTGTTAGATCCTGATGTAAGCGATCAAGATCAAATTGCAAACCCTTCAGCTCCAATTGGAAATCAAATTTAGCTTTAATAATTTTGGCGTTTTACTTGGCACATTACAAGGAGGTGTGTAAATATGTTTCCATTTGGAAAATCTCCCTTTAAAGGAATGATGGAAAATATCCCAAAAGGAATGGCATCTAAAGACATGAATAAGTATATTCAGCAAATGATTTCTTCTACGATGTCCCATTCTTTTCCGGATTTTATGCAAGGAAATGAATTCTTTAAGCAAGCCCAAGACATGATGAAAGAACAGCAGGATATGGGAACTGAAGGTCATGGACAAAAGCCAAGAAGATTTGATTCAAACGTCATCAATACATTAGATGAATGCATTGTACAGCTAAAAATCCCTAACCGTGATATTGTATCAAGCATTAAAGTCTATCATACGCCATATGTGTGTACGATTGAAGGAATAGATGGAGAAGAATCCTTCAAAGAAGAAATTCAGCTTCCTTGTTCGGTTCGTAAAAAAGGCACGCGCGCCATATATCGTTCCGGAGTGTTGGAAATCCGGATGCCTAAACATGTTAATATTCCTATGTCTCAAATAGACGTCCACGATTTAGATTAAAGTGGACGTTTTTTTCTATTTTCATGCATACATATAAAATAGAAAGCTGCAAAAGGCCTTGTTTTATTTTTCTTAAGAAGGTGACAAATATGAATCATGGAAAATTTAAAAAGTGGGCAGAAACGTTACAAGAAGAAAACCATACGAAATTTTGGGAAAAGATTTTTGATGATGATCATGAAGAACAGAATGATACGGAAGCAGATGCTTCTCCTCAAATTGTAAATGAGTATCGAGATTATCCTTTAATTGATGTATATGAATGGGCAAATCAGCTGTTAGTTGTAATTGAAATACCCGGTGCTAAACGAACAGATGTCGAATTGACCATGCACGAAAATACTTTACACATATCCGGTTCATCTCTTTTAACCGTGAAGGATGCAAATGTTCTTCACAAAGAAAGACGTGAAGGAACGTTTCAACGATCAATCATCCTTCCGCCTGCTGTAGGGGAAGCGCCGTGTCACGCATCATTTAAAGATGGTCTTTTGCATGTGAAATTTGATTTGTAATTTATTGTGCAGAACTATACGTAGCATGAAAGGCAGGGAATTTCATGTTTTCTAAGTGGTTTAAACAATCGCCTAAAATTGAAACAGTCCGTAAAATAAATCCGTCTTCCCTTCCAACTCAAAAAAAAGCAGGTCCCATAGACCAACGTTCTAATCAAAAGCGGAAAGAATTACCCGAAAAGATGAAAGCTAAAAAACAGTCTAATCTAAAAAAACCCCCTCAACAGCCAAAGAAGTTGCCTAGCCAAATGGAGCCTAAGACCTCTGCTGAAGCTGAATTCACAAAACCTGCTCTTTCGTCAGATTCAGCGCTGAACCTGCAGGGAATTATTGATCAAGTGACGCGTTTAACCGACGCGATCCCTAAAATAGAAGAGCTTCATCAGCAATTAAATGAATCAGCTCACCTTATTCAATCACTGTCTCAACTGCACGAGCAAACAGCTCATTTACTCTCGGCTATGCAGTCAGCTCCTAATTTCGAAGCTATTCAAAATCAGCTCTCTGCGTTAAAGGAAGAATCGTCCAATACAGCCTTATATGAGATGGTGAAAACTCTTGACAAAAAGATTGATGAAATAACTCAGCCAAAGCAGTCCATTGTTGTTGAAAAAATCATGGTCGAAAAAGTATTGTTAGACAAAATTGATCTTAGTAATAATTTCGGCCAGCTAGGCATTAAAGATTTGACCGGTCACTTAAACATCGGCACCACTTACAGCGCTGACTCTGATCAAGTAGATGAAGAAGTCAAAGACTTGTTTTCTGTTAAGCTAAAAGAAAAAAAGATTGATGAACATACAACTGAGACAACGATGAGTTCAGGAGTTGAAACAGAAAAGTCTGATGATCACTCCGAAGAATAAAAAATGACCGCTACTGCTTATTTAAAGCAACTGTCGGTCATTTTTGTTTCCATAAATAGTTGTAATTCTTTTTGGAGGCGTTCCATCAAGAACTCTGAAATTTCTTCTTGATTTTCTTCTTTATGATGAGATGATGCTACAACAATACGTCCTGTTTTTCCTAAGAAAGCTCGGTACTCAATTACCTTCATCGCAGCATGAAGTAAGTTCCCGTCCGAAAGCGGCGCATTTGTTAGTAGAACAATATTTACTTCGTTTTCTTTTTGTCCATGTGTCAGCACAGCCAGCCACGAGTAACCTTTATCGTCTTTTAAGCGAACTTCATGACTATATAAAGACGCAGATTTCCACGCCGCGTTAGCACTGCTTTGCTGTTGAACAATTTCTTGACACCAGTCTAGACCTGTTTCATTTGAACCCAGTGAAAGAGTTCTCAAAGGACGAACAAAGGATAAACATAGGTTGTCCGGTTCCTTTTGTAACTGATACAACTCATGGAAGTCCGTCTCTGGATATTGATACGGCGGCACAAAAGCAATTTGTCGCTTGTTCACAGCGGGATGGTGAAATACATGCAAATCAACCCCATATACTCTTTTTAACGTAGCTGCATCCTTAAAAATGGCATCCATCCCAGTTTCTTCTACTCTTCCATCTTTCAGCAACACGGCATTATCTGCAAACAGCGAGGCGATGTTGAGATCATGCAAAATGGCCAGGACCGTTAAGCTCATTTCCTGCTGTAAAGTTTTTAACAGCTGAAGCAGTTCCATTGTATGTTTTACATCTAAGTGATTCGTTGGTTCATCAAGAAGTAAGTAGTCAGGTTCTTGCGCTAGTGCTTTAGCCAGTAAAACCCGCTGTTTTTCTCCACCGCTTAGCGATTGAAAAGTATGATTTCTATAGTGCCAGACGTTTGTTAATTTCATCACGCTTTCCACCACTTCTTCATCCTGTGCTGATACAGTGCTAAACAATCCTTTTGCCTGATAAGGGTAACGTCCAAGTGAAACAATTTCTTGAACCGTAAATTCTAGCCCAATTTGATTTTCTTGCGTCATGACTGCAACTTTTTGCGCCAGTTGTTTTGGTGAATAAGCCTTCACTGACTTTCCTTCCACCTTCACTTCTCCTGATTGAATGGTTAATACATTCATAATTAAGCGAATAAGCGTTGTTTTCCCGCTTCCATTTGGTCCTAGTAAAGCGACAAAAGAACCTTTGTCTACGGTGAACGTGATGTCACGAACGGTTGGCTGCTGCTTATCGTATCCTCCTGTCACATTATATAGTTCAATCATGATATTCCTCTCTTCCGCATACGTTCTTTTACAAGGAGCAGGGTAAAAATTGGCGAACCAATTAAGGCGGTTACGACTCCAATCGGCAATTCACGAGGTTCTAATATCGTTCGTGCCAATAAATCTGCTAAAACCAAATAACTTCCTCCAATTAAAATAGAAAGCGGCAGTACATGCTTATGATTAGCTCCCGCTACGAGACGCACTACGTGGGGGATAACTAAGCCAACAAATCCAATTGCCCCAGATACTGATACCGCAGCCCCTGTTAATACGGATGCCCCTATTAAAATCATTCTTTTTTTCTTCTTTACGTCTATTCCCATAAACTGAGCGGATTGATCGCCAAATGCTAAGCCGTTCAGCTCTTTTACATGTAACAACAGCATAATTGTACCGATCAAAAAGAACGGCCCTAAAATTTGAATATGAGACCATCCTCTCATTGATACGCTTCCCATTAGCCAGTATAAAACCTGCCTTACATCTTCTTCGGGAGAAAGAGCCACAATTAATGAAATAAGTGCGCTCATAAAGGATGATAAAATAATCCCCGCTAAGATGATGGTTTCATTGGCCAAATTGCCGCTTGCGAGTTTCGTAATACCAAAAACTAAAAGAAGAGTAATAAAACCAGATACAATGCCGACTACAGGCAGCGTGAAGATAGACAAACCAAAAATACTCCAATGAAAATAAATTGCCATGACAGAGCCAAGGGTTGCACCTGAGGAAACCCCGATCGTATAAGGATCGGCAAGAGAGTTTCTTAATAGCCCTTGAAAGGCAGCCCCTGCTATTGAAAGCGAAGCTCCTACTAAAAATGCCACCAGTACTCTTGGAAAACGAATTTGCCAAATGATTAAATCCATGTTTTCCGGACCGTGATATAAGGATAGCCCGGTAAGGTGGCCAATAATAATTTTGATTGTATCTCCTACGGTTAACGAAACTGTACCAATAAATACGCCCATAATTACCGAAGTACATACAATAAATAAACTGACTATGTATAAAATAGATGCTTTGTTAAAAAAAATACGTTTAAAAATCAATACGTTCAGCTCCTCTAGGAAACGAGGCGTGATGTTTTACATTACATTAACCATTCATTTTCCTGTCCATAAACCATGCTTCCACCATGCATTAAGTTGGAAACAATCATCTTTTATTTGTTACGAGTGCTAGACTGTTGAACTAGGCAACGTAGAATAGCGTACTAAAGTTCTCGGTAAAAAAACAAGCGAAAGCCCCTACAAGCTATACTTTTTGTGTTTGCTCCGGGCTTTTATAGTTGTCTATTAAATGATACAGCTTTTCCATATCTACGGCTTCTCTCACATATGCTGCTGCTTTTGAAAAAGACTCCTCTTTTTGCAGGCGACTGTTGAATGTGTCCGTAATAGGCGGCAATTTTTTATGTTTACGAATTTGATTAAGCAAAGCTCTGCGCAAAGCATCGTTATGAAACACATCATGAACATACGTGCCAATGACGTTGTCTTTAACCGTTCCTTCTTTTTCATGCTCTACCACTGCAAAAGCTTCCGTGGTGCTCTTAGAAAACGTCTTTCCCATATGAATTTCGTAGCCTTCAATCGAAACTCTTTCACTTTCTAGCTGGACATACCCAGAAACTCTTTCTGTTTTTTTGCTGTTTGTCATAACGGTTTCCACCGGAAGCAAGCCCAGCCCTTTAATGGATTCAATCCGAGATTCTACTGCATCAGGGTCTGTAATTGTCTCCCCTAGCATTTGATATCCTCCGCAGATGCCAATGACGTGAACGTTCGTTGTGTTCAAAACTTGATTAATGGCTAGAGCCAGGCCGCTTTCTTGTAAAAACTGAGCATCTTCAATCGTATTTTTGCTTCCTGGTAAAACAATTAAATCAGGCGTACCTAATTGCGACGGCTTGGTTACAAGCCTCACGTGACAGTCTTCTTCTAAACTTAAAGGATCGATGTCTGTAAAATTTGAGATGCGCGGGTACGAGATAACCGCAATATCAATTTCTTTTAACGGATTCACAAGCGTTGAGTAATTTCTAAGTGATAACGAATCTTCCGCATCAATTTCCACGTTGTTCATATAAGGAATAACTCCTAGAACCGGAACACCCGTGTATTCTTCAAACCACTTCAAACCTGGTTTTAAAAGTTCTAAATCTCCTCGGAATTTATTAATTAACACCCCGATAACTCTAGACTTGTGTTCATCTGGAAGCAATTGAAGAGTACCCACTAGGCTCGCAAAAACTCCTCCTTTATCAATATCTCCTACTAACACAACAGGCGCTTGGGCTATTTTTGCAACGCGCATATTTACGAGTTCCCGATCGTTCAAATTGACTTCAGCAGGACTTCCAGCGCCTTCAATCACAATTCGATCATAATGACTGGCAAGCTCTTTATAAGCTTCCGTGATAACGTTTAAACCTTCATTAAAAAATTCTTGCCGATACTGAAAAGCAAACATATTACGTAGCGGTTTTCCGTGAACGACAATTTGAGATTCATGATCACGAGTTGGTTTAATTAAAATAGGGTTCATATTGGTTGTTGCTTCTACTCCAGCCGCTTCTGCTTGAATTCCTTGCGCTCTGCCAATTTCTTTTCCATCCATTGTAATGTATGAATTAAGCGCCATATTTTGCGATTTAAACGGTGCAGTTTGATAGCCGTCTTCTTTAAAAATACGGCAAAATGCTGTAGCAATCATGCTTTTTCCAGCGTCTGAGTGCGTTCCTTGAATCATAAGCGGTTTTCCTTTTTTCACTTTTTCCACTCCCTACCACATAAAAAAACCTTAACTGTAAAAGTCAAGGTTTGGTCATGCGCTCATTAACACATTGTCTTGACTTATTTCTCCCACCGAAAAATAAGGGGTTTTTAAAAGCAGGTCTCCTGGCTTATGCTTCATTTTACTTCTGCACCCTTCCTAGTTTGACTAGTGGGTCTTTGCAGGTTCATCCACATTTACAGTAGCGGGGGCTGCACCGGATTTACACCGATTTCCCTATTATCCTCCTTAGAGGCACTTTTAAAATCATTTATTCTTTATTGTAACGAATTTTATAACTATTCACAATAACGATTTTCTTCTATTATTATATATTACTGTGCTTATACTTATTTGGGTCTCGTATGCTATAATAACAATTATTTTCCAAACATCTTATGAAATAGCTAGGAAGGTGCTCACAGTTGAAGAAAAAAATGATTTATACCTTTATTGGTTCGCTTGTTCTTTATATAGTAATTATATCTTTTTGTATGTATCAAACTGCTCACAAGTCTGTTCCACATAACGCAGATTATGTCCTCGTTTTAGGTTCTAAAGTAGATGGTGATCAAATGTCTCCTAGTTTAAAAGAACGAGTAAAGACGGCCTTATCTTATTTACAAGCACATCAACAAACAAAAGTTATCGTAACGGGCGGAAAAGGATCCGATGAAGAAATTTCTGAAGCAGAGGCAGCCTATCGTTTTCTGCGGAAAGAAGGAATTAAAAAGAATCGAATTATAAAAGAAGATCAGTCAACTTCTACTTTTGAGAATTTTACTTTTACTAAACAGAAAGTTGATATTCAACACAAAAAAGTCGTGCTTGTTAGCAGTGATTTTCATTTGTTTCGCGCTTCTATTATTGCCAAGCGCCAAGGTTTTGATGTTTATCCTTTAGGCGCAAAGACACCAAATTCAATTAAACTTCAAGCCTACTTTCGTGAGTATGCTGCTATATTAAAAACATGGCTGTTTGATAAATAAATAGAGTACACGCCTATACAAACGAAAAACACGGCATGAATTCATGCCGTGTTTTTTATTAATCATCTGTATCGATAACTGCTTTTGGTAAACCTGTGTATTTCGCCCAGTAGAAAATACCAAGTGAAACAAGAGCAATTAAAATTAAGTCAAGCGGGTTGCTTAGCACACCTTGTCCTCCACCAAATGAACCTAGATAAGAGATAACAAGCATAATAATATAATAAGCAACTAGCCACCAAGCAGATTTAAGCTGCTGTGCAAATTTTACGACGTCAGTTGGTACATATTTCTTAAACGCTACGTAGATAACAACCATTAGAAGCTGTGATCCTAGCAGCCAAGAAATTGTCGTCCATCCTGACCAATATACGATGTATGAACAGAAAATAAATGAAACAGGAGCAATAACGCTCATGCCTTTTAATTTAAAAGGCTTCTTAAGGTCTTTTGCATTTACTCTGAATGCAGCAGCTGAAATTGGCGCAATCGCATAAGACAGAATAAGTGCCACTGAACATACGTTTACTAGCGCTTCCCAAGAAGGAAATGGCAGTGTCCAGAATACGGACATTCCAAATGATAGCCATAGTGACGCACGTGGAATTCCTGTTTTCTTATCTACTTTTGAGAAACGTTTAAATAATGTTCCATTACGAGACCAAGCATAAACTAAACGAGAAGTTGTATTCATGAAGATGTTCCCGTTACCGCCTGGTGATAAAATAGCATCAAAAATAACAAGCGTTACTAACCAGCCAAGGCCTAAAATAAGTGCAATATCTTTAAATGGTAAAGAGAATTGCTCTTGAATTGTTCCCCATCCTCCTGATAGCATATCAGCCGGGATGTTACCAATGAACAATACTTGCAGTGCTGTGTAAATAATCGCTGAAAGTACAATACAGATAATGAGCGCGATTGGAATATTACGCTGCGGGTTTTTAACTTCACTGGCTACAGAAACAATAGGGTGAAGTCCTAGGTAAGCAAACATAACGCCACCTGTTGAAATGGCTGCTTGAATACCATTAAAACCAAACGGAGCAAAATCGCCAGTTGTAAAGTTAGCTGATTTAAAGTGATAAGCTAACACGACGATAATTGTAAGAGGAACCGCATATTTGAACACAGATATAATGACATTTGACTTAGCAAATGCTTTTACACTTACGTAGTTAATGATAAAAAATAGCGTTAATAACGCGAACTGAAATAACCAGCCGATTGTAGTAGGCGATTCAGAACCATGTTTAGTTAGACCAGGAAGCCAAAACGCAACATACTGACGTACAGCCGTTACCTCGATGGCAATCAAGCTTGTGTAAGCAATAATGGTAATGAATGAAATTAAGTAACCCACTAAATGACCATGCGAGTAAACCGGATAACGGATAATTCCACCGGTACGCGGCAGCGCTGCTCCAAGTTCAGCATACACTAAACCGATAAGTAAAATAATGACTCCGCCAATCAGCCACGAAAAACTTCCGGCTGGACCAGCCTTTGACGCTACGTTACTAACCGCAAATAACCAGGCGGAACCAAAAATAGCTCCCATCCCAATTAACGTTAGGTCAAGTAACGATATTGATTTTTTAAATTTTCCTTGATTTCCTTGATCAGACATAAAATCCTCCTTTAAAATTCCCACTCCACATATCTACGCCCTTGCGTCCGATATGGGATTCTTTACATCATCCTCCTCTTACTAAGACCTCACAAGTGGATATGTTAACAAATATTCTCTAAAAAACCAAGTTAAAAACTTTATTTTTTTGTAAAACATCGTTGAATTGCTTATGTATAGCGCATAAATTCCACAGAAGATTTGAGGACTACTCCTCCTATTTAACCGCATTTTTCTTAGGTTAAACATAAAAGAATATTCAAACTATTTACTAAAAAAAGGGTCTGAGACATAACGAAATCAACCGCTAGAAGCAGCTACATACGCAACACCTACGCTTGCCATACCAATGAAAAAATCCGAACGATTCATCGTTCGGATTTTGCTTCAACTAAAATAATTTTGTCCGTACCTCTTTTTTTCTTATTTAAATACTTTTACACGTTCACTTAGCGGTTGAAATTCTTTTTCGCCCGCTGGCGCCACAGGATTACCAAATGGCATTTGAGCAATTAATTTCCATGAGCTTGGAATATTCCAAGCTTCTTTTACTTCATCGTCAATCAATGGATTGTAATGCTGTAAAGTTGCTCCTAGGCCTTCCAGCTCAAGCGCTGTCCAAATCACATGCTGCAGCATACCTGATGATTGGTTAGACCAAACCGGGAAATTTTCGCTATAAGATGCGAACTGCTTTTGCAATCCTTCAATTACTTCTTGATCTTCAAAGAAAAGAACTGTTCCATAGCCGCTTCCGAATAAGTTCATTTTTTGATCCGTATCTGAAAAATTTTCAGCTGGAACAATTTTACGAAGCGTTTCTCTCGTAATATTCCATACTTTATCATGCTGTTCGCCAAATAAAACAACTACGCGTGCGCTTTGAGAATTAAATGATGAAGGGGTATGTTTCACCGCAAAGTTAATAATTTCTTCAATTTTTTCTTCTGATATTTTTACATTTTTATCAATTGCATAAATAGAACGTCGGTTTTTAATTGCTTCATAAAAATCTTTTCCAACCTGTTGTTGATCACTTGATTTATCAAATAATTTATCTAAAAAACCCATTTTCCACACTCCTAATTGTTTGTTTTTTTAACTTAAATTGCATGTTTATACCCTTCCCCCTGATAAAAGGAGATAAACAAGGTATAATGAATTCTTATATCTCTAATTCGAGATATTAAACTAAAAAAATATTAATTGAAATTTAATTACTTTATGTAACTTACTTTACAATGATTATTTTAGTCTGTCAAGAAAAAAAAGATTATCTTTTTCCTTTCTTGATTATATGAAAAAAGACCGCTAGATACGGCAGTCTTTTTTCACAGATGCTTAATGTTCATAAATCATCTTTCGCGTCATTCCCCCGTCTACTACGAGGTTAACTCCTGTTACAAAATCATTTTCAACGTTTGTTAAGTACATACACGCTCTTGAAATATCGGCTGGCGTTCCCACCCGATTAGACGGATGCTGCGTATGATCGATTTCACGAAGGCCATCGTAGTCAGATGTCTCAATCCATCCTGGAGAAATAGCGTTTACTGTGATATTGTCATCACCAAGTGAAATGGCAAGTGCATGAGTTAAAGCAACGATTCCTCCTTTTGTAGCCGCATAGGCTTCTGTGTGAGGTTCAGACATTGTAGCTCTTGTAGAAGCTAAGTTTACAATGGAGCCTCCGCTTTCGTTTTTTCTCATCACCTTAGCTGCTTCGCGAGAGCATAGAAACACGCTGCGCAGGTTCGTATTGATAATGTCATCCCATTCATCAATGGTTAGCTCATACGGTGATTTCCAGCGGGAAACGCCTGCATTATTAATCAAAATATGTATCGTTCCATACGTACTGACCGTTTTTTCAACGAGATTTAAAATGTCGCCTTCTTTTCGGACGTCTGTTTTCACAAAAATGGCTTCTCCGCCTTGTCTTTGAATAGCTTCTGCGTGACCCTCTCCTTCGGTTTCGTCCACATCTGCCAATACCACTTTTGCTCCTTGTTTCGCGTATGCGCGGGATACATCTTTACCTATTCCGTTCGCAGCTCCGGTAACAACAACAACTAAATCTTTAAACGACATATCATCTCCTCCTTATACGCTTTATTCACTTTTTTCTTCGTCTTTAAACAAGTGATCCGTGACGAAAAGAGCAAACGTTTCAGCCGTTAACTTGCATCCAGAAGCTTTTGGGTGACCTCCTCCTCCAAGGTGCCCAACAATTTCTGCTAAGTTGATTTCGTCTTTTACTGCACGGAAGCCAATCTTTTGGCGTCCCATGTCCACCATAACGGAAAAGTCGATATCTTCGTTTTCTAGACACAGTGCATTTCCTAGCTCAGACTGATATGTATCTGCAAATACAATCCCTGCGTTGTACGCTGTTTTATCAATTTCAACCCTTTCTTTTATGATTTGTTTTTGTTTGTCATAAATGTATTTTTCAATCTTTTTTTCTTCTGCTTCTAGTAAAATTTCGTGTTTGTCCGTAAACGTAAATTCTTGATTTTCAGTATGATACGATTCACGAAGTGTTTCTAGAATGGTTTCTTTAAATTCTTCATGCGGGATTAGATAATATAGGTGATTAAGGCGCTTTGCTTTCAAGTTATTTTCATGGAACCAGTCCCACGTATCAAATAAGCGCACAAGTTCTACGTACTCATCAAGCAACGCCGTTTTTTGGAGCATGTTGCGGCGCACTAAGTAGTCATAGAAAAGAGATGTAGCTGCCGTCTTTTTACCGTTTTCATCTTCCGCAATAACATGAACCCAATCGTATTTCTCAGCTAGTGGAAGAGCAGAGATATGATGGTCAATAAGAGTGATTTGCTGGCCTTTTTTTACCAGTTCATTTAATTTTTCCGCTACTTCCTCATTTACGCTAATATCCGTTATGTATAAAGCTGTGTCTCCATCGTTTTCTTCTTCAATAAAATGTGTCACTGTGTCATTGATGCGGCCAATGCTTACCGTGCTGTAATCAAAGTTGTCATCGCTAAACGCTAACCGACCCAACAGTGCTGGACTTACCCCGTCTAAATCGTTATGTGAAATTAATTTTATTTTTGTCATTAATCAAAACTCCTTTATTTTCAGTCGCCTTAGTATATGTACCGGCTTGTATATTATAGCAATTTCAGCATAAAAATGCTGTCATTTACTTTGAAGAGAAGGAATATATTCGCAATAAACAAAACTGAAGTAAACGTTCAGACTTAGACTTGCCTGTATCAAAAGAGAATGAGACATAACTACATCGATTCAATTAACAGCTAGAAGCAACTACACACATGAAACCTACGCTCACCTATACCAATGAAAAAATCCGAACGAATGTGATTCTTTATCAAGAATCTCAATTCATCGTTCGGATTTTCTTTTAAATAATCTACTTTTGTTCTAGCCTCTTTCCTCTTATTCTAAATTGCTATGCTGCTTAAACGCCTGTTCATGATCCGTGTGATTCAAATTCCCGTATTCTAAGCAAATGGCATCAAATACAACGTGAGCACATTGATCAAATAATGAGCCTAAAGGCTGAATAGAAGCGGCTTCATTTTCGCTTCGGTATTTGGTTGCAGCGGGAATGTGCAGCAGCTCATCAGTATGAGCAGTTAACGGTGATTCTGTACTAGCTGAAATGCCGATAACTGAACATCCTACTTCTTTGGCTTTTTTAGCTACACTCACCACTTGCTGTGTTTTTCCTGAACCAGATACGGCCACCAACACGTCACCTGCTGCAATCGAAGGAGTAATGGTCTCCCCTACAACATATACTGTCGCACCTAAATGCATCAGTCTCATTGCAAATGATTTGCCCATTAACCCAGAGCGGCCTTCGCCTATAACAAAAATTCGTTTCGCTTGGTAAAGTGAAAACGCTACTTCTTCTATTTGCGGTTCTTTTATGTGATTCATTACGGCCGTAATTTCGTCTAAAATCGTTTGTGTTTTTGTCATTATACGTTCCCCCTGCTCATAAATAAGTTTTGAAATTCAGCAGATGCCTTTGCCACATCCGCACTTTTTGTAATCGCTGATCCAATAATCGCGACGTCCGCTTTCATTTGAAGTAACGATGCTGCTGAGGCTGGATTAATTCCTCCTGCTACTGCTATTTGGGCATCTGAATGAAAATATTGCCGCAAATTTATTTGACTCAGCGATTTTCCTTCTTTTTCTTGCTCGTCTTTGCTGATATGATGGCAAAAAATAGCGTTTCTATAAATACCTACTTGCTTTTGCGAGCTGCTTGATGTGTTTAATAAATCAACCATCATTTTTTTATTCCATTTTTCGCTGACATTTGCGCAAGTATCTATCGTAGGTAAAGGTGATACGCCCATGACTGTTGCTATATCTGCACCTGCTTGATAGCACATTGTAAACTCATACTCTGCGTTATCAATTGTTTTGATATCTGCTACAATCGTCTTGTGTGGAAATGCCTGTTTGATTTTATAAATGCTTTCAATTCCATACTCTTTTATAAGAGATGTACCTACTTCAATCCAATCAACAGAGGGTTCTGCCAGCTTGGCAAGGATAATAGCTTCTTCAATTGTGACACGATCTAATGCTACTTGTATCTTCATATTTTTTTTCCTCACTTTCTACTAAACCGGTTTAGTAACAGCGTAAAAAAAACCAATATTTTGATGTGCTAAAAAGAGCACGCCATAGGCGCTCTTTTTAGCTTAATGCGACAAAGTTGTTTCTCGAATAATTAATTCACACTCATACTGGTACTCTTCATAAGCTATCTTTTCTTTCAAAATTTGTTTAATAAGTAAATCTGCTGCTTTTGTTCCCATATCAAAAGCGGGCTGCGAAATCGTCGTAACAGCAGGCGTTGCTACATCTGCGTAAGGAATATTATCATAAACAATTAAAGATAAATCATTTGGGATATTAAATCCGTGTTGTTTAATAAATTTCTGCACTTCAATGAATACTAAATCGTTTCCAGCAAGCAGCGCTGTCGGCGGATTATCGGCTGCAAATAGCTTCTCAAGCGCTTTTTGCATGTCCGCTTTTTTGCAGTTGATAATCATGGATTCATTTACAGGCATATTGGCTGATGTTAACGCTTCTTTGTACCCTTCTACACGTTCAATCCGGGGTGTAATAGTTAATGGTTCTGTAATAATCGCTATATGCTTATGTCCAAGCTCGAGGAGATGCAAAATAGCCTGTTTTGTGGCTTCTTGGTTGTTTGCCACTACGGATGGAATTTTTCCTTTTACATCATGAATTTTACGATCCATAATAACAACCGGATATTCTTCTTTGATCATCTGCTCATAAAGAGAAGTATTGGCTCCCGTTGGAAATAAAATAAGGCCATCTACTTGCTTTGCTTTTAACATATTAATATATTTCTTTTCTTTATCAGGGTCATCATCTGCGTTACAGATGATGGCATGTATATCTTGTGAATGGCAATAGTCTTCAATTGCACGAATGACTTCAGTAGAAAATCTGTGCATAATATTCGCGACAATAATCCCAATCATTGACGTTCGCTTTTGTTTTAAGCTCCTTGCTAGATAGTTGGGCTGATAGCCGAGTGTATCAATCGCTTCTTTAATTTTCTTTCGTGTTTCTTCGCCCATATATTCATACCGCTTGTTAATGTATTGTGATACGGTGCTTTTGGAGACATTTGCTGCTTTTGCAACGTCCAGCATAGTAACTTTTTGCATCATAATCCGTCCTTTTCATTCAATCCCTAAAATTATGCTACTCCTAGTGTAAACGAAAAAAACGAAAAAGGAAAAGCCTTCTTGCTAGCAGAAGGCTTTATTTATTAAACGTACGCAAGCCTAGCTTCTTGAATTTCATGAGTAAAACGCTTCGCTTCCTTTGTTACTTGAAGTAAGTATTCAGGAGTTAGAAGCTGCTTTCCATCCACTAATGTGCTTCCTGCCCCAATAGCAGCTGCTCCAGCTTTAATATAAGCTCCTGCATTTTCAGCCGTAACGCCGCCCGTTGGCATTAATGGAATATGAGGAAGCGGTCCTGCTATATTTTTAAAATAAGCGGGGCCGACTACGCTTGCCGGGAAGACTTTAATCATATCTGCACCGCATTCATAGGCTGTTAAAATTTCAGTGGGTGTAAAAGCGCCCGGAACGCTAATGACTCCGTATCTTTTAGCCGTTTTAATTGTTCGTTCATTAACCGTAGGAGAAAAAATAAATGACGCTCCTGCCATAATAGCAATTCGTGCTGTTTCTTCGTCTAGAACAGTTCCTGCTCCAATAAACATCGAGTCGTCAAATTCATTTTTTAACTCTTTAATAACCTCTACGGCAGCAGGGTTTTCCATTGTAATTTCTAGGTTTGTTACTCCGCCTTCTTTTAACGCGTAGGCAAGCGGAATAATTCGCTCAGCACTTGCTCCTCGAATGACCGCTACAATACCGCTACTTGTAATTTTCTCAATATGCATTTGAATTCTCCTTTTCTATCGTTGCATTAAGCTGTTGTTTCAACTGGCTTTACACTTTGAACTTCTCTTGGCTTTTTCGTTGCGACAATAGTTAGAATGGCAGCAAGGAATAATGATCCCGCCATAAAGATATAGGAAGCGCCAAATCCTCCTGTTGATCCATTCAAAAACCCTACGATATAAGAACCCGCAAATGAGCCAAGTGCGCCCATGCTATTAATTAAAGCCATCGCTCCTCCGGCAACATTACGCGGTAAAATTTCAGGGATAATTGCAAAGAACGGTCCGTACGGAGCGTACATTGTCCCTCCGGCGATAACGAGTAAAGTAAAAGAAAGCCAGAAGTTGCTTGTGCCAACTAAGTATGATCCGTAAAAGGCAAGCGCTCCTACCAATAAGAACGGCCATACAAATGCGCTTCGTTTTAAAAACTTATCTGATAAATATGAAACCGTTAACATTAATACGACTGCTAATACGTAAGGAACGGACGCTAACCAACCGGTCTTTACTATACTCATGTTAGGCGCTGCTTTAATAATAGAAGGAAGCCACATAACAAATCCGTAGACGCCGATACTCCATAAAGCATATTGAATGCTTAATAAAATGACAGTACGATTTTTGAAAGCCTCTTTATAGCCTTTAACAGGTTTAATTCCTTCTTGTTCTTTTTGTAATGCTTCATGCAAATCTGTTTTTTCTTTTTTCGACAGCCAGCCTGCATCTTTTGGCTCGTCGTTTACTAGTTTCCACCATAAAAACGCCCAAATAACAGCTGGAAAACCTTCTAAAATAAACATCCATCTCCAGCCAAACGATTCTAGCAAATATCCAGAAACAATCGACATCCAAAGGACGGTTGCAGGGTTTCCTAAAATTAGGAATGTGTTGGCTCTAGAACGCTCTGCTTTTGTAAACCAGTGGCTTAAAAATACGAGCATAGCAGGCATAACGGCACTTTCAACTACGCCTAAAGCAAACCGAATAACAAACAAAAATCCAACGTGGCTTACCATACCTGTAGCTGTAGCAAGCCCTCCCCATAAAATCAGAGACCAAAAAATCAGCTTTTTGGCGCTTTTATTTTCAGCATAGTGAGCGCCTGGAATTTGGAAAAAGAAATAACCTAAGAAAAAGAGCGATCCTAATAAAGACGAAATACCTGGTGTAATATGAAGATCTTCCGCCAGCCCTGCTGCTGCTCCAAACCCGTAGTTTGCACGGTCTAAATATGCAAGGCTATACGTAATAAATACGATAGGAATTAACCGAAGCCATCTTTTTTTTGCTAGCTGCTGTTTCATTATCACTTCACTCCTTGTTTTTGGGATTCCATATATCTTTGCAACTGCTGTTCAGTTGGATATCCGTCGTTATCTCCAGGGCTTTGTACAGCTAATGACCCAATAGCATTTGCTCTCCTTACAGACTGAGTAAGAGAATCATTTTGAAGAAGTCCGCTTAACAGTCCTACTGCAAAACCGTCTCCTGCTCCGACTGTATCCACTATTTGTTTCACTTTTATTCCTTCAACCATTCCTTGCTCTTTAGCCGTCTTAAAAAAGGCTCCTTGTTCACCTAGTTTAATAACGACAAGCTCTACGCCTGCATCTAAATAGTAAGAAGCAATGTCTTCTGGATTTTCGTAGCCGGTTAAGATTTTTCCTTCTTCAATACCCGGCAGGACGTAGTTTGCTTGTTTAGCAGCTTCATTGATTGTAATAACCATTTCTTCTTTCGATGCCCAAAGAGTGGGTCTAAGGTTTGGATCAAAGGAAACCGTTCTTCCAGCTGCTTTCATCGATGTAAGTGCATGTAGAGCAAAATCGCGCATACTTGCTGACACAGCAAGCGGTATGCCTGTCATATGCATATGTTTTGCCGCTAAAAAATAGTTTTGATTAAAATCGCTGGAGTGCAAGTGACTGGCTGCTGAATTTTTTCGGAAGTAACAAACTTCCGGATCTCCCACTTCCACTTTTGATTTAATTTGAAAGCCTGTTGCATGCTCGCTATCTACTAGTACACAATCGGTGTTGACTGACTCCTCTTGTAGCCGTTTCATAATAAACGTACCGAAAGGATCGTTGCCGACTTTGCTCACCCAGCCTGCGCGCAGACTGAGACGAGCGAGACCAATTGCTACATTTGTTTCTGCTCCGGCTAGTTCTTTCGTATAACGCTTAATCTCATGCAGCGGTCCCGGCTGTTCTGCCATGAACATCGCCATTGCTTCTCCGAAGGTAATAACGTCTAATGAATTCATTGCACTTCCTCCTGTTCTGCTGCTTGCACCAATGAAATGAAGCCTGGAACTTGTTCTGGTTCATCGATTGGAAACTCTAAAGCTTTAAAAGTAGAATGAGAAAACCCTTTCAAAATATCTTTCCACATTTCATTTGAACCGTTTGATATAGCGGTGGTCACTAGCTTTCCGCTGTTTTTTATTACGTGTTTAATATGAATATAGCCCACAAATGACCTTAGCTTTTTGATTGCTTCCTGGGGTTGTTCATGTACATAAAGCCAATTACCAATATCAAACGTCATGGAAACAGGAACTTCGTAAGCGTTATCAAAAAATGCGTGCAGAGATGCTATGTTGCCTCCGTGACTGGTTTGATCGTTTTCTACAAATAGACGTAAAGCTGGAAATGCTTCTAATAGCTGCTGTAAATCTGCTATAGGCGATTGGGGCTGATAAAAACCAAGAGAAACTTTTACCCACTGAGCGCCAAGTGATACGGCTTCTTCAAGAATAGCTTTTAATTCTTGTGTGTTTAACTCTCCATTTTCTCTCCACAGTTCAATTGGAGCCGAATATACTGTAAAAAGCGGATATTTTTTTAATTCTTCGGCAATAAGCTCAATCTCTTGATCTACTTTTTTCATTAACTCTCTTCGAATTTCCACTCCATGTACTTGCTGCTCATGTATTTTCCCAATCATGGTGTGCTGAAAGCCTGTTGTTTCAAATGCATTTAACGGGATAATGATACTATTCATAAATCGACCTACCTTTCTTATTATGCTAACTAACCACTTACTAAACCGGTTTAGTAAATCGATTTATCTAAATTATAAGACTATTGAAAGCGCTTTTCAAGCTTTTTTTATAAATTATAAAAAAAAGAAACAACACAGCTTTATGCCGTGTTGTTTCTTAGTGATCATCTGTGCTTTTTACTAGATTGCGATCTTGCTGGTAAATATCATAAATCAAAAAGCTAAAGCCATAGTACAAGACCATGATGACAACTGACTTCGTCATGATAAATAAAGCGCCTAGCCCGATACCAACTAACAGCGTCTGGACACTTAAACGGTCACGCTGGAAAGCTAGCTGTGATAGGAAATAACCAATACCAATTAAGACGGCCAATACCCATGTGTTTTCAATGGCTAATATATAGTGACTATATAAATAAAAGCTAGGAAAATAGACGGTGCTTTCTACGAAGCTGGAAATACCGCTGTATGCTAGCCACCACTTTTGCTCTCTTTCCGTTTTAGGAACGGTTGCCTCAATTGACGTGGGCATTTCCTGTTCCACAAAAACCGTTTCTCCATGATCTTTCATCCATTGAAGCATAATGGAAAGAATGATAAAGCCTGCAAAGATTAAAAGCAGCAAATATTCAATCCACGCTGGATACGGAGCCGTGCGATGAATCGTATCGAGATATACTCCCTGTAATCCTAACATAGAAATTGGAACCCTATGGTATACCATCACCGCAATATAAAATAGTAAAATTAGCACATAAAAAAAGAACTGTTCTTTGTAGTAGCGAACTTTTTTGCCTTCTGAAGCAAGTCGCTTAACAGTCACGCTTTCCAAGTACGGACGGACAATGCTTATGATAATAATAAGACACGTAAATACAATCATATAGTTATGTAATCACCTTTTCAACTTCGTTATGTAACATGTTTTTTCATTTTTTCCATTCGTAAGAACAGTAGGTTAACAGCCTCTGCACTTTCTTATAGTACCAAAAAACTAAACTTTTTGACAATCCTGATTTATCAATTAGGAAGATGAAATAAGCATAGCTACATTGATGCCGCTAATCGTGACCATAGGAGACCCTCCTCCAGGGTGAGTCGTTCCTCCTACAAAATATAAGTTTTTAACATCTTTTGAGACGTTGCTTGGGCGAAGAAAACTATCCATTTTCCGGTTTGAACTCACGCCGTACAAAGCACCTTTAAATGCGCCAAACGTTTGTTCAATTTCATATGGAGTAACAATTCGTTCATGTACAAGCGAAGGCTCGATATCTAAACCAAACTGAGAAAGCTTGCGATAGACAACTTCTCTGTAAGCTTTCATTTCTTCTTGATTCTCTTCTTTCACAGCAGGAGCATTCACTAAAATAAATAAATTATCACCCGGAGCTACCGTGTTATCGGTATATGAAGAATTACAAATGTAGATGGTGGGATCGGTTGGAAGCGTTTTTTGCTGAAATAGCTCATAGAATTCCTGTTTATAATCCTGAGAAAAATACACTTGATGATGAATCAGCTGAGAAAAGCGCTTCTTAACAGCTGCCATGATCACATAAGCTGATATGGAAGGCTCGAATTCAGCTGCTTTTTTGTTTTTAAAATGAGGTCTATCCTGTTCTTTTACAAGTGCCGGATAGGCTTTTAGCAAGTCCCCGTTCACAATAACGATATCCGCGTCTATCTTTTCTTCTCCATTTACTTCCACTCCCACAGCCCGTTTATTTTTTACGATTATTTCAGTAACGCTGCAGTTTGTATACAGCTTTCCTCCAGCTTTTTGGAACACATGTCCCAGCCCTTTTGCAATTCTAGGATTTCCTCCTTTTACATAGTACACCCCATCATTCATTTCTAAATGTCCAATCAGTGAAAACGTAGCGGGTGATGTATAAGGTGAAGATCCGATATAGGTTGCATATCGATTAAATGCATTTCGAATGTTTTCGTTTCGAAAAAAACGCTGATGAAACGTATCTACTGTTTCAAACGGCCTTACTTGCAGCAATGCTTTTAATAAAGAAGGGTTTGTGTAATCTTTCCACGATGAAAATGTCCGGTAGAAAAATTGGCTTTTTGCAATGTCGTATATTCTTTTTACTTCTTTTAAATAGGCAGGGTATTGCTCCGCAGCAAAGGGATCGAGACGTTCAAGCTGCTGAATCATCTTTCTTTCATCTATAGACATGGAAAATTGGGAGCCGTCGGTGAAGAAATTATTCGTATGATGCGTTAGTTTGACAAGAGGCATATAGTCTTCTGGGCGTTCACCCGCTTGCTCAAATAACCACTGAAAAACTTCGGGCATTGTAATGGTATTAGGCCCAAAATCAAAAGAATATTCTCCTAGCTGCACAGGCATCATTTTTCCGCCTACATGCTCGTTTTTTTCCACAATTGTGACATCGAACCCCTTTGTTTGAAGAAGAACTCCTGCAGCTAATCCGCCTAACCCTGCCCCAACTATTAGTACTTTTTTCATTGATAATGCCTTCCTTTCCATTCATATCCCTGCTTTTTTCGTTCACGCTTCATGGAATGATTCATCAGCAGCATCAGCACAATTGCCGACGCGGGCATCGTACAAAACAAAAGCCCTTTTTGCTGAGCCGACCGGTCAATTAAAAACCGCTGAAAAAGCATAATGCAAAAAGGCAGAATCCAAAGCATGTTGCCTGTGAATATTCCTGCTATAAAAAAAGGAAGCGGCAGCACATAGTAACAGGCAAAAAAAACGCTTAGTACCCAAACTGCTTTAGCGGAGCGGCCCAGACCTACAAAGATGTTTTTAGCAAAACCGTTCCATACTTCTTCTGTTGTTTCATACATATAACAGCTAACATGAGAGGTAATATTAGCTAAAATGACGCGGTGTTTCTTTTGCTTAAAAAGCTGGGCTAGGTGGACATCTTCTACTAGTGAAGATTTGACGGCTTCATGTCCTCCTACGGCCTCGTATGTTTCTTTTTTTATAAACATAAAAGCACCGTGAGCCGCTGAAGCTTTGCTCATCTTATTACGATTAGCTACGACAACCGGTAAATAACTAAAAACAACCACATGCTGAAGCGGAACAACCAATGCTTCTAACCACGTTTTTACGGGAAAACGAGGGAAACCTGTTAAAAGAGCGGCTTTTGTCGCTTGTGCTGTGGCCAAAGTATGTTCCAGTGTACGTTCTTTTAGTGCTACATCTGCATCTACAAACAATAAATAGTCTCCATTTGCAGCTTGCGACAGCTGGTGACAGGCATGAACTTTTCCGACCCAGCCCTCTCTCAGCTCTTTTCCTTCTATGATGGTAAACCTCGGATCCCCGTGAATTTCTTTCAACAGCTGTGTTCGTGTTTGATCTGTGGACTGATCGTCTAGTATGACACATTCTAGATTGCTGTACGTTAATCCTTTAATAGAGGAAATGATTCGCTTTACATTTCGTTCTTCATTTCGCATTGGAATCAAAATAGAAATAAGAGGCTGAGGTGTTTTGGAATCTGGCTCGTATCTTTTTAATTTAGGCATTGCTTTAATATTTACAATGGTTAGAAGCAGCATAAAAATAAATAAAAGCATATAGTAAATCATTCTTTCACCTTCGCTTTCCACCACGTTAACCATTCACTAAGCGTCTTTTTTCCTTTTAATAAAACCGTAAATTCCTCATCGTTTTCTTGAATTATTTTCTGTTTTTGATAATCGAGCTGAGCAGTGACTGCACCGCCTAGCGTGTTGGTTATCTCTTCTCTTGCCTTAGATGAGTCGTAAAAAACAGCTTGCCCTACCCAGATAAAAAGCTCCGGTCGCTGATCATGGCGAAACGTATAATAATACGTAATGGGAATAACTTCAACGTCAGAATGCTTCTTTAGAAGAAAAGCAGGTCCTTCAGAAAAAGTTAACGGTCTTTTTTCAAGATGCTCTTCTTTTCCTTGGGGAAAAATAAGCACCGCTTTTTTCTCTTCTAACAGCTTACTGGCAAACCTTAACGATTCCACCGTATGCTTCGGAGACGCTGCATTTACTGAAAAAGCTCCGATTCGTTGAAAAAAAGGAAAATCCTTCATTCCTTGTTCGGACATCATAGCGTATAGATCTGTTTTTAATACCGCGTTATTTAAATAAAATGTCACTAAACCGTCCCACCAGCTGGAATGATTAGCAATTAATAAAATTTTTTTATCTTTTGGGAGCCCTTCTATATGTAAATGAATACGATAAAATTGCTTTTTAAGCTGATATGTGACAAACAGTTGAAAAAATCGCTCAAATATTGAGTTTTTCTTCGGGTAAATCATAAGCGAGTCTCCTTTTTATACACAATATAAAGAATAAGAAAAGGAATCATCGTCAGCCATACGACAAGCCATAGGCCATTCGCTAACGCTACAATCACAAACATCATGACAACTGCACTATACAAAAATACCATTCTTTTTTCCCACACCGGATTTTCCTCTTTAGGAGACTTAGCTAAAAAGAAATATACGACCAGCTGAATGAAGAAAGACAATAAAAACCAGCCGGAGAAATTTGATAAAGGAATATTATAATAAAAGCTGTCCCCTTCCCACGCCCAATATTGTTTAACAACATAGGCAACAGGATCAATAGCCAAATCCATAATAACAGCAAAAAGCGAACTAATGACTGCATAGGCAATTCCATGTACAATAAACGGCAGTTCCATACGTTTCATAATTCCCAGAGCTAATATTCTGCTTGTGATCACAACCATAAACCAAGCCGAACCAATGGTCAGAGGAACCCCTAAGATTTTGGCGCCAAAATCTTTTTCATAATCGTAGGATCCAAATAAAAATCCATACTTAACACCTAGACTTTCGATATAAATAGATGCGCCTGTCACAAATATCGCAACGAGCAGTGCCCGCCTTACTCCATAAGCTTTAGCTAGATAAATAAGAGCAAGAAGACTGCTCAAGTGTAAAAAGACCGCGTTTGCCCATTCTAACCATGAAGGCAGCAAATCGAAGGAAAGCAAGACGACTCCGCATACGTACCAGATAAGAAAAAAACGATAAATACCATTTGTGATCATCCTCTATCCACCTTCTCTCCAGCTTCTTTTTGTCAAAGTGCTATTATATAAGCTTGTACACATTCTCTCCATTTTCAATGTGCTCTTTTTTATGAGTAGTCCGCGCTCTCTTAAAATTATGTAAAAACAGCCGCTGTTAGTACGTTCCCTAAATAAGAGACTTTATTACTTATTTATAAACAAAAATAAAATAAACGTCCATTAAAATCTACGGATGTATAGATTGTAATGACGTTTATTTTTTCTTATGTATATACACTTCTAATAGCTTTTTGACAATGAGCCCGACAACAAGTCCGGGTATAACAGACAGCATAGGAAGCCAAATTGGTCCTATAAAAACACCGTTGATGGTTGTTACTGAGGAATACATAATGCCTACTGTAACAAAATAAGCACAGGAGACAAAAGGAATAAATGTAAATCTCGATGCGCCGGTTTCTGCTTCTTTAACAGCATCCCAAATTGCAAAAAAATACAAACATGGATAAAACATTAACCACTGCATGTTCATTACCTCTAGGGACTGCCTTGTTTCTCCTAAAAAGCTTAAGCGAATACCTTCATTAAAATTTGCGCCCATATTAATGAGAAATTCAAGTACAATAAACAAAATTCCTTTTATATGTTTTTTGTTTAGTAATTGTCCAAAGCCCGGCAACGCAATGCTCCATAAAAGAGCTTCTAGTCTAGTCACGTTCTGTCCTAACATTTTGACGTATAAAAGAACTCCACAGCATGATATCAGTAGAAATTTTGTCCATAGTTATCAACCTCACAATAATTTACTCATAGTTTTTGTAAATGTAAAATTTTTATACTACATCTCCTTTAATATTTGTAACTTATTGTAAATTGATAAATAGTTTAGCTATTCGACCAGACATTTTCGTTTAGAATTTTCTGTTTATTAAAACAAAAACGTACGATATACTAGTTTTATACGTACGAAAGGATGAGAAAGCTGACATGGAAACAAGTTTTTTTTCAATTTTAATACTAGGGTTTTTTTTAGGAATCAAGCATGCTCTAGAACCAGATCATATTATCGCTGTATCAACCATTGCTTCAAAAAGTAAAAAGCTGTGGCGCTCTTCGCTTGCAGGAGTATACTGGGGGATTGGTCATACGCTTACGCTGTTTATTTTTGGCATGATTTTAATGGTGTTAAAAAGCAGTATTTCTGAACGTATGAGCATGTCACTTGAATTTTTAGTAGGCATTATGCTCGTTTACCTCGGTTTTACATCTTTTCTGTCTTACAAAAAACAAGTACATACGCATCACGAAAAAACGTCTTACTTAAAGTCATTGGGCATTGGCTTTGTTCATGGACTGGCCGGAAGCGCAGCGATGGTTGTATTAACGATGAGCACCGTTACTCACGTATGGCAAGGTGCTCTGTACATTATCATTTTTGGAATCGGCACTTGTCTTGGCATGCTGTTATTTACAACGGTTATTGGGATTCCATTCGTTACAACTAAAAAACAAGTGACGTTAAACCGCTGCTTGATGCAGGTAACAGGCGCTGTCAGCATTATATTTGGCCTTTATTATATGTATAATTTAGGTGTAAGCAACGGCTTGTTTAGCCTGTGGTTCTAAAAGTGAATGAGACATAACGAAAACAATTCCATCTAAAGATGAACAAGTAGGATAAATGATCTGGACTGCCTGTTCCACAGCTGTTGATTTCTGTGCAAGACGTCGCTTTGTCCTCTAATCAACGGCTAGAAGGAGCTACATACAGGGAACCTACGTTCACCCTACCAATAAAAAAATCCGAACGAATTTGATTCTCCACTAAGAATCCAGCTCGTTCGGATCTTCTTTCAACTCACATATTTTTTGTCCCAGCCTCTTTAATACTTACGCAAAAGTGATACTTCAGCTTTTAGTAAATGCTGTCGGAAGAATCCGTATACTTTAGCGATTATGTCTTCAACTTCTTGTGTACTAGCAGCTAATATTCGAATAGCACATCCGGGGACCGGAAGTGCGGAAGCTCCTACTTTACAGCCTGCCTCTTCGCACAGCTGATGTACTTTCGCTATAAATGCATCGTCGGCGTTTGGATGAACAATGATAATCGATCCAAAATGAGTATACCCTTCCATTTTCATCATGCCGCGCAAATGGCTTTCTGGCTTCAAGTATAAGTGATCGTATACCTTCAGCTGCTCGTTTACATACAGTTTAAGCTTGGAACGCATAGAGGTATATTGAAACAGCTGCCCATCCGGCGACCACCCCGGAGTTATGCTGTCACACATAAACAAAGCAGCGTTTTGTGCCATATGAACCGTTATTTCTTGAACAAATGCAGCATTTTCATACAAAATAAGCGGGTCTGGTATATATTCCATGATGGCTTGTTCTTCAAGAGTTATACACGTTTCTTGTAAAACAGCTTCGTTCGGTGTTTTGTACACCTTTGTCGCAGATTGAGTAGTAGCCGTCAGCTGGGCATTTTTCTCTACCGTTATCATCGTTTTATACTTGTCTCCGCTTACGTATCCTCCGCCTACGTGAAGCATATAGACAAAAGGGGATTCAGGAGTCATGTAAATAGGTCTGGCAACTTTGAAAGCCCCGTAATGGTACGTATCTTTAATAACGGTTCGCTCACTGTTTCTTTCTGCTCGAAGCTCTAAATAACCCGTGTAGCTCATGATTCAAGGCCGATTAAAAAGGCCTCTTTTTTAATCCATTCTATCACTTGGTCGAGCCCTTTCTCTTCTTTTAAATTGGTGAAAACAAAAGGCTTGTGCCCTCTCGCTTGGATTGTATCTTTTTCCATTACTTCTAAACTGGCTCCTACATACGGGGCTAAATCTGTTTTGTTGATAATGAATAAATCAGATTTAATCATTCCTTGACCGCCTTTACGCGGGATTTTTTCCCCTTGTGCTACGTCGATGATATAAATCGAAAAATCAACGAGCTCTGGGCTAAACGTTGCGGCTAAATTATCTCCTCCGCTTTCTACAAAAATAAGTTCAACATCCGGGTGACGTTCCACTAACTCATCGATCGCAGCAAAGTTCATAGATGCATCTTCTCGAATGGCCGTATGAGGACATCCTCCTGTTTCTACTCCTACGATGCGATTTTCCGGTAAAATACTGTTTTTTACTAGAAATTGCGCGTCTTCTTTTGTGTAAATATCGTTTGTAACGACCGCCATGCTTAGCTGTCCTTCTAGTGCACGCGTTAATCGTTCTACTAACATTGTTTTCCCTGCACCAACAGGTCCACCAATTCCAATTTTAATTGCATTCATTTTTTACGCCTTCATCGTTAGAAGGCCTTCCCTCCTTTTTTATGACATGAACAATCGGACATGCAATTGTTCATGCTGCATTTGAGCGATTTCTAACCCTGGTGTCACGGCACCAAATTCCTCTTGATCTGCTTGTAAAATATGCTGAAGTGCGTGCTGCAGCAGCGGCTGAAAAAGAACGAGCGTTTTTTGTCCATCCGTTTGACCGATCGGTATGCCGCGAACAGCATTTTGGATTAACGAAGAAATGCTAGCGTACAAGTGACTTAAAATTGCGTCTTCTTTTGTGATATTTAACTGCAGGCTGGCTAACGCAAATACAACAGCAGGATGTCCATACGCCTTCTTTGCTTTTACCTCACTCATATACTTTTCTAAATAAGAGCCTTGAAATAACTCTAAGCAAAGTTTTAACATGCGCTGGCCCACGCGTCTTGTCCCTTCTCTTGTTTCTTTTGACAAAGCAAGAGCGTATAATTCATGATCCACTCTCATAATTTCGTTAAACTGGTCATGAGCCGCATACTCATAAGCCAGTCTGCATGCTAAGCCGTCCGTATACGTCAGCTGAACATCAAGGTATGTACGAAGCGCTTCTTGAAAGGTTTCTGTGTTGTAAATTTGGTTTCGCTGAATATACGTTTCAAAGCCAAACGAATGTGAAAATGCACCGGATGGAAAATTTGAATCACATAGTTGAATCAGCGAAAGCAATGAATTAGTCATGACTGTGTCCGATATGCTTAAAAGCTTGTTTTACTTTTCTTTTTTCGCGCTTATAGGGAATATCAAGCTGCCGGAGCAATTCTTCGACTAAATAATCGTACTGTACGAGCATGTCTCCACCTTCAAACTGTGCCGGCAAATGGCGGTTGCCAAGCTGATGAGCAATTTCTCCCATTTGCTGAATATCAATCGGCTGAATCGTCAAAATATCGTCTGCCAGCACCTGCACAACAATCATATTGCTTTCATCCATAAACAGCACGTCGCCATCAGTGAGCTCGCGATTTTCTTTTAGACGAATTCCTAGTTCCTTACCGTGATCTGTTACAACGCGCTGAACTCGTTTTACTAAGTGATCACTTTCGATATATACCTTTTCTATATGTGGAGCCCTTTTTTCTAATGTTGCCATATTTCCGATAATTTTTTCGATTACCATTTCTTTCACCTCAAAATAAAAAGTATCGCTGCGCCATAGGCACAACTTCTGCTGCTTCACATGTAATCATTTGTCCATCTACTTTGACTTCGTAGGTTTGGGGATCAACTTCAATTTTAGGCATTTCCCCGTTTAACTTCATATCTGTTTTTTTTAATTGACGAATATTTTTGACCGGTTTAAGCAGCTTTTGCAACCCCAGTTTCTCGCCCACTTTGTTCTCGTACGCTGCTCTTGACACAAACGTAAAAGACGTTTTAGCTCTTGCTTTTCCATAAGAAGCAAACATCGGACGGTATAAAACCGGCTGTGGAGTTGGGATTGAAGCGTTAGGATCTCCCATTAAGCTGTGTGCAATCAAACCGCCTTTTACAATCAAGTCAGGCTTTATTCCAAAAAACGCTGGCTCCCATAGGACTAAGTCAGCCATTTTCCCTGTTTCTACTGATCCTACGTATTCGGAAATTCCATGAGCAATAGCTGGATTAATCGTATATTTAGCTACATAGCGTTTGACACGTGCGTTATCGCCAGCTTCGCTGTCACCATCAAGTTTCCCTCGCTGCTTTTTCATTTTGTCAGCTGTTTGCCACGTTCTTGTAATCACTTCTCCTACACGTCCCATTGCTTGGGAATCTGAAGAAATCATACTGAATACACCTAAATCGTGTAAAATATCTTCAGCTGCAATCGTTTCTTTGCGAATGCGAGAATCAGCAAAAGCGATGTCTTCTGGTACAGAGGGATCAAGATGGTGACATACCATGAGCATATCTAAATGTTCTTCAAGCGTGTTGACAGTATAGGGTCTTGTTGGATTAGTTGATGATGGAAGCACGTTTGGAAAGCTTGCCATTTCCATAATATCAGGTGCATGTCCGCCTCCAGCTCCTTCAGTATGATAGGTATGAATGACTCGATCGCCAATCGCTGCAATCGTATCTTCGACAAAGCCGCCTTCATTTAAAGTATCTGTATGAATCGCAATTTGAACATCGTACTCGTCTGCTACCTGTAAGCTTGTGTCAATGGCAGATGCCGTGGTTCCCCAGTCTTCATGAAGCTTTAGTCCAATCGCTCCTGCTTCAATTTGCTCAATTAAAGGCTCTTTAGCACTTGCATTCCCTTTTCCTAAAAAGCCAATATTCATTGGGAATGCTTCAGCGGCTTCAAGCATTCGTTCAATATGCCACGCTCCGGGTGTACAAGTTGTAGCTTTTGTTCCTGTAGCCGGTCCCGTTCCTCCTCCAATCATTGTTGTAACTCCAGAGGCAAGAGCAGTTTCAATTTGCTGCGGACAAATGAAATGAATATGTGCATCAATACCGCCGGCGGTTACAATTTTCCCTTCTGCTGCAATCACTTCTGTACTCGCACCAATGATGATGTCTACTTCATCCATCAGCAGGGGATTGCCCGCTTTTCCGATGGTTTGAATGAGTCCATCTTTTATTCCAATATCTGCTTTATATATGCCTGTATAATCAACAATAATTGCATTTGTCAACACTAAGTCCGCTGCTTCGCTTCGTGTTGCAAGAGGATGCTGCCCCATTCCGTCACGAATGACTTTTCCTCCGCCGAACTTCACTTCATCTCCATATGTTGTGAAATCTTTTTCAATTTCAATAAATAGCTCTGTGTCTGCTAAACGAACAGCATCTCCAACGGTTGGTCCAAACATATCTGCATACTGACGTCGCGACATTTGAAAACTCATCTTATACATCTTCCTTTCTATCAGAAAGCGATCCGTTTGTTTTATTGTTAAGACCGTAGATTTCTCTTGTTCCGGAGAAAGCAACGAGATCGACTTCTTTTGCATCACCTGGTTCAAAACGAACGGCTGTACCGGCCGGAATATTTAAATGATAGCCAAGCGAAGCTTCGCGGGGGAATTCGAGCGCAGCATTCACTTCAAAAAAATGAAAGTGTGACCCTACTTGAACAGGTCGATCGCCTCTGTTGATTACAGTCACGCTAATTGATTTCTTTCCGTTATTACATGTGATTGGGTCTTTTTTTAAGAAATATTCCCCTGGAATCATATCTTTCCCTCCTCTTAACGAATTGGATCGTGCACAGTGACGAGCTTGGTTCCATCTGGAAAGGTAGCTTCCACTTGAATATCATGAATCATTTCCGGAATACCTTCCATTACATCTTCTCGTTTTAAAATCTTGGTCCCTTCTCGCATTAGCTGTGCTACCGTCTTGCCATCACGAGCTCCTTCCATAATTTCATATGTAATAATAGCTACTGCTTCGGGATAATTAAGTTTTAATCCTCTTGTTTGACGGCGTCTTGCTAAGTCTGCAGCTACGACAATCATTAATTTTTCTTGTTCTCTCGACGTAAGTTTCAATGAAAGCTTCCTTTCTGCTAATCTATTTTTTTATTAACATCAAATGTTACATTTTCTAACACAAATACATAACTAATTATAGTAAATTTTCTGATAAAAAACAAAGGATTTATCTCTTCCGATAAAAAAAGATGAGCATGTTTGCTCACCTTTTACTCTTCTGAAATCGCTTGTGTTTTCCATTTCTGCAGGTGTTTCCAGCCCAAACCTTCAGCTAGCTGACGTTTTGCATAGTCTACTCCTTTTTCAATAGAAGCTTCATAGCCAAATAAATAATAGCGCAAGCCAGCGTTTAATACTACTTGATTATAGACATAAGTCAGTTCGGAAGAAGATTCACCCTCCAGAATGCGCGTCACATATTCCGCTTGTTTTTCAACGCTTATTTTCTTTTCAAAGTGCTCTTCTTCCACAAACAGTCCGTATTCTTTTGGATTGACAATAAACGACTCCATCTCTCCTTCTGAGATAGTAAAAACAAAACTGCTTCTATGTACAGGTACATCTTCTGATCCTTCTATCCCTTGTACCACGTATACGTGTTTGAAAGGCAGAGAAGCAAAAATAGGCACAATCTTATTAATGGCCGTACGATGAAAAGCCCCCATCATTAAAGAAGAAGCATTCGATAAGTTTAGTAGTTTTTCAACCGTATTAATAAGTGTCCTTACACCAATTTCATGACGAATTTTTTTGATGCGACTAAGAGGATAAGAAATTGTTTCGGCATTTACAAAGCCAATTTTTAACGTTTCAAACGCATGACTGATGTTTTCAATCGTTTGAGCTTGAGGGATCTGTAATGAATGAAGTACGTCTTCAATCGTTGTTCCAAACTTTGGAGGAAGTGCTTCTGTACAGTGTAAAAAAGCTGGCACACCTCTTTCAGCTAATAAAATCGATACAGGAATGGTCGCAAAAAATGAATTTCTCCCTGCATAAGGGCTTGCAAAATCAATTGATTTATCTTTTAACGGCTGAGACAGCGGTATTTCTTTTGTTTTTTCGCGAAAAGCATGAACAAATCCCAATAGTTCATCTGCATTTTCAGTTTTAATACGTTCTGCGATAAAAAAAGCAGCGATCTGAGCATCCGTAGCTTGTCCAGAAGCAATTAAGCGAGCTGCTTCTTTTGCTTGTTCATACGTTAAGTCAGTTGATCCTCTTTTTCCGCGCGCTATTTCTTTGATAAATTGCTGCATATCGTACACTTCCTTTTTAACTGAATATTTGTACATTGTATCACATATTTTCTTTGTTCTTCAGATTATCTTCTATCAGGTACGCAAACTGCTAAAAAATATGAAATTAAAGGAAAAGTACCAGTTCTTTTATAACCTAGTATAGTATAATCTATCTGCTATACTATTATTTGGATATTTGGGGGACTTTACAAATGAAAAAAGAGAAACTACTTGTACCATTTATAGCAGCATCCGTTTTAGTAGGAGCATCGGTGGCAACGCCTGTTTTTAGTCACTCTGCTTATGCTGCTTCTTCTGTCAGCGTTTATCAAAAAGACGTTAATTCGCTAGCAGATTATTACGCACCATTTTATAAAACCGTAGAAAAAAAGCTAAAAGAAATTGAAGGAATAAAAGATGACGAAAAAGCGTTAGCGGCATATGATCAGCTTGCGGATCAAATTGACCAGTTTCTAACAAAGACTGATAAAAATTATGCGATGAATCACCTTAATTCAGAAGCTGATCAGCTTCAAGGGTATTTATACGACAGCTTAATTGCTCTTTACAATTACATTGTGGATCTTGAAGACTATGCGTATGGAGATGTAAGTGACGCGGAATTTAATAAGATCTCTGCAAATTTTGAAAAAGAAATCAACGCATACAATACGCAATTTCAGCAAAAAGCGAAGAGCTATAAAACGAAGCGAAAAGTAACGTTTAACGCAAATATGAGTTATTTGCTTGATGAAGATATTCAACCTTCACCAACAGCTCCATCTACACCGGCTGATAGTAATGGCACCTACACGGTGAAAAAAGGAGACACGCTGACAGCAGTCGCTAAAAAGTACGGCATGACGGTAGCTGAATTAAAAAAATTAAACAATTTAAAAACAGATGCGCTAAAAGTTGGCCAAGTGCTGAAAGTGAAAAGTACAAGCGCACCTTCTCCGGCTCCAGCACCTCAAGCTTCTGTTAGTTCAAAACAGCAGCAAATTGTATCGTATGCCAAAACGCTAATTGGAAAGCCATATAAATATGGAGGTACGACACCAAAAGGTTTTGATGTATCAGGGTACACACAGTATGTATATAAAAACGCGGGTTCAAATATTTCTATCCCCCGTACAGTAGCAGATCAGTATAAAAGCGGCACGGACGTAAAGCAAAACAGCCTGCAGGCTGGAGATTTAGTTTTCTTTAAAAACGGCAAATCTGTTTCAGTCGTAGGAATTTACCTAGACAAACAAGAATTCATTTATGTCAGCAGCAAAGGCGTTAAAACGCAATCACTTTCAACAGCTTACTGGAAAAACAGCTATGCAGGAGCAAAGCGTATTATAAAGTAAAAAGAGGTGCCATAAGGCACCTCTTTTGCTTTACTAGCTATGTATTTCTATACTAGACTAGCAATTTTATAAAGAACTTCTTAGTTCATAACCGTGATTTTAACAGATTTTCTTCCGAACTGTTGAGCATCACCTTCAGAAGGAACGAATACATCAATTCGATTGCCTTTAATTGCTCCACCTGTATCGGCAGCTACAGCTTCACCATAGCCTTCTACATAAACTTTCGAACCTAATGGAATAACACTAGGGTCAACAGCGATTACTTTTTGATTTGGATTTGCTTTTAAATCCACTCCTGTAGCAGTTGTACCGCTACATCCAGCACAATTAGCCGTATAGGCAGTTGCTTCAACTGTCATTGATTTGCCGCTGGCTTGTTGTGACGATTCAGCAGGTTGTTGTTGTTTTTGAGCTTGTTCAGCTTGAGCTTGCTGCTGCTCTTTTTGAGCCTGTTCAGCTTGAGCTTGCTGCTGCTCTTTTTGAGCCTGTTCAGCTTGAGCCTGCTGCTGCTCTTTTTGAGCCTGTTCAGCTTGAGCCTGCTGTTGCTCTTTTTGAGCTTGTTCAGCTTGAGCCTGCTGTTGCTCTTTTTGAGCTTGTTCAGCTTGAGCTTGCTGCTGTTCTTCTTGAGTTTGTTCAGCCGGTGCTTGAGCTTGCTGAGCTTCTGGAGCAGCTTGGGCTACTGAAGGGCTTGATTGCTGAGCTTGACCGTTTGGAGACTGAATTTTTAATTGTTCGCCAGGATAAATTAAATCTGACTTCAGTCCGTTCCATTCTTTAATTTGATCTACCGTCACGCCGTATTGCTGACTGATGGACCATAATGTGTTTCCTTGCTGAACTTTGTGCGTCATTTCTTTTATAGTAGCTACGTTTAATTCTTGATTTGGATAAATAATATTAGATGTTAAGTTGTTTGCATCTTTTAGCTCGTCTACGCTCACGCTGTGCTTTTGAGCGACTTTCCATAACGTATCACCTTTTTCTACGTGATACGTTCCGCTTGTAGAAGCAGAAGCTGCACCTACAAATCCTGCTGAAAGGATTGCTGTTGTTCCTAGAGTAAATATAAATTTTTTCATTAAGAATACCTCCTTATTTACTCAATGATTGAATGATATCATCCTCACATTTCACAGCCGTTACAGAGCCGTGCTACTTTTATTACAAAACTTAACAAAACAGAACATTCAATCGTAATATTTCTGATAATTTGGCTATATGATGAAACGTTTCTACTTTTTACTGCTTTTTATTGTTGTTTTTACTAAAATAGTTAAATTTCTCTACCATTGCTGGCTATGCCTCTTCTTTTTTATTGATCATTTAACGGGTATATTAAGTTTTTTTCATAACAAAAAAAACGAACCGCTAATCAAAAATTTTGATCAGCGGTTCGTTTTTCAATTCGGCTAAACTACTTTTGTCCCAGCTTTTTTATTTCTTGTTAAATCCTTGCTTTTCAACAAATTCTTTCATATACATACGCTTAGGATTGGAAAGCATTTCAGCCATTTGACCAGTCCATGTGTCTTGGCGTTTGCCATTTGTTCTTTCGTTGTAATAAGTAGAAATTTCTTCGTTATACGCTGTTAATTCTTTTTTCGTCTGCTCATCATTCGGCTCATATGTTTCTTCATGATACACATGTTTAAATGGTAAGCGCGGCTTTTTATCCGTAATACCCGCTGGATGTCCAACCGTTAGACCAAATAACGGGATTACATGATGAGGCAGTTTTAACAATTTGCTTACTTCTTCTAATTCGTTACGCAAACCGCCAATGTAACAAGCTCCAAGTCCCATTGATTCAGCAGCAAGCGTTGCATTTTGCGCAGCAAGGGCAACGTCAATAATAGCTACCATAAACTGCTCTGTGCTTTCGAGCGCTGTCGATAAATCTTTTTTCTCCATTTCCGCAATGACATCATGACGATGAAAGTCAGCGCAAAATACAAAGAAGTGTCCATTTGTTTCTACGTAAGGCTGATTTCCTGCTAATTGAGCAAGCTTTCGCTTCGTTTCTTTATCTTTTACTCCAATAATGGAATACGCTTGAATATAGCTTGATGTGGAAGCTGCCTGTGCGCTTTCTACAATCGTCTGAATTTGCTCTTCCGACAATGGTTTGTCTTCATATTTGCGAATAGAACGATGATTTAAAATCGTTTCAATAACTGAGTTCATATTATAATCTCCTTTTACTTCATCTAACCTTCTACAGATGTTATCTCTACAGTTAGTTTATCGAATGTAAAAAGAAATAACCAATGTTCTGCTTAAAATTGATTTTGACTTGTCTCATATCGATACAGCTTAAAGTGATCTGCAAGCACGCGATCTACTTTTACTTCTAAGCTGTCTACATATTCGTCCATCCGTTTTATCAACCGGTTTCGTTTCACATCATTTTCTAAAATGTTCTTAAGCTGCTGTTCAAAGGCTTCAGCATCATTAAGCGGTATCAGCAGCTCTTTTTCTTTTAGATATTCAATGTTAATTTGTTCTTGACCGGGAAGAGATGAGTGAATAAAAATAGGTAGTCTCTTGTGAAGGGCTTCGCTAATTGTCACTCCCCCCGCTTTTGTGACAATGGCATCTGCTCCCTCATATAAATCATTCATTTTCTCTCTCGATTTTACATACGAGACCGCTTTAATTCTCGGGTGGTTCAATTTTATTAGTTCTTGATACAACTTTTTGTTTTTTCCGCACAGCACATAATACATATACGTACAGTTTTGCGGAAGCTGCTGAAGCATTTTGCGTACATTTCCAAGGCCGGAATTCCCTCCGGCAATCAGTATATGTTTCTGTGGCATGAGATGGTCAATCCGTCTTTTTAAAAACGCTTTATGAACGGGAATGCCCGTTACATAAATAGAAGACTCTTTTACACCGTGAACGTTTTGTAAAAACGCTTTTGTATCCTGATCAGGCACGCAGTGAAGCTCAATTCCATTTTTACCCCATACGTCGCTTACTAAGAAGTCTGTGTATACGTTTATAATAGGAAGATCAATGATTCCTTTTTCTTTTAACCCGCTTAATACACAGGAAGGAAAGCTGTGTGTACAAACAATGACGTCCGGCTGCTCTGCATCAATTAATTTTTTCATATGGTATTCGATAATCGGCCACTTTTTCACAACAAAATCATCCATCGTATGGTCGTTTTTTTTGTATACATGACCGTAATAAAATTTTTCAAACTGCTTTGGAAAAACAGAAATCCATTTCATGTATATCGATGAAATCATTTGTTCAAGCGGTTTGCTCCAATAGCTTAAACAATCAATTTTTTGACAAATAACGTGCGAAAAACGCTCCATGATGGCATCCATAACGGCGTCTGCTACTTGGTGATGACCAGATGGCATCTGAAAAAGCGGTAAGAATAAAACCTTCCTCATTGACCATCCCTCCTCTCAAGACGTTTTCGGTTTCTTTTTCTTTTTATAAGTAAATAAATGACAAAAAAAGCTACAGCGCCCATGATAATATACGAAATATGAATTCGATCTCCTACGTAGTAACCTAGAATTAGAAAAGAAAGGACCCATACTAGACTTCCTACTACCGATAACAATAAATAAAGCAAAAACGGATAGCGACTTATTCCCGCCATATATGGGCTAATTTGACGCAAGCCTGGAATATATAAACCAAATAAAATGGTCCATATCCCATATTTATGGTAGCTGCCGCTTGCCGCTTCAATTTTCTCTTTGGTTAACCCTACGTATTTTCCGTATTTATCAAAAAATGGGGTTCCCGCATACCTTCCTAGCCCGTAAGCAGTAAGCATTCCAGTTATAACACCTAAAAAAGCAAAAAGAGATGATTCGTATAAGTTCAGCTGATGTTTGGCAATAAACATGCCTAATAATATTAAAAATGATTCTTCAGGCGCTGGAATTCCAACAATCCCACAAAAAAGTACAAGTAAAATAACAATATAACCATAGGAATGTATATACTGAGAAATAATTGTTAAGTCCACTGCTCGCTCCTCTATTTACGATTGATTCATCAATTGCTGCATGGTTATACTTTCATACCCTTGCTGTTTTAAGTAAGGTAAAAATTCTTCTAACGCCGCAATCGTCATTTCGGGTGCTTTTTCATCTGCTCCCGGGGTATCTCCATTATCGTGTAACACAAAAATGGCTCCATCTTCTACTTTACGCATTAGTTTTTGAACTAATGCCGTTTTCGTTGTTTTTAGTGTCCAATCCTGAAAGATTCCTGTCCAGATCACAAGGTGATATGGCTTGGCCATTGATAAACTGCTCATATTTAAATGTCCCCACGGCGGACGATAAAAAAGCGGCTTTTGATTTGTTACTTTCTTTATAACCTGTGCACATTGATGAATTTGTCTTTTTAATTGCCAAGGTGTTTGCGTCCATGCACTCACATGACGATGATGATGTATAGCTACTTCATGTCCTTCATCGATCATTCTGTTTAAAATAGACGGGTGTTTCTCCCCTAGTTCTCCCACAATAAAAAAAGTAGCTTTCATTTCATGCAGTTTGAACAAGTCCAAAATTTTTGGTGTATAAACAGGATGAGGCCCGTCGTCAAATGTTATAGCTATTTTATGCTTTTTTTCCCCTTTTATTATGACTGATGAATGATAGCGACGATAAAGGGTTTGCGAAATAATGGTATATACACATATAACCATTAGAACGAAAAGTAAAACAATAAAAAAACGAGTCATATGCTTTTAACCATCCTTTTGAATTTAAATCCTGCATTTATTATAACGGTTTACTCAGACTTTGGTTTCATTTTTTTGTGATAGAAACCAGGAATTTTAAAATAATTTGATACTTTACCTAAAAATAGCTGTTCTGCAAAGATATACCGGAAATAAAATGATATCATAAAATTTCCCTTCATTCAGTAAAAAAAGTACTTTTTACCATTTATATCTATCTTTTGTACGATAACTGTCATTATTTTTTAAAAATAAAAAAACTTCCCGCACGAGTGCGAAAAGTTTTTAAATTAAAATTTTGACCGATACCATTTTTCAGCTGCTTCAATTTCTGTTCGTGTTAACTGATGTCCAAATGATTCCCAATGCACCTGTACGTCTGCTCCGGCTTTTTCTAAAAGCGCAGAAAGTTCTTCTGTTTCTGATGCTGGGCAAATAGGGTCGTTTGTGCCTGCGCCGATAAAGATAGAGGCGTCCGTCTTAGGCACTTCAACTCCTCTTCTTGGAACCATCGGATGAAGAAGAGCCGCCCCTTTTAAAGAATTCTCATAATGAAATAGCAAACTTCCTGCAATATTGGCACCATTTGAGTAGCCTACAGCTACGATGTTGTGTCGGTCGAATGAATATGTTTCAGCCGCTTCGTCTAAAAATTGATGAAGTTCTGTTGTGCGTTCAATTAAATCTTCTATATCAAATATTCCTTCTTGTAAACGTCTAAAGAAACGGGGCATTCCGTTTTCTAGTACATTTCCTCTTACAGATAATACCGAGCAAGAGGAATCAATCATATCTGCAGCAGGAAGCAGATCTTGTTCTGTACCTCCTGTACCATGCAACAGCAACAAAGTCGGTTTCGTCTCGTCCGTTCCTTTTTTAAAAATATGTTTCACGTATATCCACTCCTTTTAAATATCTCGAATTAAAGATAAATTTATTATAAGAACTTTCGAAGCATTTGTAAAGGAACTACTGTCAAAGAAATACCTGTATGTTTTGCTGGCAGTATCACATAATACTGAATAACTTCATACAGCCATTGCTCATATGCAGCTAGGTATTTAATTCGTTTGACTTACAACGGGGAAAGAAATATTCCACTTTTAGCTAAGTGCTCCCGTCAAAAGGTGGATAATGATTAAAACTCGCCCGTCCTCCTTCGTATAAAAAGTGCCCTAGTCTGATAAATTAGTTAATTTTTGCTTTATTTCGTTACTTTCAACAGATATCAGCATTTATACCCGAACGTACTAAATCTTATTTCTTATACGTGTTATAACAACTTTTTTCTATGAGAAACAGAACGTAAAATACCAGCTTGTTTTTTCATAAAGGGGAACAAAGCCCCGAATGGTGCTTTATACGACTTTATTTGACAAACACAAATTTATGGGTAAACTAAGTTCAGATGATTGTATTTCACTTTGTTTCAGTTTAATAAAAAAACGAAACATCTGCGAGTAAGCAAAAAATAACTGCGTAAAGAGCTATTTATGTCAATCATCTTATACCCTAAAAACTTACCTGCACTTGAATAATAGCCTTTATTAAACTTAGCGCGTCAGCTTGTGAACGTTAATACTTTATCATCCATCTCTCTGTTAAAAGATTGAATGGATCAACAAACTTTAGCATTCTTTACATAACGACCTTGTAAAGACGAAGAATGTAGCTATGTGTAAACATGGAATTATTACTTAGTGGAGTGAACCAACATGAGGAAATTTATTTTAGCCTTTTTAGTCGTTGTTTTAATTGTAATGCTAGGAGTTACCTATGTATTAAAGCAATTTCAGCAAACGGCTGATTTATCTTACTCGAAACTGCAGTCGGTTCAAAGTACGGTAGTCTATGACAAAAATGACCGTAAGATTGACGAATTGTATAAAACCGTTCCCCGTCAAAATGTTTCGAGCAATGAAATTCCCGATTATGTAAAAATGGCGTTTGTTGCAACGGAAGACCGTCGCTTTTACAAGCATTTTGGGATTGATTTACAAGGTATTGGCCGCGCCCTTTTTAAGAACATTGTAACAATGAGTAAAGCTGAAGGCGCAAGTACCATTACACAGCAGTTAGCAAGAAATCTTTACTTATCTAGTGATAAGACCATTAAACGTAAAGTAGATGAAATGTTTCTATCACTAGGCTTAGAAAGACAATTTACAAAAGATCAAATTTTGGAATTATATTTAAATCAAATTTATTTCGGAAGCGGTGTATATGGTATTGGTGCAGCTTCTCAGCTTTATTTTAATAAGCCTGTATCAGATTTAACCGTAGGCGAAGCTGCGCTTTTAGCAGGACTGCCAAAAGCGCCGAGTACGTATTCACCAAGCAATAGTACAGAAAAAGCGACAGCCCGACGAAACGTTGTATTGAAACTGATGCATGACCAAAACGTTATTAGTGATACTCAGTATCAGCAAGCGTTAAACGAACGTGTAGTCAAGCCTAGTATTCCGGTTAAAAAACCGAACTCAAATCAAGCATTTATTGATTATGTAATTAACGAAGCTGCTCAACAGTATGGCGTATCTGCTGATGACCTTTATAAGGGTGGTTATGCCATTTATACAGATTTAGATCCTAATTTACAGGAATCGATTAATAACTCTGTAGCAAATCATACGTTCCGAGATGATGCCATCAACAGCAAAGTAGAGGTTGGGATTTCGGCTGTTAACCCTAAAACAGGTGGAATTTCAGCGATGTATGGAGGACGCAGCTATGAGCGAAACGGCTTAAACCGTGCTACAAGCGGCTATCAGCTTGGTTCAGCTATTAAGCCTTTAGCCGTATATGGTCCAGCCTTAGAAACTGGAGATTATACACCAACTTCACTCTTAAGTGACGAACGACAAGACTTTGGCGGTGGATATAGCCCTAAAAACGCAGAAGGTGAATATCAAAAGCATGTGACAATGCGTGAAGCACTTACTCGTTCGCTTAACGTTCCAGCTGTTTGGCTTTTAAAACAAATTGGTATTGATACAAGCGCAAAATTCATGGAAAAAGCTGGACTTCCTCTTGAAGATGACGATAAGTCAAAATTAGGGCTTGCTCTGGGAGGAACGACCACAACGTTCTCTCCCCTTCAGTTAGCACAAGGATATACAACTTTTGCTAACAAAGGCGTCATGACTAAGCCGTACGCAATTCGAAAAATTGAGATGCGCGACGGTGAAGTGAAAAAGCCAGACATTCAGACAGAGCGAGTAATGAGTGAAGAAAATGCGGATACAATGACATCCATGCTACAGGATGTGATTGAAAAAAGCTATGGAACAGGTGTTAACGCTCGTTCTTCACGAGATGCTGCAGGTAAAACCGGTACAACCAACGATGTCAAAGATGCTTGGTTTGTCGGGTATACCGATGATGCAGTCGTTTCTATCCACGCTGGCTTTGATAATGCTAATTCTACGCAAACAACGAAATACTTATCAGGCGGCGGCGGACAAGACCCTGCTACACTGTTTAGCTCAATTATGAATAACTGGTAACCAAAAAACCTCCAACTTCACTGTTGGAGGTTTTTTTAAGATAAATGCGTTTTATGCTTAAGTGAAAAAAAGGAAACGTTAATGACTTTGCAAATCGTTACATAATGCAGAACGGTCAAGACAACCACGCCACAGTTCATCCCGATAATAATTCCCTGCATGCCAATATTTGTTTGTGATCCTAAGAAAAACATCAGGGAAAAAGATACAATATGAGACCAAATCGTATGATAAAAAGCATCTTTTACATAGCCAAGTCCAATTAAATAAGCTTGAAGTGGGACGGCAAAGAAGTGAAAAAGAAAATACGGCCATAAAGCCTTTAAATAGTACACGGCCTCTGTAGAATGAAAAAACAAGTTAGTAAGCGGCTCAGCAAAGAAATACATCGCCACTATAGACGGAATCCCATATAAAAATGTCATTTGCATACTTTGAGTCAAAAGTCTTTGAAGCTGTTCTTCCTGATTTTTCGCATGAGCTTCAGATACAGCAGGTATTAGTGCCACTAAAAGAGAATGAGCAAAGAAAGCTGGAAAAAATCCGATCGACATCGCTACCCCTGTTAGCATACCAAAATGCTGCGTTGCCCCGGTTAAAGTCATGCCCGATAAAACGAGCGCGTGTTTGATTAAAAACGGCTGAATAGCATTACATACCGCATTAAATAAACGCAGTCCCGTGGTCGGAAGTGAGACGCCTAACAGCTTTTTCCGAATCTCACTTGGAGAAAGCAGAGGTCTGTGCCCTCTTGATAAAACACTTAACTGAGTAACATACGTGATAAAAAAATAAAGTAAAATAACAGCTTCGGTTCCAATTAGCGTACAAATCGCAATAAACAGCGACATTTTAACATCTGTGAAAGCAAACATTTGAAAAACAACAAATAAAATCGTTAGCTGAAAGGCTTTGCGGATAAAATTAGACACAGCGATAGTCGTCATATTATTTTTACCCGTAAAATATCCACGAAGCACCGCTGAAAATGAAACAACCGGAATGAAACATAGTACGACCCATTTCAAGTAAGGATGATAGTGACTAAAAAATGGAAAGGCTGCTAATACGGCCAGTGTAATAAAAAAGATTCCCAAGCTCACAGCAGTCGCAAAAATGGTGGCATGCTTCATCATATGCTGATGTTCTTTGCGATGATGTTCAGCCAAAAATTTAGAAATAGAAATAGGCAGTTCTAAGTTAGCTACGGTGGCAATAAGAAAAATGATAGGAAGAACAGTCATGTACATGCCCATGCCTTCCCTTCCTAATTCTCTAGCAAGTACCATATTTACAAGAAATTCAATTAACTCTCCTGCAAAGGCAGCACCTGCTAGAATAAACGTTCCTTTCAAAAAAGTGTTCATCTCGTTATCTCCTCTATTTCCCGTCCTTTTTCATCACTACCTCTTCTCTCTATGTATATGACAAGCTTTATACGAATTATTTGTCTAATTGTATTTTTCGGTGTACAAGTTCTTGTATAATGTTCAACCTATGTAAAAAAAAACCGTTATATACCTTTTTTACATAGGAAATTCATTCATTTCTTATCTTTTGGCTCTTGAAACTTGCATAGAGAACACAGGAGACCCAATGAGCCTGCTGATTGCTAACGGGAATAGAGCATGTTGTTTTAATATAACAAATTCACATATTAGTTAAGCGTCTTTATTCACCATTTTCTGTGGATGCACTTCTTTTTTTGACACCGAAGCGTTTTTGCCTATTACAACCGAAAAGACAACAATTATTGCTATAGCAAGAGTAAAAAGTGTAATTGTTTCACCTAGAAATAGAGCTGCAAACAGAATCATTAAAAATGGCTGTAAATATTGAACCTGGCTAACTCTGGCTATTCCACCCATAGCCATCCCGCTGTACCAAGCAACGTATGCTAAAAATTGACTCACTACTGAGAGATAAATCAAACTAGCCCACGCTTTTAAAGGCGCATGGAGCATTTCAGCTGTAATGCTTAGTCCCACTGGAATCATAAAAAATGGCGTACCGATGATAATGGCCCAAGCAATTACTTGCCAGCTGCCTAATTCTCTTGCTAACCCCCCTCCTTCTGCGTAGCTTAGTCCAAGTATCAGCACCGCTGCTAGTAAAGCTGCATCAGCAAACTGCAGTTGACCGAATCCGAGGTGAAGAGCATACACGATAACAGCTGCCGAACCGATTATACTTGAGACCCAGAATTTTAAAGAAGGACGTTCACCCCCTCTAAACATCGCAAAACCGGCTGTGGCTAATGGTAAAAGAGCGAGTTCAACCGCTCCGTGAGAAACAGGCAAGGATTTCATTGCCCAAGAAGTGAGCAGAGGAAACCCTAAAACTGCGCCTAAAGCGACGATCAGCAGACTTTTAAATTGGCGAAGAGAAGGAAATTTTTCTTTTCGTACAATCAATATCACAGCTACTAAAACAGCAGCTACAGCTGTTCTTCCTAAACCTGCGACTGTCGTTCCGAAATACTCCACTGCAATGCTTGTAGAAGGAAGGGTTAAGCTAAAACAGATAACGCCTACTAACCCCAACAATAAGCCCATTTTCTCTCTCGTTTCTTTTTGCATCTTACCCTACCCCTGTCTTTTTATTTTTCAGAACTGTACCATTTTTCTAAAAAAAGTTCTGATATAATTAAAAGGATAGCGCAGGACAACTACTAAAATAAATCATTCTTTTACCTATCTGTACGGGTACAAATTAAAGGAGTAGGACCTATGAGTTTGAAATATCTGAAAATCATGGAAGAAATTAAGCTTGGCCTAGCAACTGGATCGCTTATTGCAGGTGGTAAACTCCCTTCTGTTCGCCGACTATCCCAACATTTTTCGTGCAGCAAGAATACCGTTATCAAAGCGTACAGTGAACTAGAAAAAGAGCATTTAATTTATTCTGTTCCTAAAAGCGGCTACTACGTTGTGGCAGAATTTCAACATAGGACGAATGAAAATGAAGTGATTGATTTCTTGTCTGCTGGTCCAGATAAAAACGTTATGCCTTATCTTGAATTTCAGCATTGTATAAACCAAGCGATTGAACACTACAAAGAAGAGCTTTTTACATACTCTGATCAACAAGGCTCTTACTCATTACGGGTACAGTTAGTGAAACACTTGCAGAACCTACAGGTGTTCACTCAAGCTGAAAGGTTAGTTGTTGTATCCGGGTCTCAGCAAGCTCTTCACTTATTAGTTTCTATGCCATTTCCAAATGGAAAAAATAATATCCTGATTGAACAGCCCACTTATTTCGGTTTTATCGAGTCTCTTACGCTGCACCAAGCTACTGCTTTTGGGATCGAGCTATCGATGAAAGGGATTGATCTTGATCGTTTGGAGTACATTTTTCGAAATAATGATATAAAATTTTTCTATATTATTCCAAGATTTCACAATCCTCTTGGGCATTGTTATACAAATTTTGAGAAGAAAAAAATCGTGGAGCTAGCCGAAAAATACGATGTATATATAGTGGAAGATGACTTTTTGGGTGACCTTGATCCCGATGCAAAATCAGATCCTTTATTTTCTTTTAATCCTTCTGGACGAGTTATTTACATTAAAAGCTTTTCGAAAATCTTTCTTCCTGGGTTACGTATTGCTGCTGTCGTGCTTCCTTCGTTAATGAATAGCAACTTTTTACGATATAAGTTCAGTTCAGATTTTAATAGTTCAGCGCTTTCCCAAGGTGCTCTAGAAATTTATTTAAAAAGCGGCATGTTTACTAGTCATCTTAAAAAGATAAAAGAGGTATACCATACCAAAATGCAAACTCTTGTAGAAGCATGTGATTCACTGCTACCCGCTCATACACACTTTTCTAAACCAACTTCAGGATTCTATTTATCCATTAGTTTGCCTGAGCATGTGACAGCAAAACAGATCGTTCACATGCTAAACGAGCAGCACATATATGTTGATGATGCTTCTAGATTTTTTTTACCAGAATACAAACGAGACACTCTTCTCCGATTAAGCATCTCGCAAGTAAATACGAATACGATCAAACGAGGAATTGAACAGCTGGCTCAGTGCATTACTTTAATTGATGATAGAAATGATGATAGAAAAAATCATCCTATTCCAAATAACCTTTTCCCCTTGTAGAATGGGAATTCATTGGACATACTAAACGAAAAGAAGCCAAGGAATTAGAATCCTTGACTTCTTTTATTTAACCGTAACGGTTATAAGAGGCATGTTATGCGTCCCTTTTGCAGAAACATGTGATTGCACGGTATATGTGCCAGGCTCAGAGAAAGATGTTTGTATTTCATATACACCTTCTCCTACTTGTTTAGGCTTTAACATCTTCCCTTTCCCTTCGCCATCTTTTTTCTCTATTTCAAATTCAATCATTTCAACATCATCATTTTTCACTTTTTCGTCTCCATATGTAACTTCGGCTTTGTAGATACCGCTTTCATTTTTCTGTAACGCCCCTGGGCCTTGAAGATTTACGTCCAACGGTTTTGGCTGCTCAGAATTTGTGCTTTGAGCAGGTTCCTGACCACAGGCCGTTAAAAGTAAACAAAGACTGATTATAGATATACTTATTCTTTTTTTCATGTATTCATCTCCTTTTTAAACCCTTTGTTTAACTATAACGCGTATTGCAAAGAAAAAAATGAATTTTTCTAAAAAAGAAGGATTTTTAAAGGTTTTTTAAGAAAAAAAGTTCATACTGACATTAACTAGTTTTTTCCGAGGAGGAAGAAAATGAATTCAGCTAAATCTCCAGCTAAAAAATCATGGCTACAGACATTAATCAAAAATAAAAGTGAGCGCAAAAAAGTGATCTTTATCTTTACTATCTCTTTTTTACTAGTTGTAGCAGGGCTTATTTACATCCCTATTTATAAACATTCCCTTCCGCTCGATTCTAAAGTATATGAAGGGAATTTTAAAGAGCTTGGTTCAATCGCACGAATTGGTTTCTTTGCAGCTTTAGCCATTTATCCTATTTTTTTATTATTAAAATGGAAACCGTTATCGCACATAAAAAAAGGAAATTTTGAGTTAAAACCGCTTATCCAATTTTTAGCCAAGTACGTTCGTCAGTGGCACGTTCCCATTGCTCTTATATCAACAGCCTTGATTATTTTACATGGTTATATGGCTTTAATAAAAGGATTTCAAGCAAATTTTACGTACTTTTCAGGAATTATTACGATGGCTGTTCTAGCTTGTTTACTCGTGATGGGCGTGAAGCGCTATAAGCGTACAGATAAAAAGTGGCATCTTAAATTTGCTATCTCTTTTTTGGTTTTGTTTATGATTCACGCTACCTTTTCATAACTTGCCATTGTTTAAAGTTTTTTTATATAGGGTACAGTTCACAATGAATACATGATATGTATCACTATACGTTTTACATTATTTAGGAGGTATAAACATGGCAAGAGTGTTAGCTGTATTATCAAGCGGATACGAAGAGAAAGATTATCACACAGGTTGGTGGGCAGAAGAATTATTTGCTCCGCTGCAAAAGCTTGAGGACGCAGGGCACACCGTTGATTTAGCCTCACCTTTTGGAGGTAAGCCGGAAGTAGACGTTCGAAGTATTTCAGAAGACTTTGATCCAGACGGAACGTATAAGCAATTATATGAATCAGGAAGAGCGGATCAGACAATGAAACTTGAAGAAGTAGATGCTGAGAACTATGACGTTATTTTAGTAGTAGGCGGCCACGGCGCTATGTTTGACTTAGCAAAAAATGTGGACTTGCATGCACTTATGAACAAAGTGTACGACAACGGAGGTATTTTAGCAGCTGAGTGTCACGGACCTTCTGTTTTTGCTTTCTTGAAAGGATCCGATGATGAACTGTTAATTAAAGGACTAGACGTAACCGGTTATCCTGATGAAATCGAACCGGAAGAAGTACTTCCCTTTTTACCATACAGTTTAGAACAAGAACTTCGTGAAGTGGCTAACTACATCCCTGAGATGGATAAAAAAGCATATGCCGTTTGGGCAAATGATCAAATTGTCACAAGCCGAGATCCTTTTTCTTCTGAGTTAATGGGTGATGAATTAGTCAAAAAGCTAAATAAATAAACTAAAAAAAGACTGCTTGAAAGCAGTCTTTTTTTGTTTGTTCTATAGGGATGTTTGAAACTGCTGCTCTACCAAACGCCGGTAAAAAGAATGAGAGGCTAACAGCTCTTTATGCGTTCCGCTTCCTGTAACCTGCCCTTCTTCTATTACAACAATTTGGTCCGCATTAATGACCGTAGATAGACGATGGGCAATGACGAGTGATGTGCGTTCTTTCATTACCGTTTCCAATGACTCTTGCACAAGCTTTTCTGATTCGGAGTCCAAGCTAGCTGTCGCTTCGTCCAGTAGTAAAAACTGGGGATTGCGTAACAGCGCTCGGGCAATTGCAATACGCTGTCGCTGTCCTCCTGAGAGATTAATACCTCTTTCTCCAATCATTGTTTCATATTGAGCTTCAAAGGACTGAATGAAATGATGAGCATTCGCTAACTTCGCTGCTTCTTCTATTTCTTCATCCGTCACATGCCGCTCTAATCCGTAAATGAGATTTTCTCGAATTGTTCCTGCTAAAATCGGAGAATCCTGCTGAACATAGCTAAACAGGTGACGCCACGAACGTAAGTTGACGTTTTGACTGTCTGTTCCATCCAAGAATATGCGCCCCGATGAAGGCTCATAAAAGCGTTCGATAAGCGAAAAAACAGTAGATTTTCCAGCTCCGCTAGGTCCAACAAAAGCGGTAACTTCTCCTTTTTTAGCAGAAAATGAAACTTCCTGCAATACTGGTTTATCTTCATATTGAAAAGCAACTTTATCGAACCTTAAACTCCCTACCTGTTCAAGCACTTCTCCATTTTCATAGTTCTCTTCTTTCTCAGCTAATATATCAAAGATTCTTTCTGAAGCTCCTTTGGTTTGCTGAAAGCTCGTAACAAATCGGGTAAGTGAACCAACCGGAACCATAATTTGAAAAAGGTAAAGAACAAAAGCCACCAGCTCTCCTGCAGTGATAAATCCCTCACTCACCCGGTATGCACCAAACCCGACGATGGCAATCATAACAGCGGTCATCACCGTGCTAATAATCGGGGTAATGATGGCTTCAATTTTAGCTCTCTTTACACCGAAGAGGTAGAGTGACTGAAACGATTGTAAGCCGGAATCAACTTCTTTTTTCTCTGAACCGGATACTTTAATCAAGCGGATTTCACTCAGCATTTGAGCTAAAAAAGCCGTAAGCTTGGACATTTTATCCTGTTGCTCACGTGAAATTTTATGTATTTTTCGCGCTAGCGGCATAACCAGTACAAACATAACGGGAATAACCGCTAATAAAATGAGCGTCATGGGTACATCAAGCGTAAATAAAATAACAATGGCAACGATAATAGATAAAATATTTTTAACAAAGTCAATCATTTCTGTTGACAATAAATTCATCACAATGGTTGTATCATTTGTAATGCGGCTTACCATTTCACCGGAACGGTTTTGGTCGTAAAATGAAACCGGAAGCTTTATGAGCTTGTTCCACACTTTATGTCTGAGTTCTTTTACAACACCTTGCCCTACTTGAGCAAGGAGATAAAGCGATACTGCGCTTGTTACCATTTGAGCAGCAAATAAAACAAGGAGTCCTGCTATAAGCTGCGGTGAGACTCCTATTGCAATTTTCTCCATCACTTCTTTAATGACAAGAGGAATAGAAAGCGACGCTCCGGTATTAATTAAGGCCAGTATAAACGAAATGAGTAGCTTTCCTGTCGGAGGGGTCGTTAGCAACCATAATTTTTTAAATGAAAAATGAATTCCTTTTTGCGTATTCATCTTAGTTCCTTTCTAATTCTTTTAATAGGTGGTATACACACTTTAGGCAGACACCACACACTTTACCTTCAAAGTTCTATCTTATTTTACATCATTTCCTTTCTCAACCTGAACTTCTAAGCTTTTACCTATTTTTCAAACTCGTCTATACGAAAATGACAAGCTGGTCATATACTATGGTACACTGAACTCTTTTACTAGATGAGAGGTTGAATAAGAATGTCTGTTTATATTAAATCTGTTTCTATTGGAACAATTTCTGGCGGGATCATTATTTTTGGAAACGTAGGAAATATATCGCCTCCAAGCGGCTCTACGTCCGGCTCTGGTTCTAGCTCTGGTTCTAATTCCCATATGCCGATGCCTCCTTCTCCGGGAAAAGGCCCGAGAGATAACACAGCTTTTAATGGCTAATAAAAAAACAGTGAGATATTTCTCACTGTTTTTAGACTTGAATACTTGTCATCATCGCAATATAAAAAGCAAAAACAAACAAACCCGCACTTAATACGCTAAGCCATACTGTCTTTTTGTAAAAACAAACAAGTAAATACACAAAAAACAGCAGTGCGACAAATAAGAATAGGATTCCTACAATCGTTACGTGAAACGTTAGAGGGAGCGTCACTTGTTTCCCATAGATAAACGGAAGAATCGATGAATCCATTGCCATATGACTTATATTAGTTGGCGGCGATTGCGTCACCATGATAGCTGTAAATAAAAAAATGATAAGCAAAATAATGCTTTCTGCTCGAATCCACATCACGGGCTTATATTCTGGATGTTTTATCGTTTTTTTCATAAGAAAGCCATTGATGACGGCAAATGCAAGCAGCGGAATAATCGTAATATGCTTTAGTAAAAGAGACTGCCCGTAATCTGTAGCCCATGAATTTACGTAGTTGGACAGCCCCATGATAATGACCATCGAAATGAACCCACTTAATGAAAGAAGCACAAAACAAGCGATTGCAAAAGGAGTAAACCAACTTAAGAAATTTTTCCAATTGGAGGTTTCTTTTGAAAAAGCGGCAACAATCAGAACCACCCCTCCCCACAGTCCAACTGCTAAAATATGAAGAGAATGAGAAAGCATGCCGCTAAGCGCAGAAGCGGATGCTGCGTGACTTGCGTAGGCGATTCCTCCCACCAAGGCTACAGTCAGTAATGTATACATATGAGGGTGGCTCTCTATTGAAACAGCAACCATACATAAAATAGCAATCAGCACAACAAAGATCCAGGCGTGTCCGGTTCTTGTTTCCAATAATACAAGACGAACTGTTTCACCTAACCCTCTTATTTTTGAAAAAGATAAAATAATCTCAAGCGAATTTCCAACCGAAAAAATAGCGACAGCCGCTGCACTTGCAAGTAGCCATCGCTTTGATAATAAAATTGTTGGCTTTTTTGTAAGAGGTACATATTGCAGTACAGCAAATCCTAATAATAAGGAAAGACCTACGTATGTGAACCACTCAAAAACAGGCAACAAAATACTCATCTTTTTAAGCCTTTTTCTTTCTGAAGATTAAGAGTAATGCTCCAACCACCACTACAATAGCAATAATCATGATAACAAAAAACGATGAAGAATCATTGTTCTCTGTTTTTTCATCATTTGCTACTGCACTTTTTTGGTGCTGTTCGGATTGCGTGGCGTCTTGCTTTTTTTCACTATCTTTTCCGGCTGCTTGAGTATTCTCTTCTTTCGCTTCATCTTTCACATCTACTTTAAAAGCAATCGAATCTTTCATTACATGACCATCTTCCCCTACAATTTCCCAGTTCACTGTGTAAGATCCGTTTTCAAGAGGCTGATCGAGAGAAGCTATTAAATCATGACCCTCTACTTTTTGCGATGCAAGTGAAATTTTTTGTCCATCTTTTGTAACGGTTACAGTACTGATTTTCTCGATGTGTGTTTCAAAGGTTAATTTAATTTCTTTTAGAGGAGCTGTAACAGTTGCACCATTTTCCGGCACTGTTGTTTGCACATGTGTATGAGCAAAACTAACTGTCGGAACAGCTAAAAAGCATGCTAAAAGTAAACCTATTATTTTTTTCATATTTATGACTCCCTATCTCTTTTTTCTTTTTTCATCATATCCAAAAATGCTTTTATGTAGACGTTTTCGAACACGATCTATTTTCCTAGTAAGTGTACTCCTTTTTTACTCAGTCTCACAATAACTATTACCAATTCGTTATAAAATGTTCACAAATCCTAGGGAAGATGCCGCTGTAATTTTTTGAATATTCTTTCAGATTATCCTTGAATATAGTAAAATAGTTAAATAAGATGGCTGACTTTTTTCTAGCTTAAAATCCCATACAGAAAGGATAGAAACAATGAAAAAGTATACATGCCCTTGCTGTGGTTATCAATCGTTAGACAGTGATGGTGACTATGATATTTGTGAGATATGTTTTTGGGAAGACGATCCGTACCAAAAGCTGAATGCCAACGAATTAGGAGCCAACTCTATTTCTTTAATAGAAGCTCAGGAAAATTTTATAGTTTATGGAGCGTGTAATAAAGAAAGCTTACAGCACGTGAGAAAGCCCTCTGTTCAAGATGTAAAAGATTTTAACTGGAAACCTATTATAAGTCACGAGTAGCGAAACTAGTTTATAAAAAAAGAATGCTTGTGAAAGCATTCTTTTTTGGATTCAGTAAGAAGTGGAAACAAATGTAGAAAGCACATTTGTAAACCTATAAAAAGTTTGAGTTTTAGACGAAGCTCTTCCTTTTGAAGAGAATGAATGAAACATAGCACTTCGCAGCGGTTGGCTAATCTCCAATTGAATACTTTTCCCGGTACGATTTTTATTTGCAATATTTCCAGGGTTAATGCCTGCAATCTCATCGTGCCCTTTTGTAATCAGTTCCGCGGGAAATCCATTTTGATTTAATAATTGCGTTAATTTTTTTGCACGCTCCCGATCAGTTCCCCCCACAAAAATATGTTTTTCGTTCCCAGAATACCCGTGAAGTGATAAAACATTATCATACTTGCTTACCATCTTACGCGCTGTGGGCTCATCAAAATGAGTGCTTGTGAGGTGCAGGTCTCGTGACCCTTTCGACTTTAACGATTCGAATAGGTAAAGAGCATTTTGTTTGCCAAGCTCTTTGGCAATTTCGCTTGTCCCCCCTTCAATTCCTCCACCGTGTGGAGCAAAGATAAGGACAGGGCTTTTTGTTTCTTTGGTCGTCACTTTATAGCTAGCTGAAAACTCGTGCTGTGAGAGCTGCTTGAAATTTTGATATTTATCAGTTGACGCACTAGATGTATCTTGAAAAGGTGAAATGAATAAAACAAGTAGACAGATACATAAGGTAGAGAAACTTACTAAACGATAGCTTTTCAATTTGTACTCCTGCTTTCCGTTGTGTAATAAGACCTAAAACATTAGAATCTTAAAAAATCCAGAAATAATATTTATAGTAGTCTTATTTACTTATCGTTATAAATTATAATTTATTTAATAGTTCTTAATACCTATTTATTCTATTTAAAAAAACTTCAGCGCATATCCACTGAAGTTTTTTTACTTTTTTTGTTTTTATTTATTTAAAGCAAGCGCCAAACTAATTTTATCCAGCCAAAGAAGGCGATCCATAAAGGTATGCTCAAAGATGTTCCCCACGCTAAACCAATTAAGAAGTTTCCTCTTTCAATCATACAAACCACTCCTTATGAACATTGTAGGTGAACAAGTACAATTCTATACCTTCACTATAACAGAAAGCGCTTTCATTTAATAGTCACTTACACGTTTTTAGTGCTATATTCATACAGAAAACCGGATTTCAAGTAGATAAAGGGCGATATATAAGAAAATGAATAATTACAAGAGTTAAAAGTATAATAATCTACTTAAAAAAAAGAAACCTTCTTTGAAGGCTTCTTTTCTAGGTGTTTTTTATTGTTCGCCGCTGCGCTGCAAGCGATTCTCAATAAATAGGCGCTCAACAAATTTATTTAGCTGGGCTTGATACAAACGGCGCTCATCTAGCGTTTTTGCGTCTTGTATTTGCTGCTTAAAGCGTTTGATTTGCTGCCTTTGTTCAACCGTTACATGATGAGAAAGAAGCATAGGTCCCCCTCCATTTCACTAACGTTTGAATTAAGTAAACCAAGGTTTACCAAAACAAACAACAAACCTGTTAGCTTCTCTTACATAAATTTTTTACTCAGCCTCTTTAGCCCCAACTAATGCTAAACCTGGACCGTACGGCGTTGTATGAACATCTAACATTAATTCATTTGTATAAGGCACAATAGAAGCTTCCATTGCTACTTGTACTCCGTCGACTTCATACATTTCATCATTTTCAAAAGGCTCTTCAAAAGCTAACCCAATATTAGGGATTTCACAGCTAATTCCTTTGAAGTACAAGCGAATTCCTGTTATCTCCTGCTCTTCAAGTATATTGTTAATTAATTGTTTTGCTTCTGGTGTAATATGCATAACTAATCCTTCTTCCTTTCAATACTCTTGCTCTATCCTATCATATCTTTAGAGTTTTTAAAGAGAATAGCTATAATTTAAAAGCACCCTGATTATTATTTAATAATAATTATAAATAAGTATTGATTTTAATTTGATATTTGATATAATATAAATATAAGATAATAACAACTCATTAGGAGGCTATTAACTATGAATTTAGAAAACGTATTGAACCAACAAATTGCCGATTTTAACGTATTGTATACGAAGCTACATCGCTTTCACTGGTATGTAAAAGGGCCTCAATTTTTTACGCTTCATGAAAAATTTGAAGAACTCTATAATGAGACGGCGGACTATATAGATGAATATGCAGAACGATTACTAGCCATTGGAGGAAGCCCAATTGCTACAATGAAGCAATTTTTGCAAGCAGCTACTCTTTCTGAAGATGGAAACGAGCAAACGAGTGAAGAAATGGTAGAAACCTTAATTAATGACTATACGCTACTTGTTAAAAACCTAAAAAATGCAGTTGAAAACGCTGAAGCAGCACACGATCACGTAACAGCTGACTTATTCATTGGAACAATCGGCAACATTGAAAAACATATTTGGATGCTAAAAGCTGCTTTACCTGTAAAAACATGCGTAAACGCATAAAAAGAGCCTAAGCGGCTCTTTTTTACGTTTGTTGATTTACTTTTTTTTGTCTTTGCAGCCACATAAAAAAAGACATATCATCGTGAATGTCATCTTCTAGTACAGCCTTATAGACATGATCACTCGTATAATAGCGATTATATCCGCTTTGCTGCTTGAAAAATAAAATGCATTCCCGCTTCTTTTCAGTGAGAAGTGATTTTAATAACTCTTGTTTCTCAACTTTGCCTTTCACGATATTTTCTGGAACCACGGAAATATCAAGCTTCCACTCTTCTCCCTTCTGAATCATATACAGACTCCACTGATACTTATCTTTTTCATTAGCAAATATCATCTTATAAGGGTTAAAACGCTTTGTAAGCTGATACCCCATGTGAAAAATAGATTCTTCATCCATTTCATCATTTCCTACGTAAAAATTAATGATGCGATTTGTCATGACATTTAACTCAAAACTTTCCCCTGAGAGAGGACAACCGTATTCTCTTAACAGATCCAATAAATGATTGGATACCACCAGTTGATTTGCTTCGTGTTTTAATTCACTTGAGTATGACAGCAGCTCATTCATGTTTTTTGATTCCCCTATCTATAGATCGTGAATTGTTATTGATATTCGCTTTTTTTTCATAAAACCCTTTCACTTTTACCTTTTAATTAAATAACTAGTTGTAAATTAAGTTATGTAGAGCAACATTTTATGAATAAATCAAGTTTGAGTATAAAACCTGAAGAAGTTTAAAGACTATAGTCGATACCGATTTTAAGGAGGACTTAGTATGAATAATCACGAACTTCCTACAAACATGCAAACTGGAGCTGTACCCCCTCAATTGAACCATGGAGGGCATGAACTATTTGACGTTCATGAAACACTTGCCGGCTCGATTAATGTAATGGATCAGTTTATGATGTTTAGGCAATATGTAAAAGAACAAGAGCTGCTTGATATCATTGATCGGCAATATCAGTTTATTTTAAATGAATATAATTTAATCGTAGAAGCTTTTTCTACTGGTCAAAAGCCGGCCGATTCTACACATGTATATAACATGAAGCAGTCTCATACCTTTGTTTATGGCTTAAAGCCTTCGCAGCCTAAAAAGCCGAATCAGTCCGTTGAGGAAATCAATGAAAAAGGCATATCAGGTCATATGCTAGGTCTAGTTAAGTCTCAAGCATCTCTTTTAACCATGACCGCTTTAGAAATAACAAATCCTGTTGTTCGCCGAATATTCGGAGACAGTGTTCCTAATTGGATTGAAATGGCTTATGAAATTTCTCTTTATCAAAATAAACACCATTATTATCAAGTGCCGCAGCTTGCAAAAGAAGATATGCAGCAAATGATCATAAGTTTTGCAAAAGCTACTGCCTCTCCTCAGATGCCTAATAACCATAAGCTGCATTAATTAAAAAGAGGCTGGTACAAACGTATTTTAGTTGAAGCAAGATCCGAACGATTCATCGTTCGGATCTTTTCATTGGTATGGTGAATATAGGTTTAATGTTAATATGTTTGGAGTTGCTTCTAGCTGGTGATTGGAGGGAAAGCGTAGCCTTGCCCGGAAATCACCAGCAGTGTTACCAAACGACCCATACTAGATCATTTACTCAGTTTATTCGTCTTTAGATTGTATTGATTTTGTTATATCTCAATCCCGTTTTGTGTGTATATTTCAGAAAATGACAAAAAACTATGCATTTTGAATTATTTTCTGAATATTTGTAGTATTTTGATTAATTATGTATTATAATACAATTAACTAATAGAAAGGAGTGAGAGATGCATCATATATACTCGGATTACAGTTAAAGGAGGTGTCATAACACACTCGCAATACGTTTGCTAAAAGTCAGTTGAACTGTAGAACCGATATGTGATAGACCATGATGGTAAAGTTAAGATTAATTCCCCTAAATGAACATGTAACATAATAAACTGCTTCTTTTTCTTTTTAAAGATAGAAGCAGTTTTTTTATGTGCGTTTTTCTTTTCTCGATTTAATACATGTTTTCTCCACTTTGGCTAACACTTAAGATATACATTTACGTACAAGGTGGTGACTTTGATGATCGCCGTAAAATTACTATTAGTCGCAGTTTTAATTGCATTAACTGCTTTTTTTGTAGCGACAGAATTCGCTATTGTAAAAGTAAGAAGTTCAAAAATCAATCAGCTTCTAGAAGAAGGACATAAAAAAGCTGTATCTGCCAAACACGTTATTACGCATCTAGATGAATATCTATCCGCTTGTCAGCTTGGTATCACCATCACGGCTCTCGGGCTTGGTTGGCTTGGTGAACCAACGCTAGATCGGTTGCTTCACCCTCTTTTTACTACCTTCCATACGAATGAACCGCTTGCTGGTATTTTATCTTTTGTCATTGCATTTGTTGTTATTACTTTTTTACATGTTGTCTTGGGGGAATTAGCTCCTAAAACGTTTGCTATTCAAATGGCTGAACAAATTACGCTGAACTTTGCAAAACCGATTATCGTGTTTTACAAACTTATGTATCCGTTCATTAAAATATTAAACGGATCAGCTCGTATGTTGACCAAGATTTTTGGTATAACGATGATTTCAGAAAATGAAGCTGCTCATAGTGAAGAAGAGCTGCGCATTTTGTTATCTGAGAGCTTCGAAGGCGGTGAAATCAATCAATCCGAATATCGATATATGAGCAAAATTTTTGATTTTGACGATCGTCTAGCTAAAGAAGTAATGGTCCCTCGTACGGAAATTGTGAGTGCTTCCAAAGACGACGTCGTAGAGGTTTTTTTGCAAATCGCAAATGTCGAAAAATATACGCGCTATCCAATTGTTGAAGATGGGGATAAAGATAAAGTAATCGGTCTCGTTAATATCAAAGAAATTTATAATGATATTGTATTCAACGAAAAAGACGGCACCAATACGTTAGAGTCATACGTCAAGCCTATTTTTAAAGTAATTGAAACCGTACCGATTCATGACTTGCTTGTAAAGATGCAAAAAGAACGTATTCAAATGGCTATTCTTTTTGATGAGTATGGCGGAACCGCTGGGCTTGTTACAGTAGAAGATATTATTGAAGAAATTGTGGGAGAAATTCGAGATGAGTTTGATACGGACGAAATTCCTTATGTACAAAAAATTAAAGACGACCATTATATTCTTGACGGAAAAATGCTCATTAGCCAAGTAAATGATTTACTCGGTACGGATATTAGCGACGAAGAAGTAGATACCATTGCCGGGTGGGTGTTAACCAAAAAGTTTGATGTGACCAAAAATGATATCATTCAGCATGAGCAATTTTACTTTAAAGTTCTGATTATAGAGGATTTTCACATTAAGTATATAGAAGTAAAAAAAAGAAAGAAGAAAGAAAAAAAGGATGATCATCATTAATCATCCTTTTTATTTATTCAAAATCCCTTTTACCAATCGTCTCCTCCATCAAAAAAATCTCCATCCAACAGATCCTCCCCGGCTTCTTCAATATCTTCTCCAATTTCACCAAGCGCCGAGTCTTCAAACATATCATCCATCAAATTCTCAATGAGCAGTCCGCCTAACATACCGGCTGCAAAGCCTCCCATTGCTCCTCCTAACCCGCTCATACGTGGGTGGTGTGAATGCTGATCATAGTAAGAAGGTTTATAATACTCATAGTCTCGAGGATTTTCCATCATCTCTTCCATCGCTTCTTCCAGCAAACGAGCGATAGTAGATGGCTGGCTTAGTTCATCATTTGTAAAAAAGAGTTCATTTTTTATTTCCCTCTCTCGGCCGAAAGAAGGCAAATCTAGCTCCAACAGCACGCGGATACCTTTTCGTTCAATGGCTACCTCAAACTCAACCTCATTTACATATCCCTTTAAGAAGTCTGTAGGAAATAATGAAAATTCTTGTTTGTATCCGTTAAATTTTCCTGAATGATGTTTTTCTCTAAACCCAAGTGCTTCAAAGCCCTCTACTAGCTGATATAAGCTTTTTGGAGCTTTAATGCGCACAGGGTCCCGGTCTGTTGAGTCTACTCCCCCTTCAATATCTAAGTGTGTCTTAAAGAAATAGCTAACGTTGCTCGCAGAGATTGGAAGATCCAAAGGTAAATGATATGTAAATGGAATTTCTTTTTTCTCGCCTTCATTAATTGTAAATGAAGAAGCTGCGCGCAGGCTTTCCACACGATGTGTATGCATTTGACCGCTTTTCATTTGAACTTCAAGCCAAAATTCAACATCAATTAAATTAATATGTTGCTGAACGTTTCCACCTTGGATGATAATAGCTCCTTCAATTACATGACCGAGCGTATAGGCCGTTTCATTTAGTCGTAAATCTACTTTGGCAGCTCCAACTCCAATTTTAGCAAACATTTTTTTAAACATTTTTTTTCCTCCTCCAAAATGCTCTTACTATATATACGAAGTATACCGTTTATAAGTTTCAACTTACAAAAAAAGAACTCAATTTCTTGAGTTCTTTCTGCTAAATCAACGCTTCATTTTAATTCAATTATTTATTAAATTAAAACACCCAGCCCCAACAGCAGCGACGTCTTTTACAACCACCGTGACCTCCGCCATGGTTACCGCCGTGACCTCCGCCATGGTTGCCACCATGATCTCCGCCATGGTTACCGTCGTGACCTCCGCCATGGTTGCCATCATGATGGCATTTTTTATGTCCAGAACGATGATCATCATCATGTTTAGGACAATGATCGTTATGCTTATAATCGTTATGACAGCATTTTCCTTCATGGCTACTTCTTGGATCATAGCCAGAAGTTTTGTAATAATACTGATTAGAACACCAGCAACACTTCTTTTTATTGTTGTAACTCACATAAACCATCCTTATCTATAAATAAGATTTATATAGGCAATTTTATACCTATATATAAATAGATTATGTAAACTAGTACAAGGAAGTGCATTGCTGTGGGCCATGACCTAAGCCTGTTTTTAGGAGTATGTACGGGGGAGATAAGACAAGAAAAAAAGCCATCTAGAGATGGCTTTTTTTATATTTGATTTTTCACTTTACTTGCGCTTTCTGCATAAAACTCTAGAATTTCTCTTCTTCTCACAATTCCAATAAATACCCCTTGATCATCCGTTACAGGAACAAAATTTTGGTCAATTGCCTTTGAAAGGATGTTTTGAACTTCATCATATATAGCAACTGGGTTATAATCTTGATAGCGGTCAATCTCTGTTAATTTAATATTTTCCGTATCTTGAAAGCGATAGTCTCCTAGGCTTTTTAACTTCCAAAGAAGATCTCCTTCAGTAAGAACGCCCACATATTTACCATCATCGTCAACCAGCGGAACTGTAGAATAGCGATGATACTCCATTTTTTCAAGAGCCTGTCTTAATGTGGATTGAATATTTAGTGTTACAACATCACTTTTTGGTACTAAGAAAAATGCAATATTCATTTTTTAATCTCCTTTTCCTTACCCGCTCATCTTACAATTTCTATTTATTTTTTCAGTTTTCGGCTTATTTTAATGTTTTAATCATACAAAATGCAGCTCGCAGTTATCTTACATTTACAACTATAAGCTGTCAATCCTAAGCTATGTAATTTTGGCTTCTTATTTTCTTTATTACAGTACCCGTTTTCTAAATAATCAAATCCTAATTTTTAGAAAAACACGTCTAGTTAAAATAATGGCTCCTGCAGCTGCTTCTTTATACTAATAAGGGCCGGAAGAGCTACTTTCAGCTCTTCTTCTCTGCGATAAGAACGCAACTGAACCTCATTATATGCTCTGTTTATACTTTTTGACTCATGAAAAAGTCCCACATGATTCGACTAGCGTTGGGGCCTTTAGGGTCTGTATAGCTGCCGGCTGAATTCCCTCCTGACCATGCATGCCCCATTCCATTGATAATATATTTATCAATAGCCAATTCTCCCTTACTGCTTTCGTAGCGATATGTTGTATAATCCCGTCCAAAGAGAATTTTTTCTTCTCTCGTTTTAACCGGGCTATCTTGAATCCATCCATCTATTCTTCCGTTATAAGCAAGATTATTCGTTGTAATCCACTGGTGAACCACTTGATCTGCATTGGCTACATTTACCGTAGAATCAGCGTTACCATGAAATACAATGAGCGGCAGTGGCTTTGCCCGTTTTCCCATTTGCTGATAAGCAATTCTTCCTTGTTTAACGGGGGAAGGACCTTTACTGGCCATGACAGAATACGCATTAAATACGTTAAGAGCCGCCTGATATTCGATACCTGCTGACACACCTATTCCAGCAAACAGTTCTGGATACGTTACCCCCATAACGATGCTCATTGCTCCTCCTGCTGACAGACCGGCAATAAACACTTTATTTTTCTGAATAAAGTGCATGTTTTGGACTTTTTTTACAATCCCTGCAATAATAGCTGGCTCGCCAAACCCTCTAATTTGATGAAGAGGTTCAAACCAGTTCCAGCATTTATTCATATTTGAGTTAGAAGACTGCTGTGGATATACGACAATAAATTCCTTTTCGTCGGCGAGCTCATTCATTTGCGTGCCTATCGCAAAATCATCTGCATTTTGTGTACATCCATGCAGCATAACCATTAGTGGGTAAGATTTTAAAATATGATAGGATTTAGGTAAATAGACCTTGAATTTTTTCCCTTTATGAGTATATGTTTTAAATGATTCAGATGACGCTTCTTGTTGTTCACTTGAAGACACAAGCGTTGACGTATTTATAACATTAGGTAGTGAACCCAACATGGTACCCCTCCTCTTTTTGTCAACGTTTTCATTTTTCTTCCCAATTACGTCCTGTATTACAATACTACATATTATTTCGTTTTTTTGCACGTTCTACATACTCTAAGAGTACAACTTGTTTTGGTTTTAAGCCGTTTTTTATCTTCTTAAAATTTGGGATTTTTTTGCTATATATATACTTTATTACTATACATGAAAATTGTCACTATAATCATGAAAAAAGGACAAACATGCCGTTTGCCCTTTTATTTGGACCTTGATGTTTAAATACCTTTTGCCGAATTAAGCCTCTATACTTTTATTATATGATGCTCACTATCATTTATATGAATTTATTGCTCTTCATGTTTAAATCTGTAACCTTTACTATTTCATACTTTGCTTTTTATTCACCAATCCTTTCGTAGCAAATGGCAAGGTGCAGGTGCGGAAGCCACGTTGAAAAAGAAGAATCTTGAAGAGCAAATATTTCCGTTTAACCTCTGCTTCGTTCGCAACAATCGTACAAAGGCTGATTGTAATCACTCTTTCCCCTACTTTGCTTAAATAGGTATAGCAAAGAGATGCTATTAGAGTAGATTCCTTTATTTTGCATACATTTTTTAGAAAACTATGGTAAAAATAAGACTTATCATATGGAGGTGAATAAATTGGCAAATATCCCAAAGGATACTGAGCCCTACTGGCGCGATCATTTAAAGTTTCCAACATACCCATCTCTTTCAGAAAATCGAAAAGTTGATGTTGTAGTAGTAGGAGGCGGTATTAGCGGTATTACAACAGCTTATTTATTACAAAAAGAAGGACTGAACGTGGCGTTAATTGAAGCTGATAATATTTTAAATGGTACAACCGGTCACACAACAGCAAAGATTACAGCTCAGCATGACGTTATCTACGATGAACTGCTTTCACATATTGGCGAAGAAAAAACGCTGCTGTATTATAAAGCAAACGAACAAGCTCTGCAGTTTATGAAAAACTTAATTCAAACGGAGAACATTGACTGTGACTTTTCGGTACAAGATGCTTACTTATATGGAGAAACGCTGGAGTTTGATCATCGAGTTCGTAAAGAATTTCGAGCCTATCAGCGATTACATATTCCATGTGAATTTGCAACAGAGCTTCCTTTTAATTTTGATATTAGGGCAGCAGCTATTATGAAAGATCAAGCTCAGTTTCATCCGTTAAAATATCTGCTTCATTTAGTAAAAAAATTCACAGAAAGCGGCGGATTGATTTTTGAAAACACCGTAGCAACGGACGTAGAAGAAAGCACATCGCCCACCGTTGTCACAAGAGACGGACATCGAATTTCTTGCAAATACGTAGTGGCGTGTTCACACTTTCCATTTTATGATGGAGCGGGCTTTTACTATACGCGCATGTATGCCAAACGTTCGTATGTGTTAGCAGCAAAAGTTGAACAAGCTTACCCTGGAGGCATGTATTTAAGTGCTGATCAGCCTACTCATTCGCTGCGTTCAACAAAAGTTGACGGAGAAGAACTCATCTTAATTGGTGGAGAAGGCCACAAAGCTGGACAAGGAATTAATACTATGTTCCACTATGAGTCCCTTCAGAGGTTCGCTGAAGAAAATTTTAATGTTCAACATTTTCGTTATAAATGGTCTGCACAAGATTTATTTACGCTTGATAAAATTCCATATATCGGTCCCATTAAAGAAAGCAAGCCAAATATCTTTATTGCCACCGGATTTAAAAAATGGGGAATGACTCATAGTACCATTGCAGCACATATTATTCGAGATGCAATAACCGGAAAAGACAACCCATATGCAGAGTTGTATAATCCATCTCGTTTTTATGCAGACCCTAGCCTTAAGCATTTCTTTCGTCAAAATCTTGATGTGGCTGAACACTTTATTACCGGTAAGTTTTCAATGCCTGAAAAAGGACTGGATCAGCTCCAAAATGATGAAGGGTCGGTCGTATATGTAAACAGCAAACGTACGGGGGCTTATAAAGACCCTCAAGGGAAGCTTCACTGCGTCGATACTACATGCACGCACTTAGGATGTGAAGTGAATTGGAACGCTGGTGACCGCACGTGGGACTGCCCTTGTCACGGTTCTCGTTTCTCTTACGACGGATCTGTGGTAGAAGGCCCTGCTAAAAAGCCGCTTACGCCAGTGGATGTCAATTCAAGCGATAAAAAAAGCACGCCGTAGGGCATGCTTTTTTTATCATTATCAATGGATTCACATTTGAGTTTACTCTTTACATCCTTCTTTTCTAAAATATCGATTATACACCAAAACCATTGCATAAATGACTAAAAAAGAAAACGTAAAGATAATTAACCTTCCAGATTCAGGGACATGATCAAGATAGTCTGTTTCAAAAAACATAACAAACATCAAAAATGGCAATAGGAACAAAAACCAAATAAAATCTCGATCCATAAACATTTTTATAAAAAATAAAATGGCCCCGATGTAGACAATCATCAAAAACATAATCATTCACCAAATTCTATTTAATACTAGAGGTGTTGTAATGATTATATCGGATTTCTCCAGCGAAATATAGAGTCATTGGTTTTAATTTTATAAATTCCTTATAACTTTCAAACTGCTATTTTAACATAATAAGGGAATTTACTGCTGTAAAGACTCTAAGTGAGCAAAAAACTGCGGGTAAGAGACGGATACCGCGTCACGATTTTCAATAATTGTTTCCCCTTCAGCAATACAAGAGGCAACAGCGAGCATCATACCGATACGGTGATCTCCGTGGCTGTTTACATTTGCTCCGTGAAGTTTTGTACCTCCGTGAATAATCATTCCATCTTCCGTTGCTTCAATGTTAGCTCCCATTTTGGTTAACTCATTCACTACCGTATCAATACGGTTTGTTTCTTTGACTTTTAACTCTGCAGCATCTTTAATAACCGTGATTCCTTCTGCCTGTGTGGCAGCTAGTGCAATAATTGGGATTTCGTCAATTAGGCGTGGAATTAAGTCTCCGCCTACTTCTGTACCTTTTAAGTGAGAAGCTTCTACAACTAAATCTGCATAGGGTTCCGCTGTTTCTTTTGTTTCTTTGACTGTCTCGATCGAAGCGCCCATATTTGAAAGCACATCTAAAATACCCGTTCGAGTCGGATTCATCCCAACTTTTTGAATTTCAATGCGGCTGTTTGCAATAATAGCCCCCGCTACTAAAAAGAATGCAGCTGACGAAATATCACCAGGCACTTCTACATGCGTTCCTCTTAACGTTTGACCGCCTTCAATTGAAACCGTTAAGCCTTCTTCTTCGACTTTAACACCAAATGCCTCTAGCATACGTTCTGTATGATCACGTGATTTCGCCGGTTCCGTTACAGAAGTTGTTCCTTCCGCCTGCAGTCCAGCAAGTAAAATAGCTGATTTTACTTGTGCGCTTGCAACGGGAGATGTATAGTGTATACCTTTTGCTTGCCCACCTCGAATAACAAGCGGTGTAAAATTAGCATCTTTTCGACCGTCTAAATGAATATTCATATCACGAAGCGGACCGGTCACACGCTTCATGGGGCGTTTGGCAATGGATTCGTCTCCAATCAATGTTGAATGAAAGGGTGTATTTGCTAAAATCCCCATCATAAGGCGAATCGTTGTGCCCGAATTTCCAACATCTAAAATATCAGATGGCTCTTTTAGAGCTTGTATCCCTTTTCCTTTGACTACGACGCTTTGTTCATCAATCATTTGAATATCTACACCTAGTTTTTGAAAGCAGGAAATGGTGCTAAGGCAATCGTCACCTGGCAAAAACCCGTTAATCGTTGTTGTTCCTTCTGCGATTGAACCAAACATAACGGAACGGTGAGAAATGGATTTATCTCCTGGAATTTGAATCGTTCCTCGTAAAGCTTTTACTGTCACAATATGTCTCTCCTTTTATGCGTGAAGCGAATCACGAAATTCTTTGGCATCTGAAAAGTAATCAAATAATTCGTGACCGTCACCTTTTTCTACTAATAGTTTTACTTGTTCCATTTCTTTCATCCAGTCATCAAGCAATGTTAAAAGCATAGAACGGTTTTGTTTTAGTATATCTCTCCACATATGAGGATTGCTTGAAGCAATTCTCGTAATATCTCGAAAACCGCCTGCTGCCATTTCCGTGACAAGATGATTCTGTGCTGAATATCCTTTTACTTGTCTTACAAGACTGGTCGCAATCACATGAGGTAAATGACTGACAACTCCAGTGATTTGGTCATGAGTAGCTGCATCAAGCGGTACAAATTGTGCACCTGTAGGCTCTAGCAAATGCATAAGCGCATCTATTTTTTCTTTTTGCTCATTTTCAAACGGCGTTAAAATATAGCGCGCCGAACAAAATAAATCCGCTCGTGCATTGACTGCACCGCTCGTATGAGAACCAGCCATCGGATGCCCCCCAATAAATGAAATACGTTTCTTATTCAGCGCTTCGGCTGCTTTCATAATTTCACCTTTGGTACTTCCGACATCCGTTACGATAACCGTTTCTTTAAGCTTCCAAGTAGAAAGGTCGTGTATCCATGCTGTCGTGTACTCTACTGGAGTAGCAAGCACGATATAATCTGCTTGGGCTGCTTCTGTTTTTATATCTTCAGCTACATAATCAACGATACCTAGCTGGTTGGCTACTTGTACTTCATTTGTATTGATATCAGCTCCAACGACTATGACGTGACGATGCTTCTTCATAGCTAGCGCTAATGATCCTCCAATAAGGCCGACGCCAATAAGTAATACACGTGTTTTCACCTTTCATTCTCCTCTATTCATTAAAATTGCTTTGCGTATTCTTCATGTTTTTTTACGTTTTCTTGAATTAACTGAATTCGATCTGCCCCAAATTGATCGATAATAGCAGATGCTAGTTCCCAAGCAATCACTGATTCTGCTACAACCGCTGCCGCCGGTACTGCACAGCTGTCTGAGCGTTCAATACTTGCAGCAAATGGTTCTTTTGTATCAATATCTACACTTTGCAGCGGCTTGTATAAGGTAGGAATAGGTTTCATGACGCCTCGCACAACAATCGGCATCCCTGTTGTCATGCCTCCTTCTAAACCTCCTGCATTGTTCGTTTTACGCGTATAGCCGTTTTGTTCATCCCATAGAATTTCATCATGGACTTCGCTTCCCGGTCTGCGAGCTGCTTCAAAGCCTACGCCGATTTCAACGCCTTTAAACGCGTTAATGCTCATAATAGCAGCAGCTAGCTTTGAATCTAACTTACGATCATAGTGCACGTAACTTCCCACTGCAGTAGGCATTCCTTCTACTACTACTTCCACTACGCCACCAATGCTGTCTCCATTTTCTTTTGCATCATCGATTGCTTTCATCATCTTCTGTCCTGCTTCTTCATCTAAACAGCGAACAGGTGACGCTTCTGTTTTTTCCTGAAGTTCTGTCAGTGACTCATATGCCGTTTTTTCAGCTTTCACACCGCCGATTTCAAGCACGTGACACGCAATATTTACGCCTACAGCTTTTAGTACTTGTTTGGCAACTGCGCCTGTGGCTACTCGCACCGTCGTTTCACGAGCAGATGAACGTTCCAATACGTTTCGCATATCTCTGTGACCGTATTTAATCGCTCCATTTAAATCCGCATGACCTGGACGAGGTTTTGTAATTTGTCGCTTTACTTCTTCATCATGATCAACTGGATCAGCACCCATGATATTTCTCCAGTGAGTAAAATCTTTGTTTTCAACGACTAAAGCAATGGGTGAACCAAGCGTCTCACCGTGGCGAACCCCGCCTTTAATCTGAACTTGATCTTTTTCAATCTGCATGCGGCGTCCGCGCCCATGTCCCTTTTGTCTTCTTGCTAAATCTTCATTAATATGTTCGGCTGTTAATTCAAGCCCTGCCGGTACTCCTTCAATAATCGCTGTTAATTGAGGTCCGTGCGATTCTCCTGCTGTTAAATATCTCATATTATCGATTCCTTTCTGTTATAAAAAATAAAAAAACTCGCCCCTATGTCATAGGGACGAGTTTTTCTCGCGATACCACCCTAGTTGCAAACATTGCTTGCCACCTCGAATTGTTAACGATCTGCTGACCGCTCTGTAAAAGAGTACTCAAAGAGTGTAATTCGCTCACATTTGTGTACTGACTTCCACCAACCGTCAGCTCTCTGAGACAGGGAAATGTTTGCTACTAGTTTCTTATCACTGTATCACTATGAAATTAAGATAATTTTACTGCTGCACCTTTTAATTCTTCCATGAATTTGTGGAATTCAGGAATGTTCATTTGCTGTGCTGAATCTGATAGTGCTACCGCTGGGTCTGGATGAACTTCTGCCATTACAGCATCTGCGCCGATAGCAATCGCTGCTTTTGCACATGGTAATAATAAGTCTTTGCGTCCTGTTGAATGCGTTACGTCTACTACAACTGGTAAATGCGTTTCTTTTTTCAAGATTGGAACAGCTGAGATATCTAATGTGTTGCGTGTTGCACGTTCGTATGTGCGGATACCGCGTTCACAAAGAATAATGTTTCCATTTCCGCGAGACATAATGTATTCAGCAGCGTTAATGAATTCTTCAATTGTTGCTGCCAATCCACGTTTTAAAAGAATCGGTTTGTCTACAGAACCTGCAGCTTTTAATAGCTCGAAGTTTTGCATGTTACGTGCACCAATTTGAATCACATCTACGTAGTCTAGAGCCGTTTCAATATCTTGAGGAGAAACAATTTCACTGATAATTGATAGGCCTAGCTCATCGCCTACTTGACGTAAGATTTTTAACCCTTCCACTCCAAGACCTTGGAAATCGTAAGGTGATGTACGTGGTTTGAACGCTCCGCCGCGCATTAACGTAATGCCTTGTTCTTTAAGGGCTAAGCCCACTTCTTTTACTTGTTCGTAGCTTTCTACTGCACATGGTCCCATTACAAATTCTAAATTTCCAGGTCCTACTTTTGTACCGTTGATGTCAACGATTGTATCTTCAGATTTCTTTTTACGAGATACAAGAAGTGCTTTGCGGTGATCGTCTTCTTGAAGCTCTAAGCTTGCTTTGAAAATTTCTTTGAAAATATGCTGAATTGTTGAAGCTTCGAATGGTCCATTATGGTTAGCTAAGATTTGATCTAACGATTTACGTTCACGCACTGGATCAAAGCGATTCACACCTTGTGTACCTTTTACTTTTCCGATTTCTTGTGCGATTTCACCTCGTTTATTTAATAATTCTAAAATTTCTAAATTTATTTCGTCGATTTGTCCTCGTAATTGTTCTAGTGATTTTGTCATTTTAAAAATCCTCCTTTGATTTTATAACCTTGAACGGATCTTCTCGTTTAGTTTGTATTGAAAAATCCGTTTTACACCTACACAGCCGCTTATGCGGATATACAAAAAGTCCCTACTGATTGTATCAGTAGGGACGAATTGATCGCGGTACCACCCTAATTGCAAGCATTGCTTGCCTCTTCATTAAGATAACGGCTATTGCCGCTTTTGACTATCGCCAAAAGAAAGCTCCAAGAATGTAATTCGCAATCTCTTTTGTACTGATTCGCACCAACCATCAGCTCTCTGAATACAGGGAAGATTTTGCTACTATGCTCTTTTCATCGCTTGTAATGGATATAAAATTATAATGGACCGAAATACAAAAAGTCCCTACTCACCCTTAAGATTTTTCTTAAGAGTCAGTAGGGACGAAAATTCGCGGTACCACCCTAGTTGCAAGCATTTTGCTTGCCTCTTCATTAAAATAACGGCCAGGCCGTCTTTTCCTACTCGGAAAAGATGCTCAAGGAATGTACTTCGAAAAAATTTGTGTTCTGACTCGCAGCAACCGTCAGCTCTCTGTTACAGGGAAATTTTTTCTACTAGTGCTCCTATCAACGCTCAGTATTGACTATGTATGTGTACTTGGATAATCAGTTCCGATCGTTTGAAACTGTTTGTCGCTTCCAAGTTGTGTGTAATGTTGTGTGATGTTGATTTGTATTATGAATGGTTTTTTTATCTTCGTCAACACTTTTTATCAATTTTTTTTATTTTTTAAAAACCATAGCTCCTTCAAACCCATCTCTATCAAGAGTTTTGCTGCTCTAATTTTTTTCAAACTTGTATTCCATTTCAGATTCACATTCAATAAACCCATGTTTTTGATACAAGCTTTTTCCAGCGGAAGAAGCATTTAACCATATTCGATTTACACCACTTTTTTGGCAGTACTGCATCAAATGCTTTAAAATAGCTGAAGAGTAGCCGTGCTTTCGGTGATCAAAAGCTGTATACATGTTCATAACATATGCTTCTTTTCCTTGGAGGTTACTCGGTGAAGGCGGACGTATAAAAAAGACGATGCTTCCTGCTGATACAATTTCTCCCTCCGCTTTTAAAATAGCCGTATAGCTATTTGGATTATTTATATTTGCAGTAAAATATTCTTCTGTAGCTTTTTGAAACAGCTCCTCGTTCCCGTTTAATTCTCCCAGTTCTTTCATGAGCAACATTCGCAGTTTAACCAAATCCTGAACGTTTTCTAGCGCTGCTTTTTCAACCATGACTTCCCCTCTTTTCGTCTCTTTTACACAAAAAAACTCTCATTATTTGAGAGCTTCATTTAAGCAAGAAAAACAGCTCCGTATACGAGTGCTCCGACAATAACGAACGCTGGATGCACACGTAATTTTTCCAATAAAAGAAAGCTGGCTACTACTAAAAATAAAGTTTGCCATATACCTGAATCACCGTATGAATTCATAAAAAATTCATACGCCATCAAGCCCAGTAAAATGGCGATAACGGGACGAATGTAGTTCGTCATTTTCTTAACATTTGGCGAATCTTTATACTTAAATAATATTCGAAGTAAAATAACTAAAAGTAAAACCGATGGAGCAATCGTTGCAAAAAGAGCAATCACAGAGCCTAAAATCCCTGCCTGCTGATATCCGATAAACCCCGCCATTTTTGTTGCAATCGGACCAGGAAGCGCATTTCCAATTGCCAGCATTTCACTAAACTCTTTGACGGTAAGCCAATGGTAGCGATCTACGACTTCTTTTTGAATAAGCGGAATCGACGCAGGTCCGCCTCCATAGCCTAAAATATTTGAAACAAAAAACGCCATAAATAGCTGAATATAAATCATACCGATTCCCTCTTCTGCTTGTGTTCAGCACTTTCGCCTTTTTTTCCTTTTCGTTTTAGCGGAATCCAAGCTGCCGCCATAAGAACAATAATAATGACCGCTGGATGGATATGGGCAAATTCCATTAATCCTAAGCTAATAATCAGTAAGATAATAGCTGGCGTCCACCCTAAACCAGATGTTGATTTTTTAAAAAAGTCCCACGTCATAACCGCGAGCATAACTCCCACTACAGGAACAACTGCTTTGGTCATGCCCATAACCCACGGCTGATCTTTAAATTGCGTTAAAGTTGTTAACAGCAATACCATTAAAAAAACGGTTGGAATAACGGCTGCAAATAAAGCTGTCCCGAGACCCAAAATACCGCCGACTCGATAGCCGATGTATCCAGCCAGCTTTGTAGCAATAGGCCCAGGCAGCGTATTGGCGATTGCTAACAAATCGCCAAATTCATCGTCATCCATCCATTTGTACGTATCGACCACTTCTTTTTTTACGAGTGGAATAGCTGAAGGTCCTCCTCCGTAGCCGAGCATACCTGAGCGAAAAAACGCTATAAAAATATCCAATTGTCGCATTTCTCGCGCTCCTTTCTCTATGATCTAATAAGCAACGACCGCTCCGTCTGTTCGCGCTTCTGTGCCGCCGTATAATACGCCGGTTTGTTCATCTCTCAAAATAATCTGCCCTCTTCCAAACGTATGTCTGCTCGTAGCCACATGAATATCATGCCCTTTGCGTTCTAATGCTTCTACAATATGTGAAGGCATTTCTTTTTCCACAAGAACCTTTTTATGTTCAATCCACTGCCATCTTGGTGCATCTAAAGCTGCCTGAGGATTTAGATGAAAATCAATCATATTCATGACGACTTGCACATGTCCTTGAGGCTGCATGAATTTGCCCATTACACCGAATGGACCTACAGCACTTTTATTCTTTGTTAAAAATCCAGGAATAATGGTATGATAGGTCCGTTTTCCTGGCTCTAATCGGTTATGGTGCTGTGGGTCTAACGAAAAATTATGCCCGCGGTTTTGCAGGCATATGCCCGTATCAGGTACGACAAGTCCTGAGCCAAAATCCATGTAATTACTTTGAATGAATGATACCATGTTTCCTTCTCCATCAGCTGTCGCTAAATAGATCGTGCCGCTATGAGACGGCTGTCCGGCTTCGGGAATAAGCGCTTTTTCACCAATCAGTCCTCTGCGCTTGTTTGCATAAGAATCATTCAACAAATCTTCAACTGCTACTGTCATTTTATCAGCATCTGTAATGAATTTTTGTCCATCTGCAAACGCTAGCTTCATGGCTTCAATTTGCTTGTGATATGTATCGACAGAATCTTTGGCATCGAAAGAAAAGCCTTTTAGCGTATTTAAAGCTAAAAGTGCAATAAGGCCTTGGCCGTTAGGCGGAATTTCCCACACATCATATCCTCGGTAAGAAGTTGAAATTGGCTTCACCCACTCTGCTTTAAAAGCTGCTAAATCTTCTTTTGCTAAAAATCCGCCGTATTTTTTCGAAAAAGCTGCTATTTTATCAGCTAAATCCCCTCTGTAAAAAGATTCTCCATTCGTTTCGGCAATTTCAAGCAGCGTAGCAGCATGGTCCGGTGATCGCCACACTTCACCTACTTTAGGAGCTGATCCATTGTTGGCAAACGTCTCAAACCAGTGCTTATATTCGTCACCTTTTAACGCGTGTGTAAATCGTTCAAACGCTCGTTCCCAATTGTACCCTAAAATCGGAGAGATTGGGAAGCCTTCTTGTGCATATGAAATAGCAGGCTGCAGCACTTCTTTTAACGATAGCCGCCCAAAGCGTTTTGACAGTTCTACCCACGCACTCGGGGCACCTGGGACCGTAACAGGAACAAAACCGCGAGCGGGCATCTCTTTTATCCCCATGGCACGCAGAGCCTCAATAGAGATAGAAGCAGGAGCAGGACCGCTCGCGTTGAGTCCGTATAGCTCTTCATTTATCCACACAAGAGCAAATGCGTCTCCGCCAATTCCATTTGACGTAGGCTCTACAACCGTTAAACAAGCCGCGGAGGCAATAGCAGCATCTACCGCATTGCCTCCTTTTTTCAACATTTCAAGACCCGCCTGAGCAGCAAGAGGCTGACTGGTTGCTACCATTCCGTTTTTTCCAAACGTACACGTACGCTGCGATGCATAGGGGTGTGTAAAAAAGTATTCACTCATAGAAAATCTCCTCTTTTCTTTATATGATGAATAAAACGAATCTCTACAGGCTAGACAACGCTACTTCTTCCTCGTAAACTTCTAATGCTGCTTGCAAAGCAGCACCTGCATTCACGCTTGCCCCGTTTCGAATAAGCACTGCTTCAAGACCAGCCAATGTAAATAGAACGTTGTCTTTTCGACAGCTGTATCCCATTGTACCGATACGCCATATTTTTCCGTGCATCGGCCCAAAAGAACTTGCAATTTCAATCCCAAATTGTTCAAGAAGCGTAGAACGAACTGTCTCTCCGTCAATACCTGGGGGAATTAAAACACAAGTAACGGTTGGAACTTTTGAATGCTCATCTCCGAATAACGATAATCCCATTGCTTTAATACCGGCTACAAGTGCTTTTTCATGGAGACGATGCCTTGCAAATCTTTCCTCTAATCCTTCTTCTAAAATAACGCGCAGCCCTTCCCTTAAAGCATAGAGCATGGACGTTGCTTCCGTGTGATGATTTAGCCTGCGCTCACTCCAATAGTCTTGAAGCTGACTTAAATCAAAATAGTTGCTGATAATATTGGGACGCAGACGAACAGTTTGAGCATCCGCTTTTGTTGCGATTCCTTTTTCAACTTTTTTGCGTTCCATGATAATTTTTTCAATGCGATCATTGTACGTAATAGGTGCCATGCCCGACGGAACAGATAAACACTTTTGTGTACCTGCAATCAATGCGTCAATGTTCCACTCATCTACTTTTACATCCGTACCGCCAATAGTGGCTACTGCGTCGACGATAAATAAAACATCTTGGTTGCGGCATGCAGCACCAATTTCTTTAAGCCGCTGCATTCTTCCTGTAGACGTTTCACCATGAACCATTGCAACAATTTTCGGATTCACTTTTTTTATTTCATGGATAACTGTTTCAGGGTCAAACACTTCTCCCCACTCGCATTCAATATTGTGTACATCAGCTCCGTAGCGCTCGGCAATTTCCGTTAATAAATAGCCGAAGCGGCCGAAAATCGGGACAAATACTTTATCTCCAGGCTCAACTACACTTGCAAGAACTGCTTCAATCCCAGCTCTAGACGTTCCATCAACGGGAAAAGCCCATTTGTTTTTGGTTTGAAATAGTTCACGAAGCATTTCCATCGTTTCGTTCATAATGTGCGTAAATGCGGGGTCAAACTGACCTAAAATAGGTGTTCCTAATGCTCTTAATACGCGGGGATCTGCTTCTACGGGTCCGGGTGTCATAATCGTACGCGGCGGTGTATGAAGCTGTTTTGTTATAGTCATGTCAAATTCCTCCTAGTAGGCAAGTTTATATAATAGTTCTATTAAGACCTTTACTCCTTTTTCTAACTGTTCTCCTTTGGTGAATTCCTTTGGGGAATGGCTGATTCCATCTTGGCTCGGTACGAATAACAAACATGTGGGAACTCTTCGTCCGAATACCTGCGAGTCGTGTCCTGCACCGCTTACTAATTCTCGGGAGGAGATATTCTTTTCCGAGGAAATAATTTTGGAAAGTTCAGATAATTCTTCGCTCATGGCGACAGGTTTTTCATCCATCCAGCAGTCGATATTCACTTCTAAATCCCCTGCTGTTCGCTTTATAATTTCCTTCATTTCTCGTTCTGCCTCTTGTAAAACCTCATATTCATGATGTCTTATATCGACCGTGAATTCTACATATCCTGGTATTACATTCGGTGCATTTGGAGAAAGTGTAATTTTGCCAACCGTTACGTATAAAGCGTTATGATATTTTTCGCTCAATTCAATAAATGCTTTAGCAAGTTTGCAGCTCACATAAAATGCATCTTTTCTGATGTTCATCGGGGTTGTGCCCGCATGGTTACTTTCACCTTTAACAGATACTGTAAATCGTTTCTGCCCGACGATACTAGAAACAATTCCGATATCGCAACGAGACATTTCAAGCTGCTTTCCTTGTTCGATATGCAGTTCAATAAAAGAAGCGATGTCCGTGCGGTATGGCTCGCTGTGGAGGCCTTTTCCGAAATTAAGCTGTTTCATTGCGTCATCCAGCTTAACCCCTTCTTTATTTATAACATGTTTTGCATCACTTTTGCTGTGTAATCCATTCATATTACCTGATCCCCAATACGTAAGAGGAAATCTGCTACCTTCTTCTTCACAAAGTGATACGACCTCTAAGGTTTTTGTAGGGGAGCCGTAATGCGCATATAGGTACTGCAGAGCAATGATACCTGCCACAACACCAAACGCCCCGTCATACTTTCCTCCGTTTATCACGGTGTCGATATGGGATCCTGTTAAAATAACTTGTTGTTCTGAACCCGTTCCTTGCAACCGTCCAAATAAATTTCCTACATCATCGTAATACGTTTTGAGGTGAAGTCCCTTCATTTTTTCTTCCAATGCTTTTTGAGCTGCATTCCACTGTTCGGTATATAAAAGCCTCGTAACGCCTTCTTTTTCATCTAACCCAAACTGTGACAACCAGCTAACGTTTTCTTCGATTTGCTGACAAAGCTTAGATTTTCCCGTCATATCTGCAACCATTGCTATCCCTCCTGCTATCTTCATTTTAAGAAAATGACTGATTGTTTTCATTGACACTTCCTACAATGATTTAGTGTTTTTTTGGCTATTATCACTAAATATACAAAGTCTTATATACGTCACTTTTTCTAACATTATATGTTATTTATTTTATCTTACAGGATTGAATACACTTCTTCATTAACAATTTATACATTTTTTTCTGAAAATTTTATTTATTTTAACTAAACTTTCTTATAAAATAAAAGATAGATAAAGATATGCGCAGGGAAATGTGAGAATTTTTAACAAAAGGAGTAATGAATAATGGAACTACAAACTCTTTTACGCATTCCAATTTATGAAAAAGCATCTGTAGTAGCCGGGCAAAAAGGAGTCACCCGCAAAGTACATAACGTCAATATGATGGACGCACCCGATATTTTATCTTTTTTAAAAGAAGGAGAATTTTTAATTACAACGGGTTATCATTTCAAAGAACATGAAGAAAGCTTAGCAAAACTTGTAGAAGGAATGGCTAAAAAGAAATGTGCAGGATTGGCCATCAAAACGAAGCGCTTTTTCGAACACGTTCCTGCTTCTATTTGTCAGCTAGCTGATGAACTTCACTTTCCGATCATTGATTTCCAAACGGACGAAACGTTAGGCGCAGTTATTAACGAATCTCTCAGCTTTATTTTAGATAAAAAAACAGCCGAGCTTCAGCAAGCGATGGTCACACATCAGCTATTTTCCTCGTACATCTTACAAGGAAAAGGCATTGAGAAAATTATGCAATCTATTCAAACGTTATGCAATGCTCACGTTGCCCTTTTTGATACCCATGGCCATGAACTCTTTTATACAAACAAACGCGAACCCTTTCCACTCCCGATGGAAGAAGCGGTAGCGGGCGCTAAGCAGCTGTTTTTACGAACGTCAAAATATACAACCTTTTCCTTTTTACACACCAAAAAAACCGTTACGCTTTTTCCGATTGCTACTCATACAAGAAAGTACAGTTATTTACTTATTGAACACCAAGTTTCTTTATCCGATTCAGCGCTCCTAACGATTGAACAAGCGACAAACGTTTTATCCTTCGAAATGATGAGACAGCAGGCTTTGTATGAAGCTGAACGGCGACGAAAAAACGATTTTTTCAATCAGCTTGTTAACAATTATTATAAAACGCTTGAAGATGCTTCCTTTCAAGCACAGATGATGGGCTTATCAGCAGGAAACAGCTATATTTGCGCCGTCGGGAAAATCCACTCTACATTCACGCCTTACAGCGATGATGATATGATCTATGAGCTCCTTCAATATGAGTTATCAACAGGTCATACAGAGGCCGTTTTGTTTTTCTATGACAATCTTTATATTCTTTTGTTTACACCTCATTCTCAACCTATGATTATAGAATGCTTGCATCGCTTGCAGGAAGCTGTTTACCGTCACTACGATAAGCGAATGTCATTTGGAGTTGGAAACCAAAGCCAATCCCTACTTACAATCGCTGACTCATATAAAGAAGCTGTTGAAGCTCTTGAAACCATCCATTTTAAAGATCAGTCGAAGCTTATTCAATTTTATCAGCCAAAACAGTTTAAAGAACTGCTGAGGTTGCTTCCAGCAAACGATTTACAAGATTACTATTCTCAAACATTAGAAGGTTTGCTGCAGTACGACAAGAAAGATCGCTCCATCTTACTTGACACGCTTGAAACATATCTAAATTCCAATTGCCAAATCTCAGAGACTGCTAAGCAGTTATTCGTTCACCGGAACACGGTGATCTATCGAATTGAAAAATGCGAAGAATTATTAAAAAGACCTATTCACACGTCAGAGGAAACCCTTCGGCTGCGCGTAGCTTTTCAAATTTTTTCTCTTGTGCATGCTAATTAAGTATAAATACAATACAAAACGCCTGAGTGGATACTCAAGCGTTTTGTATTGTATTGCATATTATTTATTTTGCTTTTAATTTAGACTGTACTGATTGTAATTTCCCAGCCATCGTATGATTTTCTTTATCACGGCGATCATCAATTCGTAAATTTGTACATACGCGCTGAATACCATTTTCAAAAGGTACTTCATGCATCTCTTGAACAATTTTTAGCAGCGTGCTTAATTCCCCTTCAATCAATGTATTCATAGGGGTTAATTGATATGTAATTTCATCTTCATGCTTGGCCAACACTTTTTGAATATCAGCTACGTACTGACTCACGCTTGGCGTTTCCGTACCTACCGGAATAATGGTTACATCTACAATAGCCATGTTATACACTCCTTTTATTTGTTCCCTAGTTATCATACCAAATCGCGCAAAAATTTCCTACTTTTACGTTTATGTTGCATAGAAAAAAGGAATAGTTCTGCAACTACTCCTTTTTGTTACACTCTTATAGGTAACGCTTTGCTCCTAAGTAACGTTTTGACCAGTAAGAGTTGCTTAGTGATGTGATTGTCACGCCTGTTGAAGAACCTGCATGCATGAATTGACCGTTCCCGATATAAATTCCAGCATGACTAGCTCCTGGTTGGTACGTTTCAAAGAAAACGATATCGCCAGGCTGAGGTGAACTTACACGCGTACCAGTTTGATAGATGCTAGCAACTGTACGAGGAAGACTTACACCTACTGCATTGCGATATACATAGTTAAGGTAACCACTGCAATCAAAGCCTCCAGGCGCAGCTCCACCCCAAACATAAGGTGTTCCCATAAAACGTTTACCATATGAAATAACTTTTGAAGCTGAGCTTGAGCTTGTGCTGCTTCCTGTTGATGTTGAAGGTTTTGAGCTGCTAGAGCTGCTTGAATTTAATTTATTCAGCGTATCTGGACCCGCTTCTCCGTCTACTAATAAACCATTTGCACGTTGAAATGATTTTACTGCACTTGTTGTAATTGAGCCAAAGTAGCCTGTTACACCAGCTGAGAAGTAACCTTTATTTTTTAGTTTTTGCTGAAGGCTGCTTACTGCTGAACCTTTCATACCTTGACGTAAAATAGTTGAGTTGCTAGAGCTAGAACCACCAGTTGAAGCGCTAGAACCGCCATTTTTTAATTTACTTAACGTAGCTGGACCCGCAATTCCGTCCACAGACAGTCCGTTTGCACGTTGAAATGCCATTACTGCATTTTTTGTAATTGAACCGAAGTATTGAGTCGTAGTCCCTTTAAAATAGCCTTTATTCTTTAGCTGCTGCTGTAAAGATTGTACGTTTGGTCCAGTTGAACCAACGCGCAGCAATGAACTTGAGCTAATTGATGAACTTCCGCTTCCTAGCAGCTTATTAAATGTAGATGGACCTGCAATACCATCTGCAGATAAACCATTTGCACGCTGAAACGACTTTACTGCGCTAGTCGTGATTGAACCGTAATAGTTTGTTGTTGTACCGTATGTAAAATAACCTTTGTTTTTTAATTTTTGCTGTAATTCTTTCACATCTGAATTACTTGTTCCTGGGTGTAGCGTAGCATCTCCTAAAGCAGCTTCACTAATTGTAGGTACTACTGTTAAAGATCCACATAACGCTAACGAATATATCAACTTTTTCATAAAAAAAGGTTCCTCCAATGCCATAATCTACTAATCTATAAGACGTTTACATTGTAACAACACATTATTACAAAATAACATCACTAATATTACATTTATGTTACAGGAAACGACAGTAGCGCAGCTGTATGGTGTATATTGTCGTAGTTTATTGTCGTTTAACACTTAATAAGTTCGACAAAAAAGCTAATATATTCCAATATTATTCCTTTTCCTACACTAATAATAGGTAAAAAATCACCCGTAACATTATCTTTATATTTCAAAAAAAACAATTTATTTTTTTTTGAAATGTGAAACTTTTTTAAAATTTATTCGTTTAGCGGACTTGTTCCCCTCTTTAGTAAAACAGCTTTTCTTCTAAAAATTTATATTGTTTCCATATTAATGAATAAAAAAGCGAAGGCTGAAAAAAATAGTCTTGTTATGTTTGAAACAAGGAGGATTATTTTATGAGCCATAAAGGCATTCATGGTACAAATGTTAGCGGATCAGGTGACTCGGAAGACCAACGCTATGCAGCCGGAGAAAACGAGCAGACGCTTACGACGCGTCAAGGTCACCCCATTCGTGATAACCAAAATTCTCGAACGGTAGGCAACAGAGGACCTGCTACTCTTGAAAATTACCAGCTGATTGAAAAGCTTTCGCATTTTGATCGTGAACGTATACCGGAACGTGTTGTTCATGCCCGGGGAACGGGAGCTCACGGATATTTTGAAACGTACGGAAAGCTTGGAGACGAGCCCGTTGAAAAATACACCCGCGCAAAAGTTTTTTCAGGAGCAGGCAAACAGACGCCCGTGTTTGTGAGATTTTCTACCGTAACTCATGGAAAGGACTCTCCAGAAACAATGCGAGACCCAAGGGGGTTTGCTGTAAAGTTCTACACAGAAGACGGAAACTGGGACTTAGTAGGAAATAACCTTAAAATATTTTTTATCCGCGATGCTATTAAATTCCCTGATTTGATTCATGCTTTTAAGCCCGATCCTGTGACAAACCGTCAAGATACCGAGCGTATTTTTGATTTTATTTCTCACACCCCTGAGGCTATGCATATGATTACTTTTTTATTTTCACCTTGGGGAATACCTGCTAACTATCGGCAAATGCAAGGTTCCGGTGTTAATACATATAAGTGGGTAAACAAAGATGGCGATGCGTTTCTTGTGAAATACCATTGGGAACCAAAACAAGGAATTAAAAATTTGACCCAAAAGCAAGCAGAAGAAATTCAAGCTAAAAATATCAGTCACGCCACTCAAGACTTGTATGAAGCGATTGAGAGCGGTAACTACCCCGAGTGGGAACTTTGTATACAAATCATGGAAGATGGAGAGCATCCTGAACTGGATTTTGATCCGCTTGATGACACGAAAATTTGGCCGGAAGACCAATTTCCATTTCTCCCAGTAGGTAAAATGGTCCTAGATAAAAATCCAAGCAACGTATTTGCTGAAACGGAGCAAGTCGCATTTGGTACGGGTGTACTTGTAGACGGGCTAGATTTTTCTGATGATAAAATGCTGCAAGGAAGAACGTTTTCCTATTCCGACACGCAGCGTCACCGGGTGGGAACAAACTACTTGCAGCTGCCTATTAACGCGCCGAAAAAACATGTAGCAACAAATCAACGCGACGGTCAAATGGCCTATCATGTAGATGCTGCTCCAGGTCAGAACCCGCACGTGAATTATGAGCCTTCTTCTCTTGGAGGTCTTCAAGAAGCGCATGACCATCCAAAACCTCATCAGCCTTATGTTGAAGGAAATGTAAAAAAAGAAAAAATTGATCGTACAAATGACTTTAAGCAAGCTGGTGAACGCTATCGTTTACTAGAGGACTGGGAACGTGATGAGCTTATTCAAAATTTAGTAGACGGCTTAAAATGTTGTCACCATACCGTTCAAACAAAGATGATTGAGCTTTTAACTCAATGTGATTTTGACTACGGCAATCGAGTAGCAAATGGCATTGGTCTTCTGATGCATGATGATGGTTCCCTAGAAATTGAAATGGGAGCAGAAATGACTCCTACATACGGGAAATTGCCAAAAGAAGGCGGTTCACCCTTAGGAAGCAACAAAGCTGCTGATGCGGTAGAAGAAGCTAATGAAAAAGGTCACGATGCTCATCCTTATTAACAAAAAACATCCTGCAGCGACAGCAGGATGTTTTTTGGGTTAAACGCTTATGACCAAGTAACGGCAAACACGTGGTAGTCATTTTTTAACTGTGGCGCATCAATGGGTGTCCCGTGCTGATATCCTTGTTTCACTCTTTTAGGATGTAAGGGTTGAACCCATTCTTTCACTTGCTGTTTTGTACCATTTGCTAAAATATATACACAATCAGAAAATGCCCCGTCATTGTTTGGACTATCAACTTTTAGTACTTCCACTAACACATCTTGGACACACATTTTTCTCTGAATACACATAAGCGTATGGTAGATAATATCAGCGGACACATCGTTATTTAAACGAAAGCCCACCTTTTTTTGTTCAAAAAAAGACGAGAATGAGACGATTGGTAATGTCTTTTTTTGTTCATACGCTTGAGATAAAATCTTGACAAGAACTTCTCCACTCAAGATGATCCCTCTTTCTAAAAAAACGCTTCATCACAACATATGTGAGCATTGATTATGCTCATAGGATAATATATTATCATAGTTTAATTCTGTGGTGTTAGTCTTTTTTGGGGTTTTTACACTGGGAATTATACCCGCCTATTTCTTGCGTTTCCCTGACGTTCTCGCTACTAGCAACAGAATTATTAATAAAATAAATACCCCTGCCCCTACAAACATATCATACAAGAAATCAAGCATCATACTCCTCCTCTTCCTTCAAAAAAACGCTGTTAAAACCAAGCGTTTTAACAGCGTTTTTTCGTTAGATAAAGCCTAGCATATTAAGAAATACAATGATAATTAAAACAGGTGCAATGTATCGAATAGCAAGAAGCCATAAAGAGAACCAGCGCTTCACATTCGTTGAACCGTGCTTAAATTCTTCAATTAGCACATCTTTTTTCATTTTCCAAGGAACAAAGATGGCGATTAAAAGAGCACCTAGTGGCATAAGGATATTACTTACAAGAAAATCGAAAGCGTCAAAGATGCTTTTTCCAAAGATCGATACGTCACTTAATAAACCATACGATAGCGCTGAAGGTATTCCTACCACGAAGATTAGCAAGCCCGAAATCCAAGATAGCTTTATACGCTTATGCTGCTCTCCTTTGGCTAAAGAAGCAACAATAATTTCTAACATCGAAAACGCAGATGTCAAAGTGGCAAATAAAAACAGCGCCAAAAAGAAAGTTTGAAACACAATTCCGAACGGAAGCTGTTCAAAAATAGAAGGCAATACAATGAATAAAAGACCTGGTCCTTCCGTCGGTTTTACACCCATTGAGAAGACCGCAGGGAAAATTGCCAGTCCTGCTAGTAAAGAAATCAAAATATTTAACGCTGAAATTGAAATAGCCGATTTTGGCAAGTTTTGCTGCTTAGATAGATACGAACTGTACGTAACCATAACTGAAACGCCTACGCTAAGCGAAAAGAATGCTTGTCCCATGGCAAACAAAATGGTTTGGGATGTAAGCTTTGAAAAATCTGGATACAAAAAGAAAGATACGCCTTCCATCGCCCCGTCTAATGTTAAAGAACGAATAATGATAATAATAAATAAAATAAAGAGAGCAGGCATTAAAATTTTGTTTGCTTTTTCAATACCATTTTGAATGCCTCTTGCGACTACAACAATTGTTAAAAGAAGAAAAACAAATTGAGAGATAACAGCACTTGTTGGATTAGCAATGGTCGAGTTAAATAAACTCCCGTAGTCACTTACTCCATTCAGCTGACCCGTGACGCTTGCAAAAATATATTGTAAAATCCATCCTCCTACTACACTATAGAAAGATAATAAAATGAAGCATGTAATCACACCTAAATACCCGATTCCTTTCCATAGAGAACCGGGAGCAACTGCATCATAAGCACGAATTGCTTCCTTTTGTGTATGTCTACCTAGTACAAATTCAGCAAGCAAAAGCGGCAAACCAATAATTGCTGTAAACAAGATAAACAGTAAAAAAAAGGCCCCTCCTCCGCTTGTTCCGGCTACATAAGGCAGTTTCCAAATGGCTCCGATTCCAATCGCGGAACCGGCAGATGCCAAGATAAAGCCGAGTTTTGAGGTCCATTGTTCGTTTTGACTCATTTTTTCTCACCATTTTTCTTTATTTATTCTGATTTGTCATACTATATCATACAACCCTTCTGTCGAAAAGGGTTTTTGTTGTTTTAACCCCCATCATGTGTTATGAATAGTATGTAGGTTTCATGATTTATTTTCGTAACTAAAAAAAGTTTGACAGTTAGAGGTACAAAAAATGACAAATCAGCAAGTAATACAGCAACAATTTTTAGATAAGTTCCTTGATTTTATCTTAGTAAAATGTCCAAACTGCGAACTATGTGCGCGAGTTGTAAAACTGGATAAAAAATTGAGCGGGTCAACGCACTCATGCACGTGTCCTCACTGCGGTTATCTAGACGTAACCAATGCTGATAGTCAAGGACCGTTAGAACTTTCTGAAGCAGTAGATCCTTTTTTTCAGCTTCCGCTTTACTTAGAAACGATATGCCCTGAACGTCGACTTTGGGCTTATAACTTAGATCACCTTCAGTATATTGAATCTTATATTGAAGTTAAAACATGCGGGGCTTGTTTCGACGAGCTGTCGGTTGAACATTCATTGCCAGATTGGGTAATTCATAAGCAGAAAGAAGCATTAAACGAAATTCAACGTTTAAAAGACACCGTCTTTTGCACATTCAAATGAAGATAGAAAAGAAACATTGCCGAAGAGGCAACGTTTCTTTTTTTACGAAGAACTTTCTTCGGTAAGTTTTCTTCGATAGTCTCCGGCCTTATCGAACTCTTTTGCGGTGCCGACGAAAAAGTAGGTTACCGTATGATTTTTGTTACCTTGAGTCGTTCCATGAATCATCTTCCCCTGCTTCAATTGCTTTCGCTCTCCATTTTTATTTACATAGAAATATTTATTTCTTGCCCAGCCGCCGCCGCTTAAAAGCGTTTTGGTTTTCCCGACTCCCTGGTCATTTACTTTAAATACAATGTAGTCTCCTTCTGTCTTGCTGGGATTTCCGTTATCTTTGTCATATTCGACCATAACCCATCCTTTGTACCCTTCTGGTATAAGGAAAATGCTCGGTTGAGACGTTTCATCTGGGCGTCCACATCCAGCTGCGATTATAATCATTAAGCACAAAATGAGCCACCTTTTCACTTTTCCCAACTCCTTTCTTAATAAAAGACGTGCCTCTATACTGCTTTTAGTTTTTGTTGAAGGTAAGATTATATTCTTTTTGTATCCCTCAATTTTTTCCAGTTCATCCAATCAAATATGCTATATTTACGTATTGTTTGTCACACACTATTAGCAGGCGTTTACAATTTACATGGGAGGATAACAAAAATGAGCTATGTTTTTTTATTTATTTTGCTCTTTGTCATTCCGCTTTACACACAGCAAAAAATTGTTCGTGCCGATCGTGAAAATACACGTACATTATTACTAAGTGAACACGAGCAATCGGGACATAAAAAAAGCGATTCCCCGTAAAACAGGAATCGCCTTCTTTTAATATGTTAAGCTTCCGGCCACAATAAGGCCGACGGCAACCGACGCTGCAAAAAGAGTTACTCCAACCGCTACATTTCCTTCTTCTACTTTTTTGGCTAGGCTCGTTTTAGGCGTCATGATAAATTCAATAACCCAATATGCCACTACTTGAGTAATGATACCTACTACTCCCCAAAGAGTTGCATCTACCAAATTTAAGCTGTTGCTCCATACAGTAAAAATGACAATAGCAAGCCCTATTCCTTTTCCCCATAACTTCAAAGCAACCGCCACATTGCCTTTTTTTATGAGTTCACGGTCATTAAACTTTGTTGTTAATTCAAATACCATAACTCCGATAAATAATAGCCCTAACCCTACCGCTACGTGAGATAAAAAACTCCCTATACTAGCCCAATCAATCCATTGTGTCATTTTTATTCCCCTTTTCATTTTAATCCAATCGGCAAATAATACGATTCGTTATCCGTAATTTGATTTCCAGCTCGTATTCCTACTGCGCTTGCTTTTCCATTTAATAAAAAGCACCCGTACATGATATGAGCCTCTATTGTTTGCGTTTGAGTCTTCATCGTTGCAGTTGGCAATGGAATAAACTGTTGATACACAGCCGTGTATTCTTGATATGTTTTATGCTGATCTTCGTCTATTTTGATTCCATCTTCATTATAAATTTCAACGGTATCTCCCTCACGACCAAAAGATGGTTTCTTCACAAATGCTTGTTTTCTTTCAATAAATGGATCTTCTTCTAAATACGTTGGTAAAAAGTACGTTTCAATGATGTGATGCTCTTCTTTAGTGAAGAAAGGGTGATGTTGTTCATACAAAGCCCAAATGAGTGCTTGCACGGCTTTGGACTGCAGTAAAAATGCAGAAGGCGGGTTGATTATGGCTACTTTTTTTTGCTGTGCCAATGTTAAAAGCATGTGTCCGACTTTTTCATGCGTGCTCGGATCTTCATCTTCAATTAAATGTTCAAGCGGATAAGTTTGGCGATAAAGTACGTCTATTTTTTGTCCATATTGATCATACACGCCCGCTTCTATATGTTCACCTTCTTCCACTGTAGAGGAAGGGACAATTCGAAGCTGCGATAATGGAACGTATGTAGCATCTACATCGGCTAGCTTCATTAAATAAAGAGTCGTTAGCTTATCTTCTTCATGTGTATCATGAGAAGAAAAAACGACGTTTGGATAGTTCGTTCTATCGAGCTCGTTATAAGCTTCAAAAATGGCGTGTTTTAATGCTAAAGCAAGCTTTTCTTCCTCAAGCTTATTAGGGTTTTGCACTTGAAAATGACGACAGACTAACTCATTTACATGAAATAATTCTTTAATGAACGTAGGCGTATCCGCATTTAGTTCTAAAAGCTTGATTTGATCAGTCGTAACAGCAAAATCAAGGCGCGAAATCACACTTTCTGTTTCCATCGTTTTCAGTCGTAGGTACGGGAGGCTGTCTTTTGGAAATCCTAAAGAAAAAAGCGTCTGATCATCTAACGAACGAAGTAAAGGTGCAGTTTTAAAAAATAATTCCCCAATTTGATTTGAAGCTTCTTTAATAGAATCAATGATATGAGAAGACTCTATATGTACGTCATAAAGAGCATACTCTGTTCCGTATAAATCGTGCCAAAAATCTTCAATTTCTTTATAAAACATTTCTCGCTTTTCTTTATGCATTACCCGCCAAAACCGCCTTTAGAGCCGCTCCCAATTCCAGATTTATACGAGCTGCTTGATTTAAATGATTTATAGGCCGATGATGAGGTCAGTTGTTTTTTAGAGCCGTAGTAGCGGCCTCCGTGATAATATGAGCCGCTGTGGGAAGAAGAAGAATCTGAACAGTAGTACGTCTGGGTATCTTCATCCCATTTCCACTTGTCACACGATTTATCTTTCGGTTTAGCTGGTCTTGCCTGATCAGTTGAACCACAGGCAACGAGCGATGTCATTAAAGCTGTGGTCAAAACCCCGGCCATCATTTTTTTTGTTTTTGACATTACGCCTTTCCCCCTTCATACGTTACGCCTGTTTTTGTTACATATAAACTGTACACGCTGCGATCTTCATCAATTTCCGCAGAGTCTCTTTCCCATTCCCATCCATTGTAGTATGTATAAACTGTTCCGATATAGCTTAATACGTCCAAATGCGTATAAAATGAAGAGACGAATAAAATCGGATGTCCTCGAAGAGAATTCAGTTCGCGGACTTCTAATGTAATCTCTCTGTGATCATCTTCTGCTTGCTCTTTCGGTCCATGTTCATGTTCTTTTACATAAATAATATGTATATCATCTTCGACTGCAGATGAAGTTTGTTTATACGTTACTCCTTCTTTAACAAAAAATTCGCATTCTCTTCTTGCTAAAATTTGTTCAAGTTCAATAGATTGATAGTGATAAATAGATACAAATGTATCATCAGGCTTTAGCAGTCGGTATTCTAACTTTCCCATTATGCAACTCCTTTTGTGACTTTTTTGTGAACGTTCTTTAATAAATACGTACAGATTTTCAAAAAGTTTCAATTTTTCTCATATTAAAAGGCTTAGCTTTAAATAAGCTAAACCTTTATTTTTTTATCACATCTGTCACAACTTCATAACCGCCTGTGTATGGGTCGAATACATATTCAAGCATGCCGTTTCCACGATTGACTTTAAATAGATAACGGTATTTTTTAGGGCTGTCTTTTGCTGGATATACGTATTTTCCTTTTTGGAACTGACTTAGCAAGAGCTGTTCTCTTTGCGCAAGCATTTTTTTTGCTTCATTATAACCATACAGCGGGAGATTTTTAGCATAGAGAACCGGTACGAATACAAGCACAACGACTGAAATCGTAATAAGCCCTTGTTTAAACCACCGCATAAATCTCTTTGGATTTCGCGAAAGCAACATCGTGATGACAATTACTACTAACAAAGGAACAATATATACTTGAACATACGGAATGTTTGCAAATACAGGTCGATTAATCAATAAGACAATTACTTCGATAGCTGCTACTAATACTAAAATAAAATAGACCACTTACTCTTCACACCTCGACGATTCAATGAATTTTATATGTGTTAGAAAGTATTCCCACTCATGAATGAACTCGTCTATTGTATCATAAGACGCAAAAAAAATATCTACGCTTCTCTATTTTATGGAATTCAAATAATAAAAGAGATTGAGACATAACGAAATCACCCCAATCTAAAGACGAACAAATGGGATAATACGCTAGCATGGATCCCTTGTTACACCGCTGTTGATTTCCGTACAAGGCTGCGCTTTCCGAGGGCGGCCGCTCCTGCCGGGTCTCATCTGTTCCGCTTTTCACGCAGGAGTCCTCGCCTTGCCCTCCAACCAACAGCTAGAAACCATTACATACATGAAACTACCTTCACTCTAACCATAAAAAAATCTGAACGCATTTGATTCTCCATCAAGAATCAAATGCGTTCAGATCTTCCTTTAACTAAGCTACTTTTATTCCATCCTCTTTATTACGAAACTTCTACGTTTCGATTTTGATTATATTTTTTTCCTTGTAACAGTGAGTAAATGATCGCTGCGGCCCACACAATAAGTATGAATGCATATACAGCTATCTGAGTTGAGCTGCTGGATACCCATGTGTTTAAGAGTGTTCGAGCATTTGTTAAAATGATAAATCCACCAACAAGTGAACCAAGCAAGTGAGCCGGGATAATACGAACAAACCATGCAGCAATCGGAGCCGCGATAATTCCGCCAATCATAAGGGCGCCTACCCAGAACCAGTTTACCTGCTCCCAGCCAAGAGAAATTAAAAAGCCAAGTGTAGCCGAGACGGCAATAGCAAATTCACTTGTATCCACGGTTCCAACGACTTTCCGGGCTGTTGTGCCTTTTTTAGCTAGCAATACAGGCGTTGCTATCGGCCCCCAGCCTCCTCCTCCTGTAGCATCAGCAAATCCAGCAATTAATCCCAACGGAATGGACTGCTTCGTCGATAAAGGTTTGGTGCTCTTTTCTTCGTTTGTTTTAAACGTAAATAAAAAACGAAATAACACATAAACTCCTAGGAGCAATAAGAATGTTGAAACGTAAGGCCTTACTGCATCTCCAGGTAAATTACTTAGAAAGCAGGCTCCTACAAAAGCTCCGATGGAACCTGGGATAATTAGTTTTAACACCATCGATTTATCTACGTTTCCAAATTTAATATGTGAAACACCAGAAGCTGCTGTTGTTACAACTTCTGCTAAGTGAACAGATGCAGAAGCCACAGCTGGTGCAATTCCAAACGTTAAAAGCAGCGTAGTTGATGTCACCCCGTATGCCATTCCGAGTGATCCATCAATTAACTGAGCTAAAAAGCCAATAAGTGCAAACGTAATTAACTTTTTCATGTTGTCCCTCCACTTTCATCTTCTGTTAGAAAGCACAAAAAGGCCTCCAACAGTTGTTTGCTAGAAGCCTTCGGTATGTCCGATCAGCTGTCCGTTTTATGAATAAGTTGTTTATATTGTAATCCTAACTATTCCTAGAAGTCAACTGTGTTTTTGATTTTTTCTTTTAGTCTATGTATGCTGCTTGGTTATAGTATCAGTAAAATAAAATTCTTCTTGTTAAGTCAACCACATAAAAACGACCGCTCACTTAATAAGGGCGGTCGTTTTTATGCATGTCTTTCCAATGAGCCAGCACTTCAGGAGGCAAACTCACATCTTTATCTAATGACGTCATATCCATAGAAGCAGGCTCGTCGCTATTTATCACTTTTTCTACCCAATCTGGCTGTACGACTAATGCTTGTTCAATCGTAATTAAAGCCAGACCTTGCTCAAAAGCTTCTGCTACTTCTGTTGCCGTAAGTCCTCCTGTACCTACAAGAGGGACACGGTGATTGACGTGCTTAATAATCGAAGAAAGAAGTGAACGATTCTCTTCACTATCCAAGGTAGATTCATGCAAAGCACTGATATGTAAATAATCAATTTCTGTATGAACAAGACGATCAATCCACTCAAATGTATCTTCCACTTTATTTCCTAAATAGCCTTTTTCTTTAGGCGCTAATGTATACCCCACAATAAATGGTTTGCCCGCATGTGCTGCTCGACGCGTCACTTCACGAATAACTTCAAGTGCAAAAGTGAAGCGGTTTTCTGCGCTTCCCCCATAAGAATCGCTTCGTTCATTGGCTTGCCTTGACATAAACTGCTGCAGTAAACATTCATTTCCTCCGTCAATTTCCACTCCGTCAAATCCTGCTTCCATAGCTCTAGTGGTAGCTTCGCCAAACGCTTGAACAATATAAGTTATATCGCGCTCGTTCATTTGAACAGGCTTTTTGCCTTTACGTTTATGAGGCTTTTCACTTGGGCTAATGGCTTGCCATTTATTTTTCATTTCTACGCACTTTCTTCCCCCGTGCGATAGTTGAAGAATCGCTTTAGCTCCTCTCCTATGAATCATTTGAGTTAGTTGATGAAGCTTTCGTATGACCTGATCACGATGAATGCCGATTTGACCATGTGCTACTTGGCCATTTTCTGTGATAAACGCGGGGCCGACAATTACCGTACTGACGCCCCCTACTCGTTTTTCGTAAAAAGTCAGATCGATATCGGATATTTCTCCGTTTTCCCGTGAAGCGTATGTGAGTATAGGTCCCATTGCTAATCGGTTTTTCATCTCAAGAGCATCAACAAATTTAAAATGTTTAAATAGTTTTTCATAGGCTGTCTTCAATTAATTCACACCTTTTTTCCTTAGCTTGCCCATCTAGAAGCCGAGTAGACATAGGCACAAAAAAAGAAATACCTTCGCCGGCATTTCTTTTTACGTTGTTTTTCTTATTTTTTTAATGGGGTAAAATACAAATTCGCTTTTTCCGACAATCCGTTTCTCATCAATGAGACCTAGACCATTGCGGCTATCCATACTGTACAGACGGTTATCACCCATTACAAATACTTCGTTTTTAGGTATTTGAACGGGTTCAAAATCTCCTGTGAGCTCCATATCCATGTTATTGGCAATTTGACGATTCGTTTTTAAATAAGGTTCACTTACTTTTTTATCATCAATATAAAGCTGATCTTTTTTCATTTCGATTTTTTCACCTGGCAGACCGATTACTCTTTTTACATAATGCTTATTCTTAGCCTCATCTTTAATAATCACAATATCTCCGCGGCGAATATCATGGAGCGAATACGACAGTTTATTCACAAACAAACGCTCTCCGTTATGCAGCGTTGGGTTCATTGAAGCGCCTTCTACAATATACGGAGAAAATAAAAATGCGCGAATCATAAATACTAGAGCGATAGCGAAGATAATAGTTTTGAATATGCTGCGTAATTGATCGCTTTTTGTTTTTTCCGTAGTCAATATACTTTGTCTCCTTTGTACAGCTCACTTTTCTTATGTAAAAAAGCAAGAAACCTCTTACTTTAACACTTATTCTAACTTAATCATAGAAAGAACTGAAATCAAATGTTTTATGTTATGTAAAAAAAGAACCTCTAACAAATGTTAGAGGCTTACATTACGCAAGTTTCGTCTTTACATCTCTTATTATAACATTAATTATATAAAAAGAGACTACCTTTTATGTAAAAATTATGTTTTTTACGCAAACTTAACTAAATCTTCACATTTAAAGGCGTTTCTCCATGTATAAAAAGTTGAGAGATACAATACTCTATAATCTCTCTTCGCCGCACGAGTCCAATAAAAATATTTTGATCATCTACAACTGGTACAAAATTTTGTTCAGACGCGCGTGACAAAATACTTTCCATTTCATCATTAATGGTGATAGGTTCATAATCGCGATGCCTTGGGACCTCTTCAATTCGTAGGTGTTCTAGCTCATGAAGTTCTATATGCTCTAGGCTTTTTATTTTCCATAGCAAGTCTCCTTCTGCCAAAGTCCCTACATATTCTCCTTTTTGGTTAATGAGCGGTACAGAAGAGTAGCGATGATACTCCATTTTCTCCAATGCTTGACGAACAGTTGACTGTGTCGACAGGGTAACGACTTCTTTTTTGGGGAGTAAAAAGAACGCAATATTCACTCATATTCTCCTTTTATTATACATCCATTTTATTGTCATTGCTTTGCTGAATCTGAAACAATATGAATGTCGATGTTATGAGTCTGTCTCATAATCGTATTCACAATAGACCCTTTTCGAATCTCTTCCCACCTTGTCCTCGCTGATTGTCCTAGTAAGATTTGAGTAACGCGATACTGCTTGGCTACGTTCACAATCACTGCAGCTGGTTTTTGCTTTTTAGCTTCTTCAACAATTAGCAATGCGTGAAAGCGATCAGCAAATTCCTGCCACTCTTTGATTTGTGCTTTTTGCCTTTCAGTTTGCTCGCCTGTCAAAACATGAAGCAGCAGCAAATCTGCTTTCAATCGGTTTGCCATTCTCCAGCCTCTTCGAATCAATTTTTCAGCTGTTTCACTGTATTGAATGCATACTAAAATGCGTTCGCAAATACCTGTTACGCCAATTTCATGGGAATGAATGAGCTTACCGTCCACTTCATCCGCTATTTCTCTGAGCGTTAATTCACGAAGGGCATGGAGATTTGCGAGCTTAAAAAAAGACTGCAGGCTTTGTTCAATTTTATGAACTTCGTATATTTTGCCTTCACGAAGACGCTTTTGCAGCTGTTCTGGCGTAACATCCACAAGCTGAATTTCATCTGCTTGCTGGATAAATAAATCTGGCACTGTTTCACGAACTTTTACCTGGGTAACAGCATATACGAGATCATGTACGCTTTCCATATGCTGAATATTCATTGCTGACATGACTGAAATACCTTGGTTGAGCAGGTAAGAAACATCTTCAAAACGTTTTTTATGGCGGCTTGTCGGCACATTTGTATGAGCGAGTTCATCGATAATTACAACTTTTGGCCGCCTTCTTACAATCGCCAGCAAATCAAGCTCTTGTAATTCTTTTCCCTTATAAAAAATGGTTTCTTTTTGGATTACTTCTAGATTTCCGATCATCGCCTCAGTCTCATTCCTGCCGTGTGCTTCTACATATCCAACTACGACATCTACGCCTTCTTTGACTAAATCGTGCGCATCTTGAAGCATTTTATACGTCTTTCCTACTCCCGGCGCCGCACCGATGTAGAGTTTAAGCTTTCCGCGCTTCTGATCATGAAGTTCACGCAATAGTTCTTCCGGAGTTTTTCTTCGAAAGTATGGATGAGCTTCTTTTTCTTTCATTGTTCAGGCCCCTTTATCACACTCGCTTCAATACATGAAGCGAGTGCATGTAATTAGCGCTCTCGTTGAACAGCTAAATTTAGCTCTACTACATTTACTCGTTTTGCACCAAAAGCTCCTTGCTGAGTATGTTCTTTGATCAGCTCTTTTAGCGTGTTGGTGTTAATATGCGCTGCTTTTGCTACGCGCTCTACTTGTGCATATGCAGCTTGTGGCGTAATATCCGGATCGAGTCCAGAAGCCGAATTTGTGACGGCATCAATTGGAATTCCGCCTTTTGGTACCTCGTTTTCTTTTTTCCACGCCGCTACTGATCTTTCGATACGGTTCGTAAGATCTTTATTTGAAGGTGCTAAATTCAACGAGCCAGACCCTGCCCCGTTATAATCAATACTAGAGACTCTGCCATGAAAAAATGCATTGCTCGTAAACTGCTGCCCTATCAGCTTAGAACCGATAACTTGATGCTTGTTTGAATAGATTAAGCTGCCATTTGCTTTACTTGGAATAGCCGTCTGAGCAATGCCTGTCATCACAACAGGATAAATAAGACCACAAAGAATTATCATCATAATTGTTAAGCGAACAATAATGCTTCCCATTCGTTCTGTTTGTATCATCGTTTCTTCTCCTCTACATTACAAATGAAAGTAGTAAGTCAATCGCTTTAATCCCAATGAAGGGAACCAATACCCCACCTAATCCGTAAATGAACAAATTTTTTCGCAGCAGGGCGTTAGAACTCATCGGCTTATACGCAATTCCCTTCATGGCTAAGGGAATTAACAGCGGGATAATGACCGCATTAAAAATAAGCGCTGACAATACGGCAGATAGAGGTGAATTCAGCTTCATTACGTTAAGAGCCTCCATTTGCGGAATCGCCAAGGTAAACATGGCTGGAATAATAGCGAAATACTTAGCAATATCGTTTGCGATACTGAATGTAGTTAAGGCACCCCTTGTCATTAATAGCTGTTTTCCAATTGAAACGACTTCAATGATTTTAGTGGGATCAGAATCTAAGTCCACCATATTTGCTGCTTCTTTAGCAGCTGAGGTTCCGCTGTTCATTGCTAAGCCAACATCAGCTTGAGCAAGCGCAGGGGCATCGTTTGTCCCGTCACCTGTCATAGCAACTAGCTTTCCTTGCTGCTGTTCATATTTAATTACTTGAATCTTGTCTTCTGGCTTGCATTCCGCAATAAATTCATCTACTCCAGCTTCTTTTGCAATGGTTGCAGCGGTTAACGGATTATCTCCTGTACACATAACCGTTTTAATACCCATTCTACGAAGTTCATCAAAGCGTTCTTTCATTCCTGGTTTTACCGTGTCTTTTAAATAAATTAAGCCATAGATTTTATCATCATCGGCGACGGCAAGCGGCGTGCCACCAGCTCCTGCAATTTCGTTTGCTTTTTGCTGCAAATCAGAGGGAACCTTCCCGCCCTTTGACTCTACCCATGCCGTGACGGCGTCCACTGCCCCTTTTCGTACAGATACATTCTCTAAGTCAATACCGCTCATTCGCGTTTCAGCTTTGAATTCTACAAATGTTCCCTGCGTTTTTCTAAGATCTTCTACTCCCATACGGCTTTGAATAAAATCAACAACTGAGCGCCCTTCTGGCGTTTCGTCGTAAAGAGAAGAAACAAACGCCCATTTGTAAAGTTCACGTTCGTCTATGCCTTCTACAGTCGTTAATTGATGAGCCATTCGGTTTCCAAACGTAATGGTGCCGGTTTTATCTAAAATAATTGTATTGATGTCACCAGCTGCTTCTACTGCTTTTCCTGACATGGCGATCACGTTAAACTGAGTAACTCGGTCCATCCCAGCAATTCCAATAGCCGATAATAATCCTCCAATTGTCGTAGGAATGAGGCAGACGAGCAGTGAAATTAAAATAGCCGTGTCGAGCTGAAAATGTAAGTAATTTGTAAATACAGGAAGCGTCACAACAACTAGTAAGAAAATAATCGTCAGACTTGTTAAAACCGTGTTTAGCGCAATTTCATTTGGCGTTTTTTGACGCTCTGCTCCTTCAACAAGCGAAATCATTTTATCTAAAAATGATTCACCTTGCTCACACGTAATTTTAACTGTAATTTCATCGCTGACAACTCTTGTACCTCCCGTTACAGAGTTAAAATCTCCCCCTGCTTCTTTCATAACAGGTGCCGATTCACCCGTAATAGCCGATTCATCAACAGACGCCAGTCCTTTAATGATTTCTCCATCTCCAGGAATCATCTCGCCTTGTGAAACGACGACGATGTCTCCTTTTTTTAGTTGCGATGCCGAAACTTGTATCATTTGCCCGTTTTGAAGTTTATTAGCTGTAATGTCACCTTTCGATTGCTTTAATGAGTTTGCCTGCGCTTTTCCTCGTCCTTCTGCTAATGCTTCTGCAAAATTAGCAAAAACAATTGTGAAAAATAAAACGAGGGATACGGCAATATTAAAGCCTGCGCTTACTGTACTTTCTCCGAAAAGGTCTGGAACAACAGCTAAAAAAAGCGTAATAACAAACCCGATTTCTACTACGAACATGATAGGGTTTTTTATCATCGTTCTTGGACTTAGCTTGATAAAAGCCTGCTTTACTGATTGAATAAAAATCGATGAAGTTTGTTTATCTACAGAACCTTGAATGTGACTGTTACGATCTAATTCAAGATTATTCATAAAATTCCGTTTATTCATTATAATCCTCCGCTTTCTTGATTACAGTGTCAAATACTCAGCAACCGGCCCAAGTACAAGCACCGGGAAAAACGTAAGCGCCCCTACAATAACGGTAGTTCCAATTAAAATGCCGCTAAATAAAGACGTATCCGTTTTAAATGTCCCAGGTGTTTCAGGAACAAGCTGCTTAGATGCTAGTGAGCTCGATACCGCCAGCATCGTAATTAGTCCGAAGTAGCGTCCAATATACATAACAATTCCCGTAGAAATGTTCCAAAACGGAGTTGCGTCACCGAGTCCTTCAAAACCGGATCCATTGTTTGCTGCTGACGACGTAAATTCATACAGTGCCTGGCTTAACCCGTGAAAGCCTGGGTTTGATATACCTTCCATTCCTAAATGAGTAGTGAGCGCTACGGCGGTTCCCCCTAAAATTAGCAGCGGCTGCAGAATAAGCGTCACGGCAATGAGCTTCATTTCTTTTCCTTCAATTTTTTTACCTACGTATTCCGGGGTTCTTCCAACCATTAAACCTGATAAAAATACGGCGATGATGACGTACATCATGACATTCATAAATCCTGCTCCGACACCGCCAAATACGGTATTTAACATCATATTTCCAAGTGTCAATAACCCGGTAAGAGGCGTAAGGGTATCGTGCATGGCATTGACTGCGCCTGTTTCACTTGCTGTCGTCACGATGGCGTACAGAGTTGACATGCCGACACCAAAACGAACTTCTTTCCCTTCCATATAACCGCTCGCTTCATTCAAATGAAAAGCATCAAGTCTAGGGTTGCCACCCCACTCTGTTACAAACGCTGTACTTAAGATAACAATAAAGAGCATACTCATCGATATAAACAAGATGCGACCTTGTTTACGCTGTCCGATCATTTTTCCGTACGTAAAAGGAAGTGCGGTTGGCAACAAAAGCATAAGGACGATTTGTAATACATTGCTCCACGCATTAGGATTTTCAAATGGATGAGCTGAATTGACACCAAAAAATCCCCCTCCGTTGTTGCCTAGCTCTTTGATTGAAAGAAAAGAAGCAACTGGTCCCCTTGCTATTTGCTGGGATGCCCCTTCTAATGTATGGGCAGTCACCGTTCCGCTTAACGTTTGAGGAACACCTAAAAACGCAAATAAAATGCCTGTTATAAAAGCAATAGGAAGTAAAACATGCGTAATTGATTTCACAAAATCAACAAAAAAGTTTCCCATGTCCTTCCCTGCCAACCCACGAATAAAAGCGATTGCTACTGCAAGGGCTGTTGCTGGTGCAGCAAACATCATAAATACAACGGCGGCCATCTGCGAGAAATAAGACAAACCTGATTCACCGCTGTAGTGCTGCAAGTTCGTATTTGTCATAAAACTAATGGCCGTGTTAAAAGCAAGGGCCGGATCCATTCCTTTGATGTGGCTTGGGTTAAGCGGCAGTACCGCTTGAAACCGGAAGATAAGATACACCACAAAAATCATAAACGTATTCGCCAAAACGAGAGCAAGTGCATATTGCTTCCACGTCTGATTATGCCCTTTAATTCCTGCCGCTTTAAACATCACCGATTCTATCTTCCCTACCAAGCTAGTGTTTTTATCGTTTGAAAACACATTCGCTATATAAATACCTACGGGCTTTGCAATAAGCGCTACAAAAACAAGCAGCAGCGCAACTGATAGTAGAAAAATTCCCACGTTTTATTCCTCCGCTTATTAAAATTGTTCTGGATTTAACAGTACATATACTAAATAAATTAAAACGAGAACTGAAATACCTAACAAAATGAACGACATGTTCACTTCTCCTCTCTTTCGTCTACTACATGAGACGACCAGCAAATAATTCCGTACATAGCAGCTGTTAATATGGCAAGCGTTCCAAGCATGATTATATCCAAGTTGCTCCCTCCTAACTGTTTCTTACTACCCATGATTAAGCGTAGTGACTGTTTCTGTGCGTAAAGCATCACGCCCAAGTGAGCTAGCTGCGAAAGGTTATCTTTGATTGTTTAATCCTCACGTATTGTTGCTCTCGTTTTAAAAGCCCTACTATATCCTCTTTACGGTGCAGACATAACCTGCTCTCCTATTTTCCCCATTAAAAAAACCGCAGAAGAGAGTTCTCTTCCGCGGTTTAATGCACGACAAATAAGCCGTGATCGACACGAATTTTTTTACTCCCAAAACGCTTACGGAGTTAGCTGTCGGATTCGGGTTATGGAAGTAACCCTACTCAGTTAAGAGATTCACCCCTAGTACATACGTACAAAATATTGGGTCCCCCGCTCATAATTGATTAAGCGTATATTTGTTATTTAATTTTTAGACTTAATTATGGTTTTTACTGCTGCGTTTAAAACTTTGATTAGCTAACGTAGACAAATAGCGGTTTGCTAGATCAAAAGATTGCTGGTCGCACATTGCTCGGTATTCAATCAATTGAATCATTTGCTTAGATAAATGCATCTTGACGCTCCTTTCACCTATATTTTGAAAGGAGCGTACTATCCGCTGTTATAGAAAACGACCACGATTACACCATCCTCTCTCTTAACGCTTACGAAGTTAGCTGACGGGTTCGGGTCAAGAAAGTAACCCTACTCAATTAAGAGATTCACCCCTGATAATTGGGTCCTCCGCTCTTTCCTTCTCTTTCAGAAAAGACTCAGCGTTTCACAGTGGAACGTTTCATGAGAGTAATCTTACTCCTGTTAAAATTTACTGTCAACAACATTTTTTGAAATTTTAAAAGCTTTATTTTTCTATGTATATTCATTATTTTAAAATAATAGATTCGAAGAAAAAAAGGTTGTGACTGAATGTAGCCCATCTAAAGATGAACAAATGGGATACATGAGCTGAACCGCTTGTGACACCGCAGTTGATTTCTGTGCAAGACTTCGCTTTCCGCAGGAGGCTTCTTCTTGCCCTCCAATCAACTGCTAGAAGGATCTGAACAGGTGAAACCTACGTTCACTTTAACAAAAAAAACGAACCACTAATCAAACACCTTGATCAATGGTTCGTTTTTCACTTCGGCTAAAGTACGTTTGTCCCAGCCTTTTTTTTAACTCATTTTCTCAATTTCATTTACAAGAATTGAAATGGCATCCGTTTTTGTTGCTTCACGCATTGTACGCTTCATCGTACTTGCCTGCTGCTGAAGCTCATTTACTTCCCGCAAAAACACTTCTTTTGTTAACTGTTCTTCTTCCACAACCATACAGTAGCCTTTTTTCTTAAAGGACTGTGCATTTAAAATTTGATCTCCGCGGCTTTGTGCTTTTGACAAAGGAATAATCATCATCGGTTTATGAAGGGCTAAAAACTCAAAGATAGCATTTGATCCGCCGCGTGTAATCACATAATCAGTGGCCGCTAGAACATCTGGAAGCTGTTCATTTACATATTCTAACTGACGGTAGCCCGACTCTTTTTCAAGGCTTGTATCAACATTGCCTTTTCCGCACAGGTGTACAATTTGAAATTTCTTTTGCAGTTCAGGCAAGGACTCTCGAACAATTTCATTGATGCGACGTGCTCCTAAACTTCCGCCCATAATGGTTAAAATTGGGCGCTTATCATAAAAGCGAAGCCAGCTTTCCCCGTTCGCTGCGCTTCCGCTAAATAATTCTTTTCGAATAGGTGAACCAACAACCTGCACTTTTTCTTTTGGAAAATAGTTTGCCGCTTCATCAAAAGAAGTGAAAACTTTAGTGGCAAATTTCTGCGCAATTTTATTTGCCAGTCCCGGTGTTAAATCACTTTCATGAATGAACACGGGAATGTTTAGCGATTTAGCAGCCATTACAACAGGAACTGTGACAAAACCGCCTTTTGAAAACACAAGAGAAGGCTTTAACTTTTTCAGCACGCGACGTGCATCGCCAACTCCTTTTGCTACTCGAAATACATCTTTTACATTTTCCATATCTACGTATCGACGCAGCTTCCCGCTTGAAATCGCATGATATGGAACGTTTAATTTTGTAATTAATTCTTTCTCAATACCATTGTGAGAACCGACATAATGGATATCCCATTTTTCACTGTCTAATTCTTTCATAATGGCAATGTTTGGTGTTACGTGTCCAGCTGTTCCGCCTCCGGTAAAAACGATAACTTGCTTACTCATTTTTTCTTCCTCTCTTTACTTCACTTAATCGATCTGTTTTGACATCAATTTTTATCTGATCTTTTTAGCATGCAATCTGACATGTAAAACGATGGTTTTATTATAGCATTTTTCTTTTTACATATGTATGATAAGGCGTATAAAAGCATGCTATACTTTTCATAGGGAGTGATGATAATGAACAAATCTGTACCTGCAGTAAAAGGTGATACGGTGGATTCCGAAACGCGCTGTACGCACTATCATACAGCTAAAGATATTATCGCAATAAAATTTTATTGCTGTAATACATATTATCCATGCTATCAATGTCATAACGGACATGCTGATCATGATATTAAAAGGTGGCCAAAAGCTATGTTTAATAAAAAAGCTATTCTTTGCGGAGTATGTAAACATGAGCTATCAATTAATGAATACTTAACCTGTAACTCGACTTGCCCTCACTGTCGTTCTTCTTTTAATCCCGGGTGCAGCCTGCATGCACACATTTATTTTGAACAAAAAAGCTGAACAAAACATCGTTCAGCTTTTAAAATAATTGCTCATCTATATTTATAATGGAAGGAAGCAGACCTGGGAACAATTCCTCAAGATCTTCTAAACGCAAGGAATAATAGTGCTGCGTACCTTCTATACGTAGTTTGATAATTCCAGCTTCGCGAAGTACTTTAATATGATGTGATAGCGTTGATTTTGATACATTTAATTTTTGATAATACGAACAGGTCTGCTCCTTTCTTGTCGCTAAACACTGTACAATTCGCAGCCGGTTAGGATCACTCAACGCATGTAAAATAGGCGTTAATTTAATTTCAGATTTCGGTGGTTGATAAGGTTTTCTCATGCTTAAAATATAACACAGCTTCTTTTGTGTATCAATGTTCGATAACTTTCGAACTAAATTCCTTGCACTGTTATTTAATCGGTGTTATAGTTTCATTGTTCGATGATATTCGAACTTATCTTCATTTTAATCGTAAATTGAATGAAAGATTAAAAACAAAACAAATAATATAAAGCACCATCATTATTAAAGGAGGAATCACCCATGATTCATTTACAAGCTTCAATGAAAGTTAACCCAGCAAAAAGAGAAGAATTTTTAGAAAACGTACAAGAACTAATTAAGCATTCTTTACAAGAAGAAGGAAACAGCAACTATCAACTATTTGAAGATGCTTTTACACCTAACACATTTATGATGATTGAAGAGTGGAAAAGCGAAGAAGCAATTCAAGCACACAATAAATCAGCTCACTTCCAAAGTTTTGTAGCATTTGCTCAAACTGGCGTACTTGTAGCACCTTTAGATGTAAAAACATTACAAGGTTAATCATAACTTCTTTGAAAGGATGACGCATCATGAATGAAGCAATTCGTACAATTCAAGATCATCGTTCTATCCGTCAGTATACAGACGAAGCAGTAAGTGACGAACATTTAGATACGATTATTCAATCTGCTCAGTCAGCCGCTTCTTCTATTAATGGACAGCAAGTAACTATTATTAGCGTCCAAGATAAAGAAAAGAAGAAAAAACTTTCAGAGCTTGCCGGCAACCAAGCGTGGATTGACCAAGCTCCTCTATTTTTAATCTTTTGTGCAGATTTTAATCGTGCTAAGATTGCAGCTGAACTTAACGATGCCCCTCTTGGCGTAACCGATGGGCTTGAATCAATTTTAGTCGGGGCAACTGATGCTGGAATTTCTTTAGAAGCCGCAACAGTTGCAGCAGAATCACTCGGTTTAGGTACAGTCCCAATCGGAGGAATTCGCAGAAAGCCGCTAGAAGTCATTGAACTGCTCGATTTACCGGAATACGTATTCCCAGTAAGCGGTCTTGTGGTTGGACATCCGTCAGATCATTCTGCGAAAAAGCCTCGATTGCCACAAGCTGCTGTGCACCATCGTGAAAGCTATAATCACGACTTGAAGTCATTGATTCAAGACTATGATGCTGAAATGGCAGAGTATATGAAAAAGAGAACAAACGGTGCTGATGACCGCAACTGGTCACAAACTGTATCAGCTATTTACAAAACCATTTATTATCCAGAAGTTCGAGCGATGCTTGAAAAACAAGGATTTAAATTCGAATAACCAAAAGCTGCGATGAACATCGCAGCTTTTTTATCTACTTTAACAGCGTGCTGAATAGACTAAAAGTAATACTCAATAAATGAGGTGTTGATATGGAGTTTATTTTAATTTGTAATTTTCTTTTAAGTGCAACCGCAGCGTTTTTATTGGTGCCGGCTTTTACAAAAAAGCACACACTTCACGTAACTTTACTTTCTCTCCTTTTCCTCCTTTCGATTGTCCCGACTTTTCTTCTCGCTAATCCACATATCGGCGTTTTGCCTTGGGCTATTCGAGACGGTCTTCTATTGTTCGCCGCTTTCCTTTTCTTTTATTTAACCTTCACTTTAAACAGATGGAAAAAGCTTTTGTTTTTTCTTCTATTTTTACTGTCGATTGCTCCTCTTTCCTACGTCGTATATGACGACTTCACGCATACGTATATAGATGCCAATATTGGGCTTGGCCTAGGCTTTTTATTGACATGGCTCTTAACAGCTCTGTACAATATTTTGGCTATTCTTCGATTTTTTCGTCAGAAATCTCAGTAAACATATCAAAAGTTAACAAACAAACGAATAGTTGATTTTATTTAGTGTACGCTAACAACTGCACAGTCCTTCTCTTTACATAAAGCTGTGTATACTAAAAAAGGAGTGATACTTGATGAAACGACTATTCGTAATGGCAGCAGTGATTACCTTCTTGGCACTTAGCCGCATGTTAGTATTTGCCGCTGAAACACCTCCTGCTGCAGATGAGCGAACAGCTCAAAATGCAGAAGTTCGCATCGTTCATGCTTCACCGGATGCTCCGGCTGTAGACATTTTTGTGGATGACAAAGCTTTAGTAGAAGGAGCAAAGTTTAAAGATGTCTCCAACTCCTTGCCTTTGTCAGCCGGTTCTCATAAAGTAGAAGTATACGAAGCGAAGACAAAAGGAACAAAAGATTCCATCATCGAAGCTACCCTTGTTGTAGACGGTGGAAAATCGTATACAGTGGCCGCTGTAAATAAAGCGGAAAATCTTGAACTACAGGCTTTCACGAATAATAAGCAAGGAATGGATGGAAAAGCAAGCTTACGTGTTGCTCATTTATCTCCTGATGCTCCTGCGGTAAACGTAGGTCCTAAAGGTGCTGCTCCTTTATTTAAAGATCTGTCTTTTAAAAGCATTTCAGGTTATCAAGTAGTAAATCCGGGTTCGTATGATCTATCTGTTTCCACAGCAGATGGAAAAGAAATACTAAGTCTTCCTGGAACAAATCTTCAAAGCGGTAAAAACTATACGGTTCTCGCAGTAAATACTGCTGACAAGCTTGAGACCATTGTTTTACAAGATAATTAATTAAAAAACGTCATTTCAATTGAAATGACGTTTTTTATAGACTGCGCTGAATGAATTCTTCTTTTTTGTACTCATAGGTAGAAATATCGTTCCACAATCGTTTTGAAAGCTCGTATTTCATACCTTCATATTTTTTTCTAGCACGTTCGCTCGAGCGTAACTGCTCCCTGAAATTAATTCGTTCGTTCCAGTAAGGAGATTCACTGACCGTTACATACACATGACTTCTTCTAGCATCATGTGGAATGAGCCTACGGGCATTTTTAGCTGTCATAATTGGAGGATAGTGTGCAGCTGGAACGCCTTCTTTTAATAAGACAAACATCTCTTTTTCCGCTACATATACGTGAGATTTATTTTTTAATATAGCCCGCACTTCATTTATGTCTTCTTCGCGTTTGACTCCGATTAAAATATCAACGATTGGTGAACCTGCCAATCCTGGAACGGACGTGCTTCCAATATGTTCGATGTCTACTGAAAAGTCTTTTAGTGTATTAAGCAACGCTTCTTTTTCCATTTGATACAAAAGCGACCACTTTGTTTCATACTGAACAATCTTTCGCATATCAGTTTCCACCCTTTCACTTTTTTATACTGTATCATGTTTCAAAATAAAAAGAAAGAATTTTCTAACTATTTACTTTTAGTTTATGCTACGAGCTTTACAGCAATATAGACAGGCTTTTTATTATTTTATATATTTTTGTTATTTTTATTCTAAATGTTTCATAATTGTGGATGTTTCCTCCTCCAAAAGATAGATACGATTTTATCTGCTATCTCTCCTCTATCCTATTCACATCCGGCTGCTTTATACTATTTTACATTTTTTCTAGTATAAAACACGTCCTCAAAATGTCGATAAACAAAGGACTAAATGCTTTTAATATCTCTATATTCCACCTTTAACATAATTATATTTTACATTAATGTAAAATTTTATCGGTAAGGATGGCAGATAGTTCAAATTCATTATACAATTGAATTTCGACATATAGTATGATGGATAATATCGGTATTATGATATAATAGTAGATTTCACTCAAAATTTTGGACTATTTGCCGATATATGCTTTGTATACCAATAACCTTATGTTGAAATTTGTAATTTGCAAGGAGGAAAAAATGAGTAAAAAACATGTCATGTACACAGCCGTTTCTTCTGTTCTTTTAAGCTCTTCATTGCTTTTGCACTCAATTGATGCAGATGCAGCTGAATCGGCCAAAGTAACTGCTACATCGTTAAATGTACGTGCAACGCCTAGTACAAGCGGTGCTATCGTTGGAAAAATAACGAAGGGAAACACCGTTGATATAGTAGATGAAAGCAAAGGATGGGCTAAAATTACCTATAGCGGTAAAGAAGCTTGGATTTCATCTCAATACATAAATAAAACGCAAACAAACAGTACGTCTACCGCAAATTCGACATCGAAGTCAGCGGTCGTTAATGCGAGCTCATTAAACGTTCGTTCTTCTGCAAGCACAAGCGCATCCATCGTGACAAACTTACCGCGCAATTCAAAAGTAACGGTGGTAAAAGTAAGCGGATCTTGGTCGCAGGTTAAAACGGCATCGGGTCAAACCGGCTGGGTGGCGAGTCAGTATTTACAAGCAGGCTCTACTTCTTCTGCGCCAGCTAAAGATTCTGGGTCTACGTCATCACAGTCAGCGGTCGTTAATGCCAGTTCATTGAACGTGCGCTCTTCTGCAAGCACAAGCGCGTCCATCGTAACGAACTTATCGCGCAATTCAAAAGTAACGGTGGTAAAAGTAAGCGGATCTTGGTCGCAGATTAAAACGGCATCGGGTCAAACCGGCTGGGTGGCGAGTCAGTATCTAAAAGCTGATTCTGGACAGTCTTCACAACCAGCCCAGTCGATTCAAATTACAAAAGCTTCAAATTTGCGCAGTCAGCCTAGCTTAAGTGCGGGAATCATTCGTGTAGCAAAAGCAGGTGAACGATTCAAAAAAGTAGGCGAAACGAATGACTGGGTGCAAATTCAGTACTCTGCAAGTCAAACAGCATGGGTGTCAAAAGGGTTAACAGCTGCGGCTGGTTCTACAACTTCAGCTAGTTTGCCTTCCTCATCTGCTGCTTTAAAAGATAAAATTATTGTAGTAGACGCTGGGCACGGCGGATATGATCCTGGCACTTCAGGCAAGTCATCGATTGAGAAAAATTTAGCGTTAACAACAGCAAAACTTGTGGCAAGCCGCCTAGCTAATTCTGGAGCAAATGTATTTATGACGCGTTCAAACGATACTTTTATCTCACTAAGCGGACGAGTGAACGTTAGTGAAGCAAAGCATGCAGATGCATTTATCAGCATTCACTATAACGCTTCTACTTCATCTTCTGCAAACGGCATCGCATCATTTTATTACAGTGAAGCCAAAGATAAAGAATTAGCAAAATACATTCAAGAAAGCATGGCTGAAAACGCGCCTTCTATGAAGGATATGGGGGTTCGTTTTGGAGATTATTATGTTACTCGAGAAAACAACCAGCGTGCTGTACTTCTTGAACTAGGCTTTTTATCAAATGCTCACGATGAGCAAATTGTTTCTTCTAACGCGTATCAGCAGCAAATATCTACAGGTATTTACCAAGGAATTGCTCGATATTTTGCAGCTAATAAATAATAAAAGCCCTCATAATGAGGGCTTTTATACTACCAGCTTGCTTTTTTAACACCTGGAATTTGTCCTTTGTAGGCCAATTCCCTAAAAGCGATGCGTGACATTTCAAATTTTCTAAGATAGCCTCGCGGACGACCGGTAACACGGCAGCGATTATTTAAGCGGGTTGGTGAAGAATCTCTAGGCAATTTTTTTAACGCTTCGTAATCTCCTTTTTCCTTCAGCTCTTGGCGTAATTGCGCATATCTCGCTACCATCTCTTGACGCTTTTGTTCTTTCACAACTTTTGATTTTTTAGCCAAACTCTTTGTCATCCTTTCGTTTTATCAATTTTTTATTTGAAATACGTAATCATTACGATTTAATTATTTTGAGCAAGTTACTTTTTAGATTTAATCATATTTTCTTCATTTTTTCAACTTGTTTGCTTCCACGCTTACATGTAGCCTACCCCCAGGCTGCTGCATAAACATAAAAAAAATGGTATGTCAAATGTAATTAATTCCTGCATCTCCTATATCATACAAAGAGCCCTACATATTCCATATTGTAGGAGGATTTGTATTTACAGATAATATTTCAATAATATTACAGTTCATTTACATATTAATAACTTCGACAAATTTAGCGGTTATCTAGTATATAATCATCTTAGAAATTCCAAAAATAATATTTTGCGTACTCAATAAAATATAAAAGTAAAGGTGATTAAAAAATGAAATCGACTGGTATTGTAAGAAAAGTAGATGATTTAGGTCGTATCGTAATTCCTAAAGAGTTAAGACGTGTTCTTGAAATAGATGTAAAAGATCCTGTTGAAATTTTTGTCGAAACAGATCGAATTATTTTAAAGAAATATGAGCCGAACGGTGCTTGTGCGATTACTGGCGAAGTATCTTCTGACAACGTAACAATCGCAGATGGCAAATTAACTTTAAGCCGCGAAGGTATGGAGTTATTACTTGAAGAGTTAAAACAACGTAATTTCTAATAAAAAGAAAAGCAGCTGCTCACATGCAGCTGTTTTTCTTTTTGTTAAAGTTTTTTCTTCGCTTTCTGAGTTTCAGATGCTATACTCAGAAGCGAAATACATAATAAAGGAGCCTTTCATCATGACAGTTGAACAAATTACTCATCACTTTTTAGCACATCGAAACGTAACTAATGAATTAATCAACAAAATTGAAGCAGGTCACTACGAATACAAGCCTGCCCCGACATCTATGTCCGCTTTTGACTTATCTACGCATATTTTAACATCTTTTTATGCATTTGCATCAGTGGTAAAATCCGGTGATTTATCTCCACTTGGTCAAAAAGCTGATTTTAGCGGTAAATCATTATCGGACCTTGCAGCTGAATATACGCAAAAAACAGTAGACGTATTACGTTCACTTAGCGAAGATGATTTAAACAAAGCAATTGACACCACTGCAGCGTTTGGAAGAAAGCTTCCCGGAAGTCAACTCTTACAAATGGCCATTGACCATGAAATTCATCATAAAGGAAATTTATACGTCTACGTACGTGAGATGGGTCATACAGATCTTCCTCTATTTGTTCAGTTTGGTTAATGATTATAAAATAGTTCGTGCTTGTAAGCGCCCAAGCTAGAAGTTTGGTGCGCTTTTTCTTTGCAGTTTTCGCCATAATAAGTAAGATATATGGTATAATTCTATCAATAACTTCATATCTACTATTCAAAGCTTGTTTCTTCTTATAAAACGATAGTCATCATCTTTTACAAAGGAGGAATCACTTCATGAGTCAAACTGTTAATCAACAAAAAATTGCTCAAGTGTATCATCTTCCGTTTGTTTCTTCATTTGGAGGAAGTGCTATGAACCTTCTTTCTCCTCAAGCTGGCGAACATATTTTAGATATTGGCTGCGGCACTGGCGAATTTATTTCGCAGCTCAATAAGCTTCATGTCCGTGCAACGGGCATCGATTGCTCTGAAAATATGATTGAACAGGCTCGTCATCAGTACCCAACTTTATCCTTTGAACAGTTAAATGCCCTTAACCTTCCTTATTACGAACAATTTGACGCAGTTTTTTCAAATGCAACTTTACACGACATCCGTCCCCCTCACCTTGTCATTAAAAACATTTACAATGCTTTAAAACCAAATGGCCGATTTGTAGCAGAATTTTGGGGAAAAGGAAACATGGACGAAATTTTCACAGAAATCATTCGTCAATTTAAAACGTTTGATATCCCTTATAACGATGTAGATTTCCCATGGTACTTTCCTTCTGTAGCTGAATATTCTTCTCTTTTGGAATCACAGAATTTTCAAGTCACCACGGCTATTCACTACAGCCGTCCCTTCTTGTTAAAAGGGGAAAACGGCTTGCGTAATTGGCTGGAAACAAATGCAGCCCCTCTTTTTGCTCACGTGACGACAGAAACAAAAAATGTCCTCATTACGCGCTTAGAAAATCGAATGCAAGATAAACTATTTCAAAATGGATCTTGGCTAGCAGAAGCTAAACATATACGTGTACATGCTGTAAAACGAGATTAAAAAATGGACGTGATTCTATTCACGTCCATTTTCGTTAAAGTGCAGCCAATATCCTTTTCCTCGAATCACTTCGATTTCTAAATATGTTCCTATTTTTTTGCGAACCCGGTAAATCAGCGCATTCAGCTCTTCCGCTGCTACTAGAATTTCTCCATTTGACTCTACTCGTTCAGGCCAAACGCTTTTTTTTAATGCTTCTTTTGAAACAAATTGATTGTTGTATTCTAGAAGATAAGCTAAGCACGCGTATTCTTTATCTGACAGAATATACGTTTCCTCTTTTATTTTTACTTTCTGCAAAATTGGATCTAATGTGTAAAATGGCTTATTTATTTGTTTTAGCAAAGGTCCTAAATCGAGGGTTGCATCCATATCATCATTTCTAAATACTAAAGCTGCCTCTTCATTTGCTAAGGTAATGACATCCTGCTCTTTCAATAAACGAGGGGTTCCAGGCTGTAACTCTTCTCCGTTTACTTTTGTCCCGTGTTTACTAAACAAGTCTGTAATGAAAAAGGCATTGCTTTCGTACGTTACTTCAAAATGCTTGCGCGAAATGTAAGCACTTTGAAAGGCCAGATAAGGCTCCCATTCTTCACTGCTTCGTCCGATAATACAGGCTTTATCTTTTGGAATAGGCACGGAAGCTCCTTCATAAAAAGGAGCTCCGTTCCGAATAATCAACATACCGTTCATTGTTTGCTCACACTCTTTTTTAAAATTTTCTGACTCTTATCATGTAATTATAACACTCACATTTATTGAGATTTCTTCCAACTTTGGATAACATCATAGTATAGTCAGTTATATGATAAAGGTTGTTGCCATGTAAGTAAACCTTTAGAGCAGTCCTTTTCTAACTGAAAAAATACGTATTCTTTGCCCTGCTGTAATGGGGATACAATTTTTTTGTAAAATAATTTGGTTTTTAGTAACTTTGACATATGTTCTCTCTTTTTAAAGCGGAGTAAAATAGGAAAATACGTGAAATATTTACATAATGGAGGAAGACCAATGGGACGTTTGCCAAAAGATAGAGAAATTCAAGCGATTAAACGACGCGTTGCACTGGTATTGTTAATTATTGGATCATTTATTTTAACAGGTGCTAGCTTTAGCATTTATTGGTTTATGATGTTAAAAATATAAGATTTTTTTATAAAATAAAGAAAAAAGACATGGTTTTGTTTCCATGTCTTTTTTAGGTTTATTCTTTCTCAGACACTCCAGCAGATTGAAACGTAGCCATATTGGCAATCATCAGTGAAGCCGAGTGCAGCAGCGGAAATGTAACAGCAGCTCCACTTCCCTCACCTAAACGAAGATTGAGGTTGAGGAGCGGTTTCTTGCCAAGAAGCTTCATTGCACACGCATGGCCTTGTTCAACAGATTCGTGACTAGCAAACATATAGTCTCTTGCTTGTGTATTGATTTTTGTTGCTAGAAGGGCTGCAACTGTACAAATAAAACCATCTACTAAAATAGGAATACGGTGAGCAGCTGCCGCCAGCATAGCACCTGTCATCCCGGCAATTTCAAGACCCCCTATTTTACTAATAATATCAATCGGATCCTGAGGGTTAATGTGCCTGTTTTGCAGCGCTTCTTCAATCACGTTCACTTTGTGGCGCAGTTGTTCATCAGAAATCCCTGTGCCCATTCCCGCAAGCTTAGAGACTTTTTCTCCTGTCAATACAGCTAAAATAGCCGTGCTTGACGTAGTATTTCCGATGCCCATTTCTCCTACAATCAAACATTTAATTCCTTGGGCAATAAGCTCTTCAGCTTCTTCATATCCGACTTGAACAGCTAGTTCTGCCTCACTGCGCGTCATCGCGTCTTCTTTATAAAAACTTGCTGTCCCCAGCTTCACTTTGCGTTGTACAAGGTCCTTATGGGAAAGGTCAGAAGCAATGCCGATGTCAATCAGTTTGAACTGTGCATCTATTTGCTGACTAAACACGTTAATAGCTGCTCCTCCCTGCAAAAAATTCAGCGCCATTTGTGCCGTTACGTCTTGCGGATAAGCTGAAACTCCTTCTTTTACAATTCCATGATCGCCTGCAAAAACGAGGACTCCTGGCGGCGTGACTGTCGGAAAAACTTCCCCGGTCATGGCCGCTAATTCCACTGCTATTTCTTCGAGTCTTCCAAGGCTTCCTATCGGTTTGGTTAATGTATCAATATAGCGTGCCGCTTTTTCGCCAGCGCTTGTTTGAAGCGCTGGAATATAAACGTTTATCATATGTACAGCTCCTTTATTTCAGCAAATGTCTACCGTTTAATTTAACAGGATTTTGTTTATTCTGGCTAGTCTTTTTTAAAGTAGATAATTGGATAGAGTTCCCAAGACTTAGTTATACTAGTAAGAGTTGCGTATAGGCAGTATTTTGAAAGGAAAGATTTTATGACAACGAAACAGCACAAAAAGGAAAAGGCAGGTCGGCTCATTTATCGCTACATTATGATGTTAATTGGGGCTTCCTTGGCTGCCGTTTCTATCGAATTATTTTTAGTCCCAAATTCCGTAATTGATGGCGGTATTATCGGTATTTCTCTAATTTTAGTTTACTTAACGAAATTGCCGTTCAGTCTTCTTATCATCATCTTTAATCTCCCTTTTTTATATAGTGGATACAAACAAATTGGTCGTAACTTCTGCTTTTCATCTATGTTTGCAGTTGTTGCTTTATCCATTGTAGAATCTCAATTGCACCATGTTCCAGCTGTAACATCTGAACCGCTTCTTGCTACTGTATTTGGCGGGCTACTGTTAGGAGCAGGTGTAGGAACGGTCATTCGTCACGGCGGAGCGTTAGACGGAACTGAGATTTTAGGTATTTTGTTAACAAAAAAAATCCCGTTTTCTGTGGGCGAATTTGTGATGTTTTTAAATATCTTCATTTTTGCTTGGGCAGGGTTTGTGCTAGGTTGGGAACAGGCCATGTACTCGATCCTTACGTACTATATTGCTTCTAAAACAATCGATGCGATTATTCAGGGTCTTGATGAAACAAAAGCAGCCTTTATTGTTTCAAATCACTACGAAGAGCTGTCAGATGCTATTACACATCGTCTAGGACGCGGCGTTACAAAGCTTTACGGTAAAGGCGGATTTGAAGGTACAGAAAAAGAAGTCATATACGTAGTTGTGACGCGTTTAGAAATTACCAAGCTTAAAACCATTATTTCCGAAATAGATCCGCATGCATTTACAACCATTATGGATACCCAAGAAGCGCATGGCGGCAAATTCAAATCAGCCATCCACTAACTTATACATAAGCGTGGATTTCTTTGAGCATGCTAATAGCTGACTACCCGTAAAGGAGCTCACCATAATGAAAGAACAAATGTCCAACTTATTTCACCAATTAAAACAGTCGGTTTCCGATGTATCTGATAAGTTATATGACAAAGTACATACGCTGCAATCATCACCAGGAGTGAGTGCGTTTGAACTGTATGAATGGATTAAAGAAAACCCAAGCACAAGCGTACAAAAGCAAACGCTGCTCGGGATGTCGTACTCTTTCTATACACTCCACGTAGACGGCGTTTTTTTCTATATGGAAACGAAATATGATTATTTACTTTACATGACTATTTATAGTCCAACACGTCATTATTTCACCTATCAATCTTACAGAGATTCTTTATCAACAGTGACTCCCTTGACGTTTCCTATTCTTAAATCATAAAAAGCTCCTCAATCGAGGAGCTTTCTTTATATGGTTATCTTCCTTTTCGGACTTTAAAGATAAACAGCGCAAGTAAAAAACCGCTCGTTGCAGTTACTATTTTCCACGCGTTTAAGATTGGATTTTTTTTCAAGGTCCTGCTCCTTCCTTGCGGCTATACTAAAAATAGGATGGCCGCCTTTCAAACAGCTAGTCCAACTTCCCCCTACTATTGATACGATCATCTAACATATAGCCCACCGACATTTTCATCAATTTCACTTTTCATACTATAACATATTTTTGCCATTTAGTAGAAGTCTTAAAAGTAAAAGCTGCACTTCTCTTAAAAAAAACGGTATTGAACCCCTGCATTTTCTTTACCGTTCATTTTTTGATAAAGGTTTTGAGCAACTTTATTTTCACTGCTGCACTCAGCGGTCATACCTGCAAACCCATACTTTTGAGAATAGGCAAGGCAGATCTTAAACAAACGTTCACCAATTTTATTTCCTCTGTTTAAAGGAGATACGTACAAGTCTTTTAAGATGGCTGTTTCTTTAAAATAATAGGTGCTCCACGATACGTACACCGTCGCAAAACCTACTAGTTTCCCTTCCAATTCAGCAACAAACTGGATACCATAGGAAGGATTATTCAATAAGCGCTTAATATGTAAAGTTAAAGCTTTCCGGGAAGGGGCAGGCTGCTCACAGAATTTTACTATATATTCTTGCATTAACGTAGCCAGTCGCTCTCGATCAGTTTCAACCGCCTGTCGAATGACAACCATTTAATCACTCCTTTTAGCTCAACGCTCTTAACATAATTCGATAACCATACTTTTTTTCCTTTCGTTTTCGTGAAAAGCTCCCTACTTTTACACAAGGGATATTTAAAGCAAACAACCTTATACGGCTTATGGTTGAGGAGAGAAAATACAATGTTTTAAAAAAGGTTGCAAATAGCAACCTTTTTTAGTTAGCAAGCGCATAATTTCGTAAGAATAAACCTACACAGCCGCTGATTACAATCAGTCCTCCTGCTGTTAGAAACGCCGCCGTCACATTTAGCGAAGCAACAGCTCCAAGCAGCAGCACCGAAAGCCCAAACGTCACATATGAAACGCTAAGCGTAGCGGAAAGTACCTTAGAAAGCTTTTCTAAAGGAACGGCCGTTTGTGTAAGCGTGTAAGAACACGTAGCGCTTATTTGAAGGGCAATACCAATAGCAAAACTAAGTAAAAGTGAAAGAAAAGGAGCAGGCATCACTCCGAACAATAATGTAAAGAAACCTGATAAAAGACTGCCTAATGTTACGATATGATAAAGACTTTTCTCTTGTTCAACTGAAATCTTCAACAAAACGAAACCTCCAAGAACCGTTCCAACAAAAAAACTGCTGTTGATATATCCCCACCAAGCTTCATTTTTATTTAATATCTCTTTCACAAACACGTAGACAATTGCTGATGCCCAAACGCCGGCAGCCATCCCTTCTAAAACCTCCATGACTAATAAAACCCGCAGGCGCGGATAATGCCAAATTAGCTTCCATCCCTCTTTTAACCCTTGTTTTTGCTTCGTTTTAGAAGAATGAGCGTTAATGCGAATGGACTGCATAAATACGATTGACAAACTGAATAACGAAAATGACAGCCATAAAAGGCCAGTAGCATCCCAGCTAATGATCAGAAAGCTTCCAAGCGGATAGGCTGCAATTTGAATCGTTTGATCGGTGACATTAAACATACTGTTCCATTTCAACAGCTTCTCTTTATCTACTAACTGAGGAAGCATAGAGCTTTGAACCGGAGCTGCCCACCCATCGAAAAAAGCAATAAGCGCCACGCAGCACAGCATGCTGATAAGCGACATATGCCACAAGAAAAGCATAGACAAAACACTGGTTTTTAACAGCTGAGACACAACAAGAATACGCTTAGCCCTGTAGCGATCTATAAGAAAAGGCACAGTAAAACTGCTCAAAAACTTAGCAGTCGTAATGGTAAACGGAATGCATGAAAGCAGCACGGGAGAACTATTTTGAGCATAAAGAATGCTGATTAACGCAACAATATATAATACATCTGCTAAATTGGCTTGACTTTGACCAAACCATAAAAAAATTACGGAACGATTTTTCACGACAATCCCTCTTTCTTTTTAGTATGACTGAAAAGAAAGAGAATCCTACACGTAATCAACCCCTTTATATAGCGGCTTGCTTTTATCGACTTATTACAATCGTATGCTTTTTACCGAACACAACTTTTTTATATATTAAAAATACAAACAGTTAAACAGTATCGTAAAAAATCAAGAAATTGTCGTGAAAACGAAGTTAGATTAACTATAGAATATCAGAGTTATAGAATCAATACTTTTTACATAATTTTCTTTTTACTTCTAAATAACCCAAGCTTGCCATATATATAGATGAACGATTACTCCTATTAAAATTTAACGTATAGGGTGAGGAATATTTTTTCGAGAGTGGTTTCGATTTGCTGTGGCAGCTTATTAATTGGACTAGGGCTAAACGGATTTATTGCTCCGTATCACTTACTAGACGGTGGACTTATAGGATTTGGGCTTATCGTATATTATGTGTTTGGAACTCCTATCGGAATGTCCATTTTCTTTTTGAACGTACCTGTCTATTTATATGCTTTTTTTCGTCATCGTCAAAACTTTTTTTATGGAAGTATAGGTTTATTTGTTTCTTTTTTTATGACAGAATGGCTGTCTATTCTCGAAGGCACGCTGGAGCTTCCTTTGCTCTTTAGCTCACTGCTTGGAGGCGCACTCGTAGGAATGGGAATAGGACTGATGCTTCGCTACGGCATCAGTTCGGACGGGCTTGATTTAATTGCCATTATTGTATCAAAAAAATGGAAAATCAATATAGGAATAACCATTTTTATCTTAGACAGTACGATTATGATAGTGGGCTTACATATTATCGGATTTACTGCTTTTTGCTACTCCATGCTTGTTATTACGATGAGCAGCATAATGATTATGCTCTTTACTTCTCCGCGATGGCTGTCTTCATAAAAAAAACGCTGGAACTTCCAGCGTTTTTTTATCTGTTTCCGACTATCATATTTATGTGATTGTGGAGAACCGTAATCGTTGAAGGTGTCGTCGTTTCTTTTTCTCCATCACAATCTACCGTTTTTTCAGGAGTAGTTTCAATATGAACTTCTTTTGCACGAAAATGCATAAGGTTGCTTTCAGGGTTAAGCTGTTCCTCATCAGGGCTTGTTTGTAACCATGCCATAACCGGCTCGATTCCCATTTCTTTAATAACGAATACATCTAATAATCCGTCTTGAAATGAGCTGTTTCCTAGCATAGCGCGAGTTCCTCCTAAAAAGGGACCGTTTCCAATTAACACCATAACAGCTTCTCCTTCATAGGAAGCTTTTTCGCTCGTCATTTTTAATTGAAAAGGCTCTGCTTGATTTAAAGTTCTACCTACGCTCATGTAATAAGAGAGCTTACCAAATTTCTCTTTATTTTCTTCTAAAATATTTTCAGATACATCAGCTACGAGGCCGATTCCCCAAAAGTTTAAAAAATAATCTTCGCCATGTTTTCCAACATCCACTGCCTCCGTCTGCTTTTCTATAATTTGCTCCACCGCTTTTAAAGGATTTTGATTCATTCCAATTGCACGCGAAAAGTCGTTGCACGTTCCTCCAGGTAAAATAGCAAATACAGGACGTTGCTGCAGCGGAGCAAGAGCGTTGATGAGCTCATAAATTGTCCCGTCTCCTCCTGCTCCAATAATGACATCCGCTTTGCCTTCCAATTTTCTTACCAGATCGGCACCATCTCCAGGTTGCTCTGTTTTATATAAAGTAACCGTCTCAAATGCAGTGTTTAACCGATCACATATAAAGTCAATTTCATTTACTAATTTTTTGTTTCCTGCGTTTGGATTCAAAATCACTGCTGCTTTCATCTTTCTCTCTCCTCTATTCATATCTTCCGTTTCACTTTTTTTCCCTTTCTCTTTAAAAAACAAACCTTTTCAAATATGAACGTTTTATGAAACCATTCCAATAGTACTTTTTTTACTTTCAAAACCTGCTATAATAATTTTCGGACTTGTATTAACAAAAGATGGTTATTGAGAGGAGCTTTCTATACGTGTCAATAAAATGCATGACGCAGCTATTTGCAAGTTGTTTTGTTTTTTTACTTTCCTCAGTCGCTACTTGGTATAACGGCTCTTCGATGCTTGAAGGACCTTTATCAGCTAGTTTGACCGGAGGGCTAACAAAGTCCTCGGCGGTTCATCACTATTCTCACATCGATTATTTGTTATATACAATTAAATTCCACCCTCAGTTTCCAATTATGATGATGGTGAGCGGAATTTATTTGATTGTATTACTATCTATTATTGGCTTCAAAAAGCGTTATGGATTGATTAGTTCCTGCTGTTTATGTATCACAGCTCTCTTATGCTACAGCAGCTATAAACTTTCACATACCCCTACCGAAGGTGAGCACGCCATGATTACCTCTAGCTTAGCTGCAGCAAGTTTATGCTTAGCAGTCGGATTATTCTATTTATTAAAGCGATTTTATTCTCAAAAAGAATATATTTAACCATATGAAAAAAACGTCGGATCTACCGACGTTTTTTATGTGAAACCGAGTTTATTTATTGATTTTGTTCAACTGGCGTATAACCTATATACGCAGACTGAGGTCGGTAAATACGATTATTTTCTGACTGCTCTACGACATGAGCTGTCCAGCCAACTACACGGCTTGCTGTGAAGGTTGGTGTGAACAGTTCAGACGGAAGCTCAACCGCTTTCATAACCGCTGCAGCGAAATATTCTACATTGGTATAAATGCCTCGACCCGGCTTGTATTCATTGAGTAATTCAATGGTTTTATCTTCAATTTTAACAATTAAATCAAATAGCCCGTTGTCTCCTGAGATTTGTTTCGATACTTCTTTTAATGCTTCTGCTCTTGGGTCATGTGTACGATAAACGCGATGACCAAATCCCATAATTTTCTCTTTATTATCTAATTTTTTACGAACCCAAGGCTCAATATTCTCTTCACTTCCAATTTCATCAAACATGGTAATAACACCAGAAGGAGCTCCTCCGTGAAGCGGACCTTTCATCGCGCCAATTGCTCCGCAAATAGCTGAAACCATGTCAGATTCGGTAGATGAAATAACGCGTGATGAGAAGGTTGAGGCGTTCATCCCATGTTCAATTGTCAAAACAAAATATGCGTTCAGCGCAGTAACCAAACTTTGATCTGGAATTTCCCCGTTAATCATATATAAATAGTTTGCTACATGATCCAAATGCTCGTTAGGTTCTACTACTTCTAAATCATTCATTTTACGATACCAATAGGCAATAATGGTAGGTGTTACCGCTGTAATCGCAAGCGCCTGCTCTTTTGTCGGAGGCCAGCTGTATGAAGGGTCTCCTAATGCTGAGATACATGTGCGAAGCGCGCTCATCACTTCTGTATCTTTTGGCAAACAGTCCATTAACGCAACAATATTAGCTGGAAGCGTACGATGAGTCACCATTTTTTGTTTAAATGCTTTTAACTCATCATGATTTGGCAGCGTGCCGTTCCAAATTAAATAAGAAACTTCTTCAAAAGAATAATTGATCGCCAAATCTTTTGCCCAATATCCGCGATAAATCAGCTGACCTTTCTCTCCATCAACATGCCCTACTTTTGTTTCAGCTGCAATGATTCCTTCTAGTCCTTTAACGTATGTCATCTCAACCACTCCCCCAATTATTTTTAACAAACAGGCCTTTTTTCTATGTACGGCTCGTTTGCAGAATGAATAGACTCACCTTAGTGGTGCACTATACCATTTTATTCCTCTTTCTTAATTGTCAGAACAGTATACAAAATGAACATTTCAACACTTGTTATTTCTGCGCTCGCGGCTTTGTTTTACGGGAGAAAAAAATATTTTTCTAGGATTTTCTTCGAGGGTTCTTTTTTGTTAACGCTTACAAACATGCGGGTTTCTAACGTATTTAGAGGAATTTGATGTACTATTTTTAGATGAATCCCTATTCACTTCCTTATGTAAGAGTTTACATTTATTTGAATCATAAGTAAAATAGATAAATAGAATAAATAGTATGAAAACTAAGAATACTAGTGAGGAGAATTTATGGATATTCGAGAACTGCAACATTTCATGGAAGTAGTTAATCAAAAAAGTTTCACGAAAGCAGCAGCTGCAATTCACTTGTCTCAGCCAGCATTAAGTAAAATTGTAAAGAAACTAGAAGAAGAACTCGGCGTAGATCTTTTTGATCGCTCTACTCGAAAGCTGACGTTAACCGATGCAGGACAGATTGTGTATGGGCAAAGCCAAAAGCTGGTATCCACTCTTCACGAGCTGCATGCTCTGTTAGATGATTTACGGAATCTGCCTACAGGAGATATTAAAGTAGGAATTCCTCCTTTAGTAGGGACTGTTGTTTTCCCGATGATTGCAAAAAACTTTACATCAAAACATCCTCAGGTGAAATTAGAGCTTGTGGAGCTTGGCGCAAAGCGAATTGTCGAACTTGTAGAAAACGAACAAGTAGACCTTGGCATTATCGTGTTGCCTATTCAAAACCCTCTTTTTCACATCTATCCGTTTATTGAAGAAGAGTTTAATTTATACATTCATCATGAGCATCCGCTGGCAGCTAAATCAATTGTTGCTTTGAGCGAGCTTAGAGAAGAGCCGTTTGTTCTGTTCAGCAAAGATTTCTCTCTTCATGATCGCATTATTCATGAGTGCATTCAAGCGGGTTTTCATCCAAAAATAGCGTACGAAAGTTCTCAATGGGATTTGATTATTGAACTAGTTGCTTCTGAATTAGGTATTGCTATTTTACCAAAGTCCGTGTTTCCGAAAATCAATAATCCCTTTATTAAAAGTATTCCAATTGCCGCCCCTACTCCAATGTGGGAGCTCGGGATCATTTTGAAAAAAGATCGCTATATGTCATATGCTACACGAGAACTTTTGTCCTTTCTCGTCGACCAAGATATCATTTTACCGTCTCATACAATGTCAGCAAACTCTTAACAAAAAAGCCTCTTCTTTCATTAGGAAGAGGTTTTTAGTCATCTTTGATATCTTCTTTGTCATCCCATTGACTAAAAACAAGTCAGCAAATGGCGACTTGTTTTACAGCTGCTTTTTGAATAGCACACCTTTTTTAAAATGTACTCCCAAAGCTTCACGATTGGCCATAAACACTCCTATTAAAATAAGAAGGCCTCCGCCAATAATAGAAGGCGTGATAGCTTCATTTAAGACTACATAACCGATTAACACCGCGATTAAAGGAGATACATACAACCACGTAGATGGAAAAACCGGATTTGTTTGGGCTATTAGCCAATAATATAAGCCGTGTCCAGCAATTGAACCAACAAAAATTAAATATACAATAGACCATACTGCGTTCCAAGGCATAATAGTGGAAACATGGATCTGCTCTGTACATAAAGATAGCACCAGTAGAAATATTCCCCCGTAAAACATTTGAATACCGTTAATTAAAAACGGTGATACTTCTTTTAGTTTATTTAACAAAGCTTTCGAATAATTGCTGCCTATGCCGTAAAATACCTCTCCTACTATGATAATGATACACCCTAACGTCCGCGAATAAGACATAGTGGCTGTCACATTTGGAAGTGAAATGCAAATAACACCGGTAAAAGCCAGAAGCAAAGCGAATAACTGCTCTTTTTTTAATTCCATTTTTCTTTGCATCACTTGAATAAGCAATATCATCATTGGACCAGTAGCAGATAAAACTGCTGCAAGACCCGATGTCACATGTTGTTCTGCCCAATAGAGTGTTGAAAATGTCATAAAGGTCAAACAAAACCCTACCATCATCACTTTTTTTGAAAGTAATAACGAGCGTCGAACGTCTTTTTTATATGCAAAGTACGAGATTACTAATATTCCTGCTAAAAGAAAGCGAGTTCCAGCTGAGAAAAGTGGAGGCATTCCTGCTTCAATCCCTAATTTAATAGTTAAGAATGTCGTGCCGAAAATAAAACAGATAAGTACGTAATTAATAATAATCATATATCTTCCTCCTTTAAACATGCCACGAGTATAAAAGAAAGGAAGTATAACAGTAAAACCTTGACTATAACAGTTGCTGTTTTTCCAGTTGCGCCCATGCTTATTTTGAGGTTAACTAAAGAAAAAGAATAGTTAGGTGACACAATGAGATTTAATGTACATAAAAAATCTTCTACCCCCATTTATCAGCAAATCTATGAGCAGATTCGTTATCGCATCCAAACGAGCATGATAAAACCTGGTGATCAGCTCCCTTCTTTACGCAAGCTATCACAAGAGTTAGAAATAAGCTTATTAACGGTACGAAAATCGTATCAGCTCTTACAAAAATCAGGATTAATCGTAATACAGTCAGGAAAAGGAGCTTTTGTTAAAGGGGTTACTAAACGTTCTTCCAAGGTATTAAATAATTTTTCATGGCAAGATGAATTAAACGTAAATATCACGCGCTCTCAGTATAGCTTAAATCGTGATCGTAAATATTATGATTTCTCTCAGGCTATTCTTTTCCCTCGTCTCCTTCCTAATCAGTTTTTAGCGCAAGAAATGCAAAGTCTGTTACGTACCGATGAGCTTGTTTTAGCCACATATGGTCCAATTCAAGGAGATCGTGAGCTTCGCATAGAGCTTTCTTCTTATTTACAGAGAGAGCAAGGAATAAAAGCTGATCCTCATGAAATCATGATTACAAGTGGCGCTCAGCAAGGTATTGATTTAATTGCTCAAACGCTTTTAAAGCCAGGGGATACGGTTATAGTAGAGAGTCCATGCTACGGAGCTGCAATTGATGTCTTCACCAATAAAGGTGTTAACGTCATTTCAATTGAACTAGATGAAGAAGGAATACAATCTGATTTAGTAGAAGAAGTCTGCCAAAAAATAAAGCCTTCGCTTTTGTACGTAAACCCTTCTTTTCAAAACCCTACAGGTATACTAATGAGCAGACAGCGCCGCAAAGAACTAGTTGATTTGGCCGAATTGTATCACTTTTTTATTGTTGAAGATGATTCGTTTGGAGAGATTTATTTCGATGATATATCAGTGCCTCCACCGATAAAAACGTTTGATAAAAATGGGCATGTTTTGTTCTTGAAGGGGTTTAGTAAAACTTTGGCTCCAGGACTTCGAATTGGATTACTTTATGCACAAGGTTCTGTATTTGATTGGCTATATGCGGTTAAAGCATTGATGGATATTGGTAGTCCCTTACTAACTCAAAAAGCTGTGCTAGCTTTCTTACGCACTGAGCGAATGAAACAGCATATGGAAAAGCTGAGGATCGCTTTGCAATTGAGAAGAGATCATGCAAGCGACCTGCTTTCGCCTCTTTCCGACTACGTTCAATTCCAAGTCCCTAAAGGAGGCTTCAACTTATGGTTAAAACTGCCGCAAAATGTAAACACATTCGCATTATTAAAAAAAGCCCAGGAGCATAATGTTTGCTTTTTACCTGGTGAAGCTTGTTTCGTTCACAAACCTCCTCATGCTTACATTCGAATAAGCTATTCCCTTCTTAGTGATACTGATTTGAACATTGGACTTCAACGTCTTAATGCTATCCTTTCAGCTGAAATATAAAAAGAATGTTTAATTGTAAGCGAAGAAGTGTATACAGAAAGAGGAGAAGAAAGTTATTCTTTCTTCTCCTCCACTCTTTTAACTCACATTTTTATTCACAGCAATAATTTCACTAAGATTATTCATATAAATAATTTGATCACCAAACGTTCTATTTTTCAAAGCAGCCGTATGGTGAGGCTTCATGCCGATAATGTAGCATGTGATACCCATGAGGTAGAAGGACTGCATAAAGCCTGCAAAAGCTTGAATTCCTTCGGTTGTTAATATATCTAAGCCTCCAAAGTCAAATAGAAGCGTGGTGTAATTTCCTTCATGCGCAAAGTTTTGCAAAATGCACGTATTTTCAGCTACAAGATCTGTATCTAAGTCTCCAAAAAGAGGTATAAGTCCTACTTTAGAGGATAATTTAATAAAAGAAGCGGACAATTGCTTAATTTTTTGTAATGATTTTTCAAGACGTTCTTTTTGTTCAAGCAGTTCAAAATCTGTATCTGCTAATCGTTTCCGATGGTCTTGAACAAGATTCGTTAGCTCTTGTATACGTTCATCTTGGCGAATACAAACTAAATGACCTATATCACTATCCCATTGAATTAAGCATTCAAACAGTGAATAAGGCGAATCATTGGTTTGCATCACAAGCTCTACTTTCTGAATAGCCTGGCCTCGGCTTTGGACAAGCGTTTGCTCATCATGGGGTTCGTCTACCGACAGTTCTCGAGAATCTTTTTGGCGCAAGCTTAAAAACTTTCTCGCCTTTTCTTGACTAAATACGTCTACAAGATCTAAAAAATTAGCTGAAGGCTTAAATAAATGACCTGATTGTTGCGACCATTCCAAAATATTAAATTCAGTATCCACTAAAAAGTAAGGAATTGGAACATATTCAAGCATCGACATTAACTTCCACTCCTTTGTGATAACTGATTAACCAGTTATTTAGTTGGTGAAGATCCGGAATTAGGCGTGTATGCTCAGAACAGTAGGAACGGAAATCAATTTGAGAAACTAAGCGCCCTCCTACCATTACAGTTGGTCTTGGTTCTAATTTGTCCAAAGTTTTGGTATATTCAGCAAGCCTCTCAATATGATAAGGAATACTGACAGATAATCCTACCATTTGCGGTTTCCATTCTATAGCCATTTTCTCAGCGTATTCCAGAGGCAGATTGGCCCCTAAAAAGCGAGTATTCCAACCATGTTCTTCAAACAATAAAGCCACCATCTTTAAACCAATAAAGTGCTGTTCTTGTTCCAAGCATAGAAGCAGTGCCTTTGGAGCGATGTCTGAAGCGTGTCCCTGAATTTTTTTATAAAAGCGATAGCGAGTTAGCACATAATCACATGTCGTAGTGGCGACATGCTCATCAGCTACAGAAATGATATTTTCTTCCCACATATCTCCAGTTACTCGCATTGCGGTTGTAATTAAATTTTCATAAATATCTAGGCTGTTCTTTCCTTGTTGGATTTCTTCTAGCACAATTTCCCAAGCGCTGTCTTGATCACCAGCTAATAAATAGCCTACAAATTTTTGTACTTGAGATTTCATTGTTTCACCTCAGTAAACGTAAAGCTTTTAAGAAACTTGAATAAAAGCTTCTCGTCTCTCTTTTTCAAGATCGCCTAAAATGTATACCACTTTTAGACTAACACATGTTGCCAATAGCAACAACCTAAAAATAGAATAATAACTTTTTATCTTACTACACTCAGTAAAATATGACTAGTATTTCTCTAAATATTCTCCCTTCCCTTTTATTTTTATTTAGAAAAAACACCTCGGCATTTTGTACCGAGGTGTTTTTCCAGTTGTCATCATTTCGGCTCAAAGAATGTAAGTTCGTCTCGTTCTCTTTTAAGCATTTCTACTTATCTTCCACTTTCAATAGACTTTCAAACATATGTATTTATGACTCTTCTGCTCCGACCATAATACTGATAAGATAGAGCGCTGTCATAACTGAGCCGATTGTATTGCATATCAAATGAATATATTGGCTGGTCGCCATAAACAAGTATAAACTTAGCGACAGCAGCATCGTTCCGAACAAAAAAGACCATTTAAATAATGACAGTGGCCGCTTGAACTTTAGCCGCAAACAAAAAATGAGAATAAAGCCTACTAGCGCCATCACAAAGAAACTAACGTTAAATAAATTGATGGTTATCACGTTTGTTCACACTCCCTTTGCTCCTGAAACTATTATAACATATTTTTCCTTATCTTCATTCTTTCTCTAGGAGCAAACGCGTCGAAAATTGTTTTTTTGACGTGTTTATGTCACAATATTTTTATAAAAATTCCAAGGAATGAGGGAATGCATTGACTACACCTGAAGCTCAAGATTCAAAATGGTCCATTTTAAATAAAGCCCTTCATAGCTCACAATCTGGTATTATCGTGACAGACCCTTCTTTGCCTGATAACCCAATTATTTACCTTAATCAAGGGTTTTCCCTTATGACCGGCTATAAGGAAGAAGAAGTATTAGGGGAAAATTGCCGTTTTCTACAAGGTCCTCTTACAAACCCGCACCACGTTGATGAAATTCGCAGCGCTATCAGCCGCAATCAGTCAGTCTCTGTTACGCTTGTTAATTATCGAAAAGACGGCTCTTTCTTTCATAATCAGCTAACGATTGACCCAACATATATAGAAGAAGAAGATAAATACTACTTTATCGGTGTTCAAAAAGACGTAACAATAGAAATTACAGCCCAGGAACAGCTTCAGCAGGCTTTGGAAGAAGTGGAAAGGCTATCCACTCCTATCGTGCCAATAGAGGAAGAAATCTCTGTTCTTCCATTAATCGGAACGTTAAACGAACGGCGTATAGAAATGCTATTTAATAGCTTCACCGCGCGTAATACAAGCAGCAAAGATCGTTATTTAATCCTAGACGTCTCAGGATTAGCGCAATTTAATGATTCATTCGGCCGTGATATTCTTAATATTTACAATTGGCTGAAGCTCATGGGAACTCAGCTTGTTTTAACAGGAATTTCTCCTGACATGGCCATACATATGAGCACTATAGAAGATGATATGTCCTTTATTTTAGTCTATCAAAGCATTAAAGATGCCTTGCCGAAGCTAAAGCTATAAGCATAAGAAGTGGTTCTTTATGAAAAATAGTTAAAATGCATGAATATGCTAGTTAAAAAATGTTTATTTTTTTATAAATTGGGTTTGAGAGTATACAGTTAGGGAAAATAAGGCGTATAGGAAAATAAATGCGCTTCATAATGGATTTATTTATAAGCATCCTCACTCTAGATCAGGGGATGCTTTTATGCCTTTATTTATAAATCAATTAGACTATACATATATAAGGAGAGTCTTCATGCATAAAAATCAGGACTTATATCATTTTTTCAAAGAACATTCTCTTCAATTAACTGAAGACTGGTACAATCAGCTCGACGATGAAAATGAGTTTTCTGTCTATTCGAGTGAAAATCCAGCAATTGTGAAAGAACTGAAGCAGCAAAATCAAGATTATTTTCAGCATTTATTTGACGTATTTATAAAGGATGAGGAGTATTTTTTTTCAGATTTTCAGCAGTGGTCGATAGAACTAGCACGTGATCCAAAGCATTTAAGTACGCCTCTTCACTTTATTATTCGAGAATATTTTAATTCACAAAAAATTGTCGTTAATTATTTAAAGAAGTTTATCTCTTTGCATTCGAATGAGGTAAGCGTAGATAAGATATTTATGTGGTATGACATTATTGTTAAAGCTTTTGATCTATCTATTTATATCTTTATTCAAGAATATCATAAAAATACGCAAGAACAGCTGAACGCTCAGAAAGAGTTAATTAATGAATTAAGTTCTCCTGTCATCATGCTTCAAAACAAAGTTGCACTTTTGCCTCTTGTGGGGGATATTGGAACGGTCAAAAGTCAGTTTATTTTAGAAAATACACTTCAGCAATGCTCGGAAAAAGGCGTTGAACATTTATGTATTGACCTGCTCGGTGTAGCTACGATTGATACGATGATGGCACAAGAGATTTTTAATTTGGTAAAAGCTCTTCGTTTAATTGGTGTGCAAACAATTTTATCTGGAATTCGACCGGAAATTTCTCAAACTGCCATTCGCTTAGGGCTTTCATTTGAACATGTTAAAACTACTTCTTCTCTTGCACAAGCACTTAATTCTATTAGTTAAGCATATGGCTCTCTATTACAACAGTATAGAGAGCCATATCTATGGCGTTTCAAATTTTACTGGAGTATAGTAGACACGCCCGATTAACTTTTTTCCTTTGCTATCTTTCCAGTCCGCTACGAGTATATACCGATCACTGCGAGAGGTAGAATCTACTGTAATAGCAGATGTTTTTTTTATGTCCTTTTTTTCTACTATGTTTTCGTAAATAGACTGATTGCGAATTTGTTTGTAATAAAGCGCATTAGGTTTTTTACCATCTATTTTAATGGACACTTGACCACCTTGAGAGACGGGAATACTATCTTTCATAACAATTTGTCTAAAATTTTTTCGTTCGCCAAAATCAGCTTCACATTCGGTCCAGCAAAAAAATAAAGGCTTGATGATGGCTTCTTTGCCTTCCGCTATTATTTTTATAGCGGGTGGATAAGGATCTTCAAGCGTTTCAGCTGTAGGAACCTGACATGCGGCTAATGAAAACAAACTAAATAGAATAACCACCACTTTTTTCATACTATGTCCTCCCTTTTTTGTAAACGTGGTGCACGTAAGTGAGTGGGTGCATAGTATACTCTTTCGCCTGCAACCAAAAGATTCCTTTTATAATCAACAAAAAAACAGCTGCCTATTTGTTTAGACAGCTGTTTTTTTCTATTTACTTAGCATGCTTATTTCTTTTTTCATATCTTTTTCTACATATTCCATTAAATCAGATACGTAGGTTTGAAGCGGTTTTGTTGCGTCTTTGTGATCATTCATCGTTAATTCATAAATGCTATCGATATTATCAATCATCAGTTCCATATCATCGATGACGCCCGTATGCTTATACATCGTTTTCATCGTAGGATCAAGGGAAGCTAATTCATTATATTCATAGTTTATAGTATTTGAAATATCATCGAGTTCATTGATAAATTGCTTTTTGTTTTTTTTTTCGGCCATAAGCTGATTATACTCTTTAAAAGCAGTTTGAAGGTTTTTCTGAGAGGCAGTCAATACTTTCAGCTGTTCTCGTCCTAAATAATAATCATAAATACTAGTAACAGTAAAATATCCCCCAAATGTGAGCGCGATTCCGATAACCAAACCTATCCAAAACGTGCTCGTTTTAAAAAAATGTTTCATAATGACTCCTTTTATCTGTGTTCTCTGTACAACACTAGCTCACGCTGCTGCTTTTTCCTAGGATACACCAAAAACGAAGTGGAAGCTACACTTTTTTAAAAATTTGTCGAAATTTGTCTCTTTTCTCACAAACCGCAGCACATTATGTTCTATCTCTATTTCTCCATCTATATACATCAAATTCGTTAACCGCTGTAAAACCAAGTTTTTCATAGGCTGGCTTTCCTGCATTTGTAGCATGCAAAATACACGTATCCGCCTGTTTTTTTGCTTCAGTAAGAACTTCCTTCAAATATGCGGTGGCCAGGCCTTTTCTCCTCATATGTCTAGCTGTAGTGATACAATACAAACCCGCTGTACCGTCATAAAAAAAGAGAGACCCAGCTACAGCTGGCCGGTTGTGATAAAGACCCAGATATAACTGATATTGGTCAGTGTGCTGCATAAGCTGCCTAAACCTTTCAAGAAAGTCAGCTTGATATTCTTTTGGTTTTTGATAGCCGTCTATGTATACCGTTATCCATTCTTTCAATTCAGCTTCTGTGCGCACTCGCTTACATTGAAACCCTTCTACTCCTGTATGTATGTATTCTTTTTCTTGAATGTGCTGAATCATTCCAATCCATTTTTCATAAGGAACAAATCCATTTTTATGAAGAACTGGCCCAAGGTTATCATATGAAGATGGACCAACAATCCATAAAGGTTCCTCCCCTTCCCGAGAGCATATCCCTAACGCAGGCTCAATATGACGGGTTCCTGCATATATACCCCGATTGTAAGGAGATGCAGAAATCCATTTAATTTCTGACGTATCCACCTTCACAGATTTCTTCGTATGCTGAAAATACATCCAGTGCTGAATCAAGTGCTGTTCTACTACATCGCTTTGATTTTTTATTTTCACTTCATGTCTCCTTTCTCTTCTAAACTATGTTCCTTTTTCTATTATATACTAGTTAGTCTATTTTCTATGACTCTATCGCAGTTCTTAAATCCTTTTACAAGTTTTTTTTATTTTTTTTGCTATTCTATGAATAGTTTTCTTTTAAGTGGGGTACTAACCTATATAAGCGATACATCATTAAAAAGGAGGATGATATTTATGTCATTTTTATGGGCACTTATTGTAGGTGGTATTATTGGGTGGCTTGCCGGATTAATTACGGGAAGAGACGTTCCAGGAGGTATTATTGGTAACATTATTGCCGGTTTTATCGGTTCTTGGTTAGGTTCAGCTATCTTTGGAAGCTTCGGACCAGTTGTAGGTGGATTTGCTATTATTCCTGCTATTATCGGATCAATCATTTTAGTGTTAATCGTAAGTTTCATTATGAGAAAAATGCGTGGTAATCATAAACATGCTTAATAAATTATTATATTAGAAAAATAACCTCTGTTGAAAAAGAGGTTATTTTTTTATATGAAAAATTCTTAAAATTTACTATTTTTAATTTCATAATATTGAAAAATAAACCTCTTAATGTTAATTTAACCATAATCACTATAGAAAAAAGAGGAATTAACATGCTGCTTTCAACCCACTCAAAAGACAAATCCATGTACCAAATACTAATAGAAGAAATCGAACAGACACGAACGTTAATGATTCAAACGGCTGTCCGTGAAGGAATGACAAGTCCTAACACACTTCAAGTTAGTCAATCATTAGATGCTTTATTAAATAAACTTCAAATTTTCTTCTACCAATAAAAGCCCGTGAGTATGTAACCATATCATGGGCTTTTGTGTTGTATTAGTCCGCTTGATTAACGTATTCCACTGCTTGGTGAAGGCTGCTGAAAGTCGTAATGTCAGCCAAATCTAACCCTAAGTTCACCATCGTCTGAGCAATTTCAGCGCGAATCCCGCTTAAAACCACTTGAATTCCTAATAATCTTAAAGCACCGATTACTTTAAAAATTTGGTCCGCTACCATCGTATCAATAATTGGAACCGCGTATAAATCAATAATCAGCCAATTTAGCTTGTAGTCGCTGCCGTGTTGAAGCGCATTTTCCATTAAAATTTGAGCGCGATTTGTATCTAAATCGCCAACAAGAGGAATCACGCCAATTTCTTTCGTAATGCGTACCACAGGAATTGAAAGTTCATCAATTGCATAGCGTGCGGATTGAATTTTGTTTGCAAAGTCCGTCATATATGATTTACTAACCCAGTGTACAGCCTTGTCTACTACTACGTTGAAACGAGAAATAACTTGATAGAAGGCATCAAACGTAAACGTCTCAGCTTTTGCTTCTTCTTTAATAATTTCTCCGATAACATTTCGGTAATAGCTGATTTCTTCTAATGCAACATCCAACGGAAGCTGAAGGACAACGAGTAAATTCGCTACTTCTCTTCCCCATTCCTCAAGTACTTCAAAGTTTTTGGTATCATTTGTTGAGACAGAATCAGCATATATTTGAATTAAATGAACGCGCCACGGTTCTAGTTGTTGTTGAATATCTTTTTCTTCATATTTTTTTTGTTTTGAGAACTCTTCTTTTTTTTCTAAAATTAAATTCGTAATGTGTTTAAGCTTTTTATCTAATAATAATGACTCCATATTGTTCTCCCGTTAAGAATTTGTTTACTTAAAATGATATCACAAATACCGTTAAAAAAAGTAAAACTAAGGGAAAAAGCTTTAAAAAATGAACCGGATGTCCCCTTTTACGAATAGAATGAGCTAAATTGAATCTAAAACGTACACGAGCTGAACTTCTCTCCTTCATTTTATCGTTACTTTCACAGTGGATTCTCATACATAACTCTTCAATTTAATGTTGGGCTATCTTAGCATATATGATAAATAGATAAAAAAATGTAAAAGGGTATGCAGCAAGCATGTCGCATGACAAAGTGTGTTTTAGGAAAGACTGAAAAGGAATTCCCTATAAAAAGGAGGTTAGGTATATGTCATTTATTTGGACGCTTATTGTTGGAGGACTTATCGGCTGGCTTGCCGGTGCGTTGACAGGACGAGATGTTCCAGGTGGAATTATCGGAAACATCATTGCCGGGTTTATTGGAGCATGGTTAGGCTCTCTAATTTTTGGAGATTTTGGTCCAGAGATTGGCGGATTCGCAATTGTTCCTGCTATTATTGGTGCTGTTATTTTAGTCTTAATTGTGAGTTTTGTTTTACGCAAAATGCGCGGAAATAATAATCATCGACATGCCTGAATAAAAAAGAGAAATCAGCGTCTTGATTTCTCTTTTTCCCTTACTTCTTATAGCAAAATGTTTTAACAGTGAACCTACCTGTAAGTGTAACTCTTTATTGCTACATTTAAAAATGGCTGCTTGTCACCTCTCACATTGAATACTTCTACACCCTCATATCAAGCGCGTTAGTAAGGAGCAGCCCTGTGCCTTCGAGATCATCAAGCATATCGGTGAAGGTAGCTCCAATATGAACAAGTGCAGTTTTAGCTTTCATTGGACATTGTTTTATAGTTGCTTTCTATTTGGGCTCTACTAATTCAATAAATGATCTTGCTTGTTTGCCCTTTAACTGTGCGTAGTGTGTATCTGTAGCTAATTCAACGGTTTCATTTCCTAAGTTGACCCACATCCGATAAGATTGTACCTTTATATCCTTTTTTGTTTCCACCGGTTCAAAGTGAAGAATGTAGTTAGGTTTTCGAATCATTTCAGCTTTTTCTTCTCTCCATGATACATCTTTTAACCACTGCTGCACTTTCTGTACTTGATTTTGGTCTTTCATTTTAACCGCATGGCCATATTGATTATCGGCTATGTATTTTTCGATTACGAGCTTTTGTTCAACAGTACCGCTTGAAGCACTGCTTTGCTGACATCCTGTTATCACCCAACAAATAGCAATGAGAACAACTAATCCAGACCATACTTTTTTCATTTACATCTACCTTTCTTTGTGTAATTGAAATGAGATGTTCTTGCTGAATGATGCTACCAGCTGCTCGTTTTTAAATCTCTTTTTGCATTCTCCTTTCTTCATATAAATCCCTGCTTCATTTGCTCAAAAAAACTGAATCCCCGAAAGGATCCAGTTTTTCGTTACGATTCGACATCTTCTATGACATGAACAGCGCGAATAGCGGCGTTTATTTTTGCATGTTGAATTCGCTCTTTTGCTTCTTGTATAGTCATTGCTTCTACTTCTTGATAAAAAATCACGTTCGCCCATTCATATTCTACTGAATAACGATTTGTTTTTTCCACACGGTATCCTCCTTATTGATGAACTAAAATTTGATCAATCATGCCATATTCTTTTGCTTCATCCGCTGTAAAGAATGTATCTCGATCAGTGTCTTTTTTAATCGTTGACAGCGATTGCCCTGTTCGTTCAGACAGCAGTTCATTTAGGTGGTCTTTTAACCGCAAAATACGCTTCGCTCGAATCTCAATTTCAGCTGCTTGTCCTTTTGCCCCTCCTAGCGGCTGATGAATCATCACTTCGCTATTAGGAAGAGCAAAACGTTTCCCTTTTTGACCGCCCGCTAGTAAAAATGAACCCATAGATGCCGCTAGCCCTATACACAATGTGCTTACATCTGCACGTATAAGCTGCATCGTATCAAAAATAGCCATGCCCGCTGTAATAGATCCTCCCGGTGAATTAATATAAATGCTGATATCCTTTTCTGGGTTTTCTGCATCTAAAAATAAAAGCTGAGCAATAATGCTAGTAGCCACCTCATCCGTAACTTCACCTGTGAGCATAATCACTCGGTCGAGCAACAGCCTTGAATAAATATCATAGGCACGCTCTCCTTTGCTTGTTTGTTCTACTACATATGGAGTTAAGTTCATGTGACCGCCTCTTTCCACTGAATTAGTACGAGCAAATTTTTTCACTTTTGCACTGATTTCATGATTTAAAAATGAATCCCCTATCAACTCTTCATCCGTAAATTTAATCATTAGAGAATGCCTTTCTTGCTGTATATGCAAGGTTTCATCGCGGTAAGTCACAGCAACTGCAATCTCTGCCTGTGGATATAAAACAGTCTCTTCCGTGTAGAGCTCTATTAATAGAGGTTCATCGTCGATATGTTTTACTTCGATTTGCCCCTGTTTGTTTTCCCGGTATCCATTTAAGTTTGTCGTTTTAAACAGACCTTCGGGCAGCTGAATATCAATCGTGATGTTTGTTACTTTTACTTGCGAACGTTCAAATGTAATACAAAGGTGGTTCATTCCTTCTTCTTTTTCCATCACTGATTTTGCCACAGCTAATTTAATCATGCGATGAATGATCCTTTAAAATTTGAGTAACAGACTTAATTACTTTTTGCCGTACGTCCGCTGATAAATTTCGATTCATAGCTACAAACACATCTTCATTGACTTGATGCATTTCTTGATTTTGAATTTGTTTGCTTTGGTAAAGAGGGAGCTGCGCACCGATGTTTTTTACTTCTTCATCACTCATGGAACACAGCGTTTTTTGAATGGAAGCTAGTGACTCACCTGCTTTTGATAATGTTAAAACGGCTCGAAAGTAGTGAACGTGCTGATCTGTATAGACACGCTTATTCCCTACTAGCACTAGCGGAGGAACAATTTCTATTTGCGTGTAATACCGTACCGTACGCAGGTTCAAGTCCGCACCTTCATTATTTAATAACTCCGTAATTTGCTTTCCTGTATATGTATTCAAACAATCCCCCCTTATTAGTTACAGTTAACTGTTACACTATCATTATACTGTAAAGATTTTATTTTTACAATTAAAACCATGGTAAATTTTAGATAAAACAACTAACCATATAAAAAGAACAAAACAAAGAGCCCAGGTCATATATCCGGGCTCTCTTTACTAAGCGAAAAAATACCTGTGTATATTTCAAACTATTCCTCCTGATACTTCTCGTGCTACACTTTAGTTATCTTAAAAAGGAGAGAACGTATGGTGGTGAATCCACGTATAGATTGCTTAGGGTGTCGATTAGCAAATAACCAAGAGAAATCGCATGTGATATTTGAAGATTCGTTTGTGACGTGCCTATTAGATCACAAGCCATTTAACGAAGGACACGTCTTAATTCTTCCTAAAACACATATAGTGGAAATCGACGAATTTGATACTGAACACATACTGGCCGTGATGAATGCAGCGAAGCTAATGACAAAAGCAGTGAAGACGCTCTTTGTTCCAGACGGAGTTACTCTCTCTCAAAACGGCGGGATGTTTAACGAGTTAACTCACTTTCACATGCACATCGTTCCGAGATATAAAGAGGAGTGTTTCGGAGGTTTTTATACGCAAATTCCTCAATATGCTGAAAAAGATGACGTCTTGGCTGCAACAGCTCAGAAAATGCGCCGCGTCATTCATCACATGTCTTCATAAAAAAACGGCTTCCATAAGGAAGCCGTTCTTTTTATTGTCGATCAAACAATGAACTTCCTGCAATACCAGGGTTCGTCATTTCAAATGGATTTAAAATGAGATCTAATTCCTCTTCTGTTAACACATCGTATTGAAGGCAAAGCTCACGAATTGGTTTTCCTGTTAAAATCGCTTCACGCGCAATACGCGATACGACTTCATAGCCTAAGTGAGGGTTAACAGCTGTAATAATTCCTACGCTTTTTTCTACATATTCTTTCATGCGCGTTTCGTTTGCTTCAATTCCTGCTAAACAGTGATCTGTAAAGCTTCTGAAACCGTTGTTCATGATGCTGATTGATTGAAGCAAGTTAAATACAAGCACAGGTTCCATGACGTTAAGCTCCATCTGACCTGCTTCTGAAGCAAGAGAGATCGTTTGGTCATTTCCCATTACTTGAAACGCAATTTGATTGATTAATTCAGCCATAACCGGGTTTACTTTTCCTGGCATGATTGAAGAACCAGGCTGACGGGCTGGAAGGCTGATTTCTCCTAGACCTGCACGAGGTCCAGATGCCATTAAACGCAGGTCATTTGCAATTTTAGACATATTCGTCATACAGATTTTAAGCGCTGCAGATACTTCTGTATAAGCATCTGTATTTTGAGTAGCGTCCACTAAATGCTCTGCATGCACAAGCGGCAGACCGCTGATATCGGCTAAGTGTTTGACTACATTTTCAATATAGCGAGGATCTGCATTTAAGCCTGTTCCAACAGCTGTCGCCCCCATATTTACTTCATGCAAGTGGTCACGCGTTGCGCTGATACGCTTAATGTCGCGCGCTAACACGCGGCTGTATGCTTCAAACTCTTGACCAAGACGAACGGGTACAGCATCTTGAAGGTGCGTACGGCCCATTTTAATTACATGATCAAATTCTTGCGCTTTTCGCTTGAACACATCATGCATATCATTCATTGTAACAAGAAGTTTGTTTAATAAGTTCAGCGTTGAAATATGAATAGCCGTTGGAAATACATCATTTGTTGACTGAGACATATTCACATGGCTGTTAGGACTTAATTTACCGTATTCGCCTTTATTGTCTCCCATAATTTCAAGGGCACGGTTTGCAATAACTTCATTAGCATTCATATTCATTGACGTTCCTGCTCCACCTTGAATAGGGTCCACAATAAAGTATTCATGCCACTGACCTGCTAAGATTTCATCAGCTGCTTGCACAATCGCATTTCCAATACCCTCATACAAGCGCTTTGTATCCATATTTGCAAGCGCTGCCGCTTTTTTTACAATAGCAAGCGCTTTAATCATTTCTTCATGTACTTTATAACCCGTAATCGGGAAATTTTCTACGGCACGTGCGGTTTGTACACCGTAGTATACGTCTGCTGGGATTTGTTTTTCTCCTAGAAAATCAGCTTCTGTACGATATCCTGCTGTTTCTTGTTTCATAGCTGTACCTGCTTTCTTTTTAATTAATATCTTCTGCAATCGACGTTTCCATCATCTTTTTAACTTGGTGAGGGTCTTTCGTTTGTCCGAGCACCCACATTAATTTAGGAACAATGGCTTCTGTGTTCATGTTTTTTGAGCGCACGACGCTGTCATGATTAATCATTCGGCCTACTTCATAAATGCCCATGTCTTCTCCTTCTTCAAGACATTGAGTCGTAATGACAACGGATACACCGTGGTTTGTTAACTCAACAAGCTTGGCTAAAATGTTGCGAACTTGAAATGGAATACCTCCACTTCCATAGCTTTCAACAACAACGCCTTGATATACATCCTTTAATCCATCGAAAAATTCAGGTTTAATGCCGGGAAACAGTTTAACAACTGCTACATCCGTACAAAGAGATGTATTAACCGTCAACTCTTCTTTACTAGAGCGAACGGGTTTTGTATATTCCACCGTATTATCATGGATAGACGCCACGTATGGATAATTAATGCTTTCAAATGCATCATAGCTTTTTGTACGAAGCTTGATTGCTCTTGTGCCTTGAATCACACGACCGTCAAAGACTACATAGACTCCGCCTGTTTCTTCACAAGCAAAGCGAATCGCATCTGCAATATTGCGCTTCGCGTCCGTTTTACTAAATGAAATAGGAATTTGAGATCCTGTAATCGCAATTGGTTTTTTAGAATGCTGAAGCATGTAAGAAAGAGCTGCCGATGTGTAGGCCATTGTATCAGTTCCATGGGTGATAACAAAACCATCGTATTCATTATAATGCTCTTCGATCGCTTTTGCCATCTCTATCCAACATTCTGGCTGCATATTTGTACTATCAAGATTCATAAGAGATTTGCTGTCAATTTGACAGTGTTCATTTAAATCAGGTATGTAGCTTAGTAATTGATCTGGCTCCATTCCAGGAACAAGTCCATTTTCACCTTCAAGTGAAGCGACCGTTCCACCAGTTGATAACAATAATAGTTTTTTCAAAACCGACATCCCCTTTGCTTAATTTTTGTAAAAAAACCTGACAATCTATCAAATAAATTATATTCATTTCGCGTACTTCACCTGTAATTATAGTAACCAAAAATCAATAAATCAAGAGAAAAATTATTCGTTTCGCGTACACTTTTCTCTGCAGCAATGATATAATGAATAAAAATGTAAATTAGCTCACGGTTTGATTACAAAGATCTGCGCGCGAGCTGAATGCCTCGGTTTTTTACATACTACACCTACAAAGGAGCGTCATGAATGTTAAGCAGATTAGCTCAACTCAGGAAAGAAAAAAAATGGTCTCTTCAATATACAGCTGACCAGCTTGAAATTGCTAAAAGCACCTACGCAGGATACGAATCTGGCTATCGTCGTCCTTCTCTTGAAGCACTCGTTACAATCGCAGAACTATTTGATACATCAACAGACTACTTGCTAGGTAAGGAAAAGGAACCTCATTCTCTTTCAGATGCACCCATTGAATTAACATCGCCTCAAACTCATACGATTACGGTTGACGGTGCGGAACTATCTCAAGAAGAAATTCAGCAGCTGACAGCTTTTATTCGTGCTAAAAGACAAATTGAAAAAGAAACTGCACCTTCTTCAATTTAAAGAAGATTAGAAGCAGGGTGCTTCTAATCTTCTAGCTGCATTTCTAAATAGCCTACTACTTCTTTTGTTATTTCCTCTTCTGTTTCTTCCACCAGCTCTCCGGTTATCTTGCTGCCTGGGAGCTTCCTCGAAGAACGGATGCCCCAAAACGTGCGTACACAGTGCCAGACAGGAATAAAAAGACCGTCTAAAAACTCATCTTTTTCCAAAATACCCACGTGAATAGTGGCGTGGTAACCGGGCTGAAAAGGATTTTCTCCTTCACGGATCACACCTACAGAAAGCTCCATCCCTTTTTTTTCAAAAGCTTCTTTATATTGTGCATATATTGATTTGAGAAGTTCTTGCATAGATCTTTCAACTGTATGTATATGTTGTTCTAACTGCGGCGTAAATTGTTTTGCGATGTATTCCATCTATCTCCCTCTTCTTTCAGTTCCCTATCCCTTATTTTAGCGATTTTCATTTTATTGTATCATAAGAAAAGCGTTTGTCTGTCTAGCAGAAAACCCCGCTTTTTTATAGAAAAGCGGGGTTCATACATACCTTTACTAGCAATAGCTTACATTGCTTTGTCTTGTTTAGAAGATGATTTTAATTTTTTATTTTTAGTTGGATCTGGCTCATTAGAAGACATGATAATGTTTCCTTCGCCGTTGCACACTTTGCACTTTATAAATCCAAATTTCTTACCGGCTCCTTGGCATTGTGGACAAACATATCGAATTGGCATAAACTGTACCTTCCTTCTTTCTAATTTATACCTGCGCCTTGAAAGCGCCTGTGGCTAGTTTATAGTTTTATTATAAGTTGTACAATCCACCCTATCAAGACGTGCCAAATTGCACATCTTTAATGGTAAGAAATCCTTCCTTTCTAAAATTCACCTGAAAAATGAGTCGATAGACAGGAGAATTTCTTTTCTTGTCAAAAGGCAATACGTCAGAGGAAGTTTCTTATTGGATATAATTAGCGAATGCTTGCGCGGAAAATTTTGCGCTTTTTCGCGAAGTTCAAGGTTAAACAACCGTTTTATCTCGAATTTCTTTTGAAATGGTTACGTCTTTCCAAAGCTGTTCGTATTTATAACCCGTTAAACTTTCACAAACCGCTTGCGCTTCAGGAGTAACGTCTTTCGCTCGGCCTCCCTTTTTTCTTCTTTGAATTTCAGCTAATAAGATTTTGTGATTTTCCGGACTTATTTTAAACCATATGGTTGCGATAATTCCAGCGAGAATCAAAATAGCAGGTACAATCATGAACAGCTTTTGTAAGCCGGCTAGCGTAGACGCTGACTGCTCGGCGTTTGGTACATAACCAATATTCTTTAAGGCAACACCAACAAGAAAAATCGCAAGCGCCTGAGAAGATTTTCGAATAAACGACATCAGCCCTGCATACACGCCCTCTCTTCTTTTTGTCGTAATCATTTCATCTACATCTGATACGAACGGCAGTACATTCCATGGAATCATAATCGCTCCAGAATGACCGCTTCCTAAGAAAAATGCTGCTAAATAAATAAGAACTAACGAGCTATCTGTTGTTAGGAAACTGAATAAAACAATGCCCGTTCCCCAGATGATCATGCTGAAGTTATAGGTTAATTTATTTCCTAACTTAATGGCTATGTACGTAACAAGAGGAATAAATAGCACTTGTGTAATTTGCACAAAGCTTAGGGTGTCTGCATAAATAGCTTCGCGCAGCATGTAATAGGCAATAAAATAAAAGAAAAGAGCATTAAATACATCCATTGCAATGTAAGATGCTAAGTACATGGCAAGATACACGTTAAACGACTTATTTTTAAATGCACTTCCAAAACTGATAAAAAGCTGCTTAAATTCTAACCAAAATCCGCTTTTCTTTTTTCGTTCCACTACTTCTCCGCTATCCCAAGTTCCTTTATAGACAAAAATCCATGGAAGAGCAAAAAGAAGACCAAAGATAATTCCCATGATTAAATACCCTTGTCCACCTGGAAATGCATCAATGATTCGTTTTGGAAAGAAAGCGCCTAAAAATGAAGCGCCTTGTGAAAAGACCATGCGTATTCCCGTCATTTTCGAACGAATACTATAATCTGTAGTCATTTCTGCTGCTAGCGTGTTGTAAGGGACCATCACCATACCAAACGCCGTGTTAAACAAAAGATAGGCTAAGATAAAATAGGTGTATTTGAACATATGCGAACCTTCAATAGGAATCCAAAGCATGCTGAACGTGATGGCAACTGGAATGATTCCAAAAAGAAAAAAGACTCTTCTTCGTCCTTTTTTTGTCTGAAGATGATCAGATATGTACCCAATGGTTGGATCTAACAAAGCATCCCACACTTTTCCAAGAGCTACAATCGTTCCTGCTTCTACAGGAGAAAGCCCGACTACATCTGTTAAAAAAACCATAAATAATGTGCCGATAATAAAAAAGGATCCTCCGCCAAACAAATCCCCAAATCCATACGCTACCATATTACGAAAGCGCACTTGTTTTGTTTTCCCTTGCATATGCAGCCCTCCCCCTGAGTAAATAGACTAGCTTCTTTTGTTATTCACTTTTTTCTATTTTACTAAACTACCCCTTAAAAAATAAGGAATATGTCATCTGTTCTACTCAAAAAATAAGGTGCTTTTTAATTATATAAGTAGAAAAACAGCCGAATAAAACGTTCTTCTTTATACTCTTTTATAAGTTGACTTTTTGTTCACAGCTGTTATAATTCAACCCATCGCTTTTTATTTAGCTATAAAATGCAAACTTGAACATTTGACATCTGAGCTGTGACGAATAAAATAATAAGTATGAAACCTATTGATATCTTTAAAGCATTATCTAATGAAACTCGATTAAATATATTGGAGTGGTTAAAAGAACCTGAAAAGCATTTTAAAGACCAACAAGCACATTTGCCTAAGGAGGTCAGCAGCAGAGGCGGTGTTTGCGTGGGAGATATTCAGGAAAAAGCTCAGCTGTCTCAGTCCACAGTGTCCAGTTATCTTTCCATGATGCAAAAAGCAGGTTTGTTAGAGTCAATTCGGCACGGTCAATGGACATACTATCGCCGAAATGAAGAAACGCTTCAAGAGCTTTCTTCATTCTTACGAAAAAAACTTTAACGAGTTTTTTTCACTCAATATATCTATTTTTCTAGATATATAAATATAAAGAAGTGTTGGAGTGATACATGTGAAGTTGTTGGTTTATTTGGTTGCGGTTCTAGGCGGCGCTGCTTTAAGTATGGAAGGCGCTATTGCCGGAGAACTCGGAAAAACAGTGGGAAAACTTGAAAGCAGTTATTATATTTTTATTATGGGAACGCTCATTTTAGGTCTGACCACTTTATTTGCTGGAAAGGGAGATTTACCTTACGTCTTAAAAGCGCCTAAGTGGAATTTAACCGGCGGTTTATTAGGTACGGTTTATTTAACAATTCTAGTGATTAGTATCCCCTTTATCGGAATTGGCGTTTCAATGGTTGCTGTTATTGTGGGCCAAATGATTACAAGCATGATCATTGAGCATTTTGGTTGGCTTGGCAGCAGCAAAATTAAAATTAACAAAGAACGCGTAATTGCTATTGTATGTATGGGAATTGCGCTTGTGCTTATTTTCTAGGAGGGTTTTACGATGAGTTTATTGATGGTGATACTTACCTTAATAGGAGGATTAACGCTAAGCGCTCAGTCTTCTATTAACGGTACACTAAGTAAAAAAACAGGTACGTTTGAAACAGCTTTTTTAACCTTTGCGACAGGTGCCATGATTTTAACGATTGTCGTTGTATTCTTTGGTCAAGGAAACATTCTCTCTGTTTTTGATGTCCCTAAATGGCAGCTTACCTGCGCCTTATTCGGAGCATCTTATTTATTTTTAACTGTTTTAGCTGTACCTAAAATTGGTGTAACAGCAGCTAATATCTCAACTGTTATCGGTCAGTTATTTGCAAGTATGATTATTGACCATTTTGGCTGGTTTGGAAGCAAGGAAGTACCCTTTGATCTATCCCGCTGGATTGGTGTAGCATTTATGCTATTAGCTCTTTATTTTATTTTTAAAGGCAATAAGAAAACAGCATAAAATGTTCATGAAAATAGCCAAGTGTCCTTATGTAAAGGCACACTTGGCTATTTTTTGTACGTAAACCACATCTGAATTTTCAATCAATTATTTAGAACATATTTTATTTAAACTAAATTGATTTTAAATAAGGTAAATTCCACAAAAAAAATTGTGCATACCTTCCTGCCTTTGTTCAAAAGATAAAGAGGCAGATCTAGAAAATCAGCTACATAAACGAACAGGTAAGGTGGGTTTTTTCGTGGGAAAATTTTTATTTTTAGCAGCATTTGTCTTTTTTTGTTTTACGCTTTCCATTTCCGCAGAAGAAAATATACCAGAAGAAAATATAGAATCACACGTAAGTCAGCCTGTTGTAAAAGATTTTATTTATCAATCTCTTGAACCTTGGGTACATCAAGATATTACTTCTCATTATGAGAAGGTTTACGGTAAACAGCATAAAAAAGTAAAAGTTCGCCCGATTAAAAAAGATGATATCGGGATACAAATGGGTGAAATACAGCCCGGCAAAGGCGGTAAGTTCACTCATATTGTGCGGGTGAAAATCTTGAACTTAAAAGTAAAACCCGAGGGAGAAGATGAATTTTTTGCAACGGATACGCTTATTTATAAAGTGAATATCAACGAACTTTCTGCTGAAAATGATGTAGAAAACGTCGTAAAACTACTCGAGTATAAACATCAAGAAAGATAAAATTCCAACTCTCCCCCCTTTTGAAGGTATTTATTCCTCTATTCAAAGGGGGCTTTATTATGGAGTATGTTTTTTCTTCACGTATTTAGGGAATATAACTACCACTTATCCCCTAATTTTTTCATATTGCTAGTGCATAAGGTACGAAGTTGATAACTTTTTGTCGGATTGTATCTATTTCTGTAGGGTTTCCTGTAGGATAAAAAAGAAAGTAAAGCGCTTTAATTACCTTGGCAGAAAGGTTGAGGATAGCTGTCCTGCATAAATGGAAATCAATAGGTATCAAGAACTGCATGTAACGACAAAAGTTGACAACCAAAGATTTCAGAATAATAATAATAAAGCAACAACGTTTAATTGAAAGACTTATTTTATATGAAAGGTGTTAGTCAGATGAACAATTTACATCGAAGAATGGGAACATTCGCGTTAACCATGACGGGACTTGGATCAATTATTGGTTCCGGCTGGTTATTTGGAGCGTGGCGAGCAGCTCAAATTGCAGGTCCGGCTGCTATTTTATCATGGGTCATTGGAATGGTCGTTATTTTATTTATTGCACTTTCTTACAGTGAATTAGGATCCATGTTTCCCGAAGCTGGCGGGATGGTCAAGTATACGCAGTACTCGCACGGTTCGTTTATTGGTTTTATTGCTGCTTGGGCAAACTGGATTGCGATTGTATCCGTTATTCCAGTCGAAGCAGTAGCTTCTGTACAATATATGAGCTCATGGCCTTGGAAGTGGGCACAGTGGACAAGCCACCTCGTAGAAAAAGGAACGTTAACTGGCGAAGGATTAGCTATCGCTACTGTGCTATTGATTATTTACTTTTTACTGAATTATTGGACAGTTGGACTATTTTCCAAGGCCAACTCGTTAATCACTATTTTTAAAATTGTTATACCGGGACTTACAATTGGAGCACTTTTATTTGTAGGCTTTCACGGAGAGAACTTCACTTCTGGAAGCAGCATCGCACCAAACGGCTGGGCTAGTGTGCTAACAGCTGTTGCTACGTCTGGAATTGTGTTCGCTTTTAACGGCTTTCAAAGCCCCATTAATATGGCTGGAGAAGCAAAGAATCCTGGAAGAGCTATTCCGATTGCGGTTGTAGGCTCAATTTTAGTGGCTACAGTCATTTATTTGCTTCTTCAAATTGCTTTTATCGGTGCGGTAAACCCTTCTGATATTGCGAAGGGATGGAGTCATTTAAATTTCAACTCTCCATTTGCAGATTTAGCCATTGCGCTTAACATCAACTGGCTTGTAATTGTCCTGTATGCAGATGCGTTTGTTTCACCATCTGGAACAGGTATTACGTATACAGCTACTACTGCTCGAATGATTTATGGTATGGAACAAAATAAATATTTGCCAAGTGTTCTAGGACGCCTTCATCCTATTTATGGTGTTCCGCGTCAAGCCATGTTTTTTAACTTAGCTGTTTCTCTTGTCTTTTTGTTTTTATTTCGGGGCTGGGGCGTGCTTGCTGAAATTATTTCAGTCGCTACGCTTATTTCTTACATTACAGGTCCTGTTACAGTTATGACGCTAAGACGAACTGGAAGCGATTTATATCGTCCCCTTCGTTTAAAAGGATTAAGCATTATTGCGCCGCTCGGCTTTATTTTTGCTTCATTAACGCTATATTGGGCGCGCTGGCCGCTAACTGGACAAGTTTTGTTTATTATTTTAATCGGCCTGCCTATTTATTTTTATTATCAAGCAAAGGCTAAATGGAAAGGCTTTCGACAGAACTTCAAAGGCGGCGTATGGATGGTTGTATACTTACTTTGTATGATGACTATTTCATGGCTTGGAAGCGAAAAGTTTGGGGGCCTTAATGTCATTAAATATGGATGGGATATGGGAATTATTGTTGTTGTTTCTCTTCTCTTCTACACATGGGCTTTAAAAAGCGGCTTCAAAACAGAGTATTTAGAGAATGGAAGAAAAGTGAATGACGGCTTAAAAGCAGCAGCGGCTGAAACAGCCGCTTCCGAAGAGTCGTAACAAAAGCACCTTGCATGAGCAAGGTGCTTTTTAGTGAGCAGTTCTAACTTTTTTCAGCACGTCTTCGATCGTAATTTGATCTAAATGCCTGATTACGCTTTGCTCACTCTCTGTAAAAATGTCGTCCATCACTGTTTGAATGTTTGATTTCACAATACAGTCAGCGTCAGGGTCGCCGCTGCACCAGTGAGGCTTCAGCGTTCCTTTTGATATAACTCGGTAAATCAATCCAAGACTTATTTCAGCAGGACTGCAGCCTAAAGTATAACCGCCGCCTAGCCCTTCTTTTGTCCGAACCAAGTTGTTTTTTCTGAGTGTACTCATTATTTTCCGAACCCGTGCAGGATTGGTACAGATGTTATAAGCAATCGATTCACTGCTTGCTCGGTGATCTGGTAAATTTGCTAGGAACACTAAGCTGTGCACGGCAATGGTAAATTCACTGTTCATCTTCCATAAACCACCTTTTTTCTTTCTCTACTGTAACGTTAAGTGACACAGTTGGAAAAGTCAAGAGAGCAAGGAGGGAAAGAAGAACTGTAGCTTTATTTATTCACGGTCTTCTTTTTCTATACTTTCTACTTCATTAGCTGAGTTGATTTCAAGGTATACCGTCTTTTCTTTTAAACTGCCCTTTTCTTCTTTTTCAAAGTCTGTGCTTTTTTGATACGTTTTTTTGCCGTTTGGAACTTTTACCGTTATATGTTTGTTACTTTCTTCTATAAAAACACCTACAATTTTACGTTCGTCTCCATCTTGTTCATACACACCATTTTTATCTGCTTTTGCTTTTGGAGTTAATTCAATACTAGTTGCTTCTTGTTTAGCTGCGTCAATTTCAGCTTCTACTTCTTTATTAATCATATCTTTTAGCTGTGAGCCTTCCACTTCCATCCCAGAGCTTTTTGGTACTTTAACGAGTTGATCATCGATATTCAGCGTCATTTCTTTTTCAGCGTCTTTTTTTAACGTACCGATCAAGTCAAAATCTTCATCTTTCCCCTTTTTAATGTCTGGGTCGCTCGAATACTGCTGTAGCTTTGTCAATTCTTGACGGTCTTCAATTGGTTTTTCCTCTGCTTTATGATTATCAGATTTTGTCTTGTTAGCTGGTTCACCTGAACAAGCTGCCGCACTTCCAATCATACATAGAGTAATTAAGAACAGGATTCCTTTTGTTAGCTGTTTTTGCATATGTATTCTCCTTTTTCTTTTTTATTTCCACCTTTATACATATGTAAAACAAAAAAAGTGAGACATAACTACATACAGGAAACCAACGTTTACCCTACCCATGAAAAAATCCGAACAGATTGAATTCTCTAACAAGAATCAAACCCGTTCGGATTTCCCTTCAACTAAAACACTTTTGTTCTAGCCTCTTTTTTAAAGCTGCTGTTGCTTCAGTATATGATTTGCTTCTTCTAAGTAAGTCACATACGCCTGTACTTGTTTATCACCGTAATTATCTAATTCAAACAGCGCTTCTTGTATAAAATTAAAATTATCAATAATATGCTGTGTTTTCATGCCTCTACTTGTGAGTAAATTGTTTAACCATAAGGCATAGTCCGTAAAAATTTTCAGGTTGTCTAACTTATATGTTGTCTCAAGATACTTCATATGATAATGATTATCTTCATGGCATCTTTCTTTACCGCGCTCTCCGAATTTTTCGAGCAAAGAAGGTTCTAACTCGTAGATTTTCTCCGTTACTCTTTCGACGATCTTATTAACGGGAAGTGAACTCATCGTGCCACCACTTTGTACTGAGAAACTTTTGGGATGACGGCTGCCAGTTCTTGATCAGGGTACTTTTTCTCTAAATCATGAATACGCTTGAAATCTTCGCTTCGTACCCAGCTTAAATAATTCTCTTTCGTATCAAATGTAAGCTGAACGGTGAGCTCCCCTGCTCGCTTATCGTTTTGAAGAAGTAGAAAGTCTACAAATCCTGGAGCCTCGTCGACTGATTTTGAACGATTTTTATAAATTCCAATCACTTCTTCAGCTTTTTGATCCGGTACATTAAATGTTGAAAATACGGTGTACATCTTTGTTCCTCCCTTTATGATACAAAACCTGGGTTCTTTTCTCTTTATTGTACATCATATGGGAGATGAAATGGTGTTACGTTTAGATTTCACAGCGGTTACAGCAGGTCTTTAAAATAAAAAGCCCTTTGAAACAGCGTTTCAAAGGGCTTTTTTACCCGTTATTAGTTTTCGATTTTTGTTAATTGTTCTGTATGTGTTTTTACACGTGCTGGATCAATTGTAATGCGGGCAACGCCTGAATCCATTGCCGCTTTTGCTACAGACTCTGCTACAGCTGGCGCTACGCGAGGATCAAATGGTCCAGGGATAACGTAATCTGCGTTTAGCTCTTCTTCTGTAATAAGGGCTGCAATTGCTTCAACAGCAGCTTTTTTCATTTCTTCGTTGATATGAGTAGCGCGAACGTCTAACGCACCGCGGAAAATTCCAGGGAATGCAAGAACGTTATTTACTTGGTTAGGGAAGTCTGAACGACCTGTTCCAATAACAGCCGCTCCTGCTTCTTTTGCAGCGTCTGGCTTGATTTCTGGATTAGGATTTGCCATCGCAAAGATAATTGCATCTTCATTCATTGATTTAACCATCTCTTGAGATAATGCATCTGCTGCAGATACACCGATAAATACATCTGCGCCTTTAATTACATCGCTTAGCGTACCGCTTTCTTTGTTTACGTTTGTATAAGAAGCCACTTCAGCTTTCACTTTGTTCATACCTTGAGAGCGGCCTTCATAAATAGCACCTCTCGTATCACACATAATCATGTCACGTACACCGTAAGAATAAAGAAGCTTTGTAATGGCAATGCCGGCAGCTCCTGCTCCGTTTAAGACGATTTTTAAGTCTTTCATTGATTTATTGACAATTTTCAGTGCATTTACAAGTCCTGCTACCGTTACGATTGCTGTGCCGTGCTGATCATCATGGAACACAGGAATATCTACTTCTTTTTTCAGGCGCTCTTCAATTTCAAAGCACTGTGGAGCTGCGATATCTTCTAAGTTAATGCCTCCGAATGTATGAGCCATTAATTTCACAGTTTCAACAATTTTATCTGTATCTGTTGTATCAAGTGTAATTGGGAATGCATCTACGCCTGCAAAGCTTTTAAATAAAATTGCTTTTCCTTCCATAACGGGAAGTGAAGCCGCAGGTCCGATGTTTCCAAGGCCAAGAACAGCGGTACCATTTGTCACAACGCCGACCATGTTTCCTTTCATTGTGTAATCATACACCGTTTCTGGATGTTCATGAATTTCTTTACAAGGTTCTGCTACTCCCGGAGAGTAAGCTAAGCTTAAATCTTGAGCGTTTTGAACTTCAACTTTTGATTTAACTTCTAACTTACCTTGTTTTTCTTGATGCATATGTAGTGCTTGATCACGTAGTGACATAATTGTATTCTCTCCTTTTTTTCTATACATTTAAATTTTTTAATGAATTTATTTAACACTTGCTTTTTATCTCCATAATTGTAAGACAACCTGACCGAATAAATTCACAGACAAGTGCCATTATGAAACAAGGAACATAAAAAGTAAACTATCTTGCTTGAATGACTTCTGCGCTTGTTTAATTTAGATTCCAGAGGGGGCGCTGGCTCTCACGTTAAGTTGTCTGATATACAGACAACTTTAAAAGCATACAACCACTTACTGTAGCGCTTTCAAATACGTTTCAGCAAAATCGACGGCTTTAGGCATTGAAAAGAAGTATGCAAGTGCTGAACCGATTTTTTCAGCTTTTATTCCTTTTGCTTCAATAAACGCTTCACCTATCTTTTCAAACAGCTCTTCTCGAAACTCTAATTCTTTATATGTCTTCCATACTCGCTTTCCTGCATCCATAACTGGAGACCCTTTTTGAATCACGTTTCGATATGGAATACGATATTCCGCTAGATGAAAAGAAGTATTGTTCCCAAACCCGACACCTAATAATAAAACAAAGGCATGTTTTTTGTAAAGCCTTTCAAGAGGAGAATTTTCGCCTAAACTGAATTCAAGGGGATGATCTCTTAAGAGGTCTTCGCTGTCCTTTCCCCAAGCGGCGAATGAATACATTGGATGGCTGCTTCTTCTTACGCCAGAGTACGTTCGAAAAGTTTCCACGATTTGTCCCATCCCGCTTGTTGGCGTGTGGGCCGGGTCATATGCAGGCATCGTTTCCCGAATAGTTTCCCACCACTCTTTTGGCACAGCCGGATTGCCCCATTCTGATGGATCCGAAAGATCGACCGACTGTGACGGCATCACGATCGTTCCTTCCTCTGTCACTGTCTCCATTAAAGCTTGAACAACGGCTACTGAACCTCCGTTTACCCACCCTAATGAAGATAGCGAAGAATGAACGATGATAGTCATCCCTTGTGTTATGCCTAACCTGCGTAAATCTTCTTTTAATGTGTCTTTCGTTCTAGGATGATCTGTTGCTTGGACAATGTGCTTCATCGTAAGCTCCTTACTTATAGTGCTGCGAGAATGTGTTGCCGAACTCTAGCAATATATGTAAAACTTATGTTTCCATAATAGTAAGAATAACATCAATTGTCAAATTATTTAAAGTAATAGAAAAACTTAGTTTTATTCATATCAGTTATCATACAACTGACTTGTTGGTAAGCTTTATTTCCTTCAATTATCTTACTATAATAACGGCTAATGAAGCTTTTCAATAAATTAAAAAGAAGAATATTCCTATAAATAAAAGAAATACTAATGAAGCTATAAATATTTACCTATCACTATTTTCAGGAGGAATGTGTACAATGAGCACATCAAAACTTCCGCCGCTCACGTCCTCGGAGCTTGCTAACTTATGGATGACTTATCAGGAAAAAACGATGATTTTGAGGTTTCTAGAATATTTTCTGGAAGATAAACAAGATTACAAAGAACTTTTTGAGCTATATTATAGCCGATCTTTAAAACGTGTAGCTCGAATTAAAGAAATATTTGAGAACGAAGGCGCTGTTATCCCAATTGGTTTTACGAAAGATGACGTGAATATAGGAGTTCCTAAACTATATGACCACATGTTCGAAGTCATGTATATACGCTTAATGTCTCAAATTGAAACAGGACTGTTTGCTTTGCATTCGACCATGTCTTACCGAGAAGATGTCCGAAATTTCTTCGTAGAGGCAACAGCAGAAGCACAGGACATATACAATCAATCCACACAAGTATTGTTAGAAACGGGTGTCATCGCAAAACCCCCATACGTTTCTATGCCTAAGGAAGTCCATTTTGTCCATGAACAAAATTATATAGGCGGATTGAGCTGGTTTAGCGAAAAAAGATCGCTGAATACCATTGAAGTGTCACTTATTCAACATGCTGTTGATACAAATCTTGTAGGAATGCAGCTGATGATTGGTTTTGCTCAAGTGGCCAACAACAAAGAAGCACAGCAGCATTTTGTCAGGGGTATGAAGCTTTCGAAGAAAATTGAAACAGAACTAGGTGATATTTTACGCCATAGCTACATAGAACCCCCGGCTACTCATGCCGGAAAAGCGACGAATTCAACCGTTCCTCCTTTTTCAGATAAGCTGATGATGTACAATACGAGTCTTTTGAGTACGTTCGGTCTGGGGAGTAATGCTTTAGGAGGAGCCTTTAGTTTAAGAAGTGATTTGCCATTAAAGATGCTCCAGCTTGCAAAAGACATTTACAGTTTGGCGAAAGAAGGCGGCAAAATTATGATTCAAAACGGATGGCTTGAAGAGCCTCCTCAAATTGAAGATCGCAATCAGTTAACTAAAAAATAGGTTCTTTCCTACAGGAAAGCTAGCTGCTCTACGTGCAGCTAGCTCTATTTGTTTTTTTAGTATACTGTTTTTAGTGCTAGTATGTAACAACTGTTTGCGTTATTTAGAAGTTTTTCCTGTCTTTTTCTCAGTCGTTTAGCTCGTATTTCCACTTAATTTATAACAGAAAAATAAAATAAAAGGTATTTTCTCTGAGCTGACGAAATCTTTCTATATAAAATAGAAAGGAGAAAAGTATGTTTCCTATTCTTCTTACACCTCGCACTACACTGCGTGAAATAACAGAAGTCGATGCAGATACTATTTTTGACTGCTTCTCTCAGAAAGAAGTTATTAGATATTACGGGCAAGAAAAATTCACAACTATTCAAGAAGCTCTGGTTCTGATTGATATTTTTGCTGAAAATTACAGAAATCAAAAAGGCATGCGCTGGGGAATTGAACGGCTCGATACGGGGGAATTAATTGGGACAGTTGGATTTAATCAGTGGAACCAAAAGCATAAGCGCGCGGAAATTGGCTATGAGCTGCACCCTCAGCACTGGGGTCACGGCTATGCTTCGGAAGCTGCTTCGGCTGTTATGGCTTATGGCTTTGATACCCTTCAGCTAGTGCGGATTGGAGCTGTTGTGTTTCTTGAAAACAAAGCATCACAGCATGTGCTTGAAAAGCTCGGGTTTCAAAAAGAAGGAGTGTTAAAAAACTATATGTATCAAAACGGAAAAGCTCACGATACGTTTGTTTATAGTTCCCTGCCTACTACATAATAAAAAAGGATTCTTTTCTTAAAAAGAATCCTTTTTCCTTTTATTTAAATGCCGCATACCCATCATCAGCCATGATGACGCTGCCGTTTACAGCTCCCGCTTCTTCTAAGGAAAGCAAATAAACCATATCTGCAATTTATTTTGGTGTAGTGAGCTCCCTGCTCATCGTTTTAGCTTTCATTCCTTCAATCATACCGTTGTCTTTATAGCCTTGAATAATGGGCGTATCAACAAATCCTGGCGCAATGGCGACGACGCGAATACCGTATTTAGCGAGATCTAGCGCAGCTGATTTCGTCATCATCACAACAGCTCCTTTTGTTGCGTGATAGGCATAGGTACCGGGTGAGGCTAAGAAGCTAAAAATAGATGCCGTATTGATAATGACGCCTTTAATACCTAACTCTCTCATTTTCCTGCCCGCTGCCATAATCCCATATGTAACGCCGTGCTGATTCACGTCAATAATACGATGATATTCTTCTAAGTCTTGATCTAAAATAGATGTAGGGCGTCCAATACCTGCATTGTTAAACATCACGTCAATTCGCCCAAAGCGGTTCACAGTTTCCTCAATCAGCGCTTCCACTTCTTCAAACTTTGTGACGTCTGTTTGCACAAATAAAGCGCTCCCTCCAGCTTCTTCAATTTTTTGAAGGGTCTCTTTTCCTTTCCCTTTATCATAATCAGCAATGACCACCGCGTCTCCTTTTTGCGCAAACTTTAAGGCAGTTTCTTTGCCAATTCCGCTTGCTCCCCCTGTAATAACCACTACTCGTTTTTGCTGCATGTTTCTCCCTCCTTGATAAAAATTCCTTTCTTTTACATTATAGCATTCTTTTTTTCTGCCAGCCGTTTCTATTGATCACCTCATTGCTATGAAATCAGCCGAGTTAGGCATAGGTGAACGCCTTTTTTAATAAAAATCAGCGTGTGTACAAGCAGTCTGCCATTTTTTGCATTTACTATAGTGTAAGGAGGTGATGGCTATGCATGAACACACAGGTAATGTATCTATCCCACGTCCTCCGGATGTGGTGACAATTCTGTGGGAGCGAAATCCTTTGGATAGACAAGCCCCTCGTACTGTCGTAGAAGCAACGGTAATCGGCAGCGCAAATCCTTGCGGACGCTTGTTAGCTCAAGGTCAGCGCTACCGAAGTGCAGCACATTGTTTACTTGATAACGGATTTGAACAAATTACCGCTGAAAGATTAGGAGTATTTGGAGTAGCAGTATTTGTTAGAGAATATTAAAATAGAAAAAAGGGACCTTTCTGTAAGTTTAGAAAGGTCCCTTCATACGTATTATGCGTGGAAATTCGTGCCGTCTGTTACAGCTTCGATTACACCAGCGCGGATGACATAGTCACCAAAGTGCTCGCCTTCTTCTCTCTCTTTTGCATAGCGAGGAAGTAAGACGCGCAGTTCGTTTAAGATTTGTTCTTCACTGATATTTTCACGGTACATTTTACTTAAGCGGCTTCCATCAAATGCTGCTCCAAGATACATATTGTATTTGCCCGGTGCTTTACCAATAAAAGCAATTTCACCTAAAGCAGGACGTGCACAGCCGTTAGGACAGCCCGTCATACGAATGGTGATTTCTTTATCGCGAAGGCCGTTTTCATCTACAATTGCTTCAATTTTCTCAAGAAGAACTGGGAGATAACGCTCAGCTTCCGCCATAGCAAGCCCGCAAGTTGGAAGCGATACACAAGCTAATGAGCTGCGGCGCAGAGCCGAATAATGCTTGCCGTCAGTTAGTCCATATTGTTCGATGAGGTCACTAATTTGTTTTTTCTTTTCAGTTGATACGTTCGCGATAATTAAATTTTGATTGGCCGTTAAACGGAAATCACCGCTATGAACTTTTGCAATTTCACGAAGACCCGTCATAAGCTTATAGTCTTCAAAGTCAGCAATACGTCCACCTTGAACAAAAAGAGTAAAGTGCCATTTTCCTTTTACACCTTTTTCCCAGCCGTAGCGGTCGCCGTTATGATCAAAGTGATAAGATTTTGCTTCGTCTAAGCTCCAGCCCAGACGATTTTCAAGCTCTTCTTTTACCGTTTCTAATCCAAGACGATCAACCGTGTATTTAAAACGCGCGTTTTTACGTACAGAGCGGTTTCCATAATCACGTTGAATCGTAATGACTTTTTCAGCTACTTCTAGAATTTGATCAGGTCGACAGAACCCAATCACTTTTGCAAGCTGAGGGTAAGTTGCTTTATCTCCGTGCGTCATACCCATACCGCCACCGATTGCTACGTTAAACCCAACAAGTTTCTCGTCTTCTAAAATGGCAATAAAGCCAAGGTCTTGTGAATACACGTCAATATCGTTAGACGGTGGAACAGCTACGCCAATTTTGAACTTTCTTGGCAAATAGAGCGGACCATACATTGGTTCCACTTCTTCTTCCACTTCCGGTGTGCTGATCACTTTCTCTTCATCTAGCCAAAGTTCGTGGTACGCTCTTGTACGAGGCAATAAGTAATCACTTAATTTTTTTGACCATTCGAATACTTCAGCGTGCACTTCTGACTGATACGGATTCGGATTGCACATTACGTTACGGTTTACATCTCCGCAAGCTGCAATTGTATCTAATAAAGAAGCATGAATTTCTTGAATCGTTTTCTTCATGTTCCACTTTAAAATTCCGTGCATTTGGAATGCCTGACGAGTTGTCAGCTTTAACGTTCCATTTCCGTATTTTTGTGCTAAATCATCCATCACTAGCCACTGTTCTGGTGTTGAAACACCGCCTGGCGTACGGACGCGAAGCATGAATTGGTAAGCTGGCTCTAGCTTTTGTTTTTGACGTTCATTACGAAGATCTCGGTCATCTTGCAAGTAGCTTCCGTGGAACTTCATCAAACGATTATCGTCTTCAGAAATACCTGAGCTGATGCGGTCGAGCATTGTTTCTCCTAATGTACCGCGCAAATAATTACTTTCATCTTTTATGCGCTCAACGTCACTTGGAGGACCTTCGGGCGCTTTTAAAATTTTGTTTACCATGTTGAAAATCTCCTTTCAATCCTCAGTATACATCACGCTGATAACGTTTTTGTTTCTTCATTTCAGCAAGGTAACCTTCCGCCTGTTCACGGCTCATCTTGCCTTCTGTTTCGATAATTTCAACTAGCATGTTGTGCACGTCGCGTGCCATATTTGTTTTATCTCCGCACACATAAAAAGATGCGCCTTCTTCTAACCATTGGAATAATTCTTTACTATGTTCGAGCATACGGTTTTGTACGTATACTTTTTCTTCAGTATCGCGTGAAAACGCCACGTCCATTTTTGTCAGTACGCCATCTTTTAACCACTTTTGCCATTCTGTTTGGTAAAGGAAGTCTGTTACGAAGTGCTGATCTCCAAAGAACATCCATGACTTGCCTTTTGCCCCTGTTTCTTCACGCTCTTGCATAAATGAGCGGAACGGAGCCACACCTGTACCAGGTCCTACCATAATAATTGGCGTTTCTTGATCTTGAGGAAGCTTAAAGTTTTTATTGCTTTGAAGATATACAGGAATCGTATCGCCTGGCTGCAAACGTTCTGAACATAGGACGGAACAAACACCTTTACGCTCGCGTCCATGCGCTTCGTAGCGTACCGCTCCGATTGTTAGATGAACTTCATCAGGGTTTGCTGATAAGCTGCTTGCAATCGAGTAAAGGCGCGCTGGCATTTTACGTAAAATGGCTACAAACTCTTGTGCCGATACGTTCCATGGGCCGAAGTCACGAACTAAGTCAATCACATCACGGCCTTGTGTGTATGCTTTCAATTCCTCGCGATTTTCTACAAGCGCTTTTAACTTATCGTTTCCAGTAAGCTCAGCTGCTTGCTTTAAAAGCGGCTTTGTTAAAACGGTAATTTCAAAATTAGAGATTAGCGCTTCTCTAAGAGGACGCGTTTCTCCTTCTTTATTAACCGTTACATTTTCACTTGCATCCCACTTGAATTCGTTAAGAAGAAGATCAACAAGCTCCGGGTCATTTTCAGGATAAATACCTAAACTGTCTCCTGGTTCATACGTCAAACCTGAACCTTCTAGAGATAGTTCTAAGTGTCGCGTTTCTTTATTTGATCCGCGGCCGTTTAAGTTTAAGTTCTCAAGCACTTCTGCTTTAAAAGGATTTGTTCTTGAATATGGTGAAGTTCCTGCAGGAGCTTCCGCTGGAACAGCTGCCGAAGCGCTGTGTCCTTTCGCTTCGCTTAATCCATCAATAACACCTTTAAGCCATTTATTTGCGGGCTCTTCAAAATCTAAATCACAGTCAACGCGCGGATACAGTCTTTCACCGCCAAGTTCTGCTAAGCGCACATCAAATTCTTTTCCTGTTTGACAGAAAAATTCGTATGAGCTGTCTCCAAGCGATAAAACAGAGAAACGGAAGTTCTCAAGTTTTGGCGCTCGACGGCCGTGAAGAAATTCATGGAAAGATAGCGCATTATCAGGCGGCTCTCCTTCTCCATGTGTACTTACGACAATTAATAAATTTTCAAGTTTCTTTAAATTATTTGGTTTGAAATCATTCATAGAAGATACGGTTACATTAAAGCCTTTTGCTTCAAGCGTTTTGCCTGTATTTTCAGCAAGTCCTTGAGCATTTCCTGTTTGTGATCCATAAAGAATCGTTACGTCTTTTGAAACTGTCTGTTTCGTTTGAGCAGGCGCTGCTGTAGAAACGTCTGGCGTTCCTTCGGCAGACGTAGATTGAGATGCTGTTAAATAACCGCTCAACCACATTTTTTGTGCTTCTGTTAATGTCGGCAGAAGGCGATTAAGCAAATCTGCTTGTTCTTGATTAAAAGGGCTGTTTACTACCTTAAGTTGCAACACTGTCCACCTCACAAAAATATATAATTTAAATATGTATGCTTTTACGAATCATCTTCAACAACATTTAATACCTGTGTCTAATTAATCAATGATGTTTCCCTTCATACATTATTATTCCTATAGATTATATCAAATTTAATTATATAAATCATTAGAAAATTCTTATCAAATTCGTCTACCTGCATTTTATCGGAGAAGAATAAATTAGTAAAATACATATAATTGATAACTAGTATTAAGATCATTAATAATTGAAGCTGTAGTTACGTTTTTTATAAACACAGTTACTTCTATATTTGTTCATTCTACATCCTTCACATGAATATGAATATTTTGTAATTTTTAGAGAAGTTTTGTAGAAACGGTTTTCTTTCTCATCAGAATGTTACATAATAAATGTAACATTAATCCTTTTAAAAAACACTATACGGAAAAGACAGTATATTCTGAAATTTAGGACAGTTCATAGGTGGGCTAGCAACCTTTTATTCGATCTATTCATACACGTTGGAGAATATAAAGGGAAGCTTGCAGTACATACAATTCCCTTTTGCTCATCTCAAATGAAAGGACTGGCTTTTAAATCAGGTAATCTTTTTTAAGGAGGCTTCTCGAATGTTTTTACGAGAATTAACGAAAAGTGGGACGATAACTGTTTCTTACTATAAAGATGGAACGTTGCAAACGTGCAAAGGCCGCGTGCACAACTTAAATCTCCATCAGCAAATTCTATCCGTAAAAGACGAAAATGAAGCCGTTGTTTCCCTTCAGCTTTCTGATATTAAATCCATTCATTAGTATGTAAAATTAAGGAGGAATTCTCATGTGGAAAGATAATAAGCAAGCGCTTACAGATTTTGTGTCGGAAGATCGGTTTGAACTGAACTTATATTTAACGTATTTGCTTGATCAAATTTCGTATGACACGTCTAAACAATCCCCTTTTCTTCGTAAGCCTAATGAAACAACTAGTTAATATAGAAAAAAGCGCACAAATTTGTGCGCTTTTTTTAACGTGATGGCTCTACTTCAGCAATGCCTTCTTCTGGTTTTTCTTCGGCTTTTTTATTTGAAAGCTTGATCTGCCTTAAGAACAATGTGCATACCGCTCCTAAAATAATAAAAGCTAAGCCCATGAAAAAGACGCTGTGCAATGCGCTCATTAGCGAGGTCTTCAAAATTGGCACAATGCTGTCTGAAAGGGCAGCTGGAATACTCTTTAGCGCTTGGGGGCTAAACAGCATCTGCAGCACACTTTCAGGATTCGTATCAATCGCTTTTTTAAACCCGTCCGCAAAAGCACTTGCTTGAGCAGGCAATGTGTTTAAATATGGAACGAGTTTGTCAGTAAGAAGCGTACCTGATTTTGCATTCATCACCGCTCCTAAAATGGTAATACCGAACGTTCCTCCAATTGAACGGAAAAATTGACTTGATGATGTAACCACACCGAGCTCTTCTTTTGAAAAGCTCTCTTGAAGAGCAAGTGTTAAAATTGGCATCACAAGACCCATTCCTAAACCGATTATGGCCATATAAGAAGTGGCAACAAGTTTGCTAGTATGAAGGTCTAATGTTGTTAACAAGAAGAACCCTCCTGCCATAATGAGCATACCCGTTACGATTTGAGGCTTGATTCCAACTTTATAAACAAGCTGCCCTCCAATAATACTTGTTACAATCATTGAAATCATCATCGGCGTCATAATGGTACCGGATTCCGAGGCGCTGACTCCAACGATTCCTTGCATAAAGAACGGAACAAACGTAATGGCTCCGAACATGCCGATGCTCATAAAAAAGCCAATGATATTTAAAAGCGTAAACGTTCGGTTCTTAAATAAATACATCGGAAGAATCGGCTCTTTGGCTTTCGTTTCCACAATAATAAAGCTTATGATCCCAACAACAGCCAGTGTAAATAGACTAACAATTTGCCAAGAGTTCCAGTCGTAGTCTTTTCCTCCAAAGCTCAGGGCCAGAAGCAAGCTCACTACTCCGATAACCATTGTGAACATACCCGCTACATCGAATTTCACAGGTCCCGTATGTTTCTTTCCTTGAAGTCCCAGTGCAATAAAAACGGTAGCGAGTATCCCTACCGGCAAGTTGATGTAAAACACCCATTTCCAATTCAGTGAATCAACAATCCATCCGCCAATTTGTGGACCAATGACAGAAGCAAGGCCGTAAATTCCTCCGAATACTCCTTGGAATTTTGCTCGTGCTTTTCCTGTAAATAAATCACCGATTACAATCATTGCCATCGGCATCATAACGCCACCGCCAATTCCTTGTAATGCACGGAATAAAATAAGCTCTGTCATGTTATTTGCCATTCCACATAGAGCAGAAGCGACCATAAAAATAATAAGTCCTGTAACATAAATTACTCTGCGTCCTACTAAATCAGCGAGTTTCCCTGCAATCGGAACAACCGTTGTCGACGTTAATAAATAGGCTGTTGTCAGCCATGTCATCATGCTCAATCCACCAAGATCTCCTACGATTCTTGGCATAGCTGTTCCGACAATGGTTCCATCAAGTGCAGAAAAGAACATCGCAATAATTAACCCAATTAATAAGAGCGTGCGCTTTGAATTTTTTTGATTTTCCATCGTGTGTCTCTCCTCTTTTTTGTTACTGCTGCTTATCTTTATAAGAAGCAGCTGACGTTGCAAGCTTTTTCGTAATAGAAGCCATCATAGAAAGCTCTTCTTCTGTTAAATGCAAAAGATAGCGGTCCATAATGGCTTTTCGACCATTCAGCACATCTTCAAGCTTGCGATGCCCAAACTCCGTTAAGGTAATATCAACGACTCGTCTGTCCTCTTTATTATGTTCTCTTACAACAAAATTGTGTTGTTCAAGACGATCTACTAAAAGAGTCACGGCGCTCGGTTTGACATCCATGAGTTCTGCAATTTGAGAAACCTTGCTGCTCCCTACTTTCTTTAAATAAGAAAGAACAAATAATTGCGTAGGAGTCATCTCATGCTCATTTAGGCTCTCCATCATTTCAGGCTGCATTTTTTCAAATAGCACTTGAAGCGATGAACGAATCTCTCCAAGATACTGATTGCTTTTTGTCACATCTATTCCTCCAGGCTTGCTTATTTATTTCATGTTATAAATAGTTAATGCTAATTAAATATAAATGCATATAAACTAAAAGTCAATTATTTCTTTTTTAGTATTGACCCTTACGCTGCGTTATATTTTATAGTAGATTTCAGAAGGGAGATGAAAGAATGAACAGAAAAGTAAAAGAAGTTGCTGACTTAGTAGGAATCAGCGTCCGCACGCTGCATCATTATGATGAAATCGGGCTATTAAAACCTGATGCCGTTAGTGAATCCGGCTACCGGCTTTATTCACCGGCTAATCTCGATATGCTTCAGCAAATATTATTTTTTAAAGAACTTGGCTTCCCTTTAAAACAAATTCACGAGATTATAACAGATCCGACGTTTAATCGCACAGAAGCGTTGATACTGCAAAAAAACATGCTGATTGAAAAACGCAGTCGGCTCGATCAAATGATTGTAACCATTAATAAAACGATTCAATATGAAAAAGGAGCGATTGAAATGAACGAAAAAGAGCGGTTTAAAGGACTGGATTTTTCGCATAACCCCTATGAAGAAGAAGCACGGAAGCGCTGGGGAAATCAGCGGGTAGATGAAGCGAATGAAAAAGTACAAAGCTTCTCACAAGAAGAACAGCAGCGCATATCAAACGAATGGGAAAGTATCTACACTCACTTAGCTTCGCTTCGTGATCTGTCACCATCCTCTACAGAAGCTCAAAAAGCTATTGCGACATGGTATCAATTTTTAAATGAGAACTTTGGAACATATTCATTAGAAGCCTTTAAAGGTCTTGGAGAAATGTATGTGCAAGATGAGCGATTTACAACTAACATTGATCGCTATGGAAAAGGATTAGCCAAATTTATGAACGAGGCGATGAGTGTATTTGCGGAAGCTAAAAAACAATAAACAAAAAAAGAGTGAGATATAACTACGTCAATTCAATCTAAAGACGAACCATTGGCATACATGATCTGGCCTGCTTGTTCCGCCGCCATTGATTTCCGTCCAAGGCTTCGCGTTCCGCGGGCGCCGCTGAGCCTCCAAAATCGTTAGAAGCATCTGCCTATAGGAAGCCTATGTTCATCACCACAATGAAAAAATCCGAACGATTCATCGTTCGGATTTTCATTCACTTAATATACTTTTGTCCCAGCCTCTTTTTATAAGTGAAGACCCATAAGCATTGTATTATAGTACACGCCATTTATATAGGTGTCTTTTTCTTTTAATCCTTCTGTTTGAAACCCTAGCTGCTTGTATAAAGAAATAGCTCTTTGGTTATCTTCTCGCGTCACAAGTTCGATTTTTTTTGTTTGTTTATTCGTACGTGCCCATTCAATCAGCTCAATCATTAGCTGTCTGCCTAACCCTAGCCCGCTATAAGATTTCTCTACTACAATACCGAGGATTCCCACATGCTTATTACGCGGGTTTTGAGACGAGGTGATGGATGCAATACTAATGATTTTCTCTTCTTTTTCAGCCACAACTATAAGAGCATTTTGCTCTTGTTTTACAGAAGCTAAAAACAGTTCGTACTCTGAAAGAGGTGTAAGAAACTCACCTTCTCCAAATGAAAGAAAATCGCTTTCTCCTCCTACCCGGTTGTAAAAAGCAATCATTTTCTCTGCGTCTTTCGGTGCTGCTTCTCGAATGCTGATGCCTATACCGTTCTTTAATGTACATAAACTCATATATCCATCTTCCTTTTGGTTATTCTTGTTTGCTTAGCCCAATTTTAGCGCTGTTTTTCTCTCCACTGATCTAACCACATGCGATTTCCTAAAGCTGTAAAATCATTTTCGTCGGCGTAGCGTTCAATGACGGAAAGCGCGTTGTCCTCAAGCATTGGTGAATAGCTCATGATTTCTAAAATATGATGTGCAGCCCATAGGTCAATTCGATAAGTAGGATTCGTCAGCAGTGTTGCAAATTCAAACAGCATGCCTGGATAATATAAATGAATGAGCTGTGCAATTTTTTTCATATCTTCTGCAGCTCGATTGCCTCTTTTTACAGATTTTTTATCTCGATAATCGATTTCATAATGAATTTTGGCGCTTTTTTGATAAAGATCAACTAGCGTTTCATACGTACGGTGTTTCCGCATTTCTCATCTTCCTTTGCTTCTAGATTTCCTCGTTTGAAGATGCTATAGTTCATTTTTAGGTTTCATATATTCAAATAAATGCAGCAAAAATATGATACTTCCACCAATACACATCACAAAACTTAACGTAGCAGGATACTGAATAAAGAAACCGACAACACCAAAAATCAGCATAGCAAGCGCTCCTATCATCATAAACAGATGATAAGCCGGTGTATTTTCTTCATTATTCATACATAACTCCTTTTCACTATTTTTTAAGTCATTAAAAAGATATGACACTTCTTTTGGACTATGATCTTTTATTTTGCTGCCGCTTTATTTCTTTAGTTTAGCACGAAGTAACGTGAGAAGGCCTCCTCCAAACATGACGCCACCCACAATTTGATACAGATGTATGTAGCTTTTTATCGTTTCAAGATACAGATCCGTGTCTGCGTTCCCTTGACTTTCTAGCCATTTTTCACCCATGGCCTGCCCTGTTGCAACGCTTTTTAACAAAACGACCAGGCCTCCAAGCATGACAACAGCGGCGATAATAAGCTGCACCTTTTCTTTGTCATCTAGCATTTTTTTGAGCTCATCTGCCATATATATCTCTCCCATCCTTACCTTGTTATGTATCTACTTGTTTGTAATCATGCTGTTTTTTCTATTATAACGCTCAACTTGGTCATTATAACACGGTTTTGCCCTGGCTTTAGTCTTACTTTTCATAAATCAAGCCTTTTTGGATCATACTATATTTGAAACACAGGCGTCTTTAACATCCCTTCATCATTTTTAAAGGGTTACTAATTGAGGTTGATACATGCTTATATTTTTAGGGATTTTTTTACTTTGTGCAGCTGTTTGTTTAGTAGAAATACCTTATTTAAAAAAAGTGAACAGTAAAAAAGAAAAGCAAATTTTTTGGAGTTTGTTCATAGTAAGTATTTTAATTGTTAGTTTAAAATACGGCGGTGTGGAGGTTCCTAACCCCGGGGACGGCATTGCTTTTTTATTAAAACCTTTTAGTGATTTTTTGTTCAGTCTGTTGAAATAAAAGGAAGTGAACAATGTGCATAGTCAGATGAATTTATCCGCAGCACAGTTTCGAATACTCGTCATTTTTTATAGTTTAGGCGACACCATTTTAGTCGTTCCTGGAAGCTTAACGGCTGATTCTAAACAAGAGGCATGGATTCCAGCTATTTTAGGCGTAGGTGTAGGCGTTTTTCTTGTATGGATGTATATCAAACTTTCTAGCCTTTATCCTAATAAAACGCTCATGGAACTAAACGAAGCCATTTTAGGCAAGTGGCTAGGAAAGTTTGTATCTCTTTTATTTGTCGCTTCTACTCTTCTTTTTTGCAGTCAAGTTTTGTTTTACGTGGGCTCGTTTCTAACAACTCGCATTATTATTCAAACACCTATGCTTGCTGTTCATATTTTGTTTATGGGAATTGTGATTGTCGGCGTTCGGCTTGGCATTGAAACGATTGCCCGCTGTGCTGAAATTCTCTTTCCTTGGTTTGTTATTCCGTTCTTAATCTTAGTTTTTTCGATCTTCCCTCAAATTCATTATGAGAATTTGCAGCCTTTGTTAGAGGTAGGCGTTAAGCCTATTATCAGATCTATTCTGGTATTTACAAGTATTACTTCTCTCACTTTTATTGTATTGCTAACCGTTTTCCCTGCTCACGTAGCGGAACCAGATCAGCGAAACCGCGCTTTTTTTACGGGAAGCTTAATCGGCGGAGGCATTATGATTATTATCTTATTGCTTGGCATTCTTGTACTTGGAAATACGTATACACGTATTGCTTTATATCCAAGCTATGAGCTTGCAAGACGGATCGAAGTTGCGGATTTTCTAAAAAATATTGAAGTAATTATGGCTATTATGTGGTTTTTATCTCTTTATTTTAAAACGTCTCTCTACTATTATGCGACCGTTTCTGGACTCGCTCAAATTCTTGAATTAAAAAACTACCGAATTTTAACTCTTCCGCTAGGCATTATTGCCGTTACATTTTCACTTATCGTGTATCCAAGCATTCCATATGAACAAACGTGGGACAGAGATACGTGGATTCCGTATAGTCTGTTATTTGGACTATTTTACCCTCTTGGATTATTAATTGTTGGGAAAATTCGCGTAAAGCATTCTGCATCTTTATCCAAATAAAAAAGCCGCTTAAGCGGCTTTTAAAAGAAGACGGTTATACTCACTAATCCATTCCACAGCATATGTAAAATCATAGATGGAAAAATAGATTTTGTTCGATAATAAATAATGGCAAAGACAAGTCCCATGACGGTAGCTGTAATCGGAAAGCCAATATGTAACAGACCGAATACAATAGCCGAAACGAAAATGCCTACAAACACGTGATGGCGTTTGGTTAAAAAACCACATAAAACACCTCTATAAAGCAGCTCTTCTTTAATAGGCGTAATGACTGCTACACTTATAAAGAATATCCAGCTTGAAAGCAGCGTTTGATTAAAACTGCCTTGGTTTAAATCTTTTTGCTGCTGATTTGCGCTTTCTACGTTTAAAAATGAAAGCATCACGTACTGCACCGCGGCTACAATTAAAAAGCCTACCACAATATATACATACGTTTTTCTTTCTTTTAATACTGAGACGTTCCACATAGGCTTTAAAAATCTGCGCACAGGCCTGTACAGCACCGCAACGCCTAGAAAAAACGCCGCGTCTACCAGCAGGGCATATGGCCCTTCTAATAAAATTCCCGTCATATTTGAACCCGTAACTTCATCGTAAATAGCTACTCCAATTCCGGCTATAATCTGCAGGCCAAAGCCTAACACGATAAATAGAAGCAGCGTGAAGTAAGTAAACTCTTTTTTCTTTTTAGGCTTTAAAACCGGCTCTGAATTTGTTGATAACGTACTCAAAATAGCAACCTCCAAAAATGATTCTTTCTCTCTAGTGCTCTCAAAATTCTACCATAACCTCTGCTTAATGATGTTATTTTTTAGGAAAAAAGTTATATTTTTTCACATTTTATACACAAAGTTAAGGTTTTAAAAGATAAATGCGCTAGCCAAATTAGTTGTCAACTTCCTTATATTTGATTACGCTTGAAGAAATCTTACCGAAAGTGAAGTGAAAAAATGGCAAACATTTTAATGATCAATTTTCCCGCTGAAGGTCACGTAAACCCAACGCTTGGAATGGTAAAAGCTTTTTCAGATCGAGGTGATACCGTTCATTACATTACGGCCGAGCGTTTTAAAGAGCGTCTTGAAAACGCCGGGGCTATCGTACACACTCACCGGGACTTATTAAGCGGTGTATCCATCAAGCCTGAAACTGCTCAAGGAATCAACGCCTTTTTAAATATCCACATCCAAACGTCTTTAGATACGCTGAAGCTTGTTCATACATTATCAAAAAAAATTGACTTTGACTTTGTGTTTTACGACAAGTTTGGAGCAGGGGAATTAGTACGTGATTATTTGCGAATTCCCGGGATTGTATCATCTGCTTCTTTTTTAATGCCAAAAGAACGCTTAGCAATGATGCCTCTGCATCCGGATTCAGACGTTCCATTTAAACCTGACGAAAAAGCTCAGTACGGGCTCAGCTTGCTCAAAAATCAGTTTGGCGTAGAACCTAAAAATCTGCTTCAATTTATGAACAATGAAGGCGAATTAACGGTCGTATACACAAGCCGCTTTTTTCAGCCGCTTCATGAACGTTTTGATGAATCCTGTTTATTTATTGGGCCAAGCTTTCCAAAGCGTCACACCTCTCATGATTTTCCGTTAGAAAAGCTAAAAGATGAAAAAGTTCTTTATGTTTCAATGGGAACAGTACTCGACGATGTAGAAGGCTTTTTCAACCTTTGCATCGACGCATTTAGCGACTTTGATGGAAAAGTTGTGATTGCAGCAGGAGACCGGGCTGATTTTAAAAAGATAAGAAAAGCACCAGAGCATTTTATTATTTCGCCCTATGTTCCTCAGCTTGACGTGTTAAAAGAAGCTGACGTTTTTATCACGCACGGAGGCATGAACAGTGTAAATGAAGCTATTCATTTTAACGTACCGTTAGTCGTTTTACCTCACGGAAAAGATCAGCCGCTCGTTGCTCAAAGGCTCGTGGAGCTAAACGCCGGGTATCGCTTAGCAAAAGAAACGGTAAATGCCTCGCTTTTAAGGAGTGCCGTTGACGAAGTCATACATGACGACCGCTACAAGAAAGGGATAAAAGAAATCAACGTAAGTTTCGAACAGGCAGCTGGACCCGCCGCTGCAGCCGAAAAAATTGTAAATCACGTAGTGAAGCAGCATTCATAAAGAAAAGGTGCACATCTGTGCACCTTTTCTTCATGAAAACAGCCATGTACAAACTGTATATACGCCAATGATTAGTAAACTGACGACTGTAAGGAAAATCAATGCACATCCAGCTACAATAAGTTTATCAGCTCATTTGGATACGTAACGAGCAAACTGTGCAGGCGATCTCTCACTTTCCCCAAGTTCCCTTGTTCGATATCTCGTTGAATATTTTGCCTTGTTTTTTTTGATACTACATCGCTCATAAGCCTCTCCTTTTTAGGTGTTTATACTCATCTTAACGAGGGTACAATGAACTATAATTGATTTTCGAAGGGGCTCAGTTATGAACAATGATCTTTTACTCATTCAAGAGATAAAAATCCGAAAGAAAGAAGCACTTCATCAGCTTTACAATCGATATGAATCGCTTTTGTATCGTCTTGTCTATTCAGCAGTAAAAGATCCACATGCTTGCGAAAGCATCTTAACAGAGCTATTCAAAGAAATTTGGCATTCCCCTGATCTTTTGGTCAAAGAACGTACGCTTTCTCTTTCCTTGTGCAAGCAGTGTGTAAAAAATATAAAAAAGCACAGCCAGCACTCGGAGAGGATATCGTGGTAAATCATTTGTTTGCTGTACATACTATGAATACAAATCCATATGACTAAAATAATCGAAAATATGATTTAAATCTGTAATCTTTATGCTATGAGTGCTGTAAGCAACGATTATTTCAGCCAGCATAAGAACGAATAAAATGGCCAAAAGCACCTTAACAAGCGGAAATTGTCGGAACTGAGGAGAAAAAAGCAGTTTACTGACTGTATACAAAAACAGCAGGATAAAGTAGATCATCATGGCATTTGTCGCCTGAAGGGGCACATTCCAGACAAATATGTACACGCTGAATGTCAAAATCAAAATAAACGACATTTCTTTCCCGCTAAAAAAATCACTCATTGCGTAACACCTTTTCTTGTTCATGAATGAATAAGAAATTATAAACTCACGAAACATTAACATTATTTTTACAACAGTATACACGATTTTCCTGTTGATTTCTATATACCAGTGCACATATGAAGTTGCTTTTAACGGATTCGCGTCATGTTTTTACGTGCAATGGGTTATAGTAACAGGGAAAGTTCATAAAGGAGGTTTGGATAATGGAAAACACAAATGAATTTGTTCAAAAACTGAATGACAATCAAGAAAAGCAGCGTAAAAACAAGCAGGGTCAAGCTACTGGACATCCTGAGAAAAAACTTCCTAATAAACAGCATTAATGTTGTAAAAGTTGGCTGTAAAGACAGCCGGCTTTTTTTTCTGAACTTTTTCGGAAGTCGAAATGTTTGAAGATAAAACAAATCCCCTGTTACAATAAACTGAACCCGCTGCAAAACGTTCGCAGCTATACTTTCCTCTTAAGGAGCTGAATATAAAATGAGTAAATTTGAAAAACTATTCCAACCAACAAACATTGAAGCATTTGATTTACACACTCGTACAGCAATGGCACCGATGACAAGATGCTTTGCTGATCCAGAGACAGGCGTAGTCGGTCAAGACGTTGTAGACTATTACCGCCGCCGCGCAAAGGATGGTATTGGCTTAATTATTAGTGAAGGAATTGTTATCAGCGAACGCGCAAAAGGAAATCCTGGCGTTCCGGGTATCTATACCCAAGAACAAATTGATTCATGGAAGCCTGTAACAGAAGCTGTTCATGAAGAAGGCGGCACGATTATCGCTCAAATTTGGCACGTTGGCCGCTTGAGTCATTCCGGGTTAATCAATGGGCATAAGCCTCAGGCTCCTTCCGCTATTGCGGCACAAGGCCAAGTGCCTCGTTTCCGCAAGCCCTACGAAGAGCCTGAAGAAATGTCAAAAGAAGATATTAAAGAAGTTGTAGAACAGTACGCTCAAGCCGCTAAAAATGCCATTGAAGCAGGATTTGATGGCGTTGAAATTCACGGTGCTCACGGCTATTTAATCGATCAGTTTAATTCAGACTGGTCTAATAAACGCACTGATGAATACGGAGGCGACCTTGCACAGCGATTAACGTTTATGAAAGAAGTGATTTCGGCTGTTATCGACGCCATTGGAAAAGAGCGCGTTGTGATTCGCTTCTCTCCTCATAAGCTTGATAAACCAGACTACCGCTGGGACGACACTGAAAAAGCTATTCAAACGTATACAGAAGCGTTTAAAGAAACAGGAATTGAGATTATCCATCCGTCTATGCTGGATTTTTATGAAGATGTTCAAAACGGTCAAAATCTTTATGAAATTACGCGTAAGTACTGGGATGGACCGATTATCGGCGTAGGTGACTTAACGCCTGAATCAGCTGAAAAAGCGCTGCAAGCCGGCTGGATCGACGTAGCTGCTATTGGCCGCCCGCTTATTTCAAATCCTGATTATTTACAGCGCATCAAAAACGGAGATGCTCTTGTCGAATACGATGCTAAAAAACATTTACCAGAGCTTATCTAAAAAAAGCGCTCCTTTCGGAGCGCTTTTTTATTGGTTTACGTATGCCTGAACCTCTTGTTTCCAAATAGCATAGCCTTGGCCTTTTAAATGAAGACCATCAACCGTGAAATTACTTTTTAACTGATTATGTGTAGATACTTTCGAATACAGGTCAATGTAAGAATCATTGTGTTTCTTAGCTAGACGCTTTAAATAGTTATTTAATGCGATAACATCTTTATTGTCCACTGCGTCGCCGCATTTTTTATTGTTCACGGGCAGTACACTTTGAATATAGACTTTTGTATTCGGTGATTCTTTATGAATACGTTCAAGAATTTCAGCGTAATTGGCTTTGGTTTTTTTTACAGATTTTTGCTCATTTAAATCGTTAATGCCAATCATTAAGAAAATCTTTTTTGGCTTAGCATCTGTAATACTTTTTAGACGATGCAATACCCCTTCTGTTGTATCATCGGCTACGCCTCGATTGACAATCTGCTTATTATGAAAAAGTTCGCTCCATTCAGAGCGCTGGGTTATGCTATCACCGAGAAATACGATTGACTCTTTAGGAATACTTAATTGCTTGAACAAAGTGGTCCGTTCAATGTAATAAGGATTATCTCTATAGCTTTGCTTAGACGAATCCTTAGATGACAGCGGATTTTTCATCGCGCTGCTGCTTGTTGCATAAAAAGCAAAAACACCTATGAAAAGGACATTTAAGATAATGGAACTGATAAATACAACTTTCTTTGTTGAACTCACGAAAACGACACTCCTGTACTTTGTATGTTTTTTAGATAACTCTACGATGATATAGTAAAGCTTCCTGTTAACACTCTTTCCCTCCATACAAGACATTTAATCATTTTTTGTAAATAATGACTTTACATAAAAAAGAAGCGGCGCTTGAAAGCGCCGCTTCTTTTTCTATAATATAAGGGGTTAAAACGTACTTTTATTATAACATATAGTCTATGGTCATATTTTCCTCTATTAGAAAATAGTTCTTATGTCGTTTCTTTTTCCAGCTGTTTTTCTCTTTTCACTTGCTTTGCGAAGAAGAGTTCGTATACCACTGGAATAATAATTAAGGTAAGAAGGGTAGATGACGCAAGCCCTCCGATCACCGTGATAGCTAAGCCTTTTGAAATCAGCGTTCCGCTTGATGTAGTAAGCGCCAGCGGAATTAATGCAGCAATGGTAGCAAACGCCGTCATTAAAATTGGACGCAAGCGCGTTTTCCCAGCTTCAATAAGGGATTGGCGGATCGTCATGCCTTTTTGTTCACGATTTTGGGTAATTCGATCTACAAGTACAATCGCGTTTGTTGTAACAATTCCAATCAGCATTAAGAATCCAATCATGACGCTGACGGACAGCGGTTCTTTTGCAAGTACTAGACCAACTAACGAACCGATTGGCACAAAAATGAGTGACGATAAAATGATAAATGGAATACGCGCTTTTCCAAACGTAACGAGCATCGTTAAATACACAAGGCCGATTGCCGTTAAAATAGCTAGACCTAGAGATTGGAAGACTTCCACTGTCTCGTCGCTTCCGCCTCCACCGTCCAAGCTCACATCTTTTGGCAAGTCTAACTTTTTTACTCCATCTACAACATCTTTGGTCACAGCTTGAACATCATCGCCTTTAATATCTGCTTCCACTCGCGCAAATACTTTGCCGTCAAGCTTTTGAATAGAAGTGAACGTATCAATTGTACGAACGTCAGCAATATCTTTTACTAACACAGGCCCTCGTTCTGTAAATACTTGAAGATCTTTAATTTCTTTTACTGAACTAAGGTCTTTATCGTACGAAAGCTGAACCGCTCGTTTTGTATTATCTAATTTTAAGTCTCCAACGGATACTGGTTTGGTTTGGTCGGAGATTGTACCAAGCAGCTGAAATCCAGATACTCCGTACTCTGCGGCTTTATCAGGATCTACTTCTACTACAAGCTGCTTTTGCTTATCTGAGAAGTTATTTGTTACATATTTAAGACGTTTGTCTTTGTTTAAGTGGTTTTCCACTTGCTTAGCTGCCTTTTGCAAGTCATTTAAATTAGAAGAATATAAATCAACCGTTACGTTATTATTTGTAGGAGGCCCTCCTGTTGATGCTTCTTGTACATTAACTGTTGCTTTCGGTGATTCTTCTTTCGTGATGCTTTCCATTTTCTTTTGAACTTTATCAATAAACGTATCAACATTCACGCCTTCTTTTACGTTCAAGAAATAGCCAACTTGGTTCGGGCGTTTTACACCTGTTGAAAAGTCGCGTGATCCAACTTCCGTAGTCACATCTGAAATTTCATTTTGATCCGCAAACATCTTTTCAATTTTTAAAGATACATCGTTTGTTTTTTCAAGTGATGTAGATGCCGGTAATTGAACGTTGGCCTGAAGCATTTTTTGTTCTTCATTTGGAATAAACGTAAAGCCAAGTGAAGGAACAAGCGCAAATGAGCCAAACAGTAAAATAAAGGATAAAATTAAAATTTTGATTTTATGATTAAGCGACCATGCAATCGCTTTTGCATATCCGCGCTGCAGCTTTCCTTCTTTTTCTTCAGGCGGGACTTTTTTAAATGCAAACTTTGCTAAAATCGGCACGATTGTAATCGCTACAAGAAGAGATGCTAACAGTGAAAAAACAACTGTTAAGGCAAACGGCAAGAAGAACTCTCCTGTAATTCCTCCTACAAAGCCGATTGGCAAGAATACGACAACCGTTGTAATGGTAGACGAGGTAATGGCTTTTAAAATCTCTTTTGTGGACGATTCGACAAGCTCGTTGCTCATGCCTTCTTCTGAACGGCGAACGCGTCTAAAAATATTTTCAATCACAACAATACTGTCATCCACTACGCGCCCAACGGCTACAGCCATTCCGCCTAGTGTCATAATGTTAAGTGAAATATCAAGCTGATTTAAGAAAATAGCTGATACTAACAGCGATAATGGAATCGATATAATGGCAATGATCGTAGCGCGGAAGTTACGCAAGAAAATCAGTACGGCAAGTGACGCAAATAATGCTCCCAGCAATCCTTCGCGCACTAATGTTTCAACAGACTTTTCAATGCCGTCAGCTGAGTCAAAGCCGATTGCGTAGTCTAACTGATCGTCATATTTTTTCAAAATTTTCATCGTTTCGCTCGCCACTTCAACCGTATTAGCATCTTGTTTTTTTGTGATGGCCATCGACAGTGCATCTTTGCCGTCATAGCGTGTATATTCGCCTTGTTCTGTTACGGCTTCGACTTTGGCAATATCGCCAAGCTTCACAGGCTTTGCTTCAGGATTCATCGTAGATTTCAGCTGGATTTTCTTTAATGCATCGATCGTCGCAACTTTTTCTTCTACTCGCACTGGAATTTGAAGCTCTTTTCCGTTTAATGTTCCTGCTGGGAATGAAACAGCTTTTTGATTAATTTGTTCTTTCATCCCATCAAGCGTTAAGCCAGCTTGAGCTGCTTTTTCTTTATCGACCGTAATTTGTAAAAGGTCCTCTTTCACGCCGCCAACTGAGACGGAGTTAATACCTTGAATTTTATTCAATTCAGGAATCACTTCATCGTTTAATACTTTTTCAAGATTTGCATCATCTTTCGCAAACAGTGAAATGTTGAAAATCGGGAATGAACCAAATGAAAAACGGTTTACGTCTACATTTGATGACTCTGGTAAATCTAATTCTTTTATCGACGAGTTAATTTGCTGTTCAGCTTTATCTAAATCCGTATTAAACGGGAATTCTAAATTAATAATACCGACGTTTTCATACGATACGCTTTGTACGCTTTTAACGCCTTCAATTCCTTTCACTTGGTCTTCGATTTTCGACGTGACGCTTTCATTTACGTCATCAGGAGAAGCCCCGGGATACGTTGCTTCAATGGACAGCTGCGGAAATTCGATATTCGGCAGTAAATCAATTTTTAGTTTTGAAAATGAATATAGCCCCGCTAAAATAAGTAAAAATGAAACGATAAACACAGCTACCGCATTTTTTAAACTAAATCTCGTCAAAAAATTCATCTTTTTCCTCCGTTACGTAACTAAGTTATTTGAAAAGCCTTCATCCTTTAATAGCTGCAGACCCGTTTTATTTTTTTTTAACAATTTTAGAGTACCCGCGGGTCAGTTTTTCGTGAAAAAAACTCACCTCCTTTCATGTGCTGATGAACTGTCTATACAAACTGAAATTTGATGGTCGCACGCTCCCCCTGGCAGCGAGATAAAAGAAAAGCCGTCTTGACCATATAAATCCCAACCTTCAAAAAAAGAGCTGTCGTGAAACATATCTAGCGCATACCCATTAGAAAATGTAATTCGAAGTATACCGATATCTTCATACCACTGTATAGAGATAATGTGCTGGCCAAGCAGCAGTGCTTCGACTTGCTGACGCTGCTCGGCAGAATGTAGCGATTTCCAGTCCGCTTGACCAAGCAAGATGCTGCGTTTGTTTTTTAGTCTCCATGGACATTCTGCCACAAGTCCACCTTTACTAAATCCAAGAGAAAACGGCAGGGTATTGTCTGTGTTAACCTTGGTAACGGTTTGTTCTTGAAAATATGAAAAATTAATTACTGTGCTGCTGGTATTCATCATATCCCTCCATTATCAACCAGTACCGACGAGTCATTTTTGGGTCTCAAAATAACAGCCTTCAATGTATAAGTTCACAATGAACTCCGCATAGTTCATGATATCTTCTTCTGTTATATCATCGTCGGAAACGATATCCATCTTATACCCATTTAACATGCTGCAAAACGCTTTTGAGTGTAAGAAAGCATTTTTTATTTTCTGCTCTTCAATCAATTTAGCAACAAGCCCGTGATAATCCTCAAAAAATTGATGAAGACGACCCATCATTTCTGGCATTTGGTGAGGGGCTTGCCAAAAAGAGTCCGGATATTTTTTAGTTTCGTAAAAAAAGAGCAGGTGATGCTTCGCAATTGAATACAGCTTTTCATGAAACGTTTGGCATTCATCCGTTCTTCGCTTTGCATGATACAAAAACTCATCAAACGAACGATTGTTCACAGCGATATAAAGCGACTCTTTAGACGAAAAGTACAAGTAAAGCGTTCCTTTAGATACACCTGCTAGTTTAGCAATATCAATCATTTTTGCTTCATAGTAGCCTTTGGATCCGAACACTTCAAAAGCAGCATCTAAAATTTTCTCTCTTTGCTGTTTTCGGTTTGTCATGGTAAAAAATCCTCTCATACGTTTTCGATACTATACATATAAAATAATTAAAATAACTTGTCAACACGTAGTGTGCTCTTTTATCCCTTGCATCACAAGAGTATGTCAGTTTTTCAAACAAAATACTTCTATAAAGCAAATTAAAGCGTTTTCGACTTTTTTGTGACAGATACAAATGATGCTTGTATATGAAGAGCTCGCTATGGTACATTTTTGTCATTGATACAGAAATTTATTCCGTCGTTACGGGAGGAGAAAACATGGTTCTTACATCACCAATCGGTCGCCTGCGTTTAGTAGGAATTTTAGAAGGAATTTCATTTTTACTGCTGCTTGGCATTGCTATGCCGCTAAAATATGCAGCAGGCATACCCGAAGCTGTATCAGTTGTAGGCGCAGCACACGGTGCACTTTTTGTGCTGTACGCTCTTGCAGTCGTTCATGTGAAATTCGCCCATAAATGGTCAATCGGCCGCTCTTTATTTGCATTTCTTATGTCGGTTATTCCATTTGGTCCTTTTATTTTAGAGAGACAGCTGAAAAAAGAACAGTAAAAGAAAAGAACGTCACGGACATCATGTTTCCATGACGTTCTTTTTCCTTACTGTTCAGCACTGTTTTCGCTAAAATGGTCAATCGTTTTCCACCACTTCAGTGAGTGAGGTTTTAATAGCATTCCAATTTCTTCTGGGCTAATTTGCTGATCTATAATCATTTCATGCATTGCTTGAAAGAGTCCCGTTGTAACAGCTTCTTTCACATCAGCTTCACCTTCTATATACAGCTGTTCAATCGCTTCAAATACGTCCGGTTCACGCTGGAGCTGGCCGTTATATTCAAGAGAGATTAAATGACCCGCAACACGGCTTAATTCATGCTGCAGCTCGTCTTTATCGTTGAGGTCCACTTCTTCGCTTGGCTCAAAAGATGGGCAAGCTTCTTTTAGTAATGGAATAACATTTTGTTTTGTAATCATATCTAAATTCCCTGCCTTTGCATGTGTGACAAATTCTCTATTCTTTACCCTTTTCTCTTTTTCTATAAACTTGTTTTACAAAACTTTTCCGTTTTCTACAACTACTTCTCCTTTTTTTACTACGCAGTCAATATGATTTAAGCCATACTGATATTGAAGGGTTCGATAACTAGAGACATTAAAAATCGCTAGGTCAGCCTGTTTTCCGGCTTCAATACTCCCAATCTTATCTCCTTGATTAATAGCATGAGCTGCGTTAAGAGTTGTGGCTACAAGCACTTCTTCAGGACTCATGTTCATATTCATACATGCCAGGTTCATCACAAATTGCTGTGAAGTCGTTGGAGATGAACCTGGATTGCAGTCTGTAGAAAGAGTAACCGGAACTCCTAAATCGATCATTTTTCTAGCATCTGGCCATTTCATTCCAACAAATAAGGAATTCCCGGGTAAAAGTGTGGCTACGATCCGTTTTTCAGCCAGTTTCTTTAATCCTTCATCAGAAGCATACAAAAGATAATCTGCTGATATCGCTCCTACCTCTGCTGCGAGCTCCGCTCCTCTGCAGTATTCAAAGGGGTCGGCATGTATTTTAGGAAGCATGCCATATCTTTTCCCGGCTTCGAGTATTTCTTGACATTGTTTGAATGAAAAAGCATTTGGAAGACATACAGCATCATTAAATGCTGCAAGGTTATAAGAAGAAATTTGAGGAATCATTTCGTGAATAAGTAAATTGACGTATTTCTGCGTATCTTTTTTATATACAAGAGGTACGACGTGTGCGCCTAAAAAGGTACTTACTACATCAACTGCGTGCGTATCATTCAGCATTTTAGCGATTTGCAGCTGCTTTAGTTCTGTTTCTAGTTCTAAGCCATACCCGCTTTTCACTTCTATAGTTGTGACTCCGTGAGCTAGAAAAGACGTAAGACGCTCATAGCTCTGCTGATAAATCCGGTACGCATACTCTTCCTGTGTTTGAACGACAGTGGAGTGAATACCTCCACCTTCTTCTAATAAATCCAAGTAAGAAGTTGGCCTTTCAAACCGCCTATAAAATTCTTCTTCACGCGAGCCAGCGTACACAGCGTGTGTATGGGGATCAATCAGACCCGGAGTCACAATTTTATGAGAAGCATCAATAATCGTTGCGTCATTTCTTTCCCTTTCATATTTTTGTTCTAGCTCTTTTGTTGTACCTACGGTCACAATTTGATCTCCTTCTATCCAGACTGAGCCATTTTCAATCACCGTCAAGTTCCTCATTTCTTTTCCAGCTAAAGGACCTTTATTTTCTTTGGCCGTTACAACTTGCGAAGCATTTTTAATCCATAGCGCTTTTTTTGACATCGTTGAATTTCCCCCTTTTCTAGCATGTACCACGTTTTGGGGCCTCATGTTTACCGTAAACTCATTTAGATTCACCTACACATTTCGCACCTCTGCCTTCTTTCTTGTAGGTAGAAATTTGAAAAAGCATGTCCATGGTCTGAAAAGCGTGTTTTTAAGTCTTTAAAGCTAGATAACTTATATTTTTTTCAATTATATACGCTTTTAGACCCTCCTTTTCTCCGTTTTCTTACTTATCGACTCTCGTTTTATACAAATATATCCTTATATACTAAATCTTTTATCACATGTATTTTATAAACATCACGGCGAGTTCCCCTCAACAGGATAAATAATAGATTTCTAGGAATAGAACGTTTATAATATTCTTTGAAGTTTTACTTTTAGAAAGATTCACTAATGGAGGAAGAAATATGATTGTCAACTATAAAAACCAAGCAACCGGTCATCGCATGAATAACGGCTGGAATCTTTTCTACGCGTCAAACTTAACGATGTGGCGCAAAGATGAAAAGTATTTGCTTTTAGATGAAAACCAAGATGTAGTGATGATCTTTGGCTTTAAAAAAGACGAAATCATTCTAGATAAATTGCAAACGTGGGGCTATACATTTGGTGTCCATCCAGAGAAAAAACAAATTTCCTGCTTGCAGCGTCAAGAAGAAATTGGTGAATAAAAAGAGGGCTGAATTTTTTCAGCCCTCTTTTTTATTCATTGGTTTGTTGAAACATAGCGCTCAGCTGTTTTTTTTCAGATGGTTTGACAACATAATACCATGTACCATCTACCATTTGCCCTTCTCCTTTTACCGTTACCGTTTCGAAATCAGGCCGGCCATTCTTAATGATGTTATACATCGTAAATGCATCGCTGACATCAATATTCGTTCGAATATGCTTTTTTACAAGCGTGAGGAGACTTGGAATGTTTTTCACCGTTGACATGTTCATTCCTTTATCTAATAGAGCTTCCACTACTTGGCGCTGGCGATTATTTCTTCCTAAATCTCCTTTTGGATCTTCGTGTCTCATCCTCACATAAGCAAGAGCTTTTTCGCCGTTCAACGCATTTTCTCCTTCAGGAAAGATAAATGAATCAAACACAAAAGGAAACGGGTTCTTAACGTTCACTCCGCCAAGTTCATCTACTACATCTTTAAAGCCTTCCATATTTACTTTCACATAATAATCGACATCGATATCTAAGAATTTCTCAACCGTGCGCACGGTTAAAGGAATCCCTCCGTATCGATAAGCATGATTAATTTTCTCATCCGTTCCTTTTCCATCAATGTGCACGCGTGTATCTCTAGGGATCGGCATAACTTTTGCTTTATTGTGGCTCGTATCTAAGTTGACCACCATTAATACATCTGAGCGGCCTGTATCTCCCGGCCTTTCATCTACGCCCATCACCAGTACATTAAACGAGTGAGACTGCTCTTTAGCAGATGTTTGCTGTTGATAGGCAATTCCAAATCCAGCGGTTCCTAAAAGCAAAATACATGCCGCTAAGATCCCTATTTTGTATTTTTTCATTCATACGGTCTCCTTTACACATCACTTACTCTCTATATGCCTTAATGAATGAAAATTTATACCTTTTTAGAGAAATTTAAGCACACGTCAAAAAAGCCTGCTTGTTGAGAAGCTGGCTTTTCACTAGTAGATTTTAGCTTGATTTTTGATGCACATCACGCTGTGCCCATTCACTTTCTAACATACTCATTTCAATTAAGCTCCAGTACTGTCCATCTACAAGCCGGACATCTCGAAGAAGGCCTTCGCGTGTAAAGCCAATTCGTTCATAGGACTGAATCGCCCGCTCGTTAAAATCAAAGACGCCGAGCGAAATTCGGTGAAGACCCAGTTCTTCAAAACCGAAAGCTAACACTTTTTCAAACATGTGCGAGCAAAGCCCTTTTCCTCTATACTTTTCACCAAGCAGTACTCGGCCAATTCTTCCTGTTTTATGATAATAATCAATATGAGCAAGAGAAATATGCCCAATAAGCTGTTCATTTTCATCTATGACGGAAAAAGCATAGGTAGAAGCACCATCTTCATTTGCATATCGAATGTAGTGTTTTAACTGTCTAGGAGTAAGCGGAAAAGAAAAGCTAGAGCCGCTCCATTGCACCATAAATGACTCGGAGGGAATCCAATCCATTAGCTGTTTAAAGTCTTTTTTGGAGAACGGTCGTAGAGCTATCACATAATTCTCCCCCTTATTATTTCTGACTTTTCTAAATATATTACATTTATCATAATAAACTGTCAACTGTCTATGTAAAAAAAAGCCATCATTTCGATGACTTATAGCTGTAATGCTTTTCTGAGAAGAGTTAAATCATGAGTGAATTCAAAAAAATAGGTTCTATTTTCATTGTCAAATACCATCATGATTGGCTTTTGATTCGGCTCAAGAACAAAAATAACTTCACTTGCCAGCGTGTTGACCGCACTATTTTCAATTTTTACGGCTGGATCAAGAGGTACTTTAACAAGATAGCCTTTTTTAGGAAGCGGACTTGCCTTTTTATATAAACCAGTAATGGACGCAATACTTTTTTCGGCTTCTTTTTGAACACTTGGGGGTTTGAGCGTTGAACGAACGACTCTGCCCGTTTCAATTTGAAATATCTCTACTTTTGGCTGTTCAGCACTTACTGCCTGCGGAAAAATAAAAGCAGCGAATACGACGCATACAGCAACCCATTTTCGTATCATTTTTAGCACCTCTTTCCATTCATTGTGGATGAGATGGAGATAAGAATGGTCGTCTCTTCTTATACTATGACCTATTTTTATGTATTTATTTCACTAAATGAATGCCTATACTTCCATGTTTTTGTCATGTTCTCAGAACTTCCTCTATACACTACTAATAAGGACACGCTGTATGAGGTGATAAGATGTCGTGGTTTGAAGCATTTATTTTGGGAATCATTCAAGGGCTTACAGAGTTTTTACCGATAAGCAGCACGGGGCATTTGTATTTAGGACGCCACTTATTTGGCTTAGACGATGCAGGACTGTATTTAGATACGATGTTGCATATGGGCACTCTGCTTGCTGTATTTGTCTTTTATAAGCGTGAGCTATGGCATATTATTCGTCATCCCTTTAGCAAGCTTACAGGGCTTTTAGTGATAGGAACAATCCCTGCAGTTGCGATTGGTCTTTTGTTCAAAGACTATTTTGACAGTATTTCTAAATCTGGCTTAACGATTGGCTGGGAATTTCTTGCGACGGGACTGCTTTTATGGTTTGGTGATTCCGTAAAAAATGGCTATAAAAAAATGGATCATATTTCATACGGAGATGCCTTTTTTATCGGCTCGTTTCAAGCAGCTGCGATATTCCCTGCTGTATCTCGATCGGGCTTAACGATGGTAGCTGCGTTAATGCGAAAATTAGACCGTGAAACAGCCGCTTACTTTTCATTTTTATTGTCGACTCCCGCTATTTGTGGAGCGGTGTTACTTCAGTTAAAAGATGTAGTCACAGGTGAAGTCGAGCAGCTTTCCGTTTTCTTTTTATTCGTCGCCACCCTTTCATCTGCTTTATTTGGTTATGTAGCGGTAAAATGGATGATCAATTATTTAAAGCATCATTCATTAAAAACGTTTGCAATTTACGTTTGGATATTAGGTGCAGTCGTGCTGGTTTGTCAGTTTACGGGGGTGTTTTAAGATGAAGATGAAAGTCCGGACGCTTTTTTTAGTATTGTTTTTTGCCGGCATTTTAGTTGTGACAAGCTATGTTGATAACAATTCCCAGCAGTCGTTTGACAGCTTATCTCACCTTTCACTTGATGGAGGAGCTGTTGAAACCTCTGCAGATGAAGGCGAGGCGGAACAATTAAACATGTCGGTCAAAGAAGTTCATGTTAAAACAGAAAAAAGAGGCGGATACCGAATTGAAGTGTACGAACAAGTAAATGTTTATAGAGATGATAAAGGAAAAGTAGTAAAAAAAGTTCCCACGGGAGAATATCAAACGTTGAAATATAAACTGAATGAAAAAAAATAAACCACTTACCGAAGTAAGTGGTTTTATTTTTAATGGTTAAAGTGAGCTGCAAGAATCCACAGTGTACCAACAACGATACAAAGTGCAATAAAGAAACTGTAAAGAATGTTTGCAACCTGTACTTTACCATTTTCACTTTCAGTCATGTGCATGAACATTACTAGCTGCATTGCTGCTTGTAATAACGCTAGGATCATGATAAGAGTCATCGTAATGCTTCTTGATAGATCAGCTAGCACTACTAAACCAAGCGCTGCGAATGTTAAGGCTAGTGAAAGGATAAGCCCAAATACATGACTAAGCGGAAAACCTGCTTTTTGGCCTTGTTTATTTTCCATGTCTTATCCCACCAATCCGTTCAAGTATACAAGCGTGAAGATGAAGATCCATACAACATCAAGGAAATGCCAGTATAAACCGATAATAAATACTTTACGAGCAGTAACTGGTGTTAATCCTCGTCTTACTAATTGAATAATAATACTGATTGCCCAGAATACACCGACTGTTACGTGAAGACCGTGCGTTCCAAGTAGTGTAAAGAACCCTGATAAGAAGGCACTTGTTTGCATTGTTGCACCTTCGTGAACTGCGTACATGTAAAACTCACGAATTTCGTAGAAAAGGAATCCTCCACCAAGGACAAGCGTAATAACGAACCAAACTAAAAGTCCTTTTAAATCATTATTACGCATTTTAAAGATGGCAATTCCCATCGTGAAACTACTGAATAGTAGTAACAGCGTTTCGATCATAAAATCTTTAACAACGAACAGTTCTTCTGCAGTAGGGCCACCCGCTGTACGCGTATGGTACGTTAAGTACGTTACGAACAGCGTAGAGAACAACGCGATCTCGGCACCTAAGAAAATCCAGAATCCAAGGATATTCAGGCGACTTTGTTCTTCTTGGTATTCTAACGGCAATGATTTATCTAAATGTCCTGCCATTATTTGTCACCCCCTGTAATTCCTTCAACCTTCTTGATTTCATCTACTTTTACATAGAAGCCCGGATCATAATCAAATGAACGAGCAAGCATACAAGCAAAAATACCTGCCAATCCAACGATTGCCATTGGAATCCATTCAAATACTAAGCCAAATCCACCGATAAACCAGAAAATACCTGAGATAAACGGCACACCAGAGTTGCTTGGTAAGTGAATTGGTTTTAAGTCTTCTGCTTTAATTTCTGTTTCATTACGTTTTTTCATGTGCCAGAATGCATCCATTTCTTTCACATGAGGAATTACTGCAAAGTTGTAAGCTTGAACTGGTGATTTAGTCCACCACTCAAGTGTACGACCATCCCAAGGATCGTTTGCAGTGTCGCGTTTGTTTTTCCATGCACTGTATAATAAGTTAACTACTAATACGAAGAAGCCTAGACCCATTAAGAATGCACCGATTGTTGAAACTAAGTTTAATCCGTTCCAGCCAAGGTTGTCTGCATAAGTTTGCATACGACGAGTCATACCGTCTAAACCTAGGAAGAATTGTGGGAAGAAACATACGTTAAATCCAACAACAAAAATCCAGAATGAAATTTTTCCTAATTTTTCGTTCAACGTGTGACCGAAAATTTTTGGATACCAGAAGTATAAACCTGCGAAACAGCCAAACACTGTACCAGAGATTAATACATAGTGGAAGTGAGCGATTAGGAAGTAACTGTTATGATATTGATAATCGGCTGATGCCATCGCAAGCATAACCCCTGTTACCCCACCGATTACGAAGTTTGGAATAAACGCTAATGACCAAAGCATCGCAGTCGTAAATTTGATACGGCCTTTATACATTGTAAAGAGCCAGTTAAAGATTTTAACTCCGGTTGGTACGGCAATTAACATCGTTGTGATTGAGAAGAACGAGTTAACTGACGGTGAGTTACCCATTGTAAAGAAGTGATGCACCCATACAAGGTAACTTAAGAATGCGATACCGACCATTGATACAACCATTGCTTTATAACCGAATAAGTTCTTACGAGAATGTGTACTGATAACTTCTGAGAAGACACCGAATACCGGTAAAATAACGATATATACTTCAGGGTGACCCCAAATCCAGAATAAGTTAGCCCACATCATTGGAAGACCGCCGTTAGCCATTGTAAAGAAGGCTGTTCCGAATACACGGTCAAGTGTCATAAGTGCAAGCGCTACTGTTAATACAGGGAACGCGAAAATGATAATAATTGATGTGATGAAGATTGACCAAGTAAACATTGGCATTTTCATCATTGTCATGCCAGGAGCACGCATTTTTAAAATTGTTACAAAGAAGTTGATACCAGTCATTAATGTACCAGCACCAGCAATCTGTAGTGAAACGGCATAGAAGTTATTTCCGATGCCCTCACTGAATTCTTTACCTGCAAGCGGGAAGTAACTTGTCCAACCTGCATCAGGAGCTCCTCCGATTACGAAAGAAAGGTTAAATAGCATTGCTCCCATAAAGAATGTCCAGAAACTAATTGCGTTTAAGAACGGATATGCTACGTCACGCGCACCAATTTGTAATGGAACGATTACGTTCATTAGTCCGATAATAAATGGCATTGCCATGAATAAGATCATGATAACACCGTGAGCCGTGAAGACTCCGTTGTAGTGATGTTCATCTAAAATGTTCATACCCGGGAATGCAAGCTGCATACGCATCATGATTCCATCGATTCCGCCGCGGAAAAGCATTAATACAGCTGAAAGGATGTACATGACACCGAGTCTTTTATGGTCAACTGTTGTTAACCATTCTGTCCATAACCATTTCCATTTCTTGAAATATGTTAAGACAAAAACGATACCGATGACCGTCATAGCGATTGCTGCATCAGCAGCGTAAATCATAGGTTCGCCAGTGACGAAAAATTCATCTAGCTTCATTATGTCTTCCCCCAATCATTACGTTATTTAGTGTAATAAATGAATGTTATTCATGATTTGAGTGATCCATGTTTTCCATTTCTTCATTACTCGTTTTTTCGTCTTCTTTCATCTTGCTGTGATCATGTCCTGTACCACGTTCTAGCTCTTTGCCAGGAATGTATACATCTTTTGCATGGTCAATCCATTTTAAATGTGTACCGTTGTAAGTTTGACGACCAACAACGCCTGGGCTTAGGATTTGATCATATTTCTTTTCAGTCAGTTTACCAGCTGTGCCTTTTACGTCGCTAACCCACTCTTTGAAGTCTTTGTCCGTTTGAGCTTGAACTTCGAACTGCATTTGAGTGAAATGTTCACCAGAGAAGTTAGCACTACGTCCCATATAAGAACCAGGCTTATCAGCTTCTAAGTATAATGGCATTGACATGTTGTTCATCGAATATTTTTGTCCGCCAAGTTCTGGTACCCAGAATGAGTTCATAGGCCCTTGAGCTGTTAACTCAAATTTCACTGGCGTATCCGCTGGAATGTTTACGTAGTTAACCGTCTCGATATTTTGTTCCGGATAACTGAAAATCCATTTCCAGTTTGCAGATGTAACGTGAATCACGATTGGATCTTTATCCTTTGATTCTGCCGGTACTTCTTCTGCAGAATAGATCGCTTTAACAGTTGGCACTGCTAATAGAATTAAGATGATGATTGGGAATGCTGTCCAAATAACCTCCATCTTTAAGTTACCTTCTTGCTCAGGTGGCTCATAGTCCATGTTTTCAGGTTTTTCACGATATTTGACAAGAACAAATATAAAAATAGCAAATACGACAACAACCACGATCAACATCATCCACATAGACCAAATGATTAAATCAGATTGCGTTTTTGCAACAGGACCTTGCGGGTTCAATACAGCAAGCTTTGAACAACCGCTCAAAAATACTAGTGAAAGCGCAGATAGTAAACCTACTAGCTTCCAAAATCCTTTTTTTGGTTTCACTTAAAACTCTCCTTTCTAACAACACATGATGCGAAGCCTATATTGATGAACATTCAAAATGCGCTATCTTTCGCTAGATAACGACATTTTTATACAGACTCTCTTCCCCCTTATTTGTAGGCCACTACTATTGTAATACAAAATGACATTTTTTTCGTCCCTTTTGCTTTATTTTTTTATATTAAAAATATTCTAATATAGTGACTGTACCAATGGGGTTAGAGTGCTTCAACCTTGCGATATTCTATCACATAATTTGGTATGAATAAATGTAAATAAAAGGATCTAGCTCCCATTTCTTAACTATTTCTTTAGGAATAACTGCAAAATTAGCTTTGTACGTTTGCTTCAACATTGATATATCAATACACATCGACATAATTGAATATTTTGTGACAAATTTTCAAAGAAAATGTGACGCCTTGTATGAAACTTATTTTGCCCGTTAATTCCCCTTTACTTTGTAGCAAATATTTGATTTTTTTGCTTAAAATTCTTTCTTTCGAAAATATGAACAAAACGTGAATTTTTTTAAAAAGCTTTTTATTATAGAAAAGAGCTGCGTGTTATTCACGCAGCTCTTGATCCATAAATTCTTTAACCGTGATATCATCCCCTGCTTTATCTAGCAGCGTTGTCGTTGCTGGAAACGGATGTTTAATATGACTCGGTATCTTTTCATACAGCACAAAATAATCACTTTTTGGGACGGCGGCATCAATTGTATATGTATCGTGCACCAAAGCCGCCTTTACTCGCTCAATTTGTTTACTTCTATTTGTTCCTGTAAACAGCGCATATGTCCCTTTATTTGTATGGATATCATCATAATCCACTAAATTGCTCATTTTGGTACTGACTTCAATACGCAGGCGTTTGTTCCATCCTTGCTTCAATACGGCCATTCCTTCTTTATCACCAGGTATGGAGAATAAGGCTATGTATGTATTAGAGTGATCAACCCGTTTAAAATCTTGCAGCGTAATCCTTGCAGAACCATCAATACTTTCTTTATGCTCCCAATTTCGCAAATGCTGCTGCACACTTGCAGCATTGTTTTCAATCGGATATCGAATCATCTCATACGCAACAATTACAACCGCTATACAAATGAACAGAAATAGCAACCGCTTTATCTTTCGCACATCTATTCACCTTCCTTAGCTTACTCCCCTTTTATGTAATTGCCTAAATTATAACTTCCTATTAAACCTCTGTCTATGCACTAGGAGAACTACGTTTTTTTTTACCACAAAAGGGATTTTTCAAACCTTTTGTCATAAAAATACGCTAAAAGACTCAGTAGCTGTTGAACCAAAAGAAACCGATCCCTGCCCCCTTCTCATCTTCATAACAAAAAAAGATACCCGTTTTGACACAGGTATCTTTCAGCTTATATATCACAGCTTTCCAAAAGGAAACCCTATAAAGGGTCATTTGCTGTTCTTTTTATTACACACATCTTTCCGCACACATGTATCCCTTGACCTGATACCCATGCTTTTTGAGCTGCCGAATGCTTAAATTTCGGGAAATGCTGTCAGGAACAATTACGACCACTTCTTTATATGGAATTTCTGCATGCTGTCTCTCTAAATAAGGAAGCGGAATATGGATTGCTTTTTGACAGGGGTTTTGTTTCATTTCATGAAAATGACGAACATCTACATACGAAATTGTTGTAGAAGCACAGTCGACGGTCGTCACTTTCTTTATTCCCTGCACCGGCACATAGCGTTTATAAAAACTGTAACAAATTAATAAAAGTAAAATACCTATGCTCATATATAGTATCGCCATGTTTTCCTCCCAATTAATTTCTATACCCCTGTATGTATACTATATTCAAAAGAAAGAATCAACACAGAAGCACTCTATCTCATTTCTCTCTGAAAGAAAAATGGTCTTTTTACACTTTATTATGAAACCACAATAAAGTGACGAAATCAATCATTATTTATTTTGATTTTTCAAAAGATTTAAATACTAGTAAACAGATCGTTTTTTCTTATTATAATGAAGAAACGCAGAATTTTTATTTTCATTTCCCCTTTTCTTTCCCGTTAAAACTGAGGTTCGCTTATGAGTAATACATTAGAACCAATGTTGCACAAACGTCAGAAAAATGATTCTAAAAGTGAAGGATGCGAGATAGGATAGTATGAACACGTGAAGGGAGAGATATGATGTTTGATTTGTACTATGTTGTATTATTTACAGATCAAGGTGAGGTAGCAGGCACCTGCCCCATCTATATAAGTCCCGAAGAAGACGTTGAAAAAGAACTGTTAAAAAATATCACTTTGCATAAACAAAGGCTGCAGTCAAAAAAAGAAAAAGTGTTTTATTTTGACCGGGATAAAGAGGATATGACGGATTTATCAGGTCACTATGCACACATCCTTACATTTGCTAACAACGACAGTCAAATTGCAAAATGGCTGGAAGAAGCACATGAGAAGCTGTGCAAAGCCGGGGAACTTTTTGTGGAGAACGGTTATTTTCAAAGCGTTTTTATGCAATATATTAATCAAAAAAACAATGTTTTAGAAAATTATTCGTACGAAGTTTGTGAGAAATCCGTAAAATTCATCTATCAAGCGAGAGACTATATTGTGATTGGCTCAGAAAAATACGAGTTAACTTAAAAATGCGATATACACAAAAAAGGAAAGCTTCGGAAACGAAAGCTTTCCTTTTTTAGATTAATCTCCATCAAGGTTTGCCCGACAATTATTATGAGACAAAGAGGTACTTTGTGCTTCATGCTGTTTTTTCTCACCCTGCATTGTCATATCATCTTTTTCCGTTCTTCCTTTAGCGATGTGTTTAGTTTTATTTCCTTGGTTTAATGTCATGTTCATTCCCCTTTCTGGTGGATATAGTGTATGAAAATAACTCACACGCCATAAGAGGAAATGATATGAAAAAGCCCCTCTTAAATTGAGTGAGCTTTCTGCCTAAAACTGCTTTTCCTTTTATTGCTGAATCCGCATGAAAGGATATTCTCTATTTTAAACGTTCGTTTCTCGTTCCTTAGTAAGCACCAAGCTTTTACGCTCTGAGGATAAATTTTATACACAATAATAAATCGCTGTGTCAAACATCCTTTATCGTCCATATAAATAATTTCAACAGGTCGTTTTGAAGAGTAGCTTTCTTGAAGTAGCTGTCGCATAGAATTCGCTCCTTTAATTTTTATTTTATCGAACGTATGTTCTTTTTTCAAGTGTTTTATACTGAATAATTCTTTAGCTTTTACAGCTTAAAACGGGGAAAAGCATGGGGAAAATAATAAAAATCATACAAATATTAGGTAATTGTGATATGGTAAAAGGAATTACTTAAGTTGGGAGAGGTGCATGATGGAAAGTAACATACTTAAATGGATCCCCGTTCCTTACTTTCAATTAAATCAAGAAGGTGAAATCCTTCATTTTTCTAGTCAAGCACATTCTTATTTTTCTTCAGTCTCCAGTCTGTGGAGCATTATTCATAAAGACGACCGGAAACAAGCAATGTGGATGCTGTCACAGCACTCCTCACCTAACCCCATCATCAGGCATTTGCGTTTGAGAACGACCGATGATACATTTGTGAATTTTAAATGCACGATTCATTGGAAAAATGGTGTAGGGCATTTAGTATGTACCGAAAAGAAGAATGTCAAGGATCCGTTAGATGTTGTATTATCTGCTCAATCCTATTTAGAAAACTCGGACAAACGATTAAAAGAGTCGGACAAGGTGTTAAATAATTCAGCAGATTTATTATTTAACCGATTAAAACGCTAATTAAGTAAACAAAGTCTAAGCTATATTCCATTATTTCTATCATTTTTAAAATCATTAAAAGGCTACCTACAGGGGTGGCTTTTTGTTTTGGCCTGCATGTAAAGTCATTCTCTTTTCGCCCGCACCATTTAGTACAGAGTACATACACTAATAGGCATACTTTCTATATTTATGTTTTGCTCAGAAAAAAATTCCGAATAATCAATAAATGTTTGAACATTTTTTAAAATTGACATATATTATAAACAAACAATCATTTGAATGTTTGAATGAGGGAGGAAATCATGCCAAAAGACCGCTGTGATATTTATTGTTTTAACGAAGAAAAAGTAAATCGTATTAAGCCTGCTATCGATGCCGGAGCTGTTCAAGGTGTTTCTGCCCTGTTCAAAGCGTTAGGAGATGAAACGAGGCTTAAAATCGTCTTGGCTCTGTATAAAGGCGAGGAATTATGTGTATGTGACGTAGCCAATATTGTAGGCTCTACAGTTGCGACTGCTTCTCATCACTTAAGACTGCTGCGTAATATAGGAATTGCCAATTATCGCAAAGAAGGAAAGTTAGCTTTTTATTCTTTAAGGGATGCACATATTAAACAAGTAATTGATATCATGTTTGCTAAAAAAGAAGACGTAACCATTTAAGTTTTTCTTACCGTATAGGGAGTGGGACACAATGAAACACGAAGATAAAAAAAATCATCAGCATACCGGAAGCTGCTGCAGCGGATCTTCTTCACCAGAAATTGAAAGCAAGACCTGCTGCTCCTTTTCTTCAGAAGCCGCATCTACTGAAGAGCCTTCTTCCTGCGGCACAAAGAGTCATGAACACAGTCACAGCTGCTGTTCAGATACCATTGCGTTAACGACCGACAAAGGCCAGCATTCTTGCTGCAGTGATCACGATATAGTATCAGGCGACAGTGACATAGAAGAAACGGCTGAATACCGCGTATATGGAATGGATTGTCCTTCCTGCGCCGCGACGATTGAAAAAAGTTTAAAAACATTAAACGATATTCAACATGTAACCCTCAACTATAATACAGGGAAGCTCCAGGTAGCGGCAGCAAGTGAGTCAGCTCTGTTACTCATTCCAAGCTCAGTAGAAAAACTAGGGTTTAACATTGAGACTATCCAATCAAATAAAAAAATGAAAACGTATTTGATTGAAGGAATGGACTGCGCGGCTTGTGCGAACACAATTGTGAATCATTTAAAAACAGTTCCTGCTGTCAAAGATGTACGCGTTAACTTTTCAACGGGAAAAGCACAAATTGAGCACGATAACGAAGCGGATGACATTATTAAAGAAGTATCTAAAGCGGGGTATACCGCTACTTTAGTAACCAGCAGCAGGCAGTCTGCTGAGTCGCGGCACCATAAAGGCCAAAATGGACCGATTGTTTTTTCGGGTATTCTCATCGCATTAGGTTTTATCGGTTCTCATACAGGAATTGCTTCTTATATGACAACTGTACTCTACGCTATTGCCATGATTGTTAGCGGATATAAACCGGCTAAAAGTGCTTATTACGGAATTAAAAGCCGTTCTTTAGACATGAATGTTTTAATGACCGTTGCAGCACTTGGAGCAGCTGTTATTGGTGAGTGGCTTGAAGGTGCTACGGTCGTTTGGCTATTTGCTTTAGGTGTTGCTCTACAAACAAGGTCGATTGAACAAACAAGAAACTCCATACGAGGTTTGATGGATTTAGCTCCTTCTGAAGCATGGGTGAAAGAAAACGGCCAGCTGATTAAAAAAGCAGCGGAAGATATTTCAATCGGCACTACGATTGTCGTAAAGCCAGGAGACCGAATTCCGCTAGATGGTGAAATTATAAACGGCGAATCCAGTATCAACCAAGCTCCTATTACAGGTGAATCTATTCCAGTTGATAAAGTAATCGGTGATGCTGTTTATGCAGGCACCATTAACGAAAGCGGATCGTTAGAAATTAAGGTAACAAAGCTAGTCGAAGATACGACTATTTCTAAAATTATTCATTTAGTGGAAGAAGCACAGGAGAAAAAAGCGCCTACTCAAGCATTTGTTGATAAATTTGCAACCATTTACACGCCTATCGTCTTTATTTTAGCTTTATTCATTATGGTCATCCCTCCCCTGTTTGATGGTGCATGGAGTGAGTGGTTTTACAAGGGGCTTGAATTATTAGTTGTGGCTTGTCCATGCGCGCTAGTCATTTCTACTCCCGTCGCCATTGTATCTGCCATTGGAAACGCGGCGAAAAATGGTGTGCTCATTAAAGGCGGGACGTTTTTAGAAAAAGCTGGTGCAATCAATGCGATTGCTTTTGATAAAACAGGAACGCTAACAGAAGGTAAACCAGCCGTTTCAGAGGTTGTTTCCCTTGCTGCTGAAGAAAATCAGCTTTTAGCGATAACAAAAACGCTTGAAGACTATTCGAATCATCCCATTGCCCGTGCTATCGTGGATTATGCAGCGGAGAAAAAAGTCGATTCTTTACAAGGATCAAATTTTAAAATCCTTACAGGAAAAGGCGTTCAGGCAACAATTCAAGAAACGGTTTATTACGCAGGTAATGCAAAATTATTCTCAGATTTAGGAACACCTCTATCCCACTGCTGGTCTCATATTGAAAAGCTTCAAAACGAAGGTAAAACGATTATTATTGTCGGAACAGCTAAAAGTGTTCTAGGTATTATTAGCGTAGCTGATACCATCAGACATACAACCGTATCTGCTTTAGAAAGCCTCAAACAAAACGGAATGCAGCAAATTGTGATGTTAACCGGTGATAACGAAGGAACAGCTAAAATGATTGCCTCTGAGTCGCGGGTAGACCGCTATTTCGCCGATTTGCTGCCTGAAGACAAAGTAAAAGCCATACAGCAGCTTCAACATGAAGGGTATCAAACGGCTATGGTTGGAGATGGAATTAATGACGCCCCTGCCCTCGCAACTGCTGATCTTGGCATTGCAATGGGCGGTGCTGGTACTGATACGGCCATGGAAACAGCTGATATTGTTCTCATGGCAGACAATTTAGAAAAGCTTCCTCATACGATGAAGCTAAGCCGCAAAGCGTTAGCTGTCATCAAACAAAACATTTGGTTTTCTATTATTGTTAAAGTCATTGCCTTAGCCTTTATCTTCCCAGGGTGGCTTACTCTGTGGATTGCCGTTTTAAGCGATACAGGAGCAGCGCTACTTGTTATTTTAAACAGTCTTCGCTTACTCAAAATGAAAAAATAAATATAATCCATAAGCTTTCCAGCAGGCGTTGGAAAGCTTATTTTCTAGGAGGGTTTACGTGAATAACCGCTGGAATCAATTTATTTATAAGTGTTGGGCCCCTTTTTATGATGCGTTTTTTAATAATGGGATGTTTTATCAAGCCAGAAAAAAAGTCTTTCAAGACGTCCACTTTTCATCTGAACAGCGCATTTTATTTGTAGGTGTTGGAACGGGTGCAGATTTAGCTTTTATTCCTCATGAAGTAAATGTAACAGCCATCGACTATTCCAGTGAAATGCTTCAAAAAGCAAAAGATAAATACAAAAATCCATCTATAACCTTCCACCAAATGGACGCTCAGCAGCTAACATTCGACTCTTTTTCGTTTGATGTAGTTGTAGCAAGCTTAATTCTTAGCGTAGTACCTGATGCGGAGCAAGCTTTAAAAGAAATGACAAGAGTAGTAAAGCCTAAGGGAACTATCCTGATTTTTGATAAATTTGAAACTAAAAAGAAATCAGCGACTTTTGCTAAAAAAATATTCCGCCCTTTCGTAAAATTACTAGGAACGGATATTGGACTCTCTTTTGAACATGTGTTTGAAGCAAGCCGGGATCAGCTTATCTTAAAGGAAAATTCAAGCGTCATGTTGAAAGGTATGTATCGGAAAATTATTTTGCAGAAAGTTGATGAATGACTTCAAAGACGAATAATGTCTTTTTCACATGATGGATGTACATATCATTTTCTATCTTTAATTGAAGAAAGGATGAACATTTTGATGATGAAATCAAAGGTCATAACAGTTGTCCTTGCAGCAAGCATGGTCTCCGGCTGCGGAAACGAAAGTAAAGAAAGTTCAGGAAGCAAACGTACAGAAGCAACACAACATGAAGAACATCAGCAGCACACATTAGGTGATAAACGAGAAGAAACAAAAAATAGTGAAACTCTTCCCTCTTTTCTGAATGACAAGCCCGAAGACATGCAGCTTATTTATGCAGCCGCTGCTAAGCATCAAACCTTACTAGAAAACATTCCTTGCTACTGCGGATGTGGAGAAGAAGCTAATCATCAAAACAACTACGACTGTTTTATCTTCGAAAACAAAGGAAACGGCGCAGTGACGTGGGATGATCACGGAACAAAATGCGGCGTCTGTTTAGAAATAGCGGCTCAAGCTGTAGTAGACTACAGCAAAGGCAAAAGCATCGAAGACATTCGCCAAGAAATCGATGATAAATATAAGGAAGGCTATGCTACGCCTACTCCTACGCCCGAGGTATGATGCTTCAGTATAAAATAAAAATTAGTAAAAGACTTTGATTTCTTTATTCAAAGTCTTTTTGTCATTTTATTATTGGTTGATAAACTCTCGGTTGACCTCACCTTTTTAAGTCCTTGTAAAATGTCATAATGTAAAAATAACACATTTGGACGTTTATTTACTGAATCCTCAGGGAATATGCTTTCTAACACCCAAATATAACCATGAGAGGAGAAAAAAACTATGAGTAATTCTGTAGAAACAAATCATTCAGCAAAAGTTGAAGGAGCAATTAATTCTATGAGCGAGGAGAAAAAAGAGGATATTCTCTCTAGCTTCGAAGGATTTAAAAGTTATCTAGGGGACAAGGTCTCAAAAGGCGAAAAGTTAGGGATGAATGAGGAACAGCTGGCTAAAACAGCTCAGAAAGTAGCTGATTACCTTGCTAAGCATGAAGAGCCGCGCAATCGAGAGGAAAACCTGCTTCACGAACTGTGGAAGGTTGGAGACAAAGAACAGCAGCATCACCTTGCCCATATGCTTGTAAGATTAGTTCAATAAATAAAAAAGATGACACGCTGCCGTGTCATCTTTTTTATTTACAGATATTAAACAGCGGGAATGATAATTTGCTGACCAATTTGTAAGTTTGTAGGATCTACGCCGGGGTTTGCATCCTGCAGCTGCTGAACGGTCATGCTGTATTTTTTCGCGATGCTATAAAACGTATCTCCTGCTTGTACAGTATACGTAGTGACAGGAAGAACAATTTGCTGACCAATTTGCAGTTTTGTAGGATCTACGCCAGGATTTGCATCCTGCAGCTGCTGAACGGTGATATTATACTTCTTTGCAATGCTATAAAATGTATCTCCAGATTGAATGGTATAGAATGTAATTTGATTAGAAGGTAAGTTTAAATACTTAGCAATTCCACGCGCGTGCGCTTCTCCCACTTCCCGAAGAAACGTAGCGTTTTTTAATTTTTCAGCGTCGGCTGTCGTATCGATAAACAAGTTTTCTGTTAAAACAGCTGGCATATTTGTTTCACGCAGTACAGCGTAATTAGCCGTTTTTAAACCGCGATCTGCAATCGTCCCAAATTTCCGCATGATTGTTAAAATCTCTGTGTGCAGCTCTTTTTGTAAAAGAGAAGATTGACTTCCCTCTTGTGATGGATACCGATACGTTTCAAATCCAGTACCGCTGCCAGCATTGATGTGCATAGAAACAAAAATATCCGCTCCCCATGCATTAGCCCGGTTCGCTCGATCTGATAATGAAACAAACACATCGGTTGAACGGGTTACTTGAACATCTACGGAATAGTTATGTTCTAAATACGCCCGCGCGTGTAGTACAAGCTGCAGCGTAATATCTTTTTCACGCAAATTATTTCCTAAAGCTCCTGAATCTGTACCGCCGTGTCCTGCATCTAGCCATACTTTTTTCATGTGAACCTTTCCTTTCAATCATAATATGAAAGAATTTGTGATTAACACCGGCTTTGCCTGATGTTTTATCTCTCATTCTATATATATATATGTGATTGGACAAGAAGGGTTCGTCCCCTTAAAACATTCGAGAATATTCACTCAAAAAAGCAGGATTTTGCTAGGCACTGCTGTTTTAAAGTACAAAATAAAGACGGATAAATGAGCTAGCGTGAATCTCGTTACACCGCTATTGATTTCCGTGCAAGACTTCGCTTTCCGCGGGCGGTGAGCCTCCTCGTCGCTTGCACTTCTGCGGGGTCTCACCTATTCCGCTTTTCCCGCAGAAGTCTTCGCCTTGCCCTCCAATCACCAGCTAGAAGCAACTACATACATGAAACCTACTTTTACTATAGACATAAAAAATCCGAACGAATTGGATTTATCGTTCGGATCTCCCTTTAAATAACCTATGTCCACGCCTTTTAATAGAGATAAAAAGCAGGTTTACCGTCTTATCTTTTGCTATTTCTCACTGAAAGCAATTTTTAAGCCAATAAGCGTAAAGATAGAGCCTTGCACAAGATTAAGCCGCTTAGACAGCGCCGGAGATTTTCGCAAAAACTCTCCTACTTTCCCTGCAAATAGACTAATTAACGTAAAAATAATCAGCGCTTGAACTAAAAACACAGCGCCGTAAACAAGCATTTGCTGTGTGGCGTGTCCGGTTGAATGATTAACAAACTGAGGTAAAAGAGCAAGAAAAAAAAGCGAAACTTTTGGATTTAGCAGATTCATAATCACTCCTTTTTTATATAGCACCTTGTACTCAACGGCTTCTTTGTTTTCAACAGAGAGAGCGGAATCTTTTGCTGTAAATGTCTTATAAGCCAGATATAATAAATAAGCTGCTCCAGCGTATTTTACAATAGCAAACGCTAAAGCCGATTGATAGATAACAGCCGATAGACCCAATGTTGCTGCAGCTATATGACCAAGCAAGCCCGTACAAAGCCCTAATGAAGTCGAGATTCCTGCATATCTACCGTTTGATATGCTTTGTGCTAAAACAAATAAGTTATCAGGTCCAGGCATAACCGTAAGCAAAGCGGCTACGCCTAAAAAAGAAGTGATTGATACGATATCCATAAGTCGTTCTCCCCCTGCATGATTTTGCCCACCATTATAGCATTTTTTACTGTCTAGTATTCAAAAAAATAAAATTTATCCACAAAAGAAGAGGCTGGAACATAACTAAATCAATCTAATCTAAAGACAAACAAATTGGATACATGAACTGGACTGCTTGTGACACCGCAGTTGATTTCCGTGCAAGGCTTCGCTTTCCGCGGGCGGCCGATGAGCCTCCTCGTCTCTTGCGCTCCTGCGGGGTCTCATCCCTTCCGCTTTCCTTGCAGGAGTCTTCGCCTTGTCCTCCAATCAACTGCTAGAACCAACTATACACATAAAATCTATATTCAACATAACAACAAAAAAACACGAACTACCAATCAAAAAATAATTAATAGTTCGCATTTGACTTCAACTGAAATACTTTTGTCCCAGCCTCATTTTTACTACTTATTTAATTTGTTTTTCTATGATCTGTTCTTTAGCTGAGGCAGTCTGTGCTTCCGCTGCTTTCATTTCATTATTAACATTGATTGCTTCTTTTAAATACTCGGTTTTGTATCCGCTTTTAAGTGCCCAAGCATAAAAGAAAAGTGCAACAATTGCAATCAGACCCATATCCCAGCCGTATTTAATAATATTGAGTCCCCCGAACTTTTCACTTCCTATCCAAGAGATTGTCATCATACATAATAAGTAGACAATCATCCAAACGCCAGCTCGGAAGTTTTGACCAAAGCCTTTCCATTTGGATTTTGCTTGGTAATAAAAATAAATTGGCAAACCAATTAAAATAATAAATAATACCTGTCCAGTTAACGGCCATCTTGCCCAGTAAAGAGTAAGTGAAGCAAAAATAAATCCAAGAGGCGCTATTACGTTTAACCCTTTTATACGTAAAGGTCTATAAAGATCGGTCCCCGTTTTTCTTAACGTCATAGCGGTAATAGGACCGGTAAGATATGAAATTAATGTAGCTACAGAAATAATTTCGGCTAATATTCCCCAGCCTCTAAATAAAAATAAAAAGATGAATGAGACAAATAAATTAAAGAACATGGCTTGACGCGGAACTCCGTAAAGCGGATGAACTCGTCCCAGTATATTCGGCAAATATTTATTTTTTTCCATACCATAAATCATGCGTGACGTGGTAGCTGTATACGTAATACCTGTTCCTGATGGCGATACAAAAGCATCGGCATATAAAACAATAACAAGCCAGTTAATATTTAAGGCAATCGCTAGATCGGCAAACGGCGAATTAAAGTTAAGATGACTCCATCCTTTTACGATTTCTGAAGGATTTACCGCTCCAATAAACGCAATTTGAAGCAATACATAGATCACGGTCGCAATTAAAATGGATCCTACTACCGCAATAGGAATAGAGCGTCCCGGGTTTTTCGCTTCTCCCGCCATATTAATAGGGCTTTGAAAACCGTTAAAAGCAAACACAATCCCAGACGTAGCAACAGCTGTTAAAACGCTTGCCCATCCATTTGGAGCAACGCCTCCTGCAGAGGAGAAGTTTCCTCCGTGAAACCCTGCGAATAAAAGAGCGCCAATTGTAAGCCCTGGAATTACAATCTTAAAAACGGTAATAAGCGAATTAGCTTTCGAAAATAAGCCTACGGTCCAATAATTTAAAAGAAAATAAATGATTAATAGTCCTGTAGCAATAGCCAAGCCTTTTCCAGTAAGAATCCCATTTTCTACTAAACTGCCTGTCCATTTCGCCCACTCCCATGGCCATGAACTCATATACTGAACAGAAGCAACCGCTTCAACAGGAATAACCGATACGATTGCAATCCAGTTTGCCCAAGCCGCAATAAAGCCAAGAAATGAGCCGTGCGAGTATTGCGTATACTTAACCATACCTCCTGCTTCTGGAAACATAGACCCTAGTTCACTGTAAGAAAGAGCTATAAATAAAATAACAACCATTCCAATAATCCAAGAAGCAATTGCTGCCGGGCCTGCAATTTGAGCAGCTCTCCATGCCCCAAACAGCCATCCTGATCCAATAATAGATCCAAGACCGACCATCATGAGAGAAAACGTTCCCATTTTTCTATGTAAGTTATTCATGTATCTAACACCTTTCTTCTATATTTTCTGAGAAGTTAGTTATTAAGCGCTTTCATTAAATTTAAAAAATAAAATTCATTTTGAACTCTAAAAATGCTGCTTAAAAATACTGACCAAAAGCTTTTCCATTCATTTCATTCACGCGTCCCCTTTCTTCATTTATTATTTGTTATTATATCATCATCAAGTGGAAAAGTACGCGTTTTGAATAAAAAATATTTTTATTTTTAGAATTTTGTACGTTTTCTCAATTAAAAGTGCGCGATTTGAACACTAACATTCATAAGAGCTGCCTTTCCATTAAAGTGATATACAAACGATCTTGTTGCAATAACCAGAAAAAAAGCAAGATAAAATGAGCGCTTCATTTTATCTTGCTTTTTTAAGTTATTTCACAACAGCTAATACCGTTTCTTTAAAGCTGTTATAAACATACGACCAAAGAGCCGGTTCTTCTTTATATCTTCTTCGTAACGAAGAAAAGACTTCTTTTTGTTTTTCTTCAAACGAAGGATCTTCTTTTGAAGGAAGCGTGGCACGAAGCTCATCGACGATTTGCTGAACTTCAGGAGCGCGAGGACCCCATTTTCCTAGTAAATTCCCCTCATTATTAAAAATTAAAATAATCGGAATGGCACGTCCTCCGTTTGTTAAGTGGCGGTCAATTAATTCGGTGTCCGCATCTCGCAGTGCAACGCGCACATCGATACCGGCAGCTTCAGCTACTTTACGAATGATTGGGTTAATCATCATCGCATCTCCGCACCAATCTTCAGTAATTGCTAAGAAGTGAAGCTTGTGAGCCTTTAATTTGTCAGCGAGTCCATCTTTAGGAAGCTGAAATTGTTCATAAACAGCTAAACTTTCCTCTTTTAATGTACTCATGTCGTTCATATATGTTTGAATTGATTTTCCTTCTTCAAAATACTGCTGTTCTGTTTTCATCAAAATCCCTCTTTCTTTTTTGTATACGAATAGATGAGATGTAAAAATTCGGTTTACTCTTTTCTATACGCACTACTAGTATAGCTTTTAAGCACAGCCAATCAAAATATAAAAGTCAGCGCGTTTTTTTAATCCCGTTTTTTAGCCTGCGACAGGATTTACAACACTTCAATTTAAAAACAGCACATTGAGATGTTATAAAAAAAGAGAATGGGGTACATGTACACTATCAATGTAACAAATTTTAAATCTTTGTGAATATTTGAGAATGTTTATTGTGTAACCGTCATCTTTTGATTATGATAATGATATGTTAGCTACTTGACTAAATATGGAGGATGAGGCAAATATGAATCAATCCCCGCATGAAAAGCGAAAAAAACGCAAACAGTTTGTAGAACGTTTAAGGCTAAAAGGAATCAAAATAGAGCTGACAAAACCGCGCTCTCACTTTTCTTCACTATCCTTACTAAAATCATAACTCGTAACCACCTTTTTCTAAAGCGGAACGGTATCGAATTTCAACTATCTATGCTAAAGCTTACATATCATTTCAAAAAGAACAGCTTCTAAGTGCTGTTCTTTTTTGGTACTTTTTTATATTTCTGCCTCTGTCAAAAAAATTATAAACCTTTTTCTTTATTTCCTCCTTTTTCTATCTGGGGCTTTCCTCTCCCTTTCATACGGGATTCTCAAAATCTATAGTTCTATAAATCCCTTAAATTACCACTATATTCAAGCTATATATAATATAAGTATATATTGTAAATTTATAACTCTTCCTATATAATCTTGTAGAAAACGTAAAAAAAAGGAGAAAATTGATGAAAAAACTGGGGGCAATACTATTATCATTTCTGCTGTTTGTAGGCGTATTTCCAACGTCTTCATTCGCAGCAGCGTCAACATTTGACGCAGATTTCAACAAGTATTTAAAATCGGTAAGCCAAACGCGAGGCTTTGAAGTAACCAAAGACGACGTTGAATATTCGCTTTCACTGTACGATGAAAGTCTTGAAAACTTCGATACAATCGCAGATTTAGAAGATTTTTTAGGTGAACCAATTGCAGCTGACTTACATAACGTGCAAGATGTGTATGCAGATTTTGACTTAGACAAAACAAGCTTAAATGCGTTATTAAAAGAGAATGGCCAAAGCTTAGACGATTATGTGTACCTAGATGATTTATATGAGGATGTTGGCTTCTATCTAGAGGGCGACGACTGGTATAAAGATGATGAGTCATATGACGAAGAAGACGCTTCTTACGATGATGAATTAAGCGAAGAAGATTTAAGCGGCTTACTATCGTTTATGCAGTCTGAATTAGGCTTAACTTCAGAAGAGTTAAATCGAATTGAAGCACATTTTACATCGTTAGAAGATGAGCTTTCAAATGAAGCAACGCTTAACCGCTTAGATCAATTAGGCGAGCGCTTAGCGGCATTCGAAGATTTTGATACAGCAACAGAATTATCTGCTGATCAAATCGCTGAATTAATGTCTATTTATAAAGAAATGCTATCAATCTTCCATTTAGACGCTAAGTTTGCACTTGTACAAGGCGGAAATGAAAGACCGCTTTCTCTTACTGATTTAATCAACTTAGAAGAATTAAAAAATGCAAGTCTAAAAATTTCTCTTTATACAACAGACGGTAAATTTTTAGCAGACATGGTGATTACAGGCGATATGTTTAATTCTGATATCATCACAGACACAGGAAAAGAAGTAGAAAAATCTGCTGAAGCTGTAGCAAAACCAGCTCAAGCGCAAAAACCAGCAGTAGAAAAGAAACAAGAACCGGTGAAGAAACAAACGAATGGCGCTGTACAAAAAACCATTAAAGGTGGAAAACTTCCCGAAACGGCTTCTAATTATGTAACAAATACATTAATTGGATTAGTGCTTGTAGCAGCTGGCTTTGTTCTTTTCCGCAAAGTGAGACGCGCATAAAATGGAACCAAGAAAAACAAGAAGAACAATCAATCGCAAAAAGCGGTTGATTGTTCTTTCCCTTTTAGCCGCCGTCATTTGCTTTGGTCTTTGGTTTACAACAACAAACGCCTATAAATTTGCAAGAGGCTATTTGGCATTTAAAACAATGGATACAGAAGAACCAGCCGCAGCTTCAGTTTCTAAAAGCAAGGACTCTTCAACAGCAGACTCTTCTGCTGAAGCTTCTTCTGTTGAAGCTAAAAAAGCGGTACACTCTCGTACTGCTAGCTCGGAAAAAAAGCCGAAAGTGTCAAATGTGTCTTACCCGAAACAGCCAAAAATCGGTGATTTAATGGGAGAATTATATATTCCTAAATTAAACGCTAAGCTGCCGATTTATCACGGTACGAACGAAGATGAATTAGAAAAAGGCGTGGGTCATTTTGCAGGAAGCGTGTTGCCTGGTCAAAACGACAATTCTGTTCTATCAGGACATCGCGATACGGTTTTTCGTAAGCTTGGCGACGTGGGTGAAGGCGATTCGCTCGTGGTGAACACGGCAGCAGGCACCTTCACATACAAAGTGAACAAAGTACGAATCGTTGATGCGGATGACCGGACTGTTATTGTGCCAAAGCCTAGAGCCACTTTAACCGTCAGCACCTGTTATCCATTTAACTACGTTGGTTCAGCACCTGAACGCTATATTTTAGTCGCTCACCTTGTGTCATCAACAACAAAATAAAAAAGCTGTCCTTAAAAAGGCAGCTTTTTTTAATGAATAGATTTCATTAGTAAATCAAACCATATTTTCAGCGAAGTCGCCGTAATAACGATCGCTAAGATAACTTGCAGCGACGCTACCTTCGTCTTTTGCCCGACAAAAGCGCCGATTGGAGCTGCTAGTAAGCTTGCTCCAATAATCATAAGCGCCGGAAGCAAAAGGACTTGATGCGTCATTACTTTACCGAATGTTGTTCCCATAGACGAAATAAACGTCACGGCTAATGAGCTTGCAATCGTTACGCGCACAGGAATTTTCAACACGGTAATCATAATAGGAACAAGTAAAAATGCGCCCCCTGCTCCGACAATCCCCCCGCAAATTCCAACTAAAAACGCCAGAGCTGCTGCCAAAGGTTTTGAAAACGTCACTTCGAATGAATCGGCCGCTGGATTATTTTTTTTGGGCATAAACATTAATCCTGCAGCAATTGTTGCCATCACGCCGTAAATGAAATTGATCATTCCTTCTGAAAACGAGTTTGATAGCGTTGAACCAATGAGACTGCCAACTAAGACGCTGATACCCATATATAAAATTAACGGTTTATTCAAATAGCCGCCCTTTTTGTAAGCAAGAGCTCCTGAAACAGACGCAAACAGCGACTGTACGGCTCCTATACCAGCTACTTCGTGCGCGCTGAACATTCCCACTCCTACAAGAGGCGGAACAAATAGCAACAGCGGGTACAAAACAACTGATCCTCCAATTCCAAGCATACCTGCTAAAAATGACCCGAAAAACCCGAGTGCAAATACCGTTATTAATAGTTGTACATCCATGTTTTTACCACCTGCTTTTATCAATCCAATATCATGTTTGTTATAAAGTATGTATACATACAACGCCTTATCTTTTCTTCCATTGTATCACTGTATATGCTTCTTTTCTGTAAAAATATTGATAAAAGTGCTTTCAATTATTAATTTTTTTAATCATTAAAATCCTATCGACTTTATGCGTTATTTACTTTTAGCCTAAACTTCCTCGTTCTCCTCTCTGTTACTTGTGGTAGAATAAAGAAAAACTAGATGTTAGAACTGCCTACACGCTACGCTTATCTCAGCAGGCCCATCATCACAGGAGGCTTTCGTATGTTTGAATACAAAATTGATGACGAAGTTAGTTTGCATTTGATTGAATCAACTGACGCTTTCCCCTTGCTTTCTCTTATTAACGAGTCAAGACCTTACCTAAAAGAATGGCTCCCATGGGTAGATAGCATGCAAAGTATTGCCGACTATGATGAACTTATCCCTGAATGGAGAGCTCAATACTATAATAACCAAGGGTTCCAGGCCATCATTCGGTACTACGGAGAAATCGCCGGGATGATTGGTTTTCACGGAATTAATTGGGGAAACAAAAGTACAAGCCTCGGCTATTGGATTGGACATGATTTTCAAGGAAAAGGTATTATGACAAGAGCCGTACACGGATGCCTGAACTATGCATTTAATACGTTAAACCTTCATCGAGTCGAAATACGCTGCGGCGTTAATAACGAAAAAAGTAAAGCCATCCCTACGCGTCTAGGTTTTACAGAAGAAGGCCTTTGCAGAGAAGGTGAATACCTATATGATCACTACCACGACCTTGTGATTTATGGCATGTTAAAACACGAGTGGAAGCAAGCTCCTTATGCTCCTTGGCTTCTTTCTTAAAAGGCAGGATCAGTTGGACAAGCTATAGTAAAAAGATTAAAAGAAGCTGGGACAACAATATGTGAGTTGAAGAGAAATCCGAACGAGGTTGATTCTTAATGGAGAATCAACCTCGTTCGGATTTTTTATTGTGATGGTGAACAAAGGTTTCAATGCAGGTGCTTCTAGCTGTTGATTGGAGCGATTTCGTTATGTCTCCATCTCTTTTTTAGTTGAAATACTGAAGCTGTTCGCGGCGAAGCTTATCTTTTTGTTTGTCCGAAATTGAGTAGTCGTAGTTATAAATAGCTCCTTCCCAATCTCCATACATTGGATTTGGAAATACGATTAGCTTTTGGCCAAACGCTTCTTTTTGCTCTTCTACAAGCTTATTTCGATCAGTAATGGACTTTTTATCAAAGCCGCTAAAATCAGATAAATTATCCCCAAACAGCAGGACTACATTATGATTCGTCGCTACTTTTTGACGGCGCGTTTCTTTTCCTTCATCTTTTGGACCCGTTAATAGCACATGGTCTTTGGTTGCTTGAGGAATATGTAAATTCTTTAGGTTTTTAATTGTTGCCTCAAGCTGAGAAGTTGTACGGCCTGAAATATAGTAAATATCTACGCCTTTTTGATCCGCATACGTCAAGAAATCAACAGCACCTGGTACTGCTTTCGCTTTTGCTGCTTGCACCCACTCATCCCACTTATAAGGAAATCCTTTGCCGGTTTTGATTGCTGATGCTTGAAATGGACTATTATCAAGCACGGTCTCATCTAAATCCAAAATAATGGCAGGCTTTTTATCGGTACTTTTTGCAAGCGCCTCATCTAAACGAAGCTTTCCTGTATTATAGCCTTGGTAATACAAAGCTTTCATTTCGCCGGATGTTTGGTACCAAGCGTCGGCCATGATTTGCTGATCAGCGAGGTGTTGAGCGGGTTCTTTTTTCTCAGCAGACACTTCTTTTTCCTGCTGAGGGGCACATGCTGTCATTGAAAAAGCAAGTACAGCCACCCCTGTCAACGCTGATAATTTCTTATTCATTTCGCATCCACTTCCATCTCTACATATTTTCATACTAATAATGTTATATATTACCTCAATTAAACAAAAAATCAACTAAAATCCGAATTATATTTTAATTTTAGTTAAAATTGTTCGTTCAAACTAATGTTTCCTCCCTTTTTTTAACCATTATCCAAATATTTGTTTATACATTTTCCAAAATCCGTTTTTCTCATTCTTTCTTTGTAATCTTTTTTTAGAAACATATTGGTTTATCGCTCATTCGCTTCAAAAAAACTTAATAAATCTGAATTATCTAACTTTTAATCTTGTGTTAGATTCTCTCACAAAAGTGCTTTTTTTTGAAAAGATATATAGTAAAATAGATTTTGTGAATTAAAAGACGGTGTTTTCTATCGAAAGTATTGTATAAATATACAAAAGGGGATGGAGATATGAATCACGTAAAACAATGGGGATGGATTACCTTTGGCTGTTTGTGCGTTGCCATCGGAATTCAATTTTTAACCGCTTCTAACCTCGTTATTGGCGGAACAGCAGGACTTGGAATCGTCCTGCAGCATTTAACCGGTATTTCATTTGGGGTATTGTTCTTCATCATCAATTTACCATTTTATTTTATGGCTCTTACGCAAATCGGGCTGCAATTTACGATAAAAAGCTTCATCAGCGTTAGCCTGATGTCAGTGATGTCCGATTTATTAGCTGCCAACTTTTCGTTTGAGCTTCCGCATCCGCTTGTAGCTGCGATTGTGGGCGGCATTATTGTCGGCATTGGACTGATCTTTTTGTTTCGCCACGGCTCTTCTCTTGGCGGAATCAACATGCTATGCGTGTTTCTTGATAAACGCTTTGGCATTAATCCAGGTAAAACAATGCTTTTGACAGATGTGTTGATTGTAGGCTCTGCAACAGTGGTATTCGGCGTAGTTCAAGTTCTTTATTCGTTAATTGGTATCTTCATCATGACAGGACTGCTTGGACGCTATCACAAACGCTCGCCAATCGAACGAACTGGTGAACATATGGAAGAAGAAGCGAAACAACAAACGGCTTCAACGATGTAAAAAAAACCGTGCGGGATTATTCCCGCACGGTTTTTTACGCTTATTCTGCTACTTTTACAAGCTGTTTTCCTAAGTTTGCTCCTTCAAATAAACCAAGGAACGCTTCAGGTACATTTTCAAAACCTTCTACAACGTTTTCGCTGTACTTGATTTTTCCTTGCTGCACCCATTCGCCTAACTGCTTAATGCCTTCAGGGAATTTGTCCGCATAGTCGGCTACGATAAAGCCTTTCATTAACGCACTGTTAATTAATAAAGGTGTTTGAACACGCGGTCCAACATCTTGTTTTTCTAAGTTATACAGTGAAATTTGGCCGCAAAGCGGAATGCGCGCAAACTTATTTAATAAGCTAACAACTGCATCTGAAATCTCTCCGCCGACGTTTTCAAAGTAAACATCAACGCCATTAGGACACGCTTCTTTCAACGCTTCTTTCACATTTCCTTTTTTATAATTAATCACTTCATCAAATCCGAGCTCATCTTTTAAATAAGCAATTTTATCTTCAGAACCTGCGATGCCGACAACACGTGCGCCTTTAATTTTAGCGATTTGACCAACAACAGATCCAACAGCACCTGCTGCACCGGAAACGACTACTGTTTCGCCTTCTTTTGGCTGACCGATTTCAAGCAATCCAAAGTAAGCTGTGAGACCAGGCATACCAAGAACGCCGATAGCCGTTGTAATTGGCGCTAGCTCTGGATCAACTTTCTGTAAGTTTTTTGCTTCTGCAGCTGAATAGCGTTTCCAAGGAAGCATACCCGTCACGATATCGCCTTCTTTAAAGCGATCTGATTTTGATTCCATTACGCGTGCTACAATGCCGCCTGCAAGCGGTGCGTTTAGCTCAAATGGAGGAACATATGATTTTGTATCGTTCATGCGTCCTCTCATATACGGATCAACAGAAAGGTACAGTGTTTGAACAAGTACCTCGCCTTCTTTCGCTGTAGGCATTTCAATTTTTTCGTATTTAAACGTATCTTTTGTTGGCATTCCCTTTGGGCGTTCTGCTAATAAAATTTGTTCATTCATCGATATCGCTCCTTTTTATTTCTCTGTTTTTTGTAAAATGTGCTAAACTTACCTTTGTTATTTTAAATTATATATTGTGCACAACGCAAAAAATATGATTGTGCAATAACACCAAAGGAGAAAAAGACATGGAGCTAATTCGCTGTAAAGAAAATGTTGTTAAAAAACTAAACGAGTTTGTTGAAGTAACTCCCCCCGTTATTTTGTTTAAAAAAGGCAATATGTATCCGATTAAAATGGATATCAACTATAATTGGATTGCCACGGATGAACAAGGTCATGAGCATATTGTCGCTTCAAACACAAAGAATGTGCAGGACGACTACTGGTTTAGCTACCATTTTGACTTATATTAAGGAGTTTCCCGGATTTACTCTTCATAAACGTTATATAAATAAAGTGTTGCATCAGTAAAAAACAGCTCCAGAATTCTGGCGCTGTTTTTTTATGTAGTAATCGCAATTGCACGTGTATTTGTTTGAGCAGTCACCCCGGTTGAAGACCGGCTAAAAAACTCTATTCTCACTGAGTACGTGTATGTACCAATTGATGTTACTGTATCTACCCATGTAAAAGAAAGAGCGTTTTGCTGAGTAAATGATAGTGTTAAAACGGCTGCAGCTCCCTGCTGTAAATTCTGTGAAAACAAAAGCTGAGAATTTCTATATACTCTAAGTGTTACTCCATATTGATAACTAGTTAATCCAAGGGGAATACTCGATTCAATTGTAGCAAAACCGTCTATTTTCATCTTTTGGTTGGTTTTTTTCGTCTTAGCGTCTACACTTAAAATGCTCGTTTCCGAACCATAAGTCAATGTCTGCACGTTTTGAGACTGCGCTGAAAATATGTTCAGCTGACCTTGAATTACGTCTCCCATCTTCCTACCTCCAATATGAATTACATGGTAATAAAGTATATACTCTCCTTTTATTTAACATGACTAAGAGTTTACTAATCTCCACTAATCAGCTTGCCAGAACTATCTCTTGATTCACAAAAGCTATCTTTTATAATGTTCCATTTTCTGCATCGATATCTACTTAAGATTATGTTACAATCACGGTAAAGTAATTTATGATTGATAGAATAAAAGCTAGAGCTTGAAAAATTCGAGGTGGATTATGCAAGGTAAAGTTGTATATAAAGAAGGATTTTCAGTGATAGGCATAGCAAAAAACGGAGAGTATCAAAAAGAGAATCTTTTGAAGCAAATACTTAAAGAAAAAGAAATGATTAGCTCTTCAAAAGAACCTCATATGGTTACAGGCATTTGCATGGCTCCGAAAAAAGAAAATTATTTTTATATTGCAGGGACAGAAGTGGCTGATACGGCTTGTATTCCAAACGGTATGAGCGTTCATACGTTTCCTTCGTTTACATACCTGCAGTTTAAACACAGAGGTCCCATTACATCGCTTGGGTCGACGTATAACAGCATCTGGAATGAATGGCTTCCGAACTCTCCTTACAGCATGATTGAAGGTCCTGCTCTTGAAATTGTAAATACAGCTATACACAGCAATTTATATAGTGATACATATGAAATGGATATTTATATTCCCATAAAGCTGGGACAATAAAAAAGGTGAACTTAAGTTCACCTTTTTCCTATTTTTGCAGCTGTTTATATAAATGATAAAGAGTAAAAACGCACTCTGGATGACGCTCTTTATGGTTAAAAAATCCATGGGGAAACATGAGTGAAAGATTCCCTTTTTCAATTCCGGTCACATACTTGTTTTCCATAAGCGGATATTCTTTCACAACCCAGCGCGCTTCGTCAATAGTAGACGTAACCACTTCACCAAAGTATACGCCCATGCACTCTTCGAATTCTTCTTTTGTCATCGAAAAATAGTCAAAACAATTGCTGTCTTCTAGATCATAGTAAAGAAGCTCTAATATTTTCAAGCTTTCATCTGTAAAATCAACGGTGAATTCATCTACCGCTTTGCTTATTTCATGAATGTGATTCATGCACTGTTCGCGCACTTGATGATAGTAATAGCTAGCTTCAAACTGATGTTCACACGTCACTAACGATTCTCCGTATGATGCTGTTAGATCATGATGCTTGCTCATGCTGACACCTCCACGCTAAGCTTATGGAGCAAGTATAACATTAACCAAGCAGCTATTGAGCATCTTCCATTAACAACCTATCCGTGGCAATATTAGGTTCACTTTTTGCTCATTATTCTGCCGTACACAAATCCTCCGCTAACAAGAAGAATACCGCTAATTAATACGCTGCTTAAAAAGATTTGCGAATGCATCAAGTGATTATACATCATCCACACGCTCATTTCGTCATCTCCTTTTGGCTTTTTTAACTAGTATCCCCGATTTTCTTACCGCACATGCCGGCGTTTTCACTGTTTTTTCATCAAGTTTCTATATAGTTAAAGCCGTGAAGCCAACTATCTTTTTTCATCGTTTTACTCTTTAAAAAGCCTGCTTATGACTCTAAAGCAGGCTTTTTTTACATGGTGAAACAAGTAATTAAGCCGTCTATCCCCACTAATTGTGCATAGTAAGGTATAATTAAAGATAGTTTCACTTTTCTAAAGTGAGAAATACATATGAGGCATCAAAGGAGACATGCAAATGACAGAACTCGAAAAAGCGAAAATTCAGCACCGAAAGCTGTCCAAGGGACAGGTATTTGGAAGGGCCGTCGCCATTGCGATCGGTGCGCTGCTCATGGCCACAGGACTTGAAATTTTCCTTGTCCCAAACCACGTTGTCGACGGAGGAATTACCGGTATTTCCATCATGCTTTCGCATATTACTGGCGTAAATCTAGGAATCTTTCTTTTTGTACTAAATCTTCCGTTTGTATTTATCGGGTACAAGCAAATGGGGAAAACATTTGCCCTTTCCACTATTTTTGGCATACTGGTTGTATCCATCTTAACTTCTATGTTTCATGAAGTCCCCGCGTTTACCGCAGACGTTCTCCTTGCTACCGTTTTTGGAGGAATTATTCTCGGAATTGGAATTGGACTCGTAATTCGCTACGGCGGAGCGCTTGACGGTACGGAGATACTTGCCATTTTAATCAGTAAAAAAATTCCGTTTTCTGTGGGAGAAATTGTGATGTTTTTCAACTTCTTCATTTTAGGAGCAGCGGGATTTGTGTTCACGTGGGACCGCGCCATGTATTCCATCCTTGCTTATATCATTGCAGCTAAAGCCATTGATACGGTTGTAGAAGGATTGGAAGAATCAAAATCAGCCTGGATTATTAGTGAATATTCCGACGAAATTGGCGATGCGATTAATGCGCGTCTAGGTCGAGGCGTTACCTATTTGCACGGTGAAGGTGCTTATACGGGCGATGATAAAAAAGTGATTTTCTGCATCATTACGCGCCTTGAAGAATCAAAGCTAAAAACCATTGTTGAAGATTTTGACCCTACTGCCTTTTTAGCCGTTGCAGATATTACCGAAGTCCGCGGCGGACGCTTTAAAAAACGAAACATTCACTAAAAAAACGCGCAGAAAGCATGATGCTTTCTGCGCGTTTTTTTATATAAGAGATACTTTTTGAACCCGCTTAAACCATTCATAACAAAGAAGCACAATTAAACATAAGTCGATTAAATCGCCTCCGTAATACATCAGCATAGCCCCTTGCTGCGCCCCTTCCGCCGAGACGTGCATAGGCGGGTGAGCGTACACATATTTTGATAAAATACCGTGAGCGGCAAGAGCAAGAACCAATACGGATGCTCGGTGCGTAAAAGTTTTTTGATGCGGTGAAGGATCAATTGAAATCATCGATACGGTGAATAAAGAGCCGGCTAAAAATACGTGAATATGTACAGCGACATGCACGAAAAAAGAGTGATGCATCATGCCATACAGACTTGTTGTATAAAGAATCCAAAGTCCTCCTACGTTAAGAACAGAAGCTGTCACCGGACTGCTGATGAACCGAACAAACCGTCCTTTTAAAAGTTTTGACACTTTTCTGGCTGCATGAACCGGAAGCGTGCGAAGCAGCAGCGTAAGAGGTGCTCCTAACGCCATTAAAAGCGGAGCTAGCATACCTAAAAGCAAATGCCCCGTCATATGCGCGGTAAAGTCCATATGAGCACGGGCTGCGAGCGGTCCTGCTACAGAAGATATGGCGCATAAAATACCAAGTGTCCAGCTGGACGTCCTATATAATGACCATTTTCTATACGTCGCATTCGAAGACGCTACAGCCCACATATATAAAAAAAAGGCAGCGGCAAAAGGCAGAGCTAATAAAAGCTGAGACAATACTTCATATTTAATCATGATGTGCACCTTGTTTACGTGTAAACCATGTTAAAATGATGCCAATAAGCAGCATCAAACATGCAAGTACATTCCACGTAATGTCGTAAGGTGCAATCTTCACTCCGTACCGGATTTGATGAAGTCCCATAAGCTTGTGCTGCACGGTCCCGTCATAAAGCTGAAACGCACCGGCTCCAAGCAATACTCCTCCTATCCACCTTTTCACCCACCAGCCGCCCCGGCGCCTGAGATCCGCCACCATAAAAAGTGATGCAATTGTAGCGAACCAGCTGAATGCATGAAACAAACCGTCCGACACTAAACCAGCGGACGTTGTGGACTTATCATAAAAATGATGCCAATGAAGCAGCTGATGAAACACTGCTTCATCAATAAAAGCAACTAACCCTACGCCAAACAAAAAGCCTGACCAGCTATTTCGAGCGCGGTGAACCACGCGCTGATTTGTAGTTGCTTCGTGTTTCTTTTCCATATATATACCTCCCTGGCAGCTCTTTAAGTTTATATCGATTCTAATGAACGTATACCCTATTAAAGAGAAATGAATCTATAATATGGAAAAATAGGAGCTATATCCTAATATCGTTTTCACTATCTTTTCATCATAAAGGTATAGGATAGTATTTGCGAAGCCAATTAGCATATTTTTTCATAGTTTTACTCCCTTTCTAATGACCTGTTTCCCCAAAGCAGGTCTTTTTTATATTCCGCTTCTCTTTTCACCATTTTTTCACCATAAAGGTATAGGATAGTACTTGCGAAGCCAATTAGCATATTTTTTTCATAGTTTTACTCCTTTTGAAGATCTGCTTCCCCAGAGCAGGTCTTTTTTTATATCCCGCTTCTCTTTTCATCATTTTTTCACCATAAAGGTATAGGATAGTACTTGCGAAGCCAATTAGCATATTTTTTCATAGTTTTACTCCCTTTCTAATGACCTGTTTCCCCAAAACAGGTCTTTTTTATATCCCGTTTCTCTTTTCACCATTTTTTCACCATAAAGGTATAGGATAGTACTTGCGAAGCCAATTAGCATATTTTTTTCATAGTTTTACTCCTTTGTGAAGACCTGCTTCCCCAGAGCAGGTCTTTTTTTGTTTGATGTTTCTTTTCACTGTTTTTTCACTATTGGGCGGTAAGATAGTATGTGTAAAGCCAATTAGCATATTTTTTCATAGTTTTACTCCCTTTCTAGTGACCTGTTTCCCCAAAACAGGTCTTTTTTTATTTTTTCTAAAAGCTTCCATCTTTTCACCGTTTTTTCACTTTTCTTTTGTATACTAAGTTTGTCAAAGCAATTTCATCATTTTTCATAAATGACCCCTATTTATTCCCCGCTTTTTGTGAGCGGGGCTTTTTTTATAAGAAAAGCATATTTTCCCCTTATTTTTTAAAAAAGCTTTTCTCTTTTCACCGTTTTTTCACTTTTCTTTTATATACTGTTCTTGTCAAAACAATTTCATCATTTTTCATAGATGTACCCTATTTGCACCCGCTTCTTGTAAGCGGGACTTTTTTTGTTTCCATACAAAAAAGCTTAACCCCGAGGTTAAGCTTTTTTCGTCTGCTTGCGAAGAACAAGCATCATAATCGTAATAATGGTAAACGCAATAAACGCTAAAAAAGGAATGGTGATAAACCCAAGCCAGTTAATATATTGACCTGAGCAAGGAACACCGCTTGTACACGTTTCAAATGCTTTAAGAGCCGGTATCTTCTGCAGGCAATAATGATAGCCTGAAAGCGCCATACCAATCACCGAAAACGGCAGGACGTATTTGTAGATGAACGTATCATTCCGATACACGGCTATACCTAGCACAATCGCGAGCGGATACATTAAAATTCGCTGATACCAGCAAAGTTCACACGGGATAAAGTGAAGAACTTCACTAAACGTCAAGCTTCCAAGCATCGCGATAAGCGCTGTAATCCACCCGAAAACCAAAGACTTGTTCATTATTTGTTCTCCTTAGCCGCATCTTTGACCATTTGATCAAAGTCATCGATTGTTTTTCCTTCGAATTTTTTGCCGCCTACATAAATGGTTGGTGTACCTGTGATGCCTAAATCATTGGCTGTCTTCATATCTTGATCAAACGCATCTTTTCCTTTTCCGTCTTTAAATGCACTCGCTACTTTTTTCGCATCGGCATCGCTAGATACTTCTTTCAGCGTATCTTCTAAGTAGGATTCCGTTAAGACATCTTTCTTTTCGTCCGCTGCGTTTTGCTTTTTATAAAGAAGTTCATGGAATTTCCAAAATGTATCGTTTCCAAGCTCTTTATATATCGTCTCGGCAAACTCTGCTGCACGAGATGAGTCATTGTTGATAAACGCATAGTTCATAAAGTAGAATTTGACTTTGCCCGTATCTACATAATCTTTTTGAATCAGCGGGAAAAAGGATTCCGTGAAGTTTTTACAAGCCGGGCATTTGTAATCTCCAAACTCTACTACTTCTACCGGAGCTGACTCTTTTCCAAGATACGGCTGATTATCATATGTAAGAGCGGCCCTTTCATCTCCTCCGCCCTTTGACATATTAGAAAGGACGATTAACCCTAAAATGCAGACCGCAATAATTCCAATCACCCAAAAAATCCACTTGCTCGAGGACGTTTGCTGATTGGGCGTTACTTTTTTCTTTTTCTTTGCTTTTGACACAATCTCATCTCCTTCTTTTCTTTCCTTTCTCTCTTACAAACTTACAAAGCTGTTAGAGCTGTAAAAATTAGCGCACACAAAATAAAAAACACGTATAGCGACGTCAGCGTTAAAATAACAGGAGGCTGCATCGGCATTTTCGTTTCCGGATTTAAAATATATTGAATGCGATAATTAACCGACGTATCAGCAAACGATACGTGCGCACACGAAAGACTTGTTTGTCCCGTTTTAACCATTTTCAAAAGGGCGCTGCCGATGTGAGCAGACGTGCCATTTTTCACAATGGCATCTTGATCAGCCAGCACTTCACGCATGACTTTGAAACGTTTATGGCTCCATTTAATAAACGGAATATACCATAATGCAGAAGCAAGCGTGCTTAGTAAAAATGTTTTGAGCGGATCTTTGTTTGCAACGTGTGACTGCTCGTGGTAAATAACAGCTTCTAGTTCATTTTCATCAAGCACTGAGAGCAACCCTGTAGACAGAACGATGTGCGGTGTAAACAACCCCATTGTTAATGCAATGGGCTGATCTGTTGTTAAAACTGTTAAATTCTTTCCGTACGCTTTTTGCAGGTGAGCCGTTGTTGTTTCATTTCGCAGCTTCGTAATCATTTTACGGACTTTCCGCATTTGAATCACTTGCTTTACAGCTTTAATGAACAGTACAAACATCGTATGAAAAATAACCGCATTCAGCATGTATTCAATAAAAAACAAGCCGAAAAAGTGGGCTACTTTGTTACAAAGTAAAATTAAGTTAAATGATAAATTCCATCCAAACAGCAAATGCAGCACATACATGCCCATTTGCATAAGCAACGTCACGGCAATAAAAAAGCACAGGTTAAAAATAAGCTTAGAACGCTTTAGTATTCCTTGATTCATTGATTATTCATCCTTTTTTAACTGTTTGACTTTTGATTCGAGCATGCTTAACAGTGAATCATCGACTTCTTCTAACGCATCAAGCATATGAGTAACAGCAAGCGAGCCAAATTCGTCGATCAATTCGTGCGTTAACTCTTTCGACTGAGCGTCGATAAATTCCTCTTTAGAAAGAATCGGCTGATACATCGACGTACGTCCTTTTAAACGCTTTTGCAACACGCCTTTTTCCACCAATCGATTCATAACGGTCATAACGGTGTTGAAGTTAACTGCTTTTTCTTTCTCAAGCACGTGCTGCACATCTTTAATGGACATTTCACTTCCGTTCCATAAAGCCGTCATAATTTTTGCTTCAAGCGGGCCAAAAAAGCGATTAAGGCCGGTTTCGTTAAATTTGAATTTTTCAATTTTCATATTTGACACCTCACACTACCAATTGTAGTGTGAGGTGTCAAATCCGTCAACTTTTCCATGACAACTGCCTTACAATTGTCATAATCACTTTTTTACTTCATCGGTTAAATGCTGAATGGATAGCACAACTGTATCGAGCTTGGCTTCGATTCGGTGAAGTAAATAAAGCGTCACCACAACGGGAAAACCAACGTCTGAGACAATCGTAAACCACTCTGTCATCTTCCTCTCTCCTTTTAAAAAAGCCCTTCGCACCGAAGTGGAAGGACTCTCATTTTCAAATCGTAAATTCGGTTACATTTCGCTCGACGATTTGAGCGCCTTTTCTGGCAACGAGCGCTCCGCCGCTTGAAGTAAAGACATCGCTTGCGATCAGCGCATTCATTGCTGCTGTAATGGCTGCCGCGTCTAATGTATCTTTTGGTGATTCAATCGATAGGCTTACTGCTTTTTGTGACTCATTCAAAAACTGCATCGTTAAAGTTTTCATACTCTACCTCTTTTCTTATTTTAAAAGTGAAAACGTGACAACTTCGTTGATTTCAACAAGCGGCAGTGACTGCAGGCTGGCAATGGTTTCACTTGCTGTAATGAGTGCATCTGCAGAACTTCCAGGCTGAATGTTCATATAGGATTTTGTCTTTAAATCGGGTTTTCCATCCTCTTTTATTCCTTGTTCTAATACTAAGCGAAGCTGGCTTGAATGCTGAATTTTTTCTGCCATCTTTTATTCCCCCTTTCACTTTATATATAGAAATGGAAATAGGAAAGAGGGATGATGGAAACATAAAAATTTTTGGTTTATAATGGGAGATAGTCTGAGTTAGAAAGAGGCTTTGGTAATGAGAAAGTGGAGCTTTTTATTTTTTGTTCTAGCATTCATGCATCCAGCTTCAGCACTTGCTGACGAAGGTGCAGATGAAAAAAAGCTTGGTCCGTTTTACTACACGGTTTCTCATGATTATAGTCGAGAAAAATGGGATGTAGGGGTGTTAAATCAGCAAGACAAAACAAACATTCCTGAGACTGATTTGAACGCTGAAACGCTAAAATTGTTTCAGCGTACGGTTGATGATTTAGCAGACCTCGCGATTCGATTTGCTGCTATGAGCGTACTGCTTGTATGTTCACTCGTTGTTTTTACGTACTTTCGCATTCAAAAAAAACGCCCTTTTCTCCGCTTGTTTTTTGTTTTTTCAAGCGTTGGCTTTCTATTTTGCGTCTATACATCATTGGAGTTATTTAAAAAAACTGAACAAGCAAAATCTTTATTTTACTTACTATGACTTGAAACCCAAAAAAACCAGCCGATCGGCTGGTTTTTTCATGCATTTCTTACGGTTATGTACTTCTGTTCATACGTCATTTCTTCCGTTTGCTTTTGCTGCTCCAAATGGTAATAAGCAGCGCATACTCCTCCTAACCCAGCCAGTGCTAGGACAATTAGAAGTATGGATGTCGCTTTTTTCATTGCCTTTTCTCCCCTTATGTTTAACCCTACCTAGCAACGGCATCCGTAAAAAAGAGTCCCCTTTCTCTTCTTTACTTGCTCATTACTTACGAAAGATATTATCATACTTTTTTTCACTTTTGTCATTTTTTTAGTTATTGTCAAAAAATTGTATATTTTATCCTTGATTTAATGAGTGTTTAAGAAAGTCAATGGACTGGTTTTTTGAAAGGCCAAACGCTGTCACGATATAATCAACGTAGGCAAGAAGCTCCAGATTACCTCCCAATTTTGTCGTTTTAAATGATCGATTAAATCGGTATTGCTTTTTATCTGAAAAGACGAGCCCTTCTTCTTCTAAAAATGTTTGAAATTGCTCATGCGGAAAGTAAAGCACATCGTTTCGAACGTTCTCTAAGTCAATCACAATAATCATATCTTCCAGCTCTGCTTTTAATTCCATCATACAATCAATGTATCCGCCGATGCAGCTGATTAAAGATGTGAGAAAAAAGGGTCCGTTTATATATTGAAACTGCTCAAAAATCGTCTCATCGATGTAGCTTGAAATACTTGACTTTAATACGTCATGAATTTGTTTTGATTCTTCCATGTACGGAATAGGAATATGAAACTTAGCTGATCCGTTATAAAACTGCTCCCACGCAATTGTTTTATCATACGCATCAATCACATCTGTGCTTCGAAAAATGATGGATTCCGCTGAATAAGAGGCTTTAACAAACGGTGTATGCAGCATCACCGTACTCTCGTCGTCCAAACGATAGTGTTTTGGCTCGCTAGACTTGCTTAAAATATATTGTTTTAACCGTTCTTCTTCCATTTGTTCAACTAAATGCAAATCATATAGTGGCAGCACGTACATATTACACATCCCGTAATGAATATAGCTTTTCCCATGCATCGGCCATTTTCTGTTATAGATAGACAGTTCTTTTGTGCAAAATTCCTCTATTCGCTGCGTTTGATCCTCGGATTTTTGATAGAGTCGATCTAAATGATAGCGATCATCGATTTCCGTAACCGGAGATGTGCCGCTTCCAATTCTTCTGTAAATTTTCCCGTAAGACATGTACGGAGGGTTCGGACCTTCCGGAATCCAAATGACAAAAACACCTTGCCTGGGGTGATCTTCAGGTGATAAAAAACGCGTAACGATACGAGGAATGGGATTGGTGACATCTTTAAGCATATTATTAATAAACAGCTCATATTCCTTGCGCTCGAGCAGGTTAATGGAATGGTCGTCTTCATCTACGCCAAAAATAAGCCACCCTCCTTTTTCATTGGCAAACGAAGCGATGATATTTGGGATTTTCCGTTTGACCGTTGAGCTTACTTCGCGCTTGAACTCAAGCTGATAGCCTTCTTCTAAATGTTTTTCCATCATGCGCTGCACATCTGAAAACTCAATTTCTCCAATTGTTTTTTTCTTTCCGTCTTCGCTTATAAATGGTGAATAAAACGATTCTTCGTTCACTTGTCTTCCCCTCCTCACCACTTCTATTTAACTTATCCATATGATGAGAAGTAAAAAGACAGTCATATTTCTTTGATTTTTTTCAAAAAACAAATTTTTTACCAAATTAATCCTGTTTTATATTATGATAGAAAAAGAGGTGATTAATATGATTGAAGCAATATTTTTAGACCGAGACGGAACAATTGGCGGCAGTAATGAAATACAATATCCAGGTGATTTTCAGCTATTCCCTCAAGCAAAACAAGCGATTATAGACATAAAGAAACAAAACATTCCGTTGTTTTCCTTTACGAATCAGCCCGATATTGCAAAAGGAAAGGTAAAGAAATCAGACTTTATCTCTGAGCTTTTAGCTTTTGGATTTGATGATGTTTACCTTTGTCCTCATGAAGATTCGGAGAATTGTTCGTGCCGCAAACCAAGGACGGGCATGCTGTTAAAAGCAGCCGAGGAGCACAGCTTAAATTTGGCTAACTGCATCGTGATTGGCGACCGGTGGAAAGACCTCGTAGCGGCCCGTGCAGCAGGAGCACAATGTATTTTAGTGTTAACAGGAGCTGGGCACGACACGTTACATGCACGGGAAAAATGGGCTGACGTACAAGCAGCCTTTATTGCAGCCAATATACAGGAAGCTGTTGAATTTATCTTTACATCACTGAGTTCACAGCCGATACTACCGCATTCACATACTCGTTAAACAGCTGATTATCCTTCAATAATTGTTCATACTGCGGAGTGGTTATTTCAAGCTGCAGTCCTTTATGCCGCTGATTGCCGTTTGCGATATTTCGAGGTGAAACGCCTTTTAAATGTACGGGCGTTTCACTGATCGGAAAACCTGAGAGTGCATGACGCACCGCTTTTTCTAACTCTTCGTCTCTTCCTCCGATATAAGTCGTGCAGACGTCGCTGTAGGCACCGTGAAGAGAAATTGTGACCGCTGATTTTTTAACGAGATGACGCGCCATTTCTTCATCGTAGTTTGCAGACGTAACATGCAATTCAAACGGATTTTCTGTTTTCAGCGTTTTAAATACGTACACCGTTGCGTTCAGCTTTTCTGCTATTTTTTCTGCTACTTCTTCTGTCCCAATTTCCATCGTTCCTCCGTGAATAGCAAGCACGACAATTTCTCTCCGGCGAATGACACATTCTATTTCGTAATCAATTCCCGCTCGTTCACACTGTGATAGTTCTTGAAAACTTTGATACACATCCCTCATCTGCTTCTTCACACCTTTCTTTCATATACCCAGGCTTTATTTTTTCTTTTTCTTCATATAGTAAAGGTATTAACCCTTTGTTTACTCGTTTATTTTTGTTTTTATACTTTATATTTTAGTGTGCACAAAAATTTTTTTTGAAATTCGAAATAAAAGTATTGCCAAACAAACCGTCCAGACGGTAAAGTATTCTAGGGAAAATCAAAAAGGAGGAAATTCATGTGTCTACATTTGATGATATATTGCTTGCAGCTACGCAGGTTGTACAGCGCGACGGTGTTGGAAAGTTAACGCTTGAAAAAGTAGCAAAAGAAGCCGGCGTCAGTAAAGGCGGTTTGTTGTATCACTTCTCTTCAAAAGATGAATTGATTAAGCAAATGCTGTATTCAGTCACAAAGAAATATGATGACGGACTAAACGTACAAGTTGAACATGACGATTCTCCTGGCAAATGGAGCCGGGCTTATCTCTCTGAGACGCTTCATGATTTGCAGCGTGAACAAGTGATGAGCGCGGGATTACTTGCAGGTATTGCAACCAATCCTGAACTCCTGCAGCACTTTCAAAAGCAATACGAAAAGTGGCAGCAGCACATTAAACAAGACGCCATTGATCCAGTCCTTGCTACCATTGTGCGTTTAGCAGCTGACGGATTATGGTTCAGTCAAATGTTTGGGCTCGCACCCGTGGATCCAGACATGCAAAAACAGATTCAACAACAACTTCGGAAATTAACAGAGGAGGGTTTTCGATGAAAGCCTATTTATTTTTAGCCATTGCAATTAGTTCAGAGTTATTTGGTACATCTATGTTAAAAGCATCAAACGGATTTACAAAATTTTGGCCTAGCCTTGGTGTTTTATTAGGGTTTGGTCTTGCTTTCTATGCGCTTTCCACATCGCTTCAGCACATTCCACTCAGCGTTGCGTATGCCATTTGGTCTGGCGTAGGAACTGCTGTGACAGCTGTGATTGGCGTAGTCATTTGGAAAGAAAGCGGTAGTCTCACGATGGTATTTGGCATCGTATTAATCATTGCAGGAGTCATTCTTTTAAATTTAAAATCAGTGGCTCACTAAAAAAAGAGCCAGTAAATACTGACTCTTAAGCAAAGGAGGAAAATCGACTGTCTACTTATGAAAGTAGTATGTATCGTTTTCCTTTTTTTATACTCTTTTATAGATTAAACGGATCTAGGAATTTAACAGATGGATATTTGTCCTGGAACAAACGCCATACAAAATCGTTTTCAAACATAAGAACGGAATGCTTATCACGATCTTCTACTAGCATCACGCGAGAATCTAGCATGCGATCTTCAATTGTTGATTTGTCTACCCATTTTGCAATGTTATGAGACATGCGGGTAAATTCAAGATCGACATTGTACTCACCTTTCATACGGTGTTCAAACACTTGGAACTGAAGTTCACCGACTGCTCCTAAAATATAATCTCCAAAGAACGGCGTACGGTAAAGCTGTACGGCTCCTTCTTGTACAAGCTGATTAATCCCTTTTTCAAAGTGCTTGGATTTCATTGCATTTTTCGCACGAACTTTTACAAACAGTTCAGGCGGAAACTTTGGAAGAGCATCAAATTCGAATACTTTTCCCTCTCCTACAATGGTATCGCCAATTTGATACGTGCCTGAATCATACAAGCCAATGATATCCCCTGGATACGCTGTGTCTACTGTTTCACGGCTTGATGCCAAGAACTGATGAGACTGCGCAAGCTTCATTTTACGGTTCGTTCTTGCTAACGTCACGTTCATTCCACGCTCGAATTTCCCTGAACATACGCGTACGAACGCAATGCGGTCGCGGTGAGCTGGGTTCATATTCGCTTGAATTTTGAAGATGAAACCTGAGAAGTTTTCATCCGTAGGCTGAACGGTGCCATTCGTTGATTCACGAGGCTGCGGCGGTGATGTTAATTGTAAAAATGAATTAAAGAAAGACTGTACACCAAAGTTTGCAATCGCACTTCCGAAGAAAACAGGTGTTAATAGGCCTTGCTTTACTTTTTCAATTGAAAAATCATTACCTGCTTCGTCTAATAGAGATAAATCATCCACTAAGCCTGGTAAATACATTTCATCGACGTGTTTTTTAATTTCATCGTCGATATTTTCACCGTCAAAGTCTGCAAAATAGGACTCTTTGTTTCCTTGGTATACTTCAATTTGTTTTGAAAAACGGTCATACGTTCCTTGGAATCGTTTCCCCATGCCAATTGGCCACGTTACAGGGTATGATTCAATACCGAGTACATCTTCAATTTCTTCAAGCAGCTCAAGCGGCTCTTTTCCTTCACGGTCTAATTTATTGATAAACGTTAGGATGGGAATACCGCGCATACGGCAAACTTTAAAAAGTTTAAGCGTTTGTGCTTCAATCCCTTTTGTTCCGTCAATAACCATGACCGCACTGTCTACAGCCGTTAAGGTACGATACGTATCCTCACTGAAGTCTTCATGTCCTGGTGTATCCAAGATGTTAATAAAGTGATCTTTATACTCAAACTGCATAACACTTGATGTAACCGAAATTCCACGTTGTTTTTCGATTTCCATCCAGTCAGATGTAGCAAACTTGCCTGATTTTTTTCCTTTAACCGTTCCGGCTGAACGAATCATTCCGCCCAGTAACAGCATTTTTTCTGTTAACGTTGTTTTCCCGGCATCCGGGTGAGAAATAATGGCGAATGTACGACGTGAATCGACCATCGTTTCTTGAAGTTGGTTGCTCATACGTTTTAAAATCCTTTCTGCTCTACAATTCCTATTTTCATCATTTCATTATACGCTTTTTTTATACTGCGTGACTAGTTTTTTTCATATTTGAATACTTCTACAAAATCAAAGAAATCGTCAACAAGGTGTAAAAAGCGAACAAGAAAAGACCCCTTTTATAAAAGGGGCCTTCTCCCAGTTTAGTTTAACGAACGACCAGAGAAACGTTCTGCTGATCGGCTTAAACTTTATAAAAAAAATTACTTTTGAACGTTAGCAGCTTGTGGTCCACGGTTGCCTTCAACGATCTCAAATGTAACTTCTTGACCTTCTTCTAAAGTTTTGAAACCTTCGCCTTGGATAGCAGAGAAATGAACGAATACATCGTCTTGTCCTTCTACTTCGATGAAACCGAAACCTTTTTCAGCGTTGAACCATTTTACTTTACCTTGTAACATATCTCTTTTCCTCCTTGTGTGACAATCCACACATTGTGTATTACTCTATTCCTGCTCTTACAATAAGTCAAGACGAACACTTCGAACTATCCTTACCGAACAAAAATAAGCACCTTTATTGTAACAAATCCTCCAAAAAAATTCAAAGGAATTTGCACATTCTTTTTGTTTGCTTTGATCCCTTACCTACAGCCTTTCCGCCCCTTTTTAAGCAGCCGAATGTGAACGCATTATCCGCCCTTCTTCTTGATGTTTTTTCTTGTATAACGATCCTTTAAATGGATAACGCTATAGAGATAGATACTCTTTCTATTTATGAGAAAGCAGGTGACATCACAACCTATGGAAGACATTCTCATGTCTCTTCTTAGAACCTTTGTTTCTTTTATTATCTTAAGCATTACAACTTTCCTGATTGGAAAACAAATTAACACGCATAATAATCATTTTACATTTGCGATGTCCATCATTATTGGGTCGTTCATTGCAAATATGGGATTTGATTTAAAATTAAAATTTCTGCCGATGTTCGCTTCTTTTGCTTTTCTTGTGGCCATTCATTTTCTTTTAGCTTCAACAGCTTTAAAAAGCAGACGCTTGCGAAAATGGATTTCAGGTCGCCCGACGGTTATTATGGAAAAAGGAAAGCTTCTTGAAGCAAATATGAAAAAAGTCAAATATTCTATTGACGACTTGAATCAGCATTTACGAGAACTAGGAACATTCAACATTGCTGAAGTAGAATTTGCTGTTTTAGAAGTAAGCGGAAAACTGTCGGTATTAAAGAAAACTGCTTATCAAAACATTGCCAAACAGGACGTTTTGTCTAAGCCGTTTAAAGAAATGAATTTACCGGTAGAACTCATCATGGACGGAGAAATTATTCATAAAAATTTAACATCTCAATATACCGAACAGTGGATCAACCTTGAGCTTTCAAATCGTCAGCTTCAGTTGAACCATGTGCTGTATGCAGTTGTGTCAACAAACGGCATGCTCTATGTAGATGAGTATAAAGATCAGCTGTCCGCTCCTACAGACAGAGAATAAGATTGAGACATAACTAAATTAAGCCAATCTAAAGACAGACAAATGAGGTGAATGAGTTCGTATGGATCGATCTTGACATGGCTGTTGATTTCCTTGCAGGGCTTTGCTTTCCGCGTGCGGCCGGTGAGCCTCCTCGTTGCTTCCGCTTTTCCGGCAGGAATCTTCGCCTTGCTCTCCTATCAACAGCTAGAAGCAATTACATACATAAAACCTATGTTCATGACCACCATAAAAAAATCCGAACGAGTTTGATTCTTGACGGAGAACCAAACTCGTTCGGATAAAATATGTTTGTCCCAGTTTCACTGTGCCATTTCTTCAACGGTTCCTTCTTTTAAGCCATAGTAGTTCCGTTCAAATCGCTTTATTTCTTGATCATAGCGGCGTACTTTTGCATCGGCTAGCTGGCGGCTTTGTTTTGTTTCTTCAAGCAGCTCGACCTGCTGATTAATTTGAAAAATAGTCGTCGTCAGCTCGTCTTGATAATCATAAATTTCATTTTGAATATCCACGCATACGGGCAAGCGATTTGCTAAAATAAAGTCCGTCATTTGCATAAGCACTTTTTTGCGCTCTACCTCTTTCACTTTGCTTTTGACGGCCCGTTCTGCAGAACGGAACGTCAGCCTTACTTTAGAGAAGAAGTCACCTTTAATCGAAAGCTTGCGCTGCAGTTCTTCTACATCTTGTTTTAATGATTCATGCTCTTCAATCATTTTTTGAAGCACAAGCCCTCCATTTAACGATGTGAGCTCCATTTCATCAAGCTGATGGCGGATGGCTGTTTTGAGCGTTTCAATTTGCTTCACCGTCTTTTTCTCCGTAGCGCGGAGCTGCTTAACATACTGCTCTGTTTTATAAATAAAGCTGTCTAACCGTTCACGGTCAAACAGTGACTGCTCTTTCTTTTTCATGTAATCTTGATACCCTGTGTGTACAGATGACCACTTGATCAGCAGAGACTGATAATTCAACAGCTCATCCTGATGCTCAAGCTTGTACGTCCACATCAGCTGAACAACTACTAATAACAGCGGTAAAAAAGTTCCAGCTTCTTTGCGTTTTGCAATAATTTCATGACTTTCAAAGCTCGCCATTAAAAACAGCGGCGCATTCATACTAAATAGCAGTGCTGGCGGGTAATTAACGGGAATAAAGATACTCATTACGGTTGCCATAAGGCCTGAAACAGCAGGGTATGCGTGCGGAGGAAGCTGTTTGTATAGCTCGATTGTCCCTTTTTTCTGCAGCAGTTTCACAAGCGCTTCCTGCTGATATTCTCCTAATGCATCAATCATTCTTTCCTGATACATGGGGGGCAGCTGTTCAATCCAATTCATCAGCTGCTGCTGAAACACAGCTTGCTGACGATTTGTAGCAATCATGTATTGCGAATCAATTAGATGAAAGAACAGTCGGATTTGATGGCGCATTACGTCTTCTAGCGTATGACAGCGTGCAATTGAAAACAGCTCATTGTATTTAGATACAAGCAAATTTCCAATGTTATCGCTTAACTCGTACAGCTCGCCATTTGTTGTAGCATGAGAAACGGGAAGTTCAAAAAACTTCGCCATTTCAAGCAAAATATGCAGATGCATGTCTACTTCAGGCTGTTTTTCAAGCAATTTCATTTCTTCTACCAATGACGCTTGAAAATCCGTATGCTCCGTTTGCTGATACTGTGCTGACATTTCCGTATAAATGCGGTGGTCACATAACACATAAGCAGCTCTTAGGATATCGCCTTTAGACGTAAGCAACCCATACAATAACTGTTGTCCGTTCATCTTCACACCGTCCTTCATTAAATTTTCTTACTATAGCTTTCTATCATTTTATACTTTTTCTATAAATTCGATGCAATAGTTCAAATTTCCTGTTATCTTTCTTCTTGCTTCCTTAATACAAAAAGTGCCGTCCAACATGACATCAGTGCAGGCGGAATGGTCCAAGTCATATATCGCCACTCACCCGTCACAAGCGCCATAATGAAAAAGATGAGCGGAAAACCTATTAGTACTATGATGATACGTGCTCGGCTTACCGATTTTTTCATAGTGCATCGCCCCTTCTGTTCGTCCCTTATTCCTATAATACCCTTTCGCTTCTATAGCATTAAACACCTTTATAAACCGTTCGTACATTTCTTTGTTTTCTAGACAGTCTATGACATAAGTTTTAAAAAAGAACAGAGGATACCTCTTACTTTGATGAATCTCGTAAGCAGCTTTTATGTTTTGACAAGCTAAATCGAGAAAAATGTGTTATGGTAAAAGAAAATTTCGTTTTTACTACCTACATTGAAACGAAAGGGTTGATCGTATGAACATTTTTTTGATTGGCGCAAGCGGCAGGACCGGACAGGAATTAATAAAGCAAGCGATTAAAAACGGACATTATGTAAAAGCATTTGTGAGAAATCCATCTAAGCTTAAGATAACGCATGCGAACGTACACATCATACAAGGCGACGTGCTTGATTATTATGAAGTGTGTCAGGCCATGCGAGGGTGTGATGCAGTAATTTCTTGTCTTGGGACCGAAAATCTAGGGCATTCTACCCTTTTAGTAGAAACGACAAATCTGCTGATTCAATGTATGAACGAAAACGGAATTCAGCGTATCGCCTACACGGCTTCTGCCGGAATCGACGGAGAAATTCCAGGCATGACGGGCTGGCTTGCTCAGCGTATTTTAAAAAATGTGCTTCGCGATCATTACGAAGCCGTGAAGCTCTTGAAGGTAAGCGGGCTCGACTGGACTGTTGCTCGGCCAATGGGGTTAACGAGCGGTCCATTAACTACGTATTATCGTATAGGAGAAGCTAGCGTACCAGAAAACGGACGCAACATCAGCCGTTCTGACGTCGCTCATTTTCTCCTTCAAGCCGTAGAAAACAACAGGCACATAAAAAAATCACTAAGTCTTTCGTATTAAATGTTCTAAAGGAGTGTTGATAGTGAACCTATCAAAAATTTTTCTAAAAATAAGTCTTGTACTTTTAATGGCATGCGTCTTTATTGAAGGTAATTTTCAGGTGGCGCTTGGCATCTTTGCTGCTGTTTGCATGCTTGTCATAATTTTTGCCAAGCCTCTTTCAAAATCGCTGCTTCCTGCTAATAAAAAAACAGGAAAAAAAGACCGCGAAATATTAATGATGGTCATTGGTGTCATCGTTTTTATTTCAGGAAGCTTTTTTATTGCGTAGAAGCATTGTAAAGAAAACAGGCTTAAATCCACATTTTCAATCATATAAAAGGTTGTGCTGTAAGTCGAATGTTCGGCTTATGACGCAGCCTTTTTTTGGTTTCATGAGGTCTCTTTTAGCAATAGCTTCTGTCTTTTATATACATACCATTCCATTATTTAAGCAAATTACCTATCAACCCCTCTTATGCTTTTTTCATCAGTTCACATAATATATGTAGAAGATGTCATAAGACAAGCGTCAAACGATTTGTATCTAGAAAAAGGAGGAAGATAAATGAAATGCCCCCATTGCGCTTATTCTAATCCGGAAGGGGTAAAATTCTGCTTAAATTGCGGCCATGAAATCGTGGACCGTGATGAAAACTACAGCATATTCTACTTGTTTGCCCATCGTGTTGATAAAATACCAAGAAATGAACGTTCGGTTGAACCTAAATTTCGAAATATATTCTCTCGAGTCTTCCGACAGCACAGTGAAATGGAAGCTGAACGGCTTTTTATTGTAGGAACAGGACTTACGACTCCTAAAATAGAAGAAGTTGTAAATACATGGCCAAAGCCTTGGCTTTTTGCAAGGGTCTTTCTTATTGCGCTTATCGCATACTTAGGGCTATATCTAGGCGTAAGCTTGTTCGAAAACATCAACTTCATACCCGGTCTTATTGTAGTCGGTGCTTTTGCAGTGCCATTTACTACGCTCATTTTCTTTTGGGAAATGAACGCTCCGCAGAATATTGCTATTTACAAAATTGTTTATGTCGTTTTTATTGGCGGAATCCTCTCACTTTTATTAGCACTTGTGTTTTATGATATTCTTGGAAATAACACCAACGTGATCGTGATTGGAATATGCGAGGAACTAGCTAAAGTTATCGCGGTTATTTATTTTGTGCGCAATCTTAAATATAGATATATCCTTAACGGACTCCTCTTGGGAGCTGCAATAGGAGCTGGTTTTGCTGCTTTTGAAACCGCTGGCTATGCTTTACGGGCACTTCTTTCCGGCAGCTTTCACATGCTTTATTCTACAATACTTTGGCGCAGTATTTTTGCTCCTGGAGGACATGTAGCTTGGGCTGCCTTGACTGGAGCTGCCGTCTGCATCGTCCAAGGAGATAAGAAATTTCAGTGGAGCATGTTGATAAAACCAAAATTTCTCGGTGTATTTTTGCTTGTCGTTTTTATGCACGCTCTTTGGGACTCACCTATACTAGGTATTTTGCCCGCTGGACATACAATTTTAACGGTTATATTATGGATTTTAGTATTCAGTATGATTCGTATTGGGCTAAAAGAAATCGCAGATAAAAAGTTGGAGTTGACCTACTGCAAAGAAAAACCTACCCCCTCATAGGAAATGTTCAGCTTGCGTTAAGCTGCTCGTTTTAACTTTTTATTACCTTTATGTTTCATTTTGAAAATTGTTGTTACAAATTGTAAAAAAAAGCATTCAAACTACCTGTACATGGTATGATAACTTCAATAACATGAAAGGGTGACTTGGTGGATGAACCTAACTGAAATTAAGCACATGATAGCAAATTTAGTAAATTATAGAGATAGCGACATTACTCATACTCTTGCCAATAGGTTTACACTAAGTTATTCAAAACAATTAAACGGTTTTCAAATCTGCGACATTGAAAACGATATCATTTATCGTTATGAGGAACCAGAAACAACTGCGTTAGCTCTGTTTAACATGGTCCATAATCTTCCTGAGACTATTTATAGACATACTAATTCGTTTGAACAAGTTTAAAGCAGCAAAAAAAGCTCATTTATTAACTAACATGAGCTTTTTTGCCGGTGTTTATCTATTTTAGTTATTTATAACCTTCTTCAAAAGAAGAATATCCTTTTTAATTGCCCGTCTAATTTCTTCAACTTTACAGCATTTGTATTCTTGTACTAAGCGATAGAGCTCTCGTTTAAATAAAAATTCATCTTTTTGGTTACTCATAGCAGCATACCCCTTATTAGCTTTCTATCACAAGCGATTAAAGAAAGTATTCCCTTTTCTTCTTGTAAAAAACAAATAAATTCACAAACAGATGTAAAAAAGCCCTTTATCATGCACTTACAGGAATGGCGAGATGTGCTTTGCGCTAGACAAATGAAAGAATTTCGCTAAAGTAAATAAAAAAACATTGACTACTAGCTCCCAGTCAATGTTTTTTATTTTAGCTTTGTTTAATTAAAGTCGATTCACATACTTTTATGCGTTCATATCTCCTAAACCTGGAGCATGCTCATTTGGCATTTCAGATAAATGAGGGACTGGAAAAGCTTCCGGTGGAGGTGTTACGCTCAAGTCTCCGCCATTTCTGCTTGGCGTCTGCCCTTGGAATATTTCTCCCATTCGGTGCGGATCTAACCTAAAATCAAATTGCGTGTTATGATACCCCATCTCGACAAATTTTCTGCATTCAGGGTATTTGTTAATATCATAATTTGGTACAGGGAATAGTTTTCCCCAGTCCACGCCTAATGTTTCAAGAGCTTTTGCAAACGCATTTTGATGAGCATTATCTCGAACAATTAAGAAACCTAGCGTTTCTCTTAACGTTTGGTTAGAACTCATTTCGTATATTCTTGTTTTTTGTAAAACACCGGTTGATTCTAATACAACGTTATTCAGTAAATCAGCCACTAGATTTCCGTGATTATAAACCCACGAGCCGTTCCATGGATTTCCGCCCGCATCTACTGGCAGTGAGCTTTGAGCGCCCATGATATAGTGATGAGGATTAGCATGTTTTACGGCTTCATCAAGAGGAGCCTGATCTGAACCTTGACTTCCTACCCCGGCTCCGCCAGATTCATCTAACAATGCATTAATAGTATTTTGAACGAGTTCTACGTGAGCAATTTCTTCTAAAAAAACACCTTTCATTAAATCGCGATACTGCGTTTCTTTTCCTCTGAAGTTAGAGCTTTGAAAGAAATATTGCATCATCGTCCGCATTTCACCAAACTGCCCGCCTAAGGCTTCTTGCAGTACCTTCGCGGCCGCAGGATCGGGCTTATCCGGTTTAATGCCATTGATTAATCCTTCTTTGTAATAATACATATCAAACACTCCTTTTATTGACATTGCTTGTTTTTGAACTAACTTATGTAGATTTTTGTCCGCTATAGGATTTTTCACTTACAGTACCTGTTGCTTTTCTTCCTAACGTATTCCGTGGTGCCATCTTTCTAACATGTGCACATAACTACTGTTTCCATATGCGGTCTTTTTATTCTGGGTAGTCAAAAGACAACGTCATTGAAACACGTGGATAACATCCTTTGTTATAAGCAAAAAAACTGCTCGTAGCAGTCTTTTTACATTCCTTATACGGAACAGTGAATACTTTGAATGCACAAAAAAAAGAGCTGGTTAAAACCAGCTCTTTTTCTCTATTACTTCTCTATACCTGCTTTAATTTCCTTAATCATGCCTGTCATTGATTCAAGGCCTCCTCCAGATAAATACCAAAGGCCTGGATCAAGGTACACAACGTGATTGTTTTTCACTGCATTGACTTCTTTTACGTACTCATTTTCAACAATTTGTTTAGCGGATGATTTTTCACCAATTGCGGCACCGCGGTCAACGACGAATAAGTAGTCCGGGTTTTGCTTAACTAAATATTCATATGCAATGCTTTGACCGTGCTTAGCCGATGGATCTAGGCTGTCGTCTGCTGCTTTAATACCGAATACGTCGTGGATTAATCCGTATTTAGAACCCGGACCAAACGCTGTCATTTTGCTATCATTTGCCATCATTACAAGCGCTTTTTTATCTAGTTTGTCCGCTTGTTTTTTCAAATCTGCAATTTGCTTATCGATCGCTGCTAGCTCTTTTTTCACTTGATCTTCTTTATCAAAAATTTGTCCTAGTACTTTTGTATTTTCTTTAAATGACTTCATATAGTGCTGGTTGTCCGTATCGATATAAATCGTCGGCGCAATTTTTGAGAATTCATCAAATGAATCTGCTTGGCGGCCTTGAATAATAATTAAGTCTGGATTTAGCTCTGCAATTTTTTCAAAATCAGGCTCTTTTAAGCCACCTACATTAGCGTACTTATCATCTTGATATTTTGATAAATACTCAGGAATCGCTTGTTTTGGTAAGCCCGCTACTTCAACCCCTAGTTTATCTAGTGTATCAAGTGCACCCATGCTGAATACTACAACTTTTTTAGGGTTTTTCTTAATTTTAATTCCGTCTTTATTGAACTGATCGGTTACTGTTACCGTCTCTTTTTGCTTACTTTCTCCACCTGTTGTTTCTTTTGCTCCTTGATTACCGCAAGCGGCTACAACAATCGCAGTTAAGACTGCTACAAACATTAATAACACTTTTTTCACTTTCGTCACCTCATGAATAAATTTTATGAAAAATACACGCAAATACGCTGTCCGCCAACCGTTTCGATTGGAATATCCATATCGTATATATCCTTTAATACAGACGTTTGAATGATGGTTTCTGTTGGGCCTTCACGGATCACTTCACCGTTTTTAAGCGCCACGATGTAATCCGAATAGACAGACGCAAAATTAATATCGTGAATGACAATCACAATGGTTTTGCCTAAGTCTTCTACGAGACGTTTCAACAGCTTCATAATTTCAACAGAATGCTTCATATCTAAGTTATTGAGCGGTTCATCTAAGAAGATATACTCCGTGTCCTGTGCGATGACCATAGCGATAAAAGCTCGCTGACACTGTCCCCCGCTCAGTTCATCCAAGTATTTATCTTGAATACTTTCAAGCTTCATGTAACTCAGCGCCTGATCAACCGCTTGTTCATCGCTTTTTGTTAACCGGCCTTTTGAATAAGGGAACCGGCCAAAATTTACGAGTTCACGTACGCTAAGCCTGATATTCAGCTGATTGGACTGTTTTAAAATACTCATTTTTTTGGCTAAATCTGAGCTGTCAATATTCTCTATATTTTTTCCTTCTATTGATATTGATCCTGAGTCGGCTTTAATGAGACGGCTCATAATTGAAAGCAGCGTACTTTTCCCCGCTCCGTTTGGGCCGATAAATGACGTGATTTTCCCTTTTGGAATCACGACGGATGTTTTTTCTAAAACGGTTTTTTCTCCGTATGTTTTACTGACATTTGTTACTTCTACCATGATTTATTCTCCTTTAGCAGCAAATAAATAAAGTAAATTCCGCCGGCAAAGTCAATGATGACGCTCAGCGTGGTGCTGAAGGTGAACACTTTTTCAACGATAAACTCTCCTCCGACGAGGGCTATAACACTAAGCAGCAGTGATCCCATCATTAAATAGGTGTGCTTGTACGTTTTGAACAGCTCTCTCGCAAGGTTCACAACAAGCAGTCCAAGAAAGGTGATCGGTCCAACTAACGCTGTAGCCACTGAGACAAAAATGGCAATCACAATCAGCATTTTTTTGACGAGCCCGTCATAATCAATCCCTAAATTTACCGCATGTTCTCTTCCTAGCGACAGTACATCAAAAATGGATGTAAAGCGCCACACGTAAATGCCAAGCAGGATAAATATGACGGCTGCTATGTATAGCAAATCGGTATTAACATTGTTAAAGCTTGCAAATGATTTATCTTGTACAATTTGAAATTCATTGGGATCGATCAGCATTTCCATAAATGAAGACATGCTTTTAAATAACGTTCCGAACACAATTCCAACCAGTAAAATAAAGAAAATATTCTTACCGGCTTTTTTGAACATCAGTATGTAAAGCAAGACCGAAAAGATAATCATCAGCGAAACGCAAAGAAGAAAATTAAGATTTTTGTTCATGATGATAATATTCGTTGAGCCAAAGATGTACACAATAAACGTTTGCAGAAATAAATACAGTGAATCTAGTCCTAGAATACTAGGAGTTAGAATTCGATTATTGGTAATCGTTTGAAAGATAACGGATGAAAACGCAATGGCTCCTCCAGTTAAAACAATCGCAGCGACTTTTTCAATTCTTCGCGGCAGCGTGTACTGCCAGTAGCCTAAATCATAGCTGATAAACAGCGCCACTGATAAAATGACCAGCGCGGCGAGAATGATAATTTTATGTTTGTTATGCATAACGACCTCTCCTTATCAGCATAAAAAGAAAGATCGCACTTCCTATTACACCTACCATTAACCCGATAGAGATTTCATATGGGAAAATAATGACTCTGCCTAAAATATCGCACGCAAGTACGAACACAGCTCCAAGAAGCGCTGTATGAGGCAGGCTTTTGCGCAAATGATCTCCACGGTAAATCGATACGATATTTGGGATGATTAATCCTAAGAAAGGCAGCATGCCAACGGTCAAAATCGTAATCGAAGTAATAAGCGAAACAATGACTAATCCAATGTTTACGATTTGTTTGTATTTCACGCCTAAATTGATTGAAAAGCTTTCTCCCATACCAGCAACCGTGAACTTATCTGCGTAAAGATAAGCAATTATTAAGAGCGGTATACTAAGGTATAAAAGTTCATATCTCCCTTTGACTACTAGCGAAAAGTCGCCTTGCAGCCATGAAGAAAGGTTTTGAATCAAATCGTATTTATAGGCAATGAAGGTAGCTAAGGAACTTACGATACTACCGAGCATTAAACCGACTAGTGGAATATAAATCGTATCGTTAAATTTAATTCTGTCTAGTATTCTCATAAACAATAGATTGCCCGCCAGTGAGAAAATGAAAGCAATGCTCATTTTTAATAGAGGACTTGCTGAAGCAAATACTAGTAGAGAAATCAACACACCAAGCCTTGCCCAGTCCATCGTTCCTGCCGTTGTTGGAGATACAAACTTATTTCGCGTAATTTGCTGCATAATTAATCCGCAAATACTAAGGCTCATTCCCGCCATAATAATACTCAAAAGCCTAGGAAAACGACTAAAAAACAGCGTTTGGCTTTCTTCTTTTGTTAAATGAAACAGATCCATCGCTGACAGATCTTGTACTCCTACAAAAAGAGACAAAATCGATAGTACAGCAAACACAAGAATTAACTGATAAAACTTCAACTTTCCTTACTCCTTTCTTCCCTCTATCTATAAGTCTAGTTATCTCCTCCTTCATCATATGTAAATGATTATCATTATCAATTGACTTTCTTTATCATATCATTATTCTCTAAATAATCAATGGTTTTCTCAAAATTTAAGCAAAAAAATACCTTAACAGATGGATCTGTTAAGGTATTTTAAGGTTCAATTAGACTTAAAAATCCAAACTATTAATATTAATAGTTTGGATTTTACTTTAACCAAGATACTTCTGTAGCAGACTCTTTGCATCAACATTACATATATATGAAATATATGTTATATTTGAGAGAAATATACTTATTTTGCAAATACATGGTTTCCAATAACTGCCGTTACTTGCTGCGTTGCAACCCATTGGCTTTCAGCGATTTTCGGATTATAGAAAAACAGCGCATCGTTTTCATGCGGGTTTGATAATGCTTCGCTTACCGCTCGTTTTGATTCTTCTGATGCAGGCTGATTAATTGCTCCGTTTGCTACTGGTGAAAATTGATATACGCCGTTTCCTAGCTGCTGATAAATAACGTCGTGAATGTTATTTGGGAATTCCGGTGAAGCTACACGGTTTAATACCACAATTGCTACCGCTACTTTTCCTTGGTACGGCTCACCTTTTGCTTCTGCCTCTACTAATCTAGCTAGTAAATCTTGATCTTGTGCAGAAACCGATGTAGACGGAGCAGTTTGTGCCGGCGCCGGTGCTTCTCCTTGAAGTTTTAATGTTTGTCCGATGGTAATGATATCACTTTGTAAACCGTTAACAGCTTTTAACTGATCCACAGTCATGCCGTTTTGTGTTGCAATATGATATAACGTTTCGCCTTGTGCTACTGTATGTACAGATGTTGCCGGACTAGCGGCAGGTTGTGCTTGTCCCTGGTCAGGAATCGTTAATGTTTCTCCAACGTAAATCATGTCGTTTTGGCGGTTATTAGCACCTTTCAGCTCATCTACCGTAACCCCATTTTGTTGGCCAAGCCCCCACAAGGTATCTCCTTTTACGACTTTGTGCGAAGCTGCTGCTGATGCTGTTCCTTGACTTGCTAGAAATGCTACAGACGCTGCAGAAGCAACTGCCCATTTTTTTACACGTTTTTTACTCACAAAAACTACCTCCTAAAATTTGAACCTGTTATTACCTTAGCACATAGATTCGCCTTTTCATTAAAAAAAACAGTAACATTTGTTCTAATTGGATTAAGTTTCTTACAGTGCCATTCATTATGTTACAACTTTTACATGACCCTTAAAGAATATGTAGAAATATGACGATTTCATTGCGAAACGAGCTTTTTATCTGTTTACTTACATTCCTCTTTCTGTAAAAAACTTGATTTAATTATGATTAATCGCAGAGATAAAAAGGAAAACAGCAGTTAAATAGAGAAATAGTGTAACTATTGAGGAATGGTTCAGCGCTTCTTTGTCAATTTACGTTTGTTTATTAATAAAGGAGGTCTATTTGGATGTGTGCAAATAAAATGTATGTGACGTATAACACGGAGAAACCGGCTATTACAATTCAAGGAGCTTTTTATCATACGGGAGGAACGCAGGAAGAGTTTTTGCGGGAATTCAAGTACTGGCTTGAATCTCACGGCTGGTCATTTATGGGCGTAACAAATGAAACAACGATGACAACGGCGAACAAAGAGTTAAAAGAAACGATGGAACAGCATAAAATAGAAGGCAAAAAAGTTCAAAGACTAGAAGATTTATAACGATTGCTTCTATGATCCTTCACACATGTCCAAACGCCAATACGTAAAAAAGCCTTTAGATGAGCTAAAGGCTTTTTTACATTAACGAGAAAGTGCGACCACCTTCTGATTTTCTACTCTCTCTTCAACAGGCTTTCTCATTTCTTTTTCCGTCCATACGCCAATGCGTTTTTGTCTTTTCCCAAGAGGCTGTTTTTCACATGCATAGCAAATTTCTGAAATATCATCAAAATGAGCTAACGACATCTTTATCCCTCCTTTTCTAAATATACACAGGCAAGTTAGTATGCTTCTTCCCTTATTTTCCAAAGCTAAACTGCTTCATCTTATATTTAAACAATTTATAAACAAACGGAATAAATAATTTCTACTTCATTATCATTTAGATTGTTTTATTTAGATATAGACGGGTAAACAAAAACTATCCCACCTCACACCCTGAAGTTTGAAACTGTCACGTAAAAAAGCTGCTTTCTATACATTAGATGTATAGAAAGCAGCTTTTTTATGTAGCTAGAAAAAACGCATTGATGCACCAGCTATAACAACAGGCAACCCGCCCTTTATTTTCTAGCAGTTCGTTTTTTGTAACGGTAAATAGTATGCATAGATTCATTAAAATCTTTCATTAGACGATAAGGCTTGCTCACTAACCTTATCGGAATTCCAGTTAAAAATCTATTTATATCTTTTTTATATTCTTTTGATACTCGGTTAGGTTTAGTAAAGACACGCTTGTAGACCTCTTTATAGAACTCTTTCAAAACATCAACTTTAAATACCATTGTACGCCTACATTCTTGACACTCTACGCGTACAATTTTGCCGTTAATATAATAAACGTGGTGAGGAAGCTCTTCTTTGCAACTGTTACAATATAAACCTGCTTCCATTTGGGTATCTTTCACACTTCCTCCCTCCCTGATTTACATTATTTATATAGTTCGTTTCTACGACTGAACAAGCACTTTTATTTCATTACCTGATAGAACGGCTTCGAATCCTTGACGCCAATAATCAAGAGGTACAATTTTAGTGATCATTTTCTCTGTATTAATTTTCTTTTCTTCAAGAAGTTTCAAAGCAATATGCCAAGAACTTGGTTTCTGAGAACGCGTTCCAATATATGTAATTTCCCTTTGAATGATAGATTCTTGATCTAAAAGGTTTAATTTTTCGGAGAAAATCCCTACTTGTACAAACGTTCCTTTTTTCTTAACCAGAGGCAACCCTTGGTTTAACGCCTGGACAGCACCTGAACACTCAAATAACTTGTCAACACCGTATCCCTTTGTATAGGTTAGCACAATTTCTTCTAAGCTTTCATTTTGGATATCTACAGTTACGTCGATTCCTAAAGACTTAGCTAACTCTAAACGCTTCTGATCTTTTGTTATACCTGCTAATATAACAAACGCTCCTTGTGCTTTTACAACTTGCGCTTGCAGTAAACCAATGGGACCTGGACCAAAAATTAATACTTTATCTTCTTTTTTAACAACTGTTTTTTCTAAAGCTGCATGAACGCAGCAAGCTAGAGGCTCAGTTAAAGCAGCTGCTTTTAGGTCGACTGCATCTGGTAGCACATGGACACTTTCCTCACGTGAAATAACATATTCAGCAAAGCTGCCGTTTATTTGTGTGCCTATTCCTTTTCGATGAGCGCACAGATTATAGTCTTTTTCTAAGCAATAATCACACTCTCCGCACGTCACAAATGTTGTTTCACTCGTTACTTTATCGCCAACTTTTACTTTTGTTACAGCTTCCCCTACTTCAACGACTATACCGGAAAACTCATGCCCAAGCACAACCGGCGTCTGGGAATTTTTATATTGACCTGTAAACGTGTGAATATCCGTACCGCATATTCCGGTATACGCTACTTTAATCTTCACTTGGTTTTTCTGAACTTCTAATTCAGGGATTGTTTTTAACAGCATCTTATCGTAGCCTGGCTCTACCTTCATGACTGCCTTCATTTTTTTCACTCCTTATTTGGAATTATTAACACTTTTCCATAAGCTTCTTCTCGATTAATAATCATATTAAATGCTTTTTGCGTGTCTTCTAACTTGAATCGATGAGAAATTAATTCTTTTAATCTAATCTTTCTATTTAAAATAAAGTCAACGCTTGTTTTCCACTCTTTCCCGGGAAACGGTGCAGAATAAGAGTTCCAAAAACCTTGCAATGTAAGCTCTTTTCTAAAAATACTCTCAAATGCTGCTTCAGATAAACACACATCTGAATAAGCAATACCTAAATATCCAACCTTCCCTTTTTTACGAGTAACGAGCAGGCACTGCTCTTGAGTGAAAGGGGAACCTGCACATTCGAGTGCAAGATCCACCCCTCTTCCTTTTGTATAATCATTAATTTTTTCAAGGACATTTTCATAACGGGCATGAATCACTTTTTCACAACCCATGGCCCTCGCTTCTGCAAGCTTTTCACTAGAAATGTCGATGGCGATGATTTCTTTTACACCCGCAATTTTCAACCATTGAATCGTCAGCATGCCAATGACTCCTGCTCCAAAGACCGCTGCAGTGTCTCCTATTTGCGGATGAATATTAAGTACTCCATGAAGCGCTACTGCTAAAGGTTCTATCATAGCTGCTTCTTCAAAGTCCATCTCTCCTACTTGGATAACATTTGAAGCTGGAATATTGACATACTGAGCAAATCCGCCAAATGATTGCGCGCCAATCATTCCGTAGTTTTCGCATAGTGAATACTGCCCTTTTTGGCAATATTCACATGCGCTGCACGGTTTAAACGGAATAGCAGCTACTCTGTCTCCAACGTTCAAATCTACTACTTTTCCCCCTTTTTCAACGATATACCCAGCAAATTCATGTCCCATAATGGCAGGCAGCGGATACTTCCATCTGCTTGTCATTTTGTGTGTATCCGATCCGCATATTCCTGCTGCCATTACTTTTATTTTGACTTCATTCGCTCGGCAGGAATCAATCCCAATATCTTGATAAATAATTTTATTTTTTTCATGTAGCACAGCCGCTTTCATTGCCTTACCTCCTGTTTATGCCTATTTTAAAAAATAGAAGCCCACAGCTGAGAGAATTTAAGAATAAGCCAGTTAAATAAGTTTCCTCCCATGTCTAAACTTGAAATTTGTGTTGCACCTTCCGGCATAGAAAACTGAGCTCCTGATAACATTTGCGTATGCACATCTGCAAAATTCGTTGCCATATAAAGTGATAGCGCTACCATAACAGTGCCCGAAATAAGAGAGTGTATAATATTCCCTCTTAATGAGCCCACAACAAAAGCTACATAGAAAGGAATGGTAGCCAAATCCCCAAACGGCAATACTTTATTCCCAGGCAGAATGACAGCTAAAAGTAATGTAATGGGGACAAGTAACAGTGCTGTAGCCATAACGGATGGATGTCCTACTGCAAGAGCGGCATCTAATCCAATATATATTTCACGATCACCATATCGTTTTTGAAGAAAAGAACGAGCTGCTTCAGAAATTGGAATAAGTCCTTCCATTAAGATTTTAACCATTCTAGGCATCAAAAGCATAACCGCTCCCATTGAAATACCTACTTGAAAAACTTTACCAAGGTCATACCCTGCTAATATACCGATTACACACCCTAAGATTAAACCCATCATCATTGGTTCACCGAAAATACCAAAACGTTTTTGAATAGATTCGGGATCTGCGTTCAACCTTTTAATCCCTGGAATCCTTGATACACCCATACCTACCAAAATACCAATTGGTCCAAACGCAGCTGTAGAGCCCGTAGGAAGAGAAATTCCTTCTAACCCGTAAAATTTTTGAACCATTGGCGCTGTCTTATCTGCTACAAATAAAACAGCAATTTCATACAGAACGGTACACAGTATTGCAAACCACCAGCTTCCTGTGACAACGTATCCTGTTGCACCAGCAGCGATAAAGTGCCAATAGTTCCAAATATCAATATCAAGCGTTTTAGTCAGTTTTAACAAAAGTAAAATAATATTTACAAACAAGCAAACAGGAATTAGTATAGCTGCAACGGGAGATGCCCATGATATTGCAGCGGCAGAAGGCCATCCTGTATCGATAACAGTTAGATTTAATCCAAATCGTTCAACCATTGCTTGTGCTGCTGGTCCTAAGTTTTTTACAAGTAAATCAATAACTAAGTTGATGCCGACAAAACCAATTCCTATTGTAATTCCGGATTTAAACGCTTTTTTTGCTCCTGTTTTAAATAACAGGCCTAAGATAAAAATGGCAATTGGTAAAATAACTGTAGGTCCTAGATTTAATACTGCTTGCACACCTGATAGAAGTTTATCCATATCCATCCCTCATTTTTCTTTTGTCATTTCCTAAAATGGAGGCAACGCGTGGTACCTATGCTTGTAAATGCGTCAGAATTTTTTGATCTAGTGCTTCCATGCCAATCCCTGTGATATAGGAGGTTGCGCTTAATGCTGGAATGCTGTACGTTGTGGGTAAAATCGTTGTCGATACAATTAAATCCGCTCCTTCTTGGCGAGAAGCTACTTCGGCAATTTTACACTGCACAACTTCTGCGTTAATGCCGTTGTCTTTTAATAAATTTTCTACTCGTTCACACACCACTGTTGATGTTGCAATTCCCGCTCCGCATGCTACTAATACCGTATATTTTTTCATTTTGTTCAGCTCCTAATTTATTATTTTAAATTTTCAGACTTATTAATTAGCAAAGGTTTTATTTAAGGCATCTATTATTTTTTGGTCCAGTGCTTCCATGCCAATCCCTGTGATATAGGAGGTTGCGCTTAATGCTGGAATGCTGTACGTTGTGGGTAAAATCGTTGTCGATACAATTAAATCCGCTCCTTCTTGGCGAGAAGCTACTTCGGCAATTTTACACTGCACAACTTCTGCGTTAATGCCGTTGTCTTTTAATAAATTTTCTACTCGTTCACACACCACTGTTGATGTTGCAATTCCCGCTCCGCACGCTACTAATACCGTATACTTTTTCATTTTACTTCTCCCCTTTTGTACTAATTTTTTCAACTCTTTTAAAAATAGCTTGAACATCCCTTTGATTTTCAGCCTGTAATAATTGCTCTATTTTTTGCTGATCTTGAATTGCTTGCATCAGCTCCTGAAGTACTGTTAACTGGGTGTGAGGCTGGTTTAACCCTAATAGAAGCACAATGCGCACATCCACTTTTTTTGTATTATCATCCATTAAATAAAACGATACAGGTTTTTGTAAGGTAACAACACTAATAAATTGTTCAAAAACGTGCTCTGGATCTGTATGAGGAATTGCTACACTGTAATCGCCTATTTGGAGGCCTGTCGGAAAAGATGCTTCTCTTTCTTTAATTTTTGTCAGAAAGTTTTCACTGACATACCCTTTGCCAAATGCCTCTTTGTACACCATTTCAAAAATATCGGCTTGATCTTTACATACACTATTCAACTTCAATAACTCTTCTTTTAAAAAAGGCTGTAATGTCACGATTGTATCCTCCTTGCTATACATTCTGTACCATGATTAGATAGAGTGCGTTTTAATTATTTCATAGATTTTGTATTTTTCATTTAGCTGTTTCATCTCATTTATTACCCCGTTCATTTCCGCTAACTTCATCAGCTGCAGCATAGCGTTTAAATGTTTCTTTTTATCAATAGCTGCGATAACAACAATAAAATGAACTTTTTGCTCTCCGCACAATAAGCCTTCTTTTAACTTAAGTAAGCTCATGCCTACTGCTTGAACACCATCCTCAGGGCTTGCGTGAGGTATTGCAACATTAAGTCTTAGTACAATATGTGGAGACATAGACGGATATTGTTCCTGCATTTTATCAATATAAGCTTCAGTAATAATACCTTTATGTAAAAGCGGGGCAGCGGCTATTGAAATAGCTTCCTTCCAGCTTTCCACTTGATCGCGCAGCACAATTGTTTCGGGTGTAATTAAATCTGCTAAACTGTATTCTTGATTTTTACTTGTTTCGTTTAATACTTGGAGAGAAAAATAATCTTGCAGTGCTTTTTGAAGTTGAGACTTCTGATCAACTTTTGCGTATTTTTCAATGACACTTATTAACTGTTCAATGTTTACCACGGATGTATTTAAACCGAATATGGTTTGAATGACTCGCTGCCGAAGCTGCAACTTTTGAAAATCGGTAATAAATTGTTCCACAATAAATAAATGTTTAGAAGTCTGAACAGGAACAGGAGAAAATACCATATCAAATTCTGCTTTTGATTGCTCAAATTCTCGAATCGAAAGAGCTTCGTAGAAATAAAACTCTGGAAATAAATCACGCAGCGTGTGCTCCATCAAATGTGAAATGGATACCCCGTTAGGACAAACAACAACCGCTCGCTTTTTAAGCTGTATTGTTTCGCCACTGTTAATTAAATGTCCGCCAATAAAAACGGTAATAAACATCACTTCGCTTTCAGGAATAGAGCAGCCAATATAAGTTTCAAAAGGCTTTAATGAGTCTTTTACAATGTAGTGAATGGCTTCGAACTCTTCACTAACTTTTTCAATTATTGAATAGTTAGTAGTTAGCTGATATTTAATGCGGTAGTAAGCTGGTTTCATATGCAGCACTAATTTTTGAAGCAGCTTCTCTTTTTCTTTAAAAGTGATACATGCTTTTTTCTCAAATAACGCAAGGCTGCTTTTTAATGAAGATTTTAATTCAAGAGTTTCTTCCTCTCTTAAAAATTGGGAGGATAGAACGTTAGAAGTAAGCAATTGTAATGTAATAAATAAACGTTCTTCCTTTGGGATGCAAGCAGCATCTTCAATTAAAATTTCGGCAGCTTCAAACTCTTTTGTATCCGACAGTTCTTCATAGTCGATATGATAAGAATCTTTAATTAAGTTTCCTTTTTTAATTCGTTTTAGCAAAATAGCTATTGTATATGGAAGAAGTTTTATTTTTTGATCGATAAATTGAAGTGCTAAACGCTTTTCTACTTTTTCCATTTGCTCTTTTAATCTCTGAATTTCTTCTCTTGAAGTTCCTGTATACGCCTGAATATACGTCTCGCCTTGATACATGTCATAGACGGTCCGCAGTACTTCAATAAGCAGCTTCCTTTTATTCCACTCACTTCCTACTATGTCGTATCCATACATTCGCGAATAAACAATTTCAAGATGATAACCATTTACAATTTTCTGTGTATATTTCATATCTCTTAATACCGTATTCTTACTCACTGATAGCGAGCTAGAGAAATGAAGTAAAGATAATTCTTCTTCGCTACTTAATAGCATAAGCAAAACCAATTGAGCTCTTTCTTTTTCAGACGGAATATAACTTCCAGCAGAGTGTTCGACTTTTTCAGCAAACAGTTCCATTAGAAGAGGATCAATAATAAATTTCCCCCCGTTCGTTCGCTGAATTTTCGGATAGTTATTACTCTTTAACCAGTCATTAATTTTTGTAAAGCTGTAGCTAATCTGCCTCCGTGAAAGATGATACTTTCTCTCTAATTCCGTATTGGAAATACCTGGATTACTAACCACTCGTTTTAAAATTAAACTGCTCCTTTCATCTAGATGCATCAATTGCTCCCCCCTTGCTTAAATTTATTCTATCACTGATCTCTACCAAAATGTTTGCGCTTTCATTACCACTTCTGGTCCAATTATTGTGCAACTTGATGGTTAACTCTTCCTTACCATTGTAGACATTTCGCTAGTGCTCAGAAAGAAAAAGAAAAACTGTTTTTGACTACGATTTTTGCGTCAAAGTGAATAAAAAAACCCGACTGTTTAGTCAGGTTTTTTGTAGATATCGATTTTTATAGGGAAGGGTTCCTAAGTCTTTAAAGATTTTAGGAATCCCCCACTTCAGGCTTGCTAAGTGGGGGTAGTTCAATGGTGCTCTCCTATTCCAAATACTTCTGCTACATGATTTTCTAATTTATGCTTGTAGTGATCAATGTTTGGATGTTTGACTACATCATGAATAGTGTACGTTGGAAGTGGGCTCATACCGACGTACTGATTCATTTTATGCAAATGCATAATGGCTTCATCTAAACTTTTTCCTTCATAGAAAGCTTCGTCATTGTCGAAAATAGCTTCCGGCGCATTCCATGTAAGCGAAAACATGTATTTTTTTTCCGTTAATAAACCGCCTCGCCCGTATTGACTGGAGCCTTTAAAGAAAATGTTATCCATATACACGCGATCAATATATTGCTTAAACTTTCCGGGAATGCTGAACCAGTAAATAGGCGTCTGCATAATCACAACATCAGCCCATAGCCACTTTTCAATTTCTTCTTCTACTTCGTAGCCTTTATCAACCACCGTTGTTTTAATGTCAAATTGATCAGTGAGTAAATGCTGCATTGCGTTAAAAATCGTCTGATTTAACTCTCCTTTTGACTTTTTATAATACTCGTGTCCATTAATGATTAATACGTTTTTCATGCTGACCTGCTCCTTTCCAAAATCCTTGCTTCTTTATCTTCATATATCTGTATACCCATAAAAACTACTTACCTATCAGTACCACCTCTTACTTTGAAGTAACATAGGTACCTAGAAGTCCCTTTTTAAACACCCTTATGATTTCCTAAACAAAGAAAAAAACAAGGTCTAATTTACTAATTCTTTAGAAGATGTTTAACTTGCATAAAGCAAATCGTTTTTTTTAAATCAGTTCTTTTAACCCAATAAAAAAGACTGGCGAATTAAATTCCGCCAGCCTTTTTCCCTTTTTTTATTTCGGTTCGCCTACTTCATTTAACGGATAGTAGCGAAACTGCACCTTTCCGATAACTGATTTTTGTGGAATGAAGCCAAATGCTCGTCCATCATGACTTACAGGACGGTTGTCCCCCATTACAAACAGTGAATTTTTCGGTACCTTCACTTTGCCATCAGTTGCAGGCAGCGTTTGAAGCGTAAAATCTTCCGTGAATTTTTCATTAGGTGCAAGAGATTTTTTAGATTCTTTTAAATACGGCTCTTTATAAGCTTTACCGTTAATATATAGAACGTCGTTTTTCATTTCTACCGTATCTCCTGGCAAGCCGATTACACGTTTAATATAATTTTCATCTGCATCCGGTGCATGAAATACAATCATATCAAAGCGATCAACATCACTGATTTTATTTAAAATGACGCGGTTTGAATCTTCAAACGTTGGATACATCGATTCACCGTGAACCGTAGTTGGCGCAAATAAAAAATGGCGAACTCCCACTACAATAACCAATGCAATAACAATGGACTTAAGCCATGAAAACACTTCTTTTTTTACGTTATTTTTGCTCATCTCAAAACATCCCTTACGTCAAAATATACTTTCATCATAGCATCAAATAGAGGGAAAGTATAATAATAACCGAATAATCTTATTTATTGATCATCGTTTGTCACTGTGCCTTGATGGAAAAACAAACGCCACTTTTCTTCTCTTTTTCGCCAAATAGAACTGCGAAGCGTCTTTTTTTCTGCCGTATGGTTCATAAGATGATAGGTAGTTAATACGCAGTCTGAAGACAATACGTCTACATGAAAATGAGAGATTTCGAATACATCTGGCGAGAGTACATGATTGTTATTGTAATTTTTTCGTTTCCATACCCTGCCCGAGCTGCCAAACTCCACGTAATCATCTGAAAGAATGTTTGAAAGCTCTTTAGCAGAGGTTCGTACTTCTGATTTTAAGTGCATGCATTCTAATTCATAAAATATTTGGGTGATATTCGCTGTTTCCACTTTTACAGTCTCCTCTCATTCTGTCTTATATTCATTATAAAGGTATACTGCAGTTTTCACTTAAACAAATAACACCCTTATCTAAATAGATAGGGGTGTTATTTGTTTAGCTAACGCTATAGCCTTTCTTCTTACCTGCAATCCAATCGCTAATCATTTTCACTACAATACATCCATCTTCTTCAAAAGCAGATTGTACCTATTTAGCGATTTCTATCTGTCTAGTAAAAATTTTTCACAGGAGCTTTGCTTTTCATCTCAGAACCTATTGACTATTATTTTCATTTCATACAAAATTAACAATTGTGCATGGTTTACATGTTAATACGAGCAAAAAAGGTACATATTTTGCAACATTAAAGGAGGAACAACATGAACATCGGTACGATTAAAAGAGAAGCTAAAGCTTCTTTGAAAAATCGCTGGGGACTAGCGATTTTACTTACGGTGGTGACGTACGGAGTATATACGCTTCTGCCTATTCCATTTGAAATTGTGGCAAGCGGCGGCTATGACAATTGGATGAAAGATGAATCTGATTCGGCGTCATGGATTTCAACTGCCTTTGCTATTGTCTTTTCGCCTCTTCTCATGGCGAACTACTGGGCATTTTTAGGTTTAGCGCGAGGTGAATCTGTCCAATTGGGACATTTGTTCAAAACATTCCAAGACTTCGGTCTTTATGTAAAGTCATTAGGGATTTATGTACTTATGACTCTTTATGTGATGCTGTGGTCACTGCTTTTACTGATTCCTGGAATTATCAAAGCACTGGCATATTCACAAACGTACTATATTTGTAAAGACAATCCTACTTACTCGATGAATCAAGCGATTACAGAAAGCCGCAGGTTGATGAATGGTTACAAAGGACAGTACTTCCTGCTGCTGCTAAGCTTTCTTGGCTGGTTTTTATTAAGTATTATTACACTAGGAATCGGCTTTTTATGGTCTATTCCATACCTTTCTGCTTCACTTGCCCGTTTTTATGAAAATTTGTTAAACGAACGCTCATCGCATGCTGAATAATAAAAAAATCCTCTTCATCGTGAAGGGGATTTTTTTATAAGAACACCGTTTGCATAAGTGAAGCTCTTATGTCATAAAGCTTACTAAGAGTATAGAAGAAAGGCAGGAGCTTATAATGTATACTACAAGTGAAATTTGTCAGCAGTTTGGCCAGATTTTAAACGCTAAAAGCAAAGTTAGTCCAACAGGATGCTCAGTGTCGCTTAAAAGAAGCTTTCAAGCTCATGTTCAAGGGCGAAAAAGCAGCTCTGTCGTTCCTGTTGGTGTATCATTTGAGGCGATAGACGCACAGGGAAACGCGTTAAACTTGGCTGAGATTGCTATTTTACAAGAAGAAATCCCTCGTTTTACAGAAGCTGCTGCGCGGCAAGGTCTTATCGTAAGCGCTTTGCATAACCATTGGCTTTTTACAGAACCGGTCCTTATGTATCTGCATATTCAATCTGTAGAGCCTCCTTTACATTTTGCAAAAAAAATGGCTTATTGTTTTTCAATGCTCAAAAGTCTTCCTGTTCCAACGAACGAATAATTTATTAAACGCATCTCTCGAGTACATTAGAGCGGTGAAAGATGTTTTTTGTACCTATAGATTATTAATATAGCTAAAAAAACCTCCTTACCTTTTAAGTACTTAACAAAAGGGGAATGTTTATAAAACATTCCCCTTTTGTTATTTTTAACATTTAATCCAGCTTGCATTCAAATCTCCCCAAGTTTCCGGAAGAGAAGCAGTGCATAAAATATAATCAATGTGCTTTAAAGAATCTATTTTGTAGTTCGCCTTCACTTCTAGCTTGGAATGATCAGCCAATACAATGGTCTGGTTTGCATTAGCGATGAAGATTTTAGACAGCAGGCACTTTTCTAAGTCAAAGCTCGTAATCCCAGCTTCGGGATGAAGGCCGTCAATTGAAATAAAGGCTTTATCTACATAAAATTCTTTTGCAACCCTTTCTGCTAGGGATCCAGAAGCCCGAAAATGTTTGCTTCTTACATGACCTCCTAGAAAAATAACTTCTCCGCTGAAAACCTGCTTGTTTTGGTAGTCGATTAGCATAGTCACAAGAGGAAAGGAATTTGTAATAACCGTTATATTAGAAATATTGACAAGTGACGAAACCATTTGCATGGTCGTGCTGCCTTCATCTATAAAAATAACGTTGCCTTCTTCTATCAGCTCAGCTGCTTTACTCCCTATTTTTTTCTTTTCTTTGCTTCTTATGACTTCTCGCTCAAACATAGGCGGCTCAGCAATTTCTGTTTCTATTTTCACGGCCCCGCCATACACTTTTTTTAACTTTTTTTCTCCTTCTAATTCTTCTAGATAACGGCGAATAGTCTCAGTCGATACATCAAAAGCGTGCGCTAAGTCGTTTACTTTGACTTGCCCTTGATGTTCAATCATATCTAAAATTGTTTTTTTACGTTGTTCTGCCAATAAAGACACATTATTGCACTCCTAACTCTACGAAAAAATTTGCTCATGTAAAGATGATATTTTTTTTCTTCATGCAGACCTTGCTTCTTTAACTCTTGAAAGATAGTATTACGCTAAATTTTATACTGATTCGCGAGAAATTTTGCCGGCACCGCCTAAACACGTTCATTGCTGAATCTCCTTCCTCTTCATTGTCGAATGAATCGCTTCTAGCAATCTTTCGATATCTTGTTTATGTACGTCTCCAATGTTTCCAATTCTAAAGGTGTCCACTTGAGAAACTTTTCCTGGATAAATGACAAAACCTTGTTTTTTTAAAGATTGATAAAACCCTTGAAATGTAAAAAAAGAATAGGTAGGGTAAAGAAAGGATGTAATAATAGGTGACTGCTGTTTTGATTGCAGCAGCGTATTAAACCCTAGCCTCCTCATCCCTGTCACTAGCAAGTGCTGATTTTCTCGATACCGCTTAAAGCGACCTTGGACTCCCCCTTCTTCTTCAAGTTCGAGTAGCGCCTGATAAAATGCCCGGACCACATGAGTTGGGGAGGTAAAGCGCCATTTCCCTTTATCCTTTTCCATCGTTTTATATTGATCATAAAGGTCGAGTGAAAGGGAACGGGCATTTCCTTTACATTTTTCAAGCTCATCTGTTTTAGCAATGACAAATCCGAATCCAGGAACGCCTTGAATGCATTTATTCGAACTGCTGATAAGTAAATCAATCTGCAGCTGCTCTATATCCATGGGTATACCGCCAAAACTGCTCATGGCGTCTACAATGGTCATTTTATTATAGCGCTTAGCAATACAACATACTTCTTCAATAGGATTTAAAATTCCTGTTGTCGTTTCACAGTGAACGACAGCTACATGAGTGATGTCTTCGTCTTCTTGAAGCATTCGTTCAATCACATCTGTATCAAAAGACTCAGTTTCATTTACTTTATATACAGTGTTATTAATTCCGATTGCTTCACACATATGAACCATTCTTAAGCCGTAAGCTCCATTTGCTGCTATCAGGATTTTCCCTTCGACTCTCGGTACGAACGTTCCGATGGCTGCTTCTACACAAAACGTGCCGCTTCCCTGCATTAACACAGCAGTGTATAAAGAAGACGCCGTTGCCAGCTTGACTAAACGCTTTCTTATATCTTGGACGAGATTATTATATTCATCATCCCATGTACACCAATCTTTCAGCATCGTTTCGCGAACCGAAGCTGTCGTAGATAATGGACCTGGAGTTAAAAGCAAATATGGATTTTTCATGATAATCCTCCTCTTTATTGTTGTTCCAATTGATTAATCACTTGATCAAGGTCAGAAATACGATCCACTACGAAATTTGCCCCGGCTTCTTCTAAACGGCTTCTCACTTCTTCCATTTTTATTTTTAATTCTTTTTGATCCATATTCTTTTCTGCTTCTTCAGAAAGTCCCATCTCACTGCTTCCTAAAATCACGCCTACTGTCCACATGCCGGCATTTTTTCCTTCTTGCATATCCGTTACGGTGTCTCCTATTTTTATGATACGATTCATAGGAAAGACATCTAACTCCATGGCATTACGGTAACACATCCATGGATACGGCCGGCCTGCTTTTACATCATCTGCTGTGAAGTAACAGTCCGGTGAATATCCTTTTTCTTTTGCTTTTGGCGCAACAATCTCCATCATTTTTTTCGTATATCCCGTCGTAGAACCTATTTTAATATTTCTGTTTCGCAAACGCTCTGAAAGCTCAACAGCTCCAGGAATAGGCGTGGTGAAGTCTTCTAATATACAAAATAAGCTTGATTCAAATTCATCATTCAGTTTTGCAACATCTTGTTCTGTTGACTTTGATCCGTGTGCCTTTTTCCATTCCCGTTGAATACGCGGCATCTTAAGAAGTGCTCGGATATGTTCAATTTTCAGCATGCCCATTGGCTCTCTAGCTTCTTCAATTGTAATTTCTACCTTATGTCTTTTAAATACCTCTAAAAACGCCTCAAGCGGAGCAAAACACCCGTAATCAATCATTGTTCCAGCCCAGTCAAATACTACAGCTTCGATTTTTTTCATTTTCCTCTTTCCTTTCGTTATTTAATTTGCCATTTACAATGTTTTTGATAAATAGTTTTCTCATTCGTAGAGAATTCCTACGATGGGCGAAAGCGGTAAAAATAATGAGTGCACTTATATCTGAGGCTGTTTTTTACACTTAACAAAATGAAAGTGTTTTAGATGTTGATTGTTGTTGTTTATGTTGTTTTTATAACTATTTCATATCATAACACGTTAAAACAACAAAAAACCACAACAATAAACAACTATAAAAGTGATGTAAATTCTTTTAAGATTTATTTGGAGATCTGTTCTATGTAGTTTTGAGAAGCTACATAAAAACAAAACCCACCACTTTCTTATAAGTGCTGGGTTTCTGTTTTATCTATTTTCGCGTATATCTTTTTCAATTTTCCGCAATGCTTTTTTTGATCCTCGCTGCAGATCATGCTGCTCTTTTCGATCTTTATAGCTAATAAATAACGAATCGAGGTCATAGCCTTCGGGATATAATTCAGCAGCTTTGATTTCAAGAGCTACTCGCTTAACGTTTACTTCAATTAACTCCTTCTGATAGAGTACGACTATATTGTTTGTGTTGTCTTTAGACTTATAAACAATCGCATGATTTTCATAATCTAACAGTTTGACTCGATCTCCCATTTGGTATTCAACACAGTCTTTTTTCTTTTCCTTCAAAATAGTTGGTTTTTTTATTTTATTTTCTCTGACGACTTCTGTATCATACGATTTGCTTTCCATATAAAACTTTGCTTTTTGTAAAATCTCTTCTTCTACCTTCATCTTCTTTGAAATCCAAAGCGCATTGCTTTCTCCAGATGTTCCAATTAACAGTTGATACAGCGGTTCTAATGTTTTACTGTTGAACTGCATTGCGGCATTCATAAAGTCAGGATGAATTTCTGAGAAACGCTTAATTTCTCCGTAATGCGTAGTCGCGACCGTTATGCAGCCCATATGATAAAACTTTTCTAAAATCGCAATCGCAAGTGCAGCTCCTTCATTCGGTTCGGTGCCGCTGCCAATTTCATCGAATAGGAGCAGCGTATTGTTTGTTGCTTTTTGCAAAATAGCCGATATATTTTTCATGTGTGAGGAAAAGGTACTCAGCGCATTTTCAATACTTTGGTTGTCGCCGATATCGACAAAAACATGCTCAAACAATGCAATTTCTGTTCCTTCATCAGCTGTAATATGAAATCCTAACATTGTAGCGAGTGTCAGTAGCCCAATCGTTTTTAAGACAACGGTTTTTCCTCCTGCGTTAGGTCCCGTAATAATTAAGCTTCGATAATTCTCGCCAATTTCGAAGTGAAGCGGAACAATTTCACCAGTTAACAGCGGGTGATATGCGCCTTTTAAATGAATATATCCATAATCATTAATTTTAGGTTCGATTCCGTCTGCCTGTTTACTGTATTTTGCTTTGGCAAACACCATGTCGTATTGGCTAATTAGCTCTAAATTAATATGAATATCAGCTAGCTTCTCTAACACTAAACCTGTTAAAGACGCTAAAATTTGATATTCTTCTACCTCTTCTTCTGCTTTCAAAATCGCTAGTTCCGCATTCAGCTTTGTAATAGATGCCGGCTCTATGAATACTGTTGACCCTTTAGAGGATGTTTCAACAATTGTTCCTCCAACGTGATTTTTATAGGAGGCCTTAATCGGAATCGTATAGCGGTCTCCTTTTTTACTGATAAAAAAGTCTTGAATATACTCTTTGTTTTTACTGTTTCGTAAAAATTTCGCAAGCTGTTCTGAAATCTTAGCTTCCGTTCCTTCTATATGTCTTCTGATACGCTTGAGCTCTTTGCTTGCCGCAGCGTCTACTTTTCCAGCCTTGATCGCAAAATTAATTTCCTCTTCTATACTTGTCAGTTCTTTCATCGAATGGGCATAGGAACTTAAGAGCGAAGCAAAAAATTCTTTATCCACCATATATTGTTTTACTTTTCTGCAGCCTTTTAAAAAATCGGATACGCGCATTAGCTCTTCGGGCTCTAAAATCATGCCTTTTTCAAGCTTTTCGATGACTCTTCCTATACCTGAGACACCTGATAGCGGAAGTGATTTCTCAGCATCTAGAAGTCTTCGTGCTTCCGTTGTTTCTTTAAGTCGGTTTTTTACTGTTTTAAGAGATGTGCTCGGCTGAAGTTTATCCATTAATTGTTTTCCCAGCTCACTTACGCAGTGAGATTTTACGATTTTTTTTAATTCATGATACTGCAATTTTTCAAATGTCATCGTATTCATGGTTTTTCTCCTCACTATGATTTGTCATCACATATGAAGATACCTATTTATTAGAAGGCAATGAAAAAGGTAAACAAAAAAAGCTGTGGTGATCCCACAGCTTTTTGCGTTAATCAGGCGTCTAGGGCACATATCACAAAAGAAAGCTCTGTAAAAACAGACGCCTCCCTGACGACAAATGCCGAACCCTTTATAAAGCATTGTAGGTATCTTCATAGGCAGTGAAATAAATTCATAAGCAAACAAAGGGTACCTTATTTTTTTAAAAAATACCCATCTTACTTATTCAATTTATTTCATTTAATTTTTCCTATTTAGATACTACTCCGCTCATAAAAGCACCTCATTTATATTTTTGTTTTCATTGGCTTCTAATTTACACTCTTATCATACTATATGAAAAAGCGTACGTAAAGGAGACAGTAAAAAAGCTCAAGAGCATAACTTGAGCTTTCATGACCAAAGAAAAAAACGAAGCAGCGCCATCATTCCAACTCCGCTAATAACGGTGATGGATAAGCTTTTGGTTTTCAGGGCAATCAGTAAGGTTGGAATGACTACGATAATGACGGGCCAGTTAATCTTTACGCTGTCATTTGCTTGAATGATAAAATTTTCTACAACAAGTGCGGTTAAAATACAAATAGGAATATAGGATAGCCATTTTAATACGGGTTCTGGCAGCGCGATGTTACGTACAACTAAAAACGGAACAATGCGAGGAACTACGGTAACAAGGGCACACCCTAAAATAATGATGAGTGTTGGGTAGTGGATACTCATTTATCCGTCACCACCCCAATTGTCGCTACAATAATCGTTGAAATTAATACAGCCACATGTGAAGGTACGAAAAAAGACAGCACAATCATAATAATCGCCATATAAAGAATTAAACGTAAGTAATGATTAAGCTTTGAAGGTAACACGCTTTCGATTTGTAAAACAAGCAGAGCTAAAAACATAGCTGTTAAGGCAAAATCAAACCCAAAGGCTTCCGGGTTAGATAGCATATGGCCAAAAATAGCTCCTGTCGTACAGGCGATAATCCAGCTGACGTAAGCCGTTATATTTAATCCATTCATCCAGCGGTCATTAATTGGCTCACCTTTTGCAATTTTACTGGAAGACACCCCAAATGATTCGTCCGTTAGAAGGGCTCCAATTCCGACGTTTTTTAATAACGAATATTTTGTAAATTCAGGCGCGATCGTAGCGCTCAAAAGAAAGTGTCTTAAGTTAACGATAAATGTTGTGAGAATAATAGCTGAAATCGAGCTGTTCGCAACCATCAGTGCACAAATAATAAACTGTGCTGCCCCGGCATACACGAGCGCTGATAATAAAGTAACTTCCATAATGGAAAGATGCGAGGACACTCCAACGATCCCGGCAGCAAGCCCTATGCTTATGTAACCGAGTAGCGTAGGGATACAATCCTTAGCCCCTTGTCTGAACGTTAAGTCCACTTTTTCTCTTTGCTGTACTGCTTTTTCTGCAATCACCGTACTCCCTCCTTTTCTGCTATATTATACATCTATACGTTATATTAAACAACAGTATGTTATACTATCTTTATAATAATTAAAGGAGTACAACAATGGACGCGATTCAAGATATTATTGCTAAAAATCTTGTTAAATTACGAAAAAATCGAAATTTGACGCTTGATCAAGTTTCCGAATTAACGGGTGTTAGTAAAGCAATGCTTGCACAAATTGAAAAAGGTAAATCCAGTCCCACGGTTACCACGCTTTGGAAAATCGCCAACGGCCTTCAAGTCTCTTTTTCTGTATTTATGAAAGAAGACACCCCGGATGTGCAGAAAGTAAGCATAAAACAGCTAGATCCCATCACGGACAACAAAGGTGATTACTTAGTGTATTCTTTTTTTCCTTATCATCCGGAAAAAAAGTTTGAAATTTACATCGTCACATTAAAGCCCGGATGCGTGCACGAAGCGAAAACTCATTTAGGAGATGAATACTTACTTATTAAAGAAGGCGAATTAACGGTTCGTTTTGAAAATGAAGAACATGAATTAGTCTCGGGAGACGCTCTGCATTTTTCAGGAAATACCTCTCACAGCTATATCAATTCTTCTGAAGAAGAAGCAAGCTTTTTTTTACTTATGCACTACCCCGAATCATAAAAAAAGAGCGTACGGATGATCCGTACGCTCTTTTTTTAAGCTGCGTGGGCTTGTTCTTTTTTCATTTTTTTGTTTTTCATGTACCCAATGCCTACAACTGCAATGGTTAAGATAACTTGAACAGCGAGATGTAAAGCTGTAGTTGGAACAAATCCGCCGATAATTTTATCTTCCACAATCATTTTCCCAGCAGACCATGCAAGCATCGCTGCTCCAGCGTAAATGATAATCGGAAATTTTTCCATTGCTTTCATAATAAAGCTACTTCCCCAAATAATAATCGGAATTGAAATTAATACACCAATCATAATCGGGACAAATTCGTGAGCTACACCTGCTAGAGCTAATACGTTATCTAATGACATGACCGCATCTGCGATAATGATGGTTTTAACCGCGCTCCATACCGTTGCTCCACCTTGAGGATTGTCACCGTGATCGTGATTGTCCGCTAATAATTTATATGCAATCCACACTAGCATCAAACCGCCGACCGCTCCGATTAATGGTATTTTCAATAAAGGGACAATAATAGCCGCAAATAATAATCGAAGACCAATCGCGCCGCCTGTTCCAATTAAAATTGCTCTTTTTTGTAAATCTTTTGGTACGTTACGAGCCGCCATTGCAATAACAATTGCGTTATCCCCGCTTAAAATTAAATCAAGAAAAATAATTTGCAGCAAACCTTGCACTGATACGCCAATTAGTTCCTCCATAGTTACCTCCACCTTCTCTTTTTATGTAACGTTTCTCCTTTAAATGTCCAAGCCTTTTCCTCCCTTTTTATAATTGAATACAAAAAAGACCCTTACCAAATAAGCGGTAAAGGTCTTGCTAACAACATAATGTCGCCAACAAAGCCGAGAGATAATCTCTGTAATGACGACTTTGCTGTTAAAGCTACTCCCCTTTAGGAGATACGTTCAATTATTTGTTTGTATTTACACCACTTATACTATAGCATCTCCTACATTCTGTCAATCGTTTTTTATGTAAAACGATTATCAACGCTCTCTCTTTCAATTAATTCATAGTTCGAAAGCGTAAGCTTTTCGACTTCTTCTCCGTTAACTAGCTTAATGATTCGCTGTGCCCCCATTTGTCCCGCTTCTTTATAGTAATATTTTACGGTTGTTAAGCTGGGATGAATCACACCTGTAATTTCATAGCCTCCAAAGCCGGTAATGGATACATCTTCAGGAACGCGCAGTCCGTTTAAATAAGCTGCCTTTAACGTACCAAGCGCAATGTTATCGGTCGCACATACAATAATGGACGGATTAAATTCTTTCATCACAGCCGTAGCGGCCCCGATTGCATCGCTCATGTTAAAGCTTGTTTGATAACAGCGGATCTCGCAATCTCTGTCTTTAAGACCTTGCTTTAAGCCTTCTTTTCGCTTTACACCTACAGCTATGTCTTTTTCGGTTACGCCTAAAAAAGCGATTTTTTTATGCCCTTTTTCTCCTATGTACCTTCCAATGTCGCATGCAGCCTCGTAGTCTTGGTGAATTAAACTGTGGACTTCTTCATGCTGCTGTCCAATTAGCAAAACGGGAATTGAAATTGTGCGGAACGCTTCCAAATGAGCTTTTGTGATTTGAACGGCAAGAAGAATAATACCTGCTACCTTCTGCTTAGCCAGCGTATAGATATTTTCGACTTCTCTTTCTAAATCTTGATTAGAATTGGAAATAATCATTTGATAGTGGTGGTCTCTAAGTTCTTGGTCAATACCATCTAATGTGCGGGAAGTCGCAAAAGAACCCATGCGCGGAACAATTACGCCAATGATATTTGTTTTTTTCGCTTTTAAGCTTTGAGCAAACGCATTTGGGCTATAGTTTGTTTCTTTAATAATCTCTTCGATTTTTCGTTTCGTCGCATCGCTCACAGACCCTCCGTTAAGGTAGCGGGATACAGTGCTTTTTGCTACTCCTGCAAGCTGAGCGATATCTGCAATAGTTGTCATTCTCTCATCTCCGTATTTTGTTGCTGCTTCTTTCACAGTATACACGAATATCGCGTGCATATTAAGTAACTGCTTTACTTTTTGATTCATAAGCGGTATGATAACTTAAAAGTGGATAATCATTATCCACTTTGTACACATAAAGCAGGAGATGATGTTTTTGCACATGAAAACAGGCGTTGAGCAATCGGTGTATGCCATTTTGCTGCTTACGTTTTTACCTGAAAAAGCTGTGTTGCCAGGAGATGTCATCAGCACTCAGCTTGGTGGTTCGCCTACGTATTTTCAAAAGCTTCTTCGCAAGCTGGTTAGCGCTGATTTACTTGCTTCCGTTCCTGGTAGCAAAGGTGGATTTCGCTTAAAGAAAACGCCGGAAGAAATTCGTATTTATGACGTATACGTAGCCATTGAAGGTAAGCAGTCTCTTTACTCATCAAGCGGTATTTTTCACGATATGCTTAACTTAAAAGACAAAGATATTTGCTTATTATCCGATTTAATGGAAGAAGCCGAATCTTCGTGGCAGTCTACCTTAAAACGGCAAACCATTGCTACGCTCACAAATGAAATTCACAAAAAATGTCCAAAAGAAAACCTGGACATGCTAAAAGCAACAGTAGAAGAAAAAATGGTGCTGTAGCACCCAAAGGAGATCATCATGGAAAACTTAAATAGATATTTTGATTTATTCGATCAATCACGTACAAGCGAACAAGCATTTGAAGAATTAGTGGGGCTTTTTTCAGAAGATATCGTATTTGTCTTAAACGGCCACGAAAAGCAAGGCATTGAAAACTGGAAGCTGTTTGTGAAAATGGTGTTTAAAGAAAATGCTGATATTAAGCATATGTTCGAAGGCTGGAAAGCAGTTGAAGGTACAGATAAGTTTGAAACGCCCTGGGCAGTATGCGGTAAACGTGCATCTGGCAGCGTCTTTACTCAAACGGGAAAAGATATTGCTAAGCTAGATGAAAACGGGAAAATCAGCTATTTAGAAAACGTACCTGACGATACGAACATGTTTGATACGTATAAAAACTAATATAAAAAAAGAAGGGTTCTTCTAGCCCTTCTTTTTTTATGGGGCAAATCCCTCTTGAGAAAGATAAATCATTGAAGAAGGATAAAATTTTTCAAAATAACGAATGGCTTTGATATGAATGTCTTTGTCATACCAGTCTAGGAAACCGTACTTCTCAAATAATTCAGGCATCCCTAGCCTTTTAGACGTTTTACCTAAGGAACCGTCTCCTAAGTACAAGGTATCAATGCAAATTCGGTCCATCATTCCTTCTATTTTTTTAGGAAATTCAGGCGTGAAAGGAAGCATTGGAGCAATGGTTACTTGCGTTGAAATTCCGCTTTTTTTTACTTTTTTTAACGCGTTCATACGAAGTTTCATCCCCGGAGCATAAGGAGAAAAAATTTGTTTTACATCTTCTCGGTCCGTTTCAACAGTCATCGATACGCGAAGATCACATACTTTTTGAAGCTGTAAAAGCAAATCAATATCCCTCGTCACAAGGGGCGACCTTGTTTGAATCAATAAAAAATCAGGCGGATGATTGATCATCGTTTCTAAAAGGGCACGTGTGATGCCTGCTTTACGCTCAGCAGGCTGATAGGGATCTGTCGCTGAAGACATAAAGATGCGCACCGGCTGCTCTTTTTTTCGCAGTTTTTGTATTTCTTTTTGATAGACTTCAGCTGCGTTGACTTTAAGCTCTAGCCATGTCCCCCACTCCATCTCTTTAAAACGCTGAATTGGCAGTTCTCGCACGTAGCAAAATTTGCAGGAAAATGCACATCCGGCATACGGATTTAAACTATGAGTATAACCAGATGCCAAAAAGCCCGTCGCTTTTGTTAAAATACTTCTCGAAACCACGTCTCTTTCGTTCACCTTTCTCACCTCTTTATCCAATCAGTATATCAAGTTCACAAATGAAAAAACTACTTTCCGCATGGAAAGTAGCCCTATACACTCTCAGCTTATCAACCGTTTTTTTCTTCCTTTTCACTTGTCGTTTCAAATAAAGAAGTTAAATATGAATTTAACTCAAATTGGTCCTTTTCAATAAAATCAGATAATACCGGCTGCTCTTCTTTTCTCATCTTTCTCCACTCCTTTTGTGTTTTATGTATGTGTTTTCATTCATCAATGGATAAAAGTAATGTACTTAACTCTACCCGTATCTAAACAAAAATAATCATGGTATTTTATACTATTTTTTAATTTATGCGCGTTTTATTTGTATATTTTTAACAATATCACGCACATTAATAGCAAGATTAGCAAACGTATATATTTTACTATGCAACATGAGAGGAATTTCATCATGACGATTAACAAATCAAACGATTGTTCTAGTCTAGCTGAAGTAGTTGACCGCATCTTAGATAAAGGCGTCGTAATTGACGTATTCGCTCGTATTTCCGTTATTGGTATTGAATTAATTACCATCGAAGCTCGAATCGTTATTGCCAGTGTGGACACATGGCTGAGGTATGCTGAGGCAGTTCGGCTGCTTCATAATGAAAGAGAAGATTTTCTTTCTTCGAATAACGGCGGAAAAAAACTTGAACAGCTAAACCTTTTACAAGATTTAGATTTATAAACTCATAAAGGTGGATTTGAGAAGTGAAAGTAGCCGAAATCATGGAATCCGTGACTGATTTTTTTAAAGAACACGTTGCTCCTCCTCACCGAATTATTTCGTATGAATCGATTCAAAATGGAGGATGGAAAATAACACTTGAAGCATTTGAAGAACAGGAGTATATGAGGCGCTATGCAAAAGATGAACTGCTTGGTATCTATGAAGTGCTGGTCAATAAGCAGCATAACATTACGTCTTTTTCACGCACCAGCCTGCGCTATCGAAGCTCTCCAGCAGAGAAGTAAGCTGATTATTTTAATGGAAAGGAATGAAACAGAAATCGATGAGTGAAGAAACGGGCATTTATATTTTTTGCAGTATTCCCGCCACCGAGGCGCATACGTTTGGCAGCGTCACGATTGATCATCAGGAAAGAGCTACTTTTACCATTCATTACCGAGATGCAGCTATAGTGGCCGCTGCCTTTCCTCTTAAAATTTATCATCCTACAAAAGAGAACGTCACAGCGCACCAGCAGGTGATTTCCAAAGTAATGAATGAGCATGATTCGGTTATTCCAATCAGCTTTGGCAACGTGTTTCATAGTCAACAAGATGTTGAAATGCTGTTAGAAAACTTATATCCACAGTTCGCCTCCCTTTTCCCACAGTTAAAAGGAAAAATAGAAGTCGGACTAAAAGTAATTGGGAAACCGGACTGGCTGAAACAAAAAGTGAATCAAGATTCTTCTTTGCAGCAAGTACGAAACCCGCGTTCTGCCAGTGCTGATTTTTATAAACAAATTGCGCACGGAGAAACAGCTCAGAAATTCTTTTTAAAGCTTCAGCACGACTGTAAAAAAGAGCTGTATCAACATTTAGAACCGATAGCTGAAGCGTCGAGACTCAACCCTCCTATTGTCGAAACGATGCTTTTGAACGCTTCTTTTTTAATTGACCGAGAAAAAGAAGCAGCGTTTGATGAACGTGTAAATGACCTGTATGAAAAATGGAAGCACAAAGCCGATTTTAAATATTCCGGACCGTGGGCTGCTTATAACTTTATTAATATTCAACTAAAAGTAAAAGAGAATGTATGATTCATAAACTGCTGCTGTCTCCAGTTACGCTCATTGTAAAAGTCGGACAGAAAATCAACGAAGAAGCGGATAAAGAACTGTACGATGTCTCTTTTATTCAGCAAAAAATCGTTCATCTTCAAATGATGTATGAGCTTGGAGAAATACCAGAAGATGCATATATGGAAAAAGAAAAAGAACTGCTGCTGAGGTATGAAGCAGCAAAAGAATATGAATTAAAAAAATGGGAATCAATGACGAAGAAACAAAAGTGAGGTTAAAAGATGGAAAAGCTCATTTATTTATATGGTCTAGTTCCAACCGAAGAAGCTAAGGAAATGCCCTTTCCTTCACTTGAAGGCATGGATCAGAACAACCCTATCTATGCTCTTTACTTTGATGACATTACCGCATTTGTATGCGACTTGCCAAGCGATGAGTATTCGGAAGAAATGCTGAAAGAAAAGATCGAGCACGATATGAAATGGCTGCAGGACAAAGCCATGCATCACCATGAGACTCTTCTTTTCTTACAAAGTCACTACACGCTTCTTCCCATGAAATTTTGTACGGTCTACAAAAGCAAGGAAAGCTGTCGAGAAAGTATTGTCAATAACAAAGAAAAAACCCTCTCTTCTCTTCAACTTTTAAAAAGATCTGAAGAATGGAATATAAAAGTGTATGCCCATACGAATTCTTTAAAGAACTATCTGCTAACCCATAATGAAACTATCCAAGAGAAAAAAGAAGAAATAACTACGTTGCCTCCGGGCAGGCAGTTTTTCGAACGTAAAAAGATAGAAAGGCTGATTGAAGAAGAAACAGAAAAAGAACAGCTTTCGCTTTGTGATCACTTGCACAGTGAGATAAGTCCTTACGCCGCTTATCATAAAATCAAAAATAACTGGAGTCAAAAAATAACCGGCGAGAGCTACAGCATGTGCTGGAACAGCATCTACCTTCTTTCAAAGAACAATGTGGAATCGTTTCTAAAAGCCATTAGCGACAAGCAAACGTTTTACAATAAAATGGGACTGAACATTGAAGTAACGGGACCATGGCCTGCTTATCATATCGACACTCTGCGCTCGGAGAAAGATGCGGGATGACATCGCTGCGAAAACAAACGCTCGAGCAAAAAGACATCGCTCTCATTGATATATTAGATGTGATCCTCGATAAAGGAATTGCCATTAAAGGTGATTTATTGATTTCAATTGCCGGAATTGATTTAGTCTATCTTGATTTGCGGGTATTGATTTCTTCTGTAGAAACGCTGATAGGCTCTCATGATCGTCAAATCATTTCTTCTCAGCAGCTTGAACAGGAAACGGAGGCGTTGCGAAATGGAAAATAACCTCAAACGAAACGGTCGCATTGAGCTGAGTGCGGAAAATGCTGAACAAGGCCTAGCGCAGCTTGTTTTAACCGTCATTGAATTACTGCGGCAGCTCATTGAAAAACATGCGATTCGCCGAGTCGACAGCGGAAACCTGACGGACGCTCAAATCGAAGACCTGGGCGTGGCGTTGATGAAGTTAGAGAACAAAATGGAGGAGCTAAAATCAGTATTTAACTTTACAAATGAAGATTTAAATATTGATCTAGGTCCCCTAGGAAAAGTGTTATAACAAGGAGTGAAAAAATGGCGGCGGAACATAACGGGCAGCTGGGCACCATTGTGGAAGTATTGGAAAAAGTATTAGATAAAGGTCTTGTCATTGCTGGAGATATTAAAGTGCAAATTGCTGATGTTGAACTCTTAACAATAAAAATCCGGCTGCTTGTCGCTTCTATTGATAAAGCAAGAGAAATTGGCATGGACTGGTGGGAAACAGACCCTTACCTATGTTCAAAAGCAAATCAGTCTTATCAAAAACTCCAGGCGGAAAATGACAGTTTAACGCAGCAAGTGGCATCTTTAACGCAGCGAATTCAAGATGATTTGCTTTCGCTTGATTAACAGCTCACTTTATATAAGGAGGAATAACAAACATGAATCATGAACAAAAACCTACGCTGTCTCCTATTTCACAAGAGCAGCAAAGCCCCGATACTCAGCTAACGGAAAAAGAAGAGCGTATGCCGGAGTATACGCATACTTCGCTTAATCCAGACTCATAGAACGAAAAAAGAAATGCCTCGGCATTTCTTTTTTTATACTTTTACGATTTTCTTCGTTGATTAGGACATTGGAACAAATAGAGGTAAATACAATGAATACGACGAATGAGTACCATTATCTATTAATGACAAAGGAGAACGTGCATGAATAAAAAAGCAGTGGGGTTCGTTTATGCTCTTTTAACGGTGATCATTTTAAGCGCCTGCAGTACCGAAGAAGTTACGACAAATCACTCAGACCCGCAAGTTTCTGTTTCTACTACAGTTAAACCGCTGACGAAAAAAGAATTTAGTGAAGTTGAAATATCCGAATTAACAAGCCCCTCTAAACAAGATTTTCGCAAAGTGCATGTGGTTCTTATATTACGCGGTACGGATTACCTGTCGAATATTCAAGTTAAGCTGCCTAATTATAAACAAGCTTTTAATAACATGAAAGACGATCAGCAAATAAGATATTGGTTTGGCAGCGGTGCAGATGAAGAGCAAGAAAATAAAAACATCTATGCAAGAGAATTTGTCCTTTATACGAAAGGCTTAAACAATAAGCAAATTAAAGAAATTTTAGCAACAGGTAAGATCAAGACGTCTTGGGTATTGAAGGATACAAAAACGAAGAATCAAGAGGAATTTGCTGCTGGTAAAAACATAAAATTTGAAGCAAAATGATGAATGAACCAATTACCAAAAGCCCCCTTTATTAAAAGAGGGCTTTCTCTTATTATATGAAGAACGACTACCTTGTCTCCTGCAGCTAAAGATTCGGATGTGAGGCCCAACCTTCAGAATGCAGCATATTTCCCAGGCTATCTACCCGTTATAAACGCTAGCGCATGTTCCGGGTTTTGGCTCATAGTAACAATGATTTTTGTATTGACCAGAAGCAGGTTGATCGTACCAGGTTGGAGGGCATGGAGCGGATGGGTTAAAGTACCACAGGGCATATTTCCCCGGATGTTCTCTCCAATAATCCAAATTCTTTTTGGCTAACCTTTTTTCAACACTTCTTGCTCTTTGATAAAATACATTTCCTTTTTGAACAGCTTCAAACGAATAGTTGCCACCCTGCACCTGATAAATAACTTGCGGAACGGATCTTAAATTCTTGAAATCTAAACAGTTTGCTTTCAGGCGATTGACAATGACATTTCCAACATACAGCATTCCTTGTTTTCCTTCGCCTTCAGCTTCTGCTCTCATCATTCTTGCCATTAAAGCAACGTCTGAATCTCGATAATTTACTCTTGGCATTTTCTCACCCCAAAAATATACTATGAAAAAAAGCCAGTCTTGATGTCACTGTCCCTAAAATAACAATAGCTGTATGTTAAATACACGATGAGCACACTGACACTACAGAAAGAGTTTTTATTACGAAAAGCTTATTCTTTTTCGTAATAAAGCTGAGCAATTTGCCCGTACTGCTTCATATGAGTCAGCTTCAAGTTTATTTCGGGAATTCCTCGTTTAAACAGCGGAATACCAGCCCCAAGCAAAACGGGAATGACCGATATAATAAATTCATCCACCCTCTCTGCTTTTAAGAAATCAGCGAGAATATCAGCACCTCCCACTAGCCATATTTTTTTCGTATCTTGATTGAGGTTGTTGAGAAATGACGCCACGCTTTCGTTTACAAACTCTACATACTGATCTTTTCCTTGAGATGAGCGGCTAAACACGTAGCACTTTTTATCGTGATAAGGAAAATTTGATATGAGCTTCAGCACGTGGTCGTACGTAGCCTTTCCCATAACGACCGCATCACACGTTTGATAAAATGCTTCGTAGCCGTTGTCTCCCTCTCCTTCTACGCTTTCCAGCCAGTCAATCTCTCCGTTTTCTCTTGCAATATACCCGTCTAAGCTTGCCGCAATATATACGACGATTTTTTTCTTCATTTCCTTTTCTCCTTTCAACTTTACTGTTTCTGTATGATATCATCTTAATACGACAATTTTTGTCATATTAAAAGAAAAAGGTGAAAATAAATGGCTAAGTCTAGACGACTTGTTGATATGCTCATGTTTATTAATACAAAAAGAACGTTTACGGCAAAAGAACTAGCGGAGGAATTTGGTCTTTCCGTGCGGACCGTTCAACGCTATTTACTGGACTTAAGTGAATTAGGACTGCCTCTTTACAGTGAAAAAGGACGGAGCGGCGGTTACAGAGTGCTAAAAAATCGTATTCTCCCTCCTATTTTGTTTACGGAAGAAGAAGCTATCTCTATCTTTTTTGCTTATCAGGCTCTGCAGTATTATCATGACCTTCCGTTTGATGCAGGAATTCATGCGGCTCTTCAAAAATTTTATGTGTACCTGTCTGAGGAAACAAAGAAAAAAGTAGATAAAATGAGTGCTCATATTGCGTTTTGGAATCCTAAAAGAAACCTTGACACTCCTTATTTAAAAGAGCTTTTAGAAGCAAGCCTTGCAGGAAAATATGTTGAATTTCTTTATGATTCACAGACCGGTCAAACAAGAAAACAAGTCAAACCCCTTGGCATTTATGCTCATAACGGTTTATGGTACTGCCCTGCCTATTCCTGCGATAAGCAAAAAGTGTTATTATTTCGAGCGGATCGTATTCACTCGTTAAAGGTTTTAGAAAAAGACGAAAATATGTCTCTTACGTTAAAGGAATGGCTTGAAACAGAACCGGTAAACTCACAGCCGATTTCGTTAAAAGTAACCTTGACGCACGAAGGCGTTCGTCAGTGTAAAGGCGTTCCTTGGCTTGAAAATCATGTAAAGATGGCGCGTGATGGGAATGGCTATATCGATACAATAACTGATGGAAATGAATTAAACTACATGGCTTCTTTTTTCTATACCTTAGGGGCCCATGCTTTTATTGAAGAACCTCAGGAGCTAATTGAAAAAATTTGCTATCACGCAGAAGAAACGCTAAGACACTATAAAAATGAGGCGGGGACAAAAGACGAATAAATGGAAGAAATGAATTCGTATAGATCGCTTTAGACACCGCGGTTGATTTCCGTGCAAGACTTCCCTTTCCGCGGGCGGCCGGTGAGCCTCCTCGTCGCTTGTGCTCCTGCGGGGTCTCACCTGTTCCGCTTTTCCTGCAGGAGTCTTCGCCTTACCCTCCAATCAACCGCTAGAAGCCACTAAATAAATGAAATCTACGTTCACTCTACCAATAAAAAAATCCGAACGACTCATCGTTCGGATCTTCCTTCAACCAACTAAACTACTTTTATCCTAGCCTCTTTTTAATTTACCCAGCCCACACGTCTTTTGCGTATCGGCCCTTTTCTTCTAGCTGCTGCAGCCATAAGCGAGCGTCTGCTTCACTCACTTGGTGAACTTCAGCATAGCTTTTCATAAGCGTTGCTTCAACGTCAGGTGCCATTTGGCTTCCGTCTCCGCAAATATAGAAGTGCGCTCCTTGGTCAAGAAGTTCAATCAATTTCTTGCCGTCTTGTTCCATCACGTGTTGAACGTATGTTTTCGGCTGATTTGGTACGCGAGAAAAAGCGGTATGAAGCGTAATGATGCCTTCATTTTGGGCGTTTTCAAGCTCTTTTTGATACAGATAATCTTCATGAGGTGAACGGCAGCCAAAGTATAAATGCGCTTCTCCAAGCGACTGTCCTTGTTCTTTTAACTGCTTGCGAGCCTGCACAAAGCCTCTAAACGGCGCGACGCCTGTTCCCGGTCCTACCATGATAAGTGGTGTTTCAGGGCCTTTTGGCAGCGTAAATCCTGACTGCGGTGTGGAAACAAAGCACGTAATCGTGTCTCCTTCTTGCAGATTGGCAAGATAGTTCGATGCAATTCCTTTGTATTCTCCGTATCCGCTCCACGCTTCTCCTGAAACAACGCTGACCGTGATGCTTGCTTGTTTTTCATCGACACGAGGTGATGAAGAAATTGAGTAATAGCGCGGACGCATGCTTGGAAGAAGTGCGATAAATTCGCTGAATTCCATTTCACACGCCGGATATTTTTCAAGCAGTTCAAGCATTGTTAAACGTTTTGCCAGCACTTGTTCTTTGTACGCCTGCTTTTCAAGCAAGACTTCAAGCTCTACTTTATGCGGCGGGCAGACTGTTTTAGCAGCCATTGCGCGAAGCTGCGTGCGCGTAACAGGATCTTGAAGCTCCACGTATTGCAGAAGCTCTTCTACTGATACTGTTTTACCGAGTGGCAAATGAGCTAATTTTTCTTCTTCAGCTTCCAAACGGATTTGCTGTGATGCATCTAGACCGAATCTTGTTGCTACACGATTTACTATTCCTTCATAGTTGCGAGGAATAACACCTAAATGATCTCCTTCTTGATAAGAAGCTTCTTTTGGAAGTTCAATTTCAAGATGACGCGTGCTTCGTGCACTGCCTGGCTTTTGAAGCTCTTTGCTTGCTACGACGTTTGCTGAAAACGCACGGTGCATTTTCGCAAGCGGCATGTCCGCAGCGCTGTCGACAAATTGAAGTGAAAGCGTAGACGCATTTTCTTCGCTGTTTTCAATGTCTAAGTTAAAGTAGGCTGCTAAGTCACTCCACATGTGTTCACGCCATTCTTCGTACGTGCCTTCAAAGTCGTCGCTTGCATCTGCTTCACCGCGTTCAGCTATGTTTTCTGCCCCTTTAGCGGCAAGAGTTTCATCAATAAAAGCAGGCACTTTTTGATACGTTGTCGCCCAGTTTTTATCACCGCATCCAAATACGGAGTAGCGCACGCCTTTTACTTCATCAGCAGACGCTTGGTCTAACCAGTCAACAAATTCCTTTGCGTTATCAGGCGGATGACCGTTATAAGAAGCCGTTACAATTAAAACAGCTCCTTCACGAGGAAGGTTTCCTGCGTGGGAATCAAGCGTTGCGACTTGCGGTGCGAATCCTTTGCTCATCGCAATATCCGCTAAATCACGCGCCGTTCCTTCGGCTGTTCCCATATTTGAACCGTATAGCACAAGAAGCGGCGTATTATGAGCGTTTTCTACGGTTTTGCGCTCTTTTTTAGCTGACTGCTCTCGGCTTGGTGAAGGAATGCCGCCAAGCGGAATTTGTTTCGATTTTGCTTTTACAACAAAGCCTTCAGGCTTTAACGTTAAAGTTTCTTTAATATCCAGCTCGTAGTTTGTATGATCTTCAAAATCAAAGTGTTTTAGCATCATACCAAGTACAAGCGTTGCTTCATGAAGAGCGAACTGCTGACCGATACACGCACGCTGACCGTTTCCAAATGGTTTAAACGCATGCTGTGGAATCGCGCTTGGGTTTTCAAAACGCTCTGGGCGAAACTCCTCTACATCGTCTCCCCAAATTGTTTTATCACGGTGAAGCTGAGGAATCAGAACCATCAGTTCATCACCTTTTTCTAAAGGATACTCTCCTCCAAGCACCGTATCTTCTTTTGCATATAGGGAAAACGCAGGAGCCGTTGGCCATAAGCGCAGCGCTTCATTTAAGACCATGCCCACATATTTAAGCTGTTTGACTTGTTTGTAGCTTGGCACAGGATCTACTAAAACTCGTGCTGCTTCTTCTGCTGCTTTTTGTAATACATGTGGATTTTTCACTAAGAAATACAGCGCAAATGATAAAAGACCGCTTGTTGTTTCGTGTCCCGCAATTAAGAACGTAATAATTTGATAGCGAATGTTCTCGTCATCAAGCGGCTCACCTGTTTCTGGATCTTTTCCGTTTAGCATATGCGTTAACAAATCATCGCTTTGTTCACCGCTTGCTTTGCGGTCTGCAATAATTTTATCTACTAGGTCGTTCATCACTTTGATATCTTCTTGAAACTGGCGCTTATTTTCATCGTAAGCTGGATCATCTGGATTTGCTCGCTGCAACTTGTTCATTGCTTCATCTAGTGCACGAACCATACTTGTAATAAACGGATGCGGCTGATCTCGGTAAAAGCTGTTAAAGCGATAGTTGAAGCCGCAAAGACCGATTGTATCAAGCGTTAAACGCGTCATATCTTCCGGTACTTCAATATGCTCATCTGTATTTAGACGCTCCCACTTTTGAATAAGCTGCACAGCGATATCTACCATCATCGCATGATAGCCTTTCATTGCTTGCTGGCTGAAGCTTGGAAGCAAGATGTTATGGGCTTTTTTCCAGTTTTTTTCGTGGGTCCAGCTTGTAAATAAACCGTCTCCTGCAAAATCACGCACAAATTTAAGCGCTTGACTTAAGTTTTTATCAAAGCGTGATTCATCGCATGCTTCTTTGATTAGACGCTGACTCGATAAGTAGCGCGTCACGCGGCCAGGCGCTTCAAATTTAAAGATTTCTCCTAATTCATCCGCAATTTTCATCAAAGTTTGAATCGGTTTATCTGTGTTTAATAACGGTAAGTTTTTAAGCTCTCCAAATGTTTTTGGCTGAGGCATTTCTTTAATTGGCATCGTATCCCTCTTTCACTTGTTAAGTTTCAAGATTGTCTGCTAAGTGCTGCCCACAGACTCTCTTCTACACCGGTAAGAAGTTCATCAGTTAAAGATAAATAGTTATTTTCAATCATTTCATATACTTCCATGAAACTTCCAAATAAAATAGCAATTAGCGCATTTTCAGGAAGATTTCTAATCACACCTTGCTTTTGTCCTTCTCTGAAGAACGTGCAAACAAATTCCACCAGCTTTTGATATGCTAAGCGGCTCTCTTCCGTTAAAAAAGCTCCTTGGCTATGAGTCTTAATAAATCCAAGAGCACGAGGATGGTTTTTAGTAAATGTCACCATACCTTCAAAGATATGATGAAACCCATCCCGGTATCCATCTCTTTCGTTTGCCAGACCGCTTTCAATACACTGTAAAAATTCGTTCACATGCTGCTGAAATAATTCATTTACAAGACTTTCTTTATTTTTAAAGTAGCGATAAATTGTTCCTGCTCCTACTTTGGCATTCTCTGCAATCATTGGCATCGTTGTTGCATCAAATCCTCTTTCTGCAAACAGCAGAAGCGAAGCAGAAAAAATCGCTTTTTGTTTTGTTGGAGTAGATTCCACTTTATCACCTCTTTTCAAAAACGGAATGAACGTTCATTCCGCTACAATTACAAGTATAAAAAACTGCATCTTAATAGTAAAAAGATAACTGAAAAAGTGGAAAGAAAAGGTTCTTTCATTCTAATTTTATACCATTTAAAGGTAATTAACCGAGTCTTTCAGAATCTTTTGTGCTTACAGAAAATTAGTCCACTTATCCCCTCTATTAACATAAATTAACACATTTTATTAAGAGCAGAAGTTTAAAGGAAAAGCAACGTGGAAATAGAAAAGAGTTACACAAGGCGTAAAGGAGGATAAAAAATGAACCAAGCAAGAGTTATAGAATACGAAGAAATGCTTCGTTCAGCCATGCTTTCTAATAACGTAGAGCTATTAGAAGAATTACTTTCAGATGAGCTTATTTTTGTGAATCACCTTGGGCAATGGGTGTCAAAAGAGCAAGATATAAATGCTCATCGTTCAAAAAGTCTTGATATAGCGGGCATCGAAGTGTTGGAACAAGAAATTAAACTGTTTCAAGAACTTGCCGTTACCGTTACAAAAATAGCGTTAAATGGGTCGCTGGCAACCGGTGAATCGATCGGAGGCGAATACAGCTATACGCGAGTTTGGAAAGATGTTGAAGGGAAATTAAAGGTTGTTTCTTGTCACTGCAGTTCTAGCGTATAATCAACGCAGTCACAACAAAAAACATCCCTCCTTTCGTTTGCATTCGCCAAGGAGGATGTTTTTTTACTAGTTAAAAGACTTTCTTTCTGTCTCTGTCATCTTTTAAAATCTCCACGGCCTCACGGAACCGCTGTGAGTGAACAATCTCTCTTTCTCGTAAAAATCTTAAGCTGTCGTTTAAATCAGGATCATCTGATATATCAATTAACCATTGATATGTAGCTCTTGCTTTTTCTTCTGCAGCTATGTCTTCATAAAGATCTGCGATCGGATCTCCTTTTGCCTGTATATAAGTAGCTGTAAACGGAACCCCAGCAGCATTATTGTAATAAAGTGCACTATCATGGTTCACATAGTGTTCTGCTAATCCCGCTGCCTTCAGCTGCTCCGGCGTTGCATCCTTTGTTAACTTATAAATCATCGTAGCAATCATTTCAAGATGAGCAAACTCTTCTGTCCCGATATCGTTTAGTAATCCAACAACTTTATCGGGAATCGTATAGCGCTGATTCAAATAACGAAGTGCTGCTGCAAGCTCTCCGTCCGCGCCCCCGTACTGTTCCATTAAATATTTTGCAAGCGTTGGATTACACGTGCTTACTTTCACTGGATACTGCAATTTCTTTTCATACACCCACATATAGTTCCCGCCTTTACCTGCTCATATTTGCCATGGCCAAGGGCTTGTTCCCCAGCTCCAATTTCCGTCGGTATAGCTGTTTCCATACTGCTGGAGTGGCCCGTACTTTGTTTCAAAGTTTCTTTTTAACTGCATAGCCTGCTGCGCGTATTCGTTAAACTGCTGCATAGCCTGCTGGTCATTTGGATGGGTATCTAAATACAGCGTTAATTCTACCAGTGCAAAATCAATCGCCTGTATTTCTTCTAAATCCTGATAGTACTCCGGAGGTAGATTTTTCATTCTTCATCCCTCTTCTTATCTTTGTATGGATTTTCATAGTAGTCCCAAAAAGCCGGCCACAGCGTTCCTTTTTTTAGCGCTTCTTTCGGTGAAAACTGCTGCAGATTCGGCGGCTGAAATCCCATGTATAATTGAGGCGGCGTAGAATAATATTTAACTCCTATCGGCCGGCACGGATCATAGATACTGTGGAAAGGTTGATAGGTCTTAACCGGTGTAAACATCTTTTTTGGATTGTTATCCATGAAAAGTCCTCCTCTAAAAACACACTCTGTTTTATCCTATTCAGCTTTTATCGAGTTCATGAAGGAATTTATTCCCGACTTAAGAACCAAACTTTTCTTCATAAAAAAGACCTATGTAAAAAACGTTATAGTTGCCCAATCCCTTTAGGCAGCTTTCTCATACTTTATAAAATAGTGATAAAAAATAGAGGTGATTAAAAAAATGGACATTAATTATATGGATTTTTATTCTTACCCAGCAAGATTTCCTGAACCTCAACTCCCGGCCGGTCCACCTAGGCCACCAGGCGGTTTACCTACACCTAACCCGCAGCAAGCTCCAACTTCCCCTCCGCCGGCATTTATTCCAGCTCAACAAACGGCAACTCCATTTGCTGTTGACCCAGGAGCCATTTCTCTTTGTCTATTCCGCAATACGTTTATATGGCTTAGAAACGGCTCTAGCTTCTGGTATTTTCCTATTTTTGTAGGACCGCGATCGGTTGCAGGATTTAGATGGAACGGACGTTTTTGGACCATTTTCGGTGTCGATACACGACAAATTGTTTCGTTTACGTGTTTTTAAACGTAAAAAAAGCCTTATTTTTCAATAAGGCTTTTTTGCTTACTAACTACGATTACACTATTGTTTTTATCCCAAAACCAATCAGCAGCACTCCGCTGCATCGTTGAAAGGCTTTTTGAAACACCGGTTTTTTAAGCCATTTTTTTACGTAATCTATTACATACACCAAGATTAAAAACCACCCTACCGCTATAAGCGTCAGAATAAAGCCAAGCATAAGCAGCTGTTGATTTGTGTGTGCATCCAAGTTAATAAACTGTGGCATAAACGTAATATAAACTAATACCGTTTTAGGATTAAGAAAATTGCTAAGAGCCCCTTGCATATATGATTCTTTATAGCAGCGATTAGATGAAGACTTTACAGTTTTTGTTTCTTCTGAAATGGCCTCCAATGAGAGCGTATTTTTTGTCAGAAATATTTTGATGCCTAAGTAAAATAAGTACGCTGCCCCTATGTATTTAATCGTGTTAAACAGATACACCGACTGCGCAATAGCAACAGACAAGCCAAGCACAGCAATTAACGTCCAAAACGTGAGGCCTGTAGCCATGCCGAGTATGGTAAAACGCCCTGCTTTTGCTCCGTGATGAAGCGTATTTTTCATGATAAGAATTGTATCAGCACCAGGTATCATGGACATGACCAATGCCATCAGCATGTAAGCAGCTAAATGATCCACATCTCTTCTCTCCCTTCTAAGCTATTACTAGCATCCTGTTTTCTTTTCATTTTCAAATATTTTCATGTATTGTTTTGGTGTTAACCCAACCTGACTTTTAAAAAATCGAGTCAAATGACTTTGATCACTGAATCCCGTTAAAAACGATACGTCAATCGGCTTTTTTCCTTGCTCTAACAGTTTTTTAGCCTGATTGATTCGTATTGTTTCCAAGTAGCTGTATGGAGAGATTCCTTTTTGCTTTGTGAAAGAGCGCAGCAACCGGTATTTACTCCATCCAATTAGCTGACTTAATTCATCCAGTGTGATCTTGTTTGTATAGTTGTCTTCCAAATAGCTGCAGATCGTTGTGATTTCATTAGACGTGTCAACGGCTGACGAAAGAAAAGAAAGATTTGAATGATCCTGCATGAGTTCTTCTAGCAAATATAAAAATAACTCTTCTTTCTTAAACTCACGTTCACCATTTAAAATTTGCAAATGAAGCTCTTTTAAACTAGAGACAGCATCACTTCTTTGCACCACGCTGCTGTTAAAACGCGGAAGACTTTCACTGCCGTTAATGTCAAAAACAGCTTTTTTCATTACTTCTGGCGTCACGTTAATACAGCGATAATCAAGCGTTTTGCCGTCTATTTGTTCACAGCTATGGACATCATACGGATTAAACAGCAGCAAATCTCCTGGGTTAATGATGTATTCTTTGCCTTGGCAAATTAAATGACGCTGACCTTCTTCAATAAATCCAATCACATAATACTCGTGAAAATGAGCAGGAAAATTTTGCATAATTCCTTTAAAACGGTAAGCTTCAATATGTAAATCGGCGTCAACGTGCGCCGTGCGAATTTCTTTTGTCATCAATCGACCCCTCCTTGTCACATACTAAGCTTTTTAACCATACCATTCACTCGAAAATTTTTCTTGTATGATATTGCAGATAAGACTTTTTTCCATTACTTTTATCCGTTCAGCTACAGGTGGTACTAATCACTCTTAAGAGTGATTTCTCTCCTTTCCTCTAGTAATTTTCCGCTCAAATGATAAAATATAGACACATTTTATGGACGAAAGAAGGGATACCGTGAAATATAGACAAATCAAATGGCTGATTTTGCTTCTTCCAACTCTGACCATCGCGCTTTGGGAGTATGTTCGCCATGCCTTTTTGCTCCCTTACATCTCAATGGATATGGGAAATGTGCTTTCTCCGCTGCTTGTCTTTTTTGTCACGCTTGTGTTTGTCCGCTATTTATTTTCTATTTTAGAAAAAATACAAGAGGAACTAAGGCAAGAAAAAGAAAAGAAAGCTGCGCTTATTGAACGTGAAAAATTAGCGAGAGAACTGCATGACGGCATTGCGCAGTCGCTGTTTCTCTTATCTGTTAAAATGAACAAGTTTGGAAGAAAAAACAACTTAGAGCAGGATCCTGATTTTATACGAATGAAACAAACTCTGCAGCATGTTCATGACGATACGCGCCAAGCGATTACAAATTTAAAGCACTCTCCTTCAGACACTTCAGAAAGCTGGACTGAAAGCATTCATCAATACGTCGATGATTTAACACATACTCATTTACTAGATGTAAATTTAGATTGGAGACTGTCAGAAACAACGCTGTCCAGAAAAGAAAAAAATGAGCTGTTTGCCTGTGTGAAAGAAGCTGCTATGAACGTCATTAAACATGCAAAAACAAATAAAATCTGGATTACAGCCAGTGAAACGGCTGGCGGATGGATTTGTGAAATTACAGATTTTGGTATAGGTTTCACTTCGGAATCTCTCAAGGCCGGGCTTGGTTTACAAATTATGAAAGATCGTGCTAAAGATATGAACTGGGACTTTTCTATTCAGCGAAAACAGAACCAAACGACTGTTAGTATTAAAAAGGAGGTTACGTAAATGCAGCCGTTTCGTATTTTGATTGTAGATGATCATGCTCATGCGAGAGAAGGCATTCGCGATATTTTAGAAGAATATGAAGATTTTATTATTGTTGGCGAAGGAACCAACGGGCAAGAAGCCATTGAACTGACCGAAAAATTAATGCCCGATATCGTGTTAATGGATATTGGAATGCCTGTTATGGACGGTTTAGAAGCAACTAAACAAATTAAGCTTCGGTTTCCATACGTTAAAATTGTGGTCATCACGGTTTCAGACGATATTACGGATTTATTTGATGCGCTGAAAAAAGGCGCACAGGGCTATTTGTTAAAAAACCTGCAGTCTGAAGTGTGGTACGACTATTTGCGTGCGTTCGCTTTAGATGAAGTTCCTATGTCAAAAGAAATTGCGTTTCAAATTTTAAAAGAGTTTCCTCAGGAAACGTCCATTACAAAACCCGACACTCCCCTTTCTGCACGAGAGCTTGAAGTGCTTCAATTAGTGGCTAAAGGACTGTCAAACCGCGATATCTCCGCGCAGTTATTTATTTCTGAACATACGGTAAAAAGCCATTTAAAAAACATTTTAAGCAAGCTTCATTTAGAAAATCGCGTGCAGCTGACAAGCTATGCGTTTCAAAATGGCTTAATGAACTAACAGCTTTCACGAGCTGTTTTTTTATTAGCAGCTTCCTCTTATAAGTCCCAACAATCACTCTCAGGAGTGATGGCTAATTCTCCCTTTCCTTCTATAATAAAAGCACGTTAGTTAGTAAAAAGGAGGAAAAAATGATGCAGGAAAAGCGCGAAGAAACAACGAGTACAACTAAAAAAAGCACGGCGCGTTCTCAAGGTCTATACAAAGCTATATGGCGCTGGCACTTTTATGCAGGTTTAGTGTTTACTCCGTTTCTTCTTATATTAGCTGTTACTGGAGGCATGTATTTATTCAAGCCTCAAGTTGAAGAAAGACTGTACCACGACTTGTATCATGTGCAAGCTCAGTCACAGTCCGTATCTCCTTCAGCACAAGTACAGACTGTAAAGGAAAAGTATCCAGGCGCTGACGTGTTGACGTATAAGCCCAGTGATCGCTCCACTCGTTCTTCAGAAGTAGGAATCTCATTAAAAGACCATACATATACGATTTTCGTTAATCCTCACAATGGTCACATCATAGGAAAATTAGATGATTCGAGTCGCTTAATGAATCAAATTGAAGAATTTCACGGAGAGCTAATGGCAGGAACAGCCGGTGATCGTATCGTAGAACTTGCGGCCTGCTGGGCGATTGTCTTAATTGTAACCGGTGCTTTTTTATGGTGGCCGCGCAAAAAAGACAAAATAAAAGGCGTACTGATTCCTCGTTTTTCAAAAGGTAAAAACGTGCTTGCACGAGACCTTCATGCGGTACCGGCCTTTTGGATTTCAGCCGGTATGCTTTTTCTCGTACTAACAGGCCTTCCGTGGTCAGGACTGTGGGGCAATGCGTTTCAGCAAATCGCCACAAACGCAGGCGTTGGGTACCCTCCGTCTATTTGGGTAGGCAGTGCCCCTACTTCAACCGTGCAAACAAAAGATGTAGCGGACGTGCCTTGGGGAGCTGAAACGTTAGAAGTTCCAAGCTCCACAGCTCAGCAATATACAAAAGTATCGCTTGATGACATTGTAGGTATTGCAAAAGAACAGCATATTCACGATGGCTACACCATTTCCATTCCGCAAGAGCCCCAAGGTGTGTATACGCTCTCTGTTTTTTCACCAAGAGCTCAGGATGAAGCAACCATTCACCTTGATCAATATACCGGAGCTGTTTTAGCTGATTATCGGTACGGCAACTATGGATTTATGGGCAAATTGATTGCACTCGGTATTACGCTTCATAAAGGCACACAGTTTGGATTTATGAATCAGCTTATGGGCCTTATTATTTGTATCGGAATTGCTGGTATCGCCATCAGCGGATCCTTACTGTGGTGGAAACGAAAACCAGCTAAAAACATAGGGGCTCCTAAAGTTCCTGAAGGAAATGCAATGCGAATCGTGACGTGTATAATCGTGGTGCTTGGTATCCTTTTTCCTTTAGTTGGACTGTCCTTAGTTATCGTGTGGCTTTTAGATTTCTTTGTCATCAAACGAATTCCAGCATTGAAGCGGTTTTTAAACGCATGATTTATGAAACGATGTGAGGTGCAGTAACAATGAACAAATGGAAAATACCCGGATTGGTCATACTCAGTACGATTTTACTTTCCGCGTGCTCTGTAAACAGTAACGCAGACAAGCTCTACAAGCAGACAAAGCCTCTGTCTGCGCATGTGATGCTTCCTGAAACTATAAAACCACGGAGCATACAAGTACTAGAAGTACATGTGATGCAAGAAAATAAAACGGTGGATGATGCAAAAAGCGTTCAGTTTAAAGTGTGGAAAAAAGATGCCCCCCGTAAAGTTGAAACAGTAAAAGCGCACTATGACGGCAGTATGTATAAAGCAAAAACATCCTTTAAAGAGGATGGTATTTATTATGTTAAAACCGATATTAACGCGCGCGGTGAACACATCCTTCCTACTCAGCAAGTCGCAGTAGGCAAATTATCGAAAGAAGAGTTACGTTCACTGCAGCCAGCTGAAAACGAAACGCATCATCATCACTCTCATCATTAGACATAAGCTCACGTTCAGCAGCTGTACGTGAGCTTATGTTTTTCTTATGAATTCTAGCTAGTTCCATTATATGTTTTTACATTTTTTTCTTATTACTTTAAAATAAAAGTGATAAACGTTTTATAAAGGAGTTTTACAGATTGAAAAAAATTGTTTCTGGTATTTTAATTTTAGTATTAGCCGTTATTGTTATGATTGAAGGAAATCCGTTAGAGCAGAACTCTTCAACGAATACCTCCTACGATGAAGTAATTACCTTCCCTGCTGATCGTTACCCTGAAACTGCAGCGCACATTCAACATGCAATCGATAAAGGAAAATCGGCTGTTTGTACAATCGACCGAGACGGGGCTGAGGAAAACCGCCGTGAGTCTTTAAAAGGCATTCCGACTAAAAGCGGCTATGACCGAGATGAGTTTCCGATGGCCTTTTGTGAAGAAGGCGGAAGCGGTGCCGATATTGAATATGTAAAGCCTTCAGACAATCGAGGCGCCGGGTCTTGGATCTCACATCAAGTAGACGAGTTTCCTGACGGTACGAAGGTTTTAATTGAAGTGAAGTAAAAAGAATGGTCATCGCGACCGTTCTTTTTTTATGTTGAGAGTCTGTATAAGAAAAAGAATAAAAAAGTAGAATTGTGCTTGCCTAAAGATACTCTTCACTTTTAAAATAAAAATGTATGTTATACATATATGCATCATCGTTTTATAGGAGGAATGAGTTTCTTGGACAATCTATGGCAGCAGTTACTTCCTGCCTCATGGCAATTAACTTTATTTATTTTCTTTTTTGTCTATATCTTGCGCTACAAACAAGAGAATAAATTCAGCATGCAGCTTCACGTGCTGCTTAAGTTTCTTTATGCCGTTATTTTGATTTTAAATGCGGTGTTGTTTTTAGTGGAAAGTCAGCGCGATTTTCTTTTTTATGCAACGCTTTTCATGAGTATCCTGACAATTATTTTGATGGAGTTCACGCTTTCTGCAAAAAAACAGAACGAGCTTGATTTTATTTCAGCCGTTTCTTGCTGTGTTCTTCCGATTTTTATTTCTTTACTTGAACTTAGTTAATGAACCAAAGGCCTCTGGTGATTCAGAGGCCTTTTTGATGTTATTGATCTTTGTTGTTACGGTCCATCATATCTTTTGGATCTTCTACAATATCTTCTGGATCACGGTTGTTATCTTTTTCATCATCTCGATACATCTTGTCATTTTTATCTACGCCAGGTACGTTATTGTTGTTGTTCATATTGTCTAAGCCCGTGTTTACAAACGCTACGTATACTTTGTCGATTTTACTATCTGCTTCTCTCACACGATCCGCAATTTTTTGTTCAAAATCAGTTGAAACTTCATGGTAAGTATCGCCGTTATACGTTACGTTGTTGACCTTGCCCTTATCATTGTTGTCCGCTGCGTCATTTCCAGCTAAATCTACCGTTACATAGGCATTATTATTATCGCGAAGCACATATGCATCATCGACTTCCTTCATATCTTCTACATTTTGCGCTGCTTCAACTGACTTGGTCGGCTGATCCGTGTTATCCATTGGGATATTGTTATCAACTCCGTCGTTTGTAGAAGTGTTGCGTAAGTCATTTTGAGTATTGTCCATTGCGTTATTGTCCTTATTTCCTCCGCACGCAGCTAGGCCTGAAAGGAAAAGAACCGAAGAAGCAATGATAAGTCCTTTTTTCATTTTTTCCATCTCCTTAAATATAGTTTGCAGTCGTATTATGCTTAATTTTTGCAAAACTATTCAAAGCGAGACGGAGAAGTGAAAAAACCTTTTTTAAAAATATACTTAATGCTGCTAGCAATATTACAAGACATATTTTAATGTTACAGCTGTACTTATTCTCCTAATAGCTTTCGGACAGCTATTGACAGCGTATTGACATGGCGTTCTACGTTTGCCGCCTCAGCAACTTGTTTCTGTTCATCGACGTTGTAAACCGGCGCTGGATTTTGTGTAATTCCGTTGATCGTTGTAGCCATAAAAGCTAGCAGATCATCTGTTGGTACAGACGGAGAGAAATTCTTTACTTCTATTTGCTGCGTGATAAAGTCGTGAAGCTTTTTTTGAATATATTTAAGGTTAGATACTTCAACTAGCTGATCTTCAATTTTCATAAAACGCTGAGGGTCTTTTGAATACAACGCTACTAGTTCAAAGTAAATTTCTCCTCCTGCTGTCATCGATTCTTGGATATGCTCTCCAATATACATAATAAAATTATGCAGCACTTCAAAGGGATCTTTTTTTGTCTGGAGTAGGGCTTCAATTTTATCTTTTACTTTATAGCTGACGCTTTCTTGATTAAGAAGTCCGACAAATACTTCATCAAGATTTGAAAAATATTTGTACACGCCTCCTTGACTCATTCCTGATTCCAAAACAATATCTCGCATGGCTACATCATGCACCGGTTTGCTCTTGCATACTCTTTTGGCTGCTTCTAAAATCTCTTGCTTTTTTTTTTCAGCGTATCCTTCCCTTACTTTTGGCATTTTTTTCACGCTCGCTTACTTTTTTATTTATTTCCGAATGTCTCGAGTGTATCAATAATCACCTGAGCTGCTTTTTCGGCTCCTTTTTCAGCTCGGATTTGTTTTCCGATTTCTTGTGCTTTGGATCGAATTTCATTAACTTGCGTATAGGAAATGGCTGCAGATAATTTTTCAGCCGTCAATTCTTTTCTCGGAATGGCTTTTGCTCCAGCTCCTAGCTCATGAATTTTTCTTCCCCAAGCGAATTGGTCATTTCCATAAGGAACAATAATACTTGGAACACCGGCTCGAAGGCCTTCCGCCGTTGTTCCTGCTCCTCCATGATGAACAACGGCAGACATTTTAGGAAACAGCCACTCATGAGGAATATCTTTTACAAATAAAATGTCTTCTGCTATCTCTTCCGTCTGATTCATTCCGCTTCCTCCTGTATTGATGATACCTCGTTTCCCGGCAAGTTTTAAGGCTTTAATCACTAAAGCAGTCGTTTCGCCTGCATTTTTTTTATCCCCAACACTTCCAAATCCAATATAAACTGGCGGTTCTCCAGCCTTTAAAAACCTTTCCAGCTTCTCTTCCGGCTGATAGCTATGGTCACTGTCCATAAACCAATTTCCGTAGGAATGAACGTGTTCAGGCCAATCTTTAGATACGGAAAATACAGTGGGACTTGATGAAATAATGGTTGGGTTAGCTGCTGTACGCTGCTTTGGATACGGACATGAAAAATCGTTAGGTCCTTCTCCATACTGCTGCACCCAATATTTTTTTAAAGGACCACTTACTATCTTCCAAAATCCCCATTCAAAAATACGATGCGTCAGCTTATTATATATTTTTCCAAATCGTGGTCGGTCGTAAAAAATTAGAGCTGGATAATCTTTTGTTGGTGTCATTGGAAAAGGGCTGGCTAAGATGCTTGGTATATTCATCTCTTTAGCAGCAAAATAGCCAATTGCCGCGCCTGGATGATATACAATTGCATCGGCTCCTTTGCAGGCTTTATGCAAATCTTCTTGTATATTAACCATCATACCCATCATCTTTTCATTTTTTAAGCTTGAAAAAAATTTGAGAGGATTGTCTGCATTAATTGCATCGTCTGCTGCTCCGCTCTCTATAATTTTAGAAACATCACCTCGAAGCATGGCATATTCGAATCCATACGATTCTATGAAGTCTTGATAAGCTTCTGAAGCCGCAATTCGCACACGGTATCCTTTCTTTTTTAACTCTAATCCTAAAGCCATAAAAGGCTGGGTGTCTCCTCGCGTTCCTGTTGTTAACATCGTAATAAGCATCATTTCAGCCTCCTTATATTAAAACGACAACGTTGTCGTTTTAATATAATGTAACCTCCTGAAATTGATTCGTCAATGTAAAAACGACAATTATGTCGTTTTTTATTACTATCCTTTATTTTCCTAAGGCACTTTTTGTAAAGATTGCTGCTTTTAATTATAACAAGGGAAAATTTCCTTTTTATAGTATTGTATAAAGAAAGGCCTATTCAGCTAACGGGCAGAAATGTTGAATAAGATAGGGTTTACTTATCCTTAAATAAAATATTTTCAAAACATCATAAAAGGAAGTGTGTAATATTGGGTAGTGAAAGTAAACTCATTATTTTTCCATTAAATAATGACTTAATAGAGGATATCAATATGACAAATGATTATTTTAAGCTATATGGCAGAGTTGTCCCCAGTTTACAATCAGGAAGGTGGTCTTATAAAGAAGTTCTTTTTGATGAAACTAGAGAAACACGTTTTCCAGATGACAAACTTGATTGGAGCCAATATATAAACCGAGAGGATAAAGCTTTGTTTTTAGCTTATATGAATAATACTTGCATAGGACAGATTAGAATAATTAAGGATTGGAATCACTTTTGTTATATTGAAAACATTGCTACTAAAAAAGATTATAGAGGCAGTGGAGTCGGAAAGTTGCTCTTAAATAAAGCAGAAGAGTGGGCAAAACAAAGAAAACTTATAGGAATGTCCTTGGAAGCACAAGATGATAATCTTGGTGCATGCAGATTTTATGTAAAACAAGGATTCATACTAGGTGGAGTTGACACACTAAAACAGTCATATAACCCTACTATTGAAACCACTTTATACTGGTATAAGTTATTCAAGTAACGGGGGCTTTAGCGGAATAAATAATACAGTCGTTTCAACATAGGAATTTTAAAGAGTTAAATAGTTGAATTTGCTCTTCTTTAGTGAAGTCCGAAAGCGTGGCATAGATGTCTTTAATCATTGAGAAACCGCCTCCTGAAAGAGTATCTTATCACCTCTTATCAGGAAATACTCTATGCGAAAAGAGCCTTTCCTAAAGATAAACCCTCTCTTTATAAAGAATGAAAAAAAGATGCTTCGCGTTTTAAACGAAGCATCTTTTTCTAGTGCAGCTATGAATGCCTACCTACTTTTTTAAGTTAAACTGACCGTGAGGCAGCTAATTTCTCAATCGGGGCTTGTTCAATGTCTGCTGCTGAAATATGCAGCAACTTTTCTAAAACAGCCGTTATGCCCTCATTTGTTTTATTACTTTTCTTGCAGTCATTAATATGCTGATTTAATTGCTTTTTATAAGCCTCTGTATGAATGAGCCACTGACTTAAAAGCTCTTTTGTCGCCTTTCTTTCGTCTTCGCTTTTAGCTCCAAATAAGCTCTCCATATCAGGTTCTTGAATAATTAGCTTACTAAAATCTTCGCTTACTGCAAGCCAAAAATAGTTTTTTTCGTACTCGTAATATCTGTGTTCTTTTAATAAAAAGTAGCCAATTTCAAATTCAATGCGATAGAGCGGCATATTAACTTTCGGCGCATGAAGGCTTTTAAAGTTAATATGCTCTACGTCATCTACATAAACCTCTGAACCGTATTGGGTTTTAATAATCTTAGCGTCTACTGTATTCATGATGTTTACCTCTTTAGGGATATTATGAAAGAACGCGTGCATTCCTTCTCTAGAATGCGCACGTTCGTTATCTTTTACTTAGTTTTGAACAGCGTTTTTCCAATCAGCCGCAAATTTTTCAATTCCTTGTTCTGTTAAAGGATGTTTAACAAGCTGCTCGATTACTGAATATGGAATAGTTGCAATATGAGCTCCGGCAAGAGCTACGCGTGTAACGTGATCCGGATGTCTTACAGAAGCCGCAATGATTTGAGAGTCAATATTTTGAATGCGGAACAGCTCGGCAATTTTAGCCACAAGCTGTACGCCGTCTTCTGAAATATCATCAAGGCGACCAAGGAACGGAGATACATATGTTGCACCTGCACGAGCTGCTAAAAGCGCTTGGTTTACAGTGAAAATAAGCGTTACGTTTGTTTTTACACCTTTTTTAGCAAGGTAGCGAGTCGCTTCTAATCCAGCGATTGTCATTGGAAGCTTAATCGTAATATTTTGGTCCCCGCCGTTAATTTTAATGAGTTCTTCTGCTTGCGCAATCATGTCTTCTGCTGTTTCTGCATCCGGCGTCACTTCTGCTGAAACGGATTCTACTTCTGGAACAGTTTTTAAAATTTCTTCAATACGATCTTCAAACTTTACGCCTTCTTTTGCAACAAGAGAAGGGTTTGTTGTGACGCCAGATAAAACGCCCACTTTGTATGCTTTTTTAATATCGTCAAGGTTTGCAGTATCAATAAAAAATTTCATTTTTTCATTCCTCCATTAGTTTTTTTTACTATACCCACTATTTCACTTGTTATTTCTTTTCCACAGCATGACCGCCAAACTCGTTTCGAAGTGCGGAAACTACCTTTCCTGTAAAGGTATCATCTTCAAGCGAGCGATAGCGCATCAGTAAAGACATCGCAATAACCGGCGTAGCTGTTTGAAGGTCTAGAGCGGTTTCTACCGTCCATTTCCCTTCACCAGAAGAGTTCATAACTCCTTTGATGTCATCTAGCTTAGCATCTTTAGAGAATGCATTTTCTGTTAATTCCATTAGCCATGAACGAATAACAGATCCATTGTTCCATACTCTCGCCACTTTTTCGTAATCATAGTCGAATTGGCTTTTTTCAAGAACTTCAAATCCTTCTCCGATTGCAGCCATCATGCCGTATTCAATGCCGTTATGAACCATTTTTAAAAAGTGGCCGCTCCCTGCTTCTCCAGCATATAAATATCCGTTTTCTACTGCTGTATCGCGGAAGATAGGTTCAACAATTTCCCACGCTTCACGATCTCCGCCAATCATATAACAAGCTCCGTTACGAGCGCCTTCCATTCCGCCAGATGTTCCAACGTCCATAAAGCGGATTTTATTTTCTTTTAACTCGTTATAGCGTCGAATAGACTCTTTGTAATGAGAGTTTCCGGCTTCAATTACGATATCTCCTTCAGCTAAAAGAGGCTTCACTTCACTAATAACAGAATCAACAACCGTATGAGGAACCATCAGCCATACAACTCTTGGTGTTTCTAGTGACTGAACAAGCTCCTGTAAGCTTGATACTCCTGAAGCACCGTACCCTTTCATTTGTTCCACTGCGTTTGAATTTACGTCAAATGCTACAACGTCATGACGCTGATCCAATAAGTTTTGTCCTAAGTTAATCCCCATTTTCCCTAAACCAACTAATCCTACTTTCATGTGAACAGCTCCTTCTATTTATCTTTTCATCTTCTTATTTAAGCCTTTAGCAATTCTTTTGCTTGTGCCACTACGTTTTCTTCTGTAAATCCAAACAGCTTCATCACATCAGCTCCCGTTCCTGAAGCACCAAATGTGTCAATGGCTAACACTTTTCCTTTTGGTCCTACAAAACGTTCCCAGCCAAGTGAAATTCCCATTTCTAGAGAGATTCGTTTTGAAATAGATTCAGGCAAGACGCGCTCTTGATACTCTTTTGACTGCTTGTTAAACAGCTCCCAGCTAGGCATTGCCACAACCCGTACGGATGTACCTTCACGTTCTAGCTGAGCTTTAGCACTGACCGCTAGTGCTACTTCAGAACCTGTAGCGATGAAAATCAGCTCCGGTTTATCGTTTGTTTCGGTTAGTACGTAAGCTCCTTTATCTAGGTCGTTGATATTTCGTTTTGTTTCTTCAAATACAGGCAAGTTTTGACGGCTAAGCACTAAGGCTACAGGACCTTCCACTTGCTGAAGCGCATAAGCCCAAGCGCTTGCTGTTTCATTTGCATCAGACGGACGGATTACGGTAAGCCCTGGAATTGCACGAAGAGAAGCTAAATGTTCAACGGGCTCATGAGTTGGTCCATCTTCTCCTACTGCTATGGAATCATGAGTAAACACATATGTGACCGGCAGCTTTTGCAGTGCAGCTAAACGAATCGCTGGACGCAAGTAATCATTAAAAACAAAAAATGTGCTGACAAACGGCTTCACACCGCCGTGAAGGGCCATTCCATTACCGGCCGCTCCCATTGCATGTTCGCGTACTCCAAAATAAATATTTCGGTTACCGAAATATCCAGGTGCGTAAGGGCCTTCTTCTTTAATGTCCGTCATCGTGGAATGCGATAAATCAGCGCTGCCTCCAAAAATAGATGGCACAGATTTAGTGAAATAATTAATAGCTTCTCCGCTTGCAACACGAGTCGAAATCGCTTTTTCTGATGAGAATGTTAAAATATCATTCACTTCAATTAACGCTTCGCCTGTGATGGCACGTTCTAATTCATCAGCGAGCATGGGGTGTTCTTTTTGGTAAGAAGCAAACAGCTCGTTCCACTCTGCTTCTGCGTTCATCCCTTTTTCTTCTAGCATTTCAAAATGGGCTTTTACTTCTTCTGGAACATAGAAGTTTTCTTCCGTTTCCCAGCCATAGGCTTGTTTTGTTGCTTTTGCTTCTTCTTCTCCAAGCGGATTGCCGTGTGCTTTATTTGTTCCCGCTACTTTTGGACTTCCGTATCCAATAATTGTTCTCACTTCAATGAGCGTTGGCTGTTCTTTGTTCTGCTTCGCTTTTTCGATTGCTTTTGTGACTTCATCTACGTCATTTCCATCTTCTACACGTAAATACTGCCAGTTTGCAGATTCCGCTCTTTTTTGGATATTTTCACTAAACGAAAGATTTAATTCCCCGTCTAACGAAATATCGTTGGAGTCATATAAAGCGATAAGTTTGCCAAGCTTCATATGGCCAGCCATGGACATCGCTTCATAAGAGATGCCTTCCATCAAGTCACCATCGCCTACTAACGTATACGTATAGTGATCAATGACAGGGAATTTTGACTGGTTAAATTTTGCCGCTAAATGGGCTTCTGCCATTGCCATTCCCACTGCATTTGCAATTCCTTGACCTAAAGGACCTGTTGTGGCTTCTACGCCGTCCGTATGGCCAAATTCAGGATGTCCCGGTGTTTTACTGTTTATTAGTTTGCGGAAGCTTTTTAAATCTTTTATTGATACATTGTATCCGCTTAGATGAAGCATGCTATACAGCAAGCTTGAACCGTGCCCGGCTGACAAGATAAAACGATCTCGGTTAAACCAGCTTGAATTTGCCGGATTATGCTGTAAGTGATTCGCCCATAGCGCATAGGTCATCGGAGCCGCTCCCATCGGAAGCCCGGGGTGGCCTGAATTGGCTGCGTTCACCGCATCGATTGACAGGGTGCGAATCGTATTAACTGCAAGTGTGTCTATGTTGGTACTCATGTGTCATCCTTCTTTCGCTTTGTTTGTATTAAACTGGCTGCACTTCGCGTGATTGGCTCGCTGCTTCTTCATCCAGCCACCATTTAAAACCGTCTTTTTCTAAAAGTGCATTTGATGCATCAGGGCCGTGTGAACCAGCTGCATATTTATAAAGCGGCACTGTATTTTCCTCAAATGCTTCAAGAAGCGGCTGAACCCATTCCCAAGCTAGCTCTACTTCTTTCCAATGAGCAAAAAATGTAGAATCTCCCGCACATGCATCTGCAATAAGACGCTCATATGCTTCCGGTGCTCCTTCTTGCTGACCTGAAAAATTAATTTGTACAGGCTCAATATGACCATGATTAAATGGGTTTTTACTGTTCAACTGCAGCGTAATATTTTCATGCGGGTTAATTTCAATCATTAACAGATTTGGAGATGTTGTTTCTCCTTTGTCTAAGTACAACTCTTTTAACGAGTCTTTGAATTCAATAACAATTCGCGTCGCTTTTTCAGCCATTCTTTTCCCTGTACGAATGTAGAAAGGAACTCCTTTCCAAAGCGAATTATCGATATATAGTCTGGCTGCTAAAAACGTGTCCGTCTGCGAAGATGGTGATACGCCGGGCTCATTTACGTAGCTCTCCACTGAAGACCCGTTTATTTTTCCGGCCTCATATTGACCGCGAACAACGTCTAGATCCATATCTTCTTTTACAAGCGGACGAAGTGCTTTTAACACATTTATTTTTTCGTTTCGAATATCATCAGCGCTAATGCGAGCCGGTAAGTGCATGGCCGTCATCATCAGCATTTGCAGCATATGATTTTGGACCATATCTCGAATGGCTCCCGAATGGTCATAATAGCTTGCTCTTTCCTCTACTCCGACCGTTTCACTTGCTGTGATTTGTATATTCGCAATATGTTCGTTATTCCATAATGATTGAAGAATAGGATTAGCGAATTCCAGCGCTTCTAAATTTTGCACCATCGACTTGCCAAGATAGTGGTCAATGCGGTAAATCTCTTCTTCTTTAAACGCTTTGCTTAAGTTTTCGTTTAATTGTCGAGCTGACTGTAGATCATGGCCAAACGGTTTTTCAATAATTAACCGTTTCCAACCTTTTGTAGCACCTAAGCCACTGTCTTTAATATGCTCGGCAATTGTACCGAAAAATTCTGGTGCAACGGAGAGATAAAACATTCGGTTGCTTGGAATGTTTAGTTCTGCTTCGCGTGCTTCTACTAGATTTAACAAATTTTTATAATCTTCAGTATTCGTTGCATCCAATTGGCTGTAGCGAAAAGCTGAAAGAAAATGCTGCATAAGAGATGAATCTTTTTCGACGCGACGTGAAAAAGTATGAATAGACTCTTCTACTTTTTCCTGAAAGTCAGCGTCTGACATCTCCCTTCTGCCTAGTCCCACAACAGAAATTGATTTAGGAATTTTCCCGTCTACAAATAAATTATAGAGTGCAGGATAAATTTTACGTTTCGCTAAGTCACCTGTTGAACCGAATAAAACAAAAGTCATCGCTTCCATATCTCTTCCTCCTGTTAGGAAAAATATAATCTTTAAAAAGTAACTTTTTTTTCACTCGTTACTTTATGTAACCTATCTTATTCCTGAAATATTTTTTCGTCAAGATATAAAACTCGTAAAAAACCATTTCATTTTTTCGTTTTTTCTTTAAACCTTATAGCAGCTTATCTCGGTTAGCTTATGGAAAAATAATGAAAATACTTTTTAGTTGAATTTAGAAAATAAAACTGCTTTAATGGATTTGATAGAATTGTATGAAAGTAAAAGCATACATAATGTTTGCATATATGCCGGGGAAAAATATCAAAAGGTGGAAGTGATATGAAAGCTCAACTAATGAAGATGTTTGAAGACCTATCTGTTTTTTACATAGAAAAATTGTAAAACACTTTAAAGGAGAAAGGAAGTTTGAGCTCTTTCTTTTGAGCTGCACGCACACCTTTAATGCGTGGCTACAGCAAGAAGCGTAAGCATCATATAGAGGCTAAAAACAGCAAATAAAACAAGAACGGTATAGACTAGTCTTCTACCTGTTTTGCCTAAAAAGTAGACGTTTACTAAACTAAAATACACGCTTGCTGCGCATAAAACGAACGCAAGAAACTCTTTACACTCGTTCAATGTCATTTGAAAACCTTGATTATAGTAAATTCGGAGATCCTTACTAACGGCGAACGGCACGGTCCACCACCTGATCAAAATTCCAATAAACATAAGTATCCCTATTGTGTTTAAAGTGGACTGAAGTGTTCTCCGCTGTTTCTTTTTCATATTCACATCCGTTTGTGCGGACCTTTTGAAGTTTACTCGCATGTATTTCCCCCCATGATGTTTTTGCATACAGCAAAAAAGATCATTAGCTATACGCAGGCCTCTCCCACGGCTATTTCTTACACCACCAAAAGATGCGTAATGATCATCACGCAAGGCTTCAATGAAGTTATATTCTTTATCTATATTCACTTTATGCTGCATTTGATGCTTTCACAGCTTCTGAGCATACCAGCTTGTCTTTTTCGTTTCGTATTGAATTATATACGTACACAAAAATAAGCCCTGGCTGATAGAGCCAAGGCTTGCTTCACGTTTTGATTAAGTTATACCCTACACATTGAAGAGCTTGTTGAATATTTTTCACGACTTTTAACTGTAAGTTTCTCAAATCATGATTTTTAATTTGCTCTTTCGCAAATGTTGGCGTTACACCTGTTATAACTGCTTGTGCACCCATGAGCTGAAGTGCTGTAATCATTTTAAAGAAGAAATTCGGAAACTCTTTTTCTCTCAAAAGCAACTTCGATAAATCAATGATAAAGTAATCTATTTCATTATGAGCTGCATCGTGAAGCACATCTGTCATAATCTGATCCGCCCGCTCTTTATCAATAATACCTTGAAGAGAAAGAATCGAAACACCTTCTGTAATCGGAATAATTGGGACGCTTAAAAATCCCATCTGATATCGTGTTTCATCCAGATCGATCATGTGGGATAAGATACCTGCCATTGATTGTAAAAAATCAATGTCTTCTCCTGAAAATTCTTTTTCTTCCTTGTCCATTACACAGAGTGTTCCAAATACATTTCCTTTTAAATCTTTTAATGTGACACCTAAAAAACCTTTTACCTGCAATTGATCCGTTACTTCTAGCTGTCTTGTAACGGCATCCTTCATCAGATTTGCCGTATGCATAACGTCTCCGTCATTCATAATAATTAAGCGGCAGTATGTACCTCCGTATTCAACGCTGTATCCTTCAGGAATAATCTCTTCCTTCTCGTTATATGAGCTGAGGACCGTCATCGCTGTTTCTCCTCTTCTAGTTACGTACGTTGTACTGACATTCAGCTGTTTGGTAATAACCTCAAATAATTTTTGCGAAACAGACCGCAGTGAATAAAAATGAGGAACTTTATTTTCTCCATCAACGTTCATTTAGTTACCTCCATCGCAACTATCATTCTCTCTGCCATAAGTGCATTCTTTCATAAAGATACGCACAGCTTGGCTATAACTTTTTTGTAGTATGAGAGAGGACGGCTATATTGCCTCTTTTCTATCTTATACATGCTAGATTTGACATATGACATGATTTCACATAAGAAAAACTTCTTCCGTTCATGAAGGAAGAAGTTTTAAATTATATAAAAATCTTACACGTCCCCATCTTCCCTCTGTTCCCTCTATTAGGATATATCAAACTAAACTGCCTAATTCAATTATGGATCAAAAAGCAAACACTTATAGAAAAACAGCGAGATTGGCATTCTATGCAAGGAAAGCATAGAACACAGGGTATTAGAGCTTCTGCTTCATCCGGTTGTTCCATTCTCTTCGCAGAATTCCCATTTTGACACTATCAAAATATTCCCCGTTTACGATACGAGCTTCTCTGATTCTTGCTTCTTCTTTCATACCTATTTTTGCCGCTGTTTTGATCATTCTGATATTGCCTGACCACGTAGACATGCCGAGTCTATGCAAAGGTGTAAACTCAAATAAAAAGTTGATCCACATTCCATAAGCTTCTGTCCCATATCCTCCGCTCCAATAGTCTGAGTCGTAAATGACAATTCCAGTTTCCAGCCAGTCTGTATATTTGTCCACCCAGTAACAGCTCACTGTTCCCACAGCTTTTTCATCAATGATGACCGCAAGCATTCGGGGAACTGATGGATAAATCTCATACGCTTCTTCCCATGAATTCATATACTTTTCTTTCGTAAGCTTTCGGTCTGGTATGTAAGGAGCATTCCATTTTTTCGCTTCTTGTTTTTTCTCTTCATATTTCCAGTAATAGAGCGTATTAGCATCTTCCTGTGTCGCTTCTCTTAGCAACACTTTTTTTCCTATTAGTTTTATCATGAGAGGCATTACTCCTTGATTTATGAAATGGCTTATTAAATTCTAGAAACTTAAAGTGAATTTTAATACACATTTGTACAATCATAGCGTTGAATAATGAAGAAAAGGAGTAAATTTATAAAGAATATTATTGCTACTGCCAATCAGCAGATGAAAATGAAAAGTAACTTATCCTGCTTTGCCCGTAAAACACCGAGACAATATTATGCTCCCGGTGTTTTTTATTTTTGCTCTATTTATTATTCCCGTTTTCCATAACTGCAAAATAATTATCTTCACTGTCTGAAAAGTTAAAGACTTTTCCTGAAGGCATAGATACGATTTCTCCCACCGTTACGCCTTTAGCTGTTAAGTCTCTGTATAATTCATCCACATTCTCTGTAAAAAACATCAGTGAAGGAGTCCCAACGTTTAATTCTGGCTGCATTTTTGCTATTAGCTGTTTATTATGAAGGATAATGGTTGTTTCGGCACTCTCTACCGGTGCCAGCTCAATCCACCTCATACCTTGTTCATTATTTTGTTCAGACATAACATGAAATCCCATCTTTTCTGTCCAAAACTTTACCGCTTGATCTTGATCGTTTACATATACCATAATTTGACCGACTTTTTTAATCATTGCTTTCACTCCTTTTATATGGATAAAATAATTTCTTCCGCTACGGTATCTGCGGACTTTTCCTTTGTGTAGATCGTTTGCTTTGCCAACTTTTGATTGGATGGGTGCGTTACAAAATGTTTGTTAAGTTCAAAAACATCGTTGTCATCCGTTATTTGAAGCAATCTTTGATGCAATATTTGTATCGACTCTTCTTTGTCAGTACTCGGAAGCAGTAAAAACAGAGACTGGTAAGGTTTTAAGGTCTTTTCTACTTGCTGAAACAGCTTTATGTCTTCATAAACCGAGTGGCCGGCGCCAAAATCAATTACCGCGTGCTTGTAATCTTCTAGTATTCTTTTAACGGCATAAGCTTCAAACGGCTTCCAATAGGCGTACATGCCTTGAAATCCTTGTTTCTCTCGAATATGTTGCTGTGTTTTTTTGCTGAATCCTATCTCGTGATAGTAGGGAAATCGCATTTCATCCATTGAGCACTGAGGAATCTTTAGTTTTTTTGCTACTTTTTCACCCACCGTCGTTTTTCCCGCGCATATAGGTCCAATGAGAATAATAGGGGTTTGCATAGGCTCTCTCCTTATTTCACTTCCAATACAAATTAGCTACATTTTTTTGGCTTTCATCCATCCACCATACTGAATATGAGTAGTAGTAAGTGCCCGCTTTAGAAGGTGCTTTCATCTTATTTTTTTCAGAGATACATCCACTTCATTTTTGTTTTGTATTTGTACCATATGCCGCTCGTTAGGCTGCCTTTCATGTTTTATAACAAGCGATAGCGATTCATTTGCTTTTACTTCAATAGGCTTTTCTGTTTTTAATAATTCTGAAGGTCCTGCTGTATCCACACACGTGCTTTTCCAGCAGTATGTGCCGACTTTTGTTTCGTAAAGATGGTTGTTTGCTTCGAGATACGCTTTTGGCGGGGATTCTTCAAGAAATCCACTGCTTGAACATCCTGTAAAGCTTGCCATGAGAAGTCCAAACGCGGCTGTTTTCTATGTTCTCATCATTTCATCACCTTTTTATTATTTCTTCATGGCTCTTTCATTTCCTGTTTCTTATTTTATTCCTTCCTAAATAGCGTTATTTTATTTTCGCTACACGCTTTTTACAGAAGTGGAATATGAATAACTAACCCATCTACTAACAAAGGAGTGAACGTATGGAGGCGCCAAATTAAGATGACAAATATACCCATAATGAAGAAAGCAAAGTAAGTTTTGAAGAGCTAATTGCTGCAGGAAATTCTTTAAAAACAATCGGTCAAATTATGGAGCTGATTGGAGCTGCAAATCTCTTTTCTCTTAATGAACGACCAACTCCTGGAGACAAACAAGTCGTATCGGGAATTGTGCTTCAAACGATTGGTCAAATTATTCATACGACCGGAATTTTTCAGCAGCTAGGAGAGCCAAGTGATGAAGTGATGCTTCAGGGACAGAAAAATGAAATTGCTGGAACGTCATTAAAAACGGCAGGCTAAGGTTTGGAAACGGCAGGAGAGATTAACTTATTTAACGAAGAACAAGAAAGTACGCCTCCATCGCTTAATTTTATACCATAAAAAAAGTGCTGCTCTTGACAAGAGCAGCACTTTTTTAGACTTGCACGCTATTTGATTCTACTAATTTCCCATCTTCCATCCACACAACGCGATCGCATAAATCCAGCATTCTTTGATCATGGGTAACCATTACAGCTGACTTGCCCCTTAGCTTCACTTCATCTGCGAGCATTTGCACGACTGCTCTTCCTCGCTCTGAATCCAAGCTTGCTGTAGGCTCGTCTGCAAAGATAATTTCAGGGTTATTCATCCACGCTCTTGCAATCGCTACCCGCTGACGCTCTCCGCCGGATAGACTTTCAGGGTAGTGATGTTTTCGATGAGCAAGCCCTAGTTTTTCAAGCAAATCATCCGCTCTTTTTTTCGCTTCTTTATTTCGATTTCCTTCTAGTTCCGTTACAAGAAGAAGCTGATCGCGAACCGTTAAATACGGAATTAAATTAGCTGATTGAAAGATAAAGCCGATTTTCTTCAAGCGGATGCTGTTCATTTGCCCGGGAGACATTTTATTAATCTCGTCTCCATCAATAATTACACGTCCGCTAGACGGTGAAAGCAGCGCCCCTGCAATAGATAAAAAGGTACTTTTCCCAGAACCTGAAGGACCGACAATCGCCACAAGCTCTCCGGCTTTTACACGCAGCGATAGGTCATTTAACACGACTACAGCGTTTTCTCCTTCTCCAAACGACTTGCTAACATTCTCTAAAACTAATTTTTCTTCACTCATTAAACGGCCCTCCCAATCGCTTCAACCGCATCTACTTTTGCTACGCGATACAGCGACAATAATGAACTCAGTACAGAAACAGCTACAAACAGCGCTGAACAGCCTGCGATTAGCGATAAATCCAAGTAAAATGGCAGCGAATCGGGCAAAATGGCAGCTACTCCGTATGTCAGTCCAATACTAATAGCGAGACTACATAAAGTTAACACAACCACTTGAGATAAAATCGTCCGCGCTAAATAACTTGTTTTTGCTCCTATCGCTTTTAACACCCCAAACTGATTCATTTTTTGAAGCGTCATCACGTAGAAAAAAACGGCTAATACAAAAGCTCCAATGATAAACAGAAACGCGATCATCATTAAAAGCGAGCCTTGTTCTTCTTGATAGCCAGGAATACCCTTTAACGCTTCATCTTTACTAATCACGTCAATGTTAGACCCCTTTTTTTGAAGAGCATGCGCTTTTTTATCGTTCATGTTTAACACCACTGCATTAAAGGCACCTGTGCTTTCAATTGTCTTCCACTCTGTAAGATTAATATGAATAACAGGCGCGTGACTAAACGACTGATTTTTTGTAAAACCAACAATTGTAAAGCTTTTTCCTGAAGCCGTATCTTTTATCGTATCACCTAGCTTTACTCCTTCTTCTTTTAGCGAAGAGTCCGCCACGGCTTCATGTTTCGCATCGTCCGTAATCATCTTCCCTTCTATTACGTTCGGAGCTAAAAAGCCGCTTGTGCTTATGGCAAAAAACGAGGCGTCTATTTTTTTCTGTTTTCCTTCATTTATAACGGCTGTCATCATCACACCAAGCGGCTCAGCATTTTTCTTGCCGCTTAGTTGTTGAATATCTTCTGTTTTGTTTGCGGATAAAACAGAGCGCGTCAGGCGCTGATCCGCTTCTTTTTGAAGCACAACGTAATTTCCTTTCATTTCTTGAACAGCTGAAGCATTGTCAGAGGAAAGCCCCTTTGCTAAGCCTGATACAAAAAGCACAAGCCATACAATTAACACCATAATCACGCCAATGAGTAAGTAGCGCAGCTTCGCATGTTTCAATTCACGTAAAGCCAAAAACATCTTTCTTTCATCTCCTTTTTTAATTCTATTTAAAGTATAAAAATAAAAAATGAATGGAAGATGAACGGCTCATTACATTTTCGGAAGATAAACGTGAAAGGTGCTGCCTTTTCCTTTTTCACTTTCAACGTGAATGGAACCTCCGTGCATTTCGACAATTTGCTTCACAATCGCTAAACCAAGACCGCTGCTTCCTTCCGTCCGGCTTCTTGCTTTATCTTCTTTATAAAAACGATTAAAAATATGCGGGAGGCTTTCTTTTGACATGCCGATTCCCGTATCTTGAAATTCAACGTGGCAATGCGTGTCTTCCATCTGCACGCGAAGAGACAGCGTCCCTCCTTCTTCCGTAAACTTTACGCTGTTTGTAATCAAGTTTGTCCACACTTGATGAAGCAGTTTTTGATCGCCTGAAATCATCGTTGAAGGAAGATCCATTTCAATAGCTAACTCTTTTTCACGCCAGCTCCACTCTGTCATAAACAGCACTTGCTTGATTTGAGCTGCAACATCAAACGGGATTTTGTCGATATTCTGACTTTCTTTATCAAGTGAAGCAAGCGTAAGCAGTTGTTTGCTGAGCGACGACATGCGCCGGCTTTCTTCTTCAATAATAGACAGATACTCATTTCTTTGTTCATCAGAAAGATGTGCAGAACGGAGCGTTTTCGAAAACCCTTGAATGGATGCCAGCGGAGACTGAATTTCATGCGACACGTTGGATACAAATTCTTGGCGCATCTCTTCAAGCTGCTCTAAACTTTTAGCCATCTCGGAAAAGTGTGAAGCAAGCGCGCCGATTTCGTCTCGGCGCTTTACGTACAGCTCGACGTTGTATTTTCCTTTTGCCACTTGTTTTGTCGCTTCCGTTAGCTTGACAATTGGTTTTACTAAATAACGCGTACTAATAAGTACAAATAAAATACTTAATATAATCATCACCAGTAAAATAACCGAGAAAAAAATGCGCATTTCCCCGAACTGCAGCTGAATATCAGGGCGGATAAACAGCGCTTGCTGCTTATTACTTTCTCCTTTTAACGGCACGCCGATGGTATTGGCTAACTCATTATCAAAAAATCCCGTCACAAACACCTGTGAAGGAAAGTTTGCAATTCCGTGATACATTTTTCCGTCCAGTACTTGTTTGACAGCACTCTTTTCTAAGCGCTGATTTCTAAATTCCCGTCCGTAAAACGTCTCATGTCCGCTGCTGTCCACCACATATATTTGATAGCCTAATTTACTAATATGCTGTAAATAAGCTTGTTGATCCACGCCCCTATTGCTTTCGTAAAAGCTCGCAATGTCTTTTGCCATACGCGTAAGCTTTTGATCGTTATAAGGTTTTAAGCTGTACTGATAATAAACGTTTGCTAAAATAAACGCTAGGAGACTGCTAAATACCATTACAGCGATGGTCGTCAGGACAATCCGCAAATAGAGCGTCTTCATTTTGCCTTCACCTCAAGCTTATAGCCGACTCCTCGAACCGTCGTAATGACAAAATCATCGGTATGTTCAAACCTTTCGCGCAGCCTTTTTACGTGTACATCGATTGTGCGGTTATCTCCGTTAAAATCCGCTCCCCATATCAGATGAATTAATTCTTCTCTTGTGAAAATTCTTCCTGGATAGCTCGCAAGCTGAGCTAATAATTCAAATTCTTTCATTGGAAGAATTAACAGTCGCCCGCTGCAGTGCACTTCATAGCTTTTTCGGTCGATAGAGGTGTTGTTCAGCACGATCATTTTTTCATTTACCACTTCGTACCGGCGAAGCAGGGCTTTGATTCGGAAAATCAATTCTTTTGGTTCAAACGGTTTTGTCACATAGTCATCTGTTCCTGCTAAAAAGCCTTTTTCTTTGTCTTCCAGCTGATCTTTTGCCGTTAATAAAATAATGGGAAAATCATAATAGCTGCGTATTTCTTCGCAAACTTCATACCCGTCTTTATGAGGCATCATAATATCGACAACCGCTAAATGAATGTGCTGCTTAGCAAGCAGACCCGAAGCTTCCTCACCGTCTTCTGCTTCATGCACCACATAGCCTTCAAGCTGCAAATAGTGACGAACTAATTGCCGCATATGCTCATCGTCATCCGCCAGTAAAATGTGAATCATTTCTTCTGCCACTCCTTTTATCAACCATTTAAAATGGCGGCCTTTTGGCCGCCATTATTTATTCTTTCAGTATCTATCTGTTTACTAGTGTAACCAAACGCCGTGGTCCTATTGCGTTTTTATTAGGATAAGAACTTATTGTGAACAGCAGATGAACAGCTTGTTACAAAATCCATTCACCGCGCGCAATCATCTCTACTTTTCCGCCTACTTGAATGTGAAATTTCTCTCCGTCATAACTAGCTTTTACATACAGCAGTGAAGGTCTTCCTATTTCGTATCCTTGTTCTATACGTATATCAATAGCTGGTTGATTAAAATAGCCGCATTTAACTAAATATGCTGCTAAACAGCCGTTGGCGCTGCCGGTTGCCGCATCTTCTGGAACACCGTAGTAGTCGGCAAAATCTCGTACGTTTAAGTGATGATCTTGGTGATAGGTTTCCGGTGAAAATACCATAATTGCTTTTGCTTCCGTGTCTTCTATCAGTTTGAAATATTTTTCTTTGTCCACGTTTATCTCTTTAGCTGCTTCTAATGATGTTAACGGGACAAGGATAACCGGCAGACCGGTGGATACTTCTTGAACAGGAAAACGCGTGTCGATATAAGCTTTATCAAGGTTTAACACGTCCGCCACTCGCTTTTTATCAAGCACTTTCCCAAACGTCGGCTGACCTTGTGTCATCCACAGCACATCTTTTGGTTCATCGTATGTAACGGGCGTAGGACCTGCTTTATAATGAAGAATAAGCTCCTCTGTATCTTTTTCTTCTAGTTCTTCTCGGATAACATAAGCGGTTCCGAGCGTCGGATGTCCTGCAAATGGCACTTCTTCATTAGGCGTAAAAATTCGCACGTTATATTCCCCTTTTGCAGAAGAAGACGTAATAAACGTCGTTTCAGAGAAATTAATTTCTTTAGCTATTTGCTGCATCTCTTTGTCTGAAAGGTTTCCTGCGTCTTTAAAAACTGCGAGCTGATTTCCCGTATATTTTCTCTGTGCAAATACATCAACAATGGAATACTGAATACTTTTCATTTATGTGTTCCTTTCTAAAGCAAATTTTCATGTGTAAAATAGGTCATTACGTTTTTCTTTAAAGCCTCATATTGCTCCTTATTCGTATCCATAAACGCTTCTTCCCGACTGGATAAAATGTCTGCATAATGGAGAGGCTCGCGAAATTGTTCTTGTGTAAAATCACAGCGCTGTCCATCAAGCTGATTATAGAAATGCCAGCCTTCTTTACACGGAGTTTTTAAAATATATCCTCCTTTTAGATCTTGAACGACAAGGGCCGTTACGCCGCACTGTCCCTTAGAAGGATTATCAGCCGTCCACTTCGTGCTTGAATGAATTGACCACGATTGGTGCAGGGCTTTCTTTAAATGATTCATGCTCAAGCAGCTCCTTTTTCTTCAAATCTACCATATTATTCTTTTTTATGAAACTTCTTGTTGAAAAACCCATAGCACAAATATTCTTACTTTAAAAATAATTTAAGGAAGAATAGAAAAATAATAGAAATAATGTATAATAATAGAGTCATTTTAGATGATAGATTATAACCAACGAAAGGTGTTTTAAATGGAAGAACAAGCAGTAAATGAACTCGTTTCTTTTGAAGAAGAGCATAAAGTAGTTCGAACGAATACGTCGTATTATGATTTAAAATGGGGAAAAACAGCCAATCCAGCTAAAAACAACACGTGGAACTGGGCAGCCTTTTTTCTGGCAAGCGCTTGGTTTGCATACCGAAAAATGTATAAGCACTTTTTTATTTTATCGCTTATTGAAGTAATTTGGTTTTCCCTTTTGTGCTTTGTAGACATACCAGAGTGGTCCGATGCAATTGTGTTCGGCGGCGCTTCACTTATTACAGGGCTATGTGCAAACCGCTGGTATTATAAGCATGTTAAAAACGTGTTAGCTCGAGCCGAAGCTCAGCCGGAGCAGCGGAAAGAAGCTTATCTGCAAATAAAAGGCGGCACTCACATCGGAATTGCTATTGGTTTAAGCATCTTGGTGCTTGTAATTACTTTTGGAGTCGGAGCGGGATTATCATTTTTACCAACAAAAACAAATATTAAAGATGTAGTTCGCTACGGCGACGAAGCAATTACGCTTGAAACGTACAACGATCATCCAAAATGGAACTATATTAAAAAAGAAGGCCGTCATCATGTTGTACAATTTACCGGCTACGATTATACAGAAAAAGAGCATGTACGCATTGTGTTTAACGTTTATTTGGATAAACAAATTTACGAATGGGACAAAATTTACATCAACGGCAAAAAGTTAAATAAAAAAGATGCGGAAGACTATGAATATTGGATTGAAGACAGTTCAGCATATTAAAAAGGTCAGCAAAAAAGAAAGGATGAGTGCTTGCTCTCCTTTCTTTTTTGTTTTATCTTAAAGCGTCAAAGGCAGCTTCACCGTCACTACCGTCCCGTTCTCATCACTTTCAATCGCAAGCTTACCGTTATGCTCGTTGATGATCGTTTTACAAATAGAAAGCCCTAGCCCCATGCCTGTTCCATCTTTTGTTGAGAAAAATGGATTTCCTACTTTATTAATAATGGATAGCGGAATGCCAGAGCCGGTATCTTGAATGTCAATAAGAGCCCAACCTTCCCATTCTTTGATAATAAGATTTACTTCGCCGCGTTTCTTTTTCTCCATTGCTTCAATGGCGTTTTTCAAAAGATTCATAAACACTTGTCTCATTTGAGCAGGATCGATTGATACAAGCGGAATGGCTCCTTCTATTCTTACGTTCATTTCGACATTATACAGCGCAGCTTCACTTTTCAAGAAAGCAACGGTATCATGAATAACTTCTACAATCGATACGATTTCTTTTTTAGGCGCTGTTGGCTGCGTAACAAGCAAGAAGTTGTTAATGAGTTCATTCATACGATCCAGTTCATCAAGAACAATTTTTTGAAAAGGCTCTGCCTGTTCATTTTCATTAAATAGAAATTGGATAAAGCCGCGCACCGACTGCATCGGGTTTCGAATCTCATGCGCTAACCCTGCTGCTAGCTGCCCTACGAGCGCCAGTTTATCAAGCTGCAGAATTTTCTCTTCAATTTTCGGCAAAACAGCCGCTTGATTTTTATAAATAATATGAGACAAAATACCAGCCAGCCGGTTTAACCCTTGAATTTCACTTTCGCTAAACTGATAAGGATCCGGATCGACCGCGCATAAGGTACCAAACATTCTCCCGTCTTCTAGCACGATAGGTGTTCCTAAATAAGAACCTACCCGAGCACCATCAATGATGGCTAAATTAGACGTTCTAACATCGCGTATTGTATTGGGAATAACAAGGGGTTCATCACACGTGACTAAGTTGCATACCGCAAGCTCTAACGGCAGCGTCAGTCCATCCTCTACAAGGCTGCCCCCTTCTTTATTAAAGGCTTTCATAACTGAAAATTGTTCGTCGAAAATCCCTACAAACAGCGTCCTGCTTCCGACTACTTCGCTAGCCATCTGCAATACATCCCAAACGGCTTTTTCATTGATGTTCCTCTCTTCCATTACCTTAGTCACCTACTATTTAAATATAGACTGTTCTATTCTCTTATTCTCATTATAAATTTTAAATGTAAAAACGTATATCAAAATTTTAAGAACTCGTTTATTTCTTCTATTTCATCATTAGGGTTAAGGATAGCCAAGACTTGATGGTCTTCCCATATGCCATTAATATTTACATTTTTTCTAGCAATTCCTTCCCTATGAAACCCTGCTTTTTCGAGTACGCGCTGAGAAGGCAAATTACGTGGCATGACGCCGGCTTCAATGCGGTGAAGATGCAGCTCTTCAAACGCATAGCCAACAAGTACTTTTACAGCTTCTGTTGCGTACCCTTTTCCATTATGATGCTGATCTAGAAAATAGCCGATAAACGCGCTTTGTAAAGATCCGCGCAGCACTTGAAAAAGACTAATGGTGCCAATCAACTTATTATTCTCTTTGTGAAAAAGACCAAAATAGTATTCTTCATCGTTTTTCCTATTCTCTTCATGACGCTGAATTTTTTCTACTTGGCTTTCCAACGTATAAAAAGAATGCTCTCGAATCATAGAAAACTGTTCAAAAAAGCCGCGATTGTCCTTTTGTAACCGAAGGCTGTCATGCGCATCGCTGACAGTTAACGGGCGTAAATAAATAGAGTGACCCTCTATCATACTATGTCTCTCCTCTACTTCAAGAAATATATGTAAAAAAAAGAAGGCTTTTTTAAAAACCTTCCATTTTCTCACATATTAAACTTTTCTCGTTTGAATGTAAAGTTCTAAATCACTGCTTTTCTTCGTTGTAATATGTTCTGCTATGATTTTAGCTAGCACCATATTATACACCGTTCCGTTATCTCCATATCCGCTTAGAAAGTAACAGTTAGGCATTTCGTCATATATTCCGATAAGGGGAAGCCCGTCATGAGTGCCTCCGTAATAAGCGCTTATGTAATAATCAGCTTCAACTTGAAGATGAGGAAAAAGCTTATTGAACTCTTTTAAAAGTTTGTCTCTTTTATGAACGAGTTTGGCATCACGTTCTTGCGGCACAATCGTGTTTTCATCAAGACCGCCTATAATGACCCGATTATCGGAAGTTGTTCTCATGTAAATATACGGTCGAGCGGTTTCCCAAATTAAATTTTGATTTTTCCATCCTGTAAAATCCTTTACAGGAGTCGTAACGATAGCATAGGAACTTGTGAGTACAGCTTTTTTCTCTCTCTTAAATTCTTGATTTTCATAGCCTCCTGCCATAATGACATATTTAGCCTTGATTTGTGATTTATTTTTAGTGAAAAATACAGCTTCATCTTTTTCTAACTTTTGACCGACAATTTCTGTTTCTTCAAACATCCGAACCCCATGCTGTTTTCCATACTCTAACAGACCGAGTGTAAAGCTGTAAGGGTTCAGCTCTGCATCATTTTTAATAAGCATTGCCATTCGTTTTTTAAATCCATAGTCTTTTTCAATTTGGTCTTCTGATAAGATTTCAGCTTCAAATCCATGCTTTTGCATATAAAAATAGTCTTTATTTATCTTCGTGATATCTTCTTCATAACTTGCATAATACAAGCTGTCTCTTCTTATAAATTCTGCATTAATCGGAAGCTTTTTAGCTGCTTCCTCAATATCTGTAATAGCCTGTTCGCACAGCTTATAATGACGGACTGTTTTTTCTTCTCCAAACGTGTTGACTAATTCGTAAAACAATTTATCTCCTAAATATTGAATAAGAGAGGTATTTACAATTGTACTTCCATGCCCTGCTTTACGTTTATCAACAACCACAACATCAAGTCCCTGCTCACATAAATAGTAAGCACATTGTGCACCTGAACTTCCTCCTCCAATAATAAGAACATCGCACTCAATATCTTCCTCTAGAGATGGGTATACAGGCGGCTTCGCTACAGTTGTCTGCCAATAAGGGTTTCCAGATAATAAATCCATGCAAACGCCTCCTTTCTTCTCTGTATTATGCCCAATATAAGCTAATTTTTGCATGCAGCAGGATGAAAGTATGTGGGTTAAGCTTTTCGAGAGTAGTAAGCAGGTTATTAACGTAGAGGTCAAGTGATTAAAGAAGCCATTCATTAAACTAATCTTCTATACAATAGAATTAATCATGACTCTTAATACCATGAGCATATAAAGTGGACGACTAAAGTATTGATAAACATCATGTTGTGATCTTCTGCTTTAGACACAGACCTCCAGTAAGTGCGTAAATATATAACTTCTTCACTACATAAAAAACTCCACGCAAAAGCCACCTGGAAAATCACCAGATGGTTTTTTATATTAAGTGGGGTGCACGCTCTGATTAACTGCGGATGGATATAAAGCCTTACGTTCCAAAACAGACTTCTTTATAGAAAAGAATGATGTAAAAAATACTTCTTCTGAGATTTTTCTTTTACTTGCGTTTAACAGCCGCAGCCAAAGCCGTAGCCGCCGTAACCGCCATACGGATAACCACCGTAACCGTAGCCGTAGCCACCATAGCCGTATGGTGATAACAGTGAGCCTGCTACTAGCCCTCCTGCTAATCCTCCTAAAAATGGACCCCCAAAGCCAAAGCCGAATGGTCTGCCAAAGCCAAACGGGCGTCCGAAACCAAACGGTCTGCCAATAAACCTTTCATCTGCGTGTTGAAGTTGATGATGATCTTGAGAATACATAGTAGGTAAAAAATGCATTTCTGAATTCATAAGAGAAACCTCCGTTTTTTTGTTTTTGCTTTCACTCATGAATATGCATTTACCTATTCGCTGTCTTAGGCAAATATCTTGGTTATGCTGAAAATAAGGGAAAAGAATTACGAAAAAAAGCAAATTACTAGATTTATATGAAAATGAGCTTGATTTCTCTTTAGTACCTAATACATACAAAAAGAAGCGGATCCTGACTTAGAATGGTATACGGAAAGTACTAACGTGTTTATTTCATAGTAAAAAATAAGAAGCCGAAGAAAAAATTCTTCGGCTTCTTTTTCATTATGTACGCAGGCTAAGGAGGAAGTGGTATTAGCCTGCTTCGTTATAACATGGGGGCTCATATATGAGATCTTGGGATGATTCATCCTATGTAGAAAGTGAAAAAAAGTACCGTGTCCATCCTATTTTCTTATCTTTTTTTATTTTCATTGAAATCATTGGATATTTTTGGAGCACTTTTGCATTTCAGGCATATGTTAAAAATGTACTCAGAACTTGGAGGTGAAATATATGGGCTTCTATGGTGGCTGTGGTTATGGCGGTTACGGTTACGGCGGCGGCTGCGGGTTTGGCAGTGGCTTTGCTTTAATCATCGTATTATTCATTTTATTAATCATCATCGGCTGTGCTTGCTGGGGAGGATTTGGCGGTTGCTAATCATTAGAAATAATGATGAACAGCTTCATTTCCACTAATTTTTTTACCAAAAGCTAGCTTTCCACTTTATTATGAAAAAGCAGTGTCCACATAATGGGCACTGTTTTTAAATGTGCTTATGAACCGGATAATAATAAGACTAACGTAAAAAAATGGATTTTTTAATCTGCCGTTTCTTGTCTACTTCTTCCCATCATCTTATTTTTCTTGTTCATAGTTCCTTTTCTTCTACATATTAATAGAAGATAAAAAGATTAATTAAAAAGAGAGTCACTCCGCAACTCTCTTCCTGCTCTATGTAGATGCTAAACATTAAACAAACGTTTTTTTCAAGACAACGCGCTGATCATTTACAGTATAGCCGTTTCTTTCATAAAACGCCTGTGCAGCTCCTCCAGTCGCCGTCAAGAGATACAAGCTGTTGATATTGTGTCTTTGAAGTTCATTCTCAAACCGGCTTAAGATAGCTGAACCATATCCTTTTCCTTGCACGCTTGCGCTGACGCAAAGCTCGGCCACGTAAAAGGTCATACCGCTGTATGATTTTTTCGCGTGACCTGCAATCATTCCAATCAAATCTCCTTGGTCATAAAATAAATAACCTATAAATTTAGGTGTGTTCAGTAAATCAGTCAGCCTTTCTCTAGCTGATTTCTCTGTCCAAGGCTCATTCCAAGGTTTTTTTGTAAATACATTCATATACAAGTTAATGCACTGCTGCATATTCTCTCCAGTGAGAGGTACTACTTTTTCGATCATTTTTATGCTTCCTTTTTTGTTTAGTTTGAAGGCTTGTTAACAATTCGCTCGTACATTTCCGGCAGGTGCTTAATTTTATAATCAATCGTCTCAAGCTTGTGATGGATTTCTTCGATTTCTTTTTGTACCGCTTTTTTATGATCCATCAGCATTTGCAGACTTTTATCAAGCACGGCATTTTCAAGCGTACAGTTTTCAATAAGCGTCCGAATGTCCTTGATTTGCATACCTGTGCTTTTTAAGCAGCAAATTAAATCAATCCATTCAATATCTTGTTCTTTAAAAATACGATTCCCTGACGCTGTACGATCTAAAAATGGAAAAAGCCCTTCTTTATCATAATAGCGAATGGTATAAATTGTCACGTTCAATTTCTTTGCAACTTGTGAAATGGTATACGTCATACTGCTTCCTCCTACACCTTAAACTTCTCAGAAAAACATGATGAGTTTGTCTTGACCTCTAGTTATCTCGAGGGTTTATTCTTTTATAGTCTTCTTCATTGAGCTCTTTATGCTGCAGATTTTTTGTACAAGCAGCAAGCAACATATATTTAAACCTGAAAGGATGAATACGATGAATACTGCTCGCATGATGCTTACCATTGTAATTGGCGGTTTTATTGCCTTTTTGTTAGGTCTTGGCGTCACAAAAATAATTGAGCTACTGCTAAATCTTTTTCTAGCTTAACCAGTAGTTACTTATCGTAAAACGCAGGTAACTCCGTTCCATATCCGAACGGAGTTACCTGCTTTATTTTAAGAACTGCAGCGCTTAAGGCACCATGTTGCCAGCGGCTTTATAAATATCGTACCACTCTTCGCGCGTTAACTTGATTTCTGAACCTTTACTTGCATCTTTCATACGCTGAATATTTGTAGTACCAAGCACTACTTGAATATTTGCAGGATGAGTTGTGATCCACGCAACGGCAATCGCTGTATTCGTCACGCTATATTTACTTGCGATACGATCAATCACTTCGTTTAGCTTTCCAAATTTCTCTTTATCGCCTAGGAAAGGTCCTTCGAAAAATCCGTTTTGGAATGGCGACCACGCTTGAAGCGTTATATCATTTAAACGGCAATATTCAAGCACGCTGCTGTCGCGGTTCACAGCTTGGTCGATGCCCATATTTAAAGAAATACCAGAGTCAATGATTGGCGTATGTGCGATGCTGAACTGCACTTGGTTTACGACAAGCTTTTGGCCGATGTATTTTTCAAGCAGCTGAATTTGCGCTGGGTTGTGGTTCGACACACCAAAGTGACGTACCTTTCCGCTGCTTTGAAGCTCATTAAACGCTTCTGCTACTTCTTCAGGATCCATTAGCGGATCTGGGCGATGAAGTAATAAAAGATCTAAGTAATCTGTTTTCAAACGCTCTAAGCTGCCGTTAACAGAGTCTATAATATGCTTCTTTGAAAAGTCATAGTAATTTTTCACTGAGTTAATGCCGCATTTACTTTGAATCACCATTTTCTCACGAAGACTTGAATTCATTTGTATAGCGTTTGCAAAATACTCTTCGCATTGTCCTACATAATCAGGACCGTAAATATCAGCATGGTCAAAAAAGTTAATTTCTTCTTCCATCGCTGTGCGGATTAGCTTCTCTGCTTCTTGTAAAGAAAGCTCTGTTAAACGCATATTTCCCATAATTAAATTTGATACGTGTAAGTCAGTATTAGCAATTGTATGATACTTCATATAAAGCCCCTCCTTGAAATGATACTACTACAAGATAAACCATAGAGTTAACTCTAGGTCAAGCAGAAAGAATAAAAGATTTTATAAGCAACGACGGTAAAACACCCTATCTTTTTTGGTAAAAAGATGAAATACTAGGTTGTGGTGTGATAAAAGTCACTGCCGCTGTGCATTTCATTTAGTAGTATATGTTACGTTGTTTTCTTCCTTTTTATCGAAGCTTATTTCATAGCAATACATTAATCTATCAGGCAAAGGAGCTTATCAATCACTATGCAGAAAACGAAAGCAAAACGATTTGAAATACAGTATTCCGTTCTAAAAGATGAAGCCAAAATCAAAGGAACTTTTGTGATAGAATCTGCTAAAAACCGAGATGACGCATCAAGACTTGCTAAATTAAATGTCTCTACAAAAGAAAGAGTGTTTATTCAATATGTAAAGATTTTAAAAGTCAAACGAGTTTCTACAGATTCGGCGGCAAAGTGACATTTTTTTGCTTCTTCTTTTAGCAAGCCCCCATTTATGCTGAAAGTGTCGTCTCAGAAGATGTTTGTTTCGTTCGTGTGAGTAATAGAACTAATCCAATAATAAAAGCTGTGCCAATCCATTGATAAAAACCAAAAGGCTCTTTCAGCCAAACAACGGTTGTAATAACAGCGGCTAAAGGCTCTAAACTTCCAAGCAAACTCGTTTCTTTAGGTAAAAGACTTTGCAGGCTTTCTACATAAAACCAAAAAGCAAGCATCGTGCCAAAAATAATGACAAATAAAATATATCCGCAGGTTATTGGTGATAAGCTTGACGCTTCCCAAGGAGGATGAATAAAGCTCATTACGCTTCCCCCAATTACCATTGACCAGCCAACGATGACAAGCGAACTGTACTTTTTAATCAGCGGCACCGCATACAGCGTATAAAAAGCAGCCGCTACGCCTGACAGCACTCCCCAAACAACGGCAGATACAGGAACAGACAGCTGAGAAATAGAGCCGTTTGTTAATAAAAAAAAGCAGCCCCCCAGTGCCAGCAAAACAGTGATGACGTCTTGTCGCGTAAATATAGACTGCTTGCGCAAAAGCAAATAGATGATAATCATCACCGGTGATAAATACTGCAGCAGCGTAGCTACTGCTGCATTTCCATGCTTAATAGAAGCCATATACGTATACTGAACGGCAAGCATACCAACTATGGCAAAAACGACGAGCTGAAAAGCTGACTTTCGGTTCTTCCATACTCCAAGTATGTGAGAACGATTACTTTTTATACATGAAATCATTAGCAGCAAAAAACCCGCAATGAGCAGCCGTACTGAAACAAGCCAGTCTACACTGATTTCAAATTCTTGAAAAAGCTTTTGAGCAACCGTTCCTCCCATCCCCCAACATATAGCTCCAGTTGTTACAAAGAAGAACCCTTTTTTTCTGCTGAGATCGTTCATCTTTCATCCCTCACTTTTATTATAAGAATAGTGTTATAATAAGTGAAAAACGGGGCGGAAAATACGCATATTGCATTAAAAAATATAAATATATTGAGGTGACCATGTATGCCAGCAGCCCATTTTAAAATTGATGAAAACTTAAAAGAGCTAACGACCCATCGCACCGTTGAGCTACCAGTAGCATGTTATCAAACGACGATCGGCGATCACATAAACGGCTACATCCCTCTTCACTGGCATGATGAGCTTCAATTTGTATTCGTTATAAAAGGTGATGCGTCTTTTCAAATAAATGAAAAAACCGTGACTGTAAAACAAGGCTACGGACTGTTTATTAACAGCGGATGTCTTCATATGACTGAAGATATAAACAAATCCGGCTGCGTGTACATTTGTTTAAATGTTTCTCCTCATTTTCTTGTGCCGCAAGAGCTTTTTACAAATTACGTTTATCCCTACATTCATGCAACGAATCTATCACATCTATTCATCAGTCCAAAGCAAGCCTGGGGAAATAACGTGTTAGAGTCTATACATAAGATACACACATGGATTCATAAGCAGCCACACCACTATGAAATAGAGATTGCCTCTGAACTCAGCATACTGTGGAAAAATTTAATTTTTAACGGGTTGCAGCTGAAATACAATGAAAAAGAAATGATCAAAAATCAGCGGATGAAGCAAATGCTCAATTGGATTCATTTGCACTTTGCTGAAAAGATTACGCTCGATGATATTGCCAAAGCCGGACAATTGAGCCGTTCTGAATGCTGTCGATATTTTAAGAAAATGTTAAAAAAATCGCCTTTGACCTATGTATTAAACTATCGAATTCAGCAAAGCTTAGTTATGCTGCAGCAAGCAGAAGCAAATGTGACGGAAGTCGCCTATCAAGTAGGGTTTAATAGTACAAGCTATTTTATTAATCAGTTTCGAAAAGAAATGAAGATGACTCCGCTCATGTATCGAAAAAAGAAGCTGCACATCTCATCACATCACTAAAAAACGGCGGGGCAATCACCCCGCCGTTTTTTATGAACTCTTTTTACTCGTTGATTTTGCATCAGAAATCTTTCCTAAGAAAAACCCGTCTACTTCTGCTATTTTCCCTCTCCAAAAGATCTTGCCTTTAGAAGGAGTAGATTTACTGTCTCCACAGTAAATCTTTGTATTTTTCAAATGAATAAAATGGGCTTCTGCTTCTCCGTTTGATTCGCTCGCTTCGCTTGCTAAAGAGAATTGTTCGCTTAGCGCCTGAGCCACTTCACTGCCTTCTTCAAACGTTTCGCTTAAGTAATCAAAGTATTCTTTTGCTGAAATCATGGTACCGGAAATCACAGCGCCGTTTACATTTAATGAAATATCAAGTGAAAAGCCGTGTTTATTAGAAGCTTTCACAAAGTATTCAAGCGTATTGTCTTTAGTTGAAAAAGAAGGGCCTGTACTCATGTCTTTCTTTCCTCCTTTACGTCTTAGGCTGTTGTATCGTCTTCACTAGAAAGAGATGTTGCTTCATCATCTTCTTCGTCCGTGTTTTTCTTTGCTTTTGTATTTTTTGATTTTTTAGCTGTTGACTTTTTTGGTTTCGCTTCCTTTTTTTCTTCTTCGCTTTCATCTTCGTCTTCTTCTTCTGTTTTTACTTTTTTATTTTTTTTGTTTGAGCGAGAATCTTCCTCTTCTTCCTCGCTGTCTTCGTCACTTTCACTTTCTTCTTCCTCTTCTTGCTCAGCTTCTTTTTTATCCTTTTTACGTGGCTTAGATGTTTCTTCTTCGTTTTCATCGTCCTGCTCGTTTTCATTGTTTTCATCGTTCTCATCGTTCTCTTCTTCGTCGGAATCTGTATCTTCCGCTTCTTCGTCTTGATTTTTATTGAGGCTAAGCTCAACAAGCATGTTCATTTTTTCTTCAAGCTGTGATAAGCGATCTTGAAGAGTTTGATTTTCTTCTTTTAACTCGTCGTACTCTTGAACGTTATCGTCTTCTGTTTCGCTACTAGAAGAATTTACGTTTTCTTCATCATCTTTTGATTTATCTTTATCTTTTTTAAACAAGCTTCCCGCAGATGTTTTCAGGCTGGCCACGCTGCTTTTTGATTTTTCTTTTACCTTTGTTCCTAAATCAGATGCTTTGCTTTTTAATTCGTCTGTATCAATGCGGTCAAGGAGACTTTTTCGATTTTCAGGAGTCGATACATATCCAATCGTTGCACCGATGATGCCTCCTGCTACCGCTCGTTTGATTGGCCCGCTGCTTGTTGTTTTGCTTGCTTTTGAACCGTTCTTTTCTTTTGAACCGTTTTCCGCATTTTTATTTTCCTTGTTTTCTGCCTGTGTGTTATCTAATTTTGTTTCAGTTGCCATTGTAAATCCCTCCATTTTTTAAGTAGCGTACAGTTTTTAACGTTTCGTTTCTATTTTTTCTTCAAGCGTTTTTAACCGCTCATGCAGCATTTTATTTTCTTCTTCGAGCGCTTTGTTATTGGCTCCTTTTGAACTGAGATACGGATCATTTTCCCACCAGTCCATGCCGATTTCTTTTGCCTTATCAACCGAAGCCACAATCAAGCGGATCTTTATCGTTAATAGCTCGACATCTGCAATTCCTACGGTGATGTCCCCCGCTATAACGACTCCTTTATCCAAAATCTTTTCGAGCACATCTACAATCGTACTTGACTGCATATTATGTTCGACTGCCATACTGTTCCTCCTACTGACCGCTTAAAGCAGGCTGCCTAGCGGTCCAAGATCAATATTTAAATCTTCTGCATCCAGACCGAACACCTCTTTCAACTCGTCCATTTTTTCTTCTAAGTTCATTAGTGCAATTCCTAAGTTTTCAATTTGTTCGTCCGTCAACGTTCCACCCTCCACCCGCCTCATGGCATGACGTTCAACGATTTGCCTCAATAGCTCAATAACTGTCATCACAAGCTGCGCTAAGCCTTGTTCAGCTTGATCAGGATCCAAGTGGATTCGTCCATTTGCTTGGCTGACCGGTTGCATCCATTAATTCCTCCTTTTGTTTATCAAATTGTTCAGAAGTGATTGGTTTGCGATTTCCTTCTTTTGCTTGCACAAGCGTTTCAACCGAAGAAATAAGCACCCGCAAATCCAAATACACTAAATCGACGCCAGCTATGGAAATGATTAAGTCTCCTTTAATGGCGACTCCTTTATCTAAAATGACATCTAAAATATCAATAAGAGCAATATCTTTATTCTCCATGGATTGTTTAAGAGACATAATGTTAATTCCTCACTTTACGCAAAGCTCGAGAAATGATAGGGCGGCCATGGTCCCGTCACTTCAAACTTCCAGCCTTTATTTTCAAGCCTTTGCTGAAGCTCTTCTATTTCGTTTATGAACTTAGTAATCTGCAGAGACGGGAGAAGAAACACGCTGTTCCACGCCATCTGTTCAGCTGCGCCAGTTACGTCTTTGCTCCAATTCTTTTTAACAGAGTCATAAAGCGATAATTCTTTTAGCTTGTCATGTATCTCTTCACACACTTTGTTTTTGTGAAGTTCTAATTCTTTTTCAATCAGTTGATCTATTTTTTTCTTTTCAAAAAACTGTCTTCCTGGTGATAAGTGACTAATTTCTTGTTTTTTCGCTTTCACGCTTTCATTCGTTTCGCTGATCCCTTTTTTAAGCTCCGTATCATCACAGTAAATTTTCACGTTCCACTCTTCATTTCCTTGAAGCAACGTCAGTGAATTCTCTATCTTTTCTTTGTTAATCTCAATAGCTGCCTGCAGACTTTCTTCACCTTTATAAATGGTACAAAATTTTAATGGAATGATCGTAAATTCTTCGTACAAAGCGGCTACCGTCTCGTGATGATGAAATGCTTTTTCCTGCAGCCAGCTCATATCCTGCTCCATTTTTTCTTGAATCACTTTTTCTGAATAGGTGTCAGCATCCAGCTTAGAAACTACAGCCGTCACCTGATCAAACGCAATTGGGTACAGTGAATGTTCTCCGTCAAACCCCTTATAAGATGGAAACGGCTCTATGGCTGCTGCTTCTTTTGTTGGAATTAAACCGTATAAATACAGTAATTCTCCCATCTAGGATTCCTCATTTCTTTTTTGTGTTAGCTCTTCCCATTGTTCAATTTCTCTGCGTTTCGCAATTTCGTACCTCATTAACAATTCATCTTCTTTTTCTTGAAACGCTTCTTCCGGAATTTCACCAAGCTCAAACATCATTTGAAGCTGAATGAGTTTTTGCTGAATCGTCGGAAGGTCATATAGCTGTTTATCAGCTTCTTCCTGTACTTTTTCGCCGATTTTCACTACAAGGTTAATGGGTGCGGTTACTAATTTGTGAAGCACGTTATTTCTCTTCTACTTTTAGGCGAATGTTCACAAAATTATAAGCAGGCCAAGGACCGCTGTAATGAAAATCGGCTTTGTCTTTCCAGTTTTCATGCGCTTCATTTACTTTTTCATCAAACTTCGCTTCATCTTCTCGGTTAATTAAGAAAGACGCGTTTAAAAGCATCGTTTCGCCCGTTGGCTCATTTGCTTTTGCTGCTTCCGCTGCTTCTTCAAGCGGAGAAAACACATCTGTCTTGACTTCTTTTTGCAGGGAAGTAAACATCTTTTGAGCCATTCCTCCAAGTTGAATACGCTCATAATAACCGGCTGCTTCTGATTTTCCTTTTACGGATGCTGATACTTTCTCAAGTTCAGGATTTTCGTTTACTTTTTTCTCAAGCCATTCTTTTTTACCAATTACTTTTAAACCGACTTCAATTTTTCCTTTGATCGCTGGAAACAGCTTTTCAAACTGCGGATAAAGGTTTTCCAAAAGAACTTTTACGTCTTCTTTTGATTTGAATACATTCCCAAAGCTGATTGGAATAACCGTATCGTTCTTGTCCATAATCGCTGCTACTGCGTTTTGATGCATTAATAAATTTTGGCGATTAGGATGATAAATTTTCATCGGTACTTCAGCTGCTATCATAGCCGCGTCTTTGTAGCGAATCAAGAATGTTTCAGCTTTTGTTCCTTCTACTTCCACGGCACCAAATTCTTCGTCTTTATCCGTTTGAATGGCGCTAAAAATATAAATACCTGTTTCGTTTGTTTCACTCATGTTTTCAAGCTCCTTTACTTTTCTTCAGTGTCTATATTCTTACATTCTTCTAAAATGATTTTTTCGGCTTTGCTTTTTGCATTTTCTTCATCCAAACATTTGGTAAGCGGATGATGCAAAATATCGATACATAACGTTTGAAAATCTTCGTCACTTCCATCGATAGGAATGTCTTGCTGCGTGGCAAGGGTAGCGATCATAAGCGAAGCCCGCAGGCTAAGTCCGCTGCTGTTTTCGTCTCCAGAGCGGTTTCGCACGTTTGCTACGAGCGTTACAATTGTGCGCGCTTCATCTTCTTCTACGTCCGTTTTCTCCGTTAAAATCGCTGTCTCTCTGTCGATGTCTTTATAATCAATAAACATGGTAATTAACCTGTCGAGAAGCGCATCTTGCGTATCATATACGCCGGCATACTCAGCTGGATTGCTTGTGAAGATGACGCGGAAATCGGGATGCACGCGCACAAAAGGATCGGTCATTTTTACTCCATACAGCGGCAGCACGCCTTCTTCTAATATCGATAGAAAGATATTATTCGTCGCAGGCTTAGAACGAGTAAATTCGTCGTAAATCAGCGTATAGCCATTTTTTACAGCTTCAAGCAATCGGCCATCCTGCCAGTTTTCACTCACTTGTTCATCTTTTTTATAGACAGAACGAACGTACTGGTCGATTACTTTTTTGCTCGTGTATCCCGTAAAATCGCCAATTAAATCTTTGTTGTTGAGCTCGTGATTCCCGTGCATCAGCATTACAGGACGCTTTCTCTTTTTAGCAAGCGCTCGCGCTAAAGAGGTTTTGCCTCCGCCGGCAGGACCTGTAAAATGAATGGAATAGCCGGATTTTAAATAGCTCAGCGCTCTTGAAAGAACCTCTTTTGTCTCGTCATCTTGTATAAAAGCTCCACTGCCTTTTTTCCTTTTGTCTGTTAAGACGGTCATTTTTACGTTCCTCCTGCCATCTTATCGTTTATGCTTCAATGCCAATGGCGCTTCTATATCTGACGTCGAGTCGTTTGAATGAAATGACTTCTTTTTCTTTATTTACAAAGCACTCGTACGTTCCGAGCATTTCATCTTTGGCGTATTTTTTCATATATTCTCGCTCTTCAATGACTTCAACAATAACTCTCCAACCTTCATCTTCAGTAGCTTCCACCGAGGTAATTTTATGAGGAGGAGCTACGTGTTCACCGAAAAAGTCGTTCACGGCTTGCATAATTTTTTTAATTTCCATTTTTAGTAGCCTCCAATAGTTAGATCTAAAAGCTGGAACCACCCTCAAAAAAGGAAGGTTCCATACCACTTCATATTAAATACTAAAACGCGGCTGCCCTTCACTTGAATTTGAACGTTCAGGAAGACCGTTTTCTTCTACGTCGTCACGAAGAAGCCCTACTGCTTCTGCATAGCGTAACCATGTATCAACACTGGCAATAACCACTCGCGCTTCAATCGTTAAAATTTCAATTCCTACAACAGAAACTCTTGCAAAAGCATCAATAACAATTCCTTTATCTAAAATACGGTCAATGACTTCTGCTAAACTTGAACTATTAGTACTTTTTTGAATAGACATATCTCATTTCTCCTTTCGCTTATGATCCCATTGTTTTTAAATCTGTAGATGATTTAATATCATTAGAACTTTTAATCTTAGTAGAGCTTTTAATATCCGTTGCTTTTTTAATCTGATTTACGCCTTTTATTTTCCGCTTATTTTTTGACTTCTCTTTATCGTCTGAAGAAGAAACTTTTTCTTGAAAGTTTTCTCCAGCTTCTTTCACATCGCTAAGCTTATCTTTTACTGATAGTAAGACGTCTTGGAGCTTTTCTTTTGCGTCTTCCCCTTTGCCGTGTACCTTTTGGGCATTTTTTTCTTTTGTTTCCTGCAGTTTTTCTGACGCTTCATTTGCTTTTTCCTGCAGTTTCCCTTCAGTTTTTTCGACAAATTTTTCTTTCGCTTTTTCTTTAACCTTTTCTTCTACCTTTTCCTTAACAGGTTCAGGCGTATGATCGATGATCTTTTTTCCTGCTTTTAAGGCTGCTTTCTCCACATCTTTTTTATCCATGAAATTCCCCTTCAGGACGGATATCTTACTTCTTCGCGTCCATGAGTTTGTTTAGCATCTCTTCAATGCGCTGCAGCTGGTCATTCATATTTTTATTTTCTTCTTTTAGCTCTTCGTACTGAGACGTTTCCATTTCTGCGCTTTGGCTGACTTCTTCCTGCGAATCGCCCTGTTCATTTGATGCATCATCTTTTTTCTTTTTAGGTGCCAGCAGCTTGCTTAAATTGTCTTTTTCAAGATATCCTGTAGCCGTCTGCCTTAATGCTCCCATCGCTTGCTGCGTTAGAATATCCTGTGCGTTTCTTCTTAACTCTTGTCCTGTCGCACGTACAATTTCTGATTGTCCTAAGCGGCTGAGTACTTTTTTACTCGTTTGAGGACTTGAAAGAAGTCCAATTCCCGCTCCTACTACGCCTCCTAAAATAGCAAGATTTAAAGAGTTTTGCGTTTTTTCTTCCTGCTGCTGATTTTCTTGTTTTTCACTTTGCACATTGTTATCAGTTGTTGACATGTTTCATCCTCTTTTCTCTTATTATTATTTATTTAATGAATTTCCTTACGATTAAAAGACTTAAAAGCTAAGCCCTGCTCCTCGCTCCTCTGTTCGGCCAGGCAGCCCTTCTTCCTCTACTTTGTCGGTTAATAACCCAACGGCTTCTGCGTAGCGAAGCCACGTATCGACACTTGCAATAACGACTCGTGCTTCAATCGTTAAAATTTCAATTCCTACGAGTGATACTCGGGCAAAAGCATCGATGACAATCCCTTTGTCGAGAATTCGATCAATCACTTCTGCTAAACTAGAACTATCTGTACTTTTTTGAATACTCATTTTTAGCAGCTCCTTTCGAAATTTAGCTAAATGAATGATGCTACTAATGAACCTGCTTAACTTTTTAAGTAAACATACTTTTGAAATATACTTTTTAGCCCTCTTTCAAACATGAATAATTTGCTAAAAAGTAATTTCTGAAAATAAATTAGAAAATTATTCTACTACGTATAATAATTAACAGTTAATTATTGGATGAAATTTGCGCGTAAATCCTTCTATTAAAGCTTTCATCAAGATTTCAATCCCAAAATAAAACAATAAATACATTATTGTTACAATAATATTACATTATAATTTAAGGCATATTATTATTCGATACACCATGACATATTTTGATATTTTTAACTATTATGGAATATTATTGTTCGGTTAATGTGTTTAAATCAGTGCATAAAAAAATCTGCCGCACTGCGACAGATTTCTCCTACATATCATACGTTCTATAAAATCATTCCGGTTAAAGGAGCTTTCGGGTTTCCATCATGATCTGAGTCTTCTTTGTCTACTAAAACAAGCAAGCTGCCTTCTTTGACTGAATCATTATATTGTTCGGCCTGCTGTTTTGGAATTCCCATACTTACTAAAATACCAGACAGACCTCCTACGCTCGCACCAGCTGCCGCACCTGTTAATGTAGCTACAATCGGACCAGCCGCCACAATTGGACCTATTCCCGGTATGGCAAGAGCGCCGGCACCTGCTAATATTCCGGTCAAGCTCCCTAGCGTACCTCCGGTAAGTGCTCCAGTTGCTGCTCCTTCTGCTTTTGTATTCGTTTCTTTCTGAACGTTTTTGGTCTTTTTATGTTTGCCGATGATAGAAATTTCCTCCGATGCATACCCTTCTTTTTTTAAACTCTCTACGGCATGAACTGCGTCTTGTTCCGTTTCGTATATTCCCACAACATTCTTTGCTTTTGCTTCCATACTATCTCCTCCTCATTAATGTTGTGTGTACCCGAGAGCATTACTTTGAAACGTTTTAAAGAGTAAGTATTTCTAAATAAATAACGCCAAATCACTTTTCATTTAGTGACTTTCTTCTCTTCTTACCAAACAGCTTTGCATAACAAAACCCTAAGAAAATAGGCGTTCTTAGGGTTTTGGCTTAAGCAGCTGCCGGATTCTTTTTCACAAATTTCATAAACAGTCCGCGAACTAAAGGACCCATGATGAGAAGCTGAAGCGGGTATGCCACGATAAAGTTTTTCATAACGATCAATGCATAGCTTGAAAGAAGCGGCTCTCCGTCTAAACCTTTTGTAAGTGACATCGTAATTAACCCGTATACAGACATGCAAAGCACCATTCCGATCACCATACATGATGACAAAATCAACACGACTTTTAACTGTTTCGATTTATCAAACGGCAGTGAAAATGCTACTTTTTTTGCTACGGGACCGACGAAAAAAGTTTCGACAGCCATTGCGACTACAAACGTGATAACCAAGTTCAAAATACCTTCTGCAAGCGTGATATGCCCGATGACGTCATTCATTAACATGTTATACACCGTCATCACAAGCACCATCCCTCCGCACATCATCATTCCAAAATACATACTTTCTTTTTTAGTTGTTGGCACTTTCCTCATCCTTTTCATGTTTTTTACTTGGCTTAGTATAGCTTTTTATCTTCCTTCTTCGTAAGTGAACAATTTGTGAACATTTATGGAGAAAATCCCCTGTGATTAAAAAACGGCACAGGGGATTTTCTAAACGAAAGCGGCTGCTGCCCCTTTTTTGTGGAGGAATGAGTATGGAAAATCTAATCTGCCCCTTTGAAACTTTAACAAAAAACCCCCGCTCTATAGACTAAAGCGGAGGTTGGTTTTATAGAGATTCCGTGTGAGATCCGGGCGGGATTGGCGTTTGGGTGCGGAATACTTTTTCCCATTTCGAGACGACGATACAGGCAATGGCGTGGCCTGGGACGTTGACTCCTGTTCTGGCCATATCCATAATGCGGTCCACTCCTGCAATAATTGCCACTCCTTCAGCCGGCAGACCTACTGCGTTGGCTGTTGCTAAAAGCACGACAAGTGAACCTGACGGGACAGCCGCAATTCCTTTACTTGTCATCACCAGTATAAGCATCATAAATAATTGCTGAGATAATGGCATATCGATGTTAAAAGCCTGTGCTAAAAAGACGCATGAAACGGATAAATACAAAGTAGATCCATCACAGTTTAACGACAGGCCCGACGGAATAACGAACGACACGACTCGCTTAGGACATCCGTACCTTTCCATCCGCTCCATCAGCTGTGGCAGCACCGTTTCTGTACTTGTTGTGGAAAACGCGATAAGAAACAAATCCCAAATCATTTTGAATACTTCAAAGTAGTTGAATTTGAATAAAAACCCAACAAGCGGAAATAAAACAAATAAAATAATAAAAAGACCTAAAAAGACGGTTCCAATTAGCTTTAGCATTGGAAGCAGAAGTGCAATGCCGTATTGCCCTACAGATGCAGCCATTAGCGCTAGTACACCAAGAGGCGCTGTGACCATAACAATTTGCGTTAATTTAAACATAATTTTAGCCGTAGATTCAAAAAATTTCATTGCAGGTTCGGATGCTTTACCAACTCCTGAAGCGGCAACACCGAATAAAATAGCAAAGAAAATCACGGCTAGCAAATCATTTTTTGCCATCACATCTACGATATTTGTTGGAATGATGTTCAAAATCATTTGTTTAAAGTCTACGACTTTGTCGGTGTACTGAGACAATTCACCAATATCTTTTTTAACAAGATGAGAAAGATCGAGGCCTACTCCGGGCTTTAGCAAATTCACTAACAGCAGCCCAATTCCTAATACGATGGTAGTAATGATTTCAAACCAAATAATCGTCTTTAATCCTAGACTCCCCATTTGCTTCATACTGCCGCTTCCCGCAGCACCTATGACGATGGTTGAAAAGACAATCGGCACCACAATCATTTTAATGAGGCGGATAAACCCGTCTCCTACCGGCCTTAAAGCCATTCCGAAATCCGGAAAAAAGTGCCCGATGACAGCTCCGATTACTAATGCAATTAAAATTTGAAACGCTAAAAACTTTTTCACATTTCTCCCTCCCCTTTGACTTCATGAAACGGACAACCATTCCATTAATATCCAAATTCCATACACTTTATGTAAGTTCGGGACATTGGGCTAAATTCCTTCTAAAATAGACAAAATGGTCTATATATTTCACCTTACCCGTTAAAATGCATAAAAAAAGTCAGGATGAAAGTCTTCTTCATCCTGACTTTTTTATCGTTATGCTTTTTTCACAAACTGAGATTTTAAGCTCATCGCTCCAAATCCGTCAATTTTGCAGTCGATGTTATGATCGCCTTCTACTAAACGAATGCTTTTTACTTTCGTTCCGATTTTTACAACCGATGAGCTTCCTTTTACTTTTAAGTCTTTGATGACGGTAACTGAATCTCCGTCTTTTAAAAGATTACCGTTTGCATCTTTTACAGTAAGCTGCTCTTCCGTGCTTTCTGTTTTTTCATCTTGTCCCCATTCATGCGCACATTCCGGGCAGACAAACAGGCTTCCATCTTCATATGTATACTGTGATTGACAGCTTGGACAATTAGGTACATTCATTTTCTTTTCCTCCACCAGCTCGTAAACAATAGTACGGTCACGAGATTACATTTTTTATCTGTTTTATACTGTCACAGTTTTATAGAATTAACAAGCTTTTCTATTTCCTTGCTGCTGATGTTTTCTTTTCCAAATAAGTGAGCCGATAAACAGAACAAAACCCGCTCCAAAGACAAGAAGCTGATCTAAATAAAGGTCACCTGTTTTTACATACCGTATAATAAATAATCCTCCAAACATGAGCATCAGCATACATGAAAACCGAGTGAGGTATGAATTGATTTCCATCTTTCATTCCTCCTTTTTGTAAGACTTTTTGTTACGAAAAAAACACGAACCATATGCCGAATGTAACCGCATATAACGGTAAAATGACGGCTAGTTTTTGCTTCCACCCTTTAAAAAAAGAAGAATTACGAGGCGCAAACCAAAGCTCTAACGTGCCCCCGCTGCTAGTATCGCAATCACAGTCTCTCCTAACTCCATACACACTCCTCACTTTCATTCTACGCACTTGAAGCTAAGCGCAGCGTATATAGTAAGTCTCATCATTATAAAAGAGCTTATAATCGTGATGCATACGAACTTTGAATACTTTTTCAACCATACATTTATTACCATTATATCATAATAAAAGCATTTTTGAGACTTTTTATACATGTAAATTATTGTATAATGAAAAGTAGACAAAGAGAAAAAAGGGAAAGATTTTTTGAAGAAAACTCAGCTTGTTTTTGTTATTACCCTGCTTATTGAAGATGGATTAACCTATGCGTGCTCATCTTTTTTGTCTATTCGCTTTATTGAGCTTATGTTTTTTAGCGGACTTTTGTTTTCAGTTTTGACTTTTTGGTTTTAGCAGCGGAAGCAACAGCGCTCATTCTCACTATAAAACTCATTCCATGAGGCTAATGTCTGGAGCCAATATTGAACATAATCCGTTTCGTTTGCGCTGGACGGCTTATTTTCTTGCTTCTTTAAGCTTTACCGGAGTGGGCCTGATTTTTTTTATTCTGCTGCTGACGGACGTTATTCCTCCAGTAAGCTAAAAACCTGCTCTTTACAGAGAGCAGGAACTTACGAGAACAGCTTGAGAAGCAGGCATTTTCGCTTTACTTTATTCGCAACAGCTTGAGTCACATGATCTTTTAAAGGCCGAGTCAATATTCGTTTCAGCGGATGTTTTAGCATCCGTTTGCTCACTGGAACTTTAAAGATAACGCTGAGGACCACTGTTGCTAAAACCGAAAGCAGCAAGACCGCAAAAGGCTTTTTTTGAAACCATCTCGAGAAGATAAGCATCATTACGTAAATAAGTGCTGACCACCCTAAATGCCAGCCGTGCCTAAAGGTAATGGCTTTACACCTGAGTCCAATCCATTCTACAAATGAAGCTGTACATACCCATTTTGCGATATACTTCACCTGTTTGACGAGTGTGGGCGGATACGTAGCTAAAAACGACCAAATCATAAGAGGTGTAATGAAGATAAGGTGCAGCACGCGCAGTCCTTTTAGTGAAAGATGGGAAGATTTAAAATCCCAAAGCAATTTATCGTTACAGAGAAAGTAATAAAGAATATTAAAAAAACTCACGTACAATCCCCCAGCATAAAGCTCGTGAATTTTTTTCCACGTTTTCTTTTGGATATTTTGAAAAATCAGCCATAGAAGGATAGAAATATGCACCTTTGTTCACCTCTCTAACATCGTTTTTAGAACCTCTGTTATTGTATTTTTATTTCTTCCTGCTTCTTTTCAACTTTTCGAATCCATCCAATCACCATTCGATTAAGATACGATTTTAACGTCACGCTAGCAATGGTGTGGTACCACATCCAGCCAGTTTTCCATTCGATAAGCTTCGTTCGTTTTTCAGCCCATAATTCAATAAAAAACATCGGGATCGTAAAAAGCATAATTTTATATAAAACTTTTAACCCTTTATCGTAATACGTAGCTTGATTAATCATGACGGATATCATAGGATACAGCAAAAAATCGAACAACACGTTAATTCTAAACTGTTTTTTCAATAAGCGAGTTGGATATCGAAGAAGGCCGTGAGTTACAATAAATTTATCAATAATACCATTTGTTAAGGCGTTAAATACATAGGCCAGCAGCCAGTCTTTAATCGGTGGTTTTCTAAATAAAAAAGGGAGAATCCCCAGGGCGATAAGTAGCATTACACGTAAAAATTCCACTTCAAACTTTTTATTTCTCATCACCTTTTCGCTCCTTTCACCAAGTGTTGTTAGCCTACCTTCATGTCAGTTGGCAGCTTGAGACGGCTGTTCTCACCACGCTCAATTATTGCTTATGTTAATTTATAAAGATACGCAGCAGCGTCTAATGTAAATTTCCCGTACATAACCCCTAAGTTCACGTTATCCATACATACGTAAATGTTTGTTTTAGTTTTAAGTTCTTGGAAGAGATTTATACATGTGGTTGAGACATGAAAGAAGCCCAACTCTAATGAGTACGGGCTTCTTCCTCCACCTATTGTGTTTTTTTAAACGTTACCATCCAGCTACAAATCCATCCGTTCGTGATTCACTTCCTCCGCATAGCACGCCGCTTTCAGGATCTCTCCAAATAATCTGTCCGCGCCCAAATGCCATTGAATCCACGGCTACTTCAATTTTATGTCCTTTTCGTTCAAGCGCTTGTGCCACGTGGGATGGAAAAGCCGGCTCAATAAGCACCGTTTTATCTTTTTTCCACTGCCATCTTGGCGCGTCTAAAGCGGCTTGAGGATGAAGATGAAAGTCAATTGTATTCATGACAACTTGCATATGTCCCTGCGGCTGCATAAAGCCTCCCATCACGCCAAACGGTCCTACGGGCTCATTATTTTTGGTGAGAAACCCTGGAATAATGGTATGAAACGTTTTTTTATTAGGAGCAAGACAGTTATCGTGATCAGGATCCATTGAAAAATTGTGGCCGCGGTTTTGCAAGGCAATTCCCGTTTCTGGCACAACGATTCCAGAACCAAAGCCCATATAATTACTTTGAATAAATGAAACCATGTTTCCTTCTTCATCAGCAGTTGCTAAATACACTGTTCCGCTTCCAACAGGTTCTCCCGCTTCAGGCTGCAGGGAATGTTCTTTTATAAGGCCGCGGCGATAGCTTGCATAGGTATCAGACAGCAGTTCGCTAACAGACACGCTCATTTTTGCTTCTTCCGTAATGTATTTTTCCCCGTCCGCAAACGCAAGCTTTATCGCTTCTATTTGTTTATGATACGTATTCACAGCATCTTTTTCTTGAAGCTCAAAACCTTTTACGATATTTAATGCCATTAACGCAATAAGCCCCTGACCGTTCGGAGGAATTTCCCACACATCATATCCACGGTAGTGAGCGGAAATCGGGTTCACCCACTCAGGCTCATAAGCAGCCAAATCTTCTTTTGATAAAAAGCCGCCGTGTTTTTTACTGAATGCATCAATACGATCCGCAAGCTCGCCTTTATAAAACGCTTCTGCATTTGTTTTGCCAATGAGCTGAAGCGTACGGGCATGGTGGATGGATGACCACATTTCTCCTGCTTTTGGTGCTCGTCCATTTGGGGCAAACGTTTGAAACCATGACTCAAATTCTTCGCTTGTATGTATTCGTTTGAACGTATCGTACGCTTGTTTCCATTGTTTCGCGAGAGTAGGCGCTAGCGGAAATCCTTCTTTGGCGTACTGAATAGCAGGCTGCAGTACTTGAGAAAGAGGCAGTTTGCCAAATCGCTTCGATAAAGCAGCCCAAGCAGCCGGAGCACCGGGAACCGTAACGGGAATCATTCCGTACTTAGGAATATCTCTGTATCCTTTTTCCTTTAACGCATCAATGGAAATAGACTGAGGAGAAGGGCCGCTAGCATTCAGTCCGTACAGCTGATCATTGGTCCAAACAAGCGCAAATGCGTCTCCTCCGATTCCATTTGACGCGGGCTCTAACACTGTGAGGCTTGCAGCTGTGGCGATTGCTGCATCAATTGCATTGCCGCCTTTTTTTAAGATATCAAGGCCTGCCTGCGCTGCAAGCGGCTGAGATGTAGCTACCATTCCTTTTTTAGCATAGACGGGAACTCGGGATGATGGATATGGATGATAATGCGGATCATAGTTCATAAAAGCGCCTCCTTTTTAGATATTTAAATTTTCTGAATAATATAACTTCTTTATTTTACCATATTCATAACGCATCGGCTTTTTTTATCTTAGAATGACATGACTCTTTTTACCTAAAATTGGTATACTGATAGAGTACAAGAATCGCCAAGGAGGATGATGTATGAAAAAAGTAAAAGCTGCCCTTCCACTCGCTGTTTCTTTAGCACTCGGGCTTCAAGTACTCCCTATGTCCACTTCATCTGTTCAAGCTGAAGCAGTGGCAAATGCGGCTCATCATTCAGCAAGAATTGAAGTCAAACGAGCAAACGCATTTTTAACGAATGTAGCGAACGGCAAAGCAAAAGAAGCTAAGCGCTACTTTTCCCGCAGCCTGCAGTCCAAAATGAGTGAAGACAACCTAAAAACATGGTGGTCAGCTCTAACGGCTCAGTTTGGTTCTGTAAAAAAGATTGGTATATCTGTACAAGGTGAGGTCAATACCGTTCATAGAAATATAGAAATTCCAATTGAATTTGAACACGTATCAGCTACTTTAACCGTTCGATTTAGTCAAAATCGGCAAATTGATGATTGGCGAATCGTACCGGAGGAGCGCCAGTTTTCGTTTTCTACACCGCCTTATGACATCCCTAAGAATTAAATCGGCAAAGCACCTTACGAACTTCCAGCAACGCTCACTCTTCCAACACGCTCAAAGCATCAAAATGTACCCGTTGTCATTTTAGTTCATGGATCAGGTCCTTCTGATCAAGATGAAACGTTTATGAGCTTAAAGCCGTTTCGAGATCTTGCTTCAGGACTCGCTTCTCAAGGAATCGCCGTTTTACGCTACAACAAGCGTACATACGAACATGCAGCTAAAATGTCCGGTGAAAGTAAAATAAACGTCGACAATGAAACAACGGATGACGCCGTACTCGCAGTCAAAGCAATGGCGAAACAAAAAGGCATCGACAGCCGCAATATTTTTATACTAGGACACAGTCAAGGCGGCATGATGATGCCCAGGATTTTAAATCACACGCCAGATAAAAGCGTGCGCGGCTCTATTTTACTTGCTGCACCGAGCCGCACACTTCCAGAGTTAATGCTTGAACAATTTGCCTATCTTGTATCGCTGAATCAGCTTCCGAAAGAGCAGCTTGCTTTTTTCCAACAGCAGTTTGCCATTTTACAAGATCCAAGCTTTTCACCAGCTCAGCCGCCAAAAGAATTCCTGCTTGGCACGCCTTATTTTTGGTATGACTTAGCTCACTGGCAACCTGCAGAAGTCGCAAAATCTCAGGATACGCCTCTGCTTTTTTTACAAGGAGCGCGTGATTATCAAGTAACGACGGAAGATTTTGAAGGCTGGAAACAAAGCTTATCTCAGCGTTCTAACACTTCTTTTAAGCTTTATCCAATGCTCAACCACTTTTTCACAGAAGGAACTGGTGAAAAAAGCACGCCCGATGAATATGCTGTTTCAGCCAACATTCCTTCGTATGTCATTAATGATATTGTCAAATGGGTTCGTGAAACGCAAAAGTAAAGAAAAAAGAGCCGCTTTGCCCGCTCTTTTTTCTTTATTTCTTATTTAAGATGATATGTGACTGATCGGAAGAAGCGGTGGATTTTCTTCCTTTTCCCCAGCCTACAGCTTCCCGGTAACTTCCAAGCAGATGCTGGTTTATTACATGCTGGTTTATTACATGCTGTTCGTTTACTTCTACAGTTTGTTCAGCTAAAGGCGTCACATATAAAGCATCTACCGGACAGTACAGTTCACACATAAAGCAAGTTTGACAATCGGATTGACGAGCTATGGAAGGAGCACCTCCCATTCGAGAGCGGTCAAAGACATTTGTTGGACAAACGGATACACAAAGATTGCAGTTAATACATCGGTCTTCACTAAGAAGCTCGATCATTAAATAACCCCCTTTACGTGATTAGAAGATTTTGTACCTAAGGGTCTCGCCCAGACTTCCTGTACGCCTCCGCTTAGAATACGGTAGTGTTGCTTCGAATCCATAAACGGAAAATCGTCACGCCGGTGCATTCCTCTCGTTTCTTTTCTTTCTAATGCACTTGTATACATCCATCGCGCCGTTGCCGTCATGGCCGCAAGCTCTCGACTTCTCACGATGTTTCTTTCTTTATCATAAACTCCGTTTTTCAACTCATTCCACACTGCATTTAACCTCATAAGTGAATCTTGCAGTCTTACTTCTGAACGGAACCAGTTTCGATCATACGGAAAGACTTCGCGTTGAACCGATGCTATCATTTCTTTCGTATCAGCTGCATCAGAAGAAGCTACTGACTTTGTGACTCCTGACGCTTCTGATAAGCCTTTGGCATGTCGATTTGCGGCATTTCGCCCTTGCTTAACAGCAAATGCTGCCGCTGCTTTTCCTGACCAGCAGCCTGAAGAGATAGCCCACGCTGCATTATGGCTGCCTCCTCCGGTAAATCCTCCGCAAATTAATTCGCGCGTTGCCGCATCTCCGGCTGCATATAAACCTGGAATGTCGGTTCTGCACGTTTCATCTGCAATGTGAATACCTCCTGTTCCTCTAACGGTTCCTTCAAAGCGCAAGGTGATTGGAAACATTTGAGTAAAAGGATTTATATGAAGACGATCAAATGATAAAAAGAAATTTGGCTGTGATAAGCGCATGGCTTTTTGAATACGTTCATCCGCTTTGTCCAGCCTTGCATAAACGGGCTGGGTCATTAACGTTCTGGCAATGATGGAACGTCCTTTATGAGAACCGGCTCCTTCAATCACTGTACCGTCTTCATAATAAAATGTAGCCCATTTATAAAATGCAGATTTTGTGATTGGAGAAAAAGCTGGCGAAATCGAATAAGCATTTGAAAACTCCATGCCGGAAAGCGCCGCACCTGCTTCTGTAGCTAATAAGTAACCGTCTCCTGTTAAAACATTTGTACCGAGTGCTCCGCTTAGAAATGCACACCCTCCCGTTGCAATCACAACCGCAGCAGCCTCCACTCTCCAAGTTTCTTGCGTTTGATTATTGATTCCGCAAGCGCCTGCCACACCGTGTTCATCTGCAAGAAGCTCCAGTGCCGGGCTATGGTCCAAAATCTGAACCCCTGCTTTTTGAAGCTGCCGCCGCATTAACCTCATATATTCAGGCCCTTGAAGCGTCGTTCTCTGAGAAATCCCTTTTTCGTCTACTGGAAACGGATAGCCAAAATGAGCTAATTCATTTACTTGTTCAAACGTACAATCAAGCACTCGTTTCATCCAGCTTCTTTCGGCTAAATATCCCCCAAGCGCTTCCCTGCTTTTCATTGCTTTCATCTGTTCATCAGAAGTAGGCTTTACATACCAAACTCCTGTACCAGAAGGCGCAGTTGCTCCGCTCGTTCCGCAATATCCTTTATCAACAAGTACAGCTTTTGCACCTTCTTTAACTGCTTGCAGAGCTGCCCATGCACCAGCAGGGCCTCCTCCAATAATTAATACATCAGTATGAAAATGAAAGTCGGCAGTCATATACGGATCCCCCTCTTAAAATGTTTACGCTCTCAAAAACCTTACTTATTATCCACTCGACTATTTTCCTCATCGCTAAATCTATACCAACTATTCTGTTCCAGAATTCAACTCTTCCATAATACCCATTCAATATAAAAAGGAGACCAGTCCATTTGTTTCACCACAATGGTCTGGCCTCCAGTTGCCTAGTAGGCGCGTTTTTTCGTACAGCATCACTAATACCAAGTAATTCACTTTGTTTAATTATATATTAAAAGTTTATGCTAGGATTGTCAATGATTATGTTATTCTTAGAATTTATTTCGATTATTTTTATCTCTTATTGACAACTCTATGAATTTTTTGGTAAATTAATCTCACTAAACATATAGGATTTAAAAACCTACCAGTCAACTGGAGGCTCTCATTCTTTTTAAAAGATGAGAGTCTTTTTTGTTTAGAAAAACTTAAAAAGGAGGGATAAAGTGAAAAACACGTTGGTGGCAACTAAATCATTTAAAGTAAAAGGACTATCTTTTCTGAGTGTACTTATGATCCTCCTGCTTTGGACGCTTTTAAGTACACTTAAATGGGTAGATCCAATTTTTCTACCTACGCCTCAGAGCGTTTTGCATTCATTTATTAGTTTAGTAGTAGAAGGATACAAAGGAACATCTCTTGTTACTCACTTGTCTGCAAGCTTGTATCGGTTATTTACAGCCTTGCTGCTTGCTTTGCTTACAGCTATTCCGCTTGGGATTATATGTGGCTACTCTAAATACATACTGGCAATTTTTGATCCAATTATTGAATTTTATCGTCCGCTTCCTCCGTTAGCTTACTATGCACTTCTTGTTTTATGGTTAGGAATTGATGAAGGATCTAAAGTAGCACTACTGTTTTTAAGTGCCTTCGCTCCACTATTTATCGCAACAGTTGCAAGCGTACAACGCGTACCGCAGGACCGAATTAACGGGGCACTAACATTAGGTGCATCAAAGTTTAATGTATTTATTCACATCATTCTTCCATCTGCTCTGCCGGATATTGTGACAGGACTACGCACGTCCATTGGAATCACCTATGCAACGTTAGTCGCTGCTGAAATGGTTGCAGCTACTTCAGGAATTGGCTGGATGGTACTTGATGCAAGCAAATATATGCGAAGTGATATTGTCTTTGTGGGCATTATTATCATGGGTCTAATCGCTATACTTATTGATAGCATTATTCGCTTTTACCAACGCTTAGCCTTTTCATGGGTAGGAAAATAGAGCTTACTTAGGAGGAACATCGATGAAAAAAGGAATACTTGGTTTATTGCTATGCTTTATATTAGTCGTTTCCGGCTGTTCGAGCACTACATCTGGTTCTGAAAATGATGTACCGAAAGAAATACGTTTAGGCTATCAAGCTTCACCTAATGGAGAATTGTTAGCAAAAGCCCGTGGCTCATTAGAAAAGAAATATCCAGAAACTCAAATTAAATGGATTAAATTTGAGTCAGGCCGAGATATCAACAATGCCATTGCGGGAGGAAGCATTGATTTTGGGCTCGTTGGAACACCGCCCGGCGCAATAGGAGTGGCTAATAAACTTCCTTACAAAGTGTATTATTTACATGATATTATCGGCGAAAGTGAAGCCTTAATAGTAAAAAAAGGTGCGGACATAAAATCTTTAGAGGATTTAAAAGGAAAAAAAATTGCCACTACTTTTAGTTCAACGGCCCACTACAGCTTACTAAGTGCGTTAAAAAACAAAAACATTGATCTTAAAAAAGAAAATATCACACTATTAGACATGCAGTCTCCCGATATTTTAGCCGCTTGGAATCGCGGTGATATTGACGGTGCGTATGTATGGCAGCCTCTGCAAACAAATTTAATTCATGCTGACGGAAACGTGTTGATTTCATCCAAAGAAGTAGCCAAGCAAGGAAGCATTACAGGAGAATTTGGAATTGTTCATGAGGATTTCGCTAAAAAATATCCGAATATTGTGAAAGGATATATTTCGATCTTAAATGAATCCGTTAACTATTATCACAAAAATCCAGAAAAATCAGCAGAACTATTGGCTAAAGAATTGAACTTAACACCAAAACAAAGCTTAAAAACGATGCAGCAGCTAACCTGGCTAAATAAATCAGATCAAAAAGCATACTTTCAATCTAATGGTAAGTTGGCGCATGTGTTAAAAGATACAGGAGATTTTCTAGAAGCTCAAAAAGATATTCCTTCTTCTCCCGATTTAAAAACGTATCAACAAGCACTGCTAAATAATTTTTCTAAATAGTAGCGGGAAGTATCTCTTGCGGTCAGTCGAGGGATACTTTCTCGGTCAAAAGGAGTGATACATTTGAAAACTAGTGTTGCTGTTGAAGAAAGACCTAAACGTGTCCATAAGCCTAAAGTCGTCGATGTAAAAAGCGTTGATTTCGCTTATGCTCAAACAAAACGTGAGCATCTCATACTACAAAATATTAATCTTTCTTTATATGAGCATGAGCTTGTTTGTGTATTAGGGCCATCTGGATGTGGCAAATCTTCACTTTTAAATATTCTAGCAGGCTTCCAACATCCTACAACAGGTACAGTCATGATTCATGGAGATGAACAGACCAAGCCTAATCCAGACGTTGGCGTTGTTTTTCAGCATCCTAATCTATTTCCCTGGCTGACTATTGAAAAAAACATTGAATTTGGATTGAAGATGCAAAAAGTCACCAAAGAAGAACGTAAACAGCTTGTTGCAAATTACCTGCAGCTGGTTGATCTAACGTCTGCTTCTAAAAAACTTCCCCATCAGTTGTCAGGAGGAATGAAGCAGCGAGCAGCCATTGCTCGAACACTCGCGACAGACCCTAAAGTTATTTTAATGGATGAGCCTTTTAGTGCTCTTGATGCGCTAACGCGGGAAGCGATGCAGCAACATTTATTAACCATTTGGAACCAAACAAAAAAGTGCATCTTTTTTATTACTCATGATGTAGAAGAAGCTCTTAAACTCGCAACTCGAATCATTGTGATGCACCCAAAGCCCGGAAGAGTCGTCTTAGATACGCAAAATCCATTACAGTCGGGACGTTACGAAGAAGGAACTTTTCAATATCACGAAAAGTTCATGGAACTGCGACAGTTTTTCATTTCAAAGATAAGAGAACAAGCATAAGGAGATGAACACAGTGTCTAATAATCTTTCTAGCTACCCAAGGCCACTTCAGTTTCTTAACCGCGAGGTAAAAGAAGGTCCTCGTTTGTTAAAACGGTTGCCAGATGGTGTTGAAGAAAAGCCTTATACTTTCTTTTCCATCAAGCCCCTCACACCGATTATCGGTGCTGAAATCGAAGGTCTAGATTTATCCAAGCCTCTTGCAAAAGAAGTGCAAGAAGAATTAAATCGGGCTTTTTTAGAATGGAAAGTGCTTTTTTTTCGCAATCAAGAAATTACAAGCGAACAACATCTTGCTTTTGCAAAGCTATGGGGAGATCTTGAAGTACACCCTTTTTACAAACCTGCTTCACAAGAGCAAGCGAAAGAAATTGTACAATTCTCTAGAAATCAGAAACAAGGAGGATCTGAAAATGTTTGGCATGCAGACGTCACATTCCGCGAAAGCCCTGCTAAAGCTTCAGTACTTCGATTAATTGAAGTGCCTCCTGTGGGCGGCGATACGCTTTGGGCAGATATGGCTGCAGCATATGACAACTTGCCTGAGTCCATAAAAAAACAAATTGAACATTTGAAGGCTATTCATGACTTCACTCCTTCTTTTGCTCATTTATTACAACCAGATGAACTGAAGGCTTTTCAACGAGAGTTTCCAGCGGTTGAACATCCTATTGTACGTACTCACCCTGAAACAGGTCGTAAAACGCTTTTTGTCAATTCATCCTTTACTACTCATGTTGTAGGTTTAGAACATTCTGAAGGCGAACAGTTACTTCAATCTTTGTTTAGGCAAGCTCATGTTCCAGAATACCAAGTACGGTTTCGTTGGGAAGTAAATTCAATTGCCTTTTGGGATAACCGTGCAACACAGCATTATGCTGTATCGGACTATTATCCTCATATCCGAAAAGCTGAGCGCGCGGCTATTATTGGCGATCGTCCTTTTTAACATTCGTTACATGCAGATTGGAGGTTAAGAAATGGGAAGCAGCAACACACACGTAATTCAATCGCGTCAAGACATTATCAACTTTGTTAATTCAAATCCAGTTACGTCTAAAAGCTGGAAAATCATTTTGGTAGCTTTAGGCGGCATTTTTGTCGACGCCTATGACTTTACCAGTCTCGGAATTGGAGCTGATCAATTAAAGGAACAATTTAACCTTTCTCCTGCGGGTCTTGGAAGCCTCACCGCTATTATGGCCTTTGGCGCTTTGTTAGGGGCTACTGTAGGAGGATATTACACCGACAAATTCGGCCGCAACAAAATGTTTTTAATTGATTTATTTTTTATGGTGTTCGCAGCTCTTGGCGCTGCTTTAGCGACTGATCTAGTTTGGTTATTTATCTTTCGGTTTTTAATGGGTGTAGGTGTAGGGCTAGATGTTCCGGTAGCGCTCAGCTTTATTGCGGAGTTCAGCAATTTAAAGAAAAAAGGTCAATACGTGAACTTGTGGTGTCCCCTGTGGTACGTGGCCGCAACTGTTACTGGACTTGTTGTTCTGCCTTTTTATCTGCTCGGGCAGCATGAGGATATTTGGCGCTGGTCAGTAGGATTTGGAGCTGTTGCTGCACTAATCGTGCTAATTTTGCGCTACCGCTACATGGATGAAAGCCCGATGTGGGCCGCTCATCACCTTCCCCTTAAAGAAGCTGTCAAGGTATTAGAGAAAACCTATGACATACAAGTCACGGTGGCTAAAAATGCAAAAGAAGAACCATTATCTCGTTCAAAAAAACTGTCTTACAAAGCTATTTTCCAAGGAAAGTATCGGGCTCGGACATTTCTAGCTTCCATCATTACGGCTACTCAAAGTATGCAGTACTTTGCCGTTGGCTTCTATATCCCAACCATTTCCACGCTTATTTTTGGCAAAGGAATGATTTATGCAATTATCGGTACTCTTTTCTTTAATTTATTTGGTATTATTGGCGGCTTTACACAATCAAGGCTAACTGAACAAGTCGGCATAAGAAAACTTGCCATTACAGGGTATACCATTTGCTCTTTAAGCTTAGTCCTGATGGGGCTCACAGGCGATACACATTTTATTGCGCTGCCGATTTTATTTATTGCTTTATTTATTTTTGGTCAATCTTTTGGCCCCGGAGCGCAAGGAATGACAATGGCCACTCTTTCTTACCCGACTGAACTGAGAGGACTGGGCTCTGGATGGGGGCAAGGAACAACGCGTATCGGCAGTATTTTAGGTTTTTACTTATTTCCGGTTGTCCTTTCAATTGGCGGGATCTATACGACGTTTCTCGTCCTTACAATCGTTCCCGTTATTGGATTGATCGCGACGATTCTTATTAAGTGGGAGCCTATTGGCACAGATGTCGAAAAAGAAGAAGAACAAGGATTTGAAAGCAATAAAAGCTTTAGTAAAAAAAGCGAGGTCTATCATTAACCATCATTCTAGTAAAAACGGAAAACACGCAAAACACCTTCAAGTGCAGTATGCTTGAAGGTGTTTTTTTCTTTAAATATCGATAGAATAAGGACGCAAAAAAAGCTATACAAAGCGCCCCATCACAACCGTATCATAGAACTTGCCGTCTGACAGCAGCTTGTCATTTTTTAATACCCCTTCTATTTCAAACCCGAACTTTGTATATAAATCAATCGCTTTTTTGTTGGTCTCTAGCACATTCAGCGTCATTTTCTTCATGCCCGCGCTATCTGCCCATAATATAGACTGCTGTAAAAGCTCTTTGCCAATTCCGTATCCCCAACGTTCTTGTGCGATGCACACGCCAAACTCTACTTTGTGGGCAAATCGTTTCAACTCATTACCTTCGCACCTTGAAAATCCGACAATTTCATTATGTACAACCGCTACTAAAAATAAGTTTCGTTTACTTTCCGTGTCACGACTAATAAGCTCTTCAAAGTCCCCTTTATTCATATACCCTTCTCCTGGTTCACGATCTAAGTTTTCCGTTTCTCCGTCTAGCTGAACTCTTAGGTGAGACAATTCATCTGCATCGCTAGTGGCAGCTGAGCGAATGATGTACTGAAGTCCTTTTACATTATAGATTCGCTGGTTGATGACCATCGTATTCCCCCTCAAACGTCTTTATTTCAATAAATCTATCAACTGAATTTAATTTCCTTTAATATAAATATTATACATACAGAGATGAAAGAGAGTTGAACAAATTGCTCTGGTTACTGCTTTTGATCCTATACGGCATTTACAAGTTCTATAAATCAAGAAGACCCCTAACGAAGTTTGACCATTTTTATGAGAAAGCGTTTGAGCTAGAAGAAAAAAAGCGCTATGAAGATGCCCTTGATATACGCAACCAAGGGATTGAACTCCATACCCTTACCAATTTAGAACGAGCAGATTTACATTTAGCAAATGGGCGTATGCTTTTAAAACTAAAGCAATACGAAAAAGCAACGAAACACTACGACGCCTCATTTAAACTAGCAAAATATGAAGAATTCCCTTACTCAGAAGGATTCGACGAAGTCATTGAAGCCTACTTGTATGCAGGGCGTAAAGAAGATGCGCTGATAATAACCAACGACATGTTAAAACGGCAAAGCTATGATCAAAAATTTAAAAAGCTAGAGTCTTTAAAAGAAAAGCTTCTTTCATATGAAGACTCATGGTAAAATTAAACAAATGAAAGCGTATTATTAAGGGCGACTGAGGTGCACGTAATGGTCATAACCGTTATTGTAGGAGTGCTGGGTTTGATTGGTTTAATTGCAGCAGGATTTGCGACGAATTATAAGGATACGAAATAAGAATACATAAAAAAGAACAAGAACCTATTTGGTTCTTGTTCTTTTTTTAACGAGCCAATAGCTTTTCTGTTATGCGCAAAAACATCTTTACTCCAATTTCAAGCGAGTCTTCATCTACCGTAAACTTCGGATGATGATGAGGGTATACGATGCCCTGTTCTTCATTTCGTGCTCCGATGTTAAAAAATGCTCCTTCCGTTTCCTGCAGATAAGCTGAAAAATCTTCTCCTCCCATTTTAGGAGACAGCGTCTTTACACGTTCTTCTCCATATTCTTCGATAGCTGTTTCTTCAATTAACCTTGTAATTTCTTCAGAATTAATGACGGGATGATACCCTTTTTCATACGTAAACGTGTACTCTGCACCGTAGGCTTCTGTTAGTCCTTTTACAATTCGATCAATTTGTGCCGGAACTTTTTCTCGCAGAGCTGCGTCAAAGCTGCGAACGGTACCGTTAAGCTCCACTTTATCAGGAAGTACATTGTGCGTAGTTCCTCCGTGAAATTGTGTAACCGATACGACTAATTTATCAATTGGATTGGTCGTTCTTGAAACAATCGTTTGAAGGTTCGTCACAATTTGCGCTCCTACAACAATAGCATCAACTGCTTCGTGAGGCGCTGCGGCGTGTCCTCCTTTTCCTTTAATCGATATATTAAACGTGTCAGGCGAAGCCATCATAGGACCTGCAAGCACGCCGATTTCTCCGATGGGAAGACCAGAATTCAAATGCGTGCCAATTACGTAATCCACACCTTCCATCGCGCCTTCTTTAACAAGCTCCTGTGCCCCTCCTGGCAGCAGCTCTTCTGCGTGTTGAAAAATCAAGCGGATTTCTCCTTTAAATTCATCTCCTAACTGAGAAAGAACAGAAGCTACTCCTAATAAAATAGCCGTATGACCGTCATGTCCGCATGCATGCATCACGCCTTTATGAACCGAGGCAAATGCAAACGTGTTTTCTTCTTCAATCGGCAGCGCGTCCATATCCGCCCGGATCGCAACCACTTTTCCCTCTTCTTTTCCTATTAATCTAGCCACCACGCTTGTTGGGGTAGGACGAGTAATGATAAAGCTTCCAAACGAACGAAGCGTATCTTCAACAAACTGAGACGTTCGGTGTTCTTGAAACGATAATTCAGGATAGCGATGAAAATGTCTTCTCCACTCAATTACCTGCTTTTTTAAGCTTTCTGTGACGCTGTATTCACTGATTAATTTGACTGTCATACACATACTCCTCCTTTGTTTGACTATATCGATTGGCTGGAACGGAAAGGTTCAAATTTCCGCGCAGCGTATCGCTTTTATAAGAAGTATCGTAAAGCCCACGCTCTTGTAAAATAGGCACCACTTTTTCCACAAACTGATGAAACGTATCGCTCATAAACGGGCGAAGCACAAATCCATCCGCTGCTTCCTGCTCATGCCATTTTTGCATTTCATTCGCTACGTGCTCAGGTGTTCCTGAAAACGGCGAACGCGGTAAAACCGTTTCAAGTGCCACTTGTCTTAACGTTAACTTCCTAGCAGCTGCCGCTTGTTTAATTTTATTTGTAGTGCTTTGAAAGGCATTTGCTCCGATATCTCCCAGCTCTGGAAACGGTGCGTCTACGTCGAATTGATGAAAGTCGTAGTCATCAAAAAAACGAGCTAAATATGTAATGGCGTGATCAATTGGAATTAACGCGGCAAGCTCTTGATATCTTCTTTCTACATCTTCCTCGCTATCTCCTATAATTAAATCAATACTTGGAAAAATGAGAAGTTCTTCAGGGGTTCTGCCGTGATCTCTTGCTCTATTTTTCATATCTTGATAGAATGCCTGCGCTTCTTCTAGTGTATGTGCATTGGTGTAAATCGCATCCGCATTTTCTGCGCCAAATCCTCTTCCTCTTTCTGATGAACCCGCTTGAAACACAACCGGATGTCCCTGCTTTGAACGAGCAATATTTAACGGCCCTTGAACTTGAAAGTGCTTGCCTTTAAATCCAAGAGTATGCATTTTCTTTGGATCAAAAAACTGACCGGTTTCTTTTTGATAGGTAAAAGCATCATCTTCCCACGAATCCCACAGCCCTTTTACTACGTCGAGATGCTCTTTTGCTATTTCGTATCGTTCGCTGTGAAGAGGAAGATATCCTCTGCTGTGATTGCGCGCTGCCCCTTCTTGCGGAGAAGTGACTAAGTTCCATCCCGCTCGCCCGCCGCTGATATGATCAAGAGATATCAGCTGACGAGCGATGGTAAAAGGCTCACTGAAACTTGTTGAAACCGTCCCAACTAAACCGATGTGATTTGTAGAAGCAGCAATAGCTGACAGCAGCGTAATGGGCTCAAAACGATTTAAAAAGTGAGGAATGGACTTTTCTGATATTGCTAACCCATCCGCAATAAAGACAAAGCTGAACAGTCCTTTTTCCAATATACGCGCTTGCCTCTTGTAAAACTCAATATTAATGCTCGCATCAGGCTCTACGTCCGGATGTCTCCATCCATCCGTCGTATTTCCAAGTCCTTTAATATTTGCTCCTAGCATTAGCTTTCTTTTTTTACTCAACGTATACTTCCTCCTTTTTACGACAAATAAAAAAGAGATGCTTTGATTGTTCAAAGCATCTCCAGTCGTCTGGTCGATCGTTTTTAAACGGCTATTTATTTAGAAAAAATAGATGTTTATTTCTCATTTGTTTAACATATTTGAATAGTATACTCACTATCCCTATAAGTCAAGTTTGTTTTTGGTTAAAATAGATGATCTCTTCCTTCTTTAGTTAAACTTAATTACGATTTCATTCTTTTTAAATTTCTTAAAACTCACTTTGACTATCGGAATAACCGGTGATATAACTATATGTACATTCAGCATCCGTACCGCCTGTCAGGCTACTGAAGGCTCTTATCTTCTCTTCAACTTGAAGCGAGATAAGAGCCTTTGGCATTTAAGGAGATGAATGTTTTACCCAGCTCATTTATTTTCACTACTTAACTAAGGAGGCGTTACATATGAGTTTGCAATTTGCTTATTGGGCCCCGAACGTAAGCGGAGGCCTTGTCATTTCCAACATTCCTCAAAAAACAGAGTGGTCATTTGAAGCAAACAGCCGGTATGCGCAAATTGCCGAGCAGGTGGGCTTTGATTATGTTCTCTTGCAAACTAGATTTTTTGCAAGCTATGGAGCTGAAAATCAACTAGAAGCTGCGACTCTCGCTTCTGCACTGGCCGCCACTACTAAAAAAATCAACATTATTACAGCGGTTCTTCCGGGGCTATGGCATCCCGGCGTATTTGCTAAAATCATTTCGACTATTGATCATATCAGCAGCGGACGCGTCTCTGTGAACGTTGTAAGCGGCTGGTTTAAAGGCGAATTTAACGGCTACGGCGAACCATGGCTAGATCATGACGAGCGCTACCGCCGTTCTGAAGAATTTATTAACGTGCTTCGAGAACTATGGAAAAACGAAACGACTACGTTCAAAGGAGACTTTTACCGTTTAAATGACGCACCGCTAAAACCAAAGCCTCTTCAGCCGCCAAAAGTATTTCAAGGAGGAAACTCTAAAGCCGCCCGTGAAATGGCAGGCCGAGTATCAGACGTTTATTTCATGAACGGCAACTCGATTGAAAACTTAAAAAACCAAATTGAAGATGTAAAAGCAAACGCAAACGGCCGTGATATTCAATTCGGCGTGAACGGGTTTGTCATTGTCCGTGAAACAGAAGAAAAAGCAAAACAAGTGCTAAAAGAAATTGTTCTACAAGCGGATAAAGAAGCCGTTGAAGGGTTTGAAAGTCAAGTGAAATTCGCGGGCAAAGCTTCTCCTCAAGGTGAAGGCATGTGGGCAAACTCTTCATTTGAAAACTTAGTTCAGTACAATGATGGCTTTCGAACTGGCCTTATCGGAACAGCCGAACAAGTCGCCAATCAAATTATCGAACTAAAAAAAATCGGCGTGGACATTATTTTGACAGGCTTTTTACATTATGAAGAAGAAATCAAAACGTTTGGCGAAACCATCATTCCGCTCGTAAGACAAAAAGAACAGGAACTAAAAGAAAAAGCGGGCGCATTGTAAATAGTTTATCGTAACAAACATTAAAATTTTTGGAGGTATGTTATGTCAGTCGAAATTTCTGCACGTCCTGTATATAATCAATCAACGCGCGCTTATTACGCGTCCATCCGCGAGAAAATCGCTTCTCTTGTAGATGAAGTGATCCGGCCTAATGCAGCCCTTACAGATGAAGAAGGCGTTTTTCCACGAGAAAATTTAGAAGCGCTTATTAAAGCAGGCTGGGGAAATATTCTTGTACCAAAAGCATACAGTGGCTTAGAACTTGATCACGTGGCTTTTGCGATTGTAGCTGAAGAAATTGCAAAAGCCTGTGCTTCTACTGCTTTAGTTTACGTGATGCATGTCGGAGCGATTCAAACTATTACGCTGTACGGAAATGACGATCAAAAGAAACGCTGGTTACAACCAATTGACCAAGGGCTGATTGGTACGTACTCTACAAGTGAAAAAGCCTCAGGAGGACACTGGTGGTACAACTTCAGTCAAGCGCAGCGAAATGACGAAGATTATGTAGTTAATGCTGACAAATCATTTACTACGAGCGCCGGGCAAGCTGATTTTTATATCGTTCAAACACGCAGCCCTGAAGCACAAGAAGCAACGGATATTAGCTTCTTTATTGTAGATGGAAAATCAGACGGCATCACCGCAAGTCCATGGGAAGCGCTGGGCGTTCGCGGTAATCACAGCGGTCCGATTTCTTATAAAAATGTACACGTGCCAAAAGAAGATCTTCTAGGCAGTGAAGAAACAGGGAAAGAAATCGTCTTAAACGGCGTTTCCCCTATTTATTTAATTGGCCTTGGTTCTGCTTGGCTTGGAGTAGCGGAACATGCGCTAGAGCTTGCGGTTAACCATGCAACGCGAACGATTCACCGCGATTTTAATAACCAGCTTAGCGACTATCAAGTCATTCGCCAGCAGATTGCCGAAGCAAAAGTCCTCATTGAAAGCACAAAACCATGGCAAATTGACTTGGCAGAACAGCTTGATACTTTACAAGCTGAACAAAAAGCACAAGGTGTCCTTACTCTCCCGCTGACTGAATTTAAAGTGCACGCTTCAGAAGTAGCCAACAAAGCAACGCGAATTGCATTGGATGTAAGCGGCGGATACGGCTATAAAAAAGGCCCTATTGAACGTTTGTTCCGAGATGCCAGAGCGGGCATTGCTATGGGCCCTTCTAATAATATTGCCAGAGAATGGATCGGAAAGAACCTTGTAGGGCTTCCTCTTGAACTTTGGATTAAAGGCGGAGAGTAAAGTTTAATATCATAAAAAAGAGGATCTTTTATAGAGATTCTCTTTTTTACTTTTTTAACGTAACGACTACGCTCCCTATCTTATGTCCGGTTTCTACATACTCATGAGCTTCTGGAACTTGTTCTAAAGAGTAGCATCTATCAATCACTGATTGGATCTGTCCTTCTTCCATCAGTTTTTTAAGAAGTAATAAATCTTTCGTCTGCACTTTGGCAATTCCTTGCCCTTCGACCGAAACAAAGCGTCCATTTAAGGCTAACGCTTCCTTGCACTGATTTTTTGTGATTTTCCCAACCGCATCAAAGATAAGATCGTATCTTTCTTGTTTTTCAGTAAAATTTTCGTTTTGGTAGTCGATGACGAGGTCTGCTCCTAAAGACTTTACTAGTTCACTATTTTTAGCACTGCACACGCCTGTCACTTCAGCTCCGTAATAGTTAGCAAGCTGTACAGCGGCAGTTCCTACGGCACCTGAAGCACCGTAGATAAGCACCTTTTGCCCGGTTTGAATGGTTCCTTTTCTAAAAAAATGCAGAGCCGTCGTGCCGCCGAAAGAAATAGAGGCGGCTTCTTTATAGGTTACATTCTCTGGCTTTACGGCTATTGTCCCCTTTTCTGGTAAGCAGATATATTCCGCATATCCTCCGAACTTCATACCTGTCATTGCAAACAGCTGGTCGCCTTTTTTGAACCGCGTTACGTTCTTTCCGACGTCTTCTACTTCTCCGGCCAGCTCTACACCTAGTATTGATTTTCTAGGCTTCCGTAACCCCAAAACTATTCGCAATGGAAGCCACAACAGCAGTGGACTATTAAAGCTCCTCACTCTGCAGTCGCCCGATGTGACCGTGGTGGCATAAATTTTTATCAGTATTTCATTCTCTTTTGGAATAGGCTTTTCCACTTCTTGAAGCTGAAGAACATCTGGTTTACCATACTTTGTACATACCATTGCTTTCATAACAGCTCTCCTTTTCTCGCTAGAGTTCAATATATGTTTATAAACTATGCTCGTCGAAAGCTATTCTTTCACATTTTATAAAGAACGCCGGTGAATCTACTATCACATATGGTAAATAAAAGGATATTGCTATAAAATAAGTATAAAAACAGAAAGCGTGGTACGTGTTATTGTTTAAACTTTTTTTAATTGAAGACGATGTAACGCTGTTTAACGAACTGAAAGAGCGGTTGGAGCAATGGTCTTATGATGTTTACGGCATCCGTGATTTCAGTAACGTTATGCAGGAGTTTAGCGAGGTAAAACCTGATTTGGTTATTATGGATATTCAGCTGCCGAAGTATGACGGATTTCACTGGTGCAGAATGATTCGTTCTCATTCAAAAATCCCTATCATCTTTCTATCTTCACGTGATCATCCTTCTGATATGGTAATGTCTATGCAGTTTGGAGCAGACGACTTTGTGCAAAAGCCGTTTCATTTTGATGTGCTTGTAGCAAAAATACAAGCCCTTCTCCGCCGCGTGTATAATTACAGCGTTGAGCAAGTAAACCTTCTTTCGTGGCAAGGCGCAACGATTGATTACGAAAAAAATAAAGTATCAACCGAATCTACAGCTATTGATTTAACCAAAAATGAAATCTTTATTTTAAAATGCTTAATACATAAAAAGAATACGATTGTAAGCCGAGATGAACTGATTAATAGTTTGTGGGAAGATAAACGGTTTATCAGTGACAACACGCTGACGGTAAACGTCAATCGCCTGCGAAAAAAATTAGATGAAATTGGACTGGGAACTTTTATTGAAACAAAAGTCGGCCAAGGCTACGTAGCCATTGAAGAGGAACGCTATGATTAAACTCTTTATTCGCGAGCGTCTAAGCTGGATCCTTTTCTTTTTTATCATCCATTTTTTTATGCTATTTATCGCGTATATTGATGAATCCATTCCTCTGTCTTCGATTCTCTATATCGTGTTTTTATCATCGATTATCTTTCTTATTTTCTGCGCCTTCCGCTATCAGAAAGAAACGAAATTTTATCAAAAGCTAAAAGATGAAGAAGACTTCTTTGATTCTTCCACTTTTTCTCATCCGCTGCGTCCGTTTGAAAAGATTGTTCAGCGAAATCTGATGCAACAATTAGAACAAGCGAAAAAAGATGGCGTGCAAACCCAGCTGCACGTGACGCAGGAAAAAGATGAACTGTTAGCTTGGATTCACGAAATTAAAACGCCGTTAACTGCGATGCATTTAATAATTGAACGCTTAGAAAATCGAGAAGTTAAAGCAAACTTGACGTTCGAGTGGCTACGTATTCACTTTTTACTTGATCAACAGCTTCATCAAAAGCGCATTTTCTTTATCGAAAATGATATGTATATTGAACATCTGGATTTAGAGTCCCTTATTTTCACTGAAATCAAAACGCTGCAAGCTTGGTGCATGCAAAAAAATATTGGGTTTGATGTGGACCTACAGGCAGAACGTGTACTGTGTGACGCAAAGTGGCTGGCATTTATTATGAGGCAGCTCTTAACAAACGCCGTCAAGTACAGCGAAGAATCTGACGTGATGATTAGAAGCTACGAGCATAATGGTCAAGTGTATATCGAGGTAAAAGATAGCGGTCGGGGAATTTCTCCACAAGATATGCCGCGTATTTTTGAGAAAGGTTTTACCTCAACTACGCAGCATGAAGACAGCCGTGCCACAGGCATGGGCTTATATCTGGCTAAAAAAGCTGCCCACGCTCTTTCGATTCACATTGGCGTGCAGTCTGCTCTTAATGAAGGCACAACGTTTACACTTGCCTTTCCTAAATCAAATGATTTTGTGGATATGAAAAGCATGTGACAAAAATGTCACATGCTTTCGTTATTTGTTCGGTGAATCAAAGGAAAAGCTAAAGCCCTTTTTCTATAATAAACGTATCAGATTAAAGGAGTGAATACATATGAACATATTAGAAGCAACTAATATTCATAAAAGCTACGGAAATAAATTTAATAGACAAGAAGTATTAAAAGGCGTAGACATTACGATTATGAAAGGAGAATTTGTAGGAATTATGGGCGCTTCAGGATCAGGCAAGACGACGCTTCTGAACGTGCTTTCCTCCATTGATAAAATCAACGGAGGAACCATCAAAATCGAAGGAAATGAAATTAGCAGAATGAAAGAAAAGCAGTTAGCAAACTTCCGAAAAACACATTTGGGCTTTATCTTTCAAGACTATAACTTACTCGACACGCTTACAGTAAAAGAAAATATTCTCTTGCCTCTTTCTGTTGCGAAAACTCCTTCAGCAGTAGCTCATAAAAAATTTGACGCGCTAGCCAAACAGCTTGGCATCTATGAGCTGAAAGACAAATATCCAAGTGAAATTTCCGGTGGACAAAAACAGCGCACCTCTGCTGCAAGAGCCTTTATTCATGAGCCAAGCATGATTTTTGCTGACGAACCAACCGGTGCACTTGACTCAAAAGCGGCCAGCGATTTGTTAAACAAGCTGACCGAGCTTAATGATAAAAGAAGCGCAAGTATTGTGATGGTAACGCATGATCCAGTGGCAGCCAGCTATTGCAGCAAAGTCATTTTTATAAAAGACGGACAAATTTATACGCAGCTGTACAAAGGCGATCAAACGCAAAAAGCCTTTTTTGACGATATTATGAAAACTCAAGGCGTGCTAGGCGGAGTTCAACATGAACATTAATCAGCTGATTTTCCGCAACTTCAAAAAGAATGTAAAAAACTATTATTTATACGTTTTTGCGCTGATGTTCAGCGCAGCTTTATATTTTGCTTTTGTAACGCTGCAGTATGATCCGGCTCTTGATGCAACCAAAGGTTCCATTAAAGGAGGCGCAGCGGTTCGGGCCGCTTCTGTTTTACTTGTAGCCATCGTTTCTATCTTTCTATTATATGCAAACACGATATTCATCAAACGACGCAGCAAAGAAATTGGCTTATTTCAGCTAATTGGCATGACCAAAACAAGAATTTTCCGTATTTTGACCGTTGAAAATTTTATGCTGTATTTTGCCTCACTGATTGTCGGCATTTTAATTGGGTTTTCGTTTTCAAAAGCGGTCATTATGATTTTGTTTAAAATCACCGATACAAAAGGCATTGCCAAACTTCACTTTTCAGAAGAAGCCTTGATTCAAACGCTGATTGTGTTTGGAGTCATCTATTTGCTAATTATGACGATGAACTATCTTTTTATTAAAAGACAGACCATTTTAGCACTATTCCGCGTTACTTCATCAACAGAAGGCAAAACAAAAAAAATCAGTATACTTGAAATTATTATTGGAATTCTTGGCATAATCTTTATTGCTTCCGGCTACTATATTTCTGCTAAATTGTTTGACGGTTCTTTTACAAGCATGAATGCTTTGTCAATCGCAATGGTGTCTATTTTAGCTTCAGTTATCCTCGGAACCTATTTGTTTTATAAAGGCTCGGTTCGATTTTTATTAAATCTTATGCGAAAAAGCAAAAAAGGCTATTTGTCGATTAACGACGTATTATCTCTTTCTTCTATTATGTTTCGGATGAAATCAAACGCATTATTGCTGACGGTTATTACAACCGTATCGGCTCTTGCTATCGGTTTTTTATGTTTGAGCTACATTTCCTATTACTCTGCTGAAAAGTCGGCTGGAGACTATGTACCTAACGATTTTGCTATCAATAATTCAAAAGACGCTGCTTCGTTTAAAGCCGCGCTGGATCGAAAGAAAATAGCATATACGGAAAAAAAGATCGACGTCATCCAAGTAAAAGCAAACGTAAAAAACATCTTAGAAAATGATTTGGAAAGCCCGATGGTGGATTCGTCCGCTATGATTTTTCCGATGGTCAGTGAAACATCCGTTAGTGGTGTAACCATAGCTCAAAATGAAACTTTATTTACCGGCTCTAATGATATGCTTCAACAAGCAATGGCATTTAAAGACTCCGGACAAATTGAGCTAAAAGGAAAGAAAAAAGTCATTCCGCAAAAGTTTATAGGTTTAAACCGAAAATTTATCTTATCTACCTATTTTACAAGCGGTATGCCTGCTGCCATTGTAGACGATCACGTATTTAATGAGCTAAAAAAGGATGCGGACCCCTCTATTCAAAAAGAATCTTCTGTCTACACTGGAATAGACATATCAAATGAAGATAACTTACCAAAAGCAAATGAGCTTTTCGGAGAGATAAAATTTAGCGATGATAGCTTAAATAACTCGCGTATAGAAATGGCAGTGAGTCAAAAACAAAATATGGGCCTAATCATGTTCATTGTTGCTTTTTTAGGACTGGCATTTCTAATTACATCAGGCTGCATTCTTTATTTTAAACAAATGGACGAAAGTGAAGATGAAAAGCCAAACTATACCATTCTTAGAAAGCTCGGCTTCACAGAAAAAGATTTATTAAAAGGCATTAAAATAAAGCAGCTCTTTAACTTCGGCATCCCATTAGTCATCGGCTTGCTTCACAGTTATTTTGCCGTGCAATCCGGCTGGTTCTTGTTTGGAACAGAGGTTTGGACACCAATGATTATTGTCATGATTGTCTATACTGCACTCTACTCTATTTTTGGTATTTTATCTGTTCTTTACTATAAAAAAATTATTAAAGAAGCTCTTTAAAGATAAAAAGCACAGGCTAAGCTTGTGCTTTTTCTTGTTTACATGCAATTAATTACTTACATTCTCTTTGTTTACCTTACTGGCTGCGTGCAAAAATTCTTCTAATCGCTTTTTTACCGCCGGCCATTCGTCATCAATAATACTGAAGATAACCGAATCTCGGACGTATCCTTCAGGTAAAACCATGTGTTTTCTGATAATGCCTTCTTGAGTGGCCCCTAACCTCATAATGGCCGCTCTGGACCGTTTGTTTTGCACATCCGTTTTAAATTGAACTCTATGAAGCTTCAGCTCTTCAAAACAGTATTTTAATAATAAATACTTACACTCCGTATTGACCCGGGTACGCCACACGGATGGATGGTACCACGTCCACCCTATTTCTAGGCTTTTGTTTGGAAGTGATATATCTAAAAATCTCGTGCTTCCTACAATGGAGTTTGATTCTACGTCAAACACAGCATAAGGAAATTCTCTTCCTTCTTGCTTTGCTTTTAAAGCACTTTCGATCAGCTGTTTCATATCACTTAGACTATGAACTTTTACGGGGAGATGCTCCCAAATCTCTTTCGGTTTTGCAGCTTCATAGAGTCCTTGCTCATGCATTTTTTCAAGCGGTACTAGCTTTACTGCTGTTCCTACAAGTTCAACTGACTTTAGCATAACCTCGCTCCTTTTCGATACGTCTAAAGAAAATGTTAATACATGTATACGTACTGAAAAAGGGTCAGTTCCTGCTTATTGTAAGGTATCACTTTCAGCATATATAGCTAGTGATCAGCTAAGTTTTTTTGAGAAAATCACTTATTGTTTGGAAGGCTTGGTCTGCTGATTCTTTATTAAAGGTTTGTGAAAAAGGATTCATAAACCCATGAAATCCATAAAACTTTTTGATTTTCAAAAGCGGCTCTCTTTTTTGCTCTAATGAGTTTATTAGAGAGTCTACATCAAATGTTTGCTCTTCAGCAGGAAAAATAAGAAGAGTTGGACACACAGGACTTCTATTTATATAATCTCTAATGCGCGATCCATAACAGCCAATCACAAAGTCACACAAATTGTTTTCACTGCATAGCCATGATATTGTGGCTCCTACACTGAAGCCTATAACTCCTACTTCTTCATATTCTTGTTTTAGTTGAATTACCATGTTAGTAATTTGTCTTGAACCCTCATCAATACCAATGTTTTGAACAAAGTTTTGATAAGCCATTCCTTCTTCTTCATAACTATAAGGAACGTCTGTAGATAATAAGTTAGGACAGATAATATCTGCCTCTAACTTAGACAATTTCTCTTTCATAAACTTCATATGATTGTTCACACCGTATATTTCATGAATCAATAAAATTGCTTTATTTGATTTTTCCATCTTTTTATAAAACAGTCGTTTCCCTTGTCAATTCACGATGCAATACGTCTCCCATACGCTTCATGCCTTCAACGATTTGTTCAGCAGACATATTAGAATAATTCAAGCGCAGCGCATTGTTTCTTGTTCCGTTTGGAAAGAAAGGAGTTCCCGGAACACAGGCTACGTTGTTTTTTAGACATTCTGAAAAGATATGCGCTGAATCAATTCCTTGGGGCAGTTCCACCCAAATAAACAATCCGCCTTCTGGCTTACTGTAAGACAAATTCTCCGGGAAAAACTCTTCGATGCACGATAACATTTGGGTACATCGCTCTTTGTATACGGCTTTAATTTTTTGAATGTGCTCTTCGATATCATAAAGCTCCATGTACTTAGCCGTTACGCGCTGAGCAAAGCTGTCCGTATGCAAGTCAGCCACTTGCTTAAACGCTACGTACTTATCAATAAAAGCTTCATCTGCACACACCCAGCCGATTCGAAGACCCGGTGCAAAGATTTTAGAAAATGTGCTGATATAAATAACTCTGCCTTCTGTATCAAAATGCTTAACCGGCGGCAGCGTTTCTCCTGCAAATCGAACGCCTCCGTACGGATTATCTTCTACAATTAGAACGTCGTATGCGTTCGCAAGCTCGATCATTCGCTGACGTCTTTCTCGCGTTAATGTGCGCCCTGTAGGGTTTTGAAAATCTGGAATTGTATAGATAAATTTCGCATGCGGATTTTCCTGAAGCTTTTTCTCTAGCTCTTCCATGATCATTCCGTCTTCGTCCATGTCCACTTCTACAAATGTTGCATTATAAGATTTAAAGACGTTAATGGCTGCTAGATACGTTGGACTTTCACAGATTACCACGTCTCCGTCATTAAGAAACAGTCTTCCGGTAAGATCGATTGCCTGCTGAGATCCGGACGTAATTAAAATGTTCGAAACCGTGGACTCAATGCCGATGTCCTGCATTCGTTTAGAAATTGCTTCTCTTAAAGGGATATACCCCTCTGTTGTACTGTATTGAAGCGAAGCGGCTCCGTCTTCATTTAATACGGCGCGGCACGCATCGTTCATTGCTTCAACGGGAAATAGCTCCGGCGCTGGAAGTCCTCCTGCAAATGAAATCACTTCTGGTCGTTCCGTTACTTTTAAAATTTCGCGCGTTTCAGAGGATTTTACAAGACTAGCTCGTTGGGCAAATTTATCTTTCATTGATGATCATTCCTTTTCTAGATTTTAAACTTTTAATAACGAATTAATTATTCGAATAGTCAGAAAAATTAAAGCAGAAGCCTTGGGAGATGCCTTTTTAATAGACAACTAGCATCTGCTTGCTCTCTGACTCTTCATTTCTTCTTGATGCCACGTTCTCCTTTCGGTACATATTTTTCTCATTCACTATTTGTAATACAAATCAAAGGTCGTACGATAATTATGGCCTTGTATTTAATGTATGTTAAAAAGGATAACATAAAAATCAAATAAATAAACAATAAATTCTATAAATTCTTAATTTTTTATGCAAATATATTTATCTCAGTAAACTATTTTGTAAGATTCCTTCCCTTTTCATTGACCTGCCGTATAAAACCCTTTATAATCCTTATTAACTCGATAAGATTTAAAGGTTTTAGTACAGGAGTGATGAAAAGTGAAATGGCTTCATTTTCTGTTTAATGAACGATGCCCTAAATGCAAGCAAGTGTTAAATACATCAAAATCCAATGCTCTTCGCTCTACTGTTGTGAAAGTATGTCCGTCTAACCACTATCAAAAAGAATTTCATCCTGCGCTTGAAACGTATGTGGAAAGTAATGGAACAATATAAAAAAGCTATGGGAATCCATAGCTTTTTTATATTAGCCCCCACCAAATCTTAATTGCCGTTGCTAAAATTAAACCGGCAAGGATCCACTGAAGCACTTTTGTATTCATTTTCTGCCCCACTTTTGCACCAATTGGAGAGGCAATTAGGCTTGCAGCAACTAAAATAAGTGCAGGTATAAAAGGGACTTGATGCGTTATCAGCTTTCCAACCGTCGAACCAATGGAAGAAATAAAGGTAACGGCTAGTGAAGTTGCGATAGTAATTCGAGTTGGAATTTTAAGTACCACGAGCATCACAGGAACTAAAATAAAGGCTCCTCCTGCTCCTAACACGCCTGCTACGGCTCCGATAAGCAGTGATAAAATAGAAGCTAATCCTTTATTGAATTGAAGTTCGCCTTCTTTTATCTCATCTAAATTTTTCTTTGGAATAAACATCATAATAACCGCAATAAGAGCTAAAGCTCCATATACAACATTTAATCCTTGTTCACTCATATAATGTGAGCTGTAGCTTCCAAGCATGCTGCCGATTAGAATATTGCTGCCCATATATAAAATTAATGATTTGTTTAAAAATCCGCTTTTTCGATACGCCCATACGCCGCCTATTGTCGCAAAGAACACTTGAACAGCTCCTGCACCTGAGACTTGATGAGCCGTTAATGCTCCTACTCCTACTAATGGAGGGATATATAACAGCATCGGATAATTAATAACAGACCCGCCAATACCGACCATACCGGAAATAAACGACCCAATAAATCCAATAAGAAAAAGCGTGATGATAAATGTAAGGTCCATCTATAGTCGCTCCGTTTCATATAAGGAAAGGGTACCTTTTACAAGAGATACCCTTTTCGTCCATTATTTCTTATCCTTTTTTAATCCAAAACTTAAAAACGTCGCCTTCTTCTGTCTGAAGAAGCTCATGACCGCAAGATTTTGCCCAAGCTGCAAGGTCATTTTTCGCCCCTTTATCCGTTGCGTGAATTTCTAGCACTTGACCTGCTTCTAGTTCATTCATTGCTTTTTTTGTTTTAACAATCGGCATTGGACATGCCAGCCCTTTTGCATCTATTACTTTATTTGATTCCATTTCTCTCTCTCCTTTGTTTAAGTTGAATTTTTTACTTAGCGAATTGCACAGCGGTTTGGTCCAATTTCCATTTCACGCTGTTTTTCTTCATCTGGGCTTAATTTTCCCATATTTGTTTCACGAATTTCTTGATACGCATTTGGCTGCGGCGGCAAATTATCTGTTACTAAGTGTCTGAACTCTGCTTCGTCTTCAATATTTAATCCATGATTTTTAGCAAATAAAGTACCTAATTTTTCAGCTACGCTGCCGTTGTCATTTAGCTCATCAATAATCATAAAATGAGCTGGCAATACAATTAACTCATCTGATAATGCTTTATAGCGTCTATAAAGCGTCTCGCGCAGATCGCCTACCCAATCTTCAGCCATACCAGCTAAATCAGGACGTCCAATTGAATCGATGAACAAAATATCACCTGAAAGCAAGTATTGATCGTCTACGATAAAAGAAGTTGATCCAATCGTATGACCCGGTGAATAAAGAGGCTGAATCGTAATCGTTGTGTTACCAATCACGACATCACTGCCTTCTTCTAACGCCTTGTAGTCAAAAATCACTTCTTCTGCATCTTTTGGAGGCAGCCAGTAAGCTGCATTTGTTGCTTCAGCAATGACTCTTCCTCCTGAAATGTGATCTGCATGAAGGTGAGTATCAAACACATGTTTAATTGTGACACCAAGTTCTTTGGCAAAGTTAATATACACATCCGCCATACGCGTCGCATCAATAATAGCAGCTTCACCGTTCGATACGATCATATAAGATAAGCATCCTTTACCGATACGAACAAACTGATAGATCTCTCCGCCGTCTTTTAAATCTCCGACTTTAACAGGCTCTAAATATTCACTCCACGCTTTCATACCGCCTTTTAGGTACGATACGGTAAGACCCGCTTCTGAAAGCATGTCAGCTACCATCACCGATGAACCTTCTTTGGCGCAGACAACTAACACTTCTTTATCAGAAGGGATTTTTTCTAAGATTTCTTCTACTCCGTCTAAAAGATCGAAGTATGGAACATTTAAATGCTGAAATTGATGACCTTCAATTTTCCAATCGCTAAAATCACTTTCATTACGAACGTCCAAGATAAATAGCGGTTCTTTATTAATAATTTTAGATGTAACTTCTTTTGCAGTAAGAACATGTACTGTCATATTAAAATACCTCCTTGGGTATATAAAACACCAAAATTTTTTAATTCACTATGATTCATTGGTTATTCTACTTTACCTGTCCAGTCACGCATACCAGGAACCACGTTAACTAAGTGTTTAAATCCTTGCTTTTTCAACGTTTGCCCTGCCATTTCACTTCGTCTTCCAGAGTGGCAAATAATATAAATTTCATTCTCTTTATTTAGCTCATTCGAACGTTTTTCTACTTCACCAAGCGGAATATGAACTACGCCTGGAATATGAGCTTCATCGTATTCTTCTACTTCACGAACGTCTAAAATATGAAGATGTTCTTCATTCTCTACTTTTTTCGCAAATTCTTCTAATGAAATTTCAGGAATGGGCGTTATGTTTTCTTCGGCACCGCCTTTACGAAGAAAGTGGTGAAGAACGTCACCTTCTGTCTCGGTACCTAAATACTCATGACCTGTGCTTTTTGCCCACGCTTGTAAGTCAGCCGTAGAGCCTTTATCCGTTGCTTGAATTTCTAGTACTTGATCTGCTTCTAATTCATTCATTTTCTTCTTTGTTCTTACGATTGGCATTGGACATGCTAGTCCTTTTGCATCTAATACGAAGTTTGCTTGCATCATTTCTTTTTCCTCCTTGATTTAAATACTAGTAAGGGTATATTTTTATCCAAAAAAATTAGACCGTTTCCCCTTTCCACTCCATCATTCCGCCGGTCATATTCGTTACACTATAGCCTTGCTGCTCAAGAAAACGAGCTGCCATTCCGCTTCTGCCTCCAGAACGACAGACGACAATGTAATTATTTGCTTTGTCTAACTCATGCATACGGAATTCCAATAAAGGAAGGGGGATATTTAACGCGTTTGGAATTTTACCTGTTTTTACTTCCCCTACTTCACGTACATCTAAAATGTGAATTTGTTCTTGTTTTTTTACTAATTGTTCTACTTCTTGTGCTGCTATTGTCTTCACGCTACGTCTCCTCCTTTTTGATTTATCTCCACGTATTCATGCCGCCTTTAACGTTGGTGATGGATGTAAAACCTTGCTTTTTCAACAGTTTACTTGCTTTCATACTTCTCATTCCGCTTTGACAAACAACGACTACTTCTCTGTCTTTTGAAAGCTGGCCTGTTTGGGCCGGCAGTTCTGATAAAGGAATGTTTCGAAATCCTTTAATATGTTTGGTACAAAATTCATGCGGTGTTCGCACATCGATAAACTGGTTATTTTTATTTTTTAACTTTGCTTTTAACTCCGTTGTGGCTATTTGCTGAATACCTTTTACTGGTGCAAAACGTTGATACAAAAACCACAACAGAAAGACGATAATAAGCGCATTGATAATCATATTGACCCTCGCTTCATGAGTTATCTTTTAGATGAATAAGTTTACGTTTCCGTCTTCTGCGTCGGCTAAATACGCTGCTACGCCCGCATATTCAATATTATCTAGCAGCTCTTTCTCCTGTAATCCTAGAAGATCCATCGTCATCGTACAAGCCACTAGCTTCACATCTTGTTCTTGCGCCATTTCAATAAGCTGCGGCAGCGTTAGAGCGTTATGCTTTTTCATTACGTTTTTAATCATTTTAGGTCCCATACCTGCAAAGTTCATTTTAGATAAGCCCATTTTATCCGCACCGCGCGGCATCATTTTGCCAAACATCTTTTCTAAAAATCCTTTTTTCACCGGCACCATTTCTTCTTTACGAAGCGCATTCAATCCCCAAAACGTATGGAATATCGTCACTTCATGGTCATAAGCAGCCGCTCCGTTGGCAATAATATAAGCTGCCATCGCTTTATCATAATCCCCGCTAAATAATACAATCGTTGTTCGTTTCTTTTGTTCAGTCATGTTGTTCCTCCTATTACCCCATGGGGTATATTTAACCCTAAAAAAAATTAGCCTTTTTGAATGTAAAAGATAAATATGCTGCCTTCTTCTTTAAAATCAATAAGCTCGTGTCCTGTTGATTTTGCCCACGCTGTTAAATCACTTTTAGCACCTTTATCTGTCGTTTGCACTTCTAATACTTGGCCTGTTGTCAAAGTATCCATTGCTTTTTTTGTTTTTACGATTGGCATTGGACAAGCTAATCCTTTTGCATCTAAAACTTGATCAATTTTCATAGTATTTATCTCTCCTTTTTATATACATATACCTGTAAGGGTATATTATACTAAATAATGATATTCGTCAACTTTAATAAGGTGATGACACTTAGCGGCTTTTCACTAACAGCTGTACAGCTTCTTTCACTAAACCTTCCGTTGGCTCTCCTTGCTCCAGGCTTTCTCTGACGCACTGTTCAAGATTACTGCTCACAATGACTCCCATCGTGCGATCAATGGCACTTCTTGCAGCAGATAATTGAGTCACGACGTCTCGGCAGTCTTTTCCTCGCTCCATCATGCTGAGTACGCCTTTTAGCTGCCCTTCAATTCGGCGCAGGCGATTTTTCACTTGTTGGTTATACTCCATAATCGAATACCCCTTTCTTTCCTTTACTTTTACACTTACACGCTGCTAACTCATAGCTGAGCAATTTAAAACCTCTTTTTCGTAAGAACCTTACGCTTAAATTTAATTCCACTCTATCTCCGGCAATTAGATGAACGCTGCCCTGTGGAATTTCTGAATAAAAGCGTTTGAGGTACGCATACGGAATAACTATACCAATAGAATCGCGAACTTCATGATAATGACGAATATCTACAACCGTTCGCCCAAGTTTTTTCGCTTCAGATTCACGTATGCACTGTATTCCTTTAACGGGATAATAACGTCTGTATGCAATAAATAAAATAGCAAGCAACAACACTGCTATATAGAGCATAACCATCACCGCCTTGCTATTGAATTGATGTTGTTTACATGCTTTATACTATACCCCTATAGGTATATTGTCAAGTAAGAAAATTATATTTAATTTTTCTTATTTACATAGTTTCTTTACCGCGAACTAGTCCATTTTATACAGCTTAGACCTTATGAATGTTGGTCTTTGACTCGCTTTATTTGTGTACCCCCTACCCTATCTAACAAACGTAATCTTCATCATCGTCGCTCGTATATAGGGCTGAAAATCAAGCTTACTGCGTCATTCACGTCTACACACAAAAGGTCCAGTTCCTAAGGAGAACCGGACCTTTTATGGTAAAAAGCTGATTAGCTTTGATGATAGATATTATGCCATTGATTCCACGAACTGTGTGGGTGCTGCTGGTGCCACTGATTCCATGGCACATATGGATTTTGCTGATGCCACTGATTCCACGTACCGTGCGGATACTGCTGATGCCACTGATTCCAAGGTGTGTATGGATGTTGTTGATGCCATTGATTCCATGTGCCGTGCGGATACTGTTTATGCCACTGCTCCCAAGGTACATGAGGATGTTGCTGATGCCATTGATTCCACGTGCCTTGAGGATGCTGATGATGCCATTGTTCCCATGGAATATAATGTTGCTGTCCTTGATGCATATTTCGTCAACTCCTTTTCCTTTGCCACATCATATGTTCTTTTTAGGATTTAGAGCTTATCTATTTTAAAATATAGGCGTTTGATTAATTATGAATTAAATTATATATTTCTTACCTTTATTAATGAGGGTCTCACTTATAGGAGTAAGCTCTTCACTTATAAGCAGAAGCGCAAACTTATCTGGAAGTATAGAATGGATATTTCTTATTATTAGCCTTATTACTAATATTACTGCCGTGATTAGCCTTTCTTTACACGTATTTGTTTACCTTCCTATGAAAAAGGCTGAGAAAAATCCAAAAGAAATGTTTAAATAAATATAAGTAAAAGAAGCAGGTTCCTTATAAGAAATCTGCTTCTTTTGCCTGCTTGTATTAAACTTGTTTTTCTCGACTTCTATACACCAAAAGATGCATGTAGCCTTTTATTCGGAAGGAGATGGAAATCTTGCTGCTTCGAAATGCGACACATTTTCTGTTGTGACAATTGTGCCGTCAACATTACTTTCCGCGAAGACTTCAACTCGATCTCCTTTTTCTAAATTGTAAATAGTAGAGACCGATACTACGTTAACAAATATAGTGTTTCCTCCAAAGAAATCGTTATCAATCGCGATAACCGCCGTGCCATTGACACGAATTTCTACGCGCGCTCGATAATCGACAGTCGTATCGTTAGGAAGAAATCCAATTGTAGCAACAAGGGAATATACGCCATCTTTTTTAATCGTAATCATCCTTTCTTTGTGTCTATCTATTTTATTCATTCGCAAGAAAAATGCTTGGATGCTTGTCTTTTGACTGATAATTTTAATAGAAACAGAATAGGAAACGATAGATTTCTCAGTTTTCTACAAAAAAACACCTTCTCATTCGAGAAGGTGTTTTGGAATTAACCTACAATATTATAACCAGCGTCCACGTGTACGATTTCTCCCGTTACGCCGCGTGAAAGGTGGCTCAGTAATACAACCGTCATGTCGCCAACTTCTGCTTGCGTTACGTTACGCTTAAGAGGTGCTTTTTCTTCAACATGGTGAAGAATTTGGTTAAAGTCAGAAATGCCTTTCGCTGCAAGTGTACGAATTGGGCCTGCTGAAATCGCATTTACGCGGATATTGTCTTTCCCTAAGTCTAATGCTAAGTATTTTACTGAAGACTCAAGCGCTGCTTTTGCTACGCCCATTACGTTATAGCCTTCAACTGCGCGCTCTGCACCAAGATAGCTCATCGCTACAAGAGAACCGCCTTCTGTCATAAGAGGTTTTGCTGCTTTCGCTACGGCGATAAATGAATAAGCGCTTGTATCTTGAGCAAATGCATATCCGCTTCTTGATGTATTGATGAACTCACCGTTTAAATCTTCTGAGTGAGCAAACGCAACAGAGTGAATCACTCCGTGAACTGTGCCTGCTTCTTCTCCGATTTTTTTGAAAGCTGCTTCAATGCTTTCGTCGCTGTTTACATCACATTCTGCAATTAATGTCGCTTGCATTTCATTTTTTTCTAACAGCTTGTTCAATTTTCCTAGTGAACGTTCTTTACGGTATGTAAAAATTAAGTTTGCTCCTACTTGATGAAGGGCTTTTGCAACACCCCAAGCAATACTTCTGTCGTTGGCAACTCCCATAATAACAAAGTTCTTGTTCTTTAATTGTAATAAATCTTCCATATTATCCTCCAAAAAAAATTAGTCATCAATGATGACTAATAGGTAATTGTATAGCTTTATTATAGCACAAAGATGCGCTTAGTTCCTAAGAGTCTTATGAATTAACCGATTTTGCTCTATAAATAATCTCCTACTTATCCGAATCCTGCAGCCATGCTTGCGTTGTTTCAGCAAATTTTTTGGCTGCAGGTGAAAGATGATAACGAGTAGCTAGACCAATTGAACGGTAGCTGTCTACTTGAAACGGAATCGCACGCAGCTCCTGCGGGATCGAATCCAAAAGCATTTCAGGTAAAATGCTAATTCCTAAGTGATGCGTAACCATCGATAAAATAGCACTTTCATCCATTAATTCAAAACGGATGTCAGGCTGAATGCCATGTTCTTCAAACAATTGCTTAATATCATGATAACCGCCGTACGTCGGCATAATAAACGGTTCTTTCTCTAAATCTTCAAAAGAAACGGTTTTCTGATGATATAGAGCACTTTGATCCGATACGACACACAGCAGCCGGTCTTTTTTTAAAGAAATAATATGAAATTGACTTGAATGCGTAATGTTAATAAAACCGCAGTCTATTTCTCCGCTTAGCAGCCACTGTTCAATTTCAAGGTAGTCGCCTTCTTTGAGCTGAATTTGAATCTCAGGGTAGTTTTTTTCCATCAGCCGAATAATTTCAGGAAGCCATTTGGTCGACACGCTTTTAAAAATACCGATTTTAATCGTTCCTTTTGCAAGACCTAACAGACTGGCTGCTTCTTGATGAACTTTTTCATTTTCTTGCAGCACTTTCCGAATGGCAAGAAGCATCGTTTCGCCTTCTGTTGTTAAGGTAATACCTGATCTGTTTCGATTCACAAGCAGAAATCCAAATTCCGATTCAAGATTTGTAATGGCATGACTGACCGCTGACTGCGTGAGCGCCAGCGCATCTGCCGCTTTTGTAAAGCTTTTCACTTCCGCTACTTTATTTAATATTTCATATTTTACTAAGCTCATTTTCTCCCTCCTAAACATGAATTTAATTCACGTTCATCATTATAAAGATTCATTTTATTAATATCAAATTCCTTTGTATACTGTGAGTATATTATAAACAATGGAGGGTTGAACGTGAGTTACCGCACGCGAGCAAATATGATGATGATTGGGGTAAACGTATTTTGGGGCATGTCGTACGTGTTTATGAAAATGGGGCTGAGTTCGCTCGGGTCATTTACTATTATTGCACTTAGATGTTTGATTGCTTTTTTTATTGCCGGACTCTTTTTCTATAAGCCTTTACGACAAATCACACGCAAAACAATTGGATCATCAGCTATTTTAGGCTTTTTACTGTTTTCCGTTTTTTCATTTGTCACGTTTGGCGTCAGCATGACGTCTGCTTCAAATGCCGGATTTCTTGTCAGTTTAACGGTCATTTTTGTTCCATTGCTTAACTGCTTTTTAGTGAAGAAGCTTCCTTCTTGGCCGATTGGACTTGGCGTTATCACTACCCTAACCGGTATAGGTGTTTTAACTTTAAAGCACTCCTTTCATATGAATGCTGGTGATTTACTTTGCATTGGAACGGCGCTATGTTATGCCATTCATATCACGCTGACCGGCACGTTTACTAAAAACGAAAACCCAATTGCTCTCGGCATTTTACAGCTAGGGTTTGCTGGATTATTTGCACTGACTTGCAGCTTTTTATTTGAACACCCTAGCATCCCAACTACTTTATCATCATGGATTGCAATATTAGGTCTTGGCGTTCTTTGCAGCGCGATTGGATTCATTTGTCAAGCTATTGCGCAGCGCTATACAACTCCTACTCACACAGGACTTATTTTTGCAACAGAGCCTATTTTTGCTGCGCTGTTTGCCGTTCTCTTTTTGCATGAGCTGTTTACGCTTAAAGAACTGATTGGTTCTGTTATTGTGGTTGCGGGGATTTTAATTGCTCAGTTAGACAATTTCCTACTTAAAAAAAGAGTTCATTATCAAGAGACATTGCCAAAGTAAAAGCCGCTAGATTCGTTGACCTAGCGGCTTTTGTCATTAAGCTAAGGTATAAGCTTTCTTTTAGCAGTTCCAACGCCTATATCCACTTTTCTTTTAATAGATGCTAGTAATTTTCAAACTATATTGCTATTCTAGATAAAAAAGTACGTCTAGGAGAACGACTGTGAAGCTTATTAAACAAATACTTGCAACTATTGCTTCATCGATATGCGGCGGTGCAGTTTGCATCGAAATATTTGAATTAAATTCCCTTGGCTATACAGGTATACTAGACTATCTATCGATTTTGCTTATTGGTGTGTATCTTACGACTCCATTCATCATTATAGTAGGCATCCCCTGTTCAATAGCTATAACAAGCATCATGAAATACATAAATTCACTTAAGATATTAATTGAACTAATTCTATATCTTCTTTTCGGTATCGTTGGAGCACTCGCCGTATTAACTTTATTTTTGCTAAGCGACGGGATATCCGCTTTTAGTCTCTTCCCGCGAATCCTCATTGTAACGTTGAGCTGTTCATTACCGTTTGGGTTATCATCCATCCTTATAAACAGGCTATATAAAAAGACGATCTAATATGCATAGACCGTCTTTTTTATATGTTTTGCTACAAACACAGCTCTCATATCTACCGTTCATTACAATAACCGATATGATTTTGCACAAAGGCTTAGCTTATACCTTATATGTATAAAACTTTTTATCTACGTTCATCACGGGGAAATTCTTAGGCAGCTTTTCTTTCTCTATATGTTGAAACCCATTTTTCTCATAAAATCGATGAGCAGCTTTATATTGTAATGTGGTTCCTAGATATATTCTTTCCACTTCCTGCTCTTTTACCCACGCGATGGCTGTATGCAATAACCGGTGAGCTGTTTTGAAGTTTGCTCCTCTATAAGGCTTTGCTACAAACATTTTCCGCAGCGCTACTTGACGGCTGCCAATGTCTATTAAAGCTACGCTTCCTACTACTTTTTCGTCGCAAACAGCAACCCAGAAGTTTCCATTCCCCTGTTGATAAAAGCTTTCGATTTCAAACAAATCAGGCTGATCTTTTTCCGTTATTGGAATTTGGTATTCTTGCTGCTGAATATGAAGAATTAAATCCACTACTTGCTGTTGATACTTGCTCGTATATGGCTGAATAATGATACTTTCACTCAAAACCTCCACCGCCCCGAATAAGTTTACTCCACTTTATTTTTAATTAACTTTAATAATGCACAACTTATGTTAACTACAAAACCAATCATAGCACCTGCAAGAATTGAGAGACGGACACTTTTTTTATAAAACGTGACTCGTTGCTTGTAAAAAGAACTGAGACTGTTCGTAGTTATACGTTACTTTTGAAAAATCAAACGGCTGTCCGTTAGCTAAGTGAAAGAGTGTTTCAATAAATAATTTAGGATCTCCTTCTTTTAATCCTAGGTACTTCGCTTCCTCTCCGTTCAGCTTGCCGACGTGAAGATATAGATCAGAAAACCCGATTTTCAAGCCAAGTCCTTCTTTAATGTAATGAAAAATAGACTGAGAAACAATTTCGTTATTCAAGTACGTAACGATGGATTTATTATAAAACGATTCTTCTAGACAAAGCGTCTGGCCGTTAATATACCGTACTCTTTTTACATAATAGACGTCACTATTTTCTTCTATGTTTAAATTTAACGCGGCTTCTTGCGTCGGCTTTCGTACATCTAACTCAATCACTTCCGACGTTAACTGAAAATCTTCAAGTTCACTCGTAAATCCTTGATTGGAAAGCAAGCCAATATAGCCTGTTCGTTTATGGCGACGGACAAAAATGCCGCTTCCTCTCACTTGAAAAACAACGCCTTTTTTCTCTAGCAGATCTAAGGCTTTTGTTACGGTACTTTTGCTTGCTTTAAACTGCGCCATCAGCGTTTCTAATACCGGCAGCTTTTCTCCTTGTTGAAGCTTGTGTTCTTCAATATAGGTTTCAATTTCAATTGCAATTTGTTGGTATTTAATCATAGCTATACCTCTTTACTGAATTTGTCTCAAGAATAACACGATTATACCATAATCTAACTCCATACCATAAACTTAAATTATTCATTAATTATTATTTTATTTGGGTGTTGATAAATTGTATCGGTACAATTATACTGAAAGCGTATACTCAACAAGGGGGTTGAACATATGGGAGGGAAAATTAGAGATTATCACAAGCTTGCAGCAGACATTTTAGATGCGGTAGGCGGCGAAGAGAATATCGTAAGCGCTACACGCTGCGCTACGAGACTGCGAATTGTGTTAAAGCGCTCAAAGCCAGAAGCCAAACGCAAGGTGTCTTCTATGCCTGGTGTTATTACAGTCGTTGAAAACAGCGGACAGTTTCAAGTTGTTATTGGGCAGCACGTAGGAGATGTTTATGAAGAATTTGCTAGTTTAGTAAACTTGGATACCACAGAGGAACAATCTGAAAACAAAGGAACAATCTTAAATCGTGTGATTGCTACGATGTCAGCGGTGTTTGCGCCGTTTGTATACATCCTAGCAGCAGCAGGAATTTTACAGGGCTCGTTAATTTTAATTAACTTAGTCTCTAACAGCTTTGCAAAAACGGGCACATATCAAGTATTAAGCTTCATTTCATGGGCACCATTTGTTTTTTTACCTATTTTTATTGCCATCACAGCATCCAAGCATTTTAAAACCAACACCTACATCGCAGTGGCGTGCTGTGCCGCATTAGTCAGTCCAACATGGGCAGAAATGGCGGCCAAAATTGCCGATGGAAGCAGCATTTCGTTTTTAGGTCTTCCCTTATCCGAAACGGTCTATACTTCTTCTGTTTTACCGCCTTTATTTTTAGTATGGATTTTGTCTTATCTTGAAAGGTTCCTAAACAAAAGCATTCATGAAGTGGTTAGACCGCTGTTTGTCCCATTTTTATGTATGGTAATTATGGTTCCTGTAACAATTTTGCTTATTGGTCCTGTTACCACGATGGGCGCTAATGGAATCGCTCATGGCTATAACTTTTTAGCTGAAAACGTACCTGCCTTAGCTGGAGCAATCATTGGCGGCTTCTGGCAAATTGTTGTTATCTTTGGAGTACACTGGGGAATTACGCCGATGGTGCTTGCAAACTTTGATTTAAACGGCAGAGATTCGTTTCAAGCGTATCAAACAATTGCCGTGGTAGCTCAAGTCGGAGCGGTACTTGGGGTTATTTTAAAAGCAAAAAGCCAAGAAGCACGCAAAGTCAGCGTATCAGCTGGGATAACAGGATTATTCGGTATTACCGAACCAGCCATCTACGGCGTAAACCTACGTTTTAAAAAGCCGTTTATCTTTGGATGCATTTCAGGTGCTATTGGTGCTGTTGTAGCAAGCTTCTTTCACCCTTACTACTTTGCTTACGCAGGATTGCCTGGACCGCTGACCATTGTAAACGGTATCAGTCAGGACTACCCGATGTCGATCTGGGGCATTTTAATTGGATGTGCCATTGCAATCATTCTTCCCGTTCTGCTTATTCAAGTATTTGGTTACGGAGAAGATGCAGCAAAAGACGCAGCTGCTGCTCCTTTAAACGAAGTAGCTGTAAGTAATCCAAAAGAAAATGAAGAAACAATCAGCGCACCGTTTAGCGGGAAAGTCATCCCTCTTTCTAGCGTACCCGATGAAGTATTCAGCTCAGGTGCGATGGGAGAAGGATTAGCGATTGATCCTTCAGATAATAAGCTTTATGCACCTTTTGACGGAACGGTAGTCATGGTAGCACCAACGAAGCACGCCATTGGCCTTCGTTCAGAATACGGCGTTGAGCTGCTTGTTCATATTGGATTAGATACCGTTACGTTAGACGGCAAGCCGTTTACGCTGCATGTAGAAGACGGTACAAAATTTAAAAAAGGCGATTTACTAATAGAATTTGATAAAGAATTTATTAAAAAACAAGGATTACAAACCATTACGCCGGTTATTATCACAAATTCAAGCGCTTACCGCGAAGTGATTGTTGAAGATGTTGAAAATAGCGGGCTAGATCAAACATTATTTACCGTAGTGAAATAAGGAGGAACTAACAATGACAAAGATGCCAAAAGATTTTTTATGGGGCGGCGCATTAGCAGCTCATCAATTTGAAGGTGGATGGAACCAAGGTGGAAAAGGACCGAGCGTAGTAGACGTTATGACTGCAGGTGCGCACGGTGTAGCGCGACAAATTACTGAAACAGTGGAAGAAGATAAATTCTATCCAAATCACGAAGCAATTGATTTTTACCACCGCTACAAAGAAGATATCGCACTGTTTGCAGAAATGGGCTTAAAATGTTTACGAACGTCTATTGGCTGGAGTCGTATTTTTCCTAAGGGCGATGAAGCTGAGCCAAACGAAGAAGGACTAAAATTCTACGACGATGTATTTGATGAACTGTTAAAACACGGCATTGAGCCGGTTATTACGCTGTCTCACTTTGAAATGCCCCTGCATTTGGCTCGAGAATACGGCGGATTTAGAAGCCGAAAAACAGTAGATTGCTTCGTGAAGTTCGCTGAAGTTTGTTTCGACCGCTACAAAGACAAAGTCACGTACTGGATGACGTTTAATGAAATCAACAACAAAATGGACGTACACAACCCTCTATTCTTATGGACGAACTCCGGCGTTTCTGTAAAACCGGGTGAAAACGCAAAAGAAGTGATGTATCAAGCAGGACATCATGAACTGCTGGCAAGTGCTCTTGCCGTGTCAAAAGGAAAAGAAATTAATCCGAATTTCCAAATCGGAGCGATGGTGTCACATGTACCAATCTATCCGTATTCTTCAAACCCTGAAGACGTGATGTTAGCAGAAGAAACAATGAGACAGCGCTACTTCTTCCCTGACGTTCAAGTTCGCGGCTACTACCCAAGCTATGCGTTAAAAGAGTTCGAACGAGAAGGCTATCGTATTCCGTTTGAAGAAGGCGACGAAGAAATTTTACGAAACGGAAAGGTGGATTATTTAGGCTTCAGCTATTACATGTCAACAACGGTTAAAAGCGACGTTGAAGCTGATAACACAGGCGATATCGTAAACGGAGGATTGCCAAACGGCGTAGCAAATCCTTATATCAAGTCAAGCGATTGGGGCTGGTCGATTGATCCAACGGGCTTGCGCTATACGTTAAACCGCTTCTACGACCGCTATCAAATTCCGCTGTTCATCGTAGAAAACGGATTTGGCGCTATCGATACAGTTGAAGAAGACGGATCCATTCATGACGCATCACGAATTGAATATTTAAAATCCCACATCGAAGCGTTAGAAAAAGCTGTGACGTACGATGGTGTTGATTTAATGGGCTACACGCCGTGGGGAATTATTGATATTGTTTCCTTTACAACAGGCGAAATGAAAAAGCGATACGGCATGATTTATGTCGACCGTGACAACGAAGGAAACGGATCAATGAAGCGCTACAAAAAAGATTCCTTTAACTGGTATAAACATGTAATTGAAACAAATGGTGAAGAACTATAAGAAATTAGAAAAAGCCGGACTCCTGCGTAAAGACATAGGAATCCGGCTTTTTTAAAACGTGTAAAAATAAAGGCAAATGCCTTATCTCGGTTTATCTACTAGCTGTGTTTGAGCAATTTCTGTTTGCTTAATTCCCGCTCGTTGAATTTCATCAGCAAACGATTCATGTTTCAGCGTTTTGATTACCTTTTCGCTTCCATCTCGAAGAGTATACACTCTAAATTCATACATACTCTGCCCTCTCCTTTAAACTATGATTGATGCGATACATTAGATGCGCTCCTGTAAAAGCAACTCATAATAGAGGTAACTTTTTTCTCTTCTTTACTTTACCCACTTTTTAGGAAACTAGACAAAGAGATTTAATCTGACGCGATAAAAGCCTTTGCAGAAAGCAAAGGCTTTTATCGATGGAATGTTAGTATTCAAAGATGGTTCCTTTTTTAAATTTTGAATGTTTAAAAGCAAATTTCGTTAAAAGAATATACGTAACTCCTGCAACTACCACTCCTATAATCCAGCCTAAATCGACTTCGATAAACGCAGCACCTGCGCCGATGAGCATCGCAAGCATGGCGCACGGATTGTAGCCGGAAAACGGCCCTTTTTCTTGATACAATTCTTCTACGTTTACTCTTTGTTTTCGTAAAATATAGTAATCAACTAGTAAAATAGAAACAATTGGACCTAAAAAAGCAGAGTAAATCAAAATGAACAGCCCAAGACCTGCAGCTGACGAATCTTGAACAAGCACCCAAGGGAACGAGCAAAAGGCAAGCAGTCCAGTAACGGTCACCGCCACTTTATAATTTGCTTTTGTCAGCAGCGTAATCACATACGTAGGTGGAATAATATTCGCCACCATGTTTACGGCAATAACCCCAATCACAATAAAAGCTGATACAGCGACGGTAATATATGAATTATCCACTACAACCGCGAACGCTTTAACTGGATTGGAAATACCCGTAGCAGAAGCAAGCATTGCCCCGATTGTAAGAACGAATCCGTAGGCTACTAGAATCGGTGTAAAGTATAAGAACCCACGCTTTGTGTCGCTAATTCCTGTCTTCAGTTCTCTAGAGTAATCGGCTGCACTTAGAAAAATCGCTGCATAATTTCCCATAAACATCATAATGAAAGAAAAGAACGGAAGTCCCCATGAACCTTTTGTATGTACCCACTTCTCCCCTACTACCTCACTATGAGAAGTTAAAAGAACGCCAAATACGTAAACAAGACCAAGCAATATGATGATGGAAGCAAGCATCTCTACCCATTTAACCGCGTGGAAGCTGTACAGAGAAAGCACAATTTGCAGCAGCTGAATGATAATAAAGCAAAGAACAAGATTGTCAAAAGACCCTTTACTCACAATTTTCCCGATTTCGTTTAAAGCGGTACCGCCTGTCCAGCTTTGGAAACCGTACCAAATGATAGCTGGAATACCTCGTAAAAGAGACGATATGACGGATCCTTTTATTCCGAAAGACATTCGAAGCTGCATCACATACGGTATGCCCGTCTTATAGCCAATTCGATCGTTTAACACAAAAAAAGTAGAAATAATACCAATGGCAATAATCGCTGCCACAAACGTTTGAAAAAGATTTAATACCGCAGTACCTGCTACTACTAAGCTTGCGCCAAGCGTCATATTTCCTAAATTAACGCCGTCTCCAATCCACATAAACATATAGGACATCGGAGTTAGCTTTCGATCACTTTCCACTTTTGGCTTTAGTGACGGATCAAGACTTCTATCTTGATGAGAATGCATCTCTTCTATAACGGAACTTGTTGCATTTGTAGACACTATATACTCAACTCCTTTTTTATGATGTTTCCCCTCTAGCTTCTAACATTAGATGTAAGTTAACTTAACATGTACATAGTGTATACGAATTCCAACGGAAGTTCATTATTATTTATGTGAATTTTCTGATATTATTTTGTGCGATTTGACTAATTTTTGACCTCAGCTCGCAACATACAGAAGTTGATGATATTAAAAAATCCAAGCGCTTACAATAGGCGCTTGGATGAGTCAGCTAGTATTTATTTTTCACAGGCGATGTAGTCTTTATCTCGATCTAGCTTTTTATTGGCATCATACAGTGATTTTGACACATACGGTTTGTACTTTGTTTTGCCGCCTTTATTTGTTACATTAGCCGTACGAGCTACGCCGCCTTTGTAGTCTTTGTTTAATTCCGTGCAGTTTTTGTAAGATTTAGCTGCCGCATCTACGTTTGAAACTGTGCTAAAAGATACGCTCGTTAATAAACCGAAAGATAGAACAATTGGAAAAATCTTTTTCATAAGAGATACTTCCTTCCTGTATTTTTTCTAATTAATAATAGAATGTTCTATCAATCTTTTCAATCTTTTTTTTACATTTAAACTACTATTATCCAATTTTATTTGCGAGTAACTTTAAGAGTCTTCACCGCTTGTTTAGCCGCTTCTGCAATTAGTTTATCATTATACTCCGCATCTTTTTCCGTACGATTGGAAAGGATCGCAAGAACAATTGGATCTCCTTTTGGCGGCCAAAGGATGGCGATATCATTTCGCGTCGCGTATGAGCCTGCGCCTGTCTTATCGGCTACTTCCCAGCTTTTCGGCACGCCCGCTCGTATTAACGCATCCCCTGTTGTGTTTCGCTTCATCCAATCCGTTAAAAGTTCACGTTTGTCTTCAGGAAGTGCCTGTCCAAGTACATATTTTTGAAGACTTGTAGCGAGCGCTCTTGCTGTACTTGTATCGTGGGTTTCTCCTGGATTCACTTCATTTAAATCCGGCTCAAACCGCTCAGGCAGCGTCACATCGTCTCCTATTTTTTCTAAAGCTTCTTTAAATCCATCCGGTCCGCCCAGCTGCTGCAGAATTAAGTTCCCTGCCGTATTGTCGCTGTAGCGAAGCGATGCATCCGCGAGTTCTCGAAGAGTCATGCCTGTATCCACGTGTTTTTTTGTAATGGGATTATAGTTTACAAGGTCATCGCGCGTATAAAAGATTCGTTCATTGAGATCTTCGATTGACTTCTGCTCTAAAAGTGCACCGACAGCAAGAGCTTTATGAGTAGACGCATAAGCAAAACGCTCATCCGGATGATACGTTACCGTTTTATTGGTACCCGTATCTAATGCAAAAACGCCAAGATTCGCATCATATTTTTCTTCAAGCTTAGCAAACTCTCGATCACTCTTAGTTTCTTGTCTTTGACATTTTACCGTTTCAGCATGTACCTCGCTGCTTGAAAAGCTTACAGCCGCCGCGCACGACAGAGCGAGTACAGGCATCATTTTTTTAAGCTTTGAAGTACGAAACATCTCTTTCCATGTCTTCATTACCCTTCAACACCTTTCAAAAAAATATTTAGTGTGTATTCTCTTAGGTAGAGATTACCAACAATGCTATTTTATCAATTGTTTATCCCCACAAACATGATAGCTTTATCACATTTATATAATAAAAGTGTCTAACACTGAAGATGAGCAGTATAAAAACCGTAAGTATTTTAAAAAACAGGCGGTGTAACTGAGAATAAAATCACCGCTTTCTCCTCAAACGGATTGTCCCATTTGTGCTTCAGATGCGAAGGGATTTTGACGCTGTCTCCTTTTTCTAGCACGTATACTTCCTCTTCCAAATACACCTTAATTTTTCCTTCTAAGACATATGCCACTTCCTCCCCTTTATGCGCTAAAGGAGATTCTGATGAAGACTTCATCGGCGGTACTTCCATGATCGCCGTAGCTAGATTTCCCGTAAAGTCTGGCGATACTAGCGAATACGTTAACTCTTTTACTTTCATCGTTTTACGCTCGTTCGACCGTACGACTAAATGAGAGGTGTTTATTTCTTCAAGTAAAAAACTGAAAGTAGGAACATCGAGGCATTTAGCTAAAATTTTAAGCGTTGAAATGGACGGATTAGCTAATCCCCGTTCAATTTGACTTAACATAGACGGCGTAATCTCCGCTAATTTGGCTAATTCTCGACTGCTTAGCCCCTTTGCTTTTCGAAATTTCTCTACTTTTTTTCCAATATCTATGTTTTCCATGATGATTCCTCCGTAAAAGATGTTTAATTATATTTAATTTTATTAAATTAGACTTAATAAACCTAGTGAAATATGTTAAATTATATTTAATAAATAAAATGTAGTTGTATTTTATCACAGCAAGGAGGAAGAAAAAAATGAATGACATCTTGACCTTTTTAGTTCTTACATTGTTTGTTATTATGAGTCCCGGTATTGATACGGCTCTTATCACCAAACGAACGATGGCAGATGGGCAAACGGGCGGCTATAAAATGGCATTAGGCTTAGCGAGCGGCTCTTTAGTTCATACACTCGCCGCCGCGTTTGGTTTATCTGCTCTTCTTCTTCAGTCAGCTCTGGCTTTTGAAGTGGTAAAATACGCAGGAGCCCTGTACTTAATGTACTTAGGGATCTCTTCTTTATTTTCTAAAAAAAGCGATACAGTTTCTCCTATAAAAGAGGAGAAGTCAAAAGAAACATCCGCTTTTCGTCAAGGTCTTGTCTCAAACGTCCTTAATCCAAAAGTGGCGGTGTTTTTCTTAACTTTTTTACCTCAATTTGTTCAAAGTGATCAAAATGTAACGCTTCAACTTCTTCTTATGGGAATAACGTATACGATCCTTGCTATCACGTGGTTTTTCGTATTCGTCTTTTTTATTAACTACTTACGAAAATGGCTCACAACACCTAGCGTTCAGCGTTTTATGGATAAAGCAACAGGAGTCGTTTTAATCGGGTTTGGATTAAAGCTGGCTTTTGAAAAACATAAATAAGAAAATATGTTAGTTGAAGGAAGTTCCGAACGAGTTTGATTTTTGATGGAGAATCAAACTCGTTCGGATTTTTCATTGGCAGGGTAAATGTAAGTGCTTCTAGCTATTGATTGGAGGGCAAGACGAAGACTCCTGCGGGAAAAGCGGAAATGGTGAGACCCCGCAGGAGCACAAGCGACGAGGAGGCTCACCGACCGCCCGCGGAAAGCGAAGTCTTGCACGGAATTTAATAGCGGTGTCACAAGCGGTTCAGCTCCTTTATCTCATTTGTTAGCCTTTAGATGGAATTGGTTTCGTTCTGTCTCAATCTGTTTTGTCATTTATGCTCGTCAGGTTCATAGAGATAGACTTTAAGATCAAGCTTTCCATCTGAAGAAACGAGTATTCCTTCCGCTTCAAGTGAAAGTTTTTGAACAACGTACATTTCTTCGTCTTTAAACCCAATTTCTCCTTTAGAATTAATGACTCTGTGCCAGGGGAGATTATGTTTCTTACTCATCGAATGCAGTACTCGTACAACTTGCCTTGCACCTCGCGGACTACCAGCCAGGCCGGCAATTTGTCCGTATGTCATTACTTTCCCGGATGGTATTTGTTTAATAAGTGCTACTGCTCGTTCTGTAAAACTCATGCTGCCCCTCCTTTTTATTCTTTAGTACAACATTACCATAATCATTAAACAGTGAAGTAATCACTCGATTTTTCTTCAGCAACATTATAAGATAATAATAAGAAGTACGCTCATCATTGTTCAACATACTCCAAACAAATGCTTACTGATTATTTCCTATTCTTCAACTAACAAATCTTTGTGCGAGTGGCAGCTTATACCTCATTTATGACACTGTGATTATAAAAACGTTACAGAAACCAACACAGCAAGGTACGTAGAAGCGTTACATGATAAGATAAACAGTAGATACTAGTACAATTTCAAATTGATGCTGACGAATAAGTAATCATTTAAAAAGTGGTGAGAAAATGACAAAATGGCTTAGTGTAAAAGAGTTATCTGAAGAAACGAGTATTCCTACTTCAACGATTAGAAGATATATAGATAAATTCCAATATTTCTTTATACAAAAAGAGGATCATCGACCAAAACAATATGAAGCTGCGGCTGCGACCGTTTTACTGAAAATTAAGCAGCTTTATGATGAGGGCTGTCAAGCAGAAGAAATCAATGAAGCGCTGCAAAAAGAATTCTCTTTAACTACAAGCGAGGATCAAGCTGCCGTGTCTCTAGAAGAAGCCGAAGACAAAGAGAACACAGAGAACACAGCAGAAGCAGCTGACCAGCAGCCGACACCTCCCGAACAGCCGGTACAGCCTTCACCCCAACAAGAGCCTGATACAAAACAAATTCTTCAGGAAAAAGATAAGCAGCTTATTCAATCTTTGCGTAAAAGCTTGCGTGAACAGCAGGCCATTTCAGAATTAGTAGAAGCTTCAAAAGAAAGCAGCGTAGTAGGTAAAAAGAGATCGATTTTAAAAAGGTTATTTAAAAGAAAAAAGGACTGAGTTTGTAAACAAGTCTAGGCTACGAAACACCTTTATTTCTGCTCATGGAATTTATGTAAAACAAAGTTTCTAAACTGTTTAACAGCCGGTGATAGATATCTTCCTTCAATCCAAGCTAGTCCAATTACTCGGTGGCAATTGGCTTTAGCTAATGGGATTTTCACTATTTTACTTTGATCTATTCCGTGTAAATCTGGAAGGATAGAAATTCCTAAGCCGGCTCCTACAAGTCCCGCTACGGTATCAGCTTCCTCTCCTTCAAACATAATGTGAGGCTTTACCCCTGTCTCTTCAAATAACTGCTCAAACGTAAGACGAAGAGAAAAGCCTTCTTTTAAGTGAATAAATGATTCTTCAGCAATTTCTTCTAGTGGGATACTCTCACAGCGAGCGTACCGATGATTTTTTGGCACAATCACAAACAGCTCTTCACTCCAAAGGTGCTGCCACTTGATGATCGATTTCTCTTCCATAGGCGCAATCAAACAAAGATCTAGTTCGCCCAGCTGCAGCTGCTCAAGAAGAACGTGAGAAGGGCTTTGCCTCAACTGAAAATTCACCTTAGGATACAAACTGCGAAACGAAGCGATTAAATCTGGAATCAAATCTGTGCTGAGCGTATGTAAAAATCCAAGTGACACCTGCCCTTTTTCAGGATCTAGCAGCGCTTGAATTTCCTCCTGTCCTTTATCAAATTCTTTCATTATGTTATCTACACGCTTTAAAAAAACTTTACCATATTGATTTAATATAATGGAACGTCCTTGCCGGTCAAATAGCGGCGCTCCTACTTCTTCTTCAAAACGAGCAATTGAACGACTGAGCGCAGGCTGCGTAATTAACAGCTCTTCTGCGGCGCGCGTCATATGCTGCGTACGTGCAAGCGTTTGAAAGTATTTAAACTGCTGCCACTCCACTTTGTACCATCTCCTTATTAACCGTTCTATTCATTACATAGATGTATGAAAAATATGATTATAATGAATTATACATTATAAATAGCTGGTGTTACGATAAAAAATGGAAACATACTCGAGGATGTTTTTAGTTTCTTTTAACGACTGCTGTATACAGCTCCTACAAAATTTTATGATCATCATTTTCTAGCAGAAAGAAGGATTTGTTATGAAACGTATCGTACATCTGAGAAAGCGTAAGCTGGTTGCTCTATGAGTTACATAAAGAAAGGAACGCCCGTTTTTCGCAAAACGAGCTTTGCATTTTTTGCAGCAGGGTTTAATACGTTTGCGATTTTATACTGCGCTCAGCCTTTAATGCTGGCGTTCACAAAAGAATTTCATATTTCTCCGACGACTTCTAGCCTATCGCTTTCCGTTACAACCATAGCTTTGGCTATTAGTATGCTTATTTTCGGTTCGTTATCGGAAGTATGGGGAAGAAAGCCTGTTATGGTCTATTCCATGCTTGCTGCTTCTGTGTTATGCCTATTGACTGCATGTAGTCCTACTTTTCACGTTCTATTGTTTTTTCGAACAATGCTAGGAATTACGCTAGCCGGGCTGCCTTCAGTGGCAATGGCTTATTTAGGAGAAGAAATCGAAGCAAAAAGCCTAGGTTCAGCAATGGGCCTCTACATAAGCGGCAATGCAATTGGCGCCGTTGGCGGAAGAGTGATCTCCGGCACGCTTAGTGAGTATTTCGGCTGGCACGGTGCAATAGCAGGAATTGGTATTATAAGTATAGCAGCGACCGTTATCTTTTGGATTAGCCTGCCTCCTTCACAGCACTTTCAATCTCGTAAATTAGAGGTTGGAAAGCTAGGGAAATCGCTGCTTGATCATCTTAAAGATCCAGGATTAGTTTGTTTATACGGCTTAGGTTTTTTGCTGTTAGGCAGCAACGTCGCCTTATTTAACTATATCGGTTATGTACTAACCGCTACCCCTTATTCCTTAAGCCAAACGATTGTCAGCTGGATCTTTTTAATTCTTATTATCGGAATGTTTAGTTCGATGTGGACCGGCAGGCTGGTAGACCGCTACGGAAAACAAAAAATACTTATGACCAACCTTTCGATTACGCTAGCTGGTGTCGTTTTAACGTTAGATCCTGCTTTACTTGCTAAAGTAGCTGGCTTGGGCTTGTTTACGTTTGGGTTTTTCGGGAGCCATTCGATTGCCAGCAGCTGGGTAGGTCAGCGCGCTTTAACAAATAAAGCTCAGGCTTCTTCACTTTATTTGTTTCTATATTACACGGGTTCAAGCGTAGGCGGAACGCTAGGAGGAGTCTTTTGGTCAATGTTTGGCTGGAAAGGCTTGATTTGTATGATTATTGTTTTTTTACTAATTGCTTTTATCCTTTCTGGTTTTCTTTTAAAAAGCTCAATAAAGACAAGACGCGCTGCCAATGTTAAAGAAAATTATTAAAAAGATACTTGATCTATCATAGTAACTACACATCAAAAAGACCTTTCTATCACCATAAAAGAAAGGTCTTTTTTGAGAACGTAAAACACATATTTTCTTGTATGTACCCCTTAAAGTAACCTTTTTTAGAGTTTAACTCGTTCTACTAACTGCAGCAATTCATCATTAGGTCCGTGAAATAAAATCATACGTCCCCCTTCGAGCGTTGGCTGAGGCTCCGATGATAAAAATTCAATTCCTTTGCTCTTATAATGTTGAATCGCCTTATTTATATCCTCTACCGTAAATGCAAGGTGGTTAACAATCCCGCTTTTGTTATACTTGCCAATCGGATTAATATCTCGAATGAGCTCAATTTCAATTCCCGGCTGTTCTTCAAGATACAAAAAAGCCATCTCTCTTTTTTCGGTAGAGCCTTTAAGGCGAACTTTAAAGCCAAACATATCCGAGTAGTAGTGAATCGTTTCATCCATATCTCCAACAATAATGGCTGTATGTTCCATTTTCTTAATCATGAATATTCTCCCTTTCCCCATGTTTAGTGAGTACAAGTAAACTATACAGCAATTTAGTTAATATGTATTTACATATACCTTAATTCCTCTTGCTACGATAAGGAAAATTCAAGCACTCCATCAATGCATTTGCGCTATAATTTTAAAAAAGAACAAATAAAAAAACAAACCTCACTGGTTTGTTTGGGTTACGTATTTTATAGTCAGTCTCTGTTTCAACAACGTTCGATAAGCCATGTTTTGTACCTTTGTACTGCAAACGATTTTAATCTCGTACTCAGGCGGTAATCATCTATCTACGATTACGCATGTAACCGTCCGTCTCTCCGTTAGATTCCTTTGAGACAGTTCCCCTACCATTTGTTTGGGTTTCTCGCTCGTGGGGTTTACCGCGTTCCACCTTTGCTGTTTCCAGCAAAGCTTCGTCACTGTGGCACTTTCAGGGATACTCGACCATATCCAAAGACTTAGGTGGTTTTTCCCGCCGTCAGCTAAGCTATAAGCCAAGCTGCCCTAGCTTATTTTTTCACTAGGCACGAACACTACGGGCATCTCAGCACCGTGCGAGCATGGACTTTCCTCTACATCAAATGATGCAGCGATTACCTGAACGTTATTTCAGATCGTGTATGAGTAGTATATGCGTTTTAGCTTGCCGAATCAAATGTAACTTTTGGTATGGATTCCATGTCAATTTTTGCAGCAAATTAAATAAAATAACCTCTTTCTGTACAATCTTTTTAGTAGATGACTCACCAGCAAGCCAAGAAATATTCTCTTCATCCATTTCTACGGGGGATACTTTGTTTCTTTGTAGAATATTTTATACACTACATAAAAAGTTAACAGAGGTGATGAAAAATGAACGCTGATTTAAAATTTGATTTTCATACCCATCACGACCGATGCGGACACGCTCGCGGAACGATTCGAGATTATATAGAGGCATCTATTGATAAAGGCCTTGATATCATTGGGATTTCGGATCATTCTCCTTATTTTGCGAGCGAAGAAGACCAGCCGTATCCTCACATTGCTATGGGAAAAAGCGCATTCTCCGGATATGTAGCTGAGATTTTGAAACTAAAAGAAGAATATAAAGAAAAAATTGAAGTACTGTTAGGCGTAGAGTCTGATTTCTTTCCCCAGCATGCGGAGATATATCGTAGCTACTATGAAAAATATCCGTTTGACTACATAATCGGCTCTGTCCATCAAGTTGATGAAGTCAGCATCTTTCATAAAAGGCGCTGGGAAGGTCTTTCTCAGCAAGAAAAGCAGCGCACGAAAGAAACGTATTATCAATTAATCGAAGAATCCGCCCGGAGCAGAATGTTTCAGATTCTTGGCCATATTGATGCCATGAAAGGATTCTACCCTTCTTTTTCTTCTATCGAGACGGCTGTCATTGATCAGACGCTAAAAGTGATTTCAGCACATGATATTGCCATAGAAGTGAATACATCAGGCAAAACCAAAGACTGCGGAGGCTGGTATCCTGCAGACGACATTTTGGAAAGAGCTCTGCGCTACGGGGTACGCATTACATTTGGTTCCGATGCCCATGACCCGAAGCGCATTGGAGACGACTTTGAACTAGTAAAAAAGCGCCTTAAAGAAATAGGTTTTAAAGATTGGGTCTTTTTCAGACAGAAAAAAATGCAGGTGGCATCTTTGTAAAACGATGAACTTAAATAGGCTGTGCACCAATTAAAATATGCCTGAAAACACGCAGATTAAGGAACATCTCGTGTTTTCAGGCATGTGTTTTTTACTGAGAAACTTTGACTTTTGGAGATGAAGATAAATCTTCTCCATTTGTCTGAATCACTTGTTTATACCAGTAAAAGGAATCTTTTTTAGATCGTTCAAGCGTACCATTTCCTTCATCGTCTTGATCTACGTAAATAAAGCCGTATCGTTTTGACATTTCGTTTGTTGACACACTGATTAAATCAATAGGTCCCCACGCTGTATAGCCCATTAAGTCTACACCATCTTTGACGGCTTCTTTCATTTGCTCAATATGCTGTCTTAAGTAATCTACACGATACGGATCATGAATCGAGCCGTCTTCTTCTACTTTGTCATGAGCTCCTAACCCATTTTCAACAATAAACAGCGGTTTGCCGTAACGGTTATGAAAATCTTGTAACGTATAGCGAAGCCCTTTCGGATCGATTTGCCATCCCCAATCGGACGTTTGAAGGTGAGGATTTTTTACACTTCCCGCAATCATATTTCCTAGGACATTTTCTTCTTCACTTTGAGTTGTGACAGAAAGAGACATATAGTAGCTAAATGAAATAAAGTCAACGGGATATTGTTTGATAATTTCATCGTCCCCTACTTCTTTTACGATTTGAATGTTGTTCTCTTTAAAGTAACGCTCCATTACCTTTGGATATTCTCCGCGCACTTGAACATCTGTAAAAAATAAGTTCAAGTCATTTTTATGCTGTGCTAGTAAAATATCGTCCGGATGATTCGTCACAGGATACGTTGTCATACGCGCAAGCATACACCCTACTTTTACATCAGGAATAATCTCGTGAGCTAGCTTAGTGGCAAGTGCACTCGCAACAAACTGATGATGCGCTCCTTGATACGCAATTTGTTCTGCTGACTGATTTGGAACGTTTTCAACTAAAATACCGCCGCCTGTATAAGGACTATGGGTAATCACATTGATTTCATTAAACGTCAGCCAGTATTTCACTTTGTTTTTATAGCGTGTAAATACCGTTTCTGCGTAGCGTGTATAAAAGCCAATTAGCTTGCGGCTGTACCAGCCGTTGTATTTACGCGTAAGCTCCAGCGGCGTTTCATAATGCGAAAGCGTCACTAACGGCTCAATTCCGTACTTTAACATTTCATCAAATAGGTTATCGTAAAATTGCAACCCTGCTTCGTTTGGCTTCACATCATCTCCATTAGGGAAAATTCTCGCCCAGTTGATCGAAATGCGAAGAGTTTTAAACCCCATTTCCGCGAATAATGCGATATCTTCTTTATAGCGATGATAAAAGTCGATAGCCGTACGCTTTGGAAAACGATCGTTTACTTTGTTGTTAAGCACATCTTCAATATAATCTGCTTTTACATCCATCGAATAACCAGTTCGTTCGTCTTTTGGGACAAATCGGATCATATCTGCAGTAGACAGCCCTTTTCCATCAACGTCATAAGCTCCTTCAATTTGGTTAGCAGCTGTTGCTCCTCCCCATAAAAATCCCTTTTTAAATACAGTATCATTTGTTAACATAGTCCCCACGTCCTTTTCTCATATTTTTATTAAAAATAGCATTTATTTTACTACAGAAAGTAGCTGTTCCCCTTCAAAAATTAGACCTATTTCATTGACAGACAGCACATCTAAATACTCTGCGGTGTTTGTGACAATAACCATCGTAACAGTTTCAAATCCAGCTTCTGCAATCGCATGTCGGTCAAATTCAACTAGCGGCTGCCCTGCATTTACATGATCTTTTTCTTTCACCAGCGCCTTAAAGTGCTCTCCTTTTAAAGAAACGGTATCAATTCCAATATGAATTAAAATTTCCTCTCCGTCTTCTCCTTTAATGCCAATTGCGTGTTGAGAATCAGGCAACACCATAATCGTTCCAGCGATAGGCGAGACTACGCGGTTTTCACTAGGTTTAATCGCAATTCCTTTACCCATAATTTCTTGAGCAAATGTTGGATCTGACACTTGATGCAGCGGTACAAGTTCTCCGTGTAACGGAGAGAAGACGCTTTTTGTTTTACCACTTTTTTTCTCCTCTACTGCTAGAGAAACATTTTGCAGTGGCGCTTCTTCCTTGACAGGATGTTCTTCAAGTTTTATTGTATTTTTTTCTGGTTCTTCTGAAGCAATATCTTTAAACCCAAGAGTAAGGACCAAGACGGCTGGTAAAATAACGGCCCCTGCCAGCAGCGCTACTGCGACAATCAAATTGCCTGCTGCCCCGCTTGGATCTGCAAACGTAGGAATAGCAAAGATTCCGACTAATCCTCCTAATGTAAAAGCTTTAAACCCATACCATCCAGCAAAGCCACCGAGCAGTGCGCTAGAGGCAATAGCGTAATAAAAAGGTTTTTTCAACTTCATGTTTACCCCGTACATGGCAGGCTCTGTAATTCCGATAACAGCTGAAATAGCTGATGAAAACGCAACTTGTTTTAAATCTTTATTTTTTGTCTTCAACGCTACTCCAAAAGCGGCTCCTCCTTGAGCAAGGTTGCTGATATACATCATCGGCATCAAAACATTGTCAAATCCATATACTTTTAGATTTTGAATCGCAATAGGAGCTATTGCATAGTGCATACCGGTCATGATAATAAGAGGCATAAGACCTGCTAGTAAAAGACCTGCCAGCGGACCTGCTGTTTCAAACATCCATGAGAACATACTTGCTAATCCGTCTCCCATATACGTTCCAAGCGGACCGATTAACCATAACGTAATAGGTGCGGCGATTAGAAGTGCAAGCAGTGGTGAAAACATGACCGTAACGGTAGCCGGCATCCATGAACGAACAAATTTGTATATATATTTTAATAGAAGTACACCTAAAATAATCGGTATTACACTAGACGTATAGTTAACCACTGGAATGGATATAAAATCGATTCCAAATAACGTAAATTCTTTTATTTTCGTAATGCCTCTCGCTGCATCTACAAAGGTCGGATACAGCATGGCAGCTGCTAAAGCAAGCGCTAAGTATTCATTTGTTTTAAACTTGCGAGCTGCTGAAACAGCTAAGAAAAATGGCAGAAAGTAAAAGACTCCGTCCCCAATTGCATTCAGCACTGCGTACGTATCACTTTCTATGCTCAGCCATCCTAGCGTAGCAAATAAAGCGACAAAAGCTTTTAGCATACCCGCACCAATAAGGGCTGGTAAGATAGGAGTAAAAATTCCTGAAATACTATCCATTAGAAGTGAAACAACGCCTTGTTTTTGGCTGCTTTTATCCTCGGTAGCTCTTCCACTGCCCAGCAATGGTTCAACTTCTTCAAAGACTTCAGCGACTCTGTTTCCAATAATGACTTGAAACTGATCACCGGAAAATTGAGCGCCCATCACCCCTTTTATTTGCTTAATTTCCTCCACCTGCACCTTATTCTTGTCATGGAGATTAAAGCGAAGTCTCGTCACGCAGTGCCAAGCCTGATTAACATTTTGTGCTCCACCGATTTTATCTACTACTTGTTTAGCCGTTTCTTTATGTGAAGTCATTTATATCCCTCCTTTTTTCAATAAAAAAACCCAAACAGATCACCGCATGTTTGATACATGCAAATGTCTGCTTGGGTAATGCCTGATCAAGTCAGTAACAATCCTCCAATGAAGAACGATTATTCAGTTTCTACTAGATTCGTCACTCGCCAAATGTGTAGCGTTAAGTAAAGCTTTTCATCTGAAGTTAAAGACCAACCATGCTGTTTATGAAGTAAATTAGCCACTTTTTCAACAGCTTTATATGCTTTTTCATACTTTGTTTTTACGACATCCAGCAGCGTAGCATCAACTTCCGGAGAAACATGTGGGTTCTGATCCAGCTGACGTAAAACAAAAAATCGTAGATGCGTGACAAAGCGAGAATAGTTCATGGATTCTTCGTCAAGTTTGAGCTGAAAATGATATTGAACAACATCGATAATTCGATTAATCACTTCAGTCATCTTCATCGTTTCTTCCACTTTTGCTTGTACATTCTGTGCGTTTACAAAATGATAGGTGAGAAACGTTTCTTCACTTTTAGGAAGCAGCACATCAAGCCGGTCATACACTAGTCGAATCGCGTTAACCGCAGCATTATACTCTTTCGGATAAAGCTTCTTGACTTCCCAGCGGCTTGGCTGCGCGTATTCAAGGCCATTATGGCTTCGTTCAATCGCAAAATTTAAGTGATCCGCAAGAGTCAAATGAATATTGGTGCGAAAAGGCTCACCTATTTCTCTTTCTGCTTGCTTGATTAACTCTACAGAAACCTCGAGAATTTCTGGTTTGATGCTCTCTAGAATTTGAGCCAGCGGTCTACGAATATTGGACGACTCCGCCACAAACTTTCGTCGAATGACAGCCTTATCAACTGGATCACCTTTTTTCTTTTGGAAACCGACGCCTGTTCCCATGATGACCCATTCTACATTAGAGGAGTCTTTGACCAATGCTACGTTATTATTAAATACTTTAACAAATTTCATAGATGCTTCCCCCACATCAGAACAAACGTAAAAATCCCATCTTAAAAACACATGAACACCTCACGTATTTTTAACACAGGTAATGCCTGATCGAATCAGTAACAATCCAGTTTTAAGTTATTACTGAAATTATATTCCACTATGAAAGCGATGTCAATACATAAAATGCTGAATTTTTAACAATCTACTATTCTCATAAAGAAGCTGCTTATAAACGAGGTATCCCTCTACTATCTCCGGCACTGCTCATTTCCTACATAAAACATCCACATTTTATTTCAACTGTGCTACATTTAACTAAAAATGCTTTCTTAATGAGGGATACAATTGTGAATTTAGATTTAACAGCTTATATAACGCTTATCTGCACGTCCGGTGTTCTTAATCTATACTTATGTTTTTACGTATTTATTAAGCGTCACCACTACGCTAACATTGCGCATTTATTTATTCTTCATACAGGTTTCACCACTATTTATTGTATGGGTGCGGCATTTAGCTTGCTATCCGTTAACCTTGAGGAAATGAAGTTCTGGACCGTCATTCAATACGTGGGCATACCTTTTTCGCCCCCTGCAGGACTGCTGTTTGTTATGCAGTATGTCGGCATAAAAGTAAGGAAAAAACATATTTTTGCCCTTTTTATCATTCCTTTTATTAGTTTGATCATGGTCGCAACAAATGACTGGCATCACCTTCATTACCGAGTGTTTGAAATTGACCCAGTTTTAGGTGCTCCTTACATTCATCAAGAAATTGGGACCTGGTACATGATTCATGGAATGTTCATCTTTTCGTCTATGTTTGTTGCTTTTTTGCTCGCCGTTTACCGCTGGAAAGAAACAGCTAAAGCTTACCGCCTGCAGTTAATTGCATTAATGGTCGGGCAATTAGTCCCTATCGTCACAGCTTTTGTCTATTTAATGGGCTTTACGCCGCAGGGAATTGATCCAGTTCCCATGGTTTTATGGATTTCTTCTTTTTTATATTTATGGTCCATTAACTCATCGCGTATGTTTACAGTCATGCCAGTTGCGAAAGATGCGATATTTAACAGCATCAATGACGGTGTTATCGTGCTTGATGAAGCTTACAGATTAATTGAATTTAACTTAGCGTCGAAGAACATGTTTCCGCAGCTGAAAAAAGCGATGTTTGGAAAACGTTTTGCTGATATTTGGTTCACGCTATCGGGCAATTCATTTCCTTTTACATTAGAAAATAAAAACAGCAGTCAAGAGCTGCAGCTTTTTTCTGGGGATCAATCTCAGTATACGTATCAAGTTCGCACCTCTCCTTTGCAGTATGCCAACAACAGTCACGGCTTGCTGCTTATTTTTACGGATATCACAGAGCTAAAAAGACTTCAGCTAAAGCTTGAAAATCAAGCTTATTACGATGAGCTGACGCAAATTTATAATCGCAGGGCATTTTTTCAGCACAGCAAGCAAGCATTCGATGAAGCAAAAAAGCCCGCATCTTCTTTTACGCTTCTTTTACTTGATATAGATTATTTTAAAAAAGTGAACGATACGTATGGTCATTATACCGGCGATCAGGTGCTTGTACATGTCGTAAAAGCCTGCCAGTCCGTATTACCGCAAGGAGCCCTTTTTGCTCGGTACGGCGGTGAAGAATTTGTACTCGCGCTAAAGGGCTATACTTTATCCGAAGGCGAAACGCTGGCTGACCAAATTCGCCGTCACGTCGAGACTCAGCCCTTACTGATTAATGAAGAAACCATTTCTATTACGCTAAGTCTTGGAGTAGCACAAGCGGAAAAACAAGAAAATGAAACGTTAGATGAGCTGTTGAATAAAGCAGATATCGCCCTGTACGCTGCCAAACAACATGGACGCAACCAAGTACGTATATATAAAGAGATAAAAGAAATCCTAAAAAGAACCTAAACAGCACTGTTTCGGTTCTTTTTGCTTTTGACTACTATTCTTTCATTTATCAAGTGAAAGTGTTAAAAGACTTGATTTTATCTATGTATTTGCAACTAGAGTATCCTATAAACTATACGTAGATCAAAAAAAGGAGAGATACAGATGAAGATTAGACATATTCGTAACGCTACTCTAATTGTTGAATACGGAGGAAAAACGTTTTTAATTGATCCTATGTTAGCGGAGAAAGGCACGTACCCTCCTTTCCCAAATTCGATCAGACAAGATCAAAACAACCCTTTAGTGAACTTACCGATATCCGTTGAAGAAATTATTGCTGATGTAGATGCGGTTATTGTCACTCACCTCCATTTAGACCATTTTGACGATGCTGCTAAACAGGCTTTGCCAAAAGACATCAAAATGTTCGTTCAAAATGAAGAAGATGCCGCAGTAGTAAAAGAAGCTGGTTTTAAAAATGTAGAAGTACTTACGCAAAACACGGTTTTTGAAGGCGTTGAATTAATCAAAACAAAAGGTGAACACGGAAGAGGAGAAATTTTAAAGCGTACTGGTTTAGTGTGCGGCGTTGTTTTTAAACATAAGAATGAAAAAACGCTTTATGTAGCTGGAGATACGGTATGGTATTCCGCTGTTGAAGAAGAGATCAATACACATAAACCAGAGATCATTGTCGTAAACGGCGGAGATAATCAATTTTTAGAAGGCGGTTCTCTTGTGATGGGGAAAGAAGATATTTACCAAGTTTTTAAAGCGGCACCTCATGCTACGATTATTTCTGTCCATATGGAAGCTGTAAATCACTGGACGTTATCAAGAGAAGAGCTAAAAGGCTTTATCAACGAAAAAGATATGGCGTCCCGCGTCTTTATTCCAGATGATGGCGAGGTTTATACTTTTAAGTAAAAGAGATTAAGACATAACAAAATCATTCCAATCTAAAGACAGACAAATGAGATCGCATGGATCGCTCGCTTATGACACCGCTGTTGATTTCCGTGCAAGGCTTCGCTTTCCGCGGGCGGCCGCTGAGCCTCCTCGTCGCTTGCGCTCCTGCGGGGTCTCATCTGTTCCTCTTTTCCCGCAGGAGTCTTCGCCTTGCCCTCCAATCAACAGCTAGAAGTAACTAAATTGAGTAAACCTACCTTCCCTCTACCAATAAAAAATCCGACCGATTTATCGTTCAGGTCACCCTTCAACTAACATACTTTTGTCCCAGCCTCTTTTTATAGCCGGTTAATTTATCAAGTAGTAGTCGTAGTAGCAACCGCTGAAGTGCTCGCAATAACCGCTAGCATAGCCGCTTGCTGAGCTTGAATTATCGTTTCAATCGTTGTATAGATGCCTGTTTCGACCAGTCTAGAATCCTTTAGCTTTTCACTGATAACCAGATTAACCGCCAGCATAACATTGATGTCTTTCTGCCACTTAAAAAGTTTATCTGCATTCAGCTGCTTTACCGCTTCATGGATAATTTCAATTTCAGCTTCCGGTTTTTCAAACAGTGCTAATAAGCCAAGGACTGGGTAATGCATTGCTTTTACTTTCATACCTGCCGATTCACAGATTTCTTTTACTGCTAGGCACCTTTCAATAAGGGTATCTCCATGTAAGTTTTTATCGTTTGCGAGAATATGACTTAAAAACTGAAGGTCATTTCCTTTTTTAAATCCATGCTGCGCCAATGTGGTATAAAAGTGTTCAATTTCATGCATCAAATCATCAACAGACTCGCTCGTTTCAGCTAATAAAACGGCAAGAGGTACATCACCGCTTGATGTGAGGAAGAGATGCTTTTTTTTCATGCCTTGATAAATTTCTACTGACCTTCGAACCATTTCTTTATGACTTCGACTCGACTCATTCGACAGCATAGCAAAAGCCGCGATATACGTAAATGCGCCTCTAGTAAACCCGCCTTGTACCAATTGATCATATACATCCAGAAATTCATGAAACGTTTCTTTTGGATTCTCATAGCGGGTATCCAGCATGGCTGCGATCGTAAACCGCTGCGATGATTTTAATGTAGAAAACATTCCTACTTGATTTTTAATATAGTCACTTAACTCAATATAAGGCTGAAGCTGAAGCGATTTGCCTTTCACTACATACATAGAAGCGATAGCCATAAACTGCTTGTGATCTGCCACTTTCCATTTGAGTTCATTTTTTAAGCTGATATAAAAACCTCTATACTGCTCTACTTTTTGTTGAATCGTTTCCGGTAGCATATCAACACGTCCTTTATTTGTGGTTAGTTTATATACGTAATACTTCAATAAAAGTTTCAATATTTAGTAAATTAAACCTGTGTTTGTTGCATACAAAAAAGACCTCGGGATATCCCAAGGTCTTTTTTCTTTCAGCTTTATTTATTAACCTCTTCCCGCTTGGAAAGAAGGATATTTTGTCATACCGCCATCAGCAAATAGTGTAATACCTGTTACGTAGCTTGCTTGTGACGATGCTAAGAATGCTGCAACTGATGCAATTTCTTCCGGGTTGCCGATGTAGCCCATTGGAATCATGCTTTCTACGTCTGCACGCTGTTCCGGATCTGCGAATTTTTCAGCGTTGATTGGCGTATCGATCGCGCCTGGTCCAATGTTATTTACGCGGATACCTTTTGGCGCATATTCAAGAGCCAATGTTTCTGTCATTAGTTTCATACCGCCTTTACTTGCTGCATAGTGAACAAATAGTGGCCAAGGAATCATCTCGTGAACGCTGGACATGTTAATAACGTTTCCTTTAATATCATTTTCAACAAAATATTTAATCGCTTCGCGGCTTCCTAAAAACGCGCCTGTTAAGTTTGTATCGATTACTTGATTCCAGTTTTCTAACGATAATTCATGTGAAGGAACCGGGTTTTCAACACCAGCATTGTTAATCATAACGTCTAATGTGCCAAACTCTTTAACAGCTGTCTCTACAAGATTCACAACGTCTTCTTCTTTTGTTACGTCGCCTCGAACAATAATTGCTTGGCCGCCAGCTTGTTCAATTTCTTTTTTTACTTCTAGCGCTTCTTCTTCATTGCTGCGGTAGTTTACAACCACTTTTGACTGCTCTTGACCAAAACGAACGGCCATTGCGCGACCCAATCCTTTTGATCCGCCTGTTACAACTACTACTTTATCTTTTAAATCTGTGTACATCTTGAAGTCCTCCTACTTTTCCTGCGTGATATGTCTTGCTATACTGTACTAATTATAAATACAGTTTAGGTTTTTAAATAGAGAAGAAATATCTCTTTGTCTCTTCTTTCTTAAACTGTATGTCATTTAAAAAGAGACAAATTCACTTTTGTTTCCTTTCGTTACTTATCGTAACCAAGAGAGATAAAGTAGTCAAACTTTTTGTTTGATCATTTTTATAATTTATTTTTATCTCTCACTTTCCTCATATTTGTTTGTTCCCTGGAGAATGAGTCTGTCTTCCCACTTCTAAGTTAACACCTTTTCACAAGTTTAAACTTTTTCCCTTGCAATTCTTAAATCAATGTATTATATTGTTGATGTATCAATTATTGATATATCAAACAATTGCCCGCAATCAAAAATATGGAAATGAAAATAAATAAGTTTAACGCCTAAAAAGAAAGGAATAATGACTATGACTACAAAAGACTTTAACGAAATTGCTTTAAAACGCCGTTCAATTAAAAAATATGATCCTTCAGTAAAAATCAGCCGTGAGGAAATGGAGGAAATTCTTACCGAAGCTATGCGCGCTCCTTCTTCTGTTAATATGCAGCCATGGCGCTTTGTTGTGATTGAAACACCTGAAGGAAAAGAAAAATTAGCTGAACTTGCGAAATTTAACAGCGAACAAGTTCATACATCTTCAGCTGTTATTGCTGTATTTGGTGACATGAACAACGTCGAATATGCAGACGAAATTTTTGGCCAAGCCGTAGAACTTGGCTATATGCCTCAAGACATTAAAGAACAGCAGCTAAATTTCTTTAAACCAATTTATGAAAACATGCCAAAAGCTGATATGAAAGACATCGTTTTAATAGATTCAGGACTTGTGTCTATGCAGCTTATGCTTGTTGCTCGTGCTCACGGATATGACACAAATCCAATCGGCGGATACGAAAAAGAATTAATCGCAGAAGCATTCGGTCTGGATAAAGAACGTTATCTTCCAATTATGCTTATCTCAATCGGAAAAGCAGCAAGCGAAGGTCATGCTTCTTACCGTTTACCGGTCAATACGGTTACAACTTGGAAATAAGCAGCTAGTTCTATTCAATAAATAAAGAGCTAAAAATGTGAAGTAAAAGGAGACTTTCCAATGAATAACTATCAAGAACTTACAAAAAAACAGCTTTCATTCTTTAATAGCGGCAAAACAAAAGACGTTGCGTTCCGTATCGAAACGCTAAAGAAATTAAGAGAACTTGTTGTACGTCATGAAGACGACATTTTAAAAGCAGTAAAAGCTGACCTTAACAAACCAGAATTTGAAGCAAAACGTGCAGAAGTTGGTCTTGTGCTAAGCGAAATCGACTTTGCAGTTAAGAATCTTGCAGAATGGGCAGCGCCAAAAGAAGTAGAAACACCATCTACTCACGCCGGAGCAAAAAGCTATATTTATCAAGATCCGTACGGTTTAGCTCTAGTGATTGCACCTTGGAACTATCCGTTCCAACTTGCTGTATCACCAGTAGTAGGCGCGATTGCTGCAGGTAACTGCGTGGTGTTAAAGCCTTCTGAATTAACACCTCATACGTCAAGCCTTCTTGCTAAGATGTTTAATGAAAACTTCCCTGAAGAATACTTGACAGTAGTCGAAGGTGAAGTGGAAACAAGCACTGCTTTACTAAAAGAAAACTTTGATTACATCTTCTTTACAGGAAGTACAATGGTCGGCAAAATCGTGGCAGAAGCTGCTGCTAAACATTTAACGCCTGTTACGCTAGAACTAGGCGGAAAAAGTCCTACAATTGTACACGAAGATGCTAATATTGAAGAAGCAGCTAAACGCATTGCGCGCGGTAAATTTGCAAATGCTGGCCAAACTTGCGTAGCGCCAGACTACATTCTTGTTCAACGAAATGTAAAAGACGAGCTGCTAGCTAATCTAAAACAAGTCGTAACAAACACGTACGGCGAAGATGTTTCACAAAATCTAGACTTCCCTCACGTAGTGAGCGAAAAGCATTTTGATCGTCTTAACAGCTTCTTAACAAACGGAGATATCGTTTTTGGAGGCAAAACGGATCGTTCTCGTCTGTTTATTGAACCAACTGTTCTTGACAACATCTCATGGGAAGACAATGTGATGCAAGATGAAATCTTTGGACCAATTCTTCCAGTCATCGTATACGATGAAATCTCAGAAGTAATTGAAGCAATCGTAAAACGTCCAAAACCATTGGCACTTTATCTTTTCTCTGAAGATGAAGCAGTCCAAGATCGCATCTTAAACAGCGTGTCATTCGGCGGCGGTTCTATTAACGATACAATTAACCATATGACATCTCACTATCTTCCGTTTGGAGGCGTTGGTGACAGCGGAATGGGTGCGTATCACGGAAAAGCAAGCTTCGATACATTTTCACATGCTAAAAGCATCTTAAAACGTTCAAATAAATAAAGAAAAAGCCGATGTCAGCGTCTGACTTCGGCTTTTTTATTCCTTCATTTGTTTGGCGATTTGTTCATATTGCTCTTCTTTTTTTGTAGAAATAGCTAAATCATAAAGAATATGTAAAAAGTACTTTTTATCTTGAACAAATAAATACTCTTCTTCAAAGCCTTTAGAAATGTATACAGCAAACTCCCAGATGTCATCGTAATAAGCTGGTCCAATGGCCTCAGCGAGATTTCCAAGCGTTTTGAGCAGCTCCATCGTAATGATAATATTCCGCCTCGCATAGTGCCGGATATTAGCGAATCCATCATATAAAAAGTCCTCAAATTTTTTATCAGGAATCACCATTCGTATCACGCCGCTGTCATCCACTAAATAAGAAGAAAATTGACTAGCTTCACAAATTTCCCGAAGAATATCGCTAATTTGATGAATGGAGTTAACCGCCGTTTTGAAATCATCATTCCCTAGTGATTTAACTGCCATCTCCACAAACTTCGTAATGATATACGTAGTATCTTGAATATCAGTCTGAGATTTCCCTACATGGATATATTGGTGAAAGGCGGTACAATCCATTTCATCCTGCTCTGTCGAATCTCTATGCCAATAATAAAATAATACGGTTCCGCTGAGCACATAATCCCCTACTTCACGCTCCATTTTTATAACTAAATTATGCTCTTTGGCGCAGTGAATCAATTGGCTGTAGTTCACTGTTTGAATATAGCCAGATGTTTGAATACATACCGGCTTTTTTTCTCCTTCTGGAAAGGAAAATTGTTCGCTATGACTAGACTGCGTTCGATGAATCTCCAGTTCCTCGCGGATTGTTGTCTTAATTGCTTTTATGGACGCTGTTTTCATCGATTGAGTCATATGATTTACTTGCAGCCACTTCACAGAGTGATTAATAAAGTAGACAAACGTGCCCGCACTAAAAACCGATAGCGCCGTCGTCACAAATGGAATCGCAAAATATCCGTCTACTTGAGAGCTGTTTAAAAATAAAAAAACAAAAAGTGTATACAAAAAACTCCCTATAAAAATCCCCAGAATTCGCTGAGTAGATTTAGAAGAAGCAAAGTTTTTTAACACGCGAGGAGAAAACTGAGCTGCAAATGATGTAAACACAACAAGCATTAAATTAAAGGTAAACGTCGTAATCGATAGAATTCCGGGCATAATCGTACTCACTAACGTATTGGTTAAATCCATGTTGATTGAAAAAAATGAAGGAACCTTCTCTCCTACTTTACAGTAATAATCAAGAAACAGCGTCAATGCAGCTAAAAGGACAGAAAAAAGAGCATAAATTAAGGGACTAAACCATATTTGGCTATTTAGCTCATCTTTAAAAGCACGAGGAGAGAGCTGTTTCCTTGCCGCTATCCATCTAAATGTATTCATATAAAACCTTCCTTTTTATTTGTAAATCTCTAACTTTTTTCTTAGTTCCCTAAATTTTTCTGATTATGCTTATATAATGGAAAAAATCTATTTTTTAAGGTATAACTGTACAAAGCAAAAAAGAGGTTGAGACATACCTAATTAATTCGATTTAAATACGTACAACTAGGATACATGAGTTGAACCGCTTTTGACACCGCAGTTGATTTCCGTGAAAGACTTCGCTTTCCGCGGGCGGCCGGTGAGCCTCCTCGTCGCTTGCGCTCCTGCGGGGTCTCACCTGTACCGCTTTTCCCGCAGGAGTCTTCGTCTTGCCCTCCAATCAACTGCTATAAGGAACTGAATGAAGATATGAAAGCTATGTTCACCATACAAATAAAAAAACCGAACGAGATGGATTCTCAATCAAGAATCCATCTCGTTCGGATCTTCCTTCCACTAACCTAATTTTATCCCAGCCTCTTTTTACTCTTATCTTTTTACCAGCCTCGGCTCGCTCCACCCCCTCCAGAACTGCCGCCTCCACCTCCGCGAGGACCGCTGCCGCCGCTGCCACCGCCTCCGCCTCTTCCTCCAAACATCACAAGGAAGTTTAGCAGAAATTGTGTAATCGCTCCTTTAAAAAAGACGAAGTCGAGAATAAGCAAGCCCACAATAACAGCTGCAATCAGCAGCGTTTGAAGAGTTGTTAAATGAACGCCGCTATCAGAGGGAGCATCTGCTTTTGGTACTTTTTGTTCAAAATCTGTTCCTAAATCATACTCTTTTACGACTTGGTTATAAACAGCTTTGTATGTGCTTTCTAGCGCCGTATCGTATTTGCCATTTTTTAAGTTAGGAATAGCATAAGAATCTAAAATTTCTCCCGATTTGATATCGGTGATGGCTCCTTCTAACCCGTATCCTACTTCGATTCGAACTTTTCGTTCTTTTTTAGCGAGCAAAATAAGAACGCCATTGTTCAGCTTTTTATCACCAAGTTTATACTTTCGAAACGCTTCATTTGCGTACTCTTCTACATCCGCATCACCTAATGAATTCACGGTAAGAATCGCTACTTGAGCTTTCGTTTCATCATCCAATTTTCTGCCCATTTGGTTTATTTCAGCTTTTTCCTGATCGTTTAATAGATGAGCAAAATCCTGAACATAAATATCGCCTACCGGATTTGGAATATCAGGTGCAGCAAAAGCAACGCTTACCGTATTACATAAAAGAGACAATAATAAAGCAAACGAAGCAAGAAATTTCATCACTTATCGCTCCCAAAATCAACTTTCGGCGCTTCTTTTTCTTCATTTGTTACTTCAAAATATGGCTTTTTTTCAAAGCCGAACGTACCCGCTAACATGCTTTTAGGAAATCTCTTAACCGATTTATTGTATTTTGCAACTTCATCGTTATAGTCTTTACGCGCTACAGCGAGTCGATTTTCTGTTCCTTCTAAACTGTCCATTAAGCTTCTGAAGTTTTCATTCGCTTTTAAATCCGGATATTTTTCAACCACTACGAGCAGGCGGTTTAATGCACCGCTTAACTGTTGATTAGCATCAGCTTTGTCTTCAGGAGTTTTAGCTCCCGCTAGCTGCGCTCTTGCCTGAGTGACCGAATCAATTGCTTCCTGCTCATGCTTAGCATAGCCTTTTACGGTTTCCACTAAGTTCGGAATTAAATCAGATCTTCTTTTCAGTTGATTATCTATTTGTGAAAATTTATTATCTACATCTTCCTCTGCGCTAACGAGACTATTGTAAGAGCTCACTCCGTAAATTACAACAAGCACTAGCACAATGATCGTAGCGATCAAACCTTTGTTTTTCAATGTACTACCTCTTTTCTTCATCAAAATTATGTATCTACTTACTAGTACGAATCATGCTCTAAAAAGATTCATTTTTTACCAATTTTATTTATATTGAACGTATAAGTAAGACATCTCCTAACAATCAATTCCTCTATAAGGTGAAATACTTTTCTCTACCTAGTCTTTCTATCAATTAGCACATGTAACCCTTCTCGATTTTATCTTGTTTCACAATAGAAAAAAGAATACCTCTTGGGTATTCCTTTTTTTGCTTAAGACCATCCTTCAATTTTGAATGCCACTCGGTGAAATTCAGGAACCGTTACAAATTGATAGTCGTTATTTATTAAATACTTAATAAGTTTCGGCAATGAAGTAACAATTTGGTCTCGCGCTCCGCTGCCGTATCGATCCCCATCGTGCATGACAATAAGATTCTTTTCTTGTAGATTTTTAATCGTATGTTTGCATATGGCCAATGGATCTTCTTCACGCCAATCCTGACTATCTACATTCCATAGAACAGACGTCATTCCCAATTCTTTAATATCAGCAAGAGCTGTATCATTTATCGAACTGTAAGGTGGACGAAACAGCTTTGGAGAACAACCTATTATTTTCTCTATTTGAGCATTTGTAGAAGTGATTTCTTTCCATAATTCGCGTTTAGAAAGAGTTGTAATATCAGGATGACTCCACGTATGATTTCCAATTACGTGCTTTTCTCTATGAATACGTCGGATTAATCTTGGAAATTTTTCCGCTTCTGCACCTACGACAAAAAATGTCGCACGTACATTATATCTTTTTAAAATTTTTAAAATAGCAACGGTGTAGGCTGAGGGCCCATCATCAAACGTTAAAGCAACATATTTTGGTGAATTTTGATTCATGTGTTCTCCCCTTATATAAAAAATAGATATAGAAATAAACCCCTCAATTTTTTTGCGTAAGTTGAGGGGTTTTTGCAGTGAGACGATTTTCACGAGACGATACTATATTTTCTTTGAAAGTGTTAATTACTAAAGGTAATAGATTTGTTCAAAAGAACTCGCCAAGTAGTCAAATCCGCGGGGGCGCAGCGTTTCAAGCTGCTGATGAATTTTTATTCTTTCTTCCGAGCCTGGAGGAAGTTCATATAGTTTCGTCACAGGCTGTCCATTATTTAATTACTCAATAATTCTAAAAAGCATGACGCGAAAAGCATGTGTAAGTTCATTGTATTCGTCAGGAAAACGCTTCTTCAGCTCTTTATATTCAACTAGTGTTTGGTGCATATGCATAAACGGAAGCTCTTTCCATTCAAGAGATAGAATAAGAACGTCTATATTGGGATGTTTTTTAACAAAACGATAGTGATTGCCCCACTGCTCTTTCACTTTCCGCTTCGATATCCCATGTTCCTGATGATAGGCAACCGTAGAGGGATCTAAAACAAACTGCACCCCATTTTTATACAATCTATATCCAAGCTCCCAGTCTTCTGCCCCGTAGCCAACAAACGTTTCATCAAAAAGACCGGATTTTTTTAAGTTCGCTTTTCTTACTGATACATTTCCACTTAAAAATGCAATATAAGGTAGTGTAAATCCTTCAAGTCGCTCTCCGAAATGTTTTAGCCCGCTGTTAAGGAAATAACGATTAGGAAATGATAAACGTTGAAAACGGTTTGTATTAATATCTTCTTTTGTTACAAGAGGACAAGGAACATTTGAATGCTGCTGCGTCTGTTCATAGTTTTCATACAATCTTCTATACTCAGGATCCCTGCTGACTAGTTCTTTCAAGTGAGCCACTTGATCTTCATTATAGTCTGGCATAATAAACGTGTAGACTCCCTCATAATGCATGGCACCAGTAACCACAAGATTGGATTCATGCACATGATGTTTATAGTGATTTTCAATAAAAGCAGGAGGCGCTAGCATTTCTCCATCTAAAAAGATTAAAAGATTTCCTTCAGCATGATTAATTCCTATATTACGTACTGAGGAACGCCCTTTATTTTGTTTCATACCGATATACTTAAATTTGAACGGGACATCAGCTTCTTTAAAAATGTTGGGCGTATTATCGGAAGAAGCGTCATCCACTAAAATGACTTCATACTCAGCTTAAGGAAACGTTTGTTTTGATAAACCGTAAAGCGAAAGAGAGGTTTGATAATATTTATTATAAGTGGGCATAACGATGCTAACTTTAATAGGGTGTTTGTGATTATTTTTTATACTCATTTTATATAATGAATTATCTACTTTATCCCTTTTATTTTTAGACTCTTTTAAGGGTTTAAGATTCTTTTCTTTTTAATATAGTATTTTCCATCAGAACGGTTGTAATAGGAATCATACAAGTCTATTTTAATCATCCTTTCTTTGTTTTTCCTCTATATACTATTCAATAAATGACCGGGTGCTTGTACAATATATAATTTTTTTTAGAAAAGGCGTATATAACAGATTCGCTCTATCATTATAATTAGAACGAACATTTACATTCGCTTATCATTAGTAAATAGAAGGTATCCTACTATACAACAACATTAAAAAACAGCTTATAACTTTGCTTGTTATAAGCCGCTTTATCTCTATGATTTCTATTGCTGATTTCCATATACCCCGTCAATATTCGCAACAGCCGTTTGATCAAATATATCTGCATCCATATTTGTGTTTTTCATTCGCGCACAAGCAGCTGAAATGTCTCCATAGGTTGAGTTGATTCCAACAGATTTAACATCCGCTGTGTGTCCGTTGTGAAGAACTTCTCCAAAATTCATCGATCCGTTCCTCGCCATACCATTAATTCTTGTGTTACAGATGTTAATAACTCCTGCCATGGCCATACCACCTTTTCTTAAAATGAATTCGTACATCGTATGCTGTAACAAGCCTATGTGTGAAAGATTTTCAAAAAGTGAAAAGCAAGGTACAAATACTAGTGAAATTATTCATTTCACCCTGCTTCACCCAAAGTTTCCACATGTTTTTATGCTTTTTCTGTTACAATAAATGCATAAGTTATTTTTCATCCATATTGTTTGAAGGAGGATACGTAATATGGACGAACCAAAAGATATTCAACCTAAAGTAGAAAAAAGTTTCGAACTGATTGGCAAGAAGTGGACAGGATTAATCATTTATGTACTTATGAGCGGTCCTAAACGTTTTAGTGAATTAAATGAAAGTATACCAGCCTTAAGCAGAAGGCTTTTGACAGAACGGATTAAAGAGCTTGAAGACCACGGCATCGTTGTCCGAAATGTTATTCCCGACCGCCCTATTCGTTCTGAATATTCGCTGACTCAAAAAGGAACAGAGCTAGGCAAAATATTAGGGCCGATTAGCCAGTGGGCAGAAAGCTGGGTCCAAGATTAATGTCAGTTACTAAAATTACTCCGTAGAAAGGATGAGCATCATGGCAAATGTTCTCTATATTACTGCACACCCTTTAGCTGAAGACGAATCGCTTAGCATGGCTGTGGGGAAAGAATTTATCGACGTGTATAAGCAAACACATCCAGAAGATGATGTGGTTCATTTAGATTTATATCAAGCAGATATTCCATACTTAGATGCAGACGTATTTAACGGATGGAAAAAGCTTCGTTCTCACTCTTCCATTCAGGATTTATCAACGGATGAACGATTAAAAGTGGGACGATTAGCCGAACTAGGCGGACAGTTCGTACTCGCTGACAAATATATTTTTGTCACGCCAATGTGGAATTTTTCGGTTCCTGCGATTATGAAAACGTACATTGATGCGATCACCGTGTCAGGTAAAACCTTTACATATACAAAAGAAGGCGCTCAGGGATTGCTTAAAGGAAAAAAAGCGATACACATTCAATCCCGCGGAGACGTGTATTCAGAAGGCCCTGAAATGGCAAGAGAAATGGGTCATCGCTATTTAGAAATTATGATGGATTTCTTTGGCATTGAAGCGTTTGAAAGCATTATTATTGAAGGACAAGTAAAATTCCCGGATCAAATTCCGCAAATTAAAGAAAAAGCATTCCAAAAAGCCCATTCAATGGCCAAAACATTTTAAATTCAATAGAAACGAAAAAGACCTCGAAGCAGATCGAGGTCTTTTTCTTTACTCTTCCCTCCCTTATATTTCCCTTGAAATAATGATCACCTTCCTGCTCGGTTTGCACTGAAAATAGGTTTAAAGGAAAGATGAAACGCTGTTATTTTTTGTTACTATTCATAACGCAGGTTATGTAAATATATGTTTTTCTTTTTTCTTTTTTAAATTATTCACCTTCAAAAAAAGATATTTATTTTCAAATCATAACATTTAAAATCGTACTGTAAGACGCGTAAATCCTTTTCTTAAAAGGGTTTACGCATAAAAACAGAAAATATGTTATCAGCAAGAAAAGTTTTAAACATGATAAAACCAAATAAAAAACCTTTGACTAAATTTGTTACGTAAGTTACTATTAATAACGTAGTAGATGTTTTCGAACATATTATCTTTAATTCATGAAACAACATTTATATATTGAAGACAGAAAGGTGAAAAGAATTATGGCAAAAGTATTATATATTACAGCAAACCCTAACGATGCTACGCAATCATTCAGTATGGCTGCGGGAGACGCATTCATTAACGAGTATAAAGAAGTAAACCCAACGGATGAGATTGTTCATGTTAATTTATATCAAGAACATATCCCTCACATCGACGGCGATGTATTCAGCGGATGGGGTAAACTTGGAAGCGGCGCAGAATTTGACGCGCTTACTCCTGAAGAACAGCGCAAAGTTGCTCGCTTAAACGAGTTAAGTGACCAATTTGCTCAAGCAGACAAATATGTATTTGTTACACCAATGTGGAACTTCTCATTCCCACCAGTGATGAAAGCATACTTAGATGCTGTAGCAGTAGCTGGAAAATCATTTAAATATACAGCAGAAGGTTCTGTAGGTCTATTAACAGATAAAAAAGCGTATCATATTCAAGCAAACGGCGGTATCTACTCTCGCGGCCCTGCTGGTGAACTAGAAATGGGTCACCGCTATATGCGCATTATGATGAACTTCTTCGGGGTTCCTTCTATTGGAAGCCTATTTGTAGAAGGACAGGCTGCAATGCCAGATAAAGCACAAGAAATTAAAGAAGACGGCATTGCTCGCGCTAAAGAAGCTGCACGTACGTTCTAACAAAAAATGTAAGCATAAAAAAAGGAACATCTCCCCATGTTCCTTTTTTTTATGCTCACAATTATATCTTGGCTTCCCCGCGCAGCAGCGAATAAACATATGTATCAAACGGGATGCCGTTTTGGAACATGTACTCTCTTAGCATCCCTTCCTTTTTAAATCCTAATTTGCTCAACAAGGCGATAGATCCACTATTTTGTGTAAATACAATCGCTCCTATGCGATTGTATTGAAGTTCGTTGAAGCAATGAGAAATCGCTTCATGAACGGCTTCTGTTGCGTATCCTTTGTTCCAATACTCTGGAAAAAGAGCATAGCTTACGTTTACTTTCTTATGCTCAGAAGACCACTCTTGAAACCCTATTGTTCCAATCAGCTTTTCTTTTCCTTTTAGCTGAATCCCCCATTTAATCAATTGCTTTTCTTCGTAGCCTTTGGAAAAATCCTTAATGATCTCCTTCACTTGGTTGATCGATTCTAAAGGTTTTTGCCCGTAATAGCGCAGCACCTCTTCATCAGAAAAGCATTCTAAAATCTCACCGGCATCATCTTCTACAATTTTTCTTAATATCAGCCGTTTTGTCTCTAATTCCGGAAACATTTTCTTCCCTCTTTTCTGCGCAGCTTATCTACCTACGGTAAACCATACTATTCTCCTCTCAACTAGCAATATCCTGCTAAAACCTCACCCGGGAGGACTCATTTCCTATCCAAATAGTCGATTTACAGCGGAGATAGTGGTATTTTATATAGTAGGCATAAGTTGCTTTTTATCAACACAGAGGCGGTGAACGCAGAAATGAACCAAGATAAAGAATTGCTGTCCACGATACACGCTCTTCAAAAAGAGCTGCAGCAAGAAAAAGAAAACCGTGCGTATATGCAAAAAGATATGGACGAACTAAGAAGCGCTTTATTACAATCAGAACAAGTAAAACAAAACTTAATTGATCAGCTAGAAAAGAAAGTCGATTTGATTTTAACGTTGATTCAAAAAGGAGACACATAAAGAAATGGATTTTTTTAAAAACAGCAAAATACTATACACTATTGTAGCACTTGTTATTGCTCTCATCGCTGTATTTACCAACAATTCGCCCATTTCCCTCATTCAGCAGCATGAAAATTCAAGCAGCACATCGAGTAGCACATCGGACACTACATCAAGCAACCAATGCTCTGCAGAGACTCAAAGCGACAGGTTATTTACCGGCAAAGAACTTGTCTTACAAGAAGGAAATGATAAATATGGATATTGCCACATTGTCGCGCATATGCAAAAACCAGGCGTTGACAATTACCAAGGTAAAAGCCAATTCAGCAAGTATTTAAATGAAAAACAAGCGATGTCTGTTGCTGAAGAAGTCATCAACGAAGGTGACGACGGCACCAACAATAAATCTGGCAACTACGTTAAAGAAAAGTATATTAGTTCCTTAAACCAAGAAGTTAGAGTTGTGTATACTGACTACAGAGGCAAAGACTACGACTACAGCGTAACGACCATGTATCCAATTGGTCATTAATAATAATGCAGTGAATAAAAGCAGGCGCATGCCTGCTTTTATTATTTTACCTCTATTTATGATTTACACCTTTAAAAAAGTCTCTGTAAATTTACAGTAGCACTCTTACCTCTTGGACATATTCTAAATATAAAAAAGAAACAGCCCCTTGCTTCTTTTTTAGAAAGAGGTTAAAAAATGAGTAACAAGTACAGAGTTAGAAAAAACGTATTACGGCTTACCGACACGGAAAAAAGAGATTTTGTTCGTACCGTGCTAATACTAAAGGAAAAAGGGATATATGACCGCTATATAGCCTGGCATGGTGCAGCAGGTAAATTTCATACTCCTCCGGGCAGCGATCGAAATGCAGCACATATGAGTTCTGCTTTTTTGCCGTGGCATCGTGAATACCTTTTACGATTCGAACGTGACCTTCAATCAATCAATCCAGAAGTAACCCTTCCATATTGGGAATGGGAAACGGACGCACAGCTGCAGGATCCCTCACAGTCACAAATTTGGAGTGCAGATTTTATGGGAGGAAACGGAAATCCAAAAAAAGATTTTATCGTCGATACCGGGCCATTTGCAGCTGGGCGCTGGACGACGATCGATGAACAAGGAAATCCTTCTGGAGGGCTAAAACGTAATTTTGGAGCAACTAAAGAGGCACCTACATTGCCTACTCGAGATGATGTGCTCGATGCTTTAAAAATAACTCAATATGACACGCCGCCTTGGGATATGACCAGCCAAAACAGCTTTCGTAATCAGCTTGAAGGATTTATTAACGGGCCACAGCTTCACAATCGCGTACACCGTTGGGTTGGCGGACAGATGGGCGTTGTCCCTACTGCTCCGAATGATCCTGTCTTCTTTTTACACCACGCAAATGTGGATCGTATTTGGGCTGTATGGCAAATTGTTCATCGCAATCAAAACTATCAGCCGATGAAAAACGGGCCATTTGGTCAAAACTTTAGAGATCCGATGTATCCTTGGAATACAACCCCTGAAGACGTTATGAACCATCGAAAGCTTGGGTACGTATACGATATAGAATTAAGAAAATCAAAACGTTCATCATAACCCGTTCTAGAAACAGCGGTATGCAATCAAAATCAGGTAAACCCCTTCCCTTCTGACATAACTTATAAGGCCGCAAGCATCGTAAAACTCACTGCTTCATTTCCATTCACCATAAAATATAGTTAATCAACCATAATTGGGCTGTGAATAAGCTTCATATGAGGACCTTGGAACATATGAATAAGTTATCAAAGCTTTATAAATGAAGGGAAGATATCAAAATGCATAATAACGTAAACGCACCTTTTAGTTCTAATGAAAATATGCCGTTCTCACCTGCTATGGCTCACCACGGCTATACAGCTCCTGCTTATGATCATATGATTCCACACTGCGGATATTCAATGCCTGACTATGGATATGTGGTTCCTGAATGTGGATATGGCGTTCCTCACCATGGATGTAATGGTTTCGCCATTATCATCGTACTGTTTATTTTACTCATTATTATTGGTGCATGTGGTTGCGGTTTCTGGCACGATGAGTGTTAACCTAAAAAACTCCAGTATTAATACTGGAGTTTTTTAATGTCTTAATAGGCGGCAGGCACCTTAAGAATTCTATAGCGTTTCGTCCAAATCTAGCGGTCTCAGCTTCTCTTCGATTTCTTTGCGCTTAGGCTCTAAAAATGGCGGCAGCGCTAATGTTTGGCCCATCGTTTCAAGCGGTTCATCGGTCGCAAATCCAGGTGTGTCCGTTGATAATTCAAATAAAATGCCGTTTGGTTCTCTGAAATAAAGTGCTTTAAAATAGTATCGTTCTACTTTACCGGAATTCGGCAGACTGTTTTCATTTAATCGACTTGCCCACTTATTGTATTCTTCTTCATTTGGAACACGGAATGCAACGTGATGAACGCCACCGCGCCCTAAGCGAACTTTCGGCAAATCGGGTCTCGTTTCAATATGAACTTCGGCTCCGCTTCCGCCTTCACCTGTTGTATAAACCAAAATATCTCTATGATCTCCTGCAAGAGATGGATAAGAACCCACGTAGCGAAATCCCATAATATTTGTCAGTACGTCAACAGTTGGTTCTGCCGTACCCACCGTTAGCGTGACCGGTCCTAAACCGATAATCGCATGTTCTAACGGAATGTCTTCGCGCTTCCACGGCACACCTGCTCTTACCCCTTTTTCACCGTTGTCCGCAACAAGAAGCAAACGTGTCCCTTCATAATCTTTAAATGCTAACGTATCACGATTAGCTCGTTTAGCTATTTCTTCATATTCCACTCCGTACTGCTCGAAGCGCTCTTTCCAAAAGTGTAAAGAATCCGTACTTTTAACGCGAAGCGAAACAGTCGAAATGTCAGATGCACCTTGATGCGTTCTTGCAAGCCCCGGAATATCAAAAAACGTTACTTCCGTTCCTGGCGTCCCTTCTCCATCTGCATAAAACAAGTGGTAAGACTGAGTGTTATCTTGATTAACCGTTTTTTTTACTAATCGCATGCCTAAAACTTTGGTGAAAAACTGATAGTTTTTCTCAGCTTTCCCCGTCAAAATAGATACATGATGCAACCCTAACAATTCCATCTGCTCCGCCTCTTTTCATAATATATAAATTTTTTAACTTCCACTAAAATTATCTTTAATTTAATTATCTTTAATTAAAGATAATTTTAAAGGATATACAGCCTGTTTGTCAATAACAAGAAAATGTTGTGAACATAAAAAAGAAACTAAACACATAGTTAGTTTCTCTTTATCTTCCCTTTAACAAACTGCTGATCTTTTCCAACAGCGGTTACTTCTTAAGCACGCGCTGCACATTTTGCTTCATCAGCTCCGCAATTTTTGTTTCATTTTCACGAGATGTCTGCTCTAATTTTTCTATGACTAACTGCTGTCTTTCGACTGAATGATTTTGACTTATCTTTTGTTTACCTTCCATTTTGCTGATGTCGATTTTAAACCCAATGATTCCTTTGCTTAAACCATTCATATAAGCAGGATCAACGTCATTTAGTGTATATGTACTGCTCGGGCTTTCATATTTCTCCACCATCTTTCTCAGCAGCCCAAGCAGTTCTGTTGGTTCTTCAATCATTTTCATGGTTCCATACACGTGAACAGCTTCATAATTCCATGTTGGTACAGCTTGATTCGTTTCATACCAAGAAGGTGAAATATAACAGTGAGGCCCTTGAAACACAACCAAAATTTCTTGATTTTCAGCATCTTTCCACTGCTGATTCGGACGAGCAAAATGTCCGTATAAAGCTTTTTCTTTCCGGTTTAACATCAGGGGCAAATGAGTAGCATAAGGCTTTTCATTATGATACGAAAACAAAGTGGCGAATCCATTGTCTTCAATAAATTCATACATTATTTGTTCCTCATTCACTTTAAAATACTTTGGAATATACATCGGCGCTTCTCCTTTATCTCTTATTTAGTAAAAGATATAATACTATACGTGTTTGCAACAGCGTCAGTTATGAACTTTTTATGGAGGTCAGCAAACATTTAACCATTTATGAATCGATTTTTTAAGAAGCTTATGCTACACTGCTGCGATGTAAACCGCTGCTTTTTTATATGTATTTATTTAGCACATGATGCAATTAGATACCCGTTGGTTAAATAAAGCTTCAGAAACTCAAAAAAAGAAGAGCTTGTTTAAAACAGCTCCTTTCTCACGTTTATCTATACAATTGAGGATTTTTTTCTCGTTTGATAGGTCCGCCTTTGGCTATATGCCACTCAATGACGCGGTCGGTCAAACGATCGTATACGTCGTCTTCTAAATACGGATCTTCTGCCGAAGTGAGCAAGGTGTGAACATCGGCTTTTATTTCGGCTAACATAGCTGTGCTGAATACGTCCGGATCATTCAATACGTCTAGTATATATAACACCAGCATCTCAAATCCGCCGTCCCAATTGGCATTTCCGTTGCCTTGAGCTTCACAGCGAAGCTTTTCAATGGCCCGGATGACTTCTCCTTCTACGATATCCGACTGCCCATTTCTCGGGACATAGTTTAACCATAGTTCTTTTGCTTCGTCAAAATACTTCATTCTGAACTCCTTCTTTCAAAACTTTATTCCTTTTTATTCCTTTGGTTCATTGCCGTTCCAATAGCAACTCCTAAGGCCGTTCCAATAGCAATGCCGAACCCAATATTATCCATAAGCATACCGAGAGAAGCCCCCATCGCAACGCCCATCCCTAACCCCATTCCTAGATAATCTGTCTTTTTCTTTTCTGGAGACAAAAAACCACTCCTTTTCTCTACTATTTTATTGATACCTTTTATACGTAAAAACTGCGCTAAAAGTTTCATAAAAATGGAAAAAAAGCAGTCGCTGTAACTGCTTTTTAAATGATGAGCTGATAAACGGCCTCTCCGAGCAGCAAGACCGACGTAAGCATGCAGATCACTCCAAATACATACATCGATTTACGTACAAACCGCTCAAACGATACGCCAAAGCATCCTTTAGCTATCCAATACATGGGGATAAGGAGACCTTTAATCCGAACCCGCTTCATTGATTCATCGGATAATGACCGAGATAAAGAAAGAATCATTAAACCAACCATCATACACAAAACTGCTATCACTATGTTTAAAATATGACTATTTATACTCTCCCTTATTTTTCCTTTTTTGTAGCTACTATTTTAGCATAGCGGAAAGCCGAGGAGTGCCTATAAAAGAATGAAATACTACATACTTTACACTTAATGTATCAAAAGCATAATTTCTCCTCAGAAAGTTACGAACATCTTAATAGGAAAAGGTATCCAAAACTTAAGAAAAGGGCATTTTAAAAGTAACGAAATTTTGCTTACTTAAAAAGGATGGATTGCATTGACACCAAACCAACAGGAATATCTTAAAAAAATACATAGCATACAAGAAAATCTAGCCAAAACGTGGGCTGAATATTGGCAGCACTACTCCACTCCAAGTTCTTGGCAGTTTTGGGTTACCTTGGGCGCTTTCATTTTACCTTTAGTCATTCTCTATTTTTTAATTGACCGAAAAAAAGCCTTTCACTTAGGGTTTTATGGATTTAACGTGCACGTTTGGTTTCACTATATTGACACCGCTGGAGTTTATAACGGGCTGTGGACGTATCCTTACCAAATCAACACAATCATACCCGTAAGCTTTAGCCTAGATGCTTCGCTTATTCCTGTCTCTTTTATGCTTCTTTATCAGTGGACAATTAACCATCATAAAAATTACTATGTATATGCAACTGCTCTTTGTTTGTTTTTTGCTTTTATTTTCAAACCGCTATTAACAGGGATTGGCTTTTTCCAGCTGCATGAATGGGCTACTTACGGTCATTTATTTGTATTTTATCTGGCTGTGATACTGCTATCAAAATGGATTACCAATCTGTTTCTTTATTTTGAAAAACAACATTAAATATAATAAGTCCACTCAATAAAAAAACGTAAGCCTTTTTGAAAAGACCTTACGTTTTTTGTGATTGTTTTATTTACTAGCTGTCTGCTTCCTCAGAAGGTAACAGGCTTTGTTCATCTCAAAGCATTTTGCAGGCAGCTCATTTTGCTTGTGTGGATTTAGAACATGCTGCATCTAGCAATAATAAAACTTCTGTTAACAGCGAAAATCTCACTAATTTAAGCCCTGCTTAAATTAGTGTTGTATAAGTCCATTAAACTGCTTAAATCATCTAACAACGGACAGTGACCTACACCTTTCATAATTTTTAACGCCGCATTTTCCCCTATGCCTTTCGCGATGTCAGATGCATCTCTTGTCGAAACCATCTTATCTTCGTCTCCTTGAATAACCATAGTCGGAATCGTGATTTTCCCCACCTCTCCTGTCCCTTCCACAACACCATTAAAATCGTTTGAAATATTAAATCTCATGAGTGCGTAATTGATATCGATTAAGTTGCGCTGCTTGATCGTTTCTTCTAAATATTTTTCAAATTGATCAGCAGACGGCTTATTTTTTGTATATAAAAATTGACGCAGCATCATTTTTAAAAACCATGTGTTTTTTGTTTCTTTCGCGTTTTCTACCATTCTAAATGCTTCTTTTACTTCTTCTTTGGTTTGTATAAAGTTGTTAGGAATAGGCAGTTCTAGAAACGTTCTTCTTGGAATCGGATAGCCTTTGATATTGACGGAGCTTAATAAAATTAATTTTTTAGCATCATTCGGATGATCAATCACATATTGCATAGCAACTGCTCCTCCTAATGACCACCCGCTTATTGTAAAAGCAGACAACTTTAAAGCATCTGCAAACAGTTTGACATCATCTGATAAGTCTTTGATTGTGTGAATAGGTGTATGATAAGTGGAGTCTCCAAATCCTCTTAAGTCGATCGCATAAGCTGTGATATGTTCTGGAAGTTCGTTCATTAACACATCCCAGTTAAGGGAAGAATTCATGTTTCCGTGAATTAACAAAAGTACCTCTTTTCCGCCCTTTTTCATTCGGTAATTTACTGTTTCTCCATTTGATAATTCTACTTTTGCTTGTTCTAAAGCAGATACGGTCATCGCTATTTTCCTCTTTTCTTATATAATTAGAACGATCGCTAGCATTTATTTTTCAATACCCTATTTATCAAGATTTAAGCAGTTAGAAAGAAGTTGTGCAAAACCCAAAATAATTCTATGTCATTCTATTTGCTAAAAAAGACAGCCAAATACGCGATTTGGCTGCCTTTTTATAATGAAGAAATATACGAATGAGCAACAAGGCCATTACTTTTTCGGTGCGTCCAGTGCTTGATAGGCAAGCTGATATTTCCCGCCTTCAGCTACTTCTGCATGGTACAGAGCTTTAAGAGCAAAGTTTTTTTCAAGGCTGTGCTCTTTCATCAGTCCGTTCAGCTTACCTTGCAGTTCCTGATTGTCTTTAATGAGCTGCTTCATCTGTGATTTTAAATATTTCATGGTGTTTTCCGCTCCTTTCACTTGATGAATATCTATCAAGTATATCACTTAAGGATAGGATAATGGTAAAACGACTTACGATTGACCAATTAAATCTGTACCGCTCTGTTCTTTAAACGTCCTACAAGCGGAACGACGATAATACCGGCGATAACAACTTGCATCACATTTCCTGGTATAGAGCCAAGCGGAAGGATCCAGTTACCGTAAAGAATCACTTCGGCAAAATAGTAGCCTACGATTTTTACAATCAGCGCAGCAACAACTGCCAGTGTGTTCACAAGTGCTCTTTTACCAGGTGCTTTTTCTGAGATAAGACCTGCTAAAAAGCCCATTGTACCTACGATAATAAACGTAAACGGCGCCCATGCTGTCCAGCCGGAGATGAGGTCGAATAAACCCATTCCAAAAGCCCCAGCGATGGCTCCTGTCTTTTTGCCGTAAAGAAAGGCTGCTATAAAAAGAGGAACGTTGCCTAAATGGATAAGGCCTCCGTTACCCATGATTGGAAGCTTGATGTTGATAAACATTGTCGCTACAAACGTCAGTGCGATAAAAAGCGCATGCATGGATAAAGCTTTGATTTTGGTTGATTCTCTTGGTGAGTACGTTGAATTCATTTGTTGACCTCTTTCTTTTTTTACTACTATCATACTCCTAATTACATACTTAATAAATACGTAAAACTATTTATTTAGTAAGATATATCATTCTAGCAGCACACAGGGATCCGCCAACTTCAAAAATTGTCCTAAACGTTCTTAAAAAAAGAAAGCTGCCTCTGCTTCCTTTAGCAGACTGCGGCGCCTAATTTTTGTTATGGTAAAGAGTCTCTTCGGGCATAATATGAGCAAATCGTTCTTTTTCAAGAGTTGACGAAGGCTGATAAATATGAGAAGTTATATGTTTGTAGAAATGAATGGAATAACTTAGAATTCCAGCGGAACCTGTTACTATAATTGTACTGATATTAACCAAGTCCGTTCAGATTGTGGCAGTCACGATTTTTACATACAGCAAGCAAGTTATAGGAGGAGCAAGAATGGATAATAACGATATTTTAATTAGATTACGATATGCCTTGGATTTAAAAAATACAGAAATGGTAGAGATCTTTAATCTTGGCGGAGTAGACGTAACAAAAGAAGACGTATTAAAGATCCTTACGAGAACACCGGACGAAGAAGACGAGGATGCAGTTCATGCGGACGAACACATCTCGTGCAGTAACGGTATGTTAGATTCTTTTTTAAACGGTTTTATTACCTTTAAAAGAGGAAAACAAGACCCTAAACCAGGGCAAGCACCGCCAGCGCCGGTTCAGAGCAATCAAAATATGTACAACGTCTTATTAAAGAAAGTAAAAATTGCTTTGTCCCTCACCAGTGAAGAGATGTTAGAAGTATTCGACGACGGTGGAATACGCGTATCTAAAGCAGAATTAGGTGCTTTATTACGAAAAAAAGGCCACAAAAATTACAAACCGTGCAAAGAGAATTTTGCTCGAAAATTCCTAAGAGGCTTAACCGTACAATATAGAGGATAAAATGATACACACTTTTTCAAATCAGAGTATCCATTACGAAATACGATATAAAAACCGAAGTTCTTTTGCGATTAAAGTAGACGGATACGGAACGGTCGAAGTTCTTGCTCCTAAAGGAACGTCTACTGAACAAGTATGTATGTTATTAGAGAACAACTGGGCGTTGATTCAGCAAAAAATAAACGAAATGAAAGATAGAACGCATGGACCAAAGAAAAAAGTCTATGAACACGGAGAACGCTTTTTGTATGTAGGAAAAAACTATCCGATACAGATTCATCACGATTCGACCATTACAAAGGATTCTGTATTGTTTGAAGCGAACACGCTTCAGATTTATGTCAATCAGCACGACGATGAAGCGATAAAACAAGCGCTCAAACGCTTTTACTATCAACAATGTAAAGCGTTAGTAACCAAGAGTATCTCCTCCTATCAAAAACATTTTAAAACAAAGCCGCGCTCTATTTCGATTTCCGATAGCAAAAAAGCGTGGGGCACGTGTGATTCTAAGCGTCAGCTAACCTTTAACTGGCGGCTGGCAATGGCACCGCAGCACGTCATTGATTACGTAGTCGTTCATGAAATGTGCCACATGGTTCATATGAATCATGACCGGTCCTTTTGGCGTCTTGTCGGGAAAATCATGCCTGATTATCGTGAACAAGAGAACTGGCTGGAAATGTCGAGCTGGGAAATGACGGTGTAGTACCGCTAAATAAAAAAGAGCAGAAGCCCCAGAGGCATACTGCTCTTTTTTATCTTTAACTATAGCGATATTTTCTTAAATCTTTTAAAATAGAAATTTCTTTTAACAATTCTTCTCCGACGTTTGTTTCTAAAACCATTTTTCTTTCTAGTTCTTTATCAACCAATCGCTTTACGGATAAGACGTCCGTTCCTTCTAATAAAATCTCTTCTTTTGAATTGAAGTGTTTGTGAGCGACTAGCTGCATGCCGTAAGAATTATATAATAAAGTGTAGCCAGCAATTCCTGTTGTGGACTGATACGCTTTTGAAAAACCGCCGTCAATGACAATCATCTTTCCATTTGCTTTGACCGGGTTTTCTCCTTCAATTTCTTTGACTGGCGTATGACCATTAATAATATGACCATGATCAGGATTTAGATTAAATTCTTCCAGGATGTTTCGGCAGACTTCCTCATTTTCCCGTAAGTAATAATACGGATTCTTCTTCTCTTTATGCGTTGTTTTATCACTGATAAAATATCTTTCAAACGTGGTCATTGCACGTTTCCCAAAGAGTGATGAATATTCTCCTGTCCATAGGTACCAGACCATATCTGTTGCCAAATCATCCGTTTCTTCAGGATGTGCAAAAGCCTCTTGTAAATAATGTTCAAACACATCAAGCAAGTTGCGGCCTGCATACGTTTTATCTTCAATCGTCATTTTTTCCATGTTTCCTTCTTCATCTAAAGGAATGCAGCCGTGTATTAATAAGTTTCCGTTGTATTTCAAATAAAGGTTGCCTTTTTTCATAAGAAACTTCATATGTCTCGCCAGCTTTTCCGAATGCTGCACAGAAAGCAGCAGTCTTTCCATTACCTGCTCTTCTTCTTCTAATAGCTGATCAGGCTGCGCCGGATTAACCGTTGCAAAGCAGCTGTTTTCTAGCGGATACGTGTTTCCGTATATCGTAATTTCATTTTTATCATAATCAATTTTTTCAAGCAACAGCCTTTCCGACATATTAAAGAAAGGACGTCTTTTTATAATCGGACTTTCAAGCTTGAATTGAATCATCGCAATGGCCTGATGAATTTTCGTAATTTGTAGTCGCTCGTGATCGGATAGTTTGTCACTCGAGCTTACTTTTGGTCTAAAAGCAGGATTATCATCATAGTATTTCTCCGCCAGGTTAAGCAACGGTCTCAAGTTAATGCCATATACATCTTCAATAATATCTAGATTGTCGTATCTTGCGCAGATACGAATAATATTGGCAAGACACACTTTCGAACCCGCAAAAGCGCCTAGCCATAGCACATCGTGATTTCCCCACTGAATATCAACGGAGTGATAGTTAATCAGCGTATCCATAATTTTATCCGGTTCAGGTCCACGGTCATAAATATCCCCTACTACGTGCAGATGGTCAACAACCAACCTTTGTGTTGTATAAGCAAGGCCTACGATAAGCTTATCAGCCTGTCCTAAAGAGATAATCTGCTGAACAATCTTCGTGTAGTACTGCTCTTTATTTGTAAATTCATCCGTTTTATATAGCAGTTCTTCAATAATGTACACAAATTGATTTGGCAATGCTTTACGCAGTTTAGAACGCGTGTATTTAGAAGAAGCGTACGAAATAAGATTAAGCATACGATCAATGATTTCTGTATACCATTGATAGAGTTCCTTTTTGTTTCGAAACTGTGCTTTGATCAACGGTAATTTTTCTTCAGGGTAATAGACTAATGTCGCAAATTCATTGATTTCTTTGTCAGATAATACGTTTTTAAAAAGATCTTTAATTTTCTCTTTTACATTCCCCGAACCGTTTCGCAGCACATGCTGAAAGGCTTGATACTCGCCGTGTAAATCGCTGACAAAATGCTCGGTCCCTTTTGGCAGATGAAGAATAGCTTCAAGGTTAATAATTTCGGTTACCACTTTTTCTTCCGTATCATACTTTTGTGCAAGTAAATCTAGATATTTTGTGTTCAAAACTATGTATCCCCTTTCAACGTTCACCATTTAGTATAATCACCGTCATAACCCTGTAAGATAAATTGTGATTATAATGTTACGCACCTCTTATTTAACTCTTTTCTCTCCATGCCTCACCTCTTTATTTTAACCTATTTTACGTATAGGTAAAATGGTATAAAGTCTATTTGTCCATAAAGATTAACCGGCCTTTTCCACTTAAAGATGAAAACTAAGTGATAACATAAAAAAACCTGCTGACTGAGATCAGCAGGTTCGATACATATGAAAGAAGCGTACATAATCAAGAAAGTTTACTCCGACCTCTATACAATAGCAGATTTTTTCTTCCCCCGCTGTGAGAAAACGCACAGCGCCAAGTCCTTGGTGATGGTACGATAAAGATGACCTTTCTGAGACAGGAAAAGTCATCCTTTGTATTATATAAGAACCATCATTCTGTTGAATCTCTGTTCTTTTATGTTCAGAGATTTTTTCTGTTTATTCATTAACAAAGAAGGAAATCATATGTGGCTTTTACTAGTAGCAATTGCTTCTATTATAATATGGAATGCTGTATCACAAAAAATGCTCAAATCTTCAAAGAAGAAAAACAAAGGAAAAATCCTCACATTAATGTCTGCAGGTACCCTATCTACTTTAATTCTGACCGCTTCACTTTTTCAAAGTATCACGTTTTAAAAACCTCCGCTGAGCAAGTTAGCTATATAACAGGCGGCTTGTGGCAAATGGATTTTATGATAAGAAAAAGCAGCGGATGCAAAATATCACGCTGCTTTTTCTTATCTCTACACGCCTAACTAAAAGAGAATATGGTAGAGTGTTCGTACAAATATAGTGATTCGTGTACTTAGTGAATATTATTCTTTCTGAAATTACCGCCTTTAACTTCCGCTACGTCATATACCGTAACAAAAGCCGTCGGGTCAATTTCGTTGATAATTTCTTTCATTTTGCTTTCTTCCAAGCGGTTGATTACGCATGTGATTTCCTTAAATTTCTCATGAGAATAACCGCCGTAAGCTTCTTTGTATGTAGCGCTTCGACCTAAACGATCACGTATTGTCTCTACCATTAATGCAGGCTGAGAAGTGATAATCTGGAAGGTTTTCGATCCGCTTAGCCCTACTTCTACGATGTGAATAACTTTGGATGCAATAAAGTATGCAATTGCAGAAAGAATCGCGCCTTGCAGACCAAATACTAATGAAACGAAAATAAATACAAATGCATTTAAGAACAAAATAAGATCACTTGTTCCAAACGGCAGTTTTCGAGAAAGCAGCACGGCCAGCATATCGATGCCATCTAAGGCCCCGCCGTTACGAAGTGCAATTCCCATTCCAAACCCAAGGATAATACCGCCAACAACGGTTACGAGTAGTGTATCTCCTTCAATAATTGCTGGAGTGTGATGCATGAGGCTAGTGCCGACAGCTAATGAGACAATTCCGAGGATGGAAAATATGGCAAAGCTTTTCCCAATTTGTTGATATCCTAACCATACAAAAGGAATGTTGATAACGGCGATGAGAACCCCAAGTGGCAAGCCAAATAGGTTTGAAGCGACGATGCTAATGCCTGTTACCCCTCCATCTGAAACATGGTTTGGAATTAAGACAGTTTCTAAGCCGTAAGCTGCAATAATTCCTCCGATAATGACCATTAATGCTCGGAAAGCAATTTTTAGCCGCTTAGGCCTGTGATGTTTTTTAGTTGTGTTCATATAATTCCTCACTTTTAAATGTTTTTTACTATTTAAGTGTACCACAAACATTCTCTTTATTTGAACTGAAGAGGCTTACGTATCGTTTTTTAGCTCACATAGTGCAAACATAGATAAAAGAGAAATTCTAGCTGTACAGACTCTATCCTTGCAATAAGTCCCTATTTCTGTTAAGTTTAAGAAGAATTATTTTTGTTCGGTAAAGATTGATAAGTTAAATAACTTTCGTCTGTAGATTTGGGCAAGGATAGTAACACAATGTGTGCGTGTCACACTAGGAGGCAACAATTATGGAACAAGGTAAAGTAAAATGGTTTAACGCAGAAAAAGGTTTTGGATTCATCGAACGCGAAAACGGAGACGATGTATTTGTACATTTCTCAGCAATCCAAAGCGAAGGCTTCAAATCTTTAGACGAAGGTCAAGCAGTTACATTTGACGTAGAACAAGGTCAACGCGGCCCTCAAGCTTCTAACGTTCAAAAAGCTTAATCCATCATAAATATAAAAAGACAGACTCCATGGAGTCTGTCTTTTTCATTTCCTTGAAAATGTCATAATAAAACCCTATCCACTGAGGAATAGGGCTTATTAATACAAAAATAGTAATCGGTAATACAAATGGTAAATTCAGTATAGCACAGTATAGACAAAATCCAAACTATAAATCAATATTTATTCATGTTTCATTAATTCTTCTTCAAAGAAAAACGTACTTGGATATTTATCCACTGTATAAGAGTATCTTTTCATATTTTTTACATAATGGCTTTTTAAGATGATTACTCTTTCATTAGATGCTTTTATATTTACAATTTCTCCATTAGAAAATAAGCTTATACTCATATTCCTCATCCTCTCTCGTATCAAAAATAATCAAATTTTTAACTTTATTTATCGGGAAATATAATGTGCATCTCTCAAGGCTAATCCAGCGAAGGTTAGTTATTTTTGATACCTTCAGGCGTATATGTACTCCTAAAGCATACAGTTCTATAACCATAAGGGGGTTTTTTCTATTTTTTTTGCGACACGGGATTTTACATATAGGTAACTCTTCTTTAATAGCATTCTGTCTCCAATGTCTTTACTTATTTTTTAAGTAATCTTTTTAAATTATTAAAATCCAAAGCAAAAAGACCCCTATGTGGAGTCTTTTTTAGTTTTAATTATGCTACTTTATGAACGTTAGCAGCTTGTGCTCCACGTTGGCCTTGTTCGATATCAAACGTCACTTTTTGACCTTCTTCTAGCGATTTAAAGCCTTCACCTTGAATAGAGCTGAAATGTACGAATACATCGTCTCCGCCTTCAATTTCGATAAAGCCGAAGCCTTTGTCTGCATTAAACCATTTCACTGTACCTTGTTCCATAATAGTGCCTCCTGGTGTGGAATACTCCACGCTTGTATTACTACCCTTGTCCAACCATACTATCTTAAGATAAAAAATTCTATGGAAGAGATTTCTCTTCTCTCAATCTTATACCGAACAAAAATAATTAACTTAATCGTAACATACAGAATCAAAGATAGCAAATACAGGGAATGGGATAAATTATTGAATGATAAAAAGAGCCTTCTCTATGCTATACAAGGAGAAGACTCTTTTTCAGTGTTCATATTTTGCGCAGCAGTTAATGTAGCAGCTGCTTTTTATTTACTTTATTTTTCTGTTTGCTCTGTGTGCCACCATAATGAATCTTTTGGATTTTCAACAGCTTCATTGTATTCAGATTTAGAAGCAACCGTTGGGTATGAACCTTTGAGTGATTTTCCTGCTGTGTTCGCAAACAAGAATAAAATCACGAAAAATCCGATGATGCTCACAATGGTTAAATAAAACGCTGGAGCCAAGTGATTGCCTGTTGCGTGAACTAACCATGTCGCAACTAATGGTGTCGTTCCTCCAAAGATAGAAACTGAAACATTAAACGTGATCGCTAATGTTCGGTAGCGAATATCTGTGTAGAACATTGTTGGCAGCGTTCCTGGCATTGTTCCTTCATACGTAGCAAGTAAAACACCTAGAATAAGAATACCGATTGAAACAAAGACTAAACCATTTAAGTTAATTAAATAGAACGAAAAGGCTGACAGTAAGCTCAATCCGCCTAAACCGATTAAGAAAACTTTCTTGTTTCCGATTTTGTCACTCAGTTTTCCAAACATAAGAGCAAGCGGCACCATTAAAATCATAACTGCCGTAATTAATACCGTACCAACTGTGTTTGATAAACCAATAATTTCATTTAAATAAGAAGGCATGTACGATAATAGCATATAGTTTGTAATGTTAAAGAAAGCCACGGCTACGAAACAAACAAACACATCTTTTTTGTGATTTTTTAAAATAGAGAGGAAGCTTTCTTCTTCAACTTCGTCTTCGTTGGAAAGTTCATTTTCAAAAATAGGTGTTTCCCCTAAACTTCTTCGTAAATAAAAACCAATAAGTCCTAAAGGTAATCCTAATAAGAAGGGAATTCTCCAGCCCCATGAGGCCATTTGTTTATCCGACAGAATAAAAAATAGTAAGCTAGCTAGCAGTGAAGCAAGAATATAACCAACAAGTGTACCGATTTCTAGTCCACTTCCAAGTACATTTCGCTTATTATCTGGAGACGATTCTGCAATATACACCATCGCACCAGCATATTCACCACCAGTTGAAAAACCTTGAATGATTCGTGCAATTAATAAAAGGATGGGTGCCCATATACCGATTTGATCATATGTAGGTAACAACCCAATGAGTAATGTGGAAAAGGCCATTAAAATAATGGTGGTGGTTAAAACGACTTTCCTTCCTAACTTGTCCCCAATTTTACCGAATATAACACCGCCTAATGGACGCATTAAAAAGGCAATCGCAAATGTGGCAAATGTGAACACTAATTTGAGCTGATCATTTTCAACTGCGCTAAAAAAGTTTTGACTAATAATTACGGCTAAATATGAATACAAGCCAAAGTCAAACCATTCCATCGCGTTTCCTACTCCTGTAGCAAAGACGCTTTTTTTAGCATTGTCAATATCTACGACGTTAATTTTTTTCTTATTAAACTTCATTTCATTACGTCACCTCCGCGGTATACGATTATACAAGACTGAGTAGTAAAGTCAAATTTGACTTACTGTATTTCACACTTAAATGTGTTGGAACACTCCTTATTTTTAAGTAAAAAATGAAAACTATTCATGTGATGTTAAATATTAAAAAAGGTTATGGCTAAAGGGATTGAAGCCAAAAAATGCTGAGGAAGGAACGCTAACAAATAAATGAATTAAAACCAAAATAAACTTTTTTTATTTCAACGTACAATTCATTGCTATTTAAAAAACGATTTTCGCCTAAAATAGGGATCGTTTTCGATGGAATTACAGTCACTGAAATAGTAATTTGTCATTAAAGATAGCGCATCTGGTTCACAATGTGCTTGGTAGCAATTTCCACTCAGGTTATCTGACAATTATTGTTACAACCCATTAGATATAAGCTATATTTTTGTAATAGATACACTGTTTCTATTACAAAAATTATGTAGCCTTAAAAATAAATATAAAGCTCGTTCTAACAAGTGCAGCAATGGATGATTCGGTCCATAGAATAAAACTTTAAGAGTTGGCTGGGGTTCTAGGGATAGAAATTCAACTCCTTTCTCCGTATAATCGTTCGTGGCTTCAAGTAGGTCTTCTACTGTAAAAGCAAGCGGGTTTACAATGCGACTTTTGGCATATTCTTCAAGTTGAGTATATGCCAAATGAATTCAACTTCCTCACCAAGCTGTTTCTCTGGATGTAAAGATGCCATCTCTCCTTTTTCGAATACCCCCTAAGACAAACTTTAAACCTAAATGTATCCGTATTATATTGAATATAAAGATTCACAATTATAACAATAATTTACACATAATACTTTTTTTACATTTTTTCTATGATAAATGAAAACGTTTTACAATGTGCGGCGTGCTGTTTTTAAGTTTTTATTTTCAAGAAATTACTTTTTATGATAAGTCATATTTCTTTAACTGAAGTCACTTTGATACTTATTGACTCTCCCATATCTTAGAAATATCATAAAATAAAACATACTTTTTCGATAAGAATTACATGTTTTATTATACATAGAACTGGAAGTGATAAAAAAGTTTACTGGTTTTGCACAAATAAAATATAACTTGGGGTGGAAAATGATGAAAAAAATGACTGGTTTAGTGTTAACAATGACTTTTGCTAGCTTTTTATCGGCATGTGCACTAAATAGTAGCACAGATGAAAAGGCTAATAAGGAAACAACTTCTGCTGTACAGACGGCCGATATTAAACAAATAAAAGATCAGGTAATAAAGGCTTCTAACACAGGAAATATTCCAGCCAAAGCGCTAGAAAGAAAAGATACGTTTATTGCTGGAATGTCAGCTCCCGGAGGCGTCTTTTTGCCTTATTTCTACGACAACGGCTGGGATGGAAACGCAACAAGTCCTATCTTTAGCCCTTTAGTAGATTTAGATAAAAACGGAAAACCCATTCCGATTTTAGCAAAAAGTTGGGAAATCTCAGATGATCAGCTTGTTTATACGTTTCACTTAAAAGATGATTTAAAATTCAGCAACGGCTCCCCTCTTACTGCCGATGACGTAGCTTTTACATTAACACTTCTTCACGATCCAGCTTATGACGGATGGGGTGACTTAGCGACCGCTACAATTAAAGGTGGAAAAGACTATAAAGATGGAAAAGCAAAAACAATAGAAGGAATCAAAGTGGTTGATCCTTTAACAATTAAAATCACAACGGAAAAAGTAAACGCAAAAGCTCTTTTATTACTAGGCGGTATCGTGCTATCAAAAGATTATTACGGAAAAGACTATACGTACGCTCATTTAGATTATTTAAAGAAGCTCTACTCTAAGCCTGTAGGATCTGGACCTTATAAACTGGAAAAATATATTCCCGGTCAAGAAATACGCTATGTTGCAAATAAAAACTATTATGACGGCCCGCCTAAAGTGAAGAATTTCATTTATAAAGTAACCACGCCAGAAACAACTTCTCAGCTATTTGAAGCAGGCGAAACAGACTATGACCGTTTTCCAGCAGAACCGGAAAGCGTAGAGCAGCTTAAAGAGCTAGGTTTTGCAAATATCAAAGTGACAACCGCTAACTCTTATAGCTACGCGTATATTAACAATACTAAGCCTTATTTGAAAGATAAAGCCGTTAGACAAGCATTGATATACGGACTTGATCGTCAAAAAATTACGGATGTTACGTATAAAGGATATGGCACTGTCGCTAATGTACCTGTTTCTCCTGTTTCATGGGCATACATAGAGGATGGTATCAACAAATATAAATATGATGTCAAAAAAGCTAAACAGCTATTAGATGAAGCAGGATGGAAAGTCGGAAAAGACGGAATACGAGCTAAAGGTGAAACGAAGCTGAAAATTAGTTATTTAACAAGCAGAAATGACGACGACTTTATTCCAATCGCAAAAGAAAATTACAAGGCGCTCGGCATTCAATTTAACCCGGAAGTATTAGACTTTAATACGCTTTTGACTAAGCTGAATAAAAAAGATTACGACTTAGCTGCCGTTTCTACCCCTATGCTTTCTGATCCTGACGATGCAGTCGCTGATTTAGCTTCGACTCATCCTGATAATTCAGCAGGCTATTCAAATCCTAAAGTAGATAAATTGCTAGAAGAAAGCGTTAGCACTACGGATATTAACGAACGCAAAAAGATTTACCATGAACTGTATAAAGAATTATCTGATGATCCACCCGTTATTTTACTGAATTACCGCAAAGTCATTCACGCTAATAATGCACGCATTAGTGGACTTAATCCAGATAATTTCACTGGGATTTCTTCGAGCCTTCCAAACCTTTCAATTAAAGAGTGAAGTCTCCTTTCATGTATAGGTAAAAAATAGTGCCTGGTCCTAGCCCCCGGGCACTTTTAGGGAGGAACACGTATTGAAACAATATATTTTTTATCGATTTTTACAAATGATTCCTATTTTAATTGGAACATCTTTTCTTATTTTTGTTCTTTTTGCTTTATTGCCCGGGGATTATATTGATTCAAACCCTAAACTGACTCCGGAAAGAGCTCAGGAACTACGAGAATTATATGGACTTGATAAGCCGATTTTAGAAAGATACGTAAGGTGGTTTACAGATTTAGTAAAAGGTGATTTTGGTTTTTCATTAAAGTACCAAGAACCTGTAACGTCATTATTAAATAAATTCATTTGGAACTCATTTCTTATAGCTGCAGTTTCTCTATTTTTCACCTGGACAATCGCTCTATTTACAGGGGTTATTTCAGCTGTAAAACAGTACTCTTGGTTCGATGGTTTCGTTACACTTGGTGTTTTTGCTGCTATGTCCTTCCCTTCTTTCTTTATTGGTTTATTGCTTATTAAATTTTTTGCTGTTGATTTAGGAATTCTTCCAATTGGAGGGATGATTGATACAGGCAGCAATACAACAAAGCTAGCTTATCTGCTAGAAGTGAGTAAACATATGGTACTGCCGGTAGCGATTTTGACACTTCTAAGCGTAGGTTCATTAACCAGATATTTTCGTACAGGAATGCTTGAAGTCGTTCGGCAAGACTATATACGAACTGCACGTGCAAAAGGATTAAAAGAACGTTCTATCATTTTTAAGCACGCGTTAAAAAATGCGTTGCTTCCTGCTATTACGCTGTTAGCTTTTGAACTGCCCGGGCTATTTTCCGGTGCGATTATAACAGAACAAATTTTCAACTGGCCCGGGGTGGGCAGAATTCAGCTCGAAGCATTAAGCTTTAGAGATTATCCAGTCTTAATGTCTTTTACGATGCTACTTTCTTTCTTAACGATTATAGGTAACTTTTTAGCAGATATTACATATGCAGCGGTCGATCCGCGAATCCGGTTAAAGTAGGCGATTATTGTATGGAAACTTCATTAGTAACAGACCAGCCGCAAAAAGACGCAGTTTCAAAACCAATATCACTATGGAAACAAACGTATATGCGGCTGCGAAAAAATAAATTAGCGATAAGCGGATTATTCTTTTTGCTTGCCATGATTGCTTTTAGTTTTATTGGTCCTTTGTTTTCTCCTTATGTTAATAGTACCGTAAACGTTAATTTAATGAATCATCCGCCAAGCGCAGAGCATTGGTTAGGTACAGATAAGTATGGAAGAGATGTACTTACCCGCTTGATGCTTGCTGGTCAAATTTCCCTCACTGTAGGAATTGCTTCTATGGTTCTATCCGTTTTAATTGGCTCTGTTTTAGGAGCCGTTGCTGGTTTTTATCGAGGTATCATTGATCAAGTGCTGATGCGGCTAGCTGACATATTGATGTCTATACCTGGCCTCCCTCTTTTATTGATCATGGGAGCTATTTTATCAGAATGGAAAACGCCTTCTGAATACCGTATTTATATTATTATGCTAATGCTCAGTTTAATTGGCTGGCCTGGGCTTGCAAGGCTTGTTCGCGGCCAAGTTCTTTCACTGCGTGAACAGCCTTTTATTCAAGCCACACAAATATTAGGTTTAAGCGATAAAAGAAAGATTTTTTATCATTTAATCCCTAATATTTTCCCTTTATTATTGGTTGTTGCTACTTTAAACGTAGCAGGAGCTATTTTAAGTGAGTCTGCTTTAAGCTACTTGGGACTAGGCGTCACTCCCCCTACACCTTCTTGGGGAAATATGATTGATGCAGCTAATAATTTAGTTGATTTTAAAAAGCGACCTTGGCTTTGGATTCCACCAGGCGCTGCCATCTTTTTAACGGTCATTTCTATTAATCTTCTTGGAGACGGTTTAAGAGATGCGCTTGATCCTAAAATGAAAAGGTAGGTAATGAATAGATGAATACACCTTTACTAGAATTAAAAGACTTACACACCTCTTTTCATACGGAAGGAGGTACGGTTACAGCAGTAAACAACGTCAGCTTTTCCATTAATCCCGGTGAAACGGTATGTATCGTTGGTGAATCAGGATGCGGGAAAAGCGTAATGGCTCTATCCATTATGCAGCTGCTTTCTGATTCAGGGGAAATTACAGACGGTCAGATTTTATTTAATGGATCAAATCTATTAGAAAAAACAAAAAAAGAGATGAGAAAAATTAGAGGAAAAGACATTGGGATGATTTTTCAAGAACCGATGACATCTCTAAATCCAGTATTCACTATTGGAGACCAAATTACCGAGACTCTATTAGAGCATCTATCTATTAGTAAAGCTGAAGCTTATGATAAAGCCATTGAACTTGTTACGCTTTTAGGGATACCCAATGCTAAAAAAATAGTAAAAAGTTATCCGCACGAGCTAAGCGGCGGTATGCTTCAGCGGATTATGATTGCGATTGCACTCGGGTGCAACCCTAAGCTATTAATTGCCGATGAACCTACTACTGCTCTAGATGTAACGATTCAAGCTCAAATATTAGATCTATTACAAACTATAAAACATGATCTTGGTACATCAATCTTATTTATCACACATGATCTCGGCGTTGTAGCTGAAATGGCTGATACCGTAATGGTGATGTATGCAGGTAAAATCGTAGAAAAAGCACAGGTAGTTGAGCTATTTCAAAATCCAAAACACCCCTATACGAAGGGTCTGCTTCGCTCAAAGCCGGTTATCGGCAAACGAACACAAAGGCTGCATTCGATACCAGGGCAAGTACCAAAACTTACGGACCTTACAGAAAGTTGTTATTTTAGCGAGCGCTGTGAACACTGTATGGATATTTGCAAAACACAAGCTCCTCCCTTCATTTCAGAAAATGACCACTACACAGCCTGCTGGCTTTATAAGGAAGGTAAAGATCAATGAGTGAAACGCTGTTAGAAGTAAACAACTTAAAAAAATTTTACTCCTCCAAATCTACGTTATTTAAATCAGTAAACGAACAAGTAAAAGCGGTGGACGGAGTAACTTTTTCAATTAAAAAAGGTGACATTTTCGGATTGGTTGGTGAGTCAGGAAGCGGTAAGTCTACTTTAGGAAAAACCATTTTAAGACTTCATAATAAAACAAGCGGAGACGTATTTTTTAAAGGAAAGAACGTTTTTAAGCTGTCAAAAAAAGAGCTGATTCATTACCGTTTGCAGTCACAGCTCGTCTTTCAAGATCCTTTTAGTTCTTTAAACCCTCGAATTAGAATAGGCGAAGCGATTGGAGAAGCTATGATTCAACATAAATTAGCTTCCCGAACTAACGTAAGAGATCACGTCTTGTCGATTATGGAGAAATGCGGTTTATCTCCTTACCATATAGACAGATACCCGCACGAATTTTCAGGCGGACAGCGTCAGCGAATTGTCATTGCCAGAGCCATGGCTTTAAACCCTGAATTTGTTGTAACAGATGAGCCAGTATCTGCACTGGACGTATCAATTCAAGCTCAAATTATTAATTTGTTTAGTGAACTTCAAGAAAAAGAAAATTTGTCTTATCTGTTTATTTCACATGATTTAAGCGTCGTCGAGCACCTGTGTAACAAGGTTGCTATTATGTATTTAGGAAATATTGTGGAGCAAGCATCAAGAGATGAATTATTCAAAAATCCACTGCACCCTTATACAAAAGCGCTTTTATCTGCCATACCGATACCTGATCCAACCATCAAAAGAGAAAAAATCATTTTGAAAGGTGAAATACCAAGTCCGATTACACCTCCCTCTGGGTGTAAGTTTAGGACAAGATGTCCGATTGCCCAGAAGAAATGTGCAGATATTCCACCTGACTACAAAGATGTCGGTTCTAATCATTTTGTAGCGTGTCACTTTGTATAAAGACCCATAAGAAGGCATTGAGACATAACGAAATCAATTCAATCTAAAGACGAACAAATGGGATAAATGAGCTGAACTGCTTGTTACAACGCTGTTGATTTCCGTGCAAGACTTCGCTTTCCACGGGCGGCCGGTGAGCCTCCTCGTCGCTTACGCTCCTGCGGGCTCTCACCTATTCCGCTTTTCCCGCAGGAGTCTTCGCCTTGCCCTCCAACCAAAAGCTAGAAGCAGCCAAACACATTAAATCTATGTTCACCATGACAAAAAGATCCGAAATGTTAATCAATAATTTTGATTAACATTTCGGATTTCACTTCAACTAAAAGATTTTTGTCTCAGCCTCTTCTTATTATAAGTGCGAAACTTTTCTCACCTGCCTTTGCTTTGAAAGAAACATGCTGGTACAAAATAGAACCTGATTTCATTCTTCTTTTTTATAAGTAATACTCGTTTGCCCGTCGATACTCACAGGCACTTCTCCAACCAAAGTAACTCGTCTCATCACGCGGTGCTTTTCTCCGTAGTCATTAATTGCATAGTGCTGGGTTGCGCGGTTATCCCAAATCGCAATATCACCTGCTTTCCAGTGCCAGCGAACCGTGTTTTCTAGTCTTGTTACATGGTCTTGCAGAATTGAAAAAAGATGATTTGAATCCGAAGAAGATAACCCTTTAATTTTTTTAACAAAATGTCCTAACACTAACGTACGCTCTCCCGTTTCCGGGTGAATTCTTACGACTGGATGTTCTGTTTCATATACAGTAGAAGCGAATACTTTACGGTGACGCTCTAAATCTTCTTGTGAGCGATTAGGATGTCTTCCTCCGTAATCATAGTCATTCGTATGCACGGCCCAAAGCTGATCAGCTAGCTGACGCAGCTCTGAAGGAAGGTTTTGATAGGCAACGGCTGTATTTGCCCAAACTGTATCTCCTCCTGCTTCTGGGACAACTACAGCTCGAAGGATCGATGCTTTCGGGTATGTATCGATGAACGTTACATCGGTATGCCAAGAGTTAGCTCGTCCTCCTCGTTCAGAATCAAGTTCAAATAAATAATTGCTGCCTTCTTTTATCGGAACGGTAGGATGCGCTTCCGGTTCACCAAATAATGCAGCGAAGGCCTCTTGTTCAGCATCGTCAATATGCCCTTGGCCTCTAAAAAAGACCACTTTATGCTTTAGCAAAGCTTTGTTAATGGCATTGAGTGTCTCGGCATTTAAATTTGAAGATAAATGCACTCCTTTTATTTCTGCTCCAATGTGACCAGCGATGGGCTGTACTTCTAAAACCGAATTTGCTGCGCTTTTGCTAACTGTACTCATGATACGTCCTCCTCGTAAGTTCCCTAAAAAGAGAGCTTTTCATTTTTTATGACAAATTCATTTTCTAGAGTATAGCCGTATTTCTAAAAAACAAAAAGGACCAGTCCATTCGCTTGAGCGATCGTCCGGCCCCAGTTGCCTGGTAGCATTACATTCAGCTTTAATTCCTAGTAAATCAATTTGTTTAATTGAATAATAGATTACTAACAAAAATAAGTCAATATATTTAAAATAATCTAAATTTCGAATTTACTATTTATGATTTGGACAGGATCAAATTAAAAAATAGATCTCCGCTTAGACTGCTTAAAGTCGGAGATCTATTTGGATGTTTTTTTATTTTATTTTTTAGTAAGGCTGCCATTTCGCTCTAAAATAGGTACTTCAATATCTACCGTGTTTGGATATTTAACTCCAAGCCCTGTATTTAAAGCAACAACCGTTTCGTTTTCTTTAATCCAGCCTTCTTCTCTTAAACGGCGTGCAGCTAAGAATGTAGCAGCACCTTCAGGACAAATGAACGAACCTTCAAGCTGCGCAACCTTTTTTTGTTCCTCCACAATCTTATCTTCGTCCACCGCAATCGCGCATCCATTTGTATTGTATACGGCCTCTAAAACAAGAAAGTCCCCGATTGCTTTTGGTACGTTGATACCAAAGGCAATGGTTGAAGAATCCGGCCAAAATTCAGATTCTTGTTTTCTCTCATTCCATGCTTTTACAATAGGCGCGCAGTTTTCAGCTTGTACCGCAACTAAACGAGGAAGATCACCTTTAATCCAGCCAAGCTCTTTTAATTCATTTAACGCTTTGTAGATTCCGATTAATCCAACGCCTCCTCCTGTTGGATATAAAATTACATCAGGAAGATTCCAAGAAAACTGTTCAGCAATTTCCAAGCCCATTGTTTTTTTACCTTCAATTCGATACGGCTCTTTAAGCGTAGAAGCGTCATAAAGACCCCAGGCTTTAATAGCTTCACCGACAATTTTACCCGCATCGCTGATGAGTCCATCGACTAGGTAAAGGTCAGCTCCAGCGACAGCACACTCATTTCGTGTAATAACAGGCGCATCTTTTGGCATTACAACGGTTGCTTTTATGTCAGCGCGTGACGAATAAAGCGACCAAGCGGCTCCGGCATTCCCATTTGTAGGCATCGCTAACTGTTCAACGCCAAGTTCTTTTGCTTTTGACACCCCTACAGCGGCGCCTCTAGCTTTAAATGATCCCGTTGGAATAATACCTTCATCTTTCATATATAAGTTTGGAATGTCCATTTCTTTACCTAGCTTAGGCATTTTTATAAGCGGAGTCATCCCTTCTCCTAAGGAAACGACGTTTTCTGGATCTTCTACTGGAAGCAGTTCATGATATCTCCATAGATTTGGTTCTCTGCTTTGGACATCTTCTGGACTTAGATTGTCTTTCAGTCTCTCTAAATCATACGCTACTAATAAAGGTGAGCCACATTCACATAATTGATGTTTTTCTTTTGGACTATATTCTTTTTTACATTTAGGACAATATAAGTGAGAAACATAACTAAACGGCATCATACACACTCCTTTAAATTCTGTAAACATAATACCATATATAAAATATAATTTATAGTATTTTTATAAGAATTATAAGATATGATATCTTCATCAATTTGTTAGTCATTAATAAAAGCACAAAAACCCTAGTAAATCAGAGTTTTTGTGCTTTTTTCGACTTTATTTATATTACTTTTTTTAGAAGTAAACCCAGTAATTTTAGATAAAAACCCGAAGAATAAACAAAATCCACACTTTACTTATAGGAATAATTGTTTTAGTATGTAAAAAGATATTTTAAGGAGGTATTTTAGGTGAACGCACTTTCGATAGTGAATAAGCATAATAATAGCATGTGTACTTGTCTAATTCTCAAAGGTTACTAAAGCAAAAACAATACTACACTACAAGGAGAATTGGACAGATGGCTGCAAAAAAGAAATTTAAGCTTAATTTAGGATTAAAAGTAATTATCGGATTAATTCTTGGATTGATCGTTGGTTATGTTAGTAAAGAAGTTGGTTTAAAGTTAGAAATAGTAGGAAAAGCGTTTATCCAGCTTATTCAAATGGTTATTGTCCCTCTTGTTTTCCCATTGATTGTATTAGGAATCACAGGGATGCATGATATAAAAAAGCTGGGACGAGTAGCGTTTAAAACGCTTCTCTATTTTGAGATTGTGACTACAGTATTAATTATATTAGGAATACTCATTGCTAAAGTAACAAATGTAGGTGGACATATGCATGTAGGTGCAGTGGATACTTCCTCGTTAGGAAACCTAGCAAAAGGCATCGACTTTGGAGAGTTTTTCTTAAGTATTATTCCAAGCAATATTGTAGAAGCAATGGCACAAGGAAAGCTGTTGCCGATTATTTTCTTTGGTATTTTTGTAGGGTTAGCTCTTACATCACTTGAAGATAAAGCGAAGCCGGTTATTACATTTTTTGAAGCATGGCTACAAGCTATGTTTAAAGTAGTCGAATACGCGGTATCGTTTGCCCCAGTTGGCGTATTTGGATTTATCTCATTTAGCGTGGCTAAATACGGGATTGGCAGCTTGCTTTCTTTAGGTCAATTTGTAGGTATTACGTACTTATCTTTTGCCGTTACGGCATTTGTTGTGTTTCCGATTATCGCACTTATTTTCCGTATCCCTTACAAGGAACTGTTAAAAAGAACCGGAGATTTGATTTTATTAACGTTTACAACGCGCAGCTCAGAGGCTTCTATGCCGCTGCTGATTCATCGATTAGAAAAGTTCGGAGTGTCACGTTCTGTCACTTCTTTTGTATTACCAACCGGCTATTCTTTTAATCTAGATGGAGCTAGCATCTATATTAGTGTAGCGATTATCTTTCTTGCCAATGTATATAACCTACCTCTTAGTCTTGAACAAATTATTGTGATCATTGGTTTATTAATGCTTATGACGAAAGGATTAGCAGGCGTTCCTTCGGCTGTCATCGTTGTACTGTTAGCTGCCGCGAAAGAAATTGGCTTACCTGCAGAAGGAGTCGCTTTATTATTAGCAGTTGATTTCTTTGTAGACATGGGCCGTTCAGCATTAAATGTCGTAGGAAACTCTTTAGCTACTGTTGTTATCGCAAAGTCTGAGAAGTCGTTTCATTTTAATGCCGAGGACAAATAACCATACCCCTCATCATTCAAAAACACGATAGTGAGAAAGAAGTGTTAGTTTGTTTAAACAGAAAAAATCTTTTGAAGAGCTAGTAAAAGAAAATAAACAAGCATTATTAAAAGATAAAAAAGCAATGGAGAAAATCGAAAAACGTATTGAAAAACGCCATGAAGTGATAAAGCTAACTTAGTACAGTTAGCTTTATCACTTTATTTTGTAATCATATCTTTTAGCAAACTTACTTAATCAAGTAAGGGATTTCTATAAAATATACAGCTTTTATGCATATGTTTAACTTTGTCAAAGTATCTTTTTTATAAGAAATTGACATTTTAGTAAGGTACCTTTATTATTTGATAAGGTACCTTATTTTTATTTCAAATGAATCCTTCCTATCTTATTAAAAGGATAAAATTTTTTATGTAGATAAGTGCAGCGTTAAATTAGTAAGGAGGCTTTTATCATGAATGAAAGAGATAACGAATATTTACACGAGCAAGATTTGATTGATCAATTTTTCAGGTTCCAGAGACAGCTGGCAAGATACCAGCGACACTACTTTATTAATCGAAGAGATGCTGGAGCACTAGGTGATCAGCACCGGGGGCAAGGACGGATATTAAAATTATTAAAATTGCAGCCTAAAACTACACAAAAAGAGCTGTCGTACTTACTGGATATGAGACCTCAGTCAATAGGTGAATTACTTAGTAAGTTAGAAAGAAAAGGTTACATTGTTCGTACGCCATCTGAGAAAGATCGGCGAGTACTTTCCGTTGAGCTAACAGAAGCTGGACTAGAAGCTATCGAGGCTACGGAGGAACAAGACAATAACTCAGGCATCTTTGATGTTCTTTCAGAAGAAGAGCAGGATACTCTTTCACATTTAATGCAAAAGTTAAATACTTATTTAGATGAAGAAATGTTAAAACAAGGTCATGATGAAAATCAAGAATTTCGACGCCATAATGACCTACGAGGATTTGGACCTCACCACAGATTTTTTGGTGGTGATCCAGAGCATGGTCCAAGAAGTTTTGGGCGCGGACCTTGGGGAGACGGTGCTGAATTTAGAACACCGAGATTTAGAAACCGAAATCCCCGAGAGACTAATAGAGATAATAACGAGAAATGATTCACATGCTGTTTAGTGATCATTTCTAATAATTTCACGAGAGGAAACGCAATATGGAAAACATCTCAAATGTTGGAGAACAAGTTTTAAATAATAAAAACAATAAAATACTAGTAATGACTGGATTAATGATTGGAATTATTTTTTCTGAGCTTGATGAAACAGTTGTAAATACAGCCATGCCAACGATTATACGTGATCTTGGCGGATTATCTATGTATGGCTGGGTTGCAGGCATCTATATGCTAGCTCTATCTGCTTTCATGCCTATACTAGGAAAATTAGCCGATTTATTTAGTCGAAAAAAAGTCTACTTCGCTTCTATGGCTTTCTTTATTGGAGGCTCCATTATATGCGGGCTTTCTCATTCAATGATTATGCTTTTAATTGGAAGAGGAATTCAAGGACTTGGCGCGGGTGGCCTCATGCCATTAGCCATGACGATTTCGAGTGATTTGTTCCCTGTTGAACAACGAGCAAAAGTTCAAGCGTTTATGGGACCAGTTATGTTTATCCCTATGCTTTTAGGCCCGCTAATGGGAGGCTTTTTTGTAGATCAAGCAAGCTGGCATTGGATTTTCTTCGTGAATATTCCAGTGGGATTAATAGCAGTCATTTTTTTAGCAAGTGGGTTAAAAGAAGTACATGAAAGAAAAAAAGTAACAATTGATTGGGCAGGAGCTATTCTTCTAGTAGCTGCAATCATTTCGTTATTAATTACGCCTGTTTTAGTCGAGAACGAAGGGTATACGTGGAGCTCTCCATTTATCGTTTCGCTACTATGTGTAGGCGTGATTTTAATTGGACTGTTTATTTGGGTGGAATCAAAAGTGATTGAACCTATTGTACCGCTGCATCTATTTAGAAATCGTAATATTTTAGTATTGTCACTGCTTGTTTTTACTGTAGGCTGTGGATTGATGGGCTCATTCTCATCTTTCCCTTACTTTGCACAAAACGTATTAGGCCTTACTCCTACAGAATCTGGGTATTTAACTTTGCCCATGATGGTAGGTGCTGTTGCAACCTCAATCGTTTCTGGATTTCTATTAACAAAAGTTCGGTACCGCGAATTATTCGTGATTTCTTTCATTATGCCTGTTATCGGTTTTTATTTATTTTCTAAATTAGATATTAGTACCACTACCCTGCAGGTCATTATTTTCTTTTTTATCACCGGTCTTGGTTTAGGCGTTATGTTCGGTGGAGATAACTTAATTGTTCAAGAATCTGTAGAAAAAGAACACAAAGGAATTGCCTTGGCAACCGTTCCATTGTTTCAGTCTATTGGCGCAACTGTCGGAGTAAGTATGTTTGGGACGCTATTATCTTCCACACTTACGTCAAATCTAAGCAGTTTAGGCGATGAATTGCCTAAAAGTATGGCAAATAACATGAATAGCCTGGCAGCAGGAGGAATTCCAAGTGGACTTACTCCAGAATTATTTATGAAAATTAAAGTTTTATTTATTGAATCGTTTCAGCATATCTATACTTACGCATTTGTACTTACGATCATTGCCTTTGTTTTATGCTTCTTTCTAAAAAAAGAAGTGCTATCTTCAAAATCAGAAGAGTAATAAAAGAGATTCTTGCTTTAGCCAAAGGTGTATTTGTACAACAGTCGTTCCGAAAAATGCAAAAGCCAATTCGAATTTAACACGAATTGGCTTTTTTTATTAATAGATTAAAGATTTTACTTTAGTTGTTCCTAATTCATATTACTATGGGCTGTACTCTTGATGGTTCTTTCTTTTTTAAATAGATTTATTAGTACTCTCTTTCTTAAAGACTCCTATTAACATCGTAACAAGTCCTACTAAGAAGAAAAATGGAAACAATAACATCATTAATGCAACTCCTGCAAAACCTTCTCCGATAATCATTAAACCTTTTATTTGAATGTCTAGAGCATCAAACCCGCTTATTTTCGCAAAAGCATAAAGAAGTAAAAATGAACCGAATAACATAGTAACGAATGAAATAACAAGGGCGACTATTCTTTTGTTACATACGATACTTACAAAAAGGATTACCGTAAATACGATACTAATGGCCATACAATTATTAAGAATGAAAGACATACGCATCCCCTTAAATATCTTTTCATTCCATTATTCTTACTCAAACCTAAATCCAATCCCACCGTCTACAATAATGTTTTGACCCGTAACAAAAGATGCGTCATCCGAAAGAAGCCACTTTACTGCTTTTGCGGCTTCAATCGGATCACCAATTCTGCCCAGCGCGTTTAGCTTTTGATAGGATTCATTGAGCTTTGCTTTTTCGTCTTCAGATAGATTTGAAAACCTTTCTTCTAACATAGGCGTACGAAATGCACCTGGGCACAGAGAGTTAATTCTTATATGTTGATGGCCATATTCTTGAGCAACTGACTTCGTTAAAGCAATCACACCGCTTTTCCCAGCCGCATATACGCCAGTCCCTGCTGAACATAAAATAGCGTCCATTGACGATGTATTTACAATGACCCCGCTATTTTGTTTGGTCATTACCTGCAGCTGATATTTCATACAAAGCCATACACTTTTTAACGTAACGTTTATTAAATGGTCAAAGTCTTCTTCTTTGAATTCATGGGTAGCATTAGAAGCTGCCTCCGTGTTAGCCGCATTATTAAAGCTCACATCAATTTTTCCAAACGTCGAGTATGTTTGGCTCACGAGATTTTTAACATCTTGACTATTCGTTACATCCGTTTTGATAAAAAGAGAGTGAGGAGACCACTTTCTTAATACAGAAAGAGCTTCTTCTCCTTTTTCACTATTTCTAGAAGCAATCACGATATGCATGCCCTCTTTTGCGATTAATTCCGCTGTAGCTAAGCCAATCCCCGACGTTCCACCCGTAATAATCCCTACTTTTTCTTCAAACATATAGTTCTCCCCTTTTGCGTTTAATGAAGTCCTAACAAATTAAATGTAGTAACATTAGCCATAGAAGTTATTCAGCTTTGGGTAGATTAATACCTGCTTCGAAACACTAAAAAGAGAGTAAGACACAACTAAAGCAATTCAATCTAAAGGCGAGCAAATTGGATACATGAGCTAGTTTAGGTCACTCGCTACATCGCTGTTGATTTCTGTGCAAGGCTTCGCTTTCCGCGGGCGCCCGCTGAGCCTCCTCGTCGCTTACGTTCCTACGAGGTCTCACCTATTCCGCTTTTCCCGCAGGAGTCTTCGCCATGCCCTCCAATCAACCGCTAGAAGCACCTACCCACATAAACGAAACCTACGTCCATCACAATAACAAAAAAATCCGAACGAGTTTGATTCTCCATCCCTCGTTCGGATTCACCTTCAACTAAACTACTTTTGTCTCAACCTCTTTTAATTAGCCACTAACTTGATTATGAGAAACAGATAAAGTAGATTTTCGATTCCATAAATAGAAAGCATAACCGCTTAAAAATAGATTCTCGTTCTAAACGACATGTTTTGTTGAAAAGAGAAAAAATGCGGCCACTTTTTTGTTTTTGTTAGATAAAATGCTATTCCAATCGCCAAAGGGACGATTCCTAAAAACTGAAGATAATGTGTAGTAGGATGCGTCATGCTCACGTATGCACCGTTTACCACAAACCAAAAAATGACTAAGATTTCTAGACCAATAACTTTCCACAAAAGTTTTGACTTAATCATTACTAAACCAACTTTCTCCTTTAGCGTTCATTAATAACCTATACTATTCGCTTTAAGAATTTTATATGTTACTGACTCTTTTATCATTTGAGCTCGTAGAAAGTACTGAGTAAAGTTTAAGGCAACGTTCTATCCGTTTAAAATAAGGAGATGGCTTTCTACTGTTTTACTGTGATTATACAAGGTACAAAAACGCACAAAATCCTGCCCATGTGACATAATCACTGAGCTCCATCTTTTTACCGCCTCTAACAAGTACATTTACAGCCCAGTTCAAAACATTTCCTTCAGACGTTTTATCTACATACTTTCTCGCTAAAGAGTATGCGACCACTCGAAATAAGTAATAGCTGGCTAAACATAAAAGAGATATGATCATAAAATTCAAATTCAATTCTTTCACCTGGTACACCTCATCGTTTTTCTGCTATTTCATCCTTGTTCATAAAAATCCTTTTTGACGTCTTTTAAAAGTTTTAAGATATCTTTATAAAAACAAGTAATTAACATTCCAGCGATATTGGACACCATCGTAATTGTAAGATTGCCGATAATCAGGCTAAGTAAAGTACCAAGAAACATAATACCTATTCCGATATAAAAACCTGGGTGAAACAGTTCATCGTCGTCCTCTTTTTCTTCTTCACGAATGTTTATTCTGTTTTGTAATGTGGCATCCTTTTTAATAAATTCATCAATAGTCGTCTCGTAGATGTCGCTTAATTTTAAAAGATGCTGAATGTCAGGATAGCTTTTATTATTCTCCCACTTATGTATGTGCTGTACCGATACACTCAGCTGCTCAGCAACCTCTTCTTCCGACATCTTTTGTTCTTCTCTTAACTTTTGCAATTGATTTCCTAACCTCAACTCATTCACCTCTATAACTATGACAGCGTGCAAACAAAATTTATTTACACTACGCTTCCTATAATTCTAACATATTATGGTAAAAAAGAGATAAACAGTTAATGAAGCATATACAAAAAACTAAAACGGCAGTCATAAAAAATAATGAGAATTCTCATGTGTAAAAATGAAAGAATGCACTTTTATCTCCATCCTTTTATTGTTTATACTAAATAGTGGATTGTACGAACATCGAAATAAAAAAGGAGGAAACATGACGATGGAAATGCTATTTATTTATATATTGGTTATCGCTCTTATTGGATTCATTATTTGGAGAAGGGTTAAAAGGAGACATAGACCCATTAAAAGGAATGGACTTGGTATATTAGCTCCTATTTTGTTCATATTAATTGCATTTTCACTTAGTCTAAGTCAGATGATGCACATACCAGGCCAGCCCTTTCACTTACCTCCCTACTGGGAAATGATGATTGCTGGTGTACTAGGTGCTATATTCGGAATCATTATGCTTAGCCAAACAGACTATGAAGTAAGAGAAGATGGCTTTATTTATTCAAAGCCAAATAAGAATTTTAAATATGTGATTATCGCCATTGTCTTTATAAGAATGGCTTTGAGCCAATACTTCAAAGGCTTAGATTCCATAGACTTCGCGGTCTTAACGATGACACTAGCTTTTATATATATTGTCATTTGGAGAGTTGGCAGCTATATGAAATTCCGTAAATTAAACGGTGGTAATTACAGCGTAAATGCTGGGTAATCATCAATATAACTAGTCCTTCTTTCTGTTTGGAAAGAAGGACTTTTTTGTCATAGTGAGTAAAAGTCCCGCCTGTTGTGTAAGACAACACATATGTTGTATAATGCAATATGTGTTTTTTATAACAGTAGTCTATATATAAAAACAGATTATATTAAAACTGTACCTAATCACTCGCTGTTTGATTTACAGGTATATGATGAAAGGAATCGTACTATGACATTTATCAATTCGGTAACAGGCCCAGTCCATACGTCAGAACTAGGGCTAACGTTAATCCATGAACATATGCGCGTTCGTTCTGAATCTGTTCATGCGCAGTTTCCTCATTTGTATGATGAAGAACAAGAAGTTGCAAAAGCAGTAGAACAAGTAAATCGTGCGAAGGCACTCGGAGTCAAAACAATCTGTGATCCTACGGTGATGGAACAAGGACGGGATATTCGTTTTATTGAACGAATTGCCCGTGAAACAGACACTCAAATCGTCGCAGCCACAGGAATTTATACGTATAACTACATCCCTATCCATTTTCAAACTCGAAGCATTGACTATATGGCAGACCTGTTTGTTCGAGACATTGAAGTCGGCATTCAAAACACGTCGATCAAAGCAGGTTTTCTAAAATGCGCTACGGATGCACCTGGCGTAACGGCTGATGTAGAAAAAGTAATGCGCGCTGTAGCACGAGCTCATAAAAAAACAGGCGTGCCGATTATGACGCATTCGCATCCTGCAAGCGGTACGGGCTTGAAGCAGCTTGACATCTTACTGGATGAAGGCGCTAATCCAAATCAAATTCTGATTGGACATACGGGAGATACGGATAATCTTGAGTACATTTCAAACATATTAACTCAAGGTGCTTTTATTGGAATGGACCGCTACGGCCTAACAAGAGAATGTTCAACTGAAAATAGAAACAACACGGTTATTGAGTTAGCTAAACAAGGATATTCAAACCGCATGTTTCTCTCACAAGACTACTGCTGTACAATGGACTGGTTTCCAGAAGGCGTGATTGAAGAACGTTTTCCAAAATGGTCGATGAGCTTTGTATTAGAAGAAGTCGTTCCTGAGTTAAAAAGAAAAGGCGTAACGGAACAGCAGATTCAGCATATGCTTTTTGATAACGCTCGCTGCTGGTTTGAAGGAAAGTAATGAAGACGGACAATACGCCTCCTATAAATTGAAATAATAGTTTATAGAGGGCGTATCCATTCCGTTTATATCTAAGCTTTGTTCGTGTAGAACCGGGCTAATTTTCGAATAAAAAATATATCTCACCTATTATTTTTCAAGAAACGATTTTTCGAAAAATCCTAAAAGATATTCCAATGTTATTGGATCACTGTAGGTCGAAGCTTTTGTGTTAATTTCGAACACACGATTGTTCTTAACCGCAGGTATGTTCTTCCACACACTTGTTTTTAAAAACGAATTATCGCCATCCGTACTTTTACTCAAGATTATATAATCGCCCGCGAACTCAGGAAGTAATTCTGAAGAAAACGTATAGATACCCGATTCAAGTGCTTTCTCTTTTACTTTTTTAGGCATGTTTAGCTTCATTGCCTGATACAATACTTCTGTTCCGCGCGCATAGTTATTTCCAAATACATAAAACTCTTTATTGCCGCTTTCAATCACAGAAACAGTCGCATCTTTACCGATTTTTTTGCGAATTGCTTCTCCTGCAGCCGCTGCGCGTTTTTGGAAATCATTCACCCATTCTTTCGCTTCTTTTTCTTTGTTTAAAAGCTTTCCAATTTCTATTTGCTGATTCAAATAATCTAATTTACCCCAAGTAAAGACAACGGTAGGAGCTATTTTATTTAGTTTCTTGATGTTCTTCATTTCAGATCCAGCAATAATTAAGTCTGGTTTCAGCTCCATAATCTTTTCTAAATCATCCTCTGATACTACTTCTACTCCCTTTACTTTTTCTTTAAAAAGCGGGTTCATACTGCTCCATTCATCAATCCCAACGAGCTTTCCTCCTAAAGACATTACATTAGGGCCGTTGCTAAGAGCCACTATTCTTTTAGGGTTTTTAGGAACTTTGACAGGTCCAGCTTCTGATTTATATGTAATTGTTTCACTTTTAGTATCTCCCTTATCTTTTCCGTTTGTCGTTTCGCTGTGTCCACAAGCGCTCACGATAATAGCCAGTATAAGTAGAAATGGTATAAAAAATAGCTTCTTCAGTTTAATCTTCTCCTTTTTCACGTTGTTCTTATTTGATAATGATAATCTTTATCAATTATTACTCTGTATATATTATACGTCAGTGATAACGATTGTCAATAACTATAAAATTTTCCACCAAAGAAAAAAAGGCCTCTATCTTAGAGGCCTTTTTTCTATTACTTCATTCATCTCACTTAGTAAAATTAACTCGTTTTTCTTAATAACTTTTGTTTTTCTTTGCTCTTTTTTATCATAAAGTGTGCACCACACAAACATAATCCAACGGCTATTCCGATCGTCAGGTTTGTAAACACCGTTAACGAAAATGTCGTAAGTAAAACCAATGAATGGAATGATTTTTCTTTTATCACCTTTGCAAACTGTTCTTTTTTACTGATATTCCATGCCACGACCATTAGAACTGGTGCAAGACTGGCAAGCGCCACGTATGAAGCGTACGGAGCTAACACTAACAGCACAATCAAAACAAAGATAGCATGCGTGATGCCTGCAATTGGAGAGGAAGCGCCGTTTTTAATATTGGTAACGGTTCTTGCAATCTCTCCTGCTGCGGGAATACCTGAAAACATCGGCGTTACCATATTTACAATTCCTTGACCGATCAGTTCTTTTTTGCTGCTGTGCTTTGATTTTGTCATTTCATCCGCAACGCGAGCTGTCAGTAAAGACTGTAACCCTACAAGTACAGCAATCACAAACGCAGAAGGTAAAAGAGTGACCACCCTCTCTACTGTTATATCTGGAAACGCTGGGGCCGGAAAATGGCGAGGTATCTCTCCATAAATGGAACCAATGGTTTCAAACTGATTGGAAAAGAAAAAAGATGCCAAGCCCGTTGATACAATGATTCCGAGTAGATAGGACATCCCAAGCGACTTAGGTGAAAAATAAAGAACAATTAAAATGGTTAATAAGCATATCGCTGCCGTAGCAATACTATAGATGTTGATGAAATGTAAATTACCAAAGATCTCTTTTATATTCAAATGAAAATACTGATATTTTTCAATAGAGTGTAATCCAAGGAAGTTTGGAATTTGCCCGCTAAAGATAATCAGCGCAATCCCTGACTGAAACCCTACAATAATGGACGAAGGAAAATACTTGATTAAAGCTCCTACTTTACATAGCGCAAAGATAATGAGGAGAATTCCGGACATAAAGCCGGCAATTAATAAGTTTTCATAGCCATATTGCAACACAATTCCTAATAAAACAGGAACAAACGCACCTGTAGGTCCCGCGATTTGAAACCTACATCCACCTAAAATAGCAATTAACAATCCCGCTACAATCGTTGTATAAAGTCCTGTAACAGGCGATATTCCAGAAGCTATCGCAAATCCTAACCCTAAAGGTATAGCTATAATGCCAACAACAATACCTGATAGTATATCTTTCTTCAAATGCTGCAAGGAGTAATTTCGAAAAACCTCTAGATTCATAAGTGTACATCAGCCTCCATTTTAAGTAGTGAGGTTACCCATTCGTATTTTGGTCATACAACCTTATTTAACTTTCATTCGTTCAAAATAAGGTGGGCTACTCGATTACTTCTATTTTAAAGGAGACAACTTACAAAAAAATAAAGAGGAAATTAGAAGTTTATTAGCAAGTTATTAAAATTTCCTTAAGAATTCTTACTATTTATTCTTTTAGTTATTTTTTAGATAGAGCTAGGTAAAACCGGTACGATTTTCTCGATATAAGACTTTAAGAGCTATAAACTGAGGGAATAATGAAGTCTTTGTTCACGCAGACCCTAGGTAGAGGCTTGAAACAGAGTCTTCTAGGCATACAATTTTTGATACTAATCGCTGTAAATAAATCTTTTTTACTCAACTGCGCTATAAATGTAGAAATAAAAACAACTAGACCCTATAGTAGCTATAGGGTCAATGATTATATTTATTAACAGCTCAGATTATAACTAAATGTTCCTTTTCCAACATTTTGATCTAATCCATTGATAGTTAGCTTGCGCTGCTCTTTTTCCGGAAGGTGAAACGTAATCTGGTTATAAGGTAATTCATAAGAACCTTCCTTGTTAATGTTTATTTGAATCTCATCTTCTGTAGTTTCCATATCAACATGAATGTACGCAAATGTGTGCAAATATTCGTTTGTTAACCCATCATCTTCGTATAAGCTATAAGAAGATTTCCCTTTCCCTCTACAAGGAAATAATAAAAATCCTCTTTCATCCATATTCTTCGTTGAAAAAGTTACTTCTGCTTCATTAATCGGGATGATTGCTCCCGCCTTAGCTAGCAGCGGCGTATAGTGTAAAGGTGCAGGAATTTCAACCTTTTTTCCCCCTTCATACCACGTTCCAACATGAAAATCGTACCATCCTCCAGGATTATTTGGCAAATACACTTCTCGCTCTTTCTTTCCTTTTTCAACAACGGAAGCAACCAGCAGAGAATCGCCTAGCATAAAGTCGTCATTTTCTTCAAAGGTAGTTTCATCATGTTCAAAATCATAAAAAGTAGGCCTTATAATAGGATGGTAGCTATTAGAGGTTTCGCGCAACTCACTATAAATATATGGAATTATTTTTGTTCTAAATTTAATTAATTCTCTAATTGAGTCTAGAACTTCAGGATACATCCAAGGTTCATTAACTGTCTCGTCATCGTTCCAAGAGTGGATAGTAAATCTCGGATGAACAATTCCATTTTGTATCCATCTTACGAATAATTCAGGTTCAGGAGCAGGGCCAGAAAATCCACCTACGTCATGTCCAAAATTATAAATACCGGATAAACTTAGCCCTATCCCCATCTTGATATTGAATTTTAACGTTTTCCAACTGGTGCGATTATCGCCTGTCCATGTTTGCACATAACGATGCATTCCCACAGAGCCGGATCGTGATATTAAATAAGGACGCAACCGAGGGTTATGTTCCAACTGTGCTTCATAGGAAGCCTTCATCATAAGCAGTGGATGAAGTGCACGAATCAGTTCAAACTCTTTATTGTTCCCAAAACCGTGACAGATGGCTTCCTTACTCCAGATTTCAAATTCATTATTATCATTCCAAGTGGAATCAATTCCATAATCCAATAGCTTTTCTTTTACTTGCCCTTTCCACCAGTCGTAGGTTTCTTTATTGGTAAAATCTAAATAAGCACCTATTTCATCCCAAAATTGTGCCATTTCAGGTTCTTCGTTATGACTATTTGTTATAAACATCTTTTTTTCTTTTAACTCATTAAATAAGGGATGATCTTTTAATAAACAGGGCTTAATATTTGCACATAAACGTAAACCCTTATCATGAAAGTCGTTTACCATCTTTTTTGGTGAAGGAATTTTTGATTGGTTCCAATTAAATACATAACGCTTATCTTCAATTGACGTATAGCCCGACGACAATTGGAATGAATCACATAAGATATCATGTTTTTCACACAGCTTTAAGAATTCGTTTAACTGCATTTGTGCATCTGGAGCATCGGTATAACTCATTGTCGATCCAGAATACCCCAAGCTCCACTTCGGTGGAAAGATTGTTTGTCCAGTTAACCATGAAAATTTCCGAGTAACATCTTTAACTTTTGGGCCTCCAATAATATAGTAATCTAAATCACCTTGTTTAGCTTGATAGTATCTGTATAGCTCATGATAGTTATCGAGTTCCGTACCTAGTTCGAAAATTGAACTGGACAAATTATCATAGAAGATCCCAAATGAGAATCCTGTTTCTCTATGCCTTGTGATGTAAAAAGGAATATGTTTATAAAGAGGATCGCTATATTCTGCATCATACCCCATTGCATCAATTGCTTGCATTCGATAGCGCTTTCCATGTTTATCAACTGATCCTGTCTTTTCTCCTAATCCAAAATATTGTTCATCTAAATCACGCTTTAAATAATGAACGATCCCCTCACCAAGTGAACCATCAAAATTATACGCCTGAGTTTTTCGGTCATTCGCAAAATTCACCCACCCAGAATCCTCACGGTAAAACCAGCTAATCTTAAATCCATTTAAATCAACATTAAGCTTTAACGCTGAAGTTTCTACGGTGCATTCACCGTTATTATTACTAAACTCATAGCTTGGTAGTGAAAAACCGCTTGTATCCAAACGTTTGCGCCCCTCCAATGGAACATCTGACTTCCCGGGTGCGACACTCCAAGTTTTATCTAGTTGTAATTCCTCACCGTCTGTAAACAAAATCCTGATAATATCTGTTTCAAGTATCATAATTTTCGCATATATGTTATTCTCTGCTAGTTCAAATTGAAGAATGTTATCAGTTTCATTTATGAAAGTAAATTGATAATTTCCCTTAATACTCATGTGGTATCTCCTTTACTATGCATGTATTATAAAATGGTGTGTCAAGCTGCTTCCTAATAAAAGTTTATAAATATTGTCTTTAGTAGCTCCTATTCAAAATACTTTTTATCAAATTTTTTTAGTTAAAGCTGCTTCTCTCTTTCAAGTCGGCAACAATTTTACTGTATAAATTATCTGTAAGGTTATAAAAGAAAAATAAAATGATTAATCCAATAATATTAAGAGCCGCCGGAGCAAGAAATAATAACCCCTTGAGACCTAACAATGTATCTGAAGACTGCTGAATATTTGGAACGTACCCAATTAAGCTCAGTGCAACTCCTGGAATAAAACCTGCCAAAGCCTGCGCAAGCTTTCGGAAGAAACTGTATGTTGAGTAAACAATGCCTTCTGTACGTTCTCCCGAATTCCACTCATGATAGTCGATGGAATCAGCAATCATTACCCACGGTAGACCAAGCGCAAATGCTAATGCAAAGTTTCCTAATGAAAAAACAGTTAAAAACGTTACTGTACTCGTTGGTAATATAAAATTTAAAACGTCACAGGCAATGCAAACTAAAAGCCCAAGCATGAATGTATTTTTCTTCCCTATTCTTTTTACCATTGCCGGGATGAACATTGAACCAACTACAGCAAGCCCTATACTTAAAAAGGAAAGTATTGCCATTAATTCTGGGCTTTTTAAATTATACTCCAAATAGTACAACTGAACAGCGTTGCGAATATTGGAAGAAGCAATCATGAATAACGCTGCTAAACACAATACAATAAGAGGACGGTTTGAAAACAATGCTTTGAATAGTTTAGATAAAGGCACCTTTTCTTTTCTTGGGGTTCTAATAACGTTTTCTTTAGTATTACGATAGCAAATTAAATGAAACAAAATTCCGAATATTGACATCACAGATATAGCCACGATGTACCCGACTTCTTTATTAGCAAACTGTAGCACAATAGGAATTACCACTACTCCTGAAATAAGAAGAGCTGTTTGACTACCAATTGCTCTAAATGAACCCAAAGATGCACGGTCAATTGGATCTTGTGTCATCGCTGCAGACAAAGAACCATATGGGATATTAACAAATGAATAGGCTAGCCCAAATCCCATATAGGTGGCAAATGCCCAAACAATCTTTCCGGTGTCTGAAAAGTTTGGAGCCAAAAACGAGATGACCGTCATTAATGCTAGAGGAACTGTTCCCCATAAAATGAAAGGTCGGAACTTTCCTCTTTTTGAGATATTTGTTCTTGAATCTACAAATGCACCAACACTTGTATCTGCAAACGCGTCAAATATTTTAGAAATTAAAAATACTAGCCCTCCCCAGTAAGCAGAGATTCCCAAAACATCTGTATAAAATTTCAGAAGGTATAACTGTCCCATATCAAACATAAGTCCGTTACCAATATCACCAAAACCATAAGACATCTTTTCTTTGAAAGTTAGCTTTTTAGAAACCGTAACTACTGGCCTTTTACTTGGAACCACTGGTAATGCCATATAACTATCCCCTCTTTCTCCCATTTACAATCCCCTTTTGTAAACCCTTTCATTAAGAAGTAGACATAGATGTTTCAATATTTAAAATCTATCACACTCCTTTCAGATGTCTCTTTTTAAGTTAGTAGCCCACAAACTTAAAGCATCAATTTTCTCTTTTCTTTAACTCTTTCCACACTTGTTCATATACTTTTTTTAAAGGAACGCTGTAAGTCTCAGCAATGAACTTACAATCTTCAAATTCTGGTGCCCTTTGTACAACTTCACCTTTCATAAGTCCGGTTTTTACTGTAACGCTTCCCCATTCGGTTTCTACTTTATGGAATTCTCGTTCCAGCCGGTGAACCGACAATGGATAATAGCGAATTCCCAAAGTTGTTGTTTCCTGAAATAAAATCTCCTTTATTTTATCTACATATGCCTCTGCACAAAGCAGCTGAAGTAAAACACCTGGTCTGTTTTTCTTCATGTAAATAGGCGTGTAAAAGACGTCGTTGGCTCCGGACTCTAAAAGCAAGTCCATAATATATCCCAGTAATTCGCCAGAAATATCGTCAAGATTCACTTCCATTTTTATCATTTTACGATCGATGTGCTCCAAGTTAGGAGGAATGTGTGAAGACAAAATAGTCTCTCCTTTCTTTTAGTTCCTGTTTACTTTGAGATAGGATACTTCAGACTTTCAATTTTCCTCACCAATAATTACTCGGAGCACATTAGGATGTTTTTCAAAATCTTTTGTTCCTGCTCCATACCCCACTGATTGTACTGTCATGGAAGGAACTGTACAGAATTCTTCTGAAAGCACTGATACAATAGCTGCACCTGTAGGCGTGGTTAACTCGCTTTTTATATTGCTTTGCTGAAGAGGAACACCTTTTAATATTTCTAAAGTAGCAGGTGCAGGGATTGGATAAATCCCATGATCAATATGTACTTTACCAGCACCTACACAAACAGGTGATGATTTTATTTTTTGAATTTCTAGTTTGTTTATCAAAATAGAAGCTCCTACAATATCTATAATCGAGTCTACAGCTCCGACTTCGTGAAAGTGTACTTTTTCTAAAGAAATACCGTGAATAAGACCTTCAGCTTCCCCAATTTTTCTAAAAATGTTTAACGAAGTTTCTTTCACTTCTTGAGATAATTGACTTCCGTCGATCAGCTTTACAATATCTTGGTAAGCACGATGACTATGGTGATGGCTGTGTTCGTGATGATCGCTATGTTCATGCTTGTGATGATGGTCGCTATGTTCATGTTCGTGATTGTGGTCGACATCTTCATGTTTATGATTATGTTGATGTCCATCAGCATACTTGTGATCAGCTGTTTCCGATAGTTCTACATCAAACTTCGTACTAGAGATTCCATTTTTCACAACTTTTCTCCAGCTCAATTTATACTCTTCAGAAATATTTAGTTTTTGAAGCTCCTCTTCTAAAAGAGTTGAATCTCCTCCAGCATCAATAAGTGCACCAATGAACATATCACCACTAATGCCTGAAAAGCAGTCAAGATAAAGCGTTCTCATTATGTTTAGCTCCTTTTTGAATTAATCGGTGAATCAAAGCAGCGTTGTAAGCAGCGCCGAACCCATTATCAATATTAACTACGCTAATTCCGGAAGAACATGAATTTAGCATAGTTAATAAAGCTGATAATCCGTTAAAATTTGCTCCATAACCAATGCTAGTAGGTACAGCAATGACCGGATGGGAAACCAATCCACCAACAACGCTTGGAAGAGCTCCTTCCATACCAGCTACTACCACTGTCACAGTAGCATTTTGAATCTCATCAATATTATTTAAGAGTCGGTGAATACCAGCTACTCCTACATCATAAATACGGCGAACTTTACACCCGAGTATTTCTGCAGTTACTGCAGCTTCTTCTGCCACAGGCAAGTCAGAGGTTCCTGCACAAACAATGGCAATATATCCTTCAAAAAAAGAATCCTGATCCGAGTCCTTCCAAAAGAGAATTTTTGCTACCTCGTTATATGCAAAACTTGGGCATGCTTCAAGCACTTGATTTGCTTTTTCTTTTGATATTCGCGTCACAAGCACCGACTTATCTTTCAGTTGCAGCGCTTTAATAATAGAAATGATTTGTTCGGCTGTTTTCCCTTCACCAAATACTACTTCTGAAAAACCTTGACGTTTTTTTCGATGATAATCTACCTTAGCAAAACCTAGATCCTCATATGTAGCTAACTCTTTTTCAGCATCTGCCACAGTTAGTTTCCCTTGCTGAACTTGTTTCAAAATTTCTTTTATCATTGTTCGTCACACACCTTAGATTGTTTATTCAGTGAAGTTTAGTGTCACTATTCCACTTTGGATAAGGCTTGATTCATGCTACCACTTTGATAACCAGTCAAATCTAATGTAATATATTTATAGCCTAGTCCCTTCAATTTCTTAGTAATGATATTATTTTTTTCCATAATAAAGTTCATATCCTGAGGTTCCACTTCAATTCTAGCAATCTCTTTATGGGTTCGAACTCTCACTTGACCAACACCTAGCTCTTTTAAATAGGCTTCTGCTTTTTCTACTTTGGTTAATTTTTCTTTCGTAATATACTCACCGTAAGCAATTCTAGAAGATAAGCAAGCAAATGAAGGCTTATTCCAAGTTGGTAACTCTAATTGCTGAGATAACTCTCTAATTTCTTTTTTAAACAAATTAGCCTCTAGTAGAGGTCCTCGTATTCCTTTTTCCTTTGCAGCCTTCATGCCAGGTCGGTGTTCATTCATATCATCCGCTATAGCACCATATACAATCGTTTTAAATTGGTATTCTTCAATAATTGGCTTCAGATGATCAAATAAGCTACTTTTACAAAAATAACATCTATTTTTGTTGTTTTCCGAATAGCCTGGAATAGCTAATTCTGATGTCTCAATGATCTGATGCCTTACCCCAATTTGCCTTGCTAGCACCTTGGCTTCTTCCAGTTCACTTGATGGATAGGTCTCCGAATCTGCAGTTACTGCAATCACATTTTCATTTCCTAATGTTTCAACAGCCACTTTTAATAAGAAAGTGCTATCGACTCCTCCGGAGAAAGCTACAACAACTGATTCCATATCTCGAAGAATAGAAGTTAAAATCTCGTATTTTTTGCCCAACATGTTCTTATCCTCCCGTCTTTGACAATCTTCTTACTTTTAAATTGTCATGCTTCCAAATCCACCATCAACCCGTATTAGCGTTCCTGTTACAAAACTAGAAGCCTTTTCTGAAGAAAGCCAAACAGCTGCTCCTTGTAGTTCTTCTGGCTTACCAAACCGCTTCATAGGTGTATGTCCCATAATTGAATCTACCCTCTGTGAACTTAGTAATTTTTTATTTTGTTCTGCTGGAAAAAACCCAGGAATAATTGCGTTGACTCGAATACCGTTCGGAGCTAACTCTCTAGCTAAAAATTGCGTTACACTATTAAGACCGGCTTTTGACACAGAATACGTAAATACTTTAGATAACGGAGTAGTCGAAGAAACAGAAGAAATATTAATAATACTGCCTTTTCTTTTTTGTTCGATCATTTTTTCAGCAAAAATTTGACACGTAAGTACAACCCCTTTTAGATTGACATCCATAATATCATCCCATTCGTCCATATCTAGCTCAAAAAAAGGAGTTCCACTATTTTTACCAGGAGCGTTAAGAAGAATATCCCATCCTCCTGACCATTTTTCAATTGCACTAGCTACTTCAAATAAGGATTCACGAGCACTGACATCAGCTTGAAAAGCTTTTGCTTTTCCTCCATTACGTTCTATTTCCTTCACTACATCTTCTGCTTTTTCTAAATTACGTCCTACAATAGCAACTGTTGCTCCATGATTAGCTAGTCCTATCGCTATAGATGAACCTAAAACACTATTTCCACCAATTACGACTGCAGTTTTTTTAGTTAAATCAAATAATTGTTTCATTTCTGTCCTCCACTCTCAAAAAATTCCCTTCTTTATTAAATGATATAGAATACAGCTCTGAACTTTGTTGCATATGAGGATGAGAATGGATATGATTTAGCAATGCCTCAGAAACCTCAATTTCACTTAGCTCTAACGTATTTTTAATTCGCACCATCTTTACTTGAGTAAAGTCTAATATATTACTCGTTTTAATAGCTGCCTGAATGGCTTGGCGATCATTAGGTAACGTAGTAGGTATTTTTGTAGGCGCCACAACTGTTGAAGTTAAGCCATTGGCGTACATAAATTCTAGGTTTGCTTTATCTACTAATCTTTGAGTTGTAAAGTCTGCAGTTCCGACTCCATTTGCATTTCCTTCTGTTTGGGGAGTCAAGTCCAAAACAACCATCTTATTAACGGCCGGTCCGCCATGAGCATATGGAGTTGGATAGCGCCCTGTGACATTAGGATCCATTCCATCCCCACTAATATTTTTACCAATTTCATCAATAACCAGCACGTCTAGCTCATCAAAGTACAGTTTCGGTAAAAGCTGTTTAGCTATAATTTGTAGATTCGTCTCTTTATCCTCAATTTGTTCAGACGGCAATACTTCTATTACAGCTACTTTATCAAATGAGTTTTCAATACTAGCAATGCCAAATAGAACAGGAAGTTCTTGCATAATAACTTTAGCCATTGCAGGAACGTTTTCAGCCATATATTTAAATCCTAGCTGATGGCAAGCTTCTGCCCCTTTTTGTTTTCCTAAACCAATGCTAATCATTTTCATGAGACCACTTTCCACTGGACCGCGAAAAGCTGTATGTGGTTTTATTCGATTTACAACGATAATTCCATCAGCTTTTGAAGCATGCTTATCTACAAAGACAGGTAATCCATTGGATAATTGTCCAATTTCCACTACCTCCATTGAAGAACGAATCTCACATTGTACACTCTCTTCGGTTATTCCAAGATGGCGTAAAACTTCTTGCTGGCCTTCAGCAGTTGCTCCGCCATGACTACCCATGCTTGGAACAATAAAAGGATTAGCTCCAAGTCCTTTTAAGAATTGTACTGTGGTAGCTGTCATTTCGACTATTTGATCAAGCCCTCTACTACCTACTGCAATGGCAATTTCCATTCCAGGTGTTATTCTTCTTTTTATGTTTTCTTGATTTAATTTTTCCGTTAATACATGTTGAACGTCATGAATTTTTGTATCATCAAATGCCACTTGTACCTTGGCCATTTTAGGAATAGGAATATCTTTTAATAAATCTTGCAAAATACCCATCTTTTTCTCTCCTTTCTTTTAATCTGTAACATTAGAATTATCCGTAATAAGAAAAAGAACTTTATTCATGTTAACGTTGTAAAAAGTATCTCTCTGCGTTGTAATAAGAAATATTTTCAATCAGCGCTTGCAGAACTGTAGAATCATTGGGAACCTTTCCTTGCTCTACCCATTCGCCAATTAAGTTGCATAGTATTCTACGAAAATAATCATGTCTTTCATAGGAGAGAAAGCTGCGAGAGTCTGTCAACATACCGATAAAATGATTGAGTAACCCAACGTTAGCAAAATCTTTCATTTGTCTCTCCATTCCATCAATGTGGTCGTTAAACCACCAAGCTGTCCCAAACTGAATTTTTCCAGGAACGCCATTTTCATAAAAATTCCCCATCATAGCGGCAAGTACAGGATTATCTTTAGGATTCAAATTAAATAACACGACTCTCGGAAGCGCATCTTCTTGATCAAGCTCATTCAGAAATTCCGATAATCCTCGTGCGATATCAGCTTCTCCAATTGAATCAAACCCTGCATCCGCCCCTAAAAGGTTTTTCATTTTTGTATTGTTGTTTCGCATAGCTCCGATGTGTAGTTGCATTACCCATTGTTTGTGAGCGTACATTTTTCCTAGTTCTTTTAAAAGAAACGATCGGTACTTAATTAACTCATCTTGTGAAAGAAGTTCGTCATTCATACGTCTCGTAAAAATTATTTCCGCTTCTGCTAGAGTCACCTCTTGGTATTTCATGTAAGGAATATCATGATCCGCTGCTCTTCCCCCATTATCATGAAAATAATCAACTCGCTGTTTAAGCGCTTTAATTAAAGTTGCTAAAGATGTTACTTGTTTCTGAGCTACGTGTTCAAGGTTCTTGATCCATCTCTGAAAAGTTGGACGTTCAATAAACATTGCTCCATCAGGACGAAAGGTTGGAACAACTTTTGTTTCAAACGTAGAATTTTGCTTTAGCAATTGATGATATTTAAGAGTAGAGGTAGGATCATCCGTAGTCCCTATAAATCGTACATTAGATTTCTTAATTAACGATTGAGGTGTAAACTCGGCACTTTGCAGTTTTTCGTTGCATTCGTTCCAAATTTCAAGTGCCGTATCCGGGCTAAGCCTTTTATCAATATTAAAAAAATTCTTTAATTCCATATGAGTCCAGTGGTACAAAGGATTTCCAATTAAAGAGGGCACCGTTTCTGCCCAAGCAAAAAATTTTTCCCAATCACTAGCTTCTCCCGTAATGAAATGCTCAGCTATACCATTCATTCTCATTGTTCGCCACTTGTAATGATCTCCTGCTAACCACAGCTGAGTAAGGTTTTTATATTGTTTGTTTTCTAAAATCTCTTTTGGGTCTAAATGGCAGTGAAAATCAAAGATCGGCATTTCTTTAGCAATGTATTTATATAACTTAACAGCTGTAGGTGTGTATAGTAAGAAATCGTCTGCTAAAAACTCTTTCATGTTATTTTCCTCCTAAGGAAACAAAATTGACTTTATGGCTAAAAGGATATGTAAACACTTTCATTTTCTGTTATAATTAATTTGTTCGTTTACTAAACTAATTAATTATAGAAATAATTTAGCATGTATACAAAATTCAGTCAATTAAATATTTTAAATTTTACAATTAATATTTTTCCACACGAAGATGCTATAATAAAAAAACAATGTCAACGAAAATTTGGAGGATATATTTATGCCTAACGGTGATGCAGCTTATATCAAAAAATTAAATCGATCTTTAATTATTAGCAAAATTGTAGAGGCAGGAATGATTTCACGAGCTGAATTGTCTAAGGTTACAGCATTAACAAAAGCTACTATTTCAGCACAAGTTGCAAGTCTACTTGAAGAAGATATTATTATTGAGACACAGCAAGACTATTCAAACGTTGGAAGAAAGCCTATAATGTTATCTTTGAACGAAACGGCAGGATATGCACTAGGAATTGATCTAGATTATGGTCAAATCTCATTTACTCTTTCTAATCTTCTTGGACGTCCAGTTTCTTCAGATAAAGTCAAAATACACGATACAAATTACTCAAATATACTTAGTGTATTAGTAAAAAAAATTAATGAATATAAAGATAAATGTCTTATGTCTAGATACGGCCTGATTGGTATAGCTATTTCGATACATGGTCTTGTTACCACTGATGAAATTATTCACTACATCCCTAGGTTGCAGTGGCATGAAATTGCTTTAAAAGAAGACTTAGAAGCAGCAGTAAAGGTGAATGTTTATCTTGAAAACAATGCAAATTTACTAGCTTTTGCTGAACGAGCTTATACACATCATAAATCTGATAACTTAGTATGTATAACGCTTCGTTCAGGTATAGGTCTTGGAATCTTAATAAACAACAAATTATCTAAAGGTCATGATGGCTATGCAGGAGAAATTGGTCATATGATTGTTCAACCAAATGGAGAGCTTTGTGCCTGTGGAAACAAAGGATGCTGGGAGAAATATGCATCTGAGTCAAGCTTTTTAAAGAACCTTTCCCAAAGAAAACAAGTTCGTAATATGTCTTTTAAACATATTGAAGAAGAGCTTAATAGAAAAGATATTGAAACCCATCAAGAAATGGAGAATTTTATTCATTACCTTTCAATTGGTTTGAATAATGTCATTAATATCTACAATCCTGAAATTTTAATTATCGATAGTGAATTACTTTCTCGATACCCAGATTCTATACAAAAAATTAAGAGCAGCCTTTCTTCCTCTATAAGTCACTACCGTGAATTATTAATCTCCTCAACTGGAAAAAAGGCATATGAATTGGGTGCATGCGCATTAGTAATTAAGCATTTCCTTGAAATTACAATGCCAAACTTGGTATATTCCGAGTCAACAGAAAGCTCCCTTTTAAAATAAGTACCATCTACATTTCAGCTTGTATAGTAAGAGTAATTAAAGATAAATGTTTTTACCTTCGAAAAAAGAAATGAAAGATTAATTAAGACTTTCAACCTTCCTAATAAAGAAAGTAAAATGATTGTAGCATGAGCTTAAACTAAAACCGGAGCTATCTTACCTAGACAGCGATTAAGAATTGCCTCCTACTTGCTAGGAGGCAATTCTTTTACTTCTATATCTAATCACCATAATAAAACTCCAAAAGGTTTAGGATAGATAACAAGATGATCAAAATAACCAAAACAACCAAAACTCCTCCTATTCATACCCTGCTTGCTTCTTTTGGGGATGTTTTTTGTTTTTCATGAGCATAAAAAACCAGTTTTCGAAAGGCAATATGCAGTAAAATAACGAAGGCAAACATACCAATCTTTGCAAAAATAAACAGATCATCACATCTATTTCAACAGAATAAACAACTAGAGGGCATTCGGTATATAGATTAGCTATGAAACTTTTTATTTCCTTTGGTCTTTTGGTACTCTATAAAAAATGAGACCGGGATTGCACCAATACCTATACCTATTGAAATAAACAGCGCCTGGTTTAGCTGAAGACTCGTATTTCCTGCTGCTTTACTATACATCATAAAACATACGAAGCTTAAAAAGCCTATAGCAAAGGGAATCAACAGATGCTTATACCTTTTCGTCATCTTATGCTCCTTTCTATGCCCTGCCTAGACCCACTACATCATGTGTAAGTTTTTCTCGTCACCTTCAGCGGAGAGTCTTAGTACATCGTTTATTTATAAACACTTTTTTTAGATTGAGAGATGCGCTTAACATTATGTATCTATCATTCTTTTATAAAAAGTAACTTCCTAAAATAAAGCTGGCTAAAAGAGCGACTACAGCTACTCCTCTCAATATATAGCTTTGGCTTTCACTCAAAGGTTTCCCCTTTCTTTTACTTATAACAGGATGAATATAAAAAAGATAAAAAGAGAAAAGAAACCCCACACCTGCTGCTAAGGTTATGAATATTTCCAAATTAAAACATCTCCTTTTTCTTCCTTTTCCTTCTTTTTTTCTTGTTAAACAAGTCTCTTTAAGGAAAAGCAAATAGTTAGCAGCGTTTCTCCAGAAAATACAAACCACCTTGAAATTGTACAAAAATAAAAAAGCAGGATTTCTCCTGCCTTTTTGCATATGTAATTCCTCTTCACTATGTCAACTCAGCGCTTTTAGCGAGCATAAAAGCAGAGATACTAAACAAAACAATAAATAAAGAAGCGGCATGTAACAGTAAAAAAAGAAATTTTTGACCGCCTTTAATGAAGAGCGAATAAATCATTCCTAGGATTGTTACTAAGATTAAAAGTGCTGCTGCTATTTTAATTACTATAGCAAAGAAAGCTCCTGCAAATACAATTGACGGAATAAAAGATGCTACAATAACGATATACAAAATCAGTGTAGCAATAAAAGCGTTTTTTGATACGTTTGAAGCCTGTTTAAACAAATTCCCCATATAATCTCCTTTCCCATTTTAAAACTGCATCTTTTACTATAATACATGTGCATAGAGGACACAATTAACTTTTTTTAAAGTGCTCATCACTTAAGCTTTATCGCCAATCATATTCGTTATATTTTTGACTTCATCATATTATGTTCTCTTATGTTATGGCCGTTTTCCCCTAACCACACAATTCGCTTATCTTTTACGATATGACGGAGAAATTCAAACTCTTGAGGCGTACATTCAGTCGGTTCGCTTAAATGGATTGAGTTTTTAGATAACCATTCTACAGAGTTTAAATATTTCTCTTGTCCTCTAAAAAAAATCCCCCTATCCTATCCCCCTTTCCCACTTTACCTATTACTTCCATTTTACTAAAATAAAGCTAACACTTCACTATTTATGTCCGGTAGCTAATCATTAGCAAAAAGACCTTATAGATATCTCTATAAGGCCTTATCTTTCTAGAACTCTAGATTAACTCATCCCGCTGAGCTTTCTCCAAACGCTCTTTAACTATTTTTTTAAACACATGAGGATCATCTACTCGAATGGCGACCTGCTGATATTTCTTTTTGATTCCCATAAAAAGCGTCGCTTCAATTGGAGACTTTAGTATTAGTAAAAGATCAGGATAAACTTTTTCAAAATCGCGTGCGATAAATTCAATCGTGGTGCTAGGGATTTTTTGTTGGAGGATGTGAGTGTCTTCTACTATTTCTTCAATATCTTTAAAAGAGATTTCCATACGCTTAGCTAAGCCAAACGAAATGTATATACAATCATCTTCCACTCGTAAAGGGTTAAGCCTTAATCCTTGAATATCTCCTATGAAGAAAACAATGCTATAAATATTAAGGATCAGTAAAACGATTGAAAGAATTATAGACGTATTATGCAGCAGCCAATGAAGACCTAATGTTTCAATGACAATCGCATGAATAATCATAATTTGAAACGTAATAAAACTTGAGCGTTTATACAGAGTAAACGTATTCCCTTCAGTACTCGGCTGCTTCTTCCACGTTCCAAACGCATAGTAAAACATCAGCATTTCTGAACAAAGTATGTGTATAAAAGTTTGTTTGGGGAACTTTTCGTTTACAGCACGCGAAAAAGAAAATAAAAGCGGCAAAGAGCTTGATTTGACTCTTTTAAAAATAGGCGGTACGTTTTTAATTAGCATAAACAGCAGCGAAAGTTCAAATAAAATGAGTACCCCTTCTATTCCAACACCTAGCCACATAACCGACTGAAAAGAAGCCAAGTATTCACTCGGAATGATAAAACGCGCAGCAATAAGGCCTGTGGCCATTAATACGATAAAATATTTTACGCTGAACTTACGTTGCCAAGCTAAAAACAAGAGCGGAGCGACAAGGCTTAAATCTAAAATAGAACCTACTACCACTCCGGTTAGATCAGCAGGCAACGACTGAAGTCCAAAAGAGGAATGATACAATACGTAATTTGAGCTTATTACTAACAGCAGCAAGAAAAAAGCGGCAAGGGATACTGCTTTTTTATGAAGAATCAAACGACCCACCTCACTTTTAGTTGGTGAAACACAAAAATTCCTGTTACTTCCATTTTAGCAGTGAAGTTGATTTAAGTCACTTTGTAACGTGACTTTGTTTTATAAAACCATTTTAAAGATATCGACTTTTTTATAGCAGTTCTTCCATACAAATAATTTACAATGTAAAAAGAGTTTGACATTTTTGGAACTGATGCTACAATAATAAATGTAAAATACTTTTTACATTTATTATAAGGAGGAGTAAAATGGATTGGGTTAAAATTGTGTATTCATTCATCCTGTTAGTTTGCGGAATTTTGATTTTTGTTTCATCATCTTCGCGAAAAGGTGACGAAAGAAAGAAGTTTATCAACACGAAGGCTCAATCATATTCATTTATGATCGTTATTGGTGTACTAATTTTAGATGTTGTAGAGTCCATTTATCGGACTTTTCAAGGGAAAAGTTCTTATGATGGCAATGGCATTTCGCCGTTAATGTTTCTAACGACAATTTCAGTTGTATATTTAATAACGTTTCTCATGTACAGAAAAAAATACGGTGATTAAATGAAAGATCACAAGTAAGAAATAAAGAAATTGAGCTCATATTTTCTGGTGAAACGATAAATAATAACCTCACTTTATAATTAGCTTTTAATACAGCCTCTAGATGACATCCGACAGTAAATGAGCTTGTTATAAGTGCTTTTAAAAGCAATAACTAGACCTCCTACTGAGGTTTTTTTTATGCACTCTTAAAATAAAACGTCTCCCGTAACTAAAGTCAGGAGATGATATCATAAACGTTGAGTTCATTAGCGTTTTCTTACTCTCTATTCTGTCTCTCAAGTAATTCAATGATTCTATCATTTTGTTTGACAATCGTTCTTAGCTTTGCTTCTAATGAACACAAAGTGATAAAAACGGCTATAAATCCTATAATAGCTAAAAACATAACGGCTTCTCCCCTTTTTAAAACAATTAAGCATATACGCCCTACATCTCAAAAAAGCTATGTCTTTCCACTTTGCACACTCTAAGCGAAAATGTTTGATACCATTCTGTTTTTCCTTTGTGCTGAGCTGCACGGTGCGCTGAGTTTTCTTTCCATATTTTTATTGATTCTAATGAATCCCAATATGAAACGGTAATACCTAAATCTTGATCTCTGGCACTTTCTATTCCCAAAAAGCCTTTTTGTACAGATGCAAGCTCTACCATTTTGTCTGCCATGATTCCGTAACCCTTCTCGCCTTCTGTTCTTTCAGAAGCAAAAATAACGGCATAATAAGGCGGTTCGGGGGTTTTGGCAATTCCAGTCATATTGATTTCCTCCTTTAGAAGTCACATTAATAGTATAAGTACATGGTTATTTTTTTCTATTATATTTATCTTCTTTCAGCACTACTTTTATGAATTCCATTATAATACTTTTTTTAGTTTATCTATACGAAATGTAACATTTAATAGTATATAAAGATAAATATTCCATTTATATGATATAGTTTTTATACGTAAGTAATAAACAAATAGAAATGGAGTTTCAACATGAGGAGCATAAGCAAGATAACAACAGGGACCATTACGATAGCTTTGGCGCTTGGATTAATGGGGTGCAATCCTACACGTTCAAACAATGAAAGCATAGATGGAAGCGAGGCAAAAAAAGAGCTGGCCATAGAGCTGAAATTCCTGGAAAACGAGTGTGAACGCTTAATTAATAAAGATGGAAAGATAGAGGATAAAACGTTTCAAAGCTACAAAAACGATTTTAACCTGCTGTCTGCGTCTATTAGTAGTACAACAAAAATAGAAACACAAAGTGATAGTGAACTAAAAGAAAGCATAGCGCAATTAAAAAGAGATGTAGATGCATTAACAGAAAAAGAATATGTAAAATCCTATAAAAGATTTAATTCAAGCAAGACTATCTATGAAGTTACGCTCATGAACAATATGCATGACATTATAGATGCAACAAAAGATTGGGATAAAGACCATAACGAGTTGGCCTTATTTGATAATAAACATATGCGTTCTTCTAGAGCACAAATAAAAAAAGATATGGGACCTGCGATTGATCATATTAACACCGTATCTAAATATAAAATAGAGCTCATGCAAGACGAAATCCAAAAGCATCGCGATAGTTTCACCAAGCTGCAGCTCGAACAATTAAAAAAAGCCACTTATAATTTTGATTTGTCTCTCAACGATCAAATTAAATCGATTCAATTCTATAAACCTATAAGTGGAGATTATAATGTAAGCAGAGACTTTAGCTATAATTCCTATGATAAATATACAAATGCCTGTGTATACATTACCGACTTTGAATCTAATTTAGGAATTGCCAAGGCCGGTGAATTTTAAAAAGCCTTTCTAAAAAATTATTTTTAGAAAGGCTTTTTTTGCTATATTTATTACAAGCGCTAGTTCTTTATATCTTTTAACGCTCTATAGGCATTTGCTTCTCCTGAACCAAATAAAGCGTCCTGTCCTTTTTTTCCATAGTCAAAAGCTGTTTGCTTAATACGTGCTGTTACTTGAGCGGGTTTATACTCAGGATGAGCTGCTTTAAGAACTCCTGCAATTCCAGCTACTTGAGGAGTTGCCATGGAAGTACCGGCGTTTAACTCATAGGAAGTTCCTAAATACGTAGGCCATGTACTCAGAATTAAATTGCTTGGATCAGCCGCTGCAGGATCATTGGTTTTGGCATATTTCTCTCCAAAATCCCCTCCTGGAGCCGCCACGTCAATGGCACTGTTTCCATAATTAGAGTAGAAAGCAAGCTGCTGAGTCGACCATTTTGTGGAAGCCGAAACATTAATCACTCCTGGCATTTGCGCCGGTACGACAGTTGCTGGCCCTTTGACACTTATACCATATGGTTCATACAAGGTATTTAAAAAGTCGTTTACTTCCTTTTTATTATCCAAATTTAAACTTTCGTTTCCGCTACCGGCTACGACCGTTACGCCATTTTTCACGGCATACTGAATGGCTCTTTTCCAAAGCAGAGTTTCAGCGATTGATTTATAACTTTCTCCTTCAATAGTCATCTTGTTATTATTATAGAAACGAAGAGACATATTAATAACATCTACTTTATCATTAGTTGCGGCAATAATTCCGTCTATAATCCAAGATGGCAGTCCTAGAGCTTGCTCTGAGTACAGTACGCGATAAGAACGTATTCCAAGTTCCGGTCCCACTCCCTTTACTTTTCCATTCGCTCCAATGATTCCAGCAACGTGCGTACCGTGTCCGTTACGATCTTTTATATCTGCAGGATCCCCTGTTTCCGATTCGTCCATTCCAGCCGGAACAAGATTACGTCCGCCTAGTATATTATCTTTTAAATCAGGGTGAGACTCATCAATACCGGTATCAATTACTCCTACCACTGCTTTATGAGTTGTACTACCATCTTTATTTTTATACCCGCCTGTTTCTACCTTATAAGATTTTCCGTCATTTGTCACTCGTTGAATATCCCATTGAGAGTCCCAATAATTCTCTGAATTCTGTGAGCTGATTATACTAGACTGATAGTTATAAGGACTAACTGCTGTTTTTTCCAAGCTTAGAGGAATTTCCCTGTTAGCAGCTTCGATTGAAGAATTTCCTTTTAAATTGTTAAGAAAAGAAGACTGTTCAGATTGAGCCTCTATTCCTCCTACTTCCGGCAGAGCTTTAGTGACTTTCCCACCAGCTTTTTGAATAATCTCTTGATAGTTGTCTGGTAATCCATTTTTAAAAGCAATTGCGTATGTGTTACTTATCTTTTCATCTTGACTCTTAGCTTGAGTAAGAACTCCGCCAACAGCAAACACTCCTGCTCCTACCGCAAGTGAAAGCACCGTATGTAGAATTTTTTTTTGCATATGCCCCTCCTATATATGGAAATATTTATCATATACTATCTTATTACATAACCTTTAAGATTCCAAGTTTTTCTAATAGATTACGATTATTTAAAATAAGACTTGATTTATATTTCACAAACGATAACCAAAATAAGGGTTTTAAAAGAGATTTATAGCTCATTTATTGTATAAGGAAAGCTTATTATTTGATACCTCAACTAATAAAGAGTAAAGTTTTTCTATAATAAAGGTTAAAAGCGAAAGGATGAGTAGGATATTTAAAGACGGTTATGTAAAAGTGAATGATGTAAACCTTCATTACGTGACAAAAGGTGAAGGCGAACTAATACTGTTTTTACACGGTTTCCCTTACTTTTGGTATACGTGGCACCATCAGTTAGAAGAGTTTTCGAAAGATTATCGCGTGGTAGCTGTAGATATGCGAGGCTATAACTTATCAGATAAGCCAGAAGAAATTTCTTCTTACAGCATGCCCCTTCTCATGGAAGATGTAAAACAGTTAATTGAAGCGTTTGATGAAAAAGAGTGTGTGTTAGTGGCACATGATTGGGGCGGCGCTGTTGCATGGGCATTTGCTTATACATATCCCCAGTATGTCAAAAAGTTAGTGATGTTTGATGCACCGCACCCTTATACATTTATAAGAGAGCTTGCTGAAAATCCTGCTCAACGAGAAGCCAGCAGCTATATGAGCTTTTTCCAACAGCCAAATTCTCAAGATGAGCTACTCGCGAATAATAGTGAAAAATTAAGAAAAATGCTGACGGAGCCGGGCATTAAAAAAGGCTATTTAACCAAAGAAGAAGAAGCTAAATATGTAGAGGCGTGGAACCAGCCAAATGCAATGAAATCCATGCTTAACTACTACCGTGCGTCTTCTCTTTATCCATTTGAAGAGCGCGTTCATAAACCTGTAGCCCTGCCGCATAAAGTATTTCAGTCTCCGACTTTAATTGTATGGGGAAATGCGGATGAAGCGTTTGAAAACAGTAATTTAGATGGCATTGAAGAGTACGTTCCAAATGTAACGATCCACCGCTTAGACGGTGTGGGACATGCGCCTCAACATGAGCAGCCAGAAAAAGTGAATGGATTTATGAGAGACTTCTTAAACAAATAAAATCGAAAAAGACTGCAAGGTGCGGTATACAACCGCTTTGCAGTCTTTTTTATAGATTATAAAGCATATTATCAACTATTCATTTCTATTATTGAATTATTTTTCAACGTTTCAATAGAGGTATACCGGGTATAAATTTTACTGTACAGATGCAGTCCCCCCAAAGGAACATGTACATTTCTTTCTTACTTACCCTTTTTGGAGCTCTCCTTTTGGAGGGTTCTTTTTTACGGTTTTATTCTTTCCCCATCGGAAGAACAATCTTAAACAGTGCTCCTCCCGTCTCTTTATTATCGGCCGTGATGCTTCCTCCGTGGTTTTTCACAATGGAATGAGCAATATAAAGACCGAGCCCTAAGTTTCCGTGGCCGCTTGCCCTTGACGCATCTTCTCTGTAAAACTTTTTAAATAACTGTTCTTTATTCGATAATGTAAACCCAGGACCCGTATCATGTATTTCAAAGATTACTTCGTTGTGATGAATCGCGGTATTCCAAACTATTTCTCCGCGTTCAGGCGTGTAGCGAATACAGTTTGTGATGATATTATCTAACACTTGAGAAATGCGCTGAGGATCTCCGTAAAATTGGTTTGGCCCTTCTGTTTTACTAAGCGACGACACAAATGTAATCTCTTTTTTTTGACATAAAAGCTGAAATTCATTTGCTTTCTCATGAACAAATGTGTTGATATTAATAGGCTCACTCTTTACGGCAAAGCCTGGATTTTCTATGACTGATACTTCTTGCAGCTGATTTAATAGTTGAATCGAACGCTGTGTATTTGTGTAGATCGTATGTAAATATCGACTAAGCCTCTCTGGGTCCTTTTTGCTTCCTTCTACTAAAATTTCGGTGTGACCGTGAATAATTGTAAGAGGCGTTCGTAAATCATGTGCAATCGCAGCCGTCATATCTTTGCGGTCTTCTTCTAGCTGCCACTGTTTAGCTAGCGATTGCTTTAATTCTTTTCGCATTTCTTCAAAGGCATGCAGCAGCTGGCTTAATTCTTTTGCGTCTTGAGTCACGGACAGCGAAAAATCCAAATTATTATGCTGAATGTTTTTCGCGGCCGTCATCAGCTCGTTAAAAGGCCGTTCAATTTTTTTACTAAATCGTCTTCCAAACAAATAAGCAAACAAGTAAAAGTAAAGAAACGAACTGGCTAACGATAAAAACGTTACAAGCGCAACGATCCATTAATAAAAATAATAAGCTTACGGTTCAGAAATGCCATTCGCAATTGCTAGTAAAAAAATTAAGCCAGAAAGCAAAATAAAAAAGATACTGTTTGCTATAATGCTAAACCACACAACGCTCGGTTTTTTCGTTCGGACTCCTAAAACTAATGCCACAATAAAGCCAGCGTCTATCGCGAAAAACAGCCACAGCGGCATAGTCAAATCACCGGTTTCATTTGGAAAAATTGAATTTTGCGGAAACAGCCAATTTGCAAAAAATACAACAAACGCAGCCGCCATCAAAATAACTGTCAGTAAAATCGGCTTATTTTCCTTTGGAATACTCATTTCAAATACCTCCTAGCTAAAGAAAATAATACCATATATTATTAAATAGAAATATACAGATTCCATAGTCTCAACATCAAAAAGAAAAAAGGACATAGATTTTTATTTACGGATTCTTTTCCGAGGGGCAAAATTTAATTTCATAATGCACTTTTAGCGTGAATTCATGTTTTTTTATTTGCTTGGTATTACTTCTATATTTACTATTTCCCCTTAAATTCAAGCAGGAATTCGCATAAAAATTCTCCAATATGGAAATAGTTATTTGAATTTAACCGTGAATTATTTAGTGAGTTTTAAGGATATTATTTATTTTAAGTAGATTCTGATATCTTTCGTTGTTGATTCACTTTATTAAACTGTTTGGAAGTTTTGTTGAACAAGTTGTAAATTTAACATTCTAAAGTAAGAACATTTCTTTGTATTGAGAAATGCTTTTTATTTTGTTTAAAATTAAAAGGATATTTCAATAACAACAATAATATAATAAAAAAACGATAATAATTTATTGTAAAACGATAAATCATATGTTAAATTCGTATTATTATTAAATAAGTGAGGTGTTTTTTATGAATGTTAAACGAGGTTCTACCACTTTCTTAAAGGTAATAATTTTTCTGATTGGAATTGCAGTGCTTGCCGCATGTATATTTTTGTTGCCTGAAGCAGCCAGAAGAGATGCTATAGAGCGTCCTGGTGATTATTCGTTATATCCACTTTTGGTATGTACATATGGAATATGTATTACGTTTTCTGTGGCGTGGTATCAAGCTTTTAAGCTTTTAACCTATATCGAGAAGAATAACGCTTTCTCTGAGTTATCTCTTCAATCTTTGAAGGTAATAAAAAAATGCACTTTTACTGTCATTTTCTTTATTTTGTTAGCAATAGTTTATTTAAGGGCGCATGCTCAATTCACAGGTGATGATGCAGCAGGTCCAATATCTCTAGGTCTAATGGGCATCTTGGCAACAAGTATCATCGCAGCCATTGTGGACGTGTTTCAAAAACCTATAAAGAATGTCATGGATTCACAGCCAAAAAACAATTAACATTTCGAAATATAGGAGAGGTGTTTTTTATGAAGATAGCAACCACATTATTTTTGAAGATAGCAATTATTCTCATTGGAATTCTGGTTCTCACTTTGTGCATATTTCTAGTTCCTGAACTGGCAGATGCGGTAGCGGATTTCTTAGGTATTCATTCCATAAAATATATCATTTTCATCCTTTTATATGGAGGAACATTACCTTTTTACTTCGCCCTTTATCAAGCTGTTAAACTGTTGAGTTATATTGACAAGAACATTGCTTTCTCTGAATTGTCTGTTCGAATTTTAATGGGAATCAAATACTGCGCCATTTCTATCTGTAGTTTGCATGTCTTAGGTTTGCCCGTCTATTATCTCGTGGCAGATAAAGACGATGCCCCAGGTCTCATATTTGTTGGAATGGTCATTCCTTTTGCTTCGTTGGTTATCGCAGTTTTTGCTGCTGTTCTCCAAAGGCTTTTGCAAGAAGCGATTAACATAAAATCAGAAAATGATTTGACGGTCTGAGGTGGAGGATATGGCAATTATTATTAATATTGATGTGATGTTAGCAAAACGAAAAATGAGCGTAACGGAGCTTTCAGAGAGGGTTGGAATTACTATGGCGAATCTTTCCATTCTGAAAAATGGGAAAGCAAAAGCGGTTCGTTTTTCAACATTAGAAGCGATATGTAAGACTTTGGATTGTCAGCCAGGTGATATTTTGGAGTACAAAAGCGACGAAGACAATCAATAATAAAAGACAACAAATTTCTTCAACCATGAGGATTAGGTAGTGAAATTAAAATGAAGGGGCAGCTTAATTACTGTCCCTTCTCTGCTTTTATTGATTTATTTAATTAGAGAATTCCATTGAGAATTATATTAATATTGGTGACAAAAAGTGTGAGGTGATTTGCAATGTTTGCACCTCAAAAGGGAACACGTTAGATTTTTCTACGTTCTCTTTATTATTCATTATTATTCATTTGGTACATACTCTAAAATGTCCCTTGATTTACAATCTAACACATAACTTATTCTAAATATTCTTCCTCTAAAGCAGGTTTTAAATAACGAGCCATGCCTGTTTTCATTTTCCGAAATCCTGCTTTTCTATAAAACTCTTCATTACCCGCTGTGGAAACAAGATGAACGCATGAAATATCATTAAGCTGAGCAAGCAGGTTTTCTATAATTTGCTGTCCAATTCCTTGATTCTGATAATGCTTGTCAACCACAACATCATAGATAGCAGCATTAAACACACCGTCTGAAAGAGCTCTGCCGAACCCTACTATGTTATCTTCATCATAAGCGATAGCTACTACATTGCTTGATTGGAATACTTTTTTAACCTTTTCTTCATCATGGTTCTTCCACCCTACAGAGCGGTAAATTTCTTTCATTCTCGACCACTCAACATTTTCTATAGAATTTGAAAAGGAAACCTTCATAGAATCTACTCCTTTTGTTTTTATATAAACTATTTCGGCCTCCAAGATACAAGCACCTGGCATATCATCCATTTATCTTTCAAATCATGACGAGTATTCGGCTATAAAAACATATATTCAATATATCAAAGTAGATTTTAAAAGGAGTAACATTTAATCACAATGTAGACAAAAATAAAAGTTCAAATCATATAGATTTGAACTTAAGATAAAAACTTGATTTATAAACACTCTAAAAAATGAATAAACTTTTTAAGACTTTGAGAGCGCTGCTTCCCTTTCTTTACTACAAAATCAATATGAACGTCTTCTGAAAGCTCTTGGTATTCAATGCTTTTCATATCACCGCGAGATTTTACTACACTAGCGGGGACTACACTCATTCCAAGTCCATCACGAACGCCTTGTAAAATAGCTTCTAATGAATCAAATTCCATGATGTTGGCTTTATGTAGATGATGTTCTTTTGAAAACTCTAATAGTCTGTTTCTATAGATGCAGTTTCCATCACTATTGATGAGTAGCGTTGGTTGGTCTTTTTCTTCTGGAGCTTCATATAGAGGTGAGATAAGCACCATTTTTTCTGCATAGTGATAAACCGTTTCAAACTGAGCCTCGTTATAGGTACCGCTAAGAAAAAGTCCATCAATTTCTCCGTACGAAAGCATTTCTTGCAAGACTTGTTTTCTATCTGTTTTTATTTTAACTTCAATATCCCGATGTTCTTTCAGAAAAGATGAGAATAAAGAAGGAATTTTAATAGCTGAGACGGTCTGCGAGGCACCAATGATCAAGAATCTTTTAAACTTATTCGGATTAACTTCTGCTTTAGCTTCCTCCATTAAACGTAAAATACGCTGGGCGTAGCTAAACAAAGCTTCCCCTTCATTTGTTAACGTGACTCCTCGATTTGTACGCATCAATAATTTGGTGCCTAATTCTTCCTCTAGATTTTTAATTCGCTGGCTAATATGCGGTTGAACATATCCTAATACCTCCGCAGCTTTTGATAGTGATTTTGTTTCTGCCACACATTTGAAAATTCGTAAGTCTTGGCTTTCCAATTTCAATTCCTCCGTTGATATCATTTTAAATGATACCGCTCTTAGTATTACCTATTATATCCTTTTTCTGATCGAAGATATAATAAAAGATGTTAAGAGAAAGGAAGGTTTATAGAAGTGAACAATTTTAAAAATAAAGTATTTATTATTACGGGCGGCGGCACTGGTATAGGCAAAGCAACGGCTTTAAAGTTAGCAGATAGAGAGGCAAAACTTGTGATAAACTACAGTTCCTCAGAAACAGAAGCGAAAAAAGTTGTGGAGGAGATTGCTGAAAAAGGAGGCATTGCGTTTGCTTTTAAAGCGAACGTAGCCAGTGAGCACGAAGTTAATAATATGATTGATCAAACCATTGCACAATTCGAACGGTTAGATGGATTAGTGAATAACGCTAGTATTACAGCTCAAATCCCCATGAATGACTTAGAGTCTGCAACTGATGACGTATGGGACTCCTTATATGATGTAAACGTAAAAGGTATGTTTCACTGTGTAAAAGCAGCCGTTCCACATATGAAAAAGCAAAAGTCAGGGGCGATTGTTAATGTAGGAAGCGTTGCGGGTACAACTGGAATCGGCTCGTCTATTCCCTATGCAGCGACAAAAGCAGCAATTCATACGATGACGAAATCGTTAGCGATTGCACTGGCACCACATATTCGAGTAAACTGCATCTCTCCTGGTGCAGTCGACACAAGGTGGTGGTCTGGCAACGAAGACAAAATGTATCAGCTTGCGGGAAATTTACCTCTTCAGCGCATTTCTTCTCCCGAAGATATCGCAGATGCTATTCTGTTTCAGTTAAAACAAGAGTCTGTGACCGGCCAAGTGTTTACGATCGATAACGGACAAACTCTTTAAGCATACGTAAATATTTCTAAAAAACAACTCCACTACTAGCAAGAAATAGTAGTGGGGTTATAACAAGCTCTCTGCTACTGATTTTATCATTCTTTCCCCAAGGAAAACCCTTCAAACAGCCGGCCTCCATGGGGTGCTAACACTTTATCGACTAGTTGAATTACTTTAACTTTACTCCCTGTTTTATAAAAGATTTCGAATGCCTCCACAAACTCTTTACTAAAGCTTTTATTGTAGTTATTCAAAGACCGTACAATCCATTTAGAATCCCCGATCCAATGACCGTTCGTTCTTAATACAAATTCATGCGTTATGTAAGCGAGCGTGTTAGCAATAAAAAGTGATTCACCTGTATTTGAAGAACCGATTAAATCATCTAAGGCATCACTTATAAAATATCTTTTTAATCTAATCGTCTCTTCCAGCCATTTTTCCGGACCTTTTTCTAGTAATTGTGCAGCTTCTTTTTTTATAGACTGAACAATCCCATTATCCACTAAAATAATTCCCTCGGAAATCATTCTTGGGAGTGACGGTCTAGCCCTCTTACAGTCGCTTTTAAAAAAGGCTTGGTATGAAGTCAGACTATGAGCAAAAACTTCAATTGCCCATCCAAATTCAATGAGTGACTCCCTAAAAGAAGAGGTGAAATTCTCATCAAAAATAACAATATCAAGGTCGGACGTATGTGTAGCTTCGCCTCTCACTACGCTTCCGGCGAGTAATGCACCTTGGCAATGAGGGTAATGTTTAAAAATGAATTGTGTAGCTGCTTGCAGCGGTTCTAACCTTTTTATCTCTGTCATCGTATTCCTCCAGAAAATGATATATATTATTTTTCTGGTTAGAACGCGGAAATTCCTTTTAAAAATAGATTTGAATAAATATGTGATTTATAAGAAATTTCAGAATTTAATCTTTATTAAAATGCAAACATGGTGTATGATAATGAACAGCAGTTTTATGGCTGACAACTTAACTAGTTATCGGAGAAGGTTTTATTTCTTTAATTGTTTTGACGATAAACACAGGGACAGGCAGAAGGCTGAGTTTTCCTAATGAAGTAATGATGCGAATGTACTTCATTTCACCTTCCACATCAATTTCATCTCCGATATTCCAGCATTCCATTGATTTTTGACTAAGAACAGGAAGGATTTTCAGCACATCGCCATCAAAGGAGATGTTATCTTTCACCTCTAAAAAAGAAAGGCGATCCATTTTTTTATAGTGATGCTTTGGATATGTTCTTTTTTTAAATACTGTTCCCTTAATTCTCACTCAAGCCACCTTCTCTTTTTTATCAGATTATTCCTTCCGCTTTGCTGTAAACAAGAGAAGAAAAAAATGATGGTCTCTCTTGTTTACTTCTCAGCAAAAAACATCATAGCATAGCGTTTAAACAGCACTAGTTAATTTTCTTAGCTGAGCCTTCAAGCTGGATAAAATTTTTCACTGTAGATTTACTTCCGCAAGACTCGCGTATGATTAGTTCATCTTTTAATACAAACTTTTTTTGTTCTAACGCTTTTCCGCTCATTAACCCAAGCAATAATTCCATCGCTTTTTTTCCAATTTCATATTTAGGCTGTTCAATCGTTGTAATATGAGGTTCAATGATATCCGACATTTTTGAGTTATCAAACCCTACTACAGCTATATCTTCAGGCACTTTTAAACCGCTGTCTTTTGCCGCTTTTATCGCTCCTATCGCCATTTCATCGTTAAAAACAAATACAGAAGTTGGTCGTTGCTCTAACGATAATAGCCTGATCATTTGATGATAACCGGACTCTAAGCTAAAATCTCCTTCTTGAATAAAAGCGGAATCCACGGGTAAATCGTGACTAATCATCGCCTGGCGGTACCCTTTTAATCGGTCACGGCTTAAGATAACATTCATAGGGCCCGTGATGTGCGCGATTTTCGTATGCCCAAGGCTTATTAAATGCTCCGTTATTTTTCGCGCGCCGCTAATATTATCAATAGATACGGTAGAGATATCTAAGCCATCTATATACTCGCACGCAAGAACCGTAGGGAACTGTCTGGAGACTTGTTCAATTCTGTCTTTATCCATGCGGGCTGTTAGAAGGATCATGCCGTCCGCTTGCTTTTGGAATAATAAATCAACAAACTCTCCTTCTCGCTCAATGTCATTTTCTGTATCTCCTAAAATCACTCGGTAGCCGCTTTTAATGGCCGTATGCTGAATTCCTTTAAGAACTTCAGAAAAAAACGGGTGGGTAATATCAGGAACAACTACTAAAATGGTTTTTGTTTCTTTTTTTCTGAACTGTCTTGCGATGATATGGGGCTGATAATTTAATTCTTCAATGGCTTTTAAAACTTTTTCCTGCGTTTCTTTGCTTACTAGGTGGGGCTGACTAAGAACTCGCGAGACAGTAGCTGGAGCTACATTAGCTAGTTTGGCCACATCACTCATTTTAACTGACATACGTTCACTCACCTTTATCTGTAGTAATTAACATTTTATAATAAAAAGTTCTATCCGCTTTGCATCTATCTTTATTATACATTACTAGCATAATAAAGCCTCTCTTTATCATCATGATGGGGGCCGAATAGAACAATTAAGACTATTTTAAACTAGCTATGCCCACAAGTTCTGATCTTCTTTCAAGCATAAACCATGAAAAGTGATGCAAAACATATCTTTTTATGCTTCGCATCACTTCAGTCAATCACGTTAAATGTTTAGGCCTTCTTTAATATTTAATCCTTCTCTAATTGACTTTAACGTTACTTCGTTTGACCATTCTGGTCGATCAGGGTAGGCAAATACAGAGTTTGTTACGATGCCGTCAAAATTAATTTCTCTCAATTTGCGATACAGTGCGTCAAAATCAATTTCTCCTTCACCAGGATTTAAATGCTGGTGAATCGTTACCTTCGCATCAGGCGGATTTACAATATAGCGCAGTCCAAACGCTGCTTTATGGTTAAGCGTATCAGCAATCAGAACGTGTGCAAGCAAATCACCTGCTTCATCAATATGCTTTGCTACATCGCCAATGCCATCGTCATAAAAGAAAGCATGAGGAACAGAATAAACTAATTTAATCCAGTCTTTATCCAGCGCACGAATCATTGCAATAGCTTCTGTATTTAACTCAATAAAATCATTTGGATGCGATTGGAGGTTAAGCTTAATTCCTTCTTTTTCAAAAATCGGCATCAGCTCTTCCATCGATTTAACAAAAGCCGCTTCGCTTTCAACAGGCCGGCTCTTGTCGCCGCTGAATTCACTGTTCATTAAATCTACTTCCAGCTCAGAAGTAATTTCAATTGTACGCTTCCAGTTCCTTACTGCCGCTTCGCGTTCCTGCTCATTTGGTGAAGACCACTGCTGCACCGGAAGCACAGAAGAAATTTTCACACCAGCATCGGCACAGTATCTTTTTAAGTCTTTTATACGCTGTTTATCAACTTTTGGGTATTCATAAAACCAAATAAAATCTTTACGCGGAGATAACTCTACGTATTCATAACCTAATCTTGCAACTGTATCAATCGTATCTTTTAAACTTGTATTATCACGGTAATGTGACGGATCATATGCTAAACGCAATGTAAAACTCCCCTTTCTTTTATGCACACTAGACGTGTCCATCCCCTAAGTTTTAATTAAGCTGTTTCGTAAGCAAAACGTTTTTACGCTTACAGTTTGCCGGCTGCGGTTAACGTTTTATAATAAAAATCCGGACGTTCACCTAACGAAATAGGAACAATGTTTCCTGATTTTTTTGCTTCTAAGCAAGCATCTGAAGTAACGGCCGCAACATAACCATCCCAAGCAGTTGGTCCATTCACTTCGCCTTTAAGCGTTGAATTAATCCAGTCTTGCAGCTCTGTATCATAAGAGTCAATGAATCGATCTTTCCAATCTACTAAAATTTCAGTAGATTTTTTTGCTTCACTGCGTAACACGACGCTTGAAGGTTCAGGTAAGTTGGCAATTCCTGTTTCTCCTACTACTTGACATTGAATATCATAGCCGTACTGGCAGTTTACAAAAACCTCAGCATCAATTCGGACGCCTTGCTTTGTTTCAAGCAGCACCATGATTGGATCTTGCAGATGTTCAAGTGCCTTGCTCGTTTTTCGCGGTGCCACGATTTGAACAGATACATAATCGTCATTTAATAACCAGCGCAACACGTCAATTTCGTGGATGAATGTATCAACAATTGACATATCGCCCGTGTATGTATCAGGTACCGTAGGATTTCTGTGTGCGCAGTGAACCATTAATGCTTCACCAATTTGCCCGCTTTCAATCACTTTCTTTAAAGCGCGATACCCTGTATCATAGCGGCGCATATAGCCGACTTGCACCAATGGCTTGCCGTGTGTAATTTCAGCGTCAACGATTCTTTTGCAGCCCTCTGCTGTTGTAGCAAGCGGCTTTTCGCAAAATACAGGTTTTCCAGCTTGAATCGTTGCCAGCACAAACTCCTCGTGCGTCGGTCCCCAAGACGTAACAACAACTGCATCTACATCTTCTGACTTAATCAGCTCATGTCCGTCATCATAAATAACGGCATCCAAATTTTGATTTTTTACAACAGCTTTTGCTTGTTCTTGATTTACATCCGTAACCGCAACAATTTTGCCGCCTGATAATGTATTGGTAATTCTTCTAATATGATCTTGTCCAATTGCTCCTGTTCCAATAACGCCAATTTTTAATACCATAATCAATGGCCTCCTTTAATATGTGAACTTAAATAATAGTGCTTAAAAATAGAAATAGATGCTTGCTGCCATACTTTTTATTTTGCCTTAAAAACTTTATATGACGCTTCTTTCTTATCCCATGCCGCTGCAAAAACAGTAGCAGTTAACCCTAAGGCTGCTGCAAAAAAGAAGCCTGCTTTAAGTCCCATCCAAGAATTTAATATTCCTGCAGCAAAAGGACCTCCGAATATTCCTAACGCATACAGCGCTTGGTAGACTCCCATCGCCGTAGCTCTTTTTTCTACAGCTATTCTTTCAATAGACATTCCTAACATAAGAGGAAACACTAATCCTAATGAAAAACCGTTCACACTTTGAATGATACAAAGCAAAAGTTTATTTTCCGTCATAGGAATCATACAGGTAAAGAATGCGGCCAGAAAAAATGCGGCCTTCAAGATGCTCCATTTTCCAAAGCGCCAAACAAATAGCTTTTCCATAATAAGAGGAGCAGCTGCATGAGGGATCATAAAGGAAAAGACAATCAAACTCAGCTCTCTCTCTCTAAACCCTGCGCTTAATGCGTACGCAGGAGTAAAACCAAACATAGTCGTGAAAATAATGCTGTGTGCTAAAATAGACAGCAGCGAAATTTTTAATAGCGAAGGCTCTTTTATTACGCCTATTAATTCCTTAAGCTTTATAGGTGATCTCTTTATGTTCTGTTTAGGCTCGTGAATGAAAAGAGAAAGAACGGCGCCTATTACACTCAAGATCGTCCCTATCCAAAACGGAGCGTGCCATCCCCACTTACTCACGATGTAACCGCTTAAACTCATACCCAAAAGCTGAGCCAAAACCACTATAAATGAGATGATATTCATAGCACGAGTAGTTTTTTCACGTTCAAAGTAGCATGAATATAAAATCGTAAAGGCAACCCACGTTGCCGCTGCCAATCCAGCTAAACACCGTGATATAAACACGCCTATTAAGCTATCGGTCAACGAAAATAGCAGGCAGCTGGACATGCTGGCTACCATGCCGAAGATAACAAACGGTTTTCTCATTTTCACAAAGTCTGAAAAGATCCCGAGCGGAAGGCGACATAACAGCTGCATGAGTCCATAGCTGCTTAACACTAAACCAATAAAGGCATACTTGCCTCCCAGCTCTTCCATATAAGGAGACAAAATAGGTACGTAAATAAACTGCGAGAACCAAAAGATAAACGAAACAGCTGCAAAAAGATACTTATCTTTGACGGTACTTATAGCACTCAACTAATCACTTCCATTTTGTTACTGCGAAAAAACCGACTTTTATTTTTTATTAGATTGTACTACAGGGTACCAGCAAATGTCGCTAGTATCCCATAGTACGATAAGTAAATTCTTAGTAGCGTGCCGTAACCATTTTCTTTCTTGTATAGAACTCTACGCCGTCCGTACCGTTGGCATGAAGATCGCCGTAGAAAGAGTCTTTCCAGCCTGAGAATGGGAAGAACGCCATAGGTGCCGGCACCCCTACATTCACTCCTAGCATGCCCGACTCAATATTTTCACGGAACTCGCGTACGCTTGCGCCGCTGTCTGTATAGATACAAGCTCCGTTTGCGAATCGAGAGTTATTGGCAACGTCAATTGCTTCTTCCAACGTTTTTACACGCACGATAGAAAGCACCGGTGCAAAGATTTCATCTTGCCAGATTTTCATTTCTTGTGTAACGTTATCAAAAATAGTTGGTCCAACAAAATAGCCGTTCTCTTTTACTGCATGATCTTCGCGGCCGTCACGAACTAAGCGAGCTCCTTCTTCTACGCCAGATTCAATATAGCTAAGCGTACGTTCTTTATGGTTTTCACGAATAACCGGTCCTAAGAAAACATCTTTTTCTAATCCGTTTCCAATTACGATGTTGTTTGACTCTTGAACAAGTCGTGAAATTAATTCATCTGCCACGTCTTCTTGCACCGTTACGACAGATGCTGCCATGCAGCGTTCACCTGCTGATCCGAAAGCAGCTCCGATAATTTGTTTTGTTGCTACGTTTAAGTCAGCATCGTTTAATACGATTGAGTGGTTTTTAGCACCCGCTAATGCTTGAACACGCTTTAAGTTTTCTGTACCTTTTTTATACACATATTCAGCTACTGGCTGCGAACCTACAAACGAAATAGCTTTCACTAATTTATGTTCAAGAAGGCCATTTACCACATCATGCGCGCCGTTTACAATGTTTAATACGCCTTTTGGCAATCCAGCTTCTTCAAATAATTCTACTAATCTTGCTGCTAAAAGCGGCGTGCGCTCAGACGGCTTTAATACAAATGTATTACCGCAAGCAATCGCAAGAGGGAACATCCAGCAAGGAACCATCATTGGGAAGTTGAACGGCGTGATCCCGCCAATAACGCCGATTGGATAACGATACATGCCAGACTCAATGCCAGTTGCAATGTCAGGAAGCTGTTTTCCCATCATTAACGTAGGAGCACCTGCTGCAAATTCTACGCATTCAATTCCGCGCTGTACTTCTCCGCGCGCTTCATTAAAGCTTTTTCCGTTTTCAAGCGTCACAAGTTTTGCTAATTCGTCCCAGTTATCTACTAATAGCTGCTGATATTTAAATAAGATACGCGCACGTTTTGGCACCGCAGTTTTTGACCATCCTTTGAAGGCTTCATTCGCAGCTTGCACCGCTTGATCTACATCTGCTTTTGTTGAAAGAGGCACCTCTGCAATAACTTCACCCGTTGCAGGGTTATAAACTGGTTCTGTAAGACTTGTAGATGAATCCACCCATTCGCCGCCAATATAGTTTTTTACTGTTTTTACTGTTGTTTGTGTCATGTTCATTCTCCTCTCAATTTTTGATTACGCTTGTTGCAGTACTTCTTCAGCTGTTTCCATAAACTGCTTAATTTCTTCTACAGTTGGCATTGCATCGGAAGAGCTGTGTTTTGAAATAACGATGGAAGCAGAAGCACCGCCAAATCTCATAGCTTCAGGAATTGTAAACCCTTGCATTAACCCGTAAATAAAAGCAGATGCGTAGGAGTCGCCAGCTCCAAATGTTTTGAGCACTTTTGTTTTAAAGATGCCGCCTCGATGAGACTGGCCGTCTTTCGTATAAGCAATCGACCCTTCTCCCCCGTGCTTGATGACGACAATCTTAGCATGATGAGAAAACCATCGTTCAGCTGTAACTTGATCATTTGATTCTTCATAATTTAAAAGCTTTTCCATCATATCGAATTCTTCTCGCGTACCGATAATCACGTCTGATTTCTCTGCTGCTAAATTATAATAGACTGCCGTTTCAGCTTCTGACTCCCACGTGTACGGACGGTAGTCAACGTCAAAGAATACAACCACGCTATGTTTTCTCGCGTATTCAAGAGCAAGAAACACTGCTTCTCTTGAAGGTCTTTTAGCAAGAGCCGTTCCAGAGATGAGCAGCGATTTTGATTGCTTGATGTACTCTTCAGAAACTTCCGTCGGATCAAGCTTTAAATCTGCCACGTTATCACGGTACATAAGGATGCTGCATTCTTCAGGACTTTTAATTTCAGTAAAGGCCAGTCCCGTTACGGCTCCTGTTTGATCAACTACAATGCCTTCTGTGTTGATGTTATGTTGATTTAAATATCTGGTGCTGAAGCGGCCCATTTGGTCATCTGACACTTTTCCAATAAAGCCTGTCTTCATTCCAAGTCTAGAAAGACCAATGGCGATATTAGCAGGAGATCCTCCTACGTATTTTGTAAACGTCATCGTGTCTTCCATCGGGCGATTAAATTCATTTGCATTTAAGTCGATGCAAAGCCTTCCTACTGCAAGAAGGTCAAATCGCTTTTGCGAATCGAATGTTAAATAACTCATAGTCACGTCTTCTCCTTACTTTAATGCTAATTTTTCTTCCATAATCCATTCATGATCTTTGCTATTATTAAATTTCCATGTTCGAACAGGACCAGCCATGACGTTTAAATAATAAACTTCATAACCCGGAGGAGCAGATACCGGGTGATACCCTTTAGGAACCAAGACTGCATCTCCATCTTTAATGATCATCGTTTCATCTAGAGATTGATCGTCCGTATATACCCGTTGAATCGCAAATCCATGTCCAGGGTTAACTTTATGATAGTACGTCTCCTCTAAATACGATTCATGCGGCAAGTTATCTTGATCATGCTTATGAGGAGGATAGCTTGACCAGTTTCCTTCCGGCGTAAACACTTCGACTACTAGCAAACTATCAGCCGGCTTTTGTTCTGGAAGAATGTTATGGACTTGTCTCGCGATATTTCCTGCTCCGCGATGCTCTACGCCCACATCCTGCGGCGTAATTAAACGAGCAGGGTATGTACCTTTTCCAGGTGCTGCGCACACCGCAATTTCCAAGTCGGTTACAGCTTCTACTTCATAGTGATCATCATTCGATACATATACGGAGTACGGAGGGATTTTTTCAAAGATATCCATTCGCTGTCCGATATTTTCCCATTTCTCTTCTTTTGTAGAAACGTTGGACTTACCGGTTAAAATCACAATACAAATCTCTTGATTTTCCGTGTTCTTTTTAAGCTTTTGACCTTTTTTTAATGAGTAAACGTCAAAGCCAATGTACTCCCATCCTGCAGATTGTGGGGTGATGCTTAGCACGTTTCCATCACTGTCAGCTGTTTTTGTTGGTACGATTAAATCAGCCATTACTTTCCACACCTTTCTATTTTTTATTTTTTAACGTGTTTATGCTAGGGACACTCTTTGCTAAAGCTTCTAGTTTTTTAAGAGCTTAATATTTTCTTGCTTTTTGCAACTGGCTTTCTTTGCCTTCAAACGCCGTTTGAACGTCTGAGCTTTCAGATACGGCTGCTACTCCTACATGCCACCAAGAATCGTAGCCGTCCGTCATTGTTTTTGGAAGAACTTTAATGTCAATCAGTGTACTAACACTTTGCTTTTTTGAATCTTCAATGGCACATTCAAGCTCTTCCATCGTATACACTTCATATGTTTTTGCTCCGTACGCAGCTCCAGATTGAGCAAAGTTGATGCGCATAATATCTCCATCAAGCTGCCCCGTCCGTGGATTACGAACGCGGAATTCTGTGCCGAAGCTTTCAATTCCATTATCCATTTGCAAGTTGTTGATGCAGCCAAAGCCTGAATTATCAAAAAGAACAATATTTATTTTAATTCCTTCTTGAATGCTCGTTACCAGCTCACTATGAAGCATTAAGTAGCTTCCGTCTCCTACCATCGCATACACTTCTTTATCCGGCTCAGCCATCTTAGCGCCCAAGGCAGAAGCAATTTCATAGCCCATACATGAATATCCGTATTCAAGGTGATACGTATTACGTTCCTTTGAGATCCACATGCGCTGAAGGTCACCCGGGAGGCTTCCCGCTGCACATGTAATAATAGAATCAGGTGCAATTAGTTCGTTTACTTTACCAAGCACAGTCGTTTGGACAAGTTCTGTGCTCAGGCTATCTTTATATTCCGACAGGCTTTGATCAAAATGCCCTTTGATTTCCGGAACAAATTCTTCGCCTGTGTATGCAATGTTTTTTAGACGAGTCAGCTCTTCATTCCACTCTGATTTAGCTTCTTCAATTTCAGTTTCATAGCCTGATTTGTAGCCTTCTAACGCAGACGAAAGAGCTTCAAGACCCACTTTGGCATCCGCGACAATTTTGGTAGCCTCCAGTTTTGACGCGTGAAATTCAGAAATATTAATGGTTAACACATCCGTCTCAGCGTAAAACAGCTTTGAAGAAGTCGTAAAATCTGTGAAACGTGTCCCCACACCAATAATTAAATCCGCGGATTGTGCTATTTTATTAGCAGCGCTGTTACCCGTTACGCCAACTCCTCCTAGATTTAAAGGGTGATTGCTTTCAAGACCGCTTTTTCCAGCTTGCGTTTCGCTAAACGGAATATGAAACTTTTCAGCAAATGCAGCAAATGTATCCGCAGCCTCTGAATAACGAACGCCGCCTCCTAAAATAAGAAGAGGCTTTTTCTTTGATTTAATCAGCTCCACCGCATTTCTAATACTTTCTTGCGAAGGCTCGCGGCGTTCAATCAAGTGGGTACGCTCACGGAAGAAACTTTCTGGAAAATCCCACGCTTCCCCTTGTACATCCTGCGGCAGCGCGATTGTAACGGCTCCTGTATCTGCCGGATCTGTTAATACACGCATCGCATTGATCATAGCCGACATCAGCTGTTCTGGACGGCTGACTCGATCCCAGTACTTGCTGACGGACCGGAAGGCATCATTTGTAGAAAGAGATAAATCATGCGTTTGTTCAATTTGTTGAAGAACCGGATCCGGCTGGCGAGTTGCAAACACATCGCTTGGCAAAAGCAGCACCGGAATATTGTTTGCAGTAGCCGTCGCAGCCGATGTAACCATATTCGCTGAGCCTGGACCAACGGAAGAAGAGCAGGCCATGATTTGCTTTCGATGTTTTTGTTTTGCAAAAGCTACTGCAGCATGAGCCATTCCCTGCTCGTTTCTGCCTTGATACACTTCAAGCTCCCCTGGGTTTTCCTGCAGCGCTTGCCCGATCCCCACCACATTTCCATGTCCAAAAATGGTGAATACTCCTTTGATGAAACGCTCTTTTTTTCCATCAAACTCTACATATTGCTGATTTAGAAATTTTACTAAAGCTTGACTAGTTGTTAACCTTATCGTTTTCATATACCTTCCTACCTTATCTTCTGAAATTAATCACCATCAGATTGATTTTTCTACCCTTTTTTCTTTTTTAAATGAAATCGATTTCATTCTATGCGATAAATGAGGTTCTATCCTCTTACTTCCTAGCTCTTTCCTTTGTTTTAGCTCCTATTTAGCGATGAGACAAATACTTTCAATCCCTGTACTTTTTAATACTTGAAGATGGAGAAAAGCTCGAAAATTCATCATAAATTCCACTTTCTAATGAAATCGATTTCATTTGGTGTTAAAAAAATATTTTTCAAACTCCATCCTTAACTTCCCCATCAATTTTTCATGTTCTGTCTTACTTGTAAAACCAATCTTATTATACATTTAGCTTCGTTCAATGAAATCGATTTCATCTAATTTTAAAAGCGCTTTCTTATCTATGAACCTAGTTTATAATATTCAGTTTACTTTGTAAACACTTTTTTAAAAATTTTGTTAGTTTATCTTTTCATTCACTGTAACCGCTTTATAGAGGAGCACGATATGAAGAAAAAAGAAAAGGCATACTTCTATGTATGCCTACTGGCTCTAGATCTAAGCATATGTATAATAACTCAAAAACACTTATTCTTCCGCAAGGATAAGTGTAATCTCATTTTCTTTTGCATAGTGCTGATAGCTGACGTCCACTTTATCTGTAATTAAATAATCCACTTCATGCAGCTGACAATACGTAATCATTGCATACTTATCAAATTTTGTATGATCTGCTAATAAAAACACTTTTGTACTTCTTTTTATGACCGTTTCTTTGATTTCACTTTCAACGGGCGATGAATTGGTAACGCCATTTGATATGGAAATACCCGTAGAAGCCATAAATACTTTATCAAAGTTGTAGTTCTTTACAGGATTGGCATGGTTAAAGCTTGAAAATGATTGAGTTTCACGCTCAAGATAGCCGCCCGTAGAAATTACTTTTAACGCATCAAAAGGCAAGGCTTTTACTATAACATCTAAACTATTGGTAACAATCGTTATTGATTTGTCTTTTAGAAATTCAATCATTTCTAACGTGGTGGTTCCTGAATCAATAAAGATGACGTCTCCGTCTTCTACGTACTGGGCTGCCGTTTTGGCAATTAAACGCTTTTGAAACTGATTTCTTGTTTGTCTTTCATTAAATGATTCAAGCTTCACATGGTTAACGGCTACTCCGCCATATACTTTTTTAATATGCCCTTCATCCACTAACTTTTGAACGTCGCGTCGAATCGTGTTTTTAGAGACTTCAAACACCGAAACCAAATCATCTAATGAGACAGATTCATGTTCAAAAACATACTCTTGAATTTGTTGAATTCGCTTCGTTTTTAACATTTCTACCTCTCCCATTTATCTTTCTTTTCGCTTTTTTGTTACTTACTATTATAACCTTTACAAAAGGCATTTTCTAGAAGAGTAACTGCTAAAACAAAGAGAGTTTGAGACATAACTACATCAATTCCAGCTAAAGACAAACAAGTTAGATACATAAGCTAGTATAAATCGTTTGTTGCACCGCTGGTGATTTTCGTGCAAGGCTTCGCTTCCTGCGGGGTCTCACCTCTTCCGCTTTTCCCGCAGGAGCCTTCGCCTTCCCCTCCAATCAACAGCTAGAAGCAACTACATACCTGAAACCTACGCTCATCATCACCATGAAAAAATCCGAACGAGTTTGATTCTCCATCAAGAATCTCCATTCATCGTTCGGATCTTGCTTCAACTATAATGCTTTTGTCCCAGCCTCTTTTTTATTAAGCCTTATGACTTGTATGAAACTCTCTCATTTTCTCTTTTACAGTCGCCATAACCGCTTCTTTTCCCGGTGTAAGAATGGTTCGCGGATCATACACTGCACTGTCGCTTTCCAATGTTTGACGGACAGCGCGCGTCCAGGCCTGAAGGCACTCTGTGTTCACATTGATTTTCGCATGTCCAAGAGCTATTGCTTTTTGAATTTGATAGTTTGGTATACCCGAACCGCCGTGTAAAACCAGCGGTACATCTGTTAAGTCAGCTATTTCTTTCATTTCATCAAAGCCTAGCTGCGGTTCGCCTTGGTACTGTCCGTGAACTGAACCTAAAGCAGCCGCCAAAGCATCGACTCCCGTTTCTTTTACAAGACGCAGACATTCGGCAGGGTCAGCGTGCACGATGTTGCCAACAAGCCCGTCTTCCATGCCTCCGACTGTTCCGACTTCGGCTTCAACGGAGACATACTGAGCAGTAGCATAGTCTACTACTTGCTTAGTCATGGAAATATTTTCATTAATTGGATAGTGAGAACCGTCAAACATGACCGAGCTAAACCCAGCGTCGATAGCTTTTTTACATCTTTCTACACTCATACCGTGATCTAAGTGAAGCGCGACAGGAACTGTAATGTTCATTTCGTCTAACAAGCCTTCAATCATGCCTACAATCGTTTTAAATCCGCCTAAATAGTCCACAAGCCTGTCTGAAACGGCTGCAATGACAGGCGCTTTTTCCTCTTCGGCAGCTTGTAAAATGGCCTGTGCCCACTGCAGGCTGTTAATATTATACTGACCAACCGCATAGTTTCCTTTTTTAGCGGCATGAAGCATATCTTTCATTGATACTAGTTTTGAAGATACTAACGTCACCGACTGACACTCCTTATCATGAATATGATTTTGTTGTTTGAAAGCTGTAGTATTCCGAGATAGCCTTAATGGTTGTCTCTTTAGCCGTCTTAATTGCTTCTTCCGCGTTTAATTGATAATATTCAGGTCGAAATAGCTCTACAGATACCGCGTCATCATAGCCTTTTTCCTTTAATGTTGAGAAAATAGCAGCTAAATCAATTGCTCCTAGACCTGGCCATACTCGGTCTTCATCTGTTAAGAAGCCAATAGGAAAATCTTCCGTGTCATCAATATGAACGATAAATATTTTAGAAATATCCGCTTGTTTTAAGTCTTCTAGTTTTGATCCCATTGCATGGAAGTGGAAGCAGTCAAGTACTAAGCCTACGTTATCGCGGTTTACAGCTTGAACAATATCATAAGCTTGATCAAATGTATTAACCGTGCACTGAGGGTGTCCTACAAACTCAACGGCGATTTTAACTCCGTAAGGTTCAGCCAATTCCGATAATTCATTCAGCACTTGTACGCAGCTATTCTTAATCTCTGCTTTTACTATTTTTTGTTCCGTTACTAAAGGAACGGCTACAATATAGGGAGCACCTATCTTTTGAGCGGTTTCTAGCATACTTTTAAACTCTTCTATCACTTCCTTGTACTCTTTTTCACTGCGGTTATTAAAGAAGACTAAAGCATTCAGCGCTAGCGGTTTAATATGATTTTCATTAAAAAACTGTGCTAAATCATCCATTGAGTGGCTTTCTAAATACTCAGGCAGCTTATCCATTGTACGAATTTCGATATAATCATATCCGTGCTTGTTGCAATACTCAAGGTCCTTTACAAGATTTGAATTTTCTAATGTTGTTGCTTCGTTAAAACATAGTTTCATAATCATTCTCTCCATTCTTTACTTAAATAATTTTATTGTCATTCATGACGTCAGCGTCTTCATTATCATAGCTGCGGAACCTTTGCTCCAGTTCTTCAAGTGTAAGCCCTTTCGTTTCTGGTAAAAACTTTTTAACAAATAAAATCGCTCCGATTCCGAGTACAACAAAAACAAAAAACGTAGTGGATAAGCCAATGCTGGCCAGTAAAACAGGAAACGTTAACCCTACAAGAAAGTTAATTCCCCACAGACAAAATACGGTAACACCCATCCCTAAGCCTCTTAATCGTAAAGGGAAAATTTCCGAAAGCATTAGCCACGTTACCGGGGATATAGCTCCCTGCTGAAACGCGAGGAACGTAATCGTTAGTGCTAATACGATATATGGAAGTGCCGCAGATCCTTCAAATACAAGAGAAAATATACCAATCAGCAGCAGGGCAGTAGTCGTTCCCACCAATCCCGTTATAAGCATTGGTCTGCGTCCAACTTTACCTAGCAGCCAAATCCCTACAAACGTGGCTAAAACAGATATGACTCCATTTCCGATATTTCCAATAAGAGCAGCTTCTGTTTGAAAACCTGCGTCTTTTAAAATTTCAGTGCCGTAATACATGATGGAATTTACGCCGGTAATTTGCTGTACGACAGCAATTCCAATACCAAGGAAAACGACTCTTCGAACCCACGGAGTTGTTAAGTCTTTAAACGTTGCTTTTTCCATTTTTGCTTCTTTCTCGTAAGCGCTCTCAATCTCCTGCAGCTCTGATTTGGCTCGTTTACTTTCTCGTATCTTTTGAAGAACCGTTAGCGCTTCGTTATTTTTCCCTTTTGACACAAGCCAGCGCGGACTTTCTGGTACTCTAAGCATGCCAAAGAATAAAAAGACAGCTGGAATGGCAGCGATTGGCAGCATATATCGCCAAACGTGAGGGTTTTCTCCTAGCATATTTCCGATAATCGCGTTAAACGTAAAGGCAAGAAGTTGACCAGTAACAATCATAAGTTCATTTTGAGTTACCATTTTCCCTCTGCTTTCAGCTGGTGACATTTCAGCTAAATATGTCGGTACGGTAACAGATGCGCCCCCTACAGCAAGTCCTAATAGGAAACGGCAAAGAATCATAACGGCTGCGTTTGGCGAAATTGTACATCCAATTGTGGAAACAAAAAATAGAATGGCGAGATACAGAATCGTTTTACGCCGCCCGTTATAATCTGCTAGCCTGCCGCCTATCACTGCACCAAATGCAGCACCAAATAACAGAGCGCTCGTTACAAGACCTTGAGTAAAAGAGTTGAGATTCAATTGATCAGATTCAGACATATAAGGCAGTGCCCCGTTAATAACTCCCGTGTCATATCCAAAAAGCAGTCCACCAAACGTAGAAACTAAAATGATCGTACGTAAAAATGAATGTTGATTTCCCTGTTTACCCATGCTAATTCCCCCGTCTTATTTTAAGAATGAATAACTAACTTTTCGTTAATGTACTTTCGGGCCATTAAAGCATATTCCAATGGATGCGCAATGGAAGGGTCCTGTTCCGCCTCAACCACAATCCATCCTTTGTAATTATAGTCAACTAACGCTTTATACACGTTTGTAAAATCTACACATCCATCACCCGGCACGGTAAACATACCGGCTAGAAACGACTGCAAAAATGACTTTCCTTCTCGCTTGCACTGCTCCAGTACGTTTCTTCTTGCATCTTTAAAATGAACGTGTTTAATACGATCTATATGTTTATGTAATAGCTCCATATAGTCTCCGTCAGAAACATAAATATGTCCCGTATCATATAAAAGATGAACATGATTTGCGTCCGTTCCTTCCATTAACCGATCAATTTCAGCTAATGTCTGTACACCTGTTCCCATATGGTGATGATAGACAAGACGTAAACCGTATTCTGCTGCGATTTTTCCCAGCTCATTTAATCCTGCACATAAAGCTTCCCATTCTTGATCACTGAAATAAGGTTTTTCAGCAAAAACATTTCTTTCAATCCCTTGAACACTGTAAGTTTGCTCAGATACGACCGCCACGTCAGCATGCACTTCCTGTAGATACTGACAATGTTTGTGAAATAAACTTAACGTCTCCTCTATCCCATCACGAATGATAAAACTGCTAAACCATTGACCCGCAATTCTTAAATTTCGAAGCTCAAGCTCTTTGTTTAATATGCTTGGTTCAGGAAAAAAACCTCCCACTTCTGTTCCTTGAAAGCCCGCTACGACGATATCGCTTAACAGATGCTGCAATGTGTTTTCTGCACCAATTTCAGGAATATCATCATTTCTCCAGCCGATTGGAGCAATTCCCCACAGAATATTTTCGTTTCCCATTTTGATTCCTCTTTTCCCCTTATTGTGTAATGCTGCCTCACTAGCAATAGATAGTGATAAAACTTAACAATCCTATAACTCTATAAATGAAATCGATTTCATTTGTAGATAAAAAAACTCTTTTGTTATGTGTTGGTTAAATATTGGTTAAGTTTGAATTAATATTAATATTAAAAACGCTTTCAGTCAATGATAAAATTTCAGAATTTTTTATACACTGCATCTGCCTAAAAGCTTATTCCTTCTAAAAATGCTACTTATAAAAGATATCGTATCCACTTATATAACCACAAAAAAAAGCTTTATCTACTGTTATTTCAACAATAGATAAAGCTTTTATGAGCAAAGTTATATTTCTTATTTTAATAGTATGATTATTTAGTATGAATTTATGGAATAGATTTATAAAAAAATGACCTGCATCCTTTTTATAATCAGTTTCCTTTTACTTTTATAATAGCTTCTCCATAGCTTGTCATTGACGTTTTAAATTCAGTTATGAACTGTTCTATTTTTGAAATAGATTTTTTCATTTCATTGTCCCCTTTGCCTCTTATATAGCTCTATTATCAACAATTGTCTGCTGTTTGACAAAGTCAGTGGAAACGGAAACATTCCACATGAAAACGTACACATACCTGTTAAAAGAAGCAAATCTTCTCATTTGCTTAGTATTTCATCATTTTTCTTTCTTTTTTAGGGTCTCTTCTTACGTTTTTTGCTTATCCAACAAAAGGATTTATGAGAACTTTCCTTTAAAAGCGGCAGTGCGCTTCGCTCGCATTCCCTCATACTAACAGCAGGATCACTATGTGCATTAACATTAGGCTTACCTTTTCTTCCCTTTCCTCTTTTTATCCAAATTACCTCTTGCCTTAAAGTAGACTTTAACGTTTAAGCTAGTTTTATAGCTTTAAAAAACAAAAAAGGAGAAATACTATGCTGATTAAAAGGATTATGGTGCAACTCCCCGGCGGACTTCAGGCTAGACATACAGCTTTATTTGTACATAAAGCTTTCTTTTTTAAAAGTAACATTCTTCTTGCGAAAGACGGAAAATCTGCGAATGCCAAATGCATAATGAAGGTTATGGAGCTAGCTGTTAAAGAAGGAGATGAAATTACCTTACTGACAGGTGGAATCGATGAACACGCCGCCGTTCGCACCCTTGAAGAATTTCTTTTAACTAAACATAGATAAAAAGCTGCTACACTATTCCTTACTCTCCTTTTTTCATAAAATCATAGAAAGCAAAATTTTTTAAAAAAACTCTTGCTTTAAAGTCGACTTTAACGTTTAAGCTAGTGTTGTAGCTTTTAAATACATCAAGCGTAGTCAGTGAATGCCATTGTGCTAGCAACTGGTTATGTTTAATACGAAAGGATTGTGTTTTTACTTATGTGTAATAATCATCAACATACAACAACATCACGTGTTCTAAGTGCGCCGCATGCAAAGGCAAAATTCGAGAACACGACAATTGAACGCAGAGAACTGCGAGCAGACGACGTTTTAATTGATATTAAGTTTAGCGGTATCTGTCACTCTGATATTCATAGTGCATTTGATGAGTGGGGCGGCGGAATGTTCCCGATGGTTCCTGGTCATGAAATCGCAGGAGTAGTTGAAGCGGTTGGAGAAAACGTAACAAAATACAAGGTTGGCGATCGCGTTGGCGTTGGATGTTTCGTTGACTCTTGCGGAGAGTGCGAGTACTGTGTGAACGGTGATGAGCAATACTGTACAAAAGGCGTTGTTCAAACGTATAATTCATTGGATTATGACGGAAACCGTACATACGGGGGCTACAGCCAAAAAATCGTCGTAAAAGAAGGATTCGTTGTTCGTATTCCTGATAATTTAAGTATGGATGCAGCAAGTCCGCTTCTATGTGCAGGGATTACAACATTTTCTCCGTTAAAGCACTGGAATGCCGGTCCTGGCAAGAAAGTTGCGATCGTGGGAATGGGCGGTCTTGGACATGTAGCGATTCAATTTGCACATGCAATGGGTGCTGAAGTAACCGTACTGAGCCGTTCTAACAATAAAAAAGAAGAAGCTCTAAGCTTTGGCGCAGACCATTATTTTGCGACAAGTGATGAGACGACATTCACAGAATTAGCAGGTCGCTTTGACCTTATCTTAAACACGGTATCGGCTAACCTGAACGTGGATCAATACTTATCTTTACTTCGCGTAGATGGAACGCTTGTTAATGTTGGCGCACCGGCTAACCCAGATCAATACAGCGTATTCTCACTTATCATGGGACGTCGCAGCATTGCTGGTTCACTTGTAGGCGGCATTCGTGAAACACAAGAAATGCTTGATTTTGCGGCTGAACACGGCGTTGCCCCTATGATTGAAGTTATCGATGCGAATCAAGTAGATGAAGCGTACGAACGCGTTCTTCGCAGCGATGTTCGCTATCGATTTGTTATTGATATCTCTACACTGTAAGTTTAGAAGAAAAGCGGGCAGCTAATTGAATTAGCTGCCCGCTTTTTATTCTTTATAAAATAAGAAAAACAAACGGTAAATTAGGCTTTAAATGAAAGCTCTTCCTGATACTTTTGCTCTAATTTATCATAATAATCAATTTTCGTTTCAACTTTTCTAAAAGCTGCGTCCAGCTCTCTTTGTTTTTCCATCATTTTCTCTCTATGCTTTTCAAATATCTGCTTGCGCAAACCGATTGTATCATCGCCTTCTTGTGTTAATTCAACAATTTTACGTAATTCTAAAAGAGCAATATCCGTTTTTCGTAAGCAAATAATAAATTCTAGCCACTCGATATCGGACTCGCTAAAAATACGATTTCCGTTTTCATCTCTTTTTATAAAAGGTAAAAGCCCCTGCTGTTCGTAGTATCGAAGCGTATGCGTAGGCAGCCCTACCTTTGCAGCGGCCTCTTTAATATGATATTCCATTTCACTATACCCTCCATCGCCATTCTTAGTACGGCGTTTGCTTTATGTATCTAAGCTTCCCTTTTCACGGGTGCTTTCAACTCATCTTTTAGATTTCTACTATACGATATATATAATAGATTCCGCTATTTTCTTTGCTATAAGATAACTGTATAAATAGTATCATAAACATTAAAGTAAACGTTAAGGCAACTTATAAAGAGCTGCCGTGAAGTCAGCAGCTCTTTTCATTTTTATATAAAATACGATTAATCTGCGGCCATCACTTTCCTTAGTTCATTTAATAAATAATCAAGGGTTTGACTGATTCGAACTGTATTACGGCTTGTAAAACCTTCTGTAAGTCCTAACATAACCATATGCTCTCTTTCTGTTTCGATTTCTGTCATTAAGACTTGCATGACAACTCCTTTATACCACTTCACAGCTCATCACCCCTTTTTACTATACATATATCTCATATGCGGTAATCTTAAACCTATCATACAGGTTTTTGGGGGTGAATAGCGAGTTTTATAGCTTCAACAGTTTTATTTTTTATAAAGTCAATATACTAATATACTTATTGAAATAGAAAGTATCACTCCACTTTCTGTTAGAAGTTAAGAAAAGGCCTCCATTTAGGAGGCCTTTTCTTATTTCTTATAAAGCAGTCTAATACAAAGCCTTAGCCTCTAAAATATTCTCTATAATACGAACCTTTCTCACACTCTATCTCATAGCGCAGCCTCGTTTGCTTTCTGTAAAGCTCTTCGGACAGCTCATTAAATTCACCTTCTGTGATAGATCCATGAATTAAATTGTTGAATAAATTATTAAGATGTTCAGTTAATTCTTGAAGTTTTTTTTCTTTCAATGAACGTCACCCTTTAAAATAATTTTCATCTCCTAAAATTATATCAAATAAAACGTTTTCATACGATATTTTTTTTAATGAATTATCGTATTAAAGTGATGAAAGTATTTTTTAACTACCGCAAAACAGTCGAAAGGCTCAGATAAATCATTAATCACATGATTTCAGCAAAAAAGAAGTGGATAAAGACCGCGGACAAAAAGGCAAATGGTATCAACCGTTTTGACAAAAGCATAGGATGAAAAGAAAAATTAAACGAGAAAAGGAGAATGAGTATGCACTATACACCTTATTATCATCAGTGGCAGACCCCAGTGTACTACGGCTGGCAGCCATATAGTTATTATGTGCCGAATCACTATCACACCAGCGAACAGTTTCAGCAAAGAAACGGTAAATTAAAGGACTACGGACCAAGGCCATTTGTTATTAACATTAATGAAGCGTCAAAGCAAAATAATACGTACCGCACTGCTTTATGGACGGGAACACATTTACAAGTGACGTTAATGAGTCTTAAACCCGGTGAAGATATCGGCTTAGAAATCCACCCTAACGTTGATCAATTCCTGCGCATTGAACAAGGGCAAGGCGTTGTTCAAATGGGCAAAAGTAAAAACAATCTAACCTTTAAACGAAAAGTCTACGATGATGATGCGATATTTATCCCTGCCGGAACGTGGCATGATGTCACCAATACGGGTACCACTCCGCTAAAGCTTTACTCCATATACGCTCCTCCAAACCATCCGTTTGGCACAGTTCATGTGACAAAAGCAAACGCCCTGGCTGAAGAACATTAAAGATAAGCAGAGCGTTATGCAGGATTGGAAAGCTTTTTCAGGATCAATACTAAGTGAATAGACGGATGTTGACTAAAGAAGCTCGCTAGAAAATCGGTGTATGACCTTTTCTAGCGGGCTTTTTTTAAACTTGCTATACATACAGGATTTTATAGCCAAGGAAAGAATTATAGAATAAACTACTCTTTTTAAACAGCTCAAAATAACTGAAAGGCAAACAGGCGATGAAAATATTTTATAAAATTCCCAAATCAAACGTAAATCCTTCTCTTAAACTAGCAAGAAAAGTTCTATATATATCTGTAGAAGCAGTCATTATGACCATGCTTGTGATTAAATCTTTTACTGTGGCCTATGAAAACGACATAAATTTAATTCTCAGGCAGCTAAATGAACTAAAAGCTTCCATTGGCGGATTTGGCATAAACGAATCGTTATTTTGGTTTATGATAAAATGCAGTATCTTCACCATTGTTACATTCGATCTTTGCTTATACGTCCGAAAAATGCTAAAAAGAAACAAAAGAGCTTTATGATTTATACGCTAAAGCTTTTACATTGGACCGCTGTTAATTTCCGTGCAAGGCTTCGCTTTCCGCGGGCGGCCGATGAGCCTCCTCGTCGCTTTCGCTCCTGCGGGGTCTCACCTGTTCCGCTTTTCCCGCAGGAGTCTTCGCCTTGCCCTCCAATCAACAGCTAGAAGCATTTAAACACATGAAACCTACATTTAGCATACCAATAAAAAGCCAAACAAGTTGGATTCACAATCAAGAATCAAACTCGTTCGGACCTTTCTTCACCTAAAACACTTTTGTTCCGTCCTCATGTTTAATAGAAAAATAATAAAAGTAGAGGCATATTACGCCTCTACTTTCTGTTTAGAAATCTACATCGATATCTTCTTGAATGGTTCCGGTCACTTTTTCACTTTTAATTAATTGACCTTCTTTAAATGTTTCTTCTTCCTCATTTTTAACGGGTTTCAGCTGCTTATAAGAAGGAGCTGACGCAGAGCCCAGCTCTTTTTTAAGCAAATGAATTTCGCCTAACAGCTCGGCTCTTAATGAATGAACTAACGATTGAAAATCTTCTTCCCGGCTGTCTTTCTGCCCGTTTTGTTCCACAAGCTTCGCTACATAATCCTGAAGTTCCTTTGCCTGCGAGGCCTCATACTTCTCACGATTTGCAGCAAGACGTGAATTCATTTCTTTTTTTAGTAAGTCAATTTCGCCCAACAGCTCTTTTCGAAGTGAATGAACTAACGTCTCCACTTCATTTTCTTTGCTCATTTTTTGCAAGTCTTGCTGTATGAGTCTTACTACATAGTCCTGCAGCTCGTTTGCCTGCTGTTTTTCTTTCAGAAATGAAGACACTTCTAACGGAATGTCAGCAGTTTCGATTGTGAAATTTCCACGTTCATCTCCATTACTTACGGTCTTTTCCCTTGCTCCCATCATATCTGCTGATAGATTGCCAGCTGTCAGAAACGCATTTGATAGTAAATAAAATGGTGCAGCCATTTGGGAGCTTAGCTGACCGTACCAATCATCTAGTGCTTCCTTAAGGCGAGTGTTTTGATGACTCATATATGCTCCCCCCTTTTTAAACGTGAACTGCGTTTGTTTCATGTCTGCTTAAAATTTCAAGACCGTATAAATTTAATTTGCGCGTCTCCGGCAAGAAAAGATGATTTTCTTCTCTGATTTCTTCCCCGTACATGTTATCAATCTGCTCTGCAATAAACTGTTGAAGGATAGGAGCCAGTCCTCCAATATAAATATATTTATAGACTTTATCTTTTGGCGATGGAAATAGATTTTCAACTTTCGTTAATAAAATTTGCGTGTATTCTCTAAGCGAAGCGTGAATAGGCTCCGTGAGATCTACTTTTTTCCCGCTATTGCCGTCTCTTTGCTCCATTTTTGCTTTATGGATATTGGCAATAATAAATTCTTCTAATGAACGAACATCGTCAAAATACTCAAGCAGTTTTTCATTTCTTAGCTTTTCAATATGCTTCAAATATGAAATATCCGTAAGACACTTCAGCGAATTTCTGCTTTTAGGAGCTTGAAGCCCTGCAGGAAGCAGCGCAAGGTCAACCGTGCCTCCGCCCAAATCTACAATTAGTGTTTCAAAATGTTTGAATGCATTTGCTTCTTCTCTATCTTGTAATTCAAAATCTTTTTTGATCGCCCAGCGAGCAACTTCGCTTTCAATACGGCATTTGCTCGTTTCAATGTTCACAGTGACCGTTTTTTCTAATCCAGGAGTCAATACCGTAACCGTGTGCTCTCCTTGAAAACGTTCGGCCATCTTCTGCTGCATTTCACTGAATTTATTTGTTTTCTTAAGCAGCCAAATCGGAAGCATAGTCGAGAAATAATTAATCGTCACATGATTATCCTCTTTGTCTTTTCCTTTAAGTATGTTGTAATAAGCAACTGAAGCTAAAAACGTCACATAAGGAATATCAGATTCAGTTTTATTATGTAACTTATTAATATGGATATTGCCTAGCACGTGTTTCTCTGCTGCGTCTCCTACTAAATAATACTTTTCTACTCCTTCAATTGTTGTAGAAATCAGTAAATTTTGAAGAAGTAATTCCGGTTCATTTACACTTGAAGGAAAATGACCCTCTGCCTGATCTTTTGTGATTTCTACTACGTTTGTAGGAATTTCATAGTAATAACCATCCACTAGCGTTTGAAAAATTGAGTTACCAAAATCAACGTTTTGACGTTTGATATCCATCCTTGTTTCTCCCCTTTATCTTTTCGTGACAACACTAATAAGTATATATTTTCCTCATTTGTTTGTCTAAGTATTTAAATAATTTATGTTATTCGAAATTGAAAATTAATTAATTTTAGACGGCTAATGTAATTGAAAAGCACTTGAAATGCTTCTTTTTACCAGTACCCATTTTTACAAAGAATGTAACATGTCACGCTGTGAGTTCCTCTTAATTTTTTTGCAATATAAGCCCTTCAATCACCAGCTAGAAGCAGCCACATACATGAAACCTACGTTCACCATAACAACAAAAAAACCCGAACCATCAATCAGATTAATAGTTCAGATTTAACTTCAACTAAAATATTTTTGTCCCAGCCTCTGGGTTTTTTAATTTATTAATAACGCCATTTGTCTTTTTTTCTTTGCGGGTTTTCTGGCAGTTTACTAAAGCCTATTTCTTCAAGACCTTTTTCTAACGTCGCTCTTGTTTTAATTGTTCCAAAATCGACGCCTAAATCCACAACGGTTTGCGCGATTTCCGGACGTATTCCGGTAATCATCGTTTTAGTTCCGATAAGCTGTAAGGCTTTTACAATTTGAAAAATATTGTCCGCTACCATCGTATCGACGATAAGAACACCTGAAATATCAAATATTAAATAACTCAGCTGCAGCTGAGCGCTTTTTTCTAAAGCCGTTTCCATAATAAGCTGCGAACGATGCGTATCAATTTGTCCAACGATTGGCATCACAGCGATTCCTTCAGAAAGAGGAACGATGGGAACTGATAATTCTTCTAGCGCTGCATAAGCGCGTTTTATGGTTTCCGTATTATGTTCTTCATAGATTTCGACAAATATATGATTAAGCTGATCAAGCATCGGATCAATTTTTTTACTTACATCAAGCATCGTAATAGGAGCAAACTGCTTCTGCTGCAGTTCTTCTGTAAAAACGCCCCATATCACTGTTCGAAACAGCGCGAGTGATTTTAACGTTTGACTCAAAGAAAGTCCGTTTTCCACAGCCACTTTTCCTATATCTGTACCCCACTGAACGATTTTCTTTAAAACGACCGAGCGCTCTTCGAATAACGACTCGCCTAAATACTCAATGAGTTCTGCTCTCCATTTTAAAACTTCGCTTTCTTCGTGGTAAACAAGCTTCCGCTTATATTCAGAGTCCATCAGATCAGAAAATTGTATCGCTAATTCCTGTTTATTATCGATAATTTTCTTCCCTATATATAACAACTCATCCCTCATTTTTTTCTTTATCTCCTTTAGGTAGCAGAATTAACGATTACATTTTATAACAATAGTTATATCACATACAATATAAAAATATAACCGAAATGAAAAAATTGTTAAGCCCTCCCTATTTACTTTTATCCCTACTCTTCTAATCGGTATACCTGCCATAAAATGATTGAAATTTCAGCGTTTGGGTAAAAAACTACTATGAATTTATTTCTATACTTATAAGGAGGATTTTTCAATGAGCAAACATAAAGGGACCGTTAAATCATTCAACGAATCAAAAGGATCTGGATTTATCACACCCGAAGACGGATCAAAAGAAGTGTTCGTTCACTCCAATGCGATCGACCATGAGGAATATAAAAACCTGTCAGAAGGTCAAAAAGTAGAGTTTGAAATTCAAGAAGGAGCTAAAGGACCCAGCGCTATAAAAGTACACCCAGTTGACTGATAGAGTGACATTTACATACAGGTTATGGGTAGACTGTCGAATCAAATACTATTCGAATCCTAAAACACCTCTTCGACTTTTATTCGAAAGAGGTGTTTTTCGATCATGCACATCAATTTACTAAAATTGGTTAATAGTATTCATTTTAAAAAACAGTTCTAAAGTTGTCGGACAAGTATCCAAACATTTCCTATATGAGTGAATACCGTATAGAATGCTGCAAAGAAAGGGTGATTATTATAAAAAAGTATTATTTCCATTACAATGATAAAGATGATAACTATTATGTAGAAAAACCTTATCCTTACAAGAAGAAAACTTCCCTTAACAATAAGAAAGAGCAGTTTCAAGAAGATGCCCCTGAGGAAGCACGCGGCTGGGCTTATGGACGTGAAGAAGGTAGCTCTGAAGAATCATAAGTTTGGACTTATGGACGCGATGAAGATTTCTATGAAGAATCACATGATTGGGCTTCTAGATATAAAGAAGATAAAGACAAAAAAGGAAGCATGCGGGAGTCAGCATTTAGAGCGCTCAATTTAACGAAGCCTCAAAATGTTTCTGCAAATACGTTTGTAAAAGCAGTTTTCCCAACTGAACAATTTGATTTAGCAAATGAATATAACCCGATTACTTCTACCTTCCGCCCCAAAAAAGATGGCGTATATTCCATCATTGCTACAATTGGATTCTCTCCTAACGACCAGATGCTAGATTATAGAACTCGTATAGAAATACGGGTAAATGGGACCTCAGCTATCGCTATCGATAACGATTTCTTTGGCGGTAACACACCGTTTGTTAATGCGGTATCCGTGTCCACTATTTACAATTTAGAAGCTGGAGATCGCGTTGAAGTTTTTGTTCAAAGCAGCATAGCTGGTACAATCGTCACATCCGAAGATGGCTCACATTTTGAAGCAGCGAGATTTCCTTCTCCAACAAATAACTAACACTAGCTTTTAGACAAAAGCATCAATCCCCTCTTTTTAGATCGCTTCATTTTTCTAAAGGAGGGGATTTATATAAACATTAGTGGTCTAAAGGTCTGTAGAAACTTTTTAAGCGTTTGTATGCACATAATTTTTTAGTAGATTTATAGCATTAATCCAGTGTATAAAATCATGTACTTCTATGCAGTCTGCTGCCTCACTCACGCTTGCTTCGCTAACTTTTCCGTTACGCTGCCGAGCTCTTCAACTAACCCACTTAAAAATTCCGCCGTCTGGTCAATGATCTGCAGCGATTGCAGCTGACGCACGGAAGCAGAAGAAATATTGCTGCTGCTTGCAGCCGATTGGCTGGCAAAAACGGTCATATCGCTGACGGCATGGAGCACCTGCGTAGATCCGGCTGCTATTTGCTGTGCGGAAGCAGCCGTTTGCTGAATTTGCTCGTGAACGTAGGCAGATGCGTCGGCGATTCGATTAAAAACATTTTCCGCTAGTAAGGGTAAAGGGAGTGATACACCCGCTCAGGGAGTACGCTTTCTAGCCGCATACCCGCTTCTCCTTGGCACCGTACAAGCTTAGCAGCCGCCTTATTCATTTTTTTATAATAAAGATGTTGGTTCTTTACTTCCGCTAAAAAAACCAGCTCATTCATTTGATCAAAATAAAATTCAAACATATGATCTTTCAACATGGTAGGATGCATCTCCTTCGTTTTTTCACAGATGAACGCCCCCTGTACTTTACACTTCTGTATGAAATATACACTAGATCTTTTCACACACAAACACAACTTTAAATGTACAAACAGTAGTTCTTTTGTATCATTACCTACCCTCCTTCACAAGAAGGGTAAACATGATGAACAAAAATAAAAGAGAGTGAGGGATGGCTAAATTAAAGACGAACAAATGGGACAAAGAAGCTCGTAGGGGTTATTGGTTACACCGCGGTTGATTTCCGTGCAAAACTTTGCTTTCCCCAGGATCCTTCACCTTGCCCTCCACTCAACCGCTAGAAGCACCTGCATACATGAAACCTACTTTCACCAAAACAATTAAAAAATCCGAACGCGTTTGACTCTTGATAGAGAATCAAACGCGTTCGGATCTTCCTTCAACTAAGCTACTTTTATTCTAGCCTCTTTTTTAAACTACTTAATTCCGTAATATTCTTCAAGCGTAATGCCTTTACTTTTAATCGCCTGCGCCACTGGTTTGCCTACATACCGCAAATGCCACGGTTCATATTTATAGCCGGTTACCGCTTCTTTTCCTTTTGGATAACGAATAATAAATCCATATTCTGCTGCGTGGGCGTCGAGCCAAGTTGCTTCTTTTGTTCCGCCAAAGCAGTCTTGAGCAGCACATGTACCGTCTCCTTTTGTTACATCAATTCCAAGACCCGTTTCATGTTCACTCGTGCCTGGCAGTGCGCTATAAGTTGCCGCTTTATCATAACCATCTCTTTGAACATACGAACTAAAAAGCGCGCTTTGCGTTGCATGTGAACGGTAAGCTGATACGCCAAGAAGCGTAACGCCTTGTTTTTTCGCACCCGCAAATAACTGTGCAATAGCAGCGGCTGCTTCACTGCGCATTTTTTTCTTTTCCGTTTGTTCTTTGAATGTAAATGGAATCGTTGTATATACTAAATCTTTCGGAACGTAGTTTTCCGGAAGCTTGTTTTGTTTATTCACAACAACTTGTATGCTTTCAGGGTTCGAAACCACTTTCATACCAGCTAATGCTCGTACGTATTGACCGCTTACATAACCAACCTTACCTTGATACGTAATTTTCAGCCAGCCGTTTGCTGCTTTAGCCGTTACGTCTAGCTGTGTGCCGGCTTTAAGTGTTGCCATGACAGCACCAGAAGTTGAAGCAGTTGTTCGAACATTTAAATTCGCCGTTGCCACATAGACAGAAGCGGCCGGAGCTGGAGCTGGAGCCGGTTCAGAAGAACCCGTTGATTCCTTTACGTACTGCGTGCTCACATAGCCCGTTTTGCCTTGATAGCTTACTTTTAGCCAGCCATTCGCTGCTTGTTCTGTCGACGTTAGCTCCGTGCCTTGTTTGACCATTACAACAATCGCGCTTGAAGTCGATGGACCGCTTCGAATATTTAAATTTGCCGTTGTTACATAGGTTTTGGTCGTTGAACTCGCAGACTTTTTAACATACTCACTGCTTACATAGCCCGTTTTGCCTTGATAGCTTACTTTCAGCCAGCCGCTTGCTGCTTGTCCAACTACCGTTAGCTGCGTGCCTTGTTTGACCGTTGCAATAATCGCGTTGGACGTCGATGGACCGCTTCGAATATTTAAATTCGCCGTTGTTGTATATGTTTCCGCCGCTGCGCTTGCGACAGTTGGCTCACCCGTAAAATTTAAAGAATGAAGACCTAGAGTTCCTGCCCCTACAAGTGTAAAAGCAAGACCTGTTACCGCTAATTTTTTGTAAAATCTTTGTTTGTTCACTTCTGTCATTTTTTATACCTCATTTGCAAAATATAATAGAAATACATGCTGCTAGTTTAATAGGTTAAGTGAAAACAGGATCCGATGTTTAAGCTCAACCTTAACTAAACAACATTAAGTAAAATTATTCGACGTCTAGAGGCTTACCATTACTTCGTTCCAGCTAGCACGTACTTTTAGAATACCGGATAATCGTGTCAAAAGTATATCAAAATATTTCAAACTTGTTTCCAAACTGATACATTTTCAACAAAAATAGAATAATAGAGCAGAAACAGCAAAAAAACCCTTACGTTTACTCCCAAATTCTTAGGGTAAAAAATAACTAAAAACAAAGATTGAGATGGTGATAAAATGAACACGGCAACGGATTTTTCCTCAACTTCGTTTCGAGAACCCCCCACATTAAAACAGCATATTTTTGATACGCTTCGTTTCTACTACCCCGCTTGTATTGACAAGAAAAACGGCGGGTATATCCATGAATACTACGACGACGGCACCGTCAACAACACGCATTCAAAACACTTGGTAAGTACGGCGCGCTTTATTTATATCTTCAGTGTAGGGGCTCTTTTAAACGGACCGGATTGGTGCAAAGAAGCAGCTCAGCACGGCATTCGTTTTCTACAAAACAACCATTATGATAGAGAGCACGACGGGTATTTTTTTGAAATAGCCGATGACGGAGAAGTAAAAGATGATTCTAAACAAGCATATGGCCACGCTTTTGCTCTTTTAGCTTCTTCCATCGCGTATCAAGCCGGCATTCAAGAAGCAAAAGAAACAATTGAACAGGTATATGACGTGATGGAAAAGTACTTTTGGGAAGAAACGCACGGCTTTTACCGAGATGAATGGGACGCATCGTGGTCAGCCTCTTCTTTATATCACGGCCAAAATGCAAATATGCATATATGTGAAGCGATGCTTTCTGCCTTTGAAGCAACAAGAGATAAAAAATACTTAGACCGAGCGTACACGCTTGCAAAAGGCGTTACTCAGCAGCTTGCTGAACGATCTGGCGGCATGATCTGGGAGCATTATGATACAGACTGGCAGCCAGATTGGGAATACAATAAAAACAATACAAAGGATGAATTTCGTCCGTACGGCTTTATACCAGGACATCAGTTTGAATGGAGCAAGCTGCTTTTATGGCTTGATCGGCACCGTTCGGAAAACTGGATGACAGAACGTGCAAAAGATTTATTTGATAAGGGCTGGAACCGAGGCTGGGATGCTAGGTACGGAGGTCTTTACTTTGCGCTGTCTCCTCAAGAAGAGGTCATTGATTGGGATAAAAACTACTGGGTGATGGCCGAAGCCATTTCTGCGGCTTCACTGCTTGGGGTAAAAACCGGAGACAGCGGATATTGGAAAGCATACGACGCCCTGTTCTCCTACTGTCAGAAACACTTTATCGATCACACATATGGAGGGTGGTATCAGCTGTTAAATCAGCAAAACGAACGCTACAGCTCGAAAAAAAGCCCCGCTCCTAAAGCCGATTATCACCCTGTGGCAGCTTGCTATCAAACGCTGATAGCACTGAATTCTCTTTGAGATAATGCTCATGAAGAAACCGTTTTCTAGCAAATGCGTTTATTTCTTTTATTTAAGGGAATTTACTTACTAACAATCAATGTTTCTACAATTCAGAAAAAGCTCGACTATATATATGCAAGGAGTGAGGACGATGTATTTTTACGCGTTAGCACAAGGAACAGATTCTGGAGATCCAGTAACACTGCATCATGAGAAGAAATTTTCGAAAAAAGAATTTTTAGAGATGTTTAATGAAGCATTAGATGAGTTGGATACGCATCCAGCTCCAAGCGCTGTCGGTGAATACCTTTGCCGTGCGTACGGATTTCAAGAAATTGAAATCGAGACGGGTGTTGTATGCTACTGCGCTCCTTTTAGAAAGCTAGACGACTCGGATATTATAGAAGACCGTACGTACATGGACGCCACGACCGGAACACTAAAATACAACTAACCAAAAAGAAAGGTTGGATGCGTGTGAAGACCGTACAGAACATTTATCGAACGAGTGAAGCTGTACCAGAATCGGGCGCTTACGTTTGTGCGGAAGGTGAAATTAAACTCTTTCAAAAAGATGATCTTTTTACACCTTGCCCACATACACGTGAATCAACGACGTGGAAGCCTGTAGATGACGCCTTTTCAACCGGAGAATTGGTTCCGCAAACCGGTCGCTATACCGACGAAAACGGCAATCAAGTAAAGCTAAAAGAAAACGATTTATTTCCAAGATGCCTTCGTTCAGGTGAGCCTACGACGTGGAGGCGAGGATAACAGACAACAAAGCAGCCGCTTATTAAGCGGCTGCTTTTTCTTGAAGCTTATTTAAAAAATGAATTCTTTTTTCTTCCTTTTAACAGATCGCCCGTCCACCCTTTCATTCGTAAATAGAGATAAATGGCCACGGTTGAAAGAACAATTAAAATGAGTGCGTAGACATAGCCAAACTTCCAGTCAAGCTCCGGCATCCCTTTAAAGTTCATTCCCCAAAGAGCTCCAAAAGCCGTTAAAGGCGTACTGATTGCTGTCAGCAGCGTTAAAGCTTTCATAATCTCATTTCCTCGATGAGTAGACACAACTTCTTCTAATTTAATTAACGCGTCAAATTCTTTTTGATATTGTTCAATTAGCGTTAAGCCGATTTCGATTTTTTTACACATCCGCTGATATTCGACCGTTTGGTTAATTTTTTTATGAAATGCTTCTTCTATTCCCATTGTGACTTCTCGAACAGAGCTAATTAAATTTGTCCATATAAGCAAGTCATACCGGGCTTTATGAATGTCATCTAACACGTCAATGTTATTATTATGGCGCACTTCCCACAGAAGCTCTCTGAAATGACTTTCAAACTGATCAAACCCGTTTAAGTGCTTTTTCATAATTTCGCCTAAAAGAATAAAAAAGCTTTCTGCCGTGTTAGCAGACTGCTTCATGCGTTCAATCATTCGTTCATGATGGGTGTCTTGTAGGATTTCCAAATCAATTCCTGCCGTTATAATAAACTCCTCGGTGATATAAAAATGAAACGAATCGTAATTTTTTTGATCAAACGACTTCTTATGATAAATTAGTGAACCATAAATGAGCTCACTTCCCCCTACGACATCTACTTGAATATGATTAGAATTTTCCTTTTGCAGCTGCTGGCAAAACCATTCATCTCTTGGATACTGATAGTCTTTGATTATATCAGCTATTCCATCTGCTTCTTCTAAATCAAACTGATACCATTTCCATTGATCGTTCGTCACGGTATTCATACTTTCCCTCTTTCCCCTTTTATTAGAATTTTTCCCTATATACAATCATTTAAAACCTATCACGCAAAATAAACATACATTTCATATCCATCTTTATAAAAAAGGTGCTATAATAAATACGTTGCTCACATGCGCAATGCTTTATCAGTTTGAGAGGAGAATAACAGTGAAGAAAGATATCGCTTTACGTTCTTATCTGCTAGAAAATGCACCAAATATGACGGAAGAATGGTATGAATCTTTGGACAAAAAGTCTTCTGAAGGCGTATATACCTCTAGTAACCCCGATGTCATTCAACGCTTAAAAGCGCAAAACTATGAATTTCATTTATATATTAGCAACGTCTTTATAGAAGATGAAAAAAGCTTTTTTGAATCTTTTAACACGTGGCTAAATAAAGTTGCCAAAGACCAAGAACATATCAGAACACCCATTCAAAGTATTATTAAAGAATTTATGAACGTCCGCAAACAATACTGTGAGTATATTCGACGGTTTGCAGAACTTAACGATGACATCACTCAGCAGCATATTGATGTGTGGAATGAAAAAGTAGTAAGGGTATTTGATATTATTATTTTGAAATTCATCACAGAAGCGCAGGAGTACGCATCAAACCGCCTCCGCTCGCAGCAGGAAATGATTCATGAATTAAGTTCACCTGTTATTGTGATTAAAAAAGACGTTGCTCTTTTACCGTTAGTCGGCGATATTGATACGGCAAGAGCCAAAATGATCCTAGAAAGCACGTTAAAACAGTGTGCAGAGAAGCAAATCGCTCATTTGTATATTGATTTGTCAGGAGTTGTGATGATTGATACAATGGTCGCACACGAGCTGTTTCAGCTGATAAATGCGCTTGATTTAATCGGCGTTAAATCAATTTTATCGGGCATTCGCCCTGAATTAGCTACTACTGCGATGCAGCTTGGACTGAAATTTGATCATATACGAATTAAATCGAATCTTGCTCAGGCATTAGAAGATGATTCAAAAATTGTAATTGCTTCTAGCACTCATTAATATAGGGATACAAACAAAAAAACAGCCCGAGAAGGCTGTTTTTTATTTTCTATGATGAATGTTTTCAGAACCTGATTCATCTTTCGTTTTCGTTTTATTTTTCTCTTCTTTTTGTTCAAGTCTTATGTCTTCCATTGGCATAGGATCCACGGTTTCTTCTTCTTTGAAACGTTCAAATAACGTTTCGTCTTGATCTGTTACACGCTGTTCCGTTTCATCTCTTTTTTTAGGTGCATTTGATATAGATCTTTTCTTGCGTTCTCCCATCTTTTCTCCTCCTTTACTATAGGTGGTGCAATTATGTGTTCATGAAATCTCCGCCGTTGACATGAAGCGTTTGACCGGTCATATAAGATGAATCATTTGAAGCTAGCAGTACATAGCAGCCTACGTGCTCCACAGGATGCCCAGGTCTGCCCATCGGCGTATCGGTACCGAATTCTCCTACTTTATCACCTGAGAAAGTAGACGGAATAAGCGGTGTCCAGATTGGTCCCGGCGCTACAGCATTAACGCGAATGCCATCTTTGACAAGCGCTTGCGCCATGCTGCGCGTAAAGCCGTTGATTGCACCTTTTGTCGCCGTATAATCGATCAGCTGAGGATTTCCGCGGTAAGGATTAATTGACGTTGTATTAATGATCGCACTGCCTTTTCCTAAGTAATCAAGCGCTTTTTTCGTAAAATAAAAGTATGAATAAAAGTTCGTTTTGAACGTTCGTTCAAGCTGTTCACTTGTAATTTCTTTAATGCTTTCTTTTGGATGCTGCTCTCCTGCATTGTTCACAAGAATATCAAGCTTTCCAAGCTCACTTACTGTTTTTTCTACCGCTTCGTTACAGAACGATTCGTCTCCTACGTCTCCTGCAATCAGCAGACATCTTACACCTTCTTCTTCAATGCGGGCTTTTGTTTCCTCGGCGTCGCTATGTTCGTTTAAGTAAACGATGGCTACGTCCGCTCCTTCTTTCGCATAAGCAATGGATACAGCTCGTCCAATTCCGCTGTCTCCTCCGGTAACTAGCGCTACTTTTCCTTTTAATTTTCCTGTACCAATGTAGTTGTCATCCTCATAAATAGGGAGAGGATTCATCTCGCTTTCGATACCCGGCTGGCGGTCTTGCGTTTGCTGGGGCTGACCTTGTGTTTGTTGATCTTGTAAATTCATTTTAATCTCCTCCTATTTTTGATGGAACTTTTTAGTATAGTCTACGTTTAGCCTTCTGTTTTGAAGTTCAAACATCTTTTTTAAAAAATTTATGATATTTCTATTCTCTTTTACTATCTTAGAAAATTCATAGAAAACAAGTTTAAAGTTGGAAACAAAGGCTACAGAATGAGTAGAAGATGTATTTCAGAAATATCTTTTATTAGGAGGTTTGGTTGGTATATGAAACACATTGAAATAGCAGAAAACCAAGAGGAGGCAACCTGCATCATCCATTCTTTTTTAAAAAAAGGATTTACAAGCAAAGATATTTACCTGCTGGCCTACGATAAAGAATGGGCTCATAATTTAACGGACGCAACACATACAAAAAAATACAGAATGGCAGAGCAAGGTATTTTTGAAACGGCGGTAAATAAGCTTCTTTCAAGAGAAGATGAGCTTCTTTCAAAGATGGCTTCGCTCGGCTTATCTAATCAAGAAGCAAACCGGTATAAAGAAGAGATGAAACAAGGACATATCGTGGTTGTTGGCGCACAGAGTCAGTCGATTCCCTACTAAAACAGCGGAAACGTTTTTTAATAGCATATAAGGGTATTTAGTAAAATAAACCATTTCTATCAAGAAAGGAAGTTATTAACGATGTTAAACTATTTGGGAATTCAGATAGGCTCTCTTTACTTTCCTACTAGTATTTTGCTTATCACGTTTCTTGTATTAATCGGCTTTTTTATTTATTTCCTATCTAGAAGAAGAAAAAACCGCCAGGAATCACGTGAGCACTCACGAGGAAAATAAAAGAGAAGGTCAATTTAAAAGCCCTTCATGCAGAAGGGCTCTTTGTACTATAAAACAGGCAGATACTTCTCATAGCGAGGGTTTACATAAAAAGGCGGACGAGGTCCTAAAAGCGGCAGCAGAAAAGGCTGAGCATCAGAGTTATAGATTAGTTCCACCGTCTGATTTGACCCGTCCATTAGCAATAGCTTCACTTCTTCACTGTAGTAATATCGCATGAACTCCCCTTCTTTCTCGCATTCTACACTCTTTATACGTATGCATGAGAGATCGATCTATGTCATAGAGTGAAAGAGTGATGCTTTTTGAGGAGGTTGTTTTATGTGTCCAAACAATGAATTTTATCAGGACAAGCAAGGGTATCCGATGCAGCCGAATTACGGAAAAATTACGCGCTATGAAGACGTTCCGATTACGGTTCCTGAACAGCGGCAGCTTCGCCAGCCCGGGTTAGAAAGTTTGATGGTTCCGCGTCCCATTATCGAAAATCCGCATTACAAAGGAAGCGGCAAGCTAAAAGGAAAAATTGCTCTCATTACAGGCGGTGACAGCGGAATCGGAGCAGCCGCTGCCATTGCCTTCGCTAAAGAAGGAGCAAACGTTGCGATTGCTTATTTAGATGAACATGAAGATGCAAATCGAACGAAGGCAAGGATTGAAGAACTGAGTCAAAAATGTGTGCTGCTTCCCGGCGACGTGCGGGACAAACAGCACTGTAAAGACATCGTCGAAAAAACGGTAGAAACGTTCGGTCAGCTTGATATTTTGTGCAATAACGTAGGCGTTCAGTTTCAGCAGATGAGTCTTTTAGACATCACCGATGAGCAGTTTGATCATACATTTAAAGTGAATATCTACTCGCACTTTTACACGACGCGTGCCGCTCTGCCTCATTTAAAAGCCGGCAGCTCGATTATTAATACTGCTTCAATTGTGACGTATAAAGGCTATGAACAGTTAATTGACTATACGGCAACTAAAGGAGCCATTGTCGGTTTCACTCGTGCACTTTCCAATAGCCTGATTAAAGACGGCATTCGCGTAAACGCCGTAGCGCCGGGGCGCATTTGGACACCGCTCATTCCAGCAAGCTTTTCAGCTGATCAAGTAACGCAAGTGGACAATCCGATGGAGCGCCAAGGGCAGCCGTTTGAACTTGCTCCAACCTACGTGTATCTCGCAAGCGACGACTCACGGTTTGTCACGGGGCAAACGCTGCATGTAAACGGCGGAGAGTGGGTTTCTTCTTAGACATCCCAATAAAAAAAAGCGTGAAGCCAGGCTCCACGCTTTTTCATTATTTACGGGATTCTTTTTGCAAAGGCGATTTTTCAATTGAACGCGTAAACCGGTAAACATCAAGCTCTTGTCCTACTTCTGAAGGCAAATACCCAAACGTCGTGAAACTGTCCACCGATTCCGGTTCAAGCGATAGAGACAATAAATTGTTTTGCGGCTGAGAGGTTAAAAAGACGTAGCTTCCTTTTGGAAACGTTACTGTTTTTGACTTGACGATTGTTTGCACATCTACATTTGGCTTGTTTTCGTAGGCTTCATTTTCTATGCGGCTGCTGACGTTATACGCTTCTACTGAAAGAACCGTTTCTTTCGTTAATTTGAAGCCTTTTACGCCTTGTCCCTGCAGTTTTGCTGCTACATCTTCGTGTCCTGGTTTTAAAAGATAAGCAGTCGGACGTTCACGGACAAGCGTCGGCGTTGCTTCTTTTGCACTGTAGTACGTCACGGGAATTTCTTTAACAGACGCACTTTCCACATCGACCATTTCTAACGTGGAGTTTGGTATTTTTTTATTTTCACTGTTTACAACAATTGGGTCATGATCATTTGCATTTTTTCCTTTTTTAACAAGCGCCGCTTTTTCTTTTGCAATCAGCGCCTTAATTTGTTTGGCGTGATCAGCTGTTTGGGTAATCAGCTTTTCTTGCGTAGCAATTTGTGCACTCACTCGCCGCGGAAAATCTTCTCGTCCAATGCCGATCCCTCTGCTTTCAACTAAAAACGAAAACGAAGGATACAAGCCTAGTGAGTTTCGGCCAATTCGTGGTTCAACTGAGCCTTCTTCCACTTCAAGCTGCCCTTGTTTATTCACTTGAGACGTATAGTATACTTCTCCTGAATATCCTTGCTTTTCAATGGCTGTAAGCGTACTGTTCACAAACAGCTCATCAGACACGTCTCGAATGCGCTGCGGAATATTTAAGTTTCGACCGGACTGCAGTAAAATGTCGTGATACTTCCACACGCCTTCTTTACCGATATTTTTAAATCCGCTGCTGTAAGGCGTATATTCATGAGCATCAATGACGACTTCCGGTGAAAAACGGTTAAATTCAGCTCGTACGCTCTGCACTTCCGGGCTTTCAAGCTTTATGTAGTCGCGGTTTCCATCTAAATTATTTGCTAGCTGACGTTTAAATGCATAAGATCCGTCTGGATTAATGCGCGGCACAATGACGATGTTCACTTTATTTAGCACATCTTTTCCAAAGTCTTCTGTCAAACGCGTCGCAACGGCGAGTACGGATTCACCGCTTGCCGGTTCATTACCATGAATTTGACTTTGAAGCCAAATCGTTGGCTTTTTGGATGTTTTTCCATCCGCAAATTTCTTTTCCTTTGAAAAATACAGAGCCGGAATGTCTCGTCCTTGCTGTGATTTACCGATAATCTTCAGCTTTACGTACGGACTTTTATGAGCAAGCTTTTGAACATAGCTCATCATTTCTTCTTGAGTCGTAAATGCGTCTTGTCCTTTTGTAAATGCAGGCGTTGCTTCATTCACCTTTATTTCCGGATAAAGCGCTTTAATTTTTTCCGGCTGGCTATAGTCTTTTCCGTAATAAGGCATCTCAGCTTGTACCGCAAGCGGCGACAGCAATAACCCAATCGATAAAAGAGCCGGCACGGCTGTTCGTTTTACAGTTTTTTTCATTCATTTACTCCTCCCCATCCCCTTGGTTAGACATTTTAAATTTTTGAAATATTTAAAATGTTACACAAATAATTATACCGTTTAAGGAAATAACTTCAAGATAAGGGAGCTGAACCTTTTTGACTATTTTAATGTAAGAGAGGAGTATGATTTTATAACAAAGAGATTGGGACATAACAAACCCAACTCCATATGAAGACGACCAATCAGGATAAATGATCTAAACCGCTTTTCCCACCGCAGTTGATTTCCATGCAAGACTTCGCTTTCCGCGGGAGTCTTCGCCTTACCCTCCAATCAACAGCTAGAAGCAGCTACATACATGAGACCTACGTTCACCATCTTAATAAAAAAACACGAACTATTAATCAATTTTCGATAGATAGTTCGTGTTTAAATTCACCTAAACTAATTTTTTCAGTCTCTACTCTATCACAAAATCCGCTTCTGCTTTCACCACTCCGTTTACAATAACAGAAAGCGTATGCGTACCGCTGTAATGTTTTCGTGTACTTAAATCTTTAAACGCATGCTTTTTTGTGACTGTCAGCGTTTGGCCTGCTTTTGCTTGAACATTTTTTAGCATAAACACTTTTTGAGTGCGGTTTCCTTTTGCTTTTACGTAATGAATTCCGTACTCTATGCGAAGCGGCATGTTTTTTTCTACCGATAAGTCAAAGGAAAAGTTAATGCTATCACCAATCGTAATGGCATGCGGCTGTAAGCTAAGCCCTGTGACATTTACTCCTGGGTCATCTCCATAGCCAAAAAGAGACAGAGCTTCAGGGTCTCCTTTTTTCAAAAGTGAACGGCACGCATGTTTAACGATCCAATCGGTTTTAACGTCTTTTCCGTACCATCTTTTCATCACGTCAAGCATCCAATCTTTTTCTATGTAAGAAATATCATTTAAATGGTTGGCTACGCTTTTTCGGACATAGAGCGATTCATCGCATTTTAACTGCTCTAAAATCGGCAGCGTTTGCTTCGGATCTTGCTTTAACGCAGGTACCGATTGTCCCCATGGAAGTCTAGGCCGGCTCCCTTCGCTTGCTAATCTGCGAATATGATGGTTTTCATCTCCTGCCCATTCAATCATTTGCTCAAGCATCCGTTTTTGATCTTGAATTAAAAACGGACGCACCGCAAATTCTGATGTGGAAAACGGTGTAAAAAAAGCGAGTGCTTTTATTGAAGCTTCCCAAGCGTTCAATCCGTAAAGTTCAACATAATCTGGAAAAATCGTGCCTTGAAGTCCTCCTACCGTTGGAGCTACTTTATATAGAATATGAAGCGCTTCTTCATAATCCGCTGGCAGCACTTCATGCATGGAAAGCGTAATTCTTCTCATGCGCTCTTTCAGCGCTAAGTCTTCCCAGTCCTGTTGAAAAACCAGTTCATGAAATCCTTTTTTATCAAATGAACTCATTTCACGTGAAAAAGCGTCGCTTAAGTGCGTAATCAATTCTTCATTAAATACGCTTTTACGTAACTCTTCAGCCATACTTATCCCTCTTTTCCAGGCAGTATTTTATTTTCTTTTGAATAAAGCGCCCGCTCGTACATGCCTTTTTTAAAAATTTGCATAAACAGCTGCTTATTTTTAACTTCTTTAAATCCGTACTGACTGTACAAACCGTGAGCATCTTTTGTTGCCAATAAAATTTTTCGTACGTGTTGAATCGGCTGATAGCGAATCATTTCTTGTACCAGCGCTTTTCCAAGCCCGTTGCCTCGGGCGTGCGGCAGAATAAACACATCCGCCAAATAAGCAAACGTCGCAAAATCTGAAATAATCCGTCCAAACCCTACTTGTTTATCGCACTCATCATACACGCCAAAACAAATGGAATGTTCAATAGACGTTTGAACAAGGTGAAGCGGAATTCCTTTTGCCCAGTATGATTCATGATGAAGGTACGAGTAGATGACATCTATATCAAGCTTTTCTTTATCCGTATGTATGGTAAACTGATGATTTTCTTTCATGCTGCAGCCTCCTTGCTTCTCTATCATAGCACAAATGTTCGTAACAAAAAAAAGCCTTTTGCGTTAAAAGGCTTTTTTGGTTAGTATGGTATTTTTTTTAAAACGGAAGAAGTTTTTCTATAGCGTCTTGCGACTATGTAAATAAGCGGACTGCCAATAATCGTCGGCAAAAACCAATATGAAAGGTCGGGAAGCTTGTTTAACAGCGGAATACTATCTCCAATATTCACAAGCAGCGCGGTAACGGCGCCGATATAAGACCCCAGCATACCGCGAATATGGTGTTGAAGCCAGCTCTTCCATTTTTGCTTGCGTGATGCATAGCCGTAGATCGCTAATCCGTATGAAAACACGGCAATATAAAATAAATAAGCAATTTCATTCCATTTCCAAACTGATAGAATGATAGCGGTAGCGGCTAGGGCTGCATAAGCACCATGATACACTTCCCCCCACTTTGTATGCCCTCCTTTTGTCTTAGGCACTAGCATAGACACTGCTCCTGAAAGTAAACAAATCATGCCGAGCCCAATATGTATGCTTAATATAACTTCAAATAAATCCAAGACGCTCTCTCCTTTTATGCCCTTCTCTTTTATATCTTCGGCTAACATACTTAATTTTTAACAAAATATCTCTGTTTATTTACAAACGCTTTCACTTTAATCACTGGAACGTTCTTTAAAATCGGTCTATTGTTCTATGCTACTGTGCTGGGCCTTTCTCATGTGTTTAAGCTTAAAAACCCGTCACCGCTTGTATCTCCAATCGGCTTAGTCGTTTTGTTTTATTCATTGTCTCTTGCTCAAAACTATTTTAAACATGTCCATCAAGGATTAAAAATCGGTCCATTTACTTTACATCTTTCGTTTCAAATCGTCATACCGGCTCTTTTGCTTGTGATTGCCTTTTTAAGAAATTGAAAAAATGTACAATCTATCAACGCGGAAAATACTGCATAAAATTCATAATATTTTCATTTCTCTATTGGTTTTAATCTCCTAAAATTATACAATGTAGTCAAGAAGCCAAAAGGAGAAGTACTATGATTGGATTAATTCTTTCTGTTTTAATATTTAACATTCTTGCCTTCAAAACAAATAAGCGCTTAACGGCAAATCAAATTGTTCACATTTGGATGTTCACCATTGCTGCTCAGCATATCTTTGACGTCTTCATTAATTTCAAATTTCACGGCTACTGGTATTTTACACAAGAGACAGACTGGCAAGGTATTTTTGCCTATACCGTTCTCATTCCGCCTGTAAACATGCTTTTTCTTACTTACTATCCTTTTGCCGGGAAGCTCACAAAAAAAGCCGCTTATATTTTACTTTGGTCGGTTGCTGTTTTACTTTATGAAGTAGTGGCCCTTCTCCCTGCTCCTTGGGGGTATTTTCACTATGGATGGTGGACGTGGTGGTATTCGCTTTTCTTAAACCCGCTGTTGTTTTGGATGGTGGTGCAGTATTACCGGTGGGTGTGTAAAATTGAAAAAAGAGCGATAACTAAAAAATAGAATAGCCTTTGGACCAGCACATCATCATTTTCAGCACGTGCAATAAAACGAATGTCTGCTTCTCCGCTGGCTATTCTTTTTTTATTTAAAAACGTCTTGGGACAAGGAAACTTGCTTTTCTTTTTCTTTTCCAACTAACGACACAAGGAATCCTGCTATTCCAGCTATACATAGAACCACCAATAGACCAGTAGTACCTACTAACAAGCTCACCGCAGCTGAAGCTAACATTCCTCCAACATAACGAAAAGTGGAATAAATGCCCGATGCAGTGCCTGATTGCTCTTTTTTGACAGATTGAATATTCATAGCCTGCATAGATGAAACACCGATCCCTGCTCCCACTCCTCCTACTAATAAAGATACAATTGTATAAGAAATGGAGGCATTCGCTAAGTGAAAATAAAGCATCGCCGCAAGCAATGAAATAAGAAACGATAATCGTATCGGATGTTCTTTCCCTACCTTTTCTGCTAACAATCCTCCCAGCCAAGAAGAAATAGACATGGCTAATGAAAAAAAGAAAAGAAGCAAACCAATTAAACGAATATCATACTGCTTCTCTAGCAAAAGCGGAACAAACAAAATGGTACTATACATCATAAAATTACTGCATAGAATGGAAAGATTTGAAGAAAAAAAGGGCCGAACCTTAAAAAGCTTAAAATCAATCAGCGGCTCTTGGACCTTGCGTTCTTGCACAATGAAAAGAACGATAGACGCTATGCATATGAAAATAGTCCAAGCATTAAACAAATCACGGTGCGTCAGCATTAGCGTAAAGCTCGTCATGCTTACTCCAAGTAAAAAAGCGCCCCCTATATCCAGCATTTTTGCTTTTTGTTTTACGTTAGACGGCACGTATATAAATGAACAAATCAACGACAGAACAGCAAAAGGAACGTTAAACCAAAAAATCGACGTCCACCCAAGATACTTAATTAAAAAAGCTCCTAACACAGGTCCTACAGCTGCTCCTAGCCCCATTGATAATCCAAATAACCCAAGCGTCCTTCCAAGCTTTTCTTTTGGTAAACTGTGCCTCATAATCGCTGTTGCATTAGGCGTAGCTAGTGCGCCTCCTAATGCTTGCAGCGTTCGAAAGACCGTGAGAGAAAGTAAGTTATATGAAAACACACAGGCGGCAGACCCCACTAAAAAAATAATCATTCCAGCTACAAACATGGTCTTATTTCCATATAAATCACCCAGTTTCCCCGCGATGGGCTGAGCAACTGCCATCACAATTAAATAGATCGTTACCACTACTGATACATGTACGATGGAAAGATCAAGCGCTTTGGCAATAGACGGTAAGCCTACCGCAATCATAGTGGAATTAACGGGAATTAAAAAAGTTCCTGTTAAAATAGAAAAGATAATCAAAGACGGCTTACTGCTGTTCAATCGTCACCACTCCGTTAGTTCCGTCTACGGTAACAACATCTCCGTCTTTTAGTAGATCCACGGCTACTTTTGTGCCAAGAACCGCTGGAAGTTTATATTCACGAGCCACTGTTCCTGCATGAGATAAAATTCCTCCTGCATTGGTTACAATTGCTCCAGCAAGCGAAAATAACGTGGTCCAAGCGGGTGCTGTTGTTTCACACACAAGAATATCTCCTTGTTTAAGTTTAGAAAATTGACTTGGGTCTGAAATGATTTTTACCACTCCCGTATAAACACCTCTTGAAGCGGCACTTCCTTTAAAGATTTTTTGAGTTTCATCTACTTCTGGAGGCCCCATTTTTCCGAATACCCGCTCCAATAAAGGATCTTCTCCTGTTTGAGGAGGCGTTCCATAAGCAGGCGGCGTTTTTTTATGACGATTTTCTTCAAACTCCTGTTTTCTATTGACGATAAGTTCATGAGACGCCACGGGCGTTTTTAATACTTCCAGCAATTCATCGTAATAAAAATGAAAAATATCTTGAGGCTGATGAATCACTTGGTGATCAGCTAAAAGAGTTCCTGCATTCAGCAAAAACAGTCTTGCCGTAGCAGGCAGCATCGCATCGATATAAAAATGATGGTCTTCATCCAACCCCCATGCGTCCAAAGCCCAGCCATAAAACAGCTTAAACTGCTCTTTTTCTTCGCACTCCGGCATTTTTGCGAGTACATCACGATAGCTTTCTTCTCTCTTTTTTACGACATCTTCATAATTTTTCTTGAAGTCGTAATCTTTACGCACATAGCCAGCAATAATCGATAGCGCATGTAAAGGATTCTCTACCCACGTCTCATCAATAAACTCATGCGAATTTGCAGAACGATAGCCATACTCATTCAAAAAGCTTTGCAGATTCTTTAAAAATTCTCTGCCTTCAGCTGTGCCTAATAGATTTGCTTCTATTTCTTCTGACTTCTGTTCCGTAAAAGCTTGTTTTAATGGGTCAGAACGCTTTACCGTGTCAGTTAGTTCCCAAAGTGCTTGATCCGTTTCAAGTGACTTGTTCATTACGCCTTCCAGCAGATCATATACGTAAGCGGTATTCGCGTCTCCGGTCAAGGCTCCATATAGCTCTTCTAAAATCATTCCTAAATCACTTCTTGGCATGACAATTTCAAAGTGAAGCTGCCAAGCTTTTTTATAAAAATCATGCAGTTCTTTTACTTTTTCTTCTGCTTCTTTTAAAGATAAAGGACGTTCTGCACTTCTTTTGACTTCCGTATAAAAAGGTAAAAACACCTCATTAACGTACTCGTATAATCTAGGTTTAAGTCGAGGTAACAGCGGCTTCACTGCTTCTTGGTGCTCCTTTAAGCGATCATTTACGTCACCGGGAAACGGGATATTTTGCTGATACATTTTTCCATCAGCTAATTTCACTACAAATTGATAGATAGGCAGTTTTAACGTTTCAAAACCTTGCTTTGTCCCATAAGTCATTGCCGGAAGCTGAAAGGAAGCGTATAAAGGACTTAGCGCATGTGCGATATGTAGGTTGTCTTGTACCCAAAATCCCGTTTGTTTTTCTTCCTCACTTAAAAATAGGTCGTTTTGAAATGCAGATAATACGTTCATTTGATTTCCCCTTTCCTTTTCATTATGTAGTAACAGGTCTCACTTGAAGTAAATAAATATGTTTATTTTTTATGGCAAATTCAATGTCTACAGCGTACTGACAATACTGCTCTACTTGATTCGTTAAACGAAGCAGCTGTAGTGCTGTTTCATCTGATATAGAAAATTCATTTTTTTCTTTATCCGTTGTCACAGCTTTTGTTATTCCTGTAAAACCTGACACTAGCTTATACTCTTTTAATCCTAGTTCTTTCATTATACTTTTTGTCTGTTTATGAATAATAAATAAATCCGGCGTAACACCACCTGATACGATTCCCTCTCCTAAGCCGTACGCCACGTTAATGACTACTTCATCTTCACTTTCTGTAATAGGATTTACGCTAAAAATCACTCCGGATACATCGGCTTCAACCATTCCTTGTACAAGGATACCCATCTGGGGATTAGAAAGCGAAATTTCTTTATCTTCGGCGTACGCTTGAACCACGGATGAAAAATAAGAAGCCCAGCATTTTTTTATACTTGTCAAAAGTTCTTCTCTGTTTCTTACGTTTAATATCGTTTCATACTGTCCGGCAAAAGACGCATTCTCCAAATCTTCAAGTGCGGAAGAAGATCTTACGGCTACGGCTTTCACACCAGCACCTTGAATATTGGCATACGAAGAAACAATTTCTTTTTGCAGACCTAAAGGAAACGTGCCGCTTTGAATCTTCTTTTCTATGACGCTGCTATCTTCTGCTTTTATTTCTATTTGGTTAAACGTTAAAAAGGAATGTAACGTGTGAGATGTTAAAACAAATCCTGTAGGGATATGAGAAACGTGCTGAATCATTTTTGAGAGATTGTAAGCTTTTGAACCTACTGCTTGAAGTTCTGCATAACATGCTTTTTCTAAAGAGACGATGTGCAATCACTTCACCTCCTTTCATTTATGTCAAAAGACAATCAGATAAAATAGTAAAATCCATTTAAAACCATAATGTAGTTTTATGGAACTAAGTCTATTTTACCAAAAATTAACATAATTTTAAATATCTTCACAAAAAAATCACAAACCATATTCACTAGAATATGATTTGTGATTTTTTTTATAACTAACACATTTGAAATTCATATTGTTTTGACAAATTAAACTGTATCTCTCTCCTTCTTCTCCCTCACAAACTCAACCACAGGCCCCACAATAATACAAATCCCTGCGATAATCAGCCAGCCAAACGCAAGATACGTCCAGCCTTTAAAAAAGGACAGCGTGTATTGATAGCCCGTTAAAAACATCACGCCTGGAAACAAGAGGACAAACAAAAATGTAAGTCCCAGCGCCCAGCGCGTACAAAGCTTTGCATCTTTATTTAACTGTTGTTGTGGATCCATACGCCACTTCCTCCCTTAATGGTTCATCTCCATGTTCATCAAAGCTTTTGAATTTGTCTTTTAGTTCATCAAAGTCAAATTCTTTTTTGGCAAGCAGACCGTGTCCGATTGATATAACTCCGCTGATAATAAAAACGGTAGAATTTCCAATAAGCATTGGATACAGTCCGCCAAGGGCTTCTACATCAATGTGACCGTTAATTAAGTAAGCAGATGTGTTCCATGCGACAACGCCGCCAATCATCCCTAAAAGCGCGCCGTAAAATGCACCTGTATTCGTCGCTTTTTTCCACATCAGTCCAAGCGTAACGGGAATAACGGCTCCGCTGACGAAAATACCCATGGCCATATACACAAACCCAAGACTAATTCCTAAGTAAAACAGTAAAATGGAAAACACACCCATCGCCAGCCCAAAGCCAAGCGTCACTTTTCGCGACGTGCTTAAGATTTTTTTACTGCTTGCTTTTGGATTGATAGATCGCAAGTAAATGTCCGTTACGATAATATTTGTGATCGCCGTTAATTCAGCCGCTCCTGTCGACATTACCGCCATAAACAGCATCGTTAAAAACAAAATAGAACCTAGATTTCCAAGCACGTGTGACGCCATAACGGGCGCGATAGAATCCGGTGAATCTACAGCAATTCCAAGCCCAGCCGCACTTACACCTAGGAAAGTGGCAACGGCAAACGGAATCGAAAACCAGGCAATTCCGCCGTAAATATACGCTTTTGAAGCAGCGCTGTTTTTACTTGCAATGGCACGCTGCCAGTAAGCTTGATCTACAAAGACCGTACCGAAGTTCCCGATAATATTAATCATCCCAAACAAAAGGCCCGGCACCGATGCCATCGTAAGCATATGCTGTGACGAAGGCAGATTTTTCAGCCCTTCGTACACGCTTGTCACGCCGAACTTATAATAGACGGCAGCAGCAAAAATAAATAAAATAATGAAAATAAAAACGGTGTTAAAATAATCAGCAACAAATGAGGCTTTTAAACCGCCAATCATGGTGTAGATGGTAAACGTAAGAGGAATTAAAAAAGCGGCAACAAAAATATTCATCCCGGTAAGAGAGTTTAAAGCAATGGCTCCTCCTAAAATAACCATGGCGGTCACAATAATATTTGTCATAAGAGCAAAGCCAAGCATTAAACGATGATTTTTCACGTCGAAACGCTGTGCAATAAATTCTAAAAACGTATGAGCGTTCGGCGCTTTTTTCTTCAGGTTAATCGCGACAATGGCAAACAGCAAAATTTGAATGCTTGCTCCCGCTGCGTACCAATACGGTCCGCTAATGCCGTACTGATAGCCTGTGGAAGAAGACATCATTAACGTAGCGGCCCATGTCCATGCAGCAATAATGGATGCACTCGCCAGCCCAACGCCTACATTTCTTCCGGCTGTACTAAACTGCTCAGCCGTCATTTCCTTTCCTTGACGGCGCTGCATCATAATTGTAACGGCCGTAAAGCCTCCTCCAAAAATCAGTAAAATCAAATACCCGACGCTTGATGAAAGCATCTTATCCCTCCTCTTCCTCTTAATGTTAGATTTACTTACATTAATATGTAAATAAAAGTAACATTTATTAATAAAATATCACGCCGTAAAATTATTAACAATACTGTATTTTCTGATTATTAAAGAGTATAATTAGATACTTTCCCCTTATGCAAACAAAAAAAGCCGGCACATCCGCACCGGTCTAAGCATGAATTTTCGTTTTCAACGTGTGTTATTTCCTCACATGAATGAATGGTCTTACTAATAAAAAAAAACGACAACCCCTTGGGTTGTCGTTTTTTTTATCATTGAGATACCATTACTTTTTGGCGAACGTGCTCTAAGTGATCACGAACCGCTTCTGCTGCTTCTTCTGGCTCTCCATTTTTAATTGCTTCAAAAATACGCTCATGGTCGGCATCCGTTTGCTTACGATTTTCTTTTTGGCTTTTATTTAACGAATAAGCAAGCGCTTTTCGATACAAATGACCTAAATCTTCTACAGCATGAAGAAGGAATGAGTTATGAGCAGCTTTTACAATATCATGATGGAAACGATAGTCCGCTTCATGTCCAATTTCTTCACTGTTATGAACCGTCTTTTTAAACGCTTCTAACGATTCTTTAATTTCAATCAGTTCTTCATCCGTACGGCGCAGCGCGGCTAAGCTTGCTGCTTGCGACTCGATGATAATACGCATTTCAATTAATTCAAGAACTTGATCTGCTTCAACCATTTCAAACGTCATTGGATCAAGCATGCCCACTAAGTTTACACGCTTTACGTAGCTTCCTCCGCCTTGTCTTGATTCAATCAAGCCGCTGGCAGAAAGAACGCTTAGCGCTTCACGAATTGGTGCACGGCTCACTCCAAACATTTTGGATAACTCATGTTCCGACGGCAAACGAGACTCTGGCGGGAACGTTTTCTCTTTAATCATCTTTTTTAATTGATCAAGCACTTGACTAGATACTTTTTTACGCTCAATAGGTACAAACATACTTCTATTCCTCCTCCAAGTAATTATCTCTCTCTTTTTTTTAGTTTTCATCGGACCCAGATTAACTATGTGTATTCCGATTTATGTAAACGCTTCAATCTTTGTATTACAAGTATACATTATTTCAATTCAAATGTGTTGATAAAATTTTACTATTATTGTTATTATACCATGAAAACAAGTTATAAATGAATAACGATTCATGGTTTTTTGACATAATACCACTATCTTACATATAATCCGTATACGATCATGATCGCCGCGTCCGCTAACGCATGACTAATAATTGCCGCTTCGGCACCATATCGCTCCCTTATACACGCCCACATTATACCTGCTAAAAAAATGCCTGCAGCCGAGATCCAATTAAAAGGAAACGCAAAAACAGGCAGAATAATAAACAGGTGATAAAGCGTATAAAAGCTTGATGTAACAATGGTTGAAGCAGGTAAGGACAGATGCTTCTTCACTTTATTCTGTATATAGACTCGCCAATACATTTCTTCTAAATAAGGGTTAATAAAAATCAAAACGACGGCTAAAATGATAACTTTCCATCCGCTAAATCCCCATATTTGCAAAACCGCTTGCATATCTTCTACATGAAAGATTTTACCAGAAAAAAGCAGGCTGCTTCCAATTATCACAGCGGCACATAGAACTCCGCTCAGAGTTCCCACATACAGAGATTTTTTTGTAAGCGCTACCTTCAAGTTAATTTTATTATTCGCATATAAAATCATAAACATCCAGCCGTAAAAGCACACAAATGTTACCAACACATTTTGGATAAGCCACAAACCGAAAAAAACAAAGATTGTAGGCATGAACAGCAAAAACAAAAATTTTATCACGTTTATGGCGCACCTTCTTTAAGAGCCGCTTTTCTTTTACCTAGTAAACCTTTCGTATTCAAAAGGTTTACTATCTTTTATCTTATAAAAGTCCAGTGGTATTTTCAATTATTTTTTAATTCCTGCTCCAGCTCACGAAGACTTTCAGCAAGCTTTTTCTTTTCTTCTTCAAAGTGAGCATCGTCTTTAAAAGCAGGAGCTGGAGGTTCTAGCTCTTCATTTTCTTTTAGCCAATCCGGCGTCATTTCCTTGCGAATGACGCGCTTTTTATTAGCGTAGGAAAGCGGCTTTTCAGTCTGTTGACTTGCTAGCGTACGCTGTGACGTTACATAATGCTTATGAAAAAGATGCTGTTTAATATAGGCAAATGCTCGAATGGTATCGCCGCTGTATTTAGGCACGTAGTGATCAAATGCTTCCTGCAGTCCAGATAGCGCCTCTTCTACGGGTATTTCGCTTTTTGCGACTTCGTACATATGCTTTAAATCGCTGGCTGAAGGATACACTCCTCGGTTTCTTCTAGCAATAAAAGCGGCTTCTAACGTTTGTACGTAAGCGTCATGCGCGTCTTCTTCTCTTTTTATTTGATTTGTATTTTCTGCTGTAGTCTCTGTTAATGACGCCTTCACTGTGACCGGCTCCGCTGCTTCAATTTGACTTTCCCCTTCTGTCAAATTGACATCTTCGAGCTCTTCAAATTCATCGCTTGGCATAAGCTCTTCTAGTTTCTTATAATCAATCCGGTACCAGACCGTGTTGTTAAATTTAGAGCGGTTGTACTTTCCTTTTATAATCAGTCCTTCTTTTTCAAGCTTTGAAATGATGCGTTGAATCGTTGAAAGCGACCAAAACGGAAACTGCTGCAGCCACTGCTGATTTGTATTATATACCCACGTATATCCGTCCTGTACATTTACGCTTTTTTCAAGCCAGTAGTGAAGCTGCTGAAGAAACAGCGCTCCGTTCACTCCTACTTTAACTGCAAGCGCCGGCAGTACAATTAACGGCTGATCTTTTAATAGTAATTTACTCATTATATCATCTCCTTTGTTATGTAAAATAGCTACTATATATATACAAAGAAAACGGAAAAACGGGGATGCCCGCTTTAAAATTATGTTAAAATATAGAAAAAATGAGGTGAGCATATGATACGTCAAGGCAGAATTGGCGATGAAGCGGGCATCGCAAATGTACACGTAGAAAGCTGGAAATCAACTTATAAAGGACTTGTTCCGGATTCTTTTTTAGATTCTTTGAGCGCTGAAAAGCGAAAACCTCTTTGGAAAAAGCAGCTGGAGTCAAATTCTGTTTTTGTTGCAGAAGAAAACGGTCAAATCGTCGGCTTCGCTTCTTATGGCAAAGAAAGAACCAATAAGCACCCTTCCTATACCGGAGAACTATATGCAATGTATTTACTCGCAGAGCATCAGCGAAAAGGGATTGGAAAAGCGCTTATGCATAAAATAGCGCAAGAGCTGGTAAACCAACATATACATACGATGCTCACATGGGCTTTTGAACAAAACGGCGCCTGTCAATTTTACGAAGCGCTTGGCGGAAAAAGAATCGATCGTGCTGAGGTTGTTATTGAGGGTACATCTCTATCTGAAGTGGCTTTTGGGTGGGACACGCTTAAAAATTTGTAAGACAACTATCTGGACAGATTTTTTTCTTCACGGTAAACTGTTTAGTTGGTATAAAAAGAAAGGATGACTTACCGTGACGAATTCTACTTATCGAAACATTATTTTGCTGGTTCTTTGTGTCACAGCGGGTATCGTCGATGTGATTGGCTACTTAAGCCTTGGCCATATCTTTACGGCAAACATGACCGGAAACATCGTGCTGCTTGGGCTAGCAATCGGAAACTCTCTTGAAACAACTGTTTTTCACTCCCTGACAGCTTTAGGAGGTTTTATTGTAGGAGTTGTAGGCGCTGCAATCCTTGTTGGAAACAAAGAAAAAACGTTTTGGCCTAAAGCCGTAACGATCGCGCTTGGAATAGAAGGATTAATTTTACTTGTTTTTGCACTTTTATCTTCGTTTTCTCCTTCTTTACACTTAACTTACTTGTTTATTTTCTTACTAAGCTCAGCAATGGGACTTCAAACAACGGCTGCTCGAAAGCTTGGCGTAGCCGGAATTTCAACAACCGTATTAACGGGAACGCTTGCTAATTTCTTTGAAGACGTAACGGCACGTTTGCGCAGCCCTCGCTACCGCAAAACGTTTACAACCGATGCCATTCTTCGCGCGCTGTCTCTTGTACTTTACTGCTTTGGCGCTGTTATCGCTGCACTTGCAGAGCCTGCTTATAAATTTGAAATTATTTGGCTGCCCCTTGTTATTTTGTTAGCCATCATTATTTTTGTCAGCACGAAGTTTCGTTCTGATTCAGAAAAATAATAATAAAACAAGGCTGGGACAAAAGTATTTTAGTCAAAGGAAAATCCGAACGAGTTTGATTCTTGATTGAGAATCAAATTTGTTCGGATTTTTATTAGTATAGTGAACGTTCATATATGTAGCGGCTTCTAGCTGTTGATTGAAGGGCAAGACGAAGACTCCTGCGGAAAGCGAAGTCTTGCACCGAAATCAACAGCGCTGTAACAAGCGAACATACTAGATCATTTATCCAATTTGTTCGCCTTTAGGTTATATTGATTTAGTTAGTTATGTCTCAACCTTTTTCATTTTCCCGCTAGTGCCGCTAAAACGCCAAGAATGATTGCCGCTGCAGGTCCTACAATGAATAGTCCAATTAAAATCGATCGTATGGCTTCCCATAATGACCGCAAAGGACTTTGCTTAGACTCTGCTTTTTCCATTCTTTCCTCTAGGTGTTCGACTCTTTGCTGAAGCTTCGCTAATTCCTGCGTAACATCTATTTGTTCGCTCATCGCTCAAGCTCCTTTTTACTCTACATTACCATATACTTCCTTACTAAAACTACTATTTATTTGTGATTACTTCAATGCCGATTTCGCGGTAAGCATTTAACACGGTTTCGTTCACATGCTCTTCTGTAATGAGCCAATCTAGCGAGTTGGCTGAGCTGAACGTGTACGTTGACGATGTATTGAGTTTTTTAGCTGTTACAATAGCCGCTACTTCACTCGCACTTTTAATCATTTGGCTTTTAATGTGCATTTCTTCAAGCAAAGGAATGCTCATCCCGATTTTAGGATCGATTGCGTATACGCCTAAAAAACAAAGATCCGCTCGAATTTGTTTAAGCGTATCAACCACGCTTTGTCCTACCGTGACCATCGATTCTTTTCGAAACGTTCCTCCAAGAGAAACAACTTCTACAAAGTCATGTTCCGCTAGTGCAACGGTAATTAACGGACTGTTTGTAATAACCGTAACGTTTAAATTTTTTGGAAAAGCTTTGACGAGCTGAATATTTGTTGTACTTCCGTCCATCAAGAGCACCTGCCCGTCTTTAATTAACGGAAGCGCCGCAACGGCAAGTGAATGCTTAACATCCATCAATTCACGTTTTCGCTCTTTGTAATCAACCGCAGACGTGGAACGCGGAAGCGCTCCTCCGTGTACGCGCTGCAGCAGACCAAGCGCGTCCATTTCCCGCAGATCTCTGCGGATTGTATCTTCTGAAACATTCAGCGTTTGACTAAGCGTGGTGGCCACAATTCGCCCTTCTTTTTCAAGCAAATTCATAATTTGTTTGCGTCTTTCTTGTTTTAACATCGCTTGTTCACCTGTTTTCTTTCTGCTTTTTACTTTATTATACTTGTTTCTTTTGTAAAAACAATGTAAAAACGCTTGATTATCAGTGTTTTTTCGTTTATTGTAGGATAAACAAGATAAATCATGCAAAAACAAGTAATAATAGTCAAAGGGAGAGATAGTTTATGAAGATGATTTTTACAGATTTAGATGGAACTCTTTTAAATAGCAGCAGTGAAATTAGCACAATTAATGCAGAAGCAATTAAAAAAGCGCAAACACACGGAGTTGAAGTCGTGGTTGCTACAGGGCGCGCTTATTTCGACGTGCAGGAAATTTTAAAAAAAGCTGAGCTTTCAAACCTTTGGGTGATTGCCGCAAACGGAGCGACTATTCATGACCCGAACGGACAGCTAAGACATTCGGTTCCGATTGATGCACATCACGTAAAAGAAGCGCTTCAGTGGCTGGATGCAAACGAATTTTATTATGAAGTGTTTGCCGAACATGCGATTTATACACCAAACTCGGGTCGTGAGCTGCTGGCCATTGAAATTGACCGGGTAAAAAGCGCCAATAAAAACGTGGACGAAGAAAGACTTCATCACGCTGCTGCTAAGCAATACAGCCAAACGGGATTTGCCTTTGTTGCATCGTATGAAGATATTTTAAATACAAACGCTGAGCTTTATAACGTATTAGCTTTTTCATTTGATGATAAAAAACGAAAAAAAGGCTGGGATCACTTTAGCAAGCAGCATGACATGACCCTTGTCTCTTCCGCTGATCATAACTTTGAACTGGAACATAAAGACGCGTCAAAAGGAAACGCATTAACATACGTGGTAAAAGAGCTTGGCGGCTCTCTTCAGGATACCATTGCCATTGGAGACAGCTTTAACGACGTATCGATGCTGCAAACGGCTGGAAAAGGAATCGCTATGGCAAATGCGCACGCGGAAATTAAAGCGTTAGCTGATGATATTACATTAACGAACGATGAAAACGGAGTAGCTTCCGTTATTGAAAAAGTGTTAGAAACGCAGCTGAAAGCACATTAAAAAAACGCTTGGCAAATGCCAAGCGTTTTTAAATGGTCATGCGGTAAATACCGACAAACCAGCTAAACAGCGCAACTAAAAGCAACAGCCACGCGCTGGTTTTCTTTCTTTTTTGCCACTCGATTGCTCCTAAAACTAGCATGGTAAACCCGAGCAGTATATTTAAAAACGAAAGAAACTGGTAACTGTGAGTGAGCATGATATAAAGAGCCAGTCCAACAGTAATAATCGAAAGAATAAGCTGTAATGCTTTTAACAAAAAATCTCTCCTTACTTGTAATTCACTTCTTCATTCACACACGTCACTAAAGGCTTTTTTTCAAGACCTAAAAGCAGGTTCTGGACGGCTAAATCTGCCATGCGATTGCGCGTTTCGTACGTAGCACTTCCAATATGCGGTGTTACCAGCACGTTTGAAAGCTGCAGCAGCTTATGATCTGCCGGAAGCGGCTCTGGGTCTGTTACGTCCAGTGCAGCATATGCAATTTCTTCATTTTTCAGCGCTTCGTAAAGTGCTTCAGTGTTCACTAATCCTCCGCGCGCTGCGTTTACAAAATACGCGCTGCTTTTCATTGCTTTAAATTCCTCTTCTCCGAACATGCCTTTGCTTTCATTTGAAAGCGGCACTAGGCATACGATACAGTCAGCTGTGTGAAGCAGTTCTTCAAACGAAAGGTATACGGCATCAAGCTCTTTTTCTGCTTCATGCTTGCGGCTTCGGTTGTGGTAAACGATGTTCATCCCCGATGCCTTTGCTCGTCTGGCAACGGCGCTTCCGATATCGCCCATTCCAACAATACCAAGCGTTTTTCCAAATAAATCGACGCCAAATACCGTTTCCCAGTTTCCTTGTTTCACTTTTTCATAGCCTTCATGAATGCGGCGAGCTGCCGACAGTAATAAACCAAACGTTAAATCAGCCGTCGCTTCTACTAACACGCCTGGCGTATTGCTAAACGGCACGCCTTTTTTGGTGCATGCTTCGACATCTACACTGTCATACCCTACGCCTGATTGAGAAATAACGCTCAGGTTCGGTGCTGCTTCTAACAGCTCTTCGTCCACTGTGATGTGGCCGATATTAAAAAAGCCGTCAGCGTCACGAAGCCAGTCGCGCAGCGTTTCTTGTGGAATCTTTCCTTCTCCTTCCCACATTTGAATATCGCAGTGCTCCGCTAGCTTCTCGTAAGCATTTGGCCACGTTTTTCCAGACATAACAACTTTGTATTTCCCCATGTGTATCTCTCCTTTTCCTTGTTCACTCATATGTATGAATAGTAACTAGCTATCCTATCATAAGACTACTATAAAGATGAAACTTTTTCCATTCAGTAATCGTATTTATAGTAAGGGGGAATACGAATGTTTGAAGATGAAATGATATTTGAAGATGACCCGTCCGGAGATGACATTGTTTTTGAAGGTGATGTGCCCGATGACGTAAGCGGAGGCGCTTTTTTTCCAGATGACGCGTTATTTAACGGAATGCCTACGTTTGTGATGCTATTTTTTGTTATAGTTATTGGTATTTTTCTATTTTCTATTTTTAAAGGAATCGGCACGTGGAGTAAAAATGAGCAGTCTCCCCGTCTCTCCGTAAAAGCAAAAGTTACGGGCAAACGGACAAACGTCCACCGCCATGGCGGTCACGCTCACGAACATCATCACTCTCACACGTCTACAACCTACTACGTAACCTTTCAGTTTGAAAGCACCGACCGCTCTGAATTTACTGTTTCAGGCCGCGAATACGGCATGCTTGCAGAAGGCGACGAAGGAATGCTGACGTTTCAAGGAACTCGTTTTTTGGATTTTCAAAGGAATCCAAGTGAAGAACATACAGATGCTTAGCTTATGACCTCTTGCTTTTAGAGGTCTTTTTTACTGTAATGGAGCATTCATATAGCCAATGACCTATTTGTGCCCTTTTTACACTGTAGAAGAACGTTAATCCATATAAAACATACCGTGTAACACATTCATTTAAGCAGGCAGGTGATTTTATGTATTCTCCTTATTCAGGCAGCGGCCTCTACTACGGACATTACGGCGAAGCCCCTCATTCGCATCCTATTCAAACAATACTGGCGCAATACTGGCACGAAACCCACTATCCAGGTCCACACAAAAAATATGTACACGTGTATTATCTTAACCCGGCTTCTCTTCATTATTATCCAACCTATCAAAGGTTTTTGTAAAAAAGTGGTTTTTTAATTGAGTCTTTTATTGTAAAATTAATCCATATGCTTATTTATTGGAAAGGAGGTTAAAAAACAGTGCGTAATTCTACAGCAAAAAATAGTGTGATAGTCACCACTTTGCTTTCCGCCCTATTTTTCTGCTTCATTTTGGTTCTTGGTTCGCTTTCTCCTCTAGCAGATTCAGGCCCCAACGTTAATACGTTCGGCTCAACAGGGCTGTGGTTATCTCTTGGCATGGTTCTGTTTTTATATTTGTTGCCTTTAGCTTTTTATCTGATAGGAATGCATTTTTTAAAATTTGTCATGGCTGCTTTTTGCAGCATCGGACTTTTAATCGCTGCTAGTACTCTATTACTGATGCCGGCTCTGTTTTTATTCGGATTAGAAGATTTCTCAGGAAACTTATCTTCAATTATAGGAATAATGATTTCTTGTTTAGGTTTGCTGATTACGAATATTGTGTGGTTTGTTGCTGCGTTTAAAAGACCGTCAGCCACCGTGCAGGAAAGCGTTTAAAATGGTGAAGAGGAGCCGCTACTGCTCCTCTTTTTATAGCTCGGTAAGTAAAAAGTGTAAATATAACGAAGTAGCCTTTGTGCTTACTGTTTTTTATACATAACATCAAATTTCATTACATATTTTTATATAATGAAAGACCACTTAAACGGAAAATAATAGTAGATACAAGATTGAAAGAGGTTTTGTTTTTGGTGACATTATTTTTAACAAATGTACTGCTAGGCCTTTCGATTGCCCTTCCCGTTGGCACGGTGACGATTGAAATGACAAAGCAAGGTTTAAAAAACGGGTTTCTTCACGGATGGGTTGTTGGACTCGGAGGAATGACGGTTGATTTATTATTAATTGTGCTTCTTTACTCTGGACTGGCTTCTTTTTTATCGGCTCCTTTTATACAGCTTATGATGTGGCTTATAGGAGCGCTTTTTTTACTTTATATTGGCTATGACAGCATTAGACATGCCGACCATGATATAACGTCTCCTGGAGAGCACGTAAAAAAGTCGTTTGCATCTTCCTATATGAACGGGATCTTTGTTGCGATTTCTCCTAGCAATCTCATTTTTTGGCTCAGCGTGTTTGGAACGGTGCTGACTAATTCGCTTCAATCCTCTCATTCTTTTCATTTCCTGCTGATTGCTGCCGGAATATTAACAGGGATTTTAATTCATGACCTAGGCTTAATGACGATTGTTTCTGGAACTAGAAAAGTGCTGAATCAGCTTTATATTAAATGGGTTTCTATTGCGGCAGGATGTGTCTTAATTGGTTTTTCATGCTATTTTCTTTATCGTTTCATTGGGAATCTGCGCATGTACTTTTAATGTTTCTACATATTTTATGACTTGCTATATCCCCTCTTTATCTAGTATAGAGAGGGGATTTTTATAATCTATCAGGGACTATCAGACAAAAAGTTCACAATTTCGTCACATTTCTATTGATTTTTTTCTCTTTTTATACGAAAATGTAAAAAAAGGAGGAAATATCATGAAAATCAAAAAAGCACTTCGCATCTTTATTGGATCAAACGTTCTTGTATTATTAACATTCGGCCTTCTTCCAGCACTATTGGTTAACCCTGATATTGACCTAATACAATCATTTATTAATTATATAGGCAAGGATTAATTTCGCTTTAAATAGTCATAATTTTCAATCTATTATTTTAATAAAAAAAGACAGCGCAGGCTGTCTTTTTTGGTAGGTTTGAAAAAGCTTATGGTACTTTTCAGGCTTATTTAGTTGAAAACAGCTTGTTAACATCTATTTTTTGATCTTTAACAATCGTATATGTCGCCTGTTTTTTATCTTCAAAGCTAAACGCTTTTATGTAGTCATTATCGTAAATCGTTAAGCCGTACGCATCTTTTCTGTTTTCGACGATTTTTACCCAGTAAGCTTGGTCAAACTTTGGGTCGAGCTCCTTGCTTTTTTTTACTTCTACTTTTGCCAAAGAATGTACGATTTGCTTTATCTCTTTTTTATCATCTACTACACGTTTTCCTTCGTCCGTATCTATTTCAATACGCGTAACGTTTGCTTCATCTACTTTTATGACGTCTTTTAACTGATAGGCTTTCCCGGTATATGTAAAATAAAATACGACGATAAATAAAAGTGCAGCTATAATAATCGTTCTTTTTTTCAAAAGGAACCTCCTTTTCTACATCACGCTGCATTCACGTGATACACCTTTTTATTCCTCCTGTTCCGCAGCCCTTTAGTACAATGCTGCTTCCTACAAGTAAACTATACGTTAATCCCGGAACAGGAAGTACTAACGTTACCATCAACAGTAACATGCCCGTACTTGTAAGAGCTACTCCGGCAGCTCGATTTTTCATTCATTTCACCACCGTTGCTCTGTAAATCTCTTTTTATAAAGTGATAGAAGTAATATTGATCTACTATTTACTTATGTGCTTTTAGCTTATAGTACAGAAATGTCAAAACTTCTACTAGTAAGATCGCTACTTCACATTACCTTCTCTTTTTAACTAACTCATCATGATTTATGAAATAAAAACAGCTCATCTACTGTTGCTCCCAGCTCTGCAGCCAGTTGAAAAGCAAGGGTCAAGCTTGGATCATACTTATTGTTTTCAATTGCATTAATCGTTTGTCTCGATACGCCGCATACTTTTGCCAATTCATCTTGAGACATTCGTTTGCTTTTACGCAGTTCTTTAATTCGATTTTCCACCATTCATCACTCATCTCTAAAATGTAAAAAACTTTTTACATCCATATCTTATATTATCTTCCTTGTTACTGTCAAATATATTTGACAAATCAATGTCTCTTACCTACCTAAAAAAGAGATTGAAATATAACGAGATTAATCCAATCTAAAGACGAAATAGATTAAACACATGTTCACCCTCTCAATAAAAAAGCCGTACTTATTCATGTAAATACCATCTTTACTTTTACATATTTACAATAACTACACAGAAATTAATATAAAAAAGCACAAACTCCTTAAAAGAAGCTTGTGCTTTTTTATTTCATTGTCTGTTTGTTAAAGCTCCTTACTCATATTAAACCACTGCACGCCTGCATGCTGAGACTCCGCTACTCCTTGATTCACATATCCGTTTTTTTCGTAAAACGGAATCAATTCTTCTTTACATGTTAAGGTAACCGTTAAGCGCTGTTTGTTCCGCGCTTGTTTTTCAAATTCTCTTAACAGCATACTGGCAATTCCTTTGTGATGATGCTTGGGATTTACAACGATACCCAAAATACTTTGATGACCGCCTGTCTCAGGGTTCGAAATCGTTTTTTCAAACAAATCATCCGTAATAAACGGAGCTGAAATGACGGGACCGTTCACATATCCGATTATTTCTTCATTTTCTTGGGCGATGATAAACGTATCAGGAATGGTGTTAATCCGCGTGATGAATGCGTCTTTTGAGGCAGCTTCTTCAGGTGTAAAGCCTTTGTTTTCTAACGTAATTAATTGGTTTAAATCTTTTTCATCCACTTGTCTTATAATCATTGAAACGTTTCCTTTCATTATGTATTTCTCTTTTTTCTCTAAAAGCTTCTATTACATATAACTATCTCTTTCTACTATATATAAAAATGCCCAAACAAAAAAGGATTGACCTCTGCATCATACAGAATTCAATCCTACTTCGCTTTTTAATTAACGTCTTGATTATTTAATAAATGCACCAAACGGCTTGCCCACCGGAAGCACAACTCGACCGTAGTGAGTATTTAATACAGCCGCTGCAGATCCATAGAATGAAAACAGAGCAATTAATAGCTCTGAAACTGCTGCTAGTAAGTGCGTGTACTCATATGCCACACCAAATGTACTTAGCGATAATCCAATGAATAAGAAATCGATTAACACAAAAATAATAAATAATACTTTATGAGTGCCCATTGCTCCAACTGTCATAAAAACGCTGAAAATCAAGTAGCCGACAAAAGCAAATGCGAGCTGCTTCGGATCCGCTTCTTTTGCGAGCGCTTCCCCAAATGCTCCAAGCTGAATAAGCCATGTCATAGCTACACCTAGCCAAAATAACCCGAAGGCACCAAAAGCAGTTGCGCCGAAGGTATTATTATGTTTGAAATCTTGCATAGACGCGATTAACTGCCCTATCCCGCCTAAAAAAATCGCCCATGGCAATACCAATGAAACACCATCGGTTACCCCAAGCTTTTGAAACGATGCAACAAGTGTCACCATGGCAAGTCCGAATAGACCTAGCGCTGATGGATCCGCTGTTACAATTTTAACGTGCTGCGTGCTGTTGTTACTCATGTTGTACCTCCCTGATTTTAAAAACACCTTTAAAAAGATACAAAAATGTAGGGGAAGTGTCAATGGATATTTTTGGCCTTTTAAAATCCCATAAGAACAAGCAGTGTAGCGGTTACACTGCTTGTTCTTTAATTTCTTATCATTAAACGTTTTGTAATAAATTTTGTCTGGTTTGTTTTGCGGACTCAACCATGACTTTTAAAGCTTCAACCGTCTCGCTGATTCCTCTTGTTTTAAGGCCGCAGTCGGGATTAATCCAAAATAATGCAGGATCAAGTACCTGCAGAGCGCGGTCAATGTTTCGCTGAAGCTCTTCAAGCTTCGGTACGCGCGGACTGTGGATATCATACACGCCAAGTCCGATTCCTTGATTGTACGTATGTTTTTCAAACGCATAAATTAATTCACCGTGGCTTTTAGACGTTTCAATGGAAATCACGTCGGCATCAAGCGCTTTGATGGCATCAATAATCTCTTCGAATTCTGAATAGCACATATGCGTGTGAATTTGCGTCTCGTTTTGCACCGATACCGTTGCTAGTTTAAATGCATACACCGCAGCGTTCAAGTAGCTGTCCCAGTTTTCTCGTTTTAACGGCAATCCTTCACGCAGTGCCGGTTCATCTACTTGAATCATTGAAATGCCCTGACTTTCAAGTGCTTCTACTTCTTTTCTAAGAGCAAGCGCAATTTGATTTGCCACGTCGTAGCGCGGGATATCATCACGCACAAACGACCAATTTAAAATCGTAATCGGACCCGTCAGCATTCCTTTAACCGGCTTATTTGTTAGAGACTGTGCGTAGACCGTTTCTTTGATCGTCATCGCCTGCTCATACGATACATCTCCGTAAATAAGCGGCGGCTTCACGCAGCGAGAACCGTAAGATTGCACCCAGCCAAACTTCGTAAACTGAAAGCCTCCTAATTTCTCACCGAAGTATTCGACCATGTCCGTACGCTCAAACTCTCCGTGCACAAGGACATCTAAGCCGATGTCTTCTTGAATTTCAATCCATTTTTTTATTTCCTCGTTAATGTACGCTTCATATGCTTCATCGCTTAACTCGCCTTTACGCCATTTTAAACGCTCTTTTCGCACTTCTTTTGTTTGCGGAAAGCTTCCAATCGTTGTCGTTGGAAGAAGCGGCAGTTGAAACGCTTCTTGCTGAACGCGTTGACGTACGTCAAACGGCGCTTGTCGCGCTGCTTTATAGCTGTGCAGCTGCTTCAGCTCTTTTTGCACGTCTTGATGATTTCGAAAAGATGAACCATTTAATGCTTGAATCGCCTGTTTGCTTACGTTTATTTCTTCTTCTATCGACTCTTTTCCTTGCTGCACTGCTTTTGTTAAAAGCGTGATTTCCTTTAGCTTTTCATCTGCAAAAGAGAGCGCATTTTTCAATACTGGATCAATGGTTTCTTCATTTTTCACCGTGACAGGAACATGTAATAAACTTGATGAAGGCTGCAGAATCAAACGGTCTTTTGATACGGCTTCTTCAATTTCACTAAGCGTTAAAAGCTGTTCGTCCAAATTTTCACGCCAAATATTTCGTCCGTCAATCACTCCCGCAGCCAGCACTTTATCAGTTGGAAAACCATATTTATTAAGCACAGTGAGATTTTCGCCTCGGTCATGCACAAAGTCTAAACCGATTCCTTCAACAGGAAGAGACACAACTTCTTTGTAGTGATCAACGCTGTCAAAATACGTTTGCAAAATGACTTTTACATTCGGTGCTGCTTCCTTCAAAGTTTGATAGACTTCTGTGTAAAGCGCCAGTTCTTCTTTTGATAGCGTTGTAGATAAAATTGGCTCATCTATCTGCACCCACTCTACTCCTTCTGCCTGCAGCTCCGCTAAGATAGTTGCATAAAGCGGAACAAACTGTTCAACTACTTCTTTAAACTCACTTTTTTTATATCCTTTTGACAGCTTCACAAATGTTACTGGACCTACAATCACGGGCTTTCCTTCAATATTCAGCTTTTCTTTTGCTTCTTTGTAAAACTGAAGCGGGCGATTTTCTACAAGTACCGGCGTACATTCCTCAAGCTCCGGTACGATGTAGTGATAATTTGTGTTAAACCATTTTGTCATCGTAGAGGCTACCGCACCTTTTGTTCCTCGGGCGATGTCAAAATACGTTTCAAGCGATACTGGTCCTCCGTTATACTCAAAGCGCTTTGGCACTAGACCGAACATAACAGCTGTATCTAACACGTGATCGTATAAGCTAAAATCGCCGACTGGAATCAATTCAATTCCTGCGTCACGCTGTTTTTTTAGATGCGCTAGACGAAGAGCTTTAATTTCTTGAAGAAAGATACCTTTCTCTAGCTTTCCTGCCCAAAACTGCTCAAGCGCTTTTTTCCATTCTCGTTTTTCACCAATTCTTGGATAACCTAAGTTCGAACTTTTTACACTGCTCATTTTTTCCACTCCCTGTATATTTTTTTATCGGTAAACTAAAAAATCTCTCTTTTCGAAATGAAAAGAGAGATAATACGCATACTTAACTAGAGTTGAGACAGCCTGTTTTTCTCAACACGTATTCCTCACTCCTCTCTATATCCCGTAGAGCTTAAGTGCATACAACAGGCAGGTCTCCTGACTTAGGTTCATCGCTTCCTATCCCTTCCCATTTCAACATGAAACAGTGGTTAATAAGTTGCTCCCCATTACAGTGGCGGGACCGCGCCGGCTTTTCACCGGTCTTCCCTTTTAAGCTGCGTACATTCGTTACACAGCACCTGATGCATTTTTATAAAATTGTCCATTCAAAACATATTCACATAAAATAAAAAGCCTCTCTATCACGAATAGAGAGGCATAGTATCTATGAAATCCTCTCTTATTTTTCAAAGCTGTACGCTTTGCAGGATGTAGCACCTTTTCAACAAGAATGTTAAATGGTTGCCGGGCTTCACAGGGCCAGTCCCTCCGCCTCTCTCAATAAGAGTTTTAATTGTTTATAATATTTTGAATGTAGAGTCATCTTAACACCTTAGATTTATGTTGTCAAAAGAAATTTCAAAAAAATTAGTTTTTAGGAGGCGCTGACGCTAATTTTTGCCTTAACAATTTGTAATCGTCTTTTCGGTGCGTTTCAATTAAATCTTTGGCTCCCTGGTGATATCCTGACGAATAAATATACTCTACCGCTGTTTCGATAAGCTTTCTTTTTTCTTCGGCACACTCCCGGTCCATTAAGGGGAACAGTCTACCTAAAAGGTCATTTAAATCTTCCTTGATAAAACGATCAAGTCCTTCTTGCATCTTTTCGTTTGCCATGATTGCTCCTCCATTTGCTGTGTATGTTCTAAGCCTCTATAAACAGGCATTTCACTGTAAATTTTAAGATAAAGTTAAGTCATTAAACAGTATATCAAGTGAATGTTTTTCTTCAATTACATATGTAATACAAATATATGACAAATATAGAGAATATATCATCATTCATTATCTATTATAACGTTTGACTGAGCCTTCTGCTACAAGGTTTCTGTAAACATTATGCATAATCTTCCAAAAGTCTGCCTGTGAATTACGGGCAGGCTTTTGGCTAAACATAGCTTTCTATTCTCTTGTTTTTACAAACAATTTCTTCGAGGTCGTCCAAAATCCTTCCAAAGAAGAGGTCCTAATATGTTGTACCTGCTTACAAAAAACTCCGTAAAATTATAATTATTTAAAATTAAAGGCGGATCAAAATCAAGAGGAGCACCGGCGCCTCCTGACAATACAAAATCAGTGCCTCTTCCAAACATAAACGACCCGTTTCTATTTTTTCTAATAAACTGCTCGTCATATGCATGCACGTGGCTAACGAGAACTTTTTTCACGCGGTGTTCTTGAATTAAATCAAAAAATTCTTGACTTTGAGGAGTCGTTACAGGAAACCCTTCAAGATTTGACCACCGGCCAATATTTGGCTGCGCATGCATGGCTACGACGGTATTACGAGGAGCATCCTCTAGCTGCTGCTCTAAATAATTCAGCTCTCTATCTGTAAATCCATATATTTTATTCTTGGGACTGATGACATTATTTAATGCGATGCACCGAAAGTTGAAGACAGGAATATCAATGACCCAGTGTACTTTTCCGATAGTGGCTCTGAAGTTTTCGAGATTGCTTTCATCAAGGTACAGTTCATCATGATTCCCTACGCATACAAACATAGGAATGTTTGATGCGATTTTTTCGACAACCTTAACAAAGTGCTCCAAATACTCTTTTTTCCCTGTATAGACGGTGTCTCCCCTATGAATAATAAACAGCGGGTTCAATTCCACCGCCTTTTTTAATACAAGCTCAAATTCACCGCTCATCGTGAAACAATTATCGTTTGGTCCGTCACCTCTGCTGTCGCCCATAAAAACAAAGTTAAATGGATCGGATTTAATTGTTTAATTCTTTGCTTTAATAACTTTTCAGAACGTTCATGAAGCGTCAAATTCATCAACTAGTTAATCCCCCTATTAATAAATAAATTTAGTTAAAAGTAAACAAGCTTACTTGTTTATATGAGAATTTGTTGACGAAGGTCACTACCTTCTTGTAAGCAGAACGCACATTTAGCTTTCGTTTTAGAAATTGCTAGTTATGAATATCTATTAAAGTCCACTCTATGATAAGCTAACCTATCTTTCCATTTTATTAGGCACTAATATGACAGTGTAAAAGCTGAAATCTCTATATCTACTAATAAGAAAGAGGCTGGGGACGAACAAAGGCCGACATGTGCTGAACCGCTTGTTACCCCGCAGTTGATTTCCGTGCAAGGCTTCACTTTCCGCGGGCGTCCGATGAGCCTCCTCGTCGCTTGCGCTCCTGCGAGGTCTCATCTGTTCCGCTTTTCCCGCAGGAGTCTTCGCCTTGCTCTCCAATCAACTGCTAGAAGAAACGAAACAGATGAAACCTGCGTTCACCATAAAAAAACGAACCACTAATCAAACACTTTGATTAGTGGTTCGTTTTTCACTTCAGCTAAAATACTTTTATCTCAGCACCTTACATTTAAAACATTACGACAATCAAACATATTTATTACGCTCAACCGGACTTAAAGACTTCCTTGCAGAACGAGCTGCCATGTCCGTTTCAATTTGCTCTAGGCTGCGTCCTTTTGTTTCAACAACTACAAAGCGTATGAAGAATAATCCGAGAATACAAATGATCCCGAACGTTGAAAAGATCACGCCTAAACTAAACTGGTCGGCTAAAATTGGGAACACAAGCCCTACTGCAAGCGATCCCGTCCAGTTAAAAGCAGATGAAATCCCAGCACCGATTCCGCGTACAGAAAGCGGGAAAATTTCTCCTACAATGATCCACGTAAGCGGCGCCCAAGAAAACGCATAGCAAAGGATAAAGCAGCAAAGAGCAATTAACGTAACCCAGTTTACGACGACTTCATTAACGCCTAATGCTCCTAGAATAGCCGGTGTGAAAAATGAAAGAGCCATACCCGCGCCGCCAATCGTAAGAATGGTACGGCGGTTGAATCTATCAACAAACTGCAGAAAAATAAGTGTTGTCACAACGAAGATTACCCCAACGATGACCGTAAAACCAGCAGCTACCTGCGGCGCTAAACCAACTTGACGAGCAATGCTTGTTGCATAATAAACAATTGAGTTTGAGCCTTGAATCTGCTGAAAAGTTGCCATTCCGACACCGATAATTAATGCTAAACGAAACTTTTTATGAAACAGCTGTTTGATGCCTGATTGTTCATGAACAGCTATGCTTTCAATTTCAGACACTTCAGCTTCTACTTCAGCTGTGGACCGGCGAAGCGTACGCAGTACTTCACGCGCTTTATCTGCCATTCCGTTTTTAATTAAGTAGCGAGGCGACTCTGGAAGCTTGATCATACCGATGCATAAGACGATCGCAAAAATACCGGCGCTGCCAAGCATTAATCGCCAGCTGTTTGGAACCGGCTCAAAAATAAAGGCTACGATATAGCTTAATAATAATCCAATTACAATCATTAGCTGATTCAAACCTGAAAGCTTCCCGCGAATATGAGCGGGTGCGATTTCTGACATATAAGCAGGAACTAACGAAGAAGCTGTTCCTACTGCTGTACCTAAAAAGACGCGCGCAATCGTTAACGTAATTTCCTCTGGTGCAATCGCTGAACCGATGGAGCCTAAAAGAAAGATGATAGATGAAATTAAAATTAACTTTCTTCGTCCAAACTTATCTCCTAATAATCCGCTTAAAATGGAACCGATAATTGCTCCTCCCATTAGCGACGAAACCACAATCCCCAGCCAGAGCGGACTTAAATGAAACGCTTCACGGATATGACTTTCTGCACCAGCAATAATCCCAATATCATAACCGAATAAAATACCGGCAAATGAGCCGAAGAAGAAGATAAACTTACTTGATACTTTACTCATGATTATATATCCCCTTTGTATTGTCTTAGTTTTGCTTCCTACCACACTTATTTAAAACGCTTTCATTTGTTTCTAAAAACGGCGTTCTTTTACTGACGCTATATTTTCACTTCCAAGGAAGCAGTGCTCCCTCGGAAGTAGTGGTGCTTACTTAATAATGACGTACTCTAGATCAACAAGCTTTGCATAGCTCACGATTTGATCGGTCGTTAAATTTAATGAAAGTACCGTATGATGGCCGCCTCCGTTTTCAATCCACGCTTTAACGCCGTCTTGGAAGTTCGGCTTAATGTTCCAAAGCACGCGCGCTACCGGAAGATTTGGAGCTGGAACTTCCGGCTCAAATGCCGATACTTCGTTAATTAACAGCTTGTAATGCGTGCCGAAGTCAGCCATGGAAACCACTACGCCTTCTCCTTGCTTACCGTCAAACACTAAGCGGGCCGGATCTTCGCGGTTGCCGATGCCTAGCGGAGAGACAATTAGTTTTGGCTTGTTTACCGCTAGCGTGGGGTCGACTTCAAGCATGTGAGATTGAAGCACAGACTCACGCCCGGGAGCCAATTCATACGTGTAGTCTTCCATAAAGCCAGTTGACTGATTATGGCTCATTACTTTGAGCAGGCGGTCAAGCGCCGCTGTTTTCCAGTCTCCTTCACCAGCAAAGCCGTATCCCTGTGCCATCAAGCGCTGGACAGCTAGACCAGGAAGCTGTTTCATACCGTATAAATCTTCAAAGTTAGTGGTAAAAGCGCTGTAGCCGCCTTCATCTAGAAAACGTTTAATCGCAATTTCATAGCTTGCCTGTACTTTTACGCTAGACTCCCATTCTTCTGCAGAATAATCACCGTAGACAAATTCGTACGCGTCGGCATATTCAGCAAACAAATCATTGATTTCTTCTTCTGTAACGGCATTTACATATTGAACAAGGTCACCGATTCCAAAGTAGTCAACCGTCCAGCCAAATTGAATTTGCGCTTCAATTTTGTCTCCTTCCGTTACTCCGACGTTGCGCATATTGTCGCCGAAACGCGCGACTTTAATGTTGAAGCTTTCGTTATAAGCAGCGGCTACGTCCATCCATTGTGCAATTTGCTGCTGTACTTCGGGGCGCTCCCAGTAGCCTACTACAATTTTATTTTGCTTGTTCAAACGCGCGTTGATAAAACCGTATTCTCGATCACCGTGAGCGGATTGATTCAAGTTCATAAAATCCATATCAATCGTTTCCCAAGGAATGCTTTCGTTAAATTGTGTCGCCAAATGAAGCAGCGGTTTTTGCAGTAACTTGGTACCGCGAATCCACATTTTTGCAGGCGAGAACGTATGCATCCACGTGATTACACCGGCAACTTCATCTCGGTAATTCACTTCTTTCATCATGCTTGTAATTGTATCAGCACTCACAGCTAAATCTTGCAGAACAATCGGATAAGGCAAGACACCGCTTTCATTTAAAGCATCAGTCATCGTTTGCGCGTGTGCTTTTACTTCTGCTAGTGCTTCTTTTCCGTAAAGATGCTGTGAACCAACAATAAACCAAAATTCTTTTTGAGCTGTTTTTAACATGATAATCCCCTTTTCTGTATGTAAGTCTTTTATTGTCCTTGCCCGTAATACGCGTTTTGTCCGTGTTTTCGTAAATAATGTTTGTCTAATATACGCTGCGGCAGCTCTGCAGCCAGTCCGTTTAATTTTTGTGTAAAGAAATTCATTTTGGATACTTCGTCTAGTACGACGCTGTTCATTACCGCCGATTTGGCATCTTTTCCCCACGTAAACGGCCCGTGTCCTTGCAGTAAAATGCCAGGAACCGCTAGCACATCTAAGCCGCGCTCTTCAAACGTTTCGATAATCACTTTGCCCGTTTCCACTTCATATCCGTCATTCACTTCTTTTTCTGTCAAAAAGCGCGCGCACGGTACGGAACCATAGAAGGTATCGGCATGAGTCGTTCCCATTGCCTGCACATCAAGTCCTGCTTGAGCCCAAATGGTCGCCCACGTTGAATGCGTATGGGCAATACCGCCGATTTGCGGGTAATGTTTATAGAGTACGGCATGCGTCAGCGTATCCGATGACGGATTAAGCTCCCCTTCTACCACGCGGCCATCTAAATCAACGACTACCATGTCTTGCGCCGTCATTTTCTCGTACGTCACACCGCTTGGTTTAATCACAAACAAACCGCTGTCTCGATCAATGGCACTTACATTTCCCCACGTGTACTTAACCAGTCCGTGTTTTGGCAAATCGACGTTTGCTTGAAATACTTCTTCTTTTAATTTATCTAGCACACTAATTCCTCCCGTTCTTCGCTGTGGTGCTCTGCAGCTGCTTTTTCAATCACTAGCCCTTTTTTATATCTTTTAATAAATACTTCAAACCCTTTTACATCAAGTTCGTCAGGATAAATTTCTTGTGCGGTTACTTCTTTAAAGACTTTATCATCCAAGAAATCTTCTAAACTTTCATTTTCATTTTTATTAAGCATATAAGAAGAAAGAATAGCCATTCCCCACGCGCCGCCTTCTCCAGCTGTGTCCATGACAGAAACCGGGGTATTAATTGCCGCTGCCATCATTTTTTGACCAACTACCGGCGTTTTAAATAAGCCTCCGTGCGCTAAAATACTGTGAATCTTTACGTTTTCTTCTTTGACTAAAAGATCCATCCCTATTTTTAAAGCGCCAAAAGCTGTAAAAAGATGCGTTCGCATAAAGTTTGCTAGATTAAAATTACTTTTTGCTGAACGGACAAATAGCGGACGTCCACTTTCTACTCCGGTAATATTTTCACCTGAGAAATAGCCGTAGCTAAGCAAGCCTCCTCCATCAGGATCAGCTTCTAGCGCTTTATTTAACATCACTTCGAATAATTTATCCGACTCTACTTTTTGTCCCATCGCCTCCGAAAATTCGCGAAACAATCCGAGCCAGGCGTTTAAGTCGCTTGAGCAGTTATTCGCATGAACCATTCCAACTGGACTGCCGTTTGGCGTAGTAACCAAATCAATTTCCGGATAAACGTTTGAAAGCTTTTTATCTAGTACAATCATCGCAAAAACGGACGTTCCTACTGAAACATTTCCCGTGCGTTTTCTTACGCTGTTTGTCGCCACCATTCCCGTTCCCGCATCTCCTTCTGGAGGACAAAATGGAATTCCCGGCTGCAAATTTTTTGATTGATCTAGAATACTAGCCCCAATGGCTGTTAATGTACCTGCTTGCTCGCCTGAAGTATGGACTGCAGGCAGAATATCTGATAGTTGCCACGGATACCCTTTATGAGAAATGAGATCATCAAACTGCTTCATCATCGCTTCACTGTAATTTTGCGTGCGTTCATCAATTGGAAACATTCCTGAAGCATCTCCAATGCCAAGCGCCTTACTGCCTGTCAGCAGCCAGTGAATATAGCCGGCTAGCGTTGTCATGTAATCAATGCGCGGCAGATGTTTTTCTTGATTTATGATTGCCTGATACAGATGCGCAATGCTCCATCGTTCAGGAATATTAAATTGGAAATGTTCAGTTAATTCTTTTGCTGCTGCGCTTGTTGTTGCATTACGCCACGTTCGAAACGGAACAAGCAGCTCACCCGTTTTATCAAATGCCATATATCCGTGCATCATAGCTGAAACGCCGATGGAGCCAACTGTTCGAATCGTGATCCCGTAGCTTCGTTCCACTTCTTGCTTCATTTCACGGTAAGCACTTTGCAGACCTGTAATAATATCGAGTAAGTTGTACGTCCAAAAACCGCCTTCTAAGAGATTTTCCCATTCATAACTGCCTGATGCGATCGTTTCAAAGTTTTCATTAATCAGCACCGCTTTAATACGAGTAGATCCAAGTTCAATTCCAAGGGACGTTTTCCCTTTAGCAATTGCTTGTTTTATGCTTTCTTGAGTTGTTTTCACGTTTAATCTCCTTTCTGATAGCTATAAAGATACCTATAGCAGTAAGGAAGCGCTTTCCGTTTTATGTAACGCTGTTTGAATTTGTTAACAACTTAAGTATATTTATTTGTACGTACATTTGTCAATATAAAAATTATATATACACACAAATATTCAAAACACCCTACTATTTCCTTCTCAAACTTTAAAAAAATCGGTATCCAACCCTTAAATCATTCTCCTTTCGATTAAAAATCAAGGAAATCTTTTCATTTATTCACGTTCATGATAAAATATGTCCATACAAATTTTATACATAAAAAAAGTTGAATGTATACAACTACGAAAGAAGTGAAAACATGAAGCCAAAATATCAGGTGATTATTGAGGATATAAAAAGCAAAATTCTTTCAGGCGATTACAGCATGGGCGAACAAATCCCTACTGAATCGGTTATGCAAGAAACGTATGGTGTCAGCAGACATACGGTTCGAAAAGCCATTTTAGAGCTGTCGAATGAAGGTTTTTTAAGAAGTGAAAAAGGCTCTGGCACCTATGTGAGCAATCAGTATCAATCCAAATCTAGCGGGGCTTCTGCCAACAAAACAATCGGTGTAATTACCACGTATATTTCCGACTATATTTTCCCTTCTATTATTCGCGGAATTGAAAGCAGATTAAATAAAGATAATTATTCGCTGCTGCTGGCGAGCACGAATAATGATGTAGAACAAGAAAAAAAAGCATTGGAAATGATGCTTTCCTACGGAGTAGACGGTCTAATTGTTGAGCCTACAAAAAGTAATTTGTACAATCCAAACATCTCGTATTATTTATCATTCAAAGAACAAGACGTTCCGTTTACGATGATTAACGCCTACTACGAAGAATTGGACGTTCCGTTTTTTTGTCTAGACGACGTTCAGTCAAGCTACCTTGCCACAAATGAATTAATTTCAAAAGGTCATACACAAATTGGACTCATCGCAAAAATGGATGACCTGCAAGGAAAGTACCGAATGAAAGGCTACATAAAAGCGCTTGGTGAAGCAAAGCTCCGCTTTCAGCCTGAGCATATTTTGTCTTTTAACACCGAAACAAAGCTTGATTTGTACGCTAATTTAAAGACGTTTCTTACTGAAAATCAAGGCGAAATGACGGCTCTTGTCTGCTATAACGATGAAGTCGGATTAGAAGTTGTAAATGTATGCAGACAGCTTGGCATTTCTATTCCGGACAAGTTGTCAATTATTGGTCAAGACAATTCATACATCGCTAAAAATGCGACGATTAATTTAACAACTTTAACCCATCCGCAGGAACAAATGGGACACGACGCGGCGGATTGGATTATTAAAAAGCTGCAGGGCAAAAAAGAGTTACCAACCGAAACCTACTATCAGCCTGTATTAGTTGAAGGTGAAACGATTAAAGAGTTAAATGCGAAGCGTGATGAAGTTCGTTAAGAGAAGGCTTGCTTAGAGGTCTATAAAACTTCTTATGAGAGAAAGGGATGCGCGTTATTATGCATCCCTTTCTTTATGTAATGATTCTCTTTATAACGGAGCCTGAATGTTGAGATATACTCCTTTTTCTATCTTTTGTTTTGCTTCTTCTATTACTCTTTTAGCGGTAAGTGATAACTGAGATACAGGAACCGCCCCACCTGAACCAATAACAAGAGGATCAACCCAGCGCATTTTTGTCGTTTGGTGAACATCATGACAAGACGCTGTTCCTTTTTGTACTTTGCTGTTAAAAAGAGCAGATAACACCCCTTCAATGCTGCTATCTCCAGCATTTTTCAGCAACCGAACCACATCGTCATCCTCCTTTAAAAAATCTTCTATAGATAAAATATCTTTTTGCAAAGCGAGCTTGATAATTTTCGTCAGCTGATAGTTGCCAAACATATTAAGCGGATTCATAAAAAAGCCAATTACTTCTCTATAATAAGCATCCACAAACCATTCTGCCGCTGATAAATTACTGCATGCCATTTGTCCATTAAATACGACAAGCTGATCCAAAAATGTATGCACTTCTTGTAAAGTAATCTCCCCGCATACGTACAAATCCCGCAGCGTATAATCCACGCGGTCAGCGCATAAGTGCGGAGCGTTCTGTTCGAGCAGCGTCCATTGGCTTTCATCAAGTAAGATATCTCGCCAGTTTAAACCGGCGCTCTTTAAAACAGGAGGAATAGACGACTGGGTCACAATTTGTTCGTAAATCATTTCATGATAATTTTCTTCTTTTTGTTCCAAAACATAGTCAATCACATGAGAAAATGCCGTATGTGAAACATCATGTAATAAAGCCGCTATTTGCTCTTCCAAAGAGCCTCCTAATCTGTTGACAAGCATCATCGCACCAACGGAATGATCATATCGAGTAGTATTCCAGTTTCCATTTACAAACCGGCTCGCTCCGCCTTGGTAAATTCCTTTTAAACGCTGTACGGGATCACTTTGAATGAGTTCTAAAAGAACGCCGTCTATTTCAAATTTCCCGTACAGCTCATCATAAAGTATGAGCATATTTCTCTCTCCTTTTCCTAGCTTATTATGTTTAATCCTAAACGTATGGCACAATGCTGTAAAGCACCCCTTCTCGCGTTGTAATAGCAAACTATTTTTTGTAACAAAATGTTCAATTTCCTTGGCGTCACAATCGTAAAAAATCACTCATTGTGATGATTTTATTTTATGACTTCAGTGATAAAGTTTTATAGAGAAATTTATTTACTAATAGAAGGTAAGATAAAAAAGGAGATATTTATGAAAAAGCTTAGCATGCTGCTGCTCGTTTTAGTCATTGCCGTGGTCGGCTGTTCAAAAGGAAATGAGCAACAGTCACAGGAAGTAAAAGGAACAATTGAAGTGCCGCAAACTATTAAAGCAAACGAAAAAACATCTATTAACGTACTCGTTACACAAGGAGATAAAAAAATCGAAAATGCAGACGCCGTACAGATTCAAGTTGAAAAAGAAGGCTATATTAACCAGGAAATGATCGATGCCAAACATCAGGATAACGGCGCATACAGCACGGACTATACGTTCAAAGACGACGGCGAATATACGATTACCGCTCATGTGACGATAAAAGGCGACATGAAAATGTTTACGAAAAAAGTGACGGTTGGCGAGAAAAAGTAAATAGCCTATCAAAAAGCGACCTCTGCTTGTCAAAGGTCGCTTTTATTATTTCTTTGATTCTTTAATACGGTCAAGATACTGCTTCGCATGAAGCAGACCAAGATTTTTTTCTTTTCGTATGTATTTAATAGCCTGCACATCACTTCGGCCATTCATAACCATCAAATTGACTCTGTTTTCAAAAGCCTCGTCTTTCTCTATTTCTAGCTGCTTCCACTCTTCATCTAAATCACGTTTAGGTGTTTTGAGCAGGAATATCACTAGTATAACAAGAACGCTACTTGTGGTGATATAAAGCCAAAGCCAATCGAGAAACCAGCTGTTAATCACATTCACTATTATCAGAATGGTGAAACAAGAGTATAGCCTTGTTTGATACTTATTAGCTTTTTTTGAATCTATTTTATTAAAAAATATCCCCACCGTCAGCCTCCTTTTAGCATTTCATTGGCGCTTTTTTCTATTAATCTCTCGTGGTGCAAACAGCAGCTTTTTTTACCTAATGATGATGCTTTCGGTTGTACCCTCGCTTGTCTGATAGCTTCCTGAACTGTTGCTGCCAATCACTTGTATGCTGCCGTAATTACGATAATCTTTGTCCAAAGAATGAGAGGTTTGTAGTTGTTTTAACTCCGTTCCCTCTAAAATAAAGTAAGGGCCGTCATAACTCGTATTCTCGTACTCACCGGAAGAATGAAGGTGGGTGTACGCATAGCGACTAGTTGTAAAGAAATGCTGGTTGTTAAGGGTTTCTACCTTCAAAAAGAACTCATCTGCGGTCATTAATCGATCGTATTGAGCAGGCTTTCGATCAACTTTGTCACTTGTAACCGTCAACCGATCCTCTCCTTTGTCTTCACATAAAAAACAAGAGCTGTAATCTAGCATTGTATATGAGTTATCATCAGAAGGATCTATCACTGTAAACCGCATAGAAGATATGTTTTGATCCCTATCTAGCGTCAAACGAAAATCTTCTATTTTTGCTTTGTGCTGTGACAGCTGCTGTTCTTTTCGAAATGATTCCCAGCTTTTGCTTACTTCTCCAGACTTCAGCTCATCTCTTGTAAATAGAAGCGTTTGTTTTGTACCTTTATAAACGACATTTACAATACTGAACTGAGAATAAGGAGAGCAAGGATTGCCAGCCAGCAGATGGTTTCTATGACCTTGTTTTTCACCATAGTTGTTCTCCCCCAGAAGTTACATGTATGTGCATCATGAACGAAGCACATATCATACAAATTACCATTTCCCCTAAAAAATATCAATTAATCTTACATTATAAAACTGAAAATCTAGTTAATTAACAACTCATAAAAAAAGCAGGGCTCTTTTCAAAGCCCTGCACTTTTATTTCATATTTAAATAAGGTTAAACGCTTTTACCACTTGCGCAACCGTAAACGTAACGCCAATCGCAATCACTGTTGGTATTGCAAAAGCAAGAAACGTCCACTTTGCATTTTTGGTTTCTTTATAAATATTCACAAGCGTCGTTCCGCACGGAAAATGCAGGAGTGAAAACAACATCATGTTAAGAGCCGTTAGCCACGTCCAGTGGTGATCAAGGAAAATTTGTTTCAGTCGAGTCGCATCTTCAATTTCAATTAATGAGCCCGTTGATAAATACGCCATCAGTAGAACCGGTACAACAATTTCATTAGCTGGCAAGCCAATGATAAAAGCAGCTAGTATATACCCGTCTAGTCCTAGCGACTTAGCAAATGGGTCAAGAAACTGAACAAAGTGCATTAAAATACTTGTGTCACCGATATAAATGTTGGCCAATACCCACGTTAACACCGCTGCGGGTGCTGCAACAATAATCGCGCGTTTTAACACGAACAGCGATTTATCCAGCGTCGCGCGTACAATTGTATCTACAAATTTTGGCTTGCGGTAAGGCGGAAGCTCTAGCGTATAGTGTGTCGGAACTCCGCGCAGCGCTGTTTTAGACAGTGCCCACGATACAAACAGCGTCACCACGATCCCAAATAACACCGTTCCAACCACAACAAGCGCCGTTACGAAAGTTTTAGCACTCCCTGTAAAGCCTGTTGCCATAAATAAAGAAGCTAACAAAATCAGCGTAGGCCACCTGCCGTTACATGGAACAAAATTATTTGTTAAAATCGCCATCATACGTTCACGAGGCGATTCAATAATACGCGTTGACATAATCGCTGCGGCGTTACATCCAAACCCCATCGCCATCGTCAGCGACTGCTTGCCGTGTGCGCCTGCTCGTTTGAACAAACGATCCATATTAAACGCTACGCGAGGCAAATATCCGTAGTTTTCTAAAAGAGCAAAAACCGGGAAAAAGATGGCCATCGGAGGCAGCATCACGCTAATGACCCATCCGGTACCGCGAAACAGCCCTAATACAAGAATTCCGTGCAGCCATTCTGGCGCATGCATAGCTTGAAAGAAAGCTGTTAAATACCCTTCGGCCCAGCCAAATCCTTGTGCGATTAATCCAGAAGGAACATTTGCGCCGGCTATTGTGATATAAAAGATGACCGATAAAATACCAAGCATAATCGGAAAGCCCCAAATTGGCGAGGTAAAGACTTTATCTAACTTTTCTGTACGCTGAAGCTTTGAGCGGTCTTCGTACACAACTGATTTTTTACATATTTGCTGTGACGACTGATAAATACTTGCGACCATATTGGAACGATGATCTTTTTCTTTTGCCTGCTGCGCATAGCGAGTTAATTGTTCCATCGCTAATGAGTTTTCAGGAGTTAACGGATTTCCCATATGCGCTGTTCCTCCTTTCTGTGTGACTGATACCTTGCTGCTGACGCTGCTGAATGGTTTCTAAAAATGACGTGTCTCCATCAAGAACCCGTAAAGCAATCCAGCGCAGAGGAAATTGATTTCCAACAATAGAAGCGACTTGAGGTTCTAGCTCCTTTAATGACGCTTCTATTTCTTTTGTGTACTGCACCTGGTAAGGGTTAAGTTTTACCTGCCCGCGTACGACTTGTTCAATTGCATCTAGCAAATTCGTAATCCCTTTTTTATTACGTGCTGATATAGGCACAACCGGTACGCCTAACGATTCAGCCAGCTTTTTTTCGTTAATCACAATTCCTTTTTTCTTTGCTTCATCCATTAAGTTCACGCAAATCACGACGTTTTCAGTCATTTCCATCACTTGCAGCGCTAAATTAAGATTTCGCTCCATCGCCGTTGCATCAACCACCACTACCGTAACGTCAGGTCTTTCAAATAAAATATAGTCACGCGCTACTTCTTCGTCCGCCGAGTTTGAATACAGTGAATACGTTCCAGGTAAATCGACGATTGTGTAGAGCTGCTGGTGATGTTCAAACGTCCCTTCTGCTTTGGCTACGGTTTTTCCCGTCCAGTTTCCCGTGTGCTGCTTAAGACCGGTTAAGCTATTAAATAACGTACTTTTTCCTGTGTTCGGATTTCCTGCTAATGCAATACAATACTTACTCACCGTCGTCACCTACTTTTTTCACATAAATTTTTGAGCTCTCTTCTTTTCTGAGACCAATCGTTGTATGACTTACTTGATAGGCAACAGGATCTCCTAACGGGCTTTTTTGAAGCACTTTGATAATTGCTCCTGGAATAAATCCTAAATCTAACAAGCGTCGCTTTAAGGCACCTTCGATTTCGATTCGCTCTAGCTGCACCGTTTCACCTGTCGTAAATGTAGACAATGGATAATTATTTACACTAGCCATCTATTTTTCGTCCCTTCTCATTTTTTATCTAAGGTTATATTTTTTTCGTTAGACCAACTTTTAAGGTAAAAAAATATGCTCGTTGATTTTTAATAGGGTATTCTGCTAGTGCAGAAAAATGAACATGTCAGCATGATTTATTTAAAATTTTCAGTTTTCACTTGTCATGATATCGAAAGTTTACCACAGGAAACTTTTTTAGTCTAGGATAAAATACTGTGTTTTTTTCTTACTTACAGCCTGTGTTCGTAAATATTTATGAAAAATCATACTGAAAATAAATCAGTAAAAAAGAAACAAAAAAACAGTAAAAACCTGTAAATCCTGTGCTATACTAATAAATGGGTTTTTTTGAAAATAAAGTATTGATTAGTTTTAAAACCTACAAAAATCACTTTAGGAGGCTTTTATGAAAAGGTTCAAAAGGGTTAGCGCAGTTGTTTTAGGTTTGGCTTTGTTATTCTCACCGCTTGCTCCGCAAACAGTTGCAGAAGCAAAAGTCGTGTGGGGGAATCAAGAACTGGTTAAAGGGCAAATAGGACGCGTTACCGTTTTAAAGAATACTAATCTTTACAACATTAAAAACAACAAGTTAGTAGCAGCTAGAAAAGTGACAAAAGGGCAAGTATTTCGCGTGTATTCTGAGTCAAGTAAATTTGGTGGTCTGTATGGGGTATCAAAGGGTACCTATGCTCAAAAGTCATCAAGTATTAAGTATGAAAAAGCACCTAGTGACAAAATTCAAGCACTAGGAGTAACGGTTACGAAGAAATCTTTAGCAAGCAACATTAGCTATCCGCAGGTATCTGGCCTTATCAATAAACCATTTGAGGCTAGCTATAATCGAAAGTTTTTAAACATTGCTAAGGAAGCACAAAAAGAACACAACAAGCTAAAAGAACAAGAGAAGGAAGACCGCAAAAACGGCTGGGCACCAGGTCCTTATTATCGTAATATGACATACTCTGTACCTTACAACCAAGATAATATTTTAAGTGTTGCTATTACGAATGATGCGTACGCTGGCGGCGCTCACGGCAACGCTTGGATTGATACGTACAATTACGATTTGTTGAAAGCTCGACAAATTAGCTTAAAAGATATTATTAACAACAACACTAAGTTAAATAAAGTTAATAACTATATTCGTAATGAAATGATTGCTCGTAATAAAAAAGGTGCTCAGTTCTGGGTTAATGAATTTAAGTCTGTAAACTTAAAAGAAGATCAGTTTTACTACACAAGTAGCGGCATTGCCATTATATTTGGTGAGTATGAGTACGGCCCGTATTCTAACGGCATTCATACGTTTAAAATCCCGTCCAGCGTTTATAAATAAGATAGTCGTATAAAACAAAAAAGAAGCTTACGAACCATCAGTTCATAAGCTTCTTTTTCTTTTTTTCTGCAGAATAAGCGGAGCAAAAAAGAAAGGTGAGCCCTATTCCGCTTCTTATAGCCTAGGAAAAACCGCTTTTAGAAGTATTTTTATAGCGTTTGAAAAAGTGAAATGGTCAGAACTAACGTCAGCAAGGAGCCTGCGGATGTTAACATCATTATTTTTCGGTTACTCTGATTCTTTTCAGGTTTTAAAAACTCTTGAATGGCTACAAACCAGATAACAAAAGTAATTAAAGAAAGTATCCCCATAGACATATGAGCATCTCCATTCTTATATGTATTTAAATTTTTAACACATCTAATCAACAAACTTTCCAGATCAAGTTACTAAAACAAGTGCCACTCTTCATCCAATATTAACATAAAATTCCACAAACCTTTAATGCATTGTGTAAAACCACAACATTTTAAAAAACAGGCTATTTATAAAACGCTCTTTTGAACTAAAAATAGACATACAGCTGTCTTTGGCTATCCTCCTCCTTACAAATGATATACTTATTTATAGAAAAACCTCTCAGATCTCACCCAGTACTTACCCTACCGTCAGAGGAAGAAAGTTCACAATGTGAGGAGGAAACGAAATGATTAAAAAATTAGACCATTTTGTACTAACGGTAAAAGACGTTGAAAAAACGATTCACTTTTATACGGTTATTTTAGGCATGCAGAAAGAAACGTTCGGAGAAGGAAGAATAGCGCTTCGTTTTGGTGAACAAAAAATAAACCTACATCAAGCAGGCCATGAATTTGAGCCAAAAGCAAAGCATCCTCTTCCCGGCTCTGCTGATTTATGTTTTATTACGGAGGAAAAAATTGAGATCGTAATCAATCATTTACAAAAACATAATGTAGAAATTGAAGAAGGACCGGTCAAACGTACAGGTGCTGTAGGGCCTATTGTTTCTGTCTATATTCGAGATCCTGATCACAATTTGATTGAGCTATCAAATTACGTAGATTAAAACGTCCTCCTTAAAAAAGCTGTTTTCTTAAATATTGTTGCTATGTCGTAGGAGCCCAAAAGAAAACTCGCAATAGAAGTTTGCGAGTTTTCTTTATTATATAGGCGACCTTGCTTCCTATAAATGCGCCTTTACAATCTATTTAACAACCAAATTGATCGTATCTTCCTGTATCGTATACTGCCCCATGAGTTCTCCAATACCAGTGATTACAAGTGAATCACCCGTTTCCAATGGTTTGTCCTTTAATACGATAAGTAATTTATTTATATTTTTTAATCCACCCGCACAATAGGTAAGGGATGGTTGTTGGACAAGGTATTCTTGGTTATTTATCCTTACTTTTATATAATTTTTATGTAGTAACCTGCCATCCAAAGGGACGATATTCATCGGATCAAAGGATAAAGCAATAATTTCTCCTTCGATAAAAAGATGGGTTCCTATCTGTTCTTCGAATTCATCAAATTCTTTCTTCCTTGATTCAACAGCAAAATTTACTGCTGCTTCTGTTTCAGGGCTTATTTGAACATCTTCAATTGCCTGTTTTTGAGGGGCAATATTAAGACGTTTAATCAAATCAAATAGTGTTGTTTTAGTACCAAAAAAACTTTCCTTCCAATCGGGTGACAATTCATCCAGCAACAAACACATAAATAAGCCTGAACTATAACAGCTCCGCCTTATATTGGAAGTGGATTCAACTACGTCTATTAGATTTTTTCCATATTTTTTTAAAATCAAATCATTAGCGAGCGGGGATTTTTCTGAAAAAGCCTTTATTTCAACGTACCAGGCAGGTCCTTCAACAGATTCAATTAAATTTTCATATGTTAAATGCTCTTTTATTCCTTCTGACCTTTTTTCCCTTAGGCGGATAAACTTCTTTAAATAATGTTTCTTTTTACTGATATGAGTTTCCAACAATGCATTATAAAGATTTTTTCTTTCCCGATTTCGAATTTCCACATTCTCTTTTGTTAAAGGATAGGTTATTCCCAGTATTTCATCAGGGAAGCGTTTTTCCTCTTTTATATACTGATTTCCGTGGAATAACTCGTGGACCAATATTGAAAAAAGTCCTTCATAGTCATCATACAATTCCATATCAGCAATAGCAGTAGGATAGCCATCAAATAGAATAAGCGTATTTCCCACAAATTGCTTGTCCCATTTTAAAATTTTGTATGTTTTAAGAGGAACTTGATTATACCTAGGATGATTGAACAGGAATACACTGTTTTTATCGTACAATGCATAAGCAACAAGTTCGAAATTTGGCCAATACCTTTCTAAGTTCTTATTAGTTAAGTCTTTGGCAATCCGATTCAGAAAATGATTCATTCTTTTCATCCCCTATACTAAATTTCCTTCATTGTTAATTCCCGAAGGAAAGAGAATATTCTTTTTTAGAAAAAAGGGTTTGTTCAACGTTACTGTCCCGTTAGTTGAACAAAATTACTGTTATTATCCTAATTTTAACATATTTTTCTCAATATTTAGTTTGGTGTCTAGGAGGAAAAGAAATGATTAAAAAATTGGATCATTTTGTGTTAACGGTAAAAAAATTGAAAAAGCGCCCTTATTAAAAAAAGAGAATGCACGAGGCATTCTCTTTTTAAATGGCTATATAAGCCGCTTCTTCAATTATAGGTACTACTCTTTAGACTTGCCTACCTCTACTTTTTTCGTAAACATTTTCATGTCACCGTCTACCGTAACGTGAGCGGTAATCATATATTCGCCGTCTTCTTTAAACGTATAGTCCGTGCTGTATACACCTTTTCCTTCGTGCGGTGCTTTTGTCATTTCTTGATTGATGTAGCCTTCTTTTTCAACTTGGAACTGCACGTCATCGGCGTTTTCCACTTTTTTATCTCCTTGCGTCACAAGGACTTTAAGCTTGACTTGTTCATTTGCTTGAATTGATTCCGGTACTTCAATCGTTCCTTTTACTTCTTTTGAACTTGAATCATTTCCTTTGGAACAGCCTACTATAGCTATCATTAAAACAAATAATACAATGCTGAGTTTTTTCATTATGTTCTCCTTTGTTATGTAAATGTGAAGTCTTCCTGCAATTTAATATTATACTCATTTATCCGGTAAAAAGAGAAAAAATGCTTATTGTCCACATAAAGTTCTTATTTCTACAGTAGCTTTTGCATCTTTTCATTTCTCTACTCGCCCTTCGCTTCACAAAAAAAGCTGAAGAAGCTCATTGCCTTCTCCAGCTTTGCCTTTATCTCTGCGGTTCTTCTAACGTGTACGATGACAGTGCGTTTTCTACCCATCGTACAAAATCCTTGCTTGCTCCCCAATCAATATTTAATATCCCTTCTGCGCTTCCTGAAGGAATACACTTTACTTTGTTTGGACCGGACACATTTTCTAAAATAATCGTTAGTGATCCCCTGCCGCCGGTGCGGAAAAAATAGCGTTCAAACACAAGCGTACAGATCTGCTTGCCGTCTCCGAGATCATAATATTCCTTGTATAATAAGTCACTTTCCGAATTATTTGCATTCACAAGCTTTTTTGCTCCATCAAAAGGAAGCAGCGTCGTTTTAAATTCAATTATCTTGTCCATCACTCAAGCCCCTTTCTATCGCAACAGATAGATACTACTTCTCTTTTTCTCTTTAAAAAACCTGCCCATTATCTTTATAAACAATATGGTACAATAGAAAAGAAAAGAAATTGTTTGAACGGAAAAAGGAGCACACAACCTCAATGAATACACGAGATGAACTTATCCAAAATGTGGTTTCAACGATGCGAAACCAAACGAAAAAAATGCAGCTATCGGTTATCCCTACTTTAAAATCATATATTCCTTTAAATGAATTTTTAGCGCTTCACATGCTGTATAAAGAAGGGAATCATATCGTTTCTGAGATTGCCGAGCATATGCACATCTCAAACAGTAGCATGACGTGCATCAGCGACCGATTAATGGAAAGAGAATTTGTTACGCGCGTACGCAGTCAAAAAGACCGTCGCGTTGTCTACTTATCGATTACGGATAAAGGAAAAGAGTTTGCAGAAGAAATGGAAAAAGTGCTCACCAAAGAATATGGTGAAAAGCTTGGACATTTTACGGATGAAGAATTACAGACGTTTCTTCGCTTGTTAAATAAAATGGATATCTAATAAAAAACCAGATGCTCGCTAAGCAGGCATCTGGTTTTTAGTTTGTTATTTGTTATTTACCTTCAAATTAAAGGCGTCCGAAGTTAAATCTTTTGAACTGTCGTTTTCGTAATCACTTACATACGGAACAAATCGAAGCATAACCACTCCTTTGTCGTTTCGGTACTCTTCGTCCATTTCTAGCACTCTGTCTGTTCCTCCTCCACTGCCGCTTTCAGAAAGATCTCTTCCATTTTGATCTTTTATTTTTACGCCCACGTTCGTTCCGTTTCGAATGCTTCCTGTTGACGATGTAAACGTATAGTGTAGCTTAATCGAAACAGGCGATACGCGAACTTCTTTGATGGACAATACGCCTTTTATTCCTTTTTCGTTAATCGGAATTTCTTTATTCAACGGATACACTTTTGTATCAGCGATGATTTTTGAGCCATTTACGCTTGTATGAACCGTCCAATTTCCTTTAATTTCCCCGTAGGAATCCCGGTAGTTCCCGCTTTTCGTCTGGCTAGGATTCTTTTCAAAATCAAGGCTCGTGAACTGAGCGCTGATTTGATAGTTTTTATTCGGATCAATATGATCTAGCACATTGTAGCCTTCCACGTCGATTTTCCCGTCTCCGTCCGTGTCCGCTTGCGTTAGTTTTAAAGCGTACAGATAGCTCCAGCTTCCGTCTTTGTTTTTGATTGGTTCCTCTCTAATACTCGAAGCCGAATCAAAAAACGACATATTGCCAATTTTCACGCGCAGCTCTCCTGGTCGAATTGGCGTGTTTCTGTTAAGACCTAGTGCCGTTTTTCTAAATTCATCTGCGCTAATCGTTAACCCAAGCAGCACCTGTCCGTCATCAAGCATCAGCTCATTTACTTTTACTTGAATGCCTTGGTCCGTTGCCGTTTCATTTACCGTTTTTTTATAGCTGCTCAAGCTGCCTTCAGGCTTGTTCATAAGCAGCTCGATTTGCTGGCCAATTTGCTGACTGATTCGCACAGCCGATGCCCATACCGTTTCGTTTTGCATCATTACAGGCGTCACGGCAAGCAGCAGCACCGCAGCGGCAATCAGCGGACGCGCTTTTTTTCGTGCCGGCTTTATTTCACGTTTTAAGCGTTTTTTCATTCGCTTTTTCTCGCTTGCCGTTAGCTCAATTTCTTCATATTCATCAAAATCTACAGAAGATCCGTTTAATAAGTCATATTGATTTTTCATCTTTGTCCCTCCTTATTTCTCATTTAAAAATCGCTTTTAATTTTTTTCGTCCGCGCGACAGCCGGTTATATAAATTGCTGATGGTGGTCTGCTGTTTTTCAGCAATTTGCTTCAGCTCGACTTCCTGTAAGTAATACGCTTTAAACAGCTCGCGGTCTCCTTCACTTAAGTGGCCTAAAAGTTCTTCCACGTCGTTTGTTTGAATGTTATGAACTTCTGATGTTTCACCCACTCCCGCTTCGCTAAGCGATTCGTGCTGCGTTTTTATGTATTTGCGCTGATAGTCAATGGCTTTATACTTCGCAATAGCCGCAACCCAATTTTTAAACGTGTTTTTCTCCGAATCAAAGCGATCAATATGATGCCACACCGCTAATAACACGTCGTTTACACACTCTTCTTCATAACTTTTCAGCGTGCCTAGATGCTTGCGTACAATGGCCGTAATTAACCCTCCGTACTGATCGATTAACAGCTCTAATCCTTTTTCTTTTTTTCGCGTTATACACGCAACAATCCAGTCATCTTCCATGACATTGCTCCTTTCCGCTTGCTTTTACATCTATTAATACGGATTCTTTTTACAAAACCTATCAATCTTCCTAAATTAAATGAAAAATAAGCTTGTTCAGTATTTCCCTCACTGGTAAAATAAGCTAAAACCTTTGAAGGAGGCCGCTATGATTACTTATCCTTTTCTTACATCTAACCCAACCATCGGCATAACCGCACCTTCTTCTGGTGTACCTCAAGCTCTTCATTCCATGTTTTCTTTATCGTGTGAACGAATGAAAGGAAAAGGCTTTTCTGTTATACCAGGAGAAACAGTTTGGACGCAGCACAAAGCAAAATCCGCTTCTCCTAAAAAACGTGCAAATGAGCTTCAAGCCATGATTGCTAATGAAAACATTGATATCATTATTCCTCCTTGGGGAGGCGAGCTGCTGATTGAAATTCTTGAACATCTCGACTTTACAAAATGGACAGCAAAATGGGTGCTTGGCTATTCTGACACCAGCGTTCTTTTGCTGACTATTACACTTAATACTGGGATTGCAACGGCTCATGGAACCAACTTTGTAGATTTACGCGGAGAGTACTGGGATACGACGACTGCGATGTGGCAGCAGGTACTGACGACCAAAAAAGGAGAAAGTGTGGTTCAAGTTTCTTCTGATCGCTATCAAAAAGAATGGCAGCATGACACCCCGTCACCATGCGTGTTTCATTTAACGAAACAAACCGCTTGGAAGCATACAGAGTTAAGCGACGTGCACATCGAAGGGCGACTGCTCGGAGGATGTATTGATGTAATCAGACACTTAGCGGGCACTCCTTTTGGAGACGTAAAAGCTTTTCGAGAAAAACACATTCCTGCTGAGCCGGTCATTTGGTACTTTGACAACTGTGAACTCACGACCGCTGACCTTCGCCGTTCACTTCTTCAGCTTAAGCTAGCGGGCTGGTTTGACAACTGCTCGGGTATTTTATTTGGCAGAAGCAGCGCTAATAAACCCGTTGATTCCTACACCGCTGAAGATGTGTATCGCGACCTTGCCTCTGACTTACATATTCCAGTTATCTATGACATCGACTGCGGCCACCTCCCTCCTCAGCTCACGCTTATTAACGGCGCGTATGCGAGTGTTAACTTAGAGAAGAACAAAGGCACAGTCGTTCAATACTTTACGTAAAAAAAGAAGCTTGTATAAAAGTAGTTTGATTGAAGGAAGATCCGAACGAACTTGATTCTTGATGGAGAATCCAATTCGTTCGAATTTTTTCATGGGTATGGTGAACGTAGGCTTGTTTCATATATGTAGGTGCTTCTAGTGATTGATTGGAGAGCAAGACGAAGACTCCTGCGGGAAAAGCGGAACAGGTGAGACCCCGCAGGAGCACACGCGACGAGGAGGCTCACCGGCCGCCCGCGGAAAGCGAAGTCTTGCACGGAAATCAACAGCGGTTCATTTCGTTATGTCTCAATCCTGTTTTACATATCTGTCATCAGTAATATAAACGTCCCAAATAAGAAAAAAGTTGCACCAAACCACGAGTGGTAGTGCTCTTTTTGCTTTCTTTCAAACTTCCACTCTTCGAAACCTCGAAGCACGTACAGGAGAAACAAGAAAAGAAACATAAAAACGGAGGTGTAGGCTGGAGGTATAACAAAGATCAGCACTAAAAACGAAGCAAGCATCACCATTTCAATTGTAATAAACAGCGGACGCCTTCCTTTAAAGCTTCTCCAATAACTTTTTGTCATCTTTGTATGCAGCTTTTTTCGCAGGCAAAAATCTAGAAAGACATAGACGACTGCCAGAATCAGCAAATACACAAGCGTCATTTTCATTCCTCCTTCCCACCGGAAATATCCTTATACTTCCATTTTAAAGGACTTTCCACAAATTTCAAGCATCTAAAAATCTTTACACAACTTATTAGTGCAAGCATTCATATATTCAAAAATCGCTAATATATTGACTAATGTACAGGTTAAATTCTCTGTATAAACTCACCTAGAGGGGGACATCAAGTTATGAGAATAAAAGAAGTGAAGCAAGGTGCACTCGCAGCGCTGAAAAACCGCTGGGGATTTGCCGTACTGCTTACGTTCGTTACGTATCTAATTGCTGCCGGTATTCCAGGACTTATTGACTTTTTAATCAACGGATTTCCAAGCGGGTCTGAAACCGAATACTCTCAGTCTACCTTAGCTAATATTGTATCCCTGCTGCTCGTACCGCTCTTTTTCTCTTACTACTGGGTACTATTGCGTCTGGTGCGAGGAGAAAGTGTACGTGTAGGAAACGTGTTTGATTCGTTTTCATCTGCCGGATTATATTTTAGAACCCTCGGACTTTACTTGTTAACGATTATTTATACCGTGCTATGGAGCATTTTATTAATCATTCCTGGCATCATCAAAAGCCTTGCCTATTCACAGGCTTACTACGTATTCCGCGATAACCCAGATTATTCAGTCAATCAGTCTATTACTGAAAGCAGACGGTTAATGAACGGCTACAAGTGGACCTACTTTTTACTTGTTTTAAGCTTTATCGGCTGGGGAATTTTAAGTATCATCACGCTTGGCATTGGGTTATTATGGCTTGTTCCGTATGTAACGACTTCGCTTGGCGTATTTTATGAAAAGCTAAAAGCAAATGAAACTGAAGTTGCTGAATAAACGAAAAACCGTATTCGAGTTGCGAATACGGTTTTTTTATGAATAGCTTCACGCTGCCTGTTCTCCTCCATCAGAGGGCTTTAACTTTTGATTCTTCGCTTTTTTATTCACTAAATAAATGCTGATAATAATAAGCACCACCCCTACAAGAAGTGACGACGTAAACGGTTCGTCTAAAAAGAGCGTGCCAATGACAATTGAAATAATCGGAACAAGAAAATTAAAGGACGCCACTTTGCTGGCCTCTCCTTTACTAATTAAATAAAAATAAATGAGCCACGCAACGGCAACAGAAAACAGTGCTAAAAATAAAAGCAGCAGCATAGATGATGAATTCCACATCATATGAGACCATCCTTCCACTTTGCTGCCAGCTGCTGTCATAACTACTCCGCCGACAAGACTTTGAACAGTAATAAGCCAAATGCCATCTACACTGTCGCTAATACGCTTGATATAAACGGTTCCAATCGCCCAGCTCAGTGCCGTAAGGACAGCTAAAAGAATTCCAATAGCTGAAGCATTAGCAGATAATTCTCCCATGCTGATGGTAGCTACACCTACAAAACCAAGAAGCAAGCCCCCTATCTTCACAGCGTTCATGCTTTCTCCAATCCACAGCCATGCAATAATGCCGATGAGCACCGGCTGTAAGTAGACAATAACGCTGAAGACCCCTGCTGGCATAAACATAAGTCCAATCGTTTGCAGACCGTAGAATAAGATTGAATTAAATAGACCTGACACCATATATTTACGCCAGTTCTGCTTCCAGTGAAGCTGTTTATATCTTGGCAGTGCGACTGCTAATAAGATGATTCCCGCACTTAATGACCGCAGTCCAGATAACAAAATAGGCGATGAATAGCCAAGCGCCAGCTTCGACATCGGCCACGTTAATCCCCAAATCAGTACAAGAGCAGCTAAAAGAATTCCATTAATAAAAGATGATGACTGTTTCATACAACAACCACTCCTACATATATGAATGTAAATGATTCACGCGTTCATTCCTCCTTGTATACTACGCTTCTTTTTTGCTCACTTCAATTGCACGCTTTTAATGTACTTCATGCATAGCAGTTATAATAACTGAGTTTCTTTTATGACAGCGTATCTTTCTTCTCTATGTGCTCATTTAGGAAAAAATAAAGTGCATCGCTAGTGACGATATCATTTTTACCTATAGCTTTTATACATCCTAAAAGCCTTGAAGCCATTCAGCTGCTGGGTTTCTGCTCCCCTTTTTCATTTAGCTTACATATTTTCTAATAAATCTATGAATCTCCTAAACATTTCTACCTAGATAAATTATCAGAATTATTACAGAGAAGGTGACAATTCTACTTATATCGCCCTTTAATATTAAAACTATGTTACAAAATGTCGTAATTTGGAATTAGATGTTTACTTTTCCTGTCAGGATTGATAGACTCACAGTTGTGAATAAAACAAGTTATGGAAAGGGAGAAAGAACATGCTAAAGAAAGCAAATCGTACAGTTATGAATATGGGGTTAGCAGCATTACTTGTTCCCGCTGCCCTAACATTTAGCACAACTTCAGCAAGTGCAAATGACGGAGGCGCTGCACCAGCACCCGTACAAGAAAAGGTAACGCCAAGCGTACCTCAACAACAAGCAACTACTACTACTAATCAAAAAGTCATCGTAAACGTGAGTGCGTTAAATATTCGTCAAGGAGCTAGCTTTTCATCTCCAGTTGTTGGAACTGCAACACAAGGTCAAGAGTTTGCTATTTTAAAAGAAGCAAACGGCTTAGTTGAAATTGCACCAAATAAATGGATTTCAAAAAGCTCAAGCTATGTAACAATTGCATCAGGTAAACCAAGCGCAAGCCAAGTAAAAGGTGTAAGCACATCAACTCCTTCTACTTCTACAGCATCTACATCTGCAGCACAAGAAACAAGCACACCAGCACCTGCTCCAACAACAAGCACGGCTTCTGGAAGCACAGTAAATGTTGCACGTAGTTTAGTAGGATCACCTTACCAATGGGCAGGAAACACACCAAGCGGATTTGACTGCTCAGGCTTTATCGCATACGTGTTCAACCATAGCGGTCACAGCATTTCACGTACAAGCGTAGCAAACTACTGGAACATGGCGACAAAAATTTCGTCTCCACAACCAGGCGATCTAGTATTCTTCCAAAACACATACACAAGCGGCCCATCTCACATGGGAATCTACATCGGAAACGGCCAAATGATTCATGCTGGTTCACACGGTGTAGCTGTAGCTGATCTAGATGTTTCTTATTATCAAGATCATTTCTTAGGATACGGACGCTTCTAAGAAAAAAATGCCCTCTAATCGTTAGATACGTTCTAACGATTAGAGGGCATTTACTTTTTATCGCTGCGCGACGGAAAGCGCCTTTTCAATACGCGTTTGAAATTTATGCTTCCAGTCTTCAGCTAGCTCAGCCACTTCTAAAGCCCGCTTCATCCCTTCTACATCTTTTGAACGATGGAAATATAAATCAAGCGTAAACCAAACGGATACTTGGTTTGGATGAGCTTCAATCAATTTCACTTCTGCACCTTGCGTAATCGTACCTTCTTTCAGCACGCGGCAAAGGTATCCGGTATAGCTTGTCTCAATCATTCGTTTTAAAATCCCTTTAACGCCCGTTCGCTTTGTAATTGTGTCGCATGGATTTCGCCCTTGCGTCGCATGGATTTCGCCCTTGCGTCACTTGAATAACGGCGTCTCCTACTTGATAAATGTCTCCAATGCATACTTCTTTTTCAAGCATGCCTGCAACAACAAGATTTTCTCCAAACGCAGACATTGGCAGCTCCGTATCAAACTCTTCGTTCCATTTTTTGTAGTGCTCATACGGATACACGCACACCGCACGATCCGGACCGCCGTGATACTTTAAGTTCGCTACGCCGTCGCCTTGAAACCCTTCTTTTGCTAAAAACGTTTCGTCTACTTGCTTCTTGCATATGCCTGTGCGCATTTCTTTGTCAGGACTGTATGCCATTTGTTCAGGCATGCCGGTTGCTAAATGAATTATTTTACGTTGATTCATTCGTGCCTCTCCCTTCCCCGTTTTCCCTTACTAATTACGTCATATTTTACCACATTTTAAAGATGGCGCTCTTATTTTTTGTGTATTCCACTAAAATCTTGGCAATATCATGAAAGTTTAAAAAATATTTCACAATTATATTAAAAATATCTTCATTTCCTCTTTTTCTTTTGTTCGAAATGATTTAAGATAGTAGAGGTTGTCGAAATATAAGTTATTATGTCAGTTCTGCATGTTTTTTTACATATTAGCACATAGTAAATATTATTTTACCATTACGTCATTTTTTACAATGGCCTAAAAAATTTTGCCCATTTTTACTAAAACTAGCGTGAAAGTCCTGATTTTTATATAAAATAGAGGCCGATTTACATAGTCATTTCTATGCACGTCCCTCTTTTATAAATATAGAGTACATGTAAGGAGAAAAGTAAATGTCAATTTTAATGGGAATTATCGGAATTGTAATTGTCTTAGCAGTTGCGTTCCTCATGTCAAACGACAAGAAACTTATCAACTACAAAGGCATCGCAGTTATGCTGGTTATTCAGCTCGCTATCTCTGCTTTTATGATGAATACATCGATTGGTCGCAAGGTGCTTGACTTTATTACGAGTGTATTTACAAAGATCTTATCATTTGGTAACGACGGAATTTCGTTCGTGTTTGGAGATCTTGCAGGAAAAGGCATTTTCTTTATCCAAACGTTAGTTATGATTGTATTCGTTTCAGCATTATTAAGTATTTTAAACTACTCTCGTATTTTACCCTTTGGGATCAAATATATCGGAGGACTTGTTTCAAAAATTACCGGACTTCCCCAAATTGAAAGCTTCACAGCCGTGAACGCAATGATTTTTGGTGATACAACGGCGCTAATTGCGGTGAAAAACCACATCGGAGGTTTAACACCAAACCGTTTATTTATCGTCACAACAACATCTTTAGTATCCGTTTCTTGTTCGATTCTAGGCGCATACATGCAGATGATTCCGGCTGAATACGTATTAATTGCCCTTCCGCTAAACGTATTCTCTGGCTTAATCGTTTCTTCTATCGTTGCACCTGTAAAAGTAGAAGATGAAAACGAAGTCGATATTAAAGCGCCTGCTAAGCAAGGCACGCTGTTTGAAGCAATCGGTGACGGAGCACTAGACGGCGGACGCGTTGCGTTAATCGTAGCAGCGATGCTTGTAACGTACGTTGGTCTTTTAGCATTAGTGAACTACGTATTAAACGGCGTAATTGGATTAACTGTTCAAGACATTTTAGGCTATATCTTCTACCCAATTGCCTTTATCATGGGTATTCCGGCAGATGAACTAATGAGAGCCGGCGGCGTAATGGGAACAAAAGTAGTAGCAAACGAATTCGTTGCCATGCTTGACTTCCAAAAAATGATGCCTCACCTTTCTGAAAAAACAGTCGGGATCGTATCAGCTTACTTAATCTCATTTGCAAACTTTAGCTCAATTGGTATCGTTCTTGGTACGATCCAAGCAATCAACGGCGAACAAGCTTCACGGGTTGCCAAGTTCGGCTTAAAGATGCTGTTAGTCGCTACAATGGGATCGATTTTAACAGGTATTATGGTTGGATTGTTTATTTAATGGAAAAGCACTCACTTGTGGTGAGTGCTTTTTTGTTTGGTTGTTCTTTTTGGGTTATAGCTGGAGCGTTTCTACAATGTTGAAATTTATTAAATATCTCTGTTGACATACTCCGAGTTATCGGCACTATTATCAAATGCTTTTTATCTTCATTCTAATAACATTTAAATTAGTTTTACATAATGAATTAAAGCAATATCTCTTATTCAATAAAAAGACAGCTTGCTTTATCAGCAAACTGCCTTTTTTGTAATGACCCGTCCGGGATTCGAACCCGTGTTACCTTTTTAAAAGGATAATTTCTTGACCACTTGGCCAACGGACCAGATAAAATTATAAAATGGCAGAGAAGAAGGGATTTGAACCCTCGCACCGCGTTAACGATCTACTCCCTTAGCAGGGGAGCCCCTTGAGCCACTTGGGTACTTCTCTGTATGGATCTTCCATTGAAATACTGTGGAATAATAGTAGGCCTAAGTGGACTTGAACCACCGACCTCACGCTTATCAGACTTGGGCTCTACCAAAATGAGCTACTTCCCGTTTATGGCGCGCCCGAGAGGAGTCGAACCCCTAACCTTTTGATCCGTAGTCAAACGCTCTATCCAATTGAGCTACGGACGCTTCCTAAAATGGTGCGGATGAAGGGACTTGAACCCCCACGTCATAAGACACTAGATCCTAAGTCTAGCGCGTCTGCCAATTCCGCCACATCCGCATGTGAAAAATGGTTGCGGGGACAGGATTTGAACCTGCGACCTTCGGGTTATGAGCCCGACGAGCTACCGAACTGCTCCACCCCGCGATAATAACAAAGATATAATGGAAGAGGAAGAGGGATTCGAACCCCCGCGGGCTTTGACACCCCTGTCGGTTTTCAAGACCGATCCCTTCAGCCAGACTTGGGTATTCCTCCATATTTCAGGTTCAATGGTGGACCTTGTAGGACTCGAACCTACGACCGGACGGTTATGAGCCGTCTGCTCTAACCAGCTGAGCTAAAGGTCCTTTCTAAGCTCTCTATTAGAATGTGGAGCCGGCAATCGGATTTGAACCGGTGATAAAGGTATTGCAGACCTTGACTATGCCACCAATAAGTATGGAAATTATTTATAGTCAGTCACATTTATCCGTATGCTACCCCTTCATATGAAACATGGACTAGTAATTTAATAATTAATATCTGTTTCGCTACCAACAAAAATTATTTTATCTTATAATTTCGTAGAAGTCAACATCTATGTAAGTTTTGTTTTAATACTTAATTTTGCAATTATTAAGTAGGAACATACACCTAAATAAAAAAACTCTGTAACAAGAATCATGATTCTTGTTACAGAGCTTATTTTTATAAAAAGGTTTGCGTAATCGCATTTTCTAAATCTCTTGTAGAAGATTTTAGGTATCGTTTTGTAACATTCACATCAGAATGGCCTGCTAATTCGGCAACTGTTGCAATATCTATCCCTTTCTTAACTAACTCATGACAGAAAGTATGGCGTAATTTATGAGGATTTACATTATATTTTTTTAACATGTACTGAACCGTACGTGGAGACATTCTTCTATCAAAATTAGAGACAAATAAAGCTTCATGATTAGAATCAAGTGAATCAATATATTTCTTTAAACTATTCCTTGCTTCTGTAGAAAGAGGAACAAATCGCTTTTTACACCCTTTAGCATTACGGATAATTAAAAAACCGTCAGATTTGTTAATCTCTACGTCTTTATGATTCAAAGCACAAATTTCTGATACTCGAACCCCTGTATGTAATAAAGTGTATACAATAGCAATATCACGAAGGTTTCCCTGTTGCTTTACTTCAGATAAAAGACGGTCAAGCTCACTTGCTTCTAATGACTGTGGTACAACCTCGTTGTTTTTCTCTTTTCGTTTACGTTCAATATTTTGAACAATTTCTGGTTTTTCAAGAAAGCGTGCAAAAACGCTAATTGTGACAAAAGCTTTTTCTATAGTCGACGCACTTTTATTATTAGATTCAAGGTTAATCATATAAGTTTGGACATTATTTTTTGTTACTTGATCTAAATGTCTACCTTCACTTAGAAGCCATTCATGAAATTGGTTTAGCACTGCTCGATAGGTTTTAATCGTATTATCAGATTTGCCTGATTCTATTAACCATTGGCTAAAGTCATCAATCAACGGAATAACTTCTAGGCTATTTTTTTTCACTCTAAATCCTCCTACATGTACTAATAAATTACATAAAACATAACATTTAATTTCGTAGAAATCAATTTAAACGAAATTAATATACAAAAAAACAGCCCATCATTGATATGATGAGCTGTTTTTTTGCCTGACAACGTCCTATTCTCACAAGGACAAAGTCCCCACTACCATTGGCGCTAGAGAACTTAACTTCCGTGTTCGATATGGGAACGGGTGTGACCTCTCTGCTATCGCCACCAGACCTATTAAAGATAGTTTTCTTAACACTAAATAAAAATTGCTAAGTAAAAACACCGTGCACCCGTCATTGACATGATCAAATAAGCGTTACTTGTACAGTTAGCTCGACCGGGTTGTGCTGCAACACACAGAAGAATCTACTTATGGCTGCTTCCTTCCGGACCTGACCATGTTCATAGGTTTCTGTTGTGCAGGACCCAGTTGTCAACACCACTTGTCCAAGTCAGACCTTACCTGACTCATACCTCTGTTAGGAATTAAACCCTGCTAAGGCGGATTGCAGGTTACAGGGCACCGCCATCTCCCCGTCTAGCACGGTATGTATAGTTAAGGGATTCCCACCTATGTCGTCCTCCCAATCTGTTTTGTGAACCCGCGATCTCGCAGGTGGGTTTCCGCATATTAACGTTCCAGCGATCCTGTGTCAAAGACAGGCATGGCATCAGTCAACAAATGTAGGAATCCCAAATAAACAGTACGGTTCAAAACAAATAGGGCATAACGTGCATCGTAGGATAAGTATTTAATGTGTTTATTGATGATATAGATTATCCTACAATAAAATTTCGTAGAAGTCAACATAAACGAAAAAATGACTTCTAACCCTCAACATTTTCTTATTTGCTTGATTTACTGTTGTTGGGAAGGGATTTCTTTGAAAGATGGAAGTTATAAGGAGTCGTGTTTCATTATATTGAGTCCTCCATTTAAAAGTGAATTTCATTACGGTTAGATTTTTATACATCCTTGATCTAACACTACTTTTCTAATGTGGTTATTTTTTCTTCTTATCCTCTCTCCATAAAAATAAGAGAAAAATAAAAAAAGCCTAAATAAAATGGCTTTTTTATTCTAAGAGTAAATTATTGTTCTGTTAGTTCAGATATAGAAACACTTTGCTTATTATTTGGTTCATCCAGGTTATGAATTGTAGCTACCCCATTTTGTTGGTCTACATGCTCAATGTAAATGCTTTTCCCGTTATATATTACATTGGCCATGTCCACTGAATCGGCAATTTCTTGTGCTCTTTGTGCATCCATCTTTATCTAGCCTCCTTTTTATTTATGACAGTGAAAGTATTTGTTTTTAATTAATTTTTATGCATTTAATTCCTCTATATAAAATCAATTTTAATTTTTCAAATGAGACATAAAGCAGTAAAAAAACTATCTCCTTTATTATTTGAGATAGCTTTTTATTTTATTATTCAGTTTAATCTTCTTCTGGAATCTTAATTAAAATGGCTATAGCTATTGTTGCCAAAAATATAACTCCTAAAGTTAGCAATAGACTCGTACTCATATGCCTCATCTACCCTTCTCTTTTCATCCCTATGATTCCATTTTAGCAGAGGAAATTAGGTAATAAAACTGGAAATGATAGCGTTTTACTAAAAATTTTATACATGTTAAAATAATGTAGTTGTTTTAACTCAACCAATGTATTCAATTTTTTGCTTGAGTAGAGCAAGCTACCTCTTTCCTATTTTGGGGTAGCCCTTTTTTTATCGTGATAAAATAAAATTTTGTTTTGGATATATTCCTTCCTACCCTCGGTTTACATTCGTTATTTACGAATCTGTTCAATCTCTTCTTCTGTAAGCTCAGTTAATTCAGATATTGTTTGATTATCCATACCTTTTTGTAGCATTCTTAACGCTACTCTCTTAATAGCTCTTTTTTTCCCTTGTTTTTCAGCTTTTTTTAATGTTAATGTTTCATCTACTTGGAATTCCTGGTTTACTTCATAAGTCATTAACATTTCTGGGTCTTCAGTTACACGTGCCCATTCATTCATCGCATTTTTCAAAGTTTGATCTTTCTCCATTACAACTTCCTCCAAAAATGAGTAAAATCTTCATTTCCTGACATATTAAACAACAGTAATTGTTTTACTAATTATGTGTCCTTTTTACGATACTATTCTCACCTATTCCAAAATCAAATTAATCCCATAAAGCTTGTCCGTCCACCCTAAAACTAAAAAAGAATAATTACTGCATTAGGTAAGACGTAGGTAGTAATGTAAGATGTGCTCGGTTGTTTATATGCCGGGGTCAGCCTAGTGGCAAATAGGGCTTTGATTCAGAAGCAACTAACAAATTATTTATTTAATTTATATGTTTTTTCTTATAGTTGCACATATTAAAAACAATACTAGATGAAAGCGAGATGAGATAAGTAATGTCAAAACAAGGGATACAGAAAAAGAATCAGACAAGAGAGCAAGTAGAGAAGCAAGATAAAAGAAATGATGTTGAATTAGGCAATGAATTTCAAACTGGCAACACAAGTTCCCAGAGCCAGAAAAAAAGTGGACGCCAAGTAAATAAAAAATAAATTTAACCTTTCGAGGATAATAAGAAACCTCAGTTCAAATGTATGACTTGAACTGAGGTTTCTTTTATAGAGTGAAGAAGACTTATGTGCAAAAGAGGCACCAAGCTAAAGAGAATTTGAATTCTATTATGAAAACAGAATTCAAATAAAAAGAAAGTATCTCACATTAGATAATCGTTAAGTATTATAACAAAATAAAAAAGTGTAGCTTAACATAACCATTCTTTCCGAAACTTATAATAAAAACATTTTTTTATGAATACGATATTATCTTATATCTCTTTTTATATTTACCTTCAAATTTTCTAACCTGATTCTCTGTATAAAAGTGTGCTACTTTATATCCGTCGTTATTATAGGCTTCTGCGATTCTAAGAGGTTGTTTAACATCTTTTGGATAGTAAGTCGGCATTATGGTCGATATCCGATTATAAGTTAGAACGCCTGTATCTTTGCTTTTTTCACGATTTAGTACATAAAGTCCTTTAAATATCGCTTCAAATCGTTCAGAAGAAGTTTTAGCATATGCAAATAGCGCGATCTTCTGATTCAGCTGATACATTCTTTTTTGAAAGTAGGCTTCGTTCTCTTCTGGAATTGTATTATATTCAATAAATATTTCCTCATTTTCAAGAAGTTGATTGTTCCAAGTTTCATTAGGGAAAAATTTTAATCTTTTAATATCTGTATCTTCTTCAAATTTGTGCGGGGCTCCGCTTTTTTGAATTCCGTGAACATAGCCAGCTCCAAACACATTGCAACAGTCTGCAACTAACCGTAAAGAAACATTGTCATCAGCATCTATATATCCTTGTTCAATATAAGTATTTGGATCATATTCCTTCTCCAAATCCCATGGAATAAACCATTGCTCTTTTATTAGCAGATTAATTTTTTCTATTACCTGGTCGATCTTTTCATGAATCTTTTCAAGAGATTGAGTAGCATCTATTCTTATAAAATCACAATCTAAGGCGTTCACAATATCGTTTTTTCTAATTTCATCCAGTGTTTGATTTATATCATTCATATGATGGGCTTCATCAATTTCAATGGCCAAATTAAACTGTGGAAAATACAAATCAATTAAGCCGTATTCGACCCTTTGGTTTTTATTTGATCGTACTACATACTGTTGAGTATTTATTTTTATATCGTAATTATCAAGCAAATGCCAGATCCTTGTAATGATATAATTCTCATCATTTTTTTTATTCGTTTTTGCTAATTGTCTTTTGATATAGTCATACTTGCTCATTACTTTTCTAGATCCTCTCTTTTTCCTCTTCTGTAGCATTATGAAAATGAATTCCTAAATAACCATATCCGAACGACGAGGGGAGTGCAACTCTTTTAATAAACTGTCTACTGGACCTTGCATTTACGATTCCCTCTTCTTATTGCTAGAAGTTTCTGCTAGTTATTTTGATATACATACTCACATCCTATTTTAGTATATATATATTGGTAAAATAATTTATATATACTAAAATTAACCAAAACAAACATATCAAGACTTAATTTAAGGATAACAAGTCCATATTAGTGTATATTAAGCAGTTTGATCTAACCTATTATTAAAATAAGGAAATTTAATATTGTAATATAACTATATATATGTAAACATTAAACATGTATTTTAAATACATAATAAATGCATGTTTAATGTTTACAGGAGGAAATGTACTGAAATGAAAAATTTTTTTAAGATTGGCTGTTTAGGATTTATTATTCTTATTGCACTTATTGTAGTAATTGCTGTCGTAGCATCAGGTGGAGACGATAGTGGTTCTGGATCTAGTTCTAACTCTTCAAAATCAGAAGAACAAAAAGCTCATAAAGTGGGAGACACTTTTACAGTAGATGATAAAGCAGAAGTTTCTGTAACAAAAGTAGAAGAAAGAGAACAAGTTGGAAACCAATATGCAAATAAAAAAGCTTCTGAAGGCGGTACACTTGTTGCTATCCAATGGACTGTTAAAAACATCTCTGACAAACCATTAGGTGCTTTTTCAACCCCAACAATTAACCTCATTGATGAAAAAGGAACAAAATATGACGCTGATATTGATGCAACATCAAATTATGCAGTTGAAACTAACATTGATGACTCTAAGATTGCAAGTGATTTAAATCCAGGTATCAAAGTTACGGATGTTGACGTATTTGAGGTTTCAAAAGATAGCTATGCAAAAGGTAAATGGTATATTGAAATAAACGGAAGTAAAGTTCAAATTAAATAATACTTTTCCATAGAGTAAAAAGCTCACTAAACGTTCAACGTTTAGTGAGCTTTATTATATTTATACTATTATCTATACCCGTGAGAGAGTATATGGGGAAACGGCCCCTTTTTCTGCAGAGAATGTTGAATAGTAACGGGATACTATATACTTGTTTCAAACAAGTGCAATTTACGCACCGAAATTATAAATAGAGTCCTTTAATATAAATAGATGCGATATTCTTAGCAATTTGTTCGACAGGGTGCTCATATTCATTACGAACAATTTCCCAAAGGTACATTTCATTAGTGAAAAACCACCCTCTTGCTACTAACTCGTTATGTACATCTTTACGTGCTAATCCATTGCGCTGCGCATAGGCAATGTCTTCTGAAATTCGTTGAATAAACTTTTCCCGAATGTTCTTCCATTTCTCTGAAACGAGAGGAGAAATACCAATAGCCTGCTCAAACACTTGCAGCATTTTTTGTTCATCCTCAGCCATTTTTAAAAACTCGTTCGTTTGTTTATGAATCATTTCTTCTGCTTCATTTACAGATGCGGGTAAAAATGCAGCCTCGGCAATTTCATAAAATTTCTCCATAACATTCTCCATTAATACAACTAAAAAGTCTTCTTTTCCTTCAAAATGAACGTATGCAGTCCCATACCCAACCCTTGCCTTTTTTATTATTTGAGTGATAGTTGCTTTGTGAAAACCTTCTTGTATAAATACTTCTCTTGCAGCTTCTAATAATTTTTGTCGAGTCTTTATTGAACGTAAATGCCGTTTATCTTCAATATTATTTTCATTCATTAAGGCTCCTTCCTCCCTATCCGTTTTACTCTCTAGGATATAGAAGTTTTCACAAAACGAAAAGTAATAAAGAGAATTTATTACAAAAATTATTTTTTTAATTTTCAAAATTATATTATTGACACTGTGTCATATTCTTTGTTACGATTCTTCTAGGATACATATTAAGTAATGCAGAGGAGGAAAATTATGCAATTAAATACCTTTAAACCCACATTAGAGTATGCCAAACAGTTGGATCAAGAAGACTCCCTTTCAAGTTTTCGTAACGAATTTTATTTAAAGCCTGATTCCATATATATGGATGGAAACTCATTGGGGCTCCTTTCTAAAAGAGCTGAACGCAGACTTATAGAAGTATTAAATGATTGGAAAGAACAAGGAATTGATGGATGGACTCAGGGGAAACATCCATGGTTCTCCTTGTCCGAAAAATTAGGTGAAATGAGTGCACCGTTAGTTGGGGCTTCTAGCGAAGAAGTCATTGTAACTGGTTCGACAACAGTTAACCTTCATCAGCTTGTAGCTACTTTCTACAACCCAAAAGGAACGCGCACAAAGATTTTAGCTGATGAATTGACCTTCCCATCTGATATTTATGCGCTTCAAAGTCAGCTGCGAACCCACGGATACAGTCCAGACACTCACCTTATACGTGTAAAAAGCCGCGATGGCCGTTTTTTAGAAGAAGATGACATTATTGAGGCTATGACCGATGAGATTGCTTTAATTATCCTACCAACTGTACTCTATCGTAGCGGCCAAATATTAGATATGGAACGATTGACGGCTGAAGCACACAAACGTGGAATTTTGATTGGATTTGATGGCTGCCACTCTATTGGTGCAATTCCTCACTCATTTAGTAAATGGGATGTGGACTTTGCATATTGGTGTAATTATAAGCACTTAAACGGTGGACCTGGCTGTGTAGGCGGTTTATATGTAAATAAAAAACATTTTGGAACAGCACCTGGTTTAGCAGGCTGGTTTAGTTCAAAAAAAGAAAAGCAGTTTGATATGGAGCACACATTAACACCTGCTGATTCAGCCGGTGCTTATCAAATTGGAACACCCCACGTTTTAAGTCTTGCTCCTTTAATTGGATCGCTAGAAATTTTCACTGAGGCTGGTATAGATAATATTCGAGCTAAATCTCTTAAAATCAATCATTATTTAATGTATTTATTAGAAAAAGAACTGAGTGACTTCAATTTTACCCTCGGAAGCCCTAGAGAAGATAAAAAGCGCGGAGGGCACGTAAGTCTTGAACATAAGGAAGCAGCGCGCATTTGTAAAGCATTAAAAGAGAATGGTATCATTCCAGATTTTCGCGCTCCGAATATTATTCGTCTTGCTCCTGTTGCTCTTTATACTTCTTATACAGAAGTCTGGGAAGTAGTACAAACTTTGAAGAAAATTATGAACGATAAAGAATATGAAAAATTTAAAAACGAACGTGAAGTAGTGGCGTAAAAGCTAAACTACTTGTTTTTTTAACGAGAAAAGTAAGCGCTTTCTAATTCTTGAGGAAGCTATTTTACGTAGATATGCAGCCAAACCATTATTTTGAAACTATGAGGGAGATGAAATATGAAAAACCACAATACTCAATTGCCAAACAAAGATGACGCAGAAAAGGGATTAAAACGAAATCTAAAAACAAGTCAATTGACAATGATTTCGATGGGCTGTGCAATTGGAACTGGACTATTCTTAGGCAGTGGACTTGCGATTCAAACAGCTGGACCTAGTGTATTGGTTAGTTATGCCTTAGGAGCTTTTGTTGTATTACTCTTAATGGGGTGTTTGGCAGAAATGACAGTGGCCCACCCTACCTCTGGATCGTTTGGAACAATTTCCGAAAAATATGTACATCCCCTGGCAGGGTTTTTGGTTCGCTATTCATATTGGATAGCCAACGTTCTCGCCGTTGGAGTAGAAGTAAGTGCAATAGCCGTGTATATGAAGTACTGGTTTCCAAGCGTTCCGGGTATTGTCTGGATTTTAGTGTTTGCTGCTATACTAATCTATGTAAACGCAACTAGTGTTAATACGTTTGCTACTTTTGAGTATTGGTTTTCTATGATAAAAATTAGTGCAATTGTGGGCTTTATTCTTTTAGGGTCCTATGTTCTATTTGGAACAGATGCACGCCCTAATATGGGTACAGATAATTTTGTAAATGATGGTGGATTCCTTCCTTTCGGGTGGTGGGGAATGTGGGTAGCTGTCTTTATTTCCCTCTTTAGTTTCTTAGGAACCGAAATGATTGCAGTTACAGCTGGAGAAGCAAAAGAGCCTGATATAGCCGTTCCGAAGGCTTTAAAAGCAACTGTGTTTCGTTTAACTACTTTTTACGTTTTGACTATAGGCATCATGTTAATGATTGTTCCATGGAAGTCAGCTCAAGTTGATAAAAGTCCATTTGTGAAAGTAATGGAAATTCTGAATATCCCGGCTGCCTCTGGAATTATGAATTTCATTATTTTAACGGCTGCTTTATCAGCTATGAACAGTCAGTTATATGCTTCTACACGTATGATGTTCTCTCTCTCTCAAAGTAAACATGCACCAGCTTTTTTAGGGAGACTAAGTAAAAAAGGTGTACCGCTATGGGCCCTTGCTGTATCAACCCTGGGCATTTTTCTTGCGGCAGCAGTTAATGGACTGCTCCCAAGCTCTTCATATGCCTTTATGATGGGTATTTCAATGTTCGGAGCTATGTTCACATGGCTTATGATATTTGTTTCTCACCTCTACTTCCGAAAAAAATGGGAGAAATCTGGTGGAAGAAAATTACCGGTAAGAATGCTTGGCTTCCCCTATTTTACGATTTTAGGAGCCATCTTATTACTCGGTTTAATGATTACCACTTGGTTTACAGATTTTAAAATTATGCTTCAGTTTGGAATTCCTTGGTTAGCATTCTTATCCATTGCTTATTTTATCTCTAAGAAAAGAAAAGTTAACCATCATTTTGCAGAAGATATGGCTAATAGCAGCTTGAAAGAGGAATTAGAGGAATTACGTTAACGTTCAAGTTATTTTACATAAAAACAAGGGGGATACAAAATGAAAACGACAAATAACAAGGCACCAAATGCAGTTGAACTAGAGAAAGAACTTCAAACGGACTTTCAGAAAGCTATGTCATATGGAGATTACCTGCACCTTGATAAAATATTATCTAGTCAGCATAGACTTTCTAATCACCATGATGAAATGCTGTTTATTGTCATCCATCAAGCTAGTGAACTATGGATGAAACTAATTCTACATGAGGTAACAGCTGCTATTCAGTGCATCCGTGCTAATAACCTGGAACCTTCATTTAAAATGTTATCACGCGTTTCAAGAATTCAGCAGCAGCTAATTCAATCTTGGAGTGTTCTCTCTACCTTAACACCGGCAGAGTACATGGAATTTAGAGATAAATTAGGTCAATCTTCTGGCTTTCAATCTTATCAAAATCGCCTGATAGAATTTGCTTTAGGAAATAAAAATGTCCATACACTCTCTGTTTACCAGCATGACGCGGATTTGTATCAAAAAATGCAAACGGCTCTTCATGAGCCTAGTATCTATGATGCTGCTATTCATGCTCTTATGAAACGCGGGTTGCCGGTAGATCAAGAAGTTTTACAAAGAGATTGTTCACAGCCTTACGAACCGAATGCCAGCGTAGAGGATGCATGGCTTACCGTATACCGTAACGTTGATCAGTATTGGGACTTATACGAATTAGCAGAAAAATTAGTTGATATCGGAAATCAACAGCAAATGTGGCGATTTAGTCATATGAGTACAGTAGAAAGAATTATTGGAAACAAACAAGGTACAGGCGGATCTTCTGGAGTGAATTACTTAAAGAGAGCTCTGGATCAGCACTTCTTCCCAGAACTATGGAGCCTGCGAACTAAGCTATAAATATTCTATAAAAAGATAGAGAGGTAGTAAGAATGAGCAAATGGATTGATATTTCACAGCCTCTAGACGAAAAAACAGCAGGATGGCCTGGTGATACTCCCTTTTCTTATGAAGTGAATTGGAGTAAAGAAGAGACCGGTTCTGTAAATGTTGGAAAAATAACAATGAGTATCCATACCGGCACTCATATCGATGCACCTTTTCATTTCGATGATAACGGAAAAAAGGTTATAGATTTGGACTTAGATTTATATATTGGACGTACAAAAGTTGTCCATATCCCAGCTAATAAAAGCATTGGAATAAATGAATTGTCAGATGTTACTTTAAAAGGTATTACACGCTTATTGATTCGAACAGACGCGTGGCAAGACCGAAGTGTTTTCCCGGAAACCATTCCTTACATTGAACCAAGCTTAGCTCCTTACCTTGCTAAGCTTGGCATTCGCCTGCTAGGCATTGATCTGCCTTCAGTAGATCCACTCGATAGTAAAGAACTAGCGGCTCACCATGAACTTGCATACCATAAAATTCATATTTTAGAAGGTGTTTTACTAGATAAAATCCCTTCAGGAGACTATGAACTAATCGCAGCTCCTCTTCCTTTAGTTGAAGCTGATGGAAGTCCTGTGCGCGCGCTGTTGAAAAAAATCAACTAACTTAAAGCGACTATTAAAAGAACGATTCTTTTTCCTTAGATAGTTTCCGATGTATACAAAAAAGAGCGGTATATAAATATACCGCTCTTTTATTATAGCTAATCAACTTATTTCTTCTTATTCATATCTATTTCTTTCCTTGATACTCCTGCAATTCCCCAGTGCGAAGATGGAACCTCGTTGACAATGATCCTTACTCTCTCCTTTTCAACGTGAAGGCTGTTAGAAATTGCTTCGGTTACTTCTACTAACATGTTTTTAATGTCTTTTTCTTCTCTTCCTTCCAAAAGGTGAACTTGTACAATCGGCATACTATCGACTTCCCTTAAAGTTTTCTATACAACAAAGGGCCTTTATGTTCAGATGAAATAATTATTAAAAAATTCTAGTTAGCTGCAGCTGAATGATACGCTGCCTAAATCAGCGAACTGTGCATGGATACTATCACCTGATCTAAAAGAAATTGCTTCAGATACCGCTCCAGTTAATACGATATCCCCTTTTTTCAACCCTTCTTTATGTTCACCTAGTTTATTAACCGCCCAGGCGACAGCTTTAGCAGGGTGTCCTAGCACGGCAGCACCCGCGCCTACCGTAGCAACCTCTCCGTTTTTAGACATCACCATTCCGATATTAGCTAGATTCACTTGGTCAGGCTTTATCCAATTGCTCCCTACAATAAAACGTGAAGACGAACAGTTATCAGCTACTACATCAGGAAGAGTAAATTTAAAATCCAAGTAACGGCTGTCGATAATTTCAAGAGCTGGTGCAACATATTTTACTGCTTTTAAAACATCTTCTTCAGTTAAGTTGGTTCCACAGAGGTCTTCCCCCATTAAAAAAGCAATTTCAGGCTCAGCCTTTGGGTGAATCAGCTGATTAAATACTATAGGTTCCCATTCAAGTCCCAACATGTCGCTTGTTAAGTATCCATAAATCGCTTCATGTACCCCCATCATTTCCTGCTTAGCCTTACTTGTTAAACCAAGCTTTACACCTACTCGTTTTACACCGTCTTGTACTTTTCGTTCAATCAATTGTTTTTGCAAGCTGTAAGCGTCATCAATTGTCAAATCAGGGTAGCGTTCCGTCACTTTTGTTACTTCATACCCTTCTCTTTCTGCAGATAAAAGATAGTCAACGATTTCTAAATTTGCGCTTTTCGTTAAAGGCATTATCACATTTCCACCTTTCTTTGAGCTAACTCAGCAGCCACGTCTAGAATCATATCTTCTTGACCGCCGACTGCTTTTCTTTTACCAAGTTCAAGTAAAATATCACGTGAATCCAAATTAAAACGCTTTGCAGCACGCTCTGCATGAAGTAAGAAACTAGAATACACGCCTGCATAACCCATTGCGAGGCTGCCTTTTCGAATCTCTTGAGAGCCTGGCAGGATAGGTCCTACTACTTCTTCAGCCAGATCCATTATTTTATACAAATCAATACCTACATCTATTCCTAAACGGTTTAACACGGCTATCAATGCTTCAGTTTGAGTGTTACCTGCTCCGGCTCCTAAACAACGAACACTTCCGTCTATTCTCGTGGCGCCTTCTTCAATAGCAGCAAGCGTATTTGCAACAGCTAACGAAAGGTTGTTATGAGCGTGAAAACCTACTTCAACTTGAAGAGAGTTACGCAGTGCTCTAACACGTTCACGAACTTCATGAGGCAAAAGAGCTCCTGCTGAATCAGTTATGTAAACTCCTTGTGCCCCATAGCTTTCCATTAGCTTTGCTTGCTCCACAAGCTTTTCTACGGGTGCTGAATGGGCCATCATCAGAAAACCGAAAGTTTCCATCCCTAGTTTCCGAGCATATTCAATGTGCTGTGCAGAAACATCTGCTTCCGTCACATGTGTAGCTACTCGGACTAAGCCTGCCCCAAGGCTATTTGCTTGCTTCAGCTCATGTACCGTTCCAATTCCCGGAATTAAAAGAACAGCAACGGTGGCTTGTTTCGCTTCTTCTACCGCAGCCTCAATTAATTTCATTTCGTCAACGAGAGACTTTCCGTATTGCAGAGTCGAGCCTCCTAACCCGTCTCCATGACTAACCTCGATATAGTGCATCCCTGCATCGTCCAGCGCTTTCGTGACACTTTTTACTTGTGCTTCTGTAAACTGATGCTTGACTACGTGACTTCCATCTCGGAGGCTGACCTCTGTAATCTTAATAGGCTTATCACTATTACGTTTCATTCGTCATAGCCCTCTCTTTCTTTATTCCTCCATATAAGCTCTCTTCGAGTTTATAGCGCGCATAATCTTCCGCAACCTTCGCTGAAGCAGCCGTCATAATATCTAAGTTACCGGCATAAGAAGGAAAATAATCTCCGGCTCCAGTTACTTCTAAAAAGACTGTTACTTGATCACTATCAAATAAGGGTTCTTGCTTTAAATTATAGCCTGGTACATATTCTTGTACTTTTTTGACCATATCCTTGATAGCCTTTTGAATAGCTTCTTTATTCATATTTTTCACTTTACAATAAATTGTATCGCGCATTAAGATAGGTGGATCAGCCGGATTTAAGAGAATAATAGCTTTTCCGCAGTCTGCACCGCCTACTTTTTCAATAGCTTTTCTGGTGGTAACAGTAAACTCATCAATATTTGCTCGTGTTCCTGGTCCAGCACTTAGGCTAGAAATAGTAGCCACAATTTCTCCATAGGTTACATCTGCAACTTGATTGATTGCATAAATGATAGGAATCGTCGCTTGGCCGCCGCACGTAATCATGTTTACGTTTTCCGATTCAAGATTTTCTCCAAGATTAACAGGAGGACACACAAAAGGTCCTTTAGCAGCAGGAGTTAAGTCGATAACCATTTTTCCTAAGTCTTTTAAAATCTTTGAATGTCTAACGTGAGCCTTAGCCGATGTAGCATCAAACACAATTTCTGCTAGGTCTTGATTTTCAGCAAGGGCTTTTATTCCATTGCTGTATGTTTGATATCCTGCTTCTCTCGCTCTTTTTAGACCATCTGAATCCGGATCAATTCCAAGTACAGCTGTTAACTCGATAAATTCGCTGCGCTGAAGCTTATACATCAAATCTGTTCCAATATTTCCTGAGCCAATAATTGCGGCTTTTACTTTTTCCACTACTCTTCACCTTCTTTCCGGTATTATTCAAAACGTACGGATACTGAACCAAGAGAACCGAATTCTGCTTTTACTACATCCCCGCTCGCAACTGGTACTGCTGCAGATAGAGCCCCTGGTAAGATTAATTCGCCGGCTTTTAAACAAATATCGAAATCAGATAGCTTATTTGCCAGCCATGCAACCGCATGTGCCGGATGTCCAAGGGCAGCTGCTCCAGCTCCTGTTGCGACGAGCTCTTTGTTTTTATAGAGAAGCATACTAGTCGTACGTAAATCGGCTTGTTCAATTGTGGAATATTTATTCCCTACCACTACTTTGGCAGAAGAGCCATTGTCTGCAACCGTATCCACTAATTTGATTTTCCAATCGGCAATACGACTATCAATGACTTCGATGGTCGGCACCACGTATTTTGTTGCCATTAAGACATCTAAATAGGTAACGTTTGGCCCTTTTAAATCTTCTTCTAGAATAAATCCAATTTCCGCTTCAATTTTTGGAGCCACCATTGAATGAATGTTGATTATTTCATTATCCGTTACTTTCATATCATCAAATAAGTGTCCATAATCAGGCTCACTAACTCCTAACATATCTTGCATTGCTTTACTGGTTAGACCAACTTTTTTACCAATAATTTTTTTTCCTTCTTCCAGCTTTCTTTTTACAATCTCTAATTGAATATGGTAAGAATCAGCTACTGATAAAGCAGCATGTCGTTCTGTAATAGGAGAAATTGGCTGATTCGTCTTTTCTGCTTCTAAAAGTTCTTCTGCAAGCTCACTAATAAGTGTACGCATCCGTTAATCACCTCTTTTATAGAGTTAAAGTTTCATCGTAATTGTTTTGGCTTCGGTATAAAATTCAAAGCTGTGCCGGCCGCCTTCACGACCAATTCCACTTGCTTTTGCTCCACCAAATGGCGTTCTTAAATCACGAATATACCAGCAGTTGATCCAAAGTAATCCAGCAGTAACTCCAGAAGCAACGCGTTGTGCTCTTCGTAAATCATTTGTCCAGACAACCCCTGCTAATCCATAAATAGAATCATTGGCAATTTGAATTGCTTCCTCTTCTGTTTTAAACGGAATGACAACAAGTACAGGACCAAAAATTTCTTCTTGAGCTACACGCATTTTGTTATCTACGTCGTAAAGAACAGTCGGCTCATAAAAATTTCCTGTTTCTAAACCTTCTACTCTTTTTCCTCCGCATGCCAGCTTAGCTCCTTCCGCCAAACCAATTCGAACATATTCATCGACCGTTTCTAAGTGACTTTGTGATACAAGTGCTCCCATGTTTGTCTCTTCACTCAGAGGATCGCCTACTTTAATCTTTCTTACCTCCGCTGTGAACTTTTCAAGAAACTGCTTATAAATGCTTTCTTGTACAAGTAAACGAGAACCTGCTAAGCATATCTCTCCTTGATTTCGATAGATTGCTTCGATAGATCCTTTTACTGCTTCATCCAAATCCGCATCTTCAAATACAATATTGGCTGATTTGCCTCCAAGCTCCAGCGAAACAGGAATCAGGTTTTCCGCTGCATTTCGCATGACCGTTTTTCCTGTATTACTTTCCCCTACAAATGAAATACGCCGAACGGACGGGTGAGTAGACATAGTAGTTCCTACCGTATTCCCCGGACCCGTAATAATATTCAACACACCAGGAGGCAATCCAGCCTCGTTAGCGATTTCTCCAAGCATCACTGCACTTAACGGTGTATAAGAAGCAGGCTTAATAACCACTGTATTACCGGATGCCAAAGCAGCGGAAGCTTTCCATGTCATCTGCATAAACGGTAGATTCCAAGGGATAATGAGGCTTGTAACTCCCGCTGGTGAATACTTGGCATAGGACATTACATTATGCTTTTCGTAATGCTCATGCACCATATATTTAGCCATCTCAGCAAAAAAACGGAAGTTTTGAGCTGCTCGTGGAATATCAAACTCTCGACTTTCTTTAATAGGTTTGCCTACATCTAGCGTTTCTAAATAAGCTAGTTCATCTACTTTCTCCATAATTAAGTCAGCCATTTTACAAAGGATGGCAGAGCGCTCTTCAACAGGCATCTTGCTCCAAATACCGCTTTCAAATGCACGTTGAGCTGCGTCGATAGCGCGCTTTGCATCTTCTGTGCCGCCATTAGCTACAGAAGCTAATTTCTCATTCGTTGCTGGATTAAAGGTATCAAAGGTTTGACCGGATAGGGCATCTACGTATTCTCCATTAATAAAAAGCTTTGCGTCTTTTACCGTCATTTTTTCAATAACTGCCTCTTTACTCATCGGATATCCTCCTCATCCTCAATCTCTAAAATCATTTCAATTTCTACAGCTGTGTTATTGGGGAGCTGGGCCATCCCTACAGCTGAACGGCCGTGTTTCCCTTTATCCCCAAATACTTTTACGAGTAAGTCTGAAGCGCCATCCATTACTTTAGGCTGGTCTGTAAAGTCCTCTGTACTATTTACAAAACCAAGAATTTTAACGACACGCTTCACTTTGCTTAACCCGTCTAACTCATAACTTACCGCACTCAATACATTCAGCATGGATTGCTGAGCGGCCTTATATCCCTCTTCAATTGTTAAATCCTTGCCTAACTTGCCGTGATATTGATCTACACCTTGGCCAGCAGTAAACAATAAATTACCTGTTCGTACACAGCTGACGTAGTTTCCTACTGAAGGACGAACCTTTGACAGCGTTAAGCCAAGTTCTTGTAATCTATCCTCTGGTGTTTGTACTGTTGGCATAAATGTCACTCCTTTTTTCTTGCCCAATGTTTAGAAACTTCGCGGCATTTCCACCTAACATATCTAATCTTTGTTGTTCAGTTAAATCCAGCGTTTCATCCAGAACTTTTCCCGGAACAACTTCACGCAGTAAAAATGGATAATCCGATCCCATAAAGATTTTTTCATGTCCAAAACGTTCAATCATATACTTTATGTTCAGTGGATCGTAGTTTAACGAATCAAAATAAAATTGCTTTGCATAGTAACTAGGAGGATGTGTTGTTAGTCTAAGGTGCGGCCACACTTCCCACCCTTTATCTAATCTAGGAAGAATATAAGGGAAAGATCCTCCTCCATGTGCAAAACAGACTTTTAATGTAGGAAATTTCTCCATAATGCCGCTCCATAGAAGTGTTGCAGCCGCTAGTGCTGTTTCACTTGGCATTCCTACCGTATACATAAAGTTATGGTTTGGCATTCGATCACGGCCTAACGTTTCCCACGGGTGAATGAAAATGGGCACTTCCCACCTTTCAGCCATTTGAAAAAACTCAATGAAAGACGGATGGTCTAAATTTTGACCATTGACGTTTGTCCCAATTTCAATTCCATGCAGTTTTAATTCATTCATGCACCGTTCCATTTCTTTAACAGCCGTAGGTCCGTCTTGCATAGGAACCGTTCCTAACCCAACAAAGCGGTCAGGGTACTTAGCAACTGTTTCTGCAATAAAATCATTTTGGATTTTAGCCATTTCTAATGCATGTTCGGGCTGAGCCCAATAAGAGAACGTAACAGGGATAGGAGATAACACTTGAATATCTACTCCTTCTTTATCCATGTCAGCTATACGTTTTTCAGGGCTCCATACTTGGTCCGTTACGTCTCTGAAATTTTTCCCTCCAACCATAATTGATGCGCCGCATGTGCATGTGCGTTCTAGCACAGGCCAGCGCTCACCGCCATATTTTTGAGCAAAGTCAGGGAAACTTTCCGGAATGATATGTGTATGAAAATCTATTCGCATTTCCATTCACTCGCTTCCGGTGCCATGACATGATTACACTTTTTACATGTGCGTAATTCTAAGCTGCTGTTGAACTCCTGAATGGCTTCTTTTACTTGAACTTCAATATTGGTTAGCTGAACTTTCACACGATGCATCTCCGCATCACATTCATCACAGAACCATACAAAGTCTTCTAACTCCCCTTCACTTCTGTTTCGCTCGATAACGATACCGATTGTGTCTGCTACACGATGTGGAGAATGCGGAACGTTTGGAGGAAGTAAATACACTTCTCCTTCTTTCACCGTTACAACTTCACGCTTGCCTTCTTCATTAATGATTTCAACATAGCAATCACCTTTTAATTGATAAAAAATCTCTTCGGAAGGATCTACGTGGAAGTCACGGCGTTTATTGGGTCCTCCCAAAACCATAAACATCAATTCTGAGTCTTTCCATACCACTTTATTGTTTACAGGTGGTTTTAACTGGTCTTTATGCTCTTCGATAAACTTCCAAAGATTTAATGGTTTAGATGATTGAATAGTATTTGTCATTGAGATAATCTCCTTTTAATAAATTTTAATTTTCAAAAAATAAAAGTTATTTTGATTACACTTGAAAATATTAAAATCTTAAAATGTGATTAATTAAGGATTTCCAGCTCGCTTACTTTTAGTTTTTTCTGCATGTAGACGACTTCATTTGCTAAATTCTTAATGCGACCTAACACTTCCGGATCGGCTACTTCATTCTTTTGATTAAAGTGAGTCGTATGAGCGTATACATAACTCGGTGCCACAAAAGCACGAAAGTAACCCGCAATAGGCTTTAACTGATTTTCAATGACTAGATAATGCTGATAAGTCCCGCCTGTGGCGATGAACCCCATTACTTTATTTCGAAAAACCTGGGGATGTATTAAATCAAATACATTCTTAAGAGCACCGGTGATTGACCCTTGGAAGATAGGTGAACCAATTATATAAAAATCAGCGCTAGAAATAATTTCAATGACTTTTTTAGTATCTTCTGAATAAGCAGAGGGATCGCGGCCATCACAAAATTGGATAGTGTAATCTCGTAAATCTAAAAATTCAATTTCGATGTCTGGATGCTGCAATTTAGCTTCTTCAAGCACTTGTTGAACAACAGCACCTGTTTTAGAACCTATAATCGTGCCTGATATGCCTAGTAATTTCATTTTCACTTTCCTCCTTCTAAAGAAGTCTCATACTTATCTTCAAACACTCATTTTTTTATACATATTCCTTTTGTAAAGACCAGCCTAATAAATCATTTGATTGGTCAATTGCACCTTGCTGGAGTAACTGACGAATTCTAGTAGAAGAGATTCTTGTTCCTTCTGAACAACAGACAGGCGGGATGATATCTACTAGGAAGTGCTTTGCCAGCAGCTTGATATCTCCTTCTCTATTTCGGCCGAAACGAAAATCGTTGCCTACTATGATCTCCGATGGATTAAGCTTTTTTAAGTTGCTGATAAAATCAATTGATGGGCGCTTAGCGTATAACTCATCAAAATGGATAATAACTGCGTAGTCTACTCCTAACTCAGCTATCAGATGTACCTTTTGGTCAATAGGCGTTAACACTTGATCACTTTGAAAATGAAAGCGAGGAGGAGGATCAAATGTATAAACAACGCTAGGTACCTTTAACGCTTTGCTTCGATTTACAGCTCGCTTAATTACTGCTTGATGTCCTTGATGCACGCCATCAAATGCACCTATAGCTATTACTGATGCTGGTAAAGTTAGTATTCCGTCCTCATACCTTTGCATCTTTACACCTCCCTTATTAAGAACGTAATCAACCTAGGCTCTGTATCTATTAACAAAGTTTATTTTTATATAAAAGGATTATGGGTATCAGCTGTTTGTTACTTCTTTCTTTTTAGCTTCTGTATTTAATGCAGCATCTACCATGGCAAATGAATGGCTGCGCTTATAGCTATTGTAGAAAATAGCTCTTTTACGGATTGGATCTCCTGTATAGTATCGCTCGTATTGAAGTAACCTTTGGCCAAATGCTTCTCCACATAGATCCCACGCTAATTTAAATAAGTGAACACGGTCTACAGCAGGTACTCCTTCTCGGCCTCCATAATAACGATTTAAATCCTCTCTTAATTCAAGATTTGCAAAATCCGCTCCTGTAGGAGACATAAGCAAGCCGCCTGCACCAATTGTTTGCATGACTTCAATAGCACGAGGATACATTTTAGGAAGCAATCCACGAATTGTTTCTAAAGCCGTTTCATTTGGAAGAGCTTCTCCTTTTTCATTAATCGTATACTCATACTCTGATGTTCGAAGCAAAGCTCTAATAGATTCTACTGACTGTACCAATTCTCCTAAGCTCTCTTGAACGTTTAGATATCCATCTACACCGATTGCATCCGCTACTTTACAAGCTACTTCCGTTGCAAATTGGAGTTTAACTAATCCTCTTACGCCAGATTGATGTGCCGGTTGCTGGGCGATTCCTGTTTTAGGATAAAGAAGATTTGCAGCTTCAATATTGTTATATAAAAACACTCGGTTCCAAGGAATCAGCACATCATTAAAAATCAATACCGCATCCATCTCTTCAAATCGAGAGGCTAGTGGATGATCAAACACTGATCTTGTTCCGTCTTGCATAGCTTCTCGGCAAAGAATTCGAAGTCCCGGTGTATCGATTGGCAGCGCAAAAGCAAGTGCATAACGTTCATCTCCAGGTTTAAATCCTGGGAACGAATAAACAATAACTTCATCGGTAATAGGTGAAAGTGTAGCTAGCATTTTAGCTCCTTTTACAACAAGTCCATCTGGTGTTTCTTTTACAGCACCTAAATGAGTGAAGAGATCTTGTTGTTCATGTGAGGCTTTGCTTCGGTCGTTCTGCGGGTTGATAATAGCATGAGTTAAAAACAAGTCATTATCACGAATATAACGGTAATAATCTCTTATATTTTTGCCCCACTGTTCATTGTAATAATCTAGAAAACTAGCATTATGAAATAAAGAAGTGACTACAACATTTAAGAAATCCGGTGTTCTTCCCATCAGTCCAAAGGTAGCTTTTGCAAATGCTTCAAACACTTCTCGGCGAGCTACTAAATCTTCGTAACTTTTAGGAATTAAGAAGGCATTTGATATTCTCTCTCCTGTTTCTTCGCAAATATGAGTGATTTTCTCTTGGTAAGCCGGGTCATGCTGCATATCGTACAACTTCGCAATTTCTAAAATAGGCTGTTGAAACACCTTTTCTTCAAATACATTTGTAATTTTTCTGCCCCCTAACCAAATTTCTGGCTGGCGTGATTTTAATGCATCAATATATTGAGCACCTGTACGAATCCCCATATTTGTTCATCCCCTTAAGGTTTAATAGTAATTAATTGAATTATATTATTTGATTTTTTTCAGGGGTGTAGTCTCGTTAACATTTTTTTGGAGTTTTTTATTTTTGGAATAGACGGAGTAGCTCAAATAAGAAATTTATATTATTGCATTTACGCATTTTTCGCTTTAAGATATTGTAGAAAGCGTAACGTTTTTATAAAAATATTGGCTTATTAAAAAAGAGAAGAAATAAAGCGCACATTGTTGTAAGCGCTTACTTATTTTTGTTTTTATAGCAAAGTAAATAAAATGCCCTACCCTATAGTGTGTTACTTGATCTTACAATTGTCTTTTCAATTTTTTAGGCGTATCTTATATTTTGGTTAAGGAGTGAGTATGATGGCTATTCTCTTCAATCACGAAAATAATTTCAAAAACTACTTAATGTACGGAAAAAGGCAATATATGAAACAAAAAAATGTGGTATATGAACAAGGAGACATAGGAGAAGGATTTTATTACTTGGACAGTGGATTAATTAAAGTCCATACCTCTACCCCATTAGGGAAAGAACGCGTGTTAAACATTGTATTGCCAGGTCAATTATTGGGAGTTCAAGCAATGGACCAACAAGCTCATTTTACTACTGCTACTACAGTAAAAGATTCCGTACTATATTATTTTAGTTATGACGATTTCAAAACACTTATAACTCTCCACCCGCCCATACTAAACCTTATTACAAAGAGTATTATTCAAAAAATGCATATCCTAGCTGAACAAATTAATTTACATACATTAACTACCGAACAGCAAATCGCCGCTGTGCTCTTAAACATCTATCATGACTTTAAAAACTATGAAATTCCTTTAACACAAAAGGACTTAGCAACGTGTACCGGTTTAACAAGGATTACGGTTTATAAAACGTTAAAAAAATGGAAAGAAAAAAAACTAATAGATAGTAAAAATAAAAGATTTTTAATTAAGAACCCGGATCTGTTAAAAAATTATCTCTTTCATTCATAAACGCTTTGGTCACGTTATTAAAGTAAAGAATAATGCTTCATGTATGAAATGTTTCTATACGTTTAAAATACACTTTTATAGAAAGGTGATTGAATGGTAAACCTTCGATACATATGGCGTCCCTTTTTAAAGTATGGACAGATGATAAAATTAGAAGAAAACACCACGATCTATTATCAAGGAGAAGTTGGTAAAGGATTTTATTATTTAGATAAAGGCAGTGTAAAGATTACTCTCTTAACTGAGAAAGGAGCAGAACGTACGGTTAACTATGTACCTGAAGGCATGTTATTAGGGGAAAACGGTATTAATAAAGAGCCTTATTTAACAACTGCTGTAACCACAACTCCATCCGTTTTATATTATTTTACTAATGAAGCAATGTTAAAAATATACGAGGAGGAACCGAAAGCAGTCATTCTCTTTACAAATTCTCTTCTCTATAAGTTTAGACTGCTAGCAGAAATTATTACGTTTCTTAATCTCCCCGTTGAACAACAGATGGCTCATTATTTATTAAAGCTCGTAAAAGAAAATGAGGAATTTCCCTTTAATCAAACATCCTTTGCCCGCTACGTTGGGACTTCCCGCATTACCGTGAATAAAATTATTCAAAAATGGAGTAAAGAAAAATGGATTGAGCTGTCTAATCAAAATATTTATATTAAAAACATCAATAAACTTAAAGAAATAAGAGATCAAAACAGCAAAAATATAGGAGATTTAGATATGCTAATGCTGCCATTAATGTGATTATAAATACACTTGTGATGCTGCTTCGCACATAGAAGGTATGGAGGAAAATACAGGGAATGTGAAAATATAATTTAATAAAAAAGAAGTTACCTTTAGGTAGCTTCTTTCACTAAAAAAGGAGTCTATTTATTCTAAGGTTAACCTTATATCACAAATCGTGTTTTTCGGAGTACTACTACGATTTATTGTGGTTTATCCTAATCAAGACGTACCTCTGTTTAAAAGTTCAATTAAAATCGCCTTGCCATATATACATATACCTTTATTTCAAAGTTACGGTTAATTCTCTTTCTGTAAAAACTTGTTTAGCAATAAAAATAGCATTTAACACTCTAGGAAAGCCAGTGTATGGAATACAGTGAGTAATGGCTTCTACTATTTCATGCGGTGTGAGACCTACATTAAGCGCAGCATTAATATGAACATTTAATTGTGGTTCACACCCTCCTTGTGTCGTGAGTGAGCTTATCGTAACCAGTTGTTTTTGCTGCAGGTTAAGTCCTTCTCTTGTATAAATATCTCCAAAGGCAAATTCAATGACATATTTCCCAATGTCAGGAGCAATGTCTTTTAATGATTCAATTACTCGTTTTCCACCCTCTCCATCTACCTCCATTAACGTTTTCCAACCATTTTCGTAACGTTCATTCATCAACTGAATCTCTCCTTACAACTGAGTTATTTTATTTACAAGTTAGATATTACGCTTTAGAGCGCGCTCTAAAGCAAGCATTTTATTTCTCATGTTATAATAATTAATATGGAAAATTTATTCAGTATTCAACAAATAGCAAGTATGACCGGTCTTTCTACACATACTTTGCGTTATTACGAAAAAATTGGATTAATAAAAAATGTGCAAAGAGCCCAAACCGGATATCGGCAATATACAGATTTTGATCTAGCTTGGATTCAGTTTTTAATTCGTTTACGTGTTACAGGAATGCCTATGCTTAAAATGAAGCAGTTTTCTGATTTGCGACAGAAAGGAGAGTCTACTATTACGGCAAGAAAGGAACTGTTAGAGGAACATTATAAAGATGTCTTAGGCAAGATAGAGGAACTAGAATTAAATTCGCATAGAATTGAAGAAAAGATTGCGCACTATAAAAAATTAGAGACAGTGGAAAACCAACAATCTTAATAACTATAAAAAAGACCTTGAAACACACCTTTCAAGGTCTTTCTTATAGCACCTAATATAACATGAAACAAAAAACGCTGAATTTATATATGTAGCAGATTTGAAATATTCCCACCTAAAACTCTGTCTGCAACTTCTCCACTAGTTGCATTTGAAAAATTTTCGTGTCTTGAATACCGGCTTTTTGGAGTTCCTGTTTAAAGGATTCTCCTTTTTTTAGTTTTAATAATTAACAAATCTATACTAACTCCACTCATTCATAATTGCCAAAAGTTCATATCCATATGAACCGGGTTTTCCTTTTAACAAACCTAAGATTAAAAGTGGAATCAATTGATCTCCCCTCATAAAATGGGATTAATTCTGCTTTACTTACTTTCATTAATAGTAGAGATATTAATAGAAAACTCTTCAAAACTTAATTGTCCCAAAGCAAACTTCATACTTTCAACAAATATACGTTCATTTTTAGTTAGTTCACGCTTTGCTTCCTTTTCAACCCATTCATGCTCAACGTCTAAAACATCTAACACATGCTTTTGTTTTGAAAAAGCCTCATAGTATCTTAATCCAAACTTTCTTTGGGAAACGGCATCAATATGAATGCCATCTGGATTTGCTGTTAAGCCTTTTGATGTTACAAAATAACAATTTTTTTCAGTATGGGCAACTTTAGATAATATCTGGTTTATTTGTTTATATTCTACAGCGCTTTTTCCAAATCCGACGTCTCCAAGGTAATGTCCCAACTCACCGATAATAATCGGGATATCTGGTGCATTCAATTCTTCTCTCAAATGTTTAAATAATGAAAGCAATTTATCTTCATATGTCTTATAACGTTCTCCGTAACTGTCGCTTTCTCCTTGATGCCACAGAATTCCCACTAACTCACTTGTTTCCATTGCGAATTTTGCTTCAGAAATCGCGTGCCTGGTTAATAGTCCGTCAATTGTCCACTCATCAATTGAGCTTCCTCCCTCGGCACATGGTATGACCCCAATGGACTCGCCCTGATGATCCTCTGTCCAAGCTTGAGCAAAAGAGGCTGCCGGCCCAACACCAGATATGTGACGATCAAAATTAAGTGGTTCTGCCATCGTTTGCCATCTACCGTTTCTCAACATATGTATATGCTCATTATAAATCGGCGGTACATCCTCAATAAATCCTCTGCCTGCCATATTTGATTGTCCAATTAACAATACAGATTTCATAGAAACGCCTTCTTTCTTTGTTTACAATAGTCTAATTAGACTAAGTAGGTTTATCAATATAATTTAATTAGCTTTTTTATGATTTAGGTCTTGATAAGATTTTATCTGGAGATTCAGCGTATTCATACACTTTAGTAAGATTTATTTCTTACTGTTCTTTCTCTTCCATGTGGATCACTTTTTTCTAATTTGCTCGTGGTTATACTTATATAGAATTAGTTACACTTTGATATATAGCTTAATTGATGGCTTCAAGGGCTTGTTTCAAATAATCCATTTCAGAGGTTATATCATCTATCTTTTGGTTTAACTGACTTACTTTATCAAGAGTATTCCGTGCGTCTAATAAATTAATTTCTAACATCAAACGGCTTGCTTCACTCTCAAGTTCTAGTCTCTTTGCAAATAATATCTCGTGCTTTTTTATAATTTCAGATTTTAAATTCTTACTATTGGTTTCTTTCATACTTCTACCTCACTAACTTGTAATAACAGTATTTTATTGAGATGTAAATTTCCCTATATAATCTAATAATTACCTACAGGGAAGTTTATGATATAGTTGAAATTTCCTTTTTCACTTACAGGAAAACCACATTTATTTCGCATTTACATAAGCTAAATAATAGAAACTAATTAAAATAAATTCCATTATTCACTTTCCTTGGATGGCGTTCATAAGCTCTTGATGTTGACATTCAGATACATACTGAGCGCTCAAAAGCTTCTCTAACTGTTAAAAATAAATACAACATTCCAAAATAAGGGAAAATTTAAACCATTTTGTTTTTTTTGCAGGAAAAGAAAGCGAAGTATATAAAGATAACAGTATGCATCAAAAAGTGTTGAGAACATTTTATTATCATTTTCTATAAGCACGAGAGCAATAATTTGAGAAAAGAGCTTATATAAGTCCGTGTCTTAAGTATGCCTATTATATAGAATGGGTTACTTAGTAAATAAGGGAAGGTGATTTATATGTTAGGGGAAGAAGATTTAAAAGTAAATTGTATATCAGCTGCTATAGGTTTACTAATCCAACATAATATCATCACTCACCAGGAACTGGACAAACTAACTAAAACGAATTATCACGTTTTTTATCACTTTCTAATGGATAAGCTAATTGAACAAGAGTTTAATAAGGAGAGAGTGGTTCAAACATAAGTGCTTCAACAAAGAAAGAAGCACAAGATCCAAAGCAAAGATCTCCTATTTCAAATGTAATTCATATAGGGCTCCTTACATATTAGACATATATAATATGTAAGGACTCTCTTATTCAACAAACGCCCCCTATAGTTTAAATGTAGTTCTTCACAATCTATAATTTTAAAAAGTCATTTTATCGCAGGAAGCCTGCCAGTATTGTTACAAAAAAAGTCCTCTCCTCGTTTCAGGAAAAGAACTTATATTCAGTGAATTTTATAAGCTACTTCCAAGTCTGATCCAGTTTATCTGAATAGAAATTTAAGGCTCTTTTATAACTTAGTATTTCATTGTCATTTGTCGTATTTATTAAGCATTTCAGTAACAGTTCCATCGCTTGACTATATTCTTTTAAATTGTATAAGGTCATGGAATAAAACACTTTAATTACATGATTATCTGGGAATAATTCCATGCCTTTCAAAAATGTCTCTTTTGACTTTTCATATTCCCCCAAGGCTCTATATGTGCTGCCCAATCCCAATACTGCACCTTCCATATCCTTAGAAGGTAATCCTATCTTTATGGCATTTTCGTAAAAGGGCACCGCCTTTTCTTCTTCTCCTAATATGTCAAAGCTCCAAGCACATTGATAGTTATATAAAGCATCGTCTGGAAATTCCTTAACTAATTCACTTAGCAATTCGTTAGATTCTTTGTGATTTCCATTCTTTCGTAACGCTAACGCTTTACCTAGTTTGTTATTCATTACTTAAATCTCCAATCCTTCTTTTTCCCACTATTTATCTCTTAACATCCTTCCATATCCGGAAATTCAGCGTATTCGTACACTTTATCCAGATCTAATTCTTGCTTTAACTATCCTTAATGTTTAATTTTTAAAGGCTAACCCATTGGCCTGCAAAGCTGTTCTAAGTTTAGGTAAAGAAGCCGGCCCCATACCGTGAAATTGTAATATCTCTTTTTCACTAAATTTTGATAACTGCTGCAAAGAAGTTATCCCGTTGTTTTCTAATGCTCGTCTTGCTGGTGCTGATAGCATTAAAAGAAATCCATTGTCAGGTTTGCTTTCTTGCTCACAGGTTGGGCAGGTCGGACAGTTGCTGCTTTTATAATATGTGTGTCCTTTATGACAGATTCTTAGATTTCCCTTTTGGGTTTTCATTTTTAATCTCTCCTTTTCTCAAGAATTTTTTTAGCTTTTATCCCCTGCCACTTCTTCAATGGATGGTTTATGAAGAAACAAAACATCCTACGTATAGTAAACTAATTATTATTAAATGCTTGTTAGTCTCGTTTCAGATAGTGTAGCTCCATTACACATCATGCTAACACCTTACATGTTTGCGTTTGAAACCAAGCCGTCCTCTATCTATATCCTTTTGAATGTTTTCGGAGGCAAGAAGAATACTACTTTTTTTCTTATCCTTCTTAACTTCGACTGGACCTACTGCCTTTGCAGTTTCAAGCGCCTTCTCATGAAGTGGCAAATATGAAATACCGACTGTATAGATAAAATTATTCATAGCCGATTTCGTTCGATCTGGAGAATCGTGAATCGTGTTTTCCACTTGATTAAGCATATCTGCAATCTTGCTTGTGCTAAATTCATCGTCAGGACGATTACCCAAAAGCCAGCAGTAACAACTCCAACCTGCCGACATTTTAAGTTCTTCATCGCTTGCCACCCACCTATCAGCAACAACTTGCGCAAAATCGGTTTCTGACAAAGTTACTGAAACTACATAATCGGATAGCATGTAAAAATACGCTTTATCAATCCAACGCTCAAAATCCTCCGCAGTCATCTCTGTTGGGTCTGCAATGATACCAGCAAAATACATAGCATCGTAATTGCCAGAAGCGTAAAGCTGCTCAGCCAAAGCCTGATTTTTCTTGACTTTCTTTGCAATCGGCTTCATTTTTCCTGTTGCCACTCCAAAAAGCGGATCGCGTGCACCATTGTTTATGTAAGTCTTTTTAATTCGTTCCGTACCAAGCGCTTCAAGTTCTTTCATAACCATTTCAAAGTCCACCGTTCTGTATCCTCCTTCTTCTCCGTTCATAATCTGCTTTTTATTTCCGCCAAAAAGTTGCACAGTCTTTCTTATCTAAAATATTAAACTCGATTATGTTTTTAAGTAATTCATAGTTTACTGGCTCAGTCCATAAAATTCGAAACAGGCCTTTGGTAGCGCTGTATCCAGCCTGAGCAATGTCATGATTAAAGTGCGCAATGCCTGTTTCTTCAGGTGAAACGCTCAAATGATGTTTCGCTGAGGCAAAGCCGACGATGAATGTTCCATGATCGGTAAACATTGGCGTATTCCATTTAATTTGTGGTTCCAAATTTGGGAAAGTATTAGCAATCCAAGCCAAAACCTCCTCTGTTCGGTCACGGTGGTCAGGGCTATCTATACGCGCTAAATATTCTGCAAAAACTTCCATAGAATCTTCTCCTCAAATAAATTTTTTTTAATCTACTCTACTTTTATACAAATGGAATATCAGTCAGTTCACTTAGCTCTACTTCATTTTTAACTCAAATACATTAACAATTTATCTTAGCCATGTTTTAAATAAAATGTACTAATCATTTAATCCTTTTCCAGTAAGAATGTTCGGAATGCATTTTTCAATCCTTGATTCCCGAGTCTTAGATTGTTTGGCCCCAGAAAAATAAAGAATATATGCTCTTTGCCGTCCTGGAGTCAATGTAGTAAAAGCCGTTTTTAAAGCAGGTATTTCATCAAATTTGTGTTGTAGCTCTTCAGGAATACTGAGTTCTTCAGGCTTTTTAGCTTTGACTTTCAATCCGGCTTTTTCCACCTCAATGGCCTCATAAATATAAGCTTTTAAGATGGCTTCCTTTTCAACTATTTCTTGCACATTGGTAAACCGAATTTGTCGCGCTCCTTGTACATTCTCCGTTTGTTGGATTAGAATACCATGAGAATCTTGTAACAGAGAACCTTTAGGAAACAGCAGTGCACAATATTCTTTAAATCCATGCATTAAAACAACGTTTTTTTTCTCAAACGTGTAACAAGGGTTCATCCATGTGAACTACCCACCACTTATCACCCTAACGGGTTGCTTGAAGTGGGGGCTTCCTGGGTAATTGCCACTTTTGATAGCTGACAAAATAAATCAGGCTAACCCTCTTGTTCCAAGAGTTTAGTTTATAATGGATTAGACTATTGCTAACAAGCGAATACCTTCTTTTTTGATATTGAGTGCCGAATTATGATCCCTATCAAGGTGTAATCCACAAACGCATTGATAGACACGTTCAGACAATTTTACTTCGTTCACTGAACCGCAATTCGAGCACATTTTTGTAGAAGGGAACCACTTGTCAATCTTGATCAGTTGTTTCCCTTGGTCAGCTAACTTATATTGTAAGAATGTAATGAACATTCCCCACGCGTTATCAGCTACACTTTTTCCAAATTTAAGCGTTTTAGACATCGCCTTCATATTTAAGTCTTCAATCGCGATTGCGTCAAAAGTAGACACCAGTCCTTTTGATTTTTGATGAAGAAAATTTTTGCGTTGATTGGCAACTTTTTCGTGTAGTTTAGCCACCTTTACTCGCTGTTTTTTCCAATTTGAAGAACCTTTCTTCTTACGAGAAAGTTTACGTTGTTCAGTAGCTAACTTATCAAGCATTTGACGATAAAACTTCGGGTAATTGGCTTTCTTACCTTCGCTATCGACAAATAGCCCATCCATCGCAAAATCTAAGCCTTCAACTTTTTTAATCTCTTTACCGGCAATGTCTTTCTCATAAACGGTCAAAATGGAGACATAATACTTTCCAGAAGCAGACATTGATAATGTACACGATTTAATCGTTGATTCCGACGGAATCTGCCTGTGTTGTTTGATTTTCACTTGTTTTAACTTAGGTAATTTGATATGACCATCCAACAACTGAATGTTTCCGTTCACCACATTGGTTGTATAGCTTTGTTTATGGCGTCTACTTTTGAATTTCGGGAACTTCGCGTTCCCTTTGAATAATGCTTTGTACGCCTTATCCAAGTTCAGTTGGGCGTTAGCCAGCGCGAGAGAGTCCACTTCTTTTAACCACTCAAACTCTTTTTTGTATTTAGCAGGAGTAGGATGCTTTATTTTTTTAAGCTTCTCTTTATCGTCTTTTAGCCTTTCGAACGTATCAATACGTTCCGCCAGCATCTTATTGTAGACAAACCGAACACAACCGAAGGTTTTGTGGAGTACTATTTTCTGTTCTTTTGTTGGATATATTCTGAACTTGTACGCCTTATGTTGTGTAGCCATATCAACTCACCTCATTTCATTCCTTGATTTTCAATATATTCTTTCACAACTGTGATAGGAGATTCGCCGGTAGTCAACAAACAAAAACTTCTCGACCAGAACATTTCTTTCCATAACTTCTTTCGGAAGTATGTTAAAATCTTCGGTCAACTCACAGTCAAGAACAATCTTTCTCAGCGACTCATATTCTTCTTTCCACTTTTTAGCTTCACTTAAAAATTCATCAACCTTAGGATTCATTTTACTGTTTGTCATCAAGGAACACTCCTATTCAATTTTTTAATCTGTCGCTCTAGCAATGATACAGTCAACCTTCAATTCATTTAATGGTGTTACTATTCTTCAAATGTAGGAAATGCCCTTCTTCAACGTTTGCATTTAATATAGAAAAAAACAAAGCAAGGACTGCCTGCATGTCGATACATATAATGAATCTATTTGGTAGCTACTCATAATCGATCGAAAGAATCTTTCAAAAAAGAACATTTGTTCTCTATATTATACAAGAACAAATGTTCTATTTTCAATAAAAACTCTAAAGTTTTCCGAATTATTCCTATGAATAGCGTCGAATTTATTATTAAAAAAGAAATACTTTATATACCTAAAGAAAGATATTGAGATAATGAAAATAAAAAACTATGAGAAAATGTTCTCCAAAGCAAAATTTCGGAATGAAATAATCAACAAAATTTGCCATAATAAGTGAAGTAAGGAGGTGTATTATGTTTCGATTGTATGGAGCCTTAATTGGGCTTAGTTTAATTTGGGGTTTATCTTTTGTATTTATGAAGTGGCTGCTTCCCTCAGTTGGAATATGGGGAATTGTATTTTTTCGTTGTCTAGCAGGTGCTATCATCTTGCTCCCGTTTCTATGGTGGAAGCGTAGAAAAGTTAAAGAGAAACTACCCTGGAAGGCATTGATTGTTGTTGGTATATTTAACTGTGGTTTGGCGTGGGGATTAATTTCCTTAAGCGAAACTGAGATAAACAGTACAACTGCCTCTATTCTGAATGCGACCACTCCGATCTGGACAGGTCTTATCGGATTTATTCTTTTTTCTTATCGACTTACCGGACGTCAGTGGATCGGTATTCTTATCGGTTTTTTCGGGATACTCGTCCTTATGAATTTTCAATTTGGTCAGATTTTCGGGAAAGGGTTTGTTGGGATTGGAACAATGCTTGTTGCTTGTATCTGCTATGGGCTTGCTGGGCAGTTAACAAAACGGTTTCTGTCTGAGGTGAGCGTACTAACTATAACAACTTTCACCTTACTAACAGGTGCTATCATTGGTTTAATTGGGATGCTGATTACCGAACCATTCAAATTAGATTTGTTGATTCATCCACTTCCGATTCTTGCAATTGTGGGTCTCGGCTGTTTTGGCTCAGGATTGGGTCAGTTAATCTACTTTTATATCAATAAAAATGGTGGCCCTGAATTAGCGGCAACGGTTACTTACCTGATCCCTGCCTCGGCCATGGTATGGGGTTATTTACTACTGGGAGAGACAATTACTCCAAACGTAGTCATTGGACTACTTATTATCTTTACTGGCGTTTATCTTTCATCTAGGAAATCAAAAGGTAAAACTCCGCATGTCACTCTTGTTAGCAATAAACAAAATTAAGTAAGTAGATTTTATAATGTGAGTCTTTAAAGTTATCTACGAGAGAGGAATTAAGAAACTGAAGGACTACAAAATATGATATATTTCAAATGAAATTCATCATATGTAACAATAAAACGTAATTCTAGTTGTTCAATTTTGTTTAAAAGGCAGCCCTCTATTTGGCTGCCTTTTTTATTTCAAGGCAGAAAATAATTTTAAAATTCACTGCTAGTTATCCCATACAACACAACATCAAACAAAAACGCTGAATTTATATATGAAGCAGATTCGAGATATTCCCACCTAACACTCTGTCTGCAACTTCTTGACTAGATGTATGACGCTTAACAGCCTGTAAATTTAAATATGGATCTCCATATGGAAAATCTGAACTAAATAACGTTCTTTCAGGTATTTCTTTTATAGCCAAAGACAAGGCGTATGTTGTATAAAATGCAGATATATCTAAGTAAGCATTTTTAGTGTCTTTTATCATTTCTATCGTTTGTAGCCAATGAATTCCGCCCATATGCCCGTATATAACCGGCACATTTTCATATTTTTGAGTGAGAAGAAATAACTCCTGAATATCCTTTAAGTTCAAAGGATGAAAAGTATGTACCCAGATAGGCAAAGACGTATAGTCACTTGCTGCTTTAAATATAGGTTCTAACAATGGAATTTGACCTGGACCAAGAGTAAATTCTCCGAGACCTTTCATCTTTTGCCCTTTGACAAGTTTCTCTACCCAGTCGTTTAAGGTGACATCACCCGGAGAATAAGAAAGAGGAACTGAACCAAACCCTACAAACCTATTTGGATATTGCTTAAGCGCACCGCTTACTTCTTCTAGCGCATTTAAGCGTGCTTGTACGGGATTCACCTCATTATTTAGAATTTGATTTAATTTGTTCATTTCGGTTGTAAATTCTTTAACATTAAAATAGCCAATGTTAAAAGCCACTTGTATAAAACAAGTGGCCTTTTGCTACGTTAGATATAAGACTTTTATTTTTCTATACAAAGATTGCTCTGAGCTTGTTTAGTCTGTTTTCGTTTAGATAGAACGTTGTCGGCAACAATTACTACGACAGAAACGGCAAGAGCAAAAGCCCCAATCCAAGGAATATAATTCAACAAGCCATTTTTGACAGCAATACCACCGATACCAGCTCCAGCTGCCATTCCCAGTTGTCCAGCAGCACTGTGTAAACTAAGCACAATACTTGCTGCAGCAGGAGCAAGGCTTATAAGCTGAAATTGTATTGGCGTGCCGGAAGACCAAGCTGCGAGCGCCCAGAAAATAAGCAATACATAGAAAAGAAAAGCAAATTGACCGATAAACGGGAATAGCAATAGTGCAATAGCATGGAGTAACATTCCTCCAGTTAATGTACGAAATGATCCCCACTTATCTGTACTAAAACCTCCTAATTTGGATCCAATAGCGCTAGCAATACCAAATATAAAGAGAGCTGTAGTTACCCCTTGATTGCTCATTCCGAATGTATTTAAGAAATACGGTGAAATGTACGTAAATACAACGGAATATGAACCTAACCATAGAAATGTGATGAGCAAGTATGCTGAGATACGTGGTTTCATAAGAAATTTAAACTGCTCACGCAAAGGTACAGGTTCTTCAGCAACTGTTTTTGGTATAGTAAACAACGTTAAGGCGGATAAAAGTAATCCTACTACACCAAGCCCAATGAATATTACATTCCAATCATAATGCGAAGCCACAACTCTTCCTATAGGTACACCTACAACCAAAGCAGTACTATTCCCCATAACAACTGTAGCAATCGCACCTCCCTGCTTTCCTGGAGCTGCTAAAACTGCAGCAAGGGTTAGAAGCGTAACTTGAATAACGCCGGCACTAAGGGCAGAGATGATTCTAGCTGCCATTAGCATTTCATAACCTGTTATTATCGCAATAAGAATATTGATGACAGAGAAAACGGTTAAAGCATAGACAAGAAGTTTTTTTCGTTCCAGTCGAGCAGTCATAGCAATTAGAAAAGGTGTCCCTGCTCCAAAAGCTATTGAGAACACAGTAATTAGCTGTCCTGCAGATGAAACTGAAATGTTATTGGCCTCAGCAATTCTGTCTAAGATTCCGGCAATAACATATTCTGATGTACCATTAAGAAAACTAATGATAGCTAACAAATAAATTTTCCACATATTTGACAAAGTAAATCACACCTTTTGTTTTTATATTTCGATATTTCCAGAAATATAGATTTAAGTTCATAAATTAACCGAGCGTTTGAAAAATTACCTGTAAAGAGCTGATTTTTGCACGTAGACAAAGTGACCTTTACAGTTTCTTTAAAAATGTTTTATAAAGGTGACACACCATGAATTTAACGCGCTTATGATAACGATAGGTGATTTGCTTTAGCCTTTTTGTCTAAAGTACTAGTAATGGATATACTCATAATTTAGATGAGGATACCTATCAAGCGATTTAGCCATAATCCAGACAAGAAAGATCATACCTCTTATTTCTATATTTCTATAAGTATAGAAATATAGAAATAAGAGAAATTACTCCATCACATATGGAGCATACTTTCCAATCAACTCACGGTCTAGGCTGTAGTATATATATGTGCCTTCTTTATAAGTACTCAGAAGTCCGCAATCAGTTAATTGTTTTAAGTGATGGGATAAAGTTGATCCAGCAATTGATTCAAGTTTTATCCCAATATCCGAACAACATAAATTTGCTTCATTAGCAAGCAAACGAGCAATGTTTAATCGTGTTGGTTCACCGAGTGCTTTATATATTTTTATCGCTTGTTGTAACTTCGAGTTATCCTCCATTGTTATCACCCCCCTTTCCTAAGTCAATTAGATACATCATATGAGTACAAGCTAACATTATAGTGGCAAATATACTATTGAGATCTCATTTGCTAAAGCCAAATGCACTTTAATGATAAAATCCTCAAAACAGTACTATAAGCACAAATCAAAATAATTTATTGCGATCGCTAATCCTAATTATCTTCGGTTAATTTCTTGAAGTCTAATTCTCTTTCATGATACATTAGGTTCTAATACAAATGAAATGCATATTAATTATATGGGAGATAACAAAATTGATATGAACAAATCACAAATTGAACTTATTGTCCGGATATCAGAAACAGGAAGTTTTACAAAAGCCGGTGAAGAACTACATATGACACAACCTGCGGTAAGTCGTGCTGTAGCAACAATTGAATCGCAACTAGGAACGAAGTTAATTGAGAGAGATAAGAAGAATGGAATATCTTTTACAGATGTAGGAGAACGAATATTAGTTACTTTTAGAACAATCCTGAGTGAATTACAAAAAGTAGATGAATTAATTGTGGCTGAACAGGGGTTAGAAATTGGGAAGGTGCACATTGGCGCTTACCGAACTGCTTGTACTAGATTTATTCCTAAGATCATACGTACAATGGAAAGTCAGTATCCTGGTATAGAAATCAAGCTTTCGGAAGGTAGTGTAGATCAAGTAAAAGAGTGGTTACGTTCCAAATGCATTGATGTAGGAATTATTATTCCTCCTGATAAAGATTTTGATACCGTACCTTTAATTAAAGATCAACTGATTGTACTTATGCACTCAAGCCATCCTTTATCTCAGAAAGAAACAATAAGTATTCCTGACCTACAAGGTGAAGATATACTAATTGGAAAATGCGGTTATGAGGTACAAATTCATGCTTTATTCAACGAGTATAACTTGACTCCTAAAGTACGGTTTGAAATGGATTATATAGAGACAGGATTAAGTATGATACAAGAAGGGTTAGGAATTACCATTACAACGAAACAAAATATTTGGTGGTTGCCAGAGCAAGTCGTTTTTCGTGAATTAAAACCAGATACGTTTAGAGATATCAATATAGCAGTGCTAGATATGAAAGATATATCCAAAGCGACAGATACTTTTATCCAAACAGCTCGTACCCTTTTTGCTCAAGAAGATGCTTAAATAGAACTTAAGTAAACATGTGTTGCTATTTAGTGCATATATGAAAGACAGCCGTTTGATTCAAAAAGTGGCTGTCTTTTTTATTGCTACTATTTTTAATCGTTGTTAATCAAACAAAAGGATGATGGAAGAATCAGTATAGGATCCTGATTAGAGAAAGGAATATTCAGGAACATGGCTTATTGTATACCGTTATATACCTTATTTAACAATGTCTTTAGTTGAGTATTTTCTTCATCACTTAATTGACGCGTGACGAAGAGGTGAGCGTCTTTAACAAAAGGTGAAAGAGTTTTCTTTAACTCTTCTCCCTTTTCTGTAAGAAATAGATAGTGTAAGCGACGATCTCGTTCACTGTACATTCTTTTTATGAATCCTTTTTCCTCCATTGCATAAATCATTTCTACAATAGTTGTTTGTTTCTTATCAATTGCTTCTGCTAGTTCTGTTTGGGTTCTCCCTTTTTGAGAGTCTAGAACACTAATGATGCTCCATCGTACTGGAGTCATGCCATAAGGTTTGAGCTTTTTCTTGAAATAATTCATTGCTCTTACATCTGTACGATGAATAAGATGGCTTGTTAAATCATGTAAATCCATAACGTCACCTCAGAAAGATAGAAAAATATGTCTTAACCTAATAATCGAGTAATATAAGTCTTGATTAGTAGGCGATACCCACGCGTGATTCAATATAATTGCTACTATTTATCTGACCAAATGTATTCATGGGACCAAACCTCCTCTTGCACATAGATCACTCTATACTTTAAAAGTTGTTATATAGGCTTTTTCAAAAGTTAAAATAAAAACCACGATTTACTTCGTGGTTTTTATTTCACAGGTAGGCCTTCTGCTTTACCCCTAGCTGGTTTTGTGATTTTCCACCCTAATAAGATGGCAATGAATCCTATAATTATAAGAAGATATAATGTCGGAACGAAACTTCCTAGATAATCATGCAGAAATCCAATTATGAATGGGCCGACTGCACCGATCATATATCCAATTGCTTGAGTCATTGCTGACCAAGCACTTGCTTCCATAGGGGAAGATGCCATATCTAATGGTAACAACAAAGTTAGCGACACAAGACCACCGGCACCAACTCCTAAACATATGCTTGAAACAATAGGTGTTACGTTTGTAAAACATAAAAGGGATAAACCAATTATTATACTTAAGGTAAAGGTTGTGATCCAAAACCTTCTGCTCGGTAGCACTTTTAAAAGACTAGGTAATAAAAGAGTAGCTGGTAGCTGTGCAATCATAGCGATTGTACCTACAAGACCACCAAATGCTGGCGTCCACCCTTTTTCCTCTACAATGGCTGGTAGCCATGCTGCAAAACAATAAAATAGAAGAGTTACAATCCCTACAAAAGAAGTTAATAGCCAGGCTTTTTTATTTTTTAATGGTAAAGAAGCCTTCGTTTTTTGTGAAAAATTACTTGCAGGAATACGAGATTGTTTTATTACCATAAGCCAAAGTGGAATAGCGAGTAGAGCAAGAATACTCCAAAATGCTAATCCATTTTTCCATGAATTATTGAACCAGTGTTGAAGTGGTGTCGTTAGCCCAATAGAAATAGATGCACCCACTACCATTGAAGTAGAGTATATGCCTATCATCGATGCTGCCTTGTCTGGAAAATGACTTTTAATGAAACCAGAAAGCAAAGGGCTTACAACACCAATTCCTGCACCAATTAATAAAGCCGTTATTAACAGGTAAATTGAGGAATTTGTAAAGGCTCTTAGAAACGTTGCAATACCTATGCAAGTTATAGCGAAAGTAATCATCTTCTCTGGTTGATAGCGATTTGCTAAACGACCAGCAAATAACGAACAAAAACCAAAACATAACAAAGGAATGGAAGTGAGCAAACTAGCTAAAGTAGAACTCATACCTAGATCCTTCGTTATTCCATACAATACTGGGCTAACTGAAGTTAGACCCGGCCTAAGGTTAAATGCAACTAGTATAAGTGCAAATAGAAATAATTTATTACGATTGACCATACTAATTACCTCCGATTAATTTCTTGAAACTTAATCCTCTTCTATGGTACATTAGGTTTCATTATAAATAAAATGCATATTAATTATATGGGATATAACAAAAATGATATGAACAAATCACAAATTCACCTTATTGTTCAGATATCGGAAACAGGAAGTTTTACAAAAGCCGGTGAAGAACTACATATGACACAGCCTTAAGTATGGTACAAGAAGGATTAGGGATTACCATTACAACGAAAAAAAATATTTTGTCGCTACCAGAACAAGTAGTTTTTCGAGAGATGAAGCCGAACACGTTCAGAGAAATTAATATAGCAGTGCTAGATATGAAAGATACATCAAAAGCAACAGATGCCTTTATCCAAACAGCTCGTACTCTTTTTGCTGAAGAGGATGCTTAGGTATCGCTTTATATCTTGTGAGAGGGAAAGTTACAAAATATTACTTAAATGAATGACCTTACCCTGGTATCTATTCAGTTCGTATATACAAAAAAGACAGCCACTATTTAAATTAAATAGCTGTCTTTTTATTTCTCCTATTTTTAAAGGTTGTTAATCATACAAAAGAATGCTGTAAAAAGCATCAGTAGATAAGCCCCCATCAGAGAAATCGACACTTTCGATAAAGTATTACTTGAACTCGTTACTTCTACAAATCCGACTTTAAATATGTTCATTACAAACAAGACACATCCCACACTTAAGGACAATGTTAAAATAATTAGTGTTAGCTGTACTGATATCGTCACCTGCTGTTTTAATCTAAGGATAAACGCTTATTTATTTTCGCTGATTTTACATTTCGTAGATAAATAAACAATGTATAAATTAGCAAGGGCAAACTGTTAACAATGTTTTCAAAAAAGCATCGCCCTAAAAATAATGGTACGCAAGACAGACAAGCTACGTGTCTCTGATGATTGGGTAGTTTTTTTCTGATTTTAAGCTGTATATGATGTACATTCGTAGTTAACATAAAATATTATTCAAATACTTGAACCATTTAGCAATTGTATAAAAGGTCCTCTTTTTATGCACTTGTCCCCTAATCCCCTCAAGACAAATCGTTATTATATGGAGGATGGTATAAAAAGCTGCCTACTCCAGAAAGAGAATCCTTAGCTGAACCCTACTGCCGCAAGGGTTATTTTTTGTGATGTCTACCAGAAAGAGACTTTATGTAAACTAGCGATGCATATGATATACATAACAAAGAGCACATATATTGTTATAAAAATGTGCTCTTTTAGGCAAGATTTTTTAATTTATTATTTGGTAAGTTCTTTTGCAGATAGCCCTAACATGTCCGTATTTTTAGGCGTATGCCCAAGTAGACGTAACATAGCTACAATTTGTCCTTTATGATGTGATTCGTGAGTAATTGAATGGACAAGCAATTGACGGGGTGTTTTTCTTATAAGACCACTGTTTGCTCTCCAAGCAAGCTCTTTTTCGATAGATTCATCAAATTTATCTGTGAATTGCTCGAATACTTTTTCTACGTATCTATCAGCTTGTTCAAAATAACGTTTAATATCGTCTACCTGCATAGTGTTAAGGACTTCTTTTGTAAGTAGTGGTGATGAAGTTTCTGAAAGAACAAAAGAACCTAGCCAAGCATGATAGCAACCTGCCACATGAACTAAAGAGTCTCTAATACTTTGAAACCCAAATTCAAACTCTTTCGTAAAGTCATCTTCATTTAATTCTTTACACTGATCTAGTAAAATCTGTCTTGTTTGTTTTACCCATTCATACTCTAACTTTTCCATAACAATCACACCTCTTAGATATATAATAAAAAAACATCATTAGAGTTTTAAAAATCTATTTCTCCATTCCTCTGATAAATCATCAACTCTCAGTATCTTTTCGATTGATTCTTTATCTTGGTGTTGATGAAAAAGAATTTTTGTAGCACAAGCCACTGATATTCTTCTAGGATGCCTATCAATAACGTTTATTTCTGAATTGTTTTTAATAGCTCCTTCTTCCAATACTCGAAAAAAGTAACCTGTTAGAGAGGTTTCAACGACTTTCTTTAAAAGGTGTTTTTCCTCATTATATTTCGATATTGTATCACAAGGTACCCTTCCTTGCGTCACTTGCACAATTGCATCTCCCATTTGATATACATCGCCTATACAAACTTGTTTTTCAGTCATGCCCATTGCTGTAATATTTTCTCCAAAGGCTGGTAAAACCATTTTCTTTCGTAAGATTTTTTCCCAATAAGAATAGTGTTCAAATGGATATAAACATACCGCCCTATCAACGCCTCCATGCTTTTCTTTATTTCCAACGTCGTCTCCCACGAACCCTACCTTTTTTAACTCAGCAACCTTGGTAGAAGTCTTTCCTATTCCAGATAGCTTAGCTTCGTGGTTCCAGTTATATTCCTTTGGCGTTCCAATAGCTAAATTAATAATTCTAGGCATCAATTTGTAATGGCCTCACCTTCAGTGTTTACTTGTACACTAGCCTGTAGCTTATCTGTTGATGAGAGATATTTAGTTACATAATATTCACCGTTAGGTATTACCTTCTAGCTATCATTTCTATTTCAATTTGTGCGCCTAGAGGGAGAGAGGCTACACCTATAGTTGTACGAGCAGGATAAGGAGCAGAAAACTGTGTTGCATAAACTTCGTTCATTGCTGCAAAATCATTCATATTGGTTAAAAAAACATTTACCTTTTCCACATTTTCAGAGGTTAGACCTGATGCTTCCAATACTTTAAAAAGATTTTCAAAACATTGTTTTGTTTGTTCTACAATATTACCCTCCGAGAGCTTTTGAGTCTGTGGATCGATAGGAGTTTGCCCGGATAAAAATAGGAACTCCCCTGCTTCAACTGCATGAGAGTACGGCCCAACAGCAACAGCGCCATCAGCATTAATACATTTTCTTGTCATATATAATACCTCCTTTAGATATTTACCTTATTGTAATATAGGGATTTATAAATAAATTATAAACCTCTATGTTCCGTATTTTTATAAATTACGATGTAGGGTTTAGAGAGATTCATCGTTTTTTTCTATTTAAATATGATTACGTTTTAAAAAATCTAACATTAATTCTCCAATTTCATTTGCGTGTGTTTCTAGAGCAAAGTGGCCACTGTCTACTAAGTGGACCTCTGCATCAGGTAAATCTTTTTTGAAAGCTTTAGCCCCTTCTGGAATAAAGGAAACATCATTTTCACCCCATACTGCTAATAAGGGCGGCTGATACTTACGGAGATATTGTTGAAATTCAGGATACATCTTTACATTGGTTTGATAATCAAATATTAAATCTAACTGTTTTTCATCATTTCCTGGTCGTTTCATATAGGTAATGTCAAGCGTATAACCATCTGGGGAAACTGTATTTTCCCGCGTCCCATCGATATACTGATGCTTAATGGTTTCTGATGCAAAAGCCGTTCGATAACTTTGTCTTTTTTCCGGCGTGGGATTTTCCCAGTATTCTTCTCTGGTCGCCCATTTTGATCCCAAACCTTCTCGATAAATGTTTCCGTTTTGGCTAATAATTGCTGTTACACGCTCTGGGTTATGCATAGCTAAACGAAAACCAATAGGAGCACCATAATCAAAAACGTATAGAGCATACTTATCAAGTTCTAATTTATTAACGAAAGCTTCAATTACCTCAGTAATATGATCAAATGTATAGTCGAATTCTTTTCGATCAGGCGAAGTTGTATTTCCAAAGCCAGGATAATCAGGGGCAATTACATAATAATCTTTTTCTAGAACCGGAATAAGATCTCGGAACATGTGGCTTGCAGATGGAAATCCATGTAGCAATAAGATGGTTGGTTTATCTGGATTCCCTGCCTTCCTATAAAATATATTCAGACCTTTCACTTCTAAAGTATGATATGTTACCATACAAACTCTCCTCTCCTAATTACCAAACGTTAAAGTGACTAAACCCTCTTCTAAACAACTATCATCAATAAAGACTTTATTTTCAGCTAAAGTTATCGACTGTTTTCTCCAAATATTTCTTAATCAATACCTATACTTTATAATAGATTTGCTTACATGTATAATTCAATACTGAGATATGGGGTATCTCTAAAAGAGATATCCACTTAAGTTAGGAGGCAATATGAATATTCAATTGCTTCACGTCTTTTGGTTGAAGAAGCTATCATATCAAGTTTTTCCTTAAAAAATGATACGATAGCTTTTATTTATCAAACCTTTAGTTATCAAAATGACGCAAACAAAGATATATGAATAAAGTAATGTTTTATATTGTTCTTTCTCTTTCTACTACTTCCTTCTCAACTATATGCTTTCAATACTTATTAGACACATAAAAGTTAAATTTCTTCATTCTGTATATTTTCTGTAATTACAATCTTAACAGGCTTATTATCAAATCGAATCCCGGATAATAAAAAGAGAGCACCAATTAATACAACAATTGCAGCCCCAATTAAAGCAGAGTTGTAATTATGACTAGCAGATGCAAAGTGGCCAGCAAGCAAGGGCCCTATCATTTGACCAGCAGCATAAATAGCTGTAAGGTAACCGATGATACGGCTACTATTCTTTGGAGTAATTCGGCTTGCTAATGTTGTAGCAAGTGTTGTAATTCCCATAAATGTTGCTCCAAACAATAGTGCACTTACAATTAAACCTATTTTAGTCATTAATAATACCGGAACTACAATGCCAAAGGCTTGTAATAGCATGGTAACAACTAAGCATTTCACAAACCCCATTTTTTTGGCAAGTGAAGACCAGATAATACAAGATGGAATCGCAGCTAAACCGACAATCATCCATATAAAGGTTGCATCGCCATTAAAATTTGGTATTTGTCCTGCAATAGATATAATAAAGGTACCAGTTACAATATACCCTAGACCCTCTAGACCATAGGCTATAATCAACCAAGGAATCCATTTCGTTGGAGGGCCATGAGCAGGTATCTCCTTCTTCTTATTCTGAGTAGAACTAGAGGTCTCATCTTTCAACCAAATCCATACTAGGAAAGTTAGTATAATACTTAGAATAGAGAGCCCAATCCATGCTCCTTCCCATTTAAAATAATGATTTAAAATAGGGATAGTGATTCCAGTAAGAAAAATCCCTACTCCAACTCCTCCATAGAAAAGCCCAGACCAATTTGTTTTTTCCTTTTCAGCAAGTTTGTCTAATACAATACTTGAAGATAAAACAAGTACAAATGCACTAGAAAAGCCGGATATAAAACGACAAGTATACCATGCTGAATACATTTGAAATAATCCCATGCCTGCAGTCGTAATTACACTGAAAATTAGACTTAATCTTAAGACTGCTTTTCTACGTTTTTTTAAAGGTAGGATTCCTACTAAAACAGCTCCAATTAGATATCCTGCATAGTTGCTTGTAGCAAGATACCCGGCAACTTTATTTGAAAATGACATGTCACTTTGCATAAGAGGTAGAATAGGCGTATAGGAAAACCTTGCAATTCCCATTGCAATAACTAACGATAATATTCCACCAACTAAAATTTTAATCAAGATCTCATCTCCTTAAAAAATGTTACTACTTCAGCATATCTCTATTTTGATATATAATAAAATACATAAAATAGATAACAGGTATCTTTAAAACAGATATCAAAATCCATCGAAGTTTGTATCTCTGGCTTCTCAATGAGTCTGCTAGCACGTTCATAATTTTTTAAGTCTATAGAGCTCTCTGCACTACTATATTTACACATGTGTAAAAGCCCTTTGCTCTTATTAAGCAAAGGGCTTTTTATTAAATAAAATGTGATAAATTCAATTACTATGGCGGGGTTTATTCCATATACGTACACATTTTTTAATTATGAATCCACGCTATAGTTGTGTGGAAACCTTTATCCATATAACGAGGATGAAAGTCCCTTCTCCTCCTCTAGGATATTATAGAGGACTAATCCTCTCCTCTTGAAACATTTCTGCAAATTTAATAAGAGGCGTAGAGAAAGTGACATCAGTACGATAAATAAAAAGCGTGTCGACTAGCGAAAATTTTTCTGGAATAGAATAATGAGTAACCTCTTCTAGATAGCTGTATCTTTGTACAATAGATAGAGGTAGTAAAGTAACTCCCAGGCCAGCTGCTATACATCCCATAAGCGCATCCAAGGAACCAAACTCCATAACTTTAGAAGGTATCACTCCTTCTTCATGTAACCAATGCTTTAACTTCTCACGATAAAAACAACCTTTGTGTAAAACTAACAGTGTCAAATCATCAACTTTATGAGATTTTAAAGATTGAGAAAGTAACGAATTTCCTACCAATACTAATTCTTCACTGAATACTTTCTTTGTAATAAGGTCAGGATGAGATAGAGGTCCAGAGACAAATGCACCGTCTAATTTATAATTTAACACTGCTTCAATATGCTGACTTGTAGGCCCCGTTTTTAAGTTTAAATCTACTTGAGGATAGGCAGAGTGATACCTAGAGAGAAACCTAGGCAAATGAACGGCAGCCGTTGTCTCCATTGAACCGATACCTAAGGGACCTTGAGGCTCTTCTTGGTCCCTCATTACTTCTTTTGTTTCATCTAAAAGACGAAAAATTTTATCAGCATAAGTTATTAATACTTCTCCTTTTGCTGTTAGTGTAACCCCTTTGTTATGTCGATAAAATAAGACCGTTTGCAGGCTGTTTTCTAACTGTTGCATCCGAGTCGTAATATTAGACTGTGCATAATTTAGCTCTTTTGCAGCTTTTGAGATACTCCCATACTCGGCAACTGCCTTAAAAATACGCAAAGATTGAATATCCATGTTTCTTCACACCTAATTTCTCTTTACCATCTGTTAAAGAGATGACAAATATCTTTTTTTTGAATTATACCATATAGATAAAAACATATATGATAAATATGGAGCATCTTTTATGAGGATTATAAAGTGCCATTATATTTTTATGAGTCTCACATGTGCTCTTAATAAAAATGAATTAACTACCAGACCACATCATTTATTTAATTCTTAATACAACTCGTGTAGTCTACTTCATAACCTGGGGGAGAAAAATGAATTTAGATAATCGTGTTTGTGAAATGTTAGATATTAAGGTACCCATTATACAGGCTGGTATGGCGGGAGATAAAATTACAACAGTAGATCTCATTGTAAACGTATGTGAGGCAGGTGGGCTTGGAACATTAGGTGCTGCTTATATGCATCCAGAGGATATCCGACAAGCTGTGAGAGAGATTCGAAAATATACTAAAAGGCCCTTTGCTGTTAATCTTTTTGCTACTGAAATGGCAGATAATACGGGTGGGTTAGAAGAGGTTCAGCAATTATTAGATACGATGCGAGGCGTTTTATCTATTAAGCGTATTGAACAAGAAGTCAAAACTAAAAATTTATTTAAAGAGCAGTTTAAAGTATTGGTAGAAGAACAAGTACCTATCGTAAGCACAGCTTTTGGTGTTCTTCCACCTTATGCGATGAAAATAGCAAAAGAAAATGACATAAAAGTTATGACAATGGTTACAACAGTCAAAGAAGCCCTAACTGCACAAGAACAGGGGACGGATGTGATTATAGCTCAAGGAAGTGAAGCAGGTGGTCATCGAGGAACATTTGATGTAAATGAGCATCCTTACGGAGCTAATATTGGGCTGTTCTCACTTGTACCTCAAATAGTGGATCAAGTGGATGTTCCCGTCATTGCCACCGGTGGAATTATGGATGGAAGAGGATTAATCGCAGCTTTAGCTTTGGGCGCGAGTGGTGTACAAATGGGAACTGCTTTTTTAGCGACACAAGAATCTGGAGCACATCCTTGTTATAAAGAGGCTCTTCACGAAAGTAATGAAGAAAGCACGGTTCTCACTAGACATTTTTCAGGTCGTCCCGCACGAGGAATAGCCAATACTTTTATTAAGGAGTTCGAAACTTCTAAGATTCAACCGTTATGTTTTCCTACACAAAATACCATTACGGGAGATATTCGAAAAGCTGCAGCTAAGCTAGGTGATAAAGAGTATATGTCTTTATGGTGTGGCCAAAGTACGAGGCTATTAGAAAGAGATAGAACAGCAGCTGATCTAGTGAAAGCTACTATGCAACAAGCAGAAAATATTCTAAAAACACTCAACTATAGTTAAATTAATAAATGAGCCTCTTTCTATAGTAATTATCGTTTGAATCTATAGAATTGGGCTTTTCCTATTTAATCATTTACTCTAAAGGTATAATAAATGATGTGAAAAAATATTTGAATTGTAAGGTGAAAAACATGAGAATTGGTTTTTTTGACTCTGGCATTGGAGGAATATCGGTATTAAATGAAGCAATAAAACATTTTCCAAAAGAAGATTTTTTATATTATGCTGATACACGCAATGTTCCGTATGGAACCAAGACAAAAGAAGAAGTAAATAAACATGTCCAAACTGCAGTGGAAGATATTCTTAAACAAGAGGTTAAAGCACTTGTTATCGCTTGTAATACAGCTACTAGCATCTCTATTAACGAATTAAGGTCTACGTACGATATCCCAATAATCGGAATGGAGCCTGCTGCAAAGCCTGCTATTGAATTAAGTAGTTCAATGGATAAAAGAGTGCTTGTTTTTGCTACAGACTTAACATTAAAAGAATTGAAATATAAAAAGTTAATTACTAGAATTGATAAGGATTCAATCGTTGACCCATTACCTCTTCCAGAATTAGTTGAATTCTGTGAAGATCTAAACTTTAATTGGGACAAATTAAGTACGTATTTTAGAACAAAGCTAGAAGGATTTGATTTAAATCAATATGGTACGGTTGTACTAGGTTGCACTCATTTCCCTTATTACAAGCCTGTATTAAAAGATTTGCTTCCCTCTCATATTCAACTTATTGATGGCAGTAAAGGTACTGTAGAAAGACTGTCTAGTCTCCTAGAAGAAAAAAGTTTACTAAGTACCAATGGAACTAATGATATTTCGTTTCAATGTTCTAGTAACGATAAGAACTATATGATAAAGATGGAAAATGCATTAAATATACTGCAAAATGCATTAAATAAACCAAAAAGAAAGCACCTTAAGTAAAGGTGCTTTCTTTTGCGTTCCTGTAATGGGTATTGCGTTTAGTTTCACTTTTCAACATATCGATAACATAATAAACTAACTCTAAATTTCATTTTATCATTTATATGTTTTGTAGAAAAATATGAACTTTTTCGACAACAGATATAAATACTAAAGTATCTATAACAAAAATAATTAACCATTTACTTAAATGAATTAAAGAATTTTTAAGTTAGTATAAATGTTATTGCATATTCTAAATATTTACGAAAAGATAAGGTATGAAACAATAAATACATAAAGGAAGGAATTAGCCTGTCTTGATAATGCTATCTCCCGTTGCAGCAAATGCCTGATTTGGGATAAAAACTCCCAAAGCCATTATGATAGGTACTAGCTTTTTCTTCAATGGACAACACTCCTATTCAGTTTTTTGATACCGAACGAATGTAACCATTTGATAAAAATTGTCATGGTTTATTTTGTTACATTTGCATGACAAAGGAAAAACTGTTGCATCGTAAATCATAGAACAGCTAATACTAATTTTACGACTAAGAAAGGAGATGAAACTATATGAAAAGTAAAAAATTAGAAAGACGATTTCTAAAGTGTATAACCGTCATATTTTTAGGTAGCTTACCCTTTGTTTTAAAGAAAACCCCTGTCAAAGATTCACTGTTGGTCTTGTTTATGAATGGATATACAAATGCTATCGTTGACAGGTTTCTAGTTAACCGTCGAATACTTCAATACCCTATACGCTTTATACCTAAAGAGTTTAAATCGAATGTTTTATTTGATTTCTTATGTTTACCAACTGTTTCTTTATGGCTTTATCATTTAACAAAAAATGATAATCCTTTTAAAATTGTATATAAAATTGTACTTACCATCAGTTCACTATTTTTAGTTGAGTTATGGGCAGAAAAATATACGAAACTAATTAAGTGGCAAAAAGGCTGGAAATGGTATTACAGCCTTATTAGCCTTAATGTAAGAGCTTTATTTAGTCGTTTAGTAATTGCAATTATTAACATTATACAAAAGAAACAAGAGGGTTAACCTATGCTCCTACTAAAAAAATCATCTTGTGTCTCCCTCTTGTTTTATAGGTGGAAACTCAACTGGTTCTGCTTCTTCAAAGATGAACAAATCTAATTGTTCAGTCTCGAATGGATTACCGGATGTTTCCCAACCAGTTAATGCACCGAACAGACCTTCATTTTCCCATCCTGTTAAGTTACCCCAAATAGATACTTCACTCACATGAGCATGAGAAGAACTTGGGAATGCTGCTCAGATATTAATTGTTTTTCATCTTGTAGCCTTTGAATTTATATCCATATACGCTTGTAAGATCAACGAAGCTCTTATAGGAATACGTAATCGCAACCGGTGTTCCAACTTGAACTTTATCATAAAGCTTTTCGATGTCTGCATTATGCATTCTCACGCAACCTTGACTCACGTATTTTCCAATGCTGCTTTCATTGTTATTGCCGTGAATGCCATACGTATCACCATACGTACCGTTTGCATTTATCCCTAACCAACGTTTTCCTAATGGATTGCGAGGATTGCCCGCAGGAATATGCCCTGTATAGTAAGGGCGATTTTTAATCTTGTTCACCACTTTAAAAAAGCCAACAGGTGTTTTGACCCATGTTTTCCCCGTTGCTACTGGATCAACGATTTCAATATAACCATTATGAAAATACGCAAGCTTGTTATAGTACTTGTTAATGATGATTAAATCTTGATTTGCTGGTTTACTTGCTGCTTCTGTTTTCCCCTGATTTACTCCACATAATGCGACCATTAATAATGTAAGAACGGTCATTAATTTCATAAAAATGTTCTTCATAAAAACTCTCCTCTTTTTTATATTTTTATAGGGAACGAAAAAAGCACCTCCCAATTAGAAAGATGCATTTTTGTCAAAAACATTTATAAATAAAAACCTAATAAATCGACGATTTTAACATGCAGAGAAACGCTCCCTGACGAAATTAACTTTTATTTTGCGTATAACTTGCAAATTTAAGCGTTTTAAAATACACATAAAAAAGACCACTCATATAAGAGAGGTCTTTTCATTGCTGATTGATTTCTCCTCGATGGGAACAATGAAGAAAATCTATCCTTCATAAAGATGAATCGCTTCTGTTAGTACAATAACTTCCTTGTCATTAATCCTCAATCTTAATTCCAGCTTGTTTAAATGGTTCTAACACTTGTGGATCGCACATTGAAATATAGTCCACTGTTTTTAAATTTTTTAAGTTCTGAAATCCTTCAACAGATAGTACGTCAAATAAACTGTCTTCGCCATCCCAATCTGGCTTTAGGATATGATAAATTTCATTACCCCCATCAAAGCAAAGGGATTCAATCTTTTCTAAATCACTCATTTCCAACGTTAACTCTTCTAAATAATCCTTGATTTCAACAATTGGTCCAGCTCCAGAATACCACTCGAAATTGTTCGTATACTTATCTTTTAAATCGGTTAATTCTTTTAGAAATAATGGCTCTTTATCTAATACAGCTTCAATTACCACTAATTTAAAATTAAAATCCTCAAACATTTCACTCTTCCCCATTTTACTACCTCCAATTTTATTTCTTTCTTAGGCTTTTAATCGAATCTGCACTGTTAGTATTGTAACAATCATCTATGAATAAAGGCTGCTTATATCATCGACTTTAACGTGCTGAGAAACAACACTGGCCCTTTTTAGAGAAAGAAAAAACAGACTTTACTATAATGAAGGGTCTGCTCTTATTTACTTGTTTTGATTACTACTGCCAGCTGACAATGCTAGCAATAATACAGTAGAAGTTGTTAAAACCTTTTTCATACATGCACCTTCAACTCTCTACTAATTCTTTTCTACTTATTATTCTTTGACTATTGTTAATAAAAGGTAGAAACTTTGTATATTTTATCATGTTTTTTGTATTCATGAATATCACTACTACCTAATCTAATGATCTTATTCTTATACGGACTGAAGTTCTTCTTTATAGGTAACAAAAAAGCATAAACCTGTTGGTCTCCAACAAAATTTATGCTCTTTCTTTAATGGGATTTTTACAAATTCTCTTTTAATCCCGCTACAAATAAATTTAGATGTATGATTCCTATAAAACTATAAACAACCTTACACAATATCTCGATTCAATTCTTCATCTTTAACCACTTTAATTCTTTCCACTTTTCCTACAAGGAAGATATAAGAAAGTGCTCCTAAAAGAGCCAATGCCGCTATGAATACTAGCGCTGGAGCAAAGTTTCCTCCTTTTGCTAAGAAACCAATAACAATTGGAACGATGATAGAAGCTAGGCCTCCGATAAAGTTAAAGACTCCGCCTGTTAAACCGACTAAGTGTTTAGGCGCTAGCGTTGAGACAAAGACCCATGTAATAGAAGCTAGGCCATTTCCAAAGAACGCAATAGCCATAAACATGATAATGAGAGATGTGCTATTTACATAATTGGCTCCGATGATTGAAGTTGATAAAAGCAGACCTACGATAATGGGTGTTTTTCTTGCAATACCTAAAGATACTCCTTTTTTCACTAAGGCGTCAGATACAAATCCAGATAGTAATACCCCTACAAACGCTGCTAAAAACGGAGCTGATGCTAGGAATCCTGATTTTAAGAAATCTAACCCTCTATATTCCACAAGGTACGTTGGAAACCAGGTAAGAAAGAACCATAAAGTAGAGTTTACGGCAAACTGGCCTAAGTAGATGCCCCATAGCTTTCGGTGAGAAAAAGCTTCTTTAAGATTTCCCCATTCGAATTTGGCTCTTTCTCCTTTCTTATCCGCAGCTTTAACTAAGCCTCCACCTTCTTCGATATGCTGTAACTCTGCTTTATTTACTTTGTTATGCTGGGAAGGATCACGATAAAAAATGTACCACATAATGCCCCATGCTATACCAATAATCCCTGTAGTAATAAACAGACCTCTCCACCCTAAAAAGTGCTGAATGGTCACCAATGTAGGTGTCAAAAATGCTAGCCCTGCAAACTGTCCTGAAGTATAAAAAGCAATAGCTGATGCTCTTTCCTGATTTGGAAACCAGCTAGTGACTACTTTATTGTTAGTAGGAAAAGCCGGTGCTTCAAATGCTCCTGTCGCTAAACGCAGACCAAATAGACTCACAAATCCCTTAGTAAACCCTTGTAAAAGCGTAACAATAGACCAGGTAATTAAGCTAAAGGCATACGTAGCACGAGCACCAAAACGGTCAGCCATTACCCCTCCTGGTATTTGCAAAGCAGCATAAGCCCATCCAAAGGCTGAAAATATGAGACCCAGTTCTACTGATGATAGCTTTAAATCTTTGGACATGGCTGTGGCAGCTACAGAAATATTACTTCGATCCATATAGTTAATGACAACGCTTATGAAAATAAATGCTAAAACACGAAATCTAACACGAGTCGGCTTTTCGCTATACCCCTTCATTCCCTTATCCCCCTGTATATCACTAATTTGAAAAGAAGATCTGACTGACGGTCATTTGTCAATCAGATCTTTTGTACTAAAATGGTTTCCCCTTTACCATTCCGCTACAGAACCATCTTTATGACGCCATACTGGATTACGCCAATTATGACCGATATCAGCCATTTTTCTAACATGGTCTTCATTAATCTCAATACCTAAACCAGGTCCATCAGGAATTTTCACAAAGCCTTCTTCATATTTAAATACGTGGTTATCAACAATATAATCTAGCAAATCACTGCCTTGGTTATAGTGAATGCCTAAGCTTTGCTCTTGAATAAATGCGTTGTGGCACGTTGCATCTACTTGAAGACAAGCGGCTAATGCGATTGGTCCTAACGGGCAATGAGGCGCAGCTGCTACATCAAAGGCTTCAGCCATTGAAATAATTTTCTTACATTCTGTAATTCCCCCTGCATGTGATAAATCCGGCTGAATGATATCCACGTATCCGTCCGTTAAGAGCTTTTTAAACTCCCATTTTGAAAACATTCTTTCCCCTGTCGCAATAGGAATGGATACGTGATTGGCGATTTCTCTTAATGCCTCATTGTTTTCCGGCAAAACCGGCTCCTCGATAAACATTGGACGATAGACCTCTAATTCTTTAGCTAAAATTTTTGCCATTGGCTTATGTACTCGTCCGTGAAAATCAATACCTATTCCTACATAAGGCCCCACTGCTTCTCTGACAGCAGCAATACGTTCTACTACTTGATCAATTTTTTCATACGAATCCACATACTGAAGCTCTTCTGTTCCATTCATTTTTACTGCTGTAAATCCTTTTGAGACAACTTCTCTTGCTGCTTCGCCTACATCTGAAGGCCGGTCTCCTCCGATCCACGAATACACTTTAATAGATTCTCTTGCTTTTCCGCCTAATAGTTGATGTACAGGAGCATCGTAATATTTTCCTTTTATGTCCCAAAGAGCTTGGTCAATCCCTGAGATGGCACTCATTAAAATAGGTCCGCCTCGGTAGAAACCGCCTCGGTACATAACGTTCCAATGATCTTCAATATTTAATGGGTCTTTGCCAATAAGATACTCCATCAGCTCATCTACTGCAGCTTTAACGGTAGAGGCTCTTCCTTCAATAACAGGTTCTCCCCATCCAACAATTCCTTCGTCTGTTTCTATCTTTAAAAATAACCAGCGTGGCGGCACTTGAAACAATTCATAATTAGTAATTTTCATGTACTTTTTCCCCTTTCGTTATACGATTCACTGCGGCTACGTATGCTTTAGCCTTTTGTGTTAGCTCCTGCAGATATGCATGGGTAATTTCACGTTTTGTATCTACTAAAGAACTTCCAATACCAAACCCTACAGCACCTGCTTCTTCAAATTCTTGAATATTATCTAAGCTCACTCCTCCTGTTGGTAGAAGCGGAATATGGGGAAGCGGTCCTCGAATATCTTTAATATAGCTAGCCCCCAGCCTAGCAGGAAATACTTTTATAATATCTCCGCCATTTTCATATGCCGTTAAAATTTCAGTAGGTGAAAAAGCACCTGGAATACTCACCACACCGTATCTTTTCGTTAGTTTAATAGTTTCGATATTAACCGTTGGAGAAAGGATAAACTTTGCTCCTGCTAAAATAGCTGAACGTGCTGTTTCAGGATCAAGCACTGTACCTGCTCCTACTAGCAATTGATCACCGAGCTCTGTAGAAACCTCTTTAATGGCTGAAAGTGCGTCCGGCGAATTGAGAGTAATCTCTATATTTTTTACACCGCCGTCATTAAGCGCAGAGGCAATTTTCACTACGTCCTGAGGTTTAGCTCCTCTAATAATCGCAACGATTTTATGCTCTAATAAATGTGATAAACTATCCGTCATGGGTAAGCCCCTTTCTTTTATCGTATAACGTCTTCTTTTGTAATCGCATTCATAAATTCGTAAAGCTCTTTCTTATCAGGCAAGCCTTCAATATCACCCTCTACGGTTACAACCATAGCTCCTATAGCACACCCTCTTTTAACCGTTTCTTTTAAAGAAGATTTATCTATTAATCCTGATAGTATCCCAGCAGCAAACCCATCACCAGCTCCTACTGGATCTATCACTCTAGCAACTTTAAAGCCTTCTACGTAAGCGGATTCATTTTTAGTTGAGTAATACGCTCCTTCCTCACCCAGCTTAATAACGACTAGCTCTGCACCTAGTTGATGAAACGCTGATGCAATGTCTTCAGGGTTATCCTTCTCAAATAAAAACTTACCTTCATTCACTCCTGGTAAAATAATATCTGCATATGTAGCCATTTTAATGAGTGTTTGACGCGCAGTTTCTTCATCCCAAAGTGTCTTGCGTAAATTTGGATCAAACACTATTTTTACACCATTTTTTTTAGCAGCTTTTATCGCTTGAAAAACAGCGTCGTGGCAGGAGTCGCTCAGCGCAGGTGTTATTCCTGTCACGTATAAGTATTTGGCAGAAGAGATATACTCTTCATTCATATCATGCGGATTCATAAAGCTTGCTGCTGAACCTTGTCTGTAATAAAAGACTTTACTGTTCATTTCATTTGTCTTTTGCTTTAAAAAAAGACCTGTAGGAGCATTATCATCAAATATCACATGTCTTACATCTATTCCTTCTCCTTTAATACTTGAAAGAATTCGCTCTCCTAACTCATCTTTTCCTAATCGGCTAACCCATCCCGTTTGATAACCGAGTTTTGACAGGGCAATTAACGTATTGCTTTCTGCCCCAGCAATTTTCGAAGAAAAATCTTTAGCATATCGCATCTTTCCATTCGAGTGTGGGGTAAACAGAATCATTGTTTCCCCCATGCTTATCACATCCATTTTACCCCTCTTTTCATTTATCTCTTCGCCTCTTCATATCCAGCAATAAAAGATATGTTAGTTGCTGTTTGAAGCAGCCTTTCTACAATAAACTCCTTATGCTTCAGCATTCTTTCCTTAGGACCAGCTACACTAATAGCAGCTTGAATGCTTCCCTTCGCTCCAAATACAGGTGCAGCAAGGCAAAATAAGCCTTCCTCATTTTCTTCATCATCAATTGCATAGCCCATTTGAATAAAAGAGTCTAGATTATCATTAAGAACTTTTTTATCTGTAATTGTATAATCCGTAATAGGCAGCAGCTCCGTATGTTCAAGCAGCTGCTCTCGCTGATCTTTAGGAAGAAAAGCTAAAAAGGTTTTTCCTAATCCTGTACAATAAAGCGGCTTTCGGTTACCAGGCTGAGCTGTTGTTCTAATAGAGCGATTATTATCAATCTTAACAACATAGACCAACTCTCCATCTGACAGCAAGGCCATAAACACAGTTTCCTGAACATCCTCCATCAGTTTCTTTAAATACGGTTTTCCCTCAGAAGAAATATCCAATGATTCCATAGCCGCTGTTCCAATTTGAATTAGCTTTGGCCCTAGCTTATACCTCTTTAATGAGTCCTGATTCAAATACCCTTCATTGTGAAGTGTTCCCACAAGATTAAAAGTACTGCTTTGCGGAAGCGAAAGTAAGTCACTAACCTCTTTTACTGTTAATCCCTCGGGATGTTGAGCAATCAATTCAAATACCCTTAATACACGTTCTGCTGATTTTACTGACATAAAGAAACCCTCTCTAAATCACATATGTGATTTTAAATTTTATATATGATTTACTGATTTAAATATTATCATAGACCGATCATTAATTCAAAATATTTTTTTAAATCAAACAAAAATACTTATGACAGAAACTGAAAAATTAGATTTATTAATCTAAAGCCCGTTTTAATTGCTGGAACAGGTATTATATTAACCCAACTTATTTTTTCACTTCTTCCAAAGCAGCTTTAATAATATTAATTATGACCTGGAATGGATCAACATGAAGAAGATGCCCTGTGCCCTCGACAATAATATGTTTACTGTTCTTTGACAAACGTGTAAGGTCTCTTTGAAATCGAATCTTTATAAACAAGGAATAATGCAATATATATTTTACATAAAGGAATATATATGTTTCATTTTAACTATGGAGGATTATTTATAAAAAATAATGTCAAAGTGGTCCGTGTAAAAATGAATTTAACTCAGCAGCAACTTGCAGATAAGGTTGGTATTACAAGACAGACTGTTAGCCTCATAGAAAAAGGACAATATAACCCGTCGTTAAAGCTTTGCTTGCAAATTTGCTATGTCGTTGAAGAAACATTGGACGAATTATTTTGGATAGATAAGGAGTTATTTTGAATGAAAAAGATAGTTGATGAAAGGCTTACCTTTTTAAATTTGCAGCATATTAAAATTACATATATAGTTCAAACACTTGGATTTTTACTTATTCTTGGTCATGATTTCTTAGAAGGTGGATTAGAAAAGATAAAGGCAAATCCATTATGGGTTGTGTTCATTCTATCTAGCGTTGTATACAGCTATTTATCTCTAAGTATTAGTGTAGAACACGAAAAAGAAATAAAAAGACCTTTTCGATCTTTTTTGCTGAGTTTATTCGTCCTGTTAGTAATCGGTTCAATTACTGCCTATTTAACATCTGTGACTTCAGGATTTAATTGGAGTGATGGAGTATTATTTGGAGGCATTATTTTTGTAGGTGGCCTTATACCCATGAACTATGTGTACCGGTTAAGAAAAAAACAACAAACTGAATGGGAAGATGATGAGTAAAAGAAGACCTTGTTCAAGGTCTTCTTTATTTCTAACGATAATTCACATTACGATAACTAGAAGTAACCCCTGTTTTATGCTATCAATACTTTACATTAAAATTTCGATGATTCCATATACCTTGGATAGCTTGCTCAGTTTATAAAATTCACCCTAATTTGCGTTTGAATTCTTTACTAGCGAAAAAGTAAGCGATGACCATGATACCTAGGCACCAGGCAAGGGCACTCCAGATATCGTTGCCAACTGATCCTTCGTACAAGAGTGCACGAATTGTATTCACGATTGAAGTCACGGGCTGGTTTTCAGCGAATGCACGAACAGCTTTAGGCATCGTTTCAGTGGGAACAAAGGCGGAACTAATAAAAGGTAGGAAGATTAGTGGGTACGAGTAGCCTGTGGCTCCTTCCATAGATTTCGCTGTCAGTCCTGGAATAATGGCCAACCATGTCAGGGCTAGCGTAAACAGCCCGAGTATCCCGGCTACCGCGAACCAATCTAGGATATCAGCGCTGGAGCGGAAACCCATCAAGAGCGCGATGAGGATAACTATTACGACAGTAAGCGCATTGGAAACAAAAGATGTCAACACGTGAGCCCATAATACCGAAGACCGTTTAATAGGCATAGTAATAAAACGGGCCATCAGTCCACTTTTTACATCATTAAATAGCCGCACGGAAGTGTAAGCGACGCCGGATGCGATAGCCATCAGCAAGATTCCTGGTAATAAATAATTGACGTAGTTGGCTGTTCCTGTATTTATGGCACCCCCAAATACGTAGACAAACAGTAGCATCATCATAATCGGCGTAATCGCCACCGTAATAATTGTATCCGGGCTGCGCATAATAGTGCGCATCAAACGTCCTAGTAATACACCTGTTTTGTTTTTCATTTACATTTCCTCCTTTTTGCCGATGATCGCGAGGAAGATTTCCTCCAATGTTGGCTGTTTTTCAATGTATTCCACTTTTGCTGGGGGGAACATCTCTTTAAGTTCGGTAAGGGTACCGGTTTTGATGATTTTTCCGCCATGTAGGATGGCTATCCGATCTGCCAGTTGTTCAGCTTCCTCCAGATACTGAGTCGTGAGCAAGATGGTCGTACCACCGCCAGCAAGCTCTTTGACGGTGTTCCAGACTTCAATCCGGGCTTCCGGATCAAGTCCGGTCGTCGGTTCGTCGAGAAAAATAACGGCTGGGGCGCCAATCAGACTCATAGCTATATCAAGACGGCGCTTCATTCCACCGGAATATTGATCCGCCCGGCGATTGGCTGCATCGGTCAAGCTGAATCTTGCAAGGAGATTGTCAGCTACTTCATTAGGATTAGATACCCCTCGCAATTTGGCAATCATTATCAGGTTTTCCTTCCCAGTGAGCATGCCGTCTAAAGCTGCGAACTGCCCCGTTAGGCTGATGTTCTGGCGGACATCAGCCGGTTGACGTTGGACGTCAAATCCGCAAATACTTACTTCGCCGCTATCAGCCTTCATCAGTGTTGAAAGAATGTTAACTGTCGTCGTCTTCCCTGCTCCATTTGAGCCCAGCAGTGCAAAAATTTCACCGCGCTGCACCTCAACGTTCACCCCTTTTAATACTTCTTTGTCTTTAAAGGCCTTTTTTAACTCTTTTACAAAAATCACTGTATTTCTCATACGTTTTTCCTCCTTTTAAAAGCTCCACAAGCTGGCTTGCTAGAACTGTCATGATTTAACTAAGCTGAGCGTCTCGTAGAGCTAAATTTTTAATACCTTACTATTCAGTCTGACTTATATTCTGTATTACTTAGTACTGAGTTTAAAAAATGACTGAATAGCAAAAGCAAAAATCTATACTTGCAACTAGCTATTCAGTCGATGTTATTGATTAAATTTATTTTTTCCTAATCGTTCCTTAATACTCTGATTCAAATCTTCACGATACTTAACCATATAAGTTTTAGCATTTGCCACTAATTCGTCAGCAAAGGAAGCCACATCGTCTCCAGTAATTTCGAGCACCTGTCTACCTTCTGCAGCACCTGCTTCGAATAAATCAATTAATTCATACTGCATGTGTAGCATATCCATTCCGTTGCCCGATGAGAAATTCCACATGTAGTTTTGAATTTTTTTAAATACAAACTGATAGTCCTCTGGCAAGGCTTCAACCCGTGCCATCATCATTTTATACTCTTTTTTATCACCAATCATTTTTTTGAATATTTCCAGCATGTCATTTTTCCTCCTTTTTATAAAACTTCATAAGATGCTTTAAAACTATCCGACGGTCTATCTTATGAAGCTAGTTTGACTTCAAGACGTTGATTTTTGATGATACAAAATCCCACCTCTTCCAAAACAGCTCAAGCTCCTTGTAGCCCGCCTCATTAAGCGAATAAAATTTGCGGGGTGGGCCCATATCTGATGGTTTTTTTTCTATATTCACAAGTTTTTTCTTTTCTAATCGTACGAGAATAGTGTAGACCGTTCCTTCCACGACCTCGATAAATCCAAGCTCGTTCAGACGGCGTGTAATTTCATAGCCATAGGTTTCATGACGGCTGATAATTTCTAACACACAGCCTTCTAGCGAACCTTTCAGCATTTCAGTTAAATTTTCGATCTTCAGAACCTCCTCTATATCGTTTGACTTATATTCTGTATTACTTAGTACCAAGCCAATTTTTACTTAATACTTTTAAAAATTAAGCTATTAAGTAATACTTAGTATATGTAGATTGTAATACTTAGTACCGGGCATTTCAACTATTTTTTAAAATATTTTCAAATGTATAGATATATTCAGGGATAATACTAAGACCCAAAAAAACTTATTAAAAGAATCCATAAGTCCTTTTAATAAGTTTTTTCCTTTACAGATGCTTTTACAGTTTTTCCGTATAACCCCTTGAATTTCGAATTAAAAAAGAGATCCCTGTCAGTAAACAGTTAAGAAACAAATATTTAGTCAGGTAGTGTTGAAAACTGTATGTGAAGTAGAAGTATAAGAAGAACACAAAACTAAAATAGAAAATAAATTTTAAATATCTTTTTAAAACTGAGTTATGAGGAGAATTCACATTGACTACTCCTTTTAAAGTCATATAATAAAATTATTTTTCAACATATATTAGAACGTTTTTCTGTTTCATTTTATAAAACAATTAGAAAAATGATAGGTAATGTAGCAAGGCTTAGGGAGGTGCTAATTAACGTTGCACTTGATACAAACTCCGGCTCTGTATTAAATTGGAGCGCGTACATAGTTGTATTGGCAGCTGTGGGCATAGCAGCCATAATAATCATAATTTGTTTAACCATCTCATCAACAGGTAATAGAAGTGTTAGTATATAAGCGATAAATGGTGAGATCACAAGCTTGATAGCTAATGACCATGAAACTTTTGCTTTGGCTAAATTTCTAATTGATATTTTAGCCAGCTGCATTCCAAGTACGATCATGATGGTAGGAATAGCTGCACCGGCCACTAAATCAACCGCTTCTTTTACAGAGTTGCTTAATGGAATATGAAGAAACTGAAATATAGCTCCCAAAAGTCCCCCATATACAATTGGTATCCGTCGCACTGCGTCAACGGCTGATTTTATACCGTTTCCTTGTGGACTCCCTTTAGCGGCATAATAAACTCCCACTGTACACATGACCAGCTGCTGTATGACCATGAGAATAATGGCAGAGTCTAAGCCTGTAACGCCAAAGAGCAATAAAACGACAGGTGTACCGTAGTTTCCATTATTCATAAATGAGGACGCTAATATCATTCCACAGGTTTCTGAAGTAGAATATCTCTGGAAATAAGCAATAATATAGACGACAGCAATTAATGCAAAGCAAAGTGCAAATGTATACAACGTAAGATATAAGTAGTCAATATTAAATTTGGTTGTGTAAAATGTTTTGAACACTAGAACTGGAGACATCAAATAAAGTGCCATTGTTGAAATTGTTTTTGTATCAAATCCTATTTTCTTTTGTCCAATAAATCCAAGTGCAAAAATCCCGAAAATAGGAAGAAGGATTGTTAAGAACTCCATGTTTGTTCACCTTCGTCATTTTTTCTTTGTTATTTTCCAAATGAAAGACCTAGAAAATTAAAAATCTAGGTCTTTCATTTAAACTGATAAATTATAAATTTAGAACAATGATACGTTCTTCAGTCATTTCTTCAATTGCATACTTCGGCCCTTCTTTTCCGTTACCGCTCTTTTTCACACCGCCATATGGCATATGGTCAACACGATACGCTGAAGCATCATTTACAATTAATCCGCCTACCTCGATTTCGCGAGCTGCCTTCATAGCAAACTGTAAGTCGTTCGTAAAAAGGCCTGCTTGTAACCCATAGTCAGAATCATTTACCTTTGAAATCACTTCATCAATCTCATCATATTGAGCAATAGCTACTACTGGCCCGAACACTTCTTGACGACAAACTTTCATATCGTCATTTACATTGGTCAAAATTGTAGGAAGATAGAAAGCACCATCACGCTTTCCTCCTAGTTCAATTTTTGCCCCTTCTTCCACCGCTTCTTTTACCCATTCTTCCACTCGCTCTGCTTCTTTGAGACGAATCATAGGTCCAATATCCGTTTGCTCATCCATTGGATTACCGACTACTAACTTTTCTGTTTTTTCTTTTAGCTTATTAACAAATGCAGTATAAATATTCGTATGAACATAAATTCGCTGAACTGAAATACAAACTTGTCCCGCATTATTAAAGCTTTTTTGAGAAATTAAAGATGCAGCTTTTTCTAAATCAGCATCTTTATGTACGATAGTAGCCGAATTATTTCCTAGTTCAAGTGAAACTTTACGCAAACCTGCCTTAGATCGAATGAGCTCTCCTACTCTTGGGCTTCCTGTAAAAGTAAACATATTAACATCTTGGTTTTCTAATAACCATTCACCAATTTCTGCTCCATCCCCAGTCAATACTTGAAGGCGCCCTTTTGGCAGACCTGCTTCTTCCATTAATTCTGCTAGCTTGAGAGCACAAATTGGAGTGACTTCAGCAGGTTTTAATACTACACTATTCCCAGCTGCAAGTGCCGGTCCGAGTTTATGACAAACTAGATTGATAGGTACATTAAACGGTGTGATAGCTGCAACAACTCCAACCGGGACTTTTACTGTAAAAGCCATGCGATTCTCCGAGCCTGGAGCCGATTCAACAGGTACACCTTCTCCATGAATACGCTTTGCCTCTTCCGCTGAAATTTGTAAAGTTGTAGCCGCACGCTCGACTTCTCCACGAGATTCACGAATAGACTTTCCAACTTCAGTAGCCAAAATTTCAGCAAATTCTTCTTGACGGCTTAATAGTAAATCCGCTGCCTTCATTAATACCTCGTAGCGTTCATATGGTGAAAAAGTGTTTTTTAATGCATCTTTCGCGCTGGCCACAGCTTTATTTACATCGTCTTTTGTGGCTACTGAGATTTCAGCTGCAGGCTGCTGTGTATATTTATTTAAGACTTCCATTTTTTCTGCTGTTGTTTCCCATTCCCCATTTACATATAAACCATATTGTTTGACTTGAGTTAAACTCGTCATTATCTCCACATCCCCAATTGTATTAGCATTTTATCTTGTAAGTTCAATATTATAATGATATTTGTCACTGCGATATTTTGTTACCGTAAATTCAAGTGGTTTATCATCAAAACCGTAACTTACTCTTGTCATTTCAAGTAAAGCTTCTCCGCCCCGTATGCCTAACAGATCTGCTTCATAAATGGTTGCATTAATAGCAGATACCTTCTCTTTAGCTCGTTTTAAGAAGATTTCATTCTCTTCTAGCACTTCATAAAATTTTGCACGATTTAAATCTTGTTCAACTAGTATTTTCCCAATATGCATAGGCCAGCAAGAACGTTCAATCGCAATAGGTACTTCATCCGCAAAACGAATTCGTTCAATGACTAGAACCTCTTCTCCAGCATCTAACTCCAGCATGGAAGTTTCATAATACAAATCTTTTTTAAAATCAGTCCGAATGAGTTTTGAATTCGGCGTTAGTCCTTTTTCTGCTACTTCTTCTGCTAGTCCTTTGAGCTTGCCTAAGCTGCCGCCAATAAGAGGCTGAGGCTTTACAATTGTTCCCCTGCCCTGTTTTTTTTCTAACAGTCCATCCTGTACTAACATAGAAATAGCTTGTCTTAATGTAGTACGGCTTACATCAAATTCTTGCATTAATTCTTGTTCTGTTGGAATTAACGTATTAGGTTTCCAAATTTTCTCTTGTATACGTTTAATTAAGACATCTTTTACTTGAAGATAAAGCGCGATATTTTTATTAGAACCTATTGTATCTTTCATGTTCTCAAACTCCTTTTAAGTTAGCGTTTGGTATTATTATATAGTATTGGCTAACTTTTACTGTAGCAGAGAAGTACAATCTTCTTATACATAGACCTTTGTTTCTAAATTAAGCATACGTCCTAGTTCAATTAGATGTTCTGTCACATCACCATAAACTAGTGCAAAATGAGGTTCATACCCCGCATGCATAAGTTCATAAAGTGTGTCTGATGCATTTGTCGCTAACTCAACTTCTACAGAAGTACCTGTAAAAGGCTGCTCTACATCTAATGCATTTCCTTTCATCACTAGAAGACGATACCCGTCAGGTGTATGACTTACCCTGAAGATCGTTACTTCTCCTGCTTTTAATCCAAAATCCATCGCAAAACCGATTTTTCTGTTAGGATGTACCCCCGCTGTTGCTCCAGTAGAAGGATTGGCAAGTGAATATGCTCCTGCACCGCAGTGCCAAAAAACAACTGAGTTTTTTTCTTCGTCTATGTGAACTAAATCTCCCAGGTAAGGTGCATTTCCGCCTGCTAACTCACGCAGGATAAACATTGAGATTGATCCATGAATATCCGACTCACAGGATGTTACCATTCCATCCTCAGTAAACTGAGATAGAGTTGAGCACGGAGCAGCTCCTAAATCATTAAAGAAATCGGGCCAGCATCGCATAGCTAGTGCATCTAATTCTTCACTTTGAATGTGCTTTTTAATATATGTGGAAAATTGAGCAAATTTAGTAACGGTTTCATCATTTCGATTTAGACCAATCACTTGCTTTTCTGCCCGCTCAACTTCACCTATCCATTCTTGTTCTGGAAGCTTTACACACTCTTTAAACGCTTCTTGTAAATCCATCTTATGAAGAGTTACTCCAAGTGCGCTTTTTAATTCTTCCTCATTAGCTGCTGAAAAAAAGAATCCTGGTGGATAATCTCCCACTACCCCAATTTTCAATTCGTTCAATGCTTTTAACACGCGCATAACATTAATTTGTCTTAATAGACGCTCCTGTAAAGCTTTCTCATCTGGATTTCCAAATACAAATGCAAACGGATGCTGGTGGTTGCGCAGCACATTACTGGTGCTATTTCCACCTGTTAGCGAGTTTAAACGTAAACGCCCACCTACACTTGGTTCACGTACTGACCAAACAATTACAGGCTGTTTAAAATACTCCAATATCTTAACCATAAATTCACCGTCAGCAAACGTAACGCTTTGATATAAAACGGTATCAATCTTATTCCCTTTAATTGAATCAAGAAATCCCTGTAGTTCTTCAACTGAAGTTACAATTTGCTCCGGCGCAATCACAGTACTGCAGTTACCTTTCAGCCACTCCATACTTTTTTGACGATAAATCTCAGCTACTTCAATATCAAATGTTTTTCTACCTATAGGCACATATAAAACTGTCGTATTTTGCATATAGAGTTCCCCTTGTCGTAAAACTATTTGTTATAACCATTTTAAAATACATCATTACCTTCATCAACATTAATTTTCCGTTTGACTACATCTTTTATATAAATTTGTAAAAAGACAGCTATCTAAAAAACTATATAAATTGTAAATCCTTTAAATTAGATGTGACTGAGTTTAGAAAACAACTCACTCCAAATAGATTTTTTACGGTAAAATACAGGTGGATAACCTAATGGCGCTTGAACAGTAACCGATCCTCCTGTGTACTCTTCACCACTCCATACATGGACCCACTGATCTTCTGGTAAATATACTTCCCACTCTGTTTGGTTTTCTTGATGAACCGGCGCAACAAGTACATCTTCACCAAATAAGTATTGGTATTGAATATCATATGTTTTTTCATCTTCTTCATAGTGCATAAACAAAGGTCGCTGAACAGGAATTCCTCGTCGAGCATTTTCTTCTACAAGTGATTTAATATAAGGTGCCATCGTTACATAAACATTAGACATTCTTGCTAAATGTTCTAATGTTTCCTCATCACCGTCAAACTGAAAACAATCATCAGGACGATTTCCTTCATGTGTTCTCATCATAGGCGTGAAGGCTCCCATTTCTGCCCACCTCATCAGCAGCTCTTTTGAACGTTTATTGCCATGTAAGCTTGTATAGCCTCCAATATCACTATGGTGTAAGCCGCAGCCAATCATTCCTGATGATAAAGCTGCAGGAATAACGGAAGCTAAACCATCATCCAGCGACCAATCTACACTTTGATCTCCGCCCCAAAGAAGTGTACAGTATTTTTGTATGCCCGTATATCCGGCACGCATAAAGTATACAATCTCACCAAGTTTGCCTGCTTCTGATACCGCTTCATAGTTTACTTTTGCCCACATCGTCGGCCAAGCATTGTGCATAATCTTAGCGTCGATTCTATTTTTGAGCACAACGTCAGTTGGCAAGTATTCGCCAAAGTCAGCCATCCATCCGTCTAATCCAAAATCAATCATGTTCTCTTTAATAACTTGTTTATACCATTCAGTAGCCTCTTCGTTGGTAAAATCAACAACTCCGCAATAAAATTCACCAAAATCCACTAAATACGTATTTCCTTCCGTATTTAATGCTAAGTATCCTTTATCTTCAGCTTCCTTATATAAATCACCTTCAATGGCTACATATGGATTAATGTAACCTAGAAAACGAATATCATTTTCTTTCCACTCTGCAATTTTTTTATCTAACTCTGGGTATTCACTCTCGTTCCATTTCCAATTCCACATTAAACGTTTGCCGAAAGAAGTAATACGTTTGCCCTGCCAATCTTGGCACCATACTCCAGATACCTTCATACCTTTTGCTAAAACTTTTTCTAATTTTTGTTCAACAACATCTGTACCACCTTGAATGCCTAAAACCACACCGTTGTATACCCATTCTGGTAATTCAGGCTGTCTTCCAAATAAACCTGTAATTTTTTCAACTAATTCAAGGTACGTATCCGCCGTTTCAAACAGCATATATTTAGGTACTTCCCAAACTTGCAGTTCATGGAACGCCTCATTGCGAAAATCAAAGTCCGCGTATGCCGTTGTTTCTACATGACAATAGTACTTTTTACTAGATACATATGTAGGCTGAGGAAAGTTGGTATTATAGTAATCTCCTCCAGCCTTATCAACTACATCAGCTTGCCATGTTACGTATGTTTGTTTATTTCTTCCTACACCCGGCTCAGATGTCCATAAAGGAAAGTTTTTTCCTCTCATATTAAAATGAGAAAGTTGTTCTCCGCATCCATAGACTTTCTCCTGTTTATCTGCAGCTACTCGTAGCCAAAAACGATTAATGTTCGCATCATTTTTTTGATATTCTACTTTTAGCCGATTCTCTTCTTCCTTAACTATAAGAGACAGCATAGTATCTCCATTTTTTAAGTTGGAGAGATCTATTTTATATGCCCCTTCCATTTCTTCAACATTTGCGTACCGAAGAGCTGTACGTTCAGTCACATAATCTTTAATATCAAAGTTACCTCTATACATTTCAATCGTTTCTTCTCCATGACCAACAAATAGCATTGGTTTTTGTATTGTGTGCTGAAGTAGAACTACGCCGTTAAGAGCAACTTCAAATCCATCTTGTAAGATTTCCACATTTACCCCTTTAGTTACGTTTAAGGTACCTGACATTTTTCTCTCTCCCATCAATTAATAGAGCTTAGTCTTTTGGCTAATAGTCATGCGCTCTATTGATAAATTTTAATATTTTCTCCTTTTATACCGGGATGTGCGCCTTTATTAATTAATTGCTCTCTTTCAGGATGAGCAATTAACCATTTATTTTTCATAAACAATAACTCATCTTCTTTTGTTCTTTTTTGAATATTAGTTGATAACGGATCATTTGTTCCTTTAGGTAAAATGACGATTGTTTTAAATCCCTCATTGTTTACTTTGCAAGGAGCAAAATGTAAGGTCGTACTATATAACTCAACTGCTGTTCCCTTAGGTACAAAGAAAGCGATTACATCATTTGAATGAAAAACATTATTTTCAACTTCTTGCACCTTACCTAATAAAAGAACCATATCCGTTATAGCGATATTGATTTCACTGCTTTTATGATACTCAAGACCATTTAAGGTTGAATTAGGACCATTACAATATCCAATTTGAATAGACATCTCACCATAAAAAGCTTCTTGAAGCTGGTTCTTAATAATGGTGTTTTCCATCTCCGTTACGGATGCTACATATACATTCTGATCTTGAGGAATAGTTAAACTATCCATATATGTTTCTAGTTCATTGAAATCATACTCGTTTATTACCTTTCCATAATGTTTAAATTTGCTGTCCTCTATATGATAAAAAGGTATATGTTTATTTAAGTCTTTCATGTATTGAAAGCTGCCCACCGTTTTCTTCTCTCCTTTTTCTATATAAAAAGCCCCTCAAAGAAGATAATAAGATTCTAAGAGGCGCCTTTTATAAAATACATATGTTTATTTTAAGACAGGAGCTTCTGTGACTGTATTATCCCAAGCGTTGCGGAATTTGTTTAATCCATAGTCTGTGAACGCATGCTGGAAGCTTTCTTTATATACATCAAATCCGCAAGTCACAATATGCGCACCAGCTTTTGCCGCATCTACAATTTGTTTACCATTACGTAAAGCAGCAACAATGATTTCTGTGTTGTAATTGTAGTTTTTATAGATATTCACAATATCCTGAATATATTGAGTTGTATCGTCTCCGCTATTTTCTTTCCAGCCGACAAATGGAGATACAAATTTTGCACCAATTCTTGCAGGCTGAAGTGCTTGTGATGGCGAGAAGACAAGAGTGACGTTAGTAGAAATACCTTGTTTTTCAAATTCCTTTGCTGCAATTAACCCAGGTTCTGTGCATGGAATTTTAATAACAAAGTTTGACGACAGCTTAGCGATCTTTGTCCCTTCTTCTACCATATCCTTGGCATTATCCAAATGAGGATTAATTTCAACTGAAATTGGGAAATTTTCGACTCCTTTAAACTCACTTGCAAATTCATCTAAAACTGTTAAGAATGGTTTACCGCTATTCATAATGTGACGAGGATTTGTTGTAACTCCGTCAATTGCCCAATTTTCATATGCGTAACGAATTTCCTCTAAAATGGCACTATCTAAAAAATACTTCATCTTTATACCTCCAGTTAATTGACTATCATCCTAAAAAGATAATAACCTTTATATAATTTGTAATAACCTTTGTATTCATAATATGAAAACGCCACCAATATTTCAAGTACTTTTTGCTAGATTGTTAAATTAATTTTGTATTTCGTTCATTTTACCTATCATTTTACATCGGTATTTTATTTTTGCCCTTAGCAAGATCCAATACGATTTTATTGTATTTTTCATCTGAAAGTTTATAAAAGAAAAACATGACAACAATCGTTGCAATAGCTAGTATACTTGGATAAATAAACATCAACCCTCTAATTCCCTCTAGCACATTTGCACTTTGCACCGCATTTGGAACGTACCCCACTATTCCTAACACAACGCCAGGAATAAATCCTGCAAGCGCTTGAGAAAGTTTACGGAAGAACGTAAAGAAAGAATACACGACACCTTCAGATCGATTGCCCGTTTTCCATTCGCCATACTCTACTGCATCAGAAACTAATGCCCAGTTCAAACTGTTTACAAACGAGCTGCCAAAGAAAGCAAAGCAGGCTAATGTAATAAAGATCACTGCGTTATCTGCAAAAATATAAGCTAAGATGTCTCCTACAGCCCAAATCGCGCAGCCTAATATGTACGTAGACTTCTTTCCAATCTTTTTAACCATGAAAGGAACCATTGCTACGCCAATAAATACACAACCAATACTAAAAAAGCCCATATAAGGAACAATTGCTACATTTTTTAATACGTACTGACAAAAATAGACTTGTACAGCAAGCTTCACGTTAAAAGCTGAAAAGGTAAACAAATTAACTAAACAAAGAATGAGTAAAGGCGTATTCTTAAAAAGCCCTTTATAGCTATCAGTCAGCTTTACATTTGTATCTTTTGGTTTTTCATGCACATATCTTTCTTTTACATTCGCATAACAATAGAATTGTAATAAAACGCCCATAAATGCAAAAATAGATACTGCTACCAAATAACCAGTAGATTCATTGTTAAACATTAAGACAATCGGCATAAATCCTACAGTTGTAATAAGAAGGCCTAAATTTGAGCCTGCTTGTCTAAATGATGCCATTTCTGCTCGTTCAACAGGATCTTTTGTCATCGCAGGTACCATTGATCCATAAGGAATATTTGAAATGCTATAAATAGTTCCAAATGCCATATACGTTACATATGCCCATATAATCTTTCCTGTTAGTGAAAAATCTGGATTAGTAAAGCTGACTATCGTTATCAAGGCAAGTGGTATTGCAGCGTATAGAAAGAATGGTCTAAATTTGCCTTTAGGGCCTATCTTCTTACGGTTATCAATCCACGTACCTACTGTAATATCGGCGAACGCATCCCATATTTTCGTAATTAAAAATACTAAACCTGCTGTTGCAGAAGGCAAGCCTAACGCGTCGGTATAAAACTTCAGCAAATAAATTTGACCCAAGTCTAACAAAAAGTTATTTCCTACATCTCCTAACCCATAAGCAACCTTCTCTTTAAGTCTTAGTTTCTTAGGCGTATTAATTGAATGTTCTACATTTTGAACCAATGGCTGTTCCATAAGTTCTCCCCCTTTGATTAACACTTTTTAAGACTTCACATTAAAGATGCATCACATAGGAGATTACAATTTTGATACACTTCCAAACTTATAATCTCCTCTAAGTTGATACTAAAATCACCTCCCTTCCTATAACATCACAATGTTTCTTAAAAAAGTTACTACCTTTTTACTTATAATATGAAAACGCATACAAATTATCAAGTGTTTTTTTATTTTATTTTAAAAATGCTGAATAATAATAATAAAAATTCTATAGCTGTCCCTTGAGGGATAAGGATTCTTTTTGAGTTGCGTGCCGGAAAGAATGGTTATGTTAACTAGATATGTATATCACATATACAGCTTAAAAACAGAACAAACTACCCTGATGTGTGATAGAGTAGTTTGTTTAAAGAGCAAAATAATATGTATTATTTTTTAAGGGCAATTACCTATCAAACAAATATGTTGACTGAGTTTATACACTGTGGGTACAGAAATATAATTAGATATTTACTTCTTTCATCTCCTTTTGAAACCATTTATTAAATTGATGAGCAACAAATAATAAAAGAGGGGAATATAGGGATATTTAAAAGCTCGTTTTTAAGTGGTCTTACAAGTTCAGTATAATGTCCAATAAAAAAAGCGTATAGGTTGGCTATAATAACAAATAGCGCATAATAATTTTTAATTTCGTTTCACATATCATAAACCTTTATATTCTAAATACCTCAACAGATGATATTACGATTTGTCTACTATTGAAGAAGATATAGGATAAAATAAACACGGCGGTATTATTTGCAATTGTTATCCACACTAATTCTCGTTATTCATTCTTTTCATCATTGTTTTGCCCCATTGATGAGTCACAAAATCTGGTGCAATCTTGCTCATAAAACGCATGATTTTACTGAAACCTGGATTCAAGCGAATTTTATTTTTTTCCATGCCTTTGATACCAGCATCAACAAGCCTGCCCAATGGCAAATCAATGAATTTGGTTGACTTGTCATGTGACATTTTATCCTCTAAATTCGTTTCAGAAATGAGTGGGGGGCAGAGTTCCATGACATGAATCCTCTCATTTTTGGCTCGAATTTGTTCACGTAGCGCATCTGTGTACATGTGTATTCCAGCTTTTGTTGCAGAATAAATTGGACTACTTGCAACCGAAATATTTGCTAGTACGGAGCTGACATTCACAATCATGGCTTCTTCTTGTTTAGCAAGAAGAGGAAGGAATGCTTTTGTCACATAGATTGTGCCGTTTAAGTTCGTCTCAATTTCTGCGGTTAGTTGTCCCCCTGTGACTTCTTCAGCAAATAAATCATAGTAGCGCATAATACCAGCTGAGTTAAACAGAACGTCTAGTTTTGAATACTGTTGTTTGATTTGATGCACCAACTGGTCAACCGACTTCACTTGACTGACATCCGCAGCAATGCCGATTAAATTAGGGTTTTCTTTGATTGCTTGGTCAATGTTTTGCTTGGATCGACTAGTGACAATTACCGTGTTCCCCATTTCAAGAAACTTTTTCGCGAATGCCAAGCCTATACCCGATGTTCCGCCCGTCACTAAAATAGTTCGATTTGCCAATTTCATATTGTTGTTTTCCCCTCCTGTATAGTCCTAAAAATTAATAATTACTTTCCCTTTTGGCCGTCCATTTGCGACGAGTTCTAGCGCTTCATTTACATTGTCTATGGTAAATAGTGTTGGATGAATTGGTGGAACAATGTTGTTCTCTTCAATGATTTTGGTAATCTCTTTGAGCTGTGCGCCGTCAGAACGAACGAAGATAAAATGGTATTCCACGCCGTGTTTCTTGGCTTTGTGGTCATACTTTGCGCCTGCAATGGAAAACAGCTTTTGTTTCCAAAATGGAAAATCTCTGTCTTTTCCGAAACGTTTATTCGGTCCTGTACGAAGAGAGAGCAATCTTCCGCCAGGTTTGATGATACTCAATTCATTGTCAAATTCTTTAGGACCCAGTGTATCAATTACATAATCTACATTCGACAACAAGTCAACATAGTTTTCTGTTGCATAAACCAAATATTGATCTGCACCCATTTCCAACGTGCGTTTGCGTGCTTCTGAGTTTCCACTAACAATGACATTTAGACCTGTTGTCTTTGCTATTGGGACAGCTATTTGACCAAAGCTGCCCGATCCACCTGGAATAAAAACAGATTGACCAAACTGTGCCTCAAGCTCTTCATGTAGACCTTGATATGCTGTGAGTCCAGCCAATGGTACAGCTGCTGCTTCCACATAGGACAAGTTTTTTGGCATGGGTGCAATTGCGGTAGCATCAATTGCGGCGTATTCCGCAAAAGCACCAATTTTTTCTAGTGGGAGACGTGTATAGATGTCATCTCCTACCTGAAATTCTGTCACGTTTTTTCCAACCTTTTCAATAACTCCTGTCAATTCATTACCAAGCGTTAATGGGAATTTATAATCCTGAATCAGTTTTACGCTACCTGTGATAATCAACATTTCAAGCGGATTGACCGCCGCAGCTTTGACTTTTACTAAGACTTCATTGTCATTGATTGCTGGGATTGGAATGTCATTGACTTGGGCATGGATATTTTTTGAGTACTTAGTTATCTGAGCTGCTTTCATGAGTGTTTTCATCTTTTTATCAGCACCCTTCCGTTGAGTTGCATTTATTAAGTTTCTTTACCTTATTTTTATTATTTTCACTGTCCACTTCATTTTTTTGCCCTCAATACAATTCTTTTTATAAAGATCTTATATTATTCCAATCGTTTAGGTGGAGGAAATCTTATTTTAGGATCAATCCACCACCTAAACCTTAAATACTTACAACATTATCTTTTTTATCCATTTGGCACTGTGTTTTTTAGAACGTTCATTCTTAAATGGTTAAATTTTTTGAATCGATACTGTAAAGAAACTGTTTATGACCTTAACGGGTTATTTTCGTTTTTTAGTTATATATAGATCTAAACTTTGTTGATACATTAAACGCCTAGTATTGGATAGATTTGATCTCTTAAATTGAAATTGTAGCTTTCATCTACGATACCTACGACTTTATCGTTGTTATAAAGTTCCATCATAAAACCAGCCATTTGCTTAGCTGTGTGATACATAGGGACATTTGCTTCATAATCAAATTCTTTCATATCGCTTGCAGATTTCGCGAATTCTGTTTCTGTCATTGCTGGTGCTAAAATCTTCACCTTCATTTTCGCACCCTTCTGTTCGAGTTCTTTCGCAAGCCCTTCTGTGAATGCACTAACAAAATATTTAGATGCAGAATAAGTAATACTACCAACATAAATTGCATATCCGAGTGCTGAAGATACGTTAATTAATTGAGTTCCCTCTATATGATAATAGTCTCGCGCAAATAGTGTAGAAAGGATTGTCAATGACTCTATATTAAGATGTAACATGGTTTCTACCTTATCTAAATTCTGGTCTGTTACAGAAGAGGATTCACCAATCCCAGCATTATTAATCCACGTCTCAATTTGATACTCCTTTAAACTGTTGTACAGTGTATATACCTGATCTCTGACAGATAAATCACTTGTACGAATAATAACATCCAAATCAGGATTTATATTCTGAATGGCTGATTTAAGCCCTTCTAATTTATCTAATCTTCTAGCTACAATAATTAAGTTTTTGCCACGAGCAGCAAATTCCAGGGCAGTTTCATATCCTATACCTGAGCTTGCTCCTGTAATAACTGTGTACTTCATATTCATTCTCTCCTTAAAAATATATTCAAATTGGTGTTAATTGGTTTATTTAAATAACAAGGTATGTCTTAGTCCAATGTTGACAAAGTCAAATCAATAATGGTTTCTAATTCTTTCTTATCATCTGTTGTTTTTGCTAATACTCGTATTCCGACTAGGGAATTATGAATAAATTTAGAAAGTTCTTTGATATCATAGTGTTCAGGAATTTCTCCTTGTTCTTGACCACCTTTCAGTAAATCAAATAATAAGGTTTCGGTCTTTATAAAAGTCTCCGTAACTTTTTCATCTACTTCTTGATTGAGTAACGATAATTCAACTGCTGTGTTTACTATTAAACATCCTTTTGGCTGTTTCTCATTTGGATAAATAACCATTCCAACTAATTTTCGTATACGATTTTTCAAATCATCTGCTCATCTGAATACTCCTTTTTAGTAAGAGTTAGAATCAAGAAATGAATTTACGTTTTCTGCAAATAGTTCTGGAAATTGGAATAGATGGCCGTGACCAGAATCAGGATATATAATCAGCTGTGCTTTGGGTAATTTCTCTGCTAAGATATAACTGTTTTTAGTCGGAACCATCACATCATTAACCCCATTAGTAACAAGTACAGGGTGTTTGATATTTTGTAACCATTCATAATCATGATTAGATTTTTGTTTAGCCCATTTTGCAATGGCTTGTAATTGTGCCTCTTTTACTTGTTCTGAACTGTTTACTTTTTTCTGATTAAAAATTCTTTGTAGTGAAGCCATTCCTGCAGATTTACTTGTTTCGGTTTGCTCGTAGAAAAAGAACATAAAATCATTTATTCCATCTTCTTCTGTGACGCCGTGACGATTCATTCTTTCAAAAATCTCTGGATTTGGATTAATGCCAGATTCAGGTGAAGTACCTGCCATGATGATTCGTCTAACCAAATTGCCTTCTTGTAACGCTAATTCTTGTGCAACCATTCCGCCAATTGAAAAACCAAGAATATCGACTTGAGTTAATCCTAGTGCTTTAATAAATGTTCCTGCATCCTGTGCCATTTCAGCTATCGTAGTAGGTGTTTGCCCATCGGTCTCACCAACCCCTTTATTGTCAAATAAGATTACCGGGCGTGTATTTGCAATAGGTTCAAGCATGTTTGGATCCCAGTTTTCCATCGTTCCTCTAAAATGAACAAGAAATACTACTGGTATACCATCTTGTGTACCAAATTTTCTATATGCGTAACGAATTCCATCTGCTTCAATAAATTCTGATTCTGTTGGTATTTTAAAGTTTGTCATTTTTGTGTTCCTCCTTAGAAATTAAAAAGAAATTTTATCAGTATGCATTATGATGGTTTGTTTCATAATAATTTTAGAATGACCGTTCTAAAAAAGGTAAAAAAAGAAAGCTAGTCCAGCACTGAAAGTGCTAGATTAATGATGCCTTCTAATTCTTTTTTATTGTAATTAGTTTTTATTAGTACTCTTATCCCTACCAAATTGTTGTGTAAGAAACGAGATGTATTATGGGAATCGATTTCTTTTGATAGCTCTCCACTAGTTTGGCCCTGTTTTATAAGGTTATTAAACATATCTTCAGTACGGTTAAACATTTTTGTAACTATGCATCCAACTTCTTTGTCCAACAAAGATAATTCAACGGCTGCATTTACTGATAGGCAACCTTTTGGGTATTGTTCAATGGCATTAAGTATGAAAATAAAAACCTCACGTATCGTCTGTTTAATAGATGAAGTGTTCATAATTATGCTTTCCATCTCATTGACGATGAGCTCTTCATAGAGATTAAGGGAAGCTAAAAACAATGAACGTTTGTCACCAAATGTGTCGTATATACTTCTGCGGTGTATTCCCATATGATCCACCAAGTCTTGCATGGATGTTTTTTCATAACCCTGTTCCCAGAAAAGCTCCATTGCTTTTCTTAATACTGCTTTTTCATCAAACTCTTTACTTCTAGCCATTTTATTTCTCCTTAAAAGAATCCATGAATTGATACTAACAAATACAAACGTCACAATCTATTATAGAATGAACGTTCTAAAATAAACGTATGAATTTCAAACCATGATTAAATAATACCTTATTTAGAACGATTAGTAAAGAATTATAACTAACCAATAATTTCTAAAAAATCTGCTACATATCACAATATTATCCATTAACTTTCACTTAGGGGTACCGCCAAACATTTCTTCTATTCGTTTAGTTTCTTCAGGATTTTCTTCTCCCACTGTTTCAATTAATGGATCAAACTCTTCTACAGATGCACTCATACCAAATAAACAAGAAATAGCAAGTAGAAAAAACATCTGATCCCTTACTCAATCAAACTGCCCCTTTAGTTGTATAAGAACCTGAAAGAAGAAAAGAAAAATTAAGACAAGAAGAATTAAAAGGAAACCCTTGACTTTATTCCTTTAACGTTTTGAAACAGAATCAAATACATCGTCCGTAAAAGTATACTTTTACGGATAAAATATTTAAATCTATGACAATGTTTTAAAGTAATTATTATTTTATTTACTCTTTAAATATTTTTTGCTCCATTCACCCATACTATGCAGGATAGGAAGGAAACTTTTACCTAAGGGTGTTAAAGAGTATTCTACTTTTGGAGGAACTTCTTTATATACTTCTCTGTGTACCATTTGGTCTTCTTCTAATTCTCTTAGCTGACGTGTTAGGATTCCTTTTGAAATATTAGGTAGCAGCCTTTGAAGTTCATTAAATCTCCTGGTTTTTGTGCTTAAATGCCATAAAATGATAATTTTCCATTTTCCTGCAATTATGTCTTGAGTTTGTGTAACTGGACAAACTTCTTTATGCTCTTCTGGAGGTTGGGTGAACCAACTTCGTGCCATAATCAATACCTCTCCTTCTTTATGGTTCTATTTTTGTGACTATGTTATAAAAAAATGACTACTTTTAAAAAAACGTCTAAGACTATAATATTAGATTACCCCTAATAATCAAATGAAAGTAAATAAATACTTGGAGGTTATTTGAAATGAAACACCTTATTGTTTATGCACATCCAAATCCAGAAAGCTTAAACCATGCAATCTTGGATACAACAGTTAATACATTAAAGAAAAACGGTCACGAAGTTGTTGTACGTGATTTATATGCATTGGATTTTCAACCTGTATTGAAACCAGAAGATACTGAAGCTATGAAAGCAGGACAAACTCCTAATGATATTAAAACAGAACAAGAATTTATCTCTGAAGCAGAAGCTATAACATTTATTTATCCTATTTGGTGGACAGGTCTTCCAGCCATTCTTAAAGGATATGTAGATCGAGTATTTGCATACGGGTTTGCTTATGCTCCTGGTGAAGAAGGAATCATTAAGCTTTTGAAAGGTAAAAAAGGCTTGATCATTAATACTCATGGTACTCCTAATGAAGTTTACGATGAGATTGGAATGACAGCTGGTCTGAAAATAACATCTGACATTGGAATATTTGATTTCACTGGAATTGAGACTGTAGAACACTTACTGTTTGGAAGTATTGGATACCTTGATGAAGAAGGATATAAAGGTATTTTAAATAAAGTTGAAGATGCCTTTAATCGTCATTTCTCATAAAAAGATAAAAATACTGCCTAATTAGGCAGTATTTTTTGATGGCACTCTTTTATTTAATGGGCTTTAAAAATTGTAATATTTAGCTCTTTAGGTTCCTAGAACATCCATTACAGCAACTAAAAATGTAAGGTTATTATGAGTATCTTTAATTTAATTTCGCTAGTTTTTCAAGACGTTCTCTGTCTCGAATGATGTAGCCTGGTGACTGCTTTTCAATAATATCTGTTTTACATAGTTGTGCTAGTACATGGAGCAGATGACGATATGATACGCCCAAGTACTCGCATACTTCAGTATGTTTCTCTTTATAAAAGTTACCATCAGCCGACAACATTATAAAAGCAGCGAGGCGGTTCTCAAGCGGATATGCCTGATTTTGGGTATACTTTGCTGAAGTTCTAGTTGCTTTCTCACTTAAAAAACTGCATAAATGCCTGAGAAATGTAACATCTGTTAAGAGCTTATTTTTACAAGCATTAATCGGAATAGCCAAACAAATGGTTTTTGTGACAGTTTGGATAGCTTTAGAATATCGTTGCGAATTTAATAGCTCTACTTCCCCCATGAATGTTGGAGCCTGTAAAAAATTAATCAAAGACACTTTTCCATTTTCGTGTGTAACATAGAGTTTTGCCTTACCTTCAACAAGATAATAAATATATTGAGGGGAGGAACCTTCCTTGTAAATAAACTCACCACGTTCAAATTGGCAGACTTGAATAAATGGAGTAATCGGAAAGGAAAAAAGTGATTGAATCGAATACTTTTCGATATAGTAACTGTGCATAGGCTCGTTTAAAAATTTCATTTTTTCTCCTATTGTTATAAAAATATGAGATATCTCACATTATTTTATACATTTACATGCTATGATGCAATAAAAGTTGATATATCAATAAGGAGTTGTCTCATACACATGATTAAACAAGACGAATATTGGAATGAAGTAGCTAATAAAAAGGAATTTACTATGCCTTTTCAACCTGAATTATTTCTCACACATGTTGACCGTGATGCTGTCATATTGGATTATGGTTGTGGTTATGGGAGAACCTTATCTGAACTAAGAGGTTACGGTTATAAAAATTTACATGGCGTAGATTTTTCGGAAGAGATGATTAAGAGAGCTAAGTCAAACGACTCGGAAATTGATTTTCAAGTTATTCAAAGTGGGAAGCTCCCTTTTCCTAATCATTCTTTAGATGCTGTTTTACTTTTTGCAGTTTTAACATGTGTGCATAAAGATGAGGAATAGAACGCTATTTTAAACGAGATTAAACGCGTGCTGAAACCAGGAGGCATCATATATATTAATGATTTTTTGCTCAATCATGATAAGAGAAACAAAGACCGTTACGAAAAAGGTTTGGCTAAATATCATACCTATGGAGTGTTTGAATTAGCTGATGGAGCCATCTTGCGTCATCATAGTGAAGAGCGCATAAAAGAGTGGATGAATCAATTTGAAGAAGTAGAATATAAAAAAGTAGAATATGTTACTATGAACGGCAATCGTTCTAATGGTTTAGTTTATGTAGGTAAAATAAGATAAATATAGATAAATATAGATAAAAAAAGCCATCTCTTGTGATAAAAGAGATGGCTTTTTTCGATTGTTTAAGATGGCACCTTCTTTGAATTTCCCGAGATTTTTCTTGCTGCAAAAGAAAAAGCTTCTGGAACGTAAAAAATAACACTTAACAGTCCTCTCATAGCTAACTTAGTCAGTGAAAAAGCTAGTTCCATTCTTCATCGCCTCCTTCTCATTACATATTTTATCGTAATTCACTAAAAATTCTTTGTTCATAAAGTTCCTAGAACATATTTTATATTTACTAAAAAGAAACCTTAGTATTGGCAAGGTTTCTTTTCTTTTTGTATAAGGTTCATTCATATGTATCCCACTCTGAGCGAATATTGAAGGTGAATTAAAACATGTTTTTTACTACTATATAGCATTTTCCGACGTTTTGTGATTCATAAAATAAATGGCAACGTCAAATACGCACTTTGTAAAAGCTGATACCTAGCTTTTGTTATTAAAGTCCTTTATTTCTCTTTCAATAAGAGCTACCGAAATTTCGAATGCTTGTATTCTTCTTTTAGCTAAGGTAATTTGAGATTTATATCTATCAGCATTTTCTTTAGCTTCAAACGTTTTTACTGTCTGTCTGAGTTTGTGTAAAGTTGAATCAATTTGACGTTTTGCTTCAACTAATTCAGATACATCAAATTTCATTTACGTCTCTCCTTTTTATAATTTTTATCGGTAAGATGTCTTTCTTTAAAAAGGTTGTTTATCGGCAGAGCTACTGTTATCTATATTTACTGTCCTGTACATGAGTAGCCATCCAAAAATGCTTATTATATCAAATACAGTGAACACAAACTTACCACTTAAAACTTCTCCTAACAATATACCTGATAAAATATTTTTTTATCTATAGAAATTGAAAAGGCTCCTTTGAAAGAAGCAGGTTTCTCTGAGGTATTAAGAGGTAACATTGATTTTTATTGAGATGCTCAGCTGTTCTAAAATAGCCTCTGCGTAAGGGTCAAGCTAAATAACCCATTCAAAATCTCTCAACGCAATAAAATTTGTCATACAAATTTTAATTTTCATCTTCACAACAAAAATAGTTTGTGATATACTTCACATGTAAGGATGTTCATATGAACTAACAAACTCTTGAATGTAAAGTAGAAAAAGCTATTTCACTCCGATGCCAATACGATTGAAATAGCTTTTTTTATGTTCTTATTTTGAGAATCCCCACCATTTTTGTTGATATGGCCTTCTATGAATTTTTCTAGAAGAAGTAAGTAGTAAGTGCTTGATCCACCTATCTTCCTTATTCATCCAATCGTTTCAGCAAATTCTCATTAAATAATTCTATTCCCCCCTTTGTTTGCATTTTGTAATCGAGCCACTGTAGATTGCTAAAAAACAAAATAAATTTTATCTATTTTCACTATAAAAATGTAGATAGAACAATAGCTACAAAACCTATTCCTAAATATGAAAGATTAATAATTGATCACTCCAGCTATAGCATTATTCCTATGTAAAAGGTTTTACAATTAAAAACATGATGAACATAATAATAGTAAATAAAGCCCCCTGAAGAACAAAGTTAATGGGCCTATGAGTCTCTTCATTAGCCTTTGCAAGCCGTTTTGACCATCTTGTATACATTGCTAATTTTGCACAAAAGCTAAATAAAACACCTGCAATGATTGAAGCGATTGCTATTTTTAAGATATGAATTCACTCCTTTCTAAACTAACAGAAGGATGTCCATAACTTAACATAAAAACCTAAATAATACAAAAACCTAAGAATCATAGGAAGTAGTCTTTCCACTTTCTGTGCCGCCACTAACCGCCCTACCTTATTTTCAAACATGATTCTTGCACTTTTTTTGTCATTGCTTCGCTACAATATTCAGTGCTGCAGCTGCTTTTGGCCATCCCACGTAAAAAGCCATATGGGTTATTAATGCGATGATTTCTTTTTCAGTCACTCCATTCTTTTTTGCCAGCTGCAGATGAAAAGGCATTTGTTCTGTGTTGCCAATACTAATTAAAGCAGAAAGTGTACTTAAACTTCTTTCTTTTGGTGTTAAAGTCGGATCTCTCCACACTTCCCCAAATAAGATATGTTCTCCATATTTCACAAAGTCAGGAGCAAGATTTCTCATTTCTTCTAGCAGCTTAGACTCAATGCGATTATTCATTCTATTTTTCCTCCTTTTGATTCATCATTTGTGCGATTCCTTGCCCAAATGACCAGTTTTCACGGGGTGTCTCGTTTAATGTAATAAAGATATTGTTTGTAGAAATATCCAAGTGAGTGGAAAGTCCCTCTGCGATGGATTGGTATAGCTTCTTTTTCTGCTCGACCGTTCTTCCTTGCCCGCACGTAATGGAGATATAAATCATGTTATCTGTTCTTTTTTCTCCCCTTTCTAAGAGATACTGTGAATCATAGAAAAAATGCTGAGATGGATACGGTAAAAACAGTTGAAAATAATCGTCTTTTGGGATGTGAAAATGTTGGATTAAAGACTGATGAATATGACTGCTTACTTCTTTTAGTTCCTTATGGTTTAACTGATGTTCTGGATAATAAACGTTAACAAATGGCATCGATCATCTTCCTTTCTATATTTAGTGTACTTCCATACTCTTCATTTGTATAATTGAAAATAAGTCTAGTAATTATCGAAAAAACCGATAGAGATGAGGTTAGAAAGTGGAAATTAAAGAATTAACGACGTTTAAGACAATTGTGGCAGAAGGAACGTTTTCACTTGCAGCAAAAAAACTAAACTATGCCCAGTCTACCGTCACCACTCATATAAAAAAGTTAGAAAAAGATCTTGGATTTCTCTTATTTGAACGAGGCTGGGAAGTAACCTTAACAAAGGAAGGTACGTTATTTGTAGAAGAAGTAGATAGCTTGTTGAAGCACTGGGAGTATTCCATATCTCAAGCGCAGCGTATAAGCAAAGAGGAAAAAGGAACCATCAAAATAGGGTTATCAGAATCGATTGCTCAAAGGTTGATGCCAGCTATATTAAGCTATTTAAATGAGGAAAAACCATACATACACTGCGATTTTACTATTGGAAACACGGCACTTTTATCAGAACTATTACGTCAAGATAAACTGGACTTTGCTGTTTGCGGACAGAATACGAACCTTTCCGGCGTGACTTTTACTCCGCTTGGTAAAGAACAAATTCAATTTATTGTTAATACGTCTAACCATCCACTACTGCAACAGGAAACAGTTGAAATAGCCGATATTATCCACTATCCCATTTTAATCGGAGAAAATAGCTGTTATTACTATCAATCCGTCAATCATTTTTTGGCAGAGAATGATTTAGCCTTTAAAACCGTTTACAGCTGCAGTGCCCTGCATCTCATTCCAGAAATGATGTTTGGACATGCAGTAGGAATTATCCCTAGAGGAACTAGTGTGAAACCAAGTAATATCTCGTTTGAAGTAAAGGGCTTTGACCCTCAAATGCCTATAGGCTTATTAATTTCTACTGAAAAAAGAACTTATTTAAGCCAGACAAAAAAGAATGTTATAGAGGTAATTAAATCTTCATTATCGTAGACGGAAACTTATTTAACGTAATGAATTCATTTATACAAAAATCCTTTGCTTCCAGGGCAAAGGATTTTTTTGTAATTATAGAGATCTTTGTCCCTTTTACAGATTAATATAGTACTCATTCGCTATCAAAACAATATTTGTTGATTAGTTAAATCCCATTAAGTTTTTCACCTGTTGAACATTTTCTAAAGAAGTTAATTTCTCTAATAGTAAAAAAGCCACATCAAACCCGGTGCTAGGGTTTGAGGAAGTAATTATATTGTGGTCTATGACAATATAATCATCTTGAACAAGTACACCAAATTCTCTTAACTGTGCCCTTCTTATACTTGTAGGGTGATTATAGGTAGTAGCTTTTTCACCTTCAAGAATTCCACTTTTTCCAAGTGAAAGAGCGGCAACACAGACACTAGCGATAGGTTTTCCTGCTGAGTGAAATTCTCGAATAACCTGTAAGAATCTCTCATCGTAAGCATCTTCATAAAAATTTGCTTCTTCAAAACCACCGGGTATAGCAAGCGCATCAAATTCTTTTACATTAATATCTGATACTAGCATTTCCGGGATTACAGTAAAGTTCCATGTACATGTTAGCTTTGGATGTAAGCCCGCTGTTATTAGTTCAGTCGTGCCGTCTCCCTCAAATTTATTCCACCCAAACACATCTGTAAAAACGCTTGCTTCTACAGCTTCAAATCCATTTGCTAAAAGTAATAATATTTTCTTCATAGAATCATCTCCTTTCAGTAAATTTTATGAAATATTTATGCAATGTTATATACAAATAATTAGGTTATTTCTAAAGATAGCTTTACTAAATTAGGTAATTACTTGATAATAATTAATAAAAAAAGGTTGACGATAAAATGGACGTAATAGATAGAAAAATACTTCATGAACTGCAGGCAAATGCTAAGATTTCAATGAAGGAATTAGCTCAAAAAGTTTACTTATCTTCTCCTTCTACCATTGAACGAGTGAGAAGGTTAGAGGAAAACGGGATTATAAAAGGCTATAAAACAATTGTTGATGCAGAAAAATTGAATAGAAACATAACTGCGTTTGTTTTATTTGAAACGACAAAATGTAAGGATCTTGCCGCGTTTTGTAGCGTTCATCCCGATGTAATGGAATGTTATCGTGTGGCAGGAAAAATAAGTTACATAGCAAAAGTATGTACAGAGTCCGTACATACTTTAGAAGAATTTATTGATAAAGCTATGGAGTTTGGTACACCTTCAACAAACATCGTTTTATCATCACATACGAATATGGAACTTAAATTATCTCAAGATACTAGCAGTGGATAACGTTTAAAACCATGTTATATATTTGGCAGTTACTAGTATCTAAGCTGATTTTTCAAGAAAGCTATCTGAACCAAATCTCATATATGAGCCTGTTATAACAAGGGGTGTCAAAAGCAAGGAGGACTATATACGTGCCAATAAAAGAACAAGAAAGACAGGCATTTCAAGCCGGGTGTCAATTTGTAGATATAGAAGATCAAGGAAATGAACAAGGCTTTCCTTTACTTATCATGTACCCTGCATACAAAGAAGAAAAAGTAAAAAAAATGGGACCTTACACGATAAGCGTTGCGCAAGATGCTCCGCTTTCAGATGGATTATTTCCTTTGGTCATTATTTCTCATGGAGATGGAAGCACACCTTTTGCTTATCGAACAATTGCTCAGTTTTTAGCACGTCATGGTTTTATTGTAGGAATACCTCAGCATCCGTTTAATAATCGAGAGAATAATACGCTATCTGGAACAATAGGTAATCTAAAAAATCGGCCTACCCATATACGTACTGTAATTGATTGGTTTTTGAAAGAAAGTTCCTTTTCTCCATCCATTAAATCAAATAATATTTCTCTTATTGGCCATTCAATGGGAGGATATACGGTTCTTGCTGTAGCAGGTGGAGTTCCCACTTCTTTTCCTTCTGAATCTCCTGATCAAAAGCCTTATTGTTTATCTGTTGATCATGATAAGCGGGTTCAATCACTTATTCTTTTAGCGCCAGCCACCGGATGGTTCAGAGAAAGAGGAGCTCTTGAAGACGTGAATATACCTATTCTAATGATTACAGGCGAAAAGGATACGATTACTCCTTCTTTTCACGGGGAATTTGTATTAAATGGGGTTTCTGATGCGGAAAAAGTTCAGCATATAGTTGCAAAAAATGGAGGGCACTTTTCATTTCTCAGCCCATTTCCCGACTTTATGAAATCTCCTACCTTCCTCCCTTCTCAGGATCCGGAAGGCTTTAATCGCAAAGAGTTTCATGAGGACCTGCAAAACACTATATTGGACTTTTTATTACGTTCTTTTTAACTATTAGTATTCTATATATTTTTGAGACTTCTAAAGCTACTAAAAGCATTTTTAAATCTTATATCAATAAAAAAAGTGATGTTAAGTAATTTCACTTACTATACCTAACCACGTAAAAACAAAAAAGAAGTAACCATATTGGTAACTTCTTTTTTCCCTATTCATACGTCAGATTTTCACCTACAAAATAATCACTTACATTCAGTCTCTTAAAAATGACAGCAGCGCTTCGTTAAATTCGTGTGCATGCGTTGCATTTAAGCCGTGCGGACCGCCTTTTATTAAGGCTAACTTAGAACCAGGAATGGCTTCATGCGTTCGCTTTCCGCTATATTCAAATGGAACAATCTCATCTGAATCACCATGAATAATAAGAGCAGGTATTGTAAATTTGGCTAAATCGTCTCTGAAGTCCGTTTTGCTGAAAGCAGCTATACAGTCTAGTGTCCCTTTAGGTGATGCAGCTGCTGCAATATCCCGGTTGTAAAGTCGAAATGGTTCGCTGACTAAGTCATTTCCGTCTTCCATCCCAAAAAATGTTTTTGTAAAATTATCAAGAAAAGCTAAACGATCATTTTTTACGCCGTTTTCAAATTCTTGGATTCCTGCATCATCTAATGCTCCTTCAGGATGATCCTCTGACTTATAAAGAAATGGTGGTACAGCTCCTGCAAATACGGCTTTTTCTACTCTATCTGTTCCGTAAGTTCCTACATAACGAGCTACTTCTCCGCCGCCCATTGAAAACCCGACTAATGTCACATTTGTTAAATCCAAATGTTCTAGCAACTGATGTAAATCAGCAGCGAATGTTTCATAATCGTAGCCGTCCCATGGCTGAGAAGACTTTCCGAATCCTCGGCGGTCATACGTTATGACTCTGTATCCAGCCTCAACAAGAGCTGGAACCTGATATTCCCAAGACCGTCCGCTTAGTGGCCAGCCGTGAATTAAGACAACCGGCTTTCCTGTCCCATGGTCCTCATAGTATAGTTCAATAGGTGCTTCATTTTCTGTTCCTACATTAATTTTTGCCATTTTGCTACCTCCATTATATAGTCGTTCTTTATTTGGTTAAGTGGTCGTAAACCTAGCGTAGATAATAAAAAAGATGGCTAACTCTCCTATGATGAGGGTGCTCGGGACGACTAAAAGTAAGTTAATAATAAAAAACACAGCTAAAATTCCTAAAAACAAGCCTAAATGATACACTTTCAAACGATGTTCTTCAAATCTATACTGGTGAAAAACAAGAGTGGTTGCCATGAAGTAGAGCAGCACGGAACCGAATACAAAATATAAGCTGAATGTGTACTGAACTTCGTGTAAAAACATGAGCTTAATCGATGCTGCAATCATGCTTAGAGACATGAGGATAAGTAAGTGTCCGTAAATAATCGTTTGTCCCGCTCTTTGAATGGACTTGTTTACTTTCTTTTCTACGTTCTCAAAGTACTGCCACCACATGGCGATGATCAGGACAAATGAAATAACCGAAAATAAAATGGTATTCCAATCCCCTTTTTGTGGCTGTATCACAGCAAGAATGCTGACAACGGATTCTCCAAACAGGATTAATGTTAGTAACGCAAAGCGTTCTAACAAATGAGCGGTGTTGGTCGGTAATTTCGCTAACCGTTTATGTCCTAAAATAGGTAAAATCATATCCACTGCAATTCCTGTATATAACACGGCGTAGCGGACCCATGAATCAAAAAAGAGCGAAAGAAGCGAGATGAAAATGCCAATTCCAAAGCATACGCCTAAAAACACAGCAACTTTTTTTCTCTCACTCTGTTCAAATTTTTGAACAATAAGATATTGAATCGAGGTTAACGCTCTTAGTCCAATATAGCCAATCAGAAAAGAGACGTAATATTGATCAAAATCTACGGACAAGCTTGAGATCATGATAAGAACAAACAGCATTTGAAGAATCATAAAGATGCGCTGATGCAAAAAATCCTGTCCAAACCGATTGATAAACATTGTTTGTCCCGTCCACGCCCACCATATCGGAATAAAGATCAGTACAAACTTTAACAAGTACTCTCCATGAATATACCCTTGTTCAACGTGAAGCAAAACATGCGTAGCAGTCGCAACGGCTGCCACAAATAACAAATCATAAAAAAGCTCCAGCCACGTAACTTTTTTTTCTTCCACTACTCCGCATCCCTTCCTATCATTTATCAGGCTGTCGTTAATGTACTTTGTTTTATATACAAGAGATGCATACTTCATGACAGGTAGCGTAGTAAAAGATAGGTGAGCCAGCTGTTCATCAGTCGGCTCACCTATCTAACAATTTCTCTTATGTCGTTACGTTTTCTCCGTCACATAAATGATCCACAGATGCCATTCTACTTTCATGTCTTATATGTAAAGAGAACGACCTTTAGCAAAATGTAGTCTCTGCTACATTAGACACTCTGCTTGCTGAAATCGCGCTGAGCTCCTCTATAGCTGCCCATTAAGTTTTGATAACCAGGAAGATGACTAGAAATTAAATTACCAAAACCTTCAACGTCGTTGCGCCAGTCGCGCTGAAGCTCGCACGCTACGCTAAACCAGTTCATAAGCTGTGCGCCCCCGTGAGCCATACGCGTTAATGCTGCATCCGCTACTTGCTTATTGAACGTCCCTGAAGCATCTGTCACAACAAACACTTCGTAGCCTGCTTTAATGGCCGAAAGCGCAGGAAAAGCAACGCAGACGTCTGTAACTACACCCGCGATGATCAGCTGTTTTTTGCCCGTTGCTTCAATGGCTTTAACAAAGTCTTCGTTATCCCATGCGTTGATTTGTCCAGGACGAGCTATCTTTGGTGCATCAGGAAACAAATCAACGAGTTCTTGCATGAGCGGGCCGTTGGGTCCATTTTCAAAGCTTGTTGTTAAAATAACCGGTAAATCAAAGAATTTAGCCGTATCACCAAGAGCTAATACATTGTTTTTAAATTCATCAACACCATAGTCACGTACAAGGCCGGAAATAAGCCCCGTTTGGTGGTCAACTAAAAGCACGGCAGCATCATCTTTTGAAAGGCGAGAGTAAAGATCAGACATTTTATAATCCTCCTTAAATTAAGGCAAGTAAGGATACACGTACCTTTTCCATTCCTTACAAGCGGTCTATAATTTGAACGGTTTTTTGGATTTCATTTATGATCTGTTTGGTAAAACATCTATAGAAAGAAAAGTTATTTCTGAGGTGAAGGTTCGTGAGGTGTGTTCTCTTTCTTAATCTAGAACAGGAACAGGCGCTTGATCAATCCAATGAATGAACTGCTGTAAGTAGCGCTGAAGATAACGTTTTGTTGATTCATCAGTAAGTACTTTTTGTTGCGAATCAACTTTTTCATGAACTTGAGAAATCAGCATTTTTTGAAATGGTAAAACATTGACTTGCATAGCTTCCAGTACTTCTCTCGTTTGCATTTGAGCAAAAGCCGTACCGAAGCCTCCTGGAGTTGCTCCAATGAGACCAACCGGTTTTCTGTTTAAAACAGAAGAAGTCCGAGGTCTTGATGCCCAGTCTAAGGCATTTTTTAACACTCCTGGAATTCCGGAGTTGTACTCTGGACTTACAATGATAACACCGTCAACATCTTGAATCGCAGCTCTAAAAGATGCGACAGATTCTGGTGATCCGTCAGCTTCTAAGTCTTCATTAAAAAAAGGCAGGCTGCTTATTTCAATCCAGCGATATTGAGCTGAGTCATCTAATGTAGTCAATGACTCAGCGATCATTCGGTTATACGAATTCTTTCGTAAACTTCCACAAATAAGACCAATAGTTTTTGTCATCTATTCACCTCCTTACTTGGAATTAATTTCATATTACCACGGTGTTTCAAATATAGATATTAGTTTTATATATAGATAAATTAATTCCTTCTTTGTACCTAATGTAGAGTTGAACTAGCGTTTTACTATTACTAAAAGAATTTTTTCAGTGAAATTCAGTCTAATTCTCTCACTTCAAAAGGAATCAAAGCTCTTTCAATTTGATCTCGATGGGTTTCGTACTGTTCAGGCAGCATGAGCTTTTCTCCCATTGTTTCATGTGATTCATCATGTGCAAAGCCTGGAGGGTCTGTTGCAATTTCAAATAGAATTTCTCCGTGTTCTTTAAAGTAAATCGCATTAAAGTAATTCCGATCTCGAACAGCCGTCACTCCGTATCCGCTATCGGCTACGTATTTCTGCCATTCCAACTGATCTTCATCATCTTTTGCTCGCCATGCAATATGGTGAACTGTTCCAACACCCATTTGCCCGCGTCCAATGGTTGTTAATTTTAAATCGATGACATTTCCAATGTCAGCTGATGATTGAAAACGTATAAAATCTCCTTCTTGCCCTACTTTTTGTAGACCCATTACGTTTTCTAATAATTGAGCTGTTTCATCAGGTCGAACGGATAATAACGTAGCGCCTCCGAATCCTTTAATAGCAACATCAGGTTTAATTTCACCAGCTTGCCACGTATTTTTTTCTCCTTCTTCTCTTTCAACAATTTCTAGATGTAAACCATGAGGATCATCAAACTCTAAATACTGCTCTCCAAATCGCTCCATCTTTGCAGCTGGAATCCCAAACTTAGCTAATCGTTGTTCCCAAAAGTCCATCGCACCTTTTGGAACCACATAGGAAGTTACCCCAACTTGCCCGTCACCTATTTTTCCTTGTCGTGCATTTGCCCACGGAAAGAATGTGATAATCGTTCCAGGTTTTCCGCCTTCATTTCCAAAGTAAAGATGATACGTTCCTGGATCATCAAAGTTCACCGTTTGTTTGACCAAACGTAATCCTAACACACCTGCATAAAAGTCAACATTTTCTTGAGGATGACCTACAATCGCCGTGATATGATGAATACCTGCTGTTTTTTTACTCATTACTACCATCTCCTTCGATACATTTTTCGCCATATGTTTCGTTATCCCTCTTAAAATTACAACTATTTATCGTGAATATCTCGAATTCGAGATATTAATCAAAAAATAAAAGCATCTTTCTTATTCCAACCCATTTTCTCTTTTAGAAAATAAAAGTATCTAGTGCATAATAACCTGGTCCTGCAATTGCTACACCGACTGCTACAACTAGCAGCGTAAGATTATATTCATATCCGTTTTGTGTTGCCCAGTATCCATTTGGACCGTGTACTTTCACAATCGCCATGACCATTGTTCCTGCAATTAAAAGCGCTCCAAGCGGCGTAAGAAGTCCTGCAGCAAATAAAGCCCCGCCTACTAGCTCTGATAATCCAGCCATTAACGCCATTCTAACACCCGGCTTCATTCCGATGGATTCAAACCAGCCTCCTGTTCCTTTTAGCCCGTGGCCGCCAAACCATCCAAATAATTTCTGAGTTCCATGTGCCATAAAAGATAATCCAATGACTAAACGTATTAACAATAAACCAATGCTCACCATTTTTTATTCCTCCTATATTTTTCATCACTTTAAAATCTCGAATTAAAATATCTTGAATTAAGGATAATTATAAAACCATATGATTCTACTGTCAATATAAATTTTTATATTTTTTTGTAGCTAGTTGAAACGCTTAGCGACGTATTAAAAACATATTCATGATTTTGAGCGGATATGAGCATGGGAGAAGAAATATATAAGCTAAACGTTATTAATCATATTAAAAGAGGAAATAAGGATATAAAGTCATCAGGATGAGTAGCGGGAGCATTGCAAAGCGTATCGCGTATGACCCAAGTTCTAAAAAGAATTAAGCAAGGTTTATTTACTTTTCTGTGAAATATAAAAGTAATATCACTTATTCATACAAAAATGCACCCTACAAATGTAGCAGGATGCATTTCACTCAGTTTTCTGTATCTTTATTATTTTTTCTGCTGAAAAGTTCCTTAACACACTCAAATGATTAGAAAATATTCAGCAGTTTCTATTGGTCCAATTCCTTCAAGTACATAACTTGAAAATACCTCTAAATTTTAATAATAGGCAGCTGAAATAATAATAAGTTGGTTTAGCTGAATACTTCTGATGACTCTAAAATAGCCATAACGCTTTGTACGGATTCGATTGAACGTTTTAACCCTTCATTTTCCTTTTCCGTTAAAGGAAGTTCAATGATATGTTCAATTCCATCTCCTCCTAGGATTGTGGGTACACCTAGGTAAAGATTATTACAGCCATATTCCCCTTCTAGATAAGCTACAGAAGGGAGAATTCGCTTCTTATCCTTTAGGATCGCTTCTGCCATTTGAACCATAGAAGCAGCAGGAGCATAATAGGCACTTCCATTTCCAAGCAGGTTAACGATTTCTCCTCCACCTTTGCGTGTTCGCTCTACGATAGCTTCTATCCGTTCAGGTGAAATGATTTTTTCAAGTGGAATTCCTCCAGCATACGAATAACGGACTAATGGCACCATATCGTCTCCGTGTCCGCCTAAAACAAACCCTGATACATCTTCAACAGAGATATTTAATTCTTGAGCAACAAATGTATTAAAGCGGGCTGTATCTAATACACCAGATTGGCCTATTACTCTATTTTTAGGGAACCCGGTGGTTTTATAGCAAACGTAGGTCATTGCATCGACTGGATTACTCAATACAATAATATAGCTGTTTGGTGCATGTTTTTTTACATTTTCCGATACTTCTTTCATAATTTTTGCGTTTGTTGAGACTAGGTCGTCACGGCTCATTCCCGGTTTTCTCGGAAGTCCTGCAGTAATTAATACTAAATCTGCATCCTGAATGTCTTCATAGCTAGATGTTCCCTTGATATTAGCGTCAAACCCTTGAACTGGGCTTGCCTCTAACATATCAAGTGCTTTTCCTTTGGTTGGGTTAGTCTGGGAAGGAATATCGACTAATACTACGTCTCCAAGTTCTTTTTGCGCCATCATTAATGCTGCTGTGGCTCCTGTAAATCCTGCTCCAATTACAGCTATTTTTTTACGCTTAAATGCCATGATTTATCCCCCGTTCCTCGTCGTTTATATGTATGTTATTCTACTTTTTGATCTTCTTCTACAGCAGCAGAATCTGCTTTTGCTTTATATTGAATACTGGATTTTGTTTTAGCAGCAGATGATTTTTTAGTCGCTTTATTGTCTTTAGGTGTCTCCTTTGACTGCAATTCTTTATTTTCATCTTTTAATAGGCTATTTCCAACCTCTTCATCAGGATGGGGAATTACATGTGCTGAAACTAATTCTCCAACGCGAGCCGCTTCTTCTTTTCCCATATCTACAGCTGCCTGTACTGCACTAACATCACCTTCAACTAACACTGTCACAAGAGCTGCATCCACTTTTTCTTGCTTAACTAAGCGAACATCAGCTGATTTTAGCATCGCATCCGCTGCGACGATCGAACCTATTAAGCCTCTTGTTTCAATCATGCCAAGCGCTTTAGCCATTCTCTCCACCTCTTTCTATATCAACAGAGTCTATAATCCCGATAATAATTGCATCAATGGGTAATGGGGTGTCGGATGCCATATGTGCTGCGGCACTTCCTTGCGTAACCATTACCTTATCACCAATCCCCGCTCCAATACGATCAACTGCAATAAAAGAAGAGTCGTTATTCGATTTATTTAAAAGTTCCGGTTGAACAACTAAAAATTTTAAACCGCGTAAATTATCTTCTTTTCTTGTTGCCCAGACGTTGCCAATTACCGTCCCTATTTTCATAAAACATCCGCTCCCTCTATGTCTATCACGCAAATTTCTTTTCCTAATTCTCTTGCTGTATCGCGTGCTAAAGGAGTGATAATCGTTTTAGGTGAAACAGTAATTTTTTCTTCTTCTACTAATTTCACATGTCTTTGGGTTAACACTCGTTCTGTAAATGATAAAGAATGTCTGTTTAAGCCTGATTGCAAAAATCTCTCAAACGATTGGATTTTCACCCCAAAGCCTTCTAATGTATTTTTATAAGCGATTAAATGGGCTGCATATTTGTTGTTTACTGGCTTTTTTTGATTAGTAGATAGCAAGACGTTTCCTAAAGTTACAGAAGGAATGAGTGAAACAGAAATTCCTTCTAGCAAAGCCTCAGCTAAAAGAGAACTTTCTAGTGTATCTGTCATGCCAAGCGCTCCTTTTACTAGCAGGTCTTGCTTTGCTTCTGCAAATAAAATACCTTGTATATCTTTTGGAAGGTTTTCTTTTTGGTCATCGCTGTAAACCAGTGTCCAGCTTGTTTCTAGCTTTTTGATTTGAATTGGATCAATTGCTGCTGCCTCTTTCACGATCAGCAGCTTTGGCTTTACATTTAGGTGCTGCTTGTCTGATTTATCTAACCGTTTCAAAACTTCTACTACAATTTGTTCAATCAGAGCATGATGGTTCATAAAGCTTCCTCGTATTGAGAAAGAATCCCTGTAGCTCCGGTAGAAATTAGTCCGGCATTCGCTTCATCTGTATCAATATGCATTTCAAGCTTGAACTTTGGTGAAACTCGAATTAATACACGTTCTAGCGTAGTAGGTCTTTCTCCTTGAGAGGTAATGCGAACACACTGACCATTTTTTACACCATAAGCTTCAGCATCATCCGGCGTCATATGAATATGAGCTCGTGCAACGATTAAGCCTTCTTTCTTGTAAATGCTCCCCTTTGGTCCAACTAATGTAATCGCTTCTGAATTCTTTATATCTCCAGACTCACGTAGTGGAGGAGCCGCACCAAGTTTAATTGCATCAGTTTTACTGACCTCCACTTGAGTTATACTCCTTGCTGGGCCAAGGACTCGCACCTTTTCGATGCTTCCTTTAGGCCCCACAATAGTAACCGTTTCATTCGCTGCAAATTGACCAGGCTGAGACAGGTCTGATTTTTTTGTTAGTTGGTACTCTTCTCCAAAAAGAGTTTCTACATCTTCTATACTTAAGTGACAGTGTCTAGCAGATACAGCCATTGGGACTGTATTGTTTTGCTTGGTTGTTTGACTTAACTGCTGAACAACCTCTGCTACAATCGATTGAATGGCCTGCTTATTCATGCGCTATGCTCCTAACTTTTTAAGCTTATAGTTCACTATCGATTTTCGGTAAAATACTTTCTAATTCATTGTGTGGACGTGGGATAACATGAACGGAAATAAGTTCTCCAACGCGCTGTGCAGCTGCCGCACCAGAATCTGTCGCTGCTTTTACCGCGCCTACGTCACCGCGTACTAAAACCGTTACAATTCCTCCACCTACGTGAACTTTACCAACTAAATGTACGTTTGCTGCTTTTACCATTGCGTCTGCTGCCTCTACTGATGCTACTAATCCTTTTGTTTCAATCATTCCTAATGCTGTTAGTTCTCTTGCCATTTTTAATTCCCCCTAATTAGTTTGTTTGATATTTTTGAAGTGCTTGATTAACCATTTCAGAAATTGCTGCCGAATCAATTGGTCCCTGTGGCTTTAATTGATTCATAACTTCGTTGACAATTTCCTGTACCTCTTGATGATCTTTTATATCTGATGAAGCAGAGGTAAAAGATACGGATGGTTTTGGAATTGTCACCTCTTTTGTACCATAAGCCATTCGCTTAATATTTAATAAATGGCGAGCGGTTACATTGTCTGACGTAATGTTGCCTCCGAATGAACCGCATCCTAGTGTAAAGGATGGTTTAAGTCCAGTCGTACCACCCACAGCTCCCACTGACGAGAGTGTGTTGACCATCAATCTTGAGACCGGCATTTCAAGAGCAAACGTTTTAGCTACCGCATCATCGTTTGTATGAAGTGATAAGCTGTGACCTCTTCCTCCAAGATTTAATAAGCTTAAACATAATTCCCTTGCTTGCTCTTCGTTCTTAGCTGTATACAATGGGAAGATAGGTGCTAGCTTTTCAATCGAAAACGGTACATCCTTTGCCACCTTTGTTTCTTCGGCAACTAAGATTCGTGTATCAGAAGGTACTGTAATACCTGCCATTTCAGCAATTTTCACAGCATTTTGACCAACAATATTTGGGTTAAGCTTCTTTGGAATCGGTGAAATCACTTTTTCCATTTTGGCTTTCTCTTCTGAATTTAAGAAGTAGGCCCCGTTATTCTTTAATTCTCTAATAGCCATTTGTTGAATATTAAGATCAACAACAATCGCTTGTTCGGTTGCACAAATCGTACCGTTGTCGAACGTTTTGCTATCGACAATCATTTTTACTGCTTGGTCAACCTTCGCTGTCTTCTCAATATATACAGGTACGTTTCCTGGACCTACACCATAAGCTGGTTTCCCAGAACTATACGCTGCGCGAACGAGACCACTTCCACCTGTTGCTAAAATTAAATTCACATCTTTATGCTTCATTAATTCGTTAGTTGCTTCCATAGAAGGATTAGAAATCCAACCAATAAGCCCTTCAGGAGCTCCTGCTTCAACTGCTGCACGGGAGCAAATTTTAAGCGCTTCTACTGTACAGTTCATTGCCCGGGGATGAGGGCTGACTACTAGAGCATTTCTAGTTTTTAAACTAATTAATGTCTTGAAGATAGCCGTTGAAGTTGGGTTAGTTGTCGGAATAATTCCAGCAACGACTCCAAAAGGAGAGGCAACTTCTACAACTTTGTTCGCTCTATCTTCGTGAACAATACCTACTGTTTTTTCGTTTTTAATTGATTCATAAACAGCTCTAGATCCTACCTCATTTTTAATTTTCTTATGTTCTACAACACCCATTCGCGTCTCTTCAACAGCCATTTTCGCTAATTCCAATGCTTTAGAATAAGCTGCTTCGGCAACTCGTTCAACGATACGATCTACTTGTTCTTGTGAAAAATCTAAGTATACCTGCTGTGCGGCTTTTGCCTTTTCCACTGCATCTCGCATCTCTTGTAAAGATTGAAGATCTTTATCAAACTGCACATCCAACAACTCCTTTCTACTGTCTATAAGCTTTTTAATAATGAACTGGATTTCTTGCAATGTCTAAAATAGCCTGGCGAAACGCATCAGCAGCTGCTTGACAGGCTGATTGAGATCCTGTTAAAAACCCACCGCCAAAATTTGTTTCAGAAGGAGGGCCAAAAAATTTCACAAGTTCTACATCAGCTGCTTTAAGCGCTACATCAAGTCCATACATAGCCTCTAGTGGAGGGGCAATTAAATAAGCTAGTGGTTCGCCAATATCGATTCCTGCTTCTTTAGAAAGGTAAGAACCTGTTCTTGCCACCACATGTGCATACAGCGCGTGATTTTTCTCTTCATCTAACGCTTCAAAATAAGCATCTGATTTTGTCACTTGTAAAACAGCCTCAATGCCAGCTTTAACTTCATCTGGGCTTGGACCCGCTAATACCCCAATCATTTCACCTGATAGCGGACCTGACGCATGGGCAGCGCCAGCATAAAAGGAACGGGCATAAGCTACCTCAACGTCTGCTCTTTTAGTGGCTTCATCTAAAGCTGTATAGCCCACGTCATCAATACTTGATGTAAACATGGCTAAACTTCTATGGTAAGGCTGCAAGTTAAACTGTTGAACTAAGGCGTCATCCACATTTGGAATCACACGAACAGCTAAAATGTCAGCATGGATACGTGTTAAAGCCACTCTTATTCACCTCTATTGTTCTTTTTGAACAAGCGATACTCCGCTAGCTTCATATTTTAAAATTTTTTGAACCAATGTACCGAGATAAGCACCCGCTTCAACTGGAGGAATACCGCCTTTATGAATATTGGAAACCACCATTCTCTCAGCTTCGATCATTCCTTTTCTCGGTTCATAGCATAAATAGGCACTTAAAGATTCTGCACTTATAAGTCCTGGGCGTTCTCCAATCAAAAGCACCACCACTTTTGGCGTCAGAAGTTCACCAATGTCGTCCATTACAGCGACTCGACCTTTTTCTATGTAAAAGGGAACGCCTACATCTAAATCTGCGCTTTTTAAGGACTGTTGAAGAGATAAGTAAACATCTTCGACATTCTCCTCAATGGCCTTGGAGCTTAAACCGTCAGAAACAATAATTTGAACAGTTGGTGATTTGGTACATCTTTCTTGAATGTACTTTTTTGCTTCGTCTGATAGCTTTCGTCCATAATCGGGTCGGCGAATGTATACTTCTTTATCCGTTACCTGAGTATTTACTTTAAATAAATTCAGCCGTTTTAAAAGGTCGTCGTTCACATTGCCATACACAGCGTCAACGGCTGCTGCATGGTCATAGCGGAATTTCAGCCATGTCTCTGTTCGTGGACGTAAGCCTGCTCTGCCAATCCCGATTCGAGCAGGTGTTTTCTGAATCAATGTGTCTAATTCTTCTTGATTCACTGGATTTTTAATACCAGACACCTGCTGTTTTGATTCAATATCTTCTTCCTGTCGAATAGCCATTTTACTTTCAGGCAGAGATGTTAAATTATTTTCTTGAATATTCGGAAATTTAATTAATTCCTTTACCGAATCATCTTCTACTACTTCAGCTAGAGGACCATTAATTACTTTCTTATTTGCACTGGATGTATGAGCCCAAAAAGTTACGCTGCTTTGACGATCGTCAGTAGGAAAGCTTTGTTCGAAACTAGATTGTTTTTCTAGTTTTTCGACAATGGATCGTGTAATTTTTTCAATCAATTCAGGATTCATCTTCTTTATCACCTACCTTGTAAAAATACTTGGATCTCCTGCATATTTACTTAATTTCCCTTGTTCAAAAATCCCCATTTTCTCGAGCCACTCTGCAAACAAAGGAGAAGGCTGTTTCCCCATCGTTTGCCTTAAAGTCGCTACATCATGGTAGCTCATTGATTGGTAGTTAAGCATACAATCATCACCCATTGGTGTTGCGATAATAAAATTAACGCCTGCAGCTGTTAGCAATACACCTAGATCTTCAATATCATTTTGATCTGCTTTAATATGATTGGTGTAACAAATATCTACACCCATTGGAATTCCATGCATCTTTGCCATAAAATGATCTTCTAAGCCTGCGCGAATAACTTGCTTGTTGTTGTATAAGTACTCAGGTCCAATAAAGCCAACCACGGTATTTACAATGTAAGGGTCGTAATGACGTGCAAACCCATAGTTACGCGACTCTAACGTTAGCTGATCCATTCCAAAGTGCGCTTCAGCTGATAGCTCGGAACCTTGTCCTGTTTCAAAATATAAGCACTGAGGCCCTGTTCCTGTTCCGTGACTCTTAGCTAATTGATTTGCCTCTTCTAGTAAGGCAGCGCTGATTCCAAATGAACGGTTAGCGGCTTCTGTTCCAGCGATACTTTGGAAAATCATATCCGCTGGTGCTCCTTGTTCAATGGCTTTCATCTGAGTCGTAACATGAGCTAAAACACAGTTTTGAGTTGGAATCTCCCAATCATTCATAAAGTTTTTTGTGGCGTGGAGCAGCCGTTTTACACTTTCAACCGAATCATCTACAGGGTTAATACCAATAACGGCGTCTCCAATTCCGTAAGACAGCCCTTCTTTTAACGAAGCAATCATGCCTTCTACATTGTCTGTAGGATGGTTAGGCTGCAGTCTAGAAGCTAAGACTCCTTTTTGGCCAATCGTAATATTGCATTTTGTTAAAATTTCAATCTTATTCGCTGCGTGAACCAAATCAAGATTTGACATTAGCTTTGCTACTGCAGCAATAATTTCACTATTTAACCCTCGACTAATCCTCTTTAAATCCTCACCCGTTGTTTCATCGCTTAAGATATACTCTCTAAGCTCTGCTACGGACCAATTTTTCATTGATTGATAGATGGGCTCATTGACTTGATTTTCAATAATTTGAGATACTTCGTCTTCTTCAGGTGAAATCATTGGATTTTCGCGAATATCAGCAAGTGTTAATTCGCTAAGCACCTCTTTTGCAGCAATTCTTTCTTGAACGGTTTCTGCAGCTAAACCTGCCAGCCGGTCACCAGACTTTTCTTCATTTGCCTTAGCGAACAGATCTTTTAAATCAGAAAATTGATAAACAGCACCTAAATAATGTGTATGTAACTTCACCAGTGAAGCCCCCTTTCTTATGAATGGAACGTAAGGGTTTTGACTACTACCGGTACTACGCTTGTTTGTAGCAGCTGACCAATATCTAAGTAATCACCGTGTTCCACCTTAATTTGATCAATACAAATAATGCTTTGCGACGAATCTTGAGCAACAAGCGTTTGGCCCAATACCTTGGCATGGTCGCTCTCAAGAACAATAATGAGCGGCTGATCTCTTTTGTTTTTTTGTTTCACCGCTTCTAGCAGACCTTTTGCCAATTGTTGAATATCTCGAAATCCTACGTATGGAAGCCCAGATAAGTACAAGGCAAAATTTTGTCCCTCCTGTTGTGGGTCATGTATCTCAATTGCATCTTTTACAGCATCCTTTACGTGATGAACACTTTTTTGAAACCCATCCTTAAAAGAAATTTGATAAACGGGTACATTTCGTACAGGTAAATCTTTGGTTTCTACTTGAATCGTGGCTCCACTGATTTCAGTCGTTTGTGTACCAGCACCAAGAACAGTTGCGCGAACGGTTTCATCAGGCTGAATCCATGACCATCCTTTCAAACTCTGACTACCCCTTAAAGAGTCCGCAAGCATCATTCCTATGTCTTGGTAAGGGGCTTGTTCAAAACCTTTAGATTCATATTGATAGAGGCACTCACTGATTCCACCAGAAAACATAATGACATCAATTTCTTCTTTCCAATTCGGTTCATGACCTAAAAGCAGTACCTTGTCTTCTGCTGTCATGGTACGTGTTAGCATTCTACTAATCACATCGGCCATATAATTTGTTATATTCTTTATCTCTTTTTCCACCATTACGTCACCTGTTGCAAGAGTACTATTCCACTCTCTTAATAGGTTTCTAACGGGTGGCGAAATATTGCTGATTTTATCTTCCGAAAACTCTATCAGCCTGCCTCCTATGTGCAGTGTGCAGGTTCCACACAGCCTTCCCATTCGATAAACTGCTACATTAGCTGTTCCCCCGCCAATATCTACATTGGCAATAGTTTTGCTCATTTTTTTAGAATATTGATAAGCTCCTGATCCTTTTGCTGCAATAATTCCCTCTAAATCAGGACCCGCAGTTGCAACTAAAAACTCACCGGCATGATTTGAAAGATGGTGAATCATTTCTTCCGCATTTTGCTTAGTTGCTGTTTCACCTGTAATAATCACGGCACCTGTTTTAATATCTCCAGAACCAACGTTTGCTTTATCATACTCATTTTTAACAAGCTTCTCTATTGCTTCAATATCGATTGTTGTTGATGTGAGAAGTGGTGTCCGATAAATCGGGCTACGATGAATAATTTTTTTATCAATAATCTCAATACGCGGCAAGTGTGTTCCTCCTGCCATATTCATCAGAGAAAATTGACTTAACACAATTTTGGTTGTGCTTGTTCCTATATCAATTCCTGCGCTGATAATCTCCTCTTTTAGCGGTTCGTATTGTTTCATATCCCTCCACCTCATCAACCTTCAATCAGCAAAAGGTTTTATTCATTACTGATTGCTAATTAGTCGTGTTTTAGTCAAATAAAAAAGGCACCTCATACGAACTATCCCCTAAAAGATAGCTGTATAAGGCGCCTTTGCCCGTGATTTTTTTGTATATTTAGAATATAACTGATTTTTCACAAAATGTAAAGGTTTTCATTAAAAAATAATATATTTCGATTTCCAGTTATCAGTATACTGTTTCATCTCTTGTAAAGACTGACACTGTACCAAAGCTCGAACCTCTTCAAGCCCTTCTTTATTGCGAGAAGAAGTGACAACAATAGGACCATTTACAACTACTTGCCTTGCTTTTTTAATAGCTAAGCTCACATCAGCATCTTTTGCATCACTTTTTGTAATGACCCCAATAGCTAACTTATTAATGCCTGTACTAAAATTAGGTGGAAAGACTGTCTTTTTCTTTGTGGCGTCCTGCAAATATAACACATGTGTAACTTCAAGAGCGGTTGCCATAATATTTTTATAAAAAAAAGGATTTTCAACATATTCTCCAGGTGTATCAACAATCCAATCATAATAGATTAAAGCTTGTGTTTTAACTGCCTCGACCGGCTTTCCAAGCAGAGCATTTGTTAATGTCGATTTGCCGGCACCAATTGAGCCAATGAGCATGGCTCTATTTTTTTTATGCATACGTCTTCCCTCCCTACTATACAATTAGGATTTTGTAATAATTGAAGGCGTGTACCCTAATGTTTCTGAGAGAAAACGATTGATTTCTCTCATGGCCATATCCACTTCCGAAACGCTTCCTACAATAACAAGACTTCCTGTAAAACGATCTAAAAAACCTAACTGAACATGTGCAGCTTTTGTAGCCAAATCCCCTGCAATAATAACCGTTTCGCTTGGAGTTAATGTTAAAATACCTAAAGCTCCTTCTTGTTGTATACCTAATTTTTCGAACATATCCGGATCTGGATTTGCAATTAAATGGCTCAATGTAATTTGTTTTCCCGGCACAAACTCTTGAATAAAACGCTTTTTTTCTTCACTCATAAAAAATTACCTCTCCCTTATCGTACAAATTCTATACAATGCTTACATCACTTGTGTCTTACTGCTTTTTTCTTCTACCTTTTCATTTTCTTCAGCTGCTGAACTTAAGTACTCGTCTTTTCCAATAATGCCTGCTTCACGATCCTTCCTTTCTAGCTCTAAGGCTTTTGGAACAGATAGCCAATATGCTAAACCGATGCCTATTACACCCGCAGAGAACTTCCCGATAATAACTGGGAGAATTAATGTCGGCTGGAAATTGGCTGTAAAGGATAAATGATCTCCTAATAAAAATGCCGAGCAAACTGCAAACGAAATATTAATAACTTTGTCTTTTGGAGGCATGCTTCGAATGAGCTTAAACATCGCCAAAATATTAGCAATTGTAGCTAAAATACCTGCACTGCCTTCTTTACTTAATCCAAGTTTTTTCCCTACAGCTTCAAGCGGCTTTCCTGCATATTTTTGAAGCAAATAAACCATTGGAAATGCACCAGCAAGCATAATGCCAATATAACCTGCTGTTTCTAGCGCACGGAATTGATCCGCTTTATCTGCCATGATCGGATGAAATCCCCAGCTTCCAAATAGATGAGAGAATAAGCCTGTAAAAATTTCAACAATGGAAAAAACAAGAACTAGCTTAATTCCAGCATCCATGATACGCCCAAACCACATAAACCCTTTAATCATTAAATCAGGCAAGAAATATAGTCCTACCGCTAACAGCACAACAAATAATAAAAGTGGAGATAAATTCAAAATAATTTTCAAATAACTTATCGTAAATTCATATGTTGAATCACTTGTAGTGGAAATAATTTTACGCACATCAGAATTGGTTACCATAATTAAAACACTTGAAATAAAAGCCCCAATTGGAATCGTTAACACACCTGACATAACGCCGAGCGCCATATATTTATGGTCGCGTTTATCAAGCATGGCAAGTCCTACTGGAATCGAGAATACAATGGTTGCTCCGGCCATAAATCCTACTATCATAGCCATGACCCATCCTTCATACGACTCTTTTAATACGTGTGCTAATTGATATCCTCCCATATCCGTTGCTAAGATAGAGGTTGCAGCGATAGCAGGATCTGCCCCAATAGCTGAGAAAAAAGGACCGCATACCGTACTAATAAACCACGAAAGATATGGAGTTGCAGCCATGATACCAGCCGCTGGTATAAAAATATACCCGATAGAATGTAACCCTTCCATGAATTGCTTTCCTAATCCTTCATCACTATTTCTAATCGCAGCAATAGCCCCACACACTGCACAAGTCATGATAATATAAATCACGATTTTCCCAATGATAACCACACCCAATTCCCCCTATATGATGATTTTTATTTAAATAGATAATAGTTTAACTATTTCTATCTATTTAAAGCGTATGAAGTAACCTGTCAAGAGCTTTGCTACTAGAGAAAGATTAAAATTGTTCCCTTAAAAAAGACAAAAAGGTGCCAGGTGGTTTTTTATCACTTAAAACCACTAAGCACCTTTGCTCAAACTATTTACTTGTACAGTGAGGTTAAGTTCCATATTTCTCAATGATGTGTTTTGCTAACTTCTCTAGTGTAACCTGCTTTTTCATGCTAATAGTCCGCATTTTTTTGAAAGCACGATCTTCTGTTAAATTATATTTATCCATTAAAATTCCTTTTGCTTTTTCAACAATTTTTCGTTTCTTCAGTTCATTATTCATTTCCTGAACTTTTTGCTCATACATTTTTGCATTTTCTGCTTGCTGTAGAGCGATTTCAACTGCTGGAATTAAATTTGATTCAGCTATCGGTTTTACTAAATAGCCTACTATATTCGCTTTTTTTGCTTTATCAATAAACTCCCTCTGGCTGTATGCTGTCAACAGCAGAATAGGAATATTATATTTATTTGAAATAATTTCACTTGCTTTTAGTCCATTTAACTTAGGCATTTTTATATCCATAATAATCAGATCTGGCTTTAGTGCAAAAGCTAATTCAACCGCTTTTTCTCCATCTCCAGCTTCTCCTACTATTTCATAACCATTATCAGAGAGCATCATTGATAAATCTAGCCGTACAATTGACTCATCTTCAACAATCATAATTCGTTTAGTCACGGTGTCCGCCTCTTTCTAATGGGAACCTAGCTGATGCCATGGTGCCATTTGCAGTTCTCTCAATCGAAAATTGACCAGATAAATCGTGAGTGACCATCATGGTAACTATATCTAATCCTAAAGATGGTTTGGCTTCTTTTGAGTATCCAACACCATTATCTTTAATTGTAACCTCTATCTCACAGTTATTCTGTTGAAAAGAAACGTGAACCTTACCTTCTTCTCGCCCCTTAAACGCATGTTTCATACAGTTTTGAATGAGCTCATTAATAATTAATGCTATGGAGACAGCTTTATCCGACTTTGTAAAAAGCTGAGTGCCCGAATATTCAATTGAAATATTTTTATTTTCATCCGTAGAGCTATACACTAGCATATTACCAATTTTCTCAATCAAACTAAGAATATCTACATTGTCTACACTAGAGTTGGAAAGAATAATCTCGTACACAGAAGCGATACTTAAAATCCGGTTAAGACTCTCGACAAAATGAGCCTTGCTTTCTTCAGGAAGGCCCCTTCTCATCTGGAGCCTTAATAAACTCGCAATAGTCTGTAAATTATTTTTGACGCGATGATGAATTTCTTGAATCATGACTGATTTGACAACAAGTTCTCTTTCTCTCTCTCTAAGTTCAGTCATATCTCGAAATGTAATAAAAGCGCCATTCGTTGGATTTTCTTGTTTTAAACTAACTTTTTTGACTTGAAACACCTTATTTAAAATGGTCACTTCGTGCATAAACAACTTTTCTGGATGATAAAATAACTCTTCTAAACAAGGAAAATATTCGATGATTTGATTGCCTGTCTTACATTCTGAGGAACAGACTTCAGAAACCAAATTAAAAGCAGCAGAATTAAAATATAGAATGTGTAAATTAGGATCAATAAAGAAAAGTGCCTCTCCAATAAACTCTGGAATAAGCGAAGCATTTTCTGTCATCTCCATTAAAATTTCGCTTAACGTATCATTTGTATTTGATAACGTTTTCATTTTTTCTTGACGTTCAACTACTTCACTGATATCTTTCTCCATAATCAATGTAGCAATTACACGATTATTAAATCCTTTAATAGGAACCACACTTTGTTCTACCGTTTTTCCTTCTTGTGTTAAGGCACGATTTAAAGACATCGGTTTTCCATTTTGCAGCGTGTAAAATACTGCTGGTTCAAACGCTTCGTACACAAATTTCCCTGCGACTGGACGTTCATAAACTGACGGTGCAGTTTCTGGTGCAGCTTCTGCCACTACAACTGCATGCTGTCCTTCTTTTGTTAAACAATCGATAAACACATTTGCTCCGTTTAAATCAGCAATAAGCGGCAAATTTTTAGCAACTTCATCAATCTTTTGAATATCGACTTCTGCTAGATTTGTATGAAGTCTGCATAAAGAATTTAAGGATAATGTATGAGTCATATGTAAACTCCTAGCTGCTTTTAAACATTTAAGCATTAAAATATTAGAATATAATAAGTATTATATTTTTCTGAACTTTCTTTGTCAATGACCCATTTTGACGCGAAAATATTTACTTTATGAAGGAAACCTTATTTCTTCTATGACTTATCACTTCTTTTTCTAAAGGTGAAAGTGGAAGATGTTGGTATACACTCCAGTTTAATTCGCATAGATATAGTCCCTGGGCTTTAAAGCTTTTTACATAAAAATTAGTATTCTGTTATTTTGTTAGTAATAGCTTATGATAGTGAGTTTTGGATTTTTTAAAAAGATAAAATCAACTACAGAGCTGCTTAATAAAAAGAAATACTTAATAAAATCAAGTAGCAAAGGGGCGTTTTAATACGATGTCAGTGTGGATAGGAATATGGATTGCTATGTTTGTTGCCATATTTTAGGGCACATATTCCGGATATAGGTTAAATAAGAAAAGGAAAGAAGCAGAGAAAAAAAGAGATCATACAGCACGATAGCAAACTGTATGATCTCTTTTTTTAGCCTTTTTTACATCTATATGGACGAATAAGGTTTTATTTTTACACGCGGGTAGGCACTTTGCAAAGCTACATCATAGTTTAACTCTTACTTCCGTACCGTCAGCAGCTTTGACATCTACTAGTACCATTCCCTTATGTTTCTTCAGTTCCTTAACAATAGGCTTTAGCATGCTTTTATCTATTATCGGAAAAGTAAAATTCAGCTCTTTTCTTTTAAAATGTTCTTTTGTCCATTTATCTGCATGCTTCTGGATAAATTTCGAAAAAACAACGCTGCTAACAACGTTTAAAAGAGCATATGGAATAGGGATGTTAAACCGAGCTTCTTTGGTTTTCACTTTTACATGAATCATAAGCGAACCATTACTCAATAATGACTGAAACGGTATCGCCGTTTGCCGATTTAATATCAACAATTTGACCATCTAACTCATTTTCAATTGCCTCAACAATAAGGTTTATGTCTATATCTTTCACATATTTTTCTGATTGAGGAATACTCGCTGCGATGCTGTGTCCAGCCATTAATACCAGCTTGACAAGTTTGATAGGCAAATTAACCTTCACATTATCGTTTTCAGTTGACACAACTCGAATTTTTAACGTTTTATCTAAATACACATTTGGTTTCTTCAAAAGCGTATTTCCTGTTTCTTCTTTCTCTTTTAATACTTGAATCAGTTCTGATCCCTTTTCCGCATCAATTTTGCCTTCTTGAACCATTGTTAACACTTTTGTAATTTCCTCTTTCATAAAAAATCCCTCCCTATTCTCCTTTTAAAAGCTTAATGGCTTCTTCTGCTGTAATTTCACCATTTTCTAACATGGACACAACTTTTTTCTCATCTACTTCGTTTTTCTTCTTCTCTACATATCCAAGGGACGAAATGATGTCTGTGAGCTTGCCTCGGACGGTTGGATACGAAACGCCCAGTTCCTTTTCCACTTCTTTGATATTTCCTCTGCAGGTTAAAAATACTTCTACAAAATGAAGCTGATCACTTGATAAGGATGCCAGTTTAGATAATTCAAACTCATTTTCAATTGTCGTGTGACAATGAGTGCACTGCAGCTTTGTAATTTTTAATGTTTCACTGCAAACAGGACAATTTGTAATTACTTTATAAGCCATAATCAAATCTCCTTCTTTTAGTTAATTTGATTATATAACAAATATTTAATATTAAAAACAATAAAATTAAATAATTTTATATTAAAAATTAAATATATTAACTTTAATTTTAAAAATATTGATAAATTGCTCTAAAACCAAACAATAAGAGCCCAGATCCTTCACATCTAAAAAAGTAAACACAAGATAAAAATGTTTATTTTTCGGAAAAATATGTTGTGAAATACATTTGGTACTATAAAATTATTCCTGGTACCAAATGGAGGTTTTTTATGAAAGAAAGAATTACACAAGAAGCCATTTCTTTAATTCAGCAAAAAGGGGTGTCTTTTACTATTAGCGATTTGGCTAAGAATTTAGGAACGAGCAAACGAACCATGTACCAACATTTCAGCTCCAAAGACGACATCATTGACTCGATAATTGAAAATCTCATCCTACAGATCAAGAACAAAGAAGAAGAAATCTTCCATGATGAAAGTCTAAGTTTACCGGAAAAGATTACTCAAGTTCTTATATGTGTTCCTGAAGAGTTTAGCACAATGGACATTCGCCTATTAGCAGATTTAAAACGGCTTCACTATAATCAATGGGTTAAGATAGATGACTTTCTAAAGCAAGAGTGGGATCTAGTGGTAAAACTTATGGAAGAAGGCATAGAAACCGGAGTTATACGTGAAATTAATTTACAACTGTTTGTAGAGCTATACTTGGGCGCAATCAACCAAATTTATCAGCCAAACTTCTCGCTAAACACTAAACTCACAATGAGTGAAATATTAAAATCTGTTATGGATATTCTTTTGAATGGCATTTCTATAAAAAAATAAGGTGGCGAAAAGATTTGCATTGGATTTATCTATGTTTAGCTATTCTTTTTGAAGTAGCTGGTACAACGTCCATGAAATTATCAGACGGTTTTACTAAAGTTATACCAAGTGTGCTACTTATACTTTTTTATATTTGTAGTTTGTGCTTTTTAACGTTAACTTTAAAAAGTTTAGAGGTTTCAATCGCTTACGCTATTTGGTCAGGGATGGGGATTATAATTATTACGCTAATTGGATTTATGTACTTTAATGAAAGTGTAAGCCTGCTAAAAATTGTTGCTATAGCTCTAATCATTATCGGCGTAGTGACATTAAATATGACCGGGGAAAAAGAAGCTAATACTAGTAAATCAACTTTGGAAGAACACACGAGGTAAAAAGATGAAATATTTAAAACCTTTTTTTCTTGTCACAGATATCGGATTTATTATCTATTGGATTGTTACTTACTTTGAATGGATACCCAAAAGTGCAGCCTTCAAAGATTATGATAACCCCATAGTCATAGCTTGGAACTGGTCGTTCTTCCCTCTAGATATTCTTGTTTCATTCACTGGATTGTTTAGCCTATATTTATACAAGCTGCATAGAGAATCATGGAAAGGTTACGCTTTAATTTCTCTAGTGTTAACATTTTGCTCAGGGCTACAAGCTATTGCGTATTGGGCATTTATTAAAGATTTCGATTTCACATGGTGGGCTTTTAATTTGTACTTGATGATTTACCCTCTATTCTTTATAAAATTACTTATAAAAGATAACGGCAATCAAAAAAGCAACCTTTCCTTATAATGAACGTTTTAAAAATTGTAAGAATTAATGAATAGCAGCATTCACTAATAAAAGAGGTAAGATTGGCTTAATCTTACCTCTTGGAACTTGCTCTTTTATGGTGCAATATCTTCTAAAACCTTTTCACGTGTTTCAATCATCTTAAATGCCATAAATGCACCTACTGCAGCTACACAAGCAAACAGAACAAAAACAGAGGTAATTCCCTTGGCGCCTAACACAAAGCCAAGTATCGTAGGAGCAATAGCCGAAGCTAGTCGCAGCCATGCTGTCGCAAACGCGATTCCAAGTACTCTCATACGTGTTGGATAAATTTTTGGCGTGTAGAGATAGAGTAGAACCGTAATTGTTCCCATAACGCCGTAAGCTGCTGAACCTAAATACATAACACTTTCGGCAGATTTGGCACCATTAAACCAAAGTGTCGTTAAAAGTAAGCCTACAACAAGAAAAGCAATAGTTGCCCACCTTTTACGGCCAACTCTATCAATAAGTAAGGCGCAAGCAAACACAGCCACTGTTTGAATCACATTCGTTAGTGACGCTGCGTGTAGAGAATCCTCTAATGGAAGATTATAAACTGTTTTATATAAACTTGGGAGCCAGTTGTTAAGTCCATTCGCAACAAAGTAGGAAGAAAACCAAAGTGTCCAGACAATTAGCGTTCTACTGCGGTAAAAAGGGGAAAATAATTCTTTCCAATTGCCTTTTACTACAGCTTGAGGTGCACTAATTTTTGCTTCTATACGTTTATCCGTACTCGATTCAATTTCTTCAATTACTCGTTCTGCTTCGTCAAACCTGCCCTTTGAAATTAACCAACGAGGCGATTCACGCAGCTTAAAGAAAAATAAAAAGACAATTAATCCGCCGATACCACCGATCAAAAACATCCACTTCCACCCAAAGCTAGGTACAACTAAAGCACCAATCTGCGCGGATATCATTAACCCTAGCGGAAAAATCATCTCATACAGCATAAAAAAACGTCCCCGTCCTTGTGCAACTGAAAGTTCATTTATATAAGCTGCAGCAACAGGAACTTCACCACCTACTCCGATGCCTTGTACGAACCGCAGCCACATAACACCTTTAGCTGCCTTTCACCTTTAATTGTATACGTTCCAAGAAGTGATAAACCTAAATTATTTTACATAATATACATGTTGTTATGAATATGCCTTACCTATCAAGTACTACTTTTTCACCAGTCTCTGCAGATGTCCGAACCGCATCCAATAGCTGATGAAGCTTAACGGCATCATTGAAGTTGGGAATTTGACCTCTATTTTCGAATATATCTTTTGCCAACATATTATAAGCCTTTTCAACATAGCCTTTTGGATTATTATCTTTTACTGAAGATACGTTTATTTCTTCAAAATAAACACCTTTAGCACTTAATAAATAAGTAGGATATTTAACTTTTTCGACTTTGAGATCACCAAATTGCACGTGGCCTGAGGAATGATTTTGTGTTAAACGAAAAACCCCCTTTTCCCCTCTAATCTCTAATTGAAAAGCTGGATAAACTCCGCCTTGAATATGGACAGAAGCCGAAATGTCATCGATGAGTGTCCCTTGTATTAAGATTTGGTCCGCTGTATCTTTTGGTATCGTAACTCCTGTTCCTTGTATGAGAGTTTCTGTATAATGCGTATTCATTACAGCCGATAACTCTCTAAAATCACCTAAGATGTAGCAAAGAACATCAAGCGAGTGCCCACCGTTAATGGTAAGAAGGTTCGCTCCGTTTTCTTTTTTCAAAATATAACTGTTTGCTTCATCTGTTACTCCCCCTTTCCCTTGTGTGGCTACCTGCATGGTGCAGGAAATGATTCTCCCAATTTCTCCTTGTTTAATAGCCTCCTTTATATAATTCACTTCGGGAGATTGTCTTGCTTGTAATCCAATAGCATGGTGAATGTTCGCCTGACCCGCTAACCTTGCTAGTTTAACAGCCTGCATAGTATTTATGCCTAACGGCCACTCGCAATAAATATGTTTATTTTTCTCTATGGCTGCAATTGAAGCTTTGTAATGGAATGGAACTTTTACACTAACTACTACTAAATCAACATCTTTAGATTTAGCTAATTTCTTATAATCTGTGAAACTATGGGAAGCATGAAGTACCCTCGCACTTTCCTTTGCGGTTTCTGCTTTTGATGTTCCAATCGCGGTTATTTGATAAAAAGGGTTTTCTTTAAGTACTGGAATATGTGTTTTACTCGCCCATTGATTATTCAAAGATCCTCCTATAATTCCTACTTTTATTAATTGATCCGTCATTAGACATTCCTCCAAAATTTTGTAGAAAATCTTACCTTTTAATCAAGTATAATTAAAATGAATCATCATTTTAAATGTTAAAATATGATGGATATATCACTTTTTTTGATGGATGGTGAAAATGAATGGATATTGAAAACATGAAAGCTTTCGTTTCAGTGGCGGAATTAAGAAGTATATCTGCTGCTGCGATGAAATTGAACCATCTGCAATCTAATATGACCGCAAAAATAAAGAAAATTGAAATGTATTATAACCAAGAACTGTTTATCAGAAATTCAAAAGGAGTTAAATTAACAAAACAAGGAGAAAAATTGTACCATCAATTTAAAAAAATATTGCATCTTTGGGAAGAAACTGAAAATAAAATGAAAAAACAAGACGAAAAACTCCGTATTGGTACCATGATATCAGTTGGGGGAACTGAATTCTCAAGCGCTTTAAACAAACTTTATAACACATATCCCGATTTAGCAGTAACGTTAAAAACCGGTTCAACCGAATATATTGAAAATCAAGTTCTACTTGGACAAATTGATGTAGCTTATACAATTGGATCATTAAACAACAAAAAGATAAGGTATAAAGAAGTAGGAGTAGAAGAAATGGTTGTAATTGGTCGAGGGATTGATCAACACACAACATTTGATGATTATGTAAGACAAAAAAATATACTTGTACTATCTGATAAGTGCTTGTACATGACAATACTACATAATATTTATGTGAGCTTAAATATTGAACAAGGTGACATTATTGAAGTGGGTGATCCAGAAACATTAGTACAATTTGCATTAATGGGTATGGGTATTTCCTTAGTATCTAAGCGTATCGCAAATCGTTATAACATCAACAATTATTTAGAAGTTCCATCAACCTATAGATACACTGACTTTTATCTCATCTCTCGCCTAAATTATGAATTTACCCCTATAGAAAAACAGTTTATTGAGTTAAATAACTCCCTTAGCGACACTTTTAAAGGAATGGAAGTTTAACATCGAGGTTACAGTTCTTCCTGTAACCTCTTTTACAATTCCTTACCTGCAATTATCTTTTATATAAGTGTCATATGAGGTATTTTTTAATTTCCACAAGTTTGATCATGGGAAGCAGCCTTTCCAATTCCTGTGCCGCCATTGGTTACCAACACTATCTTATTTTTAAACATAACGTTTATATCTCTTTTATTATCAAGCTCTGGAGAATTACCATATTTGCTTGTTCATTCATTTTGTTTGGTCTTCTTCACTATCTTTTTTAAGTAGATTTCCTAAACCTAAAAGAACTCAGTTAACAGCTAGGGGAGAAGCTGGATTATAATAACAGATAATTTCAGAAAAAATTTTATGATTTTGTAATTTCACGGAAGTTTCTCTTGCCTCCCTTTCTGTTTTAAATTCAAACATGATAATATTATTTTCTCTTGAATAAGCATTGATTACAGTAACCACCCACATTAAAAACCCCCTAGGGTTGTTACAATTAAATTTGATTCTGATAAATGAATATCTCTGGCATTCTTATGAGTAACTGTTATACCTGTAGACTTATTTGGAATGAACCCCTTTTCTAACCAAATAGAACCGCTTTGAAAATTCCATGTTCCCAAGTAAATCCCCCCGTATCTTACTATTGATACAATAAATTAGTTTATTTAATTGTTTACAGCAGCATCTTCTTTACACGCTTTGATAACATCCAACCAGTGGTCTGGCTTTTGTCCTTTAAACTTCTCTTTCAAATTAAATGATGCTAATGTTTCTAACTTACTTTTTGCTGCTTTAGACATAACCGAGTTTAAATTAGAAGCCTCTAGCATTTGAATAGAGCCGTCTAACTCAATTGATCTTCTTAACGCATGTATAGAAGTCCCCGTTACTAATCGGTTCATTGTTTCTCTAAAGCTCTTACTATCTAGAGTTTCACTAATAGAATCTAAGACTAATTGTTCTACATTAAATTCATGAGAAGCTTCTAATAACTCTAGATAAAGAGCAACTACACCTTTCATATAAATGCTGCGAATTAGTTTTACAGCAGAGGCATCACCAGGTTTTTCACTTACTTTAGTTATGTCCATACCGTACGGAGTCATTAAGGAAATCAGTCGATCTACACCATTACCACTTGCTGAAATAGGAACCTTATGTTTATAAACCGGCAGGGGACCTAGCATTGCGGCATCCACAAAGAATGCATTCTTTTCTTGTATATTTGTGTTAACTTTTTGTTTCACGATAGGAGTGGAAGCTGATACATCTACATAGATACAATCTTTCTTTATAAATGGTTTTAGCATTTCACTAACTTCAAGTGCTTTATCTGCGGGTACTGCTACCATTACTATATCTGCTTGTTTTAAAACTTCTTCAGGTCTATAAAGAAGTTTTACTTGAGCTTGAGCAGCTCGTTCTTTAATTTGTGGACCATATGTAGGATGGTCTATCATAACATCATGAGCAAAAATGGTTTCTAAACCTTCGCCTTTTAAGCCAACTGATAACTCAAAGGCCGCCTCTCCAAATCCAATAAAACCTAATTTCACTTTAAAGCTCCCCCTTCTGTTTATAATCCATATGCTTTCATCTGTTCTCTTAACCATGAAGGTTGAATGTTACCTCCAGATTCACCTTGCAGACGCGCTTTTTCAAATGCTTCGATCGTTTCTAAACGCGTTTTCTCATACTCTAGTTTTTTTTCAGCTTTAAAAAGAACCTCTTCAATCTTTTCTTTTGGAACTACAACAACTCCGTCATCATCACCTATAATTAGATCTCCTGGAATGACGGATACTCCTCCACAAGAAATAGGTTTATGTAACTCACCTGGCCCGTCTTTTAAGGGGCCATTTGGAATAAATCCTTTTGAGAAAATAGGAAATCCTGATTGACTAAGGGTCTCTTTGTCCCGAACTGCCCCATCTATAATAATCCCCTCAAGTCCAATAGCTTTAGCTGCAGCTGCCATTAATTCTCCAAGGTAAGCATTTGCCGTATGCCCCTTTCCATCAGCAACTAGTACATATCCTTCTGTACCATCATAGATTGCCTGATGAAGAAATAAGTTATCTCCAGGTCTTAAACTTACAGTTAGAGCAGTTCCAACTACCTTCATTCCTGTAGATACAGGCTTAATTTTATAATCCATTGAGCCTGTACACCCCATTGCATCGGATATAAGAGTTGTGTTAAGAAGGTTTGCTCTCTTAATAATGTCTTCAGATAATACTGGTGCTAAATTACTCACTGATATACACTCCTCTTCGATTTTAATATATTCTAATCAATGCTCTACTCAGGATAACGCTTACAAAATTAAAGTAATAAAATTAGATATTGCCCCCCTCCTATTCGCAGAATATCTACAGTTTATTTGCTGCATTTTTGAAAAAGATAGAAAAACATCGTAAAAAATAAATAAAGTAATAAATATTACTACATTTAATATTTTAGTAATATTTATTACAACAACCTTAAATGTATCTTATCACCGGTGCCTAATAAAGTAAATCTATTTTTATAAATAAAGCACAGGAAAAACATATCCTAAGCTTTATTACTTAGAAGAAACATTTTTACATAAAAAAGTAAACATGCTAAAATTCAAGTAAGTATTGTGATAAATACTTTTTATATGCTTAAAAAAATAAAATTTACAATATAATCTGTTTAATTGGAGCGAAGGTATGGAAAATCCAATATTAAAATTAAAAGATAATATCTCACAACTAACAGAAACTCAACGGAGAGTAGCAGACTATATCCTTAAAAATCCTGTCGATGTAGCTTTTTTAACGGTTGATCAATTGGCTTTGACAGTAAAAACTAGTACGACCACGATAATGAGATTAGCTTTTAGTCTAGGCTATTCTGGATATGCAGAGTTTCAAAAAGGACTTCAGGAGCTTTTACGTAACAATGCTGCTCCTCAAATCAGATTAGAAACAAATTTGAAGGGCTTAGATGAGAGTGATTTGTGGATGCGCTGTGCAGAAAGTCAATTCAATAACATTCAATCAACAGTAGAAATGATTTCTACAGAGAGCCTAAATAAAGCGTTAGAAATGATTGTCTCTGCAGACCGAATATTTTGTACAAGCGTTAGAAGTGGTTTACCCGTGGCACAGCATCTATCTTTTGGGCTTAATCGACTACTCGGAAACTGTGAGCTAATTGTCTCTGACTTAAGTGATTGGGTGGATAAAGGAATTACTTTAACTTCTAAAGATTTAGTTATTGCAACCTCCTTTCCAAGGTACGCTAGAAGAACTGTTGAGTTTGTAACAGCTGCCAAAAGTAACGATGCCAAGGTCATTTCAATTACCGACAGTTATTCTTCTCCTTTAGTTAAGTACTCAGATTTAGTACTGACTTGTAGCTCGAGTAGTATCGCTTTTCATAATTCACCTATAGCGTCGCTACTTGTGGCCGATTATCTTGTAAGTGCGATAGCTATAAATTATCCAGAAAAGACAAAGGATCGTCTCGATAAAATCACTTCAGTCCTTACAAAAATTAATTATCATTACACTGATTAAATTTACGAATGTGGTAAAAGCATGAAATATCGAATGTATAAAATAATTCGATATTTTATGTTTTTACCACTTTTTTATTTTTTTAATTAAGTCTAATACTTCCCTTTCACTTTTCATTTCTATAAAAAAACATTTACTTTTCATTAGAAGCCATGATAGTATACTTTTAAATAGTCACAATTATTACAACAATTAAATAAAAAGTAATAATTATTACTTCAAACGATGGGTTGTAATAATGAATATAGTTAGTTCTGTAAAATCATTTTTAGATATCATCCGGAGATATCTGACTGCTCCCCTACTAAGATATTACAAAGTGACTATAAGTTTATTAACTCTAACACTTGTATTTTGCTTGTTAACACGCAAATGATGAGAGCACTACCTTTGGTTCTAAGCAATCATCAACAAAAGATTTTAGTAAAGGAGTGATTGGTTAAGGAACACGAGAATAGAAAATAATTTGTTAATGATTCTATATATCCAGTAGGCTTAAGGGGGAATTCACGTTAGCTTTTTTGTAAACCCTTACATTCATTCTAGGAATATTTTTTAAAGCAATAAATTGTAAAAGGTACCTAATTATTTTTACTCATAAATGATTGTGAAAAGCAGCTTTATAATAAAGAATGATAGTTAGATAGTTTCATGAGAATTTAAAAAGTATGACATTAAAGATAAACAAGAGGGAAAATGAAAGAAAGTTCTAGAGGGGGTATAATATGTTAACATTTTTAGGTTTTTCGATGATTGTAGTATTTATGTATTTAATTATGAGTAAGCGTTTGTCTGCCTTTAGTGCATTAACGGTGGTTCCTATTGTTTTTGCTTTATTGGGCGGATTCACTGATTTAGGACCAATGATGATGAAGGGTCTTGAAACCATTGCTCCGACAGCAATTATGATTATCTTTGCCATTCTATATTTTGGCGTGCTGATTGATACAGGATTATTTGATCCTCTGGTCGCAAGAATTATAAAGATGGTTGGCGGCGATCCTTTAAAAATCGTGATGGGTACTGCAGTACTTTCTCTGATAGTTGCTCTAGATGGTGACGGTACCATTACATATCTAATTGTAGTAACTGCATTTCTCCCACTATACAATCGATTAGGTATGAATAAACTTATTTTAGCCTGTATTCCTGCCCTAGCAATGGGTATCATGAATTTGACTCCGTGGGGTGGTCCTGCTGTACAAGCTACGGCGGCGGTAAAAGCAGATGTAACGGACTTACTGTTACCACTTATTCCTTCTATGATTGCAGGCACGATTTGGGTTTTAGGGGTTTCTTATTTTCTTGGACGACGTGAACGTAAAAGACTAGGAGTTATCAATATAGATACAGAATTCAACGATGAAATTGCTGCAGCTCTTGATGTAGGAATGGATGCATCAATAAAGCGCCCAAAATTATTCTGGTTCAACTTAATCCTAACACTTTTACTTCTAACTGCTCTAGTTCTAGGGTTCTTGCCGTTACCAGCTTTGTTTATGATTGGTTTTGCTATCGTGATGATTGTTAATTACCCAAATTTACAAGATCAAAAAGAGCGCTTACATGCTCATGCAGGAAATATATTAACGGTGGTTTCCATGATATTTGCTGCAGGTATATTTACTGGAATTATAGATGGAACAGGTATTGTTAAAGCTATGGCGGATACTTTAATAGCAGTTATTCCTGATGCTCTTGGACCAAAATTAACAGTAATTGTTGCGCTTATAAGTATGCCATTTACTTTTTTCATGGCAAATGCTCCCTTCTATTTCGGGATTATTCCTATTATGTCTGAAACGGCTGCGCACTTTGGTATCCCTCCACTAGAAATTGGCCAAGCTTCTCTACTGGGACAACCCTTGCATCTATTAAGTCCGCTTCAAGGTTCTATTTATGTCTTAGTGGGACTCCTAGGTATTGATATAGGTGACCATATTCGCTTTGCTGCCAAGTATGCCATTGGAACAGCGTTAGTTATGACGATTGTGGCTGTATTATTTGGAATACTATCTATATGAATGATTTATAGAAACATAAAAAAGGAGGGCTGATTCCTGAAAACAGCTCTCTCTTCTATATATTTAACTTTAATTACATTAAAGATTGAAATACAACATAAGCCAATTACTAATCAGTCATGACTGATACAGTATCTCCGTTTGTCAATTTGATCTCAACAATTTGGCTACCTAATTCATTTTCAATTGCTTGAATAATAAGATTGGTGTCTATATCTGTAAAACTTTAAAAGGTGCTTACATAGTTCTACTTAAGTTTTTAAATCAACTCCATTTTTTTGCCTTTTCAAATAAATACTGCACTCCATATAACAAATATGCTTTGTAGTGAAGGTAGATAAAAAATTGAAAATGATTTAACCGGTTTAGACTTACAATTTTCAACCTTTTAAGAACATCAATGAAGAAAAAAGCAAAGATTCCATCAACTACAATATTCAGTAGTAAAAACTTCTTAAAGTTTCCATACGAAGATTTAAGCAGCCACATTGAAAGAGGCAGGCATATAAGGCCCAATACTAAAAGGAAGTTCATCTTTTATAAACGAATCTTTTTTATCATAAAATCTCCACCACTTCCTCTGATGCCCATACAAATGATTAATAATTTCAAAGATAATAATAAAAATCTCTGCTAACGCATAACGTCTTATGCTGTGTTTTCCTATAAAAAACAACGATAACCACGGAATCGCTATTATAGATAGTAAATCCTAAGTGTTTTTTGATATCATAAGTGAACTCACCTCAATGTACTTTATCTAGTTCTTCTTATAGTGTCCGCCTATTACAAAAAAACACAGACCATCCAATGGTCTGTGTTTTTTATTAATGTGCTTTTTGTTCAACATTAACTCTCTTGATAAAGAACGAGATAACCAATCCAACAATTGAAACAATAATCGCAAAGATGAACGCATGCTGAACACCATTGGTAAAGGCAAGAACTTGATTTAATGGATCCATTTTATCTGATACCGTCTCAAGGAAGCTTCTTGAACCTGATGAAAGAATGGAGATTCCAACAGCTGTTCCAATTGCGCCTGAAACCTGCTGTAAAGTGTTCATAATCGCTGTTCCATGCGGGTACAGCTCAGGTGGAAGCTGGTTTAATCCGTTTGTTTGAGCCGGCATCATAATCATCGAAATGGCTATCATAAGCGCAATGTGCAGAGCAACGATAAACCCTGTTGACGTTTCCAGCGTTACGGTTGAAAAACCATACATGGTGCCGGCTACAATCACAAGACCAGGGATAACTAACCATTTGGGACCAAAGCGGTCAAATAATCCGCCCATAACCGGTGAAAGAATTCCGTTAATCACTCCTCCAGGAAGAAGCATTAGACCAGCGGCAAAGGTTGATAAAGCTAATGATGTTTGTAAGTATAAAGGTAAAATCATCATCGCAGACAGCAGTACCATCATGCAGACTAGAATTAACAGAAGACCGATTGTAAACATGGGATACTTAAAGGCTTTAAGGTCTAGCATTGGCTCTTTCATCTTCGTTTGACGAATAGAGAATGCCACTAATGCAATGGTTCCAATCACAAGAGTTAGAACAACCTGTAGACTTCCCCAGCCTCCGCCTTCTCCAGCGCTGCTAAATCCAAACACAATTCCTCCAAAACCTACTGTTGAAAGAACAACAGAAATTATATCGATTTTTGGCTTCGTTGGTGTGGTAACGTTCTGCATAAAGAAAGCTCCAAACACTAAGGCAACAAATAACAGCGGAAGTGAAATCCAGAAAATCCAGTGCCACGTTAATGTTTTTAAGATTAAGCCTGATACGGTTGGTCCAACAGCTGGCGCAAACATAATAACAAGGCCGATAATCCCCATTGACTTTCCACGTTTATGCGGCGGGATAATAACAAGAATCGTGTTAAACATAAGCGGTAAAAGTAAAGCAGTTCCAACGGCTTGCACGACACGGGCAATCATGAGTACCCCAAATGTTGGTGCAATAGCGGCAATAAATGTTCCAATGATGGAGCAGATTAGAGATGCTATAAAAAGCTGTCTGGTTGTAAAACGCTGAAGAATAAAACCTGAAATAGGTACTAGGATTCCTAATGTTAACAGATACCCTGTTGTCAGCCACTGTGCGGTTGTTTCGTGAATACCAAAGCCAGAAATTAGCTCCTTTAACGCCATATTTAAAGCCGTTTCACTAAATAAACCAATAAATCCAGCAATAAGAAACGACGTAATAATCGGCAGCACTTTGATGTTAGAGCTTTCGGCCACTGTTTGTTGATTACTCATATTAAATTGTCTTCCTCTCTTTTACATACTCTTTTTAGTGAACGTTTTTCTATCTCAATGATAAGTTGATTAGCAGACAAACAATGCATATTGATATAAAGATTAGTGATAGGTTTAAGGCATTATGTTGACTAAGCTTTTTCTTTCTCTTCTCTTTTGATCGAAGTGCTTTTTGTCTTCTAAATTCGTTTCTTTCCACAGATCCCTCTCCATTTCATTTCTAAATCAGTTTTAGAAACCTTCCTATGTAAACTCATTTCCATTCCTAATATGGACTTTTTAATAAGTAAGTTAAAAGGAAATAGAACTATAAAATGAATTTTACTCTACATAACAGGAATATTGTAACACAGCTATAAGTACTGTTTCTATCTAAAATATACTAAATAACAACAGCTATGTACCTAACTTAGTGCCCTGTGACAATTAAAATTTGTTTCTGTTATATGCTTTTTGTTCTGTTTGCCCTAATAGAACACAACTAACTTTTTAATCATCCGTCAAAAGAAATAGTATCAGAAATTAAGTAATAGTAAAAATTGATACTATGGAGGTGTTTTCTTATGAAAAAGTATGAAGTAACGTTTCATCTAATTAATGGTGAAATAAGTCATTTAGTTGAAGCTAAATCACTTATTCGTGCAAAGAACTACATCCAGTATAGATTTGAAGATAAAAGTAAAATATTGGATCTAGCAAATGATTTGGTCATTGTTAAAAGGAACGTCCAATACTTTACGGTAGTTGAAAAAGAATAATTAGCTATGTAAAAGGACGTTATCTACAAAAGTAATGTCCTTTTATATCCATACACTATCTTATAGGGTAGTCTCTTTTTCCCCATTCTGGTCACTAAAATTTTTCTCCAGCTCGAATTCACATACTAAATTTATCTAACTAAAAAGATATTCTTCTAAACAGAAGAATATTATAGTTAAAAATTCATGTGGATAATTGGTAGTTCTGAACAGAATTATTAAAATTCAGTCTCTTCATTTTAATAAATGAAGGAATTCATCTAGGTTCTCCTCTGTATTTTTGTATTAGTTATTAATTTACATAAAACATATCTGTAAAGAGTACGTGTAGAAACTAAAAGAGCAAACTCCCTTACACGTGAGTTTGCTCTTTCTGTTCTTTATTCAAATTTCTTCAGTTTAACTTATTGTCCTATATCCTTCATCCTTTTAAGAGCTTTTCTATATTCTTGATCTCTCATATGCAGCATTTTATCAGGAGAAGGTTTAGGCTGACCAAATTTTTTTAAAGCTTCTCTATACTCGCTGTCACCAATGACTTGATTCGAAACAGCCTCTTTAGGCGAACGCTCAAAAACGGGAGTATCTTTTTTAAGGTGAACCTCTTCGATACTCAGCTTTTCTTTATTTTTTTCTTTGTCATGAGGCTTATGAGCCAGCTTGTGGCCTTTACCTGTTAGGAACATCAAAAATGAAAGAATTAATACCACAATGCTCAATACACACGAAAACGTAGAAAATGTATGATAAGTAATGATTTCAGATTTTACATGTAGAGATTGCGTGAAATTTTCTTTACTAGCAACCTGGCCCTCTGCACTTACCGTCATAAGGTTATCTTTATACACCTTTGCAAAGACGATACCACTGATTACAGGGATGACTGCAGATACTGTAACTCTTATAAATTGAACCGTGACCATTCGAGGGACTAAGCTTGGTAGTGGTCCGCCTAAAGCAGCACCCATAAGACCTGCAGCAACTGTGAACCCTACTCCTGCGATTAAAGCGGCAAAGCTGCTAACAAAGAGGAATGCAGAAGCATGACCGTCTAAATACATCCACTGTATGTTCACTCCCATAATAATGACGGCTCCTATAATACCTAATACGCCCGGTCCAACTTTATCATATAATACGGCACTTAATATGGCCGCAATCACTATTCCCGCAAAAAGCCCGATATAGATCAGTGAAATGTCTCCTTTATCAAAACTAGATCCGCTTTTAAGCAATCCTTGTAGAGATAAAAGAGTTAAACTCATACTAATATTGCCTATAACAGCAATTAAGATAGCGAGAGCTGGTTTTCGAGAAGCCACTAATCTAAAGGGAATTAACGGATTTTTAATATGCCATTCTGCTATAAATAAAAAGCATAAAAAAATGACGCTTCCTACTATGCCTATCCATACATAAGTAGATGTCCATCCTGATTTTTGGAGATTAAGTAATGTAAACGTAATAAATGCGGTAACCATAAACATTAACGCTACACCGATGATGTCAAATGGTTCATGATGTTTGTGCTGTTGCTTGGCGTGATCATTTGTTAAAAATTTGTAGCTGAAGCATATTCCCATTAAGGAAAGTACGGCCGCTATATAAAATAACCCTCTCCAATGGCCGTAGCTGTTCACTAACATTCCCAGAAAAATACCGACAACGCTAGATCCATAAAATCCGCCGATAAGAATCAGTAATGCCAAGTTCCGTTTCTGAATCGGAAAAGAAAGAACCAGCATTGGAATCATCATCATAAGTGCTAAACCTGTTCCTGTTCCTTGACAAAAACGACCAATACCCATTCCTAAGAAGCTGTTAGAAGCTATACTTACGATAGCTCCTATAAGAAACAAACACATCGAAAGAACATAAGTCCTTCTCTCCCCTATCTTATGTCGAAGGATAGGTCCAAACGGAATACAAAATGCAAAGCTTATAACCCCTAGTAAAACCGGTGTTATCGAAATATAAGATTGATCGTTAAACGTTTGTTGGAGAATTTCACGTATAGAATTTAATGAAGTGTTTAACATTAAACCAGGACCAATAGCTAAAACTGCAAGTAAAGCAATCCCCCAGTGTTTTTCTATTTTCATACTACAATTCCTTTCTGCCTTTCTTGATTGTAAAAAACTAAAAATGCGGCATTCATGTTTCTTCAAACCATCACAGTAGCTATGGTAAAGAAGAAAGATATTTATCCGCATTTGAACAAACTAAAAAATAAAGCTTCAGTAAGGAAGCTTTATTTTATTTTCTAAACCTGCCACTCGAATTGGCCCTAAAAGTGTTAGACTGGTTAATTTTTCAGCCATAAATGCAGGGCTAAATTTCATATCACTTTCTAACCAAGAACAAATGACACCTATATGAGCTGATGTGATATAGCTAATCAGGATATCTTTAGGGATATCAAGTCCATCCTCTGCTTCTCCAATCGAAGAGATTAGCTCTCCATACACTCTTTTCTTTACAATTTCCGTCATATGACTTCTAAATTGAGGTAATCCTCGATCACTTAGCATGACTTTAAAATAATCGGCATGGTCATAGATGAATTCGAAAAGCTTTAAGAAAGAAACGGATTCATTTTTTCCTTCTACTTCTGAAGAATCCTCATTATTTTGTTTTGGTTTTACTTTCTCTATTAGCTCTTCTAGAACTTCATTCATACTCTGCATGAGAAAGTCTTGCTTATCTTGATAATGCAAATAAAAGGTTCCCCGCGTTAATTCTGCTTTTTCCGTAATTTCTTGAATCGTAATGGATGTAACGTCTTTCTCTTTAAGAAGTTCAACTAAAGCGTCTCTTAAGTATTTATTTGTTCTTTTTATCCTAGGATCTACTTTTGCTTTTTTAGACATTGTTCGTCTCCTTGTATAACTTTTATTGAGTCTCAGGCATATGATTATGACTTGTATAGGTGCAGCCATTTAGGCCTTTTCTGATGATTAACTATTTAAATTAAACTACCCTGTATCAACAACATACATTCTGCACATGATGTAAACTAATGAACATTATGTATATTAAGTCTCACAAAATATAATCAATCTGTCAATATCAAAAACTGATTAAGAACGAATCATTTGGTTGTTAGATATGGATGGCGCGAACGTAAGAGCAAAATCTTTGGTAATGAAAGAAAAAGAACTGAAAGATATAACTGGCGATGTAAGAAGTGCTGGTTTTTATATGCTGGAGATTGGACTATTGAGGCAACTTTTACATAGCAGACTAATTAAATAAATAATGATTTTGCACAATGAATGTTTGAAACTTTCCAATATATGAATCTGCTTTTTTAGATACCATCATCTCAATCGGATCAAGCAGTTTTTCAGACAAAACAGCATGTCCAAGCTGATCTTCCAGCCATAAATCCATTAATTTAACTAAGCTAAAAGGAACCGGCTCCTTACTGTTAGTGATAGGATAGAAGGTTAAATAAAAAAGAAGTCACCTTTTGGTAACTTCTTTTTTTACTATGCATATGTGATTAAAACAAAAAAACATATAAGTTTTTTATTTTTCACTATCTTCATCAGCAGGTTTTCGTTTATGTTTCTCACTAATAATTCTCTTGTTCAGTATCCTTACCTCACCCACCATTAGTAGTCTCATATCTTTTACAATATATTTAGCCAATTCTTCATCAGAGATATCATCACTATCAATATCAAGACGAAATTCCTGTCCTTGTATTCCACCGCCATTAGTAAAATCGACTTCAAAGTCAAAAATGACTCTTTTATCCATGTCTAATCCACCTTAACTTGTTTTAATCATCTAATATATATTCGGTTTAAGAAAACAAATGCCCTATCCAACAACTATCTAATGAAGCTTATTGTCTGATAAGTCCCGGTAAAAGGACTTTTAAGTTCTAGATTGGTATTAAAAAAGGAATAATACTGTGGTAAAGGAGATTCTTTAGAACCTTAGACACCTGTTTACACCAATAAAATAAATATAATTAAAAAAGACAATGGGTTGAATAAGCTACGCTCTATTAACTCATCTTAACAATGTAACTAAATTTGAAGGGAGATTTAAAAATGAGTCAGAAACGCGATAAAGGCAATAGTCAGAAAGGCAAACCAAATAGCAATACGGTAGATCCGGTAATTGCAGCAGAAGACGTGGGAAAAGCAATTTTTCCAACTAATAAGCCTCCTGGCAACGCAAAACCTTAAAAGAAAATTAGAGTTGTATTATTAGCTGCCTGTTTGGCAGCTTCTTCTTAAGAAAAGAACTTAATTAATAAGTACGAATATGCTCAGACTTTTACGTTTTTTATACGATTTTTAGTACAAATGTTGGGACTTAGATGATGTAAAATCCTCTCTCATTTCTACTCAAATACTCTTCTTCAGCCCGCATTCTCAACATTCCTATAAGAATACGCGACCCTTTACAGAACTTTTGAAGTAAGATGAATTGCAGTTATCAAATCATCCTCTTAACTTATTATTAAGATTAATTTTTAGAGAGTTTTTAACTTAGAACGCTTTAAGATATCTAACTGTTACTTACCTTCGTTGCATATAAATAAGCAACATAGTCAGTCATAACTCCAGGATATCCCATTTGGCGTAACATAGCTGTTATATTTCCACGATGATATGTTCCATGATTAACTACATGTTGGATTAATTCAAATAGATTAGTTTCTAGCTGGCCAAAATTAGGATGTGCGCAGAAAACGAGTTGATTAAGGTTATCTTGGTGGTCAAAAAATGCTTTAAATTGCTCAGATAAGTTAAGAAACATCATCTCCATTTCCTCGATGCTTTTGCCTTTTATATTCTCTCTTAGTTGTTTTCCTGATTTGATAATTTCATCAAAACTATAACCTGACATGACACTTAACCATATAGTATCAGTAGCATAAATATGTCCTAACACCTCCGATACTGAAGAAAAAACATTCTTGACCTCCTTGTGGTAAATATCCTGAGGCAAGCCTTTTAAGTGACTAAAAATCTTTTGATTTGCCCATACATGGTAGTTATAAAACTGTAATTCTTGACCCTTCACTTGAGATTCCTCCTTATTCTAAAATCCACGACCAATATTAGGTATTCCTCATTGTTTTCAAAACACCTTCAAATGATTATTGAAAAAAGCATTGATTCTTTACGTTTTATTTAGGTACCGAAGTAAGGCTGCATGTGTACTCATGAGATTCAAAAAATGAACTGTAGTAGGGTATGTGGAGACAATCTTCTAGTATCTCTTCTTTAAATTATTTTATCTTGACACTGTTCTAAAGGCGTGATTAGATATAATTGTTAACTTTAAATAAAATTAAGTTAACATATATTGTTTTCGGTGGTGAAAGTGCATTGTATTGGGAAGAAGATATAAAAAGAGAACTTGCCTATTTAGATGAAATTTTTCAAAAACGGCACCTTGTTACTACAGAATTTGCTGAACAACCATGGCTTACAGTCAATGGACATAAGATGTTAAACCTTGCCTCTAATAACTATTTAGGCTACGCAGGAGATAAGGGGCTGAAGAAAACAATGAGTGATGCTGTGATGACATATGGAATAGGAGCAACAGCTTCACGCTTAATAGTAGGAAATCACTCTCTTTATGAGAAAGCAGAAAAAGCACTTGTTAATTGGAAAAAAGCTGAGGCAGGACTTATTATCAATAGTGGTTATAATGCAAACCTAGGAATCATTTCAGCCTTGGTTCCGCGTAATGGCTTCATCTTCAGCGATAAGTTAAATCATGCAAGTATCATTGATGGCGCCCTACTGAGCCGTGCAAAACTGCAGCGCTATCGCCATAACGATATGAACCACCTAGAAAATTTATTAAAAAAAGTTCCCTTGGAGTCACGGAAGTTAATTGTAACAGATACTGTTTTCAGCATGGATGGTGATTTTGCCAAGCTCGAGGATCTTGTTAAATTAAAAGAGCAATATAACGCACTGTTAATGGTTGATGAAGCTCATGCAAGCGGTGTATACGGAAAAAATGGTGAAGGATATGCGCATTTTCTTGATCTGCAAGATAAAATTGATATTCAAATGGGAACGTTTAGTAAAGCGCTAGGGTCATTTGGAGCTTATGTTACTGGAAAACAGTGGCTCATAGATTATTTGAAAAATAGAATGCGAGGATTCATTTATTCAACTGCTCTTCCCCCTGCTATACTCGGTGCAATAACGGCTGCGATTGAAAAGGTGCAACAAGACACAGAGCGTCGCGCACTTCTTCAACAACATGCACTATTTTTTAGAAAAGCACTTACATACGAAGGATTTAACACATGTAAAAGTCAATCTCAAATCATTCCAATTTTGACGGGAGAAAACAAAAGAACAATGCAGTTTGCAGAGCGTTTACAGAAAGAAGGAATTGCTGCTATTGCAGTTAGGCCCCCTACTGTTCCTGAAAATAAAGCAAGAATTCGTTTTACTGTAACAGCCGATCATACTCGAGAAGATTTAGATTGGGCCATAAAGAGAATTTCTCTAATTGGAAAAGAAATGAGTGTGATTCAATGAAACCATCCACTATTATAATATTTCCCGGATGGGGAATGGAAAAAGCAGCGTTTCATCCAATCATAAAATCATTGTCTACTATATGTAACGTTTTGTGTACAGACTGGAGAGGTGTAAAAGAACTAAGTAACTTTAGAGAACGTGCAATTCAATTGCTTACTTCTACTCAAGGTACTGTTTATTTAATGGGTTGGTCATTAGGTTCCCTTGTAACGCTTGAACTTGCAAGTTTATACCCTAACAAGATAGAAGGACTCATATTAATTGGCGGAACTAGTCGCTTTACAAACGACGTGCATAATACATTTGGATGGGAGCAACGTATCGTTGAACGTATGAAAAAACAGCTACAGCGCAATAAAGAAAAAACACTTACTGCATTTTATAACGCTATGTTCGCTAAATCTGAAAAAGAAGAAGAATTTCATCATCAGTTTGTTGAAGTTGCTCAGCGTGATTATCAAGGAGATAGTACGCACTCCCTCCTTACAGGGCTGGATTATTTACTTCAAAAAGATGTTAGAATGCAACTCAATCAAATTCAAACTCCTTGTTTATTGATCCATGGAAGAGATGATCAAATATGTTTACCTGAGTCTTCTTCTTTCATAGCTGAAAGGATTGGTGGAAAAGTGCAGCTGTGTATCCTAGAAAAAGCTGGTCATATTCCTTTTTTTACGAAGCCTCAGCAATGTACGCAACTTATAGAAAAATTTCTCGAAAAGGAGCTCATTTATGATTAATAAGCAACTCTTAAAGAAAAGGTTCAATAATCATGCTAAAACTTATGATGCTTATGCCGATGTACAAAAAAGTATGGCAAACCAGTTAATAGACCAGCTTTCTACCAATTTCTTCAACCAGGAAATAACTATTCTTGAAATTGGCTGCGGTACGGGTTATTTAACACAATTATTGTGCAAAAAATTTCCTAGGGCTACTATTACAGCAGTTGATTTGTCATCAGGAATGATTGAGTTAGCAAAGAAAAAAGTAATGGAAGATCGAGTTTCATTCATATGTGGAGATATCGAGGAACTAAGTATAGAAAGACATTATGACCTTATCATTTCGAATGCAACATTTCAGTGGTTTAATAGTCTTCATACGACAATAAAAAAATTGTATAAACAACTTAAGCCTACAGGCAGCCTTCTATTTTCAACCTTTGGAAATCGTACATTTCAAGAGCTTCATTCATGCTACAGTCATGCGAAACAAAAGCTTGGTCTTTTCAGTAACAGTTCACCTGGCCAATCATTTTTTTCTCTTGAAGAGTTGTCTCAAATTTGTGAACAAGCATTAGTTCCATTGAGAGAGCATCCATTTAAACTATCAAAAATGGAGAAACTAGAGGTTCAATATTTTCCAACGGTTCAGGCATTTTTTACATCAATAAAAAAGATTGGAGCAAGTAACAGTAACGAGGAAAGCTACTGTCAACGCCCTTCTTTTTTTCGTGAATTAATCAACCTATATGAAAATGATTATCGTAATGAGAACGGAATAAAAGTAACCTATCATTGTTTAATATTTAATGTTACAAAAAAGAACCAATAGCTAATCCTGCCCTGGTTACTCTCTAGAAGTGATGGATTGCAGCTAAATTAAAAAGCTCAATACAAGAAAGTATTTCATATAAAACCTCGCATCATCTCATATCAATTTCTATGTGAAAGAGCACGCTTCTTCATACTGTTAGTTTGTTTAATAGTTTTTTGCTCAATCGCCTCTTCTATTTGACATATAAATTTAAGAAAATAACACATACTATAAGCAGTCCGTCCTTCCCGTTGCGGGTGAATGGTCTCTCCTTTCAATAAAGAAGGTTTTCAAAAAGCACCCTTTTATGGGTGTTTTAGTTTTCGGATGTATAATTTTGAAAGGTTAACACAATATTTATAAAGGGAAAGTGTCCCTTTACCTTCCCAGCGTTTCATATTTTTGACCTATGTATTACTTCAAAAATGTAAGGAGAATGATAAGCGTGGAAGAATTAAGACGGTATGTTGATGTTGTTAAGAAAAATATCGAAACTATGAAAGCTCCTGATTACGAAGGGAAAGAGAGGGATTTAGAAAACCAGCAAGAGCAACTAGAGCAGTATGAGCGATACCTCAAAGCAGAAAGTATCTCACCTGAAGGTTTTGATAGAATTGTGGATGCTGCTGTAGGTTATGCATCTAAAGATATCTCTTTTTCAGAGCTAGAGGAAATGTATAATCAATTAACGAAATAGTACTTTGATAATGGATGTTTGTTGAATTACTTTAAATACGTATAACTACAACAAAACGAGCATGTCCTGTAACTACTAAGCCTCCTCCCTTTGCTGACGAATTGCTTCTCCTTTACACGTTAAGTTTATAAAAACGCTCGCCTCCACGGGTGCTTTTTATTTTAAGGTATAATTCTTATGAAAGAAGTAATAGAATTTTTTAGCTAACTCCTTTCAGGTTGCTAGTGTTTACGTTATGTAATTGCCACCAATTAAAAAAGATCAATTGATCTTTTTTATGAATTAATTTGATTGTAACTATATTTTAATATACGCTCACTATTTGTGGATTATAATGGAATTACCACGTGATTATCTTTCTTTTAACTTGCTTTTTACCTTGAGCAAGTCTTTTTGTATTTATCGTTTCAACTTTTTCAAAGAAACATCATGATACAATTAATTTTCACACACGTTATGTTGCATTAAGGACACTTTCCTCAATAGAATGCTGCCCTTTCTTATACGTTTACGGACAATCTATTTAAATCAGTTATAAGATGTTAAAGTAATTATTAAAATGCCACCCATTGTTTGCAGGACAGGTGGATTTTTAATATAGAATGCGGGCTTTTTTATACATGCTCTTTTCTTTTAACTATCCAAAGAATTTAGTCATATCAACGATCTATAAAAACCTCATAATCTAAAAAAGAATCCTTGGAAAAAGCTTACTGCTCCAAGAATTCTTTTACTTAATCGGTTCTTTTAAGAATGATTTCTTAAGCTTATTTAATTTTATGGTTTAGTATCGTCTTTGTCCTGATTGAGCTCCTTTTTGGATTTCTTTACTATTTGATTTAATTCCCGTATGTCCCCTTTTGCATTGATGATTTCAAATATTTGATTTAATCCCTCGTTCGTTTGATCATCATGATCTCTCATCATCTATTCTCCTTATAAGATTACTACTATCATTTTCCACTTTATTAAGAATTATGTTTCTGATTTGATAATATCAAGACAGAGTTCATTTCACCGTCTAACATAAGTTATTATGGTCATATTCAAGATCTCAGGAAATAAATGCCCTTATTAACCATGAAGACATCCCCTATACGAAGTTAGTTTGCGTAAAACATGTTACAGCTAGCAATAACAGTGACTATAATAAGTAACTTTATTATTGGTATATATGCATTAATACTGGCTATTTAATCAATCCTAATTTTGCTGCTACGCTATAGCCTGATGAATTAAATTTAAATCGATTACGAAGTTCAATAAGGTTCGGTCCAAAGCTTGACTCTAGGATCTCTCGATGTTTTTTCATCATTTCATAGATATACAAGTCGTGAATGATAACTTCTGTAATTGGCATAACTAATCCCGGATGCATCGTCCAGGCAGCACGGCTATCCTTACCAAGTGATAATATACCTGCAACTACTTCTCGATCATCAGCACTTAGAACAATCCATCGTCCGCCATATTCATTGGTTATTTCTTCGCTTGCATCATGCTGATGAACCTGCGCAAAGTCAAATACTAAATCTCCATAGGATACAATTAAAATTTCTACGCCTCTTTTGGCTGCTGCTTGTAATTCTTCTTTTAGTTCCTGGGCATCTTCTGCCCATATTTCCAATAGAATACGCCCTGTAGCTTCTTTTATAGCTTCCTTTGTACGATTTAGTATAGGCTCATAACCTGTAATGTTCCAGATGTTTTCTCTGTTTAAAGATACATAAGAATAATTTTCGAGAGCTTCTTCAGCTACTTCAAACGAGGATTCAGCTTTACGTTTTTTCAAGTTGATTAATTCATTAGGAGGTAACGGTGTATATAGAGCGGGATTTTCATGACTGATCATGACTTCTCCTCGATCCACTAGTCCTCCTAATACTTCATAAATTTTAGATCTTGGCACTCCGGAATTTAACGAAATAGCATACCCTGAAAGAGGAGATTTTTCTAGTAAAGCTAAATATGCTTTTGCCTCATATTCAGTAAAATTTACATCTTTCAAAATTTTTATTATATCTAGTGTCATGATTGGTCCTCCTTGATAATACCCGGATAAAGTCAATAATTTTAAACTAAGTATACCATTAGTACCCTTGACAGTTTGGGTTAAAAATTATAATTTAATTCTAGTTGCTACAAAAGTAGCTACTATATAGTTTTTAATCCTACTTGGAGGTGTAATAATGGATACAATGATAGCGAAACAACAAGAAAGCTTAAAAATAAGAAAGGTTAGAAGTGGAAATGGTTTATACATAAGTGCTTCCGTAATAGCCGTCCTTTTATGGAGTACATCGTTTGTTGGAACAAAAATAGCCTATACCTCTTTTCCACCCCTTACATTAGGAGCGGCTCGTTTTGTTATAGCTGCTGTTATTTTAGGACTTATTCTCTTAATCAGGAAAGATAAAACAAAGCCTTCATTCAAAGATATGGGGTTAATGTCTATGAGTGGTGTACTAGGCACTACCCTTTATTTTTCTCTGGAGAACATAGGAGTTGAACTAACAACAGCATCTAATGCCGCTATTATTGTAGCGTCGTATCCTGCTATAACGGTTTTGATGGAATTTCTTTTTTTTAGAAAAAAGACATCATGGGTAAAGGCCCTAGGAATTGGAGTAGCGATGATAGGTGTATATCAAATATCCTATAGTCCTGAAACTCAGACAGATGATAAGCAATTAATTGGTAATATTATATTAATTGTAGCAGGTTTTATTTTTGCTCTCTATAACTTCACAACTCGTAAAGTTGTCAAAAAATATTCCATGATTACTATCTCTTTTTATCAAACTTTGGCGGGAGCTATTACGTTTATTCCATTAGCCTTTATAGAGAAGTCAAGCTGGCAAACACCAGATATACGTTCATTTCTAACCTTATTGTACCTAGGCGTTTTCTGCTCGGTTATCGCTTTTTTATTATATAATTTTGGATTACGCAAATTATCTTCTAGTTCTGCGATGACGCTGATGAATCTTGTTCCTATTTTTGGTGTGTTATTTTCTGTTCTACTCCTTCATGAAGTGGTAGGCATAAACCAATTTATTGGTGGAATCATTGTACTTTTGGGTGTAGTTTTGAGCATGAGGGAAACGAGGAAAAAGTATGTTTTAGAAAATAAGTAAAAAGTATAAACCTAAAAAAAGTCCTCAGTCAAAGTAGGGCTTTTTATTTTCAATAAAAAGTACACAAAAACTGGTATTACGTATCTTCTGATTAAAAATAAATAGATACTATTTATAAACTGGCCCCCAATCGTTAGACACAGCCTGATGATTGGGGACCAGTATTTAATCTTTATCTTTTAATTTAAGTTCTCTACTTCAGAATCCCAATTTTGATCTACACGGTTAAAGTAAGCTTGTTCAAGAATTTGCATGTAATCGCCCTCGGTAATTAAACGGACGTTACTTGATGTTGAGTTATTTTGCATGGCCAACCTTACAATGCTCGGAAAGTCTTCTTTCTTTACACCCTCTAAATCTTTCAATTTAGGAATGTTTAATGATTCTGTTAATTCTATAATTCCTTGAATTAATTTTTCAACAGCTATTTCATCTGAATCTGAATCCTTGGCAAAGTTCATATACCTTGCTAATGTAGCATGTAATTGCTTATTCTCCATAGAATTGAACCTTAATACATATGGTAAAAACACTGCGTTGGCAACTCCATGCGGGGTATCATAAAGTCCTCCAAGCGCTTCTGCTAAGCAGTGTACTGAGGCAACATCTGCAGATCCAAAACAAAGGCCTGCTAAGAGACTTCCTTCCAGCATATCTTGACGAGCCGCTTCATTTTTACCATCGCGGAAAACGATAGGCAATGCCGAAACAATGGTTCTCATTGCTTGAGCTCCGAGCGCTTGTGAAATAGAATTTGTTACTTTACATGTATAACCTTCAATCGCATGAACGAGTGCATCAATGCCAGTAGCGGCAGTAACAGAAGGCGGAAGACTGAATGTTAGTTCAGGATCAAGAATCGCCAAGACAGGTCTTAACAAACTATGTTTGAGTGTCATCTTTCGGTGTGTAGATGCTTCTGTAATAACAGCAGAACGAGTAACTTCTGATCCCGTACCTGAAGTAGTTGGAATACAAATAACTGGTGCAATGTTTGAATACAGGAGTCGGCCGTCTGCATAGTCAGATGGTTCCCCGCCGTTTGGACCGCACAGTGCAATAGCTTTTCCAGTATCCATTGCACTTCCACCACCAATGGCAACAACTGCATCTGCACCAAATTCACGAAATAATTTAGCACCTTCCAAGCAATTCTTATCTCGAGGATTTTGTTCAATGGAGTCGAATAACAATACTCGATATCCAGAAGCCTCCAGGGCCGTTATAATTGGTGAAACTAGTCCTGTACGGACCACACCTGGATCACTCACAATGAAAATGGATGAACCAATATTTAGGGATTTTAGCATTTCTGGCAATTCTTTAGCTTTTCCCATCCCTACCTCAATTTGAGTAGAACAAAAATAGTTATAGGATTTCATTTATACCCCTCCCATTATCTAAAATCAAATACATATCTTAATTAAATTTTAACCTTCTCTACCTCTACAATTAGTAGATTCAACTGTTAGGCTGCGGGTAACTTATATTTATGGTAGTTTAGACAATACACATACAGAATAGTAATGTAGTAGAGAACATAAATAAACTATATGTATATCCAACAAACTTCTTATCATATATAATACAAGCCCCGCCCCAATCATTACAGATGAATATTTAGATTGTTACTATCTAAAAAACCGATTAGTAATCTCTATAATATGTAATCAATTTATTTATGTAAACCAATCTTGGTGTTCAATAAAAATAGATTCAAATACTAATCCCCTTAATGATCCAGTATTACTTCTCTAGTTACATCTAAAAAAGCACTCAAAGCTGGAGATACCCATTTGTCTTTATGCCAGACCAGCTGAGTTACGATTGGAAACTCTGGACCTTTCCATCTTAATACACTCATACTCCCTTCCTCTATTTCCTTCTCCACTGCTAGCTTAGGTAATGCTGCTATTCCAATTCCAGCCATTACACATTTTTTGATGGCTTCTATATCACCAAGTTCAAGGTCATATAACGGTTGAACGGCTGCATCAACAAGTGACGCTTCAAATATATTTCGATAATCGCATTTCTCAGTAAAAAGCAGCGACTGACTATTCAGGTCCGCGGGTCTTACTTCAGATTTATCGGCTAAAGGATGATTCGGCGGACTTACTATAACAATAGGTTCTGCGACAAGCTGCTCGGCAATCAGCTTATCCGAGTTAATGCGAGTCATAGATATTAAAACAGCATCTATGAGACCTTGAGCAAGTAAATCCTCAAAATCATTTTCAGAAATTCCAGGTCGAAAAATCAGTTTCACTTTAGGAAAACGAGCTTGAAATAGTTTCAGCAAAGCTGGTAAGCGATAGGTGCATTGGGTTTCTGAAGCACATATTGTTAACGTCCCACTAGGCTCTTCATTCCCACCTACAGTCTCCTTTGCCTCTTCGGTTAAATCAAGCACCTTGTCCGTATATAGCTTAAAGCGCTTTCCAGCGTCAGTTAAGATAACTCGCTTCCCTAACCGGTCAAAAAGTTGGACAGCAAGTTCTTCCTCAAGAGATTTAACCTGAGCTGTTACACTTGATTGAGCATAGTGAAGGATTTCAGCTGTTCGAGTAAAGTTTAGTTCTCGAGCAGCAACTTGAAAAATTTTTAACTGTTTGAGTTCCATAGTTTTCTCTCCTAAATCATTTTCACCAATAATAATAATAATAATAATATTCTAAATATATCATTTCACTCGTGCTGCTTGTAAGCGTAATGTCTCTCACTACTCGCTTCTCAGAGGAACGTTTGCATATCAAGAATGTATGATGCAAAGCTGCTTATTCCGGAAAAAGAACCCTGGACAGTGAACAGAACTGATCCAAGGGTTCTTCTACTTGATTGGTTCCTTTAAAAATGATTATAGTAACTAAGATTGAACGCGATATACAGAGTGAAAACAGAAAAGACCTACCTCTTTTCAGTTAAAAAGGTAGGTTTTTCTGTTTCACGACTTTATCTAATGATATCTTATGGCAGCTTGAGTAGGTTGCTCAAATTATAAAAACATATTCAATTCTGAAAAGCAAAAAACAGGATCCATTTTTCTCTAATCTAAGGTGGTTCCTTCTGATAAACCCTATTACGTTATTCCGATGTAATAGAAGAAGGATTTTTACTTTTTAAGATAGAATAGTTCCTTAAAGAATCATAAAGGAGTTGATTTCATGTCTAAACAAATAAAGGATAGAAAAGAAATAAAACTTTTGGATTCTCAAATTTATTTATGTGATGAAATTAAAAAGTTGTTGAAGAAAAAAGAAAAAAGAAGTCTAGCCTTTGAACAAGAGTATACAGAACATGATATATTACACATTGCTTTAAACAGATTAATGAGTGAGTTAATCTCTAGACATTAAAAATGTCACCTATCATGTTTGATATTATTCGAAATAGATAAGTTTAATATAAAAAAATAGACAGAATATTTCATCAATATCTTTACTTTGTAAACGCTTTCGTTTATACTAAGTATAGGTTGGATGGCATGAGTGGCTGTCATAGTATTTAGCGTAGGCGGGGCTGATACGAGGGAACAGGACATAGAAGAGATGTCCTTTTTTGTTTGGGCAATATTTCTTAGAAACTAGGAAATATTATAAAATGCTTTCAAACGTTTTTTTACTTAGTATGCCCTATCCAGTCTGGAAATTGAAAAAGACCACCTCTTCCCAGTCAAAAGAGGTAGCTTTTTTAAAATTGAATTAACAGTAGTCGTTAGATAATGCTTTATTAAGTTGCTTAATTTAATAAACTGTATTCGTAGACAACATATTCACCGCTTTTTCTAACAGTAAAATATCTTCTTCAACCATTCTTTTCACATCGTCGAGATCAAGTTGAATATATTCTTCTTTTAAACGTTCTAATTCCCTGACAAACAGGGTTCCCGTATAGTACCTATAATTTGTCACTAATATTTATCCCCTTTGTGTGCTCTTAATATATGTAATTCCCCTTTATTTAGATTAACAACCAATTAAAGCAGGATTTATAAAAAAATAATCCTTCCCTGATGTAGGCAAAGGATTTTTAACTTTATTAGAATAGAGAGAATACGTTATTAGTGTGGCCAGATTTGTAGTTTCATATACATACAAAGTTTAAAAATGTTATAATCACTCTAATTCTCTCTTACCTGAGATTCATAGTTTATTTAGTAAATACTAAAGTACTTCGTATATTATTACAGTTTTATCATTTGCACTTACGGGCGGCAAATAGATGATATATGAAATCGTGATTTTTGTACAATACAAGCACTAGCTTTTTTAATTTCATGATAGTCGGTAAGCTTAGCTTTTTATGGTGAAGAAGTAAGCTTACTTGTTCCATTCCGAAGCTAATATACCCATAAAATATGTATCTACGTACTTCCCATCCACATAGGCATGATTTCTTAATTTCCCTTCGGTAACAAAACCGATTTTTTCATACAATGCAATTGCCTGTTCGTTTATTCCTCTTGTAGTTAAATAGATTTTGTTTAAGCGGAGCTGTTTAAACCCTAGATCAATCATTTGCTCCATGGCTATTCGGCCGTACCCGTGACCTCTAGATTCTGAAGATAAAAGAATTCCTATACTAGCTCTTCCATGTGCGTAATCTATATCCTTCAGAAAAACCCATCCAACTAATTCTTTTTCATCGCTTTTAATTCCTAAAATTAAATCGTTGTTCATTCTTTTCTTTTCTACTTCTTGTACTACCTCTTCATAAGTTAAAGGTGTCCTGCCTATCATTCGTATTGCTCGTTCATCGTTTAACCATTTATGTAAGTATTGAATGTGAGTTGTTTCAAATGGCGTAAGGTGTATTTTTTTTGTACTCATTTATTTATCTACTCCTTTTTACGTATATTCAATCTTTATCCTTAATTAGAGTTAATTCATTAGTTTGAGATATTAAATCAATTATCTTATTTCCTTTTTCATAGTAAGTGGAGGCCCCTTCTTGGCTCCTCTCCTTCCACCCTTTTGATTTAATTACTAATTTATATCCTGACGGGATGCCGTTTTCTTCAGAAGCTTTAGACCAATCATAGATATCTACACGTTCTTTTTCTTTTACTAACTTTGCATTTTTAGGGACAGGAAATCCAGAAAATTTAGCGAATGGGATATAGGCAAAGAATGTAACAAAATAGAAAATTACTGCTCCCATTAGTAGAATTCCAGCAATGGTGACCGTCACGATTTTTTTCAACATACTGCCCTTCTTTCAATGACATTTTTAAAACGCGGTAAGTATTATAACCTGTAACAGCATTAAACTTTCTGTTCGAAATAATTATTAGTTTGGCGCCTGTTATTTTAAATTTAAGCACCTTTTTGTACATTCGTCTTATATAGCTGTTTCAACCAGAAATAAAGAATACATTCGCTGATTACAAAGATAAGAAAACTTATAAGCGTAGTTGCTAAAAACTCAAAGATGTTAAGAATAGACATAGCGTGTCCCCACCACCAATATCTAAAATCCGTTCCGAACAAAACAAAATAAATAAAAAGAGAAATTGCCTGAACTTCCCCTACTGATCTATCGGATTTTATAATGAGTATCCTTCCGATAAAGAAACTAATTATAAAAGATAGAATAATAAATACGAAATAAAGAGAACTAGCCAATAAGGCTTCCTGTGGTGAATACATTGTAACCTTCTTTTATATTGATTATTTTACCATTAATTATAATTAAAGGAAGTTATTTTATAAGGGTTTGTATTTTAGGAAATGTGGACATAAAAAAATCCTTTCCTATGTAGGCAAAGGATTCTTTTTTTATTGGAAATACTAAGGTATTTTAGTTATTATTGAAGCTTCAACACTTGCACTTAGTGACGATAAATAGAATGTTTTGGACAAGTTATGTAAATGATGAAAGCAATTATAAAGTGCGTTTGTTGTGTTAATCGTATGGTGAAAAGCAAAGCTAACATAACAAACATTCTAGACACTTATTAGTTTATCGTTCTACTTTGCTTTTAAATCAAATTTATCTTCTTTACCATTCCATTTTATTGTTACATGAAAAGGAGCGCTGCTGCTTTGAGTCGCACATCCGCTGCAGCCCCCATTTAAATTAATTTTTCCTCCTGTCTCGTCATCCGTACCTGATAATTTGCTTGTTTCCCCTTCCACGACATAAGAAACTTTTCCTAATTTCTCTTTGTCTTTTCCTTTATAGATAATACTGCCTTGTCCGTTTTCAGTATTCTCTCCTTTATTTAAAAGATACAAAGCTTTCCACTGATCCCCTTCCCCTTCAAAACGCACGCTTTCTTCCTTACTCCCACAGCTACTCAATACTAATAAAAGAATAGACATGAATCCTAAAAACAACAAATTTCTTTTCAATTTTGAATCCTCCTACACGTTAAAAAAGCAGCCTTATATCCTATTGGGTAAATTTTCATTACTATCTGGCCTTTTTTTAAGTAATTTAAAGTGAGTTATTTTTCAATATGTTCTCCTGTTATCGGAATAAAACCATTTTTAAATAAAGCGTACCATTCTTCTAGTTCTTTACTCTTTAAAACATTTAATTTATTTAAAATGTCCTTCGAAAATTCTAATGCACCGCTTCCATTAGCTGTAATTAGACAGCCATCACTAACAGATTGTTTTTCTATATAATTTTCATCCCCTCGATAATTAGGTGCTCCTTCTTTCAAATAAGGTAATGAATTACCTGTATGTTTATTCTGATCAAGAAACCCATAGTTCCCTAAAAAGGTCGTTGCATCACAAATCGCTGCAACCGGAATGTTATGTTCAAAACAAAAGCTCACCCGTTTCTTTACCTGATGATTTTTCTCTTCTCTCCATCCCGTTCCCCCAGGCATAATTAACATCGCAAAGTCCAGTTTAAAAGGAAAGTCTTTTAGGCTGTAATCTGGAAGAACGGTCAATCCTCCCATTGAAGTTTTAGGGTGTTTGTCGATTGCCATTGTCTGAACTTGAAATCCTGTTCCCTGTTTATTTAACTCAGCTGTCACATAACTGGCTTCCCAATCAGCAAAACCATCTGTAATAAAGACCATCACTTTTTTCATACATACACCACCCCTAATTCTTGATTAGAAATATAACTAAGTACATGATCAATCACCTATTTTAATTTACCACTTTATATATATAGTGTAAAATAACACCAATATCAAACTATTACGTTTAAAAACATCTATCTATAATTGAACAATGTTTCCATCTAAATCATGGTTTCTCTTCTTCTATTAAAGGGAATTAAACCCTAAAAGTGAACCTTAAAAGGAGACCATCATGGTTACAATTGAATCAATCATAATAGGTATTGTTTTTATCCTCATTCAACTATACGCATTAACGATTGTCGAACGTTCTCCAATCGGAGAGCAAAAGCTGCTCTCATTATCAGGCGGTGTAGCTATTGCCTACGTATTTATTTATATCTTACCCACGCTTCATAAGAAACAAGAAGAGTTTGGAGGATCGCTAGCCCTTGATACTGAACTATATTTTCTTGGTCTTCTCGGCTTACTCGTCTATTTTTCGGTGTATTCATTTGCTCAGACAAAAGCAGCCACACATCTAACGGAACTGACCGTGTACATGGTACAGGCTAGTTTTTTTATGGTTTATTCTTTTATCATTTCTTATGTCGTATTTTCAACCGATGTTAAGCGAGTTGAATCAGTATTCTACGGACTGGCTATCAGCCTTCATTTTATCGGGTGGTCCTATCATTTAGGAAAAAAACATAATCGCTTACACAAAAGCAGAGGCCGCTATATGCTTGCCGGGACAACTTTTCTTGGGTGCATCATGGGCGTCTTCGGACCCTCATCCGGCTTGCTTATCGAGTCGATGATTGCTTTTAGTTCAGGTGCAATGTTATTTAACGTGATCAGTAAAGAACTCCCTTTTGAAAAACACGCGCACTTGCCAACCTTTTTAATCTCATCTCTTGTCTACGCCGGTACAATGATTTCGTTAAAAGCTTTTTTCAATTGGTAGTTGCGAGGTGTTGGGACAAAATAAAAAGAGCAGCCATAAAGGCTGCTCTTTTAAAGTATGGTTTTTATTACTAGATACACTGCAGCAATCGATGCAAGAACGATAAGTACATTCAAAATGCGATGTTGAGTAGCTAAGTGGCCTCGCTTCATTTCTGCACGAGTCAATGGTTTATTTTCATCGTGATTTCCACTCACTCTGTTACATCTCCTATCCTGTTTAGTTATTGGTTCTGCCAATTTAAGCAATAAGCTGATCTTTGTCAGCTGCTTCTTCCTTTTTTATCTTCCCTCTACATAAGATATAGAAAACACTAAACATAACAATCGACCAAATAAGATTAGCTCCTGGCTCAGTGTTAGCTACCTTAAACAAACTCGGTATAGATCCGAAAACAGAATCGTCCGTTGTAAGGAATAGAGCGAGAAACATGTTGTTGGCTGCGTGTGCGCCAATGGTAATTTCTAAGCTTTTTGTTTTAATCGCGATATATGTAAGAGCAAAACCAGCTACAATATAATCTAGTCCCACCAATATAATGGATTTATTCATTTCAGGATTAGCAAAATGACCTATTGAAAACATTAGTCCAACAATAATAGCAAGTAAAATTGGACGCTTCACCTTCTTACTCACCCATTGAAGAAGAAGCCCTCTAAAAAACAGCTCCTCTGTTGTTGTTTGAATAGGTACTAACAAAAATGTAATAAGTATTAATAGTACATACTCTTTCAGACTTACATGGTTCCATGAATAATCCGAATGGTTAAACACGACATCAATTAATTGTGAAACGATTAGTAACAGGCTAAAAGCTCCAAAAGACCATATTACTTTCTTCCAATTCACACGTTTGTTAGCAGTGATTAATGATTTCATTTTTCGTTTGTGAATAAAACGAATCCCGATCCATAAACCAAAAATCCAGCATATGTACATAATATGAGACAACAGAAAATCAAGATTAGCATTGATTCCTACAGCTACCCCACTATCAAAATCAAAATATGATTTTCCACTTTCATCATCTGCAACCATTATCATTTCAGCAATAATATAAATAATTGATCCTAACAGCATAAACACAGAAGCAAGGATTGTTGTACTTACATAACGCTTCCAGCTATTTTTTCCTTCTTCCACATTTAAATAGTTTTTCATTTTCTTCTTACTCCCTCAGCCTTCTCTTCTCAATTACATAGTTCTTCTCTACTTAGTTGTTGTCTAGGCAATGTAAAAATCTATTAGGATCCGAAGTCCTGCAATCATTTTAACTACCGCCTGCTTTTTACCTTTGAAGATAAGGAAAGAGACTGACAATATGAAGAAATCACAACTCTACCCATTACCTCTTTATATAAAATTTAGCGCCTTAAAAGCCGTTAAAAAACAGCTTCTTCTAAAAGAAGACTCGACACCAAGTCATCGTTAACCTTTATATCTTGCTCATACGTGCCCGCATACACATAATTTTGAAGAAAATACTTGCTACTCAAGAATATATATCCTAGAACAACTAAAATAAATATTTTTTTCAACATCGTCCTCACCTTTTTATCCAAAGTTTTCCCCTCACGGATGCTACCACAACCGCTAAGGGCTTATCTATAAACAGCTTTTCATTTTTTAAAATTAGCTACCATTCTATCTAACATCGCAAAACATATATAAGTTACAAATATATTACATTATTATTACAAATGTAACAATTACATTATAACTAAGAAAAAGAGGATAATCAATATGAAGTGTTTAGTAACGCAAATAAAATTGCTAGATTAATATAATGCATCTAAATAAATCAAAACATTATGCAAAAGTGCACACGTTTTCTGGCAGGAATATTTAAATATTAAATAAGAGTGTTTTTAACTCTTTTCATCTCATTATGGACTGATCTTATAGTATAATTTTGGATTTTAATTGAATTTTTAGTTTTATATTCTATAATAGTGAAGGTAAACTAAAGAGGCTGGTGAAAAAGGTAGGTTTAATATGGTTGAACAAGTTAGTGGTGTAAAGTACTACTGCCTTAGTCAAGAAGTTTAGACCGTAACAAAAAAGCATAGAAAACAACTATGCTATAGCACTTTAGAACAAGGTGGAAATAAAATGATTTTTATACCTATATTATCTTTAATAATTGGTTTGTATCTGTTAGTTTCAGGAATTTTTATAATTATAAGGGATAAAAATATAAAAGGAAAAACTAAAAAAGCTTTAGTTTTTTTAGCAGTAGCATCAGATATAGCAACCGATCCAGTGTCATCTTCAGGATTCCGGATTATGCTTGGTGCTGTTTTATTAATAGCTGGATTCATTTTATTATAAGAAATAAACATTAATAATTCATTGTATTTAAAAAGGTTCCATCCATTTAGAGATAGGAACCCTTTTTATGATCAAATATACAGCCTTGATACTGATTTAGCTTAATCATTATTTACGGCTATAACCATTTTTTAATTATTTTGGATCTAATGGTGGCACACGAAATAGCTGCTTTAAAAAATCATCGAAAGTATCTGCTATTTTAATATACTCCCATTCTATAGTGTCGTACGTTGAAGTTGAGAAGTTTTCTGCGATATACATAACAGCAGGATTTTGTGATCTATTGCGATAATTCAACACGACCCAATAGTGAAAATCTGTCCATAATACCACAAATTCACCAGTGAGGCTTACTTCTTTTAATAGTTCTTTAGAAGACAAGATGCTTATATCTTCCTTTTCAAAATGTATAGGATCAATATCGCTAATCCTTGCTCTTCCTCCATAAGGAATACTTTCGGTATCTCCATCAGGTAACATAAAGTATGGATAGTTAAGTCCTCCACCATTTCTTATTTTCATTAAATCCAATAATGAACTAGGTAACTTAACACCTAAAATAGCTTCAGCTTGCTTTATGATTTCATCATTTATCGGATAATCTATACGCTTATATTCACTATCGTCACTCCAAAAACTATCTCCTCGATAAAATTCTTTTTTCAAAACTTCACCTTCTTCCAATTTAAGTATTAAGTAATTGTTTTAATTCCTTTTTTAAGCTTTTATAATGCCAATGAATATGATCAAGTTCTATCTCTATTTCAATTAATTGTTTGATTAGCTTTTCTTGATTTAGTGAAGAACGAAGAGTTTCTCTAATTAATCGATCAATTTTATTACTGCTTTTGTAAATGTCGTTTAAATCAACTGCTAATTCCACATACTCTTTTTTTTGAATCAAATAAGGAAAACTTCTTTATTAGTTCATCTACAAGGGTCGGCTTCACTTTAACCGCTCCCTTTTAACCCTTATGTATTTTAGATATTTCCATCCTCTATAAAAAATTATTAAAACTGGTTAGAGTAGTTTATTAGAATAGTTAAGTTCCATAAATTTCTTCATTTGTGATATTATTGACTCGTTTTACCATACAGCGTGTACCTTTTCTTCTAATTTATTTGTTTGGAGAAAGATGTTTCAAATACAGATCTTAATAAAATAGCACCTTGGATATTTTAAATTCAAATTACCCATAATATCGTTACATGTCTTTTGCGTAAAAGGAGCGAAGTAACGATGGAACTGAAAAGAATAGTAGGCCTCACCTTTTTATCAAGCGTTATCTTATTTTCGGGACCTTTATCATTGGTCAATGCATCGGTAAATGATTCTAAAATGACTGTGAAAAATTCAGTGAAAGAAAAATTGCCCAATATAAAGATTTTGGCCACTGGAGGTACGATTGCAGGTTCTTCTGAAAGCAGCACAGACACAACTGGATATGAATCAGGAGCTCTTGATATTAAAACCATCATTAAAGCTGTTCCTGAGTTAAAAAAACTAGCGAATGTAAGCGGAGAACAGGTCGTAAATATCGGAAGTCAAAATATAGATAACACCATTTTGTTAAAGTTAGCGAAACGAATTAATACGCTATTAGCGTCTAAAGACGTTGATGGTATTGTCGTGACACACGGATCTGATACGATGGAGGAAACGGCTTATTTTCTAAATTTAGTAGTAAAAAGTAAAAAACCTGTGGTTGTGGTTGGTTCAATGAGACCAGCTACCGCTATAAGTGCAGATGGACCGCTAAACTTGTATAATGCAGTGAAAATTGCTTCTAAAAAGGACGCACGAAATACCGGTGTTTTAGTGGCACTTAACGATCGAATTGGCGCAGCTCGCTATATAACAAAAACGCATACAACGGCAGTTGATACGTTTAAATCTCCTGAACAAGGATATGTAGGAGAAATAGCTGGAGATAAGGTATTATTTTATAACAAACCAACTCGCAAGCATACAACGCAATCAACATTTGATGTATCAAAATTAGATAAGCTTCCTCAAGTAGACATCATATATGGATACCAAAACGACTCTAGGAACTTTTATGACACGGCCGTAAAAGCCGGAGCAAAAGGAATAGTCGTCGCAGGAGCAGGAAACGGACTGCTATCGGATGCTGCCCTAGCAGGTGCTAGAGATGCGGTAAAAAAAGGCGTAGTTATTGTGAGGTCTAGCCGGGTAGGAAGCGGAGTTGTGACACATGAAGAATCAGATGCTAAAGATACGTTTGTTACATCCGATTCGCTAAATCCACAAAAAGCCCGTATTCTTTTAATGCTTGCCTTAACGAGAACGAAGGATCCTCAAAAGATTCAAGAATATTTTAATGAGTATTAAATCAAAAATATCTTTCATCCTCTGTTTTGACTAATTTTTTAAAAACAATCGTTAACGACAGCTTATAAGAAGAACATAAAGAGGTTGAGACATCACTAACATACTTTTGCCTCACCCTCTTTTAAAAATGAAAGAAACTATCAGCAGGTTCCTTATTCATTTCCCCAGTTCTTGCTTTCCATAATTAAATGATTTGAGGTGCCGTCTAGTACACGCCACACTAAAGTCTTGCCTTCTATATCCTTTAACTCGATAATGCCCTCTAGCTTATTGGTATTCACATGGACACGTCTTTCATCTATTCTTTGCGCACTTTTTAATCTTGTTCCAAATGTTGCAGGACTTTCTTCCGTTAGCTTTACAATGACATTTATCATACGTTTGTCAGAGACATAGTTTTTGCTGTTCTCGTAGTTCTTATCAGCAGGCTTAATAGCCTGTTCTAACCCAGTTTCGTATTGGCGCCAATCAACAATTAAAAAAATCGCAAATACTAAAGACACTGTGAGTAACAAGCCGTACGCAACATATCGTTTCATTTATTTTTGCTCCTTTCTGATAGTGGCTGATAGGTAAAGCGAAGAACATCCCTGTTAAGGAGATAGGTTGTATCAGAAAATAGTATCGTACCACTTTAAGAAATATTCCTTTTTTAAGAAAAAATAAAAGAAGTTATATTTTTTATAGGCCTTCCCTGCTCAAATTGCATGAACCAAGAGAGATTTGTATACGGCTCGTTTTTAGCTGCCACTATTACTTCGCCATAAACTAAATTAAAAAAGGTTCCACTCATCAACGTTCAATGAGTGAAACCTTTTTGGATTATCTCAGGCTAGCTGTACCATTGCTTTTTTGTAGGGGAGCTTATGATAACAAACAGTTACTTTATTACTGAAATACTGCCGTTATGAGTGGCTAGTTTAATGATATTCTTTCCTTTTCCAATAACAGCACTACTATCATATTTATTTAAAATATCGACTTTTCCATTGTCCACGGAAACATTAAATTGAACGTTACTTGGTTCTTTTTTCGTCGTAATCTTAATCTTTCCATTGTTCGTTTTAAAGTCAATATCTCGATCAAGTTCTTTTGTTTCTAAAGCGATACTTCCGTTATGGGTTTCCCCTTTTAAACTACCTTGCACGTTACTCAGCGTTATTTTTCCATTATTCACTTTTGCTTGAACCGTTTTTGCTGCAGCATTTTTTATGCTTGTAAGTCCATTGTGTACGCTGGTGTTCAGGTTTTGTGAATCAATGTCCTCTAATTCTACACGTCCATTGTTTGCGCCAATGGAAACATCCGCTGCGCGTAATTTTTTAACAGACACATACCCATTGTTGCTGGAAATCCCCAATGAATTATACTGTTTTTCAGGCAGATAAACGTTGATGGATAGCGGTTTTAATACACTAACAATATCAAAATTGACCCAGCTGCGCTGCTGTTCATTATAGGAGATGAAAAGCGTTGAATTTTTAACGGCAGTAGTGAAGTCTCTTTTTATATTAGGAGATGTTTCGCCTTTTAATGTTACTTTGACATTATCGCCTTTGATAGGGTACACGTGAACACGAGTATTATCCGTATCAATGTTTACTTTTGATACTTGATTGCTGTTAATAACTTTTTCTTTTGAAATAGGTTCAGGATCAATCGCACGATAAGTAAGGAGACTGCCTATAATCCCAACAAGGATGAGAATGCCTGCAAGAATGGAGAGTTTCTTTTTATTCAGCACGTTTTAAACCGCCTTTCACCAGTGATACATTGTATTTTAGATAACGTACAAAGCCTTTTATAGCTAGCTTCGTTACAACTAACATACCTAACATAATAAAATATCCAATTCCGCAAAATGCTAAAGACATGAATAAATTAAAGAGAAAAAAGCCGCTCGAATGTACAATAGCCTCACCGAGAACTAGAATAGGAGATAGCAAGAAACATAGACCTATGGCCCAAGCTGACAAAATGAAGCCAGCTAATGCGACGGCGGGCCCAAGCACAATCACTACATTAAAAAAAGCTAAACCAATTACGGCCCAAGTGGCTCTCAAAATATTTTGAGTTGTTGCCTTAGCTGTTGCTTGCTCAACGTGATAATCTGCCAGCAATTCTTTGGCTATTTGATTCGGAGAACCTAGCGACGTTACAATTTCTTCTTCTGTTTTTCCTTCTTCTAAGCCAATGGAAAAATGTTCTTCATAATCTTGTAGAATATCTGCACGTTCTTTTGAAGACAATGGTTTTAAGAATTCATTTAATTGCTGTAAAAATTTACTCTTCGACATTGTTCACACCTTCTTTAATTAATTGATTAACACCTCTTGAAAACTCGTTCCATTCATCGATAAGTTCGTATAAATAATCCCTTCCTTTAGCTGTAAGCTGATAATACTTCCTTGAGGGACCTTCTGTAGATTCCTTTAAGTACGTTGTAAAATATTCTTCTTTTGTTAATCGGCGCAGAAGAGGATATACCGACCCTTCTGATATTTCAATTTGATCGGAGATTTTTTGAACTAATTCATATCCATAGCGGTCTTTCTTATCAAGCAACACAAGGACACAAAGCTCTAAAACTCCTTTTTTAAATTGCACGTTCACTGTTCTTCACCCTTTTCTTTTCACAGTCCACTACTGTTTATTGTATAGTACTGATTCATAATGATTTCCTAATAATTACAATATATCACCGGCTATTGTTTATTGCAAGGTACTGTTTAATAATTTTTAACCATTTTTACAATCGTAAGGTATTTTTTATAAAGCAAGGTTCAACCTTCTTTTTCTAATTAGCTTATATATGGAATTTTTTTAACGCGGCCAAAAGAAAAAGCAGCCTATAACTATAGACTACATAGCAGCAATCAAGCCAGGCTATTTTTCTTTTGCTTGTTTGATAAATAAAAAGAAAACCGTTATTAAGATAAAATAGTTTAGCGGGTTTTGGAAAACGTCTCCGCCTAAAGCCAATTGTAATAAGATCCATAAAGCGAATATCACTAGTATGGCTGGTATTATAAGTTTGTTCATACATCACTCATCCTTCGTCTAAGAGTAATAAAGCAATCGTGGCTCTCAATATTTTTTTATACTGTAAAATCAAATCCATAAATAGCTTTGAAAGTATACTGATTGAATATTTATAAGAATATCACCTTTAAGATAAAATTTAACAATTGTTACTATAATTGATAGAAATGCCTTAAATACATTTGATTTTTTTGTAATAAATTAAAGAAAAAAGAAACCGTTATTTTACATTTTCAAACAATAAAAAACAGCCAATTTTATGGCTGTTTTAAAGTAGAGTGCTATCAAAAATTTCATTTTCTAGGTGGTGCAAACCTTTCATTATTCATGAATTTTCCATCCATTTAAGGCTTTAGCCGTATCGGCGGTAAAATGATCAATGATTTCACTTTTCCCGCTGTCCATAGCAGTAATGGCTGCCATATCTTCATCACTTAACGTGAAATCCCAGACGTTAAAGTTTTCAGCGATACGTTCTTTACGAACAGATTTTGGAATGGTAACGACACCACGTTGAATATGCCAGCGCAAAATAACTTGTGCCACTGTTTTTCCATATTTCGCTCCAATACCGGAAAGTAATTCATTTTGGAAGATATTATTTTGACCTTCTGCAAATGGTCCCCATGATTGTATTTGCACACCGTATTCTTCCATCACTTTCTTTGCAGCTTTCTGTTGAAAAAAAGGATGATTCTCCACTTGATTTACAGCTGGCACAACTTCATTATTTAAGATTAAATCAACTAAACGATCCGGATAAAAGTTGGATACACCGATAGCACGAATTTTCCCTTCTTTATAAAGCTCTTCCATTGCACGCCAAGAACCATAATAATCATTAAACGGCTGGTGAATTAAGTACAAATCAAGATAGTCAAGCCCTAGTTTGTCCAAAGAAACATGAAAGGCTTTTTTAGCACTTTCATAACCTTGATCCTGAACCCAAAGCTTTGTTGTAATAAAAAGCTCTTCTCTTGGAATACCACTTTTTTTGATAGCTGCACCAACTGCCTCTTCATTCATATAAGCCGCCGCTGTATCAATTAGACGATACCTTGCTTCAAGCGCGTTGGATACTGCGTGTTCACATTGAGCTGAATCAGGAACTTGAAATACACCGAAGCCTAAGATAGGCATTTCAACACCATTGTTTAAAGTAACTTTTTTCATATAAAATTCCTCCTGTTTTAAAGTTTCGTTAACCTTGCACAAGTATTATCCTAATACCTTCGTGTAACACGAGGTCAAGGCTTTTAAATAAATTAATTTAAGCTATTCGATGAGGAATTAAAGCGTATAAGGTGAAGAAAGTGGTTAAACTATATCTTCAAATTTAAATACGTAAATGATAAAAATCCTATTGCCTTCGTGTCACACGAATGTGATAGGATTTTAAGCAGTGATGAATAAAAAATGTTTATGGGAGTGGCTAAAATGTATACGGTGAAAGATGTGGCTAAGCTGCTTGATATAACGGAACATACGGTTCGTTTCTACACGGATAAAGGATTAGTTCCAAGTGTACAGCGTGATAAAAACAATATTCGCCTTTTTGATCAAGAGTCCATTAATTGGCTGACAGGTGTTAAATATTTAAAACAATGTGGGATGACAGTGGAAGACATTAAAACCTACGTAGATTTGTGTTTAGAAGGTGGAAGTACCATTCATGAGCGCTATCAAATCATTTTAAAACAAAAAGAGATCGCTAAAGCTCAATTAGAGGAAGCTAAAAGAACTGTAAAATATATGGACGAAAAAGCAAATCATTATCTTGATATTATTAACGGTTTATCACCAGATGACACTAACCCTGGCGAATGGGAGTTAATACATGCTAATAAAACATTCAAAGGATCTTAACATCACCTCTATATCGGCAGTAAAAAGACTTATCTAGCATACCGTATAGACAAGTCTTTTTACTGTCCTCGATTTTCAACTTTAACTCTCTTTAAAATATCCTGGGCGATTACAGCCGCTTTACTCCATTTGTTTGAGCTAGACCGATACCCTGTCAGTTTAGAGTGTGTGCAAATTCTTCCTGCAGTTCTTTTAAAAACGCATTCGCCGCAGCTGAAAGAACATGATGCTTTTTCCACACAATATTTAAGCCTGATTCAAGTCTTGGCTGTAAGGGTCTGAAACAAAGATTACTAGCAGTAGACGTATTGACTATTTTATCAAGTGTTATTGCATATCCGATGCCTTCTTCAACCATAATGGCCGCATTATATGCAAGATTGTATGTAGTGACGATGTTTAATTTATGAAAGTCTTCGCCAAACCAATCCGCAAATTCATTTTTGGAAAACGTCTGTTTCATGGCCTGTCGTGAACAAATCAGTGGAACGTTTAATAAATCCCCAGCTTGAATGCTTTCTTTGAGGGCAAGAGGACTGTCTTTTCTCATCACAACGCCCCAAACATCTTTGGCAGGCATATTAAGATAATTGTATTTTGAAATATCGGCTGGCTGAATTAAAATACCGAAATCAAGCAATCCCTTGTCAAGCCGTTCCGTTATATCTTCTTCGTTTCCGCTGTAGAGGTGATATCGTATATTAGGATAACGTACCTGTACATCTTTTGCTACTCGTGCAATGTGTTTCATTGCTTCAGTTTCTCCGCCGCCTATATAGACATCACCACCTATTGTTTCTTCCATCGAACTAAATTCTGCCTCTAATTTATCCACCATATTAACGATTTCCTCTGCCCTGTTTCGCAGAAGCATTCCTTCATCTGTCAGAAAGACACTGTGACTGCTGCGAATAAATAGTTTTTTACCTAACTCTTGTTCAAGGTCTTTTAATTGTCTAGACAAAGTTGGCTGTGTCACATGCAAAACATCAGCAGCTCTCGTGATGTTTCCTTCTCTTGCAACCGCAAGAAAATAGCGCAAAACTCGAATTTCCATATCCCCCTCCTCCTTTCATAAGCTTTAGTATATACACTCCAGAAATGCTTATCAAACATATCACGATATAAGATATAAGTATTTTTTATATTCAAAAGAAGCCGTTAGAATAAATAACAAAGAAGTTTATATCACAAAAACAACACCTTTACTTATTCAAAGTGGAAAGGAGCTTAAAATGAAAAAAAAATCTATGATTACACGTGTATGTAAAGTGATTGCCCTGTGCTTGCTTGTATCCACGACCATTGTTGCATCAAAAACTGACGTTAGCGCTGCATCGAAGACCGACGCTGCATACAAACCAGACATGTCCAATGGAGCAGATAATTTTTACAAAAGCAAGAAGGTAACAAAGAAAAAGGTTTCGTTTGAAAATCAATACAATATGAAAGTTGCAGGGAATCTTTTCATTCCAAAAGGTCTTAATAAAAAAACGAAGCACCCAGCAATCATCGTCGGGCATCCTATGGGTGCTGTGAAAGAACAAAGTGCAAATTTATACGCACAAAAGATGGCTGAAAAAGGTTTCGTTACGCTGTCATTAGATTTATCTTTTTGGGGAGAAAGTGAAGGCCAGCCTCGCAACGCTGTCTCACCAGATATCTATGCAGAAGATTTCAGTGCTGCAGTGGATTTCATAGGCACTCGAAAATTTGTTGATAAAGGCAGAATCGGTATTCTTGGTATTTGTGGCAGCGGGAGCTTTGCCATTAGCGCAGCCAAGCTCGACCCGCGCATGAAAGCCATTGCGACAGTCAGTATGTATGACATGGGGGCTGCTAACCGCAACGGGCTTAAACACTCTCAGACTGTCGAACAGAGAAAGAAGATTCTTGAAGAGGCAGCAGAGCAGCGCTATGTGGAATTTAAAGGCGGTAAAACTAAGTACACCGGCGGAACGGTACACGAATTAAATGAAAACTCTACGGACGTTGAACGTGAGTTTTATGATTTTTATCGTACTCCAAGAGGTGAATACACACCTAAAGGTTCGTCGCCAAAGCTGACGACTCACCCAACGCTTACCAGCAACGTTAAATTCATGAATTTTTATCCGTTTGAAGACATAGAGACGATTTCTCCTCGTCCAATGTTGTTCATTACCGGTGAAAACGCTCACTCTAGAGAGTTCAGCGAAGACGCCTACAAGCTAGCAGCTCAACCAAAAGAACTCTATATTGTTCCAGGCGCCGGGCATGTGGACTTGTATGATCGAGTGAATTTAATTCCTTTTGACAAGCTTGAATCCTTCTTCAAAGAAAATTTGAAGAAACAATAAGGCTCGTAAAGAGCATGACATCTTAATCGTAATTTGTATGAATTCCGGCCTATATTGTCGGAATTCATACGTTTTCGCCAATAGAATTTGAAAATTTAAAGGTAAAAATAGAAGGAGTCTAACAAGATGAAAAAGCTGTTGTGCCTAGCTTCTATCTTAGTAACAAGCGTTGTCCTTGCCGCTTGTGGCAACAATAATTCATCTGCAACCGACAGAAATCATAATGCAAATGACAACTTAAACCGGGAACCAGAACAATCAAAAGAAGATAGTATTTCAAATGCAAGAATAAAATTAACATTTGACAACAAAGAAGTAGTAGTAAGGATGTACAATAACCCAATAAGTAAGGATTTTCTAGCTCGATTACCTTTAACAGTAACTTTTGAAGATTATATAGGTAAAGAGAAAATTAGTATTTTACAAAAAAAATTATCTATAGATGATGTACAAGCCGGAAATCAATCAAAAAAAGGAGACTTTGCTTATTACGCTCCTTGGGGAAATTTAGCTATTTTTTATAAAGATTTTGAGGATTCTACAAACGACCTTATGATACTAGGTCAAATTGAATCAAGAAAGGAAAATTTTGAAAATGTTGATGGTTCTTTTACAGTTAGAATTGAAAAAGTGACTAAGTGAAAACATTACAATACACCTTTAACCACCCCACTTTACAGCAACTAGAACACAACATTTTTTAGAAAGAGGGATCTTTATTTTATGTCTAAACAAAATAAGCTACTTATATTTGTCTTAACCTTAGGAGCTTTCGGGATTATAAATACCGAAATGGGGGTTATAGGGATACTGCCCTACATTGCGGATCACTTTCATATCAGTGTATCAAAGGCCGGATGGCTGGTGAGTCTCTTTGCGCTTACTGTATCAATATCTGGTCCAACGATGCCGTTACTCTTTTCAGGAGTCAACCGTAAGAAAGCAATGTTACTTGTACTTGGTATTTTCGTTTTAGGTAACATTATCTCTATATTCACCACTAACTTTGCTATTGCCATAATTGCGCGTGTGATTCCAGCTATCTTTCATCCAATTTATTTTTCAGCAGCTTTTACAATGGCAGCGAACTCAGTCAGCAAGGAAGACGCTCCAAAAGCTGTTTCCAAAGTCTTTATTGGCGTATCTGCAGGCATGGTACTTGGTGTACCAATCGCAAGTTTTCTTGCAAGCACAGTTTCGTTTCAACTATCAATGACGTTTTTTTCTGTTATTAATGCTATTGTATTTATTGCTACGTGGGCATTCTTCCCTTCTATGCCTGTTACAGAAAGACTTTCATACGGAGCGCAGCTAAGCGTATTAAAAAAACCTATTACTTGGCTTTCTATTATTGCCGTCCTTTTACTGAATTCAGCAGTATTTGGGGTTTACAGTTATCTTGCTGAGTATCTTAAAAGCGTTACGAACATCTCTGGACAATTAATTAGTTTCATGTTGATTCTATTCGGTGGGGCAAATATTCTCGGAAATATTATCGCAGGGAAGTTACTTACGAAAAATGCCATTAAAACTGTAGTCGTTTTCCCTTTCGCATTGGGAGTCGTTTACATCATTTTATTCTTCATCGGACAGTTTACTTGGCCTATGGCTATCATGACTTTAGTTTGGGGAATATTCGCTGGTATAGGAACGAATATTAATCAATATTGGATTTCCTCCGCAGCTCCAGAAGCACCTGATTTTGCGAATGGATTATTTTTATCATCCGTTAACTTAGGAACAACGATTGGTACAGCTGTGGGTGGACTATTTATATCAGGAATGGGTACACAATATGTTGTACTAGTGGGGATCTTGTCATTAATATTGAGTGTACTATTCATTTTACCAAGAAGCTACATGCAGCGTCCGGTAAGTCAACTTTCAAAATAAGACATCAGCGCAACTTTCTTTCGGGATCCCTAGCAGGATCCCTTTGTTTTCTTTTATTACATCTATGAAAAGCAGCAATCCGTTCTAATCAATGCTTACAGCATTAATATATAAAAAATGGAGGACTTGAAATGGAAAAATACACTAAAGTGGCACTTGTCACCGGCGGAAATCGCGGTATTGGATATGAACTAGTGAGACAGTTGGCGATGGAAGGTTTTAAGGTCATTTTGACGAGCCGTAATTCAGAAACCGGACATAAAGCCGTGCAAAAACTTAAAGACTCTCATCTTGATGTTTCATATGTGGTGATGGATATAAGCAATGAAGCCAGCATCCTCAAAGCTGCAGCTACAGTAAGTGAACAATATGGACGATTAGATGTATTGATTAATAATGCGGGCATATATTTGGATAAAAACCAAAAATTAGTCAATATGGATCCTTCTATTCTAGAGAAAACGCTGGCAACGAACTTCTTCGGTGCCTACCATGTAATCCGTTCCTTTATACCCCTCATGGAACAGCAATCCTACGGAAGAATTATTAATGTTTCCTCAGAATATGGAGCCATGAGTGAAATGTCATCTCCAGGAGTTGGCGCTTATAAGTTATCTAAGCTTATTCTAAATGGCTTAACGCAATTAATAGCTGCAGAAAGCACCAATGATATCAAAATTAACGCGGTCGATCCAGGATGGGTAAGCTCAGATATGGGTGGACCATCAGCTCCAAGAACTCCAGAGCAAGCTGCTCGTTCTATCCTTTGGTTAGCAACGATTGGAACTGAAGAACCTTCCGGAGGCTTTTTTAAAGATGAAAAACAAATCGATTGGTGAATGTTTAGAGCTTTAAGTACCTCCCCTATGATATTTTGAATTTATAATAAAAAACCTACGGATTATTACCAATAATCCGTAGGTTTTTTTGTTTCTAGCATATATGCAATCTATTATTTTATGTTGTTATATTCCTCATCCGTTACTGGTTCTAACCATTCCGGCGTACCGGCAGTGATGGCAATGTGTTCAAACCAGCTGTCTTTTGCAGCACCATGCCAATGTTTTACACCATCATGTGTAACAACAACATCTCCAGCTTTTAAGAATTGTGCAGGTTTTCCTTCTTCTTGGTACCAGCCTTCGCCACCTGTTACTAATAAAAGCTGAAATCCATCACGATGAATATGCCAGTTATTGCGGCATCCAGGTTCAAAGGTCACATTTCCAACTCCGACATTCACTTTGGGATCGGCGATTAATGTTTGAAGATAGCTTTGTCCAACAAAAAATTGTGCATACGCTTCGTTTTTTTCTCCTACTGGGAAAATAACGCCATTTTTTACTTCTTCATGTTTTGCCATTTTGATTCCTCCAATAATATCATTCATAGTTGTATGTCTTGGCTCATTCATTGCTATTACATGTTTACTTCAACTTCCCACCAAATACCGGGAAGTAGCTATGCTCACCATAATCCTGAATAGGTTCGACATTTTTCAAAATTTCCATATCTGCATCACTAATCACAAAATCAAGCTCTGCATTGATTCTCATATGATCTGGGTTTGCGGTCTTAGGAATTACTGCAAGACCAAGCTGAATATCATAGCGTAGGCAAAGCTGCGCGACAGATACCCCATATTTATCAGCTATTACCTTAACTTCTTTATTATCAAGAACTGCACCGTGTGCAATTGGCGAATATGCTTCTACCAAGATGTCATTCTTCTGACAAAACTCAATTAAATCTAAAGGCGTGTTGCTCACATGTACTAATACCTGATTGACCATAGGCTTGATTTCACAGCTTGAAAGAATATTCTCTATATCATCCTGAAGGAAATTAGAAAGACCGATTGCCTTTACCTTTCCTGCTTTATAAGCGTCCTCCATTGCTTTCCATGCCTCTTTGTTTTCTTCGAAATAGCGATTTTCTTCTCTAAACTCCGTCCAAGGCTGTGGACTGTGGATAATGAGAAGATCAATGTAATCCAGCCCCATCTTTGTTAAAGACTCATCAATGGACTCCGTAACTTCCTCATAAGTCTTTGCTTCTGCTGCAACCTTTGTTGTAATGAAAAGCTCTTCTCTTTCAACACCGCTAGAACGGATTCCTTCGCCTATACCAGCTTCATTCATATAAGCTTGAGCCGTATCAATGTGACGGTACCCATTAGAGACCGCATCACGCACTGCCTGCGCTGCCTGTTCATCATCAAGCAGCCAAGTACCAAGGCCTAATAGCGGCATTTCTACACCGTTTGATAATTTATACGTTTCGTTAAACATGTTTTTTATCTCCTTTGAATTGTTCTATTTTTTGTAGTAACTTGTCCTATATACTTTGGTTTCCCATTTCTTATCAGGGAAATCTTCACATAAAACAGAGATTCTTTACTTTCTTCTCTTAGTTTTCAGGGCTAATTTCATTAATACAAGCTAATGTATTTAGTGTTCTTGGAAAGCCCATATATGGAAGACAGTGAGTGATTGCATCAATCAATTGTTCCTTGGCATTTCCCACATTCAGATTCCCTTGTACATGTGCCTTCACTTGACCTTCAGCACCACCTAACGCACTTACAATACAGAGAGTTAATAGCTCTCTTGTTTGCAAATCAAGTCCGCTGCGGGTGTAGAAATCTCCGAAACAAAAAGCCGAAAGATATTCCTGTATATGCGTTTGATTCGATGGAGCATTCTTCTGCATTTTTTTAATAACATCCCCGAAAATCTCTACTTGAGTAGCCAGCCCTTTTTGAGAGCGATTCTGTTCATTTACCGTCTTTTGACTCTCTATCGGTAAAACAATTTCCTTTGCTTTGAAAACCTCGTTAACTTTATCGATGGCATTTAACGTTTTTGGAAATCCAATGTATGGTGCACACTGGTAAACAGCTTCTTTAATTTCTACAGGTGTTAGACCAACACTCAGCGCTGCGCTAACATGTGCTGTTAGTTGAGGCAACGTCTGGTTAGTAGCCAGAACTACCAATGTAATTAGCTCGCGCTCCTTGTCATTTAGCTCACCTTGATAAAAAATTTCTCCAAAAATAAAATGGCTCAGAATGTCCTGAAAATCCGGATCGGTAACATGTGTAGCTGGAACACCATCGCCAAACAGCTGCTTGTATTTTTCTATACTCCTGTCAATGCGGTTCACAAACATTCCTCCTATTGAAGTTCATTTTTCTATAGTTTTAAAAGTATCTACCTGTCTGCTGAAAATCAATATTGATTGATTAATCAACATCTGTCTATAATTATAAAAGCAAATAAGATCCTTTCAATCGCTAATTAAAGGCGATTCGTTGATTACTCAACAAATGAAGAGATATTGTTGAATATCTTTAAAAAAAGTGAGGTTTTAAAGTGGCTAAAGTCGATAGAAGAATACTCAAAAGCCAAGAGGCTATAAAAAAAGCAGTTACTGAGTTAATGACCCAAAAACGATTTGATGACATTACCATTCAGGACATTGCTGACAAAGCAAACGTTAACCGAGGCACAATTTATCTTCACTACATGGATAAATACGATTTACTAGATAAGATGATTGAAGAGCATATGAACAATCTCGAGGAACTATGCCATTCGGCTGCTGATATGACGTTTCAAGAAGGAAATTATATTTGGTTTGAATACTTTGAGCGCCACCACCTGTTCTTTTCCACCATGTTAGAAAGTAAAGGCGCACATTATTTCCGCAGCCGTTTTCTCGAGTTAGTCATCCAAGAGTATAGTCCTGAAGTTGATATAACTAAAGGTGAAAACGAAGGGTTAAGTAAAGAAGTTGTTGTTCAATTCTTTGCCTCAGCTGTTGTAGGGACAGTAGAATGGTGGTTTAAAAATGGCATGCACGTTCCAACCGATGTCATAGCTGAGCAAACTGGCATATTGTTAGATCGGAATTTAGAATAATTTATTGCGTTTTTAAAAGCAATTAAATAACCTGGACTCTACAGAGGATCCAGGTTATTTATAAATAGTACTAAAGCACGGAGAATAAGCGCCGAAACATATTTTGATTCATCTAATGAATGAAAGACGCAGAAAAGCTATTAAACGGAAATGAGGTAGCTTTCCCCCCAGCTCCGCCTGAACGTTTAGAAGCAGGTTTGGATGATATTCTATGCAGAGCACGTTTTCAAGATCCAGAAGTCGCAGCGGCTATCTCCATGGAGATAGCTGCTGGTATAGTTTTATAGCTAATTAATTGGCTCGTCTATTCGGAAAGATATTGCAGCGATGTTTGGTAAAATTGACATGCAAAAAGCACAGATTACAAGCAATGAGCTTTCTATAAATACAAAAAATATTTCTTAGCAAATAGGGACATTACGATAACTAACTTTATCTATGATATACATATTATTTAATTGATTTAATCCCATATTCTAGGTCGATCAACCTCCATGATTCTCAAATACTGTAAGAGTTGTCCAGCGTGTACGGATTCATGATAGCCTATCCGCATCAACATATCCCCTAAAGAACGAATATAACCAACATCTGAACGGTCTATTTGAATGTTAGTTAAATCTTCTTCAGAAAAAGTAGTAATCATGTCTAAAAATTGTTGGTGGTATGATGCTGCAAACTCCAATTCATCCTTTATAGATTGTAATGGTCTTTTTTCAAAAGGAGAATCAAATTCCTTTAAGCTGCCCAAATTTTTGATAGCTAGATGATAATAGTATTCTGACTCCAAGACATGACGAACCATTTCTACGCATGTCATAGCTTCTTTATCTGGCTTCCAATCGAGTTTATCATCAGGAATTGCTTGCCAAACCTTTATACTTCTTCTTCTAATCTCTTTTATATTTAATACTATTGTGTCTGTTCCATTCATTTCCATCCCTCCTCTTATCATTATTTTACATGATTTCTCCAAAACAAAGAGGTGAATTTTCAACTAAACTTATTTCAAATATTCATGGTTCTTATGCTGAGTATAATAACTTTCATACTTTAGGAATCGTATGTTCAATTCTTTTATGTAAAAAACTCCATAAACGCTTAGTAACAAGCTGTAAACCATTGGTTAACGCAGCAGATGTGAGTACTAATCACTATACATGTCCCCATTTAACAAATAAAAAAAGCTAGCATAAAGCTAACTTTTTTAAGTTAGAGATAAAGGCAGGCTAATAATTAGCAACCGCCAAATCCTCCCCAACAAGCACAGCCAATAATGATTAATAAGATAAACAGCACGATAATTAAAGCAAAACCACTGCCACCGCCGTAACCGCAGCCGCCGCCATAACCATAGCCACAACCTCCGCCATAACCGCCAAAGAACATAAACTTCACCTCCTTCTCGTTCATACATTTAGCATATGATGAAAAACGAAATTTGCTCCACGAAGTGGATAGACTACGTTTTATATCACTATAAATAAAAAATAATAACCTTTTAGTTTCTTTTACATACAATGAAGCATCCCCAGATCCCATATATGAGTTTTACTCCCTCTGCAATAGATTGTTTGAATTCCGCCCAATCAGTTCTATTGCGTATAAAAGCAACCCCGCACAACCTAGAATAAAAAAGTCTTTCTCAAATTAGAGAAAGACTTTTTTATTGTTATTAATAGCCAAATCCGCGGCCGTAACAGCTGCATCCAATAATGACAAGAAGAATAAACAGGACAACTAATAAAGCAAAACCAGAACCAGCTCCACCATAACTAGACATACAAACACCTCTTTTCGTTGTATTTAACTAAAGGAAAAAACTTTAAATATACATGGGTTAAGGTATTATATGTAGACATAGCTCATATCGATTGGATTTTGGTCTAAAATAGGCTACTTTGTTTAGCGACAGCTAAATAACATCATAAATTTCACATAGTAAAAACCCTTCATTGTTAAAATGAAGGGGCTTTTTTGGCTATTAGCACCAAGGCCGAGTTCTAGGAGGACAGCTTGGAGCACAAAAATGTTGATGCGTTTCCTGATATACAACGGATTCTGTATGCGGGAATGAGTGCATATATTTATAATTTTTTTGATAAACATTTGTGGTATGGCTAGGATGCACCACTGGAACAAACACATCTTGACCAGTAAAAGATGTGTTTTGCTTAACTGGGTCATACTGAGCAGGCATGGTTTGAGGAGGCAATTGACCACAAGGTTTAGATTGAGGATAACCGCAGTTACCTTGCTGAGGATACATAGCCCCTTGATAATCACCGTAATTAGAGTGCTGATAAGGATAGTTGTTTCTCATATTAAAAATCTTCTCCTTGCTGTTAGTAGACTCCTATTACTGTATCTGAAACAACCATAGAATGTTTTGGGAAATACCTAAAAAAGACCCTAATTATTTAAGGTCTTCTTTACTAAGAGAAAAAGAAATGTGTACCCTTAGTTAGCTATGATATTAAGAAATAGAAGGTTTTTTTATGTCCATTATTCCTCAAGATTCACATCCATCGCTGCGTTATCAATATTATTTAAAATGGTTTTGTTTTTATCGTCTAATTCATTGCGTAAAAGTGAATTACGCGTCGCTTCGTATAAATCGTAACTTCTTTCATCAACTGGAGAATTATGATCTTCACATATCATTTTTTCTGATTCTTTGGATTGATCTGCCATATCAGTCACCTCCTGTGTATATTATGTGAGTTGATTAAGAAAAACATAAGAACTTTATCTGCTTATTGTTGAGTAAGGTTTAGATTTATATCAACGGTTAGCTGCTTCTGTGCATTGTGTTTACATATGACCTAGTATTAGGTGGACACAACCGTTTCTTGAGCATGCTTTTGGATGATTTCTGGAACTTCCAGCAATGAATTAACGGTTATCAATTTACCTTTTGGCGCAATATCAATTTTAACTTGGTTGTAGCTCCATTCCAGTTCAGAAGGTACGTGAATCGCATGTATTCCAACTTCTACTGCCGGTCTTATATCGGTTTTTAATGAATTGCCAATCATCCAAGTCTTTTTTGGATCGTACTTAATTTGGTTTAGTATTTCTTTTAATGCAGGTGTATCTTTTTGTTCAGAAATGAACACTCTTTTTTCAAAGTATTTAGCTAGCTCTAGCTGAACAATTTTTCTACCTTGATTTTCCTCGTCTCCACCTGTGTGTAAATAGAGATTATGTCCTTGTTCTTTAAGCTTATCTAATACTTCATACATATTTGGCAAAGGCTCTATCGGTACTTCAAATACACTTTGACCAATTTTCTTGACTCTTTCGACTCTATCTTCATGGATATCTTGATGATTTTGTTCACTAAAAAATAAATAAGTAGCTACTAATGATTCTGGAAAACGAGAAGAGTGAAGGCCATACTTTTCTATACTTTTTAAATCTATCTCTAACTGCTTTTGTTTTATTTCTTCCTTAGTCAGATTCTCAAACCATTCCTGCAATTGAGCCACAAAAGCATTTATGGTGTCTCTAAAATATTTATTACAGTGAACAAGCGTATCGTCTAAATTAAAAATTAAGGTTTGCTTCTGCATTTCGTTAAATCCTTTCTACAATCGATGTACAGACAGTATATATGAAAAAACACTAACCACTTTTATTACCTATCCACACCTAAAACCAAGATGAAATCTCCAATACGTTAGGAATAAGCAGTTGATTTACTATACTGAAATGAGAATATTTAGTGGAAAGATCCTTCTAGCATATAAAATAGAAGGATCTTTTTATAAGATAAAAAGCAGCAGGATACTCCTGCTAATAAATATAACGTTCAAAATGTTCTCTATTCATATTTGTTTTGAACGTAGAGGTACTCAGTCCTGAACGATTTATTAGCGGTTGGCTGCCTTCGTCTTCTTTAGGTATATTCATTTCAAGACCTTGTATAGTGAAAGGATCATACATATACGTTGTTCGTTCAGTTTCTGTATGCGACATTAACTTCACCTCTATTAATAGTCCTCATTTTTTAAACCATGTTAACTCGTTTACAGCAGGTTCTCTAATGAAAATATCTACGTTTCGTAGGTCTTTTCGCTAAAAAGATCCGCCGTTTTCTACTTTTTTTATTAAGTTGTAATTTCTTGTGGCTCTTCACCTTCAAGGTCAGTAAAGAAATTTTCTAAGGTTTCCCTCGGGTCAAGGGCACGCCCATCTTCTTCGACAATACGGTTAAGCGTAGGATCATTATTGCTATCTTTATTTTTATAGTTGTTATAATCAACTCTTTCTGCAATTCCTGAATTATCAACGCCTTCAAAGTCTTTCTTTGGCATAAAAACACCTCCTAGCCATATTGTTTGAAAATTTGAAGATAAAATAAGTGGAAGGTTAAGTTATATTTTTATTTCCCGAGAATTAAATAGATACTTGTTGCTAAGAGACATGTACAACATGCTTAATTTTTTTACGAAATGGGGAAACTAAAACGTCAAAATTTAATTTACTGAGGAGGAATATAAGTGGAAAGAAATCCAAGCACAAGACAGTTTCAGGATGATTTTGAGCAGTATCAAATACCAGAGTCAGTAAAGCAACAAAAATCAGGAACTTATCGAGTCGGATTTGAATCAAACACTGGAATTGAAAAAGTACAGAATCAGCAAGAAGGAAGAGAAAATAAATAAGTTTGGGCATTTTATACTTTTACATGACGAGGAGGGCGTCTCATGGATCAATAAAAAATGTTAGCAAATGAATTAAGTAACATGCTTACAGAAAGTAAGCTGCCGATTACAATTGAAGAAGATATCCATGAAATTTGCAGAGGTTTACAATCAGGTGAAATCAGCGTGAATGATTTGAAAGAAAAAGACCCTTTTGTTGTAAATGCAGTTCAAGAAGCAATGGATAGAATAACTAAACACAATTCTTAAAATAGCTATAGCAATCATTTTTATTAAGCCAAAGACTAACTCTTTACAGAGTTAGTCCTTTGTCATTCAAATAGTATACCCATGAACGTGAAAAAAGAATGACAAACGAGTTGTCATTCTCTCTCCTACACATGGCAAGCGTTTAGTTTTTAGTCACAAGGAAATGAAACATCTAATCCCACTTTTTACAGTGTCGGTTGTTTCTAAAAATTAGTATGTCATCCTAACAAGGAAATATACATCCATTATTTACCACGAATACATTTCTTCCACAATAGGAAACTTAAGAAAAACAAGGAGGTGACACAACATGGCAAACAACAAAAGCAGCAACAACAATGAATTATTAGTATACGGTGCTGAACAAGCAATCGATCAAATGAAATATGAAATCGCTAGCGAATTTGGTGTAAACCTTGGTGCTGATACAACTGCACGTGCAAACGGATCAGTAGGTGGCGAAATCACTAAGCGTCTTGTGCAATTAGCTGAGCAACAACTTGGCGGCGGACGTTTCTAAGACAACTTTATAATTGATGGCTGAAGGAAGAATGGGGACCCATTCTTCCTTTTTGTACGAATAAAAAAGGAAGGAGAGAGTATATGCAGCAACATCAATTAGCTAAAGAAAAGGCGGGTTTTACTGAGAAACCAGCAGCTTCTGCAACAAATGCACAAAAAGTAAAACAAGAAATCCAAAGAGACGTAAGTGAAGGACAAGGTGCAATGACTTCTCGAGAAGCAGGCGCAATGCGCGATTGAAAATCAATTTGAGCGGTTTTTAATCCTCGATTCTTTGTACAAAAACTTAAAAAAGTACCTCGATTAACTAAGGTACTTTTTTAAGTTTGCTCTATTTCGACGTGGGAGCTGCTTTGACTTCGGTTGTGTTTCATCGGGTACATGCTGTTGAAAAACAAAGGCAAACAGTGTAATCCCCAATATATAAAAGTCGAGCCTGTCTTGTCCAACTGAAAAATAATTAGTTTGTATTTTGTCCACCGCCATTCAGCCCTTCTTTTATGTACGCGTTAACCTGACTATTTGAAAGCAATCCAATATGTCCAATGCCATAAAGTTGAATATTTCTTGCTCCTTGCAGCCTAGAGAGACTATTAACAACAATTTGATCATTTATGCTGTAGATCGACGTATAAAGAATTTTTTGATTAAGATCTGTACCTGGGAGTGCTGTCGAAGAAACTAAACCATTCGCCCCTCCTAACGTCACGACATTTTCAATCTTATTCCCTCCCCCTAGATATTTAATATAGTACAGCGTGTTTGCTCCCCCCATACTATGAGCAACAATATCTACCTTCTTAGCTCCCGTCTCTTTCAACACTTGATCAATGTATCGAGCAAGCTGAGGTCCATTATTCAAATTGTTGCCTGTCTTATCTATAAAATCAATAGCATAAAGATCATTGCGATCCCACCCTTGAGCGATTAGATAGTTTTTGATAGCAATAAAGTTATAGGACGCACCGCTGATTCCATGAACAAGAACAACCGGATTGTGGTTTGCTTCGGCCTTAGCATTCGAAGGCTGAATTCCTAATGCAGATACAACCAGGGATAAAGCAAAAATTAATGCGACAAACGTTTTCTTCATTTCTTTTCTCCTCCTCAAAATGTGTAAGTAACAACCTCCATAGATTATATATAAAAATCCTAATATGGTAAACTTATACTTATAAGGTATTTAAAGTTATATTCATTTGTTATCTGTGGTATTTTTTTATAGTAGCTTATATGATAATGAGCATCACCTACTTCTATTACGTTAGATCCTTTTTATAATTAAAAAAATCCCCCCGGAAATAATTTTGATAGACCGTACGAAAAATAGGCTTATAGTTTGTTTTCTTTTCTTGATTACTGTCCGTTTTATGTTAACTAAAATACTATATACAACCTAAACACAAAAGAACTACTGCTCCTGAACAGTAGCTCTTTCTCTTTATACGTAATATTTTAAAACACCTTCAGTAGCATGCTCGGAGGATGAAACATTATTTACTAAGAACGTTTTTCTAATCATCTAACCTTTTACGGTCATCTGCTTGAGGAGGCTGTTCCATCCAGTGATTATCAATCATATCTTTCCCAATACGGCTATAAATCCACAAGCTATCCAAGGCCGCCTTTTCATAGTGTGCTGAAATATCAGCTCTCATACTTGCAATGAGAGCTGCGTTATAATAAGTAACTGCTACACCAAAAAGGAAACCTGTTTGAAGAAGCATAAGCCGATCTGAAAAAGGAGAAATATTGGAATTTGTAACCTCTGTTTCGCATGATTGAGGTAGATGAAGGTTGTCTTTGGTTAATAAGGATGAAAACACATCAATGTGTTTGTTTTTTACTTGCAGGCTTTTTTCTAATAATGCTCGTACGTTTTGATTTTTTGAAACTTGTGAAAAGCCAAGGATCATCGCTTTCGCAATAAATGTTCTGTGTAAATTAAAATAAGCATGTCCACTTTCTATTGTATTTATCGGTCTCTGTTTACCGAACACATCTGTTACATAGTGGTAGTGTTTAATCATTTCCACCTTGTTCGGTGTTATGTAAGTAGGTGGTTGCTGATAAAGTTGTTTTGAAATAAGAAGATCCTTAGTTTTTTTATAAATCTCCATCGCATTAAGGTTGCACTGATAATAAAAATCAACAATGTCTGGACGTAAGGAAGTCGTAAAAGATAAACTCATTTCATTATGTCCGTGTGTGCTCATCATATAAAGGGATTTAAGACACAAAACGTCCGTAAATAGAGGAGGAGCTTCTAAGTTTACGTCTTCTTCTGTAAATCCTTTAGGAATAGGAAACTTCTCTTTCTTAAATAATGCTTTTAAAGTATCTATGTGTTTAAGTGAATAGTGAAGAGCTGTTTGAAAAAGGCTATGTATCTCAGGATCTTGGATCGTGTGAAGCATATATTTATTTACACATATAGATAATGTTTCACGGATATAGTGTGTCCATAAATTTGCCATTTCAGGAGATGTTAATCGATTCTTTTTTTGCAATTTTCTGTTCCTCCGTATCAAAGCCATTTTTTCTTAGCTTCCCCTCCTTTTAAGCTTTCATACAAGTTAGCTTTCATACTAATATTTCCTCTAAAAAAGAAAAAGCTGCTCAAATGAGCAACTTTTTAAAAACACATACTTAAGGAAAGATATTGAATAAATCAAGATTAATTATTTTTTTGTTTATATTCTGCATCAAAAGAGTTTTCACCGGCATGAACAGACAGCAAGGTATCAGCATAGCCAACTAGCCTGTTGACCAGCTCATCTGCAATTGCATAAACAAGAGGGTGGATTTCTGTTCTAAATAGTGCTGGATCATCTAAGATGACTGTAGTGTTAATAAACACATCTCTATTTCCATAAAGGTTATAATGAATCATTGCTTTTCCTGCAGCTCCACCTGTTCTTGGATCTTCATAACCTGGAAGAAATACGTACCATTCTTCTGCTGTAGCAGACCGGAAATTTTTCGTAAAGGTCATTCCGTTGATCACTTTTTCAATCTGCGTTTTTTGCTCCAAATGAGCTGCATCTACAATTTTCTTCTTCATAACGCACTCCTCATCACATTAACGAAATTCTTCGTCAGCAGGCGTAGCCTCTACAGCGATTTGATAAGCATCTAAAATGGAGTCACGTTCCTCAGGATCGGTCAATCCAACAAGATATTGTTCACCCTTTTCATCTTCAACGCGCATCAACAGCGCTTCCCCGTTCGATTGCAGCAAAGCATAAGTCTGATTTCTCATATCAAATAAAGCCTCAACTGCGTATTGTTTTTCAATACCTTTTTCATCTTCAATGGTTATAAGATCTCTTTCCCTACTGCTCACTTTTCGTTCACCTCCACTAAAAATCTTCCCGGTTACTTTACCCGTTCTTCTCTGCTTCTATAATCGTACAAAATGAAATTCAATAGCGAAGGCGAATAGGGAGTTTAGTTATGGATATATCTAAAAAATAGTTATTTATCCGTCTATTGGAGAATGAAACTTTAAGAAATGATTAAAAAAATGTTTTTACAATATCGTGTTGTGAATGACATTCATGGCAGTACCAATTAATTTCTAAAGCATCTTCTGTGAGGGTATGTATAGTTTCTTTTCTGCACTTTTTACAGTATTCTTTTTTCTGACGTGTCTTTGACAATATAACCCCTTCCTCTCTTGCATTTTTAATTTTATGCTTCGTATAAAAATAACCATTGATACGGTACCTAAAGAGGATTGCAATAGCAATTGCAATCCTCTTCTCACATGGCAACTTTTAGATAACAAGGAAATGAAACATCTAATCCCACTTTTTACAGTGTCGGTTGTTTCTAAAAATTAGTATGTCACCTTGATCAAGAAATAAACATCCATAATTTACCGTGTATATACTTCTTGGCCCCTAGGAAACTTAAGAAAAACAAGGAGGTGACACAACATGGCAAACAACAAAAGCAGCAACAACAATGAATTATTAGTATACGGTGCTGAACAAGCAATCGATCAAATGAAATATGAAATCGCTAGCGAATTTGGTGTAAACCTTGGTGCTGATACAACTGCACGTGCAAACGGATCAGTAGGTGGCGAAATCACAAAGCGTCTTGTGCAATTAGCTGAGCAACAACTTGGCGGCGGACGCTTCTAAGACAACTTTATAATTGATGGCTGAAGGAAGAGTGGGTATCCACTCTTCCTTTTATTATGGACATTTTCTATTTATCGTCATAAGCAGAAAGCCACATAAAGCATGACAAAACAAAAAACTGCCAAAGAAGGCAGCTCTCTGTATAACAAGGGTATTGTGACTTATGCCCTTATAGGCAGCTTGAATAGTATACGTAAAATAGTAGATTGTATTCACTGATAAAATTCTTTTTTTATATCTAGAAGAATAATGAAACATGATATGGAGACGTTAAGTGTGTGCATAGTAAGAAAGGTGGCACATTATTATGAATATGTTAAGGAGGATAACAATGGGTATTTTAAGTGGAAATCCTACAGATGAACCGATGCATTATGGTGAAGTATTTGGAACATGGTCGTTTCTTTCTGCTTCAAAAGGATTAGTAGCTGGTTATCAAACGTTTCTAAATCATGTAGGAGACAAGGATCTACATAAGTTGGTACAAGAAACGATTGAACAATGTCAGCAGGAAATGAAAGGTGTAGAAAAGCTATTAAAAGAAAATGGAGTGGCTTTACCTCCAACTCCGCCTGAACGTCCAGAAGCTTGTTTAGATGATATTCCAGTAGGTGCACGTGTTCAAGATCCCGAAGTTGCTGCGGCTATTTCACTGGATATAGCTGCTGGTCTAGTTGCTTGTAGTCAACTGATTGGCCAATCTATTCGTGAAGATATCGCAGCAATGTTTGGTCAAATTCACATGCAAAAAGTAGCTCTTGGTGGAAAGTTTTTGCGACTTAACAAAGAAAAAGGCTGGTTAGTTCCACCACCTCTTCACAAGTCAAAAAACACGGATTGTTGATAATGAAATTACTATAAAACGTGAAGATTTCACTTTAAGTGAACCATACCACATGCTACGAAACATTGCTTGGAAATCCTCATTTAAGGTGTATTTTTCTTTTTAGTACATGAGTTATTGATAACTTGAGCAAACTACTCAAGATGCAATAGAGAATTATCAACACAACATCTATATTTCAACGACTAGGAAAACTACTGCACAGGAGCAGTAGTTTTTTCCGTTTTTATGTTGTATAGAATATAAAAACATAGTGAACATAATGCTAGATCATGAACAAACGAGTCAAGACGCTATGAAGCATCTAACTACTTCTTTATTAACATAATACCAATTTTCAAAAATAACATGTAAAGAAGCTCTCTATGGAAAAATAAAGAGCTTTTTCTCGTCAACGAATTCTCCATTTTGATAAAGATTAAGTGTATATCAATGGATTGCATAAAATAAGTAAACAAGACCATATTAAATATGAATACTAGGTATAAAATTAAATATGAATGATAGGTATAAAAAGTATAATCCATTCCAAATTATGGGAGATTGTATATGGATAATTATAAAAATGACAATACTGCAAGACGCTATATTGCTCATGTTAGTACCTTTGGAACGACTCAAATTCATTTAAGAAACCCCTATATTGTTGCTTGGTGGTCAGCAGCTTTTCCAGGGTTTGGGCACTTACTACTGTCTAAATACCTTCGCGGCTTTGTATTATTTATATGGGAGGTCATTATAAACCTTAAATCTCATGTGAATTTAGCCATGATTTATTCTTTTCAAGGAAACATTGATATGGCCAAAGACGTGCTTGATACAAGATGGCTTCTTATTTATATTCCCGTTTATATTTTTGCTATATGGGATAGTTACCGAACAACCGTTGATTTAAATAAAATATACGTGTTAGCTGAAAGAGAAAATCATCAGTTCAACTCCTTTAGTATAGGATCCATGGAAATAAACTATTTAGATAAACGGAATCCCATCTTATCCGTTATCTGGTCCTTGTTGATGCCAGGTCTAGGACAACTCTATATTCATCGGATCATTGGTGCTTTCTTTGTTATCATTTGGGCAGTCGTTTTCTTTTATTATTCTCATCTACTTGAGGGTATTTCTCTTCTATTTTTAGGAGAAATAAAACAGGCTACTTCCGTTTTAAATAAAGAATGGTTGTTATTTTTTCCTTCTCTATATGGTTTTGCTACCTTTGATTCCTATATGAATACCGTTGAGAATAATAAACTTGTTGAAAGAGTGCAGAAAAACTTCTTCGAGAAAATGTATCAACACCCAAGCTTTTGTATTGTGAAAGGAAAAAAGGTGGAGTGAAAATATGCAAATCTTTTCTACATTTGAATACTCCAGTTACATAGAATTAGCTATTTCCGATCTAGAAAAAAAAGGAATAAAGAAAGAGGACATATTTATCGTTCCTCTTAATAATAGAACGGAAGACCGCCGGATTTTTGATAGCCTTCATCGAGCAGATGGTGTTTCTCTTATTGATTTAGGAATGGCTCTAGCCACAGCCTTTTCAGTCATTGGTGCAAGTATTGGTTTTAAACTAAGCTGGGGACCTATTTATTGGGGGATTATTAGTGCTTTTAGCGGATTTATCTTAGGATTAGGAATTAAAATATTTATGTTTAAAGTAATCAGGAAAAATCAACGGCTTCTACGTGGCAAACATTCCGAAGTCATACTCATTGTTGATTGTCATGCTGCGGACGCCGAAGCGGTTGAACAAACTTTGTGGAAAAATCTTGCCTTAGGTGTTTCAAAAGTTAGACCTGATGGCTTATAAAAATAAGTCATCACCGTACAATATAATGGCCAGATACAGGATGAATGAATTACTATTCAGGATTAGAGATAACTTCCTTAACACATTGAGGAAGTTTTTCTGTTTTTAAGCTGTATACTCTTTAGTTAGCATAATGTCATTTATTAGAACCAAAAAAGCTGTATGAAGAATCTTATTCAGGCAGTCTTCTGTTTAAAATTTTATTGATTGCGACTCTCTAACTTCTGCATATTTTCCCATATCATTTGAATTTATTAAATGTCATTACAATTTCCTTTTATTTCTTAATAAAATAACAATCGATATCAAAGCAACAGTATTAATTAATTCTAAAAGAGGACTTATTCTGTCTAAAAATAAACTAATCATGTTCTATAACATTTGCTTCTCACAACCTTCTAATTAAAATCAAAAGATTAAAAACAAATTATAAAACTACTTTTAGACAACCTATTGAAATATTTCAAGAAAAAACACTGTTAATCGGGAAGTTCTAAAAAATCATCTAAGTGTGTTTCAAGCTCAACTTTTATATCGCTAAGTGACTCACCAACTAGGTCTCCTATTACTTTGCTTCCAAAGATTTTTTTCGAGAGTGGTATACCTAAAAACGTACGGCTACATTTCCAAACTACTACGTTATAAAAATCAAGCATATCTCCTTCTATATCATCATTGATAAATATAATGACTACAGATTCATACCCTTTATCAAAATGATCACCGTTCGTAACCTCAAACTTCACAAAAAGGTCTAAGTTTTGTTTCTGAAATAAAGGCGTATATATTTGTTCGAGTTTCATCGTGACATCTCTTAATTCTTGTTCGATTTTATTGATTCTGTTTCTTAGCTGTAATGTAAATTCTCTCTCACCGTATTTCATTTATAATCACCATTTTCCAAAATTAAGGTTGAGTAACAATTCTACGCATAAAAACAAAATTTCTGTATTGTATACTTCATACATTCTTAGTTAGCATACTCACCGCTATTGGTACTAATAAAAAAAGAGATTGAGACATAGCTAAATCAATCGAATCTACAGACGAACAAATGGGATAAATGAAACCTACATTCACCCTATCAATAAAAAATCAGAACAATTAATCGATACTATTGATTAACTGTTCTGATTTTTCTTCAACTAAAATACTTTTGTCCCAGCCTCTTTTCAGAAGTCACATATATTAAATGTTATTCTACCATCCTTTTTGATTTCTTAATGTGGTAATATGAGCAATATGATGCTTTCCATGCCAAGCGTAAGTGGCTATTAATTGCTCAATCGTCACTTCCCCGTTTTCAGGGTGGTGGATCGTTTTCTTTAAATCTATTTCATCAAGTGAGTTTAACACTTTATGAAGACGCTTATGTAAAGCTGAAAAAAGCTGGAGAGAAATTTCTATCGGTAACTCATTATCAGGAAGATTCGACCAAGCCACTTCATCATATGCCTTAATAGTAGGCTCTTGCTCTGTTAACCCTAATTTAAAACGGGTATAAGCATTCATATGGGAGTCAGCTAAATGATGGACAACTTGACTTAATGTCCAACCGCCTTCTCGATAAGGCGTAGCTAACTGCTCACTCGTTAGTCCTTTTACAGCATCAGCTAATTGCTTTGGTGCATCTTCAATGTCATGAATCCAACCTTGAATATCCTCTTTTTGAATATGTTCTTTCACCGTAAATTTCCCAATCGGATATTGATTAAACATACACCCTCATCCCTTTCTATTGCTCTCAATATCTATTATAGCAACTTTAGGTGCATATGAGTTTAAATATTCAGAATCCATACTTCCCGATAAAGTATTCCAAATTATGAATACAGTGTACACTTTCAGTTAGCATATTGCCGTTTATCCCCAATAAAAAATAATGTAGTCTCCCTTTACTATGGTTCATGATAAGTATTCCTCTAAATTAAGGCCACTTTCAACTAAAATAATAACCGTATAGATAAACATTCCGTAAGATTAAGGTGAGGTGATTAAAATGAGCAATAATTATAAAAGCTATTTCTACAGTAAGTTCTTTTTAGTATATTTTATTACACTTTCATTATTTATTATCGTTGATATCGTAGAATCAGGAAGAATTACACTTTTTTCTTTGGGAGACAGCTGGAATTTCATTTTATATCAAATTGGTTTTTGTTTAATTGCTAGTGGCTTTTTTAGTGCATTCATTGCAAACTTATTATGGAAAATGAAAAAAAGATAAGTAATTAATTAAAGATTGAAAATAGAAAATACATACTATATATATTTTTAGTTAACATAAAATCTCCTACTATATATTAAGCTTTATTATTTAAATACTGAGTAAGTAAATGAACTGCGCTGTCTTGTTTTTTCTCTATTGCAACCTCTAAAGGTGTTTTCCCATCATCTTTTTGTATCTCGATATCTGCACCTTTTTCGATGAGAAGTTTAATCATATTTTCATCTCCTAGCAACGAGGCCTCATGAAGGCTAGTCCATCCACCGCTTTGTTTTGCATTTACATCTGCGCCTTTTGTAAGCAACAAGTCTACAGCTTGAATTTGCTTATTTGCTACTGCTGCATGAAGAGGCATGTTTTCATTCGAATTTTTAGCCTTAATATGAATATCCGCCCCTAGCGACAACAATAACTTAGCGCTATCCACTTGCCCAAAATAACAAGCTAAATGTAAAGGTGTCCACCCATCTGAATTAAAAGCGCTAAGTAAAGATGGCTCTTTATTTAATAACGCTTTTATCTCTTCACTTTCTCCATTCACCGCCGCATTTGTTATTTGATCAATATATTCCACTTTATATCCCCCTAATATATAGAAATACCTTGATTACATTTCCATTTTATCATAATTTTGTGGATGAACACGATATTCAAAAGTAGTTACCATAGAAATCAACAAATAGCTGCTATTAGTAAATTAGAAAGCCATCTTATCCTGATTTTTCGTACTCCATAAGATATTCCTACGCCAAAGTTATCTATACTTGATGATAGGGCAAAACCTAAAATGAATAACCATTCCATTTTGTATCCTCCTTTTGATGATAATATTGAGGAAATTTGCTTACTTGTTGCATATATTGTTGATAAACCTTCAATAAAATAAATACTGCGCGTTGAAAAATATAAAGAGGTGAATCACAATGTCTAACACCAAAAATGAACAAAGCCTTGGTCTGTTATTGAGGTCTTTATTAAAGGAAAATGCTTTATCTATGCGGAAGCTCAGCTCACTTACGGGGATTGATACGGCAACTGTTTCACGGATTATAAATGGAAAGCAGCAAGCAAATCTACATCATTTAAAGCAGTTTGCGCATTATTTAAATACGCCTCTTGAAGCATTAATTGACCCTGCTGGAGCTGCTTCAAACAATACAGAAAATGAAGTAGAAACAGGCATTCATTACTCCATTGATAAAATTCAAGAAATACTTAAATCTTTTGATATAGTGGATACAAACTTTACGATTGAACGTGTAAAACAAGAACTAACAAAATACAAGCAATATGCACAGACCGACGAAGGACACAGCATGATTCTAGATAACTTTCAATCCAAAATAGAGCAAGTAGGCAGCGTTGGTACCTTTATTGATCAATTAAAGCAAATGTATCTTGAATATTGCAGCGAAGAAACCTCGGCTGCCAAGCGCTCTATTTTGGGAAGTGCGCTATTGTATTTTATTTTGCCTACCGATATTATCCCAGACTACGTCTTTCCAATTGGATATCTAGACGATGCAATAGCTGTACAACTAGTGATGAATCAACTTACGGAATAAAGACTGCGTTTTATTAAGGGAACTGAACGCGGCATACCGCTATTTATTGTGAAAACGGAACTTTTTCTGGACGATGAGCAGGTAAATACTCTATTGCTTTCTTTAATTTAGATAATTTCTTTGGCACAATCTTTTTGATGATTTTTTCTTTTTCACATGGTTTGCATGACTCATGGTTACATCTATGCGCACACATACCTAAAGGAATTTTCTCTCCTACAAATGGATCTATATAGACTCCATTTTCAAATAACTTACTTTTAATAAAATTTTCATTTTGCAATCTGCAGCAATTAACACAATAGTACATTTGTTTTTCACTCTCTTTCTTATACTTGATTTTGAAACATCTTATGAGAACTCATCAACAGAAGTGCTTGTTCCTACATGGAAAGTTGAAAAAATCTCAACAAACGTTGAAGAATACTCAACACACGTTACTTACAAACATGTAGTTTAAGTATGACATCATACAGAGTGTCATACATCGAGGAGGGATAATGGTGAAAACAAGAGGTATTATTAACGCTGTAATCGGTATTTGGTTTGTTATTGCCCCTTGGATGCTTGGGTTTTCATACGATGCAGGGGCTACTTCAGCAAGTATTGTATTTGGAAGCCTTCAAGTGATTATGTCTTTTTGGGGAGTTACTAAACCCGGATGGAATTTATGGCAAAATTGGATTTCGCTCATTACCGGATTATGGTTTATTCTTTTTCCCTTTATTTATTCATTAACAGACGGGGTGCTTTGGTCTAGCGTCGTACTTGGGTTAATGACCGTATTATTTAGTTTATGGAGCTTGAACTCTAAAGCAAGATTAAAATTAAAAGCTGTAAGTTAAAAAGCGAATAATATTCCACTTTTTACTTAAACTACTCAAGATACCGCAACGTATCGACTATGTGAGAAATAATTCTCCTAGCAGAAAAGCTCCCTACGGAAATAGGGAGCTTTTTCTGCTTTTTATGTAAGGCTTGTACAGATTTAGTCAACGCAATGTATTTTATAGAAAGCTATAAAAGAGAAAAGGTAGATCACATTTGCGATCTACCTTTTCTCTCCATTACGGAGTCATCATTACTTTTTTAACACCGGTATCCATATTTCACTTTTAAAGGTTGGCGACGTTACATTTTTATGTTCATTCCATAAGATTTCCGGTCCTTCTACTTGTTCATAATTTGAGGATGGAAACCATTCTGAATAAATTCGTCCCCATACATCTTGTAATGTGTCAGGAAATGGCCCGACTGCTTCGAATACAGCCCATGTTCCAGCGGGCACTTCAAGTTGTACTAAATGATCGGGACAATCCTTAGTTGTGGCTACACCGATATAATGGTCCAGCTGCCCTTTTTCCTCCATTCTCCCTTCAGAAAAGTTCACAGATGCACTAAGCAAACCTAATGGTGTAACATTAGAAAGTTCTTTTAATTTACGTATTGTTTCATCGTTCAAGCTTTCCCACATAGCAGCAATCTTTGGGTTAACTCCATGAAAAATTATCGGAACTCTTTCTTTAATACCAACGATATGAAAGGCCTCTTTTTCCTCAATTCGATAATTCATTTCATTTCCTCCTTTAATTGATAACTGAAAGGTCATTTTTGGAAATGCTTTAAGTGAACTCCCATTTTTTTTAGCTTCCGAAGGAGTTATACCGTGTAGATTTTGAAAAGCCCTTGTAAACGAATCCGGTGAGCTGTAATTGTACTTGATCGCAACATCAATGACTTTGATGTTACTATCTTTAAGTTCAAATGCTGCAAGTGTAAGACGTCTTCGGCGAATATATTCTGATAAAGTAATGCCTGCAAGAAAAGAAAACATCCTTTTAAAGTGATACTCAGAGCAAAGAGCCAGCCTTGCTACTTCTCTAAAATCGATATCATTGGTTAAATTCTCCTCAATATAGTGTAAAGCTCTATTCATATTTCTAAGCAAATCCATTTGTATGACCTCCCTTATTATCAGAATAGCAGGATTTGAATAAGGCTATCCGACATTTCATGCACAGTTATGCAGGCTTTTTCCTTCTGTTCATAAGTTCCTACAAACTTAAACAAGCTATTCAAAATGCAATTTCAGCTAGCATAATAACTTTAGAAAACAACAAATAAAGAGCCTTAAATTATAAGCCTCTTTATTTGTTCTCTATTTACCTGTGGACTTGCCTTGGTTTTTATGAGTAAATCCCAACTAAAATATCAATTACACTGCATCTGTCATTATATATAAATTGGATGGGATAATTTTGTTTTCTAAAATTAAGTATGGATGGCACTTCATTAAAGCAAGTTTAAGAACTTCTGGTACTCTCTCTTCATCATAAGCGCATACTAAATGTAATCCGCCTTTATTTACTAATTTGTCTGCTTCATTTTCAAACTCTTCTAAAATAGGTACAATTCCTTCTTGCTGTCCCCATTCTACATGAGCCCATATTTGAAAAGATCTATTGTTTTTATAGAAGGGATCTAAGTGTCGAGAGAGATGTTCAAAGATTATAGCAGGCTGAAAACTTCCACTTGAACAGTAATAATCAAAATTATTAATAGTATGTATATATGTTAATTGGTCTTCAGTTAGAATTTCCTCTAACTTTTCAAAAATTAATGGAATTAATCTTTCACTTTCTATAACTAACGTATGCCTCTCCTGTTCAATTCCCGACACAATATAAGACACAAGATTATCTAAGTAACTTCTCATGTCGTCAATATTATAGTAAATATGAACGCTTTCATTATTCTGTATTAATTGAGCAAACTGATTTTTCAAGTGTGTACGCTCCCTTATATAAAATCAACCTAAATTTCAAGAATCTTAAACTAGTAAATTGTCTATTCGTTAGAACAATTCTACGCTTTGCATTCTTGTCTGTCAAAACTGGATGTTCTCCCATTTGTTTTGGGGTGTACAGCTGTTTTTAGAGCAGTGTAGCTATATTGATTGCAAACGGTATAACGTTTGCGGCAATTATTCTGGCGCCTTGACTAAAGAATACTATACCCCTTTTCAAATACGATTAAAGCCTAACAAGAAATAATGACAGAATTAAGTTTACTTATTCTTTCAAATAAATCTTCGCGTAGCATGGATAGAAGCATCACCCATCTATTTTTTAGTTTGTATAGCCTACAAAATAGCTATCATAACACGCGTTACAAGTAGAAAAAAGATCTTAAACTTCTAGGGAAGTTCAGGATCTTCAAATAAAAAGCTCTTATTTTTTTAATGTTATAGGTACACAAATATCACAATAATCAATCTCATTATTGTCACCATAATATCGTTCAAAGATTGGCCTTGGATCAACTTCATAACCCGCTTCTAACAAGCCAGAAAAAATGGTAGCCCACGCTTTTTGAATTTCTTCTGCAGTATGCTTAACTTTGTATATTGCATACTGTCCCCTACTAATTGATCTTCACTAAAATCATCGTCAACGTAATATTCACTAGAAATGACGATACCAGCATCATAGCGACAATTCTCAGGAGCTGTTTCTTCAGGATTGTCCCGTGCGATGCTCAGAATTATTGAATCTTTAGTAAACAATCCCTTCTTTTTAGCCAAACGTTTTAACTTCTCCATCACTTTAACATTATGAGGACCATATGGCCCAACTTGCCTCACATATGCAATTCGGTAATTTGGTAAAGTATCAATCTTCATATTCATCTCACTCTGCCCCTTTTTCATCAATATTTACTGCAATGAAAAAGTTATCACTATTTAAAAAGATAATCACTTAAATTTTTAAAAATTTACCATTTATAGAAATACAGTTTATATAAGCGCGGTTCTAAGCATAAAAAAGGAGCTCAAGAACTATTGAACTAGTCCTTGAGCTCCTCCTTTTACCCAATGTTCTGGGATTGCTAAAGCAGACGGCAACTTTGTATGTACATTTCCCTTTGCCGCATTCACCTGTGCCTGAGTAAGAAAAATACTTCCTGTCAGGTCGGCACCGCTCAAATCAGCATCCCTAAAGTCTGCACCAATAAGATCAGTTAACCGGAGATCCGCATCTCTAAGATCAGCAGCTATAAATAACGCTCCCTTTAAATTAGCTCCTCTAAGATTAGCTCTTCTTAGGTTAGCACCGATATAGTCACTACTACGCTTGAATTTCTTTCCCAACTTTTTATTAGATGTTTTAGGACGTACCAATTCACTTGTACGTACAAGCAAGTCCTTCACTTTCATTCGATGTTCATGTACATCAATTTTTAAAATATCCTCTGGGCTTTGTTTGATCAGGCTTTCAGTTTCTTCAAAAGAAATTTTTAAATCATTGTGAATTGGTTTTGTAGCTTGAAATTGGAGTGCCTCACTTAAATACCACAGCATTTCATGCAGCTGCTGAACAATAGGAAATACCTCAAACATTTCTTTAGCCCTTGTTTTGTTAGCTCTCCAATCATTTCCTATATATATAACTTGAGAAACTCTTTGACCTGCACCAAAACACTCATACCCCACACAGCCTTTGAATCCCGTAGTGATAAGGTTTTTATGAATGGAACATGAATAGTTTGGCTGTAAATGACGACAAGGAGTCCCGCCATCTTTATTAAATGCGAAATCAGCAGATTGTGCATAAGGTAAAGCTACGCAGCACAAACCAAAACAACTTGAACAGTCGGAACGTAAATTATCTCGAATATCATTATTTATTTCTAATTTATTAGACAAAACAACCATTCCTCTCATGTTAATAGCGACAAAAAGGAAAATAAAGTTAATTCCACCTTATATTTAGTGTGTAAAATACAGATTTTTTTAGTAAATTCTTTCGTAAACCTTAAAGAAAGTTACCTATTTACAGTACCTTCTATTGCTACTAAATACATTATGCTATCAATCCCAAGCCCTGTATCTATAAGCACAGCTTTATTTTCTCCGATAAGCAAAAAAGAATGGACTTTTTCCCAATGCCCACATTCGCTAATGGCATAAGTTTTATCATCAATCGTTTGCACTGTAAACCAAGAATCTTTAATCATATAACAGGCAGTGACTTACTACTAAGTTCGATATTTATACGATTATGTCCTCTCAAAACCTTCAATTATTCAGAAAATAGAATGTATGCCATATGCTGCTTCTAAGTATTAAAAAGAGCATCTAATCACCACATTAGATGCTCTTTCTTTTTCCCTTTGTTTATTCATTAACAGACAAGGTACTTTCGTCTAGCTGTTTTAAATAATTATGAAAACGAATTTTCGGATTTAATTCTGTATTTGTAATATGCTTTACATAGCCAATTGAACTTTGAGTGATATCATAGTCACTGATTTTATTTGAACGATATTCAATAAAAGGAGGAAGATAAATCATGCCAACTAAACTAGCAGATGCCTGGAATGGCTTTGTTATTTCGCTTACTGAAAATAAATTATACCCACCCGCTTGATAAGAATGTTCAGGCGAACCGATGGAAATAGCCAACACCCACTCCTTTCCCCTAAGCTTCGTTCCGCCAGGGCCATGAGCCCACCCAAAAGTAAACACTTCATCAAACCACTGTTTTAAAAGTGGCGGGCTGCTGTACCAGTATAATGGAAACTGAAAAACAATACGATCATGAGCAAGAAGCAGCTGCTGTTCAACTTTCACATCAATGGGTTGATCACAATATGTTTCATAAAGATCATGAACCGTTAAATCCGTTTGATTCAAAGCTGATTCCTTCCATTTTTTATTTACTCGAGAAGATTCAATATGTGGATGTGCAATGAGTACTAATGTTTTCATAATATAGACCTCCTTTTTATTTTTGGTATGATTATATTGTATATTTTGTAATAAATTAGAGGAAGTACGCACATTAATTAAACATAGTATAAAACCGTATACTACAGGGAGTGAAAATGGATGAGAAACCAAAAAGTAGGCTTCGATTATTCACCCAGTAAAGTCGGGTGCCCGGTCGAAACCACATTAGACGTAATAGGTGGAAAATGGAAAGGAATTATACTTTATCATCTCATTGATGGAAAGAAGCGTTTTAATGAGTTCCGAAAACTATATCCTGCCATTACACAGCGCATGCTGACTTTACAATTAAGAGAGTTAGAAAAAGACGGGATTGTTCACCGTGAAATCTATAAAGAAATCCCCCCAAAAGTAGAGTACTCCCTAACCGAATTCGGAAGATCTCTCGAACCAATCATTTTGCTTATGAAAGACTGGGGAGAAACGCATAAGAACAGAATTATTAATGCGAGAGCAATGGAAAAAGAAGAAATTTGAAGATAAATTTGAAGATAAATTAGTGTATTTCTTATATCGCCTATTTGTCATAACCACCGTTATAAAGCAGCAAAAGCCTTTAAAACAAATAGTTTTAAAGGTCTTTTATATTTTCCTAATATGCTATAAAAACGCTCTTCTTAAAAAATATAAATTTTAAAATTCTTTGCGTATCTCCTTACCTGATTGTGGTACACCTTTCTTTACATAGTTTAAAGTAACTGTACCATGCTTTAGTTCAGCTTCTTTTTTTAAGAAAGATACCATTTCACTGAAAGTCTCTGCATCTTCTTTTTTCGGTTTTCGAGCAATGGAGATAGTAATTGAAGGCGAAGCATTATAATCCTTATAACTAGTGGCGATATTAGGATTAATATTATATGTCTTTCCTACTTGCGCATCGTAAAATACAATGAGCTCATCTAACGGTTCAAACTTCTGTATAATGTAAGGGCGAACTTTTTTATTTAATTGACTTTCCCACTTAGAAGAAATATAGCTATCTTCCATTTCATTTACTTCATCGTTGTAGTAAACAAGAAAATTTGTCTGATCCTTTTCATTAGTTACCTTTGCTGCATATTCAAAAGGAAAATTCCCCATATTGTCGTATAAGGTATCATAAATAACAGTTGAATCTGTAAAATGTGTCTTCAAATACTTTTTAGCTTCTACTTTTACTTTTTCTTCTTTATCTTCGTCTGGCTTTAACGACTGATTAAATATAAAAATGGCTCCTACAACAACAATTATTACTAGGCTAATAATCAGCACTAACCCCTTTGCTACCCTCTTCATCATTTACCCTCTTCCTTCAAATATTTTATTAACCTTATCGATTTGTTTCATCCTATTTGAAGATTTAGTTAACGTTATAGCCTTACCTTCTTTAACGAAAAATGTGGTTTGAAACTAATTTCCACTTCCGTATTGTCATCGTTCCCCAAGATCTTTAAGCGATCATTTTCTCCTTTAATTTGGCTAATATCTTCTAAATCAAAGTTAAAGATTAACCCTTTAAAGTGTTTATAACTTAAACTTACACTGCACTTACTTTCATGTACTGACATCGTCAATAGTAAATGAAACCCATGATCGTCATCCTTGCTGTACATAAACATACCTGTCTGATAATCAATCATTACTACAGGCTCGTCTTCAAATAACTCAAGCATTTCATATTCATCGTACTTCATTAGTATTTAGATCCTCCTATCTTACTTGCATGAGTACCCACCTGAGCTGAAATATTTAGTAGATACATAGATACACTATCAATGCTAATAAAATCCCATTTCTCCATATAAAAAATGCCTGGATAGGCATTATCCAAGCACTCTGAAAATTCATTATGTATGATTTTTCTTTCTTACCTGTACACCTGTATAAATAGAATTACCTATTAATATTGCGGTTCCTAGAAGCCAGCCCACCGTAGGAGAGTGCTCGAATACATCTTTCAAAGCCAGCCCTAAAGAAATGGCTGCTACTCCTAGCATTAATAAAAGGACAGTAATGCTTTGCTGTCTTTGCATATATGCCCCCCTCACCTGCTTTTTCTTCTAAATTATTGTTTTTCTGTCTGCTCTTTTTGCCCAACAATCCAAGCTAAAGATAAAATTGAAACAGTTACAACTGCTGCCGTTAACATCCCTATATCCCCCTCTTATTCCTTATAATTACATTGTAACATACTTTTAGAACAGTGCTTACACATGCTTATTCTATCTAGACTTTGTTGCTTTAAAAGTATAACCGGTACAAAAAAGCCCTACTTTTAGGGCTTTTCATTTTAATACATATAAAGCGTACCTCTCTTCATTAGAAAATCCAAGTTTACTAGCTAATGCTTTTGACGCTTCATTATTATTATCGCAATCCCAAGCAGGCATAACATTCTTTTCTAAACACTTATTTATAAACTCTTGACCCACTATTTTTCCCAATCCTTGTCCTCTATAGCTAGGATTAGTCACAATATCGATTTCAGCTATTGTTCCACTATGAAAGATAGACACACATTCAGCGACAATATTTTCTTTATGGATAACACAAACTCCTAATCCGTTTTTAAAAAAATGACTTTCTGATCCCCAGTAATCGACTATATATGATTCATTGAAATTCTCACTTCCCCTTAAAAAATCAGAGTTAAAATCTTTTAACTCATAAAGATCGGGAAGGTTATACTTAGAAGGAACTTTTGGAGGAACAAATCTATACTTAGAACGTATCATTTTCTTTACGTACGGTTTGAAAGTCTCGTCAAAAAGAGCCTCCCAATCGGTCGATGGAGTAAAAACAGTAAAACGTTTTTCCTTGCCATAAACCTTCTCAACGAAGTAACGATAGAGAGAATTATTAAACACTAAGTCATTTCCTTGACCAAATACATAATAGTCCCCTGCACGTATTCTAAGAAATCCTGACGTTGGCTTCATACTATCATTTACGTACACAGACCCTTGAATCACACGATTAACAACAGAAAAAGCAAATGTAGGAGTCTTAAATGATGCTTTTAAAATGTTGTGTATCTTATGATAATCTTTTGGTTCTAAACAATGCATTTGATCTCCCTCCTTAATAAAGTATTTGTTTATCTATTTCTTTCTAGTTAACACAAAACATGTCATAGGCTATTTAAAAAATTAACTGCCGCTATCCTTCTTTAGTAAGTAAATAAGAAGGATGTTGCAACCCCGTAGGTTTATAAAACTCATCATGTGTGTATTTAAACCCTAATTTATTAAGTGATTTTGCAGAGTCTCTATTTTTAGGGTTATGCCCCGCAAATAAACTGCTTACCTCAAGGTTAGTAAAAGAGTAATCTATGACTGCTTGACTTGCTTCTTGAGCTATTCCCTTTCCCCAATAAGGACGTTTTAAGTGTATGCCAAACTCCAGAGTTTTACCTTGAATATTGTAAGGTCGCACACCACAGCAACCTACATGTTCGTTCGTTTGGAGTAAAAAAACAGGCCAGTACTGAATGTTATGTTGACGATACATATCTATTTCTCTATCAAGTCTATTTTGCACTTCCTCCACAGACATTTTTCCATTTGCCACAATAAATTTCGTTACGTTTTCATCTCCCCAAAGAGAGTTTGCATATTTAACATCATCACTATGCCAAATGGAAAATCCTAACCTTTCCGTTTTCAAGAAATACTCTCTCATATACGTATCCTCTTCTCTTTTTACGTTTATATATTTGTTAATTAATACCACACAAGATTATTTTACTGCAAACTGAATACTATACTCTTTAGATTTAACAATATCTAATTTATTAAAATATCGTAAATCAACACTTTAATAGGAGGAACTTATGATATCGCTTCATAGAATTTTAAAATTGCGTGATTTAGAAATCTTCCATGTATCAAGAAATGGAAGAATTATATCTTATGTAGTTATTGAAGACACTCGAAATCCATTTACAGAAGAAGATAAAAAACTAGATCCATTATGTTATATGGATGCAGAAGATATTGACGCGATTTTAAACGTTTTTAGGATTTCGATCATTAATGATGAAAAATTAAACGAAGAAGATTCAGACCTTATAACGTCGTTCTTTTCAGACTTTGTTAATAATACAAATTTAACAAACTTTATTATTAAGGAATACATTCAAGAAGATTTGTATGATCATGAGGTTAATCTAAAATTCTTCAATAAAATGTTAAAGAATATAGGTTCAAATTATAGTATTGAAGAATTTGATGAAATGAACTGGATTTATTTATCTCAGGATTAAAATATGAACTGTGTACACAACCACTCTCTTAGGCACACAGCGAAAAAGAGAACCCTTAGGGAAGTAAGAGTTCTGAAAAAGTCACTTTTATAGAATATGCAGCTTTTTATACATCCTTAATTTAGTTGGTTTTTCATTAGGAGGACCAATTAAATCAATGAATCAAAAGTGCACCTCTTATTCATATGTTAGAACACATCAAAAGTATTATTTATATTAAAAAATATGTTATAGTTTAATTCCAATAATCGTTCATACTTGAATACGTATAAATGAACCCTTACAAAAAAGCAGCCTCGCTTGCCAATGCCGAGGCTGCTTTTTCTTATTTTTTAAGGACTTTTGTCTTGAAAATGGACGTCTGCCCTGCGAACAAATACTTAGAAATCACATATTATAATATATCTTCTAAGTGAAGGAGGTATGCTATTATGGAAAACTTAGTTAGCTATATTAAAGATTTAGGCTTTCCAATTGCCCTATCTTTTTACTTACTTGTTCGCATTGAAAGCAAATTAGATCGAATTACAGAGCTGCTTCAAGTTCTTATTGAAAAAAAGGACAAGCAATAAGCAGACTGCTATTTATACCCAAAGCGAACTCGTGCCTTCGTTTTCAAGATGCAGCACGTTCACTTCTGTTCCTTTATCATACCCATGCTCTCCACCTGGAAGAACAACCAGCGCATTTGCTGCAGCTAATGACGAAATAGCGCCTGACTTGTCCATTCCAACTGGCGTTACAACAAGCCTTCCGCCTTCGTCTGTAATTTCTCCTCGCACCATTCTCGTAAATGCATTAGGCTCTTTAAAACGTCCGTTTAACACCGCTTTTGTTTTATGTAAATGGGGCGCCGGTGAATGCAAAAAGCTGCGAACAATCGGACGAACAAACAGTTCAAACCCGACATAGCAAGCAGAAGGATTTCCCGATAGTCCAAACAGCAGCTGCCCGTTTCGTTCTGCGACTGTTGTGACGCTTCCCGGCCGCATCGCAATTTTGTTAAACAGCACATTCGCACCAAGCTTTTCATAAATAGCCGGCAAATAATCATAGTCCCCAACGGATACCCCACCGGTTGTCAGTAAAATATCCACTTCTTCGAGCGCTTTTTCTACCGCTTCATAGCAGCGGTCAAAGTCGTCTTCAAGCTTTCCTAAGTATTTCGGAACCCCGCCGCTTCTTATAATTTGCGCGAGTGCCATATAGGAGTTACTGTTGCGGATTTTTCCTGGTTCTAGCGGCTCGTTCACATCAAGCAGTTCGCTGCCCGTTGTTAAAACCCCAACAACCGGCTGCTTCACGACAGCGACATCGGCATAGCCAAACGTAGCTAAAAAAGCCGTGACGCCCGGATTGATCCGCGTCCCTTTTGAAACAAGCACGTCTCCTTTTTTCGTTTCTTCTCCTTTTAATGCAATGTGCTCCCACTTTGAAGCCCGCCGGCTTAACGCCATATACGTCTTTCCTTCTTTTTCATAAGACTTCGTTACTTCAAGCATCACAACCGCATCACATGAATGAGGCACCTGCGCTCCTGTCATAATGCGCACCGCTTGAAACGGCTTTACTTCTCCTTCAAAAACAGAGCCGGCGCCAATTTCACCTACTACCTCGAACTCGACAGGATGTTCACTTGAGACTTCTACACAGTCTTGCGCTCGAATTGCAAAGCCGTCATAAAGCGATTTATTAAAATGAGGAACGTTTTGGTCGGCGATAATATCTTCTCCTAAATAGCGTCCGTAGCTTTCGGTGATTGATACGCGTTCAATGCTGCCTTTTCTTTTATATGTCATAACTTTTTCAATTGCTTCAGGAATTGAAATAGGTGTTCTGCTTTCTAACATACATTCTTCACTTCCTTTATGTCTGTTCACTTTTTACGCTATGGTGTAAAATCATAGCATATCTCACTATTTCTATCATACAACAAAATTTACTGAAAAAGGATGAAAACACCGATGTCTTCTTTTACACATTTTAATGACCAAGGCCGTGCCAATATGGTCGATATTAGCGAAAAATCTATTACTCGCCGCGTTGCAACAGCTCGTTCAAGTATACTTGTTAACAAAGAAATTCACGAAGCCATTGTAGAACATAAAATCGGAAAAGGCGACGTACTTGCTGTCGCGCAAGTAGCGGGAATCATGGCAGCAAAACGTACGTCTGACATTATTCCGATGTGTCACCCTCTTCTATTAAAAGGCGTAAACCTTTCATTCGACTGGGACACAAGCAATGATCAGTACCGTTTATTAATAGAAGCAACGGTTAAAACCGAAGGCTCAACGGGTGTTGAAATGGAAGCTTTAACCGCTGCTTCCGCCTGTGCACTAACCGTTTATGATATGTGCAAAGCCATTGATAAAGGAATGATTATCGGCGAAACATATTTGTTTGAAAAATCAGGCGGCAAAAACGGTGACTACAAACGCACAGAAGCGTAAAGGAGGTACATAATGAGCGTACACGAACATAAATCCAAAGCAACGCAGCCCGTTCGCTGCAAAGTTATTACAGTATCAGACACGCGTACAAAAGAAAGCGATAAAAGCGGCGCGCTGATGATGGAACTTCTAAAAGAACATGACATGCAAGTCGCCTCCTATGAAATTGTAAAAGACGATCAAACGTCGATTCAACAAGCGATACTTGCCGGATGCAGTGATGATGGCATCGACGTTGTTCTGACAACTGGAGGGACAGGCATCACAAAACGAGACGTCACAATTGAAGCCGTTCAAGCGCTGATTCATAAAGAAATCGTTGGATTTGGTGAGCTGTTTCGCATGCTGAGCTACATCGAAGACATTGGCAGCGCAGCAATTATGAGCCGGGCAATTGCCGGGACGATTAACGAAAAAGCCGTTTTCTCTACACCGGGATCAAGCGGTGCTGTTCGTCTAGCCATGACCAAGCTGATTTTGCCTGAGCTTCGCCACGTTGTGTGGGAATTAAAACGCCAGCGCTAACAAAATGCCTATGCGCACGCATAGGCATTTTCATTAATCATAGTCTTTATGTACCCACTCATCTTCTGGAATGCCTAAATCTTCTCCAGAAAAACGCTCTTCTTTAAACGGATCTCCTCTAAGATGAAAGCCGTTTTGCTCCCAAAAGCCAGGATGATTTTCATCAATGACTTCAAAGCCTCGAAGCCATTTAACACTTTTCCAAAAGTACAAATGCGGAACAATCAATCGCAGCGGATATCCATGCTTAGCTGTAAGCGGCTCTCCGTTAAAGGAATGAGCAAGAAGAATATCGTCTCTCAGTAAATCTTCTACCTCAATGTTTGACGTATAGTTATTGTCTCCGTGCAGCATGATGTATTTACTTTTTAACTCTACGCCGATTGCTTTTAAAAAGTCTGTAAACAGCACGCCCGTAAATTCATTATCAAGTCTTGTCCATCTCGTTACGCAGTGAATATCACATTTCACCGTCGTTTGCGGCATGTCCAATATCTCTTGATATGAAAGGGTCACTTCCTTGTCTACTAATCCAAATACGCGAAGCGTCCACTCCTCTAGGTTATACTCCGGCACGTCTCCTTCATGTAAAATCGGAAAGCGCTCCGTCACTACTTGCCCCGGAGGCACTCGTCCTTCATACTTTGGATCAATTTCTGGTGTTTTCATTCGTTTAATACGGTCTGCTTTGTTCATAGGTACCACCTCTTTATTTTTTTATCAGCGTGCACTTTGCTGACTTGTTTGATTCGTTTCGACTCCTTTATCTCGCAGGAAAAACATCGCTGCTAATGTCAGCACGTAAGGGACCATCATCGTAAACTCGGTCGGTATTGAAAAACCTTGCAGCCGTGTACTCACAGCATCCATTAAGCCGAAAAGTATACTTGATGCTAAAATACCAAGCGGATGAGACTGACCAAGCATCATCGCCACAAGTGCGATAAATCCACGTCCTGAAGTCATGCCTTCTGAGAACATCGTGACTTGTCCTAATGAAAGCTGTGCTCCGGCAATCCCACACAGGATTCCGCATGCTGCAATCGCAAACAGCTGATATCTTATTGCTTTTAAACCAAGCGTACTTGCTGCTACTTTATTGTAGCCTACCGCTAGAAGACGGAAACCAAAAATCGTTCGATAAAAGAAGATATAAAAAGCAATTGCTGCTAAAAAAGCAAAATAGACAAGCGGCGACTGTCCTGAAATAATGTCGCCGATTACAGGTATGTCTTTGATCAAAGGAATATCCCATGTGCCTATTCCCTGCATATTTTTATCGTAATAGGCACCTTTTGTATGAAAAATAGTCCGGAGTAAAAATGTCGTTAAGCCCAGTGCTAAAAAATTAATAGACACCCCAGCAACAATTTCATTTGCTTTAAACACCACGACCATCATTCCAAAAAGCAAAGCAAAAAGTAAGCTTGCTCCAGCCGCAATCATGATCGCAAAAAAGACATTATGAGTATAATAGTTGCCGGCAATTCCGCTAAAAGCTCCAATCAAAATCAGACCTTCTAGCCCTACATTAAATATGCCTACGCGCGCGCAAAGCATTCCGCCAAGGGCCGCTAATAATATAGGCGCAACCATTCGCAGCGTTGCATTTAACAGTGACCAATCAAGCAGCTCCACGAATATCAGCTCCTTTCTTTTTTGCTCTCCACCACTGCTTTGTGAATTTTGCTGAGATAAATAGAATGAGCACAGCTTGCATAATACTCGCAATTTCTAACGGAATTTCTGTATTACGCTCTAGCCCCATCGCTCCTGTTTGCAAAGCGGCAAGTAAAAGAGACGTAAAAACAATGCCGATCGGATTCGAGTTTGCTAACAGGGCAGCCATCACTCCAGTCCACGCATATCCAGGAACGGTGAGCGCACCGTCTACAAAACGGTACTGTGAACCAAGAACTTCAAACCCTCCGGCTAATCCAGCCAAGCTCCCGCTAATAAACATACTGAACAGCATGACTTTTACTTGATGAATACCTCCATACGCCCCGAACAACGGATTTTTTCCGGATGCGTTCACTTCGTACCCAAACACAGAGTAGCGAAGCACCGTCCATAGCAGAAGTGCACCTACTAGAGCAATGATAAACCCAATATGAAGAGGCATTCCTTGAAACACTTTTCCAAGCCACGCCCCTTGCTCAATCATAGGCGTTTGAGCGAGAGCAGCTGAGCCTGTTTTATCTTGAAACGGATGGCCTGCTAAATAGCTTGCAAATAAGACAGCGATATAATTTAATAAAAGCGTAGAAATGACGAGCTGAATTTTAAACGCGGCTTCCATCCAGCCTGCTAAAACAGAAAGCAAACCTCCTGCCACAACAGCAGCTGCAATAGCCGCTATAAGCTTGACTATCCCTGGAGCCGGCAGGTAATAAGCGACAATTGCTGCACTAATCGCTCCAACGACCATCTGTCCTTCTCCCCCTAAATTAAACACACCTGCTCTAAAAGCAAACCCGACACCTAACGCAATTAAAAGAATAGGCGTAGCGCGAGCCAGCGTAGTGCTGAAGAAATAAAAATTACCAAACGCTCCATTCCAGAGCTCTGTATATGTTTGAAGAACCGAACCACCAGTTAAGGAAATAATAATGCCTCCTATTGCTAAGCCAAAAATGACTGCAATAACCGGCTGGATTAATGATTTAAGAAGTTTCTGCAACTGTATCACCTTCTACCGTTCCTCCTGCCATTAATATGCTTAGTTTCTCTTCTGTTGCTTCTTCCCTTGTAAGCTCTCCAACAATACTGCCTTCGTACATAACTAAAATTCGATCTGATAGTGAGATAATCTCCGACAGTTCCGAAGACACAAGTAAAATAGCGGAGCCATTATTCCGTTTTTGAATCAAAGCATCATGAATACGTTCCATTGCCCCAATATCCACTCCTCGCGTTGGTTCAGCAGCAAGTAGAAAAGAAGTGTTTTGCCCAAGCTCTCTGGCAACAATCAATTTTTGCAGATTTCCCCCTGACAGTTCTCCAGCTTTTTGCTTAGATGAAGTGGCTTTAATCGAAAATTCATTTATCCATTCCTCCACGCTCGACTTGAATATCTTTCTTTTCAGCCAGCCCATCTTCGAGTAAGAAGCTTTATACTGATAGCCCATTAGTGCATTTTCTTCGATCGTATCGTCCTTAGAGGCTCCCCACATATAGCGGTCTTCTGGAATATGAGCGATTCCTGCCTCTCTTCTTTCACGCACAGATCGCCCTGTAAGATCTTCATCTCCAAGTTTAATACTTCCGCTGTCTGTTTCTACTAATCCAGCGATTGCTTGAAGCAGCTCTGATTGCCCATTTCCTGAAACGCCTGCAATACCGACAATTTCGCCTGCAGAAACGTGAAGAGACACATTTTGCAATACGTTTTTTTGTCCTTTTCCTTTTAAAAAGAGATTTTGTACGTTTAAATGAGAGGTACCTTGTGATGGTATTCTTGCAGGACGCTCTTTTAATTCTCGCCCTACCATCAGCCTGGCTAGGTGATGAGCATTGGTATCTTCTTTACTTGTGACGCCGGCTACTTTACCATTTCGAAGAACCGTAATGCGGTCCGCTACTTCCATCACTTCTTGCAGCTTATGTGTAATAATAATGATACTTTTACCTTGAGAAGCTAAAAAACGGATTGTTTTTAATAGTTCCTTCACTTCATGAGGAGTAAGAACGGCGGTAGGCTCGTCTAAAATAATGATTTCTGCTCCTTGATACAGCACTTTTAAAATTTCAATTTTTTGCTGTTCTCCAATTGAGCAATGTTTTACTTTCTTATGAACATCTACTGAAATTTGATAGGTTTGGGTTAATTGCTGTACATCTGCTTTCGCCTGCCTTCTATTAAAAAAGAGGCCCTTCTTTGGCTCATGCCCCAAGACAATGTTTTCAGCCACTGTAAAATGAGGAAAAACCATAAAATGCTGATGCACCATGCCTATTCCATTTTTGATAGCATCTGCAGGAGATGAAAACGAGACGGTTTTCCCATGTAGCTGAATATTTCCTGAACTCGGCTTTTCCATTCCGTAAAGCATCCTCATCAACGTTGTTTTTCCAGCGCCATTTTCTCCAACCAGCGCGTGGACCTCGCCTTTTTTCAGTTTAAAGGACACGTTATTATTTGCTAAAAATGAACCGTATTTCTTCGTCAAATTCGTTAACTGCAGCAGCTCACTCATTCTATTCATTGCTCCTTTCCCCATTAGGATTTTTTCAAAAATAAGAAAGAGAAGCCAGCCTTACTCGACTTCTCTTTTCAACTCACTTTGCTAACGGATCTTTTACCACTGTTTTTCCATCAATAATCGAATCTTTAATTTCTTTTAATTGATCAATTACATCTTGCCCTACAAAGTCATTAAGAGGCGTCTTGCTGTCTTGAGTCACATACGTTAACCCAACACCTTTTTCTTTTAAGCCGTATGTCACTACACCGGATTTAAATTTGTCATTTGCGAGTGCTTCTACCGTTTCATAAGCAGCCGCATCAGATCCTTTCAACTGCGATAAAACGATATGCTCAGGATCTACTTCCGTACGGTCAATATCTTGGCCTGCCGTATAAAAACCCTTTTCTTTTGCTGCTTCAAATACACCCAAGTCGCCTACCGCTGAAGCTCCGGCGATAAAGTCAGCTCCTTTTGAAGCCTGTAAAATAGCAAGTTCTTTTGCTTTAGCTGGATCGGAGAAACTTCCAACATAGTTTACTAGAAAGTCTGCTTTTGGATTTGTTGATTGTAATCCTTCTTTAAAACTTACGGTCCATTTTTTTAATAATGGAATATCATCAGCTGCAACCATTCCTACTTTATTCGTTTTTGTAACCAATCCTGCCGCTGCTCCTAATAAATATGAAGCTTCTTGTTCACGGAATACAACGCTTCTTACATTTGGTAAATCGACCACTGTATCAATAATCGCAAATTGACGCTGCGGGTTTTCTTGAGCTACTTTTTTCAACGCATCTTCGGATTCAAAAGAAGATGTAATAATCAAGTCATAGTTTTCTGCTACGGCAGCACGCAAGTTACTTTCAATGGCTGCTTGATCCGTAGACTCAATTGTTTTTACATCAATGTTATACTTCTTCCCAGCGCGTTTTGCTCCATCATCCATTTGTTGAAAAAACGGGTTAACTCCAATCTTTTCAGGTAAAACAAGAGCTATTCGCTTCTTTCCTTTCTCTTCGCTTCCACTGCTTTTTGTGCTTTTTGACTGACAGCCAGTTACGAGTAGTACAAGCGCAACTGCTAAAACAAGAAATCTCTTCATTTGACTTACTCCCCCCATAATATAAAAAAGCTCTTCCTTTATATAAAGGAAGAGCTCGTTAACCAAACGTCTCTTCCTCATCTTCAAGAACATACTGTTCTTAAGGATTTGGCACCATTCTGTCATAGACAGCGGTTGCCGGGTTTCACAGGGCCAGTCCCTCCACCTCTCTTGATAAGGAAAACAATAGCTATTTGTTTTATGTAATATAGTCAATATTAATAGTTTTTTAACAATTGTCAATATTATTTTTCTTTTCTATGTAAAAAAACTTTAAAAACAGATAGGATTATACGGTTTTAGGCTACTAAAATACAAGTGAAGGCCTTTACCCTTCTCCATCAATCATCGTATACTTCCTAGCAAAGCGCTTGTAGTAAATTTGCTCATCCTCTTGTCCATCGTTAAAAACAAGTCGGTTATGATCGATATCTTTCTCTTTTAACACGTATCCCTTTTCATTCATCAGTTGAATATATTCATCTAGATGTCCTTTTTTCACCATATAGTAAAGAACATTATCTGAATCCATAGTCTTTGCTACATCTTGACTTCCCACTTCTAATTTAAAGACAGCTTTTGTTGTTTGAATGGGACGGTAGTCTCCAAACACCTTTTCCCAGTTTAGTAGCAGCAGCGCGCCGAAAATTATGATACATCCTCCAGCGGCTACGGTTAGTACAAATCGTTTTGACACTTCCTTCTCTCCTTTACATTCTTTTTCTTCTATTTAATACAACAGATTGCCCTAAACTTGTTTTTACGCCTAGTCCTAGATACACAGCAGCACCTAAAGCAATTGAAATACAAGATGTGCTAATCGCAAGTGAAGATGCAGACAGCTTATTTTCTAGAAAATAGTGAGAAGCATAATTGCCAATAAGCACAGCGGCTGACATCACACTTACTAATAAAACAGGCGTCAACGCGGCTTTTCCCAGTGATTGAACTCGGTAAGAAATGGATTTTTCAATTAAATAAAAGTTATAGATAACCGATACACCATATCCTCCGTACGTCGCGACAACAGGTCCAATTTCTTTTAAGCTTGAAACCAACAGTACGTTTAATACTATCTTCACAACAATTCCTAAGCCCAAGCCCAAAATTAATTTCTTTTGCTGATTAATTCCTTGAAGAATCGCGGCTGTTACGGTAAAAAGAGCAAAGAGAATCGCAGCAGGCGCATACCATTGTAAAACAACTCCACCGATTTCAGGACTGTTTTTCGCTCCAAAGATCATCATATATACCGGCTTACCCAATAAACAAAGCCCCACCGCAGCAGGAAGAGTAAAAAACAACAGCAGCTGCAGTGTTTTTGTAATTTTCCCCTTCACTTCTCGTAAATTCCCTTGCACAAAAGAAGACGTAATACCGGGAATCAGCGACATGCTGAAGGCAGTTGCTAACGATACCGGCACCATCACTAAAATTTGTGCTAATCCAATGACAGAGTTAATCGTTTCAGCCTTAGCTTGTCCATATCCTATTGATTGAAAGAGCATGTTAATCGTAAACGTATCAATATTTTGATAGATTGGAATAGCTAAACCAACTAATACAAACGGAACGGCGTACGTCACAAGCTCTTTGAACATTAAAGAGAATGAAACGGATTTATTATTCTTTCCGCTGTTCACTTCTTTTATAATTAACCGCTTGCGTTTTGCATAAACGGCACCGAGAATCCCTATTCCCCCTACGCCTCCAATAAACGCTCCAAACGTACCAATTCCAACAGCTTTTGTCATAGTACCATGAAAAAGATGAATGACAGCGTATGCTCCTACTAAAATAAACAACACACGCACAATTTGCTCAATAATTGTACTCAGCGCGGACGGTCCCATGGATTGATTACCTTGAAAATAGCCTCGTAATAGACTCATAGGCGGGATAATAATTAAAGCAAAGCTCACCATTCGGATGACATACACCACGTCTTTTTGACTATTTCCTGATGAATCTTTTCCGTTAATGACTAGTTCAGCGAGCCACGGCGCCATGGTATAGAGGACTAAAAATCCTATTATGCCTGTTATCGTCATTAATAGAAGGCCTGCTTTTAATAGATCTTGCCCTGCCCGGTAGTTTCCAAGACCGTTATATTTCGATACATACTTCGAAACAGCAAGCGGAAGACCCATCGTTGATAAGCTAAGCATCAGGGTATATGGACCGTATGCATACTTATAAAGCGCGTAACCTGATGTTCCGACTAGCGCTGTAAACGGAATAATATAAATAAAACCCAAAATCTTTGTTAACAAAGAAGACGCTGTTAACAAAAGCGTGCCTCTCATCAAATTTTTTTCCATACATCAAAACTCCAGCAATAAATATTATATTTTTAACAAATACTTGATTTATTGTATCATACTTACAGTTATTATCTAGTTTTTTATAAAGACTTATAATTCTTCCTATATTACGTTTTTTTACATAATAAAGGAATACAAACCAATCTTTTCACCTATGATAAATGAATCGTTTTTTACTTTTCACCTTACCTGACGTTTATATTCTGAAAGGCGTGTTACATTATATATATCAGTTACCAACTCAACCAAGACTCCTTGACTACTCCCACAAAGGTTCACCTAGGCAGATGCTGCCTACCCCGCAAGGGGCGGCGGCAGACGCTTAGGTCTAGCAACTCCGACCTACCTGCTCTTTAGGTAGGTCGGAGTTGCTAAATCGATATAAATAAAGGAGGAAACGATTGTGAAAATGAAACAACGTTTTTCAAAAGTAGCTGCCGCTGCAACGATTACAGGAATTGTTGCGTTTGGATTTGCTCCTGTGGCTCAGCTTGATACCCCAGCACACGCAGCTACATCTCAAGAAACAAGCAGTCAAAATCAAACAGCTGTAAAAAACATTAACGAAATTTATAATGCGGCGGTGCAAGGCGAAGTGCCGCGCTTAACAGCAGACTTAAAAATTGGCAAAAGCCTGCGTCAAGATGTTCGAGATCAGTTCGGTCCTCCGCCTGAAGGTTCATCAAATAACTTTGACTACTATCATGCGGAAATGGGTCACCCTGGATATGCATTTGGCTATGACCAAAATAATGTCATTAACGAAATCCGCTATTTTGGTACAAATGTAGAGCGTCAAACAAATTTAGGGTCCATCACGCAAGCTAACTTAAAGAAAGAATTAGGTCAGCCAAACTTTACAAGCAAAGTAAAAGGTGATGGTACTACTCAAACGAGATACACGTATCACGCCGGCGCCTATGATCTTGAATTTATTTTTGATGATGCAAAAACATTAAATCACGTAAATTTAGTTGCAAAACCTTAAGAAATAGAAAAAGTAGCAGACAGCCTGCTACTTTTTTTCATGAAATAAAACCAGTGCTGAATCGGCTACGTGTTCATACCCAATCTCCATATAAATTTTGTTAGACGTAGGGTTTGTCATATCTGTGTATAGACTTGTTGTTTGAAACCCTTCATCTAGCATCAGCTGAGAAAGCGTCGACACACAGCTTGAGGCATAGCCTTTTTTACGTTCTTTTTGAGGTGTGTACACAAAGTTAATTGTAACGTTATGGGCCGTTGGACGCGTAGCATTGGCAATCGACACACACTTGCCATTCACTTCCCATAAAAATAACCGTCCTGCTTTAATAAAAGCTTCTCCTGTTTTGACAGCTTGTTCTTTCGATATAGGCTCCCCAATGATATACATAAACTCTCGAACCCACTCCGTTACGAGCGAAAGGTGCTCCAACCTTGCTTTTACCAGCATTCCTTCAGCATCCGCAGCTTTTTTTACTTTGTCTAACCGGTAAATGCGCTGATCCATTTTCAAAGAAGCTTCTTGATTTTTTAAATCTGCTAGTTTTTGAGAAAGATATAAAACCGTTTGTCTTTCTCCAACTAAGCCCGGTATGTCGATTTCTTGTAATAGCTCTGCCGCTTCGCTTAGTTCACCCTCCGTTAGCTTCTGTATTTGAGAAAGTATGATTTGCTTAGGATGCGTTTGCAGTAACACAAGCACAACACGGCTATCTTTAAAAATAACGCCCATAAAATTTGGTTTGCTGCTTTCATTTAAGCCGTGTAAAATGCCAAGCGCTAAGTTATGCAGAACTTCATTTTTTGATAAAAGCAGCTCTACTTGGTTTTTAAATTCCTGTATTTCTCTATATCTATGTAACTGGATCATTTTCTTTCTACCTCCGCAAATGCTCTTACCGGAAACGTTCCGGCTCCTTTTATTTTAGGAGGCACAGCGTAAAATAAAAAGGACTCGGTTAGTTGATCTAAGTGACATAAGTGTTCAGCAATCACAATATCCGCCCCTAACAGCAGCGTATGAGCTGGTCTTGCTTTTCCTTTTGTGTCGTCAATATTCATCGAATCAATTCCGACAAGAGCGGGCTGTTGAGACACTAAATAAGCTGCCGCGCTTTCCGTTAAGTATGGATGGTTTTCTAAATAATCGTCTGTATTCCAGTAGCGATCCCATCCCGTATGAATTAATACCGCTTTGCCTTTTACGTCTATATGTTGAAAATGAGATTCATCAATAGCCGTTAAAGTCGGGTCAACCGAAACGACTATTCCTTCCAGTCCGGCTGTTTTATCAATAGCCGTTTGAGCCAAATCCGCTCCGTCTTTGTATCTGTGAAACGGCACGTCAATATACGTACCGGTATTCGTGACCATTTCAATTTTACCGATTTGAAATTCAGTCCCTGGTTCATAAAGCTTCTTAGACGCTTCTCGGCTCAAATAGTCGCAAATGATTGGTGCCGGCAAGCCTTTATGTGTGATAACTCCGTCTTCAATGATGTGGCTTAAATCAATATACGTTCTTTTTTTCATACTCCCACCCGCTTTTTCAATATTCAGTAAAAATATTCTAACATAAAAAAGCTCTTCCTAGTTTCCTAGAAAGAGCTTTTTTTAGAGAACATTATTAACTTGATAAACATACATCGTACGTGTGCTTTGTATAAACAAATCCTTCAAAAATAAGACGGGCTGTACGCACTACTTTGATTCCATTAACCTGTCCATCTTTTAGATCCACACTGGTTTCCATAATTCCCATTGGATGAGCAAGCCGAACGGTATCGCCTTTTAGTTGAACCATTTCTGACAGAAGCGTGCCTTTTGTATAAATAGCCGCCGTTGTACAAATTGCTCCTGTAATCGCAAGCGTTTGATGCGGTTTTTGCATCGACATCATGCGAATTAATACGTCCATTTGAGAAGCAGCTTTTTCTCTGCCAGTCCCGTCGCGATGGTCCATAGGAGGAGCAATAATCGTCATTTTTGGAACCGCTGGTGATAGTTTAGTTGCTTTGTTTTGAGGTGCAAGCCCCGCTTTTTCCGCTGCAATGGAACGAATTTCTTCAAATAGCTTCAGCTGTTTGTCCGTGTATTCATGCGGAAGTTCTGTTCCCTTTAGGCCAATATCCCCTGCTTTAACAAATACAAGCGGATTTCCTACATCAACAATTGATGCTTTTATTGTCCCGATGGATGTTTGCAGAAGATCAATAGCGTTCCCGGTCGGAAGCAGTTTTCCAGTAACAGCTCCTTCTCCGTTTTCAAACGAAAGATAAATGGGTGAACCCGTACCTGGCACTCCAGGAATCATACACGATCCTTCTGTTTTCACTTTTCCGTTTTCTACTTCTACTTCCGCTACGATTACTTTTTTCGTATTCGTATTATAAATCCGCACTTTGGTCACCGGTTCCACAGGTTGTACAATTCCTTGTTCGATGGCATAAGGTCCGACCGCTGAAGAGATATTGCCGCAGTTTCCCTTAAAATCAACGAGGGATTCGCTGATGCTGACCTGTGCAAACGTGTAATCTACGTCAGCTTTCTCTAAATCTGATTTTTTTATAATCGCAATTTTACTCGTCAGCGAATTGGCTCCGCCTAACCCGTCAATTTGACGTTGATCCGGACTTCCCATTATATCTAGCAAAAACGGTTCCCAATCAGATTTGTTCACAGGCATTTCTTCATGATTGATAAAAACCCCTTTACTCGTTCCACCTCTCATAACCGTTACAGGAATGCGCGTCATATTAATCACCTTTCTCCCCTACTAACAAACGCCGAGGCGTTCATCAAACCATTTTATTTTTTACTATTTAGAACCGGTTCATTTGCCATTTATCGTATAATAGAGGTGGTCATAAGTAAAATACATAAAATTTATTGTCTTTTTAAAAATTTTTTTATAATCTAAATACAAGGGGGAATTGGGATGGATCAAAAAGATTGGATATTAATTAAAACGCTTCACGAAGAAAAGAACATTACGCGAACGGCTGAAAGGCTCTACGTATCGCAGCCTTCTTTAAGCTACCGCCTTAAAAATCTTGAAGAAGAATTTGGCGTGTCGCTTTTCTTCAAAACGAAAAAAGGAATTGAGTTTACATCTGAAGGTGAGCATCTTGTTCGCTATGCGGAAAATATGTGGAAGCAGCTGCAGGAAACAAAAGACAGCATGCGCAATATGAGCGAAACCGTTACGGGAACGCTTCGCTTAGGGGTATCGAGTAACTTTGCACAGCATAAGCTTCCTAAAATTTTAAAACAGTTCTCTCTTCACTACCCAAATGTACAGTTCAGCGTCAATACCGGCTGGAGTACGCAAGTTATGAATCTATTAGACTCTTCGCGTGTGCACGTTGGTATTTTACGAGGCAATTATCCGTGGAACGGAGAAAAATCACTGCTGACGAAAGAACGGCTCTGCTTAATTTCGAAAAAAGAGATTGCGATCGATGACTTGCCGAACCTGCCTTATATTAATTATAAAACCGATACGTCGCTAAAAGATCTCATTCAAGACTGGTGGCATGACAAGTTTTCAGAGCCTCCGTTTGTGGCAATGGAAGTTGACCGGCAAGAAACGGCCAAAGAAATGGTCAAAAATGATTTAGGCTTTGCAATTTTACCTGAAATTTGCCTTCACTCCAGCGACAACTTATATACATACGGACTTTCGTACCGAGATGAATCACCTTTGCTTCGAAACACGTGGCTCATGTATGATCCTTCTTACTTGAATTTATCGGTCGTGAAAGCATTTATTGACTTTTTAAAGCTAAGTGAAAAATAAAGCAAAAGCTAAAAAGTTTGCGTCTTGGAAGAATCTCTCTTTTAGGCCAAGCTTTTTTCTAGACTACCATTATAAAAATTTTTTATGAACTTTCTAAAAAAACCTATATTTCCTTTATTTTTAAAAATGTACTAACATGAAAACAAGAAACATCAGCGGGAGTAAAGAGCGGCTTTAAAAATTCTTAATAATCAAACTACGACTCATACATGGGGATGAGAGATGTTAGTCACGTTTTTTTACTCTAAAAGAAAACGCTTTCAGAGAAAAGAGGGAAAATAAAGGAGGTTGTTTGAATGCTAGCACTACTAGGTTTTACAATGATTATTGTCTTTACGTATCTCATTATGTCAAAAAGGATGTCTCCTATCGTAGCTTTAATGGTCATTCCACTTCTTTTTGCGGTGATTGGAGGGTTTGGTAAAGGCGTCGGAGACATGATGCTAGAAGGGTTAAAACAAGTAGCTCCGTCAGCTGCGATGCTGCTGTTCGCCATCTTATATTTCGGGGTTATGATTGATGCCGGACTGTTTGATCCACTAATTAAGCAGCTGTTAAAAATCGTAAAAGGCGATCCGCTTAAAATCGTCATCGGAACGGCTCTTTTATCGCTTTTAGTTGCACTAGACGGAGACGGTACAACCACTTATATGATTACGGTTTCTGCTCTTCTTCCCCTTTATAAACGCCTGAATATGAGTCCGTTAGTGTTAACGACAGTTGCGATGCTTTCTCTTAGTATCATGAGCAGCATGACGCCTTGGGGAGGCCCGGCTACTCGTGCGATTGTCTCCCTTCACCTCGATGCATCAGAGTTCTTTATTCCACTTCTTCCAACGTTAATTGGCGGAGCTTTGTGGGTAATCTTTACAGGCTATATCCTTGGGAAAAAAGAGCGAAGACGACTTGGTGCTATTGACATCGAGCAGTTTGAATTAAAAAGCTCGCTTGCTTTTGCTGAAGACGCGTCCTTAACTTCTCAAGAAGATATTACACAGCCTAAAAAAATCTGGATTAACTTAGCTTTAACCATTGCACTCATGGTCGTGTTAGTTTCTGGCATTTGGTCTGTTTCCGTTTTATTTATGATTGGTTTTGCGCTTGCTCTTATGATTAACTATCCAAAACTCGAGGATCAAAAAGAACGTTTAATGGCTCATGCAGGCAACGCGTTAACCGTTGCAGCGCTTGTTTTTGCAGCTGGTATTTTTACAGGAATACTATCCGGCACTAAAATGGTTGACGAAATGGCCAGCCTGTTAATTCATTTAGTCCCTGATTCACTCGGTTCGTTTTTACCGACAATCGTCGCTTTAACAAGCATGCCGTTTACATTTGTGATGAGTAACGATGCCTATTACTTTGGTGTTTTACCTATCTTCGCTGAAACTGCAGCTTCTTACGGAATTGATCCAATGGAAATTGCGCGAGCTTCAGTACTCGGACAACCTGTTCATCTGTTAAGTCCGCTCGTTGCGTCTACTTTCTTACTTGTAGGTATGGTAGGTGTTGATCTTGGTGAACATCAGCGCTTTGCATTTAAATGGGCCGTTTTAACGTCTCTTGTTCTAATTGTCCTTGCTATCATCACAGGCGCACTTACACTATTTTAATAGGGAATAAAAGCTGTCATGGCTTTTTATTAATAAATTGATAAATGATAGGTGGAGGTACTTCTAAAATGTATGTAATTACGTGTTATGTAGGAAAAGGTGAAATGAGAATGTACGAGTTTGACAGTAAAGAAGAAGCGCTCTCTCAGCTAAAAAAGCTGAAAGGCTGCAGTATTCTTTCAGAAGTTGTTTACTTTAATGATTCGTCGGTTATTCCGATAGCTATTTAATTACGCAGCACTCAGCCCTATAGGTACAAACTTGATAAGCTTCCTTTCGCTCAAAAGGAAGCTTCTTTTTTTATGTTTTTTGCAAACTCCTACCAAGAAGGTTATAAAGCAGCTGCCAACCCCCTTTCCTCTCATGGACGTTTTGTTACGTTCGGCTCGTTTTGTTTTCTTGCTTCAATCATATCAATAATTCGATTGGTATGTGGAGTTAACACTGCGCATTTCTGATAGAAGGCTCCGTCTACAACAAGCAGCTCTTCATCCATCCCGCAAAACTTACAGCGCAGCTCTTGTGGTCCTGCGTAAGAGGTGTGATAAACACTATCGTTAAAGATGGTATAAAAAGTATTTCGTTGCTGCGCATCGTAAAAGCCATATTCTTTATTACTTTCATCACGATAATTAACTCCATAGTTCCGTTCAAATTCTTCTTGAGTAAATCCATCCTGCAAAAGTTCATTTTGTACTAGTTCCCTTAAACAATCCTCTATTTCCTCACCGTTAAATGAACAATCATGCACGTAAACTTCTGTTTCTTCGCTACTGTTCTCTTTTGTCATCATTTCGCTGCCGCAAATCTTACAGGGGTGTTTAGGACGCTGTTGATCAAAATAAGAGAGAGTTTGGACCTTTTCAACTACTATTTCATCGCTCACCTTTTTAAACTTAATCATCACATTTTCTGTTTGACTGACGTTTTCGTTATATAACATCACTTCGTATTCATCTATATTCTTTCCGTTTTCTGTTCGACTCCAATATTCAACTACTTCATATGAAGAAATAGTAAAAAACTCTTTAAAATTCACCACTAGCATGCATCCTTCCAAAAAAGTTTACGTTCTCTGTGTACTAAGCACGCTCTATACTACCATTTTTTCAAAGACTCGCACCACTAAACGAACTTGTTTTAGATTCGCATATCCTTTCTTTATCCGGCATACATAACACTAACCCTTTTATAAGGAGGATTTCATGAATACGTATATAATCATCAGCATTGGCGTTGTTGCCAGCGCATTTTTATTTCGGAAATATCGAAAGCAAGTCGTTGAAATATATACAATCAGTGAATTTATTCACGCTAAAAACGGCGCGGTCGCTACAAGCTCCACGTGGTTTGACAAGTTTTTTAAAGAACCTTACGCTACCGGACCAAACTATGAAAAAACAGAGGATGATGTTAGCGAGGATGGAGATGGCGGAGAATAACTAAAACAAAAAAAGGTTGAGACATGACTACATCACTTTAATTTAAAGACGAACAAATTGGGCAAATGATCTATTATGGCTTGCTTATTAGACCGCTGTTTATTTCCGTGCAAGACTTTCGCTTTCCGCGGGCGGCCGCTGAGCCTCCTCGTCGCATAGGCTCCTGCGGGGTCTCACCTGTTCCGCTTCTCCCCCAGGAGTCTCCGTCTTGTCCTCCAATCAACAGCTAGAAGCAACTAAGTAGATTAAATCTACGCTCATCCTACCAATAAAAAAATCCGAACGTTGAAGATTCTCCATCAAGAATCTTCAACGTTCGGATCTTCCTTCAGCTAAAACACTTTTGTCCCAGCCTCTTTCTTATTAATCGTCGCTTCCTAAAATACCAAAAAAGCGAAGCAAGTTGATGAATAGATTAATAAAATCTAAATACAAAGACAATGCCAAAATCGGAACAAGCTCTTCAGTGATTTCACTGTGCTTCATTTTATTAAAATCATACAGCACATATAGTGAGAAAACGATGGTACCAATCACTGAAAATGCCATCAGTCCAGGCGTTGTTAAGGGACTAAACAGCGAGAAAATGCTGATGCACACTAATGCTAACAGCGCCACTAATAAAAAGCTGCCTAAAAACCCTAGATCTTTTTTTGTTTTTGCGCCAATTACACCCATCACCGTAAAAATAACGAACGTACTTCCAAACGCATAAAGAACGACTTGCGCTCCCGCTACTGAGGCATAGTGGCTAACAATCGGAAACAGCGTGATGCCTGATATAAACGAAAACGCATATGTAAAACCGTATCCTACGCTTTTTTTCTTTCGTAACATAAATGCCGCAACCAGCATCACAAGTTCAGCAATCGCTAACGGAATAAAATAAGCCGGCGGCACATATTGACCTACGTATAAGCCAACTGTTGAAATAAATAACGAAAAAATAAATGTTACTAATACTTTTTGAAACAGAGACCGCTGCTCTACTCCAATCACTTCTTGCATGTGTAAAACCTTCTTTCTAAAATCTGCTATATTTTATATAATACCTACCTTTTTAAGAAAAATAAAGATAATACTAAGGTCTTTTTTCTTATTTCTATAGAAAGCAAGCATAGACGCTGCCGTCTATGCTTAATTGTCATACCTTTATTTCGGCAAAAGAATACCGTCAATAACTCCGTACTCCTTTGCCTCTTCAGCACTCATAAAATAATCTCGTTCCGTATCGTTTGCCACTTTTTCAACCGGCTGTCCCGTTCGTGTTGATATGATTTCATTAATATGCTGCTTCAATTTTAAAATCCGCCGGGCGCTAATTTCAATTTCAGTTGCCTGCCCTCTAGCTCCTCCTAGCGGCTGATGAATCATAATTTCGCTATTCGGCAGTGCATAGCGCTTTCCTTTTTCTCCTGCTAGGAGAAGCAGTGCGCCAAAAGAAGCAGCCATGCCCGTGCAAATCGTTTGAACATCCGGTTCGATATACTGCATCGTATCATAAATCGCAAACCCTGCTGAAGTCGAACCTCCAGGGCTGTTAATGTAAAGTGAAATATCTTTTTTAGGATCATCTGCCGCAAGAAATAAGAGCTGTGCGACCACGCTGTTGGCAATATGATCATTGATTTCATCACCAATTAAAATAATTCGGTCTTTTAACAGCCTCGAATAAATATCATACGAACGTTCACCGCGGTTACTTTGTTCAATTACATATGGAATCGTGCTCATATATATCCTCCTTATCACACGTAATACGGCTATGCAGCCATGCAGAGAGTGCACGTCGGAGTATACGTTGGTTTTTGAATGACACTTTTTAAGGAAGGCAAAGCCTGAATCAAAAGTGCTGGATCCTGCGCTTCTAGCGTCTTATAAAAAAGCTCTGACAGCTCTTTTCGTTCTTTTTCATTCCAAAAAGAATCTGTGGAAAATGGCTCCCCGTCTTTTTCTAACCGCTGCTTGGCACGATGCAAATTGCTTTTTACCGCTGTTTCTGACGTTTGTAAAATCGAAGCGATTTCTTTCAGCTGATAGCGGAATCCTTCTTTTAAGAAAAAGATTACCGCTTGCTTCGGCGTAAATTGGCTAATCAGCAGCTCGACCGAGTGTCCCTTACTATCAAACGTATGCTTTTCAGCTTGTTGTTCCAAAGCTTTTTCTTCGACTATTCCTTCACGCTTTCTTTTTCGCAGCAGGTCAATCCAGTGATGATACGCAATTTTTTTCAGCAGCGCAGAAGACAGATTATGCTCTTCACTTTTATATCGCTGAGCCTTTAAAAACGTTTCTTGGGCAATATCGTCTCCATCCCACACATTTTGTGCTAAAAAGCGGCAGTACTGCTGCAATTTTGGATAATGCTCGTTCCAGCAGGCATCGTCAAAGCTTTCTGTTTGTGTTTCGATTTTTTTTGAATGTGACATGATTTTCACTCCTTTTGCACTCTCTATTTACTAAACGATTAAAGGAAGTTCAAAAGATACGGGGGATCAAACTTTTTTACACATTATACGCTTAAGCAGCCATTTTTTTGTATTATAATGAAGATACTTTTATCTGAGGAGTCTAAAATAATATGCGAAGAAGACGATTATATGGCAAGAAGAAAACGAACAAACTTCACTATAAAGACTTAACCTGTGAACACCCTCAGCCTGCTTTGCCTATGAGCTATACAAGTGAAGCTCCTTTTTACTATTATGACGCGTCAGACGACGAAAGACAAAACGACTTTGAACTATATTCAGAGATTTGTATCATGAATCAAGAACATTTTTTCATTAGAGGCTGTGTTGAAATTCCTGTTCTTAATGAAGAAGAATTTTTCACTTGGGACATATGGGTTTCTTTAAGTGAAGAAAATTTCCGCCGAATGACAGATTTATGGGAAAGTGACAAAAGAGAAAATGAACCGCCTTATTTCGGCTGGTTTTCAGTTTCAATTCCAGGCTATCCGGAAACGTTAAATTTAAAAACAAAAGTGCATACAAGATCTGTTGGAACACGGCCGCTCATTGAATTAGAGCCGACCGATCACCCTTTAGCCGTCGAGCAGCGGGAAGGGATAACGCTAGAGCGAATCAAAGACATACAAAAACAATTGACTTCGTATTAAAAAACCAAGACAGCCCCAGACTGTCTTGGTTTTTTACCTTTATGGCATGCGCTTTGCTCCGTAGTATTTAGGCGCCCAATAGCTGTCTACTTTATAGTTTGTAATTTTCACGCCCTCAGATGTAGATACGTGAACGACGTAATCATTTCCAATATAGATAGATGGAATAAGCGAACTTCCTTCAAAAAAGACGAGATCTCCTGGCTTCAAGTCAGATTTTGAAATGGTTTCTCCTGTTTCCCACTGCTGACTCGCATAGCGCGGAATGTCTTTTCCAGCTGCTTCTTTGTAAATGTATTGAACAAAACCAGCCGTATCAAAGCCTGTAGAAGGACTTGTCCCACCTTGTGCGTAAGGTACTTCTCCTACATATTTAAGAGATTCCGTCACAAATGGATTGTCTTTTGACAGCGATAAGTCATCGTAGCGTCTTGCTCCTGCGTACTTAGACGTCCAGTAGCTGCTTGTCAGGTAATCCACCGTCACATTTTCGCTGCGCTTGGCATGAATAAACTGATTGCCGCCTGCGTAGATGCCGACGTGTGAAATCCCTTCACGATACGTATCTTTAAAAAAGATAACGTCTCCTGGCTTTAAATCTGTGCGAGCAACTTCTTCTCCAACTTGCCACTGCTGATCGGTTGATCTCGGAAGGTACACGTCCGATGCGTGTTGAAATACATATGCAACAAATGCAGAACAGTCAAAGCCGTCCGTTGGCGACTCGCCTCCGAATACATATGGTGTACCGAGATGTTTTAATGCTTCTGCAATGACTTCATTATCTTTTGCAATTTCCGGTGCTCCTGTAATGCGCTTTGCTTTGGCGAAATGTGATGACCAATACGCGCTACTTGAAATGTTTTTCACCACAACTTTTCCATCTGAAGAAGATGCATAAATCATTTCATCGTCTCCGATATAAATAGCGGCTACGTTCACTTCACCGTTTTCATCCGTGTCAAAAAACAATACATCGCCTGCCTGCAGCTCGTTTTTATCGATATCTGTTCCAAGCTCTGACTGTTCTTTCACGGAACGAGGAAGCGTTGTATCAAGCGCTTGCTTAAACACATATTGAACGAAGCCAGAGCTGTCAAACCCTTCGCTTAGCGTCTCTCCTCCAGACGTATAATCCGCTCCTTCATACGTTTTTGCTTTGTCAGCAATCACGTTTTCATCTGTTGCAGCCTGTACTTGCACAGCTTTTTCTGCAGGAAAAGCGCCTTCATAAAAAGTGGCAAGACTAAGCCCTAACGCTGTGACCATAAGAGGTTTCATTACTTTCATATTTGTTCTCCTTTGTTTTTTATTTCATCCAAGAAGTTTTATATGTAAATGGTTCCCCTGTTAAAGTATGGTGCAGATGGATAGGAATTGGCTAGTACCTTTTGACTTAAATATGCTTCCCTTCCAAAGTCCTGTAAAAAATCCAGAAAAAAACTCGGCGCATATTACGCCGAGCTTTTTTATTTCATGCCCACCTGGATATTTGCTGCTTTTTGTTTTTGACGTAAATTTGCAATCCACTTGTAGTAAAGTGTAATCAAAAGAACAAAAATCCCAAGCGCAAAGTACAGTTTTGAATACCCTAAAGCACCTGCTGCAATTCCTAATACAAATGAACCAACCGCAATACCGCTATCATAAAACGTAAAGAATGTAGCAGTTGCATATGCGCTTCGGTGAGCAGGCGCCGCTTGAATCGCAAGCGTTTGGAAGCTAGGAAGCAGCGTTCCGTAGCCTAGTCCTACTAACGCACCTGAAAACAGCAGCATCCAAGAAGAATGTGTAAAGCTTAAGCTAAATAGACCAATCGCAAAGACAATACATGATGGAATAATCACAATGTTTGGGCCAGATTTATCAAATAATCTTCCTGTAAACGGTCGTGAAATCAGCATCGCAGCTGCGAACACGACAAAGAAAAAGCTTGCTGTTTTAATCAATCCAAGCGACTGTGCGTACACAGAAATAAAAGAAATAATACTTGCATACGAAAAAGAAACGAGTATACCTACAGATGAAATCGGCATGGATTTCTTTTCAAACAAATCGCTCAGTGAAAATGATTTCTTTACTGACGGAGCAGCGTTTTCTTGAAGATTTTTAACCATCATTCCGCACAGCCAGCCAACGAGCATAATCACGCCAAATACAAGGAAAATAATGTTGTATGCCATGTACTGATGGAGCGTTAGTGCTAAAAACGGCCCTGCAACAACGGCTAAGTTCATTGACATTCCGAAGTAGCCAAGTCCTTCTCCTCGTCGCTTAGCGGGAACTAAATCCGCTGCAATCGCTCCGGTGACGGTTGTCGCTAAGCTGAATGAAATTCCTTGGAAGAAGCGCAGTAATAAAAGCACGTTAAAATGGTGGATAAGCATATACAAGAAGGAAGAAAGCGCAAAAATGAGGGTACTAAATACAAGCGTTTTTTTCTTTCCAATGTTTTCAATGACTTTCCCTGAAAATGGTCTAACAATAATCGCAGATAATAAAAAGATGGTAATAACAAGCCCTGCCTGCGTACTCGTGCCGTCTAAGGCGTCTAATACATAAATCGGCAGCAGCGTCAGCAATGCATAAAACACGACAAAAATAAAAAAGTTGGTAATCGCAATGCTGATAAAGCTTTTAGTCCAGATTGGCTCCTGCTGGTTCGTCATTCATTTCACCCTTTTCTGTAGATTTACAAATTTTCTTTAATAACGAGATAAGCTGATCTTGTTCGCTGTCGGATAAAGCAATCAGCAAATTTTCTTCTAAACGTTCAATTTCTTGCTGAATTTCCGGAAGCTTTTTCTTCGCTTGAGGAGATAAATAAACGATGCGCTCTCGTTTATCACTGCCTGCTTTTCGAACGATCCATCCGCTTTTTTCAAGCCTTGTTAACGTGCGGGTAACCGTTGGCGCTTCGACATTTAAATACTGCCAAATCTCTGTTTGCGTCATTGAGCCGAATCGCTTTAAACAAAATAAAATCGAATACTGTGAGCTGTATAGCCCGTACGCCTTTAACACTTCATTTACTTCTTTAATAGACAATCTCGACTTTTGATGAAGTTCATGAAACACCAAGTTATTCACTTTTCCCACCTCACCTTTCTATTTTATTTACCTAGGTAACTAATTGTTCTTTTATTAGTATATGTGCTGCTACTTGATGTGTAAAGGCGTCTAAAAAGAGCGAAAATCAGCTTTTTTCTCTCATTTTCTACTAATGATTTACGCTTTCACTTCTGTTTCCTTATTCTTTCGTATCACGAAACTTTTTGTATATATTTACATGCACCTGCAAACTCTGTTAAAGAAGACGAAACAATATGCGGGAGGCTGGTATATGTTTTCACTGCGCGGCGATGCTCATAAAGTCTACCTTAAACTGAAAAAAGCGGCTCATCAAAACCAAAACGCAGAAGAAATTGATGAATTAGCGGAAATGGAAGAAATTCGGCAGCTTTACCTTACGCTCGACAGCGCTACTTTGCGAAAAGTGTATTACCGAATGATCAAAGAAAAAAATGGCTCCGGCGTCATCCCTATCCTTGTTTCTGCCTTGCCTTGGCTCTTTTTTTTATTTTCCCAGCGGCTGCAGCAATTTTTATTTAAAGACGGCAGCTGGTTTTGGATTATTTTTGTGGCGCTGTATGTTTTTATTCTCATTCCAAGCGTGTTCCTTCATTTCCGTGAACAATCGTGGGCTTCTGTTCATATTGAAATTATTCAAGACATTTTAAAAGGCCGTGAAAAAGAGCCGAATCCCCTTTAAGGTCCGGCTGTTTTTTACCTATTATGAAATAGCTTGTCTGCTTTCTACGTCTCGACCTAACTTTCTTTTGATACGCTGCAGCGCGTTGTCAATTGACTTGACGTGCGTATTTAATTCTTTCGAAATTTCAGCGTATGAATGGCCGTCCATGTACAGCGTCAATGCTTTTCTTTCCAATTCACTAAGTGTTTCCGCAATTTTTAACTCGCGGTCTTCCACTTTTTCTTGATGAATCAGCACCGCTTCCGGGTTAGCAATTTGATCGCCAGGAATCATATCCATCAGCGTATAGTTTGATTCTTCATCATACAGAGGCTTGTCCAATGAAATGTACGAATTTAACGGACCGTGTTTTTGACGAGTAGCCGTTTTAATTGCCGTAATGATTTGTCTTGTGATACATAACTCCGCAAACCCTTTAAAAGATGTTAGCTTGTCTTCGTTAAAGTCGCGAATTGCTTTGTACAGTCCAATCATTCCTTCTTGGACGATATCTTCTTTTTCAGCACCAATCAAAAAGTATTTTCTTGCTTTACCCCTCACAAGATTTTGATACTTGTTGATTAAATACTCTAATGATTTTTCGTCTCCACTATGAACCATTTCAACCAAAACATGATCTTCTAACATAGCATAATTTTGAACTTTTTCAATTACGATGCCTACGCTCACTCATATCCCCCCGTTACACTTAGTTGAGTTTTGATGTGTTCTAAACTGATGCATGATCTACTTGTTACGACGCTACTGCAATACGGTCCAGAAACGTAAAAAGCGTACAGAGTAAACTGTCGCTTTCCTCTCTCACTTTATGCTCCCCTGCATCTTTCTATAATCTATTATAAAGAAGTATAACCGATAAAAATCAAAAAGGTTGTCGAAATATGAAAGTGTTTGCAAAAAAAATCAATTTTTATAGAAAATTCACATAAATCACTTTATTATTTCATATAGTGACGGCAATCTGTAAAAAAAGCAATAAAAAAATACTTCCATATGAAATAAACTTACTCAAGCAGAGTAAGTCGAAGTTGCAGATGATACTGCGCATATAGGATTAGTTGCCTTCCGGCTTATCAGCATTTTTTGTTCCCTTGCTTTTATAAGGCTTTGCATTTTTCTTCTTTTTTGCACTCGCCTGCCAGCGGTTCCACCCTTTTTTGCCGGTGCCTCGCCCCGTGCCGCCTTTACCTTTTGCTTTACTCATACGTATTCCTCCGTTACCTGCGTGTTTGCTACAATAAAAAAAGACCCCGTCCAAAGTCGGAGTCTTTTTTGGATTGCATAAAATTATGCTTTTACAACGTTAGCAGCTTGTGCACCGCGTTGACCTTGCTCGATGTCGAAAGTCACTTTTTGACCTTCATCTAAAGATTTGAATCCGTCGCCTTGAATTGCGCTGAAATGTACGAATACATCTTCTCCGCCTTCAATTTCGATGAAACCGAAACCTTTTTCTGCATTAAACCATTTTACTGTACCTTCAGTCATACTATTTCCTCCAGTGGTGGAATTACTCCACGCATATATTACTACCCTTGCTCAATCGTACTATTTCCAGATAAAAATTTCTATTGAAGAATATTTCTCTTCTTTCAATTTCATACCGAACAAAAATAATTAACCTTAGTGTAACATATCAATTTAGAAATAGCAAGTTTCTGTTCTAAGACAGACTTTATACTAATTACGTATCTGCTAAAAGCCTACGGGCAGCTTTGAGGATACCAACATATCTGGATTGTGATGCGGCATAAGGTTTTTTCATTCAGCAATATGTATCATCTCCACAAAAATAAATATTTTATATCCTGCTTTCTAAGAACTATGCCACTTATAAATGGACATGCACATTTTTTATCAATTTACTTTCTACTCTCTTTCCACCCACGCAATAAAATAACCATTAATTACAAAAAAAGATAATAATAGTATATAATGATACGTGATTTATAACTAAGGAGGAACAACATGATTCGTGAACGATCACTTTTGATAAAAGGACTCACCTTTTTACTAGCTGTTTTTATTTTAAACATCCCTTTTCCTAACTCAACGCCGCTCAGTCATTCTGTCTTTTCTTTTTTAGGTCTTCCCATCTATGGAGATGAAGAAACAATGACGGGAATTCAATACGCTAGCAATGCATGGGGAATTATACTTTTACTTGGTCTTTTTGCCCTTTACAAAAGTTTAAATCGTCATCGTTTAAAACTAACGATTTTAGCTGCGTTTATTGTCATATCGGGTCCTGGTCATATGGTTGAAGCGATGCAAAAAACCGTATTACCAGGTATGTATGTCGTTTCTTACGATGCAGAAAACAGCATTTGTACATTTGAGAGAAATAAAGAAGAAACCGTATTAACGGGCACCTGTGACCTTTCATTTGAAAATCACAGCTCAAAACCCGTTACGTTTGAAGTAGCACTGGATGAGCGCTCCTATTTTAAAGAAGATACCCCTTTTTTACTTATGATGAATAAGCCTAGGCTTCATACTGTTACGTTGGAACCAAAGACGTATCAAACTGTCGAAATCACTTCCTCTGTCAAAGCAGCAGACTTTCCTTCTAAAATCTCTATGAGTGAAGTAAACGGTTTTCATGTAAACATTTATCAAAACGGGAAAAAGCGTTATTTATAAGCATAGAAAAAGCCCTTATAGGGCTTTTGAAATGAGTGAATTACCAGCCAAAGCCTCCGCCGTAGCAGCTGCAGCCGATGATCACTAATAAAATAAATAATACAACTAATAAAGCAAAACCAGATCCATGACCATATCCAGCGTTTCCAGACATACGAACACTTCCTTTTCTTTAGTTACTCTTTCCTCAAGAAAAACGCCGTTTGCATTTCGCTTGAGTTGGATTATCTTATGCCTGAACACGCCGTTTTGACTCTGGTTTTTTCTTTTTTCTTTTTCCTTCTTGCCATGCACCTCATTATTAAAAGAAGAAAACAGCCTAAGAAAAGCGCTGACTTCGGTTCTTCTCCTCTGTCCAAAAGAGATTAAGGCATAACGAAATCAATCCAATCTAAAGACGAACAAATGAGATACATGAGCTGAAACTTACGTTCACCATACCAATAAAAAAATCCGAACGCGTTACATTCATCGTTCGGATCTTCTCCTTAAACTAAAATGCTTTATAGCCTCTCTTACAAAATCATTTATTTCACTAGCTTACGTCTTTCAGAAGACCGTACTTCCGCACGCTTTCCGATACCTAGTACATAGTAGCTCAGTACGACAATAGCTAAAAAGATAATGCCGACAATCAGCGATATGCGCGTTTCATCATTAAACCACATGCCTACAAGCACCATAAGTAAAAACGCAATGGTTACGTAGTTCGTCACAGGAGCAAAAGGCATTTTAAATGGATGTTGATCCATCGCCGCTCCTTTTGCTTTTCGAAAACGAATTTGACTGATGAGAATCACAAACCACGGAATCATACCTGGAAGCACGCTCGCACTGTACACGTACACAAAAACGTTTGGCGGTGCAATATAATTTAAGACAACGCCCGCCGCTAAGCCAATCATCACCGCAACGGTACTATAAATAGGCACACCGTTTCGAGAAACCTTTGTAAAAAAGGCTGGAGCCTGACCGTTTATACCTAGCGTGTAAAGCATACGTCCTGCACTGAAAATTCCGCTGTTGCATCCAGACATTGCTGCTGTGATGACAACAAAGTTAATAATGCCCGCCGCTGCTGTAATTCCTACTTTAGCAAACGTAGAAACAAACGGACTGCCGAGTGAATCCAGCTCGTTCCACGGATACACCGTTACAATCACAAAGATGGCGCCGATATAAAAAATTAAAATACGCCAAATTAAGCTTTGAATTGCACTTGTTAACGTTTTTTTAGGATCTTTTGCTTCTCCTGCTGTAATTCCAATAAGCTCTACTCCTTGATAGGCAGCAATAACAAGCGACAGGGCAAAGAAAAAGCCTGACCATCCGCCTGTAAAGAAACCGCCGTTTGCCCACAAATTCGACAGCCCAAGCGCTTCGCCGCCGTTTCCAAGACCGAAGAAAATAAGGCCAAGACCAGCAATAATCATGAGAACAATCGTAACAATTTTAATCATTGCAAACCAAAACTCAAACTCTCCAAAAGATTTCACTGAAATTAAATTGGCCCCACCGAGAATGACCATGGCGACAATTCCGGGAACCCACGCCGGTAAATGAGGGAACCAGTACTGCATATAAGCTCCGACTGCAATAATTTCTGCCATGCCGACAATCACCCATTGAAACCAGTTGCTCCAAGCTGTGATATAGCCAGCTAACGGGTGAATATATTTATGACCAAATGTCGCAAACGAACCCGTACTTGGCTCTAAATAGAGCATCTCACCCATTGCACGCATAATAAAGAAAATAAAAACGCCGCAAATAGCATACGCAAGCAGGACGGATGGCCCCGTCCATTTAATGGTGCTTGCTGAACCCATGAATAACCCTACCCCAATGGTTCCTCCAAGAGCAATCATTTGGATATGACGAGATTCAAGCCCTCTTTTTAACTCTTTGTTTGCCAATTTACTTCCTCCTAGCCCTCGTGATGATTTTCTCTTCTATTAAGAAATTCTTTTATTTCCCTGTCCTGATAGGGAACTATCATCTTTTTTCTTTTTCATAAAGAAGTACGAACATACCACAAATACAGCAATCAGCAGCGTGAGATAAAACTGAGTGCGAAGTGAATCAATAAATGCCATCGCAATAAAGATGCTTGTGATCGCCGCAATCGTTCCATACGTTAAATAAGGAAACAGCCACATTCTGATTTTTAATGCTTCCGGCTTTTCTTTTTCGTATTTCTTTCTCATGCGAAGCTGTGAAAAAGCAATAACAAGGTACACAAGAAGCGCTACGCCTCCCGATGCGTTTACTAAAAATAAAAAGATTTTATCAGGTGAAAGATAGTTAAAACCAACGCTGATGTAAGAAATCACGGTACATCCTACAATGGCATTAAACGGAATGCCTTTTTTATTCACTTTTAAAAACATGCGCGGCGCGTCTCCTTTTTGCGCCATTGAGTACAGCATACGAGAACTCGTGTATAGACCTGAATTTAAGCAAGAAAGAACGGCAGTCAGTACGATAAAGTTCATAATTTGAGCCGCTGCCGGAACGTTTACCAGCTCTAATATCGAAACGAACGGACTTTTCATCAAGCTTGAAGAATCCCACGGAAGAATGGTCACTAAAATTAAAATCGACCCAAGATAAAAAATTAAAATACGATAAATAACGGTATTTGTTGCGATGGTGATCGCTCGCTCAGGCTGAGCCGATTCTCCAGCGGCTGTTGCAACAATTTCTGTCCCCATAAAAGAAAACATGACAATCGCCACTCCTAAAAAGACGGAGCTGATTCCATTTGGAAGAAATCCTCCTCTATGAAGAAGGTTCGACGCTCCCGGAGACTCTACTCCCGGTATTAAACCGAGGATGATCGCTCCTCCTAAAAGTAAAAACAGTACTAAACTAACTACTTTAATAAGCGAAAACCAGTATTCAAATTCACCAAATGATTTAACAGAGTATAAGTTCGTTAAAGTTAGTAAAAACGTCAGGATCAGACTCACGCCCCAAGACGGTAAAGACGGAAACCAATATTGAATAATCGTTGAACCCGCAATCGCTTCAACTGCAATAACAATTACCCAGAAAAACCAGTACAGCCAGCCGATTGTGTAGCCAGCCCACGGTCCAAGCGCTTCTCTAGCATATGTGGCGAACGAGCCGCTTGAAGGATTAGCCGTAGACATTTCCCCCAGCATTCGCATAACTAAAATCACCAGCAAACCGGCAAACGCGTACGAAAAAATGGAACCAGGACCCGCTGCGTTAATGAGCGATCCGCTTCCAATGAACAAACCGGCACCAATGATTCCCCCTAAAGAAATCATGGTTATGTGTCGAATTTTTAATTCTTTTTTTAACTCAGGCGGTTGATGACTCATGTTAAAATCCTCCTTATAGGAACCGTCATTTAAAGAATTACACGTTCTTCGCATCGCGCGTTAAATATGTAAGCCCTTACAATAATGTGGACAAATAACTGCCGTTTTCCTACCCTCCTTTTATCTGTACATTCAAATGAAGCCTTCACTTAACGAAAAAGATAGCTTCATTCGACAAAAATTACTTTTCGAATTATATGATAATTTATATTGAACAACTTTGTCTATTGTTTTTTTGAAAGGAAGATCATTTTAATTTACTAACGATAAACTCTTTCCCCTATCGTAATTCTTTACTTCAAAACATCTTTTCTTATATTTTACCAACACTCCTTTCTTTTCGTTTTGTTCAAAATCACTATAAAAGCCATAGATTCATTGGTTCTTTAAACAAAAGTGTTTATTTTTAATTTTTTTGAACATTTTTGTTAAAAAACTATGTACAAAACGAGAATAAGATGATTATAATACAGGTATAGGGTGTTGGAATATTAATTATGTTGCAAATTTTCTAAAAAAGGGGTAATGAAAATGAACACAATGAATATCAACGAAATCAAACAATACAAACACGAGCCTTTCACAGACTTTACGATTGCAGAAAACAAAGATGCATTTGAATCTGCATTAGAACTTGTACAATCAGAGCTTGGCAAGGACTATCCTCTTGTAATTGGCGGAGAATTAATTACAACAGAAGATCAAATTCAGTCCATTAACCCGGCAAATAAAGCAGAAATTATCGGCCGCGTGTCAAAAGCAGATCAAGACTTGGCTGAAAAAGCAATGCAAGCAGCACTTTCTACCTTTAATACGTGGAAAAAAGAAGCGCCGGAAGCACGAGCAGATATTCTTTTCCGCGCAGCGGACATCATTCGCCGCCGCAAGCATGAATTTTCAGCTTACCTTGTGAAAGAAGCAGGAAAACCGTGGAAAGAAGCAGATGCTGATACAGCAGAAGCAATTGACTTCCTTGAATACTACGCTCGCCAAATGGTGCAGCTAAAAGACGGTGCGCCTGTTGAGAGCCGCGAAGGTGAAGAAAATAAATTTAACTACATTCCGCTTGGTGTCGGGGTTATTATTTCACCGTTTAACTTCCCGTTAGCGATCATGGCAGGAACAGCTGCAGCAGCAATCGTAGCAGGAAATACAGTTCTATTAAAACCGGCTAACAACACACCGGTTATCGCAGCAAAATTTGTAGAAGTAATGAAAGAAGCTGGCCTTCCAGACGGCGTACTGAACTACGTGCCGGGAAGCGGAAGCGAAATTGGCGACTATTTAGTAGATCATCCAAAAACACGCTTCGTTTCATTTACAGGTTCGCGTGAAGTAGGCTGCCGCATCTATGAACGCGCAGCAAAAGTACAGCCTGGTCAAATCTGGCTAAAACGCGTTATTGCTGAAATGGGCGGTAAAGACACGGTCGTTGTAGATAAAGATGCTGATTTAGATTTAGCTGCTTCTTCTATTGTGTATTCAGCATTTGGCTTCTCTGGACAAAAGTGTTCAGCAGGCTCTCGTGCAGTTGTTCACCAAGACGTATACGATATCGTTCTTGAAAAAGCAGTTGCGCTGACAAAAACATTAACAATGGGCAGTCCTGAAGATGTGAACACGTATATGGGACCTGTTATTGATCAGGCTTCTTTCAACAAAATTACAAAGTACATTGAAATCGGTAAAGAAGAAGGCCGTTTAATGACGGGCGGAGAAGCAGATGATTCAAAAGGCTACTTCATTCAGCCTACGATCATTGCAGATGTAGATGAAAAAGCACGTTTAATGCAAGAAGAAATCTTCGGCCCAGTCGTAGCATTCTGCAAAGCGCGCGACTTCGATCATATGATGGAAATTGCGAACAACACAGACTACGGCTTAACAGGTGCCCTTCTTTCAAATACGCCTGAGCACATCGAACGTGCAAAAGAAGAGTTCCACGTCGGAAACCTTTACTTCAACCGCGGTTGTACAGGTGCCATCGTTGGGTACCAGCCGTTTGGTGGATTTAATATGTCAGGAACAGATTCAAAAGCTGGCGGTCCTGATTACTTGATTCTGCACTTGCAAGCAAAAACAACAAGCACAACGCTTTAATACTCAGTAGAGCAGCCCTAGGCTGCTCTATCTTAAAACAACAAGGGATTTTTTCTATAGGGGGAGATATTTATGTTAGCAGAGGTATCTAAAAATGTGTTTCTTCACGCTTCCCAAAATAAAGCGCTAAACAAAGCGGCGAAAAAATGGGGTCTTCGCTTTGGTGCAGCTCAAGTGGTAGCTGGCGACACAATTGAACATGCGATCAAAAAAGTACGGGAACTGAATGAAAAAGGATTGGTTTGCACGCTTGATCATTTAGGGGAATTTGTTTCAAGCAGAGAAGAAGCTATCGAAGCAACTCAATATAATGTCAGAACGCTGGAAGCTATGGGGCAAGCCGGTGTAACGTGCAACTTATCTGTCAAAATGACGCAGCTTGGTTTGGATATTGACCGCAGTTTTTGCGTGGAGAACATGCGCCGCATTCTTGAAACGGCGAAAAAATACGATAACTTCGTCCGAATCGACATGGAAGACTACGCTCACTGTCAAATGACGCTAGATATTTTACGAGAGCTTCGCGAGACGTTTGATAATGTTGGAACGGTTATTCAAGCTTACCTGTTCCGCGCTGAACAAGACGTAAAAGAGCTAAAAGGCATTCCTCTTCGATTGGTAAAAGGCGCGTATCAAGAATCACCAACCGTGGCGTTTCAAGATAAAGCCCAAATTGACGAGAACTATATGCGAATTATTGAAGAGCACTTGCTGAGCGGAACATACACGGCTATTGCATCTCACGACCACCATATTATTGCAAAAGTAAAAGAGTTCGCTCACAAAAACAACATCCCGCGCACGCAGTTTGAATTTCAAATGCTGTACGGATTCCGCACAGACATGCAGCTTAGCCTTGCAAAAGAAGGCTATACAATGCGCGTATACGTTCCGTTTGGCAACGACTGGTTTGGCTACTTTATGCGCCGCTTAGCCGAAAGACCGCAAAACGTCGCATTTGCTTTAAAAGGATTCTTTTCTAAATAAGCAATCTATTCAGTAAGTATCATAATGAAAACGCTATCATTTCTTTGTACCCTTTGTAGATGCTTCTGCAAAGGGATTTTTTTATCCTATTTCTCTTCCCTTTCAGTATGTATTGCGATAAAATATAAATACGAACAAACGTTCTTTTCGTTCCAAACAAAAAGGAGAGTACATATGAGTCCTCTATCAAAATTAGCACTGCCTCCTAAGCTAGAACCTTACCGAAAAGAAATCGAAAAAACATGTAAGCCTTACATTCACATCCATACGGTTATGAATGGTCCAAAATTATATGAAAGCAAGTTTGGCGGCAACCCCTACCTTCCTCTAGAAGCAAATCATCCTCTTGATTCTCAGGGCAAGCCGATGCTCCTGATGGCACAAATCAATTTTTCTGAAGTACCTTCCTATGAAAATATGCCCATTCAAGGCATGCTTCAATTTTTCATTTGCGGAGGTGATAATGAAAACGCCGGCGATATGTACGGACTTGACTTTGATCATCCTACGTCTCAAAAAGACTTTCGCGTCGTTTTCTACGAAAATGTAACAACCGACGAAAACAAGTTAACAACCGATTTCACATACCTAGAGGACATTGACCGAGGTATGTTTCCTATTCCTCAAGAAGTAGGCTTACAGTTTGAAATAAAAAGCGAACCTGTGTCTCCTACTGACTATCGATATAATGATATAGAATCCGGTTTATTTGACGATGAAGAAACGGAAGAAATCTACTGGGATGAGCTTACGGGCGAGTATCATAAAATGGGCGGATACGCTTTTTTCACTCAAAGCGATCCTCGAGACTACGATGAAGCGCTGCGGGCATACAACATTCTGCTTCTTCAATTCGCCATGGACGACGAAGCGGATATTATGTTTGGTGATGCGGGAGTGGCCAATTTTTTCATTAAAGAAGAAGACCTTCGCAACCGTAACTTTAGAGATGTTTTATACAACTGGGACTGCTGTTAAAAAAACGCCCTCTTAGAAAAGTATCTAGGAGGGCGTTTTTTCACATTATTATTACTACTCAGCCTGTTTTTCCGGCTCTTGCAGCATTCAGCGTTTCTTTAAACTGCTGTAGCGCTTTTACATCTGCAAATGCGCTTATAGGAATAACGTATCCGCTCATTGCACTAACAAGGATAAAGATATGTTCATCTGTTTCTTTAATTTGAGTGATGCTTGACCAAGGAGTCTTCACTTCTCCTTTCGAGCTTTTCTCTACCAAGCCATCTTCCGTAACCATCATAGTATACTCACCCGTCAGACTGCTGTTATCTCCTTCATTTATTACCTTTACAATGTTCTTTTTAATACTTCCGTAAAAATACTTCGGGTAAAATAAAAACCACAGCACCGCAAGCAGCGCAAACGCTACGAACATGCCAAGTAAAAATTCTCCTTCAACCCACGAAACAAGCAAAGGAATAAGAAGAAAAATAAACGACATCCATCGCTGAACTCTCAGCACTTTTTGTACTCTTTCCGAATGTTGAGCGTGATGCATGTTAAAAGCTACGTAATCATCTTTTGTTAACGTATAATGATATTCCATATTAATCTCCAATTCTCCTAAATAACAACAAAATAAAATATACCTCATTTGGTGTTATATGTATATAAAACAATAAGTTTTTCTTATAAAAAGCATCATCTTTTTGTCATTTATTTACACGTATACATCACGTAAACTTAACTAGTACTCTACTATTTAAGGAGGAATGTTTATGACTTTTACACTGACGCATATTGATCATATTCAGCTAGCTGCACCCCCGAATTCAGAAAGCGAAGCACGACACTTTTTCGGAACCGTTCTTGGCTTAACAGAAGTCAAAAAGCCGGAAAGTCTAAAAAAGCGCGGCGGCGTGTGGTTTGAATTTGGTTCTTATCAGCTGCATATTGGTGTTGAACCTACCTTTTCACCCGCAAAAAAAGCGCATCCAGGCTTTCACGTTAAAAATCTACCTGCGTTCAAAGATCATCTGACTAGCTTCGGTATTTCTTTTATAGAAGACAAAAACATTACCGGTGTCGAAAGAATTTATGTGACTGATCCTTTTGGCAACCGAATGGAGTTCTTAGAGAAAGTGAATCTCCCTTTTTCCAACTGAATGTTCGACAAAACAAGAGCTCTTACTTAAGAGCTCTTGTTTTCTTTTGGTCCTTCTTTTTGCTTTTCTTTCCACAGCATGTACAGCAACACCCCTAGCACACAAAATGCCACGCCAAACATTGTTAAAGGAAATAAAAATGTATTAATAAAATGATGATAAACCCATGAGTCGTTCATCTAACCAGCTCCAACACGCACCGTTTTTTTACAGTATGCCCTAATATAAACTTTTTTATGTGGTGTTAAATATCATGGTTTCTATCATATTTCTATTTCTTTTTAATAGAGTAAATAGTAGATACATAACATTCTCCTCTTAGAGTTCTCATCCGCTGATTTCAAAATTTTATTAGAGGAGGTTTACTCTATGAAAAACAAGTTCACTGAAAAGCCTAAAAAGCTTTTTTGGATCCTTTCTTATAAATCATTAATTATCGCTATACTATTTGTTCTCTTAACATCTGCCGCTATTTTTACCGTCACGTATTCAACTCTTCAGCATACGCTGCGCTCAAACGTTGTCTATCAAGCACTATCAAATTATAAAGCCCAAAGCTTGTTCTACTTCATGCATACGGAAAACCATCATTTCTCTCATGCCTTTGAAGAAGACTTCTCCCCGCCTCCTCTCTCTTCTGTCGCCCTGCAGCTTGCGACGAATATTCGCGTGGCAGATACAAGAAGTCTATTTGGATCAGAACTGCCCGGATTTTCTATTTTTGATTCTCATATTCTATTAGCCGGTGAAGGAACGGATTATACCACGATTCCTCATGAATCGGCTCCTCCGCTCGAAAGCATTTCAGGCGAGCGTGATTTGGATCCTGCTGAAAGCAAAACGTACGAAGAAAGCAAAAAACAGTCTCAAACACAGGCCAAGCAAAGTACGGGAGACAAAAAAGTTGTGTACATCTACCACACGCACAGCTGGGAATCTTATTTCCCTTTACTTGGTATGCAAGGTGAAGCGAACGAAAATAAAGCCGTTGATAACAAAACCAACATCACGCTCGTTGGTCAAATGCTAGGAATGGAATTAAAAGCAGACGGAATCGGTTCGGAAGTAGATACAACTAATATGACGCAAAAGCTGAATGAAAAAGGCTGGGGTACAGGACGAGCCTATGCGATGTCTCGCAGCGTGGTGGAAACGGCTCTTCAGCAAAACAAAGACGTCGATTATTTAATTGATATTCATCGGGATTCACTGCGCCAAGAAAAAACAACGGCCGCTATCAACGGCAAATCGTACGCTAAAATGATGATTGTATTAGGTGAAGCAAACCCGAAATTTGATGAAAACGTTAAAATGGCCAAAGCGATTCATGAAAAGCTAGAGGAAAAATATCCAGGCCTTAGCCGAGGAGTATTAAGCAAAAAGAAAACAAGCGGCAATAACGGGTTATATAATCAAGACTTATCCGACCGCTCCATTTTAATTGAAGTAGGCGGCGTCGATAACAATATGGAAGAACTTACAAACACTGTCAAAGCCTTTTCAGATGTGTTCAGCGAGTATTACTGGCAAGCTGAAAAAGTGAATGCGCAGTAAACAAAAACTAGCTACCCCAGGTAGCTAGTTTTTGTTTTTATGAGAGTCACGCTTCTCCTCTTCTTCACACGCCAAGCACACAAGCTTCCCTTCAACAACCACACCGTTTAAAAAGCCCTCTAAACAGTACACATTTTTTTGACATACTGTGCAGATTCCAACGTACTCTTTCACGAATTTCTCACTCCTTCCATACGATTAAAAACCATAAAAAAAAAGCTCTATTAAAGAGCTTCTTTCCGTACATATGATTTTCCTTCAATTCAACAAACGGCTCATTTTCTCAGGAGAAAGCGGCTTATCGAATAGATACCCTTGACCGATATGACAGCCTTGTTCCGTCACAAACTGCAGCTGTTCTTCGTTTTCGATTCCTTCTGCAGTTAGATCAAAGTTAAGTTTCTTTCCCATTTGAATAATCGTTTCCACCAGCACTTTTCCGACTTCGTCTAATTCGTCAATAAATGATTTATCAATTTTTAACGTATTAATCGGCAAGTGTTTCAGATAGCTAAGAGAAGAATAGCACGTTCCGAAATCATCCATCGCCACTTTTACCCCTAGACTCCGCAGACGGTTTAACACTTTTTTTGATTCTTGACTGTTTTGAATAACGCTTTCAGTGATTTCAAGTTCCAGAAAGTGCGGCTCAAGGCTCGTTTTTTTCAAAATTTGTTCCATCTCCGCTACGAATCGTGAGGACTTCAGCTGAATAGGTGATACGTTCACTCCTATTTTACTCGCTTTTGAATTCAGCTCCGTCCATGCTTTCATCTGCTTACACGCTTCTTCTAACACCCACTTGCCAATTGGCACAATTAGACCCACTTCTTCTAAAATAGGCAAAAATTCATTTGGATAGACGGTACCAAATTTTGCACTATTCCAGCGGATAAGCGCTTCCGCCCCTATCACACCAGACGTCTTTAAATCGATTAACGGCTGATAAACGAGCTGAAACTCATGTCTTTCTAGCGCATACTTTAACTCATTCTCCATGCTGATTGTTTTAATTATTCGTTCATTAGATGAAGACGAACTCATTTCATATGTGTTTCGTCCATTCCGTTTTGCTACATACATCGCAATATCTGCTTGCTTGATCAGCCGGTCGATTAGTTCATCTGCGTCTTTTGGAATAATATGCTGCTGACATTCCTTTGAAAATAGGCTGATGCCAACGCTTGTAGAGGTTAGCACTTTATCTCCGTCTATATAAAAAGGAAGCGACATTTCTTTTACAATCTGCTCGGTCATTTCTTCAATTTCCTCAACATTTTTTAGTGAATGCAGCACTAAAATGAACTCATCTCCCCCGTGCCGCGAGATAAAATCAGAGGAAGGAATACATTTTCTTAATCTTTCTGCTACGCGTCTCAGCAGCACATCGCCGTGATGATGGCCAAGCGTATCATTTATTGATTTAAAGCGGTCTAAATCCAAAAATAAAATGGCCAGCAGTTCAGGAGATTCTCGATCTAAAAGTAATTTTTTCAGCTGCTTGTTTAGCCAGTAGCGATTAGGCAAATTGGTTAAAGGATCATAATAAGCCATTTGCTTAATTTTTTCTTCATATGCTTTTCGTTTTGTAATATCATTGCGAATCGATACGTACTGATACGGTTTGCCTCGTTCATCTAAAAAAGGAACAATGGTTGTATCCACCCAGTAGTACGAACCGTCTTTTGCCTTATTTTTTATTTCTCCGTGCCATACCTTACCGGATCTAATCGTGCTCCATAACTCTTTAAAAAACAAGCTTGAATGATGTTTCGAATTAATAATACGATGATCTTGACCGAGAAGCTCATGTCTTTCGTACTTAGAAATTTCACAGAATTTATCGTTCACGTGATTGATGAATCCGCGACTATCCGTAATCGCTACAATCGATGATTCATTTAACGCAAGTTCAATATCATTTAGTTTTTTCAGCGCTTCTTTAAATTTATATTCAAAATGCCTGTTTTCCATAGCCTATACACCTTTATCAAAATTTTAACGATAAAACAAAACCCATGACGAAATGATAGAGAGGAATCGTGAATAATGAATACAATTTAATCAGCAACGGACAACGAATTAATCTGTCCGATTGCCTTACATTATTAAAATAGCAAGCGTAGGATCGCTGTTTTTCCTCTTTTCACCTTCACAAACTTCTTACGCATAGTTTGTAAAAGAATTGATAGCTCGTTTCGTTTATCCATGTCTGTTATCACAACTTTTATATGGTAACATTAAAATGATTTTTATAGAAATGAAAGTGTACTTTCTTCACTTAATTGACATACCTTTTCGTGAATAGATTGGATAAATGAGTTAGTATGGATTGCTTGAGACACCGCTGTTGATTTCCGTGCAAGACTTCGCTTTCCGCGGGCGGCCGGTGAGCCTCCTCGTCGCTTCCGCTCCTGCGGGGTCTTTGCCTTTTCCTCCAATCAACAGCTAGAAGCAATTACATACAGTAAACCTACGTTCACCCTAACAATGAAAAGATCCGAACGATTCATCGTTCGGATCTTCCTTCGATTTAAATACTTTTGTCTCAGCTTCTTTTTCCACTTTCTTCTCATGAGCTCGTACGTGTCAGCCACGGAAGAATAAGATGTTGAAAGGTTTTGTTGTATACAACAATTCGGTTAAGATAATAAGGATCGTTGTCTTTTGTAATAAGATGCGGCGCTAGGATAGCTGCCTGGTGAAATCCAGCATCTTTCACAATCTTAGCTACGTCATCATTTGTGTTGCCGTATGGATACGCAAAGTAAACCGGGTCTATTCCTAAATGGTTCTTAATCGTTTCTTTGCTTTGTCGTAAATCACGGGCAAACGCGCTGTATTTAGCAGGCGTCAGAAATAAAGGCTTGTCTTCTTCCAAGCGGTGCATGTCATATGTATGAGAACCAATTGTCGCAAGGCCGCTGTCTTTCATTTCTTTTAGCTGACTCCACGAAGCCATGTTTAAATTTTGAAAATCCGTTGCCCCCACTTGTCCTGCGATTACATATAGCGTAAACGGAATGTTTTCCTTTTTTAAAATGGGAAACGCGTTTTGATAAACAGTACGGTCAATATCATCAAATGAAATCCATACGCAGCGTTTTGGAAACGTGCCTTTTTGCTGATACGTTTCAATATCTTTTGGCGTAATAAACGTAGCGTCAAGTTCCTTCAGCTTTTTCAACTGATGTTCGAAATCATTGCTGTAAACGCTGTACTCTGTCAGTTCATCAGATTTTGTAACTGAGCTGACAATTCGGTTAAACCAATTATGCTTGCGCACGCGATGATAATTTAAGCCTAAGCATCCGTTCGTTTCAAGCGCTGGCTCCACGGTCGTTGTGGCTTTCGCCTTGTCTTCCCAGTTCACTACTTTAAAGAAAACAAAGCCAACTACCGCTGCCGCTATCAAAAGAAAGAATACATATTTCTTCATGCGTGCTTCCTCTCCTCAGTATGCTTTAACGGATTAACATTAAACTCAATGTAATGCGCACGCTGAAGTTCTTGAATTTGCTTCTTGGATAAAAGCTCAAGACGCTCTAAATCCTTGATGCTCGTATACGCCGGCTCTTTTCGTCGGTTTAAGCTTCCAAATCTCTTTTTGTTGTAGAATCTCCATAAAAACAGAGCCAGGAAAAAGAAGCAAAAAATAGCGAGTCCAATCACTAAAAACGTTCGAATTTCGCCGTTCGTCGTTTTGAACGCAATTTTTAATACCCCGCTGTAACGGTCATTTACGCCGATAACAGCTGAAAGGAAAAACCAAAGAACAATGGCACAATACAGCCAAAAAACAGATGAAATAATGATACTTATCACTAATCGAGCAAGAGGCTGTTTGGCTTGAATCATGATTTGCTCTTCGTTAAGCCGCGGTCTGGACTGCTCCATGTAGCATAGCCTCCTTTCACTCTAGATCTGATAGCGCGAGGAAATGCACTTATTACCACAACCGTATTCACAATCCAGTAAAGCGCTGGGTACCATGCAGCCCATACGTAATAACGCTTCACGTTGTCGTATTTCGAATCAATTTTCAGCGCAATAAACAGCTGAATTAAGCTCATAAACACAAGGGAAAATGACGTAAACGTAAACCAAAACAGCATGTCTTGAGGACTGCTCGCGGTAACAAGCAGCATTAGAGTCACAAACAGCCATGCGAATGACCAAAAAGTACTGATCCACTGCTCTAGGTATACAATCCAAATTCTGCGCTGCTTCCATTTTAATAACACTTTCCAGTGACGAAGCATTACCTCTTGTCCGCCTTGAGCCCAGCGTACTCGCTGCTTCCAAATTCCTTTTAAGGTTTCGGGCACAAGCATCCAGCACAATGCCCGGGGTTCATAGCGGATATCCCAAAAGCGCTGCTGCAGCTTCCAGCTCACGGCGATATCTTCCGTAATCATGTCGCGATCCCACAGCCCGACGTCCACAAGTGCTTTCTTTCGAAAAGCCACCACTACGCCTGAGACCGTCATTACTTTTCCTAAAATTCGCTGTGTTCGTTTAATAGAACCGATAATAGAAGAATACTCAACTAGCTGAATGCGACTCAGCAGTGTATTACGGTTTCGAATGCGCGGATTTCCGGTAACGGCTCCCAGCCGTTCCCCTTTATGAAGAAAATGATGGATTAGATAATACGGAGCGTCTTGATCTAAAATAGCGTCGGAATCTAAGCAGATTAAAAACTCAGCTTTAGATGCGTGTGCACCTAAATGTAACGCGTTGGCTTTTCCTTTATTTTCATAAAGCTGAATCACACGAACTTCAGGGTGATTTCTGCTGATTTCCTTTAAAATATCAGCTGTTCCATCCGTGCTTCCATCGTTAATAAGGATGATTTCTTTAGACGGATAATCTAACGCCAAAAGGTGCTTAAGCGTTTCTTCAATCGTCTCTTCTTCATTATAGCAAGGCACTAAAAAGCTCACTAACGGCCAATCAACTGCTGAAAAATCAACTTTAGGATCTCGGTCGCGATAGCGTATGTAAATAAGCGTGCCTGCAATCCAAAATAAAGACATAATAAATGGATACCAGAAAACAAAGCTCGCAAGCTTTTCAAATCCAGGTATTAATACGTGTTGCATATTCATTTTTCTGACTCCTTCACACCAATTAAAATTGCATAGAGTGACAATTTTATCACTAAATTGGTTAAATAGAACATAGTAATTTTAACCATCTAAAAAAGAGACTTTTAAACTACTTTTATTCCTATATTATACAACCCTTATATGTAAGTAAGAAGCATCAATAAAGGATGGGCAAGTTACCTACTTAAAGAAGTGACATATAGTATCACTGTAGATTTCTTTCATCACGAAAAAGTGTGATGGTTGCAGCAAGTATAGTAAAGAAATCCTTTCCCTGAGGAGGAATAACAAATATGAACGAACAAATTCAAAAACTGCTCAATAACTTAATTCAACTTGAACACGTCTCTTCGACTTTATACCTAGCTATGTCTAACTATATGAATCGATTAAACTATAAAGGAATGGGCAGCTGGCTGCGTCTGCAGTCTGAAGAAGAACGCACCCATATGCTAAAACTCATCGACTACTTAGTTGACCGCGGCGGAACGGTGGAATTAAGCTCTTTGCCTGCTCAGCCAAGTGAGTTTGGGACACCGTTAGAAACGTTTCAAAAAGTACTGGAGCATGAGAAATTCGTCACGAATTCTTATCGTCAAGCGTTTCATTTTATCAGCCAAGCGAACGACCCTCAAACTTTAGTCATCGTGCAGGACTTTTTACGAGAACAAGTCGACGAAGAAGCTCAAGCCCAAACGATTGTAGACCGCTTAAAAATCGCCCAAAATAACCCTGCAGCTATTTTTATACTCGATCAAGAACTAGGACAGCGAAAAGCTGCGCCGGCGGGCGGAGCACCAGCGGGTGGAGCAGCTGCGCAAGGTTAAAAGCGCAGAAGAGTGTAGAACAATGTGCAGAACCAATAACACGACGCCCGTTTCCTTGTTTCGAGTTGGTATTCATCACGGCTATTATGGCTATCCGCCCAATGTGTATAACGCCATTCAAAGACTTATGAATCAATATATGCATCAGTTTCACTATCATCGTCCTCAATACGTTCACGTCTACTACGTACACCCTTCTCTTATTCATTACTACCTTCACTAAGTTAAGGAGAATAGGAATTTTGCTTCTTGAAGAAATTCACCGTTTCTCCACCCTAATTAAGGAATTCCAATCAAAAATATGGATATTTATGCTAATATAGATTTTTTTAATCAAATAAAGAAACAATTATTAGCGGGGTGTCATATGGATAATCAATACGCTGCAGAATGGGGAACGCTGGCTTTAACTAATGCCGGATTAGCGCAAGGTAAAAATCGAACGGGTCTGAACTGGTTCTTATTATCTCTTGCTTTAGGACCGCTGGCTACCTTCATCTTACTGCTGGTTGAAAAACGATAAAAATTGGTTCAAAGCTCATTGCTTTGAGCTTTTTTCTTTATTGTTCAACTATAACTGCTCTCCCAAAAAAGTGAAAAAAGCACCGCTTGAAATTTTTTTCTAGACTTAATATGCATAAATCTATTCATCATTCAGCATAAATCCGGCTGCATTTTGTTAATAAAAAACCTACTCTTTAGAAAAGGGAGGAAGCTTCTTTTTAAACCTTTGTTTCCGACAATAAAATCAAAAGAAAGAAAAACGCTTTTATTCTATGCTTTTCTAATTAACAGATTAACTGTTTTCTTCAGATGATGATTATTTACACGGGACAGCTGTGCATCTACTGAATGAGGTCAAACTTCCTGTATTTCTCAATCTGTAGGATGAATAAATACTCATTTGCTTCATTTGACAAAGAAATAAATGCTGTGTAATTTAAGTAACATACCCCATCTAAAATGTTTTTAGAAAGGATTAAGTAGCAAGATGCGTACAAAAAAAGAAGAGTGTATAATTGACGAAATGGGAAGAGTATCCCTTCCTTCTTTGTTTATGCAACTAACAGAACTCGAGACGAACGACAAAGTTTTTTTACGGAGCTGTGATGATTGGATTATTATCGATCATCATGATGAAAATGTCCCCGTTCCTTCTCATATCTTCATTCGAACAATTGACCATATAGGTAGAATAGTCATTCCAAGATCCCTGCGAGATGACTATGAACTTAAGCCCTTTGATTATGTAGAACTATACGTGGTAGAACAGCAAATTGTTATGAAAAAAAGAGACGAAAAATCGATAGCGCTTTCACGAAAACCTGCGGCGTCTCCTCCTTATTATGCAACATTAACTGGACGGCAGATTCAGCTCACCTCTGAACTTTTAGCGTCAGTCGAATTGGATGCAAACATGGAGGTTCAATTTTTTATTAACAAAGAAAATAACATTGTGATTCAAAAATATGAAATGAGTTTTGGTAAGAAAACGACTTTAACATTTACGGCTCAATCTCGAAAAATTGATGACCGTTTTCGACTTACTATTCCTAAAAAGCTGCGAGATGATTTCTCCATCCACTCAGGTACGATGTTAAAAATAAAGACAGGTAATAAGCAGCTAATTTTAGAAAAAGTGGAGAACGAAAAAGAGATTAACAGCGTATTATCTCAGCAAATAGACGCAGCAATTGTTGGAAAATTATCGAAATAAGAACAACGCCAAAACAAATGGTTCCCTACGACTTCAAAGCAAAAGCTAAGAGTTACGCATAGAGTGACCCTTTCTATACCCAACTCTTAGCTTTTAGACTTATCTTCCATAAACGTGTACAAGCCGGTTACTCCACATGATAGCACTATCTCCAAAATAAAACATCATTTCCACATCTATCAAAATCATTGTAAATAATTTGAATATATGATTATAATGAGGTACTTTGCATAGAGGAGGCTGATTTAGTTGAAAATCTCAACAGGAGCTGAATTTTACGATAATGACGAGGCGTTTTTGGCCTATACAAAACACCGGCAGCAAAAAGAAAATGCCAACGATACGATTGAAAAACCCGCTATTTTACAGCTTCTAGGTGATGTTACAGATGCAAACGTTTTAGATTTAGGGTGCGGAAACGCTGGATTTGGCGCGGAGCTTCTGGAACAAGGATGTTTCTCCTATACCGGAGTAGACGGCTCGATCAATATGATAAATGCGGCTCAGCAACAGCTTTTAAACTATCCAAATGCAAGAGTGCTCCATGAATCGATGGAGCATTATACTCCACCACGCACCGAATACGATTTGGTTACTGCAAGACTGTCTCTCCACTACATGGAAGACTTAGCCTCCATTTTCACTAAAGTGAATCAAGCACTCAAACCTGAAGGAAGATTTATTTTTTCCGTTGAACACCCAGTCATTACTTCCACTTTGCAGCCTTCCGCTCTGCGCACAAACTGGACGGTGGATAACTACTTCTCAATGGGATTCCGTCAGCAGCACTGGATGGGCGGATACGTTCAAAAGTATCATCGCACGCTTGAAGAGTACTTTTCTTTGATGCAGCAAAGCGGCTTTACGGTCACAAACTTAAAGGAAGCGTGCCCTCAACAAGAACACTTTGACAATGTTGAAACTTACGAGCGGCGAATGCGTATTCCTTTGTTTTTACTAATGAGCGGCGTGAAAAACAGATAATCGAAAGAAATTGAGACATGACGAAACCAACAGCTAGATGCTGCTACATACATGAAACCTACCCATTACAAAAAAATCCGAACGAGTTGGATTCTCCACCAAGAATCTTCATCGTTCGGATTTTCCTTTAACTAAAATACTCTTTGTCCCAGCCGCTTTCGTAACTTTTTTTGTATAAAACCACTTTTGCTCGTTCTTACATTATGTTATTTATTCACGCTCACGTTATAAAATACAGGCCCTAAGTTAAAGTCATAGCCTTTTACATTTCTAGATACCGCGTTAATGTTGACTTTATGACCAATTAACGTAAACGGAAGCTCCTCCCATACGTATTTCTGCGTAGCATCAATAGCTGGTCGTGCATCTTTTACAGAAGCAGCCGCTTTGATTTTATCTAAGTATTTTGTTGATTTTTCAACCGGTGCTCCTCCTGACGTCCAAAATCCTTGAAAAATGGTTGAACGCGCCGCCCAGTCTACGGGGTAAATATCCCATGCTTTAGGGTCATTTACTTTATCTGTAAACGTTGCCCAGTCATACACTTCTAGCTTTACTTTCACACCGATTTTTTCAAGCTCTTGCTGCACGATAACAGCCGTATTGTACTGATCTTGATAATCGCGTGAAGTTAAAAGACGCAGTTCCTGCCCGCTGTATCCAGCTTTTTTTAAATAGCTTCTTGCTTTCTTTTCATCATGCTGATTGTACTCTTCTTTTCCTGCTTCACTGTAATAGTTCGGAAACTTTTTATTGACAATCGATGAAGTCAGTTCATAATAATCGGAATCGCCGTATGAACTTGATAAAATATCTTTTGCATTAATCGCGGCATTTACGGCTTTTCTAGCATTTAAATCGCTAAAGAACCCTTCTTGTGTATTATAAAATAAACCAATGAATCCGCCTGGAGCCAGCTTGTTCTTAACGTTTTGCGTACTTTCAATTTGAGCCGCATTGTCGCTTGAAACACCTAAGGCAATGTCAAACTGTCCAGCTGTAATGCCTGAAATTCTAGTAGATTCATCGCTTAAAAAGCTAATTTTAATTTCATCTACGTGAGGTGTCTTTTTAATTTTTCGTCCTTTTGAAGAATAATCTTTAAACCTCTCTAGCGTGATATATTGATTCTTTTTCCATTCCTTCACTTTAAATGGTCCTGTACCAACGAACTCAGTAGCTCCTTCAGCAGGTGCTTTTTCGATGATTTCTTTTGGAAAAATAGCGGCTGCTGGAATTGGATCTGCTAGTAGTGCCAGTGTATTCACATTTGGTGTTTTCAAATGAAGCTCAACCGTATAGTCTCCTGTTTTCTTAACCTGGGCACCAACAAAGTTTGTTTTACCAAGTGAAGATAGCTTGATCCAACGGTTAATCGAAGCTTCTACATCGTCCGCCGTCATTTCTTTGCCGTTATGAAACTTTACCCCTTTTCGCAGCTGAAACGTGTAGACTTTTTTATCTTCGCTTATGTCAATCTTTTCTGCTAAATCAGGCTCTACATTACCTTTGCTATCAAAAATAACGAGTCCTTCGTAAATATTTCGCGCCGCATCTTTAACCGAAGAATTCCCTGTAATTTGAGGATCTAAAGTCGTTGGCTCGCTTTGAAACGCAATGTTTAGCGTACCTCCGTCTTTTTGAGCGGCACTGGTGCTTTTATTCCCTGAGCTCGCTTGATTATTGCTGCAACCTGCGACAAATAAAGCAATCACAATAAATAATAACCATTTTACCTTAACCTGTTTCAACGTCATTCCCCCAATGTTTAAAATCGCTTTTTAAAACCCACTATTTTTGTAAGGTTAGTATGAATATTAACCATCCTACCACCTTTCCATTTGTTTGTGAAATTAGCAAAATTAAACTATTTCTTTACGATTACTGATTCAATTTGTCTTGTTTCAATTCTTAATTCTTAGTATGTTTATAAGTAAAGTATTTTATCTAAAGGAGGATATTATGAACTCTGCCATCCGTCTTCATACTAAAGAACATATTGCAACGATCGAACACTACAAACAAGCTTTATCTCTCCTATCCTGGGACGCAAAAACATCTGCTCCCCCTAACAGTCAAAAGCAGCACGCAACCATTCAAGGCACGCTTTCCAAAGAGCTTTACCTGCTCCAAACAGATCCAGCCTTCGCAAAAGAGTTGCAGCAGCTTCAAGAACAAAACCTAAGTCAACTACAGCAAAAACAAGTACAGCACTATTGGAACATCTATCAAAAACTTTCCGCTGTACCGCTAGAGGATTATTATCAATTTTCCGTTTTAAAAGCTTCTACTCATGCTCTTTGGTCACAGGCTAGAGAGCAAAATGAATTTAAGCTCGTCGAAGACAACCTGCAGCAGCTGATTCATATGCATAAAAGATTTGCGGAGTACCGTAATCCTCACCTCGCTCCTTACGAACAGCTTTTAGAAGAATATGAGCCCGACGTTTCTAGTGAAACCATCGATTCGCTTTTTCAACAAATTAAAGATGCTATTCTTCCTTTGCTGACAAAAATTAAACGCTCTTCGGTTACACATGATACATCATTTCTCAACAAGCCTTTTTCAATAGAAAATCAGCAGAAGCTCGGAAAACACCTTCTCACTGCTATTGGCTATAACTTTAAGTCTGGCCAAATCGGCACCACAGCCCACCCGTTCAGTGCAGGCATTCACCCTCAAGACGCACGGCTTGCAGTAAGATACGACGAACACAATGTAAAACTGGCAGCTTTTATGTTTTTACATGAAGGCGGACATTCTATCTATAACCAGCAAATTAGCTCCGACTTGCTTGACACAGGGTTAGGCGCATACACTTCTATGGGACTGCATGAATCTCAATCTCTTTTTTGGGAACGTATCATTGGAAAACACGAAGGCTTCTGGAGAAATCACGCTCACTTATTCAAAGAGTTAGAACCTGCGATCTACGGTGATATTTCATTTGAAACTCTTTACTTTGCCTTAAATGAAGTCACACCTTCTCTCATTCGTTTGCAAGCAGATGACCTTACCTATCTGCTGCATATTATCATTCGCTACGAGCTAGAAAGAGATTTATTCGCTGACAAGCTTCGCGTTTCGGATCTTCCTTCCGCATGGAATGCAAAATATAAAGCGTACTTAGGAATCAAACCGGAAACAGACCGTGACGGGGTGTTACAGGACGGCCACTGGTACGGAGGAGCGTTTGGCTACTTCCCTTCCTACAATCTAGGCTTCATTTATGCAGCTCAGCTAAGAGAAGCCGTAATCAAAGACAATCCTGACTTTGATGAAATCATTTCGAGTCAAAACCTATCACTTATAGCAGACTGGCAAAAACAGCATATCCACCAGTATGGAAAACTAAAAACGCCAAGAGAGATCTTAACTAACCTTTCTATAGGTAGAATTGATGCTCAGCCGTTAATTAATTATTTGAAAAAAAAGTATGAAGGGTTATATAAACTTTAACTCTTTCTAGATAAATGTTTAAAAGAAGCTATCGCTGCTAAGCCAAAAGCTTGACTTAGCGACAGCTTCTTTTATGGTTAATAAACCGTATTCCTTTTAAGGTCATACTAATCTTTCCATCCAAACCACAACAGCAAATATCTGCTATGTTTTTGGTGTTTTTGCAGTTCGATTGCTTCGTACGACAAGGAGTTTATCTTAGTTAATTATCTAACTTTCTATCAAAAACAAAAGTAGTCATCGCAACATCTTCTTCAATATTAATGTCTGAAAAAACTCTTACAATTTTTGCATGAACAAGTTTTTCAAACTTATCTCGTATCTCGGAGCAATCATAAATTTTTTTCACTAGTTCTGTACGTGCCTCATGAACCATCCTTTTGCCTTCAGGAGAAGTTATCATAAATTTTTCTACATTCGTAAGATTGCCTTTCATTTCACTAACAGCCCATGTATCTATAAAACGAGTAGTGATTTCTCTAGGTCCGTTCCCAACCTGCTCTTTACGGATTTCGCGCACCAAATTACTAAATTCATGCTCTCTATTTCTACTCATGCTCAAATTCTCCTTTCATTATCTTCTAATCTTTTTTTTGTTAACATTAAATAACTAATTGTTAAAGCGATAATTCCTAACGATAAAAATAAACTTCCAATTTGATAATTGTTATTCACAATGATAAATCGTATTGTGGCGGTAATTCCAATATATAAAAGATAGCTTAACGGGAAATGGCAGCTTTCCTTAAAGTAAGTCATAATCATTGAAACAAAAGCAAAGTATAGAAAGAAAACCAGTACTTTTCCAAGAATTTTATGAACGTTATTATTTCCCGTTAAGGCATCATTCATAATATAAAAAAGCTCTCTTAATAAAAAATAAACAAGTATAAACCCAAGGACAATCAGCGATATATTTAAAATAATTTGATATGTCGTAATTAGATACTTCCTTTTTTTACATAAAAATAGTTTGAACATCTTTGTATCCCTTCCTTTTATCTAACTTCCTTACATTGATTCTATTTATGTTCGTAAAGCGTCCAAAACTTGGTAGCCTGTCTGAGAATCTGCTGCTTTTTTAGTTGTCTCCAGTACCTCCACTCCTCCACAAAAAAACCCATCATAAAGAAATTTGTGCATAGTTGTACAAATTTCCTTATGATGGGTTAACGACTCAGCATTTTTCAATACTTGTTATCCAGCCCGCCATATATTTACATATCATCAAGTCACCAAAGATAAAAAAACATATGTAATGAATTTCTATCAATAAGCTTCTTTTCACTTAATTATAACGCAACACATCAAAACTTCAAACAAAGATTTACTTGGCGTTTGCGCTGATATAGCGTTTAATTACTTCATAAACGTAATCTTGACAAGCGGCTGCTGTGTTTGGATTATATTTTCCATTGTTTACTTTGTTATTAGATAGCACTCTGATACCTAAGAATGGAACGTCATAGCTTCCTGCAATTTGTGCTGCCGCTGCGCCTTCCATTTCTTCTACAGACGTCCCATACTTAGTGTGGAACCACTTAATTCGATCCACTTCGTTATTCCACGTGTCCGCTGATCCTATCGTTCCTTCAACTACTTTACCTTTTTTGTATGTATCTTTTACTGCATTTGCAGCCGCAAGTAACTTCTTATCTCCTTCATAATAGCGAGCTTTTTCAGCATCAGGATCTTCTCCAGCGCTTCCTTCAGAAGCCATTAAATCCATCGGCTTCCAAGCAGTAGGATCCATTCCTTCGCCTTCTTTTTTATCTTCTGTTTTTAAAGAGCCTATGTTTGTTGTTCTCTTTCCTAATACAATATCAAATACGTTCAGGTTTTCATCATGTCCGCCCGATGTTCCTTGGTTGATAATCGCTTTAGGATGGTATTTTTCTATAGCTATCGCTGTAGCAGCTGCCGTGTTTTCCATTCCTTTTCCCGTTTTAACAACAATGACCGGATAATTATCGACAGTTCCTTTGTAAAAAACAAAATTCCCTGACTTTTCTTCTTTTACATTTTCTAATTTTTTAGCGAATTTCTGCGCTTCTATCGGCATCGGCCCTTGAACAATGATAGGCTTCTGGTTTTGTTTATTTCCGGCTTCTTTTTTTGAAGCTGAGTTACACCCGGCAAGTACAGATAGCAGTAAAACCATACCAATAGTAAGTAAAGTCCCTGTTTTTAACATCTTGTTTTTCATAAATCGTTACTTTCACTCCATTTCGTTTTGCTGTTTCATACACTCGATGATTGGACAAAAGAAAAAAACCTAGAACATTTTTGATAGTCTAAGGGTTTTAGAGTCAAAGTATAAGAAATTAAGCACGGCGTAACGCTTATGTATTGATAAACCGAACATTTTTATACTTTAACTCGTAGTCCAGTTCTTTGAATGGGAATCAGGTAGAGACACTCAGACCATATTTCCAAGTATATACGAGTAATATTTTTCACCTTCTAAATGTATCAAATACAAAATGGTTATTCAACATTAAAACGAATATTCCATCCGGAAAATCGTTAAAATGTTCGTTTTTATAGCCGGACATCACTAAATCTTTTATAAACCTCTGTCTCAAAACAAAAAAAGCGTCTCAAAATCGGAACTTTGAGACACTTTTTCTACTTACTAAACATTTATCCTCTAACTTCACTTAACGTTAATTGGCAGCGGTGCATGAGGAGCTACAAGCTTTTGTTCACGCATTTCTTCCCAGAAGGCTGCCGGAATTACTGTGTTTAATGCTGCTTTGTCTTCAGCAATACGCTCTGGACGACTAGCGCCGGGGATAACAGCAGCAACTGCTGGATTAGCGAGTGAAAATTGGACAGCAGCAGCCTTAATGCTGATCTGATGACGATCTGCAATAGCTTTGATTTTTTCTACTTTTGCCATAATGTCTGAAGATGCTTTTTGATATTCAAAGTGCGTACCTCCAGCAAGAACGCCTGAGCTGTATGGTCCGCCGACAACAATGTCCATATTATGCTTTACGGCTTCGGGCATCACTCGCTGCAGCGCACGTTCATGATCTAATAACGTGTAACGGCCAGCTAGCAACGAGACCTCCGGCTTTGCTTCTTCCAGCTCCAGCATGATTTCAATTGGTTCTACTCGGTTTACTCCAAGTCCCCATCCTTTAATAACTCCTTCTTCACGCAAGCGTGTAAGCACACGAAATGCGCCCGTTCGAGCAGACTCAAATTGTCCTACCCACTCATCTCCATAAAAATCTTGCGCGACATCATGAATATACACAAAGTCCAAACGATCTGTTTTCAATCGGTTTAAACTTTGCTCGATCGAACGAAGAGTTGCATCTGCGCTGTAGTCATTGATAATTTTATTTTTACGGCCAAATTCAAAAAGCCCGCCTTTTTCTCCCATATCACGTAAAGATGTGTCTTCTAGTTCATCTGAAATAACGCGACCTACTTTCGTACTTAGCACATACTCATCGCGATTTCTTTTTGACAGGGCTTCACCAAGGCGCATCTCGGCTAAGCCAGCTCCGTAAAGAGGAGCTGCGTCAAAGTAACGGATGCCGCTTTCCCAAGCAGCATCGACCGTCGCGATGGCCTCTTCTTCTGGAATATTACGATACATATTGCCCAGTGGTGCCGTTCCAAAACCTAGTTTTCCTTGCAGTATCTCTCTCATATTCATAAAACCTCCTGAAATTTTTATACCTCTATTTTAGAAATTGATCAGTATGAAGGTAAACTCAACGACTGATCTATTCATTAAATGTCATATTATCTCCTGACAAAATTTATTATGAAGCATATACACAATAAAAAAAAGTACGCACTTCAAAGTAATATGGGAACTAAAAAGTAACCTACTAAGGAGTAAATGAGCTCTTCAGACTCTCCTTTTATTTATGTACTTTCTACTTCTTACTCATGCAAACAAACATTTTGCATACAATAAGCAGAAGGCTACTTTATAAATGAGGTGAGACTCTTGAGAGATGAATACTTAAAAAAAATTGAAGATAAGCTCGATAAGCTTGATGAAATGGACGATTCCACAATGAAAGAAGAACAAAAAGATGAGTATTTTCAAAGTTTGCTAGATGATATGGATGATTTGTTAAAAGACATGCGCCAGCGAGAAAAAGACTCGAATCATCTTGTCAGCGAACATATGAAAACGGTTAATGACATATTTGATAACGCAATCAAAAATTTAAAAAAAGACCGAAGCTAGCGTTATAACACTTCTACTTCATTTAAATATACTGATTTTTCTGTTTTTCAAATATAAAAATATAGTATTTCATATATAAAAATGGTATTTTCAGTATACGCATACAGTAGGAGTGAAAAGAGGAATGAAAAACAGTCACTTTAAAGAACGAGTAAAAACGAAAGAAGAGCTTCGCCGTATAGTCGGCGCGCCTAACAAATTGGCGCATCAAAAAATAATTCCTTATTTAGATCGACACTGCCGGGAATTTATTAAACATTCCCCTTTTGTCATCATCGCTACAGCTGATTATAAAGGAATTTGCGCCAGTTCTCCGCGGGGTGATCACCCTGGTTTTGTACAAGTCGTCGATGAGAAAAAGCTGTTGATTCCAGAGAGGCGCGGCAATCAAAAAGTAGATTCATTGGAAAATATTTTATCTAATCCTCAAATAGGGCTGCTTTTTTTGATTCCAGGCATAGAAGAAACGCTGCGGATTAACGGCAAAGCTTGCATTGTAAAAGAAAAAGCGCTGCTTGAAACAATGGCGGTTCACAATAAAGCTCCGCTGCTCGCTATTGGCGTCGAAGTACAAGAATGCTTTCTCCACTGCAGCAAAGCATTCAAGCGATCAAAGCTGTGGAATCCAGAATCATGGGAAAGAGTCGAAACGCTTCCTTCCGCAGCTAAAATAGTCGCAGAACACGCAGGCTTTTCCACTCTAGAAAGCCGCAACAATCCCAAAGAAAACAAAACCCAGCACCTCTATGAAAAAAAGCCGCTATAATGCGGCTTTTGTCATTTTACCATCAGAAACAGTATACCTCCGGCAATGATCAGAACTGGTAACAAAGCAAGAAGCACGCCTTTTTTTGAACTTTCTATGTATTCATGATCACCATAGGCGCGGCCTGCTCTAAAATCGACTTTCACCTGAGATTCTTCTTTTTTATGTTCTTTTTTCATTCACTTTGCCTCCTAGCGGCAGTTGAGCGTCAATTTGCTTAATATGATGCTCTAAATGAGCAATATAATCTTTAGCCAACCACTCAAGCGAAACGAACTTTCCACCTTCTAATTCAAATTGATACATATACTTTTCTGTCGGTATATGGGAAAGAACGGAAGCAATTTGCTTATTTAAACTGCGCCATAGGGCAACTATTTCTTCCATGGACGTAGCTTGATAGTGCTGCAATTCTACCCATTCATCTTGTTTGTAAGGCGTCAGGGCTAAAGGTGTTTTTTCATGCTGCACGTTGATAAACCGCTGCAAATTGTGAATAGCTGAATCGCATAAGTGACCCGCAATTTCTTTTGGTGACCAATTCTTAGGAGCAGGACGGTTTGACGCCGCTGCTTCAGAGAGTACTTCAAGCTTTTTAGGAAGCTTTACCACCCATTCATTTAACTGAACAATCGTCGTTTCCATGTTCATTTCTCCTTTAAGCACGTTTTTTCAAAAACCTTCCCCATATAATATTCATCGACTGATTTTCCATCTACAACGAGCGAACATATTTTTTTCCCTTCTGTTTTAAAACCCATCTTTTTATACAGCGAAATGGCCGGTTCATTGTGTGTCATAACCGTTAGCTCCACTCGTTTGATGCCGCTCTGCGCTGCCCATTTCTCCATTTCTTCAAACAACGCAGTGCCGATGCCTCGGTTTCCATAAGATTGAAGCACGCCAACAGCTAAGTATACGCTGTGTTTTTTTCGGTTAACGCTTCCGCCAATCACAGATAAATGTCCGACAAGCTGTCCGTCTTGTTCCGCCACTAAAATGGTCGAGTTCGGCATCTTTAAAAAAGTTGTAATCATTTTTTTCTGCTGTTCAAGCGTAGTCGCACGCTCATTTTCCTCGTACAGCATATATGCTGTTTCTCGATCAAGCTCTTTATTTAACGCTAAAAAAGCGGCTGCATCGGAAGCTAAAATTTCTCGAATCACGTTTACCCCTGCTTTCGTCAATAGTAGTTAACTAGAAAAGAACGTTAATAAACGGATGATATCCTTACACACGTGCTGAACGTTTTCCAAGAAACGCAGTGAAGATAAAACATATACTAAAAGCGACGGCTGAAACGAAAAAGCCAAGCATCCATCCTAAAGCTCGCATAAACGTATCTTCATTGGGATACAGAGGCTTAACGCTTAGCCACTGGATCAACATAATCAATGCCAATATTAAATAAAAGCTGCTTCCTGTTAAAGACATTTTAAGACGGTTTTTAAATGACCCTGTCCATGCTGTACTAAGAGCGCGCCACGTGAGAATACTTACAATCGTCGCTAAAAACATAAGAACAAGATGTAAATAAGGGATATCTGTAAACATAAGAAGATAGAGTAAAAATATCGTAGTACCAAAATATAAAGCATTAATGCCAAACAAATAGCCTCCACTCAGCCAATGGTTTTGAAACCACTTTTTCTTGCTGAGACGTTCTGCCATTCCCCTGGGCACCCACAGCGTACGCGAAAAAATAATCATCACCAGCACAAGTACCGTGCCGGCTAAAAAGAATATTAACACCTTTTCATCAGCCTTTCTATTCAAAATAAATATGGTTAATTATACTATTACTAACAAAATTAAACTATTGCTTTCTTTACTAATAAAGAGGCTGAGACAAAAGTATTTTAGGGTAGGAAAATCTGAACGATGCATTGAGATTCTTGGTAGAGAATTAAATTCGTTCGGATTTGTTATGGATAGGCTGAATGTAAGTTTCATGTATGTAGCTGCTTCTAGCTGTTGATTGGAGGGCAAAGCGAAGACTCCTGCGAGAAAAGTGGAACAGGTGAGACCCCGCAGAAGCGTAAGCGACGAGGAGGCTCACCGGCCGCCCGCGGAAAGCGAAGTCTTGCACGGAAATCAACAGCGGTGTCACAAGTAATTCATACGAGCTCATTTATCCTATTTGTCCGTCTTTCAATGGAATTAATTTAGATATGTCTTAATCTCTATTTACATTCTTCCTCCGGTAAACGGATTGATTTCCCCTGTTAAATCACGTCCTGCTTTCTTTTCTTCGTGTGCGATGCGCTTGCCAATCGCAATTTTATTCCAAATTATTGGCACCCAAATACAGGCTCCGAACAAAGTCATCCAAAAAAGTTCTCCCATTTCTTCCACCCTTTCATTTTCTGTTTTTATTTTGAAAACAATAAGAAAAGCGTATACGCTTTTTACTCTTGATTTGAATCCTTAATACCGTATGAAAAGAAATAAACCAGGATTGATAAAGCCATTCCGTAAGCAGTCCAAGCCGCTAGTAAAATGGCGTACTGATGATTGATAAAAAAGACTCCGCTTGAAATCAGCAGCAGTATAAAACTAATCCATTTTATTTTTTTCATTACTCTATCTCCTTTACTTAACCTTTTACAGTAAGTTTATTATTGTCTACTTGTTATTACGGACAAACTGTATAAAAGTTCCATATTTTTTAACAACCGAAAAAGAATTTGATAAAACACTCAACTATCGATTATCATATACCTTAAAGTAAGCTTTACGATTCACAAGTGGGAGTGAACAATCTTGTCTTATAGCATGAAAGAAATGAATAAAAAAACCGGGCTTTCCGCACCAACTTTACGCTACTATGAAAAAGAAGGAATCCTTCCTTTTATAGAACGTGATGAAAACGGAAAGCGCCTCTATAATGATACAAATGTTGAATGGATCCGTTTTATCTTAGCTCTTCGCTCAACGGGCATGCCGCTTGCAGAAATCAAGCGCTATGTAGAGCTCTATAAACAAGGCGAAAGCACAATTAAAGAACGAAAAAACATGATGCTTCATCATAAAGAAGCGGTAGAAGAAGAAATGGCCAAAACGTTTAAATACCTTGAACAAATTAACTATAAGCTCGCTTTGTACGACTCGCTAGAAGCAAAAATAATGCAAAAAGAAATTAAAATTTAAACGCAAAAGTCCGCAGGAGCACCTGCGGACTTTTTATCAATATAGTGAATTCACAGTATTTAATAGCTCTTCTGACCATATCCAATCGCTGATTTCAACTGCATCTGTTACGTGATGCAATTTGCTAGCTCCGATAATGCTTGATGTTACAGCGGGCTGATTTAGCACCCACGCAAGAGCAAACTGAGACAAACTGACTTTATTTTTTTCTGCTAACTTGCGATACTGCTCCACCAGCTGAAAGTTTCGGTCTGTAAAGTAGTTTCGCAGCAGCTTTTCACCATGCGCAGCACGGCTTTCTGGCGGCACGTCATTTGATGTTTTATATTTTCCTGAAAGCATGCCGCGCGCTAACGGACTGTATACCATGACGCCTACACCTTCAGATTGACTAAACGGCAGCAGCTCTTGTTCAATTTCACGAGAGAGAAGATTGTACTGAGGCTGAACTGAAATGAATTTTTCAAGATTCATTTTGTCACTAATATGATGAGACTTTGCGATTTGCCACGCCGCGTAATTGGAACAGCCAATATAACGAACTTTGCCTTGGCGAACTAAATCATCTAGCGCGCGAAGCGTTTCTTCCATAGGTGTATTCGAATCAAAAAGATGAACTTGATAAAGATCAATGTAGTCCGTCTGCAGTCGTCGCAGCTGGTTGTCCACTTCTCTCATAATATGTGTGCGTGAAAGGCCTTTATCATTTTTGCCTTTTCCTACGGCAATTCCGACTTTTGTCGCAAGCACCACATCATCTCTTTTTCCTTTTAACGCACGTCCAATTATTTCTTCAGATTCCCCTGTGCCGTATCTAAACTCTTCATCCTGCCCTTTTCCGTAATAATTGGCTGTATCAATGAAGTTAATGCCATTTTCAATGGCGCTATGTAGAATAGCTGCCGACGCTTTTTCGTCAATCCATCGTCCGAACGCCATGGTACCTAGACATAAATTTGACACTTCCAGACCTGTTTCTCCAAGCTTTCGATATTGCATCGATACCCTCTCCTTTTTATTGCTGTCTTTAATCTCTCTTATCATACACCTTAACGTCCACTTTAAGACAAGCCTTAAGCGTGCGTGCATATATAAAAAACTGCTAGAAACAGCAGTGCTTCTAGCAGTTTTCCGGTTCATTTTTCGCTTACTTTTTTGCAATTCGCTTCTTCAGTAGACATAATATGGTAAGATAAATCATAGCTTACTCGTTATCGAAACTACATTAAGCTGCCGCTGTTAAAATAACGGCGATTCCATTAAAACAAGCATGAATGATCATACTTGGAAGCAACGACTTTGTTTTTTCGTACACCCAGGCAAACACGAGACCTGATAAAAAGTTAACGGGCAAGGTATTGTACGTTGGAATATGCACCAGCATAAAGATAAACGAACTTCCCATTAATCCAAACATAATTCCTCCTTTACGTTTCAGCCATGTATAAAAAAATCCTCGGTAGATTATCTCTTCATAAAAAGGTGAGATTACAGCGGCTGAAACAAAAGCAAGTATAAATGAAAACAGCGACAGGTCCTGCTGTAAACTGTTTGTTTTTTTATTTTCATATGTCATACCAAACCATTCCATGAGCACAACAATTGCTACACTTCCTAAGATCAGCACCAAAAGCCAAAAAAGAATGAGCGGCCAGTAACGCTTTGAAAACGATTGAAAACCAATTTTTCTATCATCAGCCTGAACCATCAGCCAATACAGAGCTGATAAAAACACAGCTGCCATGACAAATCCAGTAGCTGTTCCAGCATAGAGCTCACTTTTAAATAGCGACTGTAAAGCTTGCTGTAATGCTCCTTCAATGAAAACAGGCACAGCAATAAACGTGACCACCAGCATTATTACGAATGATTTTATTGTCCATAATCCTTGATTTTTTTGTTTCAATTTACTTCGCCTCCCTTTTACATATATTCAGTGTAAAAGGTGACGTAACGTTACCTGCAAGCATTTTTTTGGAGGGGTTAAAAATGATTTATTTTTCTACTGGGCAAGCCGCTAAAAAATTAGGCCTCACGGTGCGTACGCTTCGTTACTACGATCAAATCGGCTTGCTTCATCCATCGTCAAAAGCCGAAAACGGAAAGCGATCCTACTCAGAAACAGACTTAATCACATTAGAAAAAATTACCCTTTTAAAAAACTTAGCCGTTCCTTTGCGAGATATTGAACTTATTCTTCATCAAGTGAGTATTGATGAACTTCTAGCGATTCACCAACAAAAACTTCAGCAAAAAGCTTCAGAAATTCAACGAGCTTTAGAACATACTCACACTCTTCGCAACAGTATAAAAATAGAAGGTGCATTAAACTGGAAGCAGCTCCTTCCTTTAGTTCACAATCAGTCTACTACTAAAAGCAGCTGGACTGATCTGCTTTCGCTTTCAATAGAAGAAAGTGAGATTCTGCAGCATAATTTGCCTAAAATGGAGAATGCGAGTGCCGATAAATGGATTAACATCATAAAACGAGTTCAGCTTTGCTTAAAGCACCAGCGTGCACCTCAATCTGAAGATGGACAGCTGGTTGCAGCTGATATACTGCTTTTATCCAGTGAACTGTTTGGTCATCATACGGCTTTAGAAAAAGCCTTTTGGGATGTTCGCAAATCTCCTGAGGCATCAAGTTCACTTAATCTCTACCCTATTGACAGCGAAGTCCTTCAATTTATTGAAGATGCGATTATTTTTTACGAACAACATATAAAGGAATGAAGGTATTGAAAAAAGAAAAGCTGTTTGCTAATTCTTCTTATAAAAAATTATTTATTTCAAGCACTGCGGCAAGCTTCGGAGATTTATTTGATATGTTTGCGGTGATGACGCTTTTTACATACGTGTGGCACGCAAATTCCTTATGGATTACGCTTATTCCTGTCGCGTACGCTTTGCCTAGCATCCTGCTAAGTCAAGCAGCAGGAAATTTAGCGGACCGCTACGATAAAGTACAGCTGATGTTTCTGTCTGAACTAGTCCGTCTTCTGTTCACATGTCTGTTATTTTTCACAGATGAACCGCTTTTGGCACTAGGGGTACTGACCCTGCGCTCTATGAGTTCTGTTATGAAAGTGCCCGCACAGCTGGCTTACGTTCGAGAAGTGGTCAAAGAAGACCAGCTGCTGCAGGCCTCTACCTTACAAAACATTATGTTTCAAATTGCCAAAGTTGTAGGGCCGTTTCTCGGAGCCGCCGCACTGACGTTCACAACGCCCAAAGCATGTATTTTAGCTAACGCCGCAGCTTGTATAATTTCTATTGGGGTGCTGTTTTCACTTAAAAAGTCAGGTAACAAAACACAAAGGCAAGCTGCTCGTGCTCATCAGTCAAAAGAATCGCTTTCAAACGGCTGGAAAATCGTTTTTCAGCATTGAATCCTTTTACGCGTCGTTATTTTGTTTCACCTTTCGTATTTTGTAGTCATGCTTGTTGACGCTCAAATTAGCATCTTCCTTCGAGATGTGCTGCCTCACCATCCGGAAATGCTCGGCTGGCTGCTTTCTGGAATCGGGCTGGGAGCGCTAGCAACAGGAGTGTATCTTAATAGAAAAAAACAGGTTCACCATCCATTTAGACTTTTATCACTGGGACTGCTTCTATTTGGAGGGGCTTTATTTTTCATTAGCTGCTTTAATCCAGCCGTTATGTCACGCTATTTCATTTTGATTGCTGCACCTATTGGAGGGGCCGGAGTCGGGCTTAATTTACTGCTGTTTAACTATATCGTTCAAACGTACAGCGACAAGAAACACCTCGGAAAAGTGTACGGATTCATTAACACCTTAACGAGTGCCGTTTTACTTACTGCTCCTCTTCTTGGAGGCATGGTCGTAAAGCTTGCAGGTGCTCAGACGACTTTTTTAACGGCGGCAATCATCATCGTAAGCGTTGGATTTGTGAGTATGCTGATGCCGCTGCGTGATAAACGGGAAAGAAACGTTCAGATTGACGCATAAAAACAGCTTGAGGTTATACCTCAAGCTGTTTTTTATAGACTCCTGTTCATCAACCAGCGGCTACATAAATCAAAGCAGCTAATACGTTCGGTACTGCAATAGCTCCAAATCGTTTTGCATCTTCAACTCGGCTCACCTTGCGCGTCTTTTTGGCTGAAAAGAATGTGCCTGTATTTCCTAGCACAATACTGTCAATAAGGTATGCCAAAGCTAAAACCAGTGATACTGCTCCCATTGTGCCTGACACAAAATAGAGATAGCTCCACTTCCCTGTAAAAGCAGCAAGAGCAAGAACAATCCCGACCATCACGATACCTGCTATAAATCCTTTCTTAATCATTGCATCCCTCTCCCCTTCCTACTTCTTAATTTTTACCATATACTTCTTTTTTTGTATAACACCTTACATTTCATTCTACTACACTCACACTTTATGGTAAAATTAGTAAGAGAGGTGGTACATATGAAAAAACGTCAAGGAATCACGCTGCTTTTATTTATACTCGGAGCAGCCTCTATTTCTTTTGGGATGGCTTTAAAAAATATCTTTCCTTATTCCCCTGCAGCTGGCTGGATTCTAGGGACACTGCTTTTGCTAGGAAACTCATTTTATACGAGAAGATACTTACATAGAAGGTCAATTAAGAAGTAAATATCCGCCCCGAGCCGTATATACAAACCTTCATTCGGTTATGGTAAAATAGATAAGCAAAAACTGGATGTAAGGAGATTTTGAGTTTGAAAACAGGATTAATATCTGGCATTATATCTTTAATTATTGTGATTATCATTTCTATTACAGCAGGCAACTGGCAGTATATTTACTATATTTCAGGCCCTCTTGGCATATTACTTACGGCAATTGCACTCGTAACCTTACTGGACGCATTTCGTTTTGAAACGAGAGGACCTTACTTTACCCCGGTCCGGCAGCGAGAGGATACAGAATGGATGAAACGTTTTATCATTGCAGCTGTTCCTCATTTAGTTGCTTCATGTATTTGTATCTTATTTTTATAGAAATCAAAAAGCCAATGAATGATCTTCATTGGCTTTTCTTATTTATTATATTAAATACCGCGCGACATACCGTAATAATCAATACGATAATCCACAGATCCCTCTGCGAATACATTTACGGCTGATTTGGAATCTTTTTTCGGAAATACGCGGGAAGTGAAGACAATCTTGCCGCCGTTTATATAAATTTCGACGATGCTTTTGTCGACAAATACGCGAACATCGACTTCGTTTGACGCTGTCCATTTTTCAGAGCGAACCACACCGTATTCCGTTGCATATTGATGGTGGAATGAAGAGCGGTCGAGTCGCACTTCTTGCTTTTCTGTATCAAACACGAGGCGAAGCTCTTCTTCTTTACTATTAAACAGCTCTAAACCAAACTGTTTGGCCGCTATCTCGCGGAACTTCATATTGATTTCATATGCATTGTTTGTTGCTTCATCAATGATCACTTCTTCATTTTTTAGCGTTCCTCTAAAATGAACCGCTTGATCTCGAAGCTTATTTAACTCTTCTACAGGCTTTTGAACAAGTTCATTTCCTTCAAGCGAAAGCTCACGAGGAAGCGTTAAGGCATGGGCCCATCCGTATTCGTCTGACGGGTAGTCAACGTCCGGGTTTCCAATCCATGCAAACAGCAAGCGACGTCCGCTTTCATCTTGGAACGTTTGCGGTGCATAAAAGTCAAACCCTTTATCAATTTCACGGTAATACTCCATTTCAAACGTTAAACTTTCCACATCGAATGTTCCCACCGCGTAAATCACATTATAAATATTATGAAAATCGTGGCCATCCGCTTTGATTCCTTGCGGTGAAAAGACAAACACATCTTTTCCGTCCAGTTTAAAGTAATCCGGGCACTCCCACATATAGCCAAAGTCAGGAAGCGATGTTTTAACTTCGCCTTTAAATGACCACTGAAGCGCATCGCTTGATTCATACACAATTAACGCGCCCGTTTCGTTTTCACGCTGAGCGCCTAGCAGCATATAATATGTATCATTTTCTTTCCATACTTTCGGATCACGCACATGTCCTGTATACCCATCAGGAACGCCTCGTACCGCTGGATTATGCGTGTATTTTTCCACACTTCCATCCCTGTTTAGCATCGCGATACATTGATTAGCTGAACGTGAGCCGTCTTCGTATTTTACATTCCCCGTATAAAACAGTAGCCCTTGACCATCTTTTTCAATCGCGCCGCCTGAGTATGCGCCGTGCGATTCATATTCTTCCGTTGGCGTTAACGCAACCGGAAGGCGTTCCCACGTTACTAAATCCGTAGATTTCACATGAGCCCAGTGCTTCATTCCATGCATCGCACCGTACGGATACCACTGATAAAACACGTGATATTCACCGTTTAATTGAATCAATCCGTTTGGATCATTCATCAGCCCGTACTGTGGATGAATATGATAAATCGGCTGCCAGCTGTCTTTGATTGCTTTCTCTTTTAATGCTTCTAACTCTCCAGATTTTGCTTCTAAAATTGTTCTGTACTTTGATTCAGCCATCTCTTCAATCCCTCCAGCATCTAAAAAAAAGAGAACGTATTCTCCTTGCACTCTATGATATAAAATTTCAAGTGAAAATGCTACCAAAGAACGAATGTTGTCGTTTTCTTGTGTCGGATTTTATAGATAAGTTTTTTTCTGTTTTTATAGCAGAAAAGAAGGTTTTTCTGTCAGGTGGTTGAATACTATATACAATCAAATTTCACCAGCCTGTACGAGCGTCCGACGGCACTTGCACATTTTTTTAGCGAATCATTTGCGTTTTGCAGGAAGTATTCAACAAAATGGTAAACCCTTCATATTACATATTATAAAAGGAGGAAATGTCATGACAAAAGAAAACGTAAAAGAAACAGTAGGTAAAGAAACAAAAGGTGGAAGCAAAGAGTTATTAGTCGGCACGTTAGTAGGCAGCGTAGTGGGTGTAACAACAGCTTTACTAGTAGCGCCAAAGTCAGGAAAAGAGCTGCGTGCTTCTATTCAAGACGGAGCGAATCAAGCACTTGCTAAAACAGGTCAAGTGAAAGAAACGGTATATGCAAAAGGCCAAGACCTCAAACAGCGCACGGCTCGTCTTTCACAAAAAGTCTCCGAACAATCTTCGCAAGTTGTCAACAAAGTGAAATCTCTGCGCACTGCTAAAGAACAGCCGCTTGCAGAAACGGCTGCAGCAGAAGAGCTTGAAACGACAGAAATCGTTCAAGATCCTGTTCTTGAAGCTGAAGCGGTGCAAGAAGAATTAAATACAATTACGCAAGAAGTAAGTGACTTAGAACAATCTGTCGATGAAACAAGACGTTAATAACAAGCTGTAGAGATATCTCTACAGCTTTTAGCTTTTATGTATATTCGCTATCCTTCCTTCCACCCTTCAAAAAAATAGCCTCCGTACGGACACGGCTCTGATTCCGGCAGTTCTTCATAACGCTGTCCGCTGTAATACTTCGCCAGCACAATCTTAGGCTTAAAAACTGCTACCCCTTCACTGTCTTCTTTTTCCGCTCCGCTTTCTCTCATCAAACAAAAAATATCCATTCCCGCAAACTCTCCGTACCCTTGATAGCACGACTCATAATAAACTTTACCAGGTGTTACCAAATAACACTCCCGCTGCCACGACGGCTGCTTACTGTAGACACTTGCAATACTTATTCCACTCACTGCACACTTCCAGCTGCAAATTCCAACCATACAACGCCTCCAACGACTTGATAGTCTATTCATCTACAACTTTTGATGAAATCAAACATCCTTTGAAATGTACAGAATTTTATCCTCGACCAAAAACCTATACTACCAGATATCCTGTCCCCTTGACTTCACCCCAAAAGGTTCACCTATGCGGAAGTTGGCAGCCCGCAAGGGAGGGCAACTTCCGCATAGGTCTAGCACTTTATACTTGGCTGCCCTTTAGCCAAGTATAAAGTGCTACATCGATAAAAATATAAAAAAGGTCTGATAAATCGACCATTTCTGGTGATTATCAGACCTCAAGTTTTTCTGCATTTGAGCGGCTTATTTGCTGTTCAAGCGATTTAGCCAGCTGTACGATTTCGTGATCTACATATTTTGTTTTGATTTCTTCGATTTCCATTAATGTTTTAGAAAAGCTTTCTGCGTTATTTCCCTGTCTGTGCTGCACATCTTTAAAGAAATCAAGCAGTGCCTCGTTAGACTGCGTTGGACGGCTAAAATCAATCGTGTACATTTTGTACCCCAGTGTTAAATTTGTTGTAGTTGTCATAATTATTTCCCCCATTCTTCCTATAGTGATATATCTTCTACTCTTTACCCTTTAATTCCTTCTTTTTAACCTAAATTAATTATTTTTTTCAAAAAAACTTCCCATTATAAGAAAAAACACCCTTATAACAAGGATGTTAGAGTATTCTTCCCTTCGGTACAATTCCAGATGCAAAGTCATCTTTGAACTTAAAGCTAGCAGAATTGTTTTCCGTTAGAAAATGTATTTCCCATTTAAAGACCGGATATTCGGGCTTGTACATTTCGACTTTCTGATCGGGATTTTCTTCTAATCTTGCAATTACTCGTTTGAACCCTTCATATGCAATCCACCAATCGCTTCCGGTTTCATCGGTAATAAAACAAATAGAACCGTCAATTAAATGAAGGTTTTGCTTGATATCATCAGCATTTGTAAAATACGCATTTCCAAACGTGTTCAGACAATGATCGCAATAACCTGCTTTGCCTCCGTCTTTATAAATCCAGTGCGCGATTGGCTCACTGCAGTCTTTACACGTATTCGTCACTTCTTGAAGAAATGTTTTTCCGCTCCACTGTTCTTTTTCATTTTCAAAAACGGTCCATACTAAATAGCTTTCCGTTTGTTCTGAAATAAAAAGGCGAAACGGCTCGTCTCGATGCCAAAAGTGAATATTTTGTTCATCTGATTCTTCAAAGTCAATGACAAAATTATCTCGTTCCAATATATGTCGAATAACATTGGTTAAAAAGGTAACATCCATATAAGGACCTCCCGTACTAGGCGTGACTTCTAGTAAAAATAGCATTTATGAGTTAAAACATATCACGCGTGCTGAAATAACGTCAACGATTACCTCTTGCTTTCTCCGAAAACTGGAAAAGAAATGGTCAAACGCGTTATAATGGTAGTCATGTTGAAACGGAAAGGAGATTTTATGAAGTTTACCGTTCAATCAACTGCACTTTTTCTTCTCTTTTTTATTTGTTTAAGCGGCTGTTCTGATAATGCCGAGCAGTCAAAAAAGCCGGCCGGCTATTTAGTTCAAGGGCGCATTTTAGAAGTGAAACAGGATGAAATTCTTATTGCAAACGTCATTCCGCGAGATACCGCGCTTGACTATACAACAAAAGAAATACTTGGTTCTAGCGATGTACAGCCTATTTATGTAAAAATTCCGGATAATCAAACATACAAAAAAGGACAGCTCGTTAAAGCTTGGCTTAAAAAAGACAAAAGCGTTCAGTATTCCGTTCCGGCAAAAGGCGAAGCTGTTGAAGTCCACATTTTAAAACAGCCGTAGAAAAGCTCCTGTTACGGGAGCTTTCTTCGTGTCAGCTGACGTCCGGTCCGATTCATTTTATGCTGTTCAAAATCCCATTTTTCTAAAAAGCGCTTTGCTGATATATAACCAGATTCATATAAAAATTCGATTTCTTCTTCCTTTAAGGCAAAATCCGTTGCCGTAATCACACCGGTTGGAATTTGCACCGTTCGTTCTTTTGTCTCCGCGTTCAAATACCGCAAATCGTGAGCTTGCAGCATCGTTGTAAACATACTTTTAAATAAATGGACCGGCGTCGGAATAACAGCGGCTGTATCAATTTCTTCTTTTACAAATCGAAAACCAAACGTCGGGAAACGCGGATGCTCCGTATCAAACAGCCAAATCGGAAAATTGCTTAAAAGCGCTCCATCGACAATGTATGACCTCTTGAACCCTTTGGATTTCCAGATGACGGGACGAAAGAAAAAAGGAATGGACGCACTCATCATCACGGCTTGTGAAATCTTCATATCGCTTGGCTGCATTCCGTAGCGAGGCAAGTCGTCAGGCAGCACAAGCATCTGTCCGTTCGAAATGTCTGAGGCAATAATTTTCAGCTTATCTGCCGGCAAATCCGCAAACGTTTCAATTCCTTTTTCACGCAGCAAACCGTACACCCATTTTTCCAAATAATCATTTTTATAAAAACCTAAATGAATCATTAATTCAATTAAGTTCCCAATCAGAGGAATTCGGTTAATGATCGTTTTCCCGCGAAACTTGGCATAGTCCATGTTTTGAAGCTCCTTGCGAATTTCACCACTTTTATAGCCGCTCGCCAAAAGAGCCGCAATTAACGAGCCTGCTGACGTACCTGCTAGACGCTGCCATTCTACGTTGCTTTCTTCCATCGCTTCAATCGCACCCGTGAATGCAATTCCTCGAACGCCTCCCCCTTCAAATACAGCATCTGCTTTCACATCTTTCCCCTCCCCTGCAACTTTCTAGTTTTTATATACCCTTTTTTATATTCAGGTTTTCGCTACTCCATACCTTTTATTTTCCCAACAAAAAAAGACTGTTTCATTTATCGAAACAGTCTTTTCTTTACAGTCGCTTTATTACCATTTGATAGTAATTCATTGTCAGCCAGTAGAAAAGAAAATAAATAATCCCGTATACTGCATCCGCTATTAAAACAGGAACTATCAGACTTTCACCGATTAAGTTTGTAATGACCTTCAGCGCAAATAGACTGTGCAAGATGCCAATTACTAAAGGCAAACCAAACGTAAACAGCTGCTGCTTTCGCACGGTGCTCATCATTTGAGACACTGAAAACCCAAGCTTACGCAGTACTTCAAATCTTTTGCGCTCTTGTTCAGCTTCTGAGATTTGCTTAAAATAAATAATACTTCCCGTTGCCATCAAAAAGACGAGCCCTAAAAATCCTCCAATAAAAATAAACAATCCTTTACTCATTAAGCCTGCCTGAAACACATCATAGTATGAAGTACGGCTTTCTCCAGCCACTTTTGCGATTTGATGATAGTTCTTAGTAAGTTCATTTTGTTTGTTTTCATCATCCGTATTAAACACGTACACCGCTTGCTTTTGTCCAGCTTTTAAAAGCTTGTTAAATGTATCGTGGTTGACTACAAACTGATAGCCGGCACTTTCAGAGTCAAGAATAAGTGAAGGTTCTGATTTAACGACTTTTAAAGCAAGCTGTTCTGATTTGTTCAGCTGCACAACTGCCGTTTTACCTGTACTAGGCTTAAACACTTTTCCTTTTGCCATCGAATCAAAAACAACGGTTTCGTTTGCACTTAACGAAGGAACCGAAACGCCGTTTTTCCGCACTTCTTCTTCATCTAAAAAACTGATTCGCTCACCATCTCCGTAATAACCAGATGTAATAAATCGAAAGTCCGATAAATCAGCAGAGTGCTTCACGATATGATACACATACTGATTTGATTGGATATCTAACTTACGCAGTACTTCTATAAAGTCTTGCGCTGCGTTTTTGCTGTGCAGCGTATAGTCATAAGGCTGCATGCTTCTGGCGTCGGCTTTTGTGTTATAGTACGAGGAATACGTCACACCAACTGCTACAAGTGTAGTAGCCGACAAGATCGTAATTAGGGTTAACACTTGTGCATTTGCTTTAATTCGATACATCATAGTAGAAACGCTTAGCATATTTGCAAACGAATAATATCCGCTTGCATGCTCTCGGTAAAGTCCCATCAGCCACTCAATTGTGGCTTTAAAAAGTAAAAATGTACCGAAAATGACCGAGAACAGTACAACGGCTACAATTAGAAAAAACTTAGGCGTCACAATGTTTCCTGATGAAAGGTAGTACCCGTAGCCAACGAGTAAGATACCAAGTCCTCCCACTACAATTGATCGCTTTGAATTCATTTTATTTACGCGTTCACTTTTGCTTTCTGCTTGAAACAGATCTAATAGCGTATAGCGGTACATAATAAAATAGCCTTGAAACGATATAAAAATGGTAACAATTAAAAACACTACGGCTGTTTTTAAAACCGCTTGAAGAGAAAATGTGAGCGTAATAGAAAGCGACAGTCCCATAAGCTTTAGTAAAAACAGCACAAACAGCCTTGAAAACACGGTACCTAGTAAAATACCGACCACCAGAGAAGAAATCCCCAGCAGCATATTCTCATAGAAAATCATTTTTCCAATCGTACGTTTTTCAATGCCGACTAAATGATACAGCCCGAGCTCTCTCTTACGCTGCCTGATAAAAAATGAGTTTGTGTACCAAATAAAGACAACAATAAAGGTAAGCAGAACGTAGTTTGAAGCATTAAAAATGCCCTGCAGCCTCAGCTCTTCTCCAATAACCTTTGAAATCGATTGGTCGTACTGAAGTGTAGCAAACACATAGTACACAATAATGCTAAAAATCATTGAAAAGAAATAAAGGCTGTACCGGCTAATATTTTTGCGCATATTCTTTTTAACAAGATCAAATACGGTCATAGCCTTCACCGCCTAATGCGCCTTGAATGTTCATAATTCGTTTAAAAAATGCTTGTCTCGTTTGTTCGCCTTTAAACAGCTCCGTATAAATTTGTCCGTCTTTAATAAACAGCACGCGGCTGCAGTAGCTTGAAGCCAGCGGATCATGCGTCACCATAATAATCGTGGCACGGTCTTCTTGATTTAGTTGCGACAGCTTTTCAAGCAGGCTTGAAGCAGCTTTGGAATCAAGAGCTCCGGTAGGTTCATCGGCGAAAATAACGGCTGGATTCGTAATCATTGCTCTCGCTGCTGCAACGCGCTGTTTTTGTCCGCCAGAAATCTCGTACGGGTACTTATCCGCCAGCTCATAGATGCCTAGTCGCATTGCGGTGTCTTTAAGCTTCGCTTCCATCTCTTTCTTAGACATTTTTGTAACCGTAAGCGGCAGAAGAATATTTTCTTTTACCGTTAACGTATCCAATAAATTATAATCTTGAAAAATAAACCCTAAATGATTGCGTCTGAAAGCAGACAGCTTCTTATCTTTCATGAGCGCCACGTTTTCCCCTTGAATCCATACCTCGCCATCGGTTGGACGGTCAATCGTTGAAAGAATGTTCATCAGCGTCGTTTTTCCCGCTCCAGATGGTCCCATAATACCGACAAACTCTCCTTCTTCGATTGTAAAATCAATTCCTTTTAGCGCTTCGTATACATTTCCTCTTGATCCAAACGTTTTGGTTACATTTTTTCCTTCAAGAACAATGCTCACTTTTCCTCCTCCTTTCGTTCTTTTGTAGGCCACACGCTTTTCACTCGCTGCGGCAGCTCATTTTTTGTTATAATGTCATATTTCCGAACTTCATTACCTCGAACGAAAAGGTCAATAACCGTTCCTTCTTTTAACTGTTTAATCGTTGTAAATGTTTGAAACGTTGTTTGTCCTTTTTCGTTTATCACTGAAATTGTATATTGAACTCGTCCATACTCATCCACTTTTTTTGCTTCTTTTGGGATAATCCCGTATTGATGCTCCGTTGCGGCTTTTTGATAAATCTTTATTCCTCCTATACCTGCTCCTACAACAAAAAGCAGAGCTAAGAGGCTAATCCACTTTCTCTTCATGTACGTTCCCTCCTTGTGTATAGCTCTATCTTACTTTGAAACAAGGAAAGATTCGTTTGAAGCAGATGACAATCTCAGCGTGCAATCTTACATTTTTGAAAGGTTATCAAAAGAATTCGGTTTGTAGAAGGTCAGAATCACCGTGGTTCCTTCGTGTAAAAGTGAATTCACCTCTATTTGATGGCCAAGAGCATCTGTAATTTTTTTTGAAAAATACAGTCCTAGCCCTGTAGCTCCCTTCGTTTTTCTTCCCGCATTTCCTGTGAATCCTTTTTCAAAAACCCGGGGAAGATCTTGAGTTGGAATCCCTTTCCCTTGATCAGCGATAAATAACTTTACGTAATTTGGCGTTTCTTCACTAAAAAAAGAAAGCTTTCCTTCTAGAGGGCTATATTTAATGGAGTTAGACAGCACTTGCCTCACAACAAACTGCATCCACTTTGGATCAGTGTGCACCAGTATGTCTAGATTTTTTTCATCAATATGCAGTTTCTTTTCAATACACCATTTTGAGAAGTACGCAACGTTTGGAAAAACAAGTTCACTTAGCGACACTGCCTGCACCTGATAATCTTTTTCTAAGTACTGCAGGCGTGCAGAATATAAATTCTGATCTACTAATCCGTCAATTTTCATCCACTCATCTTCAATATCCTTTAGCCAAGGCCATTTATAAAGCTCTGTACGATGAGCATTAATAAGCAGCTTCATCGCAGTAAGCGGCGTCTTGATCTCATGAACCCAAGTCGTTACATATTCCTGCTGCTCTCGCTGCTGTACGTGAAGAGCATGAGTTTGTCTGCGATACACACGATCTATATGCTGTAGCAGACTCAGCATATCTTCATCTGCTTTCGTTCTAACGTATGAATGCATTTCTTGTAAATCGTACGCATCATGCCGCAGCATTAAGCTTAACTTTTTTAGAAATCTTCTTTCTTTTATTCCTCTCCATAAAAGAAACAGAATCAGCAGACACAGCGTTAAAAGATTCAAATACCAAAACGAAGTGGACGATACCTTAATATCATACTCAAGCAGCAGCAGAGCATCGATTACACTCAGCCATATAAGAACAAATAAAATCCAGCTTAGCCTTTCTCTTAAAAAACTTTTCCACATCTTAATTCACCAAATATCCTTGGCCTTTTTTGGTCACAATTTTATCATTCAGCCCGATGTCTTCCAGCTTGGTGCGAATGCGTGTGATGTTGACAGAAAGCGTATTGTCACTTACAAATTTCTCATCTTCCCATAACCTTCGCATAAGCTCTTCTCGCGATACAATCTTGCCTCGTTCTTCCAAAAGAAGCCGTAAAATAAAAAATTCATTTTTCGTTAAATGAATTTCTTGATCGTTGTAATGCAAACTTCCTTTTTTTAAGTCTAGCACCGCGCCGTTCCAATCGATAACGTCTGAAATCGTGTCTCCATATGAATACGTTCTGCGCAGAAGCGCCTGCACTTTAGCAACAAGAACATCCAAGTTAAACGGCTTTTGAATATAGTCATCTGCCCCAACATTCATTGCCATAACAATATCCATTGGATGTTCACGAGAGGAAAGAAAGACGATAGGAGTTTTTGAAACTGTACGTATTTGCTGACACCAGTAAAACCCGTCATATACAGGCAAATTCACGTCTAAAATAACAAGCTCTGGGCTTTCTGCAATAAATACTTCCATTACCTTTTGAAAATCTTCTACTCCAGCCACTTCAAATGACCACTGTTCAAATTTCTCTTTTACTAATTCATATATTTTATCATCGTCTTCTACAATTAAAATTTTCATACATTCACCTCTGTATTGTCCTATATATTATGTATAACCCACTGTTGAATACTCTCTTAAAAGCTCACCTAATTCATTAGCATGACAGCAATTTTCTTAAAAATAAACCATTTATTTCTGTAAAACGAAGAGTGAACGAGTATTATCGTAGTGTAAACTTGTATATGTTACAAGTTTCTCTGTTCAAATACTACAAAATAATGACAATATCGTTAATAAGTAATCTTTAAACTCCATTAAATGCTCATTTTTTGTTACTATAGTATATAAGATGAAAACTTAAACTAATTTGACATGTGGATATGTAAAAAGGAGCTAGTTATCAATGAGTGTACCCAACAAATTACGCGACAACGCAATGGTGATGTTAAAAGAGACAAGCCGAACATTTTTTATTCCAATTAGCCACTTGCCGGCAGAATTGCAGGATGCAGTAGGATCTGCTTACTTATGTATGAGGGCAATTGATGAAATTGAAGATCACCCTGAGCTAGAAGCCGGTGTAAAAAGCCGCTTGCTTTACGCCATTAGTGACCTGTTAAAAAAGTCTTTTAACGAAGACGAGTACATGGCATTAGTAGGTCCTTATCAAGCTGATTTACCTGACGTAACGCTTCAGCTCGGCAACTGGATTGCGCTTTGTCCGACTGGAGTTGCAGATCAAGTATTAGATGCAACTTCTATTATGGCCAAAGGAATGGCCGATTGGGTAGAAAAAGACTGGCATATTGAAAATGAAGCGGATTTAGATGACTATACGTTCTACGTAGCTGGTCTAGTAGGTGTGATGCTTAATGACATTTGGAAATGGTATGACGGCACGGAAACAGACAAAGAATTAGCCATTGCGTTTGGACGCGGCTTGCAGTCTGTTAATATCCTGCGTAATACCTCGGAAGATTCAGAGCGCGGAGTCAGCTTCTTTCCTAACAATTGGAGCAGAGAAGATATGTTTGCCTACGCTCGCCGCAATCTTTCACTAGGAAAGAAATATTTAGAAGATGTCAAATCGCTTCCGATCCTTCATTTCTGTAAAATTCCGTTAGCGCTTGCTGATGGAACATTAAACGCCTTGATGAAAGGAAAAGAAAAAATGACGCGTGACGATGTAAATAAAACGGTAAATGAAGTTGTGGATATGTAAAAACAAAAACACGGAGCCCCTGGGTTCCGTGCTTTTTATATTTCTACCTGAAGACTTTCATATAAAGCGACGAGTTCTCCTTGAATAATAGGGTAGTGTTTCAGGGTCGGAACACTTGAAAGCTTTGGCGCTCGTTTTTGCTCAGCTGCTGCAGCTAGCTGAGCAAATGTTTCTTGAAGCTCTCGTTTTTCCGTTTCTGAAAGCTCATATCCTTCAAACGACGCAAGAAGCATATAACCTAACTGCTGTGTAGCGACAACTGCAGGCCACAACCCTTCTAGCTTGACGGCCGTTTTAGAATATTCTCCAATCACATTATCGTACAGCGCCCGAAGATTAACGAGTTCTCCTTGAAGCTTATTTCTTTCTCGTTTAATTCTTTCTTCATCTTGTTCGGTGCTTAGCATTTCTAAAAACTGTCCTTCTTTTCGTATCACATCTCCAAGCAAATATGGCAAACGAAGTGAAGAAGCTCGTTTGAAAATTAATACCGTGCCGACCACTCCAATAATAGAACCAATGACAATATCAATCACTCGAGCAGACGTAAAGTAGCTAATCGCTTTATCAGGATGACCGCTTTCAGCAATTAAAAGAGCATTCGGTGTGATAAAGAGCGTGCCGAGCGCGTAGTTTTTGACAATTACAATTTCAATCGTCGACTGAAGCACAAAGACAATGAGCGCAATGACGATTCCCGTTGGTTCAAGCATTAGAATCCCGGTTCCAATTAAAATACCTAAAATGGTTCCGACAGAACGCTGAATACCTCGCTGAACCGTTGCACGAACGGTTGCTCCAAGCATCACTCCTGCGCACGTAAGCGGAATCCAGTAAGACCTTGGAATATTTGTCGTGTAGGCAACCGCTGCGGCAACAATCATAATAATTCCGTAGCGCAAAGCGTTTTTAAGCACATACGAACGTTTGTGAAAAGCAGCTTTTAACCGTGTTTTTACGCTGCCTTGTGAAAACTGAATATACTCCGTTTCTTTTAATTCTTTCATTTGAAGAACGTCATTTACATCCAATAGCAATGTACGCAGCTCTTCTTTGATGGACAGCTCTTCAATTTCTTCTCGAACGTCTCGAATTTTTTTATGTTTTTTTAACGTGGCCATTTCGGATGCGAACGTTTCAATCACTGCCTGTGCTTTTTTAGAAACAGCTGGATTAAAATCGTTCGCAGCGGCCATCACAAAGATAAACAGCCCTTCGGCTTTTTGATTTAATAAAAACAGACGATGCGCAAACGATGATTTTTTTCGATTAATTTTCGCTTGTTTCATCGCTGTTTCCGCTGCCCGAAGCTCGACAACCGTTTTATGCTGCTCGGCGTGAAACGATTCCGTACCAAGAGACCCGACAAACGAAGCTAGCTGCCTGTACGCTTTCGCCACAGCGGCAGTTTCAGGTCCGCGCGGGTTAATAAGCCAGCCGCTCATGCTAATACACCAAGATAGTGTCCCTCCTAAAAAAACGAGTCCTGCGTGCAAAAAAACAGCCTGCAAATTCGGCGCTGGAATGCTCGTACTCACAGCAAATGAAAGGACAAAAAACATGGCAGAAGGTCCTGGAATTTTTAAGGCTCCGAAAACATAAACCGATACAGCTCCAATAACACCAAATAAAATAGTTTTCATCCAAGCTACGTCAGCAAATAATGAGCCGAGTGTAAAACAGAGCGTAACGCCAAGCAAAGCTAAAAATAACTTAACGGCACGCTGCGCGTAAGGCTCATCTTTTGTATATAGATATGTAAAGCCGCCAATGCTTGCAATGAGTCCGTACTGCAAATGATCAAACAAAATTCCTATCAAAATCGGCAGGCTTGAAGACAAGCCTGAGCTGATTCCTCTTACCCACGGAGAAGAAGCGTGGTTAAAGCGAAAAGCAGCTTTGATTCCCGGCGCTTTTGGAGAAGCCTCAATTTTATGATGAATTTCCGTATGATTATATGTTGGTGACTTTTTGTCATCACTCACCTTGACCTCCTCCTTTCTCTCCATATATCTTTCCTGTTCTTAAAACGTGATAAACCTAAAAAACGGTTGTTCCTATCCGTATTGTGTTTAGGAACAGCCGTTTTTATCCTTATAAGCAGCCTATACTAAAACAAAAAGCAGATGAAACGAATGTCTCATCTGCTTTTTACTAACAGCTCTACTGCTTCTTTTACTAAGTTTTCGGTATTCTCGCCTTTTTCAATGCTTTCTCTTACGCATTGTTCAAGATTGGTGCTGACAATAACACCCATTGTGCGATCAATTGCGCTTCTAGCTGCTGAGAGCTGTGTCACAATGTCACGGCAGTCTTTTCCTTGTTCCATCATATTTAAGACGCCTTTTAACTGACCTTCAATTCGTTTTAAACGATTTTTAACTTGCTTATCATATTCCATCATACTACTACCTCCGATCGTGCATGATTGCGTTTCTTTCTTTTAAGCTGTACGCAAGAAATAAATGTATACACAACTTTATACCTATTAGGGTATGATGTCAAGTAAAGGAAGTTTAATATAAATGTTAATACTTGTTTACACCGTATTTATTGTCCTGTAATCTAAACTTAGCAATCTGAGAGTATAGTTAAGCTGTAAAAACGACTTATACTGGAGGTTTGAAATGGCTACATACGGGAAAAAATTAATGGCAAGTCTATTCATTATCATGGCATGTGTTTTAGGGTTTATGGGACATGCGGCGTTTTTAGCTCCTGAAAAAACGGAAGCTGAAGTAAACTACGATGCGACGCTTTATTTTCCGTTAGACCGATATCCTGAAACGGGTGATCATATTCGTGACGCGATTGCCGCTGGGCACTCTTCCGTTTGCACAATTGATCGCGACGGTGCTGAAGCGAACCGGGAAGAATCGCTGAAAGGATATCCGACAAAAACAGGCTATGACCGTGATGAATGGCCAATGGCTATGTGCGAAGAAGGCGGAGCAGGAGCTGACATTCGCTATATTTCACCTTCTGATAACCGCGGAGCCGGCTCATGGGTTGGAAATCAGTTAGAACAGTATCCAGATGGTACACGCGTACAATTTATCGTTCAATAATAGCAGAACAAGCTTTACTTTGAAGAGGTGAAATCATGAAAACAAAATGGAAAGAACAAGAGCTAACCATGTCTTATCATCAGTTTACACTGTTTCAAAAAGGACAGCCAAAGCCCCATCACGACTGGAGTGAAGAAGATATTCAAAAAGGATATGTCGCAGACGATAAAGCTATTTCATTTGAAGCCGTATCGAACACAAAAGCCATTATTGAAGTGTGGGTAAACGAAACTCCAGACGTATCACAGGCTGAAAAGACCACTCGCCTTCCTTTTCACGTCGAAAGCGATGGGATTGAAATCAAAAGCGTCCTATCTGAAACCTTAAGCTATGATATTCCAAACGGGTATTATTACGTCACATGCCTGACCATTCCTCTTCAAGAAAAAACAAACTCAGGCCTTTATTTGGTGAAGTATTTGCTGCATTTTGAAAGTCAATAAAAGAAGGCAGCCTACTGGCTGCCTTCTTTTATTGACTTTGGTATTCATAAGTTTCTTTATTTGATATAAACGGGCTGATTTCACCAAGCGAGAACAAGTGCAGCTCATGCATCGCTCTTGTACATGCTGTATAAAATAAATTTCGCTCGTATTCATCTTGGTAACATTCACTCGATGCATTGTAAATGATGACGGCATCAAATTCAATTCCTTTTGCTAAGTAAGCTGGCAGAACAAGCATGCCTTTTTCAAATGAACTTGTTTCTTTTGTCAGCAGCCTTGCAGACATCGCTTCAGGCAGTGCTTGGAATGCCTGACGACTTTCCTCAGCTGTTTTGGCAATAACAGCAATCGTTTTATAGTTTTGCTGCTTCAATTCATTAATTTTGTGTATAATTGCCTCATGCAGCTTTTGCACGTCGCCTGTAGCCGTTACGGTCGGTTTCGCTCCGTCTCGATTAAACGGCTCGATTAAATGACCGTTTGCTACCATATCCCTTGAAAATTCGACAATTTGACGTGTTGATCGGTAGCTTCTCGTAAGAGTCAGCGTTTCTGCTTCTTTCTCTTCGTACAGTTCGCTTGAAAGAATGGTCGGTGCGTTCAAGGCGTGCGCATAGATCGCTTGATTCAAGTCTCCAAGCAGCGTCATTCTGGCATGCGGAAACAGCTCTTTTAAAAACGCCAGCTGAAACGGTGAATAGTCCTGTGCTTCATCAATAAACAAATAGCGAATGACAGGGTTGGTTTTACGCCCTTCAATTTGATCTTTTATATATAAGTAAGGCGTTACGTCTTCATAAGACAGCTTCATGTTCATGACTCTTTGCACCGTGTTTTTAGCAGTGTCTTCCCATCCCTCTACGTGGGAAAAAAGGTGATTTCTTTCAAACAGCTGCATATAGATACGGCGAATGTCGATAAATTTAAGCTGTTTGATGGCTTGCTTAATAAATTTCATTTTTTTAGCTACAACCGCTTTGGCTAAATACGCTTGTTCCCGGTCAAAGTCGTCAAATGAACTTTCCGTGTAGCCTTCCTTTTTCTGCAAGTGCTGATAGGCCTCTACATAATCTTCTTTTTCTAAAAGCTGAATTTCTTCTTGAACCCAATCTTTTTTGCGCTCAAGTTTTTCAAGCTGATTAATGAGTTTAAGCGCCCATTCCGCAACGAGCTGCATCCTGTTAGGTATGGAAATTCCCTTATCAAGCGAATAGAAATAAGACAGCAGACGCCGAGCAGATAACACGATTTCGCCGCGAAACTTAATGTTTTTAAAAATGATGTCTTTAGTAGACAGTTCTTCAATATACGCATCTACCTGCTTTTTAAATTCACAGCTTGCCTTGTAGCGAATTTCCTGCATTTTTTGCTTTTTTGCCGCAGCATCTTTTTCCGTTAGCAAATATTCGATTTGCACGAACAAGTCCTCCACTTCAAACTCGTTTCCTAACCGGCCATCGGCATATTGCTGAAACGTTGTTTGTTTCATATTGTCTTCTCCAAGCTCCGGAAGAACGGTTGAGACGTAGCTGTTAAAAAGCGGATTTGGTGAAAACAGCATCATGTTTTCTGCAGTCAGCTGCTTTCGGTGATGATAGAGAAGATAAGCCACGCGCTGAAGAGCTGCAGACGTTTTACCGCTCCCTGCTACCCCTTGAACGATCAGCACTTTATTTTTTTCATTTCGAATAATTTGGTTTTGTTCTTTTTGAATAGTCGCTACAATACTTTTCATTTGACTGCTTGCATTGTGTCCGAGCACTTCTTGAAGCAGTTCGTCTCGAATGGTAATTCCTGTATCAAACATGCTTTTAATTACGCTATTTTCGATAATAAACTGACGCTTTAGCTTCATCTCGCCTTTAATCGCTTCACCTGGCGTTTCGTACTGCGCTTTTCCCGGTGAATAATCATAATAAAGACTCGAAATAGGCGCACGCCAATCATAAATTAAAAACTCTTCATCTTTTTGATCCATTAAAGAGCCCACGCCCACATAAATAGCTTCCGCTTCTTTTTCGCCATTTTCTATAAAATCAAAACGTCCAAAATAAGGGGATTGCGTTAGTTTTTTTAATGTTTTTAATTGATCATACGCTTGTCTATGGGTAATTTCACGTTCAGCTAAAAGTTCTGCCTGCTGCTTAATACTCGTAAATGTCTCAATCACATCATCCGGCTCATCCATATTAACCGTGACATCGTCCCAAAACGTGCTTCGCAAATCGACAATTTCGCCTTTTACGTTTCCTACGCTTTTGCCTATTTTTTCAGCTTTTTGGCTGATTTCTTCTACTACCCAATCAACTCGCTGCTGTTCTTCTGTTAAATTTTTGTCTTTCACTTATCCACACCCCTTACACACGTTACCCGATAACAGAACTTGTTACCGGGTAAAAGCGATCGTTGTTTATTTTTTTCAGAGTCTACATACTTCCCTACTGAATTCGTAAATCCCTGCTATGTAACCATATTATGTCTTAATTTCCACCGTTAGTATACTGAAAAATAATGAACTCCACAACAAAAAGGGCTGAGAAAATCTCAAGCCCCTTATCTTTATAAGTCGTTCCTCTACTTATTAGCTATTACTGTTTCCAAAAAGTTAGCAGATGAATGATGGCTGACACCACTTCTACCCCTTGAAACGCCAGTAAACCTGCTGCTGCCGCTGTAAACAATCCGACTACCGCTTCTTTAAAAATGAATGGCATTGATACCAGCTCCTTTGCTTATTTAAAATAAGTAGATTTGTTATCATTCTACTCCTTTTTTCAGAATTTTCAATACCTTTTTATCAACAAAGCAAAATAAAAACGCTTTCACTTTATAAAAATAAAGTGAAAGCGTTTTTTAAGCTTCCTTTTCTAATGCGTTCAGCGCAAGTGAATATTCTAATCCTTTTCCTTTTTGCACAACGTGCTGCACTTTGCCCATGTTGCACGCTTCTTGCGCACTAACAGTCATGCCGTTTGTTAACTTTAGCTGCACAGGTTCTTCCGCAATTCGTACATCGCATGCTAAAGCTAACTCATATCCTCCGCCAAACGTAAAGTTTGTAAGAAGCGCAATCGTTTGTTTGGAGCTGCATGAAATACGCTGAAAAATCGCTCGAGCTGCTACTGCATGAATCGGCTGATAAAGCCTTCCTGTTTCTTCACGTAGGAAAGAAGCTGTTCTATGATCTCCGTTCATCTTATAGTACTCTCCCATAAATACAATAGATCCAACCGACGCATCGTGCTGCAGCTCATTCATCGTTTCTTGCAGCTCATACATGACTTCACTGTTCAAACGATTAAGCATTGACTGATTCATTCGTACAACCGCCACATGATTTCTTTTTTCTACTTTGATAAATCTTTTCATCATTCCTCCGCCCTTTCCCCTGTCGTTCTTTATAAATAAAGCGCTTTCAAAATATTTCGCTTTTTAATAGAAAAGTTATTTTCATAGTTTCATCATACAACAAACTCATAATTATTTCCATTAATTTTTTAATTTTCCGTTAATAATTCCATGAATCATTTCCATGTTTTTATCAAATAAGACGTGCTATAGTATAAACAGCACAAATGCAGCTGAACTCACTGATAAAAGGAGTAATCACTATGAAATACGACTTAACAAAATGGGAGCCTCACGGCTATTCTTGCCCTGTGGAAGCAGCCGTTGATGTAGTCGGCGGCAAATGGAAAAGCGTCATTTTGTATCAATTATCGAAGGAACGCCGCCGCTTTAATGAACTGCGCAGACTCATTCCTGGTGTGACGCAGCGAATGCTCACACTGCAGCTTCGCGAACTCGAGCGCGACGGAATTATCCACCGCGAAGTCTATAAACAAGTTCCGCCTAAAGTAGAATATTATTTGACATCCTTTGGAGAAACGCTCATCCCTATTATCGAGCTGATGTTTAAATGGGGATATGATCATACCGATAAAATTGCTGAAGCGAGAATTCAAGCAGAAAAAGAGTAAGGAATGAGAAACGATATGAATAAAAGAAAAAAATTCCCTTTAATCTCCCCTTTTCTTTCGCTCAATTTAGTAAATACTGAAGTCGTCAGTCATGGCCGTCGTCACGAGTTACTAAGTGAAGACCAAGATTTGCTAGACTGGCTTCATATAATGTGTGAAGAGATCCCTTCTCTTGATAAAACAATATTGACTATGTCCCAAAGTGAATTAACGGAAGTGTTACATCTTATATATGATTTTCGATTGTGTTTAAGAAACAACTTTGAATCAATAGCAGATGGAAATGCCATTGATAATAAGTGGATATTATCTTTAGAAAGAAATATTGAAAAAGCTCCTTATGTTTTTAAAGTTCATGCACAGCAATTAGTACAAATCCCAATCGGGAGCATCGTAAATAAACTCTTTTCCTTACTATCATTAGATGCTTTGCAGTTAATCAGTGAAGGCCAACTAAACAAAATAAGAAGATGTAGCAACCCTGACTGTGTATTGTTATTTATTGATACAACTGGAAGACGTAAATGGTGCTCAATGAAAATCTGCGGGAACAGGCAAAAAGCGGCGCGTTTTCAAGATAAAAAGGATAGGGGTGAAAAAAAGCTTGAATTCTAATCATGAATTCAAGCTTTTTTTACCTCACAAAAAATAACCATTAAAATCATTATTGACAGGTTAATTTACAAAGAGGTAAAATGATTGAAAAATAAAGGAGGTTTTATATAAAGATGAATAGTTCACCTAAAGCGTCGGCAAAGGAAGACATTTCATACACGCAATCATATTTTTCTAAAATGATAACAACCGCGAGAAGCCCTTTAAAAATTGACGTAAAAGATGCAGTTACAGGCTTAGTCGGTGGAACGGTTAGTATTTTACTTCTAGCTATACTGACTCAGCTTACATCAAGCCCTTGGCTTATGGCCCCTTTTGGAGCCAGCTGTGTATTAGCATTTGGCCTTTGGAACGCTCCTCTATCGCAGCCCAGAAATATTATTGGAGGGCATTTAGTAGCGACTTTGGTAGGGTTAACCATCTATCATTTATTCGGTAATAACCCTTACACTTTAGGAACAGGAGTCGGCCTAGCCATTTTCTTTATGATGCTTACAAAAACAACTCACCCACCCGCAGGAGCAGACCCCATTGTTGTGATCTTAGGCGCTTCTTCTTGGAATTATATTATCAATCCCGTTTTAATAGGATCGATTGTAATTGTAATCGTTGCCCTTCTTATAAATAACGTACGAAGTAACAGGTCGTATCCTACCTACTGGATATAAGAAATTTGCTGATAAGAATTTAAAAGTTTATAAGAATAGTCTCTAGAGTGAATCTACATAAAAAAAGACTTCCCACAGGTCAGTGAAATTGACTTGTGGGAAGTCTTTTTTTATACGTTTTTCCGAATTAATAATTCTTTTAATCCGTATACAAATGTACTTTCAATCGGCTTTAACTCAAATGCCGGGCTCCAGTCCATCTGCGGATAGCGGTCAATCAGCTCGGCCAGCATAATTTTTGCTTCTATTCGAGCAAGCGGTGCTCCTAAGCAAAAATGAATGCCTCTTCCAAATGCCATATGCACATTTGGCTTTCGATCGATTTTAAATACATCCGGGTCTTCAAAATACTCCGCGTCTCGGTGCGCAGATCCCATCCATGGAACGACGTGTTCCCCTGCTTTTAGTTTCTGACCTGCAAGAATCACATCTTCTTTTACGATTCGGTGAAGAGCCTGAACGGGTGAACGATAGCGAAGAACTTCTTCAATCGCAGAAGGCAAAAGTTCTTTCTCACGTTTGAGTCGTTCAAAAGAAGCTTTATCTTCCATTAAACAATAAATCGTATTTGAAATTAAATTTGTGGTTGTTTCGTTTCCTGCAATCAGCAGCAAAATAGAAAAACCGACGATCTCTTCATCCGTTAGCTGTTTCCCTTCTTCTTTTGCCTGAAGAAGCACGGAGATAATATCATCTCCTGGACGCGTGCGTTTTTCTTCAATGATTCGATAAAAGTAAGTTTCTAGCTCATCATTTGCTTTCATTTTCTCTTGCTGCAATTTTTCGAGCGTTTCACGTTCGTTATTAGAAGGACCGGCTACGATAATATCCGACCAATCTTTAAACTGACGCTGATCTTCTATCGGCACGCCTAAAATATCGGCAATTACCATAACCGGAAGCGGATAGGACAGATGCTCGACTATATCAATATCTTCAAGATGCTCCACTTCTTGTAATAATTCATTTGTAATACGCGCAATTTTAGGCTCCCATGCTTTCATTGCTTTAGGCGTAAAAGCTTTATTAACAAGCGATCTCATTTCAGCATGCTTAGGCGGATCAATATTAATTAGGCTCGTTCCTAGAGCAGTTTGTCTTTGGTTTTGTGGAGGTCTTCGATCAGAAGAAAAAATATTCTTTTGTTCTAGCACTTCTTTGACTCCGTCATAGTGAAAAACATCCCATACCTGCCTTTCTTCATCCCATTGCACAGGCGCGCTGTTTCTCATCTCTTCATACCATGAAAAAGGATTAAAGCGCTCTTCTTTTGTTTGAATCGTATTCACTTGACGGACAATTCCGTTTTCTCTTTCGGTTTTCATGTTAAAACCTCCCCGTATCGTTCAAATAGAATGACTGTGTAGTCATCTATGACCAAATAGTACCATATATAAGAATTTTCTTAAAAATGATAGCTGTATATTTTAGTAAAAATGAATCGATAGAAGGATATTTTTTACAAAAAAGGGTAGGCGCATAGCGCCTACCTTTTTAAGAATAATGTTCTTCTGGTTTTTGTAATCGGTTGTCTAACGCGTACGCGCCGCTTCCTGCTAGAATCATATGAAGCGAAACGACAAAAAGGGCAACCTCAAGCTCATAGCCGCCTGTAAAACCAGCACCGCTTTTCGCTGTAAAAATAGCGCCAATCATCACAATCGCAAACAAGACACCGATTAAACGCGTTTGAAATCCAAGAATCATAGCGGCTCCCCCTACGAATTCAATAACCGCAACCGCATAAGCGAAAAACGCAGGAATGCCCATGCTGTGGAAAAAACCGACCGTATTATCAATACCGCTTTGGAATTTGCCAAGGCCATGAATAAAAAACGTTAGCCCTAACATAAGACGAAGTAAAAACGTTCCAAGCTGATAGCTTTTCATTTCTTTTCCTCCTTTTTTACTTTTGTCTGCACATGTAACAATTTTAGTTACAACTGTGAACAAATTCAAGGGGTTAGAACAGAAAAACAAGATATCAGCAAATTTCTTTATCTCATTTTAAACGTTTCTTTTGGAAGTAAGGCAATACTCCCTGCTCAGTCGCGCTGAAGATACGATAGAAATGCAAAAATATGATCCTGAATAATGAGTTCTGCCGTAGGAGAATGGCTCTTTAATGATAGGTGTTCAGAATATCGAAATCGGTTAAATTTATTTACATCAACATGGTGAACGGCCTGCACATGAAAACCTTCTATGATGGCTTTTATTTGGGCAAAAGGCGGTACAGCAAGAGATTCGGGCTTAATTTTCTCCAGACACTCTCTGCTTATGGCATGAGGAACAGCCGTCATGGAGCTCATTAATAAATCTTTTCTTCCTATTGTCTCGTTCAATACGTACTTCCACCCCTGCACCACATGCGTGAGCTTTTCTTCATCTTCACATACGTTTAAAGCTACATCAACGCCGCTCGCTACCGCTGAAGCAAACGGATACAACTCTTGAGCTGAAAGAACAAAATCCCCGTCTATAAAGAGAAGTATATCTCCCATTGCTGCAAGGGCCCCCGCAGCTCTTCCGCAATCATGCCCTAACCGCTCATCGTAGACGAGGGTTTTGACACCCTGTTCTTTGGCATACGCCTCCGACTGATCAGTGGAACCGTTAATCACGACAATGATTTCTAACGGCTCAAGTTTTCTTGCTTCTGCAATCACTTGTTTGATTGTTTGTTCTTCGTTGCAAACCGGAACAATAACAGACAGCTGTTTGCCTCCATAAAAAGATGATAGTTTCCCCCAGCCGTGCTCAACAACTGGAATGGGCTGCGCAAGCATATCCACTCTCCTTTTACGATTTGACGCAAGCGTATAGTATGTTTGAAGAAGCTGCTGGTAGGATTGAATTCGTTCTCTGCTGCGCAGCGGGCGATCGAAAGGACGAAAGCTTCCCTTTCCCTGGGTTTCAATCGTAATGTGCGAGCTTACACGATACTGCGTTAACAATGTCACAAATAAAGAAAGAGGCGGCATCTCCCAGTAGTTCTTCAATACACTTAACAGCACCCCGTAAGGCGCTTTTAAATAAGCGTTGGCACGATGAGGCTTTCCAAGCGCATGATGCAAGACCGCACTCCACGTCATTTCGCTGCGGTTAAAAGCATTTATCTTTGTTTTTTCCCACTTGTTTAGCACCACATCGCTATGTCCAAATAACAACGGCTGCACAAAACGTTCAATCTCAGAAGCAGAAAGAATAATATCTCCGTCTACAAATAAGACGGCATCTCCTTTGGCGGCTTTGGCTCCTTCCATTCTTGCTTCATGGGGAGAAAGGCGTTTTTCCACTACTTTTACCATGCACCCTTCTTCTTTTGCTATTTTTACTGAAGCATCGGTACAGCCATTTGCGATTACAATAATCTCAAGCACATTCACTTTCTTAATTTGTTTAAGCACGGTCTTTAGCGTGTCTTCTTCATTGTAAACAGGCAGCACGACAGAAAGAGTTTTCATTAATATCACCCCTAAAAAAGAACCACTGAATAACTCAGCGGCTTCATTCATTTAAAATACCTCTTGTATCTACAACTTTTTTTGCATTTTTTACGATTGACCAATCCACCTGACTATGGTCAGTTAATACCAGTACAACGTCGCTTTTTTCGATTTCCTCTTTTGTAAGCGGGACAGAAAAGTACGTTTGCTTATTAAACACGGCAGAGTCAATATACGGGTCATGATACGTTAATTCATACCCTTTTTCTAAAAGACCTTCACACACGGTCAGCGCCGGCGATTCACGTATGTCATTTACGTCTTTTTTATACGCAACGCCTACCACGAACACGCGCTTTTCATTTGCGTCAAGCTGCTTTTCAACTCGCCTAATCACTTTATTTGGCATTTCTTCATTAATATGATGAGCCGCTTCAATAAGTTCGCTCGTTAGCCCATTTTGCTTTAGTTTCCATAAGAAATAAAGCGGATCAACAGGTATGCAGTGCCCCCCTATTCCGGGACCTGGATAATAAGGAGTAAACCCAAACGGCTTGGTAGATGCCGCTTGTAAGACCTCATAAAAATCTATCCCTAATTCCCCACACAGTTCGTTTGTTTCATTCACCAACGAAATATTGACCAGGCGCTGAATGTTTTCAAACAGCTTGCACATTTCCGCTACTTTCGGAGAAGAAACAGGTACAACCTGCTGGAAAATGCTTTCGTAAAATATCTGTATATGATGAAGGCATTCTTTGCTGTAGCCGCTAATCACTTTTGGAATATACTCAATGTCGTACGACTTGTTTGCTGGATCGACTCGCTCTGGAGAATATGCTAAATAAAAATCAACTCCTGCTTGCAAATCAGACTCCTTTAAAATAGGTAAAACGACTTCTTCAAGCGTGCCTGGATAGGTAGAGCTTTCATAAATAATTGTTTGTCCTTTTACCATATGTTCCTTCAAAAACGTAGATGCGCTAATAACGGGTCCTAAGTCCGGATTATGATTCTCTGTAATAGGTGTTGGCACGGTCACCACTACATAATCGCATGCTTGAAATGCGGAAATACCTTTTTTTAATTCATATGCTTGAAAGTTTTTCTCACTTTGAATCACATCATTACGTACATCTGGAATATAGCTTTTCCCTTGTTTTAGCGCTTCAATTTTCCGAACGTCAATATCAAGTCCAATCACGGTGTAGTTTTTTTTAGCAAACAAAAGAGCAAGCGGGAGTCCCACATACCCTAGACCAATAACGGCAACTTTTTTATTCATTGTTTAACACCTCAAACAAAAGATCATGTCTTCGTATGTCCGGAAGAAATTCGCCTCTTTCACTAGTTTGGCTAATATAGTACGCCATGGCCTCTACATAATCTCCTAGAATTCTCTGAGTGGATGCTGCTAGACCTTTGACTTTCATATGCTCTTTTCGAATCCGGTTCGTTCGCGCCACATCCACAAAATGAACAGGCTGAACCATAAAGCCGTACATGATACTTTTTAATTGAAATAAAGGTGGAATAATAAGAGATTCGTAGCCTACTTTCTCCATTACATCCCGTTTAATTGCATGCGGAATCGCCGTCGTTGTATTAATGGTTAAATCCGGACGTTTGCAAACAATATTAAGAAAATATTTCGCCGCACTTACAGAGTGGATGGGATGCACTTCGTCAAGCAGACACTCTAAATTATTAAGCGCTACATCAACTCCTTGGTCAGCCGCTTCTAAATATGGACGTAAATGTTCCGCGGAAATAACAATATCTCCATCTACGAACAAGCAAACTTCACCGCTGCTGTACATCGCACCAATTGCTCGAGGTACATTGTGTCCAAGGCGCTGCTTGTAATGAAGAACAGTAGCTCCGGCTTCGATCGCTCGTTTGACCGTTACTTCATCGGCTCCGTTGGCAACCACGATGATCTCTTCCACTCCGGCTTTTTTTACTTCTTTAATCACGTTTGCAATCGTCTCTTTTTCTTCACCTGCCGGAATAACAGCACTGTACTTAACTCCTGTTTTCCGTTTTACATTCGGTGTATAAGCGGAAACAACTTCTCGGTTTCGATCACCATCTGTGAGCCCGCCTCTTATTCCTTTTTCTTCGATAAGATGAGCTAACGCTTTAATATGATCTCCAATAATATAGTTAGTGGAAATAGGGAAAGGAGAATTGGTAGGAATGGTTTTGTGGGTGGTTCTAATCTTATTGGTATAAATAACGTCTGAAGAACACGGTGCAACGATTGACATTCCTTTTAAAAGAGCAATCGTATGAGCAAGAGGCGGGTGAGCTAAGTTCTCGTATCCAATTTTAGCTGCTGATGTTTTCTTGATAGCATGGGGAATAGCTGTTAATGCTTGAATGGATAAATCTTCACGCTGCAAGCATAAGTTCAGCATGTATTTCGCAACGGAAACCGGATGCGGACGCACCTTCCGCTTCATAATCCATGAAAGGTTGTTCAACGCTATATCATGACCGGTTTCTATAGCCTTCGTATATTTCATCAGCTCCTCATGAGGAACCGCTATATCTCCGTCCAAAAAAAGCAAAATATCTCCTTTTGCTTTTTTAGCCCCAATGGCTCTTCCAATATTAATACCAAGAGCTTCCTCATAATAAATGACGCGGCAGCCTGCATCCTCGGCAATTTCCTTTGTTGTATCACTGGATCCATTTACGACGACAATAATCTCAAACGGCTTCATTTTTTGAACTTCTTTAATGACAGGTAACAAAGAATCAGCTTCGTTACAGGCTGGAATAATCACTGATACTTTCAAACTCACTCAACTCCGCTGAAAATTCGAACATACGTAATGGATACTAGTGGAATGGTTACATCCGCGGGCTCGCCATATGAGCTTGATGTACGTACAACAGCCGCTGCGTCCGTAACAGCAAGCAGTGTTCCATTAATAACGTCAATAGCTGTGATGATTTGCACAAATGAACCTACATTTTCTCGTAATGCATCTTGAAACATATTTTTTCCTCCTTTCGTTTAAGCGCTTTGAATAGTCACAATGCTTGTAAATGGCAGCAATACCGTTGACGTTGGAGACTCTACTAATTCCAAATAATCATCTCCTACAAATGTCACAACACCTTCTAGTGGACCAGCGGTTGTTTCAATCACAACTTCCTGTCCGATATACTGCTCGGCAATTTCTTTAAAAGGTGATTCTTGAGATTCTTTAATAATACTGATCACATATTCTCTAAACGTGTCAGAATAAACAACGTCTTCTACTGCTTTTTTTGTGTTTTCCTGAATAAATTCAGCAAATCGATTTGAAAACAAAAGGTGTTTTATCTTTTCTACATAGCGACGGTAACAACAAAAAAACATAAATTTTGTTCCTCCTTTTTATACTGTTATCCCTTCAAATTACCTACAACAATTGACGTAACCTGAGAGATTACTTTATCAATATATACAAGCTGTATCATAAAGGTGACAGAACTTTTGTCATATTTCCATACAAATACACACTTGACTAGTCCATTTTGTATAGGGTAATCCCCTACCTACCTCCTACCTACTGAAACCAATACAAAAAAGACAAAGCCCTTAGGCTTTGCCTTTTTGTATCTATTAAATGATAAATCAGTTAGCTGCAATACGCTTTGCTCCTATATAGCGATCTTTCCAATAGCTTGAATTTTTATCGCTAATCGTAACGCCTTTAGAAGACGATGCGTTAATAAATTTTCCGTCTCCAAGATAAATGCCTGCATGAGAAGGGCCTTCTTTGTACGTTTCAAAGAACACAAGATCTCCTACCTGCGGTTCACTTACATTTTCACCTGCTTTATAGATATCTTCAACCGTTCTGGGAATATCAACGCCTACACTTTCTTTATATACATACTGAAGATATCCGCTGCAGTCAAATCCTGAAGGTGTAGTGCCGCCCCATTTGTACGGCGTGCCCATTAAAGATTTTGCTTTGCTGATTACTTTATCCGTATTCACTTCTGATTCGCCTTCTACAACGCCGCCTTTACCTAATGCATTGTATGTATTCTCTCCAACAACTCCATCTGCTTCTAGGTTATGTTTCTCTTGAAAAGCCATAACCGCTTTTTTTGTTTCATAATTAAAATAACGCGATACTTCGCCTTTTAAAAATCCTTTATCTTTTAACACCGTTTTAACTTGTTCAACATCATCATTTGTCATCCCTTGTTTTAAAACCGTGTCGCCAAACGCAGCGTGTCCCATTGCCGGACTTGCAAATAAAGCTCCTCCTACAAGAAGCGCCGATAGCATTTTTTTCATTTCGTTTCCTCCCCGAATCATGTTTTAAGCACCGTACAACCATACCATCTGCGGATAACAATTCAATTAATAGAAGATAACAATTTGATAACAATCTTCTTAAACAGCCTCAACTCTTGGATGTAAAACGCCGAAATATAAGAAGAAGAGAAAAACAACTATTCTAGCAAATAAAGGTGATAAACATGAATTGGTTTAAACGAAACAAAGCGCATGCCGAAGCCGCGGCTGTCGAATCCATCACTGTAAAGCTTCATGTATCGGACCCGATGATAAAAAAGCAGATTAACATGATTTCCTTAACAGCAGAGGATCTCGAAAGGATTGCCAGATTTCAAGTTCACGCGCTGAACGCCATCGAAGAGATCGTGAATGATTTTTACAAAGCTATTGGAGAACAGGCCCATTTGGTTGAGATTATCGAAAAGCATAGCAGCGTCCATGCATTAAAACAAACGTTAAAACAGCATATCTTAGAAATGTTTGATGGACAAATAGATGATGCTTTCGTGGTAAAACGTCAAAAAATTTCCAAGATGCACGTTAAAATTGGACTTGAGCCAAACTGGTATTTGTGCGCATTTCAAAATTTATTTACGTCGCTTCTTTCAGTATGTGAACGTACGATGGAATCAAAAGAAGAATGTCTGGCTTTTATTGCAAGTATGACAAAGCTTATTAGTCTAGAGCAGCAAATTGTGTTAAAAGCCTATGAGCTTGAATATGACGAGCAGCGCGCTGGACTTCAGACTCAAAAAGAGAAGATTCAGCTAGAAATCTCTCGTACATCATCTATCCTTTCTTCGTTATCTGAAGAAACGAAGACGTTTATGAATCAAATGCACAGTCAATCCTCTGACGTCGTTTCTTATGCAAACAAAAGCTCTGAACTAGCAGAAGTCATTGAGAAGGAATCCGTTACGAGTCAAGCAAAATTAAAAGAAGAACAAAACATGCTTGGAAGCATACAAAAAAATACGTCGCTCATTCAAAACAAAATGAAAACGCTCGAACATACATCACAGCAAATTCATCAAATTGTTTCGATTGTTACTTCTATTGCTGAGCAAACAAATTTATTAGCATTAAACGCTTCGATTGAGTCTGCTCGAGCAGGCGAGCATGGAAAAGGGTTTGCAGTGGTGGCACAGGAAGTACGGAAGCTTGCAGAAGAAACGAAGAAATCTATTTCCAATATTTCAACTTTTATCGGAGACATTCAAAAACAAATCGAAAGCGTCTCGGCGTTAGGTGGAGAAGTCGCTACATTAACAAAAGATACGGCTGACAATATGAACAACATTACTTCTTTTTTCACAAACGTTCTTAGCATAACAACCGAGAACAAACAGCAAACCGTTCTAACAAAAAAAGAGCTTGAAAAAATAGCCGGCGTAATGAAGCAGCTGTCTCTCCGAATTGAGAAGATGGCCCATTCCTCAGAAGAACTTGAACGGTTAACTGAAAAAAGTTGATATGCAAAAAAGCCTTCTCAGCTTGCACAAGAAGGCTTTTTTATTTTTTCAAGCTAGCGGGCTCTTGAGAAGAACGTTCGATAAACTGGACAAAATCCTCTCCGTATATGCTTCGAATCAGAGCCGTCAGCTCAACAAAGTCAGGCAGCTCTCCGTAAACATCTCGTAGCGGCATCGCTCCTTGAAACAAAGGATTTTCAAGAGGATTATAATCCTCGAGCGTTTTTAAAAACATCTTTTTTCCTTCTTCTGTGAGCTGTACGTATGTATTCCGCTTATCTTTCTCATTTTTAGAAAGGGTAAGATAGCCCCGCAGGTGCAATTTTTTTGCAAAGTTAAAAGCTGTGGATAAATGCATGACGCCTAGTTTTGAAATGTCGGTCATCGACGCAATTTCCAGCTGATATGCAATCCCCAAAATGTGATGCTCATTAATGCTCAAATCGTACGGCTTAACCCACTGCTCCCAATCCTTTTCAGTAGACTTCCAAAGAGCTTTGCTTACCTGCATCACAAGCTGATTAAACAGCATAGCATCTTTAATCGTATCTTGATTTAACGTGCGTTTCACCTCTTCACTTCCTCTCTAGAAATGCAACCGTTCACATCATTTTCCCCTAAGACTTTATAAACAAAAAGAATGAAAATATATACAAAATATTATACATGATTGCTTATATATTTCAACTTATTTTGCATAAAAATAAATTTTAACGTTTCTTTATGTAAAAAAACAGGCGTGAACGTTCAGCGTTCATGCCTGTTTTTTTAATGAATATACCGTTTACCAACCAGAAGGTTTGAAATAACGTCTGTCGGAATTTCAAACTCAATGTTTCCCATATATCCTGGGGCGACTTTATATTTATCAAATACAATTCTAAGCTTGTGATCTTTTGTAATATAGAAGCTTTGATTCTCAGCAATCTCTTTAAAAGGATCCATATCTTCTTCAGTCAGCCAGTAGATTTTGCCCTCTTCATGCTTCATTTGATCTTTCATTTGCTGTTTAATATTTTCACTAATGACCTTTATATAGCTTTTATCTTTGAACAAACTTGGAAGCGTAACGAGCACTTCGTGTTTTTTATCAATCGTGTCGTACTGATTGACGCTCGACGTTGAAGCTCTCGATTCTTCCACATATCGATGAACCACAAGCAAATCATCGGTATCCGTCATAATATCATAGCCGCTGCTGACAGCCACGTTTCCTTTCTCTCCTTTTTGTAATGTTTTCATCTCTTTTTTAAACTGTTCATACAGCTGCTCATTTTCTTTTATATACTTTTCATTCAAGCTTGTTTGAAGACCTTTGTTTTCCAAGCCTGAAATCGATGGTGTTTTCACGTCAATACGAGAATGCTTTTCTTCTTGCTTTAGTTCATCAAATGTGATCGCTTCTACTATTTTTCCAAGCACAGGAATTTTTGCCATTGCATTTGCCGTATCTGGACTCACATTCACCGTTGTGATAAAAATCACCGCTGCTGCCGCAATCGCGCTCGGCCAAATATAGGATTTCTTTTTACGGGAATGTGAAGAAAGTGCCTGTGCAACAACATCATCTAATTCGTCTGGAATAGGAATGTCATGATACTGCTTCTTTAACTTTTCTATTTTTTCGTTCATTGTTCTAAGTCCTCCTCCGTCATCGTAATCCGCAACAGGTTCAACCCTCTGTATAGCCTTGTCTTTACCGTGTTTACATTTTCCTCAATGATTTCCGCAATTTCGTCCATTTTTAAATCTTCGAAAAACCTCAGAATAATAATGGTTTTATATTTAACCGGCAGCTGATCCATTGCTTGCTTTAAATCGATATCTTTATACTGATCTTCACGTCCGCTGCTCAAGTACTCAAGCGCTTCATCATCCATAAGCGTTAGACGTTTATGCTTACGCAGGAAATCGATTGCTGTTCGTACAACAATTTTATAAAGCCAGCTTTTAATCGATTGAATATCCTTGATACTGTCCATTGAAATGAGTGCTTTTTTAATCGATTCTTGCACAATATCAAGCGCATCTTCTTGATTTTTTACATAGCTAAAAGCAAGCCGGTAAAAATCCGCTTTATGCTCGGTTACGCACGCTACGAGCACCTGATGTGCATCATGTTTTTTCATCGTCTTTCATACCCTTCTATTTTCTCTTGCTGAAGTACATCTATAAGGTAGACGGAATGAGTAGAAAAATAGTTTGGTTTTTTTTAAAAAAAGTAAAACTAAATAATGGTCTCATGCGTCTATTAGGTAGATATATACAAAAAGGGGAATATTACTACATGAAAACCATGGGCTACAAACGTATTTTGACACTGCTTGGATGCTGTATTTTGTTTCTTGGTACAGCAGGGTATATCGTCAAAGCAAACAGTACAGAGAAAAAAACGGCAAGTATTCAAACAGATCAAACCTATCCAAACGTTGAAATTCAAACGCTAGTTAAGGACCTTACCGACGGAGGCTATGCCATTAGCTACCCTTCCTTTGGTAAAAAAGAAATCGATCAATCCATTCAAGCTTACGTAACAGATCAAGTGGCACACTATGAAAAAAAGCTGAAGAAGCAGTCAAAAAAGAAAAAATCTGAATTAACGATTACATATAAAATCGTCCATTACAGCAAGCAAACGCTAAGCGTTGTCTTTGATGAATATGAATCTGTAAATGGAGAGAAAGGAACGTCTTCTCTCAAAACCTTTACCTTTGACCTGCCTGCTCAAAAACAAATGACGTTAAAGAATTTATTTAAAGAAAATGCAAACTATTTAGATCGCCTTTCGGCTATTTCATATGCTGAATTAAAAAAACAAATGAAAACAGCTGATTTTGACCCGGACCTTCAAAAAGGAACTCAGGCAGCTAATCAAAATTTCAGTCAGTTTGCGCTGCTTGAAAACAGTATTGTGATCTATTTTAAGCCTTATCAGCTAGGTGCTGAACAAACGAAAACCAAAACAATCGCTATCCAAAAAGATTTATTTAAAGACATGCTGATCGATGCTTACAAAGACGAAGCAGCAAATAAAAATAAAGTCAAAGAAACGCCTCCAAAACATATCGTTAACGAAATGCCGCAGCAAGGAGCGCCTATTGATCCAACTAAAAAAGTCGTTGCGATGACCTTTGATGATGGACCTAACCCTTCATCTACCAATGTGATTTTAGATGGATTAAAAGAAGTGAACGGGCACGCTACCTTTTTTGTGTTAGGAAGCCGCGTTCAATATTATCCTGAAACAATCGAACGTATGGTCAAGGAAGGAAACGAAGTGGGAAATCACTCTTGGGATCATCCTCAGCTCACACGTTTGAACGAAGCGCAGGTCAAACACCAAATAGGCGATACCCAAGCGCTCATTAAACAAGTGAGCGGCTATGAACCACTGCATGTACGCCCTCCTTATGGAGCCGTCAACGCAAATGTAAGACGTTATATCGGAAATGTTGGCGTGACTCTATGGGATATCGATCCCGAAGACTGGAAATATAGAAACGTTCCTCACTCCGTTCAAGCAGTTATGAGCCAAGTCGGAGACGGAAAAGTTATTTTAATGCATGATATTTACCAAACAAGTGCCGAAGCAGCGGTTGAAATTATGAAGCAGCTTCATGCACAAGGGTATCAGCTTGTTACGATTTCACAGCTAGAACAAGTAAAAAAAGAGCGAGAGCAGCTGCATTTGCAGTAGCGGATAGCGGACGAACGCGCTGCAGCCATTAGGATGGCTGCAGCGCGTTTGTTTTTTTATGCGATGTTTAATAAATGCTATACAGAGCAGCGTAAACGGAATCACTACGTGAAAAGGGATAAAAAGCAACACCGGCATAATCGTTAGCCCTTCTTTTAAATGCTCTTGAACATTACTTGCAATTGTCCAAGAAAAAAATAAAATCACCGTGCCCACAGGATATGTCAGCGCAGAAGGTCGTTTCACCTTAAACAGTGTGGAAAGTCCAACAATCACAGCGTAAAAAAAGACGCTGATTTTAACAAATCCTACGATTACTAATGCAATCATAAAAAACACGTCTAGCCGTTCTAGCTATTACTTCAAGTCCTTTGTGCACCGTATAAATAATTAACAGCAGCAGCATCACATTCATTACAAATAAAGGACTGTCGCTTGTTCCTCTGATGACAAAGCTTCCGTTTCCTTTTTATTGTCTTTGCTTTTTTTATTTTTAAATAAAGAAGGCACGATTAAAAACACCTTTCTTTTCTTTTTTTTAGCTTTTTCCAAATAAATGCTTTGTATGCAATTTTTAATAGAGCAATCAAAGCGTAAGACAAAAAAAATAACAAAAACTATCGGTAGAATGTTTTTAAGAAAAAAACAAAAACGGAGAGTGAGACGTATGAAAATCGTTTGGATATCAGCTTTGCTGTTAGGATGCTTAATGGGATTTTCTATTGGAGTGGATATGATGCAAGGATTTAGTTTTTCCATGGCCTTGCAAAATGCCTACAGTCCGTTTCGTGTTATGGAGTTCGCTGAACTATTTGTCCTTTTTTTCCTTTTGTTCTGTTTTGTAGCTGAAGTGTTTTATCGTTCATTTAAAGTAAAAAAAGCAAAACAGCGACAAAAATAAAACTCCGTAAAAAACACATATTTCTCCTTTTTACCACCTATTCTCCTTCTCATTTAAATGTTATAATTTTCATAATTGGAAAAACTTTTACACGCCTTTCTACATAGAAAGCTGTACGCTTAAACTACAAAATAAACATTGACTTTGAACTAAAAGGTGAAGAAATGATGAAAAAAAAATTAGCCGTTATTAGTACAGCTTGCTTACTTATTCTTGCAAGTGATCCCATCCCTTCTAATGCTACTCCTGATTCCCCGGATTCCTCTTCCGACGTTTTGGACCAGTCAACAGACGTGGATACAGCTGAAGATGTAAAAGCTATTTTTGACTCTCTCTATCAAGAAGGCTATTCGCTTGGAGAAGAAGATGGATACGCAGAGAAAAAATTTGAACAGTTTGATCAAACAACAGGACTGGACAAATCTTCTGAAGAATTCACGTGGTTTATGATGGGGTATACGGTAGGATATAAAAAAGGACAGCAGCAAAAAGAGGAAGAACTTAAGACTGAACAAGAAAATGAAATGGCTGCCGGCGAAGAGGAAGGCTATCAGCAAGGCGTCCTTGATTACAAACATGCTACTATTCAATCAAAAATCGACCCTTTCCCTTCTAAGTCATCCGACTGGAATAAAGGGTATGTTCAAGGCTACAAAAAAGCTATTTCTTTAATGGACTTATCTGTTAAAGCAAAAAAAGAAGGCTATGACCAAGGTCTTGAAAATGATTCAATGAGTGTTCCGAGCATGTATGATGATGAGGATGTCACACGTCAGGCTTTTACAGAAGGCTTTGAAACCGCTCAAGCCGAAGTGCTGAAGCAGCAAAAAAAGCAGTTTGAAAAGCAGGGCTACGTACAAGGCTATCACGACCTTTCATTAGAAGTACCTGCAGAAGCAGAAGGCGAATTGCAAACAGCCTTTGAGCAAGGATATGAAAAAGGACAGAAACAAAAGCAAAAAGACGTAAAAGCAGACGGGTACGACTCAGCTTTCACTTATCAGACCTATAGAGCGCCTAAAAATCTTCAGGACAAGCCCGAACTAGAAAAATGGTACAAAGCAGGCTTTTATTCGAATAAAGACGTGAAACCTTTGCAGCAAAAAGCTTATAAAGACGGCTGGAAGCTTGGAAAAGAAATGAGCGTTCCAAAAAAATACCAGCAAAATAAAGCTGCCGTGGCGATGTATAAAAAATATTTTGAACAAGGCCAAAAAAAGCAGGATAAAACAGTGAGTCATATCCTGCTCGGCAGCGGTATTGTTCTTACACTTGTTGTCCTTATCACGCTATGGAGACTTCGCCGCCGTAAAAATGAAGAGACAACACTGGATAGCTAAAAACGAGTACATAAAAAACCCGGAAAATCGTGATTTTCCGGGTTTTTATGTTAAATAATCATTCGTTTATTTTCCGCAAGCTGAACTTCTTGCTCTTGTTTTGACTGATTTTGTTTTCGAATTTTCAAATAATAATAAACATAGCAGCCTATAAAGAAAATACCTCCGCAGTATAACGCCATTCGCTGCTCGGGATCAAACGCAAGACTGATCATAACGATACAGTTCGTAATAAGCGCTACGATAGGAAGAACCGGATAAAGAGGTGTTCTAAATTTGAGATCTTCCACTTTTCCACCTTTAGCCACGTAAGCACGACGAAACGCAAGCAGTGAAGCTGTAATCGCAATCCAGCCAATTTGAGCGCCGAGTCCAGCGAGTGAAATCAGCCACACAAAAACGGTTTTAGCTGCCACTACGCTTGAAAGCAGAGAAAAACATGAAATCACAAGCGTAATTAATAGTGCATTAAATGGAACTCCTCTTTTGTTAACTTTTCCAAGCGCAGGACTTGCCATTCCTTCTCTTGAAAGAGAATAAAGCATACGTGTAGCCGCGTAAAATCCAGAGTTTGCGACTGAAAGAAGAGCTGTTAAAATGATAAAGTTCATAATATCCGCCGCGTAAGGTACACCTACACTGTCTAACACAACAACAAACGGGCTTTCTACGACGCCTGCTTTTTCACGAGGAATCATGCTTGCTAGGACAAACACGGATAAGACGAAAAAGAAAAGCGTACGCCAAACCGTTTGCTTGATCGCTTTTGGAATTGTTTTTTCCGGATTTTCACTTTCTCCTGCCGCAATTCCAATCAATTCTGTTCCTTGAAACGAAAAGTTCACCGTAATCATTGTGATCAGCAAAGCCGTTACGCCATTTGGAAACAGCCCTTCGGCAAAGAAGTTTGATAGAAGCGGTGCTTCCTGTCCGCTTTTCATATCAATGAGTCCAAACATTGCCGCTCCACCTACAACAATAAACATAATGATGGCGAAAATTTTAATGCTTGAAAACCAAAATTCTGTTTCACCAAATGCTTTAGCTGAAAGTGCATTTAGTGAAAAAATTAACGCTCCAAAAATCGCGCACCATAACCAAACGGGCGAGTCTGGGAACCATCTTTGCATTAATTGTCCGGCAGCTAAGAACTCAAGTGCTACCGTTACTGCCCATCCTAGCCAGTACAGCCATCCAATCGCAAAACCGGTTGCAGGGCCGATAAATTTAGTGGAGTATGTTTGAAACGATCCTGCAACTGGCATAGCAACGGATAATTCTCCAAGACACAGCATCGTTAGATACATAATGATCCCTCCTACTAAGTAGGAAATCATTGCTCCCATCGGACCTGCTTCATTGATGGTATAACCTGAACCAAGGAAAAAACCGGTACCAATACATCCTCCTAGTGATATCATAAAAAGATGCCTTGTTTTCATCGTTCTTTTTAATTCTCCTGGCTGTCCCTGTGGAATATTCATCCCATTTCCTCCCTTTGCTGCATAAAAATGAAATCGCTTTCATTTTTTTAGGTTTATTTTGTTTTTATAGCCGCTTACTGGGTAGCTCTTCATGGCTGAAGTCCATTAGTGCCGGATGTTTTTCAAATGGCGCCAGCCCCGTAGCGAGGATGGCAGCCGATTAACCCTGCATGACCGTTTATTGGATCATAATAGATTTTCTTCTACACGATACCTGTAAGTAGCTCTTTCTTATAAAAGCTTATCGCCAAACAATGAACTCATTAACGCAACCGCTACTTCTGCAGTTTTGTTATGCTGATCTAAAATGGGGTTCACTTCTACAAATTCAGCAGATGTCACCATGTCTGCTTCCGCTAGCATTTCCATTGCTAAATGACTTTCTCGGTAGCTGATGCCGCCTTTTACAGGTGTACCTACGCCTGGTGCATCATCCGGATCTAAGCCGTCTAAGTCCAGCGACAGGTGCACGCCGTCTGTACCGCTTAAATAATCAATCGTTTCTTTCATCACTTGCGTCATACCTAAACGATCAATTTCATGCATGGTATACACTTTAATTCCTTTTTCTTTAATTAACTCTTTTTCACCATCATCCAATGAGCGTGCACCGATAATAACTAGATTTTCAGGTTTAATTTTTGGGGTATACCCTCCAATATTTAAAAGTACAGGATGTCCAATACCCAAGCTCACCGCTAACGGCATGCCGTGAATGTTGCCTGATGGAGATGTTTCAGCTGTGTTTAAATCACCATGAGCATCATACCAAATAACGCCTAAATTTTCTGAACCTTTCGCGACTCCTGCAAGCGTTCCAATCGCAATGCTGTGGTCTCCGCCTAATATTAACGGAAAGCGTTCTTGCTCTCTTACTTCTTCAACTCTTGCAGCAAGCTGTTCATTTCCGCTGGCTACAGCCGCTAAGTTTTTTAAATTCGTATTTTTATCTACGTCTGCCCGCTCTTTAATTTCTACTTTAATATCCCCTTCATCGTGTACGGTATAGCCAAGAGCTTCTAAGCGTGTATTCATGCCTGCATAGCGAATCGCGCTCGGCCCCATGTCTACACCCCTTCTTGTTTGTCCGTAATCCATGGGTACACCGATAATTGAAATGTCTTTTTTCATTTTCTATACCTCCGTTGCATTTTATTTTGTGTGAAGTAAACATAGGTGTTTATTTAACTATGTATTTTTTTCATTGATACAGCCCCTCATCTATTTCTTATGCAAAAATGATGCCAACTTTGTTTGTAGCATTCTATCAGTCTTTTTATCACGGGTTTTCTTACATGCGCCAAAAAAACTGTCGATTTCTACAACTTTTTGGCAAAACGTGCAAACTTTTTTGTCATTTCGTTTAAAATCGCCAATTATATTTGCTTTCATAAAAAAGAGATTGCGACATAACAAAATCCATTCAATCTAAAGATGAACAACTGTTGATTTCAGTGCAAGGCTTCGCTTTCCGCGGACTAGGTGAGCCTTGCTCTCTAATCAACAGCTAGAAGCAACTACATAGACGAAAACTATGGTCACCATAGCAATAAAAAAAATCCGAACGAGTTGGATTCTCCATCAAGAATCTCAATTCATCGTTCGGATTTTCTTTCACCTAAAATACTTTTGTCCCAGTCTCTTTTTTAATTTGTAATAACGTCTCCGTCTTCATCATCGCCGGCATCGTCTTCACCAGGATCTTTTTCTAATGAGACCACTTTCTTTTCTTCGTCCCATTTCACTTTGTAGCCAAGGGATTTTGCTACTTTGATAACTGATAAATAAGAGTGATGATTTGGTTTATATAGCTTTAAATCACTCGAATCAATGACGCCTAAGCCTAACAGTAGGCGATCGGACTGAACGTAAGGCTTTCCATCAATCAGCTTCACTTGCTTATCAGTAAATGGATAAACGGCACGGTTGACTTCAACTGTAAACTCTCCTTTTTTCTCTTCTTTAATTGGTTTTGGCTGTTTGGATACATATTTAATTGCGTCTACTCCTAATACCGTGCCTTGGCGCGTATTATCAGCGCCTCCGTACATTTTCCCTGTTTCATAGTCATAGATAACCGCTTGAACGTTTCCAATATGCTCAGGCTTTTCTTCAAACGCATGTCCTTTAGCCATCATTTCAAGAATTGTATCTTGGCTAAAGCCAGGTTCCCATCTTACGGTTGGATAGCCGCCTGAATAAATACGAGGTGTTAAGATCGCTTTTTGAATCGGCATCTTATGGTCAATAACATTCATAATCGTTTCTGCTACAGACGCAATAATGGTTGGGCCTCCCGGTGAACCAATTGCCATGAACGGCTTTCCGTCTTTTAACAGCATCGTTGGAGACATACTGCTTCGAGGACGTTTTTTAGGCTCAACCTGATTCACGCCTCCCGGAGTGGCATCAAAATCCGTCATTTCATTGTTGAGCATAAATCCGTAGTCAGGAACCATAATTCCTGAACCAAAAACTTGTTCAATGGTAGTCGTGTAAGAAACCATGTTTCCCCATTTGTCTACAACAGAGAAATGAGTCGTTTGGCCGATTGGATTTTCTTCCTTTACTGTTGCTTTATTTGGGTTTTCTTTTCCTTCATATTTCCAAGGGTCTCCTTCTTTGACATTAGGCGTTGCTTTGTTTGGATTAATTAATTTACGACGTTCTTTAATATAATCTTCATCTAACAGTCCTTTTTTCGGCACTTCGTAAAAGTCTTCATCTGCCATATACGCCGCGCGGTCCGCGAAAGCTAAGTGCATCGCTTCCGTTAAATGCTGCAAATACTGAGGCGTATTGGAACCCATTTTTTCTACATCATAACCTTCCATTAGCTTTAAAATCTGCTGCACGGTTAATCCGCCGGAGCTAGGAGGAGCCGCACTAACCACATCGTAGCCTCGGTAAGTTGTTTTGACCGGCTCACGTTCTTTTACAACGTAATTTTTCAAATCATCCATAGTCATGCTTCCATCGCGTTTTTGAACTTCTTTAACAAGCGCTTTTCCAATTTCTCCTTTATAAAGAGCGTCTGATCCTTCTTTTTGAATAAGCTTTAATGTTTTAGCAAGATCCGGCTGAACAAGCTTATCTCCTTCTTTTAATGGCTTGCCATTCGGCACGAATACACTACCGGCCGTTTGGTATCTTTCAAGCTTGTCCACATTTTCATCAATGTACTGAGCCATCGACCAATTTACTTTGATTCCTTGTTCTGCTTGAGTAATAGCTGGTTTAATAATATCTGATAAGTCCATTGTTCCATAATCTTTAAGGGCTGTTTCTACTCCTTTTAGCGTACCAGGAACTCCAACTGCTTTTCCTGTTATGTGACGCTTACTGAAAGGGATGACTTTTCCTTTTGAATCTAAAAACAGCTTAGGCGTGACATCAGCTGGTGCCATTTCACGGCTGTCTAGCATCGTAATTTTATCTTTCTTTTTTTCATAAATCATCATAAAGCCGCCGCCGCCGATACCTGACATCATCGGTTCCACAACGTTTAGAGATAATTGAATGGCAGCTGCCGCATCCACAGCGTTTCCGCCTTCAGCTAAAACTTTCCTTCCCGCTTCAGCAGCCAGCGGGTGAGATGCCGCTACAATTCCTTGTGTAGCACCTCGTTTCATTGAATGGTCGACACCCGGAACTTCAGCAGCAGCTGGTGTGACAACTAAACTTAAACTAAATAATGCAATAACCAACATCTTCATAACCTTCATCTGGGTCTCCTCCTTCAAATACATTATTTTACATCGTCTGAAACGATGGATTTCACAAAGAATAAATTGGTTTATTATGATATTTTTTACATATGTGTATAAATAAAAAGCAAAGTAAATCAGACCTTTGCTTTTTTAGTTAGTCGCATGTTTAACTTTTCTCTCTATCCATCTACAATTATCTATATTTTCTAACAATTTATCCATAGGCTGATAGTTTCTTACTATTTTTGGAATTATGTAGACTGAACGCTCTAATAATGTAGAAAATCTAGCAGTTAAGAAGTCGTTGGACTTACATGCACTTCTTAAAATTTCTATAAATATTCTTATTGTTATATAAAAAGCAATTCTTTATGAAAATCAGCATATGTTTCCTGAAAACCAAAAATAAAACAGGACTTTTGATTCACCGTCCTGTTTGCAGCATGTCTTCGACTTTTTTAATATCCGCGTGAGTAGGATTGATTTCCCTGGCATAGGCGATTTGTTCTTTCGCTTTTTCCATTTCTTTTAATTGAATATAGGTTTTGGCGAGTTCGAGCGGCAGCATAATCCCTCCAAAACCAAGATCTTGCGCCCGCTGCAAATAAGACAGCGATTTTTCGTAATTCCCTCCAAACATAAGCGGAGTTTCCCGGTATTTTATTCCTCGAACGAAGTGCGCCAAGCTTGAAGATGGATCTAATGTTAATGCCTGATGAAGAGCTCGGTCCATTTCTAAATTCAATACCATTTTTTCAAAAATAATTGATTCTTCGATTTGCTTTGCTAAACAAACTGCTAAGTAACAGTACAAATCAGATGCTTGAGGTTTTTTCTTCATTTCTTGTTGAATTTCGCGTTTGATCTCTTTCCACTTACCCTCTTCTAGCTGATTCATGACGTATTCTACATGTATTCCCACCACTTTGCCCTCCTTTTCCTCTTTATCATAAAGGATTTCTGCACAAATGAAAAAAGTAAGTGTTCTTCATTTTTCTCAAAAGATCGTTACCGTTAAAAAATAGGCAAATTTCTTAATCACTTAACCCAATTAGTACATAGGATATAGAGAATTTTATTAAAGGAGGTTACACATATGGGTGCAAAAGGCGGTTTTGGTTTTTCATTTATCGTTGTTTTATTTATTTTATTAGTAATCGTAGGGTGTTCTTGCTACTATTAATTTCTAAAGAGGATGAACATCATTCATCCTCTTGCGACAAAAAAACCATGCTTTCGCATGGCTACATACCGATTAGATAAATGAGTAGAGGAACTCATTGTTCGGCAATATTGAAGAAATTTTTGGTTTTCACTTCCGCCTAGTATGCCCTTCTTAACAGGGGCTATGCGCAAATAAAGAACTAACATTTAAAAGTGAAAGCCAGACGCACCTACAATAACAAGTAAAACAAATAACACAACGATTAACGCAAAACTTTGTTTTTCCACGTATCATCCCTCACTTCCTGTTATCTGCTTTTAGTGTATGCAACAGCTTGGCAAAATGTTTAGGACAGGGGTGTGGATTTTCATGAGAAAAACCTTCAAATTTCGCTAAAAAAGTGAATCATATTTTTGTTTCTTTCGTTATATATAGTAAGAGATTTTTTACTATAAAAAAGGGGGACCTTTAATGCGCCGACATTCCAAATTGCCCATTGTTCTTGTCTTTGCCTTCTTTTTATTCATCGCAACTGTTTTGTGCGTAACCTCTTATATGTCTTGAATATATAAATAACATAAAAAACCGCCTCCTTGGAGGCGATTTTTCTTACCCTAGCATAATATCTTCGTTTGGATATCGTACAGCTTCTCTCTTCTGTTTTGATAATGAAAATGCAAGCGTTAATGGCCCCACTTTTCCTAAAAACATGATAAAGATAATAATCACGCGTCCAAAGTACGAAAGTTCAGGAGTGGCTCCCATCGATAAACCTACTGTTCCAAACGCAGAAACAACTTCAAACATAATTTTTACAAACGGCAGGTTTTCCGAAATATTTAACAGGAAAATGGCCCCAAACACAAACATAATTGAAATCATCGTGATGGCTAGTGCCTTAAACACGTGAAGGGGAAGGAGCCTTCTCTTTAGGAGCACAATATCTTCCCTGCTTCGTAAAAATGCCCATACTGAAAAAATAATTACCACAAACGTTGTTAGTTTGATACCGCCTCCCGTTGACGCACTTCCTGCACCAATAAACATTAATAAAACCATTAAAAACACCGTTGCGTCATGCAGGTGAGCTAAATCAATCGTATTAAATCCAGCGGTTCTTGTCGTTACTGCTTGAAAATAAGACGCCCATGCTTTGTCCCCTAATGATAAATTTCCAAGCGTATGTGAATTGCCGTACTCTAAGAAAAAAATAAAAAGCATTGCAGTCACGTTAATCGCAAACGTGCTGATAATCATAATTTTTGAATGCAGCGTTAGTTTTTTGTACGATTTTTTCACCCACATATCAGCAAGGACGGTAAACCCTAACCCGCCAATAATGAACAGAAAAGAAATTGTTATGTTAATAATAGGGTCTCCTACATACTGAACTAAGTTATCAGACAGCAGTCCAAACCCTGCGTTATTAAAAGCAGAAATCGAATGAAACAAGCTAAAGAACAATCCCTTAGACCATCCGAATTCCGGAACCCAGCGTATTGCTAAGAAGATAAGTGCAACAAACTCAATTAAAAATGAAAAGATAAACAGCCTTTTAACTAGCAGCACAACTCCGCCGACGCTCGTCTGATTTAAGGCCTGCTGAACGAGCATACGCTCTTTAAATCCAATTTTTTTACCTAGCATCATAAAAATCAACACGGCAAATGACATAATGCCAAGACCGCCTATTTGAATTAACAGCATAATGATCGTTTGACCGATGACGGTAAAACGTGTACCTGTATCTACGACGGCTAAGCCGGTCACTGTCATAGCGGAAGTAGATGTAAAAAGGGCGTCTACCCACCGGATTGGCTCAGTAGTAGAAAAAGGCATCATCAATAGAAAAGCACCAATAATAATTCCTCCTCCAAAAATAGAGATAAGCAGCTGCGGAGGGGTAAGTTTAATGATTTGTTTTTTCATGAGTTAAACTCCTTCTTCTTCAAAACGGTTCAAATCGCGATTATGTCCGATAACAATCAGCATATCTCCTTGTTCAATTATTTCATGTGCGGTAGGCGAAATAACCATTTCCCCGTCTTTTCGCTGAAAGCCGATAATATTGCAGCCGTACTTGGCACGAATGTTTAAATCAAACAGCGTTTTATTATGAAGTTTCTTAGAGGCGACAATTTCGACAATACTATAATCCTTTGACAGTTCAATGTAATCAATGATTTTTTCTGACACCACGTGATGAGCAATACGCTTAGCGATATCGCGCTCTGGATGAATAACTTTGTCCGCTCCTATTTTTTCGAGCACTTTTTGATGATACATATTCACTGCCTTTACCCATACTTGCTTAACGCCCATATCTTTTAAAAGCATGGTTGCGAGTACGCTTGCTTCGATATCATCTCCAAACGAAATAAGCGCATGATCAACATTGCGGATACCTAGCCCCTTTAAGCTAGCTTCATCAATCGCGTTTGCTTGCACAACATATGTAGCTGAGTTGCTAAATTTATTTACTACCTCTTGATTGCGGTCAATAGCGAGCACATCCACATCCAGATTAGCAAACTCTTCAACCAAACTGCCTCCAAAACGACCTAATCCCAATACAGCAAACTGTTTTTTCATAATGTATTTATTCCTTTCTTCAACTGCTGTGTGTTCTCTTAGCTTATACTTTTTCTAAAAAATTACATCCTTTTCTTAAAAAAAGCGCAAAAAAACACAGGAAGGCTCCTGTGTTTTTCCACACTCTTCCCCCTCAAAACGCTTGCGAAGTTAGCTGTCGGGTTCGGGTTTTAAGAGTAACCCTACCTTTTTAAGGATTCACCCCGGAGCACAATATGTGCGTAAATAATGGGTCCTCCGCTCCGTAATGGATTAAGCGATTTTTATTCAAATGTCTATGATCTATTTTTTAGAATAATCGATTCGATTCATGATGCGTTTCACTTCACGAAAGCTATCTTACTCCTGTGGATTTTGTCTGTCAAGATATTTTTAGGGAAGATCTCACTTGCCCTGCAAGCTGCAAAAATCATATAAATCTAAACTGACAATCATTTTGTGAAATTGATCAAATAAATTAATAACAGCCAAAAGCTCTAACAGCTGCGTATCACTGTAAAATTTCTTTAATTGATTCATATCAGCATCCGTCAACTCCCTTGGACGCACCCGGTATACATCAATAAATCGAAACAGTAATCGATCTTTTTCTTCCAGCTCTTTTTCTCTTAACACTTTTTGATTAAGCGTCTCATCGCCTACATATGACATGCTCATACACGTCTCACAGCCGTTAACACCTGCTAGATAAAGCCTAATTTTTTCCTTAGTCTCTTTTTCTACTATATCGCTGTTCCAAAGCGTGTCGTAAAGCTCATCATACAATCTTTTTACATGCGGAATTAAATTCAATGCTTTTTCAAAATTTGTTCCCTCTTCGTTTGCTAACAAAACTCTTGCCATTTTTTACTCACTCCTTTTTAATTATTATAGTAAGAAAAATGGAAATTTCAGATTACATATAAAACATCTTATCTACTATTACTAATCAAATGAAACGTTAATGAGAAAGAAGGTTTTCAATTGAAAATTGATGAAATTGATTTATCGATTTTGCAGGCGCTGCAGCAAAACAGCCGCCTTTCCTTACGAGAGCTAGGAAAACAAATTAACCTGTCTCCTCCTTCGGTGGCAGAGCGAGTAAGGCAGCTAGAGAGCTTTGGCGTTATAAAAGGATATACGATCGATATTGATTATGAAAAGCTGCATTTGCCTGTGTCGTGTTTTATTGAAGTAACCATGAAAAACGGAGAGCATGAGCGTTTTAAACGATTTATTTCTCAGTATCCCTACGCTTTATTCTGTGAACGAATCGCCGGGCAAGCCTGCTTTATTACAAAGCTTCAGCTTCCTCACCTGCACGTACTCGAACAATTTATTAACGAAATTACACCTTATGCCAAAACGATTTCACACATCGCCCTTTCTCACGTGGAGATGGCTCCTGCATTATTGAGTCATTTAAAAGATGAAAAGTGATTGAAACCTAACGAAAGCGGTCCAATCTAAAAGCGAACAATGGGATCAATAAGCTCGTATGAATCACTTTTGACACCGCTGTTGATTTCTGTGCCAGGCTTCGCTTTCCGCAGGAGTCTTCGCCTTGCCCTCCAATCAACAGCTAGAACCAAATAAATAGATTAAACATACGTTCACCATACTAACGAAAAAATCCGAACGATTCATCGTTCGGATCTTCTTTCCATTAAACTACTTTTGTCCCAGCCTCTTTTATTCGTCCAACAGCATAAAAAATAACCCTCCAAAGCTGGAGGGTATAAATTTTCCGAATAATGAAAGTTTTACAACTTCATTTTATCAGGTGCCGACATTTCTGTCTACTTAAAAATGTAAAAGAGCTCTCTATTAATAGAAAGCTCTTTTACCTGCTTGTTTTTTGAAAACAATCAATCTATATAAAAGGGAACTACCTAAGGTTGAAAGTCACGTGAAACCTTGGCAGTTGATCCTGGATATACCGGTTGATATGATTCAAAACAAGTTCTTTCATCATTTCTTCTTTGACTTCTGATTCCGTTTTTTTATCTTTTTGTTTTAAAATAAGAATATAATAGACTTTACCCATTTTAATGGGCTCACTACTCTCTCCGATGTGCTGTTTTTTTAAAACATCTATAAAAGAGGGAGATAAACTTGAAAGCTTTAGATTATCAGCATTCTCTATTTTGCTCACTGTCTGGACATCAGCATATTTTTTTTGAACGTCCTGAAGCGATGTTCCCTTTTGCAGTTCAGCCGCAGCGGCAGCGGCATCATGTAAAGTGGAAAAAGCCAGCTGCGTAAAAGATACGCGCGTTAGATCGTTTTCAATACGTTTATAGTAAGCAGTTAGTTCATCAGACGTAATTTGTTTACGAAAATATTCTTCTAATTTAAACTGATTCGTTAGCTGGTTGGTTACATCACTGGAACGAATATTTAACACTTCATAACCTTGTTTTCTTGTATCCTCGTCATATGAGCGTTTAATTTGCTTCCACATATCCTCGACTTGTTTTTGTACTTTATCGCTTGTCTTTAGATGCGAAATTAAGATTTTTTGCATAACAAGCTGCCGCAATAACTCTTTGCGGTAGCTCGTATCATTTAGCGGAGCATCTGGATTTAAGAACCCTTCAACGGCTAAAAAACGGTTGAATTCAGCTCCTGTCACCTTGCCTCCCTCATACGCTGCCAGTTCTTTGGTAGAAGATAGCTGACTAATTTCTACAGAAGGAAACATCGTGTTTGAATGCTTCCCTTCGCAGCCGGTTAAAAATCCTAACGCTGTTAATACTGCTAGCAGCAGCTTTAACGGTGTTGAACTCATCCATTGTTATCCTGCTGCTCTGAAAGCTTCAGAGAAATAGTTTGTTTTTTTCCATTTCGATACACGTCTAATTTTACCGTGTCTCCTACTTTACGTTTTGTGTATAGATATTGACGTAAATCACTGGATGTTTTGACTTCATTTCCATCGATGGCAACAATCACGTCTTTTGATTGTAAACCTGCATCAGAAGCAGAAGAGAATGGTTCAACCGTCGTTACGACAACTCCTTCAGACGTATCGCTGGTTAGGCCTAGCTGGTTTTGTTTTGTTGCAGCTGAAAGCTGACCTACATCTTGAAGACCTACCCCCATATATGGACGCGTTATTTTTCCGTTTTTCATCAGCTGTTCAATCGTCGGCTGCACTTCATCACTTGGAAGAGCAAAGCCGATGCCTTCTACATTGTCTTCTGAAATTTTCATACTGTTGATACCGACTACTTCACCGGAAGAATTGATCAAGGCACCGCCGCTGTTTCCTGGATTAATCGCCGCATCCGTTTGAATTGCATCTACGTTCCAATTTTCTGAAATAGGGACAGAGCGTTTTGCTGCGCTCACGATACCTTGTGTGACCGTACGAGAAAATTGTTCACCAAGAGGATTTCCGATTGCAAGCACCGTTTCACCCGCTACTAAATCCGATGATTTCCCGAACTTCGCCACTTGTTCAACATTTTTGTCAGACATCTCAAGTACCGCTAAATCCGTTAGCGCATCAGCTCCGACAATCTTAGCTTTTTCTTTTTGTCCGTTTGAAAGTGACACTTCTACTTCGCTGGCGCCGTCAATAACGTGGTTATTGGTCACAACGTATGCTTTTCCATTTTCTTTTTTGAAAATAACACCGGAACCCGTTCCTGCTTCTTGCGTTTGGGTATCTCCAGAAAATGGATTTGTTTGCTGTTGAATATTGTTCACGCCTACAACAGCAGCTGATACTTTATTTACAACTGAAACAAGATCTGACTGATTCACGGTTGTGCTTACTGTTCGAGGCGTGGTGCTTGTTGTTGTTGCGGTTTGAGTCTGCGTTGTTTGATTCGCTGTTTGCGTATCAGCTGAATCTATTAATCCCAGCTGCGGAGCACCGTATAGCACAATTCCTCCCCCTAGCACTGCTCCGGCGATAGAAGATGCAATCACTGGAAATAAGCGTCTTCTTGGAGGCTGTGATGATGACGCAGGCTGATACTGATCATAGCGCTGCTGGCGGTTTTCATATTCTTCTTTTCGTTCTTGCTCTCTTTCATAATCACGTGGATCCATGAAAAACACTCCTTTTAACGTAGCAAATTTTATGTTATCTATACTATAAAATAAAAGTTTGGGATAAGTATCAAAACAATGTGTGAAATTGTGAAAAATTTCTTTATAACAGCAAACACGTAGTATAATAGCGGGTACATAGACCTTTAAAGAAACGCGCATATATGGCGTAATATGCTTTATTTACCTTAATTTTCATATATTCAGAGGAAGGTGTCAAATTTGAGCTTTACACTATATTTAGTAGAGGATGAACAAAATTTAAACGAAGTTTTAACCCTTTACCTTCAAAAAGAAGGCTGGGACGTTCACACATTTTTTAACGGCACGGACGCCAAAGAAATGATTGCAACTCCTCCGCATCTGTGGATTTTAGATATTATGCTGCCTGACATTGACGGGTATCAGCTCATTCGCGAAATCAAGCAGCAAACGCCACATGTGCCTGTTATTTTCATCTCAGCCCGCGATGCCGATATTGACCGGGTTCTTGGGCTTGAAATGGGCAGCGACGACTATTTATCAAAGCCTTTTTTGCCTCGTGAACTAGTTATTCGAGCAAACAAACTGCTAAACCGCGTATATGGTTCCAATCAAAAGAAAACCGATACCATTACGCTGACTCCTTATGAAATCGATTTACATACCCGTACGGTCAGTGAAAATGGAAAGCCGATTGATTTAACGTCTAAAGAATTTGATTTTCTTGTCACTATCTCAAAAGACCTTGGACAGGCTTTTTCACGGGAGCAGCTGCTGAATCTCATTTGGGGAGAAGATTATTTCGGCACAGACCGAGTGGTGGATGATTTAGTAAGGCGCGTGCGTAAAAAAATGCCGCAAGCACGAATTGAAACGATTTACGGATACGGATACCGGATGATGAAAGCATGAAAAACAAGTCGCTTGCATTTCAAATTTGGCTCGTCATCTCCGGTATTTTACTGCTTATTTCAATTTTGCTCGCTATTTTATTCCCAACGACGCTCAGGCAGTTCTTCACGAATGAAATTTATACCACTATTGAAAATGAACAGCATATTTTAAAAGAATACGGCTTGCCAAGCCGCTCAGGTGAATACTACTTTAGCAATGAAGACAGTGAACCAACACTTGGCAATCGAACCGTGGATCATATTTTATTGCCTGAACATGCGGATATCTCTTATTTTTCATCACGGGTGTTGCCTCAAGACTTTTTGAGAAAAGCACAGGAAGATGCAATCAGTCAGCGGAAAATCGTCGCTCGCTATGAAAAGGATCTCGGCAACCGGACGCTTTTTTATGTAATTCGAAAAGTAAGCGTAAACGGACAGCCTGCTTTTTTGCTTTCATTTTCGTGGGATACGTATCGCAACGCGCTCACTTCTACTCTGTTTAAACAGCTGCTTTTTGTAATTTCCATTGTATTTCTATTCAGCTGGCTTCCATCTATTTGGCTATCAAGATATTTAAGCAAGCCGCTTGTATCGCTTGAAAAAGATGTAAAAAAAATTGCCGAACAAAATTGGCATGAGCCCGTTACAATCAACCGTTCCGATGAAATTGGCAAGCTAGGCGCCTCGATCGAGCAAATGCGCAAAAGGCTCGTATCTAAAGATGAAGCACAGCAAACGCTGCTTCAAAATATTTCACATGATTTAAAAACACCGGTTATGGTTATTCAAAGCTACGCTCAGTCGATTCAAGACGGCATTTATCCAAAAGGTGATTTATCTCAAACGGTAAAAGTTATTGAAGATGAATCTAAAAATCTTGAGAAAAAAATCCGCGATTTGCTTTACTTAACCAAGCTTGACTATATGTCCACTCATCAGCTTGCACAAGATGACTTTGATTTTACTGCACTTCTTCATGAAGTAGTGGATCGCTTGCGGTGGAGGCGCCCTGAAATACAGTGGGAATTTGACGACGCAAACGCAACAATTAAAGGAGACAAAGAGCTATGGACAAAAGTTCTTGAAAATGTGCTCGACAATCAGCTGCGCTATGCCGAGACGAAGGTTTCACTTTCACTTGCTAAACACCAAACGAACGTTCAATGTACAATCAGCAACGATGGTCCGCCGATTGATCAAAGCGTGCTTCAACACTTGTTTGAACCGTTTAAAAAAGGAGCAAACGGTGAATTCGGTATTGGCTTAAGCATTGTAAAGCGTATTGTTACGATGCACGATGGAGCAATTACGGCTGAAAATACAGACACCGGAGTAACGTTTTCACTTACTATTCCTATATAAACTAAAAAAGCAAGGGAGTCGAATCCCTTGCTTTTTTTATGAAAAAAATGATGTATAGGCATAAAGAGCCGGTGAACCGCCTGAGTGGACGAACACTACATTTTCATCCTTATTAAAATAACCTTTTCGAATTAAATCAATTAGACCAGCCATCGCTTTTCCTGTATACACAGGATCTAATAAAATCCCTTCCGTACTGGCCACAAGTTTGACTGCTTCCACCATCTCTTCTGTCGGAACAGCATACCCTGGACCTACGTATTCATCCATACACACAATCTCTTCTTTTTTAAAAGGCGTTTTACTATGCAAATGATCATAAAGTTCACTCGTCAGCTTAGCAACTTTTACTTCTTGCTCTTCTTTAGCACGACTGACATTCATTCCAATAACAGATACGTCACTTTGAAGACCTTGAAAGCCTGCCACTAATCCTGCGTGCATGCCTCCGCTGCCGCTTGTGCAAACCACGTGGCTAAGCTTTATTTGCTGCTCATAGCTTTGCATAAGCAGCTCTTGTGCACAGGCAGCGTATCCGGTTGCACCGATAACATTCGAACCTCCTACTGGAATTAAATAAGGCTTATGACCTTTTTCAATTAGCTCTCGCTCTACTTTTTTCATTTCCGCTGTCAAATCAGAACCTTCAGCGACAAACCGCATGTCATGAGCGCCTAATAAATGATAAAGAAAATAGTTTCCTGTCGGCTGATCGCTTGCTTTATTTTCCCCTTCTTCCAGTACGAGCACGCATTTCATTTGCTCTTTTACAGCCGCAGCGAGCGTCAAACGACAGTGATTGGATTGTATCGCACCGCACGTTACAAGCACGTCTGCTCCTTGCGCCTTTGCATCAGCTACTAAATATTCAAGCTTGCGCGTCTTATTTCCGCCCCCTGTCAGTCCAAGCATATCATCGCGCTTCATATAAATTGAAGGTCCATTTAACTGCTGAGATAAAACCGATAGCTTTTCTAAAGGTGTAGGGGAATCCGTATATTTTCTTCTAGAAAATTGAGTTAAGTTCATGCTCTCATCCTCTCTTTCATATTTGTTCTATTTTACCATATAGAAGCTTTTGAAGAGCTTTTTACGAAAAGGCTTTCTATAACTTGTATACATAAGAACAAGTAGTCAACATACATTAAACCATATAAACAGTTTGAAGGAGTGTTTTCAATGAGTGAAAAAGCAGTACTTTGCAGCGTCTCACGAGTAGTCAAATCACAGCACATTTTTCCAAATGACCTAAACAATCACCACACCCTTTTTGGGGGGAAAATTGTCGCTGACATGGACATGACGGCTTCTCTTTCAGCAGCTAAACATTCCCGAAAGTCGTGTGTTACGGCTTCCATTGATCACGTTGACTTTATCGAACCCGTCACCGAAGAAGATTTTATTTCATATGAAGCATTCGTTGTTGTTACAGGAAAAAGCTCTATGATTATTTTTGTTAAAGTGATTGCCGAAAATTTGTTAACGGGCATTAAGCGTATTGCAGCTACTTCTTTTCTTACCTTTGTTGCATTAGAAAACGGGAAACCTGCCCCCGTTCCTCAAGTTATTGCTCAAACTGAAGAAGAAAAAAGTCTTCAAAAAGTAGCTCTTGAACGAAAAGAGTCCAAAAAAACGCAGGTTGAGCACAGCAAAGCGATTGCGAGCATTTTATCTAAATCTTTGCGCAGCAGTAATTAAGCTCTTCATCTAAAAAGCAGACAGCTGCTTTTTAGACGAAGTTTTTTTAGTTTTCACATTGTTATTTAATGTAATATGCGATATATTGGTTTTATGAAAAATAACATTCAACCTCTCAAACGACTTTCTTTAAGAGAAGAAGTCTATCAAACACTTAAACATAATATTGTCATGCTTGAATTTCAGCCGGAACAAAAGCTTCAGGATAAAGAATTGGCTGAGCAATTTGGAGTTAGCCGCACTCCTGTTCGAGAAGCATTAAAAAGACTTGAAGATGAAGGCCTTGTCCAAACGACACCTGGCTCTTCTACAAAAGTGGCTCCATTAAACCTTGAGGAGGCAAAACAATCTTTTATTGTCGTCGCAGCTCTTCATGCACTTGCTGCTAAGCTGGCTTGTACTTCGTTACAAGAAGAAGATATGGGCGAACTAATCAAACACAATCAATCTCTAGAACATGCAATCAAAACAAGAAATGTCCTTAAAGCGATTGAAGCGGATGAAGCATTTCATTCCGTCTTTTTAAAACGGGCGAACAATATAGAGCTAGAGCGTGTTGTAAAACAAACAAGCGCCAAAATTCAGCGTTTAGAAATAGCTCGCTTTTCTTCTCTTTCTAGTCTTGCTTCCGTTGATCAGCACAAAGAAATCATAAACGCTTGTCGTCAAAAAGATGCCGCACTGACAACGCAGCTTGTCGAAACGAACTGGCTGACGCTAGGTGAAGCGCTGACAAGTGAGGAGGAATCCAAGTGAAGCCTCTTTTATTAGGCATTGCTGCATCATTCTTTTTTGCTTTTACATTCGTTTTAAATCGAGCGATGGATTTATCCGGAGGCAGCTGGGCGTGGAGCGCGTCGCTGCGCTATTTTTTTATGGTACCTCTTTTGCTTGTGCTCGTTTATTTTTGGGGTGGTATTAAACCTGTGGTGGCAGAAATAAAAGCCCAGCCGCAAAAATGGCTGCTTTGGAGCACGGTTGGATTTGGCTTATTTTACGCTCCTCTTTGTTTTGCTTCAGCCTACGGTCCCGGCTGGCTTATTGCAGGAACTTGGCAAATCACAATTTTATCGGGGTCTCTCCTAGCTCCTTTGTTTTACAAAGAAGGAAAGAAGCGAGGAGGCATTCCTTTCAAGCAGCTAGGTTTTTCGTTTATTATTTTAATAGGAGTTGTGCTCATGCAGCTTGAGCATGCGACTGAACTGTCGGCCGCTACTGCCTTGCTTTGTACCATTCCCATTTTGATTGCCTCTTTTGCGTACCCGCTTGGCAACCGTAAAATGATGGAGGTGTCGTCACTTAATACGTTTCAGCGCGTGCTTGGAATGACGCTTTCAAGCCTGCCGTTTTGGATTATTCTTTCTGTCTATGCCTACGTGACCGATGGACTACCAAAAACAACTCAGATTTATCAAAGCAGTTTAGTTGCTTTACTTTCAGGAGTATGTGCAACAGTTTTATTTTTTGCAGCAACCGACCTTGTTAAAAAAGATTCTCAAAAGTTAGGTGCAGTTGAAGCTACACAATCGATGGAAGTTTTATTTGCACTGCTAGGAGAGGTCTTCCTTCTATCAAGTCCTTTGCCATCGATTCTTTCTTGGGTTGGAATGGGAGTTATCATAGCAGGCATGGTGCTTCACAGCTACCAAACGAGTCATAAAAAAGCTATACCGCAAAAAGAATTGACCTACTAATCAATAACAAAAAAGAGCGTCTCAGTCGGCGCTCTTTTTGTTTATACAACAGATCTTCTTTCTAAATTGAAGACATTCACCTGCTCAGCATCAAAGCGGCTTAGCAACGAATCTACCCCGTACTCAAGTGCAAAAGCACGTTCATTTTCTGAAATCGGAACGGCCTGCAGGAACGCTACTTTTTTATCAGATAGTTCAATCGTTGAAAAATTATCCCATAAAAACGGCGGAATCAGCAAAATGTGCTGCATATGAAAGCTGTCATCAAGGACTGCAATAACGTCTTTATAAATAGCTCCTGGGAAGATGGACACATGAGATTTCATCATATGGAAAATACAGTTTGCTAAAATAGCAGAATAAATACCGAATTCCTCATGACAAGCCCCAACGATTTCAATTCGAAGCGGGATCCCTCCAACTGTATAGCCTGTCGGACATTGATGTCCACCGAGCGTTGCATACGCGGTTACGTCTTGACGCGGATGGTTTTCACACGCCACAACGTGAATACCATGCTTTTTTCTTTCATCTGAATAATCTTCAATTCGATCCTTTTGACCAAATACATCTATTGCTTTATGTATAATTAATTCTTCATCTTTTGTAAAATTACTCATAAAAAACCTCCTTGCTTGCGACCTTAAAAAGCTCCCTACTGTACAGCATATACTACTGCACTCGCTTACGATATAGTTTTTAGAAAATGTGATAGAAATGTTATCGTTTCGTAACATACTATGAAATTGTACCAAGAAGCAAACAAGAAACCTTAACCAATTTTTTCTTTTCCCATAAAAAATAGAGCCTGCACCATGGCAGCCTCTATTTTTTATGACATTATTATGAAATAATTTGTAATTCTTTTGGGTATTTCGTTAACGTTTCGTATCCATCTTTTGTAATGATTACATCATCTTCGATACGCACGCCTCCGAGTCCTGGAATATAGATACCCGGTTCAATTGTATATACCATGCCTTCTTGAAGCACATCATCATTGTTGCGGCTCATTGAAGGAAACTCATGCACGCTGATGCCAAGACCATGACCAAGACGATGCAAGAAATACTCTCCATACCCTGCTTCTGTAATAATATTGCGTGCTACCATGTCCAAGTCGCCAATGCGAGTGCCGGGCTTGGAAGCTTCAAGAGCTGCCTGCTCGGCGCGCTGTACCGTTTCATAGATTTCTTTTTGCTTATCATTAATGGACTTGTAAGCGACTGTACGCGTAATATCTGAACAGTATCCGTCTAGCACTACACCTAAATCGAACAGAACCATATCTCCTGGCTTTAACGTGCGAAGACCTGGGTTCCCGTGCGCTTCTCCCGTTTTTTCACCAAATAAAACCATCGTTGAAAACGACATCTCACGAATTCCTTTTCGCTTTAGCTCGTATTCAATTTTAGCCAGAACATCCATTTCCGTAACGCCTTCTTTTAAAGCAGCTACGCCTACTTCTACACCAAAATCAGCTAAGGCAGCTGCCTTTTGCAGAATCTCAACTTCACGCTCATCTTTAATTAAACGCAGCTGATTTAACTTCTCTTCTGCTCCGACTAGCTCAGCGTTTGGATATAGGCTAAGCAGTTCTTCGGCTCTCGCATACAGCAGCTGCTCTTTCTCTACAGCAACCTTTTTCACATCTATTACGTTTCGTTTATGTAAAGCTTCTTTAATAAGTTCCCAAGGATTTTGATGGTCTTCATATCCAATCACATCAAACTTCCAGCCGGCTTCTTTTGCTTGTCCCACTTCCATTGATGGACAAACAAGCATCGGCTCCGCTTCGGTAAACACAAATAAGCCAAGCAAACGCTCATGCGGATCCGTGTGAAATCCAGTTAAATAAAATACGTTTTCGGTTGACGAAATAAAGGCCGTTTCTACATTCTTTTCTTTTAGCCACGATACGACTTTTTGTAAACGTGCTTCCATTAAAAAAACCCCTTTCATTGTGCAATATTACTATTATAACATAGTTATTTAGCAATATTGTACAATGAATAGAGGTTAAGACAAAGCCGCGTGAAGAGTAGTAAGCTGCTCTTTAATCGCTTTTCGCTGAATACTTACTTTCATCAGCCAGCCATTTTCTCCGTATCTATAAATAAATTCGTACGTACCTTTAGGAAAATATTCTTTTACCAGCATGTCTCGGTTTTCAACAAATCCGGGATCGCCAATAAAATAGGTACCTTCTTCAAGCGGAAGCTCATGAACTTTTTTTTCTAGCTGCTTCTCTTCGTCTTCGTCATCATCTATCACAATGTGCAGACCGCCTTCATCACGCACAACATCAAATTCACCGTTTTGTTCAAGCTCAAGCACCGGCACCACCTGTCCATTTACCGTTAACAGCTGCTTCGTTCCTTCAAGGACCTGGGACCAGTGATCATCGTATAAAGTAGAAGAATAAAAAATATAGCCCTGAGATTTATATAATAAAAGCAGCTGTTCAAAATGATTTTTTACTTGTTCTTTATCAAACAGAATAACAAAATGCTTTCGATAGAAAAAACTTGTAAAAGGCAGAATAGACGATTGATTAAGCTCTTTAATTATTTCAGCACTATCTTTACCTGAAATAATAGCTCCGGTCAATTCCCCCGCGCCATAAGGTTTCCAATGACTTAACGCCGCTTCTGGAATCAGCACAAGGTTCGAAGATGACACATATATACTCATTCGCTTCACTCCTTTTTTCTACATTTAGACCTATATTTGATTCTCCACAAACAGAGACTTTCCTCTTATTCCATTCTTAAAAGACAGAACTTTTTCCCTAACTATGATAGATTATAACAAATATCCTCGAAAAAAATAACCTTTATTTCCTCTTTCTTCTATTTGTACACTTCTCTTATTTTAGCTGTCTTCACAGATTTACTAGTGAACGTACTTGCTAATCTAATTCCTTAGTGTTAATTTTATTATGTCGTTTTATAATTTTTTGCATAATTGGTTTCAAACAAAAAAGTATTAATATTTTTGAATGCGATGGTGAGACATTTGGAAGAACGTACAGAACGTAAACAACATAAAAGAAAAAAGCAAAGAAAAAAGAAACGCTTTAGAAAGCTACTTCTTTTCTTTCTCATTCTTGTAATTGCCGCTGGTGCGTATGTGTATTATCAATACCAACAAGGGTTAGCAGAAGCAGACGGAGCTTTTGGGAAAGATGGACAATTTGATTTTAATGGTGCAAGTGCCAATTTAGATAGCATGAATGTGCTGCTTCTTGGAATTGACTCTCGAGGTGAAGAACATTCGCGTGCCGATACAATCATGATTGCTCATTATGACAAAGACAGCAATCAGCCTAAAATTGTTTCTTTGATGCGTGATTCATATGTGGATATTCCCGGACATGGCAAAAACAAATTAAATTCAGCCTATGCATTTGGCGGTCCCGAATTAATGCGTAAGACAATTAAAGAAAATTTCGGCATAGATGTAAACTATTATGCCGTTGTTGATTTTAAAGGTTTTTCTAAAGTTGCCGATACGATTGCCCCTGAGGGAATTACGGTTACCGTGCCGCACGAAATGTCATCAGGAATTGGCATGACGCTAAAACCTGGAAAACAAACTCTTCACGGAGATAAATTACTAGGATACGTGCGATTCCGACATGATAGCCAAAGTGATTTCGGGCGCGTGAAGCGTCAACAAGAAGTGATCGGTAAATTAATGGATGAAGCTCTTCAAGTAAAGACGCTGGCGAAAGCTCCTAAGCTATGGGGAGTCATTGATCCATATGTGGATACAAATATTCCGCCAAAAACATTTATTGTGATAGGAAAAGATTTTTTAGTTGGAAATCAGCCAGATTTAAAATCTCTTCGTTTACCGGTTGAAGGTTCCTATTCAAACGAACGAATATCCGGTATTGGTGCTGTTTTAAGCATCGACCTTGAAGAAAACAAACAAGCGTTACAATCATTTTTAAATTAGGAAAAGGTGTCCATTAGCGGACACCTTTTTTATACTATTCAAAAAAACTTCTGTTTTTCCTCCCTATCCTTCAAAAAATTTTCAGCTTCGACAAAAAATGAAGCCATTTTCCTAGAAACAGCCGTTTCTTTGGAGTTCTATTTTTGCTGTTACATGCGTATATGAAAGGAGAAGGACTTCTTTTTATATTTTTTAGCCAAGGAGATGAAATGATGAAATTATATGGTTTTCAAGCTGAAGAAGAGCGTTCCTTTCTTCATTCTACCTATAAAGTAAACCCATTACTTTCTCATACTGGAGATGTCAAAATCAGCTTTTTATCTTTTCAAGAAAATGATTATACCCCTCGTCAAGAAGCTACGATTCCACAGCTTCTTTTAGTCGTTCACGGGGAAGGCTGGGTAGCTGGCGATAACGGACTGAAAATTTATATCAAACAAGGTGAATCAGCATTTTGGAGAGCCGGGGAATCTTTTGAAGTCGGGAGTCTAACGGCTATGACAGGACTACTGATTGAAGGATTAGATATCGCTCCTCAAAAGCTGCTTACTTCTTTCTCACGAACAAACGCAAATTAAAAAGCCGCTGTGACGCGGCTTTTTTTATTATCTTAGTAATCGAGCGTAGCTTTCTGCACTATCTTGAATAACTTTGTCACTCAGATCACCGCCTGCTCCTTGAAATAAAAATGGCGTTTGAAACTTCATACCTGTTAAATTTGCCATAGCTTGAAAAGGAAGAAGCAGATGATTCATTGGGTAACGGTTGTATCCCCCTTCTTGATAAGCTTCTGCAGGGCCCCCTGTCGAAGTAGCTACGACAAACTCTTTTCCCTGAAGTTTAGTACCTTTGCTTCCATAAGCCCAGCCGTATGTTAAGACAACATCTTGCCACTCTTTTAAGAGTGCTGGTGAGCTGTACCAGTAAAATGGAAATTGAAAAACAATACGATCGAATTGAACAGCTAACTCCTGCTCTTTTTCTACATCAATTTTGAAATCGGGATAGTTTGCGTATAAATCATGAACGTACACATTCTCTTCTTTTTTTACTCGCTCTGCCCACGCTTTATTAATACGAGAAGATGCTAAGCTTGGATGCGCTAAAATAACCAGTGTTTTCATTTTGATACTCTCCTTCTGATATTTGTGCTTGCTTTATTCTTTTCTATTTTTATGCTTGCCTCTAACGGCTTGTTCAGTCATTCTTTCCTTTTCCTTCAGAAAATCTGAGTTAGTTTACACTTATAAACTACCAGTATTATCATTCTGCTTCAATAAAATTGACTTTGTTTTTATCACCTTTAATTTTTTTATGTACCCAAAACGGCAGATAAAGGACAAGAAAGCAAAGAATCATGATTCCTTCAATCCATACTAAATACCAAGGATGAGGTCCAAGAACATCCAGTAAGGAAGCGTGCTCTGGCTTTTTCATCATATATAAATAATTCGCCCCGAGTAAACGATTCATAGCATAGATAAAACCTCCGTACAGATTAACAGATACTACGCTTACCCATAAAGAACGAAACGTCGGCTCATATCTGCAGACAGCAATTAGCATACAGCAAGCAAGTACCACACCGCCATGCGATACATAAAACTGCACATAGCGAAACTGGGCATACGCATAGCCGCCAAGGTCCGGGGTAATCATCGCTTGAACAGAGCTGCTGATTCCTGCGAAGTACACAAAATAAAAAAGAAGCCTGCTTTTGGTTATCAGCATAACAGCAGCCAGCAGCACGACTATATCGCTGAGCTGAAGAGGCAAGGAAGTTTCAGCGGACCACTGATGGCAGCTGATTTCCCAAGCCTGGTAGGCTGTTTCTGAAGCAATTAGAATCAGTGAAAGCAAAATGAACACAAACATCTTTTTTCGCAGCTGCTTTCGACACAAAAAAATAAATGCTCCTATGATCACGATAATAGCTAAAGTTACAAGATGTTCAACTGAAAAAAGCTGAAAGGAATGTTGTACAGGATGACACGTAAAAAATGAATTCATAAAAGCGCCTCCCTTCCATCAGAAAACAAATTCGGTACCTTTAGCTTGTTCATAAGGCCTCATTTTCATTAATGCTTCTCCCGCATTAAAAAGAGATTGAGACATAACGAAATCACGCCAATCTAAAGACGGACGAATGGAGTAAATAATCAAGTATGGATCACTTCTTGCACCGCAGTTGATTTCCATGCAAGGCTTCGCTTTCCGCGGGAGTCTTCGCGTTGCCCTCCAATCAACTGCTAGAAACAACTAAAATAAAAAGATCCGAACGATTCATCGTTCGGATTTTCTTTCAACTAACATACTGTTGTCCTAGCTTTTTTCTTCGTTTTTACTCCTTAATTAATCCTTTTTTCACTAAGAATTGATGAGCAACTTCTTCAGCCGTTTTTCCTTTCGCATTTACTTGATAGTTCATTTCACGCATTTCGTCATCACTGATTTTACCGCCCAGTTGATTTAAGATTTTTTTCAGTTCAGGGTGCTCTTTTAGCGTATCTTCACGAAGCACAGGCGCTCCTTGATACGGAGGGAAGAACTGCTGATCGTCTTTTAAGACTTTCAAACCAAACTGTTTGATTTCAGGGTCCGTTGCGTAAGCATCAAGCACGTTAATATCGCCTTTTTCTACAGCGCGATAGCGAAGCTTCGGCTCCACCGTTTTAATATTCGGGAAGGTAAGGCCATATTCTTTTTGAATGCCTACATAGCCGTCTTCACGATCTTTAAACTCAAGCGTAAACCCTGCTTTTACTTTATCTGTTGCATTTGCCAAATCTGAAATAGTTGTTAGATTATTTTCTTTAGCGAATTCTTTTGTTACGGTCAATGTGTACGTATTATTAAACTTCATTGGATCTAAATAGACAAGGCCGAATTTCTTTTGAAATCCTTCTTTTGCCTGCTTGTACACCTCTGTTTCATCTTTGCTGTCCGGCTGTTCCTTTAGATGCGTCACAATGGCTGTACCCGTATATTCAGGGTACAAATCAATTTCCTTGTTACGCAGAGCCTCAAATACAAATACCGTTTTCCCAAGCGACGAACGTAGATTTACTTTCATATCGGTTTGATCTTCAATTAATTCTTTGTACATATTAATTAAAATATCTTGTTCTGCACCAATCTTCCCTCCGATAACAAGGTCTGGTTTTGTTGCGCTCATCGCTGCAAACGGAGAAACAAGAATGAGTATTAATACGATGATCATAATAAACGAGCGTTTTTTGGACCCTTTTTTAGCTGAGTGTTCAATCGTTCGCAGAATTCCATCAAAAATAAGCGCTAATAATGCGGCTGGAATGGCTCCTAATAAAATCAAACTATTATCGCTTCGGTCAATACCAAGCAAAATTAAGCTTCCGAGTCCGCCCGCTCCGATAAGAGCCACGATTGTCGCTGTACCAATAATGAGTACCATCGCTGTGCGAATTCCGGCCATAATGACAGGAAGTGCTAGAGGAAGTTCTACTTTGATTAATCGTCTCCACGAGTTCATCCCCATGGCTTTGGATGCTTCAATTAAAGATGGGTCCACTTCTTTAATTCCGGTATATGTATTTCGTACAATAGGAAGAAGCGAATATAAAAACAGTGCAATAACCGCGGGAAAGGTTCCAATTCCGACAAGAGGAATCAGTAATCCTAATAAAGCGAGTGAAGGAATGGTTTGCAGTACGGCTGTTACGCCAATGATCGGTTCAGCAATGCCGTCATGCCTCGTTAAGTACAGTCCGAGCGGCACTGAAATTAATACGGCGATAACAAGAGCCAGTACGGAAATTTGAATGTGTTCAAGAAGAGCTTGAAACAGTGCATCTCCTCGTTGATCTAATAATGTGCTTAGTGCATTCATTACAGCGTTCCTCCTTCTTTCGTTTTATCAGAAAGAAACGCTAATAGGTTTTTGCGCGTTACAACGCCAATGCGTTTGCTCCCTTTTTTCACGGCTATTGCTTCATGGTCGTAAAGGGCGTCCATTGCCTGCTGAACAGTGGCGGTTGAAGCTAGCTCTTCAGTAGGCTCTACGTCTGGCTGTTCACTTTCTTTGACAAACATATCCAATGTCTCAAATAAAGCATTGCCTTGATTTCCAATAAATGTTTTTACAAATTCATTTTTAGGCTTTTGAATGAATTCCTCCGGGGTTCCAACTTGAACAATTTCCCCATCTTTCATCAGGCAGATACGATCTCCAAGCGTCATCGCTTCGCTCATATCATGCGTAACAAACACAAATGTTTTTTTGATTTTTTCTTTTAAGCTAATAATATCTTGCTGAAGCTGTTCGCGGCTTAACGGATCGAGGGCACTAAAGGGTTCGTCCATTAAAATAACGGGGGGATCGGCTGCGAGGGCACGTGCTACACCTACACGTTGCTGCTGGCCACCTGAGAGCTCAGACGGCTTTCGGTTTCTATATTGCTTTGGGTCTAGTCCTACCAAGGTAAGCAGTTCATCAATGCGCGTTTTGATTTTGTTTTTCTTCCAATGCTTCATCTCGGGTACAATGGCTATATTTTCAGCAATGGTCATATGAGGAAAAAGAGCAATCTGCTGCAGGACATAGCCAATGTTCCAGCGTAACTTATGTATGTTGTGGGCCGATACGAGCTTATCTTTTATGTATAGTTCTCCTTCGGTAATATCATGAAGACGGTTAATCATTTTTAAGGTGGTTGTCTTCCCACACCCACTCGGACCAATTAAAACGAAAAACTCCCCTTCTTTAATTTCTAGATTAATATTTTTCACGGCGGTCGTACCGTCTGGATATTGCTTTGACACATTCTTAAACGTAATCAAATTATCGTTCACACTCCCTGTTGAAATTTAACCCCTAGTTTCGTGTACCCAATACTTAGAGGCAATAAACATTCTTTTAAGAATATTTCTAAATATGATTCATAAGACATAGTGGAAAAGATACACATGTTTTCTCACAGCCTCCTAATAAGGCTATCAAACTGTTAAAGTTTTCACAAGGCGGGGAAGAATAATTCGGAGAAGAATTTTAAAGTCAACACAAATAAAAAAACCTTCTTTCAACAAGAAAGAAGGTTTTTTTAGTATGCTAGCGACAGGGATCGAACCTGCGACCTCTTGCTTACCATGCAAGTGCTCTACCTACTGAGCTACACCAGCGTCTTGGAAAATTATATCACGTTTAAATTTATTTAGGAAGCGCTTTTTTAAATTTTTTTATTGGTATATTCTCTAATTTGCGTCTTCTGAAATTCGCACTTTCTACAAAGTTCCATATTTTATGTTAGAACTCCTTACATAAATTGTGTGAATTTTCTTTTTTTATATTACCCTTAGTAAAAGAGCTTACAAAAGAAGGGAAGAAAATAGATGGAACAACAACCAACCATGACCAAATCAAAAACGGCAACTCCCTACCCAAGAGACTGCACGTTCAGCCTGGAAGATTGGACGACGCTCGCCAAGTATTGGTACCCGGTCGCCCGCTGCAGTGATGTAACAGAGAAACCAACGTCCGTAAAACTACTAGATGTAAATCTAGTTCTATACCGCACGACAAACAAAGTAGTAGCGGCTCGTGATTTATGCGTTCACCGAGGCACCCCGCTTAGCATGGGCTGGGTGGAAGATGATGAAATTGTCTGTCCTTACCACGGCTTCCGCTATGCAACGGACGGCGCATGCACGTCGATTCCAGCTCACCCTGATGCCAACATTTCTCCCCGCCTGTGTATGGCCGTCTATCCAGTTATTGAACGATTTGGATTAGTATGGACTTCCCTGACAGGAGAACAAGATAACCTGCCTTACTTCGATGCTTGGGAGGACCCTGATTTTCAGCAAATTGTTTGTCCGGGCTTTGATATCATGGGTTCGGCCGGTCGTCAAATGGAAGGCTTTTTAGACGTAGCTCATTTTGCTTGGGTGCACACGGACACATTTGGTGATCGAAACAACGCCTTTGTGCCTAAATATAAAGTAAGCGATACAGACTATGGGCTTCATGTAGAATATACCAGCACCGTGAGCAATTATTCCAAAGAACAGCAGCATTTAAATCCACCTGATTTTAAATGGCTTCGCGTCTTTGATGTTTATCCGCCGTTTACAGCTACGCTAAAAGTATACTTCCCAGAAGGCGCAGAGCTGTGGATTATGAATGCAGTCTCTCCTATTTCAGCCCGCGAAACACGTTTATTCGCACCAATCGCTCGAAACTTTGACAAAGATTCTCCCGTTGAAGGTGTGTATGACTTTAACCTTCGCGTCTTTGACGAAGACCGTGAAATGGTTGAAAACCAAAAACCTGAAGACTTGCCTTTAGACCTGCAGATGGAAGCGCATATTATGGCTGATCAAACGTCCATCGGCTACCGGAAATTATTAAAGAAAATGGGCTTAAGCTTTAGATATACAAGCTAAAAGAAATCCCCGCTGTCTCAGCGGGGATTTCTTTTTTATTTAGCAAACTGCTCGCGTCCTGCTTTTTCCTTTATCACTTCATCTTCACTTGCCGGCGTGGCGCGTTTCATAAACAATGAAAGAATTAAGGCAACCACCACTAGTACTACTGAGACGGCAAACGCATCGTTAATTCCTTGTACCATTGCCTGCATCCCAATTTGTTCTTTCATTTGAGCTGCCCCGGCTGCCGTTGCATTCGCTGCTCCTGCTCCGCTCATTGCATCTTGAGCGAGCTCTTTTGCATGCGTAGCTGTACGGTTTGACATCACCGTTACTAAAAGAGCCGAACCAATAGCTCCCGATACTTGTTGAAGCGTGTTATTCATCGCAGTACCATGCGGATTAAAGCGCTGCGGCAGCTGATTTAACCCGTTTGTCATAACCGGCATCATCACCATAGACATTCCGAACATGCGAAGCGTGTAAAGCGTAATGAGCGTTGTATACGTCGTATCAAGCTCTAAGTTACTGAAGAAATACGTCGTAACGGCTGTAATCGTTAGACCCGTTACAGCCAGTGCACGCGCTCCGAATTTATCAAATAATTTTCCGGTAATCGGTGACATCACACCCATTAGCAGCGCACCCGGAAGCATTAGTAATCCTGAATGAAGCGGAGAAATGCCTCGTACCGTTTGAACATAAATTGGCATTAGCAGCATGGCTGAGAATAATGCCATTGTGATCACCATTGAAATCGTTGATGATAAAGCAAACATTGGATATTTAAAAATTCGGAATTCAAGCATAGGTGTTTTCAGCTTGAACTGACGCGTAATAAATAAAATCAGCGCCACAGCTCCTACGATAATGGTGCCGTATACTTCCACAGAATCCCAGCCTTTATCCCCTGCTGAGCTAAACCCGTATAGAAGTCCTCCAAATCCAATCGTAGATAACACAAGTGATAGGAAATCCAAATTGATTTCCACTTTTTCTTTTTTGTCTTTTAATAGGAAGAAAGAGCCTATTAATACAATTGCCGCGATTGGCGTAACAAGGTGGAACAGCATTCTCCACTCATAGTGTTCAATTAGCCACCCTGATAATGTAGGACCAATTGCCGGAGCAAAAATCATAACTAAACCGAAAATCCCCATCGCAGCTCCGCGTTTTTCTAATGGAAAACTTGTGAGCAATACGTTCATTAAAAGCGGCATCATAATGGCTGCGCCTGATGCTTGAATAATACGAGCGGTTAACAATACCGAAAATACGGGCGAAGCGCCGGCAAGTATTGTTCCTGCTGTAAATAAAGTCATAGCCGTTAAAAATAAGCCTCTGACAGAATAGCGCTGAATTAAAAAAGCGGTAGTTGGAATCATAATACCATTCACTAACATATAACCAGTAGAAAGCCACTGGACAGTTGACGTTGTCACATCTAAGTCTTTCATAATAGATGGCAGCGCCACGTTTAATAACGTTTCATTCAACAATGAGATAAAAGCGCCTATTAACAAAATAGCAATTATGCCATAAGGCGGCTTTTCCATTTGATTTATCGATTGACTCATTATTGTACCTCCTTATACTTCAAGTTCATTTTTTTAGACACATGTTCTACATAGAGTATATTATACTGTGAGTTCAATTTATGCAAGCGAAAAATCTTGCGTTCATGTCCTTTATTTTACCGACTTTTTTACTCCTATAACCCTTTTATATCAATACATTGTCGTGATATCGTCCATTTTTTAAAAAAAGAACATTTGTGTAAACGCTTTAAATCATGTATCATAAAGTTGGACCATGAGTCTAATTTTATATTTAGGTGATAATAATGAATAACCGAAAACAGCAAGTTGTAAAAAATGCACACCATCTCTTCGTTGAAAAAGGATTTCAAGCTACGTCTATTCAAGACATCATTGATTATAGCGGCATTTCAAAAGGAACATTCTACAACTATTTTTCTTCAAAAAATGAATTATTAATCGCTGTTTTTACCTGGCTCCATACAACAATTGAACAAGAGCGAAACCAGCTGCTGGTTGGTAAAAGCCTGACCGATGTAGATGTATTTGTTAAACAGATTGATGCACAGATGAAAAACCATCATAAACATAAATTTTTTACATTACTTGAAGAAGTATTTGTTTCCAATGATCCTGATTTAAAAGCATACATAAAAAAAACCCAGTTTATTGAAGTAAACTGGGTTTACAAGCGGTTCATTGATTTATTTGGACAAGAAAAGAAACCGTACCTGCTAGATTGTGCAATTATGTTTCTTGGCATGCTTCATCGCAACTTTCACTATAATTTTATGGTTAACGGCACAAATACTGACCCGCATGAGATCATAAGCTACAGTGTCAAGCGCCTGCTTCCTCTTGTAGACGAAGTAGCAAATGCAGGAGACATTTTGCTCGATCCGCAAACGATTAAAGAATGGCTTCCATCTTGCCCGAATACTAAAAATCAAATAGAACAGGACATTTCTGCAGCACTTATCGATTTAAAAAAACAAGTTCACAAACAATTTACTGATGAATTTGAGCGTCAAAAATGCACAGAGCTTATTAGTTTTATTGAAGAAGAGCTGTTTAAACAATCAAATCCCCGCAAGTTTGTTGTGGATAGTGCCCTTCAATCGTTAAAGCAGCTGTCTGTTAACAACAGTAAAACGCCCCTAGAGGAACTGCAAACGATGATTGATCAGTATGTGAGTGAACTTCATTAAAAAGCGTTTAAGACGTAACTAAATCATTTCAATTTAAAGTCGAACAAATTGAATAAAGGAGTTAGTATAAGTTACTTGTTACACCGCTGTTGATTTCCGTGCAAGGCTTCGCTTTACGCGGGCGGCCGGTGAGCCTCTTTTCCCGCAGTAGCCTTCGCCTTGCCCTTCAATATAACAAAAAAACGAACGATTAATATTTTTTAATTAATCGTTCGTTTATAATTCTAACTAAAATATTTTTATCCCAGCCTCTTTTTTATTTTCCTCCAGTAAACGAGATTCCTTTAATAAAATATTTATTAAAAAACGCATAAATGAGTAAAATGGGAAGTGTAAAAACCATGGAAGCTGCCATAATATAGTTCCAATAACTGATATACTGACCTTTAAATGTGTTAAGCCCTAAAGTTAATGTAAACATATTTTCATCAGACATCACAATTAAAGGCTTCATAAAATCATTCCAAAATCCCATAAATACAAAAATCGTTTGTGCTGCTAGGGCAGGTTTTGCAAGTGGAAGGACTATTTTGAAGAATGTTCCAAACTTTGATAACCCATCCAACTCCGCTGCTTCTTCAAGCTCTTTTGGGAAATTAATAAAAAATTGACGCATCATAAATATAAATGTCGCATTCACCATTCCGGGTACAATCATTCCCTGATAGGTATTTAACCAGCCTAACTCTTTCAAAATTAAAAAATTAGGGATCATGGTTACTTGTCCAGGAATCATAAGCACAGCTAAAATAATAATAAACAAACTTTTCTTTCCCGGGAAACTGAGGCGTGCAAGGGCATAACCAGCCATTGAGTTAAATAGCAAATTCAGAGCTGTTCCTACTACAGCAATAAATAAGCTATTAAACATCCAGCGAGGGAACAGCTTTTGTTCCACAAAGATTTGTTTATAGTTGTCTAGCGTAAAGTGTTTCGGAATAAAGTTCACCGTACCTGACACAATTTCTTCAAGCGTTTTAAAAGAAGCTGACAGCGCCCAAATAAATGGAATTAGCGTAATCAGTGCGTATATGCTTAAGATAGCATATAAAATAAGGACTCCCGTTTTTTTCTTCATCTTTTTCTTCCCCCCTTAGTACATACTTTCTTCTTTTGAAAACTTTCGCTGAAGAACCGTTGCCACCAAAATCACGAGCGCCAGCATAAAGGCTAGTGCTGCAGCATATCCCATGGTTCCTAAATTTTTAAATGCATATTGATAAATAAGAAGAACAACAGTCAGAGTCGAGTTATTAGGTCCCCCTGAACCTCCTGAAAAAATAAACGATTGATCAAACAGCTGAAACGTACCAATTAGTCCCATGATTACCACGAACGATGTAACCGGACGCAGATTCGGAACTGTAATATGCCAAAATCGTTGAAACACATTAGCACCATCCAACTGAGCTGCTTCATACAGCGAATCTGGTACATCCTGCAAAGCTGCCAAATAAATAACCATAAAAAATGGAGCTGTTGCCCAGATGTTCATAATCATAATGGCAATCAAAGCGACCTGCGGATCTCCAAGCCAATTATAAGTCGGAAGGCCAACAAACTTTAAAAACTCGTTCACAATTCCATTTTGATTGTACATCCACATAAAAATAAGCGTTAATACAGCCGATGATGTAAGCGTAGGTAAAAAATAAATAATACGAAAAACTTTTTCTGCTTTCAGCCCTGCATTTAATGTGGCAGCCAGTATAAGTGCCAATGCGGTTTGTACCGGTACAACAATTACTACATACTTCACCGTATTCCAAAGAGCAATTTTAGCTTTGTCATCTTCAAGAACCTTCAGATAGTTCTCAAGCCCTCGAAAATGGAACTCAGTCCCTCCCAACAATTGAACTTTATGTAAAGATAAAAAGATGGCATAAAAAATAGGTGCAATCACAAACAGCAACAGTACAAACAGTGTAGGTGTCATAAAAGCATACCCTTGCCCTACATCACGAGGTTTGTACGTTCGTATTTTTCCGTTTTTCATTTCCTCCACTCCCCCGCCAAGCCTTATTCATAAATACTAATCTCTTGATTTGCCTGCTTTTGTGCTTTTTTCAAAGCTGTTTCTAAATCACTTTGTCCTAAAAAGGCGCTTAAAAACTGGTTATTAAAGTTATTCATAATAATAGGCAAATACGGACCATCTTGCCAGACAGTAGCATAAGCAGCTCCTTTTACCAACGGACCGCGTTTTTCATCTTCAGCAAAACCAAGCTTATCCGCTACGGATTTTCTTGTTGGCAATGCGTACCCCTTACTTGTCCAAGTTTCCATTCCTTCTTTACCAGTTAAGTACTGAATGAGCTCCCAAGACGCTTTTTTCTTTTTCGAGTCAGCATTCATTACATACGCGACCGTAAATGCCATCGTATTTTTATGACCGTTTATTGTCGGAACCTCCGCTGTACCGTAATCAAGTTTTGGAAAGGACTCTTGTAGAAACGGAATCATCCAATTCCCTTCAATTACCATAGCCACTTTTTGTTGTGCAAACATGTCCGTACCTGAGTTTGCGCCTACATCAGAGGGTTGTACAGACGTTTTATCTTTTAAATGCTGATCGATGAGCGGCTGAAGAGCGTCAACGACTTCTTTCGTAGCAAAATTTGCCTTATTGTTCTTTACCACGTCTCCTCCGTTTGCCTGCGCCATATAAAAGATACGTGCTAATTCCGGCGTGACACCAAACGCTTGAATCCCTTTCTTTTTAAATACTTTTGAAACTTCTTCAAACTCACCCCATGTTTTTGGTACTTCTACTCCCGCTTCTTTAAATAGCTTTTTGTTGTAAAATAAGCCTAACGTGGAGTAATCTTTTGGAAAACCATATGTCTCTCCATTTTTTTGAAACGCTTTCAATAATGGTTTCTCAAAATCTTGAACATCAAAATCAGACTTTACATAAGAATTCAAAGGTTCTAAAACTCCTGTATTAATAAGACCAGGCGCTTCAAGTGCATCAAGATAAAAAACATCTGGACCGTTTCCACCTATTAAACGCGTTTTTAGAATATCCATGTATTGATCAGTGATTACTTCATGCTTCACATGAATCGATGGATGGAGCTTTTCAAAATCTTGAATAGTTTGATTAAGCAGCTTCGTCTCTGTTGGGTTGCCTCCCCAGCCGGCTAATACAATTTCGACTTGACCATCTTTCCCGGAAACTTCTTGTACATTTGAACATCCAGTTAAAGCTGCTCCGGCTACTGCCAGAAGCAAACTTAAAGCGAGTACCCACTTCTTCATTAGCTGTCTCCTTTCATTTCATTGACCTGCAGCTTATTAATAGACGCTTAATAAGCCCCAGTCGAATTAACATTAACCTACATAATTTCTTACTTTACATTGAGATAGAAGCTCGTATTTTGTCGTATTTTCTTTCACGTAAATGATAGTTTCGCTTTCTTCTTTTTTAACCGTTAATGACAGTTTTCCACTGCCAATCACAAGGTTTTCTACAGAGAGTTCATTCATATCGTCTATGAGCACAGGATTTATCTGTATCGTCCCTGCTGTGCTATCAGGAAACAGTCTCAGCATCGCCTGTACGAAAGCTAAAGGCGTACCGGCTGCCCAAGCTTGAGGTGAGCAGGCAACAGGATATTTAACAGGTTTGTCAAGTTTACTTGAATAGCCGCAGAATAATTCAGGAAGACGGTCGTACTCAAAATGTTCTGCTGCATCAACAAGCCCTTTTATAACTTTATTGGCTTCTGTTTGCTTGTTCGCTTTACTCAAACCGAGAACAATTAAACTATTATCGTGCGGCCAAATGCTCCCGTCATGGTAACTCATTGGATTATAGCCTGCTTCTCCTTCTGCCATTGTGCGGATACCGTATCCCGAAAACATAGAGTCCGATATTAGCCTTTCGCTTACTTTGTGCAATTTCTCCTCATCCATTATCTCTGCTAAAAGCGCATGACCTGGATTTGACGTAATCGTTCCTACTTGGCTCTTATGTTCATCCAGTGCAATTGCGTAGAATGATACGTCATCCATCCAAAAGGCTTCATTAAACTTTTTACGCAGCTGCCTTGCTTCTTTACGTAAATTATTTGCTTCATCTGTTTTGTTTAACTGATCATATAAAGAAGCAATACCCATTTTTGCTTGATATACATATCCTTGTACTTCCACTAAAGCAATGGGAGTTTTTGCATATTCACCGGTGCGATGGACAACAGAATCTCCTGAGTCTTTCCAGCCTTGGTTAGCAATTCCTTTACTTGACTCTTGATGATATTCAAGAAATAAATCGCCGTCTCGATCCCCATAATCGTTGATCCATGTCAAAGCTCTATCAATAGTCATGTGCATTTCTTGTACAAACTCCAAGTCTCCCGTCCATTTTACATATTCCGTTAATAAAATTAAAAACAATGGCGTCGCGTCAACCGTTCCATAGTACGGCGTAAAAGGAATTTGATTTGTGTTGGCAAGTTCTCCGTAACGTATTTCGTGCATAATTTTACCCGGCTGCTCATCACGCCATGGATCATTTGCTGTTCCTTGATACGCCGCCATCGTACGCAGCGTTCCTTTTGCCACTTCCGGATTAAAAGCAAGCATTTGAAGCGCTGCAATTAGACTATCCCTTCCAAATGGCACACCAAACCAAGGCAATCCTGCTACAGGAAAAGCACCGAATCCTACATCCGTTAACAGTACGCGCAGGTCGTTAAGCCCTCTTGTAATAAGACGCTGCATTGTCGGATGATCAGTTGTCACTTTTGTAGAAGATTTTTCCCACTTTTTATATGACTGCGTTAGTAAACTAAGCGCTTCATCAGCTGATAAAATATTTTCATTAATGTTTTCACCCATTTGCGGCTGAACCATTAATGTAATTTCTTCTTCTTCTTGATGATTGAGTTCAAAAGAAAATGTAACCTCTCCTTGCTCATCCATATATGAAGCTTCTTTATCCCAGAGAATCCGTGTCGCCCGCTTGATATCATCTGCTCCTTTGTATGTATATGTTAGGCTGCTTTCTCCTTTTATTTCCCCCGTTCGTTTTCCGACATTTCCAGTTTGAAAACCTCTTACGATGAACATATCGTTAAAATCGACATCTGCTTGGATACTTAATGTAAAAGCAATTTTTTTAGGAAAATAGCTTTTTAACTTTATTTTTTCATAGAAAACTCCTCCATATATAAAGCGCTTTCTCTCTATTTCTATAGACTCTCGCCATAGTACAAGCTCTCCTTCTTTTTCCATATGCGGATTAGTAAGAAGAATTGTAGCTAATAGGTTCTCCTCTGCACTTGAGGACAATAACACAGGATCTGTATCATTAATCTTCAAACGAAATTTGCTCAAAAAACGCGTATCTTTCATATATAGCCCTAAACCATACTGATGGTTTTCATTGATATTTCCTGCTGGATCAGTCAGTAAAAATAGGTCATTTTCTTTAATAACACGGTAATCCATTTCCATCCCCCTAAGTTTTACCGAAACGTTTTGGAAAAAGCGCACAATATCCGAAACGTTTCGGTTTTGCATTATATAAAAACCACTAATTGTGGTTTTTATCTGTTGATTCTCGAATAATTAGCTTTGTATCAAGATATCGCTTCATATTTGTTTCTTTTCCTTCTAACATTTCAATTAATAAATCTGCAGCTTCATAGCCAATCTGATATACTTCCTGTCCTACTGTCGTCAAATTTGGAGACGAATAAGAGGCAAGGACAATGTTATCGTATCCGACAATCGACATCTCTTTAGGTACATGAAGGCCAAGTTCTTTGCATGCTTTTAGTGCTCCAAGTGCCATTAAATCACTTGCACAAAAAATAGCCGTGACCTCTTTATGTCGATTTATAAGCTCCCGAACAGCTTTCTCTGCTTTCTTTTCTTCAAAATTCCCGCTTACAACCCACTCAGAACGAAACGACAAACCGCATTCTTTGAGCGCTTCTCTGTATCCGTTGAGACGTTCCTGGCTGACAAATGCGTCTTCATGTCCGTTAATCATCCCAATATGCTTATGGCCAAGACTCGCTAAGTGTTCAACTGCTTTTTTAGCTCCCAAGGCATTATCAGTGGTGACATAGCCCACTGAATTAGAATGAACTGGAATATCAACTAAAACACAGGGAATATCACTTTCTACTACTTCTTTTAAATAGGGATCTTCTTTTTTAATACCTTGAATAATTGCCCCATCCACCCTTCGCTCTCGACAAAGCTGGGTATACGTTTTTTCTCGTTGCATCATCGTGTTTGTATTAAATAAAATCAAATCATACCCTAAAGTAGATGCTCGCTCATTTACACCGCACAGCACTTCAAATGTAAAATTATCTTTTACGCTCTCTCTGCTGATGCCTGAAACTAGTAGTCCAATAGTCTTTGACTTTTGCATAACCAGTCCTCGAGCTAACGTATTAGGGCTGTAGTTCAGCTCTCTTGCTACGTCTGCAATCTTTTGCCTTGTTTTTTCATTTACATCTGAATAACCATTTAAAGCCCGAGACACCGTTGTTACAGATACGCCAGCAACTCGCGCTATATCTTTAATCGTTGTCACTCAAAATTCCTCCAAAACGTTTCGGATAGCTTTAAATAGATTGTAACGCTTTCATTTATTAAATTCAATACTTTTTTAATAATCAGTTTACTTTTTCTCTAAAACTTTTGCGTATAAAAAAAAGCAGCCCTAAGGCTGCTCTTTATTCACAAAGTGGAAATTCAAGTGAAAAACACGTTTCTTTTCCTTTTACGCTAGACACACTCACTTTTCCCTTCATATAATGAATAATGCTGAAAGATACCATCGTTCCAAGCCCCGTACCTTTTTCTTTTGTTGTAAAATACGGTTCGCCTAGCCGGTTGATTTGTTCTTGCGTCATGCCGCAGCCTGTATCGATAATATCCACAATAACAGCTCCGCCTTCTTTTGTTACTTTAACGGTTAACGTGCCTCCATTTTGCATGGCTTCAATACTATTTTTAAATAAATTGATTAGGCACTGCTGAAGCTTTCTTCTTTCTCCCATTACGAAGAACTTCACTTCTTCATCAAATGTAAAATCAATAGCGACTCCATTCATATTGGCAAGAGGCGTCATAATATGGGTGACATGATGAATCTCTTCTGAAATATTCATTTTTTCATTTCGTTCCGGAGCAGAATTGGCAAACAGCAAGTAATCATCAATGATTTCTTTTGCACGATCTAGTTCATTAATCGCAATGGAAATGTAGCGTTTTTTAGCAGGTTCTTTTTCATCTTCTTGCAGCATTTGCATAAATCCTCTGCTTGCCGTTAGAGGATTTCGCACCTCATGAGAGATGCTGGCAGCTAAATGACTGACAATTTCTAGTTTCTCTGCTTTCATCAGGCGCTGCAGTACTAGTAAATTTGCCCGTATCGCTTCCCACAGTATGGTAATGACAAACATGCCTGCTACATCTAAAATCGCGAATTGAACCCACACGCTAATAGGAATGCTTGTTACGTGCAAGACAAAAATAGATACAAGCATAGCTAATAAAGAACCGATTACACTAAGACAGGTGCTCACGATAATTCTATTTTTTAATGAGAAATGTAAAAAGTATTTTGTTATGAAAAATAAAGGAATGGATAAAATCGGAAGAGCAATTAGTGTTGATAAAAACCCTACATCGTACCCGCCAATTAGCAAGCGCAGCAGTAAAATAAAGACAAAAAGCAAGCTTCCTAGCGGCCAGCCTCCATATAGCGTTCCTAAAATATAAGGAATTCTTCGTAAATCCATTCGATAATCATCGGGGACATAAGCTCCGTTAACCGGAAACAAAAGGCAAAAGATAATAGCTAAAATCGGAAATACCGCGATATAACGATCTTTCCACCAATGAATTTTTTTAGCATACTTGATTAAATAAAACATCTGCACTAAAAACAGCGCCAATAAAATAAATAAAAAATTAATTAACAAATCTTTCGTGACAAAACTCATGTATTCACCGGTCTTTCAAATGAGATAAAAATAAACTCTTTTATTGCATTTACATTTGTAACACAAATTAGAGCGTAATCATAGACAAATAAACGTATTCTATTTACTTTTTTATAACTTCCTATGACTTTATCGTCCGTTCCCCAAAATAGTGAAGGCAAAGAAAACCTTTTCAACTCCACTAAAAATATTCAGAATTTTATTTACATATGAGCTACAATGCTCTATAATCAGATCAATGTACTTGGTTTTGAGAGTAGGAGGAAGAAACATGGAACTATCAATTACCTTAATGGGATTATTCGTCGGAACCCTAGTAGGCTTAACGGGAGTTGGAGGCGCCGCTTTATTAACACCTTTACTGATTGTACTCGGCATTAACCCTTCCATTGCCGTAGGAACAGATCTTGTCTACAATTCTATCACAAAATTATTTGGAGTCGCTCAGCACTATAAACAGCGAACCATTAACTTTAAATTAGCAAAATATTTAGCCTTCGGAAGTATTCCGAGCGCTGTTCTTGCCATTGTCACACTTCATGCATTTCCATCTTTTCACGAGCATCAAGAAACGATTATTAAGCACGCTCTTGGATATGTCATGACACTGGTTGCCATTTCAATTATCTTTCGCGTCTTTTTTGATAAATTCATTCGCCCAAATCGTTTTCAAGAAATGGACTTAAATCAGAAAAAAGGATTAACAATCGGAATTGGTGTAGTCTTTGGATTCATTGTCGGACTAACATCGATTGGTTCGGGCTCATTATTTGCGATTGCGATGCTGTACTTATTTAAGCTAAAAACATCTGAGCTAGTTGGAACTGATATTGCACATGCGTTTCTTCTCGTTACGGTGGCTGGTATTTTAAATGCAAGCTTCGGAAGCGTGGATTACATGTTGACTGCTAACCTATTAACTGGATCTATTCCAGGTGTGTTAATCGGAAGCCGTTTATCAACGAAAGTGCCTTCAAGACCGCTTCAAGCCATTATGGCAACCATCATTCTAATTAGCGGAATTAAATTAATTTAACAAATAAAAGCACATGCCTTTGCATGTGCTTTTTATTAGTTTTTTTAAAGATCTATATTAAAAATAATAATGTTTTAAACCACTCCCTTCCCTTCTTATACACTTCAACTAATATTTTTATTGAATTTTAGTCAAAGAGACCAATGACACCTCAAACAACCTTACGTTAAAATGTAAAAAAACATAACATCTATTGTGATATCTAAAAAATTGTACGACGAAGGGAGAACACATGACACAAACAGCGGCAAAAAGTAAGCAAAAACCTTTTTATAAAGGTCTTTTCTTTCAAATTATGATGGCGATTGTACTTGGCATAGCCGTAGGATATCTGTGGCCAAGCTTCGGGAATGCTGTGAAACCGATTGGAGACGGTTTTATTAAGCTTATCAAAATGCTGATTGCTCCTCTTATTTTTGGAGTAGTCGTTGTTGGAATTGCCAAGGTTGGAAACATTAAAACAGTTGGGCGTATCGGCGGAAAAACCATTCTTTACTTCGAAATTGTCACAACATTCGCTCTATTAATCGGTCTATTAGTAGCAAACGTAATGAATCCCGGCACCGGTATGAATGTTGATCCTTCAAGCTTAAGCACAAGCGAAGTGGACGCGAAAACTAACGGCTCCGAACTTCCGAGTGAAGGTGATTTTTTTCTTAATATGATTCCAGACAGTGCAGTTGGTGCTTTTTCAAGCAACTCCATGCTTCAAGTGCTTTTAATTTCTTGTTTGTTTGGCATCGCGCTTGTCCATATAAGTGGAAAAACAGCAGAGACACTTTTAAATGTATTGGAGAAAGTAAATGATGTATTGTTTAAAATTATGGGATACATTATGAAATTAACGGCTCTTGCCACGTTTAGTGCCATGGCATTTGCAGTTAGTCAGTACGGTCTTGGAACACTTGCTGCATTCGGAAAGCTGTTTATCGCTATGACAATTGCTTGTCTAGCATTTGTTCTTGTTTTAGCTGTTATTTTACGAATCTATTTAAAATTAAGTTTGTGGAAAGTCATTCTATATATACGAGAAGAAATTATGCTGGCATTTGCTACGGGTTCCACTGAAGCCGTTATGCCGCAGCTCATGGATAAATTCGAACAAGCAGGATGCAACAAAGCAGTCGTCGGCCTTGTTGTACCTACGGGCTATTCGTTTAATCTAGACGGTGCTTCCATTTACTTGTCTCTTGCCCTCGTCTTTTTAGCACAAGCAACGGGCGTGGATTTGAGCCTCACTGATCAGCTTTTAATGCTTGGTGTTCTTCTTCTTACGTCTAAAGGAATGGCTGGTATTCCAGGATCAGCTTTTGTTGCTCTCTCTGCTACCGCAGCAGCAACCGGATCCATTCCGGTAGCAGCCGTTGCTCTGATGCTCGCTCCTGATCGCTTTATGGGTAATTACCGGACTACAGTTAATATTATTGGTTATGCGGTAGCTGCTTTTATTATCGCACGATGGGAAAATTTATTAGATCTACAAAAAGCAAATGATGTGCTGGACGGAAAAATTGCGTATCAGCCCAAAAATGCTGAAATTTCTCTCCCAGAGAGTATTCCAGCAGCCAATGAAAAAGCATTTTAACAAAAAAATTTCCTGGCCGAGACAAGTCTATTTTGCTTGTTTTTCGGGCAGGAATTTAATTGTTACATGAAAGGCCTTTTGCTGAAACTTATTTTCTTCGAGTATTTTATATACCATTTGTTTAATCGTTTCTTGCGTTTTGGCATCAGCTGAAACGGAAGGTTCCATATACACATCCAGCTCTACTCTGTCTTTTGAGTAAAGGGAAGAATTCACGCCCCTTGATTCATAGCCCGCTTCAGTTAAACCGCTGCTGATTTTATGCCAAATATCCAGTTTGTCCATTTGTTTAATAACAGGCTTTGCCTCTTCGTACACTTGTGCTTGCTGAGTCTTGAAAACTTCTTCTTTTTTAGTAAAAACTGCATACCCTGAACCTACTACTAAAAACGTCATAATAGCAAATGCTCGCATCCTTTTCATTCTCTCACCTCATTTAGAGATATAGATTATAAATATGCGAATAATTGCTGCGGTATGACGGCTTGTATCTCTACTTCTTTTCCAATATACTCAGCAGTCGTTTAGAACCAACTTCTACTTCTTCTATCATACTGGCAAAAAGCTCTTGCACCGTTGGAATATTATCAATCAGTCCAACGACTTGGCCTGCCCATCCATAGCCTTCATCGATTTTATTTTCATAAATATACCGGCAGTTTGCCCCTCCGCTAATGACGTCTTTTAACTCTTCGTACCTCTCTCCTTGCTGCTCACGCTCGATAATGTCAAGAGTGTAGTGGGACTTCAATACGCGTCCAGGTGCCCCGAACGAACGTTTAATAACCACAGTATCGGTTTCTTTGGCTTCTACAATAGCTTGTTTATATGCATCATGGGCATCTACACATTCTTTTGTCGCGATAAAACGTGTTCCCATTTCTATCCCTTCAGCGCCTAATGATAACGCTGCTAATAATCCTTGTCCGTTTCCAATCCCTCCGCTTGCCAAAACCGGAATTGACACAGCCGCAGCTACTCGAGGAATTAATACCATTGTACCCAGATCCTCACGTCCGATATGTCCTCCTGCTTCTTGCCCCACTGCCATGACAGCATCTGCTCCTAGCTTCTCGGCTTTTTGAGCTTGACGCACGTTGGCTACCAGTACGAGCGTTTTAATTCCCGTTCCTTTTAATCTCTCAAAAATAGGTGCGGGATTTGCTCCTGTTATGGAAACAACCGGCACGCCTTCTTCTACTGCTACGTCGAGAAGTTCTTTATAAGAACCTTCTGTTTGACCTCCCACAGCAAAATTAACGCCAAAAGGACGCTCAGTTAAAGAACGTACTTTCTTAATTTCAGCTCGTAGTTTCTCAGGTTTTCGGAGCGTCATAGCTGTGATTTGTCCAAGCCCGCCTGCATTTGAGACAGCAGCGGCAAGTTCTGCGTACGCTAAATACGCAAGACCTCCTTGTACAATTGGATATTGAATCCCTAATAAATCTGTTACCCGTGTTTTCATCTATGTATCCCCTCTCCTTTTATTTTTGTATTTATGAATACTTATTCATAATCATAACAAGAAAATAACGGATTTCCTACGAAAAAATTCCAACATTTCTGTTTGCTTCAACTTTTGATAGGGTACACATTTTGTAATGATTATTAACTGAAGATCAAGGAGGAAGACAGGTATGACAAAAAAGCACCCTGTAAATGAAAAAAGCAAGCAAGAACAGCTCGAGCAGTTTAAAACAGATGATCGAAACCAAGCGCTCACAACCAATCAAGGGTTAAAGCTTTCCGAAGATGAATTTTCTTTAAAAGCGGGTGAACGTGGTCCAACCCTTATGGAAGACTTTCATTTCCGTGAAAAAATGACGCATTTTGACCACGAGCGCATTCCTGAACGCATCGTTCATGCACGAGGCTTCGCTGCTCACGGAGAATTTGAACTGTATGACTCTCTCAGTGAATATACAAAAGCTAAATTTTTACAGAATCCGTCTGTAAAAACACCTGTATTTGTCCGTTTTTCTACTGTAGCAGGTTCTAAAGGTTCAGCTGAAACGGTGCGCGACGCCCGTGGTTTTGCAACAAAATTTTATACAGAAGAAGGAAACTATGACTTAGTTGGAAATAACATTCCCGTGTTCTTTATCCAAGATGCGATTAAATTTCCGGATTTAATTCACGCTGTTAAGCCTGAGCCACACAACGAAATGCCGCAGGCGGCTTCAGCACATGATACGTTTTGGGATTTTGTCGCCAATAACCAAGAGTCTGCTCACATGGTCATGTGGTCAATGTCAGACCGTGCAATTCCACGCAGTTTGCGTATGATGGAGGGCTTCGGCGTACATACTTTTCGCTTAGTTAATGCAGAAGGAAAAGCTCATTTTGTCAAATTTCACTGGAAGCCCGTGCTTGGAACGCATTCCCTTGTTTGGGACGAGGCTCAAACAATTTCTGGGAAAGATCCGGATTTTCATCGTCGCGATTTATGGGAATCGATTGAAAACGGAGACTATCCTGAATATGAGCTAGGCATTCAAATCATAGATGAGGAAGATGAATTTAAATTTGACTTTGACATTCTCGATCCAACTAAGCTTTGGCCTGAAGAAGACATTCCCGTCAAACTAGTTGGAAAAATGAGCTTAAATCGAAATGTGGACAACGTATTTGCCGAAACGGAACAAGTCGCATTCCATCCGGGGCATGTGGTACCGGGAATTGATTTTTCTAACGATCCTCTCTTACAAGGAAGATTGTTTTCATACACAGATACCCAGCTTATTCGTCTTGGCGGTCCGAATTTTCACGAACTTCCAATCAACCGTCCAGTATGCCCGTTTCATAACAACCAACGAGACGGTTACGGACGTCAAACGATTAACAAAGGACCTGTCAGCTATCACAGAAACTCTCTTGCAGCCAACACGCCGGCTCCTGTACCTGAATCAGAAGGCGGTTATGCTCACTATCAAGAAAAAGTGGAAGGAAGAAAAGTTCGAAGCCGCAGCGAAAGTTTTAAAGACCACTTTTCACAGGCAACGCTATTTTGGAATAGCATGAGCGCCCCTGAAAAAGAGCATATTATCAGTGCTTTTAGCTTTGAACTTGGAAAAGTAAAAAGCAAGTCTGTTCAGCAGCAGGTCGTTGATATGTTTGCCAACGTCAGTACAGTGCTAGCTAAACAAGTAGCACAAGCGATTGGTGCAACGCCTCCATCTGGAGAAGACGCGCCAGTGACCAAGTCATCTCCGGCTCTTAGTCAGGAGCAAACGATTAAAAAGCCGAATACGCGTAAAGTAGCTGTCATTGTAGCTAATGACTTTAGCAGTGACCTACCACAGGTGTTAAACAGTTTAAAACAACAGGGCATTCAGCCTGAAATTGTAAGCACAACCCTCCAAAACGTAAAAGGAACAGACGGGTCAGAGCTTGAAGTACAGCACACCTTCTTAACAAGTGACTCTGTCTTATTCGATGCGGTTTATGTTGTCGGAAGTTCGTCAGCTGATGAGAAGTTTCGTAAAGAAGCACTGACGTTTGCTCAAGAAGCATTCAAGCATTTTAAACCAATTGGGGCGACGAATGAAGGTGTTAAGTGGCTGCAAGCTGCTGGATTAGATAGTAGTCCCGGCGTCGTAACTGGAGAAACTACACGCTTTACAGATGAATTTATTGAAGCTATTTCAGCTCACCGCCACTGGAATCGTCACGTTATATAAATTACAAAAAAGATAGGGACCTACCCTATCTTTTTTATATGAAATCGCAGTAATTGAAGAAAAGCTTCTCTTTTGCTTATACTAGATAATGCATCTTAGATTTTCAGGAGGCAGAAGGAAGACATGCTCACAAACAAATCATCTTACTTTTTACAATTAACGAAACGATTCAAAAAAGCTGCAACGGCAAATTCAGTTATTCTTGGAATTTTGTTAGCTATTGTGGGAGGTTTTCTTGATGCTTATACGTATATAAGCAGAAACGGAGTATTCGCAAATGCACAAAGTGGAAATATCGTCTTATTAGGTGTAAAGGCAGCGCAAGGTCAATGGACAGAAGCTTTTCTTCATATTCCCCCTATTGTAGCCTTTATCCTAGGCGTTGCTGTAACCGAAACATTTAAGCAACCGCGATTTGTATCTGTACTCCCTGATACTTCTCGTATCGTATTGCTTTTAGAAATTGTCGTACTCATTATCGTTGGTTTTTTACCGTCTAGTGTTCCTAATATGTTGGTTACAGTAACAATTTCATTTGTTGCTGCTCTTCAAGTTTCTTCATTTAGAACTTTGATAAAATGGTCATATAATACAACCATGACAACCGGAAACCTTCGTACTGCTTCTCAAGCAGCATACTATGCTATATTCAAACGCGATGAAAACGCTGCTTATCAGTGCCTTCGTTTTACCGCCATTATCCTCTCTTTTTTGAGCGGCGCATTGTTAGGTTCTATTTCTACTTTCACCCTAGGGACAAAAGCAGTTTGGCTAGCTTCTGCTATTCTTTTTCTCGCTTTTGTCATTTTAAATTCAGAATCTCAAAAAAGCCTTTGAAATCATTGATTTCAAAGGCTTTTTTTATTAAACTGATTTTCTAAATGCCATAACGTGCAAATCTTTTACCGGATAAAAGTCGTTATCAGGAAAGCGAACGTAACCTCTTTTAGTGTACAGCTTAATGGCATGTTCCATTGAATGATCTGTATGTAAACCTAAATAAGAACACCCTAGCTCCCGAGATTTTTTTTCACACGCTTCAAGAAGCGCATTGGCGACTCCTTTTCGGCGATGAGACGGAGCAACTGCCAGCAGACGAATTTCAGCCCATGGAAATGGTTTTAACAATCCTCCATATACATCCGTATTTGGGGGATAAAACAAAACGCTTCCTGCCATTTCTCCATCGATTTCAGCTACAATGCACTCAAATTTCTTTTCTTCACTCAGGGTATGTAAAATTCCCTTTCGATATCTTTTCCAGTGTGCTTCTGATTTTACAGCTGCATATTGCTCATAAGCAGCAAGCGTCACTGTTTCAATAGATGATGTTTCTTCTTCTCTAGCTTTTCGAACGATCAATTTTTTCTCCTCCATTTACCTTCTTCGTTAATTCTTATTGTCTATGGTGAACCATGTTTATGCAACACATTTGCATCTTAAAACAGCTTCCTTTGCATATATTTAATCCGTTCATTATGGTTTCTAAAGCGGTCTTTGTGCTGAAACTCTGCTTGTCTTCATATACATATAAAGAGATTCATAGACAAGGATGAGACAGCATGTATAAAAAATTGATTGCAATTGGAATTGGCAGTGTGTTTGTTAGTATCGGAATTAACGTTTTTATTCTTCCGCTTCAGCTTGTAACAGGAGGCATTACGGGAATTAGCTTAATCATTAATTATTTACTTGGCTATAAAGTAGGTGTGATGATTTTTTGCTTAAACTTGCCGATTTACCTTCTCGCCCTGGGTTTTAACCGCTCTTATTTTTTAAATGCTATCTATGGCATGGTTCTCTCAGCCGTTATGATTGATTTGCTGTTTCCGCTTCACGGGATGTTTCACCTTCCCATTATCTTAAGCGCTTGCCTTGGAGGTGTTTTTAACGGAATCGGAACCGGCATCATGCTCCGGCAGCACGCAAGTCAAGGCGGGGTCGACTTATTTTCTCTGATACTTGCGAAATGGTTATCTTTAAACCCCGGCATCATCATTTTAGTGATTGACGCATCTATTATTATTTCAGGTATTTTACTGCTTCAAAACGATACAGCTATTTATTCATTATTCATTGTTGTATGCTCTGGTATAGTGACCAGTTTAATTACGTCATTCAAACGCATCATCGTCTATGTATAAGGAAAAAGCCTCGAGACATGCGTCTCGAGGCTTTTCTTTATTTGTCATTTAAGAATTCTTGCAGCGCTTCTTTATTTTTATCTAAATCAATATCAAGCACCATCCCAACACCGCTATACGTTTTGTTTTCAAATGATCCGTCTAACGGCAGTCGCAGGCTTTGAACATCTTTCATGTTTCCTGTTACCACATCTTTAGCTAGAAGCATCATGCTTTTTGTATCTAAATTTGTATCGATGTAAGGATCCATTACGCCGAGAAGCTTCGGTATTTTAAACACGCTGTTTAGGCTTGCTGCTTCATCTTTAAGCTTTAAAACGACTTCTTGCTGGCGCTGAACGCGTCCAAAATCACTCATGTTATCATGGCGAAAACGTACGTAGCCAAGCAGTTGTTCACCGTGTAAAACTTGGGTGCCTTTGTGAAGCGTCATACCAATTCCCGAAGACATATCGTGAGGCACGGTTACTTCAATGCCATCAGGTGCAATCGTATCTACAATTTTTGAAAACCCTTCGAAGTCCACAACTGCATAATAGTTAATATCGATATCAAAATTTTGTTTGATTGTTTGACGCAGCAGCTCAGGACCTCCGAACGCGTAAGCAGCATTCAGCTTTTGCTTGCCGTGTCCTGGAATATCCACGTACATATCCCTCATAAGGGAAACAATTTTCGGGTGTTTGCTTTTAGAATCGTAGTGAGCAATTAAAATAGAGTCTGTACGAGAATGCTTTTCCCCGCGCGAGTCACTTCCTAACAGCAGCATATTTACTTCTCCGTTATTTGGGAGACTGCCTTGAAACTGTTCAAATGTCGTGCCGTCATCCGCAAATTTACCATCGCTTGCCATCGATAGCCCTTGCTTATATTGGAAATAGCTGTATATGCCTCCAACGATAATAAAAAGAAACAACAAAGCAAAGAACACTCTGCCCCATCGAACTCTTCTTCTTCTTTTGCGTCTTGTTCGCTCCACGTTTCTGTCACCAGCTTTCTTTTTCAATGAAGTTCTCATAAAACAAGCAAGTAGCTAAGCTTTTAAAAAGCTCCTCTACTTGCTTGTTTGGATTGTATGGTGTGAAAGCTTACATTACTTTTCTGTTTCTTGGTCTTTTCCATACATATATTTTGATGGATCGACCGCTTTAAAGTCATCTAATTTATTAAATCGTAATAAATCACCGTATAACACTTTATCAGAAAGTTCTAGCTCTCTTCCAACTTTCTTTTTATAAGCTTTCGCTTCGTCTGTTGCTGTGATTCTTTCTCCTGTGTTTGTATCGTAATACTTGCCGTCAATTGACGTGTATTTCGGAGAAACATAATCACCGTTTCTAAATGCTACTACCTGATCGTGGTCTTTTGATAATAAATCTGTACCGAATTGAACATACTCTTTACTATCAATTCCCACTAAGTGAAGAAGCGTAGGCACTACGTCAATTTCACCGCCGTACGTGTGGTTCACTCCACCTTTTACACCTGGTACGTGAAGGAAGAACGGTACGCGTTGAAGCTGAGCGTTTTTATATGGCGTAATTTTCTCGCCAAGAACTTTTTCCATTGCTTTGTTATGATTTTCAGAAATACCGTAGTGGTCGCCGTAAATCATAATAACTGAGTTGTCATATAAGCCTGAAGCTTTTAGCTCTGTAAAGAATTCTTGCAGTGATTCATCCAAATAACGAGCCGTTTGGAAATAACGGTCTACCGTTCCATCTCCTGTGTTTGCCGGCTCAATGCTAGCATCGCCTTTATCAAGGACAAATGGGAAATGGTTTGTTAATGTAATCATATGCGCATAGAACGGCTGCTTCAATGACTGTAGCATTGGCATAGATTCTTTGAAGAATGGCTTATCTTTTAATCCATAGTTTACTTTGTTATCACCAGTCATATTGTAATAACTTGCGTCAAAGAATTTATCCACACCGAACTGCTTATAAATTTCATTACGGTTCCAGAACGTTTTATAGTCTCCGTGTAAAACGGCACTTGTATAGCCGCCCTCTTGATCTAAGATCGCTGGTGCTGCTTGGTACGTGTTGCGGCCTTTTAAGCTAAATGCTGATCCTTGAGGCAAGCCGTATAATGACGTATCCATCATAAGCTCTGCATCAGCTGTTTTACCTTGTCCTGTTTGATGGAAGAAGTTATCAAAATACATAAATTCATTTCCATTTGCTAATGAATTTAAAAATGGCGTTACTTCTTGCCCGTTTAACTTATAGTTAATCAGGAATGACTGAAATGATTCTAGATGAATTTTAATAATATTTTTCCCTTTTGCTTTACCGGCATACTCAATATTTGGAGCTGCATAGTGACTTGTACTGAAGTTTTTCACTGTTGTTAAGTCATCACTGCTTGCGAATGCTCGCTGCTTTGAGTTTTTAAACGTTTGAACTGCATCATACACCGTGTAGTTGTATGCTCCTAAATATTTCACTAGGTAGTTGCGATCAAATGTTCTTGTTAATAATTCAGGGCGATCTTTTTCAGCATAGTGCAAGTTAATTGCAAAAGCGATAGCTCCTGCCGCTAGTACCATGAACGTATAGCGGAATTTAAGACGTGCTTTTGGCCATTCGATTTTTCTAACAAACAATAGCGCAATCAGTAAAATGATATCTACAAAGTAAAAAATATCGTGAGCTTTTACTAAATCAGCGATACTGCCTCCCATATGACCCACATTGCTTGTTTGCGTTAAAGTAGGCAATGTCACAAAGTCATTGAAGAATCGATAATATAAAATATTGCTGTACAAAATGACCGTCATGATTGTACTAAGAATAAGCGTCCAAACGATGGATCTTTTTCCTTTTGCAAACAATGCTAACCCTAAGAAGATCAGGGTTGAACTAATCGGATTAATAAACAATAACGTTTTTTGCATTGAGTCACTTATATCTAAGTTGAACTCCACTTTGTAAGACATGTAAGACTTGATCCACATGAATAAAACCGCTATAAAAAAGTAAAACAACGGCTTTGAAAATAGTTTTTTCATTTTCAAATTCCTTTCACTAAAAAGTAGAGATTTCATGTTCAGCTAATCTCAGGAAAGTCCCCTACATCAAATCGTAACGGTTACGTCCTGCAAAAGATTACCCGAAAATGATTCAATTTGTCAAACAATATCATCTTCATCTCTTTTTTTAGTCATCTACAAAATTCACAAATTAACTTGTAATCTCTTATTTTTTATCGTGATGTTAATATTACACAATTGTTAATTTGTAAATTTTGTTCTCCCTATATTGCATACATATTAATTTACCACATTTCTGCTCTGCAATAAAAGTATTTTTATATTTATTACGCATAATATTTCACTTACTTAATGAAAAGGTACTATTGTACTGGACGGTATTCTTCGCTTACTGTTAGGACTAGTAAAAATAGACTTATCTATGCTTAGTCTTCCTCTTTATAAACAGCTACGCGGTCTCCTTGTGCAAAAGGCTGTGAAATAACAAGAAACTCAATCTCCTCGCTCGAACGATTCATCATTTGATGAAGAATGAATGGAAGTACTTCTACTCCTTCATGTGCTTTTACATCATAAATGATTCCGTCTACTTCTAGAGCAGCTGTTCCTTTTAATACAAAGAAAAATTGCTGTGCTCTCGTGTGATAATGCCTTACCTCTTTCGTATGAGGGGGCATGCGCTCATGAATAATACTTACGTCTTTATTTTTCACTAGGTGCCACCCATCGCATTTTCCTCCCCACACATAGTGTTCTGCGTTTTGCTTACTGACTTTCATGACTAGCTCCCCTTTTTCTAATAAATGAGCACCTGCAGATTAAATAGAAATTCTATGTGATCTTTTTAATCTTGCTATTGGAAATACTTTTTTGAGATGAAGGTTTTGGCTTCAAAGTAAAAAGCATTCCTAAAAAGATCAAAACAATGCCTGCAAGCTGAAAAAGCGTCGGGCGAAATCCCGTGAATGCTGTATCTAATAAAATAGCAACGGCTGGATCTAAAAATACCAGAACTGAAATTACCTGAGTTTTTAAGTAGCGCAGGCTGTCGAAAAACAAATAATACACTAAACCAGTATGTACAAAGCCTGTTACTAAAATCGCTGTCCAATTGGCCGTTGTGAGGAGATGAAAATCATTAAAGTGAACAAACGGCAATAATAAAAAAATTCCTAAAAAAGTCTGAAGAAATGTAACAGCGTAAGCACTCGTATGAATAATTCCTTTGCCAAGCAGCGTCGTGCATGCATAAAACAAAGCGGCTAAAAGCGCCCACAGTATTCCTGACGACATGAAGCTATCAATCGTAAGTTCCTTCCCCCCAATAATCAGAATTGTTCCCACAAAACAAATAAAAATAGACACAACGCCAAGAACCGTTAATTTCTCCTTAAAGATACAGCTTCCCAGAAGCAATACTAAGACGGGCGCAAGATGATAAACAGAAATAGCTACCGTAACGGACATCATTTCAAATGCTTTAAATAGAAATACCCAGTTAAACACAAGAAATATTCCGCACAGTAAAATCTGCTTTATTTCTTTGGCATTCCATTTCTCCCTTTTATATTCACCAGTTACAAACCAGCACATTCCGAGAAAAAGCGTTGCACAAATACAGCGAACAAATACTAAATCAAAAGAAGGCAGTCCAGTTTGTGTGGAGAAAAAGCCAATTGAACCAAAAATACTCATTGAAACCATCATTTTTACCATTGGGCCTGCTTTCATTTTTCTACCTCACTTTCAGAAAACTATTATTATTCAAACATAAAGAAGCCCATTTGTAAATTAATGGTTCAAAAGCGCTATTCCATGAAGAAGCAAAAAGCGCAAAGACACGGGGGCAGTCCCATCGTCTTTGCGCTTTTCTGTCTTTCTTTTAATCTTCAACCGGGAACCAGCCTGGCGTGTTGATAACGGCTTGCCACAGTGGATCAGGAATGACAAGCTTTTCCTGATCTTTTTTGCTTAATGTTGTCACAATTTCATTTTCGCGGCCTTCTTTGACTTTTTGAACCCAGTCTGGATCTATAATTAATTCACGGCCAATCGCAAGCAGTGGAATACCCGTTTCAAGAGCTGCTGCTGCTTCGTCTGCTGTATGAATAGAACCTACGCCCATCACAGGCACGCGACTTCCTACTCGCTCTTGAATAATTTCAATACGTGAACGAGTATCTTCCACGCCTCGGCGCGGTTTTGACCAGAATTCCATTAGGGATACGTGAAGGTAATTAAGGTCTTTTTCTGCTAGTGCATCAACTAACTTCAACGTATCAGCCATTGTGATTCCGGGCGTTTCAGGCTCTTCTGGCGAGAAGCGATAGCCTACTAAAAATGGCTCTTTTGCATGTTTAGAAACGGCTTGCTTTACTTCGTCTACGATTGCTAGCGGGAATGTTAAGCGTTTTTCCACGCTGCCACCCCATTTATCTTCGCGGCGATTAGAATGCGGAGAAAAGAACTGCTGAATTAAATAGTTATTTGCTCCGTGGATTTCAACTCCGTCAAATCCTGCTTCAATAGCACGGCGCGTCATCTCACCAAAATCATGAATAATGCCTTCAATTTCTGCATTTGTTAACTCTCGAGGCACCGGTGCTCCTTCTTGTTCTGCAGCAACAGCACTTGCGCTAACAACCTCTCCATTTGGAACAAGCTCAGGCGGACACATGCGGCCTCCGTGGAAAATTTGAAGAACTGCTTTTGCTCCTTGATCTTTAATTGCTGTTGCTAAACGGCGCAGGCTAGGAATCATTTCATCGCTGTCTGCAGCAAACTCTCCGTGAAATCCTTTGCCGTTCGGCGTTCCGTATGTACATGCTGTAATGACCATACTAACACCGTTTGAACGTCGTACATAATAGTCTACTTCTGCATTTGATACTGTTCCATCTTCATTTGATGAAAAATTTGTCATAGGTGCAAGAATAACGCGGTTATCTAATTTGATGCCATTTGAAAAAGTAAATGGCTGTAAAAGCGGCTCATACTTTTTATTTGTCATTTTATTTCCCTCCAAAAATGATACGGTCAAAAATATTGGCATATTATAGGTAGAAACTGTTTTCTTTCCTACTAATATGTGTCATTTAAAACTGTAACTTTAAAATATACTGTTATTTTAAGCTGTACAGTTTTGCCTGTCAAAGAATAAGACTTTCTCATATAAAAAAGCACTCATACACTGAGTGCCTTTTTATCATTGCGAAAGAGGTTCTTGATTATACATAAATGCTTTTACTTTTACATATTGAGCTTCTAACTCTTGAAGTGTCAGTTCGTATAGATGCCGATTTCCTTTTTTATAAATACCAAAATTCAATAGCGCATTAATAAACCAATTTTTCTTATGTTCCGTTTCAGGCTGTGTGTGTTGTTTCACCATTTCCACCACCTAAGTTTATCTCATATTAATTTTGCAAAGCATTCGCTTTTACATAAATAATTTTACTTCTGTACGATGAAAAAACAGTGAAATAGAAAGCTTTTTTATTTTAAATTTCCGCAGCCGGACCCGCCATTTTTTTGCGTCTTTTTACTCCTGCTAATATTTTTTCAATATAATAAATAACAATAATAAAAACCGACATAATAGCAAAATAAGTACCGATTACAACAAAAGGATTCGGACTTTCAAAACCGCCTTCTTTTCCTTTCATCCCTCTTTCCAAACCTCCGCCATCGTGATCAAAGTTCGGACGTTCGTGACCAGCAGATGCCATCGCAGAAGATTTGTTCTCGCTAAATGAATGGCGATCAAAATCCGGCTTCCCACCGCCTTTTTGCGGCATATCTGAGGAACTTAAATTCAGCACTCTCGTTACTCCTCCAGGCTTTCCAAGAAAACCCGTCTCATTTATTTCGTATATGCCAACGACTAACAGTGCAACGGTTGCGAGCTTAGCTGCTATGTTCAAGCTTTTCTTTGACTTTTGGAATTTCGTCATATTTTTACATACATTTATAACCCATTGCCAATGAAGACCTATGTGAGCGGCTACTAAAATTAACACTAAAAATGATACTGAAATATGCGAAACCTTAAACCACTGTTCATTACCAATATTAATATTCGGAAATACTACTCTTGAAATAAAAATACCGCTAATCATAATAAATGACATCGTAATCAACAGCATGATATTTAAAAAATAACCGAACTTTGTTCTGCGGGGAAGCTTGCGGTCAAATAATTTAACCGTAACTCTCTTTACCCACTGCCAGTTTAGCAGCACGTGGGTAAAAAACGCGACGGCAATCGCTAGCCCCGCAATTTCATGAAACGTTAACCCTCCCAATACTTGTTTGTTAAAAAATAAAACAAACGTAACGGCCATTAAAAGATCCAGTCCAAACCGGACATACATCATCTTTTTCACTCTATTCATTCTCCTCACCTATGTATTTGTCAAAACAACCTCTTTTTCATATTTCTTAATGTAAGCAGAGTTGGTGAAAATTAGGTGAAACGACTGATTTTTTTACCAAAATAACCAGTCCTGAGTTCTAAAAAAACCAAAGTTCCATCATTGTATTTTTAAAGAAATAGCTGTTGACAAAGAAAAAAGAAGCACGTATAGTAATGGTTATTCATCAAGAACTTTCAGATTTTAATCAAAAACACAGCGATTGGGAGTAGTAGAAGCTTATTATTCGGTCAAGAGAGCTACGGGTTGGTGTAACGTAGTCCAATAATACTTTGAACTCGCCCAGGAGTGGTAATTCAGAAAGAATGCAGAAGTATTCTCTAAGTTTTAACGTCTAACCTTCGTTATCAGGTTTTAAGCAGGGTTCTTTAAGAGCCAACAAGAGTGGTACCGCGGTCAGCTAAAGCTTATCGTCTCTTCTCTCATTTGATAATGAGGTAGGAGACGATAAGCTTTTTTTATTTTATAAAAAAGTGGAGGGAAAAGTCATGAAGAAGGACAACCAAGGTTTACAGCGAACAATGACTTCACGTCACATTATGATGATGGCGCTAGGTGGAGCAATTGGCGCTGGTTTATTTAAAGGAAGCAGCTCAGCTATTGATATGGCAGGACCATCAGTTATCATTGCTTATTTAATTGGCGGAATTATTTTACTATTCATTATGCAAGGTCTTGCTGAAATGGCGGTTCGAAACAGTGACGCACGAACGTTTCGTGATTTAGTTCAGTCGATTTTAGGAAGCTACCCCGCTTATTTTTTAGACTGGATTTACTGGAAAATGTGGGTGTTAAACATTGCAGCTGAAGCCGTTGTAGCAGCTATTTTTATTCAGTACTGGCTTCCTGATTATCCAATTTGGATGCTTGCTTTAGGCGTATCCGTTATTGTCACAGTTATTAACTTGCTTTCGGTTAAAGCATTTGCTGAAACGGAATACTGGTTAGCCTTAATTAAAATCACGGTCATTGTGATCTTTATCATCGCTGGACTTCTATTACTATTTGTATCATTTGGTCACCATACCGCAGCGGGTTTTTCGAATTTAAGTGATCACGGCGGTTTCTTCCCTAAAGGACCAACTGGGTTAATTACAGCGATGCTAGTTGTCATCTACTCTTACGGTGGAACTGAAATCATCGGGGTGACGCTAGCTGAAACAAAAAACCCTGAAAAAGTAGTACCAAAAGCCGTGCGCAGTACATTAACGCGCATCATTGCTTTTTATCTGTTCCCGTTTTTTATCATCGTGAGCTTGATTCCTTGGAATGAAGTGAACGGCGTTTCTCAAAGTCCTTTTGTGATGGTATTTAACATGATTGGAATTCCCGGAGCAGATCATATTATGAATGCCGTGATCTTGTTAGCCGTTATTTCTTCAATGAACTCAGGACTTTACGGTTCATCACGTATTTTATATACGCAAGCAGTAGACGGTCGAGTGCCGAAGATATTTTCGAAACTTTCTGTTAACAAAGTTCCTGTCTATGCAATCTTAATGTGTACATCATCCCTTTATGTGGGCGTGTTGATTTCCTTATTTGCAGGAAGTAAAACATTTGATTATTTGATGGGATCCTTAGGATATACCGTGTTGTTTATTTGGTTGATTATTGCGATCGCACACTTAAAGTCCCGCAAAGTTCAGCCAGAAGCATCAAGCAGCTACTCTGTTAAATGGTTTCCTTATACGACGTGGGCTGCCCTAATTGCACTAAGCGCTATTTTAATTGGTGTTATCTGCACAACCTCCGTTGTTATTACGACTATTACACTGGCTATCTATTTATTTATTACAGCTACGTATATCTTTAAAGGCCGCTTTTATCGATCATCAGCAGTCAAGCACGCTAAATAAAAAAACGCCTCCTTTGAGTCATCAGAGGCGGCGTTTTTTTATTTAAAATGTTAAGTACCAATAGCCAAGTGCAAAGCCGATATAGTTACCAATAATATAGCCAAGCGTTCCTACTACCAAGATAGGACCAACCAAACTTCCCCATCCTTTAGCAATCGCCATTGCACTTGCTGTCGTAGGTCCCCCTACCGTTGCATTGCTCGCCAGTAAAATATGTTCTAAATCAATTTTAAATACTTTTCCTAAAAGCAGCCCCACAATTAAATTACTCATTCCCACAATGAGCACAAATAGAATCAAAAGCGGTGCTTTTTCAACAATTAATGGAATGGACGCCGGCACTCCAATGACAACAAAGAAAATATAAATGAAGTACGTGCCGATTTCTTGGCTTCCGCTAATGTTTTTAAAATAAGAAGGAAACAGATAAATGACAAGAAACGTAAGTGTGGAAAGCAATAAATATTTTTCGCTCAAAATAGTATGTAATAACGTTTGAACTACCGAAACATTTGGACCAGTTGGAATGATTGTTCCAAACCATTCGGCTAATTTAAACGATGCAACCACTAGAAAAAATGATGTACCAATTGAAGCCGCCACGTCTTTTAACGAAATTTCTTTTTTCGCCCAATATTTTTCTGCAAGCGTATGACGATCATTTTCTCCATATTGCCCAGCCTCTACTTCTTGAATATGAGGCGTCTTAAAATGTTTCCTAAAAAACTTCATAGAAGGAACAAACATATACACGGCAAACAGCAAAGCCATGACCATATTATCAGCAACCACCGTCGCCGAAACCATTTGACTTGATGGTTCAAATTTGGCCGTAACGGTAGCAAAGTTAACCCCTCCACCTACATAAGAAGCGCCGATAGCAGCTGCAATTTTTGCTAGTTCAGGAATATAATCTTTTAATAACAAGAAGCCTACCGTGCTCCCTATGACCGTTCCTACTGCACAGATTAAGAAAATAAAAAGCAGTTTCCGGCTTTCTTGAAATAATTCTTTCATATTGACTTGAAATAACAATAATGGAATGGCAAGCGGTACTAGATACGCCCAAACCGCATCATAAACCGGCGACTCTGTTGGAATGATTTTTAAATTTGATAGGATAAGCGCTCCTGCTAGCGCAATAATAGCTCCTGACAGAAAAGAAGCCCACTTATACTTTTGTTCGAGAAAAATACTAACAGAAGCCCAAATTGCTAAAATTCCCCATAGTGCCCACGTATCATCAGCTTGAATAATAGTAAAAATCACAAGCTACTCCTTTCTTTCCCTTTGTAAGAAATAGAATTTTCAGAAAATATACCTTTAAATTTTATCAATATATGCCAAATTCCGTCAATCTATAAAAAAGAATCGAGGACATAATAGTTTAGTTAAAGTGAAACACGAACTATCTATCAAAAAGGATGAATAGTTCGTGTTTTTTTATGATTATAGTGAACGTAGGTTCCATGTAGGTAGCTACTTCTAGCTGTTGATTATAGGACAAGGCGAAGACTCCTGCGGGGAAAGCGAAGCCTTGCACGGAAATCAACAGCGATGTCACAAGCAGTTCAGCTCATGTATCCCGATTGTTAGTCTTTAGATTAGATTCATTTTGTGATGTCCCAGCCTCACTTTTTATTTACGAACAAGCACTGGAATCTGCTGCTGAATCTGCTGCAAAGGAGCGCTTGTTTTCTCTGTTAACGAACGCAAGATTCCTCCTTCGATCATACAGTTAATCACAATTGCAAGCTCTCCTGCCTGCTTCTCTTGAAATCCGCTCTCTATCATTTTTTCTCTAAAAAGTTTTTCCCAATCTTGAAACGCTGCGTAGCAGACTTCGCGCAGCGGTTCATTAATAAGAGCCGTTTCTCCAGCCAGCAGTCCAACAGGCATACCAGCAATACTTTCTTCGTGTTCAAACTGCTTGGACAATTCTTCAATAAAATACTGAATAGCCTGCGCTGCATCAGAAGATTTATTTAGACTTTCTTTAATTTGAACTTGTACGTATTTATTCGTATATTGAACAGCGTGAATCGCCAGTTCTTCTTTCCCTTTTGGAAAATAATAATAAAGAGACCCTTTTGGCGACCCACTCTCTTTAATAATTTGATTTAATCCTGTTGCATGATAGCCTTGCAGCTGAAAAAGCCGCGATGCTGTTTCTAAAATCTTATCGCGTGCATTTGCTTTCTTCACAAAACGATGCCTCCCCTATATAATAAGTGGTTTCTATAACACTACTTATCATATAAGGAAATGAAATTTTTGTCAAAATAAAGTGAATATTTTACCATTTATTTTTTCTTCCTTTCATTTCTTATGACCTAATAATTGTTTTTCTTACTTCTTCCGCTAACGGTTGAAGAGGCGTAATAATACGGTCGCTTACCTCCTCCGCTGCTTCTACCATTGAGAGCTGTGCCACTGAAACAACAGTGTTATGCTCTTTTATTAGCTCATGTAAGACATGTTTTACCTTCTGTTTATACTTCTTTAGGTTTCCAGTCATTACTAGTTCAAAAGCACCTTCTATCACAACAGGGCGAACCTTTATCTTTACATTTTGATAAAATGCAAATTCGTCTAGGCGCTTCATTGTTCCTTCTACGGTCTCCGGATTTGTAAACACGATAAGCTGCGGTTCTTCTATTTCACATATTCGGCGAAAATAAGGCTCATCGATTTTAATAATTGGAACATCGCTTGTAAATGCTTCTGGTAAAAGAGCAATGTAATTCGTACACGTAAGTAAAATAGCATCCGCTGAACATTCTTCCATCCACTTTAACTGCTTTTCTACTTTTGCAGCTGCTGACTCCGCTGCAAACTTAGGGTCGGTTGTTACCCGATGTACAAGTCCAGGGTCTACGAAATGCATACAGTTCGCAAACGGCAGCGCTTTTTCTATATAAGAGATGTTCGAATGATGAGCGTGCAGGCAAGCAATTTTCTTCATCGTTTTCCTCCTGTATGATGGTCTTTGAAATACTGAATTAAAAATTCCTGGAACTTTTTCGCAACAGGAGTTAAATATTTATCCTTGTTCCACGCAATCCCAATTACCCTTGAAGCTGTGTCTTCTTTGAGCTTTATTTTTTTAATGCCTCGCAAGTCCACTCCCTTTATTTCAGGAAGCAAGGCAATCCCTAAATGAGCCGCTACAAAACCAATCACCGTCAAAAATTCTTCTCCTTCAAACGTAATATTTGGGACAATCTCGGCTTCGTCAAACAGCTGATCAAAAATTGTTCGGCTTCCGTATCCTTTTTTTAACGCGATAAACGATTCATGAGCCAACTCTGAAATCGAAAGCACTTGTTTTGAGGCAAAAGAATGCGTATCAGGGACATACGCGTACAGCTCGTCTTTCCATAAATATTCCCACTGAATTCCTGCCCTAGATTCCGTTACGGAAGACATACAAAAATCAATTTCCCCCGTTTGAAGCTGATCGAGCATGATGTTCGTGGCGTTCTCAAAAATTTGAAATTGAACGTTCGGATACTCTTGTAAAAAAGCATGAACTAGTTTTGGGACCGACGAAGCGCCTAATGATTTTAAAAAAGCAAACGAAATACTGCCGCGGTGAGGGTGGATTAAATCTGAAAGCTCACGTTTAGCTTCTTCCATTTCGTTTAATACTTTAGCCGTTCGTTCATAAAAAAGCCGGCCATATCGATTTAAAATGACTTGTCTTCCTTTTCGTTCAAATAGCGGCACGCCAAGCTCTGATTCTAATTTAGAAATTGAGCGGCTGAGCGTAGGCTGCGCGATTGATAATTTTTCTGCGGCCTTTGTGAAATGTTCCGTTTGAGCTACAACATTAAAATATTCGAGCTGCTGCCATTCCATTTTTTCACATCCTTTACTTATTACATAATACTATCAATTTCATATAAATTATACATTGGACGTCATAAAAAATTCATGTTTAAATGAAGAACGTAGCACTTGCTAAAAATGTTATGTGTCTGCATAGAATAAGTGTTGAAAGAAGGAATTAGTTTATGGATGTTTCAATTGTTTTAACAATGTTAGCCGTCGGACTGATCTTAGGATTTGTCGGAGCAGGCGGATCAGGTTTTATTATTTCAATTTTAACGCTGCTGTACGGCGTATCTGTTCACGTTGCACTTGCAACGGCTCTTACCGCAATGATTTTCTCTTCTTTATCTGGCGCAGTCAGTCATTACCGCGAAGGTAACGTATCTTTAAAATCCGGTATCTCTGTTGGTATCCTCGGTGCATTAGGCGCTTGGATTGGGTCTAACCTTTCATCCTTTATCCCAGAAGGCGAGCTAAAATGGCTAACAGCCGGTATGCTTTTATTATCTGGCGTTTTACTTTGGCTGCGAATGTTTTTATTTTCCCGTCAGCAAAAAGAACGTACGATTCCAACAGGAGCTAAATTTGTCGTCTACTCTTTACTGATCGGCTTAATCACAGGCGCTCTGTCAGGAATGTTTGGAATTGGATCAACTCCATTTATCCAGCTTGGCCTTATGATGGTGTTAGGCTTGTCTATTCGTCAGTCGGCCGGAACGACTATGCTCGTTATTATTCCGATTGCCGTCGGCGGAGGAATGGGCTATTATCAGCAGGGCTTTTTAGATATTCCGCTGTTGATTCAAGTAGTAGTCGGCACAATGGTCGGTTCATATATTGGAGCAAAGTTTACAAATCGCGTACCTGCTCCCGTATTAAAAACGTCCCTTGTAGCGCTGCCTATTTTCTCTAGCTTCCTCCTTGTTATATAAGAAAAAAGCTTGAACTCTTGTTCAAGCTTTTTTTATGTCCATCTGATAAACAAACTGCTTTCCTTGGCTTCCAAAAATATGCCGGCCTGTATCGACAAAGCCGCTTCTTTTGTACAGATGCTGCGCGGCCGTGTTTTTATAGTTCACGCCTAGCACCACTTCATTTTTAGTCGGAAAGTGATGGTTGATAAAAGAAGGAAGAAGTTTCAATGACTTTTTGCCAACTCCCTTTCCTTGATAATCAGGATGAATGGAATACGACCGTATTAAAAGCGCGCCGGAGCTCTCGGTATATTCTTTAACGGCTTCCCCTGCGTCGAGCACGAAAAAGCCGGCTACTTTGTTTTCTGCCAAAATCAAAACGGGCGTTCTGTCCTTTTCCTGCTCACAATTAGCTAAGGCTTCAGCGGGAAGTGCCGTATAAATAAGCTGCTCTTCAGGCAGCGTATAGCTATGTATAGACGAGTCGTACGCTTCACTATAACACGCTAGCGTTACGTTTTTTGTATTCTTCATTTTCTGCTGTACTCCTTTTCTTTTTTCATAGTATATCACTCACAAAAAAAAGCCGCATAAAGCGGCTTTTCCTTTATCTAGCGTCGGATACAACGGTAAAGCGTTCGTTTACATGCTCTCCTCGCTCAATTTCATCAATGACAGCAATAGCATAATCAGCATAGCTGACATGGCTGTTTCCTTCTGAGTTTAAAATAACATGATCTTTTCCTGTTTTATAAGCATCCGTTCGTTTTCCTGAAGGATTAAAAAATGCTGCTGGGCTAATAAACGTCCAATTAATATCGCTTGTACTTTCTAAGTCTTTTAAATTTTGAGCTTGGTTGTCAGCTGTCGCTTTATACTCTTTTGGAAAATCAGGCGTATCTGCTAAACGCGTCGTCTTCTCTTCATCGACAAACAAACTGCCTGCTCCTCCTACAACAAGAAGACGAACGTCCGGAGCTTGTTTAAATACATGAATTAACGACTGCCCCGCTTCTACATGCAGATGTTCTTTTCCTTCAGGAGCTCCAAACGCATTCACTACTGCGTCGAAACTTTCAATATCGTTTGCCGTAATATCAAAGATATCTTTTTCCAATGTACGAACATCCTTTTCTTCTACTTTGCCCGCATCACGTACAATTGCTGTTACGTCATGCCCGCGATTTAAAGCCTCTTTCACGATAAAACTTCCTGCTTTTCCTGTAGCGCCTACCACTCCAATTTTCATTTTATAACCTCCAGTAAAATTCTCTATATTTAGGTAATAGCCTTTTTTTGCTTTGCTAAAACACGGCGAAACAGTTTAAGCAAGATAGAGAACAAATAAAGAGACTGGAGCAAAAGTATTCTAGTTGAAGGAAGATCCGAACGTAGGTTTTATATATGTAGGTACTTCTAGCGGTTGATTGGAGGGCAAGGCAAAGACTCCTGCGGGAAAAGCGGAACAGGTGAGACCCCGTAGGAGCGCAAGCGGCGAGGAGGCTCACCGGCCGCCCGCGGAAAGCTAAGCCTTGCATGGAAATCAACTGCGGTGTACTAAACGATCCATACTGGCCCCTTTATCCATTTGTTCGACTTTAGATTAATTTAGTTATGTCTTAATCTCTTTGACAAAAAATAAATAAGTACTTATTCAATTTCAATAAATAACACATGAGCCATAGAATGAATCGATTTAATCAATTCTACTTTATTCCCTTTCTTTTTTGCTTTTCCTTTTATTTCAACAAAATAGAGCAGTTCACCTTGATGATGATCTCGGTGAATTTCATAGGATGAAATCATAATATTTTCCCTTTCAATCTTATCAAGAAGCTCATAAATATCCTCTTGATTCGCTGCACGAAACTTAATTAAAATGGAATGCGTAGAAAGAGATGTAAACATTACGTTCAATATTTCTAAGCCAATCAGCACCAGTATAGTTGCACTAATGCCGACTGTATACATACCCGCTCCAATGGTTAAACCAATTCCCGACGTTGCCCATACGCCTGCGGCTGTTGTGAGCCCTCTAATATGCTGCTTTTGAATAATAATCATACCTGCTCCTAAAAAACCAATACCGCTTACTACTTGTGCGGCAACCCGGCTCGGATCAAGGGCCATATGATCTTGATGAAGCACATCCGAAAAGCCGTATTTCGAAATTAGCATAATTAGCGTGCTACCGACAGCAACTAAAAAATGAGTGCGAAAGCCCGCTTCTTTTGCTCTAAATTCTCTTTCTAATCCAACCAAAGCTCCTAACAGACCCGATAGAGCTAGACGACTAATAAAAGCTGCGGTCATTTTTCCCCCTCCTTTCTCTTCATCTTCATTTTTTCACAAACGCACCTATTAACTATTTCTATTTTTGTTATAATTTACTATAACTAATTTTTGAAGTGGAGGCTAATCAAATTGGATAAAATCATCAATTATTACAGCAGATTCGATGAGTGGGGAAGATTAGAACGCGAGCCTATTGAGTTTCAAGTAAACTGGCATTTTATCAAAAAGCACCTTCCTCCCAGCGGACATATTTTAGATAACGGTGCCGGACCGGGAAGATATGCTTTGAAACTAGCGGAAAGCGGCTACGAATTAACTTTAACTGACTTGACGCCGCAATTAGTTGAGAAAGCCAAAGAAAAAGCTTTAGAACGGCAGGTATATGATGCATTTCATGATTTTCACGTGGCGGATGCCAGGAATCTTCAATGTTGTTTCGATGAACAATTTCATGCGGCATTAATGCTTGGACCAATGTATCATTTGCAGAAGAAACAAGATCGTATTCAAGCAGTTCGAGAGCTGTATCGAGTCACAAAACCAGGCGGAACTGTCTTTATTTCGTTTATGCCGCGCGTCCAGCACGTCATTTCTTCTTTAAAACATCCCCGGAGCGTTTAAAACCAAACAACACGGCAAAAGCGCTGCATGATTTTTATGAATCAGGCTGCTTTGATCATGCCGAAGAAGGCCGGTTTACTCATGCTTATTACGCTAATATTGAGGATATTATTCCTTTTTTAAAGAAGCATGGATTTCAATACATCGAGCTGATTGCCTCTAACGTTGCTTCGTCCGTTAATTCTGAGGAATGGACTTATTGGAAAGAAAAGTCCCCTGAAGAAATGGACAGCATCGTTCAACTGCTTATTCAACAAGCATCAAGTTCTTATCACCTTGGACTTTCTTCTCATTTACTCTATATCGGACGGAAATACTAATAATCACCTCTATTTATCATAGGATAAATAGAGGTGATTATTGATGAATCGTTTATTCAAATGGAGTACAAGCATTTTGTTGCCTTTCATGTGCTGCTTTTTGATTCTCCCTCCCTCTTATGCAAGCGGTGACTATTACTCCTCTTATGCCGAACTGCAGCAGCACGAAATTCTTCACCAAGACTACGATATTCGCTACGAGCAGCGCTTTAGCTACCTATCCATTATGGCCATTCATGGCGGAGGAATTGAACCGGGTACATCAGAAGTCGCCAAAGAACTCGCCGATCATTTTTCCGCTTCTTACTATTTATTCGAAGGCATCAAATCAACTAACAACGGAGTTCTGCACATAACCTCAGAAAACTTTGACGAACCCACTGCTAGAGGAATGGCTCAGCAAAGCATGTCCGTTTTGACGATTCACGGCTACAGCGGCAGTCAGCCTATCGTATATGTAGGCGGAAAAAATCAGCTTTATAAAGAGCTGGTAAAGCAATCGCTGCGCAAACACGGCTTTACAGTCCGTGACGCCCCTTCTGATATAGCCGGAACAAGCGAGCAAAATATTGTAAACGATAATCTGCTAAAAGCCGGAGTACAGCTTGAACTCACAGCCGAACTAAGAAAATCATTTTTCGTAAACCACGACTGGTCGAGAAATAACCGCATGAATGTAACGCCGCTTTTTCATGCATTTGTATCTTCCTTACAAGAAGCATCTTCTTCCTATCAAACTTTCCTTTACCTACAGATTCACTAATTTTCACAAACTCTCGATTTTCAGACAAAAAACCGGCGCAGTCTGTGTAATCAAACGCGCTGGTTCTTATCTATTTCTCTCGCTAAAATAGACCGTTTAAAGTCTTTTTGTTTAAAGAACTCTTTAATTTCACTTCTTATTGGACGAACCAAGCTTTAAACAGCGAATCTATGCCCGTTTTTATCTCTTCGTCAGACAGTCCAGCAAATCCAAGCAATACATAGGGCGTGTTGTTATCACCGGCACTATGATAATAAATAGACGTTGGATAAATCGTTACCCCTTGCTTGGCAGCTGCTTCTATTAGTTTCTGCTCACTCATTCCATTTTTCACCTCAAGAAGAATATGCAAGCCTGAATGTTCTCCAATAACATCTACATGATCTCCCATAATAGTAGTCAAGCAATCTAGCAGCAGCGCTTGTTTTTTACGGTACGTTGTTCTCATTTTATTCAAGTGACGTTCCCAGTGCCCTTCTTTCATAAACAGCAAAAGCGTATGCTGATGAAGCCTTGAAACAGGCTGTTTAAAAAGTCCACAGTGCTTCACATAGCTTGTACGAAGCCGGTGTGGCAGCACGGCATAACTTATTCGAAGAGAAGGCATCAACGATTTTGAAAACGTACCCGTATAAATAACGCGATCGTCTTGATCTAATCCTTGAAGGGCCGGAATCGGTTTTCCTTTATAGCGAAATTCTCCGTCATAGTCATCTTCTATAATATAGCTGTTCGTTTCTGCCGCCCACTCTAGTAGTTCAAGTCTTCTTGCTATCGGCATGACCATCCCAATAGGAAATTGATGAGACGGCGTAATGTACACCGCATCCGCTCCGCTTTCTTTCAGTTCCTTCACTTTCAAGCCAGAATTATCGAGAGAAATAGGGATAACTGACATGCCTTGTTCTTGAAAAACGTGCCTCGTTCGGTGAAAACCCGGATTTTCAAACCCAATTATTTTTTCTTTCCCCAACGTGACAGAAAGCAGCCACATAAGATACTGCGTACCTGCACCTATCACAATTTGCTCCGCCGTGCAGCGCACTCCTCTTGAATGATAAAGATACGCTGCAATTTCTTGGCGAAGAAGCAGTTCGCCCTGTGGATGTCCGCTGTAAAAAAGCTGGCTTTCATCATGATAAATAGTTTGAACCGTTAGCTTTTTCCACGTGTTATACGGAAATTTTTCTACGTCTACCTTTCCATGGCTAAAGTCAATGACAGTTGATTTCCGTTCTTCTTGCGGTAAAGAGACATAGGCGGGAGGCAGTTCTTGAAGCACAACTTCATTTTTTATCTCTTTTACAAATGCCCCTTTCCTGGCTAGTATCTCGATATAGCCCTCTGCTTCTAACTGTACATAAGCTGCTTCAACCGTATTTTGGCTAATGCTTAAATGAAGAGCTAGCTTTCGTTTAGAAGGCAGTTTTTCAAGAGGCGGAATGGTACCTTTTTGAATTTGTTTCTTTATGTAGATATAAAGCTGCATGTATAAGGGATCTGCTTTTCTTTTATCAAGCAAAGGCATTAACTCTAACATAGTGTTCTTTCCTTTCTAACTGATACTATTAAATTCACTGTTTCTGACACTTACTCTCAGTTCAGGTTCTTCATATACTGGACTATATCTTATAAATCAAGGAGATGACGCAATGACTATCACTTATAAAACCAACGTCTCAATCCGTGCGGAACAAGCTGCTGAAGTATTTGTACATTCCGGTATTAAACGTCCTGCACAAGACCTTGATCGAATTCAAAGAATGCTTGATCATGCTTCTCTTACTATCACCGCTTGGAACGACAGCGAACTCATTGGCATAGCCAGAGCGTTAACAGATTTTAGCTATTGCTGCTATTTATCGGATTTAGCTGTTGTAAAAGATTATCAAAATCAAGGAATCGGTACACAGCTAATCAAACACGTTCAATCAGAAATCGGCGAAGAAGTCGCGCTGATTTTACTTTCCGCTCCTTCTGCTATGAACTACTATCCAAAAGTCGGCTTTCATCAAATTGATAACGGATTTAAAATTGATAGAATTCGGTAGACGCGAAGAAAGGAGCTTCTCCTTTCTTTTTATCCAAACGCCTGAGCTGCTATAGCAAAAAGATTGCCCTGTCTAGCAGGTAGGGGATTGACACCATACGCCATAACAGGAGGCTCATTTTGAAGCTGAAATCCGTGATTTTCCATAAGTTTCTTTAACGTTTCCTCATGAGAAGACAGGTCAATTCTCAGCTTTTCTTTGTAATTCTTCGCTAGTTCATCAATGACTAGCATTGCTGCTTCAGCGTTTGGAGCAACTACAGGACCAATCACGATATTGCTTGGGGTACGAACCGCAAAACCATAACCCGTCATTTTATTTTGTTCGTTTTGTAAGACAACTGCTTTTTCAGCTTGCTGAATTCTACTTTTTAAAAATAGCTTTCTATTATCTCCAAATGCTGCTTCATCAAGCTTTACAACCTCTTTGAAGTCCCTTCTCGTTAAGGATCGTGTATAAACCCCTGAAGCTTTAAATGCTCTTGGTATGTATTCACTGCTTATATATTTACTTACATAGTCCACGGTTTTAAACCCTGCTTTTTTATATAAGTGCTCACCTTCTTTTGTCGCAATTAAGTAGGCATTCACCTCAGGGGAAAGAGTTTGCAAACAGTGCTTCATGAGCTGCCCGGCTAACCCTTGTTTTCGGTAATCTTTTCTCACAATTACCATTCCTATAAAAGCTGACTGATTTTTATACAAAATTACTGCTACGCTTGATACAATGTTACCTTTCTCATTTCTATGACCAAATACGTCTCCAGATGAAAAAATCGTATGTAAATCCGCTTCGCTATAATCCCATTTTTCCAACTTAGATAGCACTAGCAAATCCTTTATGTCTTTTTCACTAAATCTTTCTATCATTTCTGCCTATTTCCTCCCAACTTTTCGATGCACTGTACGGCGTTAAAAAGCGTAAAACTAACATACTTATCCACTTTCAATTACCACTTAATCATTAACGAATTCTCTAACTAAATAGTACAGAATAAATAGAATATTTTCTACATTATTCATACGTACCAATGATCCCTTAAAACAAACTAATCATTCGCACATAAACTAATGAAAAAAGACCTCTTTCCAAGAAAGAGGTCTTTTCTTTTATTTCACTAGCTTTTGCTCAGCTGCAGCTGAACCTTGACTTCGTTTGTGGAATCCTTTTGCATAGTACGCGATAATAAGACCGATAAACCATAATGGTCCGATGACAACTGCAATTCTAGTATCTGGATTATATGCCATGAGAACCACCACCAGCGCTAGGAACGCAAGTGACACATAAGATGTTAACGGAAATAAAGGCATTTTATATTTCAGCTTTGCCTCTTCACCTGTTTTTAACGTTTTGCGATACTTAATTTGAGAAAGCAAAATAATTCCCCATGTCCAAATCGCACCGAATGTTGCAATGCTTGTTACCCACGTAAATACTTTGGCAGGCACAATGTAGTTTAACGCTACTCCCACTAATAAAGCACCCGCTGATGCTAAAACAGCTTTTCCCGGTACGCCGCCTTTTGTAAGCTGGCCGTATCCTTTTGGTGCTTCTCCGTGCTCTGCTAAGTTAAACAGCATACGGCCTGTACTAAAAATACCGCTGTTACAAGAAGAAAGAGCTGCTGTTAGCACGACAAAGTTAATAATACCAGCCGCCGCTGGAATGCCGATTTTTTCAAATGTTAATACAAAAGGGCTTCCCTGTGAACCGATTTCTTGCCACGGATAAATCGACATAATGACAAATAATGCACCAACGTAGAAAATAAGAATACGCCAAAAGACAGAATCAATCGCTCTTGCTAGAGATTTTTCCGGATTTTTCACTTCTCCCGCGGTAACGCCGATCATTTCAATTCCTAAATATGCAAACATGACCATTTGCAGCGACAGCAAAATGCCTTTAAATCCGTTCGGGAACAGTCCGCCGTTGTCCCACAAGTTTTTGATACCAGTCGCAACGCCGCCGTTGCCGATTCCAAACACAATCATTAATAATCCAACGGCAATCATTAATACAATCGCTAAAATTTTAATAAGTGCAAACCAAAATTCCAGTTCACCATATGCCTTAACAGCTAAGAAGTTAACCGTTGTCATGATAACAAGCGCCGATAACGCCCAAATCCAGTTTGGTACATCCGGATACCAATACCCCATATAAATACCAACGGCTGTAATTTCAGCCATACATGTTACAACCCATAAAAACCAGTAGTTCCAACCTGTTAAATAACCGGCAAGCGGCCCTAAGTAGTCGCGTGCGTACTTACTGAATGAACCTGCAACAGGTTTTTGAATCGCCATTTCTCCAAGTGCTCTCATAATAAAAAACATAATCATTCCGCTAAATCCGTACGCCAATAATATTCCCGGTCCTGCTAATTTAATAGCAGATGCAGATCCAAGAAACAGTCCTACCCCTATGGCTGCTCCTAAGGACATCAGCGTCACATGTCTTTCTTCTAACCCGCGTTTCAATTCTTTCCCCTGAGTTTTCCCCTGCATAAACGTCTCCCCTTTTTCCAATCTGTCAAAACGAGATGAACACAGCCTTTTTTGTTAGCGCTTTCATATAAGTTTGTGCTAAAAGACAGCTAGGCTGTATATTTGTATTCTATCACCTTTCTCTCACTTTTCTTTTGTCGAAAAACAAAAAAATTATCTTATCATTTTGTTTAAACGCACAATTAGACATAGGCCCTGCTATTTTAATATGTATTTATTATTGCACTTAAGCAATAGTATTTTAAAAAAATAGAAAAACGCCGACTCAACTCCGTCAGCGCATCGTTCATTTTATGCTTTTTTATAAAAACTAGCATTTATCTCGCGGGTTCAAAAGTTTTACAGCCAGGTTCTTCCGTTTCAGAAACATGGTGACTACTTTCAGGACTCACAACGTAAATGGACTCTGCACTGCATTTATTTCCGGATTTCCAATACATGCACTCATTCACTTCACATAATACACCTTGGGCCACTGTTATCCCTCCTTTGCTTGTCTTATCTATTTACTACCCGAAATATAACGATTCTAACATTTTCACGCAAAAAAACCGCTTGTTTATCAAGCGGATCTTTTTATTGCGTGTGTTCAACATACTGTTTTTTAGCTAAATATAACTCACGGCTCAGCGTGATCCGCCGTTCTCTCAAGTGCCTTAATTTAGTCTGAAATTGTTCGTTAGTTGGCTCTTTTTGAATCAAGCGATACGTAAAAGAAATATCTTCATTTAACTGTTTAAAATCTTCCCATATCTCTTGAACTAGGGCGGATTGTTTTTCTTCAAATGAACGATTTTGCTGCGTTTTTAGCGCAGCTAAAGTTTCCTGCTGCCACGTTTCGTCTTTTATTTCTTTGGCTAATAAGTATAGATCTAAATAATCATCAGTGCTTAACGCTGTTTGTCTACTGTTCAATGTCCTCACCTTTTCTATACGAAATGTTTCTTCCTAAGAAGAGGATTTCATCATAGAAAAAGATTCCTCTTCTTATCTGTCAGAGCTAGGCTATGCTGGAATTAGCACCATTCAATAATTGTGGTTGCTGAGGCTTCAAAGGGCCAGTCCCTCCACCTCTCTAGATAAGAATATTTCGTTTTTAAATTATTTCTGGCTATTCTAATATGTTTTATAGGTTACGTCAATAGCTTTTCAATAAAAAGAAAAAAGAAGTAAAATATGGTATGATTTCATAAAGGATGGTGAGCACATGAAACGATATATGTTATCTGCTTTTTTGGGAAGCTTGCTGCTGCTTCTTACTATTGCTTTTTCATCTACTTTCCATATTGCAATTGTCAAAACAACGGGAAGCATCGGAGGAATTATTTTAGCTGCGGCAGCTTTAGTTATGAACGCGCTTGAAGATCCCCCTTCCTCAGATAATACAGGTGGAGGAGCCGTTGAAGTACTAGATAAAGGAGCCGTTTGGGCTACTTATTTACTTTTACTTTCACTGCCAAACCTCATCGCGTGTATAACATCTTATGTTTTATGGACTCGCTGATATTCACCAACGTTACGGACGTTTTACCATCTGTAAGGTCATTGATATTTGTTTATCTACAAATCCAAGGTCACGATACACATGCTGTGCAAAATTCCCAGCATGAACGCTGAGTCTGATTTCAGGGTATCCTTTGATAGACAATTCATCAATTGCTTTTTGTATTAACGGCTTGGCTAAACCTTGCCCGCGGTATTCCGGTACAACATATAATTCGTAGATAAAGCCAATTTCTTCTTTTGAAAAGAAGTCGGTAGATGGGCCGATAAGAACCCAGCCTGCGAGTTTATTTTCTTGTCTTGAAACTAAATAATAACAGCCTTTTTCAAAGGCACTACCAACTAGTTCATTTACGCGTTCAGCTGACGGATGAAACTGCTTCATTGTTCCTTCAAACAGCGCATCAGCAGATTTCGTCCGAATTTCCTGTAATTCTTCTTCAGTAGCTTTTGCAATCATTATCGATCTCTCCTTTCGTGTTCGTTTTCTACATGCGAGGATAAATTCCTGCAAAATAAAAGTCTTCGCCTAGGCGAAGACTTTTATTTAAATTCAAAATGCTCTTGATGATTACCTTGTTCGTCCGTCCAGTTGATCATGATGTCTAAGCTTGCCGCTTTTCCAGGAACAGCAAAATTCGCATAGCGAAAACGCTGACCGCTTTTGCTTAAGTTAGACCTTTCAATAGGAGAAAACAAGCTGTATTTCGCCTTATTTTTTCCTTCGTGCCGAAAAGCTTGGACCTGCACGCGCTCTACGTCTTTTCCAATGTTTTCAACGGTTAATCCATATGTATGATAGACGTTATTTTTCCACTTTAGCTGATTATCTCCCGTCATGCTCGCTTTTGTCAGTTCAACCGACCATTGTTCAGATGATTTCTTCATTGGAAGCTTCTCAATCGAAAGAGCGCTGACATGAATGGCTGCAAAAGCAAGCCAGACAAAACAAAAAGTGCTGACTGTATAAAATAGTCTTTTCATAGATTTTGATCTCCTTAGAAATTTTAGTAGTAGCATTTCCTGTTCACTTAAAAATTATGATAAACGCTTTAACAAAAAAAAACCTCTCCATTTAGGAGAAGCTTCTTAAATTAATGCATAAGCAAATCTTTTTGTTTGTCTAATGAGTGTTTTGTATATAAATCTCTTTCAATCGCATATTTAGGACGCTGTTTCACTTCGTTAAAAATCTTGCCAATGTATTCTCCGACAAGACCCATTCCCATTAGCTGCAGGCCGCCTACAAGCCAAATGGATAAAATAAGAGACGTCCAGCCGATTTGCGTATGATCTAAATATTTTTGAATCAGCGCATAAATACCAAACGCAATACTAAAGAGAAAAGAAGCTCCTCCAAGCAGCGTCAATAAGCGTATCGGCGCTACGCTAAAAGATGTAATCCCATCGAATGCAAAAGCAAGCATTTTCTTTAACGGATATTTTGATTCGCCCGCCGTCCGTTCTTTTCGGTCATATGTGACTTCCGTGGAGCGAAATCCTACTAATGGTACAAGGCCTCGTAAAAAGACGTTTCCTTCTTTATATTTCATGAGTTCGCCAAGAGCACGTTTGCTCATGAGACGAAAATCAGCGTGATTTTGAACGAGCTGAATTCCTAGCTTATTCATAAAATGGTAAAACCCTACTGCCGTGGTTCGTTTAAAAAATGTATCGGTTTCTCTGCTGTCTCGAACACCATATACGACTTCATACCCGAGCCAATATTTCTCCACAAAGGTACGAATGACGCTAATATCATCTTGCAAATCTGCGTCAATGGAAATGACGCAATCAGATTGCTTATGGGCTGCTTCTAGTCCTGCGAGCAAAGCATTTTGATGTCCTACATTTCGCGCTAGCTTTAACCCTTTTACAAATAAATTGCTGCAGCTTTCTTTTTCAATAAGCGACCACGTGCTGTCTTTGCTTCCATCGTCGACAAATAAAATGGTGCTTTCACTCGATACAAGACGTTCATTTATCAGTTCTTTTATTACAGTAGTTAATTGAAAAGATGTCTCTGTGAATACTTCTTCTTCGTTGTAACATGGAACAACAATCGTTAAAATAGGTCTGTTCATGTTATTGCCCCCTTACTTTGCTTCATATACATACACTTTCCAAGCGGACTGTTTATCGTTAAATGCTTTTAAAAAGTGCAAACCGTCACTTTCAGCATTTTCGATTGGAACAGCTGAAAAGATATAGCGACCGCCCATTTTCTTAAATTGGCTGATATTAAGCTGCAAATGACGGATTTTTTTCGTTGAGTCTTTTCGGTAATCATATTTTTTCCCTAGCTCGCTAACAAACACATAGCAGCGGTTGCCCCAGTGATCATAGTAGCTTTCTAACTTTTTATTTTTATCAAGCTCTTTGGCAATGATTTTGCGAAACTCATGTTTATAAGTTAACGGATAGAAGTTGTTATACGTATCTAGCGTATAAAAGCCGTTATACTGAGCAATTGATGGATGAAGCCCAATGCTTGCTACCCGATAAGATGATTTAGGTTTCCCTATATATCTGCTGATTTCATCGAATTGATGGACAGCATAAAATTCTTTGACTGACGGCTCGTGATTGTAGCGATAATAAAGCTCAGGGTTCGCTATAAATAACACAAGCAGCTGTAAAACCAAACACACCCACACAAACTTTTTCCACGCTTTGCCCCGCTTCCATAAAACATAGCCGCCAACGGCAAACATCAAATAAATAATGAGCGGGCGTAAAAAATGAAATCTAGCAAAGTTAAACGTATTTAAAAGCTGAAATTTTTCTTTTAGCGGCTCCCATCCTTTATAAAACCAAAACGCATACCAAATCGACAGTAGTAGATTAAGAACAAATAACTGCAAAAACGTTTTTTCAAGCTTTCCTTTCTGATTGCGAGCGACAATCCACAGTACAATAAAAGAAAGCGGTAAAATGACAAAGGTATGAAGCGTCATTACATGTGTATGCCCAAGCGTATAGTTCTTCAAAGTAAGGCGAATGGAATGTCCGAAACTTAGAGTAGAGCTTAAAAATTCATTTCGACTCGTCGGGGCCTCCGGAAACAAAAGAGAATCAACAAGCCGGTATTCAATGAGCAGAAAGACAGCGGTCATCGCTGCAATACTGCTTAAAAAAGGCATATTCCACGCTCGTTTTTTTACTGCATCTCTTAGCCATAGCAGCCCCATCGCTGCTAAAAAGAAGAAAAACCCTAGCACAAAGCTCGCGTAAAACGGAAGCAATAAAAGAGTAAGCCATTCCTTCCACGTTCCTTCGCGGTTTCGAATGGTTAAAAACGCCCACAGCGCCAGCGGCTGTCCTAATGTACTCAGCATCCCCGAAGGCCAAAAAGGAGTAAGTGCAAAAGCAAGTGATACAAGCACTCGAATCGCATAAGCATCCTTGCTTTTGATAAAATGCTTTTTTAATAATAAGTACATTCCAATTAAAGCAAATACGCGCGTGATCGTTTGACTCAGGCTGTATGCAAGCATGGTCGGGAATAAACCATACAGCCACTGAATACCGCTAAATTCTGTTCCAAACGTATTCCTCGGCAATCCGTTAATAATTTGAGGTAATACGGCATGACTGGAGCCAAACAGCTCTCCGCTTCGATGCAGAACTTTATACCACGTAATATTTGAGTCTAAATTATCGTGCACGCGTATATGTGAATTTTCCCCAAGCAAAAACATAGGGGATACATACGCAAGCAGCAAAAGGAAAGCGATAATAAGCAATGTTTTTTCTTTATTCATAGCTGTTTCTTTCTTCATCTGTTAACACCTATTTCCCTTTTCATAATTACTAGAAGCTACTCGTGTATGACGGCTGCTTCTTTTTTTGCATTAAATACAAAGTATTTTTGACCCGTATAATTTAAAAGCGTATACAGACCTGTTCCAATCAATATACCGACGTCTTTTTTGAACGGACGCACAGCAGCAGGAAGTTGGTGCAATAACCAGCTGGAGAACTGCAGTCCAATATAGTAAGATAAACCGTAGCAAACGCCAATAACCAAAATAAAACGCAGTATGCTTTTAGATAAATGAACTCCGCTTTTAAACGTAAATATTCGATTTAATACGTAGCTAACGACTGCCCCCGCTGCGTTGCCCACAAACGTTGCTGCCCAGTAATGATGAAAGATATGAAGCAGCACATACATAATGGAGAGACCTACTCCTGTATTGACCAGCCCTACTACTAAAAAACGTACAAAAGATCCTTTCATACAAACTCCTTTTGATTTTGATACTTTCATGAAAATTACATATTATTACTTTAAATACAGTTTCAGTGTAGCAACTCCACTTAAAAATCTAATGAAAATAACATTAAAAACAGATGAAAAAAAGTTAAAAGAATCAATAAAAATCAGGATTCTTTTAGCTATTTAGTAGAGCCTTCAATGATTAATTTTTGGTCGCTTTGATTGTCAAACGCATCCACTGCCGCTACTTCTATTTGATACGCAGTATGAGGCTGCAAACCTGATAACGGGAGACTTAGAACATCCGGAACAGGATCGCTGTAATATTGAGAAAATGCATTATATGTTTTGACCGCTTCTCCAGTTTCTTTATTTTTGACGGTAATGCGATAAGAATGAACCATCAGATTATCCACCGCTTGCGTAAACTGGATATAAAGCTGATTCGATGAAGCTTTTTCTTGTATAACAGAAATAGTAGAGCTTGGAAGAAAAATCGGTTTTACTAAATCTCGTTCATTCGTGTAGTGAAATTTTTTTGAATCTGCAGGTATGTCAATTTTCCACGCTTCTCCTGTCCACTTATTTGCGTGAAAATCTCGCCTTTTAACTACTACTTTTCGATTATAAACCTCTACAAGAAGACCTTGACTCACATCTCGGTAGCCAGGAGGAAGTTCACCTTGTAAATATCCAGCACCAGGCCATATATACCGAACAGAAGACGTTGCAAGAGATGTAAAATCTCTTTGAAAAATAGTACGAGGATCGTCCAACGGATGGTGGGTATGACCAGAAAATGTAATGACTTGCGGATAAGGTTTTAACGTATTGTAAAGAAGCTGTTCATTCACTTCTATCCCCCATCTGTTTTTCCCGTACAGTGTATTGTTAATAGGCTGATGAATAAAGACAAAAATCGGTTTTTTAGGATCGTCTCGCTTTGCTATCTTCAGCTGTTCTCCAAGCCAGTTAATTTGTTTGATTGAATAATCACCGGCGGTCAGACGGCTTTCTGTTCCAAGCATGATAAAATGATACCCTTTTATCACTTGATGAAAATAAAGAGCTTTCATTTTGGTTTTAGATAAAAAACGCTGCTGCGCTTGCTGATTAGTTACGCTGTCCCGGTATTCATGATTACCAATTGTAAAAAGAGATACGGCCTGCGGCTGTTTATTTTGATTATAAATAGAAAAAAAGCGGTCGTATTCTTTTAACGCGCCGGTATCAGCCAAATCTCCTACTACTACAAATGCATCTTGTTTCGGTGCCTGTTCATTTAATTGCGTTAATGCATGTTGAAAAGTACGCAAATCAAGCGTTCCTGTTTCCTTAATATGAACATCACTGATCACAGGAAAAACTAGCTTTGGTTCGATGTATCCGCTTCGTCCGCTCTTCTCTTCGGCTCGTACGTTTAAGGTAATACCGCATATAAGAACACTTATTAATACTAAAGCGAGCCAGTCTTTTTTCAGCGTTTCCATAAAACCGCCGAGCATGATGCTTCCTCCTTTCTTCACTGCTGCGTCTCAGTCATTTTCTCTACGTGTATGAGCTTTTATTTTATGTAATTTCAAAATATCTAATCGTATAGTTTCAATATTTCTTTTCGTGTTTGCACACACTATGTTCACAATCAATTCATTACACTTTTCCTAGTCATAGTGGTATGATTTTCGTATATTACAGACTAATTGTTGAAAATGTAGGAGTGAATATTTTGAAAACGGTCGCTGTTATTGGAGGAGGAATTACGGGCTTAACCACTCTGTACTATTTGCAGAAACTAAAACGAGAACGTAATCTCCCGCTTAAATTATTATTACTAGAGAAACATTCCCATTTAGGAGGGAAAATCAATACGCGTGAAGCTGGGGAATTTATCATGGAAACAGGGGCGGATTCTATTGTAGCTCGAAAAGAAAATGTTATGCCCCTGCTAGAAGAGCTGCACTTAACAAACGATTTAGTCTATAACGAAACGGGCAAATCGTTTATTTACTCTGCTAATGAGCTGCTTCCAATTCCTGAAGATACCATGTTCGGTATTCCAACAAGCGTAGAATCTCTTTTTAAAAGCGAGCTGATTTCTTCAAAAGCTAAAATTACAGCTTTAAAAGACTTAATTACTAAAAATACAACGTTTACGAAAGACAGCTCAATTGGACTCTTTTTAAAACATTTTTTAGGAGAAGAGCTAGTAGAAAAGCAAATTGCACCTATTTTATCGGGCGTCTACTCTGGCGATTTAGACAAACTCACGATTTCTTCGACTCTCCCGTATCTGCTCGACTATAAAAACACGTACGGCAGCATCATCAAAGGAATGGGAGCCAATGAAAAAAAATTTAAAACGGCAGGAAATAAAAAATTCATTTCGTTTAAACAAGGTTTATCAACGATTATTCACCGCTTAGAAGAAGAGCTTTCTGATGTAACGATCTTAAAAGATACGCCAACCACCAGCATAAAACGGAACGGTGAACGTTACCAAATCAGTACGCCGGGGCAAGCCCATTCAGCGGATTACGTGGTGTTAGCTACACCGCACACGGCTGCTCAGCACCTGTTGAACGATCCCGAATTAAACGAAGACTTTGAGCAGTTAAAAGATTCTTCTCTAATTAGCGTGTACATCGGCTATGACGTTCCAGACGAATACCTTCCCGCTGAAGGCACCGGGTTTATTGCCTCTCAATCAAGCAACTTAATCGCCAATGCCTGCACGTGGACGAGCAAAAAATGGGCTCACACCTCTAAGCGAGGGAATTTGTTAGTTCGCTTATTTTATAAAAGCACGAGTCACTACTTTGACAGCCTGCGGCCGATGTCAAAAGCAGAGCTGCTAGCAGTGGCACAAAAGGACATTGAAAACAGCTTAGGGATCAAAGAGAAGCCCATTGAAAGCGACGTAACCAATTGGGATAAATTGATGCCTACCTATCACCTTAAACACGGTGAACTCGTACGCAGCTTGACTCAAAAATTGCATGACAAGCACCCCGCTATTACATTAGCCGGCTGTTCTTACTATGGAGTAGGCATTGCAGCGTGTATAACAAACGGTAAACAAACGGCTGAAGCTATCTCTCAACAGTTGACTTAAAAAAGGTTTAAAAACAATAAAAGGCCTGAAAATAATATATTATTTTCAGGCCTTTTATTACCTTTTCGTTAGCATATAAAGCTACTTTCCTTACTATTAACAACTCTTTTATCGCTTTTCTTTTTGCAAAGCAGCAGTAGCAAACAATACAAGATAGCGCTCGTCTGAAGTTAATCTAAGCCAATGTTTCACTTTATATCTCACAGGTTTCCGCTCCCTTCCTTCAAGGTTTTATATGAAAAGACTTTATATAAAGGTTCAATAACGATAAGAAATGATGCTTGATATGTATTTTATTCCCACGCCCGCTTATTTACAAACTTTTTTAAACGTAAGACTCTTCGTTTATTTCCCTGAAAATAACACCGTTTTCGCCATTATCATCTTACTATTTGAGAAAAACGTGTACATTTCTTTCCTATTTTGACGAACATTGCGATAAATAAAAGCTGCCAATTACGGCAGCTTTTATTTTAAAGGACTAATCTAATTATATTGCCTGATGGATCTTTTGTGATGAAATCTTGGTTTTCTTTAGACACAGCTGCTCCAATTTCACGAAGCTGATTTATTGCCTGCTCCCTTGCTTCTTCAACTGGAAAAACAAGTGTAAATGACTCTAAACCAACGCTGCTTTCAAGAGGACTAGGCGCTCCAATTCCATTCCAAACGTTTAGTCCGATGTGATGATGATAGCGCCCAGTTGAAATAAACAATGCTTGATTATGGTAATTACTCACAACCTCAAAACCTAATCCATTTCGATAAAAGTTTTCCGTTTGTCCTAATTCAGAAACGTGAAGATGAATATGTCCCATTAAGGTAGCTGAAGGTAATCCTGTCCATGGTTTACCGTTTCCTTCAGCTAATATCTCTTCTGCATCTAAAGGTTTTGTAGCCATTACTACTTCACTGTCATTCCATTCCCATGTACTTGACGGACGATCTCGATAAATCTCTATGCCGTTTCCATCTGGATCTGCCAAGTACAGCGCTTCGCTCACTAGATGATCAGACGCCCCTTGAAGCGGATAACCGCTATTTAACAAATGCTGCAGTATACTTCCTAAATCAGAACGAGTCGGCAACAATAGAGCAAAATGATATAAGCCTGTTGTACGAGGCTGTTTTGCTGTAACGTTTTCCGGCTGTTCAATCGATAACAGCGCGGTGCGTCCATCAGCTGTTAACAGAGCTTTGTTCTCTTTTCTCCCTAAAAGTTTAAACCCGATTATTTGCTGATAAAAAGCAAGTGAGCGCTCTAAATTTTCTACTTTTAAATTTACTTTCCCAACAAATACATGAGGTGCACGGTGAAAATTCATGATTATTTCTCCTTTTGAATATATCATTTTTTAATCGACTTACTTTATGTAACTTATTATATTTTTATAACTTTATTTCGTCAAGTTATTTATTTTACTATCATAACTTAAAGCTTATATCACTGCACAACCAATTGAATAAGCCCGGCTGCTCATAACATAGTATGAACAGTCGGGCTTATTTATCATTATGTATAAACTATCAAAACAGTTCTCTGCTTTTGCGTTTGATATTTCCATTAACAAAATACTGTATTCTCTCTTTTTGCTCATTTGTCGGCTTTTTATATGTTTCACATTCAAACTGAAAACATGCTTTTTCTAAATCGACTTCATTTCCTACAATTTCTCCAATCGCACTCAATTGGTTTAAATCTCGCCAAAGTTCCTCAGGAGTTTCAGGGTCAAAATGAGATGAGAGATAATACTGCGCATCATATTTTTTAAGCTCTCTCTGAATCCGCTCAAAGTCTTCTTTATCATAACTCCAGTCACCGCTATAAAAATCTGGACATAGACAATCACCTAAAAACAGGACTTTTTCTTGGGGTATGTAGACAATAGACGAGTCCTGCGCGTGTACTCCTCCAATATGCTGAATACAACAAGTGATTCCACCTAGGTCAACTTCCATATGATGATGAAACGTTACGTCTGGCTCCTGTAAAATTAACGCCTCTCGACTCGGCATTTCTTTCTTGATCATATCCCGGCAAAATTCAATTTCCTCCCCCTCCTGGACGCGTTTATCCAAGGAATCATCGTCCCAGCGCAGTGTCTTTAAATAGGCCAGCTTTTTCTTTGTTAAATGATGGCTGATTGTATACTTATTCATTGCATGAATGCCAAATGTATGATCCCAGTGCCAATGCGTAATAGCTACTCCTTTGATTGGAGGGACGCCCATTTTTTCCACTTCTTCTAAAAATGATGATGCATGCGCAGGAGAATTCCCGGCATCTACGATGAAACTATACTTCTCCCCGCAGATAAGCCCGAGGACCGGCCGATCCGTTTCTTCAGAATGAGGAAAGTAATAAACGTAATCCGTTAGTTTTTTCAGCATATTTACACCCGCTTTATATAGTTTAATAAAAGTCTCTTCACCAAATGGTAAATAATGATAAATAAACTGTATCATACTCGGTGCTGCTAGCCTATCCAATTAGCTGATATTGGACTTTTCTTGAAGAGCCGTGACTTTTTCTAGCTCTGCTGCTTTGTACTTTAAGAAGATCATCACACTAATCATCACAATCATTCCTCCCACTAACTGAGAAACAGTTGTCATTTCTCCAAGCAAGAAATAAGCGAGAATGATGGCACCAATTGGCTCGCCCAAAATAGCCATTGAAATCGTTGTAGCATCTACGTACTTTAACAGCCAGTTAAATAAGGCATGACCAAAAATATTAGGAATAAGTGCTAAAAGCAAAAAGATCCACCAATCTTTTATGTCATATTGAATCAGCGATACGTTTGTACAAATATTGTAGACAAATAGAACCAGGCCACCGATTAAAAAAACGGCGAAGCTATAGATGATTGAAGGCATTTTCCTGCATAATTCTTGCCCCGCCAGCATATGAACAGAAACAGCTACTGTACCTAAGACAGAAAGTAAGTCTCCGTAAAGAGCCGTTTTGGATACTCCGATATCTCCCGATGCGATAGTCACTGAGCCGCTAACAGCAATTAAAATGCTGATGATTCCTACTTTGCTTGTTTTTTCTTTAAATAAAAAATAAGCTCCTATCACTACGAAAACCGGCTCAAGCGCAGTCAAAATCATAGCGCTAGCAACTGTTGTATGTGAAAAAGACTCCATCCAAAACAGAAAGTGAAGCCCTAAAAACACGCCTGATACAGCTAGCATTAGCCATTCTTTTAACGTGCTGTTTTTAAAAAGAATTTTCATTTCCCTCCATGGTAAAAACGGTAAAAATAAAAGGACCGTAAACAGCAGTCTATACATTCCTAAAATAGAAGCAGGCGCTTGCGACCATTTAATTAAAATAGAAGAAAAAGAAACGGCTACTACACCGATTAAAAGAAAGACAGGAGGCGGTAAAGGAAGAGTTGATTTATTCATGCCATTACTCCTTTTAGAATCTCTTTTTTCATATTTACTACGGGAATATCCACTCCGTCTCTATGTACGATTTCTTTTTCCTCTATGTAAAAGCCGATTGATTCATACAAAGCTATATTACGAGAAACACTCATTCGCACCTTGCATGATAAACTTTCCTTGCCACACTCTTTGGCGTATGTTTCTAACCATTGAATAAGCTGTTTAGCCATTCCTTTTCCTTGAAAAGTAGGAATAACAGACAGGCGGTAAAAATATAAGCTCGTTTCTTCTAGCGTAAAACGCGCCATCGCTACCGGCTTATTTTCGACGTATAAAATGACAGCTTCTTTTCCGTGCTTTAACGATTGCATAATAGATTCTATCGTTTCATCAAGAGCACTGGACGGTGGGACAGAATCGCGATAGACGGAGAAGGCTTGCAGCATAAGATCGTGAACTATAGCAGCGTCCTCTGGCTGTGCTAAACAGTACTTCATAAATTTTACCCTCTTTCTATAAAAATTAAGTATATCGAATTATTATACAACACCACCTATTTTTTTCCTACATCTTTTATTGATTTTCATTAGGAGAAATAACCTCTTTTTATGCTTTTATGCCTTCTTAACTTTACTCCATTAATCTATTAATTCATTAGCACACACTCTTGAGAACTTTTTGTCGAAATGGTTAAAATTCTGTTGGGAGGGAATCATCATGACATTTTCTTGGCTTATACCTTACATAGCCGTGTCACTTATCATTGTCTTAATACCAGGACAAGACATGATTTTTGTAATGACACAAAGTATTGCTTCAGGCGTCAAAGCAGGCATCAAAACCGTATTGGGATCTATTACGGGAACCTTTGTACATACTCTTTTAGCCGCAGTGGGGCTATCTATTATCTTTCAAAAATCAATTATAGCCTTTACGATTCTAAAGGTTGTAGGCGTTCTGTACCTGCTGTTTTTAGCATACCAATCGTTTCGCGAAAAAAGCGGTCCATTGGAATTAACAGAAAACGTTCAGCAGCACCATCACTTTAGAAAAGGATTTGTTAGCAACTTAACCAATCCAAAAGTAGCTATTTTCTTCATCACGTTCTTACCGCAGTTTGTTAATTCGTCTCTTGGACATGTAAGTTTGCAGATGATTTTGTTTGGTATCATCTTTATCGCCGAAACGCTCATCATCTTTTCACTTATTGCGCTATTTGCTTCTGGCCTTGGGAAAAAAGTCAAAAAAAGCCGTATCTTTCAGCACACATTAAAATATGTAAAAGGAACGGTTTTTGGCGTACTTGGCCTAAAACTTTTATTTTCTAGCAACAATTAAGTAAAACAAAATGAAATTTCTTTCATCCCTGCTGTTATCGCCTTTTCATACCCGCTTCATTTGTCATATCACCCTATTTTTCCATGTGAGGTTAGTTGACAAAAGACCAAAATTATTATTTTATATATATATAAGGTTCAGATTTAGCAACAAGATTCGACAAGGATAATGAAGAAAAACAGCGGGGAAATAGGGAGATCTATCTAAATAGAGGGAAAATTCTATAAATTCACGTTTTTTATTATTATTCTACTATAATTCATGAAGAGGTGAAACTATGCAAGAAGTAGTTCAAGGTTTTGTTAGTTCAATCAACGAATTTCTTTGGTCCTACTTACTGATTGCGATGCTGATTGCATTTGGTTTGTTTTTTACATTCAGGTCAAAGTTTTTACAAATTCGGTTATTAAGAGAAATGATTCGTGTATTAAAAGAAGGTGCGGATAGCTCTTCTAAAGACGGAATTTCGCCATTCCAAGCATTTTGTATCAGTATGGCAGCCCGCGTTGGTACGGGGAACATTACAGGTATTGCGATTGCGATCGCTTTAGGGGGACCTGGTGCTGTATTTTGGATGTGGGTGCTTGCCGTTATCGGTTCAGCTTCAGCATTTATCGAAAGTACATTAGCACAAATATACAAAGTAAAAGACAAAGACGGCGGCTTCCGAGGCGGACCGGCTTACTATATGGAAAAAGGTTTAAAGAAGCGCTGGATGGGCGGACTGTTTGCTGTCTTAATCACTTTATCATTCGGCTTAATTTTTAATGCTGTACAATCGAACACGATTACTCTTGCTTTTGAAAATGCGTTCGGAACAAATCGTTTAGTGTTAGGAATTATTATGACAGTGGCTTTCGCTGCCATTATTTTTGGTGGAGTTAAGCGTATTGCAAAAATGTCAGAATATATTGTGGTAGTACTGGCTGTTGCCTACATTGGCGTAGCACTCTTTATTATTATTATGAACATTCAAGAGATGCCTTCTCTTATTGCGTTAATCGTAAAAAATGCATTTGGTTTCGAGCAAATTGCCGGAGGTTCTCTTGGAGCAGCTCTTATGCAAGGAATTAAACGCGGATTATTCTCAAACGAAGCGGGTATGGGTAGCGCGCCAAACGCTGCAGCTGCTGCAACAACAAGCCACCCGGTAAAACAGGGATTGATTCAAGCCTTTGGTGTATTAACGGATACGCTTATTATTTGTAGCAGTACTGCCTTTATCATTTTACTTTCAGGTGCTTACACAAATAAAAATTTAAGCGGTATTGAGTTAACACAGGCTGCTTTAAGCACTCACATTGGTTCTTGGGCAGCAGGCGCTCTTGCGATTATGATTTTCTTATTTGCTTTTAGTACATTAATTGGTAACTACTACTATGGAGAAACAAATATTGAATTCTTGAACACAAATAAAGCTTGGCTGATGACTTATCGTGTTGCTGTACTTGCAATGATTGTGTTCGGTTCTATTTCTCAAATTCAGCTTGTATGGGATTTAGCAGATCTGTTTATGGGCTTTATGGTAGTAGTCAACTTAATCGCAATTCTCCTGCTGTCAAAAGTTGCCTTTGCCGCACTCAAAGATTATCTTGCCCAAAAGAAAGCTGGAAAAGACCCTGTCTTCTATCAAGACAGCATTTCTGGACTTGATAATATTGATGCGTGGGATCATTCAAAAGATAAATCCAGCTCGAAAAAAGCGATCTAACAAAAAAAGCCGTGAATATTCACGGCTTTTTTTATTGTGCATATTTACTTCTTTTTCTTTCTTCTAGTGAAGCAGTCTAAGACTAACCAAATACCTATAGTATAAATAAATCACGCTGTACGGAATCCAGTAGGAAAAAAATGTCCAGCCGAGATTCCACCCGTTTCCGTATATAACTCTTTCCATATGCACATACGTTCCTTCTAAAAATGTTGTAAACAGCGCAATAAGAAAAATAAAAAAATAAGGTTTTCCGATTCGCTGGATTAAAAAAATCATATAGCTGGCCAATACAGGATAGACGCCTAAATTAAAAGGCAGCGCCTCTAATGCTTCATTTTCTAAAGAAGTGCGGAGTTTCCAAAAGCCATAATAACTTCCTAATTCATTGACAATGATTGCTAAAATGCAAAAAGCAGTTCCTACTAAAGGCATTAAACGACGATTTTTAGGATGTAAATAAAGTGTGCCAAAAATCCAAGGTAAAACAAACCCCAGCGCTATATTGATAAGCAAGAATATCCGACCTTTTTCTTTCTAGTATGCCACACCGTTTCTTTTTCTAATCATCTCTTTATCTTGAATGCAGCAAGCGTAAAAGCACCTTATCTCTCATCATTAAAACAGAGTGCTTACTTTATGATTACTGTGGTTCGTCCCTTGCTTCTTCCATTTATTTTAATGAAACAAATTCAGCGTCTTTTTTCTGGTAATAGTTTTGAACTAAACGCCCTGATAAAGCGGCTAATACCTGCTGAAATAACATCCCTAGTACGACGGGTACAGCAACGGGAGCTGGAAAATAAGATACCGCTAATACGGCTCCGGCGCTAATATTTCTCATGCCCCCGCAAAACGTAAGCGTCACAACTTTTGCTCGGTCCCACCTTAGCCATTTACCAATCATCCAGCTAAAGAAATAACCAGCTGAACTCATTAAAAAGACGATCACGATGATAAACAGCAGTTTTTTATCGATATGTTTTAAATAAGGGGCAATCACTCCCCCGTTTACCATGACCATCACACTTAACCCTATTTTTGAAACAGGTGCCAGCTTTGGTCCTAATGTCTGCTTAATTGTTCCTTTTGTATATTGATTTAAGCACATGCCTAACAGAGATGGAAGGACAATCATAAAACATAAATCTTTGACTAGCTTTAGCGCTTCCAAATGCACGGTGTCTCCAACCACCAATAAAAGCGTATAAGGAACGATAAGCGGCGCTAAAAGAGTATCAATTAAAATAATGGACAGCGCAAGAGGAATGCTTCCTTTGTAAATAGAGACCCATATAAAACTAGTCACTCCGGTTGGAATAATCGCTGCTAGTAAAAGGCCCGTGCTTGTAAATACATCATGCGGAAAAATCACCTGGCCAACGCTCCAAGCCCACGCTGGCATAAAAATATGTAAAACAAACAGGGCCATAACGATTGGAAATGGACGGTGTATGGTGGCGTTTAACTGCTGAAAATTTGAGTTTAAACTTCCAGCAAACGTCATTAATGCAAAAAGCCATGGAATTAAAAAGGTATACTGACTCAGTGACGAACCGATAAGCACTCCTATGAGTAAGCTGACCGGCGTAATAAAGGGCATCAATTTTTCTAGCATTCTATTTAATTGACTTAACAAAGCTTCTCCCTCCAACGAACGTTTTAAATAAATAATAAGATAAATTAATGTTTATAATATCACCTATTTATTATACAACTTATTTTCAGACTATTGTCTGTCTCTTTTACTAAAAAGAGATATATTCATAATTATCACTTAAATAGATTTACGGGTATTTTTATGCTATTTTAATAGGGAAGAAGCTTTTAAAAAGCATGAATTTAGGGTACAGTACACTCTACATAGAAATGCTTTAATTGACGGATATAAATGAACTGTAGCACAGTTTTGGTAACTAGGAGGATTGTATGGATTTTTTGAAGTCTCTGTCATCTTTAGATGATTGGAAAAAAATCGTGATTGCGATTGGGATCTTTCTGATCTTTTTAATTCTTCGCAAGCTGTTCACGACTTATTTGTTTAAGTTTATTATTGGTTTTGTCAAAAATAAAAAAATCAATTTAATTACGAGCGTTTTAGAAGCTTTTGAAAAGCCGCTGCGCTGGATTTTTGTGATTATTGGTTTCAAGCTTGCTCTTCCCTATCTTCCCTTTGATGTTTTAACAGCCGACACGGAAAGACATTTAGTTCGTTCAGCTTCTGTTGGCCTTGCAGGATGGGGCTTGTATAATTTAGCTGCTTCTACCAATTTATTTTTTGCAACGTTTGCCAAAAGCTTTGATATCCAAGTGGATCGAATCATTATTCCTTTTATTGAAAAGTTCATCCGCATCGTTGTTGTTATGCTTTCTATATCCATCATCGCAGAAGAATGGGGTTTTAACGTAAACGGCTTTGTAGCGGGTCTTGGGTTAGGTGGTCTTGCTTTTGCCCTAGCCGCAAAAGACACCGTTAGTAATTTATTCGGCGGAATTGTGATTATTACCGAAAAGCCTTTTACTATTGGAGATTGGATTAAAACACCGAGTGTTGAAGGCGTTGTAGAAGATATTACGTTTCGAAGCACCAAAGTTCGAACGTTCGCTCAAGCAGTCGTAACGGTTCCAAATGCTACTCTTTCTAATGAGCCTATTATCAACTGGGCTAAGATGGGAAAACGTCAAATTGCCTTTCATTTAAACTTGAATTATAATACACCAAAAGAAAAGTTAGAAACCGTAGTGACAAGAATTAAAAAGATGCTGACGGAGCACGAAGAAATTCACAATGAAACGATTCTTGTGAATTTTGACGGCTTCTATGAATCTAGTCTAAATATCTATCTGTATTTCTTTACAAATACAACCGTTTTTGCTGATTATTTAGATGTAAAAGAAAATATAAACTTCGAAATTATGGACATTCTTGAAGAAGAAGGCGTAGAATTTGCTTTCCCTACGCGCACACTCATCGTTGAGCAGGACGGAAAGCTTTCTGGCAATCCAAAAGAATTTCTAGAAAGTGCTCGAAGCTAAAAAAAGCTGACTACTAAGTCAGCTTTTTTTCCTTTCTTTTTTAGTTTGAAATGAACATTTGAGTCCAGTAATGGCCGTAGCTTCCACCTTTAGCGTAACCTACTCCGATTTCGGTAAATTGACTCGATAGTATGTTTTTACGGTGACCTTCGCTATTCATCCATGCGTTAACCACTTCTTTTGGAGTTGCTTGTCCAGCAGCGATATTTTCACCTGCTGTACTGTATGTAATACCAAAGTTTTTCATCATGTCGAACGGACTTCCATATGTAGGCGATGTATGACTAAAATAATTTTTATCAATCATATCCTGCGATTTATAGCGAGCAACGCGAGCTACTTCCCAATTAGACTTTAAAGGCTTAAGTCCTACTTTAGCACGTTCTTGATTCACTAGCTGAACCACTTGCTCTTCGTATGAACTTCCTGCTTTATCGGTTGGAATAGTAATTTTCTGTCCCGGATAGATCGAATTAGGATTTTTAATAGCAGAATTCGCTTCAATCAGCTCGGAAACGCCAACCTGATATTTTACTGCTATTTTCCACATCGTATCTCCCGATTGAACGGTATGTACGGTTGCTGCTTGCGCAGTGTTATTAAGACCAAAAGCTAGAGTGACAGACAACAGTGTTACTAATAAAAGTTTTGATAGAGTTTTCATACTTTTATTAAAGCAAATTGATTTCAAGATTCATAGCGGTAATATTATCCCTTAGTTCCATCATATGACTTTATCATCTTCTCAGCACGCTTTTTTCATAAGAAAGGCGCACTGCTCTTTTGCAATGCGCCTTTTTGTTACGAAGATAAAGCCTGTGACTGGTTCATGTCCGACACATTAACCGCTTCATCCGTGCTTTGATGCACCTGACGTTTTTTGATCACATCAATATATTGAATGTGATGGCCTTCCATTTTCGCAACGGTAAAGTCATACTGATCAAAGCTAAGGCTTTCTCCTTGCTTGACGTCATATTTTTCCGTCAAGACCCAGCCTCCAATTGTATCAACATCCGTATCATCAATTGTTGTGCCAAGCAGCTCGTTAAGCTCACTTACTAATAACTTTCCATCTACAATATAATGATCGGGTTTGACTTTCTGAATTAATGGAAGTTCATCCGCATCAAATTCATCACGAATTTCACCGACAATTTCCTCTAAAATATCCTCTACTGTTACAATCCCTGCTGTTCCACCGTATTCATCAATTAAAATAGCCATATGGATGCGTTCACGCTGCATCTTAAGCAATAAATCATGAATAGGAATCGATTCAATTACTTCAATAACAGGACGGATATACTGTTTTAAATCTATTTTTTCCTTGCTGTTGTTCATGACAATCTCGGTTAAAATCTCTTTCATATTGACCATTCCAATAATATGATCTTTATCTCCATCGATGACCGGATAGCGGGTAAACCGCTCTTCTTGGACCATCTCAAGGATGTATTCGACTGTATCTTCCTGGTCAATCGAAACGACTTCCGTACGCGGCACCATAATCTCCTTGGCAACGCGATCATCAAAGTCAAAAATTTTACTTACATATTTAAACTCCGATTGATTGATTTCACCGCTTTTATAGCTTTCTGATAACAAGATGCGAAGCTCTTCTTCACTGTGTGCAAGCTCATTTTCTGAAGCAGGCTTTAGACCAAATAACCCTGTTATTAAACGAGAAGAACTGTTTAATAGCCAAATGAAAGGATAGGTTACTTTATAAAAGAGTATAAGCGGACGAACAAATAATAAAGTGACTTTCTCTGCTTTTTGAATTGCAAATGTTTTCGGAGCAAGCTCTCCGACCACAACGTTTATAAATGTAACAACCGCAAAAGAAATCGCAACAGATAGTACTTTTGTTAAAGCTCCGCTTATCCCTAGTTGATCAAGTAATGGTGAGAGGAGATGCGAAAGTGTAGGCTCTCCTAACCAACCAATTCCCAGCGCAGTAATCGTAATACCAAGCTGACACGCAGATAAGTATTCATCTAAATTTGAAATAACTTGCTTCGCAGCTTTTGCATTGCTGCTCCCTTCTGCTATAAGCTGATCCACTTTGGAACTCCTCACGCGAATAATCGCAAACTCGGTAGCAACGAAAAAAGCAGTTAATGCAATCAGTACCGCTAGTAAAATCAAGTTAAATATGTCCAATCAAGTTCCTTAGCTCGTTTAAAAACGAGTAAGGACTCACCTCCTAAAAAATAAAAAATTTGGATAAAGAACTCTATCCCTGTACTGATCACTTGGAAAAGTGCATATAAGGAGGAATCACATGATAAATGTATAAACATTTTTATATGGAGCAAAACTGCCAGTCTTTCTTCCTTATCTCACGTTTCACTCGTTAGTGTAGCAGGTCATTCTTTATTCAGCTGTTCTAGATGTGAAGCAATGGCTCACATCGCTTCATTTCATGATGTTGCTTCAGCGCTGATTCTCTCTTCCATTCATTTATAAAAAATTTAGTAGTTTACAATCTTTATAAAGTTAAAGTCTGTTAACGTCTTAAAAGAGCGATTATGTGATAAAGAGCGATATGCGTGAAGCAAATGTAGGTTTATATAATACTGTATTGTACGCTTTGACACTGGTGCATATAATGCTACTTCGCCAACGTGGTACACTGCCCCATCCAATCACCTCTATTTCCGTATATCTAAAAAGAATAAGGAATAATTATCCTATTTCTTTTTAAACTTATTGACTTTATTTTAAATGTTAAAAACTTTGCAGTCAAACGTTTTAGTTAGTCTCCTGCCCTTGCTATTTACTGGTGCGGCGATTTTTAGCAGGTAAATAAAAGCTTGCTGCTACACAAAAAAAACCAAGGACAAAACAGATAATGGGGAGTTTCACACCTATCGCTTCAGCATAATAAGTGAGACTCCTTCCGTGAATAGGGACAAGATTCATTTCAAAAATCAAAGTCAAAACAGCTGTCACTTTGAGTGCAATACCAACAATGAAGAGACAAACTCTCAAGCCTACACTCATATGCGAAAACATCCCTTCTATCCATTAGCGAATGGATGATGTACTACACCATATGATACATCCCTACACTTTATCACTAAATGCTAAAAAAGCGCTATGTCCATGCATAGACGCTTATAAATTTGCGACCACTTGTCCAATGGAATCATAGATAACCAAATCAAACAAATAATCGTAATGCGTAGGTTCTTTATTAATCATCACCATGTTTGTACGATTGTACCGGCTCACAAGCAGCGGAATCTGATTAATCGGTGCTACTTCAAGCGATGAACCAAGCACGATGAATAAATCAGATGACAGCGCTGCTGTAACTGCTTCATCGAACTGATGAATGGCATCTCCAAAGAGAACAACATTTGGCTTTAAAAGGCGCTCACACGCTGTACATTGTGGGAGAGCCGACTGATTTAAATACGCTAAGCCATACTCTTCTTTACAGCTTGGACAATGAGCTCTCTTAATGGATCCATGAATCTCAAAAACGTTCGTGCTTCCTGCATCTTGGTGCAAGCCATCAATATTTTGCGTAATCACATGCACGGTTTTGGCTTCTTCTAGTTCAGCAATAAAGCGATGGCCCGTATTTGCTTTATACTGATGCAGCATTTTAATATGAAAAATCTCTTTAAACAGCGGCCAAAACTCATGAGGATACTGTTCATAGAAGTCAGCAGCTACTATGTCCACAAAGCTTTTGTTTTGGCGATATAAGCCATTTTGAGAGCGAAAATCCGGTATGCCTGACTCTGTGCTCATTCCTGCTCCCGTAAAAAAACAAATGTGTTTAGCATCATCAATGAGCTGTTTTAATTCTTTGTACTGTTTTGACATTGCATTTCTCTCCTATTTAACAATTAGCACAGGAATCGTTACTTGCTGTGCAATTTTAGAACTCACGCTTCCAAGCAGCATGCCTTTTACAGGATTTAACCCTCTGCTTCCTATTACTACAAGGTCAAATGAATTTTGATTAGCAAATTGAATCACTGTTTTAGCCGCGTCTCCATGCATAAACGTAATCTCATACTCCACGTTTCCTTGCTTTAAAATTTCATCTGTTGTATGTATCCGACTTTCCCGTTCCTCGTCGCGGCTAAGTGATTTTAATCTTGAATCACCCTCTACTGCATAAATAACTTGAATAAAACTGTTTTCCGTCAGCTGAGCCAGCTGAACGGCTTTTTCTGTTGCTTTAGCTGCATGCTCTGAGCCATCTGAGGCAAGTAAAATTCGTTTAAACATCACGCTTCCTCTCCTCTTTTGTAAAATGGTCTTCTCTCTTTACTATATCACTCGCTGTTCAAATGTAATCATTTTTTTAATTATTTCTATAATTTTTAAAATTATTTGTCTACTTTTATGATAAACTGAAAGAAAACGTGTACAGAGGGGATGGAACGATGTTTGGTTTTGAATTAATTTGCACTTTTTGCAAAGGGCTCGGAAAGCTAGCCGTTATTCCTGGTATCGGTTACATGAAAACATGCAAACACTGCGAAGGGACAGGGATGCAATCAAAAAAAGACGAAACTCCTTCAATATAAGAAGTTTCGCCTCAGCAACACTGTGATTAGATTGAAAGCTCTTTAGATAAACGGTACATATCAGCATTGATATGGTGAGGTTCACCTAAAATTTCCATAATATCATAATCTACAATTTCATTTTTACGGATACCGATTGCACGGCCGCCTTTACCTTCTAGCAGAAGCTCGACTGCACGACCGCCGAAACGGCTTCCTAGCACACGATCTTGAGCAGTTGGGGAACCACCGCGCTGAATGTGTCCTAATACTGTTACACGCGTTTCAATACCTGCAGCTTCATGAAGCTGCTTCGCCACTTCATTACCATTGGCTACACCTTCAGCTACTACAATAATGCTGTGCTTTTTACCGCGCTCTTGGCCTTTTCTCAAACGATCAACCATTTCTTGGAACTCATCTTTTGCTTCTGGGATAAGGATTGTTTCCGCACCGCCAGCAAGACCTGACCAAAGAGCAATGTCTCCTGCATTACGACCCATAACTTCAATAATAAACGTACGTTCATGAGAAGTCGCCGTGTCACGGATTTTATCAATTGCATCGATAACCGTATGAAGAGCCGTATCAAATCCCAATGTAAAATCTGTTCCTGGAATGTCGTTATCAATTGTTCCTGGGATACCGATACAAGGGAAACCAAGCTCTGTTAGTTTTACAGCTCCCATATATGATCCGTCTCCACCAATAACTACTAAGCCTTCAATACCGTGCTTCTTAAGGTTTTCAATACCTTTTAAACGCCCTTCTTCTGTTTTGAATTCTGGACATCTTGCAGAATAAAGCATAGTTCCACCGCGTTGAATGATGTCACCAACATCTCCAACTTCTAGCTTTTTAATATTTCCTTCTATTAACCCTTGATATCCTTGATAGATACCGTAAACTTCCATACCTTCATGAATTGCTTTACGCACAACAGCACGAACCGCAGGATTCATACCTGGAGAATCTCCGCCGCTTGTTAATACACCTATTCTTTTCATTACTTTCACCTCATCAAAGTCACATACATGACTACTATATTATAGTTCTACATTTTACCCGAGTTCGAACTTTTTGTGTAGTAATTCACAACATATTTCTTTGTTAAATTTTAAATGTACATACTTTTTCATATCTTTTAGTTATTTACCGTCAAATATTCAAAGTTTTTCTAGCAATATTGCACATCTAAAGAACCCTTTTAGTTACAGCTTTTATAAGACTATATTCACCTTTATATTTCATTTTTTTCATATATGTAATGAAATTGTAACGTAGAACACTGTCGAAAGATGATATGATGAATTTACTCAAATCAGGAAAAATTTTCAGGGGGTACTAGTTTTATGAAAAAAGTAATAGCAGCTCTTACGCTTGCTGGCGTTATTGTTTCTACTAGCCCGATTGTCAGCCAAGCGGCTCTAGGCGACCAAACGCTTCGCCAAGGCATGAATCATCAAGATGTTAAACAACTACAACAAACGTTGAAAAATAAAGGTTATTTTAAAGGGAATACGACTACATACTTTGGGACTGTTACAATTTCTGCTGTAAAATCATTTCAGCGCAAAAATGGACTAGCAGCAGATGGTATTGTTGGAAAAGGAACGTATGCTAAACTAGGCGTTTCAGCAAAGGGTAAATCTTCTTCTAGCTCAGCGCGCTATAACCCTAACGCAGTGATTAACAAAGGAAAACAGTATATGGGCGTTCGATATCGCTGGGGTGGAACAACGCCAAGCGGCTTTGACTGCAGCGGTTTTATTGGCTATGCGTTCAAACATGGCGGCGGGGTTCAACTTCCTCGAACAGTAGCTCAAATTTATCAAAAAGGAACGCGCGTCTCAAGTCCAAAAGCTGGAGATATTGTGTTCTTTCAAACCTATACAAAAGGGCCTTCTCATGCAGGAATTTATTTAGGAAATAACCAGTTTCTTCACTGCTCTTCATCTAAAGGTGTGAGCATCTCTTCTCTGAAAGAGAGCTATTGGAGCAAACGCTATTTAGGTGCTAAAAGAATGTAGTTTCTATAAAAAGGGCAAGCTGTGCGATTTTGATGCGGCTTGCTCTTTTTCTGCATGTAAAAGATTTGGTATAGTAGAAGCAGCACATTACATTGCAAAACCAAGCGTGTAGATGAATACTGTAAAGGAAGTTGAATAAATGCACACCCTTTTAATTGACATGGATTCTGTCATTTGTGATCTTATGACGGATTGGCATAACCAATATAACAAAGATTATTGCGACAGCTTATCGGTTAAAAAGTTAAAATGCTGGGAATCAGAAAAGTATGTAAAGCCGGAATGCGGCACAAAAATTTATGACTACCTCGATCAGCCGGGGCTTTTTTTACATTTAAAACCTCTGCCTCATGCTGTTGAGGTTCTTAAACGACTTTATGAAAGGTTTGCCATTTTAATTGTCACAAGCAGCCGTACCTATGCTTATACAGAAAAAGAGCAGTGGGTTGAAAAACACCTTCCGTTTATCGGAAAATACAATATCGTGTTTACACACCAAAAAGATAAAATATACGGAGACTTGCTATTTGATGATGCACCGCATAATTTGAAGGCTTTTCAAGCTACAGGTCGCCATGCTGTTGCCATGAGCTACCCGTATAACGAAGAAGTAAAGGTCCCTCGCGTGGACGATTGGCTTCAGTTTGAACAGTACGTAAATACTTATTTCAACGAATGTTGAGCTTAAAAAAACACGTGGACTTTGTCATCAGAGAATGAATGCAGTTCGTTTGTTAGCACAGCTATAAGCATAAAAAAACCGCCCAAAAGGCGGTTTTTGACGGATAGCCCCCTAAGGGTTATCCTCTTTTTATTTAAAAAAGATATAGTTTTTTAGTACTTATCAGCTGATGAGAAAAAGTCCATAATGGCATGGATAATTTCAACGGACTGAAAAGAGAACAATGATATGGCTGTTAATGAAAAGAAACCAATCATGGCCATACGTACAAGTAACATAGACTAATCGCCTCCCTGTTTTGAACTAAATGAACGCACCCAAAACATTTCGCTATCTGTCTTTGTTTGTACGACGTTTTCGCCAAGCAAAGGCAGCTCATTCACTGCGTGTAACAATAACAATGAATCTTCATCTTTATCTTAAAGACTAAGCGTATAGTTAGTATATCAAATGAAACTTTTTCTTCAAGGCTGTACTAGCGGTAAAAAAGGAAATAGTATGAAACGATGCGTTTTATCTTTATTTCATACAATTCAGTACCCTAATATTTATTATATTAAACCTTTTAAGAAAATTGCTACTATTATATCTTTTTTATAAAAAAATATTGAGACATAGCTACATGCAGTAAACCTGCGTTCACCATCACAATGAAAAAATCCGAACGATTCATCGTTCGGATCCTCTTTCAACTGAAATACTTTTGTTCCGGCCTTCCCCATTTTATCGACACGTACTGTAATACTCATTGACAATGTCTAAAATGGTTGGGTATTCTTCCACCCATGTAAAATTTGTTTTTTCATTTTCTTTTTTTTCTGTTTCTTGTTCTGCACCTATCTTTTCCATTGTTCAATCTCTCCCTTTAACTGTTATATAACATTTATATTAAATTAACTTTGTTTTATAACAATTTTCAGAAAAAAGTTGGACAATGACGTATGAAAAAAAGTTATTGTGCCGATAAAATTTTCACATAATACGTACGAGTCCTCGGTCCATCAAACTCACAAAAATAAATTCCTTGCCACGTTCCTAGCAGCAGCTGCCCATCGTGAACGATTATATGCTGAGAGGAGCCGACCGTGCTCGCTTTGAGGTGCGCCGCCGTATTTCCTTCCATATGAAGATCTAACTTATGTTCCCAAGGATATACTTCATCGAAGCGTCGGATCATATCGGTTTTTACATCCGGATCCGCATTTTCATTAATTGTTATACCAGCGGTTGTATGAGGACAGTAAACAACTACAGCCCCTTCTTTTAACCCTTCTGTTCTTAGTACTGCCTGCACCTGACTCGTAACGTCAATCATTTCGTCACGCTTATTCGTTTTTAACGTAAATGAATGTAGCATATCATCACCTCTTTTCTTTACCATAACATATCTTTTCTATTCTTCCACATTTTTCGCATAACTCGTTTTTACATCGTAAACACTAAGCTCATTAATACAACAGGCGGTGAGTTTATTTATGCTCGATTCAAAATTTCAGCCCAATGCAGACTACACCGTTCAAACGTTTCTAGATTTGGTGGGTCAAAATACAGATGTTGGTTCCAAAAAATTATGGCTGTCTCCCACAAAATATATATGCATTATTTATCTCCAAGGATTAGTCGACGGAGAAAAACTTGATAATCTTACTCAGCATGTTGTTGAGACAAAAGCAAAAAGTGAAACGCAAACACTCGATGACATCGATTCGTTTATTTCTGTCATTAAAGACAAAGAAGTTTATACATACAAGCAAGCGATCTCGTGTTTTTTTAAAGGTCAGCCCCTGCTGTTTATTAGCGAAAGCACCACGGCATACTCATTAAATATGTCTATGACCAAACAGCGCTCTTTAAGTGAACCTACAACAGAAAAAGTAGTGCGTGGCCCTAAAATTGCTCTTATCGAAAACTTAGATGAAAACCTTGGTCTTTTAAGGCAGCGTTCTACCGAAGAAGAAATGGTTATTGAAGACATTTATATTGGAAATACAAAGGAACATCGAACAAGTATCGTTTTTCATAATAAACACTGTCAAACTCACATCGTGAATCAAGTCCGAGAGAAATTATTAGACATTCCTTTAGATAACATTCAAGACTCAGGAATGATTGAAGAATTTTTAGAAGAAGCACCTTACTCACCGTTCCCTCAAGTACAAAATACAGAAAGACCGGATCGTGTTCTCGCTGCGGTGAATGAAGGGCGAGTAGCCATTTTAGTAGATGGCTCTCCTTTTGCTCTTTTAGTGCCTACAACTTTCGATATGATTATGAAATCACCCGATGATTATTACGAAAGATGGATAGCCGGTTCATTGCTAAGATTACTAAGGTACTTGTCTATTTTTATTACCCTATTCTTTTCAGCTATTTATATTTCACTCGTTTCGTTTAACCAAGGCCTGCTTCCGACTGAGCTAGCTATTACGATTGCGGCCACACGAGAAAACGTTCCTTTTTCTCCTTTTATCGAAGCAGTGGTCATGGAAGTGACGCTTGAATTATTGCGCGAAGCCGGGCTGCGTCTCCCTACTCCTGTTGGACAAACAGTTGGACTTGTAGGCGGGGTTGTGATTGGTCAAGCAGCGGTGGAAGCCCATATCGTTAGCTCCGTTATGATTATTGTTGTATCTGTATCGGCAATTGCTTCCTTTACCGTTCCTCAGTATGGAATTGGCCTTTCGTTTCGAATTTTGCGTTTCGTATCTATGATGATTGCAGCAATCTTTGGGTTATATGGCGTTACCATGTTTTTTCTTGTTCTCGTCATTCATCTAACCAAGCTCGAAAGTTTTGGTATGGCTTACTTCAAACCGTTTTTTGCGTTAAATAAAAAAGCCTGGAAAGACTCTTATATTCGTCTGCCAAACAAAAGTCTAAAACAGTCTAAAAATAAATCGGAATAAAACTCACATAAGGAGGACCATATGGAACAATCACATTCACAATCAAGCAAGCTTCTTTCAGACTTTTATGCCATTTCAATTATTTCTTCAACCATGCTGGGCGTCGGTTTATTAACACTGCCAAGCAGCATTACAAACCAGACAAATAATGCAGATGGATGGATTGTACTTATTATGGACGGCCTTTTGTTTATTGGAATTGTTCTTTTTTTAGTCTGGATGGTTAAGTATTTTACGATTAGCTGTATGTTTGATTTCTCGCAAGAAGTAACCGGCAAGTTGATTGGAAATATATTCAATTTTGCTATAGTCGTTTATTTCACATCTGTAGCAAGTTTTGAAGTAAGAGCTATGGCAGAAATGATTCATTTTTATTTACTGGAAACGCTGCCCATTGAGTTAATTATCCTTTCGTTTATTTTGACAGGCGTCTATTTAATCACTGGCGGCATTGATTCTATCGGAAAAATAATGGCGCTATGTTTCCCTGTAACGGTCATTATTCTTCTTATCTTATATCTTCTTAGTATTGGAATGGTCGATTTAAAAAACTTGCAGCCTGTGTTAGCTGATGGCTTCAGTCCGCTTCTTTCTGCTTTTACAACCGTCTCTGTCTCCTTTTTAGGGATTGAAACGATTGTATTTCTTCCAAAGCATATGAAAAACAAAAATCATTTACGAAAAGTTTCTATCATCGGATTTTCCATTCCTTTACTTTTATATATTATCACTTACGTATTAGTTGTCGGCGCGTTATCCGTCCCGGAAGTAAAAACAACCGTTTGGCCTACCATTGAATTTGTTCAGACGCATGAAGTAAAAGGAATTTTCTTTGAGAGGCTTGAATTATTTTTACTTATTGTCTGGCTTCTTCAGTTTTTTTTAACCTTTGTAATGTATTTCTTTTTAGCTGTTTCAGGATTTAAAAAGATTTTCAAAAACCGATCAACTACTAATATTATCTTTCTTGTGCCCGTTCTATTTATGAGCTCTTTAGCGCCCAAAACAGCAAGCGACGTGTCGAATTATTCAACTGTTCTAGGCTGGGCATTTTTAGTGACATTTTTAGTTATCCCTCTTTTTTTCAGCATGTTAATGAAAATAAAAAAGGTTGTGTTCAAATGACGAAAAAATGTCTTCCTGTCATAATGGCCATTTTTTTATTGTGCGGCTGCACAAATCATCGAAACATTGAACAACTTGCTCTTGTTATAGGAGTGGCAATGGATATTACATCGAAAATCGAACCAAAAACAGGAAAAAACCAGCTTGTGCTGACTCATCAAACGTTAACCGAAACGGAATCCGGAAATATGTCTTCTTCCATTCCATACAAAAACATTACAACAGCTGGTCCTACAATTCATGAAATTACGCGAAATATTTCGCTGAAATCTGATCCTATATACAGCCAGCATCAGCGAGCACTTTTAATAGGAGAAAAAGCGAGCAAGACCATCCCTCTTGATGCGCTTATCAATCAGTTTGTCCGCGACAATGAAATACGGCGCAGCAGCCTTGCGTTTGTTACAAAAGGCGATGCTAAAAACGTTTTAACGATTCAAGGAATGTCTGTACCGCCTGTAAACTTAATTTACGAGCTTGTTTACAATAAATTCAAAACGAATAAAATTCTAAATCCCCTAACAATGGGAGAGCTATCGGCTAAGTTAAAAACCGATCAAAGCTTTTTAATACAGCGGCTTTCTAAAATAAAAAATAGCGTTGAAATAGACGGCGCGGCAATCATAAAAGATAAAAAAGCAAAATTCACCTTAACTCAGCACCAAGTGGAGGGTTTAACGTGGTTAACGGGGAATATTAAAGGCGGAATTATTTATGGCAAACACAGATCATACCCATTTTCCTATGAAATTGGAGATGTTCAGCAAGATGTGAAGGCCCGCATTGATTCAAATCACTCCGTTCATTTTGACATCAACGTTCAAACAAGCGGCAGGCTATCAGAAGATTGGGAGACTTCAAAACAGGCTCTTGCCGCCTCTAATGTAAAGAACACCGAAAAAAAAATAGAAAAAATCATTCGAAAAGACGCAGAAAAAACACTCCGCTTATTGCAAAACAACTACAAAGCTGATGTGATTGACCTGCATGATTACGTGCGAATTCATCATCCTCATTTTTGGAAAAAACATCAGCATGAATGGGATGAAATTTTTAGCCAGTCGACCATCGACTATCATGTTCAGGTTCAAATTAAAGATTTTGGGACACAGGGCAGAGATTAGCTCTTATTACTCAACGCCAGCTTCAGTGAGCTCTTTTTTCTTTAGTTCCATAATCGTGAACTTATCGGTATAGTTTTTGCTGACGAACAGCTGGCGTTCATTGTCGTTATTAAAATAAAATTTTTTATTATCTTGATATTGAAAATTCACTTTCTTCTTTTTCATTTGTTTAATAAACGTTAAGTAGTCATTTGAATGAATGAGATACCTTTTAGGCTTATCGGATATTTGAACAACATCTTCACCCGAAGATTTTAATTTTACAATACTCCATGCAATGGGGAGAGGATTACCTTCTTGAAAGATCGTTTTGTGAAAAATGAGCACAAAGAAAGCAGCTGTAATAATTGAAATAAGAACAAGCTGTTTTTTCACCGTATATCATCCTTTCTTCACGTCTTTACTACGTTAAGTAATACGACAGGCGTATGAAAAAACCTGTTCATCCGCAAAGGTTGTGTAAAGAAATAATGCAAAATCAACAAAATATAACAGTTTGGTTACCTTTTGATTAAATAACATTACTTCTTTACAAATTTAGCTAATCACGTGATAGACTAAACTCAACATATTAAGTCAGGACTAAACTAAATGAGGTGTTGCGTATGACTACAATGCGGCTTCAATCATACTTAACAACAATGTTTCCAAATGTTCAAATGAAAAGACCTCTTTTTTATAACGCGCCCGCAGGTATCCGCTTTACCCTTACCAATCAAAAAGGCGTATGGGAACGAGAATACATGAAAAATGTGTACGCACGCGCTTATGAAATTTTTGAGACACTCCATGAAAAAAATGATGAGCTGTTACTTGTTTTCAAAGCGAATGCTGCACAGGATGATTTACTTTTAAAAAAGAAAAAAGAAACAGCTATTAAAAAATTCATTCGCTCTCGCCTGAAGAAACAAGAAGTTCAATCCGTAGCATTATTAAATAACGCTGAGTATATTATTGCCTGTAAAACAAATGATGTGAAAGAAAAGCTTCTTTTGCAATCAATTGCCAACCGCGATCTTCATATTCATCCGGCTATTGAAGAAGAGTGTTATATTGTGAATTTGAATAAAGAAACCATCTTCCACCTATACGACGAGCGCGGACTGGACATTGTATCGAACAATCAGTCTTCTCTTCAACTTCTTCAGCAAAAGTTTCACGACTGGATTCTAGATATTGATGCAGCTTGCTCTAAAAAAGTACAATAAAAAAAGCAATCATTCAGTAAAGGAATGATTGCTTTTTTATTAGGCTTGATGGACAGGAGACGCTTTTTTTAAAAACAGCCAGTTGATAAGAAAGAATAAGAAGCTTACGATAACCATTGTTCCGAATGTAAGTAACAGCGACCCGTTCGAAAGGCTTTTTATAAAATGAATAACCGGTTCTTTTGTCACTGGAATCGTAAACAGTAAAATTAAAACAGCACCGGTGATCATCCCTCCTGTTTGCCCGAATTTGTAAACGATACTGCCGAGCAAACACGATGCTGCTGTAATAAAAAAGATAAATACAGCGTCCGTTAAAAAGTGAACAGCGACAGTAGGGTCATGAAAGATAAAATCGCTCGCATAATAAAGCTGAACATTCATTAAATTGAAACTATTAATCACCTTTATTGAAATGCTCATGATGACAACATTGATAAGGGACATTACAATTGCAAATAAAGCAAAAACACAGGTCATCGTTAAAAGATATGCTTTACGAGTAGCTCCTAACTTTAAGCAAAAGGAGAAACTTTTTCGAATGATAATAAAACTTACAATACCTGAAAAGATGTACTGCGGCATACTTGTTACTAATAGAAGATGCTCATTCACCTGACTGAACACTAAAATATCTACTACAACAAAAGCTAACAGAATCGTCCAAAAGCGAATCATTAAATACTTTAGTTCAACGTAGAGCGAATAACTAATGGCGGCAAACTGTCCTTTCATTATGCTACACCTCCACGATTTGCTGTAAGATAAATCATAATATCCTGTATGTGAACAGCTTCTACATGAAATGAACTGTCGACAAGCTCTTCAGCATAAATATCTTCATTAAAGAGCACTATTTTTTTCTCTCCTCCGAATACTTGTTCATGGATTACTTGCTTTCCTTTTTCATATTCTTCAATTTGACTTTTAGGTCCTTTCACACTTACGCAGCGCTGCTGCAAATTTTCTGCCGTATCCTGAAGAATCAGCTTTCCTTTTTGCATAATGAGTACTTCTTCAAATAAATTACTTACCTCATCAATTAAATGCGTTGAAATAATGAACGTGCGTGGATATTCTTCATATTCATCCAATAAAAGCTCATAAAAACGCGCTCGCATCGCAGCATCAAGTCCAATATAAGGTTCATCAAAGATTGTGATGCTCGTTCGAGAAGATAGCCCAACAATAATTCCTAATGCTGATTCCATACCTTTAGATAATGCTTTCACTTTCATATTACAATCTAAATCGAACTCTTCCATAAGCCTCTCAGCAGCTTCTTCACTCCAGTAAGGATAAAAAAGTGACGCAATTTTTAGCACGTCTTTGACTTTTAATGTTTTTTTGAAATTTCCGCTTTCGTTAATTAAGCAGATGTTTTGCAAAACAGAGCGGTTTTCAAATGGAGGTTGATTTCCCACTTTTACCTCTCCTGTCGTAACTGGAATATGTCCTGCTACAATTTGCATCAGAGTCGTTTTGCCGGCTCCGTTTCTACCTAGCAACCCGTATATTTTATTTTGTGCTAGCGTAAGTGAAATGTCTTTTAACACTTGTTTAGACCCATAGCATTTATTTAACAACTGCGCTTCTATATTCATTTTATTTCCCCCTTGTCTAACAGCTCTTTTAGCTCTTTTACCGTAATCCCCAAATGCTGTGCTTCTTTTTTCAGGGGAACGATAAAACGGTTATAAAATTCTTCTTTTCTTTGTGTAAGCAATACTTCTTTGGCGCCCGCACATACAAACATCCCTATCCCTCTCTTTTTATACAATATTCCGTGGTCAACTAGCTGATTAATTCCTTTAGCTGCCGTTGCAGGGTTAATGCGATACATTTTGGCAAATTCATTCGTAGACGGTACTCTTTCTTCTTCTGGAAAAGCATCATTCAAAATATTCTCTTCGATGGTTTCTTTGATTTGTTGGAAAATTGGTCGCTGATGATCTAGTGATTGTTTCATTTTGACTACCTCACTTAAGTGGTTCATTACTTATGTAACTAACTATATAACTGACTGGTTATTTTTTCAAGCGTTATTTCCAAAAAAAAGAAAAAAGTCCGTCAGTTAGTTACTGACGGACTTTTTCATTTGACTGTTTAACCACTTGACCGTTCTTTTTACTAGCTCATCCTGCTGCTCTTTAGTGGAAATACTGGCTTTGTTGTCGCCTTTTTGTTTCCCGTACATTCCAAACTGTGCGTGATTAGCTCCTTTTACTTGGACCAGCTCCGTATTTTTTGAAAGTAAATGCTTGGTTTCTTTAATTTTTCCAGGCGTCGACAAACCATCTTTCTCACCGGTTAAAGACAAAATAGGATAAGTGGAAGTTGAAAAATTATTTTTATTCATCGGATACGATGCTAAAAGAACTAAGCCTTTTATTGAATCTTGATGATCATACGCATAAGAGGCTGCACTCACTCCTCCAAGGGAATGCCCTCCGATAAACCATGCGGAAATCTTCGGGTAGCTCTTCACAATATCCGTTGCTTTGTTTTGACTAAAAAAACTCATATTAAACGGAGAATCTACAACAGCAACAAGATATCCTTCATTTGCAATTTGCTGAGCATAATAGCCATATGCTAACGGCTCTACTTTAGCACCTTGATAAATAATATAGCCGGCTTTTATCTCTTTGTTCGTTTGAGGCTTGAATACGTAATAATCGTCTTTCTTCACTACTTTTTTCTCATCTACTAGTGAGTGAAGCTGCTTTGAAGGTTCATAATCAAAACCTGACCATATGACAAAAAAAGCCACGGTTACTGCAACAAGAACAGCAAGACCGACTCCTAATGTTTTTAACGTTTTTTTCATGTCACTCCCTCTTTCTGTTTTTTTACTATGTACTCTTTTTATATCTTTTAGACATTTTACATGTTTGTTTTAAAGATATACAAGAAAAAAGAGAGGTTCGATATGCCCAAAGCAGGACGCAGCAGAAGTGACATAAACCATTCCATATACTCGAAGAAACAAAGAGAGAAAATTTAAAAGGCTGCTGCATGTAATAACGGGACAGCCTCATTAGCAGACAACCTTCACTAATGAATATCTCGTTTCTTAAACCTCCCTCCTCTAACTTCAGCAATAGCTGCTACAGCAAAAAAAGCAGATGGATCTATCTCATCGATAATCGCTTTTAGCTTTGCTTCTTCAAGCCTGGTAATAACACAAAAAATTACTTTTTTATCATCTCCCGTATACGCCCCTTCCCCATTTAAATACGTGACGCCTCTCCCTAAACGAGCAAGAATTGCTTCGCCAATTTGTTCATATTGTTCACTGATAATCCAAGCTGACTTAGACTCATCTAACCCTTGAATCACAATATCAATCGTTTTAAAAGCAATGAAGTAAGCCATTAAAGAATACATAGCGCGATCCCAGCCAAATACAAAACCGGCACTTCCCAAAATAAATAAATTAAAAAACATAATCGTCTCACCTACAGAGAAAGGCGTACGCTTATTAAATAAAATAGCTAATATCTCGGTGCCGTCTAGCGAACCTCCGTACCGAATAACAATTCCTACTCCCACACCGAGAACAATTCCGCCAAACACAGTGGCTAAAAGAGGATCACCTGTTAAGACCGGTAAGTCGTGAAAAATAGAGGTAGCAATGGATAGAATGATAACACCTAAAAGCGTAGATAGCGCAAATGTTTTTCCAATTTGCTTGTAGCCAATAAAAAAGAATGGAAGATTTAATACGAAGATATAAAAGCCGATTTGAACATCGGTTAAGTGGGATAAAATAATAGATATACCTACAATTCCACCGTCAATAACCTCATTAGGGACAAGAAAAAATTCTAGCCCGACGGCCATTAAAAGGGCTCCCACTAAAATAAACAGCATGCGCTTTACAATCATTTTAGCTGATAGCGAACGATGAACAACCTTTTTTATTTCATGATCCGTTTGCAGCACATAACTTCCCCTCCTTTTATGATAGAGACATCAACTACTAACCAAACCCTCTCTTTTAATATTATCACAAAATTCAAACTATTTACCTGCTCTTTTACAAAATTTCATCTAATGAAATAAATTATGCATATATTGGATAAAATTGTAGATGATAACAAGTGAATAAATGCCCGATCATGTTCAAAAGTGAATGCATGCCCACCACTTTTCATACGGGACTAACAGGACAAACTTAGATTAAAAGGAGAGTAAAACGTTATGAACCGTGTAAAGATTATTGCTGCTTCTTTACTCGCAGTTTTATTGCTAGCTTTTTCAGATAATTTCACTTCTGCAGCTGTGCAGGAGGCGATGATACGAGTTGTGCATGCGTCACCTGATGCACCTGAAGTAGATATATATGTGGACAATCAAAGCATCGTAGTCGGCGCATCGTTTAAAGATGTGACAGATTACCTTAAAGTACCTGCGGGGTCTCATAAAATAGAGGTATACGCCATAGGTACAAAAGGAAAAGAAAAACCTGTCATTTCCACTAATGTAACCGTCGAAGCAAACAAGGCCTATACTCTTGCTGCTATTAACCAAGTTGCACACTTAGAATTAAAAGTAGCTCAAGATGATATGAACGTAGCTAAAGGAAAGAGTAAAATTCGAATTGCTCACTTTTCTCCAGATGCTCCCGCTGTTAATGTAGGTATTAATCACGGCCCTACTTTGTTTAAAGACACTGCCTTTAAACAAATGACAAATTATTCTGAAGTAGATGCCGGAACCTATGATTTAACCATCGCAACTAGTCAAGACAATAAAAAAGTACTGGACATTCCAAACCTTAATTTAGAAGCTAACACGGTCTACACAGTGCTCGCTATTAACAAAGCCGACAGTCTTGAAACGCTTTTATTAAAAGATAATACGGCTATGCCTTCCGAAATGCCAAAAACAGGTATGGGCGGTGCTTCACAGGATAATTATAATTCAATTGTGCCAGTTCTTACTTTATTAGGAATTGGAGCGGTCGCTATATTTGTTGTTCGTCGTCACAGAGGATACGAAAGCGAATGAAATGGATAGGAGGGGTTTTCACCTTTTCTTTTATACTATTCATGAGCAGCTGGTTTGCCCAACCAGCAATTGCAAACGGCTCGACGGATTTTGTTGTGAAGATGGCTGAAACAAAATCGGCTCAATCCTTGAAATCTTCAGGAAACGCTTCTACGCCTCTTCCATCTCAGCTTATTATTCCGAAGCTTCATATTAAGGCTTTCATAAAAGGAATGGGCCTTACTAACCAAGGTGAAATGAGCGTTCCTGATAATGGTCATGATGTAGCTTGGTTTAAGCTTGGAGCAAGACCCGGAGAGGAAGGAAATGCGGTCATTGCAGGACATGTTGATGATCAAAAAGGACCCGCTATCTTCTATCATCTCGACAAGCTCACAAAAGGAGATGAAATTTTTGTAACCGATCAGCAAGGGGATCAGCTGACCTTTGTTGTTACCAATAAAGCTTCTTATCCCCGAGATTCTGCTCCTATCAGAGAGATTTTCGGTCCAACTTTTCAACACCAGCTTAATTTAATCACCTGTACGGGAACGTTTGATCATAAACAGAAAACTCATGAGCGAAGGCTCGTTATTTATACAAGCCTTCGCCCGGAAAAAACAGCCGATGTTTCTCACTAAACATCGGCGTTTATTACTTTTAATTACATACTGGTTCGTTTTATTTAAATATTTACACAGCCTTAATATGAACACAACATCTCACTAGTAAACTAATGCATGACCCCTCAATAAAAAGGAGTTTTGATATGAGACGAAAATGGTGGTTTGTAAGCTCACTCACTCTTTGTTTATGCGGCATTTTTATGTTTATACATACGCAGGCAGCTTCTATTCAAGCAGAAAAAGTAGCCATTATTGCTCATCGAGGCGCATCAGGGTATGAGCCAGAGCATACGATGCAATCTTATCTCGTGGCCGTCCAGCAAAAAGCGGATTACATTGAACTTGATCTTCACATGTCTAAAGATCAGCAGCTTGTAGCAATTCATGACTACAAAGTTGACCGAACGACAAATGGAACAGGATATGTAAAACAATATACAGTGAAGCAGCTTCAGCGTTTGAACGCAGGAAAAGGTAATAAAAAAGCCGTCATTCCAACTTTAGAAGAAATATTCCGTACGTTTGGCAATCGAACAAACTATTATATTGAAACAAAATCTCCTCATGAATATCCAGGTATGGAAAAGGAATTGTTGACGTTGATGGCTAAGTACAACATTCATACCAATCACGTCATTGTACAATCATTTAGTCCTGAAAGCTTAAAAACCGTCCATCGATACCGACCTACTATGAAACTAATTCAACTGATTCGTTCTAAGCAAACCAATATGTTAACAGATCAGCAGTTCAGACAAATCAAAACGTACGCGAACGGCATCGGTCCGAACGCAAACACGCTGACAAAACCATATGTACAAAAAGCTCGCTCGTACGATTTAGACGTTCATCCTTATACAGTAAATGACGAAAAACAAATGAGAACGCTTATCGAGTGGGGCGTAACCGGTATGTTTACTAATTACCCGGATCGTCTTTATAACGTGCTTCATAATAAATAAACACTTGCCGCGGCAAGTGTTTATTCTTTATACATCTCTTCTATTCGCTCTCCACAAGTACAGGCTAATTAATGCTATGGCATAAAGCAAAGCCCAGCCAAACACCAAAAATTTGTTTAATCCTTCGTTAATAAATTGAATGATTGCAGATACGGGTGGCAACACATACAGCAGCAGTCCGCCTCCTTGATACGGAAATGAGACGCCTGCCGCTGCAAGCGTAACGATTAAAATAAATAGAGGTCCAAACCATGATAAGCTGCCTTCTCTTACAACATCTCTTGTAAAAACAAGACCTATGCTCATACCAAGCAAACTAAACGTCCAGTGAATAATAAACCCAAACACCATTTGCTTAGTGGATATATCCACTTCAAACATATCAAGCAGCACGGGATAAGCAATAGAAACCGCTGATAAAAACGTAAACAGCAGCATACAGGTAATAAGCTTGCTCATAAAGTACTTGTTCTTTTTCCCTACATGAAGTTTTGTAATAACTTCTTGACTGGAATCTTCTGCGTGAAACAGCGACATCGTAAACCAAGTGGTTAGAAAAAAGAGGAAAAGTGCCGTATTAAAAAAGCTATCAAGCACCGGGTTCGGTCTATATGTATAGTTCATACACAGCGAAATAATATAAAGTGCAAGCGGCGGAATATATCGATACGATTTAATGTATGTAATAAAATGATAGCGAATCAATGCACCCATCTTAAATTTCTTCCCTTTCCATATGATATAGCTTTACAACTTCAGCTTGAACAGCAAGCAATTCTGCAAGAAACTCATTTACATATTTTTTATCTATATAAAAAATCCAGTAGTTTCCGTGCTGTTCAATTTTCGTGCACTTTTCTTTTAATAAACGAAGCGGCTTATTGAGAATGACATTTGCCTCAATAACCGTTAAATGCTCAATGAGTTGAACGCGCTCATTTTTTAAAATGCGCTGTGAGCCAATGGTGATAACACGATCGGCTACAGCATGAATGAGCCTTTCTTCATGACACGTAAATACAATGGTCATCCCTCGTTCTTTGAGCTTTGTAAAAATCCGTTCTACTTCTAGCTGAGCACGAGCATCTAATCCTGATAGAGGTTCATCAAGCAATAGCAGCTTAGAAGAACTCAGCAGTGCTTGCATCATGTTGACTTTTTGCTTCATTCCTTTTGAAAAAGAAATGATTTCTTCATGTCTAAACTCTACCATTTCGAAAGTTTCGAGCAGTTCTTCAATTCTAGAGCTGCGCTTTTTCTTAGACAATCCTTGAATTCGCCCCATGTGCTGCAGATAACCTGCTAGCGTAAAACGCAGCTCCTGAGGAAATTGTTCCACCACAAATCCAGGCGTACCGGTTTCTTTATGAAGGTGAATTGTCCCTTTAGTCGGTTTAGATAATCCGCCAATTAGCTTTAAAAACGTACTTTTTCCCGCACCGTTTTTTCCAACAATCGCGACAGTCTCTCCTTTATAAAGGGTCGTGTGAATGTTTTCTAATACGGTATGTTTTTTGTATACTTTTGCAACATTTTTTAATTCAATCAGTTTTTCCATCTGCTGCCTCGCCTCTCCATAATCCTATATGTTAAATCATAGCATATTTATGGGAAATGTGCTTCCATCTCTATACGTTTCAGCTAAATTTTTCCCGCACAAAAAAGCCTTTGATATGATCAAAGGCTTTTCATACACAATACCATATGCTCTTCATCGATAAATTCACCATCTACTTGAAGAGCTCTTTTTTCATACGCATAAGAAGTAAAACCGAGGCTTTTGTATAGGACTTTTGCTCCTTCATTTTTAGCAGCGACGGCCAGGTAGATTTGCAAAACATTTGTTTTTGAAAAAGCTTGTTCAACAGCGGTTTTTAACAGCTTCTTTCCAAGACCTTTCCCCCTTGCTTCAGGGGCTACGTACATCCCCCAAATATCTCCTTTATGCTGAACTTTTAAAGGCTTTTGCTGCTGAAACCCTACGATCCCCACAAGCTGTTTTTCTATAAAAGCTCCTACTACAAATTCTGATTGACTGCTTGGAAAATAATTTCGGATGTCAGCAATTTCTTTTTCATATTCTTCTTCATAACTTAAAATAAAACTTTCGGGATGATCTTTTAAAGCACGAAGACGGAGTTCAAAGTACGCGTCAGCGTCTTCTTTTACCAACAATCGTATATTCATTTTTTCACCTTAGTTTCTTATGTTTTAATTAGCTATTAAGGGTTGTACACGCTAAATACTTCATTCCACCGATACAGCTCATAATAATTTTCCGGCAGGTCTAAGCCTGAAATAAGTACCTTATCATTTTTCGTGTCTTTTACGCGTGTTAAAAGATTTGCTTGTTTTCGATTTGTACGAATCCACATCGTTTGATTCGTTGCTTTATGATAAACAGGCGCATAATCTCCTAAGCCTTTTTGTGGAAATGTGAACTGACTTTGCTTATTGGTCTTTACGTTCATGCTATACAAAAAAGGCAGTGGCCTCTTTTTTTCATCATTCGACCACCCTGCTTCGGGCACACGTGAAATGATGATGTTATCTTTTTCTGTCCAAGTAAAATCCCAATCTGCGAAGCCTTTTGGAGTAAACACATGTTCTTTAAAAACCGGCATCTCTTTTAAAGTAAACTTTTTATTTTCAGTGGCAAACCTTCCTTCCCCATTAATAAATGCCAGTACTGGCTCTTCATTACTCCACTTAAACCAATTGGGTACATTAAGCATATCTCCCACTACTTGAAAAGCTTTCCCTTCTTTTGTAATGATGCACAGCTTATTTGCATCTGCAGACATCGAAGCCGTTGGAATAGCAATAAAACTAATCCATTGACCGTTAGGAGACCATTTGAAGCTGCTTGTTGTATAGGCAAAAAATGAATCATTTTCTGCTGGCAGCGTTGTAAAAGCCTCCACTTTTTTTACGTCTAATCCTGCATATTTGCTCACTGTATATAGCTTTACCGGTCCCCATCCCGTCGGCGCCAGCGCAGCAGCTGACGTAATTAAAAATCGATCTCCTTCTGGAAACCATGAAAACTGATCAACTCCTACGGCTACACGCTTCTTTTCATGCGTTTTAACGTTGTAATATACTAAGATTCCATTCGAAATATACGCAAGTTCCTCAGCAACCGGTGACCATTGATAATGAGTCACATCATGTTCAACAAGTAGCGGCTTTCCTTTTAACGGTGCAATCATTAAAGAATCATTTTCTGCATAAGCAACTATATCTCCATGTGATGACCATTGAGGCATAGAGGCATGACGGGCATAGGATAACTGCCTTTCGGTACCGTTATCATATACCCATAGGTTTCCTTGCCGTATAAAACTGACTTTCACTGTATTGGCAGCATTTATTTGCATAGGGAACAACATAAGAAAAAGCAGACATAACGCTATTTTTTTCACCATGTTCACTCCTGTCTTTTTTTATAGCGTTACACAAATCTCCTCATCTCATCACATTTTTGAAAAAATAAAAGAGGTTAAGACATAATGAAATGAATTTAATCGAAAGACGAACAAATGGGATACATGAACTGAACCTCTTGTGACACCGCAGTTGATTTCCGTGCAAGACTTCGTCTAGCCCTCCAATCAACTGCTAGAAGCAACGAAATAGATGAAATCTCCGTTCACCATAACAAAAAAAACAAACCACTAATCAAATATTTTGATTAATGGTTCGTTTTTCACTTCGGCTAAACTACTTTTGTCCCAGCCTGTTTTAAAAAAATAAAAAAGCGCAGCGAATAGCTGCGCTTTTTGTATATTATGATTTTGACTTAGATTTTGGTGATGGCTTTGTTTTAGCTTGTGCTGTATTATTAGCCGCATCTTTTTCTTTTAATAAACTCATACGTTTTTTCAAGTAGTAACCTTGTCCAATTCCGAATAAGTTACCAATTACCCAATATAATGCAAGAGCAGATGGAAGTGAAATTCCCGCTACTAAGATGAAGATTGGCATAATGTTCATCATCATTTTCATTGGAGGTTGAATTTCATCCGTCATACTTACACGAATTTGTAAGAATGTCGTAATCGCTGCAACTACCGGTAAAATGAAGTAAGGATCTGGCTTTCCTAAACTTACCCATAAGAATGAATGCTGCGCAATTTCATGCGTTCGTGCAATGGCATTATAAAATGCGATAATAATAGGCATTTGAATAAAGATTGGCAAACATCCGCCAACCGGATTAATTTTATGCGTTTGGTAAAGCTGCATCATTTCTTTTTGCTGCTTTTGCTGTGTTTCAGGATCTTTTTTACCAGCATATTTCTTTTGAATCTTTTCCATCTCTGGACGAAGTGCTTGCATAGCCATCGTGCTCTTTTGCTGTTTTAAAATAAGTGGCAATAGAACTAAACGAATGATAACCGTCGCAATAATAATAGACAGACCATAGCTTCCGCCTGCCCACTCAGCAATTTTCGTTAATGCCATAGATAAAGGGTAAACAAAATAATGATCCCAGAATCCGCCGCTTGTAGCCGTGACCGGTGTTTTTGTACTGCTACAGCCGGCTAGAGCTAAAAGAAGCGCTCCCATTAAACCAAGCAATAATAATTTTTTATTTCTTTTCATATTCTTTCCTCCTAATAATGACTAAATGTATGAAGTGTTTTTCAGAAGGAAAGGATCTTCTTCATCATTATTCTTCTCTTTAACTGGTGTTTTTCTATACACATGTATAAATACATTTCGTCTTTTCCATATTGTTAATACTGAAGGGTCAATCCCTGCATTCACATGGTCGGTGACAGGTTCCGCATGAAAAGCCGTAAACCTAGCTTCACGAAGCATATAATAACAAAGGATGTATAAAACGAAAGCAGATAAATACGGCGCATATAGAAAAAGATCGTGATAAAATTCCATGTGCCAGCTCTCTTTCTGACTATAATAGTACAATCCAATATATGTAGTGTAGCATTTACGTTCCTGTTACACAACATCAACTTATCTCTTTGGCTGTTCTACGTATTACTTTTTAAAAAGTTTCATATTTACGACACAAAATTTGCTCACCATAAAATATGATGAGCAAATCTAATACCATTCTTTATTCTCGTATGCTTACCGCTGCTTCTCAGTCTTCTTTTAGTTTCATGAACCACGTAACGCCGAATGCTACACCTACAGAAATAATCATGCCGATTATATAGTGAATTAAATTGCTCATACCAAGCGGTGCAGCAATGGCCATCATTGGAATACCTGTGAGTCCGTAGGCATTGGCTACTACGTGCATAAGTACAACATAGCCTCCTCCGGCTGCTCCGCCTATAGCCGCCGCAATAAATGGCTTGCGAAGTCTTAAGTTGACGCCGAAAATAATCGGTTCTGTAATTCCTAAGAAGGAAGAAATAGCCGCTGGAATCGCAATTTTTTTCGTTTTGGCATTTTTCGTCTTAAAGTAAACAGCCAGCCCTGCTCCTCCTTGCGCCACATTCGCGCAGGCCCAAATAGGAAGTAAGAAGTTAACGCCAATCTTCGGATTAGCAAGCAGTCCTGCTTCAATAGCATGAAAACTGTGCTGCAAGCCTGTCAATACAATGGTGGAATATAAGCCACCAAACAAAATTCCTGCAAACACTCCGGCTACATCGTATAGAGACTGAAGGCTGATCGAAATTAAATCTCCAATATAGCGACCGAAAGGACCAATAAACACAAGTGACACAAAGCCTGTGATAATAACAGTTAAAAAAGGCGTAACAAGTAAATCAACCGAATTCGGCACAATTTTCCGGAGTCCCTTTTCAATTTTGCTCATGACGTAGATAGCCAATAAAATCGGAACGACCGTACCTTGATAGCCAATCAGCGGAATACTTAAGCCAAACAAATCCATATATTCTGGCTTAGCATCTGCTAATGTCCACGGATTTAATAACATCGGATGCGTTAAGATCCCGCCGATAACCGCTCCCAGATAAGGATTTGAACCAAATTCTTTTGCAGCTGAAAACCCGATTAAAATCGGTAAAATGATAAATGCTGCGCCTGAGAACATATCCAACAACACAAACAACGCGCTATCTTTTGAGACCCAGTGGAACGCTTTCATCATCCCGAGCAGTCCCATTAGTAAACCACTGGCTACAATGGCTGGAATAATCGGAACAAAAATATTGGAAAGCATGCGGGCAAAACGGGCGAATGGGTTCATTTTCTTTTTCATTTCTTTTTGATGATCCGCTGGGGCAGCAGCCTCGTCAGCACCTAATTCTTTCACAAAAGCAGCGTGGATTTTATTAACGAGACCGGTTCCAAAAATGATTTGAAACTGTCCTGAATTTGAAAAAGCCCCTTTTACATCTTCTATTTCATCTAAACCTTTTTGATCGATTTTGCTTTCATCTCGAATAACTAGGCGCAAACGCGTAGCACAGTGCTGCGCACTAGCAATATTTTCTTTTCCTCCTAAAAGCGGAACAAGTTTTTTAGCAATTTCTTTTACGTCCATCTTACTTCCTCCTTTTTGTATGTCATAAAAAAAGCAAGACCTAAAACACGCTTATAAAAGACACACTTGTCCTTCATGCGCATTCTAGGTCTTGCCTGCTTTACCAGTCACAATCCCGATTATTCAATTAATACGCTTTCATTGTACTCAAAGCAACAATATTCGTCAATGTTTTTTTCTATATTCTTTGCTCTATTCGGCAAATATGAAGCGTAATGTATCCTAGCTCCGCTTCTGGAAAATTAATTTCGTACTCATCTTTGACAAATTGCTTTATCGTTTCAGCACACTGATACGATTTTTTATATTTGACTTTTAATACGTCGAGCATCTCTTCATCCATTTCATGAAAAGGTTCATTTTGCGCTAAACGGTTTAACGCAAAGCGCAAGTGAGTCAGCAACCGCTGATAGGACATGCTGTTTTCATCAATCTCCGTATTCAGCTCTTTTTTTATAATCGTAACCATTTCATTAATAATCGTTGTATTCATCATGAGCTGCTGCATTCCCGGTGAATTCAGTTTCGCCGTATGAATATGAAGCGCAATATATCCCGCTTCGTCAACCGGCATCGTGATATCTAATCTCTTTTTGATATGCTGAAGAGCCCATACTCCTATTGCATACTCAGGCTGATAGAGAGATTTAATTTCATTAAGCAATTTATTTTGGATGGAAATACCGCGGGCTATCCTTTCAACAGCAAAAGATAAATGATCGCTCAAAGCAATATGCACATGATGACTTAACGTAGCAGAAAGCTGCTGCTCAGCATAAGAAATGATTTCTTCCGCCACTTGAATATGCTCTTCAGGAAGGTTTTTTAATAGTTCCTGAAACTTTTCCTGTTCTTCTTTCATGACAAAGACTTTCTCCACTTTTGCAGCATTAATAAGATCATTTTTACCTTTTTGAAAAGCAATACCGGGACCCATCGCAATTTTTTCAACTCCGCCTTCCTTAAAGACAACGGCGTTGTTATTTAACACTTTTAAAATCTTCAAATGCGCTCTCCTTTCTTAAAGGAAAAGGCCTTGCTTATTACTTCATCGTTACTTTTGCACAAGCCGTTTCGCCTTTTTGAACCGTCCCTTGAGCCAAAATTTCGAAACTTTCACTTGCATCACTGTTTGTAATAACGATTGGTGTGATAATGCTTTTCGCTTTTTCTTGAATAAGCGCTAAATCAAATGTGATAAGAGGTGTTCCTACACTTACTTTGTCACCTTGTGCCACGTGAGCTTCGAATCCTTCGCCTTCCATTGCCACTGTTTCAAGGCCGATATGTATTAATACTTCCGTACCGGCTTCTGTTTTTAAGCCTACCGCGTGTTTTGTATGGAAAAGCTGAACGACTTCCCCAGCAACAGGTGAAACAACTTGTCCTTCTGAAGGTTCGATTGCAAAACCGTCTCCCATCATCTTCTGTGAGAACACTGGATCTGGCACTTCGCTTATTGGCAGGATATTACCTGAAAGCGGAGCTAGAACGGTTGTTTCTTTTGATTTTGTCTTATTACCAAATAATTTTTTAAACATCTCAATCACCCTTTTTTAGATTGTACTTGTAGCATACCCCAATGATTCTGCAGAAAAACTTCCCCTATCCCGATGTTACGTTAACATGGTCATTATTTAACCATGCTTTTTTTGTCTTGTAAATAAAAATGTATAATCGTTTTTATAAGAAGTACGTTCTCTACGCTGCATTTTATGTAACCCTTTACATATTTTCCGAAGGCGGGATATTGAATTTCAAACCTAAAAAAAGCCCTTTTAAAGGGCTTTTGACATTAGAACGTTGATGCAACTTCTTTTGCTTTTTCAGATGCTTTTGCTAGAATATTGTCTGCTTCTGCTGGTGTGTAAGCCATGCCTTCTGCAACAACCAGTTGGAAATCTTGAACACCAATAAAGCTCATCACTGTACGTAAATAGCTTTGAGTAAATTCTAGCTCTGCCGCAGGGCCTTCTGAATACACTCCTCCACGAGCTTCTAGTAATACTACTTTTTTATCTGAAGCTAATCCTACTGGACCATTTTCAGTATATTTAAACGTTTTTCCTGCAATTAAAATGTTATCAATATATGCTTTCATTAGTGGAGGGAAGCTTAAGTTCCACATTGGAGCTGAGAAAATAACTTTGTCAGCTTGTAAAAACTGCTCTACTAATTCACCCATACGCGTTACTTTTTCTAATTCAACGGTTGATAATTCTTCACCAGCTCCAGCTTTTCCCCATGCCGCTAAAACATCTCCATCAATGAATGGAACTGTTTCTTTATACAGATCAAGCGTTGTCACTGTATCAGTCGGGTTTGCTGTTTTATACTCATCTAAGAAAACCTGTGCTAAACGAGTTGAAAATGATGCTTCATCAACCTGCGGATTTACTTTTACATATAATACATTTGCCATAAATGTCATCTCCTAAAAAGTGTCTATTATCATTAGTTCGAGATATTACTAAACAAATTATCTTTAATTCGAGATTTATTATATAACGCCATTTTTTATGCGTCAACCTTTTCGCACAAAAAAACTCCGCAAGCGGAGTTTTATACACATTGAAATTCTCGAATTTGATTTACATCTACCCCAGCATACACCCAGAAAGATCCTGTCCAGCGATATCCTGCAACTGAGCGTCTGCCTACAAAGGTTGGGTAAAACCAGTAAGGTCGACCATTTCTCGGCCATATATAGGTATATCGGTATAAGCATCCTGAAATAGCGCCTGGATCAACAGCATAAAGCGATGGACCTCCTGAACCTAGCTTTGGTGTAGGTGTAAAAGCTGGCGGTGGACTTGAAGGCGGCTGCGCTCCTCCCTGCGGGGGAAACCCTTGGCCCCCTCCTCCAGGTGGTGGCGGTGGAAACCCTTGACCTCCTCCTCCAGGTGGCGGTGGCGGAAATCCTTGGCCTCCTCCAGGTGGAAACGATGGAAACCCTTGACCTCCTCCAGGTGGAAACAAATTTTGAAAACGTGGATCGTATTGATATGGATACATACGCACTCCCCCTTTATAATGCTTGCTACGTTACAATATGCATCATAATGAAGATAGGTGAATGTCTACTTTTACCTTCTATAGACTAATTGTACGTGTCAAACTTGATGAGCTCAAAGGGGAGCCTTACCGGAGGAAATAATAAATCCAACACGGAAACTACTTGCGTGTTGGATCTGCTTGCGGGAAATATTTTTCAATAAAATTATACAGCCAAAATACGGTAATCAAAATAGGAGCTATTAGAAAAGGATGTTGAACCCACATTTTTACCAGTACCTTTTCAAATGACGGAATCGATTTTAACACTTGAAATAACGAGCTTCCGCTAAAAATAACGCTCGTTCCTATCAATAAAAAAGATAGCCAGTTAAATTGATCCATCCACATGCTCATAGAGATATAAAAACTAACACCTGTTCCTATGCCCCCCATTATTCCGCTTAAAATACTTTTTACCGAAAAAGGAATCCCTACAAACCATCCAGCTCCTAGTCCTGCACACCCTGCTAAAATGCTAGAAAAAAGCAGCGGCTGCTCAAGCCAGAGACATGCATTCACTCCAACCACTAAGGTGACATGTATTCCTACGTGAAGGGAAATTCTTTTGCCAACAGGCTCTGAAACATAATGATAGTAGCGCCCGCTATAAAAAATTGTCCACCATAATAATAAAAATGCTATCACACTTGCCCCTATAATCATAAACACACCTCTCTACGTTATGATTCTATTAATCTCTATCTATTATTTTCCTAATATCCTGTGTCTCTTATTCGTTAATCTATCCGTATACCTTCTATACATTCGTTCATCAGCAAGAAAGTAGAATATAACTGTATTCTTGTCTCAACTGTTTACTCGTGGGAGTGCTAAGAAGTTGAATGTCTGCATGTAGAAAAAGATAGTATAGAACACTTTCTCTTATCTTTACTATTATTCATATGTATAGCTTGCTAGATTTAGTCCTCGCAGTTTAGAATTTTTCAGTCGTTCATATGAAACTATTTGCCCTTTCTTTCGTTATATATATACACGTTTCTTTATCTTTTCACGTGCAAAAAAAGATGAATTCCTATAATATGTTTTCATATTAACCTTTAAGGAGATAAAGAAGATGAATTGAATAAATCCCTGCAAATAGAGTTTTTAGAAAAAAAGAAATTGTTATCATTTCTCCTATTTATGTTATAGAATAATTCATGTATAATAAAAGGCTGTATGGTAACGCAGCTTGCGACATATCTTTTCTTACTTTTAGCAAGTCTATATTCAAAGCAAAAACTGCAAAGTGGGGTTAGTGCGACTCTTCATTAATCGACTTTGCATTAAAAACCAGCATTTTTCTTTTATCATAAAGAAAGAATGAGATTTAATAGTGACAGGTGAATAATATGGGTGAAAATCAAAGAAATGTTAGTAGATTTGACTGGAACTTGGCTTTCCTAATCTTCCTATTGTTTTGCGTAAGCGTTGTGGCAATCCATAGTGCTGAAAAAATTGGGCAGTATGATAAGAACTTCGTAGCGCAACAAGTTGTGTTTTATATAATCGGAATGGTGATTATAGGGTTTATCATGCGTTTTGACTCCGATCAGCTTCAAAAGCTAACGTGGGTTTTTTATGGATTTGGGAACTTTTTATTACTTCTTTTACTAGTGGCTCCGTCAAGCATTGCCAGAGAAATTAACGGGGCAAAAAGTTGGTTCACACTTCCCGGCTTTTCGTTACAGCCATCAGAGTTTATGAAAGTGTTTTTGATTATCACACTGAGTACGGTCATTGTTAAACACAATGAAAAATATCGTATCCGGACAGTAAGAGAAGACTTTTTACTGCTTGGTAAACTGGGTGCTGTACTTGCTTTACCTTTATTATTAATTATGCAGCAGCCTGACTTAGGTACCGCTCTTGTGTTCTTAGCAATCACGATCGGACTTGTATTTGTTTCAGGCGTAAGCTGGAAAATCATCGCGCCTGCATTTTTAGGTATTACGGCGGTTGGTTCTGTCATTTTGGGACTTGTTGTTTATGCACCTAACCTATTAGAAAAGTATCTAGGGGTTAAGCAATACCAATTTGGACGTATTTATTCTTGGCTTGATCCTGAGTCATATAGTTCGGGAGAGGGCTATCATTTAAAGAAATCGTTAGATGCAATTGGATCAGGAATGGTAAACGGTAAAGGAATCGGAAATGGAGTTGTCTATTTGCCAGAGGGACAGACCGACTTTATTTTTGCGGTTATTGGAGAAGAGTTTGGCTTTATAGGCGCCAGCATTGTTATTAGTCTTTTCTTCGTACTCGTTTATTACTTGATCAAGCTAGGCCTTGAAACAAAAAATGAATTCAATTCTTACTTATGTGTAGGCGTTATTTCAATGCTTACGTTCCACGTATTTCAAAATATCGGTATGACCATTCAAGTCTTGCCTATTACCGGAATTCCACTTCCTTTTATTTCATATGGAGGTAGTTCACTGATGGGGAACATGTTTGCAATGGGTCTGATGTTTGGAATCTCATGGCATCATAAACGCTATATGTTTGGAAATGATTAAAGAGAGACGATGGTCTCTCTTTTTTCTTTTATCTCCCTATTAAGCATGCTACAATGAAGAAAACGTTTCCAAATCCTGTTTTAAAAGGAGTGGATATGCATGCTTGATTACCAATATCGGCGCAAAGCCTATGCTATTTTGTTAAAACAGACATCCGTACCCTCATCTACAACTTCTTTTTCCACCTGGCTCATACAGCTACTAAAACGAAACAAGTAAAAAAGGTGTGCTACTGCACACCTTTTATTTGTTCGACAGCGACGTTATGCCAATTTGCCTTACAATTTTTTTACTGTCTTCATTTAATCCTTTTACAATAACCTTTTTATTCAATCGCTCATATTTATCGATAATTTTTGAGATGCCGATCACGGCCGATTGATCCCATATATGAGAAGAACTAAAATCAATAATGATGGTATCCGGGTCTGTTTCATACTGAAATTCATCCATGAAGAAGCTGATGGTAGCAAAAAATAATTGCCCTGAAACCCTGTATTGCTTCATATTGCCTTCTGTTTGTGAAGTTGTTTTGATTTTAGCCATCTTCCAGCCAAATACAATCGTACTTAAAACAATACCTACCATTACTCCTAATGCTAAGTTATGTGTAAACAATACGATAACCACCGTAACAACCATTACAATGGCATCCGATAGTGGATATTTCGTTAAGTCTTTAAGGGACTGCCAATCAAATGTACCGGCAGCTACCATAAACATAACGCCTACAAGAGCAGCCATTGGAATCTGTTTAACAACATCGCCAAGCACCATAATTAAGAACAATAAAAAGACTCCGGCCACTAAGGTAGATAGCCTTCCACGTCCCCCTGATTTTACATTAATCATAGATTGTCCAATCATGGCACAGCCAGCCATTCCTCCAAAGAAACCTGTTACAATATTAGCGATGCCTTGACCGCGCGCTTCTTTATTTTTATTCGAAGGCGTATCTGTAATTTCGTCCAGCACCGTTGCCGTTAGCATAGATTCAAGTAGGCCTACAATCGCTAAAGGAAGCGAATAAGGTAAAATGATAAGCAGTGTCTCCACTGATAAATCAACCTTTGGAAAGTGAAGAACCGGAAGCGAACGCGTAATATTCCCCATATCTCCTACCGTTTTTAAATCTAAATGAAAGACAATCGCTACAATCGTCATCAAGACAATGGCAACAAGCGGAGATGGTATTGCTTTGGTCATGAGCGGAAACAAATAGACGATGAGCAGCGTTCCGGCTACCATTGCGTACATCATCCAATTTGCTCCTTGAAAATGGGGAAGCTGTGCTGTAAAAATTAAAATACCTAGCGCATTTACAAATCCAATCATAACTGTTTGAGGAAGAAATGATAAAAACCTTCCTACTTTCAAAACACCAAGTAAAATTTGAATAATTCCGGTTAAAACAGTAGCTGCAAATAAATACTCAATGCCGTGATCTTTGACTAAGTCAATCATCAATAAAGACATTGCTCCTGTTGCAGCTGAAATCATAGCTGGTCTTCCGCCTGTAAAAGCAATCACAATTGCCATACAAAAAGATGCATACAGGCCAACCATGGGATCGACACCGGCGATAATGGAAAAAGCAAGGGCTTCTGGAATAAGCGCAAGAGCAACTGTCATCCCAGACAAAATATCTGCTCGAACGTTTGAAAACCACTGCTGTTTAATACTTGCCATCATGATGGTTGATCACCTCTTATGAATTTTTTATACAATTTTCGACTTTCACGAAAATCAAAGCCGTTTTTAACGTATCAAATCGTACCATACAATTTCCCGTTTGGAAACAATTAATTTTCACAAATAAAAAGGCGAGAAGCTTGATTGCTTCTCGCCTTTTTATTTGTTACGCCGCAGCATTTCGCTGCCATTCAGCAAATAAACGAAATGAAATTATGTTCATTCATTAATTGCTGCTTCAAGCGCAACAACAATCATATCGTTAAACGTCGTTTGACGCTCTTCTGACGTTGTTTCTTCACCAGTAAAAATGTGATCACTTACTGTTAAAACCGATAAAGCATTACGGCCGTATTTAGCGGCTAGGGTATACAAAGCCGTTGTTTCCATTTCAACTGCCAATACGCCGTGAGCTGCCAATTTTTCTAGCTGGCCGTCTTCATTGTAAAATTGATCAGATGTAAATACACTTCCTACTTTTAACTGAAGGCCTTTTTCAACACCTGCATCGTAAGCGCGCTTTAATAAATCAAAGTTAGCTGTCGGTGCATAGTCAATAGGACCAAATTTAACGCGGTTCATTTGTGAATCACTTGACGAAGACATGGCTAAAATAACGTCACGTACTTTTACATCTTTTTGAATTGCTCCGCATGTACCAACGCGAATTAGGTTTTGAACACCATATTCATTCATTAGTTCATTTACATAAATAGCAATTGATGGTACACCCATTCCTGTTCCTTGAACAGAAACGCGCTTTCCTTTATATGTTCCTGTGAATCCAAGCATACCGCGCACTTCGTTATAGCAAGTTACATCTTCTAAAAACGTTTCTGCAATGTATTTTGCACGAAGTGGATCACCTGGAAGTAAAATCGTTTCTGCAATATCACCTTGTTTTGCCCCAATATGTACGCTCATTTCGTACCTCCTATATGTAAAAAATCTTACGCTTTCACTATACCATATTGTATCCCTTGCTTGTCTATTTACTTCTAACATTATGCGTCAAAAATAAAAAGACATACAGCCCAAAAAATGGCGTAGTATGTCTTTTTATATAAGGGTACGCTAATAGCGCAAGGGATTTACTAACGTTAGCTGAGGTGATATGTATGGGGAAAAAACATCGCAATCGAATTAATTCGCCTAAAAAGAATAATCATATTCCAAAAGAAGCAATTATAGCAGAACATGAAGCCCATGGAGATGAATATTCAGCAACAAACCGAAAAAATGGCCCTGGCCATCATACTCGTGATTACTAAGGGTCAACATATAAATAAAAAGCGGCCAGATAGGTCGCTTTTACCTTATGTTTAGCGTACGTGCAGGCGGTTCACTTTTTGCCAGCCGTCTGTCCATAACTTGTAGTAATACTTTCCTCGAGTACCTTCATCAATTAACAAAATATCGCCTGTGCTGATAAACCTCGCATCACAATCTTTTGGCAAATTATCAGCAATATTAAACATTTGAAATACTTGTGTTGCTGCGTCTTGATGATCGAATGCTGTAATCGTTAGACGATGGACAGGCTTATATCCGCGCTTTTCGCCTTTTTCTTCTGTTTGCATAATGGTTACATCATATTCTGTGCTAATATTAAATTGTTTTTTTATTGTGGTCCACACACTCAACATTCTTCCCTCCACCCAAAAGCAAGTATTTACTCTTTTACGTCATGTATTCTTATATAATTAGTGATAAAATCCGAAAATCCTTTATCGAATCAAAACGTTTTTTGTCGAAATTACTAGTTTTTTCTTATTAAACATGTACATAAAATATTTGTTTCCCATTTTATCATTAGTTGTTTTTGAATGGATGAATCAATAGGCCTACTTAAACAAAATGAAATATTAACGAAAAAAATGTAACCATTGCTCCTATTTTTGGTTATATAGGCGTTTAGAAAGGAGATAGACTCCTAAGGACCAAGCAAGTCCTAAACAATATCCTGCTAGTATATCCGTTAAAAAGTGTACGCCTAAATACAAACGGCTAAATCCAATTAATAAAATAACAATAGCTATTACGCATGCAGCTGCCGTTTTAACAGCCCTGCTTCTTGTATACATCCATATTAACAAAAGTACTCCGCTGTAAAACGCCATTGAGTTCATGGCATGTCCGCTCGGAAAACTATAGTGAGAGGCGGGAACGACTTGACTCCAATCAGGTCTTGGTCTTGCAAAAATCTCCTTCAATCCCCAATTTAAAGCGCGAACTCCCCAAAAAACGAGCGTGATATATAAAGCGAGCAACCCTTTTCGTTTATAAAGAAGAAATACTATAATTGCAAACCATATTGGCGCAGTGACATACCAAGATCCTACGGTTGTTATAAATATGATGATGGGTGTTAACGTGTCCGTCCTCCATCCTTCAATGGTATGAAGTACATTAAAGTCAAGCTGTTTCACCCAAGGTGTATTAAACGTAAATAAAATGAGTAAAAAGAAAGCTAAAAGCGATACAATAAATAGAGAATATTTTGTAGTGCGATTTACCATTTTTTATTTCCTCCAACCTATTAAAAGAAAAAGCATGTAGCGTTCTACATGCTTTACTTATTCACACGTTTTGGCTGAATATAGTCTTCCGGCTTAGGAGCTTGATGAACGACAAATTCAGCCGAAAATTCCTCTTTTGCATTTATTTTTTTCGTTTGCTTTGATTGCGGCATATACCTCTCTCCTTTCTTTTTACTGTCTTTAATATACGAAAAATAAAGGAGAGCTATGCACGTTAGCTATAGCGTGAAATAATATTGGTTAATATATTTTTTAACTGAGGAATTTCTTTTTCAGAAACATGAACATGAACGAGCGACTCATCTGCATCCAGCATTTCAGATAGAAAGCCGCCAAACCCTCTGGCACGTCGATCTACTTCTATAAATAAATCGTAGTCATGTAAGCCGCTCGGCTGTACGATGATTTCAATTTCATCTACTTTCCCAGCGTACAATCCACCGCTTGGAACAAATTCAAATTCTTGAACAAAAGGAAGTCTTTTTCTCATCCGGCGAGGGGCTTCTTCGCACTCGACTTGGCGCAAGCGAAAGCCAAGCTGTTCCATAGCTTCAATTGCGCTTGTTACCATAAGGTTAGGAAGCACTTTTACATGATCAATATCTGACGGATCAACGGCATCTTTAATATCGAGGCTCGTCGCCACCCAAACCCGGGTTCTCCCTAATGTAACAGGCGTATCATCAGGCAGCTGAAAGGTAAAAGGAATAGATTTCGTTTCAGATGGTTGAATCGTGAACGGGTCGTTAATCTTAAACGTATTGAGCTCAATATCCTGCTTGTATTTTTTATCGTCTCTTTCTTTTACATAAGTTGTGAATAGACGCAGATAGATGCTGTCAATTTTCTGCTCAACATTGCCTCCGTACACTTCAACAATCCCTTCAATCTTTTCACCAGCACGAAATTCATCATTGACAAGCTTAGCGTCCACTCGCGCTGCACCAATTCCAATGCGGGCTAACGCTTTATTAAATAGCGCCATACTTTCCCCTCCCTGAGTTCTTACTATTTATATAGTCATAAATATCTTTTTGTAAACTTTTAATGCTTTCATACGATTCATCTGCTCTCAGCATTTTTTGAATGATGATCTTAATAGGTGTCGACAAACTTAGCTCTTGTTCCCAGCTTCTTTCTTGTTTTTCCGTCGGCTCATAACCAGAGTATAATAAAAATAAAAGAAAATGACCAAGTGCATAGATATCGCTTGCAGCGGATGTTTGTCTCATAAACTGCTGTTCTTCTATAAGGGTGCTTGTTTCTTCATGGTCCCCTAAAAATCTAGCAAGACCAAAGTCAATAACATAGATGGTTCCGTTAACATCAATAATATTTGGAATACGAAGATCACGGTGAATGATTCCTTGCTCATGAATAGCAGAAACTACGTCTAGAATATTAAGTAAAATGTCAAGCGCTTGTTCTTCCGTATACACGCACTTCTCTTCAAAAATTAAACCTTCAAACGTTTTTCCTTGAATCAATTCCATCACTAAGAAACAGCCTTCATATGTTTCGATAGCTTCATACAGTGAAGGAATTTGAGGATGATTTAATTGAGACAGCAGTTTCGCTTCATAATGATAAGACTTCAGCCCCTGAGACGTGCGCTGCTTTGTTTTACGGAGCTGTTTTACTACTACCTCTTTTTGTTGCACAATATCGTTAGCAACATATGTTATACCATAGCTTCCCATTCCCAGTACATCTATGATTTCATAGCGCCCGCAAATGACTTTTCCTTTTTTAAAAGGGCGGTCAACTAACCAGCGATGAAGGTGTTTGAACATTCGATTTTTCATCATAAATCAACTTGAGAAAAAGCTTGAGAAGAAGCTTCCACTTTTACGTTTGCGCTTGTAGTGGTGGTGGCCATATTTTGAATGACTGTGGCTGTCATAATATTTGCTTCGTTTATAATCGCTACTGCTGCTATGGTGACGAGGACGTCTGTAATGCTGATCACTGCTGCTGTAGTGACGAGGACGTCGATAGTGTCGATCGCTGCTGCTGTAGCGTCGATGTTTAGATCCAGTTAATGATTCAAAAATTTTTCTGAACATAAAGAAAACCTCTTTTCTTAACATTTGTTACCCTTTATACGTACGAAATGTTATAAAGGTTTCAAAAAATCCCTTACCCTTTTTTTATATAGTTAAACGTTTCAAAGGAGGCTTAACATGACTTCTACTGACACAAATTCTCTCATTAAATTGGAGGATGTTCTTCGCCTGCAGCAGATGATGCAGCTCAAACCTCCTGCTACCCTCCCGCTGTCTTTTATCGGAGAAGACGTAAAATTGATTCAAGAGATTCGAAAAAAAGTAAAAAAAGCTAATCAAAACAATGTTACACGTACCCAAGCTTATTTAGACTATTATCAAAAACACCCCGAAATTCACTGGGCTTTTTTAGCACACTTGGTTTCACGGAACGGCGGCTATTACATGACAGATCTCTCCACTACCTTAATAAAATCCCTGCTTTCTCCAGAAAAACAGCACGCGTACTTCTTGTTTTTAGAACATTCCAATTCCGCCATTTTTCATGATGCTTACGCTCAGCTGTTACTCTATGAAAAAAGCAAAGAGCAAAACAGCAATCTGTTTCATTTACTACCCGCTTTTCACATATCTTTTTTTATGAAAACTGTTTGGAATGACTTTTGGCAGCATAGAAACAAAACGCTCTTATCAATAGCCCTGATTGTGAACGAACAGTATCATATCGAAAAAAATGTTCTCTTTAAAAAAGAGTTTCAGCGGGATGTTCTTCACTCTTGGCAGTTTCACACTCAAAACTTTCTCGGTATGACTCAAATCGTCTTTCCCTATTATTCAGGTAATAACATTGATTTATGTGGAACAAAAGTGTATCATTTCGAGTCTGTCTTAAAACGGATTGAAGTGGGAAAAACTTTATACGTTCTTCTTTTTTATTCAAACTTGCATGATTCTATCTATACATTTAGCCTTAAACACCCCCACACAGGGTCTCGAAGCGATTATAATACGGATATATTTACAAAGAATCGAACTCATTCCAAAAAGCTGTATAGCCCGACTTTAAATATGAGCTGGGGAGACCGCGTACACCTTTTTTTAAGAAAAGATGAGTGGTTTGAAGACGAAAGCATATTTTCTCTCCTTGAGTCTATTCCCGCTTCTTCAGTTAAAAAAATTCCCATTCAGCATCATATAAAAGTGCAATCCGCTATTAAAGCTGCTAACCCTTTTTCATAGCCGCTGTCTCATAAACAAAACGACGAGTTTCCCCGTCGTTACAGATGTATCTATCTTTTTATTCTTCATCTTGCTCATCAATAATACATTTATCAATGAGATAATCAAAAGTTATATCCGCTAATTCGCCTAGCTCTTCTTCAGCGGGAACATAGCCTCGCTTGACTAGTTCATTGTAAAAGAACTCCGCAATTTCTTCCGTATCAATGACCACTTCGATTTCTTTCACAATATCACTCCTTATCCCGTTTGAACGGATTAGCGTACCTTATTTTTCTTAAAAATAGGTTCACTCCATCTTCTGCTTGAAGTTTTACCTTATACACATTTATGAACAATTCAGCAATAGTATGTCTAAAATTTCAGCAGTTTAAATAGAAAGGTAATTATCCCCATTCTTTTTTCATTACCATCGCCGTATACACAATAAAAGATAGCTAAGAGAGATGTGATGATCTATCTCGGCTATCTTTTATTTATTAGGCATCTACCTGCTATTTTCCTTGTTCGGATTTTGCTATCTTTTTTAAATGTTTCAGCACTAAGTTCATGACTTCAGCGTATTCTTCATCTTCAAAAAGCTCATACAAAAATTTATAATCATTGTACACATCTAAAAGACCGTTTATAATCTCATGCTTTTCTTTAGTTAACCTCACTTCTTCTTTTTCAGAACCGTTTTGTTTTTTCATCTTTGGTAGCAACTCCGTCTTTTTAATTTCTTTACCTAAATACAACATATCAACACTTTGAGCATAATTTTCTGTTTCCTCATGAGGAGTTACGAGAATGAGTTCTTCTTCACTAGCCTCAAGCCATTCTCCATCTGTTACACGTGACAATTCATAGACAATATCTTCCCATGAATCCTCTTTATAACGCCATATTTCTGTTCGAATACCAATGATTTTAAATAACTCTTTTCCATAATTAAAAACCTGGACGATATCGCCGAAGAAAAATTTATATTCAAGCTCTACTCTTTCCTGTACTAATATTTGACCTTCATATTCTTCTAGAAGCTCAATTGTATCTTCTAAAAAAAGACCTTCACTATGGTTGATTTCGTATACAAAAATCCCATCCATTACTTTTATATCGGTTATAGTGCCAACGGTCCCGTATATTGTTACAACGACTGTTTCACCAATTCCGTATTTAGGTTTTTTCTTCCCTGCCATCGTCGCACCTCCTTAGTAAACATACACCTACTGAAAAGTTACAATATTATATGCAGTAACTAAAAAAGGGGAAGTATAACATCTTTAGAACCAAGCCTTTATTATCTATTGCCCTCTATCATTTTTACCCCTGCTTATTGCATGAGCTAAAGAAAATAAAAAAGCAGGCTGATGGATATCCATCAGCCTGCTTTTTTATTTCTCACGCATTATTTTGATAAAGCTCCCATGCTTCATCAAATACGGTCATACTTGATAAATAATGTCCGTTGAGCTCTAAATAAGAACTCAGTTCGTCATAATTTGTTGAAGATTTCGGGAAGCTGTGATCATCATAAGCACTTCGCGCAAACTCTCCCATTCGATCATGTTTTTTATTTGATCGGAATTTCATTATATAGTGATAAAAGGATTTCATCGTACTCCCCCTCCAGCGGTATGTGTATCTTTTCTATCATTTTTTCAAGAAATCTACAACTTTCTTCTGTGTTATGTAGATGTCGAACACTGCAATATAAGTGGTTTACCGGACAAAAAATATTAAATTCATGTTACAGTTGCAAAACAAATTTCACTATTAGCGTAACGAATAAATATTGTTATATCAATATTTTTCTTTTTTCAAAAAGACATTTGTAACAAAAACACATCGTTTTTATAACAAAAGCGTTGATTCGACAGGTTTCTCAAGCCTTTATGTAATTGCAAAAAAGAAGAATTCATGTTTTAATTCCGTAGTGAAAGGTTATTCTAACAATAATCGCCATTTAAATAAATCTTGTTGGTGGGAGGTTTACATCAGCATATGTTGAGGAAAAATAATACTATGAATACTCGAAATGCTTACTTTGATAATGCTAAATTTGTATTAATTTTTTTAGTTGTATTTGGACACATGATTTCTCCGTACCGAACAGATAGTAGCGGAATGCTGTCCATTTATCACTTTATCTTTATTTTCCATATGCCTGTCTTTATTTTACTAGCAGGTTATTTCTCAAAAAATTTTCATAAAAAAGGCTATTACAAAAAAATATTTACAAAGGTGGCTCTTCCTTACTTAGCTTTCCAAACTATCTATACCCTTTATTATAGTGTGCTTTATACAGATGAAACGTACACGCTTCAATATTTGGTTCCTAGATGGGCAATGTGGTTTCTACTGAGCTTAATTTTTTGGAAATTAATGCTTCCTTTCTTTGCGAAATTCCCGATGTGGATCAGCTTAACTGTCTCTATTTCGCTTGGACTTGCAATGGGCTTCATTGATATTGACGGATTTGATAAAATTCTAAGCATTAGCCGAATGTTTGTCTTCTTCCCGTTTTTCCTTTTAGGCTACTATTTGTCACAGCGACAAGAGCCTTTTACAAATCTTTTGACAGCGCGAAATCGAATCATTGCATCCATCGTATTACTAGTGACATTAATCGGAAGCTATTCTTTCTTAGACGACACGGCTTACACAGATATGCTGTATGGAACGAACACGTACGACAATGTGGCCGAATTTTTAATGCGCGTTTCTCACTATGGAATTGCTTTTCTTGTATCTTTTGCCTTTATGGCTTTAATTCCAACGCGCGGTTTTGCTTTAACAAGCATTGGACAGCGATCCCTATACGTGTATTTATTGCACGGCTTCATTTTAAAATGGTTCTTTACAACTGACTTCTCAAAAAGTCTAGAGCCAACATCATGGGGTATTATCGTCTTAATCGCCCTGTCCATTTTAGTAACGATGCTTCTCGGCAGCCGTATTGTCGATTGGTTCATCACCGGTACCAAGCTCATTGTTCAGTTTGTTACACCTAAAAAAGCCATTCAGAAATTTTCACTAGCATTCAAACGTACGTTTTCATAAAAGTCATACTCCTAAAGGAGTATGACTTTTTTCATTTTCTTCGAAGAAACCAAGTAAATAATTTCATTTTGCTGAATTTTATGTTAACGTTTTAATATCTAAAGGAAGGGAGTTTTTCAAGATGGAATTAGCATATTATGCTGGAGAGTTTAGAGATATTAATGAGGCTGTTATTCCAATTGATGAACGCGGTCACCAGTTCGGAGACGGTGTTTATGAATTTATTCGCGTATACAAAGGAGTTCCGTTTTCGATTGAACGTCACTTAGACCGCTTAGAAAGAAGTGCAAAGGCAATCTTTATCGAACTGCCGGTTTCAAGACAAGAGCTAAAGGACATCATTCACCAAGCAATGGAAAAATCAACGTTAAAAGACGCTGATATTTATATTCAAGTTACGCGCGGGATTGCTCCTCGAAATCATTTATTTCCCGATGTACCTGCACAATTAGCACTCACAATACGCCACCCTCGCCAAACACCTGAAGAAGCCTATGAAAAAGGCATTTCTACGCTTCTTTTGGAAGACGAGCGATGGGCTAATTGCTATATCAAATCATTGAACTTACTTCCTAACCTTCTGGCCAAACAAGCTGCGGCTTCTAAAGGATGTAAAGAAGCTATTTTAGTAAAAGACGGATACATAACCGAAGGGTCGAGCAGCAATGTATTTGCGATAAAAGACAACGTCTTGTTCACGACTCCTGCCACAAGAAAAATTCTATCCGGTATTACGCGCGCTAACGTACTCGAATGTGCGCAGGAACAAGCCATTCAAATCCGAGAACAAAATATGACTCCTTCCTTTTTAAAAGACGCTGATGAAGTTTTTATTACGAGCACATCTGTTGGTCTCTTGCCCGTTTCAAAAATAGACGAAGTCGAACTTCCAACTTTCCGTCCTGTTACAGTGGCTTTAAAACACGCCTACAGCCTGCGCACTGCTGGAACAAAGGCTTATCAATAAGCAAAGCCGCCCCTTACAAAATAAGGGGCGGCTTTTTAGAATTTAAAGTAGTTGCGCTTTAATAATCTCGGCACTTTCAATAGCTCATCATACCGAATGGATTCATCAAGTTTTTTTGTATCGACAAGAAGCAGCTGTGTTTCCACTTCTTCTATGATCTCTTCTTCTTGATATGACATCCCGCAACCTGAACAGCTGATACATGGCATATGAGTAATTTCAATACTTCTCGTTCCGTCTGGCAATTCCCAGTATGCGGTATTGGTTGTTTCTACCGCTTTTTCTTCTTCGCACCATGCGCATTGAACAGTCATATTACAGGACCTCCTTAAGATGATGGAGCATCGTCGCTTTTACCGTCTTTTTTCAATTGTGCTTTAAACTTTTTATCTTTTAATTCATCTCTTTTTTCACGTTTGTCTTTTAGGCTTTCGTGAGCACTGTCACTTTCATATGTTTTACGTCTTTTTACTCTCCCTAACCCTTCCGGTACAAGGTTGAATTGAGCATCATTCATAAGACCCGAGATGCCGATGGAAGAATCTTTAGTATCCGATGCTGGATAAACAGCTCGAAAATAATCATCTGCACCCCCAGGCACATAGCTTTCTGGCTCCGGATACGTCGTAATCACTCCTTCAAAGTTTCGCAGAACAACTTTACTTGCGCTTTGACTAATAATATAGTTTGGCTGAACCGCAATCTTTCCTCCTCCTCCTGGCGCATCAATAACAAACGTTGGAACAGCATAGCCAGACGTGTGACCTCGCAGCCCTTCCATAATTTCAAGCCCTTTGGAAACAGGTGCACGGAAATGCCCAATTCCTTCTGATAAATCACATTGATAAATATAGTAAGGACGAACGCGTATTTTCACTAAGTCGTGCATAAGCTTTTTCATGATAGCTACGCTGTCATTAATCCCAGCTAAAATAACGGCTTGATTGCCAACTGGAACGCCTGCATCGACAAGCATTTCACATGCTTTTTTTGTCTCTTCCGTAATTTCAATGGATGTATTAAAGTGAGTATTTAACCATACTGGATGATATTTTCTTAAAATGGCACATAAATTTTCCGTTATTCGCTGCGGAAACACAACGGGTGCTCTTGTGCCAATTCGAATAATTTCCACATGGGGAATAGCTCGTAAATTCTTCAAAATATATTCTAAAATGTTGTCATTAATCAGCAAGCCATCACCGCCTGAAATGAGTACATCTCGTACTTCGGGTGTTTTGGCGATATAAGCAATCGCAGCATCTAACTGCTTTTTTGGAACGCCCATTCCGATTTGTCCTGAAAACCTTCTTCGAGTACAGTATCTGCAGTACATGGAGCATTGATTGGTAACTAAGAACAAAACGCGATCAGGATAGCGATGAGTCAACCCTGGCACGGGAGAATCTTCGTCTTCATCTAGGGGATCTTCTAGATCGTATTTTGTTTTATGAAGTTCTTTGCCAACCGGAACAGACTGCATACGGACGGGGCAGCGAGGATCATCTGGATTCATTAAAGATGCATAGTAAGGCGTAATATTGAGCGGAATTGTTTTGGTTGAAATGCGTACTCCTTCTTCTTCTTCAGGAGTTAAGTTAATAACCTTTTTTAAATCATCTAACGTTCGAATTGTGTTTGTTAATTGCCAAATCCAGTCATTCCATTTTTCTTCAGGAACATCTTTCCATAACTCAATATCTTTCCAATGTCGGGACGGCTTATATAAATCATATAACATACAATCGCTCCTTTATGAAGATTTACTATTGTTATATGTTACAGCCCATAAATTGGTTAATTATTTCTCACCCTTTACTTTTTGACAGATCCTTCACCCATACGTTCATATCTTCTAACGATTTATAAATGTAGCAATTATTCGTTAATCGTCCCGTATAGATATACCCAAGCTGATGAAAAGCGGCATTCATTCCAAATGAAAGCGCTCTCGCTATTGTGTATGCACAAAAAATATGCCGCTGTTTTAGCTCCGCCTCTAGTGCGCTTAATAAATGCTTCATGAATCCATACTTTCGGTAAGCAGGGAGAGTCGCACAATCCGTTAGTTCAGCATTATGATAAACATAGTCAATTTCAGCAGAAGCAGCGCTAACGATATCGTTCTTGTCAACTATGATATAAAACAAACTATCTTCTTGAAGCAAACTAGAGAGATACTCTTCTTCGTAAAGGGGAGTAGGATACACTGTGAAGATTTGACGATAGAGCTGAGAAAGTTGTTTAGCGTCAGATGAAATGGCTCGGCGCATGATCAGTTGATTTGATAAAGGAGAATAATCAGATGTCGGCAAATTCAAAACATCTTGAAGCAGCTCTGTTTCTTTTAACGTCTCCCCGCTGTCTCGGCGGGATTGAGACGTATAGTAGCATAAAAGATACGCGTCGCTTCCGTTAAAATAGTAGGGAACAGTTGCTTCTAAAGAAAATCCCAAGCTCATCCAGTCCAACAGATGTTCAGCACGTGCTTTTATAATCCACTTTTCGTACGTTGCCTTATCAACTTCTTTATATATATAGCTGTAAATATCGTTCATATTTCCCCGGTAATCATCTATTCTCAGACGCTTGTTACATTCATCTAAAAAAAGAGTCATAGCAAAGGTTGGTTGACAAATATTTTCTTGTTTCGCCATTTGTTTGTATCCTCTCCCTTTTTAGCTTAGTCCGCAATACTGCACCAGTCTGCTACCGTGAGAGCAATAATTTCTGCTGCGTCAAGCATCGTTTGAATACAAATATACTCATTCGGAAAGTGGGCCACTTCTGTTACTCCCGGTCCAAAAACAACTGTTGGAATATCCCCTACTTGTGACAGTATCCCTCCGTCCGTTCCCCAAGGAGATGCTTCAATGATCGGCTGTTTCTGTTTCACTTGATAAAAAGAGGACGAAAGAGAGGTCATAAGCGGATGCTCCAATTCAATTTCACCGGGAAGCCAGTGGGCCCCAAACCATTCCAGGTCGACAGGATGCTCAGCAAACCACTCATCACACTGAGGCAAAAGTTCAAGCCAGGCTTTCATTTCTGCTCTGACATTTTTCATTTTTTCATGCGGAGCAACTCCTATCCTGCCTTCTAATATTACTTGATCAGCGACTGAAGAAGGCCACGTTCCTCCTTGTATATTTCCGATATTAATCGGCACGGGAATGGGAATTTTATTATAGAGCGGATCTGTAATTCGACTGTTTCTCTCTTTTTCAAGACCCTCAATATGTTTAAGCACAACAGCCGCTTTTTCAATCGCACTCACGCCTTCATACCGAGTCCCTCCATGTGCTGCTACTCCATGCACGGTCACTCGAAACCACATGGAGCCTTGCTGCTTAGGAAAGATCTTCATGTTGGTTGGTTCCGGAATAATGGCACCATCTGCTTTATACCCTCTAAGTACGCAGGAAAGTGTTCCTGCACCTCCGCTTTCCTCTTCTACTACGCTTTGAAAAATAACATCTCCTTTTAGTGAAATATCTAGCTCTTTCAACGCTTGAATAGCTAAAAGTAACGACACATTTCCTCCTTTCATATCCGTTGCTCCGCGCCCATATAAGTTTCCATCTTTTACAACAGCCGTATAAGGGTCTTCCGTCCACTGTGAAAGATCTCCGGGTGGCACTACATCAATGTGCCCATTCAAAATGATGGATTTCCCTCCGCCTTTCCCTTTTAACACGCCTACCACATTCGGACTGTCTCGAAAAGTAGAACGGTTGGAGGCAAAAGCTTCATGGCTACGAAGTATTTTTTCGTCCGGTTCCCATATATCAATATCTAACTGCAACTGTCGAAGGCGTTCAATGACAATTGCCTGCGCATGCTTTTCAGAACCTTGTACGCTTGCTTCTTCTACGAAACGCTTGAGTAAACGCACTGCACTTTGACGATGCTCTGTCATCCAGTTATGAATAGATTGCTGTATCTTCATGTAATGGTCCTCCTTATGGTATCGTAATCAATTGATCACTCAGGCGAACTGTCGCTTCTGTTGAACTCAAAATATCCTCTACGGTATAAGGAGACATTAACTCTGTTAGTAGAAGCGCATCTTTTTCCACTTTAAAAACCGCCCGATCTGTAATAACTAATCCCACGCAGCCCGAAGCAGTCAGAGGTAAAGAGCACGTCTTAACCAGCTTCGGTTCTCCTGTCTTGCTCGTATGATTCATTAGCACAATGACTTTTTTCGCTTTTTGAGCTAATTCCATCGCTCCTCCCATCCCAGGAACTCGCTTACCTGGCACAATCCAATTAGCTAAATCCCCTTTTTCACTCACTTCTAACGCACCAAGAATGGTCATATCGACGTACCCTTTTCGAATCATCGCGAAGGCTGTAGCACTGTCACAGTATGAAGCCCCTTGAACGGTAGTTGTTGGATAGCCTGCTGCATTGCAGACATTCTCATCTTCTTCACCTAAAGGAGGCGAAGATCCTAACCCTAAAATTCCGTTTTCAGCATGAAACATCACATGAACAGTACTTGGTACATAATTAGGAATAAGAGAAGGAATGCCAATCCCTAAATTAACAATCATGCCGTTTTTGATTTCAGCCGCAGCACGTTTTGCAATACGATGACGCATATCTATTCCCAAACCCATTTCCAATTCACTCCTTTTGAAGGAACAATATAATCCACAAATACACCTGACGTCATCACGTTCTCTGGGTCAATGTCGCCAAGAGGAACAATTTCATCCACTTCAGCGATAGTTATACGACCTGCCATTGCCATTAACGGATTAGTGTTTCGAGCGCTTTTATCATAAAGCAAGTTGCCGAATGGATCGGCTTTTTTTGCATACACAAAAGCAACGTCGGCTGTGAGCGGCTTTTCCACTAAAAATGTCTTGCCGTCTACTTCTACTTTTTCTTTTCCAAATTGAATAATGTCATTTTCTATTCCTACATCAACCAGTATTCCTCCAAGTCCAACTCCTCCCGCTCGAATACGTTCAGCAAGCGTTCCTTGAGGAGAAAACTCAACTTTTAGCTTTTCTTCTGTCATGAGCGTCCCAGCCACTGGGTTCGACCCAATATGAGAAGCGATCAGCTTTTGAATTTTTCCTTGGTTTACCAATTTTCCGGCGCCAATATGAGGAAAGCCTGAATCATTACATATCAATGTAAAATTTGATTTTCCGCTTTCAATCAGACCGTCAATGAGAGAAGGCGGGCTGCCTACTCCTCCAAACCCTCCTATCATTAGCGTAGCAGCATAATCGACATATCCAATCGCTTGTTCCACAGTTGTAATCTTTTGAAATGAGTTTTCGACCTTTGTCACTTATTTCACCTCATTTCTCTGTTTTTCATTTTGTACTTCATGCAATGTTTTTGAAAGCAGATCGACCGTTTCATCAAGCTGACGATGAGTAATTGTAAATGGTGGGGCAATAATAATGCCGTCTCCTTCGACTCCGTCTGTTCCTGCTTGTGAAGGGTAAAGAAGAAGACCATTTTTTTGGGCTTTACTTATTAGGCGTGCCGTCATATTTTCCGAGGATGAAAAAGGCTCCTTCGTTTTTGGATTTTGCACAAGCTCAAGACCAATTAGTAAGCCTTTGCCGCGTATATCACCAATGATAGGATAAAGAAGCTGAAGCTTCTTCAATTTTTCTACTAAGTAGTCTCCTTTCAGCGCTGCTTCTTGAACGAGATCATGCTTTTCAATATAGGTTAAAACAGCTAGCCCTACAGCCGATGACAGCGGATTAGCGCTTAGCGTATGTCCGCTCATAATTAATTTGGATCCGTTCATAATAGGTTCAATCGTTTTGCTGCTAGCCAACGTAACGGCTATTGGTGTATATCCTGCTCCCACTCCTTTTCCAAGCGTCATGATGTCTGGTTTAACTCCCCAGTGCTCATACGCAAACATCACGCCTGTACGCCCAACCCCAGTCATGACTTCATCCGCAATCCATAACACATCATATTTATCACAAATTTCTCTTATCACTTCATAATAACCGGGAGGAGGTGTAAGCGCTGCTCCGGCTGCTCCTACAATGGGCTCTGTAATAAAACCAGCAATATGTTCAGGGCCAGTTCGTTTGATAACTGTTTCCAATTCGTGTGCACAAGCAAGATTACAGGATGGATAGGTTTGATGAAACGGACATCGATAGCAATAAGGAGGTGAAACCGAAGGATAATCTTCAAGCAAAGATGAGAAGCGTTTTCGTCTTCCAACGTGCCCTGACATAGACAGAGCTCCTATTGTAATACCGTGATAGCTCATCCAGCGTGACAAAACCTTTGTTTTGGTTGGCTTTCCTTGCTCTTGAAAATGCTGAATTGCCGTTTTCATAGCCGTTTCAGTCGCTTCTGTCCCGCTGTTAACAAAAAAACTCCACTGGAAATGATTGCTGCTTAATTCACATAGTTTCTTAGCTAAGGCTTCTGTTGAGTCACTTGTAAACTGCGACCGATATACAAACGCAACTTTCTGTGCCTGATCGGTCATCGCATCAATAATTTCTTTTACGCCGTGTCCGATACTTGCTGTAACTGCCCCCGACGAAGCATCTATGTACCTTTTTCCATCTTGGTCGTACAAATAAATTCCTTTTCCATATGAAATAACTGGGTAGTCATCGTCGAGCAGCGGCTTTATTACATGAGTTTTATTCATTTCCGCACTCTCCTTTCAAACATACACTCTTATTAAACTGTATGCTGAAACGAAGAGTTTCTTGCCAATAAAAAAAGCCCTAGCATATAGCTAGAGCTTTTGCGCTTATTAAGCTGATTGCGTTACAGATTTATCGATACGCTTTGCTTCTGACTCAGCCACAATAACGGCACACGCAGCGTCTCCCGTAATATTTACAGATGTACGAAGCATATCAAGCAAGCGATCAATTCCAATAATTAATCCGATACCTGCTACAGGCAGTCCAACCGAACTCAGTACCATTGCTAGCATAATGAGACCAACTCCCGGCACACCTGCTGTACCAATACTAGCAAGCACCGCTGTCAATACAACCGTCACAAGAGCACCTAGCGACAGGTCAACGCCGTATACTTGTGCAATAAAAATAGTCGCTACACCTTGCATAATTGCCGTTCCATCCATGTTAATGGTAGCACCTAACGGCTGAACAAAACTGCTGATGGACTCCGGGACACGAAGATTTTTTTGAGCCACATTCATTGAAATCGGAAGCGTTGCATTACTGCTTGATGTACTGAATCCAACTGTCATCGCAGGAGCAAAACCTTTAAAAAATTCAATAGGGTTACGTCTGGCCATAAGCGCGACTGATCCCCCATATGTTACGATCGAATGGATAAACAGCGCGAGCACGACTACAATCATGTACAGCCCCATCGCTTTAATTGCCTCCCAGCCTTGACTTCCAACCGCGGTTGCAAGAAGCCCAAATGTTCCGTAAGGAGCAAACTTCATCACTAGATTTACAAGATACATCATCAATTCATTGCCTTGCTCGAGTAAATTGTAAAGCCCTTTTGTTTTACTTCCAAGCATCGTAATACCAAAACCGATAAAGATAGAGAAAACGATAAGTTGAAGCATATTCCCTTCAGCCATCGCTTGAATTGGGTTGACTGGAATCATATTTAAGAATGTCTCTCCAACCGGCGGTGCTTTTTCGGCTTCAAAAGAAGCGTTTTTTGTATCAAAAGATCCAAACGTACCCGGTTTAATTGCATACGCTAAAATTAAACCAATAATAATAGCAATGGTTGTTGTAACTAGGAAGTAGGAAACTGTTTTAGCCCCGATTCTTCCTAGTTTTTTAGGATCTCCTAAACCTGCTACGCCTAACGTGATAGAGAAAAACACAATTGGTACAACAAGCATTTTAATTAAGCTTAAGAAGATTTGGCCAAGCGGTGTAAACAAGTACTTGTCCAGCGGAGCAAAAGCACTTGGAGCAAAAGCATTAATCAACACTCCTACAACAGCACCAGCAATTAGCGCGATAATGATCTTTGTCGATAGCTTCATAGATTTACCTCCCGTAAATAAATTATATTAGAATGATTCTAACTACCATACTTATTTTACCATGCATTGAGAACGGTAACACTCGAAATATACAATATATTAAAAATTTTCAGATTAATATTTTTCAGCTATATAAAAAACCATGAGAATATCGTGGTTTCATAAACCACCATTCATAAATATGAATAATTATTCTAATACCCGCGTACTTTACTGCTTTCATAAATATTTTACTCATCAAAAAATAACTCTTTCCAGCTGTTGATTTTATCCTTATTGTACTGCTTGATATAACCCTCTTAAAATTTCACTGAATTTATTGATGGAAAGAAATGGACATTATCAATTCGCCTTATTCTATTTAATTCTGCTCACGATAGAAGTATGGATTCCGTAATATCTTTTAAAAAAGGAGCGGGTAATTATCATATAAAACTATCGGAGTTGGAGCGGTACAAGTTCTTTACTTTTTACTTATTCGCTCTCGTTATTTAACACATAAAAAAAAAGAGGCCGTGACGGCCTCTTTTTTTTTATACAGTAACAGGTTCAGAACTTGCTTTGCGATTCTTTAATTTTTCAACAATGTCACGCGCTACCCACACACCGCACGCACTTGCCTGCGCGAGCCCTCGCGTAATACCAGCTCCGTCTCCTCCCACGTATAAACCAGAAATTTCAGTTTCAAACTTATCGTTTAACTTCGGACGGGCGGAGTAAAATTTCGCTTCCACACCGTAAAATAGCGTATGTTCAGATGCTAATCCAGGCGTTACGTGATCCAGTGCTTCTGTCATTTCAATTAAGCTTTTCATCGTATTGTAAGGAAGCACTAAGCCCAAGTCACCAGGTACAGCTTCTTTTAACGTTGGTTCTAAAAAGCCTTCTTTAATTCGAGTCGCTGTTGAACGACGGCCCTTTAAAATATCTCCATACTTTTGAACAACTAAACCCCCGTTTGACAGCATATTAGCTAACCTTGATACTTCGTGCGCATATTCATTCGGCTGATCAAATGGATCCGAAAATTTATGGGAAACAAGCAGCGCAAAGTTCGTATTTTGACTTCCAAGCTTCGGATCTTTGTATGCGTGTCCATTTGCTAACATAATACCTGAATGATTCTCTACTACCACATGTCCTGAAGGATTGCTGCAGAACGTTCTGACTCTTGTACCTACAGACGTATTGTAAATGAATTTCCCTTCGTACAAGTGCTTGTTGATTTCTTCCATAACAACGTTGGATGTTTCGACTCGAACGCCGATGTCCACTTGATTGTTAATCATTTTTAAACGACGTTTTTTTAGTAAGTCACTCATCCACTTCGAGCCGTCTCGACCTGGTGAAACAACCACTTTATCAGCCGTAATTCTTTCACCATTCTTCAATTCGATACCGCGCACGATATGCTGACCATCTTCTTTTTCTGTTATTAAATCGTCTACTTCCGTTTTATACTGCATATCAATTTTTTCTTTTAAGTATTCATAAATGCTTTTTAAAATTTCTAAATTTTGCTCTGTTCCTAAATGACGCACCTGGGCACGTAATAGCTTTAATCCTGCTGCGTATCCGCGTTTTTCAATTTCACGAACTTTATCAGTTAACGGATCCGTAATCGTATCGGTTGCTCCGTGTTTTAAATTAATTTCATCCACATATTTAATTAAATCTACCACCTGTGATTCAGACAGATAATCCGTCATCCAGCCTCCAAATTCACTGGTGATATTAAACTTCCCGTCTGAATATGCGCCGGCTCCACCGAAACCATTTGTGATAGAACAAGCAGGCAAACAGCCAGCAAACTCTTTTTTGCCAACCGCAGGCGGACATTTTTCAATTTTTTTCTGAAGAATCGGACAATTACGTCGATAGATATCGTGTCCTTTATCGATTAATAAAATAGTTGCTTCCGGTAATTTTAACGTTAACTCATAGCAAGTAAAAATCCCAGCGGGTCCTGCCCCTACCACAATAACATCATAATTTGAGTTCATTGTACATTCTCCCATCATCTTTTTTCTTTGGGTAAAAGATAAAAGTTATTGACCGAATTTTCTTTTTTTATTATAATTCGGTTATTTTCTAGCCATTTGATAATATATCAAAAACAAACCCTTTAGTCAACAATATACACGAACATTAAAATAAAATATTAAAAAAACATTCGTTTTTATTCCAAACAAATAAAAACCAGTGAACGAATAGCAAGCGCTATGAAATGTTCACTGGTTCTTTAATGTACGGAAGAGCAATTTCTACTTTTGTTCCTACTCCTACTTTACTCGCAAATGAAATATGCCCTTGATGCTGTTCGATTATTCGGTAGCTAATCATTAACCCTAGCCCCGTTCCTGTTTGTTTAGTGGAATAAAACGGTTCACCTAGCCGAGCTAAAGATTGCTCATCAATTCCACAGCCTTCATCCTCGATAATGACCATGCCGTATTCATTTCTTTTCTCAACGGTGACTTTAACTGTCCCTTTGCTCATTGACTCAAGCGCATTTTGAATTAAATTAATAAAAACTTGTTTAAGCGCATTTTCTTCACAAAAGATTGTAATCTCATCACTAATCTCATTAATAATACGACAATTTTTATAATTGGCGTGTGTATCTAATAGTAATGTCACATGACGTATGATTTGATTGAGACTTTTGGGGTGGTATGAATTTTCAATTTTAGGCTTGGCCAGCGTTAAAAATTCTTGAATAATGGATTCGACGCGATTCAATTCTTCAAGCATAATATCATTGTATTCTTCGTTGTACTGTTTCGATGCTTTTAACAGCTGAATAAACCCTTTAATCGCCGTCATTGGATTACGAATTTCATGTGCTACTCCTGCCGCTAACTTGCTCACCATTGTAAGCTTTTCAGATTTGCTTGCCATTTCATCATATTTTTTTCGATCCGTTACGTCGCGAATAATATACTGAATGGCATCCTGTCCTTCAAACTTAATTTTGGTTGCCGAAGATTCAATAATGACGACTCCTTTTTTAGTCAATAGTTTCACATCAACACGCGGCCTCACGGACATTCCATTCATCAGCTGAACCATTCGTTCTTTTACGATTTCTAAATGTTCGGGGTGAATAAAATGAAGCCAAGGACGCCCGATATACTCTTCTTTTTTCTCGCCGCCAAGAAGTTTAACACCAGCGGGATTCAAATATTGAATTCTGCCTTCTCTTGTTACAATAAATGCATCTTGGCTTTGCTGGACAAACTGCTTATATTGCTTCATTTTTCGAATGACTTCCTCTTGCTTTTCAATACTTGAGGAAAACTCTTTCCACTGAACAACTAAGAGCGGAATATCCCCTTCCGTGCGCTGAATATGGATGTGCATCGGAAACTGCTGATCTACTTTTTTCTTAAGTAAAACAACTTCTTCCTCTTGCTTTCTTAACGGTTCCACTTCATGCTTTTCAATAAAAAAGCGATTTGGCTCTTCAAATACATTACAGGAAAGAAGTCGTTCCTCCGTTGTTTTAAAAAGGTGGCAGCACGCTTCATTTAAAATTTGAATATCTCCATCCATATTCATTACGAGCATTGGTGTAAATGACATTGAAAATAGCTGTTGAAATACTTTTTCCTTTTCCATATATTCACCTTCGCTTATTGAGTTACTAGCTATAGTATAATATGGTAAATGTTGATTTGGCAAAATTTTTTTATTATTTAAACAATTTATATGTAAGTTTGTCCTTTTCCATCTGTTATAAAAAGCTCGCACATGCGAGCAAATGAGATCTAATCAGCAAAAACAGGTGCAGCCAATGATGATTAATAAAATAAATAGCACAACAATCAATGCAAATGACTGGCCCGTTCCGCAATGATGATAACCGCCAATTGGATAGCTAATTGGATAGTGGCAAGTATCATATAGGTGGTGATAGCCTCCGTGATGGCATGGATCGTAACAATCGTAGTTATACATAGCAATCTCTCCTCTTGTTTTTTTTATTCATTTCGTACACTGTACTTTATATGCGTTAGTTGATTGTCCTGTATGTGCATTCGCCCATTTTTTACTTTCTCTTACGCCATATTCGCCTTTTGGGCTGCAGCGTATACGAAAACAACAAAAGTAAAATACTTCCCATCACCAGTAACGTAGTAAAATCTTTCATAAACTCAATAATGAGCCCTATATACGGGAGATGGTATGCGTAGCTTCCAATCACTTTAAAAGAGGCAGACAAAGAATCTCTTTGAGCTGTAACCAGTACATCTAGCTCTTGATTATGGGCCAGTACAAGTTCATTCTTTGAAGAAGATGATTCGTCTCTAAAGACAACTATATCTCCGCGATGCAGGTGGTGATAATCCGTTTCTTGAACGGTCACAGTGAAACCAAATAGGCTTGGAACTGTACTAACAAATAAAAATGTAAAGCAGATAGCATAAAGAACAAGTACATATCGAAACGCAGAAAACATACATTTATTGATCATAGGCAATCAGCTCAATTCGCTCGGTTACTTTATTTAGCGCGGGGGTAATGTGATTAAATGAAGTAGAGCGCCCTGTAAATTGAATCAAAAGTAGCAGCAGTAAAAAACTTAACATAATTAACCGTAGCATCCGAGCATAAAAATCGCGCATGCTCTCACTCCTTTTTTCTATACTAAATTCGGTCGTACAATAAGCCTTCAGTCAATAATTTGATTCAGTATATGCACATAGAGGGCATTTGGCTCATTGTTTCTTCTTGGAGGTCTCGGGAGTGATCAGTGATCGGCATAAATTATGAGTTTTAGCATATGTTTGGTTACGTATGGAAATGTTTTTATACTCCGACAATAAGGGAGCTGAACATATGGCTAATTATTCCTTTGATCAATATATCAAAAAAGCAATGAAATACGATTTTCTAGCTAACTACTATAAGTATAGTGATCCATCTAAGCATATTCATTATTATCAAAAGCATTTGTACTATATCCAGCAGGCCATCTTAACTTCTTCTGAAAATACGAATTCACGCGTAAATCCACCGCAAATTCGTATACTTCACGCTTCTCCAGATTCTCCATCTGTAGATATTTATATTAACAACAAACGAGTGATTCGCAATTTAACTTATAAACAAGAAACAGATTATATTGAATTACAAGAACCTGGAAGATATACAATTTCTATTTATCCCGCTGGAGAAACGGGAAGACCTGTTTTAACGGAATCATTTACATTTGAAGGAAACCAAAATTACACGGTAGCGGCGGTAGATGAGCTAAATAAGCTTGATTTATTATTTATCTATGACAATACGGATGTACCAAGTGGAGAAACAAAGCTTCGGTTTGTGCATCTTTCTCCTGATGCTCCTGCTGTGGATATTGCAGCTAGAGGCGGAGACGTCATTTTTTCTGGAGTGCAGTTTAAAGAAGTCACAAAATATTTGCCTTTATCCCCCATGCATGTTCAACTTAGTGTGCGCATAGCGGGAACCAAAAATGTATTACTCGAAATCCCGGCACTGAACCTTCGTCCGAATCGAACATATACGGTATATGCCGTCGGATTTGCTAAGAACCGTCCTGCGTTAGAAGCGCTGATTTCCCAAGATCGTTAACAAAAAAAAACCTTCCAAATTGGAAGGTTTTTTTATTCACTGCGCGAAATTAAACGTACGCGAATATCATCATTTTTTAAATCAAACTTTTGTACTTTTACAGCAAAATCACTCTCTAACTTCATCTGCTGTAACGCTACGTATACTGATTCATTCTTTGGATCAATCGTTACCCATTCTGGTAGCGCAAAGTTATTATTCACGTATCGAAGCACTGTGCGGACAGGAAGCTGCAGCTTTCCAACAGAAAGTGACTGCTGTTCAAGCACAATATCTCCATTTTTTTGTACGATTGGATCAAATGTCATTCGAATATTAATATCATCGCCGAATACTTGAATCGTACCATCTACTCTTACTACATCGGTAAGAGTAATTTTGTAGTTAAGCGGCTGATTCTTAAACTCTTTTTTTAAATATTTATCAATCAGTACATTTAAGTCCGCTTTTTTAGCCAAAATAGTTAGTTCTGCGTCTCCTTCTACTTTTTCAGAGGGAGTTGGATTGGCCTTGTCAACCGGTTGAAAAATAAACGCAATAATAAGGATAGCCCCTAGAACATTAATCCCTAATAACGCGATAAATAGGGTTTTCCACTTCTTCATATAACAATCTCCTTACTCGTTCCCACTCTCTTTCGTGTTTTTCTCTTTTTCATCAGATGTAACTTCTTCTGCTGTTTCCTTTTTCTGGTCTCCAACGAGAGGATCTTCTTCCTCCATTGATTTACTAATGCGCTCAGCCATTAGTTTGTACCCTTTTTTATTAGGGTGAAACTCGTCTTTCCCTAATAAATTTACGTCAGAATCATAAAAAATATCATCAATTTTTACATAACTTACATTATCATATTGAGAAGCAATTTTCTCGCTTGCCGCATTCCATTCATTAATAACAACATTAATTTCTTTCACATCACTTAACGATTTAAAGAATGGATTATAAAAACCAATTAAATAAATATGAGCATTAGGATTAAGCTTACGTATACGTGAAAACACGTCATTTAGACGTTTTTCATATTTTGACTGCTGTGATTCAAACGTCTTAATTGAGATATTGTAAAAGTAATCTCTTACCACTTTCATCACGTCATTGCCGCCAATCGTCAAGAAAACGATGTCTGCTCTTGATACTTCAGCTGCTACTCCCGGCTGATTTAACCTCGCTAATAGCTGATCCGTCCGGTTTCCTCTTTTACCTAAATTCTCTGTTCGTACATTTTGCACTTCATTTTGTTTAGAAAGGTATTTAGTTAAGTATGGTACATAACCGCCTTTTTTAGACTCATCTCCTACTCCTTCTGTTAATGAGTCGCCAATGGCTACAATATCTAAATCTACAGGAAAAAAGCCTTTCGGAATATGCTTTTTAGGTGTTAAATCCACTTCTTTCTGAACGGCTTCTTCTTTATTGTCCGTTGGCAAAAAAGTCGTCGTCGAACAGCTCGCTAACACCACCGCACTCATACTGCTTATCACTATACTTTTCCATTTTCTCATCATAACACCTACTAACTATGCTGTATTCTCGCTGTCACAAGCAATACTGCTTACCGCTCTGAATAACTATATCTTTATATCTTATCATACTATGTCAAGTTGATATTTTACTACGTTTCTTATATATAGTATATGTAAAAAAAAGGATAAGCATGTTTCTTTCATAAAAATATCCGCTAACACATCACTATAAAGATAGCTGTGTTTGGCGGATAGATTTGACGGATTTATAGCTCTTACTGAAGGGTTTTGATATCTTTTAACATATCTTCATAAGGAGGATCAGTCACTCCTTGATAAGATTTTTGAACGACTCCATCTTTGTCAATTAGAAAAAAATCCGTGCCGTGAATAACCTGCGGATTTTCTTGCGGCTTTTTCACAATCGTTTTAAATTGGTCCAGCGCAAACTTTTCAATTTCCGCTTGTTTATAACCCGTTAAGAAATCCCAATTCGAAAAATCAGCGCCAAATTTAGTCGCATAGTCCTTCATTTTCAGTGGAGTATCCACTTCAGGGTCTACGCTAAATGAAACAAAGCGAACGTCCAGCCCTTCATCCTTGGCCATTTTTTGTAATTTAGCCATATGAGCCGTCATTGGGGGACATACGGTTTCGCAGCTTGTGAAGATAAAGTTAGCTACCCAAACGTTCCCTTTCAGCTGACTTAGCCCTACTTTCTTTTGATCTTGGTTAACATAAGAAAAAGAGTCCATCTTCCAATTAAGCGGATTTTCTATTTTGGAACCACAGGCTGTTAACATCATACAACTAATGAGCAGTAAAAAAAACAATTTATAAGACCAGCTTTTCATATGTTCCTCCTGCACGGTTAAAGTTTAGTCATAGCTAGGGAAAATCAAGGTAAACGTTGAACCTTTTCCTGGTATGCTTTCCACTTCAATTCTTCCATTCATTTGTTCGACCAGTTGATAAGACACCATCAGACCAATCCCTGTTCCTTTTTCTTTTAAAGAATAAAACGCTGTTCCCAGCCGGTTCACTTGTTCACTGGTCATGCCTATACCAGTATCTTCAATTTGAATATGTACATGCCCTTCTCGCTTGTAAAGCCCTACTCGAAGCGTTCCTCCATTTCTCATGGCTTCAATTCCATTTTTCATAATATTAAGCAGAACTTGATTCAATTCGTTTCGGCTGCCGCGAACATACATCTCTTCTTTTGCGTCTAATTCTATGAGTATATTGTTTGTTAACAAAGCATAAGAAGATAATAAGTCTACTAAGCTTGTAACACACTCTAAGCAGTTAATAAAACGATGCTGATGAACATCCGGCTTGGCTAAAGATAAATAGTCATGAATAATCGCTTCCGCTCTGTCCATTTCGTTAATCATAAGATGAATGTAACTTAATTCAGTGTTTGAAAGCTTTGTGTTATCTTGAAACAGCTGTAAAAACCCTTTTACCACCGTCATAGGATTTCGAATTTCATGGGCTACAGAAGCAGCTAATTGACCAATTGCATTCATTTTCTCTGCTCGCTGCAATTCCTTTTGCATCCTCGTTTTTTCCATAATAACTTCTAATTCATCAATCGCTTTAGCAATTCCATCTTTTGAATGACTGAAATTCGTTTCTACGTTCAGCTGTTCTTTTGTTGCTGATACTTGTTGAAAAAGCTGCTGAAGCCGCTCGGTCATTTCATTAAATCTTGTGTGTACATTCCCTAACTCAGAATCATTTTCATGTGTCAGCTTCACATCAAACTTACCTTGACTTACTGCTTGAATTCCTTCTATTAATTCTCCTAGGGGCGACATTAATCGCCTTAGTCCCCAGTCTTGAATAACAATAATGAAGGTAAACAAAATCGTAAACGCAACGATCAAAGCCACAATTAAACGTTTTTGGTAGATATAGATAGCGCTCGCATCTATATCTACACCAAGCATAGCCACGACTTTTCCGGAGCTGTTTGTAATAGGCGATAAAACGGTGATCCACGTCCCGAATTCGTCTTTGTATGTAGATGTTACGATATTCTTCTTTTCTTGTTCTGCTTGCTTAAATGATTTGTAAAATTCTTCTCCTCCATAATAAATCATGGACGGCTCTAGTGATTGCTTAATTTTCTTATTCGCTGTTACGATAATCTTATTTCCATGCGACTTGAATTTTTCGGTCGTCATAATATATCCCTGCAAGTACGACGGATGCAATTCATAAATCTTTCTAAACTGCTTTTCTAGCTCGTCTTTTTCAGGAATCGTCCCGTTCCTTGAATCCACTGCTGCTATTACGGCTTGTTTAGATAAAGACTCCCTCCATAAATCAGCCATAATTAACGCGTGCTGCGTTAGTGTCTCTTTTGCCATCTTTTTTTGAACTTGATAGCTAATGGCTAAAGAAATGACTCCAAGGGCAACTACAATTAAAGTAGAAAATAAAACCGTTTTGTTAAACACACTCAAATTTCGAATATATTTTTTCATCGGTATACTCCGGATTCAAAAGAATAGTAACCAGCACAGCATTCGCTGGTAGAAAGTTGATTCTATTATATCACACGTTCGTCCACTTCTCTTTCCCCTTTTTCCAAAAAAGAGAAAGCCAAAAAAGTGACTTGCAAAAAGCAACCCACTTTATTCAGCAAAATACATAAAACCAATTGCACCAATACCTGTATGCGTCGAGATAATAGGCGTCGTATCTTCAATCGAAAATTGCGTATAGCCCCTTGCCTTCACAATTGATTCTTTTAACTTAGAGGCGAGTCCAAATCCATCTGCATGTACAAGCCCTACTCCTTTAATACTTTTTCCTTCTGTATGCTCTTCGAACTGTTTCGTTAAAAACTTAACAATTTGAGAATGGCTGCGCACTTTAGCAACAGGAGTATATACTCCGTCAGCTAGAGAAGCAATCGGCTTAATATTTAAAAGAGAACCGATCAATCCTTTTCCTCGTCCAATACGTCCACCTTTAACCAAATTTTCAAGCGTATCAACTACGACAAAAAGATTCGTATTTTGACGCACCTCTTCCAAGCGTGTGATAATTTCTTCTACTGTATGCCCATCTTCAATCATTTTCACCGCTTCAAAGACTTGAAACGAAAGAGCTTTTGTAATGTACATAGAATCAACAACGGTGATGTTTCCTTCTACCATTTGAGCCGCGCTTTCAGCTGCTCGAACAGTTCCGCTCATTCCCCCAGTCATATGAATCGAAATGACGTCATACCCTTCACTAACTAATCGTTCATATACTTCAACAAAAGAACCAATAGCTGGCTGAGAGCTTTTTGGTAATTCTTTTGAATTTTTCATTTTTTCAATAAAATCTGTCGGCGTTAATTCCACGCGATCTAAATACGTTTCATTATCAATGTTAATACATAAAGGTATCATCTCAATACCGTACTTTTCAGCTTCTTCCAACGTTAAATCAATTGTTGAATCCGTTACCACTTTAATTTTCGCCATGTGTTCACCCCTATAAGATGCATTGCAGACTAGTATAACATGAACACTTACAACAATATAGTTATAATAGAATGCAAGTTTTGCTAATTCGTAAAACGCATGTTCAACCTTTTATATCAACAAAAAAAAGTTGACTCTGCTGAAATATTCAGAAAAGTCAACTTTTACGTTTATGCATTATGTTTTAATACATGAGACTTAAAGAGCTGTTCGTAATCTTTCCATTTCAACACGCGTTTTAAATATTCTTGAAACGAGTAGGTTTGCTTCGGAACTGATTCGTTCGTGATTTGTCTAATAAATAAATCAAGTTTTGCAGATAACATGAACCGAAACGTGCTATTTTCCTCTAAAACTGGAATTTCAGTAATTTTTACTTTTTGACCACTGACATGTTTAAATTCAAGGCTTTTTAATAGCAAGGCGATCAACCCTCTTTTTACCCGTTTATTTTATTATAATGCTTAAGGCACTTTCTGTCTTGATAAAATAAAAAGAAAACACAAATATTCTTTAAAATAAAAAGAAAACACAAATATTCTTTAAAATAAAAATGCTTCATCAACTTATTCGACAGTTGATGAAGCATTCCTTTTTAAAATGACCTTCTATTTAAATAAATAAGTGAAACAAGTTGCTTTCTTTATTAATTTCTGTGTAAGGGAATCCTTTTTTATCCATACGATTAATCAGTGGATAATAATCTTCTTTATGCTTGAGCTCGATTCCAACAAGTGCTGGTCCGCTGTCTTTGTTATTCTTTTTCGTATACTCAAAGCGCGAAATATCGTCTGTCGGTCCAAGCACTTCGTCTAGAAATTCACGAAGAGCTCCTGCGCGCTGAGGGAAATTAACGATAAAATAATGCTGTAATCCTTCATAAATCATCGAACGTTCTTTGATTTCTTGCATACGTCCAATGTCATTGTTTCCTCCGCTGATGACGCAAACAACCGTTTTTCCTTTAATTTGCTCACGGTATGAGTCAAGAGCAGCAATCGAAAGAGCTCCTGCTGGTTCTGCTACAATCGCATTTTCATTGTATAGAGATAAAATGGTTGTGCAAACCTTGCCTTCAGGAACAACTACAATATCGTCCACAAGCTCTTTACTGATGTCATACGGAAGCGTTCCGACTGTTTTAACAGCTGCTCCGTCTACAAATGGATCGATTGCCGGTAGCGTCACTACATTTCCATTTGCTAAAGATGTCTGCATGCCAGGCGCGCCTGCTGGTTCTACCCCAATTACAGCTGTTTGAGGCGAGATGCTTTTTACGTATGTGCCGACACCGGAAATTAATCCGCCCCCGCCGATACCCGCAAATACGTAGTCAATTTCATCTTCACAGTCATTGAACATTTCAACGGCTACTGTACCCTGCCCTGCAATAACGTCTACATCATTAAATGGGTGAATAAATGTACGATGTTCCTCTTCACTGCATGCAATAGCTTGTTCATAAGAATCATCAAACGTATCTCCGATTAGTACGACCTTTACGTTATCTTTGCCTAAAAATTTCACTTGATTAATTTTTTGGCGCGGCGTTGTGCTCGGCATAAAGATTTTACCATCGATATTTAAATGACGGCACGCATATGCTACACCTTGTGCGTGGTTTCCTGCACTTGCACAGGCAATTCCATTTTCTAATTCTTCTGGGGATAACTTTTTGATTCGATTGTACGCACCGCGAATTTTAAATGAGCGCACCACCTGTAAATCCTCACGTTTTAAATAGATATTACATTCATATCGTTCAGACAAAACGTCATTACGCTGTAGTGGTGTATGCACAACAACATCTTTAATCAATTGATTTGCAATCATGATGTCCTCTAAATGTACGTGTTTTGTTCGATTATCTACTTGTTGTTTCATAACCAACTTCCTTCCTCTTCTACCATTATTAATTTGTACATTATATCACAAAAAATTTAGAAAAATCATTATTTTTCATTAATAATAACTAAAAAAACTTTTCCAACTATTTTACTGTCCACATACTTTACATATGTTTAGCAAACGCTAAATAGACTTACAAAATTGCCCATACTTTCTACATGCAGCTGATGCGATAACAGGTATAAATTAAGAAAGGTTGTGGAATAAATGGAGTTTTCGCTTCAAAGTCATGAAAGTGCCGTTCCGTGCGAAATAGTTGCAGATGAAGAAAACGGTAGATACATGCTTCGCAAAGCAGATACGAGCGGAGAAGTTTTTAATACACCAAGCGAGCTGATTCAATGGATTGAAGCTAACTGGAGCACTGAACAGTTTGTGAGCCCAGCGGCTTTTCACGAAATGATGAAGCAATTAAAATCAATATAAAAAGAGATTGAAACATAACGAAATCAATCTAAAGACGAATAAATGGAGTATAGGAGCTAGCTAGTAGGGGGTGCTTGTTACACCGCATTTGATTTCCATGCGAGACTTCGCTTTTCGCGGGCGGCTGGTGAGCCTCCAATCAACTGCTAAAAGCACCTACATACATGAAATCTACCTTCACCCTCATAATGAAAAGATCCGAACGATTCAACGTTCGGATCTTTCTTCGACTAACATACTTTTGTACCAGACTCGCGTTTTTTATAAACAAAAGAGATCAGCTTCGCTCGTATACGGTAAAATAATACGTGTAGGGATTTTTTTCATCTTTAATTCCTTGCTGCTTCGAAATAACTTTCCATTCGCTCAAATCAATCGCAGGAAAATGTGTATCTCCTTCAAAGGATTCTTCAATATGCGTAATATAAAGTCGGTTTGCAACTTCTAATGTTTGCTCATACAGAGTAGCTCCGCCAATCACGAAGAGCTCGTCTTTTTTTTCAGCATCTAATGCTTCTAATTCCTCAACTGAATGAATAACGGTTGCTCCTTCTTGTTGATAATCTTTTTGACGCGTAAGAACCACATTCTCGCGATTAGGGAGCGGTCGTCCAATTGATTCAAATGTTTTTCTTCCCATTATAATGGTATGACTCGTTGTGATGCGCTTGAAATACTTTAAATCTTCCGGAAGGCGCCATGGCAAATCATTTTCTTTACCGATCAGCCTGTTTTGATCCATTGCGACAATGAGGGAAATCATACGCTCACAGCTCCTTTGATGTGAGGATGCGCATTATAGTCTACTAGCTCAAAGTCTTCAAATTTAAAGTCAAAAATTGATTTTACGTCTGGATTGATTTTCATTTTTGGCAAAGCATGAGGCTCACGCGTTAACTGCAGGTTTACTTGTTCAATGTGATTGCTGTAAATATGCGCATCGCCAAACGTATGAACAAAATCACCTGGCTCTAAATCACACACTTGTGCCACCATCATTGTAAGCAGCGCATATGAAGCAATATTAAACGGTACGCCTAGGAAAATATCAGCTGAGCGCTGATACAATTGACAAGACAATTTGCCGTCCGCTACATAAAACTGAAATAAGCAGTGACACGGCGGTAAAGCCATATTGTCTACATCAGACACATTCCAGGCGCTTACCATTAAGCGGCGAGAATCAGGGTTGTTTTTAATTTGATTGATAACATTTGTAATTTGATCAATTTTTTCTCCGTCCGGCGTTGGCCATGAACGCCACTGATGGCCATACACAGGGCCAAGCTCCCCGTTTTCATCCGCCCATTCATTCCAAATGCGCACGCCGTTATCTTGTAAATACTTAACGTTTGTATCTCCTTGTAAAAACCAAAGCAGTTCATGAATAATTGATTTCAAATGAAGTTTTTTTGTCGTTAATACCGGGAAACCTTCTTGTAAATTAAAACGCATTTGATAGCCAAATGTGCTAATTGTACCTGTTCCTGTCCGATCTTCTTTTTTTGTTCCATTTGCTAACACATGCTCGCAAAGTTCAAGATATTGTTTCACTTCCGACACTTCCTTTATTAAAAAGTCCTTTTCTATTGTATAAGTGTTCACGAGCTAAGTAAACAACTAAATCTCAGCTCATGTAGAAAAGTTTTTTATCATTTAGATACACGATTTCCCCGAAAAAAACGAGGATGAGACCTAACAAAATCAATTAAATGATCGCGTATGAATCGCCTATGACACCGCGGTTGATCTCCGTGCAAAGCTGGCGGCCGATGAGCCTCCTCGTCGCTTGCGCTCCTGCGGAGTCTCACCGATTCCGCTTTTCCCGCAGGAGTCTTCGCCTTGCCCTCCAATCAACCGCTAGAAGCAACTAAATAGATGAAATCTACGTTTACTATCACCATAAAAAAATCCGAACGAATTTCATTCTCTCTCAAGAATTTCGATTCATCGTTCGGATCTTCCTTCGGGTAAACTACTTTTTTAATAGCTTAGTCTTTGTTAATTAAATACAATTGTGCGGTTTTCATGCACTAAAATGCGGTCTTCTAAATGCCATTTTACAGCACGTGCGAGCACCGTACGTTCAATTAAGCGGCCTTTTTTCTTTAAGTCATCCGCATCATCACGGTGGTTCACGCGTTCAATATCTTGTTCAATAATTGGTCCTTCATCCAAGTCGTCCGTTACATAGTGAGACGTAGCACCAATTAATTTTACACCTCGTTGATATGCGCGTTCATAGGGGCGTGCTCCGATGAATGCCGGTAAGAATGAATGGTGAATATTAATGATACGATATGGATTTTCAGCCACAAAAGTCGGCGTTAAAATTTGCATATAACGCGCCAAGATAATTACGTCAATATTATAATCTTTTAATACCTGCAGCTGTTTGGCTTCTGCTTCTTGGCGAATGTCTTTTGTCGCCGGTATATGCTTAAACGGTATACCGAATGATTCAACCACTTCGCGCGCATCTTCGTGATTGCTCACAACGACAGCGATGTCTGTCATCAAATCTCCGCTTTCCCATGCCCACAGCAGCTCTAGTAGACAATGAGGCTCCTTTGACACAAAAATAGCTGTTTTTTTCAAATTATGAGCATATGTAAACTGCCAGTTCATTGAAAACGTATCGGCAATTTTTTTGAAGCTTTCTTCTAGCTTTACTTCTTTAGCTAATAAATCCTCACATTCAAATTCGAAACGGATAAAAAACATCCCCCCTTCATGGTTCGTTGAATGTTGACTTGATTCTACAATATTTGCACCGTGCTCATGTAAAAACGTAGACACAGCGGCTACAATACCCGGTTTGTCCGGACAGCTAATTAGCAGCCGACCGCGATTTTTATATTTCTCTTTATATGAAGTTAAATGTTTTTGAATATGCGATTTCATGTAATTCCCTCTCTTTTTTTAAATATACAGACAATTGTACCATTATCCTTGCAGCGATGCGACATTGAAATAAGGCTTTGACAAAAGAAAGCCGAAACGTTTGCTTCAGCTTGTGTACTTGTTGTTCTAACATCTACTCCCATCAAATCGTTCATTCACTCACCTTTACGTTCTACACATACCTAAAATGAGTGTTTCCTAAAGTGCTGTAGCTCATCCAATTCTCTTGCTGCTTTTGAATTAAACATAAAAAAGCCGCTAGCACAACACCAGCGGCTTTTCCTTATTATTGCACAGCTTTTTCACTAACTTCATGCAAGGCATTTCGTACCTTTCCATATTCGCTTGCGTGAGGACGATCTCCGTCATCTTCGTATCCGTAATCAAACATTCGATTTCGATTTAACGTTAATTTCGTAATGGTTGGACGTAATAAATCAAACAATTCAAATCGTTTTTTCAAATGTGGAAATGATGCTTGATAATGTAAAATTTCTGCTCGTACACTTTTCCAAAATTCCGCTTCTTCTACGCCTTCATGCTCTTCTAAAATAGTCGCTAAATAGCGGAAGTGACAAACAAATAACCCTGTTAAAATAAACTGCGTCAGTCCTTCCGGCTCTTCGCTGCGCAACACTTCTTTCAGTTCAAAAGATAGCTGCTGCAGTTCTTCAAACGGCTGATCGCTAATATTCACGTCGTCTACAAAATCTTTCATAATAATTCGAACGGGCTTGTTGTTTTTAAGCACCAGTACCGTATTTTGACCGTGCGGGGAAAATACAGTACCGTATTGATATAAGTAATGAAGAAGCGGCGGCAATACAGCGCTGGTTAACGCATCAATCCACTCGACAGGAGTTAAACCCGACTTTTCTATATAAGATGAAACTAAAGCTTTCCCTTTACTGTCAACATGTAAAAGCGCAGCTAGCGTAATCGCATGCTCTCCTTCTTCTAACTCTTGATAGATGCTTTCACGCCAAACCACTCCCAGCATTTCTAAATACTGATAAGGCGCGTTTTTAATAGAAGCAAACGTGGGCTGAGTTACGTTTAACGTAGCCACTTCACCTAAAAGTCCTACTCTGCACGTATCTTTTAAAAACGCATCGCGATCTCGTATGCCTTTAATGTGCTGAGTTACTTGAGGAGCAATTACCGTCCGCTCACTTGGAAGGCCTCTGTACACAAGCGTATTTAATATACTCATGGGAAGCTTCACATGATATTTATCTCGATTTGTTGTATTCACAAATGTACGAATCGACTGCTGAGGAAAATATTGATCTTCACCTTCTCCTAACGGAACAATTAAATCATTTGCAATGTATTCAGCGAATAAAGGAACAATCACGTTCATCCACTGCCATTCATGGACGGGAATATAGTAATAGTCCGCTGCTAAAAGGTCTTGGCTTGTTAATTCTTTTTCAAATTCAGCTAGCGTCTTACCGCTTAACTCCTGCTCCATAACATCATCGAAGCCGAGGGTATCTAATGAATGAAACGAAGCAATTTGCTTCGCAACAGCAATCCATGAAAGCTTAATTTTTTGTTTTTGCTCAGGTGCAAACCGCAGATAATCATCATAGCCAAATCCGATGCGCCCTTTGTTGTATGTAATCCAAGGATGTCCCGTCATTTCACCTTCTAGCTCCGCATAATCCATACCTGCTAATTCATCAGCTGATTTTCGATTTTGCAAATGTACGTCTGCTATTAATGTATGAAAATATTCTTTTGCTAAGTGACCTGCGGTTGAGCTAGACATTCCTTTGTCTTCAGATAAGCTAATTAACAGCTGCAAGGCCTCCGAAAATGTAGGGGTTGACGCTTTAGATGTCAGCTTAATACTTTCTGGCAGTACAGAAAAACTATCAAACAATCGCTGTTTCGCTTGATATGTATACGTAACGCCCCGGTGGTCTTCCCATCGATACGTGGCAAGCGCACCCTGCTTTTGCAGCTGTTTTGGCTCAATAATATTTTCATACATGAATTCCTGCAGCATTTTAGCTAAAAGCTGGCGATTTGCTTTTTCCCATGATTGCTTATTAAATACGGAAAGATACGTTTCTTTGATTTTCATCCTTCATTCTCCTTTACTTGTCTTAGAATAGGGATTGTTTTATTACGCAGCGGCATTACAGCGCTAGCAGCTAGCAAAGCAGCAGCACCAGCTGCTAACGGAAGCGCTAAATTTACTTTGCTGATTTCTAGTGCTAAAAGCGGTGTAATCAGCAGGGCAATATTTTGAACAGCAATAAGCCAGCTGTAATAGTAAGCAGCTCCTTCTTTGCTTTTTTGAAATAAATAGATATCAAGTATAACCATGCTGAGATAAAACCCGGCTCCATATAAAATTCGACTTATAATAAATATGCTGAGATGATCGGCATATGCTTGCAAACATAGCAGTAAAGCACTAGCACCCGTTACGCTATAAAAAAGCGGTATAACTTTTCCATTAAATAGCTTTGTAGGTACCGTAAGCTTTAAGACGATCGCCATAATGCTCGGCATCACATATAACAAAGCGCTGCCTTGACTATTCATGCTATATGTGTCACTTGTAAACAATGTAAAATAAGGGCGAATGACATTGTGTCCAAGGTGAAAAAAGAAAATAGCCAGCAAATAGAAAAAAATAGGCTCGTTTATACTTTGAATGTATGCTGGTGTTTTTTCTTTTTTTAAAGATGAAGCTTTTCTTGTTATGAGCCATACGGCCAGTACCATATCAGCTAAAGCAAAGTACTGATATACTTTAAGCGGCATTTCCCATGCAATAATCGTACTTCCAAACAAGCTAGCGACAATAATAGCCGTATGAACAATAAATACATAGGTTGTTGCGGCACTTGCCTTTTTCTGTCCATTTTTCATGCCGCCTACTAAATATGGGTACAAAAGATATAAACTGCTTTGAAACACAAGTAATACTAACGAAATGGCTAAAAATCCATAAAAAGTAGAAACTTCGCTCAGAATGACTTTAATTAAGGCTGTCATTAGAAGTGACGCTACGATTATATGTTGTACTTTCCACTTCTTAAGCAGCATTCCCCATAAAGGAGTCATAACAATGACCACAATTCGGCAGCAAATAATAAAAAAAGACGTCATTGCGACTCCATCTACATGGAAAGCATTTGTAAAATACTGCGGATAAAATGGTGATAATAACACTTCCGACGTCATGGTCATAAACAAACAGATAAAAACAAAGCGCGGAGAAATCATTTCTTAAAATCCAAACTTTTGGAAAACAGTATTTTTATATATTTTGTACACGTTTTCACCTGCAATTTGATTAATCAAAACAGCATTGCGATAAGCGCCTAAACCTAAGTCTGGTGCTCCAACCCCGTGTGTATGAAGCTCTCCGTTTTGAACAAATAGCGGGGCGCCTTTTTTCTTCATCTCAACTTGATAGAGTTCGTTGATTTTCAGCTGTCCTTTTTCATCAAACAGCAAATGTTCTTTTAAACCTTCCATAAAAGCAGGCTCTTTTGCATGATAGCCCGTGGCCATAATGACAATTTCACTTTCTTCTTTTTCAAACGAGTCCTGCTCGTATTGGTGAAGAGTAAGAAGATGTGTATCGTTTGTCTTTTCAACGCCTGCAAGTTCCGTAAGCGCTCGCATCGTTAGCGGCACTTCTTTTCCTCCAATTGTTCGTTCGTAAATCAAATCATAAATATCACCGATCGTTTCAAAGCTTATTCCTTTGTATAAAAGAGCTTGATTTCGTAAAACGCTCTCTTTTTTCTCTTGGGGCAATCTGTAAAAATAGTGGGTATAATCCGGCGAAAAATGTTCAAGGCCAAGCTTTGAATATTCCATCGGATAAAACCCTTTTGAGCGCGTATACCAATTCAGCTTATAGTCAAACTGAGGCTGCTGTTGAAGTAAATCATAGACAATTTCAGCTGCGCTTTGACCAGAGCCAATTACAGTAATACTTTTAGCCTTCAGCGTTTGTTCACGATTCATTTTGTACTGAGCGGAGTGATAGAACGTATCGCTGGCTACTGATTGAAAGTCTCTTGGCACTACGGGCTGTGTACCTACTCCGGTTACAAGATGATAGCTGTAATAGGTATGAAGCTTTCCTTCTTTTTCAATCGTTACTTCATAAAAAGGTTTAGCGTCTTCATGCATTTTTACTTCTTTTACTGTGCTGTTAAATTCAAGCCCACTCAGCTGGCTCGCTACCCAGCGGCAATAATGATTGTATTCATTTCTCGGAATGTGAAACTTCTCAAAGAAATAAAACTGATACAAGCGCTCATGCTCATGCAGATAATTTAAGAACGTGTACGGACTCTTCGGATCCACCATCGTGACCACGTCTGCCATAAACGGAACTTGAAGAGTTGTCCCTTCTAAAAGCATTCCTGGATGCCAATTAAACTCCTTTTTTTGTTCAAAACATTTATATGTACAATCTGTTTTATCAATTAAAGCTGCTAATCCTAAATTAAATGGACCAACTCCTACTCCAATTACGTCTAAAATGTCCCGTTGTTCCATTCACTCCACCTTCTTTCAAATACTGTTCTTTCACATTTCAGCAGTACGCCTGTTTTATCAGGCAGCGACACTTCTTTCATAAATTGAAACCCGCATTTTTTAAATACTGCAATCATCTTTTCATTTCGTATATCTGGTTCCGCTATTACTTTAGCAGTATCTGCTACCTGGAACTTGTGCTTTAGTAAACTAAGAAGGAGCGGATAAATATGGCCTTTTCCTAAAAAAGCAGGTTCTCCAATTAATAAATGAATCCCTTGATCTCCTTTTTCATAAGGGTAATAGTTACTGATAATATCGCCGTCAACCGTATAAGATTCCCAATAGCTCATAGGTACACCGTCAATTTCTCCAATTAGCAGTTTTTGATGGGAATCAGCTAGAAATGTTTTTAAATGCTGTTCATACGCCTGTTTTGAAATATTTAAATTCCAATACGGAATAACATGCGGTTCATGCATCCACTTGTACAGCCGTTCGAAATCTTTTGCAAAAGAAACAGAGCGAAAGGTGATGCTCTGCTCCTTTTGCTGAATCATAAATGGATACTGCTTTTGTAATGCCGATTTCATAACCGTACACCTGAAGATTCGTACAGAGGATTTTCAACATTTACATAAACAGACTGCGTTTCAAGAGAGCCTACCAGCTCATCCATATCGTGAACGCGCGTTAAGAAATTAGCTTTGCAAGGCAGCACTTTCTCTTCTAATATTGATGAAACAAGCCCTGTATGATCTTTTTCTTTGTACATCTCTACCTCTTGTCGCAGGATCAATAGCAGATCTGACTCTTGAACGAGGCCAGCTGCACCAAAAGCGTTAACTAATCCTAAAATATGATTAAAAAATACGTAATAACGAAATCTTTCTTCTGCTACAGCGTCATCACATACCGTATCGCTTTCTCCGTTTAAGGAAGGAAGCAGCTTGCGAAGCTCTTGTTCCTTTGATTTCATAAAGTAATAGCCTTGGTTGTCACGGTAGTAAAACACCGATGGATATCCGTTTTCATCAAGTTTAATAACGGAATTTTGCTGATGAGCTTCCAGCGCAATTCCTTTTTGAGTGTAAAGCCACATCATAGGATGAAATGAGACATCTAAATAGCGTTTAAACCAGTGCTTGCTTATGTCTTCATTTGTGCTATTTTCACTTGCAGCAATGTAATTAATAATATTTTCAATTTGAGAAGCTTTCCCAAACACATGATCTTGACACAAACTTGCTAAGAGTGTTGTACGGTCCCCATGCTCACCTTGAAAAGGATTGCTTCGAATCATGACTTCAAACCCAAGCTCTTTTTTTCCAAGCGTGATGTAAGCAGGGTCTTCAATCACTTGAAAAGCCGGATAGTTTTCTTGAAGCTCCGCCTGCAATCCTTCTTGCAATAAACGGCTAACTTCTACCCCTCTGCTTAATTCTTTGCGTTTATTCACTCTCAGTGAATTCGTAATCTTCACCGGAATAGAAAATTTGTACATCACATCTGCATCTTCACTGTATACGGTTCTAACAGACGAAGTCGGATAAAACGGCTGACCGTGTGGCCCTAGATAAGCAAGCCTGCCTTTTTGAATCCATTCACACACTTCTTCTTTTCCTAAAAGATAACGAGCTTGCAGCGGATGCATAGGTATAAGTGAATAATCGTCCGCTTGGCAATGCGACTGTATGAATTCTTCAGAAACCTTGTTATCTTTTTTCAGCTGCTCTTTAATAAGCTGTGAAGCGGTTTGACTCCCGGCAGACTGTTCTGCAACAAGAGATTTATGTGCTTTAAAATAATGAAGCTGAAATTTGCCGTTAACTTCAGGCCCAAACACCTCTTCTTCTTCAGGTAATATCCCTTGACGGCTTTTAGGTGTAGGATGCAGCTGGTGGCCAATAAGCAATGACTGCTCAGATTCTAAGAACGTTTTGTCCCATTTATAGCACGTTTCTAACTCTTTCTGTCTTTTTTCAATGAACAATTTCATATTTTCATAGCTTAATAGCACACGTACAATTAGCTCATTTACCTGTAGTAAATGATCTGTTACTTCTTTTAAAAGAAAGGCCAAAAGAGTGACGACATCTAACTCCTTGAGCTCCTCTTTCTGAATGCGATAATAAAAGACCGGAAAGAACAAGTGACGTCCGGTAGCTGAACGGTACTTTACTGGAAAGTAAAGAGTTACCGGCTGTTTTTCTAGCCTAAGAACGAGCGTTTCTTCGCTTTTTATTTCTGTAATGGACTGCCATACTCCCTTACCTGTTTCTCGAATATAGCAATTAATAATATTTTGCATCGTAATAAAATTAGCCGATAACTGAGCGTTCACGTAATCGCTCCTCCTTTTTCTCCAACTCTTTTCCTAAAGCCACGACTTCCTCCAACTGAGTGGCAACAGTATCAACTGTAATCATGGGATTTAACATCGTTAGCTTTAAATAAGCTTGCTCTTTATGCTTTGTTTTTGCCATGATAAACGTGCCTTTTTCATATAAGTGCTGCTGAATAAGCTGATTCAATTCATTTTCATAATGCTGCTGTTTTTGACAATCAACATATAAAGTATCTGGCACATAGCGAAATACAACCGCGTTCATATAAGGATCATTTAACACCGTAATATTCCTTTGCTTTCGTAAATGTTCAGCTGTCTGCTTAGCCGTTTCAATCGTATGGTCAACCATTTTTCCATACTCATTTGTACCTACTGCACGGAAAGTCAGCCATAGCTTCAAGGCGTCAAATCGTTTGGTCGTTTGAATGCTGCGATCTACCAAATGTACGTGCTCATCTTCTTCAGGATTTAAATAATCTGCATGAAGCTGAATGTGTTTAAACATAGCTGAATTCTTCAGTAAAAATGCCCCGCAGCTCACCGGCTGGTAAAACCACTTATGAAAATCCATCGTAATAGAATCTGCTCGTTCAAGAGCTTTTAAGCGTTCACGATATTTATGTGAAAATAGCAGCGCTCCTCCATAAGCGGCATCGGCATGAAGCCAAAGCCCTTCTTTTTTAGCTAGCTCACTTATTTCAAAAAGAGGGTCTACGCTTCCAAAATCCGTCGTGCCTGCCGTTGCTACAACAGCAAAAGGAAGGTTTCCCTGGGCTTTGACTTCCCGTATCGCTTCTTCTAAATTTTCTATATCCATCTCGTGCCTTTCATTGCACTTTACCCTCACCACTGCATTCATGCCCAATCCAAGCTGAGCTGCAGATTGCCGCACCGTAAAGTGGGCTTTTTCGGAGCAGAAAATCCGCAGTTTTTTAGCTTGGAGCGGTAAACCTTCTTCACTAACATCAATTGAAAATGCAGCATGACAATATTCATTACGAGCAAGCAGAAGTCCCATATAATTCGACTGAGTCCCTCCGCTTGTAAAAACGCCCGAAGAAGAGCTTGGATAACCAATTTGTTTTGTTAACTCATCAATCACTTGATCTTCTATATACGTGGCTGCCGGACTTTGATCCCACGAATCCATAGATTGATTCAAAGCAGAAATCATCACTTCCGCAGCAAGGGCCGGTATAATCGGAGGACAATGCAAGTGTGCCATTGCCCCGGGATGCGAAATATGAAGCGAATGATCCAGCACTACGGCTTGTACGTCATCAAACAGATCTTCTAGCGGCTGTTCATGTTCGCTAAAATAGACCGAACGATTGACTAAGTTCGATAGTTCGTCAACGTCTATATGAGTATAAGGGGATTTTAGTTCATGGTAGTGACGTTTAATCATCTCTGTCATTCCGCCTATCATCGCTTCATAATTCTCGAGGCTTTCTTTGGATGATGATAAAAACCACTTTTCAAACGGCGCCATTTTATTTATTCACCCACTTCTCTTCTGCTGCTTTTATCGCTTCTTCAAATCTTGTTAACACTTCATCGGTTTGTTGTTTCGTTAAAATTAATGGAGGAAGCAGACGAATAACAGCACCATGTCTTCCACCCACTTCTAAAATGACGCCTCTGTCGAAACATTCTTTTTGAATCAGCTTAGCTAACTCACCGTTTGCAGGATGACTGCCGATTTTATTAGCCGGCTTTGTTGCGTCTATGATTTCAACGCCTAGCATCAAACCTCTTCCGCGTACATCACCAATTGAGAATACTTGCTTTTGAATATGTTTTAGCTGACTCTGAATATAAGCTCCTAATTCATGAGCATGTGCAGGTAAGTTTTCTTGTTTTATAAATTGCAAAGTAGCTCGTCCTGTAGCCATCGCAAGCTGATTTCCTCTAAATGTACCGATGTGTGCACCTGCTTCCCATTGATCAAGCTTTTTATCATATAGAACAACGGATAAAGGAAGGCTTCCTCCAATTGCTTTAGATAGTACTAATACATCCGGTTCGATATCAGCGTGTTCGAATGCATACAGCTTTCCTGTTCGTCCAATTCCAGTTTGAACTTCATCTACAATAAGCGGAATGTTTCGTTCTTTTGTGATTCTGCGAAGCTCTTTTAACCATGGAATCGGCGCCGGAACAGAGCCTCCTTCTCCTTGTACAATTTCTACTACAACACCCGCCGGAGTAACAATTCCGCTTTCAGGATCATCCAGCATATTTTCAATGTATGTACTAATGTAAGTGTGACCTTCAGCACCTACGCCAAACGGGCAGCGGTATTCATATGGATAAGGTAGAAAATGTGTATCGGGCACTAGCGCATGAATGTGCTTTTTGGGACTCGTTGTACCGCTAATGCTTAACGTTCCGTGCGTGGAGCCGTGATATCCCCCTTGAAAAGATAAAATCGTGCGGTTGCCTGTTGCTGTTTTTACAAGCTTCAAAGCCGCTTCAATTGCGTCTCCTCCAGTTGGACCGCAAAACTGTATTTTCGCTTTGTTTGCAAATACTTCTGGTAAACTAGCAAATACTTCATCGATAAAAGCTTCTTTCACAGGCGTTGTTAAATCTAATGTATGTAAAGGAATAGATTTTGCTAAAACGTCTTGTATTGCTTCATGGACTACGTAATGGTTATGACCAAGAGCAAGTGTGCCGGCTCCTGCTAAACAATCAATATACTCTTTTCCATCCATATCCATGATCACGGCGCCTTTTGCTTGTTTAATTGCAATAGGAAGGCGTCTAGGATAAGACCTTGCATTGGATTCACGTTCATTTTGCATAGCAAGCAGCATTTCGTTTGATGTAAGTTGTTTCGTTGACGTTGACATATCATATCCTCCTGTTTGTTCAATTGATAATGATTTTCATTAACAATTACAACAATAAATGATAATGATTATCACTGTCAATGATTATTCTGAAAATATGAAATTATTCCTATTTCACTCTAAAGTCGGGAAAACGCAGCATTTCTCTTATGTATCAAGGATTCAAAGGGTTTTATGATGTTTTCCATTTAGGGAAAACTATGTAATAAGTCCCTTTCTATTTCCAAATAAAAAAGTGCTACAATTCCTTGTAGCACTTCTGTTACTTTTGCTTATTCATCGTTTCTTTTGCAGCTTTTACACTCCTTGGGTCAAGCGGTTTCGTATATTGACAATTCACTCGAACCCCTGAACCAATACGAATTTCTTTCACGGGAGTAACGGATAAGAACGCTTGAAGATTTTCAGGTTTCAGCCCTTTTGTCCCGATTAAAATAATATCTTTATCTTTCATTCTTCTTAACAGTTTTTTAATATGAGGAATACCGTTTAGCGCACTTTTATCCGCTCCTGAAGTCATGACACGCTGAATTTGCTTATAGCTTACAAGCGTTTCAAGCGCCTTTTCTTGATCACTGATTTCATCAAATGCTAAGTGGAACGTTACATTCATTTCTCCTGCCGCATCCAGCAGTCGCTTTAAAGCTTGCTCATCAATAATTTTGTCTTCTGTTAAACAGCCTATTTCAATTCCATCAATGCCAATTTCTCTTGCATAGTGAATATCTTCAATCATTGTTTGCAAATCATCTTCATCATACTGAAAAGATTGATTATGTGGACGAATCATCACAAATATTGGGATATGTATCGTTTCTTTCACTTTTTTCATCAAACCGTAGCTTGGGGTTAAGCCGCCTTCACCGATTCCAGTTACAAGGCTTATACGATCGGCACCATGTTCCTGGGCAACTTTAGCATCATGTAAGGTTGCAGCTGTGACTTCTAATATCATTCTAAAAACACCCTTTCCCCTTTAATATAGAGCTTTTGCCTTCTTTTCCCTGTATTTATACTTAAAAAACTCTACCAAACTCTCTTATGTAAGAAAACACCCAAAAGATGTGATTAATATTTTCAAAAAATTGAATGTCATGGAAAAAGAGTAAGAACTATTCTTTTTCTCATGACGTTTCAATTAATAAAATTCTATATTTATACTAAAGATTCAAAAATACATCCCTTTTATCTAGGGTAAAGGGTTTATTAAAAAGAGCGTGGATTTGTTTGTTGCATGAACATCCAATCATTTAAAGGATGAGGCTGCTGATGACCAACGGGTGCTGAGAAATCGCGGCATCCGCAATCATGCATCGGCATTTGACCCATTCCTCCTTGCATTGGCGGCATTCCTCCGTGCATCGGCATTTGGCCCATTCCTCCGTGCATTGGCGGCATTCCTCCTTGCATCGGCATTTGGCCCATTCCTCCGTGCATTGGCGGCATTCCTCCTTGCATCGGCATTTGGCCCATTCCTCCTTGCATTGGCGGCATTCCTCCTTGCATCGGCATTTGGCCCATTCCTCCGTGCATTGGCGGCATTCCTCCGTGCATCGGCATTTGGCCCATTCCTCCGTGCATCGGCATTTGGCCCATTCCTCCGTGCATCGGCATTTGGCCCATTCCTCCATGCATCGGCATTCCGTCTTGCATCGGCATTTGACCCATTCCTCCATGCATCGGCATTCCGTCTTGCATCGGCATTTGACCCATTCCTCCATGCATCGGCATTCCATCTTTCATCGGCATTTGACCCATTCCTCCATGCATTGGCGGCATTCCTCCGTGCATCGGCATTTGACCCATTTCTTCATGCATTGGCTGTAGCTCTCCGTACATTGGCATTTGATTCATTTCTTTTTGCATCGGCGGCATTCCGCCTTGCATTGGCATTTGATTCATTCCTCCATGCATCGACGGCATTGCATCTTTCATCGGCGGCATTTCTCCGTGTATTGGCATTTGATTTGCGCCTTCTTGCATCGGCATTGCCTGCATTTCTTTTGCAGAAGGCATAGGCGGCATTTTAGCAGGTTTAGGTGCTGCTTGCATATATGGATTGGATATCGGTTGTCCGGTTTGTTTCATTCCATACGAATTTCTCATTTTTAAGGGCTCCTTCCCATTCTCTTACTCTGTTTACGTTATTCTTTTTACCATCAATCTGAAATTCGTCCATAAGAAAATAGGCCTTCTACACATTCAAAATTGTAGAACGTATAAGAAAAAAGCTATAATCGAGGCAAATTGCAGATAGAAAGGTGGCACATGATGAATAAAACCATTATCGTATGGATTCGAAAAGATTTCCGGCTAGTTGATAACCCAGCTCTATTTCACGCAGCTAAAGAAGGAATGGTTGTACCTGTTTATATCCATGACGACTATGAAGAAAGCTCAATGGGAAGTGCAAGTAAATGGTGGCTTCACCATGCGCTGAATGACTTTAAAACCTCGATCAAAAAAATAGAAGGAACGCTGATTGTACAAAAAGGAAACCCTAAAGATGTGTTACAAAAATTACTCCATGAAACGAATGCACAAGATATTTATTGGAATAGACGCTATGAACCACATGCGCTAAAAAGAGATAAAGAGCTTCAAGCTTTTTTTTCAGAGCAACAAATAAATATTCGCACATTTGAGGGGTTTCTCCTTCATGAACCTTGGAAAATCACAAAAGAAAATGGGGATCCTTATAAAGTGTTTACAGCTTACTATAAAGCTTCTCAAAAACATTCAGTATCTTCTGCTGTAAAAAAAGTTACTTCCATACAGGCCTCCTCTAAACCGGTTGAATCTCTTTCAGTCTCAGATCTCGATTTGCTTCCAAGCATACCGTGGGATGAAACGATTAAGTCGACGTGGGAAGCTACGGAAAAAGGCGCTATTGATGTCTTCAAAACGTTTTTAAAGAATAAGCTGCTTCATTATGAAAAAGGACGAGATTTTCCTGCTGAAGCATTAAATTCATTTCTATCTCCTTATTTGGCTACAGGACAGCTCTCAGCTCGAGTCCTTTATCATTATTTGAGAACTAAAGCTGAAAAAGTAGGTTCTGATGCTTTTGAACAGCAAGCTGAAATGTTTATTCGTCAACTTATATGGAGAGATTTTGCTTATCAGCTGCTTTATCATTTCCCGCACACTACAACTGAACCGCTTAATGAAAAATTCAAGCAATTTCAGTGGGCTGACGGCAATGAAGAGCTTCAAGCTTGGAAAAATGGAAAAACCGGCTATCCCCTTGTCGATGCCGGAATGCGGGAGCTGTGGGAAACAGGTTTTATGCACAATCGAGTTCGAATGGTAGCTGCTTCCTTTTTAGTAAAGCACCTTTTAATTCATTGGAAACACGGAGCAAATTGGTTTTTTGATACCTTAGTAGACGCAGATTTAGCTAATAATACAATGGGGTGGCAGTGGGTTGCAGGCTCGGGAGCAGACGCCGCGCCATATTTTCGTATTTTTAATCCAATTACTCAATCAGAAAAATTTGATAAAGAAGGAGAATATATTAAAAAGTGGCTTCCAGAGCTTAAAGATATTCCTTCTTCTTATATTCATAAACCTTGGGAGGCCCCAGCAGACGTATTAGAAAAAGCAAACGTTACACTTAATAAAACATATCCGGCTCCAATTGTCGATCATAAAGCAGCTAGAGAGCGAGCGCTGGAGCATTATCAGCACATCAAATAAGAGGTAAATCAAGCCTCTTATTTGATGTGCTGAATTTTTTAAATGTGTAAAAAATTCCATTCCTCATCTATTTACAACTAAAAACATGTATTTGAAATCTCTTTATAGGGTTTTCAAGCCCAATTCCCCTCTCTATAGCACATTTGATTTTTCATATTTTTTCCTATAATTTGAATATATAATAATGATTATATATGCTTGGGAACTCTCTCATTGCATAGATCTGATTGGAGTGATTCGATGCCCGTTTGTCCTTCTTGTAACTATAAGGAAGATTATAATTTTTGCAGAATGTGCGGCACTCAAGTTCGGCACACCTTCGCCAACCAAGAAGATCAGCCTTTTTATCCATTAAAAGATCGAATCATTACGGATGACAATGAACCAAAGCATCAAGCTATTTTATCTCATACCCATGATTTAGTATGTGCTATTACTGAAGATGGCATTTATGAATACGCTTCTCCTTCTTACGCTAAAACGTTAGGCGTTTATCCTGATGAGCTTATTGGACAACATGTGCTTATCAATGCGTATCCCGAAGACAAACACATAATCTCGACTACTTTAGCTAACATGAGCAAAACAAAAGATGCCTCCACATTTGAATACCGAAAGTTTCACGTGAACGGCACCATCGTTTTATTAGAATGTAAAGGCGCTCCAATTATTACATCCACTGGAGAAATCGAAGGGTTTGTATTTGTCTCACGAGACGTAACAGAAAAAAGACAAGCAGAGAAAAAGATCCGAAATTCAGAAAAACTTTCTGTCATTGGTCACCTTGCTGCAAGTATCGCACACGAGGTTAGAAATCCTTTGACAACCATTAAAGGGTTTGTACAACTGTTCAGTGAGACACAGCAGCCGAAAAAAACAATGATTTATCGAGATCTCATTCAGCATGAACTTTCACAAATTGAACATATCATCACAGAGTTTATGAGTTTAGCTAAACAAGAGTACGTATATACAGACAACCTTGTTATTACCGACTTGTTAGATGAGGTATTAAAGCAATTTGAACCGGTTACTGGAGTCAAAAACATCCGCATCTTTCGTCACTATCCAAAAGAACATCCTCTGCTCGTTAGTGGGCAAAAAACACAGCTAACCCAAGTATTTATTCATATTATACAAAACGCTATTGATTCGATGGAAAGCGGCGGCAAGCTGGCGGTATCGATTGAAAAATCAGCTAGAGAAACGCTGTGCATTGTGATAAAAGACAATGGATGTGGAATTGATTCAAAGCGTATCCCTCATATAGGAGAGCCTTTTTATACAACAAAAGAACGAGGAATAGGCCTGGGACTAACAATTTGCAACAAAATTATTAATGAACATAATGGTTTTTTTCATGTATCCAGTGAAAAAAATGACGGCACAAGTATTACCATTACCCTTCCTATGAAAACGACTGAACTTTACGTAGTGGAAGCCTAAAAGAGAGGTTGAGACATAACTAAATCACTTCCATTTAAAGACGAGCAAATTAGATAAATGCTCTAGTATAAATGGCCTTTTACACCGCTGTTGATATCCGTACAAGGCTTCGCTTTCCGCGGGCGGCCGATAAGCCTCCTCGTCGCTAGGCTCCTGCCGGGTCTCTTCTAGGCCGCTTTTCCCGCAGGAGTCTTCGCCTTGCCCTCCAATCAACCGCTAGAAGCAACTAAACAGATGAGACCTACGTTCACCATTCCAATAAAAAACGAACCACCAATCAAACATTTTGATCAATAGTTCGTCATTCACCTTGGCTAACATACTTTTGTCCCAGCCTCTTCTTCCTTTAAAACAGCTGGGTGTACAGCTGATACTTATAAAGCATATAAAAACTTCCTATCACTGCCAGGTAAAAGATGAGAGTCTCTGCTCCGCTACCTGTTTCATATGTTAAAGGAGGCTTAAACTTCTTCTTGCTAAGAGGAGAGAAAAAAGGTACCCCTCGTTTAGAAAAGAAATCTCCAAGAATATGAAAAGCGTATCCATAGGCTATTCCTAATGTAAAATCGTTGTTATACATCGTATGTAAATAAAAAATAAGTCCGCTTGCAAGAATAGAATGCGTAATACCTCGGTGACCAAAAATAGATTTAATGACTTTTGCGAGACCAAGAGATCTTCTACCAATATATGAATTTGGTTCATCAATATCAGGAAGCAGCGCTCCAATCGCAATGCCTACAACATAAGGAAATGTAAACGAAGCGTCTCCTGTTATAGCCACACCGGCACCGGCAGCAATCGATGTTGCAATATGTGTGTGATATCTCAAATATGCCACCTTCTTTCTTTTTCAACTTAAGGCAAGCACCGTGACCAAAATCATACATATGTTCGCCCAAAGTTAACTATAAGTGAAGGTGGTAAAAATGTCAAAATAATCTATGGTTACGTAAACTGCAGACCGACTAACCCGATAAGCATCACAAGAAAACTAATAAGAGTACCCTTTCCATTTTTCTTTGCTCTTCCATCTTTTTTGACAATTGAATAAATCCACGTACTCGAATACACAGCGAATCCAAGAAAACCAAATAACGTGATATATGTAAACATGCCGAAACTCCTTTGCTTGTCATTACTATTAACTATACGAGATTTTATAAAAAAAACAAAGTAATATGACAGCTTGTTTAATATCTCTTTCTTTTTCTTATACTAGGAAGAGGAGGGATGGCTATGCAACAGAAGCAGCTGGAAGATATATTCGACTTTTATGGGTTAAGTGAGGTTTATCGCGGCAATTTTGAGGATGTTGAACACCACTGGTTATTTAAAGACGTGGAGGCAACTATACTTGAAGATTTTTTTAACTCTCACGATTGCGAAGATCTCGAATGCTGTACTCTAGAAGAATTTTGTTTTTTATTCATGAATTTCCAATCCGTACATGCACAAATTCCCCACGTGTACTATTACTAAAAAAGTGATTTCGCAGGAAAGCGAAATCACTTTTTGTTAAAAGCCTAAAGAAATATATTTCACTTCTAAATATTCTTCAATTCCGTAATGTCCGCCTTCACGTCCAAGTCCACTTTCTTTAAAGCCGCCAAACGGCGCTTGTGGTGTAGAAGGTAGTCCATCATTTAGCCCTACAATACCATATTCTAAAGCTTCAGCAATACGAATAGCTTCTGAAATATTTTCAGTGAACACATAGGCTGCTAATCCGTAAGGCGAGTTATTTGCACGGCGAATAACTTCTTCTTCTGTTTGATACGTCGCAATTGGAGCAATTGGCCCGAATGTTTCCTCGTACATACAAAGCATATCATCCGTTGCACCATCTACAACCGTAGGTTCAACAAACAGTCCGCTTCCCTCTTCGCGTACAGCCCCTCCAGTTAAGACGTTTCCACCTTTTGCTACAACATCATCTAAGTGGCGCTTTACTTTTTCTAACGCTTTTTCATCGATTAGAGGTCCGATATCCGTACCTTCTTCTAAGCCGTTTCCGACTTTCAGCTGACTAACAGCCGCTGCAAACTGCTCTGCGAACGGTTTAGCAATAGACTCGTGCACGTAGATGCGGTTTGTACATACGCATGTTTGACCAGCGTTGCGGAATTTAGAAGCAATTGCATTTGTTACTGCTTTATCTAAATCAGCATTTGCTGTTACGATAAACGGAGCGTGTCCGCCTAATTCTAAAGACACTTTTTTAACCGTATCAGCTGCTCCGCGCATTAACAGTTTACCTACTTCTGTAGAACCCGTAAACGATAGTTTACGTACACGTCCATCTTGAAGCCACGCTTCTCCAATCGCTTTTGCATCTCCCGTAACTACATTAATTACGCCTTTTGGAATACCTGCTTCTTCTGCCAGTTCTGCTAGACGAAGAGCCGTCAATGGCGTCTGTTCTGCCGGCTTAATAACCGCTGTACATCCAGCTGCTAAAGCTGGCGCTACTTTACGTGTAATCATTGCTGCCGGGAAGTTCCACGGCGTAATAGCTGCCATAACTCCCACTGGCTGCTTGTGAGCAAATAGACGTTTATTAGGAGAAGAAGCTGGAATTGTTTCTCCGTAAATTCGTTTTCCTTCTTCTGCGTACCATGACACGAATCCGTTGGCGTAGCCAATTTCACCTTTTGCTTCTTTAAGAGGCTTACCTTGCTCGACTGTCATTATTTCAGCCAGTTCATCCGTGTGTTCTTCAATCAGCTGATGCCATTTAAATAATAGTTTGCCGCGCTCTTCTGCTGTTTTTTTAGACCATGTTTGAAACGCTTCATAGGCAGCATCTGCTGCTAGCTTCGCTTCTTTTTCTCCGCCTTTTGCAACGGTAGCTACTACTTCATTTGTCGCTGGATTTACCACTTCGTATGTATCATTTGTTGAAACAAATTCTCCGTTAATATATAAGTTTGCTTGCTTCATATTTCTTCACTCCCTGCTTAAATTTATCTACTCACTGTTCGGTGCTGTCCGACACGTATTTTCGGATTTTACGACTCGCTTGTGATTGGCTAATACCAAGCTGTTCGGCTACTTTGTAAGATGACCTATGCTGTTCAAACGCCTTGATGACCATTTCTTTTTCCACATGTTCAATCATTTCAGGAAGCGTATGAACAGGTGGATCGATAGCAAACTCTTTTGCAAACGGCAAGTCTTTAAGCGTAATCATTTCTTCTCCTGTAACAACCAGGCGCTCAATGATATTTTCCACTTCGCGAACGTTTCCTTTCCATTCCTGACCTAAAAATGCATCTAACGCCTTTGGTGATAAGCGTACATTACGTTCGTATACCGTATTAAAATGATGAAGAAATTGATAGACAAGAGGCAGAATATCTTCTTTTCGCTCTCGTAAAGGTGGAATCGTAATTGGCACTACGTTCAGTCGATAGTACAAATCACGTCTAAACTTTCCTTCTTCCACCATTTGCTCCAGATTTTGATTCGTAGCAGCAATAATTCGTACATCTATTGATACTGCTTTTGTTGAACCCACGGGACGAATTGTACGGTCTTGCAGTACATGGAGCAACTTACTTTGTGCTGAAAGAGAAAGTTCACCAATCTCATCTAGAAAAAGCGTGCCTTCGTTCGAAAGCTCAATGATACCTTTTTTCCCTTCTCGAAATGCTCCAGTGAACGTACCGCCTTCATAGCCAAATAGCTCTGATTCAATAAGCTGTTCAGGAAGCGCTGCACAATTAAGCTCATGATACGGCTGCTGTTTTCTTGTACTAAGCTGGTGAAGCAGTTTTGCTACTCTGCTTTTTCCTACCCCTGTTTCTCCAAGTAAAAGAACGGTTGTATTTACAGAAGCAACTCGTTGAATGGTTGAAAAAACCTTTTTCATCGCTTCGCTTTTTGTCACAATGCCTTCTAAGTCTACGGATTCATTTAACTCTTTTTTATAGTTTTCAAGCTGTTCTTCCATCTCTTCTACTTTTCGTTTTAATTCCATTAAGTCTGTGAGATCTCGAGAATAGCTAATAACACTTTTTAAATGCCCCTCATTGGTAAATACCGGCCTTGTCCGCACATGAAGATACCGGCCGGAGTTTGTTTTTTGAACCAATTCAATTGCTTGATTAGATTCAATCACCTTTAACGTGGCCGAAGGATAAAAAATACCCATTTCCTGCAGTTCTTTTACGTGCTTTCCAATAAAATCTTCCACTTTCAAAGCATAATTTTTTTCACACTCTGAATTTACAACTAATACATACCCATTTGCATCAGTTACAAAGATTTCATCAAATGATGACTCAAATATATCGTAAAGTTCGTCGTTAATTTGCTGAATATGCTTTTTATGAATGGTCATTTGAATCACCTTTTCGTCAAAAAATAATTATTATTTTATTTTATCAGAAAATGAAACATCTATAAATAGAGTGTCCAAACATACCCATTCTTTGTAATTCATGAAGAATGAGTGAAGAGTTCTCTCTTCACTCATATCTCAATTTCTCTTACACTTCAACAGTCTGCTGTACGCTTGCTTCTAGTGCTGCTTCAAAAATAGCTAAGCCTTCTTCTAGCTGCTCATCCGTAATAACAATCGGCATTAAGATACGAAGAACGTTTCCAAATACTCCTGCGCTAAGCAGTAATAATCCACGTTTGTTTGCTTCTTTTACGATACGCTGTGTAAGCTCTTTGTCCGCTTCTTTTGTTTCACGGTCTTTCACAAGCTCAATCGCAGACATCGCTCCTAATCCGCGAATATCACCGATACAGTCATATTTTTCTGCTAGTTTTTCAAATCGTGATGTTACCACTTTTCCAAGGTACTCACCGCGTTCGTTTAGCTTTTCTTCTTCAATGATATCAAGTACAGCTAAGGCTGCTTCACATCCAAGAGGACTTCCACAATACGTTCCGCCAAGCTCACCAGGATTAGATTCATCCATGATTTCAGCACGGCCAATGACACCGCTGATTGGTACGCCAGCTCCTAGTGATTTTGATACCGTAATTAAATCAGGCTCAACGTCAAAATGTTCAATACCGAAGTAGCGGCCTGTACGTGCAAATCCTGCTTGAATTTCATCTGATACAAATAAAATTCCGTGCTCTTTACATAATTGATACACTTCTTGCACAAAACGTTTACCTGGAACAATGAAACCACCTTCACCTTGAATCGGCTCCATTACAACAGCTGCAATCGTTTCCGGTGCTACTTCTGTATTTAAGAAGTTTTTGAATTCTGTAATCATGAAATCTTCGTATGCTTCAACTGATAACCCTTGTGGACGGCGATACTCATAAGGATATGGAGCTTTGTAAACTTCAGGAGCAAACGGTCCAAATTCATATTTATATGGTTTTACTTTACTTGTCATTGTCATTGTCATTAATGTACGACCATGGAAACCGCGGTTAAAGGAAATAATTCCTTGACGCTTTGTATATTTACGAGCAATTTTCACTGCGTTTTCTACAGCTTCTGCTCCGCTATTTAAAAGTAATACTTTCTTGTCAAATTCACCAGGTGCAATTGCTGCCAATCTTTCTGCAAGCTCTACATATGACTCATACATCATTACATTAAATCCTGTGTGAATAAAACGGTCTACTTGTTTGTGAAGCGCTTCTTTTACTTTTGGATGACTGTGTCCTACATTGATTGTGCCAATTGCGCCTACGAAATCAATAAACGTATTGCCATCGACATCTTTAACGATCGCCCCTTCAGCCGTATCAGCAAATGTCGGAATGCCATAACTTACACCTTTCGGAATGGCACGGTGTCTTCTATCTAATAATTGCTTTGCATTTTCTCCCGGTAAATTTGTTGCTACTTTGCTAAAAGTTTGACTCATTTTTTATCTTCCTCTCATATTAAATAATTCTTCAATTAGTTTATATGCAAAAAACGTGCCAACTTTTAAAAAGCTGAAAAATAAGGATTTTTAGATAATTCTAACGATAATTTACTCGTCAGCGAGTCTATATAAACTTATCGATGAGTCAAAAAAGACTTTCTTCTCCTACAAAGTACAGGAATTTTATATTGCCATAAAAGGAACAAGGCTTTTATAATAAATGTATAAATATAGTAATGTTTTGTTTAACCTCTTTATAAGGGAGTGAAAAATATGCTAGAGGGCTGGTTTTTATGGGTTATTTTATTTTGGGTTGTCTTTTTAATGAGCATGTTTGCTATCGGCGGATTTTTTATGTTCAGGAAATTTTTAAAGCGCTTACCAAAAGAAGACGGCATGTCTGAGCTTGATTGGCAAGATCACTATCTTTCCAAAACCGTCCACCTTTGGTCAGCGGATCAAAAGCAGCTATTAAACGTTCTTGTTGAACCAGTACCTGAACTATTTCGCGATGTAGCCAAACAAAAAATCGCGGGAAAAATTGGGGAACTCGCAATTGAGGAACAAGCAGCCTCTATAACGGAAGACTTAATCGTACGTGGATACATTTTAGCTACGCCTAAACGTGATCATAAATTTTTATTAAAAACATTAAAAAAGCAAAAAATAGATGCCGTCCCCTATCAGCATTTATTTTAAATCAAAAAAGGTGGCTGCGTAGCCACCTTTTTTAGTTTAATATCGTTGTATTAGCAAGACGATCATTATGCAGCTTTCGTTCGAGCTTTTTGTACGATGTGTACATAGCAATGCGCCAAGGTACAATCATACCAAATGCTAAGATCCAGAACATACCGCCAAGCTGGCCAACATCAATTGAAGAACTTAAATATATTTTCATTGCAATTCGAATAATAAGCAAACCAATAATAATGAATGCAAAAGCTTTTGAACGCTTCAAGTAAATATGATCGTCACGAATTTCAAATTTAGACGTTTTAATTAACAGGATTGAGAAAATCATGCCTGCTATTAACGCCTCAAGCAGTTCTGCACCCGTTACTCGAAACATTGGAAAGATAAACATTAACGCTCCCGTACTCATAAAAAAAGGCGGAAGTATAATTTTTTTTGCATTCGTTGGTTTATCAGCAGCTTTCATTCGAACAACTAATATGAAAGAAGCCATAAAAATTGCGACAAGTGTTGAAGCAATAACCAATGAAATCCTTCCTTTACTATAGTTTAGTGTTTACTTATATTATAATCCAAAAAACATCAGAAGTAAAAGTGCAACAAAAAAACAGAAGAGGATCTCTTCTGTTTTTATTTAGTAGAGGTGATATCTGCTTTTGCTTTTTGCTTTTGTTTTTGCTTTTTCATTGCTTTTAGTAAGAACCCGCCTTTAAATTTACGCGGCTCGTATGAAATAATGAAAGCACGAGGCTCATATTCTTCAATGAATGCTAATAGCTCTTCTTCTCTACTTCTTTTTGTTAAAATGTCTAATCTATAGCGTGCACTGTCTCTTCCTTCTCCTTGGTAAACAGTAACACCAAAACCTTCCTGTCGAAGGCGGTTAATCAACTCTTCATTTTTGGTCATAAGGTTAACTAAGAATGTTGTATATCCGATAGCAAGTCTAGATTCGATATAACTTCCAAGGATAATTCCCACTCCAAACCCAACTGCATATACAACCATAGCAAGCGTGCTTTGATCTCCTGAAAATACCAGGGATAAGCCGAATACATAAATTAACGCTTCAACAAATCCAAAAACCGAGGCATACATACTCATACCTTTGACTAAAAAAATTGTGCGCAGCGTCAAGATCGGTACATAGATCAGTTGCAAAAGCAAGATTAACAAAATATCTTTCAATTTATACACCTCTTTTTAACAATTAAAAATATGACGATTTTATTGTATCACTCCGTATTTATAGAAGATATAGTAAAAATAAATTTTTTCTATATATTTTTTCACATCATATTTGTGCTTATTTCCTAAGAGCGAAAGTAACTATTTTGTCTTTTAAAAAATAAAAAGAATCTGCCAATTCCCAGATTCTTTTTGTATCACTTTCCCTTTTCAGAAGCCCGTAAACCCTCCGAATACGCTCGTTGTATAAATAATAATTTTTGTCATCCAGTCAAAATACAAAATAAATCCCATTCCAATCATTGCGTATCCGCCAACTTTCATCATGGAATTCATATGTTTTTTTAACCAGTTCATTTTCCCAATAAAAAACGTCATAATAAAAAATGGAATAGAAAATCCAAGTGAATAAGTTATCATGTACAAAAGACCGGAGCCTGGGTTTGTCGCTGCAAGCGCCATAACCGATACTAAAATAGGGCCCGTACACGGAGTCCAGCCGGCAGCAAAAGCCATACCAATAAAAGAAGAACCTAAGAGTCCAGCCGGCTTATTTGCGAATTTAAGCTTGTGTTCCTGCATAAGAATTCGAGGCTTAAAAATCCCTAGTACAACTAGACCAAAGAAAATAATAAGAATAGCGCCAATCTGCCGAATTAAATCCTTATAGTTAAAAAACCACTGACCAATAAAAGAAGTGGCAAAGCCAATCATAATGAAAATAACAGAAAACCCCAATAGAAAAAAAGCTGTGTGAATAAAAGCTTTGCGCTGATGTGACTTAGCGCCTTCCTTTAGCTCGCTAACTGACACTCCTGTTATGTACGATAAAAAAGCTGGGTACAAAGGCAAACAGCAGGGTGAAATAAACGATAAAAACCCCGCGCCAAATGCCAAAAACAAATTTAAATCTCCCACATTTCCCACTTCCCTTTTTTTGTTCTTTTTGTTCTTTTTCGTTACCATTTTGTAACCAAATTGTCTTATCTCACTTCTTTCAAATAGTACCATTATCTTGTATAATTAGGTAAACGACTTGTTAGAAGGGATACATAGCATTGGCCAAAAAAGATATTCTATTAGCGATTGAAAAGAAACGAGAAGAACTCATCCGCATAGTCCGAGTAAGTGGATTAAACTCTCCACCTGCTATTAAACATAGTCAAGAATTAGATCATTTATTAAACGTTTACAATGAATTCCCTACTCAAACAACAGAAACAACCTCTTCATGAAGGTTGTTTCTTTTTTTCACCTTCACTCTATCAATTCTGTATAAATCTCTTTTACTCCTGTTTCTTTGCTGAAATTCTCTTCTTTTTCACTGTGCTGAAGCTGATACATATTATAGTACAAACCGCATTTGTTTAGCAGTTCAGCGTGCGTTCCTTTTTCGACGATTTTTCCTTTATGCAATACTAAAATACAGTCGGCGTGTTGAATGGTCGATAAGCGATGAGCAATCGCAATCGTTGTGCGGCCTTTTCCCATATCTCTTAACACCTCTTGAATCGCTTCTTCCGTTTCTGTATCAATGTGCGCTGTTGCTTCATCAAGAATAAGGATTTTAGGGTTTCGAATCACCGTTCTTGCAAATGCTAAGAGCTGGCGCTGACCGCTTGATAAAGTCGAACCTCTTTCCACTAGCACTTCATTATACTTATTAGGAAGTGCTTCGATAAATGCGTGAGCTTGCACAAATTTCGCCGCTGCTTTTACTTGCTCATCAGAAAAATGGTCTTCATGCAGCGTAATATTTCGCTTTACGGTATCGGCAAATAAAAAGGCATCTTGCAGCACCAGCCCTACCTCATCTCGAAGCTGTTTATTTGAAAAAGACGATAGCGGTTTATTATCGATCAAAATGTCTCCTTTTTGCTGCTCATAAAAGCGCATTAATAAATTAATGATGGAGCTTTTCCCGCTTCCAGTATGGCCTACTAAAGCCACTGTTTCTCCTTCGTTTACCGTAAATGATATATCAGAAAGCACATCTCGAACACCATCATAGGAAAACGTTACGTTTCTGAATTCTACCGTTCCTTTTTGTACCCCCTGCTTTTGTTCTCCTGTCATGACTGGATTTTTTTCTTTTTCATCCATCAAGTCAAATACCCGAGAGGCTGATACCATCGCTTGCTGATACATAGAAAGACGCTGCATCATTTCATTAACAGGTTCAAAAAAACGATCCAAGTAGTTGATAAACGCGTAAAGAACACCAATTTTAACAGGGCTGTCAGCTACGGAAATACCAAAATAACTGAGTACAAGAATAACGGCTAAAATGTAAAGTATTTCGACTGCCGGCCTCAGCAGCAAACCATCTAACTTAATATTGCGCATACCCGCTTTATAATGCTCATCATTAATTTCTTCAAATTCCGAGCGCAGCCGCTTTTCTTGACGAAATAACTGAATAATAGACATGCCTTGCAAAGACTCATGAAGCTTGGCATTTAATTGACTTAGCTTTTCTCGGAGCTGTCCGTAGTAAATAGCGCTGTAATGCTGATAAAGCTTCATAAGTCCCCAAATGAACGGGAGAAGAACTAAACAATAAAAAGCCAGCTTCACATCTAGCATAAACATGGCTATAAAAATACCGATCAAAAATACCCCATTTTGAATAAAAACCGCGATGACTTCCACAAACATTTCTTTCATGGCTTCCGTGTCATTTGTAATTCGAGATACCAGGCTTCCCGTTGGCGTGTTGTCAAAAAAGCGAAGAGCCAGGCGATGAACATGAGAAAAAACGTCAATTCGAATCTGCTGAATAATTTGAAGCGCAATTTTTTGAAACTGCAGAAGCTGAAAGTATTGAACGACAATTTTTAAAAGCTGTAAAAGCAAATAACTGCTCGCAAGCCACACAAGAGGCTGAAGAGGCAAGTACTTAGGAGTTAAATAATCGTCAATAAAAATTTTAATCAAAATGGGCCCTAATAAATCCGCAGCCGTAGCAATTAATAATAGTGTGAACGCTAAAAAAAATGATTTTTTATGCGGAATTGTATAGCGAAACAGACGTTTATGTACCGAAGAATGCTCAATTTTCATTTTTCGTCTCTCCTTCTTCTACCGCACGTTCAAGCTGCTGTCTATCGTACATATCCTGGTACCAGCCGCTCACGCTAAGCAGTTCCTCATGAGTTCCTCGCTGAATAATTTTCCCTTTATCAAGTACAAGAATCAGGTCTGCATGAGTAACCGAGCTCAGTCGATGCGCTGTAATAATCGTTGTTCGATTTTGACGTTTCTGCTTCAGCGCTTGTAAAATACCCGCTTCCGTTTTTCCATCTACCGCTGATAGCGAGTCGTCTAAAATTAAAAGCTCAGGATCTAATAGAAGAGCTCTTGCAATCGAGATACGCTGTTTTTGTCCACCCGATAACGAAACGCCTTTTTCACCTACTATTGTTTGATAGCCATCTGTAAAATCGAGGATGTCTCTATGTACATTGGCAACTTTAGCCGATTCTTTAATTTCTTGATTGCTTGCTTCTCTTTTTCCAAACGCGATATTATCAGCAACTGTTGTTGAAAACAAAAAGTGATCTTGAGGAACATATCCAATGCTTTTGTACAATGAATCAAAAGCATAGTCTTTAATGTCTTTTCCTCCCCATAAAACAGCTCCGTCGCTTACATCAAATTCACGAAGCAGCAGCTTTAAAAGCGTGGTTTTCCCAGCACCCGTCTTTCCGACAATACCTAACGTTTGACCGCGAGAAAGTGTAAAATAAATTTCGTTTAACGTATATTCATCTTCTTTAACATACGAAAACCTATGAATAACAGCTTCAATATTTCCTGTTGGCATTTCAACACTAGGATGCGCTGCTTCTTCAATCGAATTTTCTTCTTTTAATAAAGAAAATACCCTGTCATATGATGCTCTTCCTCGTTCCACAATGTTAAATAGCCAGCCAAACGCGAGCATCGGCCAAATAAGAAGGCCCAAATAAGTTGTAAAGGTAACAAGCTGCCCCAGTGTTAACTCTTCATTAATAACCATCTTGCTGCCAAAAATAAGAGCAAGTAAAAAAGAAAGTGCTACAATAATCGAAATGGTCGGATCAAACAATGCATCTACTCGGGCTACTTTCATGTTCTTTTGGACAACATCTGCAGACTTAATGCGAAATTCTTCGACATCAGCTGCTTCTTCCCCAAACGTCTTAATGACTTTAATTCCGCTAATGCTTTCTTGAACCTTATCATTTAAAGTAGAAAATGCTGCTTGTGCGTGATGAAACCGCGCATGAAGCAATGTACCATAGTAACTTGTTAAAACGGCCATAAGCGGCATAGGAATAAGGCAAATAAGCGTTAATTTCCAGCTGATTGTAAGGGCCATTGTGCATAGAACAAGCCCTCCTGTGACAATCGAATCTACAAGCGTCAGAACGCCCGAACCCGCAGTTTGTTGAATAGCTTGAATATCGTTCGTTGCATGCGCCATCAAATCCCCAATTCGCCGCCGCTGATAAAAGGCCTGATTCATCTTGGTAAAATGAGTGTAGAGGGTATTTCTCAGCTGCTTGGCTAGTTTAACAGATGAACCAAATATCATAATACGCCATATGTACCTTGTGAAATAGGCCACAACAGCAGCTCCTAGCAAAATGCCAACCATCTGCATTAAGCGCTTTCCATTCAGCGTCCCTTCTTTAATGCCATCTACCGTTAAACCAATAATTTTAGGCGGGAGAAGTTCTAATGCTGCCACAATAATGAGCAGCGCTATCCCCGATATGTAAGACTTTTTTTCCTGTTTGAAAAACCACCATAGCTCTCGAAAAATTTTCATCGTATCCCCCTAGCCCCACAACCATTTTCTTATATCTATCATAAAACAAAAGACACCCTTCTGAATAGAGAGTGTCTGTCCAATTAACCATTATTTAATTTGGCCGTTCATTGCTTTCATCATTTGGTTAATTTTTTTCTGCGATGGTTTCATGCCCATTTGCATCATCATCATTTTTAACATTTGTTCATTAATTGGTGGATTTTTCTTCAGATAGCTCATCATATATTTACGAGCAATGAAAAATCCTAGCGCTATCCCAACAATTAATGCTAGAACACCAACTAGAATATACATTCCCATGGTATTACTTCCTCCTTCGTGTTGTCTAACTTACAGTGTACTAGACCATACGCTATTATACAATATTTCCGTTCCAATTTCCTTAAATAATTACACAAATTTTCTTGTTTTCACAGGCCTCAGCCAGCCGTATTCATCCGTTCCATAATTCACTGCTAAAAAACAAGGATCTAGCTTGCGTAATACTTCAAAAAAAGCTGTCTCAGCATCAACATTGCCATCTCCTTCAATTGTTATACAGCTATTCGTTAATTTTATAGATGCTCGACTTTTTTTATGAGGATATTCCAGCACAAACGTCTCTTGATGAGTAAAAAAATGAGGATAATGAGAAAACGCCTGAAGTAATTCTCGTTGAATAAATGAAATGGGCAGTTGCCGAGTAATGTAATGAACTTGTTTTTGTAAGTGCGTTTCCTTCAAGTGACGCTTCATTCTATATTCAATCAGCAGCTGATAAATGAGCTTTTCTCTTCGAAAATAGGATGATGCAACTTCTTCCTCCATTAAATATACTTCATACGTTCTCACGATTCATCCTCCCTTTCGGCTCGTTCTTTTTTGTACCATTATACCGAATGGTGTACGCAATGCTTGTCTATCGATGAAAAAATTCCTTTGTTTTTTTGTCGAAAAAAAGAGCAGACCACAGGAGTCTGCTCTTTCTTATGAAAAAGAATTATGCATTAAGCAAGCTTTTCACTTTTGCTACTACATTTTCAACTGTAAAACCAAATTCTTTCATGATTGTTTCACCAGGAGCAGATGCACCGAAGTGATTAATACCAAGAACTTGTCCTTCGTCTCCAACATAGCGTTCCCAGCCAAGTGTAGAAGCCATTTCAATACCTAAACGTTTTTTCACTGATTTAGGGATAACACTTTCTTTGTACTCAGCAGATTGCTCTTCGAAACGATCCCATGCAGGCATACTTACTACAGATACGTCAATGCCTTCTGCAGCTAATGCTTTTTGTGCTTCTACTGCTAGGCTTACTTCAGAGCCTGTTGCAAGTATTAATGCATCGGCTTGGTCTTTACCAGCTTTAGATACAACGTACGCACCTTTAGACACGCCTTCGTATGCATTTTCTTTTGTACCTTCAAGCGTAGGCAAGTTTTGACGAGTCAATACAAGCGCCGTTGGGCGGTCAGTTGACTCTAATGCTAGGCGCCATGCAGCAGCTGTTTCATTTGCATCTGCAGGACGAACCACTGAAAGACCTGGCATTGCACGAAGTGATGGCAATTGTTCAATTGGCTCATGTGTTGGGCCGTCTTCTCCAACTGCGATACTGTCATGTGTGAATACATATGTTACAGGAAGCTTCATTAAAGCTGCTAAGCGAATTGCTGGGCGAAGATAATCAGAGAATACAAAGAATGTTCCTCCGAATACTTTTACACCGCCGTGTAGAGCCATACCGTTTAATGCAGCTCCCATTGCAAATTCACGTACACCGAACCAGATATTACGTCCGCTGTAATCAGCTGCAGTGAAGTCTTCTGAACCTTTAATCATTGTTTTATTTGAGCCAGCTAAGTCAGCTGAACCGCCGAAGAATTGAGGTACAGCTTGTGCTACTGCATTTAATACTTCTCCCGAAGAAGCACGGCTAGCTAGGCTTGAACCCGTTTCGTATGCTGGAAGCGTTTCTTCCCAGCCTTCCGGTAACTTTCCTTCTACTGCTAGTTCAAATTGACGACCTAGTTCAGGATATTTTTCTTTATACTGTGCAAATACATCGTTCCATTCGTTTTCTTTCTTTTGGCCATCTTCAGCAATTGTAGCTTTGAAGTGAGCATACACTTCTTCTGGCACATAGAAATCTTCTTCAAATGTCCATGCATAAGCTTCTTTTGTTAATTTTGTTTCATCGGAACCTAATGGAGAACCGTGCACGCCAGAAGTACCCGCGTGGTTTGGAGAACCAAATCCGATTGTTGTTTTTACTTCAATTAGCGTTGGGCGTGTTAAATCGCCTTTTGCTTCTTCAATTGCGTTTGCAATCGCTGTCAAGTCATTGCCGTCTTCAACGCGGATTACTTGCCATCCGTAAGCTTTGAAACGATCTTCTACGTTCTCAGAGAACGAGCGATCTAAATCTCCGTCTAAAGAAATATCATTTGAATCGTATAAAACAACTAAACGTCCTAATTTTAAGTGTGCCGCTAATGAAGCTGCTTCAGCAGATACACCTTCCATTAAGTCTCCGTCACCACAAATACCATACGTAAAGTGGTCTACAATTTCTAAACCTTCTTTGTTGTATGTTTCAGCTAAATGACGTTCTGCCATTGCTTTACCAACAGCCATTGCAATACCTTGTCCTAGTGGGCCAGTTGTTGCATCAACACCTGCTGTATGACCGAACTCTGGATGACCTGGTGTTTTACTTCCCCATTGACGGAAGTTTTTAAGGTCTTCAATTGATAAGTCATATCCAGCTAAATGAAGCAAGCTGTATAATAGTGCCGATCCGTGTCCTGCTGATAATACAAAGCGGTCACGGTTGAACCAGTTTGGATTCTTTGGATTGATGTTCATAAATTTTGTCCACAATGTATATGCCATTGGAGCAGCTCCCATTGGCATACCTGGGTGACCTGAATTTGCTTTTTCAATCGCATCGATTGATAAAGTACGAATTGTTGCAATCGAAAGATCTTCAATACGTTGTGTCATACTCTTCATTCCTTTCAAAACTATGTACATATGTTATCATACTAATGATTTGCTTATTTGTACAATACTTGAACCAAAAAAATTTCCACTTTTACAGTTTTTGTGTGCCTTATTAAAAATATACAAAAAACTAGAGGGAACTCTCCCTCTAGTTTTACTAGAACGTCTCAGTGAAGACGCTTCTTTTTACTCTCTTTTAACTTCTTAGGCGTAACATCTTTACCTTCTTCGTCCACAACTTTAATCGTATGAAGGTGATTTGTCATAGATTGTCGGAAAACTTTTAAATATTCCTGACGTAGCTCTTGCTGTTCTTTCGCTTCAGATTCTGTCAGCCCTTCAGCCTTTGCCTTTTTTGAAAGAGCATTAATACGAGCAAGTTTATCTTTTGATAGCATATAAAACCTATCTCCTTATAATCAATAATTAAAATTACCGAACCGTTCCGGCAACATGTAGTCATCTTACTAAATCTCTTTCGTTTTATCAAGAGATTGAGCACTGTCTTGGTACTCTTGATAGCGACGATGTACCGTCGCTTTTGAAATATTATAACCAAAACCTTTTAGCGTAACTGAAATTTCAGCAAAGGTTAAGCCGTTATGACGAAGGCGGACAATTTCTTCAATCGGCGCTTCTTTTTTTTCTCTTCCCGAGTTAACTCCTTGATTTTTTAAATTTTGCTGCGGACGATAACCTTTTTCTACGGCTCTTTTCATTCCTCTTTTAATTTTAGCATTATGTAATTTCCGCTGATGCTCTTCCACTAAGCTAATAATATCTAACACCATTGAATCAGATTCTGAAAGCTGAAGCTGGCCTTGATGACTAATCGTATAGATTGTAGCATTTTCTTTATGAAAAGCATGAAGCAGCGCAATTCGGGCGTTTCCTCTGCCTAATCGTGTTTCGTCTTGAATGAGCAGCACAGATATTTTCTCTTCTTTCATTGTATGAAGAACATCCAAAATACCCTCTCTGTCTACATCATATCCGCTTGCTTTTTCCATCACGACTTTTTTCACCTTTAGATGGTGAAGATCAGCAAGCTTTTTTAATTCTTCTTGCTGGCGCTGTAAAGATGTTTCTTGGGTTTTTTTATCCGTACTGACACGGCAATAAATAATGGCATCCACTTTTATCACGACCTTTTCGGCTTCTAACAATATTCAGGAACGGCCGTTACACACTACTGTTCAATTGCCACTTGATTATGTAACTCTTTTTTTAAAACAGGAATATATAATTTATCTCCAGGAGATAAAGACTGGGCAGTGTCTGAGTTTAAATCATTGACTTCTTCAACCCATTTGACAAATTCATTGGTGGTCAAATGATGGTGATTATGATACTTGTTGGACAAGTCCCAAAGCGTATCTCCTTTTGTAATAGTAACCGTTGAATATTTGTCTAAATCTACTTTATCCGCTCCTAAAACCAGCGTCAATACATATGTAAGTGCAGCGATAACTGCAAAAAAAATAGCGTAATGTTTCATAGAATGTAAGAATTGTTGCATATTATGATCCCCCTATCAGAATATATGTTCTTATTTTAGTGAGAACATTTGTTTCTGTCAATGGAATTCTTCGAACTTATGTTTGTATATTGACACATCACGTGGTATAATTCACCTAAAGAATAGCTAAAATCGAGGTGAAAAATATGAAGCTATCAAAACGTCAACAAGACATACTAGATTTTATTAAGCACGAAGTAAAATTAAAAGGTTATCCGCCTTCTGTTCGCGAGATTGGGGAAGCGGTAGGATTAGCCTCTAGCTCCACTGTACACGGGCATTTAGCTCGTTTAGAAAGCAAAGGGTTAATTCGCAGAGATCCAACAAAACCGAGAGCAATCGAAGTTCTTCAACTAGACGAAGTAAACATCCCTAAAAGCAATGTCATTAATGTTCCTGTTATTGGTAAAGTAACAGCGGGTCTTCCTATAACAGCCGTTGAAAATGTGGAAGAATATTTCCCTCTTCCAGATAAATTCGTTTCTCCAGATGATCATGTATTTATGCTTGAAATTATGGGAGAAAGTATGATTGAAGCAGGTATTCTAGATGGCGATATGGTAATCGTACGTCAGCAGCAAACAGCTAATAATGGAGATATTGTGGTCGCTATGACCGAAGACAACGAAGCAACGGTAAAACGCTTCTTTAAAGAAGAAAATTTCGTTCGTTTACAGCCTGAAAATTCAACGATGGCGCCTATTATTCTTCGCCACGTAACGATTTTAGGAAAAGTAACTGGTGTATATCGCACGATTCACTAATCAGACACTGTATGTAAAACCAACTAATCATGATGTTAGTTGGTTTTTTTACGTTTGTTTTCTAAAAAAATTGGCATATTATAAATGATACATTGAATCATCGCAGGCAGGTAGAACGGTTTTTATAAAGCTTGTTTTATCCTTTACTTTCTACCTGCATTTCCTCGACTCTTACAAGGAAATACAACCGACTATAAAAAGGATGTAGTTTATGACCAATACACCAAGGAAAACAGAACCATTTCAAACCATTGTACCTACCAAAGCAATGAACATGTTTCTTTTTCCTTTTTCCTTTGACCGAAAAAATAAAGAGCAGCTTGTTCATGCACTGGAAGCAAATTTGTTCGAGTTTTTTTCCATTCAAAACAAACATTTAGAAAAAGAATACTACGGAGAACAATATTACGTATCTCATGATAGCCTGGATCAATATTTTCTTCCTTACATTGAATGCATTCTATTCCCTGACTCGTGCGAAAAAGAAGGGTTGCTTAGATTTTCAAAAAAAATAGACCATACCATTACTTTACACACTTCCTCCACCACCGTGTCTAGCAACGTGCTGTCTGTGGATGTTTTTTTATGTCCTTTTGAAATTGGCGTCATGACCATTCGCACTGAGATGAGCCATAATCATTACACCTATGATGATATTTTAGAGTTCATGAATCATTTTCGTGTATTAGAACCGAAGCTTGCTGAAGAGCATGGATCCACCATTACCTATGAACATCATCGCTATAGCAAAGTGCAAGATTATATTTTTTCACAGCTCGCGCCATTTTTGAACGAACACATCAAGAAAGAAGCCACACGTGAACAGCACGTTGGGAGCCTTCCTTATTTTATCGATGAACGGATGTTTGTGTTAAGTTATGTAACGGTAAATCAAGAGCAAGAGATTAATTCCACAACTTTATTTCGTACTGGACAGCTAAATAGCTATACGCCTGGCGGGAAAGCGTTTATTTCTGCACACAATCATGAGTATATTAAAACGTATAATACTAAACACGTGTATTCCAGATGGGCTCCTGAAACCTATTACGTCATAACAGACCATGTGTTTTCGTGTATTTCTAAATCGACAGACTCTAAAACGGATCAGCTTTTGATGAATCATCTATTTGGCCAGCATTACTATAATTTATTTTTACATTTTTTCTATAAAATCGTGTTGCTAAAACTATCTTATGAATATTCTCAGCTCACGTTTCATAAAAATTCAGAGGGCATTGAACGACTAATCCGCTCTATTACCGTGTTTTCAGGTAAATATTTGTTTTTAGAAATTAGCTCTCGTACAGAAGGTCAAGAGTTTTCTGAGCTCTTTAAAAAAATCTTTCATATCAATTCTCTTTATCAAGAAGTCAAAGAAACCCTTGGTACTTTGTACCAAAATCAAGAGAAAATCGCAGCCAAGCGTCACAATTACTTATTATTAATTTTAACGATTTACACGGTTCTTTCCGGTATTTACGGAATGAATTTAGTTATTAGCAAACTAAAGGGAAACATCCATTGGGATAGTATGAAGCAGTTTTCTATCTTTGAATATATCGCTTTAATAGTAGCTCTATCAGGAATTCTGATCAGCATTAGTCTCGGAGTGAGTTCCCTATGGAATTTATTAAAAGATCGGTTTAAAACATAAAAGCTGTTCGCATACGTATGGATGTAAACAGCTTTTTAAATTATATGTCCGATATCGAAATCCCTAAAGACACGGGAGATTTTCGTATTATCGACCGAAAAGTAGCGGATGTATTCAAAAAAATGACTGAACGCAATCGTTTTGTACGAGGAATGATGTCTTGGATTGGCTTCAGGCAAACATATGTAGAATATGAGCGCGATGAACGCTTTGCTGGTGAAACAAAATATCCTTTAAAAAAGATGATCAAGTTTGCTTCAGATGGAATTATTGGGTTTTCAACGAAGCCTTTGCGTTTAGTAATGGTTATTGGCTGGTTATCGGTTTTTGTATCACTTTTAGTTTTAAGTTATTCGATTGTTGTTTGGCTGATAGGTAAAAACATTCAGCCTGGCTGGACTTCTATTATGGTAGCTATCACCTTCTTTAGCGGTATTCAGCTACTTGGCTTAGGACTAGTCGGACAATACATCGCAAGAATTTACGATGAAAGTAAAAATAGACCTATTTACGTTGTACGTGAAACCATTAACTTCTCGAAAGCTTCAACAGATTCTCCAAACGTACGTGAAAAAGTATATAGCTAAAAAAACAAGGAAGAAAACAGCTGTTTTCTTCCTTGTTTTTATTCTTTTTGAAGCTGTAAATCACTTGGCACCCAGTCCGGAATTCCATCATCTTCATCAAATTCAATAATGACATCCGTTACTCCTTTTTCCTGTAAAATACGATTTTCCAGACGATCTTTAATATCATCAGCTTCTGCCACTGTTAAAACAGGATCAATTTCTACTTTTAATTCAACGTGAAGCTCTTCTCCTTCTTTCATCACCATTAACGTTTGAATATCACGCACTTGTACATCTTGCATGACAATCGCGCCAATTTTCATTTCCATTTCTTTATCCGCTTCGCCAAGCGCTCCAGCAGCATTATCTAAAAAGACTCGTCCTACTACAAAAAACATCATAAGACCAATTAAAATAGAAGCAATTCCTTCAGCTTGATGAAAAGGCGTAAATCGCGAAATAAAAACGGCGATTAAAGCCAATACGCCTCCTCCAGTAGCTACCAGATCTTCCATAAAAACAAGTTTAGTTGCTGGCTTGGCTTTCTTTAAATGAACAAAGCTTTGCGCAAAAACATTTGTTTCTGCAGGGTTTATCCCCACATCGTGCAAAATTTCTTTCATTGCCTTAAATAGAACAAACATTTCAAGTAACACCGAGATGCCAAGTACTGCAATATTTAAAATAAAGCCTGAAGACTTCGTCGGATGAAGAATGTGGTGATATCCTTCTTTAATCGTTTCAAACGCCATAATTCCTACTACAAGAACCGCTCCTAATAGAACAAGATTAACCAATCGGCCAAATCCGTTTGGAAATCGTTTGGTCGGGGCTTTTTTACTTAATGCCGAACCTATAAAAACAAAAAACTGATTTGCTGCATCCCCTAAGCTGTGCATCGTTTCAGCAAACATCGCTACATTCCCTGTTAAAGCGAAAGCAATCCCTTTAATAATGGAAATAATAGTATTCACTATAGCGGCCATCATGGCCGATTTATTTCCTTTTCGCAATAACTTAATTAATTCACTCATACAATCCCTCCGTTTGCGCCTTTATGAGATTCGATTACGGTTAGTGTATGTGAATTTAAAAATTAAAAACCTCCAACATACAAGTTGGAGGTTTTTAGTCATGTTTCATTATTTTTTAAAACGGTACGGTACAGTTGTAACGATTACGTTTTTACGGTAAAGCAAATGTGCTTTTAACAGCAGACTGGACTGATTGTGAAGGATATTTTGCCAGCTTTTTTTCGTAATGAATTGTGGAATAACGACCGTAATAGCCATATTGTTTTCCCGCGCTTTTTCCTCGGCCATATCAATGAATCGAAACAGCGGCCGCACTAAGCTGCGGTATTGAGAATGAAACGTAACAATACGAATATCAGGCTGCCACTTCTCCCACTTCTCTTCCATTCTCTTTTCGCTTTCTCGATCAAAGGCCACATGCACTGCAATAACGGTATCGCCAATCGTTCTTGCATAATTTAATGAATTTTCTACTACCTTTGTCATTCCTGCTACAGGAACAATGACCACACTTCCTTCAAGCTTTCCAATCTTTTCTCCTTGCTTAATGCGAAGCTGCTCTCCTACCGCTTCATAATGCGTATGAATGCGATGAAAAATATAGACAATAACCGGTAAGAAAATGAGCACGGACCATACTTGTGAAAACTTCGTTGTAAACAAAATGATTAGCACAGTTAAGGTAATAAGCGCACCAATTAAGTTAATGGTTAGCTTTCCTTGCCAGCCGGCCGGCTTTTCTCTAAGCCATTTGACAATCATGCCTGTTTGAGAAAGCGTGAATGGAATGAACACTCCAACTGCATAAAGAGGGATTAATTGTTCAGTCGCTCCTTTAAAAGCTACAATTAAGACAATAGAAGCAATTCCAAGGGTCACAATTCCATTTGAATAGCCTAGTCGATCGCCACGAATTTGAAACATTCTTGGCATGTATTTATCAGACGATAAGTTGACAGCCAGCAAAGGGAAAGCTGAAAAGCCCGTATTCGCTGCTAGCACTAGAATTAGAGCTGTTGTGCCTTGAATAAAATAATAAAATCCATTTCGTCCAAACACACTCGATGCAATTTGTGATACAACCGTTTCATCTGCTTTTGGAGAAATGCCAAGCCAATAAGCTAAAAACGTGATGCCCGAAAATAAAACGGCTAAAATACCGCCCATCAGCATTAATGTATGAACAGCATTTTTTGCACCTGGCTCTTTAAAGTTAGGCACTGCATTTGAAATAGCTTCTACACCTGTCAATGCCGAACAGCCTGACGAAAAAGCTTTTAATAATAAAAACAAACTAATACCTGGCACTACTGTACCGAGAGATGGATGAAGCTCAGGTGAAACTTGACCTGTCGCTATTTTAAACAAGCCTACCGCTATTAACAAAATAAGAGCAATAACAAATAAATAAACCGGATAAGCTAATACAGAAGCGGATTCTGTTACACCACGTAAATTTAAAACAGTAATAAAAATCACCAGCAAACACGCAATTACTACATTGTAATGATGCAGCGTTGGAAAAGCCGAAGTTAAAGCATCGGTTCCTGCTGAAACACTCACGGCAACTGTTAAAATATAATCTACTAACAGTGACCCCCCAGCGATAAGCCCAGGATTTTCTCCTAAATTGGTTTTTGAAACAATATAAGCTCCTCCGCCTTGCGGATACGCATAAATAATTTGACGATATGAAAGAATTAAAGCCGTCAGGAGTACCAATACCCCAATCGCAATTGGAATCGAATACCAATAGGCAAGGACGCCGACTGTTGCAAGTACAATCAAAATTTGTTCTGTTCCATAAGCCACTGAAGATAAGGCATCTGAAGATAAAATAGCCAGTGCTTTAAGCTTACTAAGCTTTTGATCGCCTAACTCTTTTGTTTTAAGCGGCTTTCCAATCAATAATCTTTTGAGAACTGAATAGTTCACGCAATTTCCCTCCGATGATTGCCTAGCTACTATTTACTATTCATTGCTAAGCTCCGTTACAAGTTCACGAACAAGTGATATCATTCCTAAAAAATACCTTTTTATGTTAAAAAAGCGCACAAAAAAAACACTAAGGGTTCTCAGCGTTTTTACACAGCTTAAACCTCCTCTCCAAAACGCTTATGGGGTTAGCTGTCGGATTCGGGCTATGAGAGTAGCCCTACCTTTAAAAAAAGGATTCACCCCAAGTGACAATGCACAAATTTGGGTCCCCCACTTCTGACGAATTAAGCGATAACAGGTCAATATAATTTTCGGTTAAAGGGTATGATCGATAACATGTTTCTTTCATAACTATCCTTTGTTCTTAGATAATATACTCCCGTACAAATGGTTTGTAAAGCATTATTTTACGTAAACCATAAAATAGTACTTAAGGCGCTTTTAACAGAAAAACAAAAGGCCTTCTGCTCGCTTACAGAAGACCTTTTTGCTTTAACTTTTTGCTTTTAAAACGGCTGCTAGCTTGTTTTTCGTTTGAGGACCATAAATGCCATCTACATCATAAGGAAGATACACAAGCTGAAAACGTCTTACTGCATCTTTCGTTTGAACTCCATATATTCCGTCTACTGACCCTACTTTAAAATTAACTGCGTTTAATGCTCTTTGAAGCTGTTTCACGGCTTCTCCAGAATCACCTTGCTTTAAAATTCCATTGGGAAGTGGATATTGTTCAGCAGGTGGTGTTGGAGATGGGTTTGGTGAAGTCCCTGAAGGAATAACAATTGTTTTTCCAACCTGTAGTGTTAAAGGATCAGAAAGCCCTGTATTCGCTTCTTGAAGCGCTTGTACTGTTATATTGTACTTCTGTGCAATACTGTACAGCGTATCTCCTTGCTTGATCGTATACGTTTTTGTACCTGGTTCAGAAGGTGATGGATTTGGTGTTGGTGTTGGATTTGGGTTTGGAACTGCACGACGGGGTAAATTCAAATAGACGGCAATTCCTTTTGCATACGATTCACCCATGCTTTTTAAAAAAGCTTCGTTTTGGAGAAGTGCTGCATCGGTGCGGTTATCAATAAAAGCTATTTCAGTTAGTACTGCGGGCATATTTGTTAAGCGAAGCACCGCATAATTGGCTGACTTTCGACCGCGATTCGGATGATTATACGATAGCAGCGTTGGCTGTACTTGGCCGTGGACAATTGATTGAAACGTTTTACTGGCATTGCTAGCGCTTCTGTAAACATAATCTTCGTACCCTGTTCCTCCACCGGCATTTACGTGAATAGACATAAATGCATCTGCTCCCCACGAATTAGCTTGAGAAGCGCGCTGAGATAACGATAAAAAAGTATCTGTGGTACGAGTGGTTTTAATCGTAAAGTCACTGTAGGTGCTATTTAAATAGCTTATTAAATATTGTTGAATTTTTAAAACTAAGTTTTTTTCATACAGTCCATTCGCTCCAACTGCTCCTGCATCTGCCCCACCATGTCCTGCATCAAGATAGATTTTTTTCATATTACTTGTCCCTCCTTATTGTTAACATATGCACGGGGGCAAAAAGTGCTACGTATACTAGCCTAGCAGGTGAAAAATCACTAAAAAAAAGACCCGCTGCCTAATGGCAACGGGTTATTCTGCTTTATAGACAGAATACTGAATAAGGATAGCTCTCAAGGAGTGACAGCTATATGCAGAGTGTTGATTCGTTGATTAAATGATAATAATTATCATTTTCATTTAAAGTATACACTACAAGGAAAGTTTTGTCTATTCTATTATCGTCATAAGCCTATTTAAAAAGAAGAACACCTACAACAATGAGAATAATCCAAATTGGAATGCTTATTAAAATTCCTATGACCAAACCTTTAAAGAAATTTCCTTCTTTCATTTTCCTTACATTCCTCTCCAACAGTATTTTCTATCGATACTGTGCCTGGCTGAAAATTCTCTGAAGTTATACTGAAATACAGTGCAGAGTGAACACATAAACAATCTCTCTATCTGTTATACACTACTTTTACATATAGATTCAATGAGACAAAAAGATTATCCTTTTTAATTCATATAACCAAATTCTTTCCTGTATATAACAAAACAATAAAAAGCCTCCCGTAAATTATACGACAGGCAGCTATACTTGTTTTATGAACAGCTTAGTTCGATATTTAATATACGCATGCAGAATATTATTCATTTTGAAAAACAAAAAAGTCCGAGAGAACGTATAAACGATCTCTCGGACTTTTAGGAATTAATATTGGCTCATGTATTGGTCACGTTCCCAAGGATGAACTTGTGTACGGAACATATCCCATTCGATTTCTTTCGCTTCAACGAAGTGCTCTGCTAAGTGTTCACCTAATGCAGAAACCATAACTTCGTTTGATTGGAAGCTATCTAAAGCTTGAGCTAATGTTGCAGGTAAATCTACGATACCTTCTTCAATACGCTCTTCTTTTGTCATTACATAGATATTACGATCGATAGGTTTTGGAGCTTCAAGGTTGTTCTTGATTCCATCTAAACCAGCTTTTAATAGAACAGCCATTGCTAAATATGGGTTAGCAGCTGGGTCTACGCTACGTACCTCAACACGAGTTCCTACGCCGCGAGAAGCTGGAATACGGATTAATGGGCTACGGTTGCGAGCAGACCATGCAACATAACAAGGAGCCTCATATCCAGGCACTAGACGCTTATAAGAGTTTACAGTAGGATTTGTTACTGCTGTAAAGCTATGTGCGTGCTTGATGATACCTGCGATAAATTGACGAGCAGTATCACTTAGCTCTAGATTACCGTTTTCATCATAAAATGCGTTTTGACCATCTTTAAATAATGAAACGTTACAGTGCATACCTGAACCATTCACACCAAATAATGGTTTTGGCATAAATGTAGCATGTAAGCCATGTTTACGTGCAATTGTTTTTACAACAAGTTTGAACGTTTGGATATCATCACAAGCTTTTAATGCAGCAGCATATTTGAAGTCAATCTCGTGTTGTCCAGGAGCTACCTCATGGTGAGATGCTTCAATTTCAAAGCCCATTTCTTCAAGCTCTAATACGATGTCACGACGGCAGTTTTCACCAAGGTCAGTTGGCGCTAAGTCGAAGTAGCCACCTTTATCATTTAATTCTAATGTAGGTTCGCCTTTTTCGTCTAATTTGAATAAGAAGAACTCTGGCTCAGGTCCAAGGTTAAAATCAGTAAATCCTAACTCTTCCATCTCTTTTAACACACGTTTTAAGTTATTACGTGGATCGCCATCAAACGGAGTTCTATCTGCATTGTAGATGTCACAAATAAAACGTGCTACTTTACCTTTTTCAGATGTCCAAGGGAAAATAACAAATGTATCAATATCCGGGAATAGGTACATATCTGATTCTTCAATACGCACAAACCCTTCAATAGAAGAACCGTCAAACATCATTTTGTTGTCTAACGCTTTTTCTAATTGACTTACTGGAATTTCAACGTTTTTAATTGTTCCTAAAATGTCAGTGAACTGAAGACGAATATACTTTACATTCTCTTCTTGAACTTTGCGGAAAATATCTTCTTTTGTGTACTTTGCCATCGTGTGATCCTCCCCTAAATCTCTATATAATATTTATAATCTATACCCCTCATATACGAACGGCATAAATATTGATAACTTTATTAATGAAAGAACCTGGACATATCTCCTTGATTTAAAGTTGCTCGATTAAAACGGCCTGCTTGCATAAGTTCTGCACGAAGCATTTTTCGCAATTCATCGTCCGTTAATTCTGGCTTTGCTGTTGCTGCCACAACTTTTTCTTCTTGCTTATGCCCTTTTTGCTCCTTTTGAAGATGAAACAGCTGTTTTACACCTGCTAAGTTTACACCTTGTTCAATAAGATCACGGATTTCAAGCAGCTTATCAACATCGTTAAATGAGAATAATCGTCGATTTCCCTCTGTTCTTACTGGTGCAACTAATTCATGTTCTTCATAGTAGCGAATTTGGCGAGCCGACAACTCAGTTAACTGCATCACAATTCCAATTGGGAAAAGTGGCGTATTTCTTCGAATGTTGTCACTCATTTCAGTTCCTCCTTTGGATTAACTATTTACATTGTATGCTATGTTAGTTCACCTGTCAACCGAATGTTAGTAATTCTAACATAAATTTTTCTGAACATTTCTTCTATACAAATAAATAGCACTTCGTTTATTTTTATAAGCCTATCTTTTCTTTCTTAGCGGGGAGAAAAATAGTCTTTCTATCTTATATTTTATAAAAGTTCTTTCGTCAGCATTTGATCTACTGCCATACATATTGCTACTTTTACGTGAGCATACGTTAACCCACCCTGCACGTAAGCGACATATGGAGGCCTGATAGGCCCATCTGCCGTCAGCTCGAGGCTTGCTCCTTGTATAAACGTTCCTGCTGCCATAATTACATCATCTTCGTACCCTGGCATATAAGCAGGATAGGCTGTTACGTGTGAATTAATTGGCGAAGCGAATTGAATAGCCTGACAAAAAGAAACCATTTTATCGCGGTCATCGAACTGCACGGATTGAATTAAATCCGTTCGTTCACTGTTCCACTTCGGTTCACTTTGCATCCCTAGTTCTTCAAACATAGCGGATGAGAAAACCGCTCCTTTTAATGCTTGACCGACTACGTGCGGCGCCAAGAAGAATCCTTGATACATTTCTTGTAAGCTATAAAGCGTCGCTCCAGCTTCTGCACCGATTCCAGGAGTTGTCATTCGGTATGAACAAGCCTCCACTAAATCTTTGCGTCCTGCAATATAACCGCCGATTTTAGCAAGGCCTCCACCGGGGTTCTTAATAAGCGACCCTGCCATCAAATCTGCTCCTACATGCGTTGGCTCGATTGTTTCTACAAATTCACCGTAGCAGTTATCAACAAATACTGTAACGTCGGGCTTAATACTCTTTACAAAAGAAATCATTTCTTTTATTTGCGCGACTGTAAAAGAAGGACGAATGCCGTAACCTTTTGAGCGCTGAATGCCTATCATCTTTGTGTGCTCATGAATAGACGCTTTCACTTCCTCAAAATCCACTTGACCTTGCGCTGTTAAATCTACTGATTTATAGCTAATATTATATTCTTTTAAAGAGCCTACGCCGCTTCCTCGTATACCAACAATTTCTTCAAGGGTGTCATAAGGCTTTCCGGTTATATATAATAGTTCATCTCCAGGACGCAGTACACCAAACAGCGATATGCCGATTGCGTGCGTACCTGAAATAATTTGCGGACGCACCAGGCAAGCTTCTGTTCCAAAAACGTCCGCGTATACTTTCTCCAACGTATCGCGGCCTAGATCGTCATATCCATACCCCGTTGTCGGATTAAAATGTGAATCACTCACTCGATTTTGCTGAAAGCTTTGCAGCACCCGAAATTGATTTGCTTCAATGCGCTCGTCAATTTTCTCATGCACGGGCTTAATTTGTTTTTCTACTTTTGCAGCAAGTTCTCGAATGCGTGCCCCGTTTTTTAACTGATCAAACATCATTTCTTTGTTCCTCAACTTTCTTCAAGCGTTTGTAGCTTTTTGTAAAGGGGATGCTCTTTTGCAATATACCCTTTGCACTGATACTTCTCAGTTTCTTCATTGAATTTTAACGACTCAACAATAGAGACCGTTTTGAGTTCAGCGAGCATTTTCCCTTCATAAGCCGGCAGCAGCACATGAAAAAACGCCATTTCTTTTTTCATTTCTTCTTGAATTCTTTCCCCAAGCTTCACTAAATCAGCGGCTTTAAAAGCGCTCATTGATAACGATGTCGAAGCGGATGGGACAAATAGTTCATGCTGCATATCTTCTTTATTGTAAACTGTCAGCATCGGAATGTCCGTTACGTTCAGCTCTTCTAGTAAGCGATGCACTGTTTTTTCGTGGTTGTTGTAATCTGGATTAGATGAATCTACCACGTGCAGAACAAGGTCAGCTTCGGTTACTTCTTCAAGTGTTGAACGGAACGCGGCTACTAACGTTGTTGGAAGATCTTGAATAAATCCAACCGTATCCGTTAACAGAGCCGTTAATCCTGACGGAAGCGTATACTGTCTTGTCGTTGGATCAAGAGTTGCAAACAGCTGATTTTCTTCAAAAATACCAGCTTCTGTTAAACGGTTAAAGATCGTCGATTTACCAGCGTTCGTATAGCCCACAATTGCAATTTGATAGACATGATTACGCTTACGTCTTTCTCGATAACGTTCGCGGTGACTTACCACTGTCTTTAACTGACGCTTAATTTCATCAATTTTACGGCGAATATGTCTACGGTCGCTTTCAAGTTTCGTTTCACCAGGACCTCTTGTTCCAATTCCGCCTCCAAGACGCGACAAAGCGGTACCTTGTCCTACTAACCTAGGTAGCAGATAATTTAATTGAGCAAGTTCCACCTGCATTTTTCCTTCTCGCGTTTGAGCACGCTGTGCGAAGATATCCAAAATCAGCTGCGTGCGGTCAATAATACGCGCAGATAACCCTGCTGACAAATTGCGGATTTGACTCGGTGACAATTCATCATTAAATACAATTAAATCAGGCTCTAACTCTTCTTCAAGAGCTACAAGTTCTTCTACTTTCCCTTTTCCAATATAAGTAGCTGGATGAATGCGATCGCGCTTTTGCGTTAACCTTACCAGCACTTCGCCTTTTGCAGTCTCAGTTAAAGATGCTAGCTCATCCATTGAATATTCAAAACGTTCGTCATCGTCATGAAGCTGACATCCGACTAAAATTACGCGTTCAAGTTCAGTATTCATTTCTGCTGTCAAAGATTTTTCCTTCCCTTACTATTAAATTGACAAATCATTCATATCATATCAAAAAAATGTCCATTTCTCCATCTTTGCAAAAGAGACAGAATACATTGTCTTTTACTAGTTTAACACCCTTTTTAAAATCTATAAAACGATGATTAAAAAAACATTGAAATATCACGAAATTCTGTATACAATTTGAATTGGTTTACTTATCGAAATTTGAATCAGGCTGCCTGATTTTAAAATAATAGTCGCTACTTGGTGAAAACAGAATAAAGGGGATAGCATCATGACTTGGGACGTACTTAGCATTATTGGAACGATTGCTTTTGCAATCAGCGGAGCTTTCATTGCCATGGAAGAGGAATATGATATTTTAGGCGTTTACATACTCGGAATCGTAACGGCTTTTGGCGGAGGAGCCATTCGAAACCTGCTTATCGGTGTACCGGTGTCTGCCCTTTGGGAACAAGGACTCTTTTTTCAGATTGCTTTATTATCTATCACTGCCACTTTTTTATTTCCAAACAATATCTTAAAACATTGGAAGCGATGGGGAAACTTTTCGGATGCCATTGGCCTTGCAGCATTCGCGATTCAAGGAGCGCTTTATGCCACTCATATGAACCATCCGCTTAGCGCGGTTATTGTAGCTGCGGTCTTAACAGGAAGCGGTGGGGGGATTATCCGAGATTTATTAGCACGCCGAAAGCCTACTGTTCTTAAAGATGAAATTTATGCGGTATGGGCGATTATCGCAGGATTTAGCGTGGGGCTGCATATTACAAATACGCCTGTAGAACTTTATACGTTATTTATCTTACTTGTAGGTCTTCGGATGTGTTCATATATTTACAAATGGCGCCTGCCGATCAAAACGATTCGACAGCCAAATATGTAGAAAAAAGCCTTTCATGACGAAAGGCTTTTTTTTACAGCTGAATATCGCTTGACGTTAAAGTTAGAAGCTCGTTGCGCTCATAGCTTTCTTCTTCTAAAAGCCTCATGGATTGAGTGCGTATGGAACGTTCGATAATGTTTCGCACATATCTACCGTTACTAAAATCCCTAGGCGTCTGATTGTACTTCACGTCCATGAAATGATCTTTTAGCTTTTTATAGGCCTCTGTACTAAACTGATACTGTCTGTCATTCATCATGTGACCGGCAATGTCCATTAGTTCATTGACATCATAATCCGGAAAATCAAAAATAAACGGAAACCTAGAGCGCAGTCCTGGATTAAGACTTAAGAAATTTTCCATTTCTCTTGGATAACCAGCTAAAATCAATACAAACTTATCATTTGAATCTTCCATATGTTTGACCAATGTATCAATCGCTTCTTTTCCAAAATCTTTTTCTCCCCCTCTTGCAAGAGAATAAGCCTCATCAATAAATAAAATACCTCCAAGCGCTTTTTTTACAAGATCTCTCGTTTTCTGAGCGGTATGACCAATGTATTCTCCAACTAAATCTGCCCGCTCTGCTTCAATTAAATGTCCTTTAGACAAGATGTTCATATTCAAAAATAATTTACCTAGCAGGCGGGCTACCGTCGTTTTCCCTGTTCCTGGATTTCCTTTAAACATCATATGCAGCGCCTGCTTTCCCGCTTTTAAGCCCTGTTCCTCTCTTTTTTTGTTAATATATAACCACGCATATATTTCTTTTATCATTTTTTTCAATTCTTCCATTCCAACCAGTCCGCTCATTTCTCGTTCAATTTCCCGAAGCGGCTCATGATTTATCACAGCTTTTTTGGCAGGACGCGGAATTGATGTCGTATACGATTTTTCCTTTTTTGTTTCATTATTTAAAATGATATTAATTTGCCCATTATTTTTAAGAGTTATCGGCTGCTCCACCATGTTCACCTCTCGTTTCATCCCACTTCTCTGTATCGCATAGCTGCATGCGATGAACGATACGAAGACAATGATCTCTTATTACCGAAGAAATAATCGTCTATTATAAGGTTTATGTTCGATGAGTAAAAACAATGTTAAGAAACTTTTTTAAGCCTTTATTTGCATAAAAAAAGCATCCGAATATGCGGATGCTTCTCATTAATCTCTATTCAAGTTCTACTGTAATATTTTTATTTGGTACAAATGTCGAAATAGCATGTTTATAAATCAGCTGCTGTTTTCCTTCAGATTCAATTAACACAGTAAAGTTATCAAATCCTTTAATTAGTCCTCTTAATTGAAAACCATTTAAAAGAAATACCGTCACATAGATATTTTCTTTACGTAATTGATTTAAAAATTGGTCTTGAATATTAACTGATTGTTTCATTATTCGGCCTCCTCGTTTCTCTATCTGTTTACTTAATTCGCTTCTTTCTTCAGCTTTCCTGCAATATATGTAAAAATTTCAGCAAACTTTTCGGGAAATTTGTCAACTTCCATCTTTATCCATTTTACAGGCATTTTATTTCGAAACCACGTTAACTGACGCTTTGCATATCTGCGTGAATTTTGTTTCAACTGTTCAACGGCTTCTTCGAGCGTACAGCGTCCTTCAAAATAAGCATACAGCTCTTTATAGCCGATAGCTTGAATTGATTGTACATCATGCAGACCACTTTCGTACAATGATTTGACTTCATCAAGCAGTCCAGCCTGCATCATCATATCGACTCGGTGATTAATTCTCTCATATAATACGTCTCTATCCATTGTAAGTCCAATAATGCTTACGTCATATAATAACTCTTGCGACTGTTCTTTTGTATAGTCACTGAATTTTTTGCCGGTTACTTCATAAACTTCAAGCGCTCTGATTACACGGCGATGGTTATTTTTATGGATAGCAGCTGCACTGTCTGGGTCAATTTCTTTTAGCTTTTCATACAGGGGATCAATGCCATGAGCTTTAATAAATACTTCCATTCGTTCACGAACTTTTTCATCACTAGGAGTTTCTGTGAACTGATAATCATAAATAACGGATTGAATATAAAGACCCGTCCCTCCAACAATCATCGGCATTTTTCCTCTAGCATGAATATCATCGATTTGTTTTCTTACAATCTCTTGAAATTCTGCCACAGAAAACGATTCATCTGGCTCCTTAATATCGATCAGGTAATGGGGAATACCCTGCTTCTCTTCTTCTGACACCTTTGCTGTTCCGATATCCATCCCTTTATAAATTTGCATGGAATCACCTGAAATAATTTCTCCGTCTAACTGTTTGGCAAGTTCAATGCTCAATTTTGTTTTACCAACCGCAGTTGGTCCAATAATGACAATAAGTTTGGGTTTCTCTCCCGTCATAACAACACTACTTTCATCTATAGGCATTCACATCATTCCATTTTATCCAAATGGCCATGATTTATTCAACAAAACGGCTAGCTGCAGCTAGCCGCATTGCCTACATCACTCGCTTAAACATTTTTTCCATTTCATACGTCGAATGATGAATAATAATTGGTCGTCCGTGCGGACACGTAAATGGATCTGTTGTTTTTCTCAACGTTTCAAGTAAAGCAAAAATCTCATCGTTTCGCAAATGATGATTCGCTTTAATCGATCCTTTACAGCTCATCATAATAGCCGCTTCTTCTCGTAACTTTTCGATATTGACTCGTTTCATCGTAAAGATTTGCTGAATCATTTCTTCAATGGTTTCCTGTTCCTCTCCTTTTGGAAACCACTGCGGATGCGAACGAACTATATAGGAGTTTTGTCCAAACGGTTCTAAAAAGACTCCTACTTCAGCAAGCATGTCTTTGTATTCTTCTAAAATCAAGGCTTCATTTCCCGAGAACTCTAGCGTAAGCGGCATAAGCAGTTCTTGAACTTCTGAATCTACTTCTCCAAGCTTTCGCTTAAAATATTCGTACTTAATTCTCTCCTGCGCCGCGTGCTGATCAATAATAAATAATCCTTTTTCATTTTGTGCCAAAATATACGTTCCGTGCATTTGGCCAATTGGGTACATCGCAGGAACACGCGGTTCTGGCCGCTCTTTGGCTGAATGGCTCGGTTCTGGAATAGGAGCGTTTTCTTCCACCGATTCTTCATAGTGTTCTATTTCTCGAAACGTTGGTTCGAGTTCTTCATCTTGACGTATGACCTCTTTTTTAACAGGCGGCATGATCTCGTCTACACGAGCGGGAGCCTCCTTAAGGCTAGGCTCGCGAACCATGTCAGACGGCTGATAGCCAGACGGTTTAGACCGATGATCAAATGTAAAGGTCTGCTGCTCAGTTGGCTGAACAGCTGATTTTGACTTAGTTGGTACTACAGCATCCGGAATTAACTGCTGCTTTTTAAAAGCAGCTTTCACTCCTTGTTCAATAAGTTCAAACAGCTCCGCTTCCTTACTTAAGCGCACTTCTAGTTTCGCTGGATGAACATTCACGTCCACTAACAAAGGGTCCATTGTAATGGTTAAAAACACGATTGGAAAACGGCCGATAGGTAAAAGGGTATGATAGCCCTGCTGTACCGCTTTTAACAGCCCGTAGTTTTTAACAAACCGACCGTTAATAATGGTCGACATGTAGTTACGAGAAGCTCTTGTAATTTCAGGAAGAGCGACGTAACCACTCACTTCATAATCAAGAGACTGAACGTTAATCGGAATCATTTTTCTGGCCACTGCCATTCCATAAATAGCTGCAAGCACTTGACGCACATCTCCGCTTCCGTTCGTATACAGAAGCTGTCTTCCTTGATGCATCAGCCGAATTGAAACTTCAGGATGAGACATCGCAAGGCGATTGACTACGTCCGTTACGTTACCAAGCTCCGTGTTTACCGTCTTCATATATTTTAAACGTGCAGGTGTGTTGAAAAATAAGTTTTCAATAACAAGTTCGGTACCTTTTCGACTTGACGTTAATTCGTGATGAACGATTTCTCCGCCTCTAAGTTTAAGATGAGTGCCGGCTTCTTCTCCCGTACTCGTTTTGAGTTCAAGCATTGAAACCGAAGCAATACTTGGCAAAGCTTCACCGCGAAATCCTAACGTTCGAATTCGAAATAAATCTTGCTCTGTTTTGATTTTACTTGTCGCATGTCTTTTAAAAGCGGTCAAGCAGTCTTCAGAAGCAATGCCGTCTCCATTATCCAATATACGAATTTTTGAAAGCCCAGCTTCTTCTAGCTCAATTTCAATAACTGTACTGTTTGCATCAATAGCATTTTCGACTAGTTCTTTCACCACCGAAGCAGGTCGTTCAACAACCTCTCCGGCAGCAATTTTATTTGAAAGTTCGTCTGAAAGCTGCACAATTTTACCCACAGACTCACTCCTCTCAATCTATTTCTTCTTTAATGATTTTTGCAGTTCATACATTGCATTCATTGCGTCTAAAGGCGTCATTTCTAAAATATCCAGCTCTTTTAAACGATCTATAATTGCTTTTTCCCGTTTCGAAAGCGCAGGCTTTTCTTTTTTCTCTTCTATTTCAAAGAACGAAAGCTGATTGGCTTCATCTGCTTTTTTATTATCTGCACGTTCTTCTTGAACCAAAGAAGCACCTTCTTGTGGAACTTGTTGTGTCATCTCTTCTCTTTTTGGAGCCTGATGTACAGGTTCACGCTCAGAAGATTGTTCTAAATCGTGTAAGATGACGCGAGCTCGCTCTAGAAGCGGATCTGGAAGTTCCGCTAGTTCCGCTACGTGAATACCATAACTTTTATCTGCGGCACCATCTTTGATTTTGTGTAAAAAGACGACTTTCCCATTTTTTTCAACCGCGCTTACATGAACATTTTTAAGCGCAGGAAGCGACTCATCGAGTACGGTTAATTCATGATAATGAGTAGAAAATAGTGTCTTACAGCCAATATGTTCATGAACGTATTCAATAATTGCTTGAGCAAGAGCCATTCCGTCATACGTAGACGTGCCGCGTCCAATTTCATCTAACAGAATTAGACTCGACTGAGTGGCATTTGTCACTGCATTTTTCGTTTCTAGCATCTCGACCATAAACGTACTTTGACCTGAAATTAAGTCATCGGCTGCTCCGATACGTGTAAACACTTGATCAAAAATCGGCAGAACCGCTTCGTCTGCTGGCACAAAACAGCCAATTTGAGCTAATATCGCCGTTAAAGCGACCTGACGCATGTACGTACTTTTACCAGACATATTGGGTCCTGTAATCAGTAAAATTGAACTATCATCCGTCATTTGACAGTCGTTTGGCACATATTCCTGCGAATTCATTACTTTTTCTACCACTGGATGGCGTCCATTTTGAATCGAAATATCTTCACTTGAAAAAATAGGCTTCGTGTAATGACGTTCTTCACTGATTTTTGCAAAGCACTGCAGTACGTCAAGCTCACTTACTTTTTTAGCGAGTTCTTGCAGCCTTGGAATATATGCTTTTACTTCTTCACGAATTTGTAAAAACAATTCATATTCCAGCTCTACAATTTTCTCTTCCGCTTCTAAAATCAGCGCTTCTTTTTCTTTCAGCTCAGGCGTAATAAAACGTTCTGCATTGGTTAACGTCTGTTTTCGTTCATACATTCCTTCAGGCAAAAGATGGAGATTTGCCCGCGTTACTTCTATATAATAGCCGAACACGCGATTATAACCAATTTTCAGTGAGCGAATCCCTGTTTTCTCACGCTCTTGCTGTTCAAGTGACGCAATCCACGTTTTTCCGTTTCGGCTTGCATCTCGGTATTGATCAAGCTGTTCATGATAGCCGTCATTAATAATGTCTCCTTCTTTAATTGACAAAGGAGGGTGCTCTTTTAATCCTCTTTCAAGAAGATTAGCTAATCGCTCACAAGGATCAATGTCTTCAACAAGCTTGGTGGCATAAGGGTGATTCAAACGATTCACAACCTCTTGGATATGAGGCACATTTTGCAATGATTTTTTTAATTGAATTAAATCACGAGCATTTACATTACCAAAAGCTACTCGACCAGCTAAGCGTTCTAAATCATATACGTCTTTTAGCAACTCTCGCAGTTCTTCTCGTTCAAAAAACTGTTTCATTAAGACATCTACCATATTCAAACGATTATCAATATCCGCTTGTTTTAAAAGCGGACGGTCAATCCAATTTTTTAATAAACGGCCGCCCATTGCCGTAACAGTCTGGTCTAATAACCATAGAAGCGAGCCTTTCTTTCCTTTTGAACGAATCGTTTCGGTTAACTCTAAGTTTCGCTTAGAGAACAAATCAATTTTCATATATTCATTGATTTGATAAAACTGCACGGGCTGTAAGTGTTCAAGCGAACGCTTCTGCGTGCGAGTTAAATACTGAAGAATACGCGCAAACGTTGTAATAAGCTTTTGCTGCTGAAGCGACTCTACTAAATAATCTAGTCCTTCTACTTGCTCTGTACTATTCTCATAAGAAATGGTAATCGTCATGCGCTCTTTTAGTGTTTGTAATAAGTCAGCAGGAAACTCAGAGCTTACAACGACTTCTTTTGCTTCTTTTGCATAAATCTCTGAGACTATATCGTGAAACGAACTAACAAGCGTTACGCTGTTTTCTCCTGTAGACAAATCAGAAAGAGCAAGACCAAACGTTTGATCCTCGAACCCAGTAACAGAACAAATATAGTTATTTTCCTTTTCATGCAGTCCGCGTTCGTTCATCAGTGTTCCGGGTGAAATCACCTGTACCACTTCTCGCTTTACAACACCTTTTGCATGCTTAGGGTCTTCTACTTGCTCACAAATAGCTACTTTAAATCCCTTTTCAATTAAACGCTCGATATACGTAGGAGCAGAGTGATACGGAACCCCGCACATCGGAATTCTCTCTTGTCCTCCTCCGTCTCGACTTGTTAATGTTATTTCAAGTTCTTGAGAAGCTGTCGTAGCATCTTCAAAGAACATTTCATAAAAATCACCTAATCTAAAAAATAAAAAGGCATCTTGATACTCTGCCTTAATTCTCAAATATTGCTGTATCATTGGCGTATACGCTGCCATACTATTCCTCCATACCACATCTAGTTGTGCGTTTTTGCTACACGTATTATAACATAAGTCTTTCTTAAACTTAATTTATTCAAATAGAACAATCTTCAATTTCTTTTCATAAAACAAATAAAAAAGCTTCGGACGAAGGAAGAAGCTTGTCCGAAGCTTTTCATTATTTACTGCTGTTCAAATGACTATGCTTACGTCCGTATAAGAAGTAAACCACTAGCCCTAGTACAAGCCAAATTACGAAACTAATCCATGTTAACTTTGGAAGCTGAAGTGCTAAGTATAAACAGAACACAAAAGCTAAAATTGGAATCACCGGCACGAACGGTACGCGGAAACCAGTCGATTCTGAAGTTTGTTTTGATTTACGTAAATATAAAATTCCAATTGATACGGTCATGAAAGCAAAAAGAGTACCGATGTTTGTTAACTCTGCTAATCTTCCTAATGGTACTAAACCAGAGAAGATGGATACTAGTAAACATGTAATCCACGTATTTACTACTGGCGTTTGTTTTTTCTCACTAATTTTTGAAAAAGGCTTTGGCAATAGACCATCTCGACTGATCGCATAAAATAAACGAGTTTGTCCATACATCATAACGAGTAATACCGTTGTAATACCAACAATTGCGCCTAATGAAATAAATCCTGCTACCCAGTCTTGGTTAATGTAGCTTAAAGCAAATGCTACAGGGTTTTTAACATTTAATTCTGTATAAGGTACGATTCCTGTTAAGATAAGCGATACGACGATATAAAGGACTGTACAAATCGCGAGAGATGCGATAATTCCGATTGGCATATCCCGCTGAGGCTTGCGTACTTCCTCGGCCGCTGTTGCTACAGCATCAAACCCAATGTAGGCGAAGAATACAGTTGCTGCTCCTGTCGCTACTCCCGAGAAACCAAACGGCATAAACGGCGTCCAGTTTTCTGGTTTAACATAGCTAACTCCTACCCCGATAAACAGAAGTACAACAGCAAGTTTAATAATAACCATGATAGCATTAAAACGTGAAGATTTTTTTACTCCTTGCGTTAAAAGTAATGTGATTAAAAACACGATCATAATTGCTGGAATATCAATATACGTGCCGTTTGCAGGATTGTATGCACTTGTTAAAGCTTTGGGAAAATGTATGCCAAACCCTGCTAATAATCCTTGGAAATACCCGGACCATCCGCTGGCTACAGCAGAAGAAGCAAGACCGTATTCCAAGATAAGATCCCACCCTAAAATCCAAGCGATTAATTCACCAAATGTTGCATAACTGTAAGTGTATGCACTTCCTGAAACTGGAACTGTTGAGGCAAACTCTGCATAACAAAGAGCTGCAAACACACACGCAAGTCCTGACATAATGAAAGATATAACTAAAGCTGGACCGGCATGTTCAGCGGCGGCTACACCCGTTAATACAAAAATTCCGGTTCCGATAATGGCTCCAATTCCTAACATTGTTAAATCGAAAGCGCCTAAATCCTTTTTTAATTTAACACCTTTAGAATTGGTTTCACTAATTAACGTTTGAATTGATTTTTTTCGAAATAAGCTCATAGTAAACCCCCAAAAAATACTTATCTGATATAACTAAATTTTCTGAAAATTAATGCATTATTTTCTTTAGATTTACTATACACTGCGCATTCGACAAAAAGCAATATATTTTTTTGTTTTTATAAGAATTTTCTTAAAATAGTAAAAATAAAAAAACTAGGAAGAACTTCTTCCTAGTTACTCATCGTCCCCTAATATAAAATCAGGATCCAAATCTTCAAATTCATCGTCATCTACGTCTAAATCAAACTCATCTTCATCATCGCAGCCTTTCGGATTTACTGCAACACAAACCTTGGTTTCGCCAATCACTTCTGCCAATAATTCTCTCTCTACTTGAACAATCGTTTTATTGCCATTTGGTGAAATTGTGCACTCTAGGCAATTTGGCTGCTGCAGCACGCGAACAATTACTTCATAATCGTCTCCAATCGAATCTTCATCTTTATAGCGCAGCTTAATATTATCTTTGTATGATACGGTTTCCGTCCAAACTTCGGTTTTTGTATTATTATTGTACGAATACCAGATGTTAATATCATATCTGCCGTCAACTTCTACATTGCTGCCGCTTTTTTTTGCTTTGTACTCATGGTTAATCACCCAGCACCCCAAGATGCTTGTTGGTCGATTTTTCGGTGCAAGCGTATGAGACGATTGTGTAAACTTGCGACCTTTACCTACGACTGCTTTTGTAATAATTTCTCTATAGTGTTGTGACATGTGAGCATACCCTCCTCAAACTATCTTCATTTCATCCTATGCAGGCTCATTCACTTGTTTGCACATTATTTTTAAGAAACTAGGTTTAAGGCATAAAAAACCTATGTTCCATTGTATGCAAGGATATAGAAAAACGTGACAATTATTAGAGAGAAAATCTGCCCAATTTTATGCCACGGGATGCACAAAAAAATGCCTCAGCAAATTGCTGAGGCATTTTTTCTTTATGAGCAGCTAGATCCAGGGCTGTTTCGCACCTGTGAACCTGTTTCACCGCGCAGTAAATCACCATCTGTTGACACAATAATTTCATCCGTTACTGTGTTTGAAATAGTGTTAGCGACAAGTTGAAGCAAATCATTCACGTTTATTTGAGACTCTTGAAACTGCTGAATAATCGGCAGTTCATCGAGCTCTTCCTGTAAGCGATCGATTTTTGCCTCCACTTGTTTTAACGCTTCTGTTTTACCATAATGTTGGAAATTAACAGCTTGTTTTTGCAAGCTTTTAATGCTTGCAATGGTTTCACGCACTTTTTGATTTTCGTTAAGCTGAGCTTCGGCACGCTTGAAGAAATCTACTTCTTCCGTTTCAGCAATCATTTTTGCCAGCTCTTGAGCACGTTTAATTACGTCACTCTTGTTATACTGCGCCATATTACTTCACCTCTGCTGTTTCTTCTACCATTTCCCCGTTTAATGTCCATGTTTTGGCTTTTGTAACTTTTACTTTTACAAGTTGACCAATCACTGACTTAGGTGCTTTGAAGTTTACAAGCTTACTTTTTTCAGTGTAGCCTGCTAGTACTTCAGGGTTATTTTTACTTTCACCTTCTACTAATACTTCGACAACTTTACCTTCATATTCCTTCAATTTCTTTGCAGAAATTTCATTTACAAGAGCATTTAAGCGCTGAAGACGCTCTTTTTTCACTTCCATTGGTACATTGTCTTGCATCTTAGCAGCCGGAGTACCTTCACGAGGTGAGTAAATAAACGTGTACGCACTATCAAATTCAACCTCACGATATAGTGACATTGTTTCTTCAAACTGCTCATCCGTTTCATTTGGGAAACCAACAATAATATCAGTTGTTAATGATGCCGTTGGAATGGCTTCTTTAATTTTACGAACAAGCTCTAAATAATGTTCACGAGAATATTTTCGTGCCATAATTTTTAAGATGTCGCTGCTTCCTGATTGCACAGGTAAGTGAATGTGGTCGACAAGATTTCCGCCTTTAGCTAGAACTTCAATTAAACGGTCATCAAAGTCGCGAGGGTGACTTGTTGTAAAACGAATACGGGCAACATCAATTTTACGGATTTCATCCATTAAATCCCCTAAGCCGTACGTCATGTCTTCAAAATCTTTTCCGTATGCATTAACGTTTTGGCCTAAAAGCGTAATTTCTTTATAGCCTTGAGCAGCTAAATGACGTACTTCTTGGATAATGTCTTCTGGACGGCGGCTTCGTTCTTTTCCTCGCGTATACGGAACGATACAGTACGTACAGAACTTGTCACAGCCGTACATGATGTTAACCCATGCTTTAACGCTGCCTTTACGTGCTCTTGGAAGGTTTTCAATAACATCCCCTTCTTTAGACCATACTTCAATTACCATTTCTTTTGCTAAGTATGCTTCATTTAGAATGTGGGGCAAACGGTGAATATTATGTGTACCAAAAATCATATCCACGTGCTGATGTTTTTGTAAAATTTTATTTACAACTGACTCTTCTTGAGACATACATCCGCAGACGCCGATTAATAATTCAGGGCGCTCGCGCTTCAAGGCCTTCAAGTGTCCTAATTCACCAAACACTTTATTTTCCGCATTTTCACGGATTGCACACGTATTCAATAAAATAACATGAGCATCTTCAACAGAGTCAGTTGGCTCGTAGCCAAGGCCTAGAAAAATACCAGCCATTACTTCTGTATCGTGCTCATTCATTTGACAGCCGTACGTACGGATATAAAACTTACGTCCCTGTCCCATTCCATGAAACTGTTCATCGATTGCAAAATCATTGTGATAGGAAACTTCTTCTTTTCCTCGTTTTTTCGCATCTTTTAAAGAAGGTGGCATGTATACTGTTTGAAAATATTTACTGTAATCCTTTTCGGATTTTTTGTCCGCTGGATTAACTTGGTTGCTTTCTAAACGTTGTTTTTCATTCATAAAAAAATCTCCTTTCGCCATGACAATTGTCACGTTGCACCTGTAAATCGCAAAAAAATGTGAGAGCCTTATGCTTATGCATAAAACTCATCACATTAACATAGTATATAACTTTCAAGTAGCGAACACAATCATATACCTATTTTCTATACCTGTTTCGTTAAAATTTCGTTCGACTTTCGAAATATTTATTAAATCACAAAAAGAGATTGATACATAACTAAATTAACCTATTTTAGAGACGAACAAATGGGATAAAAGAGCTCATAGAAATTCGCTTATTACACCGTTGTTGATTTCTGTGCAAAACTTCGCTTTCGGCAAGCGGCCGATGAGCCTCCTCGTCGCTTCCGCTCCCGCGGGTTCTCACCTATTTCGCTTTTCCCGTAGGAGCCTTCTCCTAGCTCTCCAATTAACAGCTAGAAGCCACTCCCTACATGAAACCTACGTTCGCTATCACTATGAAAAAATCCGAACGAGTTGGATTCTCCATCAAGAATCTCAGTTCAACGTTCGGATTTTCCCTCTACTAAACTGCTTTTATTGCAGCCTCTTTTACATAAATTCAGCTACTAGCTCATCAAATTTTTCCTCAGTCATGCCTAAGTCTGCTTTTGACAGCGGCTCTTCACTATAACCGTGAACAAGCTGCTGATACGACGGCTGATGCGCATTTTGATAAATAAGCCCTGTTACTAAACCGTTATGCTCCATTAACGTCTGCATAGCTTGCATACGATTGTTTGCATCATAACCTTCAATTGTGCTAAGACTAGTTAGGTTTTCTTTAAACCAATCATACGTGTTCACTTTGTTATACGTTACGCACGGGCTAAATACGTTAATTAAAGAAAAACCTTTATGCTGGATGCCTTGTTCAATTAAGCTTGTTAACTCTTTTAAATTCGTTGAAAAGCTTTGAGCCACAAACGTTGCTCCAGAAGTTAACGCAAGCTCCATAACAGATAAAGACGACTCGATTGATCCTTCAGGCGTACTTTTTGTCTTGAATCCTACTTCACTACGAGGAGATGTTTGTCCTTTTGTTAAACCATAGATTTGGTTATCCATTACGATATACGTCACATCGATGTTTCTGCGAATCGCATGTACCGTGTGTCCCATACCGATAGCAAACCCATCTCCATCGCCGCCAGATGCGATAACGGTTAAGTCACGATTAGCCATTTTCACACCTTGAGCGATTGGAAGCGCACGTCCGTGAATACCGTGAAAACCATATGAATTAATATAACCAGAGATACGTCCAGAACATCCAATACCTGAAATAACAGCAAGCTCATGAGGTTCTAAACCTACGTTAGCAGATGCGCGTTGAATGGCTGCTTGTACGGAGAAATCTCCACACCCCGGACACCAGTTAGGTTTTACACTGTTACGAAAATCTTTAAACGTTGCCATTTAACACAAACATCTCCTTACTTTTTGCGTATACTTCTTGCGGAAGAAATGGATTTCCATCATACTTCAATACGCTTTGAATTTTATCATGACTTGCAATATTCATTTTTAAAATATTAGCAAGCTGTCCAGTAGCATTGTTTTCAACGACGACTACTTTTTTAGCTCCTTGCACGTAAGGAAGCAGTTCGTCAGCTGGGAAAGGATGAATCAAACGAATGTGAGCATGATTTACTTTTATACCGTCCTGTTCCAAACGTTCCATTGCCTCTTCAATGACTCCACGCGTCGAATTAAATCCAACAAATAAAATATCAGACTCTTTTTCATGAGAGTGAACATGAATTGGCGTATTAAAACGAATTCCTTTTGTTTTACGAAGACGCTTATTCATTTGATCATCGCGGTTCACCGGAGATTCAGATGGCTTTCCTGTCTCATCATGTTCTACTCCCGTCACGTGATGAATGCCATGCTTCATTCCAGGAATGACGCGTGGTGATACGCCGTCTTCTGTTACGCGGTAGCGCTTGTAGTATTGTTTTTCTTCTAGCTCTTCTAGCTCTCCTTGCTGAAGCTTACCGCGGCGGATTTCAACGCGGTTATAGTCAAGCGGTTCTACTGATTGCTTCCCAAGTGAAAGCTGTAAATCCGTTAGCATAATAACTGGACACTGATATTCTTCTGCTAAGTTAAACGCTTCAATCGTATCGTAGAATGCTTCTTCAACCGTACTTGGCGCCATGACGATCTTCGGAATTTCACCGTGCGTACCGTAAATCATGGCCATTAAATCAGACTGTTCTTGCTTAGTTGGAAGCCCTGTACTTGGACCGCCGCGCTGCGTATCTATAATAACAACAGGCTGCTCAGTGATTCCCGCTAATCCAATCGACTCCATCATTAATGATAGACCAGGTCCAGCTGATGCTGTCAGCGCACGTACGCCTGCATAGTTAGCTCCGATAGCCATCGTACATGCTGCGATTTCATCTTCTGTTTGAATAACGGTTCCACCAAATTGAGGAAGCTTTTTAATTAAGTATTCCATGATTTCTGAAGCAGGGGTAATTGGATATGCTGGCATAAAACGAGCCCCACCGGCTAAAGCACCTAGCGCAATCGCATCGTTTCCAATCATAAACATACGTTTTTTACCATCCGCTGGATCTAGTTTCATTGTTTCTAATTGTTCGCCTAGCTGTTCACGAATGTAATCTGCACCTTTTTTAATAGCTTCCATGTTTTTTTGTACAACTTTTTGGCCCTTTTTACCGAAGATTTCAAGCACTACTTCTTCAAATACTTCTGTGTCAATATGAAGCACAGCACTTGAAGCGCCAACAGCAACCATGTTCTTCATTAGTGACGTTCCTAATTCCGTTGCAATTTCCGTAAACGGAACAGCATATAGCGTAGCAGTTGTACATGTTTCGGGCAGACTTGGGTTGAATTTCGCATCTGCAATTACAACGCCACCTACGCGCAGCTCATGGACGTTTACATCGATTGTTTCCTGATCGAACGCAACTAAAATATCCAAATCATCTGACACAGATCGAACCTGAGTTGTACTCACTCGAATCTTATTATTTGTATGTCCACCTTTGATACGAGAAGAAAAATGACGATAGCCGTATAAGTAATAACCTAATCGATTTAAAGCGGTTGAAAAGATTTCTCCCGTACTTTCGATTCCCTCACCCTGCTGTCCGCCAACTTTCCATGAAAGTTGCTGTACCATAAATCAACGCCACTCCTTTAATTGCTCATAATATAGAAATCTATTTTATTAATAAAAACTGAAAAAAGTAAATTAGCAAACGATTTCATTTGCTTCTGCATTTCACCAACCAAAATCATCTGCAAAACTCCCACAGCACCTTGCCGCTGTGCAGGATACGTTTCTGCTTGAGCAGCTCCGTAATCCGTTTTCAATTTTATTCCGATTGCCAGAAAAATGCAACCCTTTCCATTGAATTCTCAATCGTTTTAATTATATTTATATTTAATGAATAAGATGAAGTTTTTTAATGATCTTTTCTGCCTTCACATGAGGCATTAGTATATAAATAATTTGTATAAAAAAGAGCTTTTTCAAGAAGAAAAAGCTCTTTTTTTATTAGCTGCATACACGATCAACAAAGTTTTGAAACAGAAAACGTTTTACCTGATCCTCAGTGTAATGCTTAAGGAGTTCTTCGATTAAATTTGTATACTGTTCATATCTTCCGAGACGATGAACCGTTTTGTCAATGCCGTCAAAGTCAGAGCCAAAACCAACGGAGTATTCGCCTCCTCTTTCACACATGTAATCAAGATGGCGGATCACATCCGCTATTTGCGCTTTGGCAGAACTCGTTAAAAATTCAGGCACAAACGTAATGCCAATCACGCCGTTTCGCTTTATTAAAGCATGAATTTGATCGTCTCTTAAATTCCGGGGATGAGAACACAATACGTGTGAATTGGAATGAGTAGCTACTACATATTGCGCTAGCTCAATCACATCCCAAAAACCTCTTACCGATAAATGAGAGACATCCGTCCACACTTTATATTCATTGTTCAATTCAACAACTTCTCTTCCAAAAGAAGATAATCCCGCGCCGCGAGGTTCTAAAATACCGTCACACACAGCATTGCTGTAATTCCATGTCAAACCTACTGAACGTACACCCAGTGAAAAAAGTGTCTTTAAGCGAACTAAACTTGTATCAATGGCATCGCAGCCTTCAAGCGTCAGCATTGCTCCTATTTCACCTTTTTTCAAGCTATCTATATCGCGTTTTGAACGAACCCATTTCACACCGGGAAGCGATAAAATATGACTCTGAAACAGCTGGATCATTTCTAACGCAACATCAAAGCGCTGAGCTGCCGGAACCGCTTCTGGAATATAAATAGCGAATAGCTGAACTTTCCCTTTTGCTTTTTTTATTCCTTCTAACGTCACATGCAGCGCTGAATCATATGTAAAAGATAAACGTTTATTTAGCCAGAGTTTCATCAATACATCACAATGAGCATCAAATATCACAACCCACACCCCTTTAACTCTATACAAAAAGGACCTGTTTGGCTTCTATGCTTTACAGGTCCGTGGTTTTTATAATTATCGCGGCTCTACAATTAATTTAATGGCTGTTCGCTCTTCTCCATCAATTTGAATATCTGTAAAAGCTGGGATGCAGATTAAATCAACCCCACTTGGTGCAACGAACCCTCTTGCGATTGCTACAGCTTTTACTGCTTGATTAAGCGCCCCGGCCCCAATGGCTTGAATTTCTGCTGCGCCGCGTTCGCGCAGTACGCCTGCTAAGGCACCAGCAACTGAATTTGGATTAGACTTTGCTGAAACTTTTAATATTTCCATATCTAGCTCCTCCTTATTCTTTACAATGTATGATGAGAGATCATTAGACCAATGACTTAATTGATTTCAATGTTACTATATTCACGATATGTCAAACGTATTCCTGCTTGTTTTTCCTAAATATTCAAAAACTTATATTTCTACACCTTTCTTTTTTCTTTTTACGTTTTTGACAAAATAAAAAAGCCAACGTATCGTCTTTCGACACATTGACTTTTTCCCTTTATTCAAAAAATGGATGGTCTTCGTTAATTAAAATTCGCTCTGTTTTTGTTGCTTTCCCCGTCTTTTGATCAATATCAATAACGATTCCACTAAGCTGCGTTCTTCCTTCTTTTGGCACTTCAAATCGAACAGGAAGAGACGTTAAAAAACGCTTAATAACAGCTTCGCGCTCCATCCCTAAAATGCCGTCATAAGGTCCCGTCATTCCTACGTCAGAGATGTAGGCTGTTCCTTTTGGCAATATACGATTGTCAGCTGTTTGAACATGAGTATGAGTGCCGACAACAGCGCTGACACGACCGTCCACATACCAGCTAATCGCTTGCTTTTCACTTGTTGTTTCAGCATGAAAATCAATAAAAATAAGCGGAGTGCGCTGACGTGCTTCTTCAATCAGTTCATCTGCTTTATGAAATGGACAATCAAGCGGAGCCATAAACGTGCGCCCTTGTAAATTAATCACGGCTACCTCAAGCTGATTGTACGTAAAATACGTAATTCCCTTGCCCGGTGTACCTTCAGGAAAATTAGCTGGACGAACAAGATTTTTTGCATCGTCAATAAAATCAAAAATTTCGCGTTTGTCCCACGCGTGGTTACCAAGGGTAATAATGTTAGCCCCTGCTTGTAAGAACTGACGATAAATCTTTTCAGTAATGCCTTTGCCCGAAGCTGCATTTTCTCCATTCACAATTGTAAGTCCCGGAGAGTATTTTCTTTTTAATCTTGGTAAATATTCTTCAACCATTTCACGGCCTGGAGAACCAACTACGTCTCCAATAAATAAAATTCTCATGTAAAAGCTCCTATACTTCATTCTTAATCTGCATCTTCATCTCTACGAAAAAAAATAAAGTGGCGAAACGCCACTTCATTTTTATTTTGCATACTCTACTGCTCTTGTTTCACGAATAACGGTTACTTTGATGTGGCCAGGATAATCCAGCTCATCTTCAATTCGTTTTCGGATATCTCGAGCAAGTCGATGCGCTTCTAAATCACCAATCGTATCTGGTTTCACCATAATACGAACTTCACGCCCTGCTTGAATCGCAAATGATTTTTCAACGCCTTCATAAGACTCTGAAATTTCTTCTAACTTTTCAAGACGACGAATGTAGTTTTCTAACGTCTCACTACGAGCACCTGGTCTTGCAGCAGATAATGCATCCGCTGCTGCAACTAGTACAGCAATGATTGATGTTGGTTCTGTATCTCCATGGTGAGAAGCAATCGCGTTAATAACAACCGGATGTTCTTTATACTTTGTAGCTAATTCAACACCGATTTCTACGTGACTTCCTTCTACCTCATGATCAATTGCTTTACCAATATCATGTAACAATCCTGCTCGTTTGGCTAACGTTTCATCTTCACCTAATTCAGCAGCCATAAGTCCTGATAAATGTGCTACTTCCATTGAATGTTTCAGCACATTTTGACCATAGCTTGTTCTGAATTTTAAGCGACCAAGAATTTTCATCAAGTCTGGGTGCAACCCGTGAACACCGACTTCAAACGTCGTTTGTTCACCAACTTCACGAATATATTCGTCCACTTCACGGCGAGATTTTTCAACCATTTCTTCAATACGCGCGGGATGGATACGACCATCTTGAACGAGTTTATCAAGTGCAATTCTTGCTGTCTCACGACGAATTGGGTCAAATCCTGATAAAATAACTGCTTCTGGCGTATCATCAATAATAAGATCAATTCCTGTCAAAGTTTCAAGCGTACGGATGTTTCGACCTTCTCGACCAATAATTCGGCCTTTCATTTCGTCATTTGGCAAGTTAACAACTGAGACAGTCGTTTCAGCAACATGATCTGCTGCGCAACGTTGAATAGCAAGTGAAAGAATTTCTTTCGCCTTTTTATCGGCGTCTTCTTTTGCACGGTTTTCTGTTTCTTTTACCATTATTGCAATGTCGTGGGAAAGTTCATTCTCAACACGATCTAAAATAATCGCTCTTGCATCTTCTCTTGTTAAGCTTGAAATGCGCTCTAGCTCTGTTTGCTGTGCACGTACTACTTCTTCAACTTTGCTTTCCATCTCTTCAATATGCTGTTGTTTAACAGTAAGAGAATCATCTTTCTTTTCAAGTAACGCTTCACGTTTATCAAGTGATTCGTCTTTACGATCAAGATTTTCCTCTTTTTGCATTAATCGATTTTCTTGTTTTTGAAGTTCTGCTCGACGATCACGAATATCTTGTTCTGCCTCTGTACGAAGCTGATGGATTTCATCCTTCGCTTCTAGTAAAGCTTCTTTTTTCAAAGCTTCCGCCTCGCGGGTTCCTTCATCGATAATTTGTTCTGCACTAGACTTTGCTCCCGCAATTTTAGCTTCAGCAATCGATTTACAAACAAAAAAGCCAACAACTGCACCGACGATTAGGCCAAGCAAAGCGAAGATGATTGTATTAGTATCCATCATTTCACCTCCCCTTGCTATAAACTTGTAAGTTTTAAATTTCATGTCGGCATGTACATCGTATTCACCTTTCAATATACACACAAAGGCTTTTAAACGCTAAAATGTTTTAAAAAGGGAAAATATACATCTTAATTGTAAATCTGTGCATTTTTATTGTCAAGCCTGCCTCTACAGTATATATTGAAATTTCGTATGTTACTTTTCTAGCATTAACAATTTTTACAAAAAAAAGACCCCTTCTTTGAAATAGAGGAGTCTTTTTTTATCTCGCAGCAAATTAAATATTTAAATCGCCTTGATCGTCATCCTCAGGAGCTGGCTCTCCATCTTGGTCTAAACCATGATGTTCACGCACTTGTCCCGCAATTTCCTGACGAATATCAGTATTTTCTTTTAAGAATTGTTTTGCATTTTCACGACCTTGACCTAGACGCTCGTCATTATATGAATACCAAGATCCACTTTTTTGAACAATATCTAGTTCAGAAGCGATATCCAAAATTTCACCCTCTTTTGAAATACCTTCTCCGTACATAATATCTACTTCAGCAGCACGGAAAGGCGGAGCTACTTTGTTTTTCACAACTTTAATTCTTGTTTTGTTACCTACAATATCGTTTCCTTGCTTTAACTGCTCTGCACGACGTACTTCTAGACGCACTGAAGAATAGAATTTAAGCGCACGTCCACCAGGAGTTGTTTCAGGGTTACCAAACATAACGCCGACTTTTTCACGAATTTGGTTAATAAAGATAGCGATTGTTTTAGACTTGTTGATAGCTCCAGATAGTTTACGCAATGCTTGAGACATTAAACGAGCTTGTAGACCCACGTGAGAGTCTCCCATTTCTCCTTCAATTTCCGCTTTTGGCACTAATGCTGCTACTGAGTCAACAACGATAATATCTACGGCACCGCTTCGAACTAAAGCTTCAGCGATTTCTAACGCTTGTTCTCCCGTATCAGGCTGAGATAATAATAGCTCATCAATATTCACACCTAATTTTTGAGCATATACAGGATCTAACGCGTGCTCCGCATCGATAAATGCAGCCTGTCCGCCCTGCTGTTGAACTTCTGCAATCGCATGAAGAGCAACTGTTGTTTTACCTGAGCTTTCTGGACCGTATACTTCAACTACACGTCCACGTGGATATCCACCTACACCTAAAGCTATATCTAACGCTAATGAACCACTTGGAATTGTAGAAATTCTTTTTTCCGTTTGTTCACCTAATTTCATAATTGAACCTTTACCAAATTGCTTTTCAATTTGTTTTAAAGCCATATCAAGGGCTGCTTGACGATCGTTCACTCAATTTCCTCCTCTATCTCTTTGAAATCATCTATAAACTGCAAACTTACTACGATGTAGTAGCAATGTCGAATTAACAACTTTCTATAACTTACTATACTAGTTTTCGAGTCGTTTGACAAGCAAAAAGCGAATAAATGTTCGTTTATTATTTTATAAAAAAAAGGCTGTTTTGGAAAAACCAAACAGCCTTTTTTCTTTATTTCTTTATCATCTTTAATACGTAATGACAGCCATAATTAACCGTTCGTGAACGAATCCCCTGGCGGCTTCCAGATAGCTGCAGGCTGTAAACTTGAGGAGCTTGATCTTTATAGGCTACCCCTATATATACTGTTCCTACAGGATGGCCTTCTTGTTTGGAGGGCCCAGCTACACCTGTAAACCCGATGCCAATATCCGTTTTGTATAACTGTTGAATACGCTGAGCCATTTCAGCCGCGCACTGCTCGCTAACGGCTCCGTACTGATTCAGCGTGTGTTCGCTCACTCCGAGAATATTTTGCTTGATTTCATAATGATAGGCGACCAGGCTGCCTTTTACAGCTTCTCCAGAACCTGAAACAGTTGTTAAACGTTCGCTGAATAAACCGCCGGTTAAACTTTCGGCTGAAGCAATCGTTAATCCTTGTGCCGTTAATTCTTTTACCAATTCATTATGTAAAGAAGTTGCTTCGTATCCATATAAATACTCGCCTACGCGCTCTGAAATGGTTTTTTCCACTTCGTCTAACATGCGCTGTGCTTCAGCAGCATTAGCGTGCTTAGCAGTTAAGCGAAGCGTCACTTCTCCATCTCCTGCTAGCGGCGCAATCGTCGGGTTGGTTTGCGCATCAAGCAAATCTTCAATTTCCGTCTCAAGCTGTGATTCTCCTATTCCGAAAAAGCGAAGAACACGTGATTCAATACTTTCTTTTAATTCAAGCTTTTGAGCTAAAAATTCTTGGCCATACGATTCATACATTGGATAAAGCTCTTTTGGTGGCCCGGGAAATAGCATATAGTGTTTTCCCTCTACCGTAAGCCCCATACCTGGAGCCATTCCGTAATCGTTAGGGAGCACTGCCGAACCTTCTAGCACAATTGCCTGTTTTTTATTGTTAGGTGTCATGACACGATTTGACTGTTTGAAATAGGCTTCAATGCTTTCAAGTGCTTCTGCATTTGTTGTCAGCTCTACTCCTAGCACACTCGCAATTGTTTCTTTTGTTAAATCATCTTTTGTAGGACCAAGCCCGCCTGTGAAAATAATTAACTCTGCACGCGTTTGAGCTGTAGCAATCACTTCTTTTAAGCGCTGTGCATTATCTCCTACTACCGTATGATAGTAAACATTAATTCCAAGTTCGGCTAATTTTTTCGATAAATACTGAGCGTTTGTATTGGCAATTTGTCCAAGCAGCAGCTCAGAGCCGACTCCAATAATTTCAGCGTTCATCATATCATCTCCATCTTACTTATTTTGAGTTAACAAAAGCCTGTTTGTTTTTAGCAAAGTAGTCCCAGCCTGAAATAACCGTAAAAATCACTGAGATCCAAAGCATTACGCTAGCAAATGGAATGGAAACCCATTCAAAAGGCAAGTTATACAACAGAATAGCTGAAATAGCTAAAATTTGAGTCCATGTTTTAATTTTACCTAACATATTTGCTGCTACAACTTCCCCTTCCCCTGCTAGTACAAGTCTTAAACCAGTGATAGCAAATTCACGGCTAATAATGATGATAGCAGCCCATCCTGCACCTGCAATTAAATCTAAGTCAACAATAGCTACAAGCGCAGCTGAAACCAATAGCTTGTCTGCTAGTGGATCTAAAAATTTGCCCAAGTTCGTGACTAAGTCGTACTTTCGGGCATAGTATCCGTCAATCCAGTCTGTTGTAGATGCAATAATAAATAATGCTGCCCCTAATAGGTGAGCGATCGGAATCTCTTTTCCTGCTGCCTCCACTGTGCCAAATGGTAGCGGCACCATCATAAAAATGAGGAATACGGGAATTAGGAAAATCCGCGAAATGGTAATCTTGTTTGGTAAATTCACTTCTTCTGCCTCCAATTACTGTTACAAACTGAAAGCGTGCAAACGAAATTGTTTGCACGGCTTTGGTTTTATTATAGCGTGAATGAGTGATTAATTCACATATTATCTTTATTTACACCCTGATCACTTTTTAAAACAGGGTGTTTACTGTGCTTCTGCCGGCTGATATTGAATCGTTACAACTTGTCGAACTTGCTTGGATGAATCAAACGGCAAGTCAACCGCTTTTCCATTTACTTTTAACTCTACTCCAGGTGAATAACCGATGTTGACACGAGCTTCAGTTTCTTTCGTCAAATCAAATTCTTTTGTTTCACCTTTTTTTAGAATGGAGCTAAAGAAAGCATTTCCTTTTCCATTTTTCACATCTAACCAAGTATCTGCTTGAGTGGATGTTACTTCTAGATTAAATGCATCTGTACCGGAAAGAGCATACGTAGCACTTCTGCCTGTTTTTTGAACTTCCTTGTATTCTTGTTTACCGCTGTCTTTCTTTTCTTTTTCAGCTTTTTCTTTCTCAGCTTTTTCTTTTGCGGCTTTTTCTTTTTCAGCTTTTTCTTTTTCTTTCTTATCAGCAGCACTTTGTTCATCTTCTGACTTGCTATTGTCATTTTTTGCAGTAGTTTCATTCGTTTCTTCCTGCGTGTTAGACTGCTGAACTTCGCTGTTTGGAGCTTCTTGGTTAGCCTGCTCCTTGTTTTTATCCGAGACGATATTTTGAGCGATTACCCAAATAATAATCCCAACAACTACAACTCCCGCCACCACTAGAACAGTTGGAAGGTAGTCATATGCTTTTGAAACTCCTTTTGTATGCTGAGGAATTTCTTTGCGGCTGCGAACGCGCGAAAGCTGCTGCGGCATGTCTTCTGTTTGAGTTGAAGGAATGTCTGATTTGTATTCTTCAAAAATAGCATCTGTGTCCAACCCAATTGCTTCGCAGTATTGCTTAATAAACGCTCGTACGTAAAATTTCCCCGGCATAACCTCATAATTGCCTTCTTCAATGCCAAGTAAATAGCGTTTTTGAATTTTCGTTAGTTTTTGTAAATCCTCTAACGACAATCCTTTGCTTTCTCGTTCTTGTCTTAACCTTTGTCCTAACTCTGTCAATGCTAACACCTACCAATTATGCTAAAAATCAAACATCGATAATCCACCGTCTTGAAACATTTGAGGACCTTCCATTATTTCATATGTAATTTTCTCATTGGGGTCGTTTCTTATTTCAATAATGTAGGCAAAATCATCTAACGAATACTCGGTATTTTGTACAAATACATCCGGATGCTCCACAATTTTTGTCGCGGGTACATTCATTACTTCTCGAACAAGCTGCCAGTGCTTTTCATTCGCGCGTTTTGTCGATACAATCCCGTCAATAATAAAAATATTATCAGCGTTGTATTCGTCAGCAATAAGCTGACTGCGAATCGTTTGTTTTAAGAGTGTAGAAGACACAAAAAGCCACCTTTTGTTCGCACATACGCTAGCTGCTACAATGGATTCGGTTTTGCCTACTCGCGGCATACCTCGAATGCCGATAAGCTTATGACCGTCTTGTTTAAACAGTTCCGCCATAAAATCTACGAGCAAACCTAATTCATCTCTTACGAAACGGAACGTCTTTTTATCATCTGCGTCCCGCTGAATATAGCGACCGTGACGCACTGCTAACTTATCACGCAATTTAGGCGGTCTCATTTTTGTCACAATGATATTATCCATTGTTTTCAAAATAGATTCAAGCCTGTCTATTTGCTCATGTGAATCACAGCGCAGCAATAATCCACGGCGAATATCATCTACTCCGTTAATTGTGACAATATTAATTGACAACATTCCAAGAAGCGATGAAATATCACCTAAAAGACCCGGACGATTTTTTTGTATCTGATATTCTAAATACCACTCAATTTTCTCCATCAAACCCCTCCCATTTCTTGGCTGGCCTTCGAGAGGTGCCCCCTTTTTTTCACCTAGTTTAACTATAAATGATTTCCATTATATTATAAACCCTAAAGACAAGTAGTTCTACATTTGTTATGTATGTAAGCGCTTATTTATTTGTACTATTTATTTCTAAGAAAAAAGGAGCTTTCACATGCGGTGAATTAGCTCCTTTTTAAAAACGATAACTTATTTTACTGATCCGTTATTTTGAACTAATTTCACCATGCTGCTCGCAATCGCATGCTGCTCTTCTTTAGAAGCAACGCTCCAAAGGTCTGCTAAAATTCGCTCTTGATCATTTTTTGCATCAACTTGGTTTGCTAAATATCCACCAATTTGATAAGCAAGATCATGAATAACTTCTTCTTGCATTCCTTCGTTTTGCGCATGATGTAAACGGTCGCCTAAAAAATCTTTCCAGCTATCCCAGTTTTCTAATACTGACATGAGTAGCCCTCCTTAAGGTTTATTCATATCATAGTTTGTACCGTGTTTTTGATTTTATGCACACTTTATATGTACCAACCGCCATTAACCGATAATATTTGTCCAGTTATGTAGGAAGCTCGTGAAGATATTAAGTATGAAACCGCATCTGCCACTTCTTTTGGATATCCTATTCTTCCTAAAGGGATCTCTTCAGCCAGCTCTTTGACCTCTTCTTTTGAATAGCTGGCCATCATATCCGTTTCAATCGCTCCGGGCGCAACTCCATTTACTCGAATCCCACTTAGTGCAACCTCTTTTGCCAAAGCTTTTACAAACGTATTTTGTGCACCTTTTACCATTGAATAAAGGACTTCAAATGAAGCTCCTGTAAGTCCCCAAATGGAAGAAATCATGATGATTTGTCCGCTTTTAGCACTAATCATTTTAGGTAATAAAGCTTTGGTAATAACAAAGGGAGCCGTGATGTGAAGATAGATCATTTCTTCGGTTTCTTTTGCCGGAGTATCTGTCATTAACCCGCTAACGCTTCGTCCGCTGTTATGAATAATAACTTCTACCGGAACAATAATTTCCTCTAAAAACTTCTCCACTCCCTCTTTACATGATAAATCCGCTTGTACCGTAAACACGGTTTTTACCTTTTCAGCAAGCTCATGTGCAAGCGCCTCTATTCTGTCTCTTCGTTGATGGTAATGCAAAATAAGCGAATATCCATCCTCAGCTAATTGCTTAGCAATCGCTGTGCCAATTCCTCCGCTTGCACCTGTCACAAGGGCAAATTTCTCCATAACCTTCTCTCCTTTACATGCAAAAAAGCTGATGAACATCAGCTTTTTTGGCAACAATCATCTTTATTTAGGTACTACTTCACAAACCGTAAAGTTCTTTTCATCAATAATCTCGTTTAGCACATCTTTTATTTCGTTCACCTTCAGTTTTTCCAGCGTTTCAACAATATCAAATAAATTCATATCATTAAATGCATAGCGTGTAAACTGATTAGCGATAAACTCAGGTGAGTTTAATGAACGTAAAAATCCGCCGATTTTCTTTTTACGGATACGTTCAAGTTCTTCTTCTGTTAGTGATTTTGTTTTCATTTCAAGTAAAATTTGTTTAACTCGATCATACAGCTGCTCGGGTTGGTCCGTATCTCCCCCAATAAGAGCAAAACCAAATCCTCTTTCCTCCGTATAATCATAAGCAAATGTTTCATCAATGAGCCCGTCTGCATATAACTCCTCATAGTACGAAGAGCTTTTGCCAAATGCGTAATCTAAGATAATATTCATTGCTAACTCATATTTAAGCATTTCTCCACCTGAACGCTGCGGATTTTTCGCTTTTAGACCCACCATACATTTAGAAGACTGCACCGGCATTTTTAGTACTTGTTTTTCTTGATCCACCGTTTCAGGCTCTTCGTCAAAGTGACGCTGTATGTCAGATATTTCTTTATAATCTTTTTTCTGCTGATTGTCTCGAACTTGCTTCATTACCTTTTCCGCATCAACAGGGCCTACAATGAACAACAGCATGTTGCTTGGATGGTAGAACGTTTCATAGCATGTATACAGCAAATCTTTATTAATATGTGAAATCGATTCGATCGTGCCGGCAATATCAATTTTAACAGGGTGGTTTTTGTACATATTTTGAATGGTACCAAAATACAAGCGCCAGTCCGGATTGTCGTCATACATTGTAATTTCTTGACCGATAATGCCTTTTTCTTTTTCGACCGTTTTTTCTGAGAAGTACGGCTCTTGTACAAAGTCCACTAATGTTTCAAGGTTTTCCTCAAAATTTGACGTACAGCTGAATAAGTAAGCTGTGCGGGTAAAAGAAGTAAATGCATTGGCCGAAGCACCTTGTTTACTAAACTGTTGAAAGACATCCCCGTCTTCTTTTTCAAATAATTTATGCTCTAAAAAGTGTGCAATTCCGTCCGGAACTTTTGTCATTTCATTTTCATTTAGTGGTACGAATTGATTGTCAATCGATCCGTAGTTCGTTGTAAAGGTAGCAAACGTTTTGTTAAACTCCGGCTTTGGCAAAATATATACCTGCAGCCCGTTATCCATTTTTTCATGATACAGCTGTTCCTGAAGCTGCGAAAATTCAATTTTCTCCATTTTCTTCACCGCCCGTTCCTGTTAAGAAATAAATTGTATCCATTTCAATTTTCTCAGCCACTTTAATAATTTCCTGCTTAGATACCGCATCAATATGCTTTAAGTATTCGTCAATTGAAATGTCTTTGCCTGTTAATTCATTATGATACATAACCTCTACTAGTCCTCGTGGAGTATCCACCGTTTCAAGCAGCTGATTGTGAATGACGGCTTTTGTTTGAGCGATTTCGCCGTCTGTGAACGACCCTTGCTTCATCTCCTGCATTTGTTCTTTAATAATGGTCACGGCTTGGTCGTAATTTTTAGCATCAATACCCGACATGACCATCAGTAATCCCTTATGACTTTCTACCCTTGAAGCGGCATAATAGGCTAAGCTTGCTTTTTCACGCACATTGATAAATAGCTTAGAATGTGAGAAACCTCCGAATATACCGTTAAATACTTGCAGAGCAAAATACTGTCTATCTCCGTACACAACATTTGTGCGGTAGCCAATATTTAATTTCCCTTGTTTTACTTCTTGTTTTTCCACTACTTCATTTACTTTTGAGATATCTTTAGACGTAATAGAATCTTCAATGTCTTTTTGCTCGCGCTTTGGTAACGTAAATGTTTCTTTTACTGTTTGTAAAACCTCTTCGACTTGCAAATCTCCAATAGCATAAAGGTGAATGGCATCTTCTTTTAACACCTGCTGATAATAGGCGTACAAACTTTCACCTGTAATTTCTTCCACGTCGTCAATTTGACCGTTTACATGTAAAGAGTAAGGTTCTTCCTTACACATTTCTTCGACTAATCTTAAATTAGCATAGCGCATTTTATCATCAAATACGGCTTGAATTCTCTGACGAAGCGAACGCTTTTCTTTTGTCATAATATCCTTTAAAAAAGAGTCCCCTTCAACTGCTGGCTTTAATAAAATATCGCCAAGAAGCGCTAACGCTTTTTGCAAAAGCGGAGTTGAATCTTTCAAATATTTTTCATTCGCTATATCAATGCGAATCGTAATATCGTGGTTATCACCTTTTTTTGTTAAGTCTACTTGTAAAGTAGCACCATAAAGCTCATCTAAATATGTACGAAGCTTTGTCGTAGACGGCAGCGACTCGGTAGCGCTTTGAAGCACATAAGGTAAAAGGGCACGCATTGTCACCGTTTTCTTATCTAAAGGGGCATTTAGTTTTAAAATGAACGTGTTTGTTTTGTACTTAGCTGTTTGAATGGTGTGAACAGTCAATCCTTCTAGTTCATGTTTTTGTTCAGTCAATAATTTCATATATAAACCTCCTTTTAAATTTTGATGTATTAACTAGACAATACTTCTATTTTGAATCTTTAACGCTAATTTTAGTCTTATAACCACTATATCGAATTCAAGGAAACATTTTCAAGTAACTTGCCGCGCGCTTCCTCATTTCTTTTCATATTCTTTCTCTCAATGAAAAAAAGGCGGAGAAAAGAATATGATTCCTTTGTCTCCACCTTCTATATTTATCCAACTTTAGTCATTGTTAGACCTCGTATAGAGGATTTATTAGCGGCGGCCTTTTTCATAAGGAACGCCTAGCGCTTTAGGAGCCTCAGCACGTCCTACAAAACCAGTAAGTGCTAAGATTGTTAATACGTACGGTGCAATGGTTAAAAGGACGGATGGGATATCTTGAATAACCGGAATCTGAGCTCCCGTGATACTCAAAGACTGTGCTAACCCGAAAAACATGGCTGCACCTAAAGCACCAATAGGATGCCATTTTCCAAAAATCATAGCTGCAATAGCAAGGAACCCTTGTCCAGCAATCGTTCCCGCTGCAAAGTTTGTAGCGATAGATGTAGCATACACCGCGCCGCCGATTCCAGCTAACATTCCGGAAATCATAACGCCAACGTAACGCATTCTCACAACTTTGATCCCCATCGTGTCTGCTGCCATTGGGTGTTCACCAACTGAACGAAGACGAAGACCAAACGGCGTTTTATAAATGATGTACCATACAGCAAAAGCTAGCGCAATTGCAATATAAGACGTAATAGGAACATTCGAAAACAGAATTTTACCGATTACTGGAATGTCTGATAGACCTGGAATACTTACTTTATCGATACGGAATTGGATAAAATCTGTTTGTCCTTTCCCAAAAATCTTTTTGATTAAAAAGATTGAAAGACCCGCAGCTAGAAAATTCAGCGCTACACCACTTACAGTTTGATCTGCTTTTAATGTAATACTTGCAACAGCATGAATCAGCGAAAACACAGCGCAAACAACAGCCGCAATTACTATCGCTACCCACGGGGCCCAAGCACCTAATGAATCCTGAAGTAAAAGGGTTGAAACAATACCTGTGAACGCGCCAAACATCATCAGCCCTTCTAATCCGATGTTCACGACCCCAGAACGCTCACTAAATATCCCTCCGAGCGCGGTAAAGATAAGCGGTGCAGCTGAATAAAGCGCCGCTGGAATAATAATGGCTAACACCTCTAAGAAGTTCATTTTGCTCCCCCCTTGCCTGCACGGCCAAGCACCCAGCGAATTAAATAACTAGATGCAACAAAAAAGATAATAAGCGCAATGACAATTTGAATTAATTCAGACGGTACGCCTGTCATAAAGTTCATTTGAGGAGCCGCAGTTTGCAATCCTCCGAAAAAGAATGAAGCTAATAAAATTCCAATTGCGCTGTTAGCTCCTAAAAGAGCTACGGCGATACCGTCAAACCCCGTACCCGTAAACGCAGTGAATGTGCCCATATACTGAAATGTTCCAAGCCCTTCCATTGCCCCGGCAAGCCCGGCAAAAGCGCCTGAAATCGCCATGGATAACACAATGTTTCGGCCTACATTTATTCCTGCATACTGTGAAGCATGTTGATTAAAACCAACAGCTCTTAGCTCGAAGCCCTTAGCTGTTTTATTCAAAATAAACCACATTACGATGGCTGCAGCGATGGTAATAAGAATGCCGTAATGAAGGCGGGAGTTATCGGTTAACTGTGCTAAAAAGCTTGATGCTAAAGATGCCGATTCCTTAATATCATACGATTTTTCATTACCCGCATATAAATACGTACGGATTAAGCTGCTCGTTGTATAAAGGGCAATATAGTTCATCATAATGGAAACAATTACTTCATGAACATGAAATTTTGCTTTTAAAAATCCTGGAATAAACGCCCAAACTGCTCCAGCTGCAGCTGCTGCTAATACAGCTAAAGGAATATGAATGACTGCTGGTAAATCAAACGCATACCCAACCCATACTGAAGCCAACCAGCCAACTAAAAGCTGTCCTTCTACTCCAATGTTAAAGAGACCGGTTTTATAAGCAAACGCAACCGCGATACCAGCCAGAGCAAGAGGAGTCATGGCACGAATCGTTTCTCCAATGGCTTTTGGCGTTCCAAACATCCCGTCAAAAAGAGATTGATAGCCAAGCATTGGATCATAGCCGCCTAGTAACATAATAACCGCTCCGGCAATGAGTCCTAATATGGCCGATACAACAGGGATCAAAATCATCATTACACGTTCATTTTTCACAAGTTTATTCATGCTGTTCCACCCGCTTTCTCACGCGTACCGCCTGCCATTAATAAGCCTAACTCTTGTTCATTCGTTTCTTTTGGATCTACAATGTCGACTATTTTCCCTTCATAAATAACCGCAATGCGATCGCTTAAATTTATTACTTCATCCAGTTCTAGCGAAACAAGCAGCACTGCTCGTCCTTTATCTCGTTCTTCGATCAGTTTCTTATGAATAAATTCAATGGCCCCTACGTCCAGCCCCCTCGTTGGCTGAGCTGCAATTAATAGCTCCGGACTGCGGTCTACTTCACGGGCAATAATGGCTTTTTGCTGATTCCCCCCCGATAGCGATCGCGCTTGTGTATATTCACTAGGCGTTCGCACATCATATTCTGCAATTAGTTCTTTTGCCTTTTTATACATCTCTTTATAATTTAAAATACCTGATTTAGACATCGGCTTTTGATAATACGTTTGAAGGCCAATATTTTCACCTATTGTATAATCTAATACCAGTCCGTGCTTATGACGATCCTGCGGAATATGTCCTATTCCTGACTCCGTAATTTTACGAGTGGATAACGTAGACAATTCTTGATTTTTTAATGTGATCGAGCCCGACTTTATTTTTCTCAGACCCGTAATTGCTTCAATCAGCTCTGTTTGACCATTCCCATCTACACCCGCGATGCCTACAATTTCGCCTGCCCGAACGCTTAGATCAAGTGAACTTACAGCCTCTACTCCTCGGCTGTCTTCTACTACTAATTCTTTTATTGTTAACACAGCTTCTTTTGGAGTCGCTGTTTTCTTTTCAGTTTTAAAATGCACTTCTCTTCCTACCATTAAAGCAGCAAGTTCATCAGGGTTGGTCTCTTGCACATTTACCGTGCCAACCCCGACACCTTTTCGAATAATTGTACAGCGGTCACATACTGACATAATTTCTTTTAATTTATGCGTAATTAAAATAATCGACTTTCCTTCTTGAATTAATTTTTTCATAATTTGAATTAATTCCGTAATTTCCTGAGGTGTTAAGGCGGCAGTAGGTTCATCAAAAATAAGAATGTCGGCTCCTCTGTAAAGCGTCTTTAAAATTTCCACTCGCTGCTGCATGCCAACTGAGATATCTTGAATCTTCGCATATGGATCTACCGATAATCCATATTGATTTGAAAGCTCTTGAATATCTTGAGCTGCTTTTTTAATATTGATTTTCCCCGTGCGCGTCGGTTCGTTTCCAAGAATAATATTTTCTGTTACTGTAAAGTTTTGAACGAGCATAAAATGCTGATGAACCATCCCAATTCCTAAGTCATTCGCTACGTTAGGGTCCGTTATTTTGACTTCTTGGCCGTTTACACGAATCTGCCCTTTTTCAGGCTGATAAAGTCCAAATAAAACGTTCATCAGCGTTGACTTACCTGCACCATTTTCTCCTAACAAAGCATGAATTTCTCCCTTTTTCACTTGGAGTGTAATATTGTCATTAGCGACAATACCGGGAAACTCTTTGCGAATATCTAGCATTTCAATAACATATTCCACTGCTTTCACTCCCTATTCCTGCCTGCTACAGGATTCTGTCTTCCGTTTTTTGGCTATGAAAAAGGCTAGTTTTCACTAGCCTTTTATACTCATATAATCATTGCTTAACAGACGTCAACTTATTTTTTAAGCGTTTTTTCAAACTCTTTAAATTCTTTATCCGTTTGAGGCACTGTAATGTCACCGTCTAGAATTTTTTGCTTATACTCATCAACTGCTTTTAACGCATCTTTGCTTACATTATCTTGTGATGGAGCAATTCCTACTCCGTCTTCTTTTAAGCCAAACACAACTTCTTTACCACCTGGGAATTTGTCGTCCATTGCTTTTTTGGCAACATCTTCTACAGCCAAGTCAACGCGTTTAACCATCGAAGTTAACGTTACGTTTTCAGGCATACCTTCTTCATGCTGATCGCGGTCAACTCCAATTACCCAAACCTTTTTGTCTTTCCCGCCTTTTGAACGGTTTTTAGCTTCTGTAAATACGCCGTTTCCAGTACCGCCAGCCGCTTGATAAATAATATCAGCGCCTTTGCTGTAAATGGTAGAAGCAATAGCTGAACCTTTTTCTGGAGAGTTAAAACTTTCTGCGTATTGAGAGATAACTTCAGCATCTGGGTTTACAGATTTAACACCTGCTTTAAATCCGTTTTCAAACTTCTTGATTAATGGAGATTCAACGCCTCCGATAAAGCCGATTTTGTTCGTTTTCGTTTGTTTAGCTGCCACTACACCTACTAAGAAAGAGCCTTGCTCTTCTTTAAATAGAATGCTTGCCACGTTATCTAAGTTCTCTGACTTTAGCGTATCGTCTACTAATGCAAAGTTAGCATCTGGATACTGCTTTGCTGCTTTTTTAATATCTTCTTTTAATAAAAAGCCAATTCCATACGTCAAGTTGTAGCCACTCTCAGCAAATTTAGAAAGATTGCTCTCGTATTCAGATGCTTTTGTAGACTGCAAATACTTATATCCAGTCCCTTCATCAAGTCCGTTATCTTTCCCAAACTTTGTCAGACCTTCCCAAGCAGATTGGTTAAACGATTTATCATCTACCCCGCCCGTATCTGTTACCATTCCCACTTTAAAATCCGCCGCTTTTTTATCTCCGCCGCTCTTACCTGCGTCGTCTGAGCCACACGCGCTTAAAAGTGTTCCTGCCGCTAATACTAGTGATAATGCAAGTCCCGTTTTACGTTTTAACATGTTTTAACCCCCTGAATAGTTTTAAAAGTATAAAGCCAATTTTCTATTTCGTCCTTGTGACCTACATTTGACACCTCCTTAAAAGGACAATGTTAAACAGTTATAAATTTTCTGACATTTAACCACAAAAAAACTAGACGCGTTTACGCAATACTTGGAAACTAAATTGATCTGCTTTAAAATAATTGATGGAATATAAAATGGGTTCATCATGCTGGTCATAATGCATTTGTTTCAGCACAAGCAAAGCGGTTTCTGGTTCGCATTGTAAAATAGGAGAAACTTTTTCATGATAGCCTAGAGGCTCAATGTTTGCCACTGCGTATGAAATATGTTTTCCTGCTTGTTTTTCAAGAATTTCTAGCAAAGACTCTTGTTTATATTCGAAATTTTCAGGCAATATTTTTTGAGGAACCTTGTCCATGCAATATACAACCGGCTCTCCGTTTGCCGTTCTCACCCGTTCAACAAATAAAATCTGTTCGTCTTCCCCGCAAGCAAAACGTGTTAAATCATTTTCAGACAACTCTTGTATTTGAGAAGATAAGAAGATTGTTCCAGCCTTCATACCGGCTTGTTCAATCATATGTGTTATACTATTTAATTGCTCAATCCCTGACAAAAAAGTAGGCTTCGTGTTGACAAATGTTCCCACGCCGTGTCTGCGAACAATAATATTCTCTTCTTCTAATATGCGAAGTGCCTCACGTAGCGTTGCGCGGCTAACCCCTAACTGCTTTGATAAATCAAACTCTGAAGGGAGTCTTTCCTTTTCTTTAAAAATTCCTTTTTCTATATTTTGTTTAATTTTATCAATCACTTGTAAATACAAGTGCCGATTATCCGCACGTATAGACATCACTCTTCCTCCATATTAAAAAGTCATCAGACCTCTGATGTTCGACTACTTAATCGAAAATAATATATCATTTTTCGACAGATAAATAAATAGGTTATATTAATTTTTTATTAAAATTATTATTATTTTTTTAAAAAAATGAATTTTTGTTATTTTTTAATGTCAGCATACCTAACAACCTGCTTTTCTTCTAATATTAGATAAAAACCAAACATTTTAGTCATTAAATTTTTTAATATTCGTTTTTATTTCATTTATTTAGCATGACATATTTTTGTATGATACTATTCTTACCGTCTCTTATTCCATAAAAAAAGAGGTTGAGACATAACGAAATGAATTCAAACTAAAGACGAACAAATGGGATAATGAGCTGAACAGCTTTTGACACTGCAGTTGATTTCCGTGTAAAACTCCGGTTTCCGCCGGCGGGTGATGAGCCTCCTCGTCGCTTGCGCTTTTCCCGCAGGAGTCTTCGCCCTGCCCTTCAATCAACTGCTAGAAGGAACGAAACAGATGAAACCTACGTTTATCATAACAAAAAAAACGAACCACTAATCAAACATGTTGATTAATGGTTCGTTTTTCACTTCAGCTAAAATACTTTTGTCCCAGCCTCATCTTTTCTAGTAACATTATTAAGATCCAACATCCTCATTTTGCTGAGAAATCAGCACGGAACGCGGCTTACTTCCTTCATAAGGCCCCACCACTCCACGCTCTTCCATTGCATCGATCAAGCGTGCAGCCCGGTTATAGCCAATTCGAAAGCGTCGCTGCAGCATAGAGACAGAAGCTGTTTGCATTTCTGCTACAAGCTGTACCGCTTCGTCATATAGCTCATCTGCAAAATCATCAACTTGTTCAGGAGCATCGGTTGGAATCATTTCTTCTTGATACTGCGCTTTTTGCTGTGCAATTACAAAATCAACAATTTCTTCTACTTCTTCATCTGATAAAAAGGCACCTTGCACACGCACAGGTTTTGAAGCTCCAACAGGCATGAACAGCATATCTCCTCTTCCTAGAAGCTTCTCAGCTCCTCCCATATCTAAGATCGTACGAGAGTCAGTTTGTGAAGATACACTAAAAGCGATTCGGGAAGGAATGTTTGCTTTAATAACCCCAGTAATAACATCTACTGATGGTCGCTGTGTAGCAATAATCAAATGAATGCCGGCAGCACGAGCCATTTGAGCAAGACGTGTGATCGAATCTTCGACGTCAGATGAAGCAACCATCATCAAGTCAGCCAACTCATCGACAATCACCACAATATAAGGAAGAGTCGGCTGTTTTGCATCGGCGTCTCCATCATCATTCATACGTTTTACTAAATCGTTATATCCTTCAATGTTTCTCGTTCCGCTGTGTGAAAACAACTCATAACGTCGCTCCATCTCACTTACAACTTTCTTTAAGGCTTGAGAAGCTTTTTTCGGATCCGTTACAACAGGAGCCAATAAATGCGGAATACCATTGTACATATTGAGCTCAACCATTTTAGGGTCAATCATCATTAATTTTACTTCATGAGGCTTTGTCCTCATTAAAATACTAATAATAATACCGTTGATACACACACTTTTTCCGCTTCCTGTTGCGCCTGCTACAAGCATATGAGGCATTTTATTAAGCTCTGCTAGCACAGCTTCGCCTGAAATATCTCTTCCTAAACCAACTAATAGCTTTTTATCCGGTCGGTTATTTTCAGTTGCTTCAAGTACTTCTCTAAGTGAAACCATCGCTACTTCTTCGTTCGGCACTTCAATTCCTACCGCTGATTTCCCGGGAATTGGAGCTTCAATCCGAATATCTTTGGCAGCTAATGCAAGTGCTAGATCATCACTTAAATTGACAATCTTACTTACTTTTACTCCTACATCAGGATATACTTCATATTTTGTAACAGCTGGTCCAAGGTGAACTTTTGCCACTTTTGCTTTTACGCCGAAACTTTGAAACGTTTTTTCAAGTTTTTCGGCATTTTTATAAATGTTTTTATGCTCTTTTGCCTGGTTGCTTTTCTTTGGCATCGTTAATAGCTTGATAGGAGGAAGCTCATACTCTTTATTTTCCGTTTCAGTAAATGTAATCATAGGAGCTTTTTCTTCTTCCTGTTCCTTTTGCGGCTTTGGCTGTTGCGGTGCAGCAGCTACAGGCTTCGATTCCATAACCGGCGGCGCTGGAGCTATAGGAGCAGCAGGAGATTGACTAGACTCTTCCTCTCCGTAGTCAAAGTGTTCAATAATTGGAGGCGAAGGTGCTTCTACTTCTATGTCCATGCTTTCTTCAGGTTCTTGCACAGCTTTTTCTTGTCTTCTCTTTTTTGTTGTTTTAGGAGCTTTTTTCTTCTTATGTTTCCACGTCTGAATATCTTGCCAGCCTTCTTTTAACTCCGTTGTTAAAAAATTCACTAGAGGTGACAAAAGTTTTAATACCGTTTCGTGAAGCGAACGTCCGGTAATAAGCAGTACCCCAATCACAATAAGCAAGGCAGCGATAAGTTCTGTTCCTAAGCTATCAAATAGATAGTAGAACATGGCAAACATAATAGCTCCTATCATCCCTCCGCCTAAATCACTGTGATTCGACTGGCCCGTTGCTTCGAGCATATACAAATCCCACGTGTTCATAATGACAGACGGATCTGTAAACGTTCCGTTTTTTGATAAATTTTCAAATAACGTAACATGACTAAACAGTAAAATAGATAAAATAATGAGATATGTACCGATAAGCTGCCGCGTCACTAAAGGAGGCATTTCTCTTTTCCAAATAATATAAACAGATAGAATAGCCATTCCGATTAAACACAGCATATACCATTCGCCAATAAATAAGCGGACCACTAGTACAAGGGCCTGTCCTACAGCACCCAGTCCTGCCATGGCAATTAACGTTAATGCTAATAAAAATAAGCCAATAAGCTCAAAGCGCAATATGCGTTTCCATTCATCCTTTTTTATTTGACCTCTTCGTTTTTTCTTTGCCATTTTTCCACTCCAATCAACGTCCAACACTCTATGTTGATTTTGTTTCTTTTATCAGTTGAATAAAAAAGCAGCCAATACAGCGGCTGCCTTCTTCGTCATATTCATTATACCATATTCACCATAATTATACTGAAATCCTTACGACAAAATTTGACCAGGATAATAATTTTCATTCAAATAATCTTGAGGATTCGTGCTTAAAATCCTCACAATTTGCTGTTGCTTTTGTTCATTTTCTTCAACAATAACCGGGATTCCATTATGGTTAATAAGCTTTGGCTGAGATTGTTCTTGATGATAAGACTGCTGAAAGATCAGTTCTTGCGGCATCATTGTATACAAAATCATTGCAGCAGCTGCTCCTCATTCTGACGTCCTTGCTCAATCAGTTCATTCAATTTTTTGATCGCTTGAGCAACTCCGCCTACTTCATTAATTAACCCGTATGAAACAGCATCTCCGCCAACTACATTTGTCCCGATATCACGCGTTAAGTTCCCTTTTGAAAACATAAGTTCTTTAAACTTTTCTTCTGAAATATGAGAGTGTTCTCTCACAAAGTTAATCACGCGCTCTTGCATTTTATCTAAGTATTCAAATGTTTGCGGTACACCAATAACAAGACCCGTTAAGCGAATAGGATGAATGGTCATGGTCGCTGTACCGGCAATATACGAATAATCAGTTGAAACCGCAATTGGAACACCGATTGAATGTCCGCCTCCTAACACAATAGACACAGAAGGCTTGGATAACGAAGCGATCATTTCAGCAATTGCAAGACCCGCTTCTACATCTCCACCTACTGTATTCAAGATAATAAGCAATCCTTCAATTTTTGGATTTTGTTCGATCGCCACAATTTGCGGGATGACATGCTCATATTTTGTCGTTTTGTTTTGAGGAGGCAGCTGCATGTGCCCTTCGATTTGTCCTACAATCGTTAAACAGTGAATATTAGAATCCTGAGGAAGCTGAGCCACGTTGGTCTGTCCTAGTTGTTGAATTTTATCTAATATTCCGCCCTTGCTTTCTTCATTTTTATTAGGCTGCTGAGGCGCTTCATCAGAATGTAATCTTTCGTTATTTTCAAACATATTCTAGCTCCTTTCACTTATTGATAGTAGTAGTATGAACTTCTCATAGTTATTACATCCGCATCAGCTGCAAATAAAAAGCCTTCCCAACGGGAAGGCTTCACATTAGATTTCCATGATAATCGGTAAAATCATCGGTTTACGACGGGTTTTTTCATATAAAAATTGATTTAAACTTTCTCTCATTTTTAATTTTAATGAAGACCACTCGATCACTTTGTCTTCCATACACTTTTCTAAAATTTGCTGAACAATCTTCGTTGCTTCTTCTAAAAGCTTTTCTGATTCTCTTACATAGACGAATCCGCGGGAGATGATTTCCGGCCCCGCTACTACCGTTTTTTGGCGTTTATTAATCGTAACTACCACCGTTAAGATTCCGTCCTGTGACAGCAGCCTGCGATCTCTCAGAACGATATTTCCAATATCACCGACGCCTAGTCCATCAATGAGCGTATTTCCCGCTTGAATAGAACCGCTAGGGTACATGCGAGCATCTTTAAATTCAACTCGCTCACCTTTTTCAAGCAAACAAATATGATCTTCTGATATTCCTAATTGACCGGCCAGCTTTGCATAAGCTTTTTGTTTTCGATACTCTCCATTCACAGGCATGACATATTTCGGCTTTGTTAAGTTAATCATAAATTTTAATTCTTCTTGACTGCCGTGTCCGGAAGCCTGCACTTTCCTCTGAGCAAACACTACGCTTGCTCCTAAACGAAAGATGACGTCAATTGTTTTTGAAAAGGTCGTTTCGTGCCCCGCCACAGGTGTAGCAGCCAGCAGGACCGTATCATCTTGTTTGATTTGAATAAATTTATGGGACTGTTTAGCCATTCGAGTAAGACCTAAAATCGGCTCTCCGTGATGACCTGTTGTTAAAATAACCGTTTCATGTTCTGGAAGATCTTTTAGCTTTTGTACAGGAACAATTAAATCCTCAGGCAGCTGCAAATGTCCAAGTTTTGCTGCAATATCAATGATTTTCAGCATACTTTTTTCCATAACGATCAGGTTACGGCCGTGCTGATATGCGGCATGAATGATTTGCTGAATACGGTGCAGATTGGAACTGTATGCAGCAACAATGATTCGACCTTTGCTTTTATAAAAAGCGTCGGTAATATTTTGTCCAATGACGGCTTCAGAAACTGTATAGCCTGGCTTATCCGCATTTGTACTGTCTGAAAGCAAACACAGGACGCCTTGTTCCCCAATGGCAGCCATTTTTCCAATATCAGCGCTTTGAATGCTGACTGAATTTTGATCAAATTTAAAATCACCTGTATATACAATCGCCCCTTGATTTGTTTGTAAACAAATACCGACTGAATCTTGGATGCTGTGCTGCGTTCTAAAAAATGAAATATCCACTCCTTCAAACGATAAAACCGTTGACGAAGTGATAGGATGTAAAGCTTCATATTTTTTAATTCCATATTCTTTTAACTTTTCTTTGATAAGTGCTAGCGTTAATTCTGTACCATATACAGGCACATCCAATTTTTGAAGTATAAAGGGAATAGCGCCAATTTGTTCTTCGTGTCCATGAGTAACAAATATGCCTTTTACGTTCTGCTGATTTTCTACTAAATATGTAATGTCCGGAATGACAATATCAATTCCTAACATTTCCCCTCCCGGAAACTTTGATCCTGCATCTAACACATATATGTTTTCATTGATTTCCACCACATACATGTTTTTTCCAAGTTCTCCGACTCCACCCAAGGCTGAAATTTTAATATTTTCTGTCTTTTCTAGTACCATAAGCTCCTCCTACTTACTTTCACCCGTACAATTTCATTTGCTTACATTATAACTGAAGTAAGAATTGGAATACAAGAAATTTCATTCGTCTATTTCCGTCATCTGCTCTTCTATTATCTTATAAGAAAAAAACGTCCCTTCATCGACTCGTATATACGGTCAATGAAGAGACGTTTAAAAAACATACTTATAGCTTATAGCGTATTTAATGTGCTGACTAACGTTTGGCGTTCTTCTTCTGTTAACGGAACTAAAGGTAATCGTACCGATCCTACGTCTAATCCTTTTAGCTGTAAAGCCGTTTTAACAGGCGTTGGACTTGGAGCTGCAAAAAGAGATTTCATAACAGGTACAATACGCTGATGAATTTTTGCTGCTTCCTTCGGATTTCCTGACTCATAAAGCTTAACCATCTCTTGCATTTCATTCCCAATAATGTGAGAGGCAACAGAAATAATACCAGTTCCTCCAATTGCTAATACCGGTAGTGTTAAGCCATCATCACCGCTGTATAAAGCAAAATCATCGCTTGTTTGTGCGATAATAGCTGTCATTGCGTCAAGATCTCCGCTTGCATCTTTTAACGCTACAACATTTGGCAGTTCAGCTAGGCGTACAATTGTATCAACAGACATATTGATCACGGATCGCCCTGGAATATTGTATAACATGACAGGCAGCTCTGTACTTTCAGCAATTGTTTTAAAGTGCTGATATAAGCCTTCCTGATTCGGCTTGTTGTAATAAGGTGCTACAATCATAATCGCATCTACGCCGATTTCTTCTGCCTTTTTCGTTAATTCAATTGATGCATACGTATTGTTGCTTCCTGTACCAGCCACAACAGGTACACGGCCATCTACTACCTTTACTGAGTGGCGGAACAGCGCCAGCTTTTCTTCTGTTGAAAGCGTAGGAGATTCACCCGTTGTTCCTGCAATAACCAACGCATCCGAACCGTTGCTGATTAAATAGTTAATAAGCTGCGTTGTTTTTTCAAAATCAATATTTCCTTTATGATCAAAAGGCGTTACCATCGCTGTTGCGACTTTCCCAAAATCAATCATGTTTTCACTCCTTGAAATTGCATTATCCCTATTCATGTAATGAACCGTTAGCTTATAGCTAACGGAACATGTAGTTTATCTCTTTTGCGGTGCTTTTGACAAGTCAAAGGCACCATGAAGAGCATTAACGGCTTTCTTTAAATCCTCTTCTTTTACAAGCACCCAAATCGTCGTATGGCTGTCAGCAGATTGTAAAATCTGAATACCTTCGCTAGAAAGGGCTGTAACAATTTTAGATGTAACACCAGGCACCCCTGCAATTCCTGCTCCAACCGTTGACACTTTGGCACAGTTGCGAATAACAGCCGGCTCATACCCCAGCGCATGAAGCACATCAATCGCTTTGTCAGTTGCTTCATCTGTTACCGTATATACAACACCCTTCGGTGAAATATTGATAAAATCTACGCTGATTTTTTCTTGTGCCATTGCTTTGAATACTTCTGCTTGCGTATCATAATGGCCTTCTTTACTAAAAACTTTAATTTGAGTGACGTTGGATACGTGCGCGATGCCTGTTACAAGGCGTTCTTGCACATCGCTTCCACGCTGCTGTGCTTCACCTTGAGATGTAACGAGCGTACCTGCTGAATCAGCATACGTGGAACGGACGCGCATCGGTACTTTTGCCTGCATGGCAATCTCTACGGCACGTGGGTGAACTACTTTTGCACCTTGATAAGCCATGTTGCATATTTCGTTATATGTGACAACGGATAGCGGCCTTGCATCTTCTACAATACGCGGGTCCGCTGTCATCACACCTTCTACATCTGTGAAAATGTCAATGTAATCAGCCATAAGGGCTGCACCTAAAGCTGAAGCAGATGTATCGCTGCCTCCGCGTCCAAGCGTTGTTGTATCACCTTCAGTAGTTGCCCCTTGAAAGCCTGTTACAACAACGACATCATATTCTTCTAATTCTTTTAACAAACGGTCGCATTTCATTTCCAGTATCTTGGCATTGGTAAAATCATCATTCGTCACAAACCCGGCCTGTGCACCGTTTAATGCTGTAGCTTTAATACCATTTTCGTTTAATAAATTCGTAAATACAACCGATGAAATTAACTCTCCGCATGCCATAAGCATATCAAGCTCACGTTTGTTAAGTGACGCTTTATTTCCATCAACAAGTGAAAGCAATGTATCTGTTGCATACGGCTCACCTTTTCGTCCCATTGCCGATACGACAACGACTACTTTGTAACCCTCACTTAATGCATTATTTAAATGATAGATTGCTCTCGCTCTTCCTTCTTCGTTACGAACGGAAGTTCCTCCAAATTTTTGGACGATTATTTTCATACTTACACCTCATCATGTTCCGAGACACTCTGGTTGCGCTTATTTTACTAAGCTAAGCTTAATAAGTGATTCTGCAATTTGTACAGAATTCCAAGCTGCACCTTTTAACAAGTTATCAGAAACGATCCACATATGGAAACCGTTATCGCGATCTAAATCTTTACGAATACGGCCGACAAACACATCTCGTTTACCTACACAATCTGCTGGCATTGGATATACTTGATTTTCTGGATCATCTTGCAATACGATACCAGGTGCATCAGCCAATAAATTTTTCACATCAGCTACCGTTACACCGTCTTTTTCAATTTCAATGTACACTGACTCTGAATGACCTGTTACAACCGGTAGACGAACACAAGTAGCAGCTACTGGCAATTCAGGCATGCTCATAATTTTCTTCGTTTCATTAATCATTTTCATTTCTTCAAATGTAAAACCGTTATCTTGAAATTTATCAATTTGCGGAATGGCATTAAAAGCAATTTGATAATGTTTTTTATCTCCACCAACCGGTAAAATTTCCGGTGTAAACTCTTTTTCTTCTAAAATAGCTTTAGCTTGTTCTTTTAATTCATTAATTGCAGCAGCTCCTGCTCCAGAAACGGCTTGATACGTTGATACTAGCACTTTAGATAAGCCGTATGTTTCGCGCAATGGCTGTAATGCTGCAACCATTTGAATTGTAGAGCAGTTTGGATTAGCAATAATTCCGTTATGTGCGTGTAATGCGTCTTCATTCACTTCCGGCACAACTAACGGGACATTTTCATCCATTCGATAAGCGCTTGTGTTGTCTACAACGATTGCTCCGCGTTTTACTGCCTCTGGTGCAAGTGCTTTTGAAATGCTCCCGCCTGCACTGAATAAAGCAATGTCTACGCCTTCAAAGCTATCCGGAGTTGCTTCTTGCACAACAACTTCTTCTCCGTTAAACAACACTTTTTTACCAGCTGAACGAGCTGAAGATAATAACGTTAATTTACCAACTGGAAAATTACGCTCCTGTAGGGTTTTAATCATTTGTTGTCCTACTGCACCTGTTGCTCCTACTACTGCTACATGTAATTCTCTTGTCATTTTAATACCGCCTCCAACAATTTTCAACTACTCAACATTTATCTGCATATACTGACTATTTTAACATATTATTATGCTTCATTGCGTCAAAGAAGAGAAGATTTTTAAAATCTTCTCTTCTTTGAGATTGAGAGTTCTCTTACAGCCGCAGTATTGAATAGATTCATGCAACAGCAAGAGGCATATATGTCCTATGACTCTTGACCGTCGCGGAACCTTTCGACAATAACAGGCTGAATCTGTTTATCTTCAAGCGCTGCGTACACCGTGTCTGATAACATCGTCATACGCGCTACCATTGAATTTGGCTTAAGCACCGGGTCATCTTGACCAAATGGAATAAAATAAATATTTTTAGTCGCCATTAGCCTCATTAAGTTTACACCATTTAGCCCTAGTGCGTCATTAGTCGAAATTCCCAGTACCACCGGCTTATTATTACGAAGCGTTGCTTTAGCTGCCATGAGTACCGGAGATTCAGTCATTGCATTTGCAAACTTACTCATCGTATTCCCAGTGATCGGGGCAACCACCATACAATCAAGCGGAATTTTTGGTCCTAAAGGCTCTGCTTTTACAATTGTATTGATGACGGCGTGACCTGTTAATTCCTCAATTTTCTTCACCCAGTCTTCTCCATCTCCAAAACGAGTATTTGTGGATTGTACAGTGTAAGAAACAACCGGTAACACTTCTGCTCCCAAATTAACAAGCTTTTCAATTTCCGGCATAACCGCATCATACGTACAGTGAGATCCGGTTAAGCCAAACCCTATTCTTTTACCTTTTAATGACATTATTTTTTCTCCTCTCTCGCATCCGCAGCGTCTTTTAATAAATTCACTAATACATTAGCGACAATCTGACCTGCTGTTTTTGGAGCCACAATTCCTGGAAGACCAGGTGCTAAAATAGCTTTAATTCCCCGTTTTTCTGCATAGCGGAAATCGGTTCCTCCAGGCTTTGAAGCTAAATCAATAATGAGCGCATGGGTCGGGACATTAGATAATGTCTTAGCCGTTAAGATGGGGTATGGAATGGTGTTAATACATATATCACTATCAGCAATTTCTTTATCGAGTTCAGAAAGATAGAAAGGTTGCAAACCCATTTCAGCAATACGTGCTAAATGTTCAGATTTTCTAGCTCCTACTTTTACATTGGCACCCAGTGCAGCAAAGGACCTCGCCACGCTCATTCCTACTCTTCCTAAACCTAGGACAGAAATATTTGAACCGTGAATAGTAAAATCTGTATGTTGAATAACAAGCATGATGGTACCTTCAACAGTAGGAATAGAGTTATAAATTGCTACATCATCACGCTCAAATAGCTGAACGAGTTTACGGTTTGTCGTTTTGACTAATTCGTTTAAATACCCATTGCTAATACCAGAATAAATAATGCAGTGCTCAGGCGTTTTTTTAAGTATTTCTTCAGTCAGCACTACTTTTTCATTTGAAAAAATAGTATCTACTTGCCCTTCGTGATTTGTTCCAGGCACTGGAAGGATGATGGCGTCAACATCTGAAAAATCCAGCTCCTCTATCTGATATTTCGTCGCACCTGTAAAACCATGATCTAGCTGATCAAAACCAATAAGAGAGGTTTTTGCATCTAATTGAATTAATTTTCGAATGACTTCAAGCTGCCTAGCATCACCGCCAATTACAGCTATGTGCAAATCCGTTAACATGTTTCATTTTCACCTTCTTTAACATTAAATAGATGTATCTTTCGCTTAAACCATCGAGATGTAAAGTGCTATCATTACGCCCTAGAATGCCTATTGCTTTTCTCCAACATACTATGTAAACACACAGGAATCGGTGAATCTTTATCCCTGAAAATAAAAGAAACGAGATGCAGTAAGCATCTCGTTTCTTATTTTGTTGACTCATTGTTTATGTCTTCTAGCTGATGGACATTTACAATCACCATATCTGTACCAATTTTCTCGATATTCCCCCACGGCACTCGCACTTCATCTCCTTGCTTTCGAAACCCAAACCACTTCACAGATGGAATAATAAGCGCATTAATTTGTCCCGTATGTTCATTAATTTCAAGATCTGTTTGCCCTAAAATACCCAAACGCTCTGCTCGCTTAACATCTACAATTTCTTTTCCACTCAGTTCGCTTAATCTCATAAAATCCCTCCTTTCATCTAATTTATTGAACAACCATACAAAAAATGACAAAAAAATAAGGCTGGCTCAATTATTTTAGCCAACCTTACTGTTACTGTTTAATTTCCTTTAAAACCTTTAGGTAAATCTCCACTCGGGCTTATTAATGAAAGAGCAAATTCATCTTTGAAAATATCTCGCGCAAGACCATTTACACTATCTTTAGTCACGGCATTAACAAGGTCTAAAATCTCATCTAATGAGCGGTGATAGCCTAGCATTAACTCATTTTTTCCGTTTCTGCTCATACGGCTATTTGTACTTTCAAGACTCAGCATTAAGTTTCCTTTCAGCTGCTCTTTGCTGTTAGAAAGTTCTTTATCCGTAATCCCTTTGTCTTTCAGATCATAAAGCGTTTCTTGAACCGTATCATATAATACGTCGAGCTGATGGCTTCCCGTCCCCCCATAAATCGTGACAAGACCGCTGTCTCGATAAGAAGAATGATAAGAGAAAACAGAATAAGCCAAGCCGCGCTGTTCACGGACTTCTTGGAACAAACGACTGCTCATACTTCCGCCAAGCACGTTATTTAATACAATTAAGCTATATACATCTTCTCCGCCGATTGGCAAACCTTTAAAGCCAAGGCAAAGATGAGCTTGTTCTGTTTCCTTTTTGCGCGCAATATGATTTGTATGGAACTCTGGCTGAACATATTGATGAGCGGAATGACTTGACGTATATGTACCAAAATAGTTTTCCACCTGTTGAATAAAACTTTCATCAATGTTTCCAGCTACTGAAATAACAATGTTTTCGGGAATATACATTTGCTCCATATACTGACGAAGCGAATCACCGTTAAATGTTTTTAACGTATCTTCCGTTCCTAAAATTGGATAGCCTAATGGATGATTGCCATATACGGCTTTTCCTAATAAATCATGTACAATATCATCAGGTGTATCTTCATACATTTTAATTTCTTCATATACAACATTTTTTTCACGAGCTAATTCCTCTTCATCAAATGAAGAATTAAAGAACATATCCGCCAGCACATCTAGCGCTTGATCTGCGTGTTCGTCTAATACTTTTGCATAGTAGCACGTGTATTCTTTAGAAGTGAATGCATTTACTTGTCCCCCAATGCGGTCGAAGCTTTCTGCAATTTCACGAGCAGATCTTGTTTTTGTTCCTTTAAAAAACATATGTTCAAGAAAATGTGATACACCATTAATTTCAGGGTGTTCACTTCGAGAACCCGTTCCGATCCACACCCCAATGGCCACAGATCGAACAGTTGGGATATTTTCCAATACAATTCTTACACCATTTTTGCACGTATATCGTTTTATCAAGCTAGTGCCTCCCTTTTGCTTATCTCACTTACTTCTTAGTAGAAGAAGGTATTTTCATCATTCGTTCTTCATCTAGCATTGTTGACACATCGCTAACTTTCAGGCCTTTGCGTTCAATATCGGTTAACAATTGGTCAAGCGATTCGGCCGTTGATTCAGTCGGGTGCATCAGTACAATAGCCCCTGGGTGAATCTTTTTCATTACTCGATTAATTAACACTTCTGAACTTGGCTTTTGCCAATCGATTGTATCAACCGTCCACATGATGGTACTCATTTTTAACTGAGAAGCAAGCGTTACTACTTCGGGGCGAAAACTGCCGCTCGGCGGAGCAAACCATTTTACTTTTTGTCCCGTAGTAGATGTAATAATATCATTCGTTTTTTTAAGCTGCTGATTGATTTGACTAGCCGATAAAGTGGCCATATCAGGATGAGAATAAGAGTGGTTTCCTACTTCATGACCTGCGTCTACAATCATTTTTGCCATATCTGGATTATTTTTAACCCATTTTCCTTCTAAAAAGAAAGTTGCTTTAGCATGGTGCTTTTTTAGCACTTCTAACATTTTAGGCAAATACTCGTTCCCCCATGCTACGTTCACTGTAAACGATACCATAGGCTTTTCATCGTGTCCACGGTAGATAGGTTCCTGCGGTAAATCACTCAAGTGAACCTTTGGTCTAACCTGTTTGTACACTAGTTTTTTTTCATCAAATTTACCCGCAGGTTTCATATTTTTATAAGAAGCAGCAAGATCAACTTTTATGCCGTTATAGCCAGGAACCCGTTTCCAAACGGGATCGATTCGTGCATTCGCTGCTGGCTTTTCATAATCTTTTGCTTTTTCTTCAATCTTTTGATATAACGCATCATGCTGAGCTGATACAAGTTGTACATCGGATTTAAGTGCTTCTATATATGCTTCAGCAAAAGGATTATAAATAGATTTATATGTAATTGCCAGTAAAAATAGAAATGCTGTAAATTGCACAATGGTTCTCTTCACTTATCCTTCCCCCTTTACCATTTAAAATATGTATAAAGAGGACAAGGTAGAACAAACATCTACAAACGATAAAATCGCCCTAAACATGGATTTTCTTCATGTATGGACGATTTCACAATATCTATATAGTAGTAAAAGAAGATTATTTTGTTTCTTTTGCTTTTTCTTCTTTTTCTTTTTGTTCTTTTAAAATTGCTTTACGAGATAAGTTAACGCGGCCTTGTTTATCAATTTCCATAACCTTAACTAAAATCTCGTCGCCAATCGATACAACGTCTTCCACTTTTCCAATACGCTCTTCTGCAAGCTCTGAAATGTGAACAAGCCCATCTTTTCCGCTGAAGATTTCTACAAATGCACCGAATTTTTCAATTCGTTTTACTTTTCCTAAGTACATTTGGCCGACTTCAACTTCGCGTACAAGATCTTCAATAATTTTCTTCGCTTTTTCATTCATCGGCTGATCAATAGAAGAAATGAAGATTGTACCATCTTGTTCGATATCAATTTTAACGCCTGTTTCTTCGATGATTTTATTGATTTGCTTGCCGCTTGGTCCAATAACATCACGAATTTTATCAGGGTTAATAGCCATTGTAAGGATCTTAGGCGCATATTGAGAAAGCTCTTGACGAGGCGTAGCAATCGTTGACATCATATGATTTAAGATCTGCATACGGCCTTTTTTTGCTTGTTGAAGGGCTTCATCCAAAATTTCACGAGATAACCCGTCAATTTTAATATCCATTTGAAGCGCAGTTACGCCATTTTCCGTACCTGCTACTTTAAAGTCCATATCTCCTAGGTGATCTTCCATTCCTTGAATGTCCGTTAGAATCGAGTAGTGTTCACCTGATTTGATCAGACCCATGGCAATCCCTGCTACAGGTGCTTTAATTGGAACCCCAGCATCCATCATTGCAAGCGTACTTGCACAAATACTTGCTTGTGAAGTAGAACCGTTTGACTCTAATACTTCAGATACAAGACGAATTGTATAAGGGAAATCTTTTTCATTTGGAATAACCGGCTCAAGTGCACGTTCACCTAGCGCACCATGTCCAATTTCACGACGACCCGGTCCGCGCATCGGTCTAGTTTCACCAACACTAAATGAAGGGAAGTTATAGTGATGCATGAAGCGTTTAGATTCTTCTACACTTAAACCATCTAAAATTTGCACATCGCCAAGTGCACCTAATGTACAGATGCTAAGCGCTTGAGTTTGTCCACGCGTAAATAATCCAGATCCGTGTGTACGAGGAAGCAAGTTTGTTTCAGAAGAAAGTGGACGAATTTCATCAATACTACGGCCATCAGGACGCACTTTTTCTTCTGTGATCAAGCGACGCACTTCACTTTTAACAAGCTTCGATAAAATTTCATTCACTTGATTTAGTACTTCTTCTTCTACATCTTGCTCTTCAAATTTTGCAGCTACTGCGCTTTTCACTTCTTTAATCGCATTTTCGCGCGCGTGCTTTTCTTGAACTTGAACGGCACGGTTCATGTCACCTTCTGCAATTTCACGAACTTGACGCTCAAGGTCAGCATCAACAGTATAAAGCTCAACTTCTACTTTTTCTTTGCCTACTGCTGCTACAATTTCTTCTTGGAACGCAATTAATTTTTTAATTTGCTCATGTCCAAACATAATTGCTTCTAACATTACTTCTTCCGGTACTTCATCAGCGCCTGCTTCAACCATGTTGATCGCGTCTTTTGTACCAGCAACCGTCAGATGAATATCGCTTTTTTCAAGCTCATCTACCGTTGGGTTTACAACAAATTCATTGTCTACACGGCCTACGATTACGCCTGCAATAGGACCTTCAAATGGAATATCAGATACTGATAATGCTAATGAAGAACCGAACATTGCCGCGATTTCTGAAGAACAGTTTTGATCTACGCTCATTACAACGCTGACAACTTGAACTTCATTTCGGAAACCATCTGCGAATAAAGGACGAATCGGACGGTCGATTAAACGGCTAGCCAAGATTGCTTTTTCACTTGGTCTGCCTTCACGCTTAATGAATCCACCTGGGATTTTACCGACTGCATATAAACGCTCTTCATAGTTTACTGTTAACGGGAAGAAATCTACATTTTTAGGCTCTTTTGAAGCCGTTGCTGTACTTAATACAACTGTGTCTCCATAGCGGATTAATGCTGCGCCATTTGCTTGTTTTGCCAACTGGCCAACTTCAACTTCTAGCTTTCGTCCAGCTAGATCTACGGAGAACACTCGTTTTTCTTGTTCCATATCGACGAGTACCCCTCTCTACATATAAAATATGTATGTAATCAAATGTGATAGTTTTATTATAAACGAAATATCCAAAAACAATAGCTTTTTTCACATTATGTAGCATCTTTAATGTTTCTTAAATGTACATACTAAAAAAGCGGGAATGCTCCCGCTTTCTTCTTATTATCGACGTAAACCAAGTTTGTTGATTAACTCACGATAACGAGTAACGTCTTTGTTACGTAGGTAGTTAAGTAAGTTACGACGTCGACCTACCATTTTTAAAAGACCACGACGTGAATGGTGATCCTTTTTATGAGTACGTAAGTGACCGTTTAGATTGTTAATTTGCTCTGTTAGGACAGCGATTTGAACTTCTGGAGAACCAGTGTCGTTCGCATGAGTTTTGTACTCACTAATGATTTCATTTTTACGCTCTTGTGTGATAGCCATCCTATTCACCTCCTTATTATTAAACCCCAGTTACCGAGCAAAACGTTGGTGAATCGTAATGCCAAGCAATGGTTGTTTTACATACAAGTGTTATGTTACTACTTATTAGAACAAAAAGCAAGTCGTAGCAACTATTTATATATATTTTTTTATTTCTTATGCTTTTGAATTCCTTCAAAATAAGCAAGGGCTTCTTCCTTGTCCTTTGAGATCTGACCGACAAGCTCTTCGATGCCGCTAAACTTTTTTTCTGAACGAATCATTCGGTGCCATTTCACCGTTACGTGCTGATCGTAGATTTGCTCGTCAAATGATAATAAGTGGACTTCGATTGTTGGCTTTTCTAAATTATCGTGAAAAGTCGGCTTGTAGCCCACGTTGCATACTCCTGCATACCACTTGCCGTGGAGCTGAAGCTCAACAGCATACACGCCGATGCGCGGAAGTAAATACTCATCGTCTAAAGCGATGTTAGCAGTCGGAAAACCTATTTGCCTGCCTCGCTTTTCTCCATGAGTTACTGTACCTGACACTTCATAATAGCGCCCAAGCAGCTCTTTTACTCGATGCATGTCTCCATTTGCTAAATTTTCGCGAATAAGCGTTGAACTAATTTTTTCTTCGCCATTTGTTAACTTATCAATTGTTGTTTGAGTGAATTTTGATCGAGAATGAAATGGTAGTATTTCCATTGTTCCTTTACCTAACTTTCCATACGTATAGTCAAATCCAGCTACCACATGCTGCACATTCAGGCCAATAATATACTGATCAACAAACTCTTGAGGCAATAGTGCTGCAAACTGTTTATCAAAATGAACGATATATAAAAAGTCAATTCCCATTTCCTCAATGAGTTTCTTTTTTTCTTGAAGTGGTGTGATCATATCAATGTGCTGCACATTGCGCCCAAGCACCACAGAAGGGTGAGGAGTAAACGTCATAACAGCACTAGCTATGCCTTTTTCATCCGCTAACTGTTTTGCTGAATTTATCACTTGCTGATGCCCTAAATGCACACCATCAAAATAACCAAGCGCTAACACTGATTGTTGAACAGCTTCTCGTTGAAAGTGGTGTGGATGTCGAATTTCAATCGTTTCCAAAACACAGTTCACCTTTTCTCTAACCGGTCTAGTCGATTGCCAACACTTTAACCGGCTTCATTAAATGTTTTTTTGTTGGGTGCTGAGCATAAATTGCTAAGCACTTGCCTGCAGAATTTATCATTAAAAAGAATGGTTCTTTTTTTAACTCTTCATCTTCCGTACACGGCAATACCGCGCCATTTTTCACTTTCTCTGCTAATGTATCACTAATTTGAAGTTTCGGCAAATGATTAAGAGCTTCTTCGATCGAATGCAGTTTCTCAGTGATCGTTTCTTCTTCTACCGCCCGTTCAATATCTTCGAATGTCACACAATCTTCCAGTGAAAACTGCCCGGAACCTGTTCGCTGCAAATAAGACATATGAGATGGATAGCCAAGAGCTTCTCCAATCATCACAGCAAGCGTTCGCACATATGTACCTTTGCTGCACGTTACGCGGAATTTGAAGGAAATCTGTTCTCCCTCAAATGTAGAGCGATCATCCAGCAGTTCAAAGCTATAGATATGAATAGTTCTAACAGGGCGCTCTACCTCGATTCCTTGCCTTGCATATTCATATAGTTTTTTACCTTTGACCTTTACCGCTGAATACATTGGAGGGACTTGCTGAAGTTCTCCTGTCATCGAAGACAGCACTTCTTCGATTTGAGCACGTGAAAAAGAATCCTCTACTTTCTTTTCTTCTACAACCTCTCCGGAAGAATCTTCTGTTGTTGTAGAAAATCCGAGTGTAACTTCTCCTTCATAGGTTTTAGTAGCTCCTGTTAGATATTCTACAATCTTGGTAGCTCTACCGATACAAATAGGCAATACCCCTGTAACGTCTGGGTCTAATGTGCCTGTATGCCCTACTTTTTTAGTGCGAAGCAGCTTTCGGACTTTAAACACACAGTCGTGCGAAGTCAGCCCAGCTGGTTTATGTAAAACTAAAACACCGTCCACTCATTCTTCATCTCCTTTTCATTTAAAAAAGGGTGTCTCAGAAGCAAAAACCACTTTTGAGACACCCTTTTTTGTTTCTACATTCACTGATCTTATTCGTTCTCTTGATGGTCATCGCTTTCTTTTTTAATTTCATGAAGCAATGATTCAATTCGATTACCATAATCAATTGATTCATCAAACTCAAACGTAATTTCAGGTGTTTTACGTAAGCGAATGCGCTGACCGATTTCTGAGCGGATAAATCCTTTTGCTTTCGCAAGGCCTTTTAACGTATTCTCACGCTGTTCAGCATCTCCTAAAACAGAGATATACACTTTCGCTTGCTGTAGATCGCCTGATACTTGAACATCTGTTACAGTCACAAAACCGATGCGCGGATCCTTGATTTTACGATTTAAAATCTCGCCCATCTCTTTTTTCATTTGTTCTCCGACTCTAGTTGCTCTTATGTTCATCTGTGTCACCCCTTTTATAACCAATCAAAAGTTGTAATGGTACGTTCAATCTCTGGAAAAGAATCAATCAAGCTTAGCGCTTTTTGCAGTTCTTGTTCCGTTGTGACACGGCTAGATGAGACTGCGACAATGCTAATTTTTGTTCGTTGCCACACATCTTGAAAATCAGTTTCTGAAACTGATACGTTAAACCGCTGCTTCAAGCGCATCAAGATGCGCTGAAGCACGGCACGTTTTTCTTTAAGAGAAGCAGCATCGTAAATTAAGCATTCACACTCCACTAGTCCAATCATTTAGGATCAATTTGCTCCATTACATATGCTTCAATAATATCTCCTTCTTTAATATCATTGAAGTTTTTAATTGTAATACCACACTCATATCCTTGAGCGACTTCTTTTGCATCGTCTTTAAAGCGTTTTAGCACATCTACTTCACCTTCAAAGATAACAATTCCGTCACGGATTAAACGAATTCCACTGTTACGTGTAATTTTACCGTCTGTTACGTAACTTCCTGCGATTGTACCAACTTTTGATACTTTGAATGTTTGACGTACTTCCACTTGACCGATGATTTTTTCAGCAAACTCAGGATCAAGCATTCCTTTCATCGCAGATTCAATTTCTTCAATTACTTTATAAATAATGCGGTGAAGACGAATATCTACGTTTTCTACGTCAGCTGTACGTTTTGCTCCAGCATCCGGACGCACGTTAAAGCCGATAACGATTGCGTTAGAAGCAGTTGCAAGAATGATATCAGATTCTGTAATCGCACCTACACCCGTATGGATAATACGAACATTTACACCCTCTACATCAATCTTTTGAAGAGCAGCAGCCAATGCTTCTACAGAACCTTGTACGTCTGCTTTTACGATAAGATTTAAGTCTTTCATTTCACCTTGTTTAATTTTTTCAAATAAATCATCTAAGCTTACGCGAGATTTTTCACCACGCTGTTGTTCAAGCTGCTTTTGAGCACGAGCTTCTCCGATTTGACGAGCTGTTTTCTCATCTTCAAACACTAAGAAACGATCTCCAGCTAACGGAACTTCGTTTAAGCCAGTAATCTCAACCGGAGTAGATGGTCCTACTTCCTTCACTCGGCGGCCGATATCATTTACCATTGCGCGAACGCGGCCAAACGTATTTCCGACTACGATTGGATCACCTACGCGTAGTGTACCAGTTTGAACAAGAAGCGTTGCTACAGACCCACGGCCTTTATCTAGCTGTGCTTCTACAACTGTACCTGCTGCACGACGGTTAGGATTTGCTTTTAACTCTTCTACTTCACTTACAAGTAAAATCATTTCAAGCAATTGATCGATCCCTTCACCTGAAATGGCTGAAAGCTTACAGAAGATTGTTTCTCCGCCCCACTCTTCAGCTACAAGGCCGTGCTCCATTAGTTCTTGCATAACGCGATCTGGATTTGCTGCTTCTTTATCCATTTTGTTAACCGCAACAATAATTGGCACTTCTGCCGCTTTTGCATGGTTAATCGCTTCAATTGTTTGAGGCATTACACCATCGTCTGCTGCAACAACAAGGATTGTAATATCCGTTACTTGCGCACCGCGAGCACGCATCGTTGTAAATGCAGCATGTCCTGGTGTATCAAGGAATGTAATTTTCTTTTCGTCAACCACAACTTGATAAGCACCGATATGCTGCGTGATACCGCCTGCTTCTGCAGCCGTTACTTTTGTGTTACGGATAGAGTCAAGAAGCGTCGTTTTACCGTGGTCAACGTGACCCATGATTGTAACAACTGGAGGACGCACTTGAAGGTCTTTTTCGTCATCAATGATTTCTAATGATTCAAAAGCAGTGTCATCTACTACTACTTCTTCTTCAACTTCTACACCGTATTCTCCGGCAATTAGTTCGATAGAATCTTTATCTAACTCTTGGTTAATTGTTGCCATTACACCAAGCATAAATAGTTTTTTAATAATTTCAGAAGGCTCTTTGCCTAATTCTTTTGCTAACTCAGAAACCGTTAAGCTTCCGACAAACGTTACTTTTTCCGGTAACTCTTTTGCAGCTGCTGGAGCTGGTCTACCTTTTGGTGCCTGTGACTTTTGTGCCTGTGGCTTTTTGTTACCTTTATTGTTTCCTTTGTTAGCTGTTGATTTTGTATTTTTATTCAATACTTTCACCCCCATAAAATTAACCGAGCATCGTTGCTAGCTTTTTAGCAAATCCCTCGTCCATCACGGCTACTACAACTCGAGCATCTTTACCAATCGCTTGACCTAGCGTATAGCGATCGGGAACGATTTTAACCGAAACGTTGTAGTAAGAACATTTATCCGTTACTTTTTTCTTTGTGTTTTCAGACGCATCGCTTGCTAAAAGTACTAACTTTGCTTTTTGTTTCCGAACTTCTCTAACCACAAGTTCTTCTCCAGAAATCAATTTGCGTGCACGGTTTGCAAGCCCTAAAAAGGAGATCCATTGTTCATTCATTAGCGTGACTGTTTCTCCTTTTCTACAAGCGCTAGCAACTCTTCATAAACCGCTTCATCTATTGACGCGCCTAAATGTGTCGAAAGCACATTTTTCTTTTTTGCCAATAAAATTGCTTCTTTATCCTTGCTTACATAAGCTCCGCGCCCGGACTTTTTACCCGTTACATCAACTGAAACGTCGCCTTCTTTTGAGCGTACAACGCGTACTAGCTCTTTTTTAGGCTTCATTTCTCCAGTGGCCACACATTTTCGCATCGGGACTTTTTTACGATTGTTCACCTTGGCTCACCTCTTATTCCATATCTTCATCTGAATCAAATGCATGTTGACTTACTAGCATATCATCGCTGTTTTTTACAACCATACCTTCTTGTTCAGCTTCTGATTGACTTTTAATATCAATTTTCCAGCCTGTCAGCTTAGCAGCTAGACGTGCATTTTGTCCACGTTTACCAATTGCAAGTGACAGCTGATAGTCAGGAACGATAACAGTTGTTGCTTTTTCATTTTCATCTACAATCACATCTACTACCTTAGATGGACTTAAAGCATTGGCAACAAATTCAACTGGGTCATTTGACCAGCGAACGATGTCAATTTTTTCACCTTTTAGTTCATTTACAACAGCCTGTACGCGCTGACCTTTTGGCCCAACACAAGAACCGACCGGATCTACTTCAGCATACTCAGAATGAACAGAGATTTTTGAACGGTCTCCAGCTTCGCGAGCTACTGATTTTAATTCAACTGTACCGTCATAGATTTCCGGTACTTCTTTTTCGAAAAGACGTTTTAAAAGACCTGGGTGCGTACGTGAAACATAGATTTGTGGGCCTTTTGTTGTTTTTTCTACTTTCGTAATATACACTTTAATACGATCATGAGGTTTATACTGTTCATTTGGCATTTGCTCGCTTTGAGGAAGCAATGCTTCAATTTTGCCAAGGCTCACATAAATGAAGCGAGAATCTTGACGCTGAACAATACCTGTCATAATATCTTCTTCGCGATCGCTGAACTCCGAATAGATAACGCCTCGTTCCGCCTCACGAACACGCTGTGTAACAACTTGTTTTGCTGTTTGAGCCGCGATGCGTCCAAAGTCTTTTGGCGTTACTTCGATTTCAACCACATCGTCTAGCTGGAAGTTAGGGTTGATTGTTTGTGCTTCTTCAACCGAAATTTCCAGGCGTGGATCATATACTTCATCAACCACATCTTTGCGAGCAAACACGCGCATTGAACCTCTTTCTAAATTTAAATCAACGCGTACGTTTTGCGCTTGGTTAAAGTTGCGTTTGTAAGCAGAAATTAGCGCTGCTTCAATTGCTTCAATAATTACATCTTTGCTAATGCCTTTCTCTTTTTCAAGAATGACTAAGGCATCAAATAACTCACTGCTCATCGTTGGATAATCCCCCTTTAATATTGGCCCCTACACATTAAAATACAATCGCTAATCGAGCAAAAGCGACTTTGTCATATGGTAAAACCACTGTTTTTGTGCGTGTTTTGATACGAATAGATAATGTGACAGTTTCTCCGTCAAATGATTGTAATTCGCCTTCAAATTCTTTTGCACCTTCAATTGGTTCATATGTTTTTATGTATACATGCTTACCAATTGCACGTTCAAAATCTTTATCTTTTTTTAATGGGCGTTCCGCACCAGGCGATGATACTTCTAAAAAATAGTTATGAGGGATTGGATCTACTGCATCCATTTTCTCACTCAATTTTTCACTTACTGCTCCGCAGTCTTCGATATCCACGCCGTTATCAGAGTCGATAAACACACGTAAAAACCAATCTTTTCCTTCTTTTACGTATTCAATTTCAACAAGCTCTAAATTCATTTCCTCTAAGATAGGGGAAACCATTTCTTCCACTGTTTGTTTTACATTTTTACTCATTCTAATCCTCCCTTCGAGACATTGCATGGTATGTTTAGGTTACGCGTTTTTTATGTCTCTTATATCAAAAAAGAGTGGTTTATTTGCTATTTTTATTTTGCACTCTATAAGAGGTCTAACCTACTAGAGTGGAAATGTTGTCATTTGTGTTGCAGGATTTTAAACGTCACATAATAAATCAATCATGGTGATTGAAAATCTACAGAAAAAACGAATCATGCTAGAAGCCGATTCGTTCTCCATACTACTTACTATGTCAGTAAGTTCATATCAATAAGAAAGAGCGGGTTTCCCCACTCTTTCTCGTCCGTATCCTTAGCATTTCCACAATTACTATATCATAACCGCTTATTTTATGCAAATGTTAGAAAAGAGAAAGCTGGTTCTGATCAGGTAATGATTCAAGGCATCCATGGTTGTCTAGATACTCTAAAATCGTCTTCGATACTTTGCCTCGCTGCTGCAAGTCTTCTTTCGATAAAAACTCTCCTGTTTCACGAGCTTTTACAATATTCAGCGCTGCATTTGTACCCAGACCGGGAATGGCATTAAACGGTGGCACTAAAGACGTGCCGTCAATTAAAAATTCATCTGCGCTTGATTTATATAAATCTACTTTTTTAAACGAATAGCCTCGTTCGCACATTTCTAAAGAAAGCTCAAGCACTGTTAATAAGTTTTTCTCTTTAGGAGATGCATCTAAACCTTTAGCGTTGATTTCTTCCATCTTCGCTCGAATGGCAGTTGAGCCTTTAATCATCGTATCAATATCAAAGTCATCTGCACGAACCGTAAAGTACGCTGCGTAATAAAGAAGCGCGTGATGCACTTTAAAGTAAGCAATACGCACGGCCATCAATACATAAGCAGCGGCATGGGCTTTAGGGAACATGTACTTGATCTTTTTACAGGAATCAATATACCAGTCCGGTACACCATTTTTGATCATTTCTTCTTCAAATTCAGGTGTTAGCCCTTTCCCTTTACGCACAGACTCCATAATTTTAAAGGCAAGTGACGGTTCAAGACCTTGATAAATTAAATAAACCATAATATCATCACGACAGCCGATTACTTCACTTAAGTTGCAAATATCATTGCGAATTAGCTCCTGCGCATTACCAAGCCATACGTCCGTCCCGTGAGACAGTCCCGAGATTTGAACAAGCTCTGAAAACGTCGTTGGCTTCGTATCTTCTAACATTTGACGCACAAAGCGCGTTCCAAATTCAGGTATGCCAAGCGTTCCTGTTTTACACATAATTTGCTCTTCTGTTACGCCAAGTGATTCCGTTCCGCTAAAAATTTTCATCACTTCAGGATCATCCGTCGGAATCGTTTTTGGATCAATTCCACTTAAATCTTGAAGCATGCGAATCACGGTCGGATCATCGTGTCCGAGTATATCAAGTTTTAATAAATTATCATGAATCGAATGGAAGTCAAAATGAGTTGTTCTCCATTCGGAATTGCGGTCGTCAGCTGGAAACTGGATCGGTGAAAAATCGAAAATATCCATATAGTCCGGTACAACGATAATCCCCCCTGGATGCTGACCCGTTGTACGTTTTACGCCCGTACATCCTGCTACTAAACGATCCACTTCTGCGTTTCGTAAATGTAAATCACGGTCACCGGCATAGCCTTTGACATAGCCATAAGCTGTTTTTTCGGCTACTGTACCGATTGTTCCCGCGCGGTATACATTATCTTGTCCAAACAGTACTTTTGTATAGTTATGAGCTCGCGGCTGATACTCTCCGGAGAAGTTCAAATCGATATCAGGAACTTTATCTCCTTTGAATCCTAAGAACGTTTCAAACGGAATATCGTGTCCGTCTTTAATAAATGGTACGCCACAATCTTCACAGCTTTTATCCGGCAAGTCGAATCCAGAACCAACGGAACCGTCATTAAAAAACTCGGATTTCTTACATTTTGGACAAACATAATGCGGCGGCAGTGGGTTTACTTCTGTAATTTCCGTCATCGTCGCAACGAATGAAGACCCTACGGAACCACGTGAACCAACTAAGTAACCATCATTCAAGGATTTTTTAACGAGTTTATGCGAGATCAAGTAAATAACGGCAAACCCGTGGCCGATAATACTTTTCAACTCTTTCTCTAGGCGAGCTTCTACTACTTCAGGCAGCTCTTCACCGTAGATGCTGCGTGCCATCGCATAGCTCATTTCACGCATTTCTTCGTCTGCACCTTCAATTTTTGGTGTATATAAATCATCTTTAATTGGTTTAATATCGTCAATCATATCCGCTATTTTTTGCGTATTATGAACAACAATTTCTTTCGCTTTGTCCCCGTCTAAAAATGAAAAACAATTCAGCATCTCATCCGTTGATCTAAAATGAACATCCGGCAGCTGGTGACGGTTTAACGGGTTAGCCCCGCCTTGTGAACCAATTAAAATTTTTCGGTAAATTTTGTCTTCCGGATTGAGATAGTGAACATTTCCTGTTGCTACAACCGGCTTTCCAATCTTTTCACCGAGCTTCACAATATTGCTGATAATATCTTTTAAGGCTTTCTCATCTCGCACTAAATCCAGTTCAATTAAGTGCTTGTAGTTGTCAGGAGGCTGCACTTCGATGTAATCATAAAATTCAGCTGCTCCTTCTACTTCATCAATTCCTTTTTGCATCATGCCTTCGAATACTTCGCCTCGGTCACATGCGGTTCCAATCAAGATGCCTTCTCGATATTTGTCGAGCTGAGATCTTGGAATTCGCGGAACTCGATAAAAGTAATTTAAATGAGAAATCGAAACGAGTTTAAATAGATTTTTTAAACCTACGTCGTTTTGTGCTAAAAGCGTCGCATGATAAGGACGGGCCCGCTGATATGCATTCCCTTCTCCCATATAATCATTTAAGCGATCGTGCATCGTAATTTCGCGTTCAAATGCATCTTTCAGCATTTTATTTAACAAATAGCCGGTTGTTTCCGCATCATAAATCGCGCGGTGATGCTGCACAAGTTCAATATCAAACTTTTTCGCAAGAGTATTTAAACGATGGTTTTTCATATGCGGATACAAAAATCTTCCGAGTTCAAGCGTATCAATAACGCCGTTAGCTGCTTTTTCTAATCCGATTTTTTGCAGTCCCATATTTAAAAATCCCATATCAAAGCTTGCATTATGAGCGACTAAAATACTGTCGCCCATCCACTCGTGAAAATCCCGAAGTACTTCTGAGATTTCAGGCGCATTTTGGACCATATCATCTGTAATACCCGTCAGCTCAATTGTTGTTGCAGACAGAGGATGATGAGGATTTGCAAACCGTTCAAATCGATCGATGATTTCGCCTTCTTTCATCTTCACGGCAGCAAGTTCAATAATGGTATCGTACACGGCTGACAAACCGGTTGTTTCGACGTCAAATACGACGTAAGTTGCTTCTGTCAAATCCACATGCTGCGGATTATAGGCAATCGGCACGCCGTCGTCTACTAAATTGACTTCCACTCCGTACAGTATTTTAATGCCGTTCTTTTTCCCGGCTCCATACGCTTCAGGAAACGACTGTGCAACCGCGTGATCAGTTATCGCTACAGCCGGATGTCCCCATTTTTTGGCTTGTCCGACTAAAGCTCCAACAGATGAAACGGCATCCATTTGACTCATTGGCGTATGCAAGTGAAGTTCCACACGCTTTTCATCTTCAGGCGCTGTATCCTGTCTAGCGGGACCGGTAATCTCGTTAACATCATTTCCAATCATAACTAGATCACGGACAAATGTATCATTTTGTACACTTCCGCGAACCTTTACCCACATTCCTTTTTTAATAGCTTGAAGTAAAGGAATATCTTCTTTGTCACGCGAAAACATTTTAACCATAATAGAGTTTGTATAATCTGTCACTTTAAAAATAAGAAGCGTACGTCCGCTTCGTAATTCTCTAGTTTCTGCATCAAATACGTATCCTTCAACGGCAATTCGCTTTTCTTCATCCACAATGGAATCCAGGCGAACCGTCTCGTCTTTAATCGTATATCCAATTGTAAGCGGACCTTTTGGTAGGTCTGGTCCATCACTTTTTTCATTTTCTTTATTTTGCATTTCTGTGATGGCTTGTAATACTTTTTCTGTATCTTCTTGTTTTCGTTGCTCTACAAACTGCTGAAATGCTTCTTCTGAATGTACAACTTCCGTCATTAGCTGAAGGTTCGGAAACCCATAGGACGCATACTGATCAGCAATTAACTGACTATACTTTTTACGTAAAGCCGTTCCTTCTGCATCATGGCGTGCGTTCACAATCAATTTGGCACCGTTCAATCTCGGCATTTGATCTTGTAAAAGCGACTGTAAAAGGGGAGATATGCCCTGCATTTCTCCAATACAATGCTTCCAATATGACTGTACATGCTCTTCCGTACATTCTTTATTAACGGTTTGAATAGAAAAAGAAACACTCGCAATATGAGAAAAAGCTGAAGACATGCGAGCATGGAATAACTCATAAATCTCAAAAGGTAATAACCCTTCTAAAGAAAAATGGAAATGCCATCTTTTTTGTTCTTTCTGAATGACGAGCTTTTCAATCGCTGCGTTTTCAAAGTAAGGAACAATTTGATCACTCGTCAGCTCTAACTGCTGCAGCAGCAACTTAAAACGCTCTTTTTTTCCTAGCGTTTGTGCTTCCAAGTTTTCTGCCTCCTTTTATAAATGAGTGCAATCTATTTTAACATAAATGACTTCTATTCTGTCATATGTTCTGTTTATAAACATAAAAACAGCAGGGATACAAATCCCCGCTGCTTCATTACTTCGCTAGCAGTTCTTTCACTGTTGAAACTAGATTGTCAACTGACACTTCTAATGACTCCCCAGTTTTGCGTACTTTTACTTCTACAATCCCTTCAGATGCACGTTTACCAACTGTTACTCGAACAGGAAGACCAATTAAATCTGAATCTGCAAATTTTACTCCTGCACGCTCTTGGCGGTCATCTAACAGCACTTCAAAGCGATTATCTAATAACTCATTATATAATTTCTCACCTAGTTCACGCTGTTCATCATTTTTCACGTTAACTGGAATAACGTGCACTTGATAAGGCGTAACAGCTTCTGGCCATAGAAGACCGTTCTCATCATTAAATTGTTCTGCAATCGCAGCTACTGTACGAGAAACACCAATACCATAGCAGCCCATAATCATTGGCTGGTTGCGTCCGTTCTCATCTAGATACGTTGCTCCCATCGCTTCACTGTAGCGAGTTCCTAGCTTAAAGACGTGTCCGACTTCAATACCTTTAGCGAACTTAATAACGCCTTGTCCATCCGGTGACTGATCCCCTTCTTGGATGAAGCGGAAATCTTCGTAAGTTGCATTAAAGTTACGTTCATTCACATTTGTGTAGTGATAACCTTCTTCATTTGCTCCGCATACACCGTTAGCAATTGCTTTTACAGCATGATCAGCTACCACTTCTACTGAATCACTTACTCCAATCGGTCCTACTGAACCAACTGCGCATTTTAATACTTCTTTTGTTTCTTCTGGAGTTGCCAGTTCAACAACGGAAGCTTCAAAATAGTTTTTCACTTTAATATCGTTTACTTCGTGATCCCCGCGAACAAGTACAAGCACAAAACGATCATCTACTTTAAATAAAAGGGACTTGATACAAGAAGTCGCTTCAACATTTAAGAAAGCAGCTACGTCTTCAATGCTATGCTGATTTGGTGTTTCTACCTTTGTTAATTCTTTTTCAGCTTCACCTGATTTTTCATACGTATTTACAACCGGTGCCATTTCAACATTTGCTGCATAAGAAGATGTATCTGAATAAGCAATTGTATCTTCCCCGATTTCAGAAAGAACCATAAATTCATGCGTATCTTTTCCGCCCATTGCACCTGAATCAGCGATAACCGCACGGAAATTTAATCCGCAGCGCTCAAAGATGCGGCTGTAGGCAGCAAACATTTTGTCATATACTTCATCTAAACTTTCTTGAGAAGCATGAAACGAATATGCATCTTTCATAATAAATTCACGACCGCGTAATAAGCCAAAGCGTGGACGTTTTTCATCGCGGAACTTCGTTTGAATTTGATATAAATTCAGCGGTAAACGTTTGTATGACTTCACTTCGTCACGAAGCAAGCTTGTGATAACTTCTTCGTGTGTTGCTCCCAAAGCAAATTCACGGCCGTGACGATCTTTCATACGCATTAACTCAGGTCCATATGAATACCAGCGGCCAGACTCTTGCCACAATTCAGCTTGTTGTAAAGCAGGCATTAATAATTCGACAGAACCTGCACGGTCCATCTCTTCACGAACAATTTGTTCAACTTTTTGCAATACGCGCTTACCAAGCGGTAAAAAGCTGTACACGCCGCTTGCATTTTGGCGCATATAACCTGCGCGCAATAGAAGCTGATGGCTTTTTATATCCGCATCAGCTGGCACTTCTCTTAATGTAGGAATCAATGTAGAACTTTGTCTCATAACCTCGCACCTCTTTGCTTACTTCTCTATCTTATTTTTTTTAGGCGGACCATGCCGCAATTTTCATATAATCAGCGAGGGAATATCCCTCGCTGAGCGTATGTCTTATAAAAAGAACTTTTGAATATCGTTCCACGTTACAACGAGCATCAGCAGCATTAATAAAGCAAAACCGATAAAATGAACAATGCCTTCTTTTTGACGATCAATTGGCTTACCGCGAATTCCTTCTACAGCGAAGAACAATAGTCGTCCTCCATCTAAAGCAGGAAGTGGAAGCAAATTGACAATCCCTAAGTTAATACTTAAAACGGCTGCCCATTTCATTAAATAATAAATGCCTGACTGTGCTACTTGATCGGTTGCTGCGTAAATACCTACAGGACCAGAAAGCATATCCAATTTGAACTGTCCTGTCACAAGCTTCCCTAGACCCGTTAAGATTTCTTTCATCCACGTATATGTTTCAGTAGCTCCGTGCGTGATCGAACCAATGAATGACTTTTCAACCGGTGCATATACGCCAATTAGTCCAATTGTCTGTTCCCCAACTTTGCGACTTTCAGGTGTAATCGGAATATCTAGCGTTTTGCCGCCGCGCTGAACCGTGAATGTAATTTGCTGTTCAGGATGTTTTTGAATTACTTTTACGACATCATCCCACGTTGAAACACTTTGTCCATCAATTGCTTGAACTTTATCTCCTTGTTTAAGTCCCGCATCAACGGCTACTCCATCTGATGTTAATTTGCCCATCACGGGTTTGTCAACAACATATCCTTGAGAAATCCCAAGAACGATAAAAATAACAAAGGCTAATATAAAGTTCATTAGCGGACCAGCGAAAATGGCTAGCGCACGCTGACCAAGAGTTTTGGAAGCAAACTGACGGCTGTAAGGTGCAATTTGAATTTCTTCTCCGTCCATAACGAAGTAAGATTCTTCTGCTACCTCGAATTTTTGCAGACGTTCATCTTCACCTTCTTCATAACCTGAAATAAATAGATTATGCTCTAAGTCTGCTTGCTCTACCTCAATAACTTTTGCATTTGGATGCTGTTCCTTGTTGTTAATAATGACTTTATTTACTTTGCCTTCCTTATCAAACATGAGGCCCACCATTTGACCAGGCTTAACTTCGATCATTTCTGGGTCTTCTCCAGCCATTCGAACAAATCCACCTAGAGGCAGCAATCGAATGGTATAAACTGTTTCATCTCGTTTAAATGAAAAGATTTTGGGACCAAACCCAATGGCAAACTCACGGCATAAGATGCCTGCACGCTTTGCAAAAACTAAATGACCAAGCTCATGAAAGAATACAAGAGCTCCAAAAATGACGACAAACGCAATGACTGTGTTCAATGGGTATTACCCCCTTCATGTAATAGAGTCAAACCTCCACCCACCAGAAATAAATGAGTGGCTTCTCTCGCACGCACATTATCGAGAGATGGCGGATCTAACAAACTCTCTTGCTTCTAAATCTACTTCTTTAATAGTAGATAAACAAGGTTTCTGTATTACAGTATGTTCATTCATTGCTTTTTCAATCACATCTTCAATTTGTAAAAATGTAATGTGACCATCTAGAAAGGCTTGAACAGCTTCTTCATTAGCTGCATTTAAAACAGTCGGAAGTGTTCCACCCGCTTTGCCAGCCTCAAATGCAAAAGCTAAACAGCGAAAACGCTCTTCATCCATTTTAGCGAAGTGAAGCTGGCCAATATCCGCCAAACTTAAACGCTTGGTATTGGGCAAAGACATGCGTTTTGGATACGTTAACGCGTATTGAATTGGCACGCGCATATCAGGCGTTCCAAGCTGAGCAATAACGCTTGTATCAGAATACTCTACCATAGAATGAATGATGCTTTCCTTATGTAACAATACATCAATTTTCTCATAGGGAAGATCAAAAAGCCAATGTGCTTCAATCACTTCTAGTCCCTTATTCATCATCGTTGCCGAATCAATTGTAATTTTAGCTCCCATTGACCAGTTTGGATGATTTAACGCATCTTCAACCGTTACTCCCTGTAGTTCTGCTCTCGTCTTATCTCGAAAGCTCCCTCCAGAAGCCGTTAAAATTAAACGGTCTATTGCTTTTTGATCTTGCCCTTGCAAACTTTGAAAAATAGCTGAGTGCTCACTGTCTACCGGTAAAATATCAGCGCCATATTCCTTGGCTGCTTCCATGACAAGGTGACCAGCGGTAACAAGTGTCTCCTTATTTGCAATAGCAATCGTTTTTCTCATTTTGATTGCTTCTAGCGTAGGAGTTAACCCTACACTTCCAAGAACAGCATTTACTAAAACTTCTGTGGATGGATGAGTTGCCACTTCCACAAGCCCTTCTTCTCCATAAACAAATCGAATAGAAGGGAATTCCGCTTGCAGTGACAGACAATCTTCTTTCTTCATCACAGAAACAAGGGCTGGCTTACACTGCTGAATAATCTTTCTTGCTTCATTAATATTTCGACCTACAGAGATTGCTGAGAGCTCAAAATGCTCCGGATGCGCTCGAACAATATCAACGGTTTGAGTACCAATTGAACCTGTAGCTCCTAACAAGGAAATTTTCTTCAAGTATATTCACTCCTATTAAAACAAAGACATCTTTTTTATAGAGATAATAAAAAAGCTAAAATTGGCATGATGAACATTAAACTGTCAAAACGGTCTAAAATCCCACCATGACCCGGTAAAATCTTTCCTGAATCTTTTACACCATAGTGACGTTTGAACGCTGATTGTACAAGATCACCCATCTGTCCAAATAACGATACGATAATACCAATTACAAGTAGTTCGATCATAGTTTGATCAATATTTGCTAACAGCTTAAATACAATAGCTACTATAATAGCGCATACGACGCCACCAACAAAACCTTCAATTGTTTTATTGGGACTGATTTCCGGCCATAGCTTTCGTTTCCCCATTGCTCGTCCAATAAAATAAGCTCCGGAATCCGTCGCCCAAATAATAAGAAAAGCAAAGAACAAATAAGCTAACCCGAACTCTTGACGAACCTCGATAAAATAATGAAAGCCAAAGCCAACATATACTGTCGTTAACAAAATAAACCCAACGTCATCGAAGGTAAATTTATTTTTAACTATAACCGTGTACATTAATAAAAGAAGGACAGCAGCAAGCGCTACTTCTATCTTATGTTCACTTAAGAATTGAAATGCAACATCTCTTCCATTTGGTAGTAAAAACACCCAGGTTAGCAATAAACTAATGATACTTGGAAAAGACATTGCTTTCAAATGTTTCATTTTTAAAAGCTCAATTACACCAACTGTTCCGATTACATACATGATAAGGGTAAAAGGTAACCCTCCAATTAAAACAATCGGCACAAATACCGCAAGTGCTACAATCGCGGTGATAATGCGCTGTTTCATCTTGTTTTCCACACCTTCTTATACACCACCAAAGCGACGACCGCGCTTTTGAAACGCCTCGACTGCTTCGATTAAATGATTTTCTTTAAAATCTGGCCATAATACTTCTGTAAACCAAAACTCTGTGTAAGCTAGCTGCCAAAGCATAAAATTACTTAAGCGAAGCTCACCGCTTGTACGAATAAGCAAATCCGGATCTGGAAGGCTTTTGCTCATTAAATAGGAAGAAAATAAATTTTCTGAAATAGAAGAGGAAGCTACTTTTCCCTGTTCTACATCTTCTACCAATGACTGAATAGCGCCCATGATTTCGTGACGGCTACCGTAATTGAGCGCGAAGTTTAAAATCAGCCCTGTGTTATGCTTTGTTTTTTCAATTGCGTTATCCACGGCTCGAATCGTATGGGCAGGGAGCTCACTTTTATCCCCCATAATACGAACTTGCACATTTTTTTCAATTAGCTCAGGCAGAAAGGTTGTTAAAAATTCCTCTGGCAGTTTCATTAAAAACTCGACTTCAGTTTTGGGGCGCTTCCAATTTTCAGTGGAAAATGCATATAAAGTTAATACTTTAACACCTAATTCATTGGCCAATCTGGTCACATGACGCACTACCTTCATTCCTTCATGATGGCCCATCATGCGAGGAAGAGCTCGTTTTTGCGCCCAACGACCGTTCCCATCCATAATAATTGCAATATGTTCAGGAACAGGGTGCTGTTTCACTTGATCTTTTCGTTCTGACAAAGACAGTGTATTTAAATCTTGACTTTTCTTCCATGCTTGAAATTTTCTTAACATGCAAAGGTCCCCCGTTGTACGCTCTCACATAAACGTGTGGCTTATGTGAGTTTTTTCTTACTACACATTATTAACAAAAAAACCCCCTGTAAACAATAGAGGGTCTTTTACAATATATTTTACCTTGAAATGACTTAAACTGCCATAATTTCTTCTTCTTTATCTTTCGCCACTTTATCCACTTTTACGATATGGTCATCTGTTAGTTTTTGAATGTCATCACTGTAGCCGCGTAAATCGTCTTCAGTAATTTCACCTTTTTTCTCTAACTTTTTGAAATCATCGTTTGCATCACGGCGTACGTTACGAACCGCAACTTTTGCTTCTTCAGCATATTTTTTCACCATTTTCACTAACTCACGACGACGTTCTTCCGTTAAAGCAGGAATCGATAAACGGATAATAGTTCCATCGCTTGTAGGTGTTAACCCTAAGTCAGATTTTAAAATAGCTTTTTCAACTTCACCAATTTGTGATTTGTCATAAGGCTGAATAACAAGCATACGAGCTTCAGGCACGCTTACTTGCGCCAATTGGTTAATTGGTGTTGGTGCACCGTAGTATTCTACCGTTACGCGGTCAAGAAGTGACGCGCTTGCACGTCCAGCACGAATTGATGCTAGTTCGCGGCTAAATGATTGAATTGCTTTTTCCATTCTTTCTTTTGCGTTTTGCAACACTTGTTTTGGCATGTTTATTTCCCCTTTACAATTGTTCCAATGTTTTCGCCTGTAACGGCACGTTTAATATTGCCTTCTTCCGTAATTGAAAAAACAATTAGCGGAATATCATTGTCCATACATAATGAAGAAGCTGTAGAATCCATGACAGCTAGTCCATCTTTTAAAACATCAATATACGTTAATGTTTCGTATTTTACAGCATCAGGTACAAGCTTAGGATCTGCATTATAAACACCATCTACGTTGTTTTTAGCCATTAAGATCACGTCAGCTTCGATTTCAGCTGCACGCAAAGCTGCTGTTGTATCTGTAGAGAAATAAGGGTTTCCTGTACCCGCGGCGAAAATAACAACGCGTTTTTTCTCAAGATGACGAACAGCTTTTCTTCTAATATAAGGCTCTGCTACTTGTCTCATCTCGATAGAAGTCTGAACTCGTGTTTGCACACCAATGTTCTCTAAGCTATCTTGAAGAGCCAAAGAGTTCATTACTGTTGCTAGCATTCCCATATAATCAGCAGCGGCACGATCCATACCCATTTCACTGCCAATTTTACCACGCCAAATGTTTCCACCACCAACGACTACAGCAATTTCCACACCTAATTCATAAACGGCTTTTACTTGTTCAGCAACAGATTTGATGATGGATGGGTTAATACCAAAACCCTCTTCACCAGCTAATGCTTCTCCACTTAACTTTAATACGATACGATTATATTTTGCTTGACTCATGCTTACCTCCATCGTTAACGGTGAGATCTCTTTTGTAAAAAAGGGAACACACAGTGTTCCCTATACGGTCAAACCCTTACTTTTTAACTTGGTTCATTACTTCTTCAGCGAAGTTGTCTTGACGCTTCTCAATACCTTCTCCTACTTCAAAACGAACGAAGCTTTCAACAGTAGCGCCTTTGCTCTCAACGAACTGACGTACTTTTTGATCAGGATTTTTAACAAATGTTTGATCTAGTAAGCAAATATCTTCGAAGAATTTGCCAAGGCGACCTTCAACCATTTTTGCAACGATTTTTTCTGGTTTGCCTTCGTTTAATGCTTGTTGAGTTAATACTTCGCGCTCACGCTCAGTTTCTTCAGCAGAAACTTGGTCACGAGAGATGTATTTAGGGTTGATTGCAGCGATGTGCATAGCAACGTCTTTTGCAACAGCTTCTTCAGTTGTACCAGATAATACTGTTAACACACCGATACGTCCGCCAGCATGTAGGTAAGCACCGAATGCATCAGCATCAGTTTTTGTTGCTACAGCGAAACGACGTAGAGATAATTTTTCTCCGATTGTAGCGATTGCAGAGTTGATGTGTTCTTCAACAGTTGCACCGTTTTCCATTTTTTGAGTAGCAGCTTCAGCAGCGTCAGCTGGTTTGTTAGCTAAGATGTGAGCAGCTAATTCTTTTGTTAATTTTTGGAAACCTTCGTTTTTCGCAACGAAATCAGTTTCAGAGTTAACTTCTAGGATAACAGCTTCGTTACCTTGAGTTTCGATGTAAGTTAGACCTTCAGCAGCAATACGGTCTGATTTTTTAGCAGCTTTTGCAATACCTTTTTCACGTAAGAAATCGATTGCTTGCTCCATATCACCGTTAGTTTCAGTTAACGCTTTTTTACAATCCATCATACCAGCGCCAGTTTTTTCACGTAGTTCTTTTACCATTTGAGCAGTAATTGCCATAATGTGTAGCCTCCTTGTTTGGGTATGTAATTAATGTATATAAATGGGTTAAATCTTTTCAAAAAAAGGTGATAAAAGGCTATTCCCTCTTATCACCTTTCACGGAATTAAGCAGTAGTTGTTTCAGTTTCAACTGCTGTTTCTTCACCTTGTTTAGCTTCTAAAATAGCATCAGCAACTTTAGAAGTTAAAAGTTTAACAGCACGAATTGCATCATCGTTTGCAGGGATTACATAATCAATTTCGTCTGGATCACAGTTAGTGTCTACGATACCAACGATTGGAATGTGTAATTTTTTAGCTTCCGCTACTGCAATACGCTCTTTACGAGGGTCAATGATGAATAATGCATCTGGAAGTTGTTTCATATCTTTAATGCCGCCTAAGAATTTTTCAAGACGCTCTAACTCTTTTTTAAGTTGAACTACTTCTTTCTTAGGTAATACTTCGAAAGTACCGTCTTCTTGCATTTTTTCGATATCTTTTAAACGTTTGATACGTTTTTGGATAGTTGAGAAGTTAGTTAATGTACCACCTAACCAACGTTGGTTAACAAAGTACATACCAGCGCGAGCTGCTTCTTCTTTAACAGAATCTTGAGCTTGTTTTTTCGTACCTACGAATAAAACAGTACCGCCGTCTGCAGCTAATTCTTTAACGAATTTGTACGCTTCTTCTACTTTCTTAACTGTTTTTTGAAGATCGATAATGTAGATGCCGTTACGCTCAGTGAAGATGTATTTCTTCATCTTTGGGTTCCAACGGCGAGTTTGGTGACCGAAATGTACACCAGCTTCTAGTAATTGTTTCATTGAAATTACTGACATGTGTTTTTCCTCCTAATGGTTTTAAGTCTCCTCCGCTCATTTCATCTTCAGCCGAAACTACAAAAAGTAGCACCATCAACCGAATCAACAAGCGTGTGTAATAACACCAAAAACAAATATAGCACACTCCTTTTTCACAAGCAAGCGTTTCATTAAGTTTATTGATGAAATTTCAATAATAATTCAATTTCAGTTTTCCCTCTGTGTAAATGTTTTGCAATTTCTTCGATTGTTAAACCTTTTCTTTTTAAATAAACGGAAAATTCTTTTATCTCTTCACTTGACAAATCTTGAATTTGGTCTGTAGTTAATTCGTCAAAAGATGTGTGTATATGCTTCTGATTTTCTTCTATAGAAAGAAGTTCATGTAGCGACTGGGAAGGCTCACTTTTTAGATCCACCCTTTTAACAGGCACGTCTTCTTCATCTACCAAAGGTGATTTTACGCTGCTTTTTTCCACTTCCGAAGAAAGCGAAGTGGAACGCTCTCGAAGCTGCCTTAAAAACTGCTCGTTTTGTTCCTGAAATTCAGCTAGATATGAACTCATCGCAGCTTCCATTTTATTTATATTTTGCTGGTGCAAGCGTTCAATCCTTTTCACTTTGGTCACTTGCATATATAAAAGAATAATGCAAAACAGTGATAGACCATGAATTAAAAAACTAACTGCGAGTAAAAACCCCATCTTTTTACCTCTTTGTTAAATTATTTTGCTTAAGCTCGTACGCATTTTAAACAGCGCTTTCGAATGAATTTGAGAAATACGTGAAGTAGATAGCCCTAACAGCTGTGCGATTTCTGTGAAAGTCAACTCTTCTTTATAGAATAATGAAACAACGAGCTGCTCTTTTTCATTTAGCTGCTCGATAACTTCAGCAAGCTCTTGATATCGTTCGTCGTTAATTAGCTCCTCTTCAGGAGAGAGCGTTTTTTCATCTTTAATCGTATATTTTTGCTCTCCATCTTCATACTCTTTCGGCTGTTCTTCCATTGACAACACGTTAGCTAAGAAGCCTTCGTTCATCGTATGAACGACATCTGCTTCTGTCATGCCTACTTCTTTTGCAACCTCACTTGGTGCAACTCTGCGCAAGTATCTTTGTTCAAGTGCTTCTGTTGCTTGCTCAATCCTTTTCGTCTTTTCCCTTGCGCTTCTTGATAACCAATCTTCTTTACGAAGCCCGTCTATTATCGCCCCTCGAATTCGAAAAGACGCATATGTATCAAACTTTAAGTCTCTACCGTAATCAAACTTTTCCAAAGCATCGTAAAGGCCGATTAACCCTAAACTACGAAGCTCTTCTTTATGAATATTCTTTGGCAGCCCCACGCTAATCCGCTGAACGTGATAGTTAACAAGCGGCATGTACTTTTTAACAAGCATGTTTCCTGCATGTGAGTCTCTCGTCTCTATCCATTCCTGCCAAATTTTATGTTCTTCAACTTCTTGTATACTTTCCAAGGGTCTTTCAACTCCTTTTTATAGCGCTATTAAACGGTCAGAGCGCGCTTTATATCGTTTTTATCCCTTCGTTAATCGTACGAACCTTTAAAATAGCCGTTTGAGGATCAAATTCAATTGTGCGTCCGTTGTGTCCTCCTGTAGCTTTTGCTGCAATTTCTACATTGTTTCTATGCAGCTCTCTCTCTACTGCTTGAACATTTCGAAGGCCAATTCGCATGACATCATTTCTTGGTTCAAATTGAAACATCTGCGCGCCTCCTGCTATTTTTGCTTTTAACAACTTTCTATGTGCGCCTTGTTTAATCAACATATTTATCAAATCAAAAATGGCTGTATCTGCATATTTAGCTCTATTAAAAGGACATTTAGCCCCGCTTGAATCCGGAAGCATCACATGAGCGAGCCCAGCTACTGAGTGAATAGAGTCATAAACGACAACTCCTACACATGATCCTAATCCCGCTGTTCGAAGCACTGCGGGTGCATGTGTAACATTCATCTCGGCAATTCCTACCTTAATCACTTGTTTATCATCTCTCACGATTCTTCAACTCCTAGAACCTTCAGCGTGATATCCATTATTCGTTTGGCTCACTGGAGGTGGTCTTCTAAAGAGAGCACTTTAGGTAAATTTAGAAGAACAATTAAACGGCTATCTACTTTAACGACTCCGTTTAAGTATTCTACAGCTGTTCCTTCAACTGTTTCAGGCACTGAAGCAATCGTTTTTTCATCAATATCCACTACATCATTTGCTGCATCGACAATCAAACCTGCTTCTACATCATTAAGACGAACCATAATAATACGTGTCAGCTCATGGTTAAGCTGTTCTTGCAAGTTAAAACGAGTGCGCAAATCAATAATCGGTGTAATAACACCGCGAAGATTAATAACACCTTTTACATATTTTTTTACTCCAGGAACACGTGTTATGTGCTGAATCTTTTCAATCGACTGCACTTCTTCTACTGAGATTCCGTACTCCTCGTCTCCCAATTGAAACACAATAATTTTCATGCCTTTCTCCCTTTCTTTTTACAGCATTTGTTATTTAATCAAAGCGTTGCAATCAATGATAAGTGCTACTTGTCCATCGCCTAAAATCGTGGCTCCTGAAATAGCAAACACATCCGGCAGATAATGACCTAAAGATTTTAAAACAATTTCCTGCTGACCGATAAAAGAATCAACAATTAGCCCGGCGGTCTTTTCTCCTTTTTTCACGATGACTACTGAATAATGAGCGCCTTGTACTGAGTTAGGCACAGTGAATAGTTCTTTTAAATCAATAAGAGGAATAATGGCTCCTCGAAAGTCAATAACCTTTTGACCGTGTACATGCATGACCTCTTTCGGCTGAACAATAGCTGTTTCAATAATCGAAGAAAGCGGCAAGGCATAGCGCTCTTCACTCATTTGCACGAGTAAAGCAGAAATGATAGACAGAGTGAGCGGCAGTTGAATAGAAAAACGCGAACCGTATCCTTCGTTAGAATCGATCGTTACAGAACCCCCTAGCGATTCAATCGTGTTTTTCACGACATCTAAACCTACTCCTCGTCCGGAAACATCTGAAATTTGCTCAGCCGTCGAAAAGCCCGAAGCGAAAATGAGCTCGTACACTTGTTTATCCGTCAGCGTTTCAGCTGTTTTCTCATCAATAATTCCTCGATCTAACGCTTTTTGCAGTATCTTTTCACGATTGATGCCCGCCCCGTCATCTTCTAAATCAATAAAGACATGATTTCCGCTATGATAAGCTTTAAGGCGAATCGTTCCCTTTTCATTCTTTCCGTTCTCTAAGCGTGCTTGAGGCATTTCAATTCCGTGGTCAACGGCATTTCTTAATAAGTGAACAAGCGGATCTCCAATTTCATCAATGACGGTCCGGTCCAGCTCTGTATCAGCTCCGACAATTTGAAGTTCAATTTGTTTCCCTAAATCTTTTGAAAGCTGTCTCACCATACGGGGAAAACGATTAAAAACGGTTTCTACAGGCACCATACGCATATTTAAAATAATCGTTTGCAAATCTCCAGAAATACGAGACATCCGCTCTACCGTTTCGTCTAATTCGCTATTATTCAATTCTTTTGATATTTGTTCTAACCTGCCTCTATCAATAACTAGTTCTTCAAACAAGTTCATGAGACTGTCCAAACGGTCAATATTAACTCGAATCGTCTTGTTATTTGAGGGCTGTCTTTTCTCTTCAACAGGCGATTTAGAAGGTGCTGACACAGTAACTTCCTGTATCGCTGCTGCTACTTCTGGTGAAACAAGCTCCTCCATTTCTGTCTCCTTTTTCACGGGGACCGCAGCAATTTTCACACTTTCTACTTCAGAGACTTCCATGAGGCTCGCCTGCAGCTTTTCTTGTGATTCGTTTGTTACTAATATAACGATAAAAGACGATTCAAATTTTTCTTGTTCGATATCTTGAACAGTTGGCGCTGACTTAATAACGTCTCCTGCTTGCTCTAACACATCAAATACCATATAAGCGCGTGCAGCTTTTAATAAGCAGGTGCGTTCAAGCTGTACGGTTATTTCAAACGAGTTAAACCCTTGGTCTGCTGTTTGGCTGAGCAGCGTTTGTACTAATTCATCGTACTCAATCGAAGAAGCTGCATGCTGTGCTACGGGTTCCTCTGCTACAATACGCTGCAGCTTTTGAACAAGCAATTTGACATCAAGCTGACCATCGCCGCCTTCAGAAATAGATTGAACCATTATTTCTAGCGCATCGACTGATTCAAACAAAGCATCAAGAACTTCCGTATGAACGTCGAGTTGGTGATTTCGAACAGCATCTAACACGTTTTCCATTTTGTGAGTTAATTGTGCTAAATCATCAAATCCCATTGTTGCAGACATACCTTTTAACGTATGAGCAGACCGAAAAATTTCGTTTACATAGCCAAGATCATCGGTATTTTTTTCAAAACGTATTAGCTGGTCATTAACGTTTTGAAGATGTTCCCTGCTTTCTTCAATAAACACTTCTAGATATTGATTCATATCCATCGTAACTTCCCCTCCTATTTCTGTGCGTAGCGAGAAATAAAGCTTCCAACGTTTCTCAGCGGTTCAATATAATCAACAAGTTTTGTAGAAACGGCTGATTTGGGCATCCCATAAATGACAGCAGTTTCCTCAGATTCAGCTAGTACAAGCACATCTTTATTTTTCTTTAACTCAATCACGCCTTCCGTTCCATCCGCCCCCATTCCCGTCAACACAATGGCAAGCGTTTGATAACCTGAAATTTTACTAATCGACTGAAACAAACGATCCACTGAGGGGCGATGTCCCTTTACAGGTGAAGAAGTATCTAAACAAATGCTGAGCTGTCCTTTTTTCTCTACAACCGTCATATGAAAACCTCCAGGCGCAATATACGCACATCCTGAGCGAACGATTTCATTGTCTTTTGCTTCTTTCACTTCAATATCAGACAGCTGATTTAATCTAGCTGCTAATGATTTTGTAAAATTTGACGGCATATGCTGCACAATAAAAATAGGTGCGTTTATGTCTTTTGAAACAGTTGATAATACTTCTTGCAGTGCACGCGGTCCTCCAGTAGAAGTGCCAATACAAATCATTTTGTTCACTTTCGTCCCCATCGGGAGGTTATATACACTGCTGTTTTGCGCGTGCTGATGACTGCTTGAAGATATGTTGGCTTTACTAGCAAGCAATAGTTTAGAGATAAGCTCATCTTTCACTTTATGTAAGTCCAGCGAAATAGCTCCCGAAGGTTTAGCAACAAAATCAACTGCGCCGTACTGCATAGCGGTCAGCGTATTTTCAGCACCTTCTATTGTTGTACTCGATAACATGACAACAGGAAGGGGCTTCACGCGCATGAGCTGTTTTAACATATCTAAGCCATTCATTTTGGGCATTTCAATATCAAGTGTCACAATGTCTGGCGACAGCTCGAGCGCTTTTTTCAACCCTTCTTCACCATTACGTGCGGTACCCACAACGTGAAAACGACTGTCACATGCTAAAAAATCGCCGATTAGCTTTCGCATAAATGCAGAATCATCTACAATAAGCACCTTTATTTCATTCACTCTAATTTCCTACCTTTCAAGAAAAAATCGTTTGAGGCGCCGAATAAACATTCCCTCGTTTTTAGCCGTTATCCTATTGTCGTGGGGAATAAGAATACTCACCATTTCTATTAGTGCTATACTTGCTTTAGATGCTGGATTTTGAAGCAAAAAAGGCATTTGGGGATTGACCGCTTTCTGGACAGCTTGATCGTTTGGTACAATACCTAATAGAGAAATAGATATGTTCAAAAACTGCTGAACAGCTCGGTTAAATCGTTCATACGTCTCATTTCCTTCTTTGTCAGAAAGCGTTTTGTTAATAATAAGACGAACCGGTGCTGATACAGAATAGGAAGCTGCTAGCTTAATAGCAGCGTAGGCATCTGTTATAGATGTAGGTTCTGGTGTTGTGACCACGATCATTTCATCTACAGCTTTTAAAAACTTAAGCACACTCTCTGACATGCCCGCTCCCATATCAAAAATCATATAATCATATTGATTTGTTAACGAATTTAATTCTTGTATTAAATGAGCAAGATCTGATGGAGACCATTCAAATACAGAGGAAATTCCTGTTCCACCAGCCACATAAGCTAAATTTTGAGGACCTTTTTTAATAATTTGCTGGATGGAAAGCTTTTTTTCCAGCAAATCAACCATCGTATATGAAGCAGTTTGACCAATCAGAATATCAATATTTCCCATCCCTATATCCATGTCAAAAAGAAGAACTCTTTGCTTTTGCTTCGTTAGTGCAAGAGATAAGTTTAATGATAGATTCGACTTTCCAACTCCTCCTTTTCCGCTTAACACGGCTAGTGTTTTACAATTCCTTAAAGAGTTTTGATGCTTCTTTAACACTTTTTCTCTTAAAACTGCTGCTTGATCATTCATCTTTCCAATCTCCAAACACATCGTCAATAAACTCTTTTATTTTAAATGCCGAAACATCTTCTGGTACATCCTGCCCGTTTGTTGTAAAAGCAGCTCGCTTGCCGTAATGATATAACATATTTAAAAGCGAGCCTTTGTGGGTTGTTTCATCTTGCTTCGTAAAAATCAAGTGATCAACAGGCAGACTAGCAAAACGTTCATATACAGCTTTCATATCTGATACTTTTGACGTTAGTGCTAAAACAAGAAACGTTTGCAAATCTTCTTGAAACGTAATAATTTTCTTTAAATCATTTACATATTGCTGTTCCAAAAAGTTACGGCCTGCTGTGTCAATAAAAATCACATCGTATGCTTCCGTTTCTAGCAAAGCTTTTTTAAAATCTGCTCCGTTATAACAAATCGTTAAAGGAGCATTCAAGATCGAAGCGTACGTCTTGAGCTGCTCAATCGCTGAAATTCTATACGTGTCAGTTGTAATAAATGCTATTTTTTGATTGTATTCCAGGACACACTTTGCGGCCAATTTAGCAAGAGTTGTTGTTTTACCGACACCTGTTGGTCCTACTACACTTACATATTTTTTGAAAGGGCCGCTCCATTCACTTGCTTTAAACTGATTGACAAACCAGCTCTTCGTCCACTCCATAAGTTGGTTTGAGTGAGGGCGATGTAAGTAGTAGTACTCTAGCATAGGAGCCTCTATGCTTTTTAAAATAGCTTCGTCTATTTCTTGCAAACGCAAATAGGCAAGCACATCCTCCACTGCTTTTGGATATGAACCTGAAGAAACCTTTGGCTTTTGATTCATTTGTGAGAGAAGAGTATTTAACTCACTGAGCTGCTGCTTCATAAAAGATTGATTATCTTCCATACTGGGTTCTGGCGGCGATGAGTTCTTCTTTACGCTCAGCCTTTCTACAGAATCGACAGCTGCCAATACTTCTATTTTTGCCTTAGTAAATAAGCCAAGAAACCCTCCTGTTCGAATTTGTTTTGAATGTAAAATAACCGCTTCCTCACCTAAATCTGAACGAATGGCTTTCATAGCTTGCGGCATAGATGCTACTACGTATTTTTTTACTTTCATCAGATATCCACCACTCCAACACTTTGAACTTCAACATTTGCTTCTAGCTCGTTATATGATAAAACCGCCATATGAGGAAAATACCGCTCAGTGATTTGACGCACGTACATCCTCACCGCAGGAGAACATAACACAATTGGAGACTGTTCTTGAAAAGAAAGTGTTTCTGTTTGATTGGCTATACTTTCTACGATAGCTTGTGAAACGCTAGGGTCTAGTGATAAATAATTCCCATGCTCCGTTTGTTGAACAGCTTCAGCCATCGTTTTTTCAACTTTTCCTGAAAGGGTAAGAACTCGAAGCAGACCTTCTTGGACCGTGTATTGACTGGTAATTTGTCTTGCGAGTCCTTGCCGGACATATTCAGTTAACAAATCGGTGTCTGACGTCATTTTGCCGTAGTCGGCCAGCACCTCAAAAATAATGGGTAAATTTCGAATTGAGACGCTTTCTTTTAAAAGCTTTGCCAGTACCCTTTGAATGTCTCCAACAGAAAGCGGATTAGGCGTTACTTCCTCAATTAATATAGGATACGTTTCTTTTGTGTGATCGATTAGTTGCTTTGTCTCCTGCCTTCCAATCAGCTCATGCGCATACGATTTTATAACTTCTGTTATGTGCGTAGACACAACCGACGGTGGGTCAACAACGGTATACCCGAACATCTCAGCCTGCTCCTTCACCGACTCACTAATCCATTTTGCAGGCATTTTAAAAGCTGGCTCTAACGTATCAATTCCTTCAATCAAATCATCATCCATTCCCGGACTGATTGCTAAGTAGTGATCGAGCAGCAGCTCCCCTTTTGCCACTTCATTGCCCTTTATTTTAAGACAGTATTCGTTGGGCTGAAGCTGAATGTTGTCTCTGATGCGAACAACCGGAATGACCAATCCTAGCTCAAGTGCCAGCTGTCGCCTAATCATCACAATTCGATCAAGCAGATCGCCTCCTTGATTCGTATCAGCAAGCGGAATTAATGCATACCCAAATTCAAATTCAATTGGATCAACGCTTAATAGATTGACAACACTCTCCGGACTTTTCATTTCATTGTCTTCAAGCTCTTCTTCAGTAGGCGCCATTTCTTCACGAACCGCCTGATGCTTAGCCCGAGACAAATAATAGCCTCCCACTCCTAACAAAATAGCAATAGGCATTGTAATAACATCATTAATTGGCGTAATTAAACCAAGAGCCGCAATCGTTCCTCCAGTGACATAAAGCATAACGGGAAAAGCAAACAGCTGCTGGGTAATATCTTCGCTCAAATTGCCTGTTGAAGCAGCTCTAGTGACGATAATACCTGTCGCTGTTGAAATCATAAGAGCTGGAATTTGACTCACTAACCCATCGCCTACTGTTAACAAAGTAAAGGTTTGGGATGCTTCAGTGATGGACATTCCCATTTGCAGCATGCCGATAATAATTCCAAACAAGATATTAATAAGGGTAATGACAATCCCTGCAATGGCATCACCTTTGACGAATTTACTAGCTCCATCCATTGCTCCGTAAAAATCTGCTTCGCGCTGAATTTTTTCACGGCGGTCAATTGCTTGCTTTTCTGAAATCATACCTGCATTTAAATCTGCATCAATACTCATTTGTTTACCCGGCATCGCATCTAAAGTAAAGCGTGCGGCTACTTCAGAAACACGCTCCGCTCCTTTTGTAATAACGAGAAACTGAATGATAATTAAAATAATGAAGACAACAAAGCCCACTAACGGATTGCCTCCAATAACGAAGTGGCCAAATGTTTCCACCACTCCGCCTGCTTCTCCTGTTCCTAAGATTGAACGTGTTGTCGATACATTCAAACCTAATCGAAACAGCGTAAGAACCAGCAGCAAAGACGGAAATACCGATAGCTCTAAAGGTTCTTTCATATTCATGGAAACGAGCAGTACAAGCAGCGCAAGAGAAATGTTAATCATGATTAAAATACTTAATAACCATGAAGGCAACGGAATAACAAGCATGACGATAATGAGTACAACACCTATAACAACTGGCAGTTCTCTTGCAGACATTAATTTTTCTCTCCTTACAATAGCGTAACGTTACATTTTATTTTGAATGCGGTATACGTAAGCTAATATTTCAGCCACCGCTTTAAAAAATTCTTCGGGTACTGCATCTCCTACTTTGGTTTGGTCAAAAAGTGCTCTTGCCAGCGGGCGGTTCTCTACCATGATGATTTCATGGCTTTTGGCAATCCCTTTAATCTTTTGAGCAATAAAATCCACGCCGCTGGCTACAACATAGGGAGCATCCATTTTTTCTTCATCATATTTTAAAGCAATGGCATAATGAGTGGGGTTTGTAATGATGACATCTGCTTTTGGAACTTCTTGCATCATGCGAGACATTGCCATTTCCCGCTGCTTTTGCTTTATTTTTGATTTGATTAGAGGATCCCCTTCAATGTTTTTATGCTCATCTTTGATATCTTGCTTTGACATTCGAATATTTTTCTCGAAATCAAACTTTTGGTACAAATAATCAAGCAGCGATAAAAATAAAAGCATAAGCGAGGCTGCAAGTCCCATTTGAAAAACAAGCTTAGACAGAACAACCAGCGAGTCCCCTATGCTTTTTTGAGATAAATTTAATACATCTTCTATGTGAATCCATAAGATAAAAAACGTGACGGCTCCGATACACATAATTTTCAGCGTTGACTTGATTAGTTCTACCAGCGCTCTCATGGCAAAAATCCGTTTGGCTCCGCTAATAGGGTTAATCTTTTCTAACTTAGGCTGAAGAGCCTCCGTGGAAAAAAGAATGCCAACTTGCATATAATTCGCTCCGAGCGCAGCAATAAAAGCTGCGAGCATAACAGGACCTGCTGCAAGGGCTATTGAAGGAAGAAGGTGCTTAAACATTGCAAATACGCGCTCTGCCGTCACTTCCTCAAGCATATACGTTTGAAAAGCTTCTCTTAACAACTTCATCATTTGCTGTAAAAACTGTTTAGCTCCAAACAAAAAATAAAGAAAAACCATTAAAAGGATGAGCGCAGTTGTAACGTCTTGACTTTTAGCTACCTGTCCTTTTTTTCTAGAGTCTTGCTTTTTTTTAGGTGTAGCTTTTTCCGTTTTTTCTCCCGCGAAAAATTGCAAATCAACTTTTACTAAAAACAAAGCTACACCCCTCCTAATATGCGGATCATCGCGTGCATCGCTTCTATCATTTGTTCAAATATGATTTGCATCATATAAAACATGCTCCCCATCACGACAATCAGCAAAATAAAGGCAACAATAATTTTTACCGGAAATCCCACTACAAAAATATTTAACTGCGGAACGGTTCTTGCGACAATTCCAAGCGCGATATCTACTAAAAATAATGAACCTACCAAAGGTAAAGACATTTGAACAGCTACTAAAAACATCGATGAAAAAACAGTTATGATGTGTGTAGCAAATGCTTGGCTTCCCACAGGGAAGGCTGTTTTGTCTAACGGAATAATTAAATAACTATTATAGATGCCGTCTATTAATAAATGATGTCCATTGGTCGATAATAAAAATAGGAGAGCAAATACATATAAATATTGACCTAGTATCGGACTTTGCGCCCCTGTCTGCGGATCTATTACGTTGGCAATCGCAAACCCAATTTGAAAATCGATGAGACCTCCGGCAATTTGAATAGCCATAATAAATACATACGCAGTCAAACCAATAAACAACCCAACAGCACATTCTTTTACTACTAAAAGTACAAACTGTGCATCTAACGAAACGACGGGTAAATCAATCGTTGTCGCAATAATGACGGATAGAGAGGCAGACAAACCTACCTTATGAACTGCGGGAATCGTTTTGTATGAAAATAGCGGAACCGTGATAAAAAAAGACGTTACCCGCACTAGCACTAGTAAAAACGCGGGATAGGATAAGATCAACTGACTCATAGCTATCCTACGTACCGATACAGATTTGAAAAAATTTCATATGTAAATGAAATCATTTTTGATAACATCCACGGACCAAAAAATACAATCCCTACTAAGACCGCTACAATCTTAGGAACAAAAGCAAGAGTTTGCTCTTGAATTTGGGTAGTTGCTTGAAAAATACTAATAATGAGCCCAACTACAAGGGCCAGCAGCAATAAAGGGCCAGATACAATTAAGATCGTATACACGCCTTTTTCTGCTAACGAAATGACAAATTCTCCATTCATTGTCTATCACCTATTGAAAACTTATTAATAATGATTTAACAACTAAATTCCAGCCGTCAACCAGTACAAATAGTAAAATTTTAAAAGGGAGCGAAATCATAACGGGAGGAAGCATCATCATTCCCATAGACATCAGCACGCTTGCTATAATCATATCGATAATGAGAAAAGGAATAAAAATCATAAATCCAATTTGAAATGCTGTCTTTAGCTCACTGATCGCATAGGCTGGGACGAGCGCCGTTAAGGGAATATCCTGAACAGAGGATGGTCTATCTATATCCGCATATTCTAAAAAAAGAGCTAAATCTTTTTGTCTTGTATGAGCACTCATAAATTCTTTCATCGGTTCAGCTGCTTTTTCATAGGCTTGATTCAGCGTGATTTTTTCTTTTAAAAGCGGCTGAAGCGCCTGTTCATTCACCTGAGAAAAAGTGGGTGCCATAATAAAAAACGTTAAAAACAGCGATAAACCAACTAATATTTGATTAGGAGGCATTTGCTGTGTCCCGAGCGATGTACGTACAAATGACAGCACAATGACAATGCGTGTAAAGCAGGTCATCATAATTAAAATTCCAGGAGCAACCGAAAACACCGTCAGCAGCAACAAGAGCTGAACAGACGTGGAAATATTTGTAGGACTGCTCGAGTTAAAGAGGTTCATCACTTCATTCATCGTTCTTTTTGTTCCTTTCTAACTCTTTTAGTACGTTTTGCCTTTTTATTTTCATTTCATTCATTTCTCTCTGAAAAAGCTGTTGAAAAGAATGACTAGATTTCTCTTCTTTTTTAGAAGTCAATTTTTCTAAAAAAGACGGTAGTACGACTTTATATTCGCTCTCGTTTTTCTGTTGTTCCTCATACTGCGTAAGCAGCTGCTGTTTCTCTTGCCCTGTAATTTCTGAAAGAAGCTGCACATTTTCACCGACTCCAATGATAAAAAGCTGATTTCCAACTTTAACTACTTGTACAGATTTGCTGCTTCCAACATTTGTACCGCCCAAGTTTTGTACTACTTTATTTTTTTGCAGCAGCCTTCCTTTTTTATTGACAAATTTTAAGAGCACAAAAAGCAGCCCAATTACAAGTAAAAACGCGAATATCATCTTCACGATATCTCCAGCTGAAAGCGTAGGTGTCCCCTGGAGTTCAGTTTTTTCTTTTGAATCAGTACTCCCACTCTCTGAACACTTCTCCGTTTTTTCCAAACATTCTTTTACCGATGCAGATCCACTTTCTGCATAGACGATTTGATTTGATCCTGCTAATACGCTTATTAACAGCGCAGCAATTACGAACTTTCGCAGCATTGTCTGCCACCTCTTACTTCAACATAGTGTAAGATTAGCGGGAAAGCCCCGCCAATCTGTTGTTTATCCAATTGCTTTTGAAATTGCCTCTAATACACGATCTGCTTGAAAAGGCTTAACGATAAAATCTTTTGCCCCTGCTTGAATGGCATCAATCACCATTGCCTGCTGGCCCATGGCTGAACACATAATCACCTTAGCATCACTTTTTATGGTTTTAATTTCTTTTAAGGCCGTAATTCCATCCATTTCAGGCATTGTAATATCCATTGTGACAAGATCTGGTGCATGCTCTTTAAATAACTCCACGGCCTGCTGGCCGTCTGCCGCTTCCGCTACTACTTCATATCCATTTTTCGTTAAAATATCTTTGATCATCATGCGCATGAATGCAGCATCATCTACAATTAAAATTCGGTTTCCCATCTCTACTCCTCCTAAAAATCCTTACTTTAGTTTGTTAATACGGTCTCTTTGACTAATAATATCCGTTACGCGAACGCCAAAATTCTCGTCAATGACGACCACTTCACCTTTTGCAATTAATTTGCTATTAATCAAGATATCTACTGGTTCGCCTGCTAGTTTATCAAGTTCAATGATTGCACCAGAAGATAATGCTAAAATCTCTTGAACCGTTCGCTTAGTCCTTCCAAGCTCCACGGTAACTTGAAGCGGTATATCAAGCAGCATGTCTAAATTTCGTGAATCCCCTTGAGGAGAAGACACGTGCTCGAACTCTGCAAACGATGCGGGCTGAACATCAACTGATACATGACCAGGTTCTGCCTGCTGCGTTTCTTCATGCTGTATGTATTCAGCTGCCGGCGGTTCTGTTTGCTTTTCGTTAAGATCTGATTCTTTTTCAATAGAAGCTGCCGTATCTTCTGCGCTTGGAACTAAGAGCTCTTCCACCAAGCTTTTGGCAAAAGATATCGATAAAAGCTGCATAATATTCGAATCGATTAATGTGCCTACCTTCAAATTAAAAGAGACCTTTACAAAGACGTCATCTTGGGGAATCAGCTCTGTGCCTTCCCCTTTTTGAATATTTAAAATATCTAAGCTCGGCGGAGAGATATCAATTTTCTTTTGAAATACCGTAGACATAGACGTCGCTGCAGAACCCATCATTTGATTCATCGCTTCCTGCACTGCACTCAGCTTAATTTCATCCATGATTTCCGTCGGATTCTCTCCCGTTCCACCAAGCATCAAATCTGAAATAACAGCTGCATCTTCATGTTTAATAACTAACAAATTCGTACCAGAAAAGCCTTCCGTATACTGAACTTGCACAGCGACATGAGGATTTGGAAATTCATCCGTCAGCTCTTCTTTATATACGAGCGATACAAACGGTGTGGTAATATCGACTTTTTGATTCAATAAAGCCGATAGCGCTGTTGCTGAACTGCCAAACGAAATATTTCCAATTTCGCCAAGCGCATCTTTTTCCATTTCCGTAAAGTAATCGTCTACTTGACTTGACTTATTCGGCTCTGAGAACTCGTCAAGTGAAGAAGTTCCTTTTAACAACGCAGCAATTTCATCTTGCGAAAGCATGTCATCGTTCATTCCTTTAGTTCCTCCTCTTAACATCATCTAGAATTTGCACAGCAACTTTCCGACTGACTTTTCCAGGCTGTGCAATAAATTTAGGTTGTTCTCCGACGTAAATAGTTAACGGATTATGAACGCTTGTTTGCAGTCGAATAACATCTCCTGCATCTAATGCTAGGAAATCTTCAATTGAAATATCCGCTGTTCCTAGCTCGGCTACAACCTGCAATTCCGCATCATTGATTTGTTCCTTTAGCTGTTCAACCTCTTGTACATTAGGTTCTTTTTTCGAAGATTGCATCCAGTAATGAACGGACAGTTTGGACACGATCGGCTCAAGCGTCACGTGCGGAATACATAGATTGATCATGCCCGTTTCATCTCCAATTTGTACGTTTAATGAAATGACGATGACAATTTCATTTGGTGAAATCACCTGCAAAAACTGAGGATTCACTTCAAACTCTGATGTTTCAGGCTCAATTTCCGCAATAGAACTCCAAGCTTCTCTCATACTATCTAACGTTTTCTCTAACAAGTTTCGAACCAAGCTCGTTTCAATTTCCGTTAAGTTACTAATTTTCCCACCGCTCTCTCCTTGTCCTCCGAGCAAGCGGTCAAGCATCGCATAGGCAATGTTTGGATTGACTTCCATAATGATATGCCCTTCTAAAGGAGGGACGGCTATCACATTTAAGATGGTTACTTTCGGAACAGAACGAATGAACTCCTCATACGGAATTTGATCCACTGATACAACGGACACTTGTACAATGTTACGAAGCTGCGCCGAAAAGACGTTGATGAGCATGCGCGCATAATTTTCATGAATTCGCGTCAAACTGCGAATCTGATCTTTTGAAAAACGCAGGGCGCGTTTAAAATCATATGTACGAATACGCTGTTTTTTATTTTCCTTTTTTAGCTCATCAGCATCCATCTCTCCGGTTGATAACGCGGATAATAGGGCGTCAATTTCATTTTGTGATAATACATCCCCTGCCACTAGCTTCCCTCCCTTTTTCTTTACTGCAACACTTTAGACGTTGTATAAATTTTAACAACATGTCCGTTTTCCATTAATTGATCAATTTGTTTTGCAATATCTGTTTCTAACGTGCTGAGTCCTTGCATTCCTTCAAAATCTTGGGCGCTCATATCTGAGAGCCTTTTGATAATAATGTCTCTTACTTGAAAATCTCTTTTTTGAAGCTCTGCCGCTGCTTTTTTACTATCCATTTGAATTTTAAATGAAATGCTGATGTAGTTATTGCTTTTTAAATTTGTTTTAATATCCGTTACATCTACAGAAGCTTTAATCACATCGTCGATAGATGGACCTTTTTCAGTACTTGCCTGCCCTGTATACTTTAGCGTCACGATAACAGCAATGCTTCCTATTAAAGTAAGAGAAAGCATGATAATAATCATCTTACTAATTAGCTTATTTTTAAACACACTTTATTCCTCCGTCGTTTGCTGCAGCCCTAATACGTTAATTCGCTGATAATAGGTCGTCACTTTCTCATTCACTTCTTCAACTGAATCCTTTACCACTAGCTTTTTGTTATTCGTTAGCGTAATGGTCGTATCGGGAAATGCCTCAACCTGCTCGATGTAGAGAGCATTTAACGTAAACGTTTTGCCGTTTAGCCTTGTTAAAGTGATCATAATCAATCGGAGTAATACTTACTCCTTCCTCCCGCCTATCGTTTCAGATTCACTAGCTCTTGCAGTATTTCATCGGATGTTGTAATAATTCTTGTGTTCGCTTGAAATCCGCGCTGTGCAACAATCATGTCCGTGAATTCCTCTGATAAATCAACGTTGGACATTTCAAGGGCGCTTGATACCAGAGTTCCTGTACCGCTAGCTCCTGGGTTTCCTACTAAAGGATTTCCTGAGTTTACGCTTTTAGCAAATAGATTTCCTCCTGCTTTTTCGAGGCCTTCGTTATTTGCAAATTTAGCAAGTTCAATTGTTGGTGTATTTGGAGTTATATTTCCATTAGCATCTATGATATTAACCTTTCCATCTGCTCCTATACTGTAGCTCTTACTTGTTGAAGGAATGTTAATATTTCCTCCTCCAGTTTTTTGTACGTACAGTCCATCACCCGTCACCAAATTACCGCTGCTATCTAAATAAAAATTCCCAGCTCTTGTGTAGTAGTCCGATTTCCCATCATTTACAACAAAATAGCCGTCTCCAGAAATAGCTAAATCAAGCGGACGCCCCGTTGACTGAATGCTTCCTGCCGTTTGAACTGTATCAATCGTGCCAATCTTTGAACCTAACCCGACTTGTTTAGCATTAACACCTCCACGGTTAGCTCCCGGTGCCGTTGCCCCTGCTACCTGCTGACTCACTAAATCTTGAAACGTTGTACGTCCTTTTTTATAGCCGTATGTATTAACGTTGGCAATGTTATTTCCTAGGACATCTAATTTGGTTTGAAAATTTTTCATGCCGCTGATTCCTGAATACATCGAACGTAACATAAAATCACTCCTTAAATTTGGTTGGTTAACTGCTTACTTCTAAGATCTCGTTTAGCGAAAGTACCGTATGATTTTCATCATTGATCCTAAACGATACCTCATTGTTTTTGACAGATGCTGTCGAAATGACTCCTTGCTTTTTATTTCCTTCTTCATCTAACCATGCAGCGGTTTTACCAATTAATTCGCTTCCTTTTAAAATAGGAGAAGCCTGAGACTGCGTTAAAAACGTATTGAGCGATGTGCTCATATTTGTCATTTGTTCAAGAGATGAAAACTGAGCCATTTGAGCAATAAAGTCTTTGTCTTGCATTGGATTCATTGGATCTTGATTTTGAAGCTGAGCAATCAAAAGCTTTAAAAAGTCATCTTTGCCAAGCGAGCTGTTTCCCGTTTGCTTCACTTGTGTCTCCCTATTGCTTAAATACAAGTCAGACGTAATTTCATTTGTCATTGTTATCACCTATACGTTGTAGTTAATGAGCGCTGCTTCAAAAGAAGATAGAAAGGAAGCCGATTCTTCCAATTGTTGTGAATCTTGATCTTCTTCTTCTTTTTTAAACGCTTCTTTTTCCTGTCTTTCTTTTTGCTGATCATTTTCATTGTTATACGACATCGCTTGTTCTGACAGTAGCACATCGATTTTATCAATTGATACATGCTGAGACGCGAGACCGTGCCGCAAAGTTGAAAGGTTGGAGTCCAATAACTCTTTTGTTTTTGCTGACGATACGACAATTCGTGCAACCGTTACACTGTCTTTCTGAAGCATTTCAATTGAAATCGCACCTAGCTGTTTTGGAAATAACTTAATGAAAAGCTTGGATGTTCCCTCTTCAGTACTGAACGAAGCTTTACTCCATATTTTTTCAAGCTCGTTTACCAAATTGCTAGACTGTTGATAGTCAGATTTTGCTTGCCCTAGATAAATAGAGAACTGCTGAAGCTTAGGCATTTCTCCAGTTCCAAAGGATGATGACTGATTCTCTACTGTCGCTCCGGTTGTGTTTGTACCTGCAGAACTTTCGCTATTTTTTAAAGAGCTATTTGTATCTATACTTTCGCTGTGTAATACCACATCTTTTTTCCATGGAAGCTGATTGAAAAACGGTACTTTTTCTTCTTTACGAAAAGCGTTCGTATTTCTCACAGAACTTTCTGAAGCGGTATGAACAGCGTCCACACCAACTTTATCAACATCAACGGATACATGCTGAGATGTGAGAGCTTGCCGTAATCTGAAAAGGTTGGCGTCTAACAGCTCTTTTGTTTTCGCTGACGATACAACTACTTGCGCAATCGTTTTATGATCTTGTTGAAGCACTTCAATTGAAATCGTACCTAGCTGCTTTGGAACTAACTTAATGGAAAGCTTGGATGCTCCCTCTTCAGTACTGATTGAAGCTTTACTCCATATATTTTCCAATTCGTTTACCAGATCTCTAGACTGTTGATACTCAGATGTTGCTTGCCTTAAATCAATAGAAAACTGCGGCACTTTTTCTTGTTTACCAAAAGCGTTCATATCTTTTACAGAAGTTTCTGGAGCTGCTTGAACAGCGGCCACATCGACTTGATCAACGGATACATGCTGAGAAGTCAGAACTTGCCGTAAAGTCGAAAGGTTAGCGTCTAATAGCTCTTTTGTTTTCGCTGACGATACAACCACTTGCGCAATCGTTTCATTTTCTTGCTGAAGCACTTCAATTGAAATCGTACCTAGCTGTTTTGGAAATAACGCAATGAAAAGCTTGGATCTTCCCTTTTCAGCACTGAGCGAAGCTTTACTCCATATTTTTTGCAGCTCATTTAAAAGATTGTCAGACTGTTGATGATCAGATTTCACTTGCCCTAGATCAATAGAAAACTCTTGGACCTTAGGTGCTTCTTTAGATTTAAAAGATGATGGAGTATTTTCTAACGTCGCCCCGGCCGTGTTAGCAGTGAAAGAAATTTCACTATCCTTTTTTGAACTATCCCTATCCATACTTTCGTTACGTAAAATCACATCTTTTTTCCATGGAAGCTGATTCAAAAGCGGCACTTTTTCCTCTTTATGAAAAGCGGTCATATCTCTTACAGAACTTTTTGGGGCTGCTTGAACAACGGCGAAGAAATCAGCTGAGCGCTTTTCATGTAAGGTATCGGTTAATACACGTGGTTGTTTATGAATTTTCTCTATTTTTTCAGCAGCAGTTTTCCGCAAACCCTCAAGCTGCGTATCCGAAAGCTTCACTGACTGCAGCTGCGGTTTTTGTAGTTCTTCCATCAGCTGAGCAAACTCTGTTTGAAAAACAGCTGACGTATTTTTACATAGTTCCAGCAAGGTAGAAATAGAAGTTAAATACTGTTCTTGACTGTCTGTTTCAGGTGAAACAGGTGCCCGCTGCATGTCTGTTAGCACGTGCTGCAGCTTTAGAAGCGGCTGTTCCAAATCTGGACTACTTGGAATCCTATTAATCATTTCGGTTAGATGTTCGTATAAGACAGCCGGTTCCATTTCTTTATCTTCTGCTTCACTTAACTGAATCGCAATTAACCCAACCGCCTGCAAGAGGTTTTGATCTACCGCTGTTTCATCTGATGATTTCTCCTCGGATGCTGAAGGCTGCGTATCTAACTGCTGAAGCTGCTGAACGATTTCTTCAAAAAAACCCTGAGTCTGACTAGCAGCTGCTTTTTCATCACAGTTTAACTTTGATGCAGCTGCTGGACGTAGTGAAATTTCCACTGTTTTCACCTCTGCTTTTATTCCTCAATCTGATCTGTTAACAATGTCGTATAGCGTGCAGCTACTTTTGGATCCATTTTTTCTAAGATTGCCGTTCTTGTACTCGCTTTGAACTGCTTAAGCATCGCGACCGCTTTGTCTTCTTTTAATTCGGCAAAGATAAGTGCTGCATTTTTAGGAGACATGTTTTCATAGGTAGCAATTACATCTTTTTTTGCCAGCTGATTGTTCTTTTGTTTTTCCGCTTCATCATCGGCTTTTTCTTCCATATCGCGCATTTCAATTTTTAGTTCATCCATTTGACGATCTTTTGTAGTGATCGTTTTCTCATAAGCTGCGATTTGCTTTTCTTTCGTGCTCAGCTTCTTTTGAAGGCTATCAACCTGCTTTTGTATTTCTTCATTGCTTTCTTGAATATTTTCATTTTTTTGCGACTGTTCACTTGATACAAACGGAATGGCGTGTGTAATACCTGAAACTTTATCATTTACATTAACGCCTAAAAGCGTCAGAACAATATAAGCCGCCAAGATGAGGAACACCGCTGGAATAAAGATTAAAAATAAAAACACTTGGCTTTTACTGTAAGACTTTTCTTCTTCGTACTCTTCTCTTAACTCTTTTTGATTAGCCATGTTGTCCACCTAATTCCTATGCAGCATATACTGCTGTAGCGACAGCTCATCCATTTGCTTCGCTTCTAACTGTTTTTCCGCGGTTATATAAGAATCGTAGTCTCTCTTTTTTAACTTTTCATACTTCTTTACTTCTATGTTCTTTTCTTCTAGCTTCAGTTTTTTTAAGTTCATTTGCTGTCTTGCAAACATGACCTCTTGTTGCAGCCTCTCAATCACTCGTTCGGCACTTGTTAAAAACTGCTGAAATGACGTAATTTCTAAAATAGAAAGCCCTTGCTTCATTTTGCCCGTATGCTGTTCAATCAGCGTTTCTTTTTCTTTTAACTTTTTATAAAGCTTTTCACCCGCTGTTTCAAACTGCTGTAAGGATTGATTATATTGAGATAGCAGTTCATCTTTTTCATTTGACTTGATTGCCATTATTTTAGATAACCTAAATTCATATGCCATATTTACTCACCTTTCACAAACAGTTCACAGAGCTTTGTTACACTTGTTTCAAATGATGGATGTTCGTTCGTTTTTTGCTTTAAAAATGCATCAATGACAGGGTGATAGTGGATGGCCTCATCAATGTAAGCAGAAGATCCTCTTTTGTAGGCACCTATGTTAATTAAGTCTTCAGAATTAGCATAGGTAGCCATTAATGAACGCAGTTTTTCAGCTGCTTCTTTATGCCGTTCACTTACGATATGGTTCATCACCCGGCTAACGCTTTTTAAGACATTGATGGCCGGATATTGACCTTTATTGGCCAGCTCCCGGTCTAGTACAATATGTCCGTCTATAATGCCTCGCACCGTATCCGAAATAGGTTCGTTCATATCATCACCGTCTACTAATACAGTGTAAAAAGCAGTAATAGATCCATGTTGATTAGTTCCCGTACGTTCAAGCAGCCTTGGCAAGCTAGCAAAAACAGATGGTGTATAACCTTTGGTAGTTGGAGGTTCACCTACGGCTAATCCAATTTCTCTCTGAGCCATTGCTACACGAGTAACAGAATCCATCATCATCATGACGCTCAGCCCCTCATCTCGAAAGTATTCAGCAATAGAAGTAGCTGTATATGCTGCTTTCATTCGAAGTAGAGCAGGCTGATCCGAGGTAGCAACTACTACAACGGAGCGCTTTAACCCTTCCTCTCCAAGATCTCGCTCAATAAACTCTCTAACTTCTCTTCCTCGCTCGCCTACAAGGGCAATGACATTGATATCTGCTTTTGTATTGCGTGCAATCATCCCGAGCAGCGTACTTTTTCCAACACCGCTTCCTGCAAAAATACCTATGCGCTGCCCTTGACCTACTGTTAGCAAACTATCAATCGTTCGTACCCCTACTTCAATCGGCTGTTCAATAGGCGGCCGCTCTAAGGGATTAGGGGGGTCTTGATCAGTTAAAACAAACGGCAAATAATGAGAAAGTTCAGACCCGTCTAAAGGGTTCCCTAACGAATCAAGCACTTGACCTATTAACTCTTTTCCCACGCTTACCTGCAGAGGTTTTTCTGTCGTTTCCACTAGGCAGCCAGGTCCGATATATCGAACAGACGTATAAGGCATTAAAATGACGTGCTCACCGTTAAAACCAACAACTTCCGCACGAATTTTATCTCCTCGTTCACTAAGATGAATAAAGCAAACATCTCCTATTGACGTTCTAGGTCCTCTAGATTCAATCATCATTCCTACTACTCGGCTAACTTTCCCGTACCGTTTAAAAGAAGATGTGCGCGGGATTTCATGAATGAGTTGTGCGACTTTCATGTTTACTCTCCTCTAACAAACGTTCTTTTAATTTTTTCTTCATTTCTGTTAACTGACTATCAAAAGAAGCAACAAGACGGCCATAAGAGGAATCGATGACACAATCCATTTCCTGAAGATTTTCATCTGCATAAATAAATAGCCCGGTTTCTCCGTTTAATAAATCGAACAGTTCTCGTTTATGTTCACATACATATGCATATTTTTTCGGAGAAACAAAAAGCTGGATTTCTTTATGTTCTCTAACTTCTTTTAAAGACCTTGCAACAAGTGATAAAAATGATTCATCTCTTTGAAGCTGCTCATTTAAAATCGTTTCAGCGAGGGCGAAACCTAATTCAAAGATGACTTCTTCAGATTGATTTATATATTCGTAGTACTGATTCTTTGTTTCTTCAACAATGTTTCGCGACATGGCTAATACATGCTCATACTCTTGTTTTCCCTGAAGCAGCCCTTCTTCGTATCCTTCTTCATAGCCTCGCTTTTGTTCTTGTTGAAACAGCAGCACCTTCTCTTCTTCCCACTGCTTTTTCAAACGTTCAACTTCGTTTTGAGCTTGTTTGCGGTAAGCGTCTGCCTCGGCCTTTACTATTTCAGCTTCACTGTGCGCTTGTTCAATAACGTGCTGTGCATTTTCTTGCTGAAGATGTTCTTCTGCGGGCTCATCTTGTATCGGAAAACCAAATGGAATGACTTGAATGTGCTTAGCATTTTCGTCTGAAAGTTTGTTCGTATAAGTTGATTTAATGATATTAGACAATAATATCGTCTCCTCCACCTCGAGCTAGTACAATTTCACCAGCATCTTCTAAACGTCTAATTGCAGCAACGATACGTGACTGAGCTTCCTCTACATCTTTCAAACGCACAGGACCCATAAATTCCATTTCTTCTTTAAACGTTTCCACCATACGGCTAGACATATTTTTAAAAATAATAGATTTCACTTCTTCACTTGCTACTTTTAAGCTCAACAATAAATCATCATTTTCTACATCGCGTATCACACGCTGAATAGAACGGTTATCGAGCGTTACGATATCCTCAAATACAAACATTCGCTGTTTGATTTCTTCTGCTAATGCCGGATCTTGAATTTCAAGCGTATCAATAATAATTTTTTCAGTCGCTCGGTCTACTCCATTTAATACTTCAACTACCGCTTCTAAACCACCTGTTTGGGTGTAGTCTTGGGTAACAGTAGCAGAAAGCTTTCTCTCTAAAATTTTCTCCACTTCATTAATAACTTCCGGAGACGTACTTCCCATCGTTGCAATCCGTCTTGCAATATCCGCTTGCCTTTCCTGAGGCAGTGATGATAAGATTTGTCCTGCCTGCGGCGGCTCTAAGTAAGATAAAATAAGGGCAATCGTCTGAGGGTGCTCATGCTGAATAAAATTTAACAGCTGCATAGGATCAGCTTTTCTGGCAAAGTCAAACGGACGAACTTGCAAAGAAGAAGTTAATCGATTGATAATCATCATAGCCTGCTCTGGTCCAAGTGCTTTTTCTAACACCTGTTTCGCATAGCTTACTCCTCCTTTTTCAAGATAGTTTTGAGCCAGCGTTATTTGTTCAAACTCATGAAGCACAGCTTCTTTTAGAGACGGCTCTATTTTTCTCACTGAAGAAATTTCAAGCGTTAGTTGCTCAATTTCATCTTCACTAAGATGTTTATAGATAGAAGCTGATACATCCGGACCGAGACAAATCAACAAAATTGCTGCTTTTTGCTTTCCAGTTAACTCATTTTTTTGCATAGCCTTTACCATTAGCCTTCCTCCTAATCCTCACTAATCCATGTTCGCAGCAGTTTTGCAAACTCTTCCGGGTCTTGCTTCGCTAACGTTTCAAGATTGCTTTTTGTTTGCTGTTCGGCACTTAAAACAGGGGCTTTTTGTGCCGCTTCATATGCTTCAAAAGTTTCATCATACTCTTCATCATATTCCTCTTCATCTAAGTCTTGACGCCTTTTCCTAATCAACAGCACAATAAGAACAACAATAATAAGCAGCAGTGCTCCTCCGATTATATACATCCACACTGGAATTGAACTTGCTGTGTTGTCAGCTGTTTCTTGTCCATTAAACGGCTGAACGGAAACGGTAATCTTATCGCTGACCGCGTTATCCGAGAGAGCTTTCGTATTTGCATCTTTTGAAATAGAAGTACGGACAATTGTACCTAACATTTTTTGAACGTCTGACTCAAGCGTATCGGAAACTTGTGATTTCCCTTTTGCATTGGACGGATCTATCATTACTTGAATGCCAAGATCTTGAATTTTGTATGGACTTTCGACGATTTCTTTATGAATTCGATTCACTTCATAATTAATTCGTTCTTCTTTTTTTTCGTAGTCTCCGTCTCCACTTGTTGTACTGGATGAGTAATTTGTTGTATCTTCTTCTCCTGTTCCAGCAACGCCTCCATCTTGAGCATTTTTACCAGAAAATGTTTCATTAATTTTTTCAGCGCTAACGGCAATTCCTTGCATATTATCTTTATCAACAGGCTCTACTAGCTTTTCTTCGCGATTTTCCTGTGTAAAATCAAGATCTGCTGTAACAGAGACCATTACTTTATCTTGACCGACCAGTCTTCCTAGCATTTGCTGTACTTGACGCTGAATATCTCGCTCAACTTCTTTTTTCGCTTCGTTCTGCGAAGCAAATGAGCTAGAAGCTGAATTCGTTTCGTTACCTTTTAAATCAAAGTACTCAAAATATTGGTTCATGATGACGATATTATCTGTAGGAAGGTTTGGCACACTTTTGGATACTAAATGATAAAGAGATTTAATTTGCTGATCATCAAATTTATAACCAGCCTTTGTATTAAGCACAATCGATGCTGATGCTTCTCCCTGCTTTTCATTCGCCCAGACGCTTTCATTGGGAAGGGTAATCATCACTTTTGCATCGTTGACTCCTTGAATGTTTTTCATTAAGTTAGCCAATTCAGTTTGCATCGCATCGAGTTTTAACACATCAAATTCATTATCTGTCATACCAAAGCTCGCATTTTTCCCAAAAAACGAATAGTCGATACTTCCGCTATCAGGAATTCCTTGTGCAGCTAAATCAACTTTTAGCGAGTCAACGCTTTGTTCAGGCACCGAAATGGTTGTTCCGTTATCAGAGATTTCTGAAGGAACGCTTCTAGCATCAAGCTCCGCTTTGATTTGTCCTGTTTCTTGAGCCGATAGATTGCTATAAAGAGGGACAAATTTATCCTGGTTTAAAAAAACAGATGCTAAACTAATGACTAGAATAGCCGCAAGAGGAGCAGCGATAAGGGCTATTTTCTGTCCTTTTTTGCGGTTATTCCAAAAGACTTTCATCTTATCTCGATAAAGAGCTATTCTTTCATTCATGGTATTCCTCCGGTTATTACTATTTTCATTTTCTTTAATAACCGCTCAATTACATTTGCATTCTCATCATTTCCTGATAGGCTTCAACAGCTTTATTGCGTATTTCAAGAGCCGTTTGCATCGTAATACTTGCTTTTTGAGCAGTAATCATCACATCTTGGATTTCGACGTTTTCTCCTTTAGCAAGCTTTTCAGTCGCTATATCCGAAGCGCGTTGAGTATTGTTTAACTCATTGATTGAGTCTTTTAAAAACGTTGAAAACTGTTGAGTTGTTTGTCCAGTGCTAGTAGAAGCTGCTGTTTTTGCTATTGCTATTTGATTGCTGATACCATTAATCATTTTATCGCTCCTTTATTTCCCAATTTCTAACGCCTTTGTTAATATACTTTTGTTTGTATTAAAGACCGTCACGTTTGCTTCATAAGATCGAGTAGCACTAATTAAATCCGTCATTTCCTTTAAAGGATCTACATTCGGCATCTGTACGTACCCTTGGTCATTCGCATCTGGATGCGTCGGGTTATATACTAAATTAAAAGGAGTATTATCTTCTACGATATCTGTGACTTTTACACCATTGTTTTGATTTTTATTAATTTCGGAGTGTAAGAGGGACGAAAAAGAAGGCGAACGATCAGACTGTATGACAACCATTTTTCTTTTGTAAGGCTGCCACTCACCATTAACGTACGTCCCTCTTGTCGTTTCAGCATTCGCCATATTAGATGAAACAACGTCCATCCTTAAACGATTGGCAGTTAAAGCTGAAGATGTAATATTCATATTTTGAAAAATAGTCAAACTTATTTACCTCCTCTAATGACTGTTTGAAGAGAATTAAATTTTCCATTTAAACGATCTACTAGCGCCTCATAGTAAATTTGATTTTCAGCCATATCCGCCATCTCTTTATCCATATCCACATTGTTTCCATTTGCTTGATAGGAAGTGTTTCCTTGCTGGGTAATCACTCGCTGGGATGAATCGGAAAATGGGATATGTTTTGAATCAGTCTGATATGCTTCTAACTCGTTATGTAATAAATCTCGGAATTCACTCGTACGCGATACTGTTTTCGATTTATAATTTGGAGTATCAACGTTTGCGATATTTTGTGCAATCGTCTGCTGCTTTTGTGACGCGTAGCTAATTCCATTTTCAATTGTTTGAAAAGTAGTTGAAAACAAACTCAATTCTTACACCTGCTTATCTATTCTATTTTCCTCAAAAATGAGACAAATTTCGACTTTAGTACCATAGAACTTATTGTAAGAAAAACTTCATGCAATGTCTATCCTTTTTTAAGAACTTTTGGACTATAAACCAAAATTTTCATTCGTTTTCCAAGCATATTTTAACATCAATGCTATACTTTAGCTCTATTTTTTAAATCCAAAATCAAAATATATACCATAAGTCCTGAACAATATGTAATAAAAGTAACGATTTGTAATCAACTAGTATCTTTTTACTATTTAAAGATTCTATAATATAATTTTTAGATTTTTATATGAAGTTTGTTATAGATTTGTAAAAATAGTGAACGAATCGTCTTAACTCACAGCGAGCCTTTTTGTACTGAGAGCACACAAAAAAAGCACACGGGCTTTGCCCGTGTGCTTTTTGGTTCATAAACTTAGTTAGATTTTAATTTTTCAAGCTCTACTAAGAATTTGTTGTTAAGAACTTTAATGTAAGTTCCTTTCATTCCTAAAGAACGTGATTCGATAACGCCAGCACTTTCTAATTTACGTAGCGCATTTACGATTACTGAACGTGTAATTCCAACGCGGTCAGCAATTTTACTTGCTACTAATAGTCCTTCATTTCCATTTAACTCTTCAAAGATGTGCTCAATAGCTTCTAACTCACTGTATGATAATGAGCTAATTGCCATTTGTACAACAGCTTTGCTACGTGCTTCTTCTTCAATTTCTTCTGCTTTTTCACGAAGAATTTCCATACCTACTACCGTTGCACCGTATTCAGCAAGGATTAAGTCATCGTCTTCGAACTGACGGTCTAAACGAGATAGTACAAGCGTACCTAGACGCTCTCCGCCTCCGATAATTGGAACGATTGTTGTTAGTCCTGCATCAAATAAGTCTTTATTTTCAACTGGGAAAGCTGTATATTGACTTTCAATGTTTAAGTTAGAAGATGTTTCTTGAATGTTAAATAAGCTTTGAGTATATTCTTCTGGGAACTGGCGTGCTTCTAACATATCTTTCATGCGCGCATTCTCAATTTGCTGTTTAACAGCGATTCCTAATAATTTACCGCGACGGCTTACTACGAATACGTTTGATTCGATCACTTCGCAAAGTGTTTCAGCCATTTCTTTAAAGTTTACTGGTTTACCAGCTGCTTTTTGTAGCATTGCATTAATCTTTCTAGTTTTCCCTAATAAATCCATTAGTACTCTTCCTCCTGCGATTTCAGTTCTATAAAATAAATTGACTCAAATCTTTGTTTTTAGCGATTTTTTCTAATTTTTCTTCCACGTACTGCGGAGTAATCACAATTTTCTCTAATGTTACTTCTGGTGCTTCAAACGATAAATCCTCTAGCAAACGTTCTAAAATCGTATGAAGCCTTCTTGCACCAATATTGTCTGTATCTTGATTCACCTGATATGCAATTTCTGCAATCTTACGTATAGCATCGTCAGAAAATTCAATTTGTATACCTTCAGTTTCCAATAATGCCGCATATTGCTTTAATAACGCATTATCTGGCTCTACTAAAATGTTTATAAAATCTTCAACGGTTAGCTTCGTTAATTCAACGCGAATTGGGAATCGACCCTGCAATTCTGGAATTAAATCCGACGGTTTTGATACATGGAAAGCACCGGCTGCTACAAATAAAACATGATCAGTTTTGACTGCGCCATATTTTGTAACAATCGTTGACCCTTCTACAATTGGTAAAATATCTCGCTGCACGCCTTCACGTGAAACGTCAGCGGAAGATGAATTAGCACTTTTTTGAGCAATTTTATCAATTTCGTCAATGAAAATAATTCCGTATTGTTCTGCACGATTCACAGCTTCTTGCGTCACTTCATCCATATCAATCAATTTTTGCGCTTCTTCATTTGTTAATACTTTTCGTGCATCTTTAACAGTAAGTTTGCGCTTTTTTTGTTTTTTAGGCATAAAATTACTTAAGGCATCCTGCATGTTCATGCCCATTTGTTCCATACCCGAACCTTGTAACATATCAAACATAGAAGGCTGTTGCTCTTCTACTTCAATTGTGACATAATGATTTTCAAGCTCTCCTAAAGCAAGCTGATGAGCAATCTGCTTGCGCTTCGTTGCAATATTCGTTTCCTCATCTTGATCAGGATCCGCATCGCTTGACTGTGTACCGTTTGAAAAAATCATTTCAAACGGATTTTTAAACGATTGCTGCTTCTTTTTGCTTGGAACAAGAAGCTCTACTATCCGCTTGTTTGCATTTTCTTCAGCGCGATCACGCACGCCGTTCATTTTTTCTTCTTTCACAAGTCGAACTGACGTTTCCACTAAATCACGAACCATTGATTCTACATCGCGTCCTACATATCCAACTTCCGTAAATTTTGTTGCCTCAACCTTAATAAAAGGTGCACCGACAAGCTTAGCTAAGCGGCGTGCAATCTCGGTTTTACCCACACCTGTAGGACCAATCATTAAAATGTTTTTCGGCACAACTTCATCACGTAAAGATTCGTCTAGCAGACCGCGTCGATAGCGATTTCGCAGCGCAACAGCGACCGCTTTCTTTGCCTTCGTTTGACCAATAATATACTGATCGAGCTTTTCTACAATTTGTCGAGGTGTTAAATGAGAATTCATAAAAAAATCCCCTTTCCTACAGTTCTTCTACAATAATATGATCATTTGTATAAACACATATCTCACTTGCTACATCTAAAGCTGCTTTTGCAATTTCTTTAGCTGTTAAATGTTCGCCTGCATGTTGTTTTAATGCACGTCCCGCTGATAAAGCATAATTTCCGCCTGATCCAATTGCTAAAATGCCGTCGTCCGGTTCAATAACTTCACCCGTTCCTGATACTAATAGTAAGTTATCTTTGTTCATAACAATAAGCATTGCTTCTAACTTTCGCAATACTTTGTCACTTCTCCATTGTTTAGCAAGCTCAACGGCTGCACGCTGAAGATTTCCGTTATACTCTTCAAGCTTCGTTTCAAATAATTCAAAAAGAGTGAATGCATCAGCTACTGAACCTGCAAAGCCGGCAAGAACTTGCCCTTGAAATAGACGTCTTACTTTTCGAGCAGTATGTTTCATAACAACAGCATTTCCGAACGTTACTTGTCCGTCCCCAGACATGGCACATTGACCGTTATGCTGAACCGCAAAAATCGTAGTAGCATGGAAAGTAGACAAATTAACTCCTCCTTTTATGCGCGAGGATGGTGATTCATATAAACTGCCTTTAAACGATCCTTCGTCACATGTGTGTATATTTGAGTGGTTGATAAATGTTCATGACCTAGCATTTCTTGAACTGTACGTAAATCTGCCCCTTCATTTAACATATGAGTCGCAAAAGTATGCCGCAAAACGTGTGGACTAATATGTATATTCTCAGCGGTCTTCTTTACTAACTGATCAATGACTAAGCGTATGCCTCGGTCTGTCAACGGTGTCCCCTTATAATTTAAAAAGAGCGAATGAGTATCAGAAGGAGCCTTTTTTAAAAGAAGCTTTCTTCCATTATCTATATATACTCTAAGAGCGCCCTTGGCATAACAGCCAAATGGCACGTACCGTTGTTTTTTCCCTTTGCCATATACGAGCAAAGTTTGAAGTGAAAAATCTATATCGCTAAGCTTAATAGATGCACATTCACTCACTCGTATTCCGGTGGCATACAGCAATTCTAATAGAGACTGATTACGCTGCCCTAACGGAGTTGTTAAGTCATTCATTTGAAATAATTTCACAATCTCCTCTTCATACAGAAAGCGAGGATTTCGCTCTTCCTTTTTAGGAAGGGTAACAAGCGCAAATGGATTATCTTCTACTAATTCTTCTCTATTTAAGTAACGATAAAACGTTCTCAAACAAGAAATTTTGCGTGACATCGATCTTTTTGAATACTGCTTTTCATATAGGCGTGTTAAAAACAGCCTTGCATCAGCATATGTAACACTTTGTAGGTTTTGTATTTGCTCTTCCTGCATAAAAGACATGAAGATACCTATGTCTTTTTCATAGCAGTCAACTGTATATTTTGAATAGTTTTTCTCAATTTGTAAATATTCTAGAAAGGAATTTAATACATCTTTAACAAATTCCAATGTTATCACCTCACAAGGGCTACTAAATATTATCACAATTAAGTAGCCCTTGCAAACAATTTTGATTATTTTGTTGTAAAATTCTGAATAGTTTCCAATGCTCTTTTAGCAAGCGTTTCATTTCGTTCTTGTTTGTTTTTGATTCGCACTTCCAATTCTTTGAATAAGCCAAAGTTGGCATTCATCGGCTGGAAGTTTTTAGCGCTTGTATGTGTGATATAGTGAGCCATACTGCCAATCGCCGTTTCCTGCGGCAATACAACCAATTCTTCACCAAGTACAAGTCGAGCTGCGTTCATTCCGGCCATTAGTCCGCTCGCCGCTGATTCTACATATCCTTCTACTCCCGTCATTTGTCCAGCAAAGAATAAGTCATCACGCTCACGATATTGATACGTCGGCTTTAACAATTTAGGAGAATTAATAAACGTATTTCTATGCATAACTCCGTAGCGTACTACTTCTGCATTTTCCAAACCTGGAATTAAGCTTAATACTTCTTTTTGTGCTCCCCATTTTAAATGTGTTTGAAAACCTACGATATTATATAGTGTACCTGCTGCATCATCTTGACGAAGCTGAACAACTGCATAAGGTCGCTTTCCTGTTTTCGGATCTTCTAACCCAACTGGTTTCATTGGTCCAAAGAGCATTGTTTTTTCTCCGCGTGAAGCCATTACTTCAATTGGCATACATCCCTCAAAATAAATTTCTTTCTCAAATTCTTTTAAAGGAACCGTCTCTGCATTGATTAATGCTTCATGAAAACGTTGGAATTCTTCTTTTGTCATCGGACAGTTTAAATAGGCAGCTTCCCCTTTGTCATAGCGAGATTTAAGATATACTTTATCCATATCAATGCTGTCTTTTTCAATAATAGGTGCAGCCGCATCGTAAAAATATAAATAATCTTCACTTGTTAACGCACGCAGCTTTTCTGATAAATCTTTTGACGTTAACGGACCTGTTGCAATAACAGTTGGTCCTTGTGGAATTTCCGTAATCTCTTCATTAACAACCGTTACGTTTGGATGGTTTTTAACGCTTTCCGTCACACGAGCGGCAAATTCGTGACGGTCAACAGCCAGTGCTCCACCTGCTGGAACCGCACACTCGTCTGCTGAACGAATAATTACAGAGTCTAATAATCGCATTTCTTCTTTTAACACACCCACTGCATTTGTTAATGTATTCGCACGCAGTGAATTACTACATACTAATTCAGCAAATTTGTCCGTATGATGAGCAGGTGTTTGCTTTACTGGTCTCATCTCATAAAGACGGACTTTCAAACCGCGCTTTGCGATTTGCCAAGCCGCTTCACTTCCAGCAAGACCTGCTCCGATAACATTAATTACTTGTTCATTCATTGTAAATCCTCCAACTTCATTTCTATCTTTTCTATCATTTTACTTATTCATTCACTTGTCTTTTCCTTTTTTAACGGGACAAAGAAAATGCGACATTACTCAATGTCGCTAATAACGTTTCCATTTTAGCACATGAAGCAATGTCGCCGCATCTTATATAACTGCTATTTTTAAATTTAAAGTGTGGGAATTCATCCCATTCTCTTTTACTGCTGAGCTTCCTCTTTATAATCACAACTTGTACAGACGACTTGAGTTCCTTTTTTCTGTTTCTTCTCCACAAGCAGATTTTCACATTTCGGACATTTTCTTGCAATCGGCTTATCCCAAGATACGAAGTCACAGCCCGGGAATCGATCACAGCCATAAAATGTACGCTTTTTCTTCGATTTTCGCTCAACGATATTTCCTTCTTCACATTTCGGACACTTTACACCAATCTCTTTTACAATTGGCTTTGTGTTGCGGCAGTCAGGAAAATTAGAGCATGCCATAAATTTTCCGTAGCGTCCCATTTTGTATACCATAGGTGAACCGCATTCTTCACAATCTTCTCCGGCAGGTTCATCTTTAATCTCCACTTCGCGCATTTCTTTTTCAGCATGTTCTAAGCGTTTTTCAAAATCACTGTAAAATTCGTCAATAACACGCACCCATTGAACATTACCATCTTCCACTTCATCCAAATCGTTTTCCATTTTAGCTGTAAACTCTACATCTAAAATTTCCGGGAAAAACTCCAATACAAGCTCTAGTACAATTTCTCCAAGTTCTGTTGGAACAAAACGCTTGTTATCGAGCGCTACGTACCCGCGCTTTTGAATCGTGTCAAGTGTTGGAGCATATGTAGACGGTCGGCCAATGCCTAGCTCTTCTAATGTCTTGACTAAACGAGCTTCAGTATATCTTGGCGGCGGCTGTGTGAAGTGCTGCTTTTCATCGATGTCCTTAGAATAAGCTACTTCTCCTTCTTCTAAGTCTGGAAGAAGATTTTCTTTTTCCTCCACTTGATCATCATTGCCTTCAACATACACTTTCATAAAGCCTGGAAATTTAACTTTCGAGCCGTTTGCTCTAAATGTTACGTCTCCATTTTTCAAATCTACAGCCATTGTATCCATAATTGCAGGTGCCATTTGACTAGCAACGAAGCGCTCCCATACTAGCTTATACAGTCGATACTGATCACGCGATAAGAACTCTTTTACCTCTCCTGGTTTACGAAGAGCTGAAGTTGGACGAATCGCTTCGTGGGCATCTTGCGCGTTCGAATTTTTCTTTTCTTTACGCTTTTCCGTTGCCACAAACTGATTTCCGTATGCGTTCGTAATGTAATCTCTAGCTTCTGTTTGAGCTGTTTCTGAAATACGAGTAGAATCGGTACGCATATACGTGATAAGACCTACTGTACCTTCTTTTCCTAAATCAATTCCTTCATATAATTGCTGCGCAATCATCATTGTTTTTTTCGCTCGGAAGTTCAGTTTCCGCGCTGCCTCTTGCTGTAATGAAGACGTGGTAAAAGAAGGAGCCGCATTACGCTTTCGCTCACGTTTTGTTACTTTAGAAATTGAAAATTCATTTCCATCTAATTGTTTAACAATGTTGGTTACATCATTTTCATTCGATAGCTCTACTTTTTTCCCTTGATATTCGATTAACTGGCCTTCAAATTGGTCGTTCCCTTTTTGAAAAGTTGCTTTTACCGTCCAGTATTCTTCTGGGATAAACTTTGCAATTTCTTTTTCACGATCAATAATTAACCGCACTGCAATTGATTGAACCCTTCCGGCACTTAATCCTTTTTTCACTTTTTTCCACAGCAATGGACTGATGTTGTAGCCAACCAGCCTGTCAAGAATACGGCGTGCTTGTTGAGCATCTACTAAATCCATATTAATTGCTCGGGGATGTTTAAAAGATTCTTTAATCGCTTCTTTTGTAATCTCGTTAAATACTACGCGACAGTCCGATGCAATGTCTACATCCAAACTGTGCGCCAAGTGCCATGCAATCGCTTCTCCTTCACGGTCTGGATCGGCTGCTAGGTAAATCTTTTTTGCTTTTTTAGCCGCTGTTTTTAGTTCTTTTAAAACCGGGCCTTTCCCGCGAATTGTAATATATTTCGGATTGTAATCCTGTTCAATATCAATTCCCATTTGACTTTTAGGTAAATCGCGAACATGTCCCATCGATGCTTTTACTTTATATTTCTTTCCTAAATAACGTTCAATTGTTTTAGCCTTTGCAGGCGATTCTACAATTACTAGGTAGTCAGACATCTATTTGTTCCTCCTCAAGAGGTAGAATAAAATCTTCATTATTATTAAATATTTGGTTCTTGTTTGTCAAATGTCCAAAAGATAAGTCATACGATTTTACTACGTATCTCACTAGTATTTCATACCATGCAAGAATATGACTACTTTGAAACATTCATCTTATATACATCATTTCATCTGTAATATCAGCAGCGCTTTGCACAAGTTTTGCCCCTAATTGGATTAACTTATTCGTTCCACATGATGTTTCTTCAAAAATAGAACCCGGTATGGCAAATACTTCTCTTCCTTGCTGAAGCGCCTGGTCAGCGGTAATAAAAGATCCACTTCTTTCTTTTGCTTGCACCACCAACGTGCCTCCTGTTAATCCGCTAATGATTCTGTTTCTGCGAGGGAAAAACCATTTCGTCGGCTTCATAAACGGGGCATATTCAGAAAGCAGCAAATGATGCTGCGCAATTTCTCTTGCTAAATTTTGGTTTCCTCTTGGGTAAATATTATAAAACCCTCCGCCTAAAACTGCAATCGTTTTAGCTTTTTCAGCGATAGCCAGTTCATGAGCAGCCTGGTCAATCCCTAGAGCTAGTCCACTTACAACGACAAATTCTTCATGCAGCATCGGCTTAACAATATGAGTCAGAGCTGCAGTTCCATATGAAGTGGGATTCCTTGTTCCTACAACGCTTAAGCTTTCTGGAGCGTGTAGAAGAGAAACCTTTCCTCTTGCAAATAATACCCAAGGCGGATCATAAATATGGCGCAAAAGTTCAGGATATTCATTATCTAGGATGGTGACACATTGAATATTCTCAGCGTCATATTTATCTAGGATATCTCGTATTGGAATAGTTTGCAAATCTTTTTTTATTTGATTAGCACGTTCAATCGAGAGAGTCAATAGTTTTTGAAGCTGTGATGGAGAGTACTCGTAGAGATTTTGTAATGAAGAATTCTGTTGAAGTAGCGTAAAAATTTGTTTCCAATTAACAGATGGACAATGTGCTAAATGAATTAATTTTTCCCGTAAATCAGACATTCTACAATCTCCTTTTTAAATGGACAAAATAGCCCCCGGTCAAAGGAGGCTATATGTCTTCTATTAATGAGTCTTACACTGCTCGTAAATGCCTTGTTCTTTTAACACTTTAATAAGTGTTTCTCCCATAACAGATGGTGTTTCAGCTACTTGGATACCGCACTCATTCATTGTTTTAATTTTTTCAGACGCTGTCCCTTTACCACCTGAAATAATAGCACCAGCATGGCCCATACGTTTTCCCGGAGGTGCTGTTTGACCGCCAATGAAGCCGACCACAGGTTTTGTCATATTTGCTTTTACCCATTCTGCCGCTTCTTCTTCTGCCGTACCGCCGATTTCACCAATCATAATTACTGCATACGTATCTTCATCTTCATTAAACGCTTTTAATACATCGATAAAGTTCGTGCCGTTCACTGGGTCACCGCCGATACCAACAGCTGTTGATTGGCCAATGCCAGCTTCAGAAAGTTGATGAACAGCTTCATATGTTAATGTACCAGAACGTGAAACTACACCTACATGACCTTTTTTGTGAATGTACCCTGGCATAATTCCAATTTTACATTCTTCCGGTGTAATAACACCTGGGCAGTTAGGTCCCACAAGGCGCGTACGTTTTCCTTCCATATAACGCTTTACTTTTACCATATCTAATACTGGAATACCTTCCGTAATACAAATAACTAAATCTAAATCTGCGTCAACTGCTTCAATAATGGAGTCAGCTGCGAATGCTGGCGGAACATATACAACAGAAGCCGTTGCGCCTGTTTTTTCTTTTGCCTCGGCAACCGTATTAAATACCGGAACACCTTCTACTTCTAAGCCGCCTTTACCTGGCGTTACGCCACCAACAATTTTCGTTCCATATTCTAACATTTGCTGTGTATGAAAAAGGCCAACTCCGCCTGTAATTCCTTGTACAATTACTTTTGTATCTTGATTAATAAATACGCTCATTCCTATCCCCCAGCCTTTCTATTTCACTAGTGAAACGATTTTTTGTGCGCCGTCTGCCATAGATTCAGCAGCTGTGATATTTAAGCCTGATTTTTGTAAAATTTCTTTTCCAAGTTCAACGTTTGTTCCTTCTAAGCGAACAACTAATGGAAGGCTTAATCCAACTTGTTTCGTTGCTTCAACAACACCTGTTGCAATAACATCACATTTCATAATCCCGCCGAAAATATTAACGAAAATACCTTTTACATTTTGGTCAGATAAAATAATTTTGAATGCTTCTGTTACTTTTTCAGCAGTTGCGCCGCCCCCAACATCCAGGAAGTTAGCAGGGTCGCCTCCGTAATGCTTAATAATATCCATCGTTGCCATTGCTAAACCTGCACCGTTTACCATACAACCGATATTACCGTCTAGTGAAATGTAGCTTAAGTCATATTTAGATGCTTCAATTTCTTTAGCATCTTCCTCTTCAAGGTCACGATATTCAAGAATATCTTTTTGACGATACAGCGCATTTGAATCAAAGTTTAACTTCGCATCCAATGCCATAACGTCTCCGTCACCTGTTACAACTAGAGGATTAATCTCTGCAATTGAGCAGTCTTTTTCAACAAATACTGTATATAAACCTGTCATGAACTTAACTGCTTTTCCAACTAATTCTTTTGGAATATTAATATTAAATGCAAGTCTGCGAGCTTGGAATGCTTGTAAACCAATCGCAGGATCTACATATTCTTTAAAGATTTTTTCAGGCGTTTTTTCCGCCACTTCTTCAATTTCAGTTCCACCTTCTTCAGAACCCATCAATACAACTTGAGACGTTGCACGATCAAGAACTAAACCGATGTAGTATTCTTTCTTAATATCGCATCCCTCTTCAACTAACAAGCGCTTAACTTCTTTTCCTTCAGGGCCTGTTTGGTGTGTTACGAGGGTCTTTCCTAAAATATCTTGTGCATATGTACGAACTTCATCTAAGTTTTTTGCTACTTTGACACCGCCCGCTTTACCGCGTCCACCAGCATGGATTTGTGCTTTCACCACTGATACTTGTGAACCTAATTCCTTTGCTGCTTCAACTGCTTCTTCAACAGTAAAAGCTACTCGACCGTTTGGTACTGCAACCCCATATTTTCTGAGTAGTTCTTTTCCTTGATACTCATGGATATTCATTTCCCATCCTCCTAACATAATCAACCACAAAACTATACTGCACGAAATAGACTGCGCTTTCATTGTATAAAAATAATTGTCTAATTGTCTACTATTCTAGTGAAAAATATTGAAATAATAAGAAAATTGATATTTTTATGGAGATAGTACTTAACTATACCTTATGAAGTCGATGAGGCTTTGCGGACGTTAAACGTATAGTTGATCATGTAAATCAACCTTCATAACTAAAGCGAACTGAGAGGAAAATAATTTACGAACTTCACCCTCTACAATATCTCCACTTAAATAGGCTATATTCTTTTTGAACCTAAAATCCCGCATGTGAAACATGCGCTAAAAAGCAGAGATATGCTCGGGTATCATGTTCTAGTTTACTTGGTTTTTTATCGGTGCAAAAGATCGGCGATGTTCTGGCAAAATTCCATATTTTTCGATTGCTTCTAAATGTTGTTTTGTTCCATATCCCATATGTTTTTCGAATCCATATGCAGGATAGCGTTCACCAAGTTCTTTCATCATTCGATCTCGCGTCACTTTTGCAATAACAGAACTTGCAGCAATCGAAATGCTTGTAGCATCGCCTTTGATGATTGACTGCTGCGAAATAGGCACCGGCAGCTTCATCGCATCAATAAGCAGTTCATCAGGCTGAACAGCTAGAAGTTCAATTGCTTCAGTCATTGCCTTTTTTGTTGCTTCATAAATATTAATAGAATCAATAACCTCTGCCCCTATAATGCCTATACCGATAGCAACAGCGCTTTTACAAATTTCTTCATAAAACGCTTCTCGCTTTGCCTCTGATAACTTCTTGGAATCTGTCAGACCAGGAAGAAAAAAATCAGGAGGCAAAATAACGGCAGCCGCTACTACCGGTCCCGCTAACGGCCCTCTTCCTACTTCGTCTACTCCGGCAATATAGGTTGCTCCTTGGCTATATAATTCATTTTCATATGCCATCATTTCATCAAACTGTTTCTTCAAGCGCTCAGCGGCTTCAAATTGCCTTTGTTTTTGAATAATAACCTGCTGCACACCTTTACGCTCATCTTGCGCATATGCCTTAAATAAAGCATCTTCCGAGCTTCTCACTTGCTTTAGTTCTTCTTTTATTTCCTTAATACTCTTTTTCATTAGCTCCACCTTCTTTATATCAACATTTTCACACGGCACCTTTACATAAAAAACGCCTCATGCTGAAAAGGCAGAGGCGTTTTTTGTTTCAGTTCGCAATGTATTGCTTACAGCTGCTGTTCAGCTTCACTTGGATCATCAAATGTAAAGGTGCCAATTTTATCCGTTCGAATTTCTCGAAGAACAAGCTCAGCTGTTTTATCGTAATCTACCATGCCGCCACCCATTAAACAGCCGCGGCGCGACCCAATTGCATCAAAAAGCTCTACAATATCTTCAGGGATTTCATTTAAATCATAACGCTGCTTTAATTGTTCTGGGTAATGGCTAGATAAGAAGCGCAGTGCATAAACAGCGACATCTTGCATATTTAAAATGGTATCTTTGATAGCACCCGTTGTCGCAAGCTTATATCCAACTTTTTCATCTTCAAATTTAGGCCACAAAATACCTGGCGTATCAAGTAGCTCCAGCTCATTCCCTACCTTAATCCACTGCTGTGCTTGCGTCACACCTGGACGGTCTCCGGTCTTGGCGATTTTTTTGCTGGCAAGGCGATTAATCAGCGTTGATTTACCGACGTTAGGAATCCCTACAATCATCGCTCGGATAGCGCGGGGTTTTTTAACTCCTTTTGCGCGCATGCGGTCAAACTTCTCTTGAAGAAGTTCTTTGGAAGACGAAACAATTTGTTTCATTCCTTTACCTGCTTGTGCGTCAATAGCTAAGGCATAAATACCTTGTTCTTTGTAATAATCTAGCCACTGCTGAGTAACGCGCGGATCAGCTTTGTCCACTTTATTCAGCAATACGATTCTCGGCTTGTTCACAATAATCTCATCAATCATTGGATTTCGCGATGATTGCGGAATGCGTGCATCAACCAGTTCGTATACAATATCAATCAATTTTAGCTTTTCAGTTACTTGTCTTCTGGCCTTGGCCATATGGCCAGGAAACCATTGAATTGTCATATTTTACTCACCTTTTATATTTTACTTTGCAAAACGTGCTTCTTTAATCGGCCAGTATACGGCACTCGTTTTACCAAGCACCTTGTCCATGCTCACAAAGCCAATCTGACGGCTGTCTTTACTGTAGCGTCGATTGTCTCCCATCACGAACAAATAGCCTTCTGGCACAGTCTTTTTACCCGTTACGTCTTCTAGTTTAAAGTCTTCGGTTAAATTACCGTCAATCACTTCTTTTTTATACTGATCTAAATAGGGCTCTTTATAAGCTTTTCCATTTACATATAGCGTATCATTTCGATACTCAATATGATCACCCGGCAGTCCGATAATACGTTTTATGTAATCTTTTTCCGCTGTAGCATGAAAAACAATAATATCAAAGCGATCAGGATCACCAATCTTATAGGAGAACTTATTTACAATCATTCGATTTTGGTCATGCAGCGTAGGCATCATAGAAAGTCCATCTACTACAATCGGTGCAAACAAAAAATAGCGAATTACAACAGCTAACAGTACGGCAATGGCGATTGCTTTTATCCATTCCCACAGTTCATTTTTCTTTCGAGCCATCTTCAGTCCTCCAACTCTTATGTCATACCTTTATTTTAAACGATAATGTTTGAAACGCCTAATAAATAAATAGAATAAAAAAATGATGACTTGTACGTCTATTTTTTACTGTCAGAGAACGAATCGTTCTAAAAAAACATTTGAAAAAAGGAGCTTGTATAAACAAGCTCCCCTTTACTATTATCGAATTTCTTTAATACGCGCAGCTTTACCACGTAATTCACGTAGGTAATAAAGTTTCGCACGGCGTACTTTACCGCGGCGCATTACTTCGATTTTTGCAATTTTTGGCGTATGAAGTGGGAATGTACGCTCTACACCTACACCGTAAGAAATCTTACGTACTGTAAATGTTTCGCTGATACCACCGCCACGACGCTTAATAACAACACCTTCAAATACCTGAACACGTTCACGAGTACCCTCAACGATATTTACGTGTACACGTACAGTATCACCAGGACGGAACGTAGGAAGATCTGTTTTTAATTGTTCTTTTGTAATCTCTTCGATTAATTTTTGCATCGCGTGTTTCAACTCCTTCCAACAGACGCTCATACCAATGCTTTTCAATCATTGCAGCGGAACATCGTTATAGGTGACCAGACATCTGCCCAAGCCACAAAATCTATCTTAGCACACTCTTATACCGTATGCAACAGAGTTTATGCATAAATTTTATGGATTTATGAAAGCTGGTTTTCTTCTTTTAATTGAGCTACTAGTTTCTTTTGCTCTTCCGTTAGCTCCATCTTTTCAAGCATATCCGGTCTTCGAAGCAGCGTGCGCTTTAAAGACTCTTTTTGGCGCCACTGTTCAATTTTTTTATGATTTCCTGACATAAGTACTTCAGGAACCGTTAAGCCTCTAAAATCAGCAGGACGCGTATAGTGGGGGTGCTCTAGTAAACCTGTACTGTGTGAGTCCTGTACAGCTGAATGATTATTGCCAAGCACATCGGGAAGCAGGCGAACAACGCTATCGATCACAACCATTGCACCAAGCTCTCCTCCAGTTAATACATAGTCACCAATTGAAATTTCATCAGTTACCAACTGCTCACGAATTCGTTCATCATATCCTTCGTAATGACCGCAAATAAAAATTAAATGCTCTTCTGCTGCTAGCTCTTCTGCTTTTGCCTGTGTATAACGTTCGCCCTGCGGACAAAGCAAAACTACCCGGGGCTTCTTAGCTGTTTCAGTCAGCTTTTCTACAGCGTCAAAAATAGGCTGAGGCGTCAATACCATTCCAGCACCTCCGCCGTAAGGATAATCGTCCACATTTTGATGTTTGTTCGTAGAATATTCTCGGAAATTAACTACATTCAGTTCAACCGCATTTTTTTCCTGTGCTTTTTTCAAAATTGATTCACCAAAAACACCGTCAAACATAGAAGGAAATAGCGACAGTACATCAATTTTCATTAGTCCAATAACCCTTCCATTACTGTAATAACAATCTCTTTTTCATCTATATCAATAGATTGTACAACGTCGTCGATGTAAGGAATAAGAACTTCTTTTCCGCCTTTTTTAACAACCCACACATCATTAGCTCCCGGCGTTAAAATTTCTTTGACCGTTCCTACCTCTACTCCGTCTTCTGTTTTTACTGTACAGCCAATAATTTCGTGGAAATAGAATTCACCGTCTTCTAAATCCGTTAGCTGCTCCTCAGGGATTTTCACTTCGCAGTTTTTATACTGCTCAACATCATTTACGTTTTGATAGCCTTCGAATGTAAGCAGATCAAAATTTTTATGCCTGCGGTGGCTTGCTACCGTTACTTCTACCGGCTCGCTTTGCTTTTCTTTGAAGATATAAAGTTTATTTCCTTTTTCATAGCGCTCATCAGCAAAATCCGTAGTTGATACAATACGAACTTCTCCTTTTACACCATGGGTATTCACAATTTTTCCAACCTTAAACCATTTCATGCTTCTTCACCTCTATCTAATCTCAACAACTTTGCTATCTTTTATAATAATTGTTTTACTTTCTTTTATCTTTTCCCAATCATCGCCGATTTTTACCTCTACTAAGGCATCCAGTTCCGTTTCAACGAGTTCGCTCCCTAAAGGAAGCTTTTCTAATTGCGTCAGCTGAAAGTTCAACACTTCAATTTTTTCAAGGCGAGCGGATTTTTCTTTTTCAAACTGACTATGTAATAAAGAAGAACCTTTATTGGCTTTTTCCATGTGCTTTAACTGAAATTTCAGCTGTTCCATTTCTTTTTCAAGCGCCTGCTTGCGGTTTATAAAACGATTTTCAAGATCTTGTTTGCTTGCTTCAGTTAACACTTGTTTCACAACCACTTTTTGAATAATGTTCAAAACGTTCCCTCCGCCCTCAAGATAGTGACCTTGTGCTTTTTACATGCATATTGAAATAGCTACCTCTTGCTCGCAAAAGACTTACTGTGATCAAAACGTTCATCTTATCATAACATAAAAAAAGGGCGAGGTTATCCCTCTCCCTTTTTGATTACTCTTGAATTTTCACATACACTTTTTTACCTTGCTGTGATGCTGCTGCATTCACAACAGTTCGAATCGCTTTTGCAACGCGGCCTTGTTTGCCGATTACTTTGCCGACATCTTCTTGGTGAACAGTAAGGATGTAAGTCACTTGACGTTCATCTTCTTGTTCCTCCACTTTAACATCAGCTGGATAATCAACAAGCGGCTTTACAATTGTTTCGATTAGTGATGTCATCTCGAGTGAAATTATTTTCCTAATTTAGCATTATGGAATTTTTCCATGATGCCTTCGTTAGAGAAAAGGTTACGAACTGTATCAGATGGTTTAGCACCATTTTGTAACCATTTAAGAGCTAGCTCTTCATCGATTTTAACTTCAGCTGGTTGAACTACAGGATTGTAAGTTCCAACTACTTCGATGTAACGTCCATCACGTGGTGAACGAGAGTCTGCTGCTACGATACGATAGAAAGGAGATTTTTTAGCTCCCATACGTTTTAAACGAATTTTTACTGCCATTTTATAAAGCACCTCCGAATATGTTTCAACAAGATAATATAATATCAAATAGGTAAAATGTTTGTAAAGGTTTTTTTCTTAACACTAGAAAAATATTTTATTTTCTTTGGTTTTTCAGTCCAAATCAAGCATTTTATCATGAAAAGAATGGAAGTTTCATACCCTTTTTCTTGCCTTTTGACATATTTGTCATTTGTTTCATCATTTTTTTCATGTCTTCAAATTGTTTAAGTAAACGGTTGACTTCTTGTACAGATCGTCCGCTTCCTTTTGCAATACGCTTTCTTCGACTTGCATTAATGATTTCAGGGTTTGTTTTTTCCGCTTTCGTCATAGAACGAATGATTGCTTCTACATGATTAATTTGCTTTTCATCAACCTGCAGGTTTTTGAGCCCCTTTACTTTATTGGCGCCCGGAAGCATACCAATTAGCTCATCAAGCGGTCCCATTTGACGCACCTGAGCAAGTTGATCTAAAAAGTCATCAAATGTAAATGACTGCGTGCGCAACTTAGCTTCAAGCTCTTTTGCTTTTTCAGCATCTACATTTGCCTGAGCCTTTTCGATAAGCGTCAGCACATCACCCATACCTAAGATACGGGAAGCCATACGCTCTGGATGGAATGCTTCAATAGCATCCATTTTTTCTCCAAGACCGACAAACTTAATTGGTGTATCGGTTACTGCACGAATAGAAAGCGCTGCACCACCGCGCGTATCGCCGTCTAGTTTCGTTAATACAACTCCAGTTAATCCTAATTGCTTATTAAAGCTATCCGCAACGTTTACCGCATCTTGACCCGTCATCGCATCGACAACAAGGAAAATTTCGTCTGGGTTAGAAAGCTCTTTGATCTGTTCTAACTCCTCCATTAGATTTTCATCAACATGCAAACGTCCCGCTGTATCAATTAATACATAATCGTGATGCTCTTCTTTCGCATGAGCAATAGCTTGTTTCGCAATCTCCACAGGACTTACTTGATCACCTAATGAAAAAACAGACATGCTAAGCTGTTTCCCTAGTGTTTCAAGCTGTTTAATAGCTGCCGGACGATAAATATCTGCTGCTACAAGCAATGGATTACGGTTATATTTTTTACGTAATAAATTGGCAAGTTTACCGGTTGTTGTTGTTTTACCTGCACCTTGAAGTCCAACCATCATAATTACAGTTGGAGCTTTTGGAGCTACTGCAATCTTGCTTTGCTCTCCGCCCATAAGTGCAGTTAATTCTTCTTGTACAACCTTAATAACTTGTTGTCCAGGCGTTAAGCTCTTAAGAACGTCTTGACCTACAGCACGTTCGCTTACGCGCTTAACAAAGTCTTTTACTACTTTAAAGTTTACATCGGCTTCTAAAAGGGCAAGTCTAACTTCACGCATCATTTCTTTAACATCAGCTTCGTTAACTTTTCCTTTTCCTTTTAACTTTTGCAGTGTGCTTTGCAAACGGTCGGCTAATCCTTCAAATGCCATATACGCCGCCCCCTAATCTAATTTCTCGAGCGAATCAAGAAGAGAAGAAAGCTTACTGTTCTTGTTTAAGTCAGCTGCAAGTTCGTCTTTCAGTTGTTGAACAATTGATTGACGCTCTTGAAACCGTTGAAATAACAATAGCTTTTCCTCATATTGTTCAAGCATTTGCTCTGTACGTTTTATATTATCATAAACTGCTTGACGACTCACATCAAATTCTTCCGCTATTTCACCGAGGGAATAATCATCCAAGTAATAAAGTGACATATAACTTCTTTGTTTGGGCGTCAACAGCGCCTGATAGAAGTCAAATAAGTAATTCATTCTTGTTGTTTTTTCGAGCATATGCACGCTCTTTTCAACCATCTGACCGCCCCCTTGTTAAGTGAAAAGCCTTTACATGTTATTAGTTTAACTAGGCTAGGTTTGAATGTCAAGTTTTTTCCTTAACACCTCACATTTTCCCACTTGAAAGAGATGGAGATATGATTAAATCACTTCGATTTAAAGACGAACAAACGGGTTAAGGGAGCTCGTATGAAACCTGCGTCCACCCTACTAATAAAAAAATCCGAACGATTAATCGTTCGGATCTTTCTTCAACTAAGATACTTATATCCCAGCCTCTTTTTAGATTACGCCTCTTTTTCTGTTTCTTCTTCTACAGCATTGGCAAATAACCCATAGATATATTGCTCCGTGTCAAACGGCTGAAGGTCGTCTACTTTTTCTCCAAGTCCAACGAATTTAACAGGAAGCTTCAGTTCGTTTCGAATGGCAAGAACAATTCCGCCTTTAGCCGTACCATCTAGTTTTGTTAACACAATTCCCGTCACGTTCGTTGCTTCTGAGAATGTTTTAGCCTGACTTAAAGCGTTTTGACCCGTCGTCGCATCAAGTACAAGAAGTACTTCATGAGGAGCACCAGGAATTTCTCGCTCAATAACACGCTTTACTTTCTCTAATTCTTTCATTAAATTCACTTTGTTTTGAAGGCGCCCTGCTGTATCACATAGTAAAACATCTGCTTTTCGAGCCTTGGCTGACTGAACAGCGTCATACATGACAGCGGCAGGGTCAGAGCCTGCAGATTGCTTAATAACATCAACACCAACGCGTTCTCCCCATACTTCTAACTGCTCAATCGCACCGGCACGGAACGTATCTCCTGCTGCCATTACGACTTTTTTGCCTTCTTGTTTGAATTTATGCGCAATTTTCCCAATTGTTGTTGTTTTCCCAACGCCGTTTACCCCTACAAACAAAATCACCGTTAAATCATTTTGCTGCATATTCAGTTCACCAATCTGCTCTTCACCAGATTCATAAATATCAATTAATTTCTCAGAGATGACAGCCTGCACATCTTGAGGGTCCTTAATATTACGGCGTTTCACTTCCGATTTTAAGTCATCAATTAAATCTAACACGGTAGCCACACCGACATCAGCACTAATTAAAATTTCTTCTAATTCCTCAAAAAATTCTTCGTCTACTTGACGATAGCGAGACACTAGATCATTCACGCGTTCTGAAAAAGAATTGCGCGTTTTTGATAGTCCATCTTTAAATTTTTGTGTAACAGAATCCGTTTGCATTGTAATTTTTTCTTTTAGTTTCTTAAAAAAGCTCACTCGTACCACCCTTTCATTCTATGAGTTAAACATATTGCTTTGATTCTTCTAAACGAACAGAGACTAATTTCGATACGCCAGATTCTTGCATCGTCACACCGTACAGTACATCAGCTTCTTCCATTGTACCTTTTCGGTGAGTAATAACAATGAACTGTGTTTGATTACTAAATTTGCGTAAATACGTAGCAAAGCGATGAACGTTTGCTTCATCAAGCGCCGCTTCCACTTCATCTAGCACACAAAACGGCACTGGACGTACTTTCAAAATAGAAAACAGGAGAGCAATGGCTGTTAACGAACGCTCTCCGCCTGACAGCAACCCTAGATTCTGCAGTTTTTTCCCAGGAGGCTGGGCAACAATTTCCACCCCTGTATTTAATAAATCTTTCGGATCTGTTAATTTCAAATCCGCTTTTCCTCCCCCAAATAGTGAAGAGAACACTGTACCAAATTCATTGCGGATACGAGAGAAAGTATCAGAAAAACGTTTCTTCATTTCCTCGTCCATTTCTTCAATCACTTGATACAGCGTGTTTTTCGCTTCGTCAAGGTCCGCTCGCTGCGTATTTAAAAATTCATAGCGCTCTGAAACGCGTTCGTATTGTTCAATAGAACCTAAGTTTACGGTTCCTAATTCATCAATTGCCAACTTAATGAGCTTGATTTTTTTCCTCGCTTCTTGAATATCTAATGTTAAAGGATACTTTTCTTTTGCTGCTTCAAAGCTAATTTCGTACTCTTCTGTCAGCTGCTGCAGACGGCTGTCTAGCTCTACGTCAATTCGATTAATTTTGACTTCTTCATCTTTTAAAGCATCCGCAATTTGTTTGTACTGACGCTGCAGCTCTTTTACAATCCTCTCTTCGTCTTCAAGTTTATTCTGGGCTTTTAACCGCTCTGATCTGCAGTCATCCATTAATTTCAACGTTTCTGTCTTTTCTTTTATTCGCTCATGCGCCGCTTCTTCGAGCTGAAGTTCACCCGAGTCGTTGCTCGTGATTTCACTCGTTAAAAGAGAAAGATCATCTGTAGTTTCAGATAAACGCTGAATGTTTTGATCAAGCTCAAAACACACTCTTTCATATTTTTCTTGCTGATTTGCGAGGAACTGTTCTTTTTTCGCAAGAAGGACTTTTACTTCTGTAAGCTCATGTTGAACCGTTTCTTTAGACGTTTGCTGTGTATGCTTGCGTGCAGCTAACTCTTCAATGTTTTTCTCTAACACATTTGCCTGCTGCTGATTTCCTTGCAAACTCGTATGCAGCTCATCAATTCGAGCGGACAAGCTCGTTTGATCTTGCCTAAAGCTAGCAATATCATGATCGTACATGGTCAATCGGTCATTCACTGCTTTTTCTTCGATGTCAATTTGCTTTACTTCTCGGTCAGACTCCTGCTCTTTGTCTTTCAAGCGTTCCACAAATGCCTGCTGTTTATTAATTTCCTGCTGAAGTTCTTCAATCTGTGACTTTTTATCTTTCACATCTTGCTCGAGCACAAGCGTCTTTTGTTCCATCTCTTCTATTTTTGCCGTAATGGCTTCCACTTCACGCTGACGGCCTAACAAAGAGTTGGACTTTTGCTTCATTGAACCGCCTGTCATCGAACCACCGGGGTTGACGACATCTCCTTTAACGGTCACAAAACGATAGCGATGCTGTACAAGACGGGCAAGTTCATTTGCACCTTTTAAATCATTGACAACAATAACGGTTCCAAGCAAATTTTTAATAACTCGTTCGTAGGTAGCTTCGTATTTAACAAGAGATGAAGCAATTCCTACATACGCTTCGTGACTCTCTAGCATAGAAATAGTTTGAGCCGGAACATAGCGGTCTTTTACAGACGTCAGTGGTAAAAATGTAGCTCTCCCGTAACCGTTTTGTTTCAAAAAGCCAATTGCCTGACGTGCACTTTGTTCGTCTTGAACGACAATATGCTGAGCTGCTCCTCCAAGCGCAATTTCAAGCGCTGTTTCATACTCTTTTGGAACATTGATTAGCTCAGCAATGGCACCTTTAATACCTGCAAGCTTCTCATCACGCGCTTTTAATACTTCTTTTACACCGTGAAAATAACCTTCATAGTCTTCTTGCATCTCTTCAAGCATTTCTTTTCGTGATTTTGTCTGCTGCACGTACTGATAAGCTTGATAAAGCGTAGACTCTTGTTTACGATAGGCTTGCCTTAATGACTCAAGCTTCTCTCCTTGCTGCTTATACACTTGTACAGCTTGCTGAAGCTCTTGACGAAACTGAGCAAGCCTTTTGATCGCCGCTTCTTTTCGCTGCGTTAATTCACGGCGCTGTTCTACGTATTGCTCGTTGGATTTTGTTAAACGCTGCTCTTTTTCAAACGTTTGCATTTTTTGCTGCTCTAAAAATGAAATTTCATTTCGGGCGGATGTCTGAGCGTTCGCTAATTCAAAATACTCGCTTTTCATCTGTTCAAGTTTTTCTTCTAGATTCTCGCTGTACTGCCTGAACAGTTGTTCCTGCTCAGTAAGCTTCAGACGTATCTCTTGTACTTCTTTTTGAGATTGCTCAAGATCTTTTCCTTCGCTGTCTTTTGCTTTACTTAGCTCTTGATGCTTATGAGTATACTCTTTTACTAAACGTTCCAGCTGCTCTTTATTTTGAAAGGCATTTTTCTTACGCTCTTTTAATACTTCTTTTTTGCCTTCTAGCTTTTCTACTTCTTCACTTACATATAGTAGTTTTTTATGTAAAGAGTCTAGTTGTTCATCTATTTGCTGAATGTGCAAACGAAGGGTCTGGATTTCTCCTTCACGCGTGCGAATATTCGTCGCGAGAGATTCTTCAAGCTGCTCGTGCTGAGCCATTTCAGCTTTTAATTTTTCCCATTTCTGATGAAGATCTTCAACTTCAAATACCGTAACAGCCACATCAATGTGCTCTAATTCTTCTTTTTTCTGCAAATAATCTTTTGCAATAGACGATTGAATCTGTAAAGGCTCTAACTGACCTTCAATTTCATGAAGAATATCTACCACTCGATTTAAATTTTCTTGCGTTTCAAGAAGTCGAAGCTCCGCTTTTCGTTTACGCGTTTTGTATTTTAATACACCTGCTGCTTCTTCAAAAATTTTACGGCGCTCGTCAGATTTACTGCTTAGTACTTCTTCTACTTTTCCTTGACTGATAATCGAAAAAGCTTCTCTTCCAAGTCCTGAATCCATAAATAAATCGACAATATCTTTCAAGCGGCACGGCTGGTTGTTAATAAAAAATTCACTGTCTCCTGAGCGGTACACGCGCCTTGTAATACTAACTTCATGATAGTCAAGCGGGAGAAACTGGTCATCATTTTCCAACGTAAGCGTTACGTCAGCAACATTTACAGCACGGCGCGATTCGCTTCCTGCAAAAATAATGTCCTCCATTTTCCCTCCACGAAGCGATTTGGCTGATTGTTCTCCAAGCACCCAGCGTATGGCATCCGTAATGTTGCTTTTTCCGCTTCCATTCGGTCCTACTACCGCCGTTACACCTGGCACAAAATCTATCGATACTTTTTCTGCAAACGATTTGAATCCTGCAATATCTAATCGTTTGAGGAACATAGAAATCCCCCCTCACACTTGTAATCTTTTCATAGCAAATCCCCCTTTATAACGAATACGTTAAGAGGGGGATCATTTTATTTCGTTTGACTTGCTCTAATTTTCGTAATAGCTACTTGAGCTGCTTTTTGCTCTGCTTCTTTTTTCGAACGGCCTACACCAACGCCGAGCTCTTCACCATTTAACGATACGCGAGATAAGAATTCGCGATTATGCGCTGGACCTTTTTCTTGCAAAACTTTGTATTCTAATTGTCCAACTCCATCACGTTGAATCACTTCTTGAAGCTGGCTTTTGAAATCCATCACATGAGAAAAAGCACCTTCATTAATTTTTGGAAAGACAACTTTTTTTAGAATCGTTACTACCGTATCAAGCCCTTGGTCTAAATAAAGAGCTCCGATAAATGCTTCAAACACATCGGCCAGTAAAGCCGGTCTAGATCGGCCGCCGGTCATCTCTTCACCTTTTCCAAGTAACACTAGTTTACCAAAATCCATTTCATTTGCAAAAGTAACAAGCGACGGTTCGCACACAACTGCTGCACGAAGCTTCGTTAACTCACCTTCACTCATCGTTGGATACTTTTTAAATAAAAATTGTGATACGGTTAGCTCTAATACGGCATCTCCTAAAAACTCAAGACGCTCATTGTCTTCATACGGTCTTCTGCGATGCTCATTCACATAGGATGAATGTGTAAATGCTTGAAAAAGAAGCGCTTCATTTGTAAACTGAATACCAATTTCCTTTTGAAACTCTGCAAAATTTTGCTTGAATTTCACGTTCATCTTTCGATCTCGATTTGAATATTGTTTAGGCATAAAATACCTCCGCTGACATGCTTCAATTGTTTCGTAGTTTTTCCTAACATCTCTCATTATAAAACGAGGTATCCTAAAAGATACACTACCTTTTCAAAAAAAGAGGTCTTTTTTTGAAATTCTTAAAAAGAAGAGAAAGCCCCGCTGTTTAACGGGGCTTTTCATACATATACTACAGATTAAATTTGGCTCTGTATGTAATTAACTGCATCTCCTACAGTTGAAATTTTTTCAGCTTCTTCGTCAGAAATTTCGATATCAAATTCCTCTTCAAGCTCCATTACAAATTCAACTACGTCTAGAGAGTCAGCACCTAAGTCTTCTTTGAAACTAGATTCTAGTTTCACTTCACTTTTGTCTACACCAAGACGATCAACAATGATTGTTGTTACGCGTTCTAGTACCTCTGCCATTGTTCTTCACCTCCCCTCAAGTCATTATAGATGATTTCCATGTAAAATACTATGGTTGAATAATAAAGTTTATCGGTCGCCTAGTAAACGTCCCTTTGTACTTTATCACCAAATTACACTTTTCGTAAAGTGCATTTTTTACATCACCATTCCGCCGTCAACGTGAATCGTTTGACCCGTAATATAACGGCTTGCATCTGATGCTAAAAACGCAACTGCGTTCGCAACATCCTCAGGCTGGCCGAAGCTTGCAAGAGGAATTTGCTTTAACATTTCCGCCTGCACTTCTTCATTCAATTTATCCGTCATGTCTGTTGCAATGAAACCAGGAGCAACTGCATTCACTGTAATATTGCGGCTTGCTAATTCTTTGGCAGTTGTTTTTGTTAAACCAATCACGCCTGATTTTGCTGCTACATAATTTGCTTGTCCAGCATTACCGCTGACGCCGACAATTGATGAAATATTAATGATACGTCCTGCGCGCTGCTTCATCATTTGACGAGTAACCGCTTTTGTACACAAAAATACGCCTTTTAAGTTTGTATTAATAACATCATCCCATTCGTCTTCTTTCATACGCATAAGAAGATTATCACGTGTGATGCCCGCGTTGTTCACTAAAATATCTACTGAACCAAATGTAGAAATCGCTTCTTTTATCATTGCTTGTACAGAATCACTTTCTGCCACATTTGCTTGTACAGCAATTGCATCCGTTCCTAATCCTTTAATTTCATCCACAACTTCAAGAGCTTTCGCTTCGCTGCCAGAATAGTTTACAACTACTTTAGCACCAAGCTTTCCCAGCTCAATTGCAACGGCACGACCAATTCCGCGAGAAGCGCCTGTTACAACCGCAACTTTCCCTTGTAACATGTTATTCTCCCCCTTTTAGTGCGTCAATCGTTGATTTTAATGATGTAAGATCATTAACAGCATACACAGTCGCACGGCGACTTACTTTTTTCACAAGACCTGATAATACTTTTCCTGGTCCAATTTCAACAAATGTATCTACACCTTCTGCAAGAAGTGTTTCAACTGTTTCTTCCCATCTCACTGGAGAATACAGTTGTTCCACTAGCTTGTTTTGAATATCTCGACTGTCAGTAACCGGCTTTGCTGTTACGTTTGCTATAACTGGAACCTTCGCATCGCTAAAGCCCACTGTTTCTAGCGTATCACGTAGTTTTTCAGCAGCTGGCTTCATTAAACTAGAGTGGAACGGACCGCTTACCACTAGAGGAATCACGCGTTTTGCACCTTTTTCTTTGGCAAGAGCTCCTGCTTTTTCTACGCCATTTACCGTACCAGAAATAACAATTTGACCCGGACAGTTAATATTTGCAAGCTGAACAGCGTCGCCTTCGCTTGTAATTTGAGCGGTAACGGCTTCTAGATCTTCCGCTGACATGCCAAGCACTGCTGCCATTGTACCTTGACCTGCTGGTACAGCCTCGTCCATATAGCGACCTCTTTTGTGAACAGCAACAACGGCATCTTTAAACGATAAAACCTCAGCAGCCACAAGCGCACTGTATTCTCCTAGACTGTGACCCGCAACAAAATCGGGTGTAATTCCGCTCGTTTTAAATGCTTCAAGCAGCATTGTACTCGTTGTTAAAAGAGCAGGTTGAGCGTGATAAGTTAAAGTCAATTCTTCTTGAGGCCCTTCAAAAATAATGTTTGAAAGACTGAACCCTAAAGCTTCGTCAGCTGTATGAATCAGCTTTTTCGCTTCCTCTGTTCCATCATATAAATCTTTTCCCATACCAACAGTTTGTGACCCTTGGCCTGGAAAGATAAAAGCAATTTTCCCCATTTCTTATCTCTCCTTTTCTTCATTAGCAGTTTGTTCGATTGCTTTTTGAATAGTGGAAGACACATTGTTTTCCACCATATTCACAGCTTGCTTAATCGCGCTAAATACTGCATTCGCATCCGACGAACCGTGCGCTTTGATAACAGGCGCATGCAATCCAAACAACCCTGCTCCTCCATATTCACTGTAATCCATTTTCGCTTTTAAGCCCTGCAGCTGAGGCTTTAGCACCGCTGCGGCTAACTTGCTTTTTAACGTGCTCATTAATTCTTGTTTAATCATAGAAAACAAGGAAAGCGCCGTTCCTTCAATGCTCTTAAGAGTCATATTCCCTGTAAAACCATCTGTTACAACCACATCCGCTACGCCGTTTAGCAAATCACGGGATTCCACGTTGCCTACAAAATTGAGATCAGCATTCTTTAGCAGCTGAAAGGCTTGCTTTGTTAAATCATTTCCTTTTTTATCCTCAGTTCCAATGTTCAGCAGCCCCACTCTAGGAGCTTGAATGCCGCGTACTTTTTCGGCATACACAGACCCCATCACAGCATACTGGAGCAAATGTTCAGGCTTGGCATCAACGTTTGCACCAACGTCTAGCATTAAAAAGCCTTTTCCATCTAGTGTCGGAAGCGTCGGAGCAAGTGCTGGACGTTCAATGCCTTTGATGCGACCTACAATAAAAAGTCCCGCTGTCATTAACGCCCCTGTATTTCCTGCTGAAATACAAGCATCAGCACGACCTTCGGCTACTTCATTTGCCATTAATACCATAGATGCTTGTTTTTTACGGCGCACAGCTCGCACTGGCTCATCAATTGCATCAATGGTTTCTTCTGTATGAATAATCGAAATACGATCTGAATTTGTTAAATACTTTTTTATTTCTGATTCGTTTCCAATTAACGTAATATGTAATTCTTTAAATTGAGCAGTAGCTTTTTCTACACCTTCAATAATGGCTTTCGGTGCATGATCTCCGCCCATTGCATCAATAGCTAGTTTCATGTTGAGTCTCATCCTTTTTATTATTTATCCTTTGTAGAACGATACATTTTAAAAGTGCCAGAGAACACTTGCTCTTGCCCTACATAGCTGTTTACCTCAACGGTGGTTCGCACTTCACTAGTTGACAGAACTTTCGCTTTTGCTATCACTCGTTCATGAAGCTTAACAGGGCGATGATAACGGATCGACGCATCTGCTGTGAGCGCTAGTTCGTTGTTAATAACAGCGACAGCTAACGAATTAGCTTGCGCAAAAAGGTGGTGACCACGAGCAATTTGATTACGCTGAAACACATGCTCTGTTTTCACATCAAAAATAGATATCGCTGATTGATCTAGTTCAATGTCGATAACTTCTCCAATTACTTCTTCAATCGGAAGCGAACGCACTTCCTCGTCTAGTTGTTTTGAAGCTACATGCTTAATGCGTTCTCGCAGTTCAGGAATTGACAACTCTAGGCGGTCTAATCGAATTGTTTGAACGCTCACTGAAAAACGGTCTGCTAGTTCTTCATCCGTAATAAATGGGTTTTCTTCAATTGTCGTTTTTAATAGCTGCTGTCTTTCTTTTTTACTGCGCTTCATTCTCCACCATCCGAACTTTTAATACTAGGTACTAATAGCAGTATATAATCATTACCTTCTAATTGCAACATTTTTCACATGCTGGATTCTGCGCATGAACGTAGTATTAATGGCCACCAGCCGCTAACTCTTTCACTCTAAGCCGTTTTTTATCTTTATAGACGAAAAGAGATTGAGACATAACTAGATCACTTCAATCTAAAGATGAACAAATGGGATAAAGGAGCTCGTATAGATTGCTTGTTACACCGCTGCTGATTTCCGTGCAAGACTTTGCTTTCCGCGGCCGGCCGGTGATCCTCCTCGTCCCTTACGCTTCTGCGGGGTCTCATCTATTCGGCTTTCCCCGCAGGAGTGCCTTGCCCTTCACTCAACAGTTAAAAGCACCTGCATACCCATCACATACATGAAATCTACGTTCATCATCACAATGAAAAAAATCCGAACGATTGATCGTTCGGATTTTCCTTCAACTAAAATACTTTGTTTCAGTCTCTTTTACTAATCAAATTTTTCTCCAGTTAATACGCCCGTTGCTTCTAGTTGTATTCTCAGCAGTGCAAACTGATCTTCTGCCCAAAAGCTGTCGGAATTTACAAGCTTAGCAGCATCTTCTCGAGCTACTTCAAGCGCACGGTAATCGTGCACCATATCGGCTACTTTAAACTCAGGCATCCCGCTTTGTTTTCTACCAAAGAAATCACCAGGTCCACGAAGCTCTAAGTCTCTTTCTGATAATACAAATCCATCGTTTGTTTCCGTCATAATGGTCATTCGTTCTTTTCCAACTTCTGATTTTGGATCCGCGAGCAGAATACAATACGACTGTGCATCTCCTCGTCCTACGCGTCCTCTTAGCTGATGAAGCTGAGATAACCCAAAGCGCTCTGCATCATAAATGACCATCACGGTTGCATTCGGAACGTTCACTCCTACTTCTACAACCGTTGTTGATACTAAAATCTGCACGTCATTTACGCTAAACTGTTTCATCACTTCTTCTTTTTCATCAGGTGACAATCTTCCGTGCATGAGACCAACGCTTGCTTTTCCATTAAAATAGTGAGTGAGTGTTGCATGTACATCAATTGCATTTTGAACATCCAGCTTGTCCGATTCTTCAATCAACGGACAAATAACGTAAGCTTGTCTGCCGTCATGTATTTCTTTTTCAACGAAATGTAAAATACGTTCAAGCATATCATGTTTTACCCAGTATGTTTCAATTGCCTTACGTCCTGCTGGCATTTCATCAATAATGGACACATCCATTTCCCCAAACACCGTAATAGCAAGGGTTCTTGGAATAGGAGTCGCCGTCATAAACAGTACATCCGGACTCTCTCCTTTTTCACGTAAAACCCGGCGCTGCCCAACTCCAAAGCGGTGCTGTTCATCCGTAATGACGAGCCCTAAACTATTATATATAACTTCGTCTTGAATTAAGGCATGTGTACCTACTAATACATGAACATCTCCGTCTTTCACTCGCTGAAGCAGCTCTCTTCTTGCTTTTCCTTTAACAGACCCTGTTAGCAAGCCTACGCTGATTCCTACCTTTTCAAGCATCGCAGTCAATGACTCAGCATGCTGTTCAGCTAAAATTTCAGTCGGTACCATTAAAGCACCTTGATGCCCTGCTAAAACAGTAGCGTATAAAGCAACCGCTGCTACAACTGTTTTACCTGACCCTACATCACCTTGCAGCAAGCGATTCATGCGATAAGGCGATTTCATATCGTGCGTAATTTCGTTTACTACACGTTTTTGAGCGTTTGTTAACGGAAACGGCAGCAAGTTCGTGAAGTTTACCAGCTCAGTTGAATCAAATACTTGCTTCATTCCAGGCGTTTCTTCTCTTTCGCGCTTTCTAAGCGCCTGCATTTTTAATTGAAAAAGTAGAAATTCTTCATAGACAAATCGACGTCTTGCTTGTTTTAAATCTTCATGATCACGAGGTAAGTGAATACTTCTAACCGCTTCTTCACGCGTTACTAGTTTGTATCTAGAACGAATAGAGGCCGGGAGCATATCCTGAATGCTACTGCCATAATTCTTCAACGCAAGAGAGACGAACTTCCTCATTCCTTTGACCGTTAAGCTGCCTTTAACTGAGTAAACAGGCTCAATCGTTTGATTTTTAACAAACGGAGAAAATTGAAGCTCCTGCAAGTTAATCGTTTGCCGATGCTGATCCCATTTCCCCGTAACCGTAACAGTTTGATCGATTTCTAACTTTGATTTATAGTAAGGGCGATTAAAACAAGTAACCGTAATCAAATAGCGGTTTACTAGCAGCCGAAACGTAAGGCGCGAACGTTTTTTTCCGTAATACGTAAGCGAGGGGACGCTGTGAACCTTTCCTTCTACGGTGACCTTTTCGTCATGCTTTGCTTCAGCCAAATCTTTTAACTCATAATCTTCATAGCGGTATGGGAAATGTTCTAACAAGTCATGCACACTGTGAATATGCATATCCTCTAATGCTTGTGCTGTTTCCTCTCCAATACCTTTAATGGTTTTAATTGAAATAGTTGTTAGTTCATTCACTTTTATTTAATGCAATACCAAAGATCTTCGCTTCAAGCTCGCGACCTGTTGGTGTTGCCGCTAAGCCTCCTTGTGCAGTTTCTCGTAATGCAACCGGCATTGTTTGACCAATTTTATACATAGCATCAATGACTTCATCACATGGAATACGACTTGTAATGCCTGCTAAGGCCATATCTGCTGCAATCATTGCATTCGCCGCTCCCATTGCGTTTCGTTTCACACATGGAACTTCTACTAGCCCCGCTACTGGGTCACATACTAATCCTAGCATATTTTTGAGAGTAATTGCCATTGCTTCAGCTGCCTGACTCGGTGTACCTCCTGCCATTTCAACAATCGCTGCAGCTGCCATACCTGAAGCTGAACCAACTTCTGCTTGACATCCGCCTGCTGCTCCTGAAATAGACGCATTATTGGCTACAACAAACCCAAAAGCACCTGATGTAAATAAAAATTCAATCATTTCTTTACGAGTTGGGTTTAGCTTATTTTGCACTGCAAACAGCGTTCCTGGCACTACTCCCGCAGATCCAGCAGTAGGTGTTGCACAGATTGTCCCCATTGCCGCATTTACTTCGTTTGTCGCTACAGCTTTGCTGACTGCATCTAAAATTAAATTTCCAGATAAAGATTTTCCACTTTGAATATAGTTTTGAAGCAGCACTGCATCTCCGCCTGTTAAACCTGTAACAGACTGTACCCCTTTTAATCCGCGTTCAACCGCTTCTTCCATAACCGTTAAGTTCCGGTCCATTTTTTCCATGATTTCTTCACGAGTAACTCCCGTGATATCTATTTCCTGTTGAATCATAATCTCTGCAATTTTTACATTTTGACTTTCTGCTAATTCTACTAGTTCTGCTACGTTTCGAAACATAGTAACCTCCGCTATCATTCTGTCTTATTTTCACTTTAGAATCATATACAATCACTCGGCCTCTGTTATTTTTTGCAGGCCGTTCACGTTCGTTCTATCCTATTCAACCATTCTTGTTACTTGAATAATGTGAGGCAATGTTTTTAACTCTTCAATAACATCATCTTCAATATTCGTATCCATTTCAATTGCCATAAGCGCTACTTCTCCGCGCTCTTTACGAGATACTTCCATATGTCCGATATTAATTGAATGTTTCATCAAAATATTCGTAACGGTCGCAATGGCACCAAATCGGTCATTATGCACAACGAGAATAGCTGGATTCATGCCTGATAAATTTAATTCAAATCCGTTCAGCTCCGTAATTTGAATTTTCCCTCCGCCAATTGAAATTCCAACAACTTCAATTTCCTTTAATCCGTCGCTCATTTTGATGCGAGCAGTATTCGGATGATCTGTGATTGCCGCTTCCTCAACAAATGTGACGTCCATTCCTTCTTTTTTAGCTAAGTCCAAAGATTGCGGAATACGCTGGTCGAACGTATCAAAATCTAAAATACCGCCAATCAGCGCTACGTCTGTTCCGTGCCCTTTATACGTTTGAGCAAAAGAACCGTACAGTGAAACCACAACTTTTGTGGGCTGCTTGCCAAAAAGCGTTCGGGCAACGCGTCCAATACGCGCTGCACCAGCTGTATGTGAGCTAGATGGTCCAATCATTACCGGACCAATAATATCAAAGACAGATTTATATTTCATAAGGATTTTCCCCCTGCTATTTAGACATTGTTATTACTTATATGTTACTTGAGCTTTTGACTTTTTGGAAGCTTTGTTTCACGCTCTTAAAAAATTTAAAAATTCTCATTTTTATTAGGGATTCACGCATAAAAAAAGCGGTGTATTTATCCATAAAAATAAGATAAGCACACCGCTTTTTTTGCTATATTATGCAGGAAAAGATGAATTACTTAAGCTGCTTCTTGCTCGGAAGCTACATCGTCTACTGTTTTAATTTTAAAGTTTTTAAAAACAACTGAACCTATAAACCCAGCTAATGCTCCCGCTAGTGCGCAAAGTACTGCACAAATTGTGACCTTCATAGGGTCATTAAACCCAAACATCACTGCAAGTCCTGCGATTGGCGTTGCCGTGCCTGCAGCATCATTTACCAATCCGAACAGAGCCACAACTACACCGGCTAGTGCACCTCCAACAAAGTTTGTAATGTAGATAGGAATCGGATTTGCTGAAATAATATTCGCTTGTGTTAAAGGTTCAACTGCAACTGAAATAGTTGTACGACGATCCCCAATTTTTAATCGATCAAACAGCACATAGTTCATGAAAGAAGAACCAAACACAGCAAGAGCTCCAATCGCCATAGGCAATCCCGTTAACCCTAGCATAGCCGTTAAAGCCATTGAACTAAGCGGAGCCGTTGCTACTACTGTAATCACTCCCCCTAAAATAATTCCCATCAAAATAGGGCTAGCACTTGTTGTATCTTTGATAATTCCTCCAATATTTAAAAGCGTCGCATCTACAATAGGTGAGAATGCATTACCAATTAATCTTGTTAAAGGTGCTGCAATTAAGATGTTGCCTAATAAGTCTAGACCAGCAGGTGCCTTTTTCTCAATAAATTTCACTACAAATGCCATGAGGTATCCCGCAAAAAATCCAGGGAGCAAGCCTAGCCCTGAACACACCACCCCCATCATAAGAGCATATACAGGAGATACTCCTAACGCCAAAGCAACTAGTGCTGCCGCCGCAACTCCTCCCATTCCTCCTGCAGCCTTTCCTACTTCACCTAGGAATGAAATACCTAGTAAATCTCCTCCTACATATGACTGAAAGGCCTCTACGAGAAACGCAGCTACCGCTCCGCTTGCCAGAGCCCCCATTGCTTTCATGCCATAAGGTGCCTTGTTGCTAAACAACCAAAATAAAAATAAAACTAATAATAATAAACCTGTTCCTTTTAAAATATCCACTGTTGTCTCTCCTCTCATGCTGTTTTCTTTCACATTTGACTCAATCAGTTTTCAAAACTACCATACAAACGGGTTCTTTTCAACTAATATACCTAACATACCGAACAATTACAACATTTAAAAATAAGATAGTTCGTGTTTAACTTAAAAAACACAAAAAAGAAGCACCCCTCAGGAGGGATGCTTCTTTTTTTGTTATTCAATTGCAAAAATGTAAGAATATAAAGGTTGATCTCCTTTATGAAGCTCTACCTCAACTTCTTCAAACGTTTCTTCTACAAACGATGTTAGCGCTTCAGCTTCATCATCTGAGACATCCTCTCCTTGAAGAATGGTAAGGATTTCCGCTTCGTCATCAATCATATAAGTCAAAAGCTTTTTCGCTGCTTCTAATTTCTCTGAATCTTTTACGACGATTTTCTTTTCGGCAATACCCATAAAATCGCCTTTAGCTAATTCAAGACCATCAATATTTGTATCGCGAACTGCATACGTTACTTGTCCTGTTTTCACGTGCTGTAGAGCTTCTGTCATTACTTCCTCGTTTTCTTTTAAGCTTTGCTGAGGATTAAATGATAGCAGCGCTGTCATTCCTTGAGGAACCGTTTTAGACGGGACAACCGAAACGTGACTGCCGGCAACAGCAGCCGCTTGGTTAGCAGCCATCACAATATTTCCGTTATTAGGTAAAATCAGTACCTGTTCAGCATTTGTTTCTTCAATCGCTTTGACAATATCCTCCGTACTTGGATTCATTGTTTGTCCGCCTTCAATGACAACCGTTGCCCCAAGGCTCTTGAACAATTCAGCAATTCCTTTTCCCATTGACACAGTAACAATGCCAAAGGGCTGTTTTTCAGCATTTTTTAGTGCAGGCTTTTCTTCACCTGAAACAATGCTGCTATGCTGTTCTCTCATGTTTTCAATCTTCATTTTAATTAAACTTCCATATTGCTGCCCGTAGTTTAACACTTCTCCAGGATGCTCAGCGTGAATATGAACTTTCACGATTTCATCATCAGATACTACAAGCAATGAGTCGCCCCATTTACTTAAGTCTTGACGAAACGTTTCTTCAGAAAATGTTTTAGCTGCAGGCTTATCCTCTTCCAGCCTTACCATAAATTCTGTACAATAGCCAAATTCAATATCTTCTGTATTCATATGGCTTTGCGCATGCTTATGATGCTCAGCATTTACGAGTTCATTCATCGAAGGAGCTGACATGGGTACACCCGGAAGTTTTTCACCTTTTAATTCAGCTAAAAACCCTTCATAAATTAAAACAAGCCCTTGGCCTCCGCTATCCACTACGCCTACTTCTTTTAACACGGGTAAAAGATCTGGCGTGCGATTTAACGAAGCATTAGCTTCCTTAAGTACTTCTTCCATGAACAGAATCATATCAGATTGCTTTTTAGCAACAGCTGCTGCTTTTTTAGCAGTATCCTTAGCTACTGTTAAAATAGTTCCTTCGATTGGTTTCATAACAGCTTTATAAGCAGTTTCTACCCCAAGCTCAAGAGCTTCAGCAAACTCAACTGTTGTAATCGCTGACTTTTGCTCAACCGATTTCGCAAAACCGCGGAATAATTGAGATAAAATAACTCCTGAATTACCGCGCGCCCCCATCAATAAGCCCTTAGACAAAGCTTGACTCACTTGGCCGATGTGATCAGATAGTTTATTTTTCACTTCTTTAGCACCAGACGTAATCGATAAGTTCATATTTGTTCCAGTATCACCATCTGGTACAGGAAAAACGTTCAGCGCATCTACATAATCTGCATTGTTAGATAGATGCTGGGCTCCTTGAAGCACCATTTCTCTAAACCGCTTTCCGTCCAACGTTGTCATTGACACGAATCTTCCTCCTTAATTAAACGTTCGTTACACGAACACCCTGCACATAAATATTTACTGAATCAACCGTTAAACCAACCGTTTGTTCCAGTGTGTATTTTACTTTTGTTTGCACATTATGAGCAATTTCAGAAATTTTTGTTCCATAGCTTACGATAATGTACATGTCGATATGTACGTCATCCTCTTCTTGTCTTACCACAATACCTCGTGTAAAGTTTTCTTTGCGAAGAATTTCTGTAAGACCATCTTTAAGCTGATTTTTTGAAGCCATTCCGACAATCCCGTAACAATCAACAGCTGCTCCTCCAGCAATTGTGGCAATTACATCTGTAGAGATATCAATTTGACCATATTTCGTTTTCATTTCGATGGACATACTCGTTCCCCTTTCTACTTTCATAGGTTATAAATATTCTACTATAATCAATCTCGTTTTAAAAGAGGCGTCCAGCTTGTCCCTTTTAAAGATGACAGTATTAGGTATCAACTTATCTTAAAATAAGTAATAGCCCAGGTTATACCTATTTCTACTCTCTATATTATTGAACATAGATTCATTTTATATGTCAAGGAAAATTTCTTGAAAGCTTTTCTCCAGAACTATTGCATTCTCTGTAAGGCTGTGATAAATTAATATAGTATTTCTCAAAACAGAATTGAGTAGTTTTTTTGGTGTTAGGAGGGAAAATCATGGCACGCAAATGTGTAGTAACTGGTAGAAAAGCTCGTTCAGGTAACGCACGTTCTCACGCAATGAACGCTACTAAGCGTAAATGGGGTGCTAACGTTCAAAAAGTACGTATCTTAGTGAACGGTAAACCAAAACGTGTGTACGTTTCAGCTAGAGCCCTTAAGTCTGGTAAAGTTCAACGCGTTTAATCTTTATAATGAAAAAGCACCATATTTTATGGTGCTTCTTTTATTATTCCGGCGTTGTTAATCTTTTTTGAACGAATTAAGCATGACCTTTACGATGCCACCTAAAAACTTTGGAAGTTTGATTGTATAGAATTTCATACTGTCCCTCCTAACCGTCTCCACACTTTATCTCCTTTTAAAGAAAGCCCTATGTCCTGCTCTCATTTTCCATACTTCATCACAAGCAACGTTTATCATTGCTTCTTACCATCATTAATATGCCTTTTGTAAATGAAAAAGTACCTCTTTGTTGAATAAGTTCATTGCTAATACATAAAGTTGAGCCCAGTTCTACTTCATGCTTATTGAGCGGATATTTGAAACCTTCTAGCGTAAGCTCTTTTACACCGCCTGCAAAAGGAACGAATGAAATATAGTGAAACTCCTTTAAACGATCAACATGATAAGTGCCTGGTTCAAACAATTGAATGATATTTTGATTGTCAATCATTTGTACATTCGCTTTCTTTTTTAACCCTTTGTACAGGAGCTGAATGCTTCCAAACATGTGGTCAAGCCTTCCACCTGTTGCTCCAAAGATACAAATACTGTCCGGTTTTTGCCCTATTGCCCACTCAAAAGCAAGTTCCAAATCCGTTGCATCTTTTTCTGCAGGATACAATTCAACATCTTGTAATGCTTCTCTCACTAGCTTAAGCTGCGTATTTGTAATGGAATCAAAATCTCCGAATGCTTTTACGGGCAAAATGTCTTGTTGAAGAAGAAGGAATACGCCACGGTCTACTCCTACCCACTTTACATCATTTGATTGGTGCAGGGGTGGCATATGTTCATCCGGTCCCCCTGCTAGAATATGAATTTTCATTATGTATATGCTCCTTTTCTATTAAAAAATGGACGAAATAAATATGTTTTCTTTATCCTAAAAGAAAAAGCTGCTGTGTACAAGTTCTACTCGTTGTACACAGCAGCTTTTATTACTTACGCTTGAACAGTTGTGCGAATTTGACTAATTGCGCCAGCTCGATCTTCTTGATTATAAATAGCTGAGCCAGCCACTAAGACATTTGCTCCTGCTTCCACACATTTTCTTGCTGTTTCTTCATTAATTCCTCCATCAACCTCTACTTCAATAGAAAGGTGACGAATTTCAATAAGCTGAGAGATTTGCTCAATTTTTGGCAATACACTTGGAATAAAGTTTTGTCCTCCAAAGCCTGGGTTCACCGTCATTAATAAAATAAGATCGATATCTTCTAAGATATGCTTTACCACGTCAATTGGCGTTGCAGGATTTAAAGCAACGCCTGCTTTCATGCCGTGCTCTTTAATTAATTGAATGGTGCGGTGCAAATGAGTACACGCTTCAGCATGTACCGTTAAAATATCAGCACCTGCCTTTGCAAACATTGGAACGTATTGATCTGGGTTTTCAATCATTAAATGCACATCTAATGGCAGTGTTGTGACAGGGCGTACAGCCTCAACGATAAGCGGTCCAATTGTAATATTAGGAACAAAATGGCCATCCATAACGTCTATATGGATGTAGTCTGCTCCACCTGCTTCAACTTCACGAATTTCTTCAGCAAGCTTTGAAAAATTGGCAGATAAAATGGAAGGTGCGATTTTTGTCATTTTTAATACCTCGGCTTTCTTTGCTTAATTTCCTCAATAAATTGCAAGTAATGTTCGTAGCGATAACTCGGAATTTCTTTTTGTTCGTATGCTTCTTTCACCGCACATTTTGGTTCTTTCACATGCAAACAACCTCGAAATTTACACTGTTCACTCAAACGCGACATTTCAGGAAAACAATCGGTTAACTCTTCTACTTCTAATGTTAAAAATTCTAGTGAGCTAAAGCCTGGCGTATCGGCTACTAAACCTTCACCAAACGAAATCAGTTCTACATGACGTGTTGTATGCTTTCCTCTTCCAAGTGACATTGAAATATCATTTGTCTTTAATTCAAGCTCTGGTTTAAGTGTATTTAACAGTGAAGATTTACCTACACCTGACTGTCCGGCAATAACCGTTACGCGATCTTCAAATAACGGCTGAATTTGTTCCATGCCTTTTTCTGTGACTGTCGACGTTAAAATGACCTCATATCCTATTTTACGATATTCTTCGGCATATTGCTCGATTTCTTGCTTTTGCTGCTGTGATAAAAGATCTACTTTTGAAATACAAATAATAGGTTCAATATGATTAGACTCCACTAACACTAAAAATCGGTCAAGAAGCATTGTGCTAAAATCAGGTTCAATCGCTGAAAAAACAAGCAGCGCCTGATCAACATTTGAAATAGGGGGACGAACTAATTCATTTTTACGTTCTTTAATTTCAAGTATATATCCTTCAAGCTTATTTTCCGCCTGAAATACTACATTGTCACCGACTAAAGGCGTTACCTTCTTTTTACGAAAAACACCTCGTCCTCGACATTGCGTTACTTGTCCGTCATGAAGAACATAATAAAATCCGCTAAGGGATTTAATAATTCTTCCTTCTGGCATAACCTCACTCCTATCACTCTGGATATTCAACGTCTTTTTCTTCAATAACTTCCCCGTCTCGGACAATTTTATAAGACGCCTTTTCATTTTCATCAACTAAAACATCGAACGATTCTTTTGTTGTTTCAGTAATCGTTAGTTCTTTAGCAGGAACGGACATATCGTTATCTGCATCTTCGATATAAATTTGTACTTTTTGCGGCTTTGGCTTTTCCTCTTCTGTTCCGGTGGCATCGCCTGTTTCCGTTGCGTCGCCTTGTTCCGTACTTGCTTCGGTGTCAGTCTCTTCTTTATACGGAATAGTCACATCCACTGACACCGTTTGAGGAGCTTTTGGCTCCTTGCCCATTGAGACTGTAATGGTGAGCCTATCACCTTGCTCGATACTCTGCTCCGCTGCAGGCTTTTGAGACATCACAAGACCTTTTTCAACAGTGTCGGAATACGCTGTTTTTACGTCCACTTCAATATCTTCATCTGATGCATAATCTTTTACGCTTTTTTCCGTCCAGCCCGAGAAATCCTTTAATGTAATCTTCGGCGGACCCTTACTTACCCATAGCGTAACCGTTGTATCTTCCGGCACGACTTGTTCGGTTTCTTTAGGCGTCTGATCTGTAATATTGCCTTTCGGTTCTGTGCTTTCAACTTCGATGGATTGGATATCTTTATAATTCTGCTTTTCTAACAGACTTTTTACTTCCGTAAAGCTTCTTCCAATGTACCGGTTAAATGCTTCTTTTTTCTTTCCTGTACTTCGATAAATAATGACATTAGATCCTTCTTTGATAACGTCTCCCGCTTCTGGCATCGTTTTAACCACGTCGCCTTCTTCCACCTCATTATCGGATATATCTTTAGGATTCTTCACTTTAAAGCCTAAAGAAACTAAATCGGTTACTGCTGATTCATAATCTTGATTATGTAAATCAGGAACCTTTACGTCTTTTGGCAGTAATAAAGCCGGAATAAATGTAACAGCGGCTACACTAGCAGCTGCCAGTAGCAAAAAAATTAAAACAAGCGTTACAATCAGCTTGCTTTTGCCTTTTTTCTTTTTCTTCTTTTTTTTCTTCGGCTTTAACTCTTCTTCCTCTTGTTCTTCCCGCTCTAAGTGAGGTGGTTTTCTCACAGGTACGTGCGTTTCTTCGGATTCAACAAAATCCTCCTTAATAACTGGAATGGCTTTTGTCACTTCTTCATCATCAGGCACCGTAAACCTTTGTTCATTATAACGATTTGGATGAACAGCAGACTGTAAATCCGCTTCGAGTTCTTCGACGGAACTGTATCGGTAAAATGGATCTTTAGTTGTTGCTTTTAATACAACATTCTCCACGCTTTGAGGGATAGATGGATTCCATCTTTTTGGAGAAGGTGTTTCTGTCTGTAAATGTTTTAATGCAATTGACACAGCCGATTCCCCAGAAAAAGGGACTCGACCCGTTAGCAATTCAAATAGGACGATGCCAAGCGAATAAATATCAGACCGCTTATTCGCAAGCCCTCCCCTTGCCTGTTCAGGAGATAAATAATGAACAGAGCCCAAAACAGAATTAGTATGCGTAATGGTTGTAGAACTTAGTGCTACGGCAATGCCGAAGTCAGTAACTTTAATGGTATCATCATGATCAATTAAAATATTTTGAGGCTTAATATCCCGGTGAATAATTCCGTACTGATGAGCATGGGCAATAGCTGATGTAATCTGCGTCATAATATGTATGGCTTTATCAAGAGATAGTGGTGATTCTTGCAGAATGTATTGCTTTAATGTCATACCCGGTACATATTCCATGATGATATAGTAAATATCTTCTTCTTCTCCAACATCATAAATGCTGACAATATTAGGATGAGCAATACTCGTAGCAGATTGTGCTTCTCGATGGAAACGCTTTATAAACGCATCGTCACTTGCAAAGTCTAAACGAAGCACTTTAATTGCCACATCACGATCCAAAATCATGTCGCGACCTAAATAGACGTTTGCCATTCCGCCTCCACCAATTACTTGCAATACCTTATAACGGTCGTTTAGCCGTCTACCTATTAGCAACACTCTCACCCACTTTCAGATGTAAAGTCCACAATTGCAAGTGTAATATTGTCTTCTCCACCAAGCTCATTTGCTAATTGAATCAGGCTCGTACCCTTTTCGTGAAGTGATGAACTTGTTGATAACGTTTCGTTCAGCTTTTGTTCCGTTACCTTATTTGTCAGTCCATCTGAACATAATAATAATCGATCTTCTTTTTCCACTTCAATTGTTTTTACATCTAAACTAACATTTTCTTCGGTACCTAGTGCTCGCAATAAGATATTTTTTCGTGGATGATGCTCAGCATCTTCTTTTGTGATTTGACCATTTTTTACGAGTTCATTCACAAGAGAATGATCTTCTGTTACTTGTTGAAATCCATATTCATTTGAAATATAGCATCTGCTGTCTCCTATATTACCAATCGCACAAAACGTATCGGCGCATAGAGCAAGTACAACTGTTGTACCCATACCTTTACACTCTTCATGCTCCTGAGCATACTGATAAATATCTTGATTAATTTGCGAAACATGCGTACGAATCCACTGCGTTGCCTCATCAGGAGACGTTACTTTGTCCGCTTCTTCCCACGCTATTTGCAATTTTTGAACCGCCATCTCACTGGCGACGTCGCCAGCTCGATGACCTCCCATACCATCAGCCACAATTGCAAGCAGCTGATTGTGTTGGTTCAAAAATACCCCTCCGTTATCTTCATTGTGTTGTCTAACTCTCCCTCGGTCTGTCATGAAGACAGTTGCCATACAATCACCTCGTCTCTTCTTTACGCTCCTTCGCACGTAATTGGCCACAAGCTGCATCGATATCATGACCTTGCTCACGTCGAATAGTCACGTTAACGCCACGCTTTTTAAGCGTACGTTCAAATGCAAAAATCTGTTCACGCGGTGTACGAACATAATCACGCTCAGGCACATAGTTTACCGGAATCAAGTTCACGTGACATTTAACGTCTTTAATCAAATCCGCTAATTCCTCGGCATGCTCTACTTGATCGTTTACTCCTCCGAATAGACCATACTCAAAGCTAATACGTCTTCCCGTTTTATCCGTATAATATTTAATAGCTTCCATCAAATCAGGAAGTTTGTACGCACGGTTAATTGGCATTAAGCGTGAGCGGATGTCATTGTTTGGAGCGTGAAGTGAAATTGCAAAATTGATTTGCATTTTTTCATCAGCAAACTTATAGATTTTCGGAATGATTCCACTTGTCGATACTGTGATATGACGTGCACCAATATTTAATCCATCATCACTGTTAATTGTTTTTAAGAAGCGCATCATTTCATCATAGTTATCAAACGGCTCCCCAATACCCATAATTACGACAGAGCTCACGCGTTCTCCTTGTTCATCTAGCGCTTTTTGTACTTTTACTACTTGCGCTACGATTTCTCCAGCTTCTAAATTACGCTTTAAACCTCCAAGAGTAGACGCACAGAACGTACAGCCGATGCGACAGCCAACTTGAGTCGTTACGCAGACAGAATTTCCGTATTCATGACGCATAAGCACTGTTTCAATCGTATAACCGTCATGGAGTTCGAATAAAAACTTCATCGTGCCGTCCCCAGACGTTTGCTGAACAACTGTTTTTAATGTCGTTAATGCAAATTTGTCTTTTAATTGTTCACGTAATCCTTTAGATAAGTTTGACATATCGTCAAAGTCCGTTACGCGTTTAACATATAACCAGTCAAAAATTTGTTTAGCACGGAACTTCTTATCTCCGTGTTCTACTAACCAATTTTCTAGGTCGTGCATTTCTAATGAATAAATAGATGGTTTTTGCGGTTTTTCTTCTGCTTTTGCTTTTCTTTTAGCTACTTCTTCCATTTTTACACCTTCTTCTGTAAACATGCAATATAAAATCCATCGCTTTGTGCATCTGGCAGCAATTGAATTTCACCATGTTTTACGTTTTGTTTAAGCTTTTGCGGCATCCGTGCAACAAGTGTTTCATCTTTTTGGAAATCAGCATGATCTGTTAAAAATGCTGCTACAACATCCCCATTTTCATCTCGGTCAATTGTACATGTACTATATACAAGGGTCCCACCTTTTTTTAATAAAGGCGCAACCGCATTTAAAATATCTTGTTGAATACGCGCCAGCTGCTTTACATCTTGCTCAGTTTTTGTATATTTCAAATCAGGTTTTCGTCTCATTACACCAAAACCTGAGCATGGGGCATCTACTAAGATGCGGTCAAACATTTCTTTATCAAACTGTTCGCCCGCTTTGCGGCTGTCTTGAACCGTCGGCTCAATATTGGTAAGATGCAGACGCTCTGCCTGCTGGGCAATCAGCTTTACTTTATGGTCATGAATGTCCAAGGAAATAACCTTACCACTGTTTTTAAGCTGCTCTGCAATATGAGTTGATTTTCCTCCCGGTGCAGCACAGCTATCTAAAATTAGCTCTTCTGCCTCTGCACCGAGCGCATGAGCCACTAACATAGAGCTTTCATCTTGAACGGTAAACATTCCTTCACGAAATGCTTGTGTATGAGCTGCATTTCCTTTTTGAACTTCTAGCGCCTCTTCTACAAAATGGCCTGGTTCTACAACAATCCCTTCTTTTTCAAGCGCTTCTTTTACTTCATTTTGCGTAAAGCGTGCACTGTTTACTCGGATTGTTTGTTTGGGGGCCATTAAATTAGCTAAACAGATTCCGCGTGTTTTGTCCAATCCATATTGTTCCACCCAGCGTTTTACAAGCCACAATGGATGACTCGTTTCAATCGCCAAGCGCTCCACAGGATTTTGTATTTCTTCTAAAGAAGGCGTGCCGCTGCGCTGAATATTTCGTAAAACGCCGTTTACCATTGAGGCAATTCCTTTGTGACCGCGTTTTTTGGCAATTTCTACTGCTTCATGAAGGATTGCCCGGTCCGGCACCCGGTCTAAATATACCATTTGGTAAAGAGATAAACGAAGCAGCACTCGCACCCAAGGCTGAAGCTTTTTTGGATTTTTCAAGAAAGGCGCTAACCCGTAATCTAACGTATCACGTCTTTGAATCGTTCCATACACAATTTCCGTTAACAGTCCTGCATCTTTTCCTTGAATACCCCGTTTTTGTATGCTGTTATTTAACAATAGATTGCTGAATGCCTGATTTTTTTCAATAGCTAGTAAAATATCTAAAGCTATGTCTCGAACGTTGTACTTACTCATTGACATCCCCTAATACTGTTCCGACTTCAACGGATGTACCTCGTAAATACTGCGCTGCATCCATACGTTTTTTTCCAGCCGGCTGAAGTTCCGTCACTTTAATAGCTGTTTCATTTCCAGTTGCTACTATAAATCCATCCTCTTCAAGTGATAAAACGGTACCCGGTTTGCCTGATGCGGATACTTTCTCTCCCCACCAAATTTTCATGACCTGACCGTCTGCTGTTGTATAAGCAACGGGCCAAGGGTGAAGTCCGCGGATATGGTTATAAATTTCTTCTCCTGTACGGGCCCAATCAATTTTCTCTTGTTCACGCTTAATGTTAGAAGCAAATGTCGCTTCGTCATCGTTTTGTTTAACCGGCGTAATTTCACCTTTTACAAGAGAAGGAATGGTTTCTGAAAGCAATTTTGCACCAGCAGCGCTGAGTTTATCATGAAGTGTGCCAACGTGATCACGTTCTTCAATCGGAACTTCTACCTGTGTTAAGATATCACCTGCATCTAATTTTTCTACCATATACATAATTGTAACACCAGTTTTCGGCTTACCTTGTAGAATTGAATAATGAATCGGCGCGCCTCCGCGCAGTTCAGGTAACAGAGAAGCATGCACGTTAATACAGCCGTATTTAGGCGCTTCTAAAATAGGGGTTGGTAAAATTTGACCAAAAGCCGCTGTTACAATTAGGTCAGGCTCATACGCTAACACTTGCTGATATTCTTCTTCTAAACGAATCTTTTCTGGCTGCAGTACAGGTATTTCATGCTTTAACGCCTCAACTTTTACAGGAGGAGGTGTTAATACGCGCTTGCGTCCTTTTGGTCGGTCCGGCTGTGTAACCACTGCGACCACTTCATATCCATCTTTAAGTAATGTTTGTAAAACCGGCACTGAAAAATCCGGCGTTCCCATAAATACGACTTTCATCGTGTAAAACCTACCCTTCTAGTTCATCCTCTTCGTAATACTTTGTTACTTTTTCCGTGAACAATACACCGTGTAAATGATCAATTTCATGCTGAATTGCTCGTGCTAAAAAACCTTTTGCTTCTATAAAATAAGGTTTTCCTTTACGGTTTTGCGCACGTACTTTCACATAATCAGCTCGAGCCACGTCACCAAAAAGGCCCGGAAAACTTAGGCAGCCTTCTGGACCGATTTGTTCGCCTCGTTGCTCAATAATTACCGGATTAATTAACTCAATTTTACCGTGTCGGTCATCCACGTCTACCACTGCCACTTGCTGCAGAACTCCTACCTGAGGAGCAGCTAGACCCACACCGTCTGCTTCAAGCATTAAATCATACATGCCGTTTAGTAATTTCGCTAATTTATTATCAAAGTTTTTAACGACTTCACATTCTTGTTCAAGTACTTCATTAGGATGGTAAACAAGCTTAAGCTTAGCCAAATAGGCACCTCCTTTATTCTTTCTATTTATATCCAAAAAGCTTCTTCTTTAACGCCATCAAGACGACTAGTTACATCATCGAGTATGGATTCAAATCAATAGTGATCGTTAAATTCTCCTTCTGCATTTCCGCTTGATAACGTTCTAATATATATTTCAACAGCGGAATCAGGCTTGGTTCCAGCTTGTATTTTAACATGCATTGATAGCGATATCTATCTTTTATCTTAGCAATCGGAGATGCGACTGGCCCTAAGATCGTTGTTTGCGGCGAAAGTTTCTGACTCAGATACTGCGAAATTTTGTCTGTAACAGACACCACTTTTGCAATATTTTCATGAGATACCGTTACAAGCGCCAAGTAAAAGAAAGGCGGATATTTATGCATTTTACGAATTTCCATCTCCTGCTTATAAAACGCATCGTAATCATGCTGACTCGCAAGTTGAATGCTGTAGTGTTCAGGCGTGTACGTTTGAATCACTACTTCTCCTGGAAGTTTGTGGCGTCCTGCTCTTCCGCTTACTTGTGTTAAAAGCTGAAACGTTTTTTCAGATGCACGAAAGTCAGGTAAATTCAGCATCGTATCTGCTGTTAAAACGCCTACAAGCGTGACGTTTGGAAAGTCGAGTCCTTTCGCAATCATCTGCGTCCCTAATAAAATTTGCGCTTCTCCACTTGCAAACTTATTCAGGAGCTTTTCATGCGCGCCTTTTCGGCTTGTCGTATCAACATCCATTCGAACGACCCTAGCCTCGGGCAGCACTTTTGTTAATTTTTCTTCCACTTTTTGTGTACCAGATCCGAAAAAGCGGATATGTTCACTGTGGCATTCTGGGCAATCAGTGTGGACATGTTCTTCGTGTCCGCAGTAATGGCATTTTAATTTATTTTGATAGCGGTGATACGTTAGTGAAATTTCACAGTGCTCACATGTCGGAACGTAACCGCAGTCTCTGCACATAACAAAAGAAGAATGACCTCTTTTATTTAAAAATAAAACGATTTGCTCCCCTTTTTCCAAACGGTCTTTCATCTTTTCAAACAGCATAGTTGAAAACATAGAGCGATTGCCGCTACGAAGCTCTTCTCTCATATCAACGATATCCACCGACGGCATTGATGACTTATTCATTCTTTGCTTTAACGTCAGTAGCTTATACACACCTTTTTGCGCTCTTGCAAAGGACTCAAGCGTTGGGGTTGCACTTCCTAAAATGACTGGACACTGATGATGCTGCCCTCGGTAAATGGCTACATCTCTAGCATGATAACGGGGGTTTTCTTCTTGTTTGTAACTCGTCTCATGTTCTTCATCGATAATAAGAAGGCCCAAATTTTCAAATGGCGCAAATACAGCAGAGCGGGCCCCTACTACAACGGATACTTCTTTTCGCTGAATTTTTCGCCATTCATCGTATTTTTCTCCAGTAGACAAGCCGCTATGGAGCACAGCAACTTTTGAGCCGAATCGCTCTTTAAAACGCTTGACCATCTGAGGGGTAAGTGAAATCTCCGGAACAAGCATAATCGCTTCTTTCCCTTTTTTTAGCACTTGATCAATTGATTGGAGATACACTTCTGTTTTTCCGCTTCCGGTTACTCCGTACATTAAAAACACATCGTGAAGATTTTCTTCGATGTCATGCAGAATCGGTGCGATTGCCTCAGCTTGTTCATCGGTCAATTGAAATGGCTGTGATGGTTTAAAGTATCGATCTTGATAAGGATCACGGTATATTTCAATTTCCGTTTCCGCTAAGAGTCCTTTGTTAATCAGCGCTTTTATAGGAGCGGAGGTAATCTGCAAATCTTCCGCTATTTCTTTTATGGCTACTTCTTCATTTCGATTCAGCATAAAAGACAGCACTTGTTTTTGCTTTTCTGCCTGCTTATTTAACTCGCTCATAAACTGCTGAATTTCTTCAAGGCTTTGATTCAGTTTTACGCCTTTTGCCGTTTTTTTGTTTCCTTTGTTTTTAACGACGTAGACGACTTCAATTAGACCTTTTTGAATATCACGGTGAAAAGCAGGAGCAGCGGCTGTTTTTTCTACTTCACTCCACTTCAGCGAGGATCTTGACTGAAAAAACGGCTTTACTTGCTCATGAAGCTGTTCGTGTGCCTCTTTTGAAAGGAGTGACAGTTCTTTATCATATTTTGCTTTCATCGCCGCAGGCAGCATAACTTGAAAAGCCGATATCATAAAACAAAGCGTTTTTTCGGTTAGCCAGTGCCCAATCTCTAACAGTTCGGGAGTCAGAACCGGCGTTAAATCAAGCAGGTCAGCGATTGGTTTAACACGCTTAACTTCAGCCTCTTCTTTAAGAGCCACCACAAACCCTTGAACTTTTCTAGGACCAAACGGAACGACAACTCGCATACCCGGAACAATAATTCCTTTCCATTTGTCGGGAATAGCGTAGTCAAAAGCTCGATCTGTTTGCTTAGCAGCCACGTCCACAATTACACTAGCTACACTCATTTTTTCAGCCCTTCTAACATTTCCTTCACTTCTTTTAACACCTCGGTAGCTACATCGTGTTTTGAAAGAATGGGAAGTTCTTTAGACTCTCCGCTTCGCTTATAGAGCGTTACAATATTTGTGTCCGTCCCAAAACCTGCTCCTTCTGTCATCACGTTATTGGCTACAATCATATCCAAGTTTTTAGATGCAAGTTTCTTTTGTGCATATTCATCCACTTGTTCTGTTTCTGCTGCAAAGCCGACTAAAAGCTGGTGTTCTTTTCGCTCTCCAAGCGTGCGTAAAATATCTGTTGTTCTCTCTAGCTCTAGTACTGCTTCACCAGGCTGCTTTTTCATCTTTTGATCAAACACATGCTTTGGTCGGTAATCTGCCACTGCGGCTGATTTAATGACAACATCTGCTTCATGATAACGCTGCATAACAGCTTCAAGCATCTGCTGTGCACTTTCAATTTGAACAACCTGCACTCCTTTTGGATACTCTAAATTCGTCGGTCCCGTTACAAGTGTTACGGATGCGCCTAATTTAGCAGCTTGTTCTGCAAGGGCATAGCCCATTTTCCCAGTAGAGCGATTGGTAAAAAATCGGACGGGATCAATGCGTTCTACCGTAGGTCCTGCTGTAACCAATACATTAACACCTTCAAGGATCTTTTGTGTATGTGATGCTTGTGAAAAATAAGATCCGATTAGTGAAACAATTGTTTCTGGCTCTTCAAGACGACCTTTTCCTACATAACCGCATGCCAAATACCCTTCTCCAGGTTCTACAAAAGAGTAACCAAATGATGAAAGAGTGCTCATATTTTTTTTAACAGCTGGATGATCGTACATATGAACATTCATTGCAGGTGCAATCCACACAGGTGCAGTAGCAGCCAGCAGCGTTGTGGAAATCATATCATCTGCAAGACCATTTGCTATTTTCCCTATCATATTTGCCGTAGCAGGAGCTACTAAAATTAAATCAGGCCAATCTGCTAAATCAATATGTGCAATCACAGATGGATCTTTTTCATCAAACGTATCTGTATAAACTGGGTTTCGAGACAGAGCTTGAAACGTAAGCGGCGTTACGAACTCGCATGCTGAAGCAGTCATCATTACTTTAACTTCCGCTCCCGCTTGTACTAATTTACTTGTTAAAGCTGCAGCTTTATATACGGCGATTCCGCCGCTAACACATAATAAAATTCGTTTTCCCTTCATCATTATGCCCCCATCTATTTATCCCGCTCAACCAGCATCCGCTTGTTTACTCGGGTAACTATCTAAAGCTTTTCAATTTAATTATTATACCATTTTTGTAGTGAGACATTCACTATCCTGCTTGAACACAGATAAAAGCACCAAAAAAATAACAACCTATAAAGTAGGTTGTTATTTTTTCACTTACTGATGTTTAGAATCTTCTTCTGCTACACCTTGCTTATAGCTTAATTGTTCAGCATTAATTTCTTCTAAAGCACAGCCTACAAACTTATAAGAAACCGGCTTTTCAATCGGCGTATCATTGTGAAGCTGTAATTGACGTGCACGTTTTGCAGCTACTGTCACAAGCGTGTACTTAGAATCTAATTTTTCCATTAGGGAATCAATTGATGGATAAAGCATGTTTATTCTACCTCCAGCATTCTTTTATAGCGCGCAGAAATACGATCACGACGGCAGTGTTCAGCCGTTACGATAGCACGGATGCGAGCACAAGCATTTTCTACTTTGTCATTTTCTACAACATAATCGTAGGCGTCCATAAGTTCAATTTCTTCTTTTGCCACGCGCATACGGTTATTGATTAAATCTTCTGTTTCAGTACCGCGGTTTACGATACGACTTTTAAGCTCTGACAAACTCGGCGGTGCCAAGAAGATGAACAAACCTTCTGGAAACGCTTCTTTCACTTGAAGAGCACCTTGCACTTCAATTTCTAGAAATACGTCTTTTCCTTCAGATAACGTTTGTTCTACATAATCAACCGGGGTACCGTAGTAGTTACCTACGTATTCAGCCCACTCTAATAATTTCTTGTTTTCAATCATGCGCTCAAACTCTTCGCGTGGTTTGAAGAAATAGTCAACACCGTCTACTTCACCTTCGCGGGGCTTTCTTGTTGTTGCAGAGATAGAATACTGCAATTTAATGTCTTCTTGCTCAAACAATGCTTTTCGTACCGTTCCTTTTCCAACACCTGATGGTCCGGAAAGAACAATTAATAAACCTCTTTCAATCATCGGTTCAAGTGACCTACCCTTCTAATAATTCTTCTTTGTTTATAAGTCGCTGTGACACAGTTTCTGGCTGTACAGGAGCTAAAATAACATGATCGCTATCCATAACAATAACAGATCGTGTTTTACGTCCTTGCGTTGCATCTATTAAAGAGCCTCGATCTTTTGCATCTTGAATAATGCGTTTGATTGGAGCTGATTCAGGATGAACGACAGAGATTATACGATTAGAAGAAATAAAATTTCCAAATCCAACGTTCACTAATTTACCGCTCATAAGAAGCCTCCTGCTATACCAATATAATCTTTATCTTACACGAAGGCTATTCAATATTTTGAACCTGCTCTTTTATGCGTTCTAATTGTGCTTTCATACTAATAACATACTGAGCAATAGTACCATTATTTGCCTTCGCACCGATTGTATTCATTTCACGATTCAGCTCTTGAACAAGAAAATCCAGCTTGCGTCCTACTGAATCAGGTGTATTTAATGCTTGAATAAATTGTGAAACATGACTTTGAATTCGCGTAAGTTCTTCGCTAATATCTGCTTTTTCAGCAAAAATAGCTACTTCAGTCAGCACTCGCTGCTCATCGAAAGTACCTTCTAAATAGTCGCTCAGCTTTCTTTTAATACGCTCGCGATATTGTTCAGCAACTTCAGGAGCAAGCTGTGTAATTTTTTCGCGAATGTCTTGAATGTCCTGTAAGTACCCCATCAAATCGTGATACAGCTCTGATCCCTCTCGTTTCCGCATATCCACTAACTGATGCACAGCAGCGTCAACGGCTTCAAAGATTGCACCATGAATACTCGTCTGATCAGCTTCTTCTTCATAAGTTGTCATCACTTCAGGCATGTGTAAAATGTCTTGAATTTGAACAGATTGTGACAGCCCATGCTTTTCTTGTACTTGCTGCAACGCATTCATGTATTCCTCAAGCAGCTGCCAATCCGTCTGCAGTTTCTTTTTTGCCATTTCTTCACCTGAAATAGTAACAAATACTTCTACTCTACCACGTTTTATGTATGTTTGAACGATTTTTTTTATTTTATCTTCAATTTCAATTAATTGTCTTGGCATACGAATAACAATTTCACAAAAACGATGATTAACAGACTTCATTTCCACTGTCACTGATCGATTTTCCACTTCCGCTTTTCCGCGGCCAAAACCAGTCATACTTTTTATCATTATCATCACATCCACTATGTACATCTTACATAAAAAGTATCATAAAAGAAAGTGTTAGCAAAAAAAAGAAATCTCTCTTCTTTATTCAACCTGTAAAGGCTGCCTTCATGAGTTTTCTCATTTGGGACAGCCTGTATTAAAGTATAGCACAATTTATGAAGGTTTTCTTGTTAAAAGTGAACCGGCAAGTAAAAAAGTTGGAAGGCTTGCAAGTCCTAAAATAACGAGCCATTCCCGCGGTGCAATGGCCATTGTATGAAAAATAGGCTGCAGCGGCGGATAGTAGATGGCCACCAGCATAAGGATAATAGATGAAATAACGGCTCCTACAAGATATAAGTTCTGAAATGGATTGCGATCAAAGATTGATTTTTCACTTCGACAGTCAAATACGTGAATAAGCTGTGCCATAACAAGTGTGGCAAATGCAATCGTCTGTGCATACTGCAGCCGATCTGGGTCATTGTCGTAAACAATCATGAATGCAGCAAGTGTAGCAGCTCCAATTAAAAATCCGCGGCTGACTACTTTCCACCCTAACCCTCTTGCAAAGATACCTTCACGCGGATGCCTTGGATGGCGCTTCATCACGTTATCTTCTGGCTGGTCTAAGCCAAGAGCCATCGCAGGCAAACCGTCTGTTACTAAGTTTACCCATAGTATTTGAATGGGCACTAGCGGAAGCGGAAGTGCTAAAATCATCGCAAAGAGCATAACTAAGATTTCTCCTACATTTGATGCAAGCAAGTAACGGATAAACTTTCGAATATTTTCATAGATGTTTCGTCCTTCTTTGATTGCTGATTTAATAGTAGCAAAATTATCATCAAGCAAAACGAGTGAAGACGCTTCTTTTGCTACGTCTGTCCCGGTGATGCCCATCGCGATGCCTATGTCTGCTGCTTTAATAGCAGGTGCATCATTTACGCCGTCACCCGTCATGGCTACAATGTGATCTTTTGCTTGAAGAGCTTTAACAATTTTAAGCTTATGCTCAGGTGATACCCTGGCATATACGTAAACATCATCCACTACTTCTTCTAGCTCTTCCTGCGTCATTTTGGATAAATCCGTTCCTTCCAAGACTTGACCGTTTTTCGGTAGAATGCCTAGCTGTTTTGCAATCGCCTGTGCTGTAATGACGTGGTCACCTGTAATCATAACGGTTTTGATTCCTGCGTCTCGGCATTCTTTGACCGCTTGCTTGACTTCTGGTCTTGGCGGATCAATCATTCCTTGAAGCCCGAGGAAAGTCAGGTCTTTTTCCGCTTCGTTCTCTGTATGAACGCTCTCATGGTCTCCTAACGGACGATAAGCAATAGCAATGGTTCGAAGCGCTTGGCTAGCTAACTGATCAATCGCTCCTTTTACTTCATTATGAACCGTTACCGACAGCGTTTGTTGTCTGCTTTCCCACAAAATATTTTTGCTGTTTACAAGCAGCACATCGGGAGCACCTTTTGTTATGACATAGCGCTTATTAGATGCGTCTTCAATGACTACACTCATCATTTTACGCGTTGAATCAAATGGAAACTCTTCAATAATCGTAAACTGCTTTTGAATGTTTTCTTTTGTCAGCCCCGCTTTCATTGCGGCAACAAGCAAAGCCGCTTCAGTAGGATCCCCGTCGATGACATATTCTTTATCTTTTCTCGAAATGGACGTTTGATTGCAAAGCAGACCAAACACCAAAAGCTGCTGAAGCGGTTTTTCACTCCGTGTATCAACTTCTCTTTCCTCTTGCGAAAATACGCCCGTAGGTTCATACCCTGTCCCTGATACCCTCCACGTCATTCCTCCTGACCAGAGGTGAGTAACTGTCATTTTATTTTGCGTTAATGTGCCCGTTTTGTCTGAGCAAATGACTGACGCGCATCCTAGTGTTTCAACAGCAGGAAGTTTGCGAACAATGGATCTTTGCTTAATCATGCGCTGTACACCAAGAGATAGCGCCACGGTTACGATGGCAGGAAGACCTTCGGGTATGGCAGCAACAGCTAAGGAAACTCCCGCTAAGAACATACTATATAAATCATGGCCTTGCAGCACGCCAATCCCGACCACTAATACAGTAAGTGCAAGCGCTACAACGATTAAAATTTTACCTAATTGCTCTAACTTCCGTTGAAGAGGGGTAATCATGACTTCAGCATTTTGAAGCAAATCAGCAATTTGTCCCATCGCTGTTTTCATTCCAATCCCTACAACGATACCTGTTCCGCTTCCTCGCGTCACAAGCGTACCCATAAAAGCCATATTGTCCTGATCTCCAAGCGGCACTTCATCTCCTGGCAAAGCTTTTATTTGCTTGGCAACTGGCAAAGACTCTCCCGTAAGCGCTGATTCTTCAATTTCTAGACTTTTGGCTTCCATAATCCGAAGGTCAGCCCCGATGCGGTCTCCGCTCGAAAACTTTACAATGTCTCCTACTACCAGCTCTTTAGATGGCAACTTAACCCATTTCCCTTCACGCATAGCTGCTACTTGAGGAGCAGAAAGCTCTTTTAATGCATGAAGAGATTTCTCTGCTTTTCTTTCTTGAAAAAAACCTAGAAATCCATTAATTACTACAATGGCAATAATAGCAATCGCATCGATGTATTCGCCTAAAAGACCTGAAATAAGCGTAGCAGCTAGTAAAACCAGCACCATAAAATCTTTAAACTGCTCTACAAACACAAGAATGGCCGGTTTTTTCTCTCCTTCAGTCAATTCATTAAATCCTTGCTGCTGCTGACGTGCTTTTACTTCTTTGTGTGTAAGACCATGCTGTCTGTCTGTTTTTGTTACTTCTACTATTGCTTTTTCACCTAATTCATACCATTTCATTGCATCTTTTCACACCCTTTTATTTGTAAATGCACCTATTAGATTGTTACAATCTTATATCGTATGCTTATTCAGACTCGTCCTAAAAAATGCTATACTTTTCTATAGGACAATTTTCAATTACTTAAGGATGTGAGCACTATGTCATTTGATGGTATTTTTACATATGGCATTTTACAAGAATTATCTGAGACCTTGGTTTCAGGACGAATTTCAAAAATATATCAGCCGTTTCCAAACGAGTTGATTTTACAAGTACGCGCTAAAGGTGAAAACCGCAAACTTTTAATCTCAGCTCACCCTAACTATTCACGCGTTCATTTTACAAATGAGCCTTATGAAAATCCATCTGAGCCTCCTATGTTTTGTATGCTTCTTCGCAAACATTTAGAAGGAAGCATTATTGAACAAGTATATCAGCTTGGATTAGACCGCATTTTAGTCATTGAAACAAAAGGACGAAATGAAATTGGCGACGTGACGTACAAGCAGCTTATTATTGAAATCATGGGAAGACATAGTAATGTTGTGCTTGTAGATAAAGAAAAACAAACGATTATCGACAGCATTAAACACGTTCCAATGGCCTTAAACAGGCACCGTACGCTTCTACCTGGAGCACCTTACGTACTGCCTCCTAGTCAAGATAAGCTTCATCCATTTGAAGCGGATGAAGAAACCGTGGTTAAAAAAATCGATTTTAATAGCGGAAAGTTAGCCACCCAGCTAGTGCAGACCTTCTCGGGGCTTTCTCCTTTAATTGCAAATGAAGTGGTGTTTCGCTCTGGCTTAGCGAATCGTTCTACCCTTCCAAAATCATTCGTCGAAACGATGACGCTGATCAAAGAAGGTCAGTTTACACCAACTCTGACAACCGTTAATCAAAAAGACTACTTTTATTTACTGGAATTAACGCATTTAGAGGGTACGAAAAAAACGTATGCAACCATCAGCGAGCTTCTTGACCGCTATTACTACGGGAAAGCAGAGCGAGATCGTGTAAAGCAGCAAGCGCATGACTTAGTACAGTTTATTTCTACCGAGAAAAAGAAAAATGAGAAAAAAATAAAAAAACTTGAGCAAACGCTGCAAAATGCAGAAAAAGCATCTGAATATCAGCTAGCCGGTGAACTCCTTACCGCAAATTTACACCTTGTCAAAAAAGGAGATGCGAAAGTGGATGTTATTAATTATTATGATGAAAATAGCGGTACACTTACGATTTCATTAGATCCGCAAAAATCACCGTCTCAAAATGCTCAAAGCTATTTCACAAAGTATCAAAAAGCGAAAAATTCCGTTTCGATTGTAATCGAACAAATTGAAAAAGCAAACGAAGAAGTACAGTATTTTGAATCACTTATTCAGCAAATGGATACTGCTACTCACAAAGACATTGCAGAGATTCGTGAAGAGCTTGTGGAAGAAGGATATTTGCGCAACCGTCAGCAAAAACAAGCGAAAAAACAAAAAAACACCACGCCTACACTTGAACAATACGTTTCAAGCGACGGCACGACGATTTTAGTTGGAAAAAACAATAAGCAAAATGAGTATTTAACAAATCGCCTTGCTGCTCGTGATGACGTTTGGTTTCATACAAAAGATATACCGGGTTCTCACGTTGTTATCCGCAGCCAAGAGCCTTCAGAAGAAACAATTTTAGAAGCGGCTCATCTTGCTGCTTACTTTAGTAAAGCCAAGAATTCAAGTTCAGTACCCGTGGACTATACAAAAATTCGCCACGTAAAAAAACCAAGTGGTGCCAAGCCTGGTTTTGTGACGTACGATAACCAGCAAACGGTGTATGTAACGCCTAGCGAAGAACTTGTACTGAAGCTGCGTCAGTCATAATAAAACCCCCTTTCTATAGAGAAAGGGGGTTTTTATTATATAGATCTAGTTTAGTTCATCCACGAAGGGTCTGAAGGATTTTCACGCCATTTAAATAGTTTGTCCATAGCTTCTTCTTCAATGTATCCCGCTTCGTTTGCCGCTTCTACTAGCGTAGAGTAGTCTGTTAGCGAATAAACTTGAAGTTCTTTTTCTTTAAACAGCTGACGCGCTTTTTCCAGCTCATATGTAAAGATAGACACAACTCCCAGCACTTCACACCCCTGCGCTTTTAATGCATCGACTGCGGTAAACACACTTCCGCCAGTTGAAATCAAATCTTCAATCACAACAACTTTTTGACCTTTTGTTACTTTTCCTTCGATTTGATTTCCTTGGCCATGTTCTTTTGCTTTGCTTCGCACATAGCACATTGGAAGCTCTAGCGCTTCACTTACCCATGCTGCATGAGGGATACCAGCTGTAGCGGTACCAGCAATCACTTCTGCATTGGCAAAATACGTTTTAATTAAATGCTGCAGACCTTTTGCAATTTCTTTTCGCACCTTCGGGTAGCTAAGCGTTAGACGGTTGTCACAATAAATAGGCGACTTAATTCCAGAGGCCCACGTAAACGGCTCGTTTGGTTGAAGGCTTACTGCCTCAATATCAATTAATTGTTTTGCAATTTCTTTTCGTAGTTTTGTCATCGCGTAATACGCTCCCCTTTCCACTGCTGTAACATCTCATAATATGCTTTAAGCGGGTCTTTTGCTTTAGTAATAGAACGTCCAACGACAATGGCACTTGAGCCATATTCTCTCGCTAGCTGAGGTGTTGCCACACGGACTTGGTCATCTACTGAATCTGTGCCCATACGAATACCCGGCGTTACGGTCAAAAAGTCTTCTCCTGCTGCTTTTCGAATCGAAGGCACTTCATGAGTAGAACATACAACGCCGTCAAGTCCACTTTTTTTAGCAAGTGCTGCATAATGCGTAACCACTTCTTGCATCGAATGTGTAATGAGCTGCTGCTCTTTTAGCATTTCATCAGATGTACTCGTTAGCTGAGTAACCGCAATACAATCCGGGCGCTTTTTGCCGGCAGCGGTTCCTAAGTCAAGTCCTTCAACGGCTGCTTGCATCATGTTCATTCCGCCCGCTGCGTGAACGTTAACCAAATCCACTTCAAGAGAAGCTAAAGACTTCATGCCTTGCTTTACCGTATTGGGAATATCATGAAGCTTTAAGTCTAAAAAGATTTGGTGGTTTTGCTCTTTTAATGCAGAAATAATGGATAACCCTTCTTTATAAAACAGTTCCATGCCTACTTTCACAAATAATGACTCTTGTTGAAAAGGCATTAAAAACTGCTGTACATCGTTAATTGATGAAAAATCAAGAGCAATGATTAACGGTTGCTTCACGCTTTTTCCAGCTCCTTCCGATACATTCTGAAACATGCTCGTATCCTAATGATGTTAATAGCCTTGGCAGTTCGTCAATGATGGTTGGGCATACATACGGGTCAACAAAGTTTGCTGTACCAACCGCCACTGCACTTGCACCTGCATATAGGAACTCGAGTGCATCTTCAGCAGTCGTCACTCCGCCCATACCGATAATTGGAATGTTCACTTTTTGGCTCACTTCATATACCATTCGAATCGCTACCGGTTTAATTGATGGGCCTGACAGTCCGCCTGTGCCGTTCGCTAAAACCGGCTGAGCTGTTTTCAAATCCAGACGCATCCCGAGAAGCGTATTGATCATCGTTAAGCCATCGGCACCAGCTTCTTCAACAGCCATCGCCATGTCTACAATATTGGATACGTTTGGTGATAGTTTAACATAAACTGGAACATTTGAAACATCTTTTACTGCTTTCGTTAAACGAGCAGCAATGACAGGATCTACGCCAAACGCAATTCCGCCTTCTTTTACGTTAGGACATGAAATATTCAATTCAAGTGCTTTTACATTTGATACGGTTGAAATTTCTTTTGCCACGTGCACATATTCTTCAATTGAAGCACCGGCTACGTTCGCGATAATCGGCACATCATATTGCTGAAGCCAAACGAGCTCTTCATTCATTACTTTTTCTAACCCAGGATTTTGTAATCCGATTGCATTTAACATTCCTGCAGATGTTTCCGCTACGCGAGGAGTTGGATTGCCAAAACGAGTTTCAGCAGTAGTCGCTTTAATCATAATGGCTCCAAGTGCATCAAGTGAATAAAATTGAGCATACTCACGTCCAAATCCAAAACAGCCGGATGCTGGCATAATTGGATTTTTCAAATCTAATCCTGGCAATGTCGTTTTTAGCATGCTCATAGAAGCACCTCCCCTGCTTGAAAGACGGGACCGTCGCTGCAGATTTTTTTATACGCCGTAGAATCTTCACTTTCTCTGCATACACATGCAAAACAAGCGCCGATTCCACAACCCATTCTTTCTTCTAAAGAAATGTAAAGCGGCTTGTTTGTATAATTATTTTCTAGTGCTTTCAACATCGGAGTTGGACCGCATGAAAACATAACATCATATGAAAACTGCTGCTCGTCAATCACCGTTGTGACAAAACCTTTTGTTCCGTAAGAGCCGTCTACCGTTGCAATATATGTTTCTCCTAAAGCTAAAAACTCTCGCTCGTAAAATACGTCTGCTTTTGATTGAAAGCCTAAGACGTGAATAACCTGCACGCCTTTTTCACGAAGTCTTTTTGAAAGCTCATAGAGCGGAGGCACTCCAATGCCTCCCCCTACTAATAAAGCGGTTTGACCTGCCTCTATGGTATCTAATGGAAAACCGTGGCCAAGCGGACCTAACACGTCAATCGACTGTCCGGCTTGTTTTTCGGCAAGCAGCGATGTTCCCGCCCCTTCTGCACGGTAAATCATCGTAAATTGTTCGTGAGTTTGGTCAATTTCTGCAATACTGATTGGTCTGCGAAGCAGTGGCAAATAGTCGTTGTTGACGCGGATATGCACAAACTGCCCCGGCTCATTCATGAAACGAACAAGCTCGCCTTGGAGGGTTAATTCATATACATTGTGTGTTAACGGTCGCTGACTGACGACTTGCATCATTTCATGTTTGATCATACGGTTGTCACCTCTTTAGTTGGACGAACTTTTTTCATTGGTGTTGTATGGAAGCTGATCGTTTCAAGCACTCGTAAAATCGCTTCTGCTGTATCAAGTGATGTTAAGCAAGGTACACCATTTTCAACTGCTTCACGGCGAATTTTAAATCCGTCACGCGCAGGCTGTTTTCCTTTTGTTAGCGTGTTGATGACAAGCTGCGCCTCACCTTTTCGTATCACATCTAAAAGATTGTGATCTTCATGATGAATTTTATTTACTACTTTTACGCGAATGTCTTCTTTTGTAAACGTTGAAGCTGTTCCTTCCGTTGCAATCACCTGGTAGCCAATGTTAGCAAAACGCTTCGCTAGCGCTGTTGCCTCTTCTTTATCTTTATCCGCTACTGTCATAAGTACTGAACCGTACGGCTTAATGGACATACCTGACGCAATTAGTCCTTTATATAATGCTTTTTCGTACGTTGAATCTTGCCCCATTACTTCTCCAGTAGATTTCATTTCAGGTCCAAGCGTAATATCTACGCGACGCAGCTTTGCAAATGAGAAGACCGGCACTTTTACGTAGACACCTTCTTCTTCAGGGTGCATGCCTGATTCATAACCAAGCTCTCGCAAACTTGTTCCTAAAATAACTTTTGTTGCCACATTCGCCATCGGAATACGCGTAATTTTACTTAAGAACGGCACCGTACGGCTTGAACGAGGATTTACTTCAAGAACAAACACTTCTCCTTTTGATAAGACGAACTGAATGTTGAGCAGTCCAATAATGTTTAAGCCTTTTGCAATACGTGTTGTGTAATCAATGATTGTATCTTTTACATCCTGTGACAGAGTTTGCGGTGGATATACAGCAATGGAGTCACCTGAGTGTACACCCGCGCGCTCTACATGTTCCATAATCCCTGGAATAACCACTGTTTCACCGTCTGAAATGGCATCGACTTCAATTTCTTTTCCAGTTAAGTAGCGGTCGATTAACACAGGGTGATCAGCGTGTACTTTTACCGCGTGTTTCATATAGTGAAGCAGTTCTTCTTCTTTATACACAATTTCCATTGCGCGTCCGCCTAGTACATATGAAGGTCGTACAAGCACCGGATAACCAATTTCTTTTGCCACAATCACTGCTTCTTCTACGGATGTAACCGTCTTTCCAAGAGGCTGAGGTACTTCTAAACGCGCTAGCGTCGCTTCGAATTTTTTACGGTCTTCCGCTGCATCTAAGCTTTCAAGCGACGTTCCTAAAATCTTGACCCCTCTTGCTTCTAGCTCGTCTGCTAAGTTGATTGCTGTTTGACCACCGAACTGTACGACCACACCTTCTGGTTTTTCTAAATCGATGATATGCATCACATCTTCAATCGTCAGCGGCTCGAAGTATAATTTATCTGAAATACTGAAGTCAGTTGATACTGTTTCTGGATTGTTATTGACAATAATCGCCTCGTATCCAGCTTCTTTAATCGCCCACACGGAGTGAACTGTTGCATAGTCAAACTCAATTCCTTGCCCGATGCGGATTGGACCTGACCCTAACACTACAACGCTTTTACGATCTGTAACAATCGATTCGTTTTCATCTTCAAATGTACCGTAGAAATATGGTGTTGTAGATTCAAATTCAGCTGCACATGTATCTACTGTTTTGTACACTGGCATCACGCCATTTTGTTTGCGGAAGTCATATACTTCACGCTCTGTTTGATTCCATAGCTTAGCAATCGTACAGTCTGCAAATCCCATTTCTTTTGCTTCCTGTAAAACTTCTACGTTATGAATCTCTTCTTTTAACACATTTTCAAAAGCAATCACTTTTTCAAGTTTTACTAAGAAGAAGAGATCGATTTTGCTCCACTCGTGAATTTGCTGAATCGTTATGCCGCGGCGAATCGCTTCTGCGATGTAGAATAATCGCTCATCACCAGCTTTGCGAATACGTTTTTCAATAATTGCATCATCAAATTCATGCGCATCTTTCAGCTCTAAGTGATGAACGTTTGACTCTAGTGAGCGTACGGCTTTTAAAATTGACTCTTCGAACGTGCGGCCAATTGCCATTACTTCACCTGTTGCTTTCATCTGTGTACCGAGTTTACGGTTAGCTGATTCAAATTTATCAAACGGCCAGCGTGGAATTTTAGATACGATGTAATCTAGTGCCGGTTCGAAACATGCGTATGTCTTCCCAGTTACCGGGTTCATCATTTCATCTAATGTTAAGCCTACCGCAATTTTTGCTGCTAATTTTGCAATTGGATACCCTGTTGCTTTTGATGCTAAAGCCGATGAGCGGCTTACACGAGGGTTTACTTCAATTACGTAATACTGGAAGCTTTCTGGGTCTAGTGCTAGCTGAACGTTACATCCGCCTTCGATTTTAAGCGCTCGGATAATTGTTAGTGAAGCATTTCTAAGCAGCTGATACTCACGGTCGCTTAGCGTTTGGCTTGGTGCTACAACAATTGAATCTCCCGTATGAATACCGACCGGATCAAAGTTTTCCATATTACATACTACGATCGCATTATCGTTTGCATCGCGCATTACTTCATATTCAATTTCTTTAAAGCCTGCAATGCTTTTCTCAAGTAAGCACTGTGTTACAGGACTGTGTTTTAATCCACTTGTTACAATTTCAATCAACTCTTGCTCGTTGTTACAAATTCCGCCTCCCGTACCGCCAAGCGTATAAGCAGGACGCACGATTACCGGATAGTTTACTTGTTCAACAAACGCATAAGCTTCGTCTAACGAATGAATGATTTCACTTGCTGGGACAGGCTGATTTAGTTCATTCATTAGTGAACGGAACTGCTCACGGTCTTCAGCTTGTTCAATCGCCGATAATTTTGTCCCGAGAATTTCTACATTAAATTCTTCTAAAATACCCGTTTCGTGTAATTCTACCGCTAAGTTCAGTCCCGTTTGACCGCCAAGCGTTGGAAGCAGTGCATCAGGGCGTTCTTTACGAATAATTGAGCTTACAAATTCAACCGTTAGAGGTTCAATATATACTTTATCTGCCATTTCTGAGTCTGTCATGATTGTTGCAGGATTGGAGTTCACAAGAATAACTTTGTATCCTTCTTCTTTTAGCGCAATACACGCTTGCGCTCCTGCATAGTCAAACTCTGCCGCCTGTCCGATGACGATTGGTCCTGATCCGATTACGAGAATTGTGTTAATATCTTGACGTTTTGGCATTAGCAATTACCTACTTTCTGATTGTTTTTCATAAGATCCATAAATTCGTTGAACAATCCGTTTGCATCTTCAGGTCCCGGTGATGCTTCAGGGTGATATTGAACCGTAAATGCCGGATATTCTTTATGCTTTACTCCTTCAACTGTTCCATCGTTAAGCGCAACGTGCGTCACTTCTAATGGCGTGTTGACAAGAGATGGCTCACATACTGTATAGCCGTGGTTTTGAGATGTAAGAGCTACTTTATTGGTTTTTAGATCCTTTACAGGATGGTTGGATCCACGATGACCAAATTTCATTTTTTCTGTATCTGCTCCGCATGCTAGCGCAAACAGCTGATGTCCTAAACAAATTCCGAAAAGAGGAACCTTTCCTAAAACCCCTTGAATCATCTCGATTGCTTCAGGTACGTCTTTTGGGTCTCCAGGTCCGTTGCTCAACATGATGCCATCTGGATTTAATTGAAGAATTTCTTGCGCAGTTACGTTATAAGGAACCACAATCACGTCGCATTGACGAGCTGTTAATTCGCGTAAAATTCCGTGTTTCATTCCAAAGTCAACGAGTACCACTTTTTTACCTCTGCCTGGGCTTGGGTAAGGCTTCACTGTTGATACTTTTTTAACTGAGTCAGTCGGAAGTTCATGATTTTGAAGCTGTGATACTACTTCTTCTACATTGACTTCCATGTTGCACACGCGTCCGCGAAGCGCACCGTGCTGACGAATTTTTCTCGTTAATTTTCTTGTGTCGATTCCAGCTAATCCTGGAATATCTTTTTGTTTTAAAAATTCATCTACTGATAGTTCGCTTCTGAAGTTTGAAGGAGCATCACAAATTTCTTTTACAATCAAACCGTGTACAGCTGGTTCAATCGACTCAAAGTCATCGCGGTTAATACCGTAGTTTCCGATTAAAGGATATGTTAATGTCACAATTTGTGCACAGTATGATGGATCAGATAGAATTTCTTGATATCCTGTCATTCCCGTGTTGAAAACAACTTCTCCTGTCATTTCTTTGTCGCTGCCGAATCCTTTTCCGATAAATACTGTTCCATCTTCTAAAATTAGTTGACGTTGCATGCTTTAACATCCTCCCATACTCGTTTACCTTCTACTAATGTCATTACCGGCCAACCTTTGCATACCCAGTTAGCAAACGGCGTATTTTTACCTTTTGATACAAATTCTTCTGGATTAATTGCTTTTTCTGTTTCAAGATCAATGATAGTTAAATCTGCTGGTTTCCCTACTTCGATGGTGCCATAAGGAAGGTTGAACGTGTCAGCAGGCTTGTTTGTTAAATATGATACTAGCTGCTCTAGCGTCATTACTTCTTTTAATACCAAGTTTGTATAAAGAAGCGGGAAAGCTGTTTCAAGTCCCACAATCCCAAACGGCGCAAGCTCCATGCCTGCTGCTTTTTCGTCCGCTGTGTGCGGTGCATGATCAGTGGCGATAAAATCAAGCGTTCCGTCTAATAAAGCTTCAATTAATGCCTGTTGATCATCTTTTCCTCGAAGCGGCGGATTCATTTTAAAGTTTGAATCAAGCCCAGGGATGTCTTCCTCATTTAGCAGTAAATGATGAGGCGTTACTTCTGCGGTTACGCGAATTCCTGCTTTTTTTGCATCCCGAATGGCGCGAATGGATTCTTTTGTACTTACGTGACACACATGGTAGTGACAGTTTGCTGCTTCAGCAAGCAGTACATCTCGTGCAATTTGAACGGCTTCACAGATAGAAGGGATACCGTTTAGTCCATGTTCTTTTGCAAATTTTCCGTCGTGGACGCAGCCTTTGTTGATTAAATCATTATCTTCACAGTGTGCAACGATTGCTTTATTTAATGAAGCGGCTTTTTTCATCGCTTCCAGCATCATTCCTGTTGACTGAACGCCTACTCCATCATCTGTAAAAGCAAATGCGCCCGCTTCTTTTAAGCCTTCAAAGTCCGTTAGTTCTTTTCCTAATTGGCGAGTGGTAATCGATGCGTATGGTAATACGCGAACATGTGCTGTTTCTTCAATACGCTTGTTTACCCACTCCATTTGTTCAACAGTATCCGGAACTGGACGCGTGTTTGGCATTGCAGCAATTGCTGTAAAACCGCCCTTTGCCGCTGCTAGAGTACCCGTTTCAATCGTTTCTTTCTTTTCTCCCCCTGGCTCGCGCAAGTGAACGTGGACATCGATTAAACCCGGTGATAAGAAGTTCCCGCCTGCATCAATGACTTCTTCATTCTCTACATCGATGTGTGAAGCTATTTCAGCAATTACACCATTTTCAATTTTCAGTTCGACTTTTTCAATTTTCCCTTCATTTAACCATGTAGCATTTTTGATAATTGTTGTCATTATTAAGTCCCCTTTCAATTGGTTGTAGCGCTCTTGCTAATACTGCCATGCGAATGTACACGCCATTTTGCATTTGTTTAAAAATTCTTGATCGTTCACATTCAACGAGCTCATCTGCAATTTCGACTCCTCTGTTTACAGGAGCTGGATGAAGGATAATGCTATGTGATTTCATTTTCCGCTCTCGTTCAACGGTTAATCCGAAGCGGCTGTGGTAGTTCTGTGCAAGCTCTGAAGTGTTCTCTTCGTGCCTTTCAAATTGAATACGCAGCAGCATCACAACATCGACCGTTTCGATTGCTTCATCGATATCAAGATATGTACCGTGTCTGTTCTCTTCATCTTTCCATTCTTCAGGTCCCGCAAAATATACGGTCGCCCCTAGTTTTGTCAGCATTTCAGCATTCGATCTCGCTACGCGGCTATGTCGCAAATCTCCGACTATTGCGACTTTTAATCCTTTAAACGAGCCGAACTCTTGGCGAATCGTCAGTAGATCAAGCAGACACTGAGTTGGATGCTGACCGCATCCGTCTCCTGCATTAATGATGGGAATCGATACTTTTTCCTGCAGTGCTTCATAATAACGATCTTGCGGGTGGCGAATAACAACTGACTGAACGCCGATTGAAGCTAATGTTTCAATCGTGTCATAAAGCGTTTCTCCTTTTTGGACGCTTGAAGTTGTTACTTCAAACGGAATTGTTGTTAATCCTAGCTGCTGTTCTGCCATTTCAAAGCTGCATCGAGTACGCGTGCTCGCTTCAAAAAATAAGTTGGCAACAAACATTTTCTCTTCCGGTTTCCATCCTTGTTTATTCGTTCGATAGTTTTCAGCGCTGTCTAAAATCTCTAGAATTTCATTTGTTTCTAGTGTTGAGACTGTCACTAAATGTTTCATATCGATTCCCTCCATTTTTGCTTTCCTCGCATTTCTTTATAAAAAACACCCTTTCTAACTTAGAAAGGGTGTAAGAAAACAAGCTTCGTCTATAACGCGCTTTTCACACACCCTTAGAAACCTCTCTGGATTTCAATTAAAAGGCGTTCTATGAAATTTTTCGTACTGACGTTTGTTGAACGTTTTCTGCTTCTTTTATCTTCTCTTTCGGCAGAACTAGATTCAGCAGAACTCCCATGATAGCAGACAGTGCCATGCTATCAATCTTTACATGTTCTGAGATATCTAAGTGTGCTCCTCCGATTCCTAACACTAAGATAATCGAAGCAATCATTAAGTTTCGTTTTGATCCAAGGTCTACCTTTGCATCCACCATCATGCGCAAGCCTGATGAAGCAATGATTCCGAATAAGAGAATTGAAATCCCGCCCATGACCGGCGTTGGTATACTTGAAATAAGAGCGTTGATTTTGCCGACAAACCCGAACAAAATCGCGAAGACTGCTGCTCCTGCTATCACAAATACGCTAAGCACCTTTGTGATGGCTAACACTCCGATGTTCTCACCGTATGTTGTATTTGGCGGTCCGCCGATCAGCGCAGCAAGCATAGTTGCTACTCCGTCTCCTAAAATCGATCTGTGCAGCCCTGGCTTTTCAATATAGTTTCGATCCACAATCTTATTTAAGACGAGAATGTGTCCGATATGTTCTGAGAGTGTTACGACTGCTACAGGTACCATGATAAGCACAATCCCTAATGAAATGGACGGCGTGTATGTGACGAACGGCACGTAGAAGTGAGGTACTTCAATCCACTCTGCTTTCACTACCTTTGAAAAGTCTACCAATCCTTGGGTATAAGCGAAGATGTATCCGCCGATAATTCCCATCAGTACCGGAATCAGACTGATAATATTTTTAAAGAAGATTGAGCAAGCAACGGTTATCGCTAGTGTCACAAGCGCAACCATCAGGTAAGTTAAGCTGTAATTTCCTTTTGCATCGTTCATAGCCATGCCTACTGCTGTATTAGCTAGTCCTAAGCCTATAACCATAATAACTGGTCCTACTACAACCGGAGGAAGCAGCTTCATAATCCAATTAATTCCTGTTCCTTTTATAATCAAAGCAACAATTCCATAAACAAGTCCGGCTAAGAAACAGCCAACCATCGTTTCTTCAGGTCCAAACGAAGCTTTTGCGAAAATGATTGGCGTGATGAACGCGAACGATGAACCAAGATAAGAAGGAATTTGACCTCTTGTAATGAGCAGGAAAGCAAGCGTTCCTACCCCGCTTGAAATCAAAGCAATTGCCGGGCTGAACCCGACTAGGAACGGCACTAACACCGTCGACCCAAACATTGCAAACAAATGCTGTAGACTCAATGTTAACCAATTTACTGCTTTTGGTTTATCATGTATATCAAGTACAAAATCTCGTTGTTGACTCATATGTTTTTCCTCCTATCACTATTAAAAAACCTCTTTACGCAGAGGCAAAGAGGTTTTCAGCATACAAGGAAGACGCTATACCGCAGTATAGTTTTCCTTGTATAGTGACCCCCCTTTTGCAGCCTCACGGGACTACCATTTAAAAGGGTATATAATTTATTTTTCGTAAATAGACACGTGGTCTTTTTCGTCTACTTCCATTAAATGCACCGCAATTTTTTCACTTTTAGCTGTCGGTACGTTTTTGCCAACATAGTCTGCTCGAATCGGCAGCTCGCGGTGCCCTCTATCCACTAAAACAGCCAGCTGAATGAGTTCAGGTCGGCCGATATCAATCAGTGCATCAAGTGCTGCTCGAACCGTACGGCCCGTATATAACACATCGTCTACTAAGATGACGTTCTTATTTGCAATATCTGTCGGAATATCTGATCCTTTTACGAGAGGCTCATCATTGCTTGTCACTTTCGATAAATCATCTCGGTAAAGCGTGATGTCTAGTTCTCCGACTGGCAATGTATTTCCTTCAATTTGTGCAATTCGTTCTGCTAAACGTTTTGCGATATAAATACCTCGCGTTTTAATCCCCACTAGCACACAATTTTCGATTCCTTTATTCTTTTCAATAATCTCATGTGCAATTCGAGTTAAAGCGCGGCGAATAGCCTGTTCGTCAAGTACGGTAGCTTTTACGTTCACTGTTTTTCACCTCAAGTTGTTGACATAAAAAAATCCTCTTGCCTTGAGGCAAGAGGATTTGGTTTTAGACATATTTCTTCAAAAAGGCTATAAGTATGCCTTTTCTGCACCGTTTCCTTCTCAGCCTCTCTGGACTGTTCTTAAAGGTTCTTATTAAGTTAATACAAGTATGCCATCACTTATGGCAGTTGTCAACTTCTTTTTTCAATAAGCTCTAGCATCTCATTAAACTCTTTTGGAGCCGGTGCTTCAAATTCCATATATTCATTTGTACGAGGGTGAATAAAGCCTAATACGCCTGCATGAAGCGCTTGTCCGTCAATCGGAAGCGTTTTTTTCGGTCCGTACTTCGGATCCCCGGCAAGCGGAAAGCCAATATACTTCATATGAACGCGAATTTGGTGTGTTCGCCCCGTTTCTAGCTTACATTCGACCAGTGAAAAATCTTTAAAACGCTGCAATACAGTAAAGTGCGTCACTGCATCACGACTGTTTTCATCAGTCACCGTCATGCTTTGACGATCTTGCTTATCTCGGCCGATTGGCGCATCAATTGTACCGTGATCGTGCGCAATTACTCCGTGAACGATAGCTTTATAACGACGCGTCACTGTTTTAGCTACAAGCTGACTAACTAATGATTCATGGGCTAAATCATTTTTTGCAACCATAAGTAAACCGGATGTATCTTTATCAATTCGATGAACGATACCAGGGCGCATAACGCCGTTAATACCGGATAAATCTTTACAGTGAGCCATTAGGCCGTTTACAAGCGTGCCGCTATGATGACCAGGAGCTGGATGTACAACCATGCCGCGAGGTTTATTTACAACAAGCACATCTTGATCTTCATAATAAATATCTAAATCCATTTCTTCCGCTACCACATCAAGCTCTTCTAGTTCCGGCACTTCAATAATAATAGCGTCTCCTGTTTTACATTTATAGTTTCCTTTGACGGTTTTATCGTTCACTTTTGCGTGACCTTCTTTAATCCACTGCTGCACTTGTGAACGTGACCATTCTGCATTTACAGTCGAAAGTACTTTATCAATACGTTCTCCTGCTTGTTCTTCATTTATAACTGTTTCAATTACATTCATTCTTTGTGCTCCTTCTTCATTTTCCCTTCAAACAGCGTCATAATAAACATGATGATTACTCCGACGACAAGTGCCGAATCAGCTACGTTAAAAATCGGAAAATCATACGTAAAGATGTATGTATTTACGAAATCAACTACTTCTTTACGGACCACTCGATCAATAAAGTTTCCAATGGCGCCGCCTAACATTAATGCTAGCGCAATACCGAACCATTTATCTTGTTTTTTGAGCTTTTGAATATAAATTATTAAACCGACTACCACAACCACCGTAATGAGATAAAAGAACCACATCTGTCCTTGTAAAATCCCCCACGCGGCTCCTCTGTTACGATGAGAGGTAATGTAAAGAAAGTTTTCAATTACGGTGATGCTTTGTCCATAATACATTTCTTTTACAATCATCCATTTTGTTACCTGATCAATAAGTATAACAGCTAAAGCGATAAGATAATAAAACACAAACGTTTTCCTCCCGCAATAAAATCAAACGAATCCATACTAAAGCATTTTAGCACATAATTCATTTTTTTTCTCGCTTCTCACCATAAAACAAATAAATCTTCGTTTGTGCGGGCCGTCGGCATTACTTTTAATTTATGAATAGACATCACTTCGCCAGTTAGTTCATCAATTCCGAACGCACCAACGTCAAGCTTTGCTAACGCGTGTTCTACATCTTTTAAATCTGCTTTAATCATTTCTATTACATAACGTTCCTTTTCATCTATATAACCAGATTGTTCTGTAGCATATCTCACTAGGCGATCTTGTAATTCTTCTTTAATAAGAGCTAATTCCTGTCCAATGGAAAGATAATTTTCATACATGCAAACGCCTCCTGTGCTGATAAGATGAAGTATTAATGATGTTAGGTTTACCGAGTTTTCCATCGAATCTACAACACAAGTTTTTCCTAAGGCTTTAAATGCTTTATACCATTGTATTTGGGAATTTCGTACAGCAAAAAACACGCCCAAAAAGGACGTGTTTTTGTTAATTACTGCTGAACGTAGTGATTTTTTACAACATCCGCACAGCGTGTACATAAGGTCGGGTGATCTTGATCTTCGCCAACTGTTGGTGATACAACCCAGCAGCGCTCACACTTCTCACCTTCTGCTTTACTTACAACAATTGAAGCATAGCTGAATTTTTGTGCTTCAGCAGGTGCTTCACCTTCCGCTACCTCAAGATCTGAAACGATGAAGAGTTGACCTACATTTTCAGAAATAGATGCTAACAGTTCTTTCGTATCTGCTGTTGGATACAGCGTTAATTTTGCTTCTAAAGACTTACCGATTACTTTTTCATTACGAGCTTGTTCTAGCGCTTTTAATACTTCATCACGAAGCTCCATGAATGCATCCCATTTTTCTACTAATTGATCTGCTCCTTCGATTTCTTGAACCTCTGGCATATCAACTAGCTGCACGCTTTCTTCCGTTACATTTGGAATGTGAACCCATACTTCGTCTGCTGTATGAGAAAGAATTGGAGACACTAATTTCGTTAACGATAATAACGTTTCATAAAGGACCGTTTGAATGCTGCGACGCTCTACATTATTTTCTGCTTCGATGTACAATACATCTTTTGCAAAGTCTAAGTAGAATGAACTCATATCAATTGTACAGAAATTATGCACTGCGTGATAAATGCTTGAGAATTCATATGAATCATAAGATTTTTTCACTTTATCAATTAATTTGTTCAGCTTCACAAGCATGTAGCGGTCTACTTCACGAAGGTCTTCAACGGCTACAGCATCAGTTGTTGGATTAAAGTCCGCTAAGTTTCCTAGTAAGAAACGGAACGTGTTGCGGATTTTACGATATACTTCTGCTACTTGTTTTAAAATGTTATCAGATACACGAACATCAGCTTGGTAATCTACAGAAGCTACCCATAAACGTAAAATATCTGCACCTAGTTGTTTCATTACTTTTTCTGGAATTACAACGTTTCCTAATGACTTACTCATTTTGCGACCTTCACCGTCTAAAGCAAACCCGTGGCTAAGTACCCCTTTATAAGGTGCTTCACCCGTTACAGCTACACTTGTAGAAAGACTTGAATTAAACCAGCCGCGATATTGGTCAGAACCTTCTAAATACAAATCAGCCGGACGCTGTAAGTCTTCACGCTCTTCAAGAACAGCTTGATGTGAAGAGCCAGAGTCAAACCATACGTCCATGATGTCTGTTTCTTTTGTGAAGCGGCCATTTGGGCTTCCTTCATGAGTAAAGCCTTCTGGAAGCAAGTCTTTTGCTTCACGCTCAAACCATACGTTTGATCCATGCTCTCTAAATAGATTTGATACGTGTTCGATTGTTTCATCCGTAATGATTGGCTCATCATTTTCAGCATAAAATACCGGAATCGGAACGCCCCATGCACGTTGACGAGAAATACACCAGTCTCCGCGGTCACGCACCATGTTATAAAGTCGCGTTTCACCCCAAGTAGGCACCCATTTTGTTTTTTCTACTGCTTTTAATAAATCTTCACGGAAATCTTTAATAGACGCAAACCACTGTGCCGTTGCACGGAAAATTGTTGGTTTCTTTGTACGCCAGTCATGTGGGTATGAGTGGGTAATGAAACTTAATTTTAACAGCGCGCCTTCTTCTTCTAGTTTGTCTGTAATCGGCTTATTCGCTTTATCATAGAATAATCCTTCAAATCCTGGCGCCTCATTCGTCATATGACCCTTACTGTCGACTGGACAAAGAACTTCCAAACCGTATTTTTGACCAACGATAAAGTCGTCTTCCCCGTGTCCCGGTGCTGTATGAACACACCCAGTACCAGCATCGGTTGTTACGTGATCGCCAAGAACAACTAAAGAATCGCGCTTGTAGATTGGATGCTCAGCTACTACACGCTCAAGTTCTGAACCTTTTACCGTACGAAGCGTCTTATAGTCAGCCCATTCAATTTCTTTAGCAACTGTTTCAATCAGTTCAGTTGCCACTACATATTTCGCTCCATCTGCTTCAACTACGCTGTACTGAAGCTCAGGATTGACAGCAATCCCTTGGTTAGCTGGCATTGTCCATGGTGTTGTCGTCCAAATGATGAATTTTTCATCTTGTTCAAGCACACCTTTACCATCTTTTACGTTAAACGCTACGTAAATAGAAGCTGAACGCTTGTCATAGTATTCGATTTCCGCCTCTGCTAAAGCAGACTCACTTGAAGGGGACCAGTACACAGGTTTTAACCCTTTGTAGATGTAGCCTTTTTTCGCCATGTCACCAAACACTTTGATTTGCTGCGCTTCGTACTGTGGCTGAAGCGTTACATATGGATTATCCCAATCTCCGCGTACGCCTAAACGCTTGAACTGCTCACGCTGGCCGTTTACTTGTTCCCAAGCATACTGTTCACAAAGCTTACGGAACTCAGCTACCGTCATTTCTTTGCGGTTTACTTTTTTATTTTTTGTTAAAGCTGTTTCAATTGGCAAACCGTGTGTATCCCAGCCTGGTACATAAGGTGCGCAGAAGCCTGACATCGACTTATAGCGAACGATAAAATCTTTTAAAATTTTATTTAATGCATGTCCCATGTGAATATCGCCATTCGCATATGGAGGTCCATCATGCAGGACAAATAGCGGACGGCCTTCCGTACGTTTTTGTACTTTTTCATAAATATTCATTTCAGCCCACTGTTCTTGCATTTTAGGCTCGCGGTTCGGTAAATTTCCACGCATCGGAAATTCAGTTTTTGGCATCAATAATGTATCTTTATATTCCATGTTTTACCCTCCAAAAAAAACGTAAATTTCATATCTTTTTGTACCATAACAAAAAGACCTCCTCATCCCAAAAAGGGACGAGAAGGCCTCCCGCGGTACCACCCTAGTAGATTTGCTGCACGCAAATCCTCTTTGCATTCGTAACGTGAATAAACCGCCACTGCTTACTATCATCAGTTCAGCAATGGTACTCTAGGGTGATTTTCACTTTTTTGTTTGTTATCGAGCTCACACCATCCTCGATTCGCTTTGACAAACTAAAAAAGCTACTGTCCCTGTCTCCGTACTGTTAGATATGAAATTTCATCTGTTACCAAATTATATGACAACAAAACGTGAGAAGTCAAGATGATGTCTTGACTAGTCAATTTTTTCTTCTAGCGCTGGCATCTCATAATCCATCAACTGATCCCAGTCGTCGCTGTTTAACATTTCAAGCTGTGCTTCGATTAACATTTTGAAACGTGTTCTAAATACTTTAGACTGCTTTTTCGTCTCCTCAATGTCCATCGCAATTTTACGAGACTTAGACAGTGCTTCATTAATAATACGGTCCGCATTTTTTTCTGCTTCTTTTATAATGAGCTTCGCTTCTTTTTCAGCGTTTCGCTTCACATCTTCCGCTGCTTCTTGAGCAATTAAAATTGATTTATTTAACGTTTCTTCGATGTTAGTAAAATGTCCAAGACGATCTGTTAATTCAGATACTCTTCCTTCTAACTCCTTTTTATCACGCATTACCAGCTCATAGTCTTTAATTACTTGGTCAAGAAACTCATTTACTTCATCTTCATCATATCCGCGAAATCCGCGATTAAACTCTTTGTTATGAATATCCAAAGGGGTTAAAGGCATCTAGGCCACCTCCGTGTTGTCTCATTACGTCATTAGTAATGGTTTATTCGACATAATTTTAAAATTTCCTGCTAGTAGATTTCTTTATTTCTGCTTTCCTACAACAATTCGCCATTTTTCTTTTTTTGTTTTACCTTCAAGTGAAACGATACGACTTCTGCCGTGACCACGAAGTGACAAAATATCACCTTCATGACATTCAAAAGAAGGCTGTTCAATGACTTTAAAATTTACTTTTACCGCTCCATTTGCAATAAACGGCTGGACTTTTTGTCTTGATAAATTGTGAATGGTCGACAGCAAAACATCAAGCCTCATTGAAGAAACTGTATAAACGTGTTCAATCAGCTCTTCTTTTACCACATGCAGCTGCTCCCTTTGAATAGAAGAAAGTGAAACTTTGGCTTTTCCAATTGATGTTAAATTCATCTCAATATAAGAAGAAATTTCCTCTGCAGCTACAAGCTGAATATCGTCTCCCGCGACCAAAATATCGCCAAATTTTGAACGGCGCAGTCCTAAGGACATCGCCGAACCAAGAACTTGAGGATGTTCAATCGTCACAAACTTTTTAGGATAATTGAGCTCATACATATGCAACTGAAAATCTTCGCTTTCAGGTACATAGTAATCCGGGTATAGCAGCGCACGCTTGCGTTCAGCAAACGGTTGTCCACCATCAAATGAAACTTGAACCTCTCCTTCAGTCCCGACAATAGCCGTCACAATCTGCTGCTCTCTTGGATCTAAAAAGTCCGTTAATTTTGGGCTGTATTGATGTAGGACATCTTCTTTCCACTGAAGAACCTGGTCAATAAATCCATGTTCTTCTTGCCTAAAATGTTCATAAATAGACATATTATTACTCCTACTATTGGTATGTAAAAAAGGAATCCAGCGATTCCTTTTTTAAATAAACCCCACCACATTATTAAGTGAATACACGCCTCTTTCCGCAAATCGCAATAAAAAGATTGCGACAAGAGGTGAAATATCAATCATGCCAATAGGCGGAATGATTTTACGAAAAGGCTCTAAGTAAGGCTCACAAATACTGCCAAGCAGCTGACCAAACTTAGACGCCCTTACATCGGGTACCCAAGACATCAAAATGTAAATAATCAGTGCCCATGAGTAAAGCCCAATTAATTTTCCAAGAATCCCAAAAACGATGTCCAAAAACTACCACCTCTTTACGTTTGTTGTATCATGTTCTCCCATCATATCTGAAATGCTTCCGCTTACGTCTACATTATCAGGTGTACATAAAAAGATGTCGGTTCCAATTTTTTGAATGTCCCCGCCTAAAGCATAAACTGTACCACTTAAAAAGTCGACAATTCTCACTGCTTGATCTCGTTGAATGCGCTGTAAATTCACAACTACGACTTTACGATTTTTTAAATGATCCGTAATTTCTTGTGCTTCGGCATAGACGCGAGGTTCGCAAAGCATCATTTTTGATGATTTTTGAACGCTTTGCAAGCTAATCACGTTTTGCTGCTGATTCGGCTGCTGACTAGCTTTCGCTGGTCTCGACTGCTGTACAGGCTCTTCTACCGACTCTTCTTCTTCGTAATGTTCTTCTACATATTCAGTATCGTCATCAAGAGCAAAAAAACTTCTAAAGCGATTTTTCATACTCATCTTGAATTACACCTCCTTAACGTTCATTCCCAACTAACGTGGTTCCTAGTCGAATGAATGTTGCTCCTTCTTCAATTGCAATTGCATAATCGTTTGACATTCCCATTGATAGCTCTGTACACGGTGCATATGGCAAGTTTAGTTCTTGTATGCGATTCTGCAATTTCTTTAGACCTTTAAAACAGCTGCGAAGCGTAGACTCATCATCTGTGTGAGGGGCCATTGTCATCAATCCGACCACTTGGATATTTGCAAATGCTTCAAGAGATTGAATAAATGGAATTACATCTTCTACAGCAAGGCCATGCTTTGATTGTTCTTCGGCAACATTAACTTGTACAAAACATTTTATACGATGTTCTGCACGTTTATCAATTTCTTTTGCTAAAGATAATCGGTCTAGTGAATGAATATAGTCAACTTTATCAATCACATTTTTTACTTTTCTTGTTTGTAAGCTTCCGATAAAATGCCAGGTCGCTTTCTCACCGATTGATTCATACTTTTCTAGAAGACCTTCATCCCTGTTTTCTCCGAGATGTAAAATGCCTGCATCCACTGCTTCTGCTGCTCGTTTTGTGGAAACGTATTTTGTTACAGCAATCAGCTCTACATCTTCTCGATTTCGATTAACTTTTTTACACGCTTCAGCAATTGTTTGTTGAACTGCTTCTAGATTTTCACTTACGCTAGCTGTCACTATGTAATTACTCCTCCTTAAAGCCTATGAAGTTAAACATGCGTCCTGTTTTCCCTTGGTCGCGGCGATGTGAGAAGAACAGGTCATCTTCACAGCTTGTACAATACGACGATGTTAAAATTCGTTCCGGCAATACGCCTGCGTTTTGAATCAGCAGCTTATTGACTTTTTTTAAATTAAGCGCGTATTGTCCAGGGCTTACTTCTTGATATCCATTTTGGCCAACTACTTCGTTTACTTGTGTAATGACGCGGTTATCGACAACATAACAGCAATCTTCAATCGAAGGGCCAATCGCCACGTAAATATCTTCAACCGGAACATTTTCTTGCTCTACCCAACGTCGAATCATATTTCCTGCAATATCTTTCACTGTTCCCTTCCACCCAGCATGAGCAAGACCAACTAAATGGTGATCAGGCGCATAGAAGTACAGCGGAACACAATCTGCATAACATAAAGCTAACAAAATATCAGATTCATTTGTATAAATGCCATCCGTTGCTTTTATGCCCTCTTCATACTTGTAGATTCCTTTTGCACAGTCGGCTTTTGTTACTTTTTGAACAGTTGCTTCATGTACTTGTTCAGCACATACAAAGCTTTCAAAAGACATGTCTAGTTCGGCTGCTAAAATTTTTCTATTTGTAATAACATCTTCTACGTTATCGTTTACGTGAAGCCCTAGGTTAAAAGAAGCAAATGGAGGTTTACTCACACCACCATTTTTTGTGGTGAAACCAGCAACAAGCATATCATTCTTTTCTACCCAAGGGCTCAGCCACATAAACGACTCGTGATGACTTTTTTTTAATGGCTCAGGATTCATGTATGTGACACATCCCTTGTTTCATTTGTTCTCACATATTGTACCACAGATTGCTAGGTGCTGTTGACAAAAAACTAATTCTCTTCAGGCTGAAATGCGTCTTTATAACGTACTAAAATGACATCAGAACCAATTTTCACAATATTTTTCCATGGAATCACAATTTCATCATCTTTTCCAAAGAAGCCCAATACACGAGAGCCTCCGATAATGACGGCCTGTATTTTTCCCGTTGTTAAGTCAATATCAATATCCCCTACATTTCCAAGTTTTTTGCCATCAGCTACATTCACTACATCTTTCAGCTGAAATTCTGAAATCTTTAACATGCTCTCTCCTCCTATAGCCAACTTTATTCCTTAGCCTATATATATTTTCAAATTTTCATTTCATGAAGGAAAAGCTTATTTTTTCTCTGCCATTCTCTTTCTATAGGCATTTTGTTTACTAATTACACAGCTTTTTAGCAAGAGACATTCTCAATGAGTAGCTAGAAGTCCTCACAGCAATAGGAAATCTGATATGAATATCCTGTGGTCATGTATTATACACCGATACATACAAAATAAGCACCGTGTCTGTTTTTATAGACACGATGCTTATTAAGTTGAACATCAAATAAAGTGGATGGTATTAATTGTATGAACGCGAGCAGCTGCCAGTTTAGATAGCTTTTGTTAACTTTGAATATTTTTATTCATCTGTTTAATAGCAGCTTTTTCTAAACGAGAAACTTGCGCTTGAGAAATACCAATTTCTTCAGCCACTTCCATCTGTGTTTTACCTTGAAAGAAGCGCTTTCGTAAAATTAGTTTTTCTCGCTCGTTCAATCTTCTCATACCTTCTTGCAAAGCAATTTCTTCAATCCAAGTTGAATCACGGTTGCGTTCATCGCTTAGCTGATCCATGACATAGATTGGGTCTCCACCATCATTGTAAATAGGTTCAAATAGAGAAACCGGATCTTGGATAGCATCTAAAGCAAACACAATTTCTTCATGCGGTACTTCTAGGACTTTTGAAATTTCCTCAGCTGTAGGTTCCTTGGATGTTTCACTCATAAGCCTTTCACGAACTTGAAGAGCTTTATAAGCAATATCACGAAGGGAACGAGAAACACGGATTGGATTATTGTCACGTAAATAGCGGCGAATTTCCCCTATAATCATTGGGACAGCATATGTAGAAAACTTCACGTTTTGACTTAAATCAAAATTGTCAATGGATTTCATTAATCCAATACATCCAACCTGAAATAAGTCATCAACAAATTCTCCACGATTGTTAAAACGTTGGATCACGCTGAGTACGAGACGTAAATTTCCGCTTACTAGCTTTTCTCTTGCTGTTCCATCTCCAGCCTGCATTTGTTTAAACAACTTTCGCATTTCTTCATTTTTTAATACGGGAAGTTTCGAAGTATCTACTCCACAAATTTCTACTTTATTTCTTGTCAACTCTTTCCCTCCTAACAGGAGATGATGTTCTGAATTCAGTATCTCCTCAGAAGGAAAAAATATGCACTTTTACAATTCTGACAATTCTCCACTAAAAAAGCTGATTGTATAAGATGCTTCTCAGCCCTTATACAATCAGCTTTTTTACTTAAACCATTTTATTAAATTCTTTTCGCAGCCGTTTAATAATTCGTTTTTCAAGCCTTGAAATATAAGACTGAGAAATGCCTAGCATATCAGCTACATCTTTTTGCGTTTTTTCTTCCCCGCCGGCTAGCCCAAAACGCAGCTCCATAATTTGCTTTTCACGATCATTTAATTGGTGCAGTGCTTTCAACAAGAGTTTTCGATCTACATTGGCTTCTAGGTCTTTTGTGATGATATCTTCTTCGGTTCCCATCACGTCAGACAATAACAGTTCGTTTCCATCCCAATCAATATTTAACGGCTCGTCAAATGAAACTTCAGATCGAATTTTATTGTTGCGGCGCAAATACATTAAAATTTCATTTTCAATACAGCGAGAGGCGTACGTCGCTAGCTTAATTTTCTTTTCAGGATTAAACGTGTTTACTGCTTTAATTAAACCAATGGTGCCGATGCTAATTAAATCCTCAATATTGATTCCCGTATTTTCAAACTTGCGGGCAATATAAACAACAAGTCGCAAATTACGCTCAATCAACAGCGAACGTGCTGCTTCATCTCCTGATGGAAGTTTTTTTAAGAGCACTTCTTCTTCATCTTTTGTTAAAGGGGGTGGAAGAGCTTCACTTCCTCCTATATAGTACACTTCATCTGTTTTTAGCTTAAGTTTAATTAATAATTTGTACCACCATAATTGAAATCGAATTCGATATGTAGCCATTCTGTATCCTCCTTTATTTGTTCACACCTTTTACGATGCGGAACTTACTTCTCCAATAACAATAAGCTTCGGATGAACAATACACTCATATTGCTTCTCCACTGAAAGCGTTGTATGACTAATACCTACTAATACTTTAGTGACTTCAATCGTATTGGACTGATGCACAAGCCTTACCATATCTGGCTTTAGAGCAAGCAGCAGCTGATTGGCTTGGCCCACGCTTCGATAAGGGACAAAGCGGACTTTTGAATACCACTCTTGATCAATATCTTCGCTGTGTGAAAAGGATTGGACATTTTTGCTTAATTCCATTAAGCCTTCAGGCAATATTTCTTTTAAAGAATCTGCTGTAACAATCATAACCGGGGTTTTCGTCAGCGGATCTACAAGCTGGTTTCCACTATCAATAAGTCCTTTCATCGACAGCGTCTGTTCGTTTAAAATAATTTCCACATCTACCAGCTGATCAAATGTAATATTTTTCATTCGCAAATCATCAACTCGTGTTTTTGAAAAATAAGATAATAGCGGAAAACCGATAAGAACAAATATCCAGCTAATAGGATCACCAAACTGTGGAGATTTCGTATCAACCATTTGATTAAGAACAAGGAACTGATCTTGAAATAAAAAGTGAACGCCCATTAATCCTCCACCCACAACAAAAGTTGCAAAATAAAACGTTAATAAATTCTCAAAGAAAAAGCGCAGTCGTTTATAACCAAACGTCATCAATACCATAAAAAAAGAGAATAAAATTTTAATAGCAGGGTGAACCATAAGATGAGAAAAAGGCGTAAACATAAGAAGGACAATCAATGAACCGATAAAGCCCCCAAGCAAAAGCCGCCACCACTTGTAATTCCGTTTAAGTACAACTGCACATAACATTAGTAAAATCGTATCTAACCCAAAATTCAGCATCCATATTAAATCTAAATAGATTGGCAATGTTTATAACCTCTCCATTCTTTCTGAATTTTTCTGTTAAAAATTAGTATATAGTACATCCTATTAGAAAGTCTGTCAGTTCATGCCGAGAAACAAGCAGTATTTTTGAGGAAATCATTCGATATTTGTCACACCACTTTTAGAAAGAAAACACAAACCCTTTGAAGGCATCATATTGACCATGTCGAATGTTTTTTATATTCTTTTGGAGTTTTCTAGCTTCATGGCATAAAAAAAGACCTCTGTATAAAACAGAGGTCTTGGCTTTTTATTTTCTTAGCGTCTACGATTACGGTTTCGTAAGAATGTTGGAATATCTAGCGCATCTTCAGACTGTGGCTGAGATGGACGCGTATATTCTTGCTGTACAGGTTCTTCACGCTTTACTTCACGCTTCGGCTGTGGGGCCGGCTGCTGTGTCGATTGCTGCATGCGATTCGCCGATAACGAAGGACGACCTGGTTTTGGCTGTGATAAATCTTGGTCACTAAAGCCAGTTGCAATAACTGTAACAACAATCTCGTCTTTTAGGTTTTCGTTAATAACAGATCCAAAGATCATGTTCACTTCTTGGTCAGAAGCCGAAGCAACGATATCTGCAGCTTCTTGTACTTCGTAAAGACTTAGGTTTGTACCGCCTGTGATGTTCATTAATACACCTTGAGCTCCATCGATAGATGTTTCAAGAAGTGGACTTGAAATAGCTTTTTTAGCCGCTTCAGCAGCGCGGTTTTCACCAGTTGCAATACCGATCCCCATAAGTGCAGATCCTTTGTTAGACATAATTGTTTTCACGTCAGCGAAGTCTAAGTTAATTAATCCAGGAACTGCGATTAAATCTGAAATACCTTGCACACCTTGTCGCAATACGTTATCCGCTTCACGGAACGCTTCTAGCATTGGCGTGTTTTTATCAACGATTTCCAATAAGCGATCATTTGGAATAACAATCAGCGTGTCCACTGCTTCTTTCATTGACGCAATGCCGCCTGCCGCTTGAGTAGAACGCTTACGGCCTTCAAATGTAAACGGACGAGTAACAACACCTACCGTTAGTGCTCCTAGCTCACGAGCAATTTGGGCAATGACTGGAGCTGCACCAGTTCCAGTTCCTCCACCCATACCAGCTGTTACGAAAACCATATCTGCACCTTTTAGTGCTTCTTGGATTTGTTCCTTACTTTCTTCAGCTGCTTTTTTACCAACTTCTGGATTAGCACCTGCACCTAATCCTCTTGTTAATTTAGCGCCGATTTGCATTTTTGTTTCAGCTTTTGATAAATTTAATGCTTGTGCATCTGTATTAACTGCAATAAATTCTACACCTTGGACGCCATGTTCAATCATTCGGTTAACCGCGTTGTTACCGCCGCCTCCGACACCGATTACTTTAATCGTCGCTAATTGGTCTACACTTGTATCAAACTCCAACATGATAGTTCCTCCTAATTCTTCGAAATTACCAATCCGTAACGTTAATCAAAGAAGTATCCAAAAAACTTCTTCATTAAATTTTGGTCATTTTTCTTTTTCGGCTGCTCAGCTGATTGTTGCGGCTGCTGTGGTTTCGGGCTAGGTTTGATCATTTCTTGCTCAATCGGCTCTTCTTCCACAACTGGCGCTCCAATTTCCCGGCCTTGTATTTTAGCATTTTTGTATGCAAATTTTATTAATCCTACGCCTGTTGTATAATGCGGCTCACGTACTCCAATATAATCAGGCACTGCTATGCGCACGTTATTCTTTAAAATTACTTGAGCTAGCTCAAGAATACCAGGCATCGCTACTACTCCGCCTGTTAAAACAAATCCTCCTGGAATATCTTTGTATCCTAGGCGATTTACCTCTTGCGTAATCATATCTAAAATCTCTTCTAATCTAGCTTCAATAATATCAGAGATTTCGAGCTGATTAAACTGCTGATGCTGATCGCTTCCAATGATCGGTACACTAAATACTTCTTCTTCAGAAGCATGATCGTAGAAAGCATGTCCATGCTTTATCTTAATATTTTCCGCATCTTCAGTCGATGTGCGAAGGCCAATCGATAAATCCTTGGTAATGTGCTCTCCACCAACAGCTAGTACATTTGTTACTTTCAAATGTCCTTGGTCAAAGATCGCAACCGTTGTTGAACCTCCACCGATATCTACCAGTGCGACACCTAAGTTTTTTTCATCACGAGATAATGCAATTGAACCAGCGGCTAGAGGCTGTAAACAAATATCACTGATTTCTAAACCAGCTCTTTCTACACAGCGTAATAAGTTATGTAAAACCGTTCTAGATCCTGTTATGATTGTGCCTTCCATTTCTAAACGTACCCCAATCATACCTCTAGGATCGTTAATACCTTCTAAGCCATCTACAATAAATTGCTTTGGAATAACATCAATGATTTCACGATCTGGCGGGATAGACATGACTTGAGCAGCATCAATTACTCGATGAATATCTTCGTTTGTAATTTCACGATTCTCGCTTGACACGGCTACTACTCCGTGACAATCCTGTAAAAATACATGATTTCCGCTTATGCCCACTACAACCTTTTTAATTGTAATGCCTACCATTCGTTCAGCTTGTTCTACTGCTTTTCTAATAGATTGAACTGTTGCATCTATATCAACGATAGAACCTTTTTTTAGTCCGTGTGATTTAACATTCCCTACACCAATGATATTCAATGAATCGTTACTCATCTCTCCGATGATTACTTTCACACTGGATGTACCGATGTCTAAACTAACGTATATTTCATTGCTGTTCATTCTTTGGCACCTCCTTTTTCTTTCTGCACATGTCATCTTAATAAATTAAGAAGAACAACAATATTAATTTTTTATTATATGAAAATATTCAACAAATACATCTGTTTCCCTTTTGTAAAATCAATTTTTTTCAAGTTTTTCACAGACTTTATCTCTTTCAAAGAACAAAACGTTCTTGTTTTGACTTTTTTTAGATTTAAGCCTAAAATTCACTGAAAAAAAGCTATTTAACTACAAGTCTACACTAAGATGTACACTGAGAAAAGCGAAACTTACCTAGAACAAATATTACATTTCCATTTCACAGCACCGGAGAAGAAAATCATATGTATGCAGAATACTTGCATGTGATTATACAATGTACAAGGGCTAGTTTGCCAGTCTCAACTCATCTATTTCCTTTAATTAACACTTATAAAAAATAATTACTGCTTGCTCTTTTTATAAGGTTTAAATGCATATCCTTCTTCTAAATCAATAATACCTTTTTGATCATCACTCAATTTACTTGCAATAGCTGGGTAATGAACAATTTTATCAGAGAAGTTGCTAATTTTCCCGCTTACTTCACGCGTATCATTCATAAATACCTCTATGTGAAGGGGTTCTGATTTTGTCGGCGCATAGTAAATCTCAGAAATAGCCCCTTTTATACTCTTAGGCGTTTTAGCTAATTCTTGAACCATGCTTTGTATAGCTTCTCCGTCTTTCCAGTCAATTAGCAACGGAGCTTCGGATGACACTTTCTTAGCACTTACTTCTTTTAAAACTTTTCCATTTTCATTCACAGGGAAATATTTATTCCCCGAGGTTACATATGCAATTCTTGCGTACTCTTTTACGTCGATTACGACCTTATTAGGAAATGTTTTGTGAATGACAGCTTCCTTTACCTCAGGGTTTTTTTCGACTTTTTCTTGAATTTGATCAGCATCAGCTTTCCAGTAGCTGGTTTTTTTGGACAGACCACTCGCTTTGACAATATCCTTATCACTTACATGTTTATTCCCTTGTACTTCAATGTTAGAAACATTACTCAGAGAAGATTGAGAATATACAATAAATAAAATAAGGATGAAAAAGAGTGATAAATACAAAATAAGCCGTCTATTTGCTTTTTGCTTTCGCTGTTCTTGCAGCTTCGGTACCCGATCTTCTAAAACAATTAACTTACCTTTTTCCATTTTTTTCACCCTTATCCATTTGAGAAAATAAACGAGGAATTACCATCCATTTATTTCCAATCTTTGCTTCATGAGAATATCCCCATTATAGCATAGAATAAACACATAAAAGCTACCTTTTCACGCATAACCATACAGCCACGGGCTGGGTAATTAGCGACCGATAATCTCAACTTCTGTATGAATATCAATATCGAATTTCTCTTTAATTGTTTTCTTAACGTGAGCAATTAAATTCAGCACGTCTGAAGCCGTTGCATCTCCTGTGTTGACAATGAAGTTCGCATGCTGCTCACTAATTTGCGCCCCGCCTACTGAAAAACCTTTTAAGTTGGACTTTTCAATTAAGTCTCCTGCATAATTTGGAAGTGGATTTCTAAAAATACTTCCTGCACAAGGGAAATTCCAAGGCTGTGTTTCGCGGCGATAGTCTTTATTTTTCTGCATGACCGCCACAATATCATCTTTCGTTCCCTTTTTCAAACGCAGCACGGCTTCTACACATACTCCAGGACGGTCTTTTTGTAGAATTGAATGACGATACGAAAATTGAAGCTCTTCATTTGTCAGCCACTCAAGAGTGCCATCTTCAAATAAAATCAACGCTTTTTCGACTACATGAGACATATCAGAACCATGGGCACCTGCATTCATATAAACAGCGCCTCCCACGGATCCAGGAATTCCACTTGAAAACTCCAGTCCAGACAGACCTTGTTTTGTAATAACTGTTGCAAGCTTGATGCTAGGGTATCCCCCACCTACAGTAACCGTCTCTCCATCTACTGTTAAATCATCTAATCCGGCTCCAAGCTTAATGACCACACCTTCAATTCCCTTATCAGAAACAAGAAGATTAGATCCTCGACCAATCGCTCTCCATTTCACGCCGTGTTTTTTAATAATATCCATTGTAACTTTTAAGTGATCAACAGAATCAGGTTCTACAAGCACATCTGCTGGACCACCAATTTTCATTGTTGTATGTTTTGCTAGCGGTTCATTTTCACGAACCTTTCCAATATTCGCTTCGACTAACTCTTTTACTAACGCTTCCATAAGAACCTCCTAAAACCCTCTTTGCTGTTATAAAACTTTCATGTCAATGCGCCCTTACTTCTAATGCATAAGAATAATAAGAACAGATTCGTAACTAAGCAGCAGCACCTTGTAAGATACCTTTTTTCTACGAAGGCACTCTATTCTGTTGTCAATTTCATCATTTTTATTTATCGTATGACATTCACCCATAGAATGTACGTTCATCTGCTATATAAAGTAATTTTGATTGTTTTTTTATCGTTTTTCATTTAGAAGTTAAACACATGCTGACAGTCATAAAAAAACGCTACGCTCATAAGTGCACATACGTTCACTTACTCACTAAGATAAAACATTTAACCTTACACATCATACCATAGTTGGACTCAAAATTGGTTATCACAACATTACATTTTAAAAACATTTCATACAAAAATATCATCTACCTGTAAAAAATCGAAAATAAACCGCCAACAAAATCCGGCGTGCACTTGGATTTAAGATGACGGTTTACTTCAGTAGACCATTGCCTACTTGACATTATACAATTTTTTTCAATTAATAGCGAGAATATCTACTAACATTTAACAAAACTCCAACTGCTGCCAGCATGAGCGTCAGCGATGATCCGCCGTAACTTAAAAATGGAAGCGTAATTCCCGTAACAGGCATAAGACCTGTTACCACGCCTATATTAATCATGACTTGAATCGCAACCATTGAAATAATTCCTAAGGCTAAAAACGTTCCGTAAAGATCAGGAGCTCCGAGCGCTACTTTAATTCCTCTCCAAAGCAATAAGCTAAACAAAAGCAGAACAAGCGTTCCACCGATGAAACCGAGCTCTTCTGCTAGAATAGCAAAAATAAAATCAGTTTGAGGCTCCGGCAGATAAAAGAACTTTTGTCTACTTTGCCCTAACCCTAATCCAAGCAATCCCCCCGGCCCAATTGCATAAAGAGATTGAATGATTTGAAACCCGCTTCCAAGCGGATCTTCCCAAGGATTTAAAAATGAGGTAATGCGTTTAATCCGATAAGGAGCCGATAAAACAAGCCCTACAAAACCAGCAACGCCAAGCAACCCAAGACCTGCAAAGTGACTTACTTTTGCTCCTGAAACAAAAATCATGACTAAACAAGTTCCAACAAGCACCGTTCCCGTTCCTAAATCCGGCTGCATCATAATAATGCCAAACGGTAAGAAAACCAGTAATAACGCCGGTAACATTCCTTTTCTAAAAGATGTAATTTTCTTCTGGTTTTCCGATAAATATTTCGCTAAAAATATAATCATAGCAAACTTCATAAATTCTGAAGGCTGAATCGAAAACGCTCCAACTCCTATCCAACTTTGCGACCCATTCCGTACTAGCCCTACTCCCGGAATCAATACAAGTACCAGCATAACAAAGCAAATGATTACAATTGGCTTCGCCCAAGTACGCCACATCCAATAATCAATATTCATGATGACAAACATTGCGCATACTCCAAGCCCTGCAAATAAGAGCTGGCGTTTAGCAAAGAAAAAAGAATCATTAAACTTGTATGTAGCCCATACCGCACTTGCGCTGTATACCATGATAAGGCCGATGGTTAGCAAGGAAAGCGTAACGATTATGAGAAAAAAATCTGGGGTAGACCTTTTTGTCGACACTGTTACACACCTCTAAAAATAGATTAGGGCTAGTGTATTTTCTAGGTGTTTAGACAAGCCCTTATTTCAGTTTATGCACAGATTCAATAAAGATGTCACCACGTTCTTCAAAAGTTTTAAATTGATCCCAGCTTGCACAAGCAGGAGATAATAAAATAACATCTTCTTCATCTGAACAAGCATATGCTTCTGAAACTGCTTGTTTAACATTATCGACACGTTTTACAATTTGTATTCCCGCTTCTTTTGCTACGCGTTCAATTTTAGGAGCCGTTTCACCAAACGTAATCACAGCTTTCACATTTTTAAACTCTTCTTTTAAATCATCAAACTCATTGCCGCGATCGAGTCCACCTGCAAGTAGAATCGTCGGCTGCGAAAAAGCGGAAAGAGCTACTTTTGTAGCAAGCATATTCGTAGCTTTAGAGTCATTATAAAACTTACGTTTGTTGATTGTCGTGACATATTGAACGCGATGTTTAACACCAGCAAACGTTGTGAGCACGCGGTAGATAGCTTCATTTGAACAGCCGTACAGCTTCACAACGGATACAGCTGCTAAAATGTTTTCTTGATTATGTTTGCCTGGCAGCACCACATCTTTTAACGACATCACTTCTTCATCTTTAAAGAAAATCGTTTCGTTTTTAATATACGCTCCTTCTGTCGTTTGAGCTGTAACAGAAAAAGGTACTTTTGTCGCTTTAACATCTGCACTAGCTTTCATCACTAGCTCATCATCCGCATTAATAACGGCAAAGTCTTCACTTGTTTGATTGTTAAAGAGATTTGCTTTCGCTTTGATATATTCCTCTTTTGTGCCATGATAGTCTAAGTGAGCATCAAACAAATTCAATAATAAAGAGATTTTCGGACGGAATTTTTCAATTCCCATCAGCTGAAAAGAAGAAAGCTCCGTTACAATTACATTGTCCTTTGTTGCTTTTTGCGCCACTTCACAAGCTACTGTTCCAATATTTCCAGCAATCAACGGCTGCTTTTGATCTTCTTCTAACATTTTATAAATTAGCGTTGTTGTTGTTGTCTTCCCATTGCTTCCCGTAATTCCAATAAAAGGAGCTTCGCTAATTTCATAAGCCAATTCTACCTCTGTTAAAATCGGAATATTTCGCTTTAATGCTTCTTGCAATAAAACATTTGAATACGGAATCCCAGGGTTTTTTACAATAACATCCGCTTTGTCTAAAAGCTCAAGCGGATGATGTCCACAGACAACTTCAATGCCCGTTTTTTCTAATTCCTGTGCTGCTACGTTCTCTTCGTACGGTTTTTGATCATTAACGACTACTTTAGCACCAAGCTGTTTAACTAACTGAGCGGCTGCTAAACCGCTCTTGGCTAATCCTAAAATAAGTACTTGTTTACCTTGATACGTATTGACTGATTTCATTTAAATCCACACCTCGATATAAATTCCAAGCATTGCAAATAATAGTCCTACAGCCCAAAAAGTCATAACTACGCGCCATTCCGACCAGCCGCTTAGCTCGTAATGGTGATGAAGCGGGCTCATTTTAAACACACGTTTTCCTGTTGTTTTGAAAGATGCGACTTGAATAATAACAGATAGTGTTTCAATAACAAACACACCACCGATAATAACAAGCAAGAATTCCATTTTCATTAAGACAGCCACCGTAGCGATAGCTCCTCCTAGCGCTAAAGAACCCGTATCTCCCATAAATACTTTTGCAGGATGGGCATTAAAAACTAAAAATCCTAACACAGCTCCTACTACAGCAACTGAGAAAATAGATAGCTCAAACTGCTCTGCATTCCAGGCAAGAACTGCAAATGCACCAAAAGCAATCGCACTTGTACCAGATACAAGTCCGTCTAATCCATCCGTTAAGTTAACCGCGTTTGAAAAACCAACAAGCCAGATGATGAGGAAAACAACATAAAACCAACCTAAATCGATTGGGTCTTTAATTCCAGGAATCGTCACTTCAGTTGAAAACTCAAACTGTCTTGCAATAAAGTAAAAAATAATTGAAATGACAACCTGACCTAAAAACTTTTGTTTAGATGTTAATCCAAGGTTACGCTTTAACACTACTTTTATAAAATCATCTAAAAATCCTAATAAACCAAATCCGATTGTGACAAATAATAATAGAAACGTCTTATATGTAAGTTCTGCATACTGATTGACCATAATAAGAGTTGCCACAATAATAGATAATAAAATCATGATACCGCCCATTGTAGGTGTACCTGATTTTTTCTGGTGAGATTTCGGGCCTTCATCACGAATACTTTGACCAAACTTTAATCTTCTTAAGAAGGGAATAAAAATCGGCGACAATACAACCGTAATCAAAAAGGCTACGCCGATTGTCAATAAAATTGATTGTTCTAGCACGATGTTCCCTCCTTAACTTCCAACTCATTCCGACTCATTTTGTTCTCTACCCATTTCATTACTACTTTCGCTCCTCAATCATTTTGCGTGCTACTTCTCGATCGTCAAAATCAAATACTTTTTTACCAATAATTTGATAGGTCTCGTGCCCTTTTCCAGCAATGACAACAACATCATCTGCATGCGCTGCTTCCACTGCATAGCGAATAGCTTCTGCACGATCAGCAATCGTCACATAGTTATCTGTATCCAAACCTTCTTCCATATCTTTTAAAATAGCCAATGGATCTTCACTTCGTGGATTATCAGATGTCAAAATAGCTTGTGTACTGTATTCAGCTGCAATCCGAGCCATGATTGGTCGTTTTGTACGATCTCGATCTCCGCCACAACCAACAATAACATATATATTGCGTTTTGCGAATTCTTTTACAGTTTTTAACACGTTCTCTAAGCTGTCCGGCGTGTGGGCATAATCAACGATAACCGTAAAATCTTGCTCCGCATCAACCACTTCAAAACGCCCAGACACGCCTTCTAACACTTTTATTTCCTCGACAATAACTGACAGAGGAATACCTGACACTAAACATGAAGCCGTAGCCGCTAATACGTTGTAGACGCTGAATTTCCCAATAAGCTTCATTTCTACACGAACCGTTTCTGTCGGTGTTGTCAAGTCGAACGTTGTGCCGCTGTTTGTAATTTGAATATTTGTTGCACGAATATCACTGTCACGGTCAATGCCATAGGTAATCACTGTAGCAGCCGTGTTTTTAATATATTCCTCGGTTGCCGCATCATCAGCATTAAGAACAGCAAATTTAGGACGATTATGGTTATAAGCGTTTCCTAACTGTGCAAATAGCAACCCTTTCGCACGACGATAATCTTCCATTGTATGATGATAGTCCAGGTGATCTTGCGTTAAGTTACTAAATACTGCCACGTCAAAGTCGCACCCGTGTACGCGTCCTAAGTCAAGTGCATGAGATGATACTTCCATCATCGCTACTTCTACATTCTCTTCCACCATTTGGTGAAATGTTTTTTGGAGCGTAAGCGATTCAGGCGTTGTGTTTTTCACATCATAAGACGTATCACCAATACGAATTTCAATCGTTCCAATTAGACCCGTCTTTTTATGTTGTGATTTAAAGATATGCTCAATTAAATGTGTAATCGTTGTTTTTCCATTTGTGCCTGTTACACCAATTAAATGCATTTTTTGTGTGGGCTGATTGTAGAAAGCATCCGCTAGCACTGCCATTGCTCGTTTTGTACTCTTTACGCGTACAACAGGTACTTCTACATCCACAGGCTTTTCCGCTAAGATTGCTACTGCCCCTTTTTCCACAGCCATCTGTGCAAAGCTATGGCCATCAACTGTATAGCCGTCTATACAAATGAACAATGCTCCGGGCTTAACTTCTCTTGAATCCATTTCAATTGACGTAATATCAATATTCTGTTCAGGAAGCTGAACAAAATCATGTAAATGTGTTAGTAGTTCTCGTAAATCCATTCCTACCATGTCCTCTCTATTTGTAAAGTGAAACGTTTGTTATAAGACGCTATGGCAACTATTCTTCTTTTTCTAGCACCTAACCTATTACATTTTACAGAAAAAGAAGCCCGGAGGGAACACCCCCAAGGCTTATTTGTTGATTTCATGTTCACACGCAGAGTAACCTGCTGATTATCATGCAAGGAAGAATAGTGGTTTATAGAGATTTTTATTTTCCCATATAAATTCTAACCGTTTCGCCTTCTTTAACTTTCGTTCCGGCTGCAGGAGACTGCTTGACCACTTTATCTCCTTCGCCACTCACATCTAATTTTAAATTAAGTAGCTGTTCTTGTAACTCTTTTTTTGACATTCCTACGACATTTGGTACTTTTATCATTGGTGTGTCCAGCCACGTTAACTCTTTTTCAATTTGTCCTTTACGCGGTTTAACGTCCATCACACGCAAACTGTCTTCAATCATTTTACCTACAATCGGAGCTGCTACAACTCCACCAAACTGAATGGTGCCTTTTGGATTATCAACCGCAACATACACGACAATTTCAGGGTTATCTGCTGGTGCAACACCGATAAAAGAAACGATGTGATTATTTTTTAAATACTTTCCATTTTGAGCTTTCTGCGCAGTACCCGTCTTTCCTCCAACGCGGTACCCTTCCACAAAAGCTCCTTTTCCGCTTCCTTGTGCTACTACACTTTCAAGAGCAAAACGCACTTGCTTAGACGTTTCCTCGGAAATAACTTTTCGCTTAGCAACCGGCTTATGACTGCTTACAACTTTTCCGGTAGTTGGATCCACCCACTCTTTTGCAATATAAGGTTCATAAAGCGTTCCACCGTTTACGGCTGCGGAAACAGCAGCTACTTGTTGAATAGGCGTAACAGCAACCCCTTGCCCAAAAGCTGTTGTAGCTTGTTCAACCGGCCCTACGCGCTCAAGCGGGAACAAAATTCCTTTTGCTTCCCCTTGTAAATCAATACCTGTTTTTTGACCAAAGCCAAATTCTTTAATGTATTTGAACAATTTCTCTTTTCCTAAACGTTCCCCAAGCTCCACAAAACCAGGGTTACATGAGTTCTGTACAACTTCTAAAAAAGACTGCTGTCCATGTCCGCCTTTTTTCCAGCAGCGAAGTCTCGCTCCGCCAACTTCCGCGGCTCCATCATCGTAAAATTGATCTTTTAGTAAATCCACTTTCTTTTCTTCAAGAGCAGCTGCCAGTGTAATAATCTTAAACGTTGATCCGGGCTCATATACGCTCCAGATTGGAAGATTGCGATTATACACCTCAGGCTTCACATTTTTAAAATCCGTAGGATCAAAGCCCGGACGACTTGACATACCTAAAATTTCACCGTTTTTAGGATTCATGGCAATGGCAATCATACCATCTGGATTATAAGCTGTCTGAGCATTATCCAACTCACGCTCCATGATCGTTTGCACACGTGAATCAATGGTCAATCTCAAATCCAGCCCGTCCACAGGTGCTGTGTAGTCATCGGCTATATTGGGCATCTTTTTACCTTTAGCATCCGAATACAATTTAACTGAACCTTTTTGTCCTTTTAGCTCTTTATCATAATATAATTCAAGGCCTGTTAACCCTTGATTATCTACTCCCGCAAAGCCTAATACATGCGACAAATAACTTCCAAACGGATAGTACCGCTTCGAATCCTCAGCTATATATACGCCTTTTAAATTTAAATTTCGCACTTCATTTGCTTTCGCATGTGAAATTTTTCTTCCTTCAGGACGCAAATATACGCTAGAAGAAGCTTTTGTTATTTGTTCATATACTTTTTCTTTTGATGCTCCCAGCACTTTTGCTAACTTTTCAGCCGTAACAGCTGGATTTTCAACTTGTCTTGGCATAACTAAAACGGTCGGTGCACTTTTATTTGTAGCAAGTGCCACATCATTGCGATCTAGTATCTTTCCTCTTTCAGGTTCAAAAGGAATATTCCGACTCCATAAGTCTTTGGCTTTTTCAGTTAGCGTATCCCCAGTCAGCAACTGTACATATCCAAGCCTTGTATCAATAATCAAAAACACAATAAAACCGACAAACAAAACAATGGCTAGCCTTTTACGAACTGTGACTCCTGATACCCGCATATATTAGAACCTCCTCTGAATCGGCTCGTTCCAATATATGCTTGTACAGGATTCACTAGAACTTATTTTCTAGTCAAGTTGCTTATCGTCTTTTTTACTATCAGAATCACTTTTTTCCGTTTCTTTTAACTTATTTAACGTGCTTGAAAACTCTTTAGGCGTTTCAAGTTCCACTTTCAGATACGTTCCTGCTTTTAGCGGGTCGCCTGCTTTAATACTTTGACTTACAACATAACCATTTTCAAGTGCGCTAGGTCGAACGTTGACAAATTCACTAAAGCGAATAACATCACGATGTGAAAAACCTGTTAAATCAGGCATTGTGGCTTTTCCATTTGTCTTAATGAACACGCGTTGACCAGTGACAATGGTATCAGAAGTAGGTGATTGGCTTTCTACCGTATCTCCTTTACCTATTACAACAGGAACAAGTCCTTTTTGTTTTAAGTCCTTCACGGCACTGTCAACTGATTCGTTAACGTAAGATTTAAGCGTAATTTCTGAATCTACCTTTTTCTCTTCTGTTTTCTTTCCATCTTCGTCTGTTTTTTCAGGCTCCACCCCTAAGTACTGCAGGCTGTTTTTCATCACCGGATTAAATACGGCTGTAAGCGGTGCAGTACCCGTCTCTTGAGGCGTGAGAGTTGGATTTTTAACGGCTACATAGACAAGCAGCTTTGGATCTTTAGCAGGTGCAAAGCCCATAAAGGAAATGAAATTTTTCCCGTGTCCATGCAAGTAGCCTCCGCTAGGACCAGGAATTTGAGCTGTTCCCGTCTTTCCAGCGACATCGTACCCTTCAATCGCGTAAGGTTTCCCTGTTCCGTCATCAGAAGAAACAACGGTTTCTAAAATATCTAGCGTTTCGTTCGCTGCTTTTTTAGAAATAGGTTGTCCTACTACGGTAGGTTTTGTTTTCTTAATCGTTTTTTTATTTGTTTCGTCGACTACTTGTTTAATCACGTAAGGCTTCATCATTTTCCCGTCATTTGCAATCGCAGTAGCCGCTTGAATTTCTTGAATAGGCGTAAAAGCAGACGCCTGTCCAAACGCAGTAGTTACGCGGTCTCTCGGGTACTTCGTCACTAACTTGCTAGAAGCTTCGTTTGGCAAGTCAATTCCCGTTTTATCCATAAAGCCAAACTTGTCCAAGTATTTATACAAACGGTCGGTACCTAATTTTTCATTGGCTAAAATGGCAACCGCTACATTTGAAGACCTTTGAATTCCTTCATTAAATGTAATAGCACCCCAGCCGACTCCGCCGTTGTGATCGTTAATCGGAACGCTGTTTTTCGTTACTTTATAAGATCCCGACTGATAGCGGTCTTCGCCGTTATAGACCCCTGCATCAATCGCGGCTGCTAGCGTAAAGATTTTCATCGTTGAACCAAGTTCATAGCTGTTTTCGACAAACGGATTACGATAAGACGTGATATCACGAATATTTGGGTCAAATGAAGGGCGGTTTGACATTGCCAAAATTTCACCGGTTTTCGGATTCACTACCGTTGCCATTAGCTCTTCTGGTTTATATTCTTTAGCAGCAGCTGTCATTGCATCCTCTAAAAACGTTTGAATTTTTTCATCAATCGTAAGCGTGACGCTGTCTCCATTTTTTGGAGCTACAATTGACTCTTTTGGATCCGGAAGCTTAATTCCATTTTTAGCAGCTTCGTATTTTACATATCCATCTTCTTCAGAAAGCTGCTTATCAAATACTTTTTCAATTCCCATTTTCCCTACGATTTTACCCGTATCATCTTTTTGTGCGTACCCTAAAATACTTGAGGCGAATACACCGTTTGGATAGAAGCGCTTCGAATCGCGTAAAAACGTGATGCCTGGGAGATTTAGTTTTTCAATTTTTTGCTTTAGCACGTTATCAATGTCACGGCCTCCGGGACCAAGTTCGACTTGGAATGCTCCCCTTTTAATTCCTCTTGTTAACATGCTGTCAATTTTTGATTCGTCCATCTTTAATAATGGGGCTAATTTTTCAGCCGTCTTTTCAGGGTCTACCACGTGCTGTGGATGATCTTTATCTTCTGATTGCGATTCCTTCAAAATCGCCACAACCGTATAAGCACCCGTGTCTTGGGCGATTGCTTCTCCGTTTCGATCGTAAATCGTACCGCGCTGTCCTTCAATTTTAGACGTTCGCGTATGCTGTTTTTGTGCAATTTCGGCTAAAGCTTCTCCGTCTGCTTTGCCCGTCGCTTGGATGTAAAAGAACCTGATGGCTAATACAAAAAAGAGCAATGCAAATATTAAAATTAATATTGCTGCTCCTGTACTAATATTGCTATTTTTTCTTGGCGTAGTCATCGCAATTAATCGTTAACGACTTTTACGTTATTTTCATTCAATTTTAGTCCAAGTTCTTTTGCTTTTGTCCAAATACGATCGTATGCACTTAACTCTGTTACCTGTAATTTTAACTCATTGTTTTTTGCTTCTTGCTTGTCAATCTTTCCATCGAGTGATTGCACTTCTTCACTGATGCTATAAAGCGAAGATTGATTTGAAATGATTTGCACAGACCCAAACAGCATGAGTGCGACAAATCCAGAATACACAATTTTTTCACCAACCGTGATTTTTCTTTTTGTCTTCCGAACAACTTGACGTACCGTCTTTTGCTGCTTCTGCTGCTGATCTTGCTCTCTTACTTTGTATGCTACATTGTTCATTCTCGTCCCCTCCTCTTTGATAAAACCCTTTAATTACACTAATTTCTCAACAATTCGAAGCTTTGCCGAACGCGCGCGCTTATTTTCTTCTATCTCTTCTTCTGAAGGTAAAATAGGTTTTCTTGTAATAACTTTCATTTTAGGTTTAAATTCTTCTGGAATAATTGGCAGTCCATGCGGAAGCTGCGGAACCGTGCTTGCATTTTTAAACGCAACTTTACAAATTCGATCTTCAAGTGAGTGGAAGGTAATAACACTTACACGTCCACCTTTTTTGATCACATCCATAGCCTGTTCAATTGCATCTTCAAATACTTGAAGCTCATCATTTACAGCAATTCGAATAGCCTGGAAAATTCGTTTTGCCGGATGTCCACCCGTTCGTCTAGCTGGCGCTGGAATACCATCTTTAATAAGATCAACTAGCTCTAGCGTTGTTTCAATTGGTTTAGACTCTCGATATGCTTCAATTTTGCGGGCAATTTGTTTCGAAAACTTTTCTTCTCCGTATTGGAAAAAGATTTTCACAAGTTTTTCATAAGGCCATTCATTTACTACGTTGTACGCAGAAAACATTGAGTTTTGATCCATGCGCATATCAAGCGGGGCATCATGATGAAAGCTGAACCCTCGCTCTGGTGTATCCAACTGAGGAGACGAGACTCCGAGGTCAAACAATACTCCGTCTACTTCTTCAATTCCGTGTTTCATTAGCTGCTCTTTTAAATAGCGAAAATTACTTTTGATTAGAATAACTCTGTCTAGATACGGGGCCAATTTCTCTTTTGCATTTGCAAGAGCGACATCGTCTTGATCAAACGCAATTAATTTCCCTTTTTCTGATAGCTGTTTTACGATATATTCACTATGACCTGCTCCGCCAAGCGTGCAGTCGACATATACTCCATCCGGCTTAATATTTAAGCCTTCCGCTGCTTCTTTAAGCAAAACAGTTGTGTGATTAAACATTATGACACCTACTTCTTTCTAAACTACTTAGTTATGTATACAAAAAGCAAAAAACGGTGTTTTTCTTTGATATATATACACGTTTATATTATATATCAAAGTTTAACATTATTTCAGCTATTTATATAAGAATTAAGTAGAATTTTGTCTTTTTGTCACAAATAGTGTCATTTTGTTAAAAGTAGGACATATTCGTAGAATAAAATGTAAGGAATATAAGGTTTTTTGCACAATTAGAAATAAATACCTTATAAGGATTCAATTGGTTAACATTCACCTTGTAGACTTTTTCTCTTTTCCAAAATAAAAATCCTGCTTTTCAGCAGGATTTTATTAGACATAACAGACTTTTAACCGGTGATTTAATTCGACTTCAGCACTTAGTAAATCTGACACAAATTGCATACCATAACCGTTTAAATAATACATAATATTCCACATGCGTTCTTGTGGAGCATTGTAGGGACGAAGAGCAAGTTCAATTTGAGCATATTTTGAATGCTTCACATCGTGCTTAATTAGCTGTTTGGATTCGACAATCTTTTGAATGGTTTCAAACTGCTTTTGAATAATCGCTCGATTTTTAAGCATGACTTCATCAAATGTTTTGTCTTCTTTTTGAATATTTTCACGAAGAGTTTTATGAATTTTTTCGAAATCTTCTTTCGCTTTTTCAAAATACATTTCGTATGGGTTGTGAACTTCTGTCTTAAGCCAGTGCTCCCTCTCTGCATCTACGCCTTCGTTCACTACGTTCGAAAGATCTAACTGAAGTTCATCCATATACTTCTCGATATGTCTTTCTACGATTGCATAGGATAACCTAGGGACCACGGGAGGCATTTTAAAGCTAAATAAAGAAAATGCTTTTTCAAGCTCTGCCCAATACGCTACTTCCCCGGGACCTGCAATAAACGCAAGGGTAGGAAGTAAGTACTCCTGCATAAGGGGTCTAGTCACAACGTTGTTACTAAGAAGCTCAGGCGTTTGTTTAGCAATTTGAACCAGCTCTTCTTTAGACAGCGCGAGTTCATTTTGCTTTCCAACAAACTGCTCTTGTTCTGCATCTCTTTCTAAAAGTACTCTGTTTTCGTTGTGTGAATAAAAGAGATGAGCCGTTTCTTCTCCCACTTCAATCATTCGTCCGTATTGTTTTTGAATCTCTGTTTGCTGTTCCATAACCGCTGACGATAATTTGTCATTTTGTTCAATTAACGTCACAAAGAAAGAAGATTCAATGCTGCGCACTTCTTTAGAGGCTGCATCCATTAAAATAAGACCTGACTCTGCGAACATTGTGGTAACCAAATGAGCAAAGAAATCGACATAGGTACGTGATTTATCTAACGCCTCTAAAACAAAGTGTAATACCTGGTTTGTATGCGCCGTTTCGTTAAACGTTTGAAATACATCACGAACCCAGCTTCTACAGGCTTCATGGTCTAGTTCGATTTGAGAAACCATTTGCTTTTTCTTTAAAGAATGCTTTAGCGTTTTCTTTAAAAGCTGGTTTTTATGCTCTGTGTATACATGGTTGATCTCAGCAAAATCATGATCTTCGCCAGCAATCCAAAACACCGGAAGCACGGGCACGTTTAAAGCTTCCTCTTGTTGTTTAGCTAGGAGCACAATTGAAATCACTTTATGAATGGTGTACAAAGGACCCGTAAGCAGCCCCGCTTGCTGACCTCCAACGACCACTACGCTGTTAGGATCTTTTAGCTTTTCAATATTTTCAATCGTCTTAGAAGATGCTCCGTAGCGCTTATTAAAATCAAGCAGATACTCAGCAAGCTGTTCTCTTGGATAAGACTGCTTTTGAACATCCGCTAAACGTTTTTCATATACGTCTTTTTCGTGTATATTATAATGAAAAAAGGAAAGTGCTTGCTTTTCACCTTTTATGTAATCGTTCGTTAGTTTGTTTCCCGCCTTTAAAGAGACGTCTGTAATCTCCATGAAAGAACTTCCTTTCTTTTCCTAATACTTATATTCTCTACATATAGCTTCATTATCCATAATGTAACTGCTCACGTCTAGTAACATGCTTTACAGAGAGGAAATACGAAAAGCGATTCCACCTATATTTAATACAATATGTGCAATAAGAAACAAAACAAAATTCATCCGAAAGAACCCTTTCGCAATAAGCTTCATTTCTAAGTCATGTTTGACTTTCCAATGTACAAACATCATAATCATTGCTACAACTAAAAGGACTAACGCAATCAACCACAAAAAAGAGTGCCCGAAAATTTCCACAGCTGCATAATGCACGGATAAAATAAGAAAAACCGTAGTAATGTACGTTGCTATGTGGACAGATTTCCTTTTATTTTTCGTCAGTTTGCGTAAAAGCATGTATAGAATAAAAAAACCAACGAGCGGCAGAGTGACAAACGTCGCAAAAACTCCAGCAATAAAACTTCCCATGTTAATCACCCTTTTCTTCTTCGATTCCTTTTATTGACCCATATAAAAAGTCAACAATAGGCGTCGACGTTCTTTTTTCAGCAGCTTGTGTTTGGATATAGCCTAAAATAGCATCAATTTCTGTTTGCCGCCCCTCCTGTATATCTTTTAGCATAGAAGATTGATTTGTACTCGTGCGTGAACAAACCCCCAGCGCATTTTCCCAATAATTAAAAGCTGAATCCAGTTTTAACACAGACGCAATCTCTTCAAACAATAGACGCATCGTTTTATAAAAGTAGCTGTTGTGAATCAGCTGCCCATTTTTTACCCGATACAGCGCCGTAAGAGGATTGATGAGCGCATTTACAACTAATTTCTTCACCAGCATCGCATACCAATCTGTTTCAATCACCCAAGGAAAATTCACAATTGGCAAGATAGACTCCATTTCTCCTCTGTACGAAGCAATACGGGTTGTTCCTATTCCTGTATGATGGACGCTATCCATATTTGTACGCATTGCCCCGTGTTCAACTGTACCCAAATAGAGAGTGCGCTGCGGGAGATTTTTGAGAATTTCAATATGGCTCATACCGTTTTGGATAAACAAAAGGGGAGTATGTATAGTAAGGGTTTGGATAAAAGGAATTATCTCTTTTAAATGATACTGTTTTACAGTAATAATGATTAAATCTGCTTCTTTTATGTTTTTTTCCAGAGGGATAGCACTGACTTTTTTAGTGTGATGTTCCCCTTGTCTATGTAAGGTAATTCCATTTTCGTTAATACACTTTGCTTGAGTTTTTGTTTTGGTGTACAAGGTTACATCATAACAGTCTGATAAATACGCGCTAAACAACAGACCTAATGATCCGCCTCCAATAATACCTATAGTTTTCATCGTATTTTTTGTTCCTCTTTCTATTATTGAGTTTCATTTTAGCAAAAAAATGCTTTGAATTAAATGCATTCTTTAAATTTTACCTATTCATATAGCCCGTGTGATTAAAAATCACCGGGCTTGTTGTAAATTATTTAGAGTGATCCCGTTTTTTTCTATTATACGGGATACACCGGATGTTTACGACGGCTAAAGGTCACATTCTTTGTTTCATATAATCGAAAGCGATCAATTAAAGTTTGACGCAGTTCGTTAGCAGGAACGATGTCGTCAATAATAAGTTCAGAAGCCAGCGTATAGATATCGATGTGTTCTTTATACTCCTGCTGTTTCTGTTTGACAAACATAAACCGCTCTTTGGGATCTTCAATTTCATTAATTTTATTAGAATAGACGGCATTTACTGCAGCTTCAGGACCCATTACGGCAATTTGAGCAGTAGGCAATGCAAGGCAGCAATCCGGTTCAAAAGCTGGACCAGCCATAGCGTAAAGCCCTGCGCCATAAGCTTTGCGCATGACTACGGAAATTTTAGGAACTGTAGCTGAACTCATCGCTGCAATCAATTTTGCTCCATGTCTAATGATGCCTGCTCTTTCTACTTTGGTTCCAATCATAAATCCAGGTACATCCGCTAAAAATAGCAAAGGAATATGGAAGGCATCGCACAGTTGAATAAATTTTGCGCCTTTATCTGCTGAATCTACAAACAGCACTCCTCCTTTGACCTTCGGCTGATTGGCAATAATCCCTACTACTTTTCCATCTATTCGTGCAAGCCCTGTTACCAATTCGGCGGCAAACAGTTTTTTCACTTCAAAGAAGCTCCCTTCGTCAATAAGGGTATCAATTGCTTCATAGATATCAAATGGAACATTTTGATTCTCCGGAATTAGTTCTACTAAACCCTTTGTCTGCTTAGGCTCTTTAGCTTTTTGTACTTTAGGCTTCTCTTGATAGTTTTGTGGAAAGTAGGTTAAATAAGATTTGGCATACGAAATAGCTTCTTCTTCAGAATAAGCTAACACATCTCCACATCCGCTAATGCTGCAGTGCATATGTGCTCCTCCCATTTCCTCTAGCGTAACCTTTTCTCCAATAACAGCTTCGGCCATACGCGGCGAACCTAAGTACATAGAAGCGTTTCCATCTACCATCACAACAATATCACAAAATGCAGGGATATATGCCCCTCCAGCTGCTGACGGACCGAAAAGCAAACAAATTTGAGGAATGACGCCGGAAAGTTTTACTTGATTGTGAAAGATCCGTCCAGCGCCTCGGCGGTTTGGAAACATATCTAATTGATCCGTAATACGTGCTCCTGCAGAATCCACTAGGTACAGCAAAGGCACATGCAGTTTTTCTGCTACTTCTTGAATCCGAATAATTTTCTCTACTGTTCTGGCCCCCCAAGACCCTGCTTTTACAGTAGAGTCATTAGCCATTACACAAACCGTTTCACCGTTTACTTTTCCAATTGCAGTTACAACACCGTCTGCCGGCAACCCTTCGGCTTTATTATTTGCAAACATGCCGTCTTCTTCATATTTCCCGTCATCAAATAAAAGCGCTAAACGATCTCTTACAAAAAGCTTCTGTTGTGTTGCAAGTTTCTCTTTGTACTTCTCCGCGTTGCCACGCTCTACTTTTTGACGATTTTCATCATATTTTTTCTGAGATTCACCTGTATGTATCATGATATCTCTCCTTTATGAGTTATGAAATAGTCACCAAAACGTCGCCTTCGTTCACAAAATCCCCCACGGCTATATGGACAGTCTCTGCAATACCAGCTTGATCGCTTTCAATAGGAATTTCCATTTTCATAGATTCTAATACAACAACAACTTCTCCTTTGGCTACACTTGCACCTTGCTGAACAAACACATTAAATACCATGCCTGCCATTGTCGCTTTGATTTCACTCATTGTGGTGCTCCTCCTTTATTTAATACTGTTGATAATAACGATGTGTTATAGGTGCCTTTTTCATATAACTCTTCATTTAACAACTGCTTAAATAGAGGAATATTCGTTTTGATTCCCTCTACAACAGCTTCCGTAAAATATGATTTAGCTAGTTCAATTGCATTTGAACGCGTACGACCAGTAATGATAACTTTTGCAATCATTGGATCATAAAAAGGTGTAACCGCATTCATATCACTGTAGCCGCTGTCTACGCGCGCATAGGTTCGCTCTGGCAAGTGATAACCCGTAATTTTTCCTGGAGCCGGTAAAAAAGTAAACGGATCTTCTGCATAAATTCGAAATTCAATGGCATAGTTATTTGCTGCTATTTCCTCTTGCACACGAGGAAGCTTTTCTCCGCGCGCAGCTAAGATCTGCCACTTAACTAAATCGACCCCTGCAATTTGCTCGGTGATCGGATGCTCAACTTGCAGCCGCGTGTTCATTTCAAGAAAATAAAAATTTTCGTCTTCATCCACGATAAACTCCACCGTACCTGCATTATAATATCCGATTGCTTTAGCCGCTTGAACGGCTTGGTTTTGCATGGCTTGTCGCGTACTTTCTTTTAAAGAAAGCGCAGGGGCTTCTTCAATCACTTTCTGATTTCTTCTTTGTACGGAACAATCGCGTTCAAAAAGATGAACGACATTACCATGCTGATCTCCAAACACCTGTACTTCGATATGTTTTGCATTTGTGATAAGCTTTTCAATAAACATTCCTTCTTGACCAAAATATGCTTTTGCTCTTGCTTTTGTTGAGGCATACACTTGTTTTACTGCTTCTTCGTTATCGCAGCGCACCATCCCAATTCCTCCGCCGCCTCCGCTTGCTTTTAACATAACGGGATATCCAATTAGACTCGCTACTTTACAAGCCTCTTCAACTGACGTCACATCGCCTTGGCTGCCGGGGACAACAGGTACACCCGCTTCTTTCATCGCGGCACGAGCAACAATTTTGTCGCCCATCATCGAAATGATTTCGGGAGAAGGACCGATAAAACAAAAACCTTCATCAATCGCTCTTTTAGCAAATGCACTATTTTCCGATAAAAATCCATATCCAGGATGAATGGCATCTACCTTTTCTTCATGACTAATTCGCAGCAATTCTTCTACATTCAAATATGACTTTTGCACAGGAGGCTCTCCAATTCGACGTGCTTTTGTAGCCGCTTGAACATAAGGAAGTTCTGCATCTGCATCGGAATAGACAGCCACCGTTTCAATGCCCATTTGTTTGCATGTATGAATAATACGAAGAGCAATTTCTCCTCGATTTGCAATCAGTATTTTTTTCACCTTTCTCTCCCCTTTCCTCAAATTTCTACTTTCCCCCATATAATTCTACAATAATTTTAAAACTCCTCTACAATTTTTGAAAACGCTTTCTATTTGAACCTCCCTTTCCCTTTGCTTCCTTTCTAAAAATTGATGCTTATAGTAATGTATTCTTCGTATTTAACTGAAAGAATTCATTTTTCTTTATGCGCATTGAACATTCGTTCACCAATCATGAAAACAGAATATTTTGTATTTTTGTTATATAATATTAGATGAACGAACCAAGCCAGTTCGTTCGCCTAGCAAGGAGACATAACAAGGGGGATATAGGATGAATTACGAAGTGAAGCATTTAAAAATTAATTTTAAAACACTAGAAGAGTTCAAGAAATTCAAAGAATATGGCATTCAAGAACTTTCAATGCTAGAAGAATTACATGCTAAGATTTCCGATAATGAAATAAATTCTCCGTTTTACGGCATTTATTTTGGAAATAGCTTAGTGGCTCGTATGAGTCTCTATAAGCGAAACAAACAGTACGATCAATATTTCGAGCCGCCTCAAACGTATATTGAAGTGTGGAAACTTGAAGTGCTCAGTGATTTTCAGCGCAAAGGATTAGGTCAAACGCTCGTTGAATATGCCAAATCCTTTCAATTACCTATCAAAACAAGCCCACGAGTAAAATCGAGTGATTTTTGGTCAAAAATGGGGTTCGTACCTGTAACGTATGATATCGATCGCGATTTGGGAGAAAACCCTCTTATTTGGCTACCAAATGGTGTAAGCGAACAAAAATAAACAGCTGATTTCCAGCTGTTTATTTTATATCTATGTGGTATATATGATCAACATGAAGTAGGGAGCATTCAAACTATCGCTTTACTTTTGAACTTTTTCTAAATTTAAATTTTTATCCACTTGAAATTTCACTTTTCTACTTTTTTCATCCTCTTTTAATACAACCATTTTACGAGCCCTCTCCATAATTTCAATAAGAGCTTTATAGTCATCCTCCACAATTAACAAGTTGTTTTGCAAAGCTTTTTTTTCTTTTTCCAAAATCGTTACTTTCTCTTGTAGACGTTCAATCTTTTGCTGCAGTTCTTCATTAGCTTCGAGAAGCTCTGACGAGTGTCTTTGCCCTTGATCTACATTTTCTAAATATTTAATTACCTCATTAAGCGAAATATGTTTCTCTGCTTCCATATATGATAAGCGTGCAGGCTGCTCGTCATCTTTTGAAACAGTTCTTGCTTTTAATTCTTTTCTCTGTTTTTTCGCAAGATCAATACCAGTCTTGTATTGTTTGCGCACAAAAGAATTCCAGCGGAAGCCACAAGCTGCTGATGTTCGTGTAAGTTTCTTCCCCACTTCTTCAAATGCAGCTAGCTGAGTGCCACCTTCACGTATATGACGCAGTACAATTTCTGCGAGTAATAAATCTTCATCATGAGTCCATGCATCTTGACGAGAAGAAGTCATTTTTCTATCCCTCCTTATCCGTACTTATTAAATGAATATGCACCTACTAGATAAGATAGACTATTGTTCCTCTTCTCAATCAAGAAAATCTTTCATATATGAAGCAAAATGAGAAACCCGTGATTCTTTCATCTTTCGCTTATTAACTATATTGCTATGGAAATGCAGTTCATAACTATGTTTTTTTAACGATGACCTTTTGAACCGCTTCTTCATGCTCAGGCGACTCCCACAATATCGAACAGCGGTGAATTTCTTGTTCCATCCGATTCCAAACCCGGCTTTGCTCCCATTTCTCAATAGCGATTTCTTTGTAAGCTTGCAATACCTGGGTCGGTTTATGAGTGATAGGCGCTAACCACTCCTCACACCTCATAGTTAGCTCTTTAAACGACGTGACATAGGAAAGAAATCCAATTTGCTTTGCTCGTTCTACTCCATACAGCTGAGCACTGTAGATCATTTCCATCGCTTCTTGATAACGCAGCTTTTCAAGAAGAATGGTTCCTCCTCCCCAGCCTGTTGTAATTCCTAAATTCCCTTGAATAAAGCCCATTTCGCTATGTGTTGCACTTATACGGAAGTCACATGCAATCGCAAGCTCACATCCTCCTCCAACCGATGTTCCATTCAAAAGAGCAACTGTTGGTTTTGGGAGTGTTAAAATCTCATAAAGAATTTTCCCCATTTTCGTTAACATTTGAGACGCCTCTTTCGAAGTCTTTAGCTCATGAAATACGCTTAAATCTCCTCCACTGCAAAATGCATCTGAACCAGCACCTGTAATTACAAAAGCTTTTACTAACTGATCATGTTTCACATAATCTACAGCTTGCTGCAGTTCATTCATAACATCATAATCAATGGCATTACGCTTTTCAGGACGATTAATCACAAACGTAGCAATGCCTTGGCTTGTAGTAAACAGCTCGCTTTTTTTCATGCTTTTTCCTCCCTATAGACAAGGTATGAATCCTTTTACAACAGTAATTGTTTATTTAAAAAGAGTTCTTGTTCTATAAGAAAAATCCTTCTCTTCCAAAGGGCAAAGAAGGAAAAAAGGCAAAAAAAAATAAAAGACCCTTAAGAGGGTCTTTTATTTAAATAAGCAATTATTTGCTTACTACGTCATTTCCTTTGTAAGTACCACAAGCTTTACATACGCGGTGTGATAGTTTCATTTCACCACAATTTGGGCACTCTACCATACCAGGAACTTGTAATTTAAAGTGCGTACGACGCGTTCTTTTCTTCATTTTAGATGTTCTTCTAAAAGGTACAGCCATTATTCCCACCTCCTTAAAAGAATTTTAAAATCATATGAAGGCCCGAAAGCCGGATCTTCGCATTTTTATTTCTTTTTGTCTTTAAAGAAATTTTCGAGTACGGCTAAGCGGGGATCTACTTTTTCCTGCTTTTCTTCTTCGGTAACAACTTCCCAGTCTTTTCCTGACTGTGGAGCTGCTCCTGCCGCTTGCTGATTTTCACTAAATACCTGCAGAGGAATTTCAACAATAATTAACTCTTGAATCAAAGGTTGTAAATCAACCGTTTCTCCCTCTACAATGCGTACTTCAGCATCTTCTTCATAATCAGCATTCACATTCAATAAAAACGTTTCAGTTGCGTTAATTTCAAACGGATACGGAACGTCAACTAATGTACGAGCACAAGGCAACGTCATTTCTCCTGAAATTTTAAGGTGAAACGTTACTTTCGAAGAGCTAATGTCGGCTCTTCCTTTCACGTTTACATCTGACATTCTACGAATTTGAGGATCAGCATTCATAAACTCTTTGCCGTCAATCACTTCATCAAATGTTAGACCTTTATTTTGCAACTGATACAATTGATGTATTGTCCATTTCATTGTTAATCACCTCAAGGCAACAAAGGTTATTATAGCTTTCACAAGATTATTTGTCAATATTTTTTCTTTACACTATAATGTACTTAAATATGCTTTTTTGTAAAAATTTCTTACTTTCATAAAAAAATGTTTTTAAAACAAAGAGCTAGACTAAAAATAATAAATTAAAAGGAGACATTATGCAAGCAGTTGGAATAATTGTCGAATATAATCCTTTTCATAACGGACACGCTTATCATTTGCAGCAAGCGAAACAACAAACCGGAGCAGATTGTGTGATTGCTGTGATGAGCGGGCACTTTTTGCAGCGCGGAGAGCCTGCTCTTGTATCAAAATGGTCCCGCACAAGAATGGCTTTAGCCGCTGGTGCAGACTTAGTCGTTGAATTACCCTATGCTTTTTCTACTCAAAAAGCTGAAACATTCGCAAGCGGCGCTATTTCTATTTTAGAATCCCTTCACGCTGACTTTGTATGCTTTGGCAGCGAAAATGGCAATATTGACTCATTTACCCGCACCGCTGATTTGCTCGAAGCTCATGAATCAGAACTATCCGCTTTAATTCAACAAGAGATGAAAAAAGGGAACAGTTATCCAAAAGCAGCTTCCAATGCTTTCTTACAGCTTTTCACGGAGGCTCCTATTGATCTATCTCAGCCAAATAATGTGCTTGGAATGAGCTATGTAGCTGCCATTAAAAAACAGCATGCATCTATTAAACCATATACAATCACCCGAATTCAATCACATTATCACGATGATTCCCTGTCTTCCTCTTTTATTTCAAGTGCTACAAGCATACGTAAAGCTATTTTTGACAGCAGCAGCCATGGGGACCTGAGCAAGCACATGCCAGTTAGTACGGCAAATGAATTAACAGCTTACAAGCAAGCACACGGACAGTTTCATCATTGGGAGCATTATTTCCCATTTTTGAAATACAAATTATTAACTACTCCGCTTTATGACTTACAGCGTATTTATGAAATAGAAGAAGGTATTGAACATCGGCTCCTATCTTATATTTCTTCAGCTACTTCATTTGAAGATTTTTTAACAAATGTTAAAACGAAGCGATATACGAGAACCCGTTTACAGCGCATGTGCGTTCACCTTTTAACCAATACAACAAAAAGTGAGATGCAACAAGCTGATCCTTACATTCGCTTATTGGGAATGTCAAAGACAGGACAAGGCTATTTAAAAACAATTAAGAAAAAGCTGTCCCTTCCTATTGTATCCACTGTATCGCAATGTAAACTAAAAGAAATTGATACCGATATTAAAGCGACACATGTTTATAGTATGCCGTTTCAAGAGCCTCTGCGCTCTCAATTTATGAAACAAGAATACACGCAGCCTCCTATCATTTGGCCATAAAAAAATCGTCTGCAAGAGACGATTTTTTTATGGTTTCAGCTTTTCTAAATACGTTACGGCATCCGAAAATGAATCTACGGGTACAATTTTCATATCACTGTCTATTTTTTTAGCTGTCTTCACTGCTTCTCGGTAGTTAGAGCCCGCAGCCCCTTTTTCATTTGGTGCAAAGAAAATCTCTGCTCCTTCTTTATCTGCGGCTACAATTTTTTGCGAAATACCTCCGATTGGCCCTACCTCTCCTTTATCATTGATAGTCCCTGTACCTGCAACGCGATGGCCTTTTGTCATGTCCTCTTTAACAAGCTGATTATAAATTTCAAGCGAGAACATCAGTCCCGCTGAAGGCCCTCCTATTTTTTCAGTATCAATATGTATATCGGGCTTAACTTTTAGTTCTTGGTTCGTTTCTAAGGCAATTCCTAGGCCTACTCGTTTCGGCTCGTCAGGGAATGCTTTAACTTTTAGAGTATGTTTGCTTTCTTTGCCATCTCTTTTTACATAAATTGATACTGAATCTCCTGCTTTTTTAGTCGATACGTAGTTGATTAAGTCCTCAGCAGTTTGAATTTTTTTCTCGTCTACTTTCGTCACTACATCTCCAACATGAAGTTTTCCATGTGCAGGCATATTTTCTACGACATATGTAACATATACGCCTTTATTGAGATAGGAAACGCTCTTTCCAGCTGCTTCGTATGCTACTGAAATAGCGGCATTTTTTGACGTATCCATCATATGTAATTGCCTTGTCGAGTAATCTTCATCGCTTTCACCTTGCTGCAAAATTTGCTTTGTAGGGAAAATTTCATGAAAGTCCTGTATTTTCGCAAGACCATATGAAAGAGGAGTTGCTCTGCCCATTCTTACAGTTGTCAGCATAAACGTCCCTTTTTCATGGTATCCATCTTCTACCTTAATAATAGGCGCAAGTTCTTCTGCCATTCCAGGCTTTGTAATGTAGTACGGCAAAGGATAAAAACAAAGCATTGCCACCACTGCAATAACAGCCAAATATACCAAAATTCTAATTCTAGATTTCACTTTTTTTGTTCTCCTTCCAATGATCAATTGCTTGTAGAATAGAAGGCAACTGCTCATGTGCTGCTTGTTCACCAATTGAAATCATTTCTTGAATGTTTGTAAACGCTCTGGAACTAAAAGTATCGAGATTAGGACGAATCATAATGTCTGAAGCAATGGTCCGATGAGCTACTAGCTCATCTTGCAAAATATCTAAACTTTGCATAATGACATCAAAAATGGAGCTGATTTCTGCATTCACTTTCGCTTTTGATACATCGACTCCAATGACAATATCAGATCCCATTTCTTTTACAACTGACACAGGAATACGGTCCACTACCCCCCCGTCTACAAGCAATCGTCCATCAATTACTTCGGGAGCAAAGATTCCTGGAATTGAAATGCTTGCTCTGACCGCTTCAGCGATAGGTCCTTTTTTAAACACCACTTTCTCTCCTGTTTTTAAATCTGTCGCTACAATGGCAAACGGTATAGATAGCTGTTCAATAGTTCTATTTTGCGTAAAGGTGCGAACCAGCGATTTTACTCTGTTGCCCGTAATAAATCCCATTTTAGGCACGGTAAAATCCAAATAATACTTTCGTTTGAACGTTAGCGCCATTTTATAAAGAGTTGCCAGTTCAATACCTGACGCATATAGTGCACCAACTAAAGCTCCCATGCTGCTGCCAGCTAGAAAATCAATAGGAATGTTATTTTCTGTTAGCGTTTTGATTACTCCTAAATGTGCAAAACCTCTAGCTCCACCTGAGCCTAACGCAACTCCTATTTTTGGGCTTTCCACTTTACCTGCCCCCTCGTTTTACCTTATAGACTTCTAAAAATGTAAAAACATTTGATGAGCTTCTCTATCATTGTTGCCCTGTATTCGGTAGGACTATTCTTCATTTTCTATTTGTTCATTTAGTATGAAGCTAAAGATATGTTTTACTCAATACACGGTGGTTATTAAGCATTATACTATACTGAAGGTTGTTTTAAGAAATTCTTACTCTTCGCTTGCTGCGTATACGTTTTTTTACTCCTTGACTATCCTAGAAGTGCATTGATTTATGTATATGAATTGTATTTCCAAATGTGACAAGACGCCTTTTTATTCAATATGAATTTATTTTCTCCTTACTCATAGGCATAAAGTCGATGCATAGCTTCGTATATTGATATATAGAAGAACTTGTACATTTGCCTAAAACTCCTCATTTCATTCATATCAAGATGACGTGAGCTTAGAAAAGGAGATGAATCGTTCGTTGAATAAATCAATGGTGAAAACACTTCTGCTCGGGACGAGCGTAACGCTTCTCGCTATTGCGCTTATTGTATATCCAAAAGAAGCGCTAGAAGGTTCAGTAAGAGGTCTCAACACATGGTGGAAGGTCGTCTTTCCTTCTCTGCTGCCTTTTTTTATTGTTTCAGAAATGCTTATTGGGTTTGGCGTAGTGAAGTTCATTGGGATCTTATTAGAGCCGTTTATGAGGCCTTTATTCCGAGTACCTGGAGTAGGGGGTTTTGCTTTAGCAATGGGCATGGCTTCTGGGTTTCCTTCAGGTGCAAAAATCACTTCCCGGCTGCGTCAAGAAAAGCAGCTAACAGCTATCGAAGCTGAAAGACTCGTATCATTTACTAACTCATCTAACCCTATTTTTATTTTTGGAGCTGTGGCAGTTGGCTTTTTTCACAATCCAGCTGTCGGTATCATATTAGCTCTCTCTCATTACATAGGGAATATTTGTGTAGGGCTGGTGATGCGTTTTTATGGATCAGCAAAACCGAAAGGACAAGTAACTCAAAAACCTTCTTTATCGTTAGCTTTTCATGAAATGCATAAAACGCGTTTAAAAGATAAGCGTCCTATCGGGAAGCTTCTAGGAGATGCGGTTACTTCTGCTGTTCAATCTCTCTTAATGATTGGCGGTTTTATCATTTTATTTTCTGTATTAAACAAACTTTTATATGTTACTCATATCACGGCCGTTTTAAGCAGCGGTCTAGCTTATTTATTTTCCCTGTGTCATATAGGGACTGAACTGAGCCTTCCCTTTATTTCAGGGCTTTTTGAAATCACGCTAGGAAGCCGTCTAGCAAGTGAAGCTCCAGACACGCTGCTGTTTCATCAAATTATCATCGTTAGCTTTGTATTAGGCTTCAGCGGTTTCTCCGTTCAAGCACAAGTGGCTAGCATACTCGCCGAAACAGATATTCGATTTTTCCCATTTTTTATTGCACGCATTTTTCACGGCTGTTTTGCGGTAGTATTCACTATCTTTCTATGGGGTCCTCTTCGGGAATCCATTACTACTTTTCAAGCATCTGAAGGAGCACTGCCGGTTTTTTCTCACTTGGAGTCCGTTACGATTCTATCGCGGTGGCTAAACGTGTACGGTCCGCTCTTAACGATTTTTACGCTGTGCTGCTATATTTATATATATTCAAAACGAACGTTTCTTCATCGTTCCTAGTAAAAAAAAGAACGTGACGTTTTCTTATCGGCAAAGAAAACGTCACGTTCTTTTTTATCTTATTTTTGAGACAGCTGTTCAAATTTTTCCGCAAGCGCTTCTCTAACAGGGGGAGGAACTAATTCAGAAATATTCCCGCCATATTTAGCTACTTCTTTTACAATACTAGAACTTAAAAACGAGTATTGATTATTTGTCATCATAAATAACGTTTCGATTTCTTTATCTAATACGCGATTTACAGATGTGATTTGCATTTCGTACTCAAAATCCGATACTGCACGCAAACCTCTTAAAATGGTTTTTGCCTGCTTTTCTTTTGCATATTCCATTAATAATCCGCTGTACGACTCTACTACCACATTAGGAAGTGATTTTGTTACTTCTTTCAGCAAAGCTACTCGCTCTTCCCCTGTAAATAGAGGACTTTTTGAAGAGTTATTTAAAACAACCACATAAATCGTATCAAATACATTTGCGCCTCGTTTAATAATATCAAAATGCCCATTTGTAACTGGATCAAAGCTTCCTGGACAAACAGCTATACTGCCCATACGTATCCCCTTTCTACATCTAACAGCTCATTGATTTAGTCAACTGATTCTTCTTTTTTGTATGTATAAATAGAAACACCAATGATACCGTACGTTTCGCTTTTTATTTTTTCAAATAAACCAATCTCATTATCTAACTGTACATCATGAGAATGCTCCGCTACAATAATTCCTGTTTTTGCTAGAAGGTTTTCTTCACTTACCGTTTCGATAAGCGCTTTCAACTTTTGTGCTTTATACGGTGGATCAAGCAAAAGTAAATCGACAGTCAGCTCCCTTTTCTTTATCGCTTTCAGTGCGCGTTCTGCATCATTTCGATACACTTCAGCGCGGTCTTCTAACCGGCAAGATGCTAAGTTTGCTTTAATCGTCTGAATCGCTTTGCCATCCCGATCCACAAAAATGACTTTATCTATTCCTCGGCTTAGAGCTTCAATTCCCAAGCCACCGCTTCCACCGAACAAATCAAGAGCTGTTCCACCTTCAAAAAACGGTCCAATCATATTAAAAATAGCTTCTTTCACCTTATCTGTTGTAGGGCGGGTTGAGTATCCTGGAACCGCCTTTAACGCATGGCCTTTATATAAACCTGCTACTACTCTCATCCTTATCACTACCTTACTTTTACTTCCTTATTCTTCATTATCCTAACATATTTTGAATTACAAAGACTAGCAAAAATCCTCAATTTATTCAATGCTGTATACATTCTGTGCAATAACCCAGCAGCTTGCTTTTATGCTGGACTTTTACGACCGTATCCTTAGATACACTGATTCTTTTCTAAAAGATACACCTATGAAGATCATTCGGCATTTCGTTCACAGAAGAATTCCTTTGCTTTAATATGTCATAATAAACGTAAATTTACCCTTTTTCTCTGTCATGTTATCAGTCTTTTATGTATTAAAAAGTGAATTTCACAAGACAGGTATATGAACGTTTAAAACGGACATACTTACTAGTAACAACATCATCTAACCGATGTTGTTGCCAACCGCGGAGAAGACTTACGTTTCCCCATAAGTTCTTCCTCCGGTTTCTCCTCTCCCTTTGCCTTCATCAAGGTGCTTGTAATCGCAGAGGTGATTACACCCCTTTATTGAAGGGCCCTACAATGAGTAGTTGTAGGGATTTTTTTATTTACTCTTAAAATATTCAGTGATACATTAAACTACGTGAGTTTGCTTTTTTAATACATAAAGGGGGAAATACATATGATTCAGCGTTTTATTGAGCTCGGAGAAGGGTATTCAGATATTTATGAGCTGTTAGAGATTGTCAAAAGCAACAAACACCGTCTTGCTCATCTTATTATGCTGCGAACAGTAAAAGAAGATCGACAAGTAGCTTCTTTTGTCGCTGTCTTGCATCCAACAGCTGAAGGGAATTTCCAACCGCTTTACGTTTGCCGAGAAGGAATTGTTTTAAAACAAAACGACAGCAAGCGCGTTGAGTTATTTAAACAAGCTGCTGAGGAAGCGGGAAAAGAAATTGTGGTACTCGATGTCAAACCATCTACTACATTTCCAGAAACAGCACTATACTATCAGCACCTTATTGGCATTTTGCGAATGAACCGCTTTATTCCGCCAATGCAATAATCTCATCTCATCCCTGCCTATTCGTTTACTAAGGGCAAGTAAAATAAAAAAAGGAATGTACATCACATTCCTTTTTTGTTTAAATTCCTATCTTATAGTCATATTCCTTCGCCTTATCCGGCTTTGAATTTTCGAATTCTGTTTTTAAAAACGGCCGATAAGAAGGATCTACTTTCTTCACAAAAGGTAGAGACTGAAGTTTATAGATTGTTTTTTCAATGCCATCTTGGTTGCAATATAAGACAACATACTTTAATTCTTTAGATACGTAATGTACATTTCCGTACTTTCGCAATGCTTTTGCTTGCTTGACAGAATGCACATACGCCACAATTCCTTGACGTTCAACAAACATATTTAGTTCCCCTTTTGCATACGTTATATTGGTTTTCTTTATCATAAATTCTTTTATATGAAGTAGGTGCTTTATGTATGAATTTAGATGATATCTGGATGCTCTTTCTTACTCATTTTAACGAGCAGAGAGCTATTGAACAAGTCATTTTCAAAAAAATCACAAATATACCCTTTTTGTATATAAACACATCAATTAAGCGTAGAAAAATAGATGAGCTTCTAGAAGCTTCATCTATTTTTGCTACATCCAATACAAATGCTACGTGGCGCTCGACTTTTGTCAGAAGTCAGCATCTTACTTATGTCTATCAGCACAGGTTTTACGTTCCACAGCGTAAAATGGCCTGCTGCGGAAATTCCTGTGCTGATTGCGTTCGATTTATACAGTGAACGGCTTATGCGCTGCACCCACAGCTTCCACCAGATCCGCAGCCACCGCCGCAGCTGCTTCCCGTATCAAAAAACGGATTTCCCGTCGGTACTTTCACGTGCTCTGAAACAGCTTGACCAAGGATAACGCTAATTTCATCAAGCAGCTTTTGTAATTCATTTTCTGCTTTTTTGAACGCAGCGATTGTCGCGTGTAAATCAACTTCACGCTTTACATCACGTACTTGTCTCGTAATGGTTTTATAATCAGGATGATATTTTCCAAATCGCTGAACATCCTCATACTGTTCCTTTATTTTCACAAATTCAGCAATTAATGCCTGTGCATGTGAATCTTTATTTAATCTATATAAACATTGACGATAGTTCTCGGCTACGTCTGATTGTAACACCATGTTCGCTACGTGATCAGACTCATCGAGTAATTCAACAGTTCTCATTGTTGTTAGCATGGCTGTGCACCTCCGTTTTTATCTTATCACGTTTTGGATCTAAAGAAAAAGAACTTGCTAAAACAGCTTACACTGATTTACTACAAGTTCTACTTTTTAACTATATAATTTCAACCGTAAAGGTATTCCTCACTTGATAACTTTCTTCTTTAGATTTCATCAGTTCAATCGTAACAGTATGAGATCCTTTTGGAAGATCACTTAAAACAAAGGCTGCTTGCTTCATTTCTTTAAATGGTTTTCCATCTACTTTGATTTGAAGGAATCCACTCTCTGTTGAAAATGAAAACCCGCTTAGAATACATTCGACGTATACGTTTTGTCCTTTCACATGCTGGTGTACCATCAGTGAAGGTTTTGTATTCATTGCACCAAACGTTTCAGCTGCCCGCGGTTGAGAGGAAATTTTAGTTTCAGGTTTTGGTTTATCATGGTTGCATCCTAGCAGAGAAACTACACATAAGGCCGTCGTTAATAGTAAGCGCATAATACCATTCCTTTATCATTCGTTTCTCCATAGTGTTTACAAACTCTTTGTTTTTACTCATGACGTGCAAAAATCTCTGCATCGCTATGTATGCAGAGATCATTGATTTTTCATGGACTGAAACATATGAAACATCATGTTTGCCATTTGAATCGAATTCGAAAACTTTTCGACTTTATGAGGAATCGTTTGTTTGTAGTAGTGCTTGGATTCTAATTCAAATTTCTCCAGTTCTTCAGGATTTCTAGATAAACGCCGGTACCACATTGGCTGTTCACGAACGAAGTCGTTGAGTTTAGGACGAGACTGCATATACTCGTATATATCTTTTCTCATTGCGTTTAATCTTTCCTAAAGCCAAATGGATTCCCTGGCCCGGAAGCTGCTCCTCCACCGGATGGCTTAGATGGCTGAAATTGCTGCAGTACTTGTTGAATATTGGAAATAGCTGAATTTACATTTGTGATATGATTTTGCATTTGATTCAAGTCCATGTTTTTCAGCGAGGATACAATTGTACCCATAATATCTTTTTTCTCCTCTGTTGCAGCAGCTGGTTCAGCCTTTGCACTTTCTTCTGAACGATATGCCTCCCACATTGGATCTTCTGCACCGAATAAATACCAATCTTCATAAAGCTCTTTCCACGTTTTTTGCTGCTTTCGAACCTGTTCTACTAATTTGGGATGTGATTTTACAAATTGTTTAAATTCCACAACGGACGGATGAAGCTCTCGTTTGGTTTCCTTCACAGTCACTCACCTCATACTTAAATATAGCCTACTATATCTTAGAAAAAGAGAGCTCGTTTCGTGCGCCTATTTCAAAAATTTTTTATAGCTGTTTTTTTGAAGAAGCACGAACTGTGAACCAGTATGTAATGAAAATAGATAAAATGCTTAGCCAAAATGTAAAATAACCAATTTCAGACATATACGCATTGAGCATGCTGTATCTTGGCATCATAGAAAAAACGTAATCAATGATATCATTATGTACAGCCCATACAGCGGCAACAGCTACATGCCATAATTTAATCCGGTAAAACGGTACGTACAAAAGCCCTTGAAAAGCCATTGCTGCATGAGAAGCCATTAACATAAGCATCATCCAATCAATGTATCCTGTTAACACATAGACCAATACATTCATTACGACGGCCCAAATCCCGTATTTAAACAGCGTGATCATTGCTAAAGCTTCAAACAGTGAGAAATGCTTTCCAAGTAAAAGACCGATAAGTACAATAACAAAAAACAAGCTTGCTGTTGGACTATCAGGCACAAATAATAAAAACTTCTTAGGCGTTTCCGCTAATTGACTTCCATACCAAATATATCCGTAGATTGTTCCTAGTATATTCACAATCAGCAAAAGCGTTAAAAAACGCTTATCTTTTAAGGTATACCATAACCAAGCCATTTAGAAAGTCTCCTTTACATTTAATCTCTTCTTTATTATGTACAGTTTTTGAACAATAGCAAGCATCTATCTCATTGATGTAAAACACAGCATTAAATAAATTCAAAAAAAAACCAGCCCTTTGGCTGATTTTCACTATTCTTTCCCTAAGTTGCCGACAAATTCCGAGAGCGTTTTCAATTCTTTATCTGAACCTTTGAAAACACCTTTTGGCATATTGCCTTTACCATTTTTTGCGATATTGGCGATTTCTTCAGGAGATAAATCAATTCCTGTTAAAGCCGGAGCCGCAGGGCCTCCTTGTAGATTATCACCGTGACAGGTCAAGCACGTTTGCTCTTGCATGATTTTGTAGCCTTCTGAATTTTTGTCAATCGCTACTTCTTCTCTAATTTTCCCTTGCTCTTCACGCGCTTTCCAATCCACCTGTGTCGCTGACTGCCACGTTAGGAAAAAGACTGCTGCTATAGCCAAAAGCATGAATCCTGTTGCAAACGGCCTCTTAGCTGGTCTTCTTTCCGGTCCTCGATCAATGAACGGAGCAAGCATTAATGCGCCAAATGCAATCCCTGGAATAATAAATGCACCTATAATATTATATGGACCAGAAGCAAATGAATATTTAAGCAATTGATATAGGAACAAAAAATACCAGTCAGGAAGAGGCAAGTACCCCGTATCAGTCGGATCGGCAATACGTTCAAGAGGAGATGGATGAGCGATGGTTAAACATAGATAACCGATTAAAAAAACTGCCCCTACCATCCATTCTTTTAGTAAAAAGTTTGGCCAGAATGCTTCTGTTTTCCCTGGAAATTCAGAGTAATCTTTTGGAATATTGGGTTTTCGTTCTGCAGGAACACGTGAATCTCCAACAAACTTCATCCCTTTACCACGATGCATGTTCTCCCTCCTTTTTCTCACTGTTCTAGTGAAAGTACTAACAACGGAGTATGTGCTTGATGCATATAATGACTAGTGTGATTGAATACTTGAATAAAGCGTATAAAATTTTATAGTGGTCCTGAAATTCCTTGTTTACGAATCATTAAGAAGTGGGCACCCATTAAGCCAAGTAGGGCTCCGGGTAAAAAGAATACGTGAATGGCGAAAAAGCGAGTTAGTGTTTGAGCACCAACGATGTCTGGATGTCCTGAGAGTAATGTCTTCACTTGCTGGCCTATAATTGGTGTGGATTCAGCAATTTGCAAACCTACTTTCGTTGCAAATAGCGCTTTCATATCCCACGGCAACAAATAACCTGTAAAACCTAAACCTAACATAACAAAGAAAATTAACACACCCACAATCCAGTTTAACTCGCGGGGTTTTTTGTATGCTCCTTGGAAGAAAACACGAAGTGTATGTAAAAACATCATGACGATAACCAAACTTGCTCCCCAGTGATGCATACCTCGAACAATTTGTCCGAAAGCGACTTCATTTTGCAAATAATAAACGGATTCCCATGCATTTTTTATATCTGGTACATAATACATGGTTAAAAACATGCCTGATAAAATTTGAATAACGGTAACAAAAAACGTTAATCCACCAAAACAATACACAAATGCTGAAAAGTGATGTGCAGGATTTACGTGCTCTGGCACTTCATGATCGGCCACATCTCGCCATAAAGGAGTAATATCTAGCCGTTCATCCACCCAGTCATAGATTTTATTCAACATTTTCTATGCCCCTCCTTGTGGTTTGGCTTTTCCTAGATATAACGTACCGCCTTTTACTTTTTGAACGTATACATCTAACGGTCCCATCGGTGGTGTCCCCGGTACATTTTTACCGCTTTTTTCATACATTCCCCCATGACAAGGGCAGTAGAAACGGTGTGGATAGTTTTTGTCACCAGCCCAGTTAACCGTACAGCCTAAATGCTTACAAATTGGTGACAGCGCGACGATTTCACCTTTATCAGTTTTGTACACCCAAGCCGATCTTGGCTCTTCTGATTTATGCCACGCATCCACTTGCTTGATTTTAAAATCGACACGTTTCGGCTCTTTTGTAATGTCTTTAACCTGCGCTACAGCTACTAAATCCTGACCCGCTTCTTTTTCTAAAATTGGATCTACTGCAAAGCGCACCATTGGCATTAACATTCCAGCAGCCATGAATCCCCCTACACCAGTGAGCGTATAGTTTAAAAACTGTCGTCTTGATACCCGATCACCCATGCTTTTCCCCCCTTTAAAAAAGTTCAGTCCAGAGAATTTTGGACACATGATGGACCATTCTATTAAACTAGGACATAATCATGATATATTAATATTTCTGGAAGGTCAATACAATAAAAACCTAAAACATGGAAATAATCTTTATTTTTCTAAATTTTTTGTCATTATTTTGTTTGCGCTTCCATTACTTATTCTACAGTCTTTTTAAACACTCCATTTCTCTATAAAAATCGGTAAGAGCTGTTGAACTTGTTCATGTATGAGCGTATACTTATGCGACTCATCTATATGCTCAAGCGGTAAAGCAGGTATCCAAATGCAGTACGCCCCTATTTCTTTTTCAAACTGCAGCCAGTCTCGGTCGCTAGTAAGCACAAAAAGATGTTTGACTTCATTGTCATTTATATGCTCATTCCAACGAAGTAATGTTTCATAAACAGCAGCTACTCCATCTTTTTTTAAGTATGTAAAACTAGGTGTTAAAATCACTCTTCCTTTAAATTGCCTCTCTAACTCTTCAGTAAGAGCAGTCGTATATTCACTCATAGATGCAGTAAGCTTTAAATCTTCTCCGAAATCAATCGGAATGAGTGGAACCAATACGGTATCAACATAACTTTTGGATTGTAGATACACATCCATTTCCTTGGCCTGAAGCTTCAACTTCCTTCTCCTCTCAGCAAGCCTGCTAAAGCTTGTCTTATTTATTTTCCAAAATGAATAAGGAGATAAAAAAAGAGATTGACCTTTTTCTAAGAAGCTAGCCAATCCCTCGTTTATCTACTGTACATAATGGTTATTTAAATATTCGCTTAAGCGCTGAAATTCCTCTTTATCGTTTTCATCTAATGCTTTATCAATTAGTTCCATGATTTTTGATCGCTGAAACTTCTGAATAGATTCTTCCAATATTTGCTCAGCTAATACTCTGTCTTTTTCATTTGTTTGATTAGCTTTTGGCATATACGGATTGTCTTCCAGTACAGCCACATATTGAGGCGATGAATACAACGATCGGAAGTTTAATTGAATATAAATGTCTTCTTCTCGATTCAAACGAATATCATGAAATGATTTTTCTGCATCGGTTGTCATGATATTTTCTTTATAAAAACGAAATGGAGGGTCTTCCACACAGTGCGTAGACATCACCATCCCGCGAGGACAAAACTGTGCTTGCTCAACGAAGTGAACTCGTTTCATCAATTGATCATGGCTCATCAAATAATTTAAAATCCATACACATTCTCTTCGCTTCAGCTGATAATTCGTTAAAAACCAGCGAACAAATTCTTTTTTCTCGTTGACAGTAACAGGGGTCGTCATATTCTCACTTCCCTCCTCTGTGTTTAAACTCTCAGTTAAAACACCTTTTACAGTTATTTATTCCACACGGCAGCAATAAAATCCTCTGAACTATTATTTATTCTTCTAATTGAAATAATATGTCTTGAATTTCATCTACTGTTGGATCCATTGCTAATAAGGCTTGGAAAATCCCCTTCGCTTTCGAGCGCTGTCCTTCTTCTAATAAGAAGTAGCCATACTCTTCTAAAAACGCATACTCTTCTTTAAAAACAGTGTATGCAGATTCGTAGTATTTTAGCGCTTCTTCATAATTTTCTAATTCCTGGTGAGCTTTTGCTAAATCCCATTCAAAATGAGGGTCATGCTCATTATATTCTTTGGCGTGCTCGATATTCTCTACTACATCTTCATATCTCTCTTGACTCATATAAAGTTTAGAGAGAGTTAAAATGGCTTCAATGTACCCTGGATCTAGTGCAATCGCTTGTTGAAATGCCGATTCAGCCTCTTCTTCTAGACCGCGCTTTAATGCTATCTTCCCTTTAAAAAAGTAAAGTTCTTTTTGAAATTCATCCTGGGCAATACCTTCGTTGACAGCCACCGCAGCCTCTTCTAGCATCTCTTCATGTTCATATGATTTTGCTAAATATAAATAAAGAGAATGGTACTCACGGTCTAGCTCTTTTAGTTCTGTGAACTTTTCAATAGCGGTCTGATAATGACCTGCTTGATACGCTGAAATCGCATATTCAAATAGTGTGTTAATCTCAAGCTTATCTTTTAGCGCTTGATCAAAGTAAGGAAGCGCTTCTTCGAACTGGCCGATACCCGCTAAACTTTCAGCTAATCGCTGACGAAGATCCGTGCCGTTAAATTCTTTTTCTGTTTTTAGCAGCGTTTGATAAAAAGGAATCGCCTTTTGATAAATTCCTTGACTGCTGTAAAATTCACCGAGCCCAAAATCTATAACCGGCTCATTTGGAAGCATTTTTTTCGCTTCCATTAACTTTTTCTCACTTACTTCACTAAGGCCTTGCATTTGATATAAGTCAGCTACAAGAAGCAGAGCTGGCACGTAGTTATCATCTTCGCTACTAATTTGATTTAAAATATGAATTGCTTCTTCTTCTTCTTCTAAATCGATAAGCATTTCAGCTTTTAATAAATACAGCTCGCCTTCTTCTGGGTATTTAGCGATGAGCTCGTCTATTAAAGGCAGCGCATCATTTACTAGTCCCCACTCCTGAAGCTGTTCAGCCATTAAAAATTTTTCTTCGTCTGTAGCTTTATCTTTCAATTCATGAATAAGGGCAAGACCTTTTTCAATTTCATTGGATTCTACGTAACCTATCGCGCGGTCTAATTCTTTCACACACAATTCTCCTTTATTATTACATTCACTTTTTATATACAAATAAAACGAATTAATTTTCTATTTTTTCCAAACCGAAGCAAGAACTCATGCTTCTATACACCATGATAAAATAGTTTGAGCGTTTGTTCAACAAATCAATTTGAATACGCTTACATTTTTCGAATAAAAACGAGATTGAGGCATGACTACATTAATCAACAGCTAGAAGCACCTACATACATGAGACCTACGTTCACCCTAACAATAAAAATCCGAACGAGTTTGATTCTCTATCAAGAATATCAATTCATCGTTCGGATTTTCCTTCAACCAAAATGCGTTTGTTTCAGCCTCTTTCTTATTCGCTTAGTTTATCAAGATCTTCAAAGAAAGTAGGATAGGATACGTGAATAGCTTCACTTCTCATTAGTGTTACCTCTCCCGTTGCAATGGCTGCTGCGACCGCAAGCATCATTCCAATTCGATGATCTCCATAGCTGTCTACTTCACCGCTTTGTAGGGCTGTCTTGCCTTCAATGATGAGGCCATCAGCTGTTGGAGTAACAGAGGCACCGAGCTTGCTTAACTCCGTTGCAACCGTATCGATACGGTTCGTTTCTTTTACTTTTAATTCTTCGGCATCTTTAATAACTGTTTTCCCATTCGCCTGAGTCGCCAAAAGAGCGATCACTGGAATTTCATCAATTAAACGAGGAATTAAATCCCCCCCAATTTCAATCCCTTTCAACTGAGACGTTTCAATCGTCAAATCGCCAATAGGCTCTCCATTTTGAATACGTTCATTAGAAATTGTAAGGCGTGCTCCCATTTGCTGAAGCACATCAATAATACCTGTTCTTGTAGGATTGAGTCCGACGTTTTTCAAAACGATTCGGCTGTTTGGAACAATGGCTCCTGCAACAAGAAAGAACGCGGCTGAAGAAATGTCACCAGGTACGTATACATCCGTTCCGCGCAGAGATTGTCCTCCTTCAATGCTTACAGTCGTTCCATCTACCTCTACGTCTACTCCAAAGGCGCGAAGCATACGCTCTGTATGGTCCCGTGATGTAAAAGGCTCGGTTACTTTTGTTGTGCCTTCCGCATGAAGTCCCGCTAGTAAAATCGCTGATTTTACTTGTGCACTTGCTACAGGAGAATGGTAATGAATTGCTTTTAAAGCTCCTCCTCGAGTGGATAAAGGCGTATATTGGCCGTGCTCACGCCCATCAATCTTTGCACCCATAGAGCGCAGGGGCACCGTAACGCGGCTCATAGGACGCTTGGCAATCGACTCATCTCCAATTAGAGACGTATGAAATGGCACACCTGCAAGAATCCCAAGCATTAAACGAGTAGTCGTTCCTGAATTTCCTACATCTAGGATGGAAGTAGGTTCACTTAACCCTTCGATACCTTTACCTTCCACTTCGACATACTCGCCTTCTCTTTTAATCGATACGCCCATCTTTTCAAAACACGAAATCGTACTTAAGCAATCTTCCCCTGCTAAAAAATGATTAATCGTTGTTTTCCCTTCTGCCATCGCTCCGAACATCACAGCTCTGTGAGAAATCGATTTATCTCCAGGAATAGAAATTTCTCCTTGGAGAGATGAAAGATTAGTTTTTAATTGTTTTCCACTCATTTCATTCACACCTTTCGTACATTAAGAAATAAACGTCTGATATTGATGCTGATGGAGACACGCTCTTGCCCGCTTTCTATCTTCCTCTGTTTGAAAGCTCAAACGTAATACTCCGTATATGTCTTCTCGTGTTTCTAAAATTCGAATGTTTGTAATACTGATTTCATCTTCTGCTAAATAACCCGTTACTTCTGAAATAATCCCCGGATAGTCTGGAACATCCACATAGAGATCATAAAAGGATGGAATCGCGCCTTTGGTTCGTACAGGAAGCTGATCTCTAAATTGTTTTGCTTGTGAAAAATATGTATAGATATCGTTCGCGTCTTTTCGTTCGATCATATTTCGCACGTCATTCATTTCTTCAAGCCAGTGGTCAAACATTGAAAGAAGCGCATCCTGGTTATGAAGCAAAATATCTCTCCACATCGCTGGACTGCTTGAAGCAATACGTGTAATATCACGAAACCCTCCAGCTGCAAGCTGCGAAACTAGCTGGTTGTCTTGTTGGTAATATTCTGCTTGATGAACAAGGCTTGCAGCAATAATATGAGGAAAATGGCTGATGACACCCGCTAATTTATCATGTTCTTTTGGTGACATCACAATAATTTTAGCTTTTGTACCACTTAGCAATTCCTTTAAACTGTCTAAAGCCTCCGAAGAAGTAGAAGATGAAGGTGTCAATACATACATTGCATTTTCAAATAAATGAGCTTTAGAAGCAGCTACTCCGCTTTTATGAGACCCAGCCATTGGGTGACCGCCGATAAACTCAATGCCTTTAGCGATAAGAGCTTCCGCTGTCTTCACTACCTCTTCTTTTGTACTCCCTACGTCTGTGACGATAACAGACTGTTTGAGCGTAAAATGTTCTAACTGTTTTAGCACTTCAGCTGCTTGAGTGACCGGAATGGCAATAACAATATAATCCGCTTGCTCCGCGCCTTGTTGTAAAGAAGAAGCCGCTTGGTCAATTACACCTAGGGTTTTGGCAAGCTCCAGCTGCTCCTGATTAATGTCAAAACCTATTACATCAAGATGATGATGGTGCGTCTTTTTTATATTAAGTGCCAGCGATCCTCCAATTAACCCCAAACCTATAACAAAAACATTTTCTTTCACTTTCCTTCACCTCATTGTACATATGAAGATGAGAGTGTGAAATCACACTCTCATCTTTTACTATATTAGGTATTAAGCTTTCGCTGCTGCTTGGTTAACAAACTGCTGAAGCAATTCAATGATTTGTTCATTTTGTTCTTTTGTTCCCACTGTAATACGAACGGAAGTTGGGAAGCCTAATGCATTCCCTGAACGAACAATAAATCCGCGTTGCAATAAAAATTGAAACACTTCATCGCCTTGACGACCAAAATCAATTAGAACAAAATTAGTGAAAGACGGATAATAGTTTAAGCCATTCTTATCACAGAAAGCATAGTATTGCTGCAAACCTTCTTCATTTTTCTTTTTACACTCTTCAATGAACGCTTGGTCTTCAAGAGCAACGATTGCTGCTTTTTGAGCCATGCGGCTTGTATTAAAAGGTTCACGAGCCGGCTCAATTTTTTGTAGCAATGATTCGTTTGCAATACCGTAACCAATGCGCAAAGAAGCTAAGCCGTATGCTTTTGAAAATGTGCGAAGTACAATTAAGTTTTCGTATTCATTCAAAAACTCTACCGTATTCGGATAGTCGGCTTGATCTGCTGCATACTCAAAATAGGCTTCATCCATAACGATTAATGTATGCTTAGGAACTTGTTTCATAAAAGAAATTAACTCATCGCCCTTCACATACGTTCCCGTTGGGTTATTAGGACTGCATACCCACACAATTGTCGTATTTTCATCAATTGCACGGAGCATAGCATCTAAATCATGATCTCCGCCGCGCAGCGGTACTTCACGAATTTCTGCACCTTCAATTACGGCATTGTGCTTATATTGAGGAAATGACGGCGTCGGCATGACAGTATTTGTATCAGCCGATAGCAAAGCTCGGCAAATAATTTGAATGACTTCATCAGACCCATTTCCAAAAATCAGCTGATCTTGCTCTACGCCTACGTGCTTTGCTACTGCTGCACGCAGTTCAGCTGCATAGCCGTCTGGATAAAGCGCCATATTCTCGATTTCTGCAGCAATCGCCTCTTTTACTAAAGCAGAACTGCCGTAAGGATTTTCATTAGACGCTAATTTTACGACGCGATCTAAATTAAATTCACGCTTTACTTCTTCAATTGGCTTACCTGGTTTATATGGAGATAAAGTTAGTAATTGTTCTTTTACCTTCAACGTGTTACACCTCGCATTTTTGTATAGGCGAAACGATGGATGCAACATACTCCTCAATTTGATTTAATCCGTCTCGGCGTGTATCCTTATTTAAAAGAACTTGTTCAAGCTGGCCAATTTTATTAACAATTGCACTTCCAATTACAATGCCGTCGCTATGTTCTTTTAACACCTCTACTTGTTCACTTGTTGAAATCCCAAAACCGACGGCAACCGGTATAGAAGCTGCTGCTTTCACATCTTCTAAAAAGGTGCCAATATCAGCTGGCAACGTAGAGCGAACCCCAGTAACGCCTAAAGACGACACGCAGTATAAGAAGCCCGTTGCATCTGCAGCGATTTTTTGAATACGCTCTTTAGATGTAGGAGCAACCATCGAAATGTACGCAACTTCATTTTCAGCGGCAAGCTCCCGGATACGGCCACTCTCTTCGTACGGTAAATCCGGAATTAGCACTCCATCTATTTCATTTTCTCGCATTAACGCGAAAAAGGATTCTAAACCTAATTGTAACACAGGATTAAAATAGGTAAAGAGAATTACCGGTATTTTCACACCTTTTTTTCTCATCACCGATACAAGCTTAATGGCTTTTGAAATAGACATACCGCCAGATAAAGCTCTTTTGGACGCCTCTTGAATAATTGGACCATCTGCTAAAGGGTCGGAATATGGTACGCCCAGCTCTAAAATAGAAGCACCTTGCTTTTGCAAAGACAAAGCAATATCCACCGTTGCATCTTCATGAGGATCTCCTGCTGTAATAAATGGAATAAACAATGTTTCATGTTTAGGTAGTCTCGCTTCAAACGTATTCATGTTCTTCTTCCTTCCCTTCTAGCAAGTTTACTAATGTATGAACGTCCTTATCTCCTCGACCTGACAAGCAAATTAAAATTGTTTCTTCTTTCGTCATGCTTTTAGCCAGTTCAAATGCTTTTGCCAGCGCATGGGCGGACTCAATAGCCGGGATGATTCCCTCTGTTTTCGCCAGCAGCTGAAGAGCTTCGATTGACTCATCATCCGTTACACTTTCGTATTCCACTCTTCCAATAGATGAAAGGTGAGAATGCTCTGGACCGATACCTGGATAATCCAAACCTGCTGAAATAGAATAAGGCTCTGTAATCTGACCATTTTCATCTTGAAGTAAATACGTGAGCGTTCCGTGAATAACACCTTTTGTGCCTTTAGCCATTTTAGCAGCATGAAGGGCTGTATTTAGTCCTTTCCCTCCTGCTTCTACGCCGATCAAGCGTACATTTTCTTCTTTAATAAAATCATAAAACATTCCGATTGCATTACTGCCGCCTCCAACGCATGCCACGACAGCATTCGGAAGTTTGCCTTCTACCGCTGTAAACTGTTCTTTTGCTTCTTCTCCAATAATTTTTTGGAAATCTCGAACCATTTTAGGATAAGGGTGCGGTCCAATAGCCGAACCAATTAAGTAAAAATGATCTTCACAATGTTGAACCCAGTAGCGAATTGCTTCATTTGTTGCATCTTTTAGCGTTTTTGTTCCAGAAGTTGCGGGAATGACTTCCGCTCCTAGAAGCTTCATGCGAAAAACGTTCAACGCCTGACGTTCAATATCTTCTTCTCCCATGAATACTTTACATTCCATTCCGAACTTTGCAGCTACTGTAGCTGTGGCTACCCCGTGCTGACCCGCTCCTGTTTCAGCAATAATTTTTGTTTTTCCCATCCGTTTAGCAAGTAAAATCTGTCCAATGGCATTATTGATTTTGTGAGCACCCGTATGATTTAAGTCTTCACGCTTTAAATAAATTTTTGCCCCGCCGAGCGTTTCGGTAATATTATCAGCATATGTTAAAGCTGTTGGTCGCCCAGAGTAGTTAACAAGTAAGGATAGATACTCATCTTTAAATGCCGGATCTTTCATTGCTTGATTCAAAGCTGCTTCTACTTCTTCAAGTGGTTTCATTAATGTTTCAGGTACGTATTTTCCGCCAAATTCACCAAAGCGGCCAAATTCATCAGGATGATTGTATGTCATAGTATGATCTTCCTTTCAATCTCTATAATTTTTGTATAGTCCTTCGTTCCATTTGTTTCAATACCGCCAGAAATATCAATCGCCCCAGGCTGGTAGGGTAACAAGTTCTCAATGTTACAAGCATTGATTCCTCCAGCAATAAAGCATTTTTTACCTAACCTTTGGGCAGCTGATTCATACTGAGGAACGAAGCTCCAATCAAAAGCGACGCCTGTTCCTCCAAATTGTTCTTTAACCTTGCTATCAATTACATACCCGTCAGCCTCTTCATATACATGCATTTGCTGCAGCGTTTCTTTATTGTGAGGGAGCGCTTTCCACACTTCATATCCACGCTGCTTTAACTGACGTACGTCCGCAGCTGTTTCTTGCCCGTGGCACTGAATTACATCTAAATTTGTTACGGAGGCAATTTCAAGTATTTGATCTACCGGTGTATTAACAAATACCCCTACTAGCGAGACTTGTTTTTTTATTTCATCCGTTACAAACTCATTTACTCGTTCAGGCTTTACATATCGTTTACTTCTAGGATAGAAAATAAAGCCAATGTGAGTAGCAGCCGACTTTTCGATTAAAGCTATATCTTGTTTTGATCGAATACCACAGTACTTAATGAGCATATTCACTTTCCCCAAACAGCTTTTCAATCGCTTTGGTTTGATTATCCTGCCTCATAAGCGACTCCCCTACTAAAATAGCTTTTGCTCCCGCTTCTTTTACGTAGGAAACATCATCGTATAAGTAAATTCCGCTTTCACTCACTAACAGCTGATCTTTCGGAACATACTTGGCGATTTCTTTTGTCTGCTGCAAGCTGGTTTCAAACGTGTGAAGATTTCGATTATTAATTCCAATAATCTTCGGGGTAAATACAGCTAGCAGCTTTTCAAGCGTTTCTAGAGAATGTACTTCTACTAAACAATCTAACTCTTTTTCAGCAGCTTGAAGATAAAGCTCTTGCAATTTTAATGGTTCAAGTGCTTCTCCAATGAGTAAAATAGCATCAGCACCGATTCTTGCACTTTCTTCCACTTGAATGGAATCAATGATGAAATCCTTGCGAAGCACAGGGACAGAGACATGCTGTTTAATGTCACTTAAAAACGTTCGATGTCCTTGAAAATAGTGCTGATCTGTTAACACAGACAAAGCATCTGCTTTCCCTTTCTCGTAGGCTTTAGCAATTTCCACAGGCTGAAAATTCTCTTTTATTAATCCTTTAGAAGGCGAGGCTTTTTTCACTTCTGCAATAAGAGCCAGCTCTCGATTCGGATTTGATAAAGCGTCTAAAAACGATCGTTTTGCAACATTTTGCTGTTCGGGTAACTGTAGGTTTTGAATTTCTTCTTTTTTTGTTTCAATAATTTTATTGAGCATGTTCAACCACCTTTTTCGATTTCAATCGTTGTAATTGCGTGTATGCAGCACCTGATTCAATTGTTTCTAAAGCTACAGCTACTCCTTCTTCAAAAGTAGAAACGTTTCCGCTAACGTAAATAGCTGCAGCAGAGTTTAATACGACTGCGTTTTTAGCAGTTACATTACTTTTATTTAAAAATAGCGATTCAATAAGCTCAGCACTCGATTTCGCATCTTCTACCACTAAGTCTTCAAGCTTCCCTCTCTGTAAGTGTACATCCTCTGGTGCAAGCGTATATTCTGTAATGACATTGCCCTGTACTTCTACAACATCCGTTACATCCGTGGCACTAATTTCATCTAAACCGTCCCTGCCCGCAACCAGAAGGACGTGGTTAGCTCCCAGTACAACAAGCGCTTCTGCTAATTTTCGTGCAAGCTCAATGGAATAAACGCCAATTACTTGCTTTGTGCAGTTAGTAGGGTTTGCTAATGGACCTAATGCATTAAAAACGGTTCTAAACCCTAATTCCTTTCGAGTAGCAGCAACGTGTTTCATAGCAGGGTGATAAAGAGGCGCAAATAAAAAGGACATGTTGAGGTCAGCCACCGCATTTTTCACTTCTTTTTCACTTCCTTGAATCCATATATCCAGATGTTCTAACACGTCTGCACTCCCGCTTTTAGAAGATACGGCGCGGTTCCCGTGTTTCGCAACCTTTACTCCCGCAGCAGATGCCACAATCGCACTAGCCGTCGAGATATTAAACGTAGAGGCCCCGTCTCCTCCCGTACCGCATGTATCTACTACGTTTAATTCTTCTAGAGAAATAGCATTCATATTATTTTTCATACCTCGGACAAAACCAACAATTTCATCGACGGTTTCTCCTCGGTACGTTAAGATGGTTAGCACGCTAGCAATTTGAGCTGCCGGGACTTTGCCGTTCATAATATCATTCATAATTTTTTCTGCTTCTTCCGCTGAAAGTGACTCACCGCGCAAACACTTTTTTAACAATTCTTTAAACATATACATCCTCCTTTTTATCGTAGATGTCTTGGGCTAATTGAATTGTTTTGATTAAAGCGCTAGCTTTATTGCGGGTTTCTTTCCACTCAAGCTCCGGTTTTGAGTCAGCAACCACTCCTGCTCCGGCCTGGATATAAGCGGTCTGGTCTTTCAAAAGAATGGTCCGAATCGCAATGCACGAATCAATGTTTCCATCAAATCCGAGATATGCTACGGTTCCTGCATATACATTTCGCGCAACTGGTTCAATTTCATTTAAGATTTGCATCGCTCGCACTTTTGGAGCGCCAGATACGGTACCCGCTGGAAATGCAGAAAGCAGCGCATCAATGGGATGTACTTTTTCGTCAAGGCGCCCTGTCACTTTAGAAATCAAGTGCATGACGTGCGAAAAGTTAACCTGCTGCATCAATACTGGTGTTTGGACACTTCCATACTGTGCAACTCGGCCGATGTCATTTCTTGCTAAGTCCACGAGCATATAGTGTTCTGCCCGCTCTTTTTCATCGTTAATTAAGTCTTCGTATAAGCGCGCATCTTCTTCTGCATCCCTGCCACGTCTTCTCGTTCCTGCAATCGGATGAATTTCTAAATGGCCGTTTTCAATTTGAATCAACCGCTCAGGAGAACTTCCAATTAACTCCACGCCTTTTACTTTCACGTAAAATAAATAAGGAGACGGATTAACTAATCGCAATACTCTGTAAATATCAAATCCAGCTACGGTCGTATCAATTTGAAATCTCTGCGACAATACAGCTTGAAAAACATCTCCGCTTTTAATGTATTCCTTAATTTTTTCCACATCTTGCACAAATTTATCTTTTTGGTATGACGATGTCACGCCTTCAAAGCTAACTTCGCGCTGCTCGCTTTCAAACATCATTGGCTTTTCTTTCACCGTCTGCGCTATTCTTTCAACATATCTATTGATCTCTGCTAAAGCTTCACCGTATTTTTCTTTTTTCTGCTGCTCTTTGTCTTGCTCATTAAGCTGAATGTAGTGAATCACCATAAGCTCTTTTGTTTGATGATTGTAAGCAAGCATCGTTTGACAATAGATAAAGTGAAAAGTAGGCATGTTCAAATCATTTTGGGCATGTACGTTTACTTTTTCAATTTGCGATACTGCGTCGTAGCTGATAAACCCTACTGCTCCTCCTTTAAAAGGAAGTGCAAGGTCTGGTACTTTCACTTTCAGCTCTTGCTGAATTTTACAAAACACCTCTTTAAAGCTGTCTCCTTGCAGCATAGGCTGAAGCTGCTTGTTTTTTGCTAGATAGGTTCCGTTTTCTTCCTCAACATACAAAAATGGATTTAAGCCAATAAAAGAATAATTGGACCATGGTGATGATTCATCATTACTTTCAAGCAAATATACGGCTTCATCTTTTACTTGTTGAAAAAGATCAACAGGTGTCATGCTATCGATAAATATTTTTTTGATAATTGGAATGGTTAAATACTCTGTAGAGTCTTCTAAAAAAGAAGTATACGTGTTCGTCATATCTTTCAATCCTCCATTTCATGGAGAATGAGAATAGATGAGGTTATATAAAAGAGGATATAATAAATAAACCCAAAGACACATCAAAAATGGGTCTTTGGGTATACGAATGGTAAAATTCACTCAACTAAACTCTGCTCAACTGTCTCATTCTCGTCTACCCTAATCTCAACTAAACTGTCTATTGTTTTCTCATAACTAAAATCTTTAAACTAACTTGTTACCAATTGTAGTACGTTTCAAATTCATTTGTCAACTACTATCTACTTGGCTTTAGACGAAACTAAGCTTTAAGCTCTTCATTCAGCAGTTTAAGAATCACTTCATCTTCTACTTGTTGAACAAAAGGTTTGCCTATGCCTTCAAGCAGTACCATGTGAACATTGCTTGATTTAGACTTCTTGTCCGCTTTCATTCTTACGAGCAGTTTTTCAGCTGAAAGATGGTTTGGGACAGACGTCTTGTAGCCAAATTTTTCAAACCATTTCGCAATGTCGTCCACAGAGAACTGACTTTTCTCAAGAACATTGCTGACTTTCATAGCAAACAGCATACCAATCGCTACGCCTTCTCCGTGGCTGATTTGTCCATAGCCGCACTCTGCTTCGATCGCATGTCCTAGCGTATGTCCAAAGTTCAGATGAGCGCGAACGCCAGCTTCTGTCTCATCTTCTTTTACAACAGATGCTTTGACTAAAATACCGTTTTGAATAGCATAAATTAATTTTTCATCTTGTAAATCAGTCAGCGATTGTATATTTTGCTGAAGCCATTCATAAAATGCTTCATCGTGAATAAAAGCGTGTTTAATCACTTCTGCAAAACCGGAACGCCATTCTCTTTCGGGAAGCGTTTTAAGAAGATCAATATCATAAACAACCGCTTCAGGCTGATAAAAAGCACCAATCATATTTTTTCCAAGCTCATGATTAATGGCTACTTTACCGCCTACAGCACTATCGTGAGCAAGAAGCGTCGTTGGCACTTGAATAAAAGAAATTCCTCTCATATAAGTAGCGGCTACAAATCCAGCTAAATCGCCTACTACCCCTCCGCCAAAAGCAATAACGAGTGCATTGCGGTCAAGCTGCTGTTCGAGCGCAAATGTCTGACAATCGTAGTAATGTTGAAATGACTTTGCATGTTCACCGCTTGGCACTACGTATTTAGCCACTTTAAACTTTGTCTCAATCGCTTTTACAACCGCTTCTCCATAATATGAATCTACAGCTGAATCGGTGATGATTAACACGGACGACAGATTAGATTTTACACTCTCGATAATAGAAGGCAGCTTTTCAATTAATCCATTGCCTAAATAAAGAGGATATGTTTTGGATAAAGTTTGAATATCAATTTGCAACATTAAAACTCCCTCGCATGTGCACGCATTTTCTCAATATTTTCAGCAATTAAATCAATTCGGTCTTGTCCAAACTGTTCGATTAGCGCATCAGCCAATTCCCAAGCTACAACAGCTTCTGCTACAACGCTTGCAGCCGGCACAGCGCAGCTGTCTGAACGTTCAATGCTTGCCTCGAAGGCTTCTTTTGTTTCAATATCAACACTTTTTAACGGCTTGTAAAGCGTTGGAATAGGCTTCATTACACCGCGTACTACAATTGGCATACCTGTTGTCATGCCGCCTTCAAAGCCGCCTAAGTTGTTTGTTTTACGGGTATACCCATTCTTTTCATCCCATAGAATTTCGTCATGAACTTCGCTTCCTGGTCTGCGAGCCGCTTCAAAGCCAATCCCAAACTCAACGCCTTTAAATGCATTAATGCTCATAACAGCTGCAGCAATCTTCGCATCTAATTTACGATCGTAATGAACATAGCTGCCTACTCCTGCTGGCACGCCTTCAATAATAACTTCTACTACGCCTCCGATAGAATCGCCATTTTTCTTAGCATCATCGATTGCTTGCATCATGTCTTTCTCAACAGCTGAGTCAAAACATCTTACTGGAGAAGCTTCAGTGACTTCTTGAAGTTCCTCTAAGCTTTTGTATTGAGGCGGATTTGCCTGTACGCCGCCAATTTCTAATACATGTCCAGCTACAGAAATCCCGAACTGAGCAAGGATTTGACGAGCGACAGCACCTGCTGCTACCCTTACAGTTGTTTCGCGAGCTGAAGAGCGTTCTAATACATTTCTCATATCGCGATGACCATATTTAATAGCGCCGTTTAAATCGGCATGCCCTGGTCTTGGTCTTGAGATTTTACGCTTTACTTCTTCTGATTCTTCTTCAGAAATTGGCTCGATGCCCATAATTTTTGTCCAGTGTTTCCAGTCGTTATTTTCTACCGCTAACGTAATAGGAGATCCTAGCGTATAGCCGTGGCGGACACCACTTAAAATTTCCGCTTGATCTTTTTCAATTTGCATACGTCTTCCGCGACCATGACCTTTTTGTCTTCGCGCTAAATCTGTATTGATGTCTTCGGCTGTTAAAGGAAGCCCTGCCGGAACACCCTCTAAAATAGTAGTCAACTGTGGACCATGTGATTCTCCTGCTGTTAAATATCGCATAATCGTACCTCCGCTTAATATGTATTATTCGTCAGAATTTTTCCATTTTTAAATATGACTATACCATACTATAACATAAGAATGTACAAAAAGTTTCACCCTAGCTTTTAAGAAACGGCTTCAGGTTATCTCGATTAAATGGTCTTTACTTTTCTGTAAAAAAACGTATCAGCCGTTTCAAATCCATACTTTTGCGGAGTAAAAACCTGTTCTGTGCTACCTACAAATAAGATGCCGCCAGGTGCTAAAGCTCTGCTGAATTTTTCATATAAAGCATGCTTAGCTTCATCTGTAAAATAAATAAGCACATTGCGACAAACAATCAAGTCAATGTTTTTTGGAAAAGAGTCTGACAGTAAGTTATGTTTTTGAAAAACAACTGTTTTTTTGATTTTTTCATCTAATAAGTACCCGGTTCCTCTTTGTTGAAAGTACTTATTTTTCATCGAAACAGGCATTTCCTGAAGTGAACGTTCATCATAAAAGCCTATTTTTGCTTTTTCTATCACTTTTTCATCCAAATCGGTTGCCAATATAGAAATACGCGAAAGAGGAAAAAATGTCGATAAAACCATCGCTAGTGTATATGGCTCTTCCCCTGTTGAACAGGCAGCGCTCCACACTTTCAGGTCTGTTTTTCCTTTTACAAGAGTCGGTAAAATTTTTTGCTCCAATATATCCCACCGCTGATAGTTGCGATAAAACTCTGACACGTTAATCGTCATCCGATCTAAAAACTCCTCAAGCAGTTCGTTGTTACTGTTCATTGCTCGATAATATTCAAAAAAACTAGAAAAACCTTTTTTTTCATATAGGGAGGTAAGGCGGCGTTTCATTTGAGACTGCTTATATAGTGATAAATCAATGCCTGTTTTTATTTTTATTTTCTCCACAAACGCGTCGTATTCATCTATCATTTTTGACTCTCCTTTCTCATTTCTATACGTTGATGTTAGACGTATAAAGAAATAAAACCTTTATATACGCTTATCTCCTTACTAATATATCGGAATACATTGTGAAAATGTTTATGTAGAGAGATATTCGCAATCAATAGCTTAGGACCTATGTATAAACACAATAAAAAAGACGAATGAAAATTCATTCGTCTCCTTGCGCTATCTAAATTAGTAAATCCAAGCGTCTGCGTCTTTTTTATAGAAAGTCAGCTCTTCACTTTCAAAGAATAAGCTGATTTCACGCTCCGCACTTTCTGGTGAATCTGAGCCGTGAATAATATTCTTATCGACAATCAGTCCATAGTCACCTCGAATAGTTCCAGGAAGCGCTTCTTGAGGGTTAGTTTTCCCCACCATTTGACGTGATACTGAAATCACGTTTTCACCTTCCCATACCATAGCAAAAACTGGACCTGATGTGATAAATTTCACTAACTCACCGAAGAAAGGTTTCTCTTTATGTTCACCGTAGTGTGTTTCAGCTAATTCCTGCGAAATATGCATAAGCTTAGCTCCGACTAATTGAAAACCTTTTTTCTCAAAGCGAGAAATAACCTCACCAATAATGCTTCTTTGTACCCCGTCTGGTTTGACCATTAAAAACGTTTTTTGTATCATTTTACTCTCCACCCCTGAAGTTCATGATATGTAAACAAGTTTTGAAAGCGCAATCACACCTCATGAAGATATTAACATTGTTTCGAGCAGTTTACAACTTATGAAAGTAAATAAATCAAAATTTCCGTTTTCCAATGTACTTCGCAATTTGATGCAGCGTTTTTTTCGCCTTGTTTGGCGGCAGTTCTTCTAAAATGCTCATCGCTTTTTGCAGATAACGATCGCTCATCTCAAATGAACGTTCAATGGCGTTAGAAGATTTAATATCAGAAATAATTTCATTGATCAGCTCTTGCTCATATTCCCTCTCGAAAAGCTGTTCTACTTTATCTCGAAACTCAGCATTTTCAATGGCATACAAAACTGGCAGCGTAATATTTCCTTGCAGTAAGTCGCTGCCAACTGGTTTCCCAAGCTGTTCTTCTGATGAGATAAAATCTAAAATGTCATCGGTAATTTGAAATGACATTCCCACGTAATATCCAAACCAAAATAAACGTTTATGTATATCTTCAGGAGCTCCCGCTGCAATTGCGCCTAACTGACAGCTTGCAGCAATTAGCAGTGCCGTTTTACGTTTAATTCTACGCAGATACACGCGTAAGTTTTGGTTTAGGTTGTATTTGTCCTTAATCTGTTCAATTTCACCGAGCGTTAATTCCACCATCGTATTAGATAAAATTTTATGTGCTTCCACATCTTTAACCTCGCTCATAACTTCAAGCGCACGAGCAAAGATGTAATCCCCTGTATACATAGCAATACGATTGTCCCATTTTGCCTTAATTGTTGGTTTTCCGCGTCGCTTATCAGCGTCATCAATAACATCATCATGAACAAGAGACGCCATATGAATCAGCTCAAGCGCTACTGCCACGTGTTTGATTTGGTCGATGTTGTAATGCCCAAATTTAGCTGCCAACAAAACAAATACAGGGCGAATTCGTTTCCCCCCTGCTTGTAAAAGGTGAAGAGAAGCATCTGTGATAAGTGTTTCATCGGTATGAACAGTTTGTTCAAGTTCTTTCTCAATAAGGGTAATATCCGTATTCAAAAAAGCGTACATCATTTTTAGTTTCATTGGACTCACCTTGCATTATATATTCATTCTTTACTCCTTATCCTACAGGCTGTTGCACCTGTAGGACAAGCTTTTTCTCTTTTATCGTTTGTACCCTAGATGCATCGCTGCTACTCCACCTGTGTAAGATTTCACTTCAACATCTGTCAAACCGGCTTCACGGAACATATCAGCCAATTGCTTTTGACCTGGAAAGTCCCTTGCTGACTCTTGAAGCCATGAATATTCATCATAGCTTTTAGCGACCATCTTTCCAAGCGCAGGCATAATATACTTAAAGTAAAGCAAGTACATTTGTCGGTAGCCGATCATCGTGGGCTGAGACGTTTCAAGGCAAACCACTTTTCCGCCAGGTTTCACGACGCGCTGCATTTCCTTTAAAACTTGAAGGTAATCGGGCACGTTGCGCAGTCCGAATCCAATCGTTACATAGTCAAATGAATTATCTTCAAAAGGAAGTTCCATTGCATTGCCATGTAGTAAGGTAATATTTGAAAAAGGTGAGTTTTTTACTTTCTCTTCACCAATCTTTAGCATATTTTGACTAAAATCCAGGCCAACTGCCTCTCCTGTTTCTCCAACTGCTTCAGCCATAGCTAGCGTCCAATCCGCAGTTCCGCAACAAACATCTAAAGCTTTTGTTCCTTTTTGAACATTCATTCGCTTCATCGTATCTTTGCGCCATGCCTTATGACGCTGAAAACTAATAACAGAATTCATTTGATCATAATTTTTGTATATTTTTTCAAATACGCCATGGACACGCTGTTCTTTTGATTGCTGCATATCTCTATCCTTCTCCTACGACATTTTTCAGCACTTCTAAGCTAGATGTCAGTTCATCTAAGTGCTCTCTTAAAAACTCATTCATCACAAATTCACTTCGTAAGTATCCTCTAACAATGTTTACAGACTGTTGAGTATACGAATAAAGGTGTTCTTTTATTTGCTCTTGATTCATGCCAATTTGTTTGCAATAGTTTAGCAAGAGAGTAGGCTCTTTATGCTGTAATGACTTTAATTGCTTTAATATCCCGTTCAAATACGCTGCATGTTTTAAAAGTTCTTTCCACTCTTCACGTTCAAAATAGTCACATAAGCATCTTACAAACGATGATTCTGCTGCTAAAAAACTATTCATAACGTCGTGTGGATTAGTAGAGCGATTGTTATAAATGTGTATCTTAGCGATATTAATTTCTTTAATAGCAGATGCTATAACTTTCATTAAATTCAGCTGGTTGCTTTGAGCTAAATAGTAATAGTACAGGCCGCTGTAATAATCTCCGGCCAAAACTACCAGCTGCCGCTCATGCAGCTTTCCTTCATTTCCGCTAACATTTTGAGTGGAGACTAGATCGTGGGTATCAAGTGCGGTTTGAACGAGCATCACAGATAGCACAGAGCTGTTCTTTTTTTCTTCTTCCATTGAAAGAGTATCTAAGAACGAACACATGTACAGTAATCTATTTTCATCAATACGCGGATGATGAATATATTTTTTTACATATGGATGACTTAATTCAACATGAAGCTGTTCTTTCATGTTGGCCACAATATCATAGATGGTTTTTACGCTCATCATCCTTGTCTCCCTTTCCATCACTATTTGTTTAAAGTTCTTTTAACTCCAAATCGATAGTGTCAATTATAACATAATTACATTATAAAATACCCTTTAAATTCTTTTGAAGCTTTTTCACGGTTTAAATCATTTAGCTGCTCATCCGCTTGAACACCGTTCATCTACATACCATCTGGATTTCTCAGACAGTAATTTAAGATATTGCTTTTAGTTTCACCATGTTTTTCCTGTTCTTATTCATTTATTTTAAATATAAATAAAAGCAGGAAAATCCCTGCTTATTTTTTCGTATCGGATTCAATTTCTCCGTGAACAGTCTGAATGACGGCTTTGCCACGAATTTTAATTGCGGATGTATGCTCAGTAAACTGCGCAATCATTACTTCGCCTTTATCTAGTTTTTCTGAATGATGAAATCGCGTATCTGCTCCTCGCGTTAATCCAATTACGTTAACTCCATCTTCGACCGCTTTAATGACAATATACTCGGGCGTTCCTTTTTGTGTCATATTCTCTTCTCCTTCATCATCCACATTATGATTTAATCAGTGATAAAACTTCAGCTCTAGAACTTGCATCGTGTTCTAACACTCCACGTACAGCAGAAGTGATTGTCATAGCTCCAGGCTTTTTAATGCCTCGCATGGTCATACACATGTGCTCTGCTTCCACTACTACCATTACCCCGTGCGGCTCTAATGTTTCTACAATAGAATCCGCAACTGTAGATGTAATTCTCTCCTGAAGCTGAGGACGTTTCGCAACAGCTTCTACCGCTCTTGCCAGCTTACTTAAACCGGTCACTCGTCCGCCTTTTGGAATATACGCAACATGAGCTTTTCCATAAAAAGGAACTAAGTGATGTTCACACATAGAGTAAAAAGGAATATCTTTTACAAGCACTAGCTCTTCATGGTCTTCTCCAAAAACTGTTTTAAAATGCTCTTTTGGATCTTCATTCAACCCGGAAAAGACTTCCTCATACATTTTAGCTACTCGCTTTGGGGTATCTAATAATCCTTCACGGTTTGGATCTTCGCCAATTGCTTCTAAAATTAGTCTCACGGCTTGTTCGATCTGTGGTTTATTTACAGATGACATGTTGTTGCCCTCCAATTCGTTGCATTACGACTTTATGAAAAAAATTCTAGCATATGTATATACCAAAGGCAAAAAAGAAAGGTCGCAAATGTGCGACCTTTCAAAGCTCTTCATCAACGGCTATGAATAAAGCCATTTTATGTAGATATTATTTTACAGCATCTTTAAGAGCTTTACCTGGTTTGAATGCAGGAACTTTGCTAGCAGGAATTTCGATTTCTTCGCCAGTTTGTGGATTGCGTCCTTTACGAGCAGCACGTTCACGTACTTCGAAGTTACCAAAACCGATAAGTTGAACTTTGTCCTCAGCTTTTAAAGCTTCTAAAATTGTATCGAAAACAGCATCAACTGCTTTTGTAGCATCCTTTTTTGAAAGCTCACTTGCTTCTGCAACAGCATTAATTAATTCTGTCTTGTTCATGCCATTCACCTCCTCCCAAAATCGGATCATATAATAACTAAAAACCTTGTTAGAAAAGGAATCTAGTAATTCGTTATATCTCATTCTTTAACAAAACAAATGGATATTATACATAACCTATGTATCGACAAGCCTAATCATAAACGATTGAACTAAATAATTCAATGTTTTTCATTCATCTGCCGTATGTATGTAATGAAAACAGTATGATCGATCGATTTCTGTTAAAAGATTAACATATTGAACAAGGCATAGCAAGCAGAAAATAACGCAGGAATAAGATAACCACGCGATCTATCACAATATATGTAAAGTTTTGTATGTTCTATCCAAAAAGAAGAGGCTCCTTTATGAGGAGCCTAACGTTACATTCTTATAAAATAATCGCGATTAAACCTCCAGATCCTTCGTTAATAATCCGTTCTAGCGTTTCTTTTAACTTATATCGCGCATTTTCAGGCATCAGCGACAGCTTTCCTTGAATCCCTTCTCTTACGATTGAACTTAGAGAGCGGCCAAATATATCTGAATTCCAAATTGAAAGCGGATCATCTTCAAAGTCTTGCATCAAATAACGAACTAATTCTTCGCTTTGCTTCTCCGTTCCGATAATCGGCGCAAATTCTGATTCTACATCCACTTTAATCATGTGTATAGAAGGTGCCACTGCTTTTAAACGAACCCCAAAACGCGATCCTTGGCGAATAATTTCAGGTTCATCAAGGCTCATATCCGAAAGCGAAGGTGCAGCTACACCATAACCCGTTTGTTTAACCATACGAAGGGCATCAGAGACTTGATCATACTCGGTTTTTGCATGCACAAAATCTTGCATTAACTGCAGCAAATGATCTCTTCCGCGAATTTCTACTCCCACGATTTCTTTCAAAATCTGATCGTATAAGTCATCTGGAGCATATAAGTCAATTTCGGCAATTCCCTGCCCCATCTCAATTCCGGCTAATCGAGCCTGATCGATAAACTCAAACTGGCTAAATTGCTCTACTACCCGTTCAACGTCTCTCAGCCTCTTAATATCTTTTACCGTTTCTTTAACGGCTTCTTGATAGCTTTCACGCAGCCAATGTTTATCTTTTAAAACCATTACCCAGCTTGGTAGATTAACGTTGACTTCTAATACAGGGAACTCGTAGAGTGCTTCTCTTAATACGTTCATCACATCAGTATCGCGCATGCTTTCCACACTCATCGCTAATACTGGAATATCATATTTTTCATTAAGCTTTGCACGAAGCTTTTCTGTATCAGGATGATATGGCTGTACGGTATTAATAACCATGATAAATGGTTTGCCTACTTCTTTTAGCTCATTAATGACGCGCTCTTCTGCTTCCACGTAATCTTGACGAGGTATATCTCCAATTGAGCCATCTGTTGTAATGACGACACCAATCGTTGAGTGTTCTTGAATTACCTTTCTCGTTCCAATTTCAGCCGCTTCGTGAAATGGAATTGGTTCTTCATACCAAGGTGTATTGATCATTCGAGGTCCGTTTTCATCTTCGTACCCTTTAGCGCCAGGCACCGTATATCCTACACAATCTACTAACCGTATGTTAACTTCTAGCCCGTCATCTACCAAAACATTAACTGCTTGATTCGGTACGAATTTCGGCTCAGTTGTCATAATCGTTTTTCCAGCTGCACTTTGTGGTAGTTCATCTTGTGTGCGAGCTCTTTCTGCCTCGTTCTCGATGTGAGGCAGGACCACCAGCTCCATAAATTTTTTAATAAATGTAGATTTTCCTGTTCGAACTGCTCCCACCACACCTAAATATATATCGCCTCCTGTACGTTCAGCGATATCTTTAAATACATCCACCTTTTCCAAAAGATCCCCTCCGATCTATGAGTTCATGGAATATGACATCCATTGCGAGAGTAAATTAGGACACTATATAGTTATGACGTTGTCCTATTAAAATATGACTTTTGATAGAAAAATTTATGATTTTTTTCATGCACATGCTGACTTAGTCATTCTGATTATCATTATTGGTGTACAAGAAAGAGAAAACCCCTTCTCTCTGAATATTATTCAAGGAGAAGGGGTTCATGACTTATTTTTTTAAAAATATTGGTTCATTCTTATCGTTGACTGTATAAGGAAGAGAGTAAGCAGGTACAAAATCACTGTTTTCCACAAGGAGCTTTCGTATATCTTCACCAGGTTTGTAGGAGCTTTTATGTTTTTGAATGGCATCATACAAATCAGGGCGATAATCTACAAATACATCTCCCTGTCCATTAACAATTAAAGAAAGACTATTCCCTGTATATGGGCTAGTAACGACAGGAGGCTCTTTCATATTCAATTTTTTATAATTAATAGAGAATACGCCGGGAGCGATGACGTCTTTAAACGGTACGTACCCTTTATGATTTTGACGGTATATATTCAAATGTACGTTAACATCTTGAATCGTATCCGCCATCCGTAAGTCTAATAATTTAACCGTCGGCTTTGTTTCTGCATCCACAAGCACGTACGCAAATATCCCTCCGCTTTCATACGAATTCCCAGGTGCGTCTTGCATGTATCTAGGAACAATTTTCGTAAAGTCAATCGGATATTTTTGATAAATCGGCGTGTCCATATCTTTCGTTTTTATCGGCAATAAGCCTCCGCTTTCTTGTTTAAATTGATCAACCGCCGTTTGCACGGAAGCAACTTGATCTTTATAAGGAACTTGATTTTGAGACATTCTTTCCGCCGGGTACAAACAACCGGATAATATAAAAATGGTTAACCCAACAATAGACGTTAGCATGAATTTTTTCATTTTTCTCACCCTACCATATGTACATTAAGCATCTGTCGGCCCGCTGAATACAACAATTACCATAATAAGACCTGCTACAATCATAAGCGAATAGGCAATGAAAGCGAGTACAATTTTACCAATGCGGTTCGTAATTTTATAACGACTAAAGTAAATAGAAAATACCGAAATAAACATAAATACAATGGAACCCAATGAAATCCACATCTTTAACAAACCTGGCGACAAATTGCATCCACTCCTTTTTTCACCGTTATTATAACATAAGGACTTATAGTTAAGATGGATATTGATAGAACTTTCTAAATTCACTATTTATTTACCTTCCAGTGATTCATGCTCTATAGTAATTACTTTCCTATTAAATTGACAAATTCCTGCTTTTTCGCATAAAAAAAATCGAAGCGAAGGGGGCTCTTCGCTTCGATCATAACTAAATATTCCCATACTAACAGTTCTACTCATCTTTATTTACACGTTATTTTATGCAAGTAAATGATTTTGGGTATCGCCAATTGCCTATTTTTTCATATTTCTTTGCACTTAATTTAATTTTTCTCCTAAAACATTCGCTAAATCTTCCATTTCATGTGTTTTAGTACGAGACATAAGCGCGTCTACTGCATCCTTTGCCTTCACATCATTAAACAGTACATTATATAAAGCATCAGCAATCGGCATTTTTACGTCATATTTTTGAGATAGCTGGTAAGCTGCTTTCGTCGTGCGTACACCTTCTACAACCATTCCCATATTTTCTAATACTTCGTCTAAATTTTTGCCTTTCCCAAGAAGATTACCAGCGCGCCAATTTCGAGAATGAACGCTTGTACACGTTACAATCAAGTCCCCAATCCCGGTTAAACCTGAGAACGTCAGAGGATTGGCGCCAAGCACAGTACCTAAACGAGCGATTTCAGCTAAGCCACGAGTCATAAGAGCGGCCTTCGCATTGTCACCATATCCAAGTCCATCCGTGATACCAGCAGCAAGAGCAATAATATTTTTTAACGCTCCCCCAATTTCCACACCAATCACATCAGGATTTGTATAAACACGGAAGTACTGTTGATTATTAAATAAATCCTGCACTTTTTCTGCTGCTTGTATATTTGTTGAAGCTGACGTCACGGTTGTCGGCTGCCTTCTACTTACCTCTTCAGCATGACTCGGACCTGATAAGACAACGATGTCTTTTGTATCAATTTCTTGTTGAATCATTTGAGATATACGTAAAAGAGAATCAGGTTCAATCCCTTTACTCACGTGAACAATTGTAAACAGTTCATCGGTAAGGGATTTTAGCTGCTGCAACACTTCACGAATGGCCTTCGTTGGAACAGCTAAAATAAGGGTTTCAACACCCTCTATTGCCTTTTCTAATGACGTAAAACCTTTAATCTGATGAGGAAGCTCTACACCAGGCAAATATTTTTCATTCTGATGCGTCTCGTTGATTTGATCAATGACTTGTTGTCTATGTCCCCAAATGCGAACATCGTGTCCATTTTCCGCCAATACGAAAGCTAATGCAGTTCCCCAGCTTCCTGCTCCTAGTACAGCTATTCTTTCCACGCCGATCACATCCTCTGTTATTTTCTTGGTCTTGCAATAATTTTAATTGGAGTTCCTTCGAATCCAAAAGCTTCACGAAGCTTATTTTCTAAGAAACGTTTATATGAAAAGTGCATTAGCTCAGGATCATTTACAAACACAACAAAAGTTGGCGGCTTGATTGCTACTTGAGTTGTGTAATAGATCTTTAAGCGGTTGCCGTTGTGAGTAGGCGTAGGGTTCATTGCTACTGCATCCATAATCACATCATTTAAGATGCTTGTTTCTACACGTACCGCATGGCTTTCGCTTGCAAGATCAATCATTGGCAATAGCGTATGCGTACGTTTTTTCGTTTTAGCTGAAAGGAATACAATTGGAGCATATGTTAAGAACTGAAAATGCTCACGTATATTTTCTTCAAATTTTTTCATTGTTTTTTCATCTTTTTCTACTGTATCCCATTTGTTCACAACGATGACAACAGCTTTTCCAGCTTCTTGTGCATAGCCGGCAATTTTCTTATCTTGTTCAATAATACCCTCTTCAGCATTTAATACAACTAAGACAACATCTGAGCGTTCAATTGCCTTTAATGCGCGCAGTACGCTGTATTTTTCAGTACTCTCGTACACTTTTCCACGCTTTCTCATTCCAGCTGTATCAATAACAACATATTCTTGATCTTCTTTTGTAAACTTTGTATCAATAGCATCGCGTGTCGTGCCGGCAAGATCACTGACAATAACACGGTCTTCACCTAGAAGAGCATTAACTAATGAAGATTTCCCTACGTTAGGACGACCAATCAATGAAAATTTAATGACGTCTTCTCCGTAATCTTCGTCTTTTTCTTTTGGAAAGTGCTTAGCTGCCTCGTCTAGCAGGTCACCTAAACCTAAACCATGCGTTCCTGAGATTGGGAACGGTTCTCCATATCCTAGTGCGTAGAAATCATAGATTAATTCTCTCATTTCAGGATTATCTACTTTATTAACAGCTAGGACCACAGGCTTTTTGGATTTGTATAAAATTTTCGCCACTTCTTCATCAGCTGCAGTAATTCCATCGCGTCCATTCACTAGAAAAATGATTACGTCCGCTTCATCAATTGCAATTTCTGCCTGCTGTTTGATCTGTTCTAAAAATGGCTCATCTCCAATATCAATACCGCCAGTATCAATAATGTTAAAGTCCACATTCAGCCACTCACCTGAACTATAGATACGATCACGAGTTACACCCGGAATATCTTCTACAATAGATACTCGCTCTCCTACAATTCGGTTGAAAATTGTTGATTTTCCTACGTTGGGACGACCAACAATCGCAATAATTGGTTTTGGCATACGATTCTTCCCTTTCCTTGATCTTTTTTATGTATCGGCAACCAGTCTTTAATCGACTAAAGGTATTTATCTACATGTACAAATAAATAAGATCATTCTTTTTTCAAAAATTGAGGCCATGCAGCGTGGCATGACCTCTACTAATCGATCATAAGCGATAAAGCAGGCTTTTTATCAGCTCTATTTTACACCAAGCTGATTAACTGCCTATCCGCTGAATAAGCATTACTCTTTCAATCAAACAATTTTATCAAAAATCACCGGTAACAACAATATAATTTTACGAAATCTCTTCTTCTATTTGTAAGTACTTTGCTTTTGCCTGTGAGACTTCAGCACGTACAAATCTAAATAAGCAGAAAAATAAACCAGCATCTCCCAAATAAACATAGTTCCTACTGCTGTTGCTAAAACGTCGAGTGTCCGAAGAGACCCTACTTCATAAGATGCAATATCTCGAATAACAACTGCGTATAAAAAATCTCCTCCAACTACACCTAAAATGATCGCTGCGAATCTTTTTTCAGCATCTTTAATCACCATAAAGCAAATATATAAGATAAGTCCAGTCAAAATCCACTTACGATCAATAAAAATCCATACAGGATCATAGAGCTCAAGTAAACAAAAACCAGCATAGGCAATTATTATAATGCCGCATACAATAACATAATATAACTGCTGAAACCTGCTGTAGCCTGAAGCATAAACACACGCTACTCCCACTAAAAACAAAGCGGTGTAGCTACATGAAAACTGAGCCATATGCATGTTCATTCCGCTTAGGAGTATACTGATTAATATAATGGCTGCTACCTTCCAACGCCTAGGTGTTTTGGGCATAAGAAAAGTCGCAACAATCCATCCCATCCACGAAAGCCAATAAAAGAAAATTCCGTCCACTGAATATGGCACCTCCTCTACCTGTCATCAGTATGTATCAATTTGGTAAAACTTAATCGGAGTTTTAGAATAGAACCCTTTATTTTGGACAACCTATCAGAAAAAAGGAGGGAAACTAAAATGGGAAAAGATCGTCAAGAGAAAAAATTAAAAGAATCAAAACGAGTTGAATCTGACCGTGATCAAGGACTTCACTATCCGGGAGCAACTAGCTTGCAAAGTCCTGAAGAAGCGCGCGAGTTAAATGAGCACAAATAAAAAAATGCGCTGACTTAGTCAGCGCATTTTTTATTTTAAAACTGGATGTGAAACAGGATAGGAACGTTCTTTCTTTCCTGTAAACAAAAAGAGAACTCCTCCCACTAACAATAGTGCTCCTGACAAATAAAATCCGAATTCCATACTTCCAAGTTTATCTGCAAAATATCCGGTAATGTAAGGTGCAAAGATCGATGACAGCATGCCGCTGAAGTTAAAAAAACCGTACACTTTAGAGTACATGGACGATGGAGTAATATCCGCTATATACGAAATCAAAATCGGATCTAATGCTAATTTACCTATCAGACCGTACACAATTAAGCCGATTAATAGCCAAGAATAACTCTCTGTATAGGGAATAAAAAATTGACATAAAGCGCCCGCTACTGACAAACTCACAATTAATGCTTTTTTATTTGCAATTCGATCAGATATATATCCAAAGAAGATTGCTCCTGGAATAGACGCCCAAGGTACTAAAGATGCTATGATGCCTGTTTGAGACCCTTCTAAGCCTCGCGAGTGCTGTAAATAATACGGAAGCCACGTAAGCATCCCAAAAAATCCGTAAAGAGAGCAGAAGATTAAAATGTATACGAAAATATGATTTCTTGTAAATAATACTTTTAGCGACTGCTTTGTTTCTTTATTTGGCGCATTTTTTTCTTGATCCCTTTGCTTATCTTTTACAAAGAAAGCTATTAAAATAGCTATTACTATAGTCGGAATAGCAAATAAGTAAAAAGTAAACTGCCAGTCTTTTTCTAACGTATATGTAATGTATGTAGAACCGATAAAACCAAGTGATATACCAAAAGCCATTCCACTATTAATGAGCGCAGCCACTAAACCTCGGTATCGTTCGGACGTGATGCTTGAAGAAATTCCGTATTGTGAACCATAATACGTTCCTTCTCCAAGCCCTGTCAGCGCCCGCATGAGTAAGAACATACCGAAAGTAGTTGTAAGTCCTGTGAAAAATGTGGCAACTCCAAACAAGATGTATCCAGCTACTAAGATCTTAACGCGACCAAATCGATCTGCCAAAAAACCCGTTGGAATTTGCATAGCTGCATACGCTGCAAAAAACACGGTAGACATTAGTCCAAGTTCAGCTTTATTAAGATCCCACTGCGCACCGATATCTCCCATAACCGGAGATAAAATATTACGATCTGCATACATGAAAACCCAGCCTAAAAAGAAAAGAAAAATTGTAAATATAGGATGTCCCTTTTTCATTACGCCACCTCTTTTTTCTGATTTTTCTGTTCATTTAACTTATTATAAGGGGCTAACGTTTGGGATTTCATGCTTTTTGTCACTTCTTCTGCCAACATTTTTTGTTTTTCAAAATGGAAACGCGATCATTCATCTTCTAAAAAAATAAAAAAGCACGCAGTCAACTGCATGCTTTTTTATGATCTGTTATTAAATGTTTCTATAGATACATTTCGCTGAGTCAGCCAGCTATGGGTATCCCCTGTAATAACTAGAGGCATTTGCTGAAGCTTAGCAATAGAAGTTGCTCCTAACGCAGCCATGATGAACGTTAACTCCTCATGCAGCTCGGCTATCTCTTCTACAACTGCTTCTAAACCAGACTTCATTAAAATGGATAAAAAATATCCTGCCATTCCCGTTGCAGAAGCTCCTAGCGCAATAGACTTAGCAATATCCATAGAGGTTTGAATACCTCCTGAACCAATAATGGACATACCTTCTACGTGCTGAGATACTTCCGCTAAAGAAGCTGCTGTGGAAATTCCCCAATCATTAAAGAAGTGAAAATGTTTTGCTCGTCTTTCATTTTCGATTTTCGAAAAATTGGTACCGCCGTACCCACCAATATCAACGATTTCAACACCAACATCTTTAAGTTTTTGCACTGCTTGAGCGCTCATCCCAAAACCTACTTCTTTGACAATTACAGGAACGGTTACTTCTCGGACAATGCGTTCAATACGACGTAATGCATCGGTAAAATCACGATCTCCCTCTGGCATGACCAGTTCTTGTATAACATTTAAATGAATTTGAAGTCCATTTGCTTCAAGCATATCAACCGCTTTTTTAGCTTGTTCAACTGTAGCTTCACTGCCTAGGTTGGCAAAAATAATTCCGTTAGGGTTTTCTTGACGCACTACTCTGTATGATTGTTCTTCCTTTTCATCTTTAATCGCAGCCATCTGCGATCCAACGGCCATTGCTAACTGACCATGATGAGCAATTTGAGCAAACGAACGGTTAATCCGTTCCGTTTCTTGTCCGCCTCCACCCGTCATAGCATTTATAAAAATTGGCGAACTTAACAAAAGTTCGCCAATTTTTGTATCAATATGAACATCTTGCACGCCTGTATTTGGTAAGCTATTATGAACGAAGCGAATATCATCTAGCCCGTGCAGCCGATGCTGTCCAGTTTGAATCGCATGATGAATGTGATCAATTTTACGTTTTGCTCTGCTCACAAATCATCACCATTACTTATCTTAATTTTTTTAATTGATCCCCAATCATATCACCTAATTGGAAACCTTTTGACTCTTCTTGTAATTCATAGTCACCGTAATCTTCTTGTTCTTCTTCCTCAAGATCACGAATGCTTAACGAAACGCGTCGCTCTTGTTCATTCACATCAAGTACTTTCACCGTCACTTTTTCGCCTTCAGAAAGCACTTCATGCGGTGTCCCGATATGCTTATGGGAAATTTGAGAAATGTGTACAAGTCCTTCTACTCCAGGTAGAACTTCCACAAAAGCTCCAAAAGATACAAGTCTTTTAACGGTTCCATCTACTACATCACCTTGGCGAAGCTTCGTAGAAATGTTGGACCATGGACCTTCTAACGTATCTTTAATAGATAATGAAACACGCCCCGTTGATTTGTCAACAGACAATACTTTGACTTTCACAGCATCTCCCTCAGCTACTACGTCTGAAGGTTTTTCTACACGCGTGTGTGAAAGCTGAGAAATGTGCACTAACCCATCTACTCCACCTACATCTACAAACGCACCAAAGTCTGTTAAGCGCTGAACGGTTCCTTCTAAAACCTGACCTTCTTTTAATGACTCAAGAACATTTTCTTTTTGTTGTACAAGCTCTTCTTCTACAACTGCACGATGCGAAAGGATCACGCGATTTTTTTCTTTATCTAATTCCACTACTTTGACCGTAAGAGTTTGATCTTGATACTCTGCAAAATCATCAACGAAATGAGTTTCAACAAGAGAAGCTGGAATGAACCCTCTTACACCAATATCTACTACTAGTCCGCCTTTGACAATTTCTTTGACTACCGCTTCAAACACTTCACCTGAAGAAAGTTTTGCTTCTAAACCATCCCATGCTTTTTCAGCATCTACAGCCCTTTTAGATAGCACAAGCAAATCGTCTTCCACTTTAATTACTTTCGCTTCGACTTCGGCACCTTCTTGGATTACATCGCCTGCTTTTTCAATATGTAAGCTCGCTAATTCACTAATTGGAATAATACCGTCTAGTTTGCTGTTAGGTACATCTACATACACTTGCTTTTCTTCTACTTTTGTAATAGTACCTTTTACTGTTTCTCCTACTTCTAATGACGTTACCTCTACTTGATTCATATCTTCTGTCATCGTCTTTTCCTCCTCCAATATCCATCTACAATATGTATTCCCTTGTAAGAGTTCTTCACTCTTTTAGCTCATCATTATTGTATATAGCTCTGTATAGAAAAAACTCTCTTTGTTACTAACTTCTAATAAATAGAATCTTTTGTCAAGTCATAAGGTTACAAACTATTGATATTTTTCAATTAATTTACCAATGCTTTTCATAATAGCTTCGGTTACTTCGTCGGCTGATGCTTTTCGTTCGCGAAGCTCATCCATCTGAATTGGCGGTCCGTATACTACTTTTAACCTTGCAAAACGCTTATATGGACCAATAACAGCGCAAGGCACAACAGCTGCTTTTGAACGCAAAGCAAAAAAGCCTACTCCAGCCATCCCTTTTCCTAATTTCCCATCTTTACTTCTTGTTCCTTCGGGAAATAATCCAAGCACTTTTCCTTCTTTTAAAATCTTTAACCCTTGGCGCAAAGCTTCACGATCTGCCATCCCGCGCTTTACAGGGAATGTTTCTAACTTTGGCAGAACCGTCTTCAGAAAAGGTGCTTTAAACAGCTCTGCTTTTGCCATAAACGAAATAGGCCTTGGACATGTCACACCTACAGTAGGCGGATCTAAGTTGTCAATATGATTTGAACAAAGCAACACTCCGCCTTCTGAAGGGATATTTTCTGCACCGATTACTTCATAACGATAAACTGGTGTTAAAATGCCTTTTACAATGGCACGTGCAAACATATAAAAGCTCAAAATCATCCAATCCTTTCTTTTGTAATAGAAAGTATTTTTTCTACAACTCCTTCAATCGATAAGGAAGTTGTATCGATTTCAATTGCATCTTCAGCTTTTTTAAGAGGTGCTACTTCGCGCTCAGAATCCAGCTTGTCTCTGCGGGCAATTTCTTCTTTTAAACGCTCTAAATTTGATTCAAAACCTTTTTTTATGTTTTCGTCGTGGCGTCGCTGTGCTCTTTCATCCACAGACGCTAATAAAAAGATTTTAACTTCTGCGTGAGGTAGCACGTGTGTACCGATATCACGTCCATCCATTACAACGCCTCCATCTTTAGCAAGGCCCTGCTGTCTCGCTACCATCTCTTCACGAACTGCACGATGTTTCGCTACGATGGATACAGAGTTAGTTACTTCTGCGGAACGAATTTCACTTGTAACATTCTGTCCATTCAAGATGACTACCTGTCCAGATTCAGACGGTTTTAAATCGATTACTGTTTCGTTAAGCAAATGCAATAGCTCTTCTTCATTTTGCAAATCTACCTGGTTTTTCTGCGCTTGATACGTTAGAGCACGGTACATCGCTCCTGTATCAACATAAATATATGATAAGGTTTCTGCTATAATCTTTGCCACTGTACTTTTCCCAGCAGCTGCAGGACCGTCAATCGCGATTGAAATTTGTTTTTCCATAAGTGCCTCCCTTAATTTCAAAACAGGAACAAACCACTTTCATCTTTTATACAATGAGCCATTTTATATGAAGCGTTTATAAACGAAAAAAAGAGCAGGGGGTCTTCTCCTGCCTGGTGTTCACTGCATGTTTCTTTCCTAGTTATTCTACCATACGTCCGACTACTGGTCGAATGTTTCAATAATTTTATTAAAATTATTTTTGCTAACTCCCTCATACTGAATAACCTTTGAGAAATATGTACTGTGACTGCTAGATAGTAAAATACATTGGGCAATTATTAAAAACACAAATTGAATAACCACTAATTTAATTAAAATTCGTTCTATTCGATTCACCTTTTTTCTCCTTTTGTAAGAAGTAATACCTTTGCTTACAGTTTAGGAAAGAGAAGTTTTTTTTATACGCTAAAGAAGACCTTTTCTTCTTAGGTCGAGCTGACGCTTTAAGGTATAACGAATCATCATTTCTTTCGTTTGTTTTTCCATATTCATAAATTTAATAGATAGCTGACCTACTTTACAAGGAGTCGGGGCGGTAATTCGTACAACTTCCCCTTTTAATTCAAGATGCTGCAAAGCTCCCTCACGATTAGGAAGACTTAATCGTACAACAACCGAATCTTTCTCATTAAAAAGCAGCGAGTGATGGAAGGAGCCGGCTATTCCACCTGCACTGATGTTTTTAGTCATGATTTCCATTACATCCTGCTGTTCTTGTTCACTTTCTATCACCGCCTTCACTGTAAGCGGCACACGGAAAAAATTTCTTCTTTGGATGGATTTTAACTTTTTATCGCCCGGGTAAAAGAGCTTCACAACAGGCATGCCTTTTATTTCACGCCCTGTTACTTCAGTTGGAAAGGTATATACATTTTGATCATATCCAATAAACGTAGCAAGCAATTTTGTACCTTTTAGTAAAAAAGCACTTCGCTGCGTTTCTTCATTTAGCGGATAGCTAATATAAATCACGTCTTCCGTAAACTCAACTACTTTACATCGATATGTTTGTTGTAATGTAGACTCTCTGTGCCCGCTCTCTAACGTCAACCTCATTCCCGCTTTTATCATCTTCTCTCTCCTTCAGTTCCACTATATACACTTTTTCCCTTTATTTAAACATAGTCAAATATGTTTATTTTGTAAATATAAATTAGTTATTTAGACTCAATAAAATATTACAAAACACAAAAACCAGTGTCTATAGACACTGGTTTTTATCAACTTTACACTTCATTATATAAAGGTTCTGAGTTTTGCAGTTTTTCGACTTTTTCTTCAAAACCCGTATCGGCATTGATGAAAATACGATACGTATCATTTTTTATTGTCCCTAAAAACTCATAGCATAGCACTTCTTCGTTTAAATCATTCGTAATAATTGCCAAGCGTTCTTCCATCACTTTTACATTCGAGTTCAGCTTGGTTTTTGCCTGTTCTTTCGAAATTTTAGGTTTTGGAATATCTCTTGTACGATGTTTTAATAAGAAGTCTTTAGCTGAGAAACCAATCACAGATCCATCTTCTAAAGACATTTTCATTTTAACTGAATCCGGATAAATCCGAACTCCACTTTCCGTTTGCTCTACGAATGTAAAGACTCCCATATTATCATATTGAGCGCTTTCAGCCATCACTAGGCTTTCAAAACGATGATCTTTTAAAAACTTAGTCGCTTTGTTCATAGCATCGTTTAAACTAATATTTTGTTTTTTAATATCTCGATCTTCGAGCACCCAAAGCGGATATCCACCTTTTTGTGTAATATCCATATACGTCTCTTGTTTAGTCTTTGGATCTGTAATGGTTAAGCTGTACACCTCATAATCGGCATCTTTTCCGCTCTTTACAATATGAATTTGTTCATTTCCTTTTAAATTCAAAAACGAACGCGCCACTTGTTTTGCAACATCTTCACTAACTTCTCTACCTTTTAATTGATGAAAAGCGTTTTTTTCCTGCTCATTCGTTGCATTCATAACGCCTAAATCTGTTTCGGCAAAAGAATCCATACTTTTTTCAACGGTTTTTAATCCGTCAATAATCGTATTGTCCCCTTGCTTTTCTTTTGTGGCTAAGGCTAGCTCAACATCCATCCAGCGCAAGTTATTATCAATGACTAGATGCTGTACTTGGCGCATTTCATTTTGAATTTCGCCTGACTGATCATAAAGCGAATTTAACGTTTTATACTCTTTATCTGTTAGGGGGGATTTGCTTAAATCCCTTACCGCCACTTTATACGTAAAGTCACCAACATCTGAAAGAAACTCTTCTGTTTTATTGAACGGTAAAAGCGATAAAGGCAGCTGTCCTACATTGTTATGAGCTTCAGAAGTTAAACGCCATACTTCTGCAAGCGCGGGCGAAAGCTGATCTCTCGAACTCATGGCGAGCGTGCCACCAATTTTATCATTTAATAAATCTAGCTGATATGACAAATCATGAAATGCTCGTTGATACGTATTCTCCGCTTGAAGCAGCACAGCATCTTTTTCTTGATGTTCGCTGTACCCCCAATACCCTACACCTACAACACCAATAGCTAATAATACAATTAAAATTGTTCGAATCATGTTTCCTTCACCTCTCTTTATCGACAGAAAATGTGTTTCCCGATTTGCTTAATTTGAGGACGTGACCAAATCCATGCGCTTGTTGCTGTATCCGGATTAAAGTAATAAATAGCATTCCCAGTAGGATCCCATCCGTTAATCGCATCCATAACCGCTTTTTTAGATGTTGGATTGGGTTCAAGCCAAATTTGCCCATCTGCTACGGCAGTAAATGCACGCGGTTCAAAAATAACTCCAGCGACTGTATTTGGAAATGACGGACTGTTAACTCGGTTCAAAATAACGGCCGCTACGGCTACTTGGCCATTATATGGTTCACCCCGTGCTTCACCATGCACGGCATTTGCCATGAGCTGAATATCGTTTTGTGAAAAACCGCTTGGTACATTCACCGCTGTTGGCTTTTGTGCTTTTTCTTTCTGTTGTTCAGAATTTCCTTTAGACGTATTACGCTGCGGCTGACTGGCAGGTTTTTTTGCTTGAGAAGATCCGCTTTGTGCTTTTTGCTGACCATTGTTCACCCTGCTTTTCCCACTGCTACCGCTTCCTTTAGACTGTTGATCAAGAGGCTGACCGCCATAGTGCGTAAACTTATTCCCTTTTCTAATTTGATTTTTCACATAGTTTTCGTGATATTTTGTTGCGTTGGCTAATTTAATCTTTGTTTGCCAGCCTGCTAAACCGTCAATCTTTTTAATGCCAAATTCATATTGAAAATTGCGCAGTGCCCAGTATGTGCTCCATCCAAATACACCGTCAATTTTCCCATTATAATAACCTAAATACTGAAGTCTCGACTGCAGCTCAATAACGTCATCTCCAACTGCTCCGTGTTGAATGACTTGATTTGAAAACGCGTGAGCGGCCTTTGGACTCACAACGGATGCTGCAATAAATGAACATATGCATATGAGACATGCATACTTTTTAAAACATCGAAATGATAACATGACAAAACCTCCTACATCGTATGTAACTGATAAGATGATAGGAGTATTTTTTGTAAAGGTTGTTTTTTTATACAAGATGCGCAAAATTTACCGAAATGAAAAAAACTCAGCTCGTAAATCTCTCAAAAAAGATTTACAAGCTGAGCCTAGACAATCGATGGCTGTTTGGCCTTTTTTACTTTTCTTAACGCCAGCCACCATAAATAAATCATAAATGGAATAATAATAAATACCCAATGATCCATTGTTTTTAAAATATAATCATATGTTCCATGTAAAATGAGCGGCGCAAATACGGAGTACAGCGTCCACTTCGTTTTTTCCTTTCCTTCAGAAAACTTTGCTTTCCCTAAATAATACCCCATAATGACGCCGAATAAAGCATGACTAGATACGGGTAAAAAGGCTCTTCCTAGCGCTGATTCTAAACCATTTGCAAATAAATATAAAATATTTTCAACGGTAGCAAAACCTAATGAAACAGCTGCCCCGTAAACAATTCCATCATAATGCTCATCAAATTCCACATGCTGATAAATCGTGAAATATAAAATGAACCATTTGAAAAATTCTTCTAAAAAGCTTGTCGTAAAAAATGCTTGAAGAAAAGGTGATTGAAAAACGTGTTCTTCACCAAATACATATTGAATAAACATAATTGGCAAAACAAGCATTGCTCCAAAAATAAATGTTTTTAATACCATTGAAATAGGCTCAGTTTCATATTCATCTTTCAAATAAAAAAAACTTAACAATGCCAATCCTGGCGCAATGCCTGCAGATACAATCGCCAACATAAATAGCGCCTCATCTCCTCTATTTTTTTTAATAGTAACATGTTATCTTTAGGATGAAAATCTCCGTCTATAATGTCCTTATCTTTATATGTAAATGCTCACATAACTTGCTGTCGATTTACAAAGCCTAACAAAGACCTTAAACAAGTATACCAAAAAATGTATCATACTTATATGAAAAATTGAAAGGAGCTCTCTATGAAAACTGTTTATATTCTTCACACCGGCGGCACAATCTCTATGAAAGAAGACATGGCAACTGGATCGGTAACACCAGATATTCAAAATCCGCTCCACCGCTCAACATCATCTGTTTCAGGTATGGCCAATGTAATCGTAGAAGAAGCATTTCATCTGCCTTCTCCTCACATTACTCCTAAGGAAATGCTTATACTTTCAAGAAAAATACGCGATAAAATTAATGAAGGCAAAATTGATGCAGTCGTGTTAACCCACGGTACGGACACGCTGGAAGAAACCGCTTATTTTTTAGATTTAACAGTGCATACAGATATTCCAATTGTCTTAACTGGAGCCATGAGATCAAGCAATGAAATTGGTTCAGACGGTCCTTATAATTTTATATCTGCGGTTCGGGTGGCTATTAGTGACGGTGCAAAGGGAAAAGGTGTCTTAGTTGTGATGAACGATGAAATTCATACCGCTGAAAATGTGACCAAGACCCACACAAGCAACGTGGCGACATTTCAAAGCCCTCAGTACGGGCCAATAGGATTAATCACAAAACGCGGCGTATCTTTTCACCACATGCCTACAGAACATGAATTTTATCCTGTCAATCAGATAGATAAACAAATCACTTTATTAAAAGCTTATGCAGGAATGGATGACCATTTATTTCGAGCAGTGGCTTCAATGAATGTTGATGGACTTGTAATTGAAGCCCTCGGTCAAGGAAATCTACCTCCTCTCACAATTCCAGGCATTCAATTGCTTTTGGAGCGAAAGATACCCATCGTGCTCGTTTCTCGCTGTTTTAATGGAATTGCCCAAGATGTATATGGATATGAAGGCGGTGGCAAGCAGTTGAAAGAGATGGGCGTTATTTTTTCAAATGGCTTAAATGGTCCTAAAGCACGCATTAAACTGTTAGTTGCTCTCCAAGTAACAACGAATCATGATGAGCTGCAGCAGCTATTTAATCATTAGTAAAACAACGCATAGAAGCCTATGCGTTGTTTTTGTTGATAATATGAGAAGCAATTGATTTTCCATGAAAACGTCCATTTTCGATAAAAATCTCATTAGCATTGTTTCCTGCAGCAATCACACCAGCGATATAAATTCCTTCCACGTTTGTTTCCATCGTCTCTTCGTTAAAAGAAGGGCGGCCTGTTTCATCATCTAATTCCACACCCATTTTTGTTAAGAACGAATGATCAGGGTGATAGCCAGTCATGGCAAAAACGAAATCGTTATTAATCGTAGATTCTTTCCCTTCCTGCTCATATGTTACCGTTTCATCCGTTATCTTTGTTACATGAGCATTAAAATGCATCCCAATTGTTCCATTTCGAACCAGCGCCTCAAATTCAGGCAATATCCAAGGTTTTACGCTAGGTGAGTAATCTGAGCCACGATAAATAACCGTCACCCTTGCATCACACTTCACCAATTCCAGAGCTGCATCGACGCTAGAGTTTTTTCCGCCTATAACGACTACATCTTTATCAAAGTACGGATGCGCTTCTTTAAAATAATGAAATACCTTTGATAAATCTTCACCAGGCACATTCATATAATTAGGATGATCGTAATAGCCCGTAGCTATAATGACATTCTCCGCTTCATATGTCTCTTTAGATGTTGTGACAATAAATTGGTTTTCCGCTTGTTTGTCTACTTGCAAGACACGTTCAAACGGCTGAATTCGAACTTGCTTGCGCTTCACCACTTCTCGGTAGTAAGCAAGAGCTTGGTTGCGCACAGGCTTACGATTTTCGGTAATAAAAGGGACATCCCCAATTTCTAGTTTTTCACTCGAACTAAAAAACGTTTGGTGGGTAGGATAGTTATAAATTGCATTCACAATGTTCCCTTTTTCAATTACAAGGGCATCAATACCTGTATGTTGAAGCTCAATAGCTGCTGAAAGGCCGCATGGTCCTCCGCCAACAATAATTACTTTTTCTTTCTTCATGCCTGTCACTCCTTCAGTTGTAAACGCACCTTTTTTTTATTTTAACGCAGTGTAAAACAAAAAAATCTCCTCATTAATGATAGGAGATTTTTTCTATTTACGCAATTGTTCTGCTGTTCTGTTTTTAAATCCAGCCTCTGAAACGAGAGCCTTCTGCCATTTTTCTTACGCCTATCATATAAGCAGCTAGACGCATGTCGACTTTTCGAGTTGTAGAGGTTTCGTAGATGTTATTAAATGATTTAACCATTACTTTTTCAAGTTTTTCTTCTACTTCTTCTTCCGTCCAATAATAACCTTGGTTATTTTGCACCCATTCAAAATAAGAGACTGTTACACCTCCGGCACTTGCCAAAACGTCTGGAACTAATAAAATTCCTCTCTCTGACAAAATGCGCGTTGCTTCAAGAGTTGTTGGTCCATTTGCTGCTTCTACTACAATACTCGCTTGAATGTTATGGGCGTTTTCTTCTGTAATTTGATTTTCAATCGCAGCTGGAACTAGGATGTCACAGTCAAGTTCAAGTAGCTCTTTGTTGCTGATTGTATTATTGAATAATTTCGTTACTGTACCAAAGCTATCGCGTCGATCTAATAAATAATCAATGTCTAAACCGTTAGGGTCATGCAGCGCTCCGTACGCATCGGATATCCCTACAATTTTAGCGCCAGCGTCGTGCATGAACTTAGCTAAAAAGCTTCCTGCATTTCCAAACCCTTGTACTACTACCCGTGCACCTTGTAATTCAATGCCTCGTTTTTTCGCTGCTTCACGAATACAGATAGTTACTCCTTTTGCAGTCGCTGTTTCACGGCCGTGCGAACCACCTAAGACAAGGGGCTTTCCAGTAATAAAGCCCGGTGAGTTAAATTCATCAATCCGGCTGTATTCATCCATCATCCAAGCCATAATTTGTGAATTTGTAAACACATCCGGCGCTGGAATATCCTTTGTTGGTCCAACAATTTGGCTAATCGCACGAACATATCCGCGGCTTAAACGCTCTAATTCTCCAAAAGACATATTTCGAGGATCACAAACAATTCCACCTTTTCCTCCACCGTAAGGAAGGTCAACGATTCCACATTTTAAACTCATCCATATAGATAGAGCTTTTACTTCTTTTTCAGTTACGTTTGGGTGAAAACGAATTCCGCCTTTCGTAGGACCAACTGCATCGTTATGCTGCGCTCGGTGACCTGTAAAAATCTTAACTGATCCGTCATCCATACGAACAGGAATTTTTACTGTCATCATTCGTAATGGCTCTTTTAATAGTTCATACACTTCATCAGGATAGCCTAGTTTTTCTAACGCTTTATGTATCACTGTTTGTGTAGATTTTAAAACATCATGCTTCTCTTCTTGACTATTTTTACTGTCTTGCATCTTGTCGGCTACCATCTGTAAACCTCCTAAAATGTATCGAAAATTATTCGTTTTTAATTGAATGGTGCTTCTTTCATGACATAGTATACACCCTTAGTTTTACATTGCAAAGGAAAATATCGAACTTTTAGTATTTTTTGTGTTCTTCTAAGAAAACGCTTCCATTAACTTTACAAGGTATGCTACAATGTTTTAAGTCTGCCTCTTTTCTAGTATGCTTTAATCGTCTAAAAAAAATAAAAAACACCCGGTGATAAAGAGCACTTTCAACAACTTTGTACAAGCTGAAAGTGCAGCCACTCTTATTTTAATAAAAGTGCTTTATCCTTCACGGGTGTAATTATTTCAATTAAACAGTTAAGAAAAGACAGAGTTAATATACTCCAAAGCTCTCTTTTCTACTAACATTTTTCCATATTCATTTACGCGGTGCTTTGTAATTGTAGAGGGATTTCCATACTCCGCCAAAACCGCAATCATATTCCCCACTTCAGCCGGTGACAGCATTTGATAATCCAACAGCACGTAAAAACGTTTTTCAAATGAATAGAGCACGCTATCCGTATCGTAAAAGTTTGACATGCGTTTGGTCAGCTGAATGACATCTTCAAATGAATCAAACTCAAAAAACATGTCTTCGCTTTCATCTAGCATGACCTGCATTTCAATGAAGTCTTCGAACTCGTCTTCATCTAACTCACCGTAGCTGGTTTCTTCTTCATACTGCTTTGTCACAAATACAACCATTCCCTGTGCTTGAAGTGAAAAAACTTCTACCGAAAGAGAATTTGTAGGTTCAAAGTTCAGTTCTTGAGAAGCTTGCTCTATCATCTCACGAAAGAGCTGCTTTACTTTGAATGTATCTGTCCATAGATCTTCTTTTGTTAACCCTCTTTCTTTTAAATCATCGTAGGTCAAAAAAACTTTTAGCTTATTATAGTTTAATCGTTCAAGCCTCATTAGCGTCCCTCCCCGCTTGCACTCATAACCACATGGTTCGATAATGCAGTATATGTATTTTTTGGAAAACGGTTCGTGATGTTTACTTACGAGTTTACAGGTTTATGATAGGAAAGACAAGCTATTCTCAATCAATTTCTGCTAATTTTTTTGTTAGCCAGCTGTTCCACTCTTCTTTTGTATTTCCTAAAATAAACGGCTGGGCCTCGCCTTTTCTTTTGCTATCTAAACCATCAAACACATAACCGCCTAATCCTACTTTGAGATGCGGGAATTTCTTTATCATTTGGTTCGTCAAATTTAGTGTTTTCTCGGCATTTTCCATCATTGTGCATGACATAAATAAAAACGTTGGGTCTACTTCTTTAACAATTAACTCAACATCTTTATCTTCAATGCTGCTTCCTAAATAAATAACCTCAAACCCTTTACGGCGTAAAAATAGCGTAAAGATTAGGAGTCCCACTTCATGTGTCTCGTTAGGACCGCATACAGCAATCGCTTTAGGCAATAAGCCATTTGAAGGCAGCGAATAAAAAATCATGCTGATACGCGTTTTTAATAATTGAGTCGTATAATGCTCATGAGCACTTGTAATTTGCCCTTTTTCCCACATATCTCCAACCGTCACGAGTAGAGAACCCAAAATATCAATAACCACTTTTTCTACCGAATACAGGCTAAAAGCATGATTAATTAAATCCTGTGCTTTTCCTTCTTCAAAAGATAAAAGCATCGTTAACAGCTCATCCCTAATTTTTTGAGGGGAATCTACTTCTCCTTCTTCTTCAAACGTTCCTACTGTACTACTTTCCGTTTCTAATAACGAAACCGCTTGACTTATCGTAAAACCTCCGCTCACTTTTTCCGTGAGCCATTTTAATTTCCTCAAATCTTCCTCTGTATATAACCGATGCCCCGAATCGTTGCGGACAGGATTTAAAATTTGATAACGTCGTTCCCATGCACGCAAAGTTCCCGGCTGGATTCCGACCATATTTGAGATGGCTTTAATATTATACTTCCCTTCGTGAGCCATACGTAACCTCCAACTACTCTTCGTGAACTGTATCTATTAATTGAATTATAGGATAAGTTATCCTGTGTGTAAAATTTGTATATGCTATGTAAAGATTTTGTTCAAGGCTATTCTTTCCTTTTTAAAGTGATATAATGCGTTTGGGCTCTAGCTTGTAAACGGAGAGGCAATGAGGTTGTACCATATCCGTTACTGACAAAAAGAGGAATCTTTCGTTTTTCTTTCAGCCCTCCTAATTCATACATACCAAAATTAAATAAGCGTATCTGTCCCCCGTGTGTATGTCCGCTCAAAATTAAATCTACTTTTGATTCTTCATCTACATAATAGATAACATCAGGATTGTGGCTTAGAAGAATGGTAAGCTGTTCAGGTTCAATGGAAGAAACAGCTCTCTTTAGATTTATCTGACCTTCTGATAAATCATCTACCCCCGCAAAATGGCATGTAGTACCATATTTAGAAATGGCAAAGACATGCTCGTTTTTAAGGGCAATAACTCCTTCATCTTTAAGCATCTGCTTCAATTGCATTTGACTTACTTCGTAATCATTATTTCCCCACACAAAATAGACGGGTCCTAGCGTTTTAAGCTTTTGAATATTTTGACGAGCCCGCAATAAAGGGACTCCTCCTTCTAATAAATCACCGCCTATGATCACAAAATCTACTTCGCCCGGTATTTTTTCCAACAGCTTCGACGAAACTGTTCGCTTATGTATATCCGATATAAAAAACAGGCGCAAAGGCTGCTGATTTTCAGGAAATCTTGATAAATGAATCGTTTTTTCTTCGACATATGTACGATGGGCTTCTGAAAACATAAAAATCAGCAAGCCTATGCCTAACGCTAAAACAATTAAAAGAATAACCATATATTCTCCTTCTTTTCATTTTATACCCGGTGTGTTTCTGTTAAAGAAGAAAGGGCATAAATTATCGCAATTGTTAACAAACCTACTACTTGATAAAGCGCAATTGCACTTAACGATAAAATTCCTATCACACATAGACATGAAACAAGGTATTCATGCCATTTTACCTTATAGCCTTTTAGAAGCAACCGACTTTGCAGAAACACTTTACGAACTGCCGCCGACAGACAAAAAAGAGCCGTGAAAAACAAGATTATAACACTAAACACATCTAACGGATGTAAAATCATTTGAATAAGTAAATAGGTTAACGAAGCTTTTGAGCCTACAGCCGTTAAACTGCTGATATAATAACTGCATAACCACGCAGCCAGCAAGTTAAACCAATCCCTCACAAAAAAACCCCCTTCACTAAACTTCTATGTAAAAAGAGGCTTTTTCATGCGATTCTATTTGTTTTCATGATATAAATTAATTCCATAGGTTGACTGCATCCAGCGGAACGTTTCTTTTCGGTGCTCCCATGTTTCAGGCGTCGCCCATAACTCTTTGCTTCTTTTAATAATCTCACAGCGCAAATCTTGAAAAGTCTTTTCTGCTTTCTCGCTTTTTTTCCGCAGCTGTACAGTATAAAAGTAAAGTGAGACGGTAAGCAATAGAAACATCAAATGCCCCATGTTGCCTAACAAAAATGAAAAAAATTCGCTAAACGTCGTAAAAAAACCGCTTTGAAATATGAAAAAAAAGTAGCTAATAACAGCCGTTACACTGGCTAAAAACAAAAGCTTCCATTTTTTCTCTTTAGCTTTCAGCTTATTGACTGTCTCTTTTCTTTTAATAACGCTCGCTAATATATATTGAAGTGTTTCATCGCTTTCAAAGTCTATCACTTTGTTTTCCATCATTCCACCCCCTCGTATGCTAGTACAACATATGAGGGAACATAAAAGATTATGTGGGTAGCACTGAAAATAATGGCTGTTTCCTTAACCTTTACTGCATTAGTTCTTCTGGCTGTGCAGATTCCCCTTTTGATTTTCGTATCTGCAGGCCTAATAAAAAATCAATGAGAAAATGAGTAAAAATCGTGACATACAAATTTTCAGTCCACCAAAAAAGTAACCCTATTAAAAAGCTTAAAAACACAACCGAAATAAAAAGAAACCACTTTTTTAAATATCGAATGTGAACGAGTGCAAATACGATACTCGCCCAAAAAAGGCCAAACTGAACTTGTATAACCCCTCGAAATAGTATTTCTTCTGAACATGCAACGATTAGGCAAATAAGAACCAGATGAGGAACAGAACGATTAGCAAATAAACGTTCATTGATCCCTCCGTCATCGTATAAATGCTCAGGTACGCATTTCATTAGAAGTATATCTCCTCCTACTACCAAGAGAGCTGTCCCTCCCCCGTACAATAAAATAGAAGACCAATCCAGCTGAAAAAACTGCAAAAAGAAATTCCACGAATCGAATGTAAAAAAACCGATGCCTAAAGCAATGAAGCAGATGAGCAGCTGTGTTACATATAAATTTTTAACTAGCTCTGCATCTGTCATGGATGAAATAAGCTCTTGCTGTGATTTTGCCATTATATCTCTCCTTGACGAAGCAAACGAGCTAATTCTAATTCCCAGCCTTGAAATGTCCATTGCTCCTGCTCACCATTTGTTTTTTTATAGTTTTCTAAATCCAAGCCGCAGCAATCGCAACAATTCTCAAGCTCTGATTTTCCCGTTTCATCGAAATAGCCAAGCAGCACGTGACGACGGCATTCTTTTGTCTCAATAAACCCCTTCATCGCACGATACTTGTCATGTTTGTTTCGAAGACGTTTATTTACAGCTGTAACAATCGTTTCATGCAGCGATTCAGGAATTTTCCAGGGTTCAACATGTTCATTTTCCACTGCATTTTCTCTGTACAAATAATAACGAATAAATCGCCAATGTGTTTCTTGAACACCCACTGTATAAAGAAAGTGAGACTCTACTTGTTTTAAAGGAATGGCCTGATCATGGTTTCGTAAATACGACAAGCAGTATAAGATGGTATCTGAAGAAGGAAGCTCAATTTCAAGTAAAGAATGAGCAAAATCATCGTCTCCTTCAGCATAAAGCAAGATCGCAATACTGTTTCGCTGATCGCGTCCACTTCTTCCAATTTCCTGTACATATGCTTCTAGCTGCGTAGGTGTATGAAAATGAATAACAAAGCGAACATTCGATTTGTTAACCCCCATTCCAAATGCACTTGTGCAGCAAATGATATCAAGCTGATTTTCTAAAAATTGCTGTTGAACAAGCATTCTTTCATTCGGTTCCATTCCCCCATGGTAATACTGCACTCGCTGTATCCCATTTTCCTTTAGAAGCTGTGTTAATGCTTCTGTCCAAGATCGGCTGGAACAATAGATAATTCCCGGACCTTGCAGTTCACTAACGTACATCAGTAACTTCTCTTTTTTTTCTTCAATACTTGCAACAAAATCAACTTTCATCGCAATATTACTTCGATTCATGGAATAGATGTGCTCGTTGACAGCAGGAAGCGATAAGTAGCGCTTAATATCTTCCACTACTTCCCTAGTCGCAGTTCCCGTTAATGCCAGACATAGCGGACTGCCAAGTTCCTTCCATATATCTCCTAGCTGTAGATAATCTAAACGAAAATCATGTCCCCACTGAGAAATACAGTGCGCCTCGTCCACAACGAAAAGGCCTACCTTTGCCTGCTTTAATGCTTCTACTACAACAGCATTTTGCAAAATTTCAGGAGATGCATAAATAAAACGATAAAAAGCTAAATTTTTTAGCGCTCGTTGTTTTTCTTCTTGTTGTAGGAAACTATTTAAGGCAATAACTCGCTTTTCTCCGCTTGCCTTTAGTTGTTGAACTTGATCTTCCATCAGTGAAATTAAAGGAGATACAATCAGCACCGGTCGGTTCAACAAATAAGCTGGGAGCTGATAGCACAATGATTTTCCTGTTCCTGTAGGAAGAACCGCTAACACATTATGACCCGTTAAAATATCTTGAATAATCTCTTTTTGTCCTAGTCGAAATTGGCTATAGCCAAATTGTTTCTGTAGAAGTTGTTCTATCTTCACATCAAACACCACTTTTTTTAGTATCAGGTAAAATGTTTTGCTAATACGAGACGAATCTGAAAATAGGTAACGTCGTCTTTTACTTCTTCCTTTATCACCTTTAATTTATTTGTACGCAAACCTTCAAAAGCTGAGACAATTTCTTCCTGCTGCTTAGGCGATACGTATGCATCGATTGAAAAAGATGGAACAAACAGAGCTAATTCTGCAATATGATCTTCAATTGTACTTTCTTTTAAACGCCTTATATAAGCAATTTCTTCAAGCGTCTTGCCTTTTTGAAGCCAGCTATACGTTTTTAACGTCGAGCTTGTCAAAGGCAATTCTAAATATAGATCACGTAAAAAAGAAGAAAGTACATGAAAGCTTTCATTATTTTTACTCACTTTTTCAATGATATGGTGAATAACCCCTAAAAGTTGAATATGAACATAATGCTCATCGAGTTCATATTGATATGCTAACTGATTTTTTGTAAAGCCTACTCTTTGGTATCCAGTCAGTTGCAAAACAAAAAGAGACGCGTCCCGTTCCGTACAACCTTTCAAGCACGTTCGGAGCTCTTCGAATAGCTCGGCCGCTAACTCTTGACGCGTTTGCTTTTGAGACATAATATATGTTTTGACCCATTGAATAACCTCAGGATTTTTGGAAATGGGTAAAAACCCTTTTTGAAAATACTGTAGGTTTGATAAGGTCTGAATGAACAAAGTGATTCTTGCTAAAAATAATTGAGTACTGCTTGCGAATTTCCATCCGTCTAAAGCTGGATGAAAGGGTCGAGCCGTCAGTTCATCTTCAAGGCGTGCTTGTCCCTTATCTGTCATCACATACTTTTGATTTTCAGTTTCTTCAATATACTGCTGTTCTTTTAAATATGCAACGCAGGTTTCAAAAGACCGTTTATCTAAGTAAACAAATGACTGAAACAGAAACGAAATTCCAAAAATTTTTCCGTCTTGAATCGTTTGAGCTGACTTTTTACCTGTTAATAAATGATAAATACCATAGGCGGTTCGCTCACCTTTTAACTGTTTTATACAAAATAAAATGCTAACTTGAATATAATTCAAAGGTGTCAACTTCCTTTCTCATTCATTGTACCAAAAGTGACCAATAGCATGTGAGATAAAGGCTTTTTAGCTCTTTCCTTTATGTATCAAAACGTTTGGGTAAGTGAAGAAACCTTGATTTGATAAGCATTCTCAGTGACTTTTCTATTGAAAAGTTTTATAAATCATTTTACAATGAATAAGGAGAAATTTCACTCTTGATTCGCGAAGAGATTATATAATGAGAAATTTTCGAACACTTTACAGGAGGTCTTGTTATGCCAAAATATACAATTGTTGATAAAGATACTTGCATCGCATGCGGCGCTTGCGGAGCAGCAGCACCAGACATTTATGATTATGATGATGAAGGTATTGCATTCGTAACATTAGATGATAACCAAGGTGTAGTAGAAATTCCAGAAGATCTAGAAGATGATATGATGGATGCAATGGAAGGCTGCCCTACGGATTCAATTCGCGTAGCGGATGAAAAATTCGAAGGCGATGCTAATAAATTCGAATAAGTATTGAGCAAACCTGTAGTGTACATGCTGCAGGTTTTTTTATATATAAAAATCGCTCTCCCCGGGAGAGCGATTGAATTAAACAGCAATGCGACGCGTGATCCATTGCTTCATTTTTGAAAACAATAAGACAAAGATAACCCCTGTTGCTGCTCCTTTTATTAAGTTAAACGGCAAAATACCTGCAACGATATATTGACGTGCTTGTTCACTAGACATTTCTGGCGATTGTAAGAAGATTGTATACGCTGGTAAGAAGACATAATAATTTAAGACAGCCATGAGTACCGTCATTACCACCGTACCCGTAACCAAACCTATCGTTACGCCTTTAGCCGTTTTAAATCGGTTGAACATGTATGATACAGGAAGAACGAACAGTAAACCAGCCACAAAGTTCGCCACTTGACCAACTGGAACCCCTGTAGCACTTCCTTGAATTAAATAATTCAATAAATTTTTTATTCCTTCTACTATAACAGCAGCCATCGGTCCGAATACAAGTGCTGCTACGAGTGCAGGAATTTCGCTAAAATCAATTGTTAAAAACGGAGGTAATCCAGGAATTGGAAAGTTAATCATCATTAAAATATAAGCAATACTACTTAACATTCCTAGTACAACCAGCTTTTGAGTTTTCTTACTTTGTTGCATCTTGCCTCTCTCCTTCTTTGTGATCCACTCTTCAAAGAAGAAAGGTTCAACTTTATATCCCCACGCAAAAACCTCCCAACAAATGATTCGTTGAGAGGAGACATGGCAGGCATATTTAATAAACGTTCATCACATTAGGTTTTGAACGCTGAACCTCCACCTTCTCCCATCCAGACTGTACTGTCGGCTTTGGAGTTTCACCAAATCTGCTCGTATGTATTACATATAAGCTCGCGGGCTCAAAACAATTTGTTTTTTACCGCCGGTCGGGAATTTCACCCTGCCCCGAAGATAGACCAATATTTAATTATGAATTTATTATATGTTATCTCGAATTAAAAGTAAATAAAGAAGTTTTTTAATTCATATTAAATTGATGTCTTTTATAAACTTCATTACTGCTTTTATATGTAAAATAAGGAAATAAGTGCATAACCAACAGCGTTATGACATATTTATAGTTCCAATTTACGTTTATAATTGTGTATTTGATAACTAATCGTAAAGTTTGAAAAATACAATTGACAGAATTTTTTAAACATGGTAAATTATCAAATATTTGATGATAGTAAAATCCAAGGGAGATGTTCACGTCATGTATAATGTGTTAGTAGCTGATTCAATTAGCAATGAAGGTCTTGCTCCACTACTTGAAGCTCCTCATGTGAATCTTACGCGAAAAAAAGTTGAAGAAGTTGAGAATGATTTGCATACGTACGATGCGCTTTTAGTACGGAGTGCTACGACGGTTACAGAGGATTTGCTGACAAAAATGCCGAATTTAAAAATTGTTGCTCGCGCTGGAGTAGGAGTCGATAATATTGATATTGAAGCCTCAACCAAACGAGGGGTTGTCGTTATTAACGCGCCGAACGGAAATACCATTTCAACGGCGGAACATACATTTGCTATGATGGCTAGCTTGTTTCGTCATATCCCCCAAGGAAATGCTTCAGTTAAAGCGCGCGAATGGAACCGCTCAGCATTTGTTGGAACAGAGCTTAATCGCAAACACCTGGGCATTATCGGATTTGGACGAATTGGCTCAGAACTTGCCAAACGCGCAAAAGCCTTCAATATGAGCGTTCACGTTTACGATCCTTTTTTAACCTCTTCCCGAGCTGAAAAGCTAGGAGTAGAACTATTATCCCTGGATGAATTACTAGCAGCAGCGGATGTAATTACCGTGCACACTCCGCTTACGAAAGAAACAAAGGGATTGCTCAATCATGACACATTAGCCAAAACAAAGAAGGGTGTGTTTTTATTAAACTGCGCGCGCGGCGGAATCATTGATGAAAAAGCCTTAGTTCATTATTTAGAAATTGGCCATGTTCAAGGTGCAGCTATTGACGTATTTGAAGTTGAGCCGCCGATTGATAACCCTTTGTTACATTTTGATCAAGTTATTACAACTCCCCATTTAGGAGCTTCTACAAAAGAAGCCCAGCTTAACGTTGCTGAGGACGTGGCACATGACGTTCTGCGTTTTCTAGAAGGTAATCCTGTAAGCTCATCCATTAATTTGCCAACGCTTTCTAAAGAAGTTTTTGAAAAAATTCAGCCGTTTACGAGCCTTACTAAACAAATGGGAGCCATTTTATCTCAATGCATGCGAGAACCTGTTCAGCATATCTCTATCTCCTACGGAGGTACAGTGACGGATTTGGAAACCACTTATATTACACGGAGCTTGCTATCAGGCTTTTTAACTCATCGGATCGACTCACCTGTTAACGAAGTCAATGCTTCTATGATTGCCAAAGAACGAGGAATTACATTTGGTGAAAAAACATCGGAAGATACGCAAGGATATTCCAATATGATTGACGTTACCGTAACAGGGGAACAGCGTATATTTACCATTACGGGCACCTATATAGCAGGCTATGGACCTCGAATTATTAATATTGATTCGTTTGATATTGATTTTTATCCGGAAGGACATCTTCTTTATATCCGTCACAGTGATCAGCCCGGAGTTATTGGAAATGTAGGGAAAGTACTTGGAGATTTACGTATTAACATTGCTACCATGCAAGTGGGCCGTAAGCAAAAAGGCGGAGAAGCCATTATGATGCTTACGTTTGATAAACTTTTAGATGATTCTGTCATTTCCTCGTTAAAACAAACAAGCGAAATTGTGACCATACAGCGTATTGAATTGTGACATTAAAAAAAGAGCCTTAGCGGCTCTTTTTTTATGGACTTATCTTTAACACTTGTCCTGCATTTAACATCGTATTTTCTAAATGATTCCACTTTCTTAGCTGATCAATATCTACTTCATATTTGACTGCGAGCTCAGATAATGTATCTCCTTGATGGATAAGAATACAGTTATCAGAAGTCTGATGTAACTGCTGAAAAACCGTGGCAGCTAAATCGCTTTTTACGTATGCCGATAGTTTTTGCTTGTCCAATTTGGCAAGTGGGTTTACTGCATTGGTTTTATCCGGATTCCAACTTTCTTGATGAACTTCAAAATGCAAATGTGCACCTGAAGATCGCCCTGTATTGCCAACTCGTCCAATGTTTTGACCTGCGGCTACACGATTTCCTTCTGCAACAAAACGTTCCTCTAGATGAGCATAGACCGTTTCGTATCCATTTGTTTGTTTGATAAAAACAACCTGTCCGTATGTATTTGAATAGTAAGAGCGGCTCACCACTCCTTTTGCAACAGCATACACCTGTGTACCAACAGGTGCTGCTATATCAATTCCAAAGTGTTTGGCGTGACGAGAACCAAATATATCAGTTAAGACTCCTTCAACCGGCCACTCCCACTGCTTCTCTTCTGCTTTTACTATTTGCCCGCCCAAAAATAAAAGACCTATACACAATCCCATTACTAATACAACCAATATTCTTCTTAACACGTCAATCATGAAGAAAGAACCTCCTATGTAGATCATTGCACACAAAACATACTATATGCCAATTCCTTCTCTTTTAGACTTGTTTATAGAAAAAATAAAGAGATGTGATTTTCCACTGAATCACATCTCTTTGCTATTCTTATTATTTCAGCCGAACAAACTGTTATTTAGCATGTGCTTACTTTGGCAGTTTAATAAAGAAAGTTGTTCCTTCATTTAATTCACTTTCAACCGCAATGATCCCTTGATGTGCCTCCACAATATTTTTGGCGATTGCAAGCCCAAGACCAGTTCCTGACTTCCCTCTTGTTCTGGCTTTATCCGCTTTATAAAATCGTTCAAATACAAATGGAAGATCTTCTTTCGGAATGCCTGCTCCTGTATCTTGAACAGAAAGATGGATTTCGGATTGACTTTTATCAAGATGCAGCTTTACTTCTCCGTAGTCATCCGTATGACGAATCGCATTATCAATTAAGTTTGTCAGCACTTGTTCCATACGGTCTGAATCAATCATCGCTTCAAATTCATCTTCTATTTTTCCATTAAGAGACAGTTTAATATGTTTTTCTTTAGCTAACCCTTGAAACTTACGCAAAACACGTTCTGTAAATTCAACCATTGCTACAGATTCTAAGTGAAGCTGCACATGTCCCGCTTCCATTCGCGCCAAATCTAAAAGTTCATTTACAAGCCGGCCCATACGGAGTGATTCATCATAAATCACCTGTGCAATTTCTTTCTTTTCTTCATCCGTACTTGCAATATCGTCAATAATAGCTTCACTATAACCTTGAAGCATAGAAATAGGTGTACGCAATTCATGAGACACGTTTGCAATAAAATCTTTTCTCGATTTATCAAGTTTACGCTCTTCAGACATATCACGTAGTACAGCTACAGCACCGCGAATTTTCGTTTGATTATAGAGCGGTGACATTAAAATGACCCACGTTTTCCCTTGAATTTTCAATTCTGCACTTCGCTCCGTTTCAGTCTCTACTACCGTTTGAAACAAATGGACGACGTTTGCTGGAAGCTCAGGGACCTGCTGATTGTTGACATCCTGCTCGTAATACCAAGTCTGAAGAAAATGCTCCGCTGGAGGATTGGTAATTAAAATCGATCCGTCTCTACTAAACGTAATAACACCGTCTGCCATACTGCTTAAAATACTTGAAAGCTGCTCTTTTTCCTGATTGAGCGCATTGAGGTTAAACTTTAACTGCCTGCCCATTTGATTAAAAGCAATCGCTAACTCTCCAATTTCATCGTGAGTTAAAATAGGTACTTTTGTATCAAAGTTGCCTTTTGTTACTTCAAATGCCGCCTGCCTCATTTTTCTAAGAGGCGCTGTAATTCGAGTGGATAAGAAAAAAGCAAAGATAGTAGTTAAAATAATAGCAATACCTGCAGCCAATAAAATGAACTTAGTCGTATATTGAGCGGGTTCTTCAATTTCAGAAAGAGATTGATACAAATAAACGCCGCCTGTTGGTTTGTTATCTTTCATTAAAGGTACACCGACAACAAACATTAAAGGCTCATCACTCGTGTCTTTCTTTGTAGTCATGTACATTTTTTCCCGTATTACTTTACCTTTTTCAACCACTTGATTTAGCTGATCGTTTTGTTTAACAATGGCCGAAATAGCTTTCTTATTTTCTTTATCAGGATGTGTGGAATGCCAATAAAAATCTTTGTCTTGAACAATAACTACACTTGCTTGGTCTGCAAGTTCACGAGCAATCGATAGTCCTAGTTTTTCATCGTCCGTTTCCTGCACAATGGTAGAGATTTTAGCAGCCGTTTTAGTTAAACGGTTTTCTGCATCTACAACATGATAATTTTCAAAAAACTGAAGTAGTAAAATGGTCAAAATAAATAAAACAAGCGTGACGAGCAATAGGATAGTAAACCATAGTTTACCAACTACACTTCTCCAAAACATCAGTTATTTTCAACCTCAAATTTATACCCTACTCCCCAAACGGTTACAATCATTTTCGCCGCTTGTGACGATACACGATTTAACTTTTCACGCAAACGCTTGACGTGCGTATCTACCGTACGAAGATCTCCAAAGAAATCATAATGCCATACTTCACGCAGCAGCTGCTCTCTGTCATATACTTTATCTGGCGTTTTTGCGAGATAGCATAATAATTCATATTCTTTTGGAGTTAAGTTAACTTCTTTTCCGTCTGCTGTAACGCGATGTGCATCATTATCAATCGTTAAGTGATCAAAGACAATAAGATTTTTCACGCTCGTTTCTGGTTGAATAAACGTTGCTTGAGAAGAACGTCGAAGCAGTGCTTTTACGCGAAGAACCACTTCTCTTGGGCTAAACGGCTTAACGATATAATCATCTGTACCTACTTCAAACCCTTGGACTCTGTTTACTTCTTCCCCTTTAGCTGTAAGCATGATAATAGGAGTTGCTTTTTTCTCCCGAATTTGTTTACAAACCTCAATACCGTCTATGCCGGGCATCATTAAATCTAATACAATCAAATCATAATCTATGTGTAACGCTTTTTCGATTGCTTCATGCCCATCCGCTGCTTCTTCAATGATGTATCCTTCTTTTTCTAAGTACATTTTTAACAATCGTCTAATGCGATCTTCATCGTCTACTAGCAGTAATCTTTGTTCGTTTTGCATGTATTTTCAACCTCCTAGTCTTAGTGTACAAAAAAAAACCGGCGAGTTCTACTTATGATACCCAAACAATGTGACAATTCGTGAACACCTTTACAAAAAACAGCTTTTTTTACCCAAAAGAAGCTGAGACGCAACGAAATCCATGCAATCTACAGCTGAATAAATAAAATAAAGAAGCTAGTAGGGATCGCTTGTTGCACGGCTATAAGCACCTACATACATGAACCCTACGTTCACCATCTCAATGAAAAAATCCGAACGAATGAGATTCTCCATCAAGAATCTCATTCGTTCGGATCTTCCTTCAACTAAAATATCTTTGTTTCAGCCTCTATTCTATTTTTAAAGGTTACGCATATGAATGTAAACCTGCAATAATTAGGTTCACAGCAACTAAGTTGAACATAATGATGGCAAACCCGCCAACTGCCAGCCAAGCTGATTTTTCACCGTGCCACCCTTTAGACAGCCGAAGATGAAGAAAAGCGGCGTAAAATAAAAAGGTGATCAGCGCCCACACCTCTTTAGGGTCCCACCCCCAAAAGCGCGTCCAGGCCATCTGAGCCCAAATCATAGCGAAAATAAGTGCTCCTAGTGTAAAAATAGGAAATCCAATCGCCACTGCTCTGTAGCTTACTTCATCAAGCAAGTCGCTGTTTACCTGCTTCACAAGCGGCTGCAGCGCGGCTCCAATTCGCTTCCGTAAAATAAGACGAATCAGCCAATATAAGACAAAGCCACCGGCTAACGACCAAATAACCGTATTTAATTTTTTAGCATTGATAATAGCGGGCATATCAATAAGCGGCTGTATATCGTTCCCGTCTGTCCACTCACTTTGATGCGGTCCCACTAGCGGAACCATATGATATACGACTTGCTCTTGTTCTCCACTTTTATTAACCCAATTAAATGATGACTCGTAGTGAGCCGCATTAAAAGTCAGCGTCACCGCTACAAACCCAAGCGTACTAATAAGCGTATACAGGATGAATTCCAGCCAAAATGCTTTTTTATTTCGCTTGGATTGGTCAATCGTTTTGATTAAATAAATCAATCCTGCAACAAAGCTAATGGAAAGCACGGCTTCACCCGTAGCAGCAGTTGTAACGTGAATATGCAGCCAATTCGTTTGGAGAGCCGGTATCAGCGGCGTAATTTCAGTTGGAAACATGCTTGCATAAGCAATGATCAAAAGAGCCACCGGCAATGCAAACAGTCCAAGCATGCTAAGACGATAAATAAAGTAAATAACAATAAATGCGCCAACAAGCATCATGCCAAAAAACGTCGTAAATTCAAATAAATTACTAACAGGAGCGTGGCCTGATGCAATCCACCTTGTAATAAAGTAGCCAATCTGTGCAATAAAGCCGATGATGGTAACCGCAATTCCAAACGTTGCCCACTTTGTTTTCTTTTGAGCTGCTCGCTTATCTCGAATAGCTCCTCCGAAAAAAAAGGTTGCAACTAAATAAGCAATAAACGCCACATACAGTAAATTACTACTTATACTCGCGTAATCCATGCTTTTTCCTCCTATTTTGTTTCTTTATCATTTTGGTCCTTCAGCTGTGTAAGGGATGTTGATTCTAATAAACCATTTAGTTCTTTTTTAAGCCCATACCAGTTTTTATTTGTATGTGCGGCCAACCATATCTCATTATTGACTTTTTGAATCCACATGCGGCGATGATTCCAATACATCCCTTGAATCACACCAATCATAAAGATTGCTCCGCCAATTCCTAAAAACCAAAGCGTATAGTCTCTGCGAACGGTTAATCCCGTTACATTTTTCGTTTCCACACCAGCAAAGGTCATTTTATAATCGTTATTTCCTAGCGGCTCCAAGTTCTCTCTAATTCCAACAAAAGCAACTTCCCCTTTTTTATGCTGAGGCGTAATCATTTTAAATACAAAAGCCGGATTGTTAGGCACTCTGGTCTTTGTATTTGGATTTCCTTCATCATCAAAGAAAAAGTCTGGAAAGTAACTCATGAGCTTGACTTTATATCCGTTTTTTAAATCATATGTTTCTTTTGGATTATGTAAATCTACTGTAAGTGAACCAACGTTTCTATTTGCATTTTTATCTGTTAAATGGAAAGACATAGAGCTAAACTCATTTAACTTGAAGTCCACTTGGTACATGGCATATCCTTCAAACTTAAGCGGCTGATTCACCCGAATCTCTGAATCTTTTATTTTCTTTAACTTTGGATCTGCTCCCGGTATAAGCTTTCCTTCGCGCTTATACAAACTAACATCCGCTTCATATTTTTTGGCTACTTTATTATTCCCTGCACGATCAATTGCTTCTTGGAACACGGCGCTTTCGCTATCTTTATCATACGTTTCAACAGTAAAACGATGGTTTTTCAAAAAATACTCTCCGTTCGTCCCAGGAATAACTTTTGTTTCACCTTCACGGATCCAAAGAACTTCATCTATATACATACCTGGTACAAATCTAAGCATAGCACCTAGTAAAAAGATAATGAGACCGATATGATTAATATATGGACCCCATCTTGAGAAGCGTCCTTTTTCAGCCAGCAGATTGCCGTTTTCTTCACGAATGGAGTATCTTCTTTTTTTAAGCATGCTTTTTACATGTTCATAATCTTGATCCGTCCACGATGATGAAGTGCTATATAAACGCTGTCTTTTTAAGAAGTTTGGATGTTTTGTTACACTCTGCTTTTTTAGAGCTCGGTACAAAGGCACGACTCGATCTAAACTGCAAATGACTAACGACATCCCTAAAGCAGCAATTAAAAGCAAGTACCACCACGATTCATAGAGGTGATGAAAACCTAACTTATAATAAAGTTCTCCTGTCCATCCATATTCCTTTTGGTAATACTCATCTGCTGTCACATTAGGAGGTATGTAAGCTTCTTGAGGATAAATGGTTCCGACTGCAGACGCAACAAGCGTCACAATAATGATCCAAATACCTACTTTTACAGAAGAGAAAAAGTTCCATATTTTATCGATAACTGTTTTATTGTACGTTTGCGATCGCCTTGCGCTTCCTTCATAACGCATATCTACTAATTTATCAGTTGTTTCTTCTGCAATCGGCTTACCACAGGCTTCACACAAAATCGTACCATGCGGGTTAACGTGTCCACATTCACATTTTACGTGTTTCATTGTCAACACTCCCTATGGTTTAATTTCTTCCATATATTCTTTTATTTTAGATTCTTCCAATCCCCCAATAAAACTGTCTACAATCTTTCCGTTTTTATCAATTAAAAATGTAGTCGGCAGAGGATCTATTCCGTATGCACCCAAAACTTGTGAATCTTTATCCATCAAAATCGGAAAAGATAGCTCATATTGTTTAGCAAATTGCTCTACTGCTATATTCGTTTCTGCAACGTTAACAGCTAGAATTTCAACACCTTGCTTTTTATATGATGCATACTGCTTCTCCATAGCCGGCATCTCTTGTTTACAGGGCTTGCACCATGTTCCCCAAAAATTCAAAAAAACTCCTTTGCCTTTGTAATCTGATAGCTGATGAGTTTCTCCATTAACATCTCTTAATATAAAGTCAGGTGCCTTATCTCCTACTGATACCTTTTGTTTATCAGCAAAAAATTGAGCATAAAGGGTATATCCAACCGCGCACAGCAAAACTGCCAATATAACTGTTCGAATAATCAAGCGCTTTTTTTTCATGGCACGAACTCCTTTTAACCGCTTTCAATACGCTTTTTTCTATCATTATATCATTTTTGTGGTAGTGGCTTTCCAATAATATTTCGACGTTTCTGTGAAGTCTTCCTCTCATTCTACAAGTTCGACATTTTTTCAAAAAACCTTGCTTGTTTTTCTAATTCACGACATTTTTCATAAAAAAAACAGGTAAGTGAAAATTACTTACCTGTTTGAGACATTGAATATAATTGTTTGACTTCATGCGCTGTAAGCTCACGAGCTTCGCCTGCATTTAATCCGCGTAAATCTAAAGGTCCGTAGCGTTCACGTTTTAATTTTAAGACAGAATGCCCAATTGCATCGAACATGCGACGTACTTGACGATTTTTCCCTTCATGAATCGTCAATTCCACAATCGCCGTCTGCTTGCTTTTATCAATAGAAAGAACTTTTGCACGAGCTGGTGCTGTTTTTCCGTCCTCTAGCATCACACCGCGCTGCAGCTGTCTGATTTTTTCACGACTTGGAATTCCTTTAATTTTAGCCACATAAACTTTATCCACTTCAAATTTAGGGTGCATTAGCTGATTAGCAAATTCACCGTCGTTTGTTAAAAGAAGTAAACCCGACGTATCATAGTCTAGACGTCCAATTGGATAAATTCTTTCTTCTACATGTGGAAAGAAGTCAACGACTGTTTTTCTTCCCTTGTCGTCGTTAGCAGCTGAAATTACGCCTCTTGGTTTGTATAACATAAAATAAACGGGCGCTTCGCTTTCTACCGGCACTTCGTCTACTTCAATTTTATCGTTAGGACCTACTTTCGTGCCCAATTCTCTTACAACTTTTCCATTTACTTTCACTCGGCCTTGGCCGATTAATTCTTCAGCTTTACGTCTTGATGCTACACCTGCGTGAGCAATCACTTTTTGTAATCGTTCCATTAACACTTCACCTCTTGTAACATCTTACTTGTTTACGAAGTAATACACAAGTCTATTTGCCACTCAGAGGTAGAATTTTCGATTTCTTACCGGCCAAACACAAGGATTACAATGACAACTGAGGCAATAATTCCTACCAAATCTGCCAGTAAGCCAACCTTCAGCGCATCTCCCATTTTTTTAATGCCAACCGCTCCGAAATAAACCGTTAAAATATAAAATGTGGTATCTGTACTTCCCTGCATGGTCGATGCCAAACGACCGATAAAAGAATCAGGTCCGTATGTAGAAATTAGATCCGTCGTGATACCAAGAGCAGCCGTTCCAGATATCGGTTTGATAAGAGCTAAAGGTACAATTTCAGCCGGAACGCCGACTGCTTGCAGCATAGGTTTTAAAATAGACAAGAAAAAATCAAGGGCTCCTGAAGCTCGAAAAATAGAGATGCTCACTAACATGCCGACTAAGTAAGGAATGATGGAAAAAGCAATTTGTAATCCGTCTTTCCCTCCCTCTACAAACTTTTCATACGTAGGAATTTTTTTATAGGTTCCATAAAGTAAAATGCATCCTACGATAAGAGGAATAAACATCAATGATACTTGATTAAGCATAGTCATTTTCGTTTTCCTCCTTTTCGTGTACGTCGATAATAAAAGAAGCGATCAATGATGATAGCTCCTATCGTAGCTACAACAGTTGCTAAAAGTGTGGTACCGACAATTTCAGTAGGATTAGCCGAGTTATACGTAATTCGAATTGCAATAACTGTGGTTGGTATAAGTGTTAAACTGGTTGTGTTAAGTGCTAAAAGTGTGATCATAGAACGGCTTGCTTCGTCTCTATCGCCGTTTAGCTTTTTAAGCTGCTCCATCGCTTTAATGCCAAGAGGAGTTGCCGCATTCCCGAGTCCAAACATATTCGCCATCATATTGGACAATATGTACCCTAAGGCCGGATGATCTTTTGGAACATCAGGGAAAAGTCTTGTAATGATGGGTCGAAACAGTTTCGCTAACTTGTCGAGAAGCCCTGCACTTTGAGCAATATTCATCATCCCTAACCAAAAGACCAGCACGCTGATTAACCCAATGCTGATGGTCACTGCTTCGCCTGCTCCTTGAAAAATTGCTTTGTTTACATCACCAATTTTCCCATTTATAATCGCAAAAACAATTCCGATAATGGTCAGCAGCATCCAAATAATATTAACCATCTGTTTTGGCTCCAGACTGAATAAACATTAATCGCTTCACTTTATCAAAAAAACCTTTTTGCTGCTCGGACTGCTTTTCGAAATAAATTGGAACACTGTCAATCGTCTCTCCACTTCTATAAATATCGAGCTTTCCTACCACATTTGGAACTTCCCCTGTTTCTTTCCACTGCTTTTTAGGCTGAATTAACGTTGTTTTCACTTCTACAGAGCTTTGTTCTTTCTTTGTGAGAGGATAGACGACATTTCGTTTAATATACAACTGATCTTTATAGAAAGAATCCTTTATATCTGCCAATTCTCCTTTTGCAGCTAAACTGGTCATATCATATTTATCAAATGCATTTTCATACATGGAAATGTGATCGTTCCAATCATCTGGGGCATTGATCGTTACAGCAATTAAATCCATTCCATCTTTTGTAGCAGTTGTCACAAGCGTTCGTTTTGCTAATTTTGTATACCCTGTTTTTCCGCCAGTACAGTATGCATACAGTGTTGTCAGCAGTTTATTTTTGTTTTTCCACACTCGATCCCATTTCTCTTCAGGATGCTTCATTCGATAGACTTTTGTTCCTGAAATCTCTTTGAAAATTTTATTATTCATTGCATAGCGCATGAGCAGAGCCATATCGTGCGCGGTTGAGCGATGATTTTCATGATCGTCTAATCCATGCGGATTTTGAAATGTTGTATTTGTCATGCCAATTTCTTCTGCTTTTTTATTCATCAAATAAACAAATCCATCTTCGCTTCCTCCAACGGCTTCTGCGATAGCTACAGCAGCATCATTACCTGAACGAAGCATCAAGCCATATACTAAATCTTTTAATTTTATTTTTTCACCTTCAACTAAATACACAGAAGAACCTTCAACACCAACTGCGCTGTGGCTCACGGTAACTGTTTTATTTATTTTGCCAGATTCAATCGCCAGTATTGCTGTCATAATTTTTGTAATGCTAGCAATTCGGCTAACTTGATCTGCATTTTTAGCATATAACACTCTCCCTGATTTCTGTTCCATCAAAATAGCACTATGAGCACTTACGCTCCCCGCTGCAGATGATGTGGAAGGCCAACCGCTGAGACATAGCAATACAATAAATAGATAGATGATACTTTTTTTGCTTCTTTTCATGTCATCCCCGTCCCTCTACCTGTTTGTACAAGTTTATGCTCGTCTTTTTTGGTTATGAATGAAAAGATTTGTCCATACAAAAAAGAACATAGAAAAAACTCTATGTTCTTTTACATTTTCACTTCATTTCTTGAAACGATTGAAAAAACAAATCTGCTTCTTGATCGGTTCCTTCTTGTAATAAATCTTCTGGAAGCGGCGGCAGCTCTTCGATACTTTTAAGGCCAAAATAGCCTAAAAATTCTTTTGTCGTTCCGTATAAGATGGCCCGCCCTGCGCCTTCCGCTCGTCCCACTTCTTTTAATAAAACCTTTCCAATTAAAGTTTGAAGAGGTCTTTCCGTTTTCACTCCGCGAATCTCTTCGATTTCAGCTCTTGTAATTGGCTGCTTATACGCTACAATAGCTAACGTTTCAAGCGCTGCTTGTGATAATGATTGATTAGCGGGAGCTTCTACGAGCTTCTCAATATATGGTGCATACTCTTTTTTTGTGACAAGCTGATAGGCCCCTCCTATTTCAACAAGTGTAACTCCTCTGAACTTACACTCTTGCTCTAAGCTCTCCAAAGCACCTTGAATGTCTTCATGAGGCTTTTCTATAATCTCAGCTAACCGGCTAATGGATAGACCTTCATCACCAGAAACAAAAAGTAAGCTCTCAATAATAGCCTGTAGATTATTCGTTGTCATTCCTCTTCATTCCTTTCTCGATACGATACATAAAGCTCGTCTAGATTGTGCTGCTGTTCCACAACGATTTCATTTTCTTTCATTAATTCCAGCACAGCTAAAAACGTTACAACAATATGATCACGCTCTTGATAAGGAAACAGCTGATAAAAACTTTTTTTCCCTTTAAAGGCTTTTAATTCGTTCACAATTTCACTCATGCGCTTATCAATTGGAATGTCTTGCCTTGCTATTTTCGTCTGCATAGGCTTTTTGTTTTGCTTTCGTTTCATCAACTTTTGAAAAGCACTTAGCATATCATACAGTGATATATCCAATCCTTCATCCTGAGGCTGCGTACGTTCTTCTGCATTTATTTGCACATTACTTGGAGGTTTTGTATACACATGACTTTGGTCTTCTTCCAGCTTTTGAAGCTCTACCGCCGCTTCTTTAAACTTTCGATATTCAATTAAGCGCTGCATCAATTCTTCACGCGGATCTTCTTCATCGACCATTTCAATTTCATCCATATCTTCTTCATACGTAGGCAGAAGCATTTTACTTTTAATTTGAAGCAAAGTTGCTGCCATGACTAGATACTCACTGGCAACGTCTAGCTGAAGCTCATTCATTGTATGTATAAACATCATATATTGCTCAGTAATTGTCGCTACTGGGATATCGTAAATATCAATTTCAAATCGGTTAATCAAATGCAGAAGAAGATCTAAAGGTCCTTCAAACGCATCTACTTTTACACTATACTCCACTTTTATCTCACCAACACTTTTCAATTGCTTATCATTTCTGCTGCTTTATATAACGTTACTATCATTAGTATAGAGGATTATAGACACATGTCCAATACAAATTAACGTAAAAATAGGTCATTTGCCCATACAAAAAGTTTAAATATACATATGATGTCAAGGTAATAAGATTTTGAAATGGCTGAAGGAGGAACTCGCATGGGTGAAAAATCTTGTGGATACGGTAGCGGTTTCGCTTTAATTGTTGTACTGTTTATTTTATTAATTATTGTTGGTTGTTCTTGCTTACGCTTCTAACCACACATATTGAATAAAAACAAACGTGTTCGCCATACCTTGAGCACGTTTGTCTCTTTAAAGGCACCACGCTGATGAATAGCTAATTTTTGTGATACACTACATATAGAGTCTTACCAGGAGGGAACAAGATTGTATTCACAAGCCTATATTGATTATTTAGTTCATTTTCATGGCGACCGGGATTACTTTGAATGTCATGAACTGCTAGAAGAACACTGGAAAAAAGACGAAAGAGGATACCGCAATATTATTTGGGTTGGCCTTATTCAAATTGCTGTTTCACTCTATCATCATCGACGCCAAAATTTCGCCGGAGCCAAAAGAACGATGCAAAAGGCGCTGGCAATTTTAACGAAGGAAGAAGAAAATATTGCACAGCTTGGACTTAATTATCCTTCACTGCTTAAACTTCTTCGCAAACAATTAGCTTTAATCGATACCTATCAGCCATATAAAAGTATTAACTTGCCCATTGAAGATCCAGCATTATTACGAGCTTGCAAACAAAGAAGCACTGATAAACAGCTTGTCTGGTTATCAGCTTCTAATCTGCAAAATGATGCGATTGTTCATCGTCACAGCACGCGAGATCGGTCAGATGTGATTGCGGAAAGACAAGCGAACTTATTGGCAAAACAAAACAACAGGTAGCTTCTAGCTACCTGTTGTTTTATGATGACTAAGATGTGAAAGAAGCTTTCGCACCTCACCTAATCATGCTTTTCTTTATTCATCCGCCTGACACTTTTCATAAAACGGAGCGATGATTTCACTCGGCTTAATTTGTGCAGTCGTATACATTTCTTTAAGAGCTTTAATCATTTTTTTGCCAATGCCCTGTTGGCGGTGTGAAGGGTTTACACTGACGTGTTGAACCTCAATCAAACTTTTATCGAGCATGGAAATGCCAACAATCCCAATAATATCTTCTTCTTGCTTCCAAAGATACAGCTGCCAATGTTCGTTTTGCTCATATTCTTTCATCGTTTGTTGAAGTTTTTTTAAATCTTTTTCCGTAGGTACAAACGATAGAAGACCCATGGCAATTTTTTCATAGTTTCGTTTATAGCGAATAAGCATACGATTCTCCCTCGTCCTCAAACTTTCCTACAAATTAATGCGCTGCGTTTTTTACTGCTTTTATCATACAAAATTTATAAGTAAATAGCAATATTACACAAAAGCTTGTCCTATGTCATGCGTGTATGAGAAACCTAATCTATTACGCTTTTTGAGCTGTTGCGCGAAGAAAAAACGCCGTAACCCCCTGTAAAAGGTTGTTATGACGTTTTATTAGCTAATATCCATTTATAGCAGTATGCTCTTATTCTTCCCAGACTTTTACTTCTTTCATTACGTCGCCATTTTTCATTTTTAACACTGTATCAAGTCCTTCTGTTACTTTTCCAAATACAGTGTGAACACCGTTCAAATGAGGCTGTGGCTCATGAACAAGAAAGAACTGACTGCCGCCTGTGTCTTTACCAGCATGTGCCATTGATAGAGAACCCGCTTCGTGTTTGTGAGGGTTTCCTTCTGTTTCACATTTAATTGAGTAGCCAGGGCCGCCAGCACCTGTACCAGTTGGGTCTCCTCCTTGAGAAACAAATCCAGGGATAACGCGGTGGAACGTTACGCCGTTGTAGAATCCTTCATTAGCTAACTTTTCAAAGTTTTCTACTGTTCCTGGTGCTTCGTTCGGAAATAAATCGATTAGAATTTTTTCGCCATTTTCCATTAGAATACTTGCTTTTTTCATATGAATGACCTCCAATATATGTATTAGTACCGCTATAGGCTCTGTTTTCCCTATCAAAGCGGCAAAACGTAAAAATTGCAAGTGCCACCTAGAGTAGAACACTTACATTTATAAACTCACTCTATTCTACTACAAACAAGCTCATGAATTCAATGAATGCACTTTTTCACTTTCTTCTCGTAGGGCTCTAAATAAAAAATAGTAGTTGTGAGATGAAACTTTTTATAGTATCATCCGTCTAATACAGTGATGGAGATACATAGATTTCATTTCATATAGAAATCTACGCCTCTAGACTGATTTATGGGAAAATGATGAATTGACTCTGTTACTTCAGACCTGCCCGTATTATAATAGGGCAAGTATGGGATTAAAGGAGGAAAAAGGTTTGAAATTAACGATAAAAGCAATGATGGTGACATTAGGTCTTCTTCTATTCCTAACCGCACCCTTAAAAAGTTTTGCAGATGCCGCTCCGGGCGATGTTATTATTACATTAGGTCAGGACTTAACCAGCTCTCAGAAGCAACAGGTATTAAATGACCTTGATGCGCCAAGCAATGCTCAAACAGTAACCGTGACAAACCAAGAAGAGCATGAATATTTAGGTGACTTTATTCCAAAGGCTACTATTGGATCTCGTGCTATTTCATCTTCTAGTATTACCCTTGGTTCAAAAGATTCAGGTTTAAGCGTATCAACTCAAAATATTAATGGTATTACAGACGACATGTATATTAATGCTTTGATGACCGCCGGCGTTAAAGATGCAAAAATCCAGATTACCGCTCCATTTGAAGTATCTGGTACAGCTGCTTTAACAGGTATTATGAAAGCATATGAAGTTCAAACAGATCAAAAAATCCCAGAAGAAGTAAAAAAAGCAGCCAATGAAGAGATGGTCCAGACATCTGAGCTTGGTGAAAAAATCGGTAAAGAAAAAGCAGCGCAGTTTATGGCAACGATTAAAGAAGAAATTGCCAAAGAAAATCCTCAAACAAAGGACGATTTACGCACGTTAATTCAGCGAGTGGCTGATGATTTAGGTATTAAATTAACAGATTCAGAGCTTAATACACTTGTTGACTTTTTCAATCGTTTAAAAGATATGAACATCGATTGGAATCAAGTAAAAGACCAACTTTCTGCGACAAAAGAAAAAGTAACAACATTTCTTCAGTCAGAAGAAGGCCAATCATTTCTTGATAAATTAAAGCAATTCTTTGTTGATATTATTAATGCTATTAAATCGTTATTCTCATAAAAAAAGAGCCTCTTGTTCAAGAGGCTCTTTTTTTACGTTAATCACTCGTTACTTTTTTACCTTCACTTTGTATTTCACGTCATTTTTTACAATGTCTTCATACGTTTCGCGTTTTACGACTAGCTGTGCTTCTCCATCTTCTACGAACACGACAGCTGGCTTTGGCAAACGGTTATAGTGACTTGCCATAGAATAACCGTATGCGCCTGTACAAAACATCGCTAATAAATCATCTGGGTTTGCTTTTGGAAGGTGTACATCCCACATCAGCATATCCCCCGATTCGCAGCACTTACCCGCAATAGATACAAGCTCATCACTCTCATCATTCATTCGATTGGCAATGACCGCTTCATATTTCGCTTGATACAGCGCAGGACGGATATTGTCGTTCATTCCTCCATCAATGGCTACATATTCACGTACATTAGGTACATGCTTACGAGAACCAATTGAATACAGAGTCGTTCCAGCATCTCCTACAAGAGAGCGGCCGGGCTCAATCCAAATTTCAGGGATTTCTACCTCTAACTGTTTAGACTGCTTTTTGACCTCTTCTATAATAACTTCCACATACTGCGAAACAGGAATAGGCTGATCTTCTTCCGTATATCGAATGCCAAAGCCGCCGCCTAAATTTAATACTTGCGGAACAAATTCTATACGTTGTTTCCACTCTTTCATTTTTGCAAAAAGCTTTTGAGTCGCCATAATAAATCCGGTTGTTTCAAAAATTTGAGATCCTATATGACAGTGAATACCTAAAAGTTCTAGCCCCTTGCTATTTTGCACAAGACGCACAGCTTCGTCTGCTTGACCGTTTTGAAGATCAAACCCAAACTTCGAGTCTTCCTGCCCTGTCAAGATATAATCATGTGTATGAGCTTCAATTCCGGGTGTTAATCTGAGAAGAACAGGCATCTTTTTTTGATACTGTTCCGTTATTTCCTGAAGCAATGCAATTTCATAAAAATTATCAACTACAATGCATCCTACATCTTCTTTGATGGCCATTTCTAGTTCTGCTCGGCTTTTATTGTTTCCATGAAAATGAATCCGTTCTTTCGGAAAGTCAGCTGCTAAAGCCGTATACAGTTCTCCTCCCGAAACAACGTCTAACGAAAGACCTTCTTCATGAACGACTTGGACCATGGCAATTGTAGAAAAAGCTTTGCTTGCATAAGCGACCTGTGCTTTTACCCCATGCTTTTCAAATGTTTCTTTAAATCCTCTAGCACGCTGCCGAATTAAAGCCACGTCATATACGTAAAGGGGTGTCCCAAAATTTGATGCTAATTCAACCGTATCAACTCCACCAATTTCAAGATGACCCTGCTTATTTATGCGACTTGTTCCGTGTAAAAACATGTTTAGACCCCGTTCCTGTGTATAGTGTAAAAAAGACAGTTAACGGCAATTCGCTGCTAACTGTCTAAATATTTATTATTTTCCATATTTAAAACAAATCTATCACATCTTCATACAGGTTTCAACCACCTATTTTGTTTAAGGTTTTGCAGGCTGGCGGTCTTTATCCTGCGGATGCACAATACTAGGTCGCGGATTTGCTCCAGGAACCGGTGTGCGAATGATAATCTGCCATAAAGCCTGCGGATTAAATGGAAGAAACGGCCACAAATAAGGCGTATTCAATGATTTTAGACGTACCATGTAGAGAATGATAGCCGTTGTCGCAATAAGGAATCCTGGAGTATGAAATGCCGCAACAAAAATTAATAAAAACAATCTCAGCATCTTATTTGCCACTGCTAACTCATAGCTTGGCGTTGAAAAAGAACCAATGGACGCAATAGCTACATAAAGAATAACTTCCGGAACAAACAATCCTACATCAATGGCAATCTGTCCAATGAGTGCTGCAGCAATTAAACCCATAGCAGTAGCAAGCGGTGTCGGCGTATGAATGGCGGCCATCCTCAGGAACTCAACCCCTAGATCGGCTAAGAAAATCTGGATAACTGTCGGAATATTTGTTGCTTCGTTTGGCCCAATAAACTGCAATTTTGCCGGCAGCAGATCTGGCTCAAGTACAAATAACAGCCATAGCGGTAATAAGAAAAGAGACGCAAGAATTCCTAAAAACCGTATCCAGCGGATAAAGGTACCTACAGAAGGAGACTGCCTGTATTCTTCTGCATGCTGCACGTGATGAAACAGCGTAGTTGGTGTAATAATAACGCTTGGTGATGTATCGGTAATAATAATGACATGCCCCTCTAGTACATGAGCTGCTGCTGTGTCCGGACGTTCTGTATAGCGTACCATTGGAAAAGGATTAATTCCTTGTTTGACTAAAAACTCTTCAATGGATTTGTCAGCCATAGGCAAACCATCTACATCGATAGCTTCCAGTTCATCTTTTATCAGTTTAACCAGTCCTGGATCAGCTACCCCCTTTATGTACCCAATCGCTACGTCCAGTTTCGAACGTTCGCCTACCTTCATAATTTCAAAACGAAATCTTCCGTCACGGATTCGTCTTCTCGTTAACGCTGTATTGATAATGATGTTTTCAGTGTATCCATCTCTTGCTCCGCGAATCACTTTCTCTGTATCCGCTTCTTCAGGCGATCTGCCGGGATACGTACGCACATCGACTTCAAAGCCAACTTCTTCACCGTCAATTAAAACGAATAACAGTCCTGATAAAACAGAAACCATTCCATCATCCAGCGTTTTTAAAGGCTTTACTTGCTGATGAATAAGACGGTTTTCAACAATATCTTTTAGCTTCGCTCGTTCAACTTCATTATCATTAATTTGAACGAGCACTTTTGTAATTTCAATAATAAATGAACTGTCGCATAATCCTGTTACATAGTAAACATGAACTTCTCGATCCAAAATAAGTAATTTACGCACGCCCACATCAAAACTTGTGTTCATACTAGCGTTTTCTTTGAACCACTGATCGTTTTTTTGCACTTTTGAAAAAATAGCTGTTTTCTGCTCTGCTGGCTTACCCAAACGAACCGCTCCTTTCTAAAATAAGTCTTGCTGCTTTTTCAGTAATCGGACATCCAATTTCAATATCGTCCATCCTAGCCATTTTGCCGATATCCCCTATTCCTACAACTAAGGGAATATCGAGCTGATCCAAGCAGTAAACTGTATCTCCATTAATTCGTCCGACTTCTAACTCTTGAATTCCGCTTTTATCCACGCCATAATGCGATATTTCTCCAAAACGATCGATGGTCACATCCACTCTTGTCCATTCGCTTTGATGAGTACGTGATGCAACGGCAATCACTCCAAGAACTTCTACTTGAGGATGCTTTGCTACGTGCAGCAAAGCGATCTCTCCCGGTCCTTCCTCTAAGAAACCGCTATCGTCGAACATCACAAAGACGGGATCATATGGTGCTTGAAGGATTAGCTCTACCGTTTGACTGCCTGTTAACGTAGTAGGGTTTCCATATGACCTCGAAATGCATCTGCCACCAACCGATTTAGCTACATGCTCAATTGCTTTGCGAGCATATTCATCGCCATCCGTTACAATAATGATCCTTCTTTTTTTCATAATCTTTTATCCTTTCGGTTTAAAGATTAACGCGATAATAAAAGCAAATAAAATAGCTGCTGAAATTCCAGCCGAGGTAAGTTCAAAAATCCCAATCCCAATCCCGATAAATCCATGGTCATCCGCTTGCTTCATCGCTCCGTGCAGCAAAGAATGACCAAAGCTTGTAATTGGAACCGTCGCTCCGGCGCCAGCAAATTCAATTAACTTATCATAAAGACCAAATCCATCTAAAATCGCTCCTGCAACTACAAACGAACTCATGACGTGCGCCGGAGTAAGCTTAGCAAAATCAAGCAGCAGCTGCCCAATAACGCAAATGATTCCTCCTACAGCAAAAGCTATTACATACTCCATTGATCATCCCCCTCCCCAATATGTTCTAAGACGACGCCATGAGCAATTGTTGGAATTGACTCTTTTTGCTGAATCATCGTTGGACTTAAAAGAGCTCCTGTTGCCACCATAAACACTTTCTTTAAGTTTCCTGATTTTAATTCATTTAAAATATGCCCATACGTGACAATAGCCGAGCAGCCGCAGCCGCTTCCTCCTGCAAATACATTTTGATCAGGGCGATATACCATTAATCCGCAATCATTATGATTGGTTGATATATCGTAGCCTTCGTCCTTGAGCAGCTGTTTTAAGATTGGACTTCCTACACCAGATAAATCTCCTGTTAAAATAAGATCATACTCGCTTGGAGCAACGTTTAAGTCTTCCAAATGTCTTTGAATGGTATCTGCAGCAGCTGGTGCCATAGCAGAACCCATGTCGTTTGCATTTTTAATCCCGTAATCCATTACCCGACCAATCGTTGCAGACGTGAGACGGACAATACCTTTTTCTTTCGAGACCAGCGCTGCCCCTGCTCCCGTAATGGTTGCCGTTGCTGTATCTGGTTTTTGTCCTCCGTACTCGGTAGGATTTCGAAATTGGCGCTCAGCCGTTGCGTTATGACTGCTCGCTGATGCAATAACACGATTAGCAAATCCCGCATCCACAAGAGCTGCTCCCGTTGCGAGCGTTTCCATTGATGTGGAGCAAGCGCCAAACATACATAGAAATGGAATTTGGTTATGCCGGGCTACAAAATTAGCCGTTACGTTTTGATTTAATAAATCTCCAGCCAAAAACAAATCAACGTCTTCATATGATAAATTTATTTTTTGCAAACAGGAATCAATAGATTCCGTCATCAGCCTTCTTTCAGCTAACTCCCAGTTGTCTTCTTCACAGTGCAAATCTTTATGTGTAATATCAAATGTTTCTCCTAACGGTCCATCTGCTTCTTTTGGTCCTACTGCTGTTCCTGTAGCATTAATGTAAATAGGATTTTCATAAACCCACGTTTGCTTTCCAGTTTTTCTCATAATCCCCCTCTTTTCATAGCAAATAAGTTTTAAAAAGGTAGCGAATGATTCCTACAATATAAGCGGAAACCGTTCCAAATACGATTACGTTTCCAGCTAGCTTGAACATATTCGTCGCAACCCCGAGAACAATTCCTTCACTTCGATGTTCGAGCGCTGCACTCGTCATGGAATTAGCAAAACCCGTAACAGGGACGGCTGAACCTGCACCTGCGAATTGACCAATACGATCGTATATCCCAAACCCGGTTAAAAGCGCAGATATTAAAATAAGGGTTGCAACGGTAGGATTACCTGCATTTTTTTCATTAAAGTCAAAAAATGCAATATAGAAATTTTGAATTGCCTGTCCTAATGTACAAATGATTCCCCCTACCAAAAAGGCTTTTAGGCAATTTGCCACATATGAAGGTTTAGGCTGAAATGGTTTAATGCTTTCTTGATAGTTATCTTTTAATTTTTGATTATTTGCCATGTTACATACATCCTTTTCTTATTGATTAACAAAATAAATCCAATGAAATAATGATCCGCATACTTTGCCTAGTACAATGGCCATTAACAATAAAATAAGCTTGCCTTCCATTCCTATTCGTTTCGTTAACGTCGGCAATACATTAAGCACTTCTGTTAACGCTGCTGCCAGCATCCCAATAAAAATACCGCTCGTTAGACCTATGATCATAATGAGCACCGCAGGAAACTGCCACGTGTATTGATGAAGACTGCACCACCCGCCTGTAACAGCACCACCCACCACTCCCCATTCATATGCTTGAATATATTTCATGGTTTTGGTCAGCTGCATCAAACGCGGAATAATGCCCAGCACCGTTAAAAATGCTACAAACCCAGCACCTGCAGCCAGTCCTCCCGCAAGTCCAATTACAATGGTCATCACAATGTTAATGATCATCAATTTTTTTCATACTTTCTTTATTCTCGTGCATAATGACGTATTGATCTAAGTCTTGCTGGTAATTAAACATTTCGACTTCGAGAGGACTAGGCTCTTCATTAATTCGTTTTCTAAAGACATGGTTAAAAAACAGAATCATTCCCAGGCCTAAACCGATAGAGTAAGGCACTTGAATCAGCAAAGGCTGCTTATCTCTCAGACCGGTCAGCATGTAGAACAATTTTTGATGTACTTGTCTCATACTCACATCTTCGTGAAAGTTCATAATTGCTAAAGCAGCTCCGATGAAAAGAAGAAACCAAACAGCTAGAAAAAACAAAAAGGAATATTGTTTCTTTTTATACACGACCTCTACAATCGTTTGAGCGGGTCCAATCGTCTGAATGTCCAAATGCGGATACCGAGAGGCAACTTTTTCAATTACCTTCATTAAATCAACAATGATAATATTTCGATCACTCATACTGACTTGATATACAACTAGCTTTTCAATTTGCTTTTGAACAGAATCTGCTGCTATAACCATTGCTAATTGTCCAATATTTACAGCCTCATCAGGTTTTACTTGAATACGATGTCTCATTTTAAGATAAAGAACGTTTTCCATTCATATCACACCTTACGATTCATTATCTCCCTGTACGTGTAGTATGGATTTTCTTAAATTTTCTAATTCACGTTTCTGAACAGACCATTAATTACCAAATAAAAAAAGCAATCCGTTTCACTATTCTTGTTTGAATAGCAAAACGGATTGCTTCTTAAGTATTACGTATCATTCATATGCAGCTTCATTTGTTTTAAGATTTTCTTCTCAAGCCTCGATACCTGAACTTGAGAAATTCCCAGCCTTGCGGCCACTTCGGACTGAGTTTGATCTTTGTAATACCTCAAATAGACAATGAGCTTTTCACGCTCATCAAGTTCTTCAATTGCTTCTTTTAAGGCAATTTTATCAAACCACTTCGCTTCCGTATGATCAGCAATTTGGTCAAGAAGGGTAATTGGATCTCCATCATTTTCATAGACGGTCTCGTGAATAGACGAAGGAGCACGATTAGCTTCTTGAGCTAGCACTACTTCTTCAGGAGTGAGATCCAAATGTTCTGCAACCTCAGCGACTGTAGGGACGCGTCCAAGTAATTTGGAAAGCTCGTCTTTTGCCTTACGTATTTTATTGCTCATTTCTTTCAGAGAACGGCTAACCTTTACCGTGCCATCATCACGAATAAATCGCTGAATTTCACCAATAATCATTGGAACAGCATATGTTGAAAATTTAACATCATACGATAAGTCAAATTTATCAACGGACTTTAATAGCCCTATGCATCCAATTTGAAATAAATCATCGGGCTCATAACCACGGTTAATAAAACGTTGAACAACCGACCAAACGAGCCGCATATTTTTTTGGACGATTGTATCTCGTGCAATTTGATCACCTTGCTGACTGCGCTTGATGAGGTCTTTAACTTCATGATCCTTTAAATACGGTTCGTTTTTATTTTTTTTGACCTCCACATCCATTGGCAAGTCTCCTTAATTACATAGCGCTTTACTATTTGTTAAGTGCTTTTTTAAATATAAGGTCGTACCTTCTAATACAGTAGACTCCACTCGAATTTCGTCCATAAAGTTTTCCATTATGGTGAAACCCATTCCAGAACGTTCTAGATCTGGTTTCGTTGTGTATAAAGGCTGCTTGGCTTCATCCACGTTATCGATACCAATTCCTTCATCACGAATCATCAGCTCGACTACACCGTCTTCATGAAGCGTCACAGAAATATATACCACGCCATCCGGATTGCTTTCGTAGCCGTGAATAATAGCATTTGTTACTGCTTCAGATACGACTGTTTTAATTTCTGTTAACTCATCCATTGTTGGATCTAACTGCGTAATAAATGATGCTACCGTGACGCGAGCAAACGATTCATTTTGACTAAGCGCGGAAAATTGGAGGTTCATTTGATTTTTCATTATGCCACCCCCAATTTTTGAAGCGCGTTTTCTTCATTAGGTTCAAAACGAATAATTTTAAATAAGCCTGACATATTAAACAAACGTTCTATGGCAGGAGAAATAGCGCATACAACCATTTCCCCCCCGTTATTATGAACCTGTTTGTATCTCCCTAAAATAACCCCCAAGCCAGAGCTGTCCATAAAGGTTAAATGCTGTAAATTTAAAATCAAATGGCTGATAGATTCCTTCTCTATCGCTTCGGTGATTTTGCTTCTTAGCTCTTCTGCCGTATGATGATCTAATTCTCCTGTTAATCGAACCAACAAGACATCTTGTTTGAATTCCAATTCAATCGAAAGACTCACTATACAAACCTCCTCGGAAATCTTATAGTCAGTCTTTCGCTGCCGACAGAATAGAATCCTTCTCACCGACAAAACTAGTTCTATTTCGTCACATTTAGCTGTTTAAGATGTTTGAGAGAAAATAGAGAATGTACGTTTGAATATCTTCCACCAAGAAGCAGCATCGATATCTTCTTTTGCAAGAAGCGGTGAAGAACTAACTACTTTGTTATCCTTCTTAATGGTCAACGTTCCAATTTTGTCGCCTTTTTGAATAGGCGCATTTAGCTTCTCGTTCATTTTCACTTCTGTTTTAACGTCTTTGGCTGCATTTCCTTTTTTCAATAAAACAGAAATAGGCTCGGACGTAACAGCTGTTACCTGATCTTCGCTACCCTTGTTTACATCTATCTTGGTAATAACGTCTCCTTTTTTGTATAAAGGCTTCGTTGTATATTGACTGAATGCGTAGTCTAACATTTTGGTTACTTGATTATTGCGATCTTTTGGCGTGCTTGCACCGAATACAACCGCTAACACACGCATATTTCCCTTTTTAGCGGTAGCTGTTAGGCAATACTTAGCTTGACCTGTAAATCCGGTTTTGAGTCCATCAACGCCGGGATAAAACTTCACTAAGCGATTTGTATTTACTAACCAAAACTTCTTATCTGTATCCGTGCGCAAATAAGCTTCGTATTTACTTGTATAGTTAATAATTTTTTCATACTTTAGCAGCTCTCTGCCCATCATGGCCATATCATGAGCTGTACTATAGTGATTTTCTACGGGCAGGCCTGTCGGATTTTGAAATTTTGTATGAGTCAAACCAAGCTCTTTCGCTTTTTGGTTCATCTTTGCTACAAATTTTTCTTCTGATCCAGCTAAATATTCAGCCATTGCCATAGAAGCATCGTTACCAGAACCTATCGCAATCCCTTTTAGCAAATCATTTACCGTCATTTCTTCTCCGGGCTCTAAAAAGATTTGTGAGCCTCCCATTGAAGCGGCATATTCACTTGCCCGCACTTTATCTTTTAAGGTAATTTTCCCTTTATCCAAAGCCTCCATAATTAAAATCATTGTCATAATTTTAGTCATACTGGCAGGGGGAAGTTCTTGATTACTATTTTTTTCGTATAGAATTTTTCCTGTATCCCGTTCAATTAAAATAGCTGACCTAGCACTGTCAGCAAGCTCAGAATTCTTTTTTTCTGCGGCTAAAACAGGTTGCGTCATAAGTGGAAATAAAAATATGACAACGAGTAACTTTACAATAGTTCGCTTCATCTCCACAAACCTCCATTCTTTATACAACCTATTTTTTCCAAGGTATAATCGATTTATACTAAGGGAAATAAAAAAAGCATCGAGAAATTCTCGATGCTTGAAGTCATATTTTCTTCTTATTTTTGATAAGCTGGAAGCTGCTTTACTACTTCTTTTACAAGCGATAAAAACTGCTGTTTTACTTTTTCAGTCGTTTCAATTACTTCTTCATGATTTAACGGCTGATCTAAAATACCAGCTGCCATATTAGAAATACAAGAAATACCTAGCACTTTCATACCTGCATGGCGTGCCACAATAACTTCTGGCACTGTAGACATGCCAACCGCGTCTCCCCCGATAATGCGAAGCATGCGCACCTCAGCAGGCGTTTCATATGTTGGACCTGTATTTCCTACATATACACCTTCTTGTAAGGCGATATTTAAATCAGCTCCTACTTTCTTCGCTAATTGACGAAGATCCTTGCAGTAAGCAGTTGACATATCCGGGAACCTTACTCCAAAATCAGAGTCATTAGGTCCAATCAAAGGGTTGGTTCCAAAGTTATTAATATGATCAGAAATAATCATTAAGTCTCCTGGATTAAAGGATTCGTTTACTCCGCCCGCTGCATTCGTTACAATCAACGTTTCTACACCGATTTCTTTCATTACGCGCACTGGAAATGTTACTTTATCAAGGGCGTACCCTTCATAAAAGTGAAAACGTCCTTGCATAGCTACAACCGGTACGTCATGAATAGTACCTATTACTAATTGACCTGCGTGACCTTCAACTGTTGAAACCGGGAACTCAGGAATGTCGTTATACGGAATTTTTACCGCGCCTTCAATTTCGTCAGCTAATACCCCTAGTCCAGAACCTAAAATAAGCCCAATTGTTGGTGTAACAGCTGATTGATTTTTAATATATGCTGCTGCTTTTTCGATATATTCTTTTTTCATACTCCATTCCCCCTGCTTAATTCAGCTCTTTTAAAAAACTCTTTCCATGCTTAGGCATTGCTACGCCAAAATTTTCTGCTACCGTTGCGCCAATATCCGCAAACGTTTGACGAATAGAAAGTTCTTTTCCTTCTTGCATGCCTTTATTGTACACAAGAAGCGGCACGTATTCACGCGTATGGTCTGTCCCATGATGAACAGGGTCATTTCCATGATCCGCTGTAATAATCAATAAATCATCTTCTTTTAATAAATCAAATACTTCTTCTAAGCGTGCATCATATTCTTCAAGTGCTTGCCCATATCCTTGTGGATCGCGGCGATGACCATAGAGAGCATCAAAATCAACTAAATTTAAGAAGCTTAAGCCTGTGAAGTCCATGTTTAATGTATCAACTAGCTTATCCATGCCGTCCATATTCGATTTGGTACGAAGAGATTTTGTTACCCCTTCTCCGTCGTAAATATCAGAAATTTTACCGATAGCAATAACATCGATGTCATTGTCTTTTAATTCATTCATTACTGTACGTCCAAAAGGCTTTAATGCATAGTCATGACGATTGGATGTACGTGTAAAGTTACCTGGTTCACCTAAAAACGGGCGAGCGATAACACGTCCAATCATATATGGATCATCAAGCGTTAATTCACGAGCAATCTCACAAATTTTGTACAATTCATCAATTGGAACAATTTCTTCATGAGCAGCAATTTGCAAAACAGAATCCGCTGATGTATAGACGATTAAGTCACCTGTTTCCATATGCTGTTTTCCTAGCTCATCCAAAATTTCTGTACCAGACGCTGGTTTGTTCCCAATGATTTTTCGACCTGTTTTTTCTTCTAATTGTGAAATCAGCTCTTCTGGAAATCCATCTGGAAATACATTAAAAGGCGTATCAATATTAAGGCCCATAATTTCCCAATGACCTGTCATTGTATCTTTTCCTGCAGAAGCTTCCTGCATTTTTGTATAGTAAGCCAACGGTTTTTCGGCTTTACCGATTCCTTTAATTTCACGAATATTGCTTAGGCCAAGCTTAGCCATATTGGGCATATGAAGACCGTTACAGTGCTCTGCAATATGACCAAACGTATCAGCACCTTTATCATTGTATTTTTCAGCATCCGGTGATTCACCGATACCCACTGAATCCATGACAATTAAAAATACGCGTTTATATGTATGCGCCATTTTATTCCCTCCAAATATCAATTTATTTATTCTCTATAAAATTCCCGTTTGGAAATAATTTAACCATCTTCTCTTATTGGTCAGAAGTCTGACCTCTCTATTAGTATAGACGCTTTTTATTTTTTTGTACACATGAATGAAAGTGTTTTCAATCAAAAAAACCAATGTCTATGAACTCATTGGACATTGGAATCTTCCTACGCTCGCGGATGAAACTGATTGTATACATCTTTTAAACGTGCTTTTGTAACATGTGTATAAATTTGAGTGGTCGAAATATCCGCATGCCCGAGCATTTCTTGAACGGCTCTCAAGTCCGCGCCGTTCTCTAACAAATGAGTAGCAAACGAATGCCGTAACGTATGAGGAGTTAATTCTTTTTCAATTTTTGCTTCAGAAGCTAACTTTTTTAATATTTTCCAAAACCCCTGCCTTGTTAAACGCCTTCCGTGATGATTAACAAAGAGTGCTTTGTCCTGTTCCTTTTGCTTTGTTAAAACCCTCCGGCTATGCTGTAAATACTCTTCAATCGCCTCCGTTGCCAACCTTCCGATGGGGACAATTCTTTCTTTATTTCCTTTTCCGATACAACGAATAAATCCCATCGTCAAATGTGCATCATCAATATTTAAGTTAACGAGTTCAGACACACGAATTCCAGTAGCATAAAGCAACTCAAGCATCGCTTTGTCTCGTATGCCAAAAGGCGTCGATGTATCAAACACATTTAACAGCGCCTCTACTTCTTCTGCATTTAGCACTTTTGGCAGCTTGCGCTCAAGCTGCGGGGTATCAATATGAACGGATGGATCTGTATCCGCTGCTTTTTCTCTTAGTAAGAATTGATGAAAAGATCTAGTTGAAGCCACATGTCTCGCAATCGTTTTAGATGACTTTTGCTGATCACTTAAATATTTCAGAAAATTAACGATGTGGAGTCTTGTTACTTCATTAAATGATTTCAGCTGCTCTACATGTTCTAAATATTGAGCATACTTTTTTAAATCTCGTTCATACGAATCAATCGTATTTTTCGCCAGTCCCCGCTCTACTACTAAATAATGAATAAAATCTTGAATTTGATCATTCAATAGCCTCTACTCCCCGTTTTGATAAAACATAAATAAACGCTCTAGCCACGTCTGATCTTTGTTCACACTTGCTTGCATGACCTTAACTGCTGAACCCGACGGCTCATCATAACGTTTATAATTTTGATACTCTTGAGATACCCATATCATTCCAAAATAAAACAAAAGAGTAAACCCGGTAAATAAGATAAATACTTTACATGTATTATATACCATTTCAGCCCATGATTTCATGAAACAATTCCTCCAATTTTTGATTCTATTAGAAGATATGCCAATTGGGACAGGTTTTATACATGTTTCTTACCTTTATACGCTGAGTTCTCTCCTGGTCATTTCCTTTCTTTCTATAAAACCATGTAGCTTGTAACCTCGTTATTTTTTTCTATTTATGTACGACAAAAAACCTTCTCCATTAGGGAAAAGGCTTTTACTGCTTGTCTTCTTTATCCTGACAGCGATGGCAAATGCCATGAAATGTCAAGCGGTGGTCTTTAATTTTAAAATTCCATTGCTTTTCCACAATTTCTTCAACGTCTTCAAGCAAATCTTCTTGAATTTCGTCCACAGATCCACATTCCATACACACAAGGTGATGATGAAAGTGTGCGGCTCCTTCTTGTCTTAAATCGTAGCGAGAAACGCCATCGCCAAAGTTTATTTTATCAACAATTTTAAGTTCAGTTAACAATTCTAACGTACGATAAACAGTTGCCAATCCAATTTCCGGAGACTTTTCCTTGACGAGGAGATATACATCTTCGGCACTTAAATGATCCTCTTCATGTTCAAGAAGTACTCTTACAGTCGCCTCACGTTGAGGTGTCAATTTATAGCTAGCTGAGTGCAACTGCTGCTTAATTCGCTCAATTCGACTTTCCATAATTATTCCCTCCCTCGCCATTCACTAATCCATTATATCAGATGTGTCGAGGGTGTCAAAATAAAGTTATTATTAATAAGAAAAAAGAATTCTTTTTACTTAATACTTATTCTTACTTATTTAATAGAGCCATTACACTTTTCATTAAAGTAGGTGATACGTAGGCTTCAACTGTAGCCGCACAGGCAACCAAACATATCATTGCAATCATCGTGCCGCTATAGCGTAAAAAGGATGCGGAAATTGGCTCCGCTGCTTTTTTAAAGAATTGCTGCCGCACAAGCTTCAAAGAAAAGGCAACTGAAGCTGCAGACAAGATCAGAAATGCCGGTATGAGAAAGATATTTTGCGGCATAACAGATACAAAAGATAGCGCAAACCCAGAGAGTCCCATTTGATTGACTAAAAAGCCTACGGTAAAACCAATCACCATTCCTTTTAAAAACAGCAGAATTAACACTACAGGCAAACCAATAATGGCAATTCCTAATATCCAAATGAGCCCCAAGTATTTAACATTATGAAAAAAACTTTGCTGAAACATTTCAACGCTGCTTGCTACTTCTCCACTCTTTACCTGTCCGAAAAACCGGTTTAAATAGAAGTACAGGTCTTCTTTTTGATCAAGCGTCAAACTATTTACAACAATAGCCCCAAAAATGATTCCCATTAAAAACAGCACGGTCACAAACAAATAAATAGAACTGTTTTCTTGAAAATGTCTTGCATACGATAATGGCAATTGTTTTTTTCTCATCGTCTTCCTCCTATTAATCGCTTAATAGAGTGTATGATAGAGTACAAAAACTATGCCAAGAATCTTTTGAATCTATCAAATAAAAAAAGAGAATGAGACATAATGAAATCAATCCATTCTAAATAAGAACAAATGAGATAGTATAGTATGGATGGCTTGTGCCACCGCTGTTGATTTCCATGCAAGGCTTCGCTTTCCGCGGGCGGCCGGTGAGTCTTCGCCTTGCCCTCCAATCAACCGCTAGAACCAACTATATAAATGAAATCTACATTCACCATCACCTAAAAAAAATCCGAACGAATTTGATTCTCCATCAAGAATCTCTATTCATCGTTCGGATTTTCCTTCAACTAAAATATGGTTGTCACACATTTTTTTAAGTTAGAGATACACGCATGCCTGTTTTTTCTCACATCAAATGACGTTTCAATGTAAACCTCTAAATTGCTAGATTGCCGTTCGTATGTAAAAGAAAAAACTCTCTTACTCTCCTAATCCGCTTTTTAACTGTAAGTACTGCACAGCATAGGCTGTTTTTGCATCATAAATTTCCTTGTTTTGAATAAGAGTAAGCGCCTCATCTACCGTAACTTCCATTACTTCAACAAATTCATCTTCGTCTAATTCCGCTTTGGTGGTCATCACTTTTAAATCTTCCGCTAAATAAAGGTGCACCAACTCATCCGCAAAACCTGGTGATGTATAAAAAGAAATAATATGGCTAAGCGAATCTGTCGTATAGCCCGTTTCTTCTTCTAACTCACGTTTTGCCGTCACAATCGGCTCTTCTCCTTTTTCTAGCTTGCCGGCTGGAATTTCGACTAAAATACGATCCATCGGCCTGCGATACTGTTTGACCATAACCATTTTATGATCGCTTGTTAATGCAATGATAGCTACGGCTCCAGGGTGCTTAACTACTTCTCTTGTACTCGTTTTTCCGTTTGGAAGCTCTACTTCTTCTAAGTACAAATCAATCACTCTGCCTCCAAACAGCTTTTCAGAAGACAGCATTTTTTCTGTTAAATGATCCATTTTCTACACCTCGTTCTATTTTTTTGACTCTTACATATATTCTATCATACGAATCTTGGGAGGTAGAAAAAATGAAAGTTTATGTTCACGAGAAGCAAATCATTTTGGTCGGTAAAGCATGGGAAATCAAGCAAAAGTTAAAAGAATACGGCGAACAATTTCAGTATGTTGATGAGTGGACGAACGCTATCTCTCAAAATTTTAATTCTTACAAACAAGCAGACTGCAGACACTAATTGTGCTGCAGTTTTTTAATCTTCTTATTTGAGTTTCCCTCTATCATAGCGCTACAATAGATAGAAACAAGTAAAAAATAAGGAGTGACATATATGGAAAAAAGACGCTTAGGTACTTCAGACTTGCTCGTCAGTACATTAGGTTTAGGATGCATGTCTCTTGGAACGGAACAAAAACACGCTGTCAATATGATTGATGAAGCTCTCGAATATGGCATTAATTATTTCGATACAGCAGATTTATATGATTTTGGCTTAAACGAGAAGTTTGTGGGACAAGCCCTAAAAAAACGCAGAAATGATATTATTTTAGCCACAAAAGTGGGGAATCGCTGGAATGATGCAAAAGACAGCTGGACGTGGGATCCGTCAAAGGTTTACATAAAAGATGAAGTAAAAGAAAGCCTGCGCCGTCTTCAAACGGATTACATCGATTTATACCAGCTGCACGGAGGGACCCTCGAAGATAATATTGAGGAAACGATTGAAGCATTTGAAGAATTAAAACAAGAAGGCGTCATTCGGTACTATGGTATTTCATCTATCCGCCCAAATGTGATTCGAGAGTATGTGCAAAACTCTTCTATTGTCAGCGTCATGATGCAATACAGCTTGTTAGACAGACGACCTGAAGAAAGTGCACTTCCTCTTTTACATGACAACGGCATTAGCGTTGTAGCGAGAGGTCCAGTAGCCAAAGGACTGCTAACCGAAAAAGGAGAACAAAAACTTGCTGCATTCGAGGGCAAGGGCTACTTAGATTATAGCGGTACGGAATTAGCAAAAACGATAGAAGAATTTCGTCACGTACGACCAACTCACTCTCTGAATTCAACGGCACTTCAATACTGTTTAGCTAATCCTACGGTAGCCTCGGTTGTAGCAGGAGCAAGCTCTTCTTCACAGCTTCGCGAAAACGTCAAAGCTGTCGAGGCTTCCCCGCTTCAGCCTACTGAAATTAGCAAGCTGCAATCGATCTTTAAAGCAAATCAATACGAAGCTCACCGTTAAAAAATAAAAGCGCCTTTATCGGCGCTTTTATTTTTTAAATTCAGACCAGTTCAAATCACTTTCATTTAACAGTTCTTCAAACGACTTATTTTTTTCTTTTTCTTTTCGAATTCGAGCAGCTTCTTTACGCTCTGTTTCTTTCTGCTCTTCTTCTTTTAAAGAAAGCGCCTGTTTTTTAGCTTGAAGCTGTTTTAATAAGCTATCATTTAGCTGATCTTTGATACTGAGCTGATCATTTTGTTTTTGTGCTGATTGTTTTTGCTTTTTTTTAGCCATCACAATTCCCCCGCTACTTTAATTGAGAGATATTGTATCATATTCTTGCTTTTGTTACCAAAAATCAAAATGCATCTAGTTTTACATGTTCATCAATGATTAAAGTTGGCTCTGTAGATTGCTGAATATCTTCTACCGTATAGCCTTTCGCTACTTCAACAAGCTTTAGACCTTCTGCCGTAATATCAATGACCGCTCGATCTGTAATAATACGATCCACTACCTCTTTTCCTGTCAGAGGGAGGCTGCACTCATTTAAGATTTTAGGCTCATCTTTTCTCGTCACGTGTTCCATAATAACAATGATGCGCTGTGCTCCGTGAACTAAATCCATTGCACCGCCCATTCCTTTAATCATTTTTCCAGGAATCATCCAGTTTGCCAAATCACCAGTTTTTGAGACTTCCATTCCTCCTAAAATCGCAATGTTAATATGCCCTCCGCGAATCATTCCAAACGATTCAGCACTATCGAAGTAAGAGGCGCCTTTTGTCGCCGTTACGGTTTCTTTACCTGCATTAATTAAATCAGGATCTACTTCTCCTTCTTTCGGATATGGTCCAATGCCTAATAGACCGTTTTCGGACTGAAGCACCACCGTTTTATTATCTGAGATATGATTAGCCACAAGCGTTGGAATACCAATTCCAAGGTTTACATAAAATCCGTCCAAAATTTCTTTTTCAGCACGTTTTGCAATTCGCTCTCTCACGTTCACGCCGTTTTCAATCATGAAAAATCTCTCCCCTTTTGTTATTTTTGAACGGTTAAACGCTCAATACGTTTTTCTTGTTCACCAATAATTAACGATTGAACATATACACTAGGTGTGTGGATAATATTTGGATCAAGTGAACCTGTTGGGTGAAGTTCCTCCACTTCTGCTATCGTCACTTTTCCTGCTGCTGCAATCATTGGGCTGAAATTGCGCGCTGTCTTGTTATACACTAAGTTCCCCATATGATCGGCTTTCCAAGCTCTAACCAAACTAAAATCAGCTTTTAACGCCTCTTCTAGTAAATATTCTTTTCCATCAAACACGCGAACTTCTTTTCCTTCAGCAATGGGTGTTCCCACTCCCGCTGGTGTATAAAATGCAGGTATGCCCGCTCCGCCGGCGCGAATCTTTTCAGCTAGCGTGCCTTGAGGTAGCAATTCTACTTCAATTTCTCCTGACAATACTTGTCTTTCAAACTCTTTATTTTCTCCCACGTAAGAACCAATCATCTTTTTAATTTGTTTGTTTTTCAGAAGCAGTCCAAGTCCCCAGTCGTCTACGCCGCAGTTATTTGAAATTACGGTTAAATCTTTTACCCCTGTTTCAACTAACGCTAAAATCAAATTCTCCGGAATTCCACATAAACCAAAACCACCGACCATAATCGTAGCACCGTCGTGAATATCTTTCACCGCTTCTTTAAACGACGTATGTACTTGTTTCATACATAACCACCCCTTCGTTATTTTTGAAAACGCTTTCTAATCTATTATAAAAGATTTTTATTTCTTTTTAAATATATATATAACTGAAAATTATAATTTAATCATTTTTTTGTCAAAAAAGTTATATTACTAGACAAATTAAAGGAAAAACAAAAACGCCACGAGTTCCAAAGCTGTATGTTTGGAATCTGTGGCGTTGTGATATAGCTTTAATGTTTGTTAAAACTATATCAAATTAAGGACGTTCAACGATTGTTGCAACGCCTTGGCCTCCGCCAATACATAACGTTGCTAACCCAAGTTTTGCGTCGCGTTTTTGCATTTCATGAATAAGTGAAACTAGGACACGTGTACCACTTGCACCAATAGGATGTCCAAGCGCAATTGCTCCACCGTTCACATTTAAAATATCATGATTAAATTGAAGTTCACGATCCACAGCGATTGACTGTGCAGCAAATGCTTCGTTTGCTTCTACTAATTGAACATCTTCTAATGAAACAGCAGCTTTTTCCAGAGCCTTTTTCACTGCGCTTACAGGACCGATTCCCATAATGCTTGGGTCTACTCCGGCAGTTGCATTAGCTTTAATTGACACTAATGGTGTTAGGCCTAACTCGTCTGCTTTTTTACGGCTCATTACCACTACTGCCGCTGCACCGTCGTTGATACCAGATGCATTACCAGCTGTTACAGAACCGTCTTTTTTGAAGGCTGGACGTAGTTTCCCTAGACTTTCAGCCGTTGTGCCTGCGCGCGGGAACTCATCTTGTTCAAAAATAGTTACTTGACCTTTTCTTCCAGGCACTTCTACCGGTACGATTTCATCTTTGAAACGACCAGATTGAATAGCTGCTTCTGCTTTTTGCTGACTTGAAGCTGCAAACGCATCTTGTTCGTCGCGAGTAATTTCATATTTATCACACAGATTTTCAGCTGTAACGCCCATATGGTAGTCGTTAAATGCACACCATAATCCATCTTGAATCATGCTGTCAACTACTTTTTGGTCGCCCATTTTAAACCCGTTGCGTGCATTTTTTAATAAGTATGGTGCTTGGCTCATGTTTTCCATTCCACCAGCAACAATCACATCAGCATCCCCAGCAAGAATCGCTTGTGTAGCGAGATGTACTGCTTTTAGTCCTGATCCGCATACTTTATTGATGGTTAATGCTGAAACAGTTTCAGGTAAACCTGCTGCTAAAGTTGCTTGTCGTGCTGGATTTTGTCCTAAACCTGCTTGTAGGACATTTCCCATGATAACTTCATCTACTTCGTTTGCTGATACCCCTACTTTGTTTAAAGCTTCTTTAATTACAGTACCACCTAAAGTTGTTGCGGATACATTTTGTAAGCTTCCCCCAAAGCTGCCGATTGCTGTACGTACAGCGCTTACAATGACTACTTCTGTTTGACCCATGTCGAAAACCTCTCCTTACTGTTTGATTACTGTGATTAACTGTCACCTGTATTAATTTCGACATCGCTTGCGAAATTCCTCTTTTTTTGTAAAAATTTATAATTTTTATTGAATTTTAATTTTTTAGAATTAAAATGAATATTAGTAAGCGTTTACAATGTAGGAGGAGAGCGGTTTATGGGATTTCCTGAAAAAGTAACAATTATAGAAGTTGGTCCACGAGATGGACTTCAAAATGAAAAAAATTTTGTTCCAACTGATAAAAAAATTAATTTTATCAAAAAATTAAAAGAAGCTGGACTATCCGAAATCGAAATTACATCCTTTGTTTCTCCAAAATGGGTTCCTCAAATGAAAGATGCTTCTACTGTTGCAAATACATTTCAGTCTGATACATGCCGAAACATTGTACTTGTGCCGAATCAAAAAGGCTTGGAAAAAGCACTGCAAGCTAATTGCCGCTCCGTTGCGCTGTTTATTGGCGTAAGCGATACCTTTAATCAAAAAAATATTAACAAACACACCAAAGAAGCTGTACAAACGCTGCTTCCTCTCATTCAGCAGCTCAAGCAGCAAGAATGTTTTATTCGAACTTGCATTTCCACCGCCTTTTATTGCCCGTATGAAGGAAAAATACATGAACGCGACGTGCTGGCTCTTTGCGAAAGCTTTGTGGAGGCTGGAGTGAATGAACTAAGCGTTGCCGATACAATTGGCATGGCAAACCCTAAAGATGTATTTTCACTTTTCTCGAAATTAAAACAAAACTTTCCACACACCCTACTTGCTGCGCACTTTCACGATACGAGAGGATTAGCCATTGCAAATATCTATGCAGCTCTGCAAGCCGGTATTAACAGGTTCGATTCATCCGCTGGCGGGGTAGGTGGATGTCCATTCGCTAAGGGAGCAACGGGAAACGTAGCTACGGAAGATCTCGTCTTTATGCTTCATGAAATGGGTATTTCCACTTCTATTAATGAAGAAAAGCTGCTCGAAGCGGTCGATTTTATCGCTCCTCACATTTCAAGACCGATTGAAAGCAAGCAATACTCTTTGTTTGCACAGCGTTAAAAATTAGGTTTTTATGAGAGCGATGCTATAATAAATAATAGCTATATTAACAAAAGGAGCCGCTAATCATGAAAAAATGGCTATTATTAATAGGAAGTGTTTTCGGAGCATTTGCCGCTCTTGGCATCTTTTTTACAAATCAAATGATGTACATCCGTAAAAAGACCGACAAAGTTATTATTGACCGCGATACGGAAGATGGCTTTTATGATGAGAAAGTCTATAGCACTCTTCCTAAAGAAGCATTTGTGCTTCCTTCTTCTTTAGACTATAACATAGGTGGGACCGTTATTAAACAACACGACAATAACCGATTTATAATTCTTTCGCACGGAGTTACAGTTCATTCACTCAACTCTATGAAGTATGCTCGGCTTTTTCTAAAGCTGGGATGGAACGTCGTTCTTTATGATCATCGCCGCCACGGCAAGTCTGAAGGGAAAACAACGAGCTACGGCTATTATGAAAAGCTGGACCTTCAATCCATTGTTCATTGGGTAAAAGAACAATTCGGTTCAACTATTTTCCTTGGGATTCACGGGGAGTCTATGGGAGCTGCGACCACTCTTTTGTATGCTGGAATGGAAGACGGAGCTGATTTTTATATTGTCGACTGCCCTTTTTCTGACTTGGAAGAACTTCTTGCCTATCGATTAAAACAAGATTTCCACCTGCCCAAACAGCTTGTGATGCCAGCAGCTAATATTATTTTAAAATGGCGAGAAGGCTACTCATTTAAAGACGTATCACCCATTTCAGTCGTAGATCAAATCAAACATCCTGTTCTGTTTATCCATAGTAAAGAAGATGACTATATTCTTCCTAAAATGACGGAGCAGCTGCATGCCAAAAAAATGGGAGCAAAACGGATGTATTTAGCACCTGTAGGCACTCATGCCCGCTCGTATGCTGATAACCCAGAGGAATATGAACAAGTTATTGAATCATTTTTAGAAAAAATACAAAAAGAAGCGCTTTAAAGCGCTTCTTTTGTTTTATCGATAAATGACATGCGCGGATTTAAAATTTGAGAAGGACATTTTAGCATAAACGTATATGCACTTTCATTGTAGTCAATCGTCATATTATCATCTAAAAATACTTGCTTTGTTTTTTCGACAAGAACAGGGACAAAATTCGTCTCGATGGTTACATCATCGCTCTCTTTTTCATCAACAATCCATAGCGTCGTTACGCCGCTCACGACACAGCCGCATCCATCCGTATCGTATTTTAATTTTAAATATAGTGAAGAATCTTTCCCGTACTTTTCTTGTACTTTTGCTATCGCTTTATCAGTAAAGGTAATATTCATTTTCCTTTAACTCCTTTTAAACTAATTGTATAAACAAACGAAAATTGCTTATATAATGAGTATAATACACATCTCGCTTTCATTAAACTCTGGCGCTTCATATAGATGTGTACAAAAAGGAGGTTTTTCTATGTCAAAAGTACAAATTAAAGTAATGGATAACGGCTCTTTCCGTGTCACTGGAGACGTTGAATTAATTGATGCAGACGGCAACAAATTTGAAACAAAGCCGACATTTTCACTATGCCGATGTGGCCAGTCGCAAAAGATGCCCTTTTGCGACGGAAACCATAAAGGAAAATTCGACTCTTGTGTGCGCGCTGCAAAAATTTTAGACGAGCAGTAGATTTATAGAAATACAGCCTTACTGAAAAAAACCGTTAACGAAAAACATTGGTAACCTGTGGTTAAAGCACAGGTTATTTTCTATTAAACGCATCCCCTGCCAATTTTTCTACGAGACCTGGGGCAAGCTGATACATCTTCGAACCTATATTCATCCACTTAGGCAAGTTGACTTCTCGTTTTGGTTTCCCAATAATATTGACCGTTTTTTCAGCTACGTATTGAGGGGTTAACATAAACTTTTCTACACTTTTTTCATAGTTTCCTGATTGATCTGCTATTGAAAAGAAGTTGGTTTGAATAGGACCTGGATTCACTGCCGTGACATAGATATCTGTTTTCGCTAATTCCATTCGCAGGCTGTTGGTAAACCCTAGCACGGCATGTTTAGAAGCTGAATAGCCACTGGATTTAGGCGTTGCAAGTTTGCCTGCTTGAGAAGCAATGTTAATAATATGTCCTTTGTTTTCTTTTAGCATATAAGCTAAAATTTCTTGTGTACATGCAATTAATCCAATAACATTGACTTGAAACATTGAGGCAATTGTCTTAATCGATGCTTCTTTCACTTCTTCAAATACACCAAAGCCTGCATTATTAATCAGGACATCAACACGCTTAATTTCACTCATCATTTTCTGAACGACTCTTTTGACTTCCTCTACGTTCGCTACGTCAGCTTTATATATGTAAGAGGTAATCCCATACTTTTGACTAATTTGCTCCGCTACTCGGTGCAGCTTTTCTTCTGTACGTGCAAGCAAAACGGGGACGCCCCCTCTTTTGGCCACTTCATAAGCTAAATGTTCTCCAAGACCTCCTGAAGCGCCTGTAATCACGACATATTGGTTCTTTAACGAGGATTTCAAATATAACACACCTTTTTTATAAGTTAAGAGCACACAGAATAAATAAGCTTACTTTCTTTTTCATGTGTACTGATTTTATTTGCATCTTCTAAAAAATCGAGCTGACCAATTGTTTCAGAAAGAGTTAGCCCTAGTTCTTTTTCATAAATAGTAGGAAATAGCTGTTTGCAAATATCAAACGCTGTTTGAGGGCGTTCTTTTATCATGCTAAGCACTTTATCCGCTCGGTCGCTCTGCTTTTGTAACCTCTCTTGTACAAGTTGGCGAACATGTAACACTTCATCTCCATGACCTGTATAGATACAGTTTATCTCTAAGTCAAGGAGACGTCTTAATGAATGATTATATTGAAGAAGCGTTTTAGGTCGCTCGCCGCTTGGTTTCATAGGAGGTTCAATGAGCGGATTAGATGAAATATGCTTTAACAGTAAATCTCCTCCAATCATAACCGCTGTTCTTTCATTGTATAATGCAATATGGCTTTGAGCATGACCGGGTACTTCAAGTACTTTCCAACTCTCTAGGCCCGGAATGTAATCTCCTTCCTGAACAGAAGTTGTAAGAGAACGGTGACATGAATACTTCATTGATGCTTTTAAACGTTTTAAATAAGGGCGAAACCTTTCATCTACGCCGGCTTTCATAAAGTGATCTTCAAAAAACGCATCGTACCACTCAAAAAAATCTGGATTTTGGGAGATCCAAGGCTGATTTTTCGCATGACCGACTATGGCGATATCTTTATCAAAAAAATCAAGCATTCCTACGTGATCAGGATGATGATGAGTTAGGACAACTTGCTTAATATCATCTGGTTTTAATCCTATTTCATTAAGCTTTTCTTTAAATACAGACCACGCTGCCTCCGTCTTAATACCAGCATCGATTAGCGTAACGGTCTGACCTTTTATAACAAAAACATTCACATCTCCTACCGCAAAAGGAGTAGGCAGCACAATTTTATATAATTGCTCATTCATCTGTATTTTTGCTCCTTTACCATCGCATTTTCTTTTAAGTTTACACGATTTTTCCTGTTATTTATACAATTGCATTCGTTTTCTGAAAATTACATTGACATCCTTCTCTTTTTCATTGCATAATGACAGAAATATAGTGAAGTTTTATTCATATCTTTAGATAACTATGCATTTTATAAAGAAGAGATACACAAACACAAACCTTTAACAGATACTGAAATCTCAGTATCTGTTTTCATTGGATAGCAAATGACTGGAGGAACTTTTAATGAAAACGGATCTAAACATCGCCTTTATTGGAGCTGGATCAATGGCTGAAGCCATGATCTCAGGGCTGCTGTCAGACAAAAAGCTTCGCCCCAATCAAATCACCGTAACAAATCATAGCAACGATAAAAGACTTCACGAACTTCGAAACGCCTATGAAATTAACATTACGCGTAATCATGCCTTGTTAATCGAAAAAAGCGATATCGTCGTGCTTGCTATTAAACCAAAAGACGTAGCGGAAAGCATCGATACGATTAAGTCCTATATTCGTCCGCACCACCTCGTTCTCTCTGTTTTAGCAGGTGTATCGACTGCCACAATTGTAAACTTGTTTGACCAAGAAGTAGCGGTTGTAAGAGCTATGCCAAATACATCGGCCTCTATTGGATTATCGGCTACAGCCATTGCACCCGGCAAGTTTGCTACAGCAGAGCATATGAACGTTACTACTGCTTTATTTGAAACGATTGGTACGGTTACAACTGTAGAGGAAGAGCAGCTTCACGCTGTAACAGGACTATCTGGAAGCGGCCCAGCATATGTCTACTATTTAGTAGAAGCAATGGAAAAAGCAGCTGAAAAACAAGGCTTGGATACGTCAGTGTCAAATGAACTAATTCTTCAAACTCTTATCGGTGCTGCAGAAATGCTAAAACAGTCACCTAAAACGCCAGCCGTACTTCGAAAAGAAGTGATGAGTCCCGGCGGCACAACAGAAGCAGGAATTGAACAGCTTATTTCTCATAACTTCCAAGAAGCCATGATGCAGTGTATTGAACAAGCTACAATTCGCTCCAAATATTTAGGAGGTACGATTGACGAAAAAATCTCGAGTAAACGTTCGTAGAGGTTCACCTCTTTCTAAAAAAAGAAAGAGGTTTTTTTATGATTAAAAATGGATAAGCAGATTATGTGAAAGAAAATTCAAGGCGGTGATATAATAATTTTTGTTTAGAGTATCGAAATAATTGGAGGTTAAACCAAATGACAACAAAACTATTTTCACCTTATACAGTGAAAGATGTAACATTAAAAAACCGAATTGTAATGTCACCAATGTGCATGTATTCATGCGAAAAGGAAGACGGCGTAATAACCGACTTTCATATGATTCACTACACAACTCGTGCCATTGGGCAAGTAGGTCTCATTATGGTTGAAGCCTCAGCTGTCGTGCCACAAGGTCGTATTTCAGCTCAAGACTTGGGAATTTGGAATGATGAACAAAGAGATGGATTAACGAAACTTGTGACACAGCTAAAAGAAAACGGTGCAAAAACGGCCATTCAACTTGCACACGCAGGACGTAAAGCAACTGTTGAAGGCGATATTTATGCTCCTTCCGCTATTGCTTTTGATGATAAAAGTAAAAAACCTGTGGAAATGACCACAGAACAAATTCATGAAACGATTTCTGCCTTTAAAGAAAGCGCTCGACGTTCAAAAGAAGCTGGGTTTGATATTATCGAGCTTCATGCGGCACACGGTTATTTAGTACATCAATTTCTATCGCCGCTAAGCAATAAGCGCAGCGACGAATATGGCGGCAGCGCAGAAAATCGCTATCGTTTCTTAAAGGAAATTATTGAAGCTGTGAAAACAGAGTGGGACGGCCCTTTATTTGTCCGTGTTTCTGCTTCTGACTATACAGAAGGCGGATTAACAGTCGATGATCACGTTGTATTTGCAAAATGGATGAAAGAACAAGGCGTCGACTTAATTGATGTTAGTTCCGGTGCTCTTGTACACGCTCCAATCAACGTATACCCTGGCTATCAAGTGCCGTTTGCAGATAAAATTAAGCAGCAGGCAAATATTGATACAGGCGCAGTTGGATTAATTACAACTGGACGACAAGCAGAAGAGATTCTGCAAAGCGAACGCGCTGATTTAATTTTTGTTGCGCGCGAACTTCTGCGTGATCCGTACTTCCCGCGCACGGCGGCAAAAGAACTAAATGAAACAATTTCAGCACCCGTTCAGTACGAACGCGGATGGTAAAAAAAGACGAGGATATCCTCGTCTTTTTTTATGAAATCGTAAACCGTTTCAAGTCTTCTGCTATGTCGGTATTCGGAAAAATTTCTTTTGCTCCTTCTGCTAGCCGGCTGACTGCGTCTCCTTGGTAACGCGAACTAATATGAGATAAAATAAGACGCTCGGCCGATGCTGTTTTAGCAATTTCAGCGGCTTCTTTTGCAGTGGAATGAAAATAGTTGTAAGCAAGCTCCTCGTCTCCCGCTGCAAAAGTAGCTTCATGGACTAACACATTCGCATGCATAGCAAGCTGAACACTTTGCATGCACTTTCTTGTATCTCCTAAAACCGTGATAACCTTCCCTTTTTTAGGCTCTCCTACAAACTCTTGTCCATTAATAAGGCGCCCATCTTTTAATACTACTTCTTTCCCTTCTTTTAACTGCTGATAGTGAGGCCCTGGGGGAATATTCTTCTCTTTTAAACGCTGAATGTCCAGTGATCCTGGCAAATCTTTTTCGACAACTCGATATCCATAAGATAAAATGCCATGTTCAAGCTTGCCAAATTCCACTGAAAAAGTTTCATCTTCAAAAATCGTTCCACTTTCACTTTCCTCTTCTATTTCAACAATCTCTAGAGGATATTGCAGATGAGTTTGACTTACAGCCAGCGTGACTTCAATAAATTCTTTAATTCCTTTTGGCCCGTATACAGTAAGCAGCGATTCTCCGCCTTGAAACGAACGGCTTCCAAGGAATCCAGGCAATCCGTAAATATGATCACCGTGAAGGTGCGTAATAAAAATTTTCTCAATTCGCCTTGGTTTAACGGTTGTATGTAAAATTTGATGCTGCGTTGCTTCTCCGCAATCAAAAAGCCACACCGCCCCTCTTTCTTGCAAAAGTTCGAGCGCAAGAGATGAAACATTCCGCTGTTTCGCCGGTACTCCTGCACCCGTTCCTAAAAATAACAATTCCATTTTCTACTTCCTCCTTCACACGCACAAAAAGCCTGTAAGTATATTATACAGGCTTTTTGCAAACTTACCTATTTGATGCTGTCAAGCGCATACGTAATAGTAGCTAATAACAGCTCAATATCACTTTCCTCAATGTTGAGCGGCGGCGAGAGCGTGAGAACATTATTATAGCCGGCCACCGTTGCTCCATTTTTCCCAATAATGACTCCTTTGCTTTTGCATTTAGCAATCACTTCATTTACAAGATTAACGTCTAACGGTTCCTTTGTTTGTTTATCAGCTACAAGTTCAATTCCAATTAAAAGCCCTTTACCTCTTACGTCTCCAACATATGGGTGGCTATCAATAAGCGGCGTTAGCTCACTTAATACGTAAGCCCCGAGCTGTTTAGAACGGCCAAAAAGATTTTCTCTCTCCATAATTTCTAAATTCTTTAATGCCAGTGCACACGCAGCTGGACTTCCTCCAAATGTATTAACATGGCGAAAATACTCGTACTGATCGCTATCTTTGAACGCTTCATAAATTTCTTTTTTAACAGCAGTTGCAGAGAGCGGAAGATATGCGCTTGTAATTCCTTTTGCCATGGTAATGATATCTGGTTTTACATCGTAATTCATAAAACCAAAGGCTTCCCCTGTACGTCCAAAGCCGCAAATAACTTCATCTGCAATTAAAAGTGCACCGTGTTTTTCACACGTTTCTTTTACGCCTTTCATATAATTTTGAGGCGGTAAAAGAATTCCTCCTCCTGTAATAATTGGCTCCATAATAACAGCGGCAATCGTTTCACTTAGCTCCCACGTCATAACATTGTCAATATCTTTTACAGATTGAAGCTTCTCTTTCGGTGCATCGTAGTCATCTTGCCCTCGGTACGAATCAGGCGGGGCAACGTGAATGAAGCCAGGGGCAAGCGGTTCATATTTATATTTACGCTGAGCTTGGCCCGTTGCTGCTAGTGCGCCCATTGAATTTCCGTGATACCCTCGATAACGCGAAATAAATTTGTAGCGAGAATGCTCTCCTTTTTGCTGATGATACTGACGCACAACTTTAAAAGCCGTTTCATTTGCTTCAGATCCGCTATTTGAAAAGAAGATAACATAGTCATCACCTAGCATTTCATTTAGCTTCTCTGCCAGTTTGATAGCAGGTACGTGAGATTGAGTGAGTGGAAAATAAGCCAGTTCTTTTAGCTGCTCATAAGCTGCTAGCGCTAACTCATCCCGTCCATACCCAGTATTTACACACCAAAGCCCTGCCATTGCATCTAAATAGCGATTTCCTTGTTCATCTGTAATCCAAGCACCTTTTGCTTTTGTAGCTACCATCGTTGCATCCGGACTGTATGGTTTCATTCCATGCCATACATACTGCTCATCTTTTGCACGCAGATCTTTTTCATTTTGACTGACCTGTACCATCTTATCCACTCCCAAATCGCTAGCGCGGTATTTTTTTCTGTATGAAAAGACTTCGACAAAATGCCGAAGCCACTTGCTATATTCATCTATATGTTAAAAGTCAAAGCGTGATGTAACCATCTTTTTACGTGTAAAGAAGTTCAAACCGTCTTTGCCGTTGACATGCAAATCTCCGTAAAAAGAGTCTTTCCAACCGGAGAATGGGAAGAAGGCCATTGTAGCAGGTACTCCTACGTTAATACCGAGCATACCCGCATCTGCTTCCTCTCTAAATTGACGCACCGCTTTTGCATCTTTTGTATAAATCGTTGCTCCATTTCCAAAACGGGATTTTTCCATATAGCGAAGTGCTTCATCTAATGTGTCAGCGCGAAGCAAGCTTAGTACAGGTGCAAAAATCTCTTCTTTAGCAATGGTCATATCAGGAGTTACGCGGTCAAAAATTGTTGCCCCTAAGAAGTTGCCTTCCGTATGCTCATCCATTTCTTTACGTCCGTCACGAATGAGTTCCGCCCCTTCTTTCATGCCAAGTTCAATATAATCCAGCACTTTATCACGGTGCTCTTTTCGAATCACAGGCGTTAGAAGCACTTCATCATCAAAGCCGCTTCCCATAATTAATTCATCTGCTTTTTGCTTTAATTTTGCGACGAATTCATCGCCTTTTTCACCAACCACGACCACGGCGCTGCAAGCCATGCATCGCTGGCCGGCACTTCCATAAGCCGAGCTGATAATATGTGATACCGCTTTATCCATATCGCAGTCTGGCATCACAACATGATGATTTTTAGCTCCAGATAAAGCCTGAACTCGTTTCCCTTGAGCAGCTGCTTGTTCATAAACATATTTTGCTACCGGCTGTGATCCGACGAATGAAATCGCTTTAACTTTTTCATGCTCTATTAATCCGTTCACGACATCGTGTGCCCCGTGCACAATATTTAATAATCCATCCGGTGCTCCTGCTTCTGTAAAAAGTTCAGCAAGTCGCGTTGCTAAAAGCGGCGTTCGCTCAGACGGTTTTAATACAAACGCATTTCCACATACAATTGCAAGAGGGAACATCCAAAGCGGTACCATCATCGGAAAGTTAAAAGGTGTGATGCCGCCAACGACACCCAGTGGAAAACGGAACATCTCAGAATCAATTTCTTCCGCTATGTTATTTAATGATTCCCCCATTAATAAAGTAGGAGCACCCGCGGCAAACTCCACGCATTCAATACCGCGCTGTACTTCACCGTAAGCTTCTTTGAAAGCCTTGCCGTTTTCTTGTACAACTAATTTAGCTAACTCTTCATGATGCTTAACTAGTAAATGCTGAAACGCAAACATTAATCTTGCTCGTTTTGGAGCAGGAACGTTACGCCATGTTTCAAATGTTTTTTGCGCTGTTTCCACCGCATTGGCTACGTCTTCTTTTGTAGAAAGCGGTACTTTTGCAATTATTTCGCCCGTCGATGGATTAATTACCTCTCCAAATTTTTCCCCTGCCGTATCAACCCATTTTCCGCCCACGTAATTTTTTAAAACTTGCGTATCATTATTCACAACTGACATATCGCTTGGCCTCCTCAAAAAATAAGAAATGACAAATCTACCTTTATTATTGAATAAATAAATGGTGGTTGCATTAGACAAAATGTGAAACAACTCTAGATTCTCGTTTCACATTTTGCGCAGTGAACTCGAAGAAAGCATGAACTAAAATGAACATATAGTAAAATCAGCCTCAACATAAAAAAACAGCTGTTTCCAGCTGCTTACTTATCCGTTTATAAATTCCGCGCGCGACTTTTTCATCATAAACAAATATTCATATGCCATAATCATAAACTCAATTGCCAGTCGTTTTTCCGGCTCCATAAAGTCTTCACCCAGCAGCTTTTCTAGTTTTTCAATACGATGATACAGCGTTTGCCGGACAATGTATAAACGCTTAGCCGTCTCTTGTTTAGAACCGTTGCATGCTAAATAAATTTTTAATGTTTCCATGAGTTTTGCATTATACGTTTCATCATATGTAATAACGGGCTGCAGATATTCAAACACCACTTCCTGTAAGTCTTCATGCTGATGTAAAAGCGAAATAATCCGGTACATATGCAAATCATCATAAAAATGAATAATGGTTTGTTTTTGCAGCATTTCTTGAATCGAAATTGTTTCTTTAGCCGTTTCGTAGCTTTTATGCATGCAGTCAAGCTGTTCACAGTATTGGCCAATTCCGATAAAGCTAATGGCGTTCCTCTTTGAATTTTCATCCGATTCATATTGATTCATCCAGCGATGAAGGCTGTTTTCTAATCTCTCTCTCCACGTGCTAACCATTCGTTTGTTCAAAAGAATAAATAATACTTCGCGATTTCGCTCGGAGACTAATAAGTGAAAGCCTTCTTGTTCAAAAATGCTTCGCAAGATCAGCTTAAAATACGTTCGATCAAACTTCTCCCGCCTTTGCCACTTACAGCAAACAACGACACCTCCGCGAATAGGCGAATCTGAACACACTTCGTGCATAGAGTCTTTTATTTGTTCAAGAGTTAACTCTCCGTTCATCCATTTCGTCATCCATTCGGTTTCATCTACTCTTTTTTTCTCTTCGACATACAGGTCCTTCAAAAAATGCTGAGCAAGTGCAGTCGCCGTTCGGTCAACGGTGAGCACTTCAAGTTCTGTTAAGGCTTCATTTATAGAAGCAACATACAGCTGAGCATAATCTTGTCCTAATAAATGAATAGGCTGCTCAGTAAAATGCGGACTTTCATTTTCCCTGCTTATATAATGAAGTAGAAGCTGCTGTTTGAGCAAGTCCATCTCCGGAGCAAAGGTAAGCAATTCATTTGAAACTTTAAGGCCGACAAGAAGCCCCGTAGATTCATATAAACACTGTAAGATGACGGCTGGGTCATTAACTGTTAACAGCAGCTGATTTAGCCTATGAGAATACTGTTCTAAATCGGAAATCATTTGATAGTGCTGATTAATTAAAAGCGAGTGAACATCTTGTGTAATTTCAACGAACGGAACTTCCTCGTGAAATAAAATAATCGGAAAATCACATTCGTTCGCTTTATCAATAACAATTTGCGGAATCTTAGAAGTATAAGTGCCAAGTTCAATACACAGTCCTGATGCCTTACAAGAAATTAATTGCTGAAGAAATGATAAACAAGATTGAGAATCTTCTCCCCAGCCTACCCCTGTTGATAAAATGAGCTCGTTTCCTTTTAGCAGCTCATTAATGCGCGTCACTTCCATCACGTGCACCCACTTCACAGAATTAGCAAGCCCTTTCTCTCCAGCTATTACTTCACAGTTTACAAAATGTTTCCTTGTTAAAATCTCTGTTACTGTTAAATATGATTTCAAGTCAACACCGCCCCTAGCGAATTTCACATCATGTCTCCTGGATCATTAACGCGTATTTCGCATATGTGTAGAACAAAAGCTATATCTTCTTACATTATATTAAATATTTAGAAGAAATAAAATATTTAATAAAAGAAACGAAAAAAGCTGTAACGATAATGGATCGTTACAGCTTCTGAGCTGTTTGCTGTAATTTATTAAAAAAACCGTGGCGTTTAACCGCTTGTTCTTTAATTCGGTGAATTTCTTTTTTATAAAAACGCAAATCTTGTAGTGACACTGCATTTAACATTTCCATTTTTAATTTATCAATAATTTTTGTTTCTTCCTGTGTCATACACTGCGTAGCTTGATCCATCCGTGTCACACCCTTTTCGTATTTAATAGATTTAGTTTGAAAACGTTCTACTATAATATTTACTACAATTTACTAGATAACTAAACCTTTTCTCTTTCGATGTAAACGAAATGTAACAACTGTAATACAGTGAATGGATAATATCTAGTTATTTTGTTTCACATCCAAAACGAAAAAAACACAAAAACGGATCACTTTTGTCAGCCAATATAGTAAAAAACTTATAGGTATTAGTAAACAAATAAAGAGATTGAAACATGATTAAATTACTCCAATCAACAGCCAGAAGCACCTACATACATGAAATCTACGTTCACCCTACCAATAAAAAAATCCGAACGATTCATCGTTCGGATCTTCCTTCAGCTAAAATAATTTTGTCCCAGCCTTCGTTTTTATACTTGTTGAATCAGTACGGATGAAAAATATTTTCTAGCATCCGCCGTCAATATATGAAGGGTTTCTTGTTCGGCTTGGTTATTTTCGGTGCGTTCAAACGTCACAAATGCCCCGCTTAGATTCTCTGTTACGGCTGTTATTTTGAATCCTTTTTGCAGCAAAAAATCAATCTTTTCTCGCTCTGCCATATATTCATGGTAACTTGACATTTCCCTGCCCCCGATCTATTTCTTCATCTGTTTTTATAACATTAATTTTTCAGCTTCGTTAGCCGTGTTTAACTCATTAAACTTTGCTCGTTTTGTAAATTGTCCGTAGCCTTTTTGACCGACAAACTGCTTATCTTTTACAACAAATTCCCCGCGGCAAAGTACTGAAACCGGCTCACCTGTGACTTTCATTCCCTCAAATGCGCTATAATCGACTGCCATATGATGCGTGTTTGCTGAAACCGTACGTTCAACAGAAGGGTCAAATATAAGCAGATCCGCGTCTGCGCCAACCGCTATTGTTCCTTTTTTCGGGTACAGTCCGAACAGCTTAGCAATTTTTGTTGATGTTATATCAACAAACTGATTTATATTAATTCGTTTCTTCACTACTCCTTCTGAAAATAAAATACTCATGCGATCCTCGATAATAGGACCTCCGTTTGGAATCTTCGTAAAATCTCCTTTTCCCAGATCTTTTTGACCGTTAAAATCAAACGAACACTGATCTGATCCAATCGTTTGCAAGTCGCCATTACGCAGAGCATTCCACAAAACATCTTGGTTCCACTTTTCACGTAAAGGCGGCGACCATACGTATTTTGCTCCTTCAAAATTCGGTTTTTCTAAATAGGTTTGGTCAAGCGTCAAATACTGCGGACACGTTTCGCCCCAGATATTTACGCCTTTTTCCCTTGCTTCAGCAATCTTTTTAACCGCTTCAGCGCACGACACGTGAACAACATAGAGCTGTGAGTCAGCCAGCTCCGTTAGCACCGCGGCTCTTCCCGTAGCTTCTCCTTCTATTTCTGGAGGACGAGTCAGTGCATGATAGATAGGATCGGTTTGTCCTTGTTCTAGTGCTTGTGCCGTTAAATACTCAATAACATCTCCATTTTCAGCATGTACCATTACAAGCGCCCCTAGTTTTTTAGCTTGCACTAGCGTTTGATAAAGGGTAGCATCGTCTGCTTGAAAAACATTTTTATAGGCCATGAACACTTTAAAAGAAGTAATTCCTTCTTTTTCAATAATCGTAGGAAGCTCATTTAATACATCTTCCGTGATTTCGCCAATCATTAGATGAAAGCTATAATCGATAGCCGCTTTTCCTTTTGATTTTTCATGCCATGTGCCGATCGCTTTTTGCAGCGGTTCGCCTTTATTGGTTAAGCAAAAATCAATAACAGTTGTCGTACCTCCAAAAGCTGCTGCTCTTGTACCTGTTTCAAAGTCATCTTTTGTAACGGTGCCTCCAAACGGCATATCTAAATGAGTATGAGGATCGATGCCTCCTGGAAATACATAGTTGCCTTTTGCATCAATCACTTCACAGCCCTGCTCTTCAAATGCCGAGCCAATTGCCGAAATAACTCCATTTTCAATTAAAATATCGGCTTTATACGTATCTGTTGCTGTGACTACCACACCATTTTTAACGATTTTCTTCATTTCTTCATCCCCTTTGTCTTTATACATCTAATCGCTGTGCAGCCGTCGCTTGTAAAGCAGCTTGGCGTTCATTCCACGTCATTGGAGGCTGTTCATTCGGTAATTCAACCATGGATATAGCCCCGTCCACCGGACATACAATCGAACATAAATTACAGCCTACACAATCTTCTTCTCTTACTTTTAAATAAGATTTCCCTGAAGGGTCTTTCAGCATATCAATACATTGGTGAGAAGTATCTTCACAAGAAATATGACACTTATTGCAGTTAATACACGTATCCGGATCGATGCGAGCCACTACTTTATAATTGAGATCTAAGTTGCCCCAGTCGGAATATTTTGAAACGGCTTTCCCTACAATATCACTTACTTTTTCGATTCCTCTTTCATCCAAATAATAATTGAGACCTTGAATCATATCCTCTACAATGCGGAACCCGTGATGCATAGCAGCTGTACATACTTGCACACCTGTAGCACCCATGAGCATAAATTCGACGGCTTCCTGCCAGTTCGAAACGCCTCCCATACCTGATATTGGAACGTTAATAAACGGACTTCTTGCACATTCAGCGACCATATTTAATGCAATCGGCTTAACAGCCGGGCCGCAATAACCTCCGTGAGCGCCTTTTCCTGCTACGTGTGGAATTGTATTCCATGAATGAATGTCTACTCCTGCTAAACTATTAATAGTGTTAATCATGCTCACAGCGTCAGCACCGCCTCGAACCGCTGCTTCTGCTGTAACGGTGATATCTGTGATATTTGGGGTTAATTTAACAATAACCGGCGTTTGGGCAACTTCTTTAGCCCAATGCGTTTGTTTTTCAACCAAATCAGGGACTTGCCCAGAGGCAGCACCCATCCCTCGTTCTGCCATTCCATGCGGACAGCCAAAGTTCAGCTCTAATCCATCCACTCCTACGTCTTCTACTTTTTTGACAATCTCATGCCATTTTTCTTGCTGAGGTTCTACCATAAGAGAGGCAATAATTGCGTGGTTAGGAAACTTCTTTTTCGTTTCATAGATTTCCTTCAAATTAACTTCAAGCGGACGATCGGTGATTAACTCAATATTATTAAAGCCGGCTACGCGCTGACCGTTGAAGCCAACGGCAGCAAATCGAGAGGAAACATTTAAAATCGGATCACCAAGCGTTTTCCAAACTGCGCCTCCCCATCCTGCTTCAAATGCACGCTGCACTTGATAACCTGAATTGGTTGGCGGTGCGGATGCCAGCCAAAACGGATTTGGTGATTGAATACCTGCTAAATTTGTTGTTAAATCTGCCATAGATTTCTCCTCCTCCTGATTTTAAGCTGTTTCCATTGTTTCTTTTGTTAACTGCATATGAATATTTAACGCCGTTTGTTTTCCTTGCTGAGCAGCGGTCACAACCATTGCTTCTCCTTGCCCTTTACCAAAAATAACGTCTCCGCAAGCAAATACTTTTGGATTTGAAGTTTGAAACGTCTCTTGATTAATTAAGACAACTCCGTCTTCATGATGCAGCTGGAATTGTTGAATCAAAGACAGGTACCGTTCTTGACCAATTGCTTTAACAACAGCATCGACTGGAATGGTAAATGTTGAACCTTCAACAGGAACAGGCTTCCTGCGGCCGTCTGCATCTGGATCTGTTAGGGTCATTTTTACACATTCAATCCCGCTCACCTTACCATTTTCATCTCCAATAATTCGTATAGGAGCCGTTAACCAGCGGAATTCAACACCATCTTGTTTCGCAAATTCAAATTCAAAATCATAAGCCGTCATTTCTTCTCGTGTACGACGGTATAAAATTTGAACATTTTCAGCCCCCAAGCGCACGGAACACGTAGCACCATCAATCGCAGTATTTCCCGCGCCAATGACGGCAACACGCTTACCCACAAATTCTGTTGATAACGCTTCTGACTTCGTTTTTTTCACAAAATCAATCGCGTCATACACACCGTCTAGCTCTTCACCTTCAACATGTAGAGAAGGCACCTTGCTCATACCAATAGCTAATACAACCGCGTCATACGACTGCAGCAATTCACTTGGAAGAATATCTTCTCCAATTCTTACGTTTGTTTTAATTTTTACATCTAAGCTTTTTACTTGTTCAACTTCCCAGAATGAAATCGCTTGAGGAAGACGAAACGACACGATTCCATATGTATTTAACCCTCCTGCTTGTTTTTCCGCTTCAAAAATGGTTACGTCATATCCAAATCGCGCCAGTTCTCTTGCTGCAGAGAGACCCGCCGGACCTCCACCAACAATTGCTACCTTTTTGCCGTTTGCTCTTCCTTTCTCAAACAGCACCTGTTCATTTTGAATAGCCCAATCCGTTGCGTAGCGCTGCAAATTTCCAATCATAATTGGTTTGGTTGAGTGGTTAAGTACACACGCTCCTTCACATAGTTCATCGGTTGGACAAACTCTCGAACAGCTTGCTCCTACGGGATTAGAAGACATAATCGTTTCGGCAGACCCCTTTAAATTGCCCGATGCAATTTTTTTAATAAACGTCGGGATGTCAATTCCTGTAGGGCATGCCTGAATACAGGGTGCATCATAACAGTACAAACATCGATTAGATTCTTCGACTGCTTCTCTATTTGACAACCCTTTTTCTACTTCATTAAAGTTTTGAATGATGGACTGCAAACTTTCCTGTGATCGCATTGCATCAACCTCCCAAGGATATCTGTTGATAAAACTAAAATTGAAAGCGCTTACATATTTTTTATATACGTTATTTTCAACTTTTACTTTGGTAAAATGTATTACTAACTTTATTGTACAAAACGACCGTCTTTTCTTCATTATACATTATGTTAAAAAATTCAGACTATTTACTATTCACTATGTAAAAAGCCTTGCTTTTATATAAAAGCAAGGCTGCAACTATTATTTTGCTACTTCTTTAATAATCGACACTACTAGTTCAGATGTCTTCACCAGTTCTTCTACCGGAATTTTTTCATTTGTTGTATGAATGTCTTCATAACCAACTGCTAAATTTACTGTTGGGATATCAAAGCCTGCGATTACATTTGCATCGCTTCCGCCTCCGCTTTGAAGCAGGCGTGAAGGACGATCGATATTAGCCACGGCTTTTTTAGCAACTTCGACAACATGATCTCCATCGCCAAATTTAAAGCCTGGATACATCACTTTAATATCAACTTCTGCACGTCCGCCCATTTCTTGTGCAGCTGTTTCAAACGCTTCTTTCATTTTCGCTACTTGTGCTTCCATTTTTTCTGGAATTAATGAACGAGCTTCTGCTAAAATATCGACGCGGTCACACACGATATTCGTTTGCGTTCCACCTTCAAAGCGTCCAATATTCGCTGTAGTCTCTTCATCAATACGTCCAAGCGGCATTTTAGAAATGGCTCTTGAAGCAATCGTAATAGCAGAAACGCCTCGTTCAGGAGCTACACCTGCATGAGCTGTTTTTCCATAAATTGTTGCATTTACTTTTGCTTGCGTCGGCGCAGCAACGATAATGTCTCCCACTTTGCCATCGCTATCTAAAGCATAGCCGAATTTTGCCGTTACGAGACTAGAATCAAGAGCTTTAGCGCCCACTAAGCCAGATTCTTCTCCTACTGTAATAATAAATTCAATTTTGCCGTGCGCGATGTTTTCTTCTTTTAATACGGTGATGGCTTCTAGCATTGCTGCTAAGCCTGCTTTATCATCCGCTCCAAGAATTGTCGTGCCGTCACTTTTAATATAGCCATCTTCGATAGATGGTTTAATACCCTTTCCAGGTACGACTGTATCCATATGAGAAGTAAAGTAGATTGTGTCTACGCCTTCTTTTGTAGCTGGCAGTGTGCAGATTAAGTTGTTGGCTCCGTGGCCCGTTTTTTCTTTGGCATCATCTTCTACTACTTCGACGCCTAATGCGGTAAATTTTTCTTTTAGTACAACAGCAATTTTTTCTTCATGCTTTGTTTCTGAGTCTACTTGTACTAATTCAATAAATAAATCAACGATTCGTTGTTCATTAATCATAATATGTAATCCCTCCAAAAATAACCTACAATGGTATGTTACCATGTTTCTTTGCTGGACGCTCTTCCTTTTTATTGTGCAACATTTCAAGCGCTTGTATTAATTTTATTCGCGTTTCCCTAGGATCAATAACATCATCCACCATTCCAGCGCTTGCCGCTACGTAAGGATTAGCAAATTTCTCGCGATACTGTTCAATTTTTTCGTGTCTTGTTTCATCTGGGTTTTCGCTACCTCGAATGTCGTTTGCAAAGATAATATTTGCAGCACCTTGAGGACCCATAACAGCGATTTCGGCATTCGGCCACGAATACACAAGATCCGCTCCAATCGATTTACTATTTAAAGCTACGTATGCACCGCCGTACGCCTTTCGCAAAATCACCGTGATTTTCGGAACGGTAGCTTCGGAGTATGCATATAAAATTTTAGCACCATGACGTATAATTCCGCCATGTTCCTGCTTGATACCTGGGAAAAAACCTGTAACATCTTCAAATGTAATAAGTGGGATATTAAATGAATCGCAAAATCGAATAAACCTTGCTGCTTTATCTGAGGAGTTAATATCTAAACTGCCTGCCATTACTTTAGGCTGGTTACACACAAGTCCGACAACTTTTCCATCTATGCGGGCAAAACCAATGACAATATTTCTTGCAAAGTCTTTTTGCACTTCAAAAAATGAGTGCTCGTCCACTACTTGGTGAATGACTTGACGCACATCGTAAGGGCGCACGGCATCAAACGGGACAACGTCTAATAAATCGGGACGATAATGATCACACTCTGCCTTTGAGGCTAAAGGAGGCTGCTCTTGGCTAGACTGAGGAAGATAGCTTAAGAGCATTCGTACTTGTTCTAGCACCTCTTGTTCTGTTGCACCTCTAAAATGGGCATTACCGCTAATTTCGTTATGAACAGCTGCTCCTCCAAGATTTTCTGAGGAAATGCTTTCTCCCGTTACCGTTTCAATTACTTTTGGTCCTGTAATGAACATTTGACTTGTTTCTTCTACCATAAAAACAAAGTCCGTAATCGCCGGTGAGTACACGGCTCCGCCTGCACAAGGCCCCATAATAACAGATATTTGAGGCATGACACCCGAATAAATGGCATTTCGATAAAAAATATGACCGTATCCATCAAGAGACATGACGCCCTCTTGAATACGAGCCCCGCCTGAATCATTTAACCCAATAAACGGCACGCCTGTTTTAGCAGCTAAGTCCATTACGTGCGCAATTTTTTTAGCATGCATTTCACCTAACGCGCCTCCGAATACCGTAAAATCTTGCGAAAACAAATAGACTGAGCGACCGTTTATCTTGCCGTAACCTGTTACTACCCCGTCTCCTGGTCCTACTTGATTATTCATACTGAAATCCGCACACCGATGTTCAATAAATGGATTTAATTCGACAAATGTATGTTCATCCAAAAGAATTTCAATTCGTTCGCGTGCCGTTAGTTTCCCTTTATGGTGCTGTTTTTCAATTTTTTCGTCTCCACCGCCTAACTCGATCTTCCGGCGCTTATCGTACAATTCATTTAATTTATCATAAATGTCAACCATGTTTCTTCTCCTCCTCTAGTGTTTTTTCACAGAGCTCATAAAGAACACCGTTTGCTGACTTTGGATGCAAAAAAGCAATGGATGCTTCCCCTGCGCCTTTTCTCGGAACATCGTCAATCATTTGTACACCCTTTTCCTTTAACTCGTTAATCCGTTCTTCAATCGTGCGCACACCTAAAGCCACATGATGAAGACCTTCACCTCTCTTTTGGATGAACGCGCCGACTGCACTGTCTTCAAAGAGCGGCTCTAATAATTCAATTTTTACGTTGCCGCACTGAATAAAAGCAACTTTTACTCCTTGTTCTTCTACTTCTTCTACTTTTAATAGAGACAGTCCTAATACCTTTTCATAAAAAGGGAGGCTGCCTTCAATTGATTTTACAGCTATTCCTATGTGATCAATTCCTTTTATCACTTTCTCACCTCTTTAAAAAAGCGTTTTCATTTACACATATTCTTGAAAACAAAAGAAATCTCCTGCTGGCGTATCTACAGAAAGTTGCTTGTCTAAGCAGCGGAAGACATGTAAAATAAGAAAAAAACGTGTAGGAGGACTTTGGTTGTATGTCTAATAAGAAAATCCAAAAAACCATTGTGTTTTTAATGCTTCTTGTCATGTTAATATCTACGCTTTTAGCGGGACTTGCCATGTGGTTTTAATCGAGACTGATGACTAAAAACATAGATGCACTGCTGCTTCTTTGTGCAATGCAAACATATAAAAAAGACTGGTGACTAGTCACCAGTCTTTTGCTGTATATTCACAATGCCTTTTTGAGCGGCTAACTCTTCAAAAGATTGATCTGTAGATACAATCCAGACTTTTGTACCTAACGGGACTTGATCATATAAATGGCTTACTTCACGATTTTCTACGCGAATACAGCCATTCGATACATATTTACCAATGGAATCCGGCTGATTTGTACCGTGAATGCCATAAATACGTCCGTCAGTCTCTCTTGCATCAAACCCAATCCACCTTACACCTAGAGGATTTTGAGGAGCGCCTCCTTCAATATTATTTCTCCGATAATAAGGATTAACAGCTTTTACTGTTACCGTGAACTCCCCTTCGGGCGTCAGATTAACTGTTTTCCCCGTTGCTACTTTAATAATTTGTTTAATTTCTTTATTTTGAATATAAGCAAGCTCATTGCTCTGTTTATTAATAATAATATAAGGATCATTTGGCAACGGATTTTCTCCTAATGGCCAAACTGGAGATAGTAGTAAAAGGATAAAAGCAAACACATGCATGTAATCCACCACCTTACGTTAGTCCTAAGTAAAAGACAAGAGAGATATCTCTTATCTTATTTAGTGTTCGTAAGCAAGCTAAACAACATGCATGCTGTTTAGCTTATTTTTAAGGTTTGTTTAATAACCAAATATTGTTCAATTTCTTTGACTACGTGCAGTAAATCGGCACGCGCTTCAAACTCTTCCCGTGTTTTGGGAAGCGGCATCTCTGCAAATGCTTCTCGTAAATGCTGAAGTTTGGCTAAAAATAATTTTGCTGTATTACCGGGGTGGATGGATAGACTTAATTCTTCAATGAAATCGGCAATCATGTAGCGCTGTTCTACCACCAAATCAATAGCGGTAATAAGAGGAAGCGTACGCTCAATAATTTCAAGCTGTTTTTCACGAATTTTAAAATAGCGGTAATAATAATTTTCCCCACGCACAAAATGATTTTCTACATCACGAAACGCAAGGCTTTTTGCTTTTTCTAAAATTTTTACCGTATCTGCAATTTCCTTACCGTCCCAACTGCTGTCATTGGTTCTGAGATACAGGGCAATTTCTTTTAACATCGACCGGAAATTTTCTTCAATTTCTTGCTGATACGTGCGAAGCTCTTGATCTAAACTTGGCATGTATAAATTCACAAGCAGGGCAACACCTATCCCAATTACAATTAAGCCAAGTTCATTAAAGACGATTCCCCATGTCATATTTCCTTTGGAGTAAATATGAAGCAAAATAACGGAGCTTGTAACAATGCCTGCATTAACTTTGAATATAACCGTAACCGGGATAAACAAAAGCAGCATCAGTCCTATAACAAGTGGATGATAAGCAATCCCTTCAAAGAATATAAACGAAAACAGAATGGATAAAGAACAAGCAATAAAACGATCGCTTGCACTTCGCAACGATTTTTTCTTTGAATTTTGAATGCACAAAATGGTGATAATTCCAGCTGATACAAAAAACTCGAGGTGAAAGAACTGAGCTATAATAATAGCCAGTGATGTACCGACGGCTGTTTTAATTGTCCGGTACCCAATTTTAAATTTCATTTTCTAGACTCCTACATGTTGGTTTCTTTTTAGTGTGATAAAATACTCTATTCTTTATTAACACGAATAGAAAAATAACACAACCTTAAATCTTGCTGTACCGTATAAATTCCAATAAAAAAAGTGCAGAAAAGATCGTACTCTTCCTGCACTTTTTTATTATAAAATCTTTTCTAAGAAATCTTTAGCACGCTTGCTTTTAGGCGCTGAGAAAAATTCAGCCGGAGGCGCATCTTCAACAAGAACACCGCCGTCTAAAAACAGCACACGATCCGCTACTTCTCGTGCAAATCCCATTTCATGCGTTACAATGACCATCGTCATTCCTGTTTCTGTTAGCGACTTCATTACATCTAGTACTTCTTTTACCATCTCTGGATCTAATGCTGAGGTTGGTTCGTCAAACAGCATCACTTTCGGCTCCATTGCCAGTGCTCTGGCAATAGCTACACGCTGCTTTTGACCGCCCGATAAGCGATTTGGAAACTCGTTGGCTTTTTGAGCAAGTCCCACTTTTTGGAGTAATTCTTTGCCTTTAGCAACAGCCGTTTCTCTTGACACGCCTTTTACCGTCATCGGAGCATACGTCAAATTTTCAAGCACTGTCATATGTGGAAACAAGTGAAAATGCTGAAATACCATTCCTACGTTTTCACGCACACGCATAATGTTTGTTTTTTTATCTGTAATCACTTGACCGTTAATTGAAACTACTCCGCTCGTCGGTTCTTCAAGCAGGTTCATACAGCGTAAAAAAGTAGATTTACCAGAACCAGAAGGGCCAATAACAGCTACGACTTCTTTTTCTTTAATCGTAGTTGAAATACCTTTTAAAACTTCATTTTTACCAAATGATTTGTGTAAATTTTCAACGTTAATCACCTTTTCTCATTCTCCTCTCGACTGCTTTACCAAGGAGCGTTAAGCCCATTACCATTACATAATAAATCAACCCTGCAAAAATTAACGGTTCAAGGTAGGCGAATTTTTCTCCACCTACAATGTAAGCACGGCGCATAATGTCGAGTGCTCCAATAACTGTAACGATAGCTGATTCCTTTGTTAATGTAATGAACTCATTCATTAAAGCAGGTAAAATATTTTTAAGTGCCTGTGGCAAAATAATTTGTCCCATCATGCGGCGATAAGGAATTCCTAACGCTAATGCCGCTTCACGCTGTCCTTTATCAACAGCTAAAATACCAGCGCGAATAATTTCAGATATATATGCTGCAGAGTTTAGCCCGAACGCAGCAACGGCCGCTGGAAACGGGGCAATATCAAACCCGAGCAGCTGAGGTAATCCAAAGTATATTAATAATAATTGCAGTACTAGCGGTGTTCCGCGAAACACGGACGTATATGCATCCGCAAACCATTGAAGAGGTTTATTGCGGCTGATTTTACATAAAGATAAAATAACTCCCAGCACAAACCCTAAAATTGCTGAAGCTAGGACTATCTGTATCGTTACCCCTATCCCTTTTAAAATATAAGGCATAGAAGGCACGATTTGCGAAAAATCCAAATTCATGCCTAGTTCCATTCCTCTCTAACTATCATTCTTATTTTTGGTCGTCAAACCACTTAACGATTAATTTATCTAATTCACCGTTTTCTTTCATTTTCTTTAATTCACGGTTAAAGTCATTCGTTAGCTTGCTGTCTTTAGGAAATGCGATTGCTGATCCTTTACTTGAATCTGGACGTCCTGTATCAGACATTTGCAAGCTTTTGTCTTTGTTCACATACCCTTTAGCTACTGTATCTTCAATAATCGCTGCATCGATACGATTTGATTTCATTTCTTGAATTAGTTCTGGAATACGGTCACGCGTTGTTACATTTACTCCGTCAACTTCTTTTGCAATTTCTTTTGCTTCGTCTGCTTGGATAGAAGAAGTTTGTACACCGACTGTTTTCCCTTTTAGTTCTTCTGCATTTTTAATTGGCGCATCTTTCTTCGATACAATCATGTTTTTTGCTTCATAATATACGTCTGAGAAGTCCACGTTCTTTTTACGCTTTTCAGTTGGCGTCATACCAGCTAAAACTAAATCGACTTTATTAGATTGTAAAGCTGGAATTAATCCGCCAAATTCCATATCCTTCACCTGTACGTCATAACCTAACTTTTTACCGATTGCTTTTGCTAAATCTACGTCAAATCCGATTGCTTCACTATCACCTTTCGCCGTATCAATATATTCAAATGGTGGGTAATCTGCTGATGTTCCCATTACTAGTACTTTTTTATCTTTGTCGTCGCTGCTTGCTCCGCCATTAGACGTTCCTTCTCCTGCTCCGCATGCAGCTAAAACGCCTGCTGTTAAAAGACCAATTGCCGTTACCGATAACCACTTCTTCAATTTCATCTTCGTTCCCCCTAGTTTATTCCTTACATTATTTTTTAAAAATTAATAATATTATGAAATAAGTTTTTTACTATTGCAAGTAAATGTCGAAATTTAAATATATATTCATATAAATGTATTTTAACACAATGTTATAAATATGCAATATCTTTTTTAAATATAAGTTTCACTATTTGAAAATACCTTTTCTCAACATTTTCCACTCTCTAGAAAGCCTGCATACAGATAGGTAAAAAAACGCATAAAAAAAGAAGCCGTTTAAAACGGCTTCTCTCTTACACTTCTTCACAATGCTGTTCGAATGCTTCTTGCAGCTTCATCACAACTGACATTGGCTCGTGGCCTTCAATTTCGTGACGTTCTACCATTGTGATAATTTTTCCGTCTTTTAATAAGGCGAAAGATGGAGACGAAGGCGGATAACCTTCAAAGTATTCGCGTGCACGCGCAGTTGCTTCTTTATCTTGCCCAGCAAATACTGTAACCAAGTTTGTTGGACGTTTATCATAATGTACAGCGTGCGCTGCAGCAGGTCTTGCAATACCTCCTGCACAACCGCAGACTGAATTCACCATTACAAGCGTTGTACCAGGCTTTTTAAACGTTTCATCTACCGCTTCAGCCGTCGTTAATTCTGTATAACCAGCAGCTGTAATTTCTTTACGGGCTTGACGAACAACGTCGTTCATAAACAAGTTAAAATCGATATTCATTTTCATACCTCCCTTTTGCTATCTATTCTTTATAATAGCAAACGAAAACTAAAAAGGCGATTGCTTTGACTCATTTTTTCTTGGTAATCAAGATTAAACAAGAAAAGAAATGGTGATACTATTTTTACAGCTAGAAAACCATACTCTTAACTCCCTAGTGTAGAAGGATCCGCATAAAATGCAGGATCCTTTTTTATATTTCCTTCATCGCCTGCTGGTAGGTTTTAATCAAGCGTTCGAGAGCTTCAGCCATTGTGACATCTCCCGTCATCATTTGTTTTTCAACATCCCCTAACGTTTGCTTAACTAAAGGATGTCCATAAAATGATTCTTGTAAATATTCATTAACACTTGCTTGTAACCATGCCTTCATTTGCTTTCGCCTTACTGTATAAAACAGATCATTTTTATTCATCCATTCCTTATAGTCACAAATTATCTTCCACAAGTCTTGAAACGATGCTTCTTCATAAGCAGAAGTTGTGATGACCTGTGGGTTCCACCCTCCAGAATGACCGTGAAGGAAACCGATGACGCTTTCGTATTCTTTTGCAGTCACTTCTGCTTTTAGCCGGTTATCCCCGTCTGCTTTGTTTACACAAATCAAATTAACCCATTCAAGCAGCCCTTTTTTAATTCCTTGCAAATCATCTCCTGCTCCGGTCAAAGCAAGCAGAACAAAGAAGTCTACCATCTCTTTTACAATCATTTCACCTTGGCCAACACCCATCGTTTCGACAAATATGATGTTATACCCAGCCGCTTCACAAAGAAAAATGGCTTCTCTCGTTTTAAGATGAACACCTCCAAGCGTTCCTTGAGAAGGTGAAGGACGGACAAAAGCGTTCTCTTGTTTGGTAAGCAGCTCCATTCTCGTTTTATCTCCTAAAATACTTCCTCCAGACAAGGTACTGCTTGGATCGACTGCCAAAACTGCAACGGAATGGCCATTTTTGCATAGGTACGACCCAAATTTGTCAATCAGCGTACTTTTTCCTGCTCCGGGTACGCCTGTAAAACCAATGCGCACTGAATGCCCCGTATGAGGATAGATTTCTTTAATCAGCTGTTGTGCTATTACTTTATGCTTCGGCGCTTTACTTTCAATTAAAGTAATGGCTTGAGCTAACGCTGTTCTTTTCCCTTCAAGCAGCCCTTGTGTATAATCTTGTACCGTTTTTAATTTCACCAATTGTCTTCACCAACTATTCTTCTAACCGTTTCTTTATTTCATGTAAGACGGAAACGGCCGCTTTTGGGATTACTGTTCCAGGTCCAAAGATTGCAGAAGCGCCGTGTTCTAAAAGAAATGAATAGTCTTGTTTAGGAATAACGCCTCCGACAATAACAACGATATCGTCGCGCTCTAATTTCTTTAACTCATCAACAAGCTGCGGCAGTAACGTTTTATGCCCGGCTGCCAAAGAGCTTATGCCAATTACATGTACGTCGTTTTCTACAGCTTGCCTTGCTGTTTCTTGAGGCGTTTGAAATAAAGGACCAATATCAACATCAAAGCCAAGGTCAGCAAAGGCTGTTGAAATAACTTTCGATCCTCTGTCATGACCGTCTTGCCCCATTTTCGCGACTAAAATTCTTGGGCGTCTTCCTTCTTCCTCTAAAAATTCAGCCGTGAGCTTTCGAACTTCTTCGATTTGATCTCGATGCACAAACTCTGCACTGTATACCCCGCTGACTGACTTAGAAGTAGCCTGATGTCTTCCAGCCACTTTCTCAATAGCTTCTGAAATTTCACCTAGTGTAGCTCTAGCTCTCGCAGCTTCAACCGCAAAAGCAAGGAGATTCCCTTCACCTGTTTTGGCACAATTGGTCAGTCGATTAAGCGCTTCGATTACCGCTTGTTCGTTACGTTCACTGCGTATTTTCTTTAACTTTTCCAGCTGCTTCATTCGAACTGCTGTGTTATCAATATCAAGAATATCAAGCGGTTCTTCTTGCTCCGGCTGAAACTGATTCACACCTACAATAATTTCTGCCTGCGAGTCTATTCTTGCTTGTCTGCGCGCAGCGGCTTCTTCTATCTTCATTTTAGGTACGCCTGCTTCTATTGCTTTTGTCATTCCGCCGAGCTGCTCTATTTCTTCAAGGTGCTTCCACGCTTTTATCATTAATTCATTCGTTAATGATTCCACATAATAAGAGCCTCCCCAAGGATCAATAACGGAACAAATCTCCGTTTCATTTTGCAAATAAAGCTGCGTATTTCGGGCAATTCTAGCTGAAAAATCAGTTGGAAGAGCAATCGCTTCATCCAGTGCGTTTGTATGAAGCGACTGCGTATGTCCTGATACTGCAGCCAGAGCTTCGACGCATGTTCTAATAACATTATTAAATGGATCCTGCTCCGTTAAGCTCCATCCGGACGTTTGAGAATGCGTTCTAAGAGCTAGAGATTTAGGATTATCCGGCTCAAACTGCTTCATTAGTTTTGCCCAGAGCAGCCTCCCTGCTCTCATTTTCGCTACTTCCATAAAATAGTTCATTCCAATTGCCCAGAAAAAGGATAGCCTCGGAGCAAATGCGTCAATTGTAATTCCCGCTTTCAAGCCGGTTCGTACATATTCAAGTCCATCTGCAAGCGTATAAGCAAGCTCTAAGTCTGCTGGAGCACCTGCTTCTTGCATATGATAGCCTGATATACTGATACTGTTAAATTTCGGCATGTACTCCGCTGTATATTTAAAAATATCCGCAATGATTCGCATTGACATCTCAGGAGGATAAATATATGTATTGCGCACCATATATTCTTTTAAAATATCGTTTTGAATCGTTCCAGCCAGCTTTTCTTTTTTTACGCCTTGTTCTTCAGCTGTTACGATGTAGAAAGCTAAAATAGGAAGCACCGCCCCGTTCATCGTCATCGACACGGACATTTGATCAAGCGGAATCCCTTCAAACAGCTGCTTCATATCCATCATTGAATCAATTGCAACACCTGCTTTCCCTACGTCTCCAACAACTCTTGGATGATCAGAGTCATAGCCGCGGTGGGTAGCGAGGTCAAAAGCAACAGACAGCCCTTTCTGTCCAGCAGCTAGGTTTCGGCGGTAAAAGGCATTGCTTTCCTCCGCCGTTGAGTATCCTGCATACTGTCTAATAGTCCAAGGCCGATTCACATACATCGTTGCATACGGTCCTCTCACAAACGGTGGGACACCAGGTGCAAAGTGAATAAAGTCGAGGTTATCTCTGTCTTTTTTTGTATACACTGATTTTAATTCAATTTGTTCATTTGTTTGAAAAGCAGTGTATGAACTTTGAGTCACGTCATCTTCTCTTTGCTGCTTTGAAAATGATAATGGAATATTAGAAAAAGAAGGCTTTTTATACATGAACTTCTACCTCCAAAGCACATAATAACTTCTTAACGCATTGAATAACATTCGTCTTAGGATGTATGACGCTCATTACACCTTTTTGCTGCCACTGCGTTTTGCGTGATACATGTTCTTCCCCTACTACGTACACATAAACAGAATCTTCCTCAAAATAAGTCATCGCTTTTGTTAAGAGCTTTTCCACGAGTTCATCACTTCCACAGATCACATATGCTTCGTGCTTTTGTTCATTCATCCAATCTGCTATCTCCACATAGGAATCTATGTTTTTAATTGTTTCACACGCAAAGCCTGCACTTTCAAATAAAGACCGGGCAATCTCAGCTTTTTTACGGCTGCTAGGATCGGTGAGCTCCATAATGCCAATGCTCATTCCCTTTGTATAAACCCGTATTTTTTCAAACTTCTCTGCTGCTCTCCACTTAGTGAGCGGCACAACACTGTCAGGCTGTGTCTGCTTCGCCATTTGTTTTAGCATCCACCCTGCTGTTACCCCTTTAGATGCTAGCTTTGTATAGTCCTCTAGCGAAAGATTTGATGAAAATTCCGAAGCGTTCTGATCACTGTATTTATCCATTTTTATTTCTTCTTTTTTAAACGGCGTGCTTTTTATCTCTTGAGATGCATCCTGTTGCTTAGGAGCATAGTGTGTGACTCCGATCAAGCGCTCAATTCGGCACTCTATATCCTCTTGTCTTTTTACTTTCATTTGTTCAACTTCATCTTGAATTCGCCCTTGTTTTAAAGCTTCTTCCATTCCGCCGTGGTCTTCAATGTTGCCAAATAACTCCCAAGCTTTTGTCATTAATTCATGTGTGTAGGCTTCAACGTACCAAGAGCCTCCGGCAGGATCCATTACTTTTGATATATGTGTTTCGTGCTGCAAAATTAAGTGAGTGTTACGGGCAAGGCGATGAGCGAACTGAGAAGATGAAGATGTGACGGAATCATATGGTTCAATATGCAGACTATCCGCTCCTCCTACAATAGAAGCAAATGCTTGAACCGTGCTCCTTAATGCATTTGTATACATGTCTTCTTTAGACTGTGTAAGATGTGACGTTTCCGTATGGATAAACGGCACTGAAACGGCCGTGTCATCAAAAGCACGAACCACATTTGCCCAAAGCATGCGAAAAGCACGAAGTTTTGATATTTCCATAAATAAATGTGAGCTAACTGAAAAAGAAAAGGTCATGTGAGGTAAAACTTGATGTAAGGACAAACCGCGTTTTATGCATTCATCAATATACTGCACCCCTGTAGCAAGCATATAAGCTAGTTCTTGAACAGCGTTTGCACCGCTGTTATGGTAAGGAATGCTTGATACAATGATCGTTTTGAGCTCTGGAACATTACTGTGAGCCAAACGCGTTGCGTATGCTAAATGATCGTATAAATCTCGAGTAGAAAGTGGAACTCTTCCATATTCAGCAAGGGTGCCGAGCGGATCCATTCCAACCGTTCCTTTTAGCTGTCTCATATTAAAGTTATGATCAACACAGTATGCTTTTAGAAACGAAAGAAGTGGAACGGATGTACATCCCGTATTTAAAAATAAAGGCACCGCTTCAAGAGCTACATGCTGAAACAAATGAGCAACATCCTCTAAAGTAGAAATTGTAGCGCCTGAGGCTACTTCAGCTTCAGTTGCTTCATCAACGTCTTTCCCTTGCCTCATTGCTTCACTGCATGTAAAAGCGGCCGTATTTTGTCCATTTCTCAAACTGTGTAAAAGAAGTTTATTGCTTTCTTTAATAGAAGGTAAGTCGATTTTTTGGGTGATTTCCCATTCCCCTAGTATGTATGATTCTTTACCGGCTCCTCTTAAACAATCTATTCCCGCCGGACTCTGCTGTAAGTAGTCTAAATGTGCCGTATCACTTTCGAAATAAAGCGGTTTCAAAAAGATGTTTTCTAACGTTTCTTTTGAAGAGATCGCGGTATTTTTGCTAACTTCCTGTGCCCAATCTTCTTTAGGTGTACGTGTAAATTCATGAAATGATAATGTATTTGTTTTCATTTCCATGCCCCTTTACAGTTAATAGCTGCCTGCTAAACCGAGATGATTACACTTTGAAGTTTGATGATTCTTCTTTTATTTTAATACATCTTTTACAAATTGTTCAATCATTGCTTCAAAATAAAAAGAGGCCGAGACATAATTAACCTACGTTTACCATCACCATAAAAAATCCGAACGAGTTGGATTCTCTATCAAGAATCTCAATTCATCGTTCGGATCTTCCTTCAGCTAAAATATTTTGTGCCAGCCTCTGTTTTAATAGACAGACGTATTCTCTTTAGAAGTAGATTCTAAAATCTCTTTAACTCTTGCCAAGAATCTGCCGCACACCAAGCCGTCTAACACGCGGTGATCAAGGGATAAACATAAGTTAACCATATCTCGAACAGCAATCATGTTATCAATAATAACCGGACGTTTTACAATAGATTCTACTTGTAAAATAGCCGCTTGCGGGTAATTAATAATCCCCATTGATTGCACGGAACCAAATGAGCCTGTGTTGTTAACAGTAAACGTTCCGCCCTGCATGTCTTCAGACTTCAATGAACCCGTACGAACTTTTTGCGCGAGCTCTGTAATTTCACGCGCAATGCCTTTGATTGTCTTTTCATCGGCTTGTTTAATAACCGGCACAAACAAAGCATCGTCTGTTGCAACAGCAATGGACACATTAATGTCTTTTTTCTGAACAATACGGTCTCCTGCCCACATTGAATTCATTTGAGGGAATTCTTTTAAAGCTTGAGCCACTGCTTTTACGAAGAACGCAAAATACGTTAAGTTAAAACCCTCTTTTTGTTTGAACTCCGTCTTTAATGCATCACGATAAGAAACTAAGTTCGTTACATCAACTTCAACCATTGTCCATGCATGCGGAATTTCGTGCTTGCTGCGAAGCATATTTGCTGCAATAGCTTTACGCACGCCTGTAACAGGGATTTCTTGATCTCCTGCTGCAGACACAACCGGCGCGGGCTGCTGCGTTTTTGGAGCAGCTGCCGCTACAGGTGCTTCTGGCTGAACTGTTGATGCAGGTGTTTCTTTCACTTCAGCAGCTCCGCCTTTTTCGATAACAGCTAAAATATCTTTTCTCGTAATGCGGCCGCCCGCCCCTGTTCCTGTCACGGTATCTAAATTAATATTATGTTCTTGTGACAGACGCATAACAGCTGGAGAGTACCGACTTTTATTGGATTGACTGTCCGCTGTTTTTGACGCTGATTCTTCTACAGTCTTATCAGACGTTTTCTGTTCTTTTTGAGGTACAGTTCCTTCTACTTCAATTAAACAAATCACTTCTCCTACAGGCAAAGTATCATCTTCACCTGCAATTAACTCTTTAATTGTTCCACTAAAAGAAGAAGGCACTTCAGCATTTACTTTATCCGTCATGACTTCAGCTAACGGGTCGTACTTATTTACGTGATCTCCAACAGAAACGAGCCATTTGCTAATTGTACCTTCTGTTACACTTTCACCGAGCTGCGGCATCGTAATTTTTTCAATAGCCAATTGATACAACTCCTTTTAAAATTGAGCTAATTCTCTCATTGCTTTTTCTACTTTATCTGGATTCACCATAAAATATTTTTCCATTGTTGGTGCATACGGCATAGCTGGAACATCAGGGCCAGCAAGGCGCTGAATTGGCGCATCTAAATCGAATAAGCAGTGTTCAGCAATAATAGCTGCTACTTCGCTCATGATGCTGCCTTCTTTGTTGTCTTCCGTTAAAAGCAGGACCTTACCTGTTTTAGATGCCGCTTCAATAATAGCTTCTTTATCAAGCGGATAGACCGTTCTTAAATCTAAGATGTGTGCTGAAATACCGTCTGCTTCCAGTTTTTCAGCAGCTTGAAGAGCAAAGTGTACACAAAGACCATATGTAATAACCGTGATGTCGTCTCCTTCTCTCTTTATATCTGCTTTGCCAATCGGAAGTACATAATCATCTTCAGGGACTTCTCCTTTAATCAAACGGTACGCACGCTTATGCTCAAAGAAAAGAACTGGATCATCATCACGAATAGCTGCTTTTAATAATCCTTTTACGTCATAAGGCGTAGAAGGCATCACAATCTTTAACCCTGGCGTATTGGCAAATAGTGCTTCAACAGATTGAGAATGATAAAGAGCACCGTGAACTCCGCCGCCGTAAGGAGCTCGAATTGTAATTGGACAACTCCAATCATTATTAGAACGATAGCGAATTTTCGCTGCTTCTGACACAATTTGATTGACTGCAGGCATAATAAAATCAGCAAATTGCATTTCAGCAATCGGACGCATGCCGTACATTGCCGCTCCGATTCCTACGCCTGCAATAGCAGACTCTGCAAGAGGTGTGTCAATGACTCTTTCTTCCCCGAACTGTTCGTATAGTCCGTTGGTTGCTTTAAATACGCCGCCTTTTTTCCCTACGTCTTCTCCTAATACAAACACGCGGGAATCTCTTTCCATTTCTTCACGAATGGCCATTGTTACTGCATCAATATATGAAATAACCGGCATATGTTCTCCTCCTTACTCACCGTACACGTATTTTAAAGCCGATTCCGCTTCCGCATAAGGAGCGTTTTCAGCATAATCTGTTGCATCATTAACGATGTTCATAATATCATCAAGCATTTGTTTTTCTCGTTCATCGGTTAACACGTTAACCTCTTTTAAATAAGTCGCAAAGTACGCAAGCGGATCGCTCTTTTTAGCTTCAGACAATTCTTCTGCTCCGCGATATGCACGATCATCGTCATCACTTGAATGGGCAGTCAAACGCTCTGAAACAGTTTCAATAAGAGTAGGCCCTTCTCCTCTGGATGCACGATCTCTTGCTTCTTTTACCACTCGGTATACTTCAAGGACGTCGTTTCCATCAATTGTGTAGCCTGGCATGCCATATCCAATTGCACGATCAGATACTTTTGCGCATCCTAGCTGCTTTTCAACCGGAACAGAAATCGCATACTTGTTATTTTCACACATAAAGATAACAGGAAGCTTATGAACACCTGCAAAGTTCGCGCCTTCGTGGAAATCTCCTTGGTTGGAAGATCCTTCTCCAAACGTAACAAACGTTACTAAGTCTTTTTTCTCCAATCGTCCTGCTAAAGCGATTCCTACTGCATGAGGCACCTGTGTTGTAACTGGAGAAGATCCTGTTACAATTCGCTTTTCCTTATGCCCAAAGTGACCTGGCATTTGACGACCTCCTGAGTTTGGATCTTCTGCTTTAGCAAACCCAGAAAGCATTAAATCACGCGCAGTCATTCCAAATGCTAGCACAACACCCAGATCGCGGTAATAAGGTAATATGTAATCATTCTCTCTATTTAAGGCAAAAGCTGCGCCAACTTGAGCGGCTTCTTGACCTTGACATGAAATAACAAAAGGCACCTTCCCTGCACGATTTAATAGCCACATACGCTCATCAATTTTTCGTGCAAGCAGCATAGTGCGGTACATTTCAAGTACTTGTTCATCAGTTAATCCTAATGATTCATGACGGTTTTTTGTCATGTTTAAACCTCCTTTAATCATCAAAAATGAATCGCTTTTCCATCTACAGCTAATGAAGCTTCTCCCATCGCTTCTGAAAGGCTAGGGTGAGGATGAATGGTATGAGCAATTTCCCATGGTGTAGCATCCAATACCTTTGCAAGACCTGCTTCAGAGATCATATCCGTCACGTGAGGTCCAATCATATGCACACCAAGGACATCATTTGTGTCGGCATCAGCAATAATTTTAACAAATCCCTCTGCCTCTCCATATACAAGAGCTTTTCCAACGGCCTTAAACGGAAACTTTCCAACCTTCAGCTGAAACCCTTGCTGTTTTGCTTCTTGTTCTGTTAATCCTACACTTGCTGCCTCCGGGCTGCTGTATACGCATTTAGAGATTGTTGTATAATCAATCTTCAAAGGCTTTTCACCATGTAAATGCTCAACAGCTACAATTCCTTCGTGAGAAGCTACATGTGCAAGCTGCAGTCCGCCAATCACATCTCCAATTGCGTAGATATGAGATTCTTTCGTTTGATAAAAATCATTTGTGGCAATCACACCGTTTTCTACTACAATATCGGTATTCTCGAGACCAATTCCTTCGACATTCGCTTGACGCCCTACAGATACAAGCAGCTTTTCTGCTTCATATTCTTGCATATCGTCTCCTACTTGAGCGGAAATTTTCACCTGACCATCAATAGACAGTGTATCAGCCATTACTTTAGCAGAAGTAATAATGGTAACTCCTTTTGCTTTTAAAAGCTTCGTCATTTCACGGGAGATATCTTGATCTTCTGTTGGTAAAATTCGATCGCTGTATTCAACAACCGTTACATCAACATCAAAATCTGTGAGCATTGACGCCCATTCAATTCCGATAACGCCGCCTCCCACAATAATAATAGAAGCAGGAAGTGTTTCCATCTTTAATGCTTCATCTGAAGTGATTACTTTCTCTCCGTCAATCGTTAAACCAGGTAATGTTCTAGGACGAGACCCTGTTGCGACAATTACATTCTTTGGAATAAGCATTTCGTTCTCTTCACCGCTTTTTAATTCGACGGAGATAGTTCCTGGCATAGGAGAAAAAATAGAAGGTCCTAAAATACGTCCAATTCCTTCATATACCTCAATTTTACCTTTTTTCATTAGCTGTTTGACACCATTATGTAACTGTGAAACAATTTCTGACTTTCGTTCTTGTACACGTGCATAGTTCAATAGTACATTGGACGTTTCTACGCCAAATTCACTGCTTTTCTTAGCCGTTTGATAGACTTCTGCACTTCTTAGTAAAGCTTTGCTTGGGATACACCCTGCGTGCAGGCATGTGCCGCCTAACTTATTTTTTTCCACAACCGCTACCGATAGACCTAACTGAGAGGCACGAATAGCTGCTACGTACCCTCCGGTTCCACCGCCGAGAATGACCAAATCATATTCTTTTGCCACACTGCTTCACACCTTTCTGCAAACGCTATTAAGCGCCTTTATATTCCTTCACTTCTTCTTCACCTGTAAGCACTCGTAGAGCCCCTTCAGCTAGCGCTTGAAGCTCATTTTCTCCAGGATAAACAATGACATCTGCAATCCACTTTACATGATTAATAATCAGCTCAACAAACGCTTTTGAATAAGCAATGCCTCCCGTTAAAATAATGGCATCTACTTTTCCATGCAATACCGTACTGGCAGCTCCAATTTCCTTCGAAATTTGATAAGCCATTGCTTCGTAGATAAGCTTAGCTTTTTCGTTTCCATTTTTCACCATCAATTCGACTTTCTGCACGTCAGATGTGCCCAAATAACCGACAAGCCCGCCTTTTCCTACAAGCATTTTCATAATCTCCTCGCGGTAATACTGACCTGAAAAGCAAAGACGAACTAATTCACCAACCGGTACACCGCCAGCGCGCTCTGGACTAAAAGGACCGTCACCGTGCAGGCCATTGTTCACATCAATTACTTTTCCGCGTTGATGAACTCCGACTGTAATGCCTCCACCCATATGGGTAACAATAACGTTCATTTGTTCATATGTGTTATTCATTTCTTTAGCCACTTTTCGAGCAACCGATTTTTGATTCAGCGCGTGAAAGATGCTTTTCCTTTCCATAAAAGGAGTTCCTGAGATACGAGCGATGTCACTTAGCTCATCTACCACCACTGGATCAACAATGTACGCTGGAATATTTAATCCAGACGCAATCTCAAAAGCTAAAATCCCGCCTAAATTTGAAGCATGATGGCCGGCATAACCGTCTTTTAAATCTTTGAGCATGGCTTGATTTACTTCATATGTGCCGCCTTCAATCGGGCGTAAAAGCCCTCCTCTTCCACATACTGCACTTAATTTAGATAAATTAATCCCTTCTTCATCAAGTGCCTCTAAAATCGAGTTTTTACGGAACTCATACTGTGCATATATCGTCTCAAACTGATTCATTTGCTGTGAATCGTAGCGGATTGTTCGATCAAAAATTGGTTTATCGTTGTGAAACACGCCAATTTTTGTGGACGTTGAACCCGGATTTATTATCAGCATTCGATATTCGTGCATATCCAACACATGTCCTCCTACCTTATCATTCTCATAAACGAAGGCTAGGTCGAAAGGATTTCATTTATTCCTTTTGCCTAGCCTTCAGCTCAAACATTAGCGCGTATGACGTCTACTTAAAATATGCTGTCCATTTTGTAAAAATTGACTGCGTGAACGACGCAGCTTTTCAATTCTTTCTTCAGCTAAGCGATCTGCTGCTAGATAGGTTGGAATGCCATCTCGCTTTGAGATTTCAACTACCTTTTCAATATTATCATAAATACCTTCAACTTTTTTCAGCGCACGCTCACGGTTATACCCAACTAGCTCATCAGCTACGTTAATAACGCCTCCTGCGTTAATAACATAGTCGGGTGCATATACAATGCCTAATTCATGAATTAAATCACCATGACGCGTTTCTTTCAATTGATTATTAGCTGCCCCTGCAATAACTTTTGCTTTTATTTGAGGGATCGTTTCATCGTTAATCGTTGCTCCGAGTGCACAAGGAGCATAGATATCACATTCTACACCATAAATATCATTCGGGTCTACTGCTTGCGCACCAAATTCTTCTACCGCACGCTGAACAGCTTCTTTATTAATATCCGTTACAATAAGTTTCGCTCCTTCTTCGTGAAGGTGGCGGCATAAATTATACGCTACGTTTCCTACACCTTGGACAGCTACTACTTTTCCTTCAAGCATATCTGTTCCAAATGCTTCTTTTGCTGCTGCTTTAATTCCTCGGTATACGCCGTAGGCTGTGACTGGTGATGGATTGCCTGATGAACCAAAAGCAGGAGATACACCCGTTACATAATCCGTTTCCTCATATACAATATCCATATCCTCTACCGTTGTGCCCACATCTTCTGCTGTAATATATCGACCATTTAACCCTTGAATAAAGCGACCAAATGCACGGAACATCGCTTCATTTTTGTCTTTGCGAGGATCTCCGATAATAACCGTTTTCCCTCCTCCTAAATTCAAGCCTGCTGCTGCATTTTTATAAGTCATTCCGCGTGATAGACGAAGCGCATCTTCAATTGCAGCCTCTTCTGATTCATATGTCCACATTCTCGTACCGCCTAGAGCTGGTCCAATTGTTGTATCGTGAATCGCAATAATGGCTTTTAAGCCTGAATCTTTATCTTGGCAAAATAATAACTGCTCGTAATCGTATGTTTCCATATAGTCAAAAATTTTCATTGTTAGTGCCTCCTAAGAATTCTGTTGGGCGACGCTGATAGCAAGCGCCAGTGAGTATAATTTACTTTCTGATGAATCTGCTCTGGATGTTAAGACGACCGGAGCTTTTGCTCCTGCTAGAATAGCTCCAACTTTTGCTTTAGCAAAATAAATGAGGGATTTATATAAGACGTTCCCTGTTTCAATTGCTGGAACGAGTAATATATCTGCTTGACCGGCAACTTCACTTTGAATGCCTTTTTGCTTGGCTGCTTCTATGTTAATGGCATTGTCGAGTGCTAAAGGTCCATCAATAACGCAGCCTTTAATTTGTCCTCTGCGGTTCATCTGTGTAAGAAGCGCAGCCTCTACTGTTGCAGGCATCAAAGGGTTCACAACTTCAACCGCTGCAATAGGAGCTACCTTTGGCATCTCTACCCCAATAGAGTGGGCAACGTTCACCGCATTTTGAATGATTTGAACTTTCTCTTCCAGAGATGGCGTAATATTCATAGCTGCATCTGTTACAAGAATCGGACGGTCATAGTGAGGAACGTCAAACACAGCTACATGTGATAAAACATTTCCCGTACGCAAACCATGCTCTTTATTTAACACAGCTTTTAAGATAAGCGATGTGGATAAATTCCCTTTCATTACGATATGAGCTTGACCTTGCTGAACTGAACGCACAGCCAATTGAGCCGCTTCTAAAACGGACTCCGTATGTACGACCGTCACAGCCTTATGAGTGAGTAAGGATGGGCGGTACTGCCTGAATAATTCATTAATTGTCGTTTCGTTGCCAAACAAAATAAATTCAGAAACTTTCCTTGACACAGCTTCATACACTGCCTCAATTGTTTCTAAGTCTTCAGCTGCAGCAACAGCAACAGTCAAAGAAGACTGCTTAGCAACCCGAGATAAGATGGTAGCAAGAGTCATGGAATGTTCGACCTCTCCTTTTTCATTCTTTCGTTTGCTCCGTTTTAAAGAGCATACTGCGCGTTTATGCAGTCACCTAAAATACATGCAAGATTTGTGCCATCCTCTGCATATATTACATAATATAGCTGCTTATATCCTTTCTTACGCACAAAAAAAATTTTTTTATTGATTCTAACAACAAATAGAAAAAAAGAATACCTCTTTATTTATATGCAACAAATTGCACACCATGCATTTTATTGCATGCTGTTATTTGCAAGATTGTATTTTTCCAACTTATAATACAAAGAACGCAGGGAAATATTAAGCTGTTTTGCTGTTTTCGTTCGGTTATACTCGTTTGCAAGCAGCACTTTTTGAATAAGTTCCGCTTCGTAATTTTCCATCATGTGCGCTAAAGTCTTCCCTTCGAACATTACCTCTTCATTCACCTGATTTTTTTCTTTATTGCCCTTGCCTTCAAGTGAAGGGAGATGAACAGAATCAATCATTGTTTCTGTATAGTGCATATAAATAATCGCTCTACCTAATATGTTTTCAAGCTCTCTGACATTTCCTGGCCAGTCGTATGATCTTAATGACTGTAAAGCCCGCTCTGTTACTCCTTCAACATGTCGGCCGTAATCTTGATTAATTTTTGTAATTAAGTGTGTAACAAGCGCACCAATATCCTCTTTTCTCTTCCGAAGTGGAGGTATGTGAATCGGAATTTTGTTTAGCCGATAATACAAGTCCTGTCTGATGCTCCCATCAGCCATTCCTTTTTCTAAATTCACATTCGTAGCTGCAATAACGCGAACATTCACCGGAATAGGAGTCGTTCCTCCAACGCGAATAAGCTCTTTTTCTTGAAGAACCCGAAGCAGCTTAGCCTGCATATGAGCTGAGAGCTCCCCGATTTCATCTAAAAAGATGCTACCGTTATTGGCTTCTTCAAAAACGCCGCGTTTCCCGCCTCTTTTTGCCCCGGAAAAAGCTCCTTCTTCGTACCCAAAAAGTTCACTTTCAAGCAAAGACTCAGAAAGCGCAGCACAGTTAATCCGGACAAATTTATTAAACTTTCGGCTGCTCGCATTATGAATAGCATGTGCAAACAACTCTTTACCCGTCCCAGATTCACCTCTAAGCAAAACAGTAGCTGGTGTTTTAGCAGCAAGTCTAGCCTGCTCAATTGCTAACTGAAACTCTTCAGATTGACCAATGATATCAGCAAATGAATATTTCGCTTCAAGCGTTCGGATAATTTGACGCGCTCTTTTGAGTTCATTTGTAAGCTCTTGAATTTCAGACATATCATGAATAACGCCAACGCTGCCTTTTAATTTTCCATCAACAATAACGGGTGCAACATTCACAACTACGTCTCTTTTACTCGGACCGAGCCTCATCCTTACACCTCGAACAGGACGCCTTGTTTGCAGCACCTTCATGTGCATACTGTCTCCTTCAGAGATATCGGCAGTCGCGGGCTGACCAATAATATCCGTCTTTTTTAAACCCGTAATTCTCGTATAAGCAGGATTAATTAAAATCCCTCTTCCTTCTTCATCCACAACCGAAATAGCTTCTTCAGAAGATTGAATAATAGCTTGAAGCATAGTTTGTACTTCTTTTAAGTTCGTAACTTCTTCTGCCAATCCGACAACGTCCGTAATATCTTTAAAAATCGAAAAGGCCCCAAACAGCTCTCCATTCTCGTCGAGTATTGGTATTCTAGTCGTAATTACCTTGCGTCCGCTATCTAACACAAATTCACTATTTTGATCAATCGTTTTTGTATGAAGAACATCAACAAGTTTACTATTTGGAATGACTTTATGAAGATGCTTACCAATTACATCTCTGTGTGAAAAGTTCGTCAAACGCTCAGCACTTTGATTAAATAGCGTAATATATCCATTCCTATCAATCACGACCATCGCATCATGAGCCGCGTTGAAAATAAGATCATATTTATACGATTCTTGCTTTAACCGCTGAATTAACTCTTCTTTTTCCTCCATCAGATTGGCCATAATTTCAGCAACCAATCCCGGCACTACCAGTGCATCAGCGGGTTTGCTTCTTTGCAATTGTTGAAAGACGCCTTGTTTACCTGTTGTTTCAACAATGACATCGAGCTGCTTTGTCATATAAGGCTCCCAATTCATTCCGGTTGAAATATCTTGTTCTTGCGCATGCAAAACAGCCGGCGCGTTAGCTCGTACGTCTACTACACCAATCACTTTCATAAATTCTGTTTCCAACAAGATTTTCAGAATAGCTAATCCGCCTTTTCCTCCTCCAACAATCAACACATTTTGCATATTTTTTCACCTTTTCTACTTAATATGTACATATTCCGTGCAAAATATTGCATATACCTATCATATAAAAAAAGAAACGCTCTTGACAATTTATTTAGTTCTTTTATGATTCAAGTATAACGGTTTGTTAATGTAAACGCATTCATTTTAAAAAAAGAGAAGAGAAAGGAGCAGTTATGGTTCGAATTATCGCACTGCTAATCTTACTTATTCCTGGTATACTCGCTGGCTATGGCATTAAACTTATGAGAGATATGATTTTTGGCATCCTGCAATCCCCGTTCCCTTCTTTATTTTTGCAATTTTCAGTCGGTCTTCTATTATTTTTAATCGGCCTTGGATTTGTTGCTGGCTTTATTCTGCACAGAGACCGCAAGCGAAACAAAGTTCAAAACAGATTTCAAAAAGATAAAAAAACATCGCATTAATGCGATGTTTTTTTACGAAAAGCGCCCTCCAAATTGCTTCACCATTTTTTCTGGATAATCGGTAATAACGGATTCACATCCATATTTTCGAAGCTGCTCAGCTACTTTTACATCATTTACTGTGTAAGGTCGCACTGGAATTTGACAATCTTTTGAAGCGGCTACATTTACTTCATTAACGGTACGCTGATTAGGGTGAAGAGCTTTTGCGCCAAGATGCTGCGCATATACCCAAGGCTCATACATCGGATAAGAATATAAAATAGCTGTTTCAATCGTAGAATCCAGAGAACCAATTCGGGCTAAGCTGTTATGATTAAAAGATGAAATCATCGTTCGATCCTTCATCTTGTATAAATAAATTAAATCCAAGACTTTCATTTCCAAGTATGGATAGTCAAATATATTGTTTTTCAACTCAATATTTACGCTAATTCCTTCACTTAAAGCCCACTCCATTACTTCATTTAACGTGGGGATTTTACATACTCCATACTTTTTTTTGAACTTATAGCTCGCATCTAATTTTTGTAAATCTTGATACGTAAAATCTTTTACATACCCTTTTCCATTCGTCGTTCGATCTACTTTTTCATCATGAATTACAGCAAGTTCTCCATCCTTTGTCATATGCACATCAAGTTCAATTCCATGTGCTCCAACTCTCGCTGCTTCTTTGAAGGAAATCATCGTATTTTCAGGAAACGTTCCAGCTGCGCCGCGATGACCTATTACAAACATACTTGCTCAACTCCTCTATTATCACTTATTATTAACTTTAGCATTACTTAATAGTGAAAGCACGAATTTACTGTTTATACTTTTTTACTTTCATTACTTTATATGCAAAAGGAGGTCGTTGTGTATGAGACCACTGCAAATTTCACCGGATACAGCCGTAAAATTAGCGGAACAATTAAATATCCCTCTCGAGCAATTAATGCATATGCCTCAGCATATTTTGCTGCAGAAACTTGCTGAATTAAATGCGAGCGAAGATAAAAAAGGATCTGAATAACAGATCCTTTTTTCTTTCGAATTTTCATTTCCAAAAATAGTATTACCTTATCACTTCATTCCCCATAACATATATTAGAATATTTAATAATATAAATGTATTTTTAAAAATGCTTTTAAATAAGTAATTTAATACTTTTTTGTGTATATTTAATTATTTTTTGATTTTTCCATATAATTTCATTGACGAAATTATTGTTTTTCTACTAAAATAAAAATACATTATATTTATTCCAGTACTTATATTCTGATTTTTTGATCAATTCAAAAAAAAGAATTAAATAGTATGAGAAAAATTTAGGGGGACTTCATTATGCAAGCAGCTGTACAACACGAAAATCAGCAGCCAAATGGGTCTAGGAAAAAACATCCTCCTGGACTGTACTTATTATTCGCTACTGAGGCATGGGAAAGGTTTAGTTATTATGGAATGAGAGCCATTCTGGTTCTTTATTTAACTGCTACCGCTGCTCAAGGTGGACTCGGGGTAGATAAAGCAACTGCACTGAGCTTATATGGAACATTCACTAGTGCTGTTTACATTACGCCAATGATTGGCGGATATTTAACAGACCGCTTCCTCGGAAGAAGGTTAGCCATCACTATCGGTGGTGTGATTATGGCACTTGGGAATTTTTCCATCTTCATTCACCAAAGTGTAGCCGCTTTGTATATCGGACTTGCTTTATTAATTATCGGAAACGGATTTTTCAAACCAAATATCTCCACATTGGTCGGAGATCTGTATGAAGAAAATGATCCTCGCCGTGACGGTGCTTTTACCATTTTTTATATGGGTATTAACTTTGGTGCATTTTTCGCACCGTTAGTTGTTGGATTAATGAGTTACAAATACGGATTTTTAACAGCAGCTATTGGAATGGTTGTTGGACAAATTTTATTTAACCTACTGGCTAATCGCTACTTAGGTGATATCGGGAAAGAGCCTACAGGAAAAGTTCACGCAGCGGCATCTCAAACATCAACTGCTCCGCTGACAGTACGAGAAAAGAAAAGAACGGTTGCTATCGTTATTCTAGCCTTCGTTGTTATTGCTTTCTGGACAGCTTTTGAACAGGCTGGAAGTTCTTTAACGCTATATGCTCAAGATCAAATTAATCGTCAAATAGGTAGTTTCACGGTTCCAACAGAGTGGTTCCAATCATTGAATCCGCTGTTTATCATGATTTTAGCACCAATTATGTCACTAGTTTGGTACAAGCTAGGAAATTCAAAACGCGGTGATTTCAAAACGCCAACAAAAATGGGTATGGGACTTGTAACAGTCGGATTAGGATTCTTAATTTTAATTCCGGCCGTTATGTATACTGGTAATGATCCAGCTTTAAAAGTAAATATCCTGTTCATGATTTTCACTTACTTCCTGCACACGCTAGCTGAGCTTATGATTTCGCCAGTAGGGTTGTCTATGGTAAGTAGACTAGCTCCATTAAAGCTTGCTTCTCTTTTAATGGGCGTATGGATGGCAAGCTCTGCTGTCGCTAATAAGCTAGCGGGTGTTCTTGCATCTTATACACAGTCTTTAGGTTATTTCGATATCTTCAGCTTAATCGGAGCTGTAACAATTGTACTTGGAATTATTGTTCTGTTCCTTTCAAAACCGATTGCTAAATTAATGGATTAAAAAAAGCAGCCTTTTCTGAAGGCTGCTTTTTTTATAATTTACTCATCCATATCCCATTTAAAATATGGAGATAAATTTTTTAATGCATCTTCTAAATCTTTTTTCAAGTACAAAACCCTCATAACAATTAAATAAATTATTTCAATAAAATACACCACTATGGATATGAAGAAAAACAAGATGCACGTTCCATTAACCTCAATATTTTCACCTCTTAAAACAAAATAAAAAGACCAATGAATGATTAAAATTCATCGGCCCTGCAGTAGAAAGTTTATTGGTTTTCAGTTTACTATCTAGTGTAAATTCCAAAAGTTTATCGGCATGTACTCTGTATTACAAAAGGTATAAACTCACTCAAAACCCCGTAATTCCAGCAGTCCTATCCCTTTCAACTCGCTTTATGTTCAAGGCGTAATTTATCCGCAACCATGGCGATAAATTCACTATTTGTCGGCTTCGCTTTTGACATGCTGACAGTATATCCGAATAATGAAGAAATGGAATCAATGTTTCCTCGGCTCCATGCTACTTCAATGGCATGACGAATGGCGCGCTCAACGCGGCTTGCCGTTGTATTATATTTTTTTGCAATATCAGGATACAGTACTTTTGTAATCGACCCAAGCAGCTCAATATCCTTATATACCATTGAAATGGCTTCTCTCAAATACAAATAGCCTTTGATATGAGCAGGTACACCAATTTCGTGAATGATGCTCGTAATGCTTGCATCTAAATTTGCTGGTTTGCTGTCGCGATGTGAACGCATGGAAGAAGATGAACGTTGCATAAATGAAGATGTTTGTCCGCTAACTTGACGAATATGATTCACTAAGTTTTCCATATCAAACGGTTTTAGAATAAAATAAGCAGCTCCTAAATCCACCGCTTTTTTCGTTACGTCTTCTTGACCAAATGCTGTTAGCATAATGACATTTGGATAATTTTCTTTTTTCATTTCTTTTAACTGACCTAAAACTGCTAATCCATCTAGATGCGGCATAATAATGTCTAATACAAGAACATCCGGATTTTTATCTTTTAAAATGGATAAACACTCTTGTCCATTGTAAGCTACTCCGATTACTTCCATGTCTTCTTGCTCTGAAATATAATCTTCAAGCAAACCAATTAGTTCCCGATTATCATCAACCAAGCATACTTTAATTTTTTTCAATGCAGCTTCCTCCTCAGTCCTTTATGTTATACGTCGTTTCCTACGTGTCTCTATTCTTTATTCTAAAGGACAAATTCGACAATGCAACATTATTTCCTTTATTTTTTTAGAAAAAAGTCTTTTAAATGGAATTTATTCGGTTTTCTCTTATTTTCTTTGTTTTTCGACGTTTTTCTCGTACATTTACGACAATAATTTTTATCAAAAAAAGCGAACTAATGACAACATTAGCTCGCTTTTTTTCGATTATTTTTATAAATATCAATTCCTGCTTCGTTAAGCATCCATTCAATATGGACACCATAACCCGAGGTAGGATCATTTACAAAAACATGGGTAACCGCTCCAACGACTTTACCGTTTTGAATAATCGGGCTCCCGCTCATTCCTTGAACAATTCCACCTGTTTTCTTTAGCAATTTAGGATCTGTAATTTTAATAACCATTCCTTTAGTAGCCGGAAACTTTTGAGGTATAGTACTCATAATTTCAATATCAAATTCTTCCACTTGATCATCATCTACTACCGTTAGAATTTTAGCTGGTCCTTCTTTTACTTGATGAGATAGGGCAATTGGCATTGCTTTATCCATTATTCCGTTTTCCATCGTTGAAGACAATTTTCCAAAAATACCAAAAGGACTATTTCGTGTAATATTTCCAATGATTTGTCTATCTTCAGAAAACCTTGCTAGCTTTTCACCGGGAACGCCGTTAGAACCTTTTTCAATTGATGTAACGGTCGAACGGACAATTTGTCCATCTTCTACTACGATTGGCTTTTTTGTATCCATATCCGAAATAACGTGGCCTAAAGCGCCGTATTTTTTAGATTTTGGATCATAAAAAGTCATTGTGCCAATTCCTGCAGCTGAATCACGGATGTATAAACCAATTCTGTACGCATAATCTTGCTTATCTTTTAACGGATACAGCTTAGTGTCAAACTGCTTTTTTTCTCTTAAAATATGCAGATTTAATGGTTCACCCGTTTTTCCTGCCTGCTGAATAAACGGTGTAATATCACTCATTTTTTCAATGGTTTTACCATTAATCTTCGTAATCATATCTCCAACTTGAATACCCGCAATTTCGCCAGGAGATCTTTTACCTTTTGCTGTATCTACCTGATGATAGCCTACAACAAGAACACCTTTTGAATTTAATTTCACACCGATTGATTGTCCACCTGGAATGACTTTAAAATCAGATAATACCTGCACGTCTACACGCTTTACAGGAATACCGGCCAAATGAAGCATCAACTCTTCTTTGCCTACCTGTTTGCCTGCTACAGTCAGCTTCGCCTTGTTACTTGTTACATCGTAAACAGGTGATGAAGCTTCTACGCTAAGCGGTAATGTCGTATTAATTTTTTCTTTTTGCTGTTCAAATAAGACGATTTGTTTTGGAATGTGTATATATTGTTGCACAACTGGAATAAACCCTACAAAGATGAACGAAACAAGGAGAATCGCACCAATTATATGTCTGTATCGATTTTGCATGTTTTCACTCTCCTCGCTTCCTCGCCTAAATGGCTACACATTTAATTTAGCCTTCTTAGAGCGCATTTATAACAGAAGTTCAGAGAAAAATGAAAAGAAGTGCAAGGAAACATTTTCAGTTCCTCCATTTTGTATAAAAAAACACCTCTAACACATACTGTTACGTGTTAAAAGGTGTTTTTTTAAATGGTGTGCTTCATCTTATCCGCTAAATCTAAAAGCTCTTTGGCATGTTCCTTCGTTAAGCTTGTAATTTCAGCTCCTGCAATCATTCGACCAATTTCTTTTACTTTTTCATCAAGAGTTAATGGAAGAACAGATGTCGTTGTACGATCACCTTTTATCTCTTTAGCAATAAAGAGATGAGTATCTGCCATCGCTGCTACCTGAGGCAGATGAGATATACAGAGAACTTGTGAATCAACAGAAATAGCATGTATTTTTTCACCGATCGATTGAGCTACTCTTCCACTTACGCCTGTATCAACTTCATCAAAGATAATGGACGTCACGCCTTGATGCTTAGAGAAGATGCTCTTTAACGCCAGCATAATTCTTGACAGTTCTCCTCCTGATGCTACTTTTGCAAGAGGCTTTAAAGGTTCACCAGGATTGGTAGAAATATAAAATTCTACGTTGTCAATGCCGTCTTTGGTGAATTTTATTCTTTCTCCATTTAATTCAACGTCATTTTTACCTGCATTTACAACAGAGAATTTAATTTGAAATACGGTCTTAGCCATATACAGTTCTTGAAGCTCATGATGGATGCTGTCCGTTAACTCTTGAGCAAGTTTTTTTCGAATAGCTGAAACGTTATTAGCTTCTACTAATAAATCCTGTGCTACACTGTTTAACTGTTCTTTGATCTTGCTCACATGCGTATCTCGATTTTCAATACGATCAATTTCATCTTCAATTTGCGCTGCATATTCTAGAATTTCATCTACACTTTGACCATATTTACGCTTTAAGTGATTAATTTCATTTAAACGCGCTTCAATAAAGTCTAAGCGTTTGGGATCAAATTCTAATAAATCAAGCTGCTGACGAATTTTATAAGATGCGTCTTCTAGCTGATAGAAGCTCGATGAAATGATCTCAGAAATTTCGGCATAGTTTTTTTCCAGTGACGAAATATCCTCCGTATGATTCATTGCTACGCCTACCCAATCTAAACCTTGATGTTCACCGTGCAGCGCATTGTACGCATCGTTTAGCGACGTATAGATCTTTTCAAAGTTAGAAATCTTCAAACGCTCTTCATTTAGTTCCTCGTCTTCGTTCAGCTGCAAATTTGCCGCTTTGATTTCATCTAATTGAAATTGAATAAGATCGAGGCGATGTGCCATCTGCTGTTCATTTTCAGTTAATTGATCGAGCTGCTTTTTTAGCGATGTATACCTAGAAAATACCTCTCGATACTCCGTCAAAGCCTCTTCTACTTTTTCTCCTCCATATTGATCAAGAAGAGTTAAGTGACGATCTTGATTCATTAAATCTTGGTGCTCGTGCTGTCCATGTATATCAATTAACGTCTGTCCGACTTCACGTAGGATAGCTAACGTTACGAGCTTACCGTTGATGCGACAAATACTTTTCCCATTTGTAGTGATATCTCGGCGAAGCACAATCATTCCATCTTCCACTTCCAAACCGACTTGTTTGGCTTTTTCGTGACTCGGATGCTGTTCTTCATCAAATAAGAAAAGTCCTTCAATTTCGGCTCTGTCTGTTCCGTGGCGTACAAACTCGGAAGAGCCTCTTCCACCTACTAACAATGAAATGGCATCAATAATAATCGATTTCCCCGCTCCTGTTTCGCCTGTTAATACCGTTAAGCCTTTTTCAAATGAAACAGAAAGTTCATCAATAATCGCAAAGTTTTTAATGGATAATTCAGCTAACAACCTGCTTCACTCACCTTTATAACATTTCTAAGAATCGGTCTGATATAATTTGCGTATCTTCAGGAGTACGGCAAATAATCAAACATGTATCGTCTCCACAAATTGTTCCTAATATTTCATCCCAGTCCAAATGATCAATTAATGCGCCAATCGCATTTGCATTTCCCGGTAATGTTTTCATCACCAACATATGCCCAGCTGAATCAATTTTTACAAATGCGTCCATAAGAGAGCGCTTTAACTTTTGTAAGGGATTAAAACGCTGATCTGCAGGCAAGCTGTATTTGTATCGACCGTCCATCAAAGGCACTTTGACTAAGTGCAGTTCTTTAATATCACGAGAAATTGTTGCCTGTGTTACATTAAAACCTTGGTTTTTTAAAATATCTACCAATTCATCCTGTGTTTCAATATCATTATTCGTGATAATATCACGAATTTTAATATGTCTTTGCCCTTTATTCATGTTGGCACCTCACATTAATATGTAATCTTCTTTTTGTTTTGTTGTTTATAAGTCTTTCACTAATTAAGTATCATAATGTGTTCAACTTGATTATGCACCTTTTGTATAAAGAGTCATAATCAAATCGCCAATGCTAAGTCTTTGCTTAACATTGGCCATTATTACTTTTTCTCTTTTAACGTCTTATGTGCTTCTTCGACTACTTCACGCACAGTAAGCGGAGCTTGATTTTTACCAAGTTCACGCTCGCCTTTCCAGCGCAGGTGGAGAAGAAATTCGATATTTCCATCTCCTCCCGTTATCGGTGAATAAGACATGTTATATACATCGTATCCTTGACGAAGCGAGAAATCCACCATGCCTTGAAGAACTTCTTCATGCACTTTTGAATCACGCACGATTCCTTTTTTCCCAACTTGCTCTCTTCCAGCCTCAAACTGTGGCTTAACGAGCGCAACAACATCGCTGTGTGGAACAAGAAGTTTTTTTAACACAGGAAGAATGAGTCTTAAGGAAATAAATGATACATCAATAGAAGCGAATTCAGGCAAGCCTCTTGATAAATCAGATGGCGTCACATAACGGAAATTTGTTCGTTCCATTACTTCTACTCGTTCATCTTGACGAAGCTTCCAAGCTAGCTGATTATAGCCTACGTCTAGCGCATAGGACATCTTCGCTCCATTTTGAAGCGCACAATCAGTAAAGCCTCCAGTAGAAGAACCAATATCAATCATGATTTTATCCGCTACATGGACATTAAATTCTTTAATCGCTTTTTCAAGCTTAAAGCCGCCTCTGCTGACGTAAGGCATCACTGCACCTTTAATTGTCAGCGGCGTATCGCGTTCAATTTTCTCTCCCGGCTTATCCAAACGGACTTCATTCGCATAGACAAGTCCTGCCATCACTGTACGCTTTGCTTTTTCTCTTGTTTCAATCAAACCTCGTTCTACTAATAATACATCTACTCGTTCTTTTTTTGTCACTTAACTTCAAGCCTCTTTTGTGTTGGTGTTACGAGTTTTTTAACTCGATTTATAATCTCTTCTTTGGTTAATCCAATTTCTTCTAAAAGTTTTGTTACGCTGCCGTGCTCGATAAAGCGATCTGGAATCCCCATACGTTCAACGCGCGTATCATAATAGCCGTGCTCTGATGCAAACTCTAACACCGCGCTTCCAAAACCGCCTTGAAGTACCGCTTCTTCTACCGTAATTACAGGCTTACTAGTTTGGAAAATCTCATGAAGCATTTTTTCATCCAGCGGTTTAATAAAACGAGCATTTACCACTTTGACGCTGATTCCTTGCTTCTCAAGTTCTGCTGCTGCATCCATCGCCATTGAAATCGTTGTACCAAACGTTAAAATGGTTGTATCTGAACCTTCTTTTAATACGTCCCATGTACCGATCGGAATGTTTTTCAGTTCTGAATCTAGTTCAACACCTAATCCGTTTCCTCTAGCATAGCGCATAGCAATCGGACCTTCTTCATAAGTCAAAGCAGTGTGAACCATGTGCTGGCCTTCATTCTCGTCTTTTGGCATCATAATAACAAGGTTAGGCAAATGACGTAAGAATGCAATATCAAACACGCCTTGATGCGTTTCACCATCAGCACCTACTAGCCCAGCGCGATCAATCCCAATAAATACATTTAGCTTCTGACGGCAAATATCATGAACCACTTGATCGTATGCACGCTGTAAAAACGTAGAATAAATAGCTAAAAAGGGCTTCATATTTTGAGTTGCAAGACCCGCTGCCATTGTTGTTGCATGCTGCTCTGCAATCCCAACATCAAACATGCGATGCGGAAACTCTTTTTGAAATGCTTCGAGTTTTGAACCCACAGGCATTGCTGGCGTTACGGCTACAATACGATCATCTTCCCTAGCCATCTTCAATACCGTATCACTTACTAGTTTACTCCAAGCAATCGGAACATTTTTGTCTTTAATAAAGTCACCGGACTCAATTTTGTAAGGGCCTGTACCATGCCATGCTCCGCTTTTATCGCTTTCCGCCGGCAAGTACCCTTTCCCTTTTTTCGTAATAACGTGAATCAGTACCGGACCTTTTGTTTTCTTTGCATATTGTAACGTTTCCAATAAATCATCATAGCTATGGCCATCAACCGGGCCTAAATACGTAAAGCCAAGGTCTTCAAAGAACATGCCTGACACGACCATATACTTTAGGCCATCTTTTACACGTTCTGCCGTTGCCGCAAGCTTACCGCCTACTGCAGGCACTTTTTTCAGCAAGACTTCAAGCTCATCTTTTACCCAGTTGTATTTGCCTGCCGTGCGCAAACGTCCTAGAATACTGTGTACAGCCCCCACGTTAGGAGCGATAGACATTTCATTGTCATTTAAAATAACGGTCATATCCGTTTGCTCGTGCCCGATGTGGTTAAGCGCTTCAAGAGCCATACCACCTGTTAAAGCTCCGTCACCAATGATAGGAACAATATGAGCTTTTGTTTTTTGCAAATCTCTTGCAGCAGCCATTCCCATTGCGGCTGAAAGAGATGTAGAACTATGTCCCGTTTCCCATACGTCATGCTCACTTTCGTCACGCTTTGGAAAACCGCATAATCCTTTATATTGACGGATTGTATCAAACTCTCCCGCTCGTCCTGTTAAAATTTTATGGACATACGACTGATGCCCGACGTCCCATAAAAATTTATCTTTTGGGCTGTCGAACACTTTATGGAGTGCAAGCGTTAACTCAACAACCCCCAAATTCGGCCCTATATGACCACCAGTTGCAGAAAGCTTTGTAATTAAAAAACGACGAATCTCTTCACTTAGTTCTTCTAATTGTGTTACTGACATTTTCTTTAAAAACTCAGGATTTTTTATCGTTGTAAGATCCAAGGTGGATCACTCACTTTCGTACTTGTTATAAAGTTACCTTAATACATTGTCTATTGTTTTATACGTATAGTCAATTTTTAGTATTTCCTTATTACTTACAATACCTTTGATATTCTATCAGTAAACCAGTGATATTCAAAGGAAAACAGTGAAAAAATAGCCGCTAACACAAATGTGATAACGGCCACCAAGATATTGTATATGTCTTTCAAACCTATGCACTACGCTTTTATACAGTAGTAAAATTATTATAGCATAGCCCCTATTGGGACTCAATCTTATTTTACTGTATCACTCAAAAAAACCTGACAGAAATCGTCATTAACTATCACGTTTTGCTATATATAAACAAATTTCTTCTAGTAATCCGTGCTTAATTTGAGCTTGACGTAACGAGAGAAGTGCTTGTTCAACATGATACTGTAACTTTTCTTTGGCCGCTTCCATACCTAACAAAGAAGGATATGTCGTTTTTTCATTTTCTGTATCACTGCCAATTGGCTTTCCTAATTTTTCTTCAGACCCTTCCACATCCAAGATATCATCTTGAATTTGAAACGCTAACCCTACATGCTTACTGAATTCTTCTAATAATCCTTGCTGTAGAGGCGTAGCTTTTGCAAGAATAGCTCCTGCTTTTACACAAAACCCTAGCAGCTTCCCCGTTTTGTGAAGGTGAATATATTCAAGCTCGTCTAGCGTGAGCTGCTTTTTTTCCCCTTCCATATCCGCAACCTGTCCGCTGATCATACCTTCTGTTCCGCTTGCTTTTACCAGTTCTGTAATGAGCTGAAGCTTCATATGTGATGTAATCTCAGGATGTGCCGCTTCAGAAATGAGCTGAAAGCTATTTGTTAAAAGAGCATCTCCAGCTAATATAGCCGTTGCTTCGCCGTACACCTTGTGATTCGTTGGTTTACCTCTTCTTAAGTCGTCATCATCCATGCTAGGTAAATCATCGTGAATGAGAGAATATGTATGAATCATTTCCACTGCACATGCTGTTTCTAATCCCATGCTCTCGTCTTTTCCAAACGCATGTAGCGTTGCAAACAACAGCACTGGGCGAAGTCGCTTTCCTCCTGCAGTAAGCGAGTAAAGCATGGATTCCTTTAAGTTAACCGGAGCATGTAATGCTTTTACCACTTCAGGCAAGCGTGTTTCTACTCGATCTTTTGTAAAAGAAATATACTCTTTTAAATTCATTTCATTCACCATCACTCTTCCTCCTGTACCGAGAATGGCTCAAGCGTTCCGTCTTCACGTAAAATAGTTTCCATTTGCTTTTCAATATGCTGAAGACGATCGTGACAGAATTTTGAAAGAGTCATTCCTTCTTGGAATTGTTGAATTGCTTCTTCTAAAGGCACGTCGCCTTCTTCTAGCTTGTTTACGATGGTTTCTAACTGCTCCATCGCCTCTTCAAACGTATACTCTTTATTTGTCGCCATTTTTCATCGCTCCTCTATTTTCGAAACTTCACACTGCAACTGTCCATCGGTCAAACGAACGTTTACCACATCGCCTTTGGATACTTGTTTGGTTGATTTAATTAACTCTTTTTCTTTATCGTATACTAAGCTGTAGCCTCTTTCCATTGTTTTTAATGGACTAAGCGTATGTAATTTTGACGTTGCCGTTGCAAATAAAAGCTGTTTTTGCTTTAGCAGCTGCTGCATCTCTTTGGTCAGCATTTTCGTCAGCTGCTGTTGACGCTCCGCCGCTTTCGTTAACTGATGCTCGGGGTGATTGCGCAACAAAGCAGCTGTTAGCTGCTCGTAGTTCGTCCGTTTATGTTCAATGTACCTTCTGCCTTCACGATAAAAACGCTCCATCAACTGATCTAACTGCTGCTCTTTTTGCTCGACCAACTTTTGAGGATAACGAAAAGCATATGATTTCTGGGATCGTTCAAGCCTGCGGCTACTAGACTGAAGCATTTCTTTCATCGAACGAAGAAGACGGATATTTCGCTGAGTCAATCTTTCTGTAATTTCACTGATATGAGGTACAGCCAATTCCGCAGCACCCGTTGGAGTAGGAGCGCGAAGATCTGCTACAAAATCTGCAATTGTAAAATCGGTTTCATGTCCAACCGCTGAAATAACAGGAATATTAGAAGTGAAAATTGCACGAGCAACGCTTTCTTCGTTAAAAGCCCAAAGCTCTTCAATTGACCCACCACCGCGGCCAACAATTAATACGTCTGCTTCTTTACGACGGTTTGCTTCTTCAATTGCCTTAATGATAGACGGTGCCGCATTCACTCCTTGAACAAGAGCGGGCATAACAATAATGTTCGCGTTATATCTGCGCTTTAATGTCGTAATAATATCACGTACGGCTGCTCCAGTTGGAGATGTAATAACACCTATTGTTGTTGGATACTTCGGCAGTTTTCGTTTCCTAGCAGGATCAAATAAGCCTTCTTTTTCCAGCTTTTTTTTCAGCTGTTCGTAGGCCAAGTATAAGTTTCCAACGCCGTCAGGCTGCATTTCTTTTACGTACATTTGATAATTTCCGCTTGGTTCATAAACCGAAATTTCAGCTCGAATGAGCACATTCATTCCTTCTTCAGGCTGAAAATTAAGCTGCCGGTTATGCCCAGCAAACATAACGGCTGCGATACGAGCATTTTGATCTTTCAAGGTGAAATACATATGTCCCCGACTATGACGTTTAAAGTTAGAAATTTCTCCTTTAATCCATACATCTTGCATGTGAGGGTCTACATCAAACTTGCGCTTAATGTATCGTGTAAGAGCCGTAACGGTTAGATAACGCACTTCACTCATCATTTTGCCTCCTTTGCAGTCACCCTCTCCCCTTTATATAAAGGAGAGAAGCATTTTGGTCACTTGATTTGGCAAGATGAACCTTTATTTAGATAAAGTTGTTAACACTTTAGACAATACGCCATTGATAAACTTGCTTGATTGATCATCGCCAAACGTTTTCGCTAATTCAATCGCTTCATTTAACGTAACGCTCGTAGGAATTTCTTCTTCATACTTCATTTCGTATACGGCAATACGTAGGATAACGCGGTCTACAGTGGCTACACGATCTAACGTCCATTTTTCTAAATGATTGCGTAAAAGTTCATCAATTTCTTGCTGATGTTCAACCACACCTAGCACGAGACTTTCTAAAAATTGATCAGACTTTTCATTTTGTACAACATTTCCGATTGCCTCCATTGGCTCGGTCTGCCCTAAATCATGCTGAAATAGTGCTTGTAATGCTTTTTGGCGTGCTGTATGTCTTTTCATTATTTTTGCTCCTTTATTTATCTTCTTCAACTAGTATACCTAGATAATAGCATAGTTTATAAAACGATACTTCATTGTTCTTATACGAAGTTTGTAGAACACGAAAAAGACCGTCTTTATGACGAGACAGTCTTTTTCACTTTACCATAGCTTGTGTTGAAAAGGAACAAGTAATCATACGTTATTCCATTTTAGCAACAGCCGTTAGGTAAACGTTTGTTTTATTCAACTTCTTCAATATCAGTTTTTTGCGTATCAAACTGAATCCCTACGATATGAATGTTTACTTCATCGAGATCAATAGCTGTCATATTTTTAAGGGCTTGACGAATGTTATCTTGTACTTGTTGCGCTACGTTTGGAATAGACACCCCAAACTTCATCATACAAAATACGTCTACTTTTATCCCGTTTTCTGTTAAGTCCACTTTTACACCTTTACCGTGGTTTTTCTTTCCTAGTTTCTCCACAACGCCAGCTGCAAAATTTCCTCTCATTGCAGAAACGCCTTCTACTTCAGAAGCAGCAATACCCGCAATGACTTCAATAACCTCAGGAGCAATTTCTACTTTGCCAAGAGAATTTGGGTGTTCTTCCATTTCTAATACATGATTTTCATTCATGTACAGCACCTCCTATAGTTTATATTATACTAAGAATTCATTACGTCATATAGCTCAAGAAACTTCGTGTTGAATTCACCACTAACAAATTTTTCATGATTTAATAGTTTTTGGTGAAAAGGAATAGTGGTCGCAACGCCGTCGATAACAAATTCATCTAACGCGCGCTTCATTCGTTCAATAGCTTCCTCACGAGTTGGCGCATGAACAATCAATTTAGCCACCATTGAATCATAGTAAGGCGGGATTGCATAGCCCGGGTATGCAGCAGAGTCTACGCGCACTCCGTAGCCACCTGGCGGCAAGTACATTTGAATCGTACCTGGTGATGGCATAAAGTTTTTCTCTGGGTTTTCTGCGTTGATTCGGCACTCAATTGCCCATCCGTTAAATGTCACTTCTTCTTGCGTAAACGGTAAAGTTTCACCATTTGCCACTTTGATTTGTTCTTTAATTAAGTCAACTCCCGTCACCATCTCGGTAACAGGGTGTTCTACTTGGATACGCGTATTCATTTCCATGAAGTAAAATTTGTTTTCACGGTAATCATAAATGAATTCCACTGTTCCGGCTCCTGTGTAATTAACGGCTTGAGCGGCTTTAACAGCAGCATCGCCCATTAATTCACGCGTTTTTTCGTCTAATGCTGGAGAAGGCGTTTCTTCAATTAATTTTTGAAGACGGCGTTGAATCGAGCAATCACGCTCTCCTAAATGTACAGTATTCCCATGAGAATCAGCCAACACTTGGATCTCAACGTGACGGAAATCCTCAATGAACTTTTCAATGTACACACCAGGGTTACCGAAAGCTGTAGCAGCTTCTTGCTGTGTAATTGCAATACCTTTAATAAGCTCTTGTTCATTTTTCGCAACGCGGATTCCTTTTCCTCCGCCTCCTGCCGTTGCTTTAATAATAACAGGATAGCCAATATCATTAGCGATCGACATACCGTCTTCCACTGACTCTACAATTCCAGTTGAACCAGGAACAATTGGGACACCGGCTTCACGCATCGTTTCTCTCGCTACGTCTTTTGTCCCCATTTTGTTAATGGCTTCAGGACTTGGTCCTACAAATGTAACGTTACACTCTCTGCATAGCTCTGCAAAATCAGCGTTTTCAGCTAAAAAGCCGTATCCAGGGTGAATGGCGTCACAGCCCGTTAGCATCGCAACGCTCATAATGTTTGTAAAGTTTAAATAGCTGTCTTTAGATGACGTTGGTCCAATACAATACGCTTCGTCTGCTAATTGTACATGCAAAGAATCGCGATCAGCTTGAGAATGAACAGCTACTGATTCTACACCTAACTCTTTACACGCTCGAATAATTCGAACCGCAATTTCTCCTCGATTCGCAATTAATAGCTTTTTAATCATATTTACCGCTCCTTATTCAGGCTTTACTAAGAAAAGAGGTTGACCGTATTCTACAAGTTGTCCATTTTCAACTAATACGTCAACGATTTCACCTTTAACTTCTGCTTCGATTTCATTAAATAATTTCATTGCTTCTACGATACATACAACCGAATCTTTTTGTACTTTATCTCCAGGAGTCACGTATACATCTGATTCTGGCGATGATGACCCATAGAATGTCCCTACCATCGGAGATGTAATTTTATGTAAGCTTTCATCAACCGCTGGGGCCGCTTGTTCTTCTTTTGGTTGAGCAGACTGTGCTGCTGGGGCTGGCGCTGGAGCCGCTGCTGCCTGCGGTGCAGGTGCTGCCGCTTGTTCAGGTGCCGAAACCACTACTTGCTGCGCTTGTTTGGAAACAATTGCGTCTTTTTTCTTCATCTTGATTTTGGAGCCTTCGTGCTCATAGGTGAACTCCTCGATTGATGATTGATCAACTAGTTTAATGATCTCACGGATCTCTTGAATTTTTAACATATTGAACACTCCTACCTCATGAAAATAGAATTCTCTACAATGTTAATAATACGACAGATGGCTACAGCCATTCAATTCGTTTGGCAAACATTAAAAAGAAGTTCCACTTACTCTATAATAACTTTTTAGCGTTATCGTTTTATAAATGGAAACATAGCTTTACAGATGACAACACTTATGAAAACATTTGTCACCTAGTACTAATATAAGATTATGAAACCTATTATAACCGAAGTAAAAAAAGAAAGCCATGTTAAAATTTTTACCGTATCGCTTAGATTTTAGTCATTTCATAAAAAAAGAAGTGTAAACAACCCCAATTTACGGCTGTTTCACACTTCTTTTATTCCCTTTATTTAGTTGGCTGAAACTCTACCGCTACTTCTTTTGGACCCATTTCTTTTTTGACTAGCTGAATGATTTGATTTGCTTTTGTTTTTGAGTGTTTTTCTGTCTTAACCGTAATTTGTACTTGCTTTCCGTCTGCTCTTACTAGCGCGTCACTGTATCCTTTTGCTTTAATTAATGTTTCCAGCGTGGCTTCTTTTTCCCCGAGCTTTGATAATTCATCAATTTTATCCATCGCCTTGCTTACTTCCGCAGGCGTCACATTTTTTGATGCAGCTACTTCTTGATACTCTTCTTTTAATTGACTTCTTTCATCATTTAATTCCAAACGAAGCGCCGTAAATAGCTCATCGCTATCTGTGCTTGATACAACCGCTGATTCTTTTGCATTTTTAGCCGTTTCCTTCTTTACATCTTCTGCTGAGCCTTCAGTTTTTGAATCTTCTTTTGTTCCTGATTTCTCATCTGCTTGTTGTTTTGTATCTTCTGCAGGAGCCTTGTCATCAGCTTGCTTTTCGCTTTGTTTTTCATTGTCTACTAGCGCAACATTACTCTGAGGATTTTCTGGCGTTGTCATATAATATACCGATAACACAACAACTAAACTTAACATTGTTAATAACCAAACCGTTTGCTTTTTTAATAACATATTCATTTCCCCCTCATCCTTTTTTCGCTAATACTGCTACTCTATGACTTGGTATATCGAGCGCTCTTGTCACGGCTTCAATAATAGATTTCTTTACCTCGATATTATCAGCTCCTTTAGCGACAACTAACACGCCTCTTACTTTTGGCTTTTCGGTTTTAACTACAACAGGCTTTTCTTGTTCTCCACTTCTCACAATGACCAGCTGTTCGTCTGTTGAGGAATCTTCAACTTTACGAGTCCCTCCTTCACGGTCCGTTTCGTTGGTCGTTTGCGATTTTGTGACGCTGTTTTTTTCATATATTTTGGATTCTGTTGCATCTAGGTTCACAATTACTTTTACCTTACTTACGCCTCTAACTTGATCCAAAATATCTTTCAATTCTTCCTCATACCGCTCTTCATAACCTGTCATCGTTGTTGTCTTTTTGGAGCTAAAAGCGGGAACATCCTGTGATACCGGTGATGCGCTGGTTTCTTTGCTTGCACTCTTTAATAATCCGCCTGAATTCATAGATGTTGTGAGTGAGTTGCTAAATACCATAAAGATAACGCCTGCAGCTAGTAAAATGCCTATATACATTAACTTTGAAGGTTTCTTCGTAGTTGATGACTGTTTAAGTGAAAAGAACCGCTGAAAAAATGATGGGTCACCTTTTTCTGGCTTTTGACTCATTTCGTGTCTCCCTCCTCCATATTCACAACAACTTGGCCTTGTTTCACATCCCATTTTGCTGCTAGATAGTTGGATAATTTCTTGGATTCTGTTGGTTTATTTGTTTCGATCGGTGTGGAGGTATCAATAGAAATAACTTTCACAGCTGAAACAACCTCGGAATCATCCGATGCTTTTTTACTTACGGCAACTGAAATGGATTTAATATTGTCAGCGGTAGGTTCGTCGTTCGGCTTTTTTGTTTCAATGTGAATTCGATCAATTGCTACACCATACTGATCCATCAACTCCTCTTTTACATCTGCCTCCATTTGGACAGCCATTTGTTCTAAAATATATGCACGTTGTGAAGCTTGTATTTCTTTTTTCTGATTTTCTATTGAATTTTCTACCTGCTGATCAGATCGAATAGATGATAAGCTAAGTGATTTCAGCATTTGATTAACATCCACTTTGAAAATTTGAAAAACGGGTGTAATAATGATCAGCATTAAAAGAAGTCCAACCACCAGCTTTGTATATTTTTGAAAACTAGAATTGGGCAACAGTAAATTAATAATGGTAGCTAATAAGATAAAAAGAACGATATTAGTAATCCACGTCGTTAAGGCCTGCAATTTCTTCACCTCACCATCATTGTGACGTTGCTCGCTGTAATGATGACCGTTAAACATAAGAAAAACATAAGCGAGACAACCGCAAGCGCCGCGAAAATATAGATGACGCTTTTGCTGATAATGCTCAAGCAGGAAATAACTGGTCCTCCTCCAATAGGTTGAAGAAGAGCTGCTGCTAGCTTATAGATAAAAGCGAGCGTTAACACTTTAATAGCCGGAAACGCGACGATTAACAGTAAGACTGCTACTCCAGCAATCCCTACTGAATTCTTTAATAGAAGCGAGGCACTGATGACTGTATCAGCCGCATCTGTGAATACACGTCCTACAACAGGTATAAAGTTCCCTGTAACAAACTTTGCCGTTCGAATTGTAATACCGTCGGCAACAGCTGAGGTGGCCCCTTGAACGGACAGCACTCCTAAAAAAACAGTTAGGAATATTCCGAGCACGCCAATGCTTATATTTCTCAACAGCTGAGCAAGCTGTGTAACCTTATGCTCATCTGAAATCGTACTCACAATGCTAAGCAGTGCTGAAAGAAAAAGCAGCGGCATCACTACGTATTGAATAAGCAAACCGCTTGTGTTCATTAAAAACAAAATCATCGGATGAAAAAAGGCTGCCGATACAACTCCTCCTGATGATGCCATTAAGGCAAGCAGCAGCGGCACCAGAGCTAAAATGAATTTGGTCATGGTCTCAATCGCTCCCGTTGCATAAGAGATAGCAATTTGAAAACTATTAAGAGCAATGATAATCAAAACCATATATACAAGCGCATACGCTACTTTACTTACGGTTTGCTGATTAAACGCACTTTGGAGCGTTTGCAAAAACACGCTAAAAACCGTTAGCATAATGAGCGTACCGAGGAGCTTTCCATTTGCTAATACTTCGTGAAATAAAAACTTTACAAGACCTCCTAGCCATTCTTTAAGAGAGAACTCTTTTTCTCCTTTTAAAAAATCGACTAAACTTCCCTTCTGACTCTCGGGTAAAAAGCCGCCGTATTGGGTAATAATATCGTCCCAAAACTGTTTGACTTCATCGATACCGAGCTTATCAATTTGTTCATTGACAAGTTCTTGCTGCTTCGGGGGTTCGGAAGCTTGTACATTTTCTGGAAAGAAAAAAAAGAGGAACAAAAGAAGAGCGAGTATATTCACTTTAAACGTCCACCGCTTCATTTCGTCACCTCATATTAAGTAAAATTAATTGGGCAGCATTGAAATAATTGTTTCAATAATGACCGTTAAAATAGGAATTGCCATGGAGAGAATCAGCACTTTTCCACCTAGTTCAATTTTAGAAGCAATGGCACCTTGCCCTGCATCTTTCGTAATTTGAGCACCAAATTCGGCGATATAGGCGATACCAATAATTTTCAAAATGGTTTCCACATAAATCATGTTAACGTGAGCATTAATCGACAGCCGCTCGACCATCTTAATAATCTCGTAGATTTGATCAATTAAAAAAAGAAAGATCACGGATCCCACGAATACAACAAGTAAAAAAGCAATAGGTGATTTATGTTCTTTTAAAATAAGAGCCAAAAACGTAGCTACTAATCCTAAGCCCACAATTTGAAGCATTTCAATGGCAACTCACCCCTCTACCCTTGAAATAAAAAAACCGATTTAATTTTTTGAAATAAGTCCTCTACAATCGAAGCAACCATAAATAAAATATAAATAAAACCGATGAGGGTAACCCAGTTCGCGTAATCTTTTTTTCCCATCTGTTCGAGTACGGTGACTAAAAAAGCTACGACGATACCAATCCCAGCAATCTGAAAAATGGTGTTCATATCAATTCCCACATTCAATCCTCCTCCATCGCTACATCAATAGAATGACCAGTAGCAACCCAGATAGAAAGCCTAAACTTTTAACCATTTTTTCATAGCGATTCTGCTTATCAACTGCATCTTGTTCTTCGCGTTCAAGATGATTCAGCGTCAGTAAGATATGCTTTTGCTGCGAATAACGATCATGCTGACCAAGCGTTTCACCAAATTGTTTTAAGATTTCTAGTTCTCCCGTTTTAAGTGCGGTTTGTTTCCAAAATTGGTCCAACGTCTTTTCCCAAGCTTCCTTGACACTTTCAGTACCTTCTTTTAATTTCATTGAAAACTCATTAAATAAAGAGGCCAAAGGATTAGGAAGCTGTAGAGATAACAAATGGGCAACTTCTTGAAGAGGCCGATTGCTGTACATAATTTCCGCTTCTAACGACCGCAGAGCCGTTTTTAATTGCCTGAGCTGCCTAGGTCTTGCACTAAGCTGCTTTGCAAACTCAAATCCTGTGTAAGTGGAAGCAAATAAGATAAAGATGGCACCAAACAGTTTCATACACCATCACCCTTTACTATTTTCAATAAGCGACTTTTCAGCGGACGTTTTCATGGAATTATAGTGCTCATCGTAGATAGCCTGAAGTGTTCCAGGACCTCGGCTGTTCGATAGCACAACATACCGTTTGAATACGTGAAGTTTCATTAAAGCTTGCAAAGTGGGACGCTTCATTAAATCGTCAATGTCATAGCCATGAACAGTCATGATGACACGAACGCCAGCATTAACCGCTTCAAGTACGGCCTTACAATCTTCTTCACTTCCAACTTCATCCACGATCAGCACATCGGGGCTCATGGAGCGAATCATCATCATCATGCCTTCAGCTTTCGGACAGCTGTCTAATAAATCCATTCTAGATCCGAATGTATGCTGAGGAACGCCTTTAACAGCCCCAGCAATTTCTGATCGTTCATCTACAATTCCCACTTTAAACGGAGGAATCTTAGAGCGCTCTATGCCAGTACTTATTACTCTAGCTAAATCGCGAATCATGGTTGTTTTTCCTGTTTGAGGAGGTCCTATAATGACCGTACTTTGCCAATAGCGATTGTATAAAAAAGGAATAAGCTGATTCGAAATACCAATCTTTTGTTTAGCAATCCGGATATTAAAGGATGATACATCTCGAATCACACGAACCTGTCCATTTTCCGTTACAACTTTTCCCGCTAGTCCAACCCGGTGCCCGCCTTCAATGGTGACATATCCTTTTTTCAATTCTTCTTCAATCATATAAATCGAAAACTGGCTTAATTTATTTAAGATAAATAAAGCATCTTCTGCACTTGGAAGATACGATTCGAAATATGGCTGATTGTTGATTGTAAATTCGACAGGTCTTCCTATGCGCACTCGAATTTCTTCTAGTACATGAGAATGGTTTGTGACATAAAATTCAACAGTCTTTTTTAAATTAGGCGGAAAGATTGCAAGTATTTCGTTTAACATATTCATCCCCTCATATTTGAACTCACTTCAATGTATTATAAGCTTGACCATTTTATGCCTACCTTTTATTTAAAAACACCGATTAAAATAAAGAGCACTCCTACTACAATCATGATTAATTTCCCAAAAGATAATTGATCAGCTACGGACACTAAACCTATGGTAAAAGAACTCACCATTACAATCGGACCAACAAGCGCTAACATTCCATTAATCATTAACGCTTTTTTCACATCATTGTTTGTGACAATTAAAATAGCGGCAATAAACTCAATAAATGAAGAAATAAATCGAAGGCACGCCATCGTCAATACCGTACCGTTTAAATGATCCAACCACTGCTTCATAAGCCCCTCCTATATCTCTGCGTTGTTTAGTACAACCTATGCAAAATAAAGAAGAGTTAGCACAAAAAAACACACAAAAAAGGCAGAGAATGATTCTCTGCCTTTTTTGTGTGTTTGCTTGCTTACACGACCGAATTACGCGCGTGATACGTAGCTGCTATCTGTTGTGTTGATAATTAATACGTCGCCTTCATTTACGAAGAACGGAACGTTTACTGTTAAGCCAGTTTCAACAGTTGCCGGTTTTGTACCGCCAGAAGCTGTGTCACCTTTAATACCAGGTTCAGTTTCTGTTACTTTAAGCTCAACTGTGTTTGGAAGTTCAACACCTAATGTCTCACCTTGGTACATCATAATTGCTACTTCCATATTCTCTTTTAAGAATTTTAGCTCATATTCAATTGCACTTGCCGGAAGCTCTAATTGCTCATAAGACTGGTTGTCCATGAATACGTGCTGATCGCCGCTTGCATATAGATATTGCATTTTACGGTTATCAATTTGGGCTTTTCCTACTTTTTCACCTGCACGGAACGTTTTTTCTTGCACAGCTCCTGTACGAAGGTTACGTAGTTTTGAGCGAACGAATGCAGCGCCTTTACCAGGCTTTACGTGTTGGAAATCCATTACACGCCAAATACCTCCGTCTACTTCTACTGTCAAACCTGTACGAAAATCATTTACTGAAATCATGAAGAAATCCTCCTACATTTTATAAAATAATGAACTCTTTTGATGAGTGCGATAATGCCTCATTACCTTCTGCTGTGACGATCGTATCATCTTCAATACGAACGCCCCCTAAGTCTGGTATGTAAATACCTGGTTCAACGGTTACAATCATACCTGGCTGCAGTACATCTGTAGATTTCACAGAAAGTGATGGGCCTTCATGTACTTCTAACCCTACGCCGTGACCGGTCGAATGTCCAAAATACTGGCCGTATCCGTGTTCTGTAATATAATCACGCGTTAGCGCATCTGCTTCTTTACCCGTCATACCTGCTTTGATGCCGCTCATTCCGTTAAGCTGCGCTTGCAGTACGACATTATAAATTTCTTTTAGCTTATCACTTACTTCACCGACGGCAAATGTTCGTGTGATATCTGAACAGTAACCATTATAGTATGCGCCAAAATCAAGCGTTACAAGTTCGCCTTTTTCAATTACTTTGTCAGAAGCAACACCATGCGGTAAAGCCCCGCGATGCCCTGAAGCAACAATTGTATCAAAAGATGAAGATGTTGCGCCTTGTTTTCTCATAAAGAACTCCAGTTCATTAGATACTTGAAGCTCTGTTAAACCAGGACGAACAAAGGTTAAAATATGTTCATATGCTGCATCTGCTATTTTTGCAGCTTCCTTTAATATCTTAATCTCTGAGTCACTCTTTATCAAGCGTAAGTTTTCGATTGCGTGCGAGATTGGAACAAGTTCCGCGCCGATATGCTTATCAAATAATTGATGCTGTCCATATGTAACATAATTCTGTTCAAAACCAAGCTTTTTAATTCCAAATTGTTTCACTACATTCGCTACTTCTTCTACAATAGGACCCTTGTGCTGAAAGATATCAAAACCTTCTGTTTGACTAGTTGCTTGTTCAACATAACGAAAATCTGTTACAAATGCCGCTTTGTCTTCAGAAATGATAACGACACCAGCAGATCCTGTGAAATTGGTCATATAGCGTCTGTTATATTCACTTGTAATTACAACACCGTCCACATTCAACTTTGAAAACTGTTCGCGTAGTTTTTCGATTTTCATTTTATTTCCCCCTTAATTGTAAAAGTGCCTGCAGGGCAAGCTCGTATCCGTATAAACCTAGCCCGACAATTTGACCATGTGTAACAGGTGCCGTCACCGAATGGTGGCGAAACTCTTCACGCTTATGTACGTTTGAAATATGCACTTCAATAACAGGAACAGATATACTAGCAATCGCATCTCGAATGGCATAACTGTAGTGAGTAAAAGCACCAGGATTGATCATAATCCCATCAAATTTCTCATCCGCTTCATGAATCCAGTCGATAATTACACCTTCGTGATTAGACTGTACGCACTCAACTTCTACCCCATGGTCTCTGCCTGCTCGCTGAAGCTTCTCTTCAAGATTTTGAAGGTTATCTGTCCCATATACCGCTGGTTCGCGTACGCCTAAACGATTTAAATTAGGACCGTTTATTACTAAAATCTTATTCATCTTAATTCAACACTCTCCCCTACTACGAACCCTTTATGCAGCTCACTTATGTGAATTTGCACTTTATTTTTCTTTTTAAATCATTATATAGAATATATTAGCATACGTTGGAACATTCACACTACTTATTCGCCGTTTGAAAATCTGTAGATTCATCTTTTGTTTGAAGCTCTGCAGCTTCAAAAGAAATGGAATATCCGATGAATACACCATATAAAATATAAATACAGAGGGATGAAATAATCGTGTTAGCTGGAAGCTCTCCAATTGTTTTTAAGTTGGGAAAGAGCGGATTCAAAACAACGAATACAATTGCCCACCATAATAAGCCGTAAGCAAAACCTATCCAAATTGTTTTAAACTTCTTTAATAGGACGTAGTATAACAACCCGACAACAATAGATAATACCCCTATAAGAAAAACACTGACGATAACACCTATTCCTTTATCCTTCCAATCACCTAATGCCCATGGATCTAAAAGCATATTTGGATTGATAACACTAAAGCTGAACAGATAATTTAAATAGCCAATAAAGCTCCAGAAAATCCCTCCAAAAAAGGAAATAAAGATGGCTTTAAATAAAAAAGACATTTCCTGTTTATGCGTAGGGTGGTTATCCTGTTTTTTTTCATGCTGTTCTTTAGGTTCTGACATATTAATCACCTCTTGATGTAGTATGAACTTTTTTCTCATTTCCTACTGACTCATTTCTAAGTTTTTACGTTTATTACTCTTCCTATACGCAAGAAGGGAGCCTGATATCAAAGAGACATTTTAAAACTACTTCGCACAGAGTTTCATAAACAAATTTTATAAGTGAAAGGAAAAAAATTCATAACAAGGGTGTGGAGATGAAAAATATTGGCTAAACTAGATAACATGCATCCGCCTAGAGGTTTATTTGATTTTGCTGTAGAATATAAAACACTAAGAAGTCTAGTCTAGTTAAGTTAGGTTGGTGCCTGAAATGTCTAAATTACAAAAACCTGCGTATGGTGGTCAAGCCGTTATAGAAGGTGTCATGTTCGGTGGCAAACGTATGATGGTGACGGCTATTCGCCGCAAAGATCAATCTATTGATTATTTTCATTCAAAAAGAAAATCAAATTCCGTACTCACTGCTTTAAAAAAAATTCCTTTTTTACGAGGAATTGCTGCTATTGTTGAAGCCAGTGCAAACGGTACGCAGCACTTGAACTTTTCCTCTGAACGCTATGACGTGAATCCAGAAGATGATGCTCAAGTAGCAGAAGAACAACAAAAAGAGAAAAAAGAATCAAAACTATCTTTAATATTTGGCGTTGCAACTATTGGTGTAATATCCTTTCTTTTCGGGAAAGTACTATTTACATTGATTCCTGTGTTTTTAGCACAGTTGACACGTCCTGTTTTCACTTCAAGTGTAGCTCAGGTTTTTATTGAAGGAGTATTTAAACTATTATTGCTCCTTGGCTATATTTATGTGATTTCACAAACGCCACTTATTAAACGGGTGTTTCAATATCATGGAGCAGAACACAAGGTCATTAATGCATATGAAAACAATGCTGAACTTACGGTAGAAGCCGTGCAAGCACAATCTCGACTTCATTATCGCTGCGGAAGTAGCTTTATCCTCTTTACCGTAGTTGTAGGAATGTTTGTCTACCTACTCGTTCCAACGGATCCTCTTTGGTTACGAATTGTGGATCGCCTTGCATTAATTCCAGTTGTCCTTGGTTTATCATTTGAAGTGTTACAGTTAACCAATAAAGTTCGTCATGTCCCTCTTCTTCGCTTTTTAGGTTATCCCGGTTTATGGCTTCAGCTTTTAACAACCAAAGAACCAAAAGATGATCAAGTTGAAGTTGCGATTGCTTCATTTAAAGAACTTTTACGCGTTGAAAATGAACTTTCTTCTACCACTGACGAACAAGTTGTCTAATCCACACCGTTTTGCTTTCTTTTTTTACTATTTTAGGAGGTGAACAAAATGAGACGTCCATTCGTGAAACCACTTGTATATGGTCTAATCGGGTTAGGAGTCATTGGCTTTGCATTTACGTTGATTACAGATCCAGCTGTTTTATTACGTCAAGCAGGTTATATTTTTCTGTTTATCATTTTGTTTTACTTAGTTTATCGGTTTATTCTCCGCCCTTCTCAGACAAAAGGTCAAGATAGAGGCTATGTGCGCGCAGTAAAACAATCAAAACTGCGTCAAAAAGAAAAAGAGCGAGGAAGCAACAAAGTTGATATGCATACGTACCGAAGCTCAAATAAGCGCCCGGTATCCAAATCAACGAAACCGCTAAAGAAAAAGAAAAACAACTCACACTTGACCGTCATCGAAGGCAAAAAAGGAAAAAAGAAAAATAGAGCATTCTTTTAAAAAAACAAGGAGAAAAGCCTCCTTGTTTTTTTAATAGCACCATTTTTTCAAAAATGCCCTTGTACGCTTTTTTCCAAACGCAATCAGCTCTTCCTTCCGCTCTTCTGTGAGGGTAAATTCTGTCGCAAAAACTTGATTAACAGGTAAAAAGATAATATTTTTTTCGTGACGTTTTGAAATATGTCTTGCATCGTGCGCATCTTTCATCGTCTCAAAAAGCGCGCTGAATAAACCAACGGCATTTTTAATTTTATTCCGTTCCCTTTCTTCGTCCTTCGGGCTCAGCTTCACACCAATTACCGGTCGCTTCTTGAGACTTTTATCATCATCAAACAGAAAAATTGGAAAGTTGCTTAACACGCCCCCGTCGACTATTAAACTGCTTGGGGTAGATTTTAATTTAACCGGCTCAAAAAAATATGGAATGCTGCAGCTCATTCGAACGGCTCTTGCTACAGAAAAGCGATTCGGGTCGATTTGATATTTAGGCAAATCATCTGGAAGAACAAGCATCGTACTGTTGGTCAAATCTGACGCAATAATACGCAGCGACTGATCAGGCAAATCAGCAAATGTACGAATTCCTCTGCTCCGCAATTTCTCAGAAATCCACTTTTCAAGCCTTTCTCCTTTATACAATCCCATTTTCCAATATAAAAACAGCCACTTTGTCAAGCTTGATGGTAAAAAAGACATTCTTTGATCTAAAAAAGACGATAACTCAATTTCATTCATCATTTCAACAATTTCTTCACTTGTATAACCGGCTGCTACAAATGCACAAATAATGGAACCCGCACTCGTTCCGGCTAACCGCCGAAAGATCAAGCCTTTTTCTTCTAGAGCTTGTAACGCGCCAATCAGTGCAAGCCCTTTAATACCGCCACCTGAAAACACTCCGTCGACGTACACAGCCTCTCCTCCAAACTACCCACTCTACATTTGTAGTCGACTCAGCAACAAGTTATGATAAAAAGAAAAAAGCAGTGACGCTATTGGCCGCTGCTTTCTTCTTATAATTTTTGCTCTTCTTCATTTCGTTTTTGTACATTGCGAAGCTCTTGAATACGGTTATGATTTTCTTCAAAGTATTGAACTAAATCTCCAATTCGATCAATGGAATTCCAGCTTAAATGATGTTCAATTCCTTCTACGTCATCATAAATATTTGTCTCATCTACGCCAATGATGCGCAGCAGCTGCTCTAAAAGCTCATGGCGATAAACAAGACGTTTTCCAATCTTCTGCCCCTTAGCTGTTAAAACAAGGCCTCGATATTTTTCATAAATTAAGTACTCATCTTTGTCTAGCTTTTGAACCATCTTCGTTACAGATGAGGGGTGAACCGCCAATGCATCAGCAATATCAGACACTCGAGCGTATCCTTTATCTTCAATTAGCATATATATTTGTTCAATATAATCTTCCATACTCGGTGTAGGCATGAAATCTCCCCCAATTAATATTATGTATTGCTAATAATAAGTCATAAATGTCTGTTTCTTATAGTGATATCGTGTTCATGTTTGATAATCTATGTGAAAAAAACGTGTAAATAAAGCGATGTCATAAGATAAAACTGGATAAAAGACATTCAATTAAAATCATACTACAATGCTTATTCAAATACAAGAACCGTTCGATCCCGCTTCTTATTTATGCCCCATTTTTATACATAATAAAAGCTGACTCGTTTGAGTCAGCTTTTACTAGTCAATCATGTTCAAAATTAAAGGCCGCATTTCAGCTGTGCACCACAGTTTGTACATGTGTTGCATCCGCCCATTTCTTCTACCGTTCCTTGACGGCAAACCGGACAAGTATTACCTACTTCAGAACCGATTGTTACATCAGTTGAACGAATTTCATTAATTGTATCAACTAGCACAACGTGCGGTTTCGTTTCTTCTTTTGGCGCTTCAATTTCTTCATCAAACGTATTTTCTTCTGCTTTTAGCGTTAAGACTTGTGCATCACGGCTGCCGTCTACGTACACCGTACCGCCTTTTGCTCCGCCTTTATACAGACGCTCGTACACTTTTTGAACTTGCTCTACTGTGTAACCGCGAGGAGCGTTTACTGTTTTACTAATTGAACTGTCAATCCAGCGCTGAATCACACATTGCACGTCCGCGTGAGCTTGTGGTGCAAGTTCCATAGCTGAAATGAACCATTCAGGAAGGTTGTTTGGATCTGCTTCTGGATGCTGATCTAAATACTCTTGAACGATATCAGCTTTTACTTCAATAAATTTACCTAAACGGCCGCTTCGGAAGTATGAGAATGAGAAATAAGGTTCAAGACCCGTTGACACCCCAACCATTGTTCCAGTACTGCCTGTTGGCGCTACTGTTAATAAATGAGAGTTTCGGATACCGTTCTCTTTAATGTTTTCACGAATATCTTCAGGCATTTTTTTCATGAAGCCTGTATTTGTAAATGCTTCACGTAAAGAAGCCGTTTCAGCATCTGTTTCGCCCACTAAGAACGGGAAGCTTCCTTTTTCTTTTCCAAGCTCTACAGACGCACGGTAAGCCGTCGTTGCAATTGTTTCAAACACTTTATCTACTAACTCATTGCCTTTGTCTGAGCCGTACTCTGTTTCACAATAAATAAGAAGATCGTGAAGACCCATTACACCAAGGCCAACGCGGCGTTCGCCAAGAGCTTGCTTTTGGTTTTCTTCTAAGAAATAAGGAGTTGCATCAATAACGTTATCTTGCATTCTAACGCCCGTTTCAACCGTTTGACGTAACTTTTCAAAGTTAACAGTTTTCGTTTCTTTATCTGCCATTTGCGCTAAGTTAACAGCAGCTAAGTTGCAGACAGAGAATGGTGCAAGTGGTTGTTCCAAATTTGTTATCGTAAAGGCTTTTTATCCTCTACCTCTTACGCTTCATATTTACGTAAGTTCAGCATACGTTTTCGTTACAATTATTCAGCCATTTCTTTCAAATACTCTTTCGGAGCTTTAAAATTGTAACGTTGCGGCCTCGTGGAAGCATTATAGTCTGTTATACAGGATCAGCTTCTATGCGTTGCCCCTGACTAAACCTTTACGTTTAGCCTTCGGTTCAGATTCCCATCTCAGGGTTCCTGCTTTATTCCGCAATGTTTTACATGAGGCAAACTATTCACCACATGGATTTGTTGCAACAACGTGCTGACCATATGCTTGAGCATTTGTCATATCATTAGCATTGTCAAAGAAGAAAATGCCTGGTTCAGCTGAGTACGTTGCACAAATATTAATTAAGTTCCATAGCTCTTTCGCACGGATAGTACGGTACGTACGAACTTTGTTTCCTTGTTTTGCCCATTCGCGCACATCGCCTACTTCGTGCCAGTTTTCATTGTAGTTGGCCATTTCTTCTTTTGAATAGCTTTCTACGTCTGGGAAGCGAAGTTCATATTCACCGTCGTTTTCAACAGCATCCATAAAATCTTTTGTTAAGCATACAGAAATGTTTGCTCCTGTTAAAAACTCTGAGTTATGAACGCTGTACGTTCCGCCTGTTTGCAGCTTTTCTTCTGCATCTTTAATGATTTTTTCACTGAACCCACCAAGACCAGGAATTTGTTTATAGTTAATGATTCCTTGGTACATCGCTTCTTCAGACTCTGTTAGCGGCGTGAACTTCAATTTATCTTGCGCATGCTTTTTAATCATTTCGTCATTTGTGTTTTCAATTAAGAAACGTAAAATGCGAGGGTTTTGCATTTTAGAAATGATAAACTCTACAATATCAGGATGCCAGTCGGCAAGCATGATCATTTGAGCCCCACGACGTGACCCACCTTGCTCAACAAGATGCGTCAGTTTAGCAATATCATCTAACCATGAAACCGAACCAGATGATTTGCCGTTTACACCGCGAGCCAGCGTGTTGCGCGGGCGAAGAGTTGAACCATTTGTTCCAACACCGCCTCCGCGGCTCATGATTTCCATTACTTGTTTGCGGTGTTCTGAAATACCTTCACGTGAATCTTTTACATAAGGCATTACATAACAGTTGAAGTACGTTACGTCTGTGTCAGCGCCTGCACCGTAAAGAACGCGGCCAGCTGGTACAAAGTTTAGCTGAACAAGCTCTTGATAGAACTTTTCAAACCACTCTTTACGCTTTTCTTCTGTTTTTTCCACAGAAGCTAAGCCTGTTGCATTACGTTTTGCAATTTGCTCGTAGAAGACCTCTAGAGGCTTTTCAATGACATCCAGCGAACGAGTGATTAACCCGTTTTCTGCTTCTTCGGGCGATAAAGCACCTCTAAACTCATCTTCTACCTTGACAACAGCGGTCTTTTGCTCAAAATTAATGCTTTCCACATAGCCAAGTCCTCGTGCTGGAAATTTTGGATCTTCTTTTACAGTTAGAACAACAAAATCTCCTTCTGATAACGTTAATTTTTCCGTATCTTTAAAAGCATAGCGGTCTAACATTACCAATCTTGAAACACCTTTATGAGTCAACTTCATATCCGGTGTAATCGGATGTACTTGCGGAAAGCGTTCAATATCTGAATTGAGCTTTTCAACATTCATATTCACTTTTTGATTTAACAAAACAGTCATTCTCACAACTCCTTACCTATCGAACATCTATAAATTTATTAACTCTTTTTCCTTTTAAAGGAAAAAGAGTTTTTCAATCAACTATCAATAACTTACCACAGGGCTTGGACGAATTCAATATATAGTATTTGACACTTATCCAAACATCTACATATAGAAGGGTGTCAAGTGAAATATTTTTTTTTTCGTAAAAAAAGTGTTTGACTTTTCTTCCCTATGTATTCTATCAGCCAAGAATTATTTCTAAAAATTCCAATAAAAAGTGCAACTTATAAGAAGTTGCACTTTTATCTATTTCCCATCGGCATCCGTTTAGCGCTTAAAGTTCCATTCATCCGATCCGTACTTTGTGCGCGCTAGTTCTTCTACGTATGCTTCCTCTTCTTCAGACAGTGTATACGGTTCTAAATCGATATCAAGAGCCGAAGCAAATCCTTTATAAAACGCTTTTTTTGCTTCTTCAATAGAGATTTTGCGGCCAGCAATTGCATTGATGGCTACCGCTTTAGAACGGAATGCGCGCTGCATTCTTTCTTTCACGCGATCATTTGGATAATTAAACACGCTGAATAATTTATCTTCATCAATCTCTAACAGAATAGAGCCGTGCTGTAGAATAACTCCTTTTTGTCTGGTTTGGGCACTTCCAGCAATTTTGCGGCCCTCTACAACTAGTTCATACCAAGAAGGAGCATCAAAACATACGGACGAACGAGGGTTTTTTAAGCTATTTTTTTCTTCTTCTGAACGAGGAATAGCAAAATAAGCCTCGAGCCCTAACGAACGAAATCCTTCCAGTAAACCTTCAGAGATTACGCGATATGCTTCTGTAACTGTCTTAGGCATGTTAGGATACTCTTCAGATACAATTACGCTGTAAGTAAGCTCTTCATCGTGAAGCACGCCCCTGCCGCCCGTTGGACGTCTTACAAAGCCTAGTCCTAATTCTTTTACTTTATCAAAGTTAATTTCTTTTTCAGCATTTTGAAAATAACCGATTGACAGCGTTGGAGGGTTCCATCCGTAAAAACGAATCGTAGGTGGAATTTCTCCTTTACTATGCCATTCTAATAACGCTTCATCTAACGCCATATTGTAATAAGGCGAACGGTTGTTGGAATCAATAAATCTCCACTTTGCTTTCATCTACCTCATCCTCAGCTATATGTAATATAAAAAATAAATCCGTTTTTTAGTCTACCAAAAGATTGAGCTAAGGAAAAGCAAAGAGCAACATAAAACTGTGAATTCAAATGTGGTAGTTTTTTCATTTTCGGGAAGAAATCCGCTAGATTCAAGGCAAAATCGCTTTACTTCTAATTTCATTCACTTATATAATAAGAGTATGGATTTTGTCGAAGAAAGGAAGAATCAGCATGTCAGCAATTACAGCAGTACTCATTTTACTTGGAGTAATTATCATATACTCTGTCGTTATGTTCTTTTACCAACGTCGCATTATGAAAACGTTAACTGAAGAAGAATTCCGCACCGGCTACCGCAAGGCACAGCTAGTTGATATTCGTGAACCGAATGAATTTGAAAACGGACATATTTTAGGCGCACGAAATATTCCTCTTTCACAGTTCCGTATGCGCATTAAAGAATTTCGTCCAGATCAGCCTGTCTACATCTATTGTCAAAGCGGAATGCGCACAGGACGTGCAGCACAAATGCTTCGTCGCCACGGTGTTCAAGAAATCTATGATTTAAAAGGCGGCTTCAAAATGTGGAACGGTAAAGTAAAAAAGAAAAAATAATGGTATGTATATAGAAAAACCTCGCCTTTGGGCGAGGTTTTTTGTTAGACGTTTTGAACAGCCTGTTCTTTCTGATAGCGAAGAACTGGCTTTCTCGCTGCCAGCGTTTCATCAAGGCGCTTCACAACCGTTGTATGCGGAGCTTCCTGTACGACTTCAGGCGTTTCTTCTGCTTCTTTTGCAATTTGAATCATCGCATCGATAAACGCATCTAGCGTTTCTTTCGACTCCGTTTCCGTTGGTTCGATCATCATGCACTCTTCTACGATAAGCGGGAAGTAGATAGTTGGCGGATGATAGCCAAAATCAAGCAGTCGTTTCGCAATATCCAATGTGCGCACGCCCAGCTTTTTCTGACGTTTTCCTGATAAAACAAATTCGTGCTTACAGTGACGGTCAAACGGAAGCTCATAGTGTTCTGCTAAACGACGCATCATATAGTTGGCATTTAGCACAGCGTTTTCCGTCACGGCTTTTAAGCCGTCTGGACCCATTGAACGAATATACGTATAAGCGCGAACGTTGATACCGAAGTTGCCGTAAAACGGCTTTACGCGTCCAATTGACTGAGGACGGTTATAGTCAAAGTGATAGCCTTGTTCTGTTTTCACAAGCACTGGTTTAGGCAAATACGGAATTAAATCTGCTTTTACCCCTACCGGACCAGAGCCAGGACCGCCTCCTCCATGAGGGCCTGTAAACGTTTTATGAAGGTTTAAATGCACAACGTCAAACCCCATATCTCCAGGACGGGCTTTACTTAATACTGCGTTTAAATTTGCACCATCATAATAAAGCTTTCCACCTGCTGCGTGAACAATTTCAGCCATTTCTAAAATATCTTCTTCAAATAACCCTAGCGTATTTGGGTTTGTTAACATTAAAGCGGCTGTATCTTCTCCTACTACGCGGCGTAAATCCTCTAAGTCCACTAAACCATGTTCGTTTGATTTTACCGTTACCGTTTCAAATCCCGCAACTGTTGCCGAAGCCGGGTTCGTTCCGTGAGCTGAGTCTGGAACAATGACTTTTGTTCGCTGCGTCTCACCATTTGCTTCATGATAAGCACGAATCATCATAAGCCCGGTCCACTCGCCGTGAGCACCTGCTGCTGGCTGAAGTGTTACTTCATCCATTCCTGTAATTTCTGTTAAATGCTCTTGTAAATCATATAAAAGTTCGAGAGCACCTTGAACCGTTTGCTCATCTTGAAGCGGATGAATATGCGCAAACCCAGCAATGCGTGCTGCTTGTTCATTCACTTTTGGATTATATTTCATCGTACATGAACCAAGCGGATAAAACCCTGAGTCTACTCCGTGATTTCGTTTTGAAAGCGCGGTGTAATGACGCATAATATCGAGTTCTGATACTTCAGGAAGCTCAGGAGCTTTGGTACGCACATACGCTTTTCCAAGCAGTTCTTCAGCATTTACTTGCGGCACATCTAACTCTGGCAATGAATAGCCGATTCGCCCTTCTTTACTGCTTTCAAAAATAAGTGATTGATTTTGATTAAGCATGAAGATCCCCCAATTCATTTACAAGTTGGTCAATTTCCTCTTTTGTACGGAGCTCTGTAAAAGCAAGCAGCATGTGATTTTCAAGCGCTTGGTTATCACGGCTAAGATCATAACCGCCAATTATTTTTGATGCTAATAAATGATTGTTTGCTTCTGTTACCGAAACAGGAAGCTTCACGACTAATTCGTTAAAAAACGGTCCTTCAAATGCTACATTTATCCCTTTTGCCTTTAACGCTTCATATGCATAATGCGTTTTTGATAAGTTTTGCAGCGCCATTTCTTTTACACCTTGCTTGCCTAAAGCTGTCATTGCAACTGATGCCGCTAAAGCATTTAACGCTTGATTTGAACAAATGTTAGACGTCGCTTTATCGCGGCGTATATGCTGTTCACGCGCTTGAAGGGTTAAAACAAACCCTCGCTTACCGTTTTCATCTACCGTTTGCCCTACTAATCGTCCTGGAATTTTCCGCATAAGCTTAGACGTAGTTGCAAAGTATCCGCAGTGCGGTCCTCCAAATTGACTTGGAATACCAAATGGCTGTGCATCTCCAATGACAATATCAGCTCCGAATTCTCCAGGGGGCGTAAGTAAACCTAATGATAAAGGATTGCTTGAAACCACAAACATGCACTTTTCTTGATGAGTAATTTCTTCAATTTCTTTTAACGGCTCGATTTGCCCGTAGAAATTTGGGTATTGGACAATAACAGCTGCCACGTCACTCCCCATCTCTTTTTCCAATGCAATCATATCTGTTACTCCGTCTGCTGCAGGGATTTCTACCACTTCAATGTATTGACCCTTCGCATACGTTTTTAACACATCTTTTGACTCAGGGTGAACAGCCGCAGAGACAAGTACTTTTTTCTTTTTTGTTTGACCCGCACTGAGCATAGCGGCTTCTGCTAAAGCAGTTCCTCCGTCATACATAGAAGAATTAGCCACGTCCATCCCCGTTAACTCACAAATCATTGTTTGAAATTCAAAGATGGCCTGAAGTTCTCCTTGAGAAATTTCTGGTTGATACGGAGTATAGGCCGTATAAAATTCCGAACGAGAAATAACATGATCAACAATAACCGGCATGTAATGATCGTAAACTCCTGCTCCTAAAAAAGAAGCATAGTCTTTTAAATGAGCATTTTTAGCAGCCATACTATTTAATTCTTTTAACAGCTGAGGCTCTGAAGCCGCTTTTTTAATATTGTATTCTCCTTGAAAACGAACGCGCTGCGGAATATCTGAAAATAAATCATCAACAGATGAAACACCAATTGCTGCTAACATTTGCTGCTGATCTTGTTCTGTCATTGGTAAATAGCGATGTAACATGTTAAATTCCTCCCCAAAGCTTACTTTGAACGTTTATAAAAAGGTGTTGAAACCACTTTTGCTTTTAAGCGTTTTTTTCGAACCTGCACTTCTACTTCCCGACCAAGCTCTGAATACTCTGCTGACAATAGCGCTAAACCGATGTTTTTCTTTAATGTCGGTGACTGTGTACCTGTTGTCACAAATCCAATTTGTTCTTCATCTGCAAATACTTCGTAACCGTGTCTTGGTATACCTTTATCAATCATTTCAATTCCTACCAGTTTACGAGGTGCCCCGCTTTCACGCTGTTCTTTTAACACTTCTTTTCCAATAAAGCTGTCTTTGTTCGTTTTTACTGCAAATCCAATTCGAGCTTCAATGGGCGTAATATCTTTTGAAAGCTCTTGGCCATATAAAGCCAAAGTAGCTTCAAAACGAAGCGTATCGCGAGCTCCTAATCCGCAAGGCAGCACACCTTCATCACTGCCTGCTTCTAAAATAGCCGTCCACAAGTGAGAGGCGTCAGCTGAAGAACAATAAATTTCAAAGCCGTCTTCCCCGGTGTACCCAGTACGTGAAACGAGAGCTTTTACATTCGCTACTTCTACATCATCAGCAAATGTAAATGGCTTTAATAAAGATAAATTTTCGTTCGTTAACGTTTGTAAAACTTTTTCTGCTACAGGACCTTGTAAAGCTAGCTGCGCAGTTTCATCAGACTGATTAACGAGCATTACATCTCCTTGTTTGTGAGACACCAGCCACTCATAGTCTTTTTGAATATTAGCAGCGTTTACGACTAGCAAATACTCTTGATCTGCTTTTTTATAAATCAGCAAATCATCTACCGTGCCTCCGTCTTCATAACACATAGCCGTATACTGTGCTTTTCCATCTACGAGGGTAGAAACGTCATTTGTCATCGTGTGCTGAAGAAAAGCTAAGCTATCAGCTCCTGTTACAAGAATTTCTCCCATATGAGAGACATCAAAAAGGCCTGCCTTTGTACGTACAGCTTCATGCTCTTCTTTAATAGAAGAAAATTGAACGGGAAGAGCCCATCCTCCAAAATCAATTGTTTTGGCACCATATTTTTGATAGGTATCATAAAGCGGCGTTTTGTGTAATTCTGTTGTCATATTTATGTCCTCCTCTTTTTCACGTGAAACTTTTCATAACGGGGAGTTTTCAAATAGTGTGGGGATCACTACGTATCCAAACAAAAAAGGACAGAAAACCCCCTACTGTATTTAGTAGGAAGTCTCTGTCCTTTTCACCTGAAAGTTTACCTATAAACGAATAGGTTTGCCTCGTGGGTGGTCTATAAACGCATAGACACTCTCCAGAGCTGCGTCAAACAAGAGTCTTTTTGCCTGAGAGATTCACAATTTTATTGCTTGCTCCTTCGGCGCTACATTCAAGTAGTCTCTCCCCGTGTCGTCATTCGCTTCTATAAAGTTGGTAAAGTTGGGCATACTACTGAAAGATGTATCTATCTTTATTCACACAATCATTTGTAAAGTGCTAATCTATTTTCTTTTTCAAATTTTCTAAATATATTTTTATCCTACCTGATTCTTATCATTTGTTCAATAAAAATTTTTTACAAAGGAGCATTTTTATCATGAAAGTGAAATTAAACATCGATGAAACATGGGAAGCAGCCTTCTCAACTAAATTGGAGCAAGACGGCCCTTGGTCTGCATGGGATTTGTATAAACTTGCCTATGAAATAGAAGACCAAACGCTTATCTCAGAATTTGAAGGACTACAAAGCCCAAAACATCTAGCTGATTTAACGCCGCTTCCTCATCAGCTCGAAGTAGCCAAACAAGTAGTTGAAACAATGAATGGGAAAGCCATTTTAGCAGATGAAGTAGGACTGGGGAAAACGATTGAAGCAGGGTTAATTTTGAAGGAATATATGATTCGCGGACTTGTTAAAAAAGTTCTCATTTTAGTTCCAGCTTCGCTTGTTTCACAGTGGGCTATGGAATTGAATCAAAAATTTTATATTCCCGCAGTCCCTCAAAGAAAATCATATGTGTGGGATCAGTGTGACATCGTTGTGTCTTCAATTGATACAGCAAAACGTTCTCCTCATCGAGAAATTGTGCTTGAACAAGACTACGACCTCATCATCATTGATGAAGCTCATAAACTTAAAAACAACAAAACAAAAAACTATGAATTTGTGCAAAGTCTAAAAAAGAAATTTTGTCTGTTGCTAACCGCAACACCGATTCAAAATCGAATTGAAGAAATTTTTAACTTAGTCTCTCTTTTAAAGCCTGGCCATCTCGGCAATAAAGACTATTTCGAAGAATTATTTTCCGCTAAAAAACGCTCTTTGCAAAACGATGAACACTTAAAAGAGCTTGTTAACAAAGTTATGATTCGAAATCGCCGCCACGATACGGGTATCGAATGGACGAAGCGAATTGTTCAAACCATTCCTGTTGAATTCTCGCCAAAAGAACGCGAGCTGTACGATGCGATTACGTCTTTTAAAGGAAACGGACTGCACCCTTCAAGCGCTTTTTCAATTTTAACCCTGCAGCGAGAGGCCTGCAGCAGCCGTGAAGCGGTGTATATGACATTAAAAAACATGCTTGAACGTCAGGAAGATCAAAACAGCGCATTAACGGAACATATGATCACTCCGTTAATGGAACTACTTCAGCAAGTGCCGCAAAATGCAAAAGCAGAAAAAGTGCTAGAGCTCGTTCAGAAAATTGATGATAAAGTCATTATTTTTACTGAGTACAGAGCAACTCAACTGTATTTACAGTGGTATTTAAAACAGCATGGAATTACCTCTGTACCTTTTAGAGGCGGATTTAAGCGAGGTAAAAAAGACTGGATGAAGCAGCTTTTTGAAAGCCACGCGCAAGTATTTATTGCCACTGAAGCAGGCGGAGAAGGAATCAACCTTCAGTTTTGTCATCATATCATTAACTATGATCTTCCGTGGAATCCAATGCGTCTAGAACAGCGAATTGGAAGGGTCCATCGTTTAGGTCAAAAACATGATGTTCACATTTACAATTTAGCCATTCAACATACGGTCGAAGAACATATTTTAAAATTGTTATACGAAAAAATAAACCTTTTTGAACGAGTTGTTGGAGAGCTAGATGATATTTTAACAAAGCTTGATTTAAAAAATATCGAAGAGCATATTCAGGATATTTTATTTCATTCGCGGAGTGAAGGAGAAATAAAAATCAAAATGGAGAACTTGACGTCTATTATTCAATACGAAGACAGCGAGGAGGATCAGCATGCAGCAAACTGATATTCATCAATTTTTAAAGCGTTATTTTCTAGCTAATAATTGTTCTATTGTCACAGAAACATCTTCTTACCTGACGGTTCAATTAACGATTGAACTCGATAAAGAATTGATGAATCGTCCATTTTATTGGCACTATATTGAAAAGACGGGAGGAGAAGCAACTCCTGCTTCGCTCACTTTCATTACAGATCCAGCATTTGAAGACGATTCCGTTCAAGGAGAACGAATTCATTTCGGTTCACCTAGGCTGCACCAAATTTTCGCTTCTACTCAAAAACTAGGCGGGTTTATTCACTTGTATGAACAAGTTGCATCAGCTCAGCCAACAAATCAGCCTTTACACCCTTGGCTTGCATTAAATATTAAAGTCTCGTACAAATGCGATCGTAAAAAAGATGAGCTCTTGTCGCTTGGCATTAATTTAATCAATGGACAGATTATTGAATCATTTCATGAATTAATCATTAATCAAAATTTGTCATCTAAAATCTCAGACTATTGCTTTACTCTCTCACCTTTTATTAAACCTAAAAGTGCCATCGCACGACTCACATCATATGTGACTGACTATGTTAAAGCTCAGCCAACTGAATGGGCTGAAAAAGCGCAGGAGAGATGGTATGAAGACTTAGCGCTTCTTGATCATTTTTACGAAACAGCAGAAGAGCTGCCAGAAATATATATGACCGAAAAAACAGCGCTTCAAGAACTGTACGAGCCGACTATCTTGTTTAAGTTTATAAACGGTGGCTTATTTTACATATCGCCTGAAACGATGTCTCGTCAATTTAACAAAACACAAGCCGGTTAAAAAAAAGATGAGCATATGATATGCTCATCTTTCTTTTTTCTTTCGATACCACAGCATAAACGACAGCGGAATCATTCCAAACCATCTGTTTGCAAAAGGTGCTCGCTCTTCTTTTTTTTGAATTTTTTTCGTTTTCCTCTCTTCTTTTGGCTGATCCATATATTGTACAAATTGCTGAGTCATATATTTTACATAATCATTCGTTTTCATATAATCATCTCCTCAGCACTATTATATCCGGAGAGAAAGAGACTTAATCCGTCCACTTCACAATGTGCTGATCCTTTTTTTGAATATATGCCGTTTCCGTCAATGCTCTTCCTTGCAATGTTTGACACTTTATTTTTAGGATGATCATCTGTTCATCTTCACTTACTACTTCGTATGAAACCGTACCAGTTTCTAATACTAAAGATGCAGATGGAGATTTATTATGTTCTTTTATTTCTTTTTTTACATGTACAACCGCGTTTTCTAAAAGATGCTGCAGACGATTTTTCTGCTCTACTTCTTGATAAAATGAACTTTTCGTCACAAAATAAGTGGTTTGCTGAGCTACTAACAGAAGAAAAAGCGCACAAAATGCCAAAACAACTGGGAGAATAAATCCTTGCTCATTATGTTTCATGAGCAAGCATCAAAAACGTCGTAATGGTTTCTTCTCTAACTTTGTTAACACCGTCTGTTGAACGAATCAAAAGCCTTTCTTTTTGCTGTTCATACATAATATTCTTAATGTGCTGCAGCACAACTTCATGACCGCTTTCATCCACTCGTCTTCTTATCTTGTCTTCGTAGCGTTCATAAGTGATGATCTGATTATTTTCCATTTTCAACGTAAGCGTAGTCGCATTAATTCCCACTTCTTTTGCTTCTCGATATTCCATAGCAAGTTGATTCACAAAAATTTCCCACTCCATTTCATTCATACTAAAATCCGGATTATATGTTTGCTTAGCTAGCGGAATGATAATGGGGAAAAATGAAACAATGATCAAAAAAAGAGTAAAACTGACTAACATCTCTACAAGCGTAAAGCCTTTTTCCCTTTTCACTTCAACATCACATCACACTTCTTTTTCATTTTCTCAGCGGAATCTGTCCATTCTACACAAAGCTTTTGAGCACTTTCTCCGTTCCACTTCAGATAAAACGCAACGTTTTCTTTTACGATTTTTTCTCGCCGTTTATATCCTGCTTCATATTTATATTTCAATAGCTCTTCGTGCAAGATAGCATCAGCTTGATACGAAACATATTGCTTCTTTTCTGCTTCCTTCATCTGAACATACAAAGGAATAATTGTACCGGTTAGGAGTAAAAGCATGCTAAATGAAACAAGCATTTCTAACAAGGTGTAGCCCTGCTGACCCTTACATCTTGTCCACATAAAAACGCCCTCTGCCTATTTGAAAAGTAACTTTATATTTAAATTTTTGATTGCTGATAAAAATGGTCTTCGCTTGAGAAATATTGCCGTTTTTGTTGTATTGTATCGTGGAATTGCCGCTTCCAAACGTGATATGAATGGTGGAGTCATAGGCGCGCTTATAAAGAACGGCACGAGAATCAGAAATAATATATTCTGTTCCCTTCGGTGCGAAGTTAATTTTAATTGGAGATTCTCGGTTCATTGCTGTTTGCTGCACATAAAACGTGTCGCTTTGCAGCTGTCGCAAAAATAATGTGATTTTGTAATATTCCACAAGCGGACGAATGGCTACAATAATGGAAAACATCATCACTTGCACAATAAATAAAACCATCAGCATCTCAATGAGGGTAAATCCTTTTTGCTTAAGAAGAACCACTAGCTGTAACCTTTCCGGTACCGTCAATTTGAATGGCTTGACCATTTGGACACACGGTGCCTTCTTTTAAGTAGCCTCCTGCTTCAAGCTCTTCTAGACTTGGTTTTTCGCCATTTTCAAGTTCGTATACTTGTACCTCAGCCTCTACGGTTTTGACAAGAGCTGAGCAGCCTTTGTTGTTAATAACCGTATTATGCTTTAATACATTTGGAATCATAATGAGCAAAAGCACGGTAATAACGAGCATAACAATGAGCATTTCAATAAGGGTAAATCCTTTATCACCTTTTAGAATCATATTCTTTCACCTTTCTACAAGCTCGACATCACTTCTAACATCGGAAGCATAACGGACATATACATAAGCAGAATGACAATTCCGATGAATAAGAATGTAAGCGGCTGTACATATTTTAAAATACGAAAAATAAACTGTTCCATTCTTTCCATCATAAATAGACTGTAATCATACAGTTCTTGAGAAAGCTCACCGTTCTGCTGACCATGCACAATAACTTGAGCCAAGTCTTTTTCATAATGAGATTTACCTGAAACGATATGATCTAATCGCATTCCTGAGGAAAGTTGATCTGTAAAAGCAAAAGCTTCCACTTGAAAAAACGGATGATGCTCTTGCTTTTGAAAAAGAGCAAAGCATTCATAAATAGATAAACCACCATTTAGTAAATTGCTCATATGAACAGAAAAAAAGTACGAGTTAAATAGCCGTGTGAACGTTCGGATAACGGGAACTCTCATAAAAAGCTGCATTTGAACTACTGGAGGCAATTTTTTAATATAAATCACATAAAACAAATAAAGAATGATTGGCATACTGATGACTGCAGGTAACACAAAAGGAAAGAACGACATCGCCTGCATAAATAAGAGAATAAACGAAGACTGCTTGTTTCCAAAGGATAAGTACAGAGCTTCAAACTGTGGAAGTAAAACCGTACTTAAAACAAATAAAATGGAAAGAATAAACAGCAGTAGCAATACGGGGTATTGAACAAGCTTTTGAAATTTTTTACGATGCCTTACTTTTTCTTCAATCATTGAGCTGCTTTCTTTTAAAGCAAATTGAAGGTTTCCATGCTGTTCCGCAAAATATAAATAGCTTAAAATATCGCGGTGAAACTGAAGTTTAACAAAAGCATCGTGCAAAGATTCTCCTCGTTTTAACTGCTCAAGACATTTTTCAATATCCGTTTTTTCTTTGTTAGATACTTGAAACGTCAAAAACGAAAGAGCTTGAGAAAGAGTGTAGCCTTTTTCCAAAAGCTTAGAGACCTGCTTAAGAATTTTTGCTTGCTGAGCAAGAGACCACCTTTTTTGTCTATTTGTCTTTACCCCCATCCGTCTAGCGAATGCGGATATAAATAGCCTAGCGCGATTCCTTTTAGAATCACATCTCGGAGCGTCTTATAATCATAATCCGCATTTTCTCCTTTCACTTCTCTCATCACTGCACTAAGCTCCTTGCCATAAAGCAATTCGTATATGCTGGACTGACGATGCTTTCTCATTTTTTTACAAGCGGGGTGGCATTTTCCGGAACACAGCGGACAGCGAATTTCTACAAGGCGCTGTGCAGCTACTGCTACAAGAGTCTGTTCCATTTCTTGAAAGCTAACCCCAAATTCAAGCAGCCTGTACAAAGATCCTTTTGTATCTTTAGTATGCATCGTTGTCAAAACCAAGTGTCCGGTAAGCGCTGCTCTCACAGCAATTTTGGCAGTCTCACTATCTCTTATTTCTCCCACCATGATAATGTCTGGGTCATGGCGCAATATAGCTTTTAAACCAGTCGTGTACGTAATCCCCGCCCGTTCATTTACCTGTACTTGAAGCACGGTTTCACTCGGTTTTTCAATAGGATCTTCTAGTGTAATAACATTTCGATTAAAAAGGTGCTTTACTTCGTGTAAAAGAGTATATAGAGTAGTGGTTTTACCTGACCCTGTAGGACCGGTAAAAATAATTAATCCATGAGAGAATTTCAAGAGAGAAATAAGCTTTTTAGTGTGTTCAGGAAAAAGAGATAAATGTTTGAGAGATGTAGATTGTTGATGAGGCAAAAGCCGAATAACAAGACTTTCATCATGAGAAGTAGGAAGGGTTGATAAACGCAAATTTACTTGATAGTGATCAATGGAAGTGGTCAATGCACCATTTTGAGGTTTTCTGCGCTCGCCAATATCCATTCCCCCTAAAAATTTAAAATGCGAAATGAGCCGTTCAGACATTTCCTTTGAAATAACCCTCTTTAAAATAAGCTCCTGATCAATTCGCAGCTGAATCACAGCATCTTTCTTTCGGGGCACAATATGCACATCAGAACTTCGGCACTCACATGCATCTCGTATAATGTACGTTGCAAACTGTTCAATTTCGGTCAAGCGATCATCACTCCTTTATTTGTAATAAAGATGATTAGTAAAACATCTAGAAACAGTAATTTCGACCTTTTTCGAGATTTTCCTCCTTCTTTTTTCATTTTTTATAATTTTTTCAGTATACGCTTCTTTTCTTCGCTTCAGCCCTTGTACACAATGTACAACTTCTGTACACCTCTAAACGACTACATAAAAAAAGACAACGTGATGTAAAACTCTACGCTGTCGTTTTATTCGTTATTTACTGAATTGAACTTCTTCATCATGTACGCTTACACAACTAGAGAAGCAAGACTTGTTTTTTTCTTGACTAAATTTTTAAGAGCAGATTCGTTATAGCCTACTACAAGCTTTTTGCCATCTGTTAAAATTGGTCGGCGAAGCAAACGAGGATGTTCAATTAATAGATTGACCACTTCTGATAGTGTCATGCTATCCACATCAACATTTAACTTTTTATATTCTTGACTTCTTTTAGCAAGAAGTTCATCCATCCCTTCTGTTGTCATAGAAAGAAGTTCAAGCATTTCTTTATGAGTAGGTGTTTCTCTAAATAAATGACGCTCTTTAAAATTCACATCTTCCTTCACTAGCCATTTTTTCGTTTTACGACAAGATGTACAGCTCGGGTACGTATAAAATTTAATTTCTTCCATATGAAACCCTCCCGTTTTTTAGTTATAGATTGTTTATATACATTGTACACGTTTTGTATAACTTTTGTATAGTATTATGCACATGTTTTGTATAACTTTTTTTCTTCTGTCGTATTTCAAGGAAAAGATAGCGTTTTCAGGAAAGAAAGGATGTATTATAATGGAAAAGTATCGATATAGTTTCATAAGTGCTTTCTAGTGCTTACACAGCGATGACATTCATCATGACACTAACTAAGTTTGATAAAGGAGGAAATGGACGTGGAACGAATGTACCGTGTAATGGGGTTTTGGACAGCAATTTTCACTGTAATGTTTTACCTCGGTCACATGCATAAGACTTCTTTACTCTTTTTAGCTCAAACAGGCTTTTTTGTAATTCTTAGTTATTTAAAGCTGTCTGAAAGAATGTACATTTACGTTTTCGGAGCATATTTGACCGTCTTTTTTGTGGGGTTCACGTACTGGTCAACTTTTATGATGACACCAGGACAGTAAAGAGAAAAGCGATGGGCTTCCATCGCTTTTTGTATTCTTAAAAACCATTTAGGAAAGGATTTTGATCCATTTCGTGTCCCACAGTTGTTTCAGGTCCGTGACCGCTTAGCACAAGCGTATCTTCTGGAAGGGACAGCAATTTCGATTCGATGCTTTCTAACAGCTGAGCTTGATTGCCTCCAGGTAAATCTGTGCGTCCAATGCCGCCTGCAAAAAGCGCGTCACCAGATACTACAAAGTTACCCGATTTGAAATAATATGAAACGCTGCCAGGAGAATGGCCAGGCGTTTCGTACACCTCAAATTGAAATGAGCCAATTGTTAAATTGCCTTCGACTGAAATAATATCGGTTGCATCTGGAGCCGTAATTTCTCCTAAATCAAAAAATTTCGAACCGTTTAAATCACTATTATGAAGCCATTCTTTTTCATTTTTATGTACATAAAGCGGGATAGAGTAGTGATTCATCACTTCATCTACTCCTCCAATGTGATCAAAATGAGCGTGTGTCAGCAAAATAGCCAACGGTTTATACGTTTGTTTTTCTAGAAATTCAACGAGCTGTTTTCCCTGAGCTCCCGGGTCAAAAACTAAACACTCTTTTTTTTCGTTAGCAACGACATAACAATTCGTTTGAATAGGTCCTAGCGGTATACGATGATAGTTCATAATGTATCCTCCTTGTAAAATTTATTTCCGTTATATGCATTATCATACACACATCATCTTATAAATGAAAGTAAGGACCTTTCTAAGCTAATAAGGCGAAAGAAAGATTGGTTTTCATCTCGACAAACGGTTAGAAAAGTTTTACAATTAAAGGGATAAGCTAATGATAGCGCTTTAATTTTAAGTTGCCTAAAGGAGGTTTCTTCGAGTGGGTCTTATGATTATTTTTGCACTAACAACATTGCTAGGCGTATTTGCAGCTATTTCATCTTTTAGAAATAAAAACATATTAGGCATTGGTTTTTCGGTACTAACATTCGGTGTGTTCGGATGGTTTACCGTGATGACCATTATACATCACGGTTATCCGGCGGTACATCATTAAAAAAGCCACGCAAAGCATATGCTTTGCGTGGCTTTTCAAATAGATAGATATTCCATTGCCGCAACTAAAATAGCTTTGGTCGGATTATATACGCGTGATATTTGAGATAGAGGCAGCGGATTAATTCCTTTCCCCAGTTCTAAGGTGAACCCTAGCTTTTTCTTTTCTAAGATAAACCAATCCTTAAATCCAGCGTGACTATCAATCGTTTTGACTGCTTTATAACCGCTTACCCTTTCAAAATAACTGGCTATTTCCTCCGCTTCCGTCGGCTCTTCATTCATATACCCCCAGTAAAATTCTTCTCCTTGGGTATGTAAAGCAATCACACAATCAAAATTATGACGCTCAACGAGTTTTACCATTGCCTGCGCTTCAGGTTCAGACAGAGATTCATAACCTGGAAAGTCCCGATAATGCGGAGCTTTAGGTTCTTTGCGCTTTTTTTCAATTTCCCAATAAGCCGGAAACTGATTGTTTAAGTCTACCCCTCGGATATTTGCTTTCCAGCTTTGAAAATCAGGAAAATCTCTTCCTATTTTAGAAAGAAAAGACGCATAAGGTTCACTTACAGCAGGACCTTTTAAGACCAGATCTACTCCGTCTGGATTAACAATTGGAACCGCAGAAAGCGTAATTTGATTAAAAAGAGCTCTTGCTTCCTGCCCGTTCAACGCCTGGTCGTAATGAAGAGCAGCTAAATAATCTTCAACAAACTTTAGAAGAACATTTGTCGTAATCCATTCATTGGCATGAAAAGACGCATTAATATGAACCTTTCTTTCTCCGTTTCCAATTAAAATATGAGGAATCGGCTTTCCAAGCACGCTGCACCCTATCCATTCAAGAGAACCATAGGGGTAGTACGTCAAAAGTGTTTGGATATCTTGTATTGTTCGTGTGTAATCGTAGGGCTTTTGGATATCTACAATTTGCATAATCTTCACTCCTTTACACTATGTATATGTAAAGATTGAAAAGATGCATGATAAAAAAGCGCTTTGACTAAATGTCAAAGCGCTTTTTTATCTCAGTTAGATTCTTGCTTATTATTCAAAATAAGATTTAACTAACCAAGCTCCTCCAATAATTCCCGCATCGTTTCCTAAAGTAGCGATTGCTAGTTCAGCACCTTGCGCTACGCGAGGAAATGCAAAACGTTTGAAATAATCTCTTACCGGTGCAAGTAATACCTCGCCTGCACGAGACACACCGCCGCCTAGAACGATCTTCTCAGGGTTTAATGCATTAGCAGAGTTTGCTAGTGCTAGACCTAAATGAAAGGCAACTTTATCTACAACATGCATAGCTAACTCGTCTTTTGAACGAGCTGCATCAAATACATCTTTAGATGTAACTTGTCCATTTTGTTCTAACACTGTGCGAAGCTCACTTGGTTTGTCCGTTTCCGTTAACTCTTCCATTGTTAAACGTACAATTCCAGTTGCTGAAGCAATTGTTTCTAAACAGCCGGTTTTGCCGCAGTTACACGGTGCCCCGCCTTCAGGAATAGAAGTAATGTGCCCGATCTCACCAGCGGCTCCATTTACGCCTTGTACAATTTCACCGTTTGCAATGACGCCACCGCCAACGCCTGTGCCAAGCGTAACGCAAAGTAAATCTTTTGCTCCGTCTCCAGCACCCTTCCACATTTCTCCAATTGCTGCAATGTTTGCATCATTGTCTACTACAACAGGAAGAGAAGTTTCTACTTCCAAGATATCTTTGATAGGGAATTTTTCCCAACCTAAATTGACAGCTACTTCAATCGAACCGTTTGCAAAGTTGACAGGCCCCGGTGCACCAATACCAATTCCTACTAACCTTGATTTTACTTCTCCAAGATCGTTTAACTTTTTATCAATTGCTTTTGCAATATCTGTTGGAATTTTACGGCCTTGCTCGCTCACATCCGTATTAATTTCCCACTTGTGAATGATTTCTCCATAATGATTAATAAAGGCCATTTTTATTGTTGTACCGCCTAAATCAACTCCAACTAACCATTTGTCATCCATGTTCATTCATCCTTTTTCTCTTTTTGTTGTTTTAACTCTCGACGAAGCAAAAGAATTGCCATTTGGTAATCACGTACATCAATCAAGTTAGACTGATATAACTCTTTTACTTCCGCTTCCATCAGCTCTAAATCAGCAATACGATCGCCCACGTATATAAAAATGCCGAAGGACTTTAATAATTGTTGTACATCATATAACGTATTCATTCTGTCACCTTTATCCTATTTTCTAGGTGATATGATTCATTTATTTTGAGATAACTCAACAGTCATTCAGTCATAAACAGCGGCCGTATTTAACGCCCACTGCTAGGTCTACATATTAATATTCTAGTAAACGTTCTCACAATAGTAAAGTATAAAATATTAAATTCGTCATTCAACAGTTTTAATTTCCTAGCTCTCGCTTCAGCTTTTCGTATTTTTCATTTTGCGGTTCAAGCGCAATTGCTTTATCGATATTTTGTGTGGCCGCTGGAATATCATTCAGTTTCATATTCACCAGAGCTAACTCGTAATACGCCTCATGAAAAGTTGAATCATACTTTACAGCCTGATTCAATTGCTGTTTAGCTTCTTTATAATTTTCAAGATAAAATTCTGCGCTAGCACTGACGAAATACACGTTACTATTTCCTGTTCCTTTTTCAACAAAAAGCTTAATGGCATCTTTTGCTTCTTCATACTGCTTCTGCTGAAGATACGTAGCAGCTACGCTGAGTGCATAGGGCTCATCTTGATAAACAGAACGCTCATGATATCCATAAAAAAGCAGACTTCCTACTAATAAAAGCGTGCAAATGAAAGCCGGAATCTGAATATACAGCTTTTTTTGTTTCGGTAAACTGACGATGCTCGCAGCTAAAAATCCGCCAACCAAACCGCCAATATGCCCTGCATTATCGACGTTCGGCGCAACAAATCCAAAAATCAAGTTAATCACAATGATTACAATGAAACTCGATCCCATTGTTCGAAAAAAGAAGCGTGGATTTGTTCTTGCTAAAAACAGTAAAGCTCCAAAGCAACCGAAAATGGCCCCTGAGGCTCCTGCGGAAATGGACGTATTCCATATAAAACTTCCTAGAGATCCTGCAAACCCGGCAAATATATAAATAAAGACAAAACGCCCGCTGCCATATATCCTCTCTACAAGCGTTCCTAAATAATACAGGGCTACACTATTCATAAGCAAATGCAGGAGTCCTATATGCAAAATTATAGGTGTAAAAAAACGCCACCATTCGCCTTCCATAATTAAGGGGTTGTATTTAGCTCCGTATTGAATCAGAGTGAGCGTATTTTGTGTACTGCTCTTCCACTCCAGAAATAGAAACATTAAGATTTGCAGCGCTAAAAATATATATGTAAAAATAGGCTTCCCGTATCCAGCTATTTGCTGTTCTTCGCTTTGTTTTTTCTGTACAAAAAGCACAATTTTATGTTTCCACTGCTCTATTCGCTGTGCTTCTTCTTCGGAAGAGCAATTGTCTGCGCTTTCTAATGTAAGACCCAGCCGTTCGAATAGAGGTTCATAAGCGCTTGCTTTCTCTGCCGTTAGTTGTTCAACGTAACTATTCACTTTAGAGGGACTTGGCGCACTTTCTAAGGACTGCTCTGTATAAAAAGGATCAAAATCAGCAAAGTAAATCGTGTTAAGAGTAAGCGTTGATTTACCTCTCTGCTTTCGCACATTCTCAGCTCTTTGTAATGCATACAATACATCTTTTTGCTGCTCAACGGCTGATTTAAAATTCCGGCGGACTATACGGACGATTGACTTATCTTTACGATGCGAAGACTGAAACCATAGCTCTGAAGCATCAGCTTTCATCGAAATCAGCTCGTATGAAGAATGGCCAAGCAATTGCTGTGCCAGCTGCAAATAATAAAAATCTTGCCTAGACAAATAGTCACCTCCTCACACTCTCTATATGTAAAGATGGCAGAAAGCCAGGAAAAAAGCAACGATTTTCCCTTTTTCTTTTTCTACAAAAAAACACCTTACAAGTCTGTAAGGTGTTTTTTATGTATCTTTCGCTCTTAGCGGAAGACCTGCTTCATTAAACGATCCCGAACAAACGGCAAATTAAAAAATGAACGAACAGCTAGACTGCGGATAAATGAATTTCCAAACAGCGAATTTAAAACACGGTATCTCATTTGATAGCCCAGCGTTCCAACAACTAAAAGCGTAAGTACTAATACAATATGTCTCATTTTCAAGCCTCCTTACGTTTACTTTGCTCCTATGACGAACATTTTATGCTCTTATATAGGTAAAAGCAGGATAAGGATTCCGCCTGTAAAAGCAGCAAGCAAAATAGCGGCAAGATTCACAACATCATTGTTAAAGAAAGTTATTCCTTTCTCTTTTATCGTTGGCTTACGGCAATGGTCTTTCCGTTCCGTTTCAATACCGCAGCTTTGACAGCGAAAGCGAACTTGCACACTTGCCCCAAGAAGAGTGTCTATAGCGTTTCCAATAAAACCAAAGCACCCGACTAGCAATATACTACTCAGCGATACGGATGGAAAAGCAAAATAACAAGCGGCAGCGATAAGAAAAGCTCCGGCTGCTCCGGCTGCTGTACCTAAAAGTGAAACGGCTCCTGAGGTACCCGCTTCTACTCTCTTTAATGTCCAAAGGTAAAACGGCGGCTTCTTACTAAGAGACCCTATTTCAGATGCCCATGTGTCCGCATTAGCAGCTGAGATACTGATCATAAACATCCACATGTAAACAGGAAAAGCTGTTGCTGCATATAACAAACCGCAAGCAGCAGCTACACCTCCATTAGCAAGGACTTGAATATAATCTCGTCTGTCGTGCTTCTCTAGCTTTTCTTCTAATGCGCGTTTTTTTTCTTTTTTGTACTTACTACACAACGTAGAAGTGCTAAAAAATAAGAGTAAGAGTAAAAAACCTTGAAGCGAAAAACCGATATAAACGCTCGCTCCTACGAGAAAAGACATGCAGGCTCCCGATACTGTCAGTGCTTTTGCTATGTAGCCTGCTCCTGCCATGAGTAATATTACAATTATCATGACAGCATCAAACGGATTCACAGCAAATAAGCTCCTTCTCTGTCAAAATATATTCAACGGGAATATCATGAGATTCATGGGGGACCTCTGAAACGACTTGACAATCAAACGCAAGGCTTAGCTTCTGTCCGGTATAATCTGTTAGATAACGATCGTAATAGCCGCCTCCATAGCCGATACGATATCCATTTTTGCTATATACCACGCCAGGCACAAGGAGTAAATCAATTGAAGATTTTGAAACGGGAACAGTTTCTTCAACAATTGGCTCCGCTAACCCGTAGTACACTGTTTCAAGCTGTGAAAAATTCGTAATCTCGTAGAAAACCATTTGAGATGTTGTGGGGTTGCATTTTGGAACAGCTACTTTCTTTCCATCTTTCCAAGCACGTTCAATGATGGCTTTCGTATTAACTTCTTTATTTCTTGAAACCGTAGCTGCAATGACTCTAGCTTCTTTCCATAAACAAGTTTCATACAGTGCATTTGCTATGCTTGTTGAATGTGCCTCGTGCTGCTCTTCAGAAATTAAATTAAGAACGCGCTTCATCTCTTTGCGCAGATGAGATTTCATTTTAATTCCCCCTATAAAAAAAACAGCAGGATTGTACTCCTACTGCTTACTTTGTTTCACGATGAAGTGTAACTTTTTTAAGTCTTGGGCTGTATTTTTTTAACTCAAGACGATCTGGGTTATTACGCTTGTTTTTAGTTGTAATGTAATTACGGTCACCAGTTTCAGTGCAAGCTAATGTAACGTTTACGCGCATCTATTTTCCCTCCAAACATTATAAACATAAATCAGACTTTAATATAATATCATTTTTCGAAAGGAAATGCCAGTCTGTTTTTTTGAAGAAAGTCATTTAATTTCATTTCTTCACTTTTTCTTTCCTCTTAGAGCCCTGAGCTCCTTCTCTGCTACGCCTTATATATAGATGAAGTTTCTTGAAATAAGCGGAACTCTTTTTATGAGAGGTGTACTTCCTTTCTTTTAAATAAAAGCCATTATTTACACTCTTTGATACTCTTGTATTTTTTCTACAAAATATGCCGACAGCTTCTTGGCAGTCTGAGTGTTTAACGCCTCTGAATAAATATTTAATACAGGCAAGTGACCATCGGGCAAAATAAGCGTCCATTCATGGGGATCATGGTAAATTTTTAAGCCATCAATGACATACACTTGTTTACCGATTGCTTCTTCTAATAGTTTCTTCATCACTTGTTCTTGAATTTCTAGCGGACATGAAATATACCGCCAGTTCATATAAGCGTGCGGGACATATTGAATCATTTCAGAAATTTTCCGCTGTTGCACCATAATTAATTCGATCAGCTGACATAAAGCGTACATGGCATCTAACTGAAATTGAACGGGCCCCAAAAGACTAAGCAAATCACGTTTTTTTGCTTTTGTCCTCATAAATGATTGATTGAGAGATTGAGCAAATGTTTCTAGTGTGGATGAATAGTGTATAGGAATAGGAACGAATGCTACTTTTTTTGTCATGTATACGCTATAAATATAAAGCGACATAATTTCTGAGTCATTTACGCTGCAGCCTTTTTCATCATATAGAGCAAATGTTTCTCCATCTTCTTTAATCTGAATACAAAAAGACAGCTTATTTCGTTTAATTATTCGTTTGATTTCTTCTGTTTTCTCCCATTTGTTTAAAAATAAAACGTGGACACGAAGACGCTTACATAATAATTCGACAACTTCCTGTATAAACGGCGAACAAATCACGCCAATCCTCGTACTGTCTTCTAATAAAATATGCTGATTAATTGATTTTACTAAAGCATCGCAATATTCTTCCCTGATATTTCCTATGCTTGTTTCTTTAAGTGAAACAGAAGTTGTTATGTTTGCTTTTTTAGCTTGAAGGTACATCCGCTCAATCTTTTTTTCAATAAGCTGATTAACTAATTGCCCTTTCTTATCATATATTTCTAAAAAGAGGCCGCTGTTTTTGCTATCCACACCAATATAAATACCAATGCTCGCTTGTGAAGTCATCATGTAATATCGAAATACCGGAAGAGCTTCTTTTTTAATATCATACACAGCTGAATGATTACTCCGTAAAAAAGAAAAGCATTCTTTGCGAAGTTGAATGGCTTCTCCTTCATCATCGCTTGCTAGACAGAACGACCCTTGGTGTTTGCATACAAGTAATAACGCATTGTATAGTCTTTCTCGATCAACAGATGAATGTACATACAGGCGACCGTTTTTGAAGATAGAAACATCTGGTTTTACAGAAAGTTGAGGTAGCACTTGATTTTCAGCTACTGTATCTTGGACATACGTAGTCATTGCTTGAACATTTACATAGGGACCTATCGTAGCGTTGTATAAAAACGATTCTGCCCCCACCGTTACGTTTTGAAGCAAAATCGTTTTATCGACTGCAGCATGTGCTTCTATGATACTATTGGTTCCGATAATCGTGTAAGGACCAATTGAAGCACCTTTTCTAATCACCACATTTTCTCCTACGTAAACCGGATCGTAAATAGTCACCCCTTCTTCTATAAGCGCGTCATCTGAGACAATACTTTCCTGTCTATTGCCAAACCACTTCCTCCACAAATCATAGTGTGCTTGACGATAATGGTGGATTTGCCCAATATCAATCCAATAATCTTCCGTTACAAAACTGCACACAGTATGATTATATTCCAAAAGAAGCGGGATAATGTCAAAGCTAAAATCTGTAGGACCATAAGAATTCACGTAATCAAGAACGGATTTTTTGATCACATACACTCCCGTATTAATCAATCGGCTATTGGCCTGTTCGTAGGTCGGTTTCTCTACAAATCCCGTGACTCGATGCCCTTCATCTATCGTCACCACTCCATAACCCCGCACGTCGTTTACTTCTTTTGTAACAATGGTCATTTCGCTTTTTTGTTCATAATGAAAATGAATAACGTCTTGAAGATTAATTTCTGTTAAGGCATCTCCACTAATAATAATACAGTCTTCCTCAATAAAGGCCTCTGCTCGCTTAATTCCGCCCGCTGTTCCAAGAGGCTCTTTTTCGATAAAATAAGTAAGCGTCACTCCCCACTGAGAGCCATCCCCAAAGTATTCAATAATTTGTTCATGCCTATACTGCAGCGTAATCCCAATCTCTGTAATTCCATGTTTCTTAAGCAGTTCAATGCTATATTCCATCACAGGTTTATCGTAAAGCGGCAGCATAGGCTTTGGAATCGTATAGGTCAAGGGCTGCAGTCTTGTTCCTTTACCGCCAGCAAGTATAATGGCTTTCAATTTTTTGCCTCCCTCCTTTTTTTATCCTGGCAAATGTGATGTTGAAACAGCTTACTTGTATCAATAGCGATTTTTTCCCAGCTAAACATAGTTGTTGCTTTTCTATACCCATTTTCGCTGATTTTCGCAGCCGTTTTTTCATTTTTTAACAAAAATTCAATACAGTTGATTAATTCGAGCGTATCTCCTCGGGCAAACGTCAGGCCCGTGTCGAAATGTGAAACAATATCACTTAGACCTCCTGTATCGGCAACGATAGTTGGCTTCTTGGCTACCATCCCCTCTAAAGCCACAATTCCAAAAGGTTCATATAGACTTGGAAAAACAACCATTTTGCAAGCTTGAAGAAGCTGATTTCGTTCGTTATCGGTAATGTATCCAATAAAATACACGTATTTGTCTAATTGCTTTTCACTTACCTGTGTTCGAAACTCATGAAGTAAAGGCCCTTTTCCTGCCACAACGAATTGAACATCTATTTGTTTTTTCTTAAATAGTTCCGCTGCTTCAATAAATAGCTGAAATCCTTTTTCATATACAATTCGTCCAATTGAAAAAATAATAGGGGCCTTTCTAAAATTATATTTCTTTTGTAAACTTTCTTTTAACCGCTCATTTACTGCGTCGACTACCAGCTGCTTGTCAATTCCATTTGGAAATATAGCAATTTTATCTTGCTCTACGTGAAATAAAGTGATTAATTCTTTCTTCATATAGTCGCTGCAGACAATGATTGAGCTTGATTGTCGAATCAGCTCCTCTTCTTGCAAGTGAATTTTCTGCTGCATGTCATTATGAATACCATTATTGCGCCCATGTTCTGTTGCATGAATGGTCGTAATTAGCGGTCTATCCGTTTTATCTGCTAAACATTTTGCAGCGGATGCAACAAGCCAGTCATGGGCATGAATAACGTCAAAAGACAGCTTGTAGCCTAACTGCAGTCCTCTAAGAGCCATAGCCACGTTCAAACTGTTTACCCATGTCAAAAAATCCGGATGATGAGGCTGCAGGCTTTTAACTCGGTAAACGTGAACACCGTATAAACGCTCATATTCCGGCAGCCCCTCTACATACGTTGTTAATACACTAACATGATGGCCCGCCTTTGCTAACGCTCTGGATAAATCAAATACATGTCGTGCAAGTCCTCCGATAACTAGAGGAGGGAATTCCCATGCAAGCATTAAAATGGAGAGACCGCCTTTATATTGATTTACTGATAAAGCCGCCGGCTCTATCTCTTTTGTAGGGTATAAAAAAGAACTTCCTGAAAGAAAACTGTTTTCGCTATCCATCCTTGGATTCTCTTCGTGACAAAGAAAATCAAATAGTTTTACTTGCCTTTCGTATTCATCTCTGACTTTTTCAAAATTATAAAGCCAATCGCTGCTACTTAAAAGGAGCCACTGTCGGTAGATAGCATTCACCACGCTAGGATGTTTAGAATCGATAAAATCTAGCATCGCCTCTGACTTCTGTACGGTTGAAATAAACAATTGATTGTTCTCACTAACAAATTCAGCGCTTTTTGTTGCACCGTAGAGTGCAAGAGTTTCGTTTTGATGAAACTCTATATCCCTCGCGTAATCTAAAGGATATTGAAATGTACCGCTTGCTGCTTGTATTCGCTGAAAGCCAAGCGTGTCCTTAGCCTTCAAATCCAAAACAGCGCTCGCTTTATTCATTGTTCCTTCCTCAACTTGTTTTCCTTGCTTAGGATATGGAAACAAGATAATGCCAGCAGGCGACTTTTTTAGTTCATCTGTTGATGACTTCACAAAGGTATAGCGCATTTCATGAGATTTTAGGAGCATATCTACTTGATGAGTATACTCTCCTTGCTGTATAAAAAAACCGACGGGCTTTTTTTCAAAAAACTGTTGAAAAACACGTATTGCTTCTGTAATTTGGAGATTTAATGTTTGTTCGGTTTTAAGGGTGGAAACGAACGCGTTCGTTACGGTAGTAGGAATACATTCCATCATGTCATGCTGAAAGAAATATTTGCAGGCTGAGAACAAGCTCCCGTTCCACTTTTTTAAAAAAGTGAGTGCTCTCTGATGCTGCCGGCTTGAAAACTGGTGTAAATATTGAGCGTAACGAGTGTTAAACTCCTCGTCGTTTAATGCGTTCAAAAACACACAAGACATCACAGCTGTTGCACCTATCAATTTCTTAGACTCAATTTGATCTAAAAAAGGGATGAACTCGTTCGTTACTTGTTCAAACAGCGGATACTCACTCTCTGTTTGAAGTACATGTAGCAACGGACAATGCATATAAGTTAAAAAAATACAGTCATCACTATTCATATTGCTTCTTCACCTGCTCCAAGTCATTTGAATATAAGGAATATGTGCTAAATTCATTTTGAACACCCTGGTGAACTTTTACAGGTTCGTACATCCAGCCTAACGAAGTTACATTCACTTGTTCATGTTGTTCTTTCATCAAATAAACTGGATTCGAACGAAGAAGGGAAAAAAAACTTCCTTCTTTATCTTGAATACCAATATCTATTACATACGTGCGCTCACTTTCCAAGCTGTTCATAAACATGAAGTCTTGCTTAGGAGTAAGACCCTTCATATAATAGCGGTGTGATTCATGGCCGTTAAAATGAAGACCTGTTATATCATACGTACACATAGCTAGATTCAATTCTTCCCACCGTGTCGAAAACATACTTTCTACCATCTCTCGAATATGCTCAGAAAACGACCAGTGAACATAAATACGAGATGAGTCAAGCTGAGTAGCTATACACACATTTAAGTTTTGAATAAGATTAGCAGCCACTGTTTTATCACTTCGTTTCTTAGAATGTTTTTTCTACATATAAATGCCGTATAAACTTATTAACATCTTACCATTCAGAAAAAGTTGCCACAATAAACGCAATTTGTCGATTTGTGTTAAAAATTCAGGTTAACATAGTAATTATAATTTACTAACAAAAAAACCTCTTCGCTTATTAGAAGAGGTTTTTCTACTATTCGTTTAAGTCGTAGCGTTTGCCTTTTACAAGGTAAAATACGCTTTCTGCTACGTTAGTGGTATGATCAGCCATACGCTCTAAATAGCGGGCTACAAATAAAAGCTGCGTAATTTGGTTCATAGCCTCCTGCTTTTCTTTAGCAAGACTTAAAAGTTCTTTGATTGTTATTCCGTAAAGTTCATCCACTTGATCGTCCATTTCCGCTACTTTTTTAGCCAGCACAAGATCTTCCTCGTGATAAGCTTTTAACGAAAGGCTCAACATTTCAATCGAAATATCGTGCATTTTCTTTACGTGTTCTAACGGCTTAATTAATTCTTCGTTTCCAATTCGTATAGCTGATTTTGCTACGTTAACCGCAAAATCTGCCATACGCTCAACATCCGAAGCAATTTTAATTGCCACAATGATACGTCTTAAATCGATAGCCACCGGCTGCTGCTTTGCGATCAGTAAGATAGCTAGGTCATTAATTTCTTCTTCTAAGTCATCCACGTATGAATCGCCGTCGATAATTTCTAGCGCCAGCTCAACGTTGCTTGTTTGCAACGCTTCAATTGATTTTGATAGCGCCTCATGCGTTAAGCGCCCTATTTCTAATAATTTTTCACGTAATATCTTTAAATCACCATGAAACTTTTCGCGTACAACCACTCATCCCATCTCCTTGTATGTCTTAACCGAAACGACCTGTAATATAATCTTCTGTGCGTTTATCAGATGGCATTGAGAAGATTTTATCTGTTTCTGCGTACTCTACCACTTCTCCATTTAAGAAAAATGCTGTTTTATCTGAAATACGTGCCGCTTGCTGCATATTGTGGGTAACAATAATAATGCTGAAGTCTTTCTTTAATTCTTGTACTAACTCTTCTACTTTTAATGTTGAAATTGGATCGAGCGCAGAAGTAGGCTCATCCATTAAAATAACGTCAGGTTCAATTGCCAAGCAGCGCGCAATACAGATACGCTGCTGTTGTCCACCTGACAACCCATTTGCATTTTGATTCAAACGATCTTTAACTTCGTCCCAAATAGCTGCTCCTCGTAAACTTTTTTCAACAATTTCATCTAGTTTTTTCTTGTTGCGAACGCCATGAATTCTTGGACCGTACGCAATATTATCATAAATAGATTTCGGGAACGGATTTGGCTTTTGGAAAACCATTCCTACTTGCGTGCGCAGCTCTTCCACGTGGTACGATTTATCAAAAATATTTTTCCCTCTATACTCAATCTCACCTGATGTACGGACAATTGGAGTCATTTCTACCATACGATTTAACGTTTTAATATATGTTGATTTTCCGCAGCCTGATGGACCGATGATCGCGGTAACTTCGTTAGCATGAATGTCTAAATCAATATTTTTCAAGGCATGTGTGTTGCCATACCATAAATTCAAACCTTTTGTTTTATATACAATTTCTTTTGTTTGCGGAGTATTTACTTTTTCTTTGTTAGTCAATTCCATTGTTATTGCCATTGGATAATCCTCCTTCATCGTCTTTAACCGTTTTGAGCACAATAAAAGTCTCTCTATGTCTATTTAATATCTATTGTTTACTATCAGTGTAAATAAATACGAGAAGCCGAAACGCTTCCCCTTATTTTGATCATTTCTATTAATCCTTACACTTACAGAATAATAGCCGACTATTAATTGTGTTTTAACTCAATGTAAAGCTTTTGTAAACGAAGGTCTATCTGCGTGTTTTTTAGGTAAAAAACTAGTTCTTACGACCCTTAAATTCAATAAAAAACCATATATGTAAAGATTTTTAACAAAAAAAGAAGAGGTAGAGACATAACTAAATCAACTCAATCTAAAGATGGATAAATTAGATAAATAAGCCAGTATGAATTACTTCCGACACCACTGTTGATTTTCGTGCAAGACTTCGCTTTCCACGAACGGCCGGTGAGTCTCCTCGTCGCTTCGCTTTTCCTGCAGGAGTCTTCACCTTGCCCTCCAATCAACCGCTAAAAGCACCTACATACACGAAATCTACGTTCACCCTACAAATAAAAAATCTGAACAAAGTTGATTCTTAACCAACTTTGTTCGGATCTTAACTTCAATTAATATGTTTTTGTTCCAGCCTCTTTAATTGGCGTCGTTTGCAATGACAGCCTGTTGATTCTCTTCTTGGTCTTTTACTTCTTGTTCACCTTTTTTCTTTAAATCAAAATACGTATCGAGCGCAGAACGAGCAAGCTCTTTTGTAATGGTATTTGGTGCACTTGGCACAAATGCCGATGGTACCACCACAGCTACTGCAATTTCAGGATTATTTGCCGGAGCAAAGGCCACAAAGTTTGAATTATTAACTTTAATAGGGTCCCCTCCGCTTGGGTTTTTCTCATAGGCTTGTGCCGTTCCTGATTTACCAGCAGGATTATAGTTCGCTGTATGGAAAGCTGCATACCCTGTACCGCCTTGTTCTTGCGTAACGCGCTTAAAGCCACTTTGAACATCTTTAATGTATTCTTCTTTCATCGTGATACGATTTAACACATCAGGCTCAAATGAATGCTGCGTACCGCCAATTTCATCGGTTTTAATCGTTGGTTTTCGGATTTCTTTTACTAGCTGCGGCTTAATGCGATACCCTCCATTAGCTATTGCAGAAGTATATTGAACAAGCTGCAGCGGCGTGTACGTATCATACTGACCAATTCCTAAATCAAGCGCCGTACCTGGAACATCGCTTCCACCTTGGACACCTGTTGATTCGTTATCAAGGTCTATGCCTGTTGATACGCCTAAGCCGAACTGACTGTAGTAAGAACGCAGTTCGCTGAATGTATCAGGTTTAATCGGTAAAGTCATGTTTTTATGATACTGTAACCCAGCCATAGCCATTACCGTTTTAAACATAAATACGTTGGATGAATATTTTAACGCAGATGAATACGTTAAGGGTCCTAGCCCTTCAGCCTCAGCTGATTTTTTAACCGGTGTTCCTTTAATTTTTAACGGTTCATCAACGAACACTGTGTTTGGCTTAATAGCTCCTGAATCTAAGCCGGCTAAAACCGTTGCTCCTTTTACAACAGAGCCCATTGTATAAGATGTTGAAATATTTCCCAATGAAAAATCTTCTATTTTAGGCGCTCCAGTCTTCTTATCAATGGTGTATTTTTTACCTGCCATTGTTAAAATTTCTCCTGTGTGAGGATCCATCATAATAACAAAAGCACGGTCTAAAAATTGCGTTCCTTTCATTTGCTTTTTAGCTAAAAGCTGGTCCGTAATTTGTTTTTCTACTGCTTTTTGAAGCTCCATATCAATAGTTAAAACCAAATCACTGCCGCGTTCACCTTTAGACACTTGAATTGTATCAAGGAGATTTCCTTTTTTATCTGTTACATATTGAACTTTTTCTTTTTGACCGCTGAGCTGGGCTTCGTATTGCTTCTCTAAATAGCTCGTCCCAACTTGGTCATTTCGGCTATAGCCTCTTGACAAGTAATACTGTACTTTATCTTTGGGCAGTCCTTCGTTGGCAGATGATACATTTCCAAGCAAAGTACGGAGAGTACTGTTTTCTGGGTATGAGCGATCCCAATACGTTGTTGTATCAACACCTGGAAGTTCATCTAAGTGCTCACTTACAACGGCATACTCTTCATTTGTCACACCGCTCTTAACAATTTGCGGGGTGTTAGAGTAACCTGCCTCCATTTGGCGCTTAATAGCGAGAACTTCTAAATCACTCTTTAGACTTTCTAAATCTTTTTTAGAGATGCGGTCTAACTGATGTTGATACAGTTCGTCATCAGTCATTTCACCATCTTGAACTTTTTTGCGATCAGCTTGCGTAATTTTCTGTTCCGCTTCTTTAGGGTGAAGCATAATCCAATAATCCTTCATATCGCGTTCTGTAATTTTTACCACATTTTTAGCATCTTTATTCTTTTTATTTTCTGGAATATCAATCACATTTGTGGTGTAAGGAACATCGATCATAGTGGCTAACTTTTTAGCGATGCGCAGCCTTTCTTCAGCTGTATTTCCTTGAAAACGAGTATATGTAATCGTATTTAAAGAGGTATTATCTACAATTACGCGGTTATAACGATCGTACATTTTCCCTCGAGGAACAGGCGTACTGACCGTAACGTCCTGTGTTTTTTCGACTTCTCGTTCGTAATTCTCACCGTACACAATTTGAACAAGTCCCAACCGCAAAATTAATACGGAAAATAGGGCAAATACGGTCAAGAAAAGTAAGTTCACACGAAAAGGCACGTGACTTTTTCTTCTTTTTTTCTTTTTCATACCAACACCTACACTTTATAAAACATATATACCATAACACCATAAAATCAGACATTTAGCAAATAAATAGACACCTGGCAGGTGCCTATTTACACAACGTATTTATTCTAAAAGAAAAGCGAAGCATTTTCCATAGTACAAATGAAGGAGCTGACAACACTCTAAGCTGGAGACTCTCCGTCTCCTTCATTTAATACCGGAGGAGTAACAGTCGTTTCTTTTTTGTGCAGAGGCTGTGAGATATGTCTCACACAAAAATAAATGATCGTATGCCCTGCTCCAACAATAGCTAATAAAATGGGAATACTTTTTGCTTCATCAAAAATTAGTACAGCTATTAAAAATAAAGATATGGAAACGACGCGCCCGATATTCAGAAATACTTCTCTGACAACAATGTATTCAATTCTTTTTGAAACAACGTCTTTTGCTCGTCCAATCACATCGTACGTTAGAGAAATGAATGGAACCAACAAAATAGGATAGGCAATGGCAATACAAACAGCATATATAATTAACTTTGGATACGATAAGTTAAAGATAAGCAAAAAGACTGCTCCATAGAGAAGGAGGCCTCCTGTGAAGATAAACCGAAGGCGATTTTTTTGCTTAATAAACCTTGAGGCAACATAGTATCCTACAAACGCAACCGCTGAATTCACCAGTCCATATGTTCCTAAAGCTAATTCACTTCCCGTCGTAATAAATACCATGACGGATACAACAAAAATGAACGTACCTTCACGCAACCCTTGAAAGAAATGAGCCTGCAATATTCGATTCCAGTCTTTATTGACTTTTCGTTCAGCCCATACTTCTTTAAATTTGTATACTCCTTCCGCTGCGCGTCTTGTAATAAAAAAACTAAGCACAACGGCACCGATAAACAATAGCAGCGATACACCAAACACAATTTTATACCCAAGTGATTCATACAAAGCGGAAATAACAAAGCCCGCTCCTAAAGGACCAATCATCCCTGCAAAAGAGTTTAAGATCCCTAAAAATCCGTTGAAAAAGTCTCTTGTATCAGGTTCTGTAATTTCAAAAGTTAGCACATTAAAAGCTAGCCAATAAAAGCCGTATCCTATACCCAGCAGTCCACCAAGCAATACTAAATACTCGGCTGCGTTAGCTCCACTGACTAATACAGCGATATAAAAAACAGCTAAAAAAGATACACCTAACCTTAAAACCACAACCCGGTCAATTCGTTTGGCCCATTTACCTGCTAAAATAAACGTAAGCGGCTGAAGCACCACTACCGCTAAATTATAAATAGCGAGATCCGAAAATTCGCCTGATTGTTTCCACAGATAAATGTTAACAAACGAATTGGAAATTGAAATAGCCAAGGCATAAAGACCGCCTATAATTAAAAGCAAAAGTAAATCTTTACTAACTTCTACATCTCCAACTACTTTTTTTAATAAAGGCATATCAAAAAACTCCTTTTCTCTTCTACACCTAGTGTGTGAAAAAGAAAAGGAGATATGTAAAAGAATTGGAAAACAAAAAAGCCAGTAAAGGTAATAATTACTTTACTGGCTCTTAAATACGTCTTCAGCTTATTTTGCAGCGTCGTAACGCTTAGCAACTTCGTCCCATTTTACAACATTAAAGAATGCTGAAATGTAATCTGGACGGCGGTTTTGGTAATTTAAGTAGTAAGCGTGCTCCCAAACGTCTAGACCAAGAATTGGCGTTTTGCCTTCCATTAATGGGCTATCTTGGTTTGGTGTGCTTGTTACTTCTAATTCGCCGTTGTTTACAACTAACCAAGCCCAGCCAGAACCGAAGCGAGTTTTAGCTGCATTTGCAAATTCTTCTTTGAATTGATCAAAGCTGCCGAATTTGCTAGCGATAGCGTCTGCTAATTCACCAGTTGGAGCACCGCCGCCGTTAGGGCAAAGGATTGTCCAAAATAATGAGTGGTTCGCATGACCGCCACCGTTATTGCGTACTGCTGTACGGATATCTTCAGGAACAGCATCTAAGTTTGAAATTAACTCTTCAATACTTTTGCTTTCTAAATCCGCTTTGCCTTCAACAGCAGCGTTTAGATTTGTAACATATGTGTTGTGATGTTTTGTGTGGTGAATATTCATTGTTTCTTTGTCGATATGTGGTTCCAGTGCATCGTATGCATAAGGTAGTTCTGGTAATTTGTAAGCCATGAATAATTCCTCCTTCAAAATATGTAAGCATTTTGGCGCAAAAGCACCATATACGTTTAGATTAGCAAATTTACCCTACTGTTTCAAATAAAAAGTTCCTAATCCATGATTTATATTTACCTAATTCCCATTCGCTATTCTTTTAAACATAAAAAAAGCTTCTTTTTCTCAAAAGAAGCTTTGAATAGACAATAGTATGGCGGAGGAAGAGGGATTCGAACCCCCGCGGGCTTTAACACCCCTGTCGGTTTTCAAGACCGATCCCTTCAGCCGGACTTGGGTATTCCTCCAACCCTATAAATGGTGGACCCTGCAGGACTCGAACCTGCGACCGGACGGTTATGAGCCGTCTGCTCTAACCAGCTGAGCTAAGGGTCCACATGGCTCCACAGGTAGGACTCGAACCTACGACCGATCGGTTAACAGCCGATAGCTCTACCACTGAGCTACTGTGGAACAATATGAATTATGTATGTCACAAACGCAAATTGGAAAATAGCGGCGGAGGGGATCGAACCCCCGACCTCACGGGTATGAACCGTACGCTCTAGCCAGCTGAGCTACACCGCCATGGCTCCACAGGTAGGACTCGAACCTACGACCGATCGGTTAACAGCCGATAGCTCTACCACTGAGCTACTGTGGAACAATATAACATTTACTAGCGACATTAAAAATTTAACATGTTTCTAGCCTAAAGTCAATATATTATTTTAAAACAGCGTATAAAAAATAGGCAATCATCAGCAGTTGAATAAATCCTTTTGAAATAGCGCCACTAAAAAAGCCAATAACCGAACCTACTCCAATTTTTACTGCGTTGCTAATTGTGGTCCGATGAACAATCAGTTCTCCTACAATCGCTCCGATAAACGGCCCTAAAATAATTCCAAATCCCGGAATGACAAACGGACCCACAAGTAGCCCAACTGTACTTCCCCAAACACCTGCTTTAGTGCCTCCGAATTTTTTCACACCAATAATATTAGCTATATAGTCTGCTAAAAAAAGTGCGACAACTAACAATCCTTGTATCACCCAAAATAACCAGCTATAGGAGCTAAAATCATAAAATAAACCGTATATAACAAATCCTAGAGCTACAAATAGCACGCTTGGGATGATAGGATAAACCAACCCAACAAACGATACAACAAAGCTAATGATAATTAATGCCCAACATAAAATAGCCATGCCCGCACCTATCCTTTTTATTATTACTATTTATCATACAATAATCACTCCTATAAAGAAAGACCTTGCACGACGAGTCCTTCCTTTATTTTACTTTCGAATACCTCTTCAAATAATGATTTTCGAGTGTACCTCTGCAATATTAACAGCACGGTCCTCAAGCTGCCCGTAATATCCTCAAAAACAATGACGGCAAAACCTGTACATATACGCATAAGATGTGCTTGTGACAAAACGCTCCACCGCATCATTGTAATTGGTAACGGTTTCTAAAATCTATTGTAAACCTTAAATTTTCGCTATAAAATAAGGTATAATCAGAATCTTCAATAAGAGGAGGCTTTACAATGAGCATGCTGAAAAAGATGGCATGGAGTTTTACTTCCTTCAAAAAAATAAGGTCGCTTCGCTTTGAGCATACGAATAAAACAATTGGCTTTGTGCTGTTTTTAACATTTATTTCTTTGCTGCCTACATTTTTCTTTATGACTTTGACGATTGTAAACGGCTATCATATCGCTACTACAGATCTTCCGAAATCTGTTCCTTCTTTTTCTATTTCAAACTCACAGCTTACGTCAAGTCAACCTTTCACAAAAAAAGCAAACGGTACCGCTTTTATCTTAAACCCCTCACAGTCTATTGAACGGTTTCATTCCCCTGCTCATGCAATTGGTTTTTTAAAGGATGGAATTTACATCACGACTAATTCACAAACACAAACGTATTCATATGAGTTGCTAAACTGGCATCATAAAGATAAAAATGAACTGCTAAACTTGCTTCACGAACAAAAATTTTCTTTATACATACTTGTCCCTATCGCTATGCTTTTACTGTACGTATTAACATCTGGACTAAACTTCCTTTCTATTACCTGCCTTGCTTATCTTGGAAAACTGATTGGACTCATTACTAAAAAGCAGCTTCCTTTCAAGCAGCTATGGGCACTGAGCGCTTATAGTACGGTAGCCTTCACGCTGCTTTATACGCTTTTTGAAGCTTTTTCTTTGTCTCTAGCACTACATAGCTCTCTTTACTGGATAGGAACATTCTTCATTTACTTGTTGCTCGTCACAAGGGTTCCTATAAGAAAAAAGGTAAAACCTAATAAAGATGCTGGGACAAACATATTTTAGTTGAAGGAAAATCCAAACGAGGAATCTAGATTCTTGATAGAGAATCCAACTCGTTCGGATTTTTTTATTGATATGGTGAACGCAGGTTTCATGTATGCGGCTGCTTCTAGGTGGTGATTGGAGTGATTTAGTTAAGTCTCAGCCTCTTTATTTCGGTACAACTTTTCTTCTTCCCATTGCAGAAGAAAGAATTTTCAACTGATACAAAACCCACAAACCTCCTGCTGTGAGCAGAATAAAGCTATAAACAAACATCAGCCTTTCAGCATGCATCCACACTTCAAAAACAACAGGTCCCAACGCTACTCCTAAAAATCTCACCGTTCCATAAATGGATACAATAAACCCTCTTTCTTCGTCTGAAGCCGCTGAAGTAATCATCATATTAATACACGGAAGAACAAATCCTAAGCCGCCAAAGGCGACTGTCAAACAAAACATCAGCACAGGAAGCGTATAAATAATCGTTAATACTCCAAACATTAGGAATAAAAGAGTTATCCCTACTATCATTAATTTTTTCATGAGCTCTAGATCTGTTTTGATGCGTTGACCGGTCCAGTAAGAAACGAGCGTCATCGCACCAAGAGGAAATAAAAAAGCGGTTCCTTTAAAAAAACCGTCTATATGATACGTTTCCTCTATTAGAAAAGATAAGTAATATAAAATGCCAAATAATAAAAACAACCCTAATCCCCCGACAAAGAATAAAGGAAAAAGCGATTTTCTTTTATCATAGACAATCCCAATAGCTTTCTTTAAATATTCTTGAACAGATACTGAATCCGAACCTGTTTTCCCTTCTCTCACATACATCACTATACCTACTAAAGCAGCACCTGCAGCTAAAGGATAGACAAAAAACGCGGCATACCATACGACGAGTGCTGCCGATGCTCCAATTATCGGTGCAACCACTTTTCCAACTCCGTTATACACTTCTAAAATCCCGAGGACTTTTGCTCTTTTTTCCCCTGTAAATACATCTCCAGTTAATGCCATTGCCAACGTTGTAGTACCTGCAGCTCCAATCCCTTGAATGACTCTGCCTGCCATCAACACAGCAAAGCTTCCAGAAGAGAATGAAGCACTACTAGCAGCGATGATACTACCTATTATCATCATGACGAGTGAATATATGATTAACTTTTTACGCCCATACCGGTCTGATAAAATCCCTACAGCAGGGATACACAATGCGGCTGGAATCGAAAATGCACTCAGTATCAAACTGGTTTGAACTCCGCTTAAATGAAGTGACTTTTGAATGCTTGGCAGCAGAGGAATGAGCATGGAATTTCCCAGCACCATGATTAAAGGCAATAAGCCTAATGAAACAATCATTAATTTTTCTTTCAATTTTCGTTCTCCAATCATATTTAAGTAAGACAAGCATAGGCTTTACACATAAGCAAAAGAATGAAGGAGGAGCATAATGAAAAAGCTATGTGCATTAGCCGCTTTCGCTTTTATCGGATATATTTGTCACTACGACATTAAATACGGGACCATTCCCACTGCTACTGAAGCAGTTCAAGTCAGCAAAGCGCAGCCTGCAGAAACAAAAGCCGCCAGCTCTTCTTCCACCTATACAAAAATAAAAATTAAGCCAGGCGATACAGTTTTGTCCGTCATTGAGGAGCTTACAAAAAAATCGATACCGGTTTCTATGAACCAAATGATTACAGACTTCAAAAAGTTAAATAACGGTACAGCGCCTGAGGATATTCAAATTGGAAAAACGTATAAGTTCCCTATTTACAAGTAATGACAGCATTCTTCTTGTCAAGATGGGATAGTCATTGTTAAAATAGCTAAGGTAGTACTTTCTACTAGTTATTTTGTTCATAAAGAGTTATTCTATTAATGAATTCAAATTCTTGATTTCATTTTGAAGGAGAGATTATCACGTGAGTGAAATTATACATCGTACAAAAACACGCCCGGTTAAAGTTGGAGATTTAACAATCGGAGGCAGCAACGAGTTAGTTATTCAAAGTATGACAACCACTAAGACACATGATGTTGAAGCAACGGTTGCAGAAATTAAACGTTTAGAAGAAGCAGGATGCCAAGTTGTTCGTGTTGCTTGTCCAGACGAGCGCGCAGCAGATGCAATCCCTGAAATTAAAAAACGCATTAACATTCCATTAGTTGTGGATATTCATTTTGACTACCGCTTAGCATTAAAAGCAATTGAAGGCGGAGCGGATAAAATCCGTATCAACCCTGGTAATATAGGTCGCCGTGAAAAAGTGGAAGCTGTTGTAAATGCTGCAAAAGCTAAAAATATTCCAATTCGTATTGGAGTTAACGCTGGTTCACTTGAAAAACGTATTTTAGATAAATACGGCTATCCGACAGCAGATGGCATGGTAGAAAGTGCACTTCATCACATTAAAATTTTAGAAGACCTTGATTTCCATGACATCATCGTGTCAATGAAAGCATCGGATGTTAACTTGGCAATTGAAGCTTATGAAAAAGCTGCTCAAGCATTTGACTACCCTCTTCACTTAGGAATTACAGAATCAGGTACATTATTTGCAGGAACTGTAAAAAGTGCAGCAGGTCTTGGCGCTATTTTATCTAAAGGAATCGGAAATACATTACGTATTTCTTTAAGTGCGGATCCTGTAGAAGAAGTAAAAGTTGCGCGCGAATTGCTAAAATCATTCGGTTTAGCTTCCAATGCTGCAACTCTTATTTCTTGCCCAACTTGCGGACGTATTGAAATTGATTTAATTAGCATTGCTAATGAAGTTGAAGAGTATATTTCAACTGTAAAAGCACCGATTAAAGTAGCAGTACTTGGCTGCGCTGTAAACGGTCCTGGTGAAGCTCGTGAAGCTGATATCGGGATTGCAGGAGCACGCGGTGAAGGTCTACTATTCCGCAAAGGCGAAATCGTACGCAAAGTTCCTGAAGAAACAATGGTTGAGGAACTTAAAAAAGAAATTGATAAAATTGCTGCTGAATATCACGCAAAGCAAGAAGCTGAAAAAGCTGCAGCTAAATCATAACCCAAAAAAAGCGAGGCGCATATGCGCCTCGCTTTTTTTTATGAAAAGAACGGTAATATAAACGTACCGACAATAATCGATACAACTCCGATCCCTATTGCCCATGCTCCTAGCGTAAGTGCTCCTTTTCTGCGTGCGATAAACCCTAGAATAATCCCAGCGGCACCAAGAATAATTGGTAAAAAGAATAGTGAAAGAATCGAAAGCACGAGTGCGAAACGACCGTATCCCGTTCCTTCTCCTCGTCCAGCGACTTCATGATTGCGATTGCGATCAATATCTATAACTTCACGCTCTGCATGAGGCTCTCCTACTCGGTAAGGAACGCCCACTTCAGCTGCAGTTTCTTCCATGAAATCAGCTTCATATACATCTTTTCTACGCCTTTGTTCTTCATTCTCCATGCTTAATCCCTCGCTTTCGTAAATAAGGAGCATTTATAGTATCTGAATGCGAGGGAAAATTATAAGTGTCAATCTTATACAGCTGCTCACTCTCTTACAAGAAATAGGTACAGACGCAATCACCAGGCCATGCAGTGATCATTACGTTTTGCCAAAGGCGTATAAAAAGTATTACTGTTTCTGTTTGGGCTTTATGTTACACTAGACAAGAATAATCAAGCACCTAAGTAGAATAAACGTATTAAAGGAGTGCACGTAGTTGACGAAAAAGTTTGGAATTGACATTGATGGAACTGTTACTTCTCCTGAAACTTTTGTTCCTCATTTAAATAAAGCCTTTAACTTAAATTTAACACTTGAAGACATTACAGAATATGATTTCAGCCCTTTTGTAAATGTATCACCTGCTGAACTCGGGAAATGGTTTAAAGCAAATGAACGCTCTATTTACGAAACCTCTCCACTTGCAGACGATGCAAAAGCGGTTTTGCAAAAATGGCATCAAAAGCACGAATTATTCTTTATTAGTGCAAGGCACGATAAGCTATTGGACGTCACGGAAGAATGGTTTCAAAAAAATGAACTATCGTTTCATCACATTGAGTTAGTCGGATCTCATTTTAAAGTTGAGACAGCAAAACGATATGATGTTGATATCTTTTTTGAAGACAAACATGATAATGCTTGTGAAATCAGTGAAGAATGCAATATCCCCGTTATCTTATTTGATACTCCTTATAATCGCTTACCTGTTCCAAAAGGAGTGGTTCGCGTATACAATTGGCTAGAAGCAGATCAGTGGGTAGCCAGCTGGTTAAAAGAACAGCAAAAATAAAAAAGAGAGGTGCATAACGCCCTCTCTTTTTTATTGATTACATTCTATACATTGACCGTAAATTTCAAATTTATGGCCTGTAATATTGTATCCTCGCAAATCCTCGTCTACATACTCCATCGGACAAGCTTCAATTTCTTTTGTTTTTCCACAATCTAAACAAATGAAGTGGTGATGATGATGGGCGGTTGCACATTTAAATCGAAAGTGCTTTTCGCTCGAAAGCTCTGTCATTTCAAGTACGCCTAACTCCACAAACAATGATAAATTACGGTAGATTGTATCAAAACTCAGACCAGGATAATCAGGCTTCATGTATTCTAATACATCTTTTGCCGTTAAGTACTTATTTGATTTTGAAAACAGGGCAAGCATTTCTTCACGTTTTCCTGTATGTTTATATCCTTGATCTTTTAATAAATGAATGGCTTCAGTTAAATTCATTTTTGTTTCCCCTTCCGTCCTTTATTAATCATAATAGATATGATTAAAATAACAACAGCAATGACAACAATTGTACCGCCTGGTGCTAAATCCAAGTAGTACGCTGAAAATAATCCGCCTAAAACAGATATTTCACCAAAAATCACCGAAAGCAAAATCGTTTGTTTAAAGCCTCTAGCTAAGCGAATGCTTGCTGCTACAGGAAGAGTCATAAGAGATGACACTAATAAGATACCGACGATACGCATCGATACAGCAATGACAAGAGCAACCATCACAATAAATAAAAAGTGCATCCACTTCGATTTAATCCCAGAAGCAGAAGCGTGCTCCTCGTCAAAAGATAAAATAAACAATTCTTTATATAAGAAAAAGACAATAGCTATAACAAATACGGCTATAACAACAACTGTCCAAAGATCCGAACGACTCACCGCACTTACGCTTCCAAACAAATAATTCATTAAATCATTATTAAAACCGTCCGCTAGCGAGATACAAATTGCACTAATACCAATTCCGCCCGATAAAATAATCGGAATGGCCAGCTCTTGGTAATGCTTGTAGACGCTTCGAAGTTTTTCAATGAAAAGAGCGCCTGTAACGGAAGATACCATCCCTAAATAGACGGGGTTCACTCCTTGCATAAACCCTATTTTCTGACTAAGAAGCAAGCTCGCAGAAATCCCCGCTAGCGTCACGTGACTTAACGCGTCTGCAATTAAAGAAAGACGTCTTACTACGATGAACGTGCCCAATAAAGGAGCTAAGACGCCAATAATCATACCGGTTAAAAATGCATTTCGTAAAAACTCAAATTGAAATAAACTGCTTATCATACGTGCTGCCCTCCATGATGATGATCATGGGTTAACACATGAACATTATGACCATAAAACATAGATACGTCATGTTCACAAAGCTGTTCGAATTCTTTGGCATTCCCATGAAAGTGTAGAAATTTATTTAAACAAGCAACGTGGGTTACTTTTTCTGAGACAGTGCCAATATCGTGAGTGACAAGCACGAGCGTAATTCCTTTTTCCTTATTTAACTTTTCAAGAAGCTCATAAAAAGTGTACACATTTTGTGCATCCACTCCGACTGTTGGCTCATCTAAAATTAACAGCTCGGGTTCACTTACAAGCGCGCGTGCAATAAAAATTCGCTGCTGCTGACCACCGGATAGTTCTCCTATGTTTCGATTTAAAAATTCGCTCATCCCCACTGCTTCTACCGCTTCTTTCACTTTTTGTTTATGAGAAGCATTCATAAAGCGAAACAAACCTAATTTTGAAGTAAGACCCGTGGAAACCACTTCAAAAACGGTAGCAGGAAAGCCGCTGTTGAAACTATTCGCTTTTTGCGATACATATCCAATTTTACTTCGTTCTTTAAACCTTCTCTGATCTTTTCCAAATAAACGAATTGCACCTTGAGATGGTTTTTGCAAACCAAGCAAACATTTGATTAGCGTTGATTTCCCAGAACCATTTGGACCAACGAGACCCAAAAAAGCTCCTTTCGGAATTGAAAAACTTATATCTTCTAATACATTCACTCCATCATATTGAAATGATAAATGATCAATTTCAATGATATCAGGTGTATTCATATGCGCCTCACCATTCTTTTTTTATATTTCTCCATACAAAAGAGGGCACGGTTTCTATCGTATACTCCGTTACCCATTTACTTTCTCAGAATCATTACGATTTAGTCATTAATGTAGTATACAGGATTGTCTTTTATTTGTAAACTAAGCCGTTTCACTCCTTCGCTTTCTTGCCTCTGTAAGTTCGTCCGACTCAAAATGTTGTTTTATTACACAATATAGTCACATCTTTCTTTTTTATTCATAAACTGTATATGACGAGGAGGTAATCATATGAAAATTGTACAGCAGATTGTCAATAAGAAAGTAAACAACATTACCCCGAAAGAGCTTTTAAAGTATAGCAAACAATACAACATCCCCATTACAGATCAGCAGGCACATACCCTTGTATCCGTCATTAGACAGCAGCCCGTAAATATTTATAACCTTGAAGAGCGCCGAAATTTAATCAAACAAATTGCTCAAGTAACAGATCGTGAAACTGCCAGACGAGTGAATGAATTATTTCAGCAGTTGATGTAAAAGAAGAGGTCATGTCTATAGACATGACCTCTTTCAACCACATATGAAATTACATAAGCTTTTGTTTTACCTCTGAATCAAAGCTTTGTGCACGAATCATATCAATTTCCAACTGATATGGCGCTTTTTTATTTTTCTTATCTTCTCCTACATAAGGAGTTTCTAGAATTTTAGGAACTTCTGTAAACGCTGGGTGATGAACAATATAATTCAGTGAACCAAATCCGATTTCACCAAATCCAATATTTTCATGGCGGTCTTTTCGAGCACCGCATACATTTTTACTATCATTGATGTGAAGCACTTTAATTCGCTGTATTCCTACGGTTTTGTCAAATTCATTTAATACACCGTCAAAGTCTTGAACGATATCATAACCAGCATCATGTACGTGACATGTGTCAAAACAAACAGAGAGCTTTTCATTGTGCGTCACGCCATCAATAATTTGGGCAATTTCTTCAAAGCTTCTTCCACACTCTGTTCCTTTTCCAGCCATTGTCTCAAGCGCAATTTGAACTTCTTGATCAGCTGTCAACACTTCGTTTAGACCTTTGATAATTTGCTGAATACCGGCATCTGCTCCAGCACCCACGTGAGCTCCTGGGTGAAGAACAATTTGCTTTGCGCCAAGAGCATGGGTGCGCTGAATTTCAGACGTTAAGAAATCTACTCCAAGCTCAAATGTTTCGGGCTTTGTTGTATTTCCTAGATTAATGATATAGGGAGCATGTACAACAATATCTGTCATTCCATGCTCTTTCATATGCAAAAGACCAGCTTCAATATTAAGCTCTTCAATCTTTTTGCGACGAGTATTTTGTGGAGCGCCTGTATAGATCATAAACGTATTTGCTCCGTAAGAAGCTGCCTCTTCACTTGCTCCTAAAAGCATCTTTTTGCCGCTCATCGATACGTGAGAACCAATTTTCAACATTCCTTTTTACACCTCTAACCTATTGCGATTAACGATTGTTGCGTCTTTCACTACGCTTTTTCTTTTGCACATACTTTGTAATTTCACGAGCACGTTTTTTCTTGTAGCCAGGCTTTACTTTCTTCGGCTTTTGAATAAAGCGATGTGCCTCTTCTCCCACTTCATCCGCTTTCTTCACACGCTTTTTACGGCGGTTACGGTCATCGATGGAAACCCATTCTTGCTTTTGAAGATCTTTGTTTACAAACTCGATTCCCATTTTCTCCAGCTTATTTACTGCATCTTCATCTTCCACATCGAAGATTGTAGCAGCAATGCCAGAATGACCGGCACGAGCTGTACGTCCTACGCGGTGAATGTAGAAATCTAGATCTGAAGGAAGCTCAAAGTTAATGACGTGTGAAATTCCTTCAATATCAATACCGCGAGCTGCTAAATCTGTCGCTACTACGTATTGAAATTCTAAATTATTAATTTGCTTCATCATTTTCTTACGGTCACGAGGAGATAAGTCTCCGTGAATTCTTCCTACCTTTAAGCCTTTAGACAGTAGGTCATCTGCTACTTCGTCCGCCATTTTCTTTGTATTTGTAAAGACGATAGCTAAATAAGGATTATACGAAATAAGCATATCATGCAGCAGCTTAAACTTGTTACGATGACGCAGTGGAACTAATACATGCTCTAATTTAGCTGCTGCTGCTTGCTTCGGCGAAACATGCGTAAATTTTGGATTTTCCATGTATTTTTTTAAGAATGGCTTTAATTTTTCAGGAATAGTTGCCGAAAAAACAAGCATCTGTAATTTTTCAGGCATGTTGCTTGCCAAACGGTCCACATCTTCTAAAAATCCCATATCAAGCATTAAATCAGCTTCGTCTACTACTAACGCCTTTGTTGTATACACAACTAACGCTTTTTCATTTACTAAATCAAACAAACGAGCAGGTGTTCCTACAACAACTTGAGGCTGCTTCTTTAATTTGTCGATTGTACGCTGCTTATCTGTACCGCCGATAAAACATTTTGCTGAAATTTCCTCTCCTTCAGCACTGTGTTTTGTTAGCTTTAATACTTCTTGATAAATTTGAGAAGCAAGCTCACGAGTTGGAGCGGTGATCACAACTTGTACTTCTTCTTTTTTAGGGTCTACCTTTTCAAGTAAAGGCAATAAATAAGCGTGTGTTTTGCCGGTCCCTGTTTGCGACTGACCAATTACACTTTCCCCTTTTAAAACGGAAGGAATTAAGCGCTCCTGAATCTCTGTAGGCTGATAAAAACCTAATTGTTTAATTGCTTCTATTAAAAATGGTTGAAACTCAAAACGTTCAAAGTTTGTTTTTTCCATAATAGTCTCCTTTTTTACATTCACGTTCATCTTTTAAGGCACAATATATGATTATAATCGATTTTTCCTTCTGTGACTACTTCTCATTCATATTACTAAAACTTATTACCTGTTTCAAAAACATTTTATCGCGAGTTGCATACGATAGTAAAAGAAAATCTACTTTACTAAAGGAGGTGCGTCCTTTGCTACAGCGAAGACCACCATTTCCACCCGGTATGCAAAGAAGAATGATGCCAGGAATGCCACCACAAAACGGCTTTGGGCAACAACCTGGTAACTTTGGCCAATTTAATCCATTACAGCAGTTTCGTAACTTTGCCCAGCAAACAAATGCTCAACAATCATTTTACCCGAATCAGCAAGGCCTGAACCGTGGAGGAGGTAACTTCTTAACTCGCCTATTCCGAAGAGGCGGAAATAGAAACATACCATTTCAACAAGCGGCTGCAGCTGCTCCTCGAGGTTCTTTGTTTTCTGGACTTTCAGGAGCCCAAGGTGCTGCAGGAGCGACTAACTCTTCTTCCCTGCTTGGAGGTTTGCAAGGATTAACGAACCCTGCTAACTTGAGCTCCATGATGGGGAATGTTCAGCGAGTACTAAAAGCAGCGGAAACGATGGGACCTATGATTCAACAATACGGACCTCTTGTCAAAAATGCTCCTTCTCTATGGAAAATCTATCAGGCCTTGCGCTCAAGTGATGACACAGATGAAGTACTCGAAGCAGAAGGAACAGAGGTTTCTGAAACGGATGAAAGTAAAGACAGTAAGGTTTTATCAGCAGGCGCAGAAAGCACGGATTCATCCGATGATGAGCTGGATTTCTTTGAAGAAGAAATTGAACATTCATCCAGAGATCGGGTGTCTAAACCAAAACTTTATATTTGATAAATCTGCTGATTCCTTAAGGAAATACAGTGAGCAAAAAAAGAATATCTTTGTATTCTTCCTTCCTCTTTTATATAATAGAAGCGAGTTGAATTGCTCGTCAGGATTATGATGAGGAGGAAATTGAAATGAAAGTTATTAAAATTGCACCGCGCGGCTATTGTTATGGTGTAGTAGACGCAATGGTCATTGCACGAAACGCCGCTTTAGATAAATCATTGCCTCGGCCAATCTATATCTTAGGAATGATTGTTCATAATAAACACGTTACAGATGCGTTTGAAGAGGACGGCATTATCACACTGGACGGTGCTAATCGCCTGGAAATCTTAGACCAAATAAATGAAGGAACCGTTATTTTTACTGCGCACGGAGTATCTCCAGAAGTAAAAGAACGAGCAAAAGAAAAAGGCTTAACAACAATCGATGCTACATGTCCGGATGTTACAAAAACCCATGACCTTATTCGCCAAAAAGAAAAAGAAGGCTATGACGTTATTTATATCGGAAAACGAAATCATCCTGAGCCAGAAGGTGCACTTGGTATCGCGCCAGATATCGTTCATTTAATTGAAAAAGCAGAAGACGTAGCCCATTTAAATATTCAACGTGAGAAAATCATTGTAACAAATCAGACAACAATGAGTCAGTGGGACGTTGCAGAAGTAATGGAAAAGGTAAAAGAAAAATATCCGCACGCTGAAGTTCACAAGGAAATTTGTTTAGCTACACAAGTTCGCCAAGAAGCTGTAGCCGAGCAAGCAGGTGAAGCAGATGTTACAATTGTAGTAGGAGATCCTAAAAGTAACAATTCAAACCGTTTAGCTCAAGTATCAATGGAGATTGCCGGCACTGAGGCATATCGTATCGGTGACATCTCAGAACTTCAGATCGAATGGTTGATGAACGCGAAAACCGTAGCTGTTACGGCAGGCGCATCTACCCCTACTCCAATCACAAAAGAGGTCATCAATTTTCTAGATCAGTTTGATCCGGAAGATGAAACAACATGGACACGTGAAAAAAGCGTGCCTCTTTCAAAGATTTTACCAAAAGTTCGAACAAAAAAATCGTCTTAATAGACGCAAAAGAAGGTGTTGACATTCGTCAACACCTTCTTTTTTTGTTACATAAACGTAAATGGGTTTGTGTCTACTTTTGAATCAAATACTTCACACTCAAAGTTTTTCGCATCAAAAAGACTGTTTAATACACGCGTTACACCTTGTCTCATAACTTTTTCAACATGATGACCAGGATCTACAACGTTTAAGCCCATTGCCATTGCATCATGCGCAACGTGGAAATACAAATCACCTGTTACATAGGCATCTGCTCCGCTAAATTTTGCGTTTGTAATATATTTGTTTCCATCTCCACCAAGAACAGCTACTTTTTTCACTGTGGCATCCATAGCCCCTACTACTCTAACACCGTCCACATCCAATGCTTGTTTAACATGAGCGGCAAACTGTTTTAACGTCATCTCTTCTTTTAACTTACCAATTCGTCCAAGTCCAAGCGGCTCGCCCGTTTGTTCCACTGGATAAATGTCATAGGCTACTTCTTCGTAAGGATGAGCACTGAGCATGGCACGAATAATTTTATTTTGTTGACCCGCTTCAAAAATAGTTTCAACTTTTGTTTCATTTACACGTTCTAACTCTCCTTTTGAACCAATGTATGGATTGGCTTCTGAAGAAGGTTTAAATGTGCCTTCCCCTTCAGTTGAAAACGTACAGTCGCTGTAAAGACCCACATGTCCAGCTCCCGCATTACAAATAGCTGTGCGCACTGCTTCAGCATGATTTGAAGGAACAAATACAGCAAGCTTTTTCAGCTGAATAGACGTTGTTGGAACCAGCACTTTTGTCTCTTGTAGCCCCAATGCTTCGGCCAACAAGTCATTTACTCCACCTTTAGCTATATCTAAGTTTGTATGAGCAGCATATACAGCAATATCATGTTTGATGCATTTCTCTAAAATACGCCCTTCAGGACGATCTGTAACCACTTGTTTTAGAGGTCTAAAAATAGGAGGATGATGAGCAATAATTAAATCCACTTGTTTTTCAATCGCTTCGTCTACGACCGTTTCAAGAACATCTAACGTTACCATTACTTTTTTTACAGGCTTGTTTAACGTTCCAATCTGTAAACCAATTTTATCTCCTTCAACCGCTAAATGCTTGGGAGAAAATGATTCAAATGCTTCAATTACTTGAAATCCGTTAGGGATTTTACTCATTTTAACGCCTCCTCAATTAATGAGATGTCTTGGGTAAGTTTTTGAAGTTTTGCTTTGCTTTCCTCGGACTGAGCCTGCTCCATTTGGCTGACAATTTGTTTAAGATGATTTAGTTCATACGTCCACTTTGCCGTAAAAGCAGAAGAGCGCTTTTCTTTTAAAATAGGGCCCATTAACACACCGGCTTCCACTTCACCGTTATAAGGAGCTAAGGCGTTTCCAGGTTCAGCGACGATGACTTCATACATACGACCGTCTTCTTCGATGATTTTTTCATCAATGATTTCCCAGTTGTGTTGAATCAGCCAGCTGCGAATATGATGTGAACCAATATTCGGCTGAAGTACAAGTCTTTTTACTCCTTCTAGTTTCGCCTTTCCTTCTTCTAAAATCATCGTAATAAGCGTTCCGCCCATTCCGCAGATTGTAATACAGTCTACTTCATTCGGTGATATTACTTCTAGGCCGTTTCCTTTTCGAACGTCAATAACGTCCGTTAAGCTTGTTTTTTTCACCTGCTGAATAGCAGATTGAAGAGGACCTTCTGTAATTTCTCCTGCTACGGCACCGCTAATATATCCGTTTAAATAAGCAAAACACGGCAAGTATGCATGATCTGAGCCAATGTCTGCTATCTTTGCTCCCAAAGGAATCGACTTTACTACTTCTTCAAGTCTTATTGATAAGTTTAATTCATTCATTTTGTCACCTATTCTCTATGTGATTACTGTTCATTATTTTAACATAGATAGCTGCATGATTCCTATTTCTCTTCATGTTTTCCTTTTAGCCGAATGCTTATAAAAAAACCATAAAAAAAAAGCCTGCTTTATAAATGAGCGGCTTTCCAGAAAATCATGTTTCTGAACTCTATTTAATTTCTGATACCCATTTAGCCATTTCCTTCGCTTTTTCCGGAGGAACCAGCCCAGGCGGCATGTTTCCTTTACCGTTTACAACAATATCTGCAATTTCGTCTTGAGAAACTTTTTTCCCAATTCCTTTTAACGAAGGACCTACTCCACCTTGATACTGATCACCGTGACAACCAATACAAGTTTTTTGATAAATTTCTTCTGGTTTAGCTGAAGCCTGCTGTTCCGCGCCACCGCCTTCTTTTTCAGCCGCGATTTCTTTTGCATTGTTCAATCCGTTGAACGAAAGCGTTAACATTAAAGCAATCCCAATTACCGCAATTAATAAAAATGGTATTAGCGGATTTCGCTTCACTCACTATACCCCCTTTATGTATTCCCATCCCTAGAAATAACAAAATAGTATAAGCACTTTTATTTTACTTGAAAATGCTCATAAGTGAAAGGGTTTTATTTACATAATTAACTAATTTCTTATTGCGTATCTTAACAGCCAATTTGCCTTGCAATAACCGAGCGCTGAATTTCTGAAGTTCCTTCTCCAATTTCTAAAAGCTTGGCATCTCGTAAATACCGCTCCACGTGATACTCCTTCATGTAGCCGTATCCTCCATGAATCTGAACAGCTTGACTGGCTACTTCCATACAAATTTCAGAAGCATACAGTTTACACATAGCAGCTTCTTTCGTAAATGGCTTTCCTTGGTCTTTTAACCACGCTGCTTTATACACCATATTTCTTGCTAACTCAATTTTCATGGCCATATCAGCTAATTTAAACTGAATCGCTTGAAACGATGAAATAGCTTTCCCAAATTGCTTTCTTTCCTGCGCATATGACAGTGCTTTTTCATAAGCCGCTTGAGCGATTCCAACGGCCATTGCTCCAATTCCAATTCTTCCCCCGTCAAGCGTCATTAGAAATTGTTTAAAGCCTTCTCCTCTTACACCGAGTAAATTCTCTTCAGGCACTTCAACATCCTCTAAAACGAGTTCAGTTGTATTTGAAGCATGTAGACCCATTTTCTCGTAATTGTCTATTACAGTAAAACCTCGAGCTTCTGTAGGCACGATAATAGCTGAAATTTCTTTTTTACCTTCTGTACGATTTGTAACAGCCGTTAAAGCTAAAAACTTTGCATAGCTGGCATTCGTAATATAGCATTTACTTCCATTAATCATAAATGTTCCATCCTTCAACACTGCTTCGGTCTCCGTTCCCCCCGCGTCACTTCCTGCGTTCGGTTCGGTTAAACCAAACGCTCCAAAAGATTCCCCAGAGCATAAAGCAGGTAGGTACTGTTCTTTTTGCTCCTTTGTTCCGAATAAATAAATAGGTGCCCCCCCCAGCGAAACATGAGCTGAGTATGTAATTCCTGTAGAGCCACAAGCTTTACTTAATTCCTCTACGACAATAGCAAAACTAACCGTATCTGCTCCTCCGCCTCCATACTCTTCAGGAAAAGGAAGACCCATTACACCAAGCTCACTTAACTTTTTAAAAACATCAAGCGGAAATTGCTTACTTCGATCGCGCTCTAGTGCATTCGGTGCTACTTCCGCTTCTGAAAACTCTCTGAGCGTCCGTTGAATCATCTTTTGTTCATTGGTTAATTCAAAATTCATTTTTATTCCCCCTAAAAAAATGTATACGCTTACATTATTTAATTATAATTCATTTTTGTAAATTTTCTCAACTTTTAAAACGTTTTAATTTTTTCATGTTATAATAGAGAAGTACTAATCAAAGCATGAATAAAATGATAGCGATTCCATTTTTCGGATGTTTAAAAGGAATTTGAACAGCTTATGCTCTGTAACAAAAGAATATAAAGGAGCATTTGCAAAACGAAGGACAATTCAGTAAAATATATGAAAGAAGAAAAGTTGGTAAAAAAATCAATATACTTCTTCAAAATGCGTTTTTATGAAATTTATTCCATAAAAAATAGATAGCCCCTTTCCTCTAGGAAAGAAGCTATCTCATAAGCGTTATTTACGCTTTTATCTATTCTAAGAAATCTTTTAAACGTTTGCTTCGGCTAGGGTGACGAAGCTTACGAAGCGCTTTAGCTTCAATTTGACGAATACGCTCACGCGTTACGCCAAATACTTTCCCTACTTCTTCAAGCGTACGCGTACGTCCATCGTCCAGACCAAAGCGGAGTCTAAGAACATTTTCTTCGCGATCTGTTAACGTATCAAGGACGTCTTCTAACTGCTCTTTTAATAATTCATATGCAGCATGTTCAGAAGGTGATGTTGCATCCTGGTCTTCAATGAAGTCACCTAAATGTGAATCATCTTCCTCACCAATTGGTGTTTCAAGGGAAACCGGCTCTTGAGCAATTTTTAAGATTTCACGAACTTTTTCTGGTGTTAAGTCCATATCTTCTGCAATTTCTTCAGGAGATGGTTCGCGACCTAAATCTTGTAGAAGCTGACGTTGAACACGAATTAGCTTGTTAATCGTTTCAACCATATGAACGGGAATACGAATCGTTCTTGCTTGGTCAGCAATTGCACGAGTAATAGCTTGACGAATCCACCATGTCGCATACGTACTGAATTTATAACCTTTGCGATAATCAAATTTTTCTACCGCTTTAATAAGACCCATGTTTCCTTCTTGAATTAAATCAAGAAACAGCATACCGCGCCCGACATAGCGTTTAGCGATACTTACAACAAGACGTAAGTTTGCTTCAGCAAGACGACGTTTCGCTTCTTCATCGCCTTCTTCAATACGTTTTGCTAAATTGATTTCTTCCTCTGCTGACAATAAGTCAACGCGTCCGATTTCTTTTAAGTACATACGAACTGGATCATTAATTTTCACACCAGGAGGTACACTTAAATCATTTAAATCAAACTCTTCTTCTTTTGACAGTTCTTGAATATCGGGATCGGCATCGTCATCATTTGCTTCAGATTCACTCATTACTTCAACACCTTGTTCTCCAAGGTATTCATAATATTCATCCATTTGATCGGATTCAATTTCGAAGTTCGCCATACGCTCTGCAATTTCTTCGTATGTGAGCACACCACGTTTTTTTCCGATTTCGGTCAATTGATCTTTTACTTGTTCAATTGTTAAATCTGAATCAAGTTGTTTTGATTGAGCTGATTTTTCAGCCATCAGATCCCCTCCTTCCAAAATTTTAAGGAAAACCTTCTAAAAGTGGGACTAATACGCAATATCGTTTATTTTAACGTTTTTTTTAACTGTAAAATTTCCATTGCTATTGTCGCAGCTTTTAAATAATCTTTTTGACGCTCTGCTTCTTGCTTTTCTGCTTCTTTTTTTTCTATCGCTACCCTTTGTGGGTAAATCAATATCGTTTGGATATAATCATTCAAAGCTTGCTCCGACAATTCATCATTGATTGACATCATCGCCAATTCTGAAGCTAGACTAGACAACGAAGACTCGGGCAACCGTTCGATAAATCCGCTCGGATTAGGCTCGTGTCCTTCCTCGTAATAAGCATACAAATATAGAACAAGCGCACGATGTTCCTCGACATTGAACTGACCTTGAAGTCGGTCTTGAATTCTAAATGCTACATCCTTATCTTTCAACATATGAGCGATCAAAAAACGTTCTGCATTTTGATAAGCCGGTAATAAGCTTCTCTTTACGACTGGTTGTCTATTTATATTATTTCGATTTGGAGAATCATTATCCTTTTTCTTTTTTTCAGTTCGATACACTTGATACTGCTGTTCTTTAAGCGCATCTAATGAAATGGAAAACTCTTGTGCCAATTGGCGTAAATAATGATCTCGCTCTACAGCTTTCGTAAGGAGGCTTATTTCTTTCAAAACGTCTTCAATGTATTGCATACGTTCAGATTCATTTTGTAGATTTCGTTTTCGGCGGAGATACCTCATTTGAAATGCCATAAAGGTCAAGCTGCTATTAATAACATCATTTTGAAACTTCTCTGCCCCGTATTCTTTAATATAATCATCCGGGTCATAACCATCCGGCATCACAGCAATCTTAACGGTACAACCCACATTTGTTAAGATAGCAGTTGCTTTGTGCGCTGCTTCAATTCCAGCAGAATCTGCATCATAGCAAATGATAACGGACTCTACATTTCGGCGAATAATCTTGGCTTGTTCTTCTGTTAAGGCAGTTCCCATTGTTGCAATTGCGTTCGGGCACCCCGCTTTAACAGCCGAAATAACATCTGCAAATCCTTCAAATAAAATAACCTGCTGATTTTTGCGTATATGTTTTTTAGCGCGGTGAAAGTTGTAGAGTGTGCGACTTTTGTTAAAAATAGAAGTTTCGGGACTGTTTAAATATTTAGGCTGCCCTTTTATCTCTTTTAGTAGACGCCCTGAAAATGCAATTGTTTTGCCTTGCAAGTCAGCAATAGGAAACATAATTCGATCACGAAAACGATCAAAGTACGTTTCATCTTGGTTGCGTTTAATGATTAAACCTGCATGTTCCATCTCTTGCGGATTAAACCCACGTTTTGTTAAGAACTTACTTACAAATTCCCACGAATCTAAAGCAAAACCTATCTCAAATTCATCGATAATTTCTCGTGAAAACCCTCGATTTATTAAATAATCATAAGCATCTTGGCCTTCTTTTGTATTTACCAATAAATGATGGTAAAATTTCTTTAAAAGCTCGTGTGCTTCAATCATTTTATTGCTAGGCTTTTGATTATCTTCTTCATGAGGATGTATCTCATGTTCGAAAGGAATATCTCCTTTTTCAGCAAGCTGCTGAGCTGCTTCCGTGAAGGACAGTCCTTCTAATTCCATTATGAATGAAAATGAATTCCCTCCTGCACCGCATCCAAAGCAATGATAAATTTGTTTATCAGGCGATACTGAAAAAGACGGTGTGCTTTCCCCATGAAACGGACAGAGTCCAAAATAATTGCGCCCTTGTTTTTTTAGTTGTACATAATCGCTTATGACGTCGACAATATCTACTGAATGCCGAATACGGTCGATTACTTCATCAGGAATTCGATTTGCCATAGTAACAGCTCCGTATTTCATATAATATTCTTCACTAAGTGCTAAATTCCTGCAAGTTTCGACAACATTTTTTCAAAAGCTTGAATGAAATGCTGGCGATCTTCTTCACTAAATGCCTTTGGGCCTTTAGTATGCCGGACTGACCGTCGCTCTTTTGCAGAAACATAACGAAAGAAAAGCACCGTATTCATTTCGTCGTCATTATAGTACTTTCCACGAGGAGACAGTGCGTAAACCCCTCGACTTACTAACATGCTTGCTAAGCCAGTATCTTGAGTTACGACAATATCCTGCTTGACTGCGTGATTTAAAATATTTAAATCTGCGGCTTCCTTTTCTGCATCCACATAGACCCATTTTCCTGGTGTAGGATTTGTTTGCATGTGAGCATAGGAAGCAACAAACACAAGATCGATGTCATATGTATGTGTAAGTTCAACGATTTCTGCTTTAACAGGGCATGCATCAGCATCGACAAAAACTTTACTTTTTCTTTTGCTATAACTCTGTATTCTACATCCCTCCAGAGATTCCTTCTAACAATTTGTTATTTCCTGTAGATGGCATTTGTCGAATACTTTTTTCGATTTTGACTTGACTTTTATATAAATAGTTTATTCGTTCTTAACAAAGTCTAAACCTAAAACTATTCTTTTTTATCACAATTTTTTATTATAATATAAACAACCTATATTTTCTATACCAAAGTCACTTGTTTTTAAAAGTTCTGTCATATTCATCTTTGGGATATTTTCTTAGGCTTACAGCATACAAACATAAGAAAGCAATCTCCTTTATGTCACGCACAGAGGAGATCCATCGTTTATTTCTTTTTGATGGTATTGAGAATGATACCAGCTGTTTCTTCTACGGCTCTGTTGGATACGTCCACCACTTCACAGCCAATCTTATCTACAATCCCTTGGAAAAATTCAAGTTCTTCTTTAATACGGCCAATATTAGCATAAATTGCTTTATCGTTTAGCCCAAGAGACTTTAAACGCTCTTTACGAATATCGTTTAACTTTTCAGGACTAATAGTAAGTCCTATACACTTCTCAGGTGATACGTGAAACAGCTCTTCTGGTGGATCTACCTCAGGTACAATCGGAACATTGGCTACTTTCAAACGCTTGTGTGCTAAAAATTGAGAAAGAGGTGTTTTAGATGTTCTTGATACACCGATTAATACAATATCCGCTCTAAGAATGCCTCTCGGGTCACGCCCATCATCATATTTCACTGCAAATTCAATCGCTTCTACTTTCTTAAAATAATCTTCGTCTAATTTTCTAGCCATTCCAGGCTCATAGCGAGGAGAAAGTTGATAAGAAGATTGAATTTTATCAATTAAAGGTCCAATAATATCAAATACCTCTACCCCGTTCTTGGACGCTTCTTGAATTAAAAATTCTCTCATTTCGGGCTTTACTAGCGTAAAGCCAATAATAGCGTTGTTCATCTTCGCTACTGAAACCACTTCTGAAAGTGTTGCGATGTCCTCTACGTAAGGTACTCTTTTAATTACAAAGTCTGTCATATTGAACTGACTTGATGCAGCCTTTACAACTAGTTCAGCTGTCTCACCTACAGAATCCGAAATGACATAAAGACATGGGTTGTTCATATTTTGTGCATCCCCTTTTTAATCCTTTTTCACTTATAATACTTCATCATTTGCTAATGCTACTAGTAATTTTGTAATATTTGTTTTGGTAATGCGTCCCACCACTTCAAAATTGCCGTCTCCCTCTTTAATAACGGGCATAGCATCAATCTGTTTTTCAATTAAGATCTTAGCAATATCAATTAACAAATCTTCGCGATAGCAATATGTAATGTTGGGCATTCTCGTCATGATAATATGAACAGGAATAGATGTGAGCTCTTGCTTTCCGATACTCGCGCGCAATAAATCTTTACGCGACAGTACCCCCACTAGCTGGGATTTCTCATCCACTACAAAAAGGGTCCCCACGTCTTCTAGAAACATTGTACAAATAGCATCATATACCGACACATTTTCGTTCACAACCACCGGGATAGACTGATATTCTTGCACCTGTATTTTTTTTATTTTATCTGTAAGAAGCTGTGCTCCTGTTTTACCTGTGTAAAAGTAACCTACGCGCGGTCGCGCTTCTAAATAACCAGCCATTGTTAAAATAGCCAAGTCCGGTCTTAGTGTTGCCCGCGTAAGGCTAAGCTGATCTGCAATATGCTCGCCTGTAATAGGGCCTTCGTCTTTGACAATTTGCAAAATTTGTTCTTGTCGTTTGTTCAGTTCGATTGTACTCACCACCTAATCATTAAATGTGACATACTATTTATAAAACATTATATACTTTTTAAGCAAAAGTAAAAGCTATAACTTATTAATTTTAGCATTTTATCTTTTTAGAATGCCGTTTATTTTACCACGGCTTCTCAAAAAAAGCAGGCATTACGCTTACAATAAGCGAAGCTACCCCTTCGCTCCACAGTAAAAAGGGTGTCCCCTACACACTACGAGGCACCCTAGCGACAGCAATTCCTTGCATATCACTGATTATCTTTTCTATTTCTCATCAGACAGCGATTGTTTTAAAGACTCCATCTGATTCAAAAACCGCTTTGTTTTTAAAAACAATCCTGAATATTCTTCGTAATATTGATCAATTACGAACTTTAATTGTTTTTTTGTTTCGGGCTTAACAGAAATAGAACCTAATCGCTTTAAATCAATGTAATAAAATAGCCTTAATAGTTTAACCGTCATCGGACTAATTTTCAAATGATAAGGATCTTTTTCTAAGCATCGATGACAAATAAACCCGCCTTCTCGAATGGAAAAATGAAATGTTCCTTCACCTTGGTGGCAGACTGCGCATTCATTTAATGTAGGATGAAGACCTAGTACGTTTAACATTTTCATTTCATAAATAAATGTTAAGATCTCTGCATCATACTCTTCGTTCATATAATGAATGGTTTGGTGCAGCAGTTCAAATAGAAATGGATTTGGTTTATTGTTCTCAGTAGCTTTATCTGTTAATTCAAGAATATAAGAAGCATACGCTGTTGTGAAGATATCTTCGCGTATGCTTCTCATAGATGAGATAACTTCTCCTTGATGGAGAGTACCCATTCCTGAACCTGTTTGTATAAAAAAGTATCCATACGTAAATAATTGTGTGACGGAAGCTAAGCGACTACTGGGCTTTTTTGCCCCTCTTGCCATGAGACCCACTTTTCCGAGTTCACGTGAATAAATGGTGACAATTTTATTTGATTCACCGTAATCATTCGTTCGAATGACAATTCCTTCACACTTTTTAAACAATCATCATCACCGCCATCTTACAGAAGGCTAAGACAAGGGAGAATTGAGACTTTCGCTGTTGTCCTCATATGTTTCGGGTCTTTCTTTCACTTCATTTTCAAGTTCCTTAAAAATGAGATAAGTATCAATGCTACCTGTTTGTGAAAAAATGTTCCAAGTAAAATTCAACATAGAACTCCCACCTTTCTAACCATAAAGATCAGATACATATTTCAATTCCTTATGTTTAGAATAGCCTTCCGACGTAAAATCATGTAACACAATTTTTTACAAATTACCTTCTTTTATGAAGGGATATAAATCGACGCAAACAAGAACTCAAATGATTAATATTCGTCTTCTCTAAATCCAAAGTCACGGAGATGCGACGCTCGGTTTCGCCAATCTTTTTGCACTTTTACCCATAGTTCTAAAAATACTTTTGAACCTAAAAGGGCTTCAATGTCTGCTCTTGCTTTTCTTCCTACCTCTTTTAACATCTTTCCTTGCTTTCCAATTACGATGCCTTTTTGTGAATCTCTTTCGACGATAATTGTAGCGCCCACGTAAACAGCACCATTATCTCGTCTTTGCATAGAATCCATCACAACGGCAATAGAATGAGGTATTTCTTCCCTCGTTGCATGCAGTACTTTTTCACGAATTAATTCCGTAATAATAAAGCGCTCTGGGTGATCTGTTACTTGATCTGCCGGATAATATTGCGGACCTTCCGGCAATCGCTGCTTAATTTGATCAAGCAAACGCTCCACGTTATTTCCTTGTAAAGCTGAAATTGGCACAATTTCAGCAAAAGGATATAAGTCTTTATAATTCGTGATAATTGAAAACAATTCGTCTGGATGAATTTCATCAATTTTATTAATCACAAGGAAAACAGGCGTTTTTGTATCCTTTAAACGCTCGATAATAAATTCATCGCCTCGACCTAAGCCTTCTGTTGCGTTAATCATAAATAAAATTAAATCTACTTCTTTAAGCGTATTTTGCGCTACCTTCATCATAAAGTCGCCTAATTTATGCTTAGGTTTATGAATTCCTGGTGTATCAATAAACACAATCTGCGCCTGATCTTCCGTGTACACACCCTGAATTTTATTTCTAGTTGTTTGCGGTTTGTCACTCATAATCGCAATTTTTTGACCAATTACTCGGTTCAAAAAAGTTGATTTCCCTACGTTTGGTCTTCCAATAATTGAAACAAAACCTGACTTAAATTCATTATTACTCATGTAAATCCTCCGATGAAAATGCTCCTGGAAGTAATTCTTCCACAGTTAATTCTTGTATGTCATTTTTTAAATTGGTTAATATAACTTTCATTTCTTTTGGACAAAGCTCAGAGATTACTTGTCTGCATGCTCCACACGGAGAAACAGGACGATCAGTATCAGCTACTACAGCAAGTGCTGCATACTCTTTATCTCCTTCTGAATAGGCTTTAAATAAAGCCGTACGCTCAGCACAATTGCACATGCTATAAGCTGCATTTTCAATATTGCAGCCGCGATAAACCTTTCCATCTTTCGTCAATAAAGCTGCACCAACTTTAAATTTTGAATACGGTACATAAGCCATTTCACGAGCTTTTTTTGCCTCATCAATCAGTCCGGTCTTATCCATTTATCCGCTCTCCTTTTGCGCTTCTACATGTCTTTTAACTTGTCCTTTTTTATTATACCACGGGGGTGTAAAGAACCAAAAAGAATCCTTTTTAAAACAAATACTTTAAGAAAATAATTCCTCCTATAAGGACAGCAAAACACGCATAGACCAACACCGCGGCTGCGGCTGCATCTTTTGCGTGTTTTGCTAGTATGTGATATTCAGGAGAAACTAAATCGACAACTTTTTCAACTGCTGTATTCATTAACTCCAAGCTGAACATGCCTGCAATCAGAAGCAGCACAACCATCCATTCACCAGATGTAATTGACAGCACGGCGCCTAAGAAAAGGACGATGAAAGAAGCTACTACGTGAATTTGCATATTTCTCTGTGTTTTACACACATAGATAAACCCTTCTATTGCATAACCAAAGCTACTGACAACTTTAGCTATCCACTTTTTATCGCGAGAGTCCATATTGTTCTAAAATATCTTTTTGACGTGTAAACATCTCTTTTTCATCTTCTGATGTTTCATGGTCATATCCAAGCAAGTGCAAGAAACCGTGAACCGTTAAGAATCCTAGCTCCCTCATAAACGAGTGATTGTATTCTTCTGCTTGCTCATGAGCTTTTGGAATCGAAATGACAATGTCCCCTAGGACTCTTGGCAACTCATCTCCGATAATTTGCATTTCATCTTCGCCCATTTCTTCTAGCGCAAACGATATTACATCCGTTGGCTGATTTTTATGGCGGTATTGATGATTGATTTCTTGAATTCGATCATTATCCACAAATGTAACGGACACTTCTGCATCCTCTTGCAGATTTTCATATATAGCAGCGGCTTCAAGCAGCTTTTCAAGCTCTTTTTGCTGTTCTTCACTTACTTCGTTTGTTTCATCAATAAAATCAATAACTAAACTCATACCTTCACCTTCTCTTTTTTTATCTCTGGATATTCGATTCGGGAATGAAAAATCCCATTTAAAGTTTCACATAGTGCTTGGCGAATTAACTCTAGCTCCTTGAGCGTTACGTTACACTCGCTAAGCTGCTCATCCTGCAAGCGATCTTTAATAATATTTCGCACCAAGTTCTCAATTTTTTCAGGAGTCGGATTGGACATTGACCTTACGGCTGCTTCTACACTATCAGCTATGCAAATAACCGCTGCTTCTTTCGACTGAGGCTTTGGTCCAGGATAGCGATATTCTTTTTCATCAATTTTTTCTTCTGTTTGTTCAAGTGCCTTATGATAGAAAAACTTAAGCAGAGTCGTTCCGTGATGCTGCTCTGCAATATCTACAATCTCTTTTGGAAACTTGTGATTTCGCAAAATGGTAGCTCCATCTGTAGCATGTGCGATTATAATATTTTTACTAGTCTTAGGACTTAGTTTATCATGCGGATTAGTAATATTCATTTGATTTTCAATAAAATACTGCGGTCGCTTCGTTTTACCAATATCGTGGTAATAAGCCCCGACTCTCGCTAATAAACCGTTAGCTCCTATCGTTTCGCACGCCGCTTCAGATAAGTTTGCCACCATTACGCTGTGATGGTATGTTCCAGGTGTTTCGGTTAAGATTTTGCGTAATAGCGGATGATTAGGACTCGATAATTCAATCAGCTTCATCGTAGATAAAATGCCAAATCCACTTTCAAAAAACGGAAGCAAACCTATAGTTAAAACGGAAGCGATAACACCAGATGCAATTGACATCATGCTGTAATAGCCAAGCTCTACAGTGCCGATTTGGCCATTTTTAATAAAAATAATAGCAAAGCTGATAATTACGTTTACCATAGCCACAAATAGACCTGCCTGCAAAATCCGTGAACGTCTGTGCTGCCTGCTTAAAAATAAAATAGCAGCAATATTGCTAATTAAAAAGTAGATCCCAATGTTCATATTAAACGAGGTTGTCAATTCACCATTAAAAATAATGCTTCCACAAATAGCAAATACAATGCTTGATAAAATAGCAATGCGTTCATCCATTAAAATTCGAATCAGCAAACCTCCCACCGCAACAGGAGCTAAGAAACCAATTTCCGATAAATCAATTTGCTGAAACAAGCTTAAGATTTTCATGAGGCCAATCGTAATGGTTGCTACCAATACATACAACAGCAAGGGCTGATATGTCTTGGTGTGAAATTCACGCAAATAGTAAATGAGGCCCGCTATCATCATTACAATCAGCAAAGCTAACCCCGCAAAAGGCTGAATAGATCCTTTATTATTCAACAATCCCGCGAGCTGGAGCTGACGATATATATCAGGATTAATAAGCTGATTTTCTTCTACAATAATCTGGCCTTGTTTGATTCGGACAGGCTCCACTTTTTCCACAGCTGCTTGACGGTTTTCAGCTGTTTTTTGTGGATCATAAATCACATTTGGAATGATAGCGAATTTAGCAATTGCATTCATTGAATCCTTTAGGGAATTGCTGACATTGGTGTAAACAAGCTGACTTTCTACTTGATCTTTTTTCTCTTCTACATCGCTAATCTTCACTTGATCTTTCATCACATGATGAACGGCCGTGACTACAGCATCTTTCGCAATCGATAAATCACTGTTAGAAGACTGAAGCAGCTGCTTAATGGTATCCTTTGGCAAGTTTTTTTGAATGTCTTCAGGAAGCTTGTCCTCTAGCATTTTTTGTTTGGTTTTTAATACAGCATCGATACTGTCATCTTCATGATCTTCTTTTTCATATTCTGTATTAACTTCCATCATCGCATCAAAAATAGATGCAACAAGATCGACTTGGTTCTGTGCGTATTCTGTTTTTTGTGTATACACATCTTCAACGGCTTGTTCTGCCTCTGCCCGTTTTTTCTCTGTGCTCTCTTTATCTTCAATGGTAACGGGTGAGTAAATGGTTTGCGGGGAAATAGATAGTAATCTGAGATCTAATTCCTGCGGCTTTACATTGCTATACATAGACGCAAACATCATTACACCTAACAAGGCATATAACCCAATTTGAATTAACCGTAATCGCTCGATCTGTGCCATTGTTTGCTTGATTATCCGAAACGTTGACACAAACGTACCCCCTTTTACAAAAAATAGACCCTATTAAGAAAGGGTCTTTTGGTCAGCTTGTTCGTACGCTTGAATGATGCGTCCCACAAGTGGATGGCGCACAACATCTGACTGTTCTAGGTGAACAAACGAAATACCTTTAACATTGGTCAGGATTTTCGAGACAGCCGCTAGACCAGACTGAGCTCCTTTTGGTAAATCAATTTGTGAAATATCTCCTGTAATCACCATTTTAGACCCAAATCCTAGTCGTGTTAAAAACATCTTCATTTGCGCCATCGTGGTGTTTTGCGCTTCGTCTAAGATAACAAACGCATCATCTAGTGTACGACCTCGCATATAAGCAAGGGGTGCTATTTCAATAACTCCGCGTTCGATTAGGCGTTGCGTATGTTCTGTTCCTAATACATCATGTAATGCATCGTACAGAGGCCGCAAGTACGGATCTACTTTTTCTTTCAAATCTCCTGGCAAGAAGCCAAGACTTTCACCTGCTTCAACAGCAGGACGTGTTAAAATAATACGCTGTACGTGACCATTTTTAAGAGCATTAACGGCCATGACAACGGCTAAATACGTTTTACCGGTACCAGCAGGCCCAATTCCAAATACCAAATCATTTTTCTTAATAGCCGAAATGTATTGACTTTGTCCTAATGTCTTAACACGAATAGTCTTACCTTTTACATTTTTACCAATCTCTTCTTCATATACATCTTCAAAAAACTCGAGAGAATTTTTCTTAGCTAATTGAACCGCATACACAACATCTCGTTCAGATATGGAAATATTTTTTCGGATAATGTTCAGTAACTTTTTAAGCATTTCTTCCACTAGCTGAACATTTTCTGTACTTCCGGAGACTACAACAGTCTCACCTCTTGAAATGATAGAGACCTGCATTTCTTCTTCAATTCGCTTTAAATTCGCATCTTGTACGCCAAATAATGAAATGGCTTCGTTTGAATCATCAAGTTGTACGTTAATTGTTACTAGCTGTTCTGACATTCATCAATCTCCTTGAATAATTGGTTGAGTGTTCGCAATATTTTCTATAACTTGGTAATGTATTGATAATCTAACTTTACCATTGTCCTGTTCTTGGTGCAAAACTTTTTCACCTTTTATTTTAGCATCCTCACCTAAAGTCGATAGTAATTTTTTTCGACCAATTTCCAAAGCTTTTTCCACCGCCTCTTGTTTAGAATAGACGCGCTGCGAGTTCTGTTCTTCTCGTACAGCAACTTTCTCATACGACAGAGGTAATTTCCATTTTAAAAAATAGAGTGGATGCTCCACTTTTTCTGTCACCTTTGAGCCGTATTTTTCTTTGTTAAAAGCCCAAAGAGGCATTTTAAAAGCTTGAAAATCTAAATAGTGCTTCGTATATCCATTACCCGTTAATACCTGAAAATCAGTTTTTAAAGGCACTTCCACCTCAGACTTATACCATGTTTCACCATAGACTTTCCCTTTAGCAGCTACTACTTTTTTATTTTTTTCGTTTCCAATAATACCGGAAACTAGGACCTCGCCTTCATTGACAAAATCATTAACCTTGACTAAAGGTTGTCCTTTTTCGACAAACAAATTCGTAATAATGGCTTTCTTTTTAGCAATTAAATGTTGGTAAGGTGTTTTTTGCTGAGGCTTGGGCTCATTTTTTTCAACCACTTGGAAGTGATAAGAAGTGCCGCGCACTTCTACTCCCACCCAGGTAATATTGTTCATATTATCCGTTAAATAGCGCTGAATTTTTTCAGGACTCTCTAACAGAAATTGAAACTCCCCTCTTTTTACACCTATTTTGGCAAGCTGCTTAGTCATTTGATGTTCTGTTTGTGGTTCTGCACCGCTAATTTCCACTTTCCACACCATGTTGGAAAGCAAACCAAGAATAATAAAAAAAGAAAGAAAGCCCAAAGCAAACCCACTATTTTTGATCACTCGTTTTGTTAAAAAAGGAAAACCTCTGCCTCTTATAAAATAAATTTTACAATCTGCGTTGCGAATTAGTATACGAATTTTCTTTACATCTTTCAATAATATCGTTGCTGTGGCTAGCTGACCGTCAACTTTATGGACATTCGAAATCATAATCTGTTGTCTCACACAATTATTTAAAAAACGTTCAATTCCTTTTCCAACAATTCGAATACGTACGGTACCAATAACAAAGTTTGTCCATCCATTCTTCATTTTTTTCCTCCTTGTGTTATTGTTCTAAATAAAGAACTTGATTGATTTTACCTTCTAAAACCAGTTCTTCTGGCAGTATTACTTTAATGACCAGTCCTTCACCTCGAATTAACATTTGTCCCTGTTTTAGTAACACGCGTATTTCAGTATCAGAAAAGGCTAATAAACCTTTATGATTTTCAATATAAATGTGTATTTGTCCAACTAACGTAATACGGGGAAGATCCATTAATACATCAGCGGGTAGTTCCATTGTTTTTGTCATCCATCTTTTCATTTGGTGTCTCCACTTTTTGCTCATAAAAAGAACCCCCTTTCATCTCATGTTTATGAGAAAGGGGGTTAATGTATCACATCTATTTATCGTTTATATTTACGTTGTTTCGATTTTGGCGGCCCTAGAATTTCGGACCATATCACTCCTTGAACAGCTTCTTTACGAGAAATGGGCTTGAAAACGTTTTTCTCACCCGTAATTTTTGGTTTGTCAACTGTGATTTTCTTTTGAATAGACGGTTCATGATACGAACGATTTTTTAGCTCTTCCAATTTTTCTTGCAAAGGATTTGTTTCTGCTGAAGGAACAGTTTCTGGCTCCATACGAGCTGTTTTCGGCTCTTCTTTGACAGGTCGATATCTAGGTCTTTCCCGCCTTGAAGGATTGTTTACAGGAGGCATAGGAGCTCTTTTAGAACGCTGCTGTTCTTCCTCTTTTGACTGAGCCATAAAACGCTGCACAACGTTAAAAATAATCCCTCCAATGATGACAAAAATGAAAGCATTATTAATAATTAGTTTAATAAGCGTTTCAACGATATTCATTAGGAGAAAACCTCCTTGTTAAGCTGATTCATTATTTCTCATCGTCTTCTTTAGACATTTTTCCAATTGAATCACGCATATCCGTATCAGCAGTCAAGTTTTGAATATTCATATAATCCATGACGCCAATATTGCCAGAGCGCAGTGCTTCTGCCATCGCTAACGGTACTTCTGCTTCTGCTTCTACTACTTTTGCGCGCATTTCTTCTACTTTTGCACGCATTTCTTGTTCTTGAGCAACGGCCATAGCACGACGTTCTTCGGCTTTTGCTTGCGCAATATTTTTATCTGCTTCCGCTTGGTCTGTTTGAAGAACTGCCCCAATATTTTTACCAATATCGATGTCAGCAATATCAATGGATAAGATTTCAAACGCTGTTCCTGAATCCAGTCCTTTTCCTAACACCGTTTGAGAAATCATATCGGGATTTTCCAATACTTTTTTGTGATCTTTTTGCGAACCGATTGTAGAAACAATCCCCTCGCCAACACGGGCAATAATCGTTTCTTCTCCAGCTCCCCCTACTAGTCGATCAATGTTTGCACGAACAGTAATTCGAGCTTTTGCTTTGACTTCGATTCCATCCATAGCCACCCCTGCAATAAAAGGTGTTTCAATAACTTTTGGATTAACGCTCATTTGTACAGCTTCTAGCACATCACGGCCCGCTAAGTCGATAGCTGCTCCGCGCTCAAATGTTAACTCAATATTTGCTCGGTGCGCTGCAATCAACGCATTTACCACGCGGTCAACGTTACCGCCTGCTAAATAGTGGCTTTCTAATTGATTAATGGTAATACCTAAACCTGCTTTACTTGCTTTAATTAACGGGTTCACAACGCGAGATGGTATCACTCGACGAAGTCTCATTCCGACCAGTGTGAAAATACTAATACGAACGCCTGCTGCTAATGCTGAAATCCATAGCATAATCGGTACAAAAGTGAAAAAAACAGCTAAAGCAATAATTGCTAGACCAATAACTACAAAAAACAATACGCTACCTACTTCCATTAATTAAGGTCCTCCTTTTTCAAAGGCTCTGTAAGCTTCCGCACCACAACCCTTGATCCCTCTACTTTTATAATATTTACTAACACATCTTTGTCTAAATATCCGCCTTCAGTGACTACATCCACATACTCTTCATCGATGAGCACGGTACCTGAAGGACGCAGCGGTGTTGTTGTTTTACCTTGTTTTCCTATTAATTCATAACGATTTTGATTCGACACGTATCCAGATTCAGTATTAAGTGAATCATTAAGCACCATTTTTTTGAAAGGTGTAAGCTTTCTTTTAAAAAATTTCATCATCACAAACGCACCTCCCAGTGCCACCACTATTGCAATTACAAGAGAAATTCCCATTTCGACATTATTATCTGTTGACATAAAAAAACTTAAAATGATAGCTCCAAGTCCTAGTAGTCCTAAAACTCCGCCTGGTACTACAATCTCTAACAGAAGCAATATAATTCCTGCTATAAATAAAACGAGCGCTTCCATGCCAGCTAATCCTGCTACCATATGACCATAGAAAAATAAAAGAAGTGAAGCTATTCCAATAGAGCCCGCAATACCAAATGAAGGCGTAAACAATTCAATTACAATTCCTAAAGCACCAATGGATAATAAAATGGGAACAACAAGCGGATGGGTAAGAAAACGAGCAATTTGTTCACTTACACTCATTTTTGCATACGTCAGTTTAGCATCTTCATAGCCAAGTACGCTTAGGAGATCGTCTAAATTTTTTACAGTCCCTTCTGAATAACCAACTTGCTCGGCTTGCTTCGGAGTGAGCGTCAACAATTCGTTTCCTTTTAAGTTGAGCTCAGGTATTACCATCTTGGTATTTGCCATCGCTTCTGCATATTTAGGGTTTCGGTTATTTTGTTCTGCTGCGCTCTTCATAGCCGATAACCAGTAGGACTGAGCTTTTTTTCCTGCGGCATTTCCGTGTTGGTCAATCACTGCTGCCGATCCCATTGTAGAACCGGGTGTCATATAAATTTGATCCGCGTTAAGTGCAATATACGCTCCGGCTGATAATGCTTTTTTATCGACAAAAGCAGCGGTAGGGATAGGTGTTGAGGTTAAACTTTTAGCTATTTCAGAAGCTGCATCTACAGCTCCTCCAGGAGTATCTATGTCCAATATAATCAAATCTGCACCGTCATTTTCCGCATCTTCAATGGATCTGTTTAGAAAAGAAAGCAGTCCATTTTCTACCGTTTTATTTACAGGAATAACGTGTACGCGCTTCACGTCAGCGGTGCTAATAGTGGGGAATAACCCAGTGGCTAAGATAAGAAAGCACACGAAAGAAAATAAGGTTTTCACCGAATACACTTCCCTCCTTCCATAGATAGTATGAGCATGTATCTGTATATACGAATAACTTTAACAATAGTTTCAAATTTTTTAAAATTTATCTATTTTATACTTCGCACCAGAAAAACAAAACATACGTTCGATTATTATCCATATAAAAAACACCTTACACAAGGTAAGGTGTTTTTTATGATAAGTGTTGAAGGACAAGCTTATTAACAAGAGAGCCATCCGCTTTGCCTTTTACTTTCGGCATAAGCGCTCCCATAACTTTCCCCATATCAGCTTTAGAGGAAGACTGCGTTTCTTCAATCGTCGTTTTAATAATTTCAGATAACTCTTCTTCAGTTAGCTGTTTAGGAGCGTAAACTTCTAAAACCGCTAATTCAGAATGAATTTTATCAACAAGATCTTGACGACCTGCTTTCTCAAATTCATGGAGGGAGTCTTTACGTTGTTTGAATTCGCGAGAAATAACCGTCAACTCGTCTGCTTCAGTTAGGTCGGTTCCTAACTTAATGGCTTCGTTTTGAAGAGATGCTTTGACCATACGAATGACCCCAAGCTTCTCTTTCTCTTTGTTTTTCATCGCTTGTTTCATATCACTATTTAAACGCTCGAGAAGACTCATAAATCCACCCTCTTATTAGAACTTGCGTTTTCTAGCAGCTTCAGATTTCTTCTTACGCTTTACGCTAGGCTTTTCATAGAATTCGCGCTTTCTTGCTTCTTGTAACGTACCAGTTTTTGAAACTGAACGTTTGAAGCGACGAAGAGCATCTTCAAGCGATTCGTTTTTACGAACAACTGTTCTTGACATTCTAATTCCCTCCCTCCGAACAAAACCACTAACATCATAATGAAATGACATGTTAGACATGTCTTTTGCAATTATAATATAATGATTCCTTAAGGTCAACCGCTTTACATAAAGTAATGCAGTTATTCCCCCTTTATTTTATGAACTTTCTTGATAAAACATTACTCGTTCAGCTTTTTTACACGTATGAAAAAAGCTGCGTATACACGCAGCTTTCCAATAAGTGTTATGAACTCATTTTCACCTGATCTTGAAGATGAACCTCATCTAGCACGCGAACAAACTCACCTTCATTATAAGGATATCCAGCTTTTGAAATTTTCACTTTTACAAGCTTTCCAACCATTTCTTCAGACGCTTTAAACACAACCTTTAAGTAGTTATCAGTATATCCTACATATAAACCACTTTCAGGATCTTCTTTATATTTTTCTTCCGGAATTACTTCTAGTACTTCTCCTTCAAACGTTGAAGCATATTCTTTTGCCAATTGATTTGAAAGTTCGATTAAACGATGCACACGTTCATTTTTCACTTCTTCATCAATTTGGTCGGTCATACGAGCTGCTGGCGTACCTGTACGTTTAGAATACGGGAATACGTGAAGCTCTGAAAAACCGTGCTCTTTAATAAAGTTGTACGTCTCCATAAACTCTTCTTCTGTTTCACCTGGGAAGCCAACAATAACATCTGATGTAATCGCTAATCCAGGAAGAGCTTCTTTCAGACGGTTTAAGCGCTCACCAAAGAACTCCATTGTATACTTACGACGCATGCGCTTCAATACCGTATTTGAACCTGATTGAAGAGGAATATGCAAATGACGTACAACCATTTCTGATTGATCTAGTACCTCAATCACTTCGTCTGTAATTTGACTTGCTTCAATTGACGAAATACGAATGCGTTTTAATCCTTTTACTTGAGACTCTAAATCACGAAGAAGCTGGGCAAGATTGTAATCTTTCATGTCTTCTCCGTATCCGCCAGTGTGAATACCTGTTAACACGATTTCTTTATAGCCCGCATCCACTAGCTGCTGTGCTTGTGCTACTACTTCTTTAGGATCACGAGATCGCATTAAACCGCGCGCCCATGGAATAATACAGAATGTACAGAAGTTGTTACAGCCTTCTTGAATCTTTAACGAAGCACGCGTACGGTCTGTAAAAGCCGGTACATCTAGCTCTTCATATACGCGTGTTTTCATAATGTTTCCTACGCCGTTAATCGGTTGACGCTCTTTTTTAAATTGTTCAATATAATCAAGCATCTTAACGCGATCTTGTGTACCTACTACGATATCAACACCAGGAATGGCCATAATTTCAGCTGGCGAAGTTTGAGCATAACACCCAGTTACACAAATAACCGCATCTGGATTTTTTCGCACAGCTCTGCGAATAACTTGACGGCTTTTTTTATCTCCTGTATTTGTTACCGTACATGTATTAATTACATATACATCGGCAGTTTGTTCATATTCAACACGCTCATAGCCTTGGCCTTTGAACAATTGCCAAATTGCTTCTGTTTCATAGTGATTTACTTTACACCCTAGCGTGTGAAAAGCAACTGTTGACATAATCGTCACCTCATTAACTCAGTTTGATAAGATATAGCAGACAGCGCATATAAAGGAGCTGTTTCTGCCCGTAAAATTCGCGGACCAAATCCGCTTATTGTAAATTCATTTTCTTCTAATACTTCTACTTCCTGCTCGCTCAAACCACCCTCTGGACCTACAACCACAAGCACGGAATTACCGGGTTTTAAAGCCGAAAGAACAGCGTGCAGATGAGATGTTTCTCCTTGCTTTGCTCTTTCTTCATAGGCTACAACTTTATGAGTATAGTCACCGCTAATTTCTACTAGTTTTTTAAAAGAAATTGGGGCTTCTACTGCTGGTACAATCGTACGATGAGATTGTTCTGCAGCCTCTTTAGCAATCTTGTTCCAGCGATCTAATTTTTTTTGACTCTTTTTATCATCCCATTTAACAACTGAACGAGCCGCAATAAAAGGGATAAACTTATATGCCCCAAGTTCTGTCCCTTTTTGGATAATAAGCTCGAGCTTATCCCCTTTAGGCAGACCGTTCACAATTGTAACATGGACTGGAAGCTCTTTTTCTTCGCTTATCCATTCTATAATAGATGCTTTCACTTCGTTAGCGGAAATATTTTCAATTTCACACAAAGCAGCTTGCCCCTGTTCATTACAGGCAATAAACTGTGATCCTTCATTCATTCTCATGACGCGTGAGATATGATGGGCATCATCCTGGGTCACTATGACACTTTGCTCTTGAAATTGATCATTTGGCAGAAAATAACGTTGCATCTTGACACCTTCTCACTTGTTAAGCTTGTTTTTGCGCAATAATTGCTACCCAGTCTTCCATAAGCGTTACTTCTTGAATAACAAAGCCCGCTCCCGTTAACGCTTTTTTGACATCTTCTTTTTTCGCACTAATAATACCTGATGTAATGAACATGCCTCCTGGCTTTAATACCTTTGCAGCATCGTCTACAAAACGTACGATTACTTCAGCTAGAATATTCGCCACAACAATGTCAACCGGTCCTTCTATACCTTGCAACAAGTTGTTTTGACCTACTGTTACGACGTTCCCAACTTGATTCAGTTCAATATTTTCGCCAGCAGAACGTACGGCTACTTCATCAAGGTCTAGAGCTTGTACATTACTTGCTCCTAACAGAGCTGCGCCAATGCTTAGCACTCCTGAACCTGTACCCACGTCAATAACAGTATCTCCTGCTTTCACTGTTCTTTCCAATGCTTGAAGAGACATAACCGTCGTTGGATGCGTACCTGTCCCAAAAGCCATTCCGGGATCAAGCTCGATAATCAATTCATCTGTGCTTACTTTTTCATAGTTTTCCCAAGTTGGTACAATCGTAAAACGCTCTGAAATTTTCACGGGATGGTAATATTTTTTCCAAGCAGTGGCCCACTCTTCCTCGTTCACTTCACTGATCGTAACTTTGTTAGCTCCTAAATCAAAGTCGTAAACAAGCAGTCCATTAATTTCTTTTTTGATACCATCCACAGTTTCTGCTAAAAAGCTGTTAACTGGAAGATATGCTTTAATCACTACACCTTCTTCTGGGTAGTCTTCTACGTTTAAATCGTAGATTTCACCAAAAGTTGTATCTCTGTCCTTCACTAAATCAGCAGGGTCTTCAATGACTACCCCGCTAGCTCCTGATTCATGTAAAATATGAGAGATAGGTTCAATTGCTTCTTGCGCTGTATGAATACAAATTTCAGACCATTTCATTGCTACCAACTTCATCCTTTCTGCCTTCAGTAATATAGGATTTTAAATATGAACATGACAGATGACAGGTTGGCAAAGTACCTTTACCAACCTGTCTCTGTTTACTATGAAAGACAATTATTCTCCTTTAATTGCTCGTTTTACTTTTGCAAAAAAGGAATCATGCTGCTCATCAACGGCTTCTTGACCGCTCAGTTCAGCGAACTCACGCAATAATTGTTTTTGTTTTTCTGATATTTTTGTTGGAGTTACAACTCGAACGTGAATATGCTGATCTCCTTGACCATATCCTCGTACGTTTGCCACACCTTTTCCTTTTAAACGGAATTTCGTTCCCGTTTGTGTACCAGCAGGAATCTTCAGCTTCACCTTGCCGTGTAGAGTTGGTACTTCTACTTCATCACCTAGCGCTGCCTGAGCAAACGTTAAAGGCATTTCGCAGTAGATATCGTCTCCATCACGTTCAAAGAATTCATGAGTGCGCACGTGGAACACTACGTATAAATCTCCCGGAGGACCACCATTTACCCCTGGTTCTCCTTGAGCACTTACGCGCAGCTGTTGACCATCATCTACACCAGCTGGAATTTTAACATTAATTTTACGTCGTTTTGTTACTTTACCGTCACCGTGGCACGTTGCACATTTGTCTTTAATGATTTTTCCCGTACCATTACAATGATGACACGCACGTCGATTTACCACGCGGCCAAACGGCGTGTTTTGTTCAACGTTTAACTGACCTGAACCATTACAGTGCGAACATGTATCGACTTTTGTTCCAGGTTTTGCACCTGAACCGTGACATGTCTCACACGTTTCTTCACGTGGAATTTCAATTGTTGTTTCTTTTCCGAAAACAGCTTCTTCAAAAGAAAGTGTCATCGTGTATTGTAAATCGGCACCTTGTCTCGGAGCATTAGGGTCACGTCTGCGACCACCACCACCAAAGATCGAGCTGAAAATATCTTCAAAGCCGAAGCCGCCAAAGTCTGAGCCGCCTCCACCAAAGCCGCCAAAGCCTTGATTTGGATCAGTATGACCAAATTGATCGTATTGTGCTTTTTTTTGGTCATCACTCAATACTTCATATGCTTCTTTTACTTCTTTAAATTTGTCAGCAGCATCTTCCGCTTTGTTAATATCTGGATGATATTGTTTAGAAAGCTTGCGGTATGCTTTTTTTATTTCATCTTTTGTAGCGCTCTTACTGATACCGAGTACTTCATAGTAATCTCGCTTACTCATCAATACTCACTCCCGAATCGTTTCACATAAACGTAATTGTATCATTATTAATAATTCCATAGCAACATAAAAGTTACTTTCTATTGCTCTCGTGCACGCAGAGAGCCAAGTGAAAAACTTTCCTTTTCGCTTTTCCACGTTAAAAAAGTCAAAGCCAAGAAATAAGCTTGACTTTGACTTTTTAAAAAGATGTGAATCGCACCATGGCGTCATTCACGTTAGTCGTCAAGATGCATTATTTTTTGTCGTCGTTTACTTCTTCAAACTCTGCATCTACAACATCATCATTTTGAGCGCCTTGTTCACCTGCTTGCTGAGCTTGTTGAGCTTGCTCATACAATTTTACAGTTAACGCTTGAACGATTTCTTGAAGTTCATCTTTTTTCGCTTTGATTTCTTCAAGGTCATTCTTTTCAATCGCTGCTTTTAAAGCATCTTTTGCTTCGTTAGCTTTTGTTACTTCAGCTTCTTCTACTTTTCCTTCAAGATCTTTTAATGTTTTTTCAGTTGTAAACACTAATTGATCTGCTTCATTGCGTAGTTCCACTTCTTCTTTACGTTGCTTATCAGCATCTGCGTTTTCTTCCGCTTCTTTTACCATGCGATCGATTTCATCATCTGATAAACCTGTTGAAGATTTAATTGTAATAGCTTGCTCTTTGTTTGTACCTAAATCTTTTGCACGAACGTTTACGATACCATTTTTGTCAATATCGAATGACACTTCGATTTGAGGTACTCCGCGTGGTGCAGGTGGAATATCAGTTAACTGGAAACGACCTAGCGTTTTGTTGTCTGCAGACATTGGACGCTCACCTTGAAGAACATGAATATCTACAGCTGTTTGGCTATCTGCAGCCGTTGAGAATACTTGTGATTTACTTGTTGGAATCGTCGTATTACGCTCAATTAGCTTTGTAAATACGCCACCCATTGTTTCGATACCTAGTGATAAAGGCGTTACGTCTAGTAATACAACGTCTTTTACATCACCAGTTAATACGCCACCTTGAATTGCTGCACCAAGTGCAACTACTTCATCAGGGTTTACACCTTTGTGAGGATCTTGACCAGTTTCTTTTTTGATTGCATCTTGTACCGCTGGGATACGAGTTGAACCACCAACTAAGATTACTTTATCAAGTTCGCTTGCAGAAAGGCCTGCATCTTTTAAAGCTTGACGCACAGGAGCCATTGTACGCTCTACAAGGCCTGCTGATAACTCGTCAAATTTAGCACGTGATAAAGATACCTCTAAGTGAAGAGGACCAGCTTCTCCAGCAGTGATAAATGGTAAAGAAATTTGTGTAGATGTTACGCCTGATAAATCTTTTTTCGCTTTTTCAGCCGCATCTTTTAAACGTTGAAGCGCCATTTTATCTTTGCTTAAATCCACGCCGTTTTCTTTTTTGAATTCAGCGACTAAATAGTCGATGATTACTTGGTCAAAGTCGTCACCACCAAGGCGGTTGTCACCTGCAGTTGCGCGAACTTCAAATACGCCGTCGCCAAGTTCTAGAATAGATACGTCAAACGTACCGCCACCAAGGTCATAAACTAAAACTGTTTGATCTTCATCTGTTTTTTCTAATCCGTATGCAAGTGCTGCTGCAGTAGGCTCGTTAATAATACGCTCTACTTCTAAACCAGCAATTTTACCAGCATCTTTTGTTGCTTGACGCTCAGCATCATTAAAGTAAGCAGGAACTGTGATAACAGCTTTTGTTACAGGCTCACCTAAATACTCTTCAGCATAACCTTTTAAATGTTGAAGAATGATAGCTGACATTTCTTGAGGCGTGTATTGCTTGCCTTCAGCTTCAACCTTATGGTCTGTACCCATATGACGTTTAACTGAAATAATTGTGTTAGGGTTTGTAATAGCTTGACGTTTCGCTACTTCCCCAACTTGACGCTCACCGTTTTTGAATGCCACAACTGATGGCGTTGTACGGTTTCCTTCTGGATTTGGAATTACTTTTGGTTCGCCGCCTTCTAATACAGCGACACAAGAGTTAGTTGTACCTAAATCGATACCAATGATCTTACTCATTGACAATGACCTCCTTCATAATATGTAGTGTTATTGATTCACTTTAACCATCGCAGGGCGGATGATTTTATCTTTTAATTTGTAACCTTTTTGAAGCTCCTCTACTACCGTGTTCGGTTCGTATTCATCGTCTTCTACTTGCATCACTGCTTGATGCTCGTATGGATCGAATGTTTTCCCGACTGATTCAATTGCTTCAACACCTTCTTTTTGAAGTGCCTCTACTAATTGACGGTATACCATTTCTACACCTTGCAGCACAGATTTAGTTTGCTCGTCCGCTGTGTTAACTTGTAATGCACGTTCAAAGTTATCAAGTGCTGGTAAAATATCCGAAACTAATGATTGAGCACGGTATTTTTGAGCAGCTTCTGCATCGAGACGTGAACGACGACGGAAATTATCGAAATCAGCTTGTAGACGTAAGTAGCGATTCTCTTCTTCTTCAAGCTGTTGCTTTAATTGATCATTTTCTTGTTGAAGAGGGTTTACTTCCTCAGACACTTCAGCTTCAGTTGCTTCAGCAGAGTCTGTTTGAACTTCTTCAACCACTTCTTCGTTTTGTTCTTCTACTTGCTTTTCGTTTGACAATTCATTCACCTCCCTTAAATGTTTACACACATTTTCACATTTTAAACAACGTTTTTTATTTTATCACAGGGAAAGGATGGAAGTAATATATTCCACCCGATTCCTTTATTCTTTATACAAGTTTGTTAATACTTGAGACATATCTGATGAAAGCAGTGTAAGCAAACTAATCACACGCGCATATTCCATGCGGGTCGGTCCCAGTATAGCAATTGTGCCAAGCTGTTCGTGACCAAAGGAATAACTAGCTGTAATTAAGCTGCACCCTACCATTTCATTCAATTTATTTTCATGACCAATTTTCACATGTATGCCAGCCTCATTTGGGCTTAACAGCTTATAAAACTGCTGTTCATGTTCAATAATATTAAACAGCCCGCGAATTTTATTAAGGTCATGAAATTCCGGCTGAGCAAACATATTCGTTTTGCCGCCAACTACTAATTTGCCATTCATGTTGAGCTTTAATGCATCATTGAGTATATCCATCGTCTGCTCATACCCTTGAATATGGCTTTTTAAGAGCGTCGCTACTTCTTTGTACATTTTATCATGTAAATCAGTAATGCGAACGCCGATGAGCTTTTCGTTTAAAATGTTAACCATTTTTTCAATATCGGAAGGTTGAATACTGCTCGGCAGCGTAATCGTCCGACTTTCAACGTGTCCTGTATCGGTCACAATAATGGCAACAGCTGACTGAGCCGTTAAAGGTAAAATCTGCAGCTGTTTTAACTTATGGCTGACCGCTTTTGGTCCTAGCACAATAGACGTTAAACTCGTTAAATCAGATAAAATTTGTGCTGACTTTTGAACGAGCTGCTCCAGTTCTACAATGCGTTCAGCGAATACCGAACGTACCGTGGAAACGTCGCTTGCTTTCAAGTGCTGCGGGGACACTAGATGATCAACATAATAACGATAACCTTTCTCAGACGGAACGCGCCCTGAAGAAGTATGAGTTTTTTCAATAAATCCAAGTTCTTCTAGGTCTGACATCTCATTCCGAATCGTAGCCGAACTAAAATTAAACTCTTCTTTCTTAGATAATGTTCGAGAGCCTACCGGCTGCGCAGATCGAATGAAATCATCAATAATGACTTGTAAAATTAATAACTGTCGATCAGTAAGCACGCTTCATCACCTCTGTTAGCACTCTAAAACTCTGAGTGCTAAATCTAATAATAAATTACCAAATCACTATAGCGATGTCAACGATTTGATATTAGATTATCCCAATAAAGGCTTGAAAAACTTCATTCCCCAAAAATCGACCATTGTGTGTTAAAAAGACTGAGCTATTGTCTTCACCCAAAAGTCCTTTCTCTTTGTATTCTTGAATAGGTTCTCCAAATACATCTTTTAATTCTCGATTGAATTTTTTCTTAAACTCCTCTTTTGAGACTCCTTTCGTTTTACGAAGGCCCAAAAACATTTCTTCTTCCATTTTTTCAGCCTCGGTCACGCTCACTTCATTGAGATATGCATTTCCTTTTTGCTCGACTGAATCAATGTACTTTTTTAATGGTCCAATATTTGCTCGTCTTATTCCGTCTATATAGCTATGTGCGCCTGCGCCAATTCCGTAATAATCGTCGTTGTTCCAATATGTTAGATTATGAATACTCTCGTAGCCTGGCTTTGCGAAATTACTGATTTCGTATTGATGAAAACCTTGTTTGTCCATTTCTTTCATAAGCAGCTCATACATAGCTGCTTCTTCTTCTTGAGCAGGCAGGGGTAGCTTTCCTTTATTCATTAAATTATAAAATACCGTTTTAGGTTCAATAATCAACGAATAGGCAGACATATGCTCTACCTCTAATGAAAAAGCCGTTTGAAGCGTAGAAGAAAAATCAGCTACCGTTTGTTCCGGCAGGCTATAAATTAAGTCTAAGCTTATATTCGACATTCCAATCTTTCTCGCTTGTTCAACACAATCAAATACCTGTCTATTTGAATGCACACGTCCAATTTTCTCCAATAATCTTTCATTAAACGTTTGTACACCAATGCTTAAACGATTCACGCCATAGTCATGGAGAAGCTGAAGCTTTTCTTTTGTCAATTCATTCGGATTCGCTTCAAATGTAAACTCACCTTTTTCGTCATAAGGGAGGTACATACGAATGGATTCTAAAAAATACTCTAGCTGCTGTTCATCTAAGGCTGTAGGCGTCCCACCCCCAACGAATATCGTGTTTAAATTGGTCGTTGGATAATGTTCAACTGCTTGTTTCATTTCTTCTCGCATGCTTTCCAAATACGGCATAACAGGCTGATTTTTGAAAAACACTTTATTAAAGTCACAATAGTGACAAATATGATGACAAAACGGGATGTGCAGATATGCTGCCTTCACCATGGACTTCCACCTCAATCACATTTATAAATGATAAAAATACCGCAGAGTCTCTCTGCGGTATTTTTATCTATGTTCGTTCACACTCATTTACAGCGCTCAAAGCTCTTTACTATCGTATCAGATTAGCTTGATTTTCAAAACTAATTTGACATGTTAAATAATAGAATTTCAGCTATTAATCTTCATCCATGCGAAGAACAGCCATGAATGCTTCCTGCGGTACTTCAACAGAACCGACCTGCTTCATACGTTTTTTACCTTCTTTTTGTTTTTCAAGAAGTTTACGTTTACGAGAGATATCTCCTCCGTAACATTTTGCTAAAACGTTTTTACGAATGGCTTTAATTGTTGAACGCGCGACAATTTTTTGACCGATTGCCGCTTGAATCGGCACTTCGAACTGTTGACGTGGAATAAGCTCTTTAAGCTTTTCTACAATGACTTTACCACGATCGTAAGCTGAATCTCTGTGCACGATAAAGGACAGTGCATCGACCGTTTCGCCGTTTAAAAGAATATCCATCTTCACAAGCTTCGAAGGCTGATATCCGATAAGTTCGTAATCAAACGACGCGTAGCCTTTTGTATTTGATTTTAATTGATCAAAGAAATCATATACAATTTCAGCTAGCGGAATTTCGTATACAATACTCACGCGATTAGCATCCAAGTACTGCATATCAATAAAGTTGCCTCGCTTCTTCTGACAAAGCTCCATCACAGCACCAACATAATCGTTTGGTACCATCATCGTTGCTTTCACATACGGTTCTTCTACGCGTTCAATCTTTTGTGGGTCCGGCATATTAGACGGGTTATCTACAGACAGATGAGTCTCGTCTGTTAAATACACGTCATAAATAACGCTTGGAGCTGTTGTAATTAAATCAATTTTAAATTCGCGCTCAATACGCTCTTGGATAATTTCCATGTGAAGCAACCCTAAGAATCCACATCGGAAACCAAACCCTAAGGCCTGAGACGTCTCTGGTTCAAACTGAAGTGCAGAGTCATTTAGCTCTAACTTTTCTAGTGCTTCACGAAGATCGTTATACTTCGCTGTATCAATTGGATACAGTCCGCAGTATACCATTGGATTCAGACGACGATAACCAGGAAGAGGTTCACTGGCTCCATTTTTAGCAAGAGTAATCGTGTCCCCTACTCGCGTATCTCCAACGTTTTTAATAGCTGCTGTTAAAAATCCTACGTCGCCAACAGAAAGTTCATCTTTAGCAACGGCTTTTGGCGTTAACACACCTAGCTCCGTTACCTCAAACTCTTTTCCTGTTGCCATCATTTTAATTTTGTCGCCTACTTTTACTCGTCCTTGTACGATACGAATAGATGCAACTACACCTCGGTATGCATCATAAAATGAATCAAAGATTAGTGCTTGAAGCGGTGCGTCTGGATCCCCTTCAGGAGCAGGAACTTTTTCAACAATTTGTTCTAAAATTTCTTCGATACCAATTCCTGCTTTAGCTGAAGCTAATACAGCTTCCGACGCATCTAACCCAATTACGTCTTCAACTTCTTGACGCACTCGCTCTGGCTCTGCACTCGGCAGGTCAATCTTATTAATGACAGGTAAAATTTCAAGGTTGTTATCAAGCGCTAAATATACGTTTGCTAGTGTTTGAGCTTCAATACCTTGAGCTGCATCTACTACTAGAATAGCACCTTCACACGCGGCTAAACTTCGCGACACTTCATATGTAAAATCGACGTGTCCCGGTGTATCAATTAGATGAAAAGTATACTCTTCTCCATCTTTTGCTTTGTATTGAAGCTGCACAGCATTTAATTTAATGGTAATTCCACGTTCACGTTCTAAATCCATCGAATCTAAAAGCTGAGCTTTCATTTCTCGCTGTGTTAACGCATTTGTTTTTTCTAAAATACGGTCTGCTAATGTTGACTTACCGTGGTCTATATGAGCAATAATCGAAAAGTTTCTGATTTTCGATTGTCGTTTCAATCTTGCTTCTCTATCCATATTTTTTTCACTCCTACTGAAAATCGGCAAAATACACTAAATTAAATTATAACAACACATTCGTCAACATTCAATAAGCATTCCATTGGGGATTTTTCCATACAAAAAAGCAGAAAGAGATTCTGCTTTTAATTAAGAAGATGATGGATAGCCTTAAAAGCTTTTCCTATTGTACTTTTCACGCCTTCCGCTAGACTTTGACCTAGCGAGGAGAAAAAGTTAAAAGCCTTTCGTTTTTCTAGAAACTGCTGTTTTTCATCAATGTTCACGACTTTTTTTGAACCTAAAACAGCAGCTTCCACCTGACCATCTGATGTTTTAGACACATTAATAACATGTTCAATCGAAGGATCATTATATCCCTTCATTTTAATCAACCCTTGCTGAGCCGTCTGCATCCCTAAAAATACGACGCACAGTAAAAAAATGGTTAGCACTACTGATTTTAAAGTAAATTTAATCATATTATTAGGCCCCTTACTTCTTTATCTTCTGTAGTACTAACCATTATGACTATATTGTGAAGAACTCATTCACCTAAAAGCGTATTAATGAGTATATGCCCCAAAGTTCTCTTGATCCACTTCATGATGCAAAGCAGCGTTAAGTCCTCCTGCAACTACATTAGCCATATCTTCAATAAACATATCCACTTCTTTTGGCGTAACCATCAAATTATGGCCTAAAGGTGCAAGCACTTCATGAATAAGACGTCTTTTTTCTTCATCTGGAAGGGTGCCAATCATACCGAGATACGTTTGACGCTGCTCTTCATTGGGTAAGTCATCCTCCGTGAGCTTCTTTTTTTCTCCAAACGTCATACCGGACGGAAGCAGCGACTTAGACGGCTTTCCCTGCTCTTTCATTTCTCGGCCGAAATGTTTTAAGATAAAGTCAATTGTATCGCTTGTAATGGAAACAGCATCCACTACCGTTGGAATACCTATTGCAATAACTGGAATGCCAAGTGTTTCATAACTGATTTCTTTGCGCTTGTTTCCAACCCCAGACCCCGGATGAATACCTGAATCTGAAATTTGAATGGTAGCATTTACCCGTTCAATCGAACGAGCGGCAAGCGCATCGATTGCAATGATAAAATCTGGATTCACTTTCTTTACAACGCCAAAGATAATATCACTTGTCTCAATACCCGTCATTCCCATTACTCCCGGAACAATGGCGCTAACGGGTCTAAAGCCATCTTGCACGCTTTCAGGCTGTAGCTCAAACAAATGTCTTGTAATCAACAAATTATCTACTGCCTTTGGTCCAAGCGCATCTGGTGTAACACTTAAGTTTCCAAGACCCACTACAAGACAGCTAGCATCATCTGGAATGTTGAGGCTTTTAATAAAAAAATTCAGCTCTTTAGCAAATACTTCTTCCATGGCCTCTTGCTTTTCAGTATCCTGCTCGCGAATGCCTACCGATTCAAGGGTTACATATCGGCCTTTTTTCTTACCGATTGCTTCTGCGCCCTCTTCCGTAATTTCTACCATTGAGATTTTGACACCTTGTTCTTCTTTTTCTTTTACAATTACGCCTTTGATTTCTGACTGGTTATTCGGTTTAGGCTGATTTTCTAACGCTATGTCTTTTGCTTCGACAGCTAAATCCGTGCGCACGCTATATTGACTTAAATCAAGTTCTTTTTCCATTTCTTAACCTCCTAGACAATCTTTGTTGAAATTATTGTCACCGAGGACTGGCAGATTCATGCATTTAAGAAATGAAAAGTGGAAGGAAGGGCGCAATATCAGCTACAAGCTTTTAAAGAGAGCTCTGTCATATAAAATTCCTTGTCAAGGCTATTGCATTCTGTCCTTGTGTTTGATAAAATATCTTTTGTTCTTATTGTGAAGAATGTCGAGTTCTATATAATCTCGATTGTTATCATTTCGGGAGGTGAAACGGATGCCAAACATTAAATCAGCTATCAAACGTGTAAAAACTACTGAAGCTCGCCGTGCTCATAACATTCAAGCTAAATCAGCTATGCGTACTGCAATCAAAAACTTTGAAGCTTTAGTTGAAAACAACGATGTAGATAACGCAAAAGCAGCATTTGCTGTTGCTTCTAAAAAATTAGACAAAGCTGCACAATCTGGTATTATCCACAAAAATGCTGCAGCTCGTCAAAAATCTCGCTTAGCAGTAAAACTTAACGGTTTATCTGCATAATTGAGACAAAAACGATCCCATTAGGATCGTTTTTTTATTGCGCTCTTTTTAATAAAAACAGCTGTAAAATAAGCGCTTTATCCATTTTTCCCGTCTTCATTTCATAATCTGCCTCTGCTAAATCCTTTAAAATTTCTTTAAGCTGCTGTTCCTCAAAACTTCTGCTCTGCTGCAAAGCAATTTTCACACGAAACGGATGAACCTTAATCGTTTGAGCAATTTGCTGCTGACCGTACCCTTGACTAGACAGCTGCTTCGTATGATAAATCAAACGAAACTGCGTCGCTAACAAAGATAAAATTTTAATAGGCTCTTCGTTATTACGCAGTAAATCCTGATACATATTTAAAGCAGTAGAAACCTTTCGCTGAATAACAGCGTCAATAAGCGTAAATACATTTTGTTCAAGCGTTTTTGCCACAAGCTTAAGCACAACTTCTTTTGTAATGACTCCGTCTTGTCCAACATATAACACCATTTTTTCAATTTCATTTGTCACAAGTGTTACATTAAGACCCACAAGCTGAATAAGCAGCGTCACAGCATCTTCATCCATATTCACTCCATCTTTTGAAAGTAAATTATGAATCCACTGCTTCATTTCTTTTTCACCAAATTCGTTCGCTTCAATGTAAGCTGCTTGTTTTTTTAATAATTTTGTTATTTTTTTTCTTTCATCCAGCTTTTCATAAGGGGCTAGTAGAATTAACGTTGAAAAAGACGGGGGCTGCTCCACATATTGCTGCAGTTTTGCTAGATCATGCTCTACTTTATCTTTCGATTTTTCAGCCGTTAAAAATGCTGCATTTTTCGCAACCACTACACGCTTGTCTCCTAAAAAAGGAAGCGTTTCAGCATCTTCTAGAACTTGATCAATCGATGTTTCTTCTAAATCGTATAGTGACAAGTTAAATTCTTTATCTTCTTCATTTAACGTATAGTCGACGATTTTATCTCTAATCTTTTTACTCATAAATGCATTGACCCCGTGTATTAAGTAAACGGGGGCTATATTATTTTTGGTAATACTTTTTAAGCTATCAACTGCCAACGTATATACGCTCCTCTTTTTTATTCATCTATATTGATTATGTATAGTTACTGATAAACAAAATACAATTTCTATCGTAAAGGTGTTATGAGTTTTTGGCAACAATACAAAAGGAATTGCCTTAAAACGACAATTCCTCAGTTTATGATAAACATTAACAATATAAGCCCTAGGTTACTTATTTGTTAATGATTAAACCCTTATCTCTATTTTCTCCTCATGTCTATAAAGTATAGTTGTTAACTGTTGTCAGTTTGTGAAAACGCTTTTAAATTGTCTAGATTTTTAAAAAAAGTTAGATTATACTGTAAACAGGAGGGGTGTTAATGAACCAATTTGAAGAAAGTGTCCAAAGTAAACGCAACGACGCTGTCGATTCTGCCGTAGGATTTGGTGTTTCATTTGGCTTTTTCACTGCCTTATTTGTTATTGCAACTGTGATTCACTACTTGGGTTCGTAAAATTGCTTCAAGGCTGCTTCTTAGCAGTCTTTTTTAGTTCGTTTTTCTTACTATAGACTATGGAAGTTGCTGCGAAAACGTTCCTGACTTTTTTGTAAATTCATACATTACCCCACCATCTTCATCCGTTCGATAAATATACACTCCGTAGCTTTTCAGAAGCTCTAATATTTCTTGATGAGGATGACCATAACGATTTTTTTGTCCCGCTGAAACAAGCGCTACTTTAGGATTTAAATGTTGAACAAACTCTTCTGAAGTTGAGGTTTTACTGCCATGATGCCCAACTTTTAATACATCTGCTTTAAGGTTTAGAAAGTCTTTCAATATTCTTTGTTCTCCTTCCTTTTCTAAATCTCCAGTGAATAGCCATCTTAAATTTCCTAACTTAGCGTCTATTACAATTGAGCCGTTGTTGCTCGTTTCTTCGAAACCTGTCGGAGAAATAATCTGAAATAACACACCTCCTTCTTGCCAGCTATCTCCTTGTTGAACAATTTGAACAGGCACTCTTTGTTTTTGAGCAGCGATCACCAAGCCAGTCTCTACGTCATTTAATTCAGCTTTTTTCCCAAGCACCAGCTCTCCGACAGCCACTTGTGAAAATAAATGCTGTGCCGCCCCTGCGTGATCATAATCGCCGTGTGTGATAATCATTTTATCTACCCTTGTTATTCCTTTTGAATGCAAAAAGGGAACAAGTACATCTTCTCCCACGTCAAAAGAAGAACGACGTTTTTGCCATGGTTCTTTTGGAAATGAAACGGTTCCTCCCGTATCGATCATATACACACCTTTTCGATAAGGAAGCTCAATGATAAAGCAGTCTCCTTGTCCTACATCGACCATTGTGACCGTTCCTTTTGGATTCAAATAAGGATACATACATTGTGCGGCTAACAATGCCACGAGAAGAAACATATAGCGAACGAAAAATTCTCCTTCTTCGACCGCCACAAATACAGCATAAATGCATAAGTACATGCCCAAAAACAGCACAATGTGGGGTTTTCCCGTTACAAAATCAGCGGGAATCCAATCAAAAAAGCCAAGCAATTTTTCACAAAAAAGTAAAAGAACATGAAGAATTTGCTCCAGCAGTTCACTCACTCCTGGCAAGAGGATACGAACAAAAAGAATGAGCAAACAAAGAGGTAATATAACAAGAGAAAACAGCGGTACAAAAACCATATTTAATGGCAAACTGAGGAGAGATACTCCATAAAAATAGTACAACAATAAAGGAAGTGAACTGATTTGTGCAATCGCTGAAACAACCATGAACTGGCTGAAAGAAGAATGAAAACGAGGTAAAATCGTCTGACTCGATAAAATCAATGCAAAACTAACGGCAAAAGAAAGCTGAAATCCTACGTCAAATAAATAGTACGGCTTAAAAAGCAGCATGGCCATAAAAGCAAGGCTGATGCTATCAACCAAAAGAATTTTTCTTTGTATTTTTATCGATATAAGCATCAGCATACTCATAAAAACAGCTCGGACAACTGAAGCGCTGCCACCGGCCAAAACCATGTATACAGGAAGAAGCAAAAGTAAAAGCGTAATGGCTCGCTCGCGCGTTATTCCAATCCGAATGAGCAAATAAAAACACATCGCTGTCAGCAGTCCAACATGAAGACCTGATATGGCAAGCAAGTGGATTAAACCAAATTGCTGATAGCGCTTGATACTCTCTTCTTCGATGCCAGTGCGCTCGCCATAAATTAGTGCCTGCATAAACCCAGCGCCTGGATCCGACATATTTTGTTGAATATAATTAATTCCTTTTTGACGAATAAAGGTAAGGTACGTAAGTGGAGTTAAAGTGGGGAGCTGACATTTTACCAAATCAAGTCCCTTGACGTTAAGCTGCCAATGAATAGACTGATGGTACAAATATTGCTGATAATCAAATGCATGAAGGTTGCGAGCAGGTGAAGGAGAAGTTAATTGCCCCCCTAGTTGACAAACTTGATGAATCGTTAGCTTTTCGAGCTGCTGTTTCTCTTCCAACGTTTTTAGTTTATAAAAAGCCATGACCTCTTCATTTTGAACCGTAAACTTAAAAGTAAGCTTGTCGCCGTTACTATGCGGAACAGAGGAAATTTCGCCTGTAAAAGAAGAAGATTCAGCTAAAAGAACCGTTTTGTTATGCTTATTTGTCTCAGCTAATAGGTAGACGCACAAAACACTCAACAGTGCAGAAGCAATAACCACTTTCCTCGGACATTGTAGCCATTGAAAAATGAAAAGCACGATTAGCAAAAACAGGCTTACAGCGGAATGATTATCATATACATATAAAGCTATCATCATGCTAAAAGCACAGTAAATATAATATCCTTTCACCTTTAGCTCCTTTCTTCTTAAAAGAAAGAGGCTCCTTACTGTTACCAAGTAAAAAACCTCTTTTACCTTTAATTTGCCGTAAACAAAGCGAGAGCTTCACGCTGTAAATTCATCACTTCTGCTTCGTCCGCTCCGCTTTTTTCTAAACGAGCGAGAACATCCGTCACAAATTGAAGCTTCTCTTTACTTTTTAAGTCAATGATTGCTTCATCAAGTTCAACTTTTGCTGTTTTCACTCCCGCCTGTTGAAATAACTCAACAGCATACGGATGATTTTTGTAATCATTAGCGTAATATACTGTTTTAATTCCCGCTTGAATAAGGGCTTTACAGCAGTTTAAACAAGGAAAATGCGTGACGTATACTTCCGCATCTTCTGTTTTTACACCAAACTTAGCACACTGCAAGAGTGCATTCACTTCTGCATGGACAGTTCTTACACAGTGTCCATCAATCACATAACAGCCTTCGTCAGCACAATGCACACCTCCGCTGATCGAGCCGTTGTATCCTCCAGCTATAATACGTTTATCACGCACCACTGTAGCCCCAACAGCCAGACGTTCACAAGTGCTTCTTAAAGCTAGCAAATGGCTTTGTGCCATAAAATATTGATCCCATGAAATCCGGTTCATCTCATTCCCTACCTTTTTATTTAAAACTGAATAATTATAATTATACTTGTCTCTTTCATAGTGTAGCGTTTCTTTTCCTTTTTCGTCAATAAGTCTCTACTGTACCGTAATTTGAGCTTTGATTTTTTCTAGCGACTTCTCGCCAATACCTGATACTTGCCCCAAATCCTCTACTGTTTGAAACAAGCCATTTTCCTCTCGATATGAAACGATGGCACTCGCTTTTGAAGGTCCAATACCATTTAGCGTTTGTAGTTCATCAGTGTTCGCTGTATTGATATTAACAAGGGGCTGATCATTTGAAGTTCCTGAGGAAGAGATTGAAGAAACTGGAGATGAAGGCGGGATTTCTTCTCCAGCAGCTGGGATGTAAACAGCCATTTCATCTTGTAGCTTGCTAGCTAAATTGAGCTGTCTTAAGTCCGCTTCTTTCGTAGCGCCTCCGGCTTGTGCTAGAGCATCTTTTACCCTTGCATCTTTCGGAAGCTGGTATACACCAGGCTTCTGAACAGCTCCTTTAATATCCACCATAACAAACGGGGAATCTTGGCTCGAAATTACTTGATCAGACGACTCTCCTTCTTTTTTTGCAGCAGAAGATTCTGCCTTTATCATATCTGAGGTTTGAAGAGAACTTTCCGGTTTCTCTCCGCCTGTGCGATAGATATAAAAAGCCAAGCTAACTGCTAAGCAAATACACCCAATTAGCCATTGTTTTTTTGAAAAAGTCAAATTGTACACTCCTTTGAATTTTGAAGTAACGTCATAAATTCCATTACGTCTTCATAGTGTTTAGAAGAAAAGGCTTTTGAAGGAGGGAATGAATCAGTGAACATAGGGTTTATCGGAACAGGAAACATGGGGAAAATATTAATTGATGCGTTTATTGAATCAAAAGCCGTACGTCCTTCTAAAATTACTATTATGAATCGCACAAAAAAAAGAGCCAAAGAGATTCAACAGCAGCATAAAAAAATTCATGTTGCTGATACAGCTGAAGAAGTTGTTCACGCATCCAAAGTCATTTTTATTTGTGTTAAGCCATTGGATATTCACCCCCTTTTAATAAAATTAGAACCACTGCTGACGAAAGATCACTGCATTGTATCCATTACCAGTCCAATTAGCGTAGAACAAATCGAACGCCTCGTTCCGAGTCAAGCAGCTAGAATTATCCCTAGCATTACGAATCGGGCATTAGCAGGTGTTTCTCTTTTCACGTTTGGAGAAAGATGTACGCCTTTTTACCAAAATTATTTACATGAATTATTTTCATCTATGTCAAAGCCTATGGCTATTGATCAAACGATTACGCGCGTATCATCCGATATCGTAAGCTGCGGTCCTGCATTCTTCAGCTTTTTGCTTCAGCGCTTTATTGATGCAGCAGTTCAAGAAACAAATATTTCTGAAGAAGAAGCTACCGTCATGGCCAGTGATATGATTATTGGAATGGGAAAACTGTTGGAAAAAGAAATATTTACGCTTCCTACCTTGCAGGATAAAGTATGCGTAAAAGGCGGTGTAACCGGAGAAGGTATTAAAGTTTTAGAAGCTGAACTCGGAGAGATGTTTGTGCACGTATTTCAAAAAACACATGAAAAATTTGACGAAGACATTGAGCTTGTTCACAATCAGTTTGATAGTCTTATTCCATAATTTCTGTAGAAATCCTGCTTTGAAACAAAAAAAGAAGCCTCTACTCGGCTTCTTTTTTTTGCGCAGAGAAAAAGATGCGCTCACTGTTTGAAGTAGGCTCACTCATTTTGAAATCTGCACTTACTTCTATATTTATAAAACCAGCTTCGCTCAGCCATGATTGATAATGGTCAATCGACCAAGTGCGCTGAGCATGCACCTCATCAAAGCGATGATATGCATCCATTTCTTCATCATAAGCAAAAAACGTAATATCATGCTCTACGCGCATGTCTGTATCGTCATAGGTGCAGTTCCAAATATATGACACGTCTTCATCTACGTAAGAAAAAGATTGATTTCCAAATACGTCCTTCATCTTGTGCACTGAATGAACATCAAATATAAAGAGCCCACCTGGTTTTAAGTGCTTATATACACGTTGAATGGTTTCTTGAACTTCTTTATCACTTTGCAAATAGTTCAAAGAATCACAAAAGATTACTACACAATCGAACTCTTTCAATAACTCAAGTTCCGCCATGTTTTGCTGAAAAAGAGATAGCGTTACCCCTGCTTCTGTCGCCTTTTCCTGGGCTACCATAAGCATATCATCAGACAAATCAACGCCTACTACGGAGAAACCTTCTTGTGCAAATCGAACGGAGAGTTCTCCCGTGCCGCAGGCAAGGTCTAATATACTGTCAGGCTTTGTTTTCGCTTTTGCCACCTGCTGATTAAAAAATTCAGCCCAATCGTCATACGGAACGTCTGCCATTAGCTGATCATATACGTAGGCAAATTCTCCGTACCTGCTCATAACTGTAGCTCTTCTGAACTTACAAATGGTGCATCTCCCCATAAGCGTTCTAAGTTATAATATCCGCGCTCATCTTTATGGAAAATGTGAACCACAACATCTCCAAGATCAACAAGAACCCACTTAGCCTGCTCAAATCCTTCTAAACGCTTCACAGAAATGCCTTGTTCGTGTGCTTTTTCTTTAATTTCACGAGCAATTGCCTGCACTTGTTTATCTGAGTTACCGTGACAAATAACAAAATAATCTGCCACAAGTGAGATTCCTTCCATATTTAACGCTACGATATCGATTGCTTTTTTATCGTCTGCTGCTTCTACAACAAGAGATAGCAATTCACGTTCAGTCATGTGTTTGACCTCCTAAGATTAAATCATTATATGTCATCATCGTATCGGGATAAACGGCCTGATGTTTAGTCATTAAAAAAGAAATGGTGTTTTTCAGTGATTGAATAAGTGCTGCATTTAAGTCGATTTTAGCTAACTCCCGCACTTCATCAACACCTGGAAATCTCCTTCCGGGTTCAATGTAATCAGCAACGTACACAATTTTTTCAAGTAACGTCATGCCAGGTCTTCCGGATGTATGGTAAGCAATCGCATCCAATACTTCCTTATCCGTAATCCCTACTTCATTTCTCACTAAAAACGCGCCTACTGGAGCATGCCATAATTCGGTATTGTATTCCAATAAAGAAGGGTTCATGTTTTGATCAATAATAATTTGCTTCATCTCTTCCTTTGGACGAAACTTGGCATAGTCATGAAAAATAGCAGCCAGTTCTGCTTTTTTTTCGTCTGCTTCAAAACGCTTAGCTAATTCAATTGCTGTTTCCATTACCCCCACAGTATGAATATAACGACGTTCTGTTAACTGTTTCTTTACGATTTCTAATGCCTCAGTTCGATTCATATAATTGATTCTCCTCGATATATTGTTTAACACCAGCAGGTATAAAATAACGAATGGTTTCTTTCTTTACTACTCGTTCGCGAATAAAGGAAGAGGAGACATCAAACTGCGGAACTTCTACTTCTTTTATCGGGTAAGGGGACGTAATGGTATACCCCGGGCGTTTTACACCTACAAATGTAACCAAATTGACTAATTCATCAATTTCATACCACTTCGGCAAATATTCTACCATATCAGCACCAACGATGAAATGAAACTGATACGTTGGATACTTCTCCGTTAGTATTCTCATCGTATCATATGTATATGAAGGCTCTTTGCGCTCAAATTCAATCGGCTGCAGGGTAAATTGATCATGTTCTTCAATAGCTAGCTTTAGCATTTGTAAACGATGATATGGCTCAATAGGCTCTTTGATTGTTTTATGAGGTGGAATATACGACGGCATGAACCATATCTCATCTAATTTCAAGGCATGCAAAACCTCATTTGCCATCATTAAATGCCCCAAATGAGGCGGATTGAATGTTCCACCTAAAATTCCAATACTCTTCAACAATCCCCGACTCCTTTAATTTACTTCATTTTTAAATAGAGCGGGTTTCCCCGCTCTATTTCATTTCACTTTTGGAAGCATTAACTGCTTATTTTCGCGTGATTCTTTATATAATACAATTGTATTTCCAATCACTTGTACAAGCTCTGCTTTTGTTCCTTTTGTTAATCGAGCAGCAACCGTGTCACGATCTTCGTCACAGTTTTGCAGAATGCTTACTTTTAATAATTCTCTTGCTTCTAATGCATCAGCAATTTGACCAATCATATTTTCGTTGACTCCACCTTTTCCTACTTGGAAAATTGGATTTAAATGATGTGCTTTTGAACGTAAAAAACGTTTTTGTTTACCTGTTAACATAAAAACCTCCGTTGTATCTTATCTCTTAGTTAGTGTTGAAAGAACAATATGTTCCATTGCCTCTTCGTCAGGACGGACGTTCGTCCACTTTTCAAATGCAAGTGCACCTTGCAGTACAAACATACCGACACCGTTATGAGTGCCTGCCCCTTTTGCTTCAGCCTCTTTTAAAAGCTTTGTTTTTAAAGGGTTGTAAATAATATCGCTGACTACGGCTTCTTTTTGCAATAAAGTAAGTGCTAATGGCAGCTCATCAACGTTAGGATACATTCCCACTGAAGTGGTATTAATAATAATATCGAATGTATCTAATTGTTTTTCCGCATCAGAAATAGACATCGCCGCCGTTTTCGTCGAAAAAGGCAGCTCGTTAGCTAATACAGCTGCTTTTTCGACGGTACGATTGCATATCGCAATTACCTCGGGAGCATGCTGAGCGGCAATTGTATAAAAAATAGCTTTTGCAGCTCCTCCAGCTCCAATAATTAAAATTCTTTTTTGGGATAAGCTGCCTTCTACTGCTTTGAGTAAAGACGTCACATACCCCTCTCCGTCGGTATTGTATCCAATATAACGGCCATCTTGATTAACAACTGTATTTACAGCGCCAATTGCCTTTGCTAATGGATCGACTTCATCCAAATGCTTCATAATATCAACTTTATAAGGAATCGTGACATTAAATCCTTGAATGTTTTTATCTTTTAGCTCTCCAATGGCTGACTCAAAATGAACAGGTTCAATTGGAAAAGCTTCATAATGAGCATCCATATTCAGACGTTTAAAGGCGTCATTTTGCATCAATGGCGATAGTGAATGCCCAAGCGGATAACCAACTAGCCCATATAATGTACTCAAGATTTTTTCCCCTTTTTGTTTAAATTAAAGAATCGCGCACAAATACGCCGACTCCTTTTGGTGCATGCGCCACAACTTTTGAACCTGACTCATTAACCGTCACCCAGCCAAGCCCTGAAAAAACAATATCCGTTTTTTCATTTTTTATTGTAAATTCATGTGCAACCAGTTCAGGAAACTCATCCATTTGCTCTGGGCGCGGCGGCTGAAGCAGTTCACCTGCTTGCTTTTCATACAGCTCATCTGCTTTTTCAAGCTTCGTACGATGGATATGCAAATCGTTCGATACATAACATGTTAATGACTTGCGGCCTCCCTGTACATAATCTAAGCGCGCCAGTCCTCCAAAGTATAACGTTTGCCCTTCATTTAGCTGATAAACCTTCGGCTTTATTTCTTTTTTAGGAGAAATTAGCTTTAAGTCTCGTTTATCTACATAGTGAGCCATTTGATGGTGATTAATAATACCAGGCGTATCATATAAAGACGCGCCGTTATCAAGCGGGATATCAATCATATCCAGCGTTGTGCCCGGATATTGAGATGTGGTAATAATATCTTTTTCTCCCGTTACTTCTTTAATAATGGCATTAATAAATGTTGATTTACCAACGTTTGTACATCCCACAACATATACATCTTTACCTTCGCGATAATGTTCAATGGCTTCGGCAATTTCTCGAATTCCTTGTCCTTTTTGCGCGCTCATGAGAAACACATCCACTGATTTTAGCCCAAGCTCTTTCGCTTCTCGCTTCATCCAATGAATTAGTTTATTTTTCTTTATAGACTTTGGCAGTAAATCTGCTTTATTTCCCACTAAAAGAACCTTGTTATTTCCAACAAATCGATGCAAACCAGGTAACCAGCTGCCGTTAAAGTCAAAGATATCTACAACTTTTACAACTAAACCGTCCGTTTGACCAATTCCATTTAAGATTTTTAAAAAATCATCGTCTGTTAAGGAAACATCTTGTACTTCATTATAATGCTTCAAGCGAAAGCATCGCTGGCAAATAATAGCTTCTTTTTCTAGTGCTGATTTTGGAGCATAGCCAAGTTCATCCGGTCGTTCTGTTTGAATCTCCACTCCGCATCCTACGCACTGTAATTTTTCTTCACTCACGTTTTAATCCTCCCAGTTAATCATACCTTTTCGTTTCATCCAACCTAGAATTCTTCGTTCCATTTTACGGTTAAATTTCGTTACAAATCCATCTGTTTGCGCAACTGGTACAACCAAAACCGTATATACGCCGAGACGATTTCCTCCTAATACATCCGTTAAAAGCTGGTCACCAATAACTACAACCTCATCTTTTTGCAGCTCCATATCACGAAGAGCTCTTCTAAATGCTTTACGCATCGGTTTGCGTGCTTTATATACAAATGGAAGTCCAACTGGATCTGAAAACAGCTTGACTCGTTTCTCCACATTATTCGATACAATCGTAATTTTAATTCCACTATCTTTCATTAACTGAAACCACTCAATTAATTCCGGAGTGGCATCAGGGCGATCCCATTCCACCAACGTGTTATCTAAGTCGGTAATAATTCCTTTTATTCCGCGCTCTTTCAAATCGTCTGGCTTAATTTGAAACACGTTTTTCACATGTTCATTTGGTAAAAAAAGTTTCAACACGTATCATGCACCTCGAATATATAGTTACATACTAAAATTAACGCCGTCTATCATTATAACGACTTCTTGTTATTTTCCAACCTAAAATTTTATTCTCTTCAAAAACAGGTCTTTTCTTAGTATAAAGGATATGCCTTGTGAATGCTTTAACTTTATACAGAAAGTTATTGACAAAAGGTAGTAAAACTCCATTTGTTCGTGAGCTTACGATATATTCACCCACTGCAAACTTAAAATAAAAAATAGTGCAGAAAACGTTTATTACTTATCAAATAGGGTAAGTGGTAAACAAATTCCGTTAAAAGTTTTCGACAAAAATTGATAAGCCCAATTATGTGGATAAGGTTATACACATTATCCTCTGTTATAGTTCAGCAATTAATGGTAATTATAAACAACATACCCACATTTTATCCACCGAAAGCTGTGGATAACAGAACGATTGTTCCTTTATTTGATTCATGTTAGATTATAAATAAGGAATTTATTAGCATTTAAATATAACTTTTTAGGATATTTATTTTAGTAGGAGGTGGCGGCAATCTTATGAGAAAATTATCAGATGAGCTGCTTATTGAATCATACAGCAAAGCAACTGAACTGCAATTAAGCCCTGATTTTATAAAATTAATTGAAGAGGAAATTGAAAGAAGATCATTAAAGATTAGCATACAAATTCCTTCTTAACGAATAAAAGAGCCTTCTTAATAAAAGAAAGCTGCATCTTCATTTATCTATCTACTCTTTTATTATATAGGCTCTATTTTTTCAAATGAGCAATTGGTTCTCCACATTTTACGTAAGAACCTGAGTAAACATTAGAAGCAAAAGTGATTGAGTTCTTCTCAAATAATAAAATGACAGTCGAGCCAAACGTGAAGTAAGCCATTTCTTCCCCTTTTTCGACTACTTCTTTTTTAGAAACCGCTTCAATACTGTTGATAAACATGGCTCCTACTTTTACCATCAGCATGTGACCATTTTCAAATGTTAACTCCGTAAGCTTCCGGAAATTTTTCACAAGCGGTTCTTTCCCGTATTTGATTCCTAATGAATTTACTGGATAAGACTTTTGTCCAACGGTCCACGTATCCCCCACATGGGCTTTAAGAGGGCTGTGAATGCGATGATAGTCTTTCGGACTAAGGTAGAGGATAATAAACTGTCCCTCTATATATTTTTCAAGAACAAGATCATTTGAAACCATTTCCTGTATAGAATAAGGTTTGTTTTTTACAATCATTTCTTTTTGAGGCGTAATGACTCCATATGCTTCTATCTTTGCATCTACAGGACTGACAACGCTGTCTTTCTGCTGATCGACCGGACGGGCAGAAGGTTTCAAACGGCGAATAAATAGCTCATGTAAGTTTGGATAGTGATGCAGAGGCTTGTCCATTTCTTCTTTATTTACTTTAAAAACTTTTGTATAGGAGGGTATAACAAACCGACTCCATTTAGAGAAAGTGAATTTTCGAATGAGCTTCGATGATCCTTGGTGATTCGTAAGCTCAATAAACGTTCGATACAGGTGCTGCAACAATAATTTTACCTCCACATACTGAATAGTTCTTTACTAGAATAAGGTTTGCGTCTACAATGAAATTACCATTATTTTTACCTTTAGTTCATTCCATCCTTTAAAGGAGTGAGGAAATTGTTTTTATTAGACTATCTAGATCATACAATTAAAAAGCTGAGATCCCAAGCGGCAAACTCCTTAACGATTGTTAATTTAAGTTTAGGAAGCTTTGCTATTTTATTTGTCATGAAAAATGAATTGAACTTAAGTTTATTACTAATTTTTTTAGCAGCGTTAGCAGACCGATTCGACGGCATGGTAGCCAGAAAGCTGCAAATTGAATCTGAACTTGGAAAACAACTGGACTCCATGTGCGATATTATATCATTTGGCATCGCTCCAGCTCTACTACTTTATCAAAGTATTTTATCTCACTTTGGTGCTGCAGGTTCAATTGTTACCATCTGTTACATTGCTTGCGGAGCACTTCGTCTTGCCCGCTTTAACATCACAGAAAATACTGGGTATTTTACAGGGCTCCCTATTACCGCAGCAGGTTGTTTATTAACTCTTAGCTACTTAGGCGTCCCTTATTTGCCTTCACACTTTTATATGTTTTTAATTATCGTACTCGCTTGCTTGATGATTAGTACTTTCAAGCTAAAAAAAGTATAGAGCTCTATTTACTTTTATAGAGGAATATTATCGTCTTGCTTCTTTTCTTAATTATAGAATAAATCATCTTCTTTAAGAAACAAAGCGAAAATTCCTTAAGAATTCTTAAAAATGAATGGTTCTATTCGGTAGGATATGTCATCTAAAAAAACTCATGCGCATGCATGAGTTTTTTTTAATACCAGCAGCTAAACCAATAGAAGCTTCCGAAAATTAATAACAGGACAAACAGAACAATCAACAATCCAAGTCCCCAGCCGAAGCCTCCTCCACATGGGTAAGCTGGATAATTAGGATAACAGCAGCCTCCGTAACCGTACATACTCTCCCTCCTTACACTATGAACTACTACTAGCGTATGTACATACTTTCCCCCTGTATAGGCTGGTAACTATCTCTAAAGAAAAATCTGTGGACTTTTTCAAACTCTCTTGTCCCCGGGGGAATTTTAAACGTACAGGCAAAGACATCCTTCTTTTTACATATAGTGTAATGTTAGTCTCTCACAGGTTGATATCCCCTTATGGAGGTGAAGAGATGTCTGCATTATTTACCGCACTAGGCTATTTCTTTAAAGAATTGGTTTTCCTTGTTTCCTACGTAAAAAACAATGCGTTTCCTCAACCCTTATCTGCTGCTGAAGAAAAGAGATATTTATCTTTAATGGAACAAGGAGATCAAGAAGCGCGAAACCTTCTTATTGAACACAATCTCCGGCTCGTTGCGCATATTGTTAAAAAGTTTGAAAACACGGGAGAGGATGCGGAAGATTTAATTTCAATTGGGACAATCGGTTTAATTAAAGCAATCGAAAGTTATTCGCAAGGAAAAGGAACAAAATTAGCTACTTATGCCGCACGATGTATTGAAAATGAAATATTGATGCACTTGCGAGCGCTCAAAAAAACAAAAAAAGATGTGTCGCTCCATGATCCAATTGGCCAGGATAAAGAAGGAAATGAAATCAGTTTGATTGATGTATTAAAATCAGAATCAGACGATGTAATTGATATGATTCAACTAAATATGGAATTAGAAAAAATAAAAGAATACATCGATATTCTCGATGATCGAGAAAAGGAAGTAATTGTTGGCCGCTTCGGTTTGGATCTGCAGGATGAAAAAACCCAGCGAGAAATTGCAAAAGAATTAAATATTTCAAGAAGTTATGTTTCGCGAATTGAAAAGCGAGCGCTGATGAAAATGTTTCACGAATTTTACAGAGCCGAAAAAGAGAAAAAAAAGAGCGGAAAGAAGGAGAATTAATCCTTCTTTCCGCTCTTTTTTTAAAATAATTTCCAAATAATAATCCGTAGCAAACACATCATTACTCCCCCTACTAATCATTTAGGTGGAATCTTTCTCCACAAGCAGCCATACAACGATATATCCTTTTTGATTAATCATCATTCATCCACTCCTTTCCACTGTTCAAATTAGAAATGACGATAAAACTCATACTTGCGGTCTTTTATTTCTTCTTCTAATTGTCTTACATACTGTTCATGCTTAATTTCTGCCTCTGAGTATTGACGGGACTTTATGGTAATAGTTAAAAAGAAAATGTTCAGTGTCATTACAATCACCTCCTTATACACAAAAAAGCCACAGTAATGCATAAGCATCCTGTGGCTGAAAAATAATAAAAACCACAGGGCTACTATTCGCACCTGTGGTGAATTAACGTGTTTTAATGATCAAAGTAAGAAAGTTACTTGATACAGGAACACGGCCGAATAGTATACGTATATAGACGATTTTTGAACATAGTTGAAACTGGATGACCCATAACTGATAAACGTCTTAACATATGACTCGACCTCCTTTTAATAAAGTATTTTCCTTACAATGGTAATTATATCCACGGACTCATAAAAAGTAAACTGTTTTTTTGAAAAATAGGGAATTTTTTTATTTTTTCAACCCTCATAAAAAAAAGACGATGTATAATCGCCTTTTTACATCTATTATTCTTTTTCTTTCATTAGTTCTTTTTTCAGTTTTTTAGTTTGATAACTAAAATAAAAGGCAAGGGCGGCAAAAAGAATAACGATCGCTTCCATTATTCCAAGCTGCATATCACTTTTTTCACCTTGGCCAATCATAACACCAATGTACAAGAATGTACTTACGGCTAGAAGGACGTAAATAAAGCGGCTGTAATCTTCAATTTTTGCTTTGATGTGTTGAGCTTTCATACAATCACCTTCTCAGTAGAATGTTATAACTCTACTCTATCATAGATCTATAGGTCTATGAAAATCCTATTTTTACCACAATCATTTCAATGCCTCTTCTAAGTCTTCAATTAAATCTTCTACATCTTCAAGGCCTACAGAAATACGAATTAATCCATCTGTAATTCCTAGCTCTTTACGTCGGTCGCTCGGTATAGAAGCATGAGTCATTTTAGAAGGAATGGAAATAAGGCTTTCAATGGCTCCTAAACTTTCTGCTAATGTAAAATATTTCACTTTGCTCAGTACTTGTTCCGCTTTCTCTTCGCTTCCCACATCAAAAGAAACCATTCCCCCAAAACCTCTTGCTTGCTTTTTAGCAATAAGGTGGTTTGGGTGGGTTTTTAATCCTGGATAATATACTTTTGTAACAGCAGGATGAGCAAGTAAAAATTCTACTATTTTCCCAGTGTTGAATTCATGTTCTTCCATTCGTATTCCTAATGTTTTAATCCCCCTCATCAAAAGCCAAGAATCTTGGGGTCCTAAAATGCCTCCAGTCGCATTTTGAATAAAATGAAGGTCTTCTGCCAATTTAGGCGAATTCACAACAGCTAGCCCTGCTACAACGTCACTGTGGCCGCCTAGATACTTAGTTGCACTGTGCAGAACGATATCCGCACCTTTTTCGATAGGGTTTTGCCAATACGGGGTACTGAATGTGTTATCAACGATGGTAAGTAAATGATGCTGTTTAGCTACTGAAGAAGCCTGCTGCAAGTCAGTAATTTTTAGGAGAGGATTCGTGGGAGTCTCGATATAAATAGCTTTTGTGTTGGGGCGAATTTCTTTCTTAATATTTTCGATGTCGCTTGTATCAATAAAAGTAGCTTCAATGCCAATACGGCTCAGCACTTTTGTAATCACTCGGTACGTTCCTCCGTATACGTCATCTGTAATTAGCACATGATCTCCGCTGTTAAACAGCATGAATACAGCAGTAGTAGCTGCCATACCAGATCCAAACGCAAACCCCGCATATCCTCCTTCAATTTCTTTGATAAGTTCTTCTAAGGCGTGTCGTGTAGGGTTACCGGTTCTCGAATATTCGTATCCCGTATGTTTTCCAGCTCCCTCTTGTTTATAAGTGCTCACTTGATAAATAGGAACAGAGACAGCACCCGTCTGTTCATCGCCAACAATTCCACCATGAATTAATTGTGTTTTACGTTTCATCTTATCTTCCTCCACTGTAAATATTTTTACTTAAGTACCGTTCGCTGCTATCGGGAAAAATGGTGACGATATGAGCGCCTTTTTCTGCATTTTTTGCTTCGAGCAGGGCTGCTTCGAAGGCTGCTCCTGAAGAGCTCCCTACTAGTAACCCTTCTTTTAAAGCCAGCTCTTTCACTCTTTGAAAAGCATAAACATCTTCAACAGTATGAATAGCATTAAAATAAGACCGCTCCATATAATCAGGGATGAACTCCATTCCAATTCCTTCAGTTAAGTGAGGGCCGGATTTCCCTCCGTTTAAAATCGAACCTTCTGGCTCCACAATGACTGTTTTTAGAGAAGGATTTTTTTCTTTCAAAAATTTTGCTGTACCCATAAATGTTCCACCTGTACCTGCTCCAGCTACAAACACGTCGATTTTTCCATCAAGCTGTTCATATATTTCTGGCCCTAAGGTTTTGTAATAAGTCATAGGATTGGCCGGATTAGCAAACTGCTGAGGACAATAAGAACCAGGTATTTCACGCAGCAGCTCTTGAGCCTTGTTTATAGCACCTTTCATACCAGCTTCAGTAGGTGTTTGAACCACAGTTGCCCCCAAAGCCTTCATAAGCTGCTGTTTTTCAATACTGAATTTTTCTGGAACACATAGTATGACGTTTATTTCGTGCTGAAGAGCAGCTAAAGCCAGCCCAATCCCCGTATTTCCAGCAGTAGGCTCAACCACCGTTCCGCCTCGCTTCAGTCTTCCAGAGCTAAGAGCTTCTTGCATCAGTTCTTTTCCTAAACGATCTTTTACACTTCCTCCTGGATTAACATATTCCAGTTTAGCAAATATCCTGATTTCTCTAGGTAAATCAAATTGTGTAATCTCAATCATAGGTGTGTTTCCAATCAATTCATGAATGTTTTTGGCTACCTTCATAATCTTGAACACCTCGCTATCAAATAATATAACTTAACCTATAAATAAAGTCGGAATTAAGGTAAAAATATAGTCTACACCCCATGTTATGATAAACGATGCAGAGTGTAGACGAAAACAAACTCTATATTTTACGAACAGCTTATTTTAATTTTGTAATAAAATTCAATACTAATTTCGTTGAATTAACAGCTGCTTTTTCTAAAAATTGCTCAAAAGAAACATTTGATTCTTTGCCGGCGATGTCAGAAAGAGCACGAAGAATAACAAACGGTACGCCAAATTGATAGCATACTTGAGCAACAGCCGCCGCTTCCATTTCAGCTGCATACAGGTCTGGAAACTTAGAGCGAACAAACTCTACGCGCACAGGATCGTTCATGAACGAATCTCCTGTAGCAATTAGTCCTTTTACAATTTTCATATCCGTTACTTCAAGAGCACTTTCTTCAGCAAGACGAACTAGTTTGTCATCTGCTTTAAAAGCTGCAGGCAAGTTTGGCACTTGACCGTATTCATAGTTGAATACCGTTACATCTACATCATGATGACGAACTTCTGTTGAAATAACCGCATCCCCTACGTTTAACTCTGGATGGAAGCCGCCTGCTGATCCTGTGTTAATAACGTAATCAGGTTTGAACTTCTCTAGTAAGATGGCTGTAGATAACGCAGCATTTACTTTTCCAATACCTGATTTTAATAATACAACCTCCACACCGCTAATTGTTCCTGTTGAGTATTCACATCCTGCGATTACTGTTTCTTGACGATTTTCAATTTTATCGCGTAAAATCGTCACTTCTTCTTCCATTGCTCCAATGATTGCTACTTTCATTTTAAAACCTCTTTCTACTATTGTTTCGTTGCCTCCAATACCCACACAAAGTGATTAAATTGTGTAAAGGTTATGTGAAAACCATTGCTTTCAAAGATTTGCTTTAAGACGGGAATCGTTGTATAGTATTCCCTCTCTAGATCTTCTGCTAGTTGCGTATATCCTTTTTGTTTTGCCTGAACAATGGTATCAGCAAATGAATCCGCTGTTTCAAACATTGTATCAGCAAACACTATTTTACCACCGGTTTGAAGTAACTTTCCATAGTTTATCACAGCTTCTTCTTTTTCTTTATCTGTTAAATGATGAAAAGCATACGTACTAACTAAGCTCTCTGCTGGAAACAATGATGTATCAAATTGTAAAAAGTCTCCTGGTGTGACTAAAACATCTGCCCCTAATTTCTGGTGTGCCAATTGTCTCATTGGTACTGAAGGTTCAATTCCTACTACAGTCAGTTCTTTTTCTAACAGTTTTTTTGTTAAGTTTCCAGTCCCTGTTCCAAATTCTATCACATGCCCTATTGAACGGTCTGCTACATATTCTAAGATTTCATTATAATTGCGAAACACTTCTCTATACTGTTCATCTTTCCCGCTTACCGATGCATCATACTCATTCGCCCACTTTTCAAAGATATCTAAAAACTCTAGACCCATAAAAAACGCCTCCTCATAACTAATAATTCTTATGGATATAGTATGTTTTTAGCTATCGTTTGTTCTTCATTTACAAATTATTTTAAGCTTTTAACTTTCTATTTGCTATACTATAGTAATGAAGTAAGGAGGTCGTAAGATGAACTTTGAATTTGAAATGATTGAAGATAAAATAGAATTTTTTGAAGCGCCTGATGTTAAAATACTTGAGAAACAAATTGCTGAAAAAATTGATCAAAATAAAGCGATTTTGCTTGAGGTGCACAGCGTATCTCATCAAATGTCTGTGGACTATGAACAAGGTAAAAAACTGTACTCTGCAGTTGTTCATTTCAAATTAAAAAAGCAGCGCTAGCGCGCTGCTTTTCTTATTGAAGCTTGTCTACCACTGCGGGCTTCCAGCCTTCTCCATCTACCCATTCAATTTGAACGCGGTATTTTGTTGAGGAGTTGCCTTTAGGACTAACCGTAGCTACCGCTTTACCTACGCCACCGTTATTCCCTAAACGCCATACGGTCATGTTGCTTGGGCTAATGCCTGACCCTTCGCCTACAGCTTTTAGCATTTCGTTCCAATCCGTTGATCCTTTTTTATATGTTGCTGCAGGTGCATCTTGTGACGTACCTACTGAATCCCATGAAGGATCTACCTTGCGTTCTGCCACGCCAGGCTCTGGATTTTTCTCTACTTCAGCCTGTGAATCTGAGTCGTTTGATTCTTCATCTGTTGCTTGATCATCTTCAGAGCTTTGGTCATCTTCAGAACTTTGATCGTCCGTTGCTTGATCATCTGTTGCTTGATCATCTTTCGAAGAATCATCGTCTTTTTTAGCCGTCTTGTCCGTTTTTTGGTCATTTGTTTGCGGATTGTTTTGAGTTGTTTCCGCTTGGTTATCCGATTTATCCTTGTTTCCAAGAATCATCGTACCACCGACAAATACAATTAAAACTGCTACGACAGCAATTAACAGATTATATAATCGGTTTACTTTTTTTTCTTTGTTTTCGTGTCTTGAAGAACGATTGTTATTCATTGCTACAATTTCCTCCAACTTTTATAATGCTTTATTCTAACATGTGTTTTCTTATACATGAAGCATCAAAATTTATTTGAAGTATATTTGTAATATTTTTTACAAATTCTTCTTGTTTTAACGTGTATTTAAGTCATACATCCCTTTAACAATATCATAAAATACGCTGTTTGTGGGAGATATCGCACTTTTTGTATTTAAATCCACTACTACCATTGCATATTTTGGATCATCTGCAGGAAAGTAACCGGCAAACCATTTATTGACGATATCGTCTTTCACACTGATTTCAGCAGTTCCTGACTTTCCTGCCACTTCATAAGGAAGCGTTTGAAATCTTCTTCCTGTTCCTTTTTCGCTCTGTACGACACCTTTTAAAAGCTGCTGCATAGAAGCAGCTGTGGCTTTATTAATGGTATCTCCTTTTAGCTCATGCTCTTTAAACGTATACAATGACGTGTTGTTTTTATACTCTAGCGCATCTACAGCTTTTACCTGTTTCTTTTCTCCTCCACGTGCAATTGTCGCCATCATATTTGCTACTGCAAGCGGAGTCACTTTTACATCAAGCTGTCCAATTGCCGTTTGCGCTACAGCATTTGGTACTTTTTTTTCTCTTGTATTTGTCCAAACTCTTCCCGATTTTTCTCCTAAAAACTGCTTAAAATGTTCAAAGTGGAACACATCACCTGTCCATCCTACAGGCTGAATAAGCCCTAACTTATCAGCATATTGTTCAAGGATATTCGGATTAGATATTATCATTTCTTTTGCTAGCTGGGCAAACGTTGCATTACAACTTTGCGCGAAGCTTTCTTCAAACGTCAGCTGCCCTTTTTGATGATCTTCTTCTACATTATTGCCATAAATACTTTTATCGCAGTTATAGGTCAAAGAAGGCTGAATTTTATTTTGTTCAAGCGCTGCAGCAGCTGTTACGGTTTTAAATATAGATCCAGGAGTTTGTGGCGTCAGCAAACGATTTTCTACGCTGTCTGAACCATTTTGCTTTTTAAATGGATCTTTCTTATTAATCGAAGGCCTGCTGGCCATCGCAATTACTTTATTATTTTTTATATCAATTAAGACAGCTCCTCCGTCTTTTAACTTATAATGATTTAATGTATTCTCCACCAGCTCCTGAGCAGACAAATCAAGCGTCGTACGCACACTGACTGGATAATAAGGGTTAGCTGTACCCGTGTATTTTACATCGATGCCAAACATAGGCCCACCTAGGCGATCAACATGATAAAGGAGCTTAGACTCCTGTTCAGGCAGCAAAAACTCGTCAAAAGCCCTCTGCATCCCTGAGATACCTACAGGCGTAGTTGATTTAATTGCTCCATTTTTCAATTTGTCACTATACTTCTCTTCAATTATTTGTTTGCTTTGTGCCTCTAGTCCGATTAAATGTTCAGCAAGAGGAACTGGACGCTCATCTTTTAGAGGAATTCCAAATACGCCAGGTACCTTTAATGCATTTATTTTTTCGACTTGTGCATGGGATAATTCTTTTGTAATAACAACCGGTGTTTTAGCATTCGCTAGTCTGTTCGTTAGTTCCTTTGGTTGCATTCCCACGATTTCACTTACTTGCTGAACAGGCCACTTCATTTTTTCTAAAAATGGAAACAGGACTAAGCGATTATGCGTGATAGATGTTAAAGACTGTCCATTTTTATCTTCAAATTTCCCTCGCCCGTCATCTACCACCATTTCCTGCGTACGCTGTTTTACGCTTCCTTCAATTAAGTTAATCTTTTTGTCAGTAAAAGATTCTGTGCTGACAAGCTGGAGTTGAACAAGCCGTGCTCCCAGTCCACTAATTAATAATAAAATAAAAATAAGAGTAATATAAATTCGCTTGTGAATTATTTTCATGACTACACCTCACTCTTTACAAGTGTCGACGTTGCCATTACTTTTAAAACCATTATCTTAAGAAATATTCATTCTTTTTTTCATTTCACAAAAAAACTTGCTGATTCAGCAAGTTTTTATTATTAATTTTCTGTTAAAAATTGTTGAGTTGTTCTTAGCTTTCCTATTTTCGGAAAGATGTAAGAAAGAGTTGCTTCATGCTCTTCTTTTGTAAATGTCGCCATGGCATCCGTGATAAAAATTTGGTTATACCCATACTGAAATGCTTCACGAGCTGTGCTTTCCACACCAATATTTGTTGCAATTCCGCAAAGGACAATTGTATCAATTCCTCTTCGGCGAAGCTGAAGGTCTAAATCTGTCCCAAAAAAGGCTCCCCACTGACGTTTTGTCACAATGTAATCATTCTCTTGAACATTAAGTCTTGGATCGAATTCCGCCCAGTCTGCAGGTCTTTCTTGAGGAGCAGATGGCTTTTGATCCGTTTCTGGCGTCAACGCATCTTTTCCATCTTGAAAATCTACTCGTACAAAGCTAATAAATCCATTTTGTTCGCGGAAACGATTCACAAGCTGAACAGATTTCTCCACAATTTCGTCTCCTCCAATTGGAACAATCCCTTTTTGTAAATCAATTAAAACAAGCGCTGTTTTAGTAAAATCGATATCTTTCATTTTCATCTTTCCTTTCTTACATATCTTTTCTATTCTCTCCGCTTTTTAAAATCATATAAAAAAAGCTGACGCGTGTCAGCTTTTTTAATTACGAGCATTCAGTAGAACGCTTCCAACCATATGTTTTACTTAACAGATACAATTTTCACTGACATATCTCCACCAGGAGTTTGAACAGTTACTTGATCTCCAATTTGTTTGCCCATTAGACTTTTAGCAATTGGCGAATCATTTGAAATTTTCCCTTCAAACGGATCTGCTTCTGCACTACCTACAATTGTATACGTTTCTTCGTCACCATCTGGCAACTCTACAAATGTTACAGATTTACCTAATGATACAATAGAAGAGTTTTCTACATCTTCTTCAATAATTTTCGCATTGCGAATCATATTTTCAAGCGTTGTAATACGGCCTTCTACGAAAGCCTGCTCGTCTTTTGCAGAATCGTACTCAGAGTTCTCCGATAAATCTCCAAAACTGCGGGCGATTTTGATACGCTCTACAACTTCTTTACGTTTTACTGTTTTTAAATATTCTAGCTCTTGCTCTAGCTTTAGCTTTCCTTCTTCTGTCATTGGAAATACTTTTTCTTGTGCCATAATCCCTTCACTCCTTCTTGAACTCAAAATCTCTAGTGTATACAGTCCATTTCTGTATGTACAAAAAATTTTCCACTCTGTGGAAAAATCAGTTAATAGAGAAATGACAGCTTCAAAATAGAAGCTGCTCGTTTCTCTATTCTTTATAATGTTTGTGTTTAGTTAGCAGAATATGTCTGCATTGTCTTCAAAAAAATTCCTGCATCTATGCTATGTTATTATAAAATGGCATTTTGTTCAAGAATTGTTTGAATTTTAGTGACCATCAAGTCAATCGCTACGTGGTTTTGACCGCCTTCAGGAATGATAATATCTGCATAACGTTTTGTTGGTTCAACAAACTGATTATGCATCGGGCGAACGACAGATACGTATTGATCAACAACTGACTCAAGCGTACGCTCTCGTTCTTTAATATCACGAAGCATACGACGAATGATACGAAGATCCGCATCTGTATCTACGTATAGCTTGATATCCATTAAATTACGCAAGCGCTGATCTTCTAGTACAAGAATACCTTCTAAAATAATAACATCTTTTGGTTCTTCTCTAATTACCTTTTCAGAGCGCGTATGAATTGCGTAATCATATACCGGTTTGTCAATGCTCTCATAATTTAATAAGTTTTGCAAGTGTTCAATCAGCAAATCATTATCAAATGCTAAAGGATGATCGTAGTTTGTTTGCAAACGCTGTTCAAACGGTACATCGCTTTGATCTTTATAATAATAGTCTTGCTCAAGAAGCATAATAGAATGCCCTTTAAAATACTCATAAATAGCTTTGGTTACAGTTGTTTTACCAGAACCGGATCCACCAGCGATACCGATTACAACGGGCTTTTTCCCCATTTTATATTTAAATCCCCTTTCGCATCATGTTATATGAAAATAGAGGTTGGTCCACTTTAAATTTCACAATTTGCAGCGGATGACGCGCAGCATCTAGTTCATTGCCATCTTCGTCCCAAATTTTATCTATTTTTTGCGTAAAGTTTTTAATTTCCGGACCGAAAAATTCCACTTCTTCTCCCGGTTTAAAATAGTTACGCTGTTGCAATGTCACGATGCTTGTTTCTTCATCATAATTCAATACTAAACCAGCAAAATCAAATTTTGTTTTCTTGCCGTGTACGCCAAACATTTGCTCATCTACTCCAGGAACCCCTTCAAAAAAGGCAGGAGCCGTATCGCGGTTTGCACATTTGTCTAGCTCATCAAGCCATTCTTTTTGAATCACAAAATTCTCAGGATCTGCACAGTATGCGTCAATCACCTTGCGATACACGCTCACCACTGTTGCGATATAGTGAATCGACTTCATACGTCCTTCAATTTTTAAGCTATCAATACCCAGCTCAATCATTTGAGGGATAGATTGAATTAAATTTAAGTCTTTTGGACTCATTGCAAACGGATCGTCTTGCTCATCAAATAAAGCTGTTTCCGTTTTACCGTCTTCTACTTTAAATAAATCATAGTCCCAACGGCATGATTGACAGCAGCCTCCGCGGTTTGAATCACGCGCTGTCATATGGTTACTTAGCACGCAGCGGCCTGAATAAGCAATACACATCGCTCCGTGAATAAAAGCTTCAATTTCAATATCCACTTTTTCTTTCATTTCGCGCATTTCTTCAGCACCCGTTTCACGAGCAAGTACAACACGTTCTAATCCTTCTTCTTTCCAGAACTGAACGGCTTTCCAGTTTGAAAGTGATTGCTGCGTACTTAAATGTACTTCAAGCTTAGGTGCAACGCGTCGACAGGTTTCGATAATTAACGGATCAGCTACGATGATTCCAGAAACACCAGCGCGCTCTAATCCCATTAAATAATCTTCAAGTCCGTCCATATTTTCATTGTGAGCAAAAATGTTTGTTGTAACATAAATACGTGCGCCGTATTTGTTTGCAAACTGAACACCTTCTGCCATTTCTTCAAATGTAAAGTTATCTGCATTTGAACGAAGGCCAAACTCTTTTCCTCCGATAAATACAGCATCTGCTCCATAGTGTACGGCAACTTTTAATTTTTCAAGGTTACCGGCTGGAGCTAACAACTCAGGCTTCTTAGTAATAACTCGTTTACCTTCTACTACAGTATCGATTTGAACAGCCATCGTTTGTACCTCCTTTGTTTATCTTTCTTTGCATGCTTTTTAATATACCGTTTCTTTAAAGAAAAACCCTGTGTCTAACGGGCGGTTAATTGGCTGCAAGCTTTCAATTTCTTCTAACAAATCGTCTTTAACGTTTTCGTACTCTTCACGGTCATCTACACATAAATCAATCGCTTGACGATATTTTTTTGTTACTTCTAAAATATATTGCGGTGACTTTAATACGCCGTCAATTTTGAATACATCTACTTCAGCATCAATCATTTCGGAAAGCTCATCGATAATGCACATATCATTTGGACTCATAATGTGCGTTCCATTTTCATCTTCGAAAATTGGATACTTATTGTTTCGCTCATTATCAAGTAAAAACATATCTTTTTCTACTTTACGATTTTCAATTTCCATGACTTTTCCTTGATACTCAAAGTAGTTGCCAAGAAGTGAACGTTTTGATTGGAACATACACGTCATGCCATGCACCTGAACTTCAATTTCTACTTCGGCTTTTTCTTTGATATCAATGATGCTATCCATGCTTAGCTCACGAGCAAGAACTGCGCGCTTAGCTCCTTTACGCCCCCAGTAGTTACATGAATACCAGTTTGTGCCCGTTGTTTCAGTACTCCAGTGCATCTTCATTTCTGGAGCTGTTTCACGCACTGCCATCAATACAGCAGGATCTCCAAATACAATCGCATCCACGCTTGCTTCTTTTAAGAATAAAATATATTCATTTAGTTCGGCGATTTTATCATTGTGAAATAATCCGTTCATCGCTACGTAGACTTTTGCATTATGCTGATGAGCAATATTTACAGCTTCTACGATATCTTCACGTTTGAATTCACCTGCTAAACGCAAACCGTAGCGCTGTTCACCAACCATAACAGCTGTTGCTCCAGCTTGTAGTAATGATTCGATTTCCGAAACTGCAGTTGGTGTCACTAATAGTTCTGGTTTTTTCATTCTTGGTCACCTCTTTTAATACTAATCGCGATTCCGTCTCCAATAGGGAGAATAGTTGTATAATAATTGGGATGATTCATCAGCCACGTATTGTATGCCTGAATTTTTTTAATTAAGCTACGGCGTCGACGTGTTTCTACTTCGGCCAAATCAGTCGCTACGTGACCTTTAAATAGTACGTTATCCGAAATAATCATTCCTTTAGAAGATAGCATCGGCTCATAATGTTCAAAAAAACGCTGATACTGACCTTTAGCTGCATCAATAAAAACTGCATCATAGGGACCATGACGTTCAATTTCATCTCTAAGCTCTAGTGCATCCCCAAACAACGACACAATTTTATCTTGTTTTCCCGCCCGTTCAATAAATTCTTGCGCTTTTTGGTAACGCTCTTCATTTCGTTCTACCGTAACCACTCGTGCCTCTGGAAGCGCATGGGTCATTCGAATAGACGAATATGCAATCGCTGTTCCAATTTCTAATATATGTTTTGGCTGATGAAGACGAAGAATTTGCAATAGCGTTTCAACACCAATCAATTCCATAATCGGAACGTGATGTTCTTTTGCATAAGCTTCCATTTCTTCAATAAGCTCCTGGCGCTTAGGAATAAGCTTTTCCACATACTGCTCTACGTTTTGTAAAAGCAAAACACTTCCTCCGTTCTCAGAAGTACATTTTACATTATGTTTTCATAACGTTTCATTACTGCAAAATAGTAAGACAACTAGTCTATTATAAGTTTTTTTCGTTTTTACGTAAACCCGATATATTTTAACATAAAAGATGGGGAATGCGAAGTATCGCGATTCCCCAATTTTAAATTTCCACTTATTTTTCGGTATTTTGCTTTTCTTTACCTGTAATATGCTTGGCTTTTTCTTTGTTATGTTCTTCTAACGTTTTGGTAAAAATAACTTTTCCTTCAGGTGTGGCCAAGAAGTATAAATAATCTGTATTGGCTGGATGTAACGCAGCTTTGATTGACATTAAACCAGAGCTGGCAATTGGTCCTGGAGGCAACCCTTTTACTTTATACGTATTGTAAGGAGAGTCCACTTCTAAATGCTTATAGAACACGCGGTCTTTATGCTCTCCTAAGGCATATAAGACGGTTGGATCCGTTTGAAGAGGCATGTTTTTTTCAAGGCGATTATAAAAGACGCTGGCAATTTTTTCTCGGTCGACTTTCGCAGTCGCTTCCTCTTCAATGAGAGAAGACATGGTTAACAATTTATGTGCACTGAATTTTTTCTTCTTCATTTGCCCACTGTACTGACCTAATACATTATTTGTTTTCCCTACCATTTTATCCAATATTTCATCTAACGACACATTTTTATCATAAAAATCATACGTAACGGGATATAAATAACCTTCTAGCGGATGTTTAATATCTTTTTGCATCACTTCATCCGTTACTACATCTGGATATTTTTCTTTCATTTTATTGACGAATGCCTTATCGTCTAGCTTTTTCATGACTTCGTCTTTTGTAAACTTTGTATTTTTAGCAATGATATCAGCAATTTCGACAAGCTGGCGTCCTTCTGGAATGGTGACACGAATATCAGGTTGTTTTGAAACCTCGCCTTTTTCCATTTTTTCAACCATTTCCCCTAGACTCATGGAAGGAGAAAATAAATACGTTCCAGCTTGAAATCCAGACACATGGGTTAATTTTACGTAATAGCGAAATGCACTTTTACTTTTAATTAAATCTTCTTTTTTCAATACCGTACCAATCGATTGGACGGAAGAACCTTGTGGAATGGTCACATTTACTTTTTTATTGCTGTTTCGATCCACGGGCGTTAAGCGGGATTGAGCATAGAAAAATGCACCGCCAACTAGTAAAAGAAGTACGATAATTGTAATAAAAATAACTCGTTTTTTTCTTGAACGATTAGGTGGTAAAAATGTTTGTTGCGACAAGCAGCTTCCTGGTTAAATCTACTTCTGTAAAAGAAGATACAACCAGTTTCACCTCTTTTCTTCTTGATTTTTTATAAGTATGAACAGAGAGGAGACATGAGATTGCGATTCATTCGTATCGCCTATAGGTGTGAGATGGTATCGCTTCCTTAAACTCTCGCCTCTTCTAAAATTTTTCCATGATTTATGTTATTGTCTGCCCAAAGTCTAGTTTCATCCGTTCAAACAATGAATTCTTTTATTAAAATGCACTCTCACACGCAGGAATTATTATACTACAATTTATCTTATTTTTCGTCATTATCATACAATCTGCCCTAAGAATGCAAGGAAAAACCTTTTTATATCTAAAAAGAACAGCCGCTATGTAAAAAAAAGCTGATAACGATTGTCATCAGCTTTTTCACTATAATTATTCGCCTTCTTCGTCAAGGAATGTATTAACCATTTCCTCAACCATGTCCCACTCTTCTTCTGTTTCAATCGGTTGAAGCTCACCGTCTTGACCATCTTCACTTGGTGTGAAAGCAGATGCATGAATTTCAATTTCCTCTTCATCATCTTGGTCTGCTCCGATTGGATAGTAAATTACATATGATTTGTTATATTGATCAGAATCAAATGTGAATAAAATTTCGCATAGCTGCTCATTTCCATTCTCATCGACGATTGTAATTTTATTTTCTTCTACGCTCATGTTTGCACCTCATTTTATATTGTAAGCTCTTAGCTTAACTTTTTCTTCAGCGAAAAGCAAGCCGTTCAGTTATTTCACTTCCCTTTTACGTACAAAAGAATATGCAAAAGGGAAATTCATAACTTTTCAGCTGAGGCAAAGCCTGCTGCTTTTCTTACTGCTTGCTGTTTAAGTATCCTTGAAGAATCATAACAGCTGCCATTTTATCGATTACTTTTTTGCGTTTCTTGCGGCTTACATCGGCAGACAGCAGTACTCGCTCTGCTGCCATCGTCGACAAGCGCTCGTCCCACATCATCGTTTCAATGTTAAGTTTTTCTTTGACGTTGTCAGCAAACTCAATGCACGCTTCGCCTCGAGGGCCAATCGTACCATTCATATTTTTAGGAAGACCCACTACGATTTTCTCTACGGAATATTCGTCAATTAGCTGCTGTAAACGAGGATATGATTGCTCCATCTGCTCATCTGCAATTTTAATTGTTTCAATTCCTTGCGCTGTCCATCCCATTTCATCACTAACTGCCACACCAATTGTTTTGGTTCCTACATCTAATCCTAATACGCGCATTTATGAATCCTTTCGATGCTGTTGTAAATAAGATTTAACAAGTTCTTCAATGAGCTCGTCTCGCTCTAACTGGCGAATTGTGTTTCTCGCATCGTTATGACGAGGAATGTAAGCAGGGTCTCCTGATAACAAATACCCAACGATTTGGTTGATCGGGTTGTAGCCTTTTTCTTGCAGTGCGTCATAAACCGTAAACAATACTTCATGTACGTTTGTTTCAGCTGGCTCATCTTGAAAATTAAATTGCATGGTTTTATCAAATGAACTCACGGTCCCACCTCACTCTCTTAATTTGTGAACACATTGTGCACTATGCTAAGTCTTATTTATATTGTACACCAAGAAAGAGGAGAATTAAACGGATTTAACCCATTCTTCTACAGTGCCAAGTGCTTTTTCAATTTGGCTAGCGTCTTTTCCTCCAGCTTGCGCCATGTCAGGGCGTCCGCCTCCGCCTCCGCCGCAAATCGTCGCTACTTCTTTAACAAGTTTGCCAGCATGATGGCCTTTAGCAATTAAATCTTTTGTTACACCTGCAATAATATTTACCTTTTCACCTTGTGGAGAAGCTAATACGATCACAGCGGATTCTAATTTTTGTTTTAAATCGTCAACCATTGCGCGAAGGTTATTCATATCCGTTGCATTCACTTTCGCTGCTAGTACATTCACACCATTAATGTTTTGCACTCGGTCAACGAGATTGCCAGCCTCAATATTGCCAAGCTTTGTAGATAGTGAATCATTTTCACGCTGAAGATTACGAATTTCTTCTAGTAATCCTTCAACGCGCCCTACTAAATCACGCGGGTTGGATTTTACTTTTGCCGCAGCTTCTTTTAGTAAGCCTACTTGATCGTTCATTAACTGATAGGCAGCTTTTCCAGTTACAGCTTCAATGCGTCGAGTACCTGCACCGATTCCCGATTCTGATACAATTTTAAATAAACCAATAACAGACGTATTTGGCACGTGACATCCACCACATAATTCTAAGCTGTAGTCGCCTACTTGTACTACGCGCACGATATCTCCGTATTTCTCACCAAATAGCGCCATTGCACCCATCGCTTTTGCTTCGTCAATTGCTTTGTTTTCAATTTGTACAGAGATGCTGTCCCAAATCTTTTCATTAACGATTTGTTCAATTTTCTCAAGCTCTTCTTGTGTCACTTGACCAAAGTGAGAGAAGTCAAAGCGCAAGCGATCCGCTGTTACTAAAGAACCCGCTTGATTAACATGCGTTCCTAACGTATCTTTTAATGCTTGATGCAATAAATGCGTTGCCGTATGATTTTTCACAATCGCACTGCGGTTTTCTTCATCAAGCGTCGCCGTGTATATTTCACCTTTTACAAGCTCACCGTTTGTTACAGCTACCGTTTGGACATTTTGGCCGTTTGGCGCTTTTTGAACGTCTTTTACTTCCGCTGTTCCTGCAGCACTTTGAATCGTACCTTGGTCCGCAATTTGACCGCCGCTTTCTGCATAGAATGGCGTGTGGCTTAAGATGACTTGCGCTTCTGTTCCAGCTTCAGCGCGGTCAACAAGCTCACCGTCTACAATAATTGCTTCAACAACTGTTTCTACTTCATTTTTATCATAGCCAACAAACTCACTTGCAACCGTTACTTCACCAAGTACGCCGCCTTGAACTTGCATAGAACTAGAATCTTGACGAGCAGCACGCGCACGCTCACGCTGTGCTTCCATTTCACGTTCAAAACCTGCATGATCAATTTTCATGTTCTCATCTTCTGCATATTCTTCCGTTAATTCAACAGGGAATCCATACGTGTCATATAAACGGAAAACATCTTCGCCTTGTACCGTATCACTGTTTTGCGCTTTTTCTTTTTTAATAACGGTTGCCAAAATAGCTAGTCCGTCATTTAACGTTTCGTGAAAACGCTCTTCTTCATTTTTTACTACGCGCTGGATAAAATCCGTTTTTTCCTTTACTTCCGGATAGAAATCAACCATGATTTCCCCTACTACCGGCACTAGCTCGTACATGAACGGACGATTAATGTTTAACTTTTTAGCATAGCGAACTGCTCGGCGTAACAAACGGCGCAGCACATACCCACGGCCTTCATTTGAAGGAAGCGCACCATCACCTACAGCAAATGTTACCGTACGAATATGGTCAGCAATGACTTTAAATGCCGTATCTTGCTCATCATTTGTACGATATTTAGCGCCTGAAATGTTTTCTGTTGCTTCAATAATTGGCATAAACAAATCTGTATCAAAGTTTGTTTGCACGTCTTGAATAACAGAAACCATACGCTCTAAGCCCATTCCCGTATCGATGTTTTTCTTTGGAAGCGGCGTGTACGTGCCATCAGGATTGTGATTAAATTGAGAAAATACAAGGTTCCAAATTTCTAAATAACGCTCATTTTCCCCACCTGGATATAATTCCGGATCATTTAGGTCATTTCCATATGCTTCTCCGCGATCATAAAAGATCTCTGTATTTGGACCACTCGGACCTTCTCCTATATCCCAGAAATTACCTTCTAAACGAATGATGCGCTCTTTAGGCACGCCCATTTTTTCATTCCAAATCTTAAATGCTTCTTCATCTTCAGGGTGAACTGTTACAGATAGCTTATCTGCGTCGAATCCAATCCATTTATCGCTCGTTAAGAATTCCCATGCCCATTGGATGGCTTCTTCTTTGAAATAATCACCGATAGAGAAATTACCAAGCATTTCAAAAAACGTATGATGGCGAGCCGTTTTACCTACGTTCTCGATATCGTTTGTACGAATGGATTTTTGTGCGTTACAAATACGCGGATTTTGAGGAATAACACGACCATCAAAATATTTTTTTAATGTAGCTACTCCACTGTTAATCCATAATAAAGATGGATCTTCATGCGGAACTAAAGATGCGCTTGGTTCTACATCATGGCCTTTTTCTTTAAAGAAATCTAAATACATTTGACGAACTTGTGCTGACGTCAGTTTTTTCATGATTGGTCCTCCTTTAATACTCTTCTTATTTATAGACAAAAAAATGATGACATAAAAGCATCTATTTTCTCTGTGTACAAAAGCAATTGCTAGTTATTTGCACACAAAAAAACTCTCATCCCTGTAGCAGGGACGAGAGTTGAACTCGCGGTACCACCCTGATTATAAATGCCAAAAGCATTTATCACCTTCATAGCGTTAACGTTGCTGACACGGCAGGTTTTAGCCTGCACTCTGGACTAGCGTTCAGCTGCTCTTTGTTTAGCGCTTCTTTCAGCCAAGGAAGCCCTTCTCTAAAAACCAGTGTGCAACGTACTCGATCCATCATTGTGTTTAAAATATGTAGCGTTTTCTTATGGCGATATTATGACAAATTAACCGCTCTTTGTCAATGTTTGAGCGTATAAGAGCGGATATGCAAAATAGATATTTTAATGACTGCTAAAATTGGCACAGCCAAAATGAGACCCAATACTCCTCCAAATTCTCCTCCTAAAAGGAGCGCAAGCATGATAAACAAAGGATGAATATGAAGACTCTTTCCTACGATAAGCGGAGACAGCACATTTCCCTCTAGAAACTGCAGCACAAAGATTATAATGACAATGGTAATAACCAACTTTATCGAGATTGTGGCTGCAATAATAGCCGCTGGAACCGCACCAATAATCGGGCCAAAATAAGGAATGATATTCGTTACGCCAATAATGAAGCCTAAAAGAAGTGCATAAGGTACATGAAAGAACCACAGTGCTGCTGTGGCAATCACACCAATAATGAGACAAACAAAAAATTGCCCTCTAATGTAATTGCCGAGCGATTCATTCACATCCGATAAAAAACGTTCGCCTGGTTTGTGCCACTTTTTAGGTGTGACATAAGCTGTTGCTTTCTTAATAGAGGAAAAATCCTTCAGCATATAAAAAACAATAAATGGAATAATGATTAAAATCAAAAAAGAGGTAATCAATGACTTTAATCCTTCCGCCACTTTTGTAAGCCACACGTTGAGCGTAGCCTCTACATCATCAATGCTGCCTTCAATTTTCTCATGTACACCGTTTGGAAGTGAAGTTGTACGATCATGAATCGATTCTACCCAATGTCTATATGTATTCGTAAAATGCGGCAGCTGTTCGTTTAAATCTTTTACTTGTTCCACAAAAATAGGGTACGACTTATAGGCTCCAAACCCAATTCCTCCAAAAAAGATGATGTAGATCAGTAAAATAGCTAGAGGACGAGGCACGCCTTTATCATGCGTTTTTTCAATAAGCGGATGAAGTAAATATGTAATGAATGCTGCAATAAAAAAAGGCAGCAGTGCTTTTAAAAACATGTAAATAACAGGAAGCCATAAAAACTGGACTTTAAAAAAGACTAATATGCACAGCAGCGCTAATAACAGCAGTCCGAATCTATAGAACCATTTGAATGAACTATCTTTCAACGTAAACTCCTCCTCTCTTCTATTTTTTGATAAAGAAAGGAGTTTATACATGCAGTTGTCTCTTCTGCCTGCAAAAAAGCACTATTGCAGCTAAGTGCAATAGTGCTTTTTTTATTAGTGAATAGCTTTCATCATACGTTTACGCATTTTTTTCATATTTCTTTTTGTAAACATCTCTCGATCATCTGCCATTTTAAATGCATAAGCTCCAAGACCGAAAGCGACTACTGACGGAATGATTCTGCCCATTGCTCTTCCTCCCGGTAAAAAAGAATTAGAAATTGATTGTGCGCTCGTCGTCTGAGAACAAATCATCAAGCGAGCTCAATGTTCCATCTTCTTCTACTTGGTGAGTATTAATTTGTCCTTTTGAAATAGTCATTTCAATAAAACAATTCCAGCAGTAATACTGATTTACACCAATTTTGCCAACGTCAATACTTTTACAGTTTGGACATTTAAACAAAGTCGACACCTCTTTATACGTTCTACTTATATAAACGCATTATGTCCACTTCTTTCCATGTCCATACTTTATTTTCTGACAATTAGCAAAGAAGGATGGCAACAAAGGAGTTTATTTAACTCTTTGTTAGCATGCGAAAGGTTACATGAAATCATACGGCGTAACGTTTTCCATCCCAATATTTGCATCTTTCATAAATGGAATTTCGGGATCTTCTATGTCGTTATCCAAGCTTTCTCGAAGCAAGGGCTGTAAATTCGTTTGTCGGACGCTGTCTTCATTTCGGCTGACTCCAAGCTGAAACGCTTCGTCTTCGCCGCATAAAATTAAAAACTGTTTGCTTCGCGTAACGGCGGTATAAAGTAAATTGCGTCGCAGCATCCGGTAATAGCTTTTAACAATTGGAAGCACAACAATGGGAAATTCACTTCCCTGTGATTTATGAATGGAACAGCAGTATGCATGAGTTATTTGATTAAAGTCTTGCTTTGTGTAAGTTACTTCATTTCCTTCATATGAAATAACCAGCATATCCTGTTTTTCCGTATTTTCTTTGGCAAAAAAAACCGAGACGATTTCTCCCATATCTCCGTTAAATACGTTGCTATCCGGCTGATTTACAAGCTGCAGCACTTTATCTCCGACTCGGTACGTAATATCTCCGTGCTTAAGCTCTCTTCTTTGCTCAGAAGCCGGGTTGAATAATTCCTGAAGAACTTCATTCAGCTTATCAATACCTGCAGGACCTTTATACATAGGAGCTAGAACTTGAATATCTTTAGCCGTATAGCCTTTTTTTAACGCATTCCCGCAAACTTGTTGCACGACGTTCGTGATGTGCTGTCCTTGACAACGAATAAAGGAACGATCTCCTTGCTGCCTGGATAAGTCTTCCGGAAGCTTTCCTTTTTTTATTTCATGAGCCAAATCAATAATTGAAGATCCTTCCGCTTGCCGGTATACATCTGTCAGACGGACGGTAGGAACTACTTCTGAACTCAGTAAATCTTTTAACACCTGTCCCGGACCTACTGAAGGAAGCTGGTCTTCGTCTCCAACTAAAATAACCTGTAAATTAGCAGGAAGAGATTTAAACAGCTGATGAGCAAGCCACAAATCTACCATTGATACTTCATCCACAATCAGTAATTTTCCGTCAATTGGATTCTCCTCATTATGATCAAATCCTTCTTGTCCGTTCCATTTTAATAATCTGTGAATTGTAACTGCCGGAAGTCCCGTCGCTTCGCTCATTCGTTTAGCAGCGCGTCCAGTAGGTGCCACAAGTAAAACAGGAAAAGCTTCATCTTTTTTATAATCCCCTGGATTTAACGAACATCCGTGAAGTTCTGCATAGAGTTCGACTATTCCTTTAATAACCGTTGTTTTCCCTGTACCTGGTCCACCTGTTAAGAGAAGCATCGGAGACATTAAAGCGGTTTGTATGCCCTTGCGCTGAGAAGGTGCATATTGCACGTCTAATCGCTCTTCTAGTTCACCCAGTGCCAATAAGAATTCTGATTCTGGAAACTGCTCTTCGTACTGCGTTTGAGCCATAATTTTTTGAATAGCTTTAACCAGCCCTTTTTCAGCATAGAAAAGGGGAGGAAAATAAATTTTTTCGTCTTGAATGATAAGCTTTTTGTCTGCTTTTAATGCGTCCACTTCTCTTGTAAGATCCATTTCAGACAGATTCTCATGCCTGCTTTTTCGAAGAAGCTCTGCTGTTTTTCCATACAGCTGATCTGCCGTGACGTATACATGTCCCATTTGATTGCATTCTTGCTCAATGACATATAAAATACCTGCACGCAAACGATCAGGATGATTGGTTGCCATACCAAGCCTCTTTCCAAGTTCATCGGCTCTGCTAAAGCCAATACCTTGAATATCTTCTACGAGCTGATAAGGATTATTTTGAACAATTTCAAGCGCTTCTTGTTTGTACGCTTGGAAAATCTTCATCGAAAGCTGCGGTCCAAACCCGAGGTCTGTCAGCTTTACCATTACTTCTTCTAACCCTTGATGTTCACGAAGCTGCGTGACTAAAGCTTCTGCCTTGTCGGCTGAAAGCCTCGGAACCTCTTTTAGCACAGACTCATTTTGCAAAATACGAAAAATAGCGCGTTCTCCTAGGGCGTCCACAATGTTTTCAGCGGTTTTTTTACCGATTCCGTGAAATAAATCGCTAGACAGGTACTGAACAACCCCTTGCCTTGATTGCGGAAGTTCTTTTTTAAACTGTTCAACATGAAACTGCAGACCAAACTTTGGATGCTCTTTGAAGTCTCCGTAAAACGTGTATACTTCATCTTCATTCAGCTTAGGAAAATAGCCTGTAACGACCGTTTCTTTATCTTCAATCTCTAAATTTGTTTTTTTGATCCGTATCCGCGTAACGTTATATAAGTTTTCTTCGTTATGAAAGACCGTTACAATCGACGTGCCGCTTATATAACGACGTTCTGGCTGTGAAGGGTTCACTTGTTCTTCGTTCATGTTATCCTTCCTTTACCCGCTTTCTTAATGTTCTAATGTAGACAGAACTTGTTTGGCATTTACTGCCATTACGTGATCTGGCTGCACGTTTAAAGCTTCATCTAACATCTCAATCGCCTTATCTTTGTCATCTTTCATGGCATACGCTACGCCTAAATTATAAAAAGCATCGGCGTGTTCTGGCTCTTGATTGACTACCTTAAGAAATTCAGCAATCGCTTCATCTACCATTTCGAGCTGTGCTAAACAAAGACCGTACTGAAATTTTGCTTCTACATCATGTTCGTTTAGTTCTACCGCTCGCTGAAGATAAGGCATCGCAAAACGAATTTCTTCCATATGAAACAGCGTTAAACCAAGCATAAAGTACGCATCGGATGAATCTAAGCCTTTTTTGATTGCTAAATCAAAGTAGTGCTTTGCCTGCTCAAGCTGCTCTGCATTAAAATAAATATTTCCTGCTCCGTAATACGCTGTTGCCGTTTCTTCATCTAATTCAATCGCACGTTCATAAAATTTCAAAGCACGATCCATCTCACTAACAGCCGCTAACAAATTGCCAAAATTCACATACACAATTGGATCTTTTGGATTATCTTCAATTGCTTCTGAAAATGTTTTAGCAGCCTCTTCAAATTTCCCTTCCTGCATATACTGAATTCCTAGCTGGTTTTTATCTGTCATTTTTTCGTTCACTCCACTGTTTTAGTTATGATTTAAGAGATTTTCACATCATGAAAATCTAGAATATGTAAGTTATTAGTTTACCCAATAAGTAAAGTATATCATAGAAAAACCTCAGCTATATACGGCCGAGGTTTTTCGTTCTTGCTTATATGAATTATACGTACCAGATTTGCTCTTCTTCTTGAAATACTTTGTCAATTGTTGCTCCGCCAAGACATTCATCATCTTTGTAAAACACAACTGCTTGACCTGGCGTAATTGCGCGAACAGGTTCAGCAAAAATAACCTTAATTGTATCATCATCGACTTTTTCAACGGTTACTGCTGAATCAGTTTGACGATAGCGGAATTTTGCTGTGCACGTCATTGGTGACGACCAGTCACGTTCGCTTACCCAGCTGACATTGGTTGCTGTAAGAGATGTAGAATAGAGCAACTCATTGTGAAAGCCTTGATCGACGTACAAAACATTTTTTTCTAAATCTTTTCCGACTACAAACCAAGGTTCACCGCTGCCTCCAATACCTAAACCATGGCGTTGGCCAATTGTATAGTACATGAGACCGTCATGCTTGCCTTTCACTTCGCCGTCAAGCGTTTGCATTACACCTGGCTGAGCAGGAAGATACTGACTTAAAAATTCTTTGAAGTTGCGTTCACCAATAAAGCAAATACCTGTGCTGTCTTTTTTCGTTGCTGTAGCAAGGCCTGCTTCTTTCGCAATTTCACGCACTTTTGATTTCTCAATTTCACCAATTGGGAACATTACTTTGGAAAGCTGATCTTGTCCTAATTGATTTAAGAAATACGTTTGATCTTTATTTCCATCTACGCCTCGAAGCATTTTATACTCCCCGTCACGGTACGCAACGCGTGCATAATGTCCTGTCGCTAGATAATCTGCTCCTAGCGTCATTGCATGCTCTAAAAAGGCTTTGAATTTAATTTCCTTATTACACATTACATCAGGATTCGGTGTACGACCTGCTTTATATTCATCTAAAAAGTAGGTAAATACTTTATCCCAATATTGTTTTTCAAAGTTGACTGCATAGTAGGGAATACCAATTTGATTACATACGCGAATAACATCGTTATAATCTTCAGTCGCAGTACAAACGCCGTTTTCATCCGTATCGTCCCAGTTTTTCATAAAGATTCCGATCACATCGTATCCTTGTTGTTTTAATAAAAGAGCTGCTACAGATGAATCAACGCCTCCGCTCATTCCGACTACTACACGTGTATCTTTAGGTGATTTTGTCAACTTCGCCACCTCCGTTTTCTTCATTTTAATTAAATTGTTCGCTAAAAAGCGAAAGAAACGACACAAACCATCAGTGAGGGATGAAGACCCTACTGATGGCTGCTATTTACATCGTTAGTCGCTTAACGATGTTTGCTGTTTGACGTGCGGTTTTTTCAATTTGCTCAGCTGAGTTTCCTAAGCCAAAGCTAAATCGAATAGAAGTTGTTAAACGTTCAGACCCTTTTCCAAACATAGCTACAAGCACATGAGAAGGATCGATTGCTCCCGCTGTGCAAGCTGAACCGCTCGATGCCGCAATTCCTGCTAAGTCTAAATTTACGAGCATCGATTCAACATTTGTTTTTGGAAATGATAAATTTAACACATGTGGCAGAGAATTTTCAAGATGTCCGTTAATTTCAAATGAAATACCTTCTTCTTTCAACACAGCTACCATTATTTCTTTGTATCTTCTATATTCATCTGCACGTGTTTGCAGCGTTTGTTGCGAAATTTTCACAGCTTCTTCAAACCCGACAATACTTGTCATGTTCTCAGTTCCAGCTCGTCGTTTGCGCTCTTGTTCTCCTCCAAATAGCAAAGGAGACAGTGAAACGTGAGCAGCTGCATATAAAAAGCCCATCCCTTTTGGTCCGTTAATTTTATGAGCAGAAACGGATAAAAGATCGACACCTAATTGTTGCACATTTAACGGAATTAATCCATAAGCTTGCACTGCATCCGTGTGGAAATATGCTCCATGCTCTTTTAATAGAACTCCAATTTCTCCAATTGGCTGAATAGCACCTACTTCATTATTTCCAAACATCACCGACACAAGAATTGTTTCATCAGTTAGGGCTGATTTTATTTCATCCACAGATACTTGTCCGTACTCGTTAACTGGTAAGTAAGTCACTTCAAAGCCCTGTGTTTCTAAATATTCACACGTATGAAGCACAGCGTGGTGTTCAATTTGCGTGGTAATAATATGATTTCCTTTATGGCGGTTTGCAAGAGCTACTCCGATCAGTGCCATATTATCTGCTTCTGTCCCACCACTTGTAAAAATCAGTTCATTTTCGTGTGCTCCAATACTTGCTGCAATCGTTTGGCGAGCTTCGTCTAAATAGCGTCGACTTTCCCGCCCGTAGTGATGAATACTAGATGGATTTCCAAAGTACTCATGCATAAAAGTCGTCATTTTCTCAACGACTGCCGGATGTATTGGAGACGTTGCTGCATGATCAACATAAATACGTTCCAAAATAAGCGCCTCCTAGCTCATTATTAAATATAAAACATATAAGACGCTTGATCATCATCAGAATGATTTGCTAAATCTTCAAGCGTTGTACTATCTAGCACTTCTTTAACTGCATCTCGAATACGAATCCACAGCTCGCGTTTTGCAGGCTCTTCATCTTCAATTCCTTCTACAGGACTAATAGGACCTTCTAAAACAGAAATAATATCGCCAGAAGTAATGTTAGCAGGTTCATGTGCTAAGATGTAACCTCCATAAGCTCCGCGCACGCTTTTTACAAGCCCAGCGTTACGCAGCGGTGAAATAAGCTGCTCTAAATAATGTTCAGATAAGTCATGCGTTTGAGCAATAGTTTTAAGCGAGATAGGACCTTCGCCAAAGCGCTTCGCAAGCTCAATCATAATCGTTAAACCGTAGCGTCCTTTTGTTGAAATTTTCATACGATACACTCCTTCAATACACTTTTTTTATTTATGAAAAAAATAAGACCCTCACGTTGTCACTGAATGCTGTGATGAGTCGTTTTTTACTAAGCTATATGAACTTCTCTATATGCATTTCTTGCAAATGTAACTGTTGATATTATAACATACTATGCCTATAAGATAAATTTCCACCACCTATTCACCTCTTGTGATACAGTGAAAGAAAAGAAAGGAGAAAAACATGGCTACAAAACCTCTCGCATTTCGAATGCGTCCGACTCATTTAGATGACGTTATCGGACAGCAGCATTTAGTTGGCAAAGATAAAATGATTTATCGAATGGTAAAAGCAAATCACTTAAGCTCGATGATTTTATATGGACCTCCAGGCGTTGGAAAAACAACAATTGCCACAGCTATTGCAAAAACAACCAACACGGCGTTTCGTCAGTTGAATGCCGTTGTAAACAATAAAAAAGATATGGAAATTGTCGCCGAAGAAGCCAAAATGTCAGGCAAAGTAATTCTGCTGTTAGATGAAGTTCATCGCCTTGACAAAGCCAAGCAAGACTTTTTGCTTCCTTATTTAGAAAATGGCATGATCATTCTAATCGGAGCGACAACAAGCAATCCTTATCACGCGATTAATCCTGCTATTCGAAGCAGATGTCAAATCTTCGAATTAAAATCTCTTACGCCAGATGATATCAAAATGGCGCTAACAAGAGCACTCAACGACTCATCCAACGGATTTGGGGATAGAAAAATTATCGTAGAAGATGACGCCATGAACCACTTTGCCAACAGCTGTAACGGCGACGTGCGCTCGGCTTTGAATGCTCTGGAACTGGCTGTTTTATCAACAGGTGAAAGCGATGGTAAAATCGTTATTACCTTACAAACGGCAGAAGAATGTCTGCAGCAAAAATATTTTTCACATGATAAAAATGGTGACGCTCACTATGATGTATTATCGGCTTTTCAAAAATCGATTCGCGGCAGCGACGTAAATGCCGCTCTTCATTATTTGGGACGGCTAATTGAAGCAGGAGACTTGATCAGCATCAATCGTCGCCTTTTAGTCATTGCCTATGAAGACATTGGACTAGCTGATCCGGATGCCGGCATGAGAACTCTCGCAGCTATTCAAGCAACTGAGCGATTAGGACTTCCAGAAGCACGTATCCCGCTTGCAAACGCCGTTATTGAGCTTTGCCTATCACCGAAGTCCAACGCTGCTTACAAAGCATTAGATGAAGCGATAAGTGATATTAAAAAAGGGCTGTCCGGCGACGTTCCCCCTCATTTGAAGGATGCTCATTACAAAGGAGCAGAGAACCTTGGCCGAGGCGTTGAATATCGATACCCGCATGATTTTGATAACGGATGGGTCCTTCAACAGTATTTACCGGATCGCATCAAAAACAAACAATATTTTCATCCTAAACAAAATGGACAAGAAAAATACTTTTCAAAAGTTTTCAATCGTTTAGAGACACTAAAAAAAGAAAATGGCTGAAACTGTTGCTCAGTTTCAAAGCCATTTTCTTTTTTGTCTTTATCTATTAAGCTGCACTTTTAACGTCTTTTCGTTTTTTCATTTTTGTTGAACCTTTAAAGTAGCTGTCTAAAAGTTTAGCGACTAAACGAGCGACTATGTTAAACAACAGAACCATAATGATTAGAATAGCAGCTGACTTTGTTGCAATCAATCTTGCATCAGGTACAATTCCTTCAGAGTTTAATTTCCAAATGTGGACGGCAAGCGTCTCTGCTGGTCGAAAAATATTAAACGGGTTTACAGGACTCGTTAAGTCAGCATTTGAATTTAACATCGGCGTCGTTAAGCCAGCCGTATAAATCAGCGCAGCTGCCTCTCCAAAGATTCGTCCCGCTGTTAAAATAACACCTGTGATAATTTGTTGAATCGCTGATGGAATGACGACTTTGACAATTGTTTGCCATTTAGTCGCACCCAACCCTAAACTTGCTTCTTTTACACTCGCAGGAACAGATGCAATCGCACTTTCACATACGCGCGTTAAACCCGGTAAATTTAAAATTGTAATCACAAGTGCTCCACCGATAAGCGTATAGCCCCAGCCGGAAAATGTGACAAAAATTAATAATCCAAATAAACCAACTACAATGGACGGTAATGACGCCATTGTTTCAATACATAAGCGGACGAAATTTAAGAAACGGCCTTGCTTCGCGTACTCCGCTAAGTAAATTCCGGCTCCTAAACCAAGAGGAATAGAAATGATCAGCGTTAAAACAAGCATGTAGAACGAGTTAAACAGCTGGGGTCCGATACCGCCTCCTGCCATCGTATTGCTTGGCTTTCCAAATAAAAAGTTCGGATCCCAAAATCCCCAGCCTTTAGCGATAATTTCAACAACTAAATACACTAATAGCGCCACAACTAGAGCGGCAATGGCATAAAAGATACCTGTCCATATATTATTTACTGTGCGTGCATTTTTGTTTCTCATTGATGAGCACCTCGTTTCCCAATTGCTCGGATAATTAAAATGAACACGAAAGAAATAAGCAGTAAAATCATGGCTAACGTCCACAATGCGTTATTCCATGCCGTTCCGTTTAACGTATTAGACATATCCATTGTTAAAATACCTGTTAATGTTGCCGTTGGACTATATAAGCTTTCAGGAAGCTTAACCGTGTTTCCGATAACCATTTGAACAGCTAGCGCTTCTCCGAATGCGCGGGCAAGCCCTAACACGATACCTGTTAAAATACCTGTTTTAGCAGATGGAATAATGACTCGGCTAATTGCCTGCCATCTTGTTGAACCTAGTCCATAAGAAGCTTCTAAATATTCAGGTGCTACGCTTCGAATTGCATCGTCAGCAATACTTGCAATTGTCGGAAGAATCATGACGCTTAAGACAATAATTCCGGCAATCAAACTAAAGCCCACTCCGCCGAAGTTATCGCGAAGAAGCGGCACTAAAATTGTAACCCCTAAAAGACCGTATACCACTGAAGGAACTCCGACTAAAAGTTCTAAAACCGGTCGTAAAACCGTTGAACCAAATTTAGGCGAAATATAGTTGTTAAAAATGGCGATAGCAATTCCAATTGGAGCACTTATAATAACGGCTCCGATTGATACAAGCATGGAACCCAGAATAAACACAAGTGCCCCGTATTCTTTATTGTTTGGGCTCCATTTTGTTGAAGTCAACATTTCACCGATTGATATATTACTTTGTAAAAATGACTGTATGCCTTTTTCACAAATAAATACGATAATAGCTAACGTAACAAGTACAATTAAAATACCGCAAAATGTAGAAAGCGTACGGCCAATGTATTCGCTTTTTACATAATTAATGGATTTTTTCCCCTTCATCGCTCTGTCTCCTTACATATTCAGTATATATTCGCTTTTCTTTTTATTCGCTATATACTTTATTAACATTCAAATAGAATAAGACTGACTGTGTTAGTCAGCCCTATTCTTTTTAAAAACACTCTTATTTTTTGAACTCAGTCATTGGGATATATCCCATATCTTCTACTTGCTTAGCAAAGTCTTTACCAGCTACGTAGTCAATATACTCTTTTGCACCATCTTTTGGCTCACCGTTTGTAATCATGTACTCATAAGACCAAAACGGATATTTTTTAGAAACAATGTTTTCTGTTGTTGGCTCTACACCATCAATATTAAGCATTTTTAAACTTTCTTTTTTATCGCCGATTAAATACGACATAGCAAGGTAACTTACTGCTCCTGGCGTTGAGTTTACTGATTGCTCAACCGCTCCGTTTGAATCTTGAGCTGTACCAACGCTGTCATTTACTTTTGCGTCACCCATTAATGTTTTCTCGAATGTAGCACGTGTGCCAGATGATGCTGGACGGTTGATTACGTTAATTTTTTCGTCGTTTCCGCCAACTTCTTTCCAGTTTTTAATTTCACCAGAGAAAATCTTTTGAATTTGCTCTTTTGTTAACGATTCTACTTTTACATCTTTATTTACAACAAGTGCGAACCCGATGCCCGCTACTTTCGTATCTACAAGTTTATCTGCTTTTGATTTATCTTCAATTTTATCGGCTGCTGGAACGTCAGAGTTTCCAATGTCAACTGCTCCTGATGCTACTTGGTTAACACCAGTTCCACTACCTCCACCTTGTACCGTTACTGAAAGGTTTGGATATTTTTCAGTAATTCCATTCGCTGCTTCTTCTGCAAGTGGTTGTAAAGCTGTAGATCCCGCCGCTGTTAACGTACCTGACACTTCTTCTTTGCTGCCCGAACCACTGTCGTTGCTTGCTCCGTCTTTACCACATGCTGCTAGTGCTCCTACCATTAAAAAAGCTGCTAATGTTACTTTAAAACCCTTTGTTTTCATTACATTACCCTCCAATAAATATATGTGTAATTAGTACTAGTCCTTTGTACTCGAACAACAGGTACAAGACACATTATACGAGTAGATTGTTGTCTTTATATGAAGTGAATTTTAAGTTACTGTAAACTTACTTATTTGGGGTTTATTTTTTCTTATTTCTATCAAAACCCTTGATATATAAGACTTTCTGAATATTGCTGTAGAAGAAACAAAAGAAAGAAAGCGAAAACGTAAATTTTATGTAAATAAAGCGTTAAATAAATTTACATAAATCTCTTTTTTTAATACAGTGTAAATTCACCATCAAGCCATATTTTTCAATTTATTAGTACTTTTTATACATATCAAACAGAAGATTCCATTCAAAGCATAAATAGAACAGATATTTCCATAATAAAAAGAAGGCTGCGATAGCCTTCTTTTTATTCATCACCTACGCGGCGAATCTTAATATCACTTAATAATTCATTGATAACATGACCGCCCATAATTAATCCTGCTACAGATGGAACAAAAGCATTAGAAGATGGAGGCATTTTCGCTTTGCGAATTTGCGCTTGATCGTTTCCTACTTCTTTACGAACTTCTTCGCGAATAACGATTGGACGTTCATCAGAAAAAACGACGTTAATTCCTTTGCGAATTCCTTCTTTACGCAGACGAGTACGAACTACTTTTGCAATTGGATCTGTATGTGTCTTTGAAATGTCTGCAATTTTAAAACGTGTTGGATCCATTTTATTCGCAGCACCCATACTTGAAATAATTGGAATATCACGTTTTAAACATTCTTTCATTAAATGAATTTTATACGAAATCGTATCGGATGCATCCACTACGAAGTCCGGTTTGTAACTAAAGAACTCTTCATATGTTTCTTCCGTATAAAACATTTGAAGAGAAACGACGTCACAGTCTGGGTTAATATCTAAAATACGCTTTTTCATTAATTCTGTCTTGGGCTGACCTACCGTAGAAAGCAGCGCGTGAATTTGACGATTTACATTGGTAATATCAACATCGTCTTTATCTACAAGAATTAAACGCCCTACTCCTGACCTAGCCAAAGCCTCAGCAGAAAATGACCCTACTCCCCCTATCCCTAAAATAGCAACTGTGCTGCCTTTTAAAGTAGCTAGCCCTTCTTTTCCTATCGCCAGCTCATTACGCGAAAACTGATGCAACATGTTAAAACACTCCTCTATTAAATACACCAACGTGTATGATTAATTCAAATAAACAACGAAATTGACTATACCATATTTTTAGCAAAACGAACATGAGCATTCGTTATTTATCCATAAAAAAACTCTATGCAAATAATTACATAGAGGATTTCTTATATGTATGCTAGTCCCGATCGTGCCGTCTCGAGTGCCTTCGTTTTGAACCCGCTCTCGGCAGGTGGGTGCTCTGCTTTAACCATTGTAAGTCCTCGAGATGAGGCATGTACGCTCGTTAAAAACTCCGAGCTCCCAAGCAAAAAATTGTTCGGTCAAAACTGGATTAAGGACGAACACATCAGGACTATTTAGTTCTTGAAAGTATCTTATCACAGAAAAAATCACTTTGCAATTAATAAGTAAAACAAAAAAATCGAGCCTGTCACGTTCCAGTGACAGGCTCGATTTAACGGACGGTTCAATCGATTACGCTTCTGTTTTTTGCTTTTTTACCTGCAAATGCAGCTCGTCTAATTGCGCTTCACTTACTTCACCAGGTGCGTTTGTTAATAGACAGCTTGCACTTGCTGTTTTAGGGAAGGCAATTGTATCACGCAAGTTTGTGCGTCCTGCTAGAAGCATAACCAAACGGTCAAGACCTAACGCAATTCCGCCGTGAGGAGGAGTACCGTATTCAAATGCTTCAAGTAAGAAACCGAACTGCTCATATGCTTCTTCTAATGTAAATCCAAGCGTTTTAAACATTTTTTCTTGAATATCACGCTCGTAAATACGTAAAGATCCTCCGCCAAGTTCGTAACCATTCAATACTAAGTCATATGCTTGTGCACGGACTTGTCCAGGATCGCTTTCTAACATTGGTAAATCTTCACGAACTGGCATTGTGAATGGATGATGAGCCGCGTAGTAACGGTTGTCTTCTTCGTCATGCTCAAGAAGAGGCCAATCTGTTACCCATAGGAAGTTAAATTTCGTTTCATCAATAATTCCTTGTTCTTTTGCAAGCTTTAGACGAAGAGCGCCAAGTGCATCTGCTACAACTGACTTTTTATCAGCTACAAATAAAAGTAAATCTCCTTCTTCCGTTTGAAGAGCTTCAGCAAATTGCTTTTGCTCATCTTCATTGAAGAATTTTGCAATCGGTCCTTTTAAGCCGTCAGCTTCAACTTTCAGCCATGCTAACCCTTTAGCACCGTAAATTTTCACGAACTCTGTTAGAGCATCGATATCTTTACGTGAATAGCTAGAAGCGGCACCTTTTACGTTAATTGCTTTTACTTCTCCGCCGTTTTCAACTGCTGCGCTAAATACTTTGAACCCGCAGTCTTTCACAAGCTCTGATAAGTTGACTAGCTCCATTTCAAAACGTGTATCCGGCTTATCTGAACCGTAGCGACTCATCGCTTCATCATATGACATGCGCGGGAAAGGCGTCGTTACATCTAAATCTTTTACACGCTTCATTACTTTAGACATCATTTCTTCCGTCATTGTCATGATGTCCTCTTGAGATAAAAATGATGTCTCAATATCGATTTGAGTAAATTCAGGCTGACGATCTGCACGCAAGTCTTCATCGCGGAAGCAGCGAGCAATTTGATAATAACGCTCAACTCCGCTTACCATTAGCAGCTGCTTAAAGATTTGCGGCGATTGAGGAAGAGCATAAAACTCCCCTTCGTGCACGCGGCTTGGCACAAGATAATCACGCGCGCCTTCTGGCGTACTTTTCGTTAGAATAGGTGTTTCAACATCTAAAAAGTCATTTTGATCTAAGAAGTCACGAATTGTTTTTGTAATGTCATTGCGCATTTTAAGCGTGTTAAACATCTCAGAACGTCGAAGGTCTAAATAACGATATTTTAATCGAACATCTTCTGATACTTCCGTTTGATCCGCAATAGCAAAAGGAGGTGTTTTGGCTTTGTTTAATACCGTAATCTGCTCAGCGTGAACTTCAATTTTACCTGTTTTTAAGTTCGGGTTAACGGTTCCCTCTTCACGAGCCACAACAGTTCCTTGCACTTCCAGTACGAATTCATTACGTACATCTTCAGCAATTTTTAGCGCTTCAGCAGATTTTTCAGGGTTAAATACAACCTGTACAACTCCGCCGCGGTCGCGTAAATCAATAAAGATTAATCCCCCTAAATCACGGCGTTTTTGAACCCATCCTTTTAATAGAACTGTTTCGCCAGTTGCTTGTTCTGTTACATCTCCACAGTAGTATGAACGTTTTGTCATCATGGTTCCCCCTTATACTTGTTGTTGCAAATAGCTGACCAATTGATCAATTGATACTTCTTGCTGTTCGCCAGATTCCATATTCTTTACGTTTACAACTTGTTTTGCTAGCTCATCGTCACCTAGAACAACAACAAATTTTGCTTGTACACGATCAGCTGCTTTGAACTGAGCTTTCATTTTTTTATCTTGATAATCTTTATCGGCTACAAAGCCTGCGCGTCGAAGCGTATTTACAATTGAAACGGATTTTTCTTTTGCTTCATCGCCCATGGTTACTACATAGCAATCTACGCCTGTTTCTACCGGAAGCTCAATTCCTTCTGCTTCCAATGCAGATAATAAGCGTTCGATACTTAAAGCGAATCCGATACCCGGTGTTTCAGGTCCGCCGATTTCTTGAATCAGCCCATTATAACGGCCTCCGCCACAAAGAGTTGTAATGGCGCCAAATCCTTCTGCTTCACTCATTAGTTCAAATGCTGTGTGATTATAATAATCTAACCCGCGTACTAGCGTCGGATCTACAACATAGTCAATGTCTAAATCGGTTAAGTACTGCTGTACTTTTTCAAAATATTCTTTTGAATAGTCGTTTAAATAATCAAGAATAGACGGCGCTGTAGCCATCAGCTCATGGTCACGATCTTTTTTACAGTCTAAAATACGAAGAGGATTTTTCTCCAATCTGCTTTGGCAGTCGCTGCAAAACTCTCCAATGCGAGGTGCAAAGTGGTCAATAAGCGCTTGACGGTGAGCTTGACGACTTTCTGTATCTCCTAAACTGTTAACAACCAACTTTAATTTTTTCAATCCAAGCGATTGGTAAAAGCTCATTAACAGGGCAAGAACTTCAGCATCAATAGCTGGATCATTTACCCCTAATGCTTCTACGCCAAACTGAACGAATTGACGGAAACGTCCCGCTTGAGGTCGTTCATAGCGAAACATAGGACCAATATAAAACAGCTTTGTTGGCTGCGTTGGATTTCCAAACATCTTATTTGAAACAAATGATCGTCCAACTGCAGCTGTTCCTTCTGGACGAAGCGTTAAGCTGCGGTCACCTCGATCTTTAAATGTGTACATTTCTTTTTGCACAATATCTGTTGTTTCTCCCACTCCGCGCAAAAATAATTCAGTGTGTTCAAACATTGGTGTACGAATTTCTTGGTAGTTGAACGCACGGCAGATTTCTCTTGCTCGCTGTTCAACAAACTGCCAATATTCTACTTTGCCCGGTAAAATATCTTGTGTGCCTCTAGGTATTTGAACTGACATAACGTGATATGCCTCCTATTTTTAAAATTTACAATACAAAAAAACTCTCGCCTCTACTATTTTTCCATAGTAGGGACGAGAGTTAATCTCACGTGGTACCACCCTAATTGAAACATATGACATGTTTCCACTCATTTCGTTAACGCACGAACACGTTCATCTCCTACTAAGTTTCCCTTTTCAGAGTGAAGCCTCCTGAGTGTTCTTTCATAAAGTCATCATGTAGAAATGCTTTCAGCCTAAGACATTTCCTCTCTAGCCATGTGTCATCTTTACTACTTTTCTCGATCTTTGGCTTATCAATATAAAAATGTTATACATTCATTTTAATTTAGCAATTGCTTTCTATATTACGAATGAAATGAGCAGTTGTCAAGCACCTTTCATGTTAAGAGCGGTCTAATTGTTTTCTTAGTTTCTGAATATCTCGAAGCGTTAAACCAAATTCAGAAGCCAATTCAAGGGATGAAGCTTCACTTTCTCTGTCAATAAAATCATGAAAATGAATGCCAAATACCGGATTTACCTGCTGAAATGATTGTTCACCTTTTTCACTAAACTTCATCGTTTCTTCCTCCCTGCCTACACTTACTTATCCTTTTATTAGCATTGCCCAAAAAAGATGTTTTTACATAAGAGAAAGGATTTTTTTTATTTTCATCGAATACTCTATTTTGTTATAAAAAGGAGGTCTATCTATTCGCCATCTAAACATGAAGTCTGTATCTGTTTTGGCTGCAAGTATCCTTTTATTACTGTGCTCTTCCTCATTTGAGCGCCCAAATGTACCGGTCCATCAACCCATTATTGTAACAGCTGACTCTCTTCATGTACGGAGCGGTCCAGGACGTTCATTTTCAATTACAAATAAATTGACGAAGAATACAAGACTATCCGTTTCAGACCGTCAAGGAGATTGGTATTATGTAGAAAGCTCGGATATTCAAGGATGGGTGTTTAAAAAATTCACGAAAACCGTAGCGCTTCGCAGCGTTCAGCCTAGCATGCAGGTAGCGCAGCGTGAGCCTGTTTATACGCTGAGTAAAAGCTTGCGGCACCTAAAGGGCAAAACAATTATTATTGATGCAGGCCATGGAGGAAAAGACAAAGGAGCCATCGGCACACAGGGCACATATGAAAAAGACCTCACTCTCCGAACAGCACTTATTTTACAAAACAAACTTCAAAAAGAAGGCGCACACGTCATTTTAACCCGCACCCATGATGAGTACCTTCTACTTTCACAGCGCACGCTGCAATCGACTAAAGCAGATGCTTTTATAAGCATTCACTACAACAGTACGAACAGCTCACAGCTAACTGGCCTTATGACGTATTATTACCATCAGCATCAGGACAGTCCACTCACACATTCTATTCATCAGTCCCTTATTAATCATGCAAAATTGAAAGACAAAGGAGAACGTTTTGGAAACTATTATGTTCTTCGCGAAAATACACGTCCGAGTACATTAATTGAACTGGGCTTTTTAAGCAACGAACGGGAAGAAACGTATATTAATTCCATCAGTTATCAGCAAATGATTACGTCCGCTATCGCTGAAGGATTAAATCACTACTTTCAAAGCAAAGAAAAAACGCAGACTCATCTGTGAGCCTGCGTTTTTTCTTTGCTTTCTACAATAAGCGTGACCGGTCCGTCATTTGTAAATGATACGTCCATCATTTCACCAAATGCGCCGGTTTCTACTCGAACATTTTTTTCTGATAATACTTTATTAAAATAGTTGTAAAGCGTTACAGCATGATCTGGCCTAGCAGCTCCCATAAAGTTTGGTCTTCTGCCTTTTCGGCAATCTCCGTACAGCGTAAATTGAGATACCGATAAAATTTCTCCTTCTACATCTAGAAGCGACAAATTCATTTTGCCAGACTCATCATCAAACACTCGCAAATTCACAATTTTATCCGCTACATACTCTGCATCAGCTTCAGTATCGTCATGGGTAATGCCCACTAAAAGCATATATCCGTGCTTAATCTCACCGACCGTCTCACCTGCAACAGTTACTTTTGCATTCTTTGCTCTTTGTACCACTACTCTCATTTATAACGACCTTTCTTAATGCATAATTCGGCGAACTGAATAAATGTCTCGAAGCTGCTTAATGCGCTCAACCACTTTATGAAGGTGACTGATGTTATGAATAGAAATTGACATATGAATCGTAGCCATTTTGTTTCGGTCCGATTTTCCTGAAACGGCTGAAATATTCGTTTTAGTCTCGTTTACAACCTGCAGAACTTCATTTAGTAAGCCTCTGCGGTCGTATCCGGAAATTTCAATTTCCACGTTAAACTCTTTGCCTTCTTTAATATGTGTTTCCCACTCTACAGGAATAAGGCGGCTTTCAGCATCATCTGTGTGAACGTTTAAACAATCTGCTCTATGAACAGATACTCCTCGCCCCTTTGTAATAAAACCAACAATCTCATCTCCAGGAACTGGATTACAGCATTTAGACAAGCGAATCAGCATGTTCTCTACACCCGGTACGATAACCCCGGAATCTTTTCGTTTATGCTGGCGAACACGCTTAGCCGCAGTATCGCGTGCAATATCATCAATTTGGATCTCTTGTTCTTGATCGCGCTGCTTTCTCCACTTCTCGGTTAAACGATTAGCTACTTGAGCCGCAGTTAATCCGTTATACCCAATAGCTGCATACATATCATCTTCGTTTGAGAAATTAAACTTCTCCGCTACTCGTTTGATATTATCAGCTGTTAATACTTCTTTTAAGTCAAACTCCATTTGACGAATTTCTTTTTCAACCAGCTCTTTGCCTTTTTCAATATTTTCATCGCGGCTTTGCTTTTTAAAGAATTGGCGAATTTTATTTTTGGCTTGAGACGTTTGAGCAAGCTTTAACCAGTCCTTGCTTGGACCATACGAATGCTTAGACGTCAAAATTTCGATAATGTCCCCCGTTTTCAAACGGTAATCAAGCGTAACCATCTTGCCGTTGACTTTTGCTCCAATGGTTTTATTTCCGATTTCAGAATGAATACGATAGGAAAAATCAATTGGAACAGAACCCGAAGGAAGCTCAATGACGTCGCCTTTTGGCGTAAAAATGTAAACCATGTCAGAAAACAAATCAACTTTTAGAGATTCCATAAACTCTTCTGCATCGTTTGCGTCATTTTGAAATTCTAAAATTTCTCTAAACCACGTCAACTTTTCTTCAAATGAAGCATGCTCAGCTGTTTTTCCCTCTTTGTAAGCCCAGTGAGCAGCAATTCCATACTCAGCAATTTGGTGCATGTCAAACGTTCGAATTTGAACTTCTAACGGATCACCTTTTGGTCCGATAACCGTCGTATGAAGAGACTGGTACATATTTTGTTTTGGCATTGCAATATAATCTTTGAAACGTCCTGGCATTGGCTTCCAGCACGTGTGAATAATTCCTAACACCGCATAGCAGTCTTTAATGCTATTTACAATAATGCGCACAGCTAGTAAATCGTAAATTTCATTAAACTGCTTGTTTTGCAGTGCCATTTTACGATAGATGGAATAAATATGTTTTGGACGTCCTGAAATTTCAACTTTAATCGACACTTCATCTACTTGCTCTCGAACTTCATCAATAACTTCAGCCAAATACTGCTCGCGTTCCGCACGCTTTTTCTTCATCAAATTTACAATGCGATAATATTGCTGAGGATTTAAGTAACGTAAAGCTGTATCTTCAAGCTCCCACTTAATTTTTGAAATACCAAGACGATGAGCAAGAGGAGCAAAAATTTCAAGCGTTTCATTTGAAATGCGTCGCTGTTTTTCCTGCGGTAAATGCTTTAGCGTACGCATATTATGAAGACGATCCGCAAGTTTGATCAGTATGACTCGAATATCTTGAGCCATTGCTACAAACATCTTGCGGTGATTTTCAGCCTGCTGCTCTTCTTTAGACTTATATTTAATTTTTCCCAGTTTCGTTACGCCGTCTACTAACATTGCTACTTCTTCATTAAAAGCTTTTTCTAAATCTTTTAGTGTTATCTCTGTATCTTCAACCACATCATGTAGAAATCCAGCTGCAATTGTTGCTGGATCCATATCTAGATCAACTAAAATTCCTGCGACTTGAATCGGGTGGATAATATATGGTTCACCCGACTTGCGATATTGTTCTTTGTGAGCTTCTTTTGCAAAATCATATGCTTTTTGTACAAAAGCCACGTCTTCTTCATTTAAATATCGCTTCGTATTGTCAATGACCTGTTCCGCTGTTAGGACTTGCTCATTTGCCATGAAATCACCTTTTATCAACTAGCATTTTTAATTCATATTGTAACTATTATCTTGAAAAAATCCAAGGATGTAAAGCCTTTGCGTTTAATTTATCAAATTTACATCATTTCCATTTTACGTATTAACGTTTTTTAACGAAAAAAGAGCACCTGTATCAGGTACTCTTTTTTATGTGATCGTTCTTCTTAATACGTCATTAATGTGAATACATCGTAACCGTCTAGTTTGTCACGGCCGTCAAGGTAAGAAAGTTCAATTAAGAACGCAGCTCCAACAACAATTCCACCTAATTCTTCGACAAGCTTAATTGTCGCTTCAATTGTACCGCCTGTTGCTAATAAATCATCTGTAATCAACACGCGCTGACCTGGCTTAATTGCATCTTTGTGAATCGTTAATACGTCTTTACCGTATTCTAAACCGTAATCTACTTTGATTACTTCACGCGGTAATTTTCCTTCTTTACGAACAGGTGCAAAACCGATACCTAACGCATATGCTACTGGACAACCAACAATAAATCCGCGAGCTTCTGGCCCTACAATAATATCAACTTGTTTATCATTCGCATATTTTACAATCTCATCCGTTGCGGCACGGTATGCATCACCATTGTCCATTAATGTTGAGATATCTTTAAATGTAATACCTGGTTTTGGCCAGTCAGGTACAATTGTAATATAATCTTTAAAATTCATTCTAATGTTGCCTCCTCATTCAATCGAACGCTTAAAAATATCTTGAAATTGATTTTTAAGCTGTACATATGACGTATAAATAAAGTTTTTTTCTATTTCAATCTGCTGCTGCTTTTGGCGATAAGTCGCAGATTCTATTAAATCACGTTTCGCAGAATTTTTCACTAACGAAATTAAGCCATTGTTTATTGTAACAAATTCTAACTCAAAAAACACCTTTGCCATAAAATCAATCGTTTCTTTTGACCAGCCCTTATGAATCGCTAAATCTTCTTTGTAGCGTTTTAAATCAAATGGACCCTTTTTCGCTAAAAAGCCGTAAAACCATTTAAAATGATCGCGAGTTGGGATTGTATCAAAATAATGGTCTTCTTCCGTTAAGAAAATAGCGTATATTCTAGAAGGGATACCTTGGACAAACAAACATTCAAGCCATTTCCGTGAAGGAGGCAAATCTAATAAAACGATCTGTTCCCCTGCAAACATACATGCTTTTGCCTGTTCTTCATCTTGAATAAGAACAACATGCTCCATCGGCAGCAGCGACTTGTATTTATCAATTGTTGAAGCGTGAAAAGCAACAACTTTCATTTGATCCGTAAATACCTGCTGAAAGAAACGTTTGACATCAACTGCACTGCGATAATCAAATATCTGCCATTCATCTACAGAAATATCTTCCACCATCAGCTGCGGCTTGCGCATATTATTCCACTCATTAATAGATAGTTCACCTACTAATGATACTTTAGCTATAGGAGATACTTCATCTAATATATAGCCTAACCCAAATCCTACTGCATCAACCGATACACCGCTGTCTTCAAATACGAGTTTTAAATGATTTTTATTAGCACCAATTTTCCGCATAGATGTTGTATGAACATCTTTAATGAGAACTTTTGGCTTCGGGTTATGCATACCAAATGGAGCAAGCGCACTCATTTGTTCAATGTTTTCCAGCGTAATTTCCTCTGTTGTGCATACTGTATCAACTGATGTAATTGGAATAAAATCCTGTTCGGTTAACACGTTGCTTGCTTGTTCATTAAGACGTCTGCGCAGCTCTTCTACATCATCGCTGTTTAATGTCATGCCGGCTGCCATTGGATGCCCTCCAAAATGCGGCAAAATGTCACGGCACTTAGATAAGTTCGCGAATAAGTCAAAACCTTCGATACTTCTTGCTGAACCTTTGGCAATACGGTTTTCAGAGTCAATACTTAGTACAATTGTTGGTCTATAGAATTTTTCTACGAGCCTAGAAGCGACAATTCCAACAACGCCTGCATTCCATCCTTCTCCCTCTACAATAAGAACGCTGTTTTCATCCGGAGGATACATACTCTCAACAAATTCAACGGCTTCCTCTGTAATATCGTTTACGATTTGCTGCCTTTCCTTGTTTAACGCATCAATTTCTTTAGCTAAGCCTTTTGCCTCTTCAGCATTTGTCGTCATAAGCAAATGAACAGCTGGATCGGCATCTTGAAGACGTCCTACTGCATTAATGCGAGGAGCCATCGCAAATCCAATTGTATCCTCATTAATTTCTTCACGTTTTACTCCACATACGCTCAGCAGCGCTTCAATTCCGGTGCGCTTAGTGAGCTTGAGATAGTCAAGACCTTTGCGAGCAATTAAGCGGTTTTCTTCGACTAAAGGAACTAAGTCAGCAATCGTCCCAATTACTGCTAGTTCTAACAAATGTTCCGGAAGCTCCCCTAACAGCGCATGAGCGAGTTTAAAAGCGACTCCTACACCTGCCAGTTCTTTAAATGGATATGTACTTCCCGGCAGCTTTGGATGAATAATTGCATAAGCATCCGGTAAAACCGGCCCCGGCTCGTGGTGATCAGTAATAATTAAATCAAAGTTTAATTCACGTGCATACGCAGTTTCTTCGACTGCCGAAATACCTGTGTCTACCGTAATCACCAGCTGATAGCCGCCTGCGCTTATTTTATCAAATGCCGCCTTATTCGGCCCATAACCTTCTGTAAAGCGATTAGGAATATAAAAATCAACATCAGCGCCAAGCTGCTGTAAAGCAGATAACATAACAGAAGTGCTGCTGACGCCGTCAGCATCGTAATCTCCATAAATCATAATTTTTTCATTATGATCAATTGCTTGCTGAATACGAGCCACTGCTTTGTCCATATCATGCAATAAAAACGGATCGTGGAACGTTTGTGCATCAACGTGTAAAAACTCACGTGCCGCTTCTACTGTTGTCATGCCTCTATTAAGTAATAACGAAGCTACTAGAGGTGTAATATTGAGGTTTTCTACAAATTCATTAACAAGTTGTTCATCACATTCTTGAACATTCCAACGTTTTTTTGACTGTAACATGTCTCTTCACCCCTTAACCCACATTATTATACTAGAGTGGATGAAATGGAGCAACGAAAGAAAATAAGCACATTTTTCTGACAGTACGGCTTGAATTTTCACGTACAAAAAAACGTGCGAACACTTCGCACGTTTTTGAATTACTTGCTTTCTACTTCTTTTTGTTCCTCACGCTTCAACTGTTTTCCTTTCCACACAAGCCATAGCTGAGCAGCAATAAACACAGATGAATATGCACCAAGGATTAAGCCTACTAACAGGGCAATTGAGAAGTTTTGAATCGATTCACTTCCGAATAGAAGAAGTGCTACAACTGCAATTACAACTGTTAACACGGTGTTCATTGAACGAGTAAACGTTTCACGCAAACTTAGATTTACGATAAACGCCAAATCGTCAAACGATTTGGATTTAAATTTCTGCATATTTTCACGAATGCGGTCAAACGTAACGATCGTATCGTTAATTGAGTAACCAACAATCGTCAAGACAGCAGCAATAAACGTTAAATCAACCTCTAACTTCGTTAAACTAAAGACCGTAACGATAAAGAACGCATCATGCAACAGGGCAAGCACGGCTGCAAGCGCCATGTAAAATTCAAATCGAATCGTTACATAAATGATAATTCCGATTGAAGCAATTACAATCGCCATCATTGCATTTTTCGCCAGTTCTTTTCCTACTGTCGGTGAAACGGTGCTTACATTTGGTTCAGAACCGTATTTATCTTTAAAGTGATCTTTTAAATTGGCAATTTCTTTTTTATTCAAGACCCCAACTACACGTACGACACCCGTATCATTACTTTTCCCTGTAATAACTACGTCATCCGTTTTGATATCGAGAGACTTCATTTCGCGCTGTATCTCAGCCTGCGTAACGGTATGATTTGCCGGAATCTCTATGCGAGTTCCGCTCGTAAAGTCAATACCGAGGTTCAGCCTGAACACAGCAACCGAGATAATACCGATAATCACAAGCACGCTTGAAAACGTGAAAAATGCTTTACGGTATTTAACAAAGTCAATTTTATCCCACGCTGTAGGTAAAACGGTTGTGCCGTCATCTTTGCTTAAATCGTGAATTTGCTCTTTCTTCACGCCAAAGTAGCCTGGTTTTTTATCAAACCAGCGGCTGTTTACTAAAAGACTCATTAGTAAACGAGTACCATAAACAGCAGTTACAAAGCTTAGCACAATCCCGATCATTAACGTTGTGGCAAATCCTTTTACTGAACTTTGACCATAAAAGAATAATACAAGAGCCGCTAACATCGTTGTAATATTGGCATCAAAAATGGTCGCAAGTGAACGACGATTCCCTGCCCGGTAAGCCGATATAACAGACCTTCCTGTTTTCAGTTCATCTTTAATCCGCTCGTAGGTAATGATATTCGCATCTACTGCCATACCTACACCGAGAATAAGAGCCGCAATACCTGGAAGCGTCATAACCACGTGCATCCAGTCAAATACCACTAAGTTTAAGTAGATATAAAAACTGAGTGTAATAACGGCAATAAGCCCCGGTAAACGATAGAAAAACAGCATGTAAAGGAAGATAATTCCGATGCCGATAATACCCGCTAATATAGTCGTATGAAGAGCTTCTTCTCCAAACTGTGCTCCAACGGATGTAGAGTATAATTCATCTAATTTAACCGGCAGCGACCCGGCATTTAGCAATTCCGCCAGCTGCGTTGCACTTTTCACTGTGAAGTTGCCACCTGAAATCTCAACATCTGGCTGTGTTAACACGCTGCTAACAGAGGCTGCAGATAGATACTTCGGATTTTGTTTTGTCGCTTCTTTTTGGTACGAGTCTTTTCCTTCTTCATAATCCAGCCAAATGACAATTAAATTGTTAGGTGCTGGTTTTTGAGAAAGCTCTCGCGTGATCTTTTCAAATTTTTTCGCATTTTTTAACTTTAGTGAGACGCTAGGCTGATTGCTTTGGTCAAACGATTGCTTTGCTCCGCCTTGCGCTAAGTCTGTACCATCCATCAGCACCTTATCGTTCACGTCACGGAACGTTAAGTTTGCTTGAGTTGATAACAGATCCCTGGCTTGCTTTTGATTCGTGACACCAGCTAGCTGAACGCGGATGCGGTCGTTTCCTTCAATTTGAATGCTGGGCTCACTAACTCCCAGTACATCGACACGTTGACGGAGCGCTTCAACCGTGCTGTTAAGTGCCTTTTTGTCAATGACATCGCCTTTTTTAGCTGGACTGACTTTATATAAAATTTCAAATCCACCTTGAAGGTCGAGGCCAAGTTTAATATCTTTTGTAATTCCAGTCATCGTTGTTCCGATTGTACTAAACACAAGCAGTACTAAGAGGAAAAAGGCAACGATACGTCCTCTTTTAACCATCGACAGAAAATCCTCCTTCTTATGTAAAAAACATGAAATGATAACAATAGATAAATGACCAATCTAATTATCATTCATAACCTAATGTCTGTCAAATAAAGACCTTATCAAATTTTAATACATGTATTTTACAAGCTTTACTTTAATAATTCTTTCCAGTCTTCTCCATTATTAACACTTGAGAACATATCAGATTTATAAGATTCAATTGTTACATAACTCATCACCTGCGTGATCTTAACAGATAAAATATCATTTACAACTTGATGGAGAGATAGCTCCCTTTCTTTTTTCCATTTTTTCATTTCTAAATAACTCAATAAATCGTTCTCCGTTACTTCTTCATATCCAAGCATATGAAATTCTTCCATTTTGCTGGATAAGACAGGCTGTATAAGTTCTTTCGAAGCTGAAATAAATGGATGTGTCATATCGATCCTCCTTTCCGTTTGACATTTTGCGTAAAATTTCTTTCTCGTATGAGGAATACTTGTCATGCTTGGACACCGGGGGCGCATATATTCACTGTATAAACCTCAAGAAAGAGTGAGTATATGTCTAAATTTTTACAGGGAACTATTATTTTAATAATTGCTGGCTTAATTACACGTGTACTCGGGTTTGTCAATCGAATTGTGGTGGCTCGAATGATTGGAGACGAAGGTGTGGGACTTTATATGATGGCGGTCCCCACGCTGGTATTAGTAATCACCTTAACACAGCTTGGGCTACCGGTTGCCATATCCAAGTTAGTGGCAGAAGCAGAAGCTTTAGGTGACAGGCATAAAATAAAAAAAATACTTGTCGTCTCTTTAAGTATTACGTGTACGCTGAGCATTTTATTTACGCTCGGACTAATATTATTCGCTCCCGTTGTAGCAAAAACCTTCTTTACAGATTCACGTACGATCTATCCGCTGCTTGCGATTATTCCAGTTATTCCAATCATCGCCGTCTCGTCTGTCATCCGCGGATATTTTCAAGGAAAGCAGCAAATGAAGCCTGCCGCTTATTCTCAAATTATCGAACAAGTGGTGCGCATTACGTTAATTGCCGTATGTACAAAAGCATTTTTGCCTTATGGAATTGAGTACGCTGCGGCTGGCGCTATGCTATCTTCTGTATTTGGAGAACTAGCTTCACTGTTTTATATGGTGTTTATGTTCAAGCGAAAGAAGAAAATAACGGTAAGACGAAAATTTTTTGCTTCTTTACATGCAGGCAAAGATACGTTCTTTGACTTAATGCGAATCGCTCTTCCCACGACAGGAAGCCGCATGATTGGGTCAATTTCTTGGTTTTTAGAACCGATTGTAGTAGCTCAAAGTTTAGCAATTGCAGGAGTAGCGACAGCTGTAGCAACGAAGCAGTACGGGGAATTAACAGGCTTTGCACTCCCTCTCCTGATGTTGCCTTCTTTTGTAACGGTGTCTCTATCCACTTCTTTGGTTCCCGCAATCAGTGAATCTCTTGCACAGAATCAAATGAAACAAATCGAATATCGGCTTCATCAAGCTCTCCGCTTGTCGTTTGTAACAGGCGGTCTGGCCGTTGTTGTTCTTTATGTATTTGCTAATCCGGTAATGGAATTGATGTATGGTTCTGACAAAGCTGCTATTTTTGTCAAAGTAATGGCGCCTTTTTTTATCTTTTATTACTTTCAAGGGCCGCTTCAAGCTGTTCTGCAAGCGCTAGACCTTGCAAAAGCCGCCATGATTAACAGTTTTATAGGAGCAGCGGTCAAAACATCTCTTATCTTCTTACTCGCAACTCAGCCCAATCTAGGCATTATGGGAGCTGGTCTTGCAATTGTTGTTGGAATGATGCTTGTCACTCTTTTACATCTGTCTACGGTTATGAAAAAAATTACGTATAAGCTTCATGTGTTTGAGTACCTTCGCAGCTTTGCTGTAATGGGCATATCAGGTTTTACCGGACACTTCGCTTATATGAATCTTTTCACTTCCATCCCTTTGAGCTTACGAACCGTTTTATCAATTGCACTTACAAGCGTTGTATACGTACTGTTTTTGCTGCTTTTTAGACTGATAACAAAAGAAGAATTAAACCGTTTTTCTGTTTTACGCTATTTTAAACGAAAATAAAACGCGGAGCAATCCGCGTTTTATTGTTTCACATCTACCAAATCTATAAAAAATTTTCCGTTGTCGTAGCTGCAATATGAAATCTTATCTAAGTTTGAATACCCTAGCTTTGCCAGCTCTGTCTTTAACCATTCCGTCGTTTGATGTTCATGCAGCAGATGCTCTTCTTGAATAATGCCGTCAATGATAAAAGGCAAATTCAAATTGCCTTTTTCACGTGATTGCTGATCTTTTTCAAACACGGATAGCCTTCCTGAAGATTCTAAAATAGCAAATTCAACATCAGCTACATTTTTTATATTTTTATCTCGCAGCTGCACGAGCAAGTCATTGAAGTTATATCGCTGCCTTTTCATTTCATGTTCGTTTATTTTTCCATTTTCAATGATAATACTAGGTTTGCCATCAATAAAATTTCGCATTCGATTGCTTTTAAGAGACCATATAGCTAAGCCGATTTGAATAATAAGAAGCGTTAACATCGGAAGAATTGAATACAGCAAAGGATCTTTCGGGTTTTCAATAGCCATTACTGCCATTTCAGCAATCATAATAAAGACAACTAAATCCAAAATGCTCAGCTCTCCTATTTCCCTTTTACCCATGACGCGAAAAATAATTAAAACTACTACGTATAAAAGCACGGTTCGCGCAACCATGATCAATAGTTCCACTGCAAAGACCTCCTTTATGTATTCCCTTGTAGTTTGTACCATTTATTTTAAAATAGCCTTACTTTTATGCGTCTATTTTGAAGTCATCCCGAATATGCTCGTACTAAGGGTTCACCTATCTTTTTATTTCATGAGGGGGAAACAAGTTGGGTGCAAAACGAATGAGTAACGCTGTATTTGCGGGAGTAGCAACAATCTTAGTGATGGCTTTAGCGATTAGCATTATCTTTTCGCTTATTTTAAAATTCACATCGGTTGAAGAACAGTCGGTCCGTTTATTTTTACTTATTCTCTCATTTATTACACTGTTTATCGGAGGATTTATTGCGGGAGGACGAAACGGTTCAAAGGGACTTCTTGTTGGAGGAGCCACTGGTGTTTCTTATTCTTTTTTAATGTTTTTACTACAATTCCTCGGCTATAGTCACCTGTTTTCTGCACAGCAGCTGTTATTTCACGCTGGATTTATTGGAGTCGCTATTCTCGGGGGAATTGTTGGCGTAAACATTGCCGGTTCACGAGAAGCATAAAAAAACGTCACGTACATGTACGTGACGTTTTTTTATTAATCTACGCTTCTTACTTCACGAATAGCATTGCGATCAAACGTTAATTTTGAACCGTCAGTGCTGCGAACCACAACTTGTGACTCATCAATTGCGTCTACCAAACCGTGCATACCGCCAATTGTAACAACCTTATCACCTTTTTTAAGTGCTGATTGCATTTGCTGTACGTTTTTTTGACGTTTTTGCTGTGGACGGATTAACAAGAAATAGAAAATGACAAACATTAAAAGTAATGGCCAAATATTTTGTAAAACACCCATGAAAACTCCTCCTTTTATTTATATTATCAACAGGTACTCATTCATAAATTTGATGAAAATTCCTGTAGTGACCTAGAAATTCTTTGCGTCCGGGCCGTTAAACCCATATTTTTCAAAGAACTCATCGCGGAAATCGCCAAGTCGGTCTTCGCGAATGGCTTCACGGACTTGCTCCATTAAGTTTAGCAGAAAATATAAGTTATGGTAAGATGTTAAACGAATTCCAAACGTTTCATTACAACGAATTAAGTGGCGAATATACGCTCTTGAATAATTTTGACATGTATAGCAGTCACAATTTGGATCAATCGGACCGAAGTCTTCTGCATATTTTGCATTTTTAACAACAAGACGACCTTCGCTTGTCATAAGCGTTCCGTTACGTGCAATACGCGTTGGTAATACGCAATCAAACATATCGATCCCGCGAATCGCTCCATCAATTAACGAGTCAGGTGATCCTACTCCCATTAAATAACGTGGTTTGTCGGTTGGTAAGTATGGCGTCGTAAACTCAAGCACACGATTCATTACATCTTTTGGTTCTCCAACTGACAGGCCTCCCACAGCATAACCTGGGAAGTCCATTGAAACTAAATCAGCTGCACTTTGACGGCGTAAATCTTCAAACTCTCCGCCTTGAACAATCCCAAAAAGACCTTGGTCTTGAGGGCGGCTGTGAGCCTCAAGGCATCGCTCTGCCCAGCGGCTTGTGCGTTCAACTGAACGTTTTAAGTAGTCATATTCTGCTGGATAAGGTGGACATTCATCAAATGCCATCATAATATCAGACCCAAGCGCATTTTGAATGTCCATCGCTTTTTCTGGAGATAAGAAAAGCTTGTCTCCATTCAAATGGTTGCGGAAATGAACTCCTTCTTCTTCAATACGGCGCAAATCACTTAAGCTAAAAACTTGGAAGCCGCCTGAATCCGTTAAGATGGGACGATCCCAGTTCATAAATTTATGAAGGCCTCCCGCTTTTTTAACAATTTCATGACCCGGACGAAGCCATAAATGATACGTATTACTTAAAATAATGCCTGCTCCCATTGCTTTTAAATCTTCCGGAGACATTGTTTTTACTGTAGCTAATGTGCCTACTGGCATAAAAATAGGCGTTTCAAATGAGCCGTGAGGCGTATGGACAATCCCTAAACGCGCTCCTGTTTGTTTACAAGTTTTTATATGTTCGTAACGAATTGCTGTCATTGATGTATTCCTTTCATGTTAAATTACAAAATTAGCATCGCGTCGCCGAAGCTGAAAAAGCGATACTTCTCTGCTACAGCTTGTTCATAGGCAGAAATGACGTTTTCCCTTCCTGCTAAGGCACTTACAAGCATAATGAGCGTAGATTTTGGAAGGTGGAAATTTGTAATCATTCCATCAATTGCTTTAAATTCATACCCTGGGAAGATAAAAATATTGGTCCAGCCTGAAGAAGCAACAAATTTGCCGTTATGCTCAGTTGCAATCGTTTCAAGGGTACGGGTAGAAGTTGTGCCTACTGAAATAATGCGACCGCCTTTTTCGCGTACGCTGTTTAGTAAAGCAGCGGTTCCTTCACTCACTTGATAAAACTCTGAGTGCATATCGTGCTCTTCTAAGTCGTCAACGCTGACTGGACGGAATGTACCCAATCCGACATGAAGCGTTAAAAATGCAATATGCACACCTTTTTCTTTTAACTGTTCAAGCATCTCTTCTGTAAAGTGAAGACCTGCTGTTGGCGCTGCTGCAGAACCTTGTTCGCGAGCAAAAACCGTTTGGTAGCGCTCTTGATCATCCAAGCGTTCTTTAATATAAGGCGGCAGCGGCATTTCTCCCAGTTGTTCCAACACCTCATAAAAGATGCCTTCATAGTTAAATTCTAACAAACGTCCGCCTTGGTCGCTCGTTTCTTTACATACAGCTGTCAGACGTCCGTCACCAAACGAAATAACCGTGCCTTCTTTTACTCGCTTAGCCGGTTTTACAAGCGTCTCCCACGTATCGCCTTGTGTTTGTTTTAAAAGCAATACTTCAATATTAGCACCTGTATCTTCTTTTGTCCCAAATAATCGTGCAGGAAGAACACGCGTGTCGTTTAACACTAAACAATCTCCTTCTTGCACATAATCAAGAAGGTCATGAAACATATGATGCTTCACACTTCCTGTTTCCTTGTTTAATACCATGAGTCTTGACGCATCTCGCTGCTCAAGCGGCGTTTGGGCAATCAATTCTTCTGGTAAATGAAAATCAAATAAATCTACTTTCAAAATGTTCACCTGTTTCTACTTAATTATTTAAATTTGCCAATTACATAAAAAATAAGTGATAACACAACGCTTACTAGAATACATGTCACAATCGGGAAATAAAAGGTTGTATTTCCTTTTTTGATAAAAATATCGCCAGGAAGCTTGCCAACAAACTGCCATAATAGCCCAATGACGACTAAAATGCCCCCTAATGTGATAAGCATCTTAGGCATATCATTCACTGATCAGGCACCTCCAGCTGAAAATGATCATAAACCAAAGGCGTCACAATTCGTCCTCGCGGCGTTCGCTGCAAAAAGCCGATTTGCAATAGATACGGCTCGTATACGTCTTCAATTGTGTGAGACTCTTCACCAATAGTAGCCGATATGGTGTCTAACCCTACAGGTCCGCCCCTAAATTTTTCGATAATCCCTCTTAATAATTTATGGTCAATATGATCAAGACCTAAACGGTCCACCTGCAACATTTCTAATGCTTCGTTGGCAAGCCTTTCGGTTATGGCTCCGTCTCCTTTGACCTGAGCAAAATCTCTGACTCTTCGAAGCAAGCGATTCGCAATACGCGGGGTTCCCCTAGCACGCCTAGCCATCTCAAACGTAGCTTTCTCATCAATCTCTACATCTAAAATAGCGGCTGTCCTTTCTACTATCGAAGCAAGATCTTCTTCTTGGTAATATTCTAAACGGCTTAAAACGCCGAAGCGATCACGCAAAGGAGAAGATAAAAGCCCTGCTCTTGTCGTTGCACCTACTAGCGTAAACGGAGGCAAATCCAGACGGACGGAACGTGCACTCGGTCCTTTTCCAATAACAATATCTAAACAGAAATCTTCCATTGCTGGGTATAGTACTTCTTCAACCGAACGATTTAATCGATGAATTTCATCAATAAAAAGCACATCTCCAGGCTCTAAGCTAGTTAAAACTGCGGCTAAGTCTCCTGGACGCTCAATAGCTGGTCCTGAGGTCGTTCGGATTTGCACGCCCATTTCATTAGCGATAATAGTAGCAAGAGTTGTTTTCCCCAATCCTGGAGGACCATATAAAAGCACGTGATCTAACGTTTCGCTTCGCATTTTGGCAGCTTTAATAAAAATGTCAAGATGGGATTTTACTTTATGCTGACCAATGTACTGCTGTAAGGTTTGCGGCCGCAAACTTTGCTCGATGATTTCTTCTTCACCAAGAACATCTCCCGTTACAATACGATCGTCCATTTTACTCCTCCCTTACTTATTGTTTCAATAATCGTTTTAACGCTTCTTTAATATACTGATCCGTTGTCATCGTTTCCTTCATTAAAGCCGGAACAATTTTTTTGATTTCTCTTTCTGCATAACCTAATACTTTCAGTGCTTCAATCGCTTCATCGAGTGCTTCTGAACTTTGAGATTTGACTTCTTGTGCGTCCAAATCTGCAAATAAAGAAGGAACGGCATCTGGTACAATATCATGCAGTTTTCCTTTTAAATCTAGAATCATCTGTCGAGCTGTTTTTTTACCTACTCCTGGAAACTTAACTAAAAACTTCTCGTCTTCCTCTTCCACAGCTTGGACAACCTGCGCTGGATTACCTGACGCTAAAATAGCTAAACCGCCTTTTGGGCCGATTCCTGACACGCTAATTAACTTCATAAATAAATCCTTTTGTTCTCGGGAAGCAAACCCGTAAAGTGCAATTACGTCTTCTCTTACATATTGATAGGTGTAAACCGTCTTGGGTTGTTCATCAATTGAAAATACATATGGATTCGGCGTAAAGACTTGATAGCCTATCCCGTTGTTTTCGATTACTACATACTCAGGATTTATATATGTAACGGTGCCTTTGATATAATCAAACAATAAGCTCTCTCCTTAATCACGTACGCGCGGGCAGTGATCTTCAACTTTGCCTACGAAGAATCCTGCCCGCATCGTTCTCTATTTTCCTTTAAAGCTGCTTTTTAAAAAGACGTTCAAGAGAACGTTTGCCTCTTTTCATCTTTGTCAACCTATTTTTACAATAGCTGTAAAAAATAGAACCGCCCACTTCTATTGATGAATGACCTTTTAAAATATATACAATACTAGACTGCTGAATACCATTTTAACATATCGCCAAAAGCAAATAGAAGCAATTTAGAATGTTGAATTCAATAATTATTTTACCATACTAAAAAACGGCTACTTGATTGAAAGCGGCCGCTGCTGGAGCTGATAGATTTTATAGAAATTAATGAGAGAAAGATATTCATCTTTTGATTGAACGCGAATACCTTTCTTTAATTGTTCATGCTGATAACTCTCAAGCCTTTTGATGTCAATTTGAAAAAACGACTGTATAATGTGCTGCGACGAAGCTGGTTTGCCTTCAAATGCTGAGAGAATACCGTTAACAGAAAGCCCTACATAACCGTTTTCTTTTAAAATAGGTGAAATATCGTCTATGCTTGTTCTAAAAACTAGCTCTTGATCCGTTTCTTTAAGCAGTCGCCAATTTTTATATTTTTTCATTAATTGTTTTTTCGTCATAGAAGGGCTTTTGATCATCTCTTGACTTACGACTCCATCCACATACACGCGCTCAAGAAATAATGTCATCGGCTCCTTTTCATTCGCATCTGCACGGTATGGCATTATACAAAGCACAATACTTACTAGCATTAAAAAAGCTGCTTGATGAATGACTTTCTTCACTCACCTTCACCTCACACGTTAATCATACTCTTTTTAGTATTATCTAAAAAGGTTTTGTGAAAATCTACACTAATAGTTTGACCTACTTATTTTCTTTTATCCTCTTATTTTATGAAGCAAATCCCTTTTACGATATTATGTTAAGAAAACATGGAGTATTTGTTACATTTGCACACTATTTGTAAAATTTTCTCTTGAACGTTTTAATTAAATTTTCGAAGGGTATGTACATAGTGGAAGTAATTGTAAGGACTTCTATTATCTATTTTCATAAAAAGGGAGCTGAAGTAATGAGAATGAATAAACGTGTAGTCGGAACTTTTTTTTCAGAGAAAGAAGCTTTAGATGTTATCCATAATTTAAAGCGTCAAGGTTATCGAGAAACAGACATTATGGTCATTTCTAACAGTAAAAGCAATACATTTCAAATAGGTCACGATACAAATGTAATTATTGAAGCTGGTTCACCTGCCGTAAGTTCATTAGCTGGCGTCATGATGGATAACTTTTTTACCATGATGACAGGCGGCATGGGGCTCAAACAAGGAAACGGCTTGAAATCAAAATTAATCCGCATGGGCATACCAGACTTCTCAGCCGTGCAGTGCGAGACAGATGTAGCTGCTGGTAAAATTCTAATCTTGATAGATGCCGTAAGCTCTGAACAAACTCCAGCGTACGGAACCTATACGGAACACAACGAGCATAGAGCCGTCCAACTACGTGAAGAAAAATTAGATGTCTTAAAAGAACGCGTCCAAGTCGGTGAAGTAAAACTCCACAAAAAAGTAATAGAGGAAGAAAGAACTGTACACGTTCCTGTTACGAGAGAAGAGTTTTATATTGAACGTCGCCCTGTAGTTGACGGAGACTATAACGCTGGGCCACTTACAGAAGATGAAATTATTCGTGTTCCAATCATGGAAGAACGAGTAGAAATAACCAAAAGACCAGTTATTGTTGAAGAAGTAATTATAGGAAAAAAACTTATTCAAGAAACAAAAGAATGGACTGAAACGATTAAGAAAGAAGAAGCAAGCGTAGAACCTGATGGACTCGCGAGCCCTGAAGTATACGAAAATATGATGAACTATACAGACAATACTTACGCTCAAGTTTCTGCAGCTCTAGCAAGCGACGTGGAAGCTGAATACGAAAATAGTCAGACAACTAACAACGAGAAGCCAAACACACAAGCTAATGAGACAAGCTCTTCTGCAAAAAATGTAAAAAATACAAAGAGTGTCGCTACGGCACCAGCAGATACGAAAAAAAGAGAAGGTCGCCTCAAACAAAATGAAACTAACGCTCAAAAGGAAGAAGCGGAATCCAAAACAACAAACAAATCTGCTTCTAACAAGAAAAATTAATAGTTACATGTTCGAGGAATAGCTGCCTGGCTTCAATGGCAGCTTTTTTATATGTCTTCTCATCAAAAAAACAGCCGTCCTTCACAGACAGCTGCTTCTTCATTTAACGATGTTTATGATTGACATTCTCATCGACTGATTCAAATAGACCATTGAAATTAGTTTGAATCGTATTTCGGTCTTTTCCATTTCGAATATCGTCATCAAGAGAGCGAGCGTTCATAAATACATCATGATCTACTTTTACTTGAACATTGTAGTCCTTTGCAATAGGCTTTACTTTATCGAGCACGTTTTGTTTTAAACGGCCGTTATTTATGTCTTTGGCCGGATCCACAGCAACTAATAGCTGATCTCCACGGACAACGGCGCGACTATTTTCTACACCTTTAACGCTTGCAGCCCGATCAGCCACTTTTTCTGTAAAGTCTCTTGGATAATCTTCACCATAATACATATTAGCAACACCATTTGTACGATCATTTGTATTATTGATGTTTCCATAAGGGTTTGTCGGATTGTCAAAACGTCCATCACTTACGTTTAACGGATAATTAGGTGTTCCATTCCCATCTAAAACTTCAGTCATTGGACCTTTCGGATTATCTACGCGATGTTCATTCGCTTTTTCATTTGTATGATACCCAACAGGCTGTGTCGTATCTGTATAGCGCTGTTCCATACCTTGGTCTTTGTTATTGCAAGCGCCAAGTCCCATCATACATGCAAAAGCTAAAGAAGTTGCTACATACCTATTCAACATAATCGCCCCCTAATTTAAGCTCTATTTACTCTGAGCTTACTATTAGGATTAAAAGACGAGCCGTTTCTTATTCGATGAAGTGTTTATAAACTCTTTACATGTCATGTAGGTTTTGTAAGTGCTGGTAAATCACTCGATAAAAATGTGTACGCTGTGACCATTCTTCGACTGATTGCTGCATTAACCTTTGGCGATTTGCCCATGATAAAGCAGAGACATTTACATTCCAGTTTCTCATCAGCATCGATGGAAATAGTAAAGAAGCAAGAAAAAAACGCTGCTTGCTTAATTCTTTTATTTTCGAGTGTTGAAGTAGTTCTTTCATCGACCACTGGACGTAAGGCAAAAAGCGCTGGACAAGCTGAACATAGTCATAAAGAGCAGGAGCTTTAGCCGATAAGTCAAAATCAATCATAACAATACCCAAGTGGTTTGTTTTCAAGAAATTATGTGAAGCAACGTCACCGTGAATAATGGAACAGTTCAACCCACTATCTTTGAAACGTTCCATTAAGACTAAAGCTTTTTCTCCCCAAGTCACAATGTCTTTATATACATGAAATTGATTAAATTCCCTAAATATATGTGAGGTTTCTCGAAAAGAGGAAAGCCGCTTTTTCCATTTTAAAATAAGATCATACTCAGAAAGCTTTGTATACGCGGCTATTTTCTTTTTATGAACTTCTCCATGATAGCGGATCAATGCTTGTAATACTTCTTCGCGATCCTGAAAACTTTCATACGTTACCTCTTTTACTTGCTTAACAAAAGGCATCATCGCCCAATACAAATGACGGTCCTTTATATAAAGTTCCCCTTCTGGGTAAGCTTCGAAATTAACAGCGTACCCTTGTTGAATCTGAGATAAAAAATGATAAACATGTTCAATTTTACCTTTGTCTCTGTATGCTTTTATTACTTTTTTTCCTTTATTCGTATCCGCTATGATGACATGAGGCTTTTTCATACGGTAGGTCTCAACGTGAATATCTCTTTTTTTCAAATAGAGAAAGAGACGATTTAAATTAAAATCGTCTCGTCTATAATAATCAATCTTCATCTTCGTCGTACTCATCATATTCTGGAATACTAAATGCATTTGGGTCAAACGCAGGATACGAAGGTACACCAATCATGCCATATGGGGCTAGATAGGGTGCCCTTGGGTCCTGAAAGCCATAAGGTACCTGCTGTTGGTACTGTGGATAAGGCTGCTGTGGTGCATAGTCGTCAGGTCTTGGTTCACCGCATCCGCAGTCTCCTTGCTGCTGTGGCGCATATTGCTGCCCATAATGGTAAGGTGCGTTTCCAAAACCATCGGAAGAACTTTCATAATGGCCACCTGTCATAGCTCCTTGTACTTGTGGATACATCGGTGCTTGATGATAGGCCGGATAAACGGGCTGCTGATATCCCCATGGAGGCGGACAAGGAGAACATTGTACCGGTCCATAGCAGCTGTGTGGCATCATTGGATACATTGGCATCGGTGCCATGTGAGCGCCCATTGCATGTTCTTCAAACGATTCGTTTTCATAACCGTGATGATACATTGGAGCCTGTTGATACATTGGCATTGGATATGGCTGCGGTGCATACATTGGCGGATGACACGGCATATAATTAAATCCGTAGCCTGGCATCACAGGCGATATCGGCATGATTGGGTAACATGGCATTTGAGGAGGCATTTCTATACTCTCCATCTCAGGACTTTCTGGCGATTCATGCTTGGGTAGTTCTTTTGGTGCTTCTTTTTTTGGAGCCTGCATCGCCATATTAACGGTGTAATAATTGTTAATATCAATCTCAGGTGCAATTGGCTTTAATTTAGGAAGCTTTGGCGCAACTGGCATTTCTTTTTTAGGCTGCGCAATTGGTGCTTCTTTTTTAGGCTGTGCGACCGGTGCTTCTTTTTTTGGCTGCGCAATCGGCGCTTCCTTTTTCGGTTGAGCAATCGGTGCTTCTTTCTTTGGCTGCGCAATTGGTGCTTCTTTTATCGGTTGCATAAACGGTGTTTGAGCAGGCTGATTAGCTGACTTTTTCTCATCTGGACTTTCATCAATTTCCGTTACTGGATAAGCTTTTGTGGATTGGTCACTATAAGGATGTTGAACTTTAGGCATTTCTTTTATACCAGGTGAAGGAGCTCCTTCTTTTTGAACAGGCACTCCGCTTGTCGGAACTTTAATTTTCATTCCAGGCATGATCATGTCTGGATTGCTTAATTGAGAATTCGCTTTTTTTAACTCTTCAAAATTAACCCCATACTTTTCAGCGATTTTCCAAAGGGTATCCCCTTTTTGAACGATATGGATTTTCAACGTCATTCCCCTCCCGAGTAGAGTCTCTGCCATCTATATGTGCAAAATCAAAGTAAGTTCTGTTTGTTCATCACAAGATATGCCTTGAACCATTTTTTTATTCATTTCGCCCACAGTTTGGTTCAAGTTTTTATGATAAAGAAAAAAAGACTTATCAACACAAACAATATGTCAATAAGTCTTCTTTTAGACCTTCTCTTTTTAATTGTCTTAAAAATCTTTATGCTCGTTCTAACATATTCGTTAGCGCTTTGATCGCCCCTTGTGCTGTATGTTTATCCACCTTGATTTGATTCACTTCTGTTCCTTCTTCGATGCTTTCTAAAGCCCACAGCAAGTGAGGCAAATCAATTCGGTTCATCGTCAAACAAGGACACATATAAGGATTAAGCGAAACAATTTCTTTATCCGGATGACTGTTGATAATCCGTTTCACTAAGTTCATTTCCGTGCCAATGGCCCATTTAGAGCCTGAAGGAGCTTTTTCAATTGTATCAATAATATATTTTGTAGAACCTGCATAATCTGATTTTTGCACCACTTCATAAGAACACTCCGGATGAACAATAATATTCATATCAGGCTGCTTCTCGCGTAAATAATCAATATTTTTAACCGTGAAATTTTCGTGCACAGAACAGTGACCTTTCCACAGAATCACCTTGATGTTGTTTATATCCCCTTCATATTCAAGCATTTCATCAATAGGATTCCAAATGGCCATTTCATCTAGTCCAACACCTAAATCATAAGCAGTGTTTCTGCCTAAATGCTGATCTGGCAAAAAGAGAATGCGCTCTTTTTTAGAAAATGCCCACTCCACCATATTTTTTGCATTTGACGATGTTACTGTTGCACCATCATGTTCGCCTACAAAAGATTTAATTGCAGCTGTAGAGTTCACATACGTAAGCGGAATAATCGTATCTCCGAAAAGATCCTGTAAGACAGGCCATGCCTTTTCTGTTTGCTGAATAGTAGCCATATCAGCCATTGAACAGCCAGCGCGCATATCGGGTAAAATGACTTTTTGATTTTCAGCTGTTAAAATATCAGCTGTTTCTGCCATGAAGTGAACGCCGCAAAACACAATATGCTCAGCTTCTCTATTTTCAGCTGCTATTTGAGCCAGCTGTAAGGAGTCTCCTACCGCATCTGCAAATTCGTACACTTCGTCTTTTTGATAATGATGGCCGAGCAGAAACAATTTGCTTCCGAGCTTTTTCTTGATTTCTAGTACTCTTCTTTTCATTTCATTTTCTGTGAGCTGCGTATATTTAGCGGGCAGCGTTTGCTGCTGAAGCGTTTGTAATAAACTCATGATTTCCTGTTCCCCTTTCTGTTAATAAGTCCAAGCTGATATCGATAGACCCTGCTGAATGCGTTAAAGCTCCAAGTGAAATATAGTCCACTCCGCTGTCTCTAAAAGAATGGAGCGTGCCAAGCGTAATTCCACCGGATGCTTCTGTGACAATATGAGCGGGAACCAGTGGTATCCAATCTTTAATGACTTCTGGAGAACAGTTATCGAACATAATGACATCTGCTCCTGCCTCTATTGCTTCTAGCAATTGACTTTTGTTTTCAATTTCTACTTCCACCTTAACCATATGTCCAACCTGCTCTCTTACTTTCACAACAGCGTCTAGAATAGATCCTGCATGTGCAATATGGTTATCTTTTAACATGACGCCATCGTACAATCCAAAACGATGATTATAACCTCCTCCAGCACGAACAGCATACTTTTCTAACATTCGCATACCAGGCGTTGTTTTTCGCGTGTCACATATGCGCGTATGTGAGCTGCCAAGCAGCGCTACGGCTTTGTGCGTCATCGTGGCAATGCCACTCATTCTTTGAAGTAAGTTTAAGATTACCCGTTCACCGGTCAAAATAGATCGCACGGGTCCTGAAACGGTAGCTATTTTATCGCCAGGCTTAAGAACATCTCCATCTTTTTTCTCGAAATTCACTTTCACGTCAGGGTCTATTAAATGAAATCCTTCTTTAATCAATTCCACTCCTGCGATAATACCTGATTGCTTTGCCGTGAACACAGCTTTCCCTTGGTCAGACGGAGAAAAAATAGCTTCACAGGTTATATCTCCATCTCCAATGTCTTCTATAAAAAAAGACTGCAATAGTTTTTGTAATTTCAACGTGTTCATTGTGCTACCTTCACCTTTCTTTTTAAATTTCCTTGCTTATAAAATCAATGACTGTTTTGTTGAAGCAGTAGACTGCTTAATAATTCGCTTATGCTCCCATTCTTGGTTTTCATGCGGAAAGTCACTTCGGTAATGTCCTCCTCTACTTTCTTTTCTTGCAAGAGAGGACTCTGCAATAAGCAGACCTGCAGTTAGCATATTGCAGATGGTCGCAGCTTCCCTCGAATATATAACTTCTTGATCAAGAGGTATTCCATCCAGATAATTTGTGAATTCATGCACAATAGTAGCCAATTCGTTTTCATGACGAATGATTCCTACACAATCCATCATTTTATGCTGAATTTGTCTTGTGGCAGGCAGTATTTTAGGCATGCCTTTATAGACGTAATGGACGGGGACATAACGAGATACCGTTCTCGCTTTATGTAAAATATGACGCCCTGTCCGTTTTCCAAATACAAGACACTCTAACAATGAATTGCTTGCTAGACGATTTGCTCCATGAACGCCTGTAGAAGAAACTTCCCCCACAGCATACAATCCTTCAACACTTGTTTGTCCGTAACCATCTACTTCAATTCCACCCATTAAAAAATGTGCGCCGGGAGTAACAGGTATTCGTTTTTTGTCCAGTTGAATTTTATACTTTCGACACAGTGCCGTAATCGTAGGAAATTTTCGTTGGAAATGAGCCACTTTTTCAATGTCTAAAAATATGGATCTTCCTTTTTTCATTTCATTAAAAATTGTCCTTGCTACAACATCTCGCGGTGCTAAATCCTTAAAGGGATGAACGCCTTCCATTATGCGTTCATTCCATTCATTTACCAGCACGCCACCTTCCCCTCGAACCGCTTCGGATACTAGACCTTTCGCTTCCTTTTGATACAAAAGCGTCGGATGAAACTGAACAAATTCTAAGTCCGCTAATTTTGCTCCAGCCCTGTACGCAAGCGCTAGCCCATCTCCTGTCGCAAGCGGCTGGTTAGATGTATGCTTGTACAAAGCGCCGATTCCTCCGGTAGCAATAACCGTTTGGCGAGCATGATATATAGTAATTTTGTTGTTTTCACCTTGTCCGATAGCACCTCTGCACGTTCCATCTACAGTTACTAAATGCTGAATCATTTCGTTTTCAATCACTGTAATATATGGCAGTACTTCTTTTTTCAAAAAAGCGAACAGGGCTTGTCCTGTTGCATCGCCACCTGCATGCAGAATACGATTCATACGATGGGCTCCTTCTTTTCCAAAATGCAGCGTACCATCTGGATTTTTATCAAACTTCATTCCTTTATGAATCAATTCATTTACTACAGCCGCACCTTCTTCCACTAAAGTGCGTACCGCTTGTTCATTGCAATGCTTATTGCCCGCAACCAACGTATCATAGAGATGTTCACTCCAGTGATCGCTGCTTCCAATAGCAGCTGCTACTCCGCCTTGAGCAAGAACTGAGTTATTGCGGTCAATTTTCCCTTTCGTTACCATTACAACTCTGTTATGACGACACAGTTCATAAGCTGCAGAAAACGCTGCTAATCCGCTTCCAATAATTAAAACATCCGTCTCTAACATTTTACACCTCTTTATTTACATGTGTCTTGACACCTATATTTACATATTATTAAATGAAAGACAAGAAGTTTTTTTATCGGAGGGAGAAAATGATTTATCTGGACTATGCAGCAACAACGCCAATGAGACAAGAAGCAATTGAAGTATATACTGAAGCGGCAACAAGCTATTATGGAAACTCCAGCAGCCTTCACACACTTGGAACACAAGCAGAGAATTTACTTACGCTATGCAGAAAAAAATTAAGCCTGTTAGTAAATTGTCGAGAGGATGATCTTTTTTTTACAAGCGGGGGAACAGAAGCTAATTACTTAGCTATTCATTCTCTTTTAAAAGGAAAAAATGACGAAAGAAAACATATAGTGACAACGAAGCTTGAACATTCTTCGGTTCTTCATACGTTGCAGCAGCTTGAAAAAGAAGGATTTTCCCTATCTTACGTACCTGTAGATCAAAACGGAGTTGTGTCTGTAGACGACTTAAAGAAAGCTATTCGACCTGACACTGTGCTAGTAGCCATTCAGCATATCAATCATGAGCTCGGTACAATTCAGCCAGTTGAGGATATTGGCCATTTTTTATCTAAAAAAGAAATTCTCTTTCACTGTGATTGTGTTCAATCTTTCGGTAAGCTTCCTATTGATGTTAAAAAGCTGAAAGCTGATAGCATCTCAGTCTCTAGTCATAAAATTTACGGACCAAAAGGTGTAGGAATGGTATACATGAATTCAAGTTCTTCTTGGAAGCCTATTTACCATAAAGCCACTCATGAAAAAGGCTTTCGCCCTGGGACTGTAAATACAGCGGGCATTGCTGCCTTTACTGCAGCAGCTGAATGCGCATATGCAGAAATGAAGACCGCCCGAAGCCATTATGAGCGCTTAAAATCGTACTTACTGGAAAACCTAGAACCTCTTGCTCCTTTTATAGAAGTAGAAGGTCTTGGGAACTCTCATTTTCCTGGAATTATTGGACTGACGTTTTCAAACATACAGGGTCAATATGTTATGTTACAATGTAATCGTCACGGAATTGCTATATCTACGGGAAGTGCCTGTCATGTAAATCAGCAGGAACCATTAGCTTCTCTACTTGCGATTGGGAAATCGACTGCGAATGCTAAGAACTTTGTACGTATTTCATTCAGTCAACATTCAACGTTTAAGCATATTGATCGACTCATATCCGTTTTTCATTTATTACAGCAAGAATTTATGACAGTGTAAAAGGAGGGATTAAAGGTGCCAGGAACTCAAAAGAAAATTCTTGGAGAAGAAAGAAGAGAACTTATTCTACAATGGTTACAAACAGAGAATAAACCAATGACAGGCAGTGAGCTTTCGAAACGAACAAACGTTAGCCGCCAAGTCATTGTACAAGATATTTCACTGCTTAAAGCTAAAAATGAGCCCATTATCGCAACAAGCCAAGGATATATTTATATTCAAAATCCATCTCAAACTACCATGCATCAGCGAATTATTGCCTGTCAGCATACGCCAGAAGATGCTGAAAAGGAGCTTCTCCTGCTTGTTGACCACGGCGTTCTCGTAAAAGATGTAACCGTTGAACACCCTGTGTATGGTGAATTAACGGCTTCCGTTATGATTCAAACCCGAAAAGAAGTAGAAACGTTCATAGAAAAAATTCAAGAAACAAACGCAACTTATTTATCTCAGCTAACAGATGGGATTCACCTTCATACCATTGAAGCAGATACAATTGAAAAACTGAATGCTGCCTGCTTAGCTCTTGAAGAGGAAGGCTATTTAGTTTCGAATGAATAAAAAGGTGTTATAACAAAAAAAATCCCGCTTTAAAGCGGGATTTCTGTTTCAAGTAGTGTATGGGGATAGCTTCCTAAAAGCTCTACGCTACAGCCTAGTGCCTCAAGTTCAGCCATAGCCCCAGGGATTAATACTTCATCCATTTTTTGTTCAATATCAACGATAAAGAAATAGTTTCCAAGCCCTGTTTTCATAGGACGGGATTCAATTTTAGACAGATTTAGCTTACGCCAGGAGAAGGCTGAAAGCACTTGATGAAGCGCTCCTGCCTGATCAGATGGAAGTGTAATCATTAACGTTGTCTTGCACCCGTTTCCAGCTAAAAATGGCACCTCTTGCCCTCCATCTTTATGCAAAATAACAAATCTTGTTGTATTATGATCATAATCATGAATGTTCGGGCAGGCAATATGTAATCCATATTCATGGGCTGCTAACCCATTCGCAATAGCTCCAATATTAAGCTCAGGGTGTTCGCTTACATACTTCGCAGCAAACGCCGTTGATGTCATCTCTTCTACTGCAGTTGACGTACATTCTCCGTGTAAAAATTTATGACACTGCGCAATTGCATGAGGATGAGAATAAATCGTTTCAATGTTTTTCCACTGTTTTGCACGAGATGGATGAACCATTAAATGCTGACGAATTGGAAGCACAATTTCCCCAACAATCGGCAGACGACGTTCATGAATAAGATAATCAAGTGTTAAATTTACAGATCCTTCAAGTGCATTTTCTAACGGTACAATTCCATACTCAATTTCTCCGTTATCCACTGCATCAATGCATGCTGGAATTGTTTTGTATGGAATATGGTCGTGCTGTTTAAATACGCCTTGGACGGCTACATGTGTAAATGTTGCCTTTGGTCCTAAATATCCTACTTTCCCCACAATCATGCCTCTCCTTATCTATATCTGTTTGCCATTATGCCCCTGAACCAAGCACGTCCACTTTATCTACAAACTCTAAGCTTTTCAGTCTTCGCAGCATTTCATTTAATTCAACATTCATGCTTGCTGTATCTAATGAAAGAGTTACGTTGGCACGCCCTTGTAAAGGGATGGTTTGGTGAATCGTTAACACATTGCATCCCGATGATGCAACGGTGCTCAATAAATGTGATAAAGTTCCTGATCGATCTTCAATATGAAAAAATAGTGAAATAATTCGCTGTTTGACAACCGTCTGAAACGGAAAGACCGTGTCGCGGTACTTATAAAAAGCACTGCGACTCAAGTCTACGGCTTGTACGGCATCTGCTACCGATTCAGCTTTTCCCCGTTCAATTAACAGCTTCGCATCCAATGTTTTTTTCATCGCTTCTGGTAATACATCTTCGCGAACTAAATAAAACTGCTTATCGCTCTTATGCAAGTAAAGCCCCTCCCCTTATCCTATGAACAACAATTAGTCAATAAATTCAAATTCATATTCAAACAGCTTTACAATATCGCCATCTTTTGCTCCTCGTTCACGAAGGGCTTCATCGACGCCCATGCCTCGAAGCTGACGCGCAAATCGACGAACTGATTCTTCACGTGAGAAGTCAGTCATCTTGAATAATTTTTCGATTTTTTCACCGCTTAATACGTATGAGCCATCACTATCACGCGTAATAACAAATTCCACTTCTTTCTTTTCATGCTTGTACAGTACGCGGTGCATAGATAGATCTTCCTCTTCTTGCATTGGGAATTCCGGCGTAGTTTCTACAAGATCAGCTACTGTAAATAACAGTTCGCGGATTCCATCACGTGTTGCTGCAGAAATTGGAAAGACTTTCACTTCGTCTCCTACTTTTTCTTTGAATGCAGCTAGATTCTCTTCAGCTTGCGGGATATCCATTTTATTTGCTACCACTACTTGCGGACGTTCTGTTAAACGCATATTATATTGACGCAGCTCTTCATTAATGGTTAAGTAATCTTCATATGGATCACGGCCTTCTAAACCTGACATATCGATTACATGGACAATAACGCGGGTACGTTCAATGTGACGTAAAAACTGATGACCTAATCCTACCCCTTCATGTGCACCTTCGATTAGCCCTGGTAAATCCGCCATCACAAAACTGCGATTATCTTCTGTTTCAACTACTCCTAAATTCGGATTAATTGTTGTAAAATGATATTCAGCAATTTTTGGCTTTGCAGCAGACGTTACGGATAATAACGTTGACTTTCCAACACTTGGGAAACCAACTAATCCTACATCCGCTAATACTTTTAATTCAAGAATTACATTTCTCTCTTTACCTGGCTCTCCATTTTCTGAAAGCTCCGGTGCTGGATTTGCAGGTGTAGCAAAACGCGTATTCCCACGCCCTCCGCGTCCACCTTTAGCAATCACTGCGCGCTGGCCGTGCTCAACTAAATCAGCAATCGTTTCGTTCGTATCTTCATCTAACACAACCGTACCTGGTGGAACTTTTACAACCATCGGCTCAGCGTTACGTCCGTGCTGTCCTTTTGACATTCCATGTTCACCGCGGCTTGCTTTAAAGTGACGCTTATAGCGGAAATCCATCAGCGTACGTAATCCTTCTTCTACTTCAAAGATGACATCTGCACCGTGACCACCGTCACCACCTGCAGGACCTCCTTTTGGTACGTACTTTTCGCGACGAAAGGCAACCATTCCATTTCCTCCGTCGCCACCTTTTACATATACCTTGACCTGATCTACAAACATTTCTTTTTCACTCCGTTCTATATCTTAGCTCCTGCAATAGCAAAAGCGCTGTTAACTTATTGTGAGCATAAGGCTAAATTCATCTTCAGACATATGCTGTTCAACCAATGCAACTCCTTGAGCGCACTCATAACATTGTAGCTTGTTTTGTAGCTTCTGTATATCTGTTAGTATTCCACTAAAGTCAAAAAAGAAACGAATTCCCCGTTCTTCAATGCATACTGAAATACTCAAATAGTTTTCTGCATGATAATCAACATATTTTTCGAGTGCTTCTGTCAAATAGCAACACCAGTTGTATACGAACTCATCGTATTGTGATAAATCCTTCAATTCTCCGAGCACTTCCACATCTAAGCGAACAGCATGGTTATTCCAATGATAGGTCATAACAAAGCCCGCAAACAGTCGCATATTGATGTTTGTTAACTTGGATTCATGTTTGGATTCATTTACAATTTCTTCAATGATTTCATTCGCTCGATCAAGCCGATTCAACGCTAGATTGCCTTTGATTAATTGCAGCTTATTTAACCAATCATGCCGCGCGTATCTTAATACCTCTACGACATCCCATTCTTTTTCCATCTTAGCACTCCTAACTTTGACTCGAGCATAAGTATTTCACAACGCTGACAAACATCTCGTATCAATCTTCTTAGATATGTTCGATTATAACAAATTCCAATGGGTAATAGGTGAAATATTCTACAAAAAGAAAACTCTAACCTACTTGGGTTAGAGTTTTCTTTTTGTATCTTATGCTTCTTGAGCAACAGGGTATACAGATACTTTTTTACGGTCACGACCGAAACGTTCAAATTTAACGATACCGTCGATTTGAGCGAATAAAGTATCATCTCCACCACGACCTACGTTTGCACCTGGGTAAATTTTAGTACCGCGTTGACGGTATAAAATTGAACCACCAGATACGAATTGGCCATCAGCACGTTTAGCACCAAGACGTTTCGAGATTGAATCACGACCGTTTTTAGTACTACCTACTCCTTTTTTAGAAGCGAAGAATTGAAGGTCTAATCTTACTAACATGACATCCACCTCCTGTTTAGTTGTCGTTAATTTTTATATAATTACTGTAATCTAATTCGATCGTTTTCAGTGAAACAACCATACCTTCTAATAGCAATTGAATCTGTTCCAATGTGAACGAATCCACATCTTTTGGAATCTCACAACGGAGATACCCACCATCTCCACCTTGCTCTAAGTGCGGTTCAACCCCACTTATTGAAAAGATAGCATTAATTGTCCCAAATGAAACTGCAGATGCTCCCGCACAAACAAGATCTTTTCCGTGTTCGGAAAAGTCAGCATGTCCACTCATCGTGAACCCGTCAACTTTCTTATTTGCATCACGAGAAATCGTCACCTTAATCATTTGTTATAATTACGCGTTGATAGCGTCGATTACAACTTTTGTGTAAGGTTGACGGTGACCTTGCTTACGACGATAGTTTTTCTTTGCTTTGTATTTAAATACAGTGATCTTTTTAGCGCGACCTTGTTTTTCAACTTTAGCCGTAACTGTTGCACCTTCTACGAAAGGAACACCAACTTTCACGCTGTCGCCACCTACAAATAATACTTTGTCAAAAGTAACTGTTTCGCCTTGTTCACCAGCAAGTTTTTCAACGTAGATTGCTTGACCAGCCTCTACTTTAATTTGCTTACCACCAGTTTCAATAATTGCGTACATTCTCTGCACCTCCTCTAAAAACTAAGACTCGCCATCACAGGTGTTCAAGTGAACTTAAAACCTGTTCTGAGCGGTTGTAGCACGGGTGCTACAAACCAACATATTAAATCTTACTACAAATCAAAGGTTAGTGTCAATTGGAATTCATGTTTTCTTCTAAAATTTTATATAGAAGCAGAGACCCTTTTTTGGATCTGCTCATTCGACCCCAATTGACGCAAAACAAATGCGTTTGTATAATCATCGCTTGGTGTAAGGTATATGGTTTTTTTTACCATTTTCTCTAAAGCGTTGAGAAATCCTTGAGCCTTCATTTCATTTATAACATCACTTCGCGTCTCAATCCAAATAGCCTCTTCTTCCGCGCCGCGATTTTCCCAAATTACACGTTCAATTTGAAAAGCAGCCGTTTTGGAATCAATCATTTTACCGGTTCCTTCACATACTTCACAAGGCATAGTTAATGTTGATCCAATACTATTGCGCACTTTCTTCCGCGTTAATTGCAATATGCCAAGCTCTGTAAAGCCAACTATATTCGTCCGCACTTCATCTTGTTCACATAGCTTTTTCATGTATCTTTCTACTTCTGTCCGATCTTCTTTATGAGGCATATTTATAAAATCAATTAAGATCATGCCGCCTAAGTGACGTAATTGCATCTGTTTGGACAGTTCATACGCAGCTTCCATATTTGTTTGAAGCATTGTCTTTCGAATATTATCTTTTCCTGAAAACTTCCCCGTGTTCACGTCCACGACCGTCATCGCTTCCGTTTCGTCAATAACGATATAGCCTCCGCTTTTGAGCCACACGATTCGCTTTAAAAGCTTCTCTATTTGCCGTTCCAGATCGTAAAAAGAGAAAATATTTTCATTTCCTTTATAGTACTCTATTGACAAGTTAGAGTAGGTAGTTTGAAGATGCTGATATAGGTCGAAGTCATCTACTACTATCCCATCAATTCCTTGTTGAAGTGCAGCTTGCACTCTTGTTTCGAGAAAATCTTGTCCTTTGCTGACTAGGGCAGGAGCTTTCATTCCCTGTGTCTGTCGTTCAAGGCGCTCATATTTTTTCTGTAGCTCTTTTATTTTATGTTGGACCGCGGCTTCTGATTTTTCTGCAATCGCTGTTCGAAATAAAAAGCCTTCCATCCCCTGTTTTAACCGCTCACCAAGCTGTTTCCACTGTTGTCGTTTTGGCTCAGCTATTTTTTTGGATACAGCGACATAGTTTCCGTGCGGTAAATATACAAGCTCATCAGAAGAAAATTCAATGATACCCGTCAGCTTGGGCCCTTTTGTCCCAATGCCTTCTTTTACAACTTGAACCAATACTTTTTCTCCTTCACGAATAAAAGCAGACATCGGCTGCTGATCTTTGTGAGGATTCTCTGACTGCTGATAGGATACAAGTTCATTTCGATGAATAAACCCGTTCATTGATAAACCGATATCGATAAAGGCTGCTTGCATATGCGGCAGTACTTTTACTACTTTACCCCAATATATATCACCAATAATTTGATTCTCGCTTTGTTCTTCTAAATAGATTTTTTCTAGTGCTTTATCGTTTATCACGGCTATACGTTTTGAAGAAGTAGCCGCGTTAATAATACATGCCTTCACATACATTGCCTCACTTTAATCTAAATTCACAGGAAAAAGTTCGGTCAGTGCAACCGAACTTTTTTCATTCTATTCTATGTTACTAGAAATCAGTAAACTGTTACAAGTTCGTCTAGTTGGCTATTTGTTCTTTTTTCTACAAAGTAAGCGTGTAAAAGTTCATTTTCATCAATCTGTACATGCTCGCCTGTTTGAGATGTAGCAATAATCATATGCTTACAACCTCTTTGGAATTTTTGCAGAACTTGATGGAGCGTCTCACTGGTTGATACACTTAACGTTTTTAAAGCTCCAATTGGATGCTCTTTGCCATGATATCTCTCCAACAAAAAGCGCATGTAGACAAATTGCCTGCTCTTCCATTCCAAATATCCGGATATAATTAAAAATGAAATAACAATCCATAAGTGCAGCTGAAAAGGATACATAATGACGGCGTAAATAATACCGACAGCTAAAAAAAACGTTGATAACCGGAGCGCGAGCTTATGCGCTTCTAAAAATGGTAAAGACCGACTGCAAATTAAAAAAAGCAGCTTCCCTCCGTCCAATGGCCAAATGGGCAAAAGATTAAACAGTAAAATCACCGTGCATTGAAACATAAATTGCTCATACGTTTCCAAAGACAACACATTTATTTTCATTAATAAGAAAGCAGCTCCAAACATCCAGAGATGCTGAAGAGGTCCACTTATTGTCACAATAAACTCTTCTCGAAATGGACGATTCCCATGTTCATCTACTTCTGCTACTCCCCCAAAAGGTAAGAGCATAATTCTGCGAATCCGCCAAGAAAAACACTGAGCCGCTACGGCGTGGCCCAGTTCATGAATAATTACAATAATAAATAACAAAAAAAGCTGCTTTACCGTAGCCGTTAAGATACCAATTACGAAAACCCCCCAAAACAATGGATGAATGTGAATTTTCATCAATAACGAAAAAGCACTATTCAAATTGAATCACCTGACTAGGATCCACAAACTTATCGCCTTTTTTAATAGCAAAATAGAATGTTCCAGCATCGCCTTTTTTACTGTTTTCCACAATTCCTACTTCTTTGCCTTTATTTACAAAATCATACATACTAACATTGATTTTTTTGAGCTGTCCATACCAAGTTTCGGTTCCATCGGCATGTTGAATAATAACGGTATTCCCAGTATCATCACGTTTTCCTACATACCTTACGATACCTTCACTCATTGCTTCTACAACCGAATCCAATCCTGTTTGAACCGTCACGCCTTGCTTACTTTGAGCAAATGTTTCCGTTACTTTCCCTGAAGCTGGAGTAGCATATTCTCCGCTTACACTTTGCTCCGTTTTGCTAGACTCTTTATTCGGCAATAGCGTTAACGGCTTCCCAAACTTATCTTCGTACCAGGAGGAAACAGCTGCAAACTGAAATTCTTTATCCATTGTTTGTTGAACCACCACTCTGGCCTGTTCAAAAGTAGGAGAAGCGTTCTTGAACATAATCCCTACAATTAACACTAAGCAGGCTGAAGCTAAGATTTTAAATAAAAAGCGGTCTTTTCGAAATAACGGGTGATATTCCTTTGCTGATGGTGTGTATTCAACCGCAGAATAATCCATCGATCCATATTTTTCTTCTTCGCTCATTAAGGACGTATGAAGAGGTTCTTGAGGAAGACGCTTCGTTGTATTTAATTGTTTTCGCTTACGCTCAGCAATTCGTTTACGGATTTCATCAGCACGTCGATTCATGATTCATCATTCTCCTTGTTCTTATCGTATAATCAACTATATGACTTGTCCGTGGAGCTTATGACAGCTTGACTCTACAAAATCACACAAATAAAAAAAGCTTCCTCTATCGGAAGCTTTTTAAGAACGAACACCAAAGAATCGTTTAATACGTGCAAACATTCCCTTATCTTCTTCATCTAACGATTGAAGAGGAACCGTTTCACCTAGAATACGTCTTGCAATATTACGATATGCAATTGATGCTTTGCTTGATGGGTCCATGACAATTGGTTCACCGTTGTTAGAAGCACGAATAACATTTTCATCGTCAGCAACGATTCCAATTAAATCAACAGCCAGAAGCTGAGAAATTTCTTCCACGTCCAGCATGTCTCCATTTTTCATCATATGACTACGGATTCGGTTAATAACCAGTTTTGGAGACTCGATATCCTCTTGCTCCAATAATCCAATAATACGGTCAGCATCACGAACAGCTGAAACTTCCGGTGTTGTCACAACGAGTGCCTTATCAGCGCCAGCTACGGCATTCTTATAGCCTTGTTCAATACCAGCTGGGCAATCAATAACCACATAGTCATAGTCTTGCTTTAACTGAAGAACTAACTCTCTCATTTGTTCTGGTTGAACAGCTGTTTTGTCACTCGTTTGAGCAGCAGGAAGTAAGTACAAACATTCAAAACGCTTGTCCTTAATCAAGGCTTTTTGCGGTTGGCATCGACCTTCTACCACGTCTACAAGATCATAAATAATACGATTTTCAAGCCCCATTACAACATCCAAGTTGCGTAAGCCGATATCAGTGTCTACTAGACACACGCGCTTTCCAGCTAATGCTAGAGCAGTACCTAAATTGGCTGATGTCGTTGTTTTTCCAACTCCACCTTTACCAGACGTAACAACAATAGCCTCTCCCACTGTCAAATTCTCCTTTCTACCCTGGTCAAATTCGGTCTTAGATGCGGTAAAGTTTGCACGCGATCTATCACCATTTGATCATTATCATCTAAGTATGCACATTCCATTATATTCTCTTCCTTCTCACTGCGCTCTTCTTCTGATCGGGTAATGATATCAGCAATGCGCAGCTGTGAAGGTTTCATTAACGATGCAGCAATAACGGCGTTTTTATTGCCTCGATATCCTGCATGAGCAATTCCTTTTAAAGCACCTAATACAAATAAATTTCCTCCAGCTACAACGGTTCCTCCGGGATTTACGTCTCCGACTAGAAGCAAATCGCCTTCTACATGGAGAACCTGTCCTGAACGAACTACCTTTGTAACAGATACTAATTCACTTTCTTCTCTTACTCGGACTGCATCTTGCTTTAAAATAACGTTACTATCAATTTGTTTAACTACTAAATACTGATTTTCTTCTATGAGCGCCTTCAATTCGGTTTCCTGCTCTGTAGTTAAATAACGATTTCCGATTTTGACATACACTGTGACGATCTGATCGGCATCGCCATGCTTATTTGTCAAAAGCTTCGTCTTAAGTTCCGTCAAAAGCTCTGCAAATGAACATGTATCATTGAGATGCAACGTTAATCCATCTTTTGTTCCTTTAATTGTCACATTTTGTTGCTTTTGTTTATTCAAGACGCTCACCTCAACGAATATATAATTTCGACAGAGACTTACTCAATTCCTTTTTTTCGTTTCTTCAATCAGCATTTTTATCCTATCATGAACGAGAAGCGTAATATATGTTCCGATCAGCGTTCATCGATAAATTTAGCGAAATATTGAAAACATCTTTGAAGCGGAAATGCAAAAATGAGTGCAAATATGGCATTTAAAATGATGGTTGCGTAAAATCGCTCTTGCAAGAAGCGACCAATGGTCATATCAGATATATTAATAATGCTATTAATTCCATATACATAAAACTCAATAATGGCTACAGCTAATAGCGACATGCAGATTACGATAAGCGTATTTTGCTGAAAAATCTTCATTAGTTTTGATACGATATAGCATACGGCCGGCAATCCAAGCGCGTATACTCCTAAGACATCCGTAAAGGCAATATCGTACATGAATCCAAGGATTACCCCATATAGCATCGCTTGCTTTGGGTGATAATACACTGACATAAAAGCCAGTACCACTACAACAAAATGAGGCGATAGAATCCAGTCTCGCCATGGTGATGCCATGGCGACAAAATTAACAAAGATACTTTCAAACATAAAAACGACAAGCACGAGAATAGGAAGGACAAACCGCCTCATCAGTTAGCCTCCTCCGCCCCTAAATCGTCTTCAGCAGCGGGCGCACTTCTTTTAGCTACAACTACGTTATCTAAGTCATACAAGTCAGCAGCAGGTTTGATATAAGCTTTTTTCGTTAATCCATATTCATCAGGCTCAATTTTTGTGATAACGCCAATTGGAAGATTGCTAGGGAAAATACCGTCTTCTTGTCCTAGACCAGACGTTACTACTTTTTGCTTTTCTTTAATATCAGCATCAAATGGAATACGACGCATAACAAGCGCCTGTTCTTTATCATCATAGCCTTCAATTAAACCAAACACTTCTTTTTTAGCCTGAATTTTAGCAGATACACGGTTTGTACGATCTGATGAACTAATTAACTGCACAGTAGATGTGAACTTAGATGCATGCTTCACTTTACCAATCAGCCCTTCAGGAGTCATAACAGCCATATTTTCCTGCACATTATGAACCGTCCCTTTATCAATGGCAATTACCTCATGCCAACGGTCTGGATTACGAGCAATAACTGTTGCTTCGATTGGGTTGTATTGACTTAAATCCGTTTTTTTGTCGAGCTGTGCTCTTAATTTTTTATTTTCTTGCTGCAAAGCGTTGGCTTTCGTTTCTAATTGCATGCGTTCGTCTAAACGGGCTTTTAATACCTCGTTTTCTTCGTATGTACGCTTTAAGTCACCTACATTCTGAAAGAAACCCGCTACAAATTGTGCGGGTTCATTAAAGGTAGCCTGAACAAGACCAACCGTATCTTTGACAAACTGTTCAGGCCACGTTACATTTTTACGACCATTTAACGAAAAACCAATCAATGCCACTAATACAATAATACTGACTAATAAAATAACTAAACGTTTATTTAAGAAAAATTGTGGCACGATCTACACCTCTTAATATTTAGCGATATGAATCGCTTGTACGATTTTTAAATAAATCAATGTGTTCTAACGCTTTACCAGTTCCAATTGCAACACAGTCAAGCGGATCTTCTGCGATGACAACCGGCATATTTGTTTCCTCACTAATAACTTTATCTAAATTACGTAGCAATGCGCCACCGCCTGTTAATACAATACCGCGATCCATAATATCCGCCGCAAGTTCAGGTGGTGTTTTTTCTAATGTACTTTTTACTGAATCTACAATAGAAGCCACTGTATCTTTTAGCGCTTCTGCAATTTCTTCTGCTGAAATTTCGATTGTTTTCGGTAGACCTGTTAGTAAGTCACGTCCGCGAATTTCCATGTTTTCAATACCTTCTGGAATTCCGGCAGAACCGACTTCTACTTTTAATGCTTCTGACGTACGCTCACCGATCATTAAATTGTAATTCTTGCGAATATATTGAATAATCGCTTCATCCATCTCGTCCCCAGCGATACGGATTGACTGACATGTTACGATTCCTCCTAAAGAAATAATCGCAACTTCTGTTGTTCCTCCGCCAATATCTACTACCATACTTCCCGTTGGCTCCCAAACCGGTAGATTGGCGCCGATTGCTGCAGCAAACGGTTCTTCAATTGTATACGCATCACGCGCGCCAGCCTGACGAGTCGCATCAATAACGGCACGTTTCTCAACAGCTGTAATGCCAGAAGGTACACAAACCATTACATACGGCTTACCCGCAAACAAACTTTTTGTTTTTTGAGCTTGATTGATGTAATATTTCATCATCGTCGCAGTTGTTTCGTAATCTGCAATAACTCCATCTTTCATTGGACGAAGGGCTACTACGTTCCCAGGTGTACGACCAATCATATTTTTTGCATCGTTACCTACCGCAACGATTTGTTTTGTATCAGTTTGCAAAGCCACAACAGACGGCTCACGCACAACAATTCCTTTTCCTTTTACATAAACGAGCGTATTTGCAGTACCCAAATCTATTCCAAGGTCTCTAGTACCGATTCCAAACATGTGTCTCTTCCTTTCTCTTACCAAAATGCAAAGGTAAAAATTCCATAATTCAATTTCTTCATTTCATAAGTAACATTTTTTATTTTCTATACTTTTTTCATAGATGTCAACGCCAAATATTGTATGATAAAAAGTCATACTTTGTCTATTAATAACGAATGATTGTAAAGAACTTGTCATTTAAAATCATGACTACTATTATAACCCAAGGATTTTAAAAAGCATAGCCTTACATGTATCCTTTTTCTTTTAAACTAATATATTTTCGATCTCCGATAATTAAATGATCTAACAATTCAATTCCTATGATAAATCCGCACTCTTTTAAGCGCTTCGTTACCTCTATATCTTCTCTGCTGGGAGTAGGGTCGCCGGAGGGATGATTATGAATACAAATAAGGGATGCAGCTGAACGACGAAAGGCTTCTTTAAATACTTCTCTTGGATGGACAATAGATGAATTGAGGCTTCCGATAAAAATGGTTTGCTTGTGGAGAACTTGATTTTTCGTGTTGAGGTATAAACAGACGAAATGCTCTTGAGACAGCACGCGCATTTCTTCCATCACATAATTAGCTCCGTCTTCAGGGCCATGAATGGTATATCGCTGACTAGATTTCCGCTGTACAATCCTCTTACCTATTTCAATAGCCGCTATAATTTGAATTGCTTTTGCAGGTCCGATACCTTTAATATTCATCATTTCATCAAGCGATGCATGCTGCAAAAGTTGAAGACCTTCAAAATGCGTTAATATGCGATTGGACAGCTGAAGAACAGATTCATCTTTAGTTCCAGTGCGCAGCAAAATAGCAATAAGCTCGTGGTTAGAAAGACTAGAAGCACCCATTGACACAAGGCGCTCTCGAGGTCTTTCATCTTGAGGGAAATCTTTAATTAACAATGATTGATCCAATTTCGCCACTCCTTTTTAGTAAACGAAACCGTATTGTTTTAGCTCACGTATTGTTCGGGAGAGCGGCAAGCCCACCACGGAGAAATAGTCTCCTTCAATTTTTTTAACTAGCGCAGCACCGAGACCTTGAATTCCATAAGAACCAGCCTTATCCATAGGCTCTCCTGACTCTACGTACTGTACGATTTCATCTTGTTCAATCGGCCAAAACTCTACATCTGTTTGTTCATAAAACGTATGAACTTTTGCATTTGATACGAACGCTACTCCAGTTAATACCTGATGTTTTTGACCTGACAGCATCGTAAGTGTTTCAATCGCTTCTTGTTTCGTTTTTGGCTTTCCTAAAATACGATTGCCATATACGACAACTGTATCGGCACCTAGGACAATATCCTCTTTATGATGCGAAGCAACGTCCACTGCTTTTTGCCTAGCTAAATCCATTACTACCTCGGACGGAGTGTATGATGGATTGACGATTTCTTCAATTGTACTAACGTGAACGGTAAAGGGAATGTGAAGCTGCTGAAGTAATTCTTTTCGACGAGGAGAGCCTGAGGCTAAAATTAATGTTTGTTTCATACATCTCACCTTTGCATTTTGATTTAAAAAAGAAGGACACACCGTTATTTTAGCAATTTCATCTCCAAATGACAATAAACAAGTGAGGCAGCATTACACTACCTCACTTGTTAAGACGTTACAAGGCTTTCATACTGCTGAAGAGCTTTTAACACGTATCGCTGAGCAAGCCAAGCATCTTTACTGCTTTTATTGTCTTCATATGAAGAAAGAGAAGCAGCAGCTTTTTGAAGGGTGCTCACCATGGTTTTAATGTCTTCATTTGACGCTTCTTTCTGAACTTTTGTCAGCTCTTTTTTCAGAGATTTGATATCGGCTACCCGCTGTCCTTCAATCGCTTTAGCAGATTGATCTAAGAGATTAGCCATAAACGGCTGCGCTGTTGTTATAACCGTTTGATCTTTTTTCCCTAATTCGCTAGTGGGCTTAATTTCATAAGACTTTACATATACATCTTTACCTTGTTGTTTATACGTTTTACTAAGTGCGTTCGCTTTTTCTTCTCCAGTGGCAGCACCAACGACAAGAGAATAGGTTTTAGGTGAAAAGATCTCGCCTGCTTCGTTCTCTTCTTTCCATTTATCCATTGCTTTATTAGCAGCAGTTTTTGATGAAAAAGCACCTGCTTGAACAATGTAAAAGGAAAAAGGTTCTAAAGTAGAAGCAGCAGCTGATGTCCCCTTCGATTCCTGTTCGCTTTTCTTTTCAGCTTTACCAACACTTTCAGTGGTAGACGCTGTTTGAGAAGCTTTTTCTTCTTTCGTTTGCTCACTTGTTTGTGCTTTGCTTACAGGCTGTTCGCTTCCTGTCATCATTTTCACACCAACCATACCGATGCCGCTGCCTATTCCGACTGCTAGCAGTACAATCACAGCTGTTCGTTTGATCACACCGCCGTTTACCGTTTTAATCGAAACATTTTTAGGATGTAATCGCGGCTTTTTCTTTTTTTCATTTCTTACATCTTCAATAAACACCACTTTATTTTCTTCCACATGAGAATCTGTGGATCCCGGTTCCGGAAGAACCCACGTAAACTCGTCTTTTTCTGGCGCTTGTTCTTCCTTGGATTGACCGTTGATTTTAATTGAAATTTTTCGTTCCTGCTTGTCCACTGCCCCACCGCCTTTAGTTAACGTAGTCTTAGTACCGGTTGCAAGCTGAGGTAAACCGACATAAAACATACACTTTTTTCCATGCTATCATAGAAGAAAAAAAAAATAACAAGACATTTGTCGTCTTGTTACAAAAGGTTTTCGCTATTTAGTTACAGAAATTTTAAATTTGTCGAAGACTTGAAGCTCAATAAAAAATAGTTGCTAACATACCAATCTATCAATTCGTTTCCATGAAAATAAGCAGCGATTGTGCCTATAAAAATAAATGGAACGAAAGGAATTGGTACACCTACCTTTGCCTTTTTCATTAATAACGCTCCTATACTAACGGTTCCGCCTATTAATATAGCTAAAAAAAGCGATAGCAAAACAAGCTTTACTCCAAGCACAATACCAATCAAAGCATACAATTTAATATCTCCTTCTCCAAGCCCTCCTCTGCTGAGAAATGCGATTAGAAAGAGGAGAAAAAATGCGATTCCTCCTCCCATTAAGGAATCACTCCACGAATTTAATGGAATGAAAAGACGCTCAAGTAGAAAGATAGGCAAAAAGAAAAGCAGTACCTTATTTGGGACAATCATATAGGCTATGTCTGAGACAACTATAATTGTTAAAAAAGAAACAAAGGTTAATATGACAATCAGTTCTAACGTCATATTCAATCTAAAAAAAGCATATACAAATAAACTTCCTGTCGAAAATTCTATGAATGGGTAGATGAAGGAGATTTTTTTGTGACACATACTACATTTTCCTGCATTTTTAATGTAGGAGACTATGGGAATTAATTGTTGTGGAGAAAGAACGTATAAACAGTGTGGACAATGAGATCTTGGAGATAAAATAGATTTTTTCTGAGGTATTCTAAGTCCTGCTACGTTATAAAATGAACCTAACGTGATACCTGAAACAAATGCATAGAGGTAAATTAAACTCATACTATTTCTTCCATCTCAGGCCTGCTGCTTACCAATTGTAGGTTTTCTTTTGAGTGAAGGAATGTACCTCGTTCCCTTAAATAGCTGCCAATAAACGGAATGAGAAAAGCTGCTAGAAGACCTATTACGATAACCAGTATGATCACTTTCATTAGAGAAATTCCTTTATTCCTCGTTGACAGTTTATCCATTTCAATATCTCTCCTTTATTGATTAGTATCAAACAGCTCCTTCGTTAATAAACTGAATCATAATACCCATAAAAGTCATATTCTGTATGCCTCCTTCCTTAAAACACACTTTTTATAGGTAATAAGGATTATACCACTAAAAAACAAAAACAGCATAAAAAAACGTCTGCAAAAGCAGACGTCTTTTAATAGTAAGGAGCCATAAATAAGTAGACAATTACACCTGTAAGACTTACATAAAGCCAGATTGGCATTGTCCATCGCACAATTTTTTTGTGTTTTTCAACTTGCATTGTCCAGCCCCACACAAGTGCAAACAGTGCCAGCGGAACAATAATCGCTGCTAGGAAACTGTGTGTGATCAAAATAAAGAAGTAAATGGGACGAACGATTCCTTCTCCACCAAACGTAGCTGTTTCTGTGGAAATGTAATGGAACGTTAAATATGAAACTAAAAAGAGCAGTGTGGAAGTGAATGCTGCTAAAATAAAACCTTTATGAGCATTAATATTTTTCCTGAAAATTGAAATCAACGCCGCAACTAAAAAAATAAACGTAAAACTATTCAAAATAGCATTTAACCGTGGAAAGATAGTCAAATCAAAACTTACTTTTCCTTGATAGCCAATATTCGAAAAGAATAGCAGTAAAATAATAACATTCGCTATCACTGAAAAGGTAAGAATAATACCAGTAAAGTTTTTATTACTTTTCGGTACAATTTTTTCATTATTCTTACTCATGTTAACAATCTCCTTATTTAGTGATGTACATGTTTATTATATATCACTTACCTAAGGGGTGAAAGTGACAATACTTTGAACTTAGTGCTTCCTTATTATCCGTATCCCTTCCTCACATTATGTTAAAAGCAGCAAGATTTCACTTGCTGCTTTTGCTCATTTTAGAAGAAAAGCCCGCACTTCTGATATAAAATACAGAGACCCTGTAATCACGACCATGTCTTGTTCACCTGTCGCCTTTTCCTTTACGTAAGCAATTGCTTTTTTCCACTCCTCATCCATATGCTTATTATGATGAGTACTCATCTCATAAAGCTCTTGAGCTGCGCGAGCACGAGGAAAGTCAAACGACGTAAATGTAATACTTGCAGCGATTGTTTCAAGTTCTTGAACCATTCGATCAGCACTTTTATCATTTAAACAGCTGAAAACTAAATGAATGTTTCGATCTTCATAATGAAGGCGTAAAGTAGATAACAAGCTATCAATGCCTTCTGCATTATGAGCCCCATCAATAATCGTTAAAGGATGCTCATTTACTATCTCAAAGCGGCCGTTCCACTTTGTATGCTGAATCCCTTTTATCATTTGCTCATTGGAGATAGAAAGCTTTTTCTTTTCTTTTAAATAACAAACGGCCATGACAGCCAAAGCTGCATTTGTTACTTGATGATAGCCAAGCATATTTAATTCTAAATGTTCAAATGTGCCATACGGCGTTTTTAAAGCAAAGCCTTCCCCATTTGCTAAGGGCTCATAGTTTTTAATGTCAAAATCTTTTCCTAACACAAATATCGAAGCCTGCTTTGACTTTGCTTCTTCAGTAATGACATCAAGCGCCTTTACTTGCTCTGCACCGGTAATAATAGGGACTTCTTTTTTAATAATCCCCGCTTTTTCTGCTGCAATTTCTTCTACCGTATCTCCTAGTATTGCCATGTGATCAAATCCAATGTTTGTAATAATACTCACCATAGGATTCACAACGTTTGTTGAGTCATATCGTCCTCCAAGACCTGTTTCAAACACAGCATAGTCAACTGACTCATGATAGCCGAAATAAAGAAAAGCCATGACTGTAATCACTTCAAATTCCGTTGCTGATCCTAAGTTTGTATGTTCTAGTCGCTCCACAACAGGCTTTATTTCCTGAACAAGAGCGGTCATTGCTTCATTTGAAATAGGCTTTCCATTCACGCTGATCCGTTCATTAAATGTTTCGATATAAGGAGAAGTAAAGGTTCCAACTTTATACCCTGCTTCTTCTAACATGTTTCGCAAATAAGAAACGGTAGAACCTTTACCATTCGTACCAGCAACATGAATAGCATTTAGATTTTGCTGCGGAAAATCAAGCTGCTCTAGCATCCATTCCATTCGTTCTAACCCCGGCTTGATTCCAAAGCGAAGTCTGTTATGAATCCAATCAAGCGCTTCTTCATATGTCGTTATCATCTTTTATTCACCTTTCTTTTCCATCGCTATTATTATGTAAAGAAAAAGCGTCGCTATACAAGCCACGCTTTTTCTGTTGGTTCATTAACCCATTGATTATCCGCGTAATTCAGCAATACGAGACTGAACAGCTTCGCGTTTTTCAACATAATCCTGCTCTTTTGCACGCTCTTCTTCTACTACTTTAGCAGGCGCTTTTGCAATAAAGCCTTGGTTGTTTAATTTCTTTTGTACACGTTCTACTTCTTTGTTTAACTTGTCGTATTCTTTTTCTAAACGCGCGATTTCTTCTTCGATATTAATTAAACCTTCAAGAGGTAAAATTAATTCTGCGCCTGTTACAACAGCAGTCATCGCTTTTTCATCTAATGAAACATCTGTTGAGATCACAAGCTCACTTGGATTACAGAAACGTTCTACATACGCACGGTTCTTTTCGAGCTGGCTTTGAATATTTTCATCTTTAGCTTTGATAAATAATTTTACTTGTTTGCTCATCGGCGTGTTCACTTCAGCACGAATGTTACGAACAGCGCGGATAATATCTACAAGTAAACGCATATCGTTAGCAGCTTCTTTATCAGAAAGCTCAGGGCGTACTTCCGGCCATTTAGCTACTGTAATTGATTCGCCTTCATGCGGCAAGCTTTGCCAAATTTCTTCGGTAATAAACGGCATGAATGGATGTAAAAGTCGCATTGTATTATCAAGTACATAAGCTAAAATTGAGCGAGTTGTCTTTTTAGCTGCTTCATCTTCTCCGTAAAGAGGAAGTTTAGCCATTTCAATGTACCAATCGCAGAAATCATCCCAAATAAAGTTATAGAGAATACGTCCAACTTCACCGAATTCATATTTGTCAGCTAATTTTGTTACGTGCTCAATCGTTTCATTTAAGCGCGTTAAAATCCATTTATCAGCAACAGACTTTTCGCCTGATAAATCAAGCTCTTCAAATGTGATGCCGTCCATGTTCATTAATGCAAAACGAGAAGCATTCCAAATTTTATTTGCAAAGTTCCATGTCGCTTCGACTTTTTCAAAGCTGAAGCGTAAATCTTGTCCTGGTGAGCTTCCTGTAGATAAGAAGTAGCGAAGAGAATCTGCACCGTATTTCTCGATTACTTCCATTGGATCTACACCGTTACCAAGTGATTTACTCATTTTACGACCTTCAGCATCTCGTACAAGACCGTGAATGAGTACATCGTCAAACGGACGTTTACCCGTAAATTCAAGACCTTGGAAAATCATACGAGATACCCAGAAGAAAATAATATCGTAGCCTGTTACAAGCACATTTGTTGGGTAGTAGCGTTTGAAATCAGCTGCATCCACATCGGGCCAGCCCATTGTTGAGAATGGCCATAGCGCTGAACTGAACCATGTGTCTAATACATCTGAATCTTGTTCCCAGTTTTCGATATCTGCTGGAGCCTCATGATCTACGTATACTTCTCCAGTTTCTTTATGATACCAAGCTGGAATGCGATGTCCCCACCAAAGCTGACGCGAAATACACCAGTCGCGAATATTTTCCATCCAGTGTAAGTATGTCTTTTCAAAACGATCAGGCACAAAGTTTACTTTTTCTTCTTGTTTTTGAAGATCTACTGCTTTATCTGCTAACGGCTGCATTTTTACAAACCACTGAGTTGATAAATAAGGTTCAACAACGGCACCGCTTCGTTCACTGTGACCTACTGAATGCATGTGGTCTTCAATGTTGAACAATACACCGTCTTCTTGAAGGTCTTTAACAATTTGCTTACGGCAAGCAAAACGATCCATTCCTTCATATTTACCTGCTTTGTCGTTCATCGTACCGTCTTGATTCATCACTAAAATACGCTCTAAATTATGACGGTTTCCAATTTCAAAATCGTTCGGGTCATGAGCAGGCGTGATTTTCACCGCACCAGAACCGAATTCCATATCTACATAATCATCGCCTACGATTGGAATTTCACGCCCTACAATCGGAAGGACAACCTTTTTGCCGATTAAGTGCTTATAGCGATCATCTTCAGGGTGAACAGCTACAGCCGTATCTCCTAGCATTGTTTCAGGACGAGTTGTTGCGATTTCAATATGTCCAGAACCATCTGCCAACGGATAGCGCATATGATAAAACGCACCTTGTACATCTTTGTAAATAACCTCGATGTCTGAAAGAGCTGTTTTTGTAGCTGGATCCCAGTTAATAATATATTCTCCGCGGTAGATTAACCCTTTTTTGTAAAGCGTTACGAATACTTCGCGCACTGCTTTAGAAAGGCCTTCATCAAGCGTGAAGCGCTCGCGTGAATAGTCTAAGCCAAGTCCTAGCTTCGACCACTGCTGGCGAATAAAGCTTGCATATTCTTCTTTCCATTTCCACGTTTCGGCTACAAAATTTTCGCGGCCTAGATCGTAGCGGCTTTTCCCTTCGCTGCGAAGCTTTTCTTCTACTTTTGCCTGCGTTGCAATCCCCGCATGGTCCATGCCAGGAAGCCATAAAACGTCATAGCCTTGCATGCGCTTCATACGCGTTAAGATGTCTTGTAACGTTGTATCCCAAGCGTGGCCTAAATGCAGCTTGCCCGTTACGTTTGGGGGTGGAATTACAATTGTATATGGCTCTTTTTCAGGGTCATTTGTTGCTTCAAAAAACTTCCCGTCTAACCAATACTGATAACGATTTTCTTCAACGGCTTTTGGATCATACTTCGTTGGAAGACTCACTTCTTTTTCAGACATAATGTATACCTCCATAATATAAAGTTTCAGTCTTTAGAAACTGTGTAAAGCTTTTATAAACATAAAAAAACTCCTTTCCTAATAAAAGGACGAAAGGAGTTGATTTCGCGGTACCACCTTTTTTTATAGACGTATCCCGTTTGATAAGCCTATACACTTCATTTCATAACGGTTGATTAACCGGCTTTTTCTACTGAGCTATGCAGCTGTTCAAAAAAGCTACTCATAGGCGACATTCCGAGTGCACATTCTTAAGAAATCTCACAGCAACTGATTTCTCTCTCTGAAAGACGAACATCCCGTACTCTTCCTATTCACTGTATTTATGTATGAATTTCTCTTAATTATACTATATGAAAAAATGTTGAATCGTCAATAATCTTCTCCATTTTTTTATGATTATATTCATAATTTTTTTGTTCTGCTCTTTATTTTTTCATTCGCTCGCTAATTTTGGAAATAAAATGAAGAGCCCACTCAAAAAAATGTCACCATTTCTTTCTTTTTTCATATACTTACTTTAACCTGGGCACGTGGATTGAAAGGGGCATGTACAAATGAAGAAACGAATAAATGTAAATTCGTATCAGCTGCAGCGGTGGCTCAAAACAGCAGGAGCGGCTTGTGGACAGTTTATTGTTCCTTTAACAATTTTTCAAGGTATACGTACACTATTTTTCCCTACAACCTTTGATGTACTGTTGTTGGCATTGCTTGCCATACTAGCGGTTGCTTTATATTCCGACTGGATTTAAAAACCCAAGCGCTATTCGTTCGCTTGGGCTTGTGCAGCTGCTTCCGCTGCCATTTTTTTTTGCTGATCTACTTCAAATATTTTAATATTGAGCTGTTCAATGTTTTTCGTCAGCCAGTATGCTCGAATAAATGACTGCATATGTTCAAGCTCTGTTTTACTTTCTTTATGCTGCCTATATTGAACGATACACTGATACAAGGGTTCTGGAAACGCCAAATAACTGTGCAAAAGCAGCCGTTCCTCTTCTCTGAGAGCAAAATGTTTTTCATACGTACTAAACCACTCATAGCTGTCATAGGTAGTTACTGGGTATGTGCGAAGAGTACGGAAATAAAATGAGACCAAATCATAAATCGGTGAAGCATCTTTTGCATGTTCAAAATTAATAAAAAAACCATTTCCCCGCTCGTCATAGATAAAGTGTTTAGCCGATAGCTTTCCATGAGAAGTAACCAGCCGGATCTTTTCCTTTTCTTCCATTTCATCGTTCCACTGATCGAGCTTTCCAAAACCAAATTCAAGCGCTCTTGTCATTTCATAATAAAATGTACAGTAATGCAATTCAAACGGAGACATATAGACTTTCTTCTCGCATTCTACTACGTACTGCTTCAGCTCTTCCTGACGTTTTTCCCACGTTTCTTTCATCGATGTATAATGATTTTCTATATCTTCTTTTTTCACTTCTACTTCCTGCGCCGAAGCGCCGTGAAGCTTAGCAAGCTCTTGAAATAATTTATGATATCGAATATCACGCTCTTCGGTCGGATTATTTGGGAGCCACGGCATTAAGTAATACGAGCCGCTTTCATCTGAAACAATGGGCTGAGAACGCTTCGTTTGATAAATAGGGACAAATCCCATCCATCCTTTTTGATACACGTTCTGCAGCTTTTGAATGAAGTTTTGATTTCGTTCTTGATGATTCGCCATTTCTTTAAGCGCAAACACGCCGGTTTTCGTATAGACTTTTTTTACTTTTCCGTAGTCTTCGATAAAGTCAACATCTAAGTCATATTCTTTTAACAATACTTTGTAGTCTGCTACTGTCCGCTGCATCTATATTCTCCTTCCTCGTAAAAAATAAAGAAAACAGTTAAGACATTATATGCGTCAAAACTGTTTTCTTTCCGACTTTAACGAACGGGAATATTTAAGATGCTTCCTTCTTCCAGCTCATATTCATCTTCTAAATTATTCACTCGTAAAATGTTTTGTACATTCGTATTATAGCGGTTTGCTATCGTATCAAGCGAATCTCCGTCTTGAACAATACAAAGCTTCCACGTTGAAAAAGCTTCTTCTTCCCGCGAAAAGAGCTTTGTTAAATAAAGGGCGTTTTCATTTCGGCCGCTTTCATTTTCTTCTTTCCGAAATTCAACAATAATCTTTTCCTCTTCTTGTTCAGCTTCTTCTTGCTCAGTCTCTTGTTGAACGTCAGCATACGTATTCAATTCACTAGCTTGCGATTCTTCGAAGCTTTCTTGCTCTTGACGAAGCTGAAAGAGCTCAATCACGTTGTCTTCTCTTTCTTCCTCGATTTGCGCCTCTTTTTTCACTTCGACTTCAAATGGTTCATATGCTTCCTCTTCATATTCCACGACCGGCTCAGCACGAGATTCTTTTTTAAATACAGATGAAAAATAACTAGGGGGCTCTTCTGAATGCTCTTCTTCAATAGCCTCTGCTTCTAAAAGTGCGGGAGCTTCACGATAGCTTACGTCAAACTCTTGTTCTTCTTGTTCCTCTTCTTCTTGAGCAACGTTTTCAGTATATACTTCTTCAGCATCGTCCACTTCTTCATAGGAGACGATGTGCTGTTCCTCCGAAAACTCTTCCTCTTCTTCTCGTTCTTCATGCTGTTCTCCGTACAACCCTGTGATGGACAAGTCAGCCATTAGCTGCAGCTGATTTGTGCCCGGCAATTCATAATCAAATAAATCAATAGATACATATACGTCTTCAATACTTTGAATACGATTTTTAGGAATGGTAATATCAACAGGAAATTGATGTGATAATTCAGCCGTTCCGTCTTCACGGACAGAGATAGATTGCACTTGATTCTCATTTGTATATTCGCGTAACGAGTGCTCTCCCTCGTACGTTTCGTATTCACCTGTTAATTGTAATGCTCCTCGAATAGACACGTATTGGTCATATTCTTGAATAGATACTTGAGGCTCTAAGGAGATAGACAAAAGTTGTGAGACTTCCTGTCCTTTTTGAAACCATACTGATTCTTCTACGGAAAAACGCAGACATGATAAATTATCCTGCGACAAATTGTTCTCCCCCTTCCAACACCCGCCAGGTAATAGCGCGGTCATTAAAGATGTATGAACAAATAAATTAAAATATGTCTTTAAAACTAAAAAAGCTTACGGAATACTCCGTAAGCTTTGATATAAAAGTCAATCTTATTTATCTGTTTATCCACGTAACTTCGAAAAAGCTTTTTCAGCTGCTGCAATTGTATGTTCAATGTCTGCATCTGTATGAGAAGTTGATAAAAACATTCCTTCGAATTGAGAAGGAGGTAAAAACACGCCTTCATTAGCCATTTCACGATAGTAAGCTGCAAAATAATCTAAATTCGATGTTTTCGCTGTTTCGTAATTTATTACCTGTTCATTTGTAAAGAAGAAACCGATCATTGAACCAGCTCGGTTCACCGTAAACGGCACATCATATTTTTCAGCTGCTGCCATCAATCCTTCTTCTAAGCGATCTGCTTTACGAATGAACTCATCGTAGGATTGAGGTGTTAGCTGCGTTAACGTCTCGTATCCAGCTGTCATCGCAAGCGGATTACCTGATAATGTACCTGCTTGATAAATCGGGCCGCTTGGTGCAACTCGCTCCATAATTTCTGCTTTACCACCGTAAGCACCTACTGGTAAACCACCACCGATTACTTTTCCTAAGCAAGTTAAGTCAGGCGTAATGTTATAGTAGCCCTGTGCACAGTTGTACGCTACGCGGAACCCTGTCATTACTTCATCAAAAATGAGCAGTGAGCCATATTCTGATGTGATATCACGAAGCCCTTGTAAGAAACCTGGCTGAGGCGGTACCACACCCATATTTCCTGCTACCGGTTCAACGATTACTCCGGCAATGTCATCTCCGAATTCTTTAAAAGCATATTGTACGCTTTCTAAATCATTGTACGGCACTGTAATCGTGTTTTTAGCGATTCCTTCAGGCACTCCCGGGCTATCTGGTAGGCCTAACGTTGCAACGCCTGAGCCAGCTTTAATTAGAAGAGAGTCACCGTGTCCATGGTAACAGCCTTCAAATTTTAAAATTTTGTTGCGGCCCGTATAGCCACGTGCTAAACGCAGTGCGCTCATCGTTGCTTCCGTACCTGAACTCACCATACGGACGATTTCGATTGAAGGAACGCGCTCAATAACAACCTTAGCAAGCTCATTTTCAATTAATGTTGGTGCACCAAAGCTTGTACCAGATTCCGTTACTTTTTTTACTGCTTCAACTACTTGATCGTTGGAATGTCCGTGAATTAAAGGTCCCCATGATAAGACGTAGTCAATATATTTGTTGCCGTCAATATCGTAAATCGTAGCGCCTTTTCCTCGTTCCATAAAAATAGGATCCATATCTACTGATTTAAATGCACGAACAGGACTGTTTACTCCACCCGGCATTAATTGCTGCGCTTCTAAAAAAGCTGCTTTTGACTTTTCATAACTTCTCATGTGTAAGCCTCCTTAATTACTTGTCAGATAACCAGCGTGCTGCGTCTTTAGCATGATACGTTACAATTAAATCCGCTCCTGCACGCTTCATGCTAATTAATTTTTCAAGAACAATCTCTTTTTCATTTACCCAGCCGTTTTGAGCTGCCGCTTTAATCATTGAATATTCACCGCTCACATTATAAGCCACTACCGGTAAATTAAACGTATTTTTCACATCGCGCATAATATCTAAATATGATAGAGCTGGTTTTACAATTAAGAAATCTGCTCCTTCTTCGACATCAGATTCTGCTTCTCGAAGTGCTTCTAAGCGATTGGCTGGGTCCATTTGATATGTTTTACGGTCTCCAAATTGAGGAGAAGAATGCGCTGCATCGCGGAATGGTCCGTAAAAAGCAGATGCATATTTAACAGCATAAGACATCACGGGCACATCTTCAAATCCACCTTCGTCTAGACCGTGGCGAATAGCTGCCACGAAACCGTCCATCATGTTTGAAGGCGCAATAATATCCGCTCCTGCTTTAGCTTGACTAACCGCTGTACGCGCTAATAAGTCAAGGCTAGGATCGTTTAAGATTTTTCCGTCTTCAATTACACCACAGTGGCCATGATCTGTGTATTGACATAAGCATGTATCTGCGATAACAACAAAGTCTGGAAAATTTTCTTTAATTTGACGAATACCTTTTTGGACAATTCCGTGGTCATGGTATGCCTGTGAGCCCACCGCATCTTTTTCAGCGGGAACACCAAATACCATAGCTGACTTGATTCCTAAATCGACTAACTCTTGGATTTCATCATTCAAGTAGTCTAAAGAAATTTGATCCACACCTGGCATTGATTTTACAGCATTTCTTTTTTGTTCACCTTCTACAATAAAAATAGGATATATAAAGTCTTCAGGATGTAAATGTGTTTCGCGTACAAGCGCACGCATATTTACAGAATTACGAAGACGACGATGACGTGTAAATTGTAAGTCTTTCATGTTAAAATCCTCCTTTATTATTCAAAACAACTAACCAACATATCTATCATACCATTTATTGTGTATGTGTTAGGAACAAGATGCTTAATTCCATACTCGCTCGCTGTTTGACTCGTAATAGGACCGATGCAAACAACTTTGGTTCTATTTATAAGCTCAAGCCAATTCGGAATATCTTTAACTGACTCGACAAAAAATCTCACTGTAGAAGAACTTGTAAAAGTAATGGCATCAATTCCTGTTTCTAAATGTTGCTTAACCAAGCGTTCAGAGTCTTGATTTTGAATGGTATGATATACAACTAGATCCGTTACCTCACACTCTTTTAACCCATCTTTTAAAACAGAGCGGGCTAATTGTCCTCGTACAAGGAGAACTCGCTCGTGATGTGACACATTTGCTTTTAACGACTCAAGAAGTGATTCCGCAACGTATTCTTTTGGAACAAGTTGCACATTAACATCGTGTTTTTCTAGCAATTTTGCGGTTTTTTCTCCAACCGCAGCCACTTTTAATCTTTTTAAAACACTCCAACTGATATTTAACTCTTTTAGCCATTCAAAGAAAAAAGAAATGCCGTTTTGACTTGTAAAAACAATCCAATCAAAACAGTCAATCGACAGCAGGACATCTTCCACTTCTTTTTCATTGTTAGAACGTACGAACGTGAGGACTGGTAAGCTTAAAGGTATGCCTCCAAGCTTTTTAACCTGCGCTGCAAATGAATGAGCCTGCTTCGCTTCTCTTGTAATCAAAACTTTTTTCAAAAAAAGAGGAGCCTCATGACTCATTATTTGTCCAGCTCCTCTTTTACACGGTCAATTAAAAGCTTAGCTCCTTGAGATGTTAAGCGCTCAGCAGCTTCTGAACCGATAGCAACGGGGTCTTTTCCCGTAATGTGCTCTTTGTAAATTGTTTTGCCATCAGGAGACGCAACTAGCGACGTTAGCTCAATGTTTCCGCCGTCCAATATACGCCCATAACCCGCAATCGGCACTTGGCATCCGCCTTCCATCTCTTTTAAAAATACGCGTTCAGCTCTAACAGCACGAGCGGTTTCATCATGATTTAGAGCTTGAAGAAGCGATAATAATTCATGGTCATTTTCTCGGCATTCGATAGCTAAAGCTCCTTGTCCCACAGCGGGAACGCTTATTTCCGGCTCTAGGTACTGAGTGACCGTATCTTTCGACCAGCCCATACGAGATAACCCTGCAGCTGCCAAGATAATCGCATCGTAATCTTCATTTTTTAATTTCTCTAGGCGTGTGTCGATATTTCCTCGAATCCATTTAATTTCGATATCTGAACGCATAGATAGAAGCTGTGCCCCTCGACGCAAGCTGCTTGTCCCAATCACAGCACCGCTTGGTAGCTCCTCAAATCGCTCACCATTTTTTGAAATAAGCGCATCACGATGATCTTCTCGTAAAGGAATACATCCAATCGTTAATCCTTCTGGCAAAACAGCCGGCATATCTTTCATACTATGAACGGCCATATCAATTTCTTTATCTAACATGGCTTGTTCAATTTCTTTTACAAAAAGACCTTTACCGCCTACTTTGGACAGCGTTACATTTAAAATTTGGTCCCCTTTTGTAACCATTTCTTTAATTTCAAACTCAAAAGGAAGACCTTGTTTTTTTAACTGTTCAATGACCCACTTGGTCTGTGTTAACGCAAGTTTGCTTCGACGAGAGCCGACAATAATTTTTCGCATGTTGTCCTCCTAATTACGAACCCCAAAAGTGAAAATTCGATAAACTGCCAAATAAAAAGAAATTAATAAGTAAGACTAAGAACAATCCAATATTCCACATTGCGATTGCCTTTCCTTGAATACCTCTACGCAGTCTAGCATACAAGTAAGCGCTGTATGCAACAAACATTAAAAATGAACCTAACACTTTTGTATCGTACCAATGAAAATCTACGTATTTAATATAAGCCCATATGATTCCTAAGATTAACGAAAGCAATAACAGCGGTACACCAATTAAAATTAATACATAGGACATGTAATCTAGCTTTGTTAAATCTTCAATTCTTAGCAAGCGCTTGCCCCACTTCTTCTTTTTCAATAAATTATACTGAACAAGATACAGGGCGGAAAAAACAAAAGAGACTGAAAAAGCGCCGTAAGATAAAATAGCCATAGTAATATGAATGATTAATAATTCTGACACAAGGCGCTCCGACTGGACAGCAGTGTATGTTTCAAGTGGAGCAAACGTATGAATAGCCATAATTAAGAAACCAATCACATTTGTAAAAAACACCATAAAATCAACGCGGAACAGGCGATTAATCACAAGTGAAAGAGTAATTAAGACCCACGCGTAAAAATAAAGCCCTTCAGAAACGGTCAAAATAGGAAACCTTCCCGTCTCAAACATTCGTAAAATTAAAAAGGCTGTTTGCAAAACCCACACAATAGAAAGTAACCAGAAGGCTATCGAGTTTGCCTTCCGGTTATTTTGTACAAAATCAATAAAATATAATAAAACGCTCACCGCGTATAAAATCACAATCAATTCATAGATTCTGGTTAATTCCATATCAACCATTATTCAATCCTCACTTAAGACTGATAAGCTACTGAATGAGACGTAATCGATGTATGAAGCTGCTCTTCTTTTTCTTTTTGCAAAGCAACTTCCTGTTCAATATTAAAAATCTTCATGAACAGCTCTAAAGACTCTTCAGCATGTTTCTCTCCAGCCAATTCTTTCGCGTGTAAAATTGGATCGCGAAGAAGTTGATTAATTATACTTTTTGTATGTTTATTTAAAACTTTACGCTCACGCTCAGATAAATCTGGAAGCTTACGATCAATGCTTTTCATCGTTTCAGCTTGAATGGTAAGTGCTTTTTGACGAAGTGCAGAAATAACAGGCACAACGCCTAATGTACCAAGCCAAGACTTGAAAGCAACAATTTCAGCTTCAAGCATAATTTCAATTTCATCCGCAGCTTTTTGACGCTCTTGCAAATTGGATTCTACAATCCCGTTTAAATCGTCGATATCATATAAAAAGACCGTCTCTAGCTCATCTAGTTCTGGATCTAAGTCACGCGGAACGGCGATGTCTACCATAAACAATGGACGACCTTTACGCGTACGCTCGGCTTCACTCATCATTTGTTTCGTTACTACATAGTCATTAGCCCCTGTTGAACTAATTAAGATATCTGCTTCGCTTAAAGCATGTTGAAGATCAGCAAATGGTTTGGCTTCTCCAGAAAAACGGTTTGCTAGCTCTTGTGCCTTTTCAAATGTTCGATTCACTACCGTTACTTTTTTAGCTCCGCTGCCATATAAATTCTGTACGGCAAGCTGACCCATTTTTCCCGCACCAAGAATCAACACATGTTTGGATGATAAGTCTCCAAAAATCTTTTTAGCAAGCTCTACGGCTGCATAGCTGACAGAAACTGCATTCGCACCAATTTCTGTTTCATGATGAGCTTTTTTGGCTAATGTCACAGCTTGTTTAAACAGCTGATTAAAAACCGTTCCAATTGTTTCTTCTTCTTGAGCAAGCAAAAAGCTTGAACGCACTTGTCCAAGAATTTGTGTTTCACCAATCACCATTGAATCTAATCCACATGCTACTCGGTATAAATGTTCGATGGCTCCATCATTTTCATAGATGGTTAAATAAGGCGAAAACTCTTCTTTATCTATTCCGAACCATTCAGCTAAAAATGCTTTTACATAATAACGGCCCGTGTGTAATTGATCAACAACAGCATAAATTTCCGTACGATTGCATGTTGAAACAATGATGTTTTCCAAAATACTTTTTTGGCCGCTTAACGTTTTCATGGCAGATGCTAGTTCTTGCTCATTAAAACTAAGCTTTTCTCTTATTTCAACAGGGGCTGTTCGAAAGTTTAAGCCGACTGCTATAATATGCATTTGTACATACCCCCTATAATTGAAATGTGCTTATTTATCCGAATTTGACGGGCAGTAACCCCTAAATTTCCAAAGAGCTACAGTGAGATAACTGCCCGTAAAATCCGGCGTTCTTCATTCTACTATTCGTAAAAAGCGGCGGACATTACACAGGTGTAAGCTTCGCCTTATCTCTAACTATTATAACATGTTCTATAAGTCATTCGAAAAAAAAATGTGAACAGTCTTTGAAAACATGTGTTAAGATATTAACTGTTATTCCGTAATAAATTGTATCAAAAAAGCAGCGTTTTATCACGTTTTCTGTTTTGAAACACCTGGAGGTTACTATGAAAAAGCAATCAATGTTTTTTGGTGTCTTACTAGTTGGATTTGGAATCTTTTTCTTACTGAATGAACTACATATGAGCATTGCAGCAAAGGTATACACGTGGCCTGTACTGTTAATTTTAATAGGAGCAGCCCTGTTAACTGAGTCTGCTTTATCTCAAGATCATTCAAACTTGCTTGCAAGCTACATATTAATCACTTTAGGTATTCATTTCTATGTAAGTGAACAAATTCCCTTTTGGCCTACGAATATTAGCATGGTCGTTTTTATGGTGGCCATTAGCTTTTTACTCAGTGCTAGAAAAGCCAAATCAGGCTTTTTCCAAGGCGGCACCCTTTTAATTATTGCCATTTTAATGATGTTTTCAGACCGTCTTAAACTATTTTTGCCAAAAGTTGAAGACGGCGTAAATTATTTAACAACCTTCTGGCCTATTTTATTGTTACTAGTTGGGCTATATTTATTATTTTTCAAACGAAAGTAATCTATGTAAACAAGTTAAAAAAATGGAACGTTTGACTCACTTCCTGTTAGAGTGATGATAAACGTTCCATTTTTTTAGATTCTATTCCTTTGTTTAGTGAGTCATGCGATACTGCAAAGATTTCCACGCTTTATCTTTTCCTTCACCTGTTTCAGATGAGAAATGAATTAATTCATCATTTGGATCTAAGTCCAGCGTTTCTCTCACTACTTTTAAGTGCTTTTGCCATTTTCCTTTAGGGATTTTATCAGCTTTCGTCGCAATAACCATAACGGGAAGGTCATGGTGCTTCAAAAACTCATACATCATAACGTCATCCTTTGAAGGGGCATGGCGTAGATCAACAATCATTAACACAGCTTTAAGCTGCTCACGATTTGTTAAATACGTTTCAATCATTTTCCCCCATGCTTCACGCTCTTTTTTAGACACTTTTGCAAATCCGTAGCCAGGTACGTCTACAAAGTGAAGGATTTCATTAATTAAAAAGAAGTTAAGCGTTTGAGTTTTTCCGGGCTTAGACGACGTACGCGCTAAGCTTTTGCGATTGAGCATCTTGTTAATAAAAGATGATTTTCCTACATTTGAACGGCCTGCTAACGCAAACTCTGGCAGGTTTTCTTTAGGATATTGTTCAGGGCGTACGGCACTGATGACAATATCGGCTTGAGTTACTTTCATTTTACCTCTCCTACTAGCGCATGTTCCAATACTTGGTCCACATGTGACACAAGAACGATGTCTAATTCCTCTTGTACACTGTCAGGGATATCTTCAATATCACGTTCATTATCATGAGGGATTAATATTTTAGTTAATCCGGCACGATGTGCACTAAGTGACTTTTCTTTTAAACCGCCGATTGGTAATACGCGACCTCTTAGTGTAATTTCTCCTGTCATTCCTACTTCTCTGCGCACTGGTTTACCCGTTAGTGCTGATACTAGAGCAGTGGCAATGGTAATTCCTGCAGAAGGTCCATCCTTTGGTACAGCTCCTTCTGGAACATGGATATGAATATCATGTTTTTCATAAAACTTTTCATCAATCCCTAGTTTCTCTGCATTTGAACGCACGTAGCTAAATGCTGCCTGAGCTGATTCTTTCATTACGTCTCCAAGCTTTCCGGTTAGCACTAGTCTTCCTTTACCAGGGGACAAGCTTACTTCAATGGCTAGCGTGTCTCCTCCTACAGTTGTGTAAGCAAGACCTGTAGCAACGCCGACTTGATCTTCCGTCTCAGCCTGTCCGTAACGGAACCTAGGCTTACCAAGGAATTCTTCAAGCGTTTTGGCCGTCACCACCACGCGCTTTTTCTCGCCTGAGACTACGATACGAGCTGCTTTTCGGCAAATGGAAGCAATTTCGCGTTCAAGGTTACGAACACCAGCTTCTCTCGTATATAAACGGATGATTGCTGTTAACGCGTCATCGCGAATCTGCAAATTGCCCTTTTGCAATCCGTGATTTTCTAGCTGGCGCAGCAATAGGTGACGCTTCGCGATTTCAAGCTTTTCCAGCTCCGTGTAACCAGCAATTTGAATAATTTCCATTCGATCGCGCAGCGGTCCCGGAATCGTAGCTAAGTTATTAGCTGTAGCCACGAACATCACTTTTGATAAATCATACGTTTCTTCTATATAGTGATCGCTGAAATTATGGTTTTGTTCAGGATCCAATACTTCTAACAAAGCAGAAGATGGGTCTCCACGGAAATCATTTGACATTTTATCGATTTCATCAAGCAGAAATACCGGATTAATCGTTCCTGCTTTTTTCATTCCTTGAATAATGCGTCCAGGCATAGCCCCCACGTACGTGCGACGATGACCGCGGATTTCTGACTCATCTCTCACACCGCCTAGAGACACTCGTACAAAATGACGATCTAGAGACGTAGCAATTGAACGGGCTAGGGATGTTTTCCCTACGCCAGGAGGTCCTGCTAAACATAAAATAGGGCCTTTAAGAGATTTTGTCAACTGCTGCACAGCTAGATATTCTAATACGCGTTCCTTCACTTTTTCAAGGCCATAGTGCTCATCGTTCAGCACTTGTTCAGCATTATGAATATTGAGCGTATCTTCCGTTTCATTTGTCCAAGGTAGCGCAATCAACCACTCGATATAATTTCGAATGACTGAGCTTTCAGCGGAGGTAGCAGGAATTTTTTCATAGCGATCCAATTCTTTAAACGCCACTTGTTTGACATGGTCCGTCATCCCACTTGCTTCAATTTTTTCGCGAAGTGTTGCTACTTCTCCCGTCTTTCCTTCTTTGTCTCCAAGCTCTTTTTGAATCGCCTTCATTTGCTCACGAAGATAATATTCTTTCTGAGTGCGTTCCATTGATTTCTTTACACGCTGTCCAATTTTTTTCTCCAGCTGCAAAACTTCTTGCTCGTCTTGAATATGAGAAATGATCGTATTTAATCTTTCTTTCACATCAGTTATTTCTAAAATTTCTTGTTTAAGCTGAATTTTTATTGGTAAATGAGAGGCTACAATATCCGCTAATCTTCCTGGTTCTTCAATGTCGCTTACGGTTGAAAGAGTTTCAACGGACACCTTTTTGGAAAGTTTTATGTATTGTTCGAAATAGTCTAAAAGCGTGCGCATCAGCGCTTTATCTTCTACATCAACCTGATGTTCTTCGTTTTGCTTTTCCACGTGCACAACAAAATATTCTTCGCTGTCTTCAAATTCTGTAACGGTTACGCGATTTAGTCCTTCTACTAAGACGCGCATCGTTCCATTCGGCAGCTTTAGCATTTGTTTAATTTTTGCTAACGTACCGGTTCTATATAAATCCTCTTTTGTTGGTTCATCGATACCCATATCTTTTTGTGATACTAAACAAACTAAGTGATCATCCATCATTGCTTTTTCTAATGCTTGTACAGATTTATCTCGCCCAACATCTAAATGAAGCACCATTGTCGGATAGACGATCAAACCTCGTAAAGGCAATAGCGGCATTGTCAATTTTTCTTTTTCTGCCATGCAATGAACACCTCCAATGCTCGTCAATTAAAGTATGTAAAGTGTGAATTCTTTTAACAATTTTATCTCATTTGTATACACATGTCTAACAATAGTAATTACTAATTGTACCATGAGAAAGAATTAAAAGGCAAAATATATCTTTTTAAGCTCTTTTCATAAAAAAACGCCTTTTTCGTTGGCTGTGTATAAAGGTTTTATACGCGAAAAAGGCGATGAATATTCATCTGACCATTAATTTTTAATTATCATGATAGAATTAGCTAGATTCTCTATTTGAAATAGCTGGATCTACCGACAAATGTGCAACATGCTCATGTACAGACAATAGTGCTTGTTCGAACACCTCTGTTAAATGATGGACAGGAATAATATCGATACCTTTTACCTTTTCTACCATTGCATTCATATTTTCCTTTGGCACAATCACGGTCTGAACGCCCGCTTGTTTTGCTGCCTTGATTTTTGGAATCACACCGCCAATTGGCTTTACGTTGCCGTGCAGACCAATTTCTCCTGTCATTGCTACCGTATGTTTAATTGGCACTTCATAAATCGCTGAGTAGATCCCTGTTGCCATCGCAATACCAGCAGAAGGTCCATCAATTGGCACGCCTCCTGGAAAGTTTACATGAATATCATACTCATCGGCTGGAACATCCATTGAACGAAGAACCGTTATGACATTTTCAATTGAGCTTTTAGCCATACTTTTACGGCGGATGGACTTCCCTTGAGTCCCTATACTTTCCTCTTCAACGATACCTGTAATAATAATGTTCCCTTTCTCTTTTGCAGGAATCGCTTTGACTTCAATTTCTAAAAGTGCTCCAGAGTTGGGCCCGTACACCGCTAATCCATTAATAAGTCCCACTTTTTCCTCATCTGCAATTTTCGGATCGTGTCTTGGAGATAGTTGACTAGAATGAACAATCCATTCAATATCTTCATTTTTAATGTCCGTTCGTTCCTCTGATATCGCTAATCCAGCCGCAATTTGCATCATATTAACCGTTTCACGTCCATTGCGTGCATATGTAGAAAAAAGAGATAAACCTTCTTCTGATATATCCATTCTTACTTTATTTGCTGCTTTTTTTGCAACTGTAATAATTTCGTCACGATCAAGCTCACGGAAAAATACCTCTACGCATCTGGAACGAATGGCAGGCGGAATTTCATTAGGCGTTCTAGTCGTCGCACCAATCAAGCGAAAGTCTGCTGGCAACCCATTTTGAAAAATATCGTGAATATGTGTCGGGATTTGTGTGTTTTCTTCGCTGTAATAGGCGCTTTCCATAAACACTTTTCGATCTTCTAGAACCTTTAACAGCTTATTCATCTGAATAGGATGGAGCTCTCCAATTTCATCAATAAATAAAATTCCCCCGTGTGCATCTGTAACCGCTCCTTGTTTTGGCTGCGGAATTCCAGCTTGGCCCATGGCACCTGCTCCTTGGTAAATAGGATCATGAACAGACCCAATCAAAGGATCAGCAATGCCCCGCTCATCAAAACGCGCCGTAGTTGCATCTAACTCTACAAATACAGCCGATTGTTTGAAAGGTGATTTTTTATTTTTTTTTGCTTCTTCTAACACTAAACGTGCTGCTGCGGTTTTTCCTACTCCAGGCGGCCCGTATACAATCACGTGCTGTGGATTAGGGCCGCAAAGGGCCGCCTTTAGTGACCGAATTCCATCCTCTTGTCCGACAATATCGGAGAAGCTAGACGGCCTTACACGTTCGGCAAGCGGCTCAGTTAAAGAGATGGCTCTCATTTTCTGCAATTGCTCCATTTCTTTCTTTGAATCCCGGTCAATTGAGACTTTTTGCGTACGCTGATTGCGTAATAAATTCCAAAAATATAAGCCAATGATGATACCAAAAAAGAGTTGGACCATTAAGGCAATATTCGTCCAGTTCATAGATAAACCTCCTGCGCAGTTTAGTAAGATAATTATCAGTTATTATCTCCCTGCAGCAGTAGGAATAAACAAGATTCTAGTAAAAAGTAAAATTTAGTTGTGCTTCATCAACAGAAAAAAGCCGGATACTCAATTTGAGTACCCGGCTTTTTTTATGCTGATGTTTTGCTGCCTTCTTGAATAGTAGATCCGTCTTCTAATACGAACTTAGGAGCCGCTTGATCACGAACAGTTTCACCTGTGATAATACATTTTGTAATATCATCACGTGAAGGAAGATCAAACATTACATCTAACATAATACCTTCAATGATTGAACGTAGACCACGAGCACCTGTTTTACGCTCGATTGCTTTTTTAGAAATTTCTACTAAAGCCTCGTCTTCGAACTCAAGTTCAACGTCATCAAGTTCAAGCATTTTTTGATATTGTTTCACTAGTGCATTTTTCGGTTTTGTTAAAATCTCAACTAGCGCTTCTTCATCAAGAGGCACTAAGCTAGCAGTAACCGGTAAACGACCAATAAACTCTGGAATTAAACCAAATTTTAATAAATCTTCCGGTAATACTTTTGCTAGTAACTCTTTTTCTGTAAAGTCTTGTTGTTTTGTTTCTGAACCGAAACCAATTACTTTTTTACCTAGACGACGCTTAATAATAGGTTCGATTCCGTCAAATGCACCACCGCAAATAAATAAAATATTTGTTGTATCAATTTGAATAAATTCTTGATGAGGGTGTTTACGTCCACCTTGAGGAGGAACACTTGCTACAGTACCTTCTAAGATTTTAAGAAGAGCCTGCTGCACACCTTCACCTGATACATCACGTGTAATAGATGGGTTTTCAGACTTACGCGCTACTTTATCAATTTCATCGATGTAGATGATACCTTTTTCAGCTTTCTCCACATCGTAATCAGCTGATTGAATTAATTTTAATAAGATGTTTTCAACATCTTCTCCTACATAACCCGCTTCTGTTAGAGATGTTGCATCTGCAATCGCAAACGGTACGTTTAAAATACGAGCCAATGTTTGAGCTAGTAAAGTTTTACCGCTTCCTGTAGGTCCAATTAATGCAATATTACTTTTTGATAACTCAACGTCATCAATTTTACTGTTTGAATTGATTCGTTTGTAATGGTTGTATACCGCAACGGATAACGATTTTTTCGCATCCTCTTGACCAATTACATACTCATCTAAAATGTCACGAATTTCTTTTGGTTTTGGTACATCTTTAAATTCTACTTCTTCTTCTGTACCTAACTCTTCTTCTACGATTTCCGTGCAAAGTTCAATACATTCATCGCATATGTAAACACCTGGACCCGCAACTAACTTGCGTACTTGTTCTTGTGTTTTACCACAAAATGAGCATTTTAACTGCCCTTTTTCATCGTTAAATTTAAACATAATTTTCACCCCTTGTAGTATTTACTAAAGTGCTCGAAGCTGATTTCTATCCGCGCTATAGCCCAACAACATGAACAACTCATCTATTTGTAGGTAAATGCCCCTCTTTATCACATAGTAAAAGCGCTATGAAAAGATTTGTATTGCATTTTACCATACATTTTCTTGAATAGATACTAAAACGTTTTATGTATATGTTGTTGATGAGCATAACAGAATGGAGATCTGCTATTATATAGTGTCCTCTTATTGGGCCTATTTCATAACCACGGATTTCAAACAATGGGTTAAAGCTGCTTCTACGGTGTTGGTTATGATATAAAAAAACTATTGAAGTTTATAAAACAAGGCACGATCAAGTCGCGCCTTGTTTCTTACTTACTATTATGCAACAGCTTTGCTGTTTTCTACAAGAAATTCAACTGCTTTACGTACTTTCATGTCTTCTTTAATGCTATCAAGACTGCCAAGCACTTTCTTAATTTCTTCGACAGGCATGTTGTACATTCCTGCCATGTTTTCTAATTCTTTTTCTACTTCTTCTTCGCTTACTTCAAGATTTTCAGCTTTTGAAATAGCTTCTAGCGTTAAGTTGATTTTCACACGCTTTTCAGCATCCGGACGCATTTGGTCGCGAAGAGCTTTTTCATCTTGACCTGAGAATTGGAAGTAAAGTTCAAGGTTAAGACCTTGCATTTGTAAACGTTGTTCAAACTCTTGCATCATACGATCCATTTCAGTATTGAACATTGCTTCTGGAATTTCTACTTCAGCGTTTTCAGCAGCTTTTTCTACTAAAGTGTCGCGAAGAGCTGATTCCGCTTGATTCTCTTTATCGCTTTGTAATTTTTCTTTTGTTTTTGCTTTTAACGCTTCTAAAGTTTCTACTTCTTCATCTACGTCTTTTGCAAACTCATCGTCTAAAGCTGGAAGCTCTTTAGATTTGATTTCGTGTAATTTCACTTTGAATTTAGCAGCTTTACCAGCTAGCTCTTCAGCGTGATACTCTTCAGGGAATGTTACTTCCACTTCTTTTTCAGCGCCTACTTCAAGACCAACTAGTTGCTCTTCAAAGCCAGGGATGAATGTGTTAGAACCGATTTCTAAAGAATAGTTTTCGCCTTTTCCGCCTTCGAATGCTTCGCCATCAACGAAACCTTCAAAGTCGATTACAGCTGTATCACCTTCAGCTACAGTTCCTTCTTCTTTAACAACTAGTTCAGCGTGACGCTCTTGAAGTGTTTTTAATTCTGCTTCAACGTCTTCGTCTGTTACAGTTGTATCTACTTTTTCTACTTCTAAGTTTTTGTATTCGCCTAATTTAACTTCAGGCTTAACAGTTACTTTAGCAGTGAAAACTAGAGGTTGTCCTTTTTCGATTGTTTCAACATCGATTTCTGGACGATCAACCGGCTCGATACCAGCTTCAACAATTGCATTGCTGTAAGCCTCAGGTAATAAGATGTCTAGTGCATCTTGGTATAAAGATTCTACGCCAAAACGTTTTTCGAAAAGTGGACGAGGCATTTTACCTTTACGGAACCCTGGTACGTTTACTTGTTTTACAACTTTTGTGAATGCTTTATCTAAGGCTTTATCAAACTCAGCAGCTTCAACTTCTACTGTTAAAACGCCTTGATTTCCTTCTTGTTTTTCCCATTTTGCAGACATGAATGTTTCCCTCCAAAATCATTTTAAGTAGTGATTTCTAAATTAGATAATGCAGATAGCCTATCAGTTCAACCCTCAATCATTATCTATTTAACTCCCTATTACTTTAAAGTAAGTAGGAATGTAATGTAAAGATGAAATTCTACTATACGTATTTAAGTGCATTTTACAACCATTATATTATAACATACAACAATGACGTTTCAACTAAACACCACATTTTATATAAAAGAAATTTCTTCAATTTCTTTTAGCTCTTTAATTGCCTTTCTTAATTCAGCTGCGGAGAAACTTCCGTCTTCCTCTGCTACAGCTGCATCTGACTCTTCTCCTTGCATCAACAGACTAATAGCATACACCGCTTCTGTCCAAAGTTTTACATTATCACCCGGTAAAAACGGAAATGTAATAAATAAATGACGCTGCCATATCTCAACGGCAACCTGCAGCAATGTAGGATTTTCATGTTCCAGCTTTTCCGTCAGCTGCGCTTCTACTTGCTCGGCAAAAAAATACGGTGTTGTTCGTTGAAGCTGAAGCGCATTTACTTTTTTCGTCTCTCCAAACTTAGTAATCATAAAATCAATGTCTACTTCTTCTTCCATGACTGTTTTTAAAGCGACTGTTTTTACGATAGGGTGAACAGCTTCGGATGAAAATAGCTGTTCCAGAAAGAAGCGCTGCTTTTCAATTCTCTTTGTTTTTAATGAATGAATCCATTCAAGCTGATCTTGAATATTGTCTAGAGCTGTGAATGATTTAAACTGCTCTAGCTGTTCTTCTTCTGTTTGTTCTTCTATGACTTGTTCTTGATTCATTCTATTCTTACAGAACTCCAATAGCTGATAAAGCTGTTCAGCATGTTCAGAAGGGAGTTTGTGTTCTTGAATAACTGCTTGTAGAGTGACATATCCTTCATGATAGTGACCAAGCTGAATTAACACCATGAGGTACATTTGCAAATTATGATAATAATCGCCAATATCTTCTTTCAGCATTTGCTCACATAATTCCTTAGCTATGCCTGCATCACCGAGCTCCACGTGACAAATAACAAGGCCAAGCAAAATTTCATGATGCTTATTATCAAGTTCGTAGGCCTGCTCAAATAAAGGAAGTGCTTCTTGAAATTGCTTGTGCTGCATATGATCTGTAGCTTTTTCAACCAACCGTTCTTTTAATAGAGGAAAAGCTACAATTTTGTTTTGTTGTTCATTCGACATGTTTTCTCCCCACTTCGCGGTCCATTTGCTTTACAGTTTAGCAATTCGATTAACGGAACGCAAAAAAATCGAGCAAAATCATAATTTTGCTCGATTTTTGGTTAATATCTTACCGTTTTTGCTTCATAAGCAGAAATGTCGTCTTCAAAAGAAAGCGTATAGCCAATTTCATCATATCCGTTAACAAGCATATATTTCCAATGTCCATTGATATCAAACGTACGTTCAAAACCTGCTTCATCGGTAATTTTTTGCTGATGAAGATCGATTGTACAGGCGTAAGAAGCACTTTGAGACTCTTTCATTAAATAGGAAACATCTTCTTTTGGTAAAACAATAGGTAAAATACCATTTTTTAGACAGTTTTGTTTAAAAATATCCGCAAATGAAGGTGCGATAATAGCACGGAACCCGTAGTCTAAAAGCGCCCATGGAGCGTGTTCACGTGACGAACCACATCCGAAGTTCTCGTCGGCTACAAGAATTGTTGCTCCTTGATTTTGAGGCTGATTTAATTCAAACGTTTCATTTAACGTCTCATCTTCATTATATCGCCAATCAAAAAATAGAAATTGGCCAAAGCCAGTACGCTCAATTCTTTTCAAAAATTGCTTTGGGATAATTTGATCAGTATCTACGTTTGCTCGGTCGAGACCTGCTACTTTCCCTGTATGGATTGTAAAAGCATTCATCTGTGTTCTCCTCCTTATCGCACCGCTTGTTCTTGTAGTTTGCGTACATCAACAAAATGTCCATATACCGCTGCCGCTGCTGCCATTACCGGGCTTACTAAATGCGTTCTGGCGCCTTTTCCTTGACGTCCTTCAAAATTCCGGTTAGAAGTGGACGCACAGTGTTCGCCTTGTGGAACTAAGTCAGAGTTCATGCCTAGACACATGCTGCAGCCGGAGTCTCTCCAATCAAAACCTGCTTCAATAAAAATAGCAGATAGCCCTTCTTCTTCAGCCACTCGTTTTACTTTTTGAGAACCTGGTACAATGATCGCTCGCACATCTGGTGACACTTTCTTTCCTTTAATAAACGCTGCCACGTCACGAAGATCAGACAAACGAGCATTTGTACATGAACCGATAAATACATGCTGAACTGGAATCTCTTCTATTGCCATGCCAGGCTGTAAGCCCATATACTCAAGTGCTCGTGACAAAGACTTTCTCTCAGCTTCTGTTTTACACTCTTCTAATGTAGGAACTTGCTTGCTAACATAAGAACTCATCGCCGGGTTTGTGCCCCATGTTACAACAGGTTCAATTGTATCTGCATCAATTTCCAGCGTTTCATCGTACGTTGCACCTTCATCTGTTGCTAAAGCTGCCCAAGCTTCCACTGCTTTTTCAAACTGTTCCCCTTTAGGAGCATACTGACGTCCTTTAATATAAGAGAACGTGACATCGTCTGGACTGATTAAACCAGCTTTTGCACCGGCTTCAATAGACATATTACAAATGGTCATGCGCTCTTCCATTGAAAGATCGCGAATACATTCGCCCGTAAATTCCACGATTGAACCCGTTCCAAAATTCACGCCGAATTTTTGAATTATTGCTAACACAATGTCCTTAGCATAAACGCCAGGCTGCTTTTTTCCATTCACTTTCACTTGTAGCGTTTTTGGTTTCGCTTGCCATAGCGTTTGTGTTGCTAAAACATGCTCTACCTCACTAGTTCCTATCCCAAAAGCAAGCGCTCCAAATGCACCGTGAGTAGATGTATGACTATCTCCGCACACAATGGTTTTTCCAGGCTGAGTTAATCCTAATTCCGGTCCAATGATATGCACAATTCCTTGCTCTTCACTTGTTAAATCTAAAAGCTTCACACCAAACTCATGACAGTTTTCAGATAGTTTGTCTACTTGTTTCTTTGCAATCGGATCTTTAATATTAAAACGGTCAACCGTTGGAATGTTGTGATCCATTGTAGCAAACGTTAAGTCTGGACGCTTCACTTGGCGATTTGCCACGCGAAGACCTTCAAATGCTTGAGGAGACGTTACTTCATGAATAAGATGAAGATCGATATATAATAAGTCCGGCTTCCCCTCTTCTCGACGTACAACATGTTGTTCCCAAAGCTTATCAATAATTGTTTTTGGTTTCATACTGCTCCTCCTTTCTGATTATGAAAAACGTTTCTCACAAAACGTGAGAAACGCATGATTAACTGTAAGCTGTCATAATGCTTGAAATGGCAGAATCATTGGCAATTACCGCAGTTATCGCCTCCACCATTTTATCGGTACCTAAATAATGATTACCGTCTGCTAAGTCAGCTGTTCGATGACCTGCATGTAATACACTTTCAACCGCTTGTTCAATCACTGCTGCTTCTTTTTCTAATCCAAATGAATGTCTAAGCAACATTGCTGCAGATAAAATAGCAGCAATCGGATTAGCTTTGTTTTGACCAGCAATATCTGGTGCAGAACCGTGAACCGGTTCGTATAGAGACGGACCATCAGCCGTTAAGCTGGCAGATGGCAACATTCCTAACGATCCTGTCAGCATAGAAGCCTCATCACTCAAAATATCACCAAACATATTTTCAGTTACCACTACATCAAAATACTTCGGATTACGAATTAACTGCATAGCAGCTGAATCTACAAGCATATGCTCAAGCTCTACATCCGGGTAGTCTTTTGCTACTTCTTCAGCTACTTCACGCCACACTCTACTAGACTCAAGCACATTCGCTTTATCAACAGACGTTACTTTTTTACGTCGATTTACAGCCGTGTCAAATGCTTGGCGAATAATTCTTTCTATTTCTGTACGCTTATAAAATAATGTGTCGACAACTGTTTCTTCATTCCCTTCTGTTCGGCGCTCGCTAGGCTTACCAAAATATAAGCCTCCTGTTAGCTCACGGACGATAATGAAGTCAACACCTTCAATGTATTCTTTTTTCAGAGGAGAGGCATCCGCTAAGCTATCATAAAATGTCACCGGACGAAGATTAGCATATAAATCCAGTTCTTTTCGAATAGCTAGCAAACCTTTTTCCGGTCGCAAATGTGAAGGGTTACGATCCCATTTTGGCCCTCCAACCGATCCAAGTAATACAGCATCTGCCTGCTTACAAGTCTCAATTGTACTTTCTGGAAGAGGGGTGCCCGCCTCATCAATTGCAGCTCCGCCAATTAGTCCATACGTAAACTCAAATTGATGATCAAAGCGCTCTCCAATTGCTTTTAAAACGGCAACAGCGCCTTTGGTTACTTCTGTTCCTACGCCGTCACCCGGTAATACAGCGACTTTTTTTGTCATGGTGGTCTCTCCCTTCAGTTCACATTACTTCTTGCTTTGTACGATGCTGCTGAATAGCGATTAAACGATTAATGGCGTTCAGATATGCTTTCGCTGATGATTCTAATACGTCAAATGCTACTCCGCGTCCGCTTGCTTCAGTTCCTTCGCTTTCAACCTTCACAAATACTTCAGCCAGTGCATCCGGCCCACCGTTAATAGACTGAATACGATAGTCTAATAGTTTTACATCTTGTTCAACACAGCGCTGTAGGGTATTATAGATAGCTTCCACGCTTCCAGATCCCGTAGCTGCTTCTTGAATCTCTTCACCGTTTTCTTTGCGAAGCGTAATCGTAGCCGTTGGAATATTGTTCGTACCATACTGAACTTGCAGACTTTCAAGCTTATATTCACTGTCTTTGCTAACTTGCTTTTGAATGACTAATGCCAATAAATCATCATCGGTAATGTCTTTTTTCTTATCTGCTAAGTCTTTAAACTTCTCAAAAAGCACGTTTGCTTCTGTATCTTCCAATGTGAATCCAAGCTCTACTAAGCGTGTACGGAACGCATGACGGCCTGAGTGTTTACCAAGCACAATTGGATTTTGTTTAACACCCACAAGTTCTGGGGAAATAATCTCATATGTTAACGGATTTTTTAAGACGCCATCTTGGTGAATACCTGATTCATGAGCAAAAGCATTTTTTCCGACAATTGCTTTATTTGGTGCAATATTCATTCCGGTAAGCTTACTGATAATGTCACTCGTACGCTTAATTTCAGGCAAGATAAGACCTGTGCTCGCTTTATAGAAATCTTGACGGACATGAAGCGCAAGTGCTACTTCTTCAAGAGCTGCGTTACCCGCACGTTCTCCGATTCCGTTAATCGTTCCTTCAATTTGAGTAGCTCCTGCTTCAATCGCAGCCATTGAATTGGCCACAGCTAGCCCTAAGTCATCGTGACAGTGAGCTGACAAATCAACTTTATGAATATTTGACACATGTTCTTTTAAGTAATTAAATACTGATTGATAGTCACCAGGAGTGATAAATCCTACTGTATCTGGAATATTAACGACTTTTGCACCAGCATCAATAACTGCTTCTACAATTCTTGCTAAAAACGGTAAATCTGTTCGACATGCATCTTCAGCAGACCATTGAACAACCGGGAATTTTTTACTTGCGTACTTCACCATTTCCACTGCTGTTTCAAGTACTTCATCAGGTGTTTTTTTCAATTTATGCTGCATATGAATTTCGGAAGTAGCGATAAAAACATGCAGTCTTGGTTCTGCACTTTCTTTTAACGCTTCCCATGCAATGTCAATATCTTTTGTAACAGACCTTGCAAGGCCTGTTACAGAAGAATTTTTGACAATAGACGCAATTTCTTTTACGGATTGAAAATCACCTTTTGAAGAAGCGGGAAATCCGGCTTCAATGATGTCGATACCTAATCGCTCTAACTGCTTAGCAATTTCAAGCTTTTCTTGTAGGTTCAAATTGACTCCAGGTGACTGTTCACCATCGCGTAGCGTCGTGTCAAATAGTTTAATTTTTTGCACTAGCGATCACCGCTTCTTTCTTTTGTTTTTTAACAAATGGCATCATTTCACGTAATTGAGCGCCAACTTTTTCAATTAAATGTTCGTTTTCACGGTTATTGATAGCTGTAAATTCCGGACGATTTGCTTGGTTTTCTAGGATCCAGCCCTTTGCAAATTTACCTGTTTGGATATCTTCAAGCACTTTTTTCATTTGTTCTTTTGAACGCTCATCTACAACGCGTGGTCCTGAAACGAAGTCACCCCATTGAGCTGTATCAGAGATTGAATAACGCATGCCTTCCATTCCGCCTTCATACATAAGGTCAACAATTAATTTTAATTCGTGTAAACACTCAAAATATGCAACTTCCGGTTGGTAGCCAGCTTCTACAAGCGTTTCAAAACCAGCTTTAACTAATGAAGTTAACCCACCGCAAAGTACTGCTTGCTCACCGAAAAGATCTGTTTCTGTTTCTTCTTTAAATGTTGTTTCTAATACACCCGCACGAGCTGAACCGATTGCTTTAGCATAAGCTAACGCTACGTCTTTTGCTTCTCCAGTTACATCTTGGAATACTGCGAATAACGCCGGTACGCCAGCTCCTTCTTCATACGTTCTTCTTACAAGGTGACCAGGGCCTTTTGGAGCTACTAAGAATACGTCAACGAATTCAGGTGCTACGATTTGGTTAAAGTGAATGTTGAAACCGTGAGCAAATACTAAAGATTTTCCTGGTTTTAGTCCTGGAAGAATTTCTTCGTTATAAACTTTTGGCTGATACTCATCTGGAAGTAATACCATTACTACTTCTGCTTGTTGAACTGCATCTTTTACAGATAATACAGTGAAACCGTCCTGCTCTGCTTGATCCCATGATTTACCTTTACGTAATCCTACTACCACGTTTACTCCGCTGTCGCGTAAGTTTTGTGCGTGAGCGTGACCTTGTGAACCATAACCTACGATTGCTACTGTTTTACCTTGTAATAATTGATCCTTTGCATCTCCGTTATAATATACCTTTGTCATAATAAATCTCTCCTCTTAGTTTATATAGTTTTATATAGTTTACTTTTTAGTAACTAGCTAGAATTAAATGATTGATGAAAGTTTGGCTGCCGCTTTTTGCGTACCGCGCGGAACAGCTACTGTTCCCGTGCGCGTTACTTCTTTTAATCCATAAGGCTGAAGTAGATCAATCATCGCTTCAATCTTGCTGGATTCACCTGTTACTTGAATAATTAGACTGTCGCGACTTACATCAATGATGGTTGCACGGAAAGGTTCAATTACTGCATAAAGTTCGTTACGGCTCGCTGGTGTAGAGGCTACTTTCATTAAAGCAAGCTCTCTTGACACCACAGCTTGATCCGTAATATCTTGAACTTTCAACACGTCGATCTGTTTGTTTAACTGCTTGATCACTTGTTCAGCAGCGTTATCATGCTCTACGTTCACAACAAACGTCATGCGTGATACATCCTCAGATTCAGTGTGCCCTACCGAAATACTCTCAATATTGAAATTTCTTTTTGTAAATAACCCCGTTACGCGATTTAAAACGCCCGCACGGTTTAATACAGTTGCTGTAATGATTCGCTTCATGGTTTCACCCCTACCATTTCATGTAATCCTTTTCCAGGTGCAACCATTGGATATACGTTTTCTTTAGGTGCGACAAAGAAATTTAGTAGAACAGGTCCATCTGTTTCCATTGCTTCTTTCAGAGCCGCATGCGCTTCTTCTTCAGTAGAAGCTTGTAAACCTTTAATGTCATAAGCCTCTGCAAGCTTCATTAAATTAGGCTGATTCGGAATTAAAGAGTGTGAGTAGCGTTCTTCATAGAAGATTTCCTGCCACTGACGAACCATACCAAGCGACTGATTGTTGAGTACAACCACTTTTACAGGTAAATTTAATTCTCTAATAACCCCTAATTCTTGAAGCGTCATTTGAAATCCACCGTCACCAACGACTGCTACAACTGTTTTATCTTTATTTGCCAGCTGAGCGCCGATTGCAGAAGGTAATCCAAAGCCCATAGTGCCAAGACCACCTGAAGTTACCCATCGATCTGGATTATTAAATGTGTAGTATTGAGCTACCCACATTTGATGTTGCCCAACGTCCGTTGTAACAACGGCATCTCCATTTGTATACTTGTGAAGCAACTCAACTACTTTTTGTGGTTTTAACACGTCCGCTGAGTTCTGATACCATAATGGATATTCTTGCTTCCACGCCGCTAATTTCTCATGCCATTTCGTATAATCTCCAACTTCTCCTTCTTGCAGAAGCAATTGCTTCAATACTTCTTTTGCATCTCCAACAATTGGAATCTTGGTTGGAACATTCTTTCCAATTTCCGCTGGGTCGATGTCAATGTGAGCAATTTTTGCATTTGGTGCAAAATGCTTTAAGTTACCTGTTACTCGGTCATCAAAGCGTGCACCGATACTAATGAGAAGATCACTCTCATAAATTGCCATGTTTGCTGTGTACGTTCCGTGCATGCCAGCCATTCCTAAATGAAGCGGATGATCTGCAGGAAAACAGCCCAACCCTAAAAGCGTATTAATAACCGGAATATTTTGACGCTCGGCATAATTTTTTAATTCTTCTGAACCTTTACTCAATAACACTCCCGCACCTGCTAGGATAACAGGTTGTTTTGCAGCTGCTACTGCGTCTGTTAATTTTTTAACCTGCAGCTGATTTGGAAAATAAGTTGGCTGATAGCCAGGTAAATCAATTTCTCCTTCGTAGTTAAATGTTCCATCACCCTGTGCCATATCTTTTGGAATGTCGATTAAGACTGGACCAGGTCTTCCTGTTGTCGCAATATGAAATGCCTCTTTGATGATTCTCGGCATATCGCTGATATTGCGTACTTGATAGCTATGTTTTGTAATTGGCATTGTGATCCCTAATACATCTGCTTCTTGGAACGCGTCAGAACCAATTACACTTGAAGCTACTTGACCAGTAAAAACAACTAAAGGAAGTGAGTCAATCATCGCATCTGCCAAACCTGTTACGATATTTGTTGCGCCAGGACCACTTGTTGCGATAACTACACCGGGTTTGCCTGAAATTCTTGCGTACCCTTCTGCTGCGTGAATTCCACCTTGTTCGTGACGAGCAAGTACGTGAAACATTCCTGAACCATATAGCTTATCGTAAATCGGTAAAACGGCTCCCCCTGGGTAACCGAAGATGACGTCAACATTTTCTCTTCTTAGAGATTCAATCAACATGTCAGCTCCATTCATTTGTGCCCCAGTGCTTACAGGTTCTTTCGTTTGCATATTGGCTCCCACTTTTCTCATCCTTTCGTTTTCTAGATAAAAGAAAAAAGACTTCTCACCCCTAAATAGACCCTATCAAATGATATAGGTCAAGGGGCGAAAAGTCTTTTGTACTTTACGCGGTACCACCCTCGTTTGTAATCGTAATGATTACCTTATGAATGTATACTGTACATTCTTTTTGATAACGAGTGCTTTGGAAGTACACTCGGTCGCCCTTACTGAATTTCAGGGTGACACTCTGAGGTGAGTTCATTTTGAGTTGGTAACGTCGGCTTCCAGCAACCCGACTCTCTGTTGATACCTAAACATCAAAACTACTTATCCTCTTCAACGTTTTAAAACGCTATATGCTTTTTGAACAATGCTTTACACATCATATTTTAAATTAATTACAATTAATTAAAATTTTTAGAAAACTTATATTTGAGGATTATCTTACGCCCATTTCTATGCATAGTCAACCACTTTTCGAGATTTTTTTAGACAATTTAGACTAAACATAATATTTGAATGCGTTTTCATTATTGATGTAATAAGGGTTTACAGCAGTTCAAAAAGTTTTTCTGAAACGTTCATTTGTACACACTGAATGAACAAACATTCACTTTGAAGATAAATAAAAAAACCGGCTTTTACTAAAAAGTAAAAGCCGGTTTTTTCCGGACGTCCCAGGAGAGATTCGAACTCCCGACCGACGGCTTAGAAGGCCGTTGCTCTATCCTGCTGAGCTACTGGGACATAATGTTAAAGTGTATCAAAGACAATACCTATTATATTCAAATATAATTTAAAAGTCAACGTTTTTTTGAAATTTTATGAGAAGAGAGGTAAAAAACCTTCTCTTCTCCCTATATTTGGCTATATTATGCTGAAAGTGTACAGGTTAACTGCATGCTAGGAATATGTTTACCGCTTATATCGTAAAACTGCACGGTAGCTTCTGTACCATCCATTACTAGTATAGCATACGTACGTTCTTTTCTCATACGAGGAAGTAACATACTTCCTGGATTAATAAATAAAACTCCGTCCATGAGCTCAGCTCCCGCTATGTGAGAATGCCCAAAACAAACAACGTTTGCCCCGACTTCTCTCGCTTTGTAATGCAAATTCATCATAGACATTTTAACATTATATAAGTGACCGTGTGTAACCAGACACGTAGCTTCTCCAAGCGACTCTACTCGATCATTAACGTAAGATGCATCGTAGTCACAATTTCCTCGAACGCCTAAAAACGTAGACATTTCTTTGCTGTCTTGCGGCAACTCAGAGTCCCCACAATGGATCATCTTATCTACATCAGCATGTCTCTCTCTGATAGTGAGCAGCTCTTCTTGTAACCCGTGGCTATCGCTTACAATTAATAGTTTCACACGTCATCACTCCTTCTAAAATTGCGCATCAATTAGCGGTGCTAGTTTTTTTAACGCATTTGCTCGGTGACTAATCTGATTTTTTTGCTCTTTGGTCAATTCTGCCATGGAGCATCTCCATTTTTCTACAAAGAAAATGGGATCGTACCCAAAACCGTTTTCCCCTCTTTTTTCCTCCAAGATGTGCCCTTCACACGTGCCTTCTACAATTTCGGTTCTCTTTCCGGGCACTGCAATAGCAAGAGCACAATGAAAGCGTGCCGTGCGCTTTTCAAACGGCACGTCATTTAATTTTTGAAGTACCTTCTCTATATTAGCATTATCATCTTTATTTTCACCAGCATAACGCGCGGAATAAACGCCTGGCTCCCCGTTTAAGGCATCAATAGCAAGCCCGGAATCATCGGCAATGACCGGCTTATTTAATGCGGATGAAATGGCCTCTGCTTTTAGCGTGGCATTCTCTGCAAATGTAACGCCCGTTTCTTCCACGTCTTCAATCTCAGGAAAATCAAGAAGCGATTTTACTTTAAATCCCTTCGGTGAGAAAAGTGTTTCAAAATCTTTTACTTTGCCTGCGTTTTTAGTTGCAATAATGATTTCACGCACGTTAATCCCTTACCTTTCTTTAACCGGAATGTAGGCAGCCAGATGATCAAGAACTTCCTTTTGCTGTTCAATCAATTGATAAACACCCTTTTCCCCTAAATCTAGAAGATGGTTTAACTGTTCTCTCGAAAACGTCGATTCCTCTCCCGTTCCCTGTAATTCTACAAACTGTCCGCTTCCTGTCATCACAATATTCATGTCAACTTCCGCTGTCGAATCTTCTTCATAATTTAAATCTAAAATTGAATTTTCTCCATGAATACCTACTGAAGTCGCAGCTAAGTAGTCACGAATAGGAATTTCTGTTAGCTTGTTCTCTTCAACCAGCTTTCCAAACGCTAAAACCATAGCCACAAAAGCACCTGTAATCGATGCTGTTCTTGTACCGCCATCTGCTTGAATAACATCACAATCAATCCAAATTGTCTTTTCTCCGACCTTTTCCAGATCGACTACAGAACGAAGAGCTCGTCCGATTAGACGCTGAATTTCCATTGTTCGTCCTGTGACTTTACCTTTTGATGATTCACGTATATTTCTTTGTGCCGTAGCTCGAGGCAGCATAGAATATTCAGCTGTAATCCATCCTTTTCCTTGTCCACGCATAAAAGGAGGCACTCTGTCGTCTATGCTTGCTGTACAAATAACCTTTGTGTCTCCTACCGAGATTAATACAGATCCTTCTGGATGCTTTAAGTATGAAGTATGAAGAGATACAGGTCTCAATTCATTAAATTCCCTACCGTCCAAACGCATTAAGCATGTCCTCCTATTCATTCATTTATATGTAATAGTCTCTTCCATTTTAACTATAAAACAGCGGAAAGAGGTCGCTATTTCAGCAGACCTCTTTCTACTTAGTCCTTTACTAGTATAACAAAAATTTGTTTTTAAAAACTACCTGTGTTCACATTTTTAGGTCTTGAAACTGGTTCCGTTAATTTTTTCCCTTTTTCATCTTTTAGCGTTTTTTTGCCATTCACCTTAATGGCAACGCTGTCTACGGCTTTTTGTTCCGTCAGCGATAACACTAAGGAGTCGAGAACATGCTGAGAAATTTCCGTTCCTTTTAAATTCCCAAAGATGTTTTTATTAAAGTTCAGCGTTAACTCACCGTCCGCATACTTTGGAGCTGCTACGAGCTTTGCATCAGGATTAAAATCTGTCACTAAACCTGATGCAGGTGCAGGTCCTTCTACAAGCTCGTTCACAATTGCAGTGTACATATCTTTGTCATCAGAAGCAATTCGTTTTGTGACAGGAACATAGTAAGTTTGTTTGCCCTCTTGAGCTAAGTAATAAATCGTAACTGGCTTCGTTTGAGTTACGTCAACTACTCCAGTATTATCAAAGTTAATGCCATCTGCTCTGCTCAACCCTTTACTGATTGGCGTATGATTTACAGGCATCTCATCTTTATCATAGCCGTTAATGCGAATTTTAACTTTATTTACGCCTTCAAACTGCGTCAGCGTCCAAGTGACGGCCTGCAGAATACGGAGTTCATCTTCTTTTTTATACTCAGCAAATTCAGGTGAAAAATCTGCTACCATCGTGCCGTCACTTTCCAGCTTTGTCCCTAAAACTCTTGTATCAGCAGGAAGAACCGCTCGGAAATTATTTGGCAATAAGTTTGTGACTGGTCCACCCTCTACTAAATATTCAAGAGACTGTTTAGCGACACCTTTTGATTTAGGAATTTCAAGCGTCTGGGGAACAACATACCCGTTTTTATCAATTAAGTAGAGTTCTCTTTTGGTAGGCGCAGATGTTTCTGCGGCTTTACTTTGTTTTTTATTAGCTTCCGTTACTTTCGCTTCAGTCGCTAATGATTTTTCATCTTTCACATAGGTGACATCCTTTGGCGGATCAATTTCCTTTGCTGCGTTATCCCCTCCGAAAAGTCCACAGCCGGATAACAATACAGATGTGGTCACCACGGCGGATATGAGAACAAGTTGGGTCTTTTTGGACATTCCTTTCCCTCCTCAGACTGTTTGTACTACTATGTATACGAGCTTTTTTGCATTTTAGACCAGCTCAAAAAAGTTTTTGTCCACAAAAAAAACCGAGCATGATATGCACGGTTTTAAAGCTTGATATGTTCAACATTATATACAGGATGCTCAAACCATTTAGATGCAATAGATTGAAACAGTTCTGTTGATCCTGTTGTAAAGAAGTAGTGTTCAGGCTCCATGTTTCTAGGAGCTAGTAAATTGCTATAAGAAAGAATGGCACTTACCTCTATTGCCGTTTCTTCGCCAGAACTGATTAACTGAACTCTAGGCCCAATTGCTTCTTGAATAACTGGCTTTAATAACGGATAATGCGTACATCCTAAAATAAGGGTATCCATATCTGTATGATAAAAAGGTTTTAATGTTTCTTTTACAATTCGCTGCGCTTCCGGTCCTTCATAATTACCGCTCTCTACAAGAGGCACAAACAGAGGGCATGCTAAATTTTCCACTTCCACTCTTGTATGAAGAGCTCGGAGTGCATGTGTATAGGCTTGACTTTTCACGGTTCCGTTTGTGCCGATTACGCCTATTTTATGATTTTTAGTTACTTTAAGCGCAGCGCGTGATCCTGGTTCAATGACGCCTATAACCGGAATATCGAGCTGTTCTTGAATTTCATCCAGCACAACTGCCGTAGCCGTATTGCACGCAATAACAAGCATTTTAATATCTTTATCTACTAAATAATTAGTCATCTCCCACGTGAAAGCTCGTACTTCTTCACTAGGACGAGGACCGTATGGGCAGCGGGCTGTATCTCCAATATACATAATTTGTTCTTTCGGAAGCTGTCTCATAATTTCCTTTGCTACCGTTAATCCGCCCACACCTGAATCTATAACACCAATTGGTCTACTCAAAACAATCGCCTCATTTTTCTTTCATTTCATCATGCAATTTTCGTAACGTTACTCGTAAAACTTCCGTTTCACTCGGAGAGAAGTTTGCCAGTACGCCATTTAAATACGTTTGTCGCTTTTCAATTACTTCTTCGATAACACGTGCTCCTTCAGGAAGCAAATGAATACGCACTACGCGGCGGTCTTTTGGATCTTTCACCCGAACCACCAACTTATTTTTTTCCATACGATCTACTAAATCTGTCGTTGTACTACAAGCGAGAAAAATACGATTTGATAAATCGCCAATCGTCATATCTCCACGTTCAAACAGCCACTGCAAAGCAATAAACTGAGGTGGCGTAATCGTATAGTCTTCTAAAATTTCTCTTCCTTTTTGCTTCACAATCGCTGCAATATGTCGAAGTGACTTCTCTAATTCTGCCACTGTATCCTCATTATTTTTTGCTGTCATACCGTAATCCTTTCCACCTATAAGTCTTATTTTCTATTATTTCTTTCAGTTAAACCCGTCTCTATTGTTTCTCTTTTCTATTTTATATTGTGCTCTTTTTTCAGTAATTTTTCAAGGTTAACATAAGGATTCTACAACGTTCATCATAAGTCTACATACTCTCATTCAGCATCAAAAAACAGCTGCTCCATAAAAGGAGCAGCTGTTTCTATTAATTATTGATATACAGCTCGAAAACTGAGCTGAAATCTTTTGTTGTGTAGGCTGTTTTTTTATCTAATAACCAAGAAAATGCAGCTTCGTTAATTTCTTTAAATTCACCAGCAACACTTCCACTTGTATTTCTTGTACTGCTTAGCGTAGAAGAAGCTAGCTGAATGCTTTGTTTAGCAAAATCGAGCGCAATTTCATTTTCACGCGTTATTTCAGACATTTTAAACAGCGCTTTATATAAATCTTTTACCTCTTCTATATGCTTTTTGTGTACATCGATAGAAAAAGTCTCCGAGCCAATTTTAAATTTAATTTCCACATCTAAATCGACAGTTCCAGCCGTTTCTAGCATCACGTTTGAAATGTGATTTGTGCTGTAGTTATAACGGCGAAGCATTCGCTTTTTGCTTGTAGCACTTGTTCCATCAAGATGAATGAGCGCTTTATTGGTAAAGCAATATTCATCTGACTTTGATTTGATTAGAAAATAAATTTTTTCTTGTTCTTCATGCATAACGTAATCGTCTGCATCTACCTTGTCATAATCAACTGGCTTAATAACAGAACCAATATCACTTAGCCCCAGTACATCAGCAGCTACTTTTCCAAACATTTCCCCATCTCCCTCTTAAAAACAATTGTATTATTTTCATGTTTTAAGTGTACTGTGCAAATAAGGGGATGTAAATAAAAAAAGGAGCTTCTTAAAAAGAAGCTCCACATTTATTAAAAGAGCAAATTTAAAATCATATAGATAAGTGCAGCTAATGAAGCTGAAATTGGCAATGTGATAACCCATGTAATCACCATGCGCTGTGCAGTTCCCCATTTTACACCTTTCACTCGGTGAGCAGAACCTACACCTAAGATAGAAGATGAAATAACATGAGTAGTACTGACAGGTAGATGAATAAACGTTGCTCCAAAGATAATGGCAGCACCCGTTAAGTCCGCAGCTACTCCATTAACAGGACGAATTTTCATAATTTTACCGCCGACGGTTTTAATGATTTTCCATCCACCAATTGACGTTCCAAGCCCCATTGCGACTGCACAAGCCAGCTGTACCCACCACTGAATCTCAGTACCGCTTTGCATATTGTTAGCAATAAGCGCTAGCGTAATGATACCCATTGCTTTTTGCGCATCATTCGTACCATGTGTGTAAGATTGTAGGGCTGCAGTCAGGATTTGAACGCGTCGAAAACGCTTATTCGTTTTCGTCAAGTTATGGTTTTTAAACGTTAGCTTGATAATCGTATAGACAATATAACCTACTACAAAGGCTAGAACTGGTGAAATTAGAAGGGCTTCAATGATTTTGATGAAACCTTTGTAATTTAAAGCACCAAATCCAGCAGCTGCAATAGCTGCCCCTGCAATCGATCCAATAATTGCATGAGAAGAACTACTCGGGATACCGAAATACCATGTGATTAGGTTCCACGCGATAGCAGAAATTAGTGCTGCTAAAATAACGACAGAACCATTTTGAAGCGTATAAGGATCAACGATATCCTTTGTAATCGTTTTGGCTACGCCCGTAAACGTCATAGCACCCACAAAGTTCATGGTTGCGGCTAAAAGAATTGCATGTCGCGGTTTTAAAGCTTTGGTTGAAACAGAAGTCGCAATGGCATTAGCTGTATCGTGAAACCCGTTGATAAAGTCAAAACCAAGTGCACCAACTACAATTAGAATGGTTAATATTAGCATTGAATCCATTATATTATAGCCCCGTTACGCATTCTTCATAATAACTGATTCTAAGTTGTTCGCAACCGTTTGACAATAATCCGCGATTTCTTCTAGCGTTTCATAAATTTCTTTATATTGAATAACTTTAATTGGATCTTTACATGTTGCAAATAATTGTTTTAGTGCACGACGATATAATGTATCACAATGTGACTCATACTCTTTAATTTTAATTGCATGTTCACTAATTTGAAGAAGCTTTTTCTCAGACAACAAATTAATAGTAATTAAAATCTCTTCAGCACAGCCTTGAATATTTTTAACAAATTCAGCTACATATTCATCAAATGTCGTAATTGAATGAATTTCCATTAAAGCAGCAAAGCTGTCGATGCCATCAAGTACATCATCCATGCTCATTGCTAGCTGTAAAATATCTTCACGCTCAATTGGAGTAATAAATGCTTTGTTCAACTCAGTAATCACTGTATGCACGTATTTATCACCTTTTGATTCATACGCTTTTAAAACGTTGGCAAATTCCTTTAGGTCAGATACATTTTGAAGTTCAAAGCTGCCTAAAAACTCTGCTGAGTCCTTAATATTTTGGGCAATGTCCATTAACATTTCAGAAAACTTGTCTTTTTTTCTTTTGATCACGTTGCAATCCTCCATCCAATTTATCGAAACTTTACCACTCGTTTTTTCTCTCTATCTTTTTATATGTGTTCTAGTTTCTTTTTTCATTTAAAGTAATGGATAAAACTTAGCTGTTCATTACTATAACGAGAGAAACCACCTCTCTTGTGTATCAAAAAATTCTAAAAAAACAAACGTTTACCAGAGCAAAAGTCCCAAAAGGTGGTTCTTTTACTTATAGGTTATGCGATTCATTTTTTTACGCCAAGTCAAAAATTACTCCTATTATTGTTAATTGTCAATAACTTTTCAAACACATTTTTTTAGGTCTCTTTACAATACATTAACAATAATACGTTCATTCCTTTTAAAATAAGGGTTTTCAGAGTTTGTATAAAACTGGGATTTACAAAAACTTAACATTACTCCCCTTGTGTAAATAATAAAAGCCAGCTCCTTTAGAACTGGCTTTTATTATTTACTTATTATATTGCTGAAATACATTTTTTACTTTCGGCACGACGTAATGACTTCCGCCTTTATCTTCTACTCCTTCAATCATCATTGAAACGAGTAGGTTTTTCTGTTTTGTATCCACAGCTACAAACCAGCCGTTTTCCTGCCCTTTTTCACCTTGAGTTTTCTTTAATTCTGCCGTTCCAGTTTTTCCAGCCAGGGTTAACCCATCTATCTTTGCAGCATGACCCGTACCGTTCTTATCTTCAATGACATCAACTAAATCCTTTTGAATTAATTGCGCCGTTTCTTTAGATATTACTTGTTTTTTCCATATTCCACTCTCATCACCGTTCATAAGAATAGGCTTTACTATGTTTCCATCGTTTACAATCGATGCATACACCAATGCCAAGTGGAGAGGATTCACTTGCAGTTTCCCCTGGCCATAACCAGAGTTTGCTAATACTCCCTCATCTTTAATATCTTGATCACCTGCAATTTTAGACGTTTCAAAAGGATAATTAACAGGCATTTTTTGATTGAACCCAAACTGTTTTAAACCACTGTTAAATTTGTCTAAACCTAGCTTCAAAGCAGTCTGCGCAAAATAAATATTATCAGATGTAACATAAGCATCACGTAAATTAACATTCGGCTTGCTTCCCACTCGTGTTACGTAAAAATTCCCCCAGCTTTTATCTTTTTGCCATTTCTTCCCGCTGATTGATATACTTTCGTTTGGATTTACCACACCTTCATCAACCGCTAAAGCTCCAGTGACTAACTTAAATGTAGATCCCGGAGAATACGTTTTGGTAAAGCGATTCATTAACGGCTTATCCGGGTTCGTTGAAAGGAATTGATACGTATTAGCATCGATTCCAAAAGAAAAAGAATTCGGATCAAAAGCTGGCGTGCTTACAAGACCTAATATTTCTCCCGTTTTAGGTTGAAGAGCAGTAGCTACTCCTTTTTCATCTTTTAACTGTTCATAAAGGGATTTTTGAACATTCGTGTCTACCGTAACTTGAATGCTTTCCCCGTCTTTTGGATTCACTTTTGCAATTTCATTCTTTTTATTACCATCTTTATCTACAGTATAAATCGTGACGCCGTCTCGAGCACGAAGCTTATCTTCATATAAAGACTCTAAGCCAATCATTCCAGCTTTAGACTGAGCATTATAGCCTTCATCTTTATGCTCTTTTAAATATTCCGCTGTGACAGGCGCAACGTATCCAACTAAATGAGCACACGCTTCTTCACAAGGATATACGCGCGCATTTACCTTTTTTTGTTGCATGCCTTCTAATTTTTTCAAAGAATTCTCTAAATTAGAGGCGTCTTTTTGACTAACTGTTTTAATAGGAACAAATTGATTCTCTTTCACCCAAGAAGCGCTCAGTGCTTGATTAATACTTTTTTCTGAAAGAGCAAGAGTCTTGCTTAATTGTTGTATAGATTGCTCCCCGCCTTTAGAAAACTGTTGGGGAACAACTCCAACTTGAATCGCTTCTCCGTTTTGAGCTAAATATTTCCCTGAACGATCCATAATTTCTCCACGCACAGCTGACTGAGTAGCTACTCTTACTTGCTCTCCTTGCTTAAGTCCTTTAAAAATCATATTAGGCTTCCAATTAATATACCAATTCTCTGTATCCCCTTGTTTTTCTTGAACCACAGCAGCATTTTCTTCAAATGAGATTTCACCGGCTACAGAGTTCATGTTTACTTCAAAAGGTAAAACAGCTTTATGGTCTTTTATTTCTAAGTCTTCTATTTTACTTGCCTTCACTTTAAGCTTGTCCGCTTCAATTGCATCATAGATATTTTTATATCGATTTACAAAGTCTTTTTCTGAAATCGTCTTTTTAGCATCTTTAGACAAGTATCCATACATGCCTTTAAAATCTTCTTTATTCCACATGGCTACATATTTATCGAATCGATCCTGTGCTTTCTGTTGATCATTTGAGCAACCGGCAGTTATTAATAAGAGAATTGCCATAGTAAAAAATAGCCACCCAATTCGTCTCATGATGATTTTCCCCCTTTTTCCAATACCATTTCTCTATCATATAAAATTTTACATAAACTTTCCATAAGAAAGTTACCACCAGGAATTAATTGGTATTACAACCCACTAAATTTACATATCTACAAAAAAATCAATAGGTAAATAAGAAAAAAATTGAACATTTTGTGAATATTTTGTGTCTTTTTTGGAAAGTATTTGATATAATAATTGTAAGAAGAAAAAGAATAGGAGGCGACTAAAATGAGAAGATTCTTACAGTTTTACTTTATGTTTAGTTCTCTGTTCTGTTTTGGAAGCGTTTTCGTCCTACTTATGTCTCAAGAATATTATTTTGCACCGTTATTCCTCACACTGGGCTGTTTAAATATTTTTCTCTTTAAAGTATATATTCAAGAAAGTCGAAAAGATAAACAAGCTGCACCTGAAAAACCTAAACCAACAATTTAACGAACTCGTCTCTCGGCTGAGATGAATGTAAAAGAAGAACCGGTGAATTTTTCACCGGTTCTTCTTTTATGACGTTGAAGCTTTTGGAAACCTATCGTTTGCAATAATCTCACCGGTGCTTTCACTCTTTCCTTCACCGTCATCAATATTTAAAAGCGGGAACAATAACTCTCCTACGTGATAAGCTTCTTCTAAATGCGGATAGCCTGATAAAATAAAAGATTCAATTCCTAAGGCTTCATATTCTTTTATTCGTTTCGCTACATTTTCAGCACTGCCTACTAGTGCAGTTCCTGCACCACCGCGGACGAGTCCTACACCTGCCCATAAGTTAGGGCTAATCGTAAGTTCCTCTCTGGTTCCTCTATGAAGGCTCGCCATTCGCTGCTGCCCGACTGAGTCATACCTAGCAAAAGTACGCTGTGCTGCTTGAATCGTGTCGTCGTCCAAATGCTGAATTAATCGATCGGCTGCTTGCCAAGCTTCTTCTTCCGTTTCCCGTACAATAATATGCAAACGAATCCCAAACTTAACGGTTCTGCCTTCTGCTTCTGCTTGCTTTCTCACAGCCGTTATTTTTTCTCTTACTTGTTCAGGAGGTTCGCCCCACGTTAAATACACGTCAGAATGTTTTGCTGCAACTTTTTGTCCTGCGGGTGAAGATCCGCCAAAATAAATAGGTGGAGAAGGTTTTTGAACAGGTGGATACAACAGCTCACTGTTCTCTACATGAATATGTTTTCCTTCATAATTAACCGTATCTCCAGCCAATAACCCTTTCCACACATCTAAAAATTCATCCGCAGCTTCATAACGTTCATCATGTGATAAGAAAAGGCCATCTCCCGCTAATTCTGCCGGATCTCCTCCTGCTACTACATTAACTAGTAAACGACCGTTTGAAATCCGATCAAGAGTCGAGGTCATGCGCGCTGCCACGGAAGGCGCCATAATGCCGGGACGTACAGCTACTAAAAATTTCAAACGCTCTGTTTCAGGTATAAGTGAAGCAGCCAATAGCCACGGGTCTTCGCATGATTTCCCCGTTGGAATCAAAACTCCTTCAAACCCTAACCGGTCAGCTGCTTGAGCAACTTGCCGAAAATATGAATAGTCTGCTGAACGACCTCCTCGATTTGTCCCTAAATATCTTCCATCTCCATGGGAAGGAATAAACCATAACATTTTCATGATTCAACACTCCTTTTCGTTTGTTCTAGATGATATCCCAGCTCTTTTAATGAACGTTTAATTCTCGCTTCTGCTTCTTCCGCAATAAACTCAATTTCATTTTCTTTCGTATAGGCCACCTCAGAATCAACAATATAAACTCCATGAATAAGAGCAGTAGCTCCTAAAACGGATAAAGTCGGCTTAAATACATAATCAAGAGCCAGTAGGTGAGCAATGGTTCCCCCTGTAGCTATCGGCAGCACGGTTTTATTGTGCAAACCTTTTTCAGGTATTAAATCTAAAAATGTTTTTAAAATTCCTGTGTAGCTAGCTTTATAGATTGGGCTGACAATAATAACGGCATCAGCATCTGCGACTTTCTTTTGAGCTTCTTGAATCGCAGGGCTAGAAAAGTTAGCATATACTAAGTCTTCAGCGGGCAAGTCACGGACATGCACGGTTTTCACTTCATATTTTTCATCTTGTAGATATAATGCAATATACTCGCTTAAAGCAGCTGACCTTGATTGCTTTGAAGGGCTTCCTGTAATAATTGTAACCTGGCTCATTATCATCTCTCCTTTTCACTTATAAAACTGATAGATTTACAAGGATTAATACGTGTATAAATCCTTATTTTATTTTTCACCTGCGTAGCTGTCTCTCCATTTAAGAAGACGCTTTTCTAATACTCGGACAAATGAATCGGTTAATTTGCCTACAACAGCAAAAATGATAATTCCGACAAAAACTACGTCCGTTTGAGAAAACTGTCTAGCATCCATAATCATGTATCCTACACCTTCACTTGCTCCCATTAATTCAGCAACTACCAGTCCGAGCCATGCAATACCTAAAGACAATCGGACACCAAGTAAAATATTAGGAAGAGCAGCTGGTAAAATGAGTTTTGTGATTTGTTTCCATTTACTAAATTGAAGAACACGAGCAACATCAAATAATTTCGAATCAACGCCGCGAATACCTAGATACGTATTAACATAGATTGGGAAAAATGCACCGTTTGCAATTAGCAATATCTTTGAAATTTCACCAAAGCCAAACCATAAGATAAATAAAGGCGCCAATGCAAGGTGAGGAACAGTTCTAAGCATTTGAATAGATGGATCCATATAGTGCTCCGTTTTCTTTGAGAAACCGACAATTACACCAAATAGTAATCCTAGTCCAGCTCCCACGGCAAAACCTATGGCAGCACGCAAAATACTGATTTGAAGATTAGCTCCGAGTTCCCCAGATACGATGAGCTGTTTGAAAGAAAGTACAATATCAACAGGTGTAGGAAGAACAGTTTTGGATACATAGCCCGCAGAACCAATGATTTGCCACACCACGATAAGCAGAAGTGGCATGACAAGAGAACGAAGGAAAATTCCCTGCTTATTTTTCGCTTCTTCCTTTCTTTTTTTCACTTTTTGCAAGTGAGCTGCTGAAGACTGGACATGTCCTGAAACCACAGATGTTTTACTCATTTTCATCACCTCATTTTTCTTTTAATGCTTTTTCAATAAATGAATTATCAACAACATCTCCAGTATCAATTTTCTTTTTAATAACGCCTAAAGATTGTTGAAAATCAGCTGTTCGCTGTTGTTCTGCAATAATTTCTTTAGAGGTTGGGCGATTATAGGCAGGATTATTTTTTAACACTTGTCTTACTACGTCTTTATCTAGATTTTTTTGCTTTGCTAAAATATCCACAGATTCTTCAAAATGTTCGTTTTGCCATTCAAGCGCTTTTTGATAAACTTGTAAAAACTTAACGACTAACTCTGGATGATCTTTTGCAAAGCCTTCTCTTACAATAGTAAAGCCCGGTGAAGCAACCTTTAATGAATCGCCGTCTGCTAAAATACGAGCTTCATTTTTTAAGTTTTGCAGTGAGATAAACGGTTCCCAGATTGACCATGCATCCACTGACCCATTTTCAAATGCTGGCTGAGCTTCGTCTGGCTGAAGCTGAATAATCTTTACATCACTTGGCTTCAACCCATTTTGGTCAAGAGCTCTGTACAATAAATTAAAACCGCTGCTTCCTTTCGCAACCGCGATCTTTTTACCTTTTAAATCTTTTACGCTTTTAATCTTGCTGTTTTTCCCTACTAAAATGGCATTTCCTTTCAACCCGTCGCTGGAATTAGCAATTTCTAAAAACGGAATGTCTGCGCCTTGACCAGAAATAACCGGTGAATTTCCAACTTGGCCGAAATCCAAATGTCCAGATGCTAAACCTTCAAATTGCGGAGGTCCGCTTTGAAACTCTGTCCATTTAACATTTACACCTATTTTTTTAAATTCTTTTTCAAACCATTTTTGGTTTTGTGCCAGCATTAAAGGGCCTAAGCTTTGTTGGATACCAATATTAATCGTAACGTCTTTTGAATCTGCTCCGCTCGCTTTTTCTTTCGTCCCGCACCCAGCCAATGCGAGGACAAGTACAATAGCTGCAGTTAAAAGTAGCTTTTTCATCTGTTCTGTCTCCTTCTCTGTCTTATTGAATCTTTAATGTTCTCCTGCTTCTTCAAATTCTTTCAGTACTTGCTGCCTTAGCTGCTGAAATGGTAACTCTGTCTTTTTTCGCGGATGACTAATTTCTACTGGAACGACCCGGCTAATTTCTCCTGGTCTGGCACTCATAATCACAATTTTAGTCCCCAAGCAAATGGATTCATCTAAATCATGCGTAACAAAAATCATGGTTGTTTTTTCTTTTTTCCATATGTCTAGCAGCACATCTTGCAAATGAGTGCGAGTGAAAGCATCTAATGCACCGAACGGTTCATCTAACAATAAAACCTCTGGATTTCTTAAAAGAGCACGCGCAATAGCAACTCGTTGAGACATCCCTCCAGATAGTTCTCGAGGATAAGCTTTTTCAAATCCTTTCAGCCTGACAATATCAATTAACTCATCTACGCGGTGCCGAACGTTCGAATCTTTCAGCGATAAGTCAGCCGCTATATTTTGCTCCACATTAAGCCATGGGAACAAGCGGTGTTCTTGAAAGATCATTCCCTGTTTAATGCTAGGTCCGGCTATGTGCTTCCCGTTGATTTCAATACGCCCTTCATAATCCATATCAAGTCCTGCAATCATTTTAAGCAGTGTACTTTTTCCGCATCCGCTCGGACCAATAACGGTAATAAATTCACCTTTATTAATCGTAAGATTTACATTTCGCAATGCTTGAGTTACTTGTTCTCCTTTTTGAAATGAGCGGTTAACCGATTGAATCATGACACTCACAGCAATTCCTCCTCCTTGAATTTTCAAATCAAAAGCTCGTTCATCTAAAAACACAAAAGCTCCTACCTGAAAAAGGTAGGAGCTTTCGGTTGACCGATCAGCCCATTGCTATATTTAACTGATTTGTTATTGGATTATTTTGAATTTTATCATATTAATCCGATTTGTCAACTGTGTTTTATATATTTTATCCTTTTGATTCTTGAGGATTTGGCTTTTTCCATTTAAATACCGAGTTTAAAAATCCGTATATATGCTTAGACTCCTTCGTTAACAAAGGGCCAATAATAGCTAAAATCAATACATAAAGCGCGGCGAATGGCTGAAGAATTGCGGATAATCCTCCTTCAATTCCAATGTTAGCCATAATGATCGAAAACTCGCCTCGTGACATAATCGTTAAACCAATGTTAGTAGAAGCCTTGTGTGACAGCCCGCTTTTTCTTCCTGAGATCATACCGGCTGTAAAGTTACCAATAATCGTAAGCGCAACTGCGCCAAGCGCAAGCCAGCCTGCATCCCACAGCGTGAGAGGATCAATACTTAACCCGAAGCTGAAGAAAAAGATAGCTCCAAAGAAATCACGAAACGGTACGACAAGATGTTCAATACGATCGCGATGTTCCGTTTCAGAAAATACAAGGCCAAGCAATAACGCACCAATTGCTTCTGCCACGTGAATTGTTTCTGAGAAGCCTGCCACAAAAAACAATACCGCAAAAACGACGATTATAAAGATTTCGTTTGATGAAATATTTAAAAGTTTATTTAGTAGCGGCGTGGCTTTTCGAGCAATGATAAAGAACAGCATCATATAGCCAAACGCAATTAAAATAGATGTTAAAGATCCAGCAAGCGATCCGTGGTCTCCAAGCACCAACCCTGAAACGACAGAAAGATAAACGGCTAAGAAAATATCTTCAAACATGATGATCCCTAATATCAGTTCCGTTTCTGGATTCGCTGTCCGTTTTAAATCAACCAATACTTTTGCGACAATTGCGCTGGACGAAATCGTAATAATTCCAGCGATAATCAGCACTTCAAGAAGAGGATTTCCTGTCAGGTATCCATACAATAATCCTAAAGTGAAGTTAATTAAAATATAAATAGATCCTCCCATCGCGATGGACCTGCCTGATTTAATTAGCTTTCCAACTGAAAATTCTAATCCTAAATAAAAGAGTAAAAAGAGAACTCCAATTCTCCCCATGAATTCAATAATCTCTTGGCTTTCAATAAACTTCAAACTGAATGAGCCAAACTCGGGAGCATGGGGACCGACCGCCATGCCCAGCAGAATGAGGAATGGAATAATCGTAAATTTAAATTTATGTGCTAGTATAGCCGCTAAAGCCACTAGTAACAAAGCTGTCCCAACTTCAAATACTAAATGATCCAATTATGAACTACCTCCTTGTGAAAGCAATTCTTTAATGAGCGTTTTTAAATTTCCTCTTTCACCAGAGATGACAAGCGTATCTCCTTCTTCAATTAACGTATCTGGTCCTGGGGTGGATAATTTTTTTTGCGTGTTTTTAATGACGGCGATGATAGTGACATCATAGTTGCTGCGAACGTCAATTTCACCAATCGTTTTACTGTGAGCTTTCGCTTGTTTTTCAACTTTGTACCATTCAATCACTAAGTCATTGAATGCCACTTCAATGGTTTCCATTGCTTTTGGCTTGTAAATCATGCCGCCTAAAATTGCAGCTAGCTGTCTTGATTCCGTATCTGTTAACGTAATGTCAAAAATGCTTTCTTCTAAATCTTTTTGATCGAAGTGGTAGATTTCACGTCGTCCATCATCATGAATGATAACGACTACACGGTTTCCTCCGTTTGTCTCAATTTCAAATTTACGGCCGATTCCTGGTAACTCCGTTTCTTTAATCATCATTGAATGATCACTCCTATAAAGTTTTTAAAAAGAATTTTTAAATTTTGCCGCGTTATTTGCATAGAAAATCCGCATAGCAAATAAGCCTAAGAATAGTTGGTAATTTTAGGTTTGAAGAAAAGGCTGTGGAAATTTCAACCTTTTTTATTTAATTGAGGTAACTTGATTGAAAGATTTTTGGATAAAAAAGTGTTTTCTTGAGGATAAAATACGCAATTTGATGCGTCGGAATGATGAGTTTGGCACTCGTCCATACTAAAGCAAAAGTTACTATCACGCTTTGTATGAGGGATCCTATTTGTTTAACGCTGTGCTTAGCTCCTGGAGACATGTGCACAATATCCGTGTAATGCTGAACCGAACTTTTTGTGACCTTCACTTTTTCAAAGTCGTTATCAATAAATTTATCTGACAAACTCGCAAAAGGCAAACAGAATATCATGCATAACAATAAGCTCATCCATACATTTTTCATCATCTCACCTCTCTTTCTTCTGAACTAGTATCTCCTTACTTAAAAGTATACGTACTCTGAAATTCAATTTCAAGCAATAAGTTTTTTTTATAAAGATTTACCTTTTTTATAATATTTTCTTAACGTCATTCTTTTTAGATATGTATGCGACACTTAAAAAAATATACAAAAAGCTGGCTTTCTAAGAAGAAAGCCAGCTCATGTTATAGTTCAAGTTCTCCCATTCGAAGGAGTTCTACGACTGCTTGAGAACGCCCCTTGACTCCAAGCTTTTGCATCGCATTAGAAATATGATTTCGAACTGTTTTTTCGCTAATGAATAGTTCACTCGCGATTTCTTTTGTTGTTTTGTCCTGTACTAAAAGCTCGAATACTTCTCGTTCACGCTTTGTAAGTAGCGGTTTAGGTTGAAACTCTTTTTCTTTCAATGTAACCCTCCTTGCCTGATCCTGAGTTGAACTATCGGATGGGTGTAAATTTAGTCAACATATCTTATGTGCGGTATGCCTACGCGGTTACTAGTTTTAGAAAAAATATGCAAAAAACTCTTTTTTACCTTTAAAAAAGAAAAAAGCCTGAAGAAAGAGCCTTCAAGCCATTTTCATATATTTGATAAACACCTTTTCATCTCTTCATTCCAAGGCACGCTTTTTCCCGTTTCTTTAGAAATTTGCACCATTGTTCCTCTCCCGGTGAGTACAACCTCTCTTTGCTCATTTTGAATCATATAGTGTAAATCAACCGACGAACGTCCAATTCTATGAGCTTTTACAAAAACAGATAGCACGTTGCCAAAATACACTTGTTTGATATAATCGCACTGCAAATCAGCCACCACCGGTATCGTTCCCTCATGCTCACTCGTCCACTTTTGCATAAAGCCAATACGGTGAAAGAATTCCGTACGTATTTGTTCAAAATAAACAAAAGGAACCGTATTATTTAAATGCCCAAACATATCTGTTTCCGAAAATCTTACCTTGATCTCCTGCTTAAACGAAAATGACTCTTTCCAATGATCCATGTCTTCAATATACGAAATATTATTCATCTGTATTTCCTCCATTCGTCATAGACAAAATAAAACCTCTCCGCGTGGAGAGGTTTTGAGTGATTATACTTGATCGCTACCAAAGAAACTTCTGAATGCTTGAATTGTTGTATCGCGGTTCAAAGCTGCGATTGAAGTAGTCAATGGAATTCCTTTTGGACATGATTGAACGCAGTTTTGAGAGTTCCCGCAGTTCGCTAGTCCTCCATCACCCATAATCGTCTCTAAACGTTCTCCTTTATTTAACGCACCGGTTGGATGGGCATTAAACAAGCGAACTTGAGAAAGCGGTGCTGGACCGATGAAGTTTGACTTGTCGTTTACGTTTGGACAAGCTTCTAAGCAAACGCCACATGTCATACACTTGGATAACTCATACGCCCACTGACGTTTCTTTTCAGGCATACGCGGTCCTGGACCTAAATCGTATGTGCCATCGATTGGAACCCAGGCTTTTACTTTTTTTAGTGAATCAAACATACGGCTGCGGTCTACTTGCAAGTCACGAACCACAGGAAATGTTTTCATTGGCTGTAAGCGAATTGGCTGTTCTAGTTTATCAACAAGAGCCGTACATGACTGACGAGGTTTACCGTTGATGACCATTGAACAGGCTCCGCATACTTCCTCTAAACAGTTCATTTCCCAGTTTATCGGAGCAACCTCTTTACCTGAAGCATCAACAGGGTTACGTCTGATTTCCATCAGTGCTGAAATAACGTTCATATTCGGACGATACGGAATTTCAAACTCCTGATTGTAAGGAGCAGATTCAGCTGAATCTTGACGTGTAATAATGAAGCGCACTGTCTTTTGGACTGTTTGTTGTTCACTCATTGATTAACGAACCCCCTCTTGTTGTTTTTTTGGTTTTTCATCTTTTTTCTTTGTGTAGTCGCGCTTACGCGGTTTGATTAACGATACGTCTACCTCTTCATAATGGAAAGAAGGAGCCGTTTTCTTATCCACAAAAGATGCCATTGTTGTTTTTAAGAATTCTTCATCGTTACGATCTGGGAAATCTGGCTTATAATGAGCACCGCGACTTTCGTTACGGTTGTAAGCTCCTAGCGTTACAACACGTGAAAGCTGAAGCATGTTTTGCAGCTGACGAGTAAATGTTGCCGCTTGATTACTCCATTTAGCCGTATCATTAATGTTAATACGATCATAGCGTTCAATTAATTCTTGAATCTTTTCATCTGTTTTTAACAGTTTGTCATTGTATCGTACGACTGTCACGTTGTCAGTCATCCATTCCCCTAGCTCTTTATGAAGAACGTATGCATTTTCTGTACCTTGAAGATTCATGATATTGTTCCATTTCTCTTCTTCTTCTTTCACATGACGATCATATACGCTTGAAGAAATAGCATCTGCGCTCTTTTCTAAACCATTGATGTATTCAACCGCTTTAGGACCGGCAACCATACCACCATAAATAGCTGATAATAATGAGTTTGCTCCTAAACGGTTCGCTCCGTGCTGTGAATAATCACACTCACCAGCTGCGAATAAGCCAGGAATATTTGTCATTTGATCGTAATCCACCCATAAACCGCCCATTGAATAGTGTACGGCTGGGAAAATTTTCATTGGTACCTTGCGCGGATCATCGCCCATGAATTTTTCATAGATTTCGATGATACCTCCAAGTTTAATGTCTAGCTCTTTTGGATCTTTATGTGAAAGGTCCAGATAAACCATGTTCTCTCCGTTAATTCCTAACTTCTGCGCTACGCAGACGTCAAAAATTTCACGAGTTGCAATATCACGAGGTACTAAGTTACCGTATGCAGGATATTTTTCCTCTAAGAAATACCAAGGTTTACCGTCTTTATATGTCCAAACGCGTCCGCCTTCTCCACGAGCAGATTCACTCATAAGACGAAGCTTATCATCTCCTGGGATAGCAGTTGGATGAATTTGAATAAACTCTCCGTTTGAATAGTATGCACCTTGCTGATACACAATAGATGCCGCTGAACCTGTATTAATAACTGAGTTCGTCGATTTTCCAAAAACAATTCCAGGTCCACCTGTAGCCATAATAACCGCGTCAGCTGGGAACGTTTTAATTTCCATTGATTTTAAATTCTGTGCAGAAATTCCGCGACAGCTGCGCTCATCGTCAAGAACAGCACCTAAGAATTCCCATCCTTCGTACTTTGTCACAAGTCCGGCAACTTCATAGCGACGAACCTGCTCATCTAATGCGTACAATAATTGTTGACCCGTTGTTGCTCCAGCAAAAGCCGTACGGTGATGCTGCGTCCCGCCAAATCGTCTGAAGTCTAACAAACCCTCAGGAGTACGGTTAAACATAACACCCATGCGGTCAAGTAAGTGAATAATGCCAGGAGCTGCTTCACACATTGCTTTTACAGGTGGCTGGTTGGCTAAAAAGTCTCCGCCGTACACTGTGTCATCAAAGTGTTCCCATGGTGAATCCCCTTCACCTTTCGTATTTACGGCTCCGTTGATTCCACCTTGCGCGCAAACTGAGTGAGATCTTTTTACCGGAACTAGTGAAAATAAATCTACTTGCTTGCCAGACTCAGCAATTTTTATTGTTGCCATCAAGCCAGCTAAACCGCCACCGACTACGATGATTTTTCCGTTACTCATCGGAACCCCACTCCTTCAAAACCTTAATTTTATGCAAATGCGAATAATGTACGAACACCTACAAATGTAAGTGCTAAGAAGATTGCTAATGTCACATAAGTTGAAATTCTTTGAGAACGTGGTGTTACAGTTAACCCCCAGCTAACTCCAAATGACCATAGACCGTTTGCAAAGTGGAAGATCGTAGATACAACACCAACTATGTAGAATGCAAGCATTGCCGGGTTGCTTAAAATTCGTTCCATCATTTGAAAATCTACTTCTTTTCCAAGCGCAGCTTGTATTCTGGTTTCCCATACGTGCCATGTGATGAAGATAAGTGTGATTACACCTGAAACACGCTGAAGGATAAACATCCAGTTACGGAAAAACCCATAGTTGTTAACGTTTGTTTTAGCAGTGAATGCGATGTAAAGACCGTATATTGCGTGAAAAACGATTGGTAAGAAAATAATGAAAATTTCTAGAGCATAGCGGAAAGGTAAGCTCTCCATGAAGTGAGCTGCTTGATTAAATGATTCTTCTCCCTTTGTCGCGAAATGATTCACAACTAAATGCTGTGTTAAGAAAATCCCGATTGGTATTACCCCAAGTAATGAATGGATTCTCCGATATTGAAACTCTCTGTTTGCCGCCATCTGCGTAGACCCCCCTTAGTTAAATGAACATAGTTTGTGAAGAACTTTCTTACTCCCACTAGACAAATAGATTAATCGTGAATATAGGAAATGAAAACCTTTGCATTTCCTAATAAAGTATGTGACAGGTTAATTTTACTCCCATCGATTAAGAGCGTCAAGGCAAGATATTTAAATCTTCTATAAAATATAAATTTATAAAATTTTATATTTGTTAACGCTTACTATATTGATGTTACAGATTTTTTCTTTCTATTATAATATTGCTTGCCACAACTAAGTAAGCGTTTACTTTATACTTTTATTGTAAACAAGTTCACAAAACATTTACACAGGTAAAAGTACCCTTTTAAAAGGTATATTATGGATTTTTTATCTTTACATCTAACTCTTTTTACCATAATAAAGATCCTCTTACATTTTATTAAAAAAATGCGTGAGAGGTTTTTTAGATTTGTATATAATAGTAGTAAAGAAAGAGGGGAAAGCATGAGCAATTTACAAACAGAATCACAGCAAGAACTTGAAGAGACGATGGAAACATCAGAACCTAATGTCACAGCTGAAACAGAGAGAAATCTTGATCACGTTTCATATTTCGGATACAGCCTTTTGCGTGACGTGTTAATTCCAGAGCTTCTTGGAGACGAAACGAATACCATTTCATACTGGGCAGGAAAACACCTTGCGCGGAAATACCCATTAAATACAATGGATGAAATCGTCGCTTTTTTTAAAGCAGCTTCCTGGGGAACACTGACGCTTGCAAAAAAAGATAAATATTCACTAGAGCTTGAGTTATCAGGTGATGTGGTCAGCAAAAGATTTCAGCAGGAAACTTGTTCGTTTCATCTTGAGTCAGGATTTGTGGCTGAACAGATTCAGCGGCAAAACAACTGCCTAACAGAAGCCTACTTAACACATAAAGAAAAGAACGGAAAAGTGCTGATTTCCGTGCAGTGGGACCGAAAAGATATTTTACCTACCGAAACACGCGCGGAGCGTTATAAAAAGTAAAAAATACGTATATATAAAAGACGTGGAGATACCACGTCTTTTTTCTCTTCTTTATACTTGCACTGCCTGCTGTTCTTCTAGTTCGAATGCTACGTGAAGCGTCTCAACTGCTTTTACCATATCAGCATGCGGTACAACTGTAGATACTTTAATTTCAGACGTGCTGACCATCTTCACTTCAATTTTCTCTCCTGCCAGCACTTCAAACATTTCAGCTGCAACACCTGGGTTTGAAATCATACCAGATCCGACAATCGACACTTTAGCCAGACCGCTTTCATGTTCGATACGCGTATATCCTAAAGTAGATTTATATTCTTTTAAGACAGCAAGAGCAGCTTCTACGTCTACGGTTTTAATAGAAAATGAGATGGATAGACGATTATTAGCCGTTACGTTTTGAATAATAATGTCCACATTTAACTGTTCTTTTGCTAATGCTGTAAAAATAGTAGAAAGAGTTTGCAACTCGTTGTTTAACCCTTCAATTGTCACGCGTGAAATATTATCTTCAAACGCAATTCCTCTTACGACTAAGTTTTGTTCCATTGAAACTTCCTCCTCAACAATCGTTCCATTCTCGTTTTCTAAGCTTGAACGCACTTCTAGCGGTACCTGATAATTTTTTGCAAACTCAACAGCGCGCGGATGCAGCACCCCTGCTCCCAAATTAGCTAATTCTAACATTTCGTCATATGAAATAGAGTGAAGCTTACGGGCATCTTCTACATAGCGCGGATCTGTCGTAAACACTCCTGTTACATCTGTATAAATATCACATTTTGCAGCTTTTAGCGCCGCGGCAAGAGCTACTGCCGTCGTGTCAGAGCCGCCTCGACCTAATGTTGTAATGCTTCCATCTTCTGAACAGCCTTGGAATCCAGCTACTACTACAATTCGTCCGCTATCTAACTGACGTTGAATACGAGTTGTATCAATGTGCTGGATTCGTGCATTGCTATGAACTGCTTCCGTCTGGATGCCAGCTTGCCAACCTGTTAGCGAAGTTGCTTCATACCCTTTGCATTGAAGGGCCATTGTTAACAGGGAAATCGTCACTTGTTCTCCAGTTGTAAGAAGCATATCCATTTCGCGTTTGCTTGGACTGTCCGTAATATCACTTGCTAATTTCACCAGTGCATCTGTGGTTTTGCCCATTGCCGATACAACAACGACTACTTGGTTACCGCGCTCTGCTTCTTGAATAACTCGGTTTGCTACATGTTGAATACGTTCAACAGAACCAACAGATGTTCCACCAAATTTTTGAACGATTAATGCCATAATTTTGTTCATTCCTTTTCAATAAATTTGCATATGCAGGATGATGAGAAGCTAAATTTTTTTACTCAGACAATAAAAAAAGCAATGAGATGAGCTCTCATTGCTTAACGAACGAAAATTATAAAACATAACCGTCCACTGCCGTGAGATAGCTCTCCAAGAATCTACATCTTGACAATCCTACGTTTATTCAACGCAGAACCAGCAATCATTACTATGAGGTAATGTTCACTTCGGCAAATTTCCCTTTCCGCATCATTCATAAGGGCTCATACCCTTCCTGATACGTACTGATTAAATTTGCACCTCTATCTTCACTTCATTTGATGAAGTGTCGTATGAAATTAGTTAATAGCTTATCAAACATTTTCTATTATTTCAAGACTATTTTTGCAATGTTTCATAAATTTTTTCAGCAATGTTTTGAGGAACACCTGAATTTCGAATATCTTCAACCGTTGCTTCTTTCAATTTTTTCACCGAACCAAAATACTTTAACAAAGCTTTTTTACGCTTTTCTCCCACTCCCGGAATGTCGTCCAGAACAGACTGAAAAGCGGACTTAGAGCGCACTTGACGGTGGAAGGTAATCGCAAAGCGGTGAACTTCATCTTGAATTCGCTGAAGCAAATAAAATTCTTGACTATTGCGTTCAAGCGGTATGATTTGAGGAGGCTCGCCAATCATCAGATTCGAAGTTCTGTGCTTATCATCTTTGACAAGACCTGCTGTAGGCACTAAAAGTCCCAATTCATTTTCGAGAACATCCTGCACCGCAGCCAAATGCCCTTTACCTCCATCTACAACAATTAAATCTGGAAGCGGAAGATCTTCTTTTAATGCTCTGGAATACCTTCTGCGAACCACTTCTCTCATGGAACTGTAATCATCTGGTCCCTGCACGGTCTTAATTTTATATTTACGATATTCTTTCTTTTCCGGCTTCCCATCAACAAAAACAATCATCGCAGAAACTGGGTCTGTTCCTTGAATATTTGAATTATCAAATGCTTCAATCCGATAAGGAGCGGCAATTCCAAGCTCTTCTCCTAACCGTTCAACTGCGCCAACCGTGCGTTCTTCATCTCGTTCAATTAAATAGAATTTTTCACCGAGCGCAATTTTTGCATTTTTACACGCAAGTTCTACTAATTCTTTCTTTTTGCCTCGCTTTGGATGCTGAACCTCTACTTCTACTAATTTCTCAGCCAACTCTGCATCAATCGTTGCTGGAACCATCACTTCTTTTGGCTTAATATTTTTGGCATAAAACTGACCGATAAAAGTTAAGAAATCTTCTTCTGGCTCTTTATAAAAAGGAAACATAGAAACTTCTCGCTCAATTAATTTCCCTTGGCGAATAAAGAAAACTTGAACACACATCCAGCCTTTATCATAAGAATAGCCAAACACATCTCGATTAACAAAATCATTAAACGTTACTTTTTGCTTTTCCATTGTCGCTTCGATATGAGCAATTTGATCTCGATATTCTTTAGCCCGTTCAAAGTCAAGTTCTTCTGAAGCTTTTAACATTTTTTCAGTTAACTCTGTTTTGACATGCTCATATCCACCATTTAAAAACCGCGTGATATTTTCAATAATTTGTTTGTTTTGCTCTTCTTTTACTTCTTTTACGCAAGGAGCTAGGCATTGCCCGATATGGTAATACAAACAAGGTCTGTCTGGCATGGTAGAGCACTTTCTTAATGGATAAATGCGATCAAGAAGCCGCTTTGTTTCATTTGCAGCTTGAACGTTAGGATAAGGACCGAAGTATTTCCCTTTATCTTTTTTTATTTTTCTTGTAATAACAAGTCGGGGCTGTTTTTCAGCTGTAATCTTAATAAAGGGATAACCCTTATCATCTTTAAGCATGATATTGTATTTTGGATCATGCTTTTTAATTAAATTCATTTCTAAAATAAGCGCTTCTAAATTAGAAGATGTGACGATATATTCAAAATCGACAATGTCGTTTACAAGTCGAAGCGTCTTTCCGTCATGAGATCCGGTAAAGTAGGAGCGCACTCGATTTTTTAATACTTTTGCTTTTCCTACGTAAATGACCGTTCCATATTTATCTTTCATCAAGTAGCAGCCGGGCTGATCCGGTAAAATAGCCAGCTTTTCTTTTAAATAATCGTTCATATTTTTCTCCTTCCTCTTCTCTTACTCTGTCCATCTATACATTCGCTTATGAAGCGTAACCTACATTCTTTCCTGCCTTACAATACATGCACATAAGCCGGATTTATGGCGATGTTCCTTACATCTAGTATAAAACAAACGAACGCATATTCGCTAAATAAAAGTATTCCCAAAAGAGAAAAAGTGGAGAAAAAGAAAAAACCTAGCCTGAGCTAGGTTTTGACTTACGCGTGTTTATTAATTAATTCTGTTAATGCTTCTTTTGGTTGGAAACCAACTACTTGGTCAACTTTCTCTCCATCTTTAAATAATACTAAAGTTGGGATACTCATAACACCAAATTTTCCAGCCGTTTCTTGATTTTCATCAACGTCTACTTTCACGATTTTAACTTTATCGTTAAGTTCGCCATCGATTTCTTCAAGAACTGGAGCAATCATTTTACAAGGGCCACACCATGGTGCCCAAAAGTCAACAAGCACTAGGCCTGATTTAATTTCATCTGTAAAGTTTTTATCTGTAGCATGTGCAATAGCCATTTTAATTCCTCCTAAATATATGCAATATCCAAATTCTACTCACAGTATATCACCTTCAAATAAGGTTTGCTAACTTTTTGCTTACATTTATACTGTTTATTCTCCGCTCTAGTTTGTACAATTCACATAAAAACATACGTAGAAAATTTCGTTTTCCATGAGGTTGAGACATAAGGAAATGAATCCCATCTAAAGACGAACAAATAGTATACAAGAGCTGAACTGCTAGAAAGACCCACACACATGAAAGCTACGCTTACCCTAACAAAAAAACGAACCACTAATCAAACATCTTGATCAATGGTTCGTTTTTCACTTCGTCTAAAATACTTTTGTCCCAGCCTCTTACGCAGACTGTACTTTCAGCTTTTTAAATTCTTCCGTTAGCAGAGGCACCACTTCAAATAAATCTCCAACGATTCCGTAATCAGCTACTTTAAAAATATTCGCCTCAGGATCTTTGTTAATGGCAACAATAATTTTTGAATTTGACATGCCGGCCAAATGCTGAATGGCTCCTGAGATTCCGCAGGCAATGTATAAATCTGGTGTGACTACTTTGCCCGTCTGACCGATCTGAAGAGAATAGTCGCAGTAATCTGCATCGCACGCTCCGCGAGATGCCCCAACAGCTCCATTTAACACGTCCGCTAGCTCTTGGAGAGGTCCAAAACCTTCCGTGCTTTTTACACCTCGACCACCTGCAATCACGACTTTTGCTTCGGATAAATCAACTCCTTGCGTTGCTTTCCGTACAACTTCTTTTACAACTGTACGCAGGTTTTTGATTTCAACATTTAAATCCTCTACATCGCCTGTACGTCCCTCGTCTTTTGCAAGCGGTGAAATATTATTTGGACGAATCGTGACAAACGTAAAAGCATCGATCATGATTTTCTTTTCAAATGCTTTACCAGAATAAATTGGGCGGGTGAAGACTACTTGATCCCCTCCAACTTCTACATCCGTCACATCGGAGATAAGTCCTTTGTCTAAGCGAGCTGCCAGTTTTGGCGCTAGGTCTTTGCCAAGAGCCGTATGGCCAAATACGATAGCTTCAGGCTGTTCACTTTCAATGATGGCTAATAACGCCTGAGCATAACCATCCGATGTGTAAGCAGCTAAATCTTCATGCTCCGTCACAACAACTTTATTCGCTCCGTACGCAATAAGCTCTTCACTTAAAGCTTTTACTTCCTTTCCTACTAACGCTGCAACAATTTCCCCACCATCAGCTACAGTAGACGCTGCGGAAATCGCTTCAAACGATACGTTTCGTAATCCCCCATCACGTGCTTCTCCTAGAACTAACACTTTGCGTCCCATTGCAATACCCCCATTGTTTTGACTTTTGACTTATTAAATGACTTTTGCTTCTTTATGCAGTAAATTGACCAGTTCTGTCACTTGATCTTTTATATCTCCTTGTAATACGCGTCCTGCGTCTTTTTTCGGAGGCAAATAAATTTCAATTGTCTTTGTTTTTGCTTCTACATCATCTTCATCTAAATCTAAATCATCCAATTCTACTTCAACCAACGGTTTCTTCTTCGCTTTCATAATCCCTGGAAGAGATGGATAGCGAGGTTCGTTAAGTCCCTGCTGAGCTGTTACTAGAAGAGGAAGCGACGTTTCGATAACTTCGGAATCGCCTTCCACATCGCGTACAACAGTCACTTTTTCACCTTCGATATCCAATTTTGTAATCGTCGTAATATAAGGGATTTCTAACTGTTCTGCTACGCGCGGCCCCACTTGGCCCGAACCTCCGTCAATCGCTACGTTTCCTGCCAAAATCAAGTCAGGAGATTGTTCTTTTAAGTACTGTGCCAGCAGCCTAGAAGTCGTGTACTGATCGCCATCTTCTATGTCATCTTCCGTATTGATTAAAACCGCTTTATCTGCTCCCATAGCCAAAGCTGTTCGGAGTTCTTTTTCTGATTCTTCCCCTCCTACACTCACGACCGTAATCTCCCCGCCATGCTTTTCCTTTAGCTGAATAGCTTCTTCAACTGCATACTCATCGTAAGGATTAATAATAAATTCAGCCCCATCTTCAACAATTTGACCATTTTTTAATGAAAGTTTCTCCTCTGTATCGAATGTTCTTTTTACTAACACGTAAATATTCATTCAATTCCCCTCCTAAGCTTATTTTCCTAAAAATTTAGGCTGGCGCTTTTCAATAAAAGCGGCTACGCCTTCTTGAGCATCCCGGCTTTTGAATACGCTTCCAAAAAACTGCGCTTCTTTTTTAATGCCGCTGTAGTAAGCATCTGTTTTTACATGCTGAAGCAGCTGCAAGGTAGCTTTAACAGAGATTGGGCTTTTTTTGGCAATTTTTCTAGCAAGTAAAAATGTTTCATTGATAAGCTGACTTTCTTCAAAAGCTGCATTTGCCAATCCTAACTCCACTGCCTCGCTTCCGGATATTGGATCACTTGTCAGCATCATCTCACAAGCCTTATGAACTCCTACATAACGAGGCAATCGCTGAGTTCCTCCAAATCCTGGTATAATTCCTAACTGAAGCTCAGGCAAGCCCAGCTTAGCATTTTCCGTTACCAAACGGATATGGCAGCTCATAGCAAGCTCCAATCCTCCGCCTAAAGCAGCTCCATGAATAGCTGCAATCACTGGTTTTGGGTAATTTTCAATATACTCAAAGAGCTCTTGACCGTTAACAGCAAGCTTCTCGTATTCTTTTGCCTGCTGAAGTGATGTGAATTCTTTTATATCAGCTCCGGCACAAAAGAATTTCCCTTCACCTTTAATAACGATAACCCTTGTCTCTTTACTATCTTCTAAATGTTTTAAAACACTTGAAAGATCTTTTAATAAATCTTGAGACAAAGCGTTAGCAGGTTGTCTATTCAACGTAATGAAGCTTATTGCATCAACAGTTTCAACCTGGATAATCTCCATTTGTTTACGCCACCCTTTCTTTCTATTTTCATTACCTTGCGCTTTTCCCCTCGCAGGGGAGCAGCAGGCTCACTTACGATTATGAGCCGCTGCAGCCGTTTAACAGCAGGGAATGGACTTTATCTACCGATTCTATTAGACCATATCGATGATCGTTCATTACCCATGTTGTGACAGTTTCATCAATCGTTCCAAAAATCATCTGTCGCGCAAGACGAATATCTATATTTTCAGAAAACTCACCCGTTTCGATTCCTGTCTGCAAAATAGAATCAATGAGAGTCAGATAATCTTTTAATACATCGTTAATTTTCAATCTTAAATCCTTGTTCGATTGACGCAGTTCGAGCTGTGTCACTGTAGCTAAATGATGATCCTCCGCTAGAAACGAAAAATGTTTGTCAATTAACACATGAAGTTTTTCTGCCGCGGTTTCAATTCCCGCCAGTTCTTCATAAATTTTTTCTACAAATTGTCCCATCTTCTCTTGAAACAAGGAAATCAAGACATCTTCTTTGTTTTTAAAATATAAATATATCGTACCGTCTGCAACTCCAGCCTGCTTAGCAATTTTAGAAACCTGAGCATTGTGGTATCCGTTTTCTGCTATTACTACTACAGCTGCATCGATAATCTGTTTATACTTTGGCTTATTTCTTCTCAATCTTATACGCTCCTTTAAAATATGAATGATTATTCATTCATATCTTTATAATAAAGAAACCGCAAGTATCTGTCAATTATGTTTCAGTAAAAAAATCAAAGGCGACGATCGATTACGTCGCCTTTTTATGCTTTTCATTTTCTTCATCAATCAGCGCTCGTCGCAGAATCTTACCGACCGCTGTTTTGGGAAGCTCATTTCGAAATTCATAAAGGCGCGGAACTTTATAAGCAGCTAAATACTTTCTAGAAAACTCATTTAACTCTTCTTCAGTACATCTTACACCATTTTTTAATACAATGTAAGCCTTCACCGTTTCTCCTCTATATGGGTCAGGAACACCCACCACTACAGCTTCTTGAATTTTTTCATGCTCATATAATACTTCTTCAACTTCTCGAGGGTAGATATTATATCCCCCGGCAATAATAATATCTTTCTTCCGATCTACTACATAAAAATAACCTTTATCATCCATATAGCCAACATCACCTGTTAGCAACCATCCGTCTCGCATAACAGCCTCCGTTTCTTCAGGCTGCTTCCAATATCCTTTCATGACCTGAGGACCTTTAACCGCAATTTCTCCTACTTCGCTTACAGCAGCTTCTTTACCTGTTTCAAACGAGAGAATTTTGGCATCTGTGTCTGGCCAAGGCACTCCAATGCTTCCTGGTATTCTCTCTTTCCAAAGAAAATTAGCATGAGTAACAGGAGAGCTTTCCGTTAATCCATATCCTTCCACTAGTTTACCTCCGGTGAGCTTTTCAAACTGCTCCTGCACTTCCACAGGAAGTGGAGCCGAACCGCTCATACATGAATCAATAGAAGATAGGTTGTATTTTGCTAAATCAGGATGGTTTAATAATGCAATGTAAATTGTCGGAGCACCTGGAAATAAAGTAGGCTGCTGCTTATGAATGGTTTTGAGCGTCGTTTTTGCATCAAATTTAGGCAGAAGAACCATCTCATAGTTTTGCAAAACCGATAGAACAAGAACCGTTGTTAAACCATACACATGAAAAAACGGGATAATTCCAAGCACTTTTTCTTCTCCGTGCCTGCAGCGGTATAACCAATGTGAACACATCGTTGCATTAGCTACCAAGTTTTTATGAGTAAGCATGACTCCTTTTGGAAAACCTGTTGTTCCCCCGGTGTATTGTAAAATCGCGATATCTTCGTCTGAAATTCCCTCAGCGTTACATACTGCGGGAGAGGATTCATTTATAATACGTTTAAATAAATGAGTAGTCTCCGTATGACTCACATCCACGCTTATCTTCTGCTGCTTGCGCTGAATAAATGGATAAATTATGTTTTTGGGAAATGGGAGATAATCTTGAATAGAGGTGATGACTACGTGCTTTATTTTTGTTAACGCTTTCATTTTTACTGCACGCGGATATAGCAAATCGAGTGCAATAATCATGGTCGCTTCTGAATCATTAAGCTGATACTCTAACTCTCTTTCCGTATACAAAGGGTTTGTTTGAACGACTACTCCTCCGGCAAGAAGAACAGCATAAAAGGAAATGACAGCTTGAGGGCAGTTTGGAAGCATAATGGCTACTCTATCCCCTCTTTTTAATCCCAGTTTAATAAGGTAAGATGACAGCTTCAGAGAATCTTGATGCAGCTGGGAAAACGTCATTTTTTTCCCTAGAAAATAGATTGCGCTTTTTTTAGGATCCTTTTGAACTGCTTCTTCAAAAAGCTGTGCTAAATTTTTTTGTTCATAATGAAGCCTAGCAGGTATTTCATCTGGATATTGAGAAAGCCATATCTTTTCGGTGGATTCCACACGCATCCTCTCCCTCAAAAAAATAAAAAATTAGAATTTTCTAATTAAAATTATAGTTCATTCTTTTTTTAGATGCAATCGTTATTGAATGTTCTCTTTCCTACCTAATCACTCTTTCATCCTGCAGCGTAATAAATAAAAATTGGATTTACCTCTGTACATTATCCGAATTTTTTGTATATAATAAAAATTAGATTTTTTTTAAGGAGCTGTATGAATTGACAACAACATTGACTAAAGGACCGTTCAAAGCAGATCACGTTGGAAGCTTTTTGCGTCCCGAGCGTATCAAGCAAGCACGATTACAAGTGGAAAACGGGGAAATGACAAAGAAGCATCTTCGAGCAATTGAAGATGAAGAAATTCGTAAGCTCGTAGAAAAGCAAAAACAAATTGGATTAAAAGCCGTCACAGACGGTGAGTTTCGCCGTGCGTGGTGGCACTTTGATTTTCTGTCAGAGCTTGTTGGCGTAGAACTTTACGAAGCAGAGTCGGGAATTCAGTTTCACGGAGTCCAAACAAAAGCTCACGGTATAAAAGTGACTGGAAAACTAGATTTTAATCACCACCCTATGATTGAAGATTATAAATTTCTTCATCAAGCTGCTGGAAAAAAACACGTAGCTAAGTTCACCATTCCAAGTCCTAATATGCTGTTTTTCAGAGGTCATATTGAAGAGTCTGCTTACTCGGATACGGATGTATTTTTTGCTGATTTAGTTAAAACGTATCAAAAAGCCATTCAAGCATTTTATGATGCCGGATGCCGCTACTTACAGTTAGATGATACTGCGTGGGCAGTCTTTTTCTCAGAAAAAGGACAAGAACAAATCGCTTCAAAAGGTTTCACGCCCCAAGAATTACTGAAACGTTTTACGGATGCGATCAATGAATCCATTGCGCATAAGCCAGATGATATGGTCATTACAATGCATATTTGCAGAGGGAATTTCCAGTCTACTTATACAGCAAGCGGCGGTTATGAAAATGCGTCAAAAGCTATTTTCAGTCAGTTAAACGTAGATGGACTATTTTTAGAATTTGATGATGAACGCTCAGGAGGATTCGAACCTCTTCGCCATGTAAAGCGAGATGATCTTCAGATTGTCCTTGGTCTTATCACATCAAAATTTGGAGATTTAGAAGATCCTGAAGCAGTGAAAAAAAGAATTGCTGAAGCGGCAGAATTTGTTTCTCTTGATCAAATTTGTTTAAGTCCCCAGTGCGGATTTGCTTCTACAGAAGAAGGAAATTTACTAACTGAAGAACAGCAGTGGGATAAAGTAAAGCACGTGATTTCAATTACTGAAGACGTATGGAAGTAATCATTAAAAAAGCTGACCTGCTTTAAGGTCAGCTTTTTTGCTGTCATCATAATGTTAGGAAAAGCTATATAGATAAATAGATAAGACCAATAAGCATAAACACTCCGCATAAAACGAGTAAAATTTTCGCTAACTTCTCCATGACTCTCTCCTATCCTATCCCTGCTCCTATTACATAGGACATACCGATTGAAATAACAAGTGAAATAAACCCAACGGCTCTGTTATCTTGTTCAATTTCATCATCGATTCGAAATTTTGGCGTCAAAAATTCGAAAATAAAATAGCTGACTAGTAAAAGAACGAACCCATATATTCCCCATCCGAGCATTCTTAACAAGTTGTCATTATGCTCAATCGAATAGCGAAAAATATTAGCTAATCCAAATATTTTCCCACCTGTTGCCATCGCAACAGCCATATTTCCTTTTTGAATCTCTTCCCAATTCTTATACTTAGTAACGAGCTCAAACACAACAAGAAAGACGACAATGCTCAAGACAACCACGCTGTAATAAGCGGCAGATTCAATATACGGGTCTTTCCAAAAATCCCTCATTTTTGCATCACTCCTAATTTATATTACACTTGACGTAATGAACTGACAGGTCTCTTTCCTTTACTTGTATCGTTCTTAAAAGACATAGAAAACCCAGCATAGTCTATGAGCCATGTCGGATTTTCTATCTTCATATATGCTTGTTCAGCGCATCGACTGACACTTTTATTTCAGCGTTCTTTTATTTAAATTCCACAACCGTAACGCCAGAACCTCCTTCAGAAGCCTCTCCGAAACGAATATTTTTAACAGAACGATGATTTTTCAAATATTCCTGTACGCCTTTACGAAGAGCTCCAGTTCCTTTACCGTGGATAATCGAAACGCGCGGATAGTTGGCTAACAAAGCATCATCAATATATTTTTCAACTCGAATCAGCGCATTTTCATAGCGCTCTCCTCTTAAATCCAGTTCTAGATTTACGTGATAATCTTTTCCCTTTACCGTAGCAAGCGGCTTTGTTTCTACAGGTTTTGGGGAACTGATATATTCGAGATCTTTTTCTTTCACCTTCATTTTCATGATCCCCATTTGTACTTGCCATTCATTATTGCTTACTCGTTCTACAAGCGTTCCTTTTTGTCCCCAGCTTAAGACTTTCACTTCATCTCCAGCTTGAAGAGTGCGCTCTTGTTTTTTCGGCGCAGCTGGTTTCTTTTTACTTTTTTCAAGAGTTGGAACTGCATCTTCTAGACGCTTACGCGCTTCAATCAATTCATGCTCTTTTACAAGCGCATGATTTTTTTGACTCATTTTACGCAAATCGCTAATGATTTTCTCTGCTTCTTCAGATGCTGCTTTAACTGTGGCTTGAGCTTTTTCTTCAGCTTTTTCGTACAGCTTATCTCGTTTTTCATTAAAATCAATAATCTGACTCTGTAACTCTTTATGAAGCTTCTGAGCCTCTTTTCTTAGCTCTTCAGCTTCTTCTAGCTCGTGTTCAGACTGACGGCGGCTATCTTCAAGAGAGGCAATCATATTTTCTACTTTATTTGTTTCTGAGCCAATATAGCCTTTGGCACGTTCAATTACTTCAGCACTTAAACCTAAACGTTTTGAAATCTCAAAAGCATTGCTTCGGCCCGGTACACCAATCAGCAGCTTGTAAGTAGGGCTCAATGTTTCAATATCGAACTCTACGCTAGCATTGACCACTCCTTCACGGTTATAGCCGTACGCTTTTAATTCAGGATAGTGAGTAGTCGCAACTACGCGAGCGCCTCTTTCATATACTTGATCTAAAATCGAAATCGCAAGCGCTGCACCTTCTTGAGGATCCGTTCCTGCTCCCAATTCATCGAACAAGACCAGACTTTCGTGATCTACTTTTTGTAAAATATCTACAATGTTGACCATATGAGATGAAAAGGTACTCAAACTTTGTTCAATCGACTGCTCATCTCCAATATCAGCAAATACGTGCTTAAACACAGCCATTTCCGATCCATCCAGCGCAGGAATCTGCAAACCTGCTTGAGCCATTAACGTAAATAATCCAAGTGTTTTTAACGTTACGGTTTTACCGCCGGTATTTGGCCCTGTAATAACGATAGATGTATATTGATCACCTAGCTCAATATCATTCGCAACGACGTCTTCCTGTGCAATAAGAGGATGTTTTGCCTTCACTAACTTAATATAGCCTCGGTCGTTCATTTTAGGTTTTGAAGCTTTTAGCTCATGGCTATAGCGCCCTTTAGCAAACATGAAGTCCAGCTCACCTAACAGATACACGTTTTGACGGAGTTCATTTGCCACTTCCGCTACCTGAACGGTTAAAGCAATGAGAATACGCTCAATTTCTTGTTTTTCTTTTACTTTTGCTTCTTGAAGCTCATTGTTTAACGTCACAATCGCCTGAGGCTCAATAAATAAAGTTGCTCCAGATGAAGACTGATCGTGCACAATGCCTCCATACGCACTGCGATATTCTTGCTTAACAGGAATAACAAAACGTTCGTTTCGAATGGTAACAATTGCATCTGACAACATTTTTTGAGCGGACGAGGAGCGAATAAGGCTCTCTAGCTTTTCGCGAATACGAGACTCCGTTGAGCGAAGTTTTTGACGAATGCCTCTTAGCTGGTCGCTTGCACCGTCTAGCACTGTACCATTCTCATCAATACTCATTTTAATTGTTTGTTCTACCTCAGGAAGAGGCATTAGTTTTTCGATATGTTCAGTTATAATTGGAAGCTGTAAATCTTCGTCTTCCACTACTTGCTCGATAAATTGCTTGACTTGTCTTGCAGCATAAATAGTGCTTGCTACATCAAGAAGTTCATTAGAGCTTAGCGTTCCCCCAATTTCAGCGCGCTTCACGCTAGATCGAACGTCAAAAATGCCCCCTAGCGGTACGTTGCCACGCAATCGCAGCACGGTTGTAGCTTCATCTGTTGCTTCCTGCCATTTGACTACTTCTTCATACTGAGTCGAGGGAATCAAATTCGCTACTTTTTCTCGGCCTAAAGAAGAAGCTACTTTTTTCTGAAGCTGTTCCTTAACTTTATTAAACTCTAGTACATGAAAAATACGTGATTGCAAAACTGATTCCTCCTGTTGCTTATTTATGTCGATTTAAAAAGGCGGTTAATTCTTTGAGACTATACGTATTTAATACCGTTTCTGGTTTAAGCCAGCCTTTAATTCCCGTAGATATTCCAATTTCCATATGCTCTAGCATGTCTAGATTGTGAGCATCTGTATTAATAGCAATTTTAACTCCTGCCTCTTGGGCTTTTTTTATATGCTCAGCCGCTAAATCTAAACGGTTTGGATTCGCGTTTAGTTCAAGAGCCGTTTTTGTTTCTTTAGCTAATTCAATTAGCATATCAATATCTACATCATATCCGTTGCGGCGACCAATCAAACGACCCGTCGGATGAGCGATTAAATCTACATGAACATTGTTTAACGCTTGCTTTAAGCGATTCATAATTTCTTCGCGTGATTGCGAAAAACTAGAGTGAATGGACGCAATAACAAAATCTAGCTCAGCTAGCATTTCATCATCATAATCAAGTGTTGCATCAGGCAAAATATCCATTTCAATTCCTGCTAGTATTGTAAAATCATCGAACTGTGCGTTTAAACGATTAATTTCTTCACGCTGTTTACGAATGCGTTCAGGCGTTAGACCGTTTGCTACTTTTAAATACTGAGAATGGTCTGTAATCGCCATGTACTCATAGCCTCGCGCGCGACATGCTTCCGCCATTTCTTCAATCGAATACGCCCCGTCGCTCCACGTGGAGTGCATATGCAAATCACCTTTTACGGCACCGTAGGTCACAAGCTTTTGAGGCTTTATAAATGCATCTACTTCCGTTCCATCTTCACGAAGTTCCGGCGGAATAAAAGAGAGCCCAAAATGTTCATAGAATGCTTGTTCAGACTCAAAAGTCATGACTTCGCCTGTCTCGGCATTTTCAACGCCATACTCGCTAATTTTTTCACCGCGTTCTTTTGCTAATTGACGCATACGCACATTATGATCTTTTGATCCTGTAAAATGGTGCAGCGTTGTGGCAAACGCTTTATCTTCTACAAGACGAAAATCCACAGACACATCGTACTCATAGGCTAACGTTACCGATACTTTTGTATCTCCATTTGCAATGATATCCTTCACATTTGGCAGCGATACTAGCTGTTCACGGACAGCATGAGGCTCAGCTGTTGAAATAATAAAATCAAGATCTTTTACGGTTTCCCTCATGCGGCGAATGCTCCCTGCTTGAGAAAAACGCTCAATGCTATGCATATGTTTAAGGGCTTCTAAAATGTCTTCCGCTATTGGAAGCATAAAAGCAAGAGGCAAACGATCAGGACGCTTCCCAAACTCTTCAATAGCAGCGATAATTTTCTCTTCTGTCTTTTTACCAAAACCGCTTAGTCCCTGCACTCGATTTTCCATACAGGCCTGATGCAGTGATTCCATATCCCGAATATCTAGCTCTTTATATAATTTAGCGATTTTTTTACCTCCAAGCCCCGGCAGCTTAAGCAAAGGAATAAGTCCTTCAGGAACTTCTTGCTTTAGTTCTTCTAATACGCTTGACTCATTTGTTTCCATATACTCTGTAATGACTGCAGCCGTTCCTTTTCCAATCCCTTGGAGCTTTGTAAAATCCTCAATCTCTGTCAGCGTTCTTTCGTCCGTTTCTAGCGCTGCAGCTGCTTTTCGAAAAGCAGAAATTTTAAAAGGGTTATCTCCCTTTAATTCCATATATGTAGCAATTGTTTCTAACAATTTAATAATATCCTTTTTATTCATCTCTTTTCACCAGCCTATTATCATAATAACGAAACTTTCAAAAACATGATGAGTGACATATTTACTCTCTCAAATTTTCATATAGACATACTTTTATCCTCGTGAAAACCGCAGATTAGACTGCGATAAAAAAAGAGGGTATCTCAAAAGTATTATGACACTTTCGACACACCCTCTCAACAAGCTATTGTAATTTCATTACATTACACCATACTGAGTCCACAAATCTTGAATCGCAGACGATAAGTATGGAGTATTTTGTACGATATTGATTGCAATTGAAGACTGTTGAATTGGCGTTTGAATTTCACTTACAGGAATCACGGCTCCAATGTATAACAAAATAAAAACGATGATATACACTTCAACGAATCCAAGTGCACCTCCGCCCCATTTATTTAACTGGCGCAGAATTGGCAGTTCGGTTAAAGCCGTTAAAACAGAGCCTGCAAGGCGAAGTACAATGTGAGTAGCAAAAAATAAAATCGCAAATGCAATCATTCGATAAAAAGCGTCTTCTATCGTTCCAGAATCAAATACAAACGATGCGACACTTTGCTGCTGAATATTGTCCGGAAACGGAATCAACAAGCGAAGTCGGCTTGCCAAATCTCCACTAAACATATAAGCGACGATAAACGAAACCGCAAAACTGACAATATGAATGAGCTGCAAAATAAATCCTCTTTTAAGACCTGTTACAAAGCCTAAAAGAAGCAATATAATTAAAATGATATTAAGCATTGACTCAGTCATTCCTCTTTTCCATAAAGTTTTTGTTCAAGTCTCTCATAGTCTTCTTTCAGTTTTATATATTCGTGTACAGCATTCACAGCTGTTAATACTGCTAATTTATTGATATCTAAAGAAGGGTTTTTAGTACTGATTTCACGCATTTTTTCATCCACTATAGAGGCGACAAGTCGAATATGGCTTGTACTTTCGCTACCGACGATGCTGTACTGCTGACCAAAGATGTCAACTGTCGCACGTGTTTTATCTTGTCTTGACACGAGAAAATCCTCCGTTCCACGAAAAATCCTAATCCCTATCATACCACGAAGAAGACTTCAATGGAAACATATCTATATTTAAGCTATCATAAGGGATAGTGCTTATAAAGTAAACTAAAATACCCCGAAAGGAGTGAAGCATTATGTCACATGCTGTTATTAAGGTATCAGCTGATCAAATAGCTAAAATGAAGCTTCATTACACATCCTATTTGCAGCCCAAACTGCCGCAGGGAAGTATGTTTGCGGCTAAAACTCCCGGCTGTTCTATCACTGCGTACCGCTCTGGAAAAGTACTTTTTCAAGGAAAAGAAGCTGAAACAGAAGCGGCTAAGTGGGGAGGCTCTTTAGATGCTGCGAAAAAGGATCCTGTCTCCCACCTCCCATCAAACTTCAGCTCACTATCGGTCATCGGTTCTGACGAAGTAGGGACGGGAGATTATTTTGGTCCTATGACCGTAGTTGCTGCCTATGTTCAAAAAGAGCAGCTTCCTTTGTTAAAAGAATTAGGAGTACGCGATTCAAAAGAGTTAACGGATGCTAAAATTATTGAAATTGCCAAGCAGCTTGTTTCGTTTATTCCCTATAGTTTGCTTGTTTTACATAACGAAAAGTATAATGCATTTCAAGAAAAAGGCATGTCACAAGGTAAAATGAAAGCTCTGTTACACAACAAAGCTTTATCCAACGTGTTAAAAAAATTGGATCCTGAAAAACCCGATGCCATTTTAATTGACCAGTTTGTCGAAAAAAACACCTATTATAAACACGTGGTAAAGGAAAAAGAAATTATCAAAGAAAATGTCTTTTTCAGCACAAAAGGAGAAAGCGTTCATTTATCTGTAGCTGCTGCTTCCATTATTGCCAGATACGCATTTTTAAAACAAATGGATTTGCTGACCGAAAAGACCGGGATGGTTATTCCTCGCGGAGCTGGCGCACAAGTTGATATCGCCGCTGCTAAAATCATTAAGAAACATGGCGTGAATGCGCTGAACTCTTTAGCTAAAATTCATTTTGCTAATACAGAAAAAGCTTTAAAATTAGCTAAAAAATAAGAGATGTGGAAATCCACATCTCTTTTCTTATTCTTATGAACGAAGCGTTGCACCAAATTCTTTTTCTACAGCTTCTAACACTGCACCATGTGCTTTTGCTACTTCTTCATCAGTTAATGTACGTTCAGGATCTAAGTAACGTAAAGAGAAAGCTACAGATTTCTTGCCTTCTTCCATACGCTCTCCTTCATATAGATCAAATACCGTCACGTCTTTTAAAAGTTCTCCGCCCGCCGCATAGATGACGCGCTGAACTTCTCCTCCAAGAACGTTTTTATCTACAACAAGTGCAATATCACGAGTAATAGATGGGAATCTTGGAATAGCTGAATAACGAACTTCTTCGACATCTGCAGCTAATAGCTCTTGAAGGTGTAATTCAAATACGTATGTTTCACGAAGACCATATTGTTTCTGAGCAACAGGATGAACTTGACCTACGTATCCAATTTCTTTTTCATCTAACCATACAGCCGCTGTACGTCCAGGGTGCATACCGTCTTTTTTAACGGGAGCATATGAGATTCGTTTCTCCAAACCAAGCTGTGCAAATAACCCTTCTAGTACACCTTTAATCACATAGAAATCAACGACTTTCTTTTCACCTTGCCAGCCGTGAGCATGCCACAGACCCGTGATTGCACCAGCTACGCGCTCCTGCTCATCCGGTAATTCTCCTTCACCTTTAGATAAGAACACTGAGCCTGTTTCGTATAGCGCAATAGAATCCGACTGACGAGCATTATTATGCTTCACTGCTTCTAGCAAATGAGGCACTAAGCTTTGACGAAGGATGCTGCGATCTTCACTCATCGGCATTGCTAAACCAATCGTACTTGTTGCATTTAGTGCAAACTGAGTAGCTTTTCCAGCGCTCGTTAACGAATATGTTGTTGTTTGTGCTAGTCCCGCACCTTCTAAGAAACGGCGAACTTTACGGCGTCCAAGCTGATATTCTGTTAGTTTTCCTGGAGTTGCCACTGTTACAGGAAGCGTTGTAGGAAGGTTGTCATAGCCATACATACGCGCTACTTCCTCGACGATATCTTCTTCAATTGTAATATCGCCTCTACGAGTTGGCACTGTTACAACAATGGTTTCGTCTTCCACTTTGTTTTCAAATTGAAGACGGTTCATAATGTCTTGTACTTCTTCCATTAATAGCTCTGTACCAAGCACATCGTTAATACGTCCAAGTGACACAGCTACAACAGCAGGTTCCACAGTTAGTGTATCCACTTCTACAGTACCACTGACCACTTCACCTGAAGCGTATTCAGCCATTAATTCTGCTGCGCGGTCAGCAGCTACACGCGTACGGTTAGGATCAATTCCTTTTTCAAAACGAGCGCTTGCCTCACTGCGAAGACCGTGGTCTTTTGAAGCTTGGCGAACCGTTAAGCCTTTGAAGTAAGCTGATTCAATGAGAACATTTACCGTATCGTCTTTTACTTCGGAGTTCGCTCCGCCCATTACACCTGCAAGAGCTACCGGCTCACTTCCGTTTGTAATGACAAGCTGATTGCCTTTTAATACGCGCTCTTGGTCATCAAGTGTTACAAACTTCTCGCCTTCTGACGCGTGACGTACAACAATTTCTTTTGAACCAAGACGATCATAGTCAAAAGCATGCAGAGGCTGGCCGTATTCAAGCAAAATATAGTTGGTAATATCAACAACGTTGTTATGAGGTCGAATACCAGCTGCCATTAAACGCGTTTGCATCCATAATGGTGACGGAGCAATTTTTACGTTTTTCACAACGCGCGCTACGTAAAGCGGATTGTCTTCTTTTGCCTCTACTTTAACGGAAATATAATCAGCTGCTTGCTCATCAGACGTTTGCACGTTTACTGACGGATACTTCACTTCACGACGTAAAATAGCAGCCACTTCATGTGCTACACCTAACATACTTAAGCAGTCTGAACGGTTTGGTGTTAGCCCTAGTTCTAATACTTCATCGTTTAAGTTTAATGCATCTAGTGCATCCGCTCCTACTTCAGCATCGCTTGGGAACACGAAGATGCCTTCTTGATAATCTTTTGCCACAAGCTTGCTTTCAATGCCAAGCTCTTGAAGAGAACAAATCATACCGTTCGATTCTTCACCGCGAAGCTTAGCACGCTTGATTTTAAAGTTACCTGGAAGTACAGCTCCCACTTTTGCAACCGCTACTTTTTGACCTTGTGCCACGTTCGGTGCCCCGCACACGATTTGAACGATTTCTCCTCCGCCAAGATCTACTTGACAGCGGCTTAATTTATCAGCATTTGGATGCTGTTCACGTTCTACAACGTGACCAATTACCACTCCGCTGATGCCTTTATTTAAGTTTTCTACACCTTCAACTTCAATTCCACTTTTTGTGATTTTATCTGCTAACTCTTCTGCCGTTACGCCTGATAAGTCAACATACTCTTGTAACCAACGATAAGATACAAACATCGTAGTCCCTCCTTTATACTTGTTTAAATTGATCTAAGAAACGAACATCATTTGTATAGAAATGACGAATATCATCCACGCCGTGTTTTAACATAGCAATACGCTCTACACCGATTCCAAAAGCAAACCCACGATATTTAGTTGAATCGTATCCAGCCATTTCAAGGACATTTGGATGAACCATGCCTGCTCCTAAAATTTCAATCCAGCCTGTTTGTTTACATACATTACAGCCTTTACCTCCACATTTTGCACACGATACGTCTACTTCTACAGACGGCTCAGTGAACGGGAAGAAACTTGGACGAAGACGAATTTCACGGTCTGCACCGAACATCTTTTTCACAAATACTTCAAGCGTGCCTTTTAAATCGCTCATACGAATGTTTTCGTCTACTACAAGACCTTCAATTTGCATGAATTGATGAGAATGCGTAGCATCATCGTCATCGCGGCGGTACACTTTGCCCGGGCAAATAATTTTAACAGGTCCTTTGCCTTCATTCTTGTTCATAACACGAGCTTGAACAGTTGATGTATGCGTACGAAGAAGCGTTTCTTCCGTAATATAGAACGTATCTTGCATATCACGTGCTGGGTGACCTTTTGGCAAGTTCAGCGCTTCGAAATTATAGTAGTCCTGCTCTACTTCCGGTCCTTCTGCTACTTCATAGCCCATTCCTAAGAATAAATCTTCTACTTCTTCAACCACGCTTGTTAGCGGGTGATGCGTACCTGCTTTAACTGGGCGTCCTGGCAGCGTTACGTCGATTGTTTCTGAAGCAAGTTTACGCTCTACCTCGGCTGCTTCTAACGCCGTTTGTTTTTCTTCAATTTTAGATGCAATAGCTTCACGCACTTCATTTGCAAGTGCTCCCATTACAGGACGCTCTTCAGCTGAAAGTTTTCCCATACCGCGAAGTACTTCTGTGATAGGGCCTTTCTTTCCTAAATAAGCTACGCGTACGTCGTTTAATTCTTTTAAAGCACTTGCTGTTTCGACTTTTGCAATTGCTTCTTGTTGAAGTTCTTGTAAACGTTCTTTCATCACTTATTCCTCCTTTTAACGTAAAAAATGACAAATAAAAAAACCTCCTCCCAAAAAAGGGACGAGGATTAGTCGCGTTACCACCCTTGTTAACTATATACACAGACGTATACAGTTCACTTCATTCAAGTTAACGGAATCTCCGGAACACCTTTACATCTATGTAAGATGGTCTAAGTGTCAACTCAAGAGGTGAATTCACTTATTACATTTATAAAAATGCTTTCAGTCACGGCATTTTCTCCCTGCATAAACGGACATAAGCTACTGCTCTCTTTCATCGTTTTTTACATATGTAACTATTGTATTATTATAGTGAAAACACGTTCTCGATGCAACTACATTCCGCGTAAATAATAAAGTAAGATTCCAGAAGCGATGGCAACATTTAGCGACTCGCTCTTTCCATAGATGGGAATGTACAGATTCTGATCCGCTTGTTCCAGCACTTTCTCGCTTACGCCGTTTCCTTCATTTCCCACAACCAGCGCAAATTCGTTTGAAGGTTTTACGCATGTATAGACCTTTCCATTTTGTAACGACGTGCCGTAAACTGCTATTTCTCTTTCTTTTAACAGTGAAATCATTTCGAGTAAATCACCTTTTACAATTGGAAGGTGAAAAATAGCTCCTTGCGTTGAACGAACGACTTTTGGGTTGTACACATCCACGCTGCCCTCTCCAACGATAATAGCCTCCACTCCGGCAGCATCAGCGGTTCGAATAATCGTACCTAGGTTACCTGGATCTTGCACCGCATCTAAAAGCAATACTTTCTGTGCTGTATGAATGATTTCTGCATGCTTCGTTTGAAAACACACAGCGATAATTCCTTGAGGTGTTTCTGTGTCAGATAACAATTTAATTATTGCTTCGTTTACAACGGTTATTTCGATACCATCTATGTTCCACTGTGCTGGCACTTCAATCGATTCGCGTATAATTAGTTCCTTTACGCAATCCTTATTTTTGATAGCTTCTTCGACTAAATGAAAGCCTTCTACCATAAAAAGGCCCTGCTTATCACGGTCTTTTTTATTATGCAGCTTTTTCCACGCTTTTACCTGCGGATTTTTAACTGAATCAATTTGTTTCACAAACATAACTCCTTTATCTATACAAAAATAAATAGTTCGATTACATTTTGCTCAATAATCATTAGATAAGTTTCACTTTATTGTACATAGAAATCGCAAAGAAAACAAAAACTATTGGTAACTTTACGATAGCTGAGGTGAAAATGATGGATCTTAATTTACGAAATGCTGTTATTGCAAACGTTTCAGGAAACTCAAAAGAAGAGCTTGAAGCTACAATTTCTGACGCTATTCAAAGCGGTGAAGAAAAAATGCTCCCTGGACTTGGTGTTTTATTTGAGGTGCTTTGGGAAAAGTCTCCAGAATCAGAAAAAGAAGAAATTCTGACAACGCTTGAAAACGGTTTAAAATAAATAGCCTTTTCCTATGTACAACAAAAAACTCATTCTCCTAGGAGAATGAGCTTTTTTTAATTATACGTAATTGCGTTCACCGTATTTCGGTCTAAGCGTTTAATTACTTCCGCAATTAATTTAACTGCATTTTCATAATCATCACGATGAAGCATCGCTGCATGAGAATGGATATAACGAGTTGCGATCGTAATCGAAAGTGCTGGCACCCCGTTAGCTGAAATATGGATAGAACCTGAGTCCGTACCGCCTCCAGCGATTGCATCAAATTGATATGGAATATTTAATTCATCTGCCACATTTACCACTGTATCTCGAAGTCCTTTATGAGAAACCATGGAAGCATCATATAAAATGATTTGCGGACCATCTCCCATTTTAGAAGATGCTTCTTTATCAGAAACACCAGGTGTATCTCCAGCGATACCGACATCAACAGCAAATGCAATATCCGGTTCAATAAAGTTAGCGGATGTTTTTGCACCTCTAAGTCCAACTTCTTCTTGCACCGTTCCTACACCATACACAACATTTTCATGTGTTTCATTTTTTAAAGCTTTTAATACATCGATAGCGATTGCACAGCCGATACGGTTATCCCAGGCTTTCGCTAGCAGCATCTTTTCGTTGTTCATAACCGTAAATTCGAAATAAGGCACAACCTGATCACCAGGTTTCACTCCCCACTCCGCTACTTCTTCTCTGCTAGAGGCACCAATATCGATGAACATATCTTTAATGTCAACGGGCTTTTTACGAACTTCTGGAGGCAGGATATGAGGAGGCTTTGAGCCAATAATCCCCGTTACCTCTCCTTTAGATGTAACGATGGTTACGCGTTGAGCAAGCATAACTTGAGACCACCATCCGCCTACCGTTTGAAAACGAATAAAGCCGCGTTCATCAATTTGAGTCACCATAAAGCCTACTTCATCTAAGTGACCGGCTACCATAATTTTAGGCCCTTGTTCGTTGCCCACTTTTTTTGCAATCAAACTGCCTAGCCCATCCGTCGTTACTTCATCTGCATAAGGTGCAATATATTTCTTCATAACCTCACGCGGTTCACGCTCATTGCCAGGAATTCCTTTTGCATCTGTTAGTGCTTTAAGCATCGTCAATGTTTCATCTAACTTTGTCATATGGATTACCCCTTTCATATGTATACCTCTATTATAGCTAAAAAGAGGTTGAAGTAAAATTTCCCATCCCTTTATTTCTAGTATCCTTGTTCTTGGCGTTTAAAATTCACTTCATTTTTTGAGATGTACGCCTTTTCAATATGTTCAGCGGAAAAACCAAACATATCGCCAAGCGTCATGTAAGATACAAACATGTCCACATAGTTTCCTTTCGACTGATCCTGCTCGAAAGCAGCAACTTGTGCAAATACCTGTAAAAATTGTGCTGTTTTTGAATCACTTGCTTTTGCATTTGGTAATTCAGTTAAATCATCGTATCCTTTTTCAATCCCTAAAGAAAGGATAAAATGTACGCCGTCCACAAATTCTTCTAAAATAACAGCGTCTTCAGCCGGAGGTTTGACGCTCCAAAATTTGAAGCAGCGCGTTTCGTTTGCCAGTTCTCCCATTTCGACAAGCAGTGCTAAAAGCTTTCTCGGAATCAAATCTTCCTTATGAAGCTCATGCTTATCCTCTATATGCTGATCCAGCTGGCGCTGCATGGTAAATAGCTGTTGTAAATTCAATGTAATCACTCCTGTAATTATGTATATCTTCTTCTTTTTAAACCAATAAAGAAATTATATCAAAAATCATGAAACTTTTTAGAGACTCGAACGTAAAGTAAGAAAACTGTGCCTTGTAAAGGAGGGAGCGTTATGTTTGTTATTGTTATCGTTCGCGTGTTCATTTTCGCGCTTGTTGCTTACACACTATTAAAGCTGGTTCAGCATTTTCGCAGTCCAAAGCGGAAGCTTGTATCAGCTCAGGAACATCAGCAATTTTTTGTCGTTGATGAAAAAACGAATATCCGCAAAAATTTTCTACTAACGTATAAAGGTATTTTATTTGAAGGAGAAAAATACAGCAATCCCAATGAACCAGAATCTTTGTCAATTACAATGGTGTTAACAGATCCAGCTCGATTACATGAACTGCAAAAACAAGATTTCAAGCTGCTGGAAAGCCACGTACACGACATGTATCCAAATGCTCCTATTCGCTGGAAAAGCCCCGTTCGAGAATTTTTACACTGAGCACAAAATCATTTGTGCTCAGCTGATAACAAAAAAGAAAAGTAAATCAAGAGCAGCAAGAATAGGAAAACCTACTGTAAACGATGTGTGCTTCGTTTTATGACGATAGCAATACATACCAATCAGTCCTCCAAGAGCTCCTCCGATAGCAGCTACCGTCCACAGTGTGCTTTCGGCAATTCTCCACTCATGTCTTTTCGCTTTTTGTTTATCTCTATACATCATTCCTACCCCTACTATATTAATAACAATAAAATAGGTAAGCAGCAGTTCATTCATGATATGTCCTCCGATAGCAAAAAAGCCTCATCATCTAAAGATGACGAGACTTTATATTCATTACTTATCTAAGCCTTTTTTAGCAGCAGTTGCTAATTCAGCAAATGCTTTTTCATCAGCTACAGCTAAGTCAGCAAGCATTTTGCGGTTAACTTCAATACCTGCTAATTTTAAACCGTGCATTAAACGGCTGTAAGAAAGACCGTTCATACGAGCAGCTGCATTAATACGTGTGATCCATAATTTACGGAAGTCACGTTTTTTCTGACGACGGTCACGATAAGCATACATGTGAGATTTCATAACTTGCTGATTAGCAACTTTATATAATCTATGCTTCGAACCGAAGAAACCTTTAGCTAATTTTAAAACTTTTTTACGACGTTTGCGTGTTACTGTACCGCCTTTTACGCGTGGCATAATTGTTTACCTCCTGTATTGTTTCTATCTCAACCCAAATTACTTAATGTTATCTAATAAGTGACGGATACGTTTGAAGTCACCTTTGCTTACTAAAGAACCTTTACGTAATTTACGCTTTTGTTTTGTAGATTTGTTAGCGAATAAATGGCTTGTGTAAGCACGAGCACGTTTTAATTTACCGCTTCCAGTCTTTTTGAAACGCTTTGCAGCGCCACGATGTGTTTTCATTTTTGGCATGGGGTGTTCCTCCTCGTTCTATTACTTTTCGTTTTTAGGTGCCAAGACTAAGAACATGCTGCGGCCTTCCATTTTAGGAGCCGATTCAACTGAACTTACATCTTCGCAAGCTTGTGAAAAACGTTCAAGTACTTTTTGGCCAATCCCTTTATGAGTAATGGCACGACCTTTAAAGCGAATAGACGCTTTCACTTTGTCACCTTTTTCAAGGAACTTGCGTGCGTTACGAAGTTTAGTGTTAAAATCATGTTCATCAATTGTTGGACTTAAACGAACTTCTTTTAAGTTTACAACTTTTTGGTTTTTACGAGCTTCTCTTTCTTTACGTTGTTGCTCATAGCGGAATTTACCGTAGTCCATAATACGACATACCGGCGGTTTCGCATTTGCAGCAACCATTACTAAGTCAAGATTTACTCGTGAAGCAATTTCTAATGCTTCATTTTTTGATTTAATTCCTAATTGTTCACCGTTTTGATCAATTAGACGAACTTCGCGAGCTCGAATGCCCTCGTTTACCATCATGTCCTTGCTAATAAGTAGCCACCTCCAAGGTTTAATGAGCGAATACGCTTGCTTAGACCGATTATTAACTCACACAAAAAAGTGTGAGTACATACTGCACCCACACTTCTATCGTTTTAATTAAGATACGATGTACCTGCTAACTGCTCTATGCGTCACTCAGGTGAGAAGCGGGTGCTTCTTCTTCTGTATAAACAAGTATTCAATTACTTAAGCTATTATAGTATCAACAAAGACAAAAGTCAATGATTTCGTTCTTTTTTCACAACAAAAATTATTGTATCAAAGGAAAAACATTTATGCAACAATTTTTTATAAATGTTGCATAAAAAAGCAGAGAATTTCAATTCTCTGCTTTTTTCATTAGCGAGATGCTTCTGCTTTTACATTTTGTAAAAAGGCTTGGAAGTCCACTGTTTCTGAATTCTGCTCACCGTATTTACGTACGTTTACTGCTTTATCCTCTACTTCTTTATCCCCTACAACAAGCATATAAGGAATTTTTTGCATTTGAGCCTCACGGATTTTATAGCCGATTTTCTCATCGCGAGAATCAAGTTCCACACGAATACCCGCCAGCTGAAGCTGTTCTTGCACTTCTTTTGCATACTCAAGGTGAACGGTAGGTGATACCGGAATCACTTGAACTTGTACAGGTGCTAACCACGTTGGGAAAGCTCCTTTGTATTCTTCGATTAAGAAAGCTACAAAACGTTCCATTGTTGACACCACGCCGCGGTGAATAACAACCGGTCGATGTTGTTTTCCGTCTTCTCCTACATACGTTAAATCAAATCGTTCAGGAAGTAAGAAATCCAATTGAACCGTAGATAGCGTCTCTTCTTTACCAAGAGCTGTTTTAACTTGAACGTCTAGTTTTGGACCGTAGAATGCCGCTTCTCCTTCAGCTTCATAATAATCAAGGTCAAGCTCATCCATCGCGTCTTTTAACATGCTTTGTGCTTTTTCCCACATTGCATCATCATCAAAGTATTTTTCTGTATCTGCAGGGTCACGGTAAGATAGACGGAATGAATAATTTTCAAATCCAAAATCTTTATAAACCGCTTCAACTAAGCGAACTACACGAATAAATTCTTCTTTGATTTGGTCGGGACGTACAAAGATATGCGCATCATTTAGTGTCATGCCTCGAACACGCTGAAGTCCTGATAATGCTCCTGACATTTCGTAGCGGTGCATCGTTCCAAGCTCAGCAATACGGATTGGAAGCTCACGATAGCTGTGAATACCTTGTTTGTAAACCATCATGTGATGAGGACAGTTCATCGGACGAAGAACCAGGTCTTCGTTATCCATTTCCATTGCAGGGAACATGTCATCTTGGTAGTGCTCCCAGTGACCAGACGTTTTGTAAAGTTCTACACTTCCGAGCACTGGAGTGTAAACGTGCTGATAACCAAGGCTTACTTCTTTATCTACGATATAACGCTCGATAATACGGCGGATCGTCGCACCTTTTGGAAGCCATAAAGGCAGACCTTGTCCTACTTTTTGAGAATTTGTAAATAAGTTTAGCTCTTTACCAAGTTTACGGTGGTCACGTTCTTTTGCTTCTTCAAGAAGACGAAGATGCTCGTCTAAATCTGCTTTTGTAAAGAATGCTGTACCGTAAATACGCTGCAGCATTTGATTATCGCTGTCTCCGCGCCAATAAGCACCCGCCACGCTTAATAGTTTAAATTCTTTAATTTTGCCTGTTGACGGCACGTGCACGCCTCGGCAAAGGTCAAAGAATTCGCCTTGTTGGTAAATCGTAACCTTTTCACCTGCTGGAATCGCATCGATCAATTCAAGCTTTAGTTCATCGCCAACTTCTTTAAAAAGTTGAATGGCTTCTTCACGAGAAACTTCTTTTCGTTCAATTTCAATATTTGAATTAACGATTTTTTTCATTTCTTTTTCAATTTTACCTAAATCTTCAGGAGTAATTGATTCTTCCATATCGATGTCATAGTAAAAACCGTTTTCGATAACCGGCCCTACACCTAGCTGTACTTTTGTATCTTTGTACAAACGTTTGATTGCTTGAGCCATTAAATGCGCTGTACTGTGACGCATAATTTCAAGCGCTTCAGGAGCATCTTGCGTAATGATTTCAAGACTGCCATCTTGTTCAATTGGCGTACGTAAATCCAGCAGCTCGCCGTTTACTTTGCCTGCTAATGCTTTCTTCTTTAATCCCGGGCTAATAGAAGCCGCAATATCTTCTGTTGATGATCCTTTTGAATACTCTTTAACAGCTCCATCAGGAAATGTCATTTTGATTACTTCTGACACAACTTTCCACTCCTTTAACATAACTGAATAAACTTTTTGTAAAAACAAAAAACTCGTCCCTTATCAAAAGGGACGAGTTGTGTATACACGCGGTACCACCCTTGTTTCCTCTTCGTATCTTGGATAACCCAAAGAACCCGAAGCGGCTCGAGGTTTTATAACGGAAATTCCGTCAGTAATTACTAGAGGCTCTGCTCGTTTACTACTGAAGTTTAGAGGTGGTAAGAATATATTCCGTGTTAGGAGATTTTCAGCCTGGATCTCCCTCTCTACAAACCGTAAATATACACTCATGTCCTCATCATAACTTGTAACATATAGCTGTTTTTCAATATGCATTTATTATATTCATTTTCAAAATAGAAATCAACCTTTCACGTTATATTTTGCTTTTGATCAAACGGAAATTCATTTTTTTCGTATAACATAACTTTTTCTTGGAAGATATTTTGAATGGTATAAACAAAATCATGATCATGCTGGTCGCTATACAGATGAATAGCAGCTGGAGATAAACTTAGCAAAGGCGCGATAATAGTTGAGTCTATGTATAATGATTCTTGTTCAGATAAAAAGGCCTCTGCTAGAGCTGCACATTCACGTTCAGGAACATATCTACTATTGTGGTCGTACAACACAAACTTGTTTTTATTCAAGTGCATTACATACACATCGCCTGTAGATAACTGTCTTTCATTAGCTGCTTGACGCAGCTGATGAATAAGAATTTGATAGTCTTGTTCAAGCTTATATTCATCAATCGCCAGCTCGGCATAATAGCGCAGCCGCTCTTGATATTCTTTTAAGCGGAATTGGAGAAAAGACTCAAAGGTGAATGTTACATTATGAATGAAGAAGTCTTGAAGAGCCTGGCGGATAAGTAATTCTCTTGGAAGAGAAAATGTTTTTTGCGGAATTTCGCCTCTCTCTCCTTCCATAATCCCCCCCATAATTTGAAGCAGCAAATCTTGCTCTTCCTCTTCTGAATAGAAAAATTGTTCTTTTAATATGTTTACCATCATCTTTTTTTCTTTCTTTTTTAAAATTACGTGGGTTAATACCGGTATCACCATGTCTTGTAAAACGGCCTCTCTATTGTATGTCTCATCAATGACTAAAAGCTGATTATTCACCAGCTTCAAGCACTGTGAACCATACGATAAAGCGCTTCGCTTCGCGCATAAAGACTCATATACAACGACTGCGTCTTCTACATATTTAAAGAATATTTTCATTCCTCATAGCCCCCCTTTGGACACGCTTTATTAATGTATATGGGGCAACATGCAAAAAAATGAGCAAGTCGTTACAAGAAATGTAAAACGACCTGCTCATCTATTTCGTTTATTCTCTCCATTCATTTCAACAGGAATGGCTAGAGACTTAATTCGTTCCATGACACGAGCGGCTTTGAGCTCTTCCTGCTCGCCTCTTTGGGTATAAGTCAAATGATGTTGAAGCTCTTTAAAATTTAAATTCGAGCTGAAAAATGTCGGCAAATTTTCGAGCATACGGAATTGTAAAATGGTTCCGAGCACATCGTCTCGCATCCAGCTCGTTACGGATTCTGCTCCGAGATCATCAAGCATAAGAACCGGTACTTTTTTGACATACTCTATTTTCTCATTGAAACTTTGATCTTGAAACGAACCTTTTAACTCACGCAAAAACTCCGGGACATACAGAATGGTAGATTTCACTTTCTTTTCGGCTAACGCATTGGCAATTGCTCCAAGAAAATACGTTTTCCCCACACCAAACGAACCGTGTAAATATAAAGCTTTCATTTTCTTATTTGGCTCATATTCTCGCACAAAATCTCTTACTAGTTTAATGGCTTCAAATCTTCCCTGCTCAATTTCAATATCAGACATTGTTGCCTGTAAAATTTCTTTAGGCACGTACATACACTGAATAAAAGATTCTTGTTCTTTTCGCTCATCTTCTTGTACTTTTCTAGGACAGCGTTCATACTGTAAATCAATATTACGGCCTTTTACAACCAGCTGAGGGTGGTATCCTTTCACCATGTTGACGCAGCTTTGCAAAGAAGGACACTTGTCACAGCATTTGCTTTGGTCGATAAATTCATGCATCTTCATCAGACCTCGGTCGACCATTTGCTCATCTAACTCATGGCGATGCTCTTGCAAAAATGTTTTAACTTCGGGATTAGACAGGATACTGTTTCTTAATGCTTCTAAGCGTGCTTTAAAATCCTTTTTGTTCACTAACTGATTTAGTGAATCATTGATAGGCTTCATCTTTTTCACCTCACCTCTATCATACCTGCTTTTTATTCTTTATGCTTTTGTTTTAGCTCTTGATCTAACTGTTTGAGCTCTTCTTGTAGCTTTCGTTTTTCTTCTTCAAATCCGTCCACTTCTTTTGAAGGCTGCTTTTTCTCTTCTTTTTCTTCATCGCTCAGCCACTCTGGCACCATTTCTTTACGCACAATTTTTCGTCCAGCCGTTTTTTTATTTTGCTTTGCTTCGGTCCAATTCTGATATTCTTTCTGTTCATTTTTAGCTAAATTCATGGCATCTTGAACAGTTTGTACCTTTTTGCGCGCCCAGTGTCCAGCAATTTTCTCTACATAGCTCTTAGATAATTTCATATCGGATCTTAGCATAACATAGTAAATAAGAACATTTACTACCCCTGGTGAAAGCTTTTGGTTAAACATCACTTCTTCGATCATTTGCAAATCTGCTTTTGAAGGCTCTGCTCCCCCGGAAAACTCGATCAAAAGCTGTCGAGGAGAAGTCACTTCAAGCTGTTGAATGAGCTGCTCTTCCTTTGTCTGCGGCTGCTTTTCCTGCATAGTACGAAGCATAGGCGGCTGAATTTGTTCGCTTAGATTTGGAAGTGCTTCTCCATTTTCAAATTGGTAAAAGGACTGTGCCGCTTTTCTAAGCAATTCAATATCAACTTGATCGTTCTCATTTAGCGAATCGAGCACCACGTTTTTCATTTGAAGAGGATCGATACCGTATAAAAAGGCTAGCTTTTCAATCGCTTGTTTTACTTTAGATGTAATAGACCTTTTCGAAATCATTGAATCTGTTAGACCTGCTAAAAATAAATCAAAATCAAAGGAATCCGGGCTCATCTCAATAGAAGCGCGTTTGGAGGAATCCACAAAGTCCGTTTGAGCATCAGGAGAAAATACATCCTTGCTTTCAGACTGAAAACTTGGAGCCAGCTCTGTTGCTTTAACTGATTTAAATACATCGTTAAATGAATGCGTCACATCTGTGAACGATTGGTCATCGACGAGTGAATCAGAAAAATAATTTTTTACTTTTTGAAAGATAGATTTTCCGAGTCGGTTATATAAATATACATTTAACACGCCATCGTTAAAAAACTGATGGGGCGTAAGAGGAGGAATGAGCTCATAAATGAACACACGAACATCATCTTCTTCCTTAATATATGTTTTTAACAAACCAATGCCTTCTAATTTTAACCGCTCATGGTAAATAGCTTTCAAATTAATTTGCATCATTGACATTAGATGATGATGCGTAGACTCTTTCCCCCATAAACGATCTTGTTCCAGCTCGCTCCATAGCGTCATATACAGACCAAAGCACGTTGTACCCACCAACGGCTGATAGAGCATGGTTAAAATCTTTCGGTCGTATTCCTGCAGTATGCCGTTCGAACGAACAACATAACGATCGACCGGTATCATTTCTTTCCAATGTTGTTCTTTCATGTCGTTCCCTACCTACTTTTAAAGTAATAGAAATGACAAAAAAAGAGCCTAAAGAATACTTCAATAGCTCTTTTACAGTCGTTCCTTCTTAATTAAATCTTTTAATTCATCAATAAATACATTGATGTCTTTAAATTGTCGGTATACAGAAGCAAATCGAACATAAGAGACTTCATCGATAGCAGCTAATCGCTCCATCACCATTTCTCCTACCACATCTGACTGCACCTCTGATGTACCCTGACTGCGCAGCTCTGTTTCAATATCGTGTACGGTATCTTCTAATTGTTTTAAGCTTACTTGGCGTTTTTCACACGCCTTAATTAACCCTCGAAGGATTTTGTCTTTGCTGAACTCTTCTCTCGCTCCATCTTTTTTTACAACAATTAACGGAAGTTCTTCTACTTTCTCAAAAGTTGTAAAACGATAGTGACACTCTTCGCATTCACGTCTTCTACGAATAGAGCGGCCTTCTTCTACAGGGCGCGAGTCCAGCACTCTCGTTCCATTGTAATGACAGGATGGGCACTTCATATTCTCAGCTCCAATAATAAACCTTGTTTTTCTTTTTATTTTCTCTTATATAAGTTAATTTCCATCTATGTTAGCCGGCTATTCGCCATTTATTATGATTTTTATCATCATTTCCTTTAACAAACACGATGCTGTATTAAAGGATTTGCTTTATTCCATCTTATAGAAAACAAGGCTTGAATACAAGTAAAGGAAAAGGAATTTCCCCATTTTATTTCCTGAAATTCAAAAATGATAAGGAACTTACGAAGAAATAGGAATAAGTTTTTGATCAAAGCTCTTATAAAGCGTACGTACAAGTTCTTTACTAAAACCAAAATCAACCGGCACCACTTTTGATTCTGTTGTAGCAGAAAAATCGATAGCGGTTTCAAGAGGACGTACGTTAATAATAGTAATCACAACAAAAGCTTTTCTTCCTTTTACAACGTTTAAGCTAATTTCTCCTCGCTCTTCATACGCAGCAAGTATCTCTATCCCTTGCATGTGCTTCAACATTTCATGAACTTGCTTAAATGCATTCCCGGCCGTTGTTTTGTAATAATGCGTTTTTAGAGTCGGATCTGAATGGTGATCGCTTGTTTCTACATGATTAGAAAATAAAGATTTAACTGCTTGTACTACCCCCATGTTGTTATCCCCTTTGTTTTTGCGTATTAAAAATTTATATACTAAAAAGAGGTGTGTAATACACCTCTTAACTTACGTAATCAATCGACACTATTAAAGTGCATTCGCTTTAGTTTGTTTTACCTGAACAGGACCCATTCCACGTGGTAATTCAATTGTTTCACGTGTCTGTGCACTTAGAGCATCTGCAATATAATCTGCTGCGATTGTAGGATCTAAATGACCACAAGTATAAACATCGATACTTGCATAACCATGCTCTGGGAAGCTGTGAATCGTTAAATGTGATTCTGAAATAATAACAACGCCACTTACACCTTGAGGTGCAAATTTATGGAACGCTACTTCGCGAACTTCCGCACCAGATTTTAAAGCTGCATCAACAAACGTTTTTTCAATATAATCAATATCATTTAACTTATCGAAATCGCATCCCCATAATTCTGAGATGACATGACGACCCATTGTTTCCATAATGATATTTCCCCCTTTAACAATTTTTAATCGTTAAACATGAAGTTCTTTCGCCATATAGCATGTTAACTACCACGGGGGAAAGTTAGTCCAAAGAGGTCCTAACCCTTTAAGTAGCCACATCACCGAAAGGTACACAAGAAGTTCACGAAACATAGTATACTTTGTTTACATTTATTTTGCAATACGTGTTTTGATTTTATTAAAGATTGTTCTTGCAGATAGACCTATACAAATTACCCCTGTATTCTCGTGAGAAAGTGTGTAAAAGCTGCTAAACGACTATTAATTTTTTATTAAAATTGAGGAAAATAAACACCCCTTTGCATGCTTATCTTATTGCTTTTCCCTATTCTTTTGAATAAAAACAAAAAAAAACAGGGCGATAGCTCCCTGTTTTTTTTAAAAGCAATCAATAGCTTTCTTAGCTTACTCTTATTTTTGATCCATTACGCATTTCTGCAGCAATATATCTTACCAAATCGACTACGCGCTGAGAGTAGCCCCACTCGTTATCGTACCAAGCTAACACTTTAATTTTATGATCTTCCATTACGATTGTGGATAGTCCATCTACAATCGCTGAATGAGGATTTGTATTAAAGTCAATTGATACGAGTGGTTCCATTGTTAAATTTAAAATATTCTTTAATGGTCCTTCAGCAGCTTTAATAAACGCTAAATTAACATCTTCCATCGTCACAGGTTTCCTTACATCCACAACTAAATCGACAAGCGATACGTTCGGCGTTGGCACACGAAGCGCCATCCCATGAAGTTTTCCTTTTAAATGAGGAAGAACTAATGAAAGTGCCTTGGCTGCTCCAGTTGTTGTAGGAATAATTGATTGAGCACACGCACGAGCTCTTCGCAAATCTTTATGCGGATTATCGATATTCTTTTGATCATTTGTATATGCATGAACGGTCGTCATTAAACCGTTTTCAATTGTGAACGCTTCGTCTAGTACCTTGACAACTGGAGCTAGACAATTTGTCGTACAAGAGGCATTAGAAATAATGTTATGCTGATTCACATCAAACTCTCGTTCGTTTACGCCCATCACAATGGTGATATCTTCTTGTTTACCCGGTGCCGTTAAGACAACTTTTTTCGCACCTGCTTCAATATGTAACTGCGCTTTTTCTCTTGAATTAAATTTTCCCGTTGCTTCAACAACTAGATCAATCCCAAGCTCTTTCCAAGGCAAATTCAGCGGATCACGTGAATTTAATAGCTGAATTCTTTTACCGTTAACAATTAGCGCATCATCATCACATTTGACATCTCCATTAAATGGTCCGTGTATAGAGTCATATTTGATTAAATGTGCTAACGTTTCTGCTGGATAAGATGCATTTATTGCAATAATATCTAAATTTTCCTCTATAATCGCTGTGCGAAACACCATTCTTCCTATTCTCCCAAAACCATTAATGGCAATACGTGCTTTCATGGCTATACCCCTCTCTATATGTGTTATACTATTTAACTTTTTATATTGAATAGTATAACATAAATATTTAAAAAGTGAATAATATTAATTTTTTTTAATAAATTATTTTAATTAAGTTTTACTATATGTATATAGCGAGAACAGATATTTAACACATTCTTTTTTAGAAGCCCTTAAATATTCCCAATAAAAAAAGAGTGAATGCAATCATTCACTCTTTAATCTAGCCATAGGGCTAATATACTTAAAAGCTGTTGTTTTGTTTCCTCTACAGGACCGTTGTTATTGATCACCGCATCGGCTAAGGCTACTTTTTGAATCAAAGGCAGCTGTGCATGGATACGCGCATAGGCATCCTCCGCCGAGAGGTTATTACGCGACTTTAACCTTTCTAGCTGCACAGACTCATCGACATATACAACCACTACTTTATCCACTAAGTGTGTCAAATCGCTTTCAAACAGCAGCGGAATATCTAATACAACGGCTTCGTAACCTTCCTCTATATAGCTTTCCTTTTGAGAAAGCATTTCTTTTCTTACGGCAGGATGTACAATTGCATTCAACTTTTTACGTTCTTCCTCTTGATAAAACACAATTTCCCCTAAAGCCGCTCGATTGATCTCCGCGTTCTCGTGAAGAATAGAACGGCCGAACGTCTCGACAATTTGTTTGTATGCTTCTTTTCCTGGTTCTACGACTTCTTTTGCAATGTGATCAGCGTCGATTACTGGAATATTGATATCTCGTAGCATTCCGGTTACCGTGCTTTTTCCGCTTGCAATTCCGCCCGTTAATCCAATTACAATTGACATTGGTCTCTCCTTTATCCCTTTATTTAAAATCTAAAAATACCTAAAATAATGAGCAGAACTCCTGGTACAAACGAGAACATTTTCATCCATGATAAACGTGAAAAAACCTTGCCAAACTGTATGCCCGCACTTAAAAAAAGAGAACTCATAAGAGCTACAGCAATTGCTAGAGCATACGGCGAATAACCTAATAAAGCCGCTCCAAACCCTGCTCCAAATGCATCCAGAGATAATGCAATTCCAAGTATAAATGCTTCAATTCCATTGATGGAACCTGAATTATCTAAATCTGCTGCAATTGGCTTTTTCAATACGTTGATGACTAGGCCAATTGACTTAATTTCAATTTTCACTAATGTTTTTTCTTCTTTCACTCGAGATGAATCTGCCGGACAAAAAAACTGGTATAAAATCCACATCCCAAGCAGAACAAGAATACCTCCGCCTACTTTATTTAGTACATCCACTGAAAATAGATGCGTAAGTACTTTTCCTAAAAACATAGAAAACATTAAAGAAAATGCTGAGCAACATGAAATAATAAAAATGGATTTCAGCGGGATTTTCACCTTTCGAAGTCCGTATGTCAGGCCAACGCTAAAGCTGTCAAGACTTACGGCAAAAGCAAGAATAAGTAAAGAAAATGTTATCATGATGAGAGGACTCCTTTCCTTTCTGTCTATACGTAGTATATGAAAGGAGCCCATCCATTGTTATTTTTTAGCCGGCTGACAATTTGGGCAGATATGTGTTCCTCTACCGCCTACAACAAATTTTTCAATTGGAGTACCGCACATTTTACAGGATTCGCCTTTTCTTCCGTACACATAAAGCTGCTGCTGAAACATGCCTATTTGTCCCTGTGTGTTTACATACGTGCGAATTGTGCTGCCTCCTTGCTTCACAGCTTCTTGAAGAGTCGCTACAATTTCTTCGTACAATTTTTCATACTCTTCGTCTGTTAATTGGCTGGCCACTCGTTCAGGATGAATCCCTGCGCGAAACAGTGCTTCATCTACATAAATATTTCCAAGCCCAACCACGACATTTTGATCGAGTAAAACCGGCTTGATTTTTCGAGAGGTTTTGCCGATTCTCATTTTTAATTGACTAGGATTAAATGTTTCGTCAAACGGTTCAGGTCCAAGGCCAATAAGAGGAGGAAACAGATCTTCCTCTCCCTTTTTAAATAAGTGCATAGTACCAAACTTCCTTACATCTCGGTATCGCAATTCCGTTCCATCCGTGAAGTGAAAAAAGACGTGTACATGCTTATCTGGTTCTTCTGCATTCTCATGGAGAGCATATTTCCCTTCCATACGCAAATGAGAAACCATCGTATAATCATCGAGCACAATTTTCAAAAACTTACCTCTGCGTTCAACATCTCGAATGGTTTGTCCAACAAGCGCATCACAAAACTGTTCAACTTGTTCAGGACGTTTGATAATATTAGGCCATTTAACTGTTACACGCTCAATGGTCTTTCCACTGGCTAATTCAATTAACGTACGTCTGACGGTTTCAACTTCTGGTAATTCTGGCACGTTTGTCACATCCTTTTTCCACTACTTTGCTTCGTACCAAGTCTTTCCGTAAGAATAATCTACTTTCAACGGAACTTCTAGCTCTAAAGCGTTCTCCATTACTTCTGGTACGATTTTCTCTAAAATTTTAATTTCTTCTTCTGGGGCTTCAAAAATCAGCTCATCGTGTACTTGAAGCAGCAGCTTAGCCTGAAGATTTTCATCTTTTAAGCGCTTATCCATTTCAATCATTGCTTTTTTAATAATATCAGCTGCCGTCCCTTGGATAGGCGTATTCATAGCCGTACGCTCAGCAAAGCTGCGGAGGTTAAAGTTTCGGCTCGTGATTTCAGGCAAGTAACGTCGGCGGTGCAAGAGCGTTGTTACATATCCCTTTTCTTTTGCATCACGTACAATCGTATCCATATACTCCTGTACACCAGGGAAGCTTTTTAAATAGCGTTCAATAAAAGTAGCCGCTGCTTTTCTTGTAATTCCTAAACTTTGCGATAAACCGTAATCACTGATGCCATAGACGATTCCAAAGTTAACTGCTTTAGCCTGGCGGCGCATATTCGACGTTACTTCTTCTCTTTCGACGTGGAACACATCCATCGCTGTTTTCGTATGAATATCTAAGTCATGCTTAAACGCATCGATTAGCTTTTCATCATCTGCAATATGAGCCAGTACGCGCAGCTCAATTTGTGAATAATCCGCCGCAAATATTAACCAATCAGGCTGTGAAGGCACAAACGCACCTCTTATTTTTTTACCTTCTTCAAGACGAATCGGGATGTTTTGCAAGTTAGGATCTACTGAGCTTAACCTCCCCGTTTGAGTTAACGTTTGATTAAAGCGGGTATGAACTTTTCCATCGCTTTCATGAATAACCTTTTTTAATCCTTCAATATACGTAGACTGTAATTTTCCTAGCTGACGGTATTGTAAAATCTCTGGGATAATATCATGGGTACTAGCTAATTGCTCTAATACATCGGCTGATGTGGAATAGCCTGTTTTTGTTTTCTTTATGACTGGAAGCTGCATTTTTTCAAAAAGAACAACTCCTAGCTGCTTTGGCGAATTAATATTGAATTCTTGTCCAGCGTATTCGTAGATTTTCGCTTCAATTTTTTCAAGCTGCTCTCGAAGATCTTCGCCCATTTCATCCAAACGCGCGCGGTCAATTTTCACCCCTTGATATTCCATATCAGCAAGGACAATGGCAAGAGGCATTTCAAGCTTCTCAAACAGCTCAAACTGTTCATTTTCAACCAATTCTTTTTCTAACACTTCTTTTAAATAAGCTACGGCGGCTGCTTTTCTTATAACATGCTCAGCTAGCTGAGCAGCTTCCGCAATGCTTCGCTTAGCTCCTTTTCCATACACAGCTTCATCTGATTGCACTTGATGGTATCCTTTTAATTTTGCAATTGTTGCTAGGTCATCATTTGCCTCAGCAGGATTCAAGATGTAAGAAGCAATCATTACATCATGTTCAATTCCTTTAATTTCATGCCCCGCCCATTTTAACGATACAATCGTACGTTTTCCATTAAACACCGTCTTTTTTACACGTCCATCTTCTAACCATGCTTTAAATTTAGAAGATGAAAGAGCTGTATCTTTATCAATAAAATAGTGGCCATTCTTGTTGCTGATTCCAAAACCGAGCAGCTGATTGTGATGGTAGTTTTCTTCATACCCTTCTACGATCAGAGCTGCTTCGCTTGTTAACATATCATCGTGAACTTCCTGCGCTATTTCAAACGTCAGTTCTTCAAAATCTGCTTCCTCTTCTGCTGATTCACCAAATTTAGCAAGCAGAGAATTAAACCCAAGCTCTTTAAACAATGAGATGACCTTTGAAGATTCAAACCCGTCATACTTTGCATCTTCTACAGATACTTCCAGAGGCGCTTCGCAATAAATAGTTGCAAGCTTTTTACTCATGATGGCTGATTCACGATTATCTTCTAGCTTTTCTTTTAATTTTTTACCGCTGACTTGATCGATAGATTTCAATACATTTTCAACCGTTTCGAACTCTTTTAATAGCTTTAAGGCTGTTTTTTCGCCGACTCCGGGCACGCCTGGGATATTATCCGAGCTGTCCCCCATAAGGCCCTTCATATCAATAATTTGTGCAGCCGTAATACCATACTTTTCATCAATGGCTGCAGGCGTATAGGAATCGACATCCGTAATTCCTTTTCTCGTAATATCTACGGTTACATGTTCTGACACAAGCTGAAGTAAATCTTTATCCCCGGAAATGACTTTTACGTCCATTCCTTTTTTTTCAGCTTGTTTTGAAAGCGTACCGATAATATCATCTGCTTCATAATCAGGCAGTTCATAGCGCTTAATCCCATATGCATCTAATAACTCACGAATAAAGGGAAACTGCTCTGAAAGTTCAGGAGGCGTCTTTTGTCTGCCTCCTTTGTATTCTGTAAATGTTTTGTGGCGAAACGTTGTTTTCCCTGCATCAAATGCCACAAGTAAATGCGTCGGCTTCTCTTCCTCTAAGATACGTGTCAGCATTGTAGTAAAGCCATATATAGCATTTGTATGTATTCCTTTATCATTGTTTAAAAGCGGCAAAGCAAAAAATGCACGGTAGGCAATACTATTCCCGTCAATTAATACTAGTTTTTGTGTCATTCATGTTCCTCCATTTCGCTCTCTTCTTATCTTACCTTTATTTTAACAAACAATAAGCTTTAAGGACAAAAAGTAATCTTGAGTTCAACGTTTTATTTTCATGTGGTGATAAGATCTGTACATCATAAAATAAAAACACCGCCTAGTTATTTTAGGCGGTGTAACATGTGAATGGATAGAAATTGTCAAAAAGAATCGGCGAAAATAGCACGGTTAAAGCTATTTTCGCCTTACACATTGGCTCCTTGGATGAAGGGGTTTCCATGAAAAATTGTATCAATTAATTATTAAGCTACATTAAATAAATTGTAAAAGGAACGTAAACATTTTACATCTGCGGCAAATACTTGTGCAGCTTCACTGAAAAAGTTGTCCCTTTATTGACTTCACTTTCCACTTCAATTTCCCCTTTATGAGCTTCAACAAGATGTTTAACAATTGCTAATCCAAGACCTGTTCCTCCGGAATTACGGCTTCTTGCCTTATCTACTCGGTAAAAGCGCTCAAAAATACGTGAAATTTCATCAGAATCAATACCGATACCTGTATCTTGAACATGAACCGTAATCGTTTCTTCTTCCTCTTCAAGCGAAACGTGAACAGTTCCTCCAGGCATTGTATACATGAGCGCATTGCCGATTAAGTTAACAAACACTTGCATAAGGCGCTGACTGTCACCATCAATCCACGCTTCTTCAGGAAGCGTATCTAACGTTAGCGTGATTTCTTTTTCAGTTGCTCGGTTTGATAGCACTGTCGTCACTTCGTAAAGAAGCGTATTCAAATCTACTGAATGAATGCTTAGTTTAAAGCCTTGCTGTTCAACTTTAGACAAATCTAAAAGATCTTGAATCAAGCTCTCCATGCGCTGACTTTCCGTTAAAATGATAGATAGAAACTGCTGGCGCAGCTGTGGATCTTCCATGGCACCGTCTAACAATGTCTCACTAAACCCTTTTATAGACGTAATAGGAGTTTTTAGTTCATGAGACACATTCGCTACAAAGTCACGGCGAACTTGTTCTAGTTTTTTTAGCTCGGTAATATCATGGAAAACAAGCACAATCCCTTTCCATTCATCATTTAAGCCAATAATCGGCGCTCCATAAACATCAAAATATCTTCGTTCAATATTTAAAGGCAGAACCACTTGTTTTCGAACCTTTACTTCCGTCATAAATATTTTTTCCACAAGCTTAATGATTTCTTTATGCTCAAATACCTCGTAATACAAATGATAAAGGAAGTCATCCGGATGTATATGAAACTGCTCTTTATAAGCTCGATTCACTAAGTTTATATAGCCTCGACTATCGATAAGAAGCATGCCGCTTCCCATATTTTCAATTAGCGTGCGCAGCCTGTCCTGCTGCATTTCTTGATTAGTGATAGACTCTTGCAGATTACGAGCAAGTGCGTTAATAGACTGACTCAGCATCCCTGTTTCATCTACATAATCTTCATATGTACGAGCTTTATAATTCCCTTTTGCAAGTTCCATAGCCACCTTAGTTGCCGATTCAATAGGACGGGTATAGCGTCCCATAATCTTTACACCTAAGAGTAAAATCACAATCAAAGCTAGACCTAAGCTTCCAATAAGAAGGCCCCAAATTTGCTGATTTACTTGTTTTAATGAATCAAACGATGTACTTAGCACAACAAATCCCTCTTGCTTACCTTCTATAATCAGCGGGATACCATAGTAATATAAGTCATAATCTTCTTTAATTTGATCAAAGCTTTTTTTACTGTTTAACTGCTTTTTTAATACTTGTTGGATTACGATACTTTTTTCGATTCTTTGCTGCTTGCTGCCTGGATTTGAGTCAACTAATATTTTTCCGTCTTTTTGAACGATAGTCGTTCTTACACTTAACGAATGGCTGATTTGATCAACTTTAGATTTTAAAGCAGGACTTGTGATACCTTCTTCGCTAATGTACATTTCTACAAGCTTTGCCTCTTTTTCCATTCGCTCTTGAAACGTCTGAAAATAAAAGTTTTTAAACAACTGTCCCAGCAGCAGGCCAAGACCTACTAATACAATAATAATAAGTACTAATAGAGCCAAAAGTAGCCTTGAACGAAATTTATTCATCTACCTTTGGTTCCTCCAGCTTATATCCTAATCCTCTAATCGTTTTTATATAAACAGGTTTTCGCGTATTGTGTTCAATTTTCTCACGCAAATGGCTGATGTGCACATCTACAATTCGCGTATCTCCGGCAAAATCATAATTCCACACTGCACTTAGCAGCTGATCACGAGTTAATACCCGTCCTTTGTATTTTGCCAAATATAATAACAACTCAAATTCTTTTGGAGTAAGCTCAAGCTGCTCTTGATTAAAGTAGGCCTCATAATGATCTGGAAGAATTTTTAAATCACCGATCATGATGCGCTCGCCATCTTCCTCTTGTTCATTTTCCTGAGCAATGATTTGTGTTCTGCGTAAAATGGCTTTTACACGTGCTACTACTTCTCGAGGGCTAAATGGTTTCGTCATGTAGTCATCTGCGCCAAGCTCTAGCCCTAATACTTTGTCGAACTCATCGTCTTTTGCAGTTAACATTAAAATAGGCGTCATCACTTTTTGCTGACGAAGCTTTTTACAAACTTCAATTCCATCCATCTTAGGAAGCATCAAGTCTAACACAATTAAATCCGGTTTTCCTTCTAGTGCCTTGTTGTATCCTTCTTCCCCGTCTTCAGCTGTTTCTACTGTAAAGCCAGCTTGTTGTAAATTATATTGTAATAATGTTGAAATTGATTGTTCATCATCTACGACTAATAATTTCTTACTCATATTAACGATATAAGCCTCCATCTAGTTAAATTAAACCGCAGCTTCATCCAAATGATATTATTTTCTATTTATCTTCTCTTATCATACAATGTTTTAGCCTCGTTCTCCAATACATTTCAACATTTTCAGAAAATATGATCAAACAGTTTCTTCTATATTTATAAATATTTAAGGCGTTTTAAAAATTTTCAAAGTCGTGTGTCTCTACTGATGGAAGTCTAAACGGCGGATACACAAGAAACCGCGCCGTTACTACTTTCTCTTTTTGCTCATTGACCGCTTCCACCTCAACCGTAACAGTTCTAGAAGAAACATCTACCTCTGTCACTTCAAATAAAAATTCAATCGTGCTATAATGATGAATCTTTTTGGGGAAGGCTACCGTATGTTCTGCAACGTGGCTTCCAGGTCCGGGCAAATACTTTGAAATGGCTGCTGTCATAATACCGGTAATCATAATACTTGGCACAATAGGTTTTTTAAAAGGGGTCTGAGATGCGTAATCATGCTGAATGTATAAAGGGTTAGAATCATTTGTCAGCCCTAAGTACAATAAGATATCCTTATCTTCAATTCGTTCCGTTAGCGTTAATTTTTCTCCAACTTTTATATCTTCAATACTTCGGCCTATTTTTTGTTTTTTACCTAATACCATCATCATTCCACCTTTTGTATAAAGTAATAGCTTTTCTTTATATACAAGAAAAATTCGAGGTTTCCCTCGAATTTTCCTTGTGACTATTGTTTGAATATTGATAAAAACCTATACTCAAACCTATTTTATTGTATTAAGCTAATACACCCATGACAGTTTTAACTGATTTTGCTGATTGATCTAACGCAGCTTTTTCAGAATCAGTCAGTTCTAATTCAATTACCTGCTCAATTCCTGCAGCTCCTAATACGGTTGGAACACCTAAGTAGATGCCGTTATAACCATATTCACCCTCTAGGTAAGCAATCGCTGGTAAAATACGACGCTGATCTTTTAAGATCGCTTCTGTCATTTCCACTAAGGAAGCAGCAGGCGCGTAGTATGCACTTCCGTTACCTAATAAGTTAACGATCTCGCCGCCGCCTTTGCGTGTTCTTTCAACAATTGCTTCAAGACGCGCTTTTGGAATAAGCGTTTCAAGAGGAATACCGCCAGCATATGAGTAGCGTACAAGAGGTACCATATCGTCGCCATGTCCACCAAGTACAAAACCTGTGATATCTTTTACTGAAATGTTTAACTCCTGCGCTACGAACGTACGGAAACGTGCAGAATCTAATACGCCTGATTGACCGATTACGCGGTTTTTAGGAAAACCAGATTCTTTAAATACTGTATACGTCATAGCATCTACCGGGTTTGTCAACACGATGATGTGACAGTTTGGCGAGTATTTAACAACTTCTTGAGTAACAGACTTCATGATTTTTTGGTTCGTTGTTACTAAATCATCGCGACTCATACCTGGCTTGCGCGCGATACCAGCTGTAATAATGACAATGTCAGAATCAGCTGTGTCTTCGTAGTTGGCTGTTCCTGTAATGTTAGCGTCAAAGCCTTGTACAGGACTTGCTTCTAACATATCCAGCGCTTTACCTTTAGCTGGATTTTCTAATTGCGGAATATCAACTAATACAACATCAGCTAATTCTTTTTGACCAATTAAAAAAGCAGTTGTAGCTCCTGTAAAGCCCGCTCCGATAACAGATACTTTTTTACGCATATTTGCCATTATAATTCCTCCCCTAAATGAATAGCTATTAAACTGTTACTTGTTTTCCTAGATTGCTAATTAATTCATCAGCAAACTCTGAACACTTCACTTCTGTTGCGCCGTCCATTAAACGTGCGAAATCATATGTTACTACTTTTGAAGCAATTGTTTTTTCCATTGATTTCATGATTAAATCCGCTGCTTCATTCCAGCCAAGGTGTTCAAGCATTAACACACCTGATAATAATACAGAAGATGGGTTTACTTTATCTAAACCAGCATATTTAGGTGCTGTACCGTGAGTTGCTTCAAAGATAGCATGTCCAGTTTCGTAGTTGATATTTGCCCCTGGAGCAATTCCGATACCACCAACTTGTGCTGCTAATGCATCTGAAATGTAATCTCCATTTAAATTCATTGTTGCTACTACATCGAATTCACGTGGACGAGTTAAAATTTGTTGTAAGAAGATATCTGCAATTGAATCTTTTACAATAATTTTTCCTGCTGCTTCCGCTTCTGCTTGAGCTTTGTTTGCAGCCTGTGCACCTTCTTTTTCAACGATGCGGTCATATTGAGCCCAAGTAAATACTTTATCGCCGAATTCTTTTTCAGCTAGCTCATAGCCCCAATTTTTAAATGCGCCTTCTGTATATTTCATAATGTTACCTTTGTGTACAAGCGTAACAGACTTGCGGCCTTGTTCAATTGCATAGTTGATTGCTGCACGCACAAGACGCTCTGTTCCTTCAGAAGAAATAGGCTTAATACCTAATCCAGAAGTTTCAGGGAAACGGATTTTATTTACGCCTAATTCCGTTTGTAGGAATGAAACAAGCTTTTGTACTTCTTCAGAACCCTTCGCATATTCAATACCAGCATAAATATCTTCAGTATTTTCCCGGAAGATAACCATATCTGTATCTTCAGGGCGCTTAATTGGAGAAGGTACGCCATCAAAGTAGCGAACAGGACGTAAGCATGTGAATAAGTCTAATTCTTGACGCAATGCCACGTTTAGAGAACGAATTCCACCGCCTACTGGTGTTGTTAATGGTCCTTTGATTGCAATTATGTATTCGCGAATTGCATCTAACGTTTCTTCCGGTAACCATTCGCCAGTTTGATTAAATGCTTTTTCACCTGCTAATACTTCTTTCCAAACGATTTCTTTTTCACCATTGTATGCTTTTGCAACCGCTGCTTCTAATACGCGAGAAGCTGCTGCCCAGATATCCGGACCAATTCCGTCACCTTCGATAAATGGAATGATTGGGTTATTTGGTACGTTTAATACGCCGTTTGCTACAGAAATTTGTTCACCTTTTGTCATGAGAATGACCTCCTTAAAAAATTTGTCTACTTTCACTTATGGAAAAGTGCTCAACGAACGTGAGCACCTTCGTCACATTGTTTAGCTGCGCTCTTCAAGCGGAATGTACGTTTGTTTTCCAGGACCGATATAATCAGCTCTTGGACGAATCAAACGATTGTTTGAATACTGCTCTAAAATGTGAGCAATCCATCCTGATACGCGGCTTACGGCAAAGATCGGAGTAAATAGATCGTGATCAATCCCTAAGCTGTGGTATACAGAAGCTGAATAGAAATCAACGTTTGGCGGAAGCTTTTTCTCGCCTGTTACGATCTCTTCAATTTTCACTGACATATCGTATAGCGTTGTATCTCCTGCTTGTTTGGTAAGTTTTTCAGACATTTCTTTCAAGTGCTTGGCACGAGGATCACCCTGCTGATACACACGATGTCCAAATCCCATAATCTTTTCTTTTTTCGCGAGCTTTTCGCGAATATAAGGTTCCGCGTTTTCAACTGTTTGAATGTCAGACAACATTTTCATAACAGCTTCATTCGCTCCCCCGTGAAGAGGACCCTTTAACGCTCCAATAGCGGCTGTAATTCCTGAATAAATATCGGATAACGTTGCCACACAGACACGAGCTGTAAAAGTTGAAGCATTTAGCTCATGGTCAGCGTGTAAGACAAGTGCTTTATCAAATGCCTCTACTTGGATATCAGTTGGCTCTTCGCCGGTTAACATATATAAAAAGTTAGCGGCAATGCTATAGTTTTCGTTTGGTTCAATTGGCTCTAATCCGTTACGGACTCTTGAAAAAGCCGTTACCACCGTTGGTAATTGTGCTTGCAAACGAACAGCTTTGCGATAATTTGCTTCTTCATCCATTAAATCAGCTTCAGGATCGTACAACCCCAATAGTGATACGACTGTTCTTAAAGCTGCCATTGGATGAACATCTTTAATTGGATAAGTTTTGAAATGCTCTAAGACTTCTTGGGGTAATTTAGCGTTTTCTGCTAGTAATCTAGAAAACACAGATAATTCTTCTTTGTTAGGTAATTTTCCGTGCCATAGTAAATACACCACTTCTTCAAATGTTGCATAATTCGCTAAATCATCAATATTGTAGCCTTGATATGTTAAAGTGTCATCAATAATTGAACTTACTGCTGACGTTGTAGCGACTACCCCTTCTAGACCTCGAGTTGCTGTCATAAATCTCCACTCCTTTACAGAAAAAATTCCCCATACCTTTCTGTGTAAAACGTGAAAAACAAAATTGAGCCTCTGCTCAACTAGACATTAAATGATATACGAAGCGCCTCTTTTGAATATATATCTTGGAAGAACATTTCTTCACCCCACGCAAAGAAAATGCTTACATTTCCATTTGTTTCAATAACACACAAAATCAAAACATCTGCATGTGTCATTGCTTTGTTACAGCCCTATAGGTAAAACATACAATTGTATGTAAAAAGATGCGGCCTCAAAATATATTATAAACAATTATCTGACTTTTGTGAATCAAAAGAGAGAAGAAATTTCAAAAAAATTATTATTATACAAAAATTTCTACGAAAAAAGTTCAGTTAATTTCATAAATAAATAAGCGATTCCAGCACCGATTAACGGACCTACTGCTACCCCTTGAAACAGCGCCACAGCAAGAATTGTGCCAAAAACTAAAGCGGTCGTAATATGCGGATCATCTTCCAAGAGTGTAAGTCCATATTTGGCAATAATTGCCACAGAAATTCCGGCTCCTAGAGCAATCCAGGCATAAGAAGATTTCACGGCCTCTCCTAATTGTTTGAATCCTATGTCTCCTGTTGCAATTGGCACAAGAACGGCAATTGTAATAACCGTTACTCCAATATTAATTCCTTTTGATTGTAGAAACGGAAAAACCTTACCGTCTAACCCGATTAATTTTAAAATAAGTAAAAATGCAACTGCAATGATTAATGATTGATTTTTAGCCACTAATCCAATTACGAGTAAAACAGCTAAAAAAAGCATGGGTTGTGAGAACATTTTACTCATCCTTTCTTTTTTTATTGTGATAAATCTAAAGCGTATTACGTAAATATTTTATGAGTAGCTTTTTCTTTTGTTGACTATCGTTTACAAGGAGGCCTCTATTTATTGTGTACAAGCTTCATTTACATCGACTATTTCGCTTAGCTTGTGTGTTGACAATTATTGCAGCATCTATATTTCTTAGTTATTATGTCTCTTCTCTCATATATCCATTTATTATCGCCTGCTGCATCGCTTTTTTTATAAATCCTATGGTTAATCTATTTGAATTGAAGCTGCGCTTACCCCGCTACTTAGCTGTTTTACTGTCAATGGTTCTTATCTTCTCTCTTTTAGCCGGACTTATTACGTTACTTATCACAGAAATCATTGCAGGAAGTACGTATTTAGCGAAAGTTGTTCCCACAAATTTCAAAGAAGTGGTCATATTTATTGAAAATATTGCTACAGAACAAATACTTCCGTTTTATGAACGCATTACTTCTATGTTTAATAACTTAAATACCGGTCAGCAAGCAACTATTTTATCGAACATTAAAGGGGTAGGCAACCATATCGCTCAAACGGTGGGCGATTTTTTGCAAAATGTATTGCAAAGCATCCCAGTACTTTTATCCGTATTGCCTAATGCAGCTACTGTGATTATTTTTTCATTACTGGCTACTTTTTTTATTAGTAAAGATTGGTACAAGCTGATGGCTAAAAGCAGCGTGTTTATTCCTAAAAAAGTAAGGGAAAATGGACAGACAGTTGTTGTGGAGCTTAAAAATGCACTGTTTGGTTTTATTAAAGCTCAGCTTACGCTTATTTCGATTACCACAATCATCGTTCTTTTTGGTTTACTTGTTCTTAGGGTTGATTATGCTATTACAGTCGCTTTATTGATTGGCTTAGTAGATATTCTTCCTTACCTCGGAACAGGACTGGTTTTTGTTCCTTGGATGATTTATGCCTTTGCCACAGATAACGTGTCATTTGCTGTAGGGCTTTCGGTACTATATGCTGTAGTACTTGTGCAGCGACAAATTATGGAACCAAAAATTTTGTCATCAAGCATTGGTCTTGATCCTCTCGCTACATTAATTGCTTTATTTGTAGGATATCAATTGATTGGATTTTTCGGATTAATAGTTGGCCCTGTTATTCTTGTTATTCTAAAAACACTTCATACAACGGGGGTTTTTAAAGAAACGTGGCAATTTATTATAGGAAAATGAAAAAGTGTGTGAAAGAAGCTTCTTTCACACACTTTCTAGTTAACGAATAATCGTCATTCGATTACGTCCTTGAAAAAATCTTCTTAGCCACGTTAAAAGAAAAGGCTTAACGATTCTGCGTGTAAACGGCAGTAAAAAGATAAAGCCTACAACATCTGTCAAGAAGCCTGGAAACAGCAGAAACAGTCCGCCAAATAGTACACACATACCATCAAGGATTTCACCGCTTGGAACATGTCCCTGGCTCATCTGACGCTGTGCCTTTTGAAAAAGAGATGTTCCTTGTTTTTTCGCTAGAAACGCACCCATAAAACTGGTAGCAATAATCAGTAAAAATGTTGACATTACACCAATGAGATGACTTGAATAAATCAAAATCATTACCTCAACAGCAGGTACAATAAGAAGGAGCGGAAGAAGCTTCCTCACCATCATCACCTCTTCGCTTATTGAATTGCCTAAACAAAAAGAGAAGGATTACCCTTCTCTTTTTTCTATCATCTACGTGTTCTTACAGTACGCTTGCGTGTCCGTTGTATACGACACCACGTGAAGCATCAACTGTAATATCTTGATCTTCTGAGAATACGCTTGTTGCGTTTTCTACGCCTACAATGACAGGAATGCTTAAGTTTAACCCTACTACAGCTGCATGGCTTGTTAGACCGCCTTCTTCTGTAATAAGAGCTCCAGCTTTTTCGATTGCACTGATCATATCGCGATCTGTGCTGTTTGTAACAAGGATAGCACCTTCAGTCATTTTTGCATTTGCTTCTTCAGCAGTTTTAGCAATAACTACTTTACCAACTGCTGCTTTACGACCAATTCCTTGTCCTTTAGCAAGAACGTCACCTACAACTTGAACTTTCATTAAGTTCGTTGCACCTGATTCTCCAACTGGAACACCAGCTGTAATAACCACTAAGTCGCCGTGTGCTACAACGCCTGTTTTCACTGCGTCATTTACAGCGTGATCTAACATATCGTCAATTGTATTTACGCGCTCACCAACAACTGGTGTAACACCCCATACTAGAGACAGACGACGTGCAACAGAATCGTTTGCTGCAACAGCTACGATTGGAGATTGCGGACGATATTTAGAAACGATTTTCGCTGTATAACCACTTTCTGTTGGCGCTACGATTGCACTAGCGTTTAAGTTAAGCGCTGTGTGTACAACAGATTGTCCAATTGCATCTGTAATAGATGGGCCAACTTGCTTGCTGCGCTGTTGTAAAATCTCAGAGTAGTTTAGAGCTTGCTCAGCACGAGAAGCGATTGAATGCATTGTTTGTACAGCTTCAACTGGGTAAGAACCTGCAGCTGTTTCACCAGATAACATAATTGCATCTGTACCATCAAAGATAGCATTGGCAACGTCACTTGCTTCCGCACGAGTCGGGCGCGGGTTGCGTTGCATTGAATCAAGCATTTGTGTAGCTGTAATAACTGGTTTGCCAAGCGCATTACATTGTTTGATTAGATCTTTTTGTACTAATGGTACTTCTTCAGCAGGAATTTCTACTCCTAAGTCACCACGAGCAACCATTAAACCGTCTGAAACTTCAAGAATTTCCTTGATGTTATCTACGCCTTCTTGGTTTTCGATTTTTGAGATGATTTGAATGTGAGCTGCATTGTGTTTTTCTAGTAGTTCACGAATTTCTAATACATCAGATGCGCGACGCACAAAAGAAGCAGCGATAAAATCAATGCCTTGTTCGATACCGAATACAATATCGCTTGCATCTTTTTCAGTGATACCAGGAAGGTTTACACTTACATTTGGCACGTTTACACCTTTTTTATTTTTTAATGTACCAGGGTTAAGTACTTTTGTTTTGATTTCACCATCAGTTTTATTGATGTCTAGTACTTCAAGACCGATTAAACCGTCATCTAAAAGGATTTTTGATCCTACGTGTACGTCATCGATTAGACCTGGATATGTAATTGAGAATTTTTCAGTTGTTCCCACTACTTCTGTCATAGAAACAATGATTTCAGAGCCTTCTTCTAACTCAATTGCACCATTTTCCATTGTATTTGTACGAATTTCAGGTCCTTTTGTATCAAGTAAGATACCTACTGTTTTACCTGTTTGTTTCGCAGCTTCACGAATGTTAACAATACGTGCACCGTGCTCTTCAAAGTCACCGTGAGAGAAGTTTAGACGACAAACGTTTAAGCCTGAGTTAATTAGTTCAACTAATTTTTCTACACTTTCACTCGCTGGTCCAATAGTACATACAATTTTAGTTTTACGCATTCAAATTTCCTCCTATATATTTACTATTTACTCTTTAGATAGGGCAAATAGCTATTTCTTTTACTAACCTTGTACTAGCAGGCTATGAACAAATATTTTGTTGCCCTGACTTGTTCACCTTGCTTTACGTGTAACTTATGAAATACCTACGTAGCGCTGAATCAAATAGCAAACAAATAAACAGCACTTTAACGATGAATTTCTTCATCGTTTGCTTCTTGTTTTACTATTCCCTGCAATTCATACAGCAATACTTGCTGCCTGATTTGTCTTATATATCTCACGTTTTAGAGAAAAGACAAACGCTCGCACAGCTGCTAGTAACCATAGGAAATTTTTTAAAAACACTCTTTTTCTACTTTTACTTAAAGGTTTTTGCTGTCTATAAAATACCACGAAGAACTTGTAAACACAATAGAGAAGGGCTATACAAAGCGCACAAAAACGCGCACCCTTATTTTTCAAGAGTGCACGTTTCTTTATTTTATAGTAATGGCATCGTTTTCAGCTGCAAATTGTCCGATTTTTTTGTATTTTAAATAACGCTCTTCCACTAGCTCTTCTTTTGATAAATTCATCAGCTCTTTTAATGATTTCTTGATAATGCCCTCCATGTATCCAGCTTGTGCATCGATATCTCGGTGAGCTCCGCCTTTTACCTCTGAAACCATTTCATCTACAATACCCAGTTCTTTCAAATCTGGTGCTGTAATCTTCATCGTTTCAGCAGCTTTTTTCGCAAGAGAAGAATCTTTCCAAAGAATGGCTGCCGCTCCTTCTGGAGAAATAACTGAATACGTCGAGTTCTCAAGCATATGAAGGTGATTTCCTAAACCTAATGCCAAAGCTCCTCCGCTTCCTCCTTCTCCAATTACAATGCAAATAACAGGTACAGTTAAGCCAGCCATTTCGAAAAGATTTTTCGCAATAGCTTCGCTTTGTCCGCGCTCTTCTGCCGCTTTCCCTGGATAAGCTCCTTTTGTATCAATAAAGCAAATAATTGGGCGGTTAAATTTCTCCGCTTGCTTCATTAGACGCAGTGCTTTACGGTAGCCTTCAGGATGAGGCATACCAAAATTACGGCGAATATTTTCTTTCGTATCTTTACCTCTCTGATGTCCAATCACGGTAACAGGCACGCCATTAAACTTGGCAATTCCTCCTACGATTGCTTCATCATCTCCATAAAAGCGGTCTCCATGACACTCTAAAAAGTTTGTAAACAAGCGAGAAATATAATCGAGTGTTGTAGGACGCTCAGGATGACGAGCAATTTGAACACGGTTCCATGGGCTTAGATGATTGTAAATATCGTTTTCTACTTTTTCTAAGCGATTTTCTAACTTATCAATTTCGCTAGATAAATCCACTTCTGTATTTTTAGCAAACTCTTTAAGCTCTGCAATCTTGTTTCGCAACTCAACAATTGGACGTTCAAATTCTAATTCGCTTACCACTCGATGTCACCTCCTGCTACGTGTATATCTAAAATAGTTGTTAACGTTTCTTTTAAATCATGACGGTCAATAACTCCGTCTAGCTGACCATGCTTCAACAGAAATTCCGACGTCTGAAAATCTTCTGGAAGCTCTTCTCTAATTGTTTGTTCAATAATACGTCTTCCAGCAAAGCCAATTAACGCGCCCGGCTCGGCTAAATTATAATCACCTAACGAAGCAAAGCTTGCTGACACGCCTCCTGTGGTAGGATGTGTCATAATCGAAATGATTAAGCCGCCTTCATCACTGAACATTTTAAGAGCTGCGCTAGTTTTAGCCATTTGCATCAAGCTCAGAACACCTTCTTGCATACGTGCACCGCCTGAAGCTGTGAAAATAAGGAATGGAACATGCATTTCCTTCGCTTTTTCAATGGCGCGAGTAATTTTCTCGCCGACTACAGACCCCATGCTTCCCATACGGAAGTGTGAATCCATAACAGCAACTACTACTTTAATGCCTTCAATATCTCCTTCACCCGTAACAATCGCTTCACTCAAATTAGTTTTCTCACGATCTTTTTCGAGCTTTTCAAGATAATCAGGGAACCCAAGAGGATTTTCTGACGTCATATCTTTGTCGTATTCAACAAACGTTCCGCTGTCGATTAAGCTTTCGATACGCTCTGGTGCTGTCATTTGATGATGATATCCACAGTTTAAGCATACTTTTAAGTTTTTATTTAACTCTTTCGTATACATTATTTTTTTACACTTTTTACATTTGGTCATAATTCCTTCAGGTACATCTTGTCTCATATGCTCAGAAGGAATCGTAGCATATTTTCGTTTTTTTGGAGTTTTTGTGTTTTTTGTAAATAAATCTCGTAACAAGGTGTAACCTCCTTTTGGTTCTTTTCTTTATCATAAGAACCTTTATTCTTCCTCTTCTTCTACTACTATTTACAAGTTGTGAAAATCCGCCTCAAATACAAATCAAGTGACGGATAGACAAAAATTGGACGAATTGTTCGCTTCACTTTATTAGTTGCTATTTACTTTACTAGATGACTGTTTGATTTTGTGTAGAAAGATGGCATGTCTCTTTCGACAAATTCCTTCTTTCACACTTGTTTGTAGCACTGATGGTGAAGATTTAATACAGCTGCTTCATCTTTTTTAGCTAACGCCTCTACTAATTCACTTATCAGAGTGTCGCTTGGCGCTGAGTTTTGTTGAAAAGTTTGAGAAAAGCGGCAAATAATCAGCCAGATTCGGTGTAATAGCCGATTAGGCTGCAAAGAAAACAAATAGTCAAACAAGTTCTTCAAACAATCGTCATTCTGCTTTTGAATTGCTTTCGAAACATTGATTTCGTCCTGTTCCGCTAAAACAAAATACAAACAGCTCTTTTCAAGAATATATCTCGTCTGAATTAAATCTGATTTTGTTTTACCGTCTTGTACTAAAAAAGTAGCTAATAAATCAATAAATTGATGATCCCCTACTTCTTTAATAAACGTACCTTCACCTCTTCTAGTTTCAATCAACCCAATTAGCTCTAACGCTCTGAGCGCTTCTCGAACGGAAGAACGTCCTGCGCCTAACCGTTCAGAAAGCTCTCGTTCTGACGGGATTTTATCCCCCGTAGTTAAACGATCGTCTTCCATTAGCTGGCGAATTTGTTTTAGAATTTCTACATATACTTTTGAACGTTCATTCTTCAAGTTTACTACCACTCACTTTACATTACTTTAACAGGCATGCTTGAAGCATCATGCCTGTCAAAGAACAGTTGATGTAACCTTATTCAATAATCGCTAAGCGACGTGTATTTTCAGCTACGGCTTCTGGCTTTACTTTTATTCGGGCAACGCCTGTTTCCATAGCTGCTTTTGCAACAGCGGCGGCTACTGCCGGAGCCACTCGTGCATCAAATGGACCTGGAATCACATAGTCTGTATTCAAGTCCTCTTCCGTAATTAAATTAGCAATGGCCTCAACTGCAGCCATTTTCATTTTTTCATTAATATGAGTAGCACGTACATCTAGTGCACCTCGGAATATCCCCGGAAACGCTAAGACATTGTTCACTTGATTAGGAAAATCAGAACGTCCGGTGCCGATTACTTTCGCGCCAGCTTTTTTAGCTTCTTCTGGCATAATTTCAGGCACCGGATTTGCCATTGCAAAAATGATTGGATCTGGATTCATCTTTCCAATCATCTCCGGTGTGAGTGCTCCTTCAACCGAAACTCCAATAAATACGTCCGCTTCTTCTAACGCATCAGCTAACGTACCTTCTACTTTGCTTCGATTTGTATAGGCTGCAACTTCATCTTTTATACGGTTCATGCCGTGAGGACGCTTGTCATAAATCGTTCCTTTGGAATCACACATAATGATATCGCGCACTCCATAGCTGTATAATAATTTAATAATAGCAATGCCAGCAGCTCCTGCTCCATTCGCTACCACTTTGATTTGTGACATTTTTCTTCCTGTCAACTTCAGGGCATTAAGAAGGCCCGCTACCGTAACAATAGCCGTCCCATGCTGATCATCATGAAAAACCGGGATATTTGTTTCCTTTTTCAACCGCTCTTCAATTTCAAAACAGTTAGGAGCCGCAATATCTTCTAAATTAACGCCTCCAAAAGTAGGTTCTAGCAACTTAACAGTTTCTATAATTTTGTCCACATCTGTCGTGTTTAAACAAATTGGGAATGCATCTACGCCGGCAAAACTTTTAAAAAGGACAGCTTTCCCTTCCATTACTGGCAGAGCAGCTTCAGGACCTATATTGCCCAAGCCCAATACGGCAGTGCCATCAGATACAACAGCTACCATATTTCCTTTCATCGTATATTCATATACATTGTTTACATCATCATATATTTCTTTGCAAGGTTCTGCTACACCAGGGGAATAAGCAAGGCTTAAATCCTCTGCGTTTCGAACAGGAATTTTGGACTTTGATTCTAGTTTACCTTTGTTAATGCGGTGCATATGCAATGCTTCTTCACGTAAAGACAATGAATTTCACTCCCAATAAACAAAATGATAACAAATACTGCGCCTGAACCATGTTCTTTCCCACACTCATATGATGTTATAAATCCAATTGCATTTCATTTCAAGAAAAACGCATCTAATTCGTATATTTCATAAAAAACGGTGGTCAGACCACTTTTTTAACTATTTTACCATATAACATCACATGAAATCTGTAAAGACTATATCTTCTTGAACACAACGTGCTTCTCTCCTAGCATTGCTTTTAAAGTTTTTATTAACTCGTCGCTTCGTTCAATAGAATAGTGAACGGGAAGCTTGACCAATTGACGTTCTGCCTCATAATAAATTTTCACGGGGATTTTCCCTCTATGAGACTGAAAGTGCTGGTAAATAGTATGAAGCAGCTTTTCTGTACCTTGCTTTGTTTCTATACGTAAGTATAATTCTTCTGACGGTAGTTTTTGAACCGCCTTGCTAGCAGCTTCAGCACGTTGACAAACAATTTGCTGCTGCCCATTTCTTTCATCTATCTTTCCTTGTATCAGTAAAACCTTACCTTGTTCAAACAGCAGACGATTCTGCTCAAATACGCGGGGAAACGCAACAACTTCTCCTTCTCCACTTTCATCCGTGATACGTAAAAAGGCCATTTGCTCTCCTTTTTTCGTTCGAATGACGCGAATTTCCAACACAAATACTAAAAGAGAGACCGCTTTTCCTGAAGCGTATTCTTTCATATCGTGAAGAGAAACAACAGAATAAAAGGAATTCAGTGCTTCATACTGAGAAGCAGGGTGACTTGATAAATAAAAACCTAGCATATCTTTTTCATACTGAAGCCGATCTTCTATTTTCAGTTCCTCTTTTTCCATGTATTTAGGCTTTAACGAAAATTCAGCTCCAAATCCAAAGTCATCATCTGGGAGTACCAAGCTTGCATGTTCAAACGCTACATCAATCGTTGCTAATAAAGTAGCTCGATTTTCTCCAAACTCATCAAAGCCTCCAGACAGAATCAAAGCTTCAAGCGCCTTTTTATTCACGGCTTTTTGTGAAACACGGGCACAAAAATCAAATAAGTCTTCAAATCTTTTTTTCTTTCGCTCTTCTGTTATTTCCTGCATAGCTGCTGCACCAATATGTTTAATCGCTGCAAGGCTATACCTTATACTTTCACCTTCTACGTTAAACGAATACATGCTCTTGTTAATAGAAGGCGGGAGAACTTGTATTTTTTTTCTTTTTAGTTCATTAATGTATTGAGCAATTTTCCCTTCGTTTCCAATAATGCTCGTTAGTAAAGCTGAAAAGAACTGTAGCGGGTAATGTGCTTTCAAATAAGCTAACTGATAGGCTACCATACTGTAAGCAACAGCATGACTTCGGTTGAAGCCATAATCAGCAAAACGCACAATAAGGTCATACACTCGATTAGCAACGGATAGGTCATATCCTTTCTTCTTGCTTCCTTGGATAAAATGAGCTCGTTCACGATCCAGCACTGCCCGTTCTTTTTTACTAACTGCTCTTCTCAACAAATCTGCTTCTCCAAGAGAAAAACCGGCCATTTTTGAAGCAATCTGCATAATTTGCTCTTGATACACGATAACGCCGTGCGTGGATTGTAAAATGTCTTTAAGCGTAGGATGATCATATATTACCTTCTCCACTCCATGCTTGCGCTTAATATAGGTTGGAATATTTTCCATCGGACCAGGTCTATACAGCGCGTTAACTGCTACAATATCTTCTAGCTCTGTAGGTTTTAATTGCTGAAGCACCCTTCTCATTCCATCTGACTCTAGCTGAAAAATACCGGTCGTATCCCCTTTACTCAGCAGTTCAAAAGTTTTCTGATCGTTAAATGGTATATGAGACAGTGACAGCTTTCGATTCATGTCCCGCTCAATTTTCTTTAAAATATGATCTAAAATGGTTAAGTTGCGCAAACCTAAAAAGTCCATTTTCAAAAGCCCAACGTCTTGCAGAGCTTCCATTGGATATTGAGTCAGATATACATCATCATGTCCTTCTTGTACAGCTACAGATTGCGTCAGCGGCTTCTCACTAATCACAACGCCTGCTGCATGCGTAGAAGTATGCCTTGGCAGTCCTTCTATCTTCATGGCAATGTTGTACCATTGTTTTCTGGCTTCATTTTCAGATAAATAGTCTTGAAGAACTCTTGAATCACGAAGAGCGCTTTTTAACGTTGTACCTGGTTTAGTTGGAATTGCTTTGGACATTTTGTTTAGCGCCTCTTGATCAAATCCCATCACTCTCCCTACATCACGTACGGCTGCTTTAGCTGCTAATGTTCCAAATGTAATGATTTGAGCTACATGCAGCGCTCCATATTTTTGAGCCACATACTGAATGACTTGATCTCGTTTGTTATCAGGAAAATCAATATCAATATCAGGCATCGAAATACGTTCAGGGTTTAAAAAGCGCTCAAATAAAAGCTGATGCTGAATTGGATCAACATTTGTAATTCGCAAGGCGTATGAGACCAGTGAGCCTGCCGCTGAACCACGGCCTGGGCCCGTTAAGATACCGTGTTCATGAGCATAATTCATAAAATCCCATACGATAAGAAAGTAATCACTAAAGCGCATATTTTCAATAATGTTCAGCTCATAATCCAAGCGTTCCTCGTATTGTTCCGTGATCACTTGAAATCTTTCTTGCAATCCTTTTTCGCAGAGAGTGCGCAAGTAGGCTGATGATGTAACAGACGGGGGAACAGGATATTTTGGAATGGACATTACGCCTAGAGAAATTTCGAGCTCGCATCGTCTTGCGATTTTTATACTTTCTTCTATTAAAAAATGCTGGTCATGAAAGAGATCTTCCATTTCGTCAGGTGATTTGAAATAGTACTCGCTGCTCTTACTTTTTACCTCTTCATCTTCATCTTCATCGCTATGTAATTTCTCTCCGTCTCGAATAGCTGCTAAACACTCATATGCATCCCGATCTTCTTTTTTTAAATATTTCACTTGATTCGTCGCAACAAGCGGGATATTTTCTTCAGCAGCAAGTTCCGTTAACTGCTGATTTATAAAAGCTTCATCCTGTCCGTGGCGCTGTATCGATATATACAAAGACTGCGAATATACTTTTTTAAAGAATTGAAGGACTTGCTTGGCATCTTGAAGTTTGTTTTCTGCTAGCAGGGTTTCAATCTCTCCAGTTACACCGGGTGTAATAGCAATCAACCCGCCGCTGTAATGATGGAGCCATTTTTTATTTACACCGTGTTTTTCCTTGGTTTGAACTAAACTGCTTAGTTTTAATAGATTTTCATATCCCTTATCATTTTCCGCTAACAAAACTAAAGGGTACGCTCGCTCGCTTTCTTCATGTTCTAGGATTGATAATGTGAGCCCAATAATTGGCTTGATCCCCGCTTTCACGCAGGCTTTATAAAAAGGAATGACTCCGTACATCACGTTTTCATCAGTCAAAGCAATCGCTTCATAGTTCATTTTCTTAGCTGTTTCTACAAGTTCATGAATACGAACGGAACTGCTTAGTAAGCTATAAGAACTTTGAAGCTGCAAGTGAACAAAAGGCACAGGACTTCCCACCTTTCTTTAATTCTTTATTCTTATTATAAATTTTGTTGCCGGCGTAGACAAATTACATAACTCTGAGCGTTTGTCCATATATATGTAGGAAGCGTGATTCATTGATAAAATAGTAAAGGAGGACACGTCATGACAAAAGAGCCTTTTATGTCTCTTTTCATTTGGAGTTACTTCACTTCATTAGGTATTATTTTAGGCGGTTCATTAATTGGAGCATTTGCGGGGTTTTTAATTGGAAAATCTCCTTTATACGTCATGCATACCCTCAGCAATAGTTTGAAAATCTGGGCAATTGTCGGAGCAATTGGAGGAACATTTGATACGTTTTACAGCTTTGAGCGAGGACTCTTTGAAGGAGCCACAAAAGATGTATTCAAACAAATCCTTTTAATTCTATCCGCTATGGGAGGAGCTCAGACCGGGGCTCTTATCATCAAGTGGTTAACTCAGGAGCATTTTGTATGAGGGTACCCAGCGAGCGAATGTTCAAGCGCTCCGACTGGCAGCGTTTTTTTGCCGGTATAGTCATTGGAGCAATTGTTAGCTGGGGGGTGTTTTTAACGATTTATGGCGTTTCAAGAGATAAAGAGCTAGAAGAAGTTCGAATTGCTAATGATAAGCTAGAAAAAGCAAATTTGCAAATTAGCGCATGGCAAGAAGATGTAAAAGCATTAAACAAGGAAATGAAGCAGCATTTGATTATTCAGAATGTGAAAGTAAAATTAGTAAACGGCAATCGTTATAAAGTAAACTCTGTGGTTGAATACAATATTCAAAAAAGCGTCGACGAAGAAGCACAGCACTTAATTGCCCAAGATATTGAAAGTGCGTATCGAAGCAGGGATATCTTAAAAAAAGCAATTGAAAATAAAAAATACGAATTCGATAAAACGATTTATGAAGTTGAAGTTCATCAAATTTATTTTTATACAACGCTTTCGATTGAAGTTCGAATTAAAAAGATGGAAAAAGTACTATAAAAAGCCGCTGATTTAAAATCAACGGCTTATTTTACAGATTACTCCTGACTGCAGAGCTCTTCTAAATCAAGTAGTAAAGGCTTTACTTCTTCCCATGAATAAATGGAAGCGCCGGACGCAAGAGGATGGCCTCCTCCGTTGTATTTTCTAGCAATTGTATTAATGACAAGCTCTTTTGAACGAAGGCGAACACGAATTTGATTTTCTTCCTCCACAAAAAACACCCACGTTTTTACTCCATCAATTTGCCCTAACGAACCGACTAGCTGAGAGGCATCAGCTGGTGTCACATCATATTTGCGAAGAATTTCATTTGGAATTTTCATATGAGCAACTCCTGCTGGAGACATCGTAAAGTTTTGCAGCACATATCCATGTAAGTGAGCGACGTTTTCTTTTGTTTTGTATAACTGATCATATACATCTTTAAAATTGAAACCATATTGAATCAATTCACTTGCATAGCAAAACGTTTTCGGCTTTGTATTTGGAAATAAAAATCGACCCGTATCTCCGACGATACCGCTGAAGATCAGCTTTGCTCCTTCATCATTCAGAGATAATCCTTTTTCTTTTCCTTCCAAGTAAAATTCATAAATCATTTCGCTTGTTGAAGAAGCAGACGTCTCAACCCAAAGCAAATCACCATAAGGAGTTTGGTTTGGATGGTGATCAATTTTAATGACCATTTTTCCATTTACGTAGCGCTGATCTGATACTCGTGCTTCATTAGCCGTATCACAAACGATGACAAGCGCATCCTTGTAGGTGTCATCAGCGATGTCATCCATACGGTATAAAAATTTTAATGACTCCGCTTCTTCTCCCGTTACGTATACCTTCTTCTCCGGAAAAGATGTTTTTAACAATTCCGCTAATCCGCACTGAGATCCGTATGCATCTGGATCTGGACGAATGTGCCGGTGAATAATGATGGTGTCAAACTGCTTAATAGCTTCTAATATTTGTGCTTTCATTTTCTCTCTCCTGTCAATACTGTTCTTGTTTTATGTACGCACCACATGCACTTACACTTCCACAGCGCTGTATCCATATTATTTATTAAATCATATCTCTTCTCTTTTTTAAAAGAAGAATCAATCACTAGTAGAATTTTCTGTCATCGACCTGTAAAATAATAGATACTACTGTAAACACTTTCAACACTACGCATTACTAACATCTAGAAACATTACAGATAGAAATACACCGGACTGGAGGGGCGTCTGTGCCATTTTTTATGATTTTAATCGTTGTGTCCTTTGTTTTCTACATGTATTTAAAAGTAAAATACGTACGTTCGAAACGCCCAATGGAACGAAAATGGATTTCCGCTAAGTCGAGTATTTGTCTTGGCTCTTTTGTATTATTTTTTGGAATCAATCAATGGTTTATTTACGAAACAAGCCTTTCGCTTATCATCGGCATACTATTTGTATTATTCGGTTCAGGCAGCATATTAGCCGGTATCAAAGCTTACAAGTACTATCAGCCTTATGCAATAAAAGAAGCTGATCAAATGTAAAAGAAGCTGCAGAGCAGCTTCTTTTTTTATACTCTTTCCAATAACTGAGCCATCATCATCGCTTTCCCTACTACAACCCCGGCATTGTAGACTTCTACATCTAATTTAGCAAACTTCCGACCAAGTTCTAATAGCTTAGGACGAATTTCAATTACGCTTTCAATTTGAACTGGCTTAATAAAATAAACGGTGATGTTTTCAATAACCAAATCACCTTTTTTATATAAGCGAAGAACACGATTGGCGGCTTCCGTTACAATAGTAGTGAAAACTCCGTATGAAATAGTCCCCATATAATTCGTCATTTGCGGCGTTACTTCACAGCGATACACCGGTGCTTCTTTTGTCTCTTGTACATCCATAAATTGATTGGTTACAATGTCGTCAATGGTTTCTCCTACCTGCGGTTGACGCTGAATCATTTGCAGCGCCTTTAAAACATCTTGACGGCTGATAATGCCCTCTAGCCGGTGGTAATCATCCACTACAGGCAGCACTTCAATCCCTTCCCATACCATCATATGCGCAGAAGAAGCGACCGATGTTTTCCCATGAACCGTCATGGGATTTTTCGTCATTACTTTTTCAATTGAAGTAGAAAGGTCATATCCAATAACATCTTTTGAGGTGACCATACCGTGAACTTTCATATGCTGATCCACTACAGGAAAACGACTGTGGTGAGTCTTATCGTTACATTCATGCCATTTTTCAATCGTATCGGTTAACTGCAAGCTAACCGCTTCAGAGATAGGTGTTAAAATATCCTCTACAAGCACAATTTCTTTTTTTATCAGCTGATCATAAATGGCACGATTAATCATCGTTGCAACTGTAAACGTATCATAGCTCGTTGAAATAATAGGAAGCTTAAGATCATCCGCAAGCTGCTTAACCCATTCTTCCGTATCAAAGCCGCCCGTAATTAACACGGCTGCTCCTGCTTCAAGAGCTAATTCATGAGCGTTTACTCGATTCCCTACGATAAGAAGGTTTCCGGCCTCGGTATACCTCATCATAGCATCAAGCTTCATCGCTCCAATAACAAACTTGTTTAACGTTTTATGCAAACCTTCACGTCCGCCCAGCACTTGTCCATCCACGATGTTTACTACTTCAGCAAACGTGAGCTTTTCAATGTTTTCTTTCTTCTTTCGTTCAATTCGAATGGTCCCAACTCGTTCAATCGTTGAAACATATCCTTTATTTTCCGCGTCTTTTATTGCTCGGTACGCCGTGCCTTCACTGACATTCAGTTCTTTGGCAATTTGGCGCACTGAAATTTTTTCACCAATTGGAAGCGAATCGATATACTGTAAAATTTGCTCATGTTTTGTCGCCACGTGTACTTCACCCTTCTAAAACGTTTTTACGTTTCATATGTCTTTTCTTTTATTATACGGGGGAAGTGAAATGGATTCAATCTAACCTCTTTGACGCAAAGGCTTTCTCGCACTATTTTTTTGAATACCTGCCTTCTTGCGGCGCGGTGCATAAAGCAGTGATGACAAATTGCCTCCGGCTACAAAAAGAGCAAAGGTAAGCCAGCTTATACTAAAAATCCCTTGCAAACTCGAAGTTGTTAACACTAAGTGCGGCATTGCATAGTAAAGCATCACTCCGCATAATAAAAGCGATAAAATAACTCGATTTTTTTCCATAGCTCTCCCTCCTTATTATTACTATCGTATGCAGGGAAGTAAAAAAAGCAGAACGTTTCTTTACAAATAAAAAGAGATTAAGACATAACTGCATCGATTCAATCTAAAGACGAACAAATGTGAGACATGAGCTGAACCGCTTGTGACACCGCAGTTGATTTCCGTGCAAGACTTCGCTTTCCGCGGGCGGCCGGTGAGCCTCCTCGTCGCTTGCACTCCTGCGGGGTCTCACCTATTCCGCTTTTCCCGCAGGAGTCTTCGTCTTGCCCTCCAATCAACAGCTAGAAGCCGCTACATATATGAAACCTACGTTCACCATAACAATAAAAAAAGAACGAGTGATCGATATTATCGATTACTCGTTCTTTTTTAACTTTAACTGAAATCGTTTTGTCCCAGCCTCTATTTATGATTAAAGATCCAATCCTTCTCCAACTTTTAATACTTTTCCTTCAATACCAGATAAAGACTCAATAAATTGATGAGGATCTTGCTTAATTACAGGGAATGTATTGTAGTGAATTGGCACAACAAGCTTTGCCTGCACCCATTCCGCCGCGATAGCCGCATCTTCAGGTCCCATTGTAAAGTTATCTCCAATTGGAAGAAATGCTACGTCAGGCTCATGGCGACCAATTAACTTTAAATCAGAAAATAAAGCCGTATCTCCAGCATGATAAATTGTCTTTCCTTCAATCGTTAAAAGCAAACCAGCCGGCATTCCTGTATAAATAATTTTCTCATTATTTTCTGTATAACTTGAACCGTGGAAAGCTTGCGTCAATTTTACCGTGCCAAAATCAAATGTATAGGCTCCGCCTATGCTCATTGGATGTACGTTTAAGCCTTGCCAGCTAAGATATGTAGCTAATTCTGCTACTGCCACAACAAGTGCACCGCTGCGCTTAGCAATTTCAACCGTGTCGCCTACATGATCATTATGGCCATGAGTCAGTAAAATCACATCTGCTTTTACATCTTCAGCATTTAAATCTGTTAATTCATTTCCAGTGATAAACGGGTCAATTAAAATTGTTTTTCCTTTTGTTTCAATTTTAACAATAGAATGTCCATGGTAAGAAACGTGCATCATTTATTCTCTCCTTTTACACTAACCTTTTCTATATTCTACCCGTCCGTTTTGGTTACAAAACAAGTGAATACGCGGCTATCATATCACAAACTGCGCAAAAACATGCCTTATTATGCTTGCTCTAATAAAGTTGTTGCATCAGCGTAAGTGAGACCGTGTGCATCTGCTACAGCCGCGTAAGTGACAAACCCATTTAGGGTGTTGATACCTTGAAGAAGGGAAGGGTTTTTTAAGCATGCTTTTTTATATCCCTGACTTGCTATTTGCAGAGCATAAGGCACCGTTACGTTGGTCAGTGCTAAGGTCGACGTGCGGGGAACAGCTCCTGGCATATTAGCAACAGCATAATGCAAGACCTCATGCTTCGAATAAGTCGGGTTATCGTGAGTGGTAATGCGATCAGTTGTTTCGAAAATCCCCCCTTGATCAATAGCAATATCAACTACAACGGATCCTTTTGACATCGTTTGAACCATTTCCTCGGTGACAAGCTTTGGCGCTTTAGCTCCCGGTATGAGAACCGCTCCTATCACTAAATCTGACTCTTTTACAGATTGTGCGATATTATAGTGATTTGACATTAATGTCGTCACTTCTTTACCAAATAAATCATCAAGCTGGCGAAGGCGATCAGCGTTTAAATCAATTATTGTAACATCAGCCCCTAATCCGACCGCAATTTTAGCAGCATTGGTTCCTGCTACTCCTCCTCCAATAATTGTTACTTTTCCTCTTTGCACGCCTGGAACTCCACTTAATAAAATCCCTTTGCCACCTTTGGTTTTCTCCAAAAATTGAGCTCCAATCTGAGAAGACATTCTTCCTGCAACTTCGCTCATTGGCGTTAACAGAGGCAAGCTTTTGTTTGGAAGCTGTACAGTTTCATAAGCAATGCCTACCACCTTTTTATCAATCAATGCTTTCGTTAATGCTTCTTCAGCTGCCAAATGTAAATACGTAAACAAAATCAGTCCTTCACGAAAATATCCGTATTCTTCTGAAATCGGTTCTTTTACTTTCATAACCATTTCAGCATCCCATGCTTCTTTTGCAGTATTTACGATAGAAGCTCCTGCATTTGTGTAATCTTCATCATGGAATCCAGAGCCTTCTCCTGCCTGTGTTTCAATATATACATCATGCCCACCGTTAACTAAAGCTGTAACACCAGCTGGAGTAATAGCTACGCGATTTTCATTGTTTTTTACTTCTTTCGGCACTCCAATTTTCACCTTTATCCCTCTTTTCTTATATCAGTGATTAACTGAAAAAAGAACGCCACACCAAATCCTTTAGAAAATCGGATTTACTATGACGTTACCTTTCGATAGAACTCAGCATAATCCTGCTTTTCTTAGTCTATATACAGTATATGCATCTAGTTATTCATATAGTTCGTTATCACTCTGTGCTTCTGGATTTTCGACTACAGAAGCCATAGCATCGCCAATGACGCCGCTTGAATAAGAATCCATCAGCTGTCTTGATGTCTCTTTTTCTCCTTCAAAATCATATTCATATACATGCTGCGGATGTTTTTTGTCTTTCATATGTCACTTCTCCTTTTTCACTCTATTTTCTTTACGAATGTGAACTTCACTTCATAATCCCTTACATGATCTTTTCTATTTTCTTCTTAAATGCTCTAGTTATACCATTTATCTCACATCAAAAAACGCCCGCAGATTTTTCTGCGGACGTTTTGATAACTTTTTTATATCGATGTTTTTTCGTGCAATTCATCTTTAGCTAGCTGAATTGCTTTTTTTACTTGTTCAAATCCTGTTCCTCCCGCGCTATTACGGCGATTAACAGCTGTTTTTGGACTTAATACATGATAGATGTCTTCCTCGAATAAATCTGACGCTTCCTTATATTGCTCAAGCGGCAAATCCATTAGGTAGATATTTTTCTGAATACAAACGAGAACCAGTTTCCCAACCACTTCATGTGCTTCACGAAACGGCATACCTTTTGAAGCAAGATAGTCAGCTAACTCCGTTGCATTTGAAAAATCTTGTTTCGTAGCTTTTTCCATAACATTTGTTTTTACTGTCATTGTTTCGATCATGCCAGCAAAAATGGTCAAACATCCTTCAATCGTTGTAACCGTATCGAACATGCCTTCTTTATCTTCTTGCAAGTCTTTGTTGTATGTTAAAGGCGTGCCTTTTAACACAGTCAATAGACTAAATAAATGACCATATACTCGTCCTGTTTTACCACGAATTAACTCCGCCATATCAGGATTTTTCTTTTGAGGCATAATACTGCTGCCCGTTGCGTACGTATCATCCATTTCAATAAATTGAAATTCTTGACTAGACCATAAAATTAACTCTTCACAAAAACGAGATAAATGCATCATTAAAATAGAACTGTTGCTTAAAAACTCTAAAATAAAGTCACGATCGCTGACAGCATCCATACTGTTTTGATAAATCCCATTAAAGCCTAGAAGCTCAGCGCTATAATGACGATCAATTGGGAATGTTGTACCAGCTAAAGCTCCTGCTCCTAAAGGAGATAAATCAATACGCTTCAGCGATTCCGCATAACGTTCAGCATCGCGCTTGAACATTGAAACATAAGCCATTAAATGATGAGCAAAAGAAACCGGCTGCGCGCGCTGCAAATGTGTGTAGCCTGGAAAAATGGTTTCAACATGCTGATCTGCTTTTGTAAGCAATACATCTTCTAGATTTTCAATCAGCCCTACAATTTGCTGAACATGCTTTTTTAAATATAAGTGCATATCTGTAGCAACTTGATCATTACGGCTTCGACCCGTATGAAGCTTTCCTCCAACCGGACCAATTTCATCAATTAATAACTTTTCTAAATTTAAATGAATATCTTCATATTGAGCAGAAAATGTTAATTCTTTCTTCTTAGCTTTTTCAAGCAGTGTTTGAAGGCCTTTTTTAATTTGTGACGCTTCATCTCCAGAAAGAATACTGCATTTCTCAAGCATTGTTACATGTGCTAAACTGCCTTCAATATCTTCTTCTACAAGATGCTGATCAAATGAAATCGACGCACCGAACTCGTCAATCCATTGTTCAGGGCGTTTCGTAAAACGCCCTCCCCAAAGTTTGGTCATACCGTTGTCACCTTCTTTTGATTTACCATGCTGCTCACTTGTGTTGGAAGTCCCCATAATGAGATAAAACCAACTGCTGCATTGTGATCAAATTCATCTTCTTTTGTATATGTTGCAAGTTTTTCATTGTATAAAGAATTAGGAGATTTACGTCCCTCTACGATAGCATGCCCTTTAAATAGTTTTACTCTCACTGTTCCATTCACATATTGCTGCGTATCTTTTAAGAATGCAAGCAGTGAATTTGTTAATGGAGAGAACCATAAACCTTCATAGATAACTTCTGTTAATTTTTTCTCAATCACTGGTTTAAAGTGCGCTACTTCTTTCACTAATGTTAAATCTTCAAGCTCTTTGTGTGCTTTAATTAATGTCATAGCAGCTGGACACTCATATACTTCACGTGATTTAATTCCCACAAGACGGTTTTCTACATGATCAATACGTCCAACTCCGTGCTTACCTGCAATTTCATTCAATTCTAGAATTAACTGAGCTAGCGTGTAAGATTGACCGTTTAATGATACTGGAACACCTTCAACGAATTCAATTTCTACTACATCCGCTGTGTCCGGAGTGTTTTCAAGAGAAGCCGTTAGGTCATATGCTTCTTCAGGTGGAGCTGCCCAAGGATCTTCAAGAACGCCACACTCGTTACTTCTTCCCCACAAGTTTTGGTCAATTGAAAATGGGCTGTCTAAGTTAATTGGAATTGGAATATTCTTTTCTTTTGCATACTCGATTTCTTCTTCACGAGACCATTTCCAGTCACGAACAGGAGCTAAAACTTCTAAGTGTGGATTTAATGCTTTAATTGATACTTCGAAACGCACTTGGTCATTTCCTTTTCCCGTACATCCATGTGCGACAGCTACTGCATTTTCTTGTTCTGCTACTTCTACAAGCTTTTTAGCGATTAGCGGTCTAGATAGTGCAGATACTAATGGATATTTTCCTTCATATAATGTGTGTGCTTGAAGTGCTGCTAACGCAAATGTATTGGCATATTCTTCTTTTGCATCAATCACATATGATGATACCGCTCCAACTGTTAAGGCTTTTTCTTTAACGAATTTCAAATCTTTTCCTTCGCCTACATCTAAACAGCAAGCTACTACATCGTACCCTTTTTCCTGTAACCATTTAATTGCAACTGATGTATCTAAACCTCCGGAATATGCTAAAACAACTTTTGGATTACTCATTATCTATTCCTCCCACAAATTATATATATATTAATACAACCGTTTTAATTTTTATTCATTTAATCTACTATTACTTTAACAACTTTTTAATCTATTTTCAATAGTTATTCAAAAAAAAGTATATAAATTCACATTTATTTTAATTTAATAGGGTAAAATCTCTTAAAATACTGTAAAAATAGACATGAATGAATATTTCTTTCTTACATACTGTGTATATTTATATGCATAAATCAAGTATAAATGATTTATTTTTCATTTACAGTAGCTGTGGCTTTTGTCATTGTATAAAATGGAAGGGAAGAGGTGAAAAAATGGAGCGCTTTTTTACTTATGACAACAGACTCGGTATAAAAATTCCTGCTCTTGAAAGAGAATGGACATTCTATTCTGAAAAAGTTCAGCAGGATATCCTCCTAACATGGGAATCCATTCGGGGACAGATTCCAGACAAAATTCAATCTTTAGAAAAGAGTATTAATCAAAAACAAGCGGCGTTAGAAGATGAGACTAATTTTATCCGCTCTTGTGAATTAAATAGCGAGATAGGAGAACTTGCTTCTATTATTAATGATTTGTGGATTTGGTATCGAACAAATGAGGAAATATCAAAAAAAGTTCACGGATAGACAAAAAAACGAGTCTCATGAAAAATTAATGAGACTCGTTTTTCTTATCCAGCAAATAGCGGTATTGGTAAAAGCGCTTTGCATAATCTGTCACTTGTTTGGCCATTCGATAATTCATCCCTCCGCCAACCATCATACTCACAATTGGCAAACGATTATAAACTTTTCGCTTCGCAGCGAATATAGCTAGCGTTTTCCCGATTTGCACAACGATTTTTTGCAGCCACGTTTTATCTACAATTTGATCAACACCTTCATAAAAATACGGGTCAAATTCTTGGCTTAACTCACTCTTTAATTGATGCCACCCCTGAGCCTGAAGGTGTCTAGGTAACGTTGCTGCATGGAAAACTTTTAGCGTTAGCATAAGCTCTGAAGGTGTCTGGATATGATAGCCGTAGCTCATTGCTGCCTGTTGCACCGCTTGAATATTCATGCATAAAACAGCAGGTATATCAATACCGACTAGCAGCGATTGTCCGGTTCCTGAAAGTGCTCCTTGACTCAGCGCATACAATCGAAGCTTGGCCATTTGCTGTTCGCATATATAAGAAAGCTGATCTACTTGAAGGGAATTCATTTCTGACAGATCTGTGATATCCTCTTTGAATACACGGGCGGTTTCAATAATTCGTTTTGTCGCTTGAGTTTGCATTTCCGTACCTTGAATTAATGCAGTTAACTGAAAGAGTCCCTCATCAATTTTATGTAAATAGGTCTCACGAACAGAAGCTGGAATTAAGTTAAGCCCTTTTTCTAACCACTCTTCGTACAATAACTCCATCTCAGTTGCTTCTACACTCTGTAAGCTCTCTTCCCATTTATAGATTTCTTCTAAAAGCTGTTCTTCGCGATTCGTTAGTATCATCATGTCACCCTTTCAAGAAATAAGTAGTTTTATTTTTATTATAACAAATAATGCATCCGTTACATTTTGCTTCCTATATTATTTCTTTCTTCTATACGTTGTAAACCTTCTTTCAACCGTCGGCTACTTACGCTATATAAAAAAGCTGATTTCCTCACAAGGAAATCAGCTTTTCGTTAGTTTGCCTGACAATTTATGAGAATTCATGCATTGAAGAGGCAGTTTATGAACTTAAATATTCGCTAAACGAGTAACGTCACGTGCAATCATAACTTCTTCGTCTGTAGGAATAACCATAACTTTAACTGGAGAATGAGGGTAGCTAATAAATGCTTCTTCTCCTTGTACACTATTTAAAGCTGGATCCCAATAAACGCCCATAAACTCTAAACCGCGAAGAACACGAGCACGTACAACATCACTGTTTTCTCCAATACCTGCTGTGAAGATGATTGCATCTACACCAGACATACGAGCAGCATAAGAACCGATATATTTATGAATACGGCTAGCAAATACTTCAAGTGCTGTTTCAGCGCGTTCATTGCCTTCAGCGCTTGCTTTGATTAGATCGCGTAGGTCACTAGAAATACCAGATACACCTAAAAGACCACTTTCTTTATTTAATACATTTAATACTTCGTCAGCAGTTTTTCCTGTTTTCTCCATAATAAATGGAATTAATGCAGGGTCAATGTTACCTGAACGAGTTCCCATTGCTACACCAGCTAATGGTGTGAAGCCCATTGATGTATCAATTGACTTGCCGCCTTCAATTGCAGCGATACTTGCACCGTTACCTAAGTGACAAGAAATTAAGCGTAATTGTTCGATTGGACGGCCAAGAAGCTCAGCTGCACGCTCAGAAACATATTTATGAGATGTGCCGTGGAAACCGTATTTACGAACGCCATACTTTTCATAGTACTCGTACGGTAAGCTGTACAAGAATGATTTTTCTGGCATTGTTTGATGGAATGCTGTATCGAAGACTGCTACAGCTGGAACATTTGGAAGAATATCTTGGAACGCTTTAATTCCCACAATGTTTGCTGGGTTGTGAAGCGGTGCTAAATCAGATAAAGCTTCAATTTCCGCTAGTGTTTCATCTGTGATTAAAACAGAATCAGCAAATTTCTCTCCGCCGTGTACTACACGGTGACCTACACCAGTGATTTCATCGTATGATTGAATGATGTTTTGAGAAAGTAACTTTTCAACTAAAATTTTAACTGCAACAGCATGGTCAGGGATTTCTGTAATATCCGTTTGTTTTTCACCATTTACCGAGATCGTGAAAACAGCGTTATCTAAACCAATTCGTTCTACTAAACCTTTTGTTAATACCGTCTCACTTGGCATTTCAAATAATTGAAACTTAAGTGAAGAACTGCCGGCGTTGATTGCCATGATTTTTGACATAAAAAAACAGCTCCTTCTTTATTATACGTGCATCATAAACATAACGAACAGAACATAAAAGTGTAATCTCTACAATATTCTATGCATTTCGACACGATTTCTATCCTTATTCATTTAATCATTCACGACAATAGATTTCAAGAGCTATACATCATGAAAACGCTACCGGAAAATATTCATTATTTTCGAAAAAGACTTACTTTTTATTAACGCTGAACCATTGGTCCATTTGAGCCATAATATCACTCATTGCTTCTCGATTACTGAACTTCGGCAAATTCACAAGCAGCGCTTGATCAGGCGCTGTTACCCCTTCTCCCTGCTTTTGAAGAATGATAATACTCTTAGCAGCCTGCTCTTGTTTGAACATTGAAAGCGGCAGCTGAACGATTCCTTGAACGATTGCTTCCTCTTTTAGCAACGGCTGTAATAAATGAGACTGTTCAGATTCGAACAAGTTATTTGGAATAAGGGCTACTACGTATCCTCCATCTTTTACATGACGCAAGCTTTGTTCAATAAATAAGTGATGAGCATAGGTGTGACCTTCTTCAGCTCTTACCTTATACTCTTTTGCCCCTTCGTCGTTTGGATAATAACCAACAGGAAGGTCACAGACAACTAAATCAACAGGATCAATAAAAAGCGGCTGTAAGCTGTCTTGGTTGAATAATTGAACGCCATGCTTCTGTAAATTTGCATTTACATATGTCAATTGAAGTAATAAATCATCCACGTCTACACCGTATACGTGTTCAATTGACGCAGCGTGTGTATTTAAAATTGTTGTTAATAAGTTCCCTGCTCCTACTGCTGGATCTAAAAGCGTATATTTATCTTTTCCTGCCATGAACTTTCCAACTAGGTAGCTGACAAATAGTCCTACAGCATCAGGCGTCATTTGATGGTTAGGCTGAACTGCTTCTTTCATGCCTTTTAAAATAGCCAGCTGATACGCTTTTCGAATCGTTTCTTTTTCAAAATGATCAAGCGTGATTGAATCGTACTCTTTTTTCAAACGTTTTTTAGTTACCTCATCTAGCTCTTCTTGTAAAATAGTTCCTTGAAACAAATTTTCTCCCGTTTCAGCTACTGCTTCTAAATATACGCAGTTTAGTTCTTTTCTTAAAATAATAGCTGTTTGATCAATTACACCAAATAGCTTTTCCATACTAGCTAACTGACTCATGTTCTGCCTCCTGTGTAATGAAATAATATCTATATAAATGAGTAAACGTCCTATTTGGAACAACATATTTTATCATAAAAACTTCTTAAAACACAAAGAAGGCGAAAAACATTGTTTTCCGCCTTCTGCCGAACGCCACTGACAATCTTACTTAGCTGTTTTAGCTGCTTCGATTGCTGCTTCGTAGTTCGGATGCTCAGTTACTTCTGGTAAGTACTCAACATACGTTACGTTGTCATTTGAGTCTACCACAAAGATCGAACGAGCTAATAAGCGTAATTCTTGAATAGCTACACCATATGCTTCTCCGAAAGATAAGTCGCGGTGGTCAGATAAAGTTTGAACATTATCAATGCCATTAGCACCACACCAGCGCTTTTGAGCAAACGGTAAATCTACGCTTACTGTTAATACTTTTACGTTATCTAATTTAGCTGCTTCTTCGTTGAAGCGGCGAGTTTGCGCATCACAAACTCCAGTATCAATAGAAGGAACTACACTGATTAGGCGAACAGAACCCTTTGTACTGTCAAGCGTTACTTCTGATAAATCATTTGCTAAAACGGTAAAGTTTGGAGCCTTGTCTCCAACCTTCACTTGATTTCCTAATAATGTTACATCGTTACCTTTAAATTTAGTCACGAATAATTCCTCCTTTAAATAAGTATGTACACTGTTCATATTAGCTTGTCTGTCTCTATATTGCAATTAAATGACATACAAAACATGGCACTCCAAGCTAGAAAACAAACCAAACAAAATAAGCTTTGCTTGCTTCTTTTACTATTCAAAGAAGCAAGCAAAGCTTTATTTTATACCTACAAATTAAAATCGTTTGCACTATCATGCTGCTGATTTTGTTGATTATGATGATCCTGCTGATGATTGTTTCGTTTAAACATTTGCTGCACGCGTTCAATTGCTTGAGGGGCTGTATCTAAAATCTTTTCATATAAATGTGTACTTTCGTTAAGGTGAAGCATTTTAATTCCGCTTCCACTCACAATTAAAAAGGCAATTGGCGTAATTGATACACCGCCACCGCTACCTCCGCCAAATGGATGACCTGATTCTTGCTGATGCTGTCCAGGAGAAGATGATGCATGCCCTTCTACTCCAAACTCGCTTCCGCCCGCTGCAAAACCAAAACCGACTTTTGAGACAGTTAAAATAACACTTCCATCAGGTGTTTCTACAGGATCCCCAATGATTGTATTAACATCAATCATTTCCTTTAAATTTTCCATAGCTGTCGACATTAAACTTTTAATTGGATGTTCTGCCATTAAGATAACCTCCTTATGTTTTCACAGAGTGTGTCTTGTTCTTATTTGACGACTTCCATCTTTTGCGACGCTTTTTGGACGTATGCCGCCAGTATCTCAAGGTCCGTAAACCTACTAGAATAGCTTGACCAACTCGAAAAGAAATTATGCACTCAAATACCGTTTCTGACCAAAGATGTTGAAATACAGGAGTAACGCTCATTACAGGCATATCTTTTAGTTTCATATAACGGCTGATTATACCAACTATGCCCCCCTTTGCAGACCATACAGCCCCGGTAAGTACGCCTGTTAACGCAGCGTCACCTAAGCCGAAACGGCTGTGCCATCTAATATCACTTACCGTCACTTTCTGTAAGAAACGACGAAAAATTTTATGAAAACCGACTACCTGTTCAAGGAATTGCTTCGCATTTTCTAACATGCTTAGCCCGTCTTCTACAGAATAATCACTCCATGAATTCTCGTCTTCTTTTCCTTGATCACCCATTCCTTTCTTCTTTTCAACAAGCAAACGAGGAGAATCTTTTTTCACTTTCACTACCGGAATTTCATATGTATAGCGAATAAGACCAAACCAAGCCCTGAGTCTCACTCTGTAATAATCGTTATCTCGGACATGGTGAAGATCTACAAACAGCGTGATTTTTGTCCATACAATAAGTACAATAACAATTAAAAGTGCTAGCAATATCCATAAAAGCCATAGCACATCCTTCACTCCTTCTTAGCTTCACATTATCTCCAAAACACAGAATATTAAACCTTATGGAAACAATACAAAGAGGTTGAGATATGATATAACGAAATGAATCCAATCTCAAGACGAACAAATGGGATACATGAGCTGAACCGCTTGTGACACCGCAGTTGATTGGAGGGGAAGGCGAAGTCTTGCACGGAAATCAACTGATAGAAGAATCTAAACAAATGAAACCTGCGTTTACCATAACAAAAAAAACGAACCACTAATCAAAAGTCTTGATCAGTGGTTCGTTTTTCACTTCGTCTAAAATCCTTTTATTCCAGCCCCTTTTTATTATCTGCTGATTGTACCTTCGTGTATGACGGTTGTATCTGCGTAGTAATCGTGTGCTCCTTGCTTCTTAGGTAAAAACGCCACTAATAAATAGCCTAGTAAAAAAACCGTTTTAGAAATATAACGTCCAACTCCTTCACGAAACAGCACAACAGGCCAAGTTAACGTGGAGTCTTTCAGCGATACTACTTTAAGCCCAAACACCATCTTTCCAAGCGTTTGTCCAAAATACTTGGTCATTAAAACAAAATAACCATAAAAGATAATAACCGTTACAATCGTATAGGGAGAAAAAAATCCATCTCCTCGAGAAATACCTGCTAAATGGAAAATGGGCTTGATCAGCAGGGAGTTCAAGCTAGCTACCACAGCTAGATCTAAAAGATATGCCCAAAAGCGCATCCAAAAGCCTGCATAATGGAATTCACTACCTATTGGCGTACTTACCGCTGGCTCATGTTTTATATTGTCGTTTGATTCGGTTGAATGAGACTGATTTTCCATGTTCCCACCTCTATTCTGCATATAAATACATCAGACGCGGAGAGCTTGGCTGCGCAAATGTTTTTAACATTGCAGTGACTTGTTCATCTCCACCTATTACTTTTTGCATGCTCATTGAAAGCCAAGAAGGCAGTCCGAATCCTTGATTGTATTGAATTACTTGTGCACCTTTTAACTTATAATCTTTCTCCATTCCTGTTACCGCATCTTCAAAATAGCCTAGTTGATCGACCAGCTTCAGCTCTTTAGCCTGACGTCCATCGTACACTCGTCCATCTGCGATAGAGCGCACTTTTTCTTTAGACAAGTGACGTCCCTCAGAGATAACATTGACGAAACCATCGTACGAGTTGTCTACAAGTGTTTGCATAATTTCTTTTTCTTCTCCGGTCATTTCTCTTGTTGGAGACATAATATCTTTATGAGCCCCGCTTTTGATAACAACAGATTCTACTCCTAGTTTATCAGCCAGCTTGCCGTAGTTAACGCTTTGCATAATTACACCTAGTGAACCTGTTAAAGTATCCGGAATTGCATAGATTTTATTAGCAGCTGTTGAAATGTAATAGCCTCCTGAAGCAGCCATTGATCCCATTGAAATATACACTGGCTTTTTCGTTTCTTTCTTCAGCTCTTCAATTTTTTTATGTATTTCAGCACTTTCAACGACGCCGCCGCCCGGTGAATTCACCTTGATAATGACTCCTTTAACTGCCTTATCATTTTTTGCAGCCTCTAGCTGCTTTAAAAATGCTTGGTGGTTATAACCATTTTGGGACATAAGCGGAGAGGAACCACTTCCTGTATCTTGAATCGTTCCATTGACCTCTAGCACTGCAATTTTCTTAGCTGCATTCCCTTTTTCGATAACTGTTTCTGATAGTTCACTGTCGTCTCCTCCAAATATGCCTGCCAGACCGTCATCTTTTTCTTCTTTGACTGAAAAACCAATATTAACAATCGCAGAAAAAATGAATAAGCAGGCCGCAATTAAAAGAGCAATCCACCTTTTTTTGTTCATGAAAATCCTCCTTTTTAGGTGTCAGAATTAAAAGATTATTCTTTTAATTCCTAAAGCAATAATGCTATAATTATTGTAACAAACTTTTTTTAAAAAGTTTACTTTATCGCTAATATTTTACATATCAGACAAACAAGGGGGAACTATCTATGCCAAATCGTCGTAACGTTTATTTCTTTCATCCAAAAAACCAGGAAACAAAGGCGCTCGTAAGTCCACTTATTGAACTTGCAAAACAATATGACTTTCAAGTAGTAGACCATTTCGACAGCGCTAACATCATTGTAAGTATTGGCGGTGACGGAGCTTTCTTGCAGGCTGTCCGTCAATCTGGCTTTCGAGATGACTGCTTATATGCTGGTGTCACAACTTCAGATCAACTAAGCTTTTACTGCGATTTTCATATCGATGAAACGGATAAAATGATTGAAGCTATTACGACAGAAAATATAGAAGTACGTCGATTTCCCGTTTTACAAACTCAAATTGATCAAGGAACTTCTTTTTATTGCTTAAATGAATGTTCGATTCGATCAGGAGTTATAAAAACACTCAGTCTAGATGTTTTTATTAACGAAAATCACTTTGAAACATTCCGTGGGGATGGGATGATTATTTCAACACCAACAGGCAGTACGGCTTATAATAAATCGGTAAGTGGAGCCGTAGTTGATCCGTTAATTCCTTGTATGCAAGTCAGCGAATTGGCATCGTTAAATAATAATAACTATCGTACATTAGGATCTTCATTCATCCTAAGCGCTGAGCATACGCTCACTTTAAAACTATCCAATGACAACAACCACAGTCCAATTATTGGAATAGATAACGAAGCATTAAATGCACGTCAAGTTGATCAAGTTCAAATTCGTTTAAGCGACCGTCAAATTAAAACGGTTAAGCTGAAAGATAACTCTTTCTGGCAACGAGTTAAGCGTACATTTCTATAATAAAAAGCGCCTTTGGGCGCTTTTTATTTTTGATATACAATTTCTCCATTAATAGCAGTCATCTGCACCTGTACTCCTGGAATATCATCTGCAGGTATCTCAAACAGATCTCTTTCTAATATGGTAAAATCAGCTACATAGTCCTTTTGAATATATCCTTTTTTATGCTCTTGATGAATGGCCTGTGCGCTTCCTAATGTAAACAGCCGAACAGCTTCAAATACAGAGAGTCGCTCAGAAGGTATGTAAACGACCGAGCTGTTCGGAGAAGTTTTTCTAGAAACTGCTGCATGAATCGTTAACATGGGATTGATAGGTTCAATAGGCGCATCCGATCCGCCTGCACACATTACGCCCTCGTCCAATAACGTTTTCCACGCATAGCAATAGTCCAAATGCTCTTCTCCAATTTTTTCAATAACCCATGGAAAATCACTGGCTAAAAACCGAGGCTGGATATCCAGCACAACCGGGAGCTTTTTTACACGATGAACTAAATCTTTTCGTAGAATTTGCGCATGAATAATACGATCTCTTTGCCCTGCTTGAGGAGGATATTGTTCGATGCTTTCTACTACATATTGAAACGCTAAATCACCAATTGCATGAATTGCAACCGTCATGCCCAATTCTCTTGCTTTTCTCACTAGCTGTTTTAATTCATCTAGTGATTGAATAGCTACACCTCTTGTAGAAGGGTCGCTTTTGTATGGAAAGCTTAAAAGAGCAGATTGACTGCCGAGAGAACCATCAGCAAAAATCTTCATTGGTCCTATTTCAATAAAAGCGGATGTGTCTTTCTTTTCTTCAACGTATGTATACATATCATCTACAGCTTCATGATGAACAAGTAAATGAGCACGAAACAGCTGCTTTTCTTTATGAATAACGTCTTGAAATGCTTGATATGCACGTAAAAAGCCTCCATAATAATTTAAATCTTCCGTATGTCCACCCGTCAATCCGTGCTGAACACAATCTTTAATGGCTACTGAAAGAGCTTGTCGAATGTATGCTTCTGATACTTGAGGAATATGAGCCGTTACTAATTCTTGCGCTTGATCAGCCAAAAAACCGGTAGGATTTCCCGCTTCATCCCTCTGGATAATACCTCCTTCCGGGTCGCGTGTTTCAGCTGTAATCCCGGCTATTTTAAGAGCAGTCCCGTTTACTACTAATCCGTGACGACAGACTCGCTTCAACATAATAGGATGTTCTGTTGAAAGTTGATCAAGATCTTGATACTGAATCAAAGAGGAATCTTCCCACTGATTTTCATCCCAACCTTCTCCAATTAACCATTCTCCTTTTGGTGTACTCTCTACTTTTTGCCGAACGCGCATCAGCACGTCTTCCCTAGAAGTAGCTTGAGACAAATCAAGCCTAAGGAGCTTTTCACCGTGACCAATTAAGTGAAGATGGCTATCTACAAAGCCCGGATACATTGAATATCCTTTGAGGTGTACTTCTTTGTTAATCTCAGCACCCCATTTGATTCTTAGATCTTCTTCTGCGCCTATATCTTCAATGAATCCTTTTTCAACATATACGCTTTCTACATGCTCACCTTCTTTTAGCATCGTATATATTTTGCCGCCGTAAAATAAAGTCCCCATCGCCAACATCTCCTTTACTTTATAAAGCTTGATCTTGTCTCTATTATACGTGACAAAACAAACAAGACAAAAGAGTGAGGTTTCCCCCACTCTTTTTAGCCATCATTATTTAGTTAATATGACTTATTTACCACCAAGTTGTTGCTCAGCCATTTGAACTAAGCGTTTAGTGATTTCTCCACCAACAGATCCGTTAGCGCGAGCTGTTGCTTCTGGTCCAAGATTTACACCGAATTCAGAAGCGATTTCGTATTTCATTTGGTCGATAGCAGCTGCTGAACCAGGAGCTACTAATTTGTTTGTGTTTGCCATGTGTTTTCACCTCCTTGTTGAATATAGATTGTGTCAAAACACATGGCATCATACATTATTTTTTTGGTAATTTTATGAAATTTACCTTTTAAAACAAATCTTCTACGCTGTCTGCGGTATTTGTAGACGAAGAAGCTGTCATCTCAAGCGTTTCTACATTATTTACCGCTTCTTGAATTAATGTTTCAAAATCATAAAATTGTTCGTATCGATTTATTTTTTCACGCTTTGGCTTCGTTTTTGGTGAGCTTGGCGTAAAAATTGTACAGCAGTCTTCATACGGTCGATTCGAAATTTCATGTGTATCAATTTTGCGGGCAATTTCAACAATCTCCGTTTTATCCATTGTTACAAGCGGACGCAAAATTGGCGTATTAGTCACTTCATTAATCGCATACATGCTCTCAACCGTTTGACTAGCTACTTGCCCTAAGCTGTCGCCAGTTACGATAGCTAACGATTCATTTTTTTCACGAATAAGGTCCGTAATTCGAAGCATCATACGGCGTGTAGAGGTCATGGTATAATTCTCTGGAATTTGCTTTTGAATCGCTTGCTGTACAGCTGTAAACGGTACAATATGAAGCTTTACTTTTTCGTGATAAGCCGTTAATTTTTGCGTTAAATCGATGACTTTTTGCTTAGAACGTTCACTTGTAAAAGGCGGACTGTAAAAATGAACCGCCTCTATTTCTAAACCGCGCTTCATGGCTAAGTATCCTGCAACCGGGCTGTCAATTCCTCCAGAAAGCATCAGCATCGCTTTTCCACTCGTACCAACTGGAAGACCTCCTGCTCCGCGATAATCAAAACATGTAATATACGTTGCTTCACTTCTCACTTCTACTCGTACATTTACGCTTGGTTCTTTTACGTTTACCTTTAGATGCTCTGTATTTCGTAGAATATGACTTCCTACTGCATAATTTAATTCGTTTGTATCAAGAGGAAATTGTTTATACGCTCTCCGAGTAGATACTTTGAATGTTTTTCCTTCTATATCAAATTCTTTCATTGCTTCTAACGCTGCTTCTTGAATCGCTTCAAGCTCATTTTCAACTTTTAATGCTAAACTAAAGCTCTGAATACCAAAGATTTGCTGAAGACGTTCGATGATAGGCTCGTGATTTTCACCGTTTAAGTGAATATACATGCGGTCTCTTGTGTATTTTACGTGAATATTTTGGAATGCACTAAGAGCCGTTACGATATTTTTTCTTAGCTGGGCAACAAATTTTTTTCTATTTTGTCCTTTGGTTGAGATTTCTCCGTACCGAATTAAAATATGGTTATATATCATAATCATTTACCTCATTACTTTCTTTAGATCTTCAATTACTGTGAAAATAGCATTTACAATGGGCGTTACTTCATTATAATCATTTAAGCCTGACAAGCTTAATCGAATGGATTGATCGGCTTCTTCGTAATTTTTACCGATAGCTAAAAGCGTTTTGCTTGGCTTTTTTCGCTTTGATGAGCAAGCAGATGTAGTGGATACAAACACTCCTTTTTCTTCAAGAGCGTGAACAAAAACCTCACCTTTAATACCTTGTGCTGTAAAATTTATAATATGAGGTGCCGAATGCTCATTCGGCGTATTAATCGTGATTCTTTCGTGAGCAGAAAGTTTGTCCATCAGTTCTGCTTTTATTTTCCGCATTTTTTGCTGATTTTGAGCAGCATGTTCAAGTGTTAAACGGAGTGCTTTAGCAAATGCTACGATTCCCGGCACATTTTCCGTGCCTGATCGATGCTGCATTTCCTGAGAGCCTCCGCTAAGCAGCGGATGAAGCTGAACTCCATTTCGTTTATATAAAATTCCCGTCCCTTTTAAGCCGTGAATTTTGTGTCCTGATAATGTGCATAAATCAATTTTATGATCCGCTAAAGAAAGCGGAACTTTTCCAATCCCCTGCACATGATCGACGTGAAAAAGCACCTTGGAATAGTTCGTCAGCATCTGTCCAATTTCTTCAATTGGCTGAATGGTGCCAATCTCATTATTTACATGCATAACAGATACTAAAATGGTTTCATCCGTAATAGCTGATTCAATAGCCGCAGGTGATACAAAACCACTGGAATCTACCGGAACATACGTAACGTTAAATCCTAGGGATTCTAACTGCTTGAATGGTTCATGAACAGAATCATGTTCAATATTTGTCGTAATGATATGCTGACCTCGGCTTTTATATTGCATCGCTACGCCTTTAATAGCCAAATTATTCCCTTCCGTTCCTCCAGATGTAAAGATAATTTCATTTGACGATACGTGCAGCAATTCTGCTACTTGCTCACGCGAACGGCTCAACAAATTCTCCGCCTGTACGCCAAATTGATGGAGGGAGGATGGATTGCCATAATAAGTTGTAGCTACTTTGGTAAAAGATTGTATGACTTCATTATAGGGTTTTGTTGTAGCGCTATTATCTAAATAAATCAAGGATGCGCGCCCCCTTCTTCATTTTTTCGGAACAACGTATTATCATAACATACCTTGATACTTTTTTAAATTAGGTTTTGCCTTAGTAATCATAACAAGGATAGACGATCTTTTCAAAGCTATTTGCCACTTTATAAGCAAGGTCTCCCCTTGCTTATCCTAACAGTTGCTGCCGTAATTATAGACTATACCATTAGCATTGAAAGAGATACGAGATAGTATGCAAAGAAAAGCATCATAAAAAAGCTCGTGTCCTTTGGACACGAGCTTTTTAACTCTGTGAAGATACAATACGCTGTATACGATCCAGCGCACCAGGATCTACTTGCTCAATAGCTGCAGATGCCTGTTTTAATGCTTCTTTGTATTCATAATGACGAAATGCTTCTTCTGCTTCTTCTAAAGACTGTGCAATTGAGTGATGAGTACTTCTATAACGGTTACCGTATTGAATCACTCTTTCAACGAGTCGCGCTTCTTCTAACATTGCCTCTGTTTCATCAAATGTATCCTGAACAAAACCAACAGCATCTTCAAGTAAAGATTGAACAGCTTGAATATTAAGCGGTTTTTCTTTCAGCTTAGCGGTTACTTCATTTAAGATATGAACCGTTTTTTCAAGCTGCACTTTATATTCTTCAGGAACACCAGGAAGGTTGCTTTTTTGAATAAGGCGTCGTGCTTCAATCAACTGAGATTTCAGTTCTTCTATTTTGTCCTTAGCTGAGAGCTCATCTTTGCGAAGAGCTTGTAGCATATCGCTATAGGATTCCTGAGATTCTTTTAATTGGTTAAGCTGTTTGGAAACGTCTTCGAGTTCTTCTTGGATCACACTGTAGGCTAAATTGTGCTCCGCCACCTTGTCCGAAATATTATAGTACAAGTTAGTCAATCGTTTTAGTTCGCGGTCCATTTTATAATATACGTCTAAATCGCGCTCTTTAAAATGATAGCTTTGCTGTACAAATAGCGTTTCTTCACGAAGTTCACGGTTTCGTTCTTGAAGCATACGAAGGAAGTTAGATACCGTATGAGATTCACGGTTCATTTTATGATAGGAGAAAACCTCATGCTCAAGTGAGTCATATAACTGCTCTAAGCGTTCGTTCACATCATCTAGTTTTGTAATCGCTTCTTCCACATATAATTCTTCAATATCTGCAATAATTTCAGCAGTTTCTTGTTTTAAAAGCTCTACCGTTTCTTCTACTTGCAGATGATCTAACACATAGCCCTGCTCACTCATTTCGCGGAACCCGTCAAGCAGTTCATTGAACTGAACAGGAAGAGTGGTCTGACACTCAACTAACACTTTTGGAATTTGTTCTAAATACGAATCAATAGCTGTTAAATCAGTTTTTAATTGAAGAACAATCTCACGTGCTTGAAGATAATTTCCGTTAATCGTCTCTTCCTCGTATTTTTTAAACTGCTCTTTAGATGTATTAATTGCGTATTCTAACGTTTTTTCAGCATGTCCATAGGAATACCGATGTGCGAGCAATTTTTTCTTCACATGGCGGTGAAGCTGATTTAATTCCTCAATATCATATCGATTATCTTGTTCGCTACCAATTAAATTTTGAAGTTCAGTAAGTATGTTTTCAATATCTATCTTGGTTTGTTCTAAGGCTTGATCAATATGTATAGATAACTGCTTCGCTTTTTTAAATCGGTATTTATCCGCTGCTTCTTCCGTTTCAAACAGTTCTTTATCAACTTCCGGGAGATTAGTTGATATAATTTCATCCCACTGCTCACGCCAACGTTCAAATAGCTCTTCAGTTTGACCTGTCATGTTCAATTCTTTTACTTTTGAAATTTCCTCTGCAACTGGCGTATTTGCTAATTCGACTTTGATCGTTTCCAGGCGATCAATTTCTTGATAAATCTTTTTACGTGAAAACATTCCGTACACAACTAATCCGATAATAAGTATGATTAGTGCTATAATGAATTCCATACTAAGCCCCCTTACAGTGCGTTCTACATGACAAGTTTCTTATTTATAAAAAGGGTGAATTTAATCCTTTAAATTTTTTTGCGTCAATGTTTTTATGATACCATGTAAAGTCCAACTTTTGAGCAAAAAATTAAATTTTTTTATACAAAATATTGGCATGGAGTCACTTTGTGTCGTTACAATGGAAAAAGAAGAAAAAAGGAGGCATTTTTTATGAAAGTTGACAAACATATTCATACTCCATTTTGCCCACACGGTTCACCTGATTCATTGCAACAATATGTTGAACAGGCGATTTCCCTGAACTTTGGGGAGATTTCGTTTACAGAGCATGCTCCATTACCAAAAAGCTTCAGTGATCCGACGCCTGATCGCGACAGCGGAATGGATCCTGACAAACTTGATCGCTACATTCAAAACGTACAGCAAGTTAAAAAAGAATTTGAGCGCGATATTCGTATTAATATCGGATTGGAAGTTGACTTTATTGAAGGATTTGAACACGAAACAACAGATTTCTTAAACGAATATGGTCCTTATCTCGATGACAGCATACTTTCTGTCCACTTCTTAAAACATGAAGAAGGATATGACTGCCTAGATTTTAGCGCTGACGTATTTGCACATATTGTACAGAAGTTTGGCAGCGTAAGCAAAGTATATGATAAGTATTACAACACGGTATTACGCTCTGTACAGGCCAATTTAGGCGTTTATAAGCCTAAGCGCATTGGTCATATGACACTCGTACATAAATTTCAAACTCGCTTTCCATATGAAGACACACTTTCCCCTATTATTTTATCAATACTCGATGAAATAAAAATGAAAGATCTGGCTTTGGATTATAATGGTGCAGGGTTGTTTAAGCCTTTGTGCAAGGAAGCGTATCCAGCTCCCTTTGTTGTAAAAGCAGCCCAACAGAAAAAAATCCCTCTCGTATATGGGTCAGACGCCCACTGTGCGAAGGATTTAGGCCAAGGCTATGGAGAGCTCCATTTAGGATAATTGAACGCGCAGTTTGTTTGTCCGTTCATATGGCAAACATACCGTTGTGTGCACCCATTGCTCAAGCTCAATCGCATATTGCTGAACAAAATACGGTTCGTGAGGCAATATATGAAGAACTTCACTTAGGTACTGAGGATGAAGATAAGGCATAGACAGCATGCCCTTAAGCTCAATGATTGTAAAGGAAACGTGCAGCTTTCGAAATTCCTTTTCTTTCATCCCTCTTTCAAGGATTGTTTTTAAGTAGTATTTTTCTTTGGTTAAATACGTAGTCATAACTTCTCGAATTAAAATCGTGTCAAGAGAGATTTCTCTATATACGAGCCGGGCAATATGCCTATTTTCGTGCTGGTAATGTAAGATAGCTCGAATCATCACGATCATACTTTCTGTTGAAGACAGCTTTTTCATTTCTTGGAATGCTTGCTCCAGTACCCCAATATAACCTTCAAAATAAGAAATCACTAAACTTTCAAGCAATCCTTCTTTGCTATGAAAATAATATGAAATATTCGCTACGTTCACTTTCGCTTTTCCTGCAATCTCGCGCACCGACGTACCATCAAAACCTTTTACGTTAAAAAGAGAAACAGCCGCATCAATAATTTTCTCTTTCGTTTTTGACTGTACAGCCATCTATCTACACCTCATTTCGATTTATTTTTACAAAACACATATGATTGCAAAATTGTGTAGAAATCGTTACAGTATTTAAAAAGGATTTTAGTAGCCTCTCTACATAATTCGTGATAGGCTTTTTAGTTCCTGTAATCTTTTATCGACAAAGTAGCGTTAAAACTGACGTTTCCTGATAAAAACTCATTAAATCTTATGTTGAATGGAGGAGAATACATTGTTTAATGTCGAAAACTACAGCGGCTCAAAACAAAAGGATTATGAATTGGTAATTAAGCAATTACGCGCCTTATCAGAAGGAGAAAGCAATACAATTGCTAATCTAGCAAATGCTTCAGCTTTACTAAATCAATTTTTAAATGAAGTAAACTGGGTAGGCTTTTATTTAATGGAAGACGGCGAGTTAGTACTCGGCCCTTTTCAGGGGCTGCCGGCTTGTGTTCGCATTCCACTTGGAAAAGGCGTATGCGGTACAGCAGCTCAAAATCAAAGAACAGAGCGAATTGAAGATGTTCATGCATTCCCTGGCCACATTGCATGTGATGCTGCTTCTCAATCTGAAATCGTTGTACCGATGGTGAAAGATGGTAAACTTTTAGGTGTTCTTGATATTGACAGTCCAATCAAAAATCGCTTTGATGAGATCGATCAACAGTATCTTGAAGAATTCGTCAAAGAACTCACTTCCTTTCTTTGAATATGAATAAGCAAAAAAACCGCTGCAAATCAGCGGTTTTTGCTTATTAAACAAACGTTTGATTAGCCCATCACCACCGTTTTCTTATGTTCTTTCTTCTTCTTTCATACTTCAAAAGAATATATCCTTTCTTTTACATTCTTTTAATCTTCAATCTTCCTTGACTTTATACGAGGAAACACCTATAATACTCGTTGTGTGAAATATTGCAGCTTATACAATCTTCTTTATGTTTTTTCATTTTGTTCCTCATTAAAAGATTGTTTTACAGAAGTAGCAATTCTTTTAACAAGATGGTGTATCGTGTAACTCTCTGCTGCTAGAGCGATGGTACATGAAAACAAAATGAGCATATCGCTAGAATGTGTCTGTTTTTGTTTTGCATAAAATAAAAACACAAACAAGGAGGAGTCATCATGGCTCGTTATACAGGTCCAAGTTGGAAAATCTCTCGTCGCTTAGGTCTTTCTCTAAGTGGTACAGGTAAAGAATTAGAAAAACGCCCTTACGCTCCAGGTCCACACGGCCCAGGTCAACGTAAGAAAATTTCTGAGTACGGTTTACAATTACAAGAAAAGCAAAAATTACGCCACATGTATGGTGTAACTGAGCGTCAATTCCGTAACTTATTCGTTGCTGCTGGTAAATTAACTGGTAAGCACGGTGAGAACTTCATGATTCTTTTAGAAGCTCGTCTTGATAACTTAGTATACCGTATGGGTCTTGCACGCACTCGTCGTCAAGCTCGTCAATTAGTTAACCACGGTCACGTTTTAGTTGACGGTAAACGCGTTGACATCCCATCTTACCGTGTACAACCTGGTCAAGTGATCGGTGTTCGCGAAAAATCTCGCAACCTTTCAATCGTGAAAGAAGCGCTTGAAGTTAACAACTTCGTACCAGACTACTTAACAGTAGACGCTGAGAAATTAGAAGGTACATTCACTCGCTTACCAGAGCGTTCTGAATTATCTGCTGAAATCAACGAAGCACTAATCGTAGAGTTCTACTCTCGTTAATAGTAAAAAGCCGTTCCTTATGGAGCGGCTTTTTTGCTGTCTATATATAAAAAAAGGCCTTTCGGCCTTTTTTTTATGCGTATTGAATAAGGGTATATTTTTTCTTGCCTCGACGAATCACTGTGAATTGACCTTCAATACGGTCTTCTGCACCTACTGTTTTTTGTAAATCTTGTTCACGCTCACCGTTTAAGTAAATCGCACCGTTTGAAATATCTTCACGTGCTTGACGTTTAGAAGGAGAAATTTTACTTTCTACAAGTAAATCAATTAAACCAATATCTTCACCTGTATGCGTGTAAGAAGGAACATCCTTGAATCCTTGCTTAATTTCTTCTGCTGTTAACTCTGAAATACTTCCGCTAAATAAAGCTTGCGAAATACGAATTGCTTGCTCAAGAGCTTCTTCACCGTGTACAAGCGTAGTCATCGCTGCCGCTAGTGCTTTTTGTGCTTCGCGTTTTTCAGGAGCTTCTTTTGCAGAAGCTGCTAATTCATTAATTTCTTCGTGTGATAAGAATGTAAAGTATTTTAAATATTTTATAACATCACGATCATCTGTATTAATCCAGAATTGGTAGAATTCATACGGACTTGTTTTTTCAGGGTCTAACCAAATTGCTCCGCCTTCTGTTTTACCGAACTTCGTCCCGTCCGCTTTTGTTACAAGCGGAACTGTTAATCCAAATGCTTTTGCATCTTCTTCTGATTTACGAATTAATTCTAAGCCAGCCGTAATATTTCCCCATTGGTCGCTGCCGCCAATTTGAAGCTTACAGTTATATGTTTGGTATAAATTCAAGAAATCGTATGACTGTAAAATCATGTAGCTAAATTCCGTAAATGAAATGCCTGATTCGATACGAGATTGAACAGAATCCTTTGCCATCATATAGTTAATACCAAAGTTTTTACCGATATCTCGTAGGAATGTAATAACATCTAATGAGCCAATCCAGTCATAGTTATTTGCAATAACTGCTGCATTTTCACCTTCTTCGAAATCTAAGAAGCGTGAAAGCTGACCTTTAATACGCTCACTAAACATGGCAACCGTTTCTTTTTCATTTAACGTACGCTCTGCTTTTTTACCGCTTGGATCTCCAATAAGACCCGTACCTCCACCAACTAATGCAATTGGTTGGTGTCCAGCTTGTTGAAAGCGACGTAAAATTAAAACAGGAAGCATGTGGCCGATGTGAAGGCTGTCGGCTGTCGGATCGAATCCGCAGTACAAACGAACAGACTCTTTACTCAAAAGTTCACTTAAACCTTTTTCATCCGTTTGTTGGTTAATGAGCCCTCGAAACTCAAGATCTTGTAAAATATCCATGTTATATATTCTCTCCTTTATCTAATTGCTCGTTACAATTTGTTGAACAACATAAAAAACGCCCCTTCTTAAAAAAGAAGGGACGAAAATATCGCGGTACCACCCTATTTGGAAATAAATTATTTCCCACTTAAATGATGTAACGGTCTACCCGTCTTTTGCTACTGTAAGTTCACAAAAGATGCTCAAGGACGTATTTCATATTTGTCTATGTACTGATTTTCAGCAACCATCAGCTCTCTTAAACAGGGAGACAAGTATTACTTCTTCCTATCACTGCAGTTTATTTTATTTAAAAGTTTACACCCCACAATTATGAATGATTTCATTTTAAAATTCAAGTCCAAAAAAAAGTTCAAACAGCTGGCTGTTTGAACTTTATAAAAATCACTTATTTTCCCTACAAAGATTGAAACATTTACTCCTTAGTCTTCCATCGTTGACAAATCGCCCGTTGGCAAATCTAATTCCCACGCTTTTAAAACGCGACGCATAATTTTACCACTTCGTGTTTTAGGTAGCTTATCTTTAAACTCGATTTCACGCGGGGCTGCATGAGCAGCTAACCCTTTTTTCACAAATTGACGAATATCTTCAATCAGTTCATCTGAAGATTCATACCCATCTCTAAGTGCGATAAATGCTTTAATAATTTCCCCGCGCACAGGGTCAGGCTTACCAATAACACCCGCTTCTGCTACAGCAGGGTGTTCAACAAGCTTGCTTTCTACTTCAAATGGACCCACGCGTTCTCCTGCCGTCATAATAACATCATCGATTCGGCCTTGGAACCAAAAATAACCGTCTTCATCCATATACGCCGAATCACCTGATACGTACCAATCACCTGGCATAAAATATGACTCATACTTTTCTTTGTTGTTCCAAATCGTATGCATCATAGATGGCCAGCCTTTTTTAATTGCTAAGTTACCCATTCGATAAGGTGGAAGCTCTTGTCCTTGATCGTCAACGATTGCTGCTTGTACACCTGGAATTGGTTTCCCCATAGATCCTGGCTTAATTTTCATAGACGGATAATTACAAATCGTCTGACCGCCAGTTTCAGTCATCCACCACGTATCATGAATACGTTTTTGGAACACCTTCATTCCCCAGCGTACCACTTCAGGATTTAACGGTTCTCCCACACTTAATACATGTCTGAGATTGCTTAAATCATAGCGTTTAACTAAGTCATCACCAGCACCCATTAGCATTCGAAAAGCTGTAGGTGCACTGTACCAAACCGTTACGCCAAAATCTTCAAGTGCTTGATACCATGCATCTGGACTAAATCGTCCTCCTACAATCACATTGGTTGCTCCAGCAAGCCAAGGACCAAAAATCCCATAAGAAGTCCCCGTTACCCAACCGGGATCTGCTGTACACCAATACACATCGTCATCTTTTAAGTCGAGTACCCACTTTGCAGTTTGATAGTGCTGAAGCATTGCGTTGTGAACATGAAGTACGCCTTTTGGTTTGCCAGTTGAACCTGATGTATAATGAAGCAGCATACCATCTGTTCTATCTACCCACTCAATTTCCACCTCTTTATTCGCCGCTTCTAATCGCTTCAGAAAATCTAGTTGAATGCCTTCTTCTTCTACATTTTCCCCTACAAGGAGAATGTGTTTTAAAGCTGGCAAATCTTTCACCGGAACGCGGCTCAGCAATTCAGGCGTTGTAATTAACACTTTTGCATCACTGTCTTGCAAACGATCTTTTACTGCACCTTCCATGAACGCTTCAAATAAAGGCCCAACAATAGCGCCAAGCTTTACCGCGCCTAACAACGCAAAATAAAGTTCCGGAGAGCGAGGCATAAAGATAAACACGCGATCTCCTTTTTCTACGTCTGTTTGTTTTAGCACGTTTGCGGCTTTGTTTGACCATTCTTTCATTTCTTTGAATGTATATTTCTCATTGCGCTGCGCATCTCGATAATAAAGCGCAACTTTATTTTTACGCGTAGAGTTTGCGTGCTTATCAATTGCTTCATAAGCTGCATTTAGTTTACCTGTTTCATGCCATGAAAATTCCTTCTCCACTTGTGACCAGTCAAAGGTTTGATACGTTTTATCATAGTCCTGTAAGTTGTATACCCCTTCAATTACAGGAAGCGCTTCCACCTTCATCACAAACTCCCCCTTATGTATAAAATTTACAAACCTATTATATAACAAAAATAGACTTTTCACAATTTTATAAAAATTATTTGTCGGAATTGGGATAATAGTCTCCCTTGTTATATGACAACCTTTGTTATACAAGTGTCGAATTAACAAGAATCTCTTTTAATTTTCTATTCTATATATTTTAAAAAACTCCTTTTCTTTTATTTAATTTTTTGAAAACGCTTTAATATAAAGTTTTTTTTGTATTATAATACAGATAAGACTGCTTGAAGGTGGTGATTCATGTGAAACATTCCCAAACATACAATATGAAAGAACTAAAAACCGCTGTCGGAGCAATTGTTATTGAAGGACCTGTCTCCTCCAAGACCTTGCAACAACTTGATTTTCATGAGCAACTAACGGCCTTTCGTCCACCTGAACAGCAAAAAGAAGCATTGATCGAGATTGCCAACTTGCCTGAAGGTAGAATCATTATTGCTCGCCATCATCATACAATCATTGGTTATGTAACCTTTTTATATCCCGATCCTCTAGAACGATGGTCGGAAGGAAATATGGAGAATTTAATCGAATTAGGAGCTATAGAGGTAGCCGCTCCATTTCGCAGCTACGCTGTTGGTAAAAACTTGCTTATCGTATCTATGATGGATGATGCAATGGAAGATTATATTGTCATTACGACAGAATACTACTGGCATTGGGATTTAAAAGGAACAGGGCTAAATGTGTGGGATTACCGCAAAATTATGGAGAAAATGATGAATAAAGGCGGACTGACGTGGTTTGCCACAGATGATCCGGAGATTAGCTCCCACCCTGCTAATTGTTTGATGGTAAGAATCGGGAGCAGAGTACCTCAAGAAAGCATACAAGAATTTGATAGCCTGCGCTTTCGAAATCGCTTTATGTATTAAGCTGACCTTTAAGAAAAGGAGCTGTGTCTGATGATTGTTGAAGAGATGATGAAAACTGATCTCGTTACCTTAACCCCCGACCATACGATTGCTGAAGCTATGAAACTTTTAGATACACATAAGATTAGACATATTCCTATCGTTAATGACCTTCATCACGTAGTTGGCATCATTTCTGATCGAGACGTAAGAGATGCAAGTCCATCTATTTTAGATAATACTTATACATCTGCTCTTCTATCCGAACCCGTGCGGATGATTATGCAAAAAGAAGTCATTACAGCTCACCCTCTTGATTTTGTTGAAGAAATTGCAAGTATTTTTTATGAACATCAAATCGGTTGTATTCCCGTCACAAAAAACAAGCGGTTAGTAGGCGTTGTTACCGAAAGAGATCTATTACATACGTTTATTCAGCTTACCGGCACCAATAAGCCAGGTTCACAAATTGAAATAAAAGTAGAAAATAAGGCTGGCGTGCTCGCTGAAGTTACATCCCTTTTTGGTTCAAAGAAAACAAACATCTTAAGCGTACTCGTCTACCCTGATGTAGATGAACGATATAAAATCCTTGTGCTTCGCATTCAAGCTATTAATCCATTGATTAGTATAAATACATTAAAAGAAAACGGCTATGAGGTGTTGTGGCCTAAATTACCGGAGATGACGTAATGACTAGTAATGCTGTATTTATTTATTCAGATGATATTCTTTCGTACAAATTCAGCAATAATCATCCGTTTAACCAGCTTCGTGTTCAACTAACATATGAACTGTTACGGGAATTTGGCGCTTTAGGCAATCAAGATATTGTATTACCGCGGATGGCATCTGATGAAGAACTTCAGCTTGTCCATGATACTAGCTATATTCAAGCGGTAAAATTAGCAGGAAGCGGCGAGCTTTCTGTTGAAAAAGCAGCAGATTTTGGTCTTGGAACAGAAGATACACCTATGTTTCCCAACATGCATGAAGCTAGTGCATTTTTAGTTGGGGGTACACTTACTGCTGTAGATTATGTGATGACTGGAAAAGCTAAGCATGCTCTAAATTTAGGAGGAGGATTGCACCACGGCTTTCGAGGAAAAGCTTCCGGCTTCTGTATTTATAACGATAGCGCGGTAGCCATCAAATATATGCAGCAAAAGTACAACGCGCGTGTTCTCTATGTCGATACAGATGCTCACCACGGTGACGGGGTGCAATGGACATTTTATGACGACCCTTCCGTTTGTACTCTTTCCATTCATGAAACGGGACGCTACTTGTTTCCAGGCACGGGAAACGTTAACGAACGCGGGCACGGTGAAGGCTATGGTTATTCATTTAATGTGCCTGTTGATGCTTATACGGAAGATGAGTCTTGGCTCGACGTTTATAAGACCTCTTTAAAAGAAGTAGCTGCTTTTTTTAAACCAGATGTTATCTTGACACAAAATGGAGCCGATTCTCATTATTACGATCCGCTCACTCATTTATGCGGCACCACGAAAATATACCGTGAGATTCCTAAAATTGCTCATGAAATTGCCCATGAATACTGTCAGGGAAGATGGATTGCGGTTGGCGGAGGAGGTTATGATATTTGGCGGGTTGTTCCTCGGGCTTGGTCATTCATTTGGCTTGAAATGATTGAACGAAAGGCAGAAGGCATGCTTCCTCTGTCATGGCTTGAAAAATGGACAAAAGTATCGCCTCACCCCGTTTGCACAAAGTGGGATGATGAACCTAATATCTATCAGCCAATTCCAAGAAAACCAGAAATAACAGAAAAAAACGCTCAAACTCTTGAGCGCGCTCTTTATCCTATTCGTTCTCATACATCTCATTCTTAAAAAAGGCTATACAAGTGTATGGCCTTTTTCACTGTGCTTCGGGATCTGAAATAATAATTTCGACGCGCCTATTTTTTTGTAGATTGCCATTAGACGTGTTCGGAACAAGCGGCTTTGTATCTCCGTATCCAAGTGCTTCAAAGCGGTTAGCAGAAAGAGAAAAATGGTTCGTTAAATAACGTATGACGCCGCTAGCACGCGCTGCCGATAGTTCCCAATTAGATGGATAACGATAGGTGTGAATGGGTCGATTGTCGGTATGACCTTCTACTTTAATATCATTTGGAATAGTACTGAATAACCTTCCTAATTCATCCAGAAAAGGGGTACCTTTTTTCAAAATGTCGGCTTGTCCTGTTTCAAACAGCACCTGTTCTTGTAAAATAAGCACAACCCCGCGTTCATCTCGCTTAGCAGTAATGACATTCTGAAGCTTATTTTCCTTCAGGTAGTCCTGCACTTTCGCTAAAATGCTATCCAGCTTTTGAGACTGCTGGCTCTTTTCTACAGAAGCTAATGATCCACCGCTTGTAAGCGAATTGACAACGGTCTGAAACTTTTGATTATCCACGCTAGACATTGAAAATAGTAAAATAAAAAAAACTAATATTAACGTCACCAAATCAGCAAATGTTACCATCCATTTTGGCGACTGTGCCGAATACCTTTTTCTTCTACGCTTCACGAACGTGTTCTCTCTTTTCTTCCAGCTTTCGTTTTTCAACAGGGGCAAATACTTTTAGCTTTGCTTGCACAAAGCGAGAATTTTGACCCGCCTGCAAGCCGATGACACCTTCAATAATCACTTCTTTAACAAAAAGCTCATGCTCCGTTTTACCAGCTAATTTAGCTGCGATTGGCTGAAAAAACAAGTTTGAAAGCAGCGCCCCGTAGAAAGTCGTTAAAAGAGCAATTGCCATGTTAGGCCCAAGCGATGAAGGGGTATTAAGGCTTTTAAGCATTAGCACTAGCCCAACGAGCGTCCCAATCATTCCCCAAGCGGGGGCATAATCGCCTGCTTTTTCAAACATACTTCGACCTCTCGCATGTCTTTCTTCCAATGCAGCTATTTCAGCTTCAAGCAGCTCTCGAATCATTTCCGGTTCTACTCCATCAATGGCTAGCAAAATACCTTTTTTCACAAATAAATCATCGATTTGTTCAAGCTCTGCTTCTAACGATAGAAGTCCTTCTCGACGCGCTTTTTCCGATAAATGTACAAATGTTCCTACAATTTCTTCTACGTTTATTTCTTTAGATTGAAACGCTTGTTTCCCTACTTTTCCCATATTTTTCAATTGTTTTAAAGGAAAACTCACGCACAGCGTACCAAAAACGCCTCCCAGTACAATTAAAATCGATGGTACATCAATAAAAGCTAAAAAACCGCTCATTCCTCCACTTGAAATAACCCCAAACACAACCATAGAGATACCAATTAGTATCCCTATAGGTGTGAGCATATCAATTTTTTTCATATTCTATCTCCCCGTGTCTGAACTTTGGATTCGTTCTTATTCATTCACAGGTATTATTTTGTTGATTGTCTGAACTCGATGCGGTGAGGAAGCTGTACAATGCTGCTGTCTACCGTTTCTTTGTTCATGTATTTTGTTAAGAGACGCATCGCTACTGCACCAATATCATACATTGGCTGTACAACAGATGTTAACTGAGGACGAACCATTGTTGAAAGTCTTGTGTTATCAAAACCGATAACTTCTAGATCGTTTGGTACATTCAACCCACGATCTTGTGCCCCGTGAATAACGCCTAATGCCATTTCATCCGTTCCAACGAAAATAGCAGTTGGCTTTTCATCTTCTTCTAATAGTTTTTCAACCGCTTCAATACCTGAATCGTACGTGTAGTCTCCTTCTACAATATAAGAATCACGTACAGGCAATCCGCTTTCAGTAAGAGCACGCTTGTACCCTTTTACTTTTTTCGCATGATTGATTGGTTCTTCTAACGTACCTGAAACGAATGCAATATTTTTATGACCGCTGTCAATTAGTGATTGCACTGCATCAAAAGCTGCTTGTTCATAATCAATAGTTACAGATGGGATTTGGTTAGTTGATTCGATTGATGCTGCAAGTACAACTGGAACCGGTGATTTTTTTAGCTCTTCTACGTGTTCTTCCGTTACATTCCCACTCATGAAGATGATTCCGTCTACTTGTTTACCAAGCATGTTATTTAAAAGGTGAAGTTCTTTATCTTGATTTTGATCGGAGTTACTTAAGATGATATTATATTTGTACATCGTTGCAATATCTTCGATTCCACGCGCTAATTCTGCATAGAAAATATTTGAAATATCAGGAATGATAACTCCTACTGTCGTTGTTTTTTTACTTGCTAATCCACGCGCTACTGCGTTCGGACGATAGCCTAGTCTTTCAATTGTTTCTAATACTTTTTTTCTAGTTGATGGTTTTACATTTGGATTTCCGTTTACCACACGAGAAACCGTTGCCATCGACACGCTTGCTTCCCTTGCTACATCATAAATTGTTACGTTCACAACAAACACTCCTTATCGAAAAACATTTCGTTTATTTTATCCTTATTTCATTTCTTGTATTTACGTATATAAATCCATCTTCCTTTATAGAATGGCTATTTCTAGCTCCTTCACTCTTACATACAGCTTAGATACCCTGTATGCATCTAAATCATTCCTGTTATGCCCTTATTATTACGTGGCAAAGACAATTTTACCAGTTTATATGTAACAATGTAAAAGACGGTGTATATTAAGTAAATAAAAAAAGTGAATCGCGAATTTATATCATATGCAATCACAGAATGATAGCGAATATCTGTAACTACTATACGATACTATGTGCTTCATCGCAACGTATTTACCGCCTTTTTCCGACAAGTTTCACGAGAATTTCATAAATTCTTGTTTTTTGGATTTGCACTTATTCTTTCCTATTTTGACAAAAGTTATCGACTGTTTTCAAAATACGTGATAATTTCGCTTATCTTTATTATAACGAAAGGCAAACAAGCTTGAAACCATTAAGTGCCTCAAACTTGTCATAAAAGTATACGAATTTTTCATTTTTACGTTTTTTTATAAATTTAAGTTACATATAGGTTTTAGCTGCTTCATAAATTCTGTAAATTGCGGGATATCCATTTGCTGAGCTGAATCAGAAAGTGCTACCGCAGGATCTGGATGAACTTCTGCCATAATTCCATCTGCCCCAATGGCAAGAGCTGCTTTAGCCGTTGGAACAAGTAAATCTCGTCTTCCCGTTGAATGCGTGACGTCGACTAAAACAGGTAAATGAGTTTCTTGTTTTAAAATGGGAACAGCTGAAATATCCAGCGTATTTCGCGTTGCTCGCTCATACGTACGAATTCCTCGTTCACACAAAATCAGCTGATCATTTCCTTTTGAAACAATGTATTCAGCAGCATTAATAAACTCATCAATCGTAGCGGCTAAGCCTCGCTTTAATAAGACAGGCTTCTTCACCGCACCCGCTTCTTTTAACAGCTCAAAATTTTGCATATTACGAGCACCAATTTGAATCACATCTACGTATTCTACAGCTGTTTCAATATCAGCCGGGTCGACAATTTCACTAATAACGGCTAAATCGTATTCGTCAGCTACTCTTTTTAAAATTTGCAATCCTTCTAAGCCAAGGCCTTGAAAATCATAAGGAGATGTTCTTGGCTTGTAGGCTCCGCCTCTAAGCATCCGCACGCCCTGCTGCTTTACGGCTTTTGCTACGGCTGCTACTTGCTCATAGCTTTCAACGGAACAAGGTCCTGCTACAAAACGCTGAAGTCCGTCACCAATTGTTTGTCCTTTTACCGTAACAATTGTATTTTCCCGCTTCTTTTTACGGGATACAAGAAGTGCTTTACGATGATCATCTTCTTGAAGCTCTAAATGAGCTTTAAAAATCTCTTTGAAAATATGTTGAAGCGTAGACGTTTGAAACGGTCCTTCATTCTTGCTTAAAATCGCATCAAGCATTGCTCGTTCACGAACGGGATCAAAACGTTTGGTTGACTGCATTCCTTTTAACTTTCCTATTTCTTGAACAAGCTCGCCTCGCTCATTAATAAGCTTTAACAGTTTCATATTTACTTCGTCAATTTGAGATCGCAAATGCTGAAGATCTGAATTCGTCATGTACGTCCACCCTTTCACTGATTTTAAAAAATCCGTTTAGCAGGGTTACTACATAAGATGATAGATGATGGAGGATATATGTAAGGGGCTTCTCTGCTTTTATGTGCTAAACTACATCTATTGTACGAAAAAGCGGATGAAACCGCAATCAGCTTATAAAAAAAAGAGGTTGAGGCATAGCTAAATCGCTCCAATCTAAAGGCGAACAAATGGGATAAACAATCTATTATGGATTGCGTGTCATACCGCTGTTGATTTCTGTGCAAGACTTCGCTTTTCGCGGGCGGCCGCTGAGCCTCCTCGTCGCTTACGCTCCTGTGGGGTCTCACCTGTTTCGCTTTTCCCGCAGGAGTCTTCGTCTTGCCCTCCAATCTACCGCTAGAAGCAGCTCCATACAGTAAACCTACGTTCACCCCGCCAATGAAAAAATCCGAACGATTAATGTTCGGATTTTTCTTTTACTAAAATACTTTTTCGATTAGTGAGCTACGTTTTTCGCTAATTCGTCTTCGTTAATGTTCCAGTGAGAAGCATGCCACTTTACTTTTCCATCTTCAAACAGAAGCGCTTGAGGTGATTCATGCTTCACTTCATACGTCTCAGCAATATAGTTAGATACATCACGTGAATCTTGGACATGAAGATAATAAGAAGGAATGTCTTCATGACTAGAAGCAAATGCTGAAAATGCCTCATAACCAGCTGCACTAATTGGACACGTTGTACTGTGTTTTAAAAATAAAAAGCGATTGTTTTCCTTTACAACTTGTTCGAACTCTTCAACTGTTGAAATTTTTTTCATTTTTTTCACCCTTTCTGTACTTACTCTTAAGTTTACATGGTTTGACCGTTTCCATACAAAAAGAGTGCTCAGCTTTATGTATGATGCTCATAAATTCATTTATAAGGTGGGGGGGTTTCCTGCAATGAAACGATTATTTACTTGTTGTTATCCAACCTAAATTACATACAAAAAAAGCGTTCACCCTGTAGGGTAAACGCTTTTGATTCTTTATTATGGTCGTGGCACTGTGCTTTCCACTTCATCTAGTGCTTTTTGAGCTTCTGTTAGCTTTTGCTGAACGTCTTCGTTGCTTTGAGACTCAACTTCATCAGCAAGCACTTCTAAGCTTGTTGGCGGTAATGCTTCGTGTTCAGGATCTACTTTACGGAAGTTTTTCACCTTGTCCACTACTTGTGAAGATTGCTCAGACAGTGTTTGTGATAGACCAGCCGTTTTTTCTTTAGCCGTTTGAGCAAACCCTTGTCCTTTTTCAACAGCGCTGTTTTTCGCTTGCTCTGTTTTTAAACGAACGTAAGCTGCCTGCTCATTTAAATCAGAACGGAACTCTTTACCTGATTTTGGAGCAAGTAGTAATGCCGTTGCAGCTCCTACAACTCCTCCAATCACTGTTCCTACTAAAAAGCCTTTATTTGAAGTGTTGTTTGGTTTATTTGGTTTGTTTGACATATGCGTCTCCTCCTTTAAAGTTCATCCTTATGAAAATGAGCGTGAGCGTTGAACCGCTTTTTCTTTTACTTCAACAGGTACAGGCTCTGCGTCAACTTTTTTCTGTTTTCTTAATTTTATACGTTCCCATACGTCTAATGCAACATTGCTCCATTGAACAACTTGAGCAACAGTTTCTTTATTTTCTTCTACTTTCTCTGAAACGCTTGATGATACGCTTTTAATAGACTTATTTAGGTCTTGGATTGAGTCACCTACGCCTTTAACAGAATCCACCACTGTGTTCAGCGCTTCGGATTTACGCTGAATATCTTCAGCTAACAGATTAGTCTTATGTAAAAGTGCAGTTGTTTCGGCTGTGATTCCTGTCATTTGCTTTTCTACACCGTCTAAAGTACCTGCCACTGAATTTAATGTGTGCTGAACGGATTTCAATGTTTTGGACACGGAAACCACCAGGTAAAAAATCGCAATGGCAACAATAGCAGCGCTTAAATAAAGAATAATAACCATCTGTGCAAGGCACCTCCTATTTTCTTCTCTCTTGTTATAACTACTTTCCCAATTTTATAAACAATTAAACCTTCTATTCCCTATAGACTCTTTAACTTTACCATATTCTCTCTGCCTTTATTCAGAAAAAGGGAAGATTGTTACATTATTTCGCGATATATGAGTTATTTCCCTTCCTAAAGAAAAAAAGGATTTTAAAGCATAAAAACAAACAAAATAAGCTCAGTGGGGTACAATAGAAAGTGAATCACCAATCATTGTTATTTTAAGGAGGCACTATTTATGAAAGACCCTAGAATTGCGACATTAGCTAAAAATTTAATTAATTATTCTGTTCGCCTTCAAAAAGGAGAAAAAGTATTAATCGAAAACTTTGGACTTCAGCGCGAACTTGTGACAGCACTTGTAGATGAAGCGTACAAGGCGGGTGGCTATCCATTTGTACTGCTAAAAGATCATTCCGTAGACCGCGCTCTTTTAAACGGTGCACAAGAAGAGCAGTTCAATATGATGGCAGACTTCGAAGCAAATGTGATGAAAGAAATGAATGCTTATATTGGCTTGCGTTCTGGTTCAAACATTTTTGAACAATCAGATGTTCCGGCAGATAAAATGAAAATCCAAGGAAATACGATCGGTAAAAAAGTACATAGAGAAATTCGCGTTCCAAAAACAAAATGGGTTGTTCTTCGCTATCCAAACGATTCAATGGCGCAGCTTGCTAAAATGAGTACAGAAGCATTTGAAGATTTTTATTTTGATGTATGTAACTTAGACTATGGCAAAATGAGCAAAGCGATGGATGCTTTAGTTGAGCTCATGAACCGTACGGACAAAGTGCGTTTAACAGGTGAGAATACAGACTTAACGTTCTCTATTAAAGATATTCCTGCAGTGAAGTGTGCCGGGGAAATGAATATTCCGGACGGTGAAGTATACACGGCTCCTGTACGTGATTCTGTAAACGGAACAATTTCTTACAACACTCCTTCTAACTATCAAGGCTTTACGTTTGAGAATGTATCCTTAACATTTAAAAACGGTAAGATTGTTGAAGCAACCGCTAATGATACAGAACGCATCAACGGCATTTTTGATACGGATGAAGGCGCACGTTTTGTTGGCGAATTTGCGATTGGCGTAAATCCATATATTCAACATCCAATGCAAGACATTTTATTTGATGAAAAAATTGACGGAAGTTTCCACTTCACTCCTGGCGAGTGCTACGAAGATGCGTATAATGGAAATAAGTCAAATATCCACTGGGATATGGTGATGATTCAGCGCCCAGAATACGGCGGCGGTGAGATTTATTTCGATGACGTGTTAATTCGTAAAGACGGGCTATTTGTCATTGAGGAATTAAAAGCGTTAAATCCTGAAAATTTAAAATGAGTTTTGAAATAAAAAAAGGCACTCTCCTGAGTGCCTTTTTTTTATGATACGGTTTGCTGATATAGTTTTTCAAACTTTTGAATGTCTCCAGCACCCATAAATACTAATACAGCTTCATTATGGTCTTTTAACGATTCAATTGTTTCTTCATTAATTAATTCAGCTCCGCTGATTTTGCTTCGTAAATCTTCAATTGATAATTTACCTTGATGCTCACGAGCTGATCCAAAAATGTCACATAGATATACTTTATCAGCGTGCTGTAAGCTTGCTGCAAAATCCTCTAAGAACGTTTGTGTACGCGTAAAAGTATGCGGTTGGAAAACAGCCACAACTTCACGGTTTGGATACTTTTGACGAGCAGCTGAAATCGTTGCATTAATTTCCGTTGGATGGTGTGCATAATCATCGATTAGCACTTGTTTGCCAACGTTCTTTTCACTGAAACGACGCTTTACACCTTGATATGTTTTAAAACGCTCTTGCAGCACAGCAACGTCAATTTCTTCATAATGACAAAGTGCAATAACAGAAAGTGCATTTAAGATGTTATGGTCGCCATACCCTGGAATTTCAAATGATGCGTGGAATGTATTACGAACGAACACATCAAATGTTGTGCCTGTTGTGCTTTTTACGATATTACGTGCTTGGAAATCATTTTCTTCGCCTAATCCGTAATAAAGAACAGGTACCTTCGCTTGAATTTGCTGCAGATGTTCATCGTCACCACAGGCAATAATTCCTTTTTTGACTTGAAGTGCCATCTCTTGGAACGCGCTGAATACATCGTCGATATTGGCAAAATAATCAGGGTGATCAAAATCAATATTCGTCATAATTGCATAGTCTGGCGTATAAGATAAGAAGTGGCGGCGATATTCACATGCCTCAAACGCAAAATACTTGCTGTCTTTTACACCTTTACCCGTACCGTCTCCGATTAAATATGAAGTAGGTTCAGCTCCTTGAATCACATGCGCTAACATACCCGTTGTGGATGTTTTTCCGTGTGCTCCTGTTACGGCTACACTCGTATACTGTTTCATAAAGTCACCTAAGAAACGGTGATAGCGTACAAGCTTGACTCCTTCTTTTGAAGCTGCTTCTGCAATTTCTTCATGCGTATCAGGAAAAGCATTTCCTGCGATTACAGTCATGCCGTCTTTAATATTATTTTTATCAAATGGTAAAACAGGAATTCCCTGCTGTTCTAGTGCTTTTTGCGTAAAAATTTCTTTTTCAATATCCGATCCTTGAACTTGAAAGCCCATATCGTTTAGGATTTGCGCAAGCGCACTCATTCCTGTTCCTTTAATACCTACAAAATGGTAAACTGTCATATAAAGAACCTCCAACATTCGTCTATCTGTAAGACAGTATATGACGGTTATCTAGAATTGCTCTTACAAACGTATATAAATGTCGTTTGATTGCTGATTTCACGATAACATTCGTACATTATATCACTTCTTATAACATAACTCCATGACTCCATTTCTACTCTCTTGCCTTGCGAAACGGCCTTTTATTTTGGCTTCATCACATAGTATATAGCCTGCTGTTTTAAAAACGAGCGCCATGTCATTGCATTTTTTTTGTCATTATATTGCGTTACTAACTGTTCAATGCGTTGTTTATGTCCTAAAAAGAAAGAGTCAATTAACACGTCATATCCGATTGATTTTATTTTTCGAATCCAAATTACTTGTTGTTCCTCTAAATTTGCAAATCTTCCTCTTACATCTTTGATGATAACCTGCTCATTTGTCAATGGGGTATATCCTTTTAAGAAAAACGAATTAGGTACTTTAGACACAATAATTGGCTCTAGTACACTCGTCAAAAAAAAGGCTCCTTGAATCAAAAACGACTCTGTTTTCTGCTTCGCCTGATCAGCTAAAAAAAGCTGCAGCAGGGTTTTCCCCTGAATGGTTACATATTCAAATGCAAACCACTGAAAAAATAATTGTTCATGGGAATCAGACAGAGGCGCCTCATGAGGCAAGTTTACTAACTCTTTAAATAAATGTGAAGCCCGCACTTTTTCTCGTATATTCGTATAGCGGTTCACAAAAAAGAAATATTGATTGTAAAAGTCGCAAATAGCATTATCAGACTGAAGCTGCTTTTGTTCACGAATTTCATTAAAGTTAATCAGTTCATGATTTTCTTCTGTCATTACTCTTCACTCGTACTCTAATTATTTTAGTTTGTCCTCTTTATACGCCTTCAGCTCATATGTTTCTGCTGGTGAGAAATGATAGCAAACTATCACATGCTAAAAAAGCAAAACACACATTATCCTTACATATAGTAAATCATTTTACTAGTTCTGACAAACCTTTTCCTTTTTTTCTTGATGGATTTCTTCCAAAATCTCTACTCAAATTCTGTATAAACGAACTTAAAGCAAAAAAACAAGAGGCCACGGATACAGTGACAGAGCGTTAGCTCACACAATGCTGTATTCTGCTGATTTTGCATAGCCTCTTTTTTAACCTACATGTAGAAAAACAGCTTAAAATGTAGAAGTGGCTGTTTGACTTTCCATTTCCTGAAGCTCGTTTTCGGTAATGAGCACATCTCTCGGCTTGCTTCCTCTTGCTTCTGAAATAATTCCTTGCTGCTCCATCATATCAATTAGGCGCGCTGCGCGATTGTACCCCATTCTGAAGCGTCTTTGCAGACTGGAAGTAGATGCACCGCCTTGATCTAGCACAAACTCGCATGCTTCATAGAAAAGCTCATCTTCTTCATTTGAAGCAAAGCTTTGCTGCTTTTTCAACAAATCTTCTTGATCAAATAAGTATGTTGGCTTCATTTGTTTTTTGACATGATCTACAACGCGGTCAATTTCTTCATCTGAAACAAAGTTCCCTTGAATTCGAACGCTTTTAGAAGAGCCGTTTTCAAGAAGCAGCATATCACCTTTACCTAGTAGCTTCTCTGCTCCCCCTGTGTCGATAATTGTACGTGAATCAACTTGCGAAGAAACAGAAAATGCAATACGCGTTGGCACATTCGCTTTAATTAAGCCTGTAATCACATCTACGGAAGGACGCTGCGTTGCAAGCAATAAGTGAATGCCACATGCTCTTGCCTTTTGTGCAATACGGCAAATAGCTTCCTCTACTTCCCCAGGAGATACCATCATTAAGTCGGCAAGTTCATCAATAATAATAACTAGATATGGCAGCTCCCCGCTTTTTTCATTATGTTCTTTTACACGTTCGTTGTATTTTGTAATATCACGTACGCCCGCATGTGCAAACAATTCATAACGGCGCTCCATTTCCTCTACTGCCCATTTTAAAGCTGTAGTAGCTGCTTTAGCATCCGTGATAACCGGGCTGACTAAATGCGGAATACCGTTGTAAGGAGCTAGCTCAACCATTTTAGGGTCAATTAACATAAGCTTGACTTCGTGCGGCGCAGCTTTATAAAGCAAGCTGACGATAATAGTATTAATACACACGCTTTTACCAGACCCTGTCGCTCCGGCAATCAAACCGTGAGGCATTTTATTCAAGTCAGTCACAACCGGCGTTCCTGAAATATCTAACCCTAACGCCACCGTTAAAGGAGAGTTATCTTTTCTAAAAGAAGGATGCCTCAAAATTTCACGAATTAACACCGGCTTACTTTGACGATTTGGCACTTCAATTCCAATCGTATTTTTCCCTGGAATTGGCGCTTCAATTCGGATATCACGCGCGGCTAGGCTCAGTTTAATATCATCTGTTAAATTCGTAATTTTGTTCACTTTCACACCGGGTTCAGGATGTACTTCAAATCTGGTCACGGTAGGACCTTGCGTGACGTTTACGACCTTAGCTCGAACGTTAAAGTTTTTTAATGTCATATCCAAAAGCTCACGCTGCTCATCCGCCCATTGATTATCTTCTTCAATAGCAGCTGGAGGAATGTTAAGCAAGTTCATTCCAGGAAATGCATAAGGAGAAGAAGCCTTTACATTTACAGGTTCTTCAGCTTTTAACGAAGCCTGTGGAACCGCTTCTTTGGTTTTTTCACCGTGAACTTCTTCTTGCCTACTTACTTCCGTTTTTTTTTGCAGAGCTTCTGCCTCCTGCCTTTGGTATGAACCTTGAGACGGCTGACTTTTTTCTCGAGCGTTGTTATCCATCTTTGTGCGGTCTTTTTTCAGCATCATCACGTTAAAAGGCACTAATCGCTTACCGCGAGCTCGTTCAGCATTTCCTGGCTGTTCTGCAGGTACAAGAGGTTCTACAGCTGACTCTTGCTGTACTTGTTCTTGTAACTCTTGACTTTCCTGCATACTGCTCTCTTCCTCTTTTATCACCGAATTTTCAAGCTCTTGGTGAACAACAGCCGATGCCGCTTCTGGTTGCCATTCATCAGCTGCGGGTTGCGATGAATTTAAACTTTCAGAATTCAGCTCATGTTCTGCTTCCATATGAACACTGTTTGCTGGCTCTTCTAGAATGACGTCACTTTCTTTCTCAGCAGCTGGAGCTTCTTCTTTCTTTCTAGGCTTTAGTGCTTCTACTTCTACTTCTTCTGCTGCTTGTAAAAACACTGCGCTTCCGTCCATCAACGTTTCTGCTTCTACTTCTTCAGTCTCATTTCCTATCTCTTGTTGGAGAGAAACTGATGATTCAGACGGGCGCGGTTCCTCTGAAATTGTAACTTCTTCGGCCGCTGTCATACCTTTCGCTAAATCCCAGTCAAGAGTTCTCTCTTGTCCCACTAACGGTTCGACCGCGTGTGATTCTTCAAAAGTTGGCACCTCTTCCTGTTCTTTTACGGCTACTGAAGAACTTGGCTTTTCTTCAGGAAATGATAGCTTCTCTTTTTGATTTTCCTCATATTGCTTCCACTGAGCAAAACGCTGAGAAGACAGTTGCATCATTTCTTCTGTTTCTTGAATCGGTGATTCTTCGGCTATAGGCTTAGAAACTGGTTTTCTTAACGGCTCTACAACAGCTGTATTCATCGCTCGTCGGTAAATTTCATCTTCAAACGCTGCTTTTGATAACTGTGTACTCGGAAGCTCATATTCTACTACTTCCTCACTTCCATTTTGTACAACATTAGAAGGCCGCTTATTAAACCCATAGACAGGTGAAGGAATTTCAGTCGGACGAAACGGACGTTTTCTTACTTGCGGAACCGCTTCTTTCTTTTCAGATACCGTTTTTAACGGCTGAGATACTGACTTAGGCTGCGTTAGCGCCGACTTGCGAGCAGGCTCTTGATAAAACGGAGCCGGTGCCTTTTTTGCTACAGGCCTTGGTTCATTTTTAGGAACTGCTGCCTTTTTTGCTTCTCCCGTATCATCAATTAAAGGAAAACGAAACGTTCCTTTTGGATATTGATAAGCTACTTTTGTATGAACATCTTGCTGCTCTTCACTGTAACTCCGCTTTTGCGTTCTGGCCGAGTGTGGAACAGAAGGTTTTGGCGCTGCTTTCATCACTGGCTTTTGATGAACTGACTGCATTTGTTTAGGCTTAGGAGCCTTCTTTTTAGGAATTGTTTTTTCTCTATTTAAAGGGTATTCTTCCGTTGTATTTCCATGTTCGTCTACAACGATTTCTTTCACTTCGTATCCTAGTAAATAATCCATTACTTTTCGTACAAAACCCATTTTTATCACTCTTTCTATCAGACTATCTTACTTCGTTTAGCCTCTTATACCGCAGTGCTGCGATATCTACAAAAAGCTATCCATGCATCCTTTATTTACCTTTGGCCTCAAAGTATTCTCTGAGATGGATATATATACTATCTTTTCATTTATCATTCTATCACGTATGCTTGAACTCTTACTATAAAATCTACTATTTTGCTTCCCTTATTTATACAGTAAAATTCCTCTTTGCAAAAATATTTTTTCGCGTCTAGTTAGCACTCATAATTAAACGCGAAAAAAGCCACTAGTATATACTAGTGGCTTTTAATTTTATCAAACCTTTTTAAGAATTGACAATTGCTTTTCAGCAACTGTAACGCTTTGAAATATACGTGTAAAAAAACATCATGCTTTTGCCCTATAAATCAGTATGGCACTCTGCTTTTATGCTTGAAAAGGTTGACCTACTTCATATTTATCTTCAAGTACTAAAATCCCTTTTTCTTGAGGAGCGTTCGGAAGCGCCAGCTCTTTAGCAGAGCAAATCATACCTGAAGAAGGTACACCGCGCAGCTCTGCATCTTTAATGATCATACCACTTGGCATAACCGCTCCTACTTTTGCTACCACGACTTTTTGACCTGCGTCTACATTTGGTGCTCCACACACAATTTGAAGTGTTTCTGTGCCAACATCTACTTTACAGATGTTCAACTTATCTGCATTTGGATGCTTTTCTTTTTCTTGAACATATCCCACTACAAATTTAGGAGATAAATCCACTTCAAGTTTACCTTCAAAACCGCTTTCGCTAAGTACATGATTTACTTCTTCCACCATTTCTTCTGTTAATTCAAGAGAACCATTTCCCTCTACTTTTAACTTAGAAGAAGCATGAAAGATGTTATAGCCAGCTGTTGTATTTGATTTTTGATCAAAGATACGCACAACGTCGCCTTTTGTTTCAAACGTACGATTTTCAATTGCGATATCTTCTAGCTTGACGATTAACGTATCGCCGATACCTTCTTTATTATAAAAAAGATTCATAATTAGTCCCGTCCTTTACTTCGATTTTTTCCTAGAATAAAAATAGGTTCTAGCTCACCGTTTTCGTATAAAAATGAAAGAGCTGTGATGGGTACACGTCCACTTGCAAAAAAGCTCATGGTCATTTGCGCAAGAATATCATAACCCGTTTCGTTTTGGATATCAGCTAGAATCAGCACATCTTGATGAGGTACTGCTACAGCCATTGTGCCCGAAACACTAGAAGCAAAATCTTGCAAAAATGCCTCGTTAAGAATTCGGCTTGCATCGTATCCATCGTTCTGATTTACAAAATAAAAGTCATTGCCTGCTACCGTATCTTTTTTATGTGAAATCGGCAAAGAGCGAAGATTAAATTTAGCCATTTCCCGCACTGCGGATAGATCTAAATCTTCCTTACGAATTAGTTTCTCATCTAATAGACGATATGTATTGCCTAAATCAAGCGCATAATAAATGCGTGTTTCAGCTGTATGTTCATCATAAATCAACGGCACGTCTTCATTCGATTTATCTGGAAAAGACGTTGAGCGAATAACTGGATAAATGCGCTTTTCTTTTCCCGTTACCTGCTGTTCATCGTTCATAACACGAAGAGCTTCTTTTATATAATATACCATTTCATCTAGAGCCGCTTCCTTTTTTTCTTCCCATTTTGCAATTAGCCCAGGTAAAGAAATGGTTACACCTTTTTTCGTTTCCTGATGTTCAACGCGCAGCGTATCTTTTTCACGATCAAATAAAAATGACCAATCCGCACCCGTTAATCGCTCTTCTAGTAGTTTTCTCATCTTTTGACTATTCATTTTCGCCATATTTACGCCTCCTTTTCTCATTTTTATGTATGAAGACTGATAGCTGTAGATCGCTATCAGTCTTCACTTGATTTATGCATTTAAGCCGTTAATAAACTCTTCAATTTCTTCTTTTGTTTTACGATCTTTGCTGACAAAACGCCCTGTTTCTTCTCCGTTGCTGTAACCAACAAAGCTTGGAATTCCAAAGATGCTTAATTCTGCACAAAGATCAATAAAGTCGTCACGATCGACATAGTGAAATGTATACTCGCTATGATTGGCCTCAATTTCTGGAAGCACAGGCTCGATTACTCGGCAATCTGGGCACCAGTCTGCTGAAAACATCATGATATGTTTTCCTTCTTTAATGATTTCTTTGTATTGTTCAATTGTTTGCATTTTTTCCATTTTTCTTCCTCCACTTTTTCTTTGACTTTCGTATTTAAACGGCTAAAGCCCTATACATTATTTAATCCTTCTACATCAAAACATAGTATATGAGTTGTTGCAACTATCATACACTGATGCTTTTCTATTATAAAGGGTTACAAAGAAATTTCCTATTGAACAGCTTGATTTGTCCTAAAATCCAGCTGTCCTTTTAGCATTAAAACAACCTGATAAAACATAGCAGTCCGATCTAAATTTCCATTGGTGAAAATACCGATTGCTCCTTCTTTTTTTCGAATATTCTTTTGGTTTGTATACACTTCCATAGCTTCGGCTAATTCTTTTTTATCATGACGAAGCATACCGGCTACCGCTTCAGGAAGCCGAATACGAGCTCCTCCACCTAAAATCGGTTCAAGGTCCTTAGAGGTAACAAGACTTCCCCAATTGCAAAGGAATAAGCCATAAGGTGTTTCCTGCACCCCTCCTTCAAGCCCAATACCAATATCAGCACCTGCCTCTTTGACAGCAGCACGCGCGCGGTTAACCGCTCCTTGGATGGTTTCTTCGTCAGAAAAAGGCTGTGGCGACACCCCAGACTGCACGGCTACCTCTACATATGTAAAAGTATCTCCAAATACTTTTTTTACTGCATTTACTTTTGTTGGATTTTTCGTTCCGATTGCAATTTTCATTTTTTTCTCCTGTCATTATGAAACAAAGCAACCGCAAAAGCAGCTGCTTTGTTCTTTTTTATCCGTTTTGCTTAATCGTATCGAGCGTTGTTTGGTCTGTAGAACGTACAAGTTTGACTAGTAATTCTTTTGCGGCTGCATAGTCATCTACATGAATCATAGACGCATGAGTATGAATATAACGTGAACATACGCCAATTACCGCAGAAGGAACTCCATTATTAGAAGTATGAACGCGCCCTGCATCAGTACCTCCTGGAGAAACAAAGTATTGATAAGGGATGCTGTTTGTCTCAGCTGTATCTAAAATAAATTCTCTCATTCCTCTATGTGTGACCATCGTACGGTCAAAGATACGAAGTAATACGCCTTTTCCTAATTGTCCAAACGCATTTTTATCGCCTGATGTATCGTTAGCTGGACTAGCATCTAGTGCATAAAACAAATCCGGTTTAATCATATTCGCAGCTGATTGAGCACCGCGAAGCCCTACTTCTTCTTGCACAGTAGCTCCAGAATATAAGATATTTGGCAATTTTTCATTTTTTACTTCTTTTAATAATTCAATCGCAAGTCCGCACCCATAGCGGTTATCCCATGCTTTTGCCAGTATTTTCTTTTCATTTGACATTGGCGTAAACGGACAAATCGGTACAATTTGATCGCCAGGACGAATGCCCATTTCTGCTACTTCCTGCTTGCTATCTGCGCCCACATCAATCATCATATTTTTAATGGCCATTGGCTTGTTGCGCTGTGATTCGTCTAATAAATGGGGAGGGATAGAAGCAATTACGCCGGTGATAGGACCTTTTTTGGTAACAACATGGACGCGTTGAGCTAGCAGTACTTGACTCCACCATCCTCCTAGAGTTTGAAAACGAAGCATTCCTTTATCTGTTACAGACGTAACCATAAATCCTACTTCGTCCATATGTCCTGCTACCATTACTTTAGGACCTTTTTCTTCATTATAGCGCACGCCGAATAAACTTCCTAACCCATCTTGAATGACTTCATCTACAAGGGGTTCAATTTGCGAGCGCATAAATGAACGTACTTGATGTTCGTTTCCAGCGGCACCTGGTAACTCCGTTAATGTTTTAAATAGAGATAGCGTTTCATTGTTCATATATACTCTCCTTTATGTATCATTTTCTTTATTGTATCGAAAACCGGAAATAGTTGCTAGTTCTGTCCTTCTCTTCTATAACTCAACTTAACAAAGCATTCGACAATTTGATATAATGATGAAAACATATCCTTAAAAAGCAGGTGAATAACGTGAAATGGACTCAACTAATAGCAGGAGCTGCAGTCGGATTTGCAAGCGCTTATATTCTTCAAAAAAGAAAGTCGTCAATTTCCTCATCGGAAGCCCTTACGATTGTTAAAAGCGCTTTTAAACAAAATGGGGCAATCGACGGCTCATGGATTGAAACAACGACTAAAGTCATTCAAAAACATGGTCTCTCTTTTTATGGTTATACAGGTGGAATTATCAGAACACGTGATGCAAAACAGGAACATTACGAGTTTTTCATTGATAAAAAAAGCGGTTCTATTATTGAATTGACGCTGAATGCATCCGTTTAATTTCGTCAACTATTTCTCCTTTATTATCCCATTTTACAGCTCGATAAAAAGCATCATGATAAAAACTTAGCCAAGCTTGATTCTCATAGGCATAAGCTAGCCACTGCTGCTTTTGTTCAATCGAAGTCATTGGATAATCATCATATGCCATTACCCATAAGACATTTTGATGTGCATGTGTTGGCAAAAGATCGCCCATATGCACTAAGATGTCATTGTTTCCTTTTAATACAACTACAGCATGACCATCGCTGTGACCGCCGGTATGATGAGCCGTTACTCCAGGCACAATTTCATCTTTGTCGCTAAATGTTATTACTTGATGCTGAATAAATTCCCAATTTTGTTTCCAATACGTATTTTTAGAACGTATATTAGGATTTCTCATTTCATTCCATTCGATTTCACTAACAAAGATTCTTGCATTTGGAAAAGCAGAGGAAAAATGTCCGTTGCTACTTTTTGTTAAGCCTGACACATGATCAAAGTGAAGATGCGTCATAATGACGTGAGTAATATCTTCGCACGTAAACCCTAACTTTTGTAAATCTTCAGCAATAAATGATTCTTCTGTTACACCAAAATGACGCTTTTTTTTCTCATCCAACATGCCATTCCCTATGCCTGCATCAATTAACATGAGGTGTTTTTCAGTTTGAACGAGCAAAGGATCCGTCCTCATTGGAATTCGATTTCCTTCTGAGATAGGATACTTTTTTGTCCAAAGCTCTTTTGGAACAACACCGAACATTGCTCCCCCGTCTAAATGATTATTCCCTCCACGAAGCCATGTCACTTTTAATTCGCCTATTGTTAACGTTTCCATTTTACACCTCCATTATATTCCTTTTTATTTTATCACTATCTCCTTCTCTTTTTGAACAAAAAAAGACTGAGGAACTCAGTCTTTTTCGTTCAGGTATTTTACTTCACAGCGGTAAATGCGGCTGCCTTTTTGTGAAAATTTCTCTTCATATTCCGTCATAACATTGCCTTCAAAATCGCTTTTATGCAAATCTAAGCTAATGTATTTGAGTAGAAGCCCATATTCTGAAAAGCTTGTCAATGAATATTCAAATAGCCCTTGATTATCTGTTTTAAAGTGAATTTCTCCACCATCAACCAGCAGGTTTTCATACATGCTTAAGAACGTTTTGTATGTTAAACGGCGTTTGGCATGTCTCTTTTTTGGCCATGGATCAGAGAAATTGAGATAAACGCGATCCACGTCATTTTTTGCAAAAAACTCACTAAGATGGTTAGCATCTACATTCAACAGCTTTAAATTTGGAAGCTCTTCTTCAATCAAACGTTCTAGAGCACTTAAGATGACACTTTCATACATTTCAATTCCAATATAGTTGATATGCGGATTTTGTTTAGCCATCCCTACTAAAAATTGGCCTTTCCCTGTTCCTACTTCAATATGAAGAGGATTTTCGTTCCCAAAAACCTCTTTCCAGTTCCCTTTATACTCTGCTGGGTTTGGAACCACGTATTGGGGATTTTCAGCAATTTTATCTTTTGCCCAAGGTTTGTTTCGTAATCTCATGTTGCACCTCTTTAATGTATTTTGACGCATTGAAAATGTCGGTTATTCGAAACAACCGACATTCTCATGCATAATTGTGTTTAGATAGAAAAAAATAAGAGCATCATACGAGAAAGGATGATGCTTAATGCCTTTAAATGCCGAACACCAAATGAATATATTAAAAGATATTTTATCTAATCATCAAAGTGATTGCTGCGGAACGGTTGCGGAATGTGAACAGGTTGAACGTTTAATTCAATCAATGTTAGCAAAAGGATACGCTAGCACAGACGTACAAGCAACACTACAAAACGTGTATAAATACACGCAAGATGCAAAAAGTGCTGCTCATTTAGACGAACATATTCAAACCAATCAACAAAATTTATCACAATGGGTCCAAGAACTATCTACCTTGTCATAATCTTTGCTACTGTGCTTGAATGTCGTTGACGAGCAACATCCGAAGATATTCAAGCCAGTAATTCATTTCAGAACGTTCATTTTTCGAACGATGCCATTCAATGAATAAAATGGTTTGACTTATCACATACCACTTCATTCTCTTTTTCAAGTTCTCGGTTAGTTCAACCCCATAATGCTCAAGCCATTCTTCCCACTGAGATGGATTGATGTACCAATAAAGCAATAAACCTAAATCAATAGCAGGATCTGCAATCATCGCTCCGTCCCAGTCGATTAAATATAGCTGCGTATTCTCCCCAAGCATCCAGTTATTGTGGTTCACATCACAGTGACACACAACATATTTATCTGTCTGAACGGACGGAAGCTCTGCTTGTAAATAACTGATTCCCTGCTCTACAATACTTTCTTTTTGAAGTCGCTCGTCCACATTCTCTACAATATCGGCTAGCACGTCTTCGGGAAGAAGCGGTGTTTTCCCCAACCTTTTCAACATATCTAATAACTCGTTTGAATGATGAATTTTACTAAGCAATTCTGTCACTCGACTCGAATTCATATCTTTTGGTTTTAATTCTCGACCATCTAGCCAGTGCTGAGCTGTGATCACATCTCCATTTTCCATTCGTCTTGTCCACACGAGCTTCGGTACAATTCCTTCAGCTGACAATACTGCTAAAAAAGGTGATGAATTACGCTTTAAAAAAAGCTTTCGGTCTTGAAATTTTGCAAAATAAGCTTCTCCTGTCGCTCCGCCAGCAGGAGTAATTTCCCATTCGCTTCCTAATATATCTTCCAACCAATTCACCTTCAATTTCAACACACACATTTCGTTTAAAAATTTCACTCAATAAAGCAATCTATTAAGACATCATGACGTTATTTTCTTAGTAAATAAAAAAGACGGCTATTGAGGATATGTATCAATAGCCATCCTTTATAAATATTATCTCCATCACACTTTTTTCGTCAAGTGGTTGAAGACAATAATTACGTTTGAAATAAAATAAGAACGCTAAGCTTTGAAACGTTTATAGCATTATCCTCTATAGTAGGATACCCATTTTTATATACTTTACAATGATCAAGTGCTATTTTCCATGGTCCTTCTGGCAAAACTACTTTTTCTTCCATTAGGCCTTGATTAAAAAACACAATAATATTCTTCCACGGACCGTAAGCCAATACGTTTGATAAGCAATAGCCAATAACGGATTGCGGCGTGTTTAGGAAAGAGACATGCTGCCTAATCGCTGAAGCATCTCCCAAGCGAAATGCACCGTGCTGTTTGCGAATACGAATCAGCTCTTGAACCCAATTCACATCAGGAGAAAATTTGATCCGTCGATTCCAATCAAGTGCATTAATATCATCGGGTGAATTATAGCTGTTCTCTACGCCTTGTTTAGTGCGGTAAAACTCTTGACCACTATGAACAAACGGTATGCCTTGCGAAAGAAGTACAATAGCAGTAGCAAGGCGGTGACGACTTCTACGATTGTCTTCGTCTTCTTCTCCGTTTGAATTCGTTAACTTATCCCACAGCGTATGATTATCATGTGATTCAACGTAATTAACTGATTGTGCTGGATTTATAAATAAAGCCCGGCTGTCTTCTTTATCCAGAATGCTCCCCGCTATCACAGATTGCACGGTCTCTTTTTGATGAATATTTCCGCTGATAAAACCTTTTTCATATACATCAAACGTGCTTCCTTTTACAGAATCTCGAAAGCGATCATTAAAATAGCCGATTTGAGGCGTTTGGCGGGCATTCGCCATAATTGCTTTTTGATTATAGGGGAGAGGAGTGTTTAAATCCCAGCCTTCGCCAAACACCAAAATAGTAGAATCAATTTCATTTATTTTTTCCCGGATGATGTTCATCGTTTCTATATCTAAAATCCCCATGAGGTCAAAGCGAAACCCATCAACGTCGTACTCTTTTATCCAAAATAATACTGAATCGATAATAAACTTTTGCGCCATTTTCCGTTCAGAAGCAAAATCATTTCCTACTCCCGTACCGTTCGAAGGCATCCCAAACTCATCATGTCGAAAATAATAGCCCGGAACAATTTTTTCAAAAGATGATTCCTCTCGTACAAATACGTGATTATAAACTACATCTATAATAACACGGAATCCCTGTTGATGAAGTGTTGATATTAATTGTTTCACTTCAGCAATACGAGTGGCGGGATTTGAAGGGTCAGCGGAGTAGCTTCCTTCTGGTACATTAAACAACAATGGATTATACCCCCAATTATAAGAAGCATGAGGATTTAATTCATCTACTCCGCCAAAGTCGTTAATAGGAAGAAATTCAAGGTGGGTCACTCCTAGCTCTTTTAAATAATGAAGACCTGTTGTTTTGCCTGGCTGCCCGCTTGATTCAGTAACAGCTAGGTACGTACCTTTTTTTTCTATCCCGCTTGAAGGATGAATAGAAAAATCGCGAACGTGCATTTCGTAAATAACGGCATCCGTTTGCTGAAGAAAAGGTGGCTTTTCATGGAGATGAACATAGGCTGTATGAAGATTTATCAGAACTCCGTATTCACTATTTGCTGTAGCTGCAACGGCATAAGGATCCACCGCTTCATTTGTCCCGCCGTTTACATCTATTAAAAATCGATAATAATACCCTTCTTTATCTAAGGGAAGTTTCTTTTCCCATACGCCTTTTCTTTGACGAGCCATGACGTACAGTTCTTCTTTCCCGCTGTTTGCATGTATTAATTTTAAAACCACTGCTGATGCAGTCGGGGCCCAAATTTTTATCATAATATGATCTGAATAAAATGCTGCACCCAAATCATTTTGATTATAATAAAATCTCTCATCAAACTCTTTGGTTCGTATAACAGCTCCTACCTGCAGCGGAACTTTCTCCCCGTAATTATCACAGATAACGTACGACTGTCCAATTTCTATGCTACCTTCAACCTTGCCTTCATATTTGATAAAACCTTCTAATTCATGTACGTTTTCAATAGAGATGGTCTCATGCATTTGTGTACTTTTAATCACAAAAAAATCAATTTGACCTTCATGATAAGAAGTTGGAACTAAAAGAGTAATACGATCTATTTGATCTAAATAAGCTTGAAACTTATTATCACCAGTCATCCTTTTCTCCTCCTTATGCCAATTACCTCTTTAGTAGCATTATATGTAGCAAACGCAAAAACGAAAGCACTTTCATAGCGTGAATGTTCGTATTATTCACCTGCTTCGAATTCCCGGTCAAAATAAATACTCTGGCTGTGTTCGAGCAATACTTGAGCTGCTTTCATCTGCTTAAACTTTAAAGGTGCTTTAGATTTCCTAAGTTCATAAAACCACTCTTCGTACTTTCTAGCATCTACAAATTCAACCTGATAAGGCTCCGCAGCGTAATCAATGTATCCATTTCTGCTCAGCAATATTTTCTTTACGTTATGTTCAATATCGTGAGTACGATAGATGCTTCGGACAATTTGCTCCGTTCGATTTAACCCAATTAAAGGATTTAATATCTTTTTTTGATCTCTTCCTCTTAACTCTGTCCAAAAATTTTCTTTTGAATACTGAAAAACAGCGCTTTTATATGTTTCTATTAAACAAATACAGAGGGTTTCCGTTGGAGTAACAATAATGATATCTCCTTCTACCGGAGCTTTATTAATCATGAAAACAGGCTTGTACATCACGAGACACGTATCAGGAAAGCGCTGAATAAAATAACGGAGAGCTTCATCATGGTAATATTTACGATCTGCTTGTGAGAACTCAAATAAAGTGGATGTAGCCCATTTCATTTGAAGATCAAATACATTTTCTAAAAACAATATTTTCAAGTCTTCCGCTGTTTGTGGAAGAGTTGTAAACCTCAATAGCTCTTGATTTTCCACGCTATCGCTAGAGAACGCTTCTTCCACTTCACACGTTTCTTTTTTTCTTGTAAACCGCTCTTTTGCTTTTTGCAAAAATGAACGTTGAGCTTTTGTTTCTTCTTGTACAGGCGGTTCATGTAATAGCCCTTCTTCAAATAATTGCTTTACTTTCTTCCAATTATGCCTTTTTAAGTGATTAAACTGAGACGTGTAGTGATAAACGTCTTTTTCATAACGGGAAATATAATCTTGCACCTTAAGTAGCTGCGCCACGTTTACATCAATCCCCTAATTAAAATTCCTCTAAAACTTTGTTCGCCGATGATTTCTCTATTATCATCGGCGTTTTCTTTCCTTTGATAAGAGTGATATTTAAATAACCTCTCTCCATGCTTGTATGTTCATATGCTACTGTGACTGCAAGGAAAAAGATAGTATTTTTTTATACTTAGGTTTGCTAGCAGGATGAACTTCAAAAAGGGCAAACGAACTTACTTGAAACTGTTCTTCAATCGACGTTTGCTTTAACTGTTCTTCCAAAAGTCCGGCTTCCCCTCCCCACTTCTTTGCAATCGTAATATGAGGACGATAAGGACGTTTTTCGTATAAGGCGCTCAGTTCTTCCCATACGGCCTGTATATCCCTTTGCAGATTCATAAGCTTATCATTTGGCCTAAGGCTTACATAAAGTACTCTAGGCTTGTTATACGCACCGAACACATCGTACTGACCTGTCTGCAGCGAAAAACTTGAATGACGGGAGGCTACTTCTTTTAAGCGCGTAATCAGCTTTTCCTTTTTGTCATCTAAAAACCCTAAAAATTGTAGCGTTATATGATAATCGTCAGGGTATGTCCATTGTTTGAAAGGAAAAGGTATTAATTCCTTTGCCCAATTTTCTGCCTGATGTGCAATGGATACAGGCACGTTGATTCCAATAAAATAATGTTTATCGCCTTTCATCAAATCGCTCCTTTTCTTTTTATTATCTTTCCCCAATTGGTTATGTTCAAAAAGAGCTAGATCTATTTTAAAGGCTTTTTCGGATGAAATAGAGAGGTTTTTCTGAAAATTTGTCATGTGCTTAAAAAATAAGAATTTGTGTTATCATAGAAACAATACAGAGAATTTTTATAAGAAAAGGATGAGAAAAATGAAAGTTGTTAACAATATGGCTGATTTGATTGGCGAGACACCCCTTGTTAAGTTGAATCGTCTTCAACCTGCAGATGGAGCATCCGTTTACTTAAAACTAGAGTTTTTTAATCCAAGCCGTAGTGTAAAAGACCGTGCTGCTTTTAATATGATCGTGGAAGCTGAAAAAGCAGGCTTGCTCAATGAAAATTCTACTATTATTGAACCAACGAGCGGAAATACAGGTATTGGCTTAGCTATGAATGCAGCGGCAAGAGGTTATCGTTCTATTTTAGTCATGCCAGATACCATGACTCAAGAACGAATTAACTTGTTAAAAGCATATGGTGCTGAAGTTGTTCTAACACCGGGTGATGAGAAAATGCCTGGAGCAATCCGCAAAGCACAAGAACTTACAAAAGAAATTCCAAATGCATTTATGCCCATGCAGTTTGAAAATAATGCAAACCCTGACGCACATCGAAAAACGACTGCTAAAGAAATTATTGAGGCAATGAACGAGTTAGGCAAAGACCTATCTGCTTTTGTTGCTACTGCTGGAACAGGGGGAACGATTACAGGAACTGGTGAAGTCCTAAGAGAAAACTACCCAAATATGACCGTTCATGTTGTGGAACCAGCTGGGTCTCCTGTATTATCTGGAGGAAGACCTGGGAAGCACAAGCTTGTAGGAACAAGCCCTGGGTTTATTCCTGATACGCTTAATGTAGATGTTTACGATGAAATTTTAAAAATTAAAGATGAACAAGCCTACGATATTACGCGACGCTTGGCTTCTGAAGAAGGAATTTTAGTCGGTCCTTCATCTGGCGCTGCGTGCTATGCTGCTATCGAGGTAGCCAAAAAATTATCTCCTGATCAAGTGGTCGTATGTATTGCTTGCGATACAGGTGAACGTTACTTATCAAGCGACCTGTTCTCATTTGAATAATAAAAAAGCGAACGCAAAGGCGTTCGCTTTTTTTATTTAGCTAATTCGTAAATAGCCTGTGCATAAATAGCTGTTGCACGAAGTAAATCTTCAATTACCATGTACTCGTCTTTTTCGTGCGCTACTTCTTCACGGCCTGGGAAAAGAGGTCCAAATGCCACACCCGCTTCTAATGCTCTGGCATATGTTCCTCCTCCAATTGAAATAAGTGTAGGTTCTTCATTTGTTTGTTCTTGGTAAACCTTTTGAAGCGTTTGAATAAGCTCATGTTTTTGATCGACGTGATGCGGTTTAGAATCTGTAAAATGTTTGATGGTCATTTGATAAGATTCACTTTTTTCTTTAATCGTATCAATAATATCGTCAATATGAGCTGATACAGGATAGCGAATGTTTAAACCAAAGTGCCCCGCTTCTTCTTGATTGTAAGACATGATTCCAACATTTATCGTTAAATCACCCGTGACCTCATCTTTGCGATTTAAGCCCATTTTTTCTCCTAGTGCATCTTGGACTAAATACGCATTTGCATAACCTACAAACTGATTAGCTTGTTCATCAAGTTCTAATGTGTGTAAAAAGCGAAGAAGCGTAAGGCCAGCATTTTTCCCTTTATCAGGCACACTTCCATGTGCTGAAACGCCTTCTAAAGTAAGTGTGTATACACCGCTCTTGTCTGTTATTGAACCTTTTAAAGACTGATCCTTTAAAAATTGATTATATTTATTTTCAATATCCGTTTCACTATGGAATTCAAGAACAGCTGTTGCAAGATCAGGAACCATATTGTAGCGTCGCCCAGAGACAAATGATGTAAGCTGAACGCTTCCCTTTGTTCCTTCAATTGGCTGCTGGCGAATTTCTACGTCTGTAATGCCTTTTTCAGCAAAAATGATAGGAAAATCCGCATCCGGCGCAAATCCCATAGTTGGCATCTCTTCATGGTTGAAGTAGTGGTCCACACATCTCCAGTCACTTTCTTCATCCGTTCCAATAATTATTCGCACCCGTTTAGATAGAGGAAGCCCTAAATCTTTCACAATTTTCATCGCATAATAAGCAGCCATCGTCGGGCCTTTATCATCGATTGCTCCTCTAGCAAAAATTTTCCCGTCTTTTATTTCACCGCCGTATGGATCAACCGACCACCCGTCTCCTTCAGGAACAACGTCTACGTGACAAAGAATGCCAAGAAGGTCTTTCCCTTCTCCTGCCTCAATATGACCAGCATATCCGTCTACGTTCTTGACGGAAAACCCGTCATTTTTTCCTTTATTTAAAAGAAAGTGAAGCGCTTGAGCAATTCCAGGTCCGAATGGCTCTTCTTGTTTTTCTGTGCTTGTCAAAACACTTTTAATTTGTAGAAAACGCTGCGTCTCAGCTAGAATTTCAGCTTCTCTTTTTTGAACTTCCTCTTTCCAATTAATTGCCGTCATCTGTTTGTCTCCTTTTCCTGCTTTTACAGATTGTATCTATCATTACTATTGGTAAATTTAACTTTATCATACCTTTATATAGAAAGAAATAATTGTCTCTTTCCTTTCATATCAAAGGTTTACAGAGTCAAAATTCCGGGAAATAATTTGTAGGCACAATCGATAAAAACGGATTCTATTTGTTTATTGTTTACATATACTATAAAAAATGTGCAAATAGAGGAAGGAGATGTTACGAAAGGATTACATATTTATATCATTTTTTGTAAATATTGTGTTAATTTGCGTTTTCTCTTTTATTTTTCTGTCGATTTTGTGTACAATAAGGATAAGGACTGAAATAGTGCTTGACATCTCAGAGTTATAAAGAAGTTGTGCCTTACGAAAAACGAATAAGGAAGTGGTTTTTTGAAACCTTCAACTAATCGAATGCTAACTCGTATCAAATCGGTCTATATGTTCATTTGTAAAAATGGAACAGTTACAACGCAAGAGCTCGTAGACGAATTTGGTATTACACCAAGAACCATTCAGCGTGACTTGAATGTGTTAGCATATAATGATTTAGTTCGCAGCCCAAGTCGCGGTACATGGACGACTACGCAAAAGAAGGTCAAGATGTCATCCTAGTAAGTTTATTTCAAGGGTAGTAAGTGATTTATATATAGAGATAAAATTCTACGCAGTAGAAAGTCCAGACTTGGACGAGTGCATAGTCCCCCGCTCCATTTGCACGTCAAGCAGAGTTGGTACTCGTTTAAGTGCTTTAACGTGAAATGTTTCACTTGTCTAACAAAGTGGACAAAAAAAGGAACCATTTTAGACTTAGGTTCCTTTTTCTTTCGCCTCTTCTTAGGCATTTGATTGTTGTAATAAAGCTAGTTCCTCTTCCGTTAACTCCCTATACTCTCCTAAATCTAACGACTCGTCTAATAGCAAAGCTCCCATAGATAAACGTTTTAAATACGTTACTTTTTTTCCTCTTGCTTCAAACATACGCTTCACTTGATGAAATTTCCCTTCAACGATCGTTAATTCAATTTCTGATTCCACACCGCTTGTTAGTATCTTTAACTCTGCTGATTTTGTTACATATCCATCATCAAGAGTGACACCTTGTCTAAATGCTTCAGCATCTTCTTCAGTCACCGGTGCATTAATTTTTGCAAAATATGTTTTAGGAACGTGTTTTTTAGGAGATAGCAGCTGATGTGCAAGCTGACCGTCATTCGTCAGCAGCAAGAGCCCTTCTGTATCTTTATCTAAACGCCCTACCGGAAATGGGTCATACACAGCATCGTCAAGTTCAAGTAAGTCCAAAACTGTTTCATGAAGAGAATCTTCTGTTGCTGATATGACGCCTTGCGGCTTATGAAGCATAAAGTAAACAAATTCTCGGTAAGAAACGGCTTCGCCATGCACAGTTATTTCTTGTTCATCTGGATTAACGTGGACCTTAGCATCTTTAACTGCTGTACCGTCTACCTTAACAGCTCCAGTCTTTAAAAGACCTTTAACTTCTTTTCGGCTTCCGTACCCAATGGTAGAAAGCAATTTATCCAAACGCATGTAATATCCTCCTCTTTTTTGAAAAGAAGATGACTCTAACGAGTCATCTTCTTAGGCACTGCGCTGTTTATTTCGGCGCAGTATCTTTCGTTCAATTGCACCTGTTACCCTCGCTCCCATTACTTTTTCAAGCAGGCTTGAACGATAGGTAATAATAAAGTAAATAATGCCGCCTACTGCTGCTCCTATAATCGTAATAACAGTGGCAGAGAATCGTCCTGGCGTTGTAAACAGACCAATCACTGCTGCGACAATTTTTACGCTGATTCCCATAATCGCAACAAAAATGAGAATAAGCACAGAGCGTTTTATAAACTCACTGTAGTTATATTTTGCGTGTTTTTGAATAAGCGCAAACATATAAACAAGAGATACGATATAGCCTAGTGCTGTCGCTAAAACTGAACCAATCTCGTGGAACATAAGAATAAATGGAACGTTCACGACAATTTTCACAATCAATCCAAATAATAGACTTAAAACAGCATATTTTTGTTTGTTGATTCCTTGTAAAATAGCTCCATTAACCGTAAAAAATGAGAACAATAAAGCTACCGGTGCATAGTAAAGCAAGACATTTCCACCCGCATCCGATGCATCTGTTCCAAAGAAAAACGTATAGGCTGGGCCAGCTAAAGCCATTAATCCTACAGATGCTGGCAGCACAAGAAACATAATCGTTTGATATGTTTGATCAATTTGCTTTTGCAGTACGTTATAATCTTTATTCACAAAGGAACGTGTAATCGTTGGTACAAGAGTCAAACCGAACGCAGTAGCTAATGAAACGGGAATCATCACAAGCTTTGGAACATAAGACTGAACAATTCCGTTCATTGACTCTGCTATTTCTTTTTGTCCAGCCGCTACCATCGCACGGTTAAATGTGAATTGGTCCACATACTGATAAAGCGGAATAGCCAAGCTGACAAAGACATATGGCAATGAATACGTAAGCAGCTCTTTAAAAATGGATACGGTAGAAATACGCGTAGGCGTTACCGTCTGCTCGTTCACCATTTTATCAAGATAAGGCTTTCGTTTTTTCCAATACCAAATTAATACAGCCAGTCCAGCAAGAGCTCCTACAAAAGCCCCCATCGTAGCAAATCCAACGGCTAATGCAAGACTTCCATGGACAACTTTGATGACGATATAGGTAGATGCCAATAAAAAGACAACCCGCACAAGCTGTTCAACTACTTGTGAAACAGCTGTTGGTCCCATAGACTGGTGACCTTGGAAAAATCCTCGCATTAAACTCATCATCGGTACTACAATTAACGCAACACTAACCATTCGCATAACCATTACTACATCTTCTAAGGAGTTATTTAAATCAGAACCTCCCAGTGTAATTCTAGACATAACAGGAGCTAACGAATATAAAAGTAAAAATGCAAGTATTCCTGTGACAAGCATTAATTTCATGCCGGCCCGGTACATTCTTCTACTCGTATAGTAATCACCGAGTGCATTATATTTTGATACAAATTTCGATACGGCCATTGGCATACCGGCTGTAGCAATACTTAAATAAATAGCATATTGGTTATATCCGTAACCAAACAGTGCTCCCCCTACGGTTCCAACAAGGATCGCAAATGGAAATAAATAAATCATTCCCAAGATTCGGGATACATAGGTGCCAAGCGTTAGCACAAAGGTCCCTCTTAACAATTTTGAATCAGACATACGTTTGCCTCCGATACTTAATGTTACATAATGATAATAATGATAGAATTGAAAAGAAGCAAGTGACAGTATACACTAAGAAAGGTCTTATACTCACTCGCACTCGTCAACAAACTAAAAAACAAAGACTATAGCCCATTTTATCCAATGTTGAGAGATTTGTCAGTGAACAAACTAAAATTTTTTAAGAATAGACAGGTTGGTGAAAGTATGATATATGATGTAGTCGTAATCGGAGGAGGACCTTCTGGTTTGATGGCATCGATTGCAGCTGGTGAGTCAGGTGCAAACGTATTATTAATTGATAAAGGCAATAAACTTGGACGAAAGCTTGCCATTTCTGGAGGCGGACGCTGTAATGTGACAAACCGTCTTCCCATTGATGAACTTATTAAACACATTCCAGGAAACGGACGCTTTTTATACAGTGCGTTTTCTGTTTTTAATAACGAAGATATCATCTCTTATTTTGAAGGCCTTGGAATTAAATTAAAAGAAGAAGATCACGGTCGTATGTTTCCGGTCAGCAATAAAGCGCAATCTGTTGTTGACGCATTAATTAGCGAACTTCACCGTCTTCGTGTGACGATTCGCACAAACACAGCCGTTAAACGCGTAAACTATGAGAATAACACGGTAAAAGAAGTTGTGCTTCAAAACGGGGAAGCAATCCAAACGAAAAGCGTTGTGATTGCAGTAGGTGGAAAATCAGTACCTCATACAGGTTCGACAGGAGACGGTTATCAATGGGCAAAAGATGCGGGGCATAAAATTACTGAACTTTACCCAACAGAAGTTCCTATTACATCTAGCGAACACTTTATTAAAACCAAAACGCTTCAAGGTCTATCGCTTCGCAATGTAGGACTAAGCGTGCTTAATAAAAAAGGCAAACCTGTCATTACTCATCAAATGGATATGATTTTCACTCACTTTGGCATCTCTGGCCCTGCCGCTCTTCGCTGCAGCCAATATGTTGTTAAAGAGTTAAAGAAACAAAAAAGCAACACTGTTCAAATGTCTCTTGATTTATTTCCTAGCCAAAACGAAGAAGATATTTTCCAACAATTAGTCAGAACAACAAAAGAAGAGCCGAAAAAAGCAATTAAAAATGTCTTAAAAGGTTTTGTATCTGAACGCTATCTATTGTTTTTACTCGAGCAAGCAGGCATTGATAGCCAAGCGCTAGCAGGACAGCTTCAGCATGAGAAACTGAGAGAATTTGCAAGACTGTGCAAACGATTTGAATTTGCTGTAAACGGCACGCTTTCTTTAGAAAAAGCATTCGTAACAGGAGGCGGCGTATCCGTTAAAGAAATTCACCCAAAAGAAATGTCTTCGAAATTTATGCAAGGCCTTTACTTCTGCGGGGAAATTCTTGATATCCACGGATATACTGGAGGATACAATATCACTTCTGCTCTTGTAACAGGCCGTTTGGCTGGCAGTAATGCAGGAGAATTTGCAACAAGCCTAGCATAATATGCTAGGCTTTATACATAACCATGGCTGAAAAACAGTACACCTGCTCATCACGATCAACATCCACTGTCACTTGGTATTTAATATCAACGACGTCTTCATCCTCTAATTTCCGTAAAAATCGATTCACCGCAAATTCTAAATCTTTTTCATGCTCTTTATCAAACATTTTTACTTGTATCACAGCTTCTACCACCTTGTCCTATCAAATTTGTTTCAATCAGAATGGACTGTTTCTCTTGATGATGGTTTTTGTACGGATTTTCAATCTCTTACTACCTCTATTTTTATGAGGGCTTTTATAGATTTAGTCATCATTTGTTTTCCTGCTATCATTTTAGTCGGATGGCAGAAGTTTCATTCAAAAAAGAGGTTGAGACATAACTAAATTAATTCAATCTAAAGACGAACAAATGGGATACATGAGCTGAACCGCTTGTAACACGGCAGTCGATTTCCTTGCAAGAATTCGCTTTCCGCGGGCGGCCGGTGAGCCTCCTCCTCGCTTGCGCTCCTGGGGGGCTCACCTGTGTCGCCTTGCCTTCCAATCAACTGCTAGAAGAAACGAAACAAATAAAACCTATGTTCACCATAACAAAAAAAAATGAACCACTAATCAAACATGTTGATCAATGGTTCATTTTTCACTTCAGCTAAGATACTTTTGTCTCAGCCTCTTTTTTATTTATTAACCGTTTTTCCTTCCCACTCTAACATACCGCCAGCCATATTTGTTACTTTATATCCTTGTTCTTGAAGGTAGTAACATACGTTTTCACTGCGGCGGCCCGAACGGCAAATGAAAATATATTCTTTGTCTTTATCGAAATAATCCACATTAGCTGGAATATCATTCATACGAATGTGTTTAGCAGTTGGAATCATTCCTTCTGCTACTTCTTCATCTTCGCGCACATCAACTAAATGAAGTTCTTCTCCATTTTCAACACGTTTTTGAAGTTCTTCAGGCGTAATTACTTTTACTTCTTCCATCTTCGTCATTCCTCTCTATTCTTTCATTCAGCTTGCTATCGCTATTGTAGCAAATTCAAATACCTTTATGCCACAAAATAAGAAAAGCTTAAGCAGCAAGCCTGCCTAAGCTTTTCCCATCGTAGTTAAAAATTTAACTAAGCGCCTGATGTTAACCCGAAAGGCGGACATCAGGCGCTTAGGTCTAGTACAGAACCCCTGACAGCTCTTTAGTCAGGAGTTCTGTTCTACATCAATACTTAATTAGCTACGATGTTTACTAATTTACCAGGCACAGCAATCACTTTGCGCACTGTCTTACCTTCAATGAACTCTTTAACATCTTCATTAGCCATTGCAATATCTTGAAGCTCTTCACGAGATGCCTCAGCAGGTACGTTTACTTTCGCACGTACTTTACCGTTAATTTGAACGACAATTTCCACTTCATCATCTACAAGTTTCGCTTCGTCAAACGCAGGCCAAGCCTCATACGAAATTGTATCTTCGTGACCTAGTTTGCTCCATAATTCCTCAGTCGTATGAGGACAAATTGGTGCTAATAGCTTCACAAATCCTTCTACGTATTGCTTTGGCAGCACGTCAACTTTGTATGCATCATTGATGAATACCATAAGCTGAGAGATACCTGTATTAAAACGGAGGCCTTCGTAATCTTCCGTTACTTTTTTCACCGTTTGGTGATACACGCGTTCAAGCGTAGTGTCATTGCTTTCTTGAACCTTGCTGCTTAATTCACCGTTATCGTCAACAAGTAAGCGCCATACACGATCTAAGAAACGGCGTGCACCATCAAGCCCTTTTGTTGACCAAGCGATTGATGCATCTAAAGGCCCCATGAACATTTCATAAAGGCGAAGCGTATCTGCTCCGTGGCTTTCTACGATCTCGTCTGGGTTTACAACGTTACCTTTTGACTTACTCATTTTTTCGTTGTTTTCTCCAAGAATCATACCTTGGTTAAACAGTTTTTGGAACGGCTCTTTTGTTGGAACTACGCCGATATCATATAAAAACTTATGCCAGAAACGAGCATATAATAAGTGAAGAACAGCGTGTTCAGCTCCACCGATATAAATATCAACCGGCAACCATTCTTTTAATTTATCTGCATCTGCTAACGCTTCACTGTTTGTCGGATCAATGTAGCGTAAGTAATACCAGCAGCTGCCTGCCCATTGAGGCATTGTATTTGTTTCGCGACGCCCTTTTTTGCCTGTTTCCGGATCTACAACATTCACCCAGTCATCAATGTTTGCTAACGGAGATTCACCTGTGCCTGACGGTTTGATTTCAGTCGTTTTTGGTAACACAAGCGGAAGCTGATCTTCAGGAACTGCAGTCGTTGTGCCATCTTCCCAGTGGATAACAGGAATTGGTTCACCCCAGTAGCGCTGACGACTGAATAACCAGTCACGCAGACGGTATGTTACTTGTTTTTCACCTTTTTCATTTGCTTGAAGCCACTGAATCATATTTGAAATTGCTTCTTCTTTATCTAAACCATTTAAGAAGTCTGAATTAACGTGCTCGCCGTCGCCTGTATAAGCTTCTTTTGAAACGTCTCCGCCCGCTACTACTTCTTTAATAGGCAGTTCAAATTTAACAGCAAATTCATAATCACGCTCATCATGAGCCGGAACAGCCATAATTGCACCGGTGCCATAGCTCATTAGAACATAGTCAGCAATCCAAATTGGCATTCTCTCGCCGTTTACAGGGTTAATTGCATAAGCACCAGTGAATACGCCAGTTTTGTCTTTGGCTAAGTCTGTACGTTCTAAATCGCTTTTGCTTTTAATTTGATCTAAATACGCTTCTACTGCTTCTTTTTGTTCGGCTGTTGTAATTTTTTCCACAAACGGATGTTCAGGTGCTAAAACGGCATACGTTGCCCCAAATAGCGTGTCAGGACGCGTTGTGAACACAGTAAACGTGTCGTCGTATCCATCGATTGTGAAGTGCACGTGAGCTCCTTCAGAGCGGCCAATCCAGTTGCGCTGCATTTCTTTAATACTTTCTGGCCAATCAAGCTCATCTAAATCTTCTAGTAAACGATCTGCATAAGCTGTGATTTTAAGCATCCACTGCTTCATTGGACGACGCTCAACCGGATGTCCCCCACGCTCACTTTTGCCGTCAATCACTTCTTCGTTCGCAAGTACTGTTCCTAGAGCAGGACACCAGTTAACAGCTACTTCATCCACATAAGCTAAGCCCTTTTTATATAGCTGTAAGAAAATCCACTGCGTCCATTTGTAGTAGTTTGGATCAGTTGTATTAATTTCTCGCTCCCAATCGTAAGAGAAACCTAACGATTTGATTTGACGACGGAAATTATTAATGTTAAGTTCAGTGAATTCAGCCGGGTCGTTTCCTGTATCTAATGCATACTGTTCAGCAGGTAGTCCGAATGCATCCCATCCCATCGGATGAAGTACATTGTATCCTTGCATACGCTTCATACGAGATAAAATATCCGTTGCTGTATAACCTTCTGGATGCCCAACGTGTAAACCAGCGCCAGATGGATAAGGGAACATATCTAATGCGTAAAACTTACGCTTTCCTTCATCTTCTGTTGTTCTAAATGTTTTATTTTCTTCCCAAACTTTTTGCCATTTTTGTTCGATCTTTTCATGATTAAAAGCCATACATAATCCTCCTTGTACGCTCCAGCTGTATTTAATTAAACTAAAAAACCCCTCATCCCTCAAACAAAGGGACGAGAGGTTGAATAAACTTCCCGCGGTACCACCCAAATTAGCACAATTATGTACTCACTCATTTTCCTTAACGCGGATAGACGGCAAATGTTACTTTACTTCACATTTACAACTCCAAGGTGAGTTCATGAACGCTCGTTTGCTGACTCGCACCAACCGTCAACTCTCTTAGCTCGCTTCGTTCACTACTATTCCTTATCATAGTTTTTACATCATACTACCTTGTATTGTAAATAATATGTTCGTAAACTGCAAGTTGTTCAACGGATTTTGTAAAAGTTTCTGCACTGCAGCACTGCTTTGTTGCTAAATCCTCTCTTTCATTCTTATATATGAACAACTTCTCCCAAAAACATACATCCACGGCCAAACAAAAAAGGATTGAGACATAATTAAATCAATCCAATTTAAAGACGAACAAATGGGATAAATGCGCTAGTATGAATCTCTTGGTTACACCACTGTTGATTTCCGTGCAAGACTTCTCTTTCCGCGGGCAGCCGATGAGCCTCCTCGTTGCTTACACTCATGCGGGGTCTCACCTATTTCAGGAGTCTTTGTCTTTGTCTTTCCCTCCACTCCACAGCTAGAAGCACCTAAACAAATGAAACCTACGTGCACCATAAACATGAAAAAATCCGAACGATTCATCGTTCGGATCTTCCTTCAACTAAAATACTTTTATTCCTGTCCCTGCTTCCTTTAGCTGCTATTATTAAATGCCCAATCCAAAAGAAAACAGGATAATCGCAAGTACAAGACCAACAAGCGGCACAATCACCGTCATTGCTGCAACTGATCCATACGCATCTTTATGAGTTTCTCCGCAAATAGAATTAATTGTTGTTACGACATAACCATTATGAGGCAAGGAATCTAATACTCCAGAGGAAATAGCTACTACGCGATGGAGAGCTTCTGGATTTACACCAGCATCTAGATAGTGAGGCGCTAAAATTGGCAAAGCAATCGCCTGACCTCCTGAAGCCGAACCTGTCATCCCCGCGATAACACTCACGGCAATAGCTCCCCCAATCAACGGACTTCCTGGAATATGCGTCATGGCATCTACAGCCACTCCAAACGCGGGAACAGCCTTAGCAACTCCTCCAAAACCTACGACAGCGGCTGTATTCCCAATAGCAATTAACGCACCCAGCGTTCCTTCTGAAGCTGCATTCCAAAATCCTTTAAAATGCTTTCGGTTCACAATATAAGTGACAATGATCCCGCTTAAAAGTGCGACAATCAACGCAGATTGCTGAAGTGGCTTATGAAGTGCAAAAGAAATAATGAGCACGACCACAAGCGGAAGCAAACTTAATAAAGGATTAGGAAGAGACTGATTTTCCGTTACTACTGGATCTTTCTCGCGTGATATAAAACGCTCTCCATTTTTAACTGCTTTTGAAATCAAGCGCTTTAACCACCAGTAGCCGAATACAGCCATCACTACTGCTACAACTAAACTAACTTCCCATCCTGCATACGGACTAGTCTTCAAATATTCAATTGGAATCCAGTTTTGGATTTCAGGCGACCCAGCTGAGGTCATCGTAAACGTAACTGAACCGAATGCTAAAGCAGCAGGGATAAACCGCCTCGGCAAATCGGCTTGTTTGAATAAGCTTAAAGCCATTGGATAGACAGAGAATGCTACTACAAACAGACTGACTCCTCCGTATGTTAAGACCGCACAGGCAAGGACAATCGCCAACACTGCTCTTTTCATTCCTAGTTTACTAACAATCCAGCGAGAAACACTATCAGCAGCCCCGCTGTCTTCCATCACTTTTCCAAAGACGGCGCCCAATAGAAACATTAAATACCAAGAAGCAATAAATCCTGTGAAACCAGACATGTAATTTCCAACAAAATTTGCTTCTCCTTCTTTCACCAGCTGCGGAAATAAAGGCATTCCGCTTGTTAACGCAACAACTAAAGCACTGAGCGGACCTGCTATAAATAAATTCATGCCTCTCATCGTTAATACAATGAGCAGCAATAACCCTCCAATTAATCCAATCATACTAAGCATGTTTAGCCCCCCATGAATTCATATAATTAGAAAACGCTTACATATTTACAGGTATATACTCCTTTCTTTGCTTGTCACAACCCTTACTATATTATTAAAGGAATACTGAAGACATTCCTACGTTTATTTAACAGTCAAAAATAAAACCACCTCTATTTATTTAGAGATGGTTAATGAACGCTGACGTTTTTCTTTTAATTTATAATCGTATATCCATGTTGTACACATGCTGAATAGCAATAGCCCAATTAATAAATAGCACAGCGTAGACATATTAAACGCATCGAAAATAACGCCTCCAAAGAGAGGACCAATCATTTTACCTGCAGTAGCCATGCTGTTAACTACGCCTTGATAAAATCCTTCTTTTCCAGATGGAGCCAACTGACTTGCAACAGCTGGAATGGCTGGCCAAACGAACATTTCTCCAATTGTTAACACAACCATTGCTGTTAAGAACTGCGGAAATGTTGTAGCATTCACCACGATAACAAAAGAAGCCACAAAAATAACCGTTCCAATTAGGACCTGTACTTTTAACGTTTTTGCTACTTTTTGAATGATGGGTACGATCAAAGGCTGACCGACTACAATTAAAATCCCGTTAATCGTCCAAAGCAAACTGTAGCTAGAAAGAGGTATATTCAGCTCACGCGTATGCGTAGCAATCGTTGTTTGCCACTGAACATACGCAACCCAGCATAAGACATACCCCGTACATAAAATAAGAAGAGCAGTCAGCTTCGTTTTATGCCCAATGCTCCCTGCTTCATTAAGGACATTCGTTTGTCCAACGGTAACCGAAATATGACGATATGAAAAAATAGCAATAAGCAGAAAAATAACGTATAAAATTGTATTAGCTAAGAAAATATACGTAAATGAATAAGACGCTACAATGCCCCCTACCGCGGCGCCAATAGCTACTCCTGCATTTTGAGCAACGTACATCGCATTAAATGCTTTTCTTCCGCCTTGTGGCCAAACGGACCCTGCCATTGCATACATAGATGGAAACACAATACCAGATCCAAACCCTACAACAACCAAGAGAACAACGTATGTAGGCCAACCATGGAAAAACACGAGTCCCACTAATGCAATAAGAGTAATAATAATTCCTGATAAAATGGATTTATATCCTCCGATTTTGTCAAAAAGAGTTCCTCCAAGCAAATTTCCTACTACGCTTGCAGCAGAATTCAGCATAAGAACAACTCCTGCGACGGATAACGACTTTCCTAAATGTTCATTTATATAAATGGTATTGAGAGGCCATAAAAATGAAGCTCCCGTTACGTTTACAAGCATACCAATAATCAAAAACCAAAGTGATTTGGGCATTGATCTCCCCCCTATCTATTCGAATGCCAACGTACATTCTAGTCTTTTCTTAAAGGGTTCGCAATGCTTTTACATATAGACAATTTATTTGAAATTCGCTGACTATTTAAAAAGGTGATTTCACATGACAATATCATGCAAAATCACCTTTTTACCGCTTACTTTTGCTTCGAACGAACCGGCTGTGCACGCTTGCTGTTTCGTGCTTTTAATTCTTTTACTGGATCAAAATCTTTTCCTAGCTCAATGTCATTGCTGTTGATCCCGTTTTTTGTTTTTTGTTCCGGATTATTTTGATTTGAACGCGTTGCCATAAAATCCTCTCCTTAATGCTGAGTTGTGATCAATTTATTTTGCAGCTGCTGAACTTGCAGGCGCATGCGATATAGCTGCTCTCTTTGCTGTGCATTTGCACTGTGAGAAAACTCTTCAATTTCTTTATAAGCATTTTCTAATTTTTCCTGTGCTTTTGTATATTCAGTGTCGTTATAATGTTCTTGCTTCATGCCTTCCTGCAACTGGCCTTGTCCAAAGCGAATAGCATCTTCACACTGTTGCATAAGTTGATCCACTGCTTGACGAGTTGTCATTCTCTATTCCTCCTATTCGTTCATTTCTGTCTTATTTTGCGCAACTTTACTTCCCTTTACGACAAGAAGAACCTGTTAAATATAAGCATCCTTAAATTTGTTTGGCACTTTTTCACGTTTTTGATACAATTTGTTGATGTATATTGCATGTAAAAAGGAGGTTGCTGATTTGAATCAGACAAACCCGTTTCCGTATAAATCTGAAAACAAACGTTATCATACCTGGAATTACCACTTACGTAACCACTTTGGCCATAAGGTATTTAAAGTAGCCTTAGATGGAGGATTTGATTGTCCAAACAGAGATGGCACAGTAGCTCACGGCGGCTGTACGTTTTGCAGTGCTGCCGGTTCGGGGGATTTTGCCGGAAACAGAGCGGATGACCTTGTGACACAATTTAATGAAATCCGTGAAAAAATGCATCATAAATGGAAAGACGGAAAATACGTTGCTTACTTTCAAGCATTTACTAATACTCATGCTCCTGTCGAGGAGCTTCGTGAAAAATATGAAGCCGTCTTAAAGCTTCCCGGAGTTGTTGGGCTTTCTATCGCCACGCGCCCTGACTGTCTCCCCGACGATGTGGTGGAATACTTGGCTGAATTAAATGAACGAACTTATCTATGGGTAGAACTTGGACTGCAAACTGTTCATGAACGAACTTCACTGCTTATCAACCGGGCACACGATCATCAATGCTATGTAGATGGCGTAGCAAAGCTCAGAAAACACGGTATTCGCGTTTGTTCTCACATCATTAATGGTTTGCCTTTAGAAACACCTGATATGATGATGGAAACGGTACGTGAAGTAGCAAAATTAGACGTTCAAGGAATTAAGATTCATCTGCTTCATTTACTAAAAGGAACTCCTATGGTCAAACAGTATGAAAAGGGCCTTGTTGAATTTCTTTCATTTGAAGAATATGTAAAGCTTGTATGCGATCAGCTCGAAGTAATCCCTCCTGAGATGATTGTTCATCGTATTACAGGCGATGGACCGATAGACCTCATGGTTGGACCGATGTGGAGCGTAAATAAGTGGAGCGTATTAAATGCCATTGATCAAGAGCTCGAACGTCGTCAAAGCTATCAAGGAAAATCTTATGAAAAAGAGTTGATGGAAAGATGAAAATAGAACGTATCCTGCCTTTTGCCCGCACATTGCTCACTAATGCTGTGGCTCAAGGAGATGTCGCGATTGATGCCACAGCAGGAAATGGACATGATACATTGTTCTTAGCTAACTTAGTCGGAGATACAGGTCATGTATATGGATTTGATATTCAACCTCAAGCCATTCAAGCAACTCAGCAGCGATTGACAGAACACCATGTAGAAAACAGAGTAACACTTATCCAAGAAAGCCACAGCAATATAAACATGCTTCCTCGTTCTATTAAAGGACGAGTCACGGGTGCTGTCTTTAATTTAGGTTATTTACCAGGTGGAGATAAAGACATTGTCACCACTTCTGAAACAACAATCTCTGCAATTGAGCAGTTACTTGATTTGTTAGCACCTGAAGGAGTGATTGTGCTCGTTATTTATCATGGACACGAACAAGGGAAACAAGAAAGAGACGATTTACTAACGTATGTCCAAAATCTTGATCAAAAAGACGTTCACGTTTTACAATATCGTTTCATGAATCAGCAAAACAACCCTCCCTTCATCATTGCTATTGAAAAAAGATAAGCCGCATATGGCTTATCTTTTTAACATTCGGTACAAGCGTCCGTTGATATAGAAAAAGTAGCTGAGGGCTCCCCCCGCTTTTATTAACCTACGTGCATTCACATGAACATGTTTTTGTGCCCGCACTTTTTGATCCGACAAATAAACGCCCAAGAGTCCTTTATAGATAAAGCAGTGAAAGTGATAATCCGGCAGTTTTTTAGCATATTCGTCCGCTTTTACGACAAAATGCAAAAAGCGATCCATCATTTGCTGATAATGAGGATAATAAAAACAAAAGTTCAAATCTCCTCCTGCTTTATCTTCTTCTTGGTCAATTAAATAATCGAGTAAAATATGTAAGCCTTGAATATAAGGAAAATATCCTGCTTTTATTTTCTGCGTCATTTCTTCGGTCATCTCTTCTTGAAAGCTATAAGCAACTAAACAAAAAATTCCTAACGTTGAACCAGAGCACGCTGAAAATTCATACCACTCCATTTCAGGAACACTGTGCCGGTGAGCATCGAACCAATTCTCTAATCGTGGAACTCTTTCCTTGATTTCAACATGCTTATGTATTTGCAAATCACAATAATAATTAGCTAGTTCTAATAAATGTGAAGAGACTATATGGTAATTACAAGCTTTTCGCAAGGACTGCTGACAAGTCTGGACAAGTCCGGCTAAGTATCCTCCGTCGTCTTTATCCGCTCGAAAACGATAGTAATCCCCAAGAGGTGCATGAGGAGTCAACGCATCTGGCATCGATTCATGTAAGGCGGCAAAATCTTTAGGGTCTAGCGAATTGCTGCGGTCACATAAGTTATCTAAGTAATCGCTGATTGTTTGGTAGGCAACAATAAATTTCACGCATTCAATCATGTTTTCTTTCGCTAAAATCGATAGGATACCGCCTCCTTCACAATGAAAAGTTTTTGTATCGATACTTGCCAATGCTTGAGTACGCAATTCTTTATTAGGAATCTCTTTTGCTCGTTCGCGCCAATGATTAAGCTCATGATGAACGACAGGAAACACTTCTCGATAAATTTTTCTCATTAATGAAATAGGATGAGACGGAATCTTCATTTATTTTCACCTCAATTTCTTACCGCACTTATTAAATGTGAAGATCGACAAAACTTTTCGCATATGTAAAAACGTATTCTCTTTCAGGCTCATTAAAGATTTCGTGATACAGCTGAGACCATTCTTTGTAGATTTTTTCACTTAGCTCTATTTCATCAAACCACTGCCTAACAATCAGCTTTTCAATAATTTTATCTTCTCCTGCCTGCATCACAAGAAGCGGGACATCAGGCAAACGATCGATATCTTTAAAAGCTAAGTTGACAGCTTGGATCAATTCCCGGTACCATCTTACAGAAACTTTTGTAACATACAGTGAGTCATTTTCATCTTCATCTCGAACTTCTTGGTTTCTTGTTGCTTTTTCAACAGTGAGACCTAAATCGAAAAGTTTGTTCGGCATGACTTTATTTAACCCTTTAGATAGCATATCTAAATAAGCCGGTACTTGCTCTTTTAATCCTAGACAAGGAGAGGAAAGAATCGCACCCCATATAGGGAGGTTTTTTGTCTGGAGCGTACGAATAACCGCCAGTCCTCCCATACTGTGACCTAACAGGAAAATAGGCAAATCATATTTTTGCGCTTCACGTACCCATTCTTCCACTTCATACACATATTCATCAAAGGATAGGATATGTCCTCTTCTTCTTGTTGTTAAGCCTTGGCCAGGAAGGTCTCCCATAATTACGTGCATTCCAACCGAACGCCACATCTCAATCAGCCAGCGATAGCGTCCGTGATGCTCCGCTGCTCCATGGACCATGACAATAACGCCTTTTGGATTTACTGCTTCCCATTTATGCATTTGAGTTACTCCTTCTTCCTTTTTTTGTTTACCTGCTTAAAAAACCTTTGTACACTTACATTAGAAGATTTACTACTTTTTTTCAACTAATAAAGGGAGATGATTTGATGATTTATCCGTATAAAGAAAAAATGCCTACCATTGCACCCAGCTGCTTCATCGCAGACTATGTCACGATTACTGGAGATGTCACCATTGGTGAAGAAAGCAGCATTTGGTTTAACACTGTTATTAGAGGAGATGTTTCACCTACGATTATTGGTAAACGAGTAAATATACAAGATCAATCAACACTCCATCAAAGCCCAAATGCTCCATTGCTTATTGAGGATGATGTGACAGTAGGACATCAAGTTATTTTACATAGCTCCATCATCCGCAAACGCGCGCTCATTGGCATGGGTTCTATTATTTTAGACGGTGCAGAAATTGGTGAAGGTGCTTTTGTCGGTGCTGGAAGCTTAGTGCCTCCCGGTAAAAAAATACCACCTAATACTCTCGCACTCGGCCGACCTGCTAAAGTGATCCGCACTCTGACAGAAGAGGATTTAAAAGATATGCAGCGCATTCGTACAGAATATGTAGAAAAAGGGCAGTATTATAAGTCTATTAAGAAATCTGATTCTTCATTATAAAGGAAACGTTCCCTCAGAAAGTCACACTGAGGGAATTTTTTTAGTATCTCCACAAACTCTCCAATCATGTTCTATTCTCTCCACAATTGTAAAGAAATTTCCATATTAATTTACATCGTTTTAGTACTGCCTCCACAATTAAAGATTAAACTGAATAATAAAGACGTATTTATTGAAAAGGGAGCGACTCTATGAAAGCCAAGTTAATTCAGTATGTATACGATGCCGAATGCCGATTATTCAAAAGCGTAAACCAACATTTTGATCGAAAGCACTTAAATAGATTTTTACGTTTACTAACTCACGCCGGAGGAGCCACTTTTACCATTGTGATAGCGTGCTTGCTGCTATTTCTGTATCCTTCATCCGTCGCTTACGCTTGTGCGTTTTCTCTAGCCGTTAGTCATATTCCAGTCGCCATTGCTAAAAAACTATATCCGAGAAAACGACCTTATATTCAATTAAAACATACAAAAGTGTTAGAAAATCCATTAAAAGATCATTCATTTCCATCTGGGCATACAACAGCTATTTTTTCGTTGGTTACCCCTCTTATGATTGTTTATCCAGCCTTCGCTGCTGTTCTTTTGCCTCTTGCAGTAATGGTAGGAATTTCAAGAATTTATCTTGGCCTGCACTATCCGACGGATGTCATGGTAGGTCTGATACTGGGCATCTTTTCGGGTGCTGTTTCACTGAACATATTTTTAACTTAATTGATAGGAGGAGTACTAATGAGAATTGCTTTATTTACGGATACATTTGCTCCAGAAGTTAACGGAGCTGCTAAAACACTTTATCAATTTACTCAGTACGTCAAATCAAAGCAAATTCCCATCCAGGTATTTGCTCCTGAATTTGCTCATGATCAGTCATTTTCAACGTATGTTCACCGTTCGCCCAGCATGCCGTTTTTCCTTTATCCAAACAGCCGCTTTTCATTGCCAAACGTTCTAAAAATTAAAAAGCAGCTGCAGGCATTCAATCCTTCTATTATTCATTTGGCCACTCCTTTTACAATGGGGGTTTGCGGCTCCTATTACGGGAAAAGATTAGGTGTTCCTCTTGTCGGCTCTTATCATACCAATTTTGATGATTATTTATCTCACTATGAACTTGAAAAAATGCGTGTACCACTGCAAAAATATATGAAATGGTTTTATAAACCTGTACAAAAAATATTCGCTCCCTCTGAAGTGACCAAACAGCAGCTAGAAGAACAAGGGTTTCACAACGTAGATATTTGGTCGCGAGGAGTAAATCATAAATTATTTCATCCCCACTATGACCGCTTTGATATTCGTATTAAATATAATATAAAAAAACCCTACATCTTAACGTATGTAGGAAGATTAGCTAAAGAAAAGAACGCTGATTTTTTAATAAAAATCGCACGATCTCTACCTGATCATATCCGTCATCAAATTCACTGGGTTATTGTGGGAGACGGCCCTTTAAAAGAACAAATGCAGCAGCAAGCATCTGAGCATATGACATTTACAGGCTTCCTTGAAGGTAAGCAACTTGCTCATATCTATTCATCATCTGATTTGTTTGTTTTTCCTTCAGAAACAGAAACCTTCGGAAATGTTGTACTGGAATCTCTTGCTTCTGGAACTCCTGTAGTGGCAGCAAATGCAGGAGGAGTTAAACAGATGGTTCAGCACGGGCGAAACGGCTACCTTTGCAAACCTCACTCCTTAGAAGAATTCAGTTCGGCTATTACAGATTTACTCGATGATTTGCATCAGCGTCTTCACTTTGGCCATGCAGCGAGACAATACGCTCTTACTCAATCATGGGACGCCATTTTTCAGCATTTGCTTTCAGAATATGAAAGTGTCGTAGAAAAATCTGCTGCAGGTATTCAATGGGCATAAAAAAATCTCCGTTTTCACGGAGATTTTTTTATTATTTAGCTAAAGCTTGAGTTTTTAATGCTTCCGCTTTGTCTGTGAACTCCCAAGGAAGCTCCACATCCGTACGACCAAAGTGGCCGTAAGCTGCTGTTTGCTTATAAATTGGGCGACGTAAATCAAGCATTTTAATGATGCCTGCTGGACGTAGGTCAAAGTTTTTGCGTACTACGTCTACTAGTACTTCTTCAGAAACTTTTCCTGTACCGAATGTATCAATTGAAATAGATACTGGTTGTGCAACACCAATTGCATATGCTAGTTGTACTTCACATTTATCAGCAAGATCAGCTGCTACAATGTTTTTCGCAACATAACGAGCTGCATAAGCTGCTGAACGGTCTACTTTTGTTGCGTCCTTACCAGAGAATGCACCGCCGCCGTGACGAGCATATCCGCCGTAAGTATCAACGATAATTTTACGACCAGTTAAACCAGCATCTCCTTGAGGACCGCCGATTACGAAACGTCCTGTTGGGTTAATGAAATACTTTGTATTTTCATCAATTAACTCGTTTGGAACAACTGGATTAATAACATATTCTTTTAAGTTACGTTGAATTTGCTCTAACGTTACTTCTGGGTGATGCTGGGTTGAAATAACAATTGTATCGATGCGAACAGGTTTGTTGTTTTCATCATATTCAACTGTTACTTGTGTTTTACCATCCGGGCGAAGGTAAGGAAGAATTTCTTCTTTACGTACTTCTGTTAGACGGCGAGCAAGTTTATGAGCTAATGAAATTGGAAGAGGCATTAATTCTTTTGTTTCGTTACATGCATAACCAAACATTAACCCTTGGTCTCCAGCTCCGATTGCTTCGATTTCTTCATCTGACATTTGACCTTCACGTGCTTCTAACGCTTGGTCTACACCAGCAGCGATATCAGCTGACTGCTCGTCGATAGATGTTAATACTGCACAAGTTTCAGCATCAAATCCGTATTTTGCACGAGTATAGCCAATTCCTTTAATTGTTTCACGAACTGTTTTAGGAATATCCACGTAAGTAGAAGTTGTAATTTCACCACTTACTAAAACTAAACCAGTTGTTACGCTTGTTTCACAAGCAACACGAGCATTTGGATCCTTTGCTAGGATAGCATCAAGAATTGAGTCAGAAATTTGGTCACAAATTTTATCGGGATGTCCCTCTGTAACAGATTCTGACGTGAACAGACGACGTTGTGTTGACATCAGTTTTCCTCCTTATAAATACGATACATTGTGATACGGTACTCATTCCCTTATTTTCACTACACGTTAAAAAATATAAAAAAACCTTTCCTTGTATCGAGGAAAGGTATCAAATTCTACATAAGCCTTTCACTCTTATCGATCAAGGTTGTGCCCTTGCATCAGGTTAGCACCTTATCGTCTACACAAAAAAATGACGATGGTTGCTGGGTTTCATAGGGCCTGTCCCTCCACCAGCTCGGGATAAGAGAGTATCCGTTCAAGGACATATAATACATGAAAAAGCGCTTCACTGTCAACAACATTCAAATGGAAATCATCTCTTTATGTTTGAATCTGTTTTAATGTAACATACTCAAATTCCGAAATAGTACATCTTATTAAGAATCATCACTAAGTTTAGTTAATAAGACAGATCAAAATGAGGCTTTCACTTAAAATAGCTTCACTTTTTTTGCTCCTATCACATATACATGTGTCTAAAATAGGTATAACGTACATTTTTTTATAATAAACAAACATTTTTAGTTAAATAGTATAGAATAATTAAATAAATGTGTTATACTAATTATAAATTTCAAACATTAATGAATAAATAATAGCTAAAAAAGGAAGGTAGTGCACATGAGTACTGTTGATATGTCTATCGAATTAAATGGTTTGCTTCAATTAAAAACAACAAAACACCAATTATCTGTTCCACAACTTGTTGAAAAAATTCTAGCTCGACGCGAAGGAACGCTGACTTCTACAGGTGCTGTGTCAGTCGAAACCGGAAAATATACAGGTCGCTCTCCTTTAGATAAATTTATTGTAAGCGATGCTGTGTCTTCAAAAACGGTTGAATGGGGACCTGTCAATCAGCCAATTTCTGCTCAGCGATTCGATGCGCTATACAAAAAAGTCTTAACCCACTTAAAGAAGCAGGATGAACTTTTTGTTTTTAATGGATATGCTGGAGCTGATAAAAAGTATCAGTTACCAATTCAAGTAGTTAATGAATTTGCATGGCATAACCTATTCGCTCAGCAGTTATTCATTCGCCCTTCAGCCGAACAAAAAACAAATGATGATGTGAAGCCGTTTACAATTGTAGCAGCTCCAACGTTCAAAGCTGATCCTGAAACAGACGGGACGAATTCTGAAACCTTCATTATTCTTTCGTTAGAGCGACGCATCGTGCTAATTGGAGGAACTGAATACGCTGGTGAAATGAAAAAATCTATTTTCTCAGTGATGAACTTCTTGCTTCCTCAAAACAATATTCTATCCATGCACTGTTCTGCTAACGTAGGAGAAGAAGGTGACGTTGCATTATTCTTTGGTTTATCTGGAACGGGTAAAACAACGCTTTCTGCTGATGCAAACCGTCGTTTAATCGGAGATGACGAGCACGGTTGGTCAAGCTCTGGTGTATTTAATATTGAAGGAGGATGCTACGCGAAGTGCATTCAGCTTTCCGAAGAAAAAGAACCGCAAATTTTCAATGCAATTCGCTTCGGCGCCGTACTGGAAAATGTAGTGTTAAATCAAAATACGAAAGTAGCAGATTACAATGATAATAGTTTAACAGAGAATACTCGTGCCGCTTATTCAATTGACTCTATTGATAATACGGTATTGCCAAGCGTTGCTGGGCACCCTACAGCTATTGTCTTTTTAACTGCTGATGCCTTCGGCGTCTTGCCTCCAATCAGCAAGCTTACAAAAGAACAAGCGATGTACCATTTTCTGAGCGGATACACTAGTAAGTTAGCTGGAACAGAGCGCGGCGTAACATCGCCACAGGCTACTTTCTCTACATGCTTTGGTGAGCCTTTCTTACCCCTTGCTCCAACAACTTATGCAGAAATGCTAGGAAAGAAAATCGATGAACATAATGTAAATGTATACCTTGTAAATACTGGATGGACCGGCGGTGAATACGGCGTGGGCGAACGAATGAAGTTAAGTTACACTCGAGCTATGGTTCAAGCAGCCCTTGAAGGAGAACTAGCTAATACCGAAACAGTAACAGATGCTATTTTTGGTTTATCGATTCCAACTCATGTTCCGGGAGTTCCTGATGAAGTGCTTCAGCCTTCTAAAGCATGGAACGATGCGACAGCTTATAACCAAAAGGCAACTGAGCTTGCTGCTAAATTCAAAGCTAATTTCAAGCGTTTTAATGATGTAGCATCTGACATTTCAACATTAGGCGGACCTAGAGTCTAATAAAAAACCGATCGTCTATAAGACGATCGGTTTTTTAGTTAGTCGAATGTAATTTTGTCAGTTCATATGTGACAATGGTTTTTTCCTGCTCCATTTCTACCTTACGCACAACAGCAGTTCCAATACATTCTCCATTTTTCGTTTTGTGAATGTTTAATGGAATATCTAACGGATACAAGCGATATCCTTTTTTCTCAATTTGAAAAATGTTATCCGTTACACGCTTTTCGTTGCCTTTTGTCACAATCATTGTATTTAATTCTAGCGGCATCCCCATTTTTTCTCACTCCTCACTGTTATTCTACTTGTTTTCTCTATCGTAGCATATCTTTTATTGCGCTTTCATCCACTTCGTTAACTTCTTCACCGTTTCTCGGTTTTCTTTTGGTGGAAAAGCATGTGGAAAGTTTTCGAAGTACCAGCTGGTAACTTTTTTATTGGACTTCTTTAGTTTAGATTCGAGCTGATAGGAATGATCAATCGACACGTTTTTATCTTCTAAACCATGAATAAGCAAGACCGGCGGCTCGACGAGATGAGCACGATGCAAAGGTGTCCTCCATTCGTATCTTTCAGGATATTTAGAAGGCGTTCCTCCAATCACCCGCTTCATCATTCTTCTTAAATCTTCTCTTTCTTCATATGTCAGCACCATATCCGTGACGCCTCCCCATAACACAAGAGAACGGCTGTCGTTTTTTTCAATGGCTGTGAGTAAAGCCATCACTCCCCCTCTTGAAAACCCAAAAATATGAATGCGGTCATGGTAGACGTTAGGGAGCTGTTTCAGTAAATCGTAAGCAGCAAAAGCATCGTAACGATCATCTCCCGCAAAATCTTCGTTTCCTTCGCCTCCTTGATTTCCCCTATAGAACGGAGCCATCACAATAAAACCTTGAGAAGCAAATTGAATGAGTCGAGCAGGACGAACCGTTCCTACGTTCTTAATACCTCCCCTTAAGTATAAAAAGCCGTCATACATTCCTTTTTCTTTTGGCTCTGCGAGCATTCCTTTAATCTTAAGCCCTTGACATGCATATGTAATCACCCACAGCGCCACGCGAGGGTTTGATGATGGGAAACGCTGTTTATGAAGAATTGTTCCATCTTTCATTTTTTTCCTCCATTCTTTATATAACTAGCCTGCTTTCTCCCGCTAAGGTGTACTTTCAATTGTTGACTACTACTTCGTTGATTTTACACATAGTTATATAGGCACTCACCTTCTTCCACTTCTTTACATACATTATCATAAAATATTTTATTATTTTAAGGAGGTTTGCTTTATGAAACCAATCAAATGGCTTTTTTCTTTGCTTGCTATTATGATTTTACTCATTCCACTAATTAGCTGCAGCAAAACAACATCTGTACAAACGGTTCGTGTTGGCGAAGTAACTCGCTCTATCTTTTATGCTCCCCAGTACGTCGCTATTTCAAAAGGCTTTTTTGAAGAAGAAGGACTAAAGGTAGATTTAAAAACAACGTGGGGCGGAGATAAGACAATGACTTCACTTTTATCTGACGGCATCGACGTCGCTCTAGTCGGCTCGGAAACTTCAATCTACGTATATGCACAGGGGTCTAGTGATCCCGTCATCAACTTTGCACAACTAACCCAAACCGACGGAACATTTCTAGTAGCGCGTAAAAAAGTCAATCACTTCTCATGGGATCAGCTTAAAGGCAAAACGTTTCTTGGTCAACGCAAAGGCGGCATGCCGCAAATGGTAGGGGAATATGTGTTGAAACAGCATAATATTGATCCTAAAAAAGATGTAAAACTCGTTCAAAACATTGATTTTGCTAACGTTGCGAATGCTTTTGCTTCTGGCACTGGAGATTACGTTCAATTATTTGAGCCAACGGCTAGTATTTTAGAGCAACAAGGAAAAGGACATATCGTTGCTTCCTTCGGAAAAGAATCAGGAACAGTTCCTTATACAACATTTATGGCCAAAGAAAGCTATTTAAAAGATAACCCTGAAGCAGCGGCTAAATTTACTCGAGCTATTTACAAAGCACAAAAATGGGTGAATACACATAACACAGATGAAATTGCTGAAGTGGTTGCACCGTATTTTGAAGATACACCTAAAGAAACGCTGAAAACTGTTATTGACCGCTATAAATCCCAAAAATCCTTTGCAACTAACCCTTTATTAGATCAAAAAGAGTGGGATCATTTACAAAAAATCATGGACGAATCTGGAGAACTTCCAAGACACATCGATCACAGCAAGCTAGTCAACACAAAATTCGCAAAAGATGCAATGAGTGAGTAATATGACAAAACTTCACATTCAAGATGTTCAGCATATGTATCTTACGACAAAGTCTGCTACCACTGCACTTGAACATATTAATTTGTCTATTGAAGAAGGAGAATTTGTTTCCTTTCTCGGCCCAAGCGGATGTGGAAAAACGACGCTTCTATCGATTATTGCCGGCTTGATTGAACCATCGTCCGGCTCTGTCACAATAGACGGTGAAAATATCGGAACATCAGTCCCAAACATCGGTTATATGCTTCAACAAGATTATTTGTTTCCGTGGAAAACCATTAAAGAAAATATTTTACTTGGTCTTGAAATTCGCGGCCAGCTAACAGATGAAACAGAGAAGAAAGCTTTGTTACTTCTAAAAGAAATCGGTTTACAAGGCGTAGATAGCCTATATCCGCACCAGTTATCCGGAGGCATGAGACAACGCGTCGCTTTAGTTCGAACACTTGCTATTGACCCCGCTATTTTACTCTTAGACGAACCTTTTTCAGCACTCGATTTTCAAACAAAACTCAAGCTTGAAGAACTTGTCTCCAAAACGCTGATGACCTATCAAAAAACGGCCGTTTTGGTCACGCACGATATCGGCGAAGCCATTGCTATGAGCAGCCGAATCTTTTTATTCTCAGCCAAGCCGGGGAAAATCGCAAAAATATTTACGGTTCCTTCTATTTTACGAACCCTTTCTCCGTTTGAAGCACGCCAGCACCCTGTCTATAACGATTTATTTATGGACATATGGAAGGAGCTTGATCAACTTGAAACCCACTAGCTCCCTAAATACTCTTCACGAAAGCTACCTTCGCAAGGTTCGCGGCGAAAAACGATTAGTACTGAGCGTACAGATGGTCATTTTCTTAGCCTTTTTTAGCTTCTGGGAACTAGCTTCTCGTTTAAAGTGGATTGATCCTTTAATTTTCAGTTCCCCTACTAAAGTATGGCATTTATTTTTAATTAAACTTGCCGACGGCTCGCTAGCAGAACATATTGGTTTTACATTATTTGAAACGGTTCTTGGCTTCATTCTAGGCACATTGCTAGGTATTTTACTTGCAACGGCCCTTTGGTATTCAACTAGGCTTGCAAACATATTAGACCCTTACCTCGTTATTTTAAACGCCATGCCCAAAGTAGCGCTGGGCCCTATTTTAATAGTAGCGATCGGTCCAGGATTTTTCTCAATTTTAACGATGGGAGCGATTATATCCGTTATTATTACATCCATCGTCGTTTACACAGCCTTTAAAGAAGTTGATCCAAACTATATTAAATTACTAAAAAGCTTCGGTGCAACGAAAACCCGCTGTTTTAAAGAAGCAATTCTGCCAGCTTCCATGCCTGCCATTATTTCCACATTTAAAGTAAATGTCGGCTTATCTTGGGTAGGCGTCATCGTAGGAGAATTTTTAGTTTCTTCAAAAGGGCTTGGATATATGATTATTTATGGTTTCCAAGTTTTCAACTTTACTCTTGTTCTTCTCAGCTTATTATTAATTGCCATTTTCGCTACGATTATGTACCAAGGCGTTGCTTATTTAGAAAAGAAATTGATCCGACGCTCATAAAAAATCCCCCCGTACAAACGGGGGGATTTTTATTAATACGATGCTTTTACAAAAATGTTCGCTTTACATATTTCATTACATATTGTAAAACATTATCTTTCATGATGAAGCTGTATGCATCATCTTGTTGAATACCCGAAGGTAGTTCATCAATCATTACTGGACCATCTGTTTCCATGTAGTCTTCTTTTTTAATTACATTTCCAATAGTAGCAAAATAAATGTTTTTAATAATAGTCTTTCCTTTACTTACTACTTTGTACTGACCAATATAAGTTAAAGAAGAGACTTCTCCGCCTGTTTCTTCAAATACTTCTCGAACCGCTGCTTCTTCTGGTACTTCATTGCCTTCTAGTTTTCCTCCGGGAAATTCTAAACCTCGTTTTGAGTGATTCGTTAGCAACCATTGATTTTCATACCTGCATACGACCCAAACATGACGTGGAGTTTTCGAGAATGGATTTTTTTCAAATGATAAAAATACTTGATTATGATATGCATCCTTAAATGTGTACATGGTCGACTCAAACTCCATTTGATTTTTCCCTTATTTTATCATACATTACGGCCATACCTGATAAGAAAAGTATGCTCGTACTTTTTTCTTTGCTTTTTACCCCTTATTCCATTCTATCTGAAGATAAAATATTCATCTGTTTGATATGTGATTTTGTTTCATTGTCTCCCAGCTGATAAAGCATGGTATATATTTCAACTGTCGTTTTATCGTACATATCATTTTGAGAATCATGATGATATTCCAGATATGGAATATGTGATCGCCAAAAGCTCGACCAATCGCTTGAAGCACGCTGATCTAAATACGTTCTCAGCTTCTCCACTTCTTCATCTGTTGCTTCAATTGCATAATTCCAATCTGAAGCAGTATTTGACTGATTGATTTCTCCTGAACTCAGAGATACATAATATTTTTTTGTCATGAAAGATATTCAGCTCCTTCTTTCTAGTGCCAACTTATCTTTCTTATTTGTATCTTATTCTTTTTTTATACACTCTACGATTTAAAGCGGTCTTTTAAAATCGCTATTGCTTTTTTTAACGGCTCTGGAATTGGAATTCCTACAATTCCTGCATTTTCTGTAATTGAAATCATTTCGTTTAAAATATAGAACAAAATAGCTCCATCTCGAATAATATGACCGTTTTCCCAGAATACAGAATCGATAAAGTTTGCTACAGCAATCATGGCAAAAATAAAAATCTTTTTGGCAATTCCTTTAAAACCTACTTTGCTAGATAAACGTTTATTTATAAAAGCTGCAATTGTACCCGTCAAGTAATCCATTGCCACTAATGCTACTAAAGCCATTAGTAAATAGTCCCACTCTCCAAATAAAAAAAAAGCCAGTGAACCTAAACTTGAGATTATCAAGACAGCAAGCTTCTGCATATCCACTTTTTTCACCCTTTCAGCAGTCATAAGCAGTCATATCCCTACAGTATATGCCAGTGAAAAAAAAGTGTTCGTCCATCTTATCATAAAAAAACCTGCGAGTACTCGCAGGTTTTAATTACTTGCCTAGGAATGATTTTAACATCCACGTATGCTTCTCTAAGCTTTGATGAATGGCTAACAGCATGTCTCCTGTTGTTTCGTCGCCCGCTTCACCGGCTGCGTCCATTCCTTCTTTTAATTCAGCAGTTAGCGTATCAAAATCGCTTACTAAAGAAGCAACCATATCTTTAGCCGTTTCGCTTCCATCCGCTTCTTTAATAGAAGAAAGTTCTAACGATTCTTTCATTGTTGCCACAGGTTTTCCTTCTAATGCTAAAAGGCGTTCTGCAAGGTCATCAATAATTGTAGCTGTTTCCGTATACAGCTCTTCAAACTTTTCATGAAGAGTGAAGAATTGTTCACCTTTTACGTACCAGTGAAAGTTATGAAGTTTTATGTACATTACACTAAAATTCGCTACTTGTTTATTAACGATTTCATTTACATTTGCTGCCATGTTTTTCGCTCCTTTGTGAACTCTTTATATAATATAGTTGTACCCTTTTTTAGTTGATTAAAACATTTTTTTCATAAAAAGAGACATTTCCCTTTCTTTAGACTCAGAGAAACTTCTTCATCTTTTTTCAAATAAAATAAGCAGCCCAGTGGACTGCTTATTTTTAGCCAAATACTTTTTCTAAATCTTCTTTGTCCTGTTCTAGCCAGAACTTCATCAAGCGTTTTGCTCCTTCTAAATCGTGAAGTTTCGCTTGACCGCACTGCTTTTCGTTTGCTGCTGGAATTTCAGTAATGTTAATTGCATCTTTTAACGTATCGTCTAACAAGTCAATAATTTCACGTACAGTCGGCTCGCCGCTCACTACTAAGTAGTACCCAGTTTGACATCCCATAGGCGAAATATCAATAATATCAAAGTGATCATATTTTTCTACATGAGTACGAATGTTAAAAGCTAATAAATGCTCTAACGTATGAATAACGTCGGGCTTCATTGCTTGTTTGTTTGGCTGGCAAAAACGAATATCAAATTTATTTACAACGCCGTCGCTTCCCACTTTGTGAACACCGCAGTGTCTTACGTAAGGTGCTTTAACCGCATTATGATCTAGCTCAAAACTTTCTACTGATGGCATAATACCACTCCTTTTTTCTTCTTTCACCTATCATAACATGCAATTCCGATATATTTCATCCATTTAATAACCTTTATTTCTTTTAGTTGCTTTTTATTCCTTCTATCCCTTATAGTATGAGCAAACACGAAAGAAAGAACGTGATAATAAATGATTGCAAAGCTTTTGCTTTTACTTATAAAAGGATATCAAAAAGGAATTTCACCTTTTCTTCCGGCAAGGTGCCGGTTTTACCCTACTTGCTCCCAGTACGGAGTTGAATCCATTAAACGCTTTGGTGCCGTAAAGGGATCTTATTTGACTGTAAAACGCATTTTAAAATGCCACCCGTTCCATCCGGGTGGCATCGATGAAGTACCTGAGAAAAAATCACACTAAGCTTTAGTTGTTTTCGATTGCTTCATACCCATTTACAACAACATCTAGCTTTCCTGTATTTGGATCAATAACTAGCCCATGTACAGGAGTATCTTTTGAAAATAGAGGATGATTACGGATTGTCTCTACACTATGCTGAACAGTCTCTTCTACTGAATCAAAACCCGTTAACCATTGTTTCAAGTCCATAGAATATTCAATGGTATTAATCACTTCATCTGAGATGCCTTTTGCTCTTACTTTCTCTAAAAAAGGTTTCGCCTGAAGTTTACCTGCTCCGCAGTCATGGTGACCAATTACACATACCTCATCAGCTTGTAGCTCGTACACAGCTACTAAAATGCTTCGCATAATACTTCCAAATGGATGTGAAACAAGCGCTCCTGCATTTTTAACGATTTTCACGTCTCCGTTGCGTAAATTTAAAGCGTGTGGAAGCAATTCTACCAATCTTGTGTCCATACACGATAAAATGACCATTTTTTTATCAGGGAATTTGCTTGTTTCGTAAAGTTCATACTTCTTTTCTTCTACAAATTTTTTGTTGAATTCTAAAACATCTTGTAATAAGCTCATTTGCTGTCTTCTCCTTCATAAAAAAAATTCTTTCTTGTATTATAATACTTTTTCCTATAAGATGAAAAGTGTTAAATCGTAATCATTATTATTTACAAACAAGAAAGTAGGTTATAACAGTGAAAAAAATTCCCGTTACCGTTTTAAGCGGATACCTTGGTTCAGGTAAAACAACTCTTTTGAACCATATTTTAAAAAATAAAGAAGGTTTAAAGGTCGCGGTTATTGTCAATGACATGAGCGAAGTAAATATTGATGCAGACTTAGTTAAACAAGGCGGATTTTCTCGAACAGAAGAAAAACTTGTTGAAATGCAAAATGGCTGTATTTGCTGTACGCTTCGAGACGATCTAATGAAAGAGGTAGAACGCCTAGCTGACAATGGTGATATTGATTATATTGTCATTGAATCTTCCGGAATCAGCGAACCTATACCTGTTGCTCAAACATTTACTTATATTGATGAAGAGCTTGGCATTGATTTAACTCAGAAATGTTCGTTAGATACGATGGTCACTGTAGTAGATGCCAATCGCTTTTGGGAAGACTTTTCATCCGGCGAAAGCTTATTAGACCGCAAAGAAGGAACAGATGAAAACGATACAAGAGAAGTGATTGATTTATTAATCGATCAAATTGAATTTGCAAACGTCATTTTGTTAAACAAAGTTGATTTGTTAACAAAAGATGATGCAGATGAGCTGCAGGCTGTTCTTCATAAATTAAACTCAGAAGCCACTGTTATCCAAACAATTAATAGTGAAGTAAGCCTTGAAGCCATACTTCATACCCACTTATTCGACTTTGAAAAAGCTAGTCAAGGAGCCGGATGGATTAAAGAATTAAATGAAGAACACCATACGCCTGAAACGGAAGAGTTCGGTATTTCTTCTTTTGTATACAGAAGGAATCGTCCCCTTCATCCTGAACGCTTTATGAAATGGTTAGAGAACTGGCCGGTTGATATTGTACGCGCAAAGGGATTTTTCTGGCTTGCTTCGCGTAATAATATGGCAGGACTTCTTTCTCAAGCGGGTACGTCCATTATGATTCAAGCAGCGGGTGAATGGATAGCAACTTACGCACCGGAAGAAAGAGAACAAACCTTAAAAGAAGAGCCTGAATTACGAGCAAAATGGGATGAACAATTTGGAGATCGTATTAACGAGCTCGTGTTCATTGGTATTGATATGAACACAGCTGAAATAATTGAAACTTTAGACCGCTGTTTGCTGACAAATGAGGAAATGAATCAAGATTGGGCTACTCTCAAAGATCCCCTTCCTAAGTTTACAGTAAGTGCGTAAATTTTTAGTTTTCAAATCGTAATAATTACGATATAATAACATAGGTCATAAATGGTTACGATACGAACGGAAGGAGCAACATAATGAAATTCAAACCACTTTTAATGGTGCTTGCATTAGGAATCGGAACAGCTCTTGCAGGGTGCAGTTCAAGCAGTGCAAATAACGCATCTGATAATAAAAACAAAAAATTAGAAGTTTATACAACAATCTACCCTTTACAAGACTTTACTGAAAAAATTGGTGGAAAATATGTAGAAGCTAAAAGCATTTTACCAACCGGTGTAGATGCCCACTCATTTGAGCCTACAACAAAAACAATGGTTAAAATCGCCAACGCGGACGCATTCGTTTTCTCAGGAATTGGACTTGAAGGTTTTGCAGATAAAGCACAGTCTACACTTAAAAATGAAGATGTAGCTTTAGTAGAAGCTGCAAAAGGAATTAAATTAGCAAAGAGTTCTGAAGATGATCATGCTCACGAAGACGAACATGCCCATGAAGAAGAGCATAACCACGGAGATACAGACCCTCACGTTTGGCTTGATCCTGTTTTAGCTATTCAATTAGCAGAAAATATTAAAGATGAACTTATTGAATTAAAACCAGATAAAAAAGCAGAGTTTGAAAAGAACTTCCAAGCGTTAAAGACTCACCTTGAAGATGTGGACCAAGAGTTAAAAACAACGATTGGCGACGCACCTCATAAAGAAATTTTAGTATCACATGCAGCCTATGGCTACTGGGAAAAACGATACGGCTTAAAGCAAATTAGCGTAGCGGGTTTATCTCCTACAAATGAGCCGTCTCAAAAACAATTAGAAAACATCGTAAAACAGGCAAAAAAAGACCATATCAAATACTTTATCTTTGACCAAAATTTAAAGCCTAAAGTGTCTACGCTTGTAAAAAATGAAGTGGGAGCTCAAGCTTTAACACTTCATAACTTAGAGTCATTAACAAAAAACGATGTTAAAAATAAAGAAGATTATTTCTCCATTATGCAGCACAACATTGATACGTTGAAAAAAGCATTATATTAATAAAAAAACTAGCCTCCCGGCTAGTTTTTTTATTGTAACTTATATTTTTGCTTAAAGCGTTCTACACGGCCGCCTTTATCAGCAAATTTTTGTTTTCCTGTATAAAATGGATGTGTATCCGAACTGATTTCAACTTTTAAAAGCGGATATGTGTTGCCATCTTCCCATTGAACGGTCTCATTTGATTGTTTTGTAGATCCTGATAAAAATGATGTTCCGCTATTTGTATCCATAAATACAACTTTACGATAGTCTGGATGAATATTTGTTTTCATTAAATATCTCTCCTTTAAAACAATATACACTTATTATAATCGTAATGATTACTATTTTCAAGTTATATGTTTTACCAATTCTGATGCATAAAGCGTGGTAAAAAGTGGACAATAAGGTTTATCAATACTTTACTGGAAAGGTTGAAAAGTGAATGGATCATTTAGTTACTGCACGTTCAATGTTTGGTTTGAACATGGGAGTACATATCATTTTTGCCACTCTTGGCGTCGGCATTCCTCTCATGATTTTATTGGCTGAAATTCTTTACTACAAAACAAAAGATAAAGATTATGAACTTATGGCACAGCGTTGGACAAAAGGAGCTGCTGTCCTGCTTGGAGTCGCCATTCCTACGGGAACGATTGCTGGTGTACAATTAGCGTTGCTTTGGCCGGGTTTTATGGAAATCGTAGGAAAAGTGATGGCTCTTCCCTTTCAAATTGAAATTTATGCTTTCTTTATTGAGGCTCTGTTTCTCTCTATTTACGTATACGCAGCGGACCGTATTTCTCGAAAAATGAGGATTATCAGTCTAATTTTAGTAGCAATAGGCGCTCTTGCCTCTGCCGTTTTAATTACAAACGTGCACGCATTTGAAGGAACACCTGCTGGCTTTCGAATTTTAAATGGCGAAATTGTAAGCGTAGATCCTTGGGCAGCTTTCTTTAATCCGAGTTTCTTTGTAACGTCCGGTCATGTAGCCGTTTCTGCTTATACAACCGGAGGCTTTGTCATTGCTTCAGTCGCTGCCTTTAAAATGCTTCGTGCGCGAAAACATAATCCAAGAGAATATAAATTTCATCATAAAGCATTGATGATGGGATTAGTAATCGGCGGGATTTTTTCTTTTGTAACAGCTTTGAATGGACATGAATCTATGCAAAAAGTATACGAATATCAACCCGAAAAACTTGCAGCAGCTGAAGGTCTATTTGAAACGCAAGATCATGCGCCATTAGCTTTAGGCGGATTTACAGATGAAAAAGAACAGCGAGTCAAGTATGGAATTGAGTTTCCATGGATGCTCAGCTTCTTGTCGGGTAATAGCTTTAATACAGTGATTACTGGACTCAATGACTTCCCTAGGGATTATTGGCCGCCGCTTTTTGTGCATACCTTGTTTAACGGTATGGTCATTATCGGATCGATTTTAATTTTAGTGGCGCTAGTGGGCGTTGTTTGGTACAAGTTTTTAAAGAAGAAAAGCTTCCCTAAAATTTTTATGTGGGCATTTGTCGCAACAGGCCCTCTCGCGATCATGGGCATTGAATTCGGATGGATTTTCGCATGTACAGGAAGACAGCCCTGGGTCATTTACCGCATCATGCGTACATCAGAAGCAGTTACCACTTCTGCTAATTTGCATATTTTATTTTTTTTATTTTTGCTTGTTTATATCGTACTTGTGGCCGCAGTCGCCCTTGTACTGGTGTTTTATTTCAGAAGAAATCCGCTTTCTAAAGAGCTTGCTGCGCAAGCAGATTAAAAAGGATGTGAGAATATGGGTGATTCATTACTAGCAATTACTGTAATATGGGGCTTCATTTTTATCTATGCCGTAATGGGAACGATGGACTTTGGAGCTGGCTTTTGGTCGATGGTATATATTAATCGTACGAAAACAAATGCTACAGATGTAGCAAACAGATATCTATCGCCTACTTGGGAAGTAACCAATGTATTTATCGTTGCGATTGTTGTTGCGCTGTTTAGTTTTTTTCCTCGAGCTACATTTACGCTTGGCACAGTGTTACTAATACCCGGAAGTATCATTTTACTTCTCTTATCTATTCGAAGCGGATTTTTAGTGTTTTCACACTATGCTAGCAGCTTCAAATATCGGAGAGCATTGGTTTATATATCCGGTATATCCGGCGTGTTAATTCCTGCTTTTTTAATCGCTGTACTGCCAGTAAGTCAAGGTGGATTTATTGATATAATTGATGGCACGCAACGATTAAATTTAGCAAAAGTATTTTCAAGTCCGCACGTCTATTCATTTATCGGGTTTGCCATAAGCTCTTCGCTGTTTCTATCGTCTCTGTTATTAGCAGATTACTCGAAGTCATCTGACGAAATGGAAGCTTATGCGGTCTATCGGCGTGATGCGCTCATTACAGGACCTCTTTCCCTGCTAATGGCTATCTTTATTATGATTACAATGCAATCAGAAGCAAGCTGGTTATATGATAAAATGATGCAGTTTAAGCCCCTTCTTTACGGATCTGTAGGTCTATTTGTAGTAGCTGGCATTGCTCTGCTGCTACCTTCTCAAAAAGGAAAAGGCATGCCTCGTTTAGCCGTGGTATCCATTATCCTTCAATATTTCTTAGCAAGTTACGTATACGGACGAAGTCATTTACCTTATGTTGTCTATCCAAACGTAACGATTGAGAATGGATTTACACATCCCGATGCGTTTCATTCTTTATTTATTGTGTATATTGTTGGTTTTGCTATTTTATTTCCTGGATTCTTTTATTTCTGGCGTCTATTTATGAAAGATAATAAAGAATACAGCAAAAAGAAGCCATATTAAAAAACCTGGTCAGCACTTGACCGGGTTTTCTTAAGAAGCAGCAGATTTTGCTACTACTTCAGCAAAACCTTTAGCAAATACCTTACATTTTTCTACATCTTCTCCAAAGGGAGAGAGCTCGATTTTCAAACCGGGAACGGCTATATTTCCGTTACGTCTCTTTATTTTTTCTTCAATTAAATCAACTGCTCCGCAAAAAACATCATATGATGAATCACCTGAGCCAAATACAGCCATCTGCTTTTGACTGAGATCTATATCATCCATTTCATCATAAAGATCTAAAAAATCATCTGGCAGCTCTCCATCTCCCCACGTATAAGCTCCAAAGATAATAGATTCTGCGGATACAAGGTCAGAAGCATCAATGTCATATACTTCTGCTCGTTTCACATGCAATCCATGCTTGACTAATTCTTCTTCAATCAAATCGGCTATCGCTTCTGTGTTACCTGACATACTCGCATAAGCTAGTAAGATTTCCTTCATGTAAATGACGCTCCTTTACACCAGCAGTGTTGGCCGCACATCTCCTTCTTCACAACATTCTTGCTTAAGAGGACAGTTTTCACACTCACTGGATGCATAATTCTTTTGAAAATGTTTTGGTTCCATTAACACACTTTTGACAATATGTAGTTGAAGTATGGCTTTTTGATAATCGTCTGGTGCAATATGATAAGTTGTTGTTTCTCCAGTTAATAATGAATAAAAACGAATTTGTTCAGGAACCTTTTTAAAAGCTTGTTTCGAAAAAACGATAATAAAGTCTTTCATGGCGTTTTTCACTTCTTCATGGTCATCTAGAATGAATTTTGTTACCGTATAAGACTTCTCTGTCCATGCAGCAAAATCAATGGTTAGAGAAAGGTTGCTTTGAATTTCTTCTACATACACGCTGTATTTCTCAAACACAAAAAGCGGTAGTTCCACATGTGCTTTCTCTCCTAAAAACCTTAGTAAATAATCGCTTACTTTAGCTAACACATCGTAATAGTGAACGGGTGATGAAAACATATTTGGCTTTAGGCGCCAATATTTTTCAATAAGCTGTAAAACATAGAGGTTCGAGCGATACTCAACGGGCTTGCTATAGTATGTTTTAATGATTTGATGGACAGTTACTTGAACAAGCTGTTTCCAATCTATAGATGTTTTTTTCAAAAGAAGCTGCTGCTGATAAAATTTGTACGGACATCGAATAAATTGTTCGATGTGGTCGTTAGAGAGTGTCTTTATATGCACTTTTATCGGTTCCACCTATGTCTCACCACCCTAATTGAAATTCATTCTCAATAATAAGTAAAAATTAAATCATGAAATTTGCTCAATCACTTTACGAATAGCACTCCATGAATGTTTGACGAAATAAATCGGTTTTTTTTGTTTTTTTGCTTTCTCTTTAATGACTTTTGCCATATTGTGATTAATAAAATCCGTAATAACTAATACAACCCCAATATGTTCGGGTATTTCTCGCTTCACCATATTGCTTTTACGGCCATCTAAATGAATTACTTCATTAAATCCTTCTCCCGCTAAACGATCTGTAATATGCTTTAACCTGTCTCCTCCTACAACCATAACTGATGACATGTTTGTTCCCTCCCAATTAATTATTCATTTAATGATTTGACAACAACTTGTATTCTTTACTATATACACAGTTTAATTGAGAATGATTCTCTTTGTCAATGTTTAATTGATAAAAATTCTCAATTAAAATGAAAGTCTACCACCTTTCTTATAAGTTAGTTGAATTTTGACCATACTATAGCTATCACATACAAAGGAGGGTTAACGTTGGAACAAAACATTCTTTGTGAAGTAAATAACTGTCACTTTTGGAAAAATGGAAATCACTGCAGCGCAGAAGAAATTTACGTGGTAAGTCATAGCGGAAAACATGCAGCAAGCAGTTATGAAACAGACTGTAAAACGTTCAAGCCAACTGAAGCGTAACCCGCAAAAGGACAGCCTCTGGGTTGTCTTTTTTCTCTCTTCAAGATCATAAAAAAGGAGACTAATATGAAAACTGAACAACTGATTCATTTTTTTAAAGAAGAAGCAATAAAAGCAAATGAACAAACCTTTCCAATCTATGTACAATCGTTTACTCATTTATGGACATATAAATGGGGAACACTTGAAAACATTCCAGAAGAAATTGATGACTTAATTACCACACGTGCATTAGAACTTGGACTTATTCACTTAAAAAAAGCTGACTAATCAATAAGGAAATTAGTCAGCTTTTGTATTTATAGATCATCAAATCCATTCGCATCTGATGCTTTTGTATATTGTCTTGATTTCTGTTCAAAGAAATCCGTTTTCCCTAAATCTACCTCTTGATAAGCAATAATCCAACGAAGAGGATTTTCAATCGGTGCTTCTGGGAAAGCAGCTCGACCGAAGCCTAACTGATTACAGCGTTTATTAGCCATGTATTCAATATACTGCTGCAGTTCTTTCATCGTGATGCCGTCGAATTTTTCTCCGATAACAGATTCCGCCCATTCAATTTCAAGACGAGCTGCCTCTTGGAACGTTTCAACTACAAACGTTTCTAGCTCCTCCGTACGATAAGCTGGATTTTCATTTAGTACTTCCTTGAAAATCTTTTCAAATAACCCAACGTGAAGCTGTTCATCACGATTGATATAGTTAATCATCGTAGATGTCGCCACCATCTTTTGATTTCTCGCAAGATTATAGAAGAAAGCAAATCCGCTATAGAAGAAAAGGCCTTCTAAAATAACATCATATACCATAGACTTCAAAAAGTTTTCAACCGTTGCTTCTTCGCTAAATGCTTTATATCCGTTTGTAATAAAGTCATTTCGAGCGCGAAGCTTTTCGTCTGTGCGCCAGTATTCAAATACTTCATCTTGTTTTCCTTTTGGTACAAGACTTGATAAAACATATGAATACGAATGATTATGAACCACTTCTTGCTGCGCTAAAATAATCATTAGAGCATTAATCGAAGAATCGGTTACATAGTCAGCTACTTTGCTAGCATAATCTGATTGAATACTGTCCAGTAGCGCCAGCAAGCCAATAATTTTTAAAAAGCTCTCTTGTTCGTCAGCCGTTAACTGAGGGAACTGCTTAATATCTTGACCCATATTAATTTCAAACGGCGTCCAGAAGTTAGCTAGCATACGTTTGTATTTAGGGAACGCCCATGAAAATCGGACGTCATCCCAGTTTAGAATATTTGAGCTCTTGCCGTTAATGATTCCTGTCGAACGGTTCGGAGCTGTTTCGTTCATTAATTCTCGTTTTAACATGCTTGTCATCAATTATTCACTCCTTTTAACTATGACAGCTTTCACATTCTTCAATGACTTCACTTGATGTTGAACGTACGTAGTAGGTCGTTTTTAACTTTTCTTTCCATGCCGTCATATGAAGATCCAGCAGCTCTTTTGCTCGGATATCATTTTGCACATATAAGTTGAATGAAATGGATTGATCAATATGGCGCTGTCGCTTGGCGTTTTGCTTAATGCTCCAGTGCTGATCAATTAAATAAACGGACTTATAATACCAGTTTGTTGCTGGTGATAAATCTGGTGCCGTCACCGGGATTTTATAGTTTTTCTTTTCCTCTGAATAAAACTTACGGAAAATCGGATCAATACTTGCAGTAGAACCCGCGATAATAGATGTTGATGAATTAGGTGCTACAGCCATTAAGTAGCCATTTCTTATCCCATTGCTTTGAACTTCGTTACGCAGTTCACTCCACGCTTCGCTTGTGTATTTACGTGTTTCAAAATAAGCGCCTGACTCAAAATCTGAGCCTTTAAATAATGGATATGCACCTTTTTCTTTAGCTAAGTTCATGCTTGCCTGTACGGTTAAGTAAGCAATTTGCTCATATAATTCATCGCAATATGCTACCGCTTCATCTGTTTCCCATGCTATTTTCTTTAAGGCAAGCAAATGGTTCCAACCAAATGTGCCAAGCCCTACTGCGCGGTACTTTTGGTTTGTTAGTTTTGCTTGAAGTACCGGCAAATCATTTAACTCAATAACGTTATCAAGCATGCGTACTTGAATTGGAATTAAACGTTCAAGCACATCTTCAGTTACGGCTCTCGCTAAGTTGATAGAAGAAAGATTACATACAACAAAATCGCCCGGATTCTTTGTAATAATAATTTTTCCGTCTTCCGTAATTTCCTCTGTTACGACCGTTGTGCTTTGGTTTTGCGTAATTTCTGTACATAAGTTGCTGCAGTAGATCATGCCCTCGTGGCGGTTTTGATTAGCTCGGTTAACCGTATCACGATAGAACATATAAGGCGTTCCGGTTTCAAGCTGCGAAAGCATAATGCGCTTGAAGATTTCAATAGCAGGTACTGTTTCTCTTGAAAGCTGTTCATTATTTACACACTCAGCGTAACGAGTGCGGAACGAACCGCTGCCTTCTTCTTCATCATAAAAATCTTCTAACGAGTAGCCCATCAGCGTACGAACTTCGTGAGGATCGAATAAGTGCCAGTCTTCACGTGCCTCTACTTTTTCCATAAACAAATCTGGCAAACATACGCCAGTGAATAAATCATGCGTGCGCTGACGTTCGTCACCATTGTTCAAACGCGCGTCTAAGAATGAAAAGATGTCTTTGTGCCATACGTCTAAATATACGGCAATAGCTCCTTGTCGTTGACCTAGCTGATCGACACTTACAGCCGTATTATTTAGCTGTTTCATCCATGGAATTGTTCCTGATGATACGCCTTTAAAACCTTTTATATCACTTCCTCGGCTTCTAATATGACCGAGGTAGACACCAATTCCGCCTCCATTTTTACTAAGCGTGGCCAAATCTGTATTGCTATCATAAATACCGCGTAAGCTGTCATCAATCGTATCAATAAAGCAGCTAGATAGCTGTCCGTAGCTCTTTCCTGCGTTTGAAAGTGTTGGTGTGGCAACCGTCATATATAGACTAGAAAGCGCCCAGTACGCTTCTTTTACTAATGCTGTTCGATTTTCTTTCTTTTCTTGAGACATCAGCGTCATAGCAATGATAAGAAAACGTTCTTGCGGTAATTCGTATACGCGCTTATCATGTGATGTCGCTAAATAGCGATCTGCTAATGTCAACAATCCAATGTATGTAAATAAACGATCGCGTTCAGGAATAATGACTGAAGCAATTTCATTAATTTCTTCTTCTGTATATGTTTTTAATAGCTGCTTATTATAAATGCCAATTTTTGTTAGTTCTTGAATAAGCTGATAAAACGAACCGTACTTCTCTTTTTTATCGTAACCTCGGTTGTCCGCTGCTTTTCGATATAGTTCGTTTAAGTAGACGTCTGCCGCTACGTACGTCCAATCGGGTTCTTCCATTGAAATACGCTCTAAGGCTGCCAAAATTAGTACGTTTGCAACCTTTTCGTCCGTCATATTTTCCTTTACTGTAACAGTTTGAATAACCTTTTCCTCATACAAAGAAAAATCAAGCTGCGTAAATTCTTTTTTTAAACGTTCAATATATGCAGTTAATTCATGTAGAATTGTAGGCTTTAATGTATTCACCATAAATATGGCTCCTCTCTTCACTTCAAAATAAAAAATCGCTCACCGTACCTCGGTGAGCGAATAGAACGAAGATAGAAGAAGACACTAAGTCTTTTCTCAATCCTCGCTCTACCCTCTCACCTCCCGAAGAAGATAAAACGACATAAAAAAGGCAGGTCTCCTGACTTATGCTTCTTTTTACTTTAAGGCCTTCCCATGATGTTTACTCACAGTGGATCTCCTTATTTCATCAGCATTCACAGTTGCGGGGACAGCTTTGGATTTTCACCAAATTCCCTTTTAAGTCTTTTTATCAGACACCTTTTTCACTGGAAAACACAAAATATAGTATTTTATTATGGATTTCAAAACAACATATTGTGTTATGTTATAAACACATTATATAGGACAACTTAGAAAACTATCAACCTATTTTCAAAAATAATTTTGTTTTTTACGATAAAACTCTTCGACCTTTTTCATCAAACTATTCCATCATAACATGTTTTGACACGCTTGATGGAACAATGTGCTCTTTTTAAAAAATTTGTCCTATTTTTCTACTAAACATTGACAACCTCAATAAAAAAAACCGTTTTTCATAAAAAAACGGTTTTTAATTATTTGTATTCTTTTTCAAATGCTGTGATTGTTTTGATAAACTTTTTATCAATATCGTATCCTATCCCCGGTTTTCCCTTCACCTTTATTACTCCGGCTTCTACCTCTACTTCGGGCTTAATAATATCTTTTTCCCAATAGCGAGACGACGCAGAAATATCACCTGGTATCGTGAAAGAAGGCAGTGTGGCAAGGGCGATATTATGAGCTCGTGAAATCCCTGCTTCTAACATTCCTCCAACCCAAAGTCTTACACCATGCTGGGCGCATAAATCATGAATTTGCTTTGCTACGGACATTCCGCCAACTCGACCGATTTTCACATTGATAATCTTACAGCTTTCTTGTTCAATTGCATGACGTGCATCTTCATAGCTCACAATACTTTCATCTAAGCAAATCGGCGTCTTCATTTGCTTTTGTAACAATCGATGATCAAGGATATCATCAGAACTTAACGGCTGTTCGATCATCATTAAATTCAATTCATCTAGTTTCTTCAATGAATCACTATCGCTTAACGTATAGGCTGAATTGGCATCAGCCATAAGAGGAATGCTTGGAAATTCATCTCGAATTTGTTTCAGTAGCTCATAGTCAGCACCCGGCTTAATTTTCACTTTAAAGCGCTTATAGCCATCTTTCATGTAAGTCTTTATTTGTTCTTTCATTACGGAAATGTCATTTAAGCCAACTACCACTCCAGCTTCTACAGCAGGCCTTACTCCGCCAATTACTTCAGATAACGGCTTATTTTGCCGCTTTGCATACAAATCCCATACAGCACAGTCCAAAGCTGCTTTAGCCATGTTATTTCGCTTTAGAGGTTTGAATAGCTTTTGAACATCCTCTGGTTTTTGAAGCTGCTGATGAAGAAGCGAAGGAATTAAAAAATCGTCTAACATATGAAAACACGTCTGAATCGTTTCTTCCGTATACCAAGGAGATGAAAAAGCAACGACCTCTCCCCACCCTGTAAAACCTTTTTCATCTTCTACTTCCAGCAAAATCAATTCTCGATCCTGCACCGTACCATAGCTTGTTGAAAAAGGAGAAAGAAGCTTCATGTCAATTTTATAAAGATGTACTTTTTTTATAATCATCGATTAACTACCTTTCTGTATGAACGATGATAGCTTCCGGCGTATGATTTTATTAGAAGCCGTTCGCGGCAGCTCCTCTACTCGAACGAAATACTTTGGAAGTTTGTACTTCGCTAAAAATTGTTGCATGTGTAAAGATAATTCTTCATCTGAAACGTCTTCTTTTGTAACGATGCATGCTGCCGGAACTTGTCCCCATTTTTCATCGGCTACTCCCGTTACACCAGCCTCTTTAACAGCAGGGTGCTTCAATAAAATATTTTCAATTTCAGCTGGATATACATTTTCTCCACCTGAAATAATGAGGTCCGAACGTCTGTCTAATACATATAGGAAGCCTTCTTCATCCACTTTCCCGATATCTCCTGTATAGAACCAGCCTTGTTGAAGGGCTTTTTCAGTAGCTTCAGGTTTATTTAAATATCCTTTTGTAACATTTGGACCTTTAACAATGATTTCTCCTGCTTCGCTTGTTTCATTTCCTTTTTCATCTACAATTTTCATTGCACATGGAAATAATGGTTTACCTGCTGATCCCAGTTTTCGCAAACTGTCTTCAGGTGAAAGGGTAACGAACTGTGAAGATGTTTCTGTCATTCCATACGTTTGATAAACAGGAATTTCTTTATTCACACAAGCCTCTAAAATAGTAAGCGGTGCAGGTCCTCCTCCTAAAAGCATGCAGCGAAACGTATGCGGATATTTCCGTTCCCCTAACTCATCAAGCATATTGGATAGCATGGAAGTGACAACCGAAATAATCGTTACCCCTTTGTTTTCAATCGCTTCATTTACTGCTCTTGCTTCAAACCGTTCTTCTAAAATGATTTTCATTCCGTAAAAGACGCTCCGCATTAAAATAGATAAGCCGCTAATATGAAACAAAGGAACCGCTATAAGCCAGCAGTCTTTTTCATTTAATCCTAAATTAAGCGCTGAGCCAACGGAACTCCACCAGTGATTTCCATATGTCTGCAGCACTCCTTTTGGATGACCTGTTGTTCCAGACGTATACATAATGGTGAATGTCTCCTCGAGATTCCACGTTTTTTGAAAACCTGTTTCTGCTTCTGGAGAACTTTTTAAAGCAGGTAAAGTAAGCTGAGTAATGGAACTTTGGAATTCTCTCATTAAAAATGTTTCATCCGCAATAAGCAACGACACGTTTGCATCTGTTAGCTGATAATTAATTTCTTCGTTTGTCAAACGCGTGTTGACGAGCAGCAACCGGGCGCCAATATAAGAAACCGCATGTAAAATCTCAATAAACTCCACTCTATTTTTCATGTATAAAGCAATGGTATCGTCTTGCTTTACACCGTTAAAAGAAAGCTGCTGTGCTACTTTTTGAACACGTTTATGAAGCTCATGAAACGTAAGAGACGTTTGCGGTGTTTCTACCGCCACTCGATTTGGCGTCAAATATGCTCTTTGCATAAGCCCATTGGGAATCGTTTGGCTACTCATGAATTTCTCTCCTTTTTATACTGATTAACTAAATTAAATTGAAAAAACAGCCTGATGATAATCACCAAGCTGTTTCAGCTGTTTAAGGGAAACGTGGGAACTGTTGGAAGTCTGGATTGCGTTTTTCCTTAAATGCATCGCGACCTTCTTTTGCCTCATCGGTTGTGTAATAAAGAAGCGTTGCGTCACCCGCAAATTGCTGGATACCAGCTAAGCCATCCGTATCAGCATTAAATGCTGCTTTTAAGAAACGAAGAGCGGTTGGACTTTTTTCTAACATCTCTTCACACCATTGAATTGTTTCAGCTTCAAGCTGTTCTAATGGAACGACCGTGTTTACTAATCCCATGTCTAGTGCTTCTTGAGCGTTGTACTGACGGCATAAGAACCAGATCTCACGCGCTTTCTTATGACCTACGATGCGAGCTAAGTAACCAGAGCCATATCCTGCATCGAAGCTTCCAACTTTAGGACCTGTTTGTCCAAAGACTGCGTTATCCGCTGCAATTGTTAAGTCACATACAACGTGAAGAACGTGGCCTCCACCAATTGCATAGCCTGATACCATCGCAACAACCGGCTTTGGAATTACACGAATTAAGCGCTGTAAATCTAGAACGTTTAGACGTGGAATTTCATCTTCTCCTACATAGCCGCCGTGGCCGCGAACTTTTTGGTCTCCGCCTGAGCAAAATGCTTTATCTCCAGCACCTGCTAATACAATTACTCCAATACTTGCATCGTCACGAGCATAAGCAAATGCATCGATCAATTCCATTACTGTTTTTGGACGGAATGCATTGTGCACTTCCGGACGGTTAATCGTAATTTTAGCGATTCCGTTATATGTTTCGTATAAAATGTCTTCATACTGACGTGCTGATGTCCATTCAACTGTCATCTTTATTTCCTCCTAATTATGTAGTAGCTAAGAACTCACTTACTATTCTACCAAAAATCTCGGGTTGTTCCACGTGAATTGCATGGCCTGTCCCTAAAATAATTCTAGAAGTAGCATTTGGTATTAATGTTTGCATTTCTTTGGAAATTAAACAAAACTTTTGATCTACTTCTCCTGTAATAAGCAAAACCGGCATCAACAGATTGTCCAGCTTCTCCCAAAGTGACGGCTGGACTCCTGTTCCCATTCCTTTCAAACTGTTGGAAAGGCCGGTTTCTGTATGCGAAAGTCTTTCTTTACGCACCGCTTCTTGAACATGGCTAGGCAATTGCTTTTGAGAACTAAAAAGAGGGATTCCCTCCCAAAAGTTTACAAATTCTTCAATACCATTTTTCATAATGCGGCTCGCCAGCTGTTCATCTTTTTCTTTTCTTAGCTTTTGTTCTTCTCGCGTTTTTAAACCAGGCGATGCGCTTTCTAATACCAACTTTTTCACAAGGTGTGGATATCGCTGAGCAAATGAAAGAGCAAGCCTTCCTCCCATCGAATATCCAATTACATTCACCTGTGATAGAGATAGCTGTTGAAGAAGCTCATGCAGTGCTTCAACAACTGCTTCCATTGAATATGGTTTGATTTCTTTCGGAGCTGCTGATTGGCCATGACCAATAATATCAACAGCAATCACCTGATAGTCTTTAACGAATTTCTTCATAAAGGTACGCCAAGTTTGAGAAGAACCGGTAAAGCCGTGAAGCAGAAGCAGCGGCTCTCCTTTTCCCTCGGTGTGCACATAGTAAGATACACCATTTAATTGATACATCATTGCTTATTCCTCACCGTTTGACAAATTTATTTCCCCGGAAACAAGTTTCCACAAACTGCGATGAGTCTCTACATTTTCTGTACGAGTTGTACGAATCTCTACAACATGCAACCCGCCTTTTACGAAAGCATGGTTCATTGCATGTCGAAATTCTTCCCAGCTGCTTGCTGAAGAAAATGTGCCATCATACAAACGCGTGGCATGCTCAAAATTTAATCCAGTTGGCGTACCAAATAAAAATTCAAAGTGCTTTTCTTGTTTTGACTGCGGTAAAAATGAAAAAATTCCTCCGCCGTCATTGTTAACTAGCACAACGGTTAAATTCAAATTATGCATTTTAGCTGCCAGCAGACCATTTAAATCGTGATAAAACGATAGGTCACCAATAAATAAAACGGTGTGATCGTAAGCCGTGCTTACGCCTAGAGCAGACGAAACTACACCATCAATTCCATTTGCTCCCCGATTTACAAAGAGTGGAATATCTTTTTCCGTATTTAAGAAGAAAGAATCAATATCTCGAACAGGCATTGAATTTCCAGCAAACAAAGCCGTGCCTTCAGGTACTACATCAACAATTTCTTGAACTACTTGTCCTTCGAACCATTCCTGGCCAGAAGTTAATGTTCTCAAAGCCTGTGCAGTTTGAGCATTAATCTTTTTCCACAGCCTCAGCCATGAAGTAGACTCCTCTTGATTCGCTGAAAGACGCTTGATCAGTTCTTCACAAAATAATGTATCATCGGCTTCAATCATCACTGTTGAACGCAAAGTAGGATCTCTCCAGCCTTTACCTTGGTCAACTACAAACATTTCTGTCGGCTCGTGTGCTTTCAAAAATTGCAATAGCGGTTTCGATACCGGCATCGCGCCAAAACGAATGACAACTTCCGGGTGAAAACGCTCATCAACCTTATCACTTTTTAAAAATGTATCATATGTCTCTATTACATTTTCTTTTGAATGCTTGCCGCTTCTTAATTGTGATAACGGATCTGCAAGGACCGGAAAGCTTAAAGATTCAGCTAAACGGCATACGCTGTCTACTGCTTTTAAAGACATTTGGTCTCCGCATATAATAAGTCCTTTTGTTGTTCCCTTTAAGCGCTTCGCAATTTCTTCGAATCCTTTTTCAGATAGAGATGCTTCTCCATGAATAGCAGCCACATATGATTTACCGCGTTTCCCTTGACTCCATAAATGTTCAATAGACAAATCTGGTACAATCGGTTCACGTAAAGGTACGTTAATGTGTACAGGACCGCTCGGTATAGCTTGAGCTGTATGAACAGCCCTTGAAGCTACTGTTCGAATATAACGATTCATATCTGCACTTTCTTCTGGTAAAGCTGTATCTACAAACCACTTCGCATATTGACCGAAAAGATGATTCTGATTAATGGCCTGCGGGGCACCTATATCCCTTAACTCATGCGGCCGATCCGCTGTGATAACTACTAAAGGAATGCGTGAGTAGTGAGCTTCAATTACTGCAGGATAATAATTCGCTGCAGCTGTTCCAGATGTACATACAAGCACCACTGGTTTTTTCTTTGCTTTTGCTATTCCTAGAGCAAAAAAGCCGGCGGAACGTTCATCAATATTTAAGTACACATGAATATCAGGGTGTTCAGCCATGAGCATCGCAATAGGCGTTGAACGTGACCCTGGACTGACCACTACTTCTTCAACATTTGCTTCTACTAATTCATCCACGAATGACGCAATATACGTTGTTAATGATTTAATGTGTTCCACGCATAATCCCTCCTAAAGCTGAAAGCATCGGGTTGAATTTAATTCTTGTTTCTTCATATTCACTTTCAGGCGTAGAATCTGCTACAATTCCACAGCCCGCAAATAAAACGGCTTCTTTCTGCTGAATAACAGCGGAGCGGATTCCTACTATAAATTCACCGTTTCCGTTGATATCCATCCACCCTAAAGGAGCTGCATACCACCCTCGGTCAAAGGATTCTAGCTGTCGAATAATAGGCAAGGCCTCCTGTTGAGGATATCCTCCTAGCGCTGGTGTTGGATGGAGCTTTTGAATAAATGAAAATAGCGTTACATCTTCCTTTATACGCCCTTTAACAGGTGTATACAAATGTTGAATATGCTTTGTTTTATATAAACTTGGCGTACTTGGAATTTCTACTTCATAACAATAAGAATTCATCGCTTCTTTAATCATATGAACAACAACATCGTGTTCAATTAAGTTCTTGGGATCTTGAAGCAATTCCTCACCTAGTTCGTGATCTTCCTGCCTTGTCTTTCCTCTTGGAATCGAACCCGCTAAACAAGTGGAAAACACATAATCTCCTTGTTTTTGCACTAGCCTTTCTGGGGAAGCGCCGATAAAATGCTGATGCTCTCCCTCTAAAATATATGTGTAGCTAGTTGGCTGTTCCTTTAACAGACGCTGAAGCACGTATTCAGTAGAAATATCTTCATTAAATTTTACTTTTAATTGACGAGCAAGAACCACTTTCTCTATAGCCTGTTGCTTAATTAAAGTAGTAGCTCTTTCAACATTTCCTTTAAATTTCTCTACCCCAATTTCCCCTTTTTCCAACAGCAAAGGTGAAATATGAGATTCCCCGTCGTACTCTTCACAAAGAACAAGCTTTTGGACCTCTTCGAAATAATTGATGTGCTTTTTAACAGAATCTTGTCCTTTAACCATCATATTAACGGTAAGGTATCCTTCTTTGTCTACCTGAGTATATAACACAGTTGGAATCATAAATTTTGAACTCGGGAAATCACTCCAATAGTTTTCTCGATACTGATTTGGGTCAAATGAAAATCCTCCAAATAAAAGAGGACCTGTCCCATCCGGGAAAATTTGGTTATTTTTATAAAAGTCTTCTTTTATAAAGCGCTTCCATTCATTTTCAATGTGGAAATAACGTTCTTTTGCCGCATTGGTGCAAATAGTATGCGCATATCCTAATCCAACAAATGTATAATAACTGTTGGGATCTTTCCAAAAAAAGCGTTCTTTATAAAACTGGTCATGTCCGTTCGCATAAAAAATAAGGGGGTCAATAGGTCTTACTTTTTTCACTAAACTGACCAATTTTGGCTGATTTTCATTTTTTGCACACTCAATCGCATCTTTAATGTATTCTTGTACTAACTGTTCGGTCGTTGCAATCACACTACGTCCCCCCGTTCATCTTTTTTCTTAAGTCTGTAACTAACTTATTATAAACTTTCAGTTCAAAAAAATCTAGCATCGCGATTCGCCAGAAAAAATTAATTTCGCTTGTCTAAATTATGCGTTTTTATTAAATGAATCAAAAATCTTTATGATCTATTTAGTACTCCTTAAACCTCGAGAACGTTATTTTTATCATACCCTTTTCTATAACCTTTAACTTTCTTTAATTTTCCACTCCTTTTCTCTCTTAGCTTCATGAATACCCCAAATACTCCTAATATGAATCGTGTTTTTTTGAATTTTTAACACATACTACAAAAGCACAATAAATTTTTAAGGGGGAGCTTCATGACACTTTCAAAACAAGAAATCAGTCAGTTAAAACAAAATTTACAGCAGCAGCAGGCTGATATTCAATCGCACTTTGACCAAAATGATCATTTTGGTCTAACTCGAAGCGACGCTCACGATGCTGTAGGAGAACTTTCAAGCTACGATAACCACCCTGGTGACACAGCCACGGAAACATACGAGCGTGAAAAAGACCTTGCACTAAATGAACATGCAAAACAAGAGCTACATGAAATAGAAGAAGCACTTCAGGCAATCGCTCACAGCACGTATGGAACATGCAAAGTATGCGGAGCAGATATCTCGTTTGAAAGACTTCAGGCTGTACCGACTACTTTATACTGTAGAGAACATAGCCCATCACAGGATATTCCAAAGCACAGACCTGTAGAAGAAAATGTTCTCCATCACCCATTTGGTCAATACGACTATGACGATACCGAAACGACAGGATATGACGCAGAAGATTCTTGGCAAGACGTTGCGCGTTACGGGACGTCTGAATCTCCTTCTGATTTTATAGAAGATACGTCTAACTATAGTGAAACCTATATTGAGGCAGATGAAGCCATCGGGTACGTTGAAGATTATGAAAACTTTGCCGCTACCGATTTATATGGACAGCCTCTTCCTATTTACCCTTCAAAAGAGCATGAGCGATACGAAAATGCACTGGATGAAGAAGGTACGATGACCATATTTGGAGATTTACCGGCCTATGAGAAAGATCCATACACTGAAAAGGAGTAGTTCTTCATACTACTCTTTTTTCTATTTTTAGTAGGAGCAATGGGAGATGATATCGAATGAATAGGAGATTAGAATTAATAATGAGGTGAAAATGATGAATGCACATGAAATTGATTATAAATTGTATGGAGATGACATGCAGTTTGTTGAAATTGAATTAGATCCTTCAGAAAGTGTTATAGCAGAAGCTGGAGGAATGATGATGATGGAAGATGATATTGAGATGGAAACCATTTTTGGTGACGGTTCTTCCTCCAACAGCAGCGGGCTTTTTAATAAACTAAAAGGAGCTGGGAAACGCGTATTAACTGGTGAAAGTTTATTTATGACGGTATATACAAATAACGGATATCACAAACGAAAAGTATCTTTCGCTTCACCATTTCCAGGTAAGATTATTCCTGTCGATTTAGAGCAGCTCGATCATAAAATCATTTGTCAAAAAAGCTCCTTTTTATGCGCTGCCAAAGGCGTATCCGTTGGCATTGATTTTCAAAAAAAACTAGGAACGGGCTTCTTTGGCGGTGAAGGTTTTATTATGCAAAAATTAGAAGGTAATGGCTTGGCATTTTTGCATGCAGGCGGCACCATTCATAAAAGACAGCTGCAGCCGGGTGAACGCCTTCGTGTGGATACTGGATGTTTAGTGGCCATGACCCGTGATGTAAACTACAACATCGAATATGTAGGGAAAATTAAAACAGCTCTGTTTGGAGGAGAAGGCATGTTTTTTGCTACTCTGTCAGGACCGGGAACAGTTTGGATTCAATCTCTTCCTTTTAGCCGACTAGCCGATCGCGTTTTATCAAGTGCAGTTTCGCCAACGGGAGGTAAAGGTGAAGGCAGTATCCTTGGTTCTTTAGGTGATTTCTTAAACGGTGACAACAGATAAAATAAAAAAGGTGTAGTCTTTGACTACACCTTTTTTATTTATTGATTTAATAAATTTTTAGTGGAGTGAATTCCCCAAATATCAGATGCATATTCCTCAATCGTTCGATCACTCGAAAAAAAGCCGGAATGTGCAATGTTCGTCGCACTCATTTGAAGCCATTTATTTTCATTTCTATAAGCTTCGTTTACTTTTTGCTGTGCCGTAACGTATGAGTCAAAGTCACGGAGCACATAGTATTCATCATTTTGCATTAATAATGAATCATATATAGGCTCGAATAAGTCATATGTGTCAGGCAGGAAGCCGTTTGTAAGCCGCTCGAGCACTTGTCGAATCCGCTTATCATGATGGTAATAATCATAGGCACGGTATCCTCCATTTTGCTGATAGCTCAACACTTCTTCGGCTTTTAATCCAAAAATAAAGACATTATCTTTTCCTACTGCCTCGCTAATTTCGACGTTCGCTCCGTCCATGGTGCCAAGAGTTAACGCTCCGTTCATCATGAATTTCATATTTCCCGTTCCCGAAGCTTCTTTGCTGGCGGTTGAAATCTGTTCACTGACATCCGCTGCAGGAAAGATATACTCAGCAAGTGACACTCGATAGTTTTCTAAAAAAACGACTTTTAAGAACGGTGATGTTTGTGGATCATGATTGACAACATCAGCTACAGAATTAATTAGCTTGATGACTTTTTTTGCATAATAATAGCCGGGAGAAGCTTTTGCACCAAAAATAAATGTACGAGGAACGATTTGAAAATTAGGGTCTTCTTTTAATCGATTGTACAAATACATAATGTGCAGCACATTTAAAAGCTGTCTTTTATAAGCATGAAGCCTTTTAACCTGTACATCAAAAATAGAATTAGAATCTATTTTAATTCCCGTTTGCTCTTGAATAATATCCGCAAGCAGCTTTTTACGCTGTTGTTTTACTGTTTTTAGTCCTTGTAAAAAGCTTGGATCTTTCACATACTCTTGGAGCTTTATAAGAGAATGCGGCTGTTTAATCCATTTATCTCCTATCACCTCGGTAATAAGGGAGGAAAGCTGCGGGTTAGCTTTTAACAACCAGCGCCGGTGGGTAATTCCATTCGTTTTATTGTTAAATTTAGCAGGATAAAACTGATAAAAATCTTTCATTTCTCGTTCTTTTAAAATATCAGTATGAATCTTTGCCACGCCGTTTACTTTATAACTTCCCACAATTGCTAAATGAGCCATCTTTACTAACCCGTGCGCTAAAATAGCCATATTTTCAATTCGCTGCCAGTCACCTGGATATGATTCCCATAATTCTTTACAAAAACGCTCATTAATTTCTTCAATAATCATATACACGCGTGGAAGCAAGGGTTGAAATAAATCAATCGGCCATTTCTCAAGGGCTTCAGAAAGAGTCGTATGATTTGTGTATGATATGGTATTGGACGTAATATGCCATGCATCTTCCCATTCCATTTTTTCTTCATCCAGTAAAATTCTCATTAGCTCAGGAATCGCAAGTACAGGATGCGTATCGTTAATATGAATGGCTACTTTTTCGTGAAAGTTTGTAAGTGTTTGATAGGTATTTCGATGTGCTCTGATAATACTTTGTAAGCTAGCTGACACAAGAAAATATTGCTGTTTCAATCTTAATATTTTACCATCTTCATGTGTATCATCCGGATATAAAAATTCTGATACAGCCTCTGTTTGACGCTTATACTCCATCACATCTTTATGTACTGGAAATGATGAAGGCTCCGCATTCCAAAGGCGAAGTGTATTCACAGTATCTGTTTTATACCCGATAACCGGGATGTCATAAGGAACAGCAGAGACGGGTTCTCCTTTTACATGACGAAAAGAGAATTTTCCGTCTTCCTGTACCATTTCAACTTCGCCCCAAAAGTTCACTTCTATGGCTTGATCTAATTTGCGTACTTCCCATGAATTCCCATGCCTTAACCACTGTTCTGGGAGCTCAATTTGAAAGCCGTTTACAATCTTTTGATCAAACAAACCGTGTTTATAGCGAATTCCATAACCGTGGCCTGGAAGATTAAGTGAAGCAAGAGAATCTAAAAAACAAGCAGCAAGCCTGCCTAATCCACCGTTCCCTAATCCTGCGTCTACTTCTATTTCCTCAATATTTTCAAGTGAAATATTCAGATCACTTAATCCTTCTTTTACAACTTCCCGAATTCCTAAGTTCAACAGATTTTGACCCAATAGTCTGCCTAATAAAAATTCGATAGAAAGATAATACACTTGCTTTGTATGTGAAGACCTATGAATTTCATTGGTTGAAATCCAATCGCTGCTAATATACTCTCGCACCATATTGCCTAATGTATGATAGTGATCTTGAACAGTAGATTCTTTAAAGCTCTTTCCATATGTCATTTCCAGCTTTTTTAAAAAAGCCTCTTGAAAGCTTTTTTTATCAGAGAACAATCTGCTCACCCTTTCACGATGGAGTAGATGTCAAATTTGAATACAATTGATTATATTTAAATGCCGATTGTCCCCAGCTATAATCCTGACTCATAGCATCCATCATTAATTTTTTCCATACATCTTTCTGGTGATAAAATGAAACAGCTCTTTCTAACGTATGAAGCATGTCGTGAGCATTATAATTCTTAAAAGAGAAGCCATTTCCCTCTCCCCTATATTCATTATAAGCTTTGACCGTGTCATTCAGGCCGCCCGTTTCACGCACGACTGGAATGGTTCCATATTTTAAGGCTATTAATTGTCCGAGTCCGCAAGGCTCAAAACGGGAAGGCATTAAAAATAAATCCGTACCGGCATAAACTTTATGAGCAAGTTCCTCATTAAAACCAATAATGGCTTTTACTTGTTGGGGGTACGTATCTTCCATCTCACGGAAAAACTGCTCAAACTCGTGTTCTCCAGTTCCTAAAATAACAATTTGGGCTCCTAAGTTAACCGTCTCATGGAAAACGTGCTTAACTAAATCCAGCCCCTTCTGCTGAGTTAACCTTGTAACCATCGAAATAATTGGAACATCCTTATTTTCTTCTAATTCAAGATAGCGCTGGAGCTCTTTTTTATTTTTATATTTTCCTTCAATCTCTTCTACCGAATAAGGATAAGATATAAGCTGATCTGCGTCTGGACTATAAGCTTCTTCATCGATTCCATTTACAATCCCAATTAAATCTTGATTTCGCTGACGCAATAATCCATCTAAACTTTCTCCGTAATATGGCATTTGAATTTCATCTCGATATGTAGGACTTACCGTGGTAATTTTATCAGCTGATACAAGCGCAGCTTTCATAAAATTAATATTCCCATAAAACTCGAGCTGGCTTGTAGTAAAATAATAATCATTTAAATTTAATAACTCATATAAATTGCTCTTAGGGAAAATTCCTTGGAATTGCAAGTTATGAATCGTAAAGACCGTCTGAATATGATCATACATATCATAATTAGCACGAAGTAAAAATGGAATCATAGCCGTATGCCAGTCGTGACAATGAATAATATCAGGCTCATTCTCTAAAAATGGGATAGCTTCAAGCACGGCTCTGCTGAAAAAAGCAAATCGTTCAGCGTCATCGTAGTGCCCATATAAGCTATCTCTTTTAAAATAATATTCATTATCAATGAAAATATATTTAACGCCATCCATCGTTAACGATTCAATTCCGCAGTACTGTCTTCTCCACCCAACCTGCACATGAATAACTTTTTCAAGCACCATTTCATCTTGATAATGTTGAGGAATCGTTCCGTACTTTGGCATGACTACACATACGTTCGTTCCTAACTTTTTTAATTCTTTAGGCAGGGCACCAGCTACGTCTGCTAATCCTCCTGTTTTAATAAAAGGTACACATTCTGATACAGCAAATAATACATTCACGACTTCATCAACGCTCCTTGAGTTGTTCCTTTAGCAATGACTCTAGGTAGACCTGACTCACCTAGCAACGTTTCATTACTTCCTATTTTCACATCTTTGTCTAAAACAACATTTTCTAATACACTATTTTCTAAAATAACGCCTTTTTGCATCACAATGCTATTCTTAACGACCGTACCTTTTCCAATTTTAACACCTCGGAAGATAATACTATTTTCCACATGCCCTTCAATCACGCACCCGTTTGCGATCATTGAGTTTTTCACAACCGCTTTTTTTGCGTAACGAGTAGGCGGTTCATCTTTTACTTTAGTGAAAACAGGACGTTCGTTGATAAATAGCTGCTTCCAAACATCTGGAGATAAAATTTCCATACTTGTTTTATAGTAGGCATCTAAGCTAGAAATCTCAGCCGTATATCCATGGTGCTCATACTTTTCTACACGATGAGATTGTGCCATATATCGAACCATTTCTTTAATCGTATAAAAATCATGGGATTCATTTTGCAAAATATTAACTAGAATAGATTTATTAATAATATACATATTAAGCGGTTTATCACCCTGCTTCATTTCAGTAATATCTGCATTTGAAGCAATATGACGTTGCAGCACGTGCTCAAAGTCAACTGTACATATCGTATAACTATTCGCAATTAATACGTATTCCTGCTTACTTCTTAAGAAATAATCAATATGATAACGGAACTGCGTGAATAGTGATGGACTTTCTAAGTGTAAATCACTTGTCATAGGAGGGAAGATAAACAATCCATCTCGCTTCCGATCCAAATCCCACTCTTTTCCTGAACCTATATGATCCATCAATGCGCGATAGCGATCACGAGGAAAAATGGCAACGCTCGAAATTCCAGAGTTCACCATATTAGAAAGCGTAAAATCGATTAATCGATAGCGTCCTGCAAAAGGAATGGCAGCAATCGATCTATAAAAGGTTAAAGGCTGCAGCGCTGTTGTGTTTGTACAAGCATCAATAATACCAAGCATTTGATTATTCAATGTCGTTCATCCTCTCTGTTCGTTAAATGCATTTAGCAACTGATTCAATCAATTCTTGAGTAACAAGAATTACTTCTTCGCTTCCTTTGGTCGGTCGAATAATAGTACCGTCTGGAACTTCAATGTCCGATGGAACAATTGCGTTTTCAATATATACGTTAGAACCTATCTTTGCAGTAGGCATGACAACCGTTTTCTTGATCTCAGAACCTGAGCCGATTTGTACACCTGGAAATAACACGGACTGCTCTACGTTTCCTTCAACAACGCACCCTTCATTTACTAATGACTCCACCACGCAGGCGTTTGGCGCGATATATTGAGGAGGCTGATTAGGGTTAACAGAGTATACTTTCCATGAAGAGTCAAATAAATTAAGCTCGTCTTTATCACATAACAAATCCATATTCGCTTCCCACAAGCTTTTTACAGTTCCTACATCTTTCCAATAACCTTGGAATGGGTATGCAATTAGCTTTTTCTTTTCATCTAGTAAAAGCGGAATAACATCTTTACCAAAATCATGGCTTGAATATGGATTGCGTGCATCCATTTCTAAATATTCTTTTAAAATACTCCATTTAAAAATATAAATCCCCATGGAAGCTAGATTGTTTTTAGGACGCTGAGGCTTTTCATCGAACTCCATTACGTCTAGGTCACTATTTGTATTTAAAATACCAAAACGGCTCGCTTCCTCCCAAGGTACTTCAACAACAGAAATCGTTACGTCTGCTTCTTTGTTTATATGATAATCAAGCATATTTTCATAGTTCATTTTATAAATGTGATCACCTGATAGAATCAGTACGTACTCAGGATCATATTGTGTTAAATAGTTTAAATTTTCATAAATAGCACTAGCCGTCCCTTTATACCACTTTACTCCATCTGACTCCGCGTATGGAGGCAATACCGTGACGCCACCATTCCGTCGGTCCAAATCCCAAGCGCTTCCAATTCCAATGTATGAATTGAGAACTAGCGGTTGGTATTGTGTTAACACACCTACTGTTTCAATACCTGAATTTGTACAATTACTTAAAGCAAAATCAATAATTCGATACTTACCACCAAATGGTACAGCTGGCTTTGCTAGATTTTTTGTAAGTGAACTTAGCCGACTACCTTTTCCTCCTGCCAATAACATCGCTACGCATTTCTTTTTTAACATGTTGTTTTCTCTCCCCTCGTTTTCTCTTTGCTCGTAGTATACTAATGCCAAACGGCGGAATATTCATTTCAATGCAAAAAGGTTGGCCGTGAAACGATTCACCCACTGATTTTAATGCCTTTTTATTTACAATGCCTGAACCGCCGTACACTTCGTCATCACTGTTAATAACTTCAATGTACTCTGTCTCAACTGGAACTCCAACTTTGTAAGAATGATATGGATGCTCAGAAAAATTGCTAACAACTATAAAAATCTCCTGATTTTCTTTCGACTTACGAATAAAAGAGAAAATTTGTTGATGATGGTTGTTAACATCAATCCATTCAAATCCATCTGGATTATGGTCTAATTCATATAAAGGCTTGCTTCTCTTATAAATCTTGATGAGATCTTTCATATATCCGTTAAGATTGCGATGCATGTCAAAGTCATAAAGCATCCAATCCAACTCCTCTAAATCTTTCCACTCATCAAATTGCCCAAACTCTCCGCCCATAAATAAAAGCTTTTTCCCAGGGTGTGCAAAGAAATATCCATATAGCAGTCGAAGCTGTGCAAACTTGCGCCAGTAATCACCTGGCATTTTATTAAGTAATGATTTTTTCCCATGTACGACTTCATCATGAGAAAGCGGCAAAATAAAGTTTTCGTTAAACGCATACATTAGTGAAAAGGTCATTTTATCGTGAAGATAGGGACGTCTTTCCACGCCAGCTTCCATGTATGTTAAAACGTCATTCATCCATCCCATGTTCCACTTATAATTAAAGCCTAAACCGCCCTCATACGTAGGTGCTGTAACAAGCGGCCAGTCCGTTGAATCTTCTGCCATCATTAATATCGTTTCATCAGATTCAAAAACAGCTTCGTTCAACTTTTTCAAGAAGCTGACAGCTCCATCATTCACTGCTTTTCCAGAAGAATTTTGCCAATAAAGCATATTAGCTACAGCATCTACTCGAAATCCATCTATATGGAAGTACTCCAACCAAAACAAAGCGTTCGAAATCAGAAAACTTTGTACTTCAGGCTTTCCTAAATCGAAATTAGCTGTTCCCCAAACGTAGTTTTCACGATCGGGTTCTTGTTTGTATTCATAAGTAGGTTCTCCATCGAACATATACAGACCATGTTCATCCTTACAAAAATGCCCGGGTACCCAGTCTAAAAGAACCCCTATATTGTTTTGATGACACTCATCTATAAAGTTCATCAACTCTTTAGGTGTACCGTATCGACTGGTAGCAGAATAGTATCCAATTCCTTGATATCCCCAGGATCGGTCGAGCGGATGCTCAATGACTGGTAATAACTCAATATGTGTAAAACCTTGTTCAGCAATATAAGGAATAAGCTCCTGTGCTAATTCACTGTATGTATAAAGGCTGCCATCTTCATGAGTCCTCCAAGACCCTGCATGCAGCTCGTAAATACACAGTGGTCTTTCATATATATTTTGCTGTTTTTTCTTTCTACGCCAATATTGGTCGTTCCATTTGTAGCCATCCAATGAGTAAACAATAGACGCAGTGTTTGGACGCACTTCACTGAAGAAAGCGTATGGATCTGCTTTTAATTTTTTTTGATTGCTTTGTGTGATGATTTCATATTTATAAATAGTCCCTTGTTCTAATTCAGGGATAAATGTCATCCAAATACCTTCTTCATTAACTTTAACCATTGAATGTTGAAAACCGTTCCATTTATTAAAATCACCTACAACGCTTACACCCTTTGCATGAGGTGCCCACACGCAAAATCGTACGCCTTCAATTCCTTCTACCGTTACCTGATGCGCACCGAAAATAGAGTAACTGCGAAATAAGTTTCCTTCGTGATACAAATGAACATCAAATTCAGTAGGCTGAACCGCTAGATTCACTTTTGCCACCCCTTTAACTTCAAACATAATATACGCACATAATATACGCTTCTTACCACTCATTCCCTTTTACAGTAAAAACATAAACCTTTTCTACAAATATAATAGAATAAATGTTCTTTTAAATTACTCTTTATCCCATACTCTTCATACTTTATTACTTTATGAATAATTCCATATGATATAGGGAAAATCCTGCTTAAAACTTACTTTTTATTCTGAAAATTCATGGTAATTATTCCTAACTATTATTTCTGTTTACTTAATCTTTAAAAAAGCGCAAATAAAAAAGGTTTGCATGTATGCAAACCTTTTTGAGATGACCCGTACGGGATTCGAACCCGTGTTACCGCCGTGAAAGGGCGGTGTCTTAACCGCTTGACCAACGGGCCATATTTAAATTTAAAACGACTGGCGGAGAAGGAGGGATTTGAACCCTCGCGCCGCTTACACGACCTACACCCTTAGCAGGGGCGCCTCTTCAGCCACTTGAGTACTTCTCCATATGGCTCCACAGGTAGGACTCGAACCTACGACCGATCGGTTAACAGCCGATAGCTCTACCACTGAGCTACTGTGGAATATGGTGGGCCTAAGTGGACTCGAACCACCGACCTCACGCTTATCAGGCGTGCGCTCTAACCAGCTGAGCTATAGGCCCTTCATTTGGAGCGGGTGATGAGAATCGAACTCACGACATCAGCTTGGAAGGCTGAGGTTTTACCACTAAACTACACCCGCGTTACTTAAGATGGGGCGACTGATGGGAATCGAACCCACGAATGCCGGAACCACAATCCGGTGCGTTAACCACTTCGCCACAATCGCCGTCTTAAAATGGTGGCTCGGGACGGAATCGAACCGCCGACACAAGGATTTTCAGTCCTTTGCTCTACCAACTGAGCTACCGAGCCAAACAAAATGGCGGTCCCGACGGGAATCGAACCCGCGATCTCCTGCGTGACAGGCAGGCATGTTAACCGCTACACCACGGGACCACTTTGGTTGCGGGGACAGGATTTGAACCTGCGACCTTCGGGTTATGAGCCCGACGAGCTACCGAACTGCTCCACCCCGCGATGATATGAATATGATATAAATAAATGGCGGAGGAAGAGGGATTCGAACCCCCGCGGGCTTTAACACCCCTGTCGGTTTTCAAGACCGATCCCTTCAGCCGGACTTGGGTATTCCTCCGTATATTTATAACAAATGTAACTTATATGGTAGCGGCGGAGGGAGTCGAACCCACGACCTCACGGGTATGAACCGTACGCTCTAGCCAGCTGAGCTACACCGCCATATTATTCGTTACAATTATTCAGTTTAATTGGTGGAGCCTAGCGGGATCGAACCGCTGACCTCCTGCGTGCAAGGCAGGCGCTCTCCCAGCTGAGCTAAGGCCCCTTAAATGGTCGGGAAGACAGGATTCGAACCTGCGACCCCTTGGTCCCAAACCAAGTGCTCTACCAAGCTGAGCTACTTCCCGTTTATGGCGCGCCCGAGAGGAGTCGAACCCCTAACCTTTTGATCCGTAGTCAAACGCTCTATCCAATTGAGCTACGGGCGCTTATTAAAATGGTGCCGAGGGCCGGACTTGAACCGGCACGGTAGTCACCTACCGCAGGATTTTAAGTCCTGTGTGTCTGCCAATTCCACCACCCCGGCAGGACTTATATATGTGGAGCGGAAGACGAGGTTCGAACTCGCGACCCCCACCTTGGCAAGGTGGTGTTCTACCACTGAACTACTTCCGCGCATATATGAAATTAATGAAAGATGCGGGTGAAGGGACTTGAACCCCCACGTCGTAAGACACTAGATCCTAAGTCTAGCGCGTCTGCCAATTCCGCCACACCCGCGTGTGAATATAAATGGTGAGCCATGAAGGACTCGAACCTTCGACCCTCTGATTAAAAGTCAGATGCTCTACCAACTGAGCTAATGGCTCGAAAAAAATGGTGCCGGCAAGAGGACTTGAACCCCCAACCTACTGATTACAAGTCAGTTGCTCTACCAATTGAGCTACACCGGCGTGCAATCTCTGACTTAAATAGTCGATGGTGGAGGATGACGGGATCGAACCGCCGACCCCCTGCTTGTAAGGCAGGTGCTCTCCCAGCTGAGCTAATCCTCCGATATATAAGCCTGGCAACGTCCTACTCTCACAGGGACAAAGTCCCAACTACCATTGGCGCTAAAGAGCTTAACTTCCGTGTTCGGTATGGGAACGGGTGTGACCTCTTCGCTATCGCCACCAGACATATTATATTATACACTATTTTATAAAGAAAGCAATACTTTTTTTCGAAAGATTTATTCTTTCAAAACTAGATAACAGCTTGCTGAGTAAAGCTTACGCTTTTAAAGTTTGGTTAAGTCCTCGATCGATTAGTATCAGTCAGCTACACATGTCGCCACGCTTCCACCTCTGACCTATCAACCTGATCATCTTTCAGGGATCTTACTAGCTTGCGCTATGGGAAATCTCATCTTGAGGGGGGCTTCATGCTTAGATGCTTTCAGCACTTATCCCGTCCACACATAGCTACCCAGCGATGCCTTTGGCAAGACAACTGGTACACCAGCGGTGTGTCCATCCCGGTCCTCTCGTACTAAGGACAGCTCCTCTCAAATTTCCTACGCCCACGACGGATAGGGACCGAACTGTCTCACGACGTTCTGAACCCAGCTCGCGTACCGCTTTAATGGGCGAACAGCCCAACCCTTGGGACCGACTACAGCCCCAGGATGCGATGAGCCGACATCGAGGTGCCAAACCTCCCCGTCGATGTGGACTCTTGGGGGAGATAAGCCTGTTATCCCCGGGGTAGCTTTTATCCGTTGAGCGATGGCCCTTCCATGCGGAACCACCGGATCACTAAGCCCGACTTTCGTCCCTGCTCGACTTGTAGGTCTCGCAGTCAAGCTCCCTTGTGCCTTTACACTCTACGAATGATTTCCAACCATTCTGAGGGAACCTTTGGGCGCCTCCGTTACATTTTAGGAGGCGACCGCCCCAGTCAAACTGCCCACCTGACACTGTCTCCCGGCCCGATCAGGGCCGCGGGTTAGAATTTCAATACAGCCAGGGTAGTATCCCACCGACGCCTCCACCGAAGCTAGCGCTCCGGCTTCTCAGGCTCCTACCTATCCTGTACAAGCTGTACCAAAATTCAATATCAGGCTACAGTAAAGCTCCACGGGGTCTTTCCGTCCTGTCGCGGGTAACCTGCATCTTCACAGGTACTATAATTTCACCGAGTCTCTCGTTGAGACAGTGCCCAGATCGTTACGCCTTTCGTGCGGGTCGGAACTTACCCGACAAGGAATTTCGCTACCTTAGGACCGTTATAGTTACGGCCGCCGTTTACTGGGGCTTCGATTCAGAGCTTCTCCCAAAGGATAACCCCTCCTCTTAACCTTCCAGCACCGGGCAGGCGTCAGCCCCTATACTTCGCCTTGCGGCTTCGCAGAGACCTGTGTTTTTGCTAAACAGTCGCCTGGGCCTATTCACTGCGGCTCTCTCGGGCTATACACCCTACCAGAGCACCCCTTCTCCCGAAGTTACGGGGTCATTTTGCCGAGTTCCTTAACGAGAGTTCTCTCGATCACCTTAGGATTCTCTCCTCGCCTACCTGTGTCGGTTTGCGGTACGGGCACCTCCCGCCTCGCTAGAGGCTTTTCTTGGCAGTGTGGAATCAGGAACTTCGGTACTATAATTCCCTCGTCATCACAGCTCAGCCTTTATGATGAGCGGATTTGCCTACTCATCAGCCTAACTGCTTGAACGCGCATATCCAGCAGCGCGCTTACCCTATCCTACTGCGTCCCCCCATTACTCAAACGGCGGGGAGGTGGTACAGGAATATCAACCTGTTGGCCATCGCCTACGCTTTTCAGCCTCGGCTTAGGTCCCGACTAACCCTGAGCGGACGAGCCTTCCTCAGGAAACCTTAGGCATTCGGTGGACAAGATTCTCACTTGTCTTTCGCTACTCATACCGGCATTCTCACTTCTAAGCGCTCCACCAGTCCTTACGGTCTGACTTCACTGCACTTAGAACGCTCTCCTACCACTGACATCAAAGATGTCAATCCACAGCTTCGGTGATACGTTTAGCCCCGGTACATTTTCGGCGCAGAGTCACTCGACCAGTGAGCTATTACGCACTCTTTAAATGGTGGCTGCTTCTAAGCCAACATCCTGGTTGTCTAAGCAACTCCACATCCTTTTCCACTTAACGTATACTTGGGGACCTTAGCTGGTGGTCTGGGCTGTTTCCCTTTTGACTACGGATCTTATCACTCGCAGTCTGACTCCCATGGATAAGTCTTTGGCATTCGGAGTTTGACTGAATTCGGTAACCCGTTGGGGGCCCCTAGTCCAATCAGTGCTCTACCTCCAAGACTCTCACAACATGAGGCTAGCCCTAAAGCTATTTCGGAGAGAACCAGCTATCTCCAGGTTCGATTGGAATTTCTCCGCTACCCACACCTCATCCCCGCACTTTTCAACGTGCGTGGGTTCGGGCCTCCATTCAGTGTTACCTGAACTTCACCCTGGACATGGGTAGATCACCTGGTTTCGGGTCTACAACCACATACTAAACGCCCTATTCAGACTCGCTTTCGCTACGGCTCCGCCTTATCAGCTTAACCTTGCATGGGATCGTAACTCGCCGGTTCATTCTACAAAAGGCACGCCATCACCCGTTAACGGGCTCTGACTACTTGTAGGCACACGGTTTCAGGATCTCTTTCACTCCCCTTCCGGGGTGCTTTTCACCTTTCCCTCACGGTACTGGTTCACTATCGGTCACTAGGTAGTATTTAGCCTTGGGAGATGGTCCTCCCAGCTTCCGACGGAATTTCACGTGTTCCGCCGTACTCAGGATCCACTCAAGAGGGAACGAAGTTTCAACTACAGGGTTGTTACCTTCTTCGACGGACCTTTCCAGGTCGCTTCATTTACTTCGTTCCTTTGTAACTCCGTATAGAGTGTCCTACAACCCCAAGAGGCAAGCCTCTTGGTTTGGGCTAATTCCGTTTCGCTCGCCGCTACTCAGGAAATCGCATTTGCTTTCTCTTCCTCCGGGTACTTAGATGTTTCAGTTCCCCGGGTCTGCCTTCAATATCCTATGTATTCAGATAAAGATACTGTTCCATTACGAACAGTGGGTTTCCCCATTCGGAAATCTCCGGATCAAAGCTCACTTACAGCTCCCCGAAGCATATCGGTGTTAGTCCCGTCCTTCATCGGCTCCTAGTGCCAAGGCATTCACCGTGCGCCCTTTCTAACTTAACCATTAGCGAATAAATGGTACAACATATTGTTGTGTTATTTATTGGTTTGATTAAAGAAAAGTTTCACTTTTCCTCAGCAATTACTGTTATCTAGTTTTCAAAGAACAATCGCAACCAAAATTCTTCTTATCTAATAAGAAGAAAGTAGTGTGCTTTCTATAATTGAGAGATTGAACTCTCAAAACTGAACAAAGTGTCAAAACGTACGTCATGTAAAAATCCTTAGAAAGGAGGTGATCCAGCCGCACCTTCCGATACGGCTACCTTGTTACGACTTCACCCCAATCATCTGTCCCACCTTAGGCGGCTAGCTCCTTACGGTTACTCCACCGACTTCGGGTGTTACAAACTCTCGTGGTGTGACGGGCGGTGTGTACAAGGCCCGGGAACGTATTCACCGCGGCATGCTGATCCGCGATTACTAGCGATTCCAGCTTCATGTAGGCGAGTTGCAGCCTACAATCCGAACTGAGAATGGTTTTATGGGATTGGCTTGACCTCGCGGTCTTGCAGCCCTTTGTACCATCCATTGTAGCACGTGTGTAGCCCAGGTCATAAGGGGCATGATGATTTGACGTCATCCCCACCTTCCTCCGGTTTGTCACCGGCAGTCACCTTAGAGTGCCCAACTAAATGCTGGCAACTAAGATCAAGGGTTGCGCTCGTTGCGGGACTTAACCCAACATCTCACGACACGAGCTGACGACAACCATGCACCACCTGTCACTCTGTCCCCCGAAGGGGAACGCTCTATCTCTAGAGTTGTCAGAGGATGTCAAGACCTGGTAAGGTTCTTCGCGTTGCTTCGAATTAAACCACATGCTCCACCGCTTGTGCGGGCCCCCGTCAATTCCTTTGAGTTTCAGTCTTGCGACCGTACTCCCCAGGCGGAGTGCTTAATGCGTTAGCTGCAGCACTAAAGGGCGGAAACCCTCTAACACTTAGCACTCATCGTTTACGGCGTGGACTACCAGGGTATCTAATCCTGTTTGCTCCCCACGCTTTCGCGCCTCAGCGTCAGTTACAGACCAAAAAGCCGCCTTCGCCACTGGTGTTCCTCCACATCTCTACGCATTTCACCGCTACACGTGGAATTCCGCTTTTCTCTTCTGCACTCAAGTTCCCCAGTTTCCAATGACCCTCCACGGTTGAGCCGTGGGCTTTCACATCAGACTTAAGAAACCGCCTGCGCGCGCTTTACGCCCAATAATTCCGGATAACGCTTGCCACCTACGTATTACCGCGGCTGCTGGCACGTAGTTAGCCGTGGCTTTCTGGTTAGGTACCGTCAAGGTACGAGCAGTTACTCTCGTACTTGTTCTTCCCTAACAACAGAGTTTTACGACCCGAAAGCCTTCATCACTCACGCGGCGTTGCTCCGTCAGACTTTCGTCCATTGCGGAAGATTCCCTACTGCTGCCTCCCGTAGGAGTCTGGGCCGTGTCTCAGTCCCAGTGTGGCCGATCACCCTCTCAGGTCGGCTATGCATCGTTGCCTTGGTGAGCCGTTACCTCACCAACTAGCTAATGCACCGCGGGCCCATCTGTAAGTGATAGCCGAAACCATCTTTCAATCATCTCCCATGAAGGAGAAGATCCTATCCGGTATTAGCTTCGGTTTCCCGAAGTTATCCCAGTCTTACAGGCAGGTTGCCCACGTGTTACTCACCCGTCCGCCGCTAACGTCATAGAAGCAAGCTTCTAATCAGTTCGCTCGACTTGCATGTATTAGGCACGCCGCCAGCGTTCATCCTGAGCCAGGATCAAACTCTCCGAAGAAATGTTTGACTTGCTCATTTAAAAAATAAAAATTAACGTTGACGTTTGTCGCTTTGTTCAGTTTTCAAAGTTCAACCGCCGCTCTTAAGCGACTTTACTATCATAACAAGTTGAAACCTAGTTGTCAACAAGTTTTTTTATTTGTTTATCACTTCGATGTTTGCTTTAGCAGTTCATCTTAGCGACATTTAATAATATACCACGCCTTCTTTTATTGTGCAATAGTTTTTCGATATATTTTTAAAAACTATTTTCTTGCAAACGAAACGTTAGCCAATTAATAGATACTAGCATATCTAGAGCCATACTAGCATAATGTCTATTAAATCCTTATCCGCCAAGGAGGCGTTCACTTGGATACCTTAATTGCAGCTGCACTCTATTTGTCCTTTTGTATGTCTATTCTCTTAATTTCACTTGCTTATTGGGAATCAATTCAAATGTCTAATAAAGAAGGCAAAGTCAACGGCCTTTCATTTATTTCACTTTCAACATTCAGCATGATTTTTTGTTTGTTTACTTCATATTTTTATACCATTCTTTATTAACATGCGTTGTCTTCTTATAACAGGGAGACATTTCTTTATTTTATTACAATATTCGCATTCCGTATACTTACTTGTTGAAATCAATGTGATAAATCTAGTTCCTTCCCTTTCCTATATGCAGTGTAAAGTGAAGGAATTTGTCGAATGATTTTTTGGAACACTTCCTTTAAATTTGATAAACTACTTTTAGAAAACGCTTTCATATATACTTTAACATTATTCAAGGAGGAAACCAAATGAAACCATTGCTTGAATTAACGGTTGGAGAACTTTTAAAAGAAAGTACAAAAAAGTTTGGGCATCAAGAAGCGGTTATCTACTCTGAACAAAATATTCGCTATACGTACGCGGAATTTTATCAAGAAACCTCTCGAGTTGCAAAGGCACTTCTAGCCACCGGTCTCAAAAAAGGCGACCATATCGCTATCTGGGCTACCAATGTGCCGGAATGGTTACTTCTTCAATTCGCAGCAGCTAGAATAGGCGCTGTTTTGGTTACCCTTAATACAAGTTATCAATCCTCTGAATTAGAGTATGTATTGAGTCATTCTGATACAACAGCGCTATTTTTCATTGATGAATTTAAAAGCACTTCTTATACGTCTATTATCACCAGTATTGAACATAATCTTTCCAAACTAAAACATCTTATAAACTTAAGTGGATCAAGCGAACATACATCTTGGAACGAGTTTTTAATGAGTAGCTTAATGGTATCGGATGAGGTTCTCGATAAGCATGAACAATCCCTACATATCCATGATGTTATCAATATGCAATATACTTCCGGAACAACAGGTTTTCCAAAAGGAGTTATGCTCAGTCACCATAATATAGTAAATAACGGCTTTTTAGTTGCTCAGTCTATGAAACTGACTAACGAAGACCGCTTATGCATCCCAGTTCCTTTCTTTCATTGCTTCGGATGTGTGCTGGGTGTTCTAGCATGCGTATCTGTAGGTGCTACTATGCTACCGATTATTGAATTTCAACCTGCCTCTGTTTTACGCACCGTAGAGAACGAAAAATGTACAGCTCTTCACGGTGTACCAACTATGTTTATTGCGGAATTAAATACGTTTGACTTTCATCAATATGATTTATCTACTCTTCGCACAGGAATCATGGCTGGTTCTAATTGTCCAGCAGAAGTAATGAAACGAGTCATACATGACATGGGCATCAATGAAATTACGATCGCCTATGGTCAAACCGAAACATCTCCTGTAATCACCCAAACAACCCCAACTGATTCTATCGAGCGGCGAGTACAAACGGTTGGCAAAGTTCATAATCATGTACAGATTCAAATTATTAATCCAGTTACAGGTAAACCAGCTTCTTTCGGAGAACAAGGAGAACTTTGTGCAAAGGGATATTTAACAATGAAAGGATATTACAAAATGCCGGAAGAAACAGAAAAAACAATTGTAGAAGGTTGGCTACATACAGGAGATTTAGCTACCATCGATAAAGATGGCTATGTAAAAATTACAGGACGTCTAAAAGATATGATTATTAGAGGCGGAGAAAATATTTACCCAAGAGAAATTGAAGAGTTTTTATATAGAATACCCGAGGTAGAAGATGTGCAAATTGTCGGTATTCCTGATCCAAAGTATGGAGAACGAGTTGCTGCATGCATTAAACTCAAGCAACATTCTTTTCTTACCGCTCAAGAAATCAAAGACTTTTGCAAAGGTAAGCTTGCTCATTTCAAAATTCCGGAACATATTTATTTTATAGACGACTTTCCCATGACGGCATCCGGCAAGATTCAAAAATATAAATTAAAAGAAAAGATCGTAGCGCTTTATAAATAATCAGATTTTTTTGAATTCCACCTGTCATTATGAAGAAAAGTTTACTATACTGATACATATCTGTTTTTCTTCTTTCATACAGATATAAACAACAATGTTTATTGAAATAGGTGAAAATAATGGAAAATGAAATGTTGCTCAAATTAGGTATTTCCGCTGTACTTGGTCTTATTATTGGAATTGAAAGGGAACTAAAACGAAAGCCTGTTGGTTTAAAAACATCTCTCGTAATTTCCATTATTAGCTGTTTACTCACGATTGTTTCGATTGAGTCTTCTCAAATCTTTAATAAAGGTGATCACATCACAATGGACCCGCTTCGTCTGGCCGCTCAAATTGTTTCTGGAATTGGTTTTTTAGGGGCCGGTGTCATTTTACGAAAAGAAAATGACAGCATCTCAGGGCTTACAACAGCGGCTATTATCTGGGGAGCAGCAGGTATAGGCATTGCTGTAGGTGCAGGGTTTTATCCTGAAGCTATTACCGGAGTTGTACTGCTCATCATCAGCGTTGAACTTCTTCCCTTCCTTATTACTATTTTGGGGCCTAGGCAACTGCGCGAGAAAGAGCTTATTCTTCAACTCAAGCTGGCGGATAAGCACAATATCTTTGATACAACTAATAGCATTAGAGAAAAGAATATTACAATTAAAAATATTCGAATCAAAGATTTAGACACCAATGAATTGTATATACGAATGAAAGTGTCAGTTAATAACCAGCGCCCTACTACAGAAGTGTATTACGAAATTCAAAAAATCAGCGGTATTCGAAGCATTGAAGTTGAAAATGTATAAATAAAAAACGGCCAATTGGCCGTTTTTTATTTATATTTTTCAATCTGCTGTAAAAATTCCCGCTGTTTTACTAGAGACAGCCGGTATTGATCATTGATAATTTCTGTTAATAACTCATGTTTACGGCTCTTTGACACATTCAATCTGTGGATAAGAACTCTGCATTCATACAAAAACTGTGTATACTGTGTGTAACTCTCATCATAATTTGAGGATAAGTCTTCTTTGATTCGTTTTGTCAACAAAGGACTAGCGCCATCTGTGGATATTGCTAGCGATAATCTCCCTCTAGAAAACTGTGCAGGAATCTGAATATTTCCATCGGAAAAACTGCTGGCCATATTAACCAACTGATCATTTTTAATATGCTGCTTAACAAACTTATTCACAGCTTGATCATTTGTAGCCACAACAATTAAAAAGACATTAAGTAAGTCTTCTTCTCCTACTTTTTTTCTTTTTACACGCAGCTGATCTTTAGCTTCCCACTCATTTATTTCGGCTGAAACAGTTGGAGCAACCACTGTAATGGCTGCTCCTTCTTGTAAAAAACCTTTAATTCTACGAGTTGCGATTGTCCCCCCCCCAACTACTAAGACCGAACGCCCCTTTAAATCAAGCATAACGGTATACATCGTATTGATTTCCTTTGCTCGATAATAACGTTTTTACTTGGTGACTTAAAATGTGTGCAAGTCCATCATGATAACCTAGGTAGTTGGCTAAGATAAACTGCTGGGCATCTGTTGATAGCTGCTCCAATTCTTCCTTAATTTCGTTCATTAAAATACCGGTAAACAAAAGGTACGGAAGAACGAATACTTGCTTATACGAAGTTCGTTTAGCAAGGTGCAGGCCTTCTTTTAAATTAGGAGAAGCTGCAGCTAAATAGCATGTGCTCACTTCTTTAAAAGCACCTTTCCCTTTTAGCAGTTGAGCTATTTCGTTAAAATCTTTTTTTACAGCAGGATCACTGCTTCCTCTGCCGACCAACAATACCATCGAATCTTCATGCTTATCCACATTGGTTTCCTTGATTCTCTCTACCAAGATATCAACAATTCGTTCGTCTACGCCGAACGGTTCTCCGTACAGCACTTCTACCTGGGGATAACGTTCATATACTTTGTGTATTTCTTCGGGTATATCATGCTTTGCATGCGCAGCTGTTAATAACAGAAGAGGCACAATTGCAATACGAGTAGCACCTTGTTCAATACATGCTTCAAATCCTTGTTCAATAGTGGGGGAAGCTAGTTCTAGGAAACAAACTTCTTGAATCGGTACATCTAGATTTTTTTTACATCTTTCAATAAAAGCAACTGCCTGATCAGCGCCTTCTTTTACGCGGCTGCCATGGCAAACATATAAAACTGCATCCATATAATCAACCTCTTTAGTAAGCTTCTTGTGCAAACGAATAGTAATGCTGTCCAGTCTTCTCAAACCAATTTAATCGGTCATGAAAATTCACAACTTCACCAACGATAATCATACTTGGATTTTCAATTTGTTCTTCTTTAACAATATCAACAATTGTACCAAGAGTTCCAGTTACAGTGCGCTGGTCCGCACATGTTCCCCAGTGAATCAATGCAATTGGCGTAGCTGAAGTTTTTCCGTGTTTCATTAACTGTTGGCAAATGTACGGTAAGTTCCGCACCCCCATATAAATTGCAAGAGTATCTACACCTTTGGCTAGGCTATCCCATTTGATTGCATCATGCTCGCTATCTTTACGATGACCTGCTACAAAAGCAAAGCTTGCGCTGTATTCCCGGTGAGTGACAGGGATTCCTGCATAAGCAGCGGCTGCGATGCCTGATGTAATTCCTGGAACAATTTCAAATGAAATGCCCTGCTGCACGAGAGCTTCTGCTTCTTCCCCTCCGCGTCCGAAAACAAATGGATCTCCGCCTTTTAAGCGCGTTACAATTTTTCCTTTTTTAGCGAATTTCACTAAAAAGTTGTTAATTGTTTCTTGCTTGAGGGTATGATAGTTCGGAAGCTTTCCGCAGTAAATGATATCTGCATCACTTTTAGCATACTCCAGCAGGTCCTTATTCACTAAACGATCATATAAGATAACATCTGCTTGCTGAATTGCTTTCAACCCTTTTAATGTAATTAAATCTGGATCTCCCGGTCCTGCACCGACTAGATATACTTTCCCCATGAATGCCTTTCACCCTTCCATCATTTCCACGTCTCCGCAGCGCTCCCACATTTTAATTTGAATTAGAACAGCGGACAAAGTCCGCTGTCATTTAGATAAATTTTCGGTTAGCTAAATATTCAATAACAGTTTGTACACATTCTTCTACAGACTGTGTGCTTGTATTAATTGTTAATTCAGGGTTAGCCGGTGACTCATACGGAGAATCAATTCCTGTAAAATCACGAATTTCTCCGCTTCTTGCTTTTTTGTAAAGGCCTTTTGGATCTCTTTTTTCACATTCTTCTAACGGACACTCCACGTATACTTCCAAAAATTCATTCCCCTCTAAGATCTCACGCACTTGAGCGCGGTCCTCTTGGAATGGAGAGATAAATGCTGTGAGTACCACTTGACCGCTGTCTACAAACAGTTTAGAAACCTCACCGATACGGCGAATATTTTCTGTACGATCTTCAGCAGAAAACCCTAGATTCTTATTTAAGCCGAAACGAACATTGTCACCATCTAATACATAGTTGCGAATATTTTTATCAAAAAGCGCTTTTGCCACTGCGTTTGCTACGGTAGATTTACCTGAACCCGAAAGACCTGTAAACCATAATACAAAACTGTGATGATTATTTTGCTCGCGTCTTTCCTCTTTTGTAATTCCAGCATCATGCCACGTAATGTTTGTTGATTTGTTCACTTCAACCGCTCCTTATTTTGAAGATACTTTTTGTTTTGCTAATCCTTTAATTAACACTTCAATTACTTCTTTACGGCTGAATGTGCTTGGTGGCACTTCTCCGTTACGAAGCATTTCACGTACCTTTGTTCCAGATAGAATCATATGATCTTCTTTGCTGTGAGGGCATGTTTTCGTTGATGCCATCGCTTCACACTTCTTGCAATAGAAGCTGTGTTCAAAGAATAAAGGTGTAATTCCTAATTCATCTGCTGTAAAGTTACTGAAGATTTTTTGTGCGTCATATGTTCCATAGTAGTCACCAACACCAGCGTGGTCACGGCCTACAATGAAATGTGTGCATCCAAAGTTTTTTCGAACCATTGCATGGAAAATAGCTTCTCTAGGTCCAGCATAGCGCATCGCAGCAGGGAAAACTGCTAAAGCTACACGATCGCTAGGATAATAGTTCTCTAAAAGTACTTCATAACTTTCCATACGGATATCTGCTGGGATATCATCTGACTTTGTTTCTCCTACAAGTGGATTTAAAAACAGGCCGTCTACAATTTCTAATGCCGTTTTTTGAATATATTCGTGCGCACGGTGAACAGGGTTACGAGTTTGGAATCCAACAACTGTTTTCCAACCGCGTTCTTCAAATGCTGCTCTTGTTTCAGTAGGATCTAGGTAATACTTTTCAAAACGCGTTTTAGGTGTACGTTCTACAAGTACGATTGGACCTGCTACATATACATTTGGGCGCTCCATCATTTTTTTCACGCCAGGATGAGCAAGTTCTGCCGTGCGGTACACGTTCTCCGCTTCTTTTTCTTTATTTGGCGTATATACTTCAGAAACTTCTAAAACACCATACGTTACGCCGTTTTGAACAAGTTTTACTTTGTCACCAATGTTTAATTCTTTAGCTTGCTCTTCTGTTACAGGAAGAGTGATAGGAATACTCCATACTGTTCCATCTGCTAAACGCATATTTTCAACAACTGATTGATAATCTTTTTCTCCTAAAAATCCTGTAATTGGGCTGTAAGCACCAATTCCAATTAGTTCTAAATCACTTAGGGCCATGTTATCTACTTCGATTTCTTTTGTTAATGACGTGTAGTCATATGTTGGTTGATATAAATTAATTAATTCTCCACCGTGTGCTTGAATTGTTGTCATTTTGTAAAATCCTCCTTAAATAATTAACACAATATAATAAAAAGCACTTGAATCACGCAGTCATTTTTTCTTTTTCCGACTGCAAGCTTGCTCTTTTTCTTCTAGTCGCTCTAGCTAAGCTTAAAACACCTGCTGTGGCAATACATCCGCTAGCTAGCACCACAAATGAATATAAGTCGCTTTCAAGTACTAATTTCACAAGAACATATGAGATTACGAGTGAAAATACAGGGGATACCACCCAAACCTTTAACATTTGAATGACCACTTCGCGCTGTTCTTTCGTGAATCCCGTTTTCGCTGCTCCTATTCCAATAATAGAAGACGTAGTGACCTGTGTAAGCGGTACTGGCAAACCAAACAGTGAAGCGACTGTGACAAGAGAAGCACCAGTACCCGAGATAATGCACCCTTCTCCTACAGAATAGCGAGTAATTTTTTTCCCGTTTGTTTCAATAACCCGGCCTCCTAGTAAAAGAGCTCCGAGCGCCACTGCCAATCCTCCTGCTATGACACCCGTTGTGGCATCCATTAATCCAGCTCCTACTAGAGGACCGACAGCATTTGCCACGTTATTCATTCCAGCTGAGAAGGCTTCAAAGAATCCCGTCGCTATAACTAAAATCGTTAAAACTCTTTTCCACTTTCCCTCTGCTTCTTTTTTATGCGCTCTGCGTTTTATCACTTTTCCAATCAAAAAAGCAATGACAAATGAAACTAGCGGAACAATAATCCAAAAAGACATGACAACTAAAAGTTTTTCCACATACAGAGATTGATAAGCTACGCCTACTCCAACAACTGAACCAACCGTTACTTCACTTGTTGATAGAGGAATACCAATTAAATTCGCGAAAAAGAGTGACAGCGTTGCAGCAGCCAGAATGATAATAACTAATTCTACTGACAGCAATTTTTCAGGTATGATACCTGAACTGATGGTTTTTACCACCTCACCGCCTCCGATAATGGCTCCGAGCACAATACCTACAGCACAGATGAACAGGGCTACTCTTCGCTTTTTAATCGCACCGGAGCCGTATGAAACGCCCATAGCTGCTGCTGCACCGCTTGCCCCAATATTCATTGCAAAAAAAAGCGCAATGATAAAGGCAACATATAAAAGCATCATTTATTCAGCTCTTTCGTATTTAAGATTCGTGTAATCCGCATTCAACTTTTTGTGTACCTGCCCATCTTCCTGAACGTAAATCGTCTACATTGTAGGCAGGTGCGGTACAGGGTTCACAGCCGATACTTGGGTAGCCTTGATCATGAAGTTTGTTATATGGCAAATCATGCTTATACACATAGCGCCAAATTTCCTTCCAAGACCAATGAATTAACGGACAAACTTTCACCTTCTTGAATTTCTCATCCTTATTAAAGTAATTCGTGCTGGCACGAGACTCAGACTGCTCGCGTCTCAAACCAGAAATCCACGCATCATAAGGAGCAAGAGATTCTCTTAATGGAATGATTTTTCGAATTTGACAGCATAAGTTAGGCTGACTCTTCCAAAGCTCATCTCCATGTTTTTCAGCTTGTTCTGCAAGAGTTAAATCCGGTTTTTTCATATGAATACGTAAATCAGGGAAGCGTTCTTTAATTGCATCAATCACTTCATATGTTTCTTTAAAATGAACGCCTGTATCTAAAAAGACAATTTCAGCATCTTTTTTCACTTTTGAAATTAAATCAATTAACACGATCCCTTCGATCCCAAAGCTTGATGCATAGATAATTGAATCTCCGTAGGTATCATACGCCCACTGCAATGCTGAAAGGGCTCCTTTTGTTTCATCTTCACTGTCGAACTCTGGAAACGTATCACTCCAGTTTTCGTACGTATATAAGTCTGCCATTTTCTTCACTCCAATTCTTAGTTATCCGCGTTATCCAATAAAAAAAGACGGTTTTACCCACTAGAATTGGATAAAACCGCCTCTAGTGTGTCTAGTCAGCGAAACTATTTAATTCTTACTTTGCTTCGACATGCCCAAAGATTTGTTTTAAGTCGGGGATTACAGTCATTGGTGTCCCTCCTCAAATTATCGCTTGCGCTATATCAAAATAAAAAGTCTTCCATATTGAAAGACTGGGTAGGCAATAAATTTTCACCTTATCTTTCAAAATGATACACACTTTGCTGGAATTAGCACCTTGCTAAGCAGGTTGCCGGGGTTCAGCGGGCCAGATCCCTCCACCACTCTTGATAAGCATTTTTTAAAAATTTTAGCATATTTAGAATATTTGTCAACATTAAAAATCATATATCCGATAAGAAAACTATACTTTAAATTCACAGAAATATCTATACTTTTATTTAAAACAACATATGTAAATTTAAACCAAATGTGAACATATCAGTTTATAAAACGCTTTCTTTTTTCTCCAACTTTTTATATTCTCTTGCTAAATAAAACATAAAACCTTTCTATAAAATTAATAAGGGATTTATAAGCTTTACGGATAATTCACCCACATTAGCACACATTACAGATAACACTGACTGACAGATAGGAGCTATATAAAATGGAGAGACAACCTTTTCAATTAGACGATACAATTAAAAATAATGTGCGAACATATTTACAGCAGATTTCAACTGAAGCCTCTAATTTAATTAAACATTTAGACACGAGTGATCATTGTATACTATGTGATTTTGAGGAGATGCGAAAGTTATTTCAAGATGTTCAAGCTACGGCTGCCTCTTATTACTTGCGTCATTACTTATCGCCTTATACATTTGAATATGCTGCTCTGTCCTTAGCTATTCATAACCTTTCTGAGAAACGTCACGGCGCTCTAATTGTCATTGAACGGGAACAAAATGTAGACCCTCTTATTCAAAAAGGAATGCCTATTCAAGCTCCTGTCAGCGCTACGCTAGTTGAGACGCTGTTCTATCCAGGGACACCCTTACATGACGGAGCCGTCCTAATTAGAAATAATCAGCTTATCTCAGCTGCTAATGTTTTACCTCTCTCGTCTATTATTTCAACGACCAAAAAAATGGGAACACGTCACCGTGCAGCCATTGGAATGTCGGAAAAATCGGATGCATTAATTTTAGTTGTCTCTGAAGAAACAGGCAAAATTTCGTTTGCACTTGATGGAAGCCTCTACCCTATTCACTCCAGCAAAAATATGATTTAAGAGCCCTTTCCTGATAAGCAGCCCTATATTGACTTCTATATCCTTTCTCTTTAATATATTTCATAGTTTTTACATACTATAGATACGGGTGATGCATATGACAATTTTAAAATTTGAACATGTAGGCGTTCAAGTAAAGGATATAGAAGAATCTATTGAGTTCTATACGCAAAAAGTGGGATTAGAGCTCATCGAAAAACTACCACATACCGATCCGTCTTTGAAGCTAGCTTTTCTAGGTTTAGAAGGCAATGTAATTGTAGAGTTAATTCAAGGGTATAACTCAAGCTTACCTAACGAAGGTAAAGTTCATCATTTTGCGCTGGCAGTAGACGGAATTGAAGAGGAGTTTGAGCGTTTAAAATCAGCAGGCGTTTCATTTGTGGAAGAAAACATTGTAACTTTGCCAAATGGAGCAAGATACTTATTTTTCTACGGTCCAGACAAAGAATGGATTGAATATTACGAAGTAAAAAGATAAAGATATCTTATACCTTCAGTGAAAAATGGTCATACTGTGGCTATGACTAATCACTGGAGGTTTTTTTATGATGGAATGGCTATTATTTCGACTTTTTCGTCGTTCTATTTTAGTGCGGCTTCTTTTTATTATCGGCTGCCTTGTTCTGCTTTTCGGCATGCTTATACATTTCCTAGAGCCGCAAACGTTTGGGAATGTGTTTGAAGGAATTTGGTGGGTTATTATTACAATCTCTACTATAGGGTACGGTGATTTTGCTCCGACCACTACGATTGGAAGGATAGCTGCAATTATTTTAGTCCTGATCGGAACGGGATTTATTACCACTTATTTTGTTACGCTTTCTAAAATTGCTGTTTCCGCTGAGAGCGCTTATTTGGAAGGAAATTTAAAATTTTATGGAAAAGATCACTTCATCGTTGTTGGGTGGAATGAGCGCGCCAAACTCGTGTTAGAGTCTTATCGCGACGCATTTCATAAAGAAGACATTGTTCTTATCGACGACTCTCTGACTAAAAATCCCATGATTTGTGATCGCGTTCATTTTATTAAAGGAAGTCCCTCTCATTATGAAGTATTAGAACTTGCCAACGCTCGGTACGCAAAAAAAGTGCTGATTACTGCCGATCAGCATAAGACAGAAGAATATGCAGACATGAATACTATTGTTACGTTAGTCGCGCTGCAAGGATTGAACCCTTCTATTTACAGCATCGTTGAACTGTTAACAAAAAAGCATATTCAAAATGCACAAAACTTGGGGGTGAATGAAATGATTAAAACAAACGAGTTGATTAGTCAAGTCATGTACGAACATATTTTTGTGAAAAAATCAGAGAGTTTAAAAAAAGAATAGTTCCTTCAATTACTGAAGCAGCGCATCTTCTGCCTCTCTAATTAGCTCTTCTCCTAAGCTGATATACTTTTCTGGAAATGAAGCGTCTGCGTCTTGGGGTTCTGCAAACTGATTAAATGAAGCACTCACATTTCCATTGTGAACATCGTCATCTAGACCAATTTGATATTTATGTGAAAGTAAAAATGGCGTGCCAATCTGTACGGTTGTTCCTTTAGAATCCAGTTCTCCATTCGTAGCTGTAAACGGGATACGTAAAAACTGATAGCCGACTTCATCATTCATCTTATAGTCGAATGAACCATGGTCATAATCCCAATTCCCTCCAATGTTATACCCAAGCGGCTTAAGCGTTTTTTCTAATTCGTAAAGCTTGAATAATGTGCCCTCTAATCTTGAAGATAATTCAATCATGTTATCCCTCCTCTGTTTTAACATGTCCTCTTTCCAGCGTTTTATCCTTTATCTCAAAAGCAAAAAAAAGGTTGAGACATAACTAAATGAATCCAACCTAAAGACGAACAAACTGGATAAAGTAGCTCGTATAAATCGCTTGTGACACCGTGATGTCCGTGCAAGGCTTCGCTTTTCGCGGGCAGGCGCTGAGCCTCCTCGTCGCTTGCGCTTTTCCCCGCAGGAGTCTTCGCCTTGCCCTCCAATCAACTGCTAGAAGGACCTAAACAGATGAAACTATATTCACCATAACAAAAAAAACGAACCACTAATCAAACATGTTGATCAATGGTTCGTTTTCCACTTGGGCTAAAATACTTTTGTACCGCCCTCTTTTTACTTACTTCAAACGCTTTTCTAATTCTGCTTTTTTCTCTTCAAAACCAGGTTTTCCAAGAAGAGCAAACATATTTACTTTGTATGCTTCTACTCCCGGCTGATCGAATGGGTTTACGCCTAATAAATAGCCGCTGATTGCACATGCTTTTTCGAAGAAATATACAACATATCCGAACGTATACTCATCTAGCGCAGGGATGTTCACAACTAAGTTTGGAACGCCTCCATCTGTGTGAGCAAGCATTGTACCTTGGAAGGCTTTTTTATTTACAAAGTCAACTGTTTCACCAGCTAAGTAATTTAATCCATCTAAGTCCGCTGCATCTTCTTCAATTGTTAGCTCATGACGAGAATCTTGAACTTGTACAATTGTTTCAAAAATATCACGACGACCTTCTTGTACATATTGACCTAAAGAATGAAGATCCGTTGAGAAGTTAGCAGATGAAGGGTAAATACCTTTTTGATCTTTTCCTTCACTTTCGCCAAATAACTGTTTCCACCATTCAGCAAAGTATTGAAGAGCTGGCTCATAGTTAATCAGCATTTCAATTGTTTTTCCTTTATTATAAAGAACATTACGAGCTACAGCATATTGATAAGCTGGGTTCTCTTCTAGCTCTGATGATGAGAATGCTTCTTGAGCATCAGCTGCCCCTTTCATCATTTGTTCGATATCAAGACCCGCAGCGGCGATTGGTAATAAACCAACTGCTGTTAATACTGAATAACGGCCGCCTACATCATCTGGAATAACAAATGTTTCATAGCCCTCTTCATCCGCTAATGTTTTTAATGCGCCACGCGCTTTATCTGTTGTTGCATAAATGCGCTTGCGTGCTTCTTCTTTGCCATATTTCTCTTCTAATAATTTACGGAAGATACGGAAAGCAATCGCCGGTTCTGTTGTTGTACCAGATTTTGAAATAACATTAATAGAGAAATCTTTATCTTGTAAAACATCCATTAAGTCTTTCATGTATGTTGAGCTGATGTTGTTACCAGCAAAAATAACTTGCGGAGTTTTACGCTGTTCTTTTGATAATGTGTTATAGAATGAATGCTGAAGCATTTCAATAGCAGCACGAGCACCTAAGTAAGATCCTCCAATACCGATAACAATTAATACATCTGAATCAGATTTAATTTTTTCTGCACTTTTTTGAATGCGTGCAAATTCTTCTTTGTCATACTCCGTAGGAAGGTCGACCCATCCTAAAAAGTCGTTTCCAGCACCTGTTTTCTCATGAATTGAATGGTGAGCTACTTTCACGGCATCACGTAAGTATGTAAGTTCATGTTCACCAAAAAATGATAACGCGTTTGAATAATCAAAACGAACATGTGTCATAGTCTGTTCCTCCATTAAAATATCTTTATTTTTCACTTTATCGAAACTGTTAGGTGAATTCAAGTGAATCCACTTACAATTTGACACAATCATTATAGTTTGTTGAAACTGCAATCATTGTATGTACCCTTTTATTTAACGATAAATTCAGTTGTGAAGTCAACTAATGTTCTTTGATTACAGGACGTAATTCATGCACGATTACGCAAATAATAAGCAAATAAAAAACGACTACAGAGTGGTCTTCAATCGTTTTTTATTTGCTTATCGGGTGGTGCAATATAGTTCATTTCACCTATCTTCACATATTGTCTCGGTTTATAAGAGGCTTTTAAAAGGGAAAAGTCTATTGATATGGAATTTTCAGCTTGGTTTTTAGAAGTGAGTAGCATCCTGTTTTCTTCTTTCATTTCCAAGTGATTATTCAGCACAAATCCGCCCATACATAATGCGATAAAAATGAGAAAACTGATGGCTATTTGTTTCCTATACATTTCCATCACCTCACTCTTAGAGTGACAATTTCGAGTGATTTTTATACGTCCAAAAAAATTTTTTTATGTTTTTTTTATGGATTTTGTGACGAGTTTCTATTTATTTAATAAGGTTTGAAAAATCCGCTGATACTAAGAAATAGCATGGATGCATGCATAATTAAATTATTATATAATCGGTTACAGAATTGAATATCACAAGGAGGTTTGTCTTTTGTCGTGGTTGCACTTGGTGATTTTATCGCCTTTTTTATTAGCCTTTTTTGTCCCCCTTCTGTATAGGAAATTCCAGCGTATTCATACAGGGTGGTTCGTTTTACCTCTTCCACTTGTGTTGTTCATTTATTTCACACAATATATCAGTGGTGTTTCTAAGGGGGAAACATATCTACATTCAATGAAATGGATACCTAGTCTGGGCATTAACTTTGATGCCTATGTGGATGGACTTGGTCTTCTGTTTTCTCTATTAATCACCGGAATTGGGACACTTGTTATTCTTTACTCCATTTATTATCTTTCTAAGACAAAAGAAGCACTGCATTCGTTTTATGTCTATTTGCTTCTTTTTATGGGGTCGATGCTAGGAGTTGTATTATCAGACAACCTAATGAGCCTTTACAGCTTTTGGGAATTAACAAGCCTTTCATCTTTTTTATTGATTGGTTATTGGTACAAACGAGAGAAATCTCAATACGGAGCCTTAAAATCTATGCTCATTACCGTATTCGGAGGACTTTCCCTTTTAGCAGGAATTGTGCTTTTATACGTTATGACAGGTACTTTCAGCATACGCGAAATTATCTCAAACGTAGATGTAGTCACATCAAGTCATCTATTCATTCCAGCTCTAGTCCTCATTTTATTAGGGGCCTTTACAAAATCTGCTCAGTTTCCTTTTCATATTTGGCTGCCAGATGCAATGGAAGCTCCAACCCCAGTGAGTGCATACCTTCATTCAGCCACAATGGTAAAAGCAGGAATTTATCTTTTAGCAAGACTCAGCCCTGTTTTCTCTATAAGCGCCACTTGGTTTTTTACTATTTCAATTATAGGACTAATTACACTGTTTTGGGGCTCGTTTTCAGCAGTAAAGCAACAAGACTTGAAAGGGATTTTAGCTTTTTCAACCATTAGTCAGCTCGGGATGATTATGTCACTTATAGGAGTAGGTAGCGCAGCTATTCACTATAATTTTTTAGACGATAATATCTACTTAGTAGCTCTTACTGCAGCGGTTTTCCATTTGATTAACCACGCTACCTTCAAAGGCAGCTTGTTTATGGTAGTAGGCATTGTCGATCATGAAACAGGCACGCGTGACATTAGAAAGTTAGGCGGGTTAATGAGCTTCATGCCTGTGACATTTACCATTGCTATCATCGGGGGATTTTCAATGGCGGGTCTTCCTCCTTTTAATGGATTCTTAAGTAAAGAGATGTTTTTTACAGGCATGGTAAACGTGACAAAAATGGATATGTATAGTATGCAGACGTGGGGAATTTTGCTGCCTATCATCGCTTGGTTAGGAAGTATTTTCACTTTCGTCTATAGTATGATTCTTGTCTTTAAAACCTTTACAGGCAAATACCAGCCCGAAAAACTAGAAAAGAAGCCGCATGAAGCACCAGTAGGGATGCTTATTTCACCTGTTATTTTAGCATCACTGGTTGTTATTTTTGGCTTTGCTCCTAATTTATTAGAATCAACCCTTATTGAGCCAACAATGGCCTCTATCGCACCTAGCCTGCTAGCTGAAGGTAAAGAATATCAAGTGCATATTAAATTTTGGCATGGCTTTACCCCAGAATTATTTATGACGCTAGGGGTCATCATATTTGGTATTTTGTTATTTATGACGATTCAAAAGTGGTCAAAAATTTATACACGATTCCCTTCTTCTTTAACGCTTAATAACGGCTATAATTATGGAATTAAAGGGATAGAAAAAGGGTCAACACGTATCATGAAAACATTAATGACAGGATTTATTAGAGACTATCTTTTAATCATTTTTACTTTCATAGGCATTTTACTTCTCGTGACGCTCTTTTCTCAGAATGCCTTTGCGATTGATTTAAAAGATACTGCTTCTATAGGCGTTTATGAAGCCATATTAGCAGTCGTAATGGTTGCGGCTACTATTACAACTTTATTGGCAAAATCACGCCTCACAGCCATTATTTCGCTCGGAGTTGTCGGGTATACGCTCTCTTTATTTTTCGTATTATTCCGAGCTCCTGACTTAGCTTTGACTCAATTAGTGATTGAAACTGTATCGGTATCCCTGTTTTTACTATGTTTCTACTACTTGCCGGAGTTTCGGAAGCGAAAAGTAAGGGTGAAGTTTCAGCTGCCAAACTTACTGGTTGCTCTTCTTGTAGGAACGACTGTTACACTGCTTGGCATATCAGCAAACAGTACGAAACTATTTGAATCGATTTCACATTACTTTATTGAAAACAGCTATGAAAAAGCAGGCGGCGAAAACATGGTGAACGTAATTCTTGTTGACTTCCGCGGATTTGATACATTATTTGAAATTACCGTACTTTGTATAGCAGCTCTTGCTATCTATGGCATGATTCGTCTTCGGTTAACAAAGGAGGAAGAAGAGTGAAAAAAAATGATTTGATACTACAAACCACAACGAAAGTAGTCACGTTTATTATTATCATTTTTGCCATTCATCTTTTCTTTGCAGGTCATTATACACCGGGGGGAGGGTTTGTTGGGGGACTTACTACCTCAGCAGCCCTTGTATTACTACTGCTGGCTTTCGATATAAAAACCGTATCCAAAGTCATCCCATTTGATTATAAGAAGGTCGCGGCTTCCGGACTGCTGCTAGCTATTTTAACGGGGCTTGGGTCATTTATTTTCAAAGTTCCATTTCTAACTCATACATATAACTACTTTAACCTTCCCCTTCTCGGGAAAACATCTTTAGCTACCGTTGTACTGTTTGATTTAGGTGTATATCTAGTAGTAGTTGGTGTTACGATGACCATTATTCAAACGATTGGAGAGAGTGAATAGTGGAAATATTAATGTCCATAGTGGCAGGGATTCTATTCACTGCCGCTGTATATCTCATGTTATCCCGCAGTTTACTGCGAATTATTATTGGAACAGGTTTATTAAGCCACGGCGTTCACCTGTTGATTTTAACGATGGGCGGATTAAAAGGGGGGAGTGTTCCCCTTCTGGGAGAAAAGGCTTCTGCTTATACAGATCCTTTACCTCAAGCCCTAATTTTAACTGCCATTGTCATAAGCTTTGGCGTCACTTCTTTTTTCCTTGTACTAGCTTACAGGGCTTATCAAGAACTCGGAACAGACGATATGGACAAGTTAAGGGGAAATGAACATGACGAGTAATTTTGTAATCATCCCACTGCTTATCCCGTTTGTTGTAGGTGTTGTGCTCATTTTTTTCAAAGACAATATTAAACTTCAAAGGATAATCAGTGTTTTATCATTAATCACCACCACTGCTTTTGCTTCCTATTTAGTACAACTGGTTCAATCAAAAGGTGTTTTAACTCACGAGCTTGGGAACTGGAAACCTCCTTTTGGAATTATTCTAGTAGCGGACATGTTCGCGTCCCTTCTCGTACTTACTGCTAGTGTGGTAACACTATGCTGCGTTCTTTTTGCTTTTCATACAATTGGGGAAAAGCGTGAACGTTTTTACTTTTATTCATTTGTGCAATTTTTATTAGTAGGCGTATTCGGAGCCTTCTTAACAGGTGATATCTTTAACTTATTTGTCTTTTTTGAAGTCATGCTTATGTCTTCGTACGCTCTTATTGTAATTGGCGGTACAAAAGCACAGCTTCGAGAGTCACTTAAGTATATTTTAGTCAACGTCATTTCATCCGCTTTGTTTGTCATTGCCGTTGCTTATTTATATGCCGTAACAGGAACTCTCAACATGGCGGACCTTTCACAGCGAATTGCTGAGGCGAACCAGCCGGGAATTTTAACAACCATTGGCATGCTTTTATTTATCGTCTTTGCCTTAAAAGCAGCTTTATTTCCAATGTATTTCTGGCTTCCAGGTTCATATAGTGCGCCTCCACCCGTTATTATCGGGTTGTTTGGTGCTTTGCTCACAAAAGTAGGCGTTTATTCGATTTTCAGGACTTTCACTTTACTGTTTTACCATCATCCTGAATTTACTCATCAAATTATCGGCTACGTTGCGCTTTTGACTATCGTTGTTGGTGCAGTAGGCGCCATTGCTTATTCTGATGTAAATAAAATCTTAATTTATAACATTATTATTGCTGTCGGAGTCATAGTCTACGGAGTGACCTTGACAACAAACGCAGGTTTTGAAGGAGCTATTTATTATTTAATTCACGACATGATTATTAAAGCAGCTCTATTCCTTCTTGCTGGAAGCATCATTCGAATAACTGGAACAACAAAATTAAAGAAAATGGGTGGGTTAATTAAAGACTATCCGCTGCTTGGCTGGATGTTTTTTATCGCTACTATTTCGTTGGCAGGAATTCCTCCCCTAAGCGGCTTTATTGGCAAATTCCTTTTAGTTCAGGGCGGCTTAGAATCAGAGAGCTACACGTTTGTAGGAGTTTTACTAGTTTCAAGCCTGCTTGTTTTATATTCTGCCATTAAGATTTTCATGAGCTGCTTCTGGGGTGAACCTAAGCTTTCTTCTGAGCATGGAAAAGTATCCCTTAAAGGTATTCTATACCCATCCGCTATCTTACTTGCTGTTTCTGTCTTTTTAGGACTAGGTGCAGAAGCTGTTATTCCTTATGTGTCAACAGCCGCTCAAACGCTTATGGATCCTTCAATTTATATCCAATCGGTGTTAAAGGAGTAGATCTGCATGTCATTTCAACTATTATTAAACGTAATCATTGCATTCACATGGATGTTTTTGAGAGGGATTTGGACACTCCCTTCCTTTATTATAGGTTTTTTCTGGGGAGCGGTATTGCTGTTTGTTTTCCGCCGTTTTTTTCACAGGCGTTTTTACTTGCATAAAGTGTATGCGATCATTAAACTGCTGTTTATTTTCATACGAGAATTATTCAAAGCCAATATTGCAGTGACTAAGGACGTATTGCGCCCTAAATTAAATATTCAGCCAGCCATCTTTGCAATGCCAACCCGTCTGGAGAGTGAATGGGAAATTACCATTCTTTCTCTTTTAATTACGCTAACGCCAGGCACACTGGTGATGGATGTGTCAGATGATAATTCTACTATCTATATTCATGCAATCAATACAGACGATATTGATGACATTATTACAGATATTCAGCAAACATTCGAAAAAGCCATTATGGAGGTGAGTCGTTAAATGCTCGATATTTTTTTAAACGTTTCGCTCATTCTCATTTCTGCTTCAACTATTGGATTTGTTTATCGAGTGGTAAAAGGTCCGTCAACTGCTGATCGAGCAATGGCCCTTGATGCTATTGGAATTAACATCATTGCCATCACGGCCATCATCTCGATTATTTTTCGAACGCAGGCTTTTTTCGAAGTCATTTTACTGCTAGGCATCATAGCCTTTGTAGGTACCGTTGCTTTTTCTAAGTTTTTAGAGAAAGGAGAAGTGATTGAATATGAACGTGATCAGTGAAATCATTGTAGGAGCTTTGGTACTAATAGGGTCTCTTCTGACAGTTGTGACCATGATTGGGCTTATTCGCTTGCCTGATACGTATACAAGAAGTCACGCTGCCTCCAAAAGTGCTACCTTAGGCGTCCTGTTTATATTAGTGGGCTGCTTACTCTACTTTTGGATTGACACCGGCCATATTAGTGCACGGTTAATTTTAGCGATTGTCTTTGTGTTTATCACCTCTCCTATTGCTGGGCATTTACTAGGAAGAGCGGCTTATTACAGCGGAGTTCCTCTTTCTGATAAAACCGTTCGGGATGATTTGAAAACCAAACAGCAGAAAAAGCTTACCCATGATGAATAGAAAAAAACGCCGTGCGGTTTGCACGGCGTTTTTTATCGAGAATCTTATAAAGAAGCGCGTAGGATTGCTAGTACATCTTCTCTGTTTAATTTTTTAAATTTACCAAATTCACCTTTAGCCATTGCACGATCAGCCATAAGATCTAATTTGTCTTCACCAATATCATAATCAGCTAAGCGAGTTGGTGCACCTAGGCTTGACCAGAATTCACGAAGCTTATCAACACCTTCAAGTGCTACTTCTTTATCCGTCTTGCCTTCCGTATCTACGTTAAATACGCGTACAGCTACTTGCTTGAAGCGATCTACGTTCTCATCCATTACGTGTTTCATCCAGTTCGGGAATAAAATTGCCAATCCACCTGCATGTGGAATGTCATATACAGCTGATACCGCATGCTCAATATTGTGAGTAGCCCAATCGCCTTGGTGTCCCATTTGTAACATACCGTTTAATGCGATTGTCCCATTGTATAAAATCGTTTCACGTAACTCGTAGTTCTCTAAGTCGTTTAATAATTTTGGTCCCGTTTCAATAACCGTTTGCAGTACTCCTTCACACATGCGATCTTGAAGCGGCGTATTTGTTGCAGCATGGAAATATTGTTCAAATACGTGGCTCATCATGTCGACCATGCCATAAACTGTTTGATTTTTTGGTACAGTAAATGTATTAACGGGATCTAAAATAGAGAATTGAGGGAATGTTGCCGGACTGCCCCAGCCGTATTTTTCTTGTGTTTCCCAATTTGTAATAACAGAACCAGCATTCATTTCTGAACCTGTTGCTGCTAATGTCAGTACTGTTCCAAATGGAAGAGCTTCAGCTGCGAATACGTCGCGGTTAATGATGTCCCATACGTCTCCATCATATTTTGCGCCTGCTGCGATTGCTTTTGTACAATCGATTACGCTTCCTCCACCAACTGCAAGTAAAAATTCAATACCGTTTTCTTTACAAATATCGATTCCTTTGCGAACAGTTGTCAGACGAGGATTCGGCTCTACTCCCGCTAACTCATGTACTTCTGCATTCATGTCATTCAGTACATCCATTACTTGATCGTATAAACCGCTGCGTTTTACGCTTCCTCCGCCGTATACTAATAATATCTTTTTACCAAAGCGCCCTGCTTCTGTTTTTAATTGCTCTAATTGACCTTTACCAAAAATTAATTTTGTAGGATTATAAAATGTAAAATTGTTCACTATAAACTCCTCCTTACGAGCTTGATTACATGCATCATTATGAAGAACAACTTTTTGATTGTAAAGAAAATTGACTTCCTAAAGATTATTCCCTGTTGACTAGACGCTCAGCCCATCCAAATCAACGTTCATTTGTCTGTATCTTCCAAAAGTAAATATGCATATTTCCCTCAAAAAAAAGCAGGCTAATAAGTGAACTACAAAACAAGGAGGGTTCATCATGAGTGGTATTCAACGTATTGCGCTCGTATTAACGATTATTGGAGCAATTAACTGGGGACTTATTGGCTTTTTTCAATTTGATTTAGTAGCAGCAATCTTCGGCGGTCAAACATCTGCTTTCTCCCGCATTATTTATGGATTGGTTGGAATCGCAGGACTGATTAACCTAGGTCTATTATTTAAACCTTCTGCTGAAGTAGAGCGTACAGAACCTAGAACGGAACATTAAAAAAAGAAGGATAGCTAAGCTATCCTTCTTTTTTTCTTATTTCTTAATTAGATCTTCGCGGTTTGATTGCTCAATCCACTCTTCTAATTTTTCTTTTAATGTGTTGAATCCTTGAGTAGATTCAGTGTGAACTGTTGCTTGACCTTGACGCTTTTTAGCAGGTTTTTTAGGTGCAGAAGCTTCAGTTTTTTCTGGAGCTGGCTCAGTAGCACGAATAGATAAACCAATTTTACCAGTTGACTCATCAACAGATAAAACTTTAACGTTTACTTCGTCTCCTACTGATAAATGTTCGTTAATATCTTTAACGAAGCCATGTTTCACTTCTGAGATATGAACTAATCCTTGAGTTTCTTCATTTAATGCAACGAATGCACCGTATGGTTGAATTCCTGTTACTTTACCTTTTGTAACAGTACCGATTTCAAATTTTGACATATAAACACTCCTAGATACCTTATTATTTTCACCATTATAGCCAATTTAAAATTATAGCACAGTTCATAGATTGAATCAAAAAGTAGTTATACTATATTTATTATTTACCAATTTCGTCACAAATATAAACTAACACTACATTTCATCATAGCAAAAAAGATATTATATCAAACCGTCTATACGATATGACATAATATCTTATTTTTATTATAACTTATTTTCAACAAAACGGCTAATCCGTTTTATGGATTCTTCTAATGATTCCATTGAAGAAGCGTATGAACAGCGAATATGTCCCTCTCCGCCTTTTCCAAATACATTGCCTGGCACCACGGCTACTCGCTCTTCAAGCAAAAGCTGCTCAGCGAATTCTTCCGATGACAATCCAGTTTTCTTGATAGACGGGAACACATAAAACGCTCCTCCGGGAGAATGGCATTCCAGACCAATTTGATTTAATGACTTCACCATATAGTTCCGTCTTCTGCGATAGCTTTTTCTCATCTCTTCTACGTCATGCTGCCCATTTTGTAGTGCTTCAATTGCTCCATATTGTGCCATGGTAGGCGCACACATCATTGTATACTGATGAATTTTCAGCATTGCTTTAGCAATCTCAGTTGGTGCACATATGTATCCAAGACGCCATCCAGTCATAGCAAACCCTTTAGAAAAGCCAGAAATAATAATAGTTCGTTCTTTCATTCCTTCTAAAGAAGCAATAGATGTAAATTCTTCATCATATGTTAATTCTGCATAGATTTCATCCGTGATAACAAGCAAGTCATGCTTTATGACAATATCCGCAATAGCCTGCAGCTCTTCTTTAGAGAGTGAGCTTCCTGTTGGATTATTAGGAGAGCATAAAAGAAGGGCTTTCGTGTTCCTTGTAATGACTTCTTCAATCTGTCTAGGCTGCAGTTTAAACTCTGTTTCTGCCGTTGTTTCAATTGCCACAGGAACTCCTCCTGCTAGCGAAATTAACGGACTGTAAGACACAAAATTTGGCTCCACGACAATAATTTCATCTTCAGGGTTAATCAAAGCTCGCATTGTAATATCTAGAGCCTGACTTCCTCCAACGGTCACAATAATATCATCTTTATAATCATACGAGACGTTAAAATTTCTTTTCATATACTTCATAATTTCAAAGCGGAGCTCTAAAAGCCCCGCATTTGCTGTATAAGAGGTATATCCTCTTTCCAACGATAAAATACTCGCTTCTCGAACAGCCCAAGATGTGACAAAATCAGGTTCACCTACTCCAAGAGAGATGACGTTATCCATACTTGCTGCTAAATCAAAAAAGCGGCGAATACCTGAAGGTTTCAGCTGTTGTACAGTTGTTGACAAGCGCTCTTTCATTACGGAGACACCACGATTCTGCGATCTTCATCGCCTTGGTCATAGATGGTACCATCGTGCTTGTATTTTTTCATGATAAAGTGAGTCGTTGTAGATAAAACAGAGTCTAGCGTAGAAAGCTTTTCAGAAACAAAAAACGCTACTTCAGACATTGATTTTTCTTCAATAATAACAGACAAATCATATGCTCCTGACATTAGGTACACGGATTTCACTTCTTGAAAACGATAGATGCGCTCCGCAATCTCGTCAAAGCCTACTCCTCGCTTTGGTGCAACTTTTACATCTATCATAGCCGTGACGCCCTCATGTCCATCTACTCGTCTCCAGTTAATATCAGCTGAATATTGCACAATTACTTTTTCTCTCTCTAGCTTTTTAACAATATTAGAGGTTTCTTCAAATGTTAAATCCACCATTTTTGAAATACTATCTATTGAAATACGGCTATTTTTTTCTAGAATTTCTAAAATTTCTAACTCTTTTTCTTCTAAGAACACCGTGTTCCCCTCCTACAACGATTAAATTTTTTCACTTTTTCCATTATATCAAATTTAAACACATCTTTAATGTGAAATCTATACCGGTAATTGAGTTTCATTTTATAGATTGCTGGAAATTAGGACAGACTAGAAAGAAAAAGATGGAGTGAAACAAATTGACTGAATCTAAAATTACTTGTCACCAGCGTACTTTTAATGGAGTCAATGTTTACTACGAATGCCATAACTATCACCCTGATAAACCAGCCATTGTATTTATTCACGGCTTTTTATCATCGAGTTTTAGCTTTCGACGTTTAATTCCTTTATTTGAAGATACGTTTTCTATCATTACGCTGGACCTTCCGCCATTTGGGCGAAGTGAAAAATCGTTAACCTTTCAATACTCGTATAAAAATTTAGCCAGAATTGTCATCGAGTTGATTGAATATTTAAAGTTGAAAGATGTTGTACTATCGGGACATTCAATGGGAGGACAGGTTTGTTTAAACGTAGCAAAGTTAAAGCCTTCTTGCGTATCAAAACTAGTTCTTCTGTGCAGCTCAGCTTATTTAGGCCCCTCACATTATGGATTGGTCATGTCTTCTTATGTTCCCTTCTTTTATCTGTGGGTAAAAACGTGGCTGTCTCGCAAAGGTGTATTAGGCAACTTGCAAAATGTCGTATTTGATCATAAGTTAATCGACGAAGAAATGATTGATGGCTATACTGAACCATTTTTGGATGACCGTACGTTTATGGCTTTAACAAGAATGATTCGTGATCGAGAAGGAGACCTATCCTCAAAGGATTTGCAGCACATAAAAAAACCCAGTTTACTCATTTGGGGAGAAGAAGACCGGGTTGTTCCTTTGCATCTCGGACGTAAGTTAAAAGATGATTTAACAGACTCTACCTTTATCTCTTTAAAGGAAATTGGACACCTTTTACCAGAAGAGTGTCCCGACATTGTGCAATCTCATATGGTCGATTTCTTGTACGGTGAAAAAGCCCTGTCTCAATAATGACGGGGCGAGTTCGTATATTTCACACGAGGCGCTAACTTTAATAAAAAATTTATTAGTCGTGCTTCAGCAATTTTTTCACTTTCTTTATTGACTTCACAAGTTAACTTCGTTGACAAACGTATTAAAAATAAGCAAACTATTATATTAAAAAAGGGGGTACTTTTATTGTCTACTTATTCTTTTGATCAATTAATTAACCGTACAGGTACGCAGTCCGTAAAGTGGGACAAAACTGATCTTGTTTTTGGAGCAAAAGATGTTCTGCCTTTTTGGGTAGCTGATATGGATTTCCAAGCGCCGCCTAATGTTCTTCAAACCATTAATGAGCGTGTCAAACACGGTATTTTCGGCTACACTTCCCCTACTGAATCTACGGCAAATGCTTTATCATCTTGGGTAGAAAAAAAGCATCAGTGGACCATTGATCATGAATGGATTACATACAGTCCAGGAGTTGTATTTGCCCTGAGTATGGCTATCCAAGCATTTACGGAACCTGGAGATTCAATTTTAATTCAGCCTCCAGTCTATACTCCATTTTTTAACATGATAAAGGTAAATGATCGAGAAGTTGTTGAAAATCCGTTAAAACTTGCGGGCGATAAATACGAAATTGATTTTGCAGATTTAGAGCAAAAATTTGCAGAAGGCGTAAAATTAATGATTCTTTGCAGCCCTCATAATCCAGTAGGACGCGTGTGGACAAAAGAAGAACTGAAGAAGCTTGCCGATCTTTGTGAAAAATACAATGTATTAATTGTTTCAGATGAAATCCATTCTGATCTAATTTACCAGCCTTATAAACACATTCCCATTAGCATGGTGAATGAAGATGCAGCCAATCGAACCATTACGTGTATGGCCCCTAGCAAAACATTTAATATACCGGGACTTCAAGCTTCAGCTATTATTATTCCAAACGAGAAACTGCGCACACAGTATGTTCAACAACAGCAAAAACAAGGGTTTTCTAATTTAAACACATTCGGAATAATTGGGTTAGAGGCGGCTTACAGTGAAGGTGAGGAGTGGCTAGAAGCACTGCTTGTATATCTGAAGAAAAATGTAGATCTCGTGACGCGTTTTATAAGTGAAAACTTGCCTGAACTGCGAGTGGTTCAGCCCGAAGGAACTTATTTACTATGGATTGACTGCAACAAGCTGCATTTATCAGAAGAAGAATTACATGAACGCTTATTAGAAAAAGGGAAAATTGCCGTAGAAAAAGGCGAAAAATACAGTTCCACATATGGAAAAGGTTTTATCCGCTTGAACATTGGCTGTTCACATGAACAGCTTCAAGAAGGATTAAATCGCTTAAAAGTAGCTTTAACGTAAAAAACAGCGTTCTTTCCCACGAAAGAACGCTGTTTTTAATGTTTTTTTGAAATAACTCCGCAGGCGATTCGCTTGCCAGAATTACCTGATGGCTCTGTCATTCCGTCATCACCTTGTTCGGTAATAATAAGGGATGAGCCATCCATACGCTTAACGAGCGATGTCTTTCCTTCTTTTAACGTGACTTGAGGAATCATATCTGTTCCTGTATACGTCTGATCGTCTTCTACCACAATATTTTTCATATCGCCTAAATGCGGTCCTTTTGGATTTAACAGTCCGTGTTTCTTTTTATCAGGATCAAGGTGATTGCCCGCACTTTTAAAGTTAGGAGCTTTGCAAATTCCCATTTCATGAATATGTACGCCGTGTTCGCCAGGTGGAAGTCCGCTTAAATTGTACGTAAACTCAATTCCATCGGCCTGTTCTTTCAACTTGACTGTACCGATGCTATCTCCATCTGCGTTATAGACTTTGACTTCTTTATTGGATATTTCTTTTTCCATACACCCCGTTAACAAGAAAAAAGGCACGGTTCCAATGAGTAGTAGTTTTTTCATGTTGCCCTCCAATCGCATATGCACTAGCGAAAGTTTTAGATGTCTTTCCATAGATTGTCCAGCAACATATTATTTTAAACGCTTACATTTTATTTGCATTTCATTACAGTGATTTCTTATTATCCTGTTCTTTTAGCTTTGCTTCTAACTCCTTCGTTTTTTCTTCTTCTTTTTTCGAAATCTTAATGATTAAACGCCATACTGCAACTGCTGCTAGTACAAAAATCGCCATAGTAGCAAAAGCAGGAATATATTCTCTTTTATCTTCCGGAAAATAAAGCAAAAACATTAAATACATCATGTACAACATCCTTTCATAGAAACGGTAGAGGGTTTTGATTTATACTGGTGATAACAAACACTTTACTTAAAGGAGATCTGGCAATATGACATTTACAATTGGTCAAACCGTTACGGCACTTTATAAAACTGGGAAATACATCGGTGAAATTACACAAGTTCGAGACCTGCATTATGTTGTGCGGATTCAAGCTGTGTTAAAGCATCCAGAACAAGGTGACTTACATAACCCTGGACAAGTGGACGTACCTTTTTTTCACGAGCGAAAAGCACTTGCATTTCGAGAGCAGGCCAATATTCCTCAAAAAATGGTTCATCTCTATGAAGACAGCGTTCCCGATTATAAAAATTCACTAAAAAAAGCGCTTGAATTAAAGATAGCTGAACAACAAGCCAAAGATAGCCCTTTTGCTCAAGCAAGTATTGCCTGTTTAGAAGAGTTAAAAAAAGAGTACGGTATTCATTAAGTAAAAAGCCAAATTCACGTAGAAGTGATTTGGCTTTTATAATGCAAATTTATTTAATACTTTTGAAAAATCGATTCGATCTCCTATGGTCGTTGGCTCTGGTTTTTGAAGGTACCGCTTATCTTTTTCTACAAGCTTAAAGATATTGAGTGTCGTCATCGCATCATCAAGCGCGCAGTGGTGCTTTCCAGTTCCTTCTTTACCATACTCTTGCACAGCTTTCCAAAGGCCAGTTTGATTTTGATCTCCAAAAAAGCGCTTATACTCCATTGAAAGATCAATTTCTTTACCTGCAAAAGGAAATGGCACCTTATTTTTTTGACAGCACTGCCTTAATACTTTCATATCCATGTTCCCCCATGTAATAATCGTGCTGTGTTTATACATGCCCAGTCGCTGTACAAGCTGCTCTAGCGTAATGCCTTCATTTACTTGATTTTGTTCGATATGGAGAAATGATTTACAGCGCTCAGTTAATTTTGTAAAGTGTGTAGGCTGTACGTAAGAGGAGAAACGATCAATGATTTCTTGATTTTTAACAAACACCAAACCAACTTCAATGATTTCCGGAAAAAAGCCTTTTGGAAAACCCTTATACTCTGGCATTGTAAATTCAAAATCAATGAATAAATACTGAGAGTTCTTATCCAATATTATCACCCCTTTGTAAAATAAACCGCCCTACTATATTAATGCTATTATAGCACGATTGAACAATCGGAAGGTCTATTTTCTGTTCTTATTTTTAATATTATGAATATTCTAGTTGTTGAATAAAAAGAATACTTTACTACTACTATATTCTAGAGCATGTCTCTATGCGCAGGGTAACTGTCACGAATAGACATAATTTCGCTTATTTTTTTACCTATTTTTTCACTTTTTTATGTATCCGCTCTTCCAAATTCTCTTTAAACTCTAACATGAGTGTGTGAGGTGGCTCCTTCTCACTCCAAAAGCATACCTCACACCTTCTAGACTAAGCATTCTTATGTTTAAGCTTTAGGTAGAATAGCAAGCGTACATCTGGATATACAGATTAAATTCTCTTCTTCATCTTGAATTTTCACTTCCCAAACCGCTGTTTTTTTTCCTTTATGTAAAGGAACGCCTATAGCTGTAACGATTCCGTCTTTTTTCCCTTTGATATGATTGGCATTAATTTCTAAACCTACGCAGATTTCTTTTTCGAGATCTACACTTTTAATGGCACCTAGACTAGCCACAGTTTCAGCTAACGCCACCGATGCTCCTCCGTGTAAAAGCCCGAATGGCTGACGCGTTCGCTCATCAACAGGCATCGTCGCTTCGACTCTTTGTTCACTCGCACTAATAATCTCAATTCCTAATGCTTCTAACAGCGTATCTTTTGTTTTCATATCCATACCTCCCTTTGTATCTAGTATACAATAACGGTTTTGCTACAACATATACGAACCCTCTACATATACATAATAAAAATCCGTTTTCTAGGAGGATTCTTATATGAAATCATTTGCTCCCTTGCCTTACTATTGGCCACCGTACTACATGCCTCACCCTTATACATACAGGGTACCTAACTTACCTGAGGCGGACATCGCGACATTTCAGCAATCTCTTAAAGTTATTCCCTCTACCATGCAAAGCGCTACTATATTTATTCAAAGAGCTAATACTTCGCCAAATTTAATAAAAAAAATAAAAGCTGCTGCTCAAGAATCCAAAATGAGTGAAGTAAAAAGACTCATTCTTTCCACTGGTGTTAAGACAAAAATCGATGTTTTTTATACTCCAGACTATATTAAAATTACGTTTATTCATCCCAATAACCAATTTGACTGCTGTCACGTATCGTTAAATATTAGATGGTAAAATACAAGGAAAAAAGTCTTATTTTCTTCAAAAAAAGATGTACATGTTGTTTCGTTCCGAATATTATAATATATGCCATTTTTGTATGTAAAAACAAATTACACGATAATTGTATTTAGGATACAAATATGATATTGTATTTGGAAATATATTTTTTCTTTAGGAGGGATGACATGATGAGACATGTTACGCTAGTAGAAATTTTCACGCATCCTATCGCTCAAAAATATTTAACTCGATCTGGCGTTGCGCATGCTGTATCCGTCGCCTATCATGCGTTTCGTCTATCCGTACAGCATAATGTAAACCCCGATTTAGCTACAAAAGCAGCGCTGCTTCATGATATTGGCCACTACGAATGGTACACAAATGGTCAGTGGGATTATGAGAAGTATCGTCAAAATGATATTCACGCTATTAAAGGGGCTGAACGTGCACATAAATTACTCATTCGTTTAGGTGAGGAACCTCAGGCGGCAAAAGAAATTGCTTTAGCTATTTTACTACACACAGACTCATATTTGCCTGAAGGAACAATTCAACAACGCCCTCTTCAAAAAGTAGTCAAACTAGCTGATGAAGCTGATGAAGAGCCAGGCGGCAAACACCATTACCGTGAAATGGAATATAATCTGGCTGTAAAGAAAATTAAGGAGCTTGATAAGAAAGTGCTTGAACTTCTACATTCCAACCAATTTAAACAGTTAGGCTGACAGGATTAACTCCTTTCATAAGAGTTAATCCTTTTTATTATTTCTCCTCATAATTCCCTGCAAATTACTCATACTACTTATTGATTCTCATTTTTTGTTAGTTAGGAGGAAGAAGAATGTCTAAAAACGCTAGAGGTTACGTGCAAGATTCTTGCACATCATTAAATCAGGCAAAGGCAAGCCTTGAACAAGCTCTTCAAACAGTAGAGAAAGATTCAAATCGTGAACGTATTGAACAATCTCTTCAGGCTGTAGAGCAAGCATTAGGAGCTTGTGACAGCACTGCTTCTACTCTTTCTCAAGCATGAAAAAAGCAGCCGGTTTTGATCGGCTGCTTTTTTTCATTATAGGGCCTCTATTTACAAGATAACCGAGGCAATCCACCCAAAAATAATAAGTGGAATGTTATAGTGAAGAAAAGTTGGTACACACGTATCCCAAATATGATCATGCTGACGATCGACTGCTAATCCAGATGTGGGTCCAAGCGTACTGTCTGAAGCTGGTGAACCAGCGTCTCCAAGCGCTCCCGCTGTACCAACAATACAAATCGTTGCCATTGGACTCATACCAAGTTCTAAGCAAAGAGGAACAAAAATCGTCGCGATAATTGGAATGGTAGAGAAAGAAGAACCAATGCCCATTGTCACTAAAAGCCCGATGACAAGCATAAGAAATGCACCTAGCATTTGGTTGCCGCCAATAAGAGCAACAGAGCCTTTTACAAGCGCTTCTACATCTCCAGTTTCTTGAAGAACTTTTGCAAAACCAGAGGCAGACAGCATAACAAATCCGATGAAAGCCATCATTCTCATTCCGTTCGTTAATACTGGATCTGCTTCATTCCACTTCAAAGCCCCGCTGAAGTAAACGACAACAATCCCTGCAAGCGCTCCGAAAATCATAGAATCTACTAAGAGCTGCACAGTTAAAGCCGCTACAATCGCAAGTAAAGCTACAATAATTCCTCTTGTTGTGTAACCTGTACGCTCCTCTGTGCCTTGGTCAATGTCAATATCTTCATAAGTGCGCGGCTTGCGGTACGAAATAAACACAGCAAACAATAAGCCCACTACCATTCCTAAAGCTGGAAGAGCCATCGCCGTGGTAATATCTCCTTTATCAATTGTTAATCCACTTTCTTTGATGTTAGTAAATAAAATGTCGTGATAAATCTTACCGAATCCTGCCGGCAAATACATATAAGGTGTAACCAATCCAAATGTAATAACGGTTGCGACTAATCGGCGATCGATTTTTAACTGATTAAATACTTTCAATAGAGGTGGAATTAAAAGCGGAATAAATGCAATGTGAACCGGAATAACGTTTTGAGAAAAACATGAAATAATAAGGATGATCAATAAAATCAGTACTTTTGACAGTGACTTCTTTTTCGTTTCTCCTTCTTTCCCTACTATTTTTAACGCTAGCTGAACAACGGCATCAGGCAGCCCTGTCCGCGAAACAGCCATTGCAAATCCTCCAAGCAAAGCATAGCTTAATGCAACAGAAGCACTGTTTCCAAGACCATCTGTGTATATACTTACTGTATCTGTGAGGCTGATACCGCCAACAAGTCCTCCAATTAGCGCTCCGACTGCTAAAGAAAAGACAACGTTGATACGCAATAAGCTCAAAATCAGCATCACGAGCACAGCTATTAATACTGCATTCATTTTGAAACCTCCATTTTTCTTTTCACTTTATCTCATTAAAACATTAGAGAGATAAACAACATGTTCATTATATTAGGTATAGAAAAAAAGTCAATCATCTTACTAAATAAACGTTTGTTTAACTTCTCTACACCCTTAACAATATAAGGATTTTTCTAAGTAATCTTTTCTTACTAAAAAGAAAAAACATTATGTAAACATATTAAAAAAGAAGCATCATCGATGCTTCTTTTTACGTTTCTTTCTATCACTGCTATACTTTTTTCATTAATTGGCTTCAAATGAACAAACCATTGTAGCTAGTGTTCGCACCATCACGCCTGTTGCACCTGAAGGTCCTAACTCATGAGAAGCAGCGGATGTTGCAGTTCCAGCAATATCCAAGTGAACCCATGGTGTTTGCTCTGCAAACTCACCAATAAAAGTTCCTGCCATAATTGCGTGCCCCTCTCGTCCAGGAGAGTTATTTAAATCTGCTACCTTACTTCCCCGAACACGCTTTTTGTCTCGTTCTGTAATAGGCAGCTCCCAAATCGGTTCGCCTGTCTCAATGCTCGCTTTCGCTATTTGCTGCAATAAAGCAGAATCATTCGTCATTGCCCCAGTTGTATGTGTACCAAGAGCTACAATTACACCACCCGTTAATGTCGCCACGTCTACTAAATAATTTGCTCCGTGGTATTTGGCATAGGAGATACCATCAGCTAACGCTAAACGCCCTTCAGCATCTGTATTCAGTACTTCTATTGTCTTTCCATTCATTGCTGTAATTACGTCATCTGGCTTAAAAGCACGCGCGCTAATAACGTTGTCAGTTGATGGAATGACAGCTACTACGTTTTGATGAGGTTTTAATTCTCCAATTGCTTCCATTGCACCAAGAACAGATGCAGCTCCGCCCATATCTGTTTTCATACCTACAATCCCGTCTTTAGATTTAATAGAGTAACCACCTGTGTCAAAGGTAATCCCTTTTCCTACCAACCCAATAACGTCTTCCCATTTTTCTTTTCCTTGATATTTCAGGACAATCATTTTAGGAGGCTCTGCGGAACCTTGATTAACTGCTAACAGTGCGCCCATTCCCAATGTTTCCATCTCTTCTTTTTCTAAAATTTCATATTCAAAACCATATGTATGTGCCATTTCTACTGCATAATTAGCTAAATCTGTAGCCGTTAGCATATTGCTTGGTAAGTTAACAAGGGTGCGCGCTGAGTTTGTTGCTTTTCCATACGTATATCCAACCAAAGCAGATTGTACAACGTCTTTGTAAAAAGAAAACAGTTCAATTTTCTCAAGCTGCTTGTCAGGTTCGTTTGATTTCTTTTTGTAGTTTTCAAACTCGTACATAGCAAGCTGTTGAGCTTCTCCTAATAAAGCTGCAGTTTCTTGCTCTGACCACACTCCTGTATCAAATGTAGAAAGGGCGACCGATGCGTTTGAAATCTTCGCTTCTTTTAACTTTTTAAATAACAGTCCAAAGCTCTCTTTGAGTCCATTTTTAGTTAGCGCTTGCTTTCGTCCGAGTCCCACAAAATAAAGACGTTTTGCTCCTAATTTTCCTAGTGTATGAATCGTTGATGTACGTTTTTCTTGTACACGTATATCCCCTTCTTTAATCAAATGAATGAGCTGTCCACCTAAAGCTTCATCAATTTCTTTTAGAAGGCCTTCAAATTGTTGGTTTTGATTAAATAACCCGATTACGAGCGCTTCTGTTTGATGATCAACACCAAATGTTTCTACATGCGAAAACATAAAATTCCTCCCTTTTACGTATAGAGATTTTATTTTTATTTATCATCTGCTTTGTTTAATCTATTCAGCAAGTGGAATATATATCATATTCACCACTGTTTTCATCTATATACATATGATAGCAGAAATACAATTTTTAATCACAGTTCAAAAACCTTAGTTTCACACATATACTTTCATCTACCGCTTTTTTCATCATACGGGTTTAGCTTTTCAGACATTTTAAGTTGAGGGAGGACGTCTCAATGGATTTATTCTCAAATTTTCCACTTTGGAGTTCATTAATCGCTATTTTCTTTGCTCAATTTATTAAGATTCCCCTTTCTTTTGTAGCTACTAAGAAAATAGACGGCAGCTTATTTTTTAGTACGGGAGGCATGCCAAGCTCTCACTCCGCAGCAGTAACTTCCTTAGCAACTGCCATTGGGCTAGCAGAAGGTCTTAAATCCCCCATTTTTGCTCTCTCCGCTATTTTTGCCATTATTGTCATGTTCGATGCTAAAGGAGTAAGAAGACATGCAGGAGAGCAAGCAACGGTTTTAAATCGTTTGGTTGAAGACTTTCAGCGCGCGGTAAAAGAGGCAAAGCTGTGGACGACCAATGAAGAAGACGAAAAACAAGTGAAGCTAAAAGAGCTGCTTGGACATAAGCCTATTGAAGTTTTCTTTGGGGCCTTAACAGGGATAGCAGTTGCTTTTGTAACGTATTATGTATGGCCATAAAACATAAGAAAACACATGAAGAATTCTTCATGTGTTTCTCGTTTATTTTACCTGCTGTCGAAAAACCTGCATCGACTTCTTTTCATTCAGCATTGTTAACTCTTCTTCAGTTAAGCGGCCGCCCCCTGATTTCACTACATAGACGTTTAATTCTTTTTTACCCCATATGTTGTACACATCGGAAACAGTCTCAAAATATAAATCAAGATGATTGCCTTTAATAGCCCCACCTTTATCTGCTACCACTCCATAGCCATAGCCCGGAATAAACAAGATCGTGCCGATTGGAAATATGGTTAAATCAGCAGCGATGGTTGAATACAAGTCACGTTTTACTTTAACGCCCGAATATGTAATACCATACCCTGGATGATTGGGATTTTTCCCAGTTGATTCGTAACCAGCTGTGTAACCCGTAGCCAATACATTCTTAGTTGGATAACGCGACCAATCAAATGCTTCTTCAATCGTCAGACGCTCTTTGTCATTGCTAGCCGCTTCAGCTCTTAGTGGTTTTAGAAATGATGGCAAGAGCCTTTCATTCATTAGAGGATGCCCTGTACGGTTTATAAAAGGCATATATTTGATGACTGTGGTTATTGGGACGCCAGTAATTGCTTCATATGTTGTAAACAGCGCTCCGACCAGTAGTAGGCACATAATGAATCGCTTTGCTATTTTTCCAATCATTGTGATTTCCACAACTCCTCTCACGAATCTATTTGTTTCCAACATAAAAACAAATTATTCGTTTGCGAGAAGAATTTACATTTAAAACATTTGGTACCCTCTTGTTCGTAAAGATTTAATGGTAATGCCTGAAGCTAGTGCACCTATAAAACCAGCCATTAAAATCGCAATGTCAGCTGTGGCTAAAGAGAGCACTTTTGTCCCTAGCTGCTGAAAGGAGTGAGCGGGATGTTGAATGTAATCAACCGCTCTTACATCATCAATAATAAAAATAAAAATCACGGGATAAATAATGGCCATAATCCAAGACATGCGAAGCAGCATATTCAATAAGAAACCGATTCCAAAAAACAAAACAAAAAACAACAAGATGGAGATAATTAGTACAGGCACACTCATTTCCATTGCTTTTCGCCTCCGTTACTCTTTATACTCTCAGTTTACTTAAGAGTAATGAAGGCGTCAATCACAGAAAAGTAAGTTAATACCAAAAAAGCAAAAGGCTTAAAGACCTTTTGCTTTTTGTTTTAAAAGAAATTAAATTTTCCTTTTTTCAATACAAGACCTGCTCCGCCTTGAAGGAAAAGCGAGCGATTATCAACAACTTTTTTCATAAAAGATGCGCTTGAACCAAATAGTTTTCGACCATATACAACGCCAATTGCGTCATCATGCCCTAACGAACATACCGTTCCTTTAATATCTGGTTTGAACTCGCTTAATTCTTTTTGACCTTTCATCAAACGGCTAATATTTTCAGCGCAGGTACCGCCTTGCTGCATAGCAATTTGAGCTGTTGGCGGATAAGGACGTTCTGTTTCAGGGTTAATCATTAGTGAACAATCTCCAATAACAAACACATCTTCATGCCCTGGTGCCAGCAAGCTATTGCTTACTTTTACACGCCCGCGCATGTTTTCAAATCCAGCTTTTTCAATCACGTGACTGCCTCGAACACCCGCAGCCCATACAACTGTTGCTGATTTGATTTCTTCTACTTGGTCATCTTTTGATACAATAATCCCTTCTTCTGTACACTCTTTAATCGCTGTTCCGATCTTGAACTCGATTCCTTTTCGTTCTAGTTGTGTTACCGCATATTCTACAAGTTCTGGATCAAAACCTGGCAAAGCCGTAGGCGCTGCTTCTACACAAATAACGCGTACTTTTTCACGCGGAATATCAAACTCTTTGCAAAGCTGAGGGACTCGATTTGCTAATTCTCCCACAAATTCAATGCCGGTAAAGCCAGCACCCCCAACAATAATTGTCAGAAGTTCGTCTCTTTTTTCCACTTCATTGTTGTACGTCGCAAACACATAATCAATATGCTCACGAATTTGACGTGCTGCATTAATGCTCGTAATGGTAAATGCATGTTCTTTTAAACCTTTAATTCCGAAAGTTTCTGCTTCATACCCTAAAGCAACAACTAAATAATCATACGTTAGCTCACTGTTTTCAAGAAGAACACGCTTTTCATCTAACTTAATATCTACGACCGTGTCTTTGATAAATGTAACCTTATTTGTGTTAATTAAATTTTTAACGGGAACACGAGAGCGATCTTGATGAATTGTACCTGCTGATACTTCATGAAGCCATGTGGTTTCGTAATGGTAATCGTTTTTATTTACCAAAACAATTTCCGCATCACTAGCACCCAGTTTCTTTTGTAAATTAACAATTGTCATAATGCCGCCATACCCGGCACCCAAAATGACGATTTTAGGCTTTTTCATAGGAATGTCATCCACCTTTTTTAGTTATAGTCACAAGTATGTCTTACAAATATAATGATAAGAGCAATTTTATTTGGTTTGCTTTTTTATGTTAGTTTGAGCAAGAACGATCATCGCTATCCATTTATTATTCATATAAGAAAAATAATGTGAATCACTTCACGTTCTTTTTTAAAAAAATACATTTTTTCTGTTTCAAAAAAATGTAAGCATAAGTCCTAGCTTGATTTACACAAACATCTTATGCTTTTTTAATCGGTTTTTCAACCCTTCACTTTGTATTTACAAGCTTTTAAATTTTCAATTACTTTCCTGTATACCCAGTTTTATATTTGACCAAAACGTGTGGTTATGTTAATGATTACAAATACTGATCTTTAAGTTGAGAAAGTTTCTCAAACATTCCAGCGTGTTTTAATAATATTTTATAATTTACTATGCTATCATAAAGTAGAATATGCATTGGCACAGAACAATCTAGAGGTGATTATAAATGAAAGAAGATAAACAAGTATATGATATTACCATCATCGGAGGCGGCCCTACAGGCTTATTTACAGCATTTTATGGCGGTATGCGTCAAGCGAGCGTAAAAATTATTGAAAGCTTGCCACAGCTTGGTGGGCAGCTTTCTGCTTTATATCCTGAAAAATATATTTATGACGTAGCTGGTTTTCCAAAAGTACGGGCTCAAGAATTAGTCAATAACCTAAAAGAGCAAATGGATCAATTTAAACCTGCAGTTGCGCTAGAGCAAGCCGTAGAAAAGGTAGAAAAACAAGCGGACGGTGTATTTCGATTAACTACTAATTCTGAAGTCCACTATTCAAAAACAATTATTATTACGGCTGGAAACGGTGCATTTAAGCCCCGTAAAATCGAGCTAGAAAACGCAGAACAGTTCGAGCAAACGAACCTTCATTATTTTGTGGATGATATGAATAAATTCAAAGGCCGCAAAGTACTAGTATGCGGGGGCGGGGATTCTGCTGTAGACTGGTCTCTTATGTTAGAGCCGATCGCAGAAAAAGTAACGTTAACGCATCGCCGAGACAAGTTCCGCGCTCATGAACACAGCGTAGAAAACTTGCATAATTCATCAGTTGATATTAAAACGCCTTATGTACCGGTTGAATTTATTGGAGATGACCGTATTACACAAGTTGTGTTAGAAAACACAAAAGGTGAAGAAAAGACAGTAGTAGACGTAGATGATGTTATTGTAAACTTTGGATTTGTTTCTTCTCTAGGTCCAATTAAAGAATGGGACTTAGATTTAGAGAAAAATGCAATTGTTGTTAACTCAAAGCAAGAAACAAACATTCCTGGCATCTATGCAGCAGGTGATGTCTGCACATATGATGGAAAAGTAAAACTCATCGTGGCAGGATTTGGCGAAGGTCCGACTGCTGTTAATAACGCTAAAGCATACATTGATCCAAAGGCTCGCTTACAGCCTATGCACAGTACGTCAATGTTCTCATAAAAAAAGCAGGCTCTCGCCTGCTTTTTTCATTGCTGGATTGGTGTAACCATTCGATGAATGATTTCACTCATCATTTCCGCATCACTGCTTATTAAACAGATTTCATAAAAGGAATGGTTTCCTTCTTGACTAGTTACGCTCATCCTGTAGGCCTTCAAACCTTCGAGCTTGCTTAAATATTTTACTACCTCTGATTGACCGGCAATACGTTCAATCAGCAGAATATGCTCTCCTTCAACTGCTCCGTAGCTTTCAGCCAGAGAGGCGTTAGCATTTTCATAATAGCGAATGTAAGGTTCAGAATGGTTAAGAGGCGCAGAGGACGAGTTTTGATAACAGGCTTCACCTGAGGAAAAAGGCAAATGTTGAACAAATAAATGCGATTCACTGAAGTGAATACTTTTTGCATCCTTAGACTCCATTTTCCTACTTTCAAGTTTTAACCAGTTTATAAACCCCTTCCATAGAATAGGCAGGGTGTTTTTTTTGCGAAAACTTCCGTAACCTCCTACTTGTTCCGCGTCGTAACGAGTCGCATCTATCAAATCCGTTCATCTCCTCTTTTTTATTGAGTATAAAAAAGACTGATTATTCAGTCAACATGTTTGGCAGATGATGTAACATACAAAAATTTCTCACTAAAAAAGCTTTCTTCACCAGATGAGGTGAAGAAAGCTTCTTTATAAAAATATATTTAGCACTCTTCAGGAGCACCTGCGTTGCTTGCTGTACGGAAAGAAGAGCCGCAGCCGCATGCTGCAATGGCGTTCGGGTTATCAATTGTAAACCCTCCGCCTAGCATAGATTGCTTGTAATCAATTTTTACATCTTTTAAAATTGGAGCACTTTCGCTATCTACAAGAATCTTAATGCCATGTTGTTCAAACAGCGTATCGTTTTCATTTACTTCGTGAGCAAAACCCATACCGTAAGAAAGACCTGAACACCCTCCTCCATTTACATTAACACGTAAATAAGCATTTTCTTCTTCATGTTCTTTCATCATATCTTTTATTTGAAAGCTTGCAGCTTCTGTAATTGTTAGGATATCTTGACTCATTTTTAAACAGACCTCCTTTTTTGTTTAGTATACGACGAAATGGCTGTGACGACAAATCGTCTGCTTCTTCATTTCTTAATAATAATACGTGCCGTCACAAATCACATTGGCTGGACCTGTCATTAATACATTGCCTTTATTTTGCCAAACAATCGTTAAATCTCCTCCAGCGAGGTGTACGACAGTAGGAGCATCTTTTTTCGTCTTCTCATTTAACACAGACGAAACAACAGCAGCGCATGCTCCTGTCCCACATGCTTGAGTGATACCCGAACCTCTTTCCCATACACGAAAGTTCAGCTCTCTTTCGTTCACTACCTCGACAAATTCAACGTTCACTCCTTCTGGAAAACGCGAATCTTTTTCAACCACGGGTCCTAATGTAGTAAGAGGCGCTTGTTCAATATCATTTACGTAAAAGACGACGTGAGGATTTCCCATTGATACAGCCGTCCCTTTTAACCGTTCTTTTCCAAATTCCATCTCTTCATTAACGACCTGGTCTTGGCTTGCTCCCGTCATTGGAATTTGTTCTCTAGCTAAAATAGGCGCTCCCATATCGATTGTCACTTCTGGAACTTCATTTCCCTGCGGATGCACCGTTGCTTCTACAACTCCAGAAAGCGTTTCGATAAAAAATCTTTCGCTTGTTACTAAATTATGTTCATATGCATATTTAGCTACACATCTTAAACCGTTTCCGCAGTTTTTTGCTTCCGAGCCGTCATTATTAAATACGCGCATTTTTACATCTGCACGTTCAGATGGACAAATAAGAATCATTCCATCCGATCCAATTCCCGTATAAACATTTGAGACTTTTACAGCAAGCGGTGCTAACTCTTGCTCTTCTATATGTTCTTCAAACATATTTACGTAGATATAGTTGTTGCCAAGTGCATGCATTTTTGTAAACTGAAATTTTTTCATATTATCACCCATTATTTTTTTATGTAGCTCTAGTATAAAGTGATTCTCTTTTGTACACAATAATATCATCCCCCGTTTTTTTAGCTCCTTAATCATAAAGATTAAGGGGTTTTTTATTTTGTCCTCCTTTGGAGTATTAAAAAACAAAAGAAGCATTATGATTGTAAAGAGGATGGTTAAAGCGCAGATATTTGCGCAAAAACGCATAAAAAAGCACGGCAAGACAGCCGTGCTTACATCATCTATTCTATTAGCCTCATGTCCCTCTTCTGATAAAAAGAGATACGACAGCGGGGATAGTTTAAAACATTGGGTTTTCTTCTAAATGAATGTAAATATTATCTACTAACTGTTCAGGTGTTTCCGCTGTAACAATCTCTCCGTTTACCAAGGCAAATAAAGATTGTGAACATTTCCCGCAATAACCTAAACATCCGTATTCAATAATATCTAGATTTGGATCTTTTTCAAGCTTTTCTAAAGCTGTTTGAGAACCACTGGCTAAATTGCTAACGCAAAATTCAATAATTGGCTGTATCACGTTTTTCACCTCTCTACTATTAGTTTATCCTATCTCCTTTCATTTTCAACGTCAACTTTGGAAATTCACGTTCATTTTGCGCACGCTTCTTAGCTTCACAGACTTTTTCAACAAAACGTATAAATAAAGCTTTATTACAGGGATAGCTTGAAATTATGTTGAAACATATTGTGGTTTTTTATTAATTTAGTTATACTTTTATGTATAGAAAACCAAACGAGGTTATATTAAATTATTATTTAAGTAAAATATGTTATCTTATATAGCCTTTCATATCTTTTTGGCAACCATCCTTATTAACGGTAATTTGTACTCTCCTATTCTTAAAAGCAAGAATAATAGAGAGAAAACAAAAATGCATGAAGCTAAAGGGGAAATTCACATGAAGAACCTTGTCATACTGGGCGGCGGATACGGTGGTATGCGCGTTTTGCAGCGCCTTTTTCCGAATCAATTGCCTAACGATGTAGAAGTAACGCTTATTGACAAAGCACCTTATCACTCACTAAAAACTGAATTCTATGCACTTGCAGCTGGAACAATCTCTGATCAGCATGTTCGTGTTGCTTTTCCTGAACACCCTCGCTTAAAAATTCGCTACGGCTGTGTAAAACGCATAGACCTGGAAGAGAAATGCGTCTATGTGGATGATCAAATGATCGCTTACGATGACCTGATTGTAGGACTCGGATGCGAAGATAAATATCATGGAGTTCCCGGAGCTCTTGAGCATACATACAGCATTCAATCCATTGATGCTTCACGAGCAACTTATCAGACATTAAACAACTTGCCGGCCCACGCTACTGTTTCAATTGTAGGAGCTGGATTAAGCGGAGTAGAACTAGCAAGCGAGCTAAGAGAAAGCCGCCCGGATTTAAAAATCATCTTATTTGACCGCGGTAAATTAATTTTATCTGCTTTCCCAGAACGTTTAAGTAATTACGTTCAAACTTGGTTTACTTCAAACGGTGTTGAAATCGTAAATAGTGCTAATATTACAAAAGTAGAACCGAACATTCTTTATAATCATGATGAGCCCATTCAAAGCGATGCAATCGTGTGGACAGCAGGTATCCAGCCAAATAAAGTGGTACGCGATTTAGACGTAGAAAAAGATCCTCAAGGACGCGTCGTATTAACGAAATACCATAACTTGCCTGACGATGAAAATGTCTACATTTTAGGTGATTGTGCAAGCCTACCGCATGCACCAAGTGCTCAGCTTGCAGAAGGTCAGGCTGAACAAATTGTGCAAGTACTTCTTCACCGCTGGAAAGGCGAAGCGCTTCCAGATGAATTACCAACTATTAAATTAAAAGGCATACTTGGTTCATTAGGCAAAAAGCATGGATTTGGCTTAGTTGCCGAACGTCCAATTACAGGACGCGTAGCTCGATTATTAAAATCAGGTATTCTTTGGATGTATAAACACCACAGTGGATAAAATAAAAGCCGTTAGATGACTGACAATCTAACGGCTTTTTTCATTATGATGCGCAGAAACCATACTTCTCCATTTCCTCAAATACGCGCTTTAATTTCGGATTGCCTTCCCCAACAATTTCTCCATTAATAACCACTACAGGATAGAATAAATCTTCTTCAATCACACGCTTGGCAAAGGCTGCTTTTTCCGGATCCGTATGCGGCTCGTTTATATCTACATATGTGATAGCAAACGGTTGGTTCGGATATTTGCGAGAAATCGCTGCCTCTAGCCAATCATAGGTGTCTTTTGAAGACGGCAGATTAACACAGCTTGCACAAACAATTTCAGCTCCATAAATACACACTTCTACCTCAGTTGATTGCATAGCACATCCCCCTTGAATCTTTACATACAAACTGTACGATTATTCACACTTTTACTTCATTATGAATACTATTTTACACAAAACTGATTCATTGCACATCTTTTTCTTTTAAGGTAACATTACGATGTATACTCCGATAGATTTTTCATGAAAGACCGTTTATAATAAGAGTAGAAGAAAGGAGTCGATAGTTATGTCAGAAATGCACGAGCAAGTTCAAGAAGTATTAGAAAAACTTCGTCCGTTTTTACTTCGCGACGGTGGAGACTGTGAGCTAGTAGACGTAGAGGATGGTATTGTAAAGTTACGTCTTTTAGGCGCTTGCGGAAGCTGCCCAAGTTCAACAATCACGCTAAAAGCTGGTATCGAACGTGCCCTTTTAGAAGAAGTACCTGGTGTAGTTGAAGTAGAACAAGTATTCTAATCTCTTTGATTTTATTATAAAAGCAACCTCCCATTTTATTGGGGCTTGCGAATGAAAAATCCTCATTCAAATGAATGAGGATTTTTTTATTAACTCGTTGTGACTTCAGCTTCTACAAATACACCTTTGCGATCAATTTGTAAAACATCTATTTCGCAGTTCGGCAGTAAAGCATACATATGTTCAGCAATCGCTTTTCCTTTTCCTTTTGGTGCTAAACATAATACACTCGGACCGGCTCCGCTTAGTGACACACCGTATGCGCCGAGAGCTTTTGCTTCTTTTCGCACAAGAGAAAGCTCTGGCACGAGCCTCATACGATAAGGTTCGTGATATAAATCTTTCTCCATAAATTCGCCTACCAGAGGTAAATCTTTATTTAACAGGGCCGCTACTAGCATGTTCCCTATTGCCCCAGCTTCTACTGCGTGGCGATAATTAATATCCGAAGGCAGCACATCACGAGCATCGGTTGTTTTTAATTCATATTCTGGAATAGCCATCACGATATCGACATCAAATTCAGGTATTTGAGCAATATATGTTTCATTTTCATGATGGTAACCAACAACGATTCCGCCGTAAATAGACGGGCTGACGTTATCGGGATGTCCTTCCATTAAGCTGCTGATGCGAAGCTTTTCTCTTTTTGATAAACGCAAGTCGCACAGTACATTAGCCAGCTCGATTCCAGCTACGATAGCCGATGCGCTGCTTCCAAGTCCCCTTGCTAATGGAATGTTGCTCCAAACAGAGACCTTCGCACTTGGAAGATCAATGTTAAATTGACGAGCCACGTCTTGTGCCACTTCATACATTAAGTTATCTGTACCTGTAGGAATACTTTGCACTTCTTTCGTTTCAGGGATAAAAATCCATTCCTCATGACGCTCTACTGTTAATCTTAAGTAACGAGATAAAGCCACTCCAATGGAATCAAATCCTGGCCCTAAATTAGCAGAGCTAGCTGGGACCGTAATGACAAAACGCTCATTTTCTAGCATGAAGCAACGACACCTTGGATATACTCAAATACCTTTTCTTCATCATTTGGTAAAACCACTGGCTTTACATTATGAGCATCGATTGCTACGTTTGGATCTTTTAATCCGTTACCTGTTAATACAGCTACAACCGTTGAACCCTTTGCAATTTTACCAGAAGCTACATCTTTAAACACACCAGCTATTGAAGCGCAAGAACCTGGCTCTGCAAATACACCTTCTTTGCGTGCAATTGTACGATATGCTTCTAAGATTTGTTCATCTGTTACTTCATCAATTTTTCCGTTTGATTCTTTTGCTGCGTTTACAGCATAATCCCAGCTTGCTGGATTTCCGATTCGAATAGCCGTTGCAATTGTTTCTGGATTTTCGATAACTTGATTACGCACGATCGCGGCTGCACCTTCTGCTTCAAACCCGTGCATGTGAGGAAGAGACGTTTGGTGACGCTCACTGTATTCTTTGAATCCTTTCCAGTAAGCTGTAATATTCCCTGCATTCCCCACTGGGATAGCTAAAACGTCAGGCGCTTTTCCAAGCTGTTCACAAATCTCGAAAGAAGCTGTTTTTTGCCCTTCAATACGATATGGGTTTACAGAGTTTACAAGTGCAACCGGTGATGTTTCACTCAGCTTACGAACCATAGAAAGCGCTTGGTCAAAGTTTCCTTCAATTGCTACAATTTCTGCACCATACATAACAGCTTGAGCTAATTTCCCCATCGCAATTTTTCCATTTGGAATAACAACGATACAGCGCATGCCAGCGCGTGATGCATAAGCTGCTGCAGCTGCGGATGTGTTACCTGTAGATGCACAAATAACCGTATTGCTTCCTTCTTCTTTGGCTTTTGCTACAGCCATTACCATTCCGCGGTCTTTAAATGACCCCGTTGGATTTAACCCTTCTACTTTCACATGTAAATCAATGCCTAGCTCTTTTGATAAATGAGCAAGATGAATTAAAGGTGTATTTCCTTCATGTAGTGTAAGCATAGGTGTTTTCTCTGTTACAGGTAAAAACTCTTTATATTCAGCTAATAGACCTTTCCACATCATACTGTGCCAACTCCCTCTACGCGGTAACTGCTTTTTACATTTTCTACAATTGGTAAATCCCGAAGCTGCTGAAGGATTTCCTCATAATCTTTTTGAGATGTTTTGTGTGTAACAACAACAATCTCAGCTAATTCGCTTCCTTTCACAGGAAGTTGAATAATTTTTTCGAAGCTCACGCCACGCTCTGAAAATAGTGTTGTTAATTTTGCAAATGCTCCAACTTGATCTTTAACATGAATACGTAAGAAATGCTTCGAGAACATTTCATCTTCTGCTTTTAACTGTTTTGGATACTGAGGCGTTACCGCACTTTTACCATTCACACCTAAACGCATGTTTTTCATAACACCTACTAAATCTGATACGACAGCAGTGGCAGTTGGCAGGCTTCCTGCCCCCGGTCCATAAAACATCGTTTCTCCAACAGCTTCTCCGTATACATATACAGCATTGTACTCATCGCTTACTGAAGCAAGAGGATGTGTGTCTGCTAAAAGAGTTGGCTGAACACTAACTTCTACATTGTCGCCGTCACGATGTGCATATCCAATCAGTTTCATCGTATAGCCTAATTGTTTACTATATTGCAAGTCTTCTTCCGTTACTTCTGTAATACCTTGAACACGAACATCGTCCAAGTCAATTTTCATTGAAAATCCTAGTGTAGCCAAGATTGCCATTTTGCGAGCAGCATCTAAACCACCTACGTCAGAAGTGGGATCAGCTTCAGCATATCCTAAATCCTGCGCTTCTTTTAACACTTCATCATAAGCGCTTCCTTCTTTTGTCATTTTCGTTAAAATGAAGTTTGTTGTACCATTTACAATTCCCATCATTTTGGTAATACGATCAGATGCTAATCCATCTGCTAATCCACGAAGAATTGGAATACCGCCTGCTACACTTGCTTCATAAAATAAATCACAGTTATTTTCAGAAGCTACTGTTAACAATTCTGAGCCGTAAACTGCCATCAAATCTTTGTTTGCCGTTACAACATGCTTTTTATTACGAAGGGCTGTTAAGATATAATCTCTTGTTTCTTCAACGCCACCCATTACTTCAATGACAACGTCAATCTCCGCGTTATGTAAAACGTCTTCAACATTCGTTGTTAATTTATCTTCACTGATTTCTACGTCACGTTTCTTATCAATATCTTTAACTACTACTTTTTTAACTTCTACAGGACACCCGACTTGATGACTTAATTTATCCTGATGATTTTCAATAATTTTGACTACTCCGCTTCCTACCGTTCCTAACCCTAATAATCCTACTGAAATACTTTTTGTCATATTCCTCACCTCTGTGTTCTTTCTACGTATACATTTGTTCTCTTATAGAGGACATTATAGACCTTATTTTTCTTTTTTACAAGGTTTACTTGCCATCTTTTCTCGTAAACTCGTTAAAAAAATTGGTATATAAAGATAAATGTAAATTTTTAAAATATTTCATTTTATTATCATAACATGGCTCTCACTGTTTTTTAATAAAAAAAAGACAATTTCACCGAAATGAAATTGCCTTTTTCTGTTATGATTTTTTCGCAAACGCTTCTTTATTTACAATTGTAATGGGAGACTCATTTGTAAGTACTGCTTTAATGTTTTTAACACATAAAGAAATCATTTCCGTGCGCGTTTCGATACTCGCACTGCCGATATGAGGAAGAGCTACAACATTAGGCAATTGAAGAAGAGGGTGAGAAGCAGAAATAGGCTCTTGATCGAATACATCCAAGCCAGCTCCAGCAATTTCCCCGGATTGAACCGCATGTAACAATGCTTGCTCATCAACCACTGCTCCTCTTGAAGCATTAATAAAAATCGCAGTTGTTTTCATCTGTTCAAATGCTGAAGCATTAAATAAATGTTTGGTTTCGTCCGTTAACGGTGTCAAACAAACAACAAAATCAGATCGTTCAAGCAGCTCATTTAACTCACAGTAAACTGCATTGAGCTTTTTTTCTGCTTGAAGGTTGCGGCTTCGATTGTGGTACAAGATTTCCATATCAAAACCTGTAGCACGTTTCCCAAGCGTCTCTCCAATTTTCCCCATTCCAACAATACCTAATGTTTTATGATGAACATCTCTACCCGCTAACAAAAATGGACTCCAGCTTTTCCACTGATTTTCTTTCACATATCCAGCAGCTTCTACTAAACGTCTAGCTACACTCATTAATAAACCAAACGTTAAATCTGCTGTTGTATCAGATAAAACATCGGGGGTATTAGAAACGATAATTCCTCGTTCAGTTGCCGCTTCTACGTCAATATTATCAAATCCGACCGCCAAGTTAGCTACAAGCTTTAAATGAGGAGCTTGGGTAAGCAATTCACTGTCAATACGATCTGAAAGCATTGTTAATAGAGCATGTGCGTGCTTAGCTTTTTCACAAAGCAGCTCATGAGGGACTGCCTCATCTTCTTTATCCCACATTTCCACATTCGCTACTGCCTTTAAAGGTTCGATTAATTCATTCGGTATTTTTCTCGTAATAAATACAAACGGCTTGTCCATATGTACGCCACCTCTTTATCCTTTTTAAACTGCATGCACAAAAACAAAATAGAAAAACAGGTTTGGATTATCCAACACCTATTTTTCTATTTTATCATATTCTATAGTAATCGCTTTTTAATGAATCCATGTTAATTCAGGAATGTGATAACGAGACGTTGAGATACCCACCGACTGGTAAAAGCGCTTCAGAAAAGCTTCGTAGTGAGAAGAATGAGCTAATACTCCTTCCAGCTTCTCATAATACTTTTGTTTTTGCCGCTCATCTTGTACACTGTAATACCCTTCAATGACCTCAAAATAATGAACGGGAAAAAGAAGTCTAGCATATAACAGTCTCCATGAAAAAGAAGAAAGCGGATTTACCTTTTCGTATTCACTTAAAAACTGATGCATGTGCCTTTCATCGACAGCGTATGTTAATAAATATTGTTCCCTTATATATTCAGCTATATCTCTGCTCGGATGATCAAAGACCCAATCTGCTGGGAGCTTGTAAACGTAGTCTTCCCCCCATGTTTTTTGCCCGAACCGATGATGACAAATCGTCGCAGCGTCAACTGAACGAGGCAAATCGTCAATTTCCGTGTCTACTAGGTATTGAATAGCATTTTCCGTTAATCCTAGGTAATAAGGAAAAGTTTCTAAAAAACGTTTTTCCATCTCTTGATTAGGCAAAGCACGTAATCTTCCATACCAAAATTGCTCCATCTGGTCGAGACGCTTCTCCCACATGGACTTCCATTGCCCTAGCCGGTTTGCTTTTTCCACTTCATAAGGAAACAGCCTCCCTTTTTGATGAAAAACAGCTAGCTCGTGCCCAGGTGAAAAGTTGGGGTTTTTCTCTTCCGCAAGACAGCGGCAAATGATAAATTTTTCAGTTTCAGTTTCTGTAATCATTTCACCATTCAAATTAGGCATAAATGTTGCCACATGGCGATCACCTTGGCCCATCAGAAATTGACTCATTTGATATAGTTCATTTAACTCGTCTTGTTCCATTTGCTTTACATTAATGATTGTATATAAAATATCTCGATACTGGAAACCTTCAAATTTACCAACGGGCATAAATTCATTTGGACGTAATCCGTAATGCTCATAAATGGTTTGTATCATTTTAATCCCTCTCTTCATTCATTCAAGAAATTATATGATGGAAAACAACATTACTTGTCATAATATTTACGGAGGAATGAATAGATTAGAAATACACCATTTATAGTTATTTACTCCGGGTTAGTAGTATGAAACAACTTTAGACTTAAAAATATATAGAAAACAGGTGATGATACTTGGAGAAAAAACATACACAAAGTGAGTTAGAAAAAAAAGCAAGAGAATGGTTAATAGAACGCGGCGTGGCTCTTACAGACATTGCTGAACTGGTCTATTACTTGCAAAAAAAGTATCACCCAAACTTAACAATTGAAGACTGTTTATATAACGTTGAGCGCGTCATTTCTAAACGAGAAGTTCAAAATGCTATTTTAACGGGTATTCAACTAGATGTCCTCACAGAAAAAAAAGTGATTGAGCCGCCTCTGTTGGATATTCTTGAGAAAGACGAAGGTTTATACGGTATCGACGAGATTTTAGCATTATCGATTGTAAATGTGTACGGATCAATCGGCTTTACCAATTACGGGTATATTGATAAACAAAAGCCGGGTATTCTAGAACGATTAAACGATAAATCGACTGGAGAGTGCCACACTTTCTTAGATGATTTAGTAGGCGCAATTGCCGCTGCTGCTTCTAGCCGGTTAGCGCACCGGGCTGCCAGTCAAGAATAGGTTAAAAAACAAAAAAAGCTGTCAATTGACAGCTTTTTAAATTCTCTCCATCCACTCTTTTAGTGAATCTACCGTATAAGTTGGCTTTTTCTCATATCCTTCTAGTAACTCTCTTGTTGTTACCCCTGTATGGACTAATAATGTATCTAAGCCTGCATTCATCCCTGCTAAAATATCTGTATCATAGTAATCACCAATCATGATTGTTTCTTCTTTTGGCGTACCGATGACTTCAAGGGCTTGCTCCATAATAATACTTTCTGGTTTGCCAATAAATACTGGATTTGTTTGAGTAGAAACCGTAATAACGGACGTGATAGATCCATTACCAGGCAGTAAGCCTCTTTCAGTAGGAATCGCAATATCTCCGTTCGTTGAAACAAAAAAGGCGCCGTTTCGAACGTTTAAACATGCTTTTGCTAATTTTTCATATGTAATTTCCTGATCCAAACCAACAACTACGAAATCCGTATCTTCCTCTTCAATGGTAAATCCTTTTTCAAGCAGCGCATGTCGGATTCCTTCTCCACCAATTACATAAGCTGAAGCGTTTGCTTTGCGTTCGTGTAAATAATTAGCTGTTGCCTGGCTCGTTGTAAAAACTTGCTCTTCTGTTGCAGGAATGCCAAATGCCTCTAGCTTTTCAGCTACTTTATCGGGCGTTTTTGTAGAGTTGTTTGTTACAAATAAATAAGGAATTCCTTTTTCCTTTAATTTAATAACAAAATCACGCGCCTCGGCAATTAGCTCTGTTCCTTTGTACATTGTTCCGTCTAAATCAATCAAATATCCTTTATATTCCTTCATGTTGTGTGATCTCCTTTCAAGTCTCATACTTGAAATCATAGCTTATTTTTTATACAACTACAACTTGCTTGCCTTTAGTTACGAAAAGCAGACACAGGCCCTAACTCTGTCTCTAGATATGTCCTTACGCGCTCTGAAAATGCTGCCAGTACGTCTTTATGCTGCATCACTTTTTGATAAATATCCTGATGATTAACATCCACATATTCTTGAACAAGGGTTTTACGCAATTGAACGATCTCTTTTAATGGCGTTTCTTCCTCTTTTTTAACCACTTTCTCATCAACTAAAATGTCAATGATATCGTCGTAACTGCCTGGATCTCTCATAATAAACCCATCAATCATTGCATTTCCTACATCTAAAACGTTTTCAATTAAAAGGTGTACAATTCTCTCTAATGCCTTTTTCTCTATTTCTGTGTTCCAGCTCGAATGCTCAGCAAACAAGCGAACGTGTTCATCAAAAAAAACAAGCGTGGCTTCTATTTTTTCACGATCTACAAAGTACATATTATTTCCTCCCTAGTTGTCAGCTCTCTATAAATCTTTTTCATAAACAAACGGGGTTCCTGTTCTATTTTATCATGACCCATTATCCATTTGATAAATTCATTTTTGTTTTTGACCTTATTTGATATGATACAAATACAACCTATGAAAGGAGTATACCTATGAGCGAACGCTTTTATCTATATGACGATGTTGTATCTACAAAGACCCGATTTGTCAGCTTTATGGGCGAAAACCAACGATTTGATTTAGCTATTATCCAAACCGACCGTTATTATGGCAAACAAGTTGTTCTTGATATTCAAGGAGGACGCTTTGCCATCATTGGACAAGATGACCTTGAAGAACCAAACTATCTTGAAGAAGTATTTAAATTAAACAGTGAAGACGGTCAGGAACTTCGCGAATTTTTATATGAAATCATCTAAAAAAAAAAGGCAGCATGAAGGACAATTAGTGTCTTCGGCTTGCCTTTTTTTACTTATGGACTTTTTTTAAGACAAAATACGCACAGCCAAAATTACAATATTCATGTAAATAGTCTTGAAGCGTACTAATCTTCGTATCATACGTTGCCTTTTGATTTCGGTCATCAAAAAAGCCTCGCAGCCGAAGCTGATTGTATCCCCAATCTCCCACAATATAGTCATAGCGGCTCAGCACGTCAATAAAGCGACCTCTAAACGCCTCTTCATTAAATGCCTCGCGCTCATCTTTTAATACTTCATAACAAATATTATTGATACAGACCATTGCTCACACCTCTTCTCTTAAAATTTACCATACCATAATTATGATGATGAAACCATCAATTAACATGAAATTTTTCACGTATAAGCAGCACTCTAATCCTGTAGGAGTTTTATCGGTATACCTACTGATCTTTTATGCTCCACATGAAGGTTCGCCGGTTTACCTGGCGTACGATATTTAACTACAGGAGGTGGAAATGGTGAAGAAATCTATTCTTGGAATCGCTTTGATAACAAGTATTTTAACCATTGGCTGTCAAAATAAAAACACAGCTGAAAATGAAAATTTATCACCAAACAACCCAGATGCCATTAATGTAAACGAGCCTAATCATTATTATAATCCAAATAATAATAGCGGCACAAATTATGGATATGTTCGATACACTAAAAACACAAATGAACAAAATTCCAATATGAACCAAGTAGGAACATTTAATCGAGAAGAAGCAGCCGACAATATTAGTAAACTGAGCACCGCTATACCAAATATTAAGCAAGCCGCTACGCTAGTAACCGATAAAGATGTGCTTGTTGCTTATAAAACAGATGCTAAAAACCGGAATAACGCAGCCGATCAGGTAAAACGTACAGCTATGTCTGTAGTTCCTCGTTATTATCATGTATACGTCTCAGATAATCCGAAACAGATGGACCAAATCGAAAATATCAGTGAAATGAATACGCAAACGAATGATGCTAGAAAACGAATCGATGCTGTTATTCAACAAATGCTGAAATCTCCCCAAGGGCGTAAAATGAACGGCGGAGAAGATGCAAATGGAATAGAGAAAAACGAATTGAATGAACCGATGACGGACAAAGATATGGTGGAATAAACAAAAAAGGTGATGAGCATATCATCACCTTTTTTACCTTATTTGCTTTCTTGCGCTTTGTTTTTTGCAGCAGCGTTAACTTGCTCATCTGCATGGTAAGAAGAACGTACAAGAGGACCTGCTTCAACATGGCTGAATCCTTTTGATAATGCAATTTCTTTTAGCTCTTCGAACTCATTTGGATGGTAATATTTTTGAACTTTTATGTGCTTTTTAGTTGGCTGTAGATATTGGCCTAGCGTCATAATATCTACATTATTCGCACGCAAATCATCCATCGTTTCAATAATTTCTTCTTTTGTTTCTCCTAGACCAAGCATGATACTTGATTTCGTAGGGATATCCGGCTGCATTTCTTTTGCACGGCGAAGGAACTCAAGAGAACGCTCATATTTAGCACGAGCACGAACACGAGGTGTAAGGCTGCGTACTGTTTCAATATTATGATTTAAAATATCAGGACGTGCGTCCATTACAATACGTAAGTTCTCTTCCACACCGCCCATATCAGAAGGCAATACTTCAATTGTTGTGAATGGATTTTTACGACGAATCGCACGAATTGTTTCAGCTAATACGCTTGCTCCTCCGTCTTTTAAATCATCGCGAGCTACTACTGTAATAACCGCATGTTTTAAGTTCATTAGCTGAACAGAATCCGCTACGCGTTCTGGCTCTTCTAAATCTAATTCTGTTGGTAAACCTGTCTTAACCGCGCAAAAACGACAGGCACGTGTACATACTTCTCCTAAAATCATAAAAGTTGCCGTACGACGAACAGCCCAACACTCATGAATATTCGGACATCTTGCTTCTTCACAAACTGTATGAAGGTTTTTCTCACGCATCATTTTCTTTAAGCCTGTGTAATTTTCGTTTGTGTTTAGCTTAATCTTCAGCCACTCGGGTTTGCGGACATGCTCTTCTTTTGTTGCCATATTATCAACTCCACCAATCTAGAAAATGTCTATAACCTATATGCTTAATTTTAACTACATATTAAAAACATAACTATATGTCACTTTATCATAAAAAAGTGAGATTCGACAAGTTGTCTGCTCTTTATTTTCCTCAGTTTTCTTCTATTTTCCATTCAAATGTGTGCGTTTTCATCCTCCGTATAATTTCCATTTATCTTCTGAATAAAATTCTTTAAAAAAGTTTTGAAGCGATTTCCATTAATTAATATTTATGAAATCTTTTTTCTCGCTGCAAACTAGTATTACACACTATTTTTAGAAAGGGGGAAACACGATGCGCAAAACGATTATCTTACTTTTTATGTTCATGTCTATATTCACAGGATGGCACCACGTAACAGCTGAATCATCAGCAGATCAAGAAAAAATACTTATTCAAAAGAGATTAGAGCTGTATAAACAAATGGAAGCCGCTACTACGATTCCTTGGTATTACTTTGCAGGGATTGACCAGTATGAACGAAATATTCGACGCTCCCATAAAGATATTCCAAGAGAAAAAGGCTCGATCGCCATTTACTATCCTCCAGAAAAATGGTCAGGTTCTTTAAATCCGAATTTGGAAGATACAAACCCACTTACTATTTCTCTGCTCGGGGGAATGGGCAAAGATGGGAACGGAGACAAAAAAGCAGACCAATTTAATGATGAAGATATGCTTTTTACAATGGCAGATTATATTCGGACGTTCGGGGTGTCCGAAGACTATATTAAAATTGCGCTTTGGAACTATTATCACCGGGCTAAAGCAGTTGATATTATTTTAGGGAATGCCAAAATTTTTCGCCATTACGGTCGCATTGATTTAAAAGGTTCTTCATTTCCGGTGCCTCTCCGTGCGAACTACAGTTACAGGAGTACATGGGGAGATGCGCGCGGCTGGGGTGGCAAACGAATTCATGAAGGAACAGACATTTTTGCAGATTACGGAGTTCCAGTAAAATCCCCTTGCTATGGCATTATTGAGCTTAAAGGATGGAATAAATATGGAGGCTGGCGAATCGGTATTCGTGACCTTCATAATAACTATCACTATTTAGCTCATTTAAGCGGATTTGCAAAAAATTTAAAAGTAGGACAAATTGTAGAACCAGGAACACTCATTGGCGGAGTAGGAAGTTCCGGTTATGGACCTCCTGGAACTTCTGGGAAATTCCCTCCTCACTTGCACTATGGAATGTATAAAGATAACGGCAAAAATGAGTGGTCGTTTGACCCATATCCTCAGTTAAGAACGTGGGAACGAAATGATCGTTTAGAACTAAAGAAAAAATAAAAAAACAGGAAGCTGATGCTTCCTGTTTTTTTATCCTGATGCTTTACTTTCTTTTGCTTTTTTCACAGCATGAGCAATACTTGCGGCCAAGCCGCCCCATATGATGACCATCCCTACAACCATCATTGTCATTGAACTTCCATCCATTATTTAGAAACCCCCTTCTCTTTAACTGACAAACGAAGCGTCCCATCTTCCCATCGTGCAAAAGAAAAAGCAATTCCCAAAATAACAGCAAGAGCTGCCACACCCCAACCAAAAGGACCTACAAAAGTCGTTGCATACTGTTCGTAATTTTCCGAAATATTTTTCCGGAAGTTATCAAACATCATGTATCCAAGTACAAGTGGTGTAACTACTCCTAAACATATTTTCCACCATGAACCGATTCGGATATCAGAAACTTCGTTTGCATGCTGCTGAAGGCTGCTCAACTGCTTAAATACCCAAGCAACTAATACAACTTCTACTAAGCCTGCTAGAGCAACTCCGAAGTTATTAATAAAATAGTCGACCACATCTAAGAAATAAAGTCCTCCTTGTGTTGCAAATAATAGCGAGCAAATTGAAGCGATTCCTCCACCTATTAATACAGATTTTGTACGTGAGATAGTAAATTTATCTTGAATGCCTGCTACGAAGGTTTCAATAATTGAAATAAGTGACGTTAATCCTGCTAATGTCAAGGAAGCAAAGAATAACATTCCAAACAGCTGTTTAAACGCTGGAAATTCATTAATAATTTGCGGGAAAACTACAAAGGCTAGTCCTACCCCTCCCTGAACTACTTTATCGATTGGGATACCTTGCTGAGTAGCCATAAAACCTAGTGCGCTAAACACACCGATTCCTGCTAGTAATTCAAACGCTGAATTACCAAATCCAGTAATAAACGCATTATTAGTTAAATCAGATTTCTTTGGAAGGTAACTGGAATAAGTGATCATAATAGCAAAACCAACAGATAAACTAAAGAAAATTTGACCATATGCTGCGATCCAAACCTTTCCGTCTCCAATTGCGCTCCAGTTTGGTTTAAAAAAAGCATGCAGACCTTCCATTGCTCCGTCTAACGTAACTGCTCGAATGACAATGATTAAAAATAGAATAATTAGCGTTGGTAGAAAGATTTTGTTTGCGGCTTCAATTCCTTTTTTGATTCCTTTTAATAAGACACCTAATGTCACAATCCATACAAGTACAAGCGGAATTAAAACGTGTAATACGAGGCTTCCTGTTTGTCCTGGTGCTTCAGCTAACTTTAAGTAATCTCCATATAAAAACGCTTCCGTATCGTTTCCCCAGCTTAACTTAAATGAAAAGATAAAATACGACATTGCCCACGCGATAATGACGGAATAGTAAACCGAAATAAAAAAGGAAATAGCTACTTGCCACCAGCCTAGCCATTCAGCCTTGGGGCTTATTCTTGCTAATGATAAAGGAGAGGAACCTTTATATTTATGTCCAATAGCAAATTCCATGATTAAGATAGGAATTCCTGCCGTCAACAAAGCAAATAAGTAGGGGAGAAAAAATGCCCCTCCTCCATTTTCATATGCAGTGGCTGGAAATCTCCATATATTCCCTAGTCCAATTGCTGAACCTGCTGCTGCTAAAATAAACCCTGCTCTTGATCCCCACTGCGGCCTATTTTCCACTGTAATTCCCCCTCTTTTCCTCTCCCTACTCTCTTTTTATCATAGATCAACGAGAATTTTTATAATTTTTAGATTATTCTTTCTATAACTTCCTATCTCAAATTATAGAAGGGAGAAGATAGTATGTCAAAATATTTTTTATAGAAAATTCAGACAAATGTTCCAATGAATAAAAGCAGATATGAAAGTATTTTTGAACTTCCGCACCTGCTTTTTAAATAATACTTTATCACGTTAATATAATATTGTTAATTTTTCTTCGGAAGTTCAATTGCCGGAGAAGATGAATTTCCACCGTTAAAATAATCAGGAACATTTCCAGGGATAACAGTTCCTCCTACAGGAATTGTAGCCGTAACGGTTGTTTTTCTCGTTGCAAACGGGATAATGATTTGCATGTTTACTTTTACTTTGATGGATACTTCAAGAAACGCATTATTTATTCCATATTCCTCGATTTTTCGCACTACGTCTGTTTGAACGTCACCAATAGCATGAAATTTAACCGGAATCAGCGGACCTAGATTTCCAAGCAGCGCATTATTAGTTGCTTGCCCAAGAGGAACTTGGTATACAATTCCTTGATTGCGCAGCTTTTCATTTTTTTCAATACGAATATCTGTTGGAAGTTCAAGTGCATCTAAATTCCCTTTCTCTGCCTCTTTTAAATTAGCTTGAACAAATGACGTAGTCTGAGCTCTAACCCGATTTACAAGCGCTGTGTCAATTTTGGCTACTTGACCGTTAGGTGTAGATTCAACTTTAATAACATCTACGTCCAGTTGATCAAGTACCTGTTTATTCACCGCTTTATTAATAACTAAAGTTGCAATCTCTTTTGTTTGTGCTTCAGCATATTTCATTAACGTCGGTTCAATCCCTCTATTAATTAGCCATAATCCTACCCCTGTGGAAAGCATAAAAAAAAGAAAGGTGAGCAACAGAACGTAGCGAAAAGGAAGCGGGCCTTTTCTTGTTAATTTCCGACGAAGTTTAACCAAAAAAAATCCCTCCTTACAAGCTATATGTATGCATGTATAAGGAGGTTCACGCTTCTTTTAAAAAGTTTTATCTTAAATTCCCCACTATATTAAAGCATTTTCAATAAAGCATCTTTGCCAATTGTTCCTTTAAAAATTCCTCTTTTTTCAGCTTCAAGCGTTACAGATTCAAGAGGCGCTTCAAGAAGCTGCTCAATTGTACGTACACCTACAGCTCTTCCAGCTATTATTTGACGATCAGCTAATTTATCATTTAATAGACCTACGTCTAGTGCTCCGCACATAATGTACCCTTTATCTGATGAGATTGTTAACAGAGTTGTTTTTGGCAGCAATACGGTAACTGCATTAAACGTATGACCTTCAATTACGATAGGCGCTAAGGTAATCATAGTAACTCACTCCTTTCTTAATCAATTTATGATTTTGAAAGAAAAAAGTGAGGTTTTACATATACTTTTCTACCTATTTGACGTTTATATTCCTTCTTCCTTATTTATATAAACTTTTATAGGACTCAGTGCTAAAATTCATTAAAAAAATCTAATTGTTTAGGAGCTAAATTTTCATATTCAATATTTAATAAACTCATGAGCTGTTTGGCATTATGTACAGCATCTCCGCCGGAGTTATTATTAAATAACAGGTAAATGTCCTTCGTTTGTTTTTGTAGCTTTTCAAGCCGTTCTTTCCACTCTAGGAGCTCTTTTTCATTGTAACGATACAAAAACCTTACTGCTCGCCAATTGCCTTCTGCAGGCTTATTCCAACCGTGTACGTTTCGTCCGTGAAAACGGATAAGTGTTTTCTGTTTATCTGTAGCATGAATCACAATTGGAATAGATCCTTCTCCTGCCTGCGGTTCATCACAAATACCGTGAATCCACTTCTCTTGTTCCATAAACGTCAGCGTTTTATCATAGAAAAATGGCTTAAACCAAGATTGATTTCGAAACTCAAGCGCTACTGGCAAATCTCCAAACTTCTCGCGGCTATATCTCAAATAGGCTACATTTTCTTTTGTACAGTCAAACCAGGGCGGCATTTGAAATAAAATCATACCAAGCTTATTCGATGTTACGTAAGGCTTCACTGATTCTAAAAATGCATGAAACATTTCTTCTTTGCTATCAAACGGATTTCCTTCTCTCATATGCCCTGTCATACCTTGATAGGCTTTTACCACAAAACGAAAAGATTCCGGTGTATCGTTTACCCATTTTTTTACATTTGATGTTGGTTGAATTGCATAAAAAGATGAATCGACTTCAACAATTGGAAAATGGCCTGCATATACGGCAAGCTTGTCTCTTGATGAAACCCCCGCTTCATATAATGAATCATGATCTCCCCAGCCTGTGACTCCAATATAAATCATGCCACTCCTCCTCTATGTTCTTAGCTTCGCTTTTCTTTATTTTAATACAAACGATACAAAAAAACTCGTTTGCATAAACAGCAAACGAGTTTTGATCTATTATTAACCGATTGAACCTTCCATTTCAAATTTGATTAGACGGTTCATTTCTACTGCATATTCCATCGGAAGCTCTTTTGTAAATGGCTCAATAAAGCCCATTACAATCATTTCTGTTGCTTCTTCTTCAGAAATACCGCGGCTCATTAGATAGAATAATTGTTCTTCAGATACTTTTGATACCTTCGCTTCATGCTCAAGTGAGATGTTGTCATTTAAAATCTCATTGTACGGAATTGTATCAGAAGTTGATTGATTATCCATAATCAGCGTATCACACTCAATGTTCGCACGTGCACCTTCTGCTTTACGGCCGAAGTGTACGATACCGCGGTATGTTACTTTACCGCCTTGTTTTGAAATTGATTTTGATACGATCGTTGAAGATGTGTTCGGTGCTAAGTGAATCATTTTTGCACCAGCATCTTGGTGCTGTCCTTTACCAGCAAGGGCAATAGATAATGTCATACCACGTGCACCTTCACCTTTTAAGATAACAGCTGGATATTTCATTGTTAACTTAGAACCGATGTTTCCATCAATCCATTCCATTGTTGCATTTGCTTCACAAACCGCGCGTTTTGTTACAAGGTTGTATACGTTGTTCGCCCAGTTTTGAATTGTTGTATAGCGGCAATACGCATCTTTTTTGATGATGATCTCTACAACGGCACTGTGAAGGGAGTTTGTTGTATAAACAGGTGCTGTACAGCCCTCTACATAGTGAACGTGTGAGCCTTCATCAGCAATAATTAACGTACGCTCAAACTGTCCCATATTTTCAGAGTTAATACGGAAATAAGCTTGTAATGGTGTATCTACTTTTACGCCTTTTGGTACGTAAATGAATGATCCACCAGACCAAACCGCCGAGTTAAGTGCAGAGAATTTGTTATCCGTTGGCGGGATAACTTTTCCAAAATGCTCACGGAAAATATCTTCGTTTTCTTTTAGCGCCGTATCCGTATCTTTAAATACGATACCTTGTGCTTCAAGATCTTCTTTCATATTGTGATAAACAACTTCAGATTCGTACTGAGCTGATACACCCGCAAGATACTTTTGCTCTGCTTCAGGAATACCTAGTTTATCAAACGTTTGTTTAATTTCTTCAGGAACTTCATCCCAAGAGCGTTCAGACTTCTCAGATGGTTTTACGTAGTACGTAATTTCATCAAAGTCTAAGCTTGCCATGTCTCCGCCCCACTGTGGCATTGGCATGTTGTAGAAGTGCTCTAGAGATTTCAAACGGAAGTCAAGCATCCATTGTGGTTCCTCTTTCATACGAGAAATTTCTTCTACGATTTCTTTTGTTAAACCGCGTTTAGAGCGGAAAATTGATACGTCTTTATCGGAAAATCCATATTTATAATCGCCGATTTCTGGCATTTTTTTAGCCATCTTTTATTACCCCCTACTTGATAGGATTGGGAATGAATGAAGGTCCTATTCTTGTTCGTTAAGACCTTTTTCCATCGCTTTCCACGCTAGTGTTGCACATTTAATACGCGCAGGAAATTTTGCTACACCTTGAAGTGCTTCAATATCTCCTAAATCTATACTATCATCATACTCTTTACCTTGCATCATGTCAGAGAAGATATGGGCCATTTTAAACGCTTTGTCTACTTCTTGACCTTTAATTGCTTGTGTCATCATTGAAGCTGATGACATTGAAATTGAACATCCTTCACCTTCGAACTTTGCATCCACCACTTTGCCGTCCTCTACTTTTAAAGAAAGTTCAATGCGGTCTCCACATGTCGGGTTATTCATATGAATGTTCACAGTATCTTCATTCAACGTTCCACGATTACGCGGGTTTTTATAATGGTCCATAATTACTTGACGATAGAGAGTATCTAAATTATTAAAAGCCATTTGTAAAATACTCCTTCGTTTTTATTAATGATGATACCAATTTATCTACTTCTTCTTCCGTGTTATACAAATAGAAGCTTGCACGTGCAGTAGAAGATACGTTTAAATATTTCATCAGCGGCTGCGCACAGTGATGACCTGCACGAATCGCAATTCCATCAGCGTCTACTACTGTTGCAACGTCGTGCGGATGCACATCTTCAATATTAAACGTCACAACACCCGCTCGCTCTTTCGGTCCGTAGATCGTAATTCCATCTACTTGCGATAAGCGATCCAGTGCATACTGCGCTAACTTGTGTTCATGTGCTTGAATATTATCTAAACCAACTTCTTCTAAGAAATCAATCGCTGCACCTAAACCAATTGCACCTGCAATGATTGGCGTACCCCCTTCAAATTTCCAAGGAAGTTCTTTCCACGTTGATTCGTATAGGTTTACGAAGTCAATCATTTCGCCGCCAAACTCGATTGGTTCCATTTTTTCAAGAAGCTCTTTCTTTCCATAAAGAGCGCCGATTCCAGTCGGCCCGCCCATTTTATGTCCAGAGAAAGCAAAGAAATCACAGTCTAAATCTTGTACATCCACCTTCATATGAGGCGTACTTTGTGCACCATCCACAACCATTACTGCACCGTTAGCATGTGCAATTTCTGCAATCTCTTTTACTGGGTTAATTGTACCCAATACGTTAGATACTTGCATGATCGATACAATTTTGGTGTTGGATGTAATCGTGCTTTTTACCTCTTCTAGTGAAAGTGCATGATCTTCTGTTAATGAAATATATTTTAACGTTGCACCTGTTTCCTTGGCAACTTGCTGCCAAGGAATGATGTTGCTGTGATGCTCCATATAAGTAATCACAATTTCATCACCAGGTTTGAGATTAGCACGGCCATAGCTTGCAGCTACTGTATTAAGAGCTGTCGTTGTACCGCGCGTAAAGATAATCTCTTCCGTTGATTTTGCATTAATAAACTTACGAACCTTTTCACGAGCGCCTTCGTATCCGTCTGTTGCTCTTGTACCAAGCGTGTGAACACCTCGGTGTACGTTTGAGTTATATTCTTTATAATACTTCTCAATTGCTTCAATTACAGCAAGCGGCTTTTGTGAAGTTGCTGCACTGTCTAAATAAACGAGTGGGCTGCCATTTACCTCTTGGTCTAAAATAGGAAATTGTTTACGAATATCAGAGATATTCATTATCGAACTTTCCTTTCAATTAAATCTGTTAATTGCTTTTTAACCGTTTCGATTGGCAACTCGTTTACAACTGGTGCTAAGAACCCGTGGATAACTAGACGTTCTGCTTCTGTTTGCGGAATACCGCGGCTCATTAAGTAGTAAAGCTGAATTGGATCTACGCGTCCAACAGATGCAGCGTGCCCTGCTGTTACATCGTCTTCATCAATTAGAAGAATTGGGTTTGCGTCTCCACGTGCTTTTTCACTTAACATTAACACACGAGATTCTTGCTCAGCGTTTGATTTAGACGCACCGTGTTCAATTTTACCGATACCGTTAAAGATTGAAGACGCGCTTTCTTTCATAACGCCGTGTTTTAAAATGTAGCCTTCAGAATGTTTTCCAAAATGTACGATACTTGTTGTTAAGTTTTGAGACTGCTCTCCACGTCCAACTGTTACCGTTTTTGTATCTCCATATGAACCGTCGCCCATTAGATACGTTGTATTTTCTGAAACTGTATTTCCTTCACTCATTAAGCCTAAAGCCCACTCAATGCGACCATCTTTGCCCGCTACGCCGCGGCGGTTCACATAAGTAGTTGTACCTTTAGCTAAGTAGTCAACAGCCCCAAATGTTACTTTCGCATTGCTGTTGGCAAATACTTCCGTCACGATATTGACAACACCGTTTGACTCTTCAGCAGTAGCAATGTAGTTTTCTACATATGTTACTGAGCTGTTGTCTTCAGCTACAACAATCACATGGTTGAATAAAGCAGCTTCTTCATCTTCACGGACAAATACAGCTTGAAGCGGCTCTTGTACTTCTACATTTTTAGGAACGTATACAAATACACCGCCGTTTAATAACGCTGCGTTTAATGCAGTTAAACGGTGCTCATCTACTTTAACTCCTTCTTTCATGAAGTACTTCTCAACAAGGTCGCTATGCTCTTTAGCAGCTGTTTGAATATCTGTGAAGATAACGCCTTGAGACTTTAGCTCTTCTGTTAATGTTGAATATGCTGCTGTTTGGTCACGCTGAACATATAGATTTTTAACAGCTTCTGTATCAATCAATGCTTTAACCACTTCTGGAAGCTCGTCTACAGATGAGATTGTGCTTGCCTGTGAAGTGTGCTTGTCAAATGCAGTAAAGTTCCATTTCGAAATGTTTGTTTTATCTGGCTTTGGAAGTGCAAGATCTTCTGCTTTCGCAAGAGCTTGTAAGCGAAGATCTAGCAGCCAACTTGGTTCATTAGCTTCTTTTGAAAAGCTGCTGATGTACTCTTGATCAAATGGTAATTTCGTATCAATAGTCATAGAGATCCTCCTAACTCTTAAGCTTCTTGCTCTACAGTTTCGTCTTCAATACCTAATTCTTGTTTGATCCAGTCATAACCTTCTGCCTCTAGACGCTGTGCTAATTCTGGTCCGCCTGATTTTACAACGCGACCTTGCATCATAACGTGAACTTTATCTGGTGTAATGTAGTTTAGTAAACGTTGGTAGTGAGTAATCATTAAACAACCAAACTCGCTGCCGCGCAGTTCATTAATACCTTTTGATACAACTTTTAACGCATCGATATCTAAACCAGAGTCGATTTCATCTAAAATTGCAATTCCTGGTTGAAGCATCATTAATTGAAGAATTTCATTACGTTTCTTCTCACCGCCAGAGAAACCTTCGTTTAGGTAACGCTGAGCCATGTCTTGATCCATTTCTAAGAAATCCATGTTTTTGTCTAATTGACGGATGAATTTCATTAGTGAAATTTCTTCGCCTTCTTCACGACGAGCATTAATTGCTGAACGTAAGAAGTCTGCATTTGTTACCCCGCTGATTTCACTTGGATATTGCATAGCTAGGAATAGACCTGCACGAGCGCGCTCATCTACTTCCATCTCAAGTACATCTTCGCCGTCTAGCGTGATGCTTCCTTGTGTAACCTCGTATTTAGGATGTCCCATGATTGCTGAAGATAATGTTGATTTACCAGTACCGTTTGGTCCCATGATTGCATGGATTTCGCCGCCCTTAACTTCTAAATTAACACCTTTTAAAATTTCTTTACCTTCAATTGCAACATGAAGATCTTTAATTGTTAAAGTTGACCCTGCCATATTAAAACCTCCAGTTATAGACGTATATAGTAAAAAACGATATACCTATATCTTTTTAATTATTCTCATTTTATTCTCATTACAATCTTATAACAAATGAAAACTTATAGCAACCTTTTGACCCAAAAGGTTTTAAACCATTATGTACGTTTTTCAAGACTAAATCCACTCATAAAAAAGTTGCCTTAAAAGACTCCATAGAGCCTTCTAAGACAAGCTTTTTTACCCACTTTATTTACTTAGTGCGTGTGGCTAGTCAGTTCTGAAATACACTCTTGGACAAGCGTAACGGACTGACTCATCGCTGCGCCTCCGCCAAATGCTGCTGACACTCCGCATGCTTCTAAAATTTCTTGCTCAGTTGCACCTTGATCAATGCAGCCTTTTGTATGATAAATCATACAGTACTCGTCTTGAGCTACTACGCTGATTCCTAACGCGATTAACTGCTTTTCTTTTTTAGAAAGAGAACCTTCTCCAAAACATGCTTCAGTAAACGCATTAAACGTTTTTGTTACTTCCGGCAATTTTTCGCTAAATTTCCCAACACCCATTTTATAATCATGAAGTGCTTGCTCAGTTGAATGACGTGCTTCTTGCTGCATAACGTCAGCTCCCATCATCAGTAAAGTTTTCACGGTTAGTATGCGTGAGAAAAATAAGAGTTATTCGTTTTCCCGCATACAAAAAAAGCACTTGCCCAGAGTGGGCAAGCGCTTTTCTTCTATTATTTATTTACCGGCAGTACTCCGCCTTTGTATTTTTCTTTAATGTAGTCTTGAATTTCTTTAGAGTGAAGAACTTTCACTAAAGCTTTCACTGTATCTTTATTTTCGTCGCCTTTGTGAACCGTAATGATGTTTGCATAAGGGTTATTTTCTTTACTTTCCACTGCGATTGGATCTTTTACTGGATCTAAGCCAGCATCGATAGCATAGTTAGCATTGATAACAACAGCGTCACCTTCATTATTTTTGTACATTTGAGGTAACAATCCGCCTTCAACATCGGCTTTAAATTTTAAATTCTTCGGGTTTTCTACGATATCTTTAATTTGTGCATCTATTTTCTTTACGCCTGGTTTTAATTTGATTACGCCGGCTTTTTCAAAAATCGATAAAATACGTCCTTGCTCTGCTACTGCATCACGCATAATAACTGTGCCGTTTTTCGGAAGATCTTTTAAGCTTTTGTATTTTTTAGAGTAGATACCGATTGGTTCAATGTGAATGGCACCGGCACTTACAAAATCATACCCTTTTTCACCCTTGTGATCTTTTAGCACTGAATTCATATAAGGAACGTGCTGGAAGTAGTTTGCATCAATTTCATTGTTTGCAAGAGCTGTGTTCGGTAAGATGTAATCTTGGAATTTTTTAATTTCCAAGTCGATTCCTTGTTTTTCTAAAATCGGTTTTGCTTGTTCTAAAATTTCAGCATGAGGCGTATTAGATGCACCCACAACAATTTTCTTTTCATCTTTTGATCCATTGTTAGATCCACATGCAGCTAATCCTACTACTAGCGCAGATGTTAGTGCTAAAGCCGAAAGCCATTTTTTCATAATAAATAATCCTCCCTTTATCTTTTATCAATTTTTGCAGTAATCGCATCTCCAATAAGTTGGATAATAAATACAATAATCAAAATTAAGATCGTAGCAGCTAGCGTTACATCATTATGACTGCGCTGGAATCCTTCTAAATATGCAAGATTCCCGAGACCTCCAGCTCCAATCACACCCGCCATTGCCGTATAGCCGACTAACGCAATTGTCGTTACCGTCAAACCAGAAATTAAAGCTGGCAGCGATTCAGGTAACAGCACTTTAAAGATAATAGTGCTTGTTGTTGCTCCCATTGATTTAGCAGCTTCAATAACACCTTTATCAATTTCACGCAGACCAATTTCTACAAGACGCGCGTAAAATGGTGCTGCTCCAACAATTAAAGCAGGTAACGCTGCATTAGCGCCTAAAATACTTCCTACCAATGCTTTGGTAAATGGAATCAGTAAAACAATTAAAATAATGAATGGAATGGAACGAAAGATATTTACAACTGCTGACACAATGGCATATAAAGGTTTGTTTTGCCAAAGCTGTCCTTTGGACGTTAAAAATAAAAGCAAGCCTAATAAAATACCTAGAACAAACGTGGCTATAACTGAAATAGCTGTCATATATAGTGTTTCATTTGTCGCTTGAATAAAATCATCTAAAATAACGTTTGGAAATAGTTTCTCAAGCATTTGTCATTACCTCCACTTCTACCTGCTGCTCATGAATGTATGCAATGACTTTTTCAACTTCTGTTAATTCTCCGTCTAAATGAACGAACAACGTTCCGTATGAACCTGTTTGTGTATGAGAAATCTTTCCTTGCAAAATATTAATCGTTACATCAAACTGTTTTAAAATCGTTGTAATGAGCGGTTGCTCTGCTTTTCCGCCAACAAACGTCAGCTGAATAATTTGCCCGCTTGGATATAACTCCTGTACTTGTTCAATTGTTTCAAACGTTTCTTCTGGTTCAGAAATCTGTTGAACGAATCGTTTTGTAATCGGCTGCTTAGGTTTTCTGAATACTTCTAGCACTTGTCCTTCTTCTACCACTGCCCCATTTTCCATAACGGCTACCCGATGACAAATTTTACGAATAACGTGCATTTCATGAGTAATCAATACAATGGTTAACCCTAGCTTCTCATTAATATCTACTAACAGATCTAAAATGGAATCTGTCGTTTGAGGATCAAGCGCTGATGTTGCTTCATCACACAGCAATACTTTTGGGTTATTGGCTAGCGCTCGAGCAATACCAACACGCTGCTTTTGTCCACCGCTAAGCTGTGATGGATAAGCATTTTCACGCCCTTCAAGCCCGACTAGCTTGATAAGCTCGTCTACTCGTTTCATTCTTTTTTCTTTTGAGATCCCTGCTATTTCTAACGGAAAGGCAATATTTTCTCGCACCGTACGCGACCACAAGATATTAAAGTGCTGAAACACCATACTAATTTCTTGTCTAGCTTTTCTGAGTTTTCCGCCTTTAATTTTTCCAATATCATTACCTGCTACTTCGACCGTTCCTGTCGTTGGTGTTTCTAACCCGTTTAGCAAGCGAATTAAAGAACTTTTCCCCGCTCCGCTATAACCAATAATTCCGTAAATTTCACCTTGGTTAACGGTTAGATTCACATTATCAACAGCTGTTACTTGACCGCTTTTAGCCTGATAAATTTTTGTAACGTCTGTTAATGTAATCATATTTCTTCACCTTCTTTAGTAAAAACTTAATTATGTTAGGTTGCCCTATAGGATGAAAAAGCCGTAAAACAATTTTCCTCATTAAAAAAGCCTCTCTGCGCATGACAGAAAGGCTCGATATTTAATCCTTTCTCTCATCTTTCAAAGCGCATAGCTTTGCAGGAATTGGCACCATTTCAGTTAGTCTGACGGTTGCCGGGTTTCACAGGGCTCAGTCCCTCCACCTCTCTTGATAAGAGTTCGCAACAATTATTTTGTTTTTGGGAAATATTCATTCATTTATGAACATTCATGAGTGTGATTTTAGCATGTGTCAGATAGGCTGTCAACAGATTTTGTTCTTGGGATAATATCCCAAGATTTCAACAGCCCCAACGGTTTGCTCTCTTTCAATTTCTTCATTTTAAACAAACGTTTGATTATCGAAGCTCTTCAAGTACGTGCTCGATAGAATGAAACGCATAGAGTTTTTTTACCATTTCGCCATTTTTCACTTCAATCAAACAAGGTACACTTTCAATTGAAAATACTTCTGCTTTTGAAGGCATATAATTTAAATTGCTCATTCCGATAGTTACACCAGGCAGCATCGCTTCTGCTACGGTTAACATTTTTTTTGCCAGCTGACATGTCCCGCAAAAAGGTGTATGGAAAAAGATAAACGCTCTTTGTCCTTCTTTTAACTGATCGTCAAGCTGTTTTTCGCTCCATTCTTGCATGTTGCTCATTCCTTTTATGTTAAAAATTCTGCATTAACATCGATATTGGCACTCAGTAATACTGTTGCTATGTGATGTCTAGGGGCGGCAGCAACCTCTCGGTACATTTTATCAATATATAGATGCTCTGCTTCCGGAAGCTCTCGTTTAAATTGTTTTCTTAGCTTATTCCCTGAATCATCAGAGTCAACGAGTATGTATACCTCTTTGTTAAACGTAAAGTCAATAATTTCATCCAGCTTTGATAAACTAATCGTACCGTTTGTACAGATAATTTCAATTGGTTCTCGAATGATATCTTGGATACGTTTTTTATCTGATTTTCCTTCGACAATAATTACTTTTTCGATTTCAATTAGCCCCATTTTCATCACCCATAATCGTCAGTTGTATAGTAACATCATTTCTTTATGCTATACAATATTCGTTAATGTATCACAGTTCACCTGTTTTTTAAAAGAAATTTGCAAGAAAGAACTGTTTTAAAAGGCAGCTTAGGCCATATTGTTTCCATAAAACAAGAAAAACAGCGGCAGTTGCCACTGTTTAGCACCATCCTGCTTCTTCGTCGCAGTCTGTATATTTTTGCGTTTCACCTTGCTTTTGTACATCCGTATATTGGTAGAACTTATTATTTTCTTGCGAATACCCTTCTTCAAAGCGGTATTCATTGCCGCTTGTTCCGTAACTAACTTCACCAATTGGCTGCTTATCAACATATAATTTCATGCCGCCGTCATGAAATTTAGCTGTAACGCGATCTGTAACGTCCATTTTTTGTTTTTCAAACATAAAAAGACACTCCTTTAGCTTGTTTACTAATAGAGTGTCCAGTCAAAAACTTTTCATAAAGACAATTTATGGAGGAATATTATCCTTCGTTTGTCATTTCTTCGTATTGCTCTGCTGTCATTAGCTTGTCTACTTGAGAAGCATCAGACGGTTTGATTGTAATCATCCATGCTTCTTCGTATGGAGATTCATTAACAAGCTCAGGGCTATCGCTTAAGTTGTCGTTGACTGCTACAACTTCACCGCTAATTGGTGCATAAAGCTCAGAAACTGTTTTTACTGATTCAACGCTGCCAAACGGCTCGTCAGCTTCTACTGTTGCTCCTACTTCTGGCAGTTCAACGAATACGATGTCGCCAAGCTCAGCTTGAGCGAAATGCGTAATACCTACGCGGACAACGTCTCCTTCTGTTTTTACCCATTCATGCTCTTCAGAATAACGCAAATCTTTTGGTGTACTCATCTTAATCCCTCCAAAATATGTATCGTAATTTGTTTATATAAAAAGCGCCTTCAACGTGGAGAACACTTTCTACAACCTAAAATAACTTCCTATTAACAGTGTAACGTAAAACGTAAAAATTTTCTATTTGAAAACTTACTTCCACACGTCCTCAAACTGCTCTTCTTTGAAGCCAAGCGTTACTTTTTGTCCATCTGTTAGCAGCGGACGTTTAATTAACATGCCATCTGACGCAAGAATAGACAGAAGTTCGTCTTCACTCGCACTGCTTACTTTATCTTTAAGCCCTAATTCGCGATACTTTTTACCGCTTGTATTAAAGAATTTTTTTAATTCTAAGCCGCTGTTCTGATAATAAGATTGCAGCTGCTCTTTTGTTGGCGGGTTTTCTACAATATGAATTTCTTCATACGCTACTCCGTTATCATCCAGCCACTTCTTTGCTTTTCGGCACGTACCACACTTTGGATATGAATAAAAAAATAATGACATTTCGTCAACCACCCTTTATTTTAAGCTTTTTTCGTATTTTAACACATCCTTTATCATTTACCTAGATAGAGGCTTCTTAAACAAAAAGAAGCTCGCGAAGCGAGCTCCTTTTCCCTTAAACTGTGAACTTTTCTACTTCTAAAAGCGTTTTTGCAATCTCGCGCTTTACGCTAATCACATTGATTGGTGTATAGCGCGTTAACTTGCGAAGAGACGAAAGCATGACTCTAAGCGTATCACCTTGTTCAACGCCAATTAACGTTTCTTTTGCATCTGCTTCAATTCGATTAAATGCTTCTTGGCAAAATACTTGCGTATATTTTACTTTCAAGCTGTTTTGATCTGCACCTGTTTTGGAAATGGCTTTTTCAGTACGTAAAACAGTGGATTCCATTGCATATACGTTACTAATCATATCGGAAATATTAACGAGAATTTCTTGTTCTTTCTCTAATTCTTTACCATACTTCTGTGCAGCCAGACCTAAAAGCAAGAGCGCAATTTTCTTCCCATTTTGCACAAGCATTTTTTCTTGATCTAAAGGCTCATTTCCTACTTCCTGCGGCATAAGCATCATCAATTCTTCTTGAAGCGTTTGTGCTTTTTGAAGCAGCGGAAGCTCTCCTTTTAGCGCTTTGCGTAAATATGTGCCTGGTACTAAGAGTCGATTAATTTCATTTGTTCCTTCAAAAATACGGTTAATGCGAGAATCACGATACAGGCGCTCAATTTCATACTCGCTCATAAAACCATAGCCTCCGTGAAGCTGCACCCCTTCATCTACGATGTAGTCAAGAGATTCCGTGGCAAACACTTTGTTTAATGAGCATTCAATGGCATATTCAGCAATGGAAGCGGCAATTTGTTTTCCGTCTTTTTGCTGTTCTTCTGAAAGCTGGCCCATATGGTCTTCAAAAAGTCCTACCGTACGATAGACGGAGCTTTCAGTTGCGTACAATTTAGAAGCCATTGTTGCTAACTTTTCTTGGGTTAATGAAAATTTAGCAATGGGCGTTTTAAACTGCTGACGCTGGTTAACATATTGAGACGTAATTTCTAACGCACGTTTACCTGCTCCAACTGCTCCAACTCCAAGCTTATAGCGCCCAATATTTAAAATGTTAAACGCAATCACATGGCCTTTTCCAATTTCACCTAACACGTTTTCTTTTGGAACAAGCGCATCTTCAAGAATCAACGTTCTTGTTGATGAACTCTTGATTCCCATCTTCTTTTCTTCCGGTCCAACCGAAACGCCTGGGAATTGGCGTTCAACGATAAAAGCAGAAAATTTATCGCCGTCGATTTTCGCATACACCACGAACACATCAGCAAATCCGGCATTCGTAATCCACTGCTTTTCTCCATTTAACACATAGTGTGTGCCTTCGGCGTTAAGGCGAGCTGTTGTGCGAGCACCGAGGGCATCGGAACCAGAACCAGGTTCTGTTAACGCATATGCGGCTATTTTTTCCCCAACTGCTAAAGCAGGTAAATATGCTTGTTTTTGCTCTTCTGTTCCAAATAAGACGATTGGCAATGACCCAATTCCTACGTGAGCACCATGAGTGATGGAAAACCCGCCTGCTCGAGACATTTTTTCAGCAATTAAAGCGGAGGTAATTTTATCTAAACCGAGTCCGCCGTATTCTTCCGGTACATCTGCACCAAGTAACCCTAATTCACCAGCTTGTTTTAATAACTTGACAGAACGGTCAAACTCATGCTTTTCTAAATATTCCACTTGTGGAAGGACTTCATTTTCTACAAATTCATCTGTCGTTTTGGCAATCATCTTTTGTTCAGATGTATAATCCTCCGGCGTGTAGACGCGGCTTGCATCGCCTTCTTCAATTAAAAAGCTTCCACCTTTAATCATTTGTTTTGTTTTATTTGACATGTTCATATCCCCCTTTGAAATGATTATGCTAACAATTCAAATACACCAGCAGCTCCCATTCCTCCGCCAATACACATCGTGACAATTCCAAACTGCTCATTTCGACGCTTCATTTCGTGCATTAAGCTAAGAGTCAGCTTAGCTCCGGTACAGCCTAATGGATGACCTAAGGCAATAGCGCCTCCGTTTACATTTACTTTATCTTCATTAATATTTAATTCACGAATAACGCCAAGTGCTTGAGAAGCAAATGCTTCATTTAATTCAAACAATCCGATATCAGAAAGCTCCAGCCCTGCTAGTTTAAGAGCTTTAGGGATGGCAGCTACCGGGCCAATCCCCATTACTTCAGGCGGAACTCCTCCAACTGCAAATGAGCGAAACTTAAGCAAAGGCTTTAACCCTTCTGCTTCAGCTTGTTCTTTATCCATTAGAAAAACGGATGCAGCTCCGTCACTTGTCTGCGAAGAGTTTCCAGCTGTTACGGATCCTTTAACCGAAAAAGCTGGACGAAGTTTCCCTAATACATCCGCAGTTGTGCCAGGACGAACTCCTTCATCTTGAGAGAACATCAGCTTTTGTTCACGGAGCTTATTGTTTTCATCCACTTTTCGAAGCGTCACTTCCACCGGAACAATTTCGTCGTTAAACTTCCCTTCTTGAAGTGCTTTTGCTGCTTTTTGATGGCTGCGTACAGCAAACGCGTCCTGGTCTTCACGTGAAATGCCGTATTTCATGGCCACTTGTTCTGCTGTATGTCCCATGCCCATATAATACTCCGGCGCATTTTCAACCAGCTGAACATTCGGACGCGCTACGTTTCCAAACATCGGAACAAAACTCATTGATTCTGCTCCTCCAGCTAACACTGCTTTGGCTTGCCCTAGCATAATTCGTTCTGCACCATAGGCAATACTTTGCAAACCTGATGAACAATAACGATTAATCGTTATTGCTGGCACCGTATAAGGCAAACCCGCAAGAGCGCCAATATTTCGAGCCATATTCAAACCTTGTTCTGCTTCAGGCATCGCACAGCCAATAATTAAATCATCAATTGGTCCTTCGTATCCTCCTGCTCGGCGAAGAGTTTCTTTAACCGCGATGGCCCCCAAATCATCAGGTCTAACACTTGCCAGTGAACCTTTTTTTGCTTTTCCAACCGGTGTCCTAGCACCTGCTACAATAACTGCTTCTCTCATTTTTTCTCCCCCTTAATTACGCAGTGGTTTTCCTTTAACTAACATGTGCTGCATACGTTCTTGAGACTTCGCTTCTCCAACAAGGCTTAAAAATGCTTCTCTCTCTAAGTCCAGTAAATACTCTTCATCAACTTCCGAACCAAACGCTACACGTCCTCCGGCTAACACAAATGCTAACTTACTAGCAATTTTATAATCATGTTCTGATATATATCCTGAATACTTCATGGATTGGGCTCCTAGCAGCAACGTTGCATATCCTGTTTCTCCAACCACAGGAATCTTAGTTCTTACAGGTGGTTTATAGCCCGTGTCATGTAAAGCAAGGACTGAGTTCTTCGCATCATTCAGCAAGTGATCTCCGTTTACGCTGATGCCATCATGGCGGTTTAAAAAGTTTAGCTGTCTAGCTTCTGCAGCAGAAGTAGATACTTTTGCAGTAGCAATTGTTTCAAATGTTTTATTGGCAATTTGCTGGAGATCGAGCGTTACACCGTTAGGTAAACCATTTAGCTGTTTGATATAAAGCTCCTTATTACCTCCTCCACCAGGAATGAGTCCGACTCCTACTTCTACAAGGCCCATGTAAGTTTCAGCAGAAGCTTGGATTTTAGCTGACGGTAAGCAAATTTCTGCTCCGCCTCCGAGAGTCATCGCAAATGGAGCTGCAACAACCGGCTTTTCATTATATTTCACCTTCATCATTGCCTGTTGAAATTGTTTAATAACAAATTCAATTTCAAAATAATTGTCATCTTGTGCTTCCATTAAAATCATAGCTAAGTTAGCGCCAACGCAGAAATTTTTCCCTTGATTTCCTATGACCAGCCCTTTATAGTTCTTATTCACTTCTTCAAGAGACTGATTTAATAAGCTAATAATGTCTAGCCCGATTGCATTGTTAGGAGAGGTGAACTGCAGGCACGCCACATCATCTCCTAAATCAATTAAACTCGCTCCGCTGTTTTCTAAAATGACATTATTTTGAGAACGTAAAGATGACAGGTGAATCACCTTTTTATTTTCTTTTACTGCTTTATACTCATCATCTTCGTAGTAAAGCGTTTGACCTTCCATTTCTTTATAGAAGCTTGTAAATCCATTTTCCTGCATTTGTTTTACCCATTGCGGAACTGCTAAGCCAGACTGCTCCATCTTCTCAATTGACTTTTCTAAACCAATTGCATCCCACGTCTCAAAAGGACCCATTTTCCAACCAAATCCCCACTTCATAGCTTGATCAATGGCCACGATATCGTCGGCGATTTCATTTTTTAACTGTGCTGCATATACAAGAACGGGACTGATCACATTCCAAAGAAGCTGGCCGGCACGATCACCCGAATATATAAGCGCTTTCATTTTATTTTGCAGCCCTTTTGCCTGCTTGCTTAATTCGGTAGAAGCTGTTTTTAACTTCTTTCTCTCGACGTATTGAAGTGTACTAGGATCAAGTTCCAAAATTTCCTTTCCTTTCTTCAAAAAGAAGCCTTGCCCCGACTTGCTTCCCAGCCAGCCATTTTCCTGCATTTGTTTCATAAATAAAGGGACATCGAACACTTCTTTTTCTTTGCCTTCTACTTTGTCAAATACATTGTTGGCCACATGAATAAATGTGTCTAGTCCCACTACGTCTAACGTTCGAAACGTTGCGCTTTTTGGTCTTCCAATTAAGGGGCCCGTCACAGAGTCAACTTCTCCCACGCTGTAATTACCTTTTAACATTTCTTGAACGGTCACAAGTAAACCGTACGTACCGATACGGTTGGCGATAAAGTTAGGCGTATCTTTTGCAATAACTACTCCTTTACCTAATACATCTTCACCAAACGTTTTCACATATTCAACAATTTCTGATTTTGTGTCATGAGTTGGAATGATTTCTAATAACTTTAAATAACGCGGTGGATTAAAAAAGTGCGTTCCTAAAAAATGCGCTTTAAAATCTTCTGAGCGTCCTTTAGCCATTTCGTGGATCGATATTCCTGAAGTATTTGAACTTACAATACTTCCTTTTTTTCGTACACTGTCAATTCTTTCAAACAACTGCTGTTTAATATCAAGACGTTCCACTACTACTTCAATAATCCAATCACAGTCGCTTAACTGCTGTAAATGATCTTCAAGATTTCCTGGAGTAATTAACGATAGTGATGACTTCGACGTTAAAGGCGCCGGTTTTTGCTTCGTTAATTTAGCTAGAGCAGTTGTACTCAACCGATTTCTCACTTGCCTATCTTCAAGCGTTAGCTGCTTTTTTTCCTCGTCTGCTGTTAATGAAGTTGGAACCACGTCTAGCAAAAGCGTTGGAATTCCTACATTTGCTAAATGAGCTGCAATTCCAGAGCCCATAACTCCTGAACCTAAAACGGCGGCTTTTTTTATGTTCATAATTATCCCCACATCCCCTTTAATATATTGAATGAATGGTCATTCATTTTATGCGTAAAAAAAGAGAGTCACTGTTAATCTCTGTTTTTACTATAAAACATTTTTTAAATTTTCGCAATATATTCACAATATTATCTCTAACTATTTTTAATGTGTTTGGTTATCTTAATACACAGGAGGTGATTTTGTGAGCAAATTAAAGAAGGATCCATCGTCAGCAGGCGTAAGCGCAGCAAGCGTTAAAGGAAATGCTGGACCGGTCAATGAACCGCACGGACGCGGCAAAAAGACATCTCAAAACCAACAGTACACAAAGCATAACACTCAAGGACATTAACCTCAAAATCGAACATGAGTAATCGAATCATGTTCGATTTTTGATTATTTCTTACTTTGTCATCACGACCATTTCATTATTATTTTTTTACAATTCCTTTTAAGACAAATGCGACATTTGCAGGTCTTTCTGCAAGGCGCCTCATAAAGTACCCATACCAGTCCGTTCCATAAGGAACGTACACTCTCATTTTATATTGTTCTGCTACGAGCTGAACTTGCCTTTCTGATCGAATGCCGTATAGCATCTGAAATTCAAACTGATTCATTGAAATTCCATGCTTTTTAACAAACTCTTTTGCATACTGAATGATTCGTTCATCGTGAGTAGCAACTGCTGTGTAGTGACCGTTTAATAAGTGGAGTCCAATTATGTTTTTGAAGTTTTCATCTACGTCTTCTTTATCAGGAAACGCCACGTCTGCTGCTTCTTTGTACGCCCCTTTCACTAACCTTAATTTAGGAGCATAAGCATCTAATTCACGGACGTCACTTTCTGTTCGATATAAGTACGCTTGAAGCACCGTCCCTACGTGTTCATACTCATTTTTTAATTGTTTAAATAGCTTAATCGTCTTGCTGCATCGCTTATAGTCCTCCATATCAATCGTCACAAATACGCTATATTTTTCCGCTTCTTCAAGAATACGCCGCATATGATGAAGTGCCAAATCCTCTGAAATATCCAGTCCCATAGACGTTAATTTTAAAGAAATTTCTGAATCTAATCTTTCTTTGTGTATAAGGTGAATGGCCTTTATGCATTGAGCTGCAGCATGATCAACTTCAGCTTCACTTTCCACAAACTCGCCAAGATAATCAATCGTTACTTTTAATCCCTGTTCATTTAGCTTTTTTATCACACTAACAGCTTCATCGATGGTTTCCCCTGCAACAAAACGTGCTGCTCCAAAACGTAAGCCATAGCGCTTAGCCAGCTTTGTTAACTTTTTGCTTTTTGATAACAATAAAAAAAAGTTTCTTATCGTTTGTTCCAAAGCAACCCCCCGCCTTCACTTGTCATACGCCTCACAAAATTTATTTAATTATCATTAATTTTACCATTTTTTAAACTAGATAGATAGGCACCCTTTATTAACATATGCATACAAAATCAAAAAGCGACCGAGAGCTTTTTGATAAAAAAACATCCATCAGCTTTGTGATGAATGTTTTTATTCTGGTTTTCGCTGTGACGCTCGATGCGCTTCATTCAGCTCTTTTATTTCCTTCACAATCTCGACCATTTCCGCTTTTGCTTCTGGATATAATTGATTCCAATGCTTTGTTAAAGGCGGCATGGATTTTGAGATATGGTTGTAAAGTGCCCACATTTTCACTTTTTCCTGCAGCTGTTCGTCACTTTGACCAACCATTAGTTCCGTATACTTTTCAATCAAACCGTCGAATTGCTCTTGAAAGGTTTTACTCATGCACAATCACTCCTTTCTTTGGTTTACAAATAACCGGACACGTTCGACAATAAGTCTTTTTATCTCCTGTTTGGTAAGACAAACAGCACGTTTGCCGACCTCTTATCTCCTGCTTTTGCTTCTCTACATATGGAGGAAGTGAACTGTACCTAGCAAACGGATTATGATGGTATGAACCAAAGTGATGACCCTCAGCTTCTTCCAACACGTATCGTAAATTCTTTTGTACTTGCACATTTTCTATTTCTTCATTTGCCAAAAGCAAATCATAAAGCCAGTGGATATAAACAGCTACGTTTTCCCATAGAGTCAGCTTCGAGATTTTTGTCACTTTACGCAGCGATGACCATATCGGCTCAATGTGATGAGCAAACAATTCATCAAGAAGTTCATCAAGAAGAATTTTCCGATTTTCCTCTGTTACTTCTTTCGTCTCAATTTCTGAGATAAACACTTTTGGGAGCCACATCGTTTCAGCGTCTTCTGTATGCAACGAAACATTTTTAGTCGATGCGTTTATCTTTTTTTGAAACACAATAAATGAATACAAAGCCGCCACCACAACAAAGCTATACCGCTTCGCTAACATGGAAGCAGCTGCTCTCAAGTTATCAGCCTCCATCGTCTGTTGAATCCACAGCAGCTGCATCCTCAGCGTGCTTTCGTCCATGCAGCTGGAGGGAGACAACCTATACAGCGAGTTATCTTTAAACGTACAGCGGAATTTTTCTGCTAACTCGCTTTGCTCTTTCTTATTGAGCATGCTGCGTTTCAACGCGCAGCTTATTCACAATACATCGTCCGCGCCCATGAGGAATACAAAGAGGCGTTCCAAATAACGGATCCACCGTCACTTCACAGTTCATATTAAAGACTCGCTGTACTAAATCGCAGTTAATGACTTCTTCTGGTCTTCCCTGTGCATAGATTTTTTTATCTTGAAGCGCCACAATATGATGAGCATAGCGGCAGGCTAAGTTTAAATCATGCAGCACCATTACGATGGTACGATTTTCTTTTTCATTCAGTTCAAACAACAAGTCCAAGATCTCAATTTGATGCGTCATATCTAAATACGTTGTCGGTTCATCAAGTAAAATAATATCCGTATCTTGTGCTAATGTCATAGCAATCCATGCGCGCTGACGCTGTCCTCCAGAAAGCGAATCAACTTGACGATCAGCCAAGTCTGCTAACCCTGTTGCTTCGAGTGCATTTTGTACTTTTTCTTCATCTTCTTGAGACCACTGACGGAACCAATTTTGATACGGATAGCGCCCTTGTTTAACAAGCTGAAGCACTGTCAACCCTTCAGGTGCAACAGGACCTTGCGGAAGGATTGCTAGCTGCTTTGCAATTTCCTTTGTCGGAAGAGAGGAAATTTTAGAGCCTTCTAGTAAAATAGAGCCGGCATGTGGCTTTAATAATCTTGCTAGTGAACGCAGCAGCGTAGATTTTCCGCATCCATTACTGCCGATAAAAACCGTAATCTCACCCTTTGGGATGGTAACGTCAAGCTCATCTATAATCATCGCTTCTCCATATGATAATGTTAGCGATTTTGTTTCTAACGAATGCATGCGAATCGCTCCTTCTACAAAGAATGCTATACGTTTCTTTGTTTGTATAGTAAATAAATGAAGTACGGTGCGCCAATTGCAGCTGTAAATACACCTGCTGGCACTTCGATTGGCAAGAAAAATGTTCGGCCAATTAAATCTGCTGCTGTGATTAAGATTGCTCCGATTAATGCCGATAGCGGTATTAAAGCTCCGAATGAAGAACCTACCAGCTTTCGGGCAATATGTGGAGCAAGCAATCCTACAAAGCTAATTCCGCCGGCAAATGCAACGGCGCTTCCTGTTAAAGCTGTACTCATCAGCAATAGTGCCAAACGATTTTTTTGAACGCGACTTCCAACGTTAGTCGCAATTTCTTCACCTAATTCTTGAACATTTAAATTTCGAATCATTAAAATCGTGATTATAACTAGCCCTATTGTAACAGGAACTAGTATGGAAACACTGGCCCAATTTGAGCCATACACCGTTCCTGTGATCCAAATATTTGCCTGACTAGCGCGATAGATAGGACCCATAATCATAAACAGCGTGGTCATAGCTTTCGTTAACGCTGTTAATCCAATTCCTATTAATACTAGTGTAATAGGAGAGACGCCATTTTTCCAGGCAAACACATAAAGTAAAAGCGCCACTGCCACTGCACCTAAAAATGCGCTAACAGGCATCCAATTAATACTTACGGTTAACGAGTTGCTTTTATCACTAAATAGTGTCAAAAATAACACTACACCGACTGACGCTCCTCCTGTTAATCCAATTAAGTCTGGTGAAGCAAGCGGATTTCTCACAAGCCCCTGCAAGATAGCGCCTGCAATAGCTAGGCAAATACCGGCACAAATGGCAACAATAATGCGTGGAAGTCTGAAAGATGTAACAACTAATCGTTCAAACTCCAATCCATGACCCGCTAAAATTTTAATCACACGAAGTGGATTAATAAATAAGTCACCCGTACCTGCACTCAATAAAAAGAGAGCAACAAGTGCAGCTGAAAATCCAATAATGATCAGAGCTGCTTTTATGTTAACCAAAAATGAAATTCTCTTTAAGCGAAGAGATAAGTATGTTTTCATGACGCCTTTGCCCCTTTCCTTGCCATATAGATAAAGAAAGGTGTACCAATAACAGCAGTCATGACTCCAACAGGGATTTCTTGAGGCATAATGACATACCTGGCCGCAACATCGGCTAATAAAATTAAGATCCCGCCGGCAACCGCACTATAGGGAAATACCCAACGATAATCTTGTCCTACAATTGCTCTTACAACATGAGGAACAATAATTCCGACAAAGCTGATCGGACCGGCTACTGCAACGGCTCCACCAGCTAAAATGGCAATAATGATGCCGCTTATAATTTTGACAAGAGCCGTTCTTTGACCTAATCCTTTAGCTACATCTTCACCAATCGTTAAAATATTAATTTTTGAAGCGATAAAAAACGTGACAATGATTGCTGGTACTATATAAGGCAGTATGCCATACAGCATTTCCACCTTGCGTCCTTGCACAGATCCAGCCAGCCAAAAGAGAACTTGATCAAGTGAAGATTCATCCACAGCCAGCAGTCCTTGTGTTAAAGAAGAGAAAAAGGCTGCAATAGCCGCTCCTGCGAGCGTCAATTTAATAGGCGTTAATCCTTCTTTTCCGATGGACCCAAGAAAATAGACAACCACTACGGTTAATGCCGCTCCTACAAATGCAATCCATGTAAAAGCTTGAAGTGAATTGACCGAAAAAATCATCACTGCAACAACAATAAAAAAGCTGGCCCCAGCGTTCACACCAATAATATCCGGTGAAGCAAGTGGGTTTTTCGTTAACGCCTGCATCATTGCTCCTGCAATTCCTAAACAAATACCTACCACAGCACCGATTATAGCGCGCGGCAATCGAATATTTTGAATAACTATGTGCTCATTCGAACCGTTAAACGCTTGAAAAGCTTCAAATGCTGTCTTGATACTTGTATCTGTGTATCCGAGTACGATACTTAATCCAATACAGATTAAAAGCAGCATGATTCCAATGATGAGCCCCATTACTTTCATTTGAACACTGCGTAGCATCATTTTCATTGCTCTCCTCTAAGATGATTCCTATATATATCTAACCTTTAGTTTAGGAAACATTGAAAAAAGTGTCAATGATTTTGAGAATCATTTTCAATTTTTAATTGACACCGCTTAAAAGTTAGAATATTATCTTAATTGTTAATGAAAATCATTATCACTTAAGAGGGGGAAGAGATGTGAATACATATTCTAAAGGCAAGTTGTCATATTTGTTATCCATTCTTACCATTATGACACTGCTTGTGCTGGCAGCCTGCGGTAATTCAAACAGCGCTGACGGCGATAAAAAAGAAAAAACGGAAGGTTCTGGCGAAACTTATACAGTAAAACACGCAATGGATAAAACAGAGATTAAAGGAACACCTAAACGAGTGGTCGTTTTAACAAACGAAGGTACTGAAGCTCTTCTTGCAATGGGTGTAAAGCCTGTGGGTGCTGTTCAATCATGGTTAGGAAATCCGTGGTATGACCATATTAAAGGTCAGATGAAAGGCGTTAAAAGTGTAGGTACAGAAAGCGAGCCAAGCTTAGAAGCAATCGCAGCTTTAAAACCTGACTTGATTATCGGAAATAAAATGCGCCAAGAAAAAGTATACGATCAGCTGAGTCAAATTGCTCCGACTGTCTTCTCTGAAGAACTGCGCGGAGACTGGAAATCAAACTTTAAGCTATATGCAAAAGCTGTAAATAAAGAAGAAAAAGGTAAAGAAGTATTAGCGGACTACGACAATCGCGTAGCTGATTTAAAGAAACGTCTTGGTAATCAGTTAAAACAAAAAATCTCAGTTGTACGCTTTACAGCTGGAGACGTTCGTATCTATCATAAAGATTCGTTCTCAGGCGTTATTTTAGATCAGCTTGGCTTTGCTCGCCCTGAATCTCAAGACAAAAATGATTTTGCTGAAATGAATGCAACAAAAGAACGCATTCCGGCAATGGACGGCGATCAGCTATTCTACTTCTCTTATGAAACGGGAGACGGCGAAGCAACAAAGCTTGAAAAAGAATGGATAAACGATCCGCTTTTCAAAAAGTTAAAAGTAGCTCAAGAAGACCATGTTCATAAAGTAGATGATGCTACTTGGAATACAGCAGGCGGTGTGTTAGCAGCTAATATCGTACTTGATGATATTGAAAAAATCTTCTTAGATAAAAAACAATAATAATATGAAAGAAAGAGCTTCGACCAATCGAAGCTCTTTTTGCATGTATAATGTATTTCCTTTCATCGCACACTAACCGTGGTCTCACTTTATTAAATAGGAGTGGTGAAAATGAATTCAAAAAAACAGCCTAAAAAGCAGCCTGATACAAATGAAATGGCTGACCGTCAGTTCGAAACAGAAGATTATAACCGACAAGATGCACTCTCACAAGGTCTAGCGGAAACACATGAGCAAGTAAGCGACGCCTATCAAGAAGGATCATTTGAAGATACAGATCGTTAATAAAAAAAGAGCTGACTCTAAGTCAGCTCTTTTTTTATTTTGAATGCTGCCATGCCGTTTTAGGCAATGACATGGACATCCACTGCTGGCGCTTTGATTTATCAATCGTTACTTTCTTTGCTTTAATTCCTTGTTGAATCAGCTGTTTCATTAGTTTATCAATTGACTTCATCGCTATTCACCTCAAAAGCGGAAATTTGTTTTGCTTCTATTTTTTTACTTTTTTGCGCTTAAACTTCATAAAAAACTCATAGACAATTGGAACGATAATGAGCGTAAGCAGCGTAGAACTTGTTAGTCCTCCGATTACCGTAACCCCTAGCCCTTTTGAAATAAGGCCTCCACCTTCAAATCCAAAAGCTAATGGAAGCAGTGCACCAATCGTTGCAATAGCTGTCATTAAGATCGGGCGAAGACGTGTCATTCCAGCTTCTAGTAACGCTTCACGCGTCGACAGACCCTCTTGCTCTTTATGAATCACGCGGTCAATCAGCACAATTGCATTTGTTACCACAATTCCAATCAGCATAAGAGCTCCAATCATCGAAGAAATGCTGATCGTTTCTCCAGAGATTAAAAGCGCCACTAGTGCACCGATGAGTGTAAATGGAAGTGAGAATAAGATAGCAAATGGTGCTAGCCCTCCACCAAATGTCAGTACTAGTACGAAGTACACGATACCGATGGCTGCGAGCATAGCAATTCCTAATTGACTAAATGAGTCATTAATTTGCTCTGATGCTCCGCCAAAGTTAATATCCATATCACTTGGCAAATCAATTTTCTTCACTTCTTTTTGGACGTTAGAAGAAACGCCGCCTACATCGTCACTCTTAATATCGGCACTTACCTCTGCATAAATTTTATTATCACGGCGAGTTACCGTATTCGATGTTTTACCCTTTTTAATATCGACAACTTCATTTAATGTAACTTCCTGTCCAGTTTGAGAGGTCACTTTTGTGCTTGAAAGTTCGGCAAAAGTAGAGAAATCCTCTTTTTCTTTTGGAAGGTATACGTTAATTTCGTTTCCGTCTTTTTGGATAGTCGTTAATACTTCACGCTGTCCAAGGTTCGAAATTTGCATGCCGATTTGACTAGCAGACAAGCCCAGTTCAGCGGCTTTCTTTTGATTCGGTACTAGCGTATATTCATCAAACGTATCTGAAAGCGTAGAATCGACATTTTTCAGTTCTTTATGCTTTTCTAAAACATGCTGAACTTTATCAGCATAAGGTTTGATTTCATCTAAGCTATCTCCGTAAATAAGGACGTTTAATGAATTATTGCTGCCGCTAGACGCCGTATTCATTGAGCCCCATTCACCTTGATTCGCTTGTTTATTAAGAGCTTTTAATACTTTATCCTGCTCTTTATCAAAGTTTTGTGTATCCTCGTCATATTGCACAAATGTTAAAACGTTATTTTTGCTTCCCGGATTAAAAGAGTTACCTTCACCGAACGAATACTGAACCGTTTTGACACCATCTCGCTTCATCAAGTACGCTTCTGCGCGATTTGCTGCTTTTTCTACGTCGCTTTGAGACTGTCCGGCTTTCGGTGTATACGTAAGCGTCAGCGTTTTTTCTTGATCGGATGATAAGAAGCTCACGCCAATAGAAGGAACTAAGAATAAACTTCCTACTAACAGTAGTACGGCTAACCCAAAGGAAATAAGCTTATGGTTTAGCGTCCAGTTCAAAATTCGCTTATATCCGTGCGCTAGTTTGCTTGGTTTTTCTTCTTTTACTTTTACATTTGTTTTAAATAACGAATGAGCAAGCATTGGCACGAGTGTTACCGCTACTAGCAGTGATGCTAACAGTGCAAAAACAACGGTTAACGCAAACGGTAAGAATAGCTCTCCTACCGGTCCTTCTACTAGACCTAACGGTAAGAATACGGCCACGGTTACGATTGTAGAAGAGAAAATTGGAACAAACATCTCTTTCGTCGCCGCGACAATTAAATCTTTTCCTTTAAGTTTTTCTTCCTGATAAGCCATGCGGCGGTAAATATTTTCAATAACGACAATGGAATCATCTACAACCCTTCCGATGGCTACAGTCATCGCTCCAAGCGTCATAATATTTAAAGAGATATCCATTGATTTGAGCGCTAAAATGGCGATTAATAACGAAAGCGGAATCGAAATAACGGCAATAATCGTTGAACGAATATCACGTAAAAATAAAAGAATAATAATAACCGCAAAGACCGCACCGATAATAGCTTTATTTAGCATCGTATGAACAGAATCTTCAATCGGTTTACCTTGATCAAAAATATTGTCAACGTGAAGGTCTTTATTTTTCTTTTCTAGGCTATTCATTTTTTCTTTAATATCATTTACAACATTTACTGTGTTCGCATCCTTCGCTTTGACAACTTGTACAGCAATTGAAGGTTTTCCGTTCGTGCGAGAAATAGATTCTGCTTTCCCCGTCACTTTAATATCCGCAATTTCTTTTAATTTCACAGTTGGAATAGAAGCTGCGGACGGCGCCTGCTGCACGGCTCCTTGTGTCTGCTGCTGGCTCATTCCTTGTTGCTGATCTTGAGCAGCTCCTTGACTAGGAACAGCTGGAATCTCTAAGTTTTCCAAATCTTTTTCTGTTGTCATCTTTCCGTCTACCACAACAGATTTTTGAGATCCATCCATCGTATACGTACCAGCCGGCACTTTTGCATCAGATGCTTGGATAAGCTTTTTCACCATATCTTCATCGAGTCCCAGCTGCTTGAGCTTGTCTTGTTTGAATACAAGTTCTGCTTCTTCAACTTGTTCTCCTGACACACTGACCGAAGAAATCCCTTGCACTTTTTCAACTTGTGGAACAACGGTATTTTTTACATACTTCGTTAATTCTTCTAATGATTTTTTATCATCTGAAACGCTTAATGAAATAATCGGAAAATCACTAATGCTTTGTCTTGAAACATTTGGTTCCTCTACATCACCTGGCAGATCTACGTTTGAAAGAGCTCGTCTAACTTCGTCTTCTGCCTTCTCCATATCTTTACTAAAGCTATATTCAACTTGAATAGTAGCCATATTTTCATAAGAAGATGAGCTAACTGTCTCAACGCCGCTCAGTCCCTGAAGCTTTTGTTCAATCGGCTTACTCACCTTATCTGCCACTTGTTCCGGAGTGGCTCCCGGATAAGTTGCAGTGACTGTTACAACAGGCGTTGAAATATCAGGAATGGTCTCTAGTTTCATATTAAACCCTGAATACAGCCCTGCAATAATGACAAAGAGTGTTAACAGCCATACTGCAAATTTATTTTTCAATGAAAATTTAATAAACTTCCCCAATGCATATCCTCCTTCAAATATATGTATACTAATAAAATTGACTGATCGGTCACAACAACTTAAAATATAAATGACTAATCGGTCAGTGTCAACCCTAAGCAGGCTCTCTCCTAACATGTTCATAATAAAGACATATTTACGATAAATCGTTTTTTAAAGGAACTGACTCCCGGTTTTAACTTTGATATATACCTTTATCTTTTTTAGTGTATGATACTATTATCTAACGAAATGAATAGCTAAATTGTTCAATAAAGGAGGTAGAATACATGAAAGAAAAAGAAAAGAGAATAATTGAAGCTTCGATTAAGCTTTTTGCAAAAAAAGGATTTAATGCTACCTCTGTGCAAGAAATTGTAGATGAATGCAACATTTCAAAAGGTGCATTTTACCTGCACTTCAAATCTAAGGATGCACTTCTATTATCAATTCTAAACTTTTACTATGAAAAGCTCTTTAGCTCTGTTTATGCTCTCGACGAGGAAGTAAACGATGCCCGCAGCCGCTATATGAATCAGCTCATCTATTTCTATGAATTTATTACGGAGCACAGAGATTTTATTATCATGCAAATTCGTGAAAAATCTATTCCATTTAACAAAGAAGTGGAGACCTTTGTTCATAAAATGCAACGAGAAACGTTTTACTTTCATCGCAAAAGCCTCGTTAGCGTATATGGAGAAGACGTAACTCCTTATATCTCGGATTTAACGAAAATGATTGAAGGTATTCATCATTCCTTTTTAGAAATTATTATCTTCAATCAATTCGAGCTTACCTTTAAAGAAGTAGCACAGTACATAATGGACCGAGTTGATGTGTTAGTAGAAGATTTATTAGCTAGAAAACCTCGTCCCCTTATTCCCGCTTCTTTTGGTGAAGATATATACGGAAAGGAACGAACGACTTTTCTAAGTAAAAATGAGCAGGTAAAACAAGCTCTTGAGGAAATTAAACATCTGCTAGACACCAGCGATCATATTTCTGATGAGTACGCAGACAGCTTTCACATTTTACAAACGGAGCTAAAAAAAGATAAGCCTACCGCTGCTATTGTAAAAGGCATGGTTGGAAATTTAACGGAACTTAAATCGTTGGAAGAACCGCTTAATCTTTTAACAGCCTTACTCCAACAAAAATAACAGAAGGCTTCAACAAGCCTTCTGTTATTTTTCTGCTTTTGAACTAGATACTCCCCCAGATAACACGAACTTCATTGCTTCTTCCGGCTTAATATCTAACCATTCAATTTCTTCTTTTGGAATCAAAAAAGTAAAACCAGCTACTTGAAAAGTTTGTGGAACATAGACGGCGAAATGGTCTTTTAACGAGTGAATCACCTCTTCTACTTCTTCAGAGGTCACAAACCCTATGACTTTCATTGACGTGCCGGGCATCGTCACTAAAACTACTTTTGAAAAGGACTTTTTCTCTCCAAGAAAAGATTGAAACGTATCTTTAATGACGGTATATAGCGTTTTAACAAGCGGTATTCTTTCTAACAATCGGTCAATTAAGTTAATGATTTTCCCTGCAAAAAAACGAGTGGATAACCATCCTAAGAACGTAATTAAGACAAGAGTCGCTAAGATCCCAACCCCCGGTATATAATCCTGCTTCATATAGGGCTTCAATACGTTTCCTAAAATGCTGTCTAAAAAATTAAACACTCTTACCAAAATATAAATAACAAGGATAATAGGGACAATCGTTAAGAGTCCGTTAATAAAACTTTTTATGATTGCTTTCATGCAAACACCTCATTTTTTCTGACATACTGCTGTTCATTATACACTGGATTTGTTTTGCTGCGTCTCTTTATTTCTATTCACATATGTATAAACTAGCAACGTTTTATCAAAATAATAGATGGGTACATGAACATACATACTTATATATTTATTTTTTCGGAGGGATACAATTGGGACGTCTAGAATCAAAAATTGCTGTTATTACAGGGTCAAGCTCTGGTATAGGAAAAGCAACCGCTGAGCGCTTTGCGAAAGAAGGCGCGGCTGTTATTTGTGCCGATATTAATGTAGACGGTGTGAAAAAAGTAGCACAAGAAATTAAAGATGCTGAAGGTGAAGCATACGCCTACTATATCGATGTAACTGAAGAAGAAAAAGTAAAAGAGTTCGCAGCGAAAATTGAAAAGAAATTTGGAACAGCTTATGAATGGGTCGATCCGATGGGCCGTCTAGGCAAACCGGAAGAAGTAGCCGGTGCTGTATTATTTTTAGCATCTGATGACAGCTCATATGTAACAGGTGATTGCATTACTGTAGACGGCGGTCATATGGCGTATACATGGCCTGGAAAAATGCTGTACGATAAAATGTAAGAATAAAATTAGCTCTATACCATTAGGTATAGAGCTTTTCCGTTTGAATTTTTTCTTTAAAATAGACGTGACATTATGTCAAGACAGGTGTAAACTTAAAGCAAAATTCTTTGCTTCTAGGAGGAAGACATGAAAACAAAACAATTATCAGAACGTCAGCTTCTTGGCATCGCGGGGCTCGGATGGCTCTTCGATGCAATGGATGTTGGCATTTTGTCTTTTATCATTGCAGCTCTTCACGCTGAATGGGGACTTTCCCCTACTGAAATGAGTTGGATAGGCAGCGTTAACTCGATCGGAATGGCGGTTGGAGCTCTGGTGTTCGGATTGCTGGCTGATCGAATTGGGCGAAAAACCGTTTTTATTGTAACTCTTGTTCTTTTTTCAGTGGCAAGCGGCCTTTCGGCTCTTACTACTACCCTTGCTGCTTTTTTAGTATTTCGATTTTTAATTGGAATGGGTTTAGGAGGAGAGCTGCCTGTTGCTTCTACACTTGTTTCTGAGACCGTGGCGCCGGAAAAACGCGGTAAAGTGGTCGTCTTGTTAGAAAGTTTTTGGGCGTTCGGCTGGCTACTGGCAGCGCTTATTTCTTACTTTGTAATCCCAGCTTACGGGTGGCAGCTAGCGCTTATCCTAACGGCTATTCCAGCGTTTTATGCCATTTATTTGCGCATTAAACTGCCCGATTCTCCTCAGTTTGTGGAAGCGACAAAAGAAAAGAAACCGTCGATTGCGGACAATGTAAGAAGCGTGTGGTCTAAGCCTTATCGTCAATCTACCATTATGCTGTGGGTTCTGTGGTTTTGCGTTGTATTTTCATATTACGGCATGTTTTTATGGTTACCTAGCGTCATGGTCATTAAAGGTTTTAGCTTGATCAAAAGCTTTGAATACGTATTGATTATGACATTAGCTCAACTGCCTGGCTATTATACGGCTGCTTGGTTTATTGAACGCATGGGCCGAAAATTCGTATTGGTTACTTATTTGTTAGGTACTGCTGCCAGCGCATATATCTTTGGAAATGCGGAGTCACTTTGGCTGCTGCTAACAGCAGGTATGCTGCTGTCTTTCTTCAATTTGGGCGCTTGGGGAGCTTTATACGCGTATACACCTGAGCAATATCCGACATCTATCCGAGGCACAGGAGCTGGAATGGCCGCTTCTTTTGGACGAATTGGAGGAATTTTAGGGCCGCTGTTAGTTGGATATATGTCAACGCAAGGTACGTCTTTAACCGTTACGTTCTCAATCTTTTGTGCAGCTATTTTGATTGGTGTCATTTCGGTTGTTTTTCTAGGAAAAGAAACTAAACAAAAGCAGCTCGCATAAAAAAGACGCTCTTTTAGAGCGTCTTTTTTTTCTTATTATTTATTTCCTACTAAACCTTCTTTATTTACCTCCACTTTGATATCATAATGAGCAGCTATTTCTAATCTCGTTTTACCGGTTATATTTTTAAAGGTATACAATAGAAATATAAAGAAGCCAGACTTTGTAAGCCTGGCTTTTACTACTGTTATTTAAAATGTTTTGGCTGCTTGTACTGCTTGTTCTAGGCCGCTTTTAATAATTTGTTGAGCACGATCTGGAAATTGATTATGCCCTTCAATAATAACAGAGTTCACCTTTGTGATGCCAAAGAATTGAAGTATGCTGCTGACATATTTAACAGCCATTTCGACAGCGGCTGACGGACCTTCTGAATATACTCCACCTCGTGCATTTAATAACATCACCTTTTTATCGCCTAGTAATCCCACAGGACCTTCTGGCGTATACTTAAACGTTTTGCCTGCTTGATTTAAATAATCAAAGTACGTATGAAGAACGGCCGGCACAGTAAAATTCCAAAGCGGAAAAGCAATGACAATTTTATCAGCTTTCACAAATTGTTCTAAGTAATGATTCGCAATTTCTGCTGCTTTATTTTCCGCTGCTGTCACTTCTAATCCTCTTGCTAATTTAAACTGACCGTTTATCATGTCTGCATCTAAATAAGGAAGTTCTTCTTTGAACAGATTCAATTCTATTATTTCTTCACCTGGATGCGATTGTTTGTAGCTTTCTAAAAACGCATCATATAGTTTCACGCTTACGGCTTCACTTGTCGATCTGTCATTTGCTTTTATAAAAAGAGTATAACTCATACTAAAACCTCCACTGATTGTTGATACTCTTATCTTATTCGCTTTTTTCTTGCATTTCGAACGACTTTGTAATGAAATACCTTCATACTTTAGTCGGAGAAAAATCATATAATCACACAAAAGCCGCCTAACGGCGGCTTTCTCAGTTTGTAGATGAAATGGGAAGATGAATAACAACTTCCGTGCCTTGTTCTTCTTCACTTTTAATAAAAATCTCGCCCTTGTGCTGACGGACAATAGTTTGTGCAATCGATAGTCCAAGCCCCGTTCCTCCCGTAGCTCTGCTTCTAGCTTTATCAACTCGATAGAAGCGTTCAAAAATATGTGCAAGATCTTCTTTTGGAATGCCAATTCCATAGTCTTTTACTTTGATAATGACATCTTCCTGCTCTTTTTCAACGGTCACTTCAATTTTATCCGTACTGTATTTAATTGCATTATCAAGCAAAATAATCAACACTTGCTTCATTTTCAGTTCATCCACTTCAATCATAATGGGCGTTTGATCATAATGAAGAACTAATTCTCTTTTGTATACCTGCTGCAGCTGCTTAACGATTTGTTCAAAAATAAGAACAAGATCTGTTTGCTTCATATCAAGCGTTTGTTCTTTTTCCACACTTGCCAGATCAAGCAGCGTTTCAATCATTTTTTGCATTTTGGTTGCTTCCGCATAGATGGTGTCGATCGCATCCAGCGTAATTTCTTCATTTTTAATCCCTCTTCTTCTTAATAAATTAGAATAACTGCGAATAACGGTTAGAGGGGTTTTTAATTCATGAGAAGCATCGGAAACAAACTGGTTTTGCTTTTCAATATTTTCTCGCAAGCGGTCAATCATATGATTAAAGGTAACGGTCATACCCTGCAGTTCATCTCTCGTTTCCGTTTGAATTAGGACTTTTTTAGGAACACCGCTCTCTTCAATCTCTTTCATCGTTGTGACCATATTTTTAATAGGATGCATAATGACGCGTGATAACCATCTTCCTCCTAAAAGAGACAGTAAAATGGACACAAGCGAACAAAAAATCAAAATTGATAGCAAAATATCTTTACGGGTTTCAAAACCAGTCAGGAGCTCACCAATTTCCAGCGTTTCAACGACTTGATTATTGACTTTGACAGGCATGCGAATAACCAATACTTGCTTTTCTCTGATTTTGCGAAGCTTCACCTTTTTTTTCTTTGAAAATTCGGGCTTAATTTTCACCAGATGAGGATCATTTGATACTTGGTTAATGACCGTAGAATTTTCTGAGACTGTTCGGATAAATGAATGGTTGGTCAAATAAAATTTTAGTAACTCTGGCGAGAGCTCCACGGAATGATTTTGTTGACCTTTTTGAATAATCTCGCGTGCTTTTTCGAATAAAATGTCCTGTTCCATATTCACCGTAGATTTAGTAAAGGAGAAAAAAACAACGATGTTCATGATTAATAAAATAACCACTAGCCATGCTGTTGTCAGCAAATTAATCTTCGTCGTGATCTTCATGTTTCTCCTCTTTCATCATATATCCTACGCCCCGCACCGTATGAATGAGAGAAGTAGAAAAACCTTCATCTACTTTTTTTCTTAAGTGGCGAATATACACATCAATTACGTTTGTTTCTCCTTCATATTCATAGCCCCAAACGTTTGTGAGAATTCCTTCTCTCGTGACAATTTTATTTTTGTTCGTAAGCAAATACACGACTAAATCATACTCTTTCGGTGTCAACGTAATGGATTCATTGTTTCTTAGGACTTCCCTTGTTTCAAGATTAATGGTCAAATCACTGATCGTTAAGAGCTCCGCTTCAGCTTCTTTCGTTCCTGATGCTTCTACGAGCGAACGATAGCGAATACAAGAGCGAACCCGTGCTAACAGTTCTTCAATTTCAAACGGTTTTGTAACATAATCATTAGCTCCTTGGTCTAAGCCCATTACCTTATCCAGCGTCGTATTTCTGGCAGTTAATAAAATAACTGGCGTAAATACTTCCGCTTTCCGAAGTCTTCTTAACACCTCAATACCGCTCAGACTTGGAAGCATCACGTCTAGCAAAATGAGGTCATATTGAGCCGATGTTGCCGTCTCTAACCCCGCTTTCCCGTCGTACTCAACATCTACTTCATAATCTTCAAATTCCAATTCAATCTTTAACACTTTCGCAATTTGCGCTTCATCTTCCACAATTAAAATTTTCTCTTTCATGTTATACACCTCTCACCACATGTCTTAAGTGAAAGAATAGCTTCTTTAGATAAAAAAACAACACCTTTTTCAAAAGATGTTTGTTTTTTTATCTAAACCCTACTTTTTCAACATACTTGTCTTTTAGCTTATCCTTATTGTTTGTAAACATGAATGTTTTACGCATGAAGACCAATCGTTTGCTTTTCACCTAAAATCCAATTGACTACTGCTAAAAGTTCTTCAGGCGTTTGTGCTTCGATTTCTTTATGGTAAGCAGCAATCGCGTTATATAATGTGCTCATTTTATCAGCATCCTGCAGCACTGCCTGCAGCTGACTTTCTAACGATTGATCCGCCTTTAGTTCTTGAACTAAGTTTCGTTCTGTTAAATAGCGTAAATTCACTTCTTCTTGACCTGGTAAAGCAGAATGAACAAAAATCGGTAAATTCTTGCGAAGAGCTTCACTGACCGTTATACCACCTGGCTTTGTTACAATAGCATCCACTCGTTCATACAGTTCATTCATTTCTGTGCGTGATGAAATGTACGGAATTGGTGTAACGTGCTGTAATTCCCATCCCTTGATTTCTTCATATAACTTTTGATTTTTGCCGCATAAGACAAAGTAATGAAAATGGCGCGCATCTTTTAAATCATTGTAGAAATCCATAATATTGCCTAAGCCGCTGCTGCCTCCAGCAATTAAAATATTTCGGTTACCAGGATGCTTAAATGTTCTTGTTTTTGTTATTTCTTCATGTACCGGTATTCCTGTGACCATCATATTTTGAAGTGGAATTTCACTTTGAGCACGAAGTCCTTTTTTTACTTCTTCACTAGGGAGAAAGTGAAAATCAATCTCTTCTTTTCCCCATAAATTATTAATAAAGAAATCCGTGTAGACATTTATAATAGGTACATCGCACTTGCCTTTTGCTTTTAATTGACTGAGCAAATAAGAAGGAAACCCATGTGTGCATATAATTAAATCCGGATTTTCTTCTTTAACTAAGTGCTCCATTTTTTTTGCGAATACGTGATGATACCATTTGAATGAATGAACAGGCGGTTCATAAAAGAGATGTTTGTATGCCATATTGTACGTTTCTGGAGCATAACGAATCCATTTCAAATATGTGCCTGTGACCACTTTTTCTAATAGTTCGTTTGTATAGCTTAATAAATCTATTTTTTTATAACAAATATTTGTTGTTCTTCTTTCCAATATATCCATTAACGCCTCTGCCACTTGATGATGGCCAGAAGGCATTTTTAGAAGAGGTAAAAATAAAACCTTTTTCAACTGTTTCATCTCCTATTCTAAAAGCAGTTTCTTCCTCTCCTTTTTATATCATTAAATGCCCTTAAATTTTGGATTTTAATTGATTTTTAATGTGAAATTCATTGTTTTTTTAGAGTGTCAATCTAAACTAAGAGTGAAAAGTACTGCATAAGGAGAAAACAAATGAACCTTAATTACGAAGTATTTCAATGGATTAACTCGTTTGCTGGTAAATCCAGCGCAATGGATTCTGTAATGATTATCATCACGAATAGCGTTCCTTATTTTATAATGGCTTGTTTGCTTTTGCTTTGGTTTAGCGGAAAAACAGAAAGAACAATTTATCACCGTTATACGGCTTTATACATGTTGTTTACAATTGTACTTTCTCTATGTATCAATGAAGTCATTCACCTGGTGTATTACCACCCGCGTCCGTTTGTGACTCATCACGTTCATAAGCTGATTCCGCACCCGGCTAATTCATCTTTTGTGAGTGATCATTCGATTTTAGTCTTTTCTGCTGCTTGGATCATGTGGTTACGAAAAAACAAATGGAGAAGCATCATTTTTATATGGGCTGTCATTTCGGGCCTTTCACGTATTTACGTAGGCGTTCACTATCCAGCAGATGTACTTGGAGGCATGGTGATTGCGGGAGCTATCGGATGCTTTATTATATACGTTTCAGCTAAAACAGCTCCTCTTATTCAGCGATTATTCTGGATTCACGATTTGATTATCAAGCGTATTCCGTTTCTATCTCCCTATACGCATGAACAAATTAGCAAAAAAAATCATTCAGCTTAAAGAGGCTGAGACAAAAATAGTTTAGCTGAAGTGAAAAACGAACCACTAATCAAACAGTTTGATTAGTGGTTCGTTTTTTTTGTTATGGTGAACGTAGATTTTATCTGTTTCGTTCCTTCCAGCAGTTAATTGGAGGGCAAGGCTCACGGGACGCCCGCGGAAAGCGAAGCCTTGCACGGAAATCAACTGCGGTCGAGCAAGCAGTCCAGATTATATATCCAGATTATTCGCCTTTGGATGGGATTCATTTCGTTACGTCTTAGCCTCTTTTTTTATTATTTTTAAAAACCAACGTTCACTTTCTTGACTTTCACTTTTATTTATTTTATATTAGTTGATGTATCAAACATTGATGTATCAAATATTAATCCATCTATAAATATCATAGAAAAAGGGAGCGACTTTCTTGTCACATTCATGTTCTGAAAAAGCAAATGTTCTGTATGCTCTGCAAGAAGTTAATAAACAAATTAATCAAAAGTTTGAGCATTGTACCGGTGTTAGCCAATCACGTCTTGATATTTTACATCAGCTTTATGAAACAGGTGAAATGAGTCAAAAGGCGCTTCAACAGCAAGTAAACATTGACAATGCTGCAATTACAAGGCATTTAAAGCAGCTCGAAGAAAGAGATGTTGTATCACGCCGTAAAAACCCTGATGACAACCGCGTAACATTTGTAAAGCTTACGAAAAGCGGACATGAAAAAATCGGTGCATTTCGAAACGAAAAAGCTCGCTTTATTGATGAAGCATTTAAAGATTTCAGCGAAGAAGAACAGCTGCTGCTTTCCAAAATGCTCGAGCGTTTAAAAGTAAACATTTCGGCCATTGAACGGTCATAACATTTTTAACATAAAGGAGAGTTCATCATGACACAAACAAAAACACTAAACAATGATTTCCAAGATATTATTACAGGGCGCAGATCTATTCGTTATTACGACCCATCTGTCAAAATCAGCCGTGAAGAAATGAAAGAAATTTTAACAGAAGCGACGCTAGCTCCATCTTCTGTTAATGCACAGCCTTGGCGCTTTCTAGTAATTGATAGCCCTGAAGGAAAAGCAACATTAGCTCCGCTTGCTAAATTTAATCAATCACAAGTAGAAACATCAGCAGCTGTTATTGCGATATTCGGCGATTTAAAAAGTGAAGAAAATTTAGATGAAATTTACGATAAAGCTGTTGAACTAGGCTATATGCCACAAGAAATTAGAGACATGCAAATTCCTAAAATCAAAGCGCACTACGCAGCTGCTTCTGAAGAATTAAATAAAGAAACAGTATTAATTGACGGCGGTTTAGTATCCATGCAGTTAATGCTTGCTGCACGTGCTCACGGTTATGATACAAACGCTATTGGCGGTTATGAAAAAGATCAAATTGCCGAAGCATTCGGTTTAGACAAAGAGCGCTATGCACCGGTTATGTTACTTTCAATCGGCAAAGCAGCAAATAGCGGTTACCCGTCTGTACGTTTACCAATCGAAAAAGTAGCTCAATTTAGATAATAAAAAAAGGTGCTGTATATTCAGCACCTTTTTTTATCCTCCACTAACGGGCGGAATAAATGCGACGGTATCTCCCGTTCCAATGGTTTCTTCATCTGTTACAAACTCTTCGTTGACTGCGGTCATCGTTTGCTTCAGAGAGGACAGCTTATACGTTTCTTGCACATATTCCTTTAATTCCTTCACTGTTATATCTTGTTTATCAACTGTTACTTGTTCCACTCCAGCCTCTTCACGTATAGCAGCGAAAAATAAGACGTTAATCATTTTTACATCTCCTTCATTGGCTTTCCTTCAGGATATTCTTTCGTTTCTAACTGATCTCCAATCCATTTTGTTCCGTCTTCCCAAAATTCCTTTTTCCAAATTGGCACAATTTGCTTAATACGTTCAATAGCATACTCGTTTGCTTCATAAGCTGTTTTGCGATGCGGAGAAGAAACGGCAATAACTACTGCGACTTCTGTTATATCAAGCTTCCCGATTCGATGAGTAATAGCTGTCAAAGCATCGGGCCACTTTTCCTGAATTTCGTCACCAATTTGGCTAAGCATTTTCACTGCCATTGGCACATAGGCTTGATATTCAAGAGAGAGCGTCTTCTTGCCTTTTGTAAATTCTCTTACCGTTCCAATAAATGTCGTAATAGCTCCCGCGTCTCTTCTAGAAACTTTTTTAATTATTTCATCTACGGCAATTGGCTGATTTACTACTTCAAATAAGTGCTGGTTCATCTTCTTTCCCCCACTTCTTTCAATAAAAAATTAAGATAATGCTCGTCTTCTTGTAAGTGAAATATTGGATATGCTCGCTGCACTTCTTTTTTAAGCGGAACGTGGCTAATCACGCATATAATATTGGTTAGAGAGGAAAGCAGAACAAGATCTTCTTCACTTCGAATCAAGACTGCTTTTGGATAGGGTTCTTTTTTATATCCTTCAACAAAAATGACATCTGGCGAGAAAAATTGATAAAAATCAATCAGCTTTTTTAGGCTCCAGTCTTTACTATCTGCCGTAAGCTGAAGGATTCCACCTCCCTCTACACCTGCCACATTGGCACCTGCTTGCTGGTGGCGATGACTGTCTTTTAGCTCACTGCTGCTGTCTGGAGGTCCGCCGTGTCCATGGTGCTTAATAGAACCTACACATAGATTGAATTGTTTCGCTCTTTTAATTAGCTTTTCCACTAAAGTAGTTTTTCCGCTGTTTTGAAATCCAACTACTTGTAAAACGGTACAACAAGCTACCAAGGCCATTCACTTCCCCGCACGTCATCTAGCAATAAGACGTCAACCAGCATTCCTTCTTTGTATCCTCTCGTCCCTCCAGGAAATATAATTAACGTATCCGCATGAGCTAAAGAAGAAACAGCACTAGATTTTGTAAAGCTTAATGGAGAAGCAATCAGCTGTCCTTCCCTGTATGAAAGCCTCCCAGATACAAATCGCATAAAAGGATTTGGCTTTAAGAAGTCCTTTCCTAACAAAGCTTTTTCTTTCCGAAGATGAGGGGTTCTTTTACCCGCATATGTACTGATTACCGGACGAGCCAGAAGTTCAAAACCGACATAGCACGCTGTGGGATTTCCCGAGAGGCCAAATAAAAGCTTTTCTTCCATACGAGCAACCGTTGTTACACTGCCTGGTCTCATCGCTATTTTATTAAAAAGAACTTCGGCTTGTAATTGTTTATACACATCTGGTAGATAATCATAGTCTCCTACTGAAACGCCGCCCGTTGTAATCAGCATGTCCACTTCTGATAGTGCAGCTTTTACCGCATTGTAGCACTGACTTAAATCATCAGGCATAATACCAAAATAGTTCACTTCGCCTCCAGCTTTTTCAATTTGCGCACGCAGCATATGAGCATTGCTATTACGAATTTTGCCCCGTTCAACAGGATCACTCACTTCCACTAGTTCACTTCCAGTTGCAAGTAATCCAACTACAGGTTTTTTGAAGACAGCTACGTTACTATAGCCAAATGTGGCTAAAAGAGCAGCTACTCCCGGAGTGATATACGTTCCTTTCGAAGCTAACACAGTTCCTTTTGTTGTTTCTTCTCCTTGAAAAGAAATGTTATCTCCGCTGTTAAACGAACGCTTGATTTGAACGATCGGCTGATTGTCTTTTGTATATTCTTTTGTTACTTCAAGCATGGCAACCGCATCGCAGCCTTTGGGAATAGGAGCTCCTGTCATAATACGCACAGCCTGCATCGCGCTGACTGTATGTTCAAAAACAGAACCTGCTCCTATTTCTCCTCGAACAGCCAGTTCTACTGGATGAAGTGATGATGCTTCTTTCGTATCTTGCGACCGAACGGCAAAACCATCATATGGAGAACGATCAAAAGCAGGAATATCATGATCTGCTATTAAATCTTCAGCTAAAAATCTGCCGTGAGCTTCTTCAAGCGCAATGATTTCTTGCTTTCTGTTTTTTGCATACGGCATCACTCGTCCAACGCATTCTCCGACAGGAATAGGAGTTCGCTTTTCTCTCATTCTTTTCATTCTTTTCACTCCTTTACTCATCCTAGTAAACGATAATATAAGCTTCTCGCAAATTGAATATCATTCGTTCCATGAATAAATACACGGCCATCTTGAAAAATTACAAAGCGCTGCTCTGGAAGCTGACATGACAGAAGATATGGATTGCGGTCCACTTTCCCCTGTTTTTTTAACCGTTTTTCCAATTCATCGAAGTTGTACAAATGGCGCTGCGAGGGTCTGATTTGAACCGTCTCTCTGCCGCACAGAACTTCTGTTTTAAGCTGATTTTCATACGCTAAGTACGGATATGTTTGGGTCGATCCGCAAGAAGAACATTTATCACTTTTCATTTTGCCCGTCTTAAATTCAGCATGCTGATTATTCCAGACGTCAAAGGTTAGAAATGTGTGGCGCAAAGCTTCAACATCTTCGACTAAAATTTTTAATGCTTCGGTTATTTGATAGGCTGCCACAATTTGAACAGCGGGACTAATGATTCCTGCTGTCTCACAGGTTGCTCCTCCGACAGGCACTTTTTTCAATATGCAGTGCAGACAAGGGGTTACATTTGGGATAACGGTATAAGTGGCGCCATAACTCCCTACACATGAGCCGTATATCCATGGAACTTCATACTTATGTGACAAATCATTTAAAATAAAACGGATGTCGAAGTTGTCTGTCGCATCGATGATTACATCAGCTGTTTGGACGATACTTTCTAAATTAGCAGGCTGAGCATCCATCACCAGCGCTTCAATCTTCACTTCCGTATTTATTTGACGCAGACGATTTTTTGCTGCTACAGCTTTAGGTAGTTTGTTTTGCGCATCTTGTTCTGTATAAAGCTGCTGACGCTGTAGATTACTCCATTCTACATAATCACGATCTACAAGAGTCAATTTTCCAATTCCAGCACGCACGAGGGCTTCTGCGCTAGCGCTGCCTAGAGCCCCTGCACCTACAACTAAAACATGCTTACTTCTAATTTGCTGCTGCCCTTTGTTTCCAACGGGCTGGAAAAGCTGCTGACGTGAATAACGTTCTGTCACTCTTTTCTCTTCCTTTCTCATTCAATCTCTGACTTCACTATCTATTCCTTCGTCAAAGATATTTCTTTAAAAACATGCTATTATACACATAAAGCTACGCTGCTTTACGGAGGCTTTTTTGCATAAATATACAAATATGTTTTGATGGAGGTATTTAATAAATGTCCATTGCCGGCATTGTATTAGCAGGAGGAAAATCTTCTCGCTACGGTCAACCAAAAATGTTTGAAACCTATAACAAGAAATCATTTTACGAATATAGTATAGATGCACTAAAAGAAAATCACGTCACACCTATACTTGTGTCTACCAACCAAGATTTACTCCCTTATTTTCAAAGAAAGGATGTTGCATTTGCAGCTGAAAAATGCCCGTATCAAGGTCCTTTGTATGCAATTCATCACGCTTTAACTGCGATCGATTGTTGCGCTGAATGGTTCTTTATTCTTTCTTGCGATATTCCTTTTATTAATGCTGAGTTTGTTCATCACATGATCACACTGACTCAAACGGACTCACCTGACATTGTTCTTCCTGTTCAGCCTGATCACATTCACCCGCTTCTAGCACTCTATCACCGTAGAACGCTTCCTCTTATTGAACAACTCGTTACACAAGGTGAAAGAAGGCTTACGCAATTGTTGAATCAGACAAACGTCCTTCGCGTGCCTTTTTCAGCAGAAGATCCCACTTTTATAAATGTGAATCATCGCAGTGATTGGCATGTATAAAGCTTTTTTGAATTATCCACCAATATGAGACATTTCCACTTTTTCAGCGTCTTGGACCTGTCTTCCATTAGCTCGTTCGTCTGAGTACCGATCTTTCCGATGATTCCAGATATCAGAAATGGTGTCACAAACAGTATGATCAGAGGCTTCTGACCGTATCAGTGTGCGGAGGTCATATCCTTTTGACGCGAACAAACAGGTATAGAGCTTTCCTTCAGCCGATACTCTTGCGCGTGAACAAGTGGAACAGAATGAATCTGTGACAGATGAAATGATACCAATTTCCTCTTCTGTCCCGACGTATCGATACCTGGTGGCTACTTCTCCCGTATAATGAGGTGGAATTTCTTCAAGAGGCATTTCTTTTCCAACTATATCAAGAATTTGTTTCTTTGTTATAACCTCATCCATTTTCCATCCGTTTGAATTTCCCACATCCATATATTCAATAAAACGCAGCGTATGTTTTTTGTCTTTAAAATATTGAGCCATCCGAAGAATATCCTGCTCATTCTTGCCTTTTTGGACAACCATGTTTATTTTGACTGAAATCCCTGCAAGAGCTGCTGCTTCTATTCCTTCTAATACTCGTTTTACGCTTCCTCGGTTTCCATTCAACTCTTGAAATCTCACTTCATCAAGCGAGTCTAAGCTAACGGTTACTCTTGATAATCCCGCTTTTGATAAGGCTTCTGCATGCTTCTTTAACAGTGAGCCGTTTGTTGTTATGGCAATATCATCTATACCCTCAATTTGCTTCAGACGATTGATTAGATCTGGCAAGCCTTTTCTTAGCAGCGGCTCTCCTCCCGTTATACGCACTTTTTTTACTCCTAGCAATGCAAATAATCTAGTGAGTCTCTCTAATTCATCAAACGAAAGAATGTTTTCGGCAGGTAAAAATGGATAGTCTGCCCCAAAAATTTCTTCAGGCATACAATATCGACAGCGAAAGTTACAGCGATCTGTTACTGACAAACGCAAGTCTCGTAAAGGACGCTTTAAAGTATCAACTATAGCGTATGACATCTGCTTCATCTCTCCTCTCTCTAGCTGTCAGCTTCTCCACAGCAGATTAACTCTCTCTTAAAATTCTTTCCGGGCATGTATAAATATTCAACGAATCATTTCGAATAAACCCTACCGTTGTAATTCCCAATTCTTCTGCTAGATTTAAAGCAAGTTCAGTCGGGGCAGATTTTGAAAGAACCACTTCACACCCGATCTTCGCTACTTTCAACAAAATTTCTGAAGAAATACGGCCGCTGAAAACGACTACTTTATCTCTAATTGAAATATGGTGTTTTAAGCAATACCCGTATAGTTTATCTAGAGCATTATGCCTACCAATGTCCATTCTGCTAAGCATAAAGCCATTTTTATCACAAATAGCAGCGTTATGAACGCCACCCGTTTCTTGAAACGTAGCAGCAGATTGCTGCAGCTTATTCATCAATTGAAAACAATCCTTAATTGAAAGTTCTACCGATATACCGTTCATTTTTTTAGCAGTCAGCGCATCATTTATAAAGACAAACCCTTGTCTGCTCGCCCCGCAGCAAGACGTGATATATCGTTTATTTTGAAGGTTTTGAAAATACGGGTTTAATTTATCTATTGTAACATGAACATACCCTTCCTTTTCTTGAACCCATATGTTTTTAATGTCTGTGTATGCTCGAATAACCCCTTCAGATGCTAAATAGCCAATTACCATATCTTCAATGTATTGTGGGCTACATACCATCGTGACAAACTCTTCTTCATTAATTTTCACAGTCACAGGAAACTCCGTTACAATTTTATCTTCCACGCTTTCCATTTGACCATTTTTAAATCTAAGAACTGTACGCTTCTTAACGGTCGAGTTCATGTGATGTCTCCTTTTTTAAATAATGTTTTTATCAAAAACGAATACGGAAACCGCTATATTTTCTTTTATTTTCATATCTGAAAATAAATTAACCAACTTTGCTCCTACCAATTCTTCTAGCCCTTCCGGCGGATTCGATGCATATACATCTTGGATCATTTTTGTTCGAGCTAGATGAACCATGTCACATCCTTCAGAAGTGCTTGCAATAAATGTTTCTGTCGGAGTTAAATTTCCATACAGTGTTGAGACAGCCATATTTTCAACAAAAACCGTATGTATTCTTTCCGGTCCTTTTCCAAATAAATCTTTTCGAAGCTTCCGAATAATATCATTAAATTCATGAATAGTTTTTGACATAATCAACGCTCTCCCACCGATTAAAATTAAATTGTGCATTTTATTCCTACAGTTTTTTTATCATAAATCAACACTTCAAAAAATAAAAGCCTAAAATCTTTGCAGCAAAACTTTTGAAGAGAGTTGGGTATTTAAAAAAGTTGTGCATTTAAAAACGTAGCGATATAATTATAAATAACCGAGATGGAATAATAATAATAATAATGAATTGTTATTACTCTATCACTTTTTCTTAACGATATAAATGGGCCGGATTGGCATATTAGTAAGACCTGCTAGTAAACTATTCCACCATGATTGCACTTCCCTTATTTAATTAGGCGTGTGTATTCATGGTGGTTTTTTGTTTTTATATAAAGGAGGAAAACAAATGAGTCGTGAAACCATCACTGTTCATATAAATGGCAACGAATACAAGGCAGCTTCAGGCTCTACCATACTCGAAATTATTAACCAGCAAAGCATTGAGCACCCTCAGATTTGTTATGTGCCTGAAGTAGACCCTATTCAAACTTGTGACACATGTATCGTTGAAATGAATGGCGAGTTAGTTCGTTCTTGTTCTACAAAAGCTGAAAACGGCATGAAGATTGAATTACAATCAGCACCCGCAAAAGCGGCACAGACGGAAGCAATGGATCGTTTATTAGAGAATCATTTGCTATACTGCACCGTTTGCGATAATAACAACGGAAACTGTAAATTACATAACACGGCTGAAATGATGGAGATTGAACATCAAAAATACCCCTATACGCCAAAGGCCTCAGAGAATGAAGTCGATATGTCTCATCCGTTCTACCGTTATGACCCTAATCAATGCATTGCTTGTGGACAATGCGTAGAGGTTTGTCAAAATCTTCAAGTTAATGAAACACTCTCTATCGACTGGGAAGCGAAACGTCCCCGCGTTCTCTGGGATGACGGTGTAGCAATCAATGAATCTTCTTGTGTGAGCTGCGGTCAATGTGTAACCGTATGCCCTTGTAATGCCTTAATGGAAAAATCCATGCTTGGAGAAGCTGGATTTATGACTGGACTTCCAAAAGACGTTTTAAACCCAATGATTGATTTAGTTAAAGAAGTAGAACCTGGATACAGCGGAATTTTTGCTGTTTCAGAAGTGGAAGCCGCTATGCGCGAAACACGCACGAAAAAAACAAAAACTGTCTGTACATTTTGCGGAGTTGGATGTTCATTTGAAGTATGGACAAAAGGCCGTGAAATCCTTAAAGTTCAGCCTAGCTCTGATGCTCCCGCAAATGCTATTTCAACCTGTGTGAAAGGAAAATTCGGCTGGGATTTTGTAAACTCTGAAAAACGTATTACTAAGCCTTTAATCCGAAAAAATGGCGCATTTGTAGAGTCGTCATGGGAAGAAGCCCTCGACTTAGTAGCAAGCAGGTTAAGCTCTATTAATCAGCAGTATGGACATGGATCAGTTGGTTTTATTTCTTCTTCTAAGATTACAAACGAAGAAAACTATGTTATTCAAAAGCTGGCTCGCCAAATGTTTGAAACAAATGACGTAGACAACTGCTCTCGCTATTGTCAGTCTCCTGCAACTGATGGATTATTTCGAACAGTGGGAATGGGAGGCGATGCCGGCACGATAAAAGACATCGCAAAAGCTGGACTGGTTATCATCGTTGGAGCTAACCCTGCTGAAGGTCACCCTGTATTAGCAACTCGTATCAAACGCGCGCATAAGCTTCATGACCAAAAACTAATTGTCGCAGATTTGCGCAAAAACGAAATGGCTGAACGCTCTGACATTTTTATCAGTCCAAAACAAGGTACGGACCAAGTATGGCTAATGGCTGTAACAAAATACATGATTGACCAAGGATGGCACAATGAAAAATTCATCCAAGAAAACGTCAACTATTTTGAAGACTTTCACTCTTTGCTTGAAAAGTACACGCTTGAATATGCTGAACAAATTACGGGTATTCCAGCAGCAACGCTCATTCAAATAGCTGAAATGATTCGAGACGCCGATGGAACCTGTGTGCTGTGGGGCATGGGCGTAACGCAAAATACGGGAGGCTCTGATACATCAGCGGCTATCTCAAACCTGTTGCTTGCTACTGGAAACTATCGACGCCCTGGAGCAGGCGCTTATCCGCTCCGAGGCCACAATAACGTCCAAGGAGCATGTGATATGGGAACTCTTCCGGCTTGGCTTCCAGGCTATCAGCACGTCACAGACTCAGTCGCCCGGGCGAAATTTGAAAAAGCATACGGTGTAAAAATTAAAGATAAGCCAGGGCTTGATAATATTCAAATGCTGCATTCAATTGATGAAGGAAAAATGAAGGCCATGTACCTTGTCGGAGAAGATATGGCTCTTGTTGATTCAAATGCTAACCACGTGCATGAAATATTATCAAATTTAGATTTTTTTGTCGTCCAAGACATTTTCCTTTCGAGAACGGCTCAATATGCTGATGTTGTACTTCCTGCTGTTCCTTCTCTTGAAAAAGACGGAACGTTTACCAATACAGAGCGACGTGTCCAAAGATTATATCAAGCATTACCAACGCTCGGTGATTCAAAGCCGGATTGGTGGATTGTTCAAGAGATTGCCAACCGCTTAGGGGCGAACTGGACGTATGCACATCCTGGTGATATCTTTGCAGAAATGGCTAGTCTATCCCCCCTATTCAGCCAAGCCAGCTACGAAAACCTTGAAGGCTGGAATAGCTTCTTATGGGGGAGCTTAGAGGGGAAAAGCACGCCGTTACTTTACGTCGATGGGTTTAATTTCCCAGATAAAAAAGCGCGCTTTGCTTTATCACATTGGGTACTTCCTGCCGAATTCCCAGAAGAATATGATCTACACATTAATAATGGAAGAATGTTAGAACATTTTCATGAAGGGAATATGACCAATAAATCGAGCGGCATCCAATCAAAAGTACCGGAAGTATTTGTAGAAATTTCACCTCAGCTTGCCAAGGAGCGTGAAATTGAAGAAGGTTCGCTTGTCAGATTAATCTCACCGTTTGGAACAGTAAAAGTACAGGCATTAATTACAGAGCGAGTAAAAGCGAATGAGCTGTATCTTCCAATGCACTCTGTTCATAAAGATTCGGCTATTAACTTCTTGACGGGACCTGCAGTCGACCAACGAACAAATACGCCGGCTTACAAACAAACAAAAGTACGGATGGAAGTATTAAGTAAAGGTGGAGAAACGCCTTTACCGTCTACAAATCCGCGTAACAAAAAACGTCATCCTCAAAATGGGGTCGAGGTTCAGCGTAAATGGAACCGTCCTGGCTACGTCCATTTAACAAGTAAATAGGAGGAGAAAAGATGGCACAACCTATTACAGAAATTAAGAAACCTCTTCTAAGCGAGGAAGAAGAAAAACAACAAAAATTAGAAGATTTAACTTCTCTGCTGGCAGATAATGAAGAAGCGTTGAACCGTATTCTCGGTATTGTTGGCGAACTTAACGACATGGGTGTTCTTGAAGCTGCTGATTCAATGATTCAAGCGAAAGAAAAAATCTCAAAAATTGCGCTTCATCAAATTTCCAGAGAACCGGTAACTAATTTAATTAATACTCTTATGGGTGCAAGCAGCGGTTTGATGAAGGCAGATCCAGAGGTAACTGCTAAACTTGTAAATAGCGCAACAGCTGGTATGAACGAAGCGAATGAGTATGTAAAAACAGGAAAAAAAGTAAGTGCATTAGCTCTTATAAAAGCGCTAAACGATCCAGATGTCAATCGTGCAATTGGATTTGGGCTTCACTTTTTAAAAGGAATGGGCAAAGCGTTGGAAGAATAAATGAAGCAGCGACTTGAAAGTTTTCCCCCTTTCAAGTCGCTGTTTTCTTTTTAGGAAGTCAAATTTTAAATGAACGTGATATAGTTATACTAAATTGCTTTACTACAACTAACTGAGGTGACACGATGCAACAATACTTTAAACCCTTATTCGCACTATTATTTTTAATTATGTTTACTGCTGCTTGTTCGAACGAAACAAATACCGATCAATCCGCAGCTCAGCACAAAAACATCAGCTTAACGATATCCGCTGCGGCCAGCTTAAAAGATGCGCTCACTGATATTCAAAAGCAATATGAAAAAAAGCATCCAAATATAGACTTGAAATTTAATTTTGGAGCTTCAGGCTCGCTGCAACAGCAAATTACAAACGGCGCACCTGTTGATTTATTTTTTTCAGCAGCAGAAGACAAGTTTGATGCACTAGTAAAAGCAGGAGCTATCTCCAAGGAGAATGGTACTGACTTGGTTGGCAATGACCTTGTGCTTATCGTGCCAAAGAATAATACGTCTGCTATCACAAATTTTGAAGATCTATCAAAGCCGGCTGTTCAAAAAATTGCACTTGGAATACCAGAATCCGTTCCTGCCGGACAGTATGCGAAGGAGACTTTTGAACACATGAACCTTTGGAAAAACATTGAGCCAAAAACCGTCTATGCGAAAGACGTACGCCAGGTGCTTTCCTATGTGGAGACAGGAAACGTTGAAGCTGGGGTGGTTTATAAAACCGATGCCTTGATTTCAAAAAAGGTGAAGATTGTCTCTACTGCAGATAATAGCACTCACAAACCAATTGTATATCCTGTAGGCGTTATTAAGGATTCGAAACATCCACAAGAAGCAAAAGCTTTTTATCAATTTTTACAAAGTAAGACAGCTCTTGACACTTTAAAGAAATACGGTTTCACTGCACATTGAGGCCGCTATGATTCAAGAATTTTTATCTCCTCTTCAGCTATCGCTTAAAATCGCATTAGTAGCAGGATTTGTCGTTATTATTTTAGGCACTGTTATAGGAAAACTGTTATCCAGGAAACACTTTAAGGGAAAAGTGATGATTGAAACCGCGTTAATGCTCCCGTTGGTGCTCCCTCCGTCCGTTGTTGGATTTTTATTGATTGTCATATTCGGGAAACACAGCCTGCTCGGCCGGGCAATTGAATGGGTCTTTCAACAACCTGTTATTTTCACATGGTGGGCAGCTGTTATTGCATCCGTTGTCGTTGCGTTTCCGCTTATGTATCAATCTGCCAAAACAGGCTTTCAAGGCGTAGATTACGAAATTGAAGACGCAGCTCGAGTAGATGGTGCAAGCGAATGGAAAGTCTTTTTCTTTATTTCCATCCCTTTAGCTTCTAAAGCCATCGTAACAGGAGGAGTGCTAAGTCTGGCAAGAGCACTCGGAGAGTTTGGAGCCACTTTGATGTTTGCTGGCAATATTCCAGGTGAAACTCAAACTGTGCCTACCGCTATCTACGTAGCGATTGACTCTGGAAACATGAATCTCGCTTGGCTATGGGTTATTTCAATCGTCTTTCTTTCCTTTCTTATGCTGCTTTTTGTTCAGCTTAAACAAAAGTAAAAGGATGTCTCTTTGTGTAAGAGGCATCCTTTTTACATACATCATAAATTAAAAAGGAGCTAATCAAATAAAGAACATACATTTGATTAACTCCTGTTATAAGTAAGGTAAGCCACCATACAATATGTATTGGTGGAGACGGTGGGAGTCGAACCCACGTCCAGAAATATCGCCACTTAAGCGTCTACGAGTGTAGTTGGCATATTGATAATTCGCGAGCTGTTCTGCCTACCAACAGGCGTCCCAGTCGCTAGTCTGATTATTCTCTTCCTTCGTCCTCAGACGGCGAACTCCGGCGTAGCCCACTTAAAGTGAGTCCCTTACCCTACCACATGGGCGATGGAGGGAGGAACCGCTAAGCTACTATTATGCAGCTAAAGCGAAGTTATTGTTAGATTTGCCAGTTATTATTGGCGTTGATGTTTTAACGAGGCCATCTCCTCGACTCGCAACCTAAGCTCGAACTACCCCTGTCGAATCCGTAACGTCCCCATATAAAAGGGAGTCGGAATGTGTAAGAAAAAATCTTACATCAGATAGCGACTTCAGTATGCAAAATGAAATCTAACTGATAACAATACTTATTATATCACAAAATGAGCATTTTGCAATTGTAAGATTTTGTAATGTCACATCTTTTGACGATCACGAAATGCTCGTTCGATATCGCGCTTCGCTTCTTTTCGCTTTAAGTCTTCACGCTTGTCATATTTCTTTTTACCCTTACCAAGCCCTAGTAAAACCTTTGCGTATCCATTTTTTAAATACACTTTTAAAGGAACTAATGAATAACCCGTTTCTTTTGAATAGCCAATTAGCTTGCTGATTTCACGCTTATGGAGCAATAGCTTTCGTGTACGCAACGGCTCATGATTGTATCGATTTCCTTGTTCGTAAGGACTAACGTGCATATTGTGTAGAAATACTTCTCCGTTTTGCACACGAGCAAAAGAGTCCTTTAAATTTACACGCCCATTACGAATTGATTTGATTTCCGTTCCTTGTAGAACAATACCCGTCTCATATGTTTCTTCAATAAAAAAGTCGTGGCGGGCTTTTTTGTTTTGTGCAATTAATTTCCCTTCACCTTTTGGCATAAAACGTTCCTTCCCTTCAGCCGTACTTACGTATATGTATGATATTATGTATCATTTTACTGTATGGAAATCTAAACAACAACTAAAACGTTTAATGGAGCTGTTTTGAAGCAGAAGGAATACCCTTCTGCTTCACTGCTGTCGATTTCGATTATTTACGCTTTTTCTTTTTGCGCTTAACATTTGGGGCACCCTCGAAGAATCTCTTTTTCTTTTTCTTCTTTGGCTTTTGAGTAGACCACTCTTCATTTTTGCTTCGGCTGCCCTCGCGACCTTTTCCTTTATCATCTTTGCGTGACTTTTGTTTTGCTTTAATCACTTTAGGACGGTCTTTAGATAAGCGTTTGCGGCTTTCTTTCATTCCTACAATAATAAAGTCAACTGAACGCTCGTCTTTATTCACATCGGCGACTTTCACTTCAATTTCGTCTCCAATTCGGAAGACATTGCCCGTTTTTTCTCCAATCATCGCATAGTGACGTTCGTCGTAACGATAATAGTCATCTGTTAAGTCACTGACGTGAACTAAACCTTCAATCGTATTTTCTAGCTCCACGAACATTCCAAAGTTAGTAACAGAGCTAATAATACCATTAAATACTTCCCCAACTTTATCAGCCATAAACTCAGCTTTTTTCATATCGTCCGTTTCCCGCTCAGCGTCAACTGAACGACGTTCCATATTAGAAGAATGCTCAGCAACATCAGGCAGAAGCTCGCGCCATTTTTCTTGCGTTTGCTGATCTGTTTTTCCTTCAATTAAATACGTGCGAATGAGACGATGAACGATTAAATCCGGATAACGACGAATTGGAGACGTAAAATGCGTATAGAACTCAGCTGATAAACCAAAGTGGCCTAAACTTTCTGCCTCATATTTCGCTTGTTTCATCGAACGAAGCATAACAGTTGAAATAACCATCTCTTCAGGCGTACCTTTTACTTCTTCTAAAATATCCTGCAGCGCACGCGGATGAATATCGTTTCCTGTTCCTTTCACCGTGTAACCAAAGTTTGTAATGAACTCTAAGAAACGAGTAAGCTTCTCTGCATCTGGATCTTCATGAATACGATAAATGAACGGTACGTTCATCCAGTGAAAATGTTCTGCTACTGTTTCATTCGCCGCTAGCATAAATTCTTCGATTAGCTTTTCAGCAACCGAACGTTCACGCAAAATAACATCGTGAGGATGGCCATCATCGTCTACTAATACTTTTGCCTCTTTGAAATCAAAATCAATGGCACCGCGATCCATTCTCTTTTTACGAAGAATAGCTGCCAGCTTTTCCATACGCTCAAACATCGGAACAATTGGCTCGTAGCGTTCTAACACTTCTTCGTCTTTATCCACTAAGATTTTGTTAACGTCTGAATACGTCATTCGTTCTGTCGTTTTGATGACACTTTCAAAAATCTCATGTTTCACTACTTCACCCTGTGGATCAATTTCCATCTCACAAGAAAGCGTAAAACGGTTAACCTTTGGATTTAATGAGCAAATTCCATTAGATAAACGGTGAGGAATCATCGGAATAACTCGGTCTACTAAATAGACGCTTGTTCCGCGCTCTGCTGCTTCTACATCAATCGGAGAACCTTCTTTAACGTAGTGACTTACATCTGCAATATGGACGCCTAATTTGTAGTTTCCATTTTCAAGCTCTGTAACCGTTACGGCGTCATCCAAATCTTTTGCATCTGCTCCGTCAATGGTTACAATAACTTGATCACGAAGATCGCGGCGGTTGCCGATATCTTTTTCGTCAATCGTTTCAGGTGTATCAATTGCTTGTGTTAAAGCATCAGCAGGAAATTCTTGAGGAAGACCGTGCTTATGGATAACAGAAATGATATCGATCCCCGGATCGTTTTTATGTCCAAGAATTTGAACAACTTTTCCTTCTGCGTTCATGCGGCCTTCCGGATAGGTTGTCAGTTCTACTACTACTTTATGGCCTTCAACTGCACCGTTTCTTGCTGCTTTGGGAATAAAGATATCACCTGCAATTTTTTTGTCATCCGCAATCACAAAGCCAAAATTTTTGCTTTGCGTATACGTACCTACAATTTGCTGGGTACCTCGTTCTAAGATTTTTACAATGGTTCCTTCACGACGAGCACCTGATGATTCTGATGACACTCTTGCAAGCACAATATCTCCGTGCATAGCATTGTTTGTTTCAGTAGGGGGAATAAATACATCACCCGCATCTTTTTCTTCAGGAACTACGAATGCAAACCCTTTTGCATGTCCGCTTACTTTCCCTTTGACAAAATTCATTTGTTCCGGCAGCCCGTAGCGATCGTTTCTTGCTCGGATAATTAAACCCTTCTCTTCCATAATAACAAGTGCCTTCACAAACTCTTTGAATGACTCTGCATCCTCAGTATTAAATTCTTTTGCAAGCTCTTGGACAGTCAAAGGTTTGTAATTATCCCTTTTTATAAAATCCAATATTTCATTTATATAGGGCTGATTTTCTTCTTTCACATCATGTCCCTCCTTTTTCTTTATTCGTATTATCTCTATCACCAATCAAGTGATTCCAAAAATGCATATACATCCTCGTGAAGCTGATCACGCTCTTTATCAAAGGTAATGGTATGACCAGATTCTTCGTACCATTTTATATCTTTTGTAGGAGACTCGACGCTATTATAAATAATATTGGCGCTGTCTGTATTAATCATATGATCATGACGACCTTGTACAACAAATGTCGGTGCATAAATCATATCAACTGAATTTCGCACTTCAGCGATTAATTCCTGTAAAGACTTTAATGTGTTCATTGGTGTTTGCTTGAACTCTTCCATTTCTTGTTCAATCTGTTCAGACGATTTACCTTCACGCTTTTTATATTCGCGTGCATACGCTAAAACACCTTCATACATGACTTCTTCACTCTTTATATACATAGGGGCGCACATAGGCACAATACCCTTTATAGGTACAGTGTAACCTAATTTCAGTGAAAATACGCCACCTAGTGAAAGACCTACAGCGGCAATACTTTCATGACCTTTGCTTTTCAAAAACTCATAGCCGTCCATGACATCTTTCCACCAATCTTTTGGACCAGTATGAACAAGTTCTTCAGGCGCTACGCCATGTCCTTTGTAATGAGGTGCGTGGCATGTGTATCCTTTTTTCTCTAAAAAACGACCTAACATACGAACGTCAGCAGAATTTCCGGTAAAACCATGAAGTAATAAAACAGCTTTTTCGCCGCCTTCAAATGTAAATGGCTTTGGTTGTGCAATTTTCATATATCATTTAACTCCTTTTAGTTATAATATCTGCAGTCCTAATAGAAAAAAACATGTATTTATGTGACGGCCATCACATAACAAGAGATGTGGCCATCAACTTTTACGCTTTTATACTATATTTAGTACTTTTTTCTAAAGCTATATTATATCATTACTTAAAAATGAAATTAAAGTATTCAACACACCCATTAAAAAACCACCTAATACATAAGTTGGTATACACCAAGTACATATGCATTAGGTGGCAGTCTATCCAGTAACATATTAAAGTTTGAAATAAGATACAGCAAGTGTTAATACAAAGAATAGGATAGATAACACTACTGTCAAACGGTGTAAAACTAAGTCAATTCCACGTGCTTTTTGTTTCCCAAATAACGTTTCAGCTCCACCGGAAATAGCTCCAGATAATCCAGTAGTTTTACTTGATTGTAAAACGACCACAACAATCAAAGCAATTGAAACAATCACTAGCAAAGTAATCAGCAATGTATGCACTAAGACACACCTCCTACACCAAGTAATAGTCAATCAGCGGGGTTTCTTCATCCCTTCTGATTGGCATTACCGGGGATAAAGTACGCGCACTACGCTAAGGTTAATTTATCATAAAAAACCCTCTCGTACAAGTAATGGCAGTTAAATACAACGGATTTTAACGTAAAAAAAACGGATGACAATCGTCATCCGTTTTTTTTACTTTCAACTTATTTTTTTAAGTTGTAGAAAGATTTAGCGCCATCGTATACAGCTAGAACACCTAGCTCGTCTTCGATGCGTAGTAATTGGTTGTATTTCGCAATACGATCTGTACGGCTCATAGAACCAGTTTTGATTTGACCAGCGTTTGTTGCAACAGCGATATCAGCGATTGTTGCATCTTCAGTTTCACCAGAACGGTGAGAAACTACTGCTGTGTAACCAGCACGTTTAGCCATTTCGATAGCTTCGAACGTTTCAGTTAATGTACCGATTTGGTTAACTTTGATAAGGATAGAGTTACCTACGCCTTGTTCGATACCTTGAGCAAGTTTTTTCGTGTTTGTTACGAATAGATCGTCACCAACAAGCTGTACTTTTCCGCCAATGCGCTCAGTTAATAGCTTGTGACCATCCCAGTCATTTTCGTCTAAACCGTCTTCGATTGAAACGATTGGGAATTCGTTAACTAACTGCTCGTAGAAATCTACCATTTCAGCAGAAGTTACGCCTGTACGGCCTTCGCCTGCTAAGTCATATTTACCAGTTTCTTTGTTGAAGAACTCAGAAGAAGCTACGTCCATACCTAATTGGATGTCTTTACCAGCTTCGTAACCAGCTTTTGTGATTGCTTCTACAATTACTTCTAATGCTTCACGGTTAGAACCTAAGTTAGGAGCGAAACCACCTTCGTCACCTACAGCTGTGTTTAAGCCTTTAGCAGATAAAACAGATTTTAACGCGTGGAATACTTCAGCACCCATACGGATTGCTTCTTTAAATGTAGGAGCTCCTACAGGTAAGATCATGAATTCTTGGAAGTCAACGTTGTTATCAGCATGAGAACCACCGTTGATGATGTTCATCATTGGAGTTGGTAATTGCTTAGCGTTGAATCCACCAAGGTAACGGTATAATGGAAGACCTACGAAATCAGCTGCTGCGTGAGCTACTGCCATAGATACACCAAGAATAGCGTTGGCACCTAATTTACCTTTGTTTTCAGTACCGTCTAACTCGATCATAAGGCGGTCGATACCGATTTGATCAGTTACGTCCATACCTACTAATTCAGGAGCGATAATTTCGTTTACGTTTTCTACTGCTTTTAATACACCTTTACCTAGGTAGCGAGATTTGTCACCATCGCGTAATTCTACTGCTTCGTATTCACCAGTAGAAGCACCACTTGGTACTAAAGCGCGTCCGAAAGCGCCTGATTCAGTATATACTTCAACTTCAACTGTTGGGTTACCGCGAGAATCTAATACTTCGCGTGCATAAATGTCAAGAATTGCTGGCATTTTAAAACTCTCCTTTATAATTAATTATTTAATTAATGTTTTACCTGTCATTTCTTTTGGCTGTGCTACGTCTAGAAGAGTAAGCATCGTAGGAGCTAGATCTCCTAGAATACCGTCTTCACGAAGCTCTAAGCCTTGTTTGGTTACGATTACTGGAACAGGATTCGTTGTATGAGCCGTCATTGGATTACCTTCAAGCGTAATCACTTCATCAGCATTACCATGGTCTGCTGTGATGATTGCTGTACCGCCTTTAGCTAAAATTGCATCTACAATTTTGCCTAAGCACTCATCTACTGTTTCAATCGCTTTTACAGTTGGTTCTAACATACCTGAATGGCCTACCATATCAGGATTTGCAAAGTTTAATAAAATAGCGTCTTGCTTATCGCCTTCGATTTCTGCAAGCAACGCGTCCGTCACTTCATAAGCACTCATCTCAGGTTTCAAGTCATATGTTGCTACTTTTGGTGAATCAATTAAGATACGTGTTTCACCAGGAAACTCTGCTTCACGTCCACCGCTCATAAAGAACGTTACGTGAGGATATTTTTCTGTCTCGGCAATACGAAGCTGCTTTAAGTTATTTTGAGATAATACTTCACCAAGCGTGTTATCCAAGTTAATTGGCTTAAAGGCTACATATCCGTCAACTGTTTCGCTGAAGTGAGTTAAACATACAAAATGTAAGTTTTTTGGATGTTTTTCACCGCGATCAAATGAACGGAAATCTTCGTTTGCGAACGTATTTGAAATTTGAATTGCGCGATCCGGACGGAAGTTGTAGAAAATAACTGCATCTTCGTCTTGAATTGTCGCAACTGGCGATCCGTCTTCTTTTGTAATAACAGAAGGTAAAACGAATTCGTCATAGATTCCATTGTCATACGAATCTTTTACGCACTCTTCAGCGCTTGTATATGATGGACCTTCGCCGTACACCATTGCGCGGTATGATTTCTCTACGCGCTCCCAGCGTTTGTCGCGGTCCATTGAGTAGTAACGTCCTGAAAGTGTTGCAATTTCACCAACGCCGTACTCTTCAATTTTTTCATTAAGTTCTTTTAAATACGTTTCAGCAGATTGAGGTGCTACGTCACGACCATCTAAGAAGCCATGAATGTAGACTTTTTCTAAGCCTTCACTCTTAGCTAGACGCAATAATGCATATAGATGTTCGATATGACTGTGTACACCGCCATCAGATAAAAGCCCGAAAAGATGAAGGTTTGTACCCTTTTCTTTCGCGTGCTTTACAGCTGCTAGAAGCGTTTCGTTTTGTTCAAACTCGCCTTCACGAATTGCTACGTTTACACGAGTTAAGCTTTGGTACACAATTCGGCCTGCGCCGATGTTTAAGTGACCTACTTCAGAGTTACCCATTTGGCCTTCTGGTAAGCCTACAGCTTCTCCAGACGCCTGAAGTGTAGCATGAGGATACTCGTTCCAGAAACGGTCGAAGTTTGGTTTTTTTGCATGTGTTACCGCATTACCTTTATCTTCATCGCGTAATGCAAAACCATCTAAGATGATTAATGCTACTGGCTTTTTACTCATTACTTACCAGCCTCCAAAAGCTGTAAGAAAGAATCTGCTTCTAAGCTTGCTCCACCTACTAAAGCTCCGTCAATGTCTGATTGAGACATATATTCTTTAATATTAGCAGGTTTTACGCTACCTCCGTATTGAATACGTACAGCATCTGCAACATCTTGAGAGAATTGTTCTGCAACAACGCTACGGATGTATGCACAAACTTCGTTTGCACCTTCAGCAGTTGAAGATTTACCTGTACCGATTGCCCAGATTGGCTCATATGCGATAACCGTTTGTTTTACTTGCTCATCAGTTAGACCAGCTAATGCTTTTTGTACTTGATTAGCTACAACTGTTTTTGTTTGATCTTGTTCGTACTCTTCGTTTGTTTCACCGCAGCAAACGATTGGTGTTAAACCGTGTTTGAATGCAGCAATTGTTTTTTGGTTTACTGTTTCGTCCGTTTCAGCAAACATTTCACGACGCTCAGAGTGTCCTAAAATGACATAGTTCACACCTAAGTCTGCTAAAGCAACAGGGCTCACTTCTCCAGTGAACGCACCGTTTTCTTCAAAGTGCATGTTTTGTGCACCAATTTTTAAGTCTGTGCCTTTAGTCGCTTCTACTAAACGATCTAAAAATAGTGCAGGTGCACATACTACTGATTCTACGCTTTCAGGAGATGGTACTGCTCCTTTTACTTCTTCAACAAAGCTAGTTGCTTCAGAAAGTACTTTGTTCATTTTCCAGTTTCCTGCAATAATTGGTTTACGCATGTATAACACCGTCCTTTGTTTATTGTGGGTTTTCCCTTCACGCGTTGGATGTCCAAGAGGGTGCTGTTAAAAGTGATTCGGTCCCTTTTATCTCTTGGTCATCCATCTTCGCTGCTTGATAATTTTTTATATTATCAGTCGTCAGGTCGGTCCTCCGTCTTACTGAAACATAAACTTACTTATCGTTTAATGCAACTACGCCTGGAAGTTCTTTACCTTCCATAAACTCTAGTGACGCACCGCCACCTGTAGAAATATGGCTCATTTTATCAGCTAAGTTGAATTTTTCAACAGCTGCTGCAGAGTCTCCTCCGCCGATTACTGAATATGTGTCAGTTGCTTCTGCTAAAGCTTCTGCTACTGCTTTTGTTCCGTTAGCAAATGCATCTAATTCAAATACACCCATTGGTCCATTCCAAATAACTAACTTAGAGTTTTTGATTACGTCAGCATAGATTTCACGCGTTTTCGGTCCTGCGTCTAAGCCTTCCCAATCGCTTGGAATATCTTCAATTGATACAACTTGAATATTAGCATCATTTGAGAAGTCATCTGCTACTACCACGTCCACTGGCATGTAGAAGTTTACTCCGTTTTTCTTAGCTTTTTCCATGAAAGATTTTGCAAGTTCAATCTTGTCTTCTTCAAGAAGTGATTTACCTACTTCATGGCCTAGTGCCTTAATAAATGTGTAAGAAAGTCCTCCACCGATGATTAAGTTATCTACTTTATCAAGCAAGTGGTCAATTACACCGATTTTGTCTTTAACTTTTGCTCCACCAACGATTGCAGTAAATGGACGTTCTGGGTTTGATAATGCTTTTGAAAGCACATCAAGCTCTTTTTCCATTAAGAAACCTGCTACTGCTGGAATATGTTGTGCAATTCCTTCTGTTGAAGCATGCGCACGGTGAGCTGCACCGAATGCATCGTTTACGTACACGTCTGCTAATTCAGCAAATGCTTTTGCTAATTCAGGATCGTTTTTCTCTTCACCTGGGTAAAAACGTACGTTTTCAAGTACTAAAACATCGCCTTCGCTCATACCGTCGATTGTTTTCTTTACTTCTTCGCCAAAAGCTTCGTCAGCTTTTGCAACGTCTTTACCAAGAAGAGCTTGTAAACGTTCTGCAACAGCATTTAGACGTAACTCTTCAACAACTTCGCCTTTTGGACGTCCAAGATGGCTAGCTAAAATTACTTTTGCACCTTGTTCTACTAAATATTGAATAGTAGGAATAGCTGCACGAATACGAGTTTCGTCTGTTACTTTTCCGTCTTTCATTGGTACGTTAAAGTCTACGCGACAAAATACTCGCTTTCCTTTTACATCGATGTCTTTCAACGTTTTTTTGTTCATCGTTAAAAGGCCTCCTTAAGTATTTATGGTACTAAGCAAGTAGGCTTCTATGTAATCATCAATCCACAAACCACCGTACATTTCATTTTATATATTGGCGCCTTTCTATATAAAGTGAAACTCCAGTTAGCTGCTTATGATGCTTTTTCATGTAGAAGCCAATACATAAATCAAGGAAGAGGGGGTATGCCCCTCTCTTCCTTAGCAAGTCTTATTATAGTCGTTCTATTTTCAGATATCCAATAAAAAAGGAAAGTCTAGTCGATTTCTGTCTTATTGAATCAAATAGAAGCGAATTTTAAGTTATTCTTATAGTCCTTTAGCAGCGATGTATTGAGCAAGGTCTACTACACGGTTAGAATATCCGCTCTCGTTATCGTACCAAGAGATAACTTTAACCATGTTACCTTCCATTACCATTGTAGATAATGCATCGATTGTAGAAGAGTTGATGTTACCATTGTAGTCACCAGATACTAGTGGCTCTTCGCTGTAACCAAGGATGCCTTTAAGATCGCCTTCAGCAGCTTCTTTAAGAGCGTTGTTTACATCTTCAACAGTTACTTCTTTGTCAAGTTCAGCAACTAAGTCTACTAAAGAAACGTTTGGAGTTGGAACACGCATAGCTCCACCGTTTAATTTACCTTTTAATTCAGGTAATACTAGAGATACAGCTTTAGCAGCACCAGTTGAAGTTGGGATGATGTTTTCAGCAGCCGCACGAGCACGACGGTAATCTTTATGTGGTAAGTCTAAGATTTGTTGGTCGTTTGTGTAAGAGTGAACTGTTGTCATCATTCCGCGTTTAAGACCGAACTTGTCATTTAACACTTTAGCAAATGGCGCTAAGCAGTTAGTTGTACAAGAAGCGTTTGAAATTACGTTGTGGTTAGCCGCATCGTATTTGTCTTCGTTAACACCCATTACGATTGTGATATCTTCGTCAGATGCTGGAGCAGAGATGATTACTTTTTTAGCTCCTGCTTCTAAGTGTTTCGCAGCGTCAGCGCGTTTTGTGAAGAATCCAGTAGATTCAACAACGATTTCTACGCCTTGTTTGCCCCAAGATAATTGAGCTGGGTCACGTTCAGCAGAGATTTCGATTGTTTTACCGTTTACTACTAAGTTGCTACCATCTACTACTACTTCTGCATCTAATTTTCCGTGTACAGAATCATATTTTAAAAGGTGAGCAAGCATGTTAGCATCTGTTAAGTCGTTGATTGCTACTACTTCAACGTTATCATTTTTTAAAGCTGCGCGGAATACATTACGGCCGATACGACCAAATCCGTTAATACCAATTTTTACTGCCATGGGTATTTCCTCCTTGAATGTAAAAAGTATTTTTTATATGAGGGATTAATTAAAATCCCTTACTAACTCTTTTGCGGCGCCTTCATCTGTAATGAGAATCGAATCATGCGCTTGTTGCATAAACGCTTTAATTGCCTTTGCTTTTGATGAACCTCCTGCAACAGCAATAACACATTTATTGTTCTTTAAATCATCGAGTTGTATGCCAACTGTTTTAACTTTATGAACAACTTCGCCTTGATGATTAAAATAGTATCCAAATGCCTCACCTACAGCATGTCCATTTTTCACTTTTTCTAAGTCAGCCTGTGGTGTTTTACGGCGTTCTGCCATTGTCATAGCGTCTCCTATTCCGTGAACAACCATACCAGCGGACTTGATTAAATGAAGCATGTCTTTAATAGATGGCTCACCGATAATGGATCGGTATGCTTCATCACTAAGCTGATCTGGAACATGAAGCAAGCGATAGTGACTCATGGACTTTTCAGCCATCTTAGCACAAATCGTGTTTGCTTGGTTTTGTACATTTTCACCTAGCCCTCCGCGAGCAGGTACAAAAAGTATATCAGGGTGTTTTGAATCAGGTGTCATCATTTCGGCAACGGCGGCAAGCGTTGTACCACCTGTAACAGCAACGGTATTTTTTTCACCAACAAGGCGCTCCTTGATACACGAAACAGATGCTCGACCCATTTCATTTTTGACCCAAGGAGACTGATCACTATCTCCAGATACAACAACAACTTCTGATAAAGAAAACGCCTCTTTTAATGTTGTTTCCAATAATCGAAGTCCTGAAACTTCCTTCATTACTTCTTCTAATTCAGCTAGAAGTAGTTCTCCCTCGTTTGTAAGCGTCATCCCACTAGGGTAAATGTCAATCAAATCTTGTTCTTTTAAGAATGTTACTTCGCTTCGTAACACACGTTCTGTTAGCCCAAGGCTTACAGCTAAGTTTCTGCGGCCAATCGGCTGCATTAAACGTATGTATTGCAAGATTTGATAGCGCTTTTGCATAACTGAGAGAAGTTCAGGTAATAATTTTCGTTGTACTTCTATTAAAGAACGCATGTTAAAATCCCCTTAAGGCATAAACTCGCTGGACATATTTTGTCCCGTATAGACATATTATGTCCCACCTTGCGCAAAAAAAATTCACCCTGCTACAAAATCTATTCTAACAGGAGTGAATCCTTTATTCAACTCATGTGTTGCCTATTTTTAAAAGTAAGCGTTTTCTTAATGGAATACCTGTTATTTTTCCATATTCCACTTCTTCTCCATCCATTTCTACTACAGGAATCGCAAGGTGATACTTTTCCAGCCACTCATCGTTTTTGTAAATATCTCGTTCAATAAGCTGCAAGGGAAACTCAGACTGCATCTCTGCAAGCAGCTTCTTTGCATCATCGCATAAATGACAGCCATTTTTGGTATACAGTACGACTTCCACATTCTCACTCCTTTACTGCGTCACAAAAAGTTTTCGTTGACTGGATGGTAGAACGTTTAATTGGTCTCTATATTTGGCTACCGTTCTTCTTGAAATAGTAACGTTATAATTGCTTTGCAAGACGTTAGCCAACTGCTGATCTGAAAGCGGACGCTGTTTGTTTTCTTCTGCTACTAGCTTTTTAAGCAGTTCTTTTACGTGAGTTGTAGAAGTCGCTTCGTTGTTGCCCAGTTGAATACTAGTTGAGAAAAAAGATTTCATTGAAAAGGTGCCAAAAGGCGTTTGAATATATTTGTGCCGAGTAGCACGGCTAATCGTTGATTCATGCACAGACGTTTGTTCCGCTACTTCCTTCATTGTTAACGGCTTCAAATACGAAGGACCCTTTTTAAAAAATGCTTCTTGTTCAACGAGTAAGGTATTCATTAATGCGTTTAATGTATCTTTGCGTGTGTGTAAACTTTTCATAATCCATTGGAATTCACGATATTTCTCTTGCAAATAAGAAAACATTTCTTGGTTCTGCCTATTTTTCAGCTGAAGTTTGTATTGTTCATTCACTGAAAGTCGAGGTTCCAAATCCTCATTTGCATAAGCAACGACATTTCCATCTTCAATTTTCACAATAAAATCCGGTACAATGAATCGTTCATTGGACTTCATATAAAACGATCCAGGACGAGGATTTAATTTCTTAATCTGTTCATGTAATTGTTGAAGAGCTTCAAGTGAGATTTGACATAACTTTGAGATTTTCATCCATTTTTTATACGCAAATTCCTCAAAGTGATGTGTCAAAATTTGCTCTATTTTTTCTGTCCATTGATTATTCCTTTTTAATTGAAGCATTAAGCACTCTTGTAAACTTCTTGCCCCTACTCCTGCCGGGTCCATCTGCTGCACAAGCTGGAGAGCCTTTTCAACCTGCTCTTGACCTTGGCCAAGCTGGTTAGCAAGTATGATTAACTCATCGTGCAAATAGCCAGCATCATCCAGACTATGAATAACAAACTCAACGGCTGCCTGCTCACATTCATCTAATTTTAACAATGCGGATTGATTCATTAAATGTTCGTACAGCGTTTCTTTAGGAGCTGGTATACTGCTCATATAATCTGTTGAATCAGAAGTTGCATGATTTTTTTGATTGTGAGATGTATAGACGGGCAGCTCTGAAAAATCTATAAGCGGATTTTGAAGCGCCTGCTCATGTAAAAACGCTACAATATCCATCGATGAATATTGTAAAAGAGAAATAGCTTGTGATAATTCTTTTGACATCGTCAGCTTTAACGACTGCTGCTGAAATAATCCAATCTCCATTATTTCTCCCCTCCCCTTCATCTATTTTACTATAAAAACGCTTTCAAAGAGCATGTAACTATTTTTTATATGTAATTTTTTCATCAAAAAATCTCCGTCAACCTTTGTTAACGAAGCGGTTCATCCTATTTTTAATTACTAACCATCAAAAAAGTAATAGAGTTATGCACCTTTATAACTTTTCATTATAATTCGCACCAACCACATGATCCGAGTAATAATCCGACATGACGTTTTCTTCGTCATGTCGAATTTTCTGCATGTGTATAATATATAGAAAAATTACTTATTGAATGGTTTGTGCCATTTGCATAAACTTGTCCAAGTTTTCTTCGTCATTTTTCGTGAAGATGGTTAGCTTCATTGGTTTCTTTCCTTTAACCAACACAGCGTTTACCGTATGATCGCCAGATGTGGCTTCATACCAAACAGAATCTTTGAAGATTCCAGTCTCTTCAAGATTCTTTTTCTCTGCTGCATTTTTATTAACTGCTGTTGCCGTTTGTTTAACAGATTGAGCAGCGTCGTCCATCGATGCTTTTGATGAAAGCATTTCGATACGCATAAATTGAGAATCATCTGAAGTTAATACTAACGCATCTTTTCCTGGTTCTTCACCCGTTAGTTTATAACCGTCCATTACTTGAATAGAATAATCTTGTTCTGGGCTTTTTGTTAGTTTTGTTTCTGAAGAAAACGTTGACTGTTCATCATCCGCTGTTTCGCTAGTTGATGATTGACTTCCTGAAGGTTTGGCTGAGACCTTGGAAGAATCCGCATCTTTTTTCGAATCTTCTTTTGCAGCGCCTGATGTTTGATCAGATTTAGAAGCTGTGTCCTGCTGAACATTTTCTGCTTGATCATTAGACTTCGGCTGAGCAGAATCTTCGTTCGTCCCGCATGCAGACAGCAATAGTGCTACCGATGCACTGACAATGAAAAGTTTGTTCATATATTTCATATTTATTCCTCCTCCGTGTTTCTTTTCCTTATATACTGTTTTATAGTATTCTGACAAATTCCGCAACCGGTACAATGGAATTAATTTCTTGCTTCCTTACGCGTATAAAGGGTTATAGGAGGAAAATAAATATTATTTTTTGAGAAGATGAGCCTTTTTACTCAAAATAAAAAACGTTGCGTAAAACGCAACGTTTTAAGACGCCCTCGACAGGATTCGAACCCACCCTAAGAGAACCGGAATCTCTTGTGCTATCCACTACACTACGAGGGCATATTTGTCACAACTTCCATTATAGGAGAGAAAACTTCTCTTTTCAATAGAATACTACGTTTATTTTTTTTAGAAGGGGGAAAAATTTTAATAATGTCAAAGAGGAATACATAGTCTTTTAAGCGAATATGTGTAGTAGAGGTTCTTTTGTTTGACCTTTATTGACCATACGTGTATTATAGGTACATAACAAATTATTCTTGTTAAGGAGGAATTTAATATGAACTTAATTCCTACAGTTATTGAACAAACAAACCGTGGTGAACGTGCTTATGACATTTATTCACGTTTATTAAAAGACCGCATTATTATTTTAGGTAGTGCTATTGACGATAATGTAGCTAACTCAATCGTTTCTCAGCTTCTATTCTTAGCTGCTGAAGACCCAGAAAAAGATATCTCACTTTATATCAACAGTCCAGGTGGCTCTATTACAGCTGGAATGGCTATCTACGATACGATGCAATTCATTAAGCCAAAAGTTTCTACAATTTGTATCGGTATGGCTGCATCAATGGGTGCTTTCTTACTGGCTGCTGGTGAAAAGGGCAAACGTTTTGCTCTTCCAAACAGCGAAGTAATGATTCATCAACCTCTTGGTGGTGCTCAAGGACAAGCTACTGAAATCGAAATTGCGGCAAAACGTATTCTATTCTTACGCGAAAAACTAAATTCAATTTTAGCTGAGCGTACAGGTCAACCGTTAGAAGTGCTACAACGTGATACAGATCGTGATAATTTCATGACTGCTGAACGCGCTTTAGAATACGGTCTAATTGACAAAGTATTAGAAAACGACCCTAAATAAGAAAAAAGCCTTTCCCACTTTGGGAAAGGCTTTTTTATGCATCGTTCTCTACGTAAGCTACTAACGCATCCATTGCTTCTTTTTCATCTACCCCTTCAACAATGAGCGTAATAAGAGACCCATTATTAATCGCTAAGCTCATTAACCCCATGATACTTTTAGCGTTGACTACTTTCTCATCTTTCTTCAAGTACACATCAGATGTAAAACGAGTTGCTTCTTGCACAAATAGTGCCGCAACACGAGCCTGTAATCCCGTTTTTAATTTTACTTCTACTTGTTTTTCCATGATAAAATCCTCCCCCTTGCAATTCCCCTTATGTGACTGGCTGACCGGCGCGAAGCTTGTCTGCTATTTGGTCAATTTTACGCAACCGATGGTTAATGCCCGATTTGCTAATTTGACCTCCAGATACCATCTCACCAAGCTCCTTTAACGTAACGTCTTGGTATTCCACACGCAAACGAGCAATTTCTCTTAGCTTTTCTGGTAAGATGTCTAATCCAGCTGTTTCATCAATATAACGAATGTTTTCCACTTGACGAATAGCCGCTCCGATCGTTTTATTTAAGTTAGCTGTTTCACAATTAACTAAGCGATTAACGGAATTTCGCATATCTCGGACGATTCTTACATCCTCAAACCGTAACAGAGCGTTATGGGCTCCAATGATATTTAGAAACTCCGTAATTTTTTCAGCTTCTTTCAAATAGTTAATATAGCCTTTTTTCCGTTCTAATGTTTTACTATTCAATTGAAATTCGTTCATTAAATTGCATAAAGCTTCGTTGTGCTCTTCATACAATGAAAAGATTTCAAGATGGTACGATGATGTCTCTGGGTTATTAATAGAACCGCCGGCTAAAAATGCGCCTCTTAAGTAGGATCGCTTACAGCATTTTTTTTGTACTAGCTCTGCTGAAATACGATGTGTAAACGTGAATCCTTCTTCTACAATTTTTAAGTCTTCCAAAAGCATTCTCGTTTTCTCTACTAATCGAACAATATACACATTGTTTTTTTTCAACCGCATTTTCTTACGCACAAGCAGTTCTACTGAAACATCATAATTTTTCTTAAGCAGGACATAAATGCGCCGAGCAATCGCTGCGTTTTCTGTTTGAACATCAACCGTGAATTTTTTATTCGAAAAAGAAAGTGAACCATTCATTCGAATTAATGCAGAAAGCTCTGCTTTTGCACAGCAATCTTTGACTTCTAAATTCGTTAACTCTTTTTTTGTTTCTGATGCAAATGACATAACTTCACCTCCAATCTACATACGGAAATAGTGTTAAACACCCGTATTCGTTTTACCTTGCAGCGATGTCAGCATAGAATACACAAGCTTTGCTACTTTTTTTGTATCATGCCTAATTACGCTGCCGTCATACTGAATAATTTGATCTTCAATCACTTCTAACCCTAATTTTAGCAATACTTCACGATCATATTCTACAGGCTGAGCCTGCTCTACTTGGTATTTCTTTTTCAAAGGTGCTGGAATAGGTGCATTATTGACGATAATCGCATCTAAAAATGCACAAGGCATATGATTGTAAAGCGCTTTAATATGATCACTTGCCTTAAAGCCCAATGTCTCACCCGGCTGCGTCATCACGTTGCATACGTACACTTTCTTTGCTTTTGTCGAACAAAGCTCGTTACAAATATCCTGCACCAGTAAATTCGGCAAAATACTTGTATAAAGACTTCCGGGCCCCAACACAATTAAATCAGCTCGTCGAATCGCTTTTATTGTCTCGACAAGCGGTTTCACATCGGCGGGCGATAAAAATACTTTATTAATTTTTTTATTAACTTCTGGAATTTTAGATTCACCTGTTACGATGGATCCATCTTGCATCTCCGCATGCAGCACAACACTTTGATTAGCTGCTGGAAGTACTTTCCCTCTGACGTTTAGTACTTTGCTCATTTCTCGTATAGCATGCACAAAATCGCCAGTAATAGACGTCATAGCTGCAAGCAACAAATTGCCAAGAGAATGGCCTGTAAGCTCATTTCCTGTATCAAATCGATGCTGAAAAAGCTCTTCAACTAGTGGCTCTACATCAGATAAAGCAACTAGCACATTTCGAATATCACCAGGAGCAGGGATTTCAAGTTCATCGCGCAATCGGCCAGAACTTCCCCCGTCGTCTGCTACGGTTACGATGGCTGTAAGATCAAGAGGGTATTCCTTCAACCCTCTTAACAGCACTGGTAAACCCGTTCCTCCCCCAATGACGACAACTTTTGGAAGCTGTTCACTGCTCATCTATGATTTTCCTTTCTCCTCTCAATGTCACGATGAGAAATATGAGTTTTGTATTCATTCTGGAAATGGTGACCTAAATATTCAGCTAATGTGACGGAGCGATGCTGTCCGCCTGTGCATCCTATAGCAATGACCAGCTGGCTTTTACCTTCTCGCTTGTACTGTGGAAGCATAAACGAAAGTAAGTCTACTACTTTTTCAATGAACTTTTGAGTTTCCGTCCATTTTAATACGTAAGAAGAAACCTCTTCTTCAAGCCCTGTTTTAGGACGCATATGGTCAATGTAGTGAGGGTTTGGCAAAAAGCGCACATCAAAGACTAAATCAGCGTCAATAGGTACACCATATTTAAAACCAAACGACATCACATTAACAGTAAAAACCTGTGAAGCGTGCGACGAAAACTGAGTTAAAATCTTTTCTCTAAGCTCTCTTGGTTTTAACTCTGACGTCTCATAAATAAGCTGAGCTCTTCCCTTTAACTCCTCAAGAAGCTCACGTTCCATACCAATTCCTTCTAAAGGTAAACCCGAAGGAGCTAGCGGATGTGAACGTCTCGTTTCTTTATAGCGCGTCACCAATACAGAATCTTTTGCATCTAAAAATAAAATTTGTGGCGTGACCCACGTTGTTTCACTCATGTTATCTAATGCTTCAAACAGGCTTTCAAAAAACTCTCTGCCTCGCAAGTCCATAACAAGAGCAACTTTATTCATTTTATTCCCTGACTCTTTCATGAGTTCTAAAAATTTCGGTAGCAATGTAGGGGGTAAATTATCTACACAAAAGAACCCTAAATCTTCAAAACTCTGAATTGCTACTGTTTTTCCTGCACCTGACATTCCAGTAATAATCACTAATTGAATATCGCTTACAGACCCAGTACTCATTTTCCATCCCCCTCAATCTATGCATACATGTCTATTTATCATTAACAAGGATCAATTCGATAAGATAATAACTCGAAATCCGTTGTATACGTAAAGTTGCCATAAATAACACCCGACCCTTTTGCTACATAATCGATAATGTGATGATCTCCCGGTGCCATCGGCAATTCACTTACTTCACTCAAATTATGCCAACCGAGTTTGCCTTCTTCTGATTCTAGCACATTTGTCCCATCAAAATCTGTAGCAAAAAAAGTAAACATCATCCATTCAGATGAAATTTGATCGTTTTCTTTCATCGTAAAAGTAAAGATACCTTTTACAGTGGGATTTTTCAAATAAATTCCCGTTTCTTCACGAAATTCTCTCACAACAGAGTCTTTTACAGATTCTCCTTGCTCCATTTTCCCACCCGGGGCCACCCACCAGTTTCTTCGTGGCTTTTGAAGCAACAATACTTTATCGTCTTTCATTAATACACAATTTGTGACCCTTTGCATGTTTTCCACCTCATCATATGTATACTGACATTTTCTTTTATTATACTACGAAACAAACTTCTCTCACAACGGAGATGAACTAACTATTACTAAATTTTCTGAAAATAATCTATTGCTGTTATATACGGAAATTCAATCTGTTATAGTCACAAAAAAGAGGCATAGGAACACGTCCTATGCCCGACATACATATATTTTATAAAAGGGGGTCAATTACTATCTATATAGTACCCCATCAATGTTTCACAGGTGTTACAGAACAGTTAAAACCGAATTACGTTTTGTAAAAGATTGATTTCAGCCTTATTGCTGAATAGCTTTTAACTTTTCTTTTAACTCTTCTACATAGTGCTGAGCCGCTTGAGCAGCAATGCTGCCATCACCTGTAGCTGTTACAATTTGACGAAGAGCCTTTTCACGAACGTCTCCAGCTGCGAACACACCTGGTACTTTTGTTTCCATTTGCTCGTTCGTTTCAATATATCCTTCTTTATTCGTGATGTTTAGGCTTTCGAATGGTTTTGTTAGTGGAACCATTCCAACATAAATGAATACGCCGTCCGCACCGAACTCGCGCTCTTCACCTGTTTTTGTGTCTACTAACGTTACGCTGCCTACTTTACCGTCTTTTTCATTTACTTCTTTGACCGTTGTATTCCAAATAAAATCAACTTTTTCGTTGTCAAATGCACGCTGCTGTAGGATTTTCTGCGCGCGAAGCTCATCGCGTCGGTGAATAATTGTTACTTTTGTTGCGAAGCGTGTTAAATATACGCCTTCTTCAACCGCAGAGTCTCCACCGCCTACAACGACTAGCTCTTTACCTTTAAAAAATGCGCCGTCACATACAGCACAATAAGATACGCCGCGGCCGCCTAGTTCTTTTTCTCCTGGCGCGCCTAATTTTTTATATTCTGCACCAGTAGCAACGATTACTGAACGTGTTTTATATTCTTTGCTGCCTGCACGAACTGTCTTGTATTCTTCTCCGTCGATGATTTCTTTAATATCACCGTACGCATATTCCGCACCGAATTTTTTTGCATGCTCAAACATTTTGTTAGAAAGGTCAGGGCCAAGGATATGATCATAACCTGGATAGTTTTCTACATCTTCTGTATTAGCCATTTGACCGCCTGGAATTCCGCGTTCAATCATTAGTGTTGATAAATCTGCACGAGATGTATATACAGCAGCAGTCATACCTGCTGGACCTGCCCCAATAATAATGACATCATAAATTTTTTCTTCTGTCATTGCTTTACACTCCTTTTAGGAAATTCCTTCGTAGTTGATTCCAAATTTATGGATAATTATTTCGTTACCACTATCCTAATATGTTCTTCCTATTACCGTCTATTTTTTTGCTCAATTTAATAACGTATTCACAATTTTACTGTACTTTCTAACTGTTGCAGCGGAAATGGAATATTGTTTTGCCGCATCGGCTTGAGTAATAGCCTGCCTTTTTTCTTTCGCCCATATATATGTGACGGCTGCGGCCCATGCATTTACGTTCACATGCTGAAAATCATAGGATTGTTTATATACCTGTACGTATACATAAAACCAAAAGCTTAAAAGATCCTGGGTATCACTTTCATTCTGCGATTCCATCTCCAGTTCAATAACATCTGCCACCTCAAAAATCACATGTTGTTTATCCTGCCATACATACGTATATACTTCATCCAAAAGTGTACTCATATGTATGGACGACTTGATTTCTTCTAAAAGAAGCAGACGCTGCTGTTCAGGAAGCTTTTTTGCCATATACAAGCTGTAAAGCTGATCGTGAACATTTTTTGTTGCACACTTCTTTTTCGCTGTAACATCCACTTTCGATTGAAAAACCTTCGCAGCTTTTTGACTGATGCGCCAAGGCTCCTCTCCTTCTTTATCAGGAACGTCTTCCAATGCCAGCTTCCACATTTCTTTAGCGAACGCTTCACGTCCGGTATAGTAAGAGGCATATGAGAGCCAATAATGAAATGAGTTGTCTCCTTGAAATCCTTGTGTATAAAGCTTTTTTAACCATCTGTATGATAGTTTGTATTGACCAATCAATGCAAATGTTGCTCCAAGCTTATAGCGGTGTTCAAATGACATTGGATAAACGCGGCTAAGCCCGTCTGTAAGCTCCTCAACTTCTTTATGCTTATGGCAATAATAATAGAAAATCAGCTGATTGCATAACGCATGAAGATTTCCAGGGTTTTTCTCCAATACTTCATTCAGCAAATCCATTGCCTCATCAATTTTATTTAAATAAAAATAAGCTAACGCTAAATTATTATATGCAGACCAGAATTCTGGATACTCATCAATTATTTCAGTTAACAAATCCACTGCTTCTTCAAAATTCGTTGCTTCAAGCAGTCGTTTTGCTTGTTCTTGTTTTATAATCAGCATGTCGCCTAGCTGATTTTTAGGCTCTTCATCTTCTTCATCCACATCAATTGATAGTAAATCTAACAGATCTGTAGCCGATCGAAAGAGGTCACCATTTGGAAAATGCTCAATGTAATACATCGCGTATTTTTTTGATTCTTCAAACAGTCCAAGATGCGCATAGCTGTTGGCTATATAGTAGTAACAGCTTCCTAATTTATCGTCCATATGATGAATCACATGGAGAAAAAGCTCGTTGGCATCTTGATAATCTCCCTGCTCCGTTAAAGCTACTCCAACGTTTGTAAGAAGCTGTGGATTACGGGCATTCTCTTTGTTTGCACGCGTTAAATACTTGAGCGCTTTATCCGACTCCTCTTCTTCAAACGCCTGCAGCGCTTTTTCGAAATAGAAGTCACCCGTTTGCGAAAATGGAATTACTTGTGCCATTTTTTGAATTACTTTTGAGTGTTTTTCCATTAAGCCCTCCAAATAAGTTGATAATTTCGACGTTCGTAGTATATCACATTTGCCAAGAAGTTTAATACCTCTATTCAAAAAAGGAGCCTGTAAGCAGTCGTTTCTTGACACAAATAAGAGAAGGTTTTGCCTCTTTTATCTAAAATGAGACAACTCCTTCTCTCCTTTCACTATGTAGCTATTAGCTAGAGTGACGCTCCTTTAATACTGATAGGACATCGTCTAAAGGCAGCTTTTGCTCACGAAGTAAAACAAGTACGTGGTACAATAAATCTGCAACTTCCCACTTCAGCTCATCATGGTCACGATTTTTTGCTGCAATAATCACTTCACCAGCTTCTTCTCCTACTTTTTTGAGGATTTTATCTACGCCTTTATCGAATAAGTACGTCGTATAAGCTCCTTCTGGCATTTCAGCTTCACGCTTAGCGATTACTTCTTCTAGCTCATTAATAATAGCAAACCGATTATCGTTTTGTTTATTTTCGCCAAGAATTGTTTCATTAAAGCAGCTGTAAGCGCCCGTATGACAAGCAGGACCTTGAGGCTCCACTTTTACAACAAGAGAATCGGCATCACAGTCATATGCCATGCTCACAATTTTTTGTGTGTTTCCAGAGGTTGCGCCCTTGTGCCACAACTCTTGTCGAGAACGGCTGTAAAACCATGTTTCACGTGTATCAATTGATTTTTGAAGTGATTCTTCGTTCATATAAGCCAATGTTAAAACTTCTTTGCTCACAGCATCTTGTACAATAGCTGGCACAAGTCCATCACTGTTGAATTTAATGTTTTCAATCGTCATCGAATGCTCACTCCTTGTTGTTTTGCATAGCTTTTAATTTCTTTTACAGATGTTTCTTTATAGTGAAAGATCGAAGCCGCCAAAGCCGCGTCAGCTTCCCCTTTCTCAAACGCATCGACAAAATCTTGACCATTTCCTGCGCCGCCAGAAGCAATAACAGGAACGCTCACCGCTTGGCTGACTGCTTTGGTTAATGCTAAATCAAACCCTGACTTTTCACCGTCTTTATCCATACTCGTTAACAAGATCTCACCCGCACCGCGCTTCACTGCTTCTCTTGCCCAGTCGATTACTTCCCAGTTCGTTGCGTTGCGGCCTCCGTGTGTATAGACTCGCCATGATTGTAAGCTTTCATCGTACTTAGCATCGATGGCTACTACAATACACTGAGCTCCAAAAAAATCGGACCCTTCTGTAATCAGTGTTGGATTGAGTACGGCCGCTGTATTTAATGACACTTTGTCTGCACCAGCACGAAGCATTCTTTTCATATCTTCTAATGCATTAATTCCTCCGCCCACCGTAAAAGGAATCGCTAGCTGAGATGCTACTTCTTCTACAACATGTACCATCGTTTTGCGTCCTTCATGAGAAGCAGAAATGTCTAAAAAGACTAATTCGTCTGCGCCTTCTTCATCGTAAAATTTCGCCAACTCTACAGGATCTCCTGCATCTCGAAGTTCCACAAACTGAACTCCTTTTACCACACGGCCGTCCTTTACATCTAAACAAGGAATGATTCGTTTTGTAATCATTACGCTTTCACCTCTTGAAGTGCTTCAGCTACTGTAAACTTATTTGTATAAAGTGCTTTCCCTACAATCGCACCAATAACGCCGTCAGCTTCATATTTCTTTAGCGCATCTAGATCAGCAAGTTTACTAACTCCCCCTGATGCAATCACACCTTTTCCAGTAGCCTTAGCCATTTCAACAATTCCTTCCACATTAGGACCAGACAGCATACCATCAGTAGAAATATCCGTGAAAATAAATGTTTCCGCACCAGCATTAGCCAATTCTTTTCCTAGTTCTGTCGCTTTGATTGTAGATGTTTCCACCCAGCCTTCCGTTGCAACATAGCCATCACGTGCATCAATACCAATAGCAATACGCGCACCATATTCCTTCAGCATTTTTTTCACAAATTCAGGATTAGAAATAGCTGCACTTCCTAAAATAACGCGGTCAATTCCGTTTTCTAAATAGTAAGCAACGTCAGCTTCTGAGCGAATGCCTCCTCCAATTTGCACACGTACATCTAATTTCTTTTTCACGCCTAGCACAAATTCATCATTCACACGCTTGGCCGCTTTTGCACCGTCCAGATCAACCATGTGAATCCACTGAGCGCCTTCACTTGCGAATTGTGTGGCCATATCTACCGGAGAATCTCCGTACACTGTTTCTTTTGTGTAATCTCCTTGAAGCAAACGGACGCACTTTCCTCCGCGCATATCAATGGCTGGATATATTTCAAATTTGCTCATACGATGGGCTCCTTTTCTCTAAGAAGTTTGCATAATTTTGCAGCATTTGCATTCCGATTGCACTGCTTTTTTCAGGGTGGAATTGAGTGCCAAATACGTGTTCTTTTCCAACAACTGCTGGAACTTCAACATCGTAAGGACTTGTTGCTAAAAGCACGTCTTGATCATTTGTTTTTACGTAATAAGAGTGAACAAAGTACACGTGACCTTCACTGATTCCATCAAGCAGAGCAGACTGCTGATGAAAATCTAAAGAGTTCCAGCCCATATGCGGAACTTTATATGTCTGTCCTTCGGCAGTAATGCCGGGAATACGCTCCACTCTCCCTTTTAACAGTTCCAGTCCTTTTGTTACGCCGTTCTCATCGCTTTCTTCAAATAAAAGCTGCATACCTAAACAAATTCCAAGTAAAGGCATTCCTTTTGCTACTTCTTCTTTAATAAAGTCCGTCAGCTTTGTTTGATTCAGCTGTTCCATCGCATCTTTGAATGCTCCAACTCCAGGAAGAATCAGCCCTTTTGCCTTTCTTAGTTCTGCAGGATCTGCGGAGATAATATAGTCATAGTTTAATCGTTCAAGAGCTTTACTTACGCTGTATAAGTTGCCCATCCCATAGTCGATAATGCCAATCATTTACAACATCCCTTTCGTCGAAGGCACACCTTTGACACGCGGATCAATCGTTGTCGCTTCGTCCAAAGCACGTGCTAATGCCTTAAATACCGCTTCAATAATGTGGTGTGTATTTTTACCGTAGTGTACAATTACATGTACATTCATGCGAGATTCTAATGCAAATTTCCATAAAAATTCATACACAAGCTCTGTATCAAATGTACCGACGCGCGACGCGGGAATGTCACCTTTAAATTCAAAATGAGGACGATTGCTTAAATCCACTACGACTTGAGCCAAAGCGTCATCCATTGGTACAAAAGCATTTCCATAGCGTTTAATTCCTTTTTTATCACCGAGCGCTTCTTTGAACGTTTGACCAAGGCAAATACCGATATCTTCCGTTGTATGGTGATCATCAATCTCCGTGTCTCCATCTGCTTTTACATCAAGGTTAAACTGTCCGTGTTTTGTAAATAAATCGAGCATATGATTTAAAAAAGGAACGCCTGTATCAATGTTCGCTTTTCCTTCTCCATCGATTCCAATGGCTAATGCAATATCCGTTTCGTTTGTTGTACGTTTAATACTTGACTCTCTCATTGTGAAACTCCTTTCAACTGTGCATGTAATAAGTAAAGAAAAGAACATTTCTACTCTTTTCTTTTAATCTCCACCTTATTTTTTAAAGCGTTCTTCAACCGCCCTTGCATGAGCTTCTAGCCCTTCTAAACGAGCAAACGCTGCGATTTTCGAGACATTTTTCTGCAGAGCTTGTTGGCTGTATGAAATGATACTAGACTTTTTCACAAATGAATCAACTGATAAAGGACTTGAGAATTTTGCTGTCCCATTTGTTGGAAGAACATGGTTTGGTCCCGCGAAATAATCGCCAACAGGTTCTGAGCTGTATCTCCCTAGAAAAATAGCACCGGCATGACGAATGGAACCTAAAAGTTCAAGCGGACTTTCAGTCATAATTTCTAAATGCTCAGGAGCTAATTGATTAACAGCTTCAATCGCTTCTTCTAATGACCCAGTCACATAAATAGCGCCATGGTTATCAATAGAAGGTTTTGCAATTTCTTTACGAGGTAAAGATTCCACTTGTCTTTCCACTTCTTCTTTAACAGCTTCGGCTAATTTCATAGAAGGTGTAACTAAAATGCTTGAAGCTAATTTGTCATGTTCTGCTTGAGACAATAAATCAGCGGCCACTTCGTTCGGCTTGGCCGTATCATCTGCTAGTACGACAATTTCACTAGGTCCAGCAATTGAGTCAATGTCTACTAAGCCATATACTTCTCTTTTCGCTAATGCAACAAAGATATTACCTGGCCCTACAATTTTATCGACGGATTGAATTGTTTCTGTTCCATAGGCAAGTGCTCCTACTGCCTGAGCTCCCCCTACTTTATAAATCTCTTTGACCCCAAGCTCACTCGCTGCTACCACTACTCCAGCAGGAAGCGCGCCGTCTTTTCCTGGAGGTGAAACCATCACGATACGTTTTACACCTGCCACTTGAGCAGGAATGACATTCATTAAAACGGAAGAAGGATAAGCCGCAAGGCCTCCCGGTACATAAACACCTACTGCATCTAAAGGCGTTACTTTCTGCCCTAAAATGGTGCCGTCTTCTTTTGTTGTCATCCAAGACTGCTCGACCATTCTTTCGTGGTAATCACGAATGTTGTCAGCAGCTTCACGAATGGTTGACAGCATATCTGCATCAACCAGCTCATAAGCACGCTTCTTTTCTTGTTCTGTCACAAGCAAAGAAGAAAGCTCAACGCCGTCAAATTGGGCTGTATACTGTTTTAAAGCTTCGTCTTTTTGCTCTTGCACCTGCTTTAAAATATTTACGACAATTTCTCTTTGAGCACTTGTCCCTTGATCAATCGTACGCTTTAAGCTCACTTGTTCTGTTACACGTGTAATTTTCAATGTATGTCACCTCTTTTATACAGGTTGAACCACTTGGGCTAAACGATTCACTAAATCATCAATTCGTTCGTCTTTTAAACGATAGCTCACAGGGTTCACAATCAAACGCGATGTAATATCTTCAATGTGCTCCAATTCAACAAGTCCGTTCTCTTTTAGTGTTTGTCCCGTTGATACAATATCAACAATCCGATCAGCCAGGCCGATTAAAGGCGCTAATTCAATCGAACCATTCAATTTTATAATTTCTACTTGCTCTCCTTGCTCCCTGAAATAAGTAGATGCTACATTTGGATATTTAGTTGCCACTTTTTGAGCAATTTCTGATTTTTTAGCATTAGGCAAACCGGCAACGGCCAGATGACATTTACTAATATTTAAATCCAACAGCTCATAGACATCTCGTTCTTCTTCTAACATTACGTCTTTACCTGCAATACCAAGATCCGCTACTCCGTATTCTACATAAGTAGTAACATCCATTGGTTTTGCTAAAATAAAGCGCATGTTCTCTTCAGGAATATCTACAATCAGCTTGCGCGAATCGTCAAATTCTGGCGGCAATTGAAAGTCTGCTTGACGCAAAAGTTCAGCTGCTTCTTCAAAAATACGTCCTTTTGGCATTGCAATTGTTAATAGTTCACTCATTATTGTCCCCCCTTGCCTCGTTTTCCAATTAGAAACGTGACTTCTTCAAACTGTGCAGTAAATACATCAACATCATCAACGCCTGCAATTTCCTGAGTCACTACCCGGTATCCTTGCTTGCGCTGTTCAGCAGCTAAAGCTAATGCCTCATCCAAACGCTCCTGGCTATATAATATGCCGTATACTGCTGAAGGCTCATATACTTCTTCGCCCAGCGCTTCAATTAAGCGGTCCAGCTGAATTCCAAATCCTGTAGCTGGTGTTTTAGACGCAAATTTTTCAAGAAGCTGGTCATAACGTCCTCCATTACCGATATGGAAACCAACGTTTTCAGCAAAGACTTCAAATAAAATACCTGTGTAATAGCTCATATGACTGACTAAGTTAAAATCAATTTTAATTTCATCCGTTACACCGTATGCATCAAGCATATTCCATAGCTTTTTCAAATCGCCGGCTGCTTTTTTACCAGCTTCGTTTTCAACTAGTTCAACCGCTTCTTCAATCTTCTTTTCATCTCCGCGCAGGTTAAGCAGCTGAAGGAGACGCTGTTTATCAATAGAAGATAGATTCAAATCTTTTACATGATTACGATAGCCCACGTAATTTTTCTCATATAAAAAGCGGCGAAGCACGTTAGCACGTTCTTCATTTCCGACAATTTCTAAAAAAAGCGAATTAACAAACCCGATGTGGCCAATTGCCACTTTAAATGATTTAAGTCCCGCTCTTTTTAATGCGCCGATCATGAGAGCAATCACTTCAGCATCGCTGCTCATCGTAGCGTCTCCAATTAGCTCAACGCCTATTTGTTCAAACTCCGCCGGGCGGCCACCCTCACGCTGCTGAGCTCGGAATACATTTGCTTCATAAGCTAAGCGCAAAGGAGAATTATTTAAAAGTTTTGAAGCGGCCACACGTGCAAATGGTGTTGTTACATCCGGTCGCAGCACAAGCGTATGCCCTTCTTTATCTAAAAGTTTAAACAATTGTTGATCTAAAATAGCTGATGCGCTTCCTACCGTCTCGTAGTATTCCACAGTAGGCGTTGCCATATATTGATAGCCCCAGCTGCCGATTTCATCTGCCAGCTGATTGCGAACTTGTTTTTTTCTTTCAAAAAGAGCTGGCAGGGTATCCCTCATTCCAAGAGGTTTTTCAAACATAAATAACTTTGACATTCCGACACGTCCTTTAAGCTTGATTTTATCTATTAAGGAACCATTGATAGGTTGATTTTACTTTATTACGCTAATGCATTAGCGAAATAACAAATTAAAGTTATTGATAGTTTACACCCGATAAAGTCAGCCGTCAACCGCCAGCTGTTCAAATTTACAAAAAAAACCACAGCTTAGTTCTTGCTAAGTTGTGGCTTTAGGTTCTGCTTCCCTGCGCTTTTCCATTTCTTCTTTTGTATAGATGACACGCATAGGGTTACCTCCAACAAAGAAACCGGGTGCTACATCTTTATGAACCACCGTTCCAGCCGCTACAACCGCTTCGTTGCCGATTGTTACGCCTGGAAGGATGGTGCTATTTGCTCCAATCATCACTTCATCCCCAATGATGACATCTCCAAGACGATATTCCGTTATCAGATATTCATGAGCGAGAATAGTTGTATTGTATCCGATAACCGTATTGCGTCCTACTTGTATTTTTTCAGGAAACATAATATCGAGCATCACCATAAGGGCAAAGGATGTTTGAGGTCCTACTTTCATCCCTAAGCACGCTTTGTACAGCCAGTTTTTCATCGAAAGAAAAGGCGTATAGCGAGCGCATTGAATGATTAGGAAGTTGCGCACTACTTTCCAAAAAGGCACGGTCTTATAGACATGCCAAAGGGAATTAGCTCCTTTAACCGGATAGCGCGTCGTTTTTCTCACTGACGTTCTCCTTTTAATATATCAATTAAATCCGTCATATTTTCTAAAATAATATCAGGATTATAAGAAGCGATATGATCTCTTCCTTTTGCACTCCAAGCAACTCCAGCTGTTTTCGTATAAGCTCTTTGGCCAGAAACGATGTCATGATGGTTATCTCCCACCATCAGCGCTTCTTCAGGTTTAGCATTAAGCAGCTTCAGTGCTTTTTCTACTGGCTCAGGATGCGGCTTTGCATTTGTCACGTCTTCAATTGCGACAATCGTATCAAAGAACTGATCTAACTTTGTTAACTTAAGCCCCATCATGACCGTATTTCTTTGCTTTGTTGTGACAATACCTAATTTATAATCCTGCTCGTGCAGCCATTTAACTGTTTCAAGTACGCCTTCAAATTCTTTAACAAGCAAATCGTGATTGGCTAGATTATGCGTGCGATACATCTCAATCATTTCGTTTACTTTCGTTTTATCCATTTCTACAAACGTGTCGTATAAAGGAGGTCCCATAAACTGTAAAATATCTTCACGAGTATATTGTTCAGGATAATAGTGATTAAGCGTATGAGTAAAAGAGGCAATAATTAATTCATTTGTATCAATTAGAGTACCGTCTAAATCAAACAAAACCGTATTAATCGTCATTATTCATTTCCTTCCCTTGCGTCAAATCAAGTTTGTGTAAACCTTGTAGCTTTTCTTCATTTACGCCTTAGATTGTTCTTCTTCATTCTCTAAGTATTTCTGTTTACTCATTCCCGTCACGCGGCGGATAATAATTAAAATAATGGCTATTACAATCAGTGCAAGTGAAACAACTTGAGCGATTCTGAGTGTATGCGTCAGCATTAAGCTATCCGTGCGAAGCCCTTCTACAAAGAAGCGTCCAACTGAGTACCAGATTAAATAAGATAAGAAAATTTCTCCTTTTCGCAGACTGGTGCGGCGAAGTACCATCAACAGGATAAATCCAGCAAAATCCCATAATGATTCGTATAAAAACGTAGGATGATAATATGTACCGTTAATATACATTTGGTTAATAATGAAATTTGGAAGGTGTAACCCTTCTAAAAAAGCACGGGTAACCGGCCCCCCATGTGCCTCTTGATTCATAAAGTTGCCCCAGCGCCCAATGGCTTGGCCAAGGATTAAACTAGGCGCAGCAATATCAGCCAACTTCCAAAATGAAATCTTTTTTACTTTCGAATACACAATGGCAGTTAATACGCCTCCGATTAAGCCTCCATGAATGGCAATCCCACCTTGCCAAACCTGAGGTATTTCATTTAAATGCTTTGAATAGTATCCCCATTCAAAGGATACATAATAAATTCGCGCACAAATAATAGCTATTGGCACAGCAAATAAGATAAGATCAACAAATGTATCTTTTGATAAGCCTCTTCTTACGCTTTCTCTTGTCGCAATATAAAGACCTAATAGAACACCTGCACCGATAATTACGCCGTACCAGTAGACCGTTAGAGGGCCAATTTCAAGGAAAACGCGATCTAACGGCTGAATAGTTGCTTCCACAAGTTAACACCCTTTCTTATAAATCTTCACGATCTCCTTCTTCAATTACATCTGTTAGGCGTGCAGAAAATTGTTCTGCTGCGTTAATACCCATACGCTTTAAGCGGAAGTTCATTGCTGCCACTTCAATGATAACAGCTAAGTTTCGTCCCGGACGTACTGGCAATGTAATTTTTGTAACGTCTGTATCAATGATTTTCATTTTATCTTCTTCTAAACCAAGGCGATCATAATGTTTCTGCTGATCCCATGTCTCTAACTGAATAACAAGTGAAATTCGCTTATAGCTTCGTACAGCTCCTGCGCCGAATAGCGTCATCACATTGATGATCCCTAGTCCTCGAATTTCAAGCAAATGCTCGATTAAACCAGGCGCATTTCCTACAAGCGTGTCTTGGTCTTCTTGACGGATTTCCACACAGTCATCGGCTACTAGGCGATGGCCCCTCTTAACAAGCTCTAGAGCTGTTTCACTTTTACCAACGCCGCTTTTTCCCATGATTAATACACCAATTCCGTATATATCAACTAATACGCCGTGCAGGGCAGTAGTAGGTGCTAGCCGGCTTTCAAGAAAATTCGTTAAATGGCTGGAAAGTCGCGTTGTTTTAAAGCTTGAACGCAGCACAGGAACTGACTCACGCTCTGAAGCTTCAATAAGTTCTTTCGGTACATCCATTTCACGCGAAACGATGATAGCCGGCGTGATATCTGTACACATCTTTTCCATTCGAACTTTTTTTTGTTCATCATCTAACTGTTTAAAAAATGATAGTTCTGTTTTACCTAACAGCTGGATACGTTCCGCTGGGTAATATGTAAAATAACCTGCCATTTCAATACCTGGACGTGAAATATCACTCGTTGAAATAGGACGGTCGATTCCTTCTTCTCCGCTAATAAGCTCTAATTTAAATTTCTCAATGATGTCTTTTGTACGTACTTTAACCACCGTGCATCCTCCTTTTATGAACAGTCATATACCTGTTCATGTCTACAGTATATCCAACTCTCGCTTTTATGTCGCGTTTGGTTCTACTAGCCACTTTATTTTATCATTAATACGGAAAGAAAAGAAAAAAAAGATGGCATAGGCTGCATCGCCTTACCATCTTTTTTAGAAAATTAAATATTGCAAGAAAGTTATCTTCTATTTTGAAGCGGTTCAACAATCACTCGTTGAATAAGCGCATTTAAAAGCGACATGATTACCGAGGCTAAAAGCGCTGTACCAAACCCGTCAATATTAAAAGAATCTCCCATAACACTTTGTGTAATCATCAGCGTAATGGCATTAATAACGAATAAGAATAGGCCAAGCGTAAGAAATGTCACCGGCAGGGTAAGTAAAATTAAAATCGGCTTAACAAACACATTCAAAATCGATAGAATCAAGCTCGCGATAATAGCTGCACTGACTGATTCCAAGTGAAAGGTGTCAATATAACCTGCGATTACGATTAATACGAGGGCATTGATTAAAATACTAATGATTCCACGCAATAACATTTTTAGAAATCTCCTTCTTCATTTGGAACTAAAAACACAAAAATCATATATAAAATGACCGGGGTACCTACTGTAAAAAATAAACTGATGATAAACAATACGCGCAGTAGTGAAGCATCTATTCCGATATACTGAGAAATACCGCCGATAACACCCGCAAGCTTGCGATTTGTTCGCGAACGATACAACTTTCGCACGTTAATCATCTCCTTTGCTTTTTTACTAAACCAAGCGTTTTCTATTTTATAACAATTGAGCCCGTTTTGGATTCAGCTAACAATTTATAGCCTTTAGGCGAAGCGATATTGGCTTTGAAACGAAGTTGTTTCATCACCGTTTCTTTTTTCTCATCTACTATTTCCATCTCAGGAAGTGTACATGTAAAATTCCCAAAGTTAGATTTCAAATCTCCATCAACGGAGAGGTGGGGCGGCGTATAGAGCGTAATGCTCCCTGTAGTCGTTTTGAAAAATGCTTTTTCAATGCGCTCTCCTTTTAAATACGTATCAATATCTCCGTTAAATGTTTGAACGTCAATTTTCTTTGTGTCCCCATCAAATTTAACCGTTCCATTGATTGTTTCAAGCTCACATTTTGAAGCGAGTATTCGAGAAAGTTCCATATGCCCATTTGATGTCTCCATTTCAAGAGAATGGCTATTCACATCGTAAAAGCGGATGGTACCATTAGCTGTTTTGGCTTTCAGGTCTCGTACGCTTAGTCTTTCCCCATCGATTGAACCATTAAACATACGGAGCTTGACGCGTTCATATTCCATTTCTGGAATATAAATAATCGCCTTCACCTTCATTTGTTTTTGCTGAATTGCAAAGCGCAATTTGCCATTTTCAATGGAAAATGCCGTATGCTGCAAGAAAGTGCGGCGCGCTTCATCCGAATTCTCTACTTTGTAGATAGCAGCTTCACATTCTATTCGTACTTCTGTACTTCCCCAAGGGCGGAGTTGGACGCTTCCATTTGCTAAATCTACGTCAATCTCTTGAATATATGCTTCTGATTGTTGAAAGATGTGCTGAACGTCAATCGAAGGCCCAAAGTTAAAATCTAAATCTCCTTCTTTTACTTTTTTTACCGTTTGATCTACAAATGTAAATAATTTTTCCTTTAAAGAGCTTTGAGATGATTTAGAAGCGTACGTTTTTTTCTGTTTTCCTCCTACATAAGGGGATAGCTCAGCTTTATCAGGCGTAGCATAGGAAGAATCATTAGCTGAGTCTTTTTCCAGTGAATTTAGCAAAGTTAAAGCCTCATCCACGCTAAGTTTTCCTTCTTCTACCATCTGTAAAATTTGTTTGCGCTTTTCACTCATACGTTCCATCTCCTCTTTACGTTTTAGTCATTTAACTTTCTACCTGCTTAATATTTGTATCCCTTTTACAATATTCCATACAAACACAACAACATTAACTAAAGAAACAACAACTAAAGCTACAATTAAAAGAATAAATACCGTTCCACTAGAGCCAGTAAGAGCAGGAAGCAAGAAAAATAAGAATAAGATCGCTGTAGCGATAGGTAATAAATGTGACAAAAATGCAGTTTTTGCATGTTTCTTTACTTCTATGTTATGAACAACAAAATAAATAATAATAGGTAATAAAAATGGTGCAAAGAAAACGCTAAAATAATTTAAGGAAGATAGTATGCGATTTCCTTCCATAATAATCAGCTCCTTATATCATGTATTACGGTTTAATGAGTTAAAAAGTTTCATTCTTTATAAAAAAGACACCAATGCTGGTGTCTTTTAACGAGTTAATGCCTCTGCTTTTTCAACTTTTTTCTCCATACGCTTACGGTCACGTTCTAAAATTGGCTTCAAATAATGACCCGTATAGGATTCTTTTACTTTTGACACTTCTTCTGGCGTACCCGCAGCCACAATTTGTCCGCCTTTATCTCCACCTTCAGGTCCTAAATCAAGCAGGTAATCAGCAGCTTTGATGACGTCTAAATTATGTTCGATCACTAGAACCGTATCTCCATTTTCAACTAAACGCTGGAGCACTTTTAATAATCGTGCAATATCATCGACATGAAGACCGGTAGTCGGTTCGTCTAAAATGTACAGCGTTCTTCCTGTTGAGCGGCGGTGAAGCTCTGAAGCTAACTTTACACGCTGTGCCTCTCCACCAGATAAAGTAGTAGCCGGCTGTCCAAGCGTGATATAGCCAAGTCCTACATCGTAAATTGTCTGCAGCTTGCGCTTAATCTTTGGAATGTTTTCAAAGAAGTGAAGCGCGTCTTCAACGGTCATATCCAATACATCTGAAATGTTTTGATCTTTGTATTTCACTTCTAAAGTTTCACGGTTGTATCGTTTGCCGTGGCAGACTTCACAAGGGACGTATACATCTGGCAAGAAATGCATTTCAATTTTAATAATACCGTCTCCTCGACAAGCTTCACAGCGGCCGCCTTTCACGTTAAAGCTAAAACGACCTTTTTTATATCCACGCACTTTTGCTTCGTTTGTTTGGGCAAATACATCTCGGATGTCATCGAATACACCTGTATACGTTGCAGGGTTCGAACGAGGCGTACGGCCTATGGGAGACTGATCAATATCAATGACTTTATCTAAGTGTTCAATGCCTTTGATTTCTTTATGTTCTCCTGCTTTGCTTTTTGCTTTATGCAGCTTTTGCGCCAATGATTTATGAAGGATATCATTTACCAGCGTACTCTTACCTGATCCAGATACACCTGTAACAGCCGTGAACATACCTAACGGAAGCTTTGCTTTTACATTTTTTAAATTGTTTTCTTTTGCTCCTATAATTTCAATCATTCGATCTTTATCTATTGACCGTCTTTCCGCTGGAAGAGGAATAAACTTCTCTCCTGATAGATATTGACCCGTTAAAGAGTTTTCATCCTCCATCACTTCCTGAGGCGTACCTTGAGAAACAACAGCACCCCCGTGTACGCCAGCTCCTGGTCCGATATCAATTAAATAATCAGCTGCCATCATCGTATCTTCGTCATGTTCTACAACAATCAACGTATTTCCAATATCGCGCATATCTTGCATCGTGCGAATTAAGCGATCATTGTCACGTTGATGAAGACCGATAGAAGGTTCATCTAAAATATAAAGAACCCCCGTCAAACGAGAACCAATTTGAGTAGCTAAACGAATCCGCTGTGCTTCTCCTCCTGAGAGAGTTCCAGCAGAGCGGTTTAATGTTAAGTAATCAAGTCCCACGTTAATGAGAAAGCTTAGACGCTCACGAATTTCACGCAGTATCATATCCGCAATCTTCATGTCTTTTTCAGATAGGCTGAGACTTTCAAAAAAATCATATGCTTCTTTTACCGAGAAGCGGGTTGTATCTCCTATATGCTTTTCGTCAATAAGCACCGCTAAGCTTTCACGTTTTAAGCGATTTCCTTTACATTTTGGACAAGCTTGCTGAGCCATGTACTTTTCCATTTGCTCACGGATATAATCTGAACTTGTTTCATGATAACGGCGCTCTACGTTCCGAAGCACGCCTTCAAATTCGATATGATTTTCTCTTACTTGGCCAAAATCATTTTCATAGCGAAAGTAAATTTTTTCTTTACCGCTGCCATATAATACTTTATCAAATAAATGTTCCGGGATATCTCGCACCGGCACGTCCATATCGATGCCGTAATGTGTACATACGGCTTCAAGCAGCTGCGGATAGTATTGAGAACTTGTTGGCTCCCAAGGTGCAATTGCGTGCTGACGAAGCGTTAAGTCATAGTTAGGAATAACTAAATCTTTATCCACTTCCAATTTCGTTCCTAACCCGTCACACGTTGGACACGCCCCGTACGGACTATTAAATGAAAACATGCGGGGCTCAAGTTCTCCAATGGAGAAACCACATTTTGGACAAGCATGATGCTCACTAAAAAGCAGTTCTTCTTCACCAATCACATCAATAATTACTTTCCCTTCTCCAAGGCGAAGAGCTGATTCCAAAGAGTCCGACAAACGAGCGGCTACACCTTCTTTTACAACAACGCGATCAATCACTACTTCAATGGAGTGCTTTTTGTTTTTTTCCAGTTCAATTTCTTCTGTTATTTCACGCATTTCTCCGTCTACTCGAATGCGAACGTACCCTTCCTTTTTAATATCTTCTAACACTTTTACATGGGTACCTTTTCGTCCAGATACCACAGGTGCCAGTACTTGAAGTTTTGTGCGTTCAGGGTATTCTAAAATTCTATCTACCATTTGCTCAATCGTTTGAGATGTAATTTCAATTCCATGATTAGGACAAATCGGCTTTCCTACACGAGCAAACAAAAGGCGTAAATAGTCATAGATTTCCGTCACAGTTCCGACGGTTGAACGAGGGTTTCGGCTCGTTGTTTTTTGATCGATTGAAATAGCAGGGGACAATCCTTCGATCGAATCTACATCTGGCTTATCCATTTGACCTAAAAACTGTCTTGCATATGCCGAAAGCGACTCGACATAACGTCTTTGTCCTTCTGCATAGATTGTATCGAAAGCCAAAGAAGATTTACCAGAACCTGATAACCCTGTTAACACCACTAATTTGTCTCGTGGGATTTCAATATCGATATTTTTCAAATTGTGGGCTCGTGCACCTTTTACCACGATTTTTTCCATCGCCATGTTTTGTCACCCTTCCGCTTTTAATTCTAGAATCAAGTCACGAAGCTCAGCTGCGCGTTCAAAGTTAAGCGCTTTGGCTGCTTCTTTCATTTCTTGTTCCATTTCTTCTACGAGCTTTGCTTTTTCTTTTTTGTTGAGCTTATCAAATGCCGGTGCTTCTTCATACGTTTCTGTATCTTCTGCTACTACTGTTGCACGAATTGAGCCTCGAACTTCTTTTTGAATCGTTGTTGGTGTAATACCATGCTCTTCATTGTAAGCTTCTTGAATACTTCTACGACGCTTGGTCTCATTGATAGCAATGTCCATGGAGTTTGTGATGCGATCTGCATACATAATGACATGTCCATTAGCATTTCGCGCAGCACGTCCGATGGTTTGAATAAGCGATCGTTCTGAACGCAAGAATCCTTCTTTATCCGCGTCTAATATGGTTACTAACGAAACTTCCGGAATATCTAAACCTTCACGAAGTAAGTTAATTCCTACAAGCACATCGTACTTTCCAAGCCGCAGCTCTCGGATAATTTCAATACGCTCGAGCGTCTTCACTTCAGAGTGAAGATATTGAACTTTAATGCCGATTTCTTTTAAGTAGTTCGTTAAATCCTCAGACATTTTCTTTGTTAACGTCGTAACGAGTACTCGTTCATTTCGCTTAATCCGGTCATGAATTTCTCCAATTAAATCATCAATCTGCCCTTCAATTGGTCGAACTTCAATATTTGGATCCAATAATCCCGTTGGACGGATAATTTGTTCAATCACATCAGGTGCCTTCTCAAGTTCATAAGGACCTGGTGTTGCGGAAACATGAACAATTTGGTTAATATGCTGTTCAAATTCATCAAATTTAAGCGGGCGGTTATCTAATGCGGACGGCAAGCGGAAACCATGCTCCACTAACACTTGTTTACGCGCTTGGTCTCCATTGTACATTCCTCTAACTTGAGGAATCGTAACGTGTGATTCATCCACAACAAGAAGGAAATCTTCCGGGAAGAAGTCCAGCAGTGTATAAGGTGTAGAACCAGCGGGACGAAGCGTTAAATGACGAGAGTAGTTCTCGATTCCCGAACAAAAGCCCATTTCTCTCATCATTTCTAGGTCGTAGCGCGTGCGCTGCTCCAAGCGCTGCGCTTCTAAAAGCTTGCCTGCTTCTTTTAGCTTCTCTAGCTGTTCTTCTAGTTCTTTTTCAATATTTTGAATGGCAACACGCATTTTTTCTTCTCTCGTGACAAAGTGAGATGCCGGGAAGATAGCTACATGTTCACGATCACCAATGATTTCTCCTGTTAGAGCGTCAACTTCTCGGATACGGTCAATTTCATCGCCGAAAAACTCGACGCGAATACAGTGTTCATCTCGAGACACAGGGAAAATCTCCACAACATCACCGCGAACGCGAAACGTTCCGCGCTTAAAGTCAATATCATTTCTTTCGTACTGTACATCTACTAGCGTACGAAGCAGCTGATTGCGCTCTTTTTCCATTCCTACTCGAAGAGATACGACCATTTCTTTGTATTCTTCCGGAGACCCTAAGCCATAAATACAGGATACGCTGGCAATAATAATGACATCTTTTCGTTCAAAAAGAGAAGAAGTTGCCGAGTGACGAAGTTTATCAATTTCATCATTAATGCTCGCATCTTTTTCAATAAATGTATCTGTTTGAGGTACATAGGCTTCAGGCTGATAGTAATCGTAGTAACTGACAAAGTATTCGACTGCATTATTAGGAAAAAACTCTTTAAACTCACTGTACAATTGACCAGCAAGCGTTTTGTTATGAGCCATAATTAGTGTCGGCTTATTTATTTCCTTAATAACATTAGACATGGTGAAGGTTTTTCCCGTTCCTGTAGCACCTAACAAAACTTGATGCTGCTTACCTTCTTTAATTCCTTTCACAATCTTTTCAATTGCCTTTGGCTGATCACCTTGCGGTTGATATGGGGATACTAATTCAAACTGATCTTTCAAATGAAGGCCTCCGTTTCTATTTTCTTGTTTTATCTATTTTTATTACGATATGTAAAAACCGAAAACACGAACTGATATTCGTATTTTATCACTTTATAATCATAAATGAAACTAATGAGTATTAATCTTATATAGTGTTTGTTTGTTTTTATTTTTTACCCTGTTACTTTATTACCCACTAAATTCTTATACTACCCTTTTCGAAGGGAATACAACTCTTTAGATGAAAGCAACAAAAGAAAGTAAGCTGCGTTATTGTTTGAAAAAGATAGGCTTTTGCGCCAATTTCTAAATTATGATACAGTATAAAAAATATGTACTGAGAGGGGTTTAGTATGGCAAGCGTTGATCAAGTTCTTATAAATAACTCCTTTACAACAGTTGAAGAATCAACTTCTTTAGCTAAAGTGAAATCTGAACTTTCAAACTATGACTTCGTTGTAGTCACAGCAAATACCTTTTATGTAATACACAAAGATGAACGATACCTTTTAACAGGTCATGACAGGGCATCTTCCATAAAGAAAGTAATAGCGGATACAAATTGGCCTTCATCTTCTACTTCTACGTTAGCCAATTTACAAGCCAACATAAACTGGAACAGACCAGTCCTCATTCAAGCAGAAAACCAAGAAACCACAATAGGACTTGTAACACCTTCACAGTGGATTACACATTTGCATAGCCAAAATGAGATATTAGCTTCCTATTTTGATACATTGGCAGAAACCATTAATGATGCAGTGACAGCGGTCGATAATGAAGGAAATGTAATCTTGTGGAATACTGCTGCGGAACATACGTATAAGATTCAGAGAGATGATATTATTGGTAGAAAAATCGGAGAGCATTTCAAAGATGAATCCATCATTCTACATACGATTCTAAATGAAGGGCGCCCTGTTCGCGGAACGTATCATCGTCCTAATGAACAAACTCACGTGCTCATCAATGCATCTCCTATTATAAGAAACAATCGAGTCATAGGTGGAGTCGCAACTGAACATGACATTACCAATATTGTAAGGTTAAATGAAGAAATTGATGTGTCTCTTCTCATTCCGAAAGATAATCCATTTTCTTCTTTCGCGGGTATCAGTCCTGAAATTAAGCAAGCCGTTGACATTGCCAAAAAAGTGGCATCTACAGATATGCCTATTTTATTAACAGGAGAACCTGGTTCTGGGAAAGAAATGCTGGCTCAGGCCATCCACTACGGGGGATCCAAACATAAAGAACCTTTTTTATCTTTAAATTGCGCCACTATTCCATCGGGACTCCTGGAAATTGAGCTCTTTGGTCATCAAAAAGATGTCTTTTCAGAAGATCCAACGACCATTGCGGGAAAACTGGAGCAGGCTCATAACGGGACGTTATTTATTGAAGAAATTGATAAAATGCCTCTTGAAATTCAAGTGAAGTTTCTCCGTTACTTGGAAGAACGATCCTTTTATCACGTTGGAGGCACGGAAGAAATTCAAGTCCAAACCCGAATTGTAGCCTCTACCACGACGCCTTTGGAAGAGTTGCTAAAAGCCGGTGAATTCCATGAAAATCTTTACTATTTGCTGACCGTCATCAACATTATTATTCCGCCGCTTCGAGACCATAAAGAAGACATCGAAGCATTGACTCAGCAATTTGTACAGGAATTTAGTAAAAAGTATAAAAAGAAGGCTCCTTTCATCAGCTCTGAAGTTCTCGAAGCCTTTATGCAATACGACTGGCCAGGCAATATTCGCGAGCTGAGAAATACGATTGAACGAATGATTTTTCTAAGTGATCAGTCATTGATTACCCTTACGCACCTTCCTGACAACCTGAAGGATGCAAGTTCTTTCACAGAAGTTCAAAAAGAGGAAGATTCTCTTCAAGAAGCTAGGCTAATAGAAGAGACTCTTCAAAAAACCTATGGAAACAAAAGTGCAGCAGCAGATCTGCTTGGCATTTCACGCGGCACCCTTTATAACAAAATCAAAGAATATGGATTAAACTAATCAAAAAATTCGACACAAGCATCTTTAGCTTCGTGTCGAATTTTTTGATTTCCTTTAGACTGAACTTATTTCTGTTTTCTCGCTGTCATCTTCCCTTGTGTAAATAATAGAAGATAATCATACCCTCCGGCTTTCGAGTCCGTTCCGGACATATTAAAACCTCCAAAAGGATGAACGCCAACTAATGCTCCTGTACATTTTTTGTTAATATATAAGTTACCACAGTGCATAGTAGCTAACGCCCTTTGAATTCTCTCTTCGTTTTCAGAGAAAAAAGCTCCCGTCAAACCGTAGTCAGTTTCATTGTAAATCTCAATGGCTTCTTCCCAGTTAGCTGCTTTTGTCAACGCAAGGACTGGTCCAAAAATCTCTTCTTGCATAATTCGTGCTTTTGAATCCACATCTTTGAATACTGTAGGCTCTATATAGTAGCCATTTCCAGGAGCTTTAGCTCCCCCGGCAATAAGCTTTCCTTCCTCTTTGCCAATTTCAATGTAGGCTAATACTTTTTCATACGCTTTTTGATCAATAACAGGCCCCATAGAAGGATTGTCTTCAGGCAGTCCGACGGTTAATTCTTTTGTTAATGCGGCTACCTTTTGGGCAATCTCTTCATAAACAGATTCTACAACAATCGCTCGAGAGCCAGCAGAACACTTTTGTCCTTGAAATCCAAACGCAGATGCTACGATCGCTTGCGCTGCTGCATCTAAATCTGCCGTTTCATCTACCACAACGCCATCTTTTCCTCCCATTTCAGCAATGACGCGTTTCAGCCAAATTTGTCCAGACTGTACTTTTGAGGCACGTTTATAAATGCGACATCCTACTTCTCTTGATCCCGTAAAAGAAATAAAACGAGTTTGAGGATGTTCGACTAAATATTCTCCAACTTCTATGCCATCTCCAGGGATAAAATTCAGAACACCAGACGGAAGACCGACTTCTTCCATTAATTGAACAAATTTCGCAGCAATAACCGGTGCAGAATCAGCTGGCTTTAAAATAACCGCATTTCCAGATACAATTCCCGCTACAGTCGTTCCAGCCATGATGGCAAGCGGAAAATTAAAAGGTGAAATGACTACTCCTACGCCTAAAGGAATATACGTCATCTCTGTTGTTTCACCTTCTACCGGCGTTAAAGGTTGATGCTGATTCGTTTCACTTAAACGAATCATTTCTCGCGCATAAAATTCCATAAAGTCAATAGCTTCCGCGGTATCCGCATCAGCTTCTGCCCAGTTTTTCCCCACTTCATAAACGAGCATGGCAGAAAATTCATACTTTCTTTCTCTCATCAGCTCTGCTGCTTTGAATAAATAATCAGCACGTTCAGCAGGCGGGACGTTCTTCCATAATTGAAATGCTGCTAACGCTTCTTGCATTGCCTGCTCAGCATAAGCTTTAGTGCCACGGCTTACTCTACCAATCACTTCATCTACCTTTCCCGGGTTCGTAGAGACAATCACTTCTTCTGTTGAGATTTTATCTTTTCCAATCGTGAGAGGATACGTTTGTCCCAGTTCTTTTTTCACTTTCACTAACGCCGCTTGCATCGCTTGTTTATTCTCTTCTAATAAAAAATCAGTAAACGGTTCATTTTTAAAAACTGAGTTTTTTGTACTTACTGTCATTTCAACCAGTCTCCTTTAATTAGAAATTTATTTCGCGAAGTTTTTCAGCACAAACCATACGTTGGCGGGACGTTCGGCTAGGCGTCTCATGAAATACCCAAACCAATCAATGCCGTAAGGAACATAAACCCTGACTTTATATCCTTCTTTTACTAGACGGTCCTGCAGCTCTACACAAATTCCATAAAGCATTTGGAACTCAAATTGGTCATTTGAAATACCATTTTCTCTTACTAATCGTTTTGTGTACTGAATCATTTCTTCATCATGACTTGCTACAGCTGTATAGTGCCCATTTAATAAATGCATTTTAATGATTTTTTTATAGTTTTCATCTACGTCTTTCTTTTCCGGAAATGATACTTCTGGTGATTCTTTATAAGCTCCTTTTACTAGACGTAAATTGGCTTGATATTGATGTAAGTCATTCATATCTTGTTCTGTACGATAAAGATACGCTTGAATCACAATTCCAACATTATCGAATTCTTTGCGTAATTCTTTATACATATCAAGGGAGATTTGGCAGTGCAAGTAGTCTTCCATATCAATTCGAACAAAAATATTATTCATCCTGGCCGTGTGTAGAATTCTGCGCATATTTTCCATACAAAGCTCTTTGCTAATATCCAATCCTAAAGAAGTCATCTTTAATGATAAATTTGATTGAACGCCCGATTCTGCAATGGCTTCTAGTGCCTGAATGCACATGGCAGTAGACAACCTGGCCTCCTCTTCTGTAAAAACAAATTCTCCTAAATGATCGAGTGTAACAACTTTCCCACTATTGTTAAGCTCCTTGGATGTTTGAATTGCTGATTCGGTTGAGTCTCCAGCAACAAAACGAGCTGCCCCCATCCTCAATCCATACTTTTTAGCTAATTTGTTCATTGAATGATTTTTGCCAAGCGACTGAAACATCGTTCTCATTAATACTTCCATCAATCCTAAACCTCCTTTTATTTTTAAAAATCGAAAATAAACTAAATTTTCAGATTAATAATTTTATTTTTCTATACCCTTCTCACATTTCTGTACACTTATTTAAATATATTTATACACAAGTGTTTAAAATATTTTATACATAAACATATTTGTCTAATTAATTTGATTATACTCGTTCATTAAATGAACCGAAACAATATTGTTATAAGTTCTAACTCATTTTTTTACATAAAAAAACTCTCCACGTTGTGTAGAGAGCTTTTGTGTACAGTTTAATAATAAGCGATTAACTTATCATCAAAGCAACAATCTTTATTTTCCAGCAGCTAACATGCTTTTTGCATATATAAAACCGATGGCTGCTGAAAGTAAATCTATTAAAATAATAAGCGGATAATCTGCGTACCCTTTATATACAGAAACAGCTATCAACAAAAGCGTCAGCGCTGTGGCAACATATAAGTTATATGTTACTCTAGCAAACAGAACAAGCAATATGGCGGGTAGAAAAACTGCGGCAATCGTTTTGACTTCCACAAACATTTCTCCTTTTTATCCGTCTTTTAACCAGCTTGTGAATCACGTTTTGTATAATTGTGTACAAACAAAATACCTAGTTCATGATGTTCGTTGTCATACAATGCTCGCTGAGTAAAGCGAACTTCTCCATTTTCGTCAATAACTTCTAGCTTACAAAAAGCACGGTTATTAACTTGTAATGCTTCATAAAATTTATGGACCTCAGATACAGCGATTCCATTTACCTTAATAATCACTTCTCCTACTTTCAAACCCATTTTCTCTGCCGGAGAATGAGGGATGATTCCTAATACAACCAAACCTTGTGTACGCTTAGTAAACAGTGCGGGCGCCTTTTCATCGCTTCGACGCTGCTGCAAACGAATCCACTCTCTTCCTATGATCGCTAGAATAACAACAGCTACAGCGGCAAGAGGATAAAAAATAGCAGCAATCGTAATGATCGTTAATCCCACGCCTAATGCTAATACACGCTTACCGGTAAATTCAATAGATTTAAACGGCACCATACTTTGAATTCGCTGATAAAAACCGATAGCAAAAGGAACAAAAAACAGGCTAAATGATGTTCCGTCAATAGATAACACAGGCCACCATGGAAACACAGACGTAATGGCGCTGCCTGGAATTAAGACAAAAAGCGGGACAACCCATAATTTTTGAGAGTAATGAGCCCCAATCTCCTGCCCTCTTTTACTTTTCACAATGGCTGGAGACGTACCTTTTGCTCCAAATTTCCAAATTAAATATCCTTCTGCTAATACAAGCAGAGACATTAAAATAGTCAGAGAAGGTAAATCTGCGTTATGAGCTTGCACAGACCACGTTTGAATAAATCCTTCACCGAAACCAGATGCCGGAATAACCAAGGTTGCAAGCACAGCCAGTCCTACGGTGTAAGAAGGAGAAAGCCATTTAAACGTCCAAGGGCCGCTTATGATAAAAGTTAAAACAGCTACAAGCACAATCATTCCTATAGATACATAGACACCTAGCAACACGGTAACAACGGATAAAATCAACCCAATAATGATACCTGGAAAAAATAAATATTTTGCTTCTAAAATAAAATCAAACACGCGAACATGAAAATTCTGACGCTCTCTCTTGACGCGAGAAAGACCTACAAAAAACGAGACGAGCAGAAATAGATACGTTAACGGATGCAAAAACAAACGCCCGATACCTTTTAAGAGCTCTAATGCAAAATCCATTTTTTCACCACCTGTATTTTTCACATTTTTATTACAACATTTACGATTGATTGTTATGTATCATAGGCTTCTTTATTTTATCAAAATGCATCACTAACCGACAATGTTGTTTTTACTAAAAAAGTTCCGTGCTTTGGAAAAGCACGGAACTTTTTCTACTTCTTATTGACTAGCTAGCTTTAAAGCCGTTTGAAGCTGACGATCTTCATCTTTTGATTTAATTTTTTCTAGAAGTTTTGTTTGTAAAAGCGCTGCTGTATCTTCATCGATTTCACCTGTAGCTTTTTGCTTATTGGCTTTTTGGAATGCAGTTACAGCTGTTTCTGTCTCTTTACTAAAATATCCGTCTGTACGTCCAGGTTCAAAGCCAAGGCCTTTTAGCATCACTTGAGCATTCTTCACTTGGTCACCTGTCATATCACGTGTTAATGGCTTTTTATCAACTTGAATTGGATTTGCATAATAATAATCCGGCTGTTTGACTTCTACCGTTGGTTTTATACCTTTTTCGTTAATCCAGTTTCCATCAGGCGTTAGCCATTTATAGAACGTTAGTTTTAAATTACTGCCGTCTTCCATTGGAACAGCTTGTTGAACCGTTCCTTTTCCATAGGATTTTTCACCGACTAGCTTGTATCCTCCTGCTTCTTTTAATGCCCCGGCAAGAATTTCAGAAGCGGATGCACTTCCTCCATCAATCAAGGCCACAATTGGATAATCCTTTTGCTTTTTCATTGAAGAAACCACTTTTTGACGTTCACCGTTACGATCTTCAATTTGGATATATGGCTTTTTATTCGTTACTAATTTATCGAGCATTTTTTCAACACTCGTTAAATAGCCACCAGGATTTCCCCGAACGTCTAGAACTAAGCCATCAATATTTTTATTTTCAAGTTTTTTCAACTGTTTCGTAAATTCGTCTCCCGTTGACTCAGAGAATGACGTAATTTCCATGTAGCCAATTTTTTTATTGTTTACATTTTTAACAGAAGAATAGACGGTTTCAATTGGAATCTCATCTCTTACAACTTTTACTTTCATCGTTTCTTTCACGCCTGGTCGTTGAACATCTAATGTCACGGTAGAGCCTTTTTTACCGCGAATTTTTAATACTGCTTCGTTCAATTCCAGACCCGCGATACTTTTACCATCGATCTTTAAAATCTGATCATTTGGTTTTAATCCTGCTTTTTCCGCAGGAGATTGTTTAAACGGAGCTACGATTGTTACTTTTCCATCTACCATGCTTACTTCAGCACCAATTCCCTCAAACGATGAATCAAGAGACTGCGTGAATTGCTGTGCCGTTTTCTTATCCATGTAAGATGAGTGAGGGTCTCCTAAGGTTTGTACCATTCCTTGAATTGCGCCATCTAATAATTTTTTGTCATCTACATCTTTGTAATATTTTGAAGATATCAGTTCATAAGCTTGCTTGATTTTGTCTAGCTCTTCCTTTTCCACTTTACTATCATTTGAAGAAGTTGTAAGGGGGGTACTGACCGTTCCAGCATTTGCATACTGAATGCCAAAATATGTACCTGCTGCTCCAACAACTAAGGAGAGTGCCATTAATAGTGCAACGATTTTCCGATTCAAGTTCTTTCATCCTCCTCAACCTTAAGCCATCTCTTCTTATTATAATAGATACAACCAAAACTATGTAATAAAAAGGATGCATGTGTTATTTGTAGCAAAAGGCACCACACAAATCAAGTGCGATGCCTTTTTGTTAAACTATATGTTGAGCTTGTACCACGTATGCTAGGAACTTAAAATTTAATATAACTTTCAGGGTTTACAGCGGAACTTTTGCCTTTCCAATCGCCTTTATGCAATTCAAAATGCAGGTGAGCACCAAACGAACGTCCTGTGTTCCCTATATAACCTAATTGTTGACCTTTATTGATAGATTGACCGCTTGAGACGCTGTAGCTCTCTAAATGAGCATAAACTGTAACCCACGTCTGACCTTCTACATTGTGACGAATAAATACAGCATTACCAAAAGAAGAAGAATGATATGCTCTAATTACCTTTCCGCTTGCTGCGGCTACAACTGGCACACTTTCTCCTCGCTTTCCAATATCAATACCGTAGTGTCCTCTTCCAAACGTTTCTCGATACCCAAAATGAGATGTTACCGGGCCCTTTGCCGGCCTCATAAACGACCCGCTTGTAACAGGGGGTGCCTCCTCTGTTGCCCCGGCTTTTTCAATTTCTTGCTGTTGAGCTTGTGCTGCATTTTTTTGATCAGCTAAAATAGAAGCTTGCTCTTCTAATCCAACGGCTTCTTCATTAAATTCTTTTTCCTGATCTTTGAGCGTTTGCATGAGCTGATTCTTTTCATCCACTTGTTTTTGCAGCTGCGCACGAAGATTTTTAAGTTCTTCAAGCGCTTGATTTACTTCCGTTAGCTTGTTTTGAACTTTTGTTTCTTTCTCTTCTTTTGCCTTTTTATCAGCTTCATGCTGCATTAACAAATCGCGGTCAGCCCCTACAATTGTCGAAACCGCACTCACTCTGCTAATAAAGTCTCCGAAGCTTTCAGAGCCTAGCAGTACATCTATGTAATCCACAGACCCGCCATTTTCCTGTAAAGCACGAGCACGTTTTTTTAATAGCTCATTTCGTTTGTCAATTCGTTTTTTTACAACGTCAATCTCGCTTTTCACCTTTTCGATGTCTTGCTTTGCTTTTTCTACTTCAGATTCACGGCTGCGGATATCTGCATTCGTTTGTCCGACTTCTGAATCCAAGCGCGCGATCTCAGCTTCTTCGTTTTTTTGCTTTTCTTGAACCTCTTTTAATTTCTCTTTATTTTGATTAATATTTTGGTTCACATCATCACTTTTTTTCTCTAAATCACTGAGTTTAGTAGTGCTGGCACTTTGTGCATAAGCAATTTTTTCATTACCTATCCAAGCCGCACTTAGTCCAACTAAAACTGCTGCTGTCATTACTAATGTCTTACGTGTCATTTGTTTCTCCCCATCTGCACATATTTCCCCGTATAAACGGGCATTAGTAAGACCCCCATTAGCACTTTTTTCTATTTTTATGTGTAATTACACAACAACCTCACATTTGATAAGCATCAAATGTGAGGTTGTTGTAATCTATTATGTTAAAAATCTATTCTTATTTTCGCAAGAACTTACGGATGGATAATGTACTTCCCCACATCCCAATTAGACCGCCGATCACTAGTAATAATAGCGACACTTGAAGCACGAATGGAAAGGCAGGTAAAAGTTCGAAGAATCCATCAAACTTAGGTTGAACTTCATTATATAAAACGCTGTACACACCGATAATAACTGCAATTGGCACAATAGAACCAAGCACTCCTAAAAACAGACCTTCAATAAAGAACGGCCAGCGAATAAAGGAGTTTGTGGCTCCAACTAAGCGCATAATTTCAATCTCTTCACGGCGAGCTACAATCGTAATTTTAATTGTATTTGAAATTAGGAACATTGCTGTAAATAGAAGCCCTAAAATCAGCACTACTCCGATATTACGAGCTACTTTCAGCACTTTAAATAACTTTTCAACTTGATCTTGTCCGTATTGAACTTTTGCTGCATACGGATATTTCTCAATTTGTTTAGCTACTTTTGCGACATCAGTCGGCTCTTTTGTTTTAACAACAAATACATCATTTAATGGGTTTTGCTGTTCAAACGGTTCAAAAGCTTGTCCTTCATCACCCATACTATTAATTAAATCTTTTAACTCTTTATCTTTAGAAGAAAACGTCACCGTATCAACTTGCTTAATTGCATCTAGCTTTTCTTTCATTGCTTTTCGATCATCTGCTGTCGCTGCAGCATCAACGTGAACGCGAATTTCCACATCATTTTCAATCAATTTAGCAATGTGGTTTAAATTCATCATCAACATAAAAAATACGCCTACAAGCAAGAGCGTCACGGTAACAGCACTTGCAGATGCGAATGTCATCCAACCGTTTCTTCCTAAACTTTTAGATCCTTCACGTAAGTGGCGACCGAATGTCCTAGCCTTCATATCCGTATTCACCTCTTACTTCATCGCGCACAACATTTCCATTTTCAATCGCAATTACGCGCTTTCGAATTGCATTTACAATTTCACGGTTATGCGTTGCCATTAAAATAGTCGTACCGCGTTTATTAATCTCCTCAAAGATATCCATGATTTCCCACGAAGTCTCCGGATCAAGATTCCCTGTCGGTTCGTCGGCGATGACAACCTTAGGACTATTCACAATTGAACGCGCAATAGACACACGCTGCTGCTCTCCTCCAGATAGTTCATCAGGGAAAGAATCCATTTTACCCTTTAACTTAACAAGCTCTAGCACCTCTAGCACTCGCTTTTTAATTTCTTCGGGACTTTGCTCAATTACTTCTAGTGCAAAAGCAATGTTTTCATAGACTGTTAATTTTGGAAGCAGCTTGAAATCCTGAAAGACTACACCAATATGACGTCTAAAGATAGGAACTTTGCTATCTTTTATTTTTGCTACATTTGCACCGTTTACAATGATATTTCCCGAAGAAGGCTTTTCTTCACGATACATCATTTTAATAAAAGTGGATTTTCCTGCTCCACTTGGTCCTACGATATAAGCAAACTCACCTTGATTAATCTTGATGCTAATGCCATTGATTGCTTTTACACCGTTCGGATACGTTTTATATACATTTTGCATTTCAATCATAAGTAATCACCTAATCAAGTGTGTTATTTTAATACTATGTAAAACTTGTCAAAATACGACAAAACTCTACAATTCAAACCAAAAATTCGACTCTTCTCACGCGCTTTCTCATTATAACATCACTCTTCGTGAAAATAAGCCCCAAAAATATTACATTTTTATTTCAAATATGACATAAGTAGGATATTTTTAGTAAGGCATGAGAATTTATCCTTATTTTTAATTTTGTTATTTTTTACTGTTTATTTGCTTCTTATGAATATCGTTAGGCAGAGCACATTTATGTCTACTTTTGTACAAACAAGGTATGATAAATAAGAAAAAAGATGAGGAGAGATAGCATGATCACCATTTATGGAAGTTCACGAGAAAATGGAAATACGGAAGAATTGGCTAAAGCAGTCTTAAGTGGCATTGATACTGAAGAAGTTTACTTACGTCATCATACCATTCACCCCATTACTGATATGCGTCACGATGAACTTGGGTTTACCAATCAACAAGATGATTATTATGATATAGCGAAAAAGATGGCAGCGCATGACACTATTTTATTTGTTACGCCTCTTTACTGGTACGGTATGAGCGGATTAATGAAGAACTTTGTGGATCGTTGGTCTGAAAGTCTTAGAGATTCGACAATCAACTTTAAAGAACAAATGAAAAATAAGCGCGTGTATGTATTAGTAGTAGGAGGCACAGGCGCATCTGTAAAGGCTCTTCCTCTTATTATGCAATTTCAATACATTGTCGATTTTATTGGCTCTTCTTTTAGCGGATACATCATTGGAGAAGCAAATGCACCTGGAGACATAGCGAAAGATGTCAAAGCTCAACAGCAGGCCGTTGTCTTAAACCAAAAATTAAAGCAGTTTTAACACAAAAATAAGACGGATATCCGTCTTATTTTTTCTTTGCCAGCCAAGCGGCAACTTTTTTTGCATCTTCTTCATTAATCAGTCCCTTTGGCATACCGCCTTGACCATTATTGATAATGTTTTCAATTTCAGCTTCTGAGTGCTTGCTGCCTACATGCTGCAAGCTCGGCCCATTTGCTCCTCCTAAATCTACACCGTGACAGCCTGTACAGTTTTTCTTCACAATATCTTCTGCACTCGCTGAAGATTCACCAGCAGATTCATTTTTAGAGCTTCCTCCGCCGCACGCGGACAAAACAAGCGCTAGACCGATTGTTAACGTCAGTAATACTTTTTTCAAGCCTTCTCCCCCTTGCTGTAGAGTTTTCACTCTATTATAACCTACTCCAGAATGTTTAAAACACTCTGTTTACAAGGACTTTGTTTCAATTTCATGAATTCTCTCATCACACTTATGTATACGATTAAGCAATTGATTCGTTTCCTAAACGTTTTTTGTATACTACGCGCGAAATTGTCACACTGAGCTCATATAAAAGCAGAAGTGGGACAATAACTAAAATATCTGAAATAAAATCAGGAGGAGTAATAAGTACGGATATCACAATTAAAACAAAATATGATAGCTTCCTTGCTCTTGCTAACCTTAATGGATTTAGAACCCCTAAGCGCGTTAAGAATAGAACAACTAAAGGCATTTCAAATAAAAAACCAAACGGTAAACAAAGATTAAGCATAAAACGAAAATAATGCTCAGCCGTAAACATCAGTGAAAACTGATCATTCGACAGGCCCGTTAAAAATGCTAAAACCATTGGAAATAAAATAAAATAACCGAACCCCAGCCCGCTTACAAACAAAAGAAAAAAGAATGGAATGAAGGTAATCAGAACCTTATATTCTTCCTTTTTTAACCCAGGTGAAACAAACTGAAATACTTGATAAGCAGCTACTGGAAGTGTAAAAGCAAGCGCAAAAACAAATGCAATCACCATATAAATCCATACGATTTCACTTGGTCCAAGTACCGCAAGCTTGCCGTCCAAATCTTTCACTAGCCACTGATAAATATCTTGTACAAATACAAAACTGACAATAAGTAAAACTACAAATGCACAAAGTGTTTTAATAATACGAACACGCAATTCTTCAAGGTGCTCCATCAAGCTCATTTCTCCCATTGTATTTCTCTCCTTTCTGACAAGTAGAAATAGACGAGTTTCCTCGTCTATTTCCTTACTTACAATGTGGATTCATTCTCTTTTTGTTCAGAAACGGTTGCAGTCTGCTTTTCTTTAACACTTTCATCATCTGATACGAGCCCTTTTGCTGCTCCTTTAAATTCAGTTAATGTTCGTCCAAACGCTCGTCCAACTTCCGGCAGCTTAGACGGTCCAAAAATTATTAAGGCAATGACTAAAATAATAACCAAACCAGGGATTCCAATATTAGAAAACATACTTGACCTCCTTTTCCTTACTCAGTTTACTGCTGGACTTTTTCTTTCTTTTTCAACTCTTGTTTTTCATGTGCTTTTCCGTGTGCCCGCATACGATCTTCCTCTACTTCCTTAGAAATCTTTAGTCCACGCGGTACGTTATTTACTTCAACTTCCTTCATACCTTTGCCATCTTTTTTATATTGAAAGGAAGCTCGAGTTGAAATTTCTGCACCAGGTTCTGTTACAAAAGGCACAACGCGATAATCGGCTTGCCATACATCAGGAGTCACCGTACACCTTACATATCCTCTGTAATCATTAAAAAATGTGAGGTGTGGATTTTGACTTAAAATTTTATCCGTATCAGCTCGTTTATCTGCTCCGTCCCCTCCGGAAGTGATGGAGGTGCCGATGAACTCTGCACCAATAATTCTTGAATTAAGGTTAGCAAAATCCGCGTATAAGTTAGAAGCCCAGTTAGCGTGTACATCTCCAGTTAGTACAATGACGTTGTCCAACTTTTTCTTTTCAATAAAATCAATGACGCGCTGACGATTCGCCGTATACCCATCCCATGCATCCATGCTGTATGTAGGCTTAGCAGCCGTTCCAAATTTTCTTGGCGCAAAGAAAATTTGTTGAGCCAGTACGTTCCAATGACACGCTGACTTTTCAAGATTAGTAAACAGCCATTTTTCTTGTTCATTCCCCAATAGCGTACGTTTGGGATCAAGAGATTCTGGCGTTTGCGGCTTTGTTCCGTCTCCGTTTGCTTGATCGTCTCTGTATTGACGCGTATCCAACACTTGAAAAGAAGCTAGTTTTCCATATGAAAAGTCACGATATAATCTCATATCCGCTCCGTGGGGCAAAGATGTTTGACGCAAAGGCATGTGTTCGTAATAAGCTTGATAAGCTGCCGCGCGGCGTTGGATAAATGCTTCTACTGATTGGCCTTTTTCAGGAATTACATTTGCATAATTGTTTTCTACTTCATGATCATCCCACGTCACAATCCACGGAAAAACAGCGTGAGCAGACTTCAAATTGGCATCTGACCTGTACTGAGCATGCCTGTTTCGATAGTCTTGCAGCGTTTGAATTTCTGCGCTGCTGTGAGTACGAACGTTTCCGCTTGCAGCCACGTACTCGTTTGGTCCATATTCATAGATGTAATCACCCAAATGAACGACAAAATCTAATTGTTCTTTAACCATATGCTCATAGGCTGTAAAGTACCCATGTTCATATTGCTGACACGAAGCAAATGCAAACGTCATACTGGCTACTTCTGCATTTGCTGAAGGAAGTGTTTTTGTTTTTCCAACCGGGCTTAACTCATGGCCGCTTTTAAATCGATAATAATAAATATGACTCGGCTTCAATCCTTTTACATCAACGTGAACCGAATGAGCAAGTTCAGGTCTAGCCACTTCTGTTCCTCGTTTGACAATTCGATGAAAGTCTTCATCTTCACTAAGCTCCCATTTTACTGGAATAGGTTGATTAGGCATTCCCCCGCCATTCAACGGGTCTGGTGCTAATCTTGTCCAAAGAACAATGCTATCTGCTAAAGGATCTCCTGATGCGACGCCTAGAGTGAACGGATAACTTGAAAATTTAGGCGCTGCAGCTGAAACTTCTACTGCATTTAAACCAATAGACTGAGCAATTGTTAAGCCAAGTGATACTCCCGCTACTTTTCCAGCTCCTTGCAAAAAACGCCGTCTATCAAACCCTTTACTCGAAGAAAAGCTATTCTGTTTCACTTGCTCTATTAATTCGTTTAACGATTTATTTTCCACTGCACATGCCCCTTCCTCATGATTTAACTCAAATTATAAATACTGTTTGTAAAAGGAATATAAAGGATTGTAAAGAAGCACTTACTGCAAAACAGGTATTTTTAACCATTTTGTTTCATTGACAAAATAAGCGAACTGACGACAGCAACCTTTAAATTTCTGCATTTTCTTAATTTTCTTTTTAACAATAGTTCTTTACGCTCGTTTTTCTTCATCCAAATTTCACAAATTCCCAACAACTAAAAAAAGGCAGCATACCTAAGTATGCTGCCTTTTGATTAAATATGAGAACGTAAATACGCATCGATAAACGGATCTAGATCTCCATCCATTACGCTTTGCGTGTTTCCGACTTCCGTATTTGTGCGGTGATCTTTTACTAATGAATACGGATGGAATACGTACGAACGAATTTGACTTCCCCACCCAATATCTTTTTGTTCTCCGCGAATTTCAGCTAGCTGTTCTTGCTGCTTTTCAATTTCTAATTGATACAGCTTAGATTTTAACATTTTCATTGCTTGCTCACGGTTTTTAATTTGTGAACGTTCCGTCTGACAAGATACGACTACATTAGTTGGGAGGTGAGTAATACGAACAGCTGAATCTGTTGTATTGATATGCTGACCTCCGGCACCGCTTGCACGATACGTATCAACCTTCAAATCTTCCGTACGAATATCAATTGAAATTTCATCATTAAATTCCGGCATTATGTCGCACGATACGAATGATGTATGACGACGGCCTGATGAATCAAACGGAGAAATACGAACGAGGCGATGAACGCCTTTTTCAGCTTTTAAATACCCATACGCATTATGACCTTTAATTAAAAGCGTTACACTTTTAATACCAGCTTCATCTCCAGGTAAGTAATCAAGCGTTTCTACTTTGAAACCTTTTTTCTCCGCCCAGCGCGTATACATACGTAGTAACATTGAACCCCAATCCTGTGATTCTGTTCCACCAGCACCTGGGTGCAGTTCTAAAATGGCATTATTTTTATCATACGGCTCGCTTAAAAGCAGCTGTAATTCAAAGTCATTCATGCCTGATATAAGCTCTTTTAATTCACTAACTAGTTCTTCTGCTAAATCTTCATCGTATTCTTCTTTTACAAGTTCATAAGACACTTGTAAATTTTCATATGTTTCATCCAAGTGGTTAAATTGATTTACTGCATCTTTCAAACCATTGGCTTCATTAATAACAGTCTGAGCTGCCTGCTGGTCATTCCAAAAATTTGGATCAGCCATAGTCTCATCTAATTCATCGATACGAGCTTGTTTTGTATCGAGGTCAAAGAGACCCCCTAAAGTCCGCTAATCGCTTAGCTGTTTTGTCAAGTTCTTGCTTAATTTCTACTAAATCCATGAGTTGAACACCTCTATTTTATTTTTGACGCACAGGAAGGAAATGAGAAGACTCATTTCCTTCCTGTACTAATTCATTCTATACTAATTGACTCTTACTTTATGATTCTTTACCGCAGCAGTTTTTATACTTTTTGCCACTTCCGCAGATACAAGGATCATTTCGGCCAACTTCTATCGCATTTACTTTTGGCTTCTTCTTAGCCGGCGCGTCTCCTTCTTTTGGATGAACAGCCGCCTGACCTTGCGCTACCTCTTGACGCTCAAGGTTGTTGTTAATTTCTGCTTTCATGATATACTTCGTCACTTCTTCTTCAATGGTTGCAATCATGTTTTCAAACATCGCAAAACCTTCCATTTGGTATTCGCGAAGAGGATCTGTTTGGCCGTACGCACGAAGGTGGATACCTTGGCGAAGCTGATCCATCGTATCAATATGATCCATCCATTTAGAATCAACCGCTCTAAGAACAACAACTTTTTCAAATTCACGCATTTGTTCTTCAGGGAGCTGCTCTTCTTTTTCATTATAACGAGCTTTTGCATGATCTACCAGCAGTTCTACCATTTCTTCAGGCTCTTTACGGCGAAGATCTTCTTCTGTGACTTCACCTTCCTCAAGAACATTAGCATTTACGTAATCAATAATCGCTTGTAAATTCCATTCTTCTTCTAATTCTTCACGCGGTGTGTTTACTTCAACCACACGCTGTAGCGTTGATTCAATCATACGTTCTACAATCGCACGCAGGTTGTCTGAATCAAGCACTTCAAAGCGCTGTTTGTAAATAACTTCACGCTGTTGACGAAGCACGTCATCATATTGAAGCAATTGTTTACGCGCATCGAAGTTATTACCTTCAACGCGTTTTTGAGCGGATTCAACAGCTCTTGTTACAATTTTACTTTGAATTGGCTGTGAGTCATCCATGCCAAGGCGATCCATCATTGCCATCATATTATCTGAACCAAATCGGCGCATTAATTCATCTTCCATGGATAGATAGAATTGAGATACCCCTGGATCCCCTTGACGTCCAGCACGTCCGCGAAGCTGATTATCAATACGGCGTGATTCATGACGCTCTGTACCAATTACAGCAAGACCTCCAGCTTCAACGACACCTTCACCTAGTTTGATATCCGTACCACGACCGGCCATATTTGTTGCGATTGTTACCGCACCTTTGTGACCCGCATTTTCAATAATATCCGCTTCACGCTCATGCTGTTTTGCATTTAACACGTGATGGCGAATGCCTTTTTTCTTTAATAAAGCTGATAAAACTTCAGATGTTTCGATCGCAACTGTACCAACAAGGACAGGCTGCCCTTTTGCGTGGCGCTCGGCAATATCTTCTACTACCGCATTAAACTTGCCTTCCATTGACTTATAAATTAAATCCGCTTTATCATCACGTGAAATTGGCTTGTTTGTCGGAATAACAACAACGTGCATGTTGTAGATATTACGGAATTCTTCTTCTTCCGTTTTAGCTGTACCCGTCATACCTGATAATTTTTCATACATACGGAAGTAGTTTTGGAATGTAATTGTAGCTAATGTCATGCTTTCATTTTGAATCTCAACGTTCTCTTTAGCTTCGATAGCTTGATGCAAGCCGTCGCTAAAACGTCTTCCTTTCATTAAACGACCAGTAAATTGGTCAACGATTACGACCTGATCTTCATCAATTACATAATCCACATCATTTTGCATCGTTACATGTGCTTTAAGCGCTTGGTTGATGTGATGATTTAGCGCTACGTGTGAAATATCAAATAAGTTTTCAATGCCAAATGCGCGCTCTGCTTTTGACATACCTTCTTCGGTTAGCTGAACGCTTTTTGTTTTGATATCAAAAGTAAAATCGGTTTCTTTATCAAGCGTGCGAACGAATGCATTAGCTTGAATATAAAGAGCAGTCGATTTCTGTGCGCTGCCGGATATAATAAGCGGCGTACGTGCTTCATCAATTAAGATAGAGTCAACTTCATCGATTACAGCAAAATGAAGCGGACGTTGAACCATTTGTTCTTTGTACAGCACCATGTTATCACGTAAATAGTCAAATCCGAGTTCATTATTTGTACTATACGTAATATCGGCTGCATATGCTTCTTGCTTTTCTTCACGCGTTAAATGGTTTAAGTTTAATCCTACTTTCAAGCCTAAGAATTCGTATAAACGACCCATTTCACTAGCATCACGGCTCGCTAAGTATTCATTGACTGTTACTACATGTACACCTTTTCCTGTAATAGCGTTTAAGTATACAGGCATAGTAGCTGTCAACGTTTTACCTTCACCCGTTTTCATTTCCGAGATATTCCCTTCATGCAGAGAAATACCCCCCATTAGCTGAACTTTGTACGGATACATGCCTAACACACGTTTCGCTGCTTCACGTACAACCGCAAAAGCTTCATCTAATAAGTTATCGAGCGATTCGCCATTTTGGTAGCGTTGTTGAAATTCAGCTGTTTTTTCACGAAGCTGATCGTCCGTTAAAGACGCTATTTCAGGACCTAACGCATCAATTTGGTCCGCCATTTTTTCTAAACGGCCGATTTGGCGTTGATTGCCGTCAAACACTTTTTTAAATAATCCAAGCATATTAAAACGCTCCTCTATTTATAATCAGTACATTTTATACTATTTTCATTCATATCTGTATCTTTCATTATAAAACATTCTGAGTAAAATTGTAACATTGCAGCTAAACAAGTAGCAACTTGTACCCTTTTTCGTCTGTCTCTTTACGAGTACTACTCTCTTAACGAGTTATTTTCTATTGTGATTTCCCCTACCTCACTCTTACAATAAAAAAGGGGAATGTAGAATGAACGTTCAATCGATTACAAAAGAACAAGCTTGGGAAGTCAGACATACCGTCATGTGGCCTGATAAAGATTTCAGTTATATTCAACTTAAAGATGATCCATCAGGCATTCACTATGGACTGTTTGAAGAAGGAGAGTTAAAATCAGTTGTTTCCTTATTTATAACAGGTGATGAAGCTCAATTTCGAAAATTTGCTACTCTCAAAAAAGAACAAGGAAAAGGATATGGCAGTCGTCTACTAGAGGAGGTTTTTCTCAAAGCCAAGAACCTTGGGGTACGAAAGGTCTGGTGTAACGCACGAGAAAATAAAGTCTCTTTTTATCAGGCGTTCAACATGAAAAAAACGGCGCGTGTATTCACCAAATCTTCTACACGCTATATAGTGATGGAACTATTTTTTTAAGCAGCTAAAAAGCAGCGTGCGGAGGCACGCTGCTTTTACTTTACTGCTCTTGTTTAAGAGAGCCTATAATCTTAGTTTGGTTCAATCAATCCATATCGTCCATCTTTTCTTCGATATACAACATTTGTAATATTGGTCTCAGCGTTTGTAAATACAAAGAAACTATGTCCTAACATATTCATTTGCAAAATAGCCTCTTCACTATCCATTGGCTTTAAGTTAAATCGTTTTGTACGAACTAGCTCTAATTCATCTTCTTCAGTTGCAACAGCTACGTTCGCTTCGCTTTCTAATGCTGCGAACAGATACTTCTCAGCGCCTTTTTCACGCATTTTTCGATTTACTTTTGTTTTGTGTTTACGAATTTGACGCTCTAATTTATCTAGGACAAGATCGACAGCTGCGTATAAATCACTGTGTGTCTCTTCAGCTCTCAATACGAGATCATTCATTGGGATTGTGACTTCTATTTTTTGATCGTTATTGTAGACTTTTAAGTTTACATTTACGTCAGCAGTTGGTGTTTCGTCGAAATAACGCTCTAACTTACCAAGCTTTTTCTCTACGTATTCCCTAATTGCTGGAGTCACCTCAATGTTTTCACCGCGAATGTTATACATCATGTTCGAACTCCTCCTTTAATCCATTGCTATACCTCTACAATTCTACAATACCCGACACAATCCCTTCCTAAACTATTAAAATTTTTTGAAAATTTAGTGAAAATTTATGGAACCTGAGAAAAGTTTATGAAAAAACCAAAAAAATAGACCTTCTTCATAAGAAGAAGGGTTGTATTTTTTTACGTAGAATTAATTTTTTTTATCGTAAAACATCCCATCAAACGTTTTTGTTTCGTAAGGGTTTACATAGCTGTTACTATGCTTTTTTTTCGCTTTTAACAAACGGAGATCTACCATAATTTGATGCCGAATTAAGATCAGCTTTTGATCAATTTCCTTATTCATTTCGACAATTTTTTTACCCATCGATTCATTATCCCTACTTTTTGGCGGCAGTTTCTCTATGAGGTTACGTCTTTTTAATAGAAGATACTCTAACTTTTGAATGCCTTCTTCTCGATTTTTGTCAGAAAATGTTTGAATAAGCCGATAAATCTCATCCGTTAGCTGATATAGGTCGTTAATCATATTTATGCTTGACCGCCGCTTCCATGGACTTGCTGGCGGTGAAGCTGCACAACTTGCTTCCATGTATCGCGGAATTCTGTTACATATTGTTCGGCTTCATCCAAGCTTGCTGTGTCATTTTTTGTATTTGCTTCAATTAAACGCTGGTTAATATAGTCATACATAGCCATCATAGACTTAGCAACTTGCACGTTTGTATCAAGGGTAATCATTAATTCTTGAATAATATTTTGTGCTTTTAACAGATTCGTATTTTTCAGCTCAATATTTTTTTCCTGTATGCCTGTTCGTGCAAGCTTGATAAATTTTAAACATCCGTTATACAGCATAAGCGTTAACTCTCCTGGAGAAGCAGTCTGAACAGCTCCTTGCTGATACGCTTGATATGGATTATTTGCTGCCATAAACGTTCACTCCTTCTTAACTAAAATATTGCGATAACTGCGCGCTTTGAGCATTTGCATTTTGAATGGCTTTTTCCATTGCTGTAAACTGACGATAATACCGGTCCTCTACTTGTGTGAGCCTGCTTTCAAAACTAGTGATTTGGCTATTTACGCTTTTTAAATTCCGCCCAAGCAAAAATTGTTCACTTGTCCATGTTGAACGGCCAGCGCGCTGCTCAACTTTGGATACGGTTTGAGTAATCGTATCTCGTAAACGTCGTACAATCCCTTTTTCACTTGTTGTACTTCCACTTTTCATAAATAAATCCATCACAGACTGCGGATCTTTTTCAATTGCTTCTTTTAATTTAGTTCCATCGCCTTCTATGACTAGCTTGCCTCGATCGCTATAGTTTGCGCTAGTTGAAATACCAATGTCGGTTAGCTGCGAAAATGCTCCACTCACTCCTGATACAGAGGCATACCAGTTAGAACGCATTTGGTTTAGCCCGCTTGATAAAATTGAGTCTCCTTTTAACAAACCGCTTTTCGCCTTTTCATCCCACTGCTCAGCTTGTTTATCCGTTAGTTTTTCTCTTTCTTCATCAGTCAAAGGCTGATAGTTCCGGTCTCTTTCTTCCGTAATCTTTCCATTAATTTTCTCAATCAGTTCATTGTATTTGGTCACGAAATCTTTAATGGTATCAAATACTTTCTGCGTATCATTGCTTACGTTAACGCGCACATCTCCTGTGAAATTGTTTTGAAGGGTATAGGTAACGCCTCCCGTTGTAAATGTATTGGACTTACGAGTTGTTTCTAGACCGTTTAGCGTAAATTTTGCGTCTGTTCCACCGGTTTCTTTTTGAGTATCTAATTTTAAGAAATTTGTTAAAAACGCTCCTGAAAACACCATCTTTTGACCGCCTGCACCACCGGCTTTTGACAAATCTCCTGTGTCTTTGCGAGTAAAGACAACTTTATCTGTTCCTTCATCGTAAAAGGCTGAAATACCTACTTTTGAATTACTAAGTTGGGTCAAAACAGTATTTAATGACGCTGAGCCATCAAATTCAAATGACATACTGCCGTCTGCATTATCTCCTGTTGCTTTTCCGCTGCTGTCATACGTTGTAATAGAAAACTGGAGGACATTTTGCTTATACGTAAATCCTTGAACAGTGCTACCGTTTGTTAACGTGGAACCGAATGTCATTTCGCCCGTATTCATATTAACGAATACATCATTCTCTCCTATTAAAGTAGGATCGCCTGTAGTTTTTATATTAAATTCTTGAGAAGATTCTCCATTTTTCACTTGAATAGAAGAAGGCAGGCTTCCCTCGAAAATAGCTCCTTTGGATAACTTGGCAGTCTTTGTATCATCACTTATTGTAATATCAGGTTGCTTGACCTCTTTTCCACTCCACGCACTGCCAAGCAAGTTTTTTTGCTCCCATAAACTTTTAGCAGGGTCAATAGTGCCTTCTGAAATTTTCCCATTACTGATATTTTGCGCAGCAGTCGCCATTGTCACGTTTGAAAGTGTATAAGACGCGTTACCTGCTGAGGAAGTAGCTGCTGCTTTTACTTTCGTTTCATCCGATGAAGATACCGTTTTGGATGAATAAGAAGACTGCAAGGTCATATTAAAAGCGAGATTATTAAATTCCGATAACAGCAGGTTCATAGAGCGATAATCATCTCGCTGCCACTCTAACGTTTGCTTTTGTTTTTTCATTTTATCAATAGGCATACGTTCAGCCTTCATTAAATCACTGACAATTTGATCAATATCCATTCCGCTTGCTAACCCACTTACTCTTACCACTTACCATCACCACCGTTTTTTATTCATCTATTCATCAACTGTTAGCCATAAAACATGAGTATATTTTTTCGAATCACCCTATTCGTTTATAGGTTCAACACTTCTCTATTTTGTATCGGTAAAACAGTCATTTTTTTCATAGGTCAAATGGTGCAAGATAGAAAAAGCTCACTTATTTTTCTACAATAAGTGAGCTTTTTATTATTGGCCAAACAAGTTCAGTTTCTGGGATAAATTTCTTTGAATATCCTTAGGAATAAGATATGGTGCTAGATTTATAATATCTCGTAACGAATCAATGGTTACAGAGGCAGATAAATTTATATATTCATCCGTTGTATCTGCTTGCTCAAACGAAATGGAATCTGGCAAATTATTGAGCAGAGTAATTTCATTCATTTCTTTATCAACCGTGACATCAGAAGCCTTATCAATATTTAAGCGATCCCATACAACAGACATCGGAATCGGCATTCTTCCTAAATGCACGCTATTCACCTTTAAAACAAGCTTTCCATTTTCGGCATTTGGTGTTACGTCAACTACAAACTGTGATTCCATAAAAGATACTACATGTTTATTAATATAAAATTTTATATGTTCCGGAAGCAACTCGGCTTCTGCTCCGTCAACTGTTTCATCACTTTCATAAAGGTAGCTGCGCAAATAATCATTAACATCGCTCTCGCTTAACCGGTATCCTAGAACAGGAGATCCGCCGTTCAGTTCTAGCGATGTGGCATGATCGGACTTTTCTTGTGCCAGTGAAGATAATGAAGCAGTATGATCAAGCTTTTCAACATTTCTAACGGGACTAACGAAAAAATACACCCCAACTAAAAGAATAATAAATAGAAAAAGAACAGCTATAAATTTTTTCAAACACACGCACCCTCTCAAACATTCTTCTTGGAATATAATACCGATTTCTCTTTTATCATACAAGATATATAAGATAGTTGTCGAAAACTTGTATAAAATGTACGTATATACCAGACATCCCAAATGGCGAATAAGTCTATGATGAATAAATCGAGTCTTTTTTGACTTAAAATGCGTCAATTTTAGTAACTTAAAGTCGATTTTTATAGGAATTTGATAATTGGCACACTTCTTGCTTATTATAAAGGTAAGGGGAGGAATTTCTATTTATATTTTCAGAATTTACTTTATTTTCTAATAGTATTTCGATAATTTTAAAGGAGTGAATACGATGGGAAACAAAACAGAATCACACGGAAAGTTAAAGCAACGTCACGTTTCCATGATTTCCATTGCAGGTATTATCGGAGCCGGCTTGTTTGTAGGAAGCGGATCCGTTATTAACGCAACAGGCCCAGCAGCAGTAGTTTCATATGCAGCAGCCGGACTGCTAGTCGTTCTATTGATGCGTATGCTCGGTGAAATGGCTATGGTAAACCCAGATAAAGGCTCATTCGCAACATATGCTCAGCAAGGAATTGGCGCGTGGGCAGGTTATGCTGTTGGATGGCTTTACTGGTTTTTCTGGCTAATTGTAATTGCGATTGAAGCCACTGCAGGAGGAGCAATTGTTCATGAATGGCTCCCTTCCGTACCAATTTGGCTTTTAAGCTTAATCTTAACCTTTGCATTAACTCTAACAAACTTGTTCTCTGTCAAATCATTTGGAGAATTTGAATATTGGTTTGCTATGATTAAAATTGTGGCAATCGTTGCTTTTATGGGAATCGGTTTAGCTATTATTTTCGGATTGATCCCAGGTACATCTTCACCTGGTCTAGCTAATTTAACGGGCCACGGAGGCTTTATGCCAAAAGGTACGAACTCTATCTTTTTAGGAGTTATTACCGTTATTTTCTCTTATTTTGGAGCTGAAATTGCGGCTATTGCAGCTAGTGAATCAGAAAATCCAGCAAAAGCTATCACCACTGCTATTCGCAGTGTCGTATGGCGAATTTTAATTTTCTATATTGGTTCAGTTGCTATTTTAGTAACTCTTTTACCTTGGAACTCAGCTGATTTACTAAAAAGTCCATATGTAACAATGTTAGAAATGGTCAATATTCCAGCAGCTGCACAAATTATGAATTTAGTCGTATTAGTATCCGTTTTGTCTTGCTTGAACTCTGCTTTGTATACGAACTCACGAATGATTTTATCATTAGCTCAAAAAGGACAAGCTCCTCGCGCTTTAGCAAAAGTAAGCAAATCAGGCGTGCCGGCAAGAGCTGTATGGATTAGCACAGCTGCCGCATATGTATGTGCTATTTTTAGCTTCGTTTCGCCGGATAAACTCTTTTTATTCTTAGTTAATGCATCGGGAGCCATTGCTCTTATTGTGTACTTAGCTATCGCTATTTCTCATTTACGCCTGCGCAAGAAAATGAATCGAGCAAACCAGCCAATTAAAGGGATGAAAATGTGGTTGTTCCCGTATTTAACATACGTAACAATTGCTGTTATTACCGTGATCTTCTTATCAATGGCATTTATTGATTCGATGCGCTCACAGTTTTTCTTAACTCTTGGATTAACCGCTGTGGTTCTTCTTTCATACTCGTTCATCAAAAAAACAAACAACAAGCGACCTGACGATCAATTTTCCGAGTCAGAAAATATTGCAAAATAAAAAAGCCGCAGATGCGGCTTTTTTATTTTGCTTTTGATTATTTCTCAACCGATATGTCACGATGAAGATTTCGAAGCGGCTGAGGAGGGCAAATACGTCGCGTCGCGTAAGAAACGATAAGAATGGTTAACAACCCGCCTGCCATCGCAAATGTACGAAACGGAAACATGACCACTCCGTCTTCAATCATCGGATACGGAAGTAGCGCTTTTAAATGAAGCAGCGGTTCTCCTCCACCTATTCGAAGAACAAGAGACACAATAAACCCAGCCAAAGATCCGTACCAGTTAGCTCCTTTAAAGAATAAAGCACAAACCAACTGCGGAAAAAGTATACAATACACTAGGTCCCCTGATAAATACCATAAAGAGTAGACACTCTCAGAGTTTAAAGCAATTAGAGTTGCTCCCGTTCCAATGATAATGATAGAACGTTTAATAACTTTATCTAACTGCGCCTGTGTCGCATTTGGTTTTACAATCGGACGATACACGTTCCAGGCTGCCATCCCCGACGCTGAAAGCAACGAAGCCGCTACTGCAGCCATAACGGCAGCAGCTAGGCCTCCAAGCGCAATCGCTCCTACTAAATCGGGCGTTAGGTATTTAAATACATACGTTAAAATCATGGACGCGCTCTCAGGGCTTGACGCTCCAAATGAAGACCAGTCTGCACTATAACCTATCATTCCTATTAATGTTGGAGGCAAGGCCGCTAACGCGCAAAAGATGCCGGCTGTAATAGATAGCCACATTGCTGCTTTTTCATTTTTAGCAGATAACACGCGCTGAAAATAAATTTGCCATGGAATACCACCAAAAATAAGTAAAAATGTGCTATCCCACCATTGCCAATATGTATTTCCCCATTTCGGATCTTCCCAGCCTTTTAATGGAGGAAATAAATGAAGAGAACCAGTCATGCCTTCTGAATAAGTAGAAAAAACGGCTCCCACCCCTCCCGTATTCGAAAATGCAAAGGGAAGCACCAGAAATAGCCCTAAAAACATAATAGAAAGCTGTAAGATATCGGTATGTGCTACTGCCCACAAGCCGCCAATCACGGTGTATGCAATGGCAATAAGTGCGGAAAGAATGATGGAAATTGAAAAACTGAGGCCTAAAATCACACCGAATGTTGTTCCTAAAGCAGTTAAGATAGCTGCGCTCCAAAACAGCTCTCCCAGTATAGCTGGAAAATAAAGAACCGTAGCCATTTTCTTACCGAAACGAGATTCTAGAGGATCGAGCATTGTCATAAACTCAAACCTTCTCATCTTTCTAGCAAAAAAGATACCGCCTAAAATCAAGCTGATTGAATAACACCATGGCGCTTGAGTCCATGTCAGCCCTGAGGAATAAACGGTTTCGGCCGTTCCAGCAATATACCCTCCACCTACCCAAGTGGCGGTCATTGTGAACATTGAAATCCATAGCGGCATAGATCTTCCTGCAACAAGCATATCATCTGATTTTCCTTTTTTACTTGCAGCGGCTCGAGCACCAATAAAATAAATAACACCATACATAATGAACATTAAAATGAGGCCTGGCCAATAGAGATCTGGATTATAGAGAGAATAGATAAATGCGACAACCATAAAGATGGAAAATCCTATAATAGTTGTCCATAAGGGGGTTAGTAGACGGTTGTTCCTGTTTGATTTCCCTGAAAAGTCAGAAGTCTCATTCGACTTTTCAGGCCTGGCTTGTTGTTTGTCTGAACGAAATGGTTTTTTAGCATTTTGCATCGTCTCACATCCTTTAAATTGATAAAGAAATCTAAAGACAAACTTGTCCTCTATTCCTTTTTCCTACCAGCATACAATTAAACCTAAAAATAGATTTTTTAGAATAAAATATAAATAGTTGGATTATAAATACCAATGCGAAGGGGAGAAATTACGTTTATATAATTATATTAAAATAATTTAAACCGACTTTTTTTATTGAATTCACAATTATTTTCATCTTCCATCTAAACTCCTTTCTTAATTTCCACATTCAAAATCCTTTGTTTTTCAAGGTTTGTATGCAAGCAGATATAGTACTATGGTTAATATATCTGAATGTTTAGGATATTGTCAAAAAAGTTTGAGTGTTCTCATATAAAAAAAGAATAATATTCTCATAGCTCATACATAAAAAAACCTTTTGTATCAAGGGACATAGCAATCAGTGATTTTTTATCACTTTTTGTTAAATTTTTTCTTAATATCCGAATGATTAGTCTCTTACAGAGCAGATAATCTAATAAATTCTGAACATTCCGAGTTTTTGGATTTGACTAAATTAAATAACCGATGCTATAATTCGAATTGTTAAGAACGTTAAATATAAATTTAACAAATTCTATTATTTGGAGGTTGATGCTATTGGAACAAACACTTACGCTTGAAAAAATGCACATAAACGGCGAATGGGTTGAAGCACGCAGCGGCGAGAAAAGAGAGATTATAAATCCTTTTAATCAAGAGGTTATCGCTGTCGTTACAGAAGGAAATCGTGCTGATACTGTAGAAGCTATTGAAGCAGCTAGAAAAGCTTTTGATGCAGGTCAATGGTCTAAATTTACAGCGGCCCAAAGGGGTTCTTTACTATTTAAAGTTGCGGAAGAAATTCGTAATGATCGTGAAGAACTCGCAAAACTTGAAACCTTGAATACTGGAAAAACCCTCGTTGAAAGCCTGGCAGACATGGATGGAATTGCTGATGTCTTTCAATACTATGCTGGATTAGCAGATAAAGATGGTGGACAGATGATTGAGTCACCTAATCCCGATTCTGTTAGCCGCGTTGTCCGCGAACCTGTAGGTGTATGCAGCCAAATTACTCCTTGGAATTATCCTTTATTGCAAGCCTCTTGGAAATTGGCTCCGGCACTTGCTGCTGGGAATACAATTGTTATTAAACCAAGTGAAATCACCCCTTTAACAACTATTCATATGATGAAAATTTTTGAAAGAGTTGGCTTTCCAGCAGGCGTCATTAACATTGTACTCGGCCCGGGTGCGACCGTTGGACAAGAAATGGCAGAAAGTCACTTAGTAGATTTAGTTTCCTTTACAGGTGGCGGTGTATCTGGACGTAAAGTCATGCAGGCTGCCGCAGGCAACTTTAAAAAAATCGCTCTTGAACTTGGTGGGAAAAATCCGAATATCGTCTTTGCTGACGCTGACTTTGACACTGCGGTTGACTATGCATTAAATGCGGTCTTCTTTCATGCCGGTCAAGTTTGTTCAGCTGGTGCAAGATTACTCGTTCAAGATGATATTCACGATAAATTTGTTTCAGCAGTTATTGAACAAGCCAAAAAAATTAAGCTAGGAGACGGCATGGATGAAGCCACTCAAATGGGACCCGTCATCTCAAAAGAACACCTAGCTAAAGTGGAACATTACATTGAGCTTGGCAAACAAGAAGGTGCTTCCCTTGTTTTAGGAGGCAAACGTCCAACTCAAGAGTCTTTACAAAAAGGTTTATTCATTGAACCAACTATTTTTACAGACTGTCATGGAGATATGAAAGTTGTCCAAGAAGAGTCATTTGGTCCAATTATGACCATTGAGCGCTTCAGCACCGAAGAAGAAGCGGTGGCACTTGCTAACGATACAATCTATGGATTAGCTGGAGCCGTTTGGACAAGTGATATGAATCGAGCTGAACGTGTAGTGAAAGTACTCCGTATGGGAACAACTTGGATTAACGATTATCATCCCTACTTCCCGCAGGCTCCTTGGGGAGGATATAAGCAATCTGGGATCGGAAGAGAGCTTAGCCACATTGGGCTAGAAGAATATACGGAAATTAAACATATTTATACGAATACAAATCCACAGCCAATGCGCTGGTTTCAATAAAATTCAAGGGGGAATGTAAAGATGTTTATGCGATTTGAAAGAATGGAACGTTTAAAAAGTTTTGAGATGCCAACGGTTGTAAAACATGGAATTGGTGCTGTTAAGCATACTGGAGAAGAAGTAAAAAACCTAGGTGTATCTAAGGTTTTACTAGTAACAGATCCTGGTGTAAAAAAAGTAGGTTTAGCAGATCCTGTAATCGCTAGTTTAAAAGAAGCGGACGTAGACGTTATTCTATTTGACCAAGTAGAAGCCAACCCTTCTATTCACGTGGTAGCAGACGGCACAAAAATGTACAAAGAAAATGGATGCAACGGACTAGTAGCTGTTGGAGGCGGAAGCTCAATGGATACGGCAAAAGCTATTGGTGTAGAAGTAGCTCATAATGCTCCCGTCTTAGATTATGAAGCAGCTGAAGGAAAAAAACCTTTAACAAAACGTATCCCTCCTTTAACTACCATTCCTACAACTGCGGGTACAGGAAGTGAAGTCACACAATGGGCTGTCATTACAGATCCTGTTCGTGAGTTTAAGTTTAATACAGGTGGACCTTTAATTGCTGCTCACTTAACAATTATTGATCCAGAACTGCACGTATCTATGCCTTCACATATTACGGCCGGTACAGGAATTGACGCATTAGCTCATGCAATTGAATGTTATACATGTCACTTTGCACAACCAATGACGGACTCTGTTGCTTTATTGGCTATTGAGTACGTTGGAAAATACTTACGACGTGCAGTTGCAAATGGACAGGATATCGAAGCACGCTATGGAATGGCGCATGCAGCTATGCTTGCTGGCCTTTCATATGGAAGTGAATCTGCAGGAGCAGCTCACGCGATGGCTCAAACATTAGGAGGCATTTATCCAATTGCCCATGGCCCTTGCGTAGCAGCAATGCTAGGTCCTGTAATGGAATATAACTGGATGGGCGAGCCTGAAAAATTTGCGCGCATAGCTCAAGCTTTAGGAGTTAATACACACGAATTAACGCTTGAAGAAGCAGCTCAAGCAGCTGTTCGTGAAGTATATCAACTAGTTAAAGATGTACAAATCCCTTCTTTAGAAGAACAAGGTGTTCCAAAAGAAGCGGTTTCTCGCTTAGCTCAAGAAGCATTTAATGATCCACAAACAGTTGGTAACCCTCGTGATTTAACTGTAAAAAGTTACGAATGGATTTATAACCGCTGTTTTGAAGCTACACCATTAACCGTATAAAAATGATAAAAAGGCTGTTGATTTTTCAACAGCCTTTTTTATTTACTCTTTCGCTAATTCTTCATTTAAAATATCGATGATTCTTCGGTCGTCAAAAACTTTCACTACTTTTTTCAAGAAATGATAATAATGTTTGGACTCTATAATCTGCGCTAAATTACGCTTTGCTTTTACTGCGATCTCCTCAGGCACATCTTCATTATTTAAGAGAATCTGCAGCTTGTTTTCCGCTTCTTCGATTGCCTCTAAATTAACTGAAATTTCTCTTTGCCACTTCTTACAGAAAAATGAAAAAAAGGACTTAGAAAAATCTTTTTCTGCTTCATATAAGTCTTTTCGAACACCTTTTTTCCACACTTTGTGGACCATATCAATATTTTGCAGTGAACGAATGGATGTACTCATCGTTGGTTTACTCATACCCAATTCTTCACTCATTTGATCTAATGTAACAGGCTCATCCATAAAATAAAGCATGCCATACAGCCTTCCTACTGAAGGTGTGACCCCATATAAATCCATTGTATCAGCTAAAGCACTGACAACCACATCTTCTGCTTCTTTTAATAAATCATGATACTCTTGAACATCACTCATTTACTCTTCTCCTCTTTTGTTAAATTTATTTGAATTATATTTAATAAATTTAATGATACACGATAAAAAGGAAAAAAACAGAAATTCAGTTCAATTTTTTTGATAAAAAAGAAGCCTTTCTCTTAAAGAGAAAGGCTTAAGACATAGTGGGGAATACTATATGTTTATCTTTCCCGATTTAGATATTATTTATACTGTATATTTTTGATGATTTTCAAACTGATCGTTTTATTTCTTTTTCGGTAATTGTTTCAGCATATCAATAGCATGTAATGTAATTTGAGAAGCACTTTTATTTTCGTTACGTATTTCTTCATAAATCTCTTGTCTATGAATATCTACAGACTTTGGAGCTTGAATTCCTAACTTTATTTGATCACCATTAACTGCAAGGACGGTCACTTCAATTTCATCACCTATTTTGATTGTTTCATTTAACTTTCGTGTTAAAACAAGCATGGACTCACTCCTTATCTATTCATCTTACTCAAATAACCTGTGCTTCGTTTCGTAAGCTGTATTCATTAAAATCACTTGCTTAGCAAGCTGTTGCTTTGTATTAATAATAACAGGAGCCTGCAAATTAGCCGTTATCTTTTCCACAGAATCTGACATCGTAAGCAATACGTAAACAGCTGCATCTTCCGCTTGTTGTAATTGAAGCTTTTCGATTTCCTGAAGTTCTAGTTGAAAATCATAATCTAAAAAAAACTGAAATGGATCCGTGATAATAAAAGCTAATTCTTTGGTTTGAATAGACTGCAGAACTTGGAAAGCTTCGGCTTCTGGAAGTGGTAAAATAACAAATTCAGTTTCTTCCAAAAAACCTGGAATCCCTTGATTGAATGTCAGTGTTTGCTGATTATCTATTTCTATATCTCCATGATAGCTTGTTGAAATTTTCATCTCATCACACCTTTGCTAATTGATTTTTTCTTGTTATCTTTTTTCATTGTAAAAAAGCTCCTTCTGTTTAGAAGGAACTTTTTAACGCAAGAAATCTAGCAGCGTAGGCTGAATAATTTGAGCCCCTACTCCCAAAGCAGCACGATGCACGCTTTCTTGTACGGTTAAATCCGTAATGACTTTTTCAATATCTGCATCTTCATTATTTGAAAGCATCTTAGTAGCCGTAATTTCCTGTGAATCAAGGCGGTTTTCAATCAGCTCAAGCCGATTGCTTCTTGCTCCCAATTCAGATCGCTCCGCTAATAGCGTAGACAGCTGCGTGTCTACCTGTGTAGAGAGATCTTTTAGTGAGTTTACATCGTTTTGTTCAAAAGCTGTTTGAACATTGTTCATTAAGTCGAATGCACCTTGTCCAAAAATATTTTCAGGGTGAATATTGACTCTCAGCTGGATACCTTTTGAGACTTCAACTGAAAAAGGATCCAGGTTAATATTCGATTCTATCATACCGCTTGCATTCTCACTTATAGGCGCTGCTCCTACATTTACACCGTTAAAGATATAGTTTCCTGCCACCTGCGTATTGCCTACTTGCATATAATCCAGCTTTAACTGTTCAATTTCACGTGCAATTGCTTGGCGGTCATCACTTTCATTCGTACCGTTTAACCCTTGCACGACCAGCTCTTTAGTGCGCTGAAGAATGGAGTTGACTTGTTCAAGTCCGGATTCTGAACTATCAAACCAAGACTGAGCTTCTGTTAAATTACGTTTATATTGATTTACTTCAGAAAGATTAGAACGATAAGCCATTCCTTTAGTAGCCACTATCGGGTCATCTGAAGGACGAGTAATTTTCTTTCCCGTTGATAATTGGTTTTGAAGTGTCTCCAGCTTATTATAGCTATTGCTAATCTGTTTTAATGAATTAGCCGCTAACATTCCTTGTGTGACGCGCATCTTTACCTTCCTCCAGTTCCAAGACCGTTTACAATTTTATCAAGCATTTCATCAATCATAGTCACCATACGGGCACTAGCGTTATATGCATGCTGAAACTGAATCATATTGGTCATCTCTTCATCTAATGAAACTGCACTGGTAGACTGGCGCCTTTGCTCTACAGCTCCCTGAAGAGTTTCTGAATTACTTTTTAAGCGGTTGGCTTGTTGGGCATCTACTGACATTTGGCCAATAACAGATTGATAAAAGCCATCTAGGGAAACAGCTTGATTCCCGGAATTAATAAGCACCTTTTGACGAAATTGAGACAATAGCTGAGCATTTTGTCCATCTCCTTTGCGGCCAGTTCCATCATCCCCAGAGGAGGCCGAAGAAGCAGCAGCAATATTGTTTGTGTTTTGTTTAATTTTATCAGCAATAACAATTCCAGCTGCAGCTCCTTCTTTCTGAGAAATCTCATTAAAAAAGGACATACCAGTATCACCATCTAGCGTGACACCTTGTTGGTGCTTATCATTAAACCAATTTACAAATTCATATGCCATTTCATCTAAATCATCAATCATTGAAGCGTAAACACCTGTTTTATTACCACTATTATCTATATATCCAGAAGCCTCAATTAACCCTTTAAGTTTTCCTTGAGGAAATGACTCAGGGTTCCGTATCTCATCCCCTATATGAATTTCCGTCACATAGGAATCTTGATTTGTTTTCAAACTGATGGCATTTACTTGATGAGTTTTCCCATCTAAAAGAGTAATAGGCCCTTGAGACGTTTGAAGCTGAACCGTTACCACTCCTTCTGACGTTGCAGAAGCGTTCCCGCTGCTTTTTGTATACTCTAAAGAAACCGGCATAAATTTAGAAATCTCATCTAGCAGCCGATCTCTTTCATCATACAAATCATTAGGCAAATAGCCATTCGGTTCTACGTTTTGTATTTGTTGGTTCACATTACTTATTTGCTCTAACAAAGAATTCACTTGTGTTACCGCTACGTCACGCTCGTTTTGTAAATCACCTTGAACCGTTTTTAAAGAAGTAGATAAATAAGAGAAAGTATCGCCTACTGCTTCAGCTCGTTCAATCATAACAGACCTGGCTCCTGCTTCTGAAGGGTGTGAAGCTACATCTTGAATGGACTCAAAGAATTGATTAAAAACAGCTGAAAGTCCATCTTCAGTAGGTTCATTCATAATTTCCTCCATTTTTTCAAGAGCACCAGCGCGCGCATCCCAATACCCCACTTTAATGGTTTCATCTCGATACTGGGTATCTAAAAATGTATCACGTATTCGCTCTACCGTGCTGGCTTCTACTCCCATTCCTATTTGGCCCGCAGTTCCAGTCTGATTCATCCCTGGGGCTGGATAAGCTGGGAACGTTTCTAAACTTACTCGCTGACGCGTATAGCCCGGCGTATTTGCATTAGATACGTTATGGCCAATCGTGTAAAGAGCCGCTTGTTGGGCATCCATTCCTCGTTTAGCCACCTGCAAACCATGAAATGTTGAACTCATTCTGCTTTCCTCCGTTCTTTATGCCTTCGAATTAAAAATAGAGTTGGACTGAAACGATCTATTATTTGTTTTTGTGTAATTGAACGAATCCTCTCGTTTCGATGGAACAAGAAGGTCTAGTTCGGTATGAATCAGCTGCAAAGACTGTGTGAGCAGCTGATTGTTTAAGTCATTTGCATACTTTATATCTTGAATTATATCTATTAGCTGTTTTTGAAAGGGTATCAAGATGGAGTACTCAGAGAATGAGCCTGCTATTTCTTCAATGGAGCGAGCAGCATGTCCGCTTTTTTCCATCGCTTCTATACGTTTTGTTTCCAGTGCAGAAATAGCAGCTATATGAGATTGCTCTTTTTGCAAAGAAGCCGTCAATGCCTTTACATCTTGTTTAATAATAAAGTTCGTTTTCTCTTTAACAATAACAGACAAACTTTTGTGAAGCGTTACTTGTTTTTCTAGTATCGTTTGAATTTCTTGCACGTTCAATCAATGTCAGTCCTTTTATTTTTTATAGAAATCTACAATACTTTTAGCAATTTCTTTTCCGTTAATTTCGTATGTTCCGCTGTTAATTTGCTGTTTTAGTTTCTCCAATTTTTCAAGTCTTTCTGGAGATGGTTTATTTCCCTGAAGTTTCTTCGCCTCAGATGAAATATGAATCTGATCTTGTGGATTCTTTTTAGAGACCTGTTCTATTTTTTCTGATTGTTTTTTGTACGGATTTATTCCAAATAAGTTCGATGGGTTAATCTTCATCTCTCTCACCTCTTTTTATATTTGTATCCGTTATCTCTATTCATTATATCGGAATTTCCGCCTAAACCTTTAGCATCGGCAAGGAAGTTGAGACCATTTTCACAGTCCACCTTAAACATAGGTCTATAGATAGAGAATCTGCAAACACTCAGCACACTTTCACTCTTTTTTCCTTTCGTTAGAACGATAGGTGGGACGCGTCGGCTCTTCATTTGAACGAATCATCTCACGATTATGCTTTTCTAACCCATGTTTAATTTCTTGAGAGCATGAATGACAAAGTTTCCCTTCTCGAATCTGAGCGTTGCATTGCATGCATGGATAGCTTATATTTGGAAAATTAGTTAGCACTAAGCGACCTTGTCGAATAAATTGATAAATTAACGAATCTGAAACGCCCGTTTCTTTCATCACTTCGTAAGTCGTTGCTGTACGATTTGCTCTCTTCTTCAAGAATGAAGAAACACGTTGAAACAGAGCTTCTTCTTTGTCAAAACATGATTTACATATGTTTATTGATCCACTTTTTACAAATAAATGACCGCATTCCCTGCAATTATCTAACGTTCCCATATTCGAAACTCCTCATTTGTTTTTTATTTTACTATCGGTCAAAGTTTTAAATTATACATCTTCATGCACGAATTAAAGTGAGCGAACGAACTGAACGTGCCCCAGCTTCCTGCAAACAACTTGCCGCTTGGCGCACGGTTGCTCCTGTTGTATAAATATCATCAATCAAGAGAAATTCTTGATTCGTAACCATTGAGGAATCGACTACTTTAAATTCCAGCCTTTCTGCCAGCCGACTTCGCCTATTTTTCTTTGATTGCTTTGTTCCTGAACAGCGAACAAGAGGCATTTCTATGTTGTCACTGATCAGTTCAGCTAGCGCTAAAGATTGGTTAAACCCTCTCTCATATAATCTCTCGTCCGTTAAAGGTATAGGAACTAGTATAGCTTTTGGATTACATTCTTTTTTATAGCACTTATACCACTGCTCCTTGAATGCTTGGATAATTTCATAATCTCCTTGAAATTTAAAACGTTCTATTATGCTTTGCATAAAATCATTGTACGTATAAAGAGAACGGTTGAAAAAAGAAGCATCATTCCATTTCTGACAGTCCATACATGTGTCTAGCTCATAATGAGAAGAAGCGAGGTCTGCAAGAGAACGGCCGCATCCCCTGCAAATGCTACTGGTGATGATGGAACATTTTTGCAAGCAAACAGTGCAAATCCTGGCCGTTGAAGAAGGTTTTAACAATGATCTCCAATCGAAAGAAGAGACAAGAGGTTCAAAACAAATCAGACATATTGTCATCGATCAACCAGCCCTTCCTTATAAGCTAGAGCATTCATATATTCAATATGCTCTTTTGCTTTTCGCATAGACAGAGACTGCCCATAATGAAAAAAGACCACGTCTCCCGTTGGAAATTGAGCACTCCTCCCCACTCTTCCTGAAATCTGAACAAGAGCACTTTCAGTAAAAATCGTTTCTTCTGCTCCTAATACTGCAACATCTATGTTGGGAACCGTTACGCCTCGCTCTAATATTGTTGTCGTTACTAAAATAACTAGCTGCCCTTCTCTAAATTTCATTACTTTTTCTTTTCGCTGGGAATCTTCAGCATGGACACCGTCTACCTTTTCGGTTAGCTTCCGAATCATGTCTGTGATCGGAGCAATCCACTTAATTTGCGGGACGAAGATAAAGCATTGTTTCCCTTCATTTATTCTTTTTTTCAGCCATTTCTCAACATTAGCAGGCAAAGTATCTGTTTTCATTTTTTTCTTCCAATTGCCACACCATTCAAACCGAGGAACAGGAATAAGCATTCGGTGATAGCGGGCTGGAATTTTAACTACTTGTTTTTTCCCTTGCTCAACGTCTTTTTTTAATGATTCATTTGGAGTCGCTGTTAAATAAATCTTTGATGCAGCGTGTTTAGCTGCTTTTGCAACAGCATAGTGCAGCATAGGCTCTGTCGAATACGGGAATGCATCTACTTCGTCAATAATCAGCACATCGAATGCTTGATAATAATGCAGAAGTTGATGAGTGGTGGAAATAATAAGAGAGGATTCATGAAAACGGTCTTCGCTGCCTCCATACATAGCCAGCACAGACATATCCGGAAATGCCGATTGAATTCTTGGCTTTAACTCAATAACTACATCTGTTCTTGGAGTAGCAATACAGACTTTCTTTCCGCTGTTCAATGCTGCTTCAATACCTTTAAATAAAATTTCCGTTTTTCCTGCTCCGCAAACAGCCCAAATTAACAGCTCTTCATCCTTTTTTATAGCTTGAATGAGTTCATTTGAAGCACGTTCTTGAGCTTTAGACAGCATTCCTTTCCAATTCATCACGCTGCTTTTTGGCAGGACATTACTTGTTGGTCCTTCCCAGTTTATAAAAGGTGTGCACTCACTTACTTTCCCCATTACAATACACGCTCGGCAATAGTAGCACTCCTGGTGACATCTACTGCATGGAAATGAAGCAAAATAAAAGGGGCTATCACTTCCACACCGGTTGCATTTATATCTGTTTTCTTTCTGGGTAAGTGCTTTTTGATAGGAAATATATCCGTTTAGATAATGTTCATGAATGAGAGATAAAGGATAGGGAGTCTGAGTTAGTAGAAGTTGCTTTCCGCTTAGAGAACGCTGAAGATCTAAAGAGTAGGGGTATGAAGGATTTAAAGGTGGAGTTCTCCACGTATCGATTTTTGAGAGAGGAAAAGCAGCTGGGCTAGGTACTTGAACGGGATTTAGCAATTCTTGTTTAACAGTAAAAAGCATATCTTCATTCCTTTCCATTTTTATCGTACACATCTATATACGCAAAAAAAGGTGTTTTTTCCTGCAAAAAAACCAAATCAAATGATTTGGTTTTCGATTACTTTTTATACCAGCCTATACCGATGGCACCTTCACCTAAATGTGTGCCAATGACAGCGCCAAAATAAGAAAGGCTCCATTCAATATGAGGATATTCTTGTTCTAACTCTCGTTGAATTTCTTTTGCTTCATTTTCACGATTAGAATGAATAACTACAGCCTTCATAGGTACGTTTTCTTTTGCATCCTCATCAAGAAGCTCGGTAATTCGTTTTAATGCTCGTTTACGCGTACGAATTTTTTCAAACGGAACAATTTTTTTAGATTCAAAATGGAGCACGGGCTTTACTTGAAGCAGACTTCCAATAATAGCCTGAGCAGCATTTAGACGACCTCCACGCTGCAAGTGAGATAAATCATCTACCATAAAATACGCACGCATTGATAGTTTCATCTCTTCAAAACGCGCAATGATTTCGTCAGGATGTTTATTTAATTGGACCATCTCGGCTCCTTCAATCGCATAAAAGCCTTGAACCATACAGCTGATTTCTGAATCAAATACGTGCACGTCAAAGTCTTCTACCATGCTACCTGCCGTCAAAGCACCCTGATACGTTCCGCTAATTCCACTAGATAACGTAATAACGATAGCAGCATCGAATTGATCTCGTTTTAACTGTTCAAACAACTCTACAAATTCTCCGATAGCAGGCTGAGAAGTGGTTGGAAGATTTTTTGCTTCTTTAATTTTTTCAAAATATTGATCTGCAGTCATATCTACTTCTTCACGATATGTTTCTTCACCGAAAATAACGCTTAGCGGCACCATATGTATATGATAGTTTGATCGAATTTCCTCTGATATATAGGCGGTACTATCTGTAATAATTGCTGTTTTCATAAGATAGGGATCCATCCTTTGTTATATAAAATAATTTCACTCTATTCTACAACATTTAGGATTAAAATGCATGTAACGAGAGGTTTACCTATTAGTAAAAGCTCCCTCACGTATACATATTAATTAACAAACCTTGAATTTCTCCAACCCGCTTGAGTAAATTTAAACTGTCTTTTTCTTTTTGAAGGATATCATTTGTCAAGTCAACTAGTTTCGTATCCACTTCTTTCACTAACTTATATACTTTAGTCGTTCCTCTATGATTAAATCCTCTTTCTTCATGAAGTTCAAAACCATTTTTAACCACTTCGTTCATAAACTGCTTCACAAGCGTCTTGTATTTCCGCAAAGAATCAATAGTTTGACTTTTCACTAACTGCTTTCCCTGTTCTTCAATTTTATTTATCACTTGAGTTAAATGTTCATAGGTTAGTTCTTTTTGCTTCTTGGCCATTACTCCTGTAAATGAAACCGAACCACTTACTTCTTTTTCTCTAATGAGATTCATGGAAGAAGAAAGACTGTTAATTCGCTGTACCTCCACTATGTATCTCTCCTTTCTCTGTTAGTATACACTCCATTCAATTTAGACTTTTAGATGTGCTAGCTTGATTAGCTGAAAGTTTCGAGAGGCATCTGATGCGTGGATATGATGATTATCCTTTAGCTAAGAATGATACTTATGTGCTGTTCATAAGAAGACAGCTTGTTTTTTCGGAGCGAAGAGGTAACTTTAGGCGTCGCTTTTAACACTTCATTCCAAGCGTTAGAAAGCTTCTTCATCATTTGTTGAACTTCACATAAAATAAATGTATCTTTTTTTAAATTAGCCCTAATTAATCGCTCAGACATATAGTTGTATAGGGTATCTAACTGCTCTGCAATGATACCTGCTTGATATGTTAAGCCAATTCCTAGCCGATATAAAATATCGTTGCACTGTTTAATTTTTTCAATCGCTGTAAAATAATCGCTGTGTTGAATTGCTATAACAGCTTCATCAATATTTTGAATAAATTTTTCATATATCATAGCTGTTAGCTCTTGCGGAGATTTATGATAGATTAATTCTTCCGTTATAAAATTCAGCTTCATCACCTTCTTGTCTTCTTTAAATCAGTTTTCTATTTATTTCACTAAAAGCTAACTTTTAAATTTTTTAAAGGACACCAGTTGAGGTTTGAATAAATTCTTCTACGACCTCATATGTATCTGAATGTATTAAAGACCTTTTTTTACAAGAGCATGCATCAACTTGATGGACATTGTTTTGAGGTATGGATGCTTTCGTCGAAGGTTGTAGGATCCTCAAGATTCCCTTTATGCTTAAACGAAGTTAAAGGACGAGTAAATGTGTAAAGGTATCATCCTTTGCCTTCCTAAAAGATATTTTCTCCCCTTAACTTATCGGTTGTTTTCCTCTCTCATTAAACATGACTTTTTACCTACAATTTCAAAAAAAGTTATAAAAAGAAAAAAAAAGTCCGATATACCTAGTGGTATATCGGACTTTTGAACTTATCTTACTTCTACCCAACCGTTTTTGATTGCCACAACAACAGCTTGAGTACGATCATTTACATTCATTTTTTGCAAAATATTACTCACATGGTTTTTAACGGTTTTTTCACTAATATATAATGCTTCTCCGATTCCTCGGTTACTTTTACCATCAGCTAACAGTTGTAGCACTTCGCACTCACGACGTGTTAACAAATGTAGTGGACGGCGAATCTCAATTGGTTCGTGCGGATAAGAAGACGATTGTCCTTGAGCTGCTAGTCGACGGTACTCTTTTACTAAACTATGCGTTACCTTAGGGTGTAAATATGAACCACCTTCTGCAACTACTTTCACCGCCTCAATTAACGCATCCGCATCCATTTCTTTTAGCAGATAGCCTCGTGCACCTGTTTGTAAGGCATGAGTTACATATGTCTCATCATCATGGATAGATAAAATAATAACTTTAGCGTCCGGATTTACTTCTACAAGCTTTTTCGTAGCTTCTACACCGTTTACAGCCGGCATGTTAATATCCATGATTACAACATCAGGTTGATGTTCTTCTACAAGGTCAATAACTTCGCTACCGTCGTCACCTTCTGCAACTACTTCAAAATCTTTTTCGAAATCTAAAATTCTTTTTACTCCTTCACGGAATAATTGGTGATCGTCGATTATGATAATTCTTGTCTGCATGTTTGATTCCTCCCCAAATCGAACAACAAATGTTTTACTCTATATTGACCCCTATTTATATACATATCTCTGCCTTTTTAAGCGGCTATAATCGGTACTTTAATCATAACAAGCGTGCCTTGGTTAATTTTCGAATGAACAGAAATAGTCCCATCTAACAAATCAACACGCTCTTTCATTCCTATTAAGCCGAACGAATTCTCTTTTTTCTCTTCTTGATTAAAACCGCAGCCGTCATCTTTGACAAGCAAAATAGCGTGTTCATTGTTGAACTCTATCTTCACTTGGATTTCCGTCGCGTCTGCATGTTTTAATGCGTTCGTTACAGCTTCTTGCACTAAACGAAACAGTGCTACTTCTAATTTTGAAGCAGTTCGCTTCTCTTGTCCAATGGAAATAAACGTAATCCGAGGCTTGCCTTCGTTATAATCTTCGATTGTATCAAGATATTTACGCAGCGTCGGAATTAGACCTAAGTCGTCAAGTGCCATCGGTCTTAAATCATATATAATTCGACGCACTTCGTATAGGGCAGAACGAACCATTTTTCGTAAATCTCGAATTTCTTCCATTGCTTCTTTTGCACTACGTTCCCGGTAAATTCGGTCAATTAATTCCGATCTCATCATAACATTTGCAAGCATTTGAGCTGGGCCGTCATGAATCTCTCTTGACAAACGTTTCCGTTCCTCTTCCTGAGCTTCAATAATCCGAAAGCCAAAATACTCTTTTTGAATGGCATCTTCTACTATTTCCCCTACTTGTTTTAAATCACTTGTTAAATAATTTAACACAACGGAAATTTGACCTACTAGGTGATCTGCACGTTTAATCGTTTCTTCTAATGTAAGCAAGCGTCTTTCTAGTTCATCTCGACGATTACGCAGCTGATATTCGCTTTGCTGATTCATCAGCAGCTTGGTTTGTAATTCGTGTGCTTTTTCATAAGCGTCTTTTACTTCAGGCTCTGAATAAATTTGAAAATGTCGGCTCACATCAGACAAACGCTTTCGAGCCAACCTTGCCTGAGTTTCCAATTTATCGCCTTGCTCTATCGTCTCAAGAACTTTCCCTTTTAACACTTCTAACTCTTCTTTTATTTGCTGATATTCTTGTCTGGCATCTTCAGAAAGGCGATAGACTTCATTTTTACTATCTCCCACTGTGCCAATAATCTTCTCGAAAATTTCATCAAGTGCCTTGCTTGTTAATTTATGTTTCGACATTTACTCACCCCAAACTATACTCACATTCGGAGAAATGTCTATACGTTCATGCTATATATAGTATTCGTATGACCTATCTGAATTGTGAGGATAAGATCCATATTTTCTCCCTATCTGACTTTTTATATCCAAAAAGTAACGGTTGTTTTTAGTACCCTCAAACTCGACATCAATCGACGCTTGACTCGCGTTATTTGAATAGATTACCATTTACGCTCACTCTTCAACAGTGACTAACTGCCTGTTTAAACCATTTCATTATTTAGCTATACAAGCCTGCACACTCTTTTATTATAACGTATATTCTGTATAGCTTGTTCAAGTGATGTTGAATTTGATTAATTGATGTCTTTTCATAAACATTTTATACTAATAGCAAGTAAACAGTACGTAAATACCCGTTTTTCTTCTATTTATAACGCTAAGGAGGATTTTTTGATTGTTATCACAATATTATACCGTAAAACAAGAAGGTTCACATGAAATCACTATTCAAAAATCTAGATTCATTTGTCATATGAAACGTGTAACAACTGAGGAAGAAGCTCAGCAATTTATCCAAGACATTAAAAAACAGCACTGGAATGCTACTCATAACTGTTCAGCTTACCTAATTGGAGAACGAGATCAATTTCAAAAAGCAAACGATGATGGAGAACCAAGTGGAACAGCAGGCGTACCAATGTTAGAAGTGCTCAAAAAAAGAGGCTTAAAAGATACCGTGGTCGTCGTTACGCGCTATTTCGGAGGCATTAAATTGGGCGCAGGTGGCTTGGTGCGCGCGTATGGAAAATCCGTTTCCGAAGCGTTAAATGAACTAGGTACAGTCAAACGAACTCTCATGGCGGTTATGCATACAACCGTCGACTATACATGGCTTGGAAAATTAGAAAATGAGCTTCGCAGTTCCGTTTATCTATTAAAAGAAATCCACTATGCAGATATGGTAGAGATTGAAACATTTGTAGAGGAAGCTCAAACAGAAGCATTTACTGAATGGATGACCGAGCTAACAAACGGCCAAGCAAACATTCGAGCAGGTGAGACTACCTATTTAGAAGAAGATGTAGAATGAATTATTTACTCTTATTAAAAAACATTGTACAATTGATAAATAGCGCAACTATTCTGATGGTTGCGCTACTTGTCAATGAGTAAAAAACCTCGTACAGATGCATAGCTTTGACGAGTTTGATTCATACATTCCAATTTATAACACATACTAAGTGTCACAATAAGTGTTCGAATATACGAATAAAAGGAGAAACCGTATGGCTCAATATAGACGTTTTCAAAAAAGAGTAAACAAACGGAAAAGAAAACGAAGGCTTTTTACATTTTTTCTGTTACCTATCCTTATTTTAGGGCTTTCTGCAACCGCTTATGGCTCTTATTTATTTGTTAAAGCTAAAACAGTAGCTTCTGATTCTTATGAAGGACTTGGAGATCGCGATAATTCTCCTATGCGTGATCGTAAAATCGATCCCAAAAAAGATGATATATCTATTTTATTTATGGGCGTAGATGATAGTGAAACCAGGAAATTCGGAAAATCAGCCCGTACGGATGCTTTAATTTTGGCGACCTTTAACGAAACCAATAAAACCGTAAAGCTTGTAAGCATACCTCGAGATTCGCGGGTTTATATACCTGAAGTGAACAGAAAAGATAAAATTACTCATGCACATGCTTACGGAGGTCCAAAAGCAACTGTAGAAACGGTAGAACAGCTGTTTAATGTCCCTGTTGATTACTATGTTAAAGTGAATTTTAAAGCTTTCACAGACATTGTAGACTCACTTGGGGGAATCGATTTTGATGTACCTTATGCGATGAGTGAAAAGGACTCAAAAGATCGTCATAATGCTATTGTCTTAAAACCAGGAAATCAACATTTAAATGGCGAAGAAGCGTTAGCTGTTGCTCGAACACGAAAACAAGACAACGATATTGAGCGAGGAAAAAGACAACAGCAGTTGATTGAAGCCATGATTAAAAAAGCTGCTTCCATTGGATCACTAAATAAATATGGAAATCTTATCGAAGCTGTTGGCGATAATATGAAAACGAATTTAATGTTCGGTGAAATGCTTTCGTTTTATGATTATGCTTCGAAAAAAGTAGACATCGAAACCATTAACTTAGACGGTAGCGATGAAAAAATTAACGGCGTGTACTACTTTAAACTAGACAATGATTCAGTGGAAAAAGTAAGTGAAAAGCTCCGCAAGCATTTAGGCATTGAATCAACTTCAGATACAACAGAATAATTAAAAAGACCTCTTGGATATCCAAGAGGTCTCTTTTTAATTAATTTTTTAAACGAAGTCCACGAACCATGTTAAGAATTGGCCTATATGTCTTATCAACTAGTCCTATCTTTTCAACAATAATTTCAATGGCTACAAGGAGGATAGCTAGTACAAGAAAAGACCCCCACATTGTTTGTACCTTTGAGAAGATAACTGCCGCTAAACCAAATATCGCACTCATTCCATAAATAATTAAAACCGTTTGTCTATGGCTGTACCCTAAGCGCAACAAGCAATGATGCAAATGAGATTTATCAGGAGCCGATAGCGGTTGATTTTTTACGATTCGGCGAATAATAGCAAAGAACGTATCTGAAATTGGTACCCCTAAAATAATAACTGGAACAATGAAGGAAATAACCGCTACATTTTTAAATCCTAACAGAGACAATACAGAAATCATATAGCCTAAAAACAGTGCTCCTGTATCGCCCATAAAAATCTTAGCGGGGTGAAAGTTGTAAAACAAAAATCCGAGCGTACTTCCCAATACGATGAAACCCATGCTTGTCACAAATACATTGCCCATCATAATAGCCATACCCGAGATGGTAATCAATACAATAGAGGAAACGCCGGCAGCTAATCCATCCAATCCATCAATTAAATTAATAGCATTGGTAATTCCTACAATCCATAATACCGTAATTGGAATACTTAACATTCCGAATTCTAATTTTCCGCCAAACGGCAAGTTAATGAAGTCAATTTGGACTCCACCGTATACAACAACAATTAATGTCGCTACTAGCTGACCGCCTAATTTGATTTTAGCGGATAGCTCAATCATATCATCTAAGACACCGGTAATGATGATAATGATGCTTCCGATTAAAATCGGCAGCGCATATTTACTGTCAGGCTGTAAAACGAGGTATCCAATAAGAAAACTAAAAAATATCGCCAAACCTCCAAGGCGAGGCATAATTTTTTGATGAACTTTTCGTTGATTTGGTTTATCCGTTGCACCTATTTTAAACGCCAGCTTCTTAACCAGCGGAGTGATCAGAATAGATGTAATAAAACAAATAAACAAGGTCAAATATAGCATGGAGACCCTCCTCAGGTTTATGTTAACCAAAACCATAAAAAATGTATCCAACTTTATATAATTGGATAGTATTTCAAATTGTGTATAACAATAATTACTTACTTATTCCCAAAATGGATTATATCACAATGATTCTACTACTTAAATAGAAATTTATTCTCAAAAATTAGCACATTTACAAACTATCAATAGAAAAGAACTGTATTTTTTGGTGTATAAACAGCTGATTTACTTTATTCTTATGTGGTTATTTTATGTAGAACATTTTCTTTACTATACTTTATGAAAATATAAGCGAACTCCCCCCTTTTCGTCTAATTTATTCGTCATCTCTAACTCTTTTTCCTTTTTATTAAGCATATTTAAACCTTTATTTTTATTTCACATGGCCCCACTCATTATATGAACAAACTTTTGACCTATGCATGTCCACTATTTCAAACCACATTCACTGAATCGTTGTCCTTATCTTATATCATTTAAAAGTTAAAATATAGTGAAATGGATAGAGATGAAATTAAACAAAAAAAGGAATTTTATCAAAAAAATGAAACTTTTTTTGATACGCTTCGTAATACATAGTAGGAACAGCATCAATCATCTTACATAAAGGGGGTGTTGAATGAACTATGTTCGGTCTATCTGTTCAAACAGTGTATTTGTATGGATTAATTATCTGCGGAAGTCTCACCTTCTTATACATTTTATTTAGCGATTTGTTAGATGGATTATCTGAAGCGATACCTTTTTTTAACCCCACTCTTCTTTTTTCTTTTTTAACATTCTTTAGTGCCAGTGGATATTTGTTCACCTATACGTCATTGCAAAATTATTGGATTATTTCAATTTCCGCTCTTATTGCCCTTCTACTCGTTATTTTGCTCAACGTTTTTGTATTGATTCCTTTATCATCGGCTGAAGAGTCTCTTGCTTTTACTGAAGATTCGTTAAAAGGAAGACTTGGTACCATTATTACTTCCGTTCCTGCAGATGGTTATGGAGAAGTATTTATCGAAGGCGTTAGCGGCACTATCTCCAAACCCGCAGCCAGCTTTAAAAACACTGCTATACCTTTAGGCAGCAAAGTGCTTGTTGTAGATATACAAAGGGGCAACGCACTCGTTGTGATTTATGAAGAAGTTATGACCAATCACTCATTATAAATAGTATTAGGGGGAGTTTTATGTTTTCAACACCTATATTAGTTGTCGTTGGAATTGTTGTTTTTTTATTAATTGCGCTGATTGCCGTATTTATTACAAAATACCGTACAGCAGGTCCAGATGAAGCGTTAATTGTAACAGGAAGCTATCTGGGAAACAAAAACGTGCACATCGATGAATCCGGAAACCGCATTAAAATTGTTCGCGGCGGCGGTACGTTTGTGCTGCCAGTTTTTCAGCAGGCTGAGCCTCTGAGCTTGCTGTCAAGCAAACTGGAAGTATCTACACCTGAAGTATATACAGAACAAGGTGTTCCTGTTATGGCTGATGGGGTATCAATCATCAAAATTGGAGGTTCTATTTCAGAAATTGCAACGGCCGCTGAGCAGTTTTTAGGCAAAGCAAAAGAAGATCGTGAAACCGAAGCTAGAGAAGTCTTAGAAGGTCACCTTCGCTCGATTCTTGGTTCTATGACGGTAGAAGAAATTTACAAAAACCGTGAAAAATTCTCTCAAGAAGTACAGCGCGTAGCTTCACAAGATCTAGCTAAAATGGGGTTAATTATTGTATCGTTTACAATTAAAGACGTTCGGGATAAGAACGGCTATCTAGAATCTTTAGGGAAACCTCGTATTGCTCAAGTTAAGCGAGATGCTGACATCGCAACAGCGGAAGCTGAAAAAGAAACAAGAATCAAGCGTGCTGAGGCTCATAAAGATGCCCAAAAAGCGGAGCTTGAGCGAAATACAGAAATCGCGGAAGCTGAAAAAATGAATCAGTTAAAAACCGCTGAATATCGTCGCGAACAAGATATTGCCAAAGCTCGTGCTGACCAGGCATATGATCTAGAAACAGCTCGCGCGAAACAAGATGTAACAGAACAAGAAATGCAAATCCGCATTATTGAACGTCAGAAACAAATTGAATTAGAAGAAAAAGAAATTCTTCGTCGTGAGCGTCAATACGATTCTGAAGTAAAAAAGAAAGCTGATGCAGATCGTTACTCTGTTGAGCAATCCGCAGAAGCTGAAAAAGCAAAACAGCTTGCTGAAGCAGACGCCAACAAATATCGAATTGAAGCAATGGCTAAAGCTGAAGCTGAACGCGTTCGAATTGATGGTTTAGCAAAAGCTGAAGCTCAGCGTGCCCAAGGTGAATCTGAAGCTGAGATTATCCGCTTAAAAGGTTTAGCTGAAGCAGAAGCTAAACAAAAAGTAGCTGAAGCATTCGAGCAGTTCGGTCAAGCGGCTATTTTAGATATGATTATCAAGATGCTTCCTGAATATGCAAAACAAGTTGCAAGTCCTTTAGCAAATATCGACAAAATTACGGTTGTGGATACAGGAAGCAACGGTGAAAACAGCGGAGCTAATAAAGTGACTGGCTATGCAACAAACTTAATGTCTTCTCTTCAAGAATCGCTGAAAGCATCCTCAGGTATAGATGTGAAGGAATTGATTGAAAACTTTTCTGGAAAAGGAAATGTGCGACAAAGCTTGCACGAACTAACGGATGAAATCAAGCAACAAAACAAGAAAGAAGATATCTAAAAATAAAAAGCATGCGGACATAATCCGCATGCTTTTTTAACCTCTTAACACTCGGAGAAGAAACCTAGGTAATTCTAACTGACGCTTCCATCTCCATGGTTCTTTTAACAGTCGATAAAGCCACTCTAAACCAAACTTTTGAAAAACAGCAGGTGCTCGGTTCAATCGTCCTGAAATAACATCGAACGAGCCCCCTACGCCTTGATAAACAGAAGGATTGAGTTTCTCTTTATGAGCAATAATCCAATTTTCTTGGGCTGGACTGCCTAAAGCCACAAAAACAATTTCTGCTCCTGAATCATTAATCGTACGTTCAATGACTTCTTCATTTTTTTCGTAGCCATTTAATGTTCCAACAATTAAAATCCCTGGAAACATCTCTTCCAACTTAGCTTTGGCTTCATCTGCAATTCCAGGCTTGGCTCCGTATAAAAAAATTCTTTTACCGTTATTCGTTGCTTCTTTACACAGCTTCAGCATCATATCAATACCCGTTACACGCTCACGAATACGTCCCTTTTTGAGCTTTGAAGCTAAAATCACACCGATTCCATCTGGAATTTGATAAGTCGCTTGATTTAATAGTGACTTTAATTCCCTGTCTTCTTGTGCTTTCATAATTTTTTCAGGGTTGATTGCTACAATAAATGATTTTCGGCCTTTATCTATATCCTGAAGTAACTTTACCGCTAGCTCATCGTACGTGTCGCTACAAACGTCTATTCCTAAGATGTTTTCCTTCATTAAATCACCCGTATGTTGATTTTTTAGTTTTTTACAAACGAAAGACAGGCTGTTCAGCCCGTCTTTTTATAAAGTAGAAACTTTTGAATCACCAAGTAACACTACGTCAAAGCCTGCTGCTTTCCATTGATCACGCTGAATGCAGTTTTTCGTATCAAAAATAACTTTTGTACGCATGTGATTTTCAACAGCTGATGGAAGAAGCTCTTTGAACTCATTATGATCTGTTAAAATAAGAATCACATCCGCATGTGCAACAGCTTCATCCAAACTTTGCGTCTGACGTTCGATTTTATTCTCTTTGATATGAGGATCAAATGCTGTGTAATCAACGCCCAGCTTTTCTAAATGATGAAGTACATCTGTTGATGGACTTTCACGCATATCGTCAATATTTCCTTTAAAAGCTAAACCTAAAACAGCTACACGTCCATGTTGAATGCCCTTTTCATCTAGTAGGCTTTTCGTTTTCAATGCTGTATATTCAGGCATTGAATCATTTGTATGACGAGAAAGAGAAATAATTTTTGCCAGTTCTGGCTGAAGCTCCGTTAAGAACCAAGGGTCAACAGCAATACAGTGGCCGCCTACACCAGGACCTGGTAAATGAATGTTTACACGTGGATGATAGTTCGCTAACTTAATCGCTTCCCACGCATTTACACCAATTTTTTCACTGATTTTTGCCAGCTCATTTGCAAACGCAATGTTCACATCACGATATGTGTTTTCGATTACTTTCACCATTTCAGCTGTTGTAGCATCCGTTACGTGAATATTTCCTTTTACAAATGTTTTATAAAGCTCAACAGTCAAACGACTAGACTCTTCGTTAATACCACCGACAATACGGTCATTATTTACTAGTTCCTCAAATACCTTTCCTGGAATAACGCGTTCAGGTGAATGAGAAACAAATAACTCACTGCCTAATTCTAAACCAGTTTCTTTTAGCACAGGTAGCATAACGTCTTCTACTGTACGCGGAGGAACTGTGGATTCTAAAATTACTAAATTTCCTTTACGAACGTAAGGAACAATCGATTTTGTGGCTTCTCGAACATAGTTCAAGTTTGCCGTTTTATCTTCATTAATTGGTGATGGTACAGCAATAATAAAAATATCCGCCTCTTCAGCTGTTGTGCCTACCGTGAAGTGTCCGTTGTCAACTGCTGATTCTAAACGTTCTTGTAAGCCGTTTTCTTCTATATGAAGTTGCTTATTTTTAATTAATTCTACTGCTTTTTCATTTACGTCGACACCATGTACATATAAGCCGTGATTGGCAAACATAACAGCTGTCGGTAAACCTATATATCCTAAACCAACTACACACAATTTCTTTGTCATTGCAGAAAATCTCCTTTATATGACATGCTTAATAAATAAAACCTATCTGATATTATATCGAAAAATGTCATTTCATGATAGCATTTATATAAAAACATGAAATAATTTCTTTTACTTATTATTATGTAACATTTTATGAGAATTCATCAATAAATGATATAACCATCTTTTGTACAACGATCTCTAACCCAAAAGAACTATTGAAAATCTCCTTGATTCCCAATAGTTCCCTAGTAAATATATTTTACATATGCCCTTCTTTTTCGACAATTTCTCTAAAATAGCTCACTAACTCTTCTCGCAGCGGTTCTCTTTGCAGAGCTAAATCAATTGTTGCTTTAATGAATCCAAATTTATCTCCAACATCATAACGTTTTCCTTCGAAATAATAAGCAAGAACACGTTGAAATTCATTCAGACGTAAAATAGCATCTGTTAATTGAATTTCTCCTCCTGCGCCAATCTCTTCTCTACTTAAAATATCAAAAATTTCTGGTGTTAAAATATAGCGCCCCATAATTGCATAGCCTGAAGGGGCCTCTTCTGGATTCGGTTTTTCAACGAGCGTTTCTACGTCTAATAATCCTTTTTCAAGAGGCTCTCCTTTAGGACCTACAATTCCGTACTTTGAAGTTTCTTTCCTAGGCACCTCCTGTACACCAACTACAGCGCATTCATATTTTTCGTATACGTCCATTAACTGTTTCAAACAAGGTGTTTCTGATTGAACTACATCATCGCCTAGCATAACAGCAAAAGGTTCATCTCCGATAAAACTTCTTGCACAGTGAATGGCATGACCTAATCCTTTGGGTTCCTTTTGACGAATGTAGTGAACATTAGCCAAATTCGAAATCCCCTGCACTTCTTCGAGCATGTCCCACTTTTCCTTTGCGGCTAATGTTTCTTCTAACTCATATGATTTATCAAAATGATCTTCGATTGCTCGTTTTCCGCGACCGCTTACAATTAAAATATCTTCAATACCTGATGCTACTGCTTCTTCCACAATGTATTGAATCGTTGGTTTATCTACAATTGGCAGCATTTCTTTAGGCTGTGCTTTTGTAGCCGGCAAAAAGCGTGTCCCTAATCCAGCTGCTGGAATAATAGCTTTACGAATTTTCACTTACTTTTCCTCCTGTCAATGTCAATCGTGCTTATTGGTTATAGTATAGTAAGTCTGCGATTGAGTATGTACACAAAGTCATGTTGAGTCCATTTCTTTTTATAAAGAGTCATGTTGGATTCTGCTTTATCATAACAAAAGATTTTGTATAATTCTATTTTTATCATTTATAATGAAAAGAAAATTAATCACTTATAAATATAATTTTATGCTCCATTTATGTATAGAAAGGAATGGGATTATGAGTTCGTTTTCAGATCACTTACAGCACCAATTTATACATCATTTCCCGTACAGTGATGCAAGCTATCGTACGAATGCCCAAGCAGGATTAGACCTTTACCGTACCCATTCATTCTTCATTTTGCACAATGATGAACAGATATTAAACGTTAAAATCGATTCGTTTTATGTTGAACTAAACAAGCAGCTGCTCCCTGAAAGTACCTGTTCTTGTCAGCATAACGGATTTTGTGAACACTGCTTTGCAGCGTTTTTTTATATGTATTCATTAATAGAACCGCTTGCGCCCCTATTCAAAGAATGGCGAAATCATGAAAAAGCAGCTTTGACTATGCTATCTGCCAAACAAGTGTTAAAAAAGCCGAAGGCAACTTTTCAAGAGTGGAGACAAACTTTTGAGGAGCAGTATACGCTTTTTATGCAGGGGCGGAACGAAAATGACCGTTCCATTTATCACGAATATTATCAGTACTATTACCGTGCTTTAGTGAAAAAGGCTCCTGAGCACCCATTGCTTTATGCTTTATTTTGTATGTATGGAGCGGTCCATACATTCTATAAACTATCAGCTCAATTACAGGCACATCAGCTTTCTACTAACATCGAGGAATCATTTGTATATAGTCACGTCTACAAAATAACAAATGAAATTTATGCTACCGCTGATTCATTAAAGCAAACGAAATACGATGGAGATGCATTATCTATTATAGAGGACAGCATTCCATACATCCGAGAATTATTGCATAAAGATATGCCTTTACAATACGAACGTATTGAGATTTATCGCGTTATTTGGCAAAAAGTCTTCACGTTAGAAAAGTGGCGAAAAACTGAGGAAAGCGAATTAAAAGCCAAGCACGTTTCTTTTATAAACAATACAGCTCTTTCCTATCTTTTATTCCTTCAAGAAAAAGATGGCGAAGCAAAAGAACGTTTGAGCGATGAAACACTACAAATGATTCCCTATCTTATTCCTTGGTTAAATGATTTATTGCACGAAAAAGAAACTGACCGCTTTGCTCAGTGGGGCTCTTATATAATGGCCTATATAGGAGATTACGTACGCACCGTTCCGACTACTTATCAAGGAAGCCGAAACATGGTCTCCATGATTGTAAATTTATTTCAGCACTATAAAGACTTAACGAACGATCAAACTTTGTATACTGAAGCATTACAAACATTACTTCCCTATAGTTTTATTGAATACAGTGATTTTCTATATGCTTCTGACCAATTGAAAAAGTGGGTTGAATTACAGGTGCTTCTTCAATATGACAGCATCAAATATGACGAGCAAACGATAGAAGCCTTAAAACAAAAAGATGAAAAGCTGGTTATTCCTCTTTATCATCAAATGATTTCAAAGCTGATTTATGAAAAAAAGAAAAGCAGTTATCAAGAAGCCTATATCTACTTACAAGAATTAAAGAGACTTTATCTACAAATGAATCGCTCTCTACTATGGGAACATTATATGGAAGAATTAGCGATAAAAACGAAGAAACAGCGCGCGTTTCAACAACTATTAGAAAAAGGAGATTTACTGAATGTTTGATTTGTTTCATTTAACACTTGAAGTCGAACCTGTACACGGTGACTTTTTTCTCTACTGTGTATCACCTAGCGGCCAAATTTTGCTCCCTGATACATGGAAAGATGCGCTGTTTCTATGGCATGAACAGACCTATTACGGAAGCGAAGCTACACAGGTTGAGATTAATGGAAAAAAAGGAATTCTTCTTTCTGCATGGCAAATGTTCACTTTCATACAACTACCTATTCAACAGCATGTGTTGAAACCGGCTTTGTCCGCTTCAGCGGAAGCTTATCAGCAAATTGCAGTCGATATGACAAAGAGGATTATCCAAGGGAAATTTCATTCTCTTCCTTTAAAAAAACAAATGACTGGATCGCTTTCACAAGCTGATGAGCAAGAGTGGCGAGCACAAATTAAAGAGAGCCTGTTAAAAAAAGAAGGAAAGGACTTTTTAATAAGCATAGAAGGCGAGAGCTATAATCCTCCCTTTGACCTTTCATTGCGTATTGTAGAGCCAACGACCGATGGAGATGTATGGACGGCTGAAACATTCGTGATTCCCCACGATGAAGCCAAAGAACCTTTTATACTGGGAAGAACGCTTCCTAAAGAGTGGAACCACTACGAATCATATATCGCTTACGAACACGAACGATGGAAAGCATTGGCTCCTACTTTATACCAAAAAGGCGCGTTTATTCAGTCTGTCCTAACAGATGAGGAAGTATGGGAATTTCTAACTCAAGATAGTCCAGCATTGATTAAACAAGGTGTCTCTATCCATTTGCCAAGCTGGTGGGAATCATTAAAAAAAGCCACCATCAAAGTATCTGGCGCTATAGAAAATACTTCATCTGCATTGTTTGGTAAGCAAGCTATCAGCAGCTTCCGCTGGTCATTTTCTATTGGCGATCAAACTTTCTCAGAAGAAGAGTTTCGGAAATTAGTCGAACAAAAACGCCGATTATTATCTATTAACGGACAGTGGATTCAACTGGATTCTAGATTAATTAAACAAGCGCAGAAAATTGTTAAAGAAGCTAGTAAAAAAGGCGTCTCAATTCATGAAATTTTAAAAACGAAGCTAACCTACATGGCAGACAGTAAAACCGATGAAGAAGAGGTAAAAGTTGAGTTCCAACTCCCCGCTTCCTTTCAATCATTTATTACATCCTTAACGGATTTAGAACGGCTGCCGGAAGTGCTGCCTCCCTCTGAATTTAAAGGTGCATTAAGACCTTATCAGCAGCAAGGTTTGAATTGGCTCATGTTTTTGAGAAAGTTTAACTTAGGAGGATGTCTAGCAGATGACATGGGGCTAGGTAAAACCATTCAATTAATTGGTTATTTAACAAATATTCATCAGTTACATAGCTCTCCTTCTCTTATCGTTTGCCCAACTTCTTTAATTGGAAACTGGGAAAAAGAATTACAGAAATTTGCCCCTTCTCTTCGTGTTCATGTTCATTACGGGCCGAAAAGAACCAACGGATACGCATTTGAGAAGATATGTGAAAGTACTGACGTTGTGATCACGACTTATCAAGTTGCTCTTTTGGATGTCGAATTGTTGAAAGGGTTTATGTGGAACAGCATTTCCTTAGACGAAGCACAACATGTTAAAAACCCGCAGACTAAACAGGCGAGAGCCATCCGTCAGTTGCAAGGAAGACACAAAATTGCGCTTACTGGAACTCCAATTGAAAACCGTCTGCTGGAACTATGGTCATTATTTGAATTCATCAATCCTGGTTACTTAGGAACAATCAATTCATTTAAAAACCGATTTGTAGCAGGCATTGAAAAAGGCGAGAAACCTGAACGAACTGTTGAGCTTAAAGCACTCATTCAGCCTTTCTTATTGAGAAGAACAAAACAAGATAAAAACATCGCCCGCTCACTGCCTGATAAACAAGAACAAAAAGAATATATCCCGCTGACAGCGGAACAAGCTTCACTTTACCAAGAGCTAGTTCAAGGAATGCTTCAAGAAACAGAGGAAAAAACAGGATTTGAACGAAAAGGCATGATTTTGCAAACACTAAATAAGCTAAAATTATTATGCAATCATCCAGCTTTGTACTTAAAGGAAAGTGCAGCTAAACAAACGGTACGGCGATCTCATAAAAGTGAAAAAATTATTGAACTCGTAGAGAGCATTCGCACACAGCAAGAAAGCTGTTTAATCTTTACTCAGTATATTGAAACAGGACTCATGCTGCAAAGAACCTTAGAAAAAGAAATCAACGAGCCGGTTTTATTCCTTCACGGAAGTTTGTCAAAAGAACAACGAGATGCGATGGTTGCTCAATTTCAAGCAAGGAAAAAAGCCATCTTTATCCTTTCTCTTCGCGCAGGTGGAACTGGATTGAATTTAACAGCTGCAAATCACGTTATTCATTTTGACCGATGGTGGAACCCTGCCGTTGAAAACCAAGCAACCGATCGCGCCCATCGAATTGGGCAGAATAAATTTGTTCATGTTCATAAGTTTATTACAAGAGGAACGATTGAAGAAAAAATTGATGAAGTGATGAATCAAAAACAACATCTAAACAATGAACTCATCCAAGGAGATCAATGGGTAACAGAACTTTCTAATAAAGAACTACAAGAGCTTCTTGCATACAGAAATGAATAAGAAAAATTATAAAATGTGTTACAACGTTACTAAAAAGAGGACTTTTTTACTTGTCCTCTTTTTTTATTAGATCATTCGACACAAAAAAATAAGTGCAAATCATTCTCCAGCTACTGATAAAGATACAAAAAGCGCAATAAATAGCGTTTTTTGTATAAAAAGGTATTTTTATAGCGAAAAAGACCCTTTACTTTCTCTTTAAATTCCAGCATATTTATACATATAATATTTTTGTAATTTAATAGACATATTGGAAAAATAAATACGAAACATTTACATAATTAGGGGGATTTATTAATGAAAAAAAGGCAGCTCGCTTTATCTCTAGGCGCCATTGTTGGCGGGACATTCTTATATCAAGCTTCAGCTGAAGCATCTGCTTCAACTGTTCAAGTGAAAGCTGGAGATACACTTTGGTCATTATCTACCAAATACCATACAACGGTAGAAGCTTTAAAAAGCGTAAATAAGTTATCTTCAAATACAATTCACATAGGACAAACGTTATCTATTCCTTCCGCTTCAACCTCTCAACCATCTAATAAGGAAGAAAAGCCTTCAGCTCCTGCTACTGGTTCGACCTATAAAGTTCAAAGCGGCGATACCCTTTGGAAAGTTGCTACTCGTTTTAATATGAACGTAGAAGAATTAAAACGTTTGAACGCTCTTTCTTCTAACATTATTTACATTAACCAAACGTTAAAAGTAAATGGAAGCAATAGCGCATCGACTCCAACTACGAGTAAACCAGCAGAAACTCCTTCTAAGGATGCAAACGGAACTTACAAAGTTCAGCGTGGAGATAGCCTATCTAAAATAGCTTCGACATTTCACATGAGCGTCAGTGAGCTAAAACAAATAAACGGATTAACGTCTAATACGATTTATGTAAATCAACAATTAAAGGTATCAAAAAGCAGCCAAACAACTACGCCAACAACAAAACCAAGTACATCCACACCTTCAACTTCTAACGGAACATTAAATGTATCGCAAATGATTTCAGATGCAAAACGTTATATAGGTGTTCCTTACAAATGGGGTGGCACAACTCCTTCTGGTTTTGACTGCAGCGGATTCATTTATTACGTAATGAAACAACAAATTTCTACAACGCGCTATACGACAGCTGGTTATTGGAGTGTATCAACACCTGTCAGTAATCCACAGCCTGGAGACTTAGTGTTTTTTAATACATATTCTAGCGGTCCTACACATATGGGCATTTACCTCGGTAATCGTCAATTTATTCATGCTGGATCTTCTACGGGTGTAACCATCGCAAGCTTAGATAACAGCTACTGGAGCAAGCGCTACTTAGGGGCAAAAAGATTTTCTAAATAATTGATAGAAGCTGAAACAAAAGTATTTTAGTTGGAGGAAGATCCGAACGAGTTTGATTCTTGATGGAGAATCAAACTCGTTCGGATTTTTTCATTGGTAGGGTGGACGTAGGTTTCATATATGTAGGTTCTTCTAGCTGTTGAGCGGAGGGCAAAGCGAAGACTCCTGCGGGAAAAGCAGAATAGATGAGACCGCGCGCAAGTGAAGAGGAGGCTCATAGGCCGTCCGCGGAAAGCGAATCCTTGCACGGAAATCAACAGTGGTGTAACAAGTGATCCATACTAGCTCACCCCATTTGTTTGTCTTTAGATTGCATTAATTCAGTTATGTCTCAACCTCTTATATACAGCAAAAAAACCGTTAAATGATTTAACGGCTGAAATAGAGGAATAGTTCGGGGGTAGTGAATACTTTAGTTTTCTCTCTTGAGAACATAGAAAGAGCCTTGCTCTTAAAAAGGATCTATCTTCTATTATGATAGATAAGAGGAATTAAAACCTTAGCTGAACTAATCACCCCCTTTCATACTAGATAACTTTATTCTTCTTGTTGATTTGAATCAAATGAAGAAAAACCGGATGGCTTTCCACTTAAAAACTTAACAGCATCAGCCACAACGTCGGTCATATATACTCGTTGCTGAAGATTATTTTCAAATGTGCGCGTTTGTACACGCCCTACCACACCTACAACCGCTCCTTTATCACAGTAAGCAGCCGTATTTTCTGCATTTTTTCTCCACAGAGTAATGTTGACAAAATCAGCATCATATTCACCTTCAACATTTCGAAACGTTCGATTAATTGCTAAAGTAATAGTAGATACTGCAATCCCTTCATGGGTATATCGAAGCTCAGGTTTTTTTGTCAGTCTTCCTACAAGAACAATATGGTTAATCATAGTCTACCACTCCAACTGATTGAATAATGGGAATCTTTAAGCTCATTCATGTTATAATATGGATAACCTACTATTTACGTAAAGGAGGAAACATCAATGAAAACATTTAAACTTGTGTCATTTCAATTGGTTGATGATCAAGAAAAGCGTCAGTCTGTCTCACTAACTAATGGCCTTATTATTAATAAAGAAGACGGCGAAAATAACTGGATTTTAGAAGCAGTTATCGATAAGAAATGGTACGATGAATTTCATGTTTTGTTGAAAGATAAACAAAAAATGACGGTAGAAGCTAAAATTACGAAAGAAACAAATGATCCGGCTACCTTTATAGCTACCGTGGCTTCCATTACTTCAATTGGTGAAAATCGTATTAGTTTGTTGATGAAAGGTGTTTTAAAAGAACGGAGACTTCATTATGCTGAAATGCTCTTAGAGGATTTAATTAACCAAGGGTTATCAGGTCAAGATTTACTTCAACAGTTCAAACTGCAGCTTCGAAACAGACCGATAAAAAGTACATCTAAAAAATAAGTCAAGTCATCTCAAGGTGTCTGGATTTAAAAGAGAGGATTATTGTTTGCGGTCTTTTTCGTTGGTCCATGAGAAGGGTAAAGAAAAGAGAACTCACTGGAGAGGTACCTTTCTTTTTTTCCTAAAAATAAATGAGCACAACTAGAGCGTTTGAAGCGATTATCTCTTATGCGAGCGCCTTGCCTTTTCAAATAAAAATTTGTCATTTTTTCACTCCTTTTTCTTTGTAATTCGTATATTAATGCATTTTTCCCCGTTATTCAACCATTTTTTTCAATATACCGAACAAAAAATAGGATTTTTTTACTATAAAAACCTCTATTTTTGTTCTTTTTTTTATATCCATGCAGAAAAATGAATCTTTTTAGAGAAAAAAAAGAAATAAAAACAGGTTTTATTCCCTTTATTGCAGAAGGTAAAGTGTATATGTTTCATATTGTGCGAATTCAGCATGTTACAAAGAACATGAACTACATTCGAACAATAAGACATATACTTATCTTTACGAAATCAGGTGATGCATATGAAGGATTTTGGAGAAAGAATTAAACATTTCAGACTAAAAGGAGGATTTTCACAAGAAGAATTAGCAAATCAGTTGAATGTTTCTCGTACAACTATTTCAAAATGGGAATGTTCGAAACAAACGCCTTCCATTTTTGATTTTCTATCTCTATGTAATTGTTTTCAAATTACGCTGGACCAACTTATTGAGCCTTCCTCTTATAAACAAGATCATTTACATGACTTCCAACTTCTTTACTTAACAAGAAAATGTGAATCGGATTCACACGACGAGACCATTTTAACCCTCATAGATAAACAGCCCTTATTGAAACATGTGCTCTTACAATTTTCATCTCTGTCACCAACACTTCAAAAAGAGTTGCTAATGGATATTATACCTTTATTAAAGAAACTTTTTTCTGCTTTGCAGCGTCAATAAAAAAAGCTGCATCAGCAGCTCTTATGTACTATTCTTTTTTATCGCCTAAAGCAAACATAATATCTGTTTCGCAGACTAACTCTCCATCTACAGTTGCGATACCTTTTCCTTTGCCAATAGATCCACGCGCACGTACAATTTCAACCTCTAAACGCAGTTGATCACCAGGTCTTACTTGCTTTTTAAAACGGCAGTTGTCAATGCCTGCAAAAAATGCTAAACGTCCTTGATTTTCTTCTTTTTTTAGCATAGCTACTGCTCCTACCTGAGCCAAAGCTTCTACAATTAAAACCCCTGGCATCACAGGATAGTCAGGGAAATGCCCGTTAAAAAATTCTTCATTGGCAGATACGTTTTTTAAACCAACTGCTTTTTTTCCCTCTTCCACTTCTAAAATGCGATCGACCAATAAAAATGGATATCGATGTGGAATAATTTCTTTAATTTGTTCAATATCAAGCATAAATAAGTCTCCTTTCAAACCGCATGTAACATACGATACTATTATCAATATACAGAATGCTCAATTGAGAAGCAACTACTGGCTTAGGCTCTGATTCCATTAACCAAGCCCATCATTTGATCTGCAATTGAAATAGAGCGGGAATTAAATTGATACGCACGTTGAGCAATGGACATATCAGTAAGTTCTTTACTCAAATCTACATTTGATTGTTCCAATTTCCCTTGCTCTACGCCTGCTGTTTCTCGAGCTTTTCCAGTCAAATCTGTAAACATATTCGGTTGGTTCATCCCTGCTCGAAAGGCAAATAGATTTTCTCCTTTAGCTTCTAGCACCTGCGGCTTTTGGACATTTGTTAACCCAAGTGTAAACTGGTCAACGCCCGTATTCGTAGTAACCGTTATCGTTCCACTTCCATCAATTTGTATATCTTTGAACGCGTTATTGAAAATAATAGCTTGACCATTTTCCCCCAGCACATCCTGACCAGAACCGTTTACTAATTTAACATCGTTCGGGCCTTCAGGGCTAAGATGAAAAGAACCATCTCGCGTATACTGTACAGGCTGTTGGGAATCGTTTACGGCAACTTGAAAATAAACGTTTGGATTTGAGGCAGCTACATCTAATAGTTTATCTGTATTCTGAAAAGCACCCTGCGTCATATTCAAGCTCGTTTGATCTAAATAAGCGCCTGTGCCTTGCCGAATTCCGGCTGGCGTAAGCCGCTTTTCTGTTCCCTTATCTTCTTGATTGTTTACTTGTTGATACAGCATATCATTAAATGAAGCATCTCTCGCTTTATATCCTGGCGTATTTGTATTAGATAGATTATGACCAATGACATCAAGCTGCTGCTGCAGCTGTCCCATCGTATTGGCCGCTGTTATCATTGTACGGTTCATCCTTCTCATCTCCCCCGTTGCTTTTAGCGCACACGCCCAATTTCATTTGCCGCTTTATCCATGCTTCTATCGTAAGCTTGCATTATTTTTTGATTTGCCTCAAAAGCTCTGTAAGCCGTTAGTAAATCAGTCATACTTTGAGCAGCATCTACATTGGAACGTTCAACAAATCCTTGCTTTAACTGATAAGAAATGCCTGGATTATTCCTTGCTGAAGGCAAGGGCTGATTGTTCAGCGTTTCATACAATCCATTCCCTGCCTTTTTAATCGTTTGTAAGTCACTAGCATAAGCAATATCGATTTGTGCAACCTGCTGATTATTTTCCGTTACGTTACCTTGTGAATCAACTGTAAAGTTTTCACTTTTTAGTTGAATTGGTTGATTATTTGTATTTAATACATAAGCTCCGGTAGACGTAGTTAAAAACCCTTCCTGATCTAATGTAAAATTACTGTTTCTTGTGTATTGAGGCGTATTATCAGGGCTTTGTACCACAAAAAATAGTCCGCCCTCTTTTGTAGGCATATTTTGCTCCATCAATGCAATATCAGTTGATTGAGACGTTTGCTGAAGGTCACCTTGTGTAAAATTTGGAACTGTTTCTTGCATATACACGCCCGTATTAATCGCACCTATGTCTTTTTTGTTCTGAACAGAGATGCTACGGTCAGTAGGTAAATCTTCAGATTCCATTCGCTGCAGCAACATATCAGGAAATGCCTTTAACGTACCTTGATCTGCTTTAAATCCTGGCGTATTAGCATTTGCTATGTTATTCGTTAATAAGTCAGTTTGACGCTGTTGAGACAGCATACCCGCTGCTGCCGTGTAAAACCCTTTAAACATACTTCATCCTCCTTACAAATAAACGTTGTTCGTTATAGCCAGCTCACAGAGTATAATAGATAAAAGAAGAGACTCCTCTGTATGAAACGAGCCAATAGAGGAGTCTTCATTTATTTAAACAATATTGCGACGAGATAGTTTATCAATATTATCGAGCATAATACCTGTTCCAACAGCTACACAACCCATTGGATTTTCTGCAATTAGCACAGGCACCTTTAATTCTTCCGCTAACAGCTGATCCATACCGTGAAGCAATGCTCCACCGCCAGTTAAAATAACGCCTCTGTCTATAATATCGGCAGAAAGTTCGGGAGGTGTACGCTCTAATACACTTTTCGAAGCTTGTACAATGACGCTGACAGACTCTCTAAGTGCCTCCTCTACTTCTTCAGAATAAACAGTAACCGTACGAGGTAGGCCTGAAACCATGTCTCGCCCTCGAATGTCCAACTCTTCATTACGAGCTTTAGGAAACACCGTACCAATTTTCACTTTAATTTCTTCTGCTGTACGCTCTCCGATTAAGAGCTTATATTTTTGCTTAATGTACTGCAAAATTTCGGCATCAAAACGATCACCAGCCATCTTAATAGAAGCTGCTGTTACGATATCGCCCATTGAAAGGACGGCCACATCGGTTGTACCTCCACCAATATCTACGACCATATTTCCGCTCGGCTGAAAGATATCCATTCCAGCGCCAATAGCCGCGACTTTTGGTTCTTCTTCCAAATAAATAGTTTTTCCACCGCTCTTTTCAGCAGCTTCGCGAATTGCTTTTTGTTCAACAGAAGTAATATTTGTTGGACAACAAATTAAAATGCGCGGCTTGGATAAAAAACCTTTTACATTTAATTTGTTAATAAAGTGTTTGAGCATAGACTCTGTAATTTCGAAGTCAGCGATAACACCATCTTTTAAGGGACGAATGGCAATAATATTACTGGGCGTTCTTCCTACCATACGTCTCGCTTCTTCCCCTACTGCTAGCACTCTATTTGTATTTTTATCAATCGCCACAACAGACGGTTCATTTAACACAATTCCTTTGCCTTTAACGTGAATTAAGACGTTAGCTGTACCTAAATCGATACCAATGTCTTTTGCTAACATACCTTAAATCCTCCTTCTATTTACATATCTTTGCATGATAACCATTCTTTTTTCCTAATTTACTATTTTATCACAATTTGTATATGTATGTTGTTATTAGCAAAAATATTTATTATATACCTATTTTATCCAAAAAATAAAATGCCCTATACTACCTCTATAAAAAAGGCAATATTGGGCATTTTTTCATTTTACAGTTTCTTCTTCCTTTTTGTACTTTAATTTTGTTGCTTCTCCTCCACGCAAATGCCGAATAGATTTATGATAATCAAGAATTTCTTTTACTTCATTTGCTAACTCAGGATTTATTTCTGGTAGACGCTCTGTTAAATCTTTATGGACAGTACTTTTCGAAACGCCAAATTCTTTCGCAATTACACGAACTGTTTTCTTTGTTTCTACAATATACTTTCCAATCTTGATAGTTCTCTCTTTGATGTAATCGTGCACACTACTCGCCCTCCCCAAATTGGATATGAGAAGTATCCAAGGGAATGTATATATTATCCCTTTTCTAACATTCTCTTTATAGGTTTGTAACAGTTTATTAGCTTGTGTGCAGATATATGCTAGAAAAGTCAGTAAGGACAAGTGATTTCTTATATTTTTTTGAAAATTTAGTGTTTTTTATTTACTTTTTTAACATAATGCATCTCATTTTAGAAAAATTCATAAAAAAAGAAGCTCGATTTTATCCAGCTTCTTTTCATATTTATGGTCTTGCCTTATGCATTTGGTTTAGACGTATCTGTTGAAGGTTGTTTTGAATCTTTATCTTCTTTAGTCTTTTCATCAGATGATTTTTCGCTATCCTTTGATTCTTCAGAAGAAGAGTCGTCTTTTGGTTCTGTCACTTCAGCTGCTTTGACTTCTTTGATAGAACTAACAGATTTTCCAAAATAACTGCTTGGATTAATTGCTACACCATCTTTACGAACTTCAAAATGCACATGTGTTTTTGCTTCTTGATTATATAAGCTTTTTCCAGCTTTTGCGATCGTTTGGCCTTGTTTAACAATATCTCCTACTTCTACATCAGCTTTCTCAAGAGATTGATACTGTGTGACTAAACCATCTTTATGATCAATTTCTACTACATAACCTAGTAAAGGATCTTTTGTTGCTTTTGTTACTGTACCGCTAGCTGCTGCTACAACATCAAATGATTTATCTCCCTTAACAGCTAAGTCAACACCTGTATTTGGATGATACGTATTGTTGTAGAAAACTAGTGCTTCTTCTTGCTGTTTTTCAGATGCTTGATCGTCGTAGAAAGGCTTTTTCACGATAGCTGATGCTTCACTAGCAACTGGCATTTTTAAATTTTCAAGCGAAGCATTTACCTCTACAGCGTCGTCTCGATAAGCCGTACCGTCTTGGCTATAGCCGCTTTTGTCTTCTTTGCTAATATCGTTTCCATTAGCTTGAAACCAAAGGACTGCTGTAAGAATAATTGCTGCACTCGCTAAATAGATAGCCGGGAACACCCAACGCTTTCTAACTAATTTTTGAACTTTCGATTTTGGAGAAGTACGTTTCTTTTCTTCCTCTCTCATATATCATCACCTCAGCAATCAGTCTGAACACAATTGAATGAATATATACACAGCGATAAAAAATTTTTTTCGATTATTTTTCAACAGATGAATCTAAAATATACATTTTATTTAAAAAAAGTGAAAACCATAAAAAAAGACCCTGCTATAAGGGTCTTTGAATTAGCGTTTAGCTGTCAATTGTGCAACAAACTGATCGTTAGGGGTAATCGCAACACCTGTATAATAATGAGTAACAATATCTTTATACGTTTTTCCTTCCAGTGCCATACCATTTGCTCCGTACTGACTCATCCCAATACCATGTCCATATCCTTTTGTGTTGATGATAATTTCATTACCTTTTTTTGTCCAATGAAAGTCGGCTGACGATAAACCCAGTTTTTCCCGAACATCTTTTCCCGACAGTTCTTTACCGTTTATCTTTACGTAATCTACGCGCTGCCCCGGCGTTCTAGAGACGATTTCACCTACTGATCCACTGTTTGTTAATTTCACTCCAAGCCTCTGTTCAAAGCTAGCAACAGACATTACTTTCTGATTTGTAAATTCAGGGGACTTTTTATCCCATGGACTAGCTACACTTTTTAGATAAGGAATGGAATTCTTCCAATACGCTTCTGAATTTTCAGTGTAACCATTGCTCGTAGAAAAGAACGTAGCATTAATTGGCTTATTTTTATACGTAAGAATTTGACCTTGGGTGTCCTTCACTGCTTCTTGAATTTTTTTGATTTTCCAATCATAGTCTTTGTTCCATCTGCTTCTTAGCTCATCTTTATTTAAATATACTTGGTACTCTACGGTATCAGTCACATCCGCTCCTTGGGGAAGATGACTATTTCCATTCATCATAGTTTGCACAATATAGGTTCTGGCTGCCAAACTTTGAGCCTTAAGTGCTTCAAGCTCAAAAGTAGCAGGCATTTCAGCTGCTACTACCCCTACAAGATAGTCTTCAAGCGGCAGTTTTTCTACTTTTTTCGTTTCCGTACGATAAACACTGACGTCAAGAGGAGACGCTGTCACTTTTTGTAGTTTTTCGGTTTTTGGGGTCTGTTTGACATTTTCATGTAGCTTTCCATCTGTCTTTTCAGTAAAAGGAACAACGAGAAGTGTTGGGATGAGTAACACAACGAAAAAAAAGATGACTCCTAGTACGACGATTGGCTTTGCTTGTTTCATGAACGCCTAGCCTCCATATCTATTATTTTGACAAGGAACACCTATATCCCTATATTCCATATGTATGGAGGTGGACAACCTTTTATGACAGCAAACCGGCCATAAGGGTCGTCCAACGACAAAAAAAGCATCTCGCTATGAGATGCTTTTTTTATGACATATTTATTTGACGTCTGAAGCCTGTTGAGTTTGTTCTACTTGCTTTGTTTCGTCATTTACACGTTCAATATCAGCGCCTAAAGCGGCTAATTTATTGTGGAAATTTACATAACCACGATCAAGGTGTTTTAATTCCGTTACACGCGTATAGCCGTCTGCTACAAGTCCTGCTAATGTTAACGCTGCTGCTGCACGAAGATCTGTTGCTGCTACTTCAGCGCCTTGTAGTTGAGAAGGTCCGTTAATAATAACAGAGCGCCCTTCAATTTTAATATCAGCGTTCATGCGGCGAAACTCTTCTACGTGCATAAAGCGGTTTTCAAAAACTGTTTCTGTAATCATACTTGTGCCTTCTGCTGCTAATAATAATGCCATCATTTGAGATTGCATATCCGTAGGGAACCCTGGATGAGGCATTGTTTTAATATCTACTGATTTTAGCTTTTCAGGTCCTACAACACGTAAGCCGTCGCCTTCTTCAGTAATTTCAACACCCATTTCTTCCATTTTAGCAACAAGTGAACTGATGTGCTCTGCTACTGCACCGCGTACAAGTACGTTTCCACCTGTAATAGCTGCTGCTACCATGAATGTTCCAGCTTCGATACGATCTGGAATAATTGCATGTTCTGCACCATATAATTTATTAACACCTTCAATACGGATCGTACCAGTTCCTGCACCGCGAACTTTAGCGCCCATTGCGTTTAAGAAGTTTGCTAAGTCGACAATCTCAGGTTCTTTTGCTACGTTTTCCATAATTGTAGTGCCTTCCGCTAATGCTGCTGCCATCATAATATTTTCTGTGGCACCTACACTTGGGAAGTCTAAATAAATTTTAGCACCTTTTAGTCTTCCTTCAACTTTTGCATCAATAAAACCATTTCCTACTTGAACTTTAGCACCCATTGCTTCAAAGCCTTTAAGATGCTGATCAATCGGTCTTGATCCAATCGCACATCCGCCAGGTAAAGCTACACGAGCCTCACCTGTACGCGCCAATAAAGGACCCATTACAAGTACTGAAGCGCGCATTTTTCTTACATATTCAAAAGGTGCATCTGTTTTTAACTCTCTTGATGCATCTACAACTACACGATTTGTTTCAAAATCTACTTCTGCATTCAGATGTCTTAAAACTTCGCCAATCGTAAATACATCGGAGAGAGCTGGTACATCATTTAGAATTGTTTTTCCTTCACTAGCTAATAAGGTTGCAGTGATAATAGGTAAAACGGCGTTTTTTGCTCCTTCAACTTTAACTGTACCGCTTAATCTATTTCCACCGCGGACGATGATTTTTTCCAAGGTATTCCCCTCCGCGTCCATTTTCTCTATATTAATATTCAGACGTAATGATAGGTGTGCCAACAACTATGGTTGTTTGACCGCCCATTCTTGTCTTGCGTAATGCAATTTGTAAGTTCATTTCCTGCTTTTTCGTTTGAAGAGCTTCTTTCCACAGTCCAGTATATGCTGAAACAGAGGTAAATGACTCTTCCACTAGAGATTCCACTGGTTTAGCATTGAAAGCTCGTAATAGGTCTTGAATTTCAACAGACAAAACACTTTCCATCTTATCATTGATTTCCCCCGTTGCACAAGAGAAAATTATGGGTTCTGATAGGAAAATTTTTTCATAATTTGTCTGAAATACATTTTGAAAATGGGTCATATTTTTTTCTTTTAAACCTTGTCCCGTTACATGATACGATATGTACGCATTGCTGTGTTCATCGATCGCATAAGTTAACAGAATGACTTCGTTCACATCTTCACTTTTGCGTGTACCTATTGCTTTCCATAGGTCTCTTTCCCTCTTCACTTCCCATTTAAAACCTCTAAAATTACTTTTAATACTTTTAGCTTGCGAATAAAAGGTTTTTTGGTCAGTAACAGCTTTTACTTCTTCTCTTGCATACAACGATACTTCAGTTAACGAAACATGCTGCTTATTTAAGGTGTGAACAATCTTCTCAATAGTAGTTTCATTGTTTTGGGCATTGCTCACATAACTTCCATGATATACGAATAAGCCAGTAATGAAAATAGCCAAAAAGACACTAATTTTTTTAAACATTTCGCCACTCCCTCTCCGTACTCATCAGTCTTTCCAGAAGGCGATGATACATACATGAAAAGGGTCGTCATATTTAGACATAGCGACATACATTAGCGTATAAATTCGTATATCTTCAATGAATGAACGTCTATTTTATCATAGACTCATAGCTTGCCAATCATTGAAAAAATGAGGGAATGCGCTGTGACCAAAATAAATAATCCAAAAAGAAATTACTTACTGTTGATGAAATCGTAATGGTCAATAAAATAAGCATTAATTTTGCTTGAAACACATGATTAGGTTTCATCAGCTTTTCAATTTGAAAGCCCTGCAAAGCATACCAAGTAATCACAATAAAAATCAAATGTGAAATCATGGTTAGTAACGTTTGCTGTTCAATTCCTCCAAACAATAAAAGCACTCCTTTTAAACACCATATGAAAAGAAGAGACGATCATCGTCTCTTCTTTTCATATTAAAGCACACTTATGCAAATTCGTAAACGGTAACATGAAAAACATTTATTTTATTCCCTATTTTAAGATCCTTTTCCATTATTGAGCAAAATAAAGAAGATGGATGCGCTTAGTTAAATGGAATATATAATCATAGATCAATGCTATTTGCTCTTCCCCTTGCGCATAATAGAGCAAAAAAGCCCTCTCATTCGTTTGAGAGGGCTTTTTTTAGAACTTACGTTGACTAATATCTAAACGATTGACTGCCCGTTTCAAGGCAATTTCAGCACGCTTAACATCAACGTCATCTTGTTTGCTATCAAGGCGCATTTCAGCGCGCTTTTTCGCTTCTTCTGCACGAGCTACGTCAATCTCTTCAGCTGTTTCAGCAGCCTGTGCAAGAATTGTTACTTTGTCAGGTCTTACTTCAAGAAATCCTCCGCTAACAGCCACAAGTTCTGTACTGCTTGCTTTCTTCAAGCGGACGGCTCCAATTTGTAAAGGAGCAACCATCGGAATATGGCCATGTAAAATACCAAGCTCACCGCTCTGTGCTCGGGTACTTACCATTTCCACTTCTGATTCGTAAACTGGGCCATCAGGAGTCACTACACTGACATGGATTGTCTTCATTTAAAAAACCTCCTATGTCCCTTAAATTAAACTTCTACTCCCATACGTTTCGCATTTTCAATAACTTCTTCAATGCGACCAACTAAACGGAACGCATCTTCAGGTAAATGATCGTATTTACCTTCCAAGATCTCTTTAAATCCTTTAACAGTTTCTTTTACAGGAACATAAGAACCTTTTTGACCTGTAAATTGTTCTGCTACGTGGAAGTTTTGAGACAAGAAGAATTGAACGCGACGAGCACGTTGTACAACAAGTTTATCTTCATCAGATAACTCATCCATACCTAGGATTGCAATGATATCTTGTAACTCTTTATAACGCTGTAACGTTTGTTGAACTTGACGCGCAATTGCATAGTGCTCTTCTCCAACAATTTCAGGAGATAAAGCGCGAGATGTAGATGCTAATGGATCTACCGCAGGGTAAATACCCATCTCTGATAATTTACGCTCTAAGTTTGTTGTTGCATCTAAGTGAGCAAATGTTGTCGCTGGAGCTGGATCCGTATAGTCATCGGCTGGTACGTAAATCGCTTGAATCGATGTTACAGAACCTACGCTTGTTGACGTGATACGCTCTTGAAGCTGACCCATTTCCGTCGCTAATGTTGGCTGATAACCTACTGCTGATGGCATACGGCCAAGTAATGCTGATACTTCTGAACCCGCTTGTGTGAAACGGAAGATATTATCGATAAAGAATAATACGTCTTGACCTTGTTCGTCACGGAAGTATTCTGCCATTGTTAATCCTGTTAATGCAACACGTTGACGTGCACCAGGTGGCTCATTCATTTGTCCAAATACCATAGCCGTCTTCTTAATAACACCGGAATCTGTCATTTCATGGTATAAGTCATTACCTTCACGCGTACGCTCACCTACACCAGCGAATACCGAAATACCGCCGTGCTCTTGAGCAATGTTATTGATTAACTCTTGAATTAATACTGTTTTACCTACACCGGCACCACCGAATAGACCGATTTTTCCACCTTTAATGTAAGGAGCTAATAAGTCTACTACTTTAATACCTGTTTCAAGAATTTCAGCTTGTGTAGATAGATTTTCGAACTTTGGTGCTTGACGGTGGATTGGATCACGACGTGCACCTGCATCGATTGGGGCGTCTAAGTCGATTTTTTCACCTAATACGTTGAATACACGACCTAACGTAACGTCACCAACTGGTACTGAGATTGCTGCACCTGTATCTTCTACTTCTAATCCACGAACTAAGCCGTCAGTGGATGACATTGCTACTGTACGAACTGTGTTATCACCTAAGTGAATCGCAACTTCTAATGTTAATTCGATTGCAACTTCACTTGCACTGCTCGGTTTATGTGAAATTTTAAGGGCGTTATAAATTGCCGGAAGGTGTCCGTTGTCAAACTTTACGTCTACAACTGGACCCATGATTTGAGTAACGCGTCCTTTTGTCATCGTGTTCCCTCCTAACTTGCTTTTCCATTAAACTTTCTATTCTAACGCTGCCGCTCCGCCAACAATTTCCGTAATTTCCTGGGTAATTGCCGCTTGACGTGCACGGTTATATGACAATGTAAGATTATTGATAAGATCTTTTGCGTTGTCTGTTGCACTTTTCATCGCTGTCATACGAGCAGCATGCTCACTTGCTTTTCCATCAAGCAGGCCGCCGTAAATTAAACTCTCTGCATACTGAGGAAGTAATACTTCTAAAATCTCTTCTTGTGATGGTTCAAATTCATAACCAACAAGTTTACCAGAAGGTTGAAGATCTGTTAGAGGCAATAGCTTCTTCTCCGTCACTTCTTGTGAAATCGTATTGATAAAGTGATTGTAGTATAAGTAAAGTTCATCAAACGTACCGTCCGCAAACATTTGAACTGTTTGTGAAGCGATTCCTTGAATGTCAGCAAAAGCTGGCTGATCTGCTAAGCCTGTGATTTCAAGCAAAACCGGAATACCGCGTTTTACGAAGAAATCTCTCCCTACTCGTCCAATTGCAATCACACCATATTCATCAGGTGATTGATGGCGTTCTTCAATAGCTTGAGATACTTTTCGCAAAATATTACTGTTATATGCTCCTGCTAGACCGCGATCTGAAGTGATTACGATATAACCAGTCTTCTTCACGCTGCGCGCAGTTAACATTGGATGTGAAGCGCCTCTGCTGCCAAGGGCTACGCTTGAGACTACCTCTTGAATTTTTTCCATATATGGAACAAACGATTTTGCATTTTGTTCCGCTCTATTCAGCTTTGCAGCTGAAACCATTTCCATTGCTTTCGTAATCTGGCTCGTTTTTTTCGTCGATGTGATTCGAGTTTGTATATCACGTAATGATGCCAAAGGTTTCACCACCTTGTTTTAGAAGATCACGTGGTATGAAAGGTGAACAAATGTTCACCTTCACCTTATTGAAAGATTGTCTTAACATACCATGCTGACAATATATTATTCAGATGCAATAAATGTTTTCTTGAATTCTTCAAGTGCTGATTCGAATACGCCAGCTTCAGGAAGGCCACCAGTTGTACGGATTGATTCAAGTACTTCTTTACGGTTTGATTCTAACCATGTTAAGTACTCGTCTTCAAAGCGTGTAATATCTGATACTGGAACATCATCTAAGAAGCCTTTTGTTAATGCGTAAAGCACAGCTACTTGTTTTTCTACGCGAAGCGGTTTGTGTAAACCTTGTTTTAAGATTTCAACTGTACGCGCTCCTCGATTTAATTTTGCTTGAGTCGCTTGGTCAAGATCAGAACCGAACTGAGCAAATGATTCAAGCTCACGATACGATGCAAGGTCTAGACGCAGTGTACCTGCTACCTTTTTCATCGCTTTAATTTGTGCAGATCCACCTACACGTGATACAGAAAGACCAGCATTAATCGCAGGACGTACACCTGAGAAGAATAGATCTGACTGTAAGAAAATTTGTCCGTCTGTAATCGAAATTACGTTCGTTGGGATATAAGCAGATACGTCTCCTGCTTGCGTTTCAATAAATGGAAGAGCTGTTAATGAACCTCCACCTTTTGCGTCCGATAACTTTGCCGCACGCTCTAATAAACGAGAGTGCAGGTAGAATACATCCCCTGGATACGCTTCACGACCTGGAGGACGGCGTAATAGTAATGAAAGTTCACGATAAGCTGATGCTTGTTTTGTTAAGTCATCGTAAATAACAAGTACGTGCTTACCGTTATACATAAACTCTTCACCCATTGTTACTCCAGCGTATGGTGCTAAGAATAATAGTGGAGCTGGTTGTGAAGCTGATGCTGTTACAACGATTGTGTAATCTAGAGCACCGTGTTTACGTAATGTCTCTACTACGTTACGAACTGTTGATTCTTTTTGGCCAATCGCTACATAGATACATACCATATCTTGATCTTTTTGGTTTAAGATTGTATCGATTGCTACCGATGTTTTACCCGTTTGACGGTCACCGATAATTAACTCACGCTGTCCACGACCGATCGGCACAAGTGCGTCAATCGCCTTGATACCTGTTTGAAGCGGCTCATGTACTGATTTACGATCCATAACGCCAGGTGCAGCACCTTCAATTGGACGTGTTTTTGTTGTTTCTACTGGGCCTAAGCCGTCTACTGGCTGACCTAATGAGTTAACAACACGACCGATTAACTGCTCCCCTACTGGAACTTCCATGATGCGTCCTGTACGGCGAACTTCGTCACCTTCACGGATTTCCGTGTATGGTCCTAAAATAATGATACCTACATTGTTTTCTTCTAAGTTTTGTGCCATTCCCATGACACCATTTGAAAATTCAACCAGTTCTCCAGCCATGACATTGTCGAGGCCATGAGCACGTGCGATACCGTCCCCAACTTGGATAACAGTACCTACATCACTCACTTTAATCTCAGACTGATAGTTTTCAATTTGCTGCTTGATCAGCGCACTAATTTCTTCAGCTTTGATGCTCATGAATTTCACCCCTATCTACGATCTGTGTGCAAGAAGTCCTCGGTGGATCGTTTCTAATTTGCTGCTAATGCTGCCATCATAGATACGATTACCAATGCGAAGCTTCACGCCGCCGATTAGGCTTTTATCTACTATATTTGAAATATTTAACGTATGTTTTCCAACTTTAGAAGCAAATGATTGCGAGATTGCTCTTTTCTCATCTGCACTTAAAGGTTTGACAGAATAAACAGTTGCATCTGCCACGCCACGTACTTCGTTCGCTAGGAAACGATACTCTTGTACCATTTCGCTAACAATTTGAATGCGGTGACGCTCTAATAATAGAAGAACCGTATGTTGAACAGTTGGTGAAAGTTCAGCAAATGCCTCACTTACAAACTGTTTTTTTCGCTCAATTGTAATTTTTGGATGAGTTAATACATCCATTAATTCAGGTGTTTTAGCAAACACCTCTTCAACGATTTGTAGCTGGTCTTGCATTTCATCGATCATCTGTTTTTCTGTTGCTAATTGAAAAAGAGCTAGTGCATAGCGTTTGGCTACAGCTGGTTGACTCATCGTACATCCCCTACTTCTTGGATATATTCATGAATTAACTTCTCCTGATCTTGTTCAGAAAGTTCTTTTTCAATAACTTTCGACGCAATTAAAACAGATAATGAAGCAACTTGCTCACGTAACGCAGCAACTGCTTGATCTTTTTGCTGTTCGATTTCTTGTTTTGCTGCAGCTTTTAGACGCTCAGACTCTTCGCGTGCTGCCGCAATGATTTCTTCTTTTTTATCTTCTGCAGACTTTCTAGCGTTTTCCATCATTACTTGCACTTCTTGACGAGATTGCTTTAAGATTTCACGCTGCTCTTCAACAAGCTTCTTCGCTTCCTCATTTTGCTTTTCTGCTTCATCAATCTCACCGGCAATATGCTCTTCACGTTTTTTCATGATTCCCATTACAGGACCAAACGCGAATTTTTGAAGTAACGCAAGTAGGATAAGGAACATCACTAATTGGAAAAGAATATCTCCACCATTAATGCCTGCTGCTCCTAACACAAACATGTTCGACACGGCCATGTTCACTCCCTTCAGAGACTCCACATATATAATTTACTTATTAAAGACATAAAGTAATGGCGAAGGTTCTTTTGAATGATCTTCGCCACATGTAACACATTATTATTTACCTTGTACCATGAATGCAATAACTACGGCGATAATTGGAAGCGCCTCAACTAAGGCAACCCCAACGAACATCATTGAAGTTAATGTACCACGTGCTTCTGGTTGGCGAGCCGTGCCTTCAATCGTCTTAGAAACGATAAGACCGTTACCAATACCAGCACCTAGTGCCGCTAAACCAATCGCAATTGCAGATGCTATTAAACCCATTTTATAAAGTCCTCCCTTAATATATATGATTTTGTTTAACTAAGTTTTGTTTTGTCCAAATTGGGTATTACTTGAACAAAGCTTTATAAATTAATGGTCGCTACTCACTTTGTGAGATAAATAAACCATCGTTAACATTGTGAAAATGAAGGCCTGAATTGCGCCTACAAAAATACTGAATCCTTGCCATAAAAGCATTGGAATAGCAGCTCCAATTGTACCTAAGAAGCCTGTTGTTGCTAAACCAGCTAGCAAGCTTAACAAAATTTCCCCAGCATAAATATTACCGTAAAGACGAAGGCCAAGCGTTAACGTATTGGCAAACTCCTCGATAATCTTAAGCGGGAATAAAAATGCCATTGGCTTGAAGTAATCTTTCGTGTATGCAGAGAAACCTCGCATTTTAATACCATAATAATGTGATAGTACAACTACCATAACGGCTAACGTCAGCGTAATTGCTGGATCAGCGGTTGGCGATTTCCACCATAAGTTATGGTCAATCACGATGGCAAATGGAAGACCCAACATATTTGACACAAAAATGTACATAAGTAAAGTTACACCTAGCGTCAAAAAGCGGCCACCTGTTTTCCAATCCATATTGCTATTAACGAGTCCTTTAACAAAATCTAAGACCCATTCAATAAAGTTTTGTGCACCGCTTGGCTTCATAGCAAGAGTACGAGTACATAAAACTGCAATTAAGAATACAATAACAGAAGCTACGGTAACCATAAGCAAGTTACTTTGACTAAAAGTAAGGCCTAGAAACTCTATAGTTGGTGATTCATGACCCAACTGTGTTCACCTCTCTTTCTATCTTCTACGCATATTTTGAACAACTAAATCTATGATAATGACAACGTAATACGTCATTAATCCCACAACTACACTAATAATATGAAAGGTTTTTGGATAAGAGATGGTAATCACAACTGCGAGAGCAGCTGTTGCAAATCTTACAACAGTCCCAATTGAACGGGGCTTTTTCCCCTCATCCAACGCCTGTCCAAACTGCTCAAACTTTCTTACTAAGTTCCACAAATTATACAAACTCAGGGCGGTTCCTAAAATTAAACCTGCAAAAACAGCCTTATAACTTGTAAATCCCCAGCCGAGAACGTATAATGCTAACAAATACAATATGTATGAACGAAGTCTTGGAAAAACGTGCTGCAAATCCTGCATGAATTATTAATCTCCTGAAAAAAAATGGTGGACTGTCCGCAGCATCATAAAAACACCTGCTGCTAGCCCTAAAAGAAGGCCTAAAATCAAAAATAGTGGTTCGGTGTCAAGCCATTGATCAGCCCATCTTCCAGAGAATAAGCCAATTAAGACTGAACCTGCTAACTGTGATAGAATGATTGACACTAATGCCATCGCTTGCAAAGGATGACGGTTGCGATCTTTCATAAGCTCATACCCCTTTTGCAAAATTTTCTTTTTTCCGAATTCTCTATCGTTTTTATAGCTCAATATATGATAGAAAGGCAAAAAAAATTGCTAAAAAAGGTAAAAACAGCTAATAAAATACACAGAAATATCAACGGTTTTCACAGGTTGAAAACCTTATCATTTATATTCCCTGTAAGCATACAATAGCGTATATTTAATGTCAATGTGTTTAAGCTAAAAACTTCACAATCTCTTCTTATTGTTCACATTTCTGCCACACATAAAACCTCTTCAAATGAAAACATTTAAAGAGGTTCATTCAATCGTTATTGTACTTTGTACAACCTGCTCTTGTCTATGCTTTTTCACAAATGCAAATATTTGGTACGACCCCGGTACAAGCGATTCATCAATCGTTATTTTTCGTTTTCTCATGCCTCTTTCTACATCAACGTCAACATCTAAATACGATACAAACTGTAAAGACTGCTTATCAAAAAGAGCCACGCCTAACTGATCTGCTCCTTCAGGCAAAAACAGTTCATAGCTATACGTATTTTTCTCTTTTTCCGCTGCTACTTGCAATCCCATGACACGAGGATAATCTGGAATGCTAACCATGTACATATAAGGAAGCGAAAATGTTTCACGTGAATCATTTATTTCCAAATATCCGTCATATATACCTTTATTTTTAAAACGGGGCTGCACCGATAAAGTGACAGCTATTTCTTTTGTCTGATGGGGCTGCACCGTGACGGGTAATGGAACATCCCAGTTCACTCCTTCATCCCTTTTTGGAACGTTTAAGCGATACGTTTTTGCTTTATCAGACTGGTTATCAATTTTAAATGATAAGACTTTCTTTGATGGGCGCGTAAAAATACCGAAAGATAAAGAAGATGGATAAAATAAAGAGTCTGCTGTGACAGCTTTTGCTATTTGAATTCTCCCGGCTCCTTGTTCATATACGCGATACGTTTGGCCATTTAGCTGCTGCATTACTTTACTTGTGTTCATCAATGAAGCTTTGACTTGTTCAGGAGACCAGTTCGGGTGAGCTTGTAAAATAAGAGCGCACGCTCCAGCTACATGGGGCGCAGCCATACTTGTTCCATGCATGCGTTCATATCCCCCAGGAACTGTACTATTAATGAAGTAACCAGGTGCGACGACGTCCGGCTTGATTCCCCAAGTAGTCGTTACAGGTCCTCTTGAACTGAAAGATGTGAGCAAGTCTTGCACCACTTGCTTGCCAGTGCGTAAGTATGGCTGTTGAGACTGAATGTGTTGATTAATGGTATCACCGCTTTTTTTACTTACCCATATCACTGGAATATTTACTGACTCTTGTAGTTTACCGATTATGCTTTTTTCAGTCGGGCTATATAAAAGAACAGCTTTTGCTCCAGCCTGTTCAGCTTGTTTAATCTTTTTTTCAACCGCATTTCCTTCTACTTTTAGCAAAATGACGTTACCCAACGCATGCTTTTGCTCTTTGGAATATTCTTCATTTATTACACGCAGCGTTTGATTAAACGTCCATGGACGAGACCCTTCTACTGGCGCCATCATAATTTTTTCTTTGTTAAATCCAATTGTTAGAAATTGAACTGTTGTCGGGGAAACAGAAGCGCCAACGGAAATAGCTTTTCCCGCTGTACCTGGAGAGCCCACGGTCCATAAACCTGGACCTGAATTGCCGCTAGATGTGACCGTTACAATTCCTTTTTCAACAGCCCGATCTAATGCTAAGCTTGTTGGTAAATCAGGACCATTCACATCATTTCCCAATGATAAATTAATAATATCTACATCATCTTGAATTGCTTTTTCGATAGCTAGAATAACACTTTCAGACGTTCCAGCTCCTCCAGGTCCAAGAGCTCGGTATGCGTAGATCTCTGCTTCAGGTGCTACACCTTTAATATTTCCATTTGCTGCAATAATACCAGCTACATGAGTGCCATGCAGAGTAGGCTCTCCTTGCTCCCGAGTGGTTTCCATCGGCTCATAATCTTTATCTATTACATCATACCCTCCTCTGTAGGTTTGTTTTAAATCGGGATGAGAATAATCAACACCCGTATCGATGACGCCTACTTTGATCCCTTTTCCTGTTAAGCGCTGATTATAAGTATCAAATAAGCCTCTTACCTGTTCTGAGCCAATGAAGGTTACGCTATTTTCTTCTGCAACCTGGTAGTTTTTAATAGAATGTGAACTAATAATAGAAGGATTATGAGATAGGTTTTCAAAATCCGAGATGGAGCCATTTAACGAAAGTCCTGTAAACACCGTATGAAATTCGCTCTTAATCTTTATATTAGGATAATTTTTTTGTAGCTGACTTTTAAATTTGGCGAATTTTTCTTTTTTAATCATGACAATTATTGATTTTTCTTGATGATGCATTTCTTGTTTTATAGAAGGAAATGTGGGATTGAGCGACATTTGCCCTCCCCCGCTTCCCAATATAAAGCTAATCATTAACCATTTAATCCACATAAAAAAAACACCTCTCACACTATCGTGTCTCAAAGAGACACTTTTCATGTGAAAGGTGTTTAGAAATCTTACGAAAGCGGATTAAAAGCTTCCGGTCTGTTTTCACGACGGTTGAAATAGTAGCTAATAGCATCACAAATGCGTTTAGAAGCTAAGCCGTCTCCGTAAGGATTCGATGCTTGTGACATTTGCTTATATACGTCTTCATCTATTAACAGCTCTTTTGCTAGCGCATAAATCGTTTCTTCTTCCGTTCCTGCTAGTTTGAGCGTTCCTGCTTCAATTCCTTCCGGTCGCTCTGTTGTATCACGAAGTACCAATACAGGTACGCCTAATGAAGGAGCTTCTTCTTGAACACCGCCCGAATCTGTCAAAATAATATGAGCGCGCTCAGCGAAGTTATGGAAGTCAATTACATCTAACGGTTCAATTAAATGAATGCGTGGGTCATTTCCTAAGATATCGTTTGCTGTTTCTCTAACTACCGGATTCAAATGAACAGGATACACAACTTGCACATCTTCATGTTCATCCACAATACGTTTAACAGCACGGAACATGTTTTTCATTGGTTCGCCTAAATTTTCGCGGCGATGCGCCGTTAATAAAATAAGACGATCATCTCCCAATTTCGTTAACACTTCATGCTCATATGTCTCTTTTACTGTCGTTTTTAACGCATCGATAGCTGTGTTTCCAGTCACAAAGATTCGCTCTTCTTTTTTATTCTCTGCTTGCAAATTAGCTGCAGACTTATCTGTCGGAGCAAAGTGCAAATCAGCGAGAACGCCTGTAAGCTGACGGTTCATTTCTTCCGGATATGGAGAATATTTATTCCATGTGCGCAAACCTGCTTCAACATGTCCCACCTGAATTTGATTATAGAAAGCTGCTAGTCCGGCAATAAACGTCGTAGTTGTATCGCCGTGTACAAGTACGATGTCCGGCTTTACTTTTTTCATTACGTCGTCCAAACCTTCTAATCCTCTGGTCGTTACGTCCATAAGAGTTTGGCGATCTTTCATAATGTTAAGGTCATAGTCAGGCTGAATGTCAAAAATGCTCAATACTTGGTCTAACATTTCACGGTGCTGAGCCGTTACTGTAACAATCGCTTCGAACTCCTCCGGTCGCTTTTTAAGCTCTAGCACTAGAGGGGCCATTTTAATTGCTTCTGGTCTTGTCCCGAATATCGTCATTACTTTAATTGGCTGCTTCATGTTCATCACCCGAATCTACAAATTATTTTGTACCGAATAAACGATCCCCTGCATCACCTAAACCTGGAACAATATATCCATGGTCATTTAACTTTTCATCTAATGCTGCAATGTAAATATCTACGTCAGGGTGTGCTTCTTTTACGATTTCCACGCCTTCAGGAGCAGCAATTAAACACATAAATTTAATGTTTTTGGCGCCTCTTTTTTTAAGAGAGTTGATTGCTTCTACAGCTGACCCTCCTGTTGCAAGCATAGGATCTACTACAATAAAGTCACGCTCTTCTACATCATTAGGTAGCTTTACATAATATTCAACAGGCTGTAATGTTTCTGGATCACGATATAAGCCAACGTGTCCAACTTTAGCAGCTGGCATTAGTTTTAAAAATCCATCTACCATGCCGATACCAGCACGAAGAATTGGAACGATACCAAGCTTTTTCCCTGCAATAACTTTTGACTTTGTTTTGCAAACCGGTGTTTCAATTTCAACGTCTTCTAGCGGTAAATCACGTGTCGCTTCAAAAGCCATTAAGCTTGCCACTTCATCAACTAATTCACGAAACTCTTTCGTTCCCGTTTTTACATCGCGTATGTAAGTTAATTTGTGTTGAATAAGCGGGTGATCAAATACGTATACTTTGCCCATTGATATCTCTCCTTATATATAAAGATGTACACATTAAAATACCATTCAACGAATTGAATGGTACGTACTAGTAAAAACATATCTCTTGCTAATTAAATTTATACATTGCATTCATTTTACAGAAAAAAGTTTTTGAGTTCAAGCATTATTCAAAAAATGATTGAATTGCTACCACTTTCTCCATAAAAAAACAGGCACAAAGGCCTGTCTCTCTTAAAGTGATTTATACATTTCAAACTTGCTTGTTAAAGCTTCAACGCGTGTTTTAGCTTCAGCTAGCTTTTCTTCATCTTCAATATTTTTAAGCGTTAATCCGATGATAGAAGCAATTTCATCCATCTCTTCTAAGCCAAATCCGCGAGTTGTAACCGCAGCTGTACCAATACGGATACCGCTTGTTACAAATGGGCTTTGCTCATCGTAAGGAATTGTATTTTTGTTTGTTGTAATACCTACATCATCAAGTGCTTTTTCAGCTACTTTACCTGTCAAATTCATTGAACTTACGTCGATTAACACAAGGTGATTGTCTGTTCCTTCAGATACAAGAGCAAATCCTTCTTTCTTTAATCCTTCTGCTAAACGATTAGCATTGTCGATGATATTTTGAGCATAGTGCTTAAATTCATCTTGTAATGCTTCACCAAATGCTACTGCTTTTGCAGCGATAACGTGCATCAATGGACCACCTTGAATACCAGGGAAGATTGACTTATCAATCTTTTTCGCAAATTCTTCTTTACATAAAATCATACCGCCGCGTGGTCCACGTAGTGTTTTATGTGTTGTAGTTGTAACGAAATGAGCATGTGGCACAGGATTTTGATGAAGTCCTGCAGCTACTAGACCAGCAATATGAGCCATGTCTACCATTAAATAAGCGCCTACTTCATCAGCGATTTCACGGAAACGCTTGAAGTCGATTGCGCGTGGATATGCGCTTGCACCAGCCACAATTAATTTTGGCTTATGTGTACGAGCTTTTTCTAATACATCATCGTAGTTAATACGATGTGTTTCACGATCTACGCCATATTCGATGAAATTGTACTGAACACCACTAAAGTTAACAGGACTTCCGTGCGTTAAGTGACCGCCGTGCGATAAATTCATACCAAGTACTGTGTCTCCAGCCTCTAAAACAGTGAAGTATACAGCCATGTTTGCTTGTGCACCTGAGTGAGGTTGAACATTCACGTGCTCTGCTCCGAAAATTTCTTTTGCACGATCACGAGCTAAGTCTTCTACTACGTCTACGTGTTCACAACCGCCGTAGTAACGTTTAGCTGGATAGCCTTCAGCATATTTATTTGTTAAAACTGAACCTTGTGCTTCCATTACCGCTGTTGTTACAAAGTTTTCTGAAGCAATTAGCTCAATCTTAGTACGTTGTCTTTGTAATTCATCCTTGATCGCATTATAAACTGCTGGATCTTGTTGCATTAGTTGTTTCTCCATCAAAATCCTCTCCTCATTTCGTATTCGCAATGTTCGTTATTTGTTGATTCAACTACATTGTAACATGATTTATTTAGAATAAAAAAGAAAAAATGTGTATTATTTTAATATATTTAATTACGAAAGTTCGTAAAACGCTCTCATTCCACCAATTAGTTTTGGACGCGTCTTTGCTACAGTAACATGAGCGTGTCCAACTGCGTTTAACGTACAACGAACGGGTACTGCGACATGCTTTAAATGCATACCAATGAATGTATCTCCAATATCAATACCGGCATCAGCTTTAATAAACTCTACCAAAACAGGATCTTTAAGCTGGCCATAGGCCTGTGTAGCCATCGCTCCGCCTGCTTTATGGATAGGAACAACACTAACGATTTCTAAACGCTCTTTGCGAGCTAATTCTCTTTCTACTACCAGTGCTCGATTGAGATGTTCACAGCATTGAAATGCTAAGTGGACACCCGTTTTTTTTCGAAAATCTGCTAGTGTATCAAAAATCATTTCTGCGACTTCCATGGCGCCTGCGGTTCCTATTTTTTCACCAATTACCTCGCTTGTACTGCATCCAATGACAAGTGTATGTTCTGAAGACAACTGCACTCGTGCTAAAAAATCAGATAAAACTGTTTCCAACTGCTCTTTCCATTTCGTAAGTTCAGACACGTTTTTCTTCCTTTCTTTCATTGAATACGTTCACATTATACAGTTACTGTTGCATCGCTTTGCTGCTCATACTGTTTAATTTTATTCACGCGATTTTCATGTCGGCCGCCTTCAAATTCTGTCATTAACCAAATTTTCGCAATTTCACGTGCAAGTCCCGGCCCAATGACACGTTCACCCATTGCCAAAATATTGCTGTCATTATGTTCTCTTGTTGCTTTTGCACTGAACGTATCATGCACTAGAGCGCAGCGAATTCCTTTTACTTTATTAGCTGCTATACTCATACCGATGCCTGTTCCACAAATAAGAATGCCTCGACTTACTTCTTGGCTCGCCACTTTTTGAGCAACGGGAAGTGCATAATCCGGATAGTCGACAGACGCTGTGCATTCACACCCTAAATCCACATATTCAATATTTAATTCTTCCATTAAAGAGATAATTTCCTGTCGCAAATTTATACCTCCGTGGTCAGATGCAATAGCTACTTTCATCTTTGTTTCCTCCTCATACATACCTTCGTCTTATATTAAATTTCTGTTCATTTTAAGTCAGCAAAAATTTATGGAACCTTTTATAATTTGTCGACTATTTTGTTAATCATACGCTCTAACTCTTCTAAAGTCTGTTCGTACGTCTGTAATGATCCGCCAAACGGATCAGATACTTCACCTTGCTCGTCGGCAAATTCTTTTAGCGTAAATAATTTATCACTTACGTATGGAGCTTGGTTCAAAATCAGCATTTTATGCTGATCCGTCATCGTAAAAATATAAGTAGCCCACATCAATTGTTCTTCCGTTAATGCTACCGAAGCATGAGAACAAGCTATGCCTTTCTGGTGAAGGGCAACTTGTGCATGAACAGAAGCTTCACTTCCATTTGAAGCGAATACACCTGCAGACTTCACGTTTATTCCATCTATCTCTTTAGCTTTGAGCAACGCTTCTGCCATAGGGCTGCGGCACGTGTTTCCTGTACATACAAATAAGATGTTTTTCAAGATACATCCTCCCTTGCTTTCACTATGTTCGACTATGTTGATATTCCACCCTATTGTATCTCTATTGCTTGCATAAATCCAGTTAGCTTTTCCGGGTATTTTTTATCCATTACCGCTTCATCCATCTCGAAAAAACGACTTCGCTTTCCTTCTTTTATCGCTGCAATCCAAAAGAAGCAAAAAAAGACCATAACCTGAATGGTCATGATCCTTTACCTATTTATATAGTTAAAAAGGTAGTAACAATTTGATTCCAAAAGCTAATAAAATGCTTCCGCCCAGTGCCTCACTATATGAACCAAGCCAGCCTTGCACTCTTCTGCCTAGCAGCAGTCCTAACCAAGTTAATAGCATACTCACTACGCCAAAAACAATAATGGTCAAAAACGTTCTTGCTCCAAAAATACCTAAGCTAAGTCCAACAGAAAAACTATCTAGACTCACGCTGAGCGCAAAAAATAACAGTCCAAAGCCAACTGGTTTGATAAACGGCGTATCGTCATGCTTAAAGGAGGAATAAATCATCTGCGCCCCAAGAATCAGCAATAAAATTCCACCGCCATAGGTAGCAAACATTCCAAGTTTATCAGACAAAAGTCGTCCAATAAACATGCCTAACAGCGGCATCCAAATATGAAATACACCGATAACAACACCAATGTAGAAAATTTGGCGAAAGCGTAAACGAATTAATCCCATTCCCAAACCAACTGAGAAAGCATCCATTCCTAAGGCAAACGCCATAATGACTAACGTGATCATTTCACTAATTAACTGAGATACATTCATCTTTACCCTCCTCGGACGTGCTCCTATTTCAAAATATGCACATTCGAAAAGGTTTAGAAGATGAATTTTATTGCTTAATCACGTGATGTCCTGCAGCTTTCATTAATCGGTTCATAACGGCATGACCGACTCCTTCTTCAGAAAAACTTTCACTAACGATAATATCTACGTCACACTCATTAAATGAACGAAGCGACTCGTATAAATGGCTAGCAACCGTCTCTAAATTTGAACGAGATCCACATGTGATAACCGCATCCGCTTTATACGCATCTTCATGTTCAGATGTCGTTAATACCCCCACTCGCTTACCCTGATCTTTATAGCCATCAATAATAGACTGGAAAAAATCTGAACTGCCGTCAACGATGACAAGCGGTGAATCAGGTGCGTAATGCGTGTATTTCATACCTGGAGATTTTGGCGCTTCTTTATCACTTAGTAACGCTCGATCTACTTTTACGGGACCAATGACATTTTCCAACTCTTTCTGAGTAATGCCGCCCGGCCGTAAAATGATAGGAATCTCTTCTGTACAATCAAGGACAGTTGACTCTACTCCTACCCCTGTTGCTCCTCCATCTACAACTCCGCTAATACGCCCTTCTAAATCATTCATCACATGATGAGCTAGAGTGGGACTTGGCTTGCCGGAAAGGTTTGCACTAGGAGCTGCGATAGGCAAAGCCACTTTTTTTAATAATGCGAGGGCTACTGGATGTGAGGGCATTCTCACTGCGATGCTGTTTAAACCAGCCGTAACCTTATCTGAAACTCGATCTTTTTTGGGTAATATTACTGTAAGAGGACCCGGCCAAAAAGCATCGATCACTTTCTCTGCTTTTGAAGGAATCGACTCTACAAATGTATGAAGCTGCTCTTTATCTCCAATATGAACAATAAGAGGGTTATCACTAGGACGTCCTTTCGCTGCAAAAATTTTATCCACAGCTTTATCCGATGTTGCGTCTCCTCCTAATCCATACACCGTCTCTGTAGGAAAAGCAACCACTTCGTGATTGCGCAGCAAATCTGCTGCTTCTTCTATCTGTGGATAAATATCTTTTTCGTTCGTAAAATTATCCACAACCCATAACTTAGTTTCCATCTTCTTCAACTCCTTTTTCTTTCTATATCTAGGTTTTTTTTACTTTAAAAGTACAATATGTATCAAAGATAGTAAAATACATGCATTCATTATATCAACAAACAAGCTTTATCCACAAAATGTGGATAAAGCTTATGTTTTTGTGAATAACATTGTGGATACCCCATTAAAATGATTTATCCACATTTTCTTTTAACTAGCTGCATAAAACATCACATAGACATCCTGAGGGTTTGGTAACTTTTTTAAATAAGAATGTTCTTTTAACAACTCAGGCAGTGCACTGTAAGATGTTTGCTGAAAATTCATCATTTGAAAAAAATGTAGAGAAGATGCCTTATTTGTTAGTAAATATAGTTGCTTCACGCCATGCTTTTGAGCCAGCTGGACGATGCTTTTAAATAGCAGCAGAATATCAGATTGAATTAAAGAAGGAGACACGACAAGGGAGCGGAGAATTCCATCCACACCTTCTTTTTCAAACCCAACTGTTGCTAGCAGCTCGCCTTCTTCATTTTCCATTATGACAAATTGATGAATATGCTCTTCCACACCTGCTGTGCTGATGCCCGCTTTTTGTAAAAACTGCTGAATTCGAATATAATCATTTTCACTGGCAATTTTTAATTGTTCTCTCATTTTAATCACCTCAACTTGTTTTCTAGTAACAAATCTATGAGATAATTAAAAAAAGTAGAACTGAATTTTATTTTTAATGATTCTATTAATTAAATACTGACGATACCCATTCTACTACAAAAAACTTAACTTCTACAGAATCTTCTTTTGATTTAGAATCAGCTTTTTTCTTAGATGAAACAGACTTTTCAGCTTCTTTACTTTCCTTTTTTTCAGCCTTAGCACTTGTGTCTTCCTTTACTGTACTTGTATCTTTTGCAATTGCTTCTTTAGAAGATACTGTTGGTTGAGAAGATTCCTCAGCTTTCTGCTCAATAGAATCCGATGTAATAGTTGCAGATTGAATTTCTGTTTTCACTGCAGGCTCTTTACTTTCAGCCGATTTGTCATCTGTTTTGTCTGCAGATTTTGATTCAGAAGCTGCTGGTTTCTCTTTTTCTTCCTTTGGCTCTTCTTCAGATGGCTCCGGCGCTTTTACCGCTTCACCGTTTGAGAAATCTAAGAAGCATAAAGGAGGAAATAGTACACACCACCAGTTTGCTCCCTCTCCTTTGCCAAGAGTAATAAGCACGGCTTCATACTCACCTGCTGGATATAAAAACTGACCGTACAACTTAGTAGGAAACTCTACTTTTCCGAATTTAACATGAACAGATTCATTTACGCCTTCTTCTTTTAGCACTTCTTTCGCAATTGTTTCAAGCGCCGGCAAATTTTCTTTAATTGTTTTTCGAGCTACAGTTACAGATGTTAAATCTTTTACCCATTCTGTGATTTGTTCGTTCACGCGGTCACGAATCAGACGTTTTACGTACTGGTCTTTTTCACCGTCGCTGTTTGCTAAAATACGCAGTCGAATTGCCTCGTCTGGAATGACTGCAGGCTGATCTGCCTGCACTTGGTTATGTGTATATATAAGTTGAGCATTTGCTCCAATAATTAATAAAATAAAATAAATGATAGCATATTTCTTCATTTCGGCCACCGCCCTTTCATAGGAACAGTATGGCCGAAAGCAAGATATCTTAAACTAGTAATTTAGTAAAAAAATGCATGATTTTCAAAAATCAAAGGGAAAATTATTCCCTCTGATTTTTTAGTTCTCGCGAAGTTGTGCAAAAACCATTCGATCTTTTCCATTAATATCATATACACATTCTACAAAAGCTGTCGGAAACGTTTTTTGCAGCATCTCAGCTACATCTTTTGTCTGTCCGGCCCCAACTTCAAATCCAATAATACTATTTGACTTCGTCACATATGGCAACTCTTCCATGAAACGTCGATAAAAATCCAGGCCATCTTTTCCACCAAAAAGAGCTCGGTTTGGCTCATGATCTTTTACCACTGTGGATAACTCATCATCTGCTGGAATATAAGGCGGATTAGACACAATTACATCAAATTTCTGATTCGATAATAGAAATGGTTGTAATAGATCTCCCTGTATAAACGTGACAGCAGCGTCCAAATTTTGAGCATTTTCTTTGGCTACGCTTAAAGATTCTATAGCTATATCTGTTGCTGTAACTTCCACTCTGTCAAGCTCTAAAGCTAAAGTGATAGCAATTGCCCCACTTCCCGTTCCAATATCTACAAGCTCAATAGGCTGGTGTTGAAATTCTTTTTTTATTCGAGAAATCATTCCGTATACCAGCTCTTCCGTTTCGGGTCTTGGAATTAATACATGTTCGTTTACAATAAATGAACGCCCGTAAAATTCTTCTGTCCCAATTAGATATTGTACAGGCATACCTGTTTTATGAGCATGAACATCTTGTTCAAATCTTTTTAGGATTTCTTCTTCTAGTTCTTCCTGCAGAGAACCTAGCAAATGAGTTCTCGTCATCTGCAAGTGATGGCGAAGCAAGAGTTCTCCCGCGTTTTCATCTCGCTTTGCCTCTTTCAAAAAAGAAGAAGCCCACTTAAGGGCTTCAAATACTTTCATTAGTTCGAATCTTCCATTCGGCGCGCTTGGTCTTCCATGACTAATGCATCGATAATTTCATCAAGCTTGCCTTCTAAGATTTGATCTAGCTTTTGAATCGTCAGACCAATACGGTGGTCCGTTACGCGATTTTGCGGGAAGTTATACGTACGGATACGCTCGGAGCGATCTCCTGATCCAACTGCTTGTTTGCGCGTTGCATCGTACTCTGCTTGTGCTTCTCGCTGGAACTTATCGTACACGCGAGCACGCAATACTTTCATTGCTTTTTCTTTATTTTTAATCTGAGACTTTTCATCTTGACATGATACCACTGTATTTGTTGGTAAATGCGTTAAACGAACGGCTGACATCGTCGTATTAACACTTTGGCCACCTGGTCCACTTGAAGCAAATGTATCTACACGGATGTCTTTTTCATGAATGTCCACTTCGACTTCTTCCGCTTCAGGAAGACATGCTACCGTTGCTGTAGATGTATGAATACGACCGCCTGATTCTGTTTCAGGAACTCGTTGAACACGGTGTGCACCGTTTTCAAATTTCATCTTTGAGTACGCACCTTTACCGTTAATCATAAAGATAATTTCTTTATAACCGCCTACTCCAGTAGTCGTTGCTTCCATTACTTCTGTTTTCCAGCCTTGTGATTCAGCAAAGCGCGAATACATGCGGTACAAATTAGCTGCGAATAATGCTGCTTCATCTCCACCAGCCGCTCCACGAACCTCCATGATTACGTTTTTATCATCGTTTGGATCTTTTGGAATTAATAAAATACGTAGCTTTTCAACTAGCTCTTCTTGCTGCGTTTCTAACTCGGCAATTTCTTCTTTTACCATGTCACGCATATCTGCATCAAGCTTATCTTCAAGCATCGTTTTCGCTTCTGATAGCTGCTCTTTTACATCTTTGTATTCCTGATAAGCGGCTACCGTTTGTTGTATATCTGATTGTTCCTTCGAATATTCTCTCAACTTAGAGGGGTTGTTTACGATCTCAGGGTCACTCAGAAGTTCGTTTAACTTCTCATAGCGCGCCTCTACCGCTTCTAAACGATCAAACACGTCATTCACCTCATTCTTTATCCATAACATTGTAATTATAGTATAGCTTTAAAATAGAGTCAAAACCTTGTTAATACACGTATATGAACAAAAAAACAGAACTGCGCGTTCTGTTTTTATCATCATAAAATTCTTGCTTTATTTTTCGACCATTTCGCTTGAGTCCACAGACACAGCTTGTCCTTTAGACTTTTGCACAACGTGGCAATGACGACATCTTGGTTCGTACGATTCCGACGCACCGACTAAAATAATAGGGTCGTCATAAGAAGCAGGCTCACCGTTAATCAAACGCTGCGTACGGCTCGCAGGAGAGCCACATGAAGCGCACACGGCCTGTAGCTTTGTTACCGACTCTGCAATAGCCATTAACTGCGGCATTTGTCCAAAAGGTTCACCTTTGAAGTCTTGATCTAACCCCGCTACAATCACACGAAAGCCTTGATCTGCTAAAGATTGAACAATTTCTAAAATATCTGTGTCAAAAAACTGTACTTCGTCTATCGCTACTACGTCTGTCTCTTCATTTACTCGCTTTAAAATATCGCGCGATGCCGAGATTGAATAAGCCATAACAGATGTACCATTATGTGAAACGACAGCTTCTTCGCTATATCGATTATCAATTGCAGGCTTGAATACTTGTGCTTTTTGTTTAGCAAACTGCGTACGGCGCACACGTCGAATCAACTCTTCTGATTTCCCTGAAAACATACTGCCACAAATTACTTCTATCCAACCGCTTTGTTTCATTACGTACACCACTGCGGGACTCTCCCTTCTTCTCGTTCCGTTTCTGAGCGAACCGCTACTAACTTAATCTACGTCTTCTATGTAGATCTTATTCTTATGATAAAGTACCCACTTTTTTATCAAGCAGACACTGTTTTTCTACTTTTATAAGCAAAAAAACAGGCAAGAAGTTAAGCTACTTGCCTGTTTGTTTCGACAATGTGATTATTTAATACCGTATTTTTTGTTGAAGCGATCAACACGGCCACCAGCTTCAGCGAATTTTTGACGACCAGTGTAGAATGGGTGACATTCAGAACAAGTCTCAACGCGGATCTCTTCTTTTACAGAACCACTTTCAAATTCGTTTCCGCAAGTACATTTAACCATAACTGTTTTATAGTTTGGATGAATTCCTGTTTTCATTCGTTTCATCTCCTTCCGCCCTGAATCATTCTGAAACAGAGTTTATTGATAAAGATAGTGATGAAATAATAACTATTTCACTGTGTACTTTATCAACACACATGATGAAATTATAACAAGGGTTGTATGCTTTTGCAACCACATGTTTTATAACTTATCGTTTATTTGCTAGAAGCGTTTTTTTCTCTTCCGTTAACATCGAGAAGAACTCTTCATTTGTCTTTGTTTGACGTAAACGTTTTAAGAATTTTTCTGCAAAATCAGGAGCATCTGCCATTGATTTACGAATTGCCCATAAGTGGTCTAAATGCTCTTTTGGAATTAACAGCTCTTCTTTACGTGTGCCTGAGCGACGAATATCAATCGCAGGGAAGATACGTTTTTCAGCTAGTGAACGATCTAGATGCAGTTCCATGTTACCTGTACCTTTAAATTCTTCATAAATAACATCATCCATACGAGAGCCTGTATCAATTAAGGCTGTTGCTAGAATGGTTAAGCTGCCTCCATCTTCAATGTTACGAGCAGCTCCAAAGAATCGTTTTGGACGGTGAAAAGCAGCTGGGTCAATACCCCCTGATAGTGTACGACCGCTCGGTGGAATAACTAAGTTATATGCACGAGCAAGTCTTGTGATGCTATCCATCAAAATGACAACATCTTTTTTGTGTTCGACTAATCTCATCGCACGTTCAAGGACAAGTTCCGCTACTTTAATGTGGTTTTCTGGCACTTCGTCAAATGTAGAACTGACAACATCACCGTCAACCGAACGCTCAATGTCCGTCACTTCCTCAGGACGCTCATCGATAAGAAGGACAATCAATTCTGCATCAGGATGATTTGTTGTAATGCTATTAGCAATTTCTTTTAACAGCATCGTTTTACCTGCTTTTGGCGGCGCGACAATTAGTCCCCTTTGCCCAAATCCAATTGGTGAAATCAAGTCAATAATACGCGTAGAGAAACTTCTTGGCTGAGTTTCTAGCAGCATTTGCTCATTTGGATAAATTGGCGTTAGCGCTGGAAAATGCACGCGATCTTTTGACGTTTCCGGATCTTCTCCGTTTACTGCTTCTACATGTAATAATCCGTAGTAGCGCTCATTTTCTTTTGGAGGACGAACTTTCCCCGATACCTTGTCTCCATTACGCAGATCGAAGCGACGAATTTGTGAAGCTGAGATATAAATATCTTCTGAACTCGGTGAATAGTTAATTGGTCGTAAGAAACCGAATCCTTCTGACTGAATAATTTCAAGAACGCCTTCCATAAATAAAAGCCCATCTTGTTCAGCTTGAGCCTTTAAAATAGCAAAGACAAGTTCTTTTTTCGTTAATTTACTATAGTACGAAACTTTATACTCACGAGCATGTTCATATAGCTCTTTTAATTTCATATTTTCTAAACTGGATAATGTTAAGTTCATTAGGACACCACGCTTTATAATGAATAATTTTTAACCGTTCCTCCCATATTAAATTCAAATATAAAATTGAGAGATGATATGGATGGAATAAATCTGTGAAAATGGAGAATATAACCTTTGAAGTATAATAAGTAGAATCAATTGATTAACTATACACTTTTAGAAGAATAATTCCGACATAAAACCATTTATATTATCTTGATAAATTTAACGTAGCAATTTATATTCTAACCTTTTTCTATCTTTTTAATCAATCTTTTTTTACTTTAGAAGATGAATAAAAAAAAGGAAATTTAATAGCTTACGAGAAGCGAGGAAAACCTTTTCATAATTTCACATTAAAGGAAATAAACTGGACGTTAAAATTAAGAAGTGAAATTTATCTTTTAGCTTCCCTTTTTATCTATTTACCCTATTCATAAATATATAAGCTACACAGACATAGAAGAACGCTCCTACGCCTGTGTAGCTTATTAAAAAGCTCATTTCTAAACTTTGCTTTCATGACTGTGGCACCGATTTGCCTCTATGAATTTTGAAATTGCTCAATTTCCTCTTGAGTCATCTCTTCACGCCAAATCATTGCCCCTAAATCCGATAGCTTGTCTACTAAATGACTGTAACCTCGGTCAATGTGCTCTAAACCCGTTACCTCTGTAATCCCTTTGGCCATTAAGCCAGCGGTTACGAGAGCTGCTCCTGCTCGTAAGTCCGACGCTTTCACACGTGCACCTTGTAAGTGAATGGGGCCATTAATAATAGCAGAACGTCCTTCTACCTTAACAGATGCATTCATTCGTCTCAGTTCATCAATATGCTTAAACCTTGCACCGTAAATTGTATCCGTCACAACGCTTGTACCAGACGCTCTTGTTAGAAGCGTCGTAAATGGCTGCTGTAAATCAGTTGGAAAACCTGGATATACTAGCGTCTTAATATCTACGGGCTTCAATAGCTGACGAGTCGCTACAAGAATCTGATCTGAGCTTGTTTCGATATGAATACCCATCTCACGCATTTTAGCCGTTAATGACTCCAAATGCTGAGGGATAACGTTGTCAACAACAACTTCTTTTCCCATACTCGCTCCCATGATCATATATGTGCCTGCTTCAATTCGGTCTGGAATGATGGAATGACGGCATCCTTTTAATTGATCTACTCCATCAATTCGAATAACATCTGTACCTGCACCTTTAATACGGGCACCCATACTTGTCAGTAACGTAGCTACATCAATAATTTCAGGCTCTTTGGCAGCATTCTCAATAACGGTACGCCCTTTTGCTCTTACAGCAGCGAGCATAATATTGATTGTTGCTCCCACGCTAACAACGTCTAAATAAATTCGAGCACCAATCAGTTCCTCAGCTCGAATGTAAATAGCTCCTTGTTCATTTGTTACTTTAGCGCCAAGAGCTTCAAAGCCTTTAATGTGCTGATCAATTGGTCTAGGACCAAGGTAACAGCCTCCTGGAAGCCCAACTACCGCTTTTTTAAAGCGTCCCAACATCGCCCCCATTAAATAATAAGAAGCGCGTAATTTTTTTACTTTCCCGTTCGGTAAAGGCATTGCAACCATTCCGGATGGATCTACTGTTAATTCGTCGTTATCAATGGTTACTTTCCCACCAATTTCTTCAACTAAATCCCCTAATAACTGCACGTCTGAAATATCGGGCAGACCTTCAATTGTAACAGGTGACTCGGCTAAAATTGTTGCTGGAATAAGCGCAACGGCACTATTTTTAGCACCACTGACGCGGACGGATCCACTTAAGGTAAAGCCACCTTGTATTTTTAACTTTTCCATTTATAGCTCCCTTCTAGTGAAAGAAAGTTTCTCACCTAGTAATTGAGGAAAATTTTGGTACAAAGAATACCTAAAAGAATGGCTATTTTTCCTATTACCTACTAGTGTACACGAAAATGAAAAAATCATGTATAGTTTCGACAAGATAAAAGAAAAATATGGCATTCACCTGTCAGGATGGTAAATGCCACACAAATTTATACATGTTTAGACATTTCGTTTTTCCCAATCTGCCAAAAATTGGTCAATCCCTGCGTTTGTTAACGGATGTTTGAACAATTGCATTAAAACTTTGTAAGGAATTGTCGCAATATGTGCTCCATTTTTTGCAGCTTCTGTTACGTGCATCGGATGACGAATAGATGCTGCAATAATTTCTGATGGAATGTCATGAATCGCAAAAATATCTGCGATATCTGAGATTAAATCGAGACCATTAAAACCAATATCGTCTAATCTTCCTAAGAAAGGCGATACGTAAGTAGCACCTGCTCTTGCTGCCATTAACGCTTGGTTAGCTGAGAAAATAAGCGTAACGTTTGTCTTAATACCTAAACTAGTAAATTCTTTTACTGCTTTTAAGCCATCTGGAGTCATCGGTACCTTGATTGTAATATTCGGCGCAATCGCAGCAAGCTCTTTTCCTTCGCGAATCATGCCTTCTGCATCAAGCGCAATCACTTCTGCACTTACAGATCCTTCAACGAACTCTGTAATTTCACGAAGACGATCTTCAAACGTGATGTTCTCTTTAGCTACTAAACTAGGATTTGTTGTAACCCCCGCTAACAAACCTAATGAATGCGCTTCCTTAATTTCGTCTAAATTAGCCGTATCAATAAAAAACTTCATGAATGCCATCCCCCTGTGTTATGTATTCAGAATGATAAGAAAATTATAGTAAAAATAAAACCGCCTTACAATAAAAATAAGACGGTTTTATTTTTCAGACTCAACTAACTGCAAACAGGCAATCCGAAGATTTCAAATTATGCTTTGTTAGAAGAACCGAATTCACGCATTTTACCTTGAACCGTTTCTTTGATTGCTTCGCGAGCAGGTCCTAAGTATTTACGTGGATCATATTGTTCAGGTTGCGCAGCTAATACTTCACGAACAGCTTTAGCTGAAGCAATTTGGTTTTCAGTGTTTACGTTGATTTTAGCAGTACCTAAAGAAACTGATTTTTGGATATCTTTTGTTGGAATACCAGTTCCACCGTGTAAAACTAATGGTAAGCCTGTACGATCTCCGATTTCTTTCATTTCAGCAAAACCTAGGTTTGGTTCACCTTTGTATGGTCCGTGAACTGATCCTAATGCTGGAGCTAAGCAATCGATACCTGTACGGTTAACAAGTTCTTCACACTCGTTAGCATCTGCATAGATAACGCCCTCAGCAATAACGTCGTCTTCTTGTCCACCAACAGTTCCTAGTTCTGCTTCTACAGATACTCCGTGGAAGTGAGCTAGTTCAACTACTTTAGAAGTAATTGCAATGTTTTCTTCAAATGGGTGGTGAGAAGCATCGATCATTACAGAAGTGAATCCAGCATGGATTGCTTTTGCACATGATTCAAAGCTTGAACCGTGGTCTAAGTGAATTGCAACTGGTACTTGAACGTCGTAATCTTCGATTAGAGCTTCAACCATTGCTACAACAGTTTTGAAACCGCCCATGTAGCGTGCTGCACCTTCAGATACACCAAGAATAACTGGAGAGTTTTCTTCTTTTGCTGCTTGAAGAATAGCTTGAGTAAACTCTAAGTTATTTAAGTTAAATTGACCTACTGCATAGCCTTGTTCTTTTGCTGTAATAAGCATTTCTTTCATTGATACTAAAGGCATATTGAAATCCTCCTTAAAATCAACCTTAGATTAGATGCTAACCAAAAGGCACACTCAAATAGTATGCTCTTGAATTGAGTGTTTCATGTAGAAACAACGCGCATCTTTACATAATAGATTGTCGAATTATGAATACAGTAATTAGGATACCAACTAACAATGAAAACAGCAACATTTTTAGGCTGATATTCAAAATTTGTTAGGATGAAAACCCTACCAAAACCTTAATTCGACTTTACTGGTATATATTCCCTAACAACTTTTCGGATTTCATCAATATCAAACGGTTTTGCAAAGTGTGTTAATGCTCCTAAATCTTTTGCTTCTTGAATCATATCCAATTCACCATAAGCGGTCATAATGATGACTTTAATCGTTTCATCGTGCTGCTTTAACCTTTTTAAAATTTCAATTCCATCCATTCCTGGAATTTTCATATCTAATAAGACAAGATCCGGTGCTTGCTCTTTTGTAATATCAATCGCCTGGAAGCCGTTCGCCGCTTGAAATGTCGTATAGCCTTCTTTTTGTAGCACTTCCGTTAATAAAATACGTATACCATACTGATCATCAACAATTAAAATTTTCTCTGCCAATATAATCCCACCTTTTATATTCCTCTTCTACAGACAAAACTAACATATGTATTTCGCCTTTAAAACAAAAATCCCTGCTTATTAGAGAAATTGTTACAAAACATAGCTTTTTTTGTCATCCATCTAACTTCATTGCACTTTACTTTCATTGTAGCTCATTTCAAGATAGAATACAGATAGCTTTTTTCGTTATAATGTGTAGATAGACGGCTTTAGCCGCTTAAATCGAAGGGAGATTCTATGCTTAAAATTTTCACAACTCAACTTTCAGGTTTTTTTAAACGAATTGAAGAACAAGAAGAATTCCAATTTGAAGATGCCGCGCGTATTTTAGCACAGGCCTCTGTCGGAGAAGGATTTATCTATATTTATGGTGTAGAAGAAATGCACGCCATTACGCTTGAAGCACTAAGCAGTGCGGAACCTTTAAGTCAGGCAAAAGCTTTGCCTTTACATGAATTAGATCAGCTGACTAGCGTTGATCGCGTACTGCTTGTCTCTCGATTTTCAACAGATAATAAAGCAGTGGAAATAGCTGAACGTTTAAAGAAACAGGATATTCCATTTGTTAGCATTGCTGCTGTTCCTAAAGAGATAGCCGAACCTTCTTTAACAGCACTCGCAGATGCTCATATTGATACAAAATTGTTAAAGCCGCTTATTCCTGGAGAAGACGGCTCAAGATTTGGTTTTCCAGCAATGATGGTCGCTTTATACGCGTACTACGGTTTAACTTTCACATTAAAAGAAATCGTAGAAGAATATGAATAAAAAACACGCTGTCTAAAGACAGCGTGTTTTTTATTTCACTTATTTGTTTTGGCTTGACTCCATTGATGCGCGAATAAATTCTCTGAACAATGGTTGCGGTCTTGTTGGACGAGATGTGAACTCTGGGTGGAATTGTGAAGCCAAGAACCATGGGTGATCTTTTAGCTCTACAATTTCAATTAAACGGCCGTCTGGGCTTGTACCAGAGAAGATAAAACCTTTCTCTTCCATTTGTTGACGGTATTCGTTATTAAATTCATAGCGGTGACGATGACGCTCATATACCACTTCATCTTGATATGCTTCATATGCAAGCGTATCTTCAGACAATTTACAAGGGTATAGTCCTAAACGCAGTGTACCGCCTAGGTCCTCTACGTCTTTTTGTTCTGGTAATAAGTCGATAATTGGATAATTTGTTTCAGGTGCAATTTCCGCTGAATGTGCGCCTTCTAATCCTAATACATTACGTGCAAACTCAACTGATGCCAGCTGCATACCTAAGCAAATACCTAAGAATGGAACCTTTTGCTCACGTGCATATTGTGTTGCTACAATTTTACCTTCAATTCCACGATCACCAAATCCACCTGGAACTAAGATACCGTCTACATCGCCAAGTAAATCTTGAACATTTTCTTTTGTTACAAATTCAGAATTTACCCACTTAATGTTTACATCTGCATCGAATGCATATCCAGCATGTTTCATTGCTTCTACGACAGAAATATAAGCATCTTGAAGCTCTACATACTTACCAACCAATGCAATTTTTGTCGTATTTGAAAGTCCTTTTACTTTCTCAACCAGTGCTTTCCACTCAGTCATTTCTGCTTCTTTGCAATCTAATTTCAAGTGATCGCATGTGATTTGATCTAGGTGCTGCTCTTGTAGAGATAGTGGAATTTCATATAATGTTTCAGCGTCTGCACACTCAATAACCGCTTTTGGATCAATGTCGCAGAATAAAGCTAACTTGTCTTTCATATCTTCAGAAATTGGCATTTCCGTACGAACAACGATAACATTTGGCTGAATACCTAAGCTACGTAATTCTTTTACACTATGCTGTGTCGGTTTTGTTTTCATTTCACCAGCAGCTTTTAAATATGGCACAAGTGTACAGTGGATATACATAACGTTGTCACGGCCAATATCGCTTTTGATTTGACGAATAGCTTCTAGGAAAGGAAGTGATTCAATATCTCCTACCGTTCCGCCGATTTCAGTAATAACAACGTCCGCATTTGTTTCTTTACCTGCACGGAAAACGCGTTCTTTAATTTCATTTGTGATGTGCGGAATAACCTGAACTGTTCCGCCTAAATAATCACCGCGACGCTCTTTTTTCAATACTGTTGAATATACTTTACCTGTTGTTACGTTGCTGTAGCGATTTAAGTTGATATCGATAAAACGCTCATAGTGACCTAAGTCTAAGTCTGTTTCCGCGCCGTCATCCGTTACGAATACCTCACCGTGTTGGTATGGACTCATTGTTCCTGGGTCTACGTTAATGTATGGATCAAACTTTTGAATCGTTACGTTCAACCCACGGTTTTTTAATAAACGGCCTAAAGAAGCTGCTGTAATCCCTTTTCCTAGAGATGATACAACACCGCCTGTTACGAAAATATACTTTGTCATCTATACTTCCCCCTCTAAATAATTTGAACTGTACAATATTAAAAGTTTTCACATAAACAATCACAATTCATTCATTGTGCATGCGAAATTATAAGAAACCTTATGAATGTGAAACGTTCAAGAACCAAAAGAAAGTTTCTATCAAGGATTTATAAGAACATATCGGGGTGTAAAACATGGATAGATAAAATAAAAAAATTGCTCCCAATACCAAAACTGGATTGGGAGCAATAGTCTATTTTAAATAAAAACTTTTTAAATGCTTGTTTAAAGAGCCCAAAAAAGATTCTACCTACTTCGCTTGAAAAAGTCAAGAAGGATTATTTTTCTTTTTCGTCCTCATAATCTTCTTCTTCGTCTTCCTCATCATCGTCTAGATCATCTTCTAAATCGTCAAAATCGTCTTCTGCAAGATCATCTTCATCTTCTTCTAGCTCGTCAATGTCTTCAAAATCTTCTTCTTCGTCTAGATCATCAACATCTTCATAATCCAAATCTTCTTCTAAATCATCAAAATCTTCAACTTCTTCAACAACAGCTTTTTTCGCTTTTTTCTTTTTAGGTTTTGCAACCGGAATAACTTCTTCTTCAGCTTGGTCAAAAGGATACCATCCACGAAGACCCCAGTGGTTGTCCCCTACTGTTAAAAAGCGACCATCAATATTAATATCTGTATAAAACTGAGCTAATCTCGTTTTTAATTCTTGATCTGACATTTCAGCTGCTGCTTTAATTTCAGCAATAATTTCTTGGAATGACATTGCTTGACGATCTGTTTTTTCTTCTAGAAGCGCATAAGCAATCTCAATCATCGACATTTCTTTTAAATCCGTTTTTGAGTACTGTGCTAAACTCAAATCTGGCACATCCTTTCTATGGCTATGTATATCGAAAATCTATTAAATCAATTCATCATATGTGTAAATGATGGAAACGAATAAATACATACCATTCATTATAAACAAATTCAATACATTTATGCTAGCCTCGTTTCTAAAATTCTCGAGAATTTCGCATAAAACAACGAAAAAACAGACATTTTATCACTATAATACATTCTACTTAATACGCCAACAGCATCCTTTAACCAAAAGGAATTCACCATCAGTTATTCTGACTCCGCTAGGGTTAGGTCTATAAAAGCCGAGATGACCAACAAACGGTCATCTCGGCTTTTAATATATCACTATATACTAACGATACATTATTACATATTTCGGCGATATTGCCCACCGCATTCATATAAAGCTCGCGTAATTTCTCCTAAGCTGGCTACTTTAACGGTCTCCATTAACTCTTTAAAAATGTTCTCTCCTTCTGTTGCAGCTTTCTTTAACCTTTTCAGCGCATCTTCTCTTTTTTCTTCATGCTGCTGTTGAAACTTCTGAAGCTGATTAATTTGATGATTTTTTTCTTCTTTTGATGCGCGGGCTAACTGCATGTCATCAACTGAGGAATTTTCCTCTTCATTTGGATTAATATACGTATTTACTCCTATAATAGGTAAAGCTCCCGTATGTTTTTGCATCTCATATTCCATCGATTCATCTTGAATCTTACCTCGCTGATACTGCATTTCCATCGCACCTAAAACGCCGCCTCGATCATTTAAGCGTTGGAACTCAGCCAAGACCGCTTCTTCTACCAAGTCTGTTAGTTCATCAATAATAAAAGAGCCCTGTAGTGGATTTTCGTTTTTAGTTAATCCATGCTCTTTTGTAATGATTAATTGAATGGCCATCGCTCTTCGTACAGATTCCTCTGTCGGTGTTGTAATTGCTTCATCATACGCATTGGTATGAAGAGAGTTGCAGTTGTCATGAAGAGCCATTAAGGCTTGCAGCGTCGTACGTATATCATTAAAATTAATTTCCTGTGCATGAAGCGATCGGCCGGATGTTTGAATATGATACTTAAGCTTTTGACTGCGTTCATTCGCGCCGTATTTATCACGCATCACAATTGCCCAGATTCTTCTCGCTACACGTCCGATAACCGTGTATTCAGGGTCAAGTCCATTACTAAAGAAAAAAGATAAATTAGGAGCAAAATCATCAATGTGCATGCCTCGGCTCAAGTAATATTCCACGTACGTAAAACCGTTGGCTAATGTAAACGCGAGCTGAGAAATTGGATTGGCTCCTGCTTCAGCAATATGATAGCCTGAAATAGAAACAGAATAATAGTTGCGCACTTTCTCGTCAATAAAGTACTGCTGAATATCTCCCATCATTTTTAATGCGAATTCTGTGGAAAAAATACACGTATTTTGCCCTTGGTCTTCTTTTAATATATCCGCTTGAACGGTTCCTCTCACTTGTTTCAACGTACCCGATTTTACGTCCTCGTATTCCTCTTCTGTTAAAGGACGCTTCAGCTCCTCTTCCTTCTTTTCCACCTGCTGACTGATAGCTGTATTCATAAACATAGCTAGTAATATTGGAGCCGGCCCATTGATCGTCATCGAAACGGAAGTCGACGGATGGCAAAGATCAAATCCCTTATACAAGAGTTTCATATCATCAAGCGTACAGACATTTACGCCGCTTTCGCCAATTTTCCCGAAGATATCCGGCCTTGGATCCGGATTTTCTCCATAAAGCGTTACAGAATCAAACGCTGTACTTAAACGCTTAGCCTCATCATCTTTTGACAAATAGTGAAAGCGGCGATTTGTTCGTTCTGGTGTTCCTTCGCCTGCGAATTGGCGCTTAGGATCTTCTCCTTTTCGTTTAAACGGAAAAACACCTGCTGTATAAGGAAACGCACCCGGCACATTTTCTTTATAAAGAAAACGAAGAACTTCCCCGTATTCTTCAACTTTTGGAAGGGCCACGCGCGGAATACGCAGTCCTGATAGGGTATCAACTTGCAGAGAGGTTTTAATTTCTTTATTTCTTATCTTTGTAATAAGTTCTTCTTGCCCATACTGACTTTTTAATTTAGGCCAGTTTTCCAGCTTTTCAATCGATTCAGCCGTTAGCTGTTTTTGATATTTCTCCTTTAGCTGAGTGAGCTCTTGCTTGGCCGTTTCTGTTTCCACTTCCTCCAGAGCACCCTCTAGCTGATAAAATTTACGCGCTGTTTGCACTTGAACATCCGTATTGCGGTGATAAGAGCGAACGCTATTTACAATCTCCTGTAAATATTGCTGTTGATCATTAGGAATGATGGTATATTTCTTTTCACTTACGCGCTCTGATGATTTTTCTACGTGCCAAGACGTACGGCATGTTTGATGCAGATGATTTACAAGATCTTCAAATAAAATATTTGTTCCCCCGTCGTTGAACTGACTCGCAATTGTTCCGTAAATTGGCATATTAGAGAGATTATTTTCAAACAGCTGATGATTGCGCTGATATTGACGCTGCACTTGTTTTTTTGCGTCTTCGGAACCTTTTTTTTCAAATTTATTGATTACAATAAAGTCTGCGTAATCAATCATTTCAATCTTTTCTAACTGCGACGGCGCGCCAAATTCGCTTGTCATTACATAAAGAGAGACGTTTGCAATATCTTTAACTTGAGCATCAGCTTGCCCGATGCCGCTTGTTTCGACAATGATAATGTCGAAACCCGCTTTTTTCACGACGGCAATTCCATCTCGAATGGCCGCCGATAGCTCATGTCCAGATGAACGTGTGGCCAAACTTCTCATATACACACGAGGAGACGCTGCGATGTTCATGCGAATTCGATCCCCAAGAAGCGCTCCTCCGGTTTTTTGTTTAGTTGGATCAACGGATAAGACAGCTACATGAATATCTGGAATATGTTCAATAAACCTCCTTACTAATTCATCCGTAAGCGAACTTTTCCCCGCTCCTCCTGTTCCTGTGATTCCAATAACCGGTATTTTTTGATCCGTCTCGCTTTCGATTACACTTTCTCGGATTTCTTCAAGAGCGGCTGCATGCTCTTTTGTGTATTCATAGGCCTCATTTTCAGCGCATGTAATAAGCTGGGCAATTAAACGGTCATTAGCCGGCGTTAAGGTTCGATCCTTCGGCAGTGCAGGGGGATTGGTGTAATAACAATCATCGATCATAAATTGAATCATGCCTTCTAAACCCATTTTTCGTCCATCTTCCGGAGAAAAGATTTTAGAAATGCCGTAATCATGAAGCTCTTGAATCTCACTCGGAATAATTACCCCTCCTCCTCCGCCATAAATTTTAATATGAGAAGCCTGTTGTTCTTGGAGTAAATCGTACATATACTTAAAATATTCTACGTGGCCGCCTTGATAAGAAGAAATGGCAATCCCCTGAACATCCTCTTGTATGGAAGCGTTAACAATTTCTTCAACAGATCGGTTATGCCCCAGGTGAATGACTTCTACCCCCTTGGCTTGAAGAATTCGTCTCATAATATTAATGGACGCGTCGTGGCCGTCAAACAGGCTAGAAGCGGTTAAAAAACGAAGCGGTCTTTTGCTTGTATTCAAACTGTCTCCCCCTCACACAGTTGTTGAAATGAAAAATTTTTAAGTAAAAAATCTAACTGCATATTTGTATATTCTTCTAATGAATAATGCTTTTGCAGCCACCATCTGCGAAATGCCCACATCTGACCCTGAACAAATAAATGATGAGCAAACAGCGAAATTTCTTTATCCGTAAGTGCAAATTGATTGTTTTCTACGCAGCCTTCGATAATAACCTTAAACATTTCAACCATATCTAGCTCTTTTTTTAATACATATGGAAGCGCATCTTTAGACAACGATTTCGCTTCTTGGTACATGACTAATACTTCATCTTGAAGCTCATCCACAACTTTAAAATAGTGCTGAATCGCTTGTTGAAGCTCAGCGATTGTATAACGATCCACTACCATCTCTTCTAATCGCACTCTCACTTCATCGTAAATATTGTCACATACAAGATATAAAACATCTTCTTTAGATTGAATATATTCGTAAAGCGTACCAATGCTGAACCCAGCGGCTTTGGCAATTTCCCTTGTTGTTGTTCGGTGAAAACCTTTTTCCTTAAATAGCGTGACGGCCCCTTTAATCATTTGATTACGACGCTCTACAATCAGCTTTTCATCTTTAATGGATGTGAGAACTTCTCTCTTTTTCATTTTTTTCACCTCTCCTACAACAAGTGTTTTATTTAGCAAGATACCTAGAAATGACAAGACGCTGAATCTCTTGTGTCCCTTCATAAATTTGCGTGATTTTTGCATCTCTCATAAAACGTTCTACTGGATAATCTTTTGTATAACCGTATCCTCCAAATACTTGAACAGCTTCTGTCGTTACTTTCATTGCTGTATCCCCAGCATATAATTTTGACATGGCTGATTCTTTGCCATATGGCAGCCCTTGGGACTCCAGCCAAGCAGCTTGATAGGTTAACAGTCTTGCAGCTTCTATACTCGTGGCCATGTCGGCTAGCTTAAAAGCAATTCCTTGCTGAGAAATAATTGGCTTACCAAATTGCTGACGTTCCTTGGCATAAGCTACGGCCGCATCTAACGCCCCTTGAGCAATTCCTACAGCCTGCGCTGCAATGCCATTTCGGCCGCCATCTAGTGTCATCATCGCAACTTTAAATCCTTCTCCTTCATTTCCTAGCAAATTTTCTTTTGGAACACGGCAGTCCTCGAAAATAATTTCTGTGGTAGGTGAAGAGCGAATGCCCAGTTTCTTTTCTTTTTTACCAACTGAAAATCCCGGCATATCTTTTTCAATAATAAAAGCGCTCGTGCGTTTTTCATTGGGGTCGATGCGAGCAAATACAACGTAAATATCCGCTTCGCCGCCGTTTGTAATAAAGATTTTAGAGCCATTTAAAATATAATCTTCTCCGTCCTTTACGGCGAGCGTTCTCATTCCTCCTGCGTCTGATCCAGCACTCGGTTCGGTTAATCCATAAGCACCTATTTTCTCACCCGTTGCCATAGGTTTCAGGTATTTTTGTTTTTGTTCTTCTGTTCCGAATGTATAGATTGGCCAGCCGGCTAGAGAAGTATGAGCCGACAAAGTAACGCCTGTCGATGCACATACTCTAGACAGTTCTTCAACGGCAATGCAATAAGCTAGATAGTCACTGCCAATTCCTCCGTATTGCTCCGGCCATGGAATACCTGTTAATCCTAGATCAGCCATTTGCTTAAAGATTCCTCTGTCAAAACGTTCTTCTTCATCTCGTTGTGCAGCTGTCGGAGCCACTTCGTTTTTGGCAAAGTCCCGCACCATTTTTCGAATCATTTCGTGTTCTTCTGAAAGTTTAAAAAACATGATTATTCCCCCTATAATTGACTGCTAATGACGATGCGCTGAATTTCGCTTGTACCTTCGTAGATTTCGCATACTTTGGCATCGCGAAAATACCTCTCTACTGGATAATCTTTCATATAACCATAACCTCCCAAAACTTGAATCGCATCGATTGCTACATTCATCGCTGTTTGGGAAGCAAATAATTTCGCCATTGAGGCTTCTTTTTTACAAGGAAGTTTTTGGTCATATAAAAAAGCGGCTCTATACATTAAAAGCTTCGCTGATTCAACGGCCGTTTCCATATCAGCCAGCTTAAAGGCAATACCCTGCTGAGATAAAATCGGTTTTCCGAATTGATATCGTTCATTTGCATAGTTTTTAGCTGCCGTTAACGCACCTTCAGCAATCCCTACCGCCTGAGCAGCAATACCAATTCTTCCGGCATTTAAATTAGCCATCGCAATTCGAAAGCCTTCACCTTCTTCTCCGAGACGATTTTCTACAGGTACCTGCATATTTTCAAAGTGCAGTTGAACCGTTCGAGAACCGTGAAGACCCATCTTATGTTCATCTTTTCCTACTGAAAATCCCTCCATCGTCTTTTCAACGATAAAAGCGCTCATCCCTCTCGACCTGCGTTCGGGGTTCGTTTTAGCAAATACAATATACGTATCCGCTTCTCCGCCGTTTGTAATGAAAAGCTTTGAGCCATTTAAAAGATAGTGGTCTCCTTTTCGTTCTGCCTTTGTTTTTAAGCTTGCAGCATCAGACCCTGCACTAGGTTCGGTTAAACAAAAAGCACCTAAATATTCACCTGTCGCCAGTTTTTTTACATATTTTTGTTTTTGATCTTCCGTCCCAAATACGACAATAGGATTCGTACCTACAGAAGTATGAACAGACAAAATGACGCCGAGGGCTGGACTTACTTTTGATATTTCGTGGATGGCAATCATGTACGACACAAAGTCCAGTCCGCCCCCTCCGTATGCTTGAGGAACGGGAATGCCCATCAGGCCAAGATCAGCCATCTGCTTTAATAAACCTCGAGGAAATTCACCCTTTTCCATGTTTGGCACAGCCGCAGCGACTTCTTTTTCACTAAAATCAGCTACCATCTTTTTAATCATGTGTTGTTCAGACGTAAAAAAGATCATTTCGCCACTCCTTTATGTTTCGTACGTAAAAAATCCTTTTCCTGTTTTTCGACCAAGCCACCCTGCCTTTACATATTTCCTAAGCAATGGACAAGGACGATATTTGTCATCACCAAACCCTTTATGAAGCGTTTCCATAATGAATAAACATGTATCGAGGCCGATGAAATCTGCTAATGTCAAAGGTCCCATTGGATGGTTCATTCCTAGTTTCATCACTTGATCAATATCCTCTTCGTTTGCTACACCTTCATAGAGCGTAAACACAGCTTCGTTAATCATTGGCATTAAAATTCGATTTGAAACAAACCCTGGAAAATCATGAACTTCCACCGGGGTTTTATTTAATTTTTTCGTTGTTTCATAGACTGCTTGATACACTTCATCGGTAGTAGCCAGCCCTCTAATAATTTCAACGAGTTTCATCACCGGAACAGGATTCATAAAGTGCATGCCAATTACTTTTTCAGGTCGAGTGGTCACAGCTGCAATTTCAGTAATAGGAAGCGAAGACGTGTTGGTTGCTAAAACAGTATGACTCGGGGCTAACGAATCCAACTCCGCAAAAATGGCTTGTTTGACTTCCATCTTTTCCACAACCGCTTCGACAATTAAATCTGCTTTTTGTGCTGCTGTTATTTCATTTGCCAGGTGAAGGCGCTCCATAATTTCTTCATATTCCTTAGCTGAGAGAGAACCTTTTTCCACCTGCTTTTTCAGACGTTTATCAATACCTTCTATTCCTTTTTGTGTATTTTTTTGATCAACGTCATACAAAGAAACTTGATATCCGCTCGCAGCAAATACTTGTGCAATTCCTGCTCCCATCTGACCTGCTCCAATAACCATAACTGTTTCAATATTCAAGTTGGTATCCCCCTTTTACACTTCTACCATGATGGCATCACCTTGGCCGCCGCCGCTGCAAATAGAAGCAATGCCCAGGCCGCCGCCTCGTCGTCTTAATTCATGAATGAGCGTTACAACAATACGGGCACCGCTTGCTCCAATTGGATGTCCAAGTGCTACTGCCCCCCCGTTCACATTTACTTTTTCAGCCGGAAGTCCCGCAATCTCCATACTCATCAACGCTACTGCTGAAAAAGCTTCATTGATTTCAAACAGCGCAATATCGTCTGCTGTTTTATTTGTTTTTTGCAGTAGCTTGTTAATAGCAAACCCAGGCGTTTTCGGAAATTCCCTTGGCTCCATCGCAAGAGAAGTATGGTTTACAATCGTAGCCAACGGCTCATAGCCATTTGCTTTTGCTACATCTTCATCCATTAGCATGAGCGCAGCTGCTCCATCATTCACGCTAGGTGCATTTCCTGCTGTAATAGTTCCGCTGTGACCAAATACAGGCCGAAGAGACGAGAGTTTTTCTAACGACGTATCTTTTCTTGGTCCTTCATCTTTTTGAACCGTTATCGTTCCTTTTTTAGACGGAATATCAACTGAAATTCTTTCTGCAGTCCATATCCCTTTCTCTTCTGACTCCACCGCTAATTGATGACTGCGAAGGGCCCATTCATCCTGCTTTTCTCGGGAAATATTCATTTCAGAAGCTATTTCATTTCCATACGTACCCATTTGAACTCCTGTAAAGCTGCATGTCAATCCGTCATGAACCATCAAATCCGTCACAACACTATCTCCCATACGGAATCCCCACCTTGCTTTTGGAAGAAGATACGGTGCGTTACTCATCGATTCCATTCCACCTGCAATGATTGTTTTTGCTTCTCCTAATCGAATCAGCTGATCAGCAGTTGTAATGCTGCGCATGCCCGATGCACAAACTTTATTAATGGTTTCCGTCTCTACTTGCCACGGTAAACCTGCATAATGCATGGCTTGCCTAGAAGGCAGTTGTCCTTGGCCCCCTTGCAGTACGCACCCCATAATAACGGAATCAATTTCTGTACGTCCCTTTGATGCTGCTTGAATCGCTTTCCCGCCTAGTTCTGCCGCTTTTAGTCCACTTACGCTGCCACCTAATTTTCCAAAAGGTGTTCGAACTGCACTCACAATAACTGTTTTCCCCACTATTGTTTCCTCCTCTTTTTCCTAATCTTTGTCCTTCCCGATTGAACGCTTGCTCAATTTCCTTTCTGTAAAAAGTAGAGATGAAGACCATCTCTACTTTTCCTTTATGAAACCTGTTCTTGCACGTCACCATAAATTGACTTTTCAAGCAGTTCTGCTACGTCATACGTATGAACCTGTTCTTCTACTTCTTTTGCTTTTGTTCCGTCACTTAGCATCGTTAAGCAGTACGGGCAACCTGAACTGATAATGCTTGGGTTAACGGCTAAGGCTTGTTCCGTGCGCGCTACATTAATGCGCTGGCCGGTCGTTTCTTCCGTCCACATTAACCCTCCTCCTGCTCCACAGCACATACCATTTTCACGGTTGCGATCCATTTCAATCAAACGAACACCTGGAATCGCTTTCAAAATTTCTCTTGGTGGACTGTATACTTCGTTATATCTTCCTAAATAACAGGAATCATGGAAGGTAATTTTTTCATTAACCGCGTGTTTTGGTGACAGCTTACCTTCTTTCACTAACATAGCTAATAATTCTGTGTGATGATACACTTCTCCTTCAAAACCGAAATCTGGATATTCATTTTTGAAGATATTGTAAGCATGTGGATCAATCGTAACAATTTTTTTGATTTCATTTTTTTCAAATTCAGCGATATTTTTAGAAGCTAACTCTTGGAATAAAAATTCATTGCCCAACCTGCGCGGCGTATCACCAGAATTTTTTTCTTTATTTCCTAAAATCGCAAATGAAACACCCGCTTCATTGAGAAGCTTTGCAAACGATAGAGCGATTTTTTGGCTGCGGTTATCATAAGATCCCATCGAACCTACCCAGAACAAATACTCAAACGTTTCACCGGCTTTACTTACTTCTTTAACAGTCGGAATGTGAACATCTTCTCTTACATGCCGCCATTCTTCACGCTCTTTTCGATTTAATCCCCAAGGGTTTCCTTGACGTTCAATATTCGTCATGGCACGCTGAGCATCCGCGTCCATCTTTCCTTCAGTTAATACTAAAAAACGTCGTAAATCTATGATCTTATCTACATGCTCGTTCATTACTGGACATTGATCTTCACAGTTTCGGCACGTTGTACATGCCCAAATTTCTTCTTCTGTAATGACATCTCCGATTAAAGCTGGATTATATTCTGCTGTTGCTGCAGCCTCTGCTCCGCCTTGGCTGGCCGCCATCATCGCCAGCTGATTCCCTTTTGTTTTGGAGAATGCATACGTAGGAACCCAAGGTGCCTTAGATGTCACAACCGCTCCTTTTTCTGTTAAGTGATCGCGCATCTTTAAAATTAAATCCATTGGAGATAAAATTTTCCCTGTACCCGTTGCCGGACACATATTCGTACATCGACCGCATTCTACACAGGCATATAAATCAATAAGCTGATGCTGTGTAAATTCTTCAATCTTTCCAACTCCAAACGTCTCCTGCGTCTCATCTTCAAAATCAATCTTTTCAAGCTTACCTGGCTTAGAAACACGGTTAAAAAATACGTTAGCCGGTCCAGCCAGTAAATGAGCATGTTTTGATTGAGGAACATATACTAAAAACGTCAATAACACGGCTAAGTGAATCCACCATGAAACATAAAAAATGGAAATAGCGGCAACATCATTGATTCCCTTAAACAAGATGGCAATAGATGACGCAATCGGTTCTGTCAATGCTGGTTCATGATTATGCCAGATGATTGACATAGCGTTTCCAACCAGCACTGACAGCATAAGTGCTCCAATAAAAATCAGTACTAAACCAGATTTAAACCCTCTTTTTAAACGCACAAGCTTTTCTACGTAGCGGCGGTGAAAAGCCCAGACAACTGCTACTAAAATCAAAAACGTCACAATTTCTTGAAAAAATGTAAAGCCGGGATATAAAGGTCCAAGCGGCAAATGTTTACCTGGAAGCAAACCTTTTATAATGAAGTCTAACGCGCCGAACTGAACTAAAATAAACCCATAAAAAAACATGACGTGCATAATTCCACTTTTTTTATCTTTTAACAGCTTCTTTTGTCCAAACACGTTCACCCAAATTTTTTGCAGCCTTTCTTTTAACCGCTGATCAAATTCAACTTTTTTTCCTAATTGAATATACTCAATGCGTGTGCGAATTAAATATACAAACAAAGAAACAGCGTAAGCGGTTACAATAATAAAAAAGAGAAAATTCACCCACAGCAACCCTGTCATCTCGTCCCCTCCTTGAATAATTTGTTACCTTTCTTTCCTCCTGACGACTAAATTTTCTGATAATATATCTGTTTTCATTGTATATAATGAATGAGCATTCAGTCAATATCTTTTCTTTCTTTTGTTCATATTCTATTTAAACAAGGTGACACTAAGAACAACATAAAATGTATTTACATCGGGAAAAGAGGTGACATGATGAGCGGCATGGTTGTAATTTTACTTTTTATTATTTTTATTGCTTGGCTTGCAATTGACCTTGGCGTTGGAAAGAAAGTATTTTCTCAGGCTGAAAATACATTTCCAAAGCGCAGTGCTTCTCTTTTTTTGTTCGCAGACGGGAATGTCTTGTATAAAGATTTATTTCACGAAATAGAAAATGCCTCTTCATTTATCCATTTATCGTTTTACATCGTACAAAATGATGAAGTTAGCCAAGATTTTTTAGATTTACTAGTCCAAAAAGCACAGCAAAATATTGAAGTCCGGTTATTGGTAGACCGTGTGGGAAGCTATAAAATCAAGAAAAACAAAATTGCATTCTTAAAAAAACAAGGTGTTCATTTTGCTTACAGTCGAACGCTACGGTGGCCTTATTTGTTTTATACACTCAACGCACGCAATCACCGTAAAATGGCCGTTATTGATGGGAAAGTGGGCTACATTGGCGGTTTTAATATCGGAAGAGAATATTTAGGACTCGACGCCAAGCTTGGGGTGTGGAAAGATTACCACCTGCGTATGGAAGGTGAAGGTATCCAAGATCTTCAAATGCAGCTGTTGAGCGACTGGTATGCTGCTACCGGCTTAGACCTGCGTAAAATGGAAAGATACTTTCCACCAACCTCTGAAGGAGACTATGTTATTCAGCTACAGTCGACTGAAGGTTTTTCACTTGAAGAAAGCTTTTTATCGATTATCAACCAAGCCAATAGGGAATTGTACATAGGTACTCCTTATTTTATTCCAAGTGAACCTTTGATGAATGCTTTATTGCAAGCTCGTGCACGGGGAGTACAAGTTCATATTTTAATTCCAATGCGTGCAGATCAACCGCTTGTTCATCATGCTGCGTTTGCCTATCTTCCTACATTACTTCAAGCAGGCTGTATGATTTATCAATATTATTACGGTTTTTACCACGCAAAAGTATTAATTGCAGACAATGTTATCTGCGATGTAGGAACGGCTAATTTTGATAAAAGAAGCTTGTTCTTAAACGCTGAAATCAACTGTTTAATCTATGATGCCACATATATTGAAGAGGTAAAGAACAGCTTTAAAGCTTGTATGGGGGAATGCCCGGTTTTGTCTTTAGAAGATGTCAAAAACCGAACATGGAGTGAAAAATTAAAGCAAGGATTTGCAACCTTTATTTCTCCGTTACTTTAATGAACGAAAAGAGGAAGATTTATCATGAAAATTAGATTTGGCTATGTATCACATGCCCTGTCGCTTTGGGACTGCTCACCTGCTAAAACCCTCACGTTTACTAGATGGAAAAAAATGAAAAAAGACGAGAGACTGGATAAGCTTCATCACGTCACAAAACAAAATTTGAATCATACTAAGCGCGCTTTACATTTTAATATTGCTCATGAAATTATGCTGTATCGATTATCATCTTCTCTTGTCCCTTTAGCGACTCATCCTGAAGTAGATTGGAATTACATTGATGCGTTCCAAGACGATTGGTCAGAGATAGGAGAATTGATTCGGAATCATCAGCTGCGCGTGAGTTTTCATCCCAATCAGTTCACATTATTTACAAGCGATAAAAAACATATTACAGACAATGCGGTAAAAGATATGGATTATCACTATAGAATGCTTGAAGCGATGGGAGTAGCCGATCAAGCCCTTATTAATATTCATGTAGGAGGAGCCTATGGCAATAAAGAAAAAGCGATCGGTCGATTTCATGAAAACATTCAAACGCTGCCACCTGTCATTAAAAAGCGCATGACTCTTGAAAATGATGATAAAACATATACAACTGAAGAAACATTAGCTGTATGCGAAAAAGAGAAAGTCCCTCTCCTTTTTGATTATCACCACCACAAAGCAAATGAAGGAGAAGAACCTCTTGAATTATTGCTCCCTCGTATCTTTGACACGTGGAAACATATCGGGTTAAAACCAAAAGTACATATCTCTTCTCCTAAATCTGAAAAAGAATTTAGAAGTCACTCTGATTATGTCTCAACTGATTTTATCGCACCTTTTTTGCAAATAGCTAAAGATATCGGACAAGATTTTGACGTAATGATTGAAGCAAAGTTAAAAGATAAAGCGATGCTAAAATTAGTGGAAGATTTAGCATCAATGAGAGGAGTAAAGCGTACGGGAGGCGCCACGCTTGTTTTTTAAATAAAAAAAGAGCCAAGAGGCTCTTTTTTTGTTACATTTTTTCAGGTGCTGAAACACCAATTAGTTTTAAGGAGTTTTGAAGCGTTACTTGAACAGCTTTCACTAGTTCAATACGTGCTTTACTTGTTTCTACATTATCGCTGTCTAATACTTTTTCTGCATTATAGAAGCTATGGAACGTAGAAGCAAGATCAAATACATAGTTCGTAATGCGGTGGGGAATACGTTTTGTTGCTGCTTCCGCTACGGCCTGAGGGAACTCTCCGATTTTCTTCAGCAGTTCCATTTCTTTTTCTGCACTAATTAATGAAAGGTCAGCGCCAGATGTTGATTGAATCCCCATCTCTTCACCTTGACGAAGAATACTGCAAATACGGGCATGAGCATATTGCGCGTAGTATACAGGATTTTCATTAGATTGAGAAACAGCTAAATCTAAATCAAAGTCTAAATGTGTATCCGCACTTCTCATCGCAAAGAAGTAGCGAGTTGCATCAAGGCCTACCTCTTCTACTAGATCACGCATTGTTACTGCTTTACCTGTACGTTTGCTCATCTTCATTTTTTCGCCATTTTGATACAGTTGAACCATTTGAATAATTTCTACTTCCAGCGTATCTTTTTCATAACCAAGCGCTTGAATCGCCGCTTTCATACGAGGAATATATCCATGGTGGTCGGCTCCCCAAATGTTAATTAGCTTATCAAATCCGCGTTGAATTTTGTCTTGGTGATACGCAATATCTGGTGTTAAGTACGTAAATGAACCGTCATTTTTAATTAACACACGGTCTTTATCATCACCAAATGTCGTAGAACGGAACCACGTAGCACCTTCTTCTTCATATACATGGCCTTGTTTTTTCAGCGTTTCAAGTGCAATTGAGATTTTATCATTTTTATAAAGAGACGTTTCAGAATACCATACGTCAAATTTCACACGGAACTGTTCAAGATCACGCTTTAATTTAGCTAACTCATAATCTAACCCGTATTGACGGAAGAATTCAAAACGCTCTTCTTCAGAAGCATTTGCATACTTGTCTCCGTGCTCTTTTGCTAGCTCTTTTCCGATGTTTATAATGTCAGCACCATGATAGCCGTCTGCAGGCATTTCTTTCTCTAAACCAAGAGCCTGCATGTAGCGTGCTTCTACTGAATAAGCCAGGTTATTAATTTGGTTACCAGCATCATTGATATAATATTCACGTGACACATCGTAACCTGCTTTTTCAAGAACATTACATAATGAGTCTCCAACTGCAGCACCGCGGGCATGTCCTAAATGTAAATCCCCTGTCGGATTAGCTGAAACAAACTCAACCTGTACTTTTTGTCCGTTCCCTACGTTTGTTTGACCGTACGCTTCACCAGCTTTTACAATCGTTGGGATAAGCTCTGTTAAATAAGAATTATTCATATAAAAGTTGATGAATCCAGGGCCTGCAATGTCAATTTTCTCGATAGATGCTTTTGATTTATCGAAGTTTGCTACAAGCTCTTCAGCGATAACACGCGGTGCTTTTTTGGCAATACGAGCTAGCTGCATAGCCATATTGGTAGAATAATCACCATGTGTTTTATCTTTTGGGGTTTCTAATAGAACTTCTGGAAGTTCTGCTTTTTCAGCAAGTCCTGCTTTGACCACAGCATCTTGAATTTCAGCTTTTAATTTTTGCTGCACTTGTTCGACGATGTTCATTTTTTCTCCTCCTTGAATGTAATGGTTAACGCATATTTCCCGGTAGGCTGACCCTGTACTTCTAGATCATACGTTAAAAATAATCGACCCTTTTGAGTCATTTGTTTATATTCAATGTTATGAGCGAATGTTAGTAAATCCATACGTCCATAAGGGCTTATATAAGTTCCTTCGATCTGTACCTTTTTACGAAACGATTGCTTCATTTGAACAGCACCGGTTCGATTAATTGATACTTCATCTTCGCTAATTTTCACCATTGTTCTAATATCTCCGATTTCCTCTTGGCGCTCTGTGTATGTAAGATAAATTTTCGATCCTTTTTCATAATACATACCTTTTGCATTTACCGATGTTGTCTCTTTTCGGTGACCATCGCGGATATCCGTCACAATTTTAACTTCAATGGGTTTCTTGACTTCTGAAGCGTTACTCACAAAAGACACTTCCTTATTAAAATGAATACGTTATAACTTAAATAGTATAAACATTCTAAAGAAAGAATTCAATAATACTTCAAAGGAAATATGATAGGTACGCCGAGAATTCACCTTTTTACAGGACGTGACGCATTCACATATTCCAAATAAAAAAGGCAGCCACAGCGGCCGCCTTTTACTTTATTTATTTCTTTTGTACCCAGCCTAAGATCATTTCGCGAATAAGCTTGCTTGCTGTATTAGCTGTTTGTTCAGACGGATCATAAATTGGAGCTACTTCTACTAAATCTCCCCCGACAATGCGAAGATCTGATTTAGCAATTGCGTGAATAGAAGCTAAAAGCTCTTTTGACGTGATACCGCCTGCATCTACTGTTCCTGTACCAGGAGCGTGCGCTGGATCTAATACATCGATATCAATTGTTACATAAACAGGACGACCTGCAAGTGTTGGTAGAATCTCTTTTAACGGCTCTAGAACTTCAAATTTTGAAATATGCATGCCGTTTTCTTTTGCCCATTGAAATTCTTCTTTCATTCCTGAACGAATACCAAATGAATAAACATTCTCCGGTCCGATTAGTTCTGCAACTTTACGAATCGGAGTGGAATGAGAAAGTGGTTCTCCTTCATACTCTTCACGAAGGTCTGTATGAGCATCCATATGGATAATGGCCAAATCCGGGTATTTTTTATACATAGCTTTCATAACAGGCCAAGAAACCAAATGCTCTCCGCCCATGCCTAATGGGAACTTGTCTGCTGTTAAAAGCTGGTCGATATACTCTTCAATCATATTTAAGCTGCGCTGAGGATTCCCAAATGGAAGTGGAATATCTCCTGCATCAAAATATTTTACTTCCTCTAGCTCTCGATCTAAATACGGGCTGTATTCTTCTAATCCAATTGATACTTCACGAATACGAGTTGGGCCAAATCGTGAACCTGGACGATAGCTAACTGTCCAGTCCATTGGCATTCCATAAAGAACCGCTTCACTTTCTTCAAAAACAGGGTGACTGCCGATAAATACATTACCTGAATAAGCTTCATCAAAACGCATATTTTGTTCCTCCTTCATTATTCATAGAAAAGATGCCAGCCTTAAACCTCTGGCATCTCACTTGTATGTGATAACTTATTTAATAAGATCTTGCACAAATTTAGGTAAAGCAAATGCGGCTTTGTGCAATTCTTTTGTGTAATACTTTGTATCAATATCGAAGAAACGATCTTCGCTTACTTCTAATGGATCATGTTTCTTTGACCCCATTGTAAATGTCCATAAACCGCTTGGGTACGTTGGAATATTTGCTACGTATAGACGTGTAATCGGGAAGATTTCTCTTACATCACGCTGAACATTTGAGATAAGTTCTGGCGTAAACCAAGGGTTGTCCGATTGAGCAACAAAGATACCATCTTCTTTAAGTGCTTTTGAGATACCTGCATAGAATCCTTTTGTAAATAAATTTACAGCTGGACCTACTGGCTCTGTTGAATCCACTAAAATGACATCGTATTCGTTTTCGCTTTTAGCGATGTGCATAAATCCGTCATCTACTTGTACATCAACACGAGGATCTTCTAGTTTGCCCGCAATTGAAGGTAAGAATTTTTTTGAGTACTCAATAACTTTTCCATCGATATCAACTAACGTCGCTTTTTTTACGCTTGGGTGTTTTAAGATTTCACGGATTACGCCTCCGTCTCCTCCACCTACAACTAGTACGTTTTCTGGATTTGGATGCGTAAATAACGGTACGTGCGCAACCATTTCATGATAAACGAACTCATCTTTTTCTGTTGTCATTACCATACCGTCAAGTAGGAGCATGTTACCAAACTCTTCTGTTTCAACCATGTCTAATTTTTGAAACTCCGTTTGCTCTGTATGTAAAGTGCGATTAATTTTAGCTGTAATACCAAAGTTCTTTGTTTGCTTTTCTGTGAACCATAATTCCATTTCAAACTCTTCCCTTCTATTTTGAGAATTAACCTATGCATAGATTACCCTAACATAATTTATACAAACATGAAAAAAGTATAGATGAATTCAGCAAAAAAGCAAGTAAAATTTTTAGCAATGGAGGTTTAAAACCACCTTTTCTATTTCATACTGATGATAGATACAAGCTTTAGAATCTACTTGCATCGCTCTTTTAATAGAATTTTGTTGTGTTGAAAACAACATGTACGGTGCATAGTGACACATATTGGTGGTGAATAGAAATGGAAACGGTATTAACCGAACATTTAAAAAAGGCAAGACGCATCTTCCGAATTCTTCTCGTCCTTGGTATATTAGCGGGGGCTTTATTATTGTTTGCCTACATAAGCATCTTTCTCTACGCCAAAATCGCTGGCCCCCCTCCGCTAAACGTTTCTCAAACAGCTGTTTTCTACTCAGCAAACGGTAAAGTTCTTGATGAAGTTCACAATGGACAAAAGCGCTACTGGGTTTCACTTAATCAAATTTCACCTTACGTAAAAGATGCGACTTTAGCCGTTGAAGATAAGCGCTTCTATGAGCATCACGGCTTTGATATGCATCGAATCGCCGGAGCAGTTGTAGCTGATATAAAAGCTATGGGAAAAGTACAGGGTGCGAGTACCATTACTCAGCAGTATGCACGAAACTTGTTTTTAGAGCACGACAAAACGTGGACTAGAAAGCTTCAAGAAGCTCTGTATACGATTCGGTTAGAAATGAATTATAGTAAAGACCAAATTCTAGAAGGCTACATGAATACGATTTACTACGGTCATGGAGCTTATGGAATTGAAGCTGCAGCTAGGCTGTATTTTGATAAGCACGCCAAAAATTTGACGTTAAGTGAAGCGAGTATGTTAGCAGGTATTCCAAAAGGCCCTAGCTACTACTCTCCTCTTATTCATCAAGAAAATGCAAAAAAACGACAAAATATCATTTTATCTCTTATGAAAGAGGATGGAATTATTACAGCCAAGCAAGCAACAAAAGCGCTTGTAACACCTCTAGCATTCGCAAAGCCTGCCGAAAAAGATCCTAATAAAGAAGATGCTTCTTACTTTATGGATGCAGCGCTAGCAGAATTAAAGCAAGATTTAGGCATTGATGAAACCATGATTTACACAAATGGACTTCGCGTTTATACAACGCTGGATGAAAAGATGCAGCGAACGGCAGAAGAAAAAATGAAGGATGTTATCAGCAGCTCTTCAGACGTACAAAGTGCATTTGTTGCGATGAATCCTAAAAATGGACAAGTGAAAGCTCTTATTGGTGGAAGAGATTATGAAAAGAGCCCGTTTAATCGCGCGACTCAAGCAATAAGACAGCCTGGCTCAACGATGAAGCCATTTTTATACTATGCGGCGTTAAAAGATGGTTTTACTGAATCTACTCCAATGAAAAGTGAAGAAACGACGTTCAAATTGGAAGATGGCGTTTCGACATACACGCCTAGTAACTATCACAATTATTATGCAGATGCTCCTATTACAATGGCTCAAGCCATCGCGCTTTCAGATAATATTTATGCCGTAAAAACGCATTTGTTCATTGGGGAAAACCGCTTGATTGAAACTGCTAAAACACTTGGAATATCATCACCTTTAAAGAAAGTTCCATCTTTAGCTCTTGGAACTTCGCCTGTCAAAGTCATTGATATGGTTAATGCGTACGGCATCTTTGCTAATGGCGGAAAAGAAATTCGTCCAACATTTATTAAACGAATTGAAACCCATGACGGAGAAGTTGTTTATCAAGCTCCTTCCGAACAGAAACAAGTCATTGATAAGCGCTATGCTTTTCTTACTACCCATTTAATGACAGGCATGTTTAATCAAAAGCTAAATGACTATACAACCGTCACTGGAAAGCCTATTTCTAAATATGTATCTCGTCCTTACGCGGGAAAATCCGGCACAACCTCTACGGACAGCTGGATGATTGGCTACTCTCCTCAGCTCGTTTCAGGCGTTTGGGTTGGATATGATCAAGGAAGGACAATGGATGATGTAGCTGAAAAAGGATACGCAAAAAAAATGTGGGCATTATTTATGGAAGATGCTTTAAAAGGGAAGAAAAAAGAAAAGTTTAAAGCACCAAACGGATTAATGAGCGTAAACATTAATCCTCAAAATGGAAAGTTAGCATCCAAATCATGCCCTGTTCAATATAAAGCTTATTATTTAACTGGAACACAGCCAAAAACATATTGTACTGACCACATCGATCATGCAGCAAAAACGAAGAAAAAAGAGCGTGAAAAAGAAGATAAAAAGTTTCACTGGTTACCCAAATGGTTTGATTAAAAAAAGCTTAAGGCCAAGGCCTTAAGCTTTTTTAGCATTACGATGTTTGAAGCGCTTCTTTTAAGTCATCATTAGATAACGTCCAAATTTCTTCATTATGAGACTTCAAAAACTCACGAAGCAAATCCTTAGACTTGCTATCCATTTCTTCCACCATAATGCGTCGTTTTAAGGATTTATCCATTTTGTTTACATGTTCAGGAAGTGACTTATAGCCGCGGCGTATTTCACGATCAACGGTCATTTCACATGCTGTCATACCTGCGTAGTAAGGTCCTTCTTGCTTGCGATCAATTGTTACCCACACAAGCCAATATAACTTGCCGTTTGGCACCTCGTCTTTATTCGGTAAGAACTTAATTCCTTTTTCCACTACACTTCTTGCATGCATCGCACCGATATCCACAAATACTTCTTCATCGCTCGGACAAACAAAAACTGGTGAAATGTTTTCTAAACTTAACGCTCCAACCCCGTAACCGCCGTGGCCGTCGGTTGAATCGTCTTTTATGATATTAAATCCTATACTTTTCTTTTTTGACTGAGTCATAGTAAGCCTCCTCTATTCATTAAATCAGTGGTGCTAATATCTGCTGAAAGATATTCATAACAAACATTGCTGCTCCGTTTAGAAGCGGCCAGATCACAATTCGATCCAGAGGTGTAATCACAAGAATCAAAAATACAAAAATGCCCCAAGACTCATACTGCGTCATTTTGGCTCGCGTGGACGGCGGAACGAGATCTTCAATCACGCGGTAGCCGTCTAAAGGCGGAAAAGGCAACAAGTTAAATACACCTAGCGTTAGGTTTATTTGAATAAATAATGTAACAAAACGATAAAGCGCATCATTGTCCACTGCGGCGTTATTCATCAAATAATAAATAAGCAAGCCGATAAATGCCAGCACCAAATTGCTAAACGGTCCCGCTATCGATACTAGAATACCAGCTAAACGTGGCTTTTTAAAGAAATAGCGATTAACAGGAACCGGCTTCGCCCACCCAAAACCTGCGATGATTAACAAAAGCGTTCCAAATGGATCTAAATGAGCCAGCGGAGAAAGCGTTAGCCTTCCTTGCTTTTTAGCCGTGTGGTCTCCAAATAAATAAGCTACATACGCATGTGCGAACTCATGCAGCGTGAATGCAACAATAAGCGTCATTACCACGTAAGGAAGGTCTTGCAATGAAAAAGCTAAAAAATGTTCCACTCTTTATCTCCTTTATTTTAAAATAATTTCTACCTATCACATCTACTAGATGAATCTTTTTTTGCGGTAAGAAAGATACAAGGTTTCTTCAAATATGCCCTAAAAGTTCTCAAAGACCAGCGATGTGCTTCCTTTAGGCACACCTGTTTTTTTATATCGATGTTATTATAAAAGTATACTACAGATTATGGCCTCCATCACTATCTCATACTGTCATTTTATTCAGAAAACGGGTACACTAATCATATAATGATCAAAAAGGAGTGTACACATTATGCCAGTTGTAACTGTTAAAATGCTTGAGGGCCGTACAGATGATCAAAAAAGAGCTCTTGTTGAAAAAGTAACGGATGCTGTTGTTGAAACAACAGGTGCAGCACCTGAAAAAGTATCCATTATCATCGAAGAAATGTCTAAAAACCATTACGCTGTAGCGGGCAAACGCATGAGCGATCAATAACGCCTACATAAAAAAGATGCCATAGGAATGAACCTATGGCATTTTTTTAATGGACAGACAGCGTTGCCTGAAGTTTTTCAATATATTTGTATGCTTCTGAAATGTCTTCTTCTGTATAGTTTTGCTTACGCTTTAACGTAAACACTTTTTCTTTTACTTCTTCTTTCGGTAAATTATCGAAATATAAAATCGTAGAGACAAGCTCCAAAAATTTCGAGCTTTGTTCGTTCATATCCTTCATACATTCCTGCAAGTGAGGAAGTTCTAAGTCATAGTGGCTTAGAAATCCTTCCCCCGCTTCTGTTAATACGTAGCGATACTGCATATACCCGCCTTTTTTCTCTTTAACTTCACTTAAAAAGCCTAAGTTACACAGCTCTTCAATTCGAAGCGTTAATTCCTCAGAATAAGGTCCAAAAAAGTGAAAATTATACTTTTCATAAAAAGGAAACTTCAGCTTTTTTCCGATAAATATCATCTTTTGTAACTTTTTTCTGCCAACAACTTCTCCCGCCGCGGAAAATACTTTCACAATCTTTGCGTGATCGTTTAACACAGCCCCTTCAACTCCTATACTATTTAACTCTGATCTCCTTTTAGTAAGTTTATAATCTGATCTTTAACTTTTCGCTTAGACGACAATTGATCAATGAGATCTTGTGGAAAATATAATTTATGATCGGTTCTCTTTTTCCCTGAAATTGCTTCAACAATCTCCGACTGACGTGATAATTCACGCACTTCATTATTTGGCATCAACAGATGAATCGGCAAACGCTCTTCCTCTTCACCCGGTCGATAAAAATCGTATGGTAAGTCGCTTGAAGAATCGACGACTAAATAATAATCTGGATTAATGCCCGCTTTTTTAAATAATGTTGTAAGCTCCATCCACATCTTCATTTGTGAATTCGGATTAAACTCAATGTATTTAAAAAGCTGACGATTCATAAATCTTCGGCATAGATCAGATAAAATTTCATCCTCTTCTTCTTCCCACGCTTGAAAATAAAATAAAATAACAGATTCATCTAATTTCAAATACTCTTTTAGCGATATTTCTTCTTCAAAAATCGAATAAAAATGAGTTGGCTCCTGCTTAAACTCATAGTAATGATGATGGAGCTCTTTTGCACGATGTAAAATTTTTGTCAAAATCACTTCAGCACTTCTCGTAACAGGATGAAAATACACTTGCCAGTACATTTGATAGCGGCTCATAATATAATCTTCAACCGCATGCATACCGCTGTGTTTAATCACGGCTTGGTCTTCCCGAGGGCGCATAACACGCAGAATTCGCTCCATATCAAAATGACCGTAGCTTACTCCTGTGTAATACGCATCACGCTGCAAATAATCCATGCGATCTGCATCAATTTGACTGGAAATCAAACTAACGACAAGCTTATTTTCATATGTTTTCGCAATTACTTCAGCCACTTTTTTAGGAAAATCCTTTCCTACTTTCGTTAACACTTGATTTACCTCTGTGTCACCTACGATAATGGCTTGTGTAAATTCTTCATGGTCTAAGTGGAAAACCTTCTCAAACGAATGTGAAAACGGACCGTGACCTAAATCGTGCAGTAAAGCAGCACAAAGACAAAGAAGACGCTCATCTTCATTCCATTCAGGGCGTCCTTGAAAACCGTCATCAATAATACGGCGCACAATTTCATAAACACCTAAGGAATGACTAAAACGGCTGTGCTCAGCCCCATGAAACGTTAAGTATGTCGTTCCTAGCTGTCTAATACGACGCAGCCTTTGAAATTCGGCTGTCCCAATTAGCTCCCAAATAACACGATCTCTTACATGGATATAGCGGTGAACAGGATCTTTAAATACTTTTTCTTCACTGAGTTTTTCATTAGGATATGTCATTTACATACCTCTCTATCTTCACTTTGTTGTTGCTATAATTTTTCGACACTTACTTCCTATTTTCCTATTCAGAATAAAAAATCACCTTGTCAAGCAACCAAGGTGATTTACCTAACAAACAAGGCGATTCTGTTTGTAAGAAGCTCGTTCGACAAATAAGTAGCAGAAAAGCAGCTATTTATTGTTTCACTATCTATTTTTTTACTTTTTTCTCAATCTTCTCGATTAATTCATCCTCTGTTGGCGCTGCTACAGGACGGTTGTTTACAAATGCAAATGACTTTTTACGTCCGGGTCCACAGTAAGACTGGCAGCCGATTTGTACTTCAGCTTGTTCATCTATTTTTTTAAGTCGAGGTAACAACGTTTTGACGTTTGTTGCCTGACAATCATCACAAATTCTAAATTCATTTGCCATGTTGACACAATCCTTTCAAAATTGGTTCATCATTTTGTCTAAGGGGTATTTTACCCCTATTTGAAGTCCGATGCAAGTTAAAGAAGAAAGCAAAATCTATCATACTCCTAGAAGAAATGGTATAAAGTATGGATTTTTTGTACATGATGATACTACAAAACATGATTACTATGAGTCATGGAAAATAGAGGAGTGAACAAAGTGAAAGATAGACAAGATGCTTGGACAGAAGAAAACGACTTATTATTAGCTGAAACAGTATTGCGCCATGTCCGCGAAGGAAGTACGCAGCTGAATGCGTTTGAAGAAGTTGGAGATGAATTAAATCGCACTTCAGCAGCATGTGGATTCAGATGGAATGCTGTGGTACGCCATCAGTATGAAAAAGCACTTCAGCTAGCCAAAAAACAGCGAAAACAGCGCATGCGTGCACTTGGACAAGAGCAAGGCAAAAAGAAATTATTATATACGCCACCAGCATCTGTAGAGCATGTGGAACAAATGATGTCTGCACCTACAGCAACATATAGCTTATCTGAAACACAAGTAGAAAAAAGCAGCAGTGAAGAGCTTTCAATAGCTGACGTTATTCGCTTTTTGCAAACAATGCCAAATCAAGCGAGCAATTTACAGGCATTGCAAAGCGAAAACAAACGCTTGATGCAAGAAAATACAGAATTAGCTAAGAAAAACACAGAGTTGGAAAAACAAATCAAACATCTCGAGGCAAATGCTACTACTATTCAAGAAGACTATGAAACATTAATGCAAATCATGAACCGTGCGCGAAAGTTAGCTCTATTCGATGAAGAAGAACGTTCTTCTACTACATTTAAAATGGATCGTAACGGAAATCTTGAGAAAATGGCTGAATAAGCTACATGAACGAAGAAAGAGGGATGTCAAACTTGGCTCTTCTTTCTTCTTTTTCTATTTTACAGCCAATGACACGACGCCTTTATGCTATAATATGTTCGTTTACTGTTTATAAAGGGGTTTGAGATATGCAGCAGAATAGTTTAAAGCTTTTAGCACAGCCCGCTTGGCGTATTATTGATCAATCCAGTCTAGGTCCTCATTTTGATGCCCGTCATTCTTTTGCCATCGATGACACGCTTTGTACAACCGTTGGAAGAGGTGAATCTCCAGCTGTCATGCGCTCATGGGTGCATCACGATACGATTGTATTAGGCATCCAAGATACAAAGCTCCCTCATTTAGCTGAAGGTGCAGCTTATTTACATGAACAAGGATATAAAACAATCGTCCGCAATTCAGGCGGCCTCGCTGTCGTACTTGATCAGGATGTTCTAAACATTTCTTTAATTTTTCCTGATGCAGAAAAAGGAATTGATATTGATCGTGGATATGAAGCCATGTTTGATTTGATTAAGGTCATGTTTGCATCTTACGGGACAGCAATTGAAGCGAAGGAAATCGTAGGCTCTTATTGTCCCGGCAGCTTCGATTTAAGCATTCGCAATCAAAAGTTTGCAGGCATTTCACAGCGACGCGTTCGCGGCGGAGTGGCTGTACAAATTTACTTATGCGTTAAAGGAAGCGGTTCTAAGCGTGCTTCTCTCATTCAAGAGTTTTACAAAAAAGGTCTCCAAAACACGGAAACTAAATTTTCATACCCAGATATCGAGCCTCACACAATGGCTTCTCTATCTGAACTATTACAGATTGAGTTAACTGTATCTGATGTCATGCTGCTTTTATTGCAAACACTGAATAGTATGAGCTCTTCTCTTGTAAATATGCCTTTAAATGCTACTGAACAAGAGCTGTTTGAGACGCAGCTGCAGCGCATGTATGACCGCAACGAAAAAGCATTAGGTTCATTAGCCGAATAAAAAAACTCCGCCCTAGGACGGAGTTTTTTTATTACAATGCTTGAGCTGCTGTGATTAAAGCAAGCTTGTACACATCTTCTTCGTTACAACCGCGAGATAGATCGTTTACTGGTTTGTTTAGACCTTGTAAGATTGGACCTACTGCTTCGAAGTTTCCTAGGCGCTGTGCAATTTTGTAACCAATGTTACCTGCTTCAAGGCTTGGGAATACAAATACATTTGCATCTCCTTTAATCACTGAACCTGGTGCTTTCTTTTCAGCTACAGAAGGAACAAATGCTGCGTCGAATTGAAATTCGCCGTCTAATGTTACGCTTGGTGCTAATTCTTTTGCAATTTCTACTGCGTTTGCTACTTTTTCTGTTTCCGGAGATTTTGCTGATCCTTTTGTTGAGAAGCTTAGCATAGCAACACGAGGATCAATATCGAACATTTCAGCTGTACGAGCACTTTCGATAGCAATTTCAGCTAAATCTTGGCTATCAGGTGAAATATTGATTGCACAGTCAGCAAATACGTATTTTTGATCGCCACGAACCATGATAAATACGCCAGATGTTTTCTTAACACCTTGTCTTGTTTTGATAATTTGTAGAGCAGGTCGCACTGTGTCTGCTGTAGAATGAGCGGCTCCGCTTACAAGACCGTCCGCTTTGTTCATATGAACAAGCATTGTGCCAAAATAATTTTCATCTAATAAAATTTTGCGAGCATCTTCTTCTGTTGCCTTACCTTTACGACGCTCAACAAATGCTGCTACCATTTCATCAAATTCAGAGTAGCTTTGAGGATCTAAAACCTCAACACCGTCTAATTTTACGTTTAGTTCTGCTGCTTTTGATGCTACAGCGTCTTTGTTTCCAACAACGATAGGCTTTAAGATATTGTCGGCAGCTAAACGAGAAACAGCACCTAATACGCGCTCATCTAATCCCTCTGGGAATACGATTGATACATCGCTAGCTGATACTTTTTGTTTTAAACCTGTAAATAAATCACTCAAAGTAAATCCTCCTCGATATGTAAAAAACTTTTCTCATAATAGGATACTCCACTTTTTTTAAAAATCAAAGGCATGTCCTTCAAGAATCCATGATTACAAAAAAGTCTTTTAATTCTTAATTTTCCGCTAACACCTAAAATAAAACCTGTTTTTACTTTGCGACAATTGTTTAAAGTTTAGTCACAAAATCACAGGTTTTTCATTCCAGTTCTTCGGACAAACTATGATATAGTAGAATTGGAATTTATCATAATCGGACAATAGGAGTGAAACGAAATGGCAGAAGCAGCACAAACATTAGACGGTTGGTATGCACTTCATGATTTCCGTTCAATCGATTGGGGCGCTTGGAAGCAGTTATCAAGCGACGATCGCCAAGCGGCCATCCATGAATTTTTAGGTTTGATTGAGAAATGGAAAGGAACTGAAGCTGAGAAGCAAGGCAGCCATGCTTTATATACCATTGTCGGCCAAAAAGCAGACTTTATGCTAATGCTTGTTCGTCCTACTATGGAAGAACTAAATGAAATTGAAACAGAATTTAATAAAACAAAGCTTGCTGAGTTTACCATTCCTACTTATTCATACGTATCAGTAGTTGAGTTAAGCAACTACTTACCTGCTGGGGAGGATCCTTATGAAAATCCTCAAATCCAAGCTAGACTATATCCAACTTTACCAAAAGCTAGTCATGTTTGCTTTTATCCAATGGATAAACGTCGTCAAGGAAATGACAATTGGTACATGCTTCCTATGGAAGAACGCCGCAGCTTAATGCGCAGTCATGGAATGATTGGACGTCAATACGCTGGAAAAGTAAAGCAAATCATTACGGGTTCTGTTGGTTTTGATGATTATGAGTGGGGCGTTACTCTTTTTGCAGATGACGTACTTCAATTTAAAAAATTAGTATACGAAATGCGTTTTGACGAAGTAAGTGCTCGCTACGGGGAATTTGGCAGCTTCTTTGTCGGAAATTTATTAAAAGAAGAAGCTATTGCACGTTTTTTACACGTTTAAACTAAGCCGCAAAAGCGCTCATCGCTTTTGTAACGCCTAGAGCAATAAATATCAATGAGCTTTATCTAAAAAACCTGTTTCCAAGTGGAAACAGGTTTTTTATTTTCTAGCCATGGCATATTCGCACTTACAGGACCATATATATACAACAGTGTCACAAGTAAGCGAGGTGGGATAATGGCAGTCGTTGCACACAACGAAGAAAATGTTAAGCTCCTAGCCAGACTCATTCGAGCTGAAGCTGAAAGTGAAGGAAAACAAGGGATGTTACTGGTAGGAAATGTAGGCGTGAACCGCGCTAAAGCTCCCTGTTTAGATTTTAGAAATATAAGAACCATTCGTCAGATGGTGTTTCAAAACCCAGGCGGATTTGAAGCAACTCAAAAAGGCTACTTTTATCAGCGTGCCCGCCAGTCTGAAATTACACTTGCACGACGTGTATTAAGAGGGGAACGTTTTAACCCCGCGGAAAACTCACTGTGGTTTTTCAAGCCCAGCGGCGACTGTCCTGCTCAATGGTATAACCAAAATAACACAGGACGATTTAAATCTCACTGTTTCTTTGCACCAACTCAAGCTGATTGTCCAGGAGTTTACTAATTTCTTTTTGTTTGAAGGAGGTTCCTATGAAAAAACCAAAGTCTAATCAACCGCAACAGCAATATATGCAAAATCCGTATATGAGTCCAAACTACCCTTATTATATGCCTCAGCCGCAGCAGCCCCAGCCAGGCGGCCAGCAGGTTCAAGGGCAAGGGCAAAGCCAAGGAGGTCCGCCCCCTACCTCTTCTGGAGGCAGTGGTGCTCCGCAAGACCCAAATCAACTGCCCATTGAAGAATCATATATTGAAAATATTTTACGTTTAAATCGAGGAAAAATAGCGACTGTATATATGACGTTTGAAAATAATACGCAGTGGAACGCGAAAGTCTTTAGAGGGGAAATTGAAGCAGCCGGACGCGATCATATCATTTTAAGTGATCCACAAACTGGCACTCGTTATTTACTGCTTATGGTTTATCTCGATTACATCACTTTTGAGGGTCCAATCAAATATAATTATCCGTTTAGCGGTGGAGGCCAGCAGTTGAGCAATTATTCTCCGCGTTAAAAAAACCCCTTTTCAGGGGTTTTTTTATAGCCATTTTACAGCTGCAACAACAATTAAAATCCAAGCCACAATAAACGCAACTCCACCTAGCGGAGTAATCGCGCCGAGAACTTTAATACCGGACGTACTTAATACATAGAGACTGCCTGAAAACAGCACAATCCCCGCGAACATAATCCAGCCCGAAGCTGTTAACAGAGAAGATTGAGGAAATTTGCTTAATAGAAACGCAATGACAAACAGCCCCATTGCATGGAACATTTGGTACTGCACTCCCGTTTTCCATACCTCTAAATACTTCTCTGAAATTTTCCCTTCTAACCCGTGTGCTCCAAAAGCACCAAGAGCAACCGCTAACATCGCATTGATTGCACCGATTATTAAAAATAGTTTCATGTTTTTCTCCTCACTTTAGAAATCAAACAGACTATCGCCATTTGCATCATCTGATTTCAATTTCGTTCCCTCAAAATTAGGTTTGGATGACTGAATAATCTGTTGCTGCATAATCTCAGGAGATTGCATCATTTCCGGTGAAGACATTACAACAGGCTTTGAAACCGAGACAGGTTTCGATACTGAAACCTCTCCATTTTGATCTAATGCAAGCTCACACAGTGCTTTTATGGCAACCAATTGATCTCGAACGTTCGCACTATTCGAATGGTGCTTTGCTTTTTGTACTTCTGCACTAATTTTATCAAGGAGCTGCGCCATTTTTATATCCATGTAGACACCTCATCTTACATTCAATATGACTTTATACAGCTATTTTATCAAAAGATGAAATAGGAGGCTATGTCTGAAGCTAATCTTCATGAAATGCTCACTTTTACACATCGTCAATTTGCCAATCAATGGATTGACGTCCGTATTGGAGCAAAAACTCATTTGCTCGTTGAAAGTGATTATTGCCAAAAAAGCCTCGATTAGCCGAAAATGGGCTAGGGTGCGGGCTTTCCAAAATTAAATGGTGCGAATGGTGAATAAGCTCTTTTTTAGCTTGTGCATGCTTGCCCCACAGCAAAAACACAACTGGCTCCTCTTTTTGTGCCACTAATTCAATAATACGGTCCGTCAGCTGCTCCCACCCTTTTCCTTTGTGAGAGTTCGCTTCTCCTCTTCTAACCGTTAAAACAGTGTTAAGCAAAAGAACGCCTTGTTCTGCCCATTTGACTAAATAACCGTTATTCGGAATGTGATAATCCATTTCATTTTTCAGCTCTTTGTAAATATTCACTAAAGAAGGCGGTGTTTTTACTCCTGGTTGAACAGAGAAGCTCAGTCCATGCGCTTGATTTGGTCCATGATAAGGATCTTGTCCCAATATGACCACTTTTACATTTTTATAATCCGTATAGTGTAAAGCATTAAAAATATCATATTTATCAGGGTAAATGGTGTGGTGATTATATTCATCCACTAAGAATTCTCGAAGCTGTATGTAATAGTCTTTTTGAAATTCTTCTTCTAATAAAGGAGCCCAGTCATTTTTTAAAATACTCATTGCTTATCACCTCATAATAATCTTTTTTGTTATTTTATCGTAAACTCTGCCCCCTGCTCAAACGTTGCCTGCTTTAAATATGCTGAGAGCCTGGGCATATTTTAATATTGTCATGTTCAATGAAACTTTGTATACACTTATAAAGAGTGTATTTTTATATTAAAGGAGGGATTCCATATGATCATCAGCAATCCCCACCAAATAGACGTAACCTACAGCCTGGGTGTTACACCCGTTGAACCGATGATACCAAGAAAATACACCGTTTTCCCAGGTCAACACACTTCTGTTCCTTCCATTCAAATCGGCATTGAATTTGCCTACGATCATATGCAAAAAGAGCGGAACGAATATTTAGCATCCTTCGTCTTTGATAAAGGTTTTTATTCCCTTACTGTGTATTATTATATCGGTGCACATACATCAACAGATGGAACCATTACACGCTACCTTCACTTTTTAGAACAGCTCCCTGTTATTCTATCGTCCATCTATTACGCTGATGCTTCTTTTTTCGAAAAACATCCACTTTTAATGCACTGTCCTATTTTTATCATCGCCGATAGCCCTGACTTGCCATTTTCAACAAAAAAATCTATCGGTTCCCTGTATCAATATAAATAAATGAGAAAAGCTACTGTTAAAATAACGGTAGCTTTTTCTCCGTATTCGAAACAAAATACTTTTAAACTTGTTAAAAACATGGAATAATAACTACAAATTGTTTTAATCTATTTGCGTTAACCCTTTAAAATCGTTACAATTTATTAGTAGTTCTATACATAAAGGAAAAGGTAAACAAGCAATCATTCGTTTGTTTATAAAGGCCGAGTTTAACGGGCAATGAATCCCCAGATTTCATTTAAGTGTTGTCTGTTAAAGCGGAAAAAAATTGAACGTAACTACGACAAAGTGAGGTCCTAGAAGTAATGACAAATGTACAACCAAAATCCATTATCGTAATTTTTGGCGCTACAGGTGATTTAGCAAAACGTAAGTTATTCCCCTCTATTTTCCGCTTATATAAAGCGAACAAACTATCGGAAGATTTCGCTGTTGTTGGTGTCGCAAGAAGACCTTGGACTAACGACGAATTACGCGAAAATGTAAAAAAATCAGTGAGCAGTTTCAAAAACAGTGACGCTGACATTGAAAAGTTTGCTTCACATTTTTATTACCAACCGTTTGACGTAACAGATGTCGCTTCTTATCAAGAATTAAAAAGCCTAACAGAAAGCCTTGATGAGCAATACAACGTGCCTGGAAATCGTATTTTCTATCTAGCAATGGCACCTGAATTTTTCGGAACAATTGCTTCGAATTTAAAAAATGAAGGTTTAACACAAACAGACGGTTGGAGTCGCCTAGTCATTGAAAAGCCGTTTGGCCATGATTATCCTTCTGCTAAAGAACTAAATGAACAAATTCGCCATGCATTTAAGGAAGATCAAATTTATCGTATCGACCACTACCTCGGTAAAGAAATGGTGCAAAATATCGAAGTTATCCGTTTTGCAAATGCTCTATTTGAACCGATGTGGAACAACCAATACATTTCAAACATCCAAATTACGTCTAGCGAGACGCTTGGTGTAGAAGACCGTGGCCGTTACTATGAATCTTCAGGTGCCCTTCGAGATATGGTACAAAACCATATGCTTCAAATGGTGGCCCTGCTTGCAATGGAACCGCCAATTAAATTAACACCGGAAGAAATTCGCAGTGAAAAAGTAAAAGTATTGCGTGCTCTTCGCTCTTTATCAGTAGATGAAGTAGATGATTATTTTGTACGAGGCCAATACGGCAAAGGTGTACTTGAAGGAGAAGAAGTGATCGGCTATCGCGAAGGAAACTCGGTTGATCCTGAGTCTAATACCGCTACATTTGTATCTGGTAAGCTTATGATTGATAACTTCAGATGGGCTGGCGTACCAATTTATATCCGTACAGGTAAACGCATGAAAGAAAAAGCAACGACAATTGTTGTACAGTTCAAAGACTTACCAATGAACCTGTACTTCAATAAAGATAAAGAAATTCACCCAAACCTGCTTGTCATTCATATTCAACCGGAAGAAGGCATTACGCTTCACTTAAACGCGCGTAAAACGCCGGGTTCAACATCGTCCACACCAATTAACTTGAACTATTGCAATAACTGTGGAGATAAAATGAATACACCGGAAGCTTATGAGCGCCTTATTTATGATTGCATGCTTGGAGATGCAACGAACTTTACTCACTGGGATGAAGTAGCCCTTTCTTGGAAGTTTGTTGATACCATTTCAGAAGCATGGGAAAGCACAAAAGCACAAAACTTCCCGAACTACGAATCAGGTTCAATGGGACCAAAAGAATCAGATGCATTGCTTGCTGAAGACGGTTTTCACTGGTGGCCAGTCGGCGAAGACAACTTCTCACCTAAAGAGTAAATAAAAAAAGCAGCTGTAGTATACAGCTGCTTTTCTTGTTTTTTATTTTAACCACTCAGTATGGAATACGCCCTCTTTATCAACACGTTGATATGTGTGAGCTCCGAAGTAGTCACGTTGCGCTTGTAAAAGGTTCGCTGGTAACGTTTCTGTACGGTAGCTGTCATAGTAAGCTAATGCACTTGAGAAACTTGGTACAGGAATACCTTGTTTAACCGCAATTGAAATAACTTCACGAAGAGCCGACTGATAGCCTTCTACGATATCCTTGAAGTATGGGTCTAATAATAAGTTTGTTAGATCTGCATCGCGATCGTAAGCTTCTTTAATTTTTTGTAAGAATTGTGCACGGATGATACAACCACCACGGAAGATCATTGCAATATCACCGTACTGTAAATTCCAGTCATATTCTTCAGAAGCTGCTTTCATTTGAGCAAACCCTTGCGCATATGAACAAATTTTACTCATGTACAATGCTTTACGGATTGCTTCTACTAATTCGGTTTTATCACCTTCAAATGCAGCTGCATTTGGACCGCTCAATACTTTGCTTGCTTTTACACGTTCTTCTTTCATAGCTGAAATAAAGCGCGCAAATACAGATTCCGTAATGATTGGTAGTGGTACACCTAAATCAAGCGCACTTTGGCTTGTCCATTTACCTGTACCCTTTTGACCTGCAGTGTCTAAAATAACGTCTACAAGTGCTTTACCTGTTTCTTCATCTTTTTTCGTAAAGATATCAGCTGTGATTTCAATTAAGTAGCTATCTAGCTCGCCTTTATTCCATTCAGCAAATACTTCATGTAGTTCATCTGTTTCTAAACCTAATACGTTTTTCATAATGAAGTATGCTTCACAAATTAACTGCATATCGCCGTACTCGATGCCGTTATGAACCATTTTTACGTAGTGACCTGCACCATTTGGTCCAATGTATGTGCAGCAATCATCGCCTTCAACTTTCGCTGAAATAGCTGTTAAGATTGGTTTTACAAGTTCATATGCTTCTTTTTGTCCGCCAGGCATGATTGAAGGTCCTTTTAATGCACCTTCTTCTCCGCCGGATACGCCTGTACCGATGAAATGGATACCTAATTCTTCTAGCTCTTTGTTACGACGAATTGTATCCTGGAAGAATGTATTTCCGCCATCGATTAAAATGTCGCCTTTTTCTAAGTATGGTTTTAACGAATCAATTGTTGCATCTGTAGCAGCACCAGCTTTAACCATTAATAAAATTTTACGCGGTTTTTCAAGAGAATTAATAAACTCTTCCACACTGTATGTACCTGCAAAATTTTTACCTTCTGCTTCTGTTTTTAGGAACTCTTCTGTCTTTTCAGGAGAGCGGTTATAAACTGAAACAGAATAGCCTCTGCTCTCAATGTTTAGCGCCAAGTTTTTCCCCATAACCGCTAAACCGATAACACCGATTTGTTGTTTTGCCATGTTAAATTCTTCCCTTCATGTGTAATATGAATTGGTCAACCTAATCGTAACTGAACATATCATAAAGAAAGTTACAGATTCAAGTTTGATATAACCATAATCATACGTTTTATTATACACATTTGAAAAGAATCATGCTCACCGAACATTGATTATTTTGAAGAAAATTTCGATAAAATAAGCGAAATGAACGCAGTTACTAATCATCCGTACATTCTTAACTACCTTTAGACGCATTTTAACATTTTCTTAAACAATTACTTTTGTTAAAATATTAAGCAGTTAATCATTTCAATGAATTGATGATCAACACGGTTGTTACCGTTTTACTATATTTATTGCAGCTAAAAAAGCTGTACTAGTACTTATTTTGTTTTATGAAGAGGGATTTTATATATGACGAAACCAATCAAAGATCCGTTCAAGGAAAATTTTGATACGCTTGAAGAATTCGCTGATCGCATTAGCGAAGTATTGAACTGTCCTATTACCATTGAAGATGCTAATCATCGCTTATTAGCTTATAGCACCCATGACGAAAGAACGGACCAGGCGCGTATTGCCACGATTATTGGAAGAAGAGTTCCGGAAAAAGTCATCAACAACTTATGGAAAGAAGGCATTATTCCTAAACTGCTTGAGACAAATGAACCTGTGCGTGTGAAAAATATAAATGAAATTGGACTTGGAGATCGTATAGCTATTTCCATCTGGAAAAATGAAGAAGTTCTAGGATTCATCTGGGCTGTTGAAATTGAGAAAGCCTTAGGCAACGAAGAAGTAGAGCTATTAAAAAAAGCTGCGAATGTATTAAAAAATAAATTGCTACAGCTTCAAATTCGAAAGTATAAACGAGAGGAACGTTCACAGGAATTATTCTGGAAATTATTAACTGGTCACATTAAGTCTCGCCAGGAAATTTCAGAAGCGTTTTATGAAGCTCAAATTACAGCTCCATCAACGTTTTCCATTGCTATCTTCCGCTTCCAAGAAGATATTACGCCTGAAGCTGAACGTCAAATCTCGTATATGCTAAAAACGATGCATCGCTTGAAAATCGTTCTTTATACGATTGATTGCAATGACTTAATCTTACTGCTTTCTTTGGATGCGGTTGAAAACCCTCTTGATGAACAGCGAGATTTTGCAGACTATTTTAGAGGCAACATGTATGAACGCTTTGATGTTACTCAAATTAAAGCCAGCTGCAGCAGTATTTATTCATCGCACGATCATATCGAAAAAAGTTATAAAGAAGCCTTGAACGTATTAGATATGAAAAGTAAGTTTCCAGAAGAAACGAAAGAGATTATTAACTATCAGGAATTAGGTATTTATCAATTTCTTGATGTTATTTTAGAGAAGCGCGTGCAAGATCAATTTGAAAACCATTCTTTAAAGAAGCTAACTGATTACGATCTTCGTCATAATAGTAACTTGGTGGAGACTCTCGAAGTATTTTTAAATAATGATAATAACATTAACGAAGCAGCAAAAGAATTAAATGTGCATATGAATACACTTAGCTATCGATTAAAGCGAATTTCAGAGATTGGTGATATTAACTTAAAGGACGTTAATCAAAAAATGACTCTTTATATTGATATTAAGTTAATGAAATATAAAAAATAACAGATAATGTAACTTCTTTTAACATTGAGCTATTCGTTTATTAGAAAATAAATGAACAGCTCTTTTTATCCCCTTATGATGTTAGATATCCTTACACAAAAATTAAAAATTCTAATAAGTAAGCGTTTACATTTGTGTGTTTAAACAAAAACCACTTCTTCAATTCTTCTTTCTAGACAAAGAAATTTCATAAAACTTTCTTTATACTAAAGGTACACAAACGACCAAGGGGGAAATTAATCATGATTATTGGCGTACCAAAAGAAATCAAAAACAACGAAAACCGAGTAGCGATTACACCAGCAGGCGTAGCATCATTTGTTGGTACAGGTCATCGTGTATTAATTGAAAATGAAGCGGGTATTGGAAGTAACTTCACAAACGAAGATTATGTAAAAGCTGGAGCTGAAATTGTTGAGACAGCAGCTGACGTTTGGGCACAAGCTGAAATGGTTATGAAAGTAAAAGAACCACTAGCAAGTGAATACGGCTATTTTAGACCAGGTCTTATCTTATTCACATACCTTCACCTAGCAGCTGAACCAGCACTAGCAAAAGCATTAAAAGATAGCGGCGTAACAGCCATTGCTTATGAAACAGTAGCAGTAAATCGTACATTGCCTCTATTAACACCTATGAGTGAAGTAGCAGGACGTATGGCTGCTCAAATCGGTGCTCAATTCCTTCAAAAATCAAATGGTGGAAAAGGAATTTTATTAGCGGGTGTTCCTGGAGTTAGCCGCGGAAAAGTAACGATTATCGGAGGCGGCGGTGTTGGTACAAATGCTGCAAAAATCGCAATCGGTCTCGGTGCTGATGTAACAATTATTGATTTAAGTCCTGAACGCCTACGTCAATTAGACGATATCTTTGGCAACCAAATCAATACGCTAGTGTCAAATCCTTACAATATTGCGGATGCAGTAGCAGAGTCAGATTTAGTGATTGGCGCAGTATTAATCCCAGGTGCAAAAGCTCCAAAACTAGTAACAGAAGAAATGGTGAAAACAATGAAGCCAGGTTCTGTTATTGTTGACGTAGCAATCGACCAAGGTGGTATCGTTGAAACAATCGACCACATTACAACACACGATCAGCCGACTTATGAAAAGCACGGGGTTGTACACTATGCAGTTGCAAACATGCCGGGAGCAGTTCCTCGCACATCAACAATTGCTTTAACAAACGTAACCGTACCTTACGCACTTCAAATTGCTTCTAAAGGTGTTCACAAAGCAATCGCTCAAAACGAAGCGTTAAAATTAGGAGTGAACGTTGCAAACGGAGCCATTACGTACGAAGCAGTTGCACATGATTTAGGTTATGATTATGTGTCAGTAGACGTAGCTCTTGAAAAAGAATTAGCTTCTATCTAATAAATAGTGAAAAACGTCCTTAACCCGCTGTTAAGGGCGTTTTTATTTTGCATGAACAACAATTAGCTATAAAAAACACGACTATTTAAAGCTTTGTGTATCTGTTCACTGGTAATCTCCGGTACTATTGGCCAGAATTCAGGAGTAGGAAACATAAGGTTACTAGGCGTTCTATTATGATTTCCATCTAGTTCATGAAAAGGTTCTGGATCATCCGTCTCGTTAAAACGATTCGTAATAAACATAAAATGACCCAATTCATGTGCGAGAAGATACTCATCTGTACTTGCATTTGTCATAATAATAAGCGGAAAAGAATTATAAGTTACAGCGAGAGTAGATGAATAATCAAAATTAACAGGCCCAAATCTATTTCCATTCATGTAAAATACATACACATCAGCATTTTGACAAACTTTTCGGCCAGTTTTAAGCATTGCTTGTACCATTGTAAGATGACTAGACCCTCCAATTGGAAAATTTTCCGCATTACTAACAATGCCACTGATGTTTTCCAAAAAAACAACTGAACGTGTAATAGTAAATGTAACACCTTGGATTAATCGGTTTTTCTCATATTGTTTCCATATTTTATTAGCAGCCGCTATGTCTCTTTTTACACGATTGGGAACTATAGACTGATTATCTGTGGAGTTTCTACCAACTTTAGCTCCTGGTAATACAATTATACAAACATTTAAAGTGCCTGCCTTAACAGTTCGGAAGTGATTGTTTGTTAAATTTGAATTCATATAATAATCTTTGTGGTTTTTTTTGCGAGGTTGTGATTTATTGAAAGAATACGAATCGTCTTTATAACTGTCATGATTAGAATGTTTTTTTATGTGAATCACCCTTTCTTAAGTTTCTCTTTATTTTATTCATGAAAAGAAAGAGTGCTTGTGCCATAAGTTAAAAGAGGCTAAGACAAAAGTATACACTTAGGATTCATACAGTTTTTAGAAATTGAATATCTACATTAAAAGCGATAAAATAAAAGAAAAAGTGAATGGAAGAAATTTATCTAAAACACATTGGGCAGCTAAAAACCGACCGGTGGAAGTTTTACTCTATTTTCTCTATGAACTTAAAATACGGGAGGATTTTTTATGACAATGAATAAAGCATTAACCATTGCGGGTTCTGACAGCAGCGGCGGAGCTGGCATTCAAGCAGATTTAAAAACATTCCAAGAACTAGGTGTTTACGGAATGACAGCTTTAACAACAATTGTAACAATGGATCCCGATAACAGCTGGTCTCATAACGTATTTCCACAAGAAGTTTCAACTGTTGAACAGCAGTTGAAAACAATTGTAAAAGGCGTAGGCGTACAAGCTCTAAAAACAGGTATGCTTGGCTCAGTGGAAATTATTGAGCTAGCCGCAAAAACAATTGAAGAATATGGTTTAAAAAATGTCGTAGTAGATCCTGTGATGGTATGTAAGGGAGAGGACGAAGCGCTTCACCCCGAAACAACTGTCAGCTTGCGTGATGTACTAGTTCCAAAAGCAACAGTCGTAACGCCTAACTTATTTGAAGCTAGTCAATTAAGCGGACTTGGTCCTATCAAAACGGTGGATAAAATGAAAGAAGCAGCCGTCAAAATTTTTGACCTTGGTGCCGAATATGTATTGATTAAAGGCGGAAGTAAATTGGCGCATGAAAAAGCAATCGATTTGCTTTATGATGGAAAGACGTTTGAGATCTTAGAGTCTGAACGTATTGAAACGACATTTACGCACGGTGCTGGATGCACATACTCAGCTGCGATTGCCGCTGAATTGGCAAAAGGCAGTGACGTCAAACAAGCTATTTATACAGCAAAAGAATTTATTACAGAAGCAATTCGTCATTCGTTTGCTTTAAATCAATATGTTGGACCAACAAACCACGGTGCATACCGTCGTAACAAGGAGAAAGTAACAAACTAAAAAGCATGCCTAAAGGCATGCTTTTTAGTTTGCTTATTGTTTAACTGTTTCAAGCGCATTTAAAATAGCTTGAGCTACGCCGTGCTCGTCATTTGTTCCTGTTACGATATGGGCAAATTCTTTAATTTCTTGAGGGGCATTCCCCATCGCTACAGCACGTCCAACTCGCTGAAACATCGATACGTCGTTATAATTGTCTCCAATGGCCATCGTTTCTTCTAAAGAAATATGGCGCTCTTGAACAAATGATGTAACTGCAATTCCTTTTTGAGCATTTTCATCATTTATTTCAATATTTTCTTTACCAGATGCACTGACTGCAATCGAATCTAACTTCACAAGTTCTATTTTTGCCTGTTCTAACTTTTCTTCGTCAAAAGAGAAAGCAAGCAGCTTATAAATGTCCTTGTTTGGATCTTGAAACAACGCTTCATACTCTTCAATAAGCTTTACTCTGCCGCTATTGAAACGCTCTTTTGCCGCTTCTAACGATTTTTCATAATTATCTTTTAAGCTAGCGCTTAAATAAATATCCATTAATACCGACAAAGCTTTTTCATAGTCATTTGAATACGTACCTTCACTTGTATAGACTTCAAAGTACAACTGAAACTTCTTAAAAATATTTTCTACTTCGCGAATAGATTCCATCGTCATGCCTACTGAATATTGTTTTTCCCCTTGTGGATTCCGAAGCTCTGCTCCGTTTGCACAAATTAAATATGTATGAAGTCCTGCTTCTTCTAAAACATAACGGGCCTCTTCATAAGAACGTCCCGTAGCAATAACAACTTCCACCCCTGCCTTTTGAGCTGTCTTAATCGCTTGGGCATTTTCTTTACTTACAACTTGTTCACTATTTACTAAAGTTCCATCCATATCGATCGCAATACATTTAATCATGATGTACCCCTTCCTATGTATCTTTGCTCTCTTATTTTATTCTAGCATATGTTTTTTTGCGCTTTGCTACTTGCATGTAAAAGATTTACTAATTTTTTGTATACGCTCTGTTATAATCTGTTCCTTTTCTTGCTTTTTCGAAAACCTCTTTGATCGTCTTTAAATGCAAATCAGCTGTTGAATATACGTGAAAATTCATATCCTCTTCCTTCAGATGCTTACCAACGCCGATAGAAACCATATCTGTTTGATTAATAGCTTTTATACCCGCCTCTCCATCTTCTATGGCCACACATGCATAGGGTGTTACTTTTAATTGATCGGCAGCTGTCAAAAATATTTCTGGATGTGGTTTTCCCTTCTTTATTTTTCTCACATCCACAATGCAATCAAAAAAAGGACGTATTCCTAACGCATCCACTACAGTATTTGCATTTGAACTAGAAGAAGCAATCGCCGTTTTAATACCTTGTTTTTTACAATCCTCTAACAACAATTGTATTCCTGGAAGTAAGTGATTCTTTGTCATTTCCTTTATTAATGCTTGATAATGCTTATTCTTTTCATCAGCAAGCTGTTCTTTTTTTTCCACTGTGAGACGTACGTTGCCTTGTGCAGCAATGAGCTCTACAGTTTTCACTCGGCTGATTCCCTGCAGCTGCTGATTCAGTTCTTCAGAAAATGAAACGTTAAGTTGATCTGCTACTTTTTTATTTGCTTTATAATATAAATGTACCGTATCTGCAATAACACCGTCTAAATCAAAAATAATCGCTTGTAGCTCTTCTTTTTTCATATTATCCTCCTCTGTACTTGTCTTTATGCCATTATTTGAATGCTTTTATTACATTCCATCATGTTAAAATACCGTTGATATTGTTCACTTTATCATAAAAATTTTTTCATCATTTATGATTCATGAATAAATTTTTCAAAAAAAGAGAAATTACAGTCTTGCATTATGAAAGCCCTTTTATTACAATAGGATTATGCAAACGGTTGCACTATCTTGGAAATATAGTTTATCAAAAAAATAAAATGAAAACCCATACATAGGGGAAGGGGAAAAACTATGAAAAAGTTCTTTTCATTTGATTTTTGGCAGAAATTTGGTAAGGCTTTATTAGTAGTAGTAGCGGTTATGCCCGCAGCTGGTATTATGATTTCACTTGGAAAGCTAGTTGCAATGACTGGGGGAGACATCACTGCTGTACAAACAATTGCACGCGTGATGGAAGATATAGGTTGGGGTATCATTACAAATCTTCACATCTTGTTCGCTGTTGCCATCGGGGGATCTTGGGCAAAAGAACGTGCTGGCGGTGCATTTGCTGCACTCATTGCATTCATTCTTATTAATCGAATTACAGGAGCCATTTTCGGAGTTAAAGCAGAAATGCTCTCAGATTCAAAAGCAACGGTTCAATCACTGTTTGGACAAGAATTAGTTGTAAAAGACTACTTCACATCTATTTTAGGATCTCCCGCTCTTAACATGGGAGTGTTCGTAGGAATTATCGCTGGGTTTTTAGGCGCGAATTTATTCAATAAATATTACAACTATGATAAATTGCCTGAAGCCCTTTCGTTTTTTAACGGTAAGCGCTTCGTACCATTTGTGGTCATCGGTGGTTCAGTTGTAACGGCACTGCTTTTATCCATTGTATGGCCGTTTATCCAAGGTTCATTAAACAGCTTCGGACAGTGGATTGCAACATCTAGAGACACAGCTCCTATTCTAGCACCATTTATTTTCGGAGCATTAGAGCGCCTGCTTCTTCCATTTGGTCTTCATCATATGCTGACAGTTCCTATGAACTACACGGAGCTAGGTGGTACGTACAAAATTTTAACGGGTTCTGGAGCAGGTTCCACTGTTGCTGGTCAAGATCCTTTATGGCTTGCTTGGATTGCAGATTTAAATAATTTCCGCGCTGCAGGAGATATGGACAGCTACAAACAGCTCTTACATGACGTTACACCTGCACGATTTAAAGTAGGACAGATGATTTTATCTTGTGCGTCATTAATTGGAATCGCTTTAGCAATGTATCGTAACGTAGATCCTGACAAACGTTCGAAATATCGTTCAATGTTCTTTTCAGCTGGACTAGCTGTTTTCTTAACAGGCGTAACAGAACCGATTGAATTTATGTTCATGTTCGCGGCACCTCTTCTATACGTCGTATACGCCATTATGACGGGACTGGCTTTTGCCATTGTTGATATTGTTCATGTTCGAGTACACTCATTTGGTGTAATTGAACTATTAACACGTACACCAATGATTATCAAAGCCGGACTATGGACTGACTTAATGAACTTTGTCATCGCCTGCCTTGTATTCTTTGGCTTAAATTTTGGAGTGGCAAACTTCTTAATCAAACGTTTTAACTTCCCAACGCCGGGACGTAACGGAAACTATATCGATGAAGAAACAACTGCAACAAGCAGCAAGCAGGTGAAAAATGATTCGCTTGCCCCAGTCATTATTGGACTGCTTGGCGGAGAAAACAATATTGAAGACGTTGATGCTTGTATGACTCGCTTACGTGTAACGGTAAAAGATATACATGCCGTTGCAGGAGAAAGTGAGTGGAAACAAAATGGAGCCCTTGGTTTAATCTTGAAAGATAAAGGGGTACAAGCTATTTATGGACCTAAAGCGGATGTTTTGAAATCCGACATTCAAGATTTGTTAGGAGCTTAACATAATGAAGCTATTAACGTTAAATTGCCACTCTTGGCAAGAGGAAAATCAGCTAGACAAGTTATCTTGTCTAGCTGAAGTAATTAAAAAAGAAAAATATGATGTCATTGCTTTACAGGAAGTAAGCCAAAAAGTAGACGCACCTTATGTATATGACTACATTCGTAGCGATAATTACGCTTGGCTTTTAGCAAAAGAACTGGGTAAGCAAGGTGAAGACTATCAATTGGTATGGGATTTATCTCATATAGGCTATGAAGTGTATGAAGAAGGAATTGCCATTTTAACGAAACACCCGATTATTGAGGAGCATTCATTTTTTGTTTCACAAACGTCAAATATTGACTATTGGAAAACGAGAAGAATTGTTGGAGCAACAATCGAATATGAAAAAGAACTCCTTACGTTTTATTCTTGTCATCTTGGCTGGTGGGATGACGAGGAAGAGCCGTTCAAGCAGCAAGTTGATACGCTGCTAGCTCATGTACACAAAGATAACCCATTTTTCCTACTCGGAGACTTTAATAATAACGCTCATAGACGAAATGAAGGTTACGACTACCTGTTGAGCCAAGGCCTCTATGATACGTATACTCTATCGAACAAAAAAGACAGCGGTATTACAGTTAAAGGTAACATTGCTGGATGGGATGATAATGAACGGGCACTGCGCCTTGATCTAATTCTATCGAGTCATGCGCAGGATATTCAGTCATCAACTGTGGTTTTTAACGGCATACATTATCCCGTTGTTTCCGACCATTTTGGGGTAAGCGTTGAAGTGAAATAAGTGACATAAAGCGAACGAATAGCGTTCGCTTTTTTTCGTGTGATTATGATGATGTGAAAATCATCTTCTTTACTGCTTTATCTATCGTTTTAGAAGTGTCCGATAAACTTTCGCATTTTAAAAAGTAGGTGTGCTATAATATTGTGATGTTGGCGATATGCAACCCATTTTTGCATGTTTATCGATGAAATCGCTCAACTTAATAGTAAGATGATACATGTAAGCTCTATTTAAATGAACACCCGTTGTCATTATCATAAACTAATAAAGAAAAATAGGTGTGAAACAATCATGAAAATTTTGTTGATTTCAAATATGTATCCTTCGGAACAATTCCCAAGCTATGGTGTATTTGTTCAAAACACTGAAAAAATTTTAGTTCAACATGGTATTCAAGTTGATAAAATTGTCATGCAAAAAAAGACAAGCAAATTAAGCAAGCTTTTTAGCTATGCTTCTCATTATGCTAATGTCGTCTTGACGGGCTTGACAAAAAACTACGACTACCTTTACGTACATTATGCATCTCATAATGCTCTTCCGCTGCTGATTCTTAAAAAGCTAAAGAAGAATGTGAAGATTGTGACAAACGTGCATGGTTCAGACGTTGTACCTGAAGTACCTTCACAGGAAAAGTATCAGCCTAGAGTAAATGACTTATTGCAACATTCCACTAAAATTATTACTCCTTCTCCTTATTATAAAGGGCTCGTTGAAGAGAAATATAAGATTCATAACCCAATCTATATTTTTCCAAGCGGAGGAGTGAATAAAGATCTGTTTCACCCTTATGCAGATAAAAGCAAAGCTTATCAAGAACTAAACTTGGACCCTACTATCCGTTATCTTGGATGTGTAAGCCGCATTGATGTGGGTAAAGGATGGGAATACTACCTGCAAGCAATTGCAAAAGCTGAACAACAAATGCCCACTTCTTACAAATACCTATACGTTGGAAGCGGAAAAGACGAAGCTGCATTTAAGGAAATGATCAAGACTCTGGGCCTAGAGGAAAAAGTCATCCATTTCCCTCTCCTTCCTCAGTCCTCTCTTGCTTACGTATATAATGCGATTGAAGCATTCGTGTTTCCGACCGTAAGAAAAGGAGAAAGTTTGGGCTTAGTCGGCCTCGAAGCTATGGCTTGCGGAGCACCCGTAATTGGGAGTCAGATTGGTGGTCTAAAAGATTACATTATAGACGGAAAGAATGGTCTATTCTTTGAGCCTAAAAATGTAGACGAACTAGCTTCACAGCTACAGGCTTTTATTAATCTTCCTGAAGATGTGAAACAGCAAATGTCTCAACAGGCGTTACAAACAGCAAACCGCTACACAGTAGATGTAATTGCTGAACAACTCCCAACAATTTTTTTTGATGAGGTGGAAAAATGAAAGTCGCAGTTTTAATTCCTTGTTATAACGAGGAAGTAACAATTGGAAAAGTAATTGACGATTTCAAACGCGAACTGCCTAGTGCAGATATTTATGTGTACGATAACAATTCAAAAGATCGCACAAGTGAAATTGCACTTGAACACGGGGCAATCGTCAAAAAAGAATTCAAGCAAGGAAAAGGAAACGTTGTACGTTCGATGTTTCAAGAAATTGATGCAGATTGTTATGTCATGGTAGATGGGGATGATACGTATCCTGCAGAATTTGTTCATCAATTAATTGAGCCTATTAGAAATCGAGAAGCTAACATGGTCATTGGAGATCGTTTATCAAACGGAACGTATCTCGAAGAAAACAAACGTGCTTTCCATAATTTTGGTAACAACTTAGTACGTTCTTTAATTAACGGCCTGTACAAAAGCAACATTAAAGATATCATGACAGGTTATCGTGCGTACGATAAATTATTTGTAAAATCAATACCTGTGATGAGCCCGGGATTTGAAATTGAAACAGAAATGAGTCTTCACGCGTTAGATAAACGCTTCCGCCTAAAAGAAATCGCGATCGATTATCGCGATCGACCTGAAGGCAGCGAATCGAAACTTAATACGTTCTCTGATGGATTTAAAGTGTTACGAATGATTTTTACGTTATTTAAAGAGTACAAGCCGCTTCAGTTCTTCTCCATTTGGACAGTGTTATTTATTGTCGCAGGATTAGCTGTTGGTGCTCCAGTACTTTATGAATTTTTTGATACAGGCTTTATTACTAAAGTACCTTCATCTATCTTAGCAACTGGATTGATGGTGTTAGGTGTTTTATCTTTCGTCTGTGGATTAATTCTAGATACAATCGCTTCATTAAATCGCAAGCAATATGAATTAGAACTAAATAAAAAAATTGAACAGATTGAACAAGTAGGAGAATAACAATGATGAAGAATAAAAAAAGTATTTTGCTGCTTACAGTAACAGCTTTAATTATTCTTATCGGTTTAAGTATTGGTAATCCAGACGGTGTTCAATATCTTTCCCTTTTTGCTGCACTTGTATTTACCATCATAAGCTCTATTTTTATTTATAAAAATAGAGCTTATGCTTCATTTAAACCGCTAGAATGGCTATTGCTGATTGTTTTTTCGTTTATCGTACAGTTTTCGCTTTTAGATAACTTACATATGACGAGCTCAACTATTTTTTCACTCGTTTTGTATGCCATCAGCCGTACTTTATTGGCAATGCTGCTGACGGCCGCTGTACTCAGCGCTATCAAACAGATAAACGATTTTCACTATAAATTTGCACACCCAAAGCGTTACCTAGGAATTGTTACGATTCTTATTTTAGCTGTTAGTCTATATTACTGGTTCGCCTTTTTCCCAGCGGCCATGACTCCCGATTCATTAGCACAGTGGAGACAGGCACATAACGGAGAATTTAACGATTGGCATCCTATTATGATTACGTGGCTGATTATGCTGCTGACAAAAATATGGGATAACCCAGGAATTGTAGCATTCACGCAAATTGTTGTTGTAGTAAGCATATACGCCTATACGTTTGACTTTTTCATTAAACGCAAAGCACACCCTGTTATGATTGGACTTTTAACAGCTATTATTGTCATTATTCCAAGCTTTTTAATCTTTTCAATTATTATTTGGAAAGATATTTTATACAGTGCTTTTCTGCTGTTTTTTACGGTGAATATTGCAAAAATCTATTTATCAGAAGGTGCTTGGATTAAAAGTAAAGCAGGCTTTTTCTTACTTTTACTTTCCGCATTTGGAGTAGCTTTCTTTAGACATAATGGTTTTCCTGTATTTGTTTTGACTTTCCTTTTAATGATCGTCTTATTCAGAAAAAATTGGAAACCTCTTGTCACGATTTTCTTAGTCGTCTTTATTTTACAAAAGATTGTTACAGGCCCTGTGTTCACTTGGCTTGATGTACAGCCTTCGGATCCAAATGAAGCTTTGTCTATCCCAACTCAACAAATCGCAAACATCATTTCAAATGATGGGGAGATGTCAAGAGAAGAGCGCGAATATTTTAATAAAGTGCTTCCTATTGAATTGTGGAAAGAAAAGTACAATCCATATAAAAGCGATCCTATTAAATTCACTTGGAAATACTACGACCGCGAGTTTATTTTTAATGATCTAGGTCTTTATTTTAAGAATTATGCTAGCATTGTCATCAAAAATCCTTATCTAGCAACGGAAGGCTTTCTCAAACAAACGGCTTTAGTATGGCAAATCAATCCTTTTAAAGATGGTTACACAGATACGTATGTAACCAACATTTATTACGGCAATGATTTAGGTCTTAAAAATAAAGTAATCGAGCCGTTTATTACGCATACTGCCAATGCTTACTTAGCTATTTTTAAGCACCCTGTTTTTACATTCTTATGGAAACCAGCTTTTTATCACTGTGTCATTTTATTATTTTCATTAATGCTAGTGATTCGAAGAGGAATTACGTCACTTATTATCGTCATTCCTTGGGCTCTTAACACGCTTTCTGTTCTTGCGGCATTGCCGGCTCAAGATTTTCGATATTTATTAGCAAGCGTATTTGTGTCTTTCTTCTTTATTGGTCTTCCTTTTGTCCGATTTGATCAGAAAGAAAGGGATGTGACCTCCTGATGGAGAGCAATTACAACAAAAAGCTAGGAATCACACTCATTATCGTGGCTTCCCTGTTTACAGCTGTTGGACAACTTTTTTGGAAGTTGTCCGAAGCTTCATTTAACTTAAATTTAATTATTGGTTTTTTTCTTTATGGATTAGGAGCGGTTTTTATGATTGCCGCTTTTAAATTTGAAAGAGTTTCCTTACTTCATCCATTTTTAAGCCTAGGATACGTAATCAGCATTGCTCTTGGTTTCTTTCTATTAAATGAAACCATTAGCCCTATGAAGCTGGTCGGTACTCTTATTATTATCGTAGGTGTAATTTTAGTAGGTGGCCAAGATGAATAGTATCCCGCTTTTAATTATTATGACCCTTTTAGGTTCAGTTGGAGCTGTCTTTTTCAAGTATATTTCTACGTATTTAAATGAAAAAAAGATAAAGCTAGCGCTTATTTGCTTTGTGGGTGGCGGCCTTTTTTACGGGACGGCAGCTCTGCTTAACGTGTATGTTTTAACGCTGTTACCTTATTCTATTGTATTTCCGCTCACGTCTATTACGTATATTTGGACATTAACATTCGGTTACTTTCTAATTAAAGAAAAAGTTACAACAAAACAAGTTATCGGCTGTATTCTTCTAATTGTCGGATGCTTCTTTATTGCTAATAGTTGATGAGATAACTTGAAAAGGTAGGAGTTTCGCATGAAAAACTTAAAATTCGCGAGCATTTTACTGCTCATATCAACATTATTTTTGAAATTTTCTAGTATGATTCGTGATTTAGTTATTGCTAACTATTTCGGTACAAGTTATATCGTCGATTCATACAACGCAGCAATGATCATTCCAAACGCTTTTATTTTATTTATGTTAACGGGGATGAAGGATGCGTTTATTCCTAGTTATTTACGTTATGAAAAAGAAAATAAAGGAAAGGTTCATTTGACTAATATTGTTAAATCAACCTTTCTTATTTGTTTCATTATTTCGGTTCTCGGATCAATTGCCGCTTTCTTTTACTTTCCCGCTTCGTATTCTAATTTTTCCAAAGCAGCAATTGAACTAGGAATTTATACGGGCGTTATGTACTTCTTATCTCTTTCACTAGTTGGAGTGAATGCCGTATACGAAGGTGTATTTGATGCACGAAGTCAATATTCTTTCTCCGTGTTTTCTCAAACGGTTGTCGTACTATTTACGATTTTAAGTACAATCCTATTACATTCAATTATGGGCGGCTATGCAATTGCTCTTGGCTATTTTATAGGAACAATTGCTTCTTTCTTAATTAAAGTTGTCTATTTTAAACCGCAGCATCTGCTGTTATGGAAGCAAAAAATTGACCGTGATGAAGTGGTGGCTTTTTATAAAGTATTCATCCCTGTTGGTGTGACCATTATGGTCGGTCAAATTAATTTAACTGTAAACTTCTTCTTTGCTGGCTCCTTTGGTGAAGGTGTTATTTCATACTTAAATTACGCCTTCAGACTTGTAAGTATTCCCCAGGCAATATTCGGGGTTACGGTCGCAACCATTATTTATCCGCTGATTGCAAGAGCCATTTCTGAAAAAGATGAAGAACGCTTTAAATCAGGAATTGAAAAAGGGATTACGTTTATGCTGATGCTGCTAATTCCGACGATTGTTATTATGATCTTTTATATGAAAGACATTGTAATGATTGCTTATCAGCGCGGTGCATTTGACGCACATTCAACGTTAAAAACAACGGATGTATCTTATTATTACCTAGGTTCGGTGTTTTTCTATTCGCTGCAAGCTGTTCTTGCAAAAGGATTTTATTCTCTTCAAAAAGGTTATCTTATTATGAGAGCAGGCTTATTATCCATTGTGTTAAATATCATCTTTAACATGATTTTCACTAAATTTATGGGATACCAAGGATTAGCACTTTCCATGTCAGTGGTTGCCTTTTTCTACACGGCCATCGTATTCGTTATGCTGGCAAAACAAATCAATCACTTCCATTACGGATATCTAGTGAAAGAAACAGGAAAAATTCTTTTAGCTTCCGTACCTGTTGCTATCGTCATGTTCTTCTTAAAGGACATCGCATTTTTGAATTCATTACATGTTATCTTACGATTTGGTATTGTCTGTATTGCAGGTGGTTTAGTATACTTAATGTCGACGCTATTATGCAGAGTAGAAGGTGTTATGCTTTTAGTTAAAAGAAAACGTTAATTCACGTAAAACAGGAGAGTACTATATGAAGAACACATACTGGTTATTTTTTCTGTTCGTTGGTTTTATTTCAATTCAGCCAATTATTGATATGCTAACGACGTACATGGTTTTGAACATGGATAGTGGTCTCTCAATTGGGGTTGTTATTCGCTTTCTATATATGATTTTTGCAGGTGTCCTACTTTTAGTGTTTGCCAAACAGTCAAAATGGGCTAGATATTCGATTATCTACCTTATTGCTTTTGCACTCTTTCTTGGACTCAATATCTACTTAAATCATCAATGGAAAGATCCTTATTATATTGGGCAAGAAATTAAATTTTTCAATAAGGTTGTTTATATGAACGTTACCTTACTTGGAATGATTGTGATGTTTTCACATTATCGATCGTCTGTGGATGTAAAAAGAATACTGAGCAAAAACTTATTGACTGCTTCACTCATCATCAGTATTGTTTTTATCGGTACAATGCTAACAGGTACAGCACTAGAGAGTTATCAGTATAATAAAATCGGATTCAAAGGCTGGTTTTATGCAGCGAATGAGCTAGGGGCAACCATTGCTATTTTGCTTCCTCTGACACTGCTTTTAGCTTTAGATAAAGTACGTTCGTTTTCAAAAGCTTATTACTGGATTCCTTTTATCTTATTAGCCGTTTCATCCATCATGCTTGGAACGAAAGTAGGCTTAGGTGCCGTTATTCTTTCTTTAGTTGTAGCAACAGTTGTCTTATTTGCAAAATTATTTACGAATAAACGCAGCTTAATTAAAGCCAACTTAGTAATCTCAATTCTGCTTTTAATTGTAACCGGAGCAACTACTCCGATTTCTCCAGCTTATAAAAACACATATACGCACATCGATATGTTAGAAGCTAAAAAAGAGAAAACAGAGAAAGAAAAGCCGGAAAAGAAAGAAAAAGAAAAGCCTGCTAAAAAGAAAAAACAAAAGGAATCAAATTTAGATGACAAAGATATTCAAAATCTGATTCTAAGCAGCCGTGAGCAATTTTTAGCTCATCATAAGGAAGAGTATGCAAAAGCACCTATTGCACGAAAAATGATAGGTATGGGCTTTTCTGGTGACTATACCAAGCAGCTTCCGCCAAAGATGATTGAAATGGATTTTTATGATTTGTTTTTCTCTTTAGGTATCATCGGATTTTTACTATGGGTTCTTCCACTTCTAGTAGTTGGTTTAACCGTGTTGGTTCGATTATTTAAAGACCCATCACAGCTTCTGGATGAAAGCTTTATGATGTATAGTACAGCAATTGTATTAGCTCTTGGAATTGCTTTTGTAGCTGGGCATGTCTTCACCGCACCAGCCGTTACCATCTATTTTGCAGCAGCTGCTGCTTATCTGTTCGTCATTCATTTTAAACAAAGACAAGCATAAAAAACAGGCCATTGAAGGCCTGTTTTTTTATCTTTTTAATGGCTGAAGGCTTAATACCGTATCACCCGCATTAACGTTTATTTCTTGATCATGAGCAAAAAAACTCAATGCCTTTCCTTGCTTGCTCACTGCTAGTAAAAGAGAATCATCGCTTTTCTCCTCAAGATATGTTTCATACGTATATTCATCCGTAATTTTTGTATTGTAAATCGTATATCCGTGCTCCATTTTATGATGCAGAAACTCCCACGTAATTCCTTTCTTAAAGAGCATGCGTCCTCTTACTGTGTGCATAATTTCATCGACGTCTTCTCTTGAATCTTCTCGGTCACGAATGCTCAATTGAAAAACATTGTTCCGCCCCATATCTTGAAGAAAAGCAGTACAAACAAGCGCATTATATGCATCTAACTCAGTTGCAGCAATCACGTATTCATAAGGAGTTAAATCTAGATGATATTCCGTTTGCTCAGCTAGAACTTCTCCGTGATACACATCTACTTCCGCTCTGCGCGCAACTCTTAAACGCTCCCACGAAGAATCAGCAACTAATACTGGATAGCCCAGCTGTTTTAACTTGGAAGCAAAGGCAACCGTAAAATCATTGCTTCCTACAAGCAAAATACCAGGTTCTTCTCCAATTGATAAATCAAGCTTCTTAGCTAGCCATGAAAGGGAAAAACCGTGTGCACAAACCGTAGCAAACACTAAAGCAAATGTCAGAGTTGTTAGGATGGAAGCATCTTTAAATCCTTCATCAATTAGTACTTTCGCAAAGTAGCTCGAGACCGTTAACGCTACAATTCCGCGCGGGGCAATCCAGCCAATCAGTATTTTTTCTTTTATAGATAAATCTGTCCCTACCGTTGATAAAAAGATGGAGACAGGTCTGACAATAAACAGCATAAGTAAAACAAACAAAATAATATTCCAATGAAAAATTTCAGTAATGGTCTTCATCGTCAGTCCAGCCGTTAACATGATAAAAATAGTAGAAGTCAATAGAACCGAAATGTTTTCTTTAAAATGTCGCATATCACTAATAGATGAAATATGCATATTAGCAAGCGTAATCCCCATCGCTGTTACTGCTAGAAGACCTGTTTCATGCTTAATTTCATCAGCTACCGTAAAGCAGGCAATAACGACAATAAATACGACCGGAGATTTTAAATACTCTGGAATATGACCCTTTTGAAACATCCATCCTATTCCGCGGCCAAGAAGCCACCCTATTAAAACAGCAATAATAGAGGCTGCAAAGAAAAAGAGAATTGTTTTTCCACTCACTTCTCTCAGCACTAAAAATTGAACAATTTCAAACGAAAAAACGGCCAGCAGTGCACCAAATGGATCAACAATAATACCTTCCCATTTTAAAATCGCTGCTGGTTTTGGTTTTAATTTAGCTTGTCGTAAAAGAGGTAAAATCACGGTTGGACCCGTCACAATAAAAAGCCCTCCGATAACAATTGCCACCGCCCATGATAAATCCGCTATATAATGAGCAGCTAAAGAGCCTAAAATCCAAGCTAGCATGGCTCCGAGCGTCACAATGCGAAACACGGGCTTTTCGATTCCCCTTACCTCTCTCATGTCTAAATTCAAGCTGCCTTCAAATAAAATAACAGCTACAGCAATCGATACAAAAGGATCAAAAAGCTGAGCAAATTGTGCTTTAGGATCAATTAAACCTAAAATAGGGCCTGTTAGTAGTCCGATAATTGACATCACGACAATTGCTGGTAACTTAAATCTCCAAGCCAGCCACTGAGATAGAACTCCTAGTCCCACTACGAGCGTGATATGTATAAGCATAGGTTCCATTGTATCTTCCTTCTCTCGTTCGCATAATGTGTATATATTTTCCCTAAAATAAACCGATGTTATACAGGAAGAAACAAACACTACCTTGTTTTACCACTTTTTCAAAAATGCTAAACGCATACTCTTTTCTTTGAATCCAAACTGCTTTCTTTCTTTCATTCGACACATATTTTACTCGTGTTTGTCGAATTTCACTTTATTATCAAATAATAAAAAGCCTTTAGCTTCTGCTAAAGGCTTTTTGCCGGATGATCCAATTCATATAGCTTTTGATAGTGACTGTTCGTCGCAAGTAATTCGTCATGCGTTCCTCGAATGGCTATCTTACCATCTTGGAAAAATAAGATTTCATCCATTTTTTCCATCCCAACTAAATTATGCGTAACCCAAATTAGGGTTTTGTCTTGAAGAGTTTCAAAGATAGTGGATAACAGACGCTTTTCAGTGATAGCATCCAACCCTGCAGTTGGCTCATCTAGCATAACAATTGGCGTATGCTGAAGCAGAACACGTGCTAACGCAATCCGCTGACGTTCTCCTCCCGAGAAGCGCTGACCTGTTTCGAGCATCGGCGTTTGATATCCTTGGTGCAAACCTTCCACAAGGGAGTGCATATTCACTTGCTTCATGGCCTCAATTACTTCTTCTTTTGTGGCCTCTTCATTAGCTAGTAATAAATTGTTGGCTACGCTTGTATTAAATAAATAAGGATTTTGATTTAATACAGAGATGAGTTTTGGTATATCTTCACGAACTTCAGCAACAGACTGACCGTTTAGCTGAACTGTACCTTCTGTAGGTACTAAGGAGCCTTGCAGCAACTTTAATAGAGTCGATTTTCCAGCTCCACTCTTGCCAAGAATCGCAATTTTTTTCCCTTGCTCGACTTGAAATGAAAGATCATGAATTACTGACTCCTCCTCATTACTATAGCGAAAGCTTACATGCTCAACTTTTAATCTAACCGAATTCCATGAACCTTTATAAGGTAGAGAAAGAGTATGTTTTTTCTTTTCGTTCACATCTTCCCAGTTCTTTTCCATTGCCTGTACTCTATTTAATGATTCTTCAAACTGAGGAATCTTTTCTACTGCATTAGATACTGGCAGCAGCGCTTCAGATAAAGGAAATACTACTAAAATAAAAGCAGCAATAAACACACCTGCAAGCTCTTTATCTGCAAAAAGAGAAGCCCCAAACCAAATCATTGTGACAATTAAACCTGCTACAACAAGTTGTCCAAACAATTCTCGATAATACGTCCATAGTTTAAGCTTACGATCCATGCCGTCTAACTCATTTTCTGTTTTGTTATACGAATGAAAAAATGACTGCTGCTGACCGCTTAACACCCAATCAGCCACTCCTAAAAAGCCGTCTGTGACCTTGGCATATAACTGTGCTTTGCTTGATTTATATCGCTGATTGGCTGCCTTCATATGCCAAAGGGAAAAAAGCGGCATCACTACTACTAATAAAAATAAATAGATGGCAATCAAACATGCAAACTTTAGGCTAAAGAATCCTAAAGCTACAATCGAAATAACGTATAAAATAACAGCTGAAATTGTTGGAAGAATGGTACGCAAGAATAAGTCTTGTAAACTTTCAATATCTTCCGCGAGAACTCCTAAAACATCTCCTGTTTGATAGCGAGATGTAGCAATTAACGGTTCAATCAAATGATAAAGACGTGTACGCATTTTAGCTAAAATACGAAGAATAAAATCGTGACTGACAAGACGCTCCGCATAACGGAAAGCGGCTCGGCTTAAACCAAATGTACGCACAAGTACAATTGGAACATACACCAATAAAATCGTTTCTGGCCGTAAGGAAGAAGCTGAAATCAAATAACCTGACGTGAACATTAACGCGCAAGCAGAACCAATCGTTAACATGCTTAGTAATAAAATAGAAAAGATACGATATTTATATGTTTTAAAGTAGGGCCATATCCAACTTTTATATTTCATCATATCTCCTCCTCTTCATGTAAAAATTGATAGTAAGCTCCTTTTTTTCGAATCAGTTCTTGATGATTACCGATTTCTGCAACTTTTCCGTCCTCTATTACAACAATGAGATCCATGTCTTTCATCCAATGCAGACGGTGTGTAGCTAAAATAAATAACTTCTCTTGGAACATCGTTAAAATATCTTGCTTTAATTCATATTCCGTTTCAATATCGACTTGTGCCGTTGGTTCATCAAGCATAATAATAGGGCGGTCGCTTAGAAATGCCCTTGCTAGAGCAATTCTTTGAGCTTGGCCGCCGCTAAGCTGCCGTCCTCCATCTCCGATCATTTCATTTTCCTTATCAGACATCTGTTGAATCATAGATAAAAGCCCTGCTTTCGTTAAAGCATCTTCATAATCATATGAGCCGCCTCTATCTTGATAAAATTCAATATTTTCTTTTACTGTTCCATTAAAAATAAATGGATGCTGAGGGATATACGTAATCTGCTTTTGCCAAGCATCTGAGCGTAAATCAATTGGCACGCCGTTTACTTCAGCAGAGCCTTCTGTAGATTGCACAAAGCCGCTTAGTATATCAATAAGCGTCGATTTTCCAGCGCCGCTTTTTCCGATGATTCCAATTTTCTTCATTCCTTTAACATGCAGTGACACATCTTCAAGGGAAGGTGGATGCTCTTCGTCATATTTGACGGTGATATGCCTTAATTGAAGTTCACTGCTTTCAGTCCAACTAGGAACATCTTCTTTTTTAGTCGGCGTTTTTTCAGCCTGCTTCACAATCTTAAGTAATGCATCTCCGGATTCTTTTCCGTCTAATGTTTCATGGTAATCATTTCCAACTTCTCGTATCGGCAGGAAGTATTCAGGCGCCAGCAATAAAATCATAAGTGCAGGCTCTAATGTCATCGAACCATTCACCAGCCGCAAACCAAGCATAACAGCTACGATGGCTACAGATAACATCGTAAAGAAATCTAAAGCAAACGTAGATAAAAAAGCAATTCGGAGCGTTCCCATTGTCGCTTTTCGATAACGGTCACTGACTCTTTCAATCGTTTCAGCATGCTCCTTACTTTTCCCGAGAAATGTTAAAGTTTCTAACCCTCGAAGCGAATCTACAAAGTGGTTCGACAACACGTGATATGTCTCCCATTGGCTATCTATTTTTTTTTGTGCAGCCAGTCCGAGCAAAATCATAAATAAAATTAAAATTGGCATGGTCACAAGTAAAATAATGCCTGAAAGCCGATCATGATACCAAACGAAAGCAAGCACTAGCCAAGGTGTAACGCTAATGGCGGCCAGTTTAGGCAAAAACAGCTCGAGATAAGCGCGAAGCTTCTGTAGGCCTGTGGTGATGAGCGTCACCAAGTTTCCTGTTCCTTCATCTTTGGTAAAACGCGGTCCTAATGCAAAAATGCTTTTCATGACTATCAAACGCAGTTCCTGAGTCGTTTTGACTCCAAATTGATATGACGTTTTTTTCACTATAAAACCTATGATCTGACGAACCATAAAGGCAGACAAAAACAATCCGATTGCTTTTGTCTGCGAAGTTAAACTTTCACCATGAAAAAGAGCGGTAATTACTTCGGCGAGCCACTTAGCTTGAAAAATAATGGCTACACTTTGAATAGTAATAAGCCCTATTAACATGGCAAGAACCATTTTTATTCCGTTGTAAACCATTAAATTTCTACCCATTAATACTCCATATGCTCCTTATGATCTACACGCTTTCTGAAAACGTAGTAGCTCCAAATTTGATAACCTAACACAAAAGGCAGTAACGCAATAGCAGCGTAAGACATAATCTTTAAGGAATAATTCCCTGATGCTGCATTATGAATCGTTAAACTATAGCTTTCATTGATTGAACTAACCAAAACGTTTGGAAACAATCCTGCAAATATAGAGGAAATTGATAAAATCAAAATTAAGCCAGACATAGCAAATGCCCATCCGTCTTTTTTACGTGTAAGGAAAAATCCTGCTAGTAAATACACGAAAATACCGATGAAAAATGTATATAGCATCAAGCGGCTATGATTACTGAATAAATCTGTTTCAAAAAACGTCATGCCTGAAAAGATAAGAAGTAATAAGGCATTTATAGGCAAAAGCTTCATAGCGACTTTCCGTGAACGATCTCTAATATCGTCCATCGTACGGATCGTCGCAAAAATAAGTCCGTGCCATAAGCAAAGCATTGTTAACGTAACGCCGCCTGTGATGGTATATAGATTAACAATATCGGAAAAGCCGGCATTCATTTGCATGTTGCGCTCAACAGGCAGTCCTTTCATTAGCGCTGAAAATAAGATACCAAAAATGAGCGGTGGAAAAAGACTTCCAAAGAAGATAACCCAATCCCATGCATTTTTCCACGCTTGTTTTTCAACTTTCCCTCGAAATTCAAATGCTACACCGCGGCCAATAAGCGAAAGCAAAAGAAGAACAAAAAGAACATATGACCCGCTTAATAGCGTTGCATACCAGTTTGGAAAAGCGGCAAACATAGCACCGATTGCTGAAATTAGCCAAACTTCATTTGCATCCCAAAAAGGACCAATTGTATTAATAAAAGCTCGTCGCTCTAATTCGTTTCTTCCTAAAAAACGAGACACCATGCCAATCCCAAAATCAAAGCCTTCTAAAAAGATAAAACCAACAAACAGAATGGATACTAGTAAATACCAGAATTCATTAAGAGAAAACATTGTATCCCTCCTTTGTAAACGGATCAGTTGATACTACTTTTGTATGTGCTTCGTGATCGTGATCTGGACCTTTTTTAATTTCTTTAACGAACAAGAACACCATAATCACAGCTAAAATTAAATAAAAGAACGAAAACGAGATAATAGAAAACAGCAATTCACCTGCTGTTACACCAGGAGACACGGCATCTTCCGTTTTCATATAGCCAAATACAACCCAAGGCTGACGGCCAATCTCTGTCATAATCCAACCTGCTGAGCTTCCAAGGAACGGAAAGGCAATGGCAATCGTCATAATACGTAAAAATAGTTTGCTTTCTTGAAGTTTTTTACGAGAAAGCAAGTACGTGCCCCAAATACCTAATGCACATAATACCCCACCTAGACCAGCCATAATGCGGAAACTCCAAAATGTTGTCCGAACGGGTGGAATATAATTTCCTGCTCCATATTTCGCCGTGTACTGCTCCTGCAGCTGGTTCATCCCAGGAACGGAACCTGAAAATTTCCCGTATGATAAGAAGCTTAATAAATAAGGTATTTTGATTTCACTCGTATTTTTCTTTTCATCGGGGTGAATATTTGCTGTTACCGTCCAAGCGCCTGGACTCCCGCTGTTTTCCCATAATCCTTCACTTGCGGCCATTTTCATCGGCTGTGTTTTAACTAAGTATCCAGCCTGTTCATGACCAGATAACGCAATTCCTACACCTGAAACTAACCCTACAATAATGGCAACTTGAAATGATTTTTTGGCAAAAGCCACATGTTTTTTCTTCAAGAGCATAATGGCACTGACACCCGTGATAAAAAAGGCGCCTGTTGCAAACGAACCTAAAATGGTATGAGGGAATTCAACCCACAGCTGACCGTTTGTTAACAATTTAAAGAAGTCATTCATTTCTAAACGTCCATTATTCAGCTCCATTCCAACCGGATGCTGCATAAAAGAATTAGCCGTTAAAATAAAGAACGCTGAAAAAATAGTACCTAGACTAACAAGCCAAATACATAGACAGTGCAGCCATTTAGGCAAACGATCCCACCCGAAAATCCACAGTCCGAGGAAAGTGGACTCCATAAAAAACGCGAGCAGTGCTTCAATAGCAAGCGGCGCACCGAATACATCTCCTACAAACCGTGAGTACTCTGACCAGTTCATGCCAAACTGAAATTCTTGTAAAATACCTGTTACGACTCCGACAGCAAAGTTAATCAGGAATAAGTGCCCCCAAAACTTTGCCATTTTTTTATACTGTTCATCTTTTTTTACTACGTACATCGTTTCCATGATCGCTACTAAAAAGACAAGACCGATAGATAGCGGTACAAAGATAAAATGAAACAGCGTCGTTGATGCAAATTGAATACGTGATAGTATAACTGTATCCATCTTCTTTCTCCTCTCATATATAAGAACATTCATCATTTCCGTAGATACTTTGCTTATTTCTGAGCATCTTTTACTTACATTGTGAAACATTGAGCATAATAATTCGAGATATATGCTCAATGTTTCACATACATATGTAATATCTCTCTTTCTATCTACATAGTATAGTCTATTTTTTTAGCTGTGCACGTACATTTTTTGAACGTTTTTAGACTAAAACGTGACTTTCTTGTGACAAAAAAGTGAAGGATCTCTTTATTTTTTTCATAAAAAAAGCACGCTCTGATTTGAGCTTGCTTCTCTACGGTCGATATTTTGCTTTGGCATTTAATTTAGATTGACGAATGATTTGGTTGATGACTTCAGAAAACACAATACCAATGGCAATTGAACCTGAAATCATAAAAGCTTTCGCTGCAAGACTAATCGCTTCATTATAGTTATTTTCTACAAAGTTACGCATGGCATCGTATGCTGTTCCTCCTGGAACTAGCGGAATAATACCTGCTACGGTGAAAATAATGATCGGCGTTCGGTAAATTTTTGCGTAAATTTGACTAATAATAGCAATAAAGAAGGCCGATGCAACTGTGCTTGGAATTTCATCTACGCCATAGAACGTTAGCAAATAGTAAATGAGCCAGCCAATCATTCCGACAAAGCCACTTTTTAATAATGATTCACGTGGAACATTAAAAATGATCCCAAATGCTGCTGAAGCAATAAAACTTGTAATTATCTGCTCTACGATATGCATATGATGCCTCCCTTCTATAGAAGCGTAAATACAATGGCAATACCTGCACCGATAGCGAATGCCGTCAGAAACGCTTCTGCTCCTTTTGATAATCCAGACAGTAAATGTCCTGCCATTAAATCTCGCACTGCATTGGTAATGGATAAGCCAGGAACGAGAGGCATAACGGATCCAATAATAATTTTATCAATTTGCGTGCCTAGTCCTGAAGCAACTAAAAGAGCTGATAAAAGTCCAATAACTAACGAAGCGGTAAACTCAGCAAAAAAGCGAATCGGAATAAGACGGTGGAAATACACCACGGTTAAAAATCCGAGACCTCCTGAAAACATAGCTGGAATAAAGTCCGACCATAAACCTTGAAACATGATTAAAAAGCATCCGCTAGAAATGGATGCAGCTGCAAGTTGAACCCATAGTGGAAAAGCTACGTTCGTTGCTTCAATTTCTTGTAGCATTTCATACGCTTCCTCCAAGGAGATGTGTCCTTGACTGATTGTTCTTGAGACGCTATTTACCATGGTTACTTTTTTTAAATCTGTCGTTCGTTCCGAAATACGAATTAACTTCGTTTTCGTCGGTTCTTTCGTTTCAAGTGAAAACATAATCCCTGTTGGCGTCACATAGCTGTGGGATTTTTTTATACCGTAAGACGCTGCAATCCGCATCATTGTGTCTTCTACTCGATACGTTTCTGCTCCGCTTTCTAACATAATTTTACCTGCTAGTAAGCTAACGTCCATAATTTCATATTTATCTAATTTTTGTTGTGTCATCAAATCGCTCCAAACATATTAAAGCTTGGTTTTTTCCCCTACAGCATACAGTGTATAAGAAAGAGGGAAGTGGACGCAATGGTTAATGCAAAAAAGTGTGGACTTTTTGTCTCACACTTTCAGGAATAGTATATACATTCCTTATCAATTCATACGTTTTGTGGTCTCGCGCTCTACTAATACAGGTGCCATTTTATACTGCATCTGATCTATTTCTTGCTGATCCTGAATTTGCTGAAGTAAGAGGTTTACTGCTTTTTCAGCCATTTTTTCCATCGGTTGACGGATAGTTGTTAGTGGAGGATGCGCTTCACTAGCTTCTGTAATATCATCAAACCCTATAACAGACAAATCTGCTGGAACGTGAAGCCCATTTTGCCACGCACAGTGTATCACTTTCAGAGCAATGTAATCCGTAGCACAAATAAGCGCAGTTGGAGGCTCTGGATGATGAGCTAGCTTATTTATAAACTGATATAGTTCATCTGAGTTATTCATATCTTCTTTCACAAACTTTGCGTTTGCTGACGGTACATACTGATAAAAAAGAGACAGACGGTGTTCGACTCCGCTTACAGCTTTTCCAACGAACCCTATATTCTTATGACCAAGGTCCGTTAAGTGAGCAACAGCTAATTGCATTCCCACCGCATCATCTACATGTACAATCGGCCAAAGTGCAGAAGAGGCGTCTCCTGTAAGAGAAACGTAAGGCGTTTGATATTGTTTTAATATATCTACAAACGGATGCTGAGCAGCTACATAGTCTAATAAAATGACCCCATCAAACCAATGGTTCATCATAACATTTAATTGACGCTCAGCCGTTGTTTCTTCGTAATCCGTGTGTCCAATAAGAACATCCATCCCTCGACTTTGGACTTGTTGCTGTACCTTTTTTAATAGTTCAATTAGAAACGGATCTTTTAAATCTCTAATTAATATCCCGATAATTCCTGTTTTTTGGGCCCGCAGAGCTGCCGCAAATGGATTCGTCTGATACCCTAAATGAGCTGCTGCTTTTAGTACTTTTTGTTTAGTTTTTTCACTGATTTTAATTTTACCGTCTTTATTATTGAAGATTCTTGATACCGTAGCTAATGAAACTCCCGCTTCTTTTGCTACTTCTGTAATCGTGACTTTTTTTCTCCCCATTCGTACCGACTCCTATTTTCTTTTAGTCTATCGACCAAGTAAACATTTTTCTTTATTATACTACTAGAAGCCGGAACCACCGAAAACTACCTTCCCTACTTTTCACTAAACAGCCACTTTAACACATCTTGAATTTTTTGATCCCAATATGCCCAGTCGTGACTTCCTTTTCCTTCTTCATATGTAAAACAAATAGGCTCTTGCTTACATCGCTCGGAAAAACGTTTATTTTCCTGATATAAAAAATCTTCCGTTCCACAGCATTGATAAATACGCGGAGTCACTTCTCCATAGCGCCGGCGATTTTCAAGCAGCCAGAAAAGATCATCTTCAGGTCTAATAACAGGCGGCATGCCAAAAATCAAAGGATAATCTAAGAACTGAACTTCTCCTCGCCCTCCAAGCCCTTCAACGTCCATCACTCCTGATAAACTGGCAGCTGCAGAAAATTGATGTGGTTTGCGAAACGCCCATTTTAAAGCGCCGTACCCTCCCATAGAAAGGCCAGCTACAAAATTATCTTCTCTTTTTTCCGATAATGGAAAGAATGATCTAGCCAATTGAGGAAGTTCTTCTGTTACAAACGTCCAATACTTTTTTCCATAAGCCATATCTCTATAAAAGCTACGATCTACATTTGGCATTACAACTGCAAGTCCTAATTCTGATGCGTAGCGTTCAACCGAAGTCCTTCTCATCCATATCGTATGATCATCAGAAAGACCGTGTAATAAATAGAGCGTAGGGTGTTTCTCACTTCTTGTATTGGTTTTTAAACCAATTTGACATTTTGTTTGCTGCGGTATCAAAACGTTCATTGAAGTACTTATTTGCAATACTTCTGAAAAAAAATCACATTGCATAAATGCCATATTTCTCTTCCCCCCTATTTTTTCTTCCCTATTGATTGATAACAAAACGTACATAATTCATATAAAAGTTAAAAAATAGTTTGATTATTTACAATTTTTAGTTTAACATAAAAACATCTTTTATGAAAACGTTTTACGTATAACGTTTTTTTATTAAAATAATGACCGTGATTCAAAGGAGGAATTTATATGGGGATAGTAAAAGTAACTTCTGACGAGTATAAGGAGCAAAAAGGAAATCTATTTTTCGTGATTTTCATTTCATGTGCAGCTGCTTTTGGAGGGTTACTTTACGGCTATGACACAGCCGTCATTTCAGGAGCTATTGGGTTGATGGAAGTACATTTTAATCTTAGTCCAACGATGGTAGGTTTTGTTGTATCTAGTCTGCTGCTCGGTGGTGCCGTTGGGGTACTTGCTTCAGGGAAACTGAGTGATCGATTCGGTAGAAAAAGCATCTTACTTTTAGCAGCTTCTTTATTTATCGTGTCCGCAATTATGCAAGCGCTATCTTCCTCCATCTCTTTTGTGATTATTTCTCGAATTATTGGAGGACTAGGCATTGGTATGGCTTCTGTTCTTTCGATTACCTATATTTCTGAAATAGCCCCTCGGCACATGCGCGGCCGCTTAGGCTCTCTTTATCAATTTGCTGTTGCTGTTGGGATTGTTTCTGTCTATTTTGTAAATGACTACATTTTATCTATTGGGGAAGACGCTTGGCAGAATTCCACGGGATGGCGCTACATTATCGGCGCTTCTGGCATTCCAGCTCTTTTGTTTCTTCTTATCCTTTCTACTGTTCCTGAAAGTCCGAGGTGGCTGGTAAAAGCAAACCGCACTTTAGAAGCTATGGACATTTTAATTAAAATCAATGGTACACAGATTGCACGCCAAGAGCTGTATCATATTGAGCAATCGTTAAAAGAAAATCAACCGGCTTCTCTTTCGCTTTTTAAAGAGGCTGGTCTTCGAAAAGCGCTGCTTATTGGTATTCTACTTGCAGCCTTTCAACAGCTTGTCGGAATTAATGCCATTATTTATTACGCCCCGCAAGTTTTTGAAGCAGCTGGAGCTAGAGGAGATTTATCGCTCCTTGTTACGTCTATGATTGGTGTAGCTGCCTTTTTAGGCGTTCTTTGTTCCATGTGGCTTATCGACCGGATTGGCCGCAAAGCTTTATTGCTTATTGGCACAGCTGGTATGGCCGTTACGCAGCTTCTCGTTTCCTTTGGATTTCATTCTCAGGGTACTGAAGGGTTGACTACTAGTTTACTTATTGTTTTTTATTTATTTCTTTTTAATATTTCTATGGGACCGGTTGTATGGGTTGTGATTTCGGAAATTTTTCCTAATCACGCGAGAGGCTATGCAATGTCTATTTCTACGTTTTTCTTGTGGATAGCTAATTGGTTTGTATCTCAGTTTTTCCCTATCCTTTGGAACAAAGCTGGAGGATCTTTCACATTTTTATTCTTTATGATTATGTGTATTGCTTCATTTTTGTTTATATGGAAGTGGGTTCCGGAAACAAAAGGAAAGTCACTTGAAGAAATTGAACATATATGGAAATAAGAGAAGCCTGGGCATATGCCTCAGGCTTCTTTTTTATCGAATTTGTCCATCTCCGTAAATAATATATTTTAGCGTTGTTAATTCCTTTAATCCCATCGGTCCACGCGCATGAAGCTTTTGTGTACTAATTCCGATTTCTGCCCCGAAACCAAACTCTTCTCCGTCCGTAAACCTCGTTGAAGCATTCACATAAACAGCGGCTGAATTAACGCGCTGTAAAAAACGCTGAGCATGAGCATAATTTGTTGTTACAATCGCTTCAGAGTGATGTGAACTATGAACATTAATATGGGAAATCGCTTCATCGATATCATCTACGATTTTAACCGCCATGATGAAATCCAAGTATTCTTTCTTCCAATCCTCATCCCCTGCTGGAACAAGATCTGGAACGATTGTTAGCGCACGTTCATCACCGCGTACTTCTACATCTTTCTCTCGTAGCGCTTGAACAATAATCGGCAAAAATTCATGAGCCGCTCGTTCATGAATAATCAGCTTTTCGGCTGAGTTACACACCGCTGGACGAGATGTTTTTGCATTAATGACAATATTGGCCGCCATGTCACCGTCATATGCTTCATCAACATAAATGTGGCAGTTCCCAGTTCCTGTCTCAATAACGGGAACCGTTGCATTTTTTACCACCGCTTCAATTAAACCAGCACCGCCTCGAGGAATTAATACATCGATATATTCATTTAATTTCATTAACTCCAGTGCTGTTTCTCTCGACGTATCTTCAATAAGCTGTACGCTATGCTCAGGCAATCCTGCACTTGCCGCAGCTTGAGATAATACAGAAACAATCGCTTGATTCGAATAAAACGCCTCGCTGCCTCCGCGCAAAATAACTGCATTTCCTGCTTTTAAGCATAAGCCTGCTGCATCACACGTAACGTTTGGACGCGCTTCATAAATAATTCCTATGACACCAATAGGTACACGCTGCTGCCCAATTTGTAAGCCATTTGGTCGCTTCGCCATAGACAGCACTTCTCCTACTGGATCGGAAAGCACAGCTACTTGGCGCAGGCCGTCTGCCATTCCGTGAATCCGCTCTTCATTTAAAGATAGGCGATCCAACATAGCTTTTGACGTGCCTTTTTGAACGGCTTTTTCTACGTCTAATTTATTTGCTTTTAAAATCGCTTCTTGCTGACTCAATAAAGCAGCCGCCATTTTATAAAGTGCCTGCTGTTTTTGTTCGCTCGTTACATTTCCTAAGAAATAAGAGGCTTCTTTTCCCTGCTTTCCTTTAAGCTGCAATTCACTCATTTCATTACTCCTTCAGCTTGTTTTAAGAATAACGTTCCAATTTCTTGGCCTTCAATAATATCTCGCAAAATACTTGGTTCTTTACCATTTGCTAGGATTAAGCTCACGCCTGCACTTGTAGCTGTTTTAGCAGCGGTAAGCTTTGTGACCATTCCGCCTGTTCCAACGTCAGTTCCACTATCTCCAGCAAAATTCTCAAGCTCCGGTGTGATGCCATCTATTACTTTCATTAATTTAGAGTTAAGGTTTTTTGTGGGATCTGAATCAAAGAAACCGTCAATATCAGATAAAATAACAAGTAAATCTGCGTGAATCAAAACTGAAACAATGGCGGATAAATTATCGTTATCTCCAAAACGTACGATGTTTTCAATCTCATCGATTGCAACTGTATCGTTTTCATTCACAATAGGAATTACTTTGTCTTCAATTAATTTTTCAAACGTGTTCACAACGTTATTGCGCACATGTTCATCTTCGATTACATCTTTCGTTAACAGTACTTGACCAACGATGTGGCTGTACTCACCAAAGAATTTACTATAGATATGCATAAGCTCACATTGCCCGACAGAGGCCGCTGCTTGTTTGTCTCGAATAGAAGTTGGCTTTTCTTTTAACTTTAGTTTTTTTACTCCTACTTGAACAGCACCTGATGTAACAAGCACAACTTCTTTTCCTGCATTCATTAAATCAGATAAAACACGCGCTAGTTTTTCAATGCGTGCTAAGTTAATATCTCCATTATCATAGGTCAACGTAGATGTCCCTACTTTGACTACAATACGCTTGCTATTTTGTAACTCTTGACGATGGTTCACTCTTTTCATCTCCCTAACTAAAAACACCTAAATGCGTACTAATTTTTTTAAAAATTATAGCAGAGATTATGCGAAAAGTCTTATAGTTTTTCAAAGGGAATTTGAACTTTCTAATTTTTTAAATAATTAAGGGAAAAACTGGTGATAAAAGCGCTTTCTTCTTTTATAATGAAAGTTGTAAGGGGAACACACAATTACATAACGTTGTGTAGTAGTACAAACATCAGACAACTAAGGGATAGGGGGATTTGTAATGAATGCGGTTACCATTGTTATTGGATCTATCTGTATTTTAATGATTGCGTATCGGCTTTATGGAACATTCATGGCTGTTAAGGTCTTGAAACTAAACGATGCGCAAAAAACGCCAGCACATGAGCTTGAAGATGGAAAAGATTATGTGCCAACCAACCGATGGGTAACATTTGGTCATCACTTTGCAGCTATTGCAGCTGCTGGTCCGCTTGTTGGACCTATCTTAGCAGCTCAGTTTGGCTATTTGCCCGGACTGCTCTGGCTTTTAATCGGAGCTGTAATCGGAGGAGCCGTTCACGATGCAGTTGTGTTATTTGCATCTATGCGCCAAAAAGGCCAGTCGCTTTCAGAAGTGGCTAAAAAAGAGCTAGGACCCGTCGCTGGTTTTTGTACAGGTTTAGCTATGCTTTTTATCATTACCATCACAATGGCCGGTTTATCTATGGTCGTGTTACACGCACTTGAGAAAAATCCTTGGGGTACATTCGCTGTTGGAATTACGATTCCGATTGCAATGGGGGTAGGTATTTACCACAAAAAAACCGGTAATTTAAAAGCGGCTTCTACCGTCGGCTTCATTTTAATTTTAATCGCCGTATTTAGCGGTCCTTATATTCAAGGAACAGCTTTAGGAGATTTTTTAACGCTAGATATTAAAACACTTTCAATTATTCTTCCCGTTTATGCATTTTTCGCAGCGGCCTTGCCCGTTTGGCTGCTTTTAGCACCTCGAGATTATTTAAGCAGCTTTATGAAAATTGGTGTCTTTATCGCGCTGATTGTAGGCGTGTTTTTCGTAAATCCAGCAATTCCATTTCCTGCAGTTACTGAATTTATTCACGGAGGCGGCCCTATTTTAGCAGGACCTGTGTGGCCGTTCATTTCCATTACGATCGCCTGCGGTGCTATTTCCGGCTTCCATGCATTTGTTGGTTCAGGGACAACCCCTAAGATGCTTGACCGCTGGAGTGACATTAAAGTTGTAGGCTTCGGGGCGATGTTAGTCGAATGCTTGGTAGGAATTATGGCATTAATTGCCGCAACAGCTTTACATCCTGGAGACTACTTTGCAATCAACTCTACACCTGAAGTGTTTAAAACGCTCGGTATGAACGTGACAGCTCTTCCTCAGCTTAGCCAAGAGATTGGTCTAAACTTGGAAGGCCGTACAGGCGGCGCTGTTACACTGGCTGTAGGCATGACGTATATCTTCACGGAAATTCCTTGGTTCAGCCACCTGTCTTCTTATTTTTTCCAGTTCGTCATTATGTTTGAAGCAGTGTTTATTTTAACTGCTATCGACGCTGGCACACGCGTTTCCCGCTATTTAATTCAAGACTTTTTCGGTGAATTTTATAAGCCTTTGAAGCGAGTAGACTGGCTTCCCGGGTCCATTTTTGCAAGCGCCCTAGCCTGTTTTATGTGGGGGTACTTATTGTTCTCAGGAGATATTGGCTCCGTTTGGGCGCTGTTCGGCGTATCGAATCAGTTAATGGCCTCTATTGGTTTAATTATTGGAGCAACCGTCATTCTTAGAATTGCAGATAAACGTTCCTATATGCTTACTTGCCTTATTCCATTAGCCTACCTTTACGTGACGGTTAACTACGCGGGTTATTGGATGGTTAAGAATGTGTATTTAAATGAAGCTGCGGCAGGTTACAGCATATTAAATGCGACTCTTTCAATCATCATGCTTATACTCGGTCTCATTATTATGATAGCCGCGATTCAAAAATGGACACAGCTTTGGCGCACGCCTCAGGCTGAGCTGGCAGCGAAAGCAAACTTAACACAAAATATATAAAACGAACACGCTTGCTTATATAAGCAAGCGTGTTTTTGATATGGTAATAGCCGGTCAAAATAATTGCACACCAGGCATTTTTATTATTAAACTAAATATACTATACAGAAAATTTTTAAAATAGTTCGTACACTTCACATGCTATATACCCCATTGGCTACATCTCAAAATCAACACTTTAAATTATAATAATTATAATTTAGTATTGATTTTTTATTTAAAAATGTTATTATTATTTCTAACATAATAAAATTCAAATAAGAGGTGGTTCTAAGATGACAACAAACAAGAATAACCTAACGACTAGTTGGGGAGCTCCGGTTGGAGATAATCAAAATTCAATGACCGCTGGTTCACGCGGACCTACTTTAATTCAAGATGTTCACCTTTTAGAGAAATTAGCCCATTTTAACCGAGAGCGTGTTCCCGAACGCGTCGTACACGCAAAAGGCGCCGGTGCCCACGGCTATTTTGAAGTGACAAATGATGTTTCAGCCTATACAAAAGCAGCTTTCCTTTCTGAAGTAGGAAAACGAACGCCTCTATTTGTTCGCTTTTCAACAGTAGCTGGTGAAAATGGCTCAGCAGATACCGTTCGCGACCCTCGCGGGTTTGCTGTTAAATTTTATACAGAAGAAGGAAACTACGACTTAGTCGGAAATAATACACCTGTATTTTTCATCCGAGATGCGATTAAATTTCCTGACTTTATTCATACACAAAAACGCGATCCACGCACACATTTAAAAAACCCGACGGCCGTTTGGGATTTCTGGTCTTTATCTCCTGAATCTTTGCATCAAGTTTCTATTTTAATGTCTGACCGCGGTATCCCGGCAACTTTACGCCATATGCATGGATTTGGCAGCCACACATTTAAATGGGTTAATGCCGAAGGAGATGGCGTTTGGGTAAAATATCACTTTAAAACAGAGCAAGGCGTAAAAAATCTGTCTCCAGACGTAGCTGCAAAGCTAGCTGGTGAAAATCCAGATTATCATACTGAAGATTTATTTAATGCCATTGAAAAAGGCGATTTCCCTTCATGGAAGCTGTACGTTCAGATTATGCCATTAGAAGACGCTGATACGTATCGCTTTGATCCGTTTGACGTAACAAAGGTTTGGTCACAAAAAGACTACCCGTTAATTGAAGTAGGTCGCATGGTCTTGGACCGCAATCCAGAAAATTATTTTGCCGAAGTGGAGCAAGCTACATTCTCACCTGGAACGCTTGTACCAGGAATTGACGTATCACCTGATAAAATGCTGCAAGGTCGACTATTCGCATACAGCGATGCACATCGCTACCGCGTGGGTGCTAACCACCAAGCGCTACCGATTAACCGTCCGCGCAATGAAGTAAATAACTATCAGCGTGATGGTCAAATGCGCTTTGACGATAACGGCGGCCGTTCTGTTTACTACGAGCCAAACAGCTTTGGTGGTCCGACAGAATCTCATGAAAACAAACAAGCGGCATACCCTGTTTCAGGCGTTGCCGATAGTGTTGCATATGATCATAACGACCATTACACGCAAGCAGGTGACTTATACCGCCTTCTAAGCGAAGACGAGCGTACACGACTAGTTGCAAACATCGTTGAAGCTATGAAGCCTGTAGAAAAAGAAGAGATTAAACTGCGTCAAATTCAGCACTTCTACAAAGCGGATCCAGAGTATGGAACACGCGTTGCAGACGGTTTAGGATTATCTGTTCCGCAGCAAGTAAAATAAAGAGATCAGTTTTCCAAATGAGAAAATAAAGGTATTTTTCTCATTTTAGATTTTCATTTATTATCAATTAGTTTAACATTTTATCACTAAATAAGTATCCATATTTTATGGATACTTATTTAAATTCTTGTAAAAAGAGGAAGGGATGAAGAAATGATTGGACAAAAAATAAGATGTAATCAGTGTGATAGAGAAATAAAAGTACTAAAGCACAGTACACTTTGCGGTTGCGGAATAAAATTACGAACGCTAAAAAAAGAGAAGCAACCAGCATAATGAGGTTGCTTCTCTTTTTTTACTAGATATGCTGTTTATATTCACTCACATTAAAGAGTAATCGTTACTTTAAATAAATCTCCGTCAATTTCAATATTCAGTTTTCCTCCGTGCAAATCAATAATTGACTTAGCAATAGCTAAACCAAGTCTAGAGTCTTTGGTTTACCTCGAGGTATCCCCACTTTTAAAACGTTCAAACCGCTCCTCGTTTACAACTAGAATCGCATATTCGTCCATTGATTTCTCACTCTCCTTTCAAAAGTATGTCATGGGTCATTTCGTCTATGGGTTTTACTGTAAACTGCATTTTTTAAGAAAAAAGAAGAAAAAATTTTAAGATTTTCTTAAGCTTCATATGTTGAAAAAGGTTTAAAGAATAGGGATAACAGGAACGTTAAAAGAAAAAATATAATCAATTCCTCATTTGATTCTAAAGAACTATCCGTGAGCGATTATATCTTTTTATTTAAAAGGAGGATGATTTAACTTGGAACGGAATCATACAATTATGCAATTTTTCGAATGGCATGTGCCAGCTGATGGCGAGCATTGGCAACGCCTCAAAGAGCTCGCTCCTCAACTAAAAGAACAAGGAATTGATTCCGTGTGGATTCCCCCTGTTACAAAAGGTGTTTCATCAGAGGATAATGGCTACGGCGTTTACGACTTATACGATCTTGGCGAATTTGATCAAAAAGGAACCGTTCGTACAAAGTATGGAACCAAGCAAGAGCTGCATGATGCGATTGATGCCTGTCATAATCACGGAATTAATGTCTATGTGGATATTGTGATGAATCATAAAGCTGCAGCAGATGAAAAAGAAACGTTCCACGTCATTGAAGTGGATCCCATGAACCGAACAGAAGAAATTTCTGAACCTTTTGAAATTGAAGGGTGGACAAAGTTTACATTTGAAGGGCGCGGCGATCAATATTCTTCTTTCAAATGGAACTTTAATCATTTTAACGGCACTGATTACGATGATAAAAATGGAAAAGAAGGCGTTTTTCGTATTGCCGGGGAAAACAAAAGCTGGAACGAAAATGTCGATCAAGAGTTTGGCAACTACGATTATTTAATGTTTGCGAATATTGATTACGATCACCCTGAAGTTCGAGAAGAAATGATCAAATGGGGAAAATGGTTAGCAGACACCCTGCAGTGCGACGGTTATCGATTAGACGCCATTAAACATATTAACCACGATTTTATTAAAGAGTTTGCCCACGAATTGTCCTCTTCTCAAGAAAAGCCATTTTATTTTGTGGGAGAGTTTTGGAATCCAGAGTTAACAGCCTGTCAGGAATTCCTAGACGTGATTGATTATCAAATTGATTTGTTTGACGTATCGCTGCACTATAAACTGCATGAAGCCTCTCAGCAAGGAAGAGATTTTGATTTAACCACAATTTTTGATGATACATTAGTCAAGACTCACCCTTTGAATGTTGTCACATTTGTAGATAACCATGACTCTCAGCCAAATGAATCTTTAGAATCTTGGGTAGAAGATTGGTTCAAACAAAGTGCTTACGCTCTAATTTTACTTCGTGAAGACGGCTATCCTTGTGTGTTTTACGGAGACTATTTTGGGATAGGCGGAGAGCACCCTATTGAGGGAAAAGAAAAAGATATTTCCGCTCTCTTGCATGTACGCTATGACAAAGCATACGGTCAGCAAGACGATTATTTTGATCACCCGAATACCATTGGATGGGTAAGGCATGGTGTAGAGGAATTTGAGAAGTCTGGATGCGCTGTGGTGATGTCAAACGGCGAAGATGGCGAAAAGAGAATGTTCGTCGGCGAACACCGAAGTGGACAAACGTGGATCGACTTCACAAACAACCGAGAAGATCAAGTTGTGATTGAAGAAGATGGCTACGGACAGTTTCCTGTAAATGGCGGCTCTGTATCCGTTTGGGCTGAAGCATAAAAAAAACAGTGGCCTGCGCCACTGTTTTTTTTACCATAGACCGAGCAGTTTCCACCACAAGCCGCCAATTCCAATCCAAATGATAATATGAATAATTGAAATTAAAAAGCCGAGCGACCACCATTTTTGCTGCGTTACATATCCACTACCGAAGAACACCGGTGCCGGTCCACTGCCGTAGTGAGTTAAACAGCCAAATAAATTGCTAAAGAACGCTAAAATTAATGCTGACAGTAACGGAGGCGCACCAGCGGCCACGATGACAGATAAAAATGCTGCGTACATAGCGCTGACGTGAGCCGTATTACTCGCAAAAAAGTAGTGAGAATAAAAATACGCAACAGCTAGTACAATCAACGCCGTCATCCAAGACATATGACTAACAGTGCCTTTCATCAGATCACTGAACCAAGGAATCATGCCTAGATCATTTAAGAAGGTTGCCATCATAACCAACACAGCAAACCAAACTAATGTATCCCATGCTCCCTGTTCTTTTTTGATGTCCGACCAGCTTAGTACTTGCGTTAAAAGCAGCGTACATAGACCAATAAAAGCAGTTGTTGTTGCATTAATATTTAAATTAGCTCCAAAAATCCACAGCACAAGAAGAAGTAAAAATACGCCAATCATGTACCATTCTTCTTTCTTTAGCGGACCCATCTCATTTAATTTTTTTACTGCAATTTCAGATGCTTCCGGTGTTTCTTTTAATTCTGGCGGATACAGCTTATAAATAACAAGCGGAATAACAATTAAACTAATAATTCCAGGTACAATTGCAGCCGCTGCCCAGCCAACCCATGAAATAGTCTTTCCTGTAATTTGTTCCGTCATTTTAACAGCAAGAGGATTGGCCGCCATTGCTGTTACAAACATAGCGGATGTGATCATATCTCCTTGAAACGATACTTTTGTTAAGAAAGCACCGACTCTGCGCTCCGTACCGTCTCCAGTTCTCGATCCATATGTTTCGGATAAAGAACGAATGATTGGAAGAATAATTCCTCCAGCTCGTGCTGTATTAGACGGCATTGCAGGTGATAAAAGCAAGTCACTTACGATAAGAGAATACGATAATCCCAACGTCTTTTTACCGAACAAACGAACGAAGATATAGGCAACCCTTGTTCCTAGACCAGTCTTAATAAAACCTCTAGAAATAAAGAATGCAATAACGATTAACCAAATCGTCGTATTTTGAAAACCGCTGAGCGATTGTTCAAGTGTTAATGTATTAGTTAATACAATAATGGTTAAAGATAAAATAGCTACACTGCCTAATGGCAATGGTTTAATGATAAGCCCTACGATAGTAGCCACAAAAATAGCGAATAAGTGCCAAGCCTTCACATCAAGTCCGGACGGAGGTGTAATAAACCATAAAACAAGTCCGATTGCCAGACAAATTAATAAAGGAATAAATTTCACTTCGCCGGCAGGCTTTTTTGTTATTTCAGCCATAATCTTTCTCCTTTCATGTTTTTTAATAATAGTAGTAGTATGCTCTTTCTACTTCGTACCCAATACTTATCCCATTTAAAATAAAATAATTGTAAAAATACGTTTCGTAAGGATGATATTGTAAAATTGTGAAGTATTGAGCATAATTCCTTTATTATTTTATCATATATATTGACAATATTTATCTCCTACCTTCATTTTGTCCCCTTCAAATAGCTTGTAATCGTTATTTTATCAAAAATAAATAAACTGCATGAGTTCATCATGCAGCCTTGCATTTAGCGATTTATTTTTTGAATAAACACGACTTTTAAATAATTACCTGACTTAAATTCTTTTATTGTTTTAAAATCAGATGGAAGAGCGAACTGCTCCATCATTTTGTACCGTTCCCCTTTTTCATTAAAAGCTTTTTCAATAAACGAATGGAATTTTTTCATATCAAAATTGCTTGCATTCGTAGATGCTACAATGACACCGTTTGGCTTTGTAAGCGCAATGGCTTCTTTTAATAAATCTTTGTAGTCTTTTGCCGCGCTAAACGTATGCTTTTTCGACTTAGCAAAGCTTGGCGGATCTAGCACCACAAGATCGAAGGTCATGTTCTTCTTGACCGCATATTTAAAATACTTGAAAACATCTTCTACGATAATGTCCTGTGCTTCGTGATCAATTCCATTTACACTAAATTGCTCAATTGTTTTTGCCAAGCTGCGGTTGGCTAAATCGACACTTGTTGTTTTCGCAGCTCCTCCAAGAGCGGCCGCCACTGAAAATGCGCCTGTATACGAAAACATATTTAGCACGGTCTTTCCTTTTGCATATTTATCTCGAATCGTTTTACGGACGTCTCGCTGATCTAAAAAGACTCCCACCATCGCTCCGTCATTTAAGTAAACGGCAAAACGAATACCATTTTCTTTTACAATTAAAGGGAATTCACCTTTATCCCCTGCTACAAAATCATCTTCTTCAATATACTGCCCCTTTACGTTAAAACGTTTTTTCTGGTACAGCCCTTTAAAGTTAGGCGCAGACTTTAAGGCTTCAATGACGTATTCTTTAAATTGATAAATTCCTTCACTATACCAACTCATGACGTAATATCCGTCATAATAATCAATAATCAAGCCGCCGATTCCGTCACCTTCACTATTAAATATGCGAAAAGCAGTTGTGTCTTCAGACGCATAAAAGTCATGACGAGATGAAATAGCTTGCTGAATTTTTCTAGCAAAAAACGCCGCGTCAATTTGCTCACTTTTCTTCTTCGTAAGAATCCATCCGTAGCCTTTGTTTTGTTTTCCATAATAGCCTTTGGCTAAAAATTGATTCTTGGGAGTAACTAAGTTAATAATAACCCCTTCTTCTTGCAGTTTATGACCATCAACAAGCGCATCTTTTTCAATGAGTGGATAACCCTTGTTCACTTTTTTAATAAAAGCTTCTTTGGCTATAACTTGTACTTCTTTTCTCATGTGTACACCCTATCTATTTAATTTATTTCATTCTAGTTCTATCCATTTTACAACAATAATCTACATTTATCTTAACATAGATAAACAGCCCCGTTTCTAGTTATAAATAGAAAAGCAGAGGATGCCTTGAAGCACCCTCTGCTTGATATGAATGAAAAATGAAATGTATGTTTTATGTTTTAAGATAAAAAATTATGAGCACTCTTGTCCCGTATAAGCATCGAACTTAAGCGTCTGCTGCTTGCTTCCGCTAACTAAGGTTACTACGTATACAGTTATTGAGTTTTCTGTTATAAGCTCAATATGCTCTACTTTTCCTTCTTGATGTTTTAAAGCAAGATCTTTTACAGCGTTCTCCGTTAACAGTTGAAGCTTATCTTGTTTTACATTTGTGATTTCACCCGAAACCGCATCGATTGTAACCGTGTATTCCGTATTATCTTTGATTATTTTCACTGTGAAAATCGCTGCATTTTGATCATATTCTACCATTTTCACCTTACCTGCATATGTAGCCAATGCAAGATCTTTTGCATCTTGTCTCGTTAATACCTTCACTTCTTGCTGAGAAGTATTAACTACTTTTCCTGTGAAAGCATCTAACGTTACTGTATATTGAGTGCTATTTTTAAGAATCACTGCGACATACTGACTAGCGGATTCTTTAAATTCTAGACTATATACGTAACCACTATATTGTTTAACAATTGCTTCTTTTATTTTTTGCTCTGACATTAGCTGCAGCTCTTTTTTATTCTCATGAATGACTTTTCCCGTTAGACCATCTACAGTTAACGTATATTCTACTTTGCCATCTACTACAGTTAACGTATATTCACGCGTTTCTTTGTTAAAGGTAATAGATTGAATAGCGCCTTTATACTGCTTAGAAACAGATTCTTTCACTTGATTTTGTGCCCATAACTTCACTTCTTGCTTCTTTACTACTTTTCCAGTGCTCGCACTTACTTCTACAATTCTTTGCTCCAGGTTATTCGTTACAATTGTAATTACATACACACTTGATTCCTGCTTAAATTCCGTAGACGTAACTGTCCCTTTGCAATCTTGTAGAGCAATACCTTTTGCCTGAGCTTGCGAGATACTCACATGTTCAGTTGCTTCTGCTTTAGCTGTCTTCATTTCTGCAGCGTGACTCGTTGTAATAGAGCTAAATGCAATTGCAGTTCCTAAAGCAGATGTAGACAATACTTTTGCCCATTTAATCATCCTTGAATTTCCTCCTTTTTCACCATTAGACTTTCCGTCTAATTTATGGCGTTTTATCTAGTACGCCGTCCATTATGCAAAAGATTTCTGAGAATAAGACGAATAGAAGCTTAAAGTTAGCTGAAGATATAAGAATAGCTACTATTTTTCAGCTTGCTTTCAGCTATTATTCAGTGCTGTTTCAGATAAAAAAGCATAATAGAAAGTAGAGGAGCAAAGGAGTTTTCAACATGATGGAACAACTAAAAGGAATTAAAGTCTTGCTTATAGATGACGAACCAACTATTTTACAGTTTTTATCTTTGGGTTTAACGAATGAAGGATTTGATATTAAAGCTACCCAAGACGGAATTGAAGGAATTAATGTAGCCAAAGAATTCAAGCCCCATATCGCTATTGTAGATGTTATGCTTCCAGGAATGGATGGATTTGAAGTATGCCGCTTGTTGAAGAAAATGGGGAATATAGCTGTCATTATGCTAACAGCAAAAGATCAAGTAGACGATCGAGTAAAAGGGCTGACTATTGGAGCAGATGATTATATGGTCAAACCTTTCAGTTTTGAAGAACTTCTTGCGCGCATTCAAGCTAGAATCCGCAATCAATTTCCCAACTTATTAGACGAAGTATCAATCGGTCCATTTAAAATTGATGACCGCCGCAAAGAAATTAAATACCTTAATCACATACTTGATTTATCCCCTACTGAATATGCACTCTTAAAATTCTTGGTTATTAATCACGGTCTCGTACTAAGTAAATCCACCATTTTAGATCGAGTGTGGGGATATGATTTTGGAGGAGAAGAAAACATTGTAGAAGTATACATTCGATCACTGAGAGAAAAATTACAGGACCATAGCCGAACCGTCATTCGAACGCTTCGCGGTGTAGGATACCGGATTGATATTTCATGAAGCACAAACGGTTCTTTCATCTGAACTCTCTTCGCCTTCAGCTCTTATTCAGAAGTTTGCTTGTTATTTTGAGTTTACTGATACTGATAGGCTTGTTTCAATACGTGTTCATGAAGCAATTTATTTACACGAATAAAATTAAAAGCATCGAAGACCAAATTCACTTGATTCCCGATGATGTCTGGAAACATGATATTGAAACAAGCCAGAATGTAAAAAGATCAAGACCCATGGTTTATTTCCCGGGTGTTAATATTACCTTTATCAATCAAAAAAGCACATTTTTACGGCTGGCTAAGGATCCACATCATTCTTACTTTCCTAAGCTTTCTGCATCTACATATAAACAAGTAATGAAAAACATCAAACAGCCGGACAACACGGTGAGCCTCATAAAGAAAATCGATGGTCATCAAGAGCAAGTCATTGTTTTAAAACCAATTGTCTTTGACGGAGAAATCCAGGGAGTTATTCAAATCAATACTCCAACAGAATCACTAAGAGACCTGTTAATCAGACAAATGATAATCTTTTTAATGCTTTCACTTACTGCAATGACCATTGCTTTTTTTGTTTTTTCTTCTGTTTTAAAACAGACGTTAATCCCTTTGTTTACTATTACTAAAAAAGTGGAGCATATTAATGCAGGAAGCTTACATGACCGCTTGCCTGTTAATCAAGGACAAATCGAAATGGATCGCCTTTCTCTTTCTATTAACGAAATGCTTGAGCGTCTTGAAGAAGCATTTAAAGCTGAAACAGATGCCAAAGAACAAATGCGGCGCTTTGTGGCGGATGCTTCTCATGAACTGCGAACGCCGCTTACATCCATTCATGGCTTTTTAGAAGTTTTACTAAGAGGGGCTAGCAGTAATCCAGACCAATTAAACGACGCATTAAAAAGCATGTATGGGGAGTCCAAAAGACTGCGCAAACTGATTCAGGATCTTCTGCTTCTTGCTCAGCTTGATCAACTTCCGACGTTTCAAAAAGAGTGCTGTTTTGTAGATGAATTGATTTTAGATATGAAACCTCAATTAATGCTATTGGCCGGGAACAGAAAAATTTTATTCGACTTCCCAAGCCCTTTACCATCAGACATTAACAAAGATCAATTTAAACAAGTTGTTTTAAACTTATTTTCCAACGCAGTACAGCATACAAATCCAACTACAGGAGTTATTCAAGTGATAGGAAAAGCAAATGAGAAAGAATTTTCATTAACAATACAAGATAACGGTCACGGCATTCCTCTAGAACACCTTGCTCATTTATTTGAGCGATTTTACAAAGCTGATGCTTCACGCTCTCGAGCATACGGAGGAGCAGGTTTAGGTTTAGCCATCAGCGCATCTATTATAGAGCTGCACAGGGGAAAAATACGTGTAAAAAGCAAATTAAATGTAGGAACTGCTTTTGAAATTGTATTGCCCTTAACGTAAAAAAAGACGATTGCTGTAAAGCAATCGTCTTTTTTATCAAATCAGCACACTTTTCCTGTTTGAGGGCTTATTTTTACAGTATGTTTTACATTGTCTGTTCCTTTGATCACAAACGTGTATGCTTGTTCACTGAACGAAACAGATTGAACCGTTCCTTTGTGCTGTTGAAGAGCAGCTTGTTTAGCTTGTTCTTGTGTAAACTTTACCGCTTCGACTTTAATTACTTTTCCAGTTTCAGCGTTTACTTTCACATGGTGATCTTTGTTGTCTTTTCCGTGGATCAAAAATGTGTATACATCATTTGCATATGAACTTGATTGAATCGTTCCGCTGCAATTTTTTAATGCAATCGTTTGAATCTGTGCTTTTGTAAATGCAGCGCTTTGAATTTGAATCACTTTTCCACTTTGTGCATTCACTTTTACGTGGTGATCACGGCTATCTTTTCCGTGAATTAAGAACGTATATACTCCATCGTTGAAGCCTACCGACTTAACCGTTCCTCCACAGTTTTTCAACGCTACTGCTTGTGCCTCACTTCGAGAAAAAGATAGTTTTTCAACCTTTACCACTTTTCCGCTGTGTGCATTTACTTTCACGTGATGGTCTTGATTATCTTGTCCGTGAATTAAAAACGTATAGGCGTTATTTTCAAAAGAAACTGATTGAACCGTTCCTCCGCAGTTCTTTAAGGCAATTGCTTTTGCTTGAGCTTGCGTATATGTTGCCGCTTCGGTATGAGCCGACGCTTTTGTTGAAGTAATGTGCTGGCCGTCTGAAGCAAATGCGCTTGTCATTGAACCAAGAGCGATAGCTGTTCCAATTGTGGCACCTCCCACCGCTTTTGCTACTACTGCTTTTCCTGCTAATACTTTTCCAATCATGATTATACCTCCGCCTAATTTCCAATGTATTTACAGCACAAGCTAAAGTTTTTAGCAGCGGTCATTTATCAAAATAGCGCTATTGGAGTAACGTTTTTTTCTGCTAAAATACCTTTCACTTTTGCTGTACGAGCCAAAGCGCTTCCTGTCGCCTTTAGCTATGTGTTTATTGTAAGAGCAGAACATGAATTCACTGTGAAGCCCAGCTGAATGCTATCTGAACAAATTCTGAAAGATAGCTGAATAACTTCTAGTTAAACTTGTCATGTAAATGTTCAACGTTCTTAACGACAGCTCAACAAATCCAGCGCTTCTCTTTATATTTCCTCAACAATCAAATGATTTAATAAGTGTATGAATACAATTTGGAGGTTATCAACCATGAAAAAACGAGTATCTCTTGGACTATCTCTCACTCTTTTAGCTTCTAGCGCCGCTTCTGCTTTTGCAGCAGAGCATCATCCAGTTCAACATCCAAAACAAATCAAAAGCGTCGAGTTTCAGCCAATGAAAGCACCTACTACGATTGAAAATATGATTAAAACGTATACAGAGGCATCTGTAAAAGTAACGTATAAAGATGGAAGCGTTGAAGAAACGCCGCTTAACTATAATCAACTCTTTCTTTCAAAAGATAAAATTGTCGATAATAAAGGGGAATTAATCGCCGCAGGTACACCGATCGATGCAAACGGGGATCCAATTATTGACCGAAGCGTTCCTGATAAGCCCTCACCGTACGTATCAGACGCACCGGATTCAAACAGCTTTATCACCATCAACGGTAAGTCTTATATTATTTCACATTATGAATATGAATCCGTTAATAATGCTGGAAAAGAGATTTCCGGTCTTCCTGCTTCAATGACGCTTACACAAGTTGACCGAGATGATAAAACAGGAAAACTAACCGTCAACCATGCTAAAAAAATTGATTTTTCTAATGTGAATGGTTTATGGACGCCGTGTAATGGCTCTACAACAGATTGGGGTACTCACCTTGGTTCAGAAGAATACGAGCCTGATGCACGTGCTTTTGAAGACCCTTCATCTAGCTCTTATAAAGACGTCACGAACTTCGCTAAGCTTTATTTCGGTGACACGTCAAAAGCAAATCCTTACTACTATGGCTGGATTCCAGAAATTTCAGTGGATGAAAGCGGCAATGCGTCCGTCGTAAAACATTACAGCACAGGTCGTTTTTCACACGAAATGATGCAGGTACTTCCAGATAATAAAACCGCTCTTTTTGGCGATGATGGATCTAATACCATGATGTTTATGTATGTAGCAGATAAGGAGAAAGACTTCTCAGCAGGAACGCTTTATGCAGCAAAATTCAAACAAACGAGTACGAACAATGGAGGTAAAGGCGACCTTCATTGGATTAAGCTTGGCCATGCAACAGACAGTGAAGTGAAAACAATAATCGACAAAGGCACAAAATTTAGTGATATTTTTGAAACAGCTGAACAGCCTACAAAAGGATTTAAAGCAGTCAAAACCGCCGCAAGTAAAAAAGTTGAATATTTAAAAGTAAAGCCTGGCATGGAAAAAGCAGCTGCCTTTTTAGAATCACGCCGATACGGTGCAATTTTAGGTGCAACATCTGAATTCAACAAGATGGAAGGACTAACGGTTAACAAAAAAGATAAAAAAGCGTATATGGCTATTTCTTACCAAAATAGTGCCATGCTAAAAGAATCTGGTGCTGTCCAAGATGATATCCAGCTTCCAAGATTAGAGTCTGGTGTGACCTACCAGCTGAACTTAGGATCGCATCAAAAAGACCAAGCAAAAGGCAAGATTAACAGTCGCTACGTTCCTGCAAGCATGGAAGGGCTACTGATTGGACAAGACCTAGAAAAAGCAGATGCATACGGTAATACAGCGGATCCAAATAAAATTGCCAACCCTGATAACCTTACGTATTCAAATGACTTAAATACACTCTTTATCGGAGAAGACAGCTCACTGCACACAAACAACTTCGTATGGGCTTACAATGTAAAAACCAAAAAACTATCGCGCATTCTTTCAGTTCCAGTGGGAGCAGAAGCAACAGGACTTCGTGCAGTAGAAAACATTAAAAACTCTCGCTACGTACTAAGCAACTATCAGCACCCGGGCGAGGACATCAGCGACAAAAATATTACCGCTGTTGATAAAGAAGAGCTAGCTAATGCAATGAAAGAAAGCATTGGCATTCAAGAAACAGGTGGTGTAGGATACATTTCTGGACTGCCTTCTAAGGACGGCGCTCCTTACAAAAAGCATTAATACGTAATGAAGCCACGTCTGTTGTACAGTGACAGACGTGGTTTTTTATATATTATATAGTAAAAGTTATTTATAAAATCGTTTATCGTAATCATAATTATGGTGAATACTTTATAATATCCTTAGAGAAAGTGCCTAAACACAAACCAAATGCTTTAGGATATTTATTCGCAGGTATCCGGTACATGCCTTCAGGCTCGCTTTTAATTGCTTATACCCCACTAATACTAGATATAAAATTTGTTTCAATAAGTATTTCCAGCAAAACAAAACCACTCGTTCCCTTGCACTTTTCGTTCCATACCATTAAAGTATATATTGGTTGAAGTTTATACTGGCATTCAACCTGATAAAAGAAATTACACTTTTTAATTTTGGGAATATGTTTTCCCTAAAAGAAAGGGTTTAGATATAAGATGAAAGATAATTTTTGGCATGAGTTGCCGCGTCCGTTTTTTATTTTGGCACCGATGGAAGCTGTGACGGATGTCGTTTTTCGCCATGTTGTGACCGAAGCAGCACGACCTGACGTATTTTTTACAGAGTTTACGAATACGGAAAGCTACTGCCACCCGAAAGGAAAAGATAGCGTAAAAGGACGATTGACGTTTACAGAAGATGAACAGCCAATCGTTGCGCATATTTGGGGAGACAAGCCTGAATACTTCCGTCAAATGAGTATCGGCATGGCCGAAATGGGCTTTCGCGGAATTGATATTAATATGGGCTGTCCTGTACAGAACGTTGCAGGAAACGGAAAAGGTTCTGGTCTGATTCGCCGTCCAGATACTGCGGCTGAGATTATCCAGGCAGCCAAAGCTGGAGGGCTTCCAGTAAGCGTAAAGACTCGTCTTGGCTATACGCAAGTTGATGAGTGGTACGACTGGCTGAAGCACATTTTAGAACAGGATATCGTGAACCTTTCTATTCACCTTCGTACGAAAAAAGAAATGAGCGATGTTGACGCGCACTGGGAGTTAATTCCGGAGATTAAGAAGCTTCGTGACGAAGTTGCGCCTCATACGCTACTAACAATTAACGGTGATATTCCTGACCGCCAGAAAGGTCTTGAACTTGCTGAAAAGTACGGCGTTGATGGAATCATGATTGGACGCGGAATTTTCCATAATCCGTTTGCGTTTGAAAAAGAAAAGAAAGAGCACACAAGCGAAGAGCTATTAGAACTTCTTCGCCTGCAGCTAGATCTTCATGATAAGTATTCTGAGGAATTAGAGCCGCGCCCTTTCAAACCGCTTCGACGCTTTTTCAAAATTTACGTTCGCGGATTCCGCGGTGCAAGTGAATTAAGAAATCTACTCATGAGCACGGAAACAACTGACGAAGTGCGTGCGTTGCTTGATGAGTTTAAAGACAGAGCTGGAGTGAAAGAAGACGAAGGTTTTTCTGTTTCTTAAATAAGATCTCGTTTGCTTAAACTCAATTGTTCTAACATTTTATCGGAGAGAAGAATCTCTTGTTCTTTTTTATAGACGTGTGCTATTTATCCACATATGATAAAAGCTGAGGCAGAAGGTTTTACATTTCCTTCTGCCTCAGCTTTTAATAAAAAAATATCCACACGTTCTATTTATGATAAGGTTCATTTCGAATAATACGAAAAGCTCGGTAAATCTGTTCTACTAATACTAGGCGCATAAGCTGATGAGGAAACGTCATCTTTGAAAAAGAAAGGGCTGCGTTTGAGCGTTTCATTACTTCGCTGCTTAAACCAAGCGACCCGCCAATGACAAACGCTATTTTGCTTTTTCCGTAGGTAGCTAATGAATCAATTTCTTTTGCGAGTTCCTCGGAAGATTTTTGTTTTCCGTTAATAGCTAATGCGATTACGTGAGTATCGTCTGAGATTTTCGCTAAGATGCGCTCTCCTTCTTTTTGTTTCACCTGTTCCATTTCAGATTCACTTAAGTTTTCTGGCGCTTTTTCATCTGCAAGCTCAATAATTTCTACTTTTGCATAGCTTGATAAACGCTTTAAATATTCTTGAATGCCTTGTTTTAAGTATTTTTCTTTTAGCTTCCCAATGGTTATAATAGAGATATTCACAGGCTATTCTCCTCTCTTCTATCTCTTATCCACAGATATTATCCACATATCCACATGCTATATCCACATTTTGTATAAGAATATTAGTTCCCTACTACATATACAGCTTCATTGTCACAATATTCACAGCTTTTTTTGTCAGTGGAATTTTCTATTTTTTCAAAAACCGGCGCTAGCTCAATCTCATCTACCATTACATCCAGCGCTAGTTCTGTATGTTCTAAACAGCAATATATCTTCATGTATTTATCTTCCTTTCTCTATTCTTTTCATTAAAAAACCACAGGAGTTTATCCCCTGTGGATAACTTTTCTTTCACTTCATTTGACGCGTTAATTTTACTTCTGTGGATTTCTTTTTGCCATCGCGATAGAACGTTACGTTCATTTTATCGCCAATTTCTTTTTCAATGTAGAGGTGTTTGCGAAGTGTCGCAATGTCCCTTACTTTGCTGTGATCTAACTCAACAATCACATCATATTCCTTTAATCCGGCTTTAGCGGCTGGCGAACCTGGCTCGACTTTTAGAACAGCAACTCCGTTTACTACATCATGCGGTAACTTAAGGGTTTCTTTTAAATGATACCCTGATACCTCACTTAATGATAGTGTACTAACTCCAAGATACGGACGTCTGACTTCACCATATCGTTCTAAGTCATTAATAATGGGCCTAGCCATGTTGGTCGGAATGGCAAGACCAATGCCTTCTACTGCTTCTTGGGCAATTTTCATGGAATTAATACCGATTAATTCACCATCAATATTAACAAGAGCACCCCCGCTATTACCAGGGTTAATGGCGGCATCTGTTTGAATAACTTCTGATTGCCAATCAGGGTTTCCATCGCCATTCAAATCTTGAGGAATGACACGGTTAACCCCTGAGACAACTCCTTGTGTAACGGAGCCAGAAAATTGAAGGCCTAACGGGTTTCCAATAGCAATCACTGGTTCACCAGCTTTAAGCTTATCAGAATTTCCGAAGGTAGCCACTTTTGTCACGTGGCCTGCGTCAATTTCAAGAACTGCTAAGTCCATTAAATCATCGCTGCCAAGAATTTTAGCCGATACCCTTGTACCGTTACTGAAGCTCACTTCAATTTCGTTAGCGCCTTTAATGACATGATAGTTTGTCACAATATAAGCTTTGTTGCCTTGCTTTTTGTAAATAACACCTGAGCCCGTTCCGGCATCAGTTCGTTCATCATTCCAAAAGCTTTCAGAGTTCTGAATGTTTACAACTCCTACAACTGCTGCATTGGCTTCAGAAACAGCTTTTGTGACGGCCGTAGTGACGTCAAGAGATACTGATTTTTGGATGGTAGATCCCGTTTGTTCATCTCTATTTTCATCCGTCATCCATCCATCTGGCAAAATCCCGTTCCTCACCAAGGCTGGCATAAGAAGCAGTACAATAAGTGCACCTATAATTGCTCCAATCAGAGCAGAAGCGAAATATCCTCTGCGGCGTTTAGGCGGCCGACTATTTGGCTCTTGGCCTTCATCATAATGTTCCACACTATCACCGAACCCTTCATTTATCATCGTGAATGTCTGCATTCACGTACTAAATGAAGTTATTTTTCGCTTCCTTTCTAGAGACTATACATAAACAATATCAGTTGGTCTTTTTGGGTCTGTATCACATAGGAGAATATTGTCCTCTACATTGATGTCTTTTTGTTGTAACACTTGCGCAACAGACATGCGGGCAATTTCCTTCATGTTATTGTCTTGACTCAAATGCGCTAAGTAAATGCGTTTGGTTTGATCTCCAATCACATCTGCCATTGCAAGAGCCGCGTCTTCATTTGATACATGTCCCACGTCGCTTAGAATTCGTCTTTTAATGCTCCAAGGGTAGCGCCCCATTCTCAGCATTTCAACATCATGATTGCTTTCAAATACGTACATATCGCTATTTTTAATCGTACCTTTCATGCGGTCACTTACATAGCCGGTATCCGTAATAAGGGTTAATTTTTTAGATCCTTGATGAAAGACATAAAACATAGGCTCTGCAGCATCATGCGAAACGCCAAAAGACTCCACTTCCAATTGGCCAAACGATTTCGTTTGGCCAATTTCAAAGTGAAACTTCTGTTCCGTATCAATGTTGCCGATCAAGCCATCCATTGCGTTCCACGTTTTTTCATTTGCGAAAATAGGGAGCTTATATTTACGTGCCAGAACACCTAGTCCTTTAATATGGTCACTATGTTCATGAGTCACTAAAATTCCTGATAAATCCGGGATATTGCGATTTACTTGTTGAAATAGAGCTTCCATTTGTTTTCCGCTCAGCCCTGCATCAACTAGTAAGGAATGTTCTCCATCACTTACTAAAATCGCATTTCCTGTGCTCCCACTCGCTAGCACGCTGAAATGCAGGCTCATTTATCTCACTCCAAATACTTATTTATTTCCTTTTTTAATAATCTGCCCTTCAAAGGCATTGACAAAATAACTCGTGTCTCCATTTACAATAACATGCCAAGTTGGTGCTAAAACTTGAGAATTTAATAACGGCAGATCAAACGTATAGTACCCAAACTCTACTTTTGTTACAGAATCTTTCTTTTTCAATTCACCCTTCAAAAACAAATTTTCCAATGCTTTTAAAGGCGTTAAAACATCCTGCTCATCATCCAACGTTTTCACAGAACCCAGCATCGTTTGTTCATAAGAAATAATTTCATCTTTGTCATTTAAGTGAGCAACAATCATGCCATTTTCATTATCAAAGATTTTATGCTTCTTATATTTTTGAAAGAATGTAACTGTTTTTTTCTCTTTGTTAACATTCCATAGCTCATAATCCTTACCTGAGATCACATACCGTTTTAGAAATTGACTTAGCTTTGCTTCGGGACTTTTTTCAGGTACTGAAAAAGGTTTTTCTAATGCGCTTCGAATTGTTTTTTCCTCAAGCAGCGTTGCTTTTTGTTCTTTAAGCTTTTTTAAATCTTCATCTTTAAACAGTTTGCTTTTAGCATTTAACGACGAAGCTTCCTTCACATCTACAGGTAAATGTTTATATTCAATGCCTTCACTCGTTAATTGTTCTTCAACGCTCGACTCTACAAATAGAGAGTACTGATCTTCTTGATGAGTTTTAAAAATCTGATAGCCTAAGTAAATATTAAGAATCAAGAAAGTGAAAATAAAGATGGTTTTTGTTCTATTCCAATCCATCGTTATCGCCTCCTTCGGTCGGCGGTGCAATTCGATACCACTTGCTATTATAATAATAGAACCAAGAAGGAACGAGTTTGACAGAGTTAGAATTAAACTCAACCGTCTTTTCACCGGTTTTTGGCTGCTGTGAGACTTCTTCTAGCTGATAGCCTATTGAAATATCTTTTAACAGATTCGGGTCAAAGTTTTGGTGTTTTTCAATTAATTGAATCACTTTTTGAGATGACTGCAGCTTTTCTACACTGGAATCCTGTACTCTTACAAAACGATAAAGAGGACGACGGTAATTTAAAATCTCCGCATTTCCCCATCTCTGATATATTTCAGTCATTCCCTGATTGCTGTACACGGGATAGTTATCTTTATAATAACGATAGCTAATTTCTTTTGTAATACGATTCCAGCTGTTGAACCTGTAATTAGATTCCGTCCAGCCGCCGTGGTCATTAACGAAGCTAAAGCTGCGATTTATTAAATTATAATCTTCCATTACCTCGGTCGTAGAATTTACAAGATTCACATATTCCATCACATCTGTCTTCGTATTAACATTAATCACTTTTGTACCTTCGGTGTAGACATCTCGGTTTGTAGACGTTTCTTTCCGTGCATAGTCTGGGTTGTTAAAAAGCGCTTCTTTATATTTTTCAATATCTAAATGCCTCATGCTCGTATAGTAGACTTCACTATTCATCGTGATATTGTTTTCTGGAAGGAAGATATACCGATTTTTGTTTTCTTTATATACAAAGCTCGGGGCATACGTACGTTTCATTTTATCTTCTAATTCTTTGATATCATCTTTGGCCAAATTCTTGACTGTAACCGAATAAATCTTTTTTTGCTCATAATTCACAAGATACACGCTCACGAAAAAGGAAGGTGTACGCTTAATTTTAATGAGTACACGGTCAAATGTTTGATTAGGCAAAGACGTTTGAGAAAATGAAAAAAGCTGTTGAAATGTTTTTAACGGTAGCGCGTCTGGATACAGCACTTCAATAGAATTGCTTCCATGGACATAATTTAAAAATCCATCAGGAGAAATAGCATCCGAAACGTCCGTCACATTCGAAAATTTCCACTTTTTCATTTCATTTACCCATTTGTTTACATCATCTTCGTCGTGAGACATGTAGTGATTATCGTTTCGATGATAGAGAACTTCTGTTGGAAGAATATGATCTTCTATTTTACTTTTTGAACTCACTTCAACTTCCTGCAAATGTTGATTTTTTGAAATGACCTTATAAGAAGGCTGATACGTCCATATATGATACGTCATAATTAAACTGGAAGCGACGAGAACAACTAAGATGGCCGTTTTGATATGTTCATATCTCATTCCCATTCGTCATCATTCTCACTTTCAATCGGAAGAGTAAAGTAAATCGTTGTTCCTTTTCCTTCCTGACTATCTGCCCAAATACGTCCATCATGTGCTTCAATAATTTCCTTGGCAATAGCAAGCCCTAATCCTGTTCCGCCTAATTTACGCGTTCGTGCTTTATCTACACGATAGAAGCGTTCGAAAATTTTAGCTAAATTTGATTTTGGAATTCCCATACCTTGGTCTTTAATGCTCACAACAATTTCATGCGTATGCTGAGCAATTGAAAATGTAATGGTTCCGCCTTCAGGTGAATATTTTATTGCATTAGAAATAATGTTATCTAATACTTGTGTAATTTTATCTTGATCGATAGCGACATAGATTGCTTCATTTGGCAAGTCGCGCACGAACGAAATACCTTGTTCAATTGTCATTTCAAAGCGATCAATGATGTAATGATAGAACTTCACAAAATTGATTGGGTCACGACTAAATCGGTAGTCTTGGCTATCTAGCTTAGATAATTGAAGCAAGTCGTTAACGAGACGAATCATTCGTTCTGTTTCCGTTTGCGTTACATTTAAAAATGTTGGAGCTAAGTCCTTATCTTGCCATGCTCCTTCTGCAAGCGCATCTAAATAACTGCGCATCGTTGTTAACGGCGTACGCAATTCATGTGAAACATTGGCTACAAATTCTCGGCGATCTTGATCAATTTTCTCCTGCTCTGTAATATCATGCAAGACAATGATAATCCCGTTAATAAAACCGGTCTCTTTTTGAATAGCGGAAATGGTAGCTCTTAAAATAAAGGGATCTGATTTTGTACTAAAGTCCAAAATTAATGACTCTTGATTAGCGAGCAAGCTTTCAAACGTATGCGTTTCTTCAAGATCTAATAGGGAAACAACTGGATCAGACAAAACCGTTTCACGTGAAACATTTAGCATAGCTGCAGCTGGATCATTAATTAAAATTACTCTTCCCTTTCGATCCGTAGCAATAACGCCGTCCGTCATATGAGCTAATACCGAACTAAGCTTGCGGCGCTCCCCTTCTGTAGTTGCCTGTGCTTCTTGAAGCTTTCTTGTTAAGTTGTTGAATGTGAGAGCTAGCTGACCAATTTCATCATACCCGTATACCTTAGCTTTTCTCGTAAAATTCCCTTTGGCCATCTCAAGTGCTTGTTTTCTCATTTCAGACATTGGACGAGTAATCGTCTGAGCTAAAAACACGCCTAAAATAGCTGTAATAAAAAGAGCAATCACCGTACCTGCCTTAAAGATCTGATTGATATTACTCATTTGATCGTAAACAGGCTCCATGGAAGCTGTTAAGTAAATAGCACCTAAGATTTCTTCGCTAGACTGAACTTTTCCATTTTTATTAGTTGAATTTGATTGACTGGCACCTACTTTATCCTGTAAACGAATAGGCTGTATCATAACTCTGATTCGCTGTCCGCTTTGATCAACAAATACATTATCAGAGTTCGTTCCTGCTAACAACGCATTTGTAATCGCTAAATCATTAGTCTTTTTACCTATGATCTGTTGAGGATTTGAGTTCGATGTAGCAATGATTCTTCTATTTTGGTCAATGACTCTTACTTCAGAGATGTCATTCATATCATTTGAAGCTAAATTGGGTCTTGAAGCAAAATCTCGTAAAATAGTCTTTAAGTCTTCCTCAAGAGTGGGCGAATCATCATCACGATTTTTCACCATTTCTTGTCCAATGTTATACGTCAGCAAGTCTGTCCGCTCTTGAAGAGACGTTCGAAAGTTGTTAACTAATTCTTTTTCTAATTGTCGTGCAAAATAGACCCCAATAATTTGCATCGCAATTAAAATGAGCAGCACATAAATCAATACAAACTTTAAATGAATAGATTGCAGGAGCCTTACTTTCTTCATCTAAAATTACTCCTGCTCTGGGCTGCGTAAATAATAGCCTACTCCACGTCTTGTTACAATCCACATTGGATGGCTTGGATTATCTTCAATTTTTTCACGTAATCTTCGAACTGTTACATCTACCGTACGCACATCACCAAAATAGTCATAACCCCATACAGTTTGAAGCAAGTGTTCACGCGTCATGACTTGTCCAATGTGCTTCGCTAAATAATGCAGCAGCTCAAATTCACGGTGAGTCAGTTCAATCGTTTCTCCGCGCTTAGACACGATATAAGCATCTGGGTGAATAACAAGTGCTCCAATTGTAATTTCATTCGTTTCGCTTTCTTCCGTTGGAGCAGCTACCTGCTGATGTCTACGCAAATTAGCTTTTACACGTGCTAATAATTCACGCGTACTAAACGGCTTAGTTACATAATCATCTGCACCTAATTCTAGACCTAAAACTTTGTCAATTTCAGAGTCTTTTGCTGTTAACATGATAATTGGCATATCATATTTTTTGCGTACTTCTCGGCAAACTTCCATTCCATCTTTCTGAGGAAGCATAATATCTAATAAAATCATTTCAGGCTGTACTTCTTCCACTTTTTCAAGTGCTTCTACGCCATCATAAGCACAAAATACTTCGTAACCTTCTTTTTGCAAATTAAACTTTAAAATATCTGCAATCGGCTTTTCGTCATCTACGACTAAAATACGTTTATCCATGATCATCGTTCTCCTTTATTAGTTGAAGCAAAATATAAAAGATAGTATTCATACTGTTTGAATACCGTAGTTTTATTATACTTGATAACCCTTGAAACGTCACAAGTTCATCCTCTACTATACATGAAGATATATGATTTTCAACCATCTCTAAATACAAAAGTAATATATTACCACAAAAGAGATACAAAGCAAATAACGTTTTCTTTTAAATGTAAATAAAAGAAAAAAGCATGACTTTAAATAAAGTCATGCTTTTTGATGGCTCGGGACGGAATCGAACCGCCGACACAAGGATTTTCAGTCCTTTGCTCTACCAACTGAGCTACCGAGCCAAAATGGCGGTCCCGACGGGAATCGAACCCGCGATCTCCTGCGTGACAGGCAGGCATGTTAACCGCTACACCACGGGACCTCAGTCTATATGCTATGTATTAAAAATATTAAAAATGACCCGTACGGGATTCGAACCCGTGTTACCGCCGTGAAAGGGCGGTGTCTTAACCGCTTGACCAACGGGCCACGTTGTAACAAAAGTGAGCCATGAAGGACTCGAACCTTCGACCCTCTGATTAAAAGTCAGATGCTCTACCAACTGAGCTAATGGCTCATGTTATATCTCTTAGCGACGCTTATTATAATAACATGATATTTCATATGAATGCAATAGTTTTTTTAAAACTTTCTTTTTATTATTGAGCTTTTTTTAAAAATCTTGTTAACAAAGCACCAATTATAAATAAAAAAAGGTTAGCTCACGAGGAGCTAACCTTTTTTATTTAGCTATATACACCACGTAATACATTTGTTTGTGTGCGATCTGGACCTACAGAGAAAATAGATAAAGGAATACCCGTTAATTGAGACACTCGCTCTAAGTAGTGGCGAGCGTTATCAGGTAACTCATCTAATGTTTTCACACCCGTAATATCTTCTGTCCAACCTGGAAGCTCTTCATATACAGGTTCGCATTCTGCAAGTGTTTTTAAGCTAGCAGGGAATTCTTCCATAACTTCCCCTTTATAACGGTAAGCTACACAAATCTTTAATGTCTCAATTCCCGTTAATACATCAATTGAGTTTAAAGATAAATCTGTGATTCCGCTAACGCGACGAGCATGGCGTACAACTACACTGTCGAACCAACCTACACGGCGAGGACGACCAGTTGTTGTACCATATTCACGTCCTACTTCACGGATTTGATCACCGATTTCGTTTGTTAATTCAGTTGGGAAAGGACCGTCACCAACACGAGTTGTATACGCTTTTGATACACCTACAACGTGTTTGATTTTAGATGGACCTACACCAGAACCAATTGTTACTCCACCCGCTACTGGGTTTGAAGATGTAACAAATGGATATGTTCCTTGGTCGATATCTAACATAACACCTTGTGCGCCTTCAAATAGTACACGACGTCCTTCGTCTAACGCATCATTTAATACTACTGATGTGTCAACAACATATTTTGCAACTTGTTGACCATACTCATAGTACTCATCTAAAATTTCTTCTAATGTAAAGCCTTCTACTTCATACATTTTTTCAAGAAGGCGATTCTTTTCAGCTAAGTTTTGTGTTAATTTTGCTTCAAATACTTCACGGTCTAGTAAATCGGCAATTCGAATACCAACACGTGCTGCTTTATCCATATAAGCTGGTCCAATACCTTTTTTCGTTGTACCAATCTTATTTTCACCTTTACGTTCTTCTTCAACTTCATCTAATTTTAAATGATACGGAAGAATCACATGAGCTCGGTTACTAATACGTAAGTTTTCTGTTGTTACACCGCGATCATGTAAGTATTTTAATTCTTGAACAAGCGCTTTTGGATCGACAACCATACCGTTTCCAATTACACATGTTTTGTCATTATAAAAAATACCTGAAGGAATTAAATGTAACTTATAAGTTTCACCATTAAACTTAATTGTATGACCTGCATTGTTCCCACCTTGGTAACGTGCAATCACTTCTGCATTTTCTGATAGGAAGTCTGTAATCTTCCCTTTTCCTTCATCTCCCCATTGTGTTCCTACTACAACGACTGAAGACATATCTTAAGCACCTCCGCTTAGTAAGCAACAGCTCACTACGACATAATTTAACCATGGATAAGTGTATCAATTTATCACGCTAAAGTCAATTAAATCCGAACGATTTAACAAAAGTTATTACAAATATATCGTATTTTGCGGAACGAATGCGATAACAATAAAATAAAACCTCTCATATTGAGAGGTTTTATGCACCAGGCGGCACTCCTGCGTCATCAAAGCGCCGCTCGAGATTAACGAATTTATTGTACTCTTTTACAAAGGCAAGCTGTACGGTTCCAACTGGACCGTTACGCTGCTTGGCTATAATAATCTCGATAATATTTTGATTTTCTGTATCTTTTTCATAATAGTCTTCACGATATAAGAAAGCTACGATATCGGCATCCTGCTCAATACTTCCGGATTCACGGATATCAGACATCATTGGTCGCTTATCTTGTCTTTGCTCTACTCCACGGGAAAGCTGTGATAAGGCGATAACAGGAACTTCTAATTCACGAGCTAAAGCTTTTAACGCACGAGAAATTTCAGATACTTCCTGCTGTCGGTTTTCTCCGCTTCGTCCATTTCCTTGAATGAGCTGTAAGTAGTCAATTAAAATCATCCCAAGCCCGCCTTCTTGTTTCAAGCGACGACACTTAGAACGAATTTCACCTACACGAATACCCGGTGTATCATCAATATAAATCCCTGCATTAGACAAAGATCCCATTGCCATAGTGAGCTTTCCCCAGTCATCAGCTGTAAGCGAACCTGTACGCAGCCTTTGTGCATCAATATTTCCTTCCGCACACAGCATCCTCATAACAAGCTGCTGAGCACCCATCTCTAAACTGAAGATGGCTACGTTCTCATCCGTTTTCGTTGCAACGTTTTGCGCAATATTTAAGGCAAAAGCCGTTTTACCTACAGATGGTCGAGCCGCTACAATGATTAAATCATTTCGCTGGAACCCTGCTGTCATTCTATCTAAATCACTAAACCCGGTTGGGATACCTGTAATGTCACCTTTTCGATTGTGAAGAACTTCGATATCATCGTACGTTTGTACAAGTACATCTTTGATATTTTGAAACACACCGCTGTTTTTCCGCTGTGCTACTTCTAAAATGTTTTTTTCCGCTTCATTTAATAAAACTTCCACTTCGTCTTCCCTTGCATATCCTTCTGAAGCAATATGCGTTGCAGTACGAATTAAACGGCGTAAAATCGACTTTTCTTCTACGATTTTACCGTAATACTCTACGTTTGCAGCCGTTGGAACAGAGTTAGCTAAATCACTTAAATACGATACGCCGCCAACTTCTTCTAGGATTTTTTGGTCAGCTAATTCAGACGTTACCGTTACCAAATCAACCGGTTCACCTTGGTCAGAAAGTTTCAGCATACATGTAAAGATTTTCTGGTGCGATGCCCGGTAAAAATCTTCAGGTATTAGCAGTTCAGATGCTAAGGTTAAAGAAGAAGGCTCTAAGAAAATGGCCCCTAATAGCGCTTGCTCTGCTTCAATATTCTGAGGCGGAAGACGATCAGCAAAAAGATCACTCATATTTCTATGCCCCTCTTATATTCTTTCAGTATTTTCTTTCATCATAAATGTTGGCGCGAACAAATACAAGTCCGCGCCAACCCTTTATATTATTTACTTATTTCTCAATCTTACGTTTATTTTTGTTCAGTCACGTGTACCTTTACCGTAGCCGTTACTTCCGGGTGTAATTTAACCGGTACATTTGTGTAGCCTAATGCGCGAATTGCATCATTTAATTCAATTTTACGCTTATCTACTTTAATTTTGTGCTTTTTCTTTAATTCTTCAGCAATTTGTTTGCTTGTGATAGAACCGAATAAACGGCCACCTTCACCAGATTTTGCTGTTAATTCAACTGTTAGTTCTTCAAGAGTTGCTTTTAACTCTTTGTTTGCTTGAAGTTCTGCAGCTGCATCTTTTTGCTCTCTATTTTTTTGTGCTTCTAATACTTTCACATTACCGCCTGTAGCTTCAACAGCATAACCATTTTTTAATAAGAAGTTATGTGCATAACCGTCTGAAACATTTTTCACTTCACCTTTTTTGCCTTTTCCTTTTACATCTTTTAAGAAAATTACTTTCATGATTTTTTACCTCCATCTAAGTACTCATCAATTGCTTGTTTAAGCCGTTCTTCAGCTTCATCCAAACTAATGTCTTGAAGCTGAGTAGCAGCATTCGTTAAGTGGCCTCCGCCTTGGAGACTTTCCATAATAACTTGTACATTGATATCTCCCAGCGATCTAGCACTAATGCCAATTAGATTATCCCGTCGCTTAGAAATAACAAACGAAGCAACCACTCCACTGATTGAAAGCAGCGTATCTGCAGCTTGCGCAATTAACACTTGATCATACATTTTGTTTGGTTCAGCTCGTGAAATGGCAATACCTGCTGTATAAATCTCTGCATGTTCAATAAAGCGTGCTCGCTGTACATATTGCGTGATATCTTCTTTTAAAAACTTTTGAACAAGAACCGTATCTGCGCCTTGAGAACGTAAAAAGGACGCTGCATCAAACGTACGAGATCCCGTGCGTAATGTAAAGCTTTTTGTATCGACAATAATACCGGCTAAAAGTGCTGTTGCTTCTAGCATATCAATTTTAAATCGTTTTGGCTGGTATTCAAGAAGCTCAGTAACGAGTTCTGCTGTCGAGGAAGCATATGGCTCCATATAGACAAGAAGAGGATCTTCGATAAAGTCTTCTCCTCGTCTATGATGATCAATGACCACGACATTTTCAATACGATTTAATAACCTTTCTTCAATAACCAGGGACGGCTTATGCGTATCTACTACTACTAAAAGAGTATCATCACTCACAAGATTTAAGGCTTCTTCAGGCGTAATAAATCGTTCCCACAGGCCTTCTTTCTTTTTAATCTCTTCCAGCATTCGCTGAACACCTGTGTCGATATGATCAGGATCTAATACAATAAAACCGTCTTTCTGATTTACTTGGGCTACTTTTAGTATCCCAATAGCAGCTCCTACAGCATCCATATCCGGATACTTATGACCCATGATAATCACTTTTCCACTCTCTGTAATGAGCTCTTTTAACGCGTGAGAAATAACCCTTGCACGTACGCGCGTCCGTTTTTCCATTGGGTTTGTCTTACCCCCAAAGAATTTCACTTTTCCATTCGGCTGTTTAATCGCTACTTGGTCTCCACCACGACCTAAGGCCAAATCCAAGCTAGATTGAGCCAAAGCACCCAGTTCGGGTAAATCAGCCGCACCAGCCCCAATACCGATACTCAATGTAAGCGGTATATTTTGTTTAGACGTCTCTTCTCGAACTTGGTCTAAGATAGAAAATTTACTTCGCTCTAAATGAATTAAGATTTGTTCATTCATAATCGCAATAAACTTTTCAGAAGACGTACGTTTAATAAAAATACCGTATTCTTGAGCCCAATTATTTAACATTGAGGTTACTTGGCTATTCAAGTTACTTTTAACTTGATCATCCATTCCTTGCGTTAGTTCATCATAATTATCTAAGAAGATAATTCCTAAACTTGTTCGTTCTTCTTCATACAATTTTTCGATTTCTATTTGCTCTGTAATATCAAAGAAGTACAGTAAGCGCTCGTCTCGTTTAATCACCACTTTGAATTTCCGATCATGCAATGTGACAACTTCTGTTTCCACTTCTTGTTTGATCAGTGGAATAATGCTTTCGGCTACATCGTATAATGATCTTCCCACTAGTGTGTCTTCACCCAGACAAGATGCTAGAAAAGGATTGGTCCATTCAATTTGATATTCATCATTAAACAACATAATCCCAATCGGCATTTCCATTAATGCCTCTTCGCCTACTTTTTTCAGCCGATGAGACAGCATTGAAATATAGGTTTCAAACTCATCGGACAGCATTCGCTCCATTCTCATGTATAGAAAAAGACAGGCTAATAGTAATATAAAGCCTATCATTCCTATGATCCAATTATGATAGGTCACGATACCTACTAAAATCAGAGCTATACTATACAATGAGTAAAATGGATAGCGAATGACGTTCTTTTTTGTAAAGACAGGCATCCATTTCAGCTCCTACTTTTTTAAGTTCCACAATATCTACTTTTTTGTGTCTAATTGTTTTCTTAAATTAAATCCTAAATCAATTATACCTAAGATGCGCACAATTTGAAGGATAATTGGAATAATTAATGCTAAAATTGTTACAACAATTGGAATTGCTTTGGCATACCCTTTTTGATGTGAGAAATAGAAAATAAAAGAGATCCCTTGTAACACTACTAACATTTGCAGTCCCATCACGATGTTGATAATAGCTACGTACATAAATGTACCTTGTTCAATATTAAAAGATGGGAAGGATAAGATTAATGCAATCAAATAATACCATAGAATACTTTTAGGAAGTTTGAATTCACGAAAAGGCGGGAATGCTTGCACCTCATAACCTGTTCTTTTAAGAATAGGCGTAGCAATAAGCTGAGAGAAAAAGGCCAGAATAACTCCACCTATAACAATTAATAGAGGCAACAGATTTTTAAACATATCAAATGCATCTCTCATTTGGTCAATTTGAGATTCCTTAACGTCTTGTCCTAAACTTTTCATCATTTCAATACTTTGATTAATCGATTGATCTAAAGCATTATTTATTTGCTCCATTAAATTAACATTAAAAATGACATTTGCTCCTACGAACAATAAAAGTAAACCTAAACTAAATGCAACCGTGCCGCCTAGTAAAATGGTATACCTTTTTTGTTTTTGTCGGTAAAGCATTCCTATTGCTAATCCACCAATACCAAATACAAATGTAAAAGGAAGAGTCAACACATTTCCAAATAACAAAGTCAATAACAACCCTACTACTAAAAATAATATTGCCTTTTTCCACCCATGACGAACGGTATACACAATAAATGGAACAGCTAGCGCTAGTTGAAAAATGGTTCCCACAACAGGTATGTATAGTGAAAAAAGCAACAGCGCCACAAACAGCGCTAAAAGAGCTGCTCCTTCTGTAATATATCGAATTCCTTTCACAACTTCACCTCGTTGATATAGACTATTATTTATTTTATCGATTCAGTTAGTAAGAAGCAACTATTTGGCAAAAGAGTACCTATGTAATGTAAAAAGAGGCAGTAAGGGAATCCTTACTGCCTCTTTTTATACCGTTCATTATTCACCAGAAACATATGGTAATAATGCCATTTGACGAGCGCGTTTGATAGCGATCGTTAATTTACGTTGGTATTTAGCGCTTGTTCCAGTTACACGACGAGGTAAAATTTTACCACGCTCTGAAACGAATTTTTTAAGCATATCTACATCTTTGTAATCGATGTGAGTGATGCCGTTTGCTGTGAAGAAACAAACTTTACGACGTCTGTTGCGTCCACCTTTACGTCCACCTGCCATTTTGATACGCCTCCTTCCGCTTAAAAGTTTCTATAAAATTTTATACTCCGGATAATCTACTGCGAATTAAAACGGTAAATCGTCATCAGAAATGTCAATTGTCTCGCCATTATTTGCAAATGGATCATCATCAACGCGAGTATAACCTTGATTACCTGAGTTACGGTTCTGATTATCTCCAAATGGAGAGCCTTGTCCAGATCCTCCAGTGTTAGCAAAGTTACTGCGTTGCGTATCCCCACCGCCACTTTTCGGCTCTAAAAATTGCACACTTTCCGCTACAACTTCCGTTACGTATACACGACGACCGTCTTGTCCTTCGTAACTGCGAGATTGTAGTCGACCATCAACACCAGCTAAACTTCCTTTTTTAAGGAAATTGGCTGCATTTTCAGCCTGACGACGCCATACAACACAGTTGATGAAGTCAGCTTCACGTTCACCTTGCTGATTTGTAAATGTGCGGTTTACCGCTAAAGTGAATGTTGCAACCGCTGCTCCACTCGGGGTATAACGTAATTCAGGATCTTTGGTTAAGCGTCCTACGAGAATTACGCGATTCATCATCAGAACCACTCCTTAAGGAAATAAAACCCAATTTATTTAAACGTTTAATTATGCTTCTTGTTTAACAACGATATGACGGATAATGTCTTCGTTGATTTTCGCAAGACGATCAAATTCAGAAACTGCTTCTGAAGTAGCCGCCACGTCAAGAATCATGTAGTAACCGTCACGGAAATCATTGATTTCGTATGCTAAACGACGTTTACCCCATTCTTTAACATTTGCGATTTCAGCACCATTATCAGTTAATACGCCGTTGAAGCGCTCAACTAATGCTTTCTTTGCTTCGTCATCAATGCTTGGACGGATGATGTACATTACTTCATACTTTCTCATCACTGTCACCTCCTTTTGGTCTAACGGCCCGAAACGGGCAAGGAGCAATAAAATATTACTCACGAATTAAAATTATAGCACACTACCATAGGCAAAGCAATACGCATTGCCGCCTGTTTCGTAAATATACGCTAATATTTTCACATACGACAAAAGCCGAAAGAAAATATTTTCTTTCGGCTTTTAATCTTATACGTTAAAGCGGAAATGCATAACGTCTCCGTCTTTTACGATGTATTCTTTTCCTTCTAAACGTACTTTTCCGGCTTCACGAGCTGCTCCCATTGTTTTGGCAGCTAATAAGTCTTCATATGATACCGTTTCTGCACGAATAAATCCGCGTTCAAAATCTGTATGAATAATACCTGCACACTCAGGAGCTTTCATACCTTGTGTAAACGTCCACGCCCGTACTTCTTGCTCACCAGCTGTAAAGTACGTAGCTAATCCAAGTAAATCGTACGCTGCACGTACAAGCTGATCTAGACCTGACTGTTCAATGCCTAGTTCTTCAAGGAACATTGCTTTTTCTTCTCCTTCAAGTTCAGCAATTTCAGATTCAATGCGTGCGCAAACAACGATTACTTCTGCACCTTCACTTGCCGCATACTCGCGCACTTTTGCTACATATTCGTTAGCAGATGCATCGGCTACTTCATCTTCAGCAACGTTTGCTACATAAAGAATAGGTTTGATCGTTAGCAAGTGAAATTGTTTTACTAACTTCATTTGTTCTTCTGTAAATGATACAGCACGAGCTGGCTGATCACTTTCAAATGCATTCTTTAGTTTCTCTAGAATTTCGTATTCATACATTGCTTCTTTATCTTTTTGTTTAGCCATTTTTTGAACACGGCCGATACGCTTCTCTACCGTTTCTAAATCCGCTAAAATTAATTCTAAATTAATTGTTTCAATATCTGAAATAGGGTCTACTTTTCCTGAAACGTGCGTGATGTTTTCATCTTCAAAACAACGTACAACGTGACAAATTGCATCTACTTCTCGAATATGAGATAAGAATTTGTTTCCAAGACCTTCACCTTTACTAGCACCTTTTACGATTCCAGCGATATCTGTGAATTCAAATGCTGTTGGAATTGTTTTTTTAGGTTTTACAAGCTCTGTAAGTTTTTGAAGACGATGATCAGGTACTTCTACAATACCCACGTTAGGATCAATCGTACAGAAAGGATAGTTCGCAGATTCTGCGCCCGCTTGTGTAATTGCATTAAATAATGTTGATTTTCCAACGTTCGGAAGACCAACAATTCCAGCTGTTAAAGCCATATATTTATTCACTCCTCTTTATATATCCGAAACAAGTTAACCTGTCACAATTATAGTGAGTCAACTTTTGAAATACAAGTTTAATAAAGAACCTTTAGTCGCATCATGTTAAGATACTTCATTTTGTCCCACCTTACAGTATAAGGCATAAACATAGAAAATGCATGAGGTTATTCCTCATGCTTTACAAGAATTTTTTTCATTTTACGTGCAAAATCACGTCGTGGAATCATTACGCTGTGGCCGCAGCCTTCACATTTAATGCGGATATCCATTCCCATTCGAATGATTTTCCATTCATTTGTACCGCAAGGATGAGGTTTTTTCATTTCCACAACGTCATTTAAACCAAATTCTTTTTCCGTCATCAGCTCTCTCCCCCTTATTTCCCTTTCAACGTCGACGAATGCTGTGCTTCTTCTGTACGATTATACATAACCATACGAGGAAATGGAACTTCAATGCCATGTTCATTTAGCCTTGTACGCACTTCTTTACGAATCATACGAGAAATATGGAAATGCCTCATTGGTTTTACTTCGCTTGTAATCCTCATTGTGACTTCAGTTGCATGGATATTTTGAACCCCCAGCAATTCAGGCGTTTTAACCATATCTTCATAGCGGCTTGGCAATTCTTCTAAGAGCTCTAAAATCACTTGTTCTGCTTTTTGTATGTTTTCTTCATAAGAAATGCTTACATCAACAAAAGCTACGCTGTTATGTAACGAAAAATTAGTGACCTCCACAATACTGCCATTGGGCAAAATATTAATTTCGCCTGTCCAACTCTTAATCTTTGTTGTTCGCAACCCAATTTCTTCTACAGTTCCCTCAAATGTTCCTACTCGAACATAATCGCCAACGGAGAACTGATCTTCAAAGATAATAAAAAATCCCGTGATGATGTCTTTCACTAAGTTTTGAGCACCAAACCCTACCGCGAGCCCTACGATTCCAGCCCCCGCTAGCAATCCTCGAACATCTACCGATAATGTTTCTAAAATCATAACTCCGGCAACGAAATAAATAACATAAGAAAAAACATTCTGAAGCAAACGGACCATGGTAGCTTCTCGTCGCTCAGAAATACGCAGAGGGCTATTTGTGCGAACCTCTACAAATTTATTTAACGCTTGCTTTCCAATTCGAATTAAAAACATGGAAATAAGCAGAATCAACAGAATTTTTATGAAGCCTTCTCCAATGTGTGCCCACGTTTCTTCTTGAAAAAACGGCTCAAATACGTTCTTAAAAACTGACGTCAACGAATTCATACTACATGTAGCTCCTATCGTAACATACTCTACATACGAGAAAGTTTTAATCTATTGTAGCAAGTTTCTACGAACTTTTGTAGCGATTTCGAAATGGATATAATAGAACGGCTGTTACTAAAAATAAATTGACGATTCCATACATTGGATACAAAACGGCAATCAAAGTAGAAAAACCTAACTTTGTAAAGGGAATCATTAAAAGTAGCCAGCAGGCTGCCAGTTTCCAAAGAGATTGCACCTTTTCAGTATGAAAACGCGCGGTCAGTCCTAAGATTCCCGATACGGCTGTTGTATAAATTGCAATGAGCAAAACAATGCTCATTAAAAACAGCATCGTATAAGGAAAGTCTTTAAGAATAGCGAATAATGGAATTTCATAGGAAGAAAGAAGGCCTGAAACTTGAATAAGCGATTCATTATAAATAAAGGAGAGCCCCCCTAATAAAAAGCCACTGCCAACACTTGCAATATAAATCTCTTTTTTGCTTTTAATTTCCTTTCCAATTGTAGATAATACCGCGACAAGAGGAAGAATATTTAAAGCTGTAAAGGTAAACGCAGCAGGCCAATTATGCTGAAGATGCCAATCAGTTACTCCAGGATGACGTAAAACAAATGTAAGAAGGACGCCAGCTAGTCCAATCATTAAGATTGGCATAACGAAAGAATTGATAGAAAGAAGCCCATTTAATCCTCTTGAAAAAACAAAGACGATAAACGCACTAAGAGCGCCAATTCCCCACCAATAAGGAACATGCCACATTTCCAATGTCGCCCCGCCGCCCGCGATCATAATCACCGTCGTCGTAAACAAATAAAAAACGATTAAAACATCATAGGCTGCAGCCCATCTCTTTCCTATTAATTCAATTAGCACTGGGTAAAATTGATTGGTTCGGTAGCGATAGCTGATTTGCATAATCACATTGCAAGAAATCGCAAAAATAATAGAAAATAGAAAAATAGCAAGTCCGCTTTCTTCGCCAAAAAACTGCCATAGCTCTCTCCCTGAAGCATACCCAGCGCCTATCATGGTTCCCATAATTAAGAATATCCATTTACATCCTGCTCTCCACATCGATTTTCCCCCAATCCATGAAATATATGTATAGAATCTTCAAAATCTTCGTATACTGTTACTATTATGTATAAGGAGTGGACCCTATGAATTTAAAATCTCCCTTCTTTGAGAAGACACAACATTCAACCCGCGTATTTCATGATGAAGAATCTGCTACAAAGAAGCTGAGTACACAGTTACTATCTTTACTTCCAGCACAGAAAGACAGACCAATTGTTTTTGTATGTATTGGAACGGACCGTTCAACTGGGGACTCATTGGGTCCATTAGTCGGAACGAAACTGAATGAAAAAAAAGTTTCATCTTTTCACATTTTTGGAACGTTAGAAGAGCCTGTTCATGCTGTTAATTTGAAAGAAACGTTAAAACATATTCAAAAGCTTTTCCCGAATCCTTTTATTATTGGAATTGATGCTTGTTTAGGTCGTATGAAAAGCGTAGGCTCTGCATCACTTGGAATAGGACCCGTTAAACCAGGAGCAGGAGTTAATAAAGAATTGCCGCCAGTCGGGGATATTCATATAACAGGGGTTGTCAACGTGAGCGGATTTATGGAGTTTTTCGTCTTGCAAAATACGAGGCTTCACCTCGTTATGTGCATTGCCGATTTAATTGCGAAAAGTATTGAGACTGCGCACAACGAACGAGAGAAAGAGTTTAATAATTCTTCGGTTTACCAACCTGTAAGACATTATAAACAATAAAAAAGGTTGTCCTAAAACTAGGACAACCTTTTTTATACAGAAGATTTGTTAGTCTGAGAAAGATCGTTAAATAATTCAAGAAGACGGTTTAAATCTTCTTTAGAGAAAAATTCGATTTCAATTTTTCCTTTTTTCTTGCTTTGTGTAATGTGAACAGAGGTACCAAAACGCTCACGAAGCTGTGTTTCACTTTGTTTTATAAATAAATCTTTATCTTTTTTAGTTTTTGATGTTTCACGTGGAACGGCTTTATTTAAGTGGGCAATATAAGCCTCTAGCTGTCTAACATTCAATTGTTCCTTGCGTATTTTTTCAACGACTTTAGGTAGAAGAGCTTTATTTTTCAAACCGACTAGCGTACGCCCGTGGCCCATAGACAATTCATTAGTAGAAATGAGGGTTTGAATTTCCTCAGGCAACTGCAAGAGGCGAACATAGTTAGCAATATGAGGTCGGCTTTTTCCCAGTCGTGTAGCAAGTTGCTCCTGTGTCATATCGAGCTTATCCATAAGCAATTGATAAGCGGTTGCTTCTTCAATTGGCGTCAAATCTTCACGCTGTAAATTCTCCAACAAAGCTAGTTCCATCATTTGCTTTTCTGAAAAGTCTTTTATAATGACAGGAACAGTAGCAAGGTCGGCTTCTTTAGCAGCTCTAAATCGTCTTTCACCCGCTAAGATTTCATAGCCTTTAATGCTTTTGCGAGCTACAATAGGCTGTAAGATGCCATGATGTAAAATGGATTGCTTTAACTCATTAATTGCTTCTTTATTAAACGTTTTACGTGGTTGATAGGGGTTGGGTCTGAGTTCGTGAATAGCAACTTCCTGAATTGAATCATCAGCCTGTGCATCTAAGCCTGAAAATAAGGCATTAATTCCTTTCCCTAATCCTTTCGCCATTATAAATCACTTCCTTTGCAAGTTCCGTATAAACTGCGGCCCCTCTAGATCTTGCATCATATAAGATAATTGGTTCACCATGACTAGGTGCTTCGCTCAAACGAACATTTCGAGGAATAATCGTTTGATAAACGCGATCCTGAAAGTACTTCTTCACTTCTGCTGTTACCTGCAGTCCTAAATTTGTGCGTGCGTCAAGCATAGTCAACAATACACCTTCGATACGCAGTTGATTATTCAAATGTTTTTGGACTAATCTAACGGTATTTAGCAGTTGACTTAATCCTTCAAGCGCATAATATTCACACTGTACAGGTATTAAAACAGAATCAGCTGCCGTTAAAGCATTTAATGTCAGTAAACCAAGAGAAGGGGGACAATCAATAATAACATAATCAAAGTGATCTTTCACCGTTTCTAAAGCTCTCTTAAGTCGAACTTCACGTGAAATAGTCGACACTAATTCAATTTCTGCACCAGCTAATTGAATGGTCGCGGGAATGATTGATAAATTTTCGACGGCTGTTGAACGCACAACGTTTTTGGCTTCCATATCTTCCACTACTACATTGTAAATACATTCATCTACATCTGCTTTATCTATGCCAACTCCACTCGTAGCGTTACCCTGTGGATCTCCGTCTACAAGTAGAACCTTTTTTCCTTGTTCAGCTAAACAAGCTCCTAAATTAACAGCGGTTGTTGTTTTTCCAACTCCACCTTTTTGATTCGCAACTGCCACAATTTTCCCCATGTTGTCACCTACTTTCATTTCCATCCCATTTGTCCAGACAGTTTAATTGTTCATTGAATTTTCTGACGAAAAACTTTGATAAAAAAGCCTCATCAAAAAAAGATGAGGGCTATTTCTTTATTTTTTCGGAATCTTAATAGTAAACTGAAAATATTCATCAAACTCTTCTTCTTCCGTGTTTAATGAAATACCGCTGTCACTAACCATTGTCAAGGATTGACGAATTGTATTCATTGCAATACGCGTATCTTTACTAAACGCTTTTCTTTTAGCTTTTGGCTTTTTAACCTGCGTTTCTAACAATTTAACTACTCGATCTTCCGTTTGTTTTACATTTAATTGTTTTTCAATAATCTCAGCTAATACTTGAAGTTGTTTTTCTTGATTTTTGAGGGGAATGAGCGCTCTTGCATGTCGCTCTGTAATCAATTTTTGTTTGATTGCTTCTTGTATTTCAACAGGAAGCTTTAACAAACGAAGCTTGTTTGCAATTGTGGATTGGCCTTTTCCTAAACGTTGAGCTAATGCCTCTTGGGTAAGATTATGTAACTCAATTAACTTTGCGTAGGCTAGTGCTTCTTCGACAGCCGTTAGCTCTTCACGTTGTAAGTTTTCTATTAAAGCCACAGAGGCCGTTTCTGTATCGTTAAAATGTTTCACAATTGCAGGAACCGTATCCCATCCTAAGCTTTGTACAGCTCTCCACCGGCGTTCTCCAGCAATTAATTCGTATTCTTCGCCCTCAGTCGGTCGAACCACAATAGGTTGAATAATACCGTGTGTATGAATAGTAAGAGCTAGCTCTTCAATTTTTGCTTCATTAAACACAGTACGCGGCTGATAACGATTCGGAATAATACTTGAAACCCTAATTTGTTTTACTTCATCTCTTAAAACTTTTTCGACATTTTCATCTTGGACAGTTTCAATCTCTACATGAATATCCTCATCTTTTTCTTTTAAATTAAAAAAACGTGAAAAAGCAGATTTCATAGTCCCACACCACCTTCAGGAAAATCCCGCCTTAAACTAATTCGATGTTTTTTAATCATATCCTGCTTTCTAAACAGAAAATATAGAGAAGAAAATGTTTCATATGAAACATTCTCTTCTCTATCTATTTAATACCTACTCTAGTGGAAGCTTAACTGGGGTACCAGGTTTTCTAGGATATTTTTTAGGCGTTTTCTTGATTTTGTCTATTAAAATAATGTAACGTTCACTTTGCTCCAAAGGCAATTGGAAATGTTCAATCGACTTCACTTTTCCACCTAATACTTGGAATGATTTTTCTCCATTTTTTAATTCCTCAGGGGCAGAAGCACCTTTCATTGCTAAAAAGCGTCCTCGTTCTTTAACAAGCGGTAAGCAAAATTCATTAAGAACCGAGATACGCGCCACGGCTCTTGCCGTTACAAGATCGAATGATTCGCGAATCGTTTCTTTTTTACCAAATGTTTCAGCTCGATCATGACATAGTGTGACATTGTCTAGTTCAAGCTCATTTACAAGATGCGTTAAAAACGTAATACGCTTTTGTAACGAATCAACGATTGTTACATGCAAATGCGGGAAGCAAATTTTGATCGGAATACTTGGAAATCCTGCTCCTGCACCTACATCACACATGGATTCAATTTCTGTAAAGTCTTGAAAAAAAGCAGCTGAAATAGAATCGTAAAAATGCTTTTCATACACTTCACCGTGATCAGTGATAGCAGTTAAATTCATTTTTTCGTTCCATTCCACTAAAACTTGATAATACTTTTCAAATTGATTCAGCTGTTTAGAAGAAAGAGAAATTCCCTTTTCCTCTAATAGCTGTTGAAACTGTTGAATATTCATTGAGTTTCCCTTTCTTCGCGCCTAAGAGTTTTAATCATTTGATACTTTAGCGATGCGCCCTTGTTCAATATAAACAAGCAAGATTGAAATATCAGCTGGGTTGACTCCAGAAATACGTGATGCTTGCGCTACCGTTAGTGGACGCACTTGGTTTAATTTTTGACGTGCTTCTGTAGCTAAACCGTTAATTGCATCATAATCGATATAATCAGGAATCTTTTTGTTTTCTAACTTCTTCAAGCGTTCAACTTGCTGAAGTGATTTCTGAATATATCCTTCGTATTTCACCTGAATTTCTACTTGTTCAGCTACTTCAGGATCTACCGTCTCATCAGCTGGTGCTAATTGATGAATATGAGTATATGTCATTTCAGGACGGCGAAGTAAATCTGTCGCACGAATGCCATCTTTTAATTCGCTGCCGCCAGCTTCTTTAATCAGTTGTTGAACAGCTTCATTCGGCTTAATAATAAAGGAGAAAAGACGTTTCTTCTCTTGCTCGATTTCCGCTTTCTTCTGTTCAAATTTAGCATAGCGCTCATCGCTGATTAATCCTAGTTCACGACCAATTTCAGTAAGGCGTAAATCAGCGTTATCATGACGAAGCAATAAACGATATTCTGCACGAGACGTTAGCAGACGGTACGGTTCATTTGTTCCTTTTGTTACTAAATCATCCACCAATACACCGATGTAAGCATCAGAACGTCCTAAGATGACTTCTTCTTGTTCCAGCGCTCTTCTTCCCGCGTTAATTCCAGCAAGAAGACCTTGGCCTGCAGCTTCTTCATAACCAGATGTTCCGTTAATTTGTCCAGCCGTATAAAGATTTTTAATTTTCTTCGTTTCAAGCGTTGGCCATAACTGAGTCGGAACAATTGCATCATATTCAATAGCATAGCCCGCACGCATCATTTGGACTTTTTCAAGACCAGGAATTGTCGCAAGCATTTGACGCTGTACGTGCTCAGGAAGGCTTGTTGATAGTCCTTGAACATATACTTCTTGCGTATTTCGTCCTTCTGGCTCTAAGAAAATTTGGTGGCGCGGTTTATCATTAAAGCGCACAACCTTATCTTCAATAGATGGACAGTAGCGTGGTCCAGTACCTTTGATCATCCCAGAATACATAGGAGATAAGTGAAGGTTGTCATCAATAATTTGATGAGTTTGTTCACTTGTATATGTTAACCAGCAAGGCAGTTGATCTGTAATGTACTGTGTTGTTTCGTATGAGAAAGCACGAGGCACATCATCCCCAGGCTGAATCTCCGTTTTGCTGTAATCAATAGTTGAGCTATTAACACGAGGTGGAGTTCCTGTTTTAAAACGGACCATGTCCAGCCCTAACTCCTCTAAGTGTTCAGAAAGCTTAATAGCCGGTTGTTGATTATTAGGACCGCTTGAATATTTTAGTTCACCTAAAATAATTTCCCCGCGTAAGAATGTCCCTGTCGTAATAACAACTGTTTTAGCTTTATACACAGCTCCCGTTTGAGTGACAACGCCCGTACATACACCGTCTTCTACGATTAATTGTTCTACCATACCTTGCATAAGCGTTAGATTTTCTTCATTTTCTAACGTTTTTTTCATTTCATGCTGATAAGCAAATTTATCCGCTTGAGCTCTAAGTGCTCGAACAGCTGGACCTTTTCCTGTGTTTAACATTCTCATTTGAATATGAGTTTTATCGATATTTCTACCCATTTCTCCGCCAAGAGCATCAATTTCACGTACGACAATACCTTTTGCAGGACCGCCTACAGAAGGGTTGCAGGGCATAAATGCCACCATGTCTAAGTTGATGGTCAACGTTAACGTTTTAGCACCCATACGCGCAGAAGCAAGTGCCGCTTCACAACCTGCATGACCTGCTCCAATGACAATAACATCATATTGTCCACCTTCATATTGCATAATAGTAGCCTCCTTTAATAATCTATTTTCCTAAACAGAATTGAGAGAACAACTGATCAATTAAGCTTTCGTGAACAGCATCACCAATAATTTCACCTAATAGTTCCCACGTTCTTGTTAAATCAATTTGGACGATATCGATTGGAACACCACTTTCAATGCCTGTGATGGCCTCATCGATAGCTCCTCTTGCTTGCGTTAAAAGCGCAATATGTCTCGTATTAGATAAATATGTTAAATCTTGAGATTCAATTGTTCCTCCAAAGAAAAGAGCTGCGATTGCTTCTTCAAGCTGATCTACTCCTTGTTCTTGAAGGAGCGAAGTCGTCACTACTGGATGATCACCAGCAAATTGCTGCACTTCCTCTAGATTAATTTTTTGCTCAAGATCTGTTTTATTCACAATCACGATAACGTCCATGCCTTTTACAGCTTCAAATAGCTTTTTATCTTCGTCCGTTAGTTCTTCATTAAAATTCAACACAAGCAAAATTAAATCTGCTTCTTTCAAATACTGACGGGAGCGTTCCACACCAATTCGTTCTACAATATCTTCTGTTTCACGAATTCCAGCTGTATCAACTAATCGCAGAGGAACTCCTCGCACATTGACGTACTCTTCGATTACATCTCGCGTCGTTCCAGGAATGTCTGTGACAATGGCCTTTGCATCTTGCACTAAACTATTTAGAAGAGAAGATTTCCCTACATTAGGACGTCCAATAATAACCGTAGCCAATCCTTCTCTTAAAATTTTTCCTTGATGAGAGGTTTGAAGAAGCTTATCAATTTCTTGGCGTACATTTGAAGCTTTTTCGATCAATACTTGGTGAGTCATTTCCTCTACATCGTCATATTCTGGGTAGTCAATGTTTACTTCTACATGGGCAAGTGTTTCGAGAATTTCCTGCCGTAAATGACGTACTAGCTTGGACAAACGCCCTTCCATTTGGCCAATCGCCATATTCATCGCTTTATCTGTTTTGGCACGAATTAAATCCATTACAGCTTCTGCTTGTGACAAGTCTACTCGACCATTTAAAAATGCTCGTTTTGTAAACTCACCCGGCTCAGCTAAACGGGCACCATTTGCAATAACTAACTGCAGCACACGATTAACGGATACAATTCCTCCGTGACAGTTAATTTCAATAATGTCTTCTCTAGTAAATGTCTTGGGACCTTTCATAATGGAAAGCATCACTTCTTCGACGACTTGCTCTGTCTTGGGATCTACGATATGACCGTAGTGAATAGTATGAGAAGCTACGTCTGTTAATCGTTTGTTCGAAACGCTTTTAAAGATACGATCTGCAATCGTAATGGCTTCTTCACCACTCAGGCGGACGATGGCAATAGCTCCCTCTCCCATTGGTGTAGAAATGGCCGCAATTGTATCAAAATCTAGCACCAACTTCACCTCATTTCATTTTATAAACCTTTTATTTTAAACGATGTTATATACTATCATCGTTAACAATTTTACACGAACAAAAACATCTATTTTAAGGCCCGTAATTTGTATGAACCAAATAAATAGAATACCACAATTCACAGATTTGGAACATCTCTAACGTTCTTCTGTTATGCACAGCAAGAAAAACAGGCAGTATGTACTATTTTAACTTATCCACATGTGAATAACAACGTATGTAACTTGATTTTTTGAACGCTAGCTTGATAAAAGTAAACATAAAAAAGCACTAGCGCATTTTGCTAGTGCTTTTTTCCGACGGGCTGAACCAAAATACTTCTTTTCGGTTCTTTTCCGATAGAGTGTGTCTCAACTAAAGAATTTTTAGCTAACACTTGGTGAATCATTTTTCTTTCATGCGAAGGCATTGGTTCTAGTTGAACAGGTCGATTCGTTTTAATCGCCTGATTCGCTATTTTTAATGCCAGTTTTTCGACCATTTCTTTTCGTTTTTCTCGGTAGCCTTCTGGGTTTAATACAACATTTAAAAATTGCTGACTGTATCGATTAGCTACCAGTTGTGTGAGAAGCTGGAGCGCATTGAGGGTTTGTCCATGTTTTCCAATCAGCATTCCCGCTGAATCGCTACTAATCTCAATTATGCAGTTTCGCGAGGTTTTTTTGACGTTCGTATGAATCGAAATCCCCATTTCACGGCTAACATTTGTAATAAAATGAACCGCTTCCTCTACAGGGTCAACTATTTTTGTAACTTTTACAACTGCGGGTTTTCCCTTAAAGATTCCTAAAAATCCTTTTTTGCCTGGTTCAATTATTTCTACATTTGTTTGATTTCGCTCTACTTCTAAAGCATCTAATGCTTCTTGAACAGCAGCTTCAATCGTCTGGGCCGTAATTGTGATTTCGTTCATTTTTTAACCCCTTCAATATTCGCTTGTTTTAAGTCTGGCCCTTTAATGAAGTAGGTTTGAATAATCATAAATAGATTTCCCACTACCCAATAAAGAGATAAAGCGGCTGGAAAATTGATTGCAAAAACGACAATCATGATCGGCATAACCCAAAGCATCATAGCCATTTGAGGATTTTGATTTGCATTTCCGGCCATCATCATCTTTTGCTGAATAAACGTTGTGATTCCTGCGACAACTGGTAAGATAAATAGCGGATCACGCGCACCTAAATCAAACCATAAAAAGCTGTTGTTTGCGATTTCTGACGTTCGTGTAATCGCGTGGAAAATTCCGATAAGAATGGGCATTTGAATTAGAATTGGGAAGCACCCAGCTAAAGGATTTACTCCGTAAGTTTGGAATAATGCCATCGTTTCTTTCTGCAATTGCTGCTGCGTCTGGGCATCTTTTGAACTGTACTTCTCCTTTAACTTCTGCATTTCGGGCTGAAGCGTCTGCATTGCTTTCGTGTTTCTCATCTGTTTAATCATAAGCGGTAGAATAAGTAAGCGAATCAGGATTGTGACAACGATGATCGCAACTCCATAGCTTTTAAATACCTCCGCCAGATACGTAATGACTAATGACAGCGGATACACAACATACTCATTCCAAAAACCTTTACTATCATCTGTAATAGGTTGGTTAATTTCCGTACAACCCGCTAAAACAGTTAATAGAAAGATAAGCGTTATCCCTAAAAACAACTTCTTCTTCACCTGTTTTCCTCCTTCTACATGTTCACCTTTCAATTCTGAAAGTGCGTCAAAATCCATTATATAAGGATGCGGTAGAAAAACAACAGCTATTAAAGGCTTTTCTTCTATTGTTTATTAATCGTTTTGTCTATGTGTAAGTAATTTGCCACGCTTAAAGACATGCTGCAAGCTGCTTTTAATTTCTTCATAGCTCATTGTTGCAGCAGGCTGCCTTGCAATTACAATATAATCTTTGTCTTGCTTCAAATACGGTGTGAATTCAAACATAATTTGTTTAGCAAGGCGCTTAACTCGATTACGAGTCACGGCATTTCCAATCTTTTTGCCCACGGAGAATCCTACGCGGAAATGTTCTTGATCCGGTTTGTCTAGAACATACAAGACAAATTGGCGATTCGCTACGGACTTGCCCTTTTTAAAAACTGTTTGAAATTCATCATTCTTTTTTATACGATATCTTTTTTTCATTTTTAACAACTCCTGCCCTTTTTCAGGTCATGCTTTTATGTAGTCCCTACAGGAACAGAGGTGATTTTAGCCTTATAAAGCGAAAAAAGACCACTGGCGTCAGTGGTCTATTATGCTGATAATACTTTTCTTCCTTTACGACGACGACGAGCTAAAACTTTACGTCCATTCGCTGAGCTCATACGAGCGCGGAAACCGTGTACTTTACTGTGCTTACGTTTGTTTGGTTGGTAAGTTCTTTTCATCTATAAACACCTCCTCGAGGAATAACTGAAAAAGACAGTCCTTGCAATTATAATGAAAAGACTAAGAAGATGTCAATGTTATTTAAAAAATAAAATTTTCAATCTCTTGGTTTCATTATCTGTTTTACTCAATCTTCTTCATTCTAATATCTTTATAACCCAATTGTCTATACCTAATCAATAAAATTCATTGATTTATTAAAGAAAAATTTTTTCCTTTTCATCTCTTTTTCTTTCTCTACCAGCTGCGATCGCATCCTTACTGAACAAAACTACAACAATACAGGTTATAAAAAGCCTCTTTTTTATTCAAATTCTTCTCTTAAACCATTGTGGATAAGTTTTTTCGACATTTTTCTACTTTTCCATTTCTTATCGACAACTCATGCACACTATCTTGTGTTGTGGAAAACTTTTCTCCACAAGGTGTAGTGATTGTGGATAAGTTTCGAAAATTCATTGCATCATGCCGAATTCTTTGATATTATATTTTTGTTTTCACTCTTAATTACTTTTCCACAGTTGGTTTTTATCCACAAACTGTGGACAACTTGTGGACATCATTTCCACTATCACTGTATAAAGTTATCCACACCATGTGGAATCTGTCGAATAGTCGACTTTCTTCTATAATATATATTTACCCACATAATAGCAATTGTATAAATATAAATTTTTTATGCATAAGGTTTTGTACAGGTTGTACAAGGGTTGTACAAAGCGCATAAAAGCTAGAAAAAGGAGGGATTGCTCG